>JAJNDK010000004.1 GCA_021156365.1 Bacteroidota bacterium
TTTTGTGTTCGTACCTTCCGACCATTTACGCCGATTGTTATCGGCGCTAATTATATTCAACTCCGTTGGAGTTGCAAGGAATTTTCTTTCATTTCTAAGACCATTTACGGCACTTCAAGCTTCACAACACAACCCAATTTTGATTCACTATCAATAATTGGTATATTTGTGTAATGGTAAAATATTATAATTTTAAAATTTTAAAGGCACTTCTTTTAATTAATATTGGTTTTCTTCCTTTAATAAGTTATTGTCAGAAAGAAACCTATAACAAGCTAACGGAAGATGGCTTAATGCTTATGGAAAAGCAAGAAATTAAAGAAGCTATTTTTAAATTCCAGGAGGCGCTAAAAATAGATTCACTGAGAGTAGAGGCTAATTACGGGTTGGGGGTTTCATATTTGGCATATTGTGGAAAGCAGGCAATATTTTGTGACTATTCATTATATTATTTGAATAAAGCTATTAGAATTGATTCGACATATAGAAGTTGTTATTATAATAGAGCACATTGTAAGGCATTTTTAAGCGATTATGTTGGTTCTATAAAAGACTTCGATGTTGCAATACTTCGAGATTCTACTGATGCAAATATTTATTTCTCAAGAGCTATGGCTAAACTTAAGATAAATGATAAAACTAATGCTTGCGAAGACTTATATAAAAGCTTGAAGCTCGGTTCTGAGACCGCATTAAAAATTTACACCTTGACGTGCGAATAATGTCAATCAATGTAAAAATAGTTTTTTATCTCTACTACTATACCTTTGTCGAAGTTTATTTGTCTTAATCTATAACTTCCTTTTTGACCCTGACTATAACCAAAACCGATATAGTTTCGTTTAGAGGGATCATTTTCTCCATATGGTTTCCATTTGTATAGTGGGGGACCTAACATTATTATAACCTGCTTTTCAGTCATGCCAATTTTTATTTGCCTGAATTTAATATGAGAATAGCCCTTTGCATATTCTGTATCTGAAACAAAAATCAAGGAAAGAATTTCAGCCTTTTTTCCGTCCAGTTTTATTCTGTCGTCATGATAGGCACATGAAATTTTGAAAATAACTACCGGCGTCAAAAAGACACTAATAATAAAGAATATTAATTTTATGGTTTTCATTTGCTATTATTTTGGTTTCCAGCCAGCTTTTTCAAAAATTGCGTTCCAGCCTGGGTCAGGAGGTTGATTCATCCAGCCACCGCCGCCAAGCTGATTTAACTCTATACCTTCTGATGTATTAACATAAATAAAATTTGGAGTGACATTAATTCCAAAAATAAGATCGATATAATCAACCGCTTTAAATACTTGGGCAGGAAAATTTGGATGTGTTATACCATCCACCATAAAATCAATAGTTGAGCCAGGTTGCATAGATACTGGTGTTGTGAACGTCTTGCTCTTCGTGAACAACGATCGCTGTAGTGTTGTATACTACAGCATCAGCTTATCTCAAAGAACAAAAAACGCCGAAGAGTCTTTTCTTCAGCGTTCCACCTTTACTTCGTAAAGGTAGTATTCATCGCAGTCTTTTCAAAAGAGAACACCTTCTTTTCATCAACACCTCTTGTGAATAAATGCACTACATCATAATTTTCAATTAACGCTAACTTTATATTGCGTTCGTATCTTCATACCATTTATGCAGCAGTTGGAAATGCTGCATGTCGTTGCGTCGCTTTGCGATGAGAATACATCGCGCGAAGCAACCTAAGACCAATTCAGCCAAATTGGCCCGTAGCAGTTATGAGGATTAAGATTTGATGGCTCTCCGTTTAAAATAATTGTGCTATTGGCAGCTTCTTTTTTTAATTGCATGATGTTTTTATAATTTAGCTTAGAATAGCTCAGATTCAAAAGGGAGGAATTATGAATTTTATAAGATAAGCTCCCCTGCTCACTTCTTGTCACTTTTGTGAGCAACCGTATTGCATCTGATCCCCCTTGTTCAGCATAACACGAGCTTATAGGAAATAAATCATCATCCAGGATAAAGAAACACAAGTTTCCACCAGAAGAAGGCAGCCTACCCTTTGCTTCCGGGACAAAACACAGATATAGTTCATTTTTGAGATCTATAAAAAAGGCCGCATCATTTGCAGTAAACACGTAGATACTATCCGAATAGAATCTCAGAGATAAGGATCTTTGGTCACAGCCTGGATAGATAACATCGACATGATCTTTTCCCTCCTTTTCCGCATAAAATTTCCACTGATAGGCGCTACTTTCTTGTCCTTTCTTACCCTTTAGGACGCCGGAGAAACTATTAGATGAAACAACGTTATAACTCTCTATTGGTCCACGGGCATAGGCAGAATCATAGGCTTGTATTAGGGAATCAAGGATAAACCCAATTGTTAACGTATTGCGATCAATTAGTCTTTCTTTTAATTGTCTTTTTTTCAAAGCAGGATTAACGCTACTGGTTTTATTTTGTCCACAACCGTTGACTAACACTGTTAATAATATAAATAAGAAAAATTTCATTTTTAGGTCTTTAAGATTAATATCCAAATTTATTATTATAATACTGAAATCCTATTTGAATTTTATTAAATCCTCCGTATGGATTACACATAAAATTATATGTACCAATGCCTCGTTGAATATCGCCATTACTTTGTCTGGTATATAGCTGATCGGTGGCATTCACCGGGGTTGTGAACGTCTCGCTGCTTCGTGAACAACGATCGCTGTAGTGTTGTATACTACAGCAAAACGAATTTTACCAAAGATCGTTAATATGCTGTGTGTACAACTCTCTACTCAATTTTATATAAATAATTTAGTAATTTGGTTTTTGTTGTCCACGCAATTATACCTATTCCAGGCTTAATGTAATGATAAGTAGTGTCTTTAAAATTATGTTCAATTGTTCTTACTTTTACTAAATTTTCATATTTGCCGGTAGGAGTTTCAATATTCGAGTTCATTGATTCGATATATATAAATGTGTCTTTATCTCTTTTATAAGACTGATTATTGTATGGTTCTTTAAAATATAGTAATTTTTCACCTTCCCTTTTTTGGTATATTTTGTTTTTAGTGTAAATGAATTCTTGCCTCTCGACAGTTGCGGTGCACTTTATTTCATGAAGCAGAAATGTCTTACCATTTTCCAAAACAAAATGATCTCTGTATTCACAGCCGTTTATATCTCTATATATATAATTGTTATAGTGAATCGGAAACCAGTTTTCGATTTTGTTTTCTTTATAAAAAGAAACGAATATGCTACATAGGAGGATATACTTCATTTAAACTAAAATTAATCCATAGTGCTCTGTTATATGATTGATCTTGTATCCAAACCCCGATTCCTTTAAAAGAATTTATTATTTGCGAGTCTGGCGTATCTCCGAATCGTTCAAAATTCATAATATCTATACCAAAAGGTCCTTTTGTTCTTTGTGGGTACTCGTCCATTACTTTACCTAAGGGGATCAAGCCTGAGCCTCCTTGGCCGGGCCTGATATTAGAATAGAAAGCATCAAATTCTATTTGTCTCACTCCAGTTTCTGAATCGTCAGGTTTAAGCATAAAAGCATTCAAAAGTGAACTAAAATCCATCGTTTTCATTGCTGCAAAATTATCAGATGCCAGAATTGAGGGGTCAAGACCTTCCACAAATTTAGTGATTTCTTCTTTTATCTCCGGTGTAAAATGTGTAACTAATTTTTGCAATCCGTCATCGCTTATATCTCCAACTCTTAATATTGGACTAAAATCAAATTTTATTATGAATCCACTTGGCAGCTTCCCACTATGTAACTGCTTCGGCATATTTTTCTTCATTGTATTTACCTTATCCGCCAAATATGCCTCTGTCACCACCCACTGCAGCGCTCCATCCACCCACTGCATACTCTGCTTCCAGAAAGACTTGATCCCTTTGGAATGCGCATACCTCCGTGTAGCGTCTATTCCACTCCAAACATTAAACACAACATCATCACTATTTACATCTATTGCATGCGAATGGTTCGGCAAGCCCTGCGACATACTTAACATTGACCTTACCTCATTTTTAGTGATCCCATCATCGCTGGCAATCGTCGGCATATTGTGCCTCATAGTGGTTTTGTAGGAGTTCATCTCCGCAAGATCCCTGGCCTCCGCAGCCATCTTTGCTTCCGCAGCCAATCCTTCGTGGAAGGCATTCCAGCCTGCTGACGCACCCTGCGCCTGCAAACCATACGAACGCATGTATTTGATCTGCCCTCCGTTCGGATCCGTCGCATTCACCGGGTTGTCGGCCATGCCTACATACGCCGAGCTGAATTCCCTGTAGGGATCGGGTGCAAACCAGCGACCTAAGTCGTGGTTAAAAAGGCGGAGCTCGAACTGGTCCCAGCGGCTGGCATCTTTCGCCTTTTCGGTGCCCTGGTAGGCAAAGCTGAAATCGGTAGGGTTCAGGCTGCGCCCCGGCATCACACCGCCGTATACATAATAATCGTTGCGGCTTACTAACTGGGCCATTCCATTGGATGCCTTCTTAAAGCTCACCCGTACATTGCCTAAGTGATCGGTAAGGGCAAAATGCAGCTCCCCTGTCTCGAGGTTGCTGCCGGTGTTTTTTAATACAGCTCCTGCCAGTGTAGCTTCCGTAAGCACCAGTGCGCTGCTTTGTTTCTCGTAGATGCAGGGTCCTATATACCAGTGGTAGGCATAGGTGCTGCCGGATGCAGTGTAATAGATCACCTTGTATTTCTGCCCGGCATCGTTGTAAAAATATTCGGTGTAATTGCCCGTCCCGAAGCTTACTTTTTTCACCATGCCTCCGGGGTAATAGGTGATGCTGCTTACATCCTCCGCCTGGCTGGCCGTCATCTGCCCCGCATTGTCGTAGCTGAAGGTTTTGCTGGTGCCGCTGGTGGCAAATTGTACAGTACTTCCCCCGTAATTGGTATGCGTGATGGCATCGGTGATGGAGGCGAGCTTATTGGTATTGGAGGTGTACGTATAAGTCATATTATCCATGGTATACACGCCGCCTACCCCGTGCCCGTTCCGCTGCAGGTTCTTAATGTTGCCATTGGCATCGTATTCAATACCGCCGCTGCTGCTCCCGAACTCCTTGTAATCCGTGCGGGAAGTAAAAGCGGGCGTACTGTTATTATAAGTTCCGAAAACCGATGTGGACAAACGCCCGTAGCTGTCATAGGTATACTGGTTAGCCAACTCGGTGCTCGTAGTAGTGGTTACCTGCACACTGTAGCCGGTAGAAGGCGCAATATAATCGGCGCCGTTCGTAACACCGTTTGTAGTAGCCGCTGTTTTATAATGCAGGGCATTGATGAGCCCGTTGTATGAAGTGGTGAAGGCAGCACTGGCTCCTATATTACTGCCGGTGCGTGTGTAATCGCCGGCATGGTACTCGAGTGTGTAGGCAAACATGTCTTTTGCAAAGAGGTTGTTCGTGCTGCTGGTACTGCCATCTTTTCCCGGATCTTTTGTTTCGTCTAAGGAAGGATGGTTCATGCTTTTCAGCTGCCCGTTGATACGATACACATAATCCACACCCTGCATATTGCCTCCCATTTCCAGGCGTTTTACTGCACCCATGCGGTAATACTGCATACGGCTCAGCACTTCTTTGTTGGTATTGGCGCCGCGGGTAATTTCGGTCTTTACTACTTTTCCTTCTGCATCGTAGGTAAAATACGTACTCAGCTTTTCGGCGCTTACATTTTTCTGGTAATGGCTTTCGGTCACATATCCTTTCACCGCATCGTACACCGTTTCATTCGTTTTGATGCCTGCTCCCGTACTCAGCCCGGTATAATCGCCGTCCTTTATTTCCTGCACGGTGGCAATGCTGCGGCCCATGTTATCATAGCTGTACCAGGTGGTGGTGTAATCGTTCCAGGTGCGGCTCAGCTGCCCGGTACGGTACTTGTCGGCATACTGGCTGCGGTAAGCATAGCCTGCAGGGATGTTGGTGGATGTGCTGAGGGTATCGTAATCGCTGAAGAACTGGTTGCTGCAAAGCGGGTCGTTGATATAGTCGATACTGTCGAGCACTTCCGATGATTCGGTATTGTGCAGGTAAGACGGTGAATAAGCCCCGTAGTAATTCTGGAAATAAAGACTGCCGGAACCAAAATTGCCCGCCGTATATTCGCCCGTTTCCACCACGCGGTCGAAGGCATCGTAATTGACATAAGAGAATTTTTTTCCGCTCACCTGTTCGGCTTTTTGTGTAAAACGCAATTTACCCTCACTATCGTATATCATCTCCGCTTTTCCCTCATCGGGGGTTACGGAAGTGATCATCTGCCCGTAGCTGTTGTAATCATATACCGATGCCATGCTGATGGTACCGGGGCTGCTGCAGCTGATGCCTTTGGCCGAAACGCTTTTGCGTAATTTGCCGGCAAGATCGTAATAGCTCACGCTCCAGTGCCCGTAGTCGAGGCTGTATTCGACTGTTTCATGAGGCGGATCTGTGCCGACGACTGCCAGGGTTGCCAGGAACAGATCGGTATAGCTGAAGGAGATCCGGAAAAAGGAAGAGCCGCTGTTGTAGGGACTGTTGAAGGTCACCATACGGGTTCCCGAATTCACAGTGTAATGCGTGGTAGGTGTGAGCACTGTATTCGTGTTCAGGTCAGTAATGGTAAAAACGATATCGGATGGAGTAACAGTATAGGTTGATCCCCCCAACGAGAAAATAGTGAGCGGCAATTTCAATGTGCTTTTGCAGGAAGCCGGCAGGTGGATATCCACACTGCGGGTGCCCTGACCCTGCATCACATTTTTGATGGTGCTCATTGAGCAATTATCGGGACTGGAAAGCCCGCTCATACAGGAAGCAATAACCTGCCCCCCCGCACTATAGCTTACGATCTCTTTGTCATCAGCAGTAAGCGCAACTGTTTTCACAGCCTGTATACCGCCCGTTAGGCTGGTGGTGTAGGTAGTAAGCGGATCGCTGCCATCCATGCTGCATTTGTAGGAAATATTCGTACCGAAAATATAACGCAGCTCATCGCCGCTCACCATGGTGAAGCTGCGGTTCTCATGGCCCGATCCCATCTGGTAATTGTCGCCGGGCTGTGTGCTGCGTTTTACACCGCCCATAGGATCGGCGCTGTATTCGGTGCGTGCATACGGATACGAAGTGGTAGCTATAAATGCATCGGGACCATTGTCGCTGTAATAATTGCCCACCGAACCACCAGTGGTGTTCTGCACGGAAGTGGGGCTGTTGAGTGTTCCGGAAGCATCAAAATCAACATACGAATAAGCGCCACCCGAGCTGTTCAAAAAGAAGCTGGTATTATAGCTCAGCATATTTCCGGAAGGAGCAGGAAGTGTTTTCAATGCCGCACGTCCATAGCTATCGTACACAGTTTGTGTGGCATACACCTGCCCGTATACATCGCGGATCAGGTCCTGGGTGCTGCGCCCGAGGCTGTCGGTGTAGCTGCGCGTGGTGGATGTGATATTGCCATCGAGGTCGTAGCTCACGGTTTCGCTGTAGTTCTTTGCATCATCCGTAAAAGCAGGCAGGGAAAAAGTTACACTGAGCGCCGGGCGTTTGGTAGGATCCGTATGGTCGCTCGATCCGAATTCCAGCCGCCGGTAGGTAGCGGAGCTTTCGTTCTGCAGCACCAGCGCCCAGCCGTGATTGCTCAGCGGATCGTTCACCATTGTCTGCACATGGCTGGTCACCGTCACCGAATAATTCTGCGTGGCAGTGGAAGAAGAAGAGAGGCTCAGCTGGTCGGAAGTAATACGTCCCGGCTGGTTGAACCATACATTGTTCAGCTCCTCCCAGCTTCCCGACACCCGCTGCAGGTAGCTGGCATTGCTGCCTCCGAGTGTGCTGTGGTTGGTCCCGTAAAGCGTAAGCGTGGAAGCGCTCACCGTAGCCAGGCTGGGGATCGAACTGAGATCGAAGCCGATATACGAGCGGTATTTGTTCCAGCTCCCGGCGCTCCATCGCTGTGAATAAAAAAGAGTGTGATGCGGATAACCAATGTCGCCATAGGTAACACCATTATCATTCAGCACTAAAAGGTTGTCCTTGCCCGAAACATCATCGGGCACAATGTTTACCGTCACTGAGTTCCCCCAGGAGCCTATGGCAAAATATTTTTTCGCGGTGAAGCCATAGGCATCCGTTACCGTAAGTGTATACAAGCCGGTGCCCAGGCTACTGATGTCCTGCGTAGTAGCGGAGTTGGACCAGGAGTAGGTATAAGGCGGTACTCCATTGGTCACACTTACATCGATAGCGCCGGAGCTGGCGCCAATGGCAGTGTTCACATGTGTAACGAGGCCTTTGATCTCCATAGGTAATGCATAGGTAAGTTCCAGCCGCGGGCGCAGGCCAGCCGTGGCATTATCGGAAGAGCCAAAGCTCAGGCCACGGGCGGAAGAGGTGACTTCGTCCTGCAGCATCAATACCCAGCCGAAGCTACTCACCGGGTTATCGATCATGATTCGCACATGATCTGTTACATTCACCGTGTAGGTTTCGGAGGCGCCACCACTGGCTGCAAGACTTATCTCATCGGTAGCAATATTGCCCGGCTGGGTGTTCCAGGTAACAGTACCTTCATTCCAGGCAGCAGACAGCCTGCGCAGGTAGGAGGCATTGCTGCCGCCGTGAAACCTGGTATGGTTACCGGTTCCGTACAAAATAAGGTTGGCCGAAATAATACGTGCATTGTAGGGAAGCGAGGCAAGATCGAACTGTATCAGGCCGCGCGTTTTGTGCCATACAAACGTGTTGGCACGATCCGACTGGTATTCGGTCTCTGCCCCGTAATTTGCATTGCCAAAGGTATCGCCGCTGTCTTTCAGCTTCACGTTGGCATCTTTTCCGGTGGTGCCGTCCGGCTGCATCACTACGAAGGTGGTTTGTGCCAGGGAGGAAAGGCTAAGCATCAAACCTAAACCAAGAAGGGCTGTTTTTTTACGAATGTTTTGCATAACAGGCAGGTATAAAGTTTTTAAAAATCAGTAGTGTAAGAAGGTAATTCATCGCTTTCTATCCACACTTTGATCCGGAAACGCGATAAGAGAGAAAGATCACCGAAGTAGACACGTATATTCATCCCTGTCCGGTCGAGACTATAAAGCCCTGAATTATCGACATCCGAACCGGGTACCGTAAATTCGGTATTCGTGAGCTCCTGAATGTCTGTAGTGTCACTTATGTTTTGCAGAAGCACAGTAAATTTTGCACCGGAAGGATCGCCGGCGTACAGCACATGCAGGTAGCGTGCATAGATGGTATCACCGGCGCCTACTACCGAGTATCCGGCCGGGTCGGTCATTACATAAAGCTCCAGTATGCCTTTGGATGCGAGATCCTGTGCGGAGGAGAAACGACACAGAAAGAAAAGGAATAAAACGATGGTTGATTTTACCGCTCGCGAAGCCTCGCGAGAGCGCAGAGCAGGCGCAAAGTCCCGATAGCTATCGGGAGCGAAGGTTGTATGTGTGGTTTTGTGCATAGTTGTTGCTTTTTTAGTTTAATCCTCTTGCAAAATTTACGCGGGTGGATTTGATCTTTTTCAGACCGATGCCCGGAACTTCCTGCCAGATCTCTGTTACCCGTCCTGCATTGTCGTATATATATTTAGTAGCATAGGTATCATTACCCAGATCGGAAATCAACCAGCCTGTTTTCGGATCGTATACCTTTGCCGAGAAATTGGATACCACGGGGTGGAACTGCAGGTCGTCGAAATACGCGGCGCCCGAGCCGGCATTCACATAGATCCGCAGATCGTTGGGGCTGGTGCCGGCAGAAGTGTAATCCGCCGGCACATTGATGTCCACCCACACCAGGTACCAGTCGCCTACCTGTATGGCTTTTGCATCATTCTTTTGAACCTGCACGGTAGTGGAAAGCGTGGTGCTGTTGGAAGTTCCGGTAAGGCTCATTATCAGCTTTGCATTGGCGGGACTGTCGCTGTGGATCCATACGGATGCACGATAGGTGCGACCGCGCAGCAATCCTAACTCCTCGCCTTTGCTGCCTGTGCCTAAGTGCTTCACTTTGTAGATCGGGCCATCATTGCCGCTGCTCACACTGATGTATTTCGTGCCTGTGTGTGCCGTGCGTGCACCCGAAGTTTGCTGCGTGGTGTTGCTGTTGGAAAGGACCTCCCCGTTAAAGAAGGTGCTTGTGGTCATGCCACTGGTGTACGATTTTGTTTCTTCGAAACCGGTATAGGTAAAGCTCAGGTAATTGCAGTTACTTACGGAAGCGATCGGCTGGTTCTCTTCTATATCAAATTTCGAAGCGGCGTAAGTGTTTTTGAAGCCGATGTTTTCCAGCACATGTGTTTTGCTGTCCATCAGGTTGGCCTCACCGGAGAAACGCCAGCGCAGGTCGCAGGTATCCGGGTTGCTGTAGCTGAAAGGATGGGCAGTTACTTCACTTCCTTTATATAATCCGTAGGTATTGATGCTGCCTGCCTGCCCGCCCCATACATAGGAGCGCTGGTTGAGCCAGAAACCGTAATTGTTGCTGCCGGTAGTATAGCCTCCGGCGAGATCGTAATAACGCATGTTGAAAGACTTGCTGAAAGTGGCAGCAGTCCGTTGTGCAAAATCGCCGCCGCCGGTGATCGTTGTATCCACCACTATCTTCGTGGAAGCTCCCAGGGCGGTCTGATTAGTATAGGTACTATTGAGCGCTTTCGGCCCGCAGGTAACATATTCCGTGACGCGGAAAGCAGGTACCACTTTTTCTTTACGGGTGCTTTTGTTAGCTGACTCCGTATAAGATTCCACTGCCTGGCCTGTGATCTCATCACGCTTCAGTACATCGGATAAAGAGGAAGCTCCACCAATAGCATAGGTGAAGTGCGCAATAGGTTCCAGCTGATAATCACGAATGATGGTGATGGTGTGATTGTACCTGTTGCAGGAAGGACAATTGACATTTGCATTCACAATATCTCCGTTGGGTTTTATACGTTTCTTACAAAAATCCCAGCCGTTCACATTCTGGGCATCCAGCACCTGCACCGTTGCGCCCTGCAGGGTATTGTCATACTCATAGGTGGACTTGCTCAGTATAGTGCCGTTCACATCTGTCATCCGCTCTTCAGTCAATACACCCCACCAGGCAAGCCCCTTACGGTTCAGCTCTATTATGTAACAGGTATCGTTTACGGAGCCTGTATAATGACAATAGCTCGTGCCATAGGACGTACTTCGTTTTTGCACATTCAGCTGATCTGCCCCTAATTCGTTATTAGCCGTATTATAAATGCAGACAACCTCCCCCTGCGCTGCATTGATCCTGCCGAGATTTCGCGCGCTTACCTTTCCATAGCCTATCGCAGGACCCATTTGGTTTTTATCCACACTGAAAGAGGTGAGCTCCCTGTACATTTTATCTCCGCCATTCCAGTCGCGGTAGGCTTTCGGATAGAGAAAACGGTCTGCTTCCATAGTGGCTACTCCGTTCTCATATACATACTCCTGCACATAGCCTTCTGCCGTTCCGTTGCGCGAGGTGATCTTTTTTACCCGGATACCGCCGCCATAATTGGTAGTGGTCATCGGTAATTCATATTTCAGGTAGCCATTACCTTTATAAGTATCAGAGTCGTTGTCGAAGCCGTCGAACTTTGTGCTGTCGAGATCCAGACTAAACTTATCTTCTCTCCGGCAGGAATAATATACTTTTTCCACACCCGTGATCCGCAGCGGGGAAGTGTAGAGATTAAAGGTTCCCGAACAGACGATATCCCGGAAAGGATCCATCACTCCGAAACGGGAAATAAATACGGATTTGCTTGTTCCACCGGGAGCTGAGCTCACAAGAGACGTGAAATCGCTGACCAAAGGGCTTTCCATACGAAGCTTCCATTTTTTTCCGGCCCGTTCACTTACATGATCTTTGTAATAAGTAGCCATGGCGATCGGGTAAATACGTGCAGCGCCCCTGTATCCGCCGGTTTCGTTCCATACTTTTTCGTAGTTGTTCGATTCGTAGTCGAACTCCAGCAAGCCACCCGACGGCAAGGTGATCTTGCGCAAACTCCAGGCATCCGTATAATCTTTGGAAGTGGAGGTTGTATATCGGCTCAGGGCCGGTGCGGCAAAATCGCTTTTGTAATACCCCCAGTAATCTGCTGCCCTTGCATCGTAATCGGGATTATCCGTAGAGGAGGCATAATTATAATCGAATAAAAAACCGGGCGCTATCTTGCTATGGCTCAAACCAAAAGTATTGATCTCCGTGAGCGTCAGTTTCCCGCTCACTGCTGTTTGGCCACCCGTCATCCCGAGGCTGGAAGGCACTTCGTTCCAGTTACGGAAACCAAGCGTATCGGGGGCCATGATATTGATGTTGCGGTGATAGTATTTACAGAGACTATAGTCATAGCTGAATTCAACTGTTTGCAAAGACAGATTATCAATAGCTGTTTTATTGGCTGTGTACCAATCGCCGGTGTATAAATAATTGCTTGAATTAGCTGTATTGCTAAGACTAAAACCCGTGGGTGTACTGAAGGAAGATTTGGAAGGAAGCGATGCCATATCACTGTTCTTTACGAGAATCAGTTTGCTGATAGCCAACAAGGGAAAGGGCTTCTTTTTTACAGTGCTTGTCCAGTTGCAAACAAAACCCTGAGATTTAGCAGTCGATACATGCCGGAGAAATGCTTTTCCGGTATTCACAGCTGTAGTGCAGGGAAAAGAAGTGGATGAATTGATCGTTGCCAGTAATGTTCCCGAGCTGTTATTTTCCCGGATCTCGAGCGTTGTTCCCGTAGTTAATGAAGTAACTACAACCGAAAGGGTTTCAGCTGTTACCGGGTCAATAGTCATATCCCAGGTGGTACCCGATCCATAAAACTGGTTATCATACGTGAATGTTCCGGTGTAAGACTGGGCAAGTATATTATTCTGATCGGCCCCGGAACCGGAATTCATCCGAAGTGTCGCATCAAAATCCGAAACGGAGGAGAATTCGTCCTTGCGCGGCTCCCTTACCAATAAAGCTGTATGGCTGCTGGTAGAGATAGCGTTCAGGTAAAAATGCTCCATATCCGAAACACTAATGGTGCCTACTTTTGCGTCATTGGTCAGCGTTACATCATCATCCTCTTCGGCGGGTGTGAATGGCTCCGCATATCCTGCATCATAATTCGGATCGTTTTGAAGCTCCATGTTGAAACCGAATGCAGGCGTCCGTTTCAGGTAATGTTCCGACCATAATTTATAATCGTAACTTACCCAATAACCTGCATCGCCGGTATTGGCGATGCCATCCGTATTGGAGTCCACATAATCAGGCCCGGTGACCGCAGTCAGCAGCCACTGGTAGGCGAATTTGTTCTCATCGATGTATTCGACAAAACGGTTCCCGTCATTATAGGATATATTTATTATAATATTGGAATTAGCCGGATCGTCGATCCCCGGATTAAAATCATCCAGTTCCTGCCGCTCTCTTAACTTGTAATCATTATCTAATGGCAGGATATAATTCAGTGTTTTGTTCACATATACTGGTAGTGAATAATGATATACCATTCCCAGGGGATCGGTGATTCTGTATCCGCCTATTGTATTTCCCAGACCGGTATACCTCGAACTGTTGCGGGCATGCCCCGACTCGAAGTTGATGAACCCGCTAACGCCCGTATTGATCTCGCTGTTGGTGAAGTACTCCACATAATAGGGTGTCACCAGCCGGTTGGCGCTCTGGTTAAAATTCTCATCCCCAATCATAGTGCCTGCTCCATTGTATTCGGCTCCCATAAAAGGGCGCGTATCACTGCTGTAATAATCCGTAACCGCTTCCCCCTGTAGCTTCACAGGAGTAGAACCATTAATGACAGAAGGATAGTGCCGGGAGATCAGGGTGTCATGAAAATCACCTGCCATACTGAACTGCATGGTTTTGGAAAAACCGCTTACATCATATCCTCCATATACCTGGCTGGCTTTTATTTTCCCATAATCAAACAGATTAGGTATCAGGCTGCCTCCAATGCCCGGGCCGGAAATGCTGTAGTTATCATAATCCACGGCATAATACTCCAGCGAGTCGTTCATGTATCTGGAAGGATATATATCTACATTTTTGGCCGGAAAACCCTGTGTAATACTTCCGTTCTTAAAATGCATACAGCCATACTGATAGGAAGGCACCTTGTCCTTCATGCTGTAATAATAGCATTCATCGCAATCATCGGGCACTCCGGAAACATTCCTGACAATAGCGCCCCCGGCAGCAAGTCCCCAACCAAGGCCTACGTCACTGGCATCCTGCTGCAGGCCAACGCCCGCCGCATAGCCGATGGTCAACGGAATGGATTTACCGGTGTTGCTGGGAATGGTCAGCAGGTTTTCCGAATAACTGAGATTCCCTGTGAATTTGTTTACTTCCTGCGCACACGATTCTGTTGCAGCAGCGCCTATGAGCAGAAGGCTCAGTAGTTGATAGATTTTTTTGGTCATATCTATAGCTATAAGGTGTAGTACGTTTCGTTTGTTTCCTTCGATTCGAACAAGGCAATAATAGAATATTGAAGTTTGAAGTGCATTAATTTCTTGTTAACAAATCTCTAAAGTCTTCATTTATCGAAATTTGATTTGTTAACCGGAATAAACAGTTTTTGCGCGAATTGCCCTTGCCGCTTTCGACGAATATTAAAAACATCACTGATATCAATGCCTTTAAGACTGCTTGTTTACACGAGTATTCGTGTGTCTTTACAAACGTTCACATTGTTTTTTGGGTATCTTCCGGATTTTCACGATTTTTACTTTTGTAATTCTATCCATGAAATCCAGCACAAAAATCAGGATCGCCCTTGCCGAAGATCATGGGATGCTGCGTACAGCCTACCGCAATATCCTTTCGCAAAGGACCGGTTACAAAGTCATTCATGAGGCCGCCAACGGACAGGAGCTGCTCGACAATATGAAAAAAAAGGCGGCCGACATTGTGCTGCTCGATCTGGATATGCCCGTGATGAGCGGGAAAGAAGCCTTCGAGCTGATCAAAATCCTGTTCCCGAAAACCCGGACGATAATTATCAGCGCGCATTATGATCAAAGCTACGTTTCAGAATATTTCTACAAAGGCGTGAATGGGTATTTATCCAAGAACGCTACCGATGATCAGCTCTTCGAAGCGATCGATTCCGTCATGGAGGAAGGATACTATTATGATATCAGCACTTCCCGTTTCCTGATCGAAGAAGTGATCAACAACAAAGAACAAAAGCATTCCGCAGAAGAATTAAACATCAACAGTATAGAGGTAGAGATCCTGAAAATGATCTGTGATGAAATACCTACCAAAAAAATAGCAGAAAAACTCCAGCTCAGTGTCTACGCGGTCGATCATCACCGGCGCAATATCCTCGCAAAAACAGAACAAAGCAACCTCATCGGTCTCTTCAAATTCGCCCTGCGAAACGGCATTACGAAGATCACATAGAAAGTACAATAAAAACTCCTTGTCTCAAAACTTAAAGCTCAGCCCGTTCTTCAGACTGTATACCAGGTTAGGAATTCCCAGGGGTTGACGCGTATCATAAAGCAGGTTGAATCCCGTTTTAAAATTGAGCCGCTTACCAATATATATTTCCAGTGCCGAATCATTTGCAATGCGATAGTCGTTGAAGTCAGCAAAATTGGGTTGGTAAAAAGTAGTGCTGGTAATATCCGCATTCTTGTTCAGGCTGATGGAAAAAGTAAGGTAGGAGCTGGAACGATGCGTATAGGTCGGTTTCAGCTGATCGATGATCTCTTCGTATTCGAACATATATAAAGTGGCGAGGTATAGCCGGAGGTTTTTATTTTTTACAAGCTTGAAACGGGGGCCGGTGCCTGAGAGGAAACGCAGGTCGAGCCGGAGGATCTTGTTGTATTGCACCTGCGTGAATGCCTCCCAGGTGAGAGGGGTTGCGATCTTGTAATTGTACCTGAAATGCTGATAGCCTGCATTCACAAAATCAGTAGTGCCCGCCTTGATGAAATTGACATCGTTCAGCACGAGGAAACGATGCCGGTTATGCTGATACTGCACATGTACGTTGTTACCCACCTGCACGATCTGCTGGGTATTTCGTGTAAGTAAAAAATTAAAATCGATCTTGCCCACCCATCCGTTCGTGTCGTTGAGAAAACGTTTGGACTCGATGTTGATGACCTGGGCCAGGGCTCCCTGTATACAAAGAATGAAAATAAAAGCAGTACGTATGGTCCTGGCAAACATGCCCGCAAAAATACAAATAAAGTTATTTGTCTGATCACAGGGAGAACAGGAACAAGAAACCCGAAATGCCAAATCGTTTTTACCACACGCCGAAATGCTCACGCAGCATAGCTTTTCCCCATTTCTCCTTTCCGAAATCTTTTTGGAGCTTGGTCTTCAATTCGCTGGTTTCGTACACTTTGCCTTTCACCTTTTTGGGAACAAGCACTTCCTGCGACACATTTTCTACCTGCACCGATTTGGCAAAATAGATCACGCCGCCATCTTCGGTAGCAAGGCCAAGTATAGCGCCCGGCAATCCGTAAAAGCTTTCGGGTCCTACACTTGCTATCACCTCTTCGCAATACCAGGCGTAGAGCCGTGTACTGTCATTTACCTGCCAGATCGCCTTGCGGCAGCTGTACCCACAGATGTTGCGCTTGCTGTCGGTTATTTTCCAGCTACGTTTGTAGAGGCTGTCCTGCACATAAATGGTTTCGCCCCAAATAGATTTGATAGTGAAGCGTTTCCTGTCTTTGAAATTCTGGTACACCGTATTTTTGCTCGTAGCCCAGCTCATCATTTCCTTCAGGTCGCTGTCCTGCGGTTTGAATACTGCGAGGCTGTCGTTAAAATACAGCTCGAACATATCGGTCTTGTTCTTGTCCGTTTCTTTCAGCCAGTCCGTCACATTATCGTCCTTGAACTTTTTATACAGATTGGTCTTACGCTCGTACACGATTTTTCCCTGCCTGATCTGGGCCACAGCAGAGGTGCAGAAAAACACCAGCAACAATATGCTAAAAATTACCTTCATCTTCCTCCTTTTCTTTGTTACTGCTGAATTTATACAAAACCCTCAGCAGGAAATACCGTTTGATGATCGCTGTTTTGGTATCGGTGATCACATTCGATTGTACCGTACGGTTGGTACTGATGTTCTGGTTAAGGAGATCAAATCCTTCCACTGTGATCACCAGGTTTTCTTTCTTTCCGAATTTTTTTCCGAAGGATGCATTCCATATGACGTAATTCAGGTTGTAGCCATTCGCACGTTTGCTGTTGATGGTATAGGTCACATCCTGCCCGATCACAAATTTTTTCGGTAATTGCCAGGTCAGCTCTGCACCCATTTCCTGCGTTGCATAAGGCCTGTTGGTTTCATTGTTGAGCGTCGAATTCGGAATATAATATTTGTAGCCATACCCGATCGTTGCATTTATTTTATCGGTATTGGCGCTTAGCTCCAGTGAAGCTTCCGTATTTATATTGGTGGTAATATTCTTTTGTCCGTTGATATAAGTAGTAGTGCTGTAATAACCGGCATTGGCGTTCGGGTTAATGGTCATTATTTTTTTGAAAAGTGGAATGCCCATGCCAAACCAGGCATCTACATTGGCATTGCCATTCACGTTCACGGCTTGCGAAACAGTGCGCCCTACACTGTCAAAAGAAGTGGAATTACTGAAATCGTTATTGGTGAATTTGGAATACACACCCGACCAGAGATTAAGTCCCGTGATCGGCCGGAAGGAATTGTAATTGAACTCCACAATATGATCATAGGACGGCAGGAGATCCGGGTTACCGATCGTGATATAGTTGGGATTGGCATTGTTTGGTACCGGCTGCAGCTGGCCCATGGTAGGCAGGTTAGAGCCCGTGTAATAACCGATAAACAAGGTTTTGTTGTCGCTTTTCTTGTAACGATAGGTGATCGCAGGGAGAAAATTCACTACGTTCTGCCGGATGCTTGTTCCGGTGATCAGGTTATCATTGGTAGCAAGCACCTGTCGTACACGGCCGGCCAGTGCAAAACGCGTTTTCTTTGTTTCATAGATAAATTTGGCTCCCGGCCGGAAGGTGTGACGCATGTTTTCAAAGCTGTTGCTAAAGAGCGAATCCTTCTGGCTGTATTCAGTATTCACAAAATTGAAGGCTTCTTTCTTTTGATCCCCACCGCTGTTCAGGTAGTCGAAGAGGAACTCGATCTTCAGTTTTTTGGTGATCGGTTCGGTCCAGGAGATCATAACATTGTTGTTGTAATTCAGGTTCCCGGTTTCCTTCTTTTGGTTGACATCCGTTACGGAAAGGCTGGTGTCGATGAGATTGATTGTTTTCACAAAGCCGTCTCCTTTCGTTGAGTTGAGATTGCCGTTGTAATTCAGCCAGAAGCTACGGTCCTTCTTTTTGAAATTCCGGCGGAAGTTTGCAGTCAGCCCACCGCCATACGAAACTGTTTTGTCGGAATTGTTGATATTGGTTTGACGCGTAAGCACATTGTCTTCCGAATAAAAAGTGTTGATCTCGTTATGCGATTGCCCGGTGGTAGAATAGGAAAATCTTGGTTTGAGATCCAGCGTGGTAAGCGAATCGATGTTGCTGTTGATGCCTAAGTTGAAACTATGACCTTTGCTGGCCGTCTGGTTGTATGAACTGTTACGTGTAGTATACGTGGTGTCGGTGAGAAAATACTGCTGGGTAGTTTCACTGCTTGTTTTTACATCACTCTGATTATAGGAATAATTACCGAGCAGTTTTGTTTTCTTGTTTATTTTGTCGGAATAGTAAGCTCCCGTTTTCAGTGTCTGAGGAATCCCACTCGTGGAATTGTTCATATAATACCAGGAGTTACCGTCATCTCCGGAATTGCGATTGAGCTCATTATCGAGACCGTATTTAAAAATGTCGTCCCAGTTGAAACTGGTTTTGGGCGTATTGCCGGCCAGTCCGAAAAGAGAGACCTTGCGTTTGTTGTTGAAGCGGTTGGCCAGGAATTCACCTTCGTAGAATTTCTGGAAATCGCTGGCCCCGGACACCTTTCCGAAATATCCTTTCTTTGCATCTTCCTTCAGCTTCAGGTTAAGTACTTTTATGGTCTCATCGCCTCCATCCGAAGGGTTCTCGTTTTTTTTGTCGTATACCTGCACCGACTCGATGCTGGTGGCATTCAGGTTGCGCGTGGCCATGGTAGGATCGGTCCCAAAAAACTCATCACCGTCCACCAATACCTTATCCACTGTTTTACCCTGCGTGGTGATCTTGCCGTTTGCATCCACTTTCATTCCGGGCAGTCGTTTCAGCAGGTCTTCTACTGTAGCATTTGCTTTGACCTTAAACGAGTCGGCTGTATAGATGAGTGTATCGCCTTTGTAATAAACAGGATCTTTGAAACCGAGCACCGTTACTTCATTCAGCAATTGTGTCTTCGGTGGAAGTACCACCTTGCCAAAATCGAAAACATGGTTCTCCGGGCTGCCGGTCACAATATAAAATGCTTCGGCAAACGCCGGATGTGAAATAATAACCTGGTAGGTGTCGAGTGGAAGATCTTTCAGGGAAAAGAGCCCTGTTTCGTTGCTACGGGTAAAATCAACCAGAACGGAATCGGAGAGGCGCACTGCCATAGCCACTGCATTTGGCAAAGGATTGGTAGCGCTGGTATCCCGCACGGTTCCACCGATCTGCATGCGCTGCGCATACGTGGAAGAAAAGGTAAATACAGCTATCAGCAGTAAGAGTTTGCGCATTCGTTAGTTTAATAACGGTTTCCTGCGCAAAAGTACAGTGATAGAGCTAAATAATTTTTACCGGCTATGTAGTAATCCGTTAAAAAAACAAAAGGCGGTCCTATTTAGAATTCTTCTTATTAGTCGCTTTGTAGATTCAGGCAGGGCCGAACTCAAAGACAAACGATGCCTTTCAACTGCCCAACTGCAATAACAAACTGTTTTCTCAGTCAGCGAAGCCCCACTTGAATTGTTTAGGGACGGCATAGAATATCGACCGGAAACGCACCGGATCCGTAGGTCTGCCGTTGATGGAAATATCGAGTACCAGCACACCATCTTTGTAGGAAACGATCTTCAGGTATTCATTGCTGCCAAATACTACCGATTGAATAAAGGAAATTCCTTTTACCACTTTGATGGATTGATAAACGGAGCAGTTGCCTTTGGTGAAGCTGGTAGTGGTAATGTTGGATGGGTCTGTCTTGAACCGGTTGAGGGAGAAATCGGCCCTCGTGTTATCGGCCAGGAGGCGGAAGCAATGGAACTGGTACTGGCTTTCCTTTTCATTGGCAAACAATGCCGGTGCGAAATTGTCCCAATATTCTTTGTCGGTGGTGCTGTATTGTCCTATTGCATACCAATCGTATTTTCTGAGTGTATCCAAAATAGAAGCGCTTACCGGCCCCGGCTTCATTGCCAGTAATATTTTCTGAGCAGGGGTTTTTCCTGTGCACATTTTTTTCACCTGCTCGTAATAGGCATCGCCGGGTTGATCGGTGATCTTTATTTGGGCAGACAAGGATATTGCCAGGGGGAGAAGCAGGAATACGATAAGCGCTTTTTTCATATCAGGTTTTTGTCAGGTTATTTCTTTTCTACTTTAAATGATCCGTTCAATCGTACAGTCCCGATCGTGGCGTTATCCGGTTTTTCAACGGCTAATGCAAATGTACCACAAACATCGTTTTTATCGGCATAGCTGATCGTCACAGTGCCCGGCTCCGGCATTCCAGAACTCCAGTTGAACCACACGATTCCCTGTGCAGTGATCAGGTTCACTTTCGAATAGAGGTCGGACTTATATTCGAGGTACGGATAATTTCCTGCTTCGATTTTCTTTCCCTTCTTTGCATACAGGTATATCTTCACTTCCATCTGCTCGTTTGTTCTTCCCGCAATGATCTCTTCTTCGGTGTAGTTGCAGATGCTCAGCTCGGCAGTGGAGTCTGTCAGCATTTTCCAGCTGGATTGTTTTACGGTAAAATCCGGGCTTTTGAAAGCTACCGGCTCTTTCGTTCCGTATTTGTAGTTCTCTACCAGCACGCCGAATTTTGTATCGCTGGTGCATACTTTCGAAAATTCAGGTCCGCTGCTTTCTTCCGTTTTTGCATCGGTTCCTTCTGTTGATCCTGCTTCTGCTTTATTTCCGCAGGCCGTGAAGATCAATCCTGCAGCTGCCATTAGCACTGCTACACTTAAACTTGTTTTTTTCATTTTGGTTTTTGGTTTTTGGTTTTAAATATGGATCTTTCCCGATAGCTACCGGGAGGTTTTCAGATATCTCAGTCCGTTTTTGTTCTTTTGAAGATCAGTCAGCGTCATCACACTATCGTTCATGCCCGTCACGAGGTATTTCATCAGCAAAGAGGGATAACCTCCGAAGTCGAAGACAAGCGTGTCCCTGCTGATATAATACTGCACCATCTGGTTGGAGTTCCGGTAATCATAATTGAGGTATACCCAGTTATCCGCTTTCTTCAGCTTAAAGCTCAGATAAAAATCTTCCGACGTGCTTCCTTCCGGCAATGAATCGGTGTCGATCATCCAGAGCTTCTCATTGTCTCCGGTAAACAGCATTGAATCGAGTGTGGCGGGAGCCGGCTTATACCGGGCCGCTGCGATCTCCGCGTCTATTTTTGCCAGTTTTTCTTCCGAAGACTCGCCACAGGAATAAAGCAGCGAAACCGAAAGCAAGACCAATACGACTGATTTGATCGGGTTGTTTATATGGTTTGTTCTATACTTCATTTGAAAAACTTTTTATTGTGTATTTACCAATCCCCAGAAATAAAAACCATTGGCTGTTAAATAAGCCGGGCCATAATTTCCACCGCCTTTATAATCTTTATCGATGGTACAGCTGTAGGCTACCAAATAAGGCACTCCTGTTACTTTTGCCAAAACTACCAGGCCCAGTCCTTTGCCTAAATTTTTGGGTGGCGACCAGTTATTGTCATAAGAGATCACATACTCCGTTGTACAACCCACATAAACAGGGGTCGCTCCGGGGCAGTCTGTTTTAAAGGCCGACAAGGCTTCGGCCTCTGCTTCTTTGTCATGGTATTTCGCGATGGTTTTATAATTTGCCAATGAATACTGCCCGATCATTTCTTCCGTGATCTTTTTTGTTTCGGCATTTTGTTTTATCTGTTCCGCAAAAACTTCTTCGTCTTTGAATTCGATCCCCGCTGCTTTATAGGCTGGTTCATACTCTTTTTTGATATTCTCTTTCATTTTGCTAAATGTTCCCGGGAGGTATGCATATTCCAGATACGTTCTGCACAATAAGGTACCTCTGATCGCATCATACGTTTTGAGTGCTTTAGCTTCCCCTTCATAAGTCCACACTCCTTTTAATTTACGACCGATATCATACGCAAGTGCTCTTTTTGCCAGTTCTTTTCTTTCTTCATATACCTCCCGGTATAATCCGGGTTGTTGTGTATAATGTGTACTAAAGCGGTTGACATGTTTTGCTGATTTGGCATTCGGGTATTTTTCCTTCATCACTTTTTCCAATTGCTCCAGCGTTTTCATTGTTGCCGGTAACAGCGTCGCATTAAATCCCGGAGCCGTACTCGGAGCCTTATCGAGGTAATAACACAGCTGTCCAACTGCGTCACCGGCAAACTCCACATCCTTATACCATTGCTTGTACAGATCTCCTTCCACTGTGCCAATTGCATCTTCCGCTTCCTGTTTTGCTTTGGCTTCATCGTCTTTCTTTTTTTGTTCGGCTATCTTTTCGCGCCCGATATTTGCATTTGGTTTGTCCGTCGGCTTTATGTCTTTGGGATACACGTATTCATACAGGGTTCCGTATTTTACCTGGTAACGGCCTGCCGCACTTATTTCAGAAACAACTTCTCCTTCCACCCAGGTGTCCCTGTATAAAAAATCAACAATGTCTCCTTTGTTATAAGTACCGGCGGCAGCGGTCGGAGTTTTAGCAGTATTGTTTGCCGACGCAGCTGAAGTATTTCCACCAACTGCTTTCAGTCTTGAAGTTCCCACCCAGGTATCATACTTCGGATCGTATCCGTCATAGTGGATCTTGTACTGATCGCCTTTTACTTCCATAATATAGCCGGGGTACCATTTTCCGTTCTCTTCAATGGATACTTTATCATTCACAGTATAGCTGCCCGAAGCACCGGAGCTACTGTTGGAAGAATTGGAGCTTTTGTTCGACTTATTATCGTTCCCACCGATATTCGGTACTTTTATTTTTAACTGCGCCAGGGCAGAAAACGCGGTGAGGCTGAGTGTAAGGACCGCAATGTATAGTACTGCTTTCATGCTATTGATTTTACAGCTAAAGTATGTGTATGCCTATGAACCGACAGAGTTGATTAACCTAACCTCGTTTTCAGGGTGTGAAACCGGGTTTTTGAGGAAGAAGTGTTTTCCGTTCGTTCCCTGAAACCTGCTTTTTGTTCCCCGGTAGGCCTGATAGGTTAATCGCGGTGGCAGATGAGTGGAATAAATGTACTTTTACTTTATATTTAACCTCATGATCAAAGCCGTACTAATAGATGATGAAAGCGATTGCCGGATTACGCTGACAGAGCTGATAAGTTTATTGTGTCCACAGATCCAATTACTTGGAGAAGCATCCAATGTGGAAGACGGCATAGAGCTGATCAAAGCCAAAAAACCCGACCTGGTGTTCCTGGATGTGGAACTGCGGAACAGGTATGGGTTCAATGTATTAGAGGCGTTTTCCGAACCGACATTCGAAGTGATCTTTACTACAGCTCATGAAAAATATGCGTTGAAGGCCATTAAAACATCCTGTATCGAATACCTGCTGAAGCCGGTTGATCCCAATGAGCTGGCAGTTGCCGTGGATAAATACGAAAAGCAAAGAAAACTCTCCGTCAACCACAAAAAATTCGAGATCCTGTTGGAGAATCTCGGGAACTCTTCGCAGACACTCAACAAAATTGCGGTCCCGACTTCCGATGGCTATTTTTTTATCAATACTGCAGACATCCTGTATTTCGAAGGAGACGGGAAATATACGAACATGTTCACCAGCAAGGGTGACAAAGTGATCTCTTCCAAAAATTTAGGTGAGTTTGAGGAGCTGCTGAGCGGACAGAATTTTTTTCGTTGCCACAAGTCCTGGCTCATCAACCTCAACTATATAAAGAAATACCTGCGTGGAGATGCTCAGGTGATCATGAGCAATGATGCGCTCATTGATGTTTCGGTACGAAAGAAAGATGAGTTCCTGCGGTTTTTTGATAAGGGTTAACCCTAAGTTTTCGCGCAGAGACGCCAAGAGCGCAGAGATCCCAAGTCATTGCATTTGTTGGAAATAAAAAAGGCGGCCATTTGATAGCCGCCTTTCTAATTAAGATCAATAGGTGTTTTATTTGCTCAGGTGATCCGCCATTTTAATTAAAACCGCTTCTGCCTTTGCCATGTCTGCTTTTTTGTCGAGCACTGTTACCGTGAAATCCAGGTACACATCATCTTTAATAAAACGTGCCATCAGCATATTGTAGTTTTTATTACCTCCCATCATATCCGACATTCCTTTGAATGTGCAGTAGTAGAAAGTATTTCCGTCTTTCGTATATTCTTTGCAGTCGCTTACTTTTACTCCTTTTGCCGCCTGTTTGGTCTGAACGGTTTTGAAATCTTCCAACGACTTGTTCACTACATCATCTTTGTTGCCCAGTCGTTTTACACTTCCTGCCATGAAATTGATCTTATCGGCACCAACCTCAGCAGCATTGCTGATATTGTACCCGATTGCAAAGGCATTGGAAGAGGTATCTGAATATACATTATTAGATACGAGTGTTACTCCATCCAGGCTAACTGTTTTCGCAAGATTTTCATAGTATTTGAAATCTTTGGATGCAGGTGCGGGTGGCGTTTCCACTTTGGCCGTATCTGCTTTTGCGATTGTGTCGGTAGTACCGTCTTTTTGTTCTCCTTCTTTATTTCCGCAGGAAGCGAGACTCCCGATAGCTATCGGGACGGCTGCAATAAATATTGCACTTAAGATGATTGTTTTTTTCATTTGATTTTGGTTGGTGTTTTATTTATTGTTTGGTTAATTCAATTCCATCTACGGTCATTTTTATAGTGCCCTCCTCTTCGTGTGGTGGTTTCGACACAACAAATGTGGTCTCGATACCCAATGCACCCACCACAAAATTATCTCCGTCGAATTTTTGGATCGGTCCGTTCACACTTTTGGAGGAGACATCTGTTACCTGTCTTTTATACTCCACCTTCCCGTTTTCGTCTATATTCAGTGTCATGGTTTCGGAAGTCCACATTCCTACATAGTTCTCTTTACCTTTGGGAATCCCTATGCCGCACGAGGAGAGCCCGGTCAGCAAAAGTAAAACCACGATGACATTCAGCCCGTTTTTCATGAGGCCTAAAATACAATTATTCGGATGTTTTTCAATAAAAAGATAAAAAAAGGCAGCCCCCTCTTCGTCAAGCTCAGAATGAAGGGAACTGCCTTAAATAAACTTTGTCGTTTTTAATACTTGATCAGCTTTTTCATCACTGGTTTCTGATCGCCGGAAAGCTCTACAAAATAAGTTCCTGCTTCCAGGTTTTCGATGTTAAGTGTTGTCTCCAGCGATTCAAGCGCTACCATCATTACTTTTTGTCCCAGCGTGTTGTAGATCGTCAGATCTGTTTTTCCTATCTGGCGACCTGTGCGGATAGTCAGCTGGCTATTGGCAGGATTCGGGCTCATGGAGAAATCTGCTATGCCACCTGTCTCATTCAAACCAATAGCAGAGCTCGGGCTTTTGATATTGGAGCGCGAAGTATTGATCGCGCCCCGCGTTGGTATACAGGTAATGTTCCATGCTGTTTCCACTCTCCAGCGGCCGTTCGGATATAACGCGTAATCCGGATCATTTACAATAAACTGTGTTCCGGCAGTAGATGCCACCTGGTTCCAGGCACCGGTATTGTTATCATCGCGCATCAGTAGGTATTGGGTAACAGGATTAGGCGTGTTCTCGATCGTGTAGATCGGGTTCCAGGAGAATTGCCCCGAGCCGTTGGAAACAATGTAGATCGTGTTGTGGTAATTACTCATGGAGCTTTCCTGTCCGCAACTGTCGATAGCTGTTATTTTGTAGCGTTTCGTAGTTACATTCGGGTTAGCTCCATTGTCGTGGAATTCCGATAAGCTGTCATAAACAACTGTTCCGATATAGCTATAGATATTCGTCACATCCTCGCGATAAATATTGAATGCTGTGGCCCCCGTTATCCCCGATTTGTCCCAGGCAATAATGTTGTGTGTCGAAAGTGTGTCGACCGTTACTGCACAGATCTGTGGTGTAGGTGGCGGTGTTTTAAACTGCACATTCACTGTGTCGCTGTTTTTGAAACAACCATCATTTTTATATACCGTACAAAAATAATCCCCGCTTGCGTTGGCGATCAATGTATCGTTAGCTGTTGACAAGTCGCTCCAGAGGTAAGAAGTTCCGCCAGTGGCACTCATCGTAACAGCAGATCCGGAACAAAGACCTTGTGTCTGGCCCACAGTTACAAGCGAAGGCTGACTAATATCGCAGAATTTGAGTATGGAGAAATCCTTGGAAGATCCGCTGTTGTTGGCCATGCTGGCAGCTACATACACTCTGCCGTTGGATGTTACATCGAGGTGCTCCGCAAAATCATTTTCCACTGCGCTACCGGCTTTGCTAACTATCCATTGCAGGTTTCCACCCGAGCCCATTTTACCAAGCACGATATCACGAAGCGAATTGCCGGTGATCCCCTGCCCGATAAAATAAATATCATCGTTATCGTCTATACGCAGGCAGGCTCCCTCGCTTGCAGGACCTGTGTAAATCGGATTCTCCCATATAACGGCACCGTTGTTTGGATTGATCTTTTTAACGATCTGGGAACCTGGATTCGCCGAAAGCGCTATGATCTGCCCGTTGCTCAGGAAACGCATATCGGCCGAATACTCGTGCCACGCACCACTGTTGTCATACAGCTGATGCCATTGCAAGGTACCATTGCCGTTAAATTTATCAATGAACATCGCTGAATGTCCGAAGCCGGCATTGGTCGTTGTTGTTCCGCAGATATAGATGTCGTTGTTATCATCAACCAATACCCGTTTTACGTTGGTATAGTTGATCGCATCATTGGAAGTGGAGTCGATCAGCTGAACCTGTTTATGCCAAAGCATACTTCCGGTGTTGGAGAATTTTTCCACGATCACCGCCATTTTCTGATCGGATTGGCCGCTGTGATAGGAGCGCGTTCCTGCAGCAATGATCCGCTGATTATCATCGATATTCATGCTTCCGAGATACAGCTGGTAAGCCATATCGTTGACAGGAGTACTTTGAAAGATAAGACTGCCGTTCACATCCAGCCTGGCCACATTAAAACTCTGATACCCTCTTCCGAAAGGCCCTTCGTCGCTGACAACAAAAGAATTGGCCCCATCTGCCACGAGGATCTTTTTATAGATATAGGGATTCGGATAGGTCCATACCGGGGAGCCGATCGAATCGTACTTAATGACTTCTGAACCGATGCCAGTGTTTTTAGTAATATAGATATTGAATACCGAATCTTTCGACATATCAAATGCCTGGTCATTGGACAGGTTATTATCCAGGATGTTCTGCCAGAGAATATTTCCTTCGCTATCATATTTGCTGATCACTGCATCTATTCCCGAGTTATCGTTGGTCACATTCCCAAGGCCATACACCGAATTGGAGCCCTGTGCAATTACTTTCACCGCCCTGTCGGCTGTATTGCCATTGCCCGCAAACACGCCTTCGTAAAGGAATACGCCCGAATTATTAAAACGCGCATTATACACCTGAGCGGCCGTTGTTACAATATTGAAAAAACCGCTTTGCTCTGCAATGATGCCCGCATTATCATAAAGGTTATTGGCACCGCCATGATTGAACTGCCCGTTGAGAACAGGAGTACCTGTTGAATTCAGCTTATTGAAAAACAGTTTGCCTGTTCCCTGGAAACGGCCCGTAGTATATAAATTCGCATTGGCATCTACATAAATGTCGGTGAGGTTGTTGTCGTTCTCGGTGCTTTCATCTATTGTTACATTGTAGAAAGGAGTACCACCTGCCGAGTGTTTATAGATACGTGCATAGCCGATAGCTGATGATTGGTTCACATGTATGCCAAGGTAATTGTTCCCGAGGTTGTCCACGATCAGCTTTACTGCAGTGGAATTCATTTGCCCGGTTACGTGAAATCTTTTTTGCCATTGCTGCGCACCCGATGCGTTGTACTTGGTGAGGTAGTTGGAAAAATTGCCGGCACTTGTATCGGCTATCATAGATGATACGTACACATTCGAGCTATTGTCTACACCCACGTTCACCGAATAGTCATCATTAGCAGCCGAACCATTGATCGCTTTGATCCATTGCTGCACGCCCGATGCATTCAGCTTCACTGCAACCGCATCGAAATTGCCGGCACCGTTTTTACTCTTACCTGCTATGTACACAGAATTAAATGCATCCACTGCAATATCATTTCCGCTACCAAAATAATTTCCGCTGTTGCTTATTTTGGTAGCCCACTGCACGGCTCCCGCAGCGCTTACTTTTACTGCTACCAGACTATCGTTGATAGCACCCGTAAAATAAACATTCCCGGAATTGTCCAGGCACATAGCATTTGCCGATATTTCCGTAGGATAGACCCAATAGTTGCCCGGCAGGTAATTCAGCTCCCACAACAAAGTACCGCCCGCGTTGAATTTTACAACCGTCATGCGGTATTGACTGTTCATGAAGGAAAAGCCCGACATATAAACGTTACCGGATGCATCCACATCGAAATCTTTCGGGTAATCATTTGCATTACCCGGATTGTTGTAGCGGTAACTCTGAACAACCTGTGTGGCAGAATTGAATTTAACTACCAGCATATCTTCATCGGAATAGCTGAGTGCATATATATTACCGCCGATATCGTTTTTGGTTTTAATAAAAGCGTTGCTGGTACTGGCCACACCGTTCTGCGAGCGCTCCCACTGCAAAGAGGCAGGACTTGTTTGCCCGAAGGCTGTCGTTAAAGTAAATACAATTAGTACGACAAATAAGAGTTTTTTCATGTTTACCTGGTTGTTTTGTCAGACAAATATACTTCAAAAATGAGCTTTGATACCAAAAAACGGTTGTTCATTAAAGGTTTCACACATAAAAGTATCTGGTATAAATAGTTGATCTATAATCTATTATTTATTATTTTTGACAGGTTTTGAACGTCTATGGAAGAAAACGATCCTTTACTTGAGTTAATACAGTCCATGAGTGCTGTTGAAAAGGGCTACTTTAAAAAGCAATCGTTGAAAACGGGCGCAGAATACCTGCTGCTTTTTGATGAGCTGAATAAGCTGGACAAACAGGATGCTAAAAAGCTGAAATCCATTTTCGAAAAAACCGGGAAAGGAAAAAGCATTGCCGTTGCCAAAAATTACCTGTTCGATGCGATCGTTGATTCCCTGGTTGATTTCCGGGCTGCCAAAAATATTGAAAGCCGCCTAAACCGGACGATCGACAGCATTCGTGTTTTATATACAAAAGGCTTATATGCTTCCTGCGAAAAACTACTGGCGAAGGCCAAACAGACCGCCAACGATTACCAGCTATATCCACAGCTGCTGCAGCTCTTCGCATTCGAATATATCTACAACCAGTTCAGGCTTTACGACTCCGCTGCTCTTTTTGAAGAAGAGCGCAGGGTCCTTGATCTGCTTAAAAAATTGAGCCTGCACAATGAGTGGTATACCGGACTTATGATCTGGCTGCAAAAAAACGACAAGGCCAAATCGGAAAAAGAACGGCAGGAGATCGATGCGCTCTACCAATCTGCAAAAGGTTTTGACGAAGGGGATGAGACCTCTTTCAGGGGACTGAATACATTTCATGCCGCCGACACAATTTATCACTATGCAACAGGCAACAATACGGAAGCAGTGAATGCAAAGATCAGACAACTGGAAAATTACCTAGCCAATCCTTTGATGCGCGAGTCGAACTATCGCACTTTCCTGCTGGTATATGCCAATGCTTTGTCCCTGTTATACAATAATAAAGAAACGGATCGTTTTGAAAACCTGTACAAACGCTTCAGGGAATATGTGCTCCCAAACTCTTCACATCTTTTACTGGAAAAGGAGATCGAGTTTGCCCATGGTATCGGGCTGTTCAAGCTGCGGGATGATCCTGAGGGCGGTTTTGCATTCCTGGGCGGGATCCGCGAAGGGTTGGAAACCATAGAAAAAAAGATCTCCCTCATCCGTTTTACCGACATCTGTTTCAACGCCGCCGTGATCTGTTTCCGGCAAAAAGATTTTAAACAGGCGCAGTACTGGCTCAATAAAATCGTGAACGATCCGCGGATCGAATCGCGTCAATATATATATTGTTGTGCGCGGATCTTCGAGCTGATCGTTCAGCTCGAGCTGGGCAATCATCAACTGCTTCAGTCACTTTCTACTTCCACCTTCCGGTATCTGTATAAAAGGAACAGGGCACATGATTTTGAAACGCTGATCCTTGCCTATCTCAAAAAATTTATCCGTACAACTGCAACGGTCGAAAGAAAACATTTGTTTACAGCGCTCAAAAAGGAGCTGGAAGAGATCAGTAAAGATCCCGTGAAGGCTGCAGCCATGGAGCATTTTGATTATATCAGCTGGCTGGAGGAAAAGACGACATAAGCCACTATTTCATTTTGTTGGTGACAACACCAACAAAGGCAATATTAATCATTTACCTAACAGAAAAAGCCAGGTAGGCGCTATTGGTGTTGTCACCAACAGTATCCTCATTCCGCTTTTTTGATAACAAAGGCAACAAAAGATTTCTTAATTTGTTTCCTGCTTTGAAAGATCGGGCAGAAAAAAAAGAATGATAACCGAAATTACGGGGAGCAGTGCGCCGATCAGGAACCATTTTTTATACGGCCGGCCCATGCTTTTTGCAAATGATGCGGTGATGAGCGGGATGCTCAGAAAGCCCATCAGTGCCAGGGAAACTAAAAGTGCGAAGCCCATTATAATTTATCGTGAACGGGTGATTTAAATTTGTCGAAGTTTGCTTTCTGGCCATCTGCATCGTATCCCATTGCATTCAGCTCTTTGCGGATCTGCTCGATGCTTGTCTTTTTCGAATTGTAGGTCACATATACCTCGTGCTTCACAAAATCCACTTTTACTTTTCGTACACCTTTTGCCTTTGGAAGTGATTTTTCGATGGCTGCTTTGCAAAACTCACATTCTGCAGAGGTTTTTATGGTTACGCAGACTTTGCGCGGATTATCAGCAAGGGCTGGTTTTGCGATGAGAAAAGACAGGAGGAGGGCGACAAATACCAGGAAACTCTTTTTCATGGGCCGTAAAAAGCTAAATTTCAGGCTAAGATAAGCAATTTATCCCTTCCGATGCCCCTATAATCCCGCCTAAATTTTGTACTTTCGTAGACTTATTTTTAAACAGGGATATAGCGATGAAGAACATTCGTAACTTTTGTATTATAGCACACATTGATCACGGTAAAAGCACATTGGCCGATCGTCTTTTGGAATATACCAACACAATCTCCAAACGGGATATGCAGGCACAGGTACTGGATGATATGGACCTTGAGAAAGAGCGTGGGATCACGATCAAAAGTCATGCTATCAAAATGGATTACGAATACAAGGGTGATCTGGCAGATAAAGGAAAATATGTGCTCAACCTGATCGATACGCCGGGCCACGTGGATTTCAGCTACGAAGTTTCCCGCTCCATTGCTGCCTGCGAAGGCGCATTGCTGATCGTGGACGCGGCACAGGGCATACAGGCGCAAACCATTTCCAATTTATACCTGGCACTGGAACACGACCTTACTATTATTCCTATCCTTAATAAAATCGATCTTCCGAGTGCAGACCCCGAACTGGTGAAAGACCAGATCGTAGACCTGCTTGGCTGTGACCGTGATGAGATCATGGCAGCTTCAGGAAAAACAGGCTTGGGTGTGCACGAAATGCTTGCTGCCATCGTAGAGCGTATACCTGCTCCAAAGGGAGAGGAAACCGCTCCTTTACAGGCATTGATCTTTGATTCGGTGTTTAATCCCTTCAGGGGAATTATTGCCTATTTCAGAATCTACAATGGAGAATTAAAAAAAGGCGAGAAAATTAAGTTCGTAAACACAGGTGGAGTTTATAACGCTGATGAGATTGGCGTTCTTCGTTTAAAGCCCGAACCACGTGATGTTGTAAAAACCGGTGATGTAGGATATATTATTTCAGGAATCAAAGAAGCGAAAGAGGTAAAAGTAGGAGATACCATCACCACGCTGGCCAACCCTTGCGAAGAAGCCATCCAGGGATTCGAAGATGTGAAGCCAATGGTATTTGCCGGGATCTATCCGGTAGATACGGAAGATTTTGAAGAGCTGCGTTACAGCATGGAGAAGCTGCAGCTGAATGATGCGTCTCTTACCTGGGAGCCCGAATCCTCTGCGGCACTGGGCTTTGGATTCCGCTGTGGATTCTTAGGAATGCTGCACATGGAAATTATCCAGGAACGGTTGGAGCGCGAGTTCAATATGACCGTTATTACAACTGTTCCCAACGTGTCGTATATCGCTTACCAGACAAATGGAGAAGTGGTAACAGTGAATAACCCGAGCGATCTGCCGGATCCGGCACGGATCGATTATATTGAAGAGCCATACATCAAAGCAAGTATTATTACCAAGTCTGATTTCATCGGGCCAATAATGACCTTGTGTATGGAAAAACGCGGACAGATCATGAACCAGAATTATCTGACAGCTGATCGTGTAGAGCTTATTTTTGAATTGCCTTTAGGTGAGATCGTATTTGATTTTTATGATCGTCTGAAATCTATTTCAAAAGGTTATGCTTCGTTTGATTATCATAGAACGGGAATGAAACAATCTAATCTTGTGAAACTGGATATTCTTTTAAATGCAGAGCCTGTAGATGCTTTATCTGCATTGATCCACAAATCAAACGCGCATGAGTTTGGTAAAAAGATCTGTGAAAAATTAAAAGAACTGATTCCCCGCCAGCAATTCGAAATTCCTATCCAGGCTGCTATCGGAGCAAAAATTATTGCACGTGAAACTATCAGAGCGATCCGTAAGGATGTAACCGCAAAATGTTACGGTGGGGATATTTCCCGTAAGCGTAAATTATTAGAAAAGCAAAAAGAAGGTAAAAAGAAAATGAAGCAGGTAGGTAGTGTGGAAATTCCGCAGAGCGCTTTCATGGCAGTATTGAAGCTGAACGATTAATCTTCTTTGTGTCCTTTTTTTAATTCCCTTATTTACCCGGGTAAAGTTTTTTGTTTTGAAGTTTTTTTATAACTTCATTTCATAATTTGTACGTCTCTTATGAAACATATAAAATTTCTGCTTTGCTTTTTTCTCCTGTTTGCAAGTATGATTTGTTTTTCGCAGAGCTTTACATTTAGCGGTTACACACAATTCGATGAAGAGCCACTCGCAGATGCAAAAATAAAAGTGATGCAGGGTTCCAAAGCATACTCAGAAACCACTTCAGACAGCAAAGGTTTTTTCTCTCTTAAACTGGATTTCAACCTGGATTATACCGTCTACTTCGAAAAAACAAATTGTGCTGTCATGTATGCTTCCATTGCAGGAGCAGTTCCGGAGGATAAAGCGCACTACAAAATAAAATACGGGATCACTGTTCCGTTTTATGACACGCGGAACGAGACGGTGAACCTGAAAGCCTTTGAAAAGCCTTTTACAAGAATTGCATTCGACGGAAAAGCGAAGTTCGTGGATGACCCGGCCTACATCAAGGAATTCATGATCATACTTCAGACACTTCCCGAACAAAAGCCGGTAGTGAAGATCACTCCGATACAGGAAAGGAAATACCGCATTGCCGGGAAGGTCCTTCGCGACGATACGGCACGAAGCCCGTACCGGCTGATCAAAATAAGCCTGATCGATACCAACAACAAAGAGCTGGGCTCCACGCTTACTAATCGCTTCGGGGTTTTCAGTTTCCCTTCGGCAGGTATCAAAAGCTCTGCAAAATTAGTTGTGACAACTCCCGCAGAGGAAAAAGGAAAAGCAGTTATTTACAGTATGAACAAAGAAAAGCTGACCGCACCGGGAACATTTAGTACAGGTAAAACAGAGTTTTCCAATACGGTTGAAAACAAGCTTATCGAACGCTTGATAAGCGACAACTACGTTCCCTTCATTGCAGGTAAATTCAGTGTAGAGGAAAACGGCGAAAGTGTTCTTTTATCCGGCAAGAGCGTATACCTGATGTCGGATAAGAACGAGGTGCTGGAAACCACCAAAACCAATGTGTTTGGGAATTTCCTGTTCAGCAAATTATCGCCCGACCGGAATTTTACGATCGGTGTGGATGAAACAGATCCCGCGCTTAATGCCAAACGGCGTTTGCATTTGTATTCTTCCAAAGATGTGGAGATCCTGATAAAAGATACGCTACTCGATGGAAAGCATTTGTATAAGTTCCTTTCCAATGATGTGAAATCATACAACGAGCTGGTGGTGGAGGATTCCGACATTCGTATGGACCTGAAAGGGAAAATGGTAGGCGACAACGAGAACAACCCACTGAAGAACATGCGCATTGTATTGCTCGACAACAGTTACAAAGTAATAGACAGTATCACCACCGACAAGAACGGGAAATTCAACTTCAGGTATTTGCCCTATACCAATGATCTGGTGCTGCAGATAAGGGATACGGCAAGTCTTTTGAATTATACCAGTATCATCCTGTACGATGAAAAAGGCAATGTGGTGAAATATATTTCCATCCGGAACGGGAAACAATTCAAATACAAATTACTGCACAGCGACCTGAACCAGATAGATGAACTGTATATGGATGATCCGTGGCTCAATCTCACCGACAAAGATTTCAAAAAACCCGTGGCCGACAAAATGGTCATCATCGAGAATATTTATTTTGAATTCAACAAAGTCGAACTGTTAGTGGTTGCAAAACAAACACTGGATAAAGCGATCCTGGCTATGCAGAGCAATCCGGCCATGAAAATTGACATCAGTGCGCACAGCGACAGCAAAGGAAGCGACGATTATAATTTAAAGCTTTCGGAGCAAAGGGCTCAGCGTGCACTCGATTATATCGTAGCAAAAGGCATTGACAAAACACGGGTGCTGGCAAAAGGATACGGAGAATCCAAACTGCTGAACAAATGTGACAACAAAACCGAATGCTCTGAAGAAGCTCATGCAAAAAACAGGAGACTGGAGTTTAATATCAGTATGAAATAATTCACGGATCTTGATACGGAAAGCGGAAATACAGGACGCAGCAGACATTTCAAGCCTTGGCAGGATCACTTTCCTCGAGGCACACAGGCATAGCTCTCCGGAAGAAGACCTGAACGCTTATCTCGATTCCCGGTTCCATATCGATGAAGTTACCCACGAGCTTTCCGATCCGAAAAACCATTTTTTTCTTTACTTTCATAATGAGCAGCTGGCCGGATACAGCAAGATCGTATTCGATATGCCGGCGGTTCAGATACCAGAAGCTACCAACCTTTGCAAGCTGGAACGGCTTTATATTTCCAAAGATTTTTACGGTAAAAAGATCGGCCTGAAATTGTTTCAATTCAACAAAGAGCTTTGCCTGCAACACCAGCAGGCCGGTATATGGCTCACCGTGTGGGTGGAGAACGAACGCGCCATTGCTTTTTACGAACGGGCAGGCTTTCGGATCGTTGGCGAGATCCTATTTAAAGTAGGAACTACAGAAAACCCAAACTATGTTATGTGGCTGGAGTTTTGATCCCTTCAATGATTATTAAACCACAACTGCCCTACTCCGTCAGGATCATTTTTTTGGTATCTACTTCCGCATCATTCACTACGAGGCTGTAATAATACATACCTGCACGGAAATCATTCCCACTGATCGTAATGTTTCCTTTGCCCGGAATCTTGATCGGCATCGTTTTCAGTAATTTCCCGTTCATATCAAACACGAGAATACTTGCTTTGCCTTCCTGCACCACATTGTATTCAATAATGGTTTCTTTATTGAAAGGATTGGGTTTGTTCTGAGCCAGCCAGCTGGACGTTTCCGGTTTATTTATTTCCGCATTCGGATTCCCTGTCGTTCGGTTCAACACGTCTGCACCGGCTTTCTGACAACACTTATCCAGTTGATCTTCGAGCTGTGTGATCTTCTGGTTTTGTTCTTTTATCGCTTCTATCAGCAAACCGATCAGGGATGAATAGGAAACGGACTTTATACCATTGTCTGCTGTCCTCACGACTTCCGGTATTACCTGCTCCACTTCCTGCGCGATCAGCCCAAACCGTTTAACCGGCGCTTCTGAAGGAAGCACGGTTCCTATCATAGCATTTGCATTTGCTGTTTCCTGTTTGAAATTGTAAGTTACACCTCTCAGGTTTTGCACTTTGCTTAATGGGGAAGAGATCGTTTCAACATTCTCCTTGAGCAAGCCGTCACTTAGAAAAAAATAGTCGGCAGCTGTTACTTCGCCATTGCCCATTACATAGAAACGGTCTAAGCTATTATAGTTCACTACCCAATTTTTTGTAAGCGCCCTGTTCACCCAGCTGTATTGTGCCAGTCCATAATCAGCTGTATGCGTTGCGGTAGTCCTGAACGTACATTGATTGGAGGCTGCTACCACGGTCAGTTTATCATTCAGGGAACCCGTGGTACCGATCATCACCTTTCCATCTGTGTCAATCCGGACCTTTTCGCTGCCGTTGGTAACAAAACCGATCACTTCATTTGCCGGCCGGTAGATCCCGGTATTTGCGTCACTATTCCAGCTGAAATCGGGAGTGGAGGCCGAAGAGGTGGAATTACTGTTTAATACCTGCCCGCTGCTATTGATGCGCATTTTTTCGCTACCATTGGCTACAAAACCGAGAATGTCTGCACCGGGCCTGTATATTCCCGTATTCGGATCGCTTTTCCAGCTATATTCGGGTGTGGATGCCGATGAAGAAGTGTTTCCATTTAAGATCTGTCCGCTGCTGTTGAAGCGGAATTTTTCGGATCTATTGATAGTGAGGGCAACCGTATTGGCAGCGGGATGAAAGATCCCTGTCAGATCTTCTCCATACCAGGTATAATCGGGTGTGGAGTCGGTGGAAAAAATTTTGAGCGCACGGATGTATGCCGCAGAAGTAGCGGTTACGGTGCCTGTAGCCGATGAGAAAAAAGTCGGACCTGCTACCTGGAGTGTGGCACCGAAAAGAGGTGCGGATGTACTGCCGACAACCGTTTTACCGCCTGTAAATATTTTGATCTGGGCCTTGAGTGAAGCCGCAGACAAGAGGCAGGTTAAAAAGAAAAAGAGGAATGTTCTTTGTTTCATAGCTGCTGTTTTAGGGTGAGGAAATTCCTATTAAGAGCTAAGATAAATTATATTTTACATAAACGTCAAATAATAAATCAATTAATTTGTCATAATTGTCAGAAATAATTGATTTTCAGGGCAATTATAATCACTAAACGTAATTATTTTGTCAAATAATGAGTAAGTGTCGATCCCGGAAAAAATCCCCTACTTTGTTGATTTGGAAAATTGCTGTGCCAGTATCCCCGAAGCGATGAGCTGCAGCGCGTGATACATCATCAGGGGCAGCAGTACCACACCTGCCAGCGGATTACCGGCAAACAATACTTTGCTCATCACCGTTCCGTGTACCAGGGATTTCTTGGATGCGCAGAAGACCGAGGTGATCCTGTCCTGCCTGCTAAACCCAAGAACTTTTGTGAGGAGACCTACCGTTATGAGCACAACAAAAAACAAGAGGAGCATTCCGGCTGCAAGGAGCAGGAGCTCTGCCCATGACAAGTGAGCAAAGAGTCTCAGACTGAAAGATTTTGAGAAAGAAGAATAAACAATCAGCAGGATAACAGACTGATCGAACATGCGTAATCCTTTTTTGTTTCGCTCTGCAAACGCACCTCCATACCGGTTGAGTAAAGCTCCTGCTACAACGGGCAACAATACCTGCACTACCAGTTTTAAAATAATCTCGCTGAACTCGATGGTGCCACTGGCAGCAGGCAGGCACAAGCTGATCCATACCGGAGTGATGAAAACGCCGATCAATGCCGAAATGCTTGCATTAAAGATCGCCCCGGGAACATTCCCGCCTGCTATCGATACCATTACCACCGAAGAGGAAACCGTGGATGGCAGGGCCGAAAGAAAAAACAAAGCGATCCAGAGTGATCCCGATCCTTCTTCGTTAAACAGTGGTTTTATGATCAGTATCAAAAACGGGAAGAGCAGGAATGTAGTGCACTGTATCAGCAGATGCATGCGCCAGTTAGCGATCCCTTCTTTCAACTTAGCCCTATTCAGCTTCAGCCCGTAAAAAAAGAAAACGCCCGAAACACCAATATTGGCTATCTTTTCAAGGGATATGGGTTTTTCAATGATGCCTGCCTGCGGAAAAAAATAAGCGAGCACTATCATGAGCACGAGGGCTCCCAGGAACCCGTCGAAGCCTGCCTGTTTCAAAATGCTTTGGATGCGTTTCACTTCGTGATCTGTTATGTTTCTGCTCCCATCAATCTATGCGCGGACTCCAAGCACGCACACATCATCTGTTTGTTCGTGACCCCCCTTCCATTTTTCAAACTCGTAGCGCAATAAGTGGCACTGTTGTTCCAGGTCGTTTGTGGTAATACCAATCAACAATTCCCTAAGCTTCGCCGACATGAATTTTTTTCCTTTTTCGCCACCCATCTGATCGGCATATCCATCCGAAAAACAGTAAAAACAATCGCCTGTATCCAGTTGAATCGTATGTGTAACCGGAAGATCAGTTACATGCGGCTGAACAGATCCTACCGTGCATTTGCCTCCCTTCACAACGCTCACTTCTTTGTTCCTTATTAGTACTATATTCAGGTTGGCACCGGCAAACTCCAGTTGTTTTGTTTTGGTATTGAGCTTACACAGGGCTACTTCCATCCCATCGCGGATCTCTGTGTTCTCTTCCTGCTGCAGTACCTGTTTCACATGTGAGTTCATGCTGTCCAGTATACGGGCCGGATCAGTAAGCCTGTCTTCGTTAATAGCTTTATTAAGTCCCTGATGGCCGATCAAAGAAAGAAAAGCCCCCGGAACCCCATGCCCTGTACAATCGACAACAGCGGTATACAGATTATCGCCTGCCTGTGAGATCCAGTAAAAGTCCCCACTCACAATATCCCTCGGTTTGTACAACACGAACAGCTGATTTCCAAGTGCCGCTAACACTGCCGGGTTTGGCAGGATAGAAGTCTGGATGCGTTTTGCATAGGTAATACTGGAAACCAGGTCGTGATTTTTTTCTTCAATAATGGTGTTCTTTTCCTTCAGCAATTTGTTCGATCGTGTTTTCACAATAATGATCAAGGCTCCAAGGCTGGTTGACAGGAGCGCAAAAACGATGATCGAATAAAAGAAATTTTTATGGTCTTTCGGATAACAGACCTGGTAGTCCTGTTCATCTCCGAAAAAAGTCTCCATAAAGCCAATATGAGATTTCAGGTGGTCGGTGGTATCCTGTGCATTTGTCTTTATTGTTAAGAGCAACAGTAACAAGGTGGCGGCAAGTGTTTTCCGGATCATTCGCTTCGGTTATTTACTTTTTAAATGTACACTTTTTCAGCGAAAATCCCGGCACGAAAAAACCCTGCCCTCCGGGTTAGCAGAGTGACAGGGGTTCAGGGTAGATATACCTGTTGTTTAGTTTATTTTACCTTCGAAATATAATCGTTCAGCTCATCTATGCTTGCCTCAAAGGTAAAGCCGTCATTGATCTTGAAATAATTATTCCGGTCTGTCGTTTTTTTGTAGGCAAATTTAGCCCAGTCCAGCTTGGTTTGCTCAAAGGAGAACTGGTCCATGATCTCCTTTACCTGCGAAGTATTCATGCAATTGGAATTCAGGATCTGTTTTGCTATGGTCAGTTTACTGTCTTCAAACGATTTGGAGACAATGCTCTTTTTTGCGCTGGCAAAATCCGAACCGCTCATTTCGTAGCCACAACCGGAAGAAGCCACGCTTGCATTTGTTGTGGAAGATGAATTGTCCGAATAAGCGGTAGTGGTTGTAGTAGTAGGGATTGCTGTTACTGTGCTCGTAAGTATTGCAGGATTATTTGTGTTCACTGTGGTACTGGAAGAGCTATATGTAGTAGTGGTAGACGGACTGCTGCTGACCGTTGTGCTGGAGGCAGTGTACGTAGTAGTAGAGGAAGTCGTCGTTGTGGTTGTCTGACCTGTTCCGGTCAATAAAGGATCGCTAACATTCATATTGATGTTGATCCCTGTTCCATTCATATTCACACCCATATTTAAGCCGCCGGCTCCCTGTGTGGTAGTGGTTGTTGTGGTAACACTTGTATTGGAGGTATTATCGTTCACGCCTACCGAAGTGTTCATCCCAATCGTATTATTCGAATTGGTGCTGGTATTCACATTGGTGTTTGCACTCGTGTTCGTGCCTGCCTGTGTATTGCCTGTATTGCTCACTGGGGTAGATGAAGCGTTGCCTGTTACTCCCGGTGTGGAAGGCTGCAGCGATGCATACGGAGAGCTGGCACTGATAGGAGCGGTGCTTACAAAACTCCATTTGTATTTCCCTTTTTTATCTTTTTTAATAGAGCATACAAATTCCATATTGCTGGCGTCCATCCCTTCCCAGGTCATATACATGGTTTTATCGGCATCCGGAAGACCTTTTTGTTCGAAGATCACTTTTGCCTTGTACACCGATTGATTGAGAGCAACTGCTTTTACGTTGGTAGCTGCCACCTCGTTCTGCCGGAGGCCGTTCAGGATCAGGTAAAAACGTTCGCCACCTTCCGAAAAAACAACAAGCGTGTTGTTGGTTTGTGCAGACACAGATGCCAGACTTAAAATTACACCTACTGCGATCAGTACTATCTTTTTCATATTTGCTTTTTTTTATTTGTTTACTGCACTAATACAAAGTTGAAACCAAAAATGCCAAACTCCATTCTGTATCAGGGACTTTACCGGCAATAGCTGCGGGGCTTCTTTTATAAAACACCCAAAAACAGGGAGTTTCGGGCCGGGTTTTGTGAACTCATAAAACTATCCCAAAACCTTCTGCAGCCATTTTAATTCGATGTGTTCAGTAGGGATTTTGCATGTTGCGATCCGTTTGTACAAACCTTTTTTGAAGTCTTTCAGCTTTAGCAGATCCATTTGTTTGTTGATCACAAAGGTAAACAGTGGTGTGAGCGTATACCTGTTGAGATACTCTACCACTTCTTTTTCCTTCAGTGTTTTAATTGCTTCTGCTATATTTCCGCAGAGGTAGTTCAGTTTTGCTTTTGTCAACAGCGCTTCGCCCGCAGTGGTTTGTACGTTCGCGTTCCCCCTGATGCCCTTTATATATTCATCCGTTTTCTCCAGCAGGTAAGGAATATCTTTTTGTTTGTTTTTCGTAAAGGTATAAGCGACCAGCATGGCTTGCAGAGTATAGGCATAATTCAGCCGCATCGAGCTGTTGTTGTCCTTCAGGAACGTGATAAAATGGCCGATCGTCTTTTCCGCATCTACATGCCTGTTGGTGGTCCTTTGCGAAGAGAACATATTGTGATAGATCGATTCGGTCTTGAACAAAGCGTAGGCCTCATTCTCCGAATGCACCAGGTCCCAGATGTCTTTCATGGCGAGGTATGCGTCTTCGAACTCCATCCTGTTGTAATGATAAAAAACCTGGATCTGTTTGTAGTGCATATGCTGATATACACTGTAATTCAGCCGATACGAAACAAGCGGCATGTAGGGATATTTACTGTTGAGTTCCCTGCATTGTTTGTAATGCCGGCTCACCACCTGCATGTCTTCGAGATAATCGTGCGAGCCCAGTTTGTAATACAGGGACACATGGTGATAACACATAATGAAACGAGGATAGCTCTTGTGTTTGAGCCCCAGCTCTTTTATTTCGGCCAGTTGTTTTTTTGCATACACAACCCCCCTTTTAAAATTGATCTCATACACCTCCCTTGCCAGCGTAACCATTTTATAACAATCGGCCTGCAAAACGATGGCCTTGTATTGCCTGTCGTACAATGCATCATTCCGTTCCAGCCGGTTAAGCGTTTGATTGCAGAAAATAAGATTATCGATAATAGCAGGCAGCAATTCGAAGATGTTCTTTTCCCAACAGGTTTTTTCCAGGAGCAATAGTTTCTGATAAGCCTGCTCTTTCTGGTTCTCCATGATAAGCTGCTTGCACTTCAGCAAATCCATCTCTTCTTCGGCCAGCAACATGGCGCTCACACCTATGGGCTGTAGCCATTCTTCTGTAAATTTTTTCCGGAGTTTAAAATACCGGTTTTCCAATACTGCATATTCGGAGGTATTCATCTCCGAACCATAGAGCTTTGCTACTACTTCCCTGTTCTTAAAGTTCCGGTTGTCCGTGCTTTCCAGGAATTCATAAAGCTTTCGGGCCAGGGGCGAATCCTTCAGTTTGAACTTCAGCTCGTTCTTAGCAGTGTCGCTTAGTTTTTTAAAGCCGTCGTATAGTTCTTTGTTCATCTTCGTTTTTTTATGAGTTCATGCTTTCCGGTCTGTATCCCGATAAAACCGGCCATTGTCTTACCTGTGTTCCTGTCTATGCATCTCCGATCAAAGACATAGCGTTTTCAGGTCGCTGCCCTCACTGCTAATTTTGTTCCAAACTTTAAATATAAACAAATATGAAAACAACTTTTACAAAATTATCCTTTGCTTTTGCTGCCCTCCTGGCATTCAATACCGGCCTCGCCCAGGCCGACCTTGTGCCGGGCATCAATTACTCCTACGATCCTCCGGGCCCCGACGGGATCATTGAGAACATCGAAGTGGATGTGTGCAACAACGAATCCCCTTCTGCTGTTTTCTTCGATGTGTCCATGTACCTGTATGAACCGAATTCGGGAGATCATTGGATCATCGGAACACAAAGCGTTTCCAGTCTTTCGGGTTTTGCCTGTTACACCTTCACCGACTGGGACATCGACATCAACAACACATCCGGCATTCCTGACGGTGTATACCGCCTTGGCATCTGGGTGGACAGCGATGAGGATATCACTGAAACGGACGAGAATAACAATTACGGCCTGCTGTCAGGCAATATCAACTACAGCAGCTCTGCCGTGGGGATCAAAAACACTGCGAATGCAGCATCCTTATTAAACAATGCATCACCTAATCCTGCTACGGCTTCCACCAGCCTTTCCTTTCATATCGAAAAGGCCGGGGTGACAAGCCTGACTATTTATGATATAACAGGAAAAAAAGTATGCGCGGTGGTGAATGCGGAACTAACAGCCGGCGACCACAGCTACCAGGCAGATATCAGCACTCTTGAGCCCGGGATCTATTTTTACGAGCTCATGTCCGGTAAACAAAAAAGCAGTAAAAAACTGATCGTTCAGTAATTACTTTTTTGTTTTTTATAAGATGGAAAGGCGGGGCAGGTACCCGCTTTTTCTTTTATAGCATGACTCTCCGGAGGTACAGAACCCCGAAGGTTTGCCTGAATTGTTTTTGTTAACATGTCGCTCCTACGGAGCTTCATTTCAACACACGATAATTAACTATTAGGATGTCGTCCCTACGGGACTTTGCCAATAAGTTCCGGTGTATTGCCTTCACAGGAAATCGATTAAATCTCCGGGATCAGAAATTCCTGTTTTTAATCTCTTGCCTCTCCAAAGCTCATAACAGTCCCGTAGGGACAACATTTTAATAGATAAAAGGCATAAACGCCAATAAGCTCCATAGGAGCGACATCTATCTCTTCATCCGAATCTAAACAGCCAATATTTGATTTATGGCACATATTGCACATCATTTTCCATAAATATCTATCTTCGCGGTATTAATTTGAGGCATATGTGCCTCTTAATTTTTACAATGAGCCAGCGCATCAGTAGTTATATCTATTATCTTTTACTCGTTCTCATCATTGCGTTTTCCGCTTATTATTACCTGCCCTGTTTCTATTCTTTCTTCAATTCCGATATGGCTATCCATGTGCTGATGTCAAAGGATTTTCAGCTGCCCCGCGATTATTATTATTGGGGTCAGAACCGCCTGGGCAGTCTGCTCCCGATGGTCTCCCACGCCATTTATACCGTAGTAAAAGTTCACCCCATTTATATTTGTGGTATAGTAAATTACCTGTTCCTGCTCATCCCTTTTTTACTTATCGCAAGGCATATCCTTAACAGCTGGCTGAGACTGGCATTAGCGTGCCTCGTGTTTTTGCCCTTTAACAGCTTCAATGCGCTTTTGTATGTGGGACACCCGTATTCGCAGCAATTTTTCTGCGGAACACTTTTTATCCTCTTTTTTTTAAAAGCCCGGCAATTGGTCCTCGCCAGACAAAGGCAGGTGTTTGTGATGAAAGAGGCGGCTATTCTTTGTGCCTGGCTGTTTGCTTCCATTGTCTTTTTTGTGCTGGGGGTGTGGGTTTCCGAATTTGATGCCATACTTATTCTGATTCCTTTGATTTCTATCCCGGGACAGTTTAAAAAATACCGGAGCGCCCTGACTTTAAAACAGGTTTCCCTGCTGGCTGGGTTTTGTCTGTTGCTTTTAGTTGGAGGTTACAAGTGGTTTCAATATACCAAACAGGTTTCGGTTCCGGACGACCAATACAATAAGGCTTTTATTACCGATGGTAAAAGCATCTCGGCTGAATATGATTTTATGGTGCAAAAAATAAAAGCGGTGTTTGATTATAGCAATCCGGATCTTATTATTGAGAACACTATCTATATTGTTCTTTTCCTGCTGATCGTTTTTCTTCTTCTCAAACGAAAGGAGCTCCGTATGGCAGGCAACAATATTGTCTCGAAGGCATTGCTCCTCACCTCCCTGGTCGCTTCTGTTGTGCTTTTTTTTTCGTTCTGGAATTTCCGGAGCGAGTTTTGCCCGCGCTACTATATTCCCGTTTACCTGATGTTGTCCATTGCCCTCTTGTGGTATTTTGATAAGATCCGTGTGCGTTTTTTAAAGCCTCTTTTCTTTTTGATCGTTCTTTCTCATTGCGTCACGTATTCCTATCTGTCGCTAATCCGGCACAAAGTGACTTCTCCCTTTGAAAAGTATGCCGATTTCCACGGCCTTCCCAAAGGCACACTGATAGCTGATTACTGGGAATCGTATCTCATACAGGCAGTGGCTATCGACAACCTCCAGTCGATCAACTTCGACGGGCAGCTCATCCGTATATCCCGGTGGAGGCAAATTCCCTTATCTGAAACACGGTTCTATTTTCTGAACAATGAGAACGCAAAAAAGAACGGATTAAAAGATACCCTCATTCAGTTCGGGATCCCGTTTGTATTTACCGGACAAAAATATCCGCTCAGGGCTGCAGAGGTGCTGGAATACAGAAAGCTATCGACAAACTCCCGTTGATCTCACTACCGGTTATCCGATAAATGTTTATATTTGGCTTTTCGGAAATTTTACTGCATTTTTATTTTAATCATTTGTTGTGTCGCTCTTAAAAAATTCCATTTCCAATCAAAAAGAAAGTCTGCTCTCTTTTTTAACTGCGGCCGGAGCCTATATCTTTTTGTTCCTCTTTCTATATTCCACGCTTTTTTTTCTGGGTTTCATTACCTCGATTCCGGATGACAAAAACATTATCCGGTGGGATGCCAATTGGTACGAGAGCATTAAGAATACCGGCTATTATCACTTCTGGTTCCAGAGCTCGAATTCTGCTTTTTTTCCGTTTTTTCCATATGCCTGGAGGCTTTTCCATGTAGGGCCTATCGGGATCTCGCTCATCAACCTCTTTGTTTTTTTTACCGGGGCTTATATCCTGTTCCGGCAGTTTTCCTTTTCGAGACTACAGCTGCTCATTTGCATTTCCATTCCCAGCAGCATTTTTTTCCTTTTGCCTTACACCGAATCCTTTTTCTTTCTCTTCAGCGCATTGCTGCTAAGCGGGCTTCACAGGAATAATACACGGCTAATCCTTTTGTCTCTTTTTCTCTGTTCGGTTACACGAGCTACCACCCTTTTCTTTGTGCCCGCGATCATTGTAATGGAGCTCTTTGCCGAAAAAAAGCTCATTACTGCACAAAAACTGAAGAATATTTTTTATTACTGCTTAGCTGCACTTGCCGGCCTGTTTACAGTAGTGCTCATTCAGTTCGCACAAACAGGCGTTTGGTTTGCTTTTGCCAAAATGCAGGTGAAGTTCTGGAGGCATCTCTTTTCCTGGCCCCGCATCCCTTTTTGTTCCTTTGGTGATGATAAAATTATCTGGCTCGACGGGCTGGCTCTTTTTTTCGGATTGCTTGCTTCTGCCTGCCTGCTCATTTTTTTCATCCGCTATCTCCGCAAAAGCAGCCATCCATTGCTACAGAACAAGGCTTTTTGGTTCTCCGCTACGTATCTGTTCATGACTACCGTTTACAGTCTTTTTTTTAACGAACATAACCCGTCTGGCGCAACCAGCATCATGAGCATTAACCGGTATTTGTTTTCCACTGCTTTCTTTTTCGTTTTCCTGCACAGTTTGTTCCTGACCTTTTCTTTGAATATAAAAACAACCGGTGTTTTTATTCTAACTCTTCTTCTTACCTGCCTTCTTTTAGGCCTTGGGATGCCTCTTGCTTTTTTAAAAGAGTATCAGTCCTACCACAGAACGACTTTTTTCTTTCTCGCTTTTTCTTTTTACCTGGTCCTATACTTATTGGTGTTGCGGAAAGAGTGCAGCGCTTACGCCGGTACGGTCCTGTTCACTGTCAATGTTTTGTTGTCGGTTTATTTATTATTCTTATTCATAACGGAAAAATGGGTCGCATAAGTAAATATGTTTATTTGTTATCGTTGGGTTTGGCTTTTTTCTGTTCGGGCTGCAAAGAACCGGATGAAGAACGCTTTACGCCCATCAAACAGGCCCTGCTTACTTTTGAGGATTCTGCCTCACGCATCAGGTGTGTTGCAGGTAGTGCCGCATCGGGATCGTATTATGCGCACACCGATACTAAAACCTCTTTCGGACCTGCCTTTGTATTTCAACTTCCGGATTCTGTTGTGCATAAAAGCATCCGTGTGTGCATCGAAGCAGATATCCGGAAAGAAAAGGAAGGAACAGGACAGACTATGGCTGTATTGCTAAAGAGCGGGAATCAAACCCTTGTCTCATATCTGCTCGACATGAATGTAGCGGCCACTGAAGAAAAAACATGGGTCCATATTATCGACAGCACGGAAATTCCGGTTTGGGTAAACACGACGCCGGGCAGTGTTTTGGAAGTATATGGTTATAATACAAGTCCCCGTTCTTATATGGACTACGATAATCTGAAAGTTACCTGCAAAACCGTAGATTATATTTCAAAAAAGCAGGAGCACGTCACCGATTAAAGTGAAGGAGCACATCCTGATAGTAAATTTATTTTTTAATTTACTGTATATCAATTGTTTATGTTTTTCTGCTATTGCAATATAAATAGCCATTTGTTCGTTATGTCTTTTGCTCCAAACAAGCCTCTATATCATTATTTTAAGCCATATCTTCTACATAAATTGTTATATTCGTGCGCTCAATTTTAAACCAGATTAAAAACAATTATTTACACGTAAAATTATCATGAAAAAAGCAGGATTATTACTTCTTACTCTTATCGGAGGATTAACTTTAATCACGGGCTGTGGAAGCACACCTGAAAGCGCGCCGTTCAGACAGGTAGAAAACATAGATCCGGATCACTGGATCTATAATTACAATACTGTTATTGAAGGAGCCGACGGGCATACAGGCAAGAAATTCAGCCGGGCTGATTCTGCCAACTCATTCGGTATAGGATATTCCTACCTGATCCCTGACTCGATGAAAGGAAAAGCTTTTTCTGTTACCGTTGATGCATGGGTAAGAAGCGGAGACCTCTCTCATGTTTGCGACATTGCACTTACCTGTACATCCAATGACAGTATTACACTCTGGACAGGTTGCGGGGCAAAGGAATTCCTGAAAAACCCGAATGAGTGGACACAGGTTATTAGAACGATCACTGTTCCTGCTGACATCACTTCAAAAAACAACACCTACATCAATGTGATCAGCCACAATATAGATCAGAGATCTTTTTTTGATGTGGATGACATGAAAATAGAATACCGGGAATTAAACGCGATAAACTAAAGCTATACTAATGAAAGTTGCCATAATTGGTGCCGGACCTGCAGGAATGACTGCCGGGTATGAGCTCGCCAAAAAGATAAAAGAAGTGGATGTATACGAGGCAGGACCTGCTGTAGGAGGTATGGCAAAAACGATCGATCTCTGGAACCAGAAAATTGATATCGGGCCTCACCGGTTCTTTAGTAATGATACGCGTATTAATAAACTCTGGCTGGAAGTGGCCGGTGATGATTTTGAAATGGTAGATCGTCTTACACGGATCTATTATAACAAGCGCTTCTTCCATTATCCGATCAAAGCTTTTGATGCCCTGAAAAATTTAGGAGTATTCACAGCTGCCGGTTGTGTAATGAGCTATGGTCTGGAAAAATTATCTCCTACCAAAGATACTTCTACGTTTGAAGGTTGGGTTACCAATCGTTTCGGAAAAAAACTATACAGTATTTTCTTTAAGACGTATACGGAAAAGCTGTGGGGTATTCCCTGCAATGTCCTGGATGCCGATTTCGCTGCACAGCGGATCAAAAAGTTCAGCCTGGGGGAGGCCATGAAAACGGCTATATTCGGCAACAGTGGCAAGCACAAAACGCTTGTTGACCAGTTTGCCTATCCGCACGAAGGAACCGGTATGGTATATGAGCGAATGGCTTCTTTTGTAAAAAAACAGGGTGGGAATGTATTCCTGAAAACCCCGATCAAACGGGTGCTTACGAAAGATAACAAAGCTTACGCAATTGAGCTGGAAGACGGAACGATCAAAGAATACGATCATATTATTTCTTCCATGCCACTTAGTTTGATGGTGTCGCGTTTGCCCGAGGTGCCTGAAAACATTAAAAAGGCCGCCAATAGCCTTAAGTTTCGGAACACGATCATCGTATACCTGAATGTGCAGGCCAAAGACCTGTTCCCGGATAACTGGCTGTATGTGCACTCTGCCGATCTCCGCATGGGACGATTGACCAATTTCCGCAACTGGGTACCTCAGGTCAACGGAACGGAACAAAGCACGATCTGTGCATTGGAATACTGGTGTTATGATGAAGACGATTTCTGGAACTGGAGCGATGAAAAACTGATCGAGCTTGGCAAAGAAGAGCTGCGCAAAACGGGACTGATCGGTGATGCAAAGATCAGCGAGGGATTTGTATATAAGATCCATCGTTGTTATCCTGTATACGCTACTGGTTATAAAGATACGCTGGTTCCTGTGGAGAACTACCTGAAAACCGTTGAGAACCTGCACGTAATAGGTCGCTACGGTTCGTTCAAATACAACAACCAGGATCACAGTATCCTCATGGGTATGCTCGCCGCAGAGAATATCCTGGAAAACAAGAATCACAACCTATGGAATATCAATACTGACTATGAAGATTATCAGGAAGCAAGCGTGATCACCAAGACCGGCTTGCAAAAGAAATAGACCTTAAATACTCATTTACCTTGACAGATCTTGCAAAAAATAAGTATGCCGTAAAGTTCTCTATTATTGCCATTCTCGTTATTACATCACATTCGCTTGTGTTCAAGGATTTCTGGAAAAGCTGGAAGCATACTGAAACACAGTTTATCTGGGATGTCAATAATTATTACTCCTATCTTCCCGCGGTCATTCTTCATCAGGATCTTACCTTCAATTATCCACATCCCAATCCGTACTGGCTGCTGAAAGCTCCTAACGGGGCCGGCGTTCAGAAAGGTACCTGCGGAATGGCTGTGATGTACCTCCCGTTTTTTCTTATCGGGCACAAAATTGCGATCAACACGGGTGTACCCACTGATGGATATTCAGGCCCATATTCTGATATGGTGCATTACGGTACTTTTTTTTATTCACTGATCGGTTTTTTATTTTTACGAAAGACGCTTCTGCGTTATTTTAACGATAATGTCGTAGCTATTACACTGCTTTGCCTTTTTTTTGGTACCAACCTGTTTTATTATACCGTAGCCGAAGGTGAAATGACACACAGCTACCTGTTTTGTCTCTTCAGCGCCCTGCTCTGGTATATTATCCGGTGGCATGAAACGTATAAAATACGATTTACCATCTATATTGGTCTCCTGCTCGGTTTGGTCACATTAATCCGACCAACCGAAATAATCGTATCGCTGTTATTCGTTTTGTATGATGTTAATTCCCTTCAGTCATTTAAGGACAAAGTGCGTCTGTTGCTGAAAAAATGGCCACACCTTCTTGTTATCGCAGTATGTGGCTTGCTTGTACTATCCCCGCAGCTGATTTATTGGAAATGGCTTACGGGAGATTTTTTGTTTTTCTCCTATGGTACTGAAGAGCGTTTTTTTTGGGGTGATCCTAAATTCATTGATGTATTGTTCAGCTGGCGAAAAGGATGGTTGATCTATACACCCATTATGATCTTTTCACTGATCGGATTGTTTTTTGGGAAAAGGTACATTCCAAAACTGAACATTTCTTTCAAGGTATATTTCCTGATCAACCTGTATATCATTTCCTCCTGGTGGTGCTGGTGGTATGGCGGCAGTTTTGGTATGCGGGCATTGATACAATCCTATTGTTTCCTGGCTTTTTTCTTTGCTGCCTGTTTGGACAGGATCTTTTCCTTCGAATGGAAATTCAGTCTGCCGGCACTTGGGTTAAAATACCTGACGGTGATCTGCCTCTGCCTGCTGATTTCTGTGAACCTGATCCAAACCTGGCAATATAACAAACGGCTGATACATTTTGATGCGATGACAAAAACCGCATATTGGGTTACTTTTTGTAAATTTGAACATGTCGGCAACGATCCTGAGAGATTTTGGGGCTCACTCCGGGCTATCGATTATGCAAAAGCACAAAAAGGCGACAGAGACCAATAATGAAAAAAATTGCAGTAGTAATACCCTGTTATAACGAAGAAGATGCGATCGGGAAGGTCATTGCCGAACTGACGGCGCTTCCTGCGGACCCCCGTTTCTCTGTTACACCGGTAGTAATAAACGACTGCTCCAAAGACAATACCCTGAAGGTTTTAAAACAGCTGAATTGTACTTACCTCGATCTTCCCGTTAACCTTGGCATCGGCGGAGCGGTACAAAGCGGTTTCAAATATGCCCTGTTACACGGTTTCGATATTGCTATTCAGCTGGATGGCGACGGACAACATCCTTCGGAGCAGATCGCACTGCTGGTGACTCCTATCCTCGATGAGGGCGCCAATATTGTTATCGGTTCCCGTTTCATCGAGAAAGAAGGTTTCCAGTCTACCTACCTGCGCCGTTCAGGTATCAACTATTTCAAGCGCCTGAACAAAATGCTGACCGGCCTAACGGTCACCGATACTACATCCGGTTTCAGGGCCATCGACAGAAAAACACTTGAGGTTGTATGCAAATACTACCCGGACGAATATCCCGAGCCGGAAGCCCTGATCCTGTATGCACTCAACGGTCTTTACATAAAAGAGATCCCCGTAGTAATGCGCGAGCGACAGGGGGGTGTTTCTTCCATCGGGTCGTATAAGAGCATTTATTACATGATCAAAGTAACGCTGGCCATGTTGTTTATTTATTTAAGACTAAAATTCAATGGAAAACGTCGTACCTTTTAAAATCCAGATCCTGAGCATACTCGGTGCATTGCTGTTTATGTTCTTTATTTTTCGTCTCATTGTAAAAGGGCGTTTGCGGGAAGAGTATTCCATCCTCTGGATCATATGCACCTGTGGGCTTTTGGTATTCTCTTTCTGGAGAAGCGGCCTGGACATCATTGCCAAGTACCTCGGTGTTTTTTATGCACCCGCACTGATCTTCCTGGGAGCGATCTTTGCCATCATTATTTTCCTGGTGCATTTGTCGGTTGTCAATTCCAAACAGCACAGGCAGATCAAAGACCTGGCACAGGAGCTGGCTTTGCTGAAAGATCAGTTCAAGGAAAAAAACAATCCGGCATCCAAATGAAAGGAGCGGAAACTGCTAAAATATACCTCTTCAGTATCGATCTGGAAGATGTGAGGCTCTGGATGAAGGGCGGCGAGCAATACAAAGAACGTGTTCCTGCCAACACCCATGCCTATATGAACTGGCTGAACAGGCATGGGTTTAAATGCACCTTCTTTACGGTAGGTGAGGTTGCAGAAAAATATCCTTCACTCATCAAAGAAATTATTTCAGAAGGGCACGAGATTGCCTGCCATACCAATAAACACATCACACTTGATCTTCAGACACCGGAAGAATTCAGGACCGATATAGAAAAAAGCCTGGAGCATTTCGCAAGAGCCGGTGCTATGGAAGTAAAAGGATTCAGGGCCCCCGTGTTTTCGCTTACCGAAAAAACCAGCTGGGCCCACCAGGTATTGTACGATCTTGGATTTACTTATTCAACTTCCGTACTGCCTGCCAAAAATCCCCTGTTCGGCTGGGAATCTTTCGGACCGGAACCAAAGAGAACGGGCAGCGGAATTTTAGAGATCCCGATGACCGTTGGAAAAATCGGTCCGCTCAACATTCCCTATGGCGGAGGAACTTATTTTCGCCTGTTGCCGAAGCTTCTTATCAAACGAAAGCTGCAGCGACACCTCAGCACGCAAACACCCTTGCTTGGTTATTTTCATCCCTACGATATCGATACGGAGCAGGAACGGTTTATGCATCCCGGTATCAACAACAGTATGCTTTACAATCGTCTTATGTATGTGAACCGTTCCTCTGTTTTCAATAAGCTGGATATGATCATTGCCAATGGCTTCAGCATACATACATACCAGAATTATATACGTAATTTTTTATTCCTTTAACTTATGTCATACGAATTTGTTCCGGTCGAGTGCACCAAAGAAAAGATCGCAGATTATTCCCGCTTGTTATCCCTTGTTTTTCCGGAAACTAAAAAATACACGCCTGCCTTTGTCAACTGGCAATATGCTCAAAACCCGGTTGGGAATGCTATAGGCTTCGATGCCATGTATGAAGGGAAAATGGTGGCGCATTACGTAGCTCTGCCGGTGGAATACCTTTACAAAGGCACGGTATTAAAAGGTATACTCCCACTCAATGTAGCTACTGATCCTGCACACCAGGGCAAAGGACTTTTTACCAAACTGGCAATGAAAACATTTGATCATGCCCAAGAACTGGGTTATCATTTTGTGATCGGTGTGGCCAACCAGAATACGACCAACGGATATGCCACGCGTATGGGTTTTAATATGCTCGGTCCCCTGGATGTAAAGATCTTTATGGGCAAACTAAAACCGCAAACGGCTGATACAAATTTCTTTCAATGTCATTACAGTCCGGAAGTAATGAACTGGAGATTAAAAAATCCGGAAAACGAGTATTTCAGAAGCAATGGCTGCGTTACTACAAAAACACATATTGGTATGATAGATGCCCTGATGAGCGAGCGGCCGGGCTTTGCTGAAGGTCTTGAAACAAAAGGATCGTTGCTGAAAATGACGATCGGGTACAATATCCGCAATGGTAAAGGTTCCCTGGGAATGAATCTGCCCGAACGCTTCAAGCCATCACCGTTGAATATGATCTTTAAAAATCTTTCAGGAACCGTTGCCGGTGTGAGCAAAGAGAATTTCTATTTCGAGCTGATCGATTTTGATGCGTATTAAACCGCGTTATTTTTTCGTTGAAAGATCGCTGATTACGTGAAACTCCGTTCTCCGGTTTTCTGCATGTTCTTCTTCCGTGCAGCTTATCCCATCTGCGCATTTGTTCTTCAAGCGTGTTTCTCCGTAACCGGTCGCTTTAAGCCTTTTCTTCGCGATCCCTCTTTCAATAAGATAGGCGATAGCGGTCTTCGCTCTTTTCTCCGAAAGGTTTTTATTAAAATCTGAACTTGACTGCGCATCGGTGTGTGAGCCCAGCTCAATGGAAATACCCGGATTTTCTTTCATGATCTGCAGCACCTTTTCCATGATCTGCTTCCCTTCTTCTCCGAGGCGAAAATCCCCGTAGGCATAACGCACCTGCTCCTCGATCACGATCTCCTTCTTCTCCATACTGTTTTTGAAGTTCAGTACCGCCAGCCATGGATCGTCCACATAAATATCCGAAAGCTCATCCTTGCTGCCTTTCAGGATGTGATAATTGAAGCGGTCGTTGTTTCGGATTATTTCCTTTACAATTTTTCCACGATGTGTTTTCACCACGATCTTTTTAAATGTACTAAGCCGCGGATCCGATTCGTCAAATTCAATTACATAGTTTTTGTCTGTCAGGAGTTTCCGAAAACTGATGCGGCCGTTGTCATCCGTAGTATCCTTTCCCAAAAGCCGTAATTGCTCGTCTCTCAAAAAAACCACGAGGCTGGAAATCGGCTTATCGTTCTCATCATAAAAAGCAGGGTTAAAATCCAATACCAGCTCCATGTCTTCCACTTCCATATCTTTCAGCTCTTCCTTATCGGCGGGCAGGAACTGTACTTTGAATTTTCCGGTCTGATCAACGATCACGGTTTTCATGACCTTTCCATTCTTATTCGTCAGGGTGATCTTTGTTCCCGGGGGCAGTGAGCCGTCTGTTTCCACTACTTCCACCACATAGGTTTCGTCGGGCGGGATCCTTGAAAAAGCAAAGGAGCCGAACTCATTCGTAACGGCCTCGTCAATGATGTTGCCGTTCTTGTCTTTCAGTACCAGCTTCGCGTTGCTGACAGGTGTGGCAGGATTTTGCGAAGACAATAGGTTTCCGGCAATGTTCACCTCATCCTCCGTATAGAGCTCCGGTACTGCGTTTTTATCCTTCGGCAGGTTTTTGAACACAAACCTGTCCTCTCCTTTTTTCCCGGTTACCCGCATGATGTTGTAGTTCTTATCGGCGAGGTAATAATGTCTTTGATTGCTGAAAGCGCTGTCGGTTTCATCGATCCGTACCAGGTACGTTTCATTGGAGTTCAGTGAATGGAATTTGAAATAGCCGTTCTCATCCGTGCGGGCCTGGCTTATTTTGTTTCCCGAAGAATCGATCAGCTCTACCTGCATATTCGGAGAAGGGTCGAAAATATCCTTCGTGTTGAGCACAAATCCTTCAAAGTCTATCAGCTTTTTTTCGAAGCTGAAACTGTACAGGTCATCATTTCCTTCCCTGTTGCTGGAAAGAAAGCCGTGTGCAGAGTCGGAAAAACAAATGGAAAAATCGTCGCCACTGCTGTTGATATTGATCCCTTCATTCCGCTCGGTGGCCCAGCTTTTTGTCTTTGCATCTTTAACGGCGCTGTAGATATCAAGGCCGCCAAATCCGCCCGTTTTGTTGGAAGAGAAAAAGAGCACTCCGTCCTGCCGGATAAAAGGGTATAATTCATTGCTGACGGAATTAACCTGCGGTCCGAGGTTTTTAGGCGCGCTCCAATCCGTACCCGTCCATTCGCATACATAGATATCCAAACCGCCCTGGCCGCCCGGCATATCACTCGCAAAGAACAGGAATTTTCCATCGCCTGAAACACTGGCGTGGCCAATGGAATAAGCATCACTGTCGTATGCAAACAAGGTGGGTTTGCTCCAGGAATTCCCTTTTTTATCCAGGACGTATAATTTGGACCGGTTGACGAAGCTCTTGTCCCGTTTATTAATGCCAACAGCGCGGGTGAGATAAGCGTGGGTATAGTCTTTATTGAACGAGATCGGTCCGTCGTGGTATTCCGTATTGTATTTCTGGGAGAAGGAATGCTTTTTTGAAAAGCTCCCTTCCTTTTTTTCGGAATAGAATAAATCCAGGAATGGAAGGCCGGAAGGATCGAAGTTCTCAAAATTAACCAGATCCGTTTTTTGTTCCGAAACGAATACAATGCCTTTTTCATAAGGCACCGCGGCAAATTCCGTTTTTGGGGTATTCAGTGGTTTGATCGGCAGAACGATGTATTCCACCACATCGCTTACGCTGACGTTTTTTGTGAGAACCGTTTGGGCCGGAAGAGAGAGTCCGGCAAGCAGGCAGCAACAAAAAAAGAGAAAGCCTTTCATATTACAGATAACGCGGGGATATTACAGCTGATTGTTTTTTATTAAAGATATATCCCAGCATAATTTCGTGTGATCCTTTATTGCGTGTAAATTTAGAAAAACCCATGTCATATGCATAACCTATTTTAAAAATATCTTTGATCGTGTATTGTGCCAGGAACACCACCGTTTTGCTCGACCTCAGCGAGGTTCCCAGCCACAGCTTCTGATGAATGAGGAAATTAAGATTGAGGTCCGCATTGCTTTCATCTTTGGAGCCGGCTGATTTAAGGAGAATAGAAGGGCTGAACACCAGGTTATCACCCAGCTTAAATCCACGGCCAATGGTAAAAAAGTGGTGCCGGTTGATATTAAATACCAGGGCATTGGAAGTATCCGAGGAAACGATATTATACAGATTAGGTTCATTCAGGTGCGTCATACTGTAGCCGATGAACATGGCCTTGGTATGATAATATACCCCGAAGCTGGCATCGAAGCGTACCCTGTTCTTATTCAGTTCCGCTGCATCAAATGGAATTTCCGAAGGGTCGGAATAATTGATCCGTCCGAAATCGTATTTGTAGCTGATAGCTCCGGCCGCCAGCCCGAAAGCCAGCTTACCTGCTCCCAGCCGAATGTTGTAAGCGAAATCACTATAGGCCCCCATCCAGCGTTTAGGCCCTATCTGCTCTTCGGTAATATGTATGCCGACGCCAATACGTTTCGCTTTCAGCGGACCGTGAAGACTCAGGCTGTTGGTTTGTGGTGACCCCTCTACTCCTGCCCATTGTTTCCTTACTACCGCAGTTGCGCTGAAGGCCTGTTTGCTTCCTGCATAAGCCGGGTTTATGACCACATGATTGAACATATACTGGCTGTATTGCGGATCCTGCTGGGCATGCGAAAGCAATGCACAACAAATAAACAAACCTCCTATGATGCTTCTCTTACTCATTCTTATTTCGTTATTTCAACCCAGCCTCTCAGTGCCTGCTGATCTTTTACTTCGATCAGGTAAAAATAGGTTCCCGTTTGTAATTCTTCCCCGCTCTTATTCCTGCCATCCCAAACCACTGTCGTATTATCATAATTGATCCCCGACCAGATCTCATTACCCCAGCGATCATACATTGTCACCTTGTTCTCCGCAAACTGGATGTTGTCAATGATCCAAAGATCATTCCTTCCATCGCCGTTCGGGCTGAAACCGGTGTAGGTCTGAAGATTCACTTCACAGTTCACATCTATGATACAATAAGCCGAAGAACAAAGGCTGTTTGCATCACATACCTGGTAGCTGAACGAATCCGGTCCGCAGTATCCCGTTGTTGGTTTGTAGATAAAATCACCATTAGCGGATAGTGTGAGCGTACCTGAAGAAACATTGTTTACAAGGCTTACGTTGCCGATGCCAGATCCGTGATCATTTACGAGCACATTACCTGTCAATTGTGAATTAGGGATCAGTCCGCTCACTGTTCCGAGGTCGTTTCCTGCAAAAGGCATGATGGTAATAAAGATCGTATCGTTCAGACAATTGAATAAAGCATCGCAGGCCTGCACTACAATGATATCGAAACCGCTGAACCCCGGATGCGGCATATACGTATAGGCCCCCGAAGGAGAGATCGTAAAGCTTCCGTTTGACGGTGCAAGCAAAGGAGTCGTGTTCACTGTATATCCAGCAGGGTTTCCATCGTTGCCGAATATATTATTCGAAAGCGGCCCATTTGACGGACCTAATTCGATCTCATCCACCAGCGAGGTGAGACAAGCGTTGAATGTAACACTTACATAAGCAGTATCACTGCTGCACCCACCCGCCGGCAGCAGGAACAATCCGTAAGAGTATACGCCTGCAATTGTTTCGGTATGATTAAAGGATGGTGATGTGTTTATGATCGATGCAGGACTGGCCGTGTTGAACCAGTTGTTATCAGCGCCCGAAGAAGAAGACAGAAGTACAGAAACTCCCGCACAAACAGGTGATGTATTCACTCCCGCCACAGGAAGTGCTGGCTGCGATAAGAGTGTTATGGAAACGGTCGCGGAAGCAGAGCAGGAATTTGCATCAGTACCGGTAACCGTGTATGTAGTGTTAATAGCAGGAGATACGGATGCAGATGCAGTTGTTTGTCCGCTGCTCCATACATACGAAACAGCAGTCCCTCCTGCATTCAATGTAGTCGAAACTCCCGGACAGATGCTTGTGAAAGAAGCGCCGGCGGTTACGGTAGGTAATGCATTCACGGTTATTAACTGGCTTGCCGTATTAGAGCAATTGTTCAGATCGGTTCCCGTAACCGTATAGGTAAGTGTTGCTGTTGGAACAAAAGCAGTATTGTCTGTAATACCTCCGCTCCAGATATACGAATTGGCCCCTGTTCCGCTCAATGTAACAGGCGTGGATCCGCACACAGCAGTAGTGCTTGCAGAGATCCCTACCGCAGGCAATGCGTGCACCTGTATATTGGTGGAGGCCGGTAAGCTCGCACAACCATTCAGGTCTGTTTCCGTAACACTCACTGTATAATTTCCACTAAGCTCTCCGCGAACATAGGTAGAGGGAACGGAAGGAGCAGACAGACTGATGGATGCAGGAACAACACTCCATGCGTAGGTATGTGCACCCACAGGACTTTGCACGGAAGCCAAAACAGAATCGCCCTGGCAATAAGCTGTGTTGACAAACGTAACTGCAGGACTGGTAGGAGGGAAATTCTCCATAACACTGTATGCGGCAGAGGTATCTTTACATCCATTGGAGTTGGTAACAATTAACTCGTAGCTTCCTGCATTCGTAAACACTTCGTTTATCGTCACGGCACCTGAAACACTTGACCCGTTCAGCACCCATTCGAAAGTTGTAAAAGTGCCACTGCCCGGAGATGAAACCGTTCCGTTCAATGTAAAATTGGCTCCACTACAAAAAGAGGATGGGCCGGAAACAACAGCTACCGGGTTTGCATTCACTGTTACAGTAACCGGTGTTCGTGGTCCTGTACAGCCGGCGATAGTGGATTCAACATAATAAGTTGTGGCAGCAGTTAACACCGGTGTAACATAGTTCGCTCCTGTAAACAGTGAGGTGCCACCCGAACTTACAGGATACCAATCGTACGTTCCACCGGGAGCCGTTGCGGTAAGTGTTGCAGTAAATCCAACACAGGCATTCACGTTTGCAGCTGTCGGAAGAGCTGGTATTGCATTCACAGTAATGTCTACTATTTGCGGTGCACCGGCGCAGCCTATAACTGAAGATGGAACAACGGTGTAGGAAACGATCGTGGCGGAAGAAACAGTAGAAGTAACATTATCGCCGATAAGCGACGAGCTTTGATTGCTTGTGCTTTCACCGTTTGTGTTTGCATTGTCTGCAGCGATCCAGCTATATGAAGCCGTGATATTACTGGTCAACGAATGGTTCACGCTTGTTCCCGAGCAAATAGTTCCTGTTGTAGGGCTTGTCATTACCGGAGCAGGGTTTACGGAAATATTCACCGTTTGAGCAGGGCCCGGGCAGCCCGCTCCTGCCGATGTAGGCGTGATGGTATACGAAACCGTTTCGGCAACCGCAGCAGACGAAGAGATATTATCTGTAATACTTGTTGCATTTTGATTAGACAAGCTCTCGCCGGTAGTGTTGATATTATCTCCGGCAATCCAGGTATAGTTGGCAGGAATGGAGCTGCTTAACGGAAACGAAAGAGCAATCCCGGAACAAACAACGCCCGAAGTAGCGCTGGTCATAACCGGCTCCGGATCAACGGAAACACTCACCGTTTGCGGCACACCGGCGCAGCCTATAGTCGAAGAAGGAGTAACTGTGTATGAAATGATTTCCACCACACTGGTGGAAGAAATAATGTTGTCATTGATAGTAGCGCCGCTTTGATTACTTGTGCTCTCCCCGTTTGTATTTGTATTGTCTGCGGCGATCCAGCTATAAGTAGCAGTGATGTCGCTTGTTAAAGGCAGGCTGACGTTTGTTCCTGAACATATAGAGAGAACATTGGAACTGGTCATTACCGGTGCAGGATCCAACGTTACAGTAAGCAATTGTGAAATACCGGTACAGCCAACCAACGAAGTAGGTGTGATCGTATAGGAAACAATTTCCGTTACACTTGAAGAAGAAGTGATCGTATTGGTAATGACAGCAGATCCCTGTAAAAGTATGTCTTCTCCTATGGTGTTGGGATGATCCGTTGCTACCCAGGTGAAATTGGAAGACACATTACTGGTAAGCGGGATGTTCAAGCCAATTCCTGAACAAATGGTTTCTGCATTGCTGCTTGTAACAAGCGGTGCAGGATTTACAGTTATGTTCACTGTTTGGCCTGCGCCCGTACAGCCCAGGCCTGTCGTTGGAGTAACCGTATACGAAACAGTTTCCGGAACAGAAGAAACAGAGGCAATATTATCGTTCAGGTTTACGAAACTTTGTGCCACGGTGCTCTCACCACTGGTGTTACCATTATCAGATGCGATCCAGCTGTAGGTGGCCGGAATGTTACTGGTAAGCGGGATATTCAGCGCAACACCGGAGCAAACAACGTCGGTAGTGGTACTTGTCATCACCGGTGCCGGATTCACATTGACAGTAACCGTTTGTACTATACCCGGACAACCCAAAGCTGACGTGGGAGTGACGGTATAGAGGATGTTCTCTGCAACCGAAGACGAAGAGGCAATGTTGTCGTTAATGGTAGTCTGGCTTTGTGCACCCAGGCTCTCGCCGGTGGTGTTGATATTGTCTGTGGCGATCCAGCTATAGGTTGCCCCGATATTACTCGATAATGGAATGTTGATGTTCACATAGGAGCAGATCGTGGCAAAATTCGAACTTGTCATTACCGGCGCAGGATTCACAATAACACTCAGGTTTTGTGGAACACCCGGACAACCAAGGCCGGAAGTAGGAGTAACTGTGTAAGAAACATTCTCTGCTGATGCAGAAGAAGAAATGATCGTATTATTAATAGCAGTAGTGGATTGATTGCTGGTACTTTCTCCTGTTGTATTTCCATTATCCGTTGCAAGCCATACATAAGTGGAAGAGACTGAGCTATTCAACGGAATATTAAGCGCAACACCGGAGCACTCTGAAAATGCATTGGAGCTGGTGATAACCGGTGCAGGGTTCACACTCACAGTAATCGGTTGGCCCGTACCCACACAACCTGCGCCCGAAGTTGGAGTAACCGTGTAGGAAACCGTTTCTGCAGCCGTAGAAGTAAAGGAGTTGATCGTATTGTTGATTGTTGTGAAGCTTTGACTGCTTGTGCTCTCACCATTGGTATTCGGGTTGTCCGAAGCTATCCAGCTGTAAGTTGCTCCGATATTGCTTGATAAAAGGATGTTGACCGAAGACCCCGAACAGATCGTAGCGGCATTTGCACTTGTCATCGTTGGTGCAGGATTCACCGTTACATTTATGAATTGCTGAACACCCGTGCACCCGGCACCGGAAGTTGGTGTTACGGTATAGGAAACAGTCTCCGGCACCGAAGAAACAGAAATGAGCATATTACTGAGTGTTACCAGCGTTTGTGTACTTAAGCTTTCTCCGAAGGTATTCGGATTGTCTGCACCGATCCAGCTATAAGTAGAAGTTATGTTACTCGTAAGTGGAATAACAATATTGCTCCCAGAACAAACCACACCGCTATTGGTACTCGTCATCGCAGGAAGAGGATTTACCGTCACAGACACAACCTGGTTCGGGCCCGTACAGCCACCGGCAAGAGCTGTGGGTGTAACCGTATAGGAAACCACTTCAGGGGTCAGAACCGAAGAGGTGATCGCATTGTTCAGCGTGGCAGAGCTTTGTGCACTGATGCTTTCACCGATAGTGTTTGGATTGTCTGAAGCGACCCAGTTATAATTCGAGCTGATATCGCTGCTCAAAGGAATGTTTACGATAGCTCCTGAACAAATAGTTGCGTTGTTTGCACTTGTCATGGTGGGCATTGGGTTCACGCTCGTTATAAAGCTGAAAGGACCACCTACGCAACCTGCTGCAGAAGTAGGCGTTATCGTATACGAAACATTTATCGGGCTGGTGGAAACCGTCGTAAGTGTATTGGTGATAACCGGGTTTGTTTGCGCAGAAAGACTTTCACCGCTAGTAAGAGGATTGTCGGTAGCGATCCATGAGTAGGTACCTCCGGCCGGAATACTTGCTATGGTATAATTGACTGCGGAGCCTGAACAAATGCCTATGCTGTTTGCACTGCTGATGGCTGGCAGCGGGTTCACGGTAATGTTTACAGTCTGTCCCGAACCAATACAACCCGCAGCTGAAGTGGGCGTCACTGTGTAAACTACTATTTCGGGGCCTGCAGAAAGCAGGTTGATCGTATTGTTTATAATAGGGGTTGTTTGCATCCCCACACTCTCACCCGCTGTATTTGGGTTGTTGGCTGCGTTCCAGGTATAAGAGCCCCCACCGAGAGTATTGTTCAGTGGGAGGTTCAGCGCTATCCCCGAACAAACAGCTCCGCTTGATGCGCTGATCATCACCGGAATGGGATTCACTGTAACGTTCACTGTTTGTGTGGCCGTACATGAATTATTATCCGTTACGGTGATCGTATAAGTAATTATTTGTGAAGTAGCCGTCGGGTTCAGGATCGTATTATTGATCAGTGATGTAGATACGGAGCCTGTGCTTTCACCCGATGTGGCAGCATTGTCTGCAGCGATCCATTGTATAGTATAAGGCGCGGTTCCTCCTGATCCGTTTAGCGTAAGATTTAAAGGAGTGCCACTGCAAACTACATTACTTCCTGAAATTCCCGCTACCAAAGGTCCCGGGGGTTGGGTTAAGGAATACATGGTAGTGTTTGTGCAGCCAGCTGCACTTGTACCTGTTATGGTATAAGAACCGGCTGCCAATGTTTGAGCCGCTCCGTTTAAGCCGCCGGGACTCCAGGTATAGGTAACTGCTCCTGTTGCTGTCAGATTAGCTGTTCCTCCAAAACAGGCAACCGGTCCTCCCGAAACACTTACCGGTGGAAGTGGATTAGCAGTCACGGTAACTGTAGGTCGCACGCTTACACAAGCATTTGCATCTGTTACCTGCGGATAAAAAGAATAGGTGCCTGCCGGGGCAAGTACCGGTGTGCTAAATACAGGTGAAGATGCTAAAAGCGTTCCGCCGGTGGCAGCATCGTACCAGTTATAGGTATAGGATGGTGTGCCTCCCGAACCATTCGCAGTGAGTGTGCCGCTGGTGCCCGCACAAACGGTTGCATTGGATGCAGATACTAAAGGCAATGGATTTACAGTTACAGTGGGTGTTCGCACAACCGAACAGCCGTTGCCCTGGTTGCCTGTAACTGTGTATACAGTAGTTGTTCCTGGTGATATATTTATAGAGGCTGTGGTGGCTCCTGTGCTCCACGAAAAAGAACCCGCACCCGTACCGGTCAATGTTGCTGTTCCGCCTGCACACATAACAGCGTTGGGAACAACAAAGCCCGGAGGAGCCACATTTATTGTTTGATTAGTGGGACTTAACCCGCAACTGGATGTCCAGGTAAGTGTTGTCGTTGATCCTGCCTCCGGGCAACCGGGCACGTAGGTTGTTCCGGGATTCCGGGGATCGGCAAAAGTACCTGTTCCGTTTGTTGTCCAGAAGCCGGGATCACCTCCGCCATTTAAACCTAAGGGTGCACTTGGTGTATTGGCAATGACACCGGACTGAGTGGATCCTGGCGTTACTGCTCCGCAGGTAGGAACAGCCATATGAACCTCAAAATTATAATCATAGGTAGGATAACTGGTTCCTCCGCGCCATGCGTTCCCTGAAGCGTATGCATTTACCGAGGTGCGGATCCAGTCAACCTGGCTTCCATTGGCAATTTCTATATAGTATGGAGATGCCGCGGTAAGAGTAATTCCCGGGCCTGGTAAAAACACATCATCCCAGGAATTGGTGCTGCCCCCTTTAAAATAGGACATAGATGTCAACAAAGACCCACTTCCCGGCGAGCCCGAAAAGATCCTTACTGTGATCGTTGTACCTGAACCATAAGTGGCTGTGTGAAGTCGTACCTTAAACAAAGTTCCGGTAACAGAGGGTATAAAAGTCTGGCGGCCATCAGCCGTTCCAAGCCATTCGCCGGTTACGGAGCCGGAGATGCATTGTGCATTTATCACTACAGCCGCACTTATATTCTGTGGGCCTGCAAGTGCCAAAATGCACAAAAACAAGAGGATATGCAAACGCCTTGTTAAATAGTTCTTTTGCCAACGCAAAAAATTTTGTGTCATTTTTGTTTTCAAGCTGTTAGGTAAATGCAGACTAAATATATAGCAAAAAAAGAAATTAACCAATAATTAACGGTATACTCTTATCAATTTGAGGAAAACAACAAAATATCCCTTTTGAAACACGAAAACTAATAAAGGCGATAAGGAAAAGCGTAATTTGGTTATATTAGTGGCGTCGTAAGAAAACGGTTTGACAAAAAAGATAAAATATTCGGAAGAGGAGCTGGTTGCCCTGTTGCAACAGAAAGACAAAAAAGCCTTTGAATACCTGTACGACAACTATTCGGACGCTCTCTACGGCATCACACTTAAGATCGTAAGAGGTGATACTGACCTGGCGCACGATATACTGCAGGAAGCCTTCGTGAAGATCTGGAAGAATTTCGAAAAATACGACCGGCAAAAAAGCTCTCTTTTTACATGGATCCTCAACATCACACGTAACCATGCCATCGACACACTCCGGTCGAAGCGCTATAAATATGAGATCCAAAATCTTGAGGATAACGTACGTATCATTGAAACCACCCACACCAGCCAAACCAATACGGATACACTTGGAGTAAAGCAGGCTGTAGAGACCTTATTGGATCCTGAACAACAACTGGTCATAGATGCCATCTACTTTAACGGACTAACCCAGGAAGAAGCCTCGAAGGAATTGAACATTCCGTTGGGAACAGTAAAAACAAGGGTACGAATCGCTCTCCGGGAGCTAAGAAAAATATTTAAGTAAAGTGAATACAAAGGAATATATAGAGTCGGGAATAATTGAAAGCTATATTCTCGGAAACATTTCACCTCAGGAAAAACAAGAGGTGGAATGTATGGCTCATATATATCCGGAAATCAATGAAGAATTAAAGAGTGCTGCCGCTGCTTTCGAATCGTATGCACAAACCTATAGTAAAAAAGCACCGGAAGGCCTGAAAGCAAAGATCTTTGCCGAAATTGAAAAAGAAGGACCGAACGAAGAAGCAAAAATTGTTCAGTTAGATGGAGATCGAAGTCAGAAAAATCTGCGCTTCTGGAAATATTCTGCAGCTGCCGGTTTTGTTTTTTTCCTTACTACAAGTGCATTCCTGATCATGCAGAAAGGTAAATATGCCGGACAATCCGATAAGCTGACAGCTATGAATAGCGCCCTGGATAGCTCGCAACAAAAACTGGCCGGCATGTCAGAAGATATGTTGCTGCAAAACAAACGCCTCGATCTATACACCAATCCCGACAATCGCATTATTGCCATGAAAGGACTGGAGAAAAAAGATCCTTCATCACTTGCGCTCATTTGCTGGAACACTGCCAGCAAAGATGTATATATCGATGTGAAAAATTTACCTGCGGCACCCGAAGGAAAACAATACCAGCTATGGGCCATTGTAGATGGAAAACCCATAGACCTTGGAGTAATGGACACCAGCGGAAAAGCAGAATTCCATAAAATGAAAGCAGTAGCCTCCGCACAGGCCTTTGCCGTTACTCTCGAAACAAAGGGAGGAAGTCCTGTTCCTACAATGGACGAGATGTATGTGATCGGAAATGTTTAAAGATTAGTACGGCGATTGTTTACTCCGCAACGATGTGGTCTCTTATCAACTGAAGGTTCTTGTTGAACTCCGTAACATTTTTATTGAAGAAGTCCAGGAGGATCATCTCTTCCAGTGTATACCGCTTGCCTTCCACAAAACACACTATCCACGCATCTTTCTGGCCTTTTCCGATAGCGAACTGCCGTTGGAATTCCGCGTCATCGAGACTGTTGAAAGTACCCTGTGTAAAGCGCGTGATTCCATCCGGGTAATTGATCTGCTCTGGTGTTCCGTATTCTTTCAGGTGATCCCATTTGTAATTCTGAGGCGTTCTGTAAGCCGCGATCTGCACTTTAAATTGCATCCTGCTACAGGAGACCTTGTCACCGATCTTCAATAACATTCTATACACTTCCGGGTTGTTGAGACTTTTGTTTTTCAGAGCTGTAAAGTCGAGTGCTTTAAATGCAGCGCATGGATCGGAGCTGTTCTCGGGGATCAGCGGATTTGTTTTCGTTGTTGTATCAATGGGATGATTGTAGGCGCTTGCATCAGTTATGGTATCCAATAAATTACTTAGCAATTCATTCATTTTCTTGGTCGTGTCCACGTGCGGATCGATATAGCCGTCTTTTGCGAGGTGAAAGTCTTTGTGGACTTCCACAAACTTATTTAACTTGGCAATATCAAAATCCTCCTGGTAATCCGGAAATGTTTCGGCTTTGATCTTGAATGTATAGTTTTCCCCGGGGCTCAGTGCCACGAGGTATTTACCGGTTTTCGCATTGGAAAGAAAAGGCCCGATTACCTCGCCCGTACTCTTTTTAACTACTTCGAGATGCGCTTCCATTGGAATATCATTGCCATACACATGTCCTAATATCATCGCCAGCACAGGCCGTTCACCAATGATCCCCGGAGTTACGGTGTAAATATCCTGCGTACCGTCTCCCCCAATGCTCTTACGGTTCGAAGAAAAATAACCCCTGTCGCCTTTTGCTGTGATCACATAGTACCTGTCATCATCCGTCGTGTTCAGAGGAAAGCCCATATTGGTTGGCTCTATCCAGCGGCCATCTTTTTTGATGCTGTACATAATATCAAAGCCGCCTATACTTTTGTGTCCCTGCGAGCTGAAGAACAACGTGATCCCATCCGGGTGAATAAACGGATCGTCGTCATCGTATTTGGTGTTGATCGTAGGTCCTAAATTTTCTGCCACTCCCCAGGAACCGTCAGCCTGCCGTTTTGATACGTACATATCCCGTTTGCCAAAACCTCCCGGCCGCTCACTTGCAAAATACAGAGATTTTCCATCCGCAGTAATGGAGCAACTGCCCTCCCAATACTTCGTGTTGATATTCGGGCCAAGCACTTCCGGTTTGCTCCAGGTCTCCCCTACCAAATGACACACATAAATATCGCCGCCGTTCTTTTTATCACTATAGAATGTGTATAGTTCCTGCCCGTCAGGTGAAAGGGCAATGGAAGCATCGTTGTGGTTGGTGTTGATGATATCGCTGATGCCCGTTGGCTCGCCCCAGGTAGAATCGCTGTTTTTGCGGGAGATCAGGATATCTTCATAATATACCCCGTCCGGGGACGGATTGAATTTTTCATTTTGCAGGCCACCGGTACTTTTCGAACCTTTGTATGTGTATATCAGCATCGATTCATCCGTGGAAATAACCGGCACGTATTCATTTCCGTTCGAATTAATAGGCGCGCCCAAGTTCCGGATGTCGGCTTCCACCATCGTTTTGGTCAGGTTCTTTCCAAATATCGAATTATCTTTATAGTGAATAGCTTCGCCCTTTATATACCCTTCTTCCGGGTTGGTCGCCAGAAACTCGTCAAAGAATTTTATCGCCTCATCAAACTTATAGTTGGAGTGGTAGGCGCGTCCCAGGTAGTACAGAACGATGAGATCTTCGGGACTTTCCTTACGTACCTCTTCGAAGATCTGGATGGTTTCTTCTTTTTTCTCCGGTAATTTAAGCGCGCAACGTCCTTTCTGGAATTTGAAATACGTCGTTTTAGGATCCAGTTTGGTGAGCTTGTCATACAGCTCATAAGCCTTATCCCAATCCTCGTCATCCATGTGCATCTCTGCATCTTCGGCTATACGCGAGATATTATCCTTTTTCTGGGCGTAACCAAAGATGGAAAACAACGACAATAAAATTAGTATGGAAAAACGCTTTAGCAATTCACCTTTTTTGGATATGCTAAAATGCTTACTATTTAAAGTCAAATGACCTGGAGGGTTATTAACTTTTTTACACCTGTATGTTAATAACCGTGCCCGTTCAAAAGACATGAAGCCCGTATTCCTTTGTTTATGGCCCTTTCAAGGAACCAGGCAGATCTCAAAGTGGGCCTACTTTATGGAAAGGAGCCATTGTACCGCACTATCCATATCCGAAAAACATTTTGACGGATTCGGCGGGCGGTTTATCTTCAGGTAAAAGTTAACAAAAATACTCTGGGCAGTGGAAGTTGCAATGAAAGCATCCGCAAGTGTGTATCGCTGCCCTTCTTCTCCTGCAGAAAATTCCCTCGCTTCTTTTTCGAAATTGGTGTTGATGGCAGATTCCATTAAAACCCGCATCCGTTTTCCCTTCCCGAGCTTTCCTATAGCATCGTTTATTTCTTTTGATTCTTTATAGCCAATAGTGATGAGGTCCCTGAATACCACATGAATGATGCCATTGCTGCGCAACGAAACGATAGAATGAGGAAATACTCTTTCCTGCACACTATTTTCATTATTGGCTGACATAAGGGTAAGACAAATATAACAATGTAAGTGAAAGAAAAAAATGGCAGAGAAAGCCGATTTATTATCTGCGATGCATTAGCCGAAGATGGCCCCGAATACCTCATCCATTTTGCTTACAGCGATCACTTCTATGGACAGATTTTTTTTCTCTATTCCTTTGAGGTTGTAGGAAGAGATAAATATTTTTGAAAAGCCCAGCTTATCGGCTTCCGAGATCCGCTGATCAATGCGGCTTACCGGGCGGATCTCTCCGGTGAGCCCAACCTCACCTGCAAAACAATAATCCTGCGGAATGGCCATGTCTTCGTTAGAAGAAAGTACGGCACATACGAGTGCCAGGTCCACACCCGGGTCTTCGATCTTGATGCCTCCCGCAATGTTCAGGAACACATCCTTGATGCCCAGGCGGAATCCACATCTTTTTTCAAGCACGGCCAGCAGCATCGATAAACGACGAAGATCGAAGCCCGTGGAAGAACGCTGCGGCGTTCCGTAAGCGGCGCTGCTCACGAGTGCCTGCGTTTCGATCAGCAGCGGACGATTTCCCTCGAGGCTGGCAGCAATAGCCACACCGCTGGTAGGATGATCCCTGCCCGTGATCAGTATTTCGGATGGATTGTTCACTTCTTTCAATCCCTCACCCTGCATCTCATAGATCCCTAATTCGTTGGTGCTGCCGAAACGGTTCTTGGTTGTTCGCAGCAACCGGTATACGTGGTTTCTGTCGCCTTCGAACTGCAGCACGGTGTCCACCATATGCTCGAGCACTTTGGGTCCGGCCAGGCTACCTTCTTTGGTGATATGCCCGATCATAAACACGGGTGTATTGGTTTCTTTTGCAAAGCGCAGGAATTCAGCAGCACACTCACGTACCTGGCTTACACTGCCCGGACTGCTTTCCACATACGTTGTATGAATCGTTTGTATGGAATCAATGATCACTAACTGAGGCTGGATCTCTGCGATCTGCTGGAAAATATTCTGCGTATTGGTCTCCTGGAGAATAAAACAATTGTTGGTCGTTACACCGATCCGATCTGCCCGCATCCTGATCTGCTGCTCACTCTCTTCGCCACTTACATACAGTACTTTCAGGTTTTTTAAGCGCAGGGCCAATTGCAGCATCAGCGTTGATTTTCCAATGCCCGGCTCACCGCCAAAAAGCACAAGGCTTCCGGGAACAATACCTCCACCCAGCACGCGTGTAAGCTCTTTGCCCGGCACAGGTATCCGCGGATATTCTGCAGATCCGATATTTTGCAGGAGCACCGGTTTATTGCTTTGCCCTTTCCCGTTCTTGGAAGAGGAAAACAGTTGCAGCCGATCGTTTTTCGTGTCTTTTTGAATGACTTCTTCCACAAAGGTGTTCCACTCATTGCAGTTAGGACATTTGCCCACCCATTTGGCCGACTGGGTACCGCAATTCTGACAGAAAAAAGTTGTTTTTGTTTTGGCCATTTGGAAAAGCAAAGTTAGTCAAAAGCAGGCACAGATTCAGACTTGTTAAAAGATTGTTCGGGAAGCATTTTTACCGCTTCGGAGGCGGATTACCTTTGTTTTGAAGCGTGCATGTTAGTAGCTTGTCCGCTATTCGGCGTGTTGATCACGATCTAACCCGGGATCTTTGAGGTTTTATCTTTATTTTGTAAAAACCATTGCTGACTGCCCATTTGAGCAGGCCGACGCCGGAATGCGTTTTTGTTTTTTTGTAAAGTACTGTTTTTTGTTTTTCAAGATACCTCAGCTTGAGGTCCAATTTGGCAGCAATATCGGCATTGCGATGATCATCGCAGATCAGTTTCAGTAATTTCAGTTCTTTCGGGGTCAGTTCAATCATGCACACGAAAATAGCAAAATATTGTTTCCGGCAAGTGTGGTGTTTTCCCCAATGATTTAAGCCACAGCGAATAAAAACCGGGGCTGATACTAAATGCAGAGACACGGTAACACAATCAATCTGCGGTAAACACAATGGTTGTGATAAGAAATATGTATTTTTGCCGCTTTCAAAATCATAGCTGTGCCAAGTAAAATAGAAAAATTCGAAGAATTCACCTCCTTTCCCAATTGTTCTTTTTTGCCTTTTCAAAAGATAGCAGAAGGGCATCCGCTTCGTGGCAAATGGAGGAGCGAACAGTTTAAGAACAGCAACCCCATCGTGCTTGAGCTCGGCTGCGGCAGAGGTGAATACACGGTAGGGCTGGCAAAGAACAACCCGGAAAAGAACTTCATCGGGGTGGATATAAAAGGAAACAGGATCTGGACCGGAGCCAAAGAAGCACTGGATAAAAAAATGGACAATGTTGCTTTTATACGTGTGCGTATCGACTTTATCGAACATTGTTTTGTAAAAGATGAGGTGGATGAGATCTGGATCACCTTTCCCGATCCACAGCCCAATAAGCCGAGAGCCCGCCAGCGCCTGACCAACCCGATATTCCTCAACCGGTATTTTAAATTCCTGAAACCCGGAGGACGTATCCATTTAAAGACCGATAATACCGGTTTTTATGAATACACCCTGGAGATCATAGAACAGGAAAAACATCTGTTGATCTGGTCTACAGCCGATCTGTATACTCACAATCCTTCCGGGCAAAAAGAGCTGACGGAGATCCAGACCTATTACGAAAACCTGTTCTCCGCCAAAGGAGAGAAGATCAAATACTGTTGTTTTCAAAAAAATGATAACAACTAAGTTGTTTTGTGTATACTAAAATCCTATTTCTGACGTTTTTATTGAATGCCCCCGATCAAAACCTTATTTACACATAAGACTATCTTCCTTTTCGGGATTTTCCTGATCATGGTGGGCATGCCCTTATCCAAATTCCTGATGAGTGTGGGGCAATTCGTGTTATTAGGAAACTGGATATGGGAGGGAGACTGGAAACGCAAGTGGCAGGTGCTAAAACGCTCCAGGGTATTGTGGGTCATCAGCGGTTTCTATTTGCTGCATCTCATCGGTTTGCTCTGGACCACTGATTTCGACTATGCTTTCAATGATCTCCGGATAAAACTGCCGCTTCTTTGGTTCCCGCTTCTGTTTATCACTTCAAAGCCGCTCGAAAAAAAGGAGATCCAGGTCCTGCTTTGGTTTTTTGTTGCTGCCATTTTTATTGCCAGCATGGTCTGCACAATGGTGTGGCTGGGCTATACCAACCACCGGGTGGTCGACATCCGTGATATTTCCATATTCAATTCACACATCCGCTTTGCGCTGATGATCGACCTGGCCATTTGTTTTCTATTGTACAATTTCTTTAAAAGCGGAAAGCTTTATCTGTATGCGGTCAAGATCGCGCTGGTGATATGGCTGGTGACTTTTCTCGCTATTATGCAATCGTTCACCGGTATTATTATTTTGTGCATTGTAATGGCCTATTATGCTTTCCTGTTTTTGAAAAATCTTCAAAAGCCTCCTCTCCGGATCAGCGCTTTTACGATTGTGGGTTTGTTTGTCACGTCTCTTATTGTGATCGTAGTGAAAGAAATAAAAGAACAGCAAATGCCGGTGAAACCGGTTACACGCCTTTACAGAACGGTGAATGGGATGGATTATTACAATGATCTGCTGAACACTGAAACAGAGAATGGAAACCTCACCTGGGCCAACGTTTGTGAACCGGAGCTGGAAAAAGAGTGGAACAAACGAAGCCAGCTGAAATACAGAGGAACTGATAAAAAAGGAAATCCGATACGGTTGACCATACTCCGGTATCTGGCGTCTAAAGGCCTGAATAAAGATTCTATGGCCATTTCCAAACAAACCGCTGCAGATATTGCGCTGATAGAAAACGGCACACCGAATTTTTTGTATACAAACAAATCAGGCATGGAGAACAGAGTTTATGAGCTGATCTACGAATACGAGTCGTATAAGAAAGGGAACAACCCTACCGGGCATTCCTTTCAGATGCGCCTCGAATTCTGGCGGGTGGGCCTCGACATCGTAAAACGCAGGTGGCTGTATGGTGTAGGAACTGGCGATGTACAAAGGGTTTATGACAACCAGTATCATTTATCCGGATCCAAGCTGCGTTCTGAGTGGCGTAAACGAAGTCACAACCAGTTCCTGGCTATTACCATAGCTTTTGGGGTGACCGGCCTGAGCGTTTTTTTACTCTATTTATTTTATCCTGCTATTGCGATCAGGACTAAGCACTATCTCTTTTCCGGTTTTTTTATCATATGCATTCTTTCTATGATCAATGAAGACACCCTTGAAACGCAGGCAGGCGTTACCTTTTTCGGGCTGTTCTACAATTTATTTCTGTTCGCTGCACAAAAGGATACTGAACGTTTTTCTGCACTACCGGGGAAAACTAACGAGCCATTAAACCCTGCCCCTCTTGTTGCTTTCAATAAAGACAATTTGAAAAATTATAGTTAATATTGCACGAATATGCAGGCTTTTAAAAAAACTCTATTTTTCCTTCCTGTACTATGCGTTCTTGCTTGTTCGTGCGACAGAAAAAACACTTCTTTTGAGATCGTTTCTTTCAACGCGCTTACCAATAAAGAGTTTAAACCACAGGACAGCACTGTTGCCATCGAAGCGGATATCAGCAACGCACCTTTGCAAGGCATTCGTATTCCTACCGTACAGCAATGCAAAGGAGGCAAGCTTGCCTTCAATTTTACGCTGAAAAGAAAAGACGGTTCCAATGAGAAATTGTATTACCGCTTATTTTATCAGAATGAATCGTATAAGTTTGATGAAACCCACGAATACAATGGGGAGAATTTTTATGGCGGCTGGGAAGAAGTGAACATTGGCTTTAAACCCGTTCCTGACTTTAAGGATGCGGTTACGATTGCCGACAGTCTGGTCATATTGGGTAACCCGCGGAATGAGAAAATATTTTTTGGTCCCGATCCTACCAATAAACTGATCGACGACCAACTGCTGGCAAACACGATTGCGTATATCAAAGACGATCCTATCTGGTTTGGACAGATCACAAAGAAAGCAAAGCAGGAAAAACGGACAGTAGAAGAGCAGCTGTTCCTGGATGCTTCCTGGAGTGTTGAACAATTGCGTAAAGATGCGGGCGATGTAAACAATCGCATGAACCGCAATCCGCGTATGGGAAAATATGAGTTTATGCTTGTTGTCGTTTCGGAGAGCGCATTGAATAAGTTGCCATATTTTGCAAAACGCATCGATCTGCCGGATATTAACGGCCGGTATGTGAACCCGTTTTCCTATTTTAAAACCGGGAAAGCTTCGGGTTGGGATGGTGTGCTCTCAGCAATGGCGAATAAAAAAATAAAGACCAAAGCAAAATTTGATTTAGGTGCCGGAATTTTTATCGATAAACGCGATCTTGGGAAGGAAGAGTTCAACCGGGATAGTTATTCATCTGCCTGCGGCGAGAAATACGCACTGTACCGAAAAGCCCAGTTCCGCCAGTATTTTCATTATATCAATAAAGACTTTCCTCTAAAAAACATTCCAGAAGTGGTTGATGTTACAGATGCTTTTACGAGGCAACAATACGATGCCTATAAAAAGCAATACGAAACTTCGAAAAAATTTGTCGATACCTATGTAAACAGCTCAGACTGTCCCTGCAAAACAGTGAGCTCCGATTCGGCCACCAAAACGATCACACTCATCAATCCGGGAAATGCAGCCGGTGAATATAAAAAAGAACACGTGGGAGTCGAAAGCCGTATTGGTTTTACGTATGGCAAGTGGAGAGCAAAAATAAAATTCCCGGAACTGATCAACAAAAACAATGTGTGGAACGGACTCACCAATGCCTTCTGGCTGTTGGCACAGGAAACAGAAGCCCCGTGGAATTTCCGCCGTGAATGCAGGCACCCGATCGCCTATATTCCAAAACCGGCAGCCGATGCCGAAGCGTCACTCTGGAATACCCGTAAAAAAGACGGGTATTCGGAGATCGATTTTGAGATCCTTAAAGAGTCGCAATACTGGCCGGCAAGTTCTTACAAAGAGGAGAAGCAGGCTCCTTCAGAAAATGCTGCTGCCCTTGATGATATTACAGTAACCTGTACCAACTGGGACCTGGCCTGCCACGAGCCGAAGAAATTCGATATCGGGGCAAAAACCAATACCATTGATGAGCTGGAATTCGTGCACCATCGCTGGAACCCATGGTACAAAGCCCTTACCACCAAAGTGCCTGCAAAGAACAAAGAAGTATTCGGAGGAGATCATTATTACTTTGAGATAGACTGGCAACCTGAAAAGATCATTTGGCGGATTGGTCCATCCAAAGAGAATATGCGGATCGTTTGTATTATGGATAATTCGGTTACTTCCATCCCCAATAACCAGATGGTAGCGCTTGTAACACAGGAGTGGCATAGTCAGGAATGGTGGCCGATGGCACCGTTCAAGCAAAACTTTGTGCCTTTCCCGAAAAAGGATATCATTGGAAAAATATTAGAAATCGAAGTTGAATAATGCTGAGCATTTTAAAAAAATATACCTGGGAAAATTACCTGTTTTTTGCGCTGCTGCTGCTAAACACTCTGCCCTTGTTTACCTCCTCCAACTTTGTTACGCTGGATGGTGGTGCGCATGCCTACAATACGAATATTATTTCCGGGTTGCTTTTCGATAAAACAAGTGTGTACCACGACTATTACCAGTTCAATCCTGAACTCGTTCCCAACTGGTTCACCCATATCCTGCTGGTGATCTTTAAAATCGTGCTACCCTACTCCCTTGCTGAGAAATTACTGGTTCTTCTCTATTTCATTCTCACTCCTTTTTTCTTCCGGAAAACAGTATTACTGATGAATCCGGACAACAAGACCCTTACTTATGTGATTCTTCCTTTTGTACATTTCTTTATGCTCTACCTGGGCTTTTTCAATTTTTGTTACGGCATCCTTTTCTGCTTTGCCGGTATTTATTACTGGACAAAAACATTTGGCAATAACAGTTTTAAAAAGTGGGCGATCATGTTTCTGATCGGGTGTCTCACCTACTTCTCGCATATTTTTCCTTTTGTGGTGCTGGTGATGTATTCGCTGAGCAGCGTTTTCTTCAATTACCTGCGCGAATACGGATCATCTTTTAAAAGCCTGCTTTCCGCCCTTTTTTTAGCCTTTCTACGGCCCATGTTGATACTATTGGTGCTTTTCATTCCTCTTTTTCTTTTACTGAAAAACTATTTCGACAAGCGTCCTACATTTGGCAAAGAGATCTTCCTCACCCACTCGGATCTGGCCCGGCAGGTATTAGGTATCAAACCGCTGCAGGTATATGGTGAGCAGGAGTTCCGTTTCACCCGCATTATTTTTATCTGGTTTGCTATCTTCGCGGTGGCCGTGGGGCTTATTGCATTGTGGAATTATATCCGTAAAAAGTGGTCGTTCAGGGCCGACTATCTTAAACATAATTTCGTTTTCCTGGCAGCCGTTCTCATCTGTTTATTGCTGCGTGTTCCGGACGACGACGGGTACGGCGGGTTCATTTCGATACGTATCATCCTGTTCATCTGGTATTTCCTCATGTTCTGGCTGGCCGTTCAACGCATCAAGAAAAGTATTCAATGGATCTTTGTGATCGGGCTCCTGGGCGTGCAGGCTCCTTTGCTTATGGATCGGGTGCAGGGAGTGAAATGGGTATGTTCCGAATATAAGAATATAGAAGGCATTGAGAATTTTATCGAACCGGGATCTACGGTGACTCAAATGTACTTCGACGATGCCAACTGGCTGGGTCATCATTTTTCCAATTATATCGGCGCAAAAAAACCGATCGTTGTACTTGACAATTACGAGGCATCCAAAGAGTATTTTCCCCTGGTATGGAAAGACGATTATATTCCTAATATGCTGATCGGAAAAACATCTACATTCGAGACCTGCCTGTATTGGAAAAGTAATCCTTACAATCCTGAAACGAAACAAGTAGATTATCTTCTTTTGATCGGGGAGAAGCCGGGAGACGATTGTTACGAAAAAACACTAAAGCTCATTGTGGAGAATGCCGTGGAAGTATACCGGCAGGGCAAGGTTGTTCTGTACAAAACGAAGAAGTAAGATCCTTTTATCCGGTTTTCAGTACTGTCACTAAGCCCTTTTGATATACAAAATCATTTGTACCTTTGAGAAGATAAGACTCTATGCACAAAAACATACAGATAGTGCTGATAACGGCTTTTGTTTCATGCTTCTCCTGCAGGCCGAAATATGATCCGAAACCGGTTTTCTCTACCCTGAATGATTTTGAGAATGTCCGGGGTTGGATCAGCGCCGTCGTTAACAACTCTAATACCCTTACTGATGTAACAGCTCACAGCGGAAAGTACAGCAGCCGGATCGATAAGAACAACCAATACAGTTATTCTTTCAGGCAACAACTAAAAAATCTGGGCGCGGAACCCAAAAGTTGGGTACGTGTTTCCATGTGGTGTAAATATACCGGAACAATTGATAAATCCCACCTGGCCTGTTTCATAACCAACGACAAGGAAGTAACGCAACTGTGGCGAGCCATACATCTCGCGCCGGAGCTAAGCGGGAAAAAAAATCAGTGGGTATACATCGAAAAAAGTCTGGACTTTTCCGGACACAGGGACAACGATTTTAATTTTAATTTGTTTGTGTCTTCCGGCGGAGGCGATGAGGAAGTTTTCATCGATGATTTGAAGCTGGAGTTTTTTAAATAGACCAGGGGCTCTTATTTGAGGCAGTCCAGAGTTGCGAATGGTTTCTTTACATATCCAAGTGTATCGCCCTTTGTATTGATCTTAATTACCTCGTAGTCGGAAGCATTCATCTTTACGAGCTGCGCGTTGTATTTTGAATCGATCTGCTGCAATATTCTCGTTGCGTCCACAACGTCAGCGGAGGTCATAATGTTACGTTTGGCATACCAGGTTGTTTCGGGTGAAACAGAGATCGTGCAAAAAACGATCTCGTTAGGTTTTATGTACTTTCGGACAATTTCCCCTATCACTATATTGTTCTTATCCAGTTTTCCCCGATGGTTTACCTTGTAATAGCTTTGGGTGGAGAAATGAAAGAAAAGCCCGAATATAATGACACTAAAACCAATGAACCCGTTACGCGCATTCCTTTTGCCGTCCAGATCAAAAAGAACCCACATAAGACCGAGCACGTAACCGCAAAAAAGCGAGAGGAGCAAAGAGGTTTTCAGTGTTGAAAAATCATGCACTGCCGTGAAATTGAAAAAGGCATAATGATGAAGGAGGATGCTGGCAAGAATGATAGCAAAAATGAGAAACTGCTGAAGGGTGATCGCCCCCTTTTCGAGCATCCGGTTGATGGCAGCGAGGAAAAAGAACAACAATAAGGCATACCATCCGTAATCCAGCAGCAGGGCATAGTTCCGCTCATAATGCTCGGAAAGGAACTGGAACGAAAAGGAATTCTGCATACTCAATCCCACTTCCGCTGCCCCCGCATCTCCGCCGCTTCGTTGTTTGTATTTGTTGGAAACCGCCTCTATCAGCTCCTCCGAACCTGCTATGCCGCTGTATTGCATATATACTATAAACACAGGGAGTAAAGCAGCTATACACACCATGATGAAATACAAAAAGTATTTCCGGTCGCGGAACCCTTTAAAAAACAAAACAAGGCTGGCAAAGAACGCCACAAAAAGCATTTGCCATTCGGTATACGCTCCGAGGGCACAGGTTACAAAAAGCAGGAGGCAGGCTTTTCTGGTGCTGAGCTCTTTTTTTAATACCCGTAAAAACACATACAGAAAAGAAGTGATAAAAAGAGGAACGAGCATGTCGGCAAAAAACACATGGCCATGGAACCACAGATTACCGGCAGCAAACATATAGAATCCAAACGCCAGTATTGCAGGCAGAAAAAAATCCCTGCGTATGTTCTTATCAAAAAACTTCAAAACAAGAAGAAAAATAAAAAAGGCCGTAAAAAAATGAACGATCAGCCCCATCACCCGCAGCCCGATCACCGATGCATCCAAGAAGCAGATCTTAAAGAGATAGTGTGGCAGCAGGAAACACATCGGCGGATACGAAACATAATAGGTATAGTTGTTCTTATCTTTAAACTGTTGCCCTGAAGCTATATAACGATCCGCCTCGGTGTTGAAAGTCCATACCGGCGCAAAATAATGCATGGCCGCCCCGTCCTGTTCATAAATATACACTGTAGAGAGTACATGTCCGCTGAGCCACTCGTGATGCCTTCCCATCGGGTCTTTCAGGTTATCAAGACGCACCAGGACAGAGACAAGGAAAAGAGCCAGCAGGATGGCAGTATTTATGAAAACTCTTGACCTGATTAATCGCATTTTAACAATGAATGTTTACCTTTGCGAAGGTAGCATTTTTAATGAAAAAGGGAATCCCGTTCGTTTATTTTGCAGCTGCAAAAACCATCTATGCAAAGATCCTTATCATACGTCAAAAACAATCACAGGGATCTTCTGTTCCTTTTGTTCATTATCTGGAATTCGCTCATCCTGTTCCAGACAAACTACTTCCCTACCCTGGATGGTGGTGCACATGCGTATAATGCCAAGATCATGGCGTCTCTGCTTTTCGGGAACGATCCATTTTACAGCAATTTTTATCAGATGAACCCGGAGCCGGTCCCGAACTGGCTTACCAGCGGGCTCTCCATGGTACTGAATACACTCATGTCCCCTTCGGCTTCCGAAAAAACGATCCTGCTCCTTTATTTTATTTCGTTTCCTTTGTTGTTCCGGTTGGTGGCAGATCGCCTGTCGGAAAAGAAAAGCTACCTCATTTTCCTCGTTTTCCCGCTCACGCATTATGCTCTGCTCTATTATGGATTCTTTAATTTTTCCTATGGCATCCTTTTCTTTCTGTTAGGTATCTCTTATTGGCTAAAACATGCAGAAAACCTGAAGCTCAAAATGCTGCTTCTTTTTACGCTCATTTGCCTGCTTACCTATTTCTCACATCTGTTTGCGTTTATGGCGCTGCTCATTTTTCTGGCAGTAAACGAATTATATTTTTTCATTGGCTGCATCTGGCTCAACGAGGACAGGAAATCATTTAAAGAACAATTTAAGATCTCCCTTTTCCGGGCTCTGAAGCTGCTTCCCTGTGTTCTGGTGCCGCTGTTGTTTTCGCTGTTGTACTTTACGAGCAGGCCGGAGTTATCTACCGTTTTTCTCGAGCCCGCAGCGCTGAACAAACTGCTGACGGAAGGATCTATTTTCAAGTCCTTCAATACCTCCGAAAATTACACGGCTGCCTTTTTCTTTTACCTGTTCACGATCCTTGTAGTGTATGCTTTTATTACCAAATTGAAAACAGCCATTGAGAACAAAGGAGTACGCGGCTTCTTCAGCAAAAACGATGTGTTTTTCTTTTGTTCGCTCATCATGCTCTGGCTGTTCTATACACGGCCCGATAGTGATGGATACGGTGCCTTCATCAGTCTACGTTTTGCGCTGTATACATTTATCCTCGCTGCGCTTTGGCTGGCCGGCAGAAGTCTTGATAAGGTCGTGGAGCTCCTGGCAACCGCATCTCTGGTGGTCTGCATGTTCTTCTTTGTGAACATAAAAAAAGAGTCGGTGAGATGGCTGAATTCTGAGCTGAAAAAGCTGGACCCGATAGCCGGTCACATCAGGGAGGGATCGATCGTTGCTCCCCTGCATTTTGCAGAATACAACTGGCTGGGCGCACATTATTCCAATTACCTCGCTGCCCGGAAAAAGATCATTGTGACCGAAAATTTTGAAGCTTCCACCGGCTATTTCCCTGTGACCTGGAAGTCGCATGAAATGCCTTTATACCTGCTCAGTCCTCCGCCTATCGACGAATACGATTGTGTTGCTTTTACCGAAGAGCTGAAAAATTATTCCTTTGGCCATGTAGACTATGTTTTTGTGTATGGCGAAAAAACCAATGTGGCTTATTACAATGTGCTGATAAAGGAGATCAAACAATACTACAAGCTCATTTATTCGTTTGAGAATGTTTTTTTATATGAACGCGATCCGGAAAGGAGCAATCTCACACCTGAACAACTAAGGGCCAAAGTGATCAAAGATGCGGAAGCTGAGATCCGGAAAAACCCGGAATGGATGAAGCAAATTGAGAAAAAGGCAAAAGAGCAGGGTGTGGCGGTGGATGAAATGGTGACAAGAGATGCCGTGTATATGATAGATCTTGAAAAGAATGAGCAGAAATAGTAAAACAATTCTATTGGGTCTTGTGGCGCTGATCTGCTCCTGCAGACCGAAGTATTCGCCGGAGCCCGCCTGTGTTGTTTTCAATGATTTCGAAGCTGTTTCGGGCTGGAGAAATACACCGGGCAATAATTCACAAACGGTAACCTGGGAAGACTCCCATTCCGGTAAATTCTCCTATAAGATCGGAAAAGGCCAGGACTTCGGTTATTACTACAAAAACAAACTAAGGGACATAAGTGACAAAAAGATCAGCTGGGTGAAGATATCCGGTTATTGCAAGTCGAAGTCGGATAAGCTGCAAAAGACAGGCATTCTGTGCTGCATACTGGACGATAAGGATGTGTATAAAAAATGGTCGGTCCACTTTATGGATGAATTCACCGCGAAGAAAAAAGACAAATGGGTGTATTTCGAAAAAAGCTTTGATATCGGATCGGTGAACGATCCCGGTTATTTCTTCAGCTCCGTTGTTTGTACTACAGATTCATCTGATCAGGCTTATATTGATGATTTTAAAATAGAGTTTTTCAATTAAACGTACACCTTATGAAAGTGATCAATTACCTGAAAGGCATAAGCTGGCGTAAATATGGTTTTCTGCTTCCATTGATTATATTACTCGTCATTTGCTGTATCCTTTTGTATATAGCCTACTACAACGAGATGTGGGAAGGTGGGGGAGATAATTACTGGCACTATTATTTTTCGAGGTATGCCTACAAGTTCCCGGAGTTTTTTCTGCATCACTGGGGCAAACCCCTGTTTATCCTGCTGAGCTGCCCTTTTGCGCAATTCGGATTTTACGGTATCAATGTCTTTAATATTGTTTGCGGGCTCTTAAGCGCCTGGATCACGTATCGTTTTTGCAAGGAATTAGGACTGAACTCTCCCTGGCTGGCCATCATCATTACCCTGTGTACGCCGGTCTATTTCCTGATACTGCAAAGCGCGATGACAGAGCCGCTTTTCAGTCTTGTATTCATTTATACTGCTTATCTGTTGTACAAAGAAAAGTATGCCTGGGGCGCTATTATTGCTTCTTCTGTTTTATTCTCCAGGAGCGAGGGAATGTTTGTGATCCTGGTCTATGCCGTTTATCTTCTGCTTATGAGGAAGTGGAAATACGTTCCATTGTTAGGGGTAACTTTCCTTCTATATTCTATCATTGGTTATTTCAGCGGGCACAATTTCTTCTGGTACTTTACCGAAAACCCGTATGCGGAGATCAGTGGGTATGGACATGGAACCTGGGATCATTTCTTTTTAAGATACCGGATCATATGGGGTAGACCAGGATGTATCACATTTGTTGTAGGGTTCCTTGTGTTGGCGTTCCTCATATTCCGTAACCGTGAGTACAATATTTTCAAGCCTTTGCAAAAGAACATGAAAGTGCTCCTGCTTGTTTTTTTTCCCGTGCTTATTTTCTCGGTTTTCCATATCTATGCGTGGGCGGAAGGAAAATATGCCTCGGCTGGACTGGAGCGGGTATTCTCCTGTGTAGTACCCGGCATGACCATCATCTCTATGTACAGTGTAAGCCTGCTCAATACGCAACGTTTTCATTTTGCTGTCAGGGCTGTTTTCACCATCGCTTTTCTCTATGTTTTTATTCCTGAAACCAATAGTTTTACCAAATATCCTCTCGTAGCACGTGGGCCTGAAAAGGTTAACCGGGAAGCCGCCAGGTGGTTTTTAGGAGAAAGAAAACCGGGAAAGATCGTTTATTATGCACATCCTGCTATCCTGCTCTTTTGCAATTACGATCCTTTCGACAGGGCAATAAACAGGGAATGTCACAATGTGACCCACGATTGTAATTTCAACCCGGCCGAACCTTTCTATTATTTCTGGGATTCTGCGTTCAGCGAGATCGGGCCTTGTGGTATGAAACTGAACGACCTGAAAAAATGCCCCAACCTGAAATTATTGCGGGTGTTCGGAGATGGAACTTATGCATTGTTCGTTTTTGAATATTCGCCTCCGAAACTCTAATGTGCCGGAAAGTACTGATTTTCAGGATCTACCGACTCCGGGTGATGTTAAAATCAGGGCTTAGCTCTTTAGCAGTTTAATCACTACAGCTCCTTCTTCGGAAGCCATACGCAGGTAATAGATCCCGCTTTGCTGTCCAGCCAGGTCTACGCTCAGACTTATAGCATCCGTTGTAAGCTCACCATAGTTGCGGATCGTTTTGCCAAGCGCATCTACGAGAGCGAATGAGATCGTTTGTGCATGATCAAGCTTTTGCTGCAGCTGGTATTGTGATTCGCCGGTTGTTTTTATGATCAGGCCTTTGGTAAACGACTGATTGCTGAGCCCGGTTACATTATCAATAACAAGTATCGTTCTGCTCGTACTGTCTGCACACCCGTCCGGGCTTTCTGTTATAAGCACCACTGTATAAACTCCGGCTGCATTGTATATGTAAGAAGGAGATTCGCTGGTTGAAATTCCCGTACTGTCACCAAAATTCCAATTGCTGAAAATTGAATTGGAAGACGTGTTCGTGAAATCAACACTGGCTCCGCTGCTTAGGTACACCGTATCTGCGCTGCTGCTGAATTGCGCCACCGATATATCAATTGCATCCACAGTGTATTGTGTAGTGTTATAATCACACATACCAACTGTTGTAATAAGCAAATTGTAATCGCCACCGGACAAACCGGACAAGGTATCTGCCGTTGTTTTATTCAGGCTTGTTTGCACTGCCACTCCGTTGTTGTCTGTCCAGAAATAATTCCACGGACCACTGTTGTCACCGCTCGCAATGATCTCTCCCCCAGTTGGCGCCTGACAGGTAGGCGAGCTCATGCTGCTGTTTACCTGCAAAGGATCGATAGTGATCGTAACGAGGAATCTCGAAAAAACAGTGGTGTCGCTGAGTGTGAAGGTATAGGATGAAGTGGTCAGGTCGGTTGTGATGCCGGTGTAGTTATCATATAAGCTGATACATGCTCCCGGTGCAAAAGCAGAAACTCCTTCCGAGCTGATCGTATAGCTTCCCGCATAGCCTGTAGTTGTTCTAAGTGGCATTGAAAAGTTGGAAACAATAGGAGCTACTCCATTCACCTGGTATATATCATTGTTATATTCCAGCGAGATCAATGGCGCTAAATAATCGCCGCCTATTAATTTGTAAGCATCGTATTCCTCATCAAATGTATGATTCGCTCCGGACTGGGTGTACAATACCGTTTCATCGTGGAACGTTCCGCTACTTTCATCCAGGAACAGGCGTATCAAAGGATTAGAAACCGTATTAACAGAGTTCTCCGGATTTATCTGGCGCAGGAAGGTCGGATTTCCACCCACCTTGTTTGTTTCTCTTGCACTTAGCGCCGTTGCTCCGGTGGAGTGAACATAAAAGCCCTGACCGATCGGGAGCGTATCGCCAATACCACCTGCACTTTTTGCAGGACTGCTGATGCCGTTAATGTACGTTGCATACGACCCTGTTCCTCCGTTGAGATCGGCATTGTATACATACACACTATTATCGATCCCTGTTGTTGTTCCTTTCAGCAGGCTCCAGCGAATCGGCGACGGATACGGGTTGGAGATCAGGTTCCAGCCATCGTTCACGGCAGAGCCGAAATTGGTATACGAAAGAGGCAGTGTATAATTTCCTTTACGTACAGCTCCGGTTACATCCAGCGTGATATTGTTGGTTGTTGTAAATCCATCCCCAAAATATACCCAGTAGCCTTTTCCATTGACAATAGGATCATTGATATCAACGAGCGCTACATAGGCGCTTGCATTATCATAGGCTCCGTTCACGGCTTCGTTGTATGTATAAATAGATTCGAACCCTGCTGCTGATCCATCAGGACAGGAATTGCAGCTGATAGGAATATCGTCGTCCCAGGCTGTATAGCTAAGTGCCGAAGTGATCGGTGCACCCAGGAATGCCCAGCCTGTATATCCACCAGGTGCATAGCGCTGAACGATCACATTCCCTGTGATATCCCCGGTGCCCGTTATCTCCGCTATCCTTCCACTTCCGGTTGCAGTAGAAATAAGGGTAAAATTCCTGCCGTTCACATTAAAGGTTCCGTTGTTCAGTACCAGTGAATTGATAATGTTCTCATCGCTCAGCAGGGAAGCGCCTGCCGCATTGTTCAGTGTAAGATCATAGAAATTGGTGAGCGTTGTTCCGCTTATTGTCTGAGCCGTGGTCCCGTTCATGAACACATTTCCGCTCCGGTTCACCATGGTGCCGCTGTTGGTGAAATTCCCTTTTACCGTCACAAGGAAATTACCGGTATTTACATCAAAGGTGCTGCCCGAATTAATTGTTAAACCCGCATTGGTAGTAACCGGACTGTTCAGTGTTTTTGTGCCGGCATTGGTGCAAACAAGATTATTAAATGTTTCTCCGCCGGTTTTAAAGATCGTTTGAGCAGTTGTTCCGGTTAAAGTCACAGTGCCGGTGCCGGGGGTAAAAGTGGCCCCGTTATTGGTCCAGTTGCCGTTCAGATTAATATTGGCTCCGGAAGTAAAAGTCCCTGCGGTTAAGAGTATGGATGATGTGGTAGCAGCCGTTACATTCAGCGTTGCCGGTGCAGTAAAATTGCCGGTTGTTTGCGTCAAACTATTTGTTGATATCGTTGTTACGCTACCTCCTGCAGAAAGCAGGGTTCCGGCTGTTTTAGCAATAACCACATTGTTGAAGTTGTGGCTGGCAATTGTACCGTTTATCGACTGGGCGGCGGTACCTGAGAAGGTAACAGTGCCGGTGCCCGGAACAAACGTACCGCCGTTCCGCGTCCAGTTGCCTGTTACGAATGTTGCTGCGCCGGCAATATAAGTGTCTGAGTTATGTGTAAGCGATGCCGTAGCTGATCCTGTAATATTTAAGGTTGCAGGAGCATTGAAGTTACCCGTTGTCAGCGTTAAATTATTTGTTGTGATAGTTGTTGTACTTCCTCCTGCAGAAAGTAATGTACCCGCCGTTTTAGCAACGTTCACATTGTTAAATGTCTGGCTTGCTGCGGTTCCGTTTATTATCTGTCCGCCTGTTCCGTTAAAGATCACCGTACCGGTGCCCGGAGCAAATGTTCCGCCATTATTCGTCCAGTTTCCACCCAGGCTGATATCAAAAGAATTTGAAGTGAGGGTTCCGGCGGTGATGGTAACATTGCTTATTACGGAAAGTGCGCTTGTTTGCAGCGATGCGTTTGCACTGGCATTGTTTACGAGAAGGTTCGCAACAGGATAAGTAGAGTTGATCTGGATGATCTGTGCAGCAGCAGGTGTGCTGGCATTACCGATCTGTAAGGTTCCTCCTGTTACTGTTCCGCCCGTAGCTCCTGTATTTACAAAGCCAAGGTTTTGAGCTCCCGAACCTCCTTCGCGAGGGATGATAAGGCTTCCGGCAGTCATTGTAAACTGTGAGCCTGCCCCGGCGATCTGGAAAGGCGCAATGGTGGTGCTGCTGGAACTAATAGCAGGAACGATCACGGTTCCACCCGTAATATTAAATTTAGATAAGTTGTTTATTCCGGTTGCATAATATTTCCCTGCGATATTGGTGGTTCCTCCCGAAGCCGTTAATACTCCTCCGTTGGAAACAAGGTCCTCATCTGCAATATTACCGATGTTCATAGTCCCGTTCGAATTGGTAATGTTACCATACATTGTAACTGTTGTTCCGAAATTGATCGTGGAGCTTGCCGAGTTCAGCCAGATCCCTCCTTTTTGCGGAATAGTAACCGTTCCTGTAAAAGGTGTGATAGTAGATGCACCTGAGGTAGACAATTTAAATGTTCCGGTAGTAAGCGTTAAAAAATTGGCAGGAGCCACAAAGGTCGGTGTAGTAACTTCAAGTGTATTATTAATAGAAGTCCCCAGGTTCATTGCGATCGTATTGAACGTTGTGGTGGCACCGGTACCCGAAATGGTAACATTCCCGTTTTTCTGGATGGTGGTTGTACACAAACTGTTTGCATCCGAGGCCAGATTTAGTGTTCCGTTGTTCACCACATTCCCGTTGATCGTGATAGCGTGTGTTGCATTAGAGCCTACAGGTACACTTAGCGAGGAACCGGTATTGATAGTAATATTGGCGCCTACAGCGAGGGTACGGATAGTAGTATTGTTCCCTATCGACAAGGTTGCCGGCGAGCTCACACCTACCGTAAGATTATTACATACCGCATTTACATTTATAGTAACCGTATGTGTGTTGGATATCGTTACATTATCAGTGGCGGTGGGAACACCAGCTGGTGTCCAGATCCCCGGTGTATTCCAGCTTCCGGTAGCATTGGATACTTTATTGCCTGCAGCGAGGGTTGCCTGCGTACCGCTCAGGAAAGCGCTTAATCTTCCTTCGGTAACTGTGTAAAGTCTCCAATAATAGGTTGTGCCGGGTGTCAGTCCTGCAACAGCTCTATTGATAGCGTTCGCTGCTGTTTGTGCAACGAAGGTAAAATTCACATTATCGGTCGAGTTATAGATAACATACCCAACTTCATTGGTTGCCCAGTTGGTCCAGTTCAGTGTCATGCCGGTCTGGGTGATAGCTGTAAAAGTAAGACTTCCTGTTGGTGCTCCCGGTGTAGGAGGGGTGAATGTATAACGCGATCCTGACGCCGGCATCACCGAAAGAGCGTTGTCTTCCACGTTACTCAATGTATTGGTGTTCTCCGTTTGGAGTGTTTTCAACTGTGCGGCAGTTGGCGTGTTGTTAAGGGTCGGTCCATTGATCCCGGTGGTATATGAAAATGTTACACCTCCATTATTCATGGTTCCGTAATTCATTTCTATAACCCCGGTGGTTTCAGATAATTTTACCTGAAAATTGAGACTTGGTGCGGTATTTCCATATACGGCCATATTGATCCACTCGATGGTTAAGATCCTGTTGGGTGCCGTTCCGGAAAGCTGATATTTAATACTGTTACCAAGGGCCGCCTCGCCGCCCTGAGCTGTAAGATCATCATAAAAAGGAGCGATGGAAAGCCAGGTACCCGATCCGTTTGCAGTAAAGGCCGCGTTTGAATAGCCATAATCACCGGTTCCGGTTCCGTCATCCACTGATGTCGAAAAATCAAGGAATCCATTCGTGGAAACGGAAAACTGCGTGTAGCGGATACCATTATACCAGAAATCAAAGCCAATATCGGTGAGATCCGAGCGGTTGTCATCCTGACTAAACGTGCCGGTGTTTCTCCAGCTGTCGAAGGCTGTTCCGGTTGAGGCGATGGATGTGTAGGTATTTCCCGCAGTGCGGGCGGTGGTGTAATTTGCTATAGATTGCGAAAATCCGAACTTAGGGACAAGCAATGCAAAGACAAAAAGTAAAAATACTTTCATATGTAAGATTCCAGGTAGTTTAGTGTTCTACCCAAAATTAGACATTTTGGTTCCACTTTCGTGTCAATTTTAGACGAAACCGGTAAATCTCCCTGTAACTAAACCCATGCAGTAGCCGGTTAGCAGTCTATTTTGCTGATCCGGTCGGCATGTCGGCCACCCTCAAAGCTATTATTTAAGAATGCATCAGCACATTTAACAGCCGTTTCTTTCGTAATAAAGCGCGCAGGAAGCGCCATTATATTTGCATCGTTGTGTTGACGGGCAAGCGCAGCTATCTCTTCATTCCAGCAAAGCGCGCTTCGGATCCCCTTATGTTTATTGGCAGCCATATTTATCCCGTTTCCGCTTCCACATAAGATAATACCAAAATCCACTTCTTTATTTCCTACGGCCATAGCAACCGCATGACCAAAATCGGGGTAGTCGGCACGTTCTTCCGAATAGGTTCCTTTGTCTGAAACATCGATCCCTTTTTCAATAAGGTACTTCCTTACTTCCTCTTTTCGTTCAAAACCCGCGTGATCACTGCCAATTGCTATTTTCATAGTTCTTATTTTTATATTTGTATGCTCTTTATTTCAAAAAGTATTACAAAGTAAATCAAAAAATACAAACACGCCTTTTTGTTCAAAATCTAAAGGGCTGGAAACTAAGATCAATTGGGGAAATTTATCCACGCTTTCTTTGTTCAAAAGAAAATGATCCGTTAATAAATAATTCGGGGAAGTTTACCGGATTGTTAAGTACTTTTCTTATAGAAGAGATTTTTGTTAGCAGCAAGTCGTGTTAAAAAAAATATCCGGGCAATTCTGAACATTTTATACAACCGGGATCACCCCGAATTTAAAGAATTTTATTAAAAATGTTCATCCGGGACCGCTTGTTAATTTGTACATTTGTAGCTGTATTTCAGTAATTTAATATGTTAATTGTTTTTTAATAGCTGTTAGTTCATTCTTAATAACTCAATTACCTACTATTAATTCGATTTTTAATCAACGGTATTAACAGCTTATATAAATAATAATAATTTTAATTTTTAAAAAGAAGATATATATATGTTACTAAGCAAAGGTTATTTGGAAAAAGAAATTGATCCAACACTTGATTTGTTCGAAGAAATTAACCATCTTAAGAAAGAAAAGAACGCTGTAATACTTGCTCATTACTATCAGGATGCTGATATTCAGGATATTGCAGACTATATTGGAGACAGCCTGGGCCTGGCTCAAAATGCCGAAAAAACGACTGCCGATATTATCCTTTTTGCCGGCGTACATTTTATGGCAGAAACAGCCAAAATCCTGAACCCGAAAAAAAAGGTATTGATCCCTGATTTCAAAGCCGGCTGCTCACTTGCAGACTCCTGTCCTCCTGCTGAATTTGCTGCTTTTAAAGCACAACACCCGGATCATATCATACTTACGTATATCAATTGCACTGCAGATATAAAGGCACTTTCGGACGTGATAGTAACCAGCACCAATGCTGTTCAGATAGTAGAATCATTTCCGAAAGATCAGAAAATAATTTTTGCGCCCGACAAGAACTTAGGAGCTTATATCAATAAATTAACAGGAAGAAATATGGTACTGTGGAACGGAAGTTGCATGGTTCATGAGATCTTTTCGCTGGAGAAAATTATAAAACTGAAAGTACAGCATCCGGAAGCATTGTTACTGGCACATCCGGAATGTGAAGCAGCACTGCTGGATAAAGCAGATTTTATAGGAAGTACGACAGCGATTTTGAATTATTCGAAAAAATCGGAAGCAAAAGAATTCATTGTGGCCACAGAAACAGGTATCATTCATCAAATGCAGAAAGCATCTCCTGAAAAAACATTTATTCCTGCACCTCCTGATAATACCTGTGCCTGCAACGATTGCCCGCACATGAAGCTGAATACACTGGAAAAAATTTATATAGCGCTTAAATATGAACAGCCTGAAATTCTTATGGATGCTGCTTTGATAGAAAAAGCAAAAAAACCGATAAGTAAAATGTTGGAATTATCTGCTAAATTTGGATTGTAATAGTTTTTTTGGAATGAGAGGAATAGTAATGAAAATAGTGTTTGCCTGCCTGGTGTTACCTCTGTGTACAGTTGCCCAGCCAAAGAACGAAGTAAATCCGAACGGATACAATACATTTTATTACGATAATGGAAAAGTATCGAGCGAAGGAACCATGCGTGATGGGAAACCGGACGGGTACTGGAAAAATTTTTACCAGAACGGAAAAATAAAAAATGAAGGGAACCGTCTTAATTATGAACTGGACAGCACCTGGAAATTTTATGACGAGCAGGGACGGATCAGTAAAAGCTATGCTTATAAAAAAGGAAAAAAAAATGGCTATACAATGAGCTATGATACTTCCGGAAGAGTGACACAAAAAGAAAATTTCGCAGATAACGTAAAAACCGGGAATACTTACACTTATTACAAATCAGGAAAAACAAAACTATTGATCCCGTATAAAAACGGAAAAGCAGATGGTACAGCTTATGAATATTCTGAAGATTCACTGATAACGGCTATTACCATTTATAAAATGGGTTATATAGAACGGTCTGAAAAAGTAAATAAAAAAGATGCCAGTGGTAACAAACAGGGTATGTGGAAGGAGTTTTACCCGGATGGAACAGTAAAATCAGAAACCCGATACCGGAACAACGAGATAGACGGATATAAAAAAGAATTTGATAAGAAAGGCAACCTACAGAATATTGAAAAATTCGATAATGGTAAGAAAGTAGAGAACGCGCCGGAATTAGCTAAATTGGATGTTTTTAAAGCCTATTATGAAAATGGCCAGGTTCGCTATGAAGGTGGTTATGTGAACGGCTTACCAATCGGGACGCATTATCATTATAAGCTTACGATCGAAGTATGCGATTCGATCCTTATCTATGACGACACTATTTCCAAAAAGATATTACACTGCGAAAAAATAAGCATTCCCGATTCGGCTATCGTGTATGATGAAGGATACCTGATAGAAAAGGGAGCGGTAGATTCTGTACGCAGAAAACAAGGGATCTGGACAGAGTATCATTTGTCGGGCGAATTCAGAGCTAAAGGACTTTACAAAGATAACAACAGGAACGGGGAATGGATCTATTATTATCCGGATGGAAAAGTAGAGCAAAAAGGAAAATATAATAAACAGGGGCATCCCACAGGCGAATGGAAGTGGTATTATGAGAACGGACAGATATTGCGCGAAGAGCATTACAAAGCTGGCAAGCTGGAAGGTTTGATGCAGGAATTCAGAGAAGATGGAAAGCTCATTACTAAAGGTGAATATGAGGATGATCAGAAAGAAGGTCCCTGGTATTATGAAATAGAGAATTACAAAGAACAGGGAAATTACAGGGCAGGAATGCCGGACAGTATATGGAAAGCCTGGTATGTAAAAGAAAATCAATTGTTGTTTACAGGTAATTTTATTGCCGGCGATCCGGATGGTAAACATACAATGTACTATCCGAATGGAAGAATAATGTCGGTAGGTGTCTACCAGGGCGGGATGAAACAGGGCAACTGGAAATATTTCGACGAGTTTGGAGTTCCTTTTACCAGTATAGATTATGACAATGATATTGAAGTAAAATGGAATAATCAGGTAATTTTGCCAACTTACGAAGAAGCTTTACGGGCTTATGAAGGCGCACGGAAAAAAAGCGATCCGGGAAAAGGGACTAAAGAGGACAAATCGACCAAACCTGTTAATGAGTCTGAACAATAAAACAAAAAAAGAACTTATTAATGAAATAAACGCACTTAAAAAAGAACTGCGTAAAAAGAATACTCTGCCTTCCCCGGTAGCTATTGGACCAAAAAAATCCACCCCAGGCAAAAAAGCAAAGGAAGTAGATCCGGTTAGTTTTGAGAATATGCCTTTTGGGTACTGTCTTTTTGATGAGAACCGGGTATACTACATGAACAAGGAAGCAGTAAAAACCATGCGTCTTCCAAAAAACAAACAACAACATTTAGAGAAGCTTTGTATCTACGATTTCATCAACAAAGAATTCCATTCCCGGATCAAAAAGATGAACAGGGATATAATGAAAGGAAAGACGTTCAATGGCGTGGAATTTAAATGTACCGATTCCAAAGGAAAAGTACTTGATATAGAGTGCCATTCCAGGTCGGTGTATTACCAGGGAAAAAAGCTGCAGCAATCATTTTTCAAAAACATCTCCGATAAAAAAACAGCCCAGCTGGAGCTGGAACGCGCAAAGAATAATTTCGAAGAGATCGTTTCGAAAATAGATGAAGTGGTATTTTACTACAATCGTGTAGAGCACCGGATCGAATACATTTCCAGCCAGCTCTACAACCTGGTGGGTATCAAAGCAGCAGATTACATAAAGAATCCAAAAATGTCCGTGGGTCTTGCACACCCGGATGATCTGCCAAAATTATTCAAGGCAAATGAAGAGCTGAACAAAACAAAGAAGCCGCAGAACTTTACGTATCGTATGTTCCATAAGAAACAGAAAAGGTATGTATGGATAGAAGAAAAAATATTCCCGCAGTTCGATAAAAACGGACACCACATTGCAAATCTTGGTATTTCGAGGGACGTAACGGAACAGATCGAACAAAAAGAACAGTTAAGACAAAGCGAGGAAAAATTCAGGCTGCTGGCCGAAAATGCCAGTGATGTGATCTTTTCCTACATGTTCAAACCGTATCCCCATTATTCGTATATCAGCCCTTCCATGGAGAAGATAACGGGCTACCCGCTGAAGAATTTTTACAAAGACCCCTATTTTGGTTTCAAAATAACCCACCCGGATGACAGGAACAAACCGGCGGTGGTGGAAACGCAACGAACACTGAAAGAGAACCTCGATAATTATGAAGATATAGAAAAGGCGCAGGTTGTACGTTTTGTAAGAAAGGACGGAAAGACTGTGTGGCTCGAAACACGCTATACCCAAATAAAGAACGGTGACGAGCATATCGGGCAGGAAGGGATCTCGAGGGATATTACCGCACAGAAAGAAGCGGAGCTGGAACTGGAAGAAAAAGAAAGGACTATCCGGAACCTCTTCAACAACCTTCCGGGCATGGCGTACCGCTGTCTCAATGATAAGCACTGGAGCATGCAGTTCCTCAGTGATGGTTGTTATGAGCTTACGGGATACAAACCAAAAGACCTGATCAATAACCACAATAAATCCTATTCGGACATTGTGCATCCCGAGGACCGAATGCTGGGCAAAGACGATATTTATTTTGCCATTAAGAACAAAACGGTTTTTGAGATCGAATACCGGATCGTTTCCAAGCACAACAAAATAATCTGGGTTTGGGAAAAAGGGGAAGGGATCTATAACGATAAAGGCGATCTGCTCTACATCGAGGGGTTTATAACCGATATTACCGAACGGAAAATATTTGAGCAGGAGCTGAACAGGAAATGGCAGGATTACAGGAACCTCATAGATACACTGCCTATCGGGATCATTATTCACGACAAGGGAAATGTGCTGCTTTCCAATAAAATTGCCCGAAAAATGGGCGGTATAGAAGACAGCCAGGATATTACGAAGATCAACCTGTATAATTTTCTTTCGAGGAGCGATAAATCGGTGGCAGAAGAAAAGATCCGGGCAGTGCTGAGCGGCGAAGAATCCAAACCAATTGTATACCCGATAACCAATACCAAGAATCAAAAGCTCTATGTGCGGATCAGCGCCAACCACGTATTTTTCAATGGGAAAGATGTGGTGCAGATCAGTGCGGAAGATCTTACACAGGAAATACAATTAGAAAAGGAAAAAGAAAGGGCTCAGCGTGCGGAGACAACCAACATTGTGTTGCAGCGTGAGATCCAGCAACGGATAGATACCGAGCGACAGCTGGAGCACACCAAAAATTACCTGCAGCTGCTTATCAATTCTTCTCTCGATATGATCTCGGCAAATGACCGTAACGGAAATATTACCGAGATAAACGAGGCAGGACTGAAAACATTTGGTTATAAGCAGGAAGAACTGATAGGAAAAAAAGCAACCTTATTGTTTGCCGGCACCCAACAAGATCCGGAGGCTGCAAAGCTGCTGATCAAAAACGGTTATTTTGTAGGAGAGGTAAAAAACAGGCGAAAGAACGGGGAAGAATTCACCAGCTTCCTTTCTGCATCGGTGCTGCGAAACGAAGAAGGGGAGATCATCGGAACCATGGGTATTTCCAGGGACATCACCGTTCAGAAACAGCGCGAAAAATTGTTGCAGGAACGACAGGAACAGATCATCCAGCAATCGTCCCGTATCAATGCTATTTTCGAAAGCTCTTCGCATTTGGTATGGACCGTAGACAAGGAATACAGGGTGAGTACCTATAACTCCAATTTTGCCACGGTCCTGAAGGAAAAATACAAGCTTGGTATCAAACCATTCGATAAGGTCCACGAATTGATCTCCGACAAAAAAGAGCGGGCAGCTTATTTGGATTACTGGAAACCATTGTACGATCGTGTATTTAACGGGGAAGTGATCAAAACGGAACGCCTGGACCGCGATAAGAACGGGAATGAGCTTTACCGTCTCATATACCTGAACCCCATCTACAACAATAAAAAAGAGATCATCGAGATCTCCTGCCTGGCCAATGATATTACGGATATCAAGAAGTATGAAAGACAGATCATCGAACAGTCTTCCAAGCTGAAAGCGATCTTTGAGAACGGTAATCAGCTCTTCTGGACCGTGAACAAAGACCGTGAGCTGGTTACTTTCAATCAAAAATATTCGGAAGCTATTTTCGACATCTATGGCTTCCACCCGGAAATGGGAAAAGAGCTAAGAGCGGCAGGGAAGGAAAAAGTGGAAAAAAATTATTACGATTTCTGGGGCGAGAAATACGGAGAGGTTTTTTCGCAAAAAAGGACCATCAATTTTGTTACGGAGCGAAAAACAAAAAGTGCTAAGATTATTTACCGTCAGATCTTCCTCTACCCTATTTTCAATGATAGGAAAGAGATCATCGAGGTCGGCGGAATGGGCATGGATATTACCGACCTGAAGTATTACCAGGAGAAAACGATAGAGCAGGCAGCCAAGCTCAATGCGATCATCGATAATTCCCATCATAAGATCTGGTCTTTCAACACGAATCAGGAGATCACATCGAGCAACCGGAATTTTGATGACTTCATCGAATCGGTATTTGGTGTCCGGCCTAAGATCGGTGATGCTATGAATAAGCCGCCATTCATGAGTGTTCCGCAAAACAATGATGTGTTCAGTGAAAATGCGGCAAAGGTATTCAACGGTGAAACCGCGGAATTCATTTATTCCATTGAAAGAGAAAATGAAGAGAAGATCTGGCTTGAGACCTTCTTTGCCCCGATCAAAGACAAGGATGGAAACATTGTGGAAATATCAGCAATCGCCAACGACATCACCCTGCGCCGGCAGATAGAAGATGAGAAGAACCGCCAGGCGGCCCTCATCAAAGCGATCTTCGACAGCTCTTCACATCTCATTTTTACGATCAACAAAAATTACGAGATCACCTCCTTCAATAAGAACTATTACAACCATGTGCTCGAGAACCACGGGCAGGAGACCTATGTGGGCAAATCATTGATGGATGGTGGCCTGAAGAACGATATGCCAAGGCATTTTATTGAATGGAAGGAACGCCATGATTCGGTGATCTCCGGAAAACCCTCGTATTATAAAAACATGGCAAGGCGCCCTAACGGCGACCAGGTGTTTTTTGAAACCTTCCTCGATCCGGTATACCTGCCCAGCGGCGGCATTGAAGAGGTTTCCTACATTTCACTGGATATCACGGATAAATACCTCGCAGAAGAACAGATCAAGAGCTCCCTCAAGGAAAAAGACATCCTGTTGAAAGAAGTGCATCACCGGGTGAAAAACAACCTGCAGGTTATTTCCAGTATCCTCAACCTGCAATCGACCTATGTAAGGGATGAAAAAACCCTGTACATTCTTCGTGAGTGTCAGAACAGGATCAAGTCGATGGCCTTTATTCACGAGGCTTTGTACCAGAATAAGAATTTCTCGGAGATCCCGTTCAACGACTATCTGATCATGCTGGTGAAGAATCTTTTCCAGACATACAATGTGGATCATTCCAACGTAAAGCTGAACTTTGATATCGATCCGGTGTTCCTGAATCTGGATACTTCCATACCTTGTGGGCTTATTGTAAACGAATTAGTATCAAATTCGTTTAAATATGCTTTTCCGGATAATAAACAAGGATTTATTTTTATATCTTTGAAAAAACAAAAAAACGACGTATGTCTGATAATCAAAGACAACGGCGTTGGTTTGCCAAACGAAATCGATTTTAAGAACACAGAGAGCCTCGGACTTCAACTGGTGGTTACACTGGTAGAACAGATTGGCGGGAACATAAAACTTGACAATACGAACGGAACCAAATTTGAAATAACCTTTAAACAAACAGAAAAAAATGTCTAAGACAAATATTTTAGTTGTAGAAGATGAAAGTATCGTTTCTAAAGATATTCAAAACAGTTTGAAAAAACTGGGTTACAACGTTATTGGAGCAAGCAACAACGGTGAGGACGCTATCGTCCTGGCCCGTGAACATCACCCGGACCTGGTGCTGATGGACATCATGCTGAAAGGCGAAATGAGCGGTATCGATGCTGCTGACGTTATCCGTAAAGAATTGAACATCCCGGTTATCTTCCTCACAGCCTATGCCGACGAAAGCACACTGGCCAAGGCGAAGATCACAGAACCTTACGGTTATATCCTGAAGCCATTCAAAGAGATCGACCTCCACTCTTCTATCGAGATGGCGATCTACAAGCACAAAAAAGTAAGCGAGATCAAAAAAGAGCGCGACTTCCTGTACTCACTCGTGGAGAACAAAGAAGGAGCAAAAGATATCCTGTTCGTTAAATCCAACAGCCGCCTGGTGAAAGTAAACACCAACGATATTTTCTATATCGAGGCCCTGAAAGATTATGTGGTGATCAACACCGAGCTTACACGCTACACCATTCACAGCACCATGAAAGACATTGAAAAACGCCTTGCTCCCAACGAATTTATGCGGGTGCATCGTTCTTTCATTGTACGTATCGATAAGATCGTAGCGATCGAGAACCACAACCTGGTGTTGGAAAAAGATAAAAAGTCCGTTCCTATTGGTGGTTCCTACAAAGACGAACTACTGCAACGTCTCAATATGGTTTAAGATGCAAAATCAGTTTTTCCGTAATATACTTGTTTTGCCCTTCGCTGCGGTACTGTTATATTCCTGTGGTTTTGGAGTAAAAGAAAAAGTGAACAGCGCAGGCAATGCAGCCGGACAGGTAGCAGGCGAATTTGTAGAAGGTGCTGTACAGGGCGCGAGCTCGGCATTTGATGTGAAAGTAGACCTCGCGGAGAAGCTGGAAGAAAAAGGAATTAAGCTCGGCAAAACCACCGTGAGCAGCGATAGCACCGGAACCGACAATTTGCTCACAGTGTATGTAATATTTGAAAAGGATTTTGAAGGTACTGTGATTGCCGAAGTGTTTGATGCGAAAGGCATGGAGATGGGCCGTAGTGTTCAGAACATCCGGGGCAAAACAAAGGATGCTCAATTCGTGGATTTCCGTTTCGATCCACGCACCAATATCGACAGCAATTGTAAGATCACGATTGTGGAGTAGTCCAAATCTAATAGTCCCTTAAACAAAACCTTGTTTTCCCACTTTAAATTTTGTTTATTTGATTATTCAAAAACCACAGGCGCATGCGTAAATTTTTACTTCTTGCCATCTTTTCACCACTCATGGGCCTGGCTCAAAACGGATTCAAAGTGTTGAATGAAACCAACTCTTTCATAGAGCTGGAATATACGCTGAATGACTATTCACTAAGCAACATCACTTACAAAGGGCAAAATTGTCAAAGCATTAAAGCCCCAGGCACCGTTCCTTTGCTGGAAAAAGGCGCTCCGGAACTGCGTAGCTCCAGTGTTGCCTTGAGTATTCCAGGTACCGGTAATCCTACAATAGAAATCATTTCCGGGCAGCTGTCTCTCAAAAGCAATGTGAACCTATTGCCCTCCAAAGGAAGCCTGAAACGCAACGTGGATCCGGCAGGCATTGATTATACATTCGGCGAAAGCTACACAAAAAATGCATTTTATAGCGTTCAGCAAGCAAGGCTGGGAAAGGCTTTCCAGCTCCGTAACGAAAGAGGTATTGTGCTTTCCGTTTCTCCGTTCCAGTACAACCCGCAGGCAAAAGCACTGGTTGTGTACACATCCATGAAAATACGCGTGTATTACAACGAGGGAACTGCAGGACAGAACGAGCGCGCAGGAGCAAAGGCTGTGTACTCAAAAGATGAACAGGCATTGTATCAGAACAAATTCATTAATTACCACGCTACCACACAATACGTACCTATCCCCGAACAGGGAAGCATGCTGGTGATCTGCGCAGATAACTATCTTTCTACCATGAAGCCTTTTGTTGACTGGAAAAATCAGAAAGGGATCAAAACTGTTATGGTACCTACCAGTCAGACTGGCGCAGACCAAACCTCGCTTTACAATTTTATTCAGGGCTATTACTCATCCAATCCCGATCTGCTGTACCTTTTGCTGGTAGGCGATCACGAGGACATCAACACCGCTGACCTTGGGCAGTCGGGCTCCGAAACATTATGGTCCGATACCTGGTACGCGTTTCAGAATGGATCGGATGTATATCCTGAGCTATTTGTAGGACGTTTTTCAGGCGAATACATTCCGCATATACAAACCATGGTGGATCGTACGCTTGAATATGAAAAGAACCCAGCTCCAGGAAGCTGGTACAGTACTGCTATTGGTATCGGATCGGGCGAAGGAGATGGGTATGGCGACGATGGAGAAGCCGATTGGCAACACGAACGGAATATGGGAACCAAGTTGCTGAACTGGGGCTATACCACTTTTCATGAATTCTATGACGGAAGCCGTGGTGGAAACGATGCGGCCGGCGATCCGACCCCTGCCATGGTAGAAACGGCGGTGAACGATGGAGCGTCACTGTTTATGTACACAGGTCATGGCTGGGATGCCGGCTGTGTTACTTCCAATTATACTACTGCTGAAGTGGCGGCTGCAACCAACAACGGTAAATATCCGTTTGTGGTATCGGTAGCCTGTAACAATGGCACTTTTGCCAATGCCAATTGTTTTGCCGAAGAGTTTGTGCGTGCGGCCAATGTTAACGGACCTACCGGCTCCATTGCCTGTGCCGGATCTTCTATCCTGATGGCCTGGGCAGAGCCGATGTCGGTGCAGGACGAGATCGTGGAGATCCTTACCGATCAGTATGCAAACAATAAGAAAATAACCCTGGGTGGGTTGTTCTATAACGGAGGTTTAAAAATGCTGGACGATTACCAGAATGCTACAGCTGATGAGGTAATGGAAACCTGGGTGCTTTTCGGTGATCCGAGCTGCGTGATGCGCTCCCGTGAGCCTTCGCAGATAACAGCAAACCTTGATCCCTGCTATCCTCCCGGAAACAATTTAATGACGATCACTTCTCCGGATGAAGGAGCCTTAGTGGCGCTGTCTGTAAATGATACCTTACTTGGAACAGCTTATGTGCAAAACGGAACAGCTTCTGTATCCTATACGACTACCAGTACTTCTCCCCTGCTCGTCACGATCAGCGGATACAATATGCTTCCTTTCCAGGGAACCGTAAACCCTTGCGCGATAGGGCTTGCAAACGTTTCGGCTACTAATGGAATTAAGATCTACCCGAATCCGGCGCATGATATGCTACAGGTAGAGACACCTGGCGCTATGTTCGACATAAAGATCATTGACGCATTGGGTCGCGTTGTGTACAATGCAACGGCTTTGCAATCAAAAGAAAGTATTAATACAAGCGCTATTGCAAAAGGGATCTATACTGTTCAGCTTGCATCGGAAGGCAGACAATACATTCAGAAGCTGGTGATCGATTAAGCCTGTACGGCCTCTGTTTACAGTGCATTTATTCATTCCTTGTTTGTAATTTTACAAGTATTTATGAATTACACACCCACTTGTGCGTATAAATACTTCAGTGGTAAAGATATAAATCGTAAATCCTTCCTATCTTTGCAGAAATTTTCTAACCTGTAATTCTACATCTTTCGTTGAAATCTTCTTACGATATAATTGTTGTTGGCGCCGGTCATGCCGGTTGTGAGGCAGCAGCAGCAGCGGCTAATATGGGATCCAAAGTATTATTGATCACCATGAACATGCAGACCATTGCACAAATGAGCTGTAATCCTGCCATGGGCGGAATTGCCAAGGGCCAGATCGTTCGTGAGATAGATGCATTGGGCGGGTACTCGGGTATCATTTCCGACAAGTCTGCTATACAGTTCCGGATGCTCAACCGCAGCAAAGGACCTGCCATGTGGAGTCCACGCACACAGAATGACCGGATGTTATTTGCATCGGAGTGGCGCTATATGCTGGAGCAAACTCCCAATGTGGATTTCTGGCAGGATATGGTGAAAGGTCTACTGATTTCTGAGGATGGAAAACGTGTGGAAGGAGTGATCAGCGGAATGGGCATCGAATTCAAAGCAAAAGCTGTGGTGCTCACCAACGGCACTTTTCTGAACGGAGTTATACATATTGGTGAGAAACAATTTGGCGGTGGCCGTACCGGTGAAAGTGCTGCTTACGGAATTACCGAGCAATTGGTGAAACTGGGTTTCGAGAGTGGCCGTATGAAAACAGGAACTCCTCCGCGTATTGATGGCCGCTCGCTGAATTATGGTAAAATGGAAGTACAGGGAGGTGATGAAGTGGTAGATAAATTCTCCTACCTGGACAATACTTCTCCTTTTATTCCAAATGAAAAAGGTGAAGTAAAGAAGCAGATCCCCTGCCACGTAACATATACCAACCAGGATGTGCACGATATCCTGAAAACCGGTTTCGAAAAGTCGCCGATGTTTGCGGGACGGATCCAGGGATTAGGGCCACGTTATTGTCCAAGTATTGAAGATAAGATCACGCGTTTTTCCGAAAGGGAACGTCATCAGCTTTTTGTGGAACCGGAAGGATGGAATACAGTGGAGATCTATGTGAATGGATTTTCCACTTCTCTGCCTGAAGATGTGCAACAAAAAGCATTGGAATTGATCCCGGGTTTTGAGAAAGTGAAGATGTTCCGTCCGGGATACGCGATCGAATATGACTACTTCCCTCCTACCCAGCTCAAAACCACATTGGAAACGCATCTAATTGATAACCTGTATTTTGCAGGGCAAATAAATGGAACAACCGGATATGAAGAAGCAGCTTGCCAGGGATTGATGGCAGGTATAAATGCGCACCTTAAAGTGAACGAGAAAGAAGCGTTTGTTCTGAACAGGTACGATGCATATATCGGAGTTTTGATTGACGACCTTGTAACAAAAGGAACGGAAGAGCCCTACCGCATGTTTACATCGAGAGCTGAATACCGTTTGCTATTACGCCAGGATAATGCGGATGTTCGACTTACTCCTCTTTCCAATAAGATTGGTTTGGCTTCTGACAAACGATTGGCTTCTGTAAAAATAAAGATCAAATCGGCAGAAGAAGTTGTTTCCTTTTTCAAAAATACAAGTGCTGAACCTGCGGAAGTAAATCCATATTTAGAAAGTTTGGACTCTGCTCCTGTTTCTCAAAAAATTCGTTATTTCAATATTTTATCCCGGCCCAATGTTTCGATACGTGAAATGGCAAAACACTGTAAGGAGCTTTCGGTATTTGTAGCTCCTATCAAAACCGATGCTATTGATGAAGCGGAGAACCTGATCAAGTATGAAAATTATATTATAAAGGAAAAGGAGAATGCGGATAAAATGAAACGTCTGGATGATTATATTATCAGGGAAGATTTTGATTATTCTTTAATATCCAGCCTTGGAGCAGAAGCCCGTGATAAATTCAAGAAATTCCGTCCTCGTACAATTGGACAAGCGAGCCGACTAAGTGGTGTAAATCCTTCCGATATTTCCATCCTGCTTGTGCATTTGGGTAAATAGTGTTCCACGTGAAACATTGAAAAGCCAGTATACAAATTGAAACGAAAGAAGAGAATACTAATTAGTATATTGTTTTTAGGGCTGCTTGGGATAGTTGCCTTATTATTTATAAAGAGAGGCTTTAACCCTAATCCGGAGTATACAGTTGGGCAAAAGATAGACTCTCTTAACGGCGTTTATATTTATTACAATGGTGGAGTTGGTAATATAGAAGAAAGAAACACCTCTCCTGACGGATACAATATCGGACTCAAATATCAATGTGTTGAGTTTGTAAAACGATATTATTACGAATTCTATAAGCACAAGATGCCGGATTCCTATGGCAACGCAAAGGACTTTTTTGATCCATCCCTGAAGGATGGTAGAATAAACAAAGCGAGAAATCTCTTTCAGTTTACGAATCCAAGCGATTCTTTTCCCAGGGTTGGGGATCTTATTATAATGGATGGTCATCCCGGAAATCCCTATGGACATGTAGCGATTATATCCAGGGTAGAAGAAAAGGGAATAGAAATTATCCAGCAGAACCCAGGACCCTTTGCTCCTTCCCGTGTCACCATACCTCTTATTTGTATTGATTGTTCAACAACAATTATTGATGAGAAAAGAGGATTAACTACTTTTAAAGGCAAATATCGAATTGCCCTGGATAGAGTTTTGGGTTGGTTAAGAAAGCAAGATCAGGCGGATAGAATATAAATGTTCCACGTGAAACAATTTTAAATAGTATATATGGAGACAGTACAAAAGTGTGTAGTTTGTAATTCGGATCAGCAGGAGCTATTTCTGACCTGCGAGGACTTTACCGTATCCCATGAGAAGTTTACCATTCAGTCCTGCAAAAGTTGTGGCTTCCGCTTCACCTCTCCCCGACCGATTGCAGATGAGATCGGTCCCTACTATAAATCGGAAGAATACATTTCCCATTCCGATACAAGGAAAGGATTGATATCTAAACTGTATCATTGGATTCGCTCTTATACACTAATTAAAAAACTGCAGCTCGTAATGTTCCATTCCGTTAAGCGGGGAACGATCCTGGACTTTGGATGCGGAACCGGGGCATTCTTATCTGTATGCAAAAAGAACAAATGGAATGTCTTCGGCATAGAACCCGATCCGGATGCAAGGAAGATTGCAAAGGACACCAATGAAATTTCCTCCGCCTCCTCCATCCATGAATTCAATTCGAAGTTTCCGGATGAGCGTTTTGATGCTATTACTATGTGGCATGTGCTCGAACATATTCATGACCTGGAAGGATTCTTTGCTTTTGTAAACCAACGCCTGAATCCGAAAGGAGCATTGATCATTGCTGTACCAAACTGTTCTTCTTATGATGCGAAGAAGTATTCAGAGTTTTGGGCAGCTTATGATGTACCCCGACATTTATATCACTTCACACCAAAGGACATGAAAACACTCTTTGAGAAGCGGGGATACAAACAGGTAGATCTGCGCCCGATGATTTTCGATTCTTTTTATGTGTCGATGCTAAGTGAGAAGTACAAGCACGGAAAGATCAGCTATCTGAGTGCCTTCTTCACAGGTCTCCGCTCAAACATAAAGGCAAACAAAACCGGAAAGGAATTTTCCTCGCAGATATACGTTTTTAAGAAAGCATAGATATTGTTTCACGTGAAACATGCAGAGCCCGGTATAGAACCGGGCTCTTTCTTTTTTGTGACAAGTCCTCCCCTATCGATCAGGTGCTAATATGAATCAACCCTTTCTTTAGGATGTCTTTTCCCGGTTTTTTCCTGGATTCATTCTTCTCCTTTTTATTGATTTGATCAATATGAGTTGTAGCCTAATCAGGAATACCACAAACTATATTGGGCCTTCTTTGAACAGTAAAATTCGATTGAACGACCCATGACAGAATTTAATTACGAGCCGGCTAAACGCTATCCAAACCTTTCTCTTTTGGGAGAGTTCCACTCAGAAGAGATATGATGTCGCAGGGTTGATTTCTTTTCAGAAAGAGTATCCGTTCCTTTTGACCCCGTATTTCTTTCGCCTATATATTTCCCTGTCCTGTAAGGAAAAAAAGTCATTTTGTGATCTCGTTTAATTCAACCTGAAAGCCGGTTTATTTCTAATCGTTCCGTGCTCTCTTTTCAATGTCTCCTCTTGTGGTAAAAGATCCTTATGGTAATTTATATTCAACCCCCCCGATATGTTTCACATGAAACAAAACCTTGCTGCCATTCCCAGGTTATTCGCTTTGACTTTAGAACAAGAAATGTTCTTCGCGGAATGCATGAGGTAAAATTCGTTAAGGACGAGAATTTGTGTTTCACAAATTAGAAAGTAGGAGGGAGTTCTTCAGGGGACTTTTGCCAGGATGCGCTGGATAGAATACTCGCTTTCCCGATCAGAACCACCAAAGAATGTTTCATTCGAAACAAAGTCTTATTTTGTTCTCTTCTGTTTTATGCCCCGTGGCTTTTATAGTTCTCTTCCGGGACCTATTTGAAACAAATCCCTTTTTAGGAAGATCCACCTTTAATGAATGGAGAAACCCGTGGGAAATCATCAGGCATATGGAACAAACTCTTTTTTAGTATTCTCTTCAGAAAGCGTGTCAAGCGAATTACCCAAAGAAAGTTTCACGTGGAACGAAGTCTTTGTCTGTCCTTCCATTTCAACTCTGTCTTGAAACACTCTTTCGAGTCAGGGAGAGTTTTGATGGAGGATCAGAAACTCATTTATTGAAGTTTATTTCTCAGGCATAGCACTCTGCTATTCTGAACAAATCAAAGTAGGTTTCACGTGGAACGGAATCGTATGTTTTATTGACCAAACCTGACAGCCGTGTTTTTCTTTCAGGTCCAAATGATGTAAACCTTTTCAGGAGGATTGACATTACGCGAGCAGGAGGAAGAACAATCTTCAGCAGATAACAACTTTTTGATCCTATGCCGCATTTTCCAAAACAGACTCAAGACGGTTTCACGTGAAACAAGATTGGCCTTGTCTATTCCTTTAATTTGGTTTTTTTTGAGAAGACCAAATAGAGGCTCAATGACCTATACTAAAAAGAGATCATGTCTTCCCGGAAGAATATGATAAAGCAGGGAACGGGTTCCATACTTCTTTGATGCTAATCGACCCTCTGCATTTTATCCTACTGCTTTCGCTGGTACCTTTCATCTTCTTCTTAAACACAACCGACACAAAATCCGCTTGGATCATTCTGGCTTCTTTCGAAAGACTTGTCGTAATCTATCTCCTGTTTAAATACATCCGGCTGACCAGTACGGGGGTATAAAAACGGAGTGGCAAATGAATACCCGAATCCTGGCAGACAAAAGCAGGGGAGAGAATATCTATCGGAACAGCAAACAATACCACAAAGAAAAGAGCTGCTTTCTGTGTTTAGGAAACAAGGTCCAGACGAATTGGATAGCATGCGCAGATATCGAAGCAAAGAAATGAGAAAGATCATCTTTTGGCTCGCCTGTTTTTTATTACCCTACTGCAGTTGCTTGTTTTTCTGGTCCATTTATTTAAACAAACGGAACCAAAACAGTTGACGGTTTTCCTGTTCTTTTCTCTTGTCTACACAGAAAACCTGTCTTCGGATTTGTTTCTGGTAGGCGTTCCATAGGTGAAGCTATTCGTTCGGGAGAAAGCAGATCCTGGAAATGGAGATTTCTGACAAAGATGGAATTGAATACCAGGTGAGATCCGCTTATCGCCATTTACAGAAACCTGTCGGTGCCTGTATTATTTTTTATAGTGGGGGAAACTTTTGATTAGATCAGGAAGAGTACACGCTGGTTCAAAGCAATGAAAAGATAAAGTTGTTATCCTTCTGACGCCGCGAATCGTTATCGGGATAGAGATGTGGTTCCTTTTCTTCCCCGGTTCTTATCCAATGATCTTCCCCATCAAGCTACCAATCCTGAGGCATGTATTCTGAACAAATCTTTTAACGGTCTTTTGTATCTGTTCTCAGAGTAGGAAGGAAACTGTGAGTTATGATTCTCTCCTTCACTTCATTTATCATTTAATTTATGGGTCTGGCCGGAACACCACTAGGTGGAATCTGATTCTTCCAAATCTCCACTGATGCGATTTGTCGGGATCTCTTTGTACATTCTTTGAGCTCTTCATCCCGAACTGCCAGCCCATAACTCATCATCCAAAACCAGGATACAATAAATCAAGCAAGGATCCATACCGATCGGGATCCTTTTCTCATAGTGTACCATACAATGCCTTGTTACGGAAAAATTGAATTTCAATTAAACCTGTGCAGAGCTCATCCTCGCTCAAGTGAAACCAAATCTTCAGGTTTACAAACCAAACCTATCCTACAACATCTTCAGATAGAACAATCTCCATTAGAGCCAATCCCCAATCATGGAAAAAAGTAGTAGCTTCTACTGAAGTTTCACGTGAAACATGTCCTTTAATAATTTGGTTTATCTCATCTAACTATATTCAGTGAGCTGGGACCTGAAAATAAAATTTTGATATCTCTAAACGTTATTAACAATATAGAGGAATGAGAATTTGGATAAAGGGAATCATTGAGAATATTCAATGGACAAAAAATCAAAATCCTGGATAAATTCTCCGTTTTTCAGTTTTTCCGGGTATTTGTCTGCGGGAGATCGAAAAGCTTCTGAAAATAGCCGGAAATGCAAAATAAGCATTGTTTGAGTGGAATATGAACTCCGGAAAATGATTGATATATTAAACCCAGGATCCTTTTCTGGACTTTTATTTGTATTAGTTTAATCTAACAAATATAATTGTCTTATCTAACAAACAAGTCTTTACTATATATTTACTAATTTAGAGGCCTTCATACTTATCAACAATGAATTCGCTCACCGAAGAAAATTACCTGAAAGCCTTGTTCAACTTGGCTATTGAGAATGGCGAGGTGAGCGTGAACGAGCTGAGCAAGCACCTGCAGATCAAAATGCCTACAGTGACCAGCATGATGAAGAAGCTGGCCGAAAAAAAGCTGGTGAGTTATGAGAGCTATAAACCGCTACGCCTTACCGAGAAGGGCAGGAGGGAGGCTGCTCTCGTGATCCGGAAACATCGCCTTACGGAGATGTTCCTGGTAGAAAAAATGGGATTTGGCTGGGAGCAGGTGCACGAAATCGCCGAACAAATAGAACATATACATTCCCCGGAATTCTTCGAAAAAATGGATGAGCTCTTAGGTTTCCCCAGGTTCGATCCGCATGGCTCGCCTATCCCCGACAAAACCGGTAAAATGGAGTGGCTCCATTACAGCAAACTAAGTGATTGTAAAATAGGCGACACTGTCAGATTAGCTGCAGTAACGCACACTTCTGAAGATTTCCTGAAATTCCTGAATGCCCGGGAACTAAAGCTAGGGTTGAAAATAAAAATAAAAACCATTGAGAGCTTTGATGGAAGCATGCTGGTAAGTTATGGAAAGCACAGCTCCGAACACCTCAGCGGGCTTGTTTGCGAACGGTTGCTGGTAGAAAAAGAATAAGCTGTGCGCAGGATCTTCGAAAAAATAATCAGGCATATACCGCCTTACATACGCTTGCTGATCAGGCTGCATCTGTTCAGCATTTTCCTGTTTTTCCTGTTCCGGCTGGTTTTTTACTGGTACAACCGATCGGCAGATACGGCTGATGTGCCGTGGTTCGATACCTTTATGGCTTTCAGGATGGGTGTGGAGTTTGACAGTGCTGTACTCTGCTGGATCGCCTTTCTGCCGGTCCTTATCTTTTCTTTTGCTTACTTCCTGCGCGATCGTTTTGTGCTCATTTACAAAGCCGGGTTTGTGATCTATCTTATTCTACTTTTCATTTATTGTTTTGTTTACACGGCAGATATTCCGTATTACAGGCAATTCGGAAGCCACCTCAACCGATCGGCCCTGCTTTGGAACGAAAGCCCGGCTTTTGTGGCCGGCCTGGTATTCGGCAGCTTTTCCTACTGGGGTTTTCTTCTTGTTTTCCTTAGCCTGGGTATATTTGCGTTTATCATGCTCCGGCACTTTTTCCTTACTTTTTCCCGTAGTCTCCCGGAGAACAGGCCGCACGGGATCGTTTGGACGCTTGGCTATTTCCTCTTGCTGGCGGGTATTGTTACGCTTGGTGCCCGGGGCCGCTCTTCCGAACGTTCGGGGCTGCACGAAGGGCTTTCTATTGTGTCTGCGCATCCCTATACCAATGTCGTGGCCATCAATCCTAACTTCACCTTCTGGAAATCGCTGTTCTATAACAAACGCAGGGAATACAAGGTGCCGGAGAACATCAACGATGATATCGCTTATACACGTAGTTACCTGGGTGTTCCGGGATCTTTTGCTGTTTCCATCGACCGGCGCGTGCAATCCGATAGCGTTCCCCGCAGGCTGAATGTAGTAGTGGTGGTGATGGAAAGCATGTCGATATACAAAATGGGCTATTACCAAGGCAAGCGCCTGACACCGAATCTGGAGAAGCTTGCAAAGGAATCTGTCTTTTTCGATCATTTCTTTTCTTCCGGCATTCACACCTATAACGGATTGTTTTCTACTACAAGTGGTTATCCGGGCATTCTCGATGAAAAGAGCCTGAAGAGCTACGTAAAAGCGCCTTTTGACGGCATCGGAATGCTGCTGAAAAAGCAAGGATATGAGACCTGGTTCTATACCACGCACGATCCGCATTTCGACAATATGAACGGATTTTTTACACAGAATGGCTTTGATCACTTTATCAGCCAGTACGAATTTAATTTCACGCAGGCCGAAAGCTCATTAGGCGTGCCCGATCATTTACTTTTGGATAAAATGCTCGAAACGATCAATACGCGCGACACCACTAAGCCCTTTCTTTCCGTGTTGATGACGGCTTCGGATCATGGTCCCTGGAAGATACCGAAGGATATACCTTTCAAACCCAACAGCGGCGACGAACAGGACAACTGTACACTGTATGCGGATTGGTCCATTGGGCGTTTTATGGAAGCTGCGAAAAAAGAATCCTGGTATGCAAATACGCTTTTTATTTTTGTAGGCGATCACGGGCTCGCTAAAGGGCACACCTACGAAATGCCGATCAGTTACAACCATGTTGCCTGTATTATGCACCGGCCGGGTATTTTACAGCCTGATACCATTTCTTCGCCCTGCTATCAACCCGATATCACTCCAACAGTAATGGGGATATTACGGATACCCTATACAAACACAACATTTGGAGTGGATGTGATGAAGGAAAAGCACCGATTTGTGATGTTCAGCGCTGATGACAAGATCGGTTGTGTGAATGATCAGGGTTATTATTATTACAAAACGCTCTCGAACGGGCAGCGTTACCTGCGCAGGTACGAATCGCTGGATCCCGTAAACTATATTGAAACCCGGAAAGAGCTCGCAGACAGCATGGACAAAGACGTACAGGCTGTGTTTGAAACGGCGCGCTATTTCATCCACCAAAAAAACTACCTCTATGAATAAAACAATTTACATCCTGCTTTGCGCAGCAATGGTATCTGCCTGCGAATCTTCAACAGAACAAACAACTACTGAAAAAACGGATTCAATGAGTCTTGCCGCTGTACCAATGGATCCTGCCCTGGAAAAGCTTATTGCTAATTTCACACTTGATAAAGAGCTTATGTACGTCATCGATGCACAAAAAATGGACGACCTGATCCCCGGGAAAGAGCTGAAGGCAGCAGACGTAAAATTGCTTATGCAAAACCCGTTGAAGGATGAGCTGTTTGGCAGCACAGCATACACGATAAAAGAATTCATGCAGATAGACTCTGTCAAAGCCCTTGGGAAATATGAAGAGTGGTCTGCCGGCCTTGATGTTGGAGCAACGATTGATTCGCATGTGTATGCCTATTCGAAAGCCAGAACGGGGGTAAATTCCTGGGCTCTTTTCTGGATCCACGAGCACCGGACCATGGAGGCCTGCCCGTATTCCTATGGAAAAACGGTGTATGTAACAGCCATTAGCAATAATAAAATAGGGGAAACCATCGCGTTTGCAGAGCAATCAGGCGCTTCGGACGCACCCGTTTCTTTCGACAGGAAACTCTCCGGAACCATGCTGGATAGTGCACACCTGGCCCTGAGTGTAGTGGAAGAGCAGGACGACGATGAACCTACATTAGAGAGAACAGAAGCACTCTATGAGATCAGCCTGAAAGACGGTAATTTCAGCTTTACCAGCCGCAAAAAAGAAGCGCCTTACAAAGTGGAGAAGAAAAAAGCAGAATAAGATCTGCTCTTGAAACGTGTTTCGCCAAACATTCCTGTTGTTTCACATATAGAAAGCAACCGCTTACAAATTAGCGCGAAAATGCGCATCCATAATCCGTAGATTAGTACTGTTATAATTCCAAGTGCATTTAACCTATGAAAACCATTTTTTCCATTGCTCTATTTCTGCTTGTATTTCAAATGCAGGGACAAAAGAAAAAAACAAAATCCATGATAAATACCAAATACCTGATCGGCACCTGGGAACTGGTGCAGGCTGCCAATGGAGATGGAATATCCATATCCCAAACCTGGGAGTTTAACGGAGTTGACGTTAAGATGTATGGTTATCCGCAGATCCAGCAAAAAGGAAGATACACGGTAAAAAAAGACAGTGCCGATATCCTCATTCTTCATTTATACGGGCAGGAAGGAGACTGGAGGCCGGCAGACAAAGAGCTCAAACTGCAGATCGACCGGACCAAAGGCATAATGACCATGGGGGGTTCTATGGAGTTCAAAAAGAAACAGGATTGAGATTTCATTCACCTGTAAAAATTATTTGACACGAAGTAGACTTACATTTGTTGGAATGACACTAACAAAGAAATATAGTTTAACACTGCTTTTTGTGATCAGCGTTGTTACCGGCTTTTCGCAGATACAATGGCAGAAATCACTGGGCGGATCGGATACAGAGCAATCAGTCCAGGTACTTACCTGTCCGGGCGGGTATATTGTCGCCGGCAGCACTTCTTCCAATGATGGCGATGTTTCCGGCAATCATGGAACATCCGATGTCTGGATCGTAAAACTGGATCAGGCGGGAACGGTTCTGTGGAAAAAGATCTTTGGTGGAACCGGTGATGAAAACGCTACCGCCATTTGCCGGACTAATGACCTGGGATATATTATTACTGCCTGGTCAAACTCCAATGACGGTGATGTGTCCGGCAATCACGGCAATTATGATATCTGGGTAATTAAGATCGATTCGGTTGGTACTATGCAATGGCAGCGTTCATTTGGTGGTTCAGGAAAAGATCAACCATCCGGAGTGATCCAAACAGCAGATGGCGGATACATGGTTTCCGGAACTACTTATACCAATAACAATGGAGACGTTTCGGCAAATCATGGAGCGGGGGATATCTGGTTGGTAAAGCTTGATGCCAGTGGCAGCTTACAATGGCAAAAATGTTATGGCGGCAGTGGCAACGAAGAGGTTTCAAAAGTCGGGATCCGGCAGCTGCCGGATGGAGGTTACATTGTTTCAGGAAGTACCTTATCTAACAACGGCGATGTTTCCGGCAATCATGGATTTGCAGATTACTGGATCTTCCGGCTGGACTCTTCGGGGACTATACAATGGCAAAAAACCCTTGGCGGAAACTCCTGCGATTATAGCGAAAGTATAGAGTTGACCCCCGACGGCGGTTATATTGTAATAGGCGGAGCCACTTCCGATAATGGTGATATTACAGATCATATCAGTTTTTGCACATTTTGCCCGGGAATGGGCTCTTATGTTTATCAATGTATGGATTACTGGATCACTAAACTGGACAGCAGTGGAACAGTAGAATGGAAAAAATCAATCGGAGGCTCTACAGGAGATTTCCCCTTTCATATTCATGCAGCTGGAAACGGGAGCTATATTATCGGTGGAATGTCCCAGTCGGCGGACGGCAATGTTTCCGCTAATCACGGCGGTATGGATTTCTGGGCAGTGAACATAGATAGCCTGGGAAATATCCTCTGGGAAAAATCCTTTGGCGGCACAGGAGATGATAATCTCTATACGGATATTTGTAGAACAACCGACGGTGGTTACGTATTGTGCTGCACTTCCGCTTCAAACGATGGAGATGTGTCCGGAAATCATGGCTCTACAGATATATGGGTAGCGAAGATCGGTGATCCCATTGGCCTGGCAAAAAACAACCGCGATACCGGAATTAAAATCTACCCTAATCCTTCTTCCGGATCCGTTACTTTTTCTAATCTTGAAGGCATTTGTTTAATAGAGTTGTATGATGCTTTAGGCAAACTGGTAAAGAAAGTAACTACCACAGAAGGATCCTGTGTTGTATCGCTTGATGCAAAAGGTTTTTATCAGTACAGCGTTATTTCAGCAAGCGGAATAGTTAAAACCGGAAAACTGCTTGTTGAATAAGGAGAATTTAACAAGTTGGCAATTTTGAGATAACGGGGAACTTACCTCAAAAATTAGGATTTTTCCCCTCGTTCACTATATTTGTTCAACAATAATTAAACTAAACACAATGAAAAAATTCGTATTACTTTCTACGCTGGTAATAACAGCATTCGGAAGCACCTTCGCTGCAGTAACCATTCGTTATTACAACAAAGATTCCAAATCTCACACATTTGATGTGAAAATGGACGGATCTACCAAAGAAGTGACATTTGATGCAAGCAAAACATCTTCTGTAACTATCCAGGGCGGTGGCAAAACATGTATTATCGAAACTTCCTGCGGAAAAGTGGAAGTGAAAGACGGAGCAAATATTGAGATCAAAGATGGTTGCATCAAGATCAACTAATTTTTAGATTAGTTTTATAAGTTAAAAAGCCCCCGACAGTATTGTCGGGGGCTTTTTGTTTTCCATTATTTGAGAATGATCCACTTGAAGTGATAACGTTCTCTATTCAGATCCAATCGCAAAGTGTACATGGCAGACTGGAGCTTAGGCATCAGGTCGTTCAGGAACCGGTTGGTATCTTCGAGACCTTTTACTTCGGCAGATGCAATTGATTTTCCATCTGCAGCATATACTGAAACTCTTATGAGCTCATTTACCTGGCATGCGGAGCTTATCGTAATATGATCTGTTCCCGGATTCGGGCTTAGCGTAAAGCCACATCCAGAGCTTTTTGTATCTGCTAAAGAAACAATGCAATTATTTGGGTCCTCCTGCGTAATATGTATCGTATCGCTGAAAGTGTATCCGCAGTAATAAGCATCCACATAATAGGTTCCGAAACCATAAGCAGTGATATGAGAATCCCAGGAGCCGGTATTCCAGTGATAAGAATCGAAGCTACCGGTAGCATTTAGTGGAAGAATATGTCCGTCGCAAAAGCTTGTGTCATTACCCAGGTCTACAGATAAAGCAGGAGGAGTGAACACGGTATCTAAATACACATGAATATACTGATGGATTAAACATGTCGACTGCAGATCCGGATAAGCGGCCAACATTACATAATCACCGGATTGGTACATGCTTAGCGTATCGCCGTGAATAGAATAATCAAGCAGCTGGATCCCGCCATTCAGAAACTCGCCGTTGCCCTGCAGGTCCAACGTATCCGCGCAGGAAACAATTGTGTCAGTCGCAAATATGCGCGGACGGAAGCGGTAGATAGAATCACGCCCGGCCCCGCAGAGATTGGAATAATCCAAAACATAGTAACCATCCACCAGTGGAGTGATCGTAATACTGTCTGTTTGCCCGCCGGAAGGATAGGTCCACATATAATCGTCGAAACCGGAAGGAGCCGTAAAAGTTGCAGGGCCGACAAGACAAATGATCACCGTATCGGTCGCAAAAACATCCTGAACTATATTTTTTCGAACGTGAATAGTATCCAGGAACAAGCAACCGTATTTGCTAACCGTTACAACATAGATCCCCGAATCGGAAACCGTGATGGATGGAGTAGTGGCGGCGTTGCTCCACAAATAGGAATTCATGCCGGCAGGAGCAGCAAGGGTAATCGTCTGAGGACTGCAGATGGAAGTATCTTCTCCAAGCTCCAATGGAACACCGTAATAACGGATCTCTACGGAATCGCGCAGCACACAGCCCGATTGGGTAATAACTTCGGCCACTACCAGGCCTGAATCGTTTACGTTTGTTGCCTCGTAAGGTGCCCCGCCGCTGCTCCAGCTATACTGGTAAAAACCGGCTCCGGCATTGAGACTCACGTTTGTTCCGCGGCATACTAAGTGATCCGGTCCGAGATCAAGTGTTTCCACCGGACCATTTGCATAGATAAATAAGGTATCAAAACTGTCTCCACAAATGGCATCGCGCATCACGATCAGAGTATCCGTTCCGGGATTGGAAAACTGAATGCCGGCAGTGCTATCGTTGACCGCTATAAAAGAATTGGGACCGTGATGGATCCAGGTATATGTGGCAGTACCTATGGGATCGAAAGAATACTGAGCGTTAACCGGAGGGCCGTTCAGGCAGATCTTGTCAGGGCCTGTAATAACCGGATCTACCGAAGCCAGTGCACTCTGCACGGGGTTTGGTAATCCATAAAAACAGGAAGTGTAATCTGCCAGCTTAAGTCCGTTGGCAACATAGCCGCAATTGGCAGGATTCAGGGCGTTTGGATTGGAGATCACACCCAGATAATAGCTGCCCCTGCGTGAGGTATAGATCTTCCCGTTAGGTCCTAACTGTATAGAGCCTCCTTCTCCGTTTCCTGAAGTGATAAGCACCGCGGAAGCCAGGATAGAAGCCTGACCGGGAGCACTGAGATCAAACCGGTGGATCTTGTTACTGGTAGATGTCGCATAGAGATAACGTTCGTTGGGAGAGAAAGCAACACCGTATGCATACTGGGTTAAGCTTGCATCCTGGAGAGTAATAGCATTGGAAAGCATTCCTGTTGCATTGTTAAAGTCAAAAACCTGGTACAAGCCGGGAGCAGACATGGCTAAGGCTATTTTTTTCCCCGATGGACTGGCTTTCATTTCACCCAATGCATAATAGTAGGAATAACCCGGGCTTGTATGCGTAACACCCACATGGCTGACAACTGGTGCGGAGATACCTGTGGAAGTGACCAGCCAGGAATAAAACGCATCGGAGTGCCATAGGTGAGCGATTACCCAGATCCCGTTGCCGGCCAGGTTTTTTATTGCTGTTACTTTTTCCACTACAGGCGAGATCAGCAACTGATTTTTTGCAGTTACTGCACCATTACCGTTATCACCCAACTTATCAATGATTGAATAATAAATACCTCCGTATGCCGTGTAATCACCAGCCTGCGGCGCTACCGTAAAGAGATAGACAAACTGATTATTGCCGGGCTGCGGAACGAATAATGCAGACTGTGTCGTGGTCTGATCGCCGGTAAGTCCGGAACCGTTCAACAGCACATTTCCTGTACTGCTGTTGCCAACATTTTCTCCATTGGAATGGAACAACGCGTTTCCACTTGCATCGCACAGCACAGCACAGCCCTCCTGGGTATTGATCCTGCCTAACATAGTTTGTGGCGGATTGGTATTAAAGTTTACTCCTCCGCCCATACCGAAGTACCAGACATTGTTTTCTTTGCTGTTGTTGCAGTTGCCCGGAATAAGCTGTTGCGGCTCGCTAACGGCTTTACAGGTTCCGTTACTGGCTTCTAATGTGATCAGTCGCCCGTAATTTCCGTTTGCAGTATAATTGAACGGAGTCCCGCTTCCCACAGCAACGCCGTCTTCTGCCCATGTGTAGGTAAATCCGTTATTGACCGTGGAGAATGTAACCACCTGTCCGGGATTAATAAGTCCCGAAGGATTTATGGTAAACACCGGTTGAGGCACCGGGCAGACGAAATTAACGGTATCATGCAGTGTTTTGTTACACCCAGCTCCTGTTCCTACCACAATTACCTGGACAGGCACTGATTGTGTAACATCTATTGTAATTGTAAAAGTAGGACCTATCTGCACCTGCCCGTTCACGATCCAAATGATCTGAGTGACAGGGCTTCCTGTTGTTACAGAAAACGTTGCGGCCACTCCGGCAGGTAGTGTACCCGGCAGGTTGAGGCTGGCGATCACGGGATCGGTACACTGTGAACAGGCACCCGGACTGTCGATCAGGCTGTTCCTTATAGTACGCAATGCGTCCCGCATCCGTGTTCGCTGTCCGTCTGTGAAAGCATTCTGACAGGTCTGGAATCCGTAATCCATATAGTTCTGGTGCATATCCGGCTGATCCCCGATCCCACCAAGGCTGACAGCGCGGAAAGGATTATCTGCAGAAGGATCGTCTTCATCCGTATGGCAGGTATTAGCACTGTTCTGACATGGAAGGGCGGCAATCGAATTATCCGGCGGCGTGTCGCACACCTTGTCTCCATCCATATGGCAGTCATTGTTCTGGCAACCGCCTTCGAAGGTGTGGTACAAGCCGAGATAATGCCCCACTTCATGCACCAGTACTTTCACATCATCCGGATTGTTATTAACGAAATCCGCTTCTATTACGATCCCGTCCACAGGTGAGCCGTGTGCGTATGGAAGCATCGCATAACCCGCTACTCCCGGGCCCATCGCCTGCGAGTTAATGGAATTTACCACCCATATATTAATATAGGCAAGAGGATTCCAGGTCCCGATCTGCTTCAATGCGGCATCGTCGTTTTCCATCACTATATTGGTGAGCGGGGATGTGTGACGCGTAATAGCTGTGTTTCCAAGACAAAAGTCAATGTCGACCGGTACGCCAAGAGATGGATCGAAAGGAGCTGTTTCTGAAAAAGCCTGGTTAAGCAATACAACCGCATCCAGTACATCCTGATCCGGAATATTTTCAGGACCGCCCTGGTTTATGATGTGAAATACAACGGAGAGCGTATACTGTTCTGTATCCGCTGTGGTGGCGATGTTCGATCCTCCGGCCAGCCTGCTGTACATGCTTTGCTCAAAAGCATTCATTTTCGAAATATCGGCAGGGTCGGTAGGTAAGGTCGAACCGCAATGCGGAAGCTCCATACTTTTTAAAAGAGGCGGCTTCAGGTTTGTCTGTGCCCGCATAAAAACCGAAAACAGCAGAAAGGCTGAGAACAGTGCTATGCAAGGTCGGGGGTAGATGATTTTTTTCATAAAAATTCTTGTTTAATGAATACTAAAAACTCGCGCGCTTAATTTAAAGTTAAGTAAAGCAATGTGAAGAAAAAACAGGTAAGCCATCAAAAGGTCACTAAAATAGGCAAAGCTGAGGTTTTTGCGGTGAAAAAAACATACGATCGTATTCTTTCTATACATGAATAATAATTTATTAAACAAATGATCACAATTCTGCCGTTTGCATAACAAAGCTGCATTCGCTTATGGTGCAAGGGTTTCATAAGATAGCAGCAGGTAACTAAAAATAAGGAAAACAAAGGACTCCGAATGCAGCATTTGTTTATTTGTTTGCTACGTATATTCATTAGATCGCGACGTTTATACAAGATCGTCTGTAATCAATGAAAACGACATCAGATTTATACCTGTTTCAGGTACAAGGTTAAGTATCACTTCTTTTTTTGCGATATCGGTAATGCAATTGCCCGAAGGAACTTATCAAGGCATATTCAGCTTTTGCTCAATCCGACTTCCGGTACATTAGAATTCTCCGGTAAAAACCGATCTCGGAAGGAGAATCGATCATCACATTACACTCGGAGTTGTTTTCTGCGTATACTGATGGCTCCGCAAAACAGGAGTACACGACTAAAGAAAACTTATTGTTCAAAATCAAAACAAACAGGAGCGTTTTTCAGCCTGTAATTTACATCCAAAACAGATGCATTGATATAAGTGGTCTTTCCGGAAGTCACCTGCCCGTATGCCTCATGAATATGTCCGCAAATGTGAAAAGCCGGGTTTATCTCCTCAATCTTTCGTTTTAAGTCTTCGCAGCCAGCATGTTGATTGCGCACCGTTTTGTCTAAGATATTCGCAACAGGGCCGTGTGTGATCAGGATATTAGTGTCAGAAGGAATGAGGTCCCAGTGTTTTGTAATCTCAGCGCCACGGTCACGGTTAAAGGCCCAGTCATAGAACCAGGGAGTGATCGGTGATCCCCAGATCCGGATACCTTCGATCTCCACGCCCCAATCGTTCAGATAAATAACGTTGTCCGGAATAATTGCTTTTATTTCTTCCTCTTTTGCTTCTTCAAAAAAGAAATCATGATTGCCTGCAATGAAGATCTTATATTTAAAATTGAGAGAAGAGAACCAATCCAGGAATTTTTCTGTTTCCGCTTTTGTACCGCGGCTGCTGATATCGCCCGCGTGGAGCAATACATCGCCTTTCGGCAAAACAAGACTTTCGTGAAGCCCGTGTGTATCAGAGATCGCAACAAACTTCATGACATCAACATTATTATTTTTTCTCCTTCAATACCACCCCGATATTCAGCTCGTTCAATTGCTCATCACTGATCTCCGAAGGAGAATCGATCATCACATCGCGCCCGGAGTTGTTTTTCGGGAAGGCAATAAAATCGCGGATACTGTCGGCACCGCCAAACAAGGAACATAAACGATCGAATCCAAAAGCAATTCCACCATGCGGAGGCGCTCCGAATTCAAAGGCATTCATCAAAAATCCGAATTGTTTCTGCGCTTCTTCTTTCGTAAAGCCAAGCACCTCGAACATCTGCGCCTGTAGATTTTTATTATGGATACGGATACTTCCGCCACCCACTTCCACACCGTTGATCACGATATCGTATGCATTCGCACGTACCGCGCCCGGATCGGTTTTCAGCAGTTCGATATCTTCCGGCTTAGGTGAAGTGAACGGATGATGTTTCGCATGCCAGCGTCCGGCAAGGGATGCCAGCAAATTAGGATCACCTTCGTTCCATTCCAGCAAAGGAAAATCAACCACCCAGAGGCAGGAGAAGGTGTTTTTATCACGCAGGCCAAGACGGCTACCCATTTCCAGGCGTAGTTCCGACAGGGCTTTTATTGTTTTATCCTTTGTGCCGGCCAGGATCAGCATCAGGTCGCCTTTTTCAGCGCCAAAGAGCTGTGCCCAGTTTTTCAGATCGGCTTCTGTAAAGAATTTATCTACGGACGACTTGATCGTGCCGTCTTCGTTATATCTTGCGTATACAAGTCCCGTAGCGCCGATCTGCGGGCGTTTTACGAACTCGGTGAGCTCATCTAACTGCTTGCGGGTGTAGGAAGCTGCGCCTTTTGCACAAATACCTGCGATCAGCTCTGCATCTTCAAATACTTTGAATGCTCCTCCTTCGCCATTTCCTTTCCACATAGAGCTATCCGCTTCACTGTCTTTCAGGTAAGCAAATTTCATTTCGAAACGTGTATCCGGCTTATCGTTCCCGTAATAACGCATAGCATCTGCGTAGGTCATGCGTGGAAGTGCAGGAATATCAACACCCTTTACTTTTTTGAACAAATGACGGGTGAGGCCTTCGAAGGTTTGCAGGATGTCTTCCTGTTCTACGAAGCTCATTTCGCAGTCGATCTGTGTGAACTCCGGCTGACGGTCGGCCCGCAGATCCTCATCACGGAAACATTTCACGATCTGGTAATACCGGTCAAAGCCACTCACCATCAGCAATTGTTTGAAGGTTTGTGGCGATTGCGGAAGCGCATAGAATTGCCCTTCGTTCATCCGGCTGGGTACCACAAAATCACGCGCTCCTTCCGGTGTTGATTTGATCAGTACAGGCGTTTCCACCTCGAGGAAGCTTTGGGCGTCTAAATAATTGCGGGTCTCGATAGCCAGGCGGTGACGCAGTTCCAGGTTCTTCCGTACGGCACTCCTGCGAAGATCGAGATAACGGTATTTCATACGCAGCTCATCGCCTCCGTCGGTATCGTCTTCTATGGTGAAAGGCGGAGTGATCGCTTCGTTCAAAACCCGTAGCTCTGTGACTTTGATTTCTATTTCCCCTGTCGGGATATTCAGGTTCTTCGATTCGCGCTCTATTACGGTTCCTTTGGCTTGTATAACGAATTCGCGCCCTAGGGAACGTGCCTTTTTGGTCAGCCCGGGATTGCTGGTCTCATCAAAGAAAAGCTGTGTAATGCCGTAACGATCGCGAAGGTCTACCCACAGGAGACTTCCTTTGTCGCGTGTGCGCTGCACCCAGCCGCACAGTGTTACTTCTGTTCCTTTTTTTGATAAATTAAGCTCTCCGCAATTGACCGTTCTTAGCATTTTTCGAAATTTTAGCTGCAAAGGTAAGAGATTTGGAGTGTTTTGCCACAGATTACGCAGATTTTCACAGATTGAATTATTTTGACTTCAGGTTTGTTGGGGGAGGACAAATCACAATCCCAAAACCCTGTACACTTCATCCTTGTAATTGCTGCCAATAGGGATCTCTTTTTTTCCAATGTCCAGGGTACTGCCTTTGATGGCGCTGATCGCTTTTACAGATACAATGAAAGAACGATGAACACGGATAAACAATTCTTTCGGAAGCAGGCTCTCGATCTCTTTTAAGTGCGAGCTGATAAGCGTTTTCTTTTCTCCCCTGAAAAGATTGGCGTAGTCTCTTTCGGCTTCGATATAGGTGATGTCTTCGAAATTCACTTTAAGGAGCTTTGAGCCGTCTTTCATAAATACGTAGCCATCTGCAGCGGTCTGTTTTTTGCTCCTGTTTTCAGGTTCGGGATCCAACGGACTGTTCTTTATCAGCACCCGGATGCGGGCCATCAGCTCATCGATGCTGAACGGTTTTTTTACATAATCATTGGCCCCGCTTTCGAAACCTTTCAACACATCCACCGTTTGCGACTTGGCACTCAGGAAAAGAATAGGCAAGTGTTGGTTAGTTTTTCGAATGGTCGTTGCCACTTCATACCCGCTGATCTTCGGCATCATGATATCGAGGATCAGCAGATCGGGCTCAAAGCTTTTTACGAGTGTAAGCGCATCTTCTCCGTTGCCCGCTGTAGCTACCTCGAATCCTTTTATCTCCAACGCATCTTTGATGATCAAAGACAACATCTCCTCATCTTCAGCTATCAGTACTTTTTTCATTTGTTGAGCACTAAGGTTATCAGCGTTCCGTTTTTACCGTCGCTTTCCAAAGTTACAATTCCTTTGTGAAGGCGCATGATGGTGCTCACATAATTCAGTCCCAGCCCGTGTCCTTTTTGATTGTGGCGGTCGCTATCAGGGATCCGGAAATATTTTTCGAACACCGAACGTTGATAGTGTTTCGGAATACCGATCCCATTATCGCGGATACTGATTCTGCATTTGTTTTTTTCCGCAGCCAGCTCCACGTGGATCACAGGATCCGTATCACAGTACTGGATGGAGTTTTCGAGCAGGGTATTCAACACATTGCTCAGGTGGAAAGTATCTACACCTGCCTCGAAATTCTCCCCGGAAGAGGTGAAGTCAATGCGTAGTTTGTCCGTCAAACGAAACCTTTCGGAAGAGATCAGCTCCTGTATCAAGGTTTTCAGGTCTGTTTTTTCAGGCAACAGGTTAAAATCAGTACTCTCGAGGCGGGCGATTTCCATGGCCTTGTCGATGAGCAGATTCAGCTTCACGGCCTGCACTCGGGTAATTTCTATATACTGTTCGGTTTTTTCTTTATTGTCCAGGAGCTTGTATTGCTGCAACACGTCGATGGCTGCCAGTATAGTAGAGACGGGTGTTTTCAGCTCATGGGTTATATTATTGGTGATCTCGTATTTCAGGGTATTGATCTGTTCCTGTTTCACCAGGTATTTTCGGATCAACAGCACAAGGAATACGGAAAAAGAAACGGAAACAACAAGCAGCACGAGCTGAATGGCAATGCGGGAGAGGAGATAACCTGTAAAGGAAAACACTTCGCATCGCACAGCGGTATTGGTATCGATAAAATACAGATTTGTTGCCAGCCTCTTATCAGGAACCGGAAATTGCGCCACTTTTTTTCCGGGCCTCGTATTTCCTTCTATATGCTGTGATACCAGCTTATAGCTAAGATCTAATTCCCGCAGGTCCATTTCATCTTTAAACAGGGTTTTAACAGCGGAAAGATCTATGGCAGGATTGATCTTTATAGACTCAGCCCTTTTTTTTGTTTCGATCGGTGTATCCCCTGTTTCAAAAAACTCCAGGTGGTCGAGTCCCATATCGTTGTAATTACTACCTGTGTTGAGGTCTGACAGTTCGATGTTGGCGAGGCTATCGTTGCCCGAATTCCAGTTTGTTTGAAAGACCTGCCAGGCTTTGATAGTGGAAGGTGCAAGGGAAACACCTACATATTGCCCATTGATCTTTACCTTTACCAATGCCTGCTGCCAGTACTCGTTTTTGCCGGCATTTTTGGAAAGCGCCACCGAACTGATCCGGAACCGGAAACAATAATTGCGGTGTGGCTCTGTTTTTACCTGCTGGTTCCAGATCACATTATCGTTGAGCAGGGAGCCGTCGACTAACATAAAGTTACCCTTTCCGCCCCAGCCTTTTCCCTGCCATTGCGGAAAGTGTTCACCCGGATCGGAGGTGATCCAGTACCAGCCATTACTGTTCGGGATAATGTTGGCAAGGCCCAAAGGTAGTTTGGAGCAATTGCTGTACATAACCAGTTCTGTTTCAAAATCAGGATTCCAGATCAGGTTGGCAGATCTTCTTTCTGCATAGGTAGTATCGCTGTACAAATAAACTTCGGGCAGCAGTTTTTCGATCCGCTCTTTGTTGTGCGAAAAAGTTTTGTAAGCAATAACCGCATGCTGCAGGCTTTCGTCCAGGCTCTTTGCCAGTAGCTCCTTTTCCTGCTCATAATTTTTGAATGTAAAATAGCATTGAAGAGAAATGAAAAACACCAGGATCGCTGTGAGTAAAACAAGCGAAACCTTAGGTTTTAGTTTATGTCCGATCCTATGCACGACAACATAATTAGTAAATTATCCGGCAGACTGCAATTCTATTCAACAAATATACTTTTTGAGCCAACGAAAAGGCCGTGTGAAGCAATGAAAGAAAGCGAAAGCATTTTGTTGTTCTCCCGGGCCTCCTGCTTGTTTTAGAATACCTGCCGGTTGTTTCAGCAATAAGATCCCATTCATGATGCCTTACTTTTGAATATCATCTTAAACAAACAACGAATGAAATTAAAGACGTATCTCCAATATATAACTGCTATCACTTTGTTTGCCGTTTTTTCCGTTGTGCAATTCAAACCGCTCTTTCACGGGAAAGTGATCGATCAGTCAGATATCACTCAACACAAAGGGATGAGCAAAGAGTTGAGTGATTTCCGGAAAACAGAACACCGGGAGGCACTCTGGACCAACTCTATGTTTGGCGGAATGCCGGCCTTTCAGATCTCTACCCTGTACCCGGGCAACCAGCTGGACCTCGTTGAGAAAGCTCTTCATCTTTTTATGCCACCCCTGGCCGGCTGCATGTTTATGTTTTTCTTTGGATTTTTTATTCTCCTGCTTTGTCTTGGAGTAGATCCCTGGGTGGCAATTGCCGGCAGCCTGGCCTTCGGGTTCTCTTCTTATTTTTACATCATCCTGGATGTAGGGCACAACTCAAAAGCCAATGCGATGACCTACCTGGCACCTGCACTGGGTGGAATTATTTTGCTGATGCGTGGGAAGTACTACCTGGGGTTTGCGCTCACTGCTTTATTTCTTGCCCTGGAGCTAAATGCAAATCACCTGCAGGTTTCCTATTACGGCTTCCTGCTTTTTTGCCTGGTTTTCATGGGGTATTTTGTCAGGGCATTCAAAGAAAAAACATTCAGGCCCTATTTTACCGGACTCGCAGTTTTTCTTGCAGCCTTTCTTGTAAGTATTTTACCGAACTCGGGCAGCCTGCTCTGTACCTATGAATACGGAAAATACAGCAGCCGGGGAAAAACAGAGCTGACGATAGATCCTTCCGGTGCATCGAACAAAGAAGTGCTGACATCCGGTCTGGATAAAGACTATGCTTTGCAATACAGCTATGGGATCAGTGAGAGCTTCACCTTCCTGGTGCCGGATTTTAAAGGCGGCGGATCCGGTGACAGGATCGCTTCGCATAAAAAAGCGCTCGATCAGGTAGATCCGGAAATGAAACAATTGGTGGGACAGTTCGGATCCTATTACGGTCCGCAGGAATACAGCGCGGGCCCTTCGTATGTGGGTGTTATTGTTATGCTCTTAGCTTTCCTGAGCCTGCTGATCGTTGATCATACCATTAAGTGGCCTTTGCTGATTGCCACGCTGTTTTCAGTCATGCTGGCCTGGGGAAAATATTTCGAGCCATTGAGCGCTTTCTTTTTAGATTATTTTCCGGGCTACAACAAGTTCAGGGCCGTGTCTATCATCAACATTATTGCAGAGCTCTGTATTCCGCTGCTGGCAGTACTTGCACTCGATAAGATAATAAAGACGAAAGGATCCATACAAAGTAAAATCCCCTTCCTGAAAACACAAACAGATCTGAAAAGATCCCTGCTTCTATCCGTGCTGGTAATCGGAGGTTTCTGCTTTCTCTGTTTCGTGCTTCCGGGAAGTGTAAACGAATTCACACAAGATGGCGAAGAAGCTCAGATAGCCGGCAGTTTTAAAAATGCAGGATATCCGCCGGCAGATGTTCAGCAGCTATTGCCATCTTTTATGGATAATCTGGTTCGTGCGCGGACTTCCGTGTTCACAAGCGATGCCCTCCGTTCGCTGATCTTTGTTCTGCTGGCGGCCGCTCTTCTTTTTCTCTTCATCAAGGGGAAGATCAAACACAGTATCCTCGTGTTGGGAGTATGCATTGCGGTAACAGCCGATCTGTGGCCGGTAGCCAAACGGTATCTGAATGAAAAGAGTTTTGTACCCAAAACACAGTTCGACGCTATTCCCATGAGCAAAGCTGACGAGGAAATACTCCGGGACAAGGATCCGGATTACCGGGTATTGAATATTGCTGCAAGCCCGTTTCAGGATGCAGTCACATCTTATTACCACAAATCGATAGGCGGTTACCACGGCGCGAAGCTGAAAAAATATGACGAGCTGATCCGTTTCCATTTGTTCCGTGAAATAGATTATTTCCGGAAAAATGGATCTGTGGCCTGGCCGGACGATTCGCTTCGTAAGACATTGCTGAACAGCTTGCCGGTACTCAATATGCTCAACACGAAATACATTATCTGCCCTACCACGCAGGAGCCGCTTGTGTTGAGAAATACAGAAAGCAACGGAAATGCCTGGTTCGTGGAAAAGGTAGAGGGTGTAGCGACGGCAGATGAGGAGATGATGGCCTTAAAAAACACAGATACCAAATCGACCTGCCTGCTCCGGAAAAAAAACAGGAAGGACCTGAAAAGCACATATACTGCGGCAGGAAACATTCAATTGATCTCTTATAAACCGGATCAGCTCGTGTATGAAACAAGTACTTCTGAGAACCAGTTTGCTGTTTTTTCCGAGATCTTTTACCCCGAAGGATGGAATGCCTCCATCGATGGAAAAGAAAAAACGTATTACTGCGTTAATTACCTGCTGAGAGGCATGGAGATCCCTGCAGGAAAACACAAAGTCGAATTCCGCTTCGAACCGGAGACCTACCACATGGGAAACAGGCTAGCTTATGCCGGATCCGGAGTATTGATCGGATTGGTGCTGGCGGCCTTGTATATGGCAAAAAGAGGGAACGGCAGGGAAAATAGCTAAGCAAAAAATTCTATATTTGTTTGACCTGCCTATAGGACAGTCAATAGTATGAAAGATCCGATAGAAAAGACCGTTACGATCCATGCACCACCTTCAGCCGTGTGGAAAACCCTCACAGAGCCGGCGCTGATGACACAATGGATGGGTGAGCCCGAAATGCAGATCGATATCCAAACCGACTGGAAAGTAAATGAGCCATTTGTTGTTTCAGGTGTCCATCATGGCAGGTTCGTCAATTCAGGATTGGTGTTGGAATTTGAGCCTGACAGGAAACTTACTTATACTCATCTCAGCTCCGTATCGCGGCTGGAAGACAAACCGGAGAACTATACGATCTTCGGATTCACTCTACAACCAGACAAGGATCAAACCATATTGAAGTTACAGATCCACAACTTCCCTACAGAAAGTATTTACAAACATTTGGAGTTTTATTGGGGAACGACATTAACAATCCTGAAGGATTTTATAGAAAAAGCAGTTTAAATATACGCTGATCTTACTGTTCCTTCGTTTTCAATATCTCCAGGCACTCTTTGCACTTTGGGTCACTGCCGGCAAACTGCGGGTGTTCTTTTATATCATACTCCAATTGTTTTATCAACTTTTTTCTATTGACTTTTTTCGGGGAGCGTTCCAGCAAAATTTTGAGACACTCTGTAGCGCAGGCATCGAGGCAAACCTCAAGAGGATCGGGCTCATCATGCCGGAAGCCGCTCCAGGTTGTATATTGTTTCCATTCCGCACCTTTATCCAGCAGCAGGTTCATAATCTTTGGGTTGTCTCCTTTGATGGCATATGCGAGAGCCGATAGCTCCGTGTCGTACTGCTCATTCACGCTCAGGCCGGAATCGACCAGTAGCTTCACCTGTTCGTAACAGGTGTCGGCTTTCGAATGAATAATAAGATCCTGCAGCACGGTGAGATTGTCGTAGTAATAACCTCTGAATTTTACCCCATGGCGCAGCATAAAAAAGAACAGGTCTTTTTGCCTGCACCCCGTAGCATGAAAAATAATTGGTTTGAGATGGCCAATGTGACTGGATCGTTTTGGACCGTAACCGAGGTCGGCGCCATTCTTTACAAGGAGATCGAGTAGGGAGGTATCGTTGTCCTTTTTTTCATACAGGTAGATTGTCAACAAGGTTGTTCCGTTACTGTCAAGCGGCTCGTTTACACCAAAGCCATGATCCAGCAGGAATTGTATATGAGCAGTGTCTTTCACGGCGTCTGTCCGCAGGAAGGTGAAATCTTTTTTTGTGAAGCCTTTTCCAAACAAATAGGTCCACATCCGGATGTTCTTGCTCCTTGCAATATCAATGGAGTCAAGCTTGCCACCATGTTTAACCATGAAATCGAGCAGGGCAATGCTGTCAGCCTCAAAGGAGAGTTGCACGGGCGTGAGCTGTACGGACCAGGAAGACCCCGGCTTTCTTAATATAAAATCGACAATATCATAGGAAGAGTGCGTGATCGTACAGCTACAATTGGCATCCGCCCCGGCCTCTATAAGCGCCCTGATTTTGTCCGATGGAAGATAGCGGGGAGAGGTTCTCATTAGCTTACACAGTTCCTCGTTCCTTTTATCAGGGGGCATTTTTTTCCATTCAACGATCTTCGCTTCCCGCTTTTCCGCTTCGGTAGGCTCACAGGAAAAGGCCACTACACACAGGGAAAAAATGCAGAACACGGAAAATAACTTCATGATCAGAAGATATGGAATCAGACTTCCTTCGCCCAGTTCAGACGATCAGCCTGTGCAAACTGCCATGGAGCGCCGTTGTTCTCGATATTGGTGAACATACCGTTCAGCTCGTTCGGTGCAGAGCTTTGCTCCATTACCAGGTATTGGCGCATATCCATAATGATCCCCATCGGATCGATATTCACCGGGCATTCCTGCACACAGGCATTACAGGTGTTGCAGGCCCACAGCTCTTCGGTAGTGATATAGTCGCCTAAAAGAGATTTCCCGTCGTCCACGAACTTACCACCATTGGCATCCATGATCTTGCTGATGTCTTCCACCCGATCGCGGGTACTCATCATGATCTTGCGTGGTGATAAGAGCTTACCGGTAATATTCTGCGGACAGGCCGAAGTACAGCGACCACACTCGGTGCAGGTGTATGCGTCCAGCAATTGTTTCCAGTTGAGGTCGAAAACGTCTTTGGCCCCAAAGCGTTCCGGGTTGTTAGGATCGGTAACCGGCTGGTATGCCGGATCGAAATTGGGTTTTACCACATCGATCACACTCACCAGGTTTTTGAATTTCCCTTTTTTTTCCAGGTTGCTGAAATATGTATTCGGGAAGGCAAGGATAATGTGCAAATGCTTGGAGTAGGGCAGGTAGTTGAGGAAAGCAAAGATACCTACCATGTGCACCCACCAGCAGATCCGTTCGATCATCACCAGTCCGCCATCGCTGATACCGCTCAGCAGAGGAGCAACAAAGCCGCTTACCGGGAACGAGCCTGCAGTTTTGTAGTGTTCGCGGATATGCGGATCCAGGCTGTTTTGAAGGTTCTGGTCGGCGGCATTCATAAGCACTAAAGCTGTCATCATTACGACCTCCGCCATCAGGATCAGGTTGGCATCTAACTTCGGCCAGCCTTTCAGATCGCCATGGATCAGTCGTTTGATCTTTGCTACATTCCGACGCAACCAGAACACAACTACACCGATAAATACACCCAAAGCGAGGATCTCGAAAAAGCCGATCAGGAAATTATAAAACCCGCCAAGGAAAGAAAAAATACGGTGTTGCCCGGAAAAGCCGTCTACTAACATTTCCAGTACTTCAATATTGATGAGGATAAAGCCTACATACACAAGAAAGTGCATGATAGCCGGCAGCGGACGGGTAACCATTTTGGATTGCCCTAAAGCTACGCGGATCATCGTATTCAAACGCGCGGCCTTGTTGTCGGTAATGTCAATGTTTTTCCCGATCAGGATATTGCGCCTTAATTTTCTTGCATTGATGGTGAAAAAAACCACCGAAGCAACAAACAGTACAGAAAATAGAATGATCGAGATCATGCTTACGTTTTAGGTTTCTTCCGGTCTTTTCTTCCGAATACAGAAATATGAACATAGCGCTCCGGGTTGATCCGGAGGTCTTTCACTAATTTATCCAGGTCCTCAGCCGATTTGTTGAGGTTGTTGTACAAAGAATCGTTTTTGATCAGCTTGCCCATGGTTCCTTGCCCGCTGTTGATCTGCGCAAGCAAGAGGTTCGCATCGGCCAGGGCTTTGTTCGTCTCCTCGATCGTTTTCTTAACGTTCGCTTTGGCTAATGAGTCACTGATATTGCTGAAATTATTAATGACATTGCTCAGCTTATCATTGTTTTGTTCGATATTGGAGGTAATAGAATTCACTTTTTGGATGATGCTGGCAATCGCATACTGCTGGCTGCTGAGCAGGGTATCCACTTTGTAAGTCGTATGCTCAAGCGTAGTAATGGTGTTTTTGATGCTTTCGAAGCTGGCGATCAGGTTCCGGCGCACATCCGCATTCAATACCTGCGTCACTACCTGCATTACCGAATCGATGGAGGAGATCAGGGCTTCCGCTTTTTTCTGCAGGGGAGCAATACGCTTATCTACCGAGGTTTTCAGGTCTTCTTCCGAATCGCCGATCAGGTAATCACCGTCCTGCAAAAGCATTGTTTCTTTGGTCAGATTAAGCTCCACCGCCTTAGAACCAAGGAAATCGGAAGACACTACTTTGGCAACAGAATTTTTTGGAATAGCGACATCGGAGGTCAGGAAAAAAGTAACAAGCACATCGTATTTTCCTTCTTTTTCGCGCAGCTCGATCTTGCTTACCTGCCCCACTTTGTATCCGTTCAGTAAAAGTGGATTGGCTTCCTGTAATCCGTCTATCCGGGGATAAACAGCATACAATTTGCGTTGTGGATTGAAAATATTGTGCCCTCTCAGGAAGTTGAAACCATAAATAAATACCCCTATGGCCACCAGAACAACTATACCAACTTTGACTTCTTTTTTCACAGATCGTATTGAATGTTCAAATGTACAGTTTTTTATGGAAAAAAGAAAGTCCGGACTGAGTGCGGAGCTGGCTATTATCAGAGAGAATCAGAAGGAACAGGCGCTTTTTTAGGAGCAAATACCGAAACTTTGAAGAACCGGTCGGGATTGCGCAGCATTTCTTTCAGCAGAACGTCCATATTCTTATTGGCTTTGTCCAGATTGTCCTGTATGGCTTTGGTGTTCATGAATTTACCGGCTGTTCCTTTTCCTGACTGGATGTATGCGACAGCGCTTTTGGCCTCGGCTATGGAAGAATTTACAGAGGCTATTGCATTTTTAACCCGGTCTTTTGTTGGCTGATCTATCAGATTGTCAAAATTAGAGGTCATTTTATCAATGGCGGGTTTGTTTTTTGTAAGATTGTCTTTGATGGAATTGACATGGAGCATGATCCCTTTCACTGCCGATTTATCCGGATCCATCAGCGTGTCTACTTTGCTTGTGGTAAGCTTCAATGCTGTAATGGACTTATTGATGCTCCTGAAACTGGCAGAAAGTGCCTGCTTTACATTCGTGCCTTTGATCTCTTTGAAAATGGCGCTCACAGAGTCAAAGGAAGAGGCTACGTTGCTGACCTTGCCTTTGAGGGGGGCAAGCTCTTTATCGATCTTTTCTTTAAAGGTTTCTTCGGTGATGCCTACCAGCACCTCGTTATCCGCCATCAGGTTTTGTCCATTGCTAAAGATAAGCTCTACCGCCTTGGTGCCTAAAAGATCGGAAGAAATGATCCGTGCGTGTGACTTTTCGGGGATCTTAAGATCCGTGCTGAGTTTAAAATAAACCATAAGCTCAAACTTTCCGCTGTCTAAGGAACGAAGGTCGATTTTTTTTACTTCACCTACCCGGAAGCCATTCAGCAGCAGGGGGCTTGCCTCAATAAGCCCGTCGACGGAAGGGAAAATGACGCGAAGTTCTTTTTCTTTGTTCAGAGCCGTGTTGCCCCTTGTATACATAAAAATAAAGACAAGGAGTCCGCAGGCTGCCGCAATTCCTATCCCGATTTTAAGTCCTTTTTTCACAATGCTTATTTAGTGCCCTCAAAGCTCAGTTTAAAAACAGTTCTGCGGTTCTGTTTGTGCTCTGCATCCGAACAATCCACACCGTTCAGGCAGCGGTTGCTGAGCTGTGTTTCACCCAGGCCGGTTGCCAGCAGGCGTTTTTTGTTCACCCCTTTTTTCGCCAGGTATTCCACCACGGCATTGGCTCTCTTTTGCGAAAGCTCCATATTAAAATCATCTCCGGCCAGCGCATCGGTATGCGACTGTACTTCCAGCATGATCTTCGGGTTTTCGGTAAGCGCCGTATATGCTTTATCAAGGATAAGCTCCGCTTCTTTCGGGATCACAAAGGAGCCGGAAGGATAGTAGATGTTCTCGATAATGCTTATTTCTTTTTTCGTTGCGTTCAGCTTGATAGCTCCGATCCAGGGATCCGCGATCTCTTCCGAAACCTCGCTTAGCTGGGTACTTTCGGTAGGCAGCAGGCGGTACGAGAATTTGCCGAACTGATCTTTGGAGATCTCTTTGATCACATGGTTTTGCTCGTCGGTAATGATGATACGGTTATACGTAATGTTCTTGCCGTCTTCCTCATCGATCTTGATCATATAGCTCTGAGCAGGCAGCAGGTTCTTGAAAATGAACAAACCATTCTGATCTGTTTTTTTCGTTGCAACGATCTCGCCTTTTTCATTTACCAGCAATATGGTAATATTCGATAAAGGCTCTTTCGCTCCGTCGGCCGCAAGGATCTTACCCTTCATATCGATCATCATCGGCGCATCGTCAATGGTCATCAGCGACATACTCACCGGATCGTTTTTAAGCAGCTCAAAGGTAAAGGAGCCTTTCGGGCCTTTTGTGCTTTTCAGCACTTCCACGCCTTTTTCATTCACCACCACAAAGCTCTTAATGCCCGAAAGCAGAGTGTTGTCTTCCACATCAAAAGCGAGGAGATAATTTTTATCGTAAGGAAGTTTTTCGAAAATGAATTTACCCTGGTTGTCTGTGAAAGCAGTATAGAAGATCTCACCCCGCTCGTTGATCAGGTTTATTTTCTTACCGGATACCGGTGTTTTGTTGGCATCATCGGAAAGGATCTGGCCGGCAAAACGCACCACCACACTTGTTTCTTCTGCTATCCGTCCTATTTTGATGGTCCTGGTAGTAGTGTTCATGTATACATCCTTTACCACTATTTCAAGTGTTTTTTTATCACCAAGCGGAACAATGCTGCTGAAGTCAGGGTTCTTTTCGTCGTTCCTGTATTTGGCATCTACGCCGTTCACCGTAATGGAGGAGATCAGGCTTTTATCTTTTACCGATCCTTCCACCACCGTGGAGATCTGCGATGCATATACATTGGCAAAACCTGATCCGTCAATAAACGGAAAGGACAATTTCACATCCGGCTCATCACTTTCACGGTTGGCTTCGTATAGTTTTTTGGTAACGATATCCAACTGTTGTTTTACCTCTGCATCCGCAGGATTCAGCTTTAGCGAGCGGCTATAGTCCCCGATGGCTTCAGCCCAGGATGCCAGCTCGCGGTAGCACTCTGCCCGGCGTTTGTAGGCCAGTGCATTTTTTTCATCAAGCAGGATCACCTTGGTATAATCGCTGATGGCGCTTTGAAACTGGCTTGTTTTTTTATAGACATTTCCCCGCTCGAAGAAACCCTCTTTGAACTCACTGTTCAGCACCAACGCTTTGTTGAGGTCACCGATAGGGTTCAGGTAGTCCTGTGTGGCGAGGTAGGACTGGCTTCGTTTGTAGAAGACCATGTAATGCTTTGGCTCGTAGGCATCGCTATTGTCAATATCCACAGCAGTTGTATAGTCCTTTATGGCATTTACATAATCGCCCATGTGGTGAAGGCAGCCGGCGTGATCGTAGAAATACGACTTGAATTTCGGCAGTACTTTTTTGTTGCCGTCCAGCTCGTAGTTATACAATAGTTTGATGGCAATAACATAATCGGTATTGGCATCGTTGTACTTTTTCAGGCTGTCGAGCGCGAGGGCTTTGTAGTAATGTGTGGTATGGTTGTATTGCTCTCTATCCAGGGCTTTGTTGCAGAGATCCACTGCCGTCTGAAACTGTTTCAGCATAATGGAACACCAGGCAGATTTGCGGTAGGCTTCAGTATTTTTAGAGCTTTTGGCGATCAGCAGGTCTGCATATTCTTTGCCTTTTTTATAATCTTTCAGATCGATAGCAATATCAGTGATCTTCAGGTAAAGCAATTTGTCGGAGTTCTTTACACGAAAGGCTGCTTCATAATCTTTCAATGCGTTCTCTTTCTGGTTCAGCAGCATATAATCACCGGCCCTGCCTAACAGGTACTTGTAGTTGTCTTTTTTCAGCTCAAGGGCGCGGGTGTAGTTATCAATAGCAACTGGGTAGTTTTTATTCTTTTCATTCTCGCGGGCTAATTTGTAATAGGATTTTGCCGATTGAGAAAAAACAGAGTAGGAGCAAAGGAAACAGAGAGCCAGTGCAAAATAGGTTTTTATGCAGAGTACTTTAAACATGCCTTTAAAGATAAAAACTTTTTTGATACAGGTGAATTTAATCGGCCAATACGGCGGCTTAAAACGATTCAGTCAGGAAAATAAAAAAGCACGCACATAAAATGTATGTGCGTGCCGGTGTAGTATAATAGAAGAAGAATAGGTTTTATTCTTCGATCTGAACCATTTTGAATGGTACGCTGATAATTGCCTGGTAATCTTCACCGGCTTCCAGCATATCTTCATCATCTTCTTCGTAATGCCAGTTGATAGTAACTGCACTTCCGCCTTTATGGATCGCTTCTAATTTTTTGAACACATCCAGGATACATTTGGAAGAACTTGTATTGAAGTATTCCAGCTGAATGTTAACATTCGTAGCAGATTTAGGGCTGCCAGCGTATTTTTCCAAAGAATCTACCAGCGGTTTGTAGAACTCGATAGAGTTTTCCGGGATAGAACGACCTTTGATTTCAAGAACTCCTGAAGCTAAATCAAAGCTGATGGATGGAGTTTTAGGTGTACCGTCGATTGAGAACTTTTCCATATTACCTATTGTTTATTTATTTTTTATACTTGTGAAATTTTTATTTTTAAACTAAAGAACGAAACTTTTTCATCAATGTGTTGAAACTCGTAACCGAGCTTCTGGCCGGTCTTGCGGGCGATATCGATCATTCCCAATCCGCCACCGCCTTTCAGCGACATCTCTCCGTTGTTAAGCGTTTGTTTGTAGTACTCTTTCAACTCTTCTTTGGAAAGAGCATTTACATCATCCAAACGTTTTTTCATACCCGATACGTTCTCATTGGCAATGTAATTACCCGTAATGATGTCGTATTCGGCACCGGTTTTCCCGATCGTGAAGATAGCTGTGCTTTTTCCCCTGTCGCCGTTCTCAGCAGCAGTATCATCCATATGGTGATACAGGTTCTGAAGACATTCTACCAGTACATTGTACACTTTCTTTTTCATCTTGGGCTCTTCCTGCATATTGTCCATTTTACTTTCCATGATCTGTAAAATAGAGGTAAGAAGCTCTGACGTAATATCTCCTTTAAAGGAGAGCAAAATATTATTGCGCTCCATTTTGTCGTAAAAGTCGAAGATATCAAGTGCCATACTTGGGTTGTACTGTTTTCTTATGAGCAAATATAGTAATTTGTTTTAACCTGCAAGTTTTTTTATTGCATGGTGAAAGTGTAGGTATTACCGTTCACTGTGAAGGTTCCGGTATTATCGCAGGAGCCGCTTCCAAAGTCAACAGTTCTTGTTTTTAACCCATCAGGAGTGATATCTACGGTACCTTGCTGTATCCATTTGCAGCTGGCTTTTTTCACCAAAGGAGTTTTTACTGCTACAGTGAAGGTTCTGCCCTCACGGTTTTTACCGCTGGAGTTCCCCGTGATCTGGATAATATCATCCGACGGATCGCCCGGTGTGTTGTATCCTTGCTGGTAGGTGATCGTTTTATCCGTCAGGAAGTCGATGTCCCAGTTGGCAGTATGGCAGTGCCCGTTCAATACTTCCGTACGGAACGATGGGGTGTTTCCTCCGGCAAGGCGTGTAACGCGGATCGTGCCGCTATAGATGATGTTTCCTACTTTATAGTTGGTTGGAGTGATCGTGATCACACATCCGACAGAATCGTAACTTTTGGAAAAAGTGGTAACCAGCTTACCGGAACGGAACACACCGTCAATATCCGTACAGCCTGCTCCCCAATCCATGGTAAGTGTAGGAAGGTTGTTCGCATTAAAATTGCCCTGTGCATCGGCAACCGTATCACCGGTCAAAGAATCTACTGCGCAGGTAGAGAATACCTCGAATGCATATCCCGGAATCATTTTCTTAACACCTGCAGTGGAAACGGCTCTTTCGCTTACGGAAGGTCCGATCCGCATAAATTCCTGCTCACACACTGCATTATCCACCACAGTTTGTGTTTCGTTGTCCACTTCTTTGTTATCCTTTTTACAGCTGTTCAGCAACAATATGCCAAACGCGATCGCAACGATAGTAAAGCCTGGTTTTTTCATGTTTCTTGTTTTTATTTCTTTGCCAAAACAGCCTTTGTCTATGCCATCTGGCTCAAATCCTTCGATAAAGCTACAAAAAAAACTTCAAACCGAAACCAGAAATTAGTTTACGCAAAAAAGGCGCCCCGACGAGAATCTGTCAGGGCGCCTTTTGATGATCGGTTTTTGAAAAAAAACTATCTGTTAATAATGATCCTTTGTACCGAATGACCGGACGATTGTTTAACCTTCATGAAATAAACACCATTCGAAAGCCCTGACAGATCAAGGGTTTTGTCCTGCGAACCTGCGGTCAGCACCGTTCCACTCACCAAAGCACCAAGTGAGTTGTATACTTCCAACTGCGCGTTTTCCGTAAGTGCCCTTCCCATATGCACAGTTAACAAACCTTCTGTAGGATTCGGGTATACGCTCATCTGTGCAATAGTTCCGTATGACTTAATGCCAATTGAGACAGAGTTCGGTGATTTGATATTGGAGCGCGATGTGTTGATCGCTCCACGGGTAGGATCACAGAGCGTCAGCGGCCCGCCTTCTACATAATAGTACAGGTCTGGAGAAGTAGTGCTGTTAGGCGCATTCAGATCGGTATAGCTGAACAGGTTCGAAGGGATACTGTCGATCTTCTCCCAGCCAATGGATGTGGTATAACGCCAGATGTAGAATTTGTTAAAGCTAAGCCCTTCGTAATTATCCCAGATCAGGTTGATCGTATTTCCCAATCCCTGGTTAAGTGTAAGATGAATGGTTTTGTGCAGATCGCTTTTTGCCGATTCTTCGCCGCAGAAGCTTACTGTAGAGAGTTTGTATCTCCAGCCCCTGATGGAAGGATCAGCTGATGGATCAGTGAATTCATGCAGGCTGTCTGCATCCACATTTCCTACAAGGTAATATAAACCTGCCTGCGAGCTTTCCCTGTATATATTGAACGATTCTATATCCGTGCGGCTGTACATTTCCCAGATCACTTTGTTCGTTTGTGTGATGCTGTCTACTGTAACGGCACAGATCGAAAGTCCCTGCGGGATCTGTTCATTCACATCCACTGTCAATATGGATTTACATCCGTTTGCGCCAGTAACCAGTAAGGAATAAAAGCCCGGTGCAACGTTCGTAAGGTCCGGAGTGGACGCTCCGTTGTTCCAGTTGTATATATACGGGGAGCTGCCCAGGTAGGTGCTGGTATATACGTCTGCACCGTTACCGGATAAATTACAATCCAGTACTGAAACAGAATCCAGTACTACTATCGGAGCTGTTTGTTCGTTCACGCTGGTGATCTTTTCTTTCAGACAGCCATTGCCATCTACCACGGTAAGCGAATAAATACCTACCGACAGGCCGCTCAATGATGCTCCTGTGAATCCATTGCTCCATAAATAATTATAAGGTCCGGTGCTGCCTTGTACTGAGGTCTGGATGACACCGGTATTGAATCCGCAAACAGAAGGATAAGCCACATAGGAGATCGTGAAATCATCCGGCTGATCTACCAATACGCTTTTTGTAGCCTGGCAGCCCAAAGCATCGGTCACAATTACTTCGTACGGACCGGCAACCAATTGGTTAACGTCTTCTGTTGTTTTTCCGTTCGACCACACGAAAGTATACGGTGCAGAGCTTCCGATCAGCGTGATATCAATAGCTCCTGAGGATTCACCATAACAGTTGGCATCGATCACATTGTTCACGGAAATAGTAGGTGCCTGTTGATCGCTTACAGTAGCTACCGCAAAACTGGAGCAACCTTTGGAATCTGTAATGGTTACATAATAAATACCGGCACTTAGCGAATCGGCAATAAAAGAATGATCTGCGTTGGTCCAGTTGTAAGAGAAAGGGGCATTGGAACCGCTTACGATCGCAATGGCTTTACCATCCGACTGATTACAGTGCGAAGAAACAGTGCTTGTATTGATGTTGATGTATGAATCGGGAATGATGATCGGGCGGAGGAAGGTATCAACTGCCCCGCAGGAATTGCGCATTACCACACGGATGTTATATTCGCCCGGTGCGGTGTAAGCGTGATTTACAGCCAGCAACGAATAGTTCGTAATAAGAGAACCACTGCCATCACCGAAATCCCATTCGTAATTGCTGGCGCCGTATGCTATGAAAGAAATAGGCTCGTTCAGACAATAGTAGCGTGACTCATCGAAGAAGAAGCCCGCATCATTGCTCACACTGTTATTGCTCGACACGTCGATAGTGCCCGCAGATTGTGTAAGTGTTGATCCGCATGGAGAAACAATGGTCGCCGATGCATTGTACTGACCTACGGCAGAATACGAGTGTTTGTAAATGGCGTATAAAGTTCCGTCGGGCCCTGTAAGGAAATCATGCGGGGTCGAAGAAGAATTCCCGTCTCCGAAATCAATGGTAACAGCACCAATATCCGGTGGACTTACCAGGAAGAAAATACTGTCGTTCGGGCAGCTATGGTCGGTCGGAGCCCCTACTATGAACGCTGCAGGATCCAACGTTGCCGCCGCATTCACGATGATCGTGTTGTTGGTGCTGTATGAAAGGCCGCAGCCATTAACCTGTGTGGCCGTAATGGTATAAGTACCGGGGTTGGTATATAAATGTGTGGTTTCGTCCTGGTTTTGGGCGGTGCCTGTGCTACCGTCTCCAAAGTTGAGGTACACGATATCATCCCCTACCGAATTGAAATCAACAAGCAGGCTTGTGTTGGGGCAAATGGAATCGGTAATGGAAAAAGAGAAAGGATCAACAGGAATCCCGTTTTGTACATGAACATTTTGGCTGATAGTTTTGGAATATCCGCAGCCGTTTGTTATCGTTAGTGTTACCGGGTAAGTACCTACAGTACCATATGCATGTGATGGATTGTAAATAGTGGAAGTACCGCCATCGCCGAAATTCCAGTTATACTGGCTGAAGGAGCCCGGAGGATAAAAATCGACCTGTGTGGTTGGACAAACACTGGTGTCGCTGATGCTGAAATGATTGGTGTATGCTGAAATAGGAATGTTCGCTACTACATGAACAGTGTCGGTAGCAGCAGCAGAGTTTCCGCATCCGTTGAAAAAAGTGCAGGTAACGATATAGGTTCCTGGAAGGAAGTAGGTGTGCTCGCGGCTGCCCGACTGAACAGTACCGTCACCATAGTCCATAATAAAGTTGTCGTCGCCGGAAGGATGATAAAAATAAATGTTATCGCCCGGGCAAACCGAATCGCTTTGTGCCTGCACATACACATTCCCTATCTGCGCATTGGTGACAACAGAAACCGGATAGGTAAGACTCTGTGTTCCGCAGATGGAAGTAACTGTGGCGGTTACCGTATAGTTACCAAGCGTATTGAACTCATGCTCGGCGCTGAGGTTGGACCCTGAAACCACGGGCGATCCGTCGCCATAATTCCAGGAAACGGAGATCGAACCGGAAGGATAATAGCCGTTCAGATAAAAATTTACGCGATCACCCGGGCAGGCGCTGTTGGCTGCCAGTGTGGTGTTGATGTTATTAAATCCATAACCAATTATATAGGTATAATCATTATAGATCATATTGAAATTTCCATCGTAAACATAAAGCGTAATGCCGTATGAACCGGATTGTGGGATGGGAAAATTGTTAATGGTTTGTGTATTTCCTGCAGGGTTACCATTTACAAACCACTCCCAGGAAGCAGCTCCGGAGACGGTAGGGGCGGAAAGAGTTGTGGTAAAAGGTGCACAACCCGAAGAAGGAACAGCGCCGATCTGTGCCTGAGCACCTATTGCTGCGATCACAATAAAGAAGGAAAGTAATATTTTTTTCATGAACATATATTTTAATAGGGTAAAAGTAGGGCTTTCGTCGACATTTTTCAAATTAAAAAAGGATCAAATGTTGTAGTTGGCTCAATCCAAAAGCAATCATAATATTATTATAATCAATACTATATGTTGTTTTTTTGTTTAATTTTGAAGTATTATGAAGGACCGGGATTTTCTTTTTCATTTGATCAAAAATCTGAATGTTTCCGAAAAAGGATATTTTACCAAATACGGATTCAAGAACCAACAGGCCTCTTCCGACAAGCTGCAGCTCCGGGTCTTCAACTATCTTTCCAAACAGGAACATTATGATGAAAAATCGCTGAAACAGCTTTTCTTTAAAGAAAACCCCGATCAGCTGCGGATAGTGAAACACCACCTCTACAACAGGATCGTCGCTGCTCTGAACGAATATGCAAAAGACGAAGGAGTGGAAAATTTTGTATGGAAAAAACTGGCCTCGGCCAAAACCCTTATAGGCAAAGGGATCTACGACTCCGCCGAAAAACATGCATTCAGTGCATATGAAGAGGCATTACTGGCAGAACGGTATGATCTTGCCTACACGGCTCTTCTCACAAGCCGGGATTCTACCGCAACGATAACGGTCAGTGAAGACATGTATATGCGCCGGAGTGAAATGGATGCGCAACAGAAAGATTGTCTCCGGAAGCTGGAAAACCTGATGATATACCGTTTTCTACTCGACAAGATCAAGCGGATAGAATCAAAGTTGAGCAGTATCGATTATTTCAACAATGAGTTCAGGCAGGAGATGGATGAAATAAATACTTCGCCGTATCTGAAAGAAAAAGAAATGGCGCTTTCTTTCGAGGCTACCTGTATGTACTACATGTGCATGTCCTATGTATTCAGCACCGAAAAGAATCTCGGGAAACGTCATGAGAACGCGCTTCAGCTGGTACGACATATCGAATCGCAGCCGCAAAAGATGAAGTATTACACATCGAAATACCGTACGGCTATCAATCAGTACCTTAACAGTTGTTTTTCACTGAGAAAATTCGACAACTTTGATCAGTACCTGGAGAAGCTCGTCAACAGCAGTAAAAATCTGAGCCCGCATTTCAGTGCCCGGAATTTTCTGATGATCGAAAACCTGCGACTGAACAGGAATTTTGCAGTGGACAGGATACCGGATAATATCAGTGGTATCCGGAATTTTGAAACAAGCCTGAAAAAACACGAGACACAATTGCCCGCAGAATCGTTCCATGCATTATACATGAATGCCGCCATCAGCTTCTTTCATGAAGAGATGTACAGAGAAGCGATCGGCTATGTAAACAAGATCCTGAATGAATTTGACGAGCGCCACAACAAAGCGGTAATTGCAATGGCCAAATCCATTAACATGATCGCACACTACGAGCTCGAGAACGAAGAATTGCTTTCTTACCTGCTGAAGACGTACCTCGCAGATGAAAAAAAACAAGGCGGGAACATAACAATGGTAGGCCTTGTAGCCAATGCGATCCAATGGCTGTTACAACCTGCCAAAAAACGGACCGGTACTGTTGCGGGTATCCGCGGGCAATGGAACGTTCTGAATACCGACAAAATGCAGAAACGCCTCACAGAGGATGCTTATATCGACCGATGGCTGGCAAAAAGAATAAAGCCGGAGTAAAATAAACCTGCAAATTCGTATTTTTGCTCCTTTATCAGAATACTTATGACAGATTTCATCGAAGAGCTTACATGGCGCGGATTGCTGCATGACACCACACCGGGTACACAGGAACAACTGAGTAAAGAAATGACTGCTGCCTATATCGGCTTTGACCCTACGGCGGATTCTCTTCACGTTGGCAGTCTTTCGCAGATCATGACACTGGTGCGTTTTCAAAAAGCCGGCCACAAGCCGATCGCTTTGGTGGGTGGCGCAACCGGCATGGTGGGCGATCCGAGCGGAAAATCCAACGAGCGTAATTTGCTGGATGAAAAAACACTGCAGCACAATGTGGACTGCATTCACAGGCAGCTCGAAAAATTTCTTGATTTTAACTGCGGCGCCAACAGTGCCGAAATGGTGAATAATTACGATTGGTTCAAAAGCTTTTCCTTTCTCGATTTCATTCGCGATGCAGGTAAACACATCACTGTCAATTATATGATGGCCAAGGATTCGGTGAAGAACCGCCTCGATGGCACCGGGAATGGCATGTCCTTTACGGAGTTCAGTTACCAGCTGATCCAGGGTTATGATTTTTATCATTTATACAAAGAGAAGAACTGTCTGCTTCAAATGGGTGGAAGCGATCAGTACGGAAATATAACTACGGGCACGGAGTTCATACGCCGGAAGTCTGGCGGGCACGCCTTTGCTGTGACTACACGCCTGATCACCAAAGCAGATGGAACCAAAATGGGAAAGACCGAGGGTGGCAATGTGTGGCTCGATCCGAAAAAAACATCACCGTATAAATTCTACCAATTCTGGTTGAATGTAAGCGATGAGGATGCTAAAAAATACATACGCTTTTTCACTTTACTGAATAAGGAAGATATCGAAACCATCGAAACAGAGCACGCGAAAGATCCGGGAAGATATCTGCTGCAAAAAACCCTTGCAAAGGATATTACCATTCGGGTACACAGCGAAGCAGACTATAATGCGGCGGTGATGGCGTCCAATATCCTGTTCAAAGGAACACCGGAAGATCTGGGCGGCCTGGATGAGCAAACCTTTCTGGATGTTTTTTCGGGAGTGCCACAATTTGATGTTGAACGATCCACACTTAAAGAAGGGATTGGTATTGTATCCCTGGCAGTAGGAGCTACTATTTTTGCCAGCAACGGCAAAGCCCGTGAAATGATCACCGGTGGCGGCGTTCAGGTAAACAAACAAAAAATAACGGACCCGGAACATGTGATCTCCGAAAAGGATCTCATCAACAATAAATACATACTGGTGCAGGCGGGGAAGAAGAACTATTACCTGCTGAAGGTTTAGATCATCCCGTTGTTCTTAAAATAATCAATAATAGCGCCTACCATCAGTTTGTTCTGTTGTTTGGAATCCAATGGTGGCAGGTTCTCTTTTAATGTCCAGTGCGGCCAGCCGTCTTTATCGCGGCCATCGAACACATAAAAACCATAAGGCTCCAGCAGCGTGCAAATGGCAATATGCATGATGTTTACCTTATCGTCTTTTTTGAATTTTTTGTAACCCATGCCCAGCTCCTGCACACCGATCAGGAAAAGGATGCTGTCGATCTGCGGCTCTTCGCCATGGATCTCTTTCATCTTTGCCAGCAAGCGGTCCCAGTCGTTCTGTTTTTTTTCCTGCACGTGTTAAATCGTTTTATCTTTGAGTGCTCAAAATTACGAAACAAAACAACACCAAATGGAACAGCGGTATTTTATAGCTATAGTGCCTCCACAACAGGTAGCGGATGAGCTTGTTGCCGTTAAAAAAGAATTCGCAGAACGCTTCAATAGCAAAGCCGCCCTGCGATCGCCCGCACACATTACCCTGCACATGCCTTTTGTGTGGAAAGAAGAGAAAGAAGAGCAGCTGTTGGAAACGCTCGCCGGTTTTTCGTACAGTGCGGCAGGGCAAAAAATCGGGTTGAAGAACTTCGGTCATTTCGGCGACCGCGTGATCTTTATAGATGTATTGAAAAACGAAACATTGGTTGACCTGCAGCAAAAACTGGTGCAGCATGCCAAAGAGAAACTGCAGCTATTCAATCAATCCGACAGTCTGCGCGGTTTTCACCCACATGTAACGGTTGCCTTCCGCGATCTGCGTAAACGTTTTTTTGAAGAAGCCTGGAAGGAATTTGCAGGCAGGGAATATACCGCTTCATTCCCGCTGTGCGACTTTTCGCTGCTGAAGCACGATGGAAAGCAATGGAATGTATTGCGTACCTTTGCATTGTAATTTTTCATGGTGGCAGATCCCGATAGCTATCGGGATCTGCCACCGGTATAAAAAATGTCGCTGAAATCCAAATATACCTCGCTTGTAAAACAACACGCCAAACGCCTGGGCTTCGATTATTGCGGTATTTCCGAAGCCCGTTTCCTTGAAGAAGAAGCGCCGCGTCTTGAAAGATGGTTGAAGCAAAACATGCATGGCGAAATGAAGTACATGGAAAATCATTTCGACAAACGCCTTGATCCGCGGCTGTTGGTAGAGGGGTCCAAATCGGTGATCTCACTTTTATTGAATTATTTTCCTGCGCAGGAACAACATTCCGATGCGCCGAAGATCTCCAAGTATGCCTACGGCAATGACTACCACGATGTGATCAAAGAAAAATGCAAAGAGCTGGTAGACAGCCTGCGCGAGGATATCGGCGACATCAACGGACGCTGTTTTGTGGATTCTGCTCCGGTGCTCGACAAAGCCTGGGCCCGGCAATCAGGCCTGGGATGGATCGGGAAGAACGCCAACCTCATTAACAAACAAAGCGGATCTTTTTATTTTGTGGCGGAGATCATCTGCGACCTTGATCTCGAGTACGATTCGCCCATCGGGGATTTCTGCGGGACCTGCACCAAATGCATTGATGCCTGTCCCACACAGGCGATTGTCAATCCTTATATAGTCGACGGCAGCAAATGTATTTCCTATCTCACCATAGAGCTGAAGAACAATATCCCCGGCGAGTTCAAAGACAAAATGAATAACTGGGCTTTTGGCTGCGATGTGTGCCAGGATGTATGTCCATGGAATCGCTTCAGCAAGCCGCACAATGAGCCTTTGTTTGAAAATAAAAATGGCCTGCTCGACTGGACGAAAAACGAGTGGCAGGAAATAACGGAGGAAACGTTTAAGAAGGTATTCGGTAAAAGCGCTGTGAAGAGGACGAAATATGAGGGATTGAAGCGGAATATCAGCTTTTTGAAGAATGGTTAATATGTTTTTAAATTATTTGGCTCTTTTGGTTTAGAAATCAGGAATAGAATGATGGGTTTTCATTAAAATAAGCCTATCTTTGCAAGTCCCTTTTTTGAACTATGCAAGAAGAACAGGTTACCGAGCAGCAAATCTTTACTACCGAGCCGAAAAAACTCTACCCGTACCAACAGGCAGCGGTGGATACTATTTTTTCGAAACTGGTAGACCTGCCTCCTAATTCCAACCTGCTTTTTCAATTACCGACAGGTGGGGGCAAGACCATCATCTTTGCAGAGATCGCTTACCGTTATATCAACCAGTTTGGTAAAAAAGTTTTGATCCTTACACACCGCATCGAGCTTTCCAAACAAACCTCGGATGTACTGAGCGACAAAGGGATCCGCAATACGGTGATCAACAGCTCCGTAAAACAATTACCGAAAGAAGATCCGCACGATTGTTACACTGCATTGGTGGAAACACTCAATAACCGTCTTCAGGAGAATGACAGATTCCTTGAAGGAATAGGCCTGGTGATCGTTGATGAGGCACATTACAATTCGTTCCGCAAGATCTTCCATCACTTCGAGGATATTAATATTTTAGGAGTTACCGCAACACCATTGAGCAGCAATAAAAAACTGCCCTTGCGTGATACCTACCACGACATCATTATCGGCGAAAGCATTGCCTCCCTTATCGGGCAAGGATACCTCTGCGAAGCCACCACCTATAGCTACGATGTGAACCTGAGCACGTTGAAGATCGGTACGACGGGTGAGTTTACAGTGGGTTCTTCCGAATTGCTGTACAGCTCGGCCATGATGCAGAGCAAGCTGATCGACGCTTACGAAGAGGTTGGGTTCAACACCAAAACACTGATCTTCAACAGCGGGATCCTGTCGAGCAGGGCCGTATGTGAGATGTTCAAAAAGAAGAACTACCCGGTGAAACACCTGGACAGCACCTTCACCGACAAAGAGCGGGCAGAAGTATTGGACTGGTTCCGTCACACTCCGAATGGTATACTTACTTCCGTAAGTATCCTTACCACTGGCTTTGATGAGCCGGGTGTGGAAACCATTATGCTGAACCGCGCCACGAAATCGCTTACACTGTATCACCAGATGATCGGCCGTGGCTCACGTGTATTGCCGCAAAAGAAAAAATTCAATATTGTTGATCTTGGTAACAATGCCCGCCGCTTTGGTTTGTGGCAGCTACCGGTGGACTGGAAACATGTGTTCATTGCTCCGCATCTGTATCTCGAGAACAGGTATAAAGACGAGTGGGATTTCGAAATGGAGCATGATTATGAAATGCCGGAAGAGATCAAACAGCGTTTCCTCAGCTCATCCAGGGAAGCCTTCATTGTGAAGGACCGCTATTCGGCCTGCATCCGCCGTGGTGCCAAACCGCAAACAGTGCTGGAAGAATCACTGGAAGATCATTTCCTGCGTATCCGCGAAAATTCGGCCGATATGGAAGAGGCCTTCGAACTGTTCAACCTGCTCGAAGAAGAAGCAAAATACCGCATCCGCCAGTTCTGCAAATGCATCAATGCCACGGACAACTACGCCGACTGGCAGTTTCAGACTTATACCAGCAAGCTCCGGAGAAAGATCATTTCCTGGTTCGCTGCTATTGACCAATAGGAACAAAAAAAGACTGGTTGAAAACAACCTTTCAGTTGTGACTTATTGAGATCTCCATGCTACTACTGATGGTTTAGTTTATTTTTATGTAATAATATACGGAGACGTTTTTGGATCTGGTTTCGGAAGAATTACCTGCAAAATCAATTGTTGCACCGCTACCACCATAATTTGGATCGCCATGTCCTTCTTCGAAACTGCCTCCTCCACCCGAAATTGCATTTGAATTATGATTATGCCGCTTAAATTCGTCCTTTTGATACTTCCCCAATCCAGGTTGATCCGGATTTAATTGACTAAGGTCTGAAGGTGGGGTTGTGTATTTTGGGTCAAAATCATTTAAACCCCGCAAAAAAAGGCCCCTCAGATCGGGAGCATTTGGGAGAGATGAAATGGTTGAATATTTAGAATCAGGCAGAGATCTGCCATCACAGGGCGCCCATTTACTCTTTTTCGAAGACCATGTTTTACCATCAAGACTTTTCTCATTATTTTTTGTGGTAAAGCTAAACTGTTCAAAATTCAGCAATGACGATACAATGGTGCCGATTGGCAAATCTTTGCTTGAACTCAAAGCCCCCTCGGCTACTGACTTACTCACATAAGGTCCCCGATTCGTTTGTAGTGATAAAATCAAATCCTTTTCAGCGTCTCTTTTACACGTAATTACAAAACTGAAAGCGCTTAATGTTTGCCCGACAGACAGGCCACCACTTATTACACTACCTTCAGGTTGAACATTAAAACTGGATACTACCGGCATTGCATCTCCGGGAGCTTGTGGCCGATAATAAAAATTAAATACAACAATATCCTCCGTTTCAACATTGGTTCCTTGTATAAAACCTGTTCGACTTTTATCATTAACAATTTCAACACATTTAACATATGCGTCGTAAAGATTGGTGTTTGGTATGGTGCTAAATGTGGTTTGATAAAAGTCTTTAGAAATGTTTAACTCTGTCTGATTTATTATTTTATTTCTGAACTCGTTGTAATTGTTTTCTGAAAAATCCATTCCTAATGTTACAGGAACGCCTTCGATCGGTAATGTGACAGAACCACCCCATTTCCCGTTTTTCATATCTGTCCTGAACCCTTCGGATAAGTAATATGTTCTTAAATCCTTACTGAATGAACCTGTATTTGTCATTTGAGTGAACGAATAAAGAGATTGATGAAGCAGTTTGTCACAGTCTTGGGCAAGAGCTGAAACACTTAACAGTAGGAAAAGGCCTAAAAAAACGGATGTGTTCTTTTTCATTTGAGTTTGTTATTTATAAAGTTAATTAATAATAATTTTTTTTATATTCATCATTTTCTCTCCCGCGATCTTCACCAGGTAAACACCGGATGGCAACGGTTCAATATCGATGCTGTGTTTGTTCTCTTTCACATTGGTTTTATACACACATTGGCCGAGTGTATTCTCAAGCTCAATGCGGATCGTCTCGTTTTTATCAATGGTATATTCAATCGTTAGAACGTTCTGTGCGGGATTTGGATACACTTTAAAAAAATCGTTCACATCCATTTTATTTATGCCGATACTCGTAGGGCTTTTGATATTGGAGCGTGATGTATTGATAGCTCCCAGTACCTGGTTGTTACCATTCCCGTTTCGCATAGAAGAAGTACATACCTGGCCGCTTAGCCAGTTTACATCCACGCGATAGGAGGCCAGGGGAAAGGAGGCATAGTTCACATCCGTATACGAATTATTTGTTCCGGGAATGATCTGCTGCAGCACAAAGTTCCCGGTTGAATTATCGTCCCTGTAGAAATTATAAGAAGCCACCTGGTTACTTGTGTTCTCAATTTCATAATACGACCACTGAAAATTCCCTAAACTGAGATATTGCAGGTGTATGGATTTGTGGTAAAGTCCCGGATCGCCCTCTCCTCCGCAGGTATCCAATACGGTAACCCTGTATTTGTAGGAGGTAGAATTAGGATTTGCCCCCATATCATGATATTCACTTAAAGAATCACCATGAACAGCGCCTATTTGCTGAAATACATTGGTTGTGATCTCCCGGTATATTTTAAAACTGTCGATATTACCTACATTGGAGGGCTTTTCCCAAACGATGATATTGTGAGTGGCTGTTGCTGAATCAGCAGTTACCACGCATATTTCCTGTATCTCCGCAAGATACTGAACGGTAACCGTATTAGATGTAACACAGCCCTTGTTATCGGTAGTTTGCAAAGTATAGTTTCCTGCGCTAAGGCCTGAAGCTGTATTACCTGAGCCACCTACAGGCTGCCAATTATACGAATAAGGTACTGTTCCACCTGTAACAGTGACGGTTGCTCCTCCATTGGTTTGGCCAAAACAGGTGATATGCGTAACCGAAGCTACCGCACCTGCAAGAACTGCCGGTTGTGTAATGATGACATTGGTTTGTGCAATACATCCGTTCAGATCAATAGCAGTAACAGTATAATTGTTTGCAGAAAGCCCTGTTGCGGTTGTTGTTGTATAACCACCCGGCGACCAGGAATACACATTGCCTCCAGATCCTCCGGTTGCGTTTACAGAAGCAATCCCGTTAGATCCGCCAAAACAGGAAACATTTATTTGGGAAGCCGTAACGAGGTTGAATTGTCCGGGCTGGGAAACAAAGAAAGTAACAGAAGCCGGACACCCGTTATTATCAGTGATGCTTACTGTATAATTACCTGCAATGAGCGAAGAAGAAGAGCTACCGGTACCTCCCGCGGGAGACCAGCTATACGTGTACGGCAAGCTTCCTCCACTTGTATTTAATGAGACAAAGCCGTTCGTTCCACCGAAACAGGTTACGTTGGACTGTGAACCAACGCCGGAAGTGAGAGCAGTAGGTTGAGTAATGCTGACAGTAAGTGTTACTGTGGTTCCAATAGCATCAGTAACTGTTACCGTGTGTGTGCCTGCTCCGAGGTTGTTAACGGCAGCACTTGTCTGTCCGCCAGGCTGCCATAAATAAACGAAAGGAGATTGATTTCCTGTTGCACCGACGGTAGCAGAGCCATTTGTTCCGCCAAAGCAGCTTACATTATTATTTACAGTAAGCGTCGCTGTAAGTACAGACTGGAGGTATTGGCCAATAAAAAGATCATCGTCCTGCGTAGCTGTTAAGTTGTTAGTCCCTGTACCGGGATCAAAGTCCACCACATCGCTGAATGTCCCAAAGACATTTACAATACCGGTGTTTTTAATACTTAAACCGGTAGCCCGATCGTTATTTACTCCACCCATTTTTTTTGCATAAATGATGTTTCCACTGCCATTGTATCTCGAGATAAAAACATCTTCACTACCTGCATTGGAAACAAGGAAGTTGCTGGTGGGTGTCGGATCAAAATCAGCGGTTCCCGAAAAATACCCGGTTATGTTTACGTTTCCGTTTGCATCTACAGCAATATCATTTGCCACATCATCGTTGATGCCCCCGATCTGTTTGGCGTAGACATAATTTCCGGCAGCGTCATAACGCGCAAAAAAGGCATCTTTGTTCCCGGCAGCGCTTAATGTTGCGGTGGCCGCGCCCGGATCAAAATCGCCGGAGCCCGAAAAATAACCCGTTACATATATATTGCCGGACGCATCCACATCAATGCCCTGCATATAAGTGCTGGCGGTCCCGAATTGTTTGGTAAGCACAAGTGTACCAAAGGAATCATATTTTCTGAAAACGGTACCGCCGGTTGTATACGCATTTCCGGCCGCGTCAAGAGCTATCGATTGTTTATTTCCTGCGCCTGCCGTGGTTTCCGCGAAAGCATACACATAGTTTCCATTAATATCATATTTAGCAATAAACGTAGTAGGACTTCCCCCGACAAGATTAGCTGTTCCTGCGCCGGGGTTAAAATCAATAGTTCCCTGGAAAGTGCCTGTTACATAAAGACTTCCTGATCCGTCCACTTTAATTCCCGAAATATAATCAGCATTGGTGCCCCCGATTCTTTTTGCAAAAACATAATTACCATTTGCATCATATTTGGCGAAGAATATATCCTGTGCGCCGGTTGAGGTTAAGGCAGAGTATCCCACACCCGGATCGAAATCAGTGGTGCCATTAAAATTGCCTGCGATATAAATTGCATTGGTAACAGTATCTACTGCAATACTAAAGAAGGCATTGGTACTGATATTAGCAGGGATCGTTTTTGCAAGTACTGCGTTTCCTGCCGCATCGTGTTTGGCGAAAAAACATTCGTTTGCACCCGAATGACTGTTGGCAACGATTCCTGTTCCTCCCTCGAAATCCAGGGCTCCGAATGAGCAGCCGGTTGTGTATACATTTCCTGCCGCGTCCTTTGTAATATTATAAGAAAAATCGCTGCCCTGGTTATTTCCGACATAACTCAAAAAGCCGCCAACCCAGCTATAGTTTCCCGCGTTTGTGTATTTTGCTATGTATCCCGAATAGGAGCTTGGGTATCCTGAAAGCGTTTGTGTACCTGCTCCCGGGTCAAAATCCAGTCCGGTACTATTGCCGGCAAAGGAACCACCGATCCATATATTTCCCAAAGGACTGAGGGCAATTGCATAATTTTTTTCAAGGGTGGTTCCCCCGATTTGTTTGGCATGAATGTATGCCCCGGAAGAACTGTATTTTGCAAAGAACACATCGTTGGCCCCAAAAGTACTAAGATTGGCTGTTGCCCCGCCTGCATCAAAGTCTACGGTTCCGGTAAATGTTCCGCTTACATATACATTTTCCGAGGCATCGGTAGCAAGTGAAAAGCCCTCTACATTTGGTATATTCGTTGTTCCGCCCATGTCTATAGCATACACATAGTTTCCGGCGCTGTTATATTTAGCTACGAAGGCATCCTTACCACCCGAAGTGCTTAAATTGGCTGTTCCCCCACCCGGATCAAAGTCCACCGTGTTTTGAAAACAACCGCTTATGTAAATATTATTATTTACATCTACAGCCAATGCCCTCAAAAAATCCTGGCCGGTATTACCAATTGGTTTTGCCAAAAGATAATCGCCACTCGCATTGTATTTTGCAAAGAAAAGATCCGGAGCACTTCCGTTACTGCCAATATTATCTGTACCGGCTCCGGGATCCATATCTACCGTTCCGTTCAGATAACCGGCAATTATAATATTTCCTGCCCCGTCTGTTTTAATGCCAGTGCTATAACAGCCACTTGATGCAGTGGATACAAGTTGTTTTGCAAACGAAAAAGTACCGGAGTTATCATACTTGGCAATAAAGCTACTGGCAGTACCTCCGGGGCTAAGAACGAAAGAAGCTGCGGAGGGATCAAAGTCGGCAGTAAGGGAAAAGTCGCCGGTTATATATATATTATTACTCAGATCTGTAGTCAGGCCTAAAGAATTGTCCACTCCGGCACCACCAATTTGTTTTACAAACAGAAATGCACCGCTGGCATCATACTTCGCAATATAAACATCGTTGCTACCGAATGAGATCAGGTTGGCGGAGCCTGTTCCCGGATCAAAATCCCGGGTTCCCGTAAATTCACCTGTAATCACTATTTCGTTGTTCTGATTGATAGCAATGGACCGTCCTGTTCCTCCGATTTGTTTTGCAAACAGCATCGCACCGTTTGCATCGTATTTGGCAAAATATCCTTTAGTTACGCCTACGGTAAGAGGGAATCCAATTGATCCGGTGCCAGGATCAAAATCTACAAGGCCGGTGTACGACCCTGTTACATATACGTTTTCGCTCGCATCCGTGCACATCGAAAAGACGTCTACCTGCCCTGTGGAAAAATTTTGTGAATTGAATGACCATTGATGTTGCACCTGACCAAAAACGACAACACTGAATGCAAACAGAAAAAGAACCGCAGGTTTTCTCATAATTATTTTGATTTAAAGGAAGAAATAGTGAAGAACAAAATAAATCAAATGCGGAGGAGCAGGCAACACTCATTAATGAGTGTTTTTTGAGACGAAGAGAAAAATAATAGAGTATATTATAGAATACCGTTGCTCTTGGAGAAATTGATCAGGTCGATCGTGTTCTCACAATTGCTTTTCGACAGCATCTTGCGGCGATGGCCATCTACCGTGTGTTTACTGATGCAAAGCTCGTCTGCGATCACTGCGCTTTTCTTTCCCTGCTTCAAGAGTCGTAACACTTCCAATTCCCTGTCGGAAAAGAAGCCGCTGTATTCCTTTGTCACATACTGCCTGAATTTTTCCTTATCCAGCCCCGGAGCATGGAATTCCCACTGCACCTGTTTGCTGTTGTCGATGAATGAAATATCCGTCATCAGTGAAGTGTTGCTGATGATCTTTCCCTTTTCATCTATATCAAACACATTGGATTGACGAAGGACCTTAAGATAATTCCCGTCTTTCTTTCTTATCCGGCAAGTCACAAAATAGCCCACATCCTTGCTTACATTGTTTTCGGAGGCGAACATGAGCGTGGCCTTGATAAGGCGCGTTACCATGTCATAATCTTCCGGGTGAAAATAGCCGATCACCAGATCGAAGTTGAACTCATGCGGCTCATATCCTAAGATCTCTTTCACACCTTTCTGGTAGGTGATCTCCCGTTTCTGGTAATCGATAATGTAGAAGAACTGACCTACAGCAAGCGGAAAATTCGAAATATCTTTCACGGGACCGTTTATCACGTATTTTCCGCGAAGCTTGACACTCAGGGTTTCCAGGTATTTAGCTATAGTCGACTCTTTCATAGTTTACGCCGACACGTGTTGATGGAATTTTTTAAGCAGGGCGGCAAAGGCTTCCGGTTGTTCCATTTGTGGCGAGTGACCAGAGTTCTTAATGAGGTGTATTTTGTTTTCCCAAAGTGTAGGTTTGTCAAGCGCTTCGAGGTACTGCAGGTTTATTACGCTGTCGAGCTCACCGTGTGCAATGGCCAGAGGTATCTGCAGGCTCTTCACGATCTCCGGTTCGTTTTTCTGTTTGCCTGCACCTACGCTGTGAAGCAGGTAGGTGCGCGCATTGCCGTCGCTGCAACGGAGCTGTTCTTTTATATTCTCTTTTAGTGAAGAGGCGGCCACCGGATCTAAAAGGGCATCACAAAGCGGATCCATCTCGTCTTCCGACAGGTCTTTCTGAAAAAGCAGGCCTAATGCAGGATTCGGCAGGAATGCTGTGTCCATATCAGGAGGAATACCCAAAGGCGGGGTCCCGAACAAAAAAACACCTTTCACTCCTTTCAGCTCATCGATGGCTTCAAGAGCAATGTGGCCACCTAAGGAATGTCCTGTGAGGATAAAATCCGTCAGCTTAAATTCTTCCACCAATTGTTTGATCGCTTCTACATACCCGGGAATGGAGTAGGTGGCTTCGGGATTCACCGCTTTCTGTGACCGGCCGTGGCCGGGAAGATCTACAGCAATAAGCGGGATATCATCAATCAGATCAAACACCCTGCGAAAAGAAGTACCGTTTAAAGAGTTTCCATGAATGAATAGAATAGCGCCTTTTTCAATAGCACCTTTGGTATAGACATTGGTTTTCATACGCCTTTCAGAGAATCTTTGTTTTTTCCTAAACAAAAATAGGAAAATACTGCTCTTTACCAACACAAATGTCTTCAGCGGGAAGGAGACGGATAAACAGGAGGTATATCTTAAACGACAAAAGACAGGGATGCTACGATCAGCTGCAGGATCAGCATTCCATCTACCGCGAGGTAAAAATAGAAGGCATGTTTTTTATCCGTACTCAGCAAAGTCACAAGGAGAGTGGCAGATAAAGAGAAAAGGAAGAACAGAGCAAGGCGCGGATCAAAGAACCAGCGGCAAACAAAACTGCCAGCCAGCATGACCGAGCACAGCACTTTGGTAAACCGTTCGCCCAGAACATTTGCGTAAGTATATACGCCTCCTGCAAAATCTACACTTGCATCTTTTATATCGAAGGCCATACAAAGCACAGCTATGAATAAGAATTGTGCCGCAATAAAATAATAGCTCGTAGCATGTGTTGGCGGATCCATCATATTGTTTTCCACCAGGGGCACTACCACACAGCTTACTGCCCACACAGCCGATATGAGGAAGGGTTTTATGTAGCCATATTTCCGCAGGTTGAAAGGCGGTAGATAATAGAAGGAAGAGATCACTTCCGCAACGACCATAATGATGATGGAAGTCCAGCTCAGCGAGTTGCACAGGCATAGCAGGATCACCAGGCCAACAATGTTGGTGTAGAGCATGATCCGTTTGTTTTTATGCAGCCATTGCGAACGCTCCGTACCCAGGTTGTAATGGGAGACCATATATCCGCGCTGAATGTTGTATTGTACAAAGGTGGCCACAGGCACAAACACGAGGTAGGAAACAGAATCAAACGTATAAGGAATATGAAACAGAAGCTGTGTAAGGAGCACTTGTGAAAAAGCGCAAAGTGCAATGAACACATTGGCATACACCAATACTTTAACGAAAGGATGCTTTATAAACGAACTCACTCCGTGAAGATACGGATTATTAAAAAGGTGCGGGCGCCGCTTTAACTATTTTAAGTTTTCGGATCAGGGTGTGTGACTGATCTTCTCGCCGTTTTTGTATACGATACGGCTCATTTCCTGTCCGTTCTTGTCGTAGAAGATCCAGGTGCCGTGCGGAACACTGTTTGTCTTTACTGCAAGCTGTCCTCTCACCTTATCTTTCTTCACGATCTTAAAACTGGTAACGCTCTGTATCGTATTGTTAGGATTGTAATTGATCGATTTGCCCGATAAACGTCCTTTGTCGAAGTTCTGTACTTTCATCAGGCCACCGGTCGGGAAATAATATTTCCACTCACCGTCCTGCTTACCCCGGCGGTATTTTCCTTCCGTGTCCACAAATCCGTTCTCTGTCCATTGGATGTATTTACCATGCCGGATCGCTAACACATAATTGGAGATCTCCCGGTACTTACCTGTTTTTTCATACCAGTATTCCCATTTGCCATGTCGCTTACCGTCGATATAATTTCCTTTGTAATTCTGTTTTCCGTTGCTGTACCAGCCTTCCCAGGGCCCGGTTATGGCGCCCATTTTGAAAACTCCTTTGTCTTTCAACTGCCCGTTATTGAACCAGGCATTCCATTCGCCGTCCTCTTTACCGTTTGTATAAGATCCTTCCTGCAATTTTTGCCCATTCTCGAACCAGGTTGTCCACACGCCGGTTTTTTCACCGTTGTTGTAATTTCCCTGTTTCCATTTTTCTCCTGTTTTGTACCAGAACAGCCAGGTACCACTTTCCTTGTCGTTTACAAAGCTTCCTTCGCTGCCGGTCTTTTCATTATCGTAATAGTATTTCCAGTTCCCGTTGCGTATACCGTTCTCAAACTCACCTTCCATCTCCAGCTTACCGTCTTTTGTATAGAACATCCATTTGCCCGATTTCAGGTTGTTGCTGTAAAAGCCTTTTGATTTTACCTGCTTGTCTTCAAAATAGCTGATATACAGGCCTTCGAGCTTATTGTTCACATATGTAGCCTGGTAATCGGTAGCGCCGTTCGGGTGGAAAAAGAACCAATCGCCGTTCTGCATTCCACCATCATACATTCCGGAAGCTTTCACCATTTTGTTGTTGTAAGAGATCACCAGCTTTCCTTTTCCATTGGTGATGATCTGGTTGCCAGCTTCATTCCATAGGTTCCAGATCAGGATATTGGTGGAGTCTTTGTATTCTTTTTCCGCCTTTTGTTTTCCGTTCTCAAAATATTCTTTCCACATCCCGCAACGTTTGTCGGCGCAGTAATTGCCCCGTTCGGATAATTGCCCTGTTTTGTAATACCCGCTGTAGAGGCCCTCCTGGACATTGTTTTTAAAAGTGCCTTCACTCTCCGGTTTTCCGGTATCAAAATAATACTTCCAGGTACCCTCTCTTTTTCCCTTATTGAACACTTCAAGGCTTTTTATTTCTCCGTTCTCATACCAGGCGGTCCATACGCTGTCGGGCCGGTCCTCGTTAAAAACTGTTTGCTGCGCCGGCTTCCCGGTTTTGTAGAAATAGGTGTTTCTCCCTGTTTTTAGTCCGCGCGAAAAACGCTCTTCTGCCTTGAGTACGCCGCTTTCGTAATAGTATTTCCAAACGCTGTCCTGTTTGCCGTATTTGTTCCAGCCCTGCTTGGAAACCTTTCCGTTCTGGAAGTAGGTAGTGGTTTTTCCGTGTGGGTTCCCTTTCAGGAAATTCTCTTCCGATTTCAAAATTTTCTGGTCTTCGTCGTAATATTCTTTTTTTGGCTGCGCGTTGGCAAGGAAGCAAAAACAAACAAAGAGAATGGCTAAAAAGGCGGATCTGGTCATGTGAGCAAAATTAGCCCCTATAACGCAGGAGATGGCAAATAATTACAGTAGTTGTAAACATTACACTGTAGAAAAGGGTAGTATTAACGTTTTTTAAATCCAGCCTGTTTCTGCATAAAATCTTGTAAACACAGCCCGGAAAACTGAAAATCGCATTCAAAAATGTATATATTTGCCCTAAAATTAAAAAAAACAATTGTATGAATTTTCCTGACAATCTGAAATACACAAAAGATCACGAATGGGTTCGTGTGGAAGGCAATGAAGCGGTTATCGGCATCACCGATTTTGCACAAAAAGAGCTGGGCGATATCGTTTATGTGGATGTTACTGCCCTGAACGAAACAGTTGAAAAAGAAGCTGTTTTCGGTTCGGTGGAAGCTGTGAAAACCGTATCGGATCTATTTATGCCTGTGGCAGGAAAAATACTGGAAATGAATTCAAAAATTGATGCCAACCCGGAGCTGGTAAACACCGATCCTTACGGGGACGGCTGGATGATCCGTTGCACCATCGATAATGCGGCGGATGTGGATGCCCTGTTGTCGGCAGCGGATTACAAAGCGCTGGTTGGCGCTTAAATTTAAAGCTACTTTTTAATTTCAGACGTTTAACTTTAAAATTATTATAACATGTCATTAGTAGGAAAAAAAGCGCCTGCATTCAAGGCAGCAGCTGTGGTTCACGGCGGCGAGATCGTAGAGAACTTTTCTCTCGAACAATACATCGGTAAAAAGTACGTAGTGTTCTTTTTCTACCCAAAAGATTTCACGTTCGTTTGCCCGACCGAATTACATGCATTCCAGGAGAAATTAGGAGAGTTTGAAAAACGCAATGTAGCAGTGGTTGCCTGCTCTACAGATACGGAACAAAGCCATTGGGGCTGGCTGCAGGTAGAAAAATCGCATGGCGGGATCAAGGGAATTACCTATCCTATCGTAGCTGACACGACCAAAACCATTACCAGCAATTACGATTGTATGTTCGGCGATTATGATGTGAACGAAGAAGGAGAATTAGTGGCAGATGGCCCTATGATCGCTTTCCGTGCATTGTACCTGATCGACAAAGAAGGAAAAATACGCCACCAGCTGGTCAACGATCTTCCCCTGGGAAGAAATGTGGACGAAGCGATCCGTATGGTGGATGCATTGCAGTTCAATGAAGAGAACGGCGAAGTATGTCCTGCGAACTGGGTGAAGGGCAAAGAAGGAATGAAGGCGGACCATAAAGGTGTGGCCGAATACCTGGCAAAGCACTAAGCCCGCCTAATACCTTTCACTATTGAAAACCTTGTTCCTGCCTGAGGGCAAGTCCAACACTTAGCTAAGCTCAATGATATTCAGCAGCAGTGTTTTTTTAGTTTATTTTTTGCCGGTATTCCTTGCGGTTTATTTCCTGGCACCAAAGCGACTAAAGAACGCAGTCCTCCTGGTAGCGAGTATTTTCTTTTACAGCTACGGAGCACCGAAATTCATCTTTGCTATTCTTGCAACTACCACACTCGATTTTTATCTCGTACAACAAATGGACAAGGCTTCCTCTGAACAACGGAGGAAGCTTTTTCTTGTTCTTTCGGTCGTACTCAATGTGGGGATGCTGTTTTACTTCAAGTATTGTAATTTCTTTGTGGAGAACGTCAACTCCATGCTTTCGGGAATGGGCATGAAGAACATTGGCTGGACGGAGATCGTACTGCCTATCGGAATTTCCTTTTATACCTTTGAGAGCCTGACCTATGTGATCGATGTATACCGTCGTGTTCACAAGCCACTCGACAATTTCTGGCAATACCAGATGTATATTTTACTATTTCCCAAGCTGATCGCCGGACCTATCGTTACCTATCATGAGATCTCCGGCCAGATCAAAGACCGGTCAGCCAATGACACCATCGATAATAAGCTCGACGGTTTCTACCGGTTTTGTCTGGGCCTGGCAAAAAAAGTGCTGATCGCTAACGTGATCGCGGTAAAGGCCGATGCGGTGTTTGCCATGAAACCCGAAGAGCTGAATGCATCGCTGGCCTGGATAGGTGCATTGTCCTATACATTCCAGATCTATTTCGATTTCTCCGGCTACTCGGATATGGCCATCGGCATAGGGAAAATGATCGGATTTAAATTTCCGGAGAATTTTAATAATCCCTACACTTCGGCCAGCATTACCGAGTTCTGGCGGCGCTGGCACATGACACTCGGAAATTGGATGAGGAATTACCTGTATATACCCCTTGGTGGGAACAAAGTAAGTACACCGCGTCTGTATTTCAATCTCTGGCTGGTGTTTCTGGCTTCCGGTTTCTGGCATGGTGCGGCCTGGACCTTTATTATCTGGGGGATTTACCACGGCGTTTTCCTGATCCTTGAACGTATGTTCCTGCTGAAGGTATACGAACGCATCGGTAAAATTCCGGCTGTCCTCATCACTTTTTTTATTGTGGTGATCGGATGGATCTATTTCAGGGCCGATTCCGTTCACTATGCCAATGCAATGGTAAGCAGGTTGTTTTCGTCGGGATGGGAATTGCCGCCTTTGTTCCTCGACAAAGAATTTATCACCATTGCCTGTCTGGCGATCCTTTTCTCTTTTTTCACCCTTGTGCCTGCAGGCAAAAAGATCCTGAACACCGTCTATTACGATCCTCATTCAAAAACGGGGCATGTGTGCCTTCTGCTTGTTTCCATCACACTGTACGACTTGTCGCTTGCCTCCATCACTACTTCCGGATTCAACCCATTTATTTATTTCAGGTTCTAAACTATGAAAAAAGTACTGTTATATATCCTGTTCGCATTTCTTTTTGCTCCTATCATACAGGGCAGTTTCAAGCTCGTGGATGAATCGGTGCTGATGGGCAGTTTTACAACAGCACCTGATACCACTTTCTCGCCGGAGGCCTGGCTGAGCGGAGAGTACCAGCAGCAAAAAGAGAAATACCTCAATGAGCATTTTGGGTTCAGGAGAACCATGGTGAGGATCTACAACGAGTATCGTTACAGGCTTTTTCATATGTCGACCAATGCGGAAGTGGTGTTTGGAAATAACAACATGCTATTTGCAGAAGCATATATTGATTCTTACACCGGAAAAGATTATATCGGAAATGAAAAGATCCGAGCTGTGGCAAAACAATTGAAAAAGGATCAGGACAGCCTGAAAGCCTGGAACATTGTACTTCTTCCGGTACTGGCGCCCAATAAAGCGCGTATCTATAAAGAATTCATCCCCGATCAGTATCCGCGGCCCGGCAAGAGTAATTATGAAGATCTTACGAAGGCTTTTAAGAACGAAGGTGTTCAATTCATCGATTTCAACAGCCTGTTTCAGCAGATGCGGGACACAGCACCTTATATACTGTTTTCTCCCTATGGCATTCATTGGTCGGCATACGGACATTCGCTTGCAGCCGATTCCATCATTGTGTATGTAGAAAAGGAGCGGGGAGAAAAACTGCCATCCTTTAGCTGGAAAGACCAGATCGAGCAAAGCGACAGGCTTCGGGGACTCGACTATGATATTGCTGGCGCCATGAATCTTTTCACCACGCAGCTACCGGCTCCCCCGATGCCATATCCCCGCTACAGCTTTGGGCATAGCAACCGGAAGCGCCCTTCACTTCTTGTGATCGGCGATAGTTTTTATTTCGGCATACAGGACACAAAAGTGCAGGAGAAGGTATTCTCGAACGAGAAGTTCATTTACTATTTTGCGAGGGAACAAAAACCCGGTGAAGGAGAGAAAATGAGCCTGCCTACGGAAGCCGATAAAGAAGCCATGAGGACAACCGATCTGCTTAAACTGGTGAGATCTTACGATGTGATCCTGATCCTGTGTACGGAGCATAGCCTCGATACCTTTGGCTGGGGCTTCGTGGAAAGGCTTGATGCTATACTGAGCAGGGATCCGGCCACCAAAGCAGCAGAAGAAAAGATCCGGAACAATCCGGAGTGGATGCTCCAGATCAGTCAAAAAGCCCGTGAACGCGGGGTCAGCATAGATGAAATGGTAACCATGGATGCTTTGTATACTCTCAGCCAGGAAAAGCAGAAGAAATAAGGAAGTGAGCCCGGTCCGGATTTCTGTCAGCCGATCTTTTTGAGAACTTCTTCCCTGTCCATGTTTTTTACATGCCTGTATCCGAGCTCCACCATTTCCATCATGTGTTTATAATCGAAAAGGCGGTGATTTTCCAATCCTTTGGGCTCAATGAAAACCGCACATTTTCCAATTCCTTCTTTCATATTCTCGCGCAGGAATAAATTGAAAGTACGGTCGAGGTTTTCCATGAAACCGATGTCGCTCCGGTAATCATTCACGGGATTTACGTGCACGCCAATTATTTTTTCGGGCTTGTTTAGCAAAGGTTCTACAGGCAGATTAGCGCTCAGTCCGCCATCTACATACGGGATATCGTTGATAAAAACGGGAGGGAACACCAATGGCACTGACGAAGATGCAATGACAGCCGGAACGATCGGGCCTTCGGAAAAAGCTACGGGTTTCCCGGTATTCAGATCGGCTGCTGTTGCATAAAAAGGGATTTGCAGCTGCTCGAAATTTTTACTGCGCAGATTATTTTTCAATAGTTTTTCGATCGGCTCGATAGAAAAAAATCCTTTCCGGAAATTGAGAAAGCTGATCTTGTTTTTGAATTCAAAAGAATGCATAATGGCTGCGGTTTCTTCCGGGCTGAACCCATCGCAGATAAATGCTCCTACAATGCTGCCTGCGCTGGTTCCACTAATAGCCGAAGGATGGATATTCCATTCACGCAAAGCCTTCAGCACACCGATATGCGCGGCACCTCTTGCTCCCCCGCCCGATAAGGCAAATCCGGCTTTGATCGTTGTTCCTGTCATTCGAAATGTCAGTTTGTATTTCTCTTCTTCAAAGATAAAGGATTATTCAGCATGGATAAATTCTTCTCCATCCGAATAACAGATAAGCTTCATACAAAACAGGAGTTGTCTGGCAGTTAATTATTTGTATTCCACCCAATCCGAAAACGCCGTTCCGCTCCATACAAAGCCATGATACGAATCGGCTTCATTGATAGTGAATTTTGCCCGGATCTTTATTCCGTGGGGAAGGGAACTGAGCCCCGCTTTTTGAAGCATGGCTTTGTTTACAATCCGTTCCGCCCAGTCGGTCAGACTGATCGTGCAGGAAAAGTCTTCGTTTGGTCTCAGAAAAGCAAGAACCGGCGCATAGGTTGGTCTGTCGTCATAAAAACTGAATAAAAGCTCTTTTTGATTGAAAGTGAGGCCTTCTATCTCTAAATAATCGTATTGATTTTCGCGGCAAATGACGTGACTGTATGCTGCAATGGTTTTTTTACCGGTGTTCTTTACCGTGATCCGGATGCTGTCCTTGTCTACTACCTTCAACACAACACCAACTTCATTTGCTTTGGCTGATTTATTTTGGCTCCAGGCTGTCCGGGCGCTGATTGACAGGATAAAAAGGAAAAGATATGTGTAAAAGGAAACGTGTGTTTTCATGGTTTTAAATAGGGCTGCAAAGATACCCTATTCTAAAAAACGCAAAAGCTAAAACAGGTTAAAACTGCCTCCAATTCCCCGCATCAGGGAGGCAGCCGTTTCAAACAGTGGTAACAAGGGTTGATACATATTTGTATTTTTATGGTATGAAAGATTTTTTCCGGCCTTTATTTTTAGAAGGTAATTGGCTTTCGTTTTATATTTCGATAATTACCATTGCCTTTTTGCTGGGCACTTTAGAAACACTTTCCCGGAATGACCTGGGTGGCGTTTTACTTTCCTGCCTCCTGTGCTATGCTTTACTGTCCATAGCAATTGTTTTTCACTATAAAAAAATCGGGGGCGTTTCAATAGGGATTGCCATACTCCTGCTGCTTTTGGTTTCCATTATTGGAATTGTTTTAATAATCCTGATTGAAGCAAATGTTTATATATTATCGTATGATCATCCTTTAAAACATAACTTTTTTCTCGACTGGTCCCTGCCGAATCTGGGAATCGGTCTGATCAACGGCCTTGCTATTTTTATTTGCTCAAAATTCAAACGAAAATAACGGGAAGGCTACCTTGTTCTTTTGGTTATTTGGATCGCCAGGTCCGGCTGCTTGTTAAAACGGCGTCCATTCCGAGTACACATATCCTGTCCAGATGGATTTGTAATAGTCATTGCAATTATCACAGGGGCTGTTGCGGTATTTGGCCCGGATCTTTATTCCGCGTGGCAGGTAATTGAAACCGGCTTTTTTCAGCATTCCTTTATTAATGCTTCTTTCCGACCATTTTTGAAGATTTAGGGTATGCGAAAAGCTTTCACCTGGTTTTAGCATGACGATCACCGGCGCTGATTTATTCCTGTTATCCACAAAATCAAAATACAATTGCTCACCGTCGGGGGTAATTGCTTCTAACTCAAAATAATCATAGTGTTTTTCATGCGTGATCACATGGCTGTAGGCGGTAATGGTTTTCGGATTGATGTTCTTTACAAGAATAGAGATACTATCAGGCTTCAGTACCTTTAATGAAACACTTAGCTCCTGCGGTTTTTCAACTATAGCCGGATGATGAACGGGCCGTAGTGACCAAAACAGGAGAATCGATAGAGAAACAAATAGCTTCATATTAATTTCAGATCTAAGGCAAAAAAATTAATAATAAAAAAAGGCGGAATCTCCATCCCGCCTCTTATATCTTTCACTTTATTTTATCCGCCTAAGCGGCTTAACAAAATTCGTCGTAAACCATTTTCAGGTGCTCTGCGATCATCTGTGCATTGCGGCCTTCGATGTTGTGGCGTTCTACAAAATGAACGAGTTCCCCGTTTTTGAAAAGGGCGATCGCCGGTGAGGAAGGAGGATACGGAGCAAAATGTTTGCGCGCTTCACCTACTGCATCAATATCAAAGCCTGCAAATACAGTGGTCAGCTTCGATGGTTTTTTATCACCGCTAAGGCTCATTTTAACGCCTGGTCTGGCAGCGCCTGCAGCACAGCCACATACACTGTTCACCACCATTAAAACGGTCCCTTCGTTTTTTAATGCGTTGTTTACTGCTTCCGGTGTGGAGCAGTCTTCAAAACCTACCGTGGTAAGTTCTTCTTTCATGGGTTTTACTATACTTTCCGGATACATATTTTCTGATTGAATTTTTGATTTCTATTATACAAAGATAAGAAGGAAATAGGCAGAAAGCACCTTTTTTTGCCTTTTTTACCATCTCTGCCGGCGGTATATCAAATACAAAGGTATCTATCTTCTATGCCAGCAATTCCTTTATTCGTTGCGCATTCCGGATCACATCGAAATTCTTTAGCAGTTCTCCGCGTCTGTCGATCGTCTCCTGTGTGAATGCTTCTTTCATCAGGCTCTGAAGCGCGCTTACAAATTGCTCCGGTGTATTAGCGATCTCACAGGCAGCCTCCAGTCCGGTTCCATGCAACATCTTATCATTTACAAGACAATGACGGCCGGCAAAAAGAGCATTCAGTAATTTTAATTTTAATCCTGTGGCCTGGTGGGTGTACAAACAATTTACCTGCGCCTCCCGGATCATTCGTTGTAATATCTCTTCAGAAGGGTTTGCAATTAGTTCGATGTTTTTATGGCGCGCAATAAGCTGTTTTAGTTTTTCATCCGGGTTCAGTCCTGCGATCTTTACTGTATAATCGGTTTTACCGAATGCATGTTCGATCAGGTATTCGGCCCCCAGCACGTTCTCTGCAATACTCAGGTTGCCATGATACAAAATAAAATCTCCTTTGCCTGTTTCGGAAACCACCGTTTCGTAGGGATGAAAGCTCGGCAGGTATTCGACATCATTTTTCGGGAATTGCTTCTTCAGGTAAGTTGTGTCTTCCTGCGATACAACCAGCATCTTATTGGCATGTGACAGGATCGCTTCGAAGCGTTTCAGCTTTCGCGCTTCTGTCCGGAAATAAAGACGGCGCAAAGGATTCCGTTCTGCTTCTGCGAGGTGATGATAATACTCGTGCTCGATATTGCTCTCGCGGTAGATCTTAAGGCGTCCGGCAAGCCGTTTGTCGTCCAGGATACCACAGGTATGCAGACCCTCGAAAAGAACGGGATATTCGTCTTTAAGCAAACGGCTCACGAGCTCCTGCGAAATACGTGTTTTTACAATAAAAGGCAGGGAGCTGAATTGATACCGGAAAGCAGTAGTGCGTTTATAATAATGAACTTCCCTGCAATACTTTGTAAGCTCCGGTTGTTGCCCACGGCCATATTCGAAGCAATGCAGGATAATGTCAATGCCTGCCTTGTGCAATTGTTTTAGTTTGTAGAACACATCGATCACCCCTCCATAATTGGCTGGATAAGGCACATCAAAGGAAATAATATGCAGGGTCTTCACTTTTCGAAAAGTAGTAAAATTATTGTAATTTTAGCCGGGATGAACCGGACTTATTTTACCCTTCTGTTGTTGACAATGCTTTTCCGTACCTGGAAGGCAAATGCCCAGTATACCGCGAAGGATCTCTGCCGTCCGGATGCGATCAGTCTTTCAGGGCGTATTTACACCTTTGGCTATATAGAGAACGGGAAAAGCCTCAGCCTGAAGGTACAGCGTCTTTCTGCCGCACTGGCTTCTGAAAAGGAAATATCCGTAGAGCTCGGCAATTATAGCTGCAGCAGTCTTTACAACATACAGGCCGATACCTTGCATGGCTATCTCAACCTGATGATCCAGGAGGTTAACAACGATAAGACCTGCCGGATACTGCGCTTCGACCGGAGCCTGAGAACAGTAGCCGATATTCCGAATGCCGACATTACGCGTGTCAATACCTTCACGGCTTACGACAAGGAGGTTTCATACTATAAGAACGAGCTTTACCTGGTGCGCCCTTTTTCTAAGGATTCGGTCAATCATTTTTTTCTGCAGAAATACACGCTCAAAGACAGCAGTAAGGTGTTTGAGTACACATATGGCTGGCAGATCAATTTCGGTAAGCAGGAGTATCACCGCTGCCACATCATCCGCACGGATGACCATTTCGTATACCTGTTTGCAAATGTTATCAAAGGCAGTAAAGAAGGGCAGTGGATTTTGTTCATTGATACGAAAAGAGGAGAGATCATTCACTCCGAACGCCTGAACGAAGAGAACGAAGGATATGTGTTTTTGTACGGCGCGCATCACTACGATCCGAAAACGGGTAGCATATGTGTGGCAGGCTACAAGCTGAAAAGGAACCAGGTGGCTGCAGACTATACAAAAATAGATTTTACCGTAGGCAAGAGCAAAACGGCTCCGGTCTTTATCTGTACCTTCGATTCATCCGGCTTTGTGACCGAGCGAATGGACGATTGTGTGGCTGTTCCCACAGATATAGAGCGGGAAAAAGAATTCAAACAATACCTGTTCAAGATCAATAAACTGCAGTATGCCAATAATCAATACAACCTGTTAACGGAAGTGATCGCATCGCCGGGAACGGGCAACGTTTTCAAAACATATGGCTTTAATTATACCGTACTGGAGCACAACCCGGAAAACGTACTAAAGACCAAATCCAACACTTTTGTGTGCACCTATCGCGATTCGAAGAACAAGGACGCGAAAAGCATGTTCAATATTCACGAGCTGAATATCAAAAAGAATGTGGACGAGATCCTTTACAAACCGGCTGTTTCAGGACCGTTTAAGAACTTTTCATTGAACATACAGTTTTCGGGAGATAAGATCGCGGGTTATTCGGCCTATTCCACCAAGAAAGAAACAGCTTTTTTCAAATACCTGTTCGCCGACAATAAATGGCAGATGAGTGAGGTGGCAAGAATGCCGCTACCTGAAGTACTGAAGTCCTTTCAGCCGGATGTGAACGGAGTGCTGTATTTTAAGAATACTTCCTACGATCCCGAAACCAAGATCAGCAGGGGATTGGAAGGCATATTGTTTAAGACCTTTTAGAATTATTTCTTCCGTTTCGGCTTTCCGCTTGGCCAGGTTTTTTTCTCCTGCCCGCGCGGCGATCTGTTATCACGGCTGTTGCTGTTTCCTCCCGGTCCTTTCGAAGAGTCTGTCTTTTCGGTCTTTCCATCGGGATTGCTTACAAATGCATAATCCAGCTGTTTACGTTGCAAGTCGGCTTTTTTCACTTCCACCCACACTACATCTCCTAATGCATATACCGTGTTTTTGTTGCGCCCGATATAGCGGTAATTATCTTCATCAAAATAATAGCTATCGTCTTTCATATCGCGCATCCGGATCATACCCTCGCATTTGTTCTCAATGATCTCCACATAAACGCCCCATTCGGTCACCCCGGAGATCACGCCTTTGAAAGATTGTCCCACCTTGTCTTCCATAAACTCCACCTGCTTGAACTTGATAGAGGCCCTTTCTGCATCGGCAGCCGTACGCTCCATATCCGAAGAGTGCTTAGAGAGCATTTCCAGCTCATTGGCATCCGAATAGGTAAAGCCCTTTAAATGCGCTTCTAACAGGCGATGCACCAATACATCCGGGTAACGGCGGATCGGCGAGGTAAAATGCGTGTAATAATCGAAGCCCAGACCGTAGTGACCTACATTCTGAATGGTATACACTGCTTTCGGCATGGAGCGCAGAGTAAGCAATTCGATCATGCTCGCTTCTTTTTTCCCCTTTACTTCTGCCAGTAATTTATTGATGGATTGGGCAGTGGATTGTTTGTCTTTCAGACTCACATTGTAGCCGAATTTACCAACGAACTCATTTAATCCGCTTAGCTTTTCGCTGGACGGAACATCATGGATACGATAGACCATCGGTGGCCCTTCGTGTTTTTTACCGCTTTTCTTTGCGTTATCGCTTTTAGGCTTACCAAGTAGCTCTGCCACTTTACGGTTCGCCAATAACATGAAGTCTTCGATCAGTTTGTGTGCATCTTGCTGCACTTTGAAAAATACGCCGAGAGGATTTCCTTCTTCATCTAACTGGAATTTTACCTCTTCCTTATCAAAGAAAATGGAGCCTTTACGAGTACGCTCCGCACGTAGTTTTTTTGCTAAACGATCCAATACAAAAATTTCTTCTTTGTAATCACCCTCCCCGGTTTCAATGACCTGCTGCACTTCTTCGTAGGCAAAGCGCCTGTCGGAATAGATAATGGTTTTTCCGTACCACTCGTTCACAACTTTCGCTTCTTCATCCATTTCGAAAACCGCACTGAAACAATATTTTTCCTCGTGCGGGCGAAGGGAGCACACAAAATTACTCAGCACTTCCGGTAGCATTGGGATCACGCGATCCACGAGGTACACGGATGTGGCACGCTGTACAGCTTCCTTGTCCAGAATACTGTCCGGTTTCAGGTAATGCGTTACATCTGCAATGTGTACGCCGATCTCGTAATTTCCGTTTGGTAATTTTTCGAGAGAAAGCGCATCATCAAAATCCTTTGCATCGATCGGATCGATGGTGAAGGTGGTAATATTCCGGAAATCCCTTCTGCGGGCAATCTCCGTTTCGGTGATCGTTGTATTGATCTGTTTGGCAGCTTTCTCCACTTCCGGCGGGAAATGAGGAGGCAGGCCGAATTCCGCCATGATGGCGTTCATCTCGGTTTTATGCTCGCCCGGTTTACCGAACACCTGGATGATCTCAGCTGTAGGATTTGACTTACCGGGTTTCCAGTCTACAATGCGCACCATCACCTTGTATCCGTGCTCTACATTCTTTACGTTTTCGAAGGGAATATAAAAATCGACGTGGATCTTGTTGTTGTCCGGGATGAAGAAACAGGTTTTTCCGGTAAGCTGGATGGTTCCTACATATTCACTTCGCTTGCGGGTGATCACCTCTACCACTTCACCTTCTTTTTTTCTGCGACTTCCGGGCAATACGTACACTTTCACCAGGTCACCCTGGAGCGCATCTTTTGTTTTCTTTTCGGAAATATAAATATCGTGCTCGGAATTGGCTACCACCACGTAGGCAGCCCCTGTAGCGGTGAAATCGATCACCCCGCTTACATAGGATTTGTTCTCTTTGTATGAATATTTTCCTTTTTCTTTTTCGATGATGAAACCTTCCTGCAGCAGTTTTTCCAGTACTTCGATTACGAGAAAACGTTCTGATTCGCTCGTGATCTCCAGTCCTGCAGCGATCTGCTTATAGTTGAGTGCCTTTCCGGCATTGTGTTTCATCAGGTCAGCAACCTCTTCAAATAAGTAGCGTTGCTTGGGTTTGTTTGCTTTTGACATATATAGTAAAGTTATGGAATACAAGAGCCCGTTCCCTTGTTATTGTAATAATTTAACTAACCGGGTTATAAACAGGTAAACTGAACTGGCCAGACACAGATTCCGCTGATGCTTCAGATAATGGCTTGTATAGATTTAGCGATAAAATTAACGCAGATTATCTGTGCCAATTTCAATGCTAAATATCTGTGCTATCTGTGAAATCCGTGTCTGCATTAGCTTAATTGATCCACGACTTTTTGAACTGCTTTCGGGAAATGATCATACTCCAACTGATGAACTTTAGCAGCAAGGCTTTCGCGTGTTTCATCTGGGCTGATATCACATGTTGCCTGGAGGATCACATCGCCTTTGTCGTATTCCTCATCTACAAAATGAACCGTGATACCGCTTTCTTTTTCTCCCGCTTCCAGCACGGCTTTGTGCACATTCATTCCGTACATCCCTTTACCACCGAATTTCGGAAGCAGAGCAGGATGAATATTGATGATCCGGTTCGGGAAGGCTTTCACTAATTTCTCCGGTACTTTCAACAGAAAACCGGCAAGCACGATCAGGTCTGTTTTTTCCGTCTGCAGGAAATCAATAAGCTGATCGGTGTAATTGTTGAGACTGGTTCTGGAAATGATCTGCAGGTTTTTTTTGTATTTCTCTGCTTTTGCAACGATGCCGGCATTCTCATTATTGGTGACCACCAATTTGATCTTTACTTTGGTGGAAGTGGAAAAATAATTGAACAGGTTCTCGGCATTGGTCCCTTCGCCCGAGGCAAAAACAGCGATGTTAATCATGGCGCAAAGATAAAATTTTGTTGGTTATGAGAAGCTTCCGGACGAAGATAAGTTTGAAAGGCCCTTAAGACAGCATACACAGATGCTCGATGCTCCGAATCCCTTTATTAACAATGCTTCTGAAAATAACACTTGACAAGGCCCCCTTATTGTAGTATATTTGCGCCCTTAATAATCCTGTAAGATTATGCAACACGTCTTAAAAGCACACATTATACTGCTGTGCCGCCTTATTCGAAAAGGTCGTTCCCATCAGATTACAGACAAAAAACACGTATGAAATTATCAGCATTTAAATTCAATCTGCCAAAAGAACTATTGGCCGAACATCCTGCAAAAAACCGTGACGAAAGCCGTTTGATGGTTGTTGACCGCAAAACCGGAAAGATCCAGCACAAAGTATTCAAAGATATTATTAATTATTTCGACGACGGCGATGTGATGCTGTTCAACGATACCAAAGTATTCCCTGCCCGTATGTACGGGAACAAGGAAAAAACCGGGGCAAAGATCGAAGTGTTCCTGCTGCGCGAATTGAATGCGGAGAGCCGTCTTTGGGATGTATTGGTAGATCCGGCGCGTAAGATCCGTATCGGGAACAAATTATATTTCGGCGACAACGATGTGCTCGTAGCTGAGGTGATCGATAACACCACTTCCCGCGGAAGAACATTACGTTTCCTGTTCGATGGCTCCTACGAAGAATTCCGTAAATGCCTGTATGAAATGGGCGAAACCCCGCTTCCGAAATACATCAAACGTAAAGTGGAAGACAGCGATGTGGATCGTTACCAGACAGTATTTGCGGCAAATGAAGGAGCGGTGGCTGCACCAACGGCAGGTCTGCACTTTAGCCGTGAGTTGCTGAAACGCCTCGAGATCAAAGGTGTTGATCTGGAATACCTGACACTGCACGTTGGTTTGGGAACATTCCGTATGGTAGAGGTGGAAGATTTAACGAAGCATAAAATGGAATCGGAAGAAGTGATCATTGCCGCAAAAACCGCAGCGATGGTAAACAAAGCGAAAGACAATAAAAAACGTGTATGCGCTGTAGGAACGACTGTGATGCGTGGTATGGAAACATCCGTTTCTGTTTCGGGGCACCTGAATGAATACAGGGGCTGGACGAATAAGTTCATTTTCCCTCCGTATGAGTTCAATGTGGCCAATTGTATGATCACGAACTTCCACATGCCGGAGTCTACACTATTGATGATGGTTACAGCTTTCGGTGGATACGACCTGGTGATGAAAGCATACAGGGAAGCGATCAAAGAAAAATACAAATTCTATTCCTATGGTGATGCTATGCTGATCCTGTAATCAGCGGATCATATAAATTTAAAACGCCCGCCGATCATTCGGCGGGCGTTTTGTTTATACACCGTATTCGGATGACCCCGGCTTATTTCAAAATCATCCATTTCAGATAATAGATCTTTTTTCCTGCAACTATCTTTACAATATAAATGCCCTGGCTCATCTCCTGCATCATCTTATTCATAAAGAAGTTCACATCATCCAGGTCCCCTTCTTTTTTCCCCAGTATCCTGCCATCGCTCCCTGTTATAGAAACGATAAGATCACGGGAATGTACACATCTTGCGCCCAGCGCCACCCTATCGCTTCCGGGATTCGGAGTCAGGTAAAACGGATCATCACAAGCTTTTGCCTCTGCAAGACCGACAGGGCAAACGATCAGTATAGTATCGCGGGCTATACATCCGTTCAGCCCAACCTCTATAGTGAATTGACCACTGTTGGTAACAGTCAGCTGCTGACCGGTTTGTCCGTTGTTCCAATAATACCAATCGAAGCCACTGCCTGCATCAAGGTTTAGAGTGATTGGTGGACAAAGCGATTGATCGGGTCCCAGGCTAACGGTTAATGAACTGTCTCTTGTAATAACGATCGTGTCCACGTAATCAAATCCGCAGTAACGGGCAGTGACACTATAGGCGCCAAATCCATAGACGGTAGTGAACGAGTCAATAGCGCCTGTATTCCAGTGATAAGTTTCGAAGCCGGCCCCTGCATTCAGTGGCAGCACATAACCTTCACAATACGTTGCATCCGGTCCGAGGTTTATTGTCCTGGCGGGCATTACCAGTGCTGTATCTACCAGCACCGTAATATTCTGCAGCAGTACACAACCGCTGGCCATATCGGGGTAATAAATGATCCCTACATAATCGCCCGAACGATAAATGTCCGCTGTATCGCCATGCAGGATATAGCTGTTATACGCCAAGTTGGAAGAGCCGATCGCTTCGAGGGGCAGGTCTGCGATCACTCGGATCGTATCGGCACAGCTCACCAGCGTATCCTGCGAGAAGATCCGCGGTATGTAATGCAGGAGAGAATCGGTGGCGCTGCCGCAATGGTTGCTGTATGTAAGTATGTAATAGCCCGGATCACCGATAGAGACGGTGTCGGTATGCATCAATGCACCGGAGGGCAGTTGCCAGCTATAACTGTCGAAACCGGAAGGAGCTGTATAGAAAGAAGCAGAGCCTCCACACAGCACCAGCGTATCCGGGATAACATGCAGTAACACATCTTTTCTTACGAGGATGGTATCTTTGAACAGGCAACCGTATTTCCCCACTGTTACTACATAAGTTCCGGAATCACTAACCATGATACTGTTGCTTGTTGCGCCGTTGCTCCACAGATAAGAGCTTGCACCTGCAGGAGCAGTTAATGTAAGCATTTCGGCAGTACAGATAGAGGTGTCGTTGCCCAGGTTCAGTCCGGGCAGGCTGTAATATACCACCATCAGCGAATCTTTCAGCACGCATCCCGATTGTGTGATCATTTCCACCCGGACTTTGCCATCGGTGGTCACTGTGTTGGTAGGTAGATTGGTATTGTTGTTCCAGTGATAATCAAACATACCGGGTGTTGCGTTTATGGTAACAGGCGTTCCGGGACACACGAGGAAATCAGGGCCAATGTCGAACGCAGGCGCAGTACCGGACGTGATGAAAAGGGTATCATAGCTGTTGCCGCAGGGAGCTGTACGTGTTACGATCAATGTATCAATACCGGTCGTATGGTAATTTATGCTGGCAGTGCTTGTGTTGACGAATGAAAACGTATTGGGTCCATGATGCACCCAGGTATAGGTAGCATTGCCAATCGGATCGAAGGTGTATTGCACTGACTGCGGAGCACCGTTGAGGCAGATCTTGTCGGGCCCCGTGATCACAGGATCTACAGATAACAGTACGCTTTGCACCGGATTTGGCAGGCCGTAGATAGAAGAGGTATAATCCACGAGCCTGAAACCGTCCAGCACAAATCCACAATTAGCGGGAATTACTGCATTCGGGTTAGAGATGACTGCAAGGTATTTTTTGTCTCTGCGTGCTCCGTATATTTTTCCGTCGGGCGCCAGTTGTAATGCCCCTCCGCCTCCGGAAGAAACAGAACAGATAAGTGCTTCCGAGGCAAGAATACCCGCTGAATTCCCCGAGCTGAGATCAAAACGGATAATATTGGTGGGCCCGATGGCAGAACTATAAAGAAAGCGCTCGTTAGGGGAGAACGCAACACCATAACATTCCGACTGCTGGGTGCTGTGAATAGAAACAGGGTTTGACAGAACACCTGTAGCAGTATTGAAATCGAAAATCTCCAGGAGGTTGGGACCGGAATAAGCTACGGCAATCTTTTTGCCTGACGGGGATGCTTTCATTTCGCCAAGCGCGGCCCTTCCCGAATAAGGAGTAGGCGCATTGGTATGGATGGCGCCCGTATGACTTATAACAGGCGCGCCGATACCTGTACTTGTAATAAGCCAGGCATAGAATGCATCCGAGTTCCATTGATGAGAGATGACCCAGATACCATCGCCTGCCATATTTTTTACAGCGGTTACCTTTTCGGGCACGGGCGCTAATAACAGCTGATTTTTGGTAGTTACCGAACCGTTGCCTCCGTCACCCTGGCGGTCGATGATCGAATAATAAATGCCCCCGGCAAATGAACTGAGGTCACCTGCCTGGAAATCGACTGTAAATAAATATACATAACGGCTGGATCCGGGCATCGGAACAAACATGGCCGATTGTGTAGTTGTACTGTGGCCCGTAAGACCGGTTCCGTTTTGAAGTGTAAATCCTGTTTGACTATTGCCTACCGTTACTCCGTCCGAATGAAAGATAGGAGCGCCCGTAACAGCATCGCTGATAACGGAGCAACCTTCTTCTGTAGATATCTTCCCCTGAATAGCCTGAGGTGGATTGGCGTTAAAATCAATACCGGCCGCCGAGCCGAAATACCAGGTACTGTTAGCTTTACTGCCGGCACAATTGTTAGGGTCGATATAATAAGAAGAGCTCACTGCCTGGCAGGTGCCATTGCTTGCAACAAGGGTCAGCAACCGTCCGTAATCACCGGTAACTGTGTAATTAAAGGTAGTGCCTGTGCCTATCGCCACACCGTCAATATTCCAGGTATAACTATAACCGGTATTTGGCGCTGTGAAAGTGATGTTTTGTCCCGGGCTTGTAAGACCGGCAGGAGTAACGGTAAAAGTAGGTGTGGGGACAATACAGGTAAAAACAACCGTGTCTCTGAGCACAAGATTACAACCAGGAGATGCGGTATTAATAACATATACGGTTACAGCTACAGTTGCCGCTCCGGCTATGGTTTGCGTTACTGTTTGCCCGGTTGCCGTCTGCCCGTTGAATTGCCAGAAGTAGAAAAAATTTGGGTCGGCTCCGTTAACCGTAAAGTTTGCAGGAACACCGGCAGGCAACGTATCCGGAATGCTTAAAGTCGCTACGATGGGAGCAGGGCAGGGGATACAATAGGTGGGGTGTTCCAGCAGGCTGTGTCGTATCGTACGCAGGACGTCACGCATACGTGTGCGCTGCCCGTCGGTGAAGGTGGTTTGGCAGGATTGAAATCCGTAGTCCATGTAATTCCTGAACATATCCGGCTGATCACCCAGTCCGCCTAAGGAAACGTCCCGGAAAGGATTGTTTACGGAAGGATCGTCGGAATCGGAATGACAGGTATTTGCTGAACCCGAACACAGAACGGGGGCTATCGAATTATCCGGGGGCGTATCGCAAACCTTGTCCCCGTCGGTCATGCAGTCATTGTTGCCGCAGCCTCCTTCAAAGGTGTGATACAAGCCGAGGTAATGGCCGATTTCGTGCGCCAGCACTTTTACATCGTCGGGATTATTTGTAATGAAATCAGCTTCTATTACGATCCCGTCTATAGTACTTCCATGCGAAGCGGGCATCATGGCATAGCCTGCAACATTAGGGCCCATGTTAAGCGAGTAGATGGAATTGACCACCCAGATGTTAAGATAAATAGTAGGATCTAACTGGCCGATCTGTTTCACATCATAATCCTCCGTTTCCATGGTCATATTAGTAAGAGGGGAAACGTGGTGTGATATAAGTGAGGAGACCAGGCAAAAATCCACATTGATATTGGTGCTCGCGGACGGGTTAAAAGGCACCTGGTTTGCAAACGCATTGTTGATAAGGGCGAATGCATCCCACACCTGCTGATCAGGTATGTTCTCTGCACCGTTCTGGTGAAGGATATGAAAAGCGATCGGGATGGTGTATTGTTCCGTGTCGGGTGGGGTTAAGATCGTATGGCTCATGACCCTGCTGTACATGTTTTGTTCAAAATCCTGTAGCTTGACGGGGTCCATCGACCGAAGTAAAAAATCAGAACCGCAACTATGCGATCCGTTGTTTTGCGGCTGGGTTTGCGCCTGCACAGGCTGCTGCGAGAGCATTCCAAAAAAAAGGAAGCAGGCGAAAGGTCGGAAAAGTGGGGCTAATTTCTTCATAGTAGTTGTTTTTTTCCCGGAGTGCGGGCGTTTTGTATCCTGAATTTAATAAAGATAAAAGCATGGATTATAAAACAATCGGAGTTGGTGAGCTAATTGAGGTAAATAGTAAAAAGAGAGGATCAGATGATAAATAATTTTTAAGCACTGTAAATATAAGCATACTATAATAATATAGCGTAAAACTGGAGGCACCCCGGGATATCCGGATTTTTTGAATGGGGATGAAAAATGACAGAACATAAAAGATCTTTCAGGGATATAGAACAGAAGAGTAGGTTAGCTCAGCTTCTCCGTGAGCAAACGAATCTCAATCGCCGGGGCTATCTTTTCGTACACGATATTATATACCGCATTTACGATCGGCATATCCACCTTATATTTCTGGTTGATCTCGTGCACACACTTCACGGCATAATAACCTTCTGCGATCATGTTCATTTCCAGCTGCGCCATCTTCACCGAATAGCCTTTACCCAGCATGGTCCCAAACATCCGGTTCCGGCTGAACTGCGAATAGGCAGTTACCAGCAGATCTCCCAGGTAAGCTGAAGCTTTTATGTCCCGGTCGATCGGGTGTACCACTTCCACAAAGCGTTCGATCTCCTGGATAGCATTGGATACCAATACACTCAGGAAATTATCCCCATAACCAAGCCCATGACAGATGCCACCGGCTACTGCTACCACATTCTTCAGTACCGCCGAATATTCCGTTCCGTAAATATCATCGCTGGAAGTTACTTTGATGTAGCGGCAACGCATCTGTTCTGCCAGTAATTCTGCATTGACGGTTTCGCTGCAGGCGATCGTGAGGTACGAAAGTTTTTCCATAGCCACTTCCTCCGCATGACAGGGACCGGTGATCACACCGATGTTATTCAGTGGCACATCCCAGATACTGTTGAGGTATTCGCCTACAATTAAATTATGTTCCGGAATAATACCTTTGATGGCGGAGAAAACAAGCTTGTGCTTCAGGGCATCTTTCGGCAGGTCTTTCAGTGTATCGTGGCAAAAAGCAGAGGGAACGGCCAGTATCAGTATTTCCGATTCCTGCACAGCCTTGTGGATATCGGCAGTGAGGTGCAGCTTATCGGTATCAAACTCCACCGAGCTCAGGTAACGCGGATTGTGGTGATACTTTTTTATGTACTCGATGTCTTCTTCCTTCCGTGTGAACCAGCACAATTCGTCTGTATTGTTCAGTAATATTTTCACAATGGCTGTTGCCCAGCTCCCACTTCCTATTACCGATATTTTTTTTGTAGTCATTTTTTGTTTTCTCTTATAAACAGGTAGCTTCGAGTACCTCAGCCACCTTCTTATTTCGGTTCATATTAAGCACGGCACTGAAAACCCGAAACCCCAAATAACAAACCCGAAATAAATCAAACCGTTGCAAATATAAGCTGTTCATCGGAAACAGGAGCCTCCCCGTTCAGAATGCAATATACACTGGCCAGCGTTATCACATCACGCAGGCAGTAGTTCTTTATTTTTTCCAGGTCATTCTCTTCCCAGTAGGTGCGGGCCACGTCACTTCCGTCGATCTCGCCTTTAGGAGAAGGGAGCTTGAACACATGCGCGAGCAGGTCCAGCGATGTGAAATTTTTATGATCGCCGAATTTCCACATTTCCATGGTGTCCAGGAATTTCACATCCCAGGGTTTTTTGCCTGAGATAGAAAGGATCTTTGGTAGCTTCACACCATTGATCAGCATACGGCGGCACAGGAAGGGGAAATCAAATTCCTTTCCATTGTGGGCACATAAATTGTGAATGTCCTTGTTGTAGAATGTGTTGAGGTGTTCGGCAAACAGCTCTAACAGATGTTTTTCATCATGTCCCGAAAAGGCTTTTACATAGAACTTGCCATTGTAAAAATTCCCGAAAGAGATGCACACTACTTTGGCAAACTCTGCATAAATGCCTGCTTTCTGGTAACGTTCTGCGGGATCGATATCTTCCGAGAACTGCCATTTCTTGTCCCAGAGACGTTTCGTGTTTTCGTCCAGCTCGCTGTATTTATATACAACCGGAGCCGTTTCTATATCTAAAAAAAGAATTTTATCTGTTTCGGTGGCGTTGATGATTGTTTTCATAAACTATAGTTTTAAAAGCTAAAATCGATTTTTTTATCCGGATTGCTAACCTTGGAGCTCTGTCTGCTGGTGCCGTTTACCATCACATGCACCATGTTGATCTGGTTCGGAAGAAAGTCATACAACAGGCTGTTCTCAATGCTTACTGTTTTAGGACTGATATCTTTTTTTATTTCGAGATAGGCCCAGATGGCATCTTCTTCTTTTTCAAATCCGATGATCTCCAGGGGGAGCTTTTGTCCGTTACTTGTGATCTTCAGGTGTTTGTTGATGTAATCGGCCAGCAGTTTTTCCGTTTCTTTTTTGTCTTTCGGATGCAGTAGATCTACTTCTTTTTTGTAGATCTTTTTAAGCGCTTCTTCGAGATTATCGGTAAACATACGGCAAGTGATCTCTATTGTTTTCCCCGGATTATTGTAGTTGATTTCGGTAGTGCTTACAAAATACGGATGAAAGCCGGAACAGAGCATCCAACAAAATACGCATATAAACAGCATTTTAACCGATCGTATAATATTTGATCCCATCGCCTGGCTTTCTGCTAACTTTGTACCAAAGGTAAAAAAAATGAGCAATTTTGGTTTATGGTTTTCCACCGGATTTGGGCATATCCTCGACTGGCAGGGCTACGACCATATTTGCTATATCCTCGTGCTTACCATTGCCTTCCCTTATACGGAATGGCGAAAATTGCTGGTGCTGATCACTGCTTTTACCATTGGTCACTCGCTTACACTGGCCTTAAGTACCTGGAATATTATCCATCCGGCCCAAAAAACCATTGAGATCCTGATACCTCTCACCATATTGATAACATGCGTTTTTACTATTATAAAGCGCAATAAGCCTGTAAAAAAAGTGTCGCTGAACTATTTTTTAGCCTTATTTTTCGGACTGATCCACGGCATGGGCTTCTCTTATCTGCTCAAATCCATGCTTGGTAGGGAAGAAAATCCTGTTGGTCCGCTTTTCTCATTCAACCTGGGCCTGGAGGCAGGACAGCTGGTAATTGTAGTGGCTGTTTTGCTTATTTCAGTAATTTTGGAGCGCTTGTTCCGCATAGCAAAAAAAGAGTATGTATTCTTTGTTTCTTCAGCTGTTTTCGGTGTTGCCGGTATGATGCTGATGGAACGGATAAGTGAATAAAAAAGATGATAATGGAAAAAACAAAACTACTGTTGTTGGTGAGTGCTGTTGGGTTGCAGCTGACTGCACAAAACATCCAGAACAATCCCAAATCCAACCACGGGAATAAATTCGAGCAATTGGGGACTATCCTCCCGGATGCAAACGTATACCGTGCTGCTTCCGGAGCTCCGGGACATAAATACTGGCAGCAGAAAGCAGACTATGATATTGAAGCAACGCTCGATGAAAAAACACTGACCTTAACGGGAACAGAGTTCATTACTTATTTCAACAACTCACCGGACAAACTTACCTACCTGTGGTTACAGTTGGACGAGAACCAGCACGACCCGAATGGCGACAATAATTATTTTGACAACAACAGTGTGGCGAACCCTTTGACACTGGACGATGCAGAGAACCTGAACCTGAAAGAAAAGCTGAAAGAGTTAGGTGAGAAGATCCTCGAAGTGAGCGATGAGCTGGGCAAGCCTCTGAAATATACAGTCAACCAGACGATGATGCGTGTAGACCTTGCGACTACTTTACAACCCGGCGCGAAAGTAAAATTCAAAGTAAAATGGAAATACAAACTCTCCAACCGTTTGGAAACAGGGGGACGTGGAGGGTATGAATATTTTCCTGAAGACGGAAATCACTTATTCACAATGGCACAGTGGTATCCACGTATGTGTGTGTATTCCGATTACCAGGGTTGGCAGAATAAGCAGTTCACCGGCAGGGGAGAATTTGCTCTGGCTTTCGGAAATTTTAAAGTGAAAGTAACAGTACCATCCGATCATCTGGTATGTGCGACAGGAACCGGACAAAACTATGCACAGACACTCACGCCTACACAACTGCAACGCTGGACAAAAGCACAGACGGCCAAAGACCCTGTGGAGATTGTAACGCTGGAGGAAGCAACGAAAGCAGAGAAAACAAAAGCAAGCGGAACAAAGACCTGGATCTTCAAAGCGGACAGCGTACGTGATTTTGCCTGGGGCTCTTCGCGCAAATTTGTTTGGGACGCCATGGCTGTAAACATTGAAGGAAAGAAAACCATGTGCATGAGCTTTTATGGAAAAGAGGCGTATCTATTGTACCGCAAGTATTCTACAAAAACAGTAGCACATACCATTAAGACCTATTCAAAATTCACGATCCCCTATCCATACCCTGTTGCACAAAGCATCGAGGCTGCCAATGGAATGGAGTACCCGATGATCTGTTTCAATTTCGGGAGAACAGAGAAGGATGGGACGTATTCGGAAGCTACCAAATATGGTATGTTGGGTGTGATCATCCACGAGGTGGGACACAATTTCTTCCCGATGATCGTAAACAGCGATGAGCGCCAGTGGAGCTGGATGGATGAGGGATTGAACACCTTTGTACAATTTTTAACGGAACAGGAATTTGATAACAATTATCCTTCACAGCGCGGACCTGCACACAAGATCGTTGATTACATGAAAATGCCGAACAATATGCTGGAGCCGATCATGACCAACAGTGAGAACATTGCTTTGTTCGGTCCGAATGCTTATGCAAAACCTGCTACAGCGCTTAACATACTTCGTGAAACAGTAATGGGGAGAGAGCTGTTTGATTATTCGTTTAAAGAATATGCAAGACGCTGGGCTTTCAAACATCCGACACCGGCCGATTTTTTCCGGACGATGGAGGATGCATCGGGTGTGGACCTCGATTGGTACTGGAGAGGCTGGTTCTATGATGTTGAGCCGGTGGATATTTCACTTGATTCGGTAAAGGCATTTACGGTAGTGAATACAAAACAGGTTCCTGTGAAGATAGACAGTACTTTTGCCAAGCAAACCCCGGTAGAATATATTCACGTTTCAAGATTGCGTAACAAAGAAGCAGGACTGAAGTTTTTGGTAGATACAGATACCACGCTTCGTGATTTTTATTATTTCTACAAACCGGAAGCGCCCGATACAAAAAAGACCGGCACCAACATTTACCAGAACATGGAGCCTGTGAGCGATTCAGCCTATACATCCAGAAATTTCCAGAATAAATATATGTATCAGCTCAATTTCACGAACAAGGGTGGATTGGTAATGCCATTGATCATCCAGTGGAACTATAAGGACGGCAGTTCGGAGATCGACCGCATCAACGCATATGTATGGCGGAAGAATGAAAAGAATGTAGTGAAAACCTTTTCAAAGAATAAAGAAGTTGCTTCTATCGTATTGGATCCTTACAAAGAAACGGCAGACATTGATGAAAAGAACAATACCTGGAATGTAAAAGCAGCGCCGTCTAAATTTGATATGTTCAAAGCAAAAACAGCAGGCCGCGGACAAAGCACGGGAGGAAATCCTATGCAGAAAGCAGCGGGGAAGAAGTAAGTATTTTCCCGATAGCTATCGGGTTTGAGGTTTCTGGTTGGTAAAGCTCAGGGATACTTGTAGCTTAAATTTTTTTTAGACCAACAATTTCAAACGGGACCTCGAATTCCAGCCTGTCAATTTCACCTGTTGGTTTTTTGAAGCGGAAAGTACCATATATCTTGTAAGATCCAGGGCTTAACGGTTTTGTTTTTAGCAGGAAACCCTTTTCGACCTGTCTGTTGGAAAAGAAAACATCGTTTATATAATCACGCATATGGGACTCTTTCTTGTCGATACTTTCGATACCCGTAATGTGAAGGCTGTCTGCGTTTTCATAGTAAGGCAATGTGAAATTATTTAAGTACAGGAATAAAGTATCCTCCATACGTTCTATGATAAGGTCATAATGAGTAACGGGTGATCCCCAGCTGCAGTTAGTGGAAATTTTCCATGACGTTAAGGCTACTATCATGTTATCTAACCTTTGATAAGCCTGTTTTTGCAGGTAATAAGCGAGTATTCCTGCATCAGGTATAGATTCCCCGTATGCCGAAAAAGGCTGCATTCGCAAATCAAGAGTGTCTTTTGGAAAGAAAAACGGCCTTTCGAAAACACGTGTGGCAGAATCCAGGGCACGATTGTATTTGGCTGCGAAATTACTATAAACACTCTCAATGTTTGCTGAGGTAAAATGATCACGTTTTAGTAATCCATTGATGGAAGCAATAAATTCATCCGAATTCTTTTTTTCATCAGTAGCGAGGTTCAGATAAATATTCTCCCTGATATAAAAGGGCTGATACTCTTTCTTAAGCTTTTGAAAATCCGTGTCGCATTTGGCCCGATAGTACTTGCAATCTTTTTTTAACGAGTCCGTAAAAAAGACCTGATCGATTTTTTCTGAACAAGCAGTTAGTATTAAAAACAGCGAAAAGAAAAAGAATAGTTTATTCATACGGTCAGATTAAACATCTAACGGGAATTATGTGAAAAGTAACAAGAAACCTGCAACGAGAAACATTAAACGGTTCTCGTAGAAACAGTAACGATACTCTCGTTCTGAAAATCACTTTCTACAAGCCCGTCTTTCAAGCGAACGATGCGGTGTGCATGGCGTGCGATATCCTCTTCGTGCGTAACAAGGATGATGGTATTTCCTAATCTCTGGATCTCTTCAAACAATCCCATGATCTCTACCGATGTTTTGGAATCCAGATTTCCCGTAGGCTCATCGGCAAGGATGATAGCAGGCTTGTTGACCAGTGCGCGTGCAATAGCAACACGCTGGCGTTGTCCGCCTGATAGTTCGTTGGGTTTATGTGTCATCCGGTTTCCCAGTCCTACCTGTTCCAGTACTTCCTTCGCTCTTTTTTCACGATCCGCTTTTGCTATACCGGAGTATACAAGCGGAAGCGCTACATTGTCCAATGCGGTGGAACGCGGCAATAAATTGAATGTCTGAAAAACAAAACCGATCTCTTTGTTACGCACTTCGGCCAGATCGTTATCCAGCATATTGGCAACGGAAATATTGTTGAGGATGTATTCTCCCGAAGTAGGCGTATCAAGGCAGCCAAGGATGTTCATCAGCGTGGACTTGCCCGATCCGGAAGGGCCCATCAGTGCTACATATTCATTGCGGTGGATGGAAAGCGATACGGATTTTAATGCGTGGATCTCTTCCGTACCGATCGTATATTGTCGGGCAATGTTTGTGAGTTTGATTATTTCCTGCATAAAAAATTCCGGAAGAAAATGAGTGCCTAAAAGTACAGAAATGAGTTTACAAAAATGTGGTCCAAAAAAAATCCCGCTTTTGAGGGCGGGATTTCGTAAGCCTTTCGGCTTACAACCTATGAAACACTAACTAAAACCTGAGGCAAATATATATGATTAATCATCGTTAACAAAATTTAAATCAGTTCAAGTTTGTTAAAATTTCTTAACAATCTGTTTTACAAGCAGTAAAAGTTAATTTTGTAAATTACAATGTTTAAGCAGAACACCAGTGTTATCACGATTTTAGCCAGTATTTCCATCCTGGCACTCATCGGGGTTCAGCTTTTCTGGATCAATAATGCAGTTGAACTACGAGAGGAAGAATTCCGGGGCTCCATAAATGAGGCCCTTAACAGCGTAGTGGAAAAACTCGACAAAACTTCTGCAGCAGCCAAGATCAAAAAGAACATACGCCTGCGCAAACAAGGCATTCGCACCTATCCGGCCGACTACTCCATCAAAAAAGTGCTCACCTCCGATACGATGAAAAACAAGGTGAACGATATTTTTGAAAAGGATAAAGTAAATGTAAAGGTCTTCGAAGAGCTCACTACCGATTCGAACGGAGTGGTGACCACTACCTACAATAAATACGAAGGCGATACCATGGAAGCGAGTGGCATTCTCGGACCCTTATCATCAGATGAGCTGCAGGGCACCAACGATGTGGAAAAACTGAAATTAGAGCTGATCCAGCAGCGTACGGAAATGGTGCACGATCTTTTTGAAGAGCTGGTAAGCATCAATATCTATAAGAATTACAAGCCGCAGATAGATACGGTGCTGTTAGACTCACTGTTGAAATCGGAGCTGTTGTATAAAGGGATCAATTCCAATTACATTTACCGGATCAGTATTGATGAAACCAGGAATATCAATGACTTTATCCACTCGGTGCATGAATGTGATACCACGGGTTGTTATTTTAAGATCAACCTGGCGCCCAACAATGCATTTATCAAGCCTACCTTTCTTTCGGTATACTTCCCCAAACACAAGACCTATATATACAAAACCCTCTGGATCATGCTGACGGTATCAGGGGTTATAATAATTATCCTCACTTTTTCGTTCTATTATACGATCACGACCATCCAGAAGCAAAAGAAACTATCGCTGATCAAGAACGATTTCATCAGTAACATGACACACGAGTTTAAAACACCCATTTCCACTATATCGCTGGCCAGTGAGTTCCTGAACGATGACAGCGTGATGAAAACCCCGGAAAAGGTGGGACGTTATGTAAAAATGATCAAGGACGAGAACAAACGGCTAAGTGTGTTAGTGGAGAGTATCCTGCAGACCGCTATCCTCGATAAGGGCGATTTTAAGCTGAAGATCACCGATATCGACCTCCATGAGATCATCAACCAGGCCATTCAAAACATTCAGTTACAGGTAGAACAGCGAAAAGGCACAATAATTCCTAAATTTTTTGCCACTAATCCCAAAATATTTGCAGATAAGGTACATATTACTAATATTGTCTTCAATTTAATGGACAATGCGATCAAGTATTCCAAAGAAGTACCTGAAATCACCATTACCACTGATAACCGGATTGATGGCATAGTTTTTTCGGTGAAAGATGCAGGTGTGGGTATAACCAAGGATAACCTGAAAAAGGTTTTTGATCAGTTTTACCGGATACCAACCGGCAACGTTCACAATATCAAGGGCTTCGGCCTCGGTCTCAGTTACGTGAGAGCTATTGTGATCAAGCATGGAGGTGATATTTCGGTAGAAAGTGAAATTAATAAAGGAAGTACATTCAGGGTGTTCCTTCCGTATAAACAAGAAGAATAACTTAATAAACACAAGAGTATGAATACAGAGAAACTAAAAATACTATTAGTGGAAGATGATCCGCACCTCGGCACCCTGTTGCAGGAATACCTGGAGGCGAAAGGATATGATACAAAGTTAGGCAAAGACGGTAAGGAGGGTTACGACCTTTTTTGCAAACAGGATTATGATCTTATCCTGCTGGATGTGATGATGCCGGTAAAAGACGGGATCACCCTGGCGAAAGAGATCCGGATGAACAATAAACACGTTCCGATCATTTTCCTCACGGCTAAATCCATGAAGGAAGATACCCTCGAAGGATTTAATGCCGGGGCGGATGACTATATGACCAAGCCTTTCAGCATGGAAGAGCTCCTGGTACGTATTCAGGCGGTATTGCGCCGCAGCAACAAATCGATCTCCATCAACAACGAACAGGTAGAGTTTGTGCTGGGAAGCTATAAATTCAACAGCGAAAAACAGATCCTGGAGCACAATGGCATTCAGCAAAAACTGACCACCAAAGAATCAGGCTTATTACGTTTGCTCTGTGTGCATATGAACGATGTACTGGACCGGAATTTTGCCCTGAAAACCATCTGGCACGATGATAATTATTTCAATGGCCGCAGTATGGATGTATATATTGCCAAGTTGCGTAAATACCTGAAAGACGACCAGAAAGTGGAGATCATCAATATCCACGGAAAAGGCTTCAAACTGCTGGTAAATAACTAAAGAACAGATAATCGCAGAACCCTGTCGTTCCGATGCTTTGGAGCGACAGGGTTCTTTTTTTAAACGGACGAACGATGCATTTGATAACGGTAGAAGGAATTAATGTGTATGCTTACCACGGCTGCCTGGAGGAAGAGGGAAAAATAGGCGGAAATTACAGGGTGGACGTGTATATGAAGACCAATTTTGCGGAAGCGGCCCTGCTGGATGACCTGAGCAAAACCATTGATTATGTGGAGGTGTATGACATCGTGAAAGCCGAAATGGCGATCCGCTCGAAGCTGATCGAACACGTAGGACAGCGCATCATGGACCGCCTGCAGCAACGGATTAAAAACATGAAATCCTGCCGGGTACGTGTCACCAAATACAATCCGCCCATGAACGGCGATATCGAAAAGGTAAGCATTGAAATTGAGAGTTAGATGGCTCAGAAGGAATGCTCCAAATGCGGTGTTTGTTTTACCTGTAGCAATGAAACAAGAGGTTGTTGGTGCGAAAGTCTTCAGCTAAATGCAGAAACCCTGCGCTTTTTGAAGGAACAATACGAGAATTGCCTCTGTCCGGGTTGTTTAAGAGGCTACGAAGAGAATCAAAAAAACACTTGCAGTATCGCAGAAAAGTAGTACTTTTGCTATCCCAATTTTACTACTGGGAAACTAAAAGGTCCTGTGGCCGAGTGGCTAGGCTCAGCTCTGCAAAAGCTGCTACAGCGGTTCGAATCCGCTCGGGACCTCAACACAATCGCGAAAACCCTCTGATAGCAAGACTTTCAGAGGGTTTTTTCTTTAGGGTTAAACATAGATAAAACAGTTATTCCTAATTGATAGCCCTTACACAAGCTGGCGAACACTGTTTTACTTACGCGTAGGCCTTTTGGTGGTAGATTTTCTTTTTATAACGTAATGCCCGTTAAGGACCGCCCATTTCAGAAGTCCGATGTTGGAGCTTGTTTTGGTCTTTTTGAATAGTGCCGTTTTTATCTTCTCGATATAGCGAAGGCCGTATTCCATTTTTTCGGCGATCTCCGAATTATTGTAATCGTCGCAAATGAGCCGCAATAGTTTCGATTCTTTAATGCTTAGTTCTGTCATAGTAGTGCGAAAATAATCAATTTCCTGTTATTTAATTTTTCACACAAAAAAAGGAGTATTATTTGTACTCCTTTTTTTGTCAGATCATAGTGTGATCACAGGCTTTGAATCCATTCGATCACCTGGTCTTTTGTTTTACCGATCTTTTTTTGAATACGACCGACAAGCTCGTCATCTTTGCCTTCTTCGTATACAAGATCATCATCGGTTAACTGGCCATACTGTTGCTTGATTTTGCCTTTCAGCTCGTTCCAGTTGCCTTTTAGTTTTAATTCCTTGCTATCCATAGTAATTGTTTTCTCCTTTTTATGCAAGTTGAATGCCAATGGTTAAAAGGCCTGCTACAAAGATGTTATACTCAAGGATTATCTTAGCGCGGGGAAAATAGTCCGCAGTGGAGAAGCAGTCCGGTAAAGCTTGAACCAATGAGTAAGATCAACTCCATATACAGAAGGGGGCAAGCAGTAAAAACACTTGCTTGTGAGGGGATACACTCTGACCGATCACTTCAACTTCTTTTTAAGATTAGCCAAATAGCCGGTCCATGCGCTTGAGCAATTCTCATAGCACTCGATTTGAGGAACCAGGCCCTCGTGTGTAAACGCAATCGTTGTACTTTTTTCGTCTCCAGTCAGGTCGAAACGTATTTTAGTCCCATTCCATTCGTTAGTCTTATTTAAAAAACTAAGATTACTATCTGTTACCAGCCATACAATTTTCTTGTCAGGAATGAGTTCTATTAACTGTTGTTTGGAGTAATGCACACCTCCTCCTGCTTTAAAGGTAAACTCGTCGTTTACGTTTTGACTTTTCCCGTTAATGGTCTCAGCGAATAAGCCAGACCACCATTGTTCGATATCCAACAGCAATTCAAAAACCTCATGAGCTGTTTTTGATGTTTTAAGGCTGTAGCTAAAATTATCTTTTTTCATTTTTTCGGCAGTCCCCATTTTTCTATTAATTCTTTGTTCAGATCATTTTCTTTGGTGTTGGGATTGCCTTTGCCCGTTGTGATCAGATTTTTCAAACTTCCCTGGATATAGCTGCTCCATGCATCCTGGCAAATTTTGTAGCACTCATATTCAGGCACCAGTCCTATCTGGGTAAAATCCAACCGGGTTTTTCCATCCTTCCCGGAAAGTTCAAAAACAATCTTGTTTCCTTTCCATTCGTTTTTGTCTTCGGTAAAATTGAATTGATTCTCTAATACCAGCCAAACCACTTTTTTGTCGGAAATAAATTCGACTATTCTCATTTTACAAATATGAACGTCCTTGTAGTTGTAAATGAACTCATCATTCAGTTTTACCGTACTACCCAGAATGTTCTCGCTCCACCACCCGGCAACATTATTGATGGCTTTGAAGACTTCTGTAGAGGATTTATCTACCGTGATGCTTGTTGTAAAGTTTTTGTTTTCCATATCGTTTTATTTTAGAATTCGTACTTCCGGGACAAAAATACTGTCTTTATTCCCTTATTGTAATGTGTAAATTAGACATTTTAAAGGGTTGATTTGGACGGAGATTATTTTAACTTTGGTGCAAAAACATAGCCTATGAAGCATATTACAATCCTGGTACCTGATGGCCAGGTAAACATGGGGACTCTTGCCACTATCGTAGGTGCTTTCGAAATTTTTACCGAGGCGAATCTATATTGGAAAAGAAAGGGTAAAGACATTCCTTATACAATTCAGACCGCGGGAGCATCTAAAAAAGTGGATTTCAGTAAAGGCATGATCACCCTGCAGCCTGAGCTGAATGTTTCCGGCATTAAAAAAACTGACCTGATCATTGTTCCGCCATCGGGCTTACGGAGCGCTGAGGATGCTCAGAAGGGAAACAGAGCGATCATCAGTTGGATCGAGAAACAATACAAACTTGGTGCAGAGGTTGCCAGCATGTGTTCCGGGATATTTATGCTGGCTTCTTCCGGAATTTTGAATGGGAAAACATGTTCGGCTCATTGGGCGCATGCCGAAACATTCAGGAATGCTTTCCCTGGTATTAATTTGAAAGAAGACAGGCTGATAACGGCTGAATCAGGAATTTATACGAACGGGGGTGCATATTCATTCTTAAATCTGGTCATATTTCTTATTGAGAAATATTATGACAAGGAAACGGCGATCTTTTGTTCTAAGATGTTCCAGGTTGATATTGAACGGCATACCCAATCTTCTTTCGCTATATTTTCGGGACAAAAAAAGCACAGCGACGATGATATATTAAAAGCACAGTCATATATTGAGAAAAATTACCAGGATAAAATTTCGATTGAATTTTTATCGGACAAATTTAGCATCGGAAGACGAAATTTTGATCGCAGGTTCATAAAGGCAACGGGTATTACACCCCTGGATTATCTGCAAAGGGTAAAAATTGAAGCCGCAAAAAAATCGCTGGAAAACACCCGCAAAACGGTTAATGAAATTATGTACGATGTTGGGTACAACGATACCAAGGCTTTTAGAGAGGTGTTTAGCCGCGTAACAGGTATGTCGCCGATTGACTATAAGTCTAAATATAACCGGGAGCATGTAACTAAGAATTTTTTTGTAGCTTCCGTAGCAGAATGAAAACCAAGACAGCGAAAACTAAAAATCAAACAAACGTCTCCAGTACCTCGAAGATCAATTCAGGATACAATATCTCTCCGGGCCTGTCGCTTCTTGATGTGTGAACAATCTTACCGTTCTGGTGCACAAGGAAAGAAGCCGGCAGAGGGATCCCTTTTTCGACGGCCAGTTTATTCATTACCGTGGTAGGCTGGATGTCTGATGAATAGAGCAGCGTGACCTCCTGATGAGGATCGCTCAGCAAAAGCGAATGCTCATCGATGCGCTGCATCATTTCTTTGTTCACGCCCTGCGGATCGGGTCCAATGCCAACGATGCGCACATTCCTTTCGGCAAATTTTTCCATGTTCCGGAAATAGGAACGCAGCATAATATGGCAGGTAGGACACCAGTCACCACGCACAAAAATGAGCAGCACGTGATTGGTTTTCAGCAGTTCTTTCAGTACGACCTGGTTGCCAAACTGATCAGGCAGCGTGAAATTATAGGCCTCTGTTCCTACCTTCATTTCAATACGTTTGCTTTTCATGATCTGCAGGATGTCGTTCCTGTCCTTATACATGAAAGGGGTGCACAGTCCCGTGAGAAAGATCGGAAGACCCGTAATCCATTGCAGCGCTTCATACTGAATAAGAATGCCTGAAACCGCGAAAAAAACAACTACTGAAAGAGTAGAAACCATCTCAAACCACGGAGCTCTGCTGACAAGCATCTGCCCGTAGAAAAAAGTACGGAAGTTAAATATGAAGGCAATCAGCAAATTGCTGATCAGGCCGGCGGGTAAAGCTTTGAAGGGATAATCAATGGTGAGCCCAAGCGAAATGCCTGCAATAAAAAAATTAAAAACAAACAGGTTGCCGGATTTGTGCGGGGAAGCTACGATAAGCAATGAAGCTGCGATCCCAAGCCCGGTGCATACTATCCGGATTTCCGTAGTTGCCGGGAAAAGGAATAACAAAACCAAAGCAAGGATCGAAAAACAAATAGAAACATATTTGGCGATGTCCGTTTTTTTCATGGCAGGTTAAAGGTATAAAATAAACAGATCCGAAAAATCCCGGCTTCATATTGCAATACACAACATACCCGTAGAACTTACAGTTTTATTAAGTGCTTATCATTCGATTGTTTGTAGTATTTTAGTTGCAATGAAACAGGAAACAGAAACCTTTTACCCAACCAACCGAAAGGAATGGAGAAAATGGTTGCAAAAAAACCACGGTAAAAAACAATCAATCTGGCTCATTTGCTACAAAATGAAATCAGGTATGCCAAGTATCTCCTGGAGCGAAGCTGTGGACGAAGCGCTGTGTTTTGGTTGGATAGACAGTACAAGAAAATCCCTTGACGATGAAAAATTCATGCAGTTTTTCAGTAAACGAAAAGCCGTCAGTACCTGGTCGAAAGTAAATAAAGAAAAAGTCCGGCAACTGATTGAGCAAGGTCTGATGACCGAAGCGGGTTTGGCCAGTATTGAAACTGCAAAACAAAATGGTTCATGGAATATCTTAGACGGTGTAGAAGAGTTGACAATACCTAAGGACCTGGAAAAGGAATTCAAAATCCATAAAGGTTCAAAACCCTTTTTTTTAAGTTTAAGCAAGTCGGTCCGGAAAATGATACTGCAGTGGATCGTTCTTGCAAAACGACCGGAAACCAGGCAAAAACGGATCAGCGAGGTAGCGGAGCTTGCCGCTCAAAACTTAAAACCCAAACAATTCAGATAAAGGTTTAATCGTAGTTTTCTTCCAGCTCTAATTTTTTCACACGCGATGCGATCGCACCTTTTGTCCGCCCGAATTGCTTCGCGATATCTTTTACGTGAATGCCCATGCAATACATTTCCGTGAGCTTGTCATCCAGGTCTTTTGTCCATGGCGCATAGGCTTTGCCGGGCAGTTCTTTCGACTGTTCCCGGGAGGATTTTGGATCGGGCTTAATTTTCGTTTCTTTAAACTGTGGAGGCCCGGCAGGCTCATCTTTTACAGGATAGATCCGGGGAGAATTTGGGAACTCTTTCGGCAGCAGATCCTGGTGTATATGGATACTGTTTTTTGTCCGGGTTACGGCCACATACAACAGGTTTATTTCCTCATTGAGTTTGGATACATTCAACTCTTTTTCTTTGGAACCGGCTTTTAATTTTTCGATGCTTTCTTCCGTAATAAAGTCATTTACCAATTGTATGGCATCGTATTCCATCCCTTTGCAGCGGTGAACGGTGGAAAAGATGATATCGGCCTTTCCCTTTTGGTCGCCGTCTATATGCTTTTCTTTGATGGCTTTTATAATATCCGGGATTTCATTGCCGTATTCTTTTACGATCTCCACCATCATTTTTAGCTGCACATCTTCTGTTTTGTCAATGTATTCTTCCAGCTCTCCAAGGTCTTTCATCGACTTTATGAGTGCATCACGGATCAGGTGGTTTTTTCCATTGTACAGGTTTAATACATCATACAGGGAAGCGCCGTCTTCGGCATAGGTGTATGAATTGATATTGCCTTCGAAATAAATGTGTTTGATCTTTTTCTTTTCAGTTACATATTCGATGGCTTTTAAAAGCAGTCCTAAATTTGTCCGGGCAATGATAGCCTTTGTTTTGTACGCCTTATGATCTCCTTCTCCTTTAATGGAAACCGGCTGATGCTTTGCAAGGTGTGCTTTCCAATCCAGAATAGCATTCGCAAGGCTGGCGATATCCTGGCTGAACCGGAAGCTGGTGGATAAATGAAAGGTTTTGAAATCGGCTTTTTCAAGAGAATTTACCGCATGTCGCCAGCCATAGATCTGCTGATGGGTGTCGCCGACAATTACTTTTGTAGCCTCCTGTTTTAAAAAAATATCCAGCATGGCCGGCGATGCATCCTGGCCTTCATCGAATAAAATGTAATCGTAGTTTAATTGTGGATTCCCGAGCTGGAACTTTTTTAAATAGAAATCGTGCGTTATCTCGATCTCTCCTTTGTCCATTTTGTTTAGCAGCAGTCGCGCCTGCGTTTCAATATAGGGATAGAATTTAGCAACGAAGGCATGGACTTTCTCATCGGATATGGTATCCAGGTAATTCAGATCCTGTACTTTTCTCTTATCACTGTTGCAGAAATAGGCAATGAATTTGTTGATGTGATTGGCTACTACATACTCCGTATGTTTTTCACCGTCTCCCGTAATGTTAAGCAATTCGGCTATTTCGTGGGTTTTGTATCCCTGATTCCTCACCTTGTAATTATGCCTGTATACCACATTCTTATGCGCAAGTGAATGGGCAGTTTCTACCTTCACATTAAGCATGCCTTTCTCTTCGAATTTCTTTTTAGCTTCTGATTTTACGGAGCGGTTAAAAGCGAGGTAAAGTATCCGGGCAGTTTTGGGACGTGTTTTGGCATATTCTATCACTGTGGTGGTTTTGCCTGATCCTGCAACGGCATTGATCTTTATATTGCCGCTGGAGTTGATAATATCCCATTGTTCCTGTGTTAGCTTCATATGACTTCTAGATTTAAATTTTCAAACAAAATTAAATCTTTTTTGTAGCAGGTTTACATATTTCTTTGCTACGTTTTATAGCAAAATGATTTCCAAAAAACCCCCGGACGGTATTCTCAACAGTGAAAAACACAAAACCCTGTCTGGAGATTTACAGGCAGGGTTTTACTTATGTAGACTATTGAATTTAAACTACCACTTCTTTCACCTTCAGCAGGTTCAGCTGCCCTAAGTGGTAGCTCTGGTGATTGGTTCTCCCGATCAGCACATTCAGTTTATTACGCTGAGGTTCAAGTTCAAAATCCGCTTCGGAAACAGCCGTGTGCCGATCCATCCATTCTTCCGCACTCATCCGGCTGAAATGATCGCTGAGTGTTGAATTTACCGTTTCCCATTTCTGTTTCAGCTCCGTCATGGCCGGAAGATTGGCAAAAGATTTATCCGGATTACCGCTGAAATTTTCCAGCTCAGGGAATAATTTTTCGCGAAGCCCCAGCAAAGGAAGCAGGGCATCGTTGGTAGCGATAAGATGTCCGAGCAGGAAAGCGGCCCTGTTACGCCCGGGTGCTATCTCATTCAGGTACGCATCATCGGCATATTTATTGAAAAAACTGGTTACGGCAGTGTTCCTGGATGTCCAGGAAACGAGGACCTGCTTAATGATCTGTTGTGTGAAAGCGGTATCCGCCTTGATTGTTTGATTTTCCATAAGGATATAGGGTTTTTAAGATTACTGATCAGATCCAATACACGTCTTCAAATACGCTCCAGGGCATTTGTCCGGGTTTTTTAGGGGATCCGAATTGAGCTTGTTTGATTTTTTCCTCCGGCTCCGGTATTGCGGCAGGCTTTTCCGAACGGATGTTACAGATCCCCGACACGAGAGGGCAGCTGAGTTCTTTTGATTTTTCCATTGTTTCCTGTTTTTAAATGATTTGACTTAGTTTGAATACATCAATGTATTTATATTTATCGATGTATTTTCTGATTAAAAAAACGGGAGACCCGTTTAATTTTCTGCAACAAAGGAAAGCAATTTATCGATACATTTATAATTATCGATGTATTATTTTGCTTTTTTAACTTTTATACCCGCTAAGGAAACGGATATATCCGTCCAGTACCTCCTGGTTGATATGGTATTTGGCATTGCGTCCGTCTTTCTCAGCCACCACGAGGTCTGCATCCACTAACAGTTTCATGTGATGCGATACCGTGGACTGTGCCAGATCCACTGTTTCCACGATAGCCGTACACTGCATACACTCCTTTTTCTTCCGGATCATTTCCATGATCTTCAGGCGATAGGGATCACCCAGGGCTTTTGAGATCTTCTCTATCTTCTTCAGGTCGAACTTTGCATTCATAGATGCAAATGTATCGATTATTACTATATGGCGGATGTTAAAAAAGTTGAAGGTACAATACGATTGTCAGAGCAATTGTAAGGACGGGAATTTTTCAGCTATGGAAAGATCAGAAATAATTCTCCAAAAAAGGTTTCATTTCCGTCTCGATTCCTTTCCGTAGCTCCATCAGGCGTTTGGCATATTTCTCCAGGGCAATTTCATGATCGGTATGCGGCTCCCATTTTTTTGAGGCCTTGGGTTGCCCGTTTTCATCAATAGCTACGAACACGATCACACAATGCGTGGTCTTCACAAATTTGTGCTCCGTTATTTTCCTCGAAAAAACATCGCAGGCAATATGAATGCTTGTATTACCCGTATGAATGACACGGGCAACGATCTTTACAAGGTCGCCGATCTGTATAGGTTTGAAAAACCGGATCCCGCCCACATACAATGTAACACAGTAGCCCTCTGCCCAAGAAGTGGCGCAGGCATATCCTGTCTGGTCGATCCATTTCATCACGGCACCCCCATGCACTTTTCCGCCATAGTTCACATCGCCCGGTTCACTGATAAACTGAAAGGTGAGTTGATTTTGCATAAGCTGTTTTTGTTAGGGATAGTTTGTGTATCGAAGATAGATCTTTTTTGGTAAATACAAAATTGCACTGAACCGTATAAATTTCTCTTGTATATTCCCTAACTTTAATGCAAAATCAGAAGCAATTTCATGAGCGGAATTATTCAATACAGGCTGGCCACTGAAGCAGATACAGACATGGTGGTTGACCAGCGCATCATCTTTGCGGATGAGCTGGGAGGGAAACAGGATACGCAAACAGAAGCCATGCACCGGAAAAACCTGAGTGCCTATTTTCAGCGGGAGCTAAACAAAACCTATATCTGCTGGTATGCAACACTGAACGGGGAAGTTGCTGCTATTGGCGGACTGGTGATCCGCACACAACCCGGCAACATAAAAAACCCTTCAGGCATCTGGGGATACATTATGAATATCTATACCCGGCCCCAGGATCGTAGAAAAGGATTGTCTACAGAGATCCTTAACAGACTGATCGGTTCGGCCCGCGAACGTGGGATCATAGCTTTTGAGCTGCATGCAACCAAAGAAGGAGAACAGGTGTATGTGAAAGATGGCTTTGAGCTTCATCCCGAGCCAACCTATAGAAAATTCATAAAATGAGAAAACAGATTGCTTATATCGTTTTATGCCTGCTGTTCTTGAGCAGCGCATTTGCACAGAAAAACAAAACCACAGAAAAAGAGTACATCTTTTTCCTGCACAACCGTTTTGCCGAAGAGAATGAGCTGGACGTAAAACACCCGGAGTATGGAAAGGTGGAATACATGGAGATACTCGATAGTTTCCGAAAGGACGGCTTTGTGGTGTTCAGTGAAAAGAGAAGCAAAACGAGTGTAACGGAGTACGCATCTTACATCACCCTGCAGATCGATAGCCTGATCGCAACAGGCACCAAGCCTGACCACATCACTGTAATTGGGACTTCAAAAGGAGGATACATCGCCCAGTTTGTGTCCACTTATCTGGCCAACCCCGATGTGAATTTTATTTTTATAGGTTGTTTTAATGAGAAGGACCTCACGGAGATGCCCGAAATAAATTTTTGCGGCAACATTCTTAGTATTTATGAAAAGTCCGATCCATATGGCGTTTCTGCCATCAAGCGAAAAGAAACTTCGAAGCTGAAAGTAACACGTTTCAAAGAAATAGAGCTCAACACCGGCCTTAAACATGGCTTTTTATTCAAAGCTTTGCCTGTATGGATGGCGCCCTGTAAAAAATGGGCGCGAAGAAAATACAACAAAGTGTGATTGCAATAGCCTCCACATACGGAACCAGCCTTATGGAAGTATAGCACGTAATTTAGTTGTACAGGCGATGGATCCGGAGCAGTTGGAAAGGCACAGCCAGCATGTGTTTTAGCCGGAGTTTGGAACGGCCAACATCGCGCCATTCTTTCACAGGGTGTTCGAAGATCACCTGTTCTATCGTCGTTCTGTTTGCATTACGGATCCGGGCGATCAGTTCGATGTCGAACAACCAGCGCGTGAGGAAGGGTTCGGCAAAAACAACCGCGGCAATTTCACTTCGCAGCAATTTGGCACCGCATTGCGTATCATATACCGGCAGTTTCAGGATAATGCTGGCAAATGTGGCAAACACCCGGCCCAGAAAATGCCGGCGTCGCTTCCGGATAATGGTGGAGCCAAGACGTTTCCAGCGCGAGCCAAGTACAAGGAGCAGGCGTGGATCCTGTTCGGCTATTTTTATCATGGCCATTATTTCTGAAAAAGGAGTAGCCAGGTCCGCATCGAGGTAGGCAATATGGCTGTAAGTGCCGGAAGCGGAAAGCTTCAGGACTCCCTGGCGGATGGCCTCTGCTTTACCTACATTTTTTCCAAGGCTCAGGATCGAACAAGTCTCAGGGAATTTCCCCCGGATACCGCTAAGGGCTTCCTGTGTGGAATCGGTACTTCCATCGTTCACAAAAAGGATATCGCACCTGTCGGTCCGGGATCCGGCGAAATGAAGATACGAAGATAAAGGCAGGCGCTCCGCTTCGTTGTAACAGGGAATAACAATACAGATTCTCGCCATGATCAAAATACCAACTCTGTAAATATAAATAAATTATATTTGTTGCTTAAGCACTCTTTCATTTGCATACAATGAGTTCATCACCCGGATTGTTCAATAAGGACAGGAATATTCAGATCCTGTTATTCCTCTGCAGCGGCCTCTTCTGGTTTGTGGGCCTGAAAGATCTGTTTCTGCATGCGAATTCGCTCCTCACCACCCTCGATGGGGATGCTATCAAAAACTATTATACCTATATACATCATACGGTAGCCGGCAGCAGCGTACTGGAATTCAAAGGTTTCAATTATCCCTACGGCGAGCATATTGTATATGCCGATGCACAGCCTTTGCTCACCTGGATCTTCGGCATCCTTCCATTCACACACAATTATCTCGTGGGTATCCTGCACTTTCTGATCCTGTTTTCCTTCATCATTACTCCCTGCGTTTATTTTAAGATCTTCCGTCTGTTCCAGCTCAACGGCTTTGTTGCTTTTTTCAGCAGTCTGGCTATTGTGATCCTTTCACCACAGTTAGCGCGTATCAATGGGCACTTCGGCTTGTGTTACGCCTGCTTCATTCCACTGCTCATCCTTTTGCTGGTCAAATACAGCATGCAGCCCACACGTAAACTGCTCATAGGGATCTTTATCTTCAACACACTTGTCTTCTTCATTCATCCGTATTTCGGTCTCGGGCTGAGCTTGCTGAGCTTCGCCTATCTATTGCTCTACGGGCTCATCAGCAAAACAAACTGCAAAACAGTACTGACCTCCGTTATCAGTACCGGTTTATTACCGATCCTGCTCTTCAAGGCATTTATGTTCCTCACCGATCATCACACAGGGCGTTCGGACTATGTGTACGGTGCGGATGTCTATATCTCCAACACGGCCTCTGTATTCGTTTCGCATTTCGGAGGGCCCTTTGAGCACATGATGAAGCAGGTAGTGAAAGTGGGCAACCGGGAGTGGGAAGGACTTTCTTATATCGGATTTTTTCTGAATATCCTTATGCTGGTTGTAGCAGTGATCTCCATTGTGTACTACAGACGTTACCGTTTCAATAAGATCGCGCTGTCGCTCCTGCTATGCTCAGTGCTGCTTCTCCTCTTCTCTTTTGGACTGCCCGTGATGATCGCCAAAGGCCTGGGCATTGAATCAGGATTTCTGAACCAGTTTCGCTCCGCCGGGCGGTATGCCTGGTTCTTTTATTACATACTGCCTGTTTTCCTCATCGTTAGTCTCGACAAATTTTTCAAGGATCTATACAGCCCTCAGGTATTAAAATGGATGATCCCTGTTTCGCTCCTGTTCCTCGCACTCAACCTGGTTGAAGGGAAATATTATTTCAAAAAAACCTTTGAAAATTCTTTCACCGCGCGCAATATATTCAGGGCGGAGTTGCTCAGCGAAGCAGAGAAAAAACTGGTGAGTGAAGTAAAAGCTATGGATCCGCAGGCGCTCCTGCCCATTCCGTTTTATCACATTGGCAGCGAAGTGCTCGAAAGGGATGGCTCCGAATCCTGTTATATTTCTATATTGCTTGCATGGCATTGCGACATACCCATCATCGGTGCGCAGCTTGCCCGCACTTCCGTTACGGAAACACGCGCACAAATGGAACTGTTGGATCCCTATACCAATCATGACAGGATCCTTTCGCTCTTCAACGACAAGCCGGTTGCAATGATCCAAAAAGGCCCTGCTAAACTGCCGGATGAGAACGGCCTTGCGAAAAGGGCGACACTTTGCATGCAGATCGACGAATATAAACTCTACCGGTTTTCAAAAAAGGAGTTTGATTTCGATCCGGCGCTTATTAATAACAGCTATGTGAACATAATGACAGGCAGGAACAGGATCGATACGCTGGGCTGTACCTGGATAAAAACAGAAAACAGGCCACCTTTCCTGCCCGTGAATCAAAAAGAATATGCAAAAGTGTTTTCGATAGAGAAAGGACAGTATCCTGCCGGAAAATATATCGTCAGCTTTCAGTATCACTTCAAAGCCTTTGAGTTTAAATACTTCGACTGCGGATTTATTATAAGCGAAGACGATGGCAAAGAACTGCCACGTACCAGCCGCACAATGATCCGTCGTGGACATCTCTACGATACGCTGATCGTATTTGAACAGGAGCTGGTAGTGAACAATGGTTGTCGGTATGACCTGATTCTTACGGGTGGATCCGGGGAAAACTACCACATCAGTGATTTTTTATTGAGGCCCGACACAATGAATGTGATACAAAGAAACGCAGGGGAGCTGAAACAGGTCCTGATCAATGGTCATCCCTACAGCTTTAAGTGATCTTGTGTCACGAAAAAATCCTGTATCAATTCACATTCGCTTCTCTGCCTGTTCATAACTCCATACCGGACTTAGCGTGCAAAAGGATATTTTTGAATAAAAATCCCTGATGGCGGTTGGCGAAATCTTTAAGCAGCTTGAGAAACAAACAGAACAGGATCTGTTGCGTCGCGCCAATCGTATAACCTACCAGGCGCAATCGAAATTTTACGAGAACCTTTCTGATTCCAAATCCCTGCTTCGCAAAAAAGTAATTGCCCGCGAGGTCATTTGGTTTTTTGCATCGGTAGCTATTGGTTTCCTGATGGGCTACTTATTTTACGAAATATTTACTACCTGGTTCCCCGAAATAAAAACACCGCTGATAAAGCAGTTTTTACAAACGAATGCCAATTTCCTTTATTTTTTATCAGCCCTCAGTTTCATTGGTGTGTATATCTGCCGTGCAACAGTATGGGCGCTAAGCCAGTTTTAACATGATAGATATAGCACTACAGGCTGTGGCTGTCGAGCTGAACGAATTTTTCAGGATAAAATTCGGGATACAGGAAAACCGTGTGGTTGTTTCTAATCTTGTTAACCAGGATGGATCGCAGGCAGTAAAGGATGAGAACCGGATCATCTTAAGCATGGTCATGATCCAGGAAGAAAAAACAGGCTCCTATAAAAATGCAGGCTCTATTCCTCCGGGAGGCGTGAAACCGGTCTACCTGAATTTGTATCTTTTGTTTTCGGCTTCCTTCAATGAAAAGCTGAATACGGAAGCACTGAAGTTTATATCCGCTGTTATCGCTTTTTTTCAAAGCAAACCGGTATTCACTTCACAGAATACTGCCAATCTTGGCGCCGGCCTCGAAAAGCTGACCTTCGAGATCTCCAACCTCACAGTGCAGGAACAAAGTAATTTATGGAGCACGCTTGGAGCCAAGTATATGCCTTCTGTATTATATAAAGTAAGGGTAGTAACCATCGATCAGCAAATGCTCGTGCCTGATGTCATCGATGTGGGAGGAATGGACAACAATTATAATCAGTAAGCGAATGGAAAAGTATCACAAACCGATTGCCTCCATCGCGCTTCAGCACGAGTATTATTCCAATAAGAATTTGCCGGCCGCAACTATTCACCCCTTTCCGGTGACCCAGTTGTTCCTCAAAAATCACCGGATGCTTTTCAAACGGAAAAGTCACTTCTATGTTTTGTTGCAGGAGGCAGAACAGGAGAGCAATTCACCGACTATTCCTATCGGCCAGGATCCGCAGTATCTCTGTTTCGGGATCAATTTTAACGACACACATTACCAGCTTCGCTCCGGATTGAATTACGATCCCCGGAGAAATAAGATCGTAGTGGAAACAGGGGACGAAGACACAGCAATGGTTTCGGAAAGCAATATCATGCCCTGCCTCAATACATTCAGGGAAGCGGAGGAAACCGTCCTGATCACAGACCGGAATGAAGAGCTTGTCTTTTCCAGCGATAAAGATCCCAGGCAGGCATTCGATCATCTTGATACGGGCATCTACAAAGCCAACGGGCAGGCTTTTTTCAAGCATGTGAATCCGCTCGAATGGGATGCGGTTCTTGTGTTCAGATTATCGGAAAGCGACACGCTGATCGAAAAAAAAGTATTCATGCCTGCGGGAAACTACTATTGGAGGTATAAGATCCAGAAAAAATTCAATCAGCACAAAGCATTAAGCATCGTTGAGGAAAATGAACGGATGGATTTTACTGAAATGGAAGCACCAAAGGAAGACCAGGCTGTTTTCTTTTCGAAAGAACCGGTGAAACTTTCGGAGCAGGCGCTCTTAAGTCTGAGCTTGTATAACAATGACAACATCATCAAAAAATACCTGCCGATCCCCGAGCTCATCAACGCGCGGTTCTTAAGTGCAGAGGAAAAATCGCTCGTGCTGGAAGCATATGTTACGATCTGATGCAGTTATTAACATTTTAATTTTATAGTTCATAATTTAAGTAATACATACTTGTATCGCATTCAATTTTAAATCTATCTTAGCTTCCAATATTTAACAAACAAATCCAAAAATAATATGGCAAACTACAAAACTCCTGGCGTTTATGTTGAAGAGATTTCAACACTTCCTCCTTCCGTAGGGCAGGTACCCACCGCTGTTCCGGCCTTCATCGGATATACGGCAGAAGCAAAAAGAAATGGGAAAACCATTCTCAACACTCCTACGCATATCACTTCTATGCTGGATTATATTTCAATGTTCGGAGGCGGACCAAAGATCAATGAGATCACGGTTACTCTGGCAGCGGATAACAGCGTAACGGATGTAGCAGTAGACAGCCTGTTCTATTTATACGATAGCGTTAGAATGTATTTTGCAAACGGTGGCGGTGAGTGCTATATTGTTTCTGTAGGTAAATACGGCGAAAAAGATGCAGATGGTAAACCGGTGAAGATCGATATTACCATGGATAAATTAATGGAAGGTCTTGCCACACTTGAAAAAGAAGACCACCCGACCATCCTTGTTTGCCCGGATGCTATGTTGTTAAAGAAAAAAGACCAGGCATACAGCATTCAGCAGGCAATGCTGATGCAGTGTAACAAAATGCAGGACCGCGTTGCTGTATTGGATATCTACAATGGGTTCATCGACAGAAAAAATGAAGATGTGATCCTTGATTTCCGTAACGGTATTGGTGTAAACCATTTGAAATATGGTGCAGCGTATTACCCATGGATCCAGACAACCTTATCAAATTCATTCGGCTTTGATAACATCATTCTAAAAGGAGATGGCAACACCGACATCAAACTCGAAGACCTGGTAGACGATGTAGCTGCGATCAAAAACCTGCGACTGGCATTAGCCGATGTAGTAACGATCGATGCATACACCAAACATCCTCTCGGAGATAAAAAACAAACCAACGAAGTATATTCCAAAGTAGACGATGCAGTTCGCAATACAAAAGCAGAGCTCGTGCATTATGCTACTACTATCAAAACACTCATCCAATCCGTATTTGACCTCAAAGCAAAAGGACTTGGAAATACGCTGATCGACAATGAGATCCGTCAGAAATTGACCTTCAGCTCTGCACTGGCAACGGTAGCACGCAGTCTTACTGCTATCAGCCTTGGAGCAGAGCTTGGAGTTATCGATCCGAAAAAAGATTTCACAGAATTTGAGCTTGAAGGTGTTGATCCTCTGGCAGCATACAAAGATCTGAGCGAAGCAGAAGCGGTAACAAAAGGCCGTGGCGCTTTAAAAACTATTTTCGAATCCATGGCGGCAGTGATCCTTTCTATCCGCAAAGATTCGAACTCTATTAAAGAAAACCTCGATCAGATCGTATACGATACGAACGTGGTTTACAAAAGCATCGTGAACGAAGTACAGAAAAAAGTTTCTTTATTGCCGGCAGCAGGAGCTATGGCCGGGATCTACGCACAGGTAGATTCAAGCCGTGGTGTATGGAAAGCACCGGCAAACGTAAGCTTGTCCTCTGTTTCATCACCATGGGTGAAATTAGACAACGATCAGCAGGAAGACCTGAACGTAGATGTGAATGCAGGTAAATCCATTAATGCGATCCGCGCCTTCACCGGCAAAGGAACATTGGTTTGGGGAGCAAGAACATTGGCAGGGAATGATAACGAGTGGAGATACATTTCCGTTCGCCGTTTCTTCAACATGGTAGAAAAATCAGTGAAGCTGAGCACCAACTGGGCAGTATTCGAATCGAACGACGCTACTACCTGGATCCGTGTGAAAGCAATGATCGAAAATTACCTGACAAATTTGTGGCAGGCAGGAGCATTGGCAGGAGCATCACCTGATCAGGCATTCTTTGTGAATGTTGGTATCGGCAGCACCATGTCTGCGGTGGATATCCTTGAAGGAAGAATGAACATCGAGATCGGAATGGCAGTAGTTCGTCCGGCAGAGTTCATCATCCTGAAATTCTCTCACAAATTGCAGGAAGCATAATTTTTTAATCTACTAATAAACTAAAAAAACAATACTATGGCTGAAAATGCATATCCAATGCCCTCCTTTCACTTCTCAGTAGATTTGGGAGGAACGATCATCAACTGTTCTGAAGTTTCAGGACTGGACATTGAATTAGATGTGATTGAGTACCGCGACGGTAACAGTCAGACCTTTTCAAAACAAAAAATGTCAGGTTTGAGAAAATCCAGCGACGTAACAGTGAAAAAAGGTCTCTTCAAAGACGATAAACAATATTACACCTGGTTCAATGCAGTGCAGATGCACGTTCCTGAGCGTAAGGATGTAACCATCAGTTTGCTCGATGAAGCACACGCTCCGGTTATGACCTGGAAATTACTGAATGCCTGGCCGAAAAAGATCAGCAGCCCAAGCATGAAATCCGATTCATCAGAAGTAGCTATCGAGACGATCGAGATCGCTCACGAAGGCTGCACGATCGAATAATTTTATAAACTATCTAAAATGCGAACTACGAAAAGTGGTTCGCATTTTTAATATCTCCTGTTCAGATGAGTTTTACGGATGCATTAAACGACCTCAATCCATTAGTAGCGGGAAAACCCTTACCAGGCTACAACTTCAGGGTTGATTTCGGTTTGCCCGGACTTTTCGTGAAGGACATTGCATTCAGATCTGTCAGCGGTATCGGGTTTAAGGTAAAAGAAGGTGAAACCAAATCGGGCGGGGCGATAGGCGGTATCATCTATTCGGTGGAAGATGTTACATTTTCACCGCTGGTGTTGGAAAGAGGAATGTTCAAAGGATCTTTCCTCATCAATTGGATGGAAGCGCAGTGCTATACCAAACGGAAGATCCCTATTCCCATTATCGTAACCATGCTCGATGAAGAAGGCTTCCCGGTGTATTGCTGGTTTTTTGTGAATGCCTACCCGATCGCATGGGAAACGAATGGTTTTCATGCAGAGAAGAGCGAGCTGATGGTGGAAAAAATAACATTCCGCTATATGTTCTACAAACAGGTAAATGTTTCGCTGATGTTTGAAGCGCTGAAGCTGGCAATGAAGGGTGCCCGGATGGCGTTGAGTGCAGGCAAGTCAGCTTTGAGTAAATTATAAAATAAACCGGATCATGCCTATTGAGATCAAAGAACTGGTAATACGTACTGTGCTGGAAGGCGGCTCCAAAACATCGGGAGGCAGCTCCAAGGCAGAAGTAGAACAGGAAGTAAAAAAACAATTGAAGAAGTACAGGGAAGAGATCATCAACCATTGTATAGAAGCAGTGAATGAAGGAATAAAAAGACAACAGGAGAGATAAAGTTCTCTCGTTTCGATAAACTACCTAAATATCAACAAAAGTGGCAATTTCAGCACCTACAGTCAAACCCGGCGAGCTCATGACCTTTACCCCGCTCACTGCAGATGGTACTGCCGAATCCGGAGATCCTATTAAAGCCCAGTACAATCCTTCGACAATTAAATACATAGAAAGCGCTAATTATTCTGAAAATACCATTCCCTACGGCGGTCAGCAAGGCAAGGGGAATACCATGTGGAACAGCTCTAATGCACCACGCTGGAGCTTTACCATCCTCATCAACGACTTTGCCGTGGAAGGTGCTATCAAACAAGCACTGGCGATTACCAGTCCCGGTACAGGAAGCTCACCGATAGTAGCCGAAAAGGCACAAAAGCTGAAAGATCTTTTGCTGAAAGTAAACGGCGACACACATGAGCCCAATTATATCGAAGTGAGCTTTGGTGCCATTCGTTTTCAAGCCAATTGCATCAACCTGAGCACCGAGTACAAAAGTTTCGACCAGCAGGGAAATCCGGTGGCTGCGGAGATGCAGCTCGAATTCCTGCAGCTTACACCGCAGGAACTGATCAGCGCATCCACCAACCTGATGTCGCCGGACGTAACACACTCTGTAATGATAAAAGAAGGAGATCACCTCACCGCCGTATCAAAAAAAATGTACGGCAAAGCATCCTTTTTCACACAGATCGCCAAAGTCAACAAACTGGACTCCATCCGTGGCATAGAGCCCGGTACCGTTTTACACCTTCCACCTCTTGACAAATAAAATGCGGTATGGAAAAAACGGGAAGAGTAACATATGTTGTAACGGTTGGCGGCAAAAAATTTGAGCCGGGTGGCACCAGCACCTGTTATTCTATCAGTACTATATACAAAGCCAATAAAGTTCCGCATGCCATCATCACATTCCTCGATGGGAATCCGGCCAAAAAAGAATTTGCCCTGAGCTCTTCCACCGATCTGGAGCCTGGCGCAGAGGTGAGCATTGCCATGGGCTACAAAGAAGAGACCGAAAAGGTTTTTAAAGGTATTATCGTAAAGCACAGTGTAAAGCTCACTGGCAATAATTCCTACACGATTATCGAATGCAGGGATCCGGTGATAAAAATGACCATTGCTAAAAAAAGCAGGGTGTTTGGCGACGGAAGTGCAGCAGCAGGAGACGACGATCACCTGAAAAAAATATTTACCGAGAACGGCCTGAGCAGCAGGCTCACCGTTACGGGTAGCGATTTTATCAAACAAACCACGATCTCCCAGTATTATGCAACCGATTGGGATTTCGTTTTGAACCGCGCGGAAATAAACGGCAAGCTGGTACTCGTAAAAAAGCCGGGAGATGAAGACGGGAAGATCTGCATCGTAAATCCCGCAGTGGGCAGCCCGAAACTGACACTCACCTTCGGACAGAACCTCTTTGATTTTGAATCGGAAGCCAACGCCATAACGCAGATCGCCGAAGTGGAATCTTCCACCTGGGATGGCGACACACAGGCCGTGATCAAATCCGCAAAAGCGAGCAGCTCCACGTTTAAGCAGTTAGAAGCTACGGGGATCATGGCAAGTGATCTGAACACGATCGTTGGTCCTGCTACCTTATCACTTTTTCATACCGGAGAAGTGGAGAAAGCCGAACTCGAAGGATGGAGCAAGGCCGTAATGGAAAAATCGGCTCACAGTAAAGTGAAAGGATCTTTCAAAGTGTTAGGTGATCCTACCATAACGATCGGCGATACGATCGAGCTGAAAGGCATTGGAACAAAATTCTCAGGCAAAGTAGTGGTAACAGGCGTTACACAGGAGTACTCGCAAACCTCCTGGTTCACCCGTATCTATTTCGGGCTCGATCAGAACTGGCATTCCGAGAATTTTAATATCCATCAACAACCAGCAGCTGGACTTACTCCTGGTATCAGCGGATTACAGATCGGGAAAGTATTGAAACGTGACGGCGATCCGGCCGGGAAATTCAGGATACAGATCAAGCTCCCGATGATAGATGCCACGGCTAAATTCTGGGCGCGCATGTTATTCGATTATGCCAATGCAACGGGAGGAACTTTTTTCTGGCCCGAAGTGGATGATGAGGTATTGGTTGGTTTCCTGAATGATGATCCACGCAACCCGGTAATCTTAGGAGCCCTGTTCAACAAAAAAACCGCGCCGGTAGTACCACCTGCTGCAGAGAACGACATAAAAGCGATCGTAACAAAAAGTGATCTCCGTCTTGAGTTCAACGACAAGGATAAAATTGTTACGATCAAAACACCGGGTGGCAACATTATTACGATCGATGATAAAGAAAAACAGATCCAGCTGAAAGATCAGCATGGCAATGAAGTAACGATGAATAAAACGGAGATCAGCCTGAGCTCAAAAGGAGCGATCAGCCTGAAGGCCACAAAAGATGTTACCATTTCCGGTGCCAATATAAAGCTGGATGCCAAGCAGGGAATGGATGTAGGTGGCCTGGATGTGACCGTAGCAGCGAAAGGAAAATTTGCAGCTTCGGGGAATACAGGAGTAGAAATAAAAACAAGTGCCATTGCCATCCTCAAAGGAACAATGGTAAAAATTAATTAGAAAAGATATACAAGAGATAGTGTCGAAATATAGTAAGAGTGCCAGTTCGATTGTCCCGGCTGTATACGCCGGAATGTATCGGGAACGGGAGAAAAAATAATTAGAAAAACAAAATAACATGCCGGCAGCAGCCAGATTAGGAGACTTACATACCTGCCCGATGCAGACACCGGGTGTACCACCTATTCCACATGTGGGTGGACCTATTTTAGTGGGCATCCCGACAGTTATGATCGGCAATATGCCTGCTGCCACATTAGGTTCGCAGTGTGTTTGCGTGGGCCCGCCGGATGTGATCATCAAAGGCTCGGCTACAGTAATGATAGGTGGAAAACCGGCAGCACGTATGGGTGATACCACTGCACACGGCGGGTCGATCGCAATTGGATTTCCAACAGTACAAATAGGAGGTTAAAAATGAGCATGTCTGAAGATGATCTGTTACACATAGGAAAAGGCTGGTCCTTTCCTCCCGCTTTCAACAAAGCGTCAAAAGGAGTGGAACGCCGCGAAGGGAACAATGATATTGTGGAGAGCCTGCAGATCCTGCTGACTACACTGCCCGGCGAACGGATCTACGATGGCGCATACGGCTGCGATCTCACACCTTTATTGTTTGAGCCTTTCACTGTCTCATTGAAAACCAGGCTTACCGATAAGATCAAAAACGCAGTTGCTTTATATGAGCCGCGGGTAGATCTCGAGAATGTGGAATTTAATCTGATGTTGGAAGAAGGCATTATGTACATAGCGCTGGTATATAAGATCAGGAGCAACAACAGCCGCTTTAATATGGTATTTCCTTTCTACCTGAAAGAAGGGACCGAACTTTAAAATGGAATTAGTACAATAAAGGAATGAATCATTGCCAGGACAGGAACAGGATCTTAGAAAAGAAGTGGATCGGACAAAGTATCCGATTCAACAGGAAGCTCCTGCCCGAATATTTCCGTATTGATGAAAAAACCCTCGCAGATTTTTCGCGCTTTGCAGCAGAGTATGGAAAGCAGATCTCCTATTTTAATTTCCACAACCGGCCGGATGGCGATTGGGCGCCTTTTTTCAGGGACGATCCCACTATTTGCCTGTTGTTCCTTCAATCGCTCGACACCGAGAGCTGGACAGCCAAAGCAGCAGAGATGCTGCAATTGGTTGACAAAACAAAAGACGAAGGCGTTAAGCTTAGTGCTCTGAAAAGCCTGGTAGCTATGTCATCGGGAATGTTTGCTGAGATCGAGCAGTCGGTTTCCAATATCCATGTGTATGCTTCTTTCTACGAACAGCTAAAAAAATACATTACCAACCGATTAAGCCACTACTTCCTTATTGTTACCGAAACCAGCCGGAAACTGGATAAAGAATTCAAATGGAGAAATCCTTCGGTAGCTAATTTCACCAACGAATTTGGCGACTACTGGCGGTATGGAAAAGCGTTTACATTTCCTGAAACGAAGGATTGGGCAAAAGATATTACCCTGACGATCGGGCAAAATATCTATAAGATCATCCATGATATCGAGCTGCTGAAAAAAGAAACGGAAGTATTCCTGAACACGGAAGTGTTGACCGAGGGGAATATCAAGCCGCACATTGCTTTATTTATTGCTTTTTCAGATCTGTATTATCATGCACAAAAAAAGCTAAACCATATTTCGGAGCGTCATCTTGTCCATTACTTCTACAACATACTGGGTATGGCTCCCATGAAAGGGAATAGCGATTCACTTTACCTGAATTTCATTACGGCTGCAGGATCAGGTTCGCTCGAGCTCGACACGAATACACAATTCAATTATGCGGTTACGGAAGATGGCACGCCCGTTTATTTTGAATTGACCCAACCACTGAGCATTCACGAAGGAAGCATCAAACAGGTAGCGGGTGTCAATCTTTCCGACACCCCATGGAAAGGATCTTTTATGGATCTCAGCCAGGGCGGCACCGCTGTGTTCGATCTGAAGGAAGTAGATGCACGGAAAGAAAATGCGGTGATCGGATTCGAAGTAGCTTCACAATTCCTTGTATTGGAAGAAGGCGACAGGCGGATCACTTTTGATTTTTACCTGAGCCGTATCGAGAGCATCCGTTTAAAGGAAAAAATAAACAACCGGTATTTTGCGTATTCGATAGAAAAGCTGAACGAGCTTATTTCCAATGGGTGGTCCTGCTTCTACAGCAGTGAGCCCGGAATGATGCCGGTGGAAGAAAATAGCTTGCAGGTTTTTTTCAAAACCGGAACGGATCCCGATCGCCTGATCCTGCGTTTTGATGTGCTGCTGAAGAGATACGAATTGCCGCTGATCTCGCCTGATCCTGAAAATCCCGAAGGAGACGCCATATTGAAATTTGTATTAACGCCTAAGGGACTTGACGTATACAATATATTCAGGGATCTTGGTTTTTCCGATCCGAAACTGAATATTGCAGTAATAGGAATAAAGAACCTGATCATTCAAAATGAATTCGGGGTTTTTGAGAATGATCGTCCTTTCGAGCCCTTTGGCTCAAAACCGATCATCGGTTCCAGCCTGTATATCGGGCACAAGAATTTATTTCTGAAACCTTTAAAGGAGCTCATCATTAACCTCGAGTGGCATGACCTGCCGGATGACAGGGGTGGATTCAAAACCTATTACAAAGATTACACAGGCATTGACAACAATTCATCCTTCAAAGCCCGTCTCTCTCACTTAGTGGATAAGACCTGGCTGCCATTGGAAAACAAACAGGTAGTCGATCTTTTCACCGGCGTTCCTTCGGGGAGTGGATACAACAATGACGCGATCTCCCTTATCCGGAGAATGAATGAGATCGATGTACCTTCGATGGCGCTTGATACGGAATCGCGTATTCTCGGGCCGATCAAAGAGTACGATATTGCCTCTACCGATGGTTTTATCCGGATGGAGCTCTGCTACCCGGATGTATGTTTTGGTCATGATGAATACCCGGAGCTGTTGCAAAGAGAAGCCTTCCGCTCGGTAAAGGAAAAAAAGGAACCGAAGATCATCAACGCGCCTTACACGCCTTCGCTCAAAAACATTTCGCTCGAATACAAAGCAAATATAGAAGTAGGGCAGTGGGGAGAAAAGATCAGCTTTAAAAAACTGCATCCTTTCGGCTCGGAAGAAGTGAAAGGGCCCGGCAATTGGGCCATCCTTCCGTATTTCCCTGAAGGCGGATCCTTTTTTATCGGCCTGGATCCACTGCTCAGCGCCAAAGAAATTTCGCTTCTCTTCAGGATCAGTAATCAAAGCAGCAGGTACAGGGATGATAACGTGGAAGGTTTTGCGCTGAGTGTTTTGGACCAGGCAAACTGGCAGCCACTCGCTCCGGATAAGATCACCGGCGACAGCACACAAAAATTGCAGCAAACCGGCATCCTCAAAATACAATTGCCCGAAATGCAGGTAGCACCAAATGTATATGACGGACAAAGCATCTGGTTGCGTTTTGATCTCAAAGACATGTACACCGGTGTGTTCATCGAGAACATTCACTTGAACGCAGGGCTTGCCACACGCGATCATTACCTTGATGTATATTCGAAACCGGTGCCGGAGCATACGATCAAAGAACTGACTATACCTGTTGTGCAGATCGAAGCCGTGGAGCAGCACTATCCTTCTTTCGGCGGACGCAATCCCGAATCGGAAGACCTCTTCAGGTTCAGGGTGAGTGAGCGGATCCGTCACAAAGCTCGGGCGGTATCCACACGCGATATGGAAGCATTGCTACTGGCACAATTCCCGGAGATCCAAAGCTTAAAATGCCTCAGCCATCTGAATACCGAATTTGCCTTTCAGCCGGGAGCCATCACGGTTGTGGTCATTCCGGGTGAGCATGAAGTACCCGATGCACTCGAGCGTTATTTTCCGAAGGAACAGTTGATGCGCATGCAGAACTACCTTAACCAGCGGGCTTTATCCGGTATGAAAATATCGGTTATCAACCCTGTGTATGAAAAGATCCGCCTGAAATTCCATGTACGTTTCAGAAAAGGCTATGATGAAAGACTCTCTGTAAAACGCCTGCACCAGCGGATCATGGACTTCCTGGATCCGTGGAAAAGCCGGAAGATCATTACACTGGGAGGGGCCATTCCCGTAACTACGATCCTGAATGCAATAGAGCTGGAAGACTACGTTGATTTTGTAACCAATTTCTCCGCATTTCATATTGTAGACGGGCAGATCATCAACGTGAGCACGGCACAGAGCAATAATATGGTCATAAAACCAAAATACCCCGTTTCGGTACTAATTCCGGATAATAATCATAAATTGCTGTCTTTTAACGACGCAATCGCAACCGACAAGCCGGGTATAAATGATATGATGATAGGGAATGATTTTTTAATAAGCATGAACCTGGCAAATGCAGATGCCGGGCTCGGTTTCGACAGGCTTGAAAAAACATTCCGTGTACCGGCCCAGAGCGGGGACACGAAAACAGGGAACGACACATTTACATTGTATTTAAAAGATTAGAATGGCAGAGAAAACAAGGGCAGACCTTAAAAATCTATTTTTAAAAGGTACAATTCCTACCGAACGGGATTTTCATGACTTCATTGAATCGGGGATCAACAAGCACGATGATGGAGTTTACAAAAACAAAGGGGAAGGGATACGGATCCATGCAGACGGCCCCAACCGTGAGCTGATCAATTTTTTTGATAACATCAATGACCTGAACCCAGCCTGGGTACTGAATGAAAAAAGCGAAGACGGGAACGAAGGATTTAACATCAGCGAGCCTAATGGTGGCAGTCGTCTCTTTATTGAAAAAGGCGGTAACATCGGTATCGGTCTCACACGTCCTACCAACAAGCTGGATGTGGCCGGCATGGTGGGCATGGAAGGCCGTAAGGGAAGTTTTGCTTTCGGCGATGTGCCTGCAGATGGCCAATGGCACGATGTGCTTTCGGAGCTCAACGAATACCAGGCTTTCGAAGTGATCGCATCCGTTGGTAAAAAAGGAGCGCATTCCATATTGCATGCCATTGCAGTGAGTACTTACGGGCAATCAAAAAGTGCTATTACGAAAACCTGCGGCTACTATGGCTGGGCAAAGAACAAGATCGATATCCGCTGGAGCGGTTCGTATTTCAGTTACCAGCTGCAGATCCGCACCAAAACCAATTACGGTGAAGGTGTACTGGTAAAATATAATATTGCAAAACTCTATTGATCAGCACATGCAGAAAGCAAAACCGCAGAAAACGATAAAACTGGAGTTAAGCGTTGACGAGGTCAACCTGATCCTGGAAGCCGTCAGCAAGCAGCCTTTCAGAGATGTATACAAACTCATTGAAAAAATTCATTTGCAGTCAAAAGAAAGTGCGGGAAAATAACCTGCCAGCCAATACATGATGGAGCCGGTTTCAATAAAAGAATCAAGTGTAAAAGACGACTCGGTCGATCTGCATTTGCTGAAAGAGCAGGGGCTTCGTAAAATACAGGAGCTCTCCGGCAAACAATGGACCGATTTCAACTTTCACGATCCCGGCGTTACTATTCTCGAAGTGCTGTGTTATGCACTCACCGATCTTGCCTACCGTGCCGATTTTGAGATCAGCGACCTGCTGAATACCGAAGGACGTGAAAAAATAAAGGATGCACTTTTTCCACCCGAAGAGATCCTCACTACCAACGCCTTATCCACGCTCGATTTCAAACGCCTGATCCTGGATATGAAAGGAGTGAAGAACTGCACCATCGCTCCTTACCTGCACGAAAGGACTATCCCCGGTGTGTTTGATATACAGATAGAGATCCACCCCGATTATGAAGATGAAGAGTTCCGGGAGGGTATTAAGAAAAAGATCGTACAGCTTGTGGAAACCAACAGGCCCTTAGGCATTGATTTCAGCGAGCCGGTTTTTATGGAGCATGAACCGATAGGCATTTTGCTCGACCTCGAATTGACGAACGACATAGATCCCAAAAAAATATTTTCCGAGTTTGTACAGTGTGTGCAGAATTATTTTTCGCCGGAGATCAAATTCCGCAGCTTACAGGAACTCTGGGAGAAAGGAATTCCGGTGGAGAAAATATTCGACGGCCCGGTATTGAAGAATGGTTTTTTACTGGAAGAAGAGATCCTGCAGCACAGCGTAAGGCAACAGATCTTTGTGTCGGATCTCATGAGCCTCATTATGGCCATACCGGGTGTATCCTTTGTTCATGAGCTGAAAATTATTGGCAAGCAGAACCAGCCTTTTAACTGGATCTACAACGTACCGGGAAACAAAACCCCGAAGCTTGATCCGCGCACCACTACTTTTATTTGCCGGTATAAAAACACCATAGTGTATAAGAGCGAGCCGAGCTCCATCGAACTGCGATTTTCTCCACATCTTAATCGGACTTCTTCCCACAGGCAAAATACCCTTGATGTTCCGAAAGGAGTTTCAAGGAACCTGAAAAAGTACCACAGCGTTCAGAACGATTTCCCGGAAACCTATGGTATTGGTGCCAAGGGACCTGCCGCCGGAGCCAGTGACGAAAAGCTCGGGGCTATAAAACAATTGAAAGGCTACCTGATGATCTATGACCAGATCATGGGCAATTTCCTGGCACAGCTCGATCATGTAAAATATCTTTTTTCAACCGAAGACATTGATCATACCTATGCTGTTCAGTTCCTCGAAGAGCTTCCCGGCATCGAACTCCTGTACACGAAATTCGTGGAGAACTACCTTGTTACTCACCACGATTTTGATGATAAGATAAAACTAAAAGCAGCCTGGGTCCGTTTCCTGGATACAACCAAAGAGAAGATCACCTGGCAGATCCGGAATGCAAGAGAAACAAGAGAAGAGTTTTTGCGCAGGCGGAATACTGCACTGAATCATATGCTTGCCCGTTTCGGTGTGGAAACCTATAAGATAGAATTACTCACCGATCTGCACCCTGCCGATGCCATCAAATACAAGCTGGAGCTCCTCCGGCACTTCCCGAAGCTCTCAGCCGAAAAGCACAGCACAGGGCCTTCATCCGTAAAATCAGGCATTTCGGGCATTCACTGCTGGATCGGCAAGAACCTGAACCTGGCCGGGCTAAGCAAAAGACAGTTAACGGATGTGATCAATACCAAGGCAGATCCTGAACACCCGGGCTTTAGTTTTAAGATCCACTCGCTCAAAGGAGGTGATCCCTTAAAGATAGTGCTGAAGCAGGTATCCGATATGGAGCTGCTTGTTGAGAATGGTGATGAGATCAGCGTGCTGGATGCCGAAAACAAACCCGTTTCAACCATAACGCTAAGCGGTGTGCACACGAAGAATAAAAAAGAATTTGTTTCCGGGCAGTTGCGGCGTATCGACCGCGAATCGGAGAATTTCCGGATCATTGATCACATCACGCTGAAGCCTACCGATGATATGCCCTGCTTTGGTTTCAACGTAATGACGGACAATATGCCTTTCTTCATTTCAGAACGCAGGTATACCCTTACAGCGGCCAACGACTTTGCCGATGAGTTTACGGAGCTGTGTAAGAAGAAAGAGAATTTTGCGATCATCGAAACAGCGATGAAGGAATACCGGATAAAATTCAATTGCAGTCACGGCGACCTGCTTACCCGTATGTATTATTCAACACGTGAAGCGGCGGAAGAGAAGCTCGATTATTTTTTATACAGCACAAAGGATCGTATCCCGGATTATTTATTCTTTACAAAATACGAAGACCACTACATTAATTTAAGCAATCCTTTTTCCTATATCGTAACCGTTCTTCTTCCGACCTGGCCATCCAAATTCCAGAAAGAAGGTTTCAGAAAATACATGGAAGAATACCTGTACGAAGAACTGCCTTCGCATTTGGCGGTCAATATGAAATGGCTTGATTTTGAAGCGATGCGGATACTTGAACAGCACCTGGAAGCCTACGATGCCATTGAAAAAACAGGATCGGCTCCTGCAAAAATGAAAGCGCTCGACGCATTGATGGATGTTTTAATTTCCTGAGAATGAGTACCGGCAATCATAAGGTTCAGCGTATTTTATTCGAAATAATAAATACAGAGCAGGGATCGTACCAGGCTGATGAAGAGGCGCTCTCTGCTATTGTGAACGAATCGTTCACCCGCGCACTCGAAGAATTACTGGATGAAGCAAATGGCAGCGATGACACGATCCGGATCGAACAGCTTACATTGGACCTTGGTGTCATTACACGGCCATTTGATACGGCATCCATTACGGCGGCATTTAAAGATCAGCTGCGGAAACAGCTCAGCAATGAGATCGGAAATAATACAAAAAAAACATCCGGGAAGGACAGGGAAAAAAAAGAAGGCGGCAGCGAAGCAGAGGCTCTCATTTGGTTCCTCCGGAATGGTGTTCTTCCCTGGTGGAGCAGTGCTTTACCTTCTGTTGGTAAATGGCAGGAAACAGCTTTCAGAAAGATCCTTACACACTATTTGTTCTCAAATGGAAGCCGGGCGGTACAAAAACGATTGCTGCAGCAATTCACCGATCGTGAATTGCGTACGATACTTCAGCATCTCGTTGCAGAAAAAGGCAGAGCGGTTTTCACGAAGATTGCCGGCATCATGGATCCGCTTATTCAGTCGGCCGATCTTGACAGGCAGGTCTCCGGGAAACAGCTGATCCGGAAAACACTTGCGCAATTGATAGAAGGCCAGGGGATCATAAATTCGTACGAAGACCTTCTCACAGCGTTTATTGCAGAAGACAGTACGCTGCAAAAACTCAGTCTGGAAGAAACAGCGGTTTACCTCGGAGATCTTTCTGTTTTGAATAGTGATGCAGTAAAAGAAATAAAAGAAGAACAAAGCTTTGCGAACGACTTAACGGGTAAAGAACAAGCTGAAGTAAAAACAGTGTTGCTGCAAAAAGAGCAAAGTGTCTTACATTATCTTGCTTTTGGCTCTTTACCTGTCTCGGGAAAAGCGCAAACAATGGCAGGTTCAGAGAGTATTCCCGAACAGGAATTGTTTGTATTGATCAGGGAATTACTGCTCCGGTCACCTGCAAAGCTGGCTGCACTTCTTAAAGGGCATAGAACAAGGCAACATACTTTTGTAAATATCCTGCTTGGATTGCCGGCATCGTATTTTAAAAATATCTTAAGCATTTTCCTGCGAAAAACAGATTTTGGCGGGGATGAACAATTAAAAAAGCAGATCAGGGATGCTTTGTCCGTGGCAATAATGCCGGGTGAAATAAAAACTCCGGCGGCCGTCCTTTTAATGAAACAGCTCCTAAAGGAACGGATTACATCTGCTGAAGAATTGCATGCACAAAGCAAACTGTTTCTGAAAGAAGAAGAAAGGAAAAAGCTGGCAGCAGTACTTTCAGTAGAAGAACCTGCGCCTGCCGGAACAAAAGAAGCTGAATCCGACCCGCCAGGCGCAGATGTATTGGATGCGGTTTATTTCTCCAACCTGCTGACATTTGTCCTCAACTATGCAGCCTGGCCCTGGTGGGGAAACCGCTATACCGACCTGCATGGAGAAGCAGACCTGGAAAATGATCCCGATGCAACGATCGAAAAGATCCTGCGTCTTTTTAAAAGAACATATGGTGCAGCCTACGCTGATTTTGCGAAGGAACTGATCCGCGAAACCGAAAAGCCATCTGCATTGTTTTCCGGGCTGAACTGGACGAACGCCCTGAGTATTCTGGACGAGGTCTTGCCGGTTTTCAGGAACACCTTCAGCGAAACACTGGAAGCTGTCATTGCGCTGATCTCTCAGCACAAGGCTCTGGGTCTGCATCCGAAGATCGCAGCACAGCAGTTGCTTCTGTTTATCATCGATCAGCAAAGAGGGCAGTCGTTTAATTTCAAGGAAGGCATCAATGAGCTGATCACGCTTATTGCCGTGAAATTTAAATTGCCCTTATGGGAAACCTATGGTATCCTGGTAAAACACTATGACACACTAAGCCTGAAAACACCGTTAACAAAAGAAGAAGCTGTGAACCTGTTTCAATACCATGAAAGTCTCGAAGAGCAATATGTGAAGATCGCTGAAATGGCTGTCAGGAGAAACGATGAAACGTCGTATAGTAAAGAGCAGGAAAGGATCCCGGATGTGAATTTTATTGGCGAAAAACACGAGGCACTTATTCTGGAATATATCTCAGGGAGAGACATGGTTTTAAAAGCTTTTCCATCTGCATGGGCTTTGGGCACTTTTATCCGTGAGCGATTAAAAAGCCCGGCCGTACTTTTTTCAATTCTCAGAAACAGCCTGCTCTCCGGTAATTTTAGATCCGTTTACCGTCTTGTACAGCTGGAATCACTAAGCAAGCAGACATGGCTGAACTTAGTACTGGACAATAAAGAACAACAACCTCTCCAATCGGATCTGTATGAGCTATTGGGAAAAATAAGCACTGCTAACAGGAATAATGTGAAACAATTTATCCGCAGCGCTTTCATCACGGAACAGTACTGGGAAGGAGAGGCATTCAGCCCGGAGCGTTTCAAAGCTGTTTTGCAAACCCTTTCGGCAGGAAGCGGGATCGCCTTAGCTCATTTAGAGCTGGAAATAGTGAAGAGTCTTTCTGCCGGAACTGTCAATGAAAATAGCCTGCACCGTTTGTTTGATGTTCCGGATTTTGATGAGGTGACATCAATTCAGCAACCGGAGCAAAAGAATTTTTTATCCAACTTAAAGGAGCTCAGCTACAGGAAACAGGCAAATGTATTGAAAGAAGTATTGGAAGGGATTCAGGATCCTGTGCAATTAAAACAGCTGCTTGTGGAAGTAAAAGCCATTCGCAGCAGAACGGGCCTTGTGAGCTGGGTAAACGAAGAGATTAATCCCGACAGCTATCGGGAGGAAAAAACTTCCCTGCTGGAATTCATTGCATCACTTCAGGAACAGGCAGCACTTTCTTCCTTCTTCGCGATTTTACAAAACACACTCGATACCATACCTGCTCCTGAAGAACAGCTGAGCAAACAAACAGATCAACGACTCCTTTCTGTTATACACTTTGTCGAGCTCAGTGAGTATTCCAAAGGAAAACGGAACCTGTTGCGTTTTCTTGAAACAGGTGCAGCATCGGATCCACAGAAACTGATCGTGTATGTAAGAGGCCTGCAGGAGTTTCCGGAGAAAGGATCAGTGCTGGAATTTATCGATAAAGAATTTTCAGTAGACAACACAATCAGCAGAAAAATCCCTGAAAGTGAAAACGATAATACGGAAAAGCAGCGAACTGCCCGGGATGAAAAACCGGAAGGCAAAGAACCCGCAGCAGAAAACGAAATTGATAACGAAAGCTCCGTTTTCACAAGACAGGAACTGAATACGCTGATCCGCCTGATTGATAGTTTTGGGAATTTTTCAGGCAAAGAGAAATTACAGGCCTTCATTAATAAAAACGCTGCTGTAAAAAAAGAGACGCTGCTGTCCTTTATAACAGAGCTGCATTTTCCTGAAAAGCAGCAATTGTTATCTGCTATCAACGAACAGTTTTTCGGAACAGAAATTACAGGCACAACAAAAAACAAACCCCGTCACATTGATGAGCTACTTCTATTGCTGGAAAACAAACCTGCATTCAGGGCGAAACAGGAGATCCTGAATTTTATAGACAACAATACGATTGCCACGAAGGACAGCTTTATCTCCTTCATACAAGGATTGGATGTTGAATATAAACAAGAGATCTTTGACCTTATCGGTCGGGGTTTTCCGGAAACAGCAAACGAAAACCTTAGCCTGCAGATCGCTGCTGCCAAAGCAAACAAGGCACCGCACGTACAGGCCTTGTTGTCGGTGCTGGAAAATACAGCTGATTTTCCCGGCAAACGTACCCTGCTCAATTTTATCAACATACGGTATGCGGCAGATCAGCGGACGTTTATTTCATTTGTAAATTCACTGCAGGACTTTCCGGATAAAGCAAAAATGATAGAGCTGTTCCGCAGGGATTTTCCTGTTTGGGGAGCTCAGGTATCTCCCGAATCAAATGAGGCGATAGTCAAAGAAAAAAGCTTCCAATGGTGGAAAGAGACACTGGGCTTCGATAGTTCGCTGCCTGTAACAAAAGAGCTGCAACAAAAGCCGGGATCACTGAACATACCAGCAGACAAAGAAAATCCGGGCGACGTATTGCAAAAAAGCAGGAAAGACGCTCAGGAAAAAGCTAAAACAAAAGGATCTGAAAGCAAGCCGGATAAGCTGAAGCAGAGATCTTCTAAAGAGGAAGCATCAGCCGAAATCCAGACAGCCGCAAAAACAATAGATCTCCCGGAACCCTTGTCGGAAGAGGAGATCATAGAAGAGCTGAAAGCAGCAAATACTTTGTCCCACGACAGTATTGCAGACATTGCCCTGTACTATTTCTTTAACGGCGAACTGCCCTGGTGGTCTTCGGTAAAAGAAACAGATGCTTTTGAAAAGATGCTTCAGTCTACCGCTTTGTCTGCAACGTTTATCCTTGCCCGGAAGCTGAATGCTGCTGCGGACTATCAGCCGGAATTTTTCAAAGAACTGGCTGTTTTATTAGTAAGTGCAGAAGCGGAGAACAAAACGGCACTTGCACCGGAACAGATCATCGAAACACTGGAGCAAAATAACACCTGGCTGAAAGAGCTGTACCTGCAAAACCCGGGCAGTGAATATCCTGCAGGCTATGTACATGAGCTGATCCGGCAATATGAGAAGAGTATTTCAAATGATATAAGCACAGAGGAGCTTCAGCTTCGTTTTGTAAGAACACTCGGTCTTTTGCTGACCAGCATCGATCCTTCGATTGCGGAGGTGATACAAAATGACGGGGATTTGCCTGTCCCCGAAAATGAGCAAAACCAGTCGATCTCCGGTACCTGGCAACAAGTGATGAAAGCGATCAGGAAAGAGAAAGAAGTAAAAAATCAGAAATTCTATCCGCTCCGCGCTGCATTAAAACAGATAGAACAAAGCCTTAACGGTGCGGGCATTGCAAGAGGCCTGGCGGTAACAGACCGACTTTTTTTTCTGCCCGATCAAAACACAGAAACAACAAATGAAGAGATCCTCGGAACATGGCTGTTCATGCTCGAAAAGGCTACCGGGACTGAAATAGAAAAGCTGCAGGCAATTATTGCAGATACAAAAGAACAGCTAACGGCAGAAAGCATTGTAGATGCAACTTTTATCGAGAGCATTGCTTCCCTGCGGATCACGCAGGATGAATGGAGGTTGCCGTATACAAACATAGTAACGGCGCTTGCCCTGGTACTTGACGAAACGAACCTGCTTTCTGCGGATCAGCGTTACATCGCTCTTCAGCTGTTTACAGACCTGGTTCAAAGCAAGGGAGCGAACGACAGCATTGATATCCCATACACCGTCTTCTTTAATTACCTTTCTGCACAGGGACTTTCGAAAGAAGAATTTATTCGGCTGTGCGAACTGACAAAAAGCAGGATAGGGGATACCAACCTGCAACGATCTGTAGAGAATGCGCTGCAGGCCGTCGCTGGCAAAGACCCCGGGGCGGACTACCTGCGTGATGCAGATGTGGAGAAAGAGAAAACGGAACATAGCGGCCTTTCCAAAAAAGCGAAGGTGTTTGGATCGGTTGAAGAGGCAGTAGAGCTGATCATTAAAAAGCTGAGAGAAAGACAACCTGTACTCACTGTATTGGAATCAAAATACAAAGAAGAGCAGGATGTAAGAAGAGCAAAGAACAAACCTGAACAGGCAGATACTCCGAAAGAACGGATCGACATCGACCTGAACGATAACATTTATATACCAAATGCCGGACTTATTATTCTCTGGCCTTTCCTTACCCGTCTGTTCACGAATTTAAAATACATTGAGAAAGGTGCATTTATCGATCCGGAGAAACAACAACGGGCCATTCATCTTACACAGTACATGGTTGGTTTTTCCGAAGATCATCCGGAATATACACTCATGCTCAACAAATTAATTTGTGGTGTGGAGCTCACGGAACCTGCCGAAAGAACTGTATCTTTGACCGAAGAGGAAAAATCGGAAGCGGGGAACCTGATCAATGCAGTGCTCGCGCAGTGGAAAGAAATGAATAATACTTCGCCGGAAAATTTTCAGCGGACCTTTATTCAGCGGGAAGGATTGATGTATCAAAAAGACGGGAACTGGTATATCAAGGTCACACGCACGGCTTTCGATGTATTGCTTCTGAAGCTTCCGTGGGGATTATCGATCATTAAATATCCATGGAATAATTATTTAATATTTGTAGAATGGAAGGCCATGAATTAAATGCCCTGTCGCTGAACAGGGAACTCGAGTGGTTAAGTAAAGTCATCGAAACGCGGTTCAAGATCTATTTTGGCTCTGATTCGGAGTATGCGGATATAAAAGAGATCGAAGCTCCGTCACTCGACAGCGATCCGTCCATGTTTGCAAAAACGGTTGGGAAATTCTATTTGTCCTTTGAAGAACGTTTGATCCTGATCCTTTCACTTGCCTATCATATCAGGCCAGGCGTGCTCGATGTGTTTTTCACCAAGAACTCTACTTACGATCGTGGCTTTTCCGAGTTCGGCGGCATCAAAGGAGAAAACTTCGGAGGATTTATTCCTACCGGCGAAACAGCTGCATTTATTTTAGGAGGTGATAACCTCGTCACACGCATCAGGCTCCTGCAGATCTTCGATGCATCACACTTATTTTACAAACAGAAATTACTGAAGCTGGATATCACCAAAGACAATGAGCCAAGGCTTTCCGGCGCTATTGTAATGGAGCCTGATTTCATCGACCTGTTTACGATGGGGCAGATGAACAAACCAACCTTCAGCTCCAAATTTCCGGCTACACTTATCAATGTGAATGCCAATTGGGAGGATCTTATTCTCGACTCCGAAGTGAAAAGACAGATCGATCACATCTATACCTGGATACAGAACAACGACCTCATTATGAACGAATGGGGCATGAAGGACAAAGTGAAACCGGGCTACCGTGCTTTGTTTTATGGTCCACCCGGAACCGGGAAAACTTTTACAGCCGGCCTTTTAGGAAAATCCACCGGAAGGGATGTATACAAGATCGATATCTCCATGATGGTAAGTAAGTGGGTGGGAGAAACAGAAAAAAATCTCGCACGTGTTTTTGATATGGCAGAGAACAAAGACTGGATCCTGTTCTTCGATGAAGCAGATTCACTCTTCGGAAAACGATCGGATACCAATTCTTCCCAGGAGCGGTATGCCAACCAGGAAGTATCCTACTTACTGCAGCGCACGGAAGAGTATCCGGGCACCGTTATCCTTTCTTCCAACTTAAAAGGGAATATCGATGAAGCTTTTACCCGTCGTTTCCAAAGCATGATCCATTTCCAGATGCCAACCGAAAGAGAGCGTTTCAACCTTTGGCAAAAAGCATTCGACGGACATTTGAAAGCGGATGAATCGATCGACTTCAAGCAGATCTCGAAAGAGCATGTGATGGCAGGTGGCGCGATCGTAAACGTATTGAAATTCTGCTCCATTCGCGCGGCGCAGAAAAAGGATCCGAAAATCTCGAAAGAGGATCTGCTCGATGCGATCAAAAATGAATTTCTGAAAGAAGGAAAAATACTTTAAGGATCATGGATCTTTTATCAAGGGCACATATCATCAAATACCACAAGGATTGTATCAAAAACTTCGGCATTGCTTCCAATGAAGCGCTCGGCTGGAAGAACAAAGAAAATCAGACACTGCGTTTTGAGAACCTGCTGATCATTGGAGATCTTTCGGGACGCAGGGTGCTCGATGTCGGTTGTGGCACCGGCGATCTCCTTGATTTTTTCGGACAGCAGCAAATCAGCTGCATTTATACCGGCATCGATCAGGTAAAAGAATTCATAGAGCTGGCCGGCGGACGATATAAAACAGTTCCGGATACTTCGTTTCTCTTAGGTGATTTCTGGTCTGCCGATCTTGCTTCCTACGACTACGTGATCGCATCCGGCGCACTAAGTTACCGCAATTCCGACCCTCATTTCATTTATAAAATGATCTTCCGCTTATACAGTCTGAGCGATATCGCTTTCGGTTTTAACCTGCTGGAATCGGTGGAACTGAAAGGAGGCGGACTGGTAGCATATGATAAGGGACGCATCCTTGCCTACTGCCAAAAGATCTGTCCACAGGTGCTGTTGAAAGATGACTACGCGGAAGGAGATTATACGATACTGATGTATAAAGAGCAAGGGAAAGAAAATTCAAACGGATCCTGTTCTGAGGAGTCTGGCAGCTCCAATTAATAAAGCTGTTTCGCATAGAGTGTATGCAATCTCTTTGCGTTCCCGCGAGCGTCTCTGCACTCTTGTTACCAGGGCAGTTTGTTATTGGTAGTTCAGCTGTTTTTTACCGGAGCCCTTGACTTTAAAATTCCTGCATTTCAGTAAGAGAACGAAAGATATTTGGTATAATCTTATAATTTGTCGTCATAAACACGCCATCCTTTATCGCCTTTTCGGTAATACCCCCGCTTGTATAATTTATTGCCGGGGCCGAAGTACTGATAATAAAAAGTTCCGTCGATATTGTTGTAGGTGTTTGCAAAATCGAGTAATTCTTTCATAGTGCAGTTTCCTTGTTTATCATAATTAAATGCATTTAAGTAAACAGGCCTGCCGTTCCGGTATTGTCCTTCATATGCAACCTTACCGGAAGGATATAAGAATTTGATATTCCCGTTTAGCAGAACAGGAGCGCTTGTTGTACCTTTTTTACCTTCAAAAACAACCGTATATTTTTTTACTTTGTATTTTGTAAAAGGATAAACGCATTCGCCATTGTCGTATAGCTCATAGCCGATGAAGATGGCCTTGTCTTTGCCTGTTGGGTTAGTAAATTCGTTCAGGTAAACTTCCCATAAGCCGTTCTTTTTATGGTTGTCATTATATTTATTGGCAGAGTCGTTACTGATCTGTGCAACAAGTGCATTTACCAATATAATAAAGCTTAAAAGCACATTTATTCTTTTGTGCATGTTGTTTGGTTTGTTGGCTCCTGGCCGTGTATGCACCCGGAAAAAGATCAAGCCATCTCTTTATCCAGGATCGTCTCAATGATCGGATAACACTGGTTCTGAACAAAACAAACCATCCAGATGCTTTGGATCAGCGATGCTTTTGTTGCCTCGTTCATTTCCGAAGGCATCATGATCATATGTTTGTAGTAGAACAATTGGTCCTGGTCCAGTACGCCATAAGCTCCAAGCGGAAGATTCATATTGAATGCAGAAAGTGCGGCAGCAAGCTCTTCTCTTTTTTCAGGTGCATATGAATCGATACTATCGGCAAGTACAATGAAACATTGGAGGATGTGGCAGCCTTCCAGCTGATCATCGATACCGGGAACGAACATCAGCTCCAGGTCGATGCCCTGTTTTTTTTCTTTTCCTTCCAGTTCTATCAATACCGTTAGTGTAGGTACTGCGATCCCTTCTATATCTATCGTATTCGAACGAACTTCGAATCCTTCGGCAATTAAAGCACCTTCTATTTCTTTCAGTTCCATTTTCTTTTTTTATTACAATTTACTGCTCAGCAATTGTTTTTCTGCTGCATCTTCGCTCATACCCATTGCTTCTGCCACCAATGCTGTAATTTCCTTTTCGCTCGAGAACACGGTCGGTTCTTTTTCCGGTTCCTGTCCGGCATCGATGGCAGCTTGTTTTTTCGCTGCACCCCTTGTTGCAGCAATGTCTTCGGCCTTGGCAGCAACGGCTTGTGGATCTTGTTTTTTCACAAAGGCTTCCTGGATAGTAAAGATCTGGTTCTGGAAATAGGCGGTCTTCTTAGGCTTGCCTTTTGCATCTTTCGCCAGTCCGCCCTGCTCGTCTTTTTCAAACTTGTTGATGCCCATAATACCATGCATCGCTTCCTGCTGTGTTTCGGGGCTCAGACCCTGTATTTGTTCCGCCATCTTATCTTTTTTCTCTTTCTGCGATGCGGTAGATTCTGTTTTATCGAATATGTTGTTGTAACGATTGCTTTTTTGTTTGTATTCGTTCGATTTACCTGCGGCAAACTTGTCTTTGTCGGCATTCATTGTAGTCAGTTTGGCTTCGGCCTTTTTTGCCTGGTGTTTTTTCCATGGGTTCCAGGTGTCTTTTCCTTCTGCAATAGTGGCCTCGTATTCTTTTGTTTTTGTATCGATGATCTGTGCAGGTGTCATAGCAGATTTTTTATCGTACTCATCTGCTTTGTCCCTTCCTTTCTGACGGATCATTTTGAAAAGGCTGTAGGCACCCTGACCAAGACCTAAGGCAGCACCGATCGCAAGCCCTGCAGGAGCGGTCACAGGGTTTAGCATGAGACCTGCGGCCACCATACCTCCTGCACCCAATGCAGCGTCGGCCATTCCCTTATGTTTCTTTTCCTTTTTATTTTCTGCCAGACTTTCAAATAATTTTTTCTGTTCCGGATCCGTGGCTTTTGCCGCCATATCCTCTGCTTTAGCTTCCCTTCCTTTATTCAACATGGCATTGTGCACACCTTTTACTCCCTGGAAGCCCGAGGTGATCATGCCCATAGGCGCTAATCCTGCAGCTGCTGCACTAAAGGCACCGGCATTCCCGGTTACGGCAGAGATCGCTTGCGTGGTTTTTAAAGCGCTGGTGGTTACATCCGCTGCTGTCGACAATCCGCGTCCTGCTGCTGTGGCAACGCCTCCCCAGCCTTTACCGCCTTTCTCCTTGCTGTATTTTCCGGCTTGTTGATCGGTATATGCTCCGTATGCCTGCGCACCTCCGCCTGCCACACCTGCCGCCAGACCTCCTGTTGCTGTTATAGAACCCAGCACACCCGAAGATCCCTTGCCCATTCCCATGGTGGATCCTGCGGCTTCTTTTTGTTTGGTAGCAAAGCTGTCGAGACCTTCTCCATTCACTCCCTTCCCGAAATCGCTTCCGGACTCAAACAGGCCGGCGCCTGTTTTTCCAAGTTCTACAGCTGGTTCCGCCTGCTCGGCTTTTCCTTTCATAAAGTTGACGAACTTATCAAAAGCGCCGGGTTTCACCTTGTTCACTTTTTTCTTATCCTCTTCCGACATCATCTGCACCGGGGCGTTCGAATGATTGCTCATTTTTGCCTGCACCGTATTGGTAGCGCCGGTATAGTTGTGTGAAGCAGCTTTATTGCCCAACATGTCCGCTTCTGTTTCCAACCCGATATCGTCGTTGATGTTCACACCTTTTTGCGAAGTGGTGGCCTGCACTCTTCCTTGTTGTTGTTGAACAACGTGTGTTAATTCATGCCCGATCAGCTCTTGTCCCTTCTTCGATCCGGGCTCGTATTTTCCGGAGGCAAAATGGATGTCTTGTCCCTGCGTATAGGCAAGAGCGCCGAGAGAAGATGCTTTACCTGAATTCGCATGAATATTCACACTCGAAAAATCCTGCCCGAACGAGCTTTCCATTTTCATCTGCACATCCGCAGGAAGCTTTCCGTTCACGGCACTTTTTTGCGAACTAAGCGTTTCCGTTTCCTGCTGTTCATCATCACCTTTCAGCTGTAACGAGCCTTTTGCAGGTAACGATTTGGCATTGCTCTTTTTTTGCACAGCCTCGTTGGCATTTGCATTCGAGCCTTTCTTTTGTTCCTGGTTAGAATCTTTCAAGCGGGTTGATTTTTATAATTTCAAATAGTTTGTCCGGGCAATTAAATGTAAGCTACAATTGTGTTTTATCTGTTTAGCTATACTTCAAAATAATACATAAGTTATAAACACTTACAGGTAGTCTCCGCAGTAGATATCGATCAGCTTCTGGGCATCCGTGTTCCCGTTCTTCAGTGCGGTTTGCAGGTCGATGCAGCCATCTGCATTTTGTCCGAGAGAGACCATGATCTTACCACGTTGATAGTAGGATTCCGCATTTGCCGGGTCCAGTTCGATCACCTTCGAAAAGTCAGCCATCGCTTCTATTTCCATATCCACTTTCATCAACTGTCTTCCACGTGTGAGATACGAAAGTGTAAGAGCCTTTGCTGCTTCTGCATCCAATGCTGTTACTTTTGATTTATACAGCTCGAGGTATACAATGGCGCTGTCCATGGATACCTTGCTCAGGCTGCTTTTCACGTATGCCAGGCCGATCTGGCGATAGCCGACAGGATTGCTGCCACCGCTTTTATAATAGGTTTGTACATCCGATTTGCAGGAAGCAAGATCACCCGATTGGTAAAAGGCCAGCGCTCTTCCTAAGTACAGGCCAATGGAATCAGGTGTTTCTTCCAGCGACTTCGAAAAATACAGAATTGCTTTCTGGTTCAGTCCTGCATAAAAATAACAGCTGGCCAGGGCCATGTTCCCGTTGATCGCTGTATCCATAGCACATGCTTTTGTCAGCGATTCCAATGCTTCCGGGTATTTTTTCAGCTTCATCAGCGAGATCCCCTTGTTGTAATGCGACTCTGCGATATTGGGTTTTAATGAAATAGCTTTATTGAAGTCAGCCAGCGCAAGATCATACTTGCCAAGCTGCATCTGGCATTCACCGCGGTTGAGCCATGCCTGGTAAAGATCCGGTTTGGCAAGGATGGCAGAAGAATAATCGGCTGAGGCGCCTGCATAATCGTTCGCTGCTTTTTTCTCATCCCCCGCCAGCACCAGGTCTTTTGGCGATGGTCCGCAGGAAGCAAAGAAAAGAAGCAGGAGGCAAAATGTACAAATACTTTTCTTATTCATGAGGGATATTAACAAGCGCTCTGATTTGTGTAAAAATATAAATAAAAATTTAATCCGGTTCGGGAAGCGAAATTGCTATTTTAGCAAGCCTGTTCATACCCTTGTAACAGGCAGCAGTTCTATGTACAAAAAAGCGATCATAATTTTACTTTGTTTAAAATTCGTTTTGCTGAACCCCTTATGGATTGTTGCACAGGGAGTAAAACCTCCTGTGGTAATGGTCACAGACTCTATTAAATTCCCGAAGCCTCCCAAATTTCCTGAACTCCACGTAAAGGAGAAAAAGCAAAAAATGCTCAAGGATTTTCTCGAGATGTTGAAGGAGCGTAAACAAAAGCTGCCGCAAAAACCCAAAGATGAGATCGCAGCGCTGAAAACATACATCGACAGCCTAAAGCTGTTTGTGGAAAGTTACAAGCTGTATGCAGACACCCTGAAAATAATCATCGGTCAGCTGAATGGAAGGATACAGGAGCTCACGCCCGAAGAGCCTATCGAATGGAGCCTTCATCACATCGAGCAATCCAATTATCTTTCTTCTTACGACAGCAAAAACACCTATCGCAGCGAGATCCAATGGGCGTATGATCAGGGTTTCACTCCTGAAGGCAAAACCCCGAAAATACGAAGGAAAGAAGGGGGCAAGACGGTATATGGTTTTCATCCTTTCTGGCTGGGAAACTACTATTACGATTACAATTTCGAGCTGTATGACCGTGTTGCTTATTTTGGCTATTCAGTGGATCCTGCTACTGGCGGCTCTTCTACAAAATTCCCGGCACACAGCTTTTGCACTTCCCGTATCGTTCGGAAAGCCGCCGAACGATCGGGGAATCACTGCAAGGTGGATCTTTGCATAACAAATTACGGGCTTGCCAACAACCGCGCTTTTTTTTCAGGCGACTGGCAGGGAAAAATAAATAAACTGGTGGGCGAAGTAAAAACGCTGCTCGATACGAACGGTGCAGGCGGTATCTGTATTGATTTTCAGCAGGTGTTTACGCAGGATTCGACAAAATACCTGTACATGGTGAAACAGTTCTATGAATCGTTTCAGCAACAGCCGGGCCGCTACCAGATCACGGTAGTGCTGCCGTCCTATAGCCACTATTTCCCCTACACGGTGTCCGGCAAAGGCTTTGCGGAGCTATGGAAGTATACCGATCGTTTCATTGTAATGGGTTATAGCTCTTATTCTGCGCTCTACGAACCTCCCAAAGATACGCTGGCAAAAAAGATCTCACATGATATCATGTGGAATATACTGCTGGTGGATGATGGGATGAACCATTATGCAGCACTGGCACCCGAAGTCGGCAATGCTCTTGCACCGCCTGAGAAAGGTCTCGCGGATAAATTCCTGCTTTCCATTCCAGCCTCCGAGATCAAGATGCTGAAGAATGATACTACAGCAAGGGTCTACAAATATGCCGATCTCAAACTGCTCAAGCAGGATGAAGGTTTTCTTCCGGCATTCCAGGAAAAGCTTGCCTATGCCGATCTCAAAGGTCTTAAGGGCGTTGCCATCTGGGGCATGGGCAATGATAATGGCGAAGGCGACAAAGATCTGCAGCAGCTCGTTGCCAACTATACCAATAATGATTTGAAAGAGGACGAAAGCCTCCTCAATGTGATGGAAATGCTGATAGCAGAAAACAAAACACTCACCATTTCCATGGATGAATTTTTTCCATTCGCATCAGACAGTTTAGCGGATACCGAAACACCTGTGCCGCTGCCGGAAGTGCTTCGTGTGGATCTGCCGGCTGCTAACGGTGTAAGCTACAAAACACAGTGGGAAAAAGAAATGCTGATCATTCAGCATGTAGTGGTGCTCTGCCTGGTGATCCTGCTTTTCTTCGCACTTGCCGGAGTGGTCATTTCTTTTTTCTTCGAATCGGTGCGCGAATCCGTATTAACCAAAGAGAATGTGATCTTCGTCGGAACCCTTTTCATGATGCTGGGTCTGGCACTTCTCCTGAAAAGACTCGATATCATCTCCAATACCATCTTACTTTTTTCCATCGGCATACTCATCGGCACCATCGTTCCCTTCGTTATTCATAAAAAACAGCGGAACAAAAAACAGGAAGACAAACCCTGATCAAAAAAAGAACTGGTAGTTTCCCGCAATTGCATTTTATTTTCTCGCAAAAGATCCTTTGGTATTTCACAGCGGAATGATCAAAAAATTGAAAATATAAGCCCGGTGTTGTCATTATTTTTGCTATTTTGCTTCGGTTTAGAATAAAATGTTCACTGTTTTTATACAAGCTTTTTTGGAAACGACCCTAATCTTTGTTTTACTTGGTATTCTGGCTCTTGCAGCTATTGCCGCGGTAGTTTGGTATGTACTGAGAACGGGCTCGCCGAAAGGCCATGTGATCGTGATCGGACTTTCAAGGCCCGGAAGGCAGGTGGCGCTCAGCCTTGCAAAAGCAGGCCGTAAAGTGGTAGTGCTGTCTGATGAGCCATCCAATCCCGATGCAGCCCTCATCCGGCAGAGAGGCGGAACAGTATACACAGGAACCGGGTTTGACGAAGCGCTGATCCGGCAGGCAGGACTTGCCCATGCGGCCATCGTATTCATAGCTACCGACAATGACGACGCCAACATCAAGCTCGCTCATTTTATTTCCGGTCTCCGCAAAAGACAACGCAGCAATCAGCCGCTCAGGATCATGCTGCAGATCGGGGACGAAGAATTAGAGAGTTTTGTGGAAGATTACCTTGATGTGTCAGGGCAAACAATGGTGGATGTCCAGACCTTCAACATGGACAGTATCACAGCGCAGTATGTCTACGATCAGTTCCCGCCCCATCAGTACCTGATCGACAGCACTGCCAAAAACACGGAGAAGATCATTTGTGTAATAGGCAGTAATGCTACCGCAAAAGCCTTTGTGATCGAGAACAGTATTTTGAGCCAGTACGGTGATGCCGGCAACCTGAAAATTTTCCTCATCACAGAAAGAGCGGAAACATTTTTAAAAAGCATCAAAAAACAATATCCGAATATCGAAAGCTTCGTTAATCTGGTGCCCATCGAATTACTGAATGAACGTTTTTCGGGAAAACTCGATTGGGATCTTAAATTTACCGGCGCTATTCAATCTATCGATGCCGTATATTTTTTCGGCGACCGGGATCCGGCCCTTATCAACAGCGCTATTCACCTCCGTCAGTTCCTCTACGACAAAACGGAGAATATCCGTGCCATTCCCATTATCGTTTGTTTGCCGGAAGCGACCAAAGTACTGAGCATGCTGGACGAAGAGAACCAGTTCACCAAAAGACAAACACTCGGCGAGAAGCTGAAAGAGCAAGTCGTTATTCACCTCGTCCGGAAATACAGCGATACCTGCACCGTGAAACGCATGGTCGATGGATTGGAAGAAAAAGAGATCCTTGCAAAGATCGTCAACTATTACTACGCTGTTAAATATGAATTCGATGGTTTGTTGTTTACACATTTCAAAAAGAGCGGGAACAGCGAGCTGCTGAAACGACTGGATGCCGGCATAATCGGCTTCAAGGTGAAGAAAGGCGATCCGCTTGCACAGATCGAGCAGATGGTAGTTGATTTTATAAAAGAGTATACCAAAAACTCCGCAGATAAAGTGCGATCCATATTCGGCATCCATGTACTATGGAACAATCTGACCGATCGTAAAAAAGATTCCAATCGTTATCTCGCAAGGCATCTCGATATAAAGCTCTTCATCCTGAAAGAAAGAGGAGTTAAAAAATTAGATAAAGAAACGCTAAGTGCGCATGTGAAATTCCTGGCGCCTATCGAGCACAAACGCTGGACGGCAGAAAAGCTGGCATTTAATTTCTCGTATGGAAAATTGCCTGCTACCGATAAAAATCTGAAAAAGATCCTGAAAGACACCCTGAAGATCCACGATCAGCTTGTTCCTTTCGACAAGTTGAATGCAGTGAACCAGGATAAAGACCTCGACATGTTTTTCCTTATACCACTGATGCAGAAAATAAAAGAGAATATTTGATTTAAAGATGAAATTTAAAAAGGATATTTTTATTAGTTATGCTCACATTGATGATGAGTCCCTCGTGGAAGGAGAAGCCGGCTGGATCAGTGAATTTCATCGTTCACTCGAAATACGCCTTGCACAGCTCTTAGGTTATCGTCCCAATATATGGCGCGACAGGGAGCTCACCGGCAATAATGATTTCAGCGATGAGATCTTATCACAATTACCGGAGATCGCTATTTTAGTTTCCATTCATTCGCCGCGCTATGTAAAGTCCGAGTGGTGTGTGCGCGAAGTAAATGAATTTCACCGCGTGGCCGAAAAAAACATCGGCGCCACAATAGGGACACGTTCCCGCATTTTCAAAGTGATCAAAACACCTGTCGACCTTGCCCAGCACCCGCCGATCATCCAGGGCTTGTTGGGCTACGAGTTCTTTAAGGTGGATCCAGAAACAGGCCGGATCCGCGAATTCAGCAAGCTATTCGGCAAAGAAGCACAGCTGGCCTATTGGGCAAAGCTGGATGATCTCGCGCATGACCTTGTGGCTTTGCTCGAAGACATCGCTAAAAAAGCAGGCGATGCTGCAGCTTCATCCGGTACAGAGCAAACTACGGTAAAACCCGCTGTACCCGAAACACCTGTGCCTGCAGTGAAAAAAGAAACCAAAACACAGCGCCGGATCTATCTTTCCGAAACGAGTTACGATAGCAAAGAGAAGCGCGAGTCCATCAGCCGTCTGCTTATCGACAAAGGATTTACCGTATTGCCCGACAAAAACCTCCCGCTTGTTATTGATGAATACGAAACGGATGTGAAAGCCATGATCCGCGAATGTGACCTGAGTATCCATATCATCGGCTCCAACTTTGGTCTCGTTCCCGAAGGAACGAATAAGTCCAAGGTACAGCTGCAAAACGAAATTGCAGCTGAGATCAGCAAAGAAAAAAACATGCCGCGCCTCATCTGGCTCTCACCGGGAGCCAAAATAGAAGATGAAAGACAATCGGGTTTTGTGGAAGAATTAAAACGCAGCGATGTATTGCTTAGCGGTGCCGACCTGCTCATCGGTCCGCTCGAAGACCTTGAGTTTGCCATCACCGATAAGCTCACCGAACCCAAGCAGGAAGTAGTAGTGGAAGAAGATGTTGCCGATGATCCCGATCGTCCGAAGCAGATCTACCTGATCTGTGACCAGGCCGACCTCGGAGCTACAGGGCCCGTAGAAGATTTTTTATTCAACAAAGGATTCGAGGTCATCCTTCCCGCCTTTGAAGGAGATCAGACCGAATTGCGACTTGATCACCAGGAAAATTTAAAGACCTGCGATGCCGTACTGATCTATTACGGAGCAGGCAACGATCTGTGGCTGCGCTCCAAAACCCGCGACCTGCTGAAGATAGCAGGCTACGGAAGAAAAAAGCCACTCACGGTGAAAACCGTTTGTGTTGCGGCGCCAATGACTCCGCAGAAAGAACGCTTCCGCTCACACGAAGTAAAAGTAATGATGCTGCCCGAAGATAATATGGCAGCACTGGAAGATTTTATAAAAGACATTAAATGACGAACGAAGAAACATATTTTAATCCTTTCCCGGGACTTCGGTCTTTCGAGGAGGAAGAAGAATATTTGTTCTTCGGTCGTGAGAAGCAGATCGATGAGCTCATCAACAAGCTGAGCAAAACACGTTTCTTAGCAGTGGTAGGTGCTTCCGGGAGCGGAAAATCTTCTCTCGTAAAATCCGGCTTGTTGCCGTCCCTGCATTCGGGTTACCTCGCTGCAGCCGGCTCCGGTTGGCGCATCTGTACATTCCGGCCGGGCAGCGATCCTATCGGCAACATGGCAGAGGCCTTGTGTTCGGATGAGATCCTTGGAGAAGATGAAGAAGATCACACCACGCCTTCCATCATCGAATCCATCCTGCGCAGGAACGACCAGGGTGTGGGCGAAACCATCCGCCAGCTTTCCAGGGATCACACACAAAATATCCTGATCGTAGTGGATCAGTTCGAAGAGCTTTTCCGTTTTTCCAAATACGAAAAAGCCGAAGACAAAGGCACACGCGATTCGGTGAGCTTTATTAATTTATTGCTTGCGGCTTCAAGGTACAGTTCGGTTCCTATTTATGTTGTATTCACCATGCGTTCCGATTTCCTTGGAGATTGTACGGAGTTCAGGGGATTACCGGAAGCCATCAACGACGGTCAGTACCTGATCCCGCGTATGACACGCGAAGAAAGAAAAGCCGCCATCACCGGTCCGGTGGCAGTGGGTGGAGCGACGATGTCACAGGCGCTTCTCACGAGGTTGTTGAATGATGTGGGCGACAATCCCGATCAGCTTCCTATTCTGCAGCATGCACTGATGCGCACATGGGAACACTGGCACAAGAACAGCAATCCCGACGATCCGCTCGACCTTGTGCATTACGAAGCCATCGGCACCATGTCGAAAGCCTTATCGCTGCATGCAGAGGAAGCCTACTTCGATCTCGGCAATGATAAAGACAAAGAGACCTGCAAAAAATTATTCAAGTCGCTGACAGAAAAACGCGATGATGGAAGAGGGATCCGCCGGCCAAGTATCATCAAAGAAATATGCGAGCTGGCAGAAACCAATCTGAAAGATGTCAGCCGCATCATCGATATATTCCGTTTACCGGGCAGGAGTTTTTTAATGCCACCTGCCGGAACAGAGCTTACAGAGGATACAATTATCGATATTTCGCACGAGAGCTTAATGCGTGTGTGGGAACGCCTCATCACCTGGGTGCAGGAAGAGATAGAATCGGCGGAGCTGTACACACGCCTTGCCAAATCGGCTGCCTTGTACCAGGAAGGAAAAACAGGTTTGTGGCGCGATCCGGAATTACTGATGGCCGTCAACTGGAGAGCAAATCAAAATCCGAACCCGGTGTGGGCGCGGCGCTACGATCCTTCTTTTGACAGAGCCATCAATTACCTCGATTATTCGCAATCGGAGAAGGACCGCGAATTGAAGGGTGCGGAGAAAAAACGGAAAGCAGCTATTGTCCGCCTGCGTATTTTTATGTCCATCATTACACTTGCACTTTGTGCATCGGTGGTGATGGGGATCAAAGCCTGGAAAAGCAAACAGGATGCCGAAGCAAGCCGGCAGGAAGCCGAAGTAAACCGCCGCGATGCTGTACTTGCTATGGATGATGCGGTAGAGAAGCAGAAACTCGCCGATAGCCTGAAAAAAGTAGCGCAGAATGACCGACTCATTGCTTCCGTTGCAAAAGACTCTGCGCTAAAAAGCTCAGAAAGAGCAGACGCGGCACTCCTGAAATCATTAGAGTCGCTGGATTTTGCCCGCCGCGAAAGTAAACGTGCGGGTGATTCGGCCATTTCTGCGACAACGCAGCGGAACAACGCAGTGAAAAATGCAGATGCAGCTGTGGCCAGTGCAACCATAGCCACCAGAGAAAAGGCAGTAGCTGATAGCCTCCGTATGTTTGCAGAAATAAAGAACATTGCATTAAAATCCGGCCAGCTGATCAATGAGCCGGGTGAGGAAATGCTCAGCCTTCAATTGGCCTTTTTATCCTATGCAGTAAACCGTGGATTGGGCGGGCCTTTGCAAAGCAGGATCATCTACGAGGCATTAAAAGCGCAGCTCACCCGTTACTATACAAAAGAGCTGCGTTCGCGGAAAGACCTCAAATACGAGACCGGTGGCTATGACCTCCGAAACCTCGTGTTTATATCGAAGAATGAATTTGTGGTAGCCGGCGATGGAGGCACCTTAAAAAAATACGGTCTTTCGGGCACACCGGTAGAGATCGTGGAAACAAAAATAAGCAGCAAGAAATTCACAGAGAATTTTTCTTCGCTATGCTTCACACCCGACAAAAAATGGATCATTGCCGGAACCACCACCGGCTCTGTAGTAGCCTGGGATATGGTAAATGCTTCTGAGTGCAAAGTCCTTCACAAAGGCACGGGAAAAGCTGTTTTTTTATATGCAGCGTCGGCAGGCAACGATTATTCTATTATTGCAGCCTTCGATAACGGTGCCTCACTGTTTAAAGCAAAAGAAATAAAAGAGAAAAAAGAAACTGTTCTTAAGATCACAGATACAACAGCCCTGGCCAATCCTGCCGTTAAGCTGAAAGCAGCAACCTGTTATACCGCCGCCGGTAACACACTACACTTTATTACGGCCGGAGATAATGTGTTGTATGATCAAACCATTGATGCAGCCGGAGTTCCTGGTACATACAAAACCTTTCCCGGCGATCTTATAAAGAGTATTTCCGTAGTGTCAGTTACCAGAGATGGAAAATTTGTTTCAGCCGGCAGTTCCATAGGGAACATCATCGTGTATAAATACGAGAATGGAGGATATAAATACCTTCGGTCGGTAAAAGGCCATCTATCGGGCATCACGGCGCTTAACTTTTCTTCCGATGATTCGGTTTTGGTTTCGGGATCGCTGGATCATTCCATCCGCGCAAGCCGCATCCTTAAGCCAAAATCCGGAGAGGAGGATCTGGTGTTCAAGGAAAAAGAAGCATGGGTACGCGGCCTCGCAATTAGTCCCAAAGACGACAGGTATGTATTAGGTGTGGGCCAGTCGGGGCTGATACAGGTATGGCCGGCTAACCTCGAAATGCTGTTGAACGAGCTGAAAGGCATAAAAGACAAGAAATACAAAACCTATCTCAGCAGTCCGCTGAATGAAATACGTTTCAAGGAAGAATTTGACGAAAACCTTTACAAGAATCTTTGGAGCGGGACAAAAGACGGAAAGGCCTTGTACCCGGATTTTAAAACGTATTGGGAAAGCCTTCAGAAAAAATATTTGAATGAATAGGAAGAATATACATACACTGTTTGCTGTGATTGCCTTTAGCGCGACATTGCTTTTTTCTTCGTCTTCTTTTGCGCAGGAAAAGGAAACAGCAAAAGATTACAAAGGGAAATTAAGCCTTGCGAAGGATAAGTTCACCAATGGTAATTTTGAAGAAGCGGATGGACTACTGGACGAATACATAGCCCTGTGTGCCGATACGGTGGATGTCTCGGATTATTATTATAAATTAAGAGCCCAGATCTATATTGCCAGGGATCAGACACCCGAAGCCAAACAAACCATTGTACAATATATCGGCTCGAAGATCGGGAATTATATTTCCGATGACGATCCGCAATTATTCAAAGATCTTTTTTACGAAGTTCAGGACAGCCTTTCGGGCCAGCAGATCACATCCGTATCCAAAAAACCGGAAGACATGGATCTCGCTGCCGCTACCCTCGTAGTGATCAAAGAAAGCGAGTTTGTAACACGCGGTTATACCGATATCGTCGACCTGCTTTCCGATCTGCCGGGCTTCGATATTTCGCGCATTTATGCAGCCAATTATGCAAACGTGTACCAGCGAGGTTTCCGGCAGGAGAATACCGAGCGCACCCTTTTGCTGATCGACGGGATAGAAGAGAACGATGCATGGTCCAACATTGCCTATCTCTCGCGGCAGTATCCTTTGTCCAATATCAGCTCGGTGGAGGTGGTATACGGTCCTGCCTCCACTATCTATGGGGCACGGGCTTTTGCAGGTGCCATCAATATCATTACCAAAAGTGCAGCCGAGCATATCCGGCAAAACCCGGGCATCCTGAAAACAAAGGATGGTGCGCAAATGGCGGTAAGCGCCAAGGCCTTTGCAGGCAGCTATGGAGCCAAAGGGGCCGACCTCAATATGAGTGGAAGAACGGATGCACTTTCATTCTCACTTACCGGCCGGCTGTATTCGATCGATGGTAGGGACCTGAGCGGAACATCTTTCTATGATTACAACCCGGCCGATCTGGATAAGTTAGTGTATGATGAAAGTAAGCTGCTGGGCCTGCAATATGTCAACAACCCTTCTACTACCACCAATGAGCTCAACACGATTATCACACGCCTCGGTCTCACACCCGGAAGTGCCAATTACAACTATTTTACCGGCTACGGAACCGATACGCTGCGGCTGAACCCCGATTCGGCACAGGCCCTGCTGGCCAGGGCAAGGCAGGTGGATAAAGAAGGTTACCAGCAGGTGATCAACGGCAACAAGATCGGCTATGCCAACAAAGCCTGGAATTATTACATCGGCGGCAAGGTGAAGCTGGATCACTTCGAAGCCGGCTTCCGCACCTGGACCAGCAAGGAAGGCTACAATTATTACCAGGATCTGTTTGCAGCAAGTGCCGGCAATGGTAGTGTGTGGGCCCCCAAAAATTCAACCTTTTACACCATCTACGAAAGACAATTCAGGAACCTCTCTTTTTCAAATACCTCTTCCTATGTGATCCACGGGCTTAATAAAAACTCCGACCTCGTGTCCTATAATTCATTTTACGGTCTGCTGAAAAATTCATCGTATTCCAATCCTTCCCTGTTCAATATTATTTTTCCCGATTCACTCATCGACGGGGTAAAGCAGGGCTGGCAGAACACTTATTTTTATTACAAAGCCCGGCAGTTCCGTAACGACTTCAAGCTGAACTACACCTATCGGAACTTTAACTTACTTGCCGGTCTCGATCTGCGGAGCAGCCAGCTGCAGGGCGATTACCTCCAGTATAGATCATATGCCGGTGCCGTGCAGGAAGATCAGTCGGAGACCGCACTGGCAGAAGAGCTGGGAACCGTGTCCAATCAGAGCCAGGGAGCCAACCAGTACAATACACTCGATGCAGGTTTGTATACACAGGCTACCTTTCGTGCTGCGAAATGGCTGAACATCACGGGAGGTGGTCGTTACGATTACAACCGCATCCGTCAAAGCGGAGGTTTCGGCGGCATCTTTAATCCAAAGCTGGCGCTGGTGTTCTATTGGCAAAAGATCGTAATAAAAACCATTTACTCACAGGGGATCCAAAACCCTTCGCAGTTCACTAAATTTTCAACGGGCACATCGCGCAACGCCAACCCGAACCTTGTTCCGGAGCGGATAAAGAACATGGAGCTGGTGCTGCAGAACAGGCACGGCAAAGAATTCCGCTGGGATGTTTCGGGGTATTATTCCATTATAGAAGATGCAGTGGCCAGTTCGGTGGATCCGGACGATACCAAAAAAACGAAAAACCAGAACAGTGGAACTTACACCATCGCCGGTGCACAATCGAACCTGCATTACGTTCCCAAAAAACTACCGGACCTCACCTTCACGCTGAATGGATCCTACACCTTTGCGCAGCAAACCGAGAACAATACCGTTACCGGTTTTGAGGCAACAACAATAGGCGACATTGCACCCCTGAAAGCCAACTTTATTGTCAACTACCACCGGCTGTTGGGCAGGAACGATCTTAACTTTAACCTGCGTACCAATTACGTAACAGCCAAACCTGTTGGACCTGAAACAACCATAAGCCTCAACCGTGGCGTGGGCGGCAGCGATAAGATCCCGGCCTATGCGGTACTGTTCGGCTCCATCATGTATAAGAACAAAAAATTCGAATACCTTACACTTCAATTCACTGTGAACAACATCCTGAATACTGCGTATTATGCACCGGGGCCGAGAACAGCCAACGGAGACTATATCAGCTCCTACAACGGCTTTGTTCCCTACGTTCCGCAGCAAACAAGGAACTACGTCCTTACACTTAATCTTAATTTATAATGACCTACGCAGCAGATAACGGATACGATAAAAGAGATGTGGACTATTCACTTATCCACCACGAATCCAAAGAAGTGTTTACGAAGTTCATCCGGTCCATGGAACTGCAGGAAGGAATGAAGCTCCTCGATATAGGTGGCGGATACGGATCGGTGTTCATGAATATTTCAGATCTCTATCCGGAACTTTCTTTTCAATACGACCTGCTCGACAGCAGCGAAAAACAATTGGGAAAAGCAAAAACAGCCATCGCATCTTTCCTGGAGAATAAAAGATCAGGTGCCGCTGTAAATTATATCCACCGCGATGCCGTACACCTCGATCTCCCTGCGGACATGTATGACATAGTAGTATGCAAGATGTTCATTCATGAGATCCCTGAAGTGAACCAGGCCCTGGTTCACCAACAGATCTTTTCCGTTATTAAGCCGGGAGGCTGCGTTCTCTTCTGGACCGCCGATCTCGATGAAAGTGATCATGCTTTTTATAGTGAGACCATTCGTAAAAAAGACGAGCTGGCCGGATTTCATTCCTTTGTGGCCAACAGGCATTTTTTACTGAACACACAGTTGGAGACCTTGCTTGCAGGAGCAGGTTTCGGGACCATTGAAAAATTATTTGATTTTGAGTATGAGCTGCACACATCGGCAAGACTGCAATCCGAATTCCAGGGAAATGTGCAGACACTCACAAGCTGGCACGATCATATTTTAGAAGCAGCCGGGAAATTAAAACCCGAAGAAAAGAAACAAATGCTCATTGAGGTAAGCAGCTCAAATATCCATATCCGTTTTAAACGCGCAGTGTTTAAAGCCTTAAAAGGGTAAGATGAAATTTCTGATCAGGAAATCGGGTCTGGATGACCAATCGTTCAAAAAGCTTTCGCTGATGATCCTGCATGCTTTTTTCTCGGGCATGTTCATTTCCATTTTCATCTCGGTAGCCAATGCGGAGTTCGCAAGTTATTATGACAAAGAAAAGCTGCCGCTGGGTTATTTGTTCTCGGGCATCATAGGATATTTTATCGTACAGGGATACAGCCGCCTCTTACGGAAGAGCGGATACATCGCTTTTGTCGGGGGCATCCTGTTCCTGCTGGTTGTAACGCTTCTTTTCACAGGCATGTACATGGTAGTTGAATCGGACAAGGAAGCCATGAAGCAGATGAGCTTCGCGGTCTTTTTATTTGCCATGCCGTTTATCAGTATCTCGGGCCTGGAGCAAACCGGTCTGCTGATCACCACCTACGGACTGCGCGATACCAAAGCGTATGCAGGCATAGTGAATGCCGGTGGAACGATCGCCTCTATCATCGGTTACCTGCTCGTACCTGCGCTCATCCGCCATCTGTCTTCTCCTTTTTATCTTTTTTATGTGGCTATCGGCGCTATCATAATTGCCTTGCTGCTCCTGTTCCGGATCAATGCATTGTTCCCGCTGAAGCAGGGAATACCTGTTGCGGCATCGGCAAAGAAACGTCGGGTCAGCCTGCTATCTCTGATGAAGCAACCGTATATCCGGTATCTTGCCATTTGTGCAGGCATCTCTATGGTGGCTTTTTATTTTGTCGATTATAGTTTTCTGATCAATGCAAAATCCCTTACAAAACATCTTAAGGGAGAGAAGGCCGCGTCCCACCTCGCTGCCATCATCGGCGCTTTCTTTGGTTGTATAAAGGCGGCGGAGCTTATCCTCTCCCTGCTTTCCGCAAATATCTTCCGGACCTTCGGGCTGAAGGTCGGTATTGTTTTACTGCCACTGGCCTGTCTTATGCTTAGCATCTGCGCCATCACTTCCTGGCATTTTATGGAGACTGCTGTGTTTGTAGGTCTCATCTTCGCGCTTAAATTTTTTGAGCGCATGCTGAGCAAAGCCATAGAAGCAGCGGCTTATAAGAATCTGTACCAGCTCCTGCCGGCAGATGACCGCCTCGTGATACAGGCAAGGATCGACGGGGGCATCCGGCAGATCTTTATTATTGTATCCAGTGTGGCGCTTATGTGTTACGGGACTTTTGTGCAGGAACATGCGGAGATCGTGCTGGTCTATATTAGTGTACCGCTCTTCGCGCTCTGGATCTTTTGTTCGGGGCAGTTAGTGCGCTCGTTCAGGCAGCGCCTGCAGGACATGCTGAACCCGGAAGATGCCGAGGCACAACGGCAAAGACCTTTTGCACTCGACCTGCTGAAGAATGCCTTCACGACAGTTCAGAATGGTTCGGTGGCAGTGCAGACAGCCCTGCAATCCCTTATCAGCTACAAGCTCCGGATCTCCGTTTCCACCCCGGTGCAGCAAACTTCTGCTGTCGATGCACACGATACCTATGTGCCTTCACCTGAATGGAATTATCTTGTTTCTACTCCCGGCTATTCCCGTTTGGGCATTCGCCTGCAGGAGCCTGTTTTCATCATTCCTCCTTCTGAAATAAAAGCTGAAAAAGTCAGGACGGGCTTCGAAGACCGGCAGGATGACAATGCGCTGATACGTTTGGTGCTGTCAGGAAAAGATCCCGGGGAAGCACTCCTGAAAGAATGGGTACAGAAGTTAGATGATGTGAAGACCGATCATGAGAAGAAGCTGATCATAAATCTTATCGGGTCCTCTGATAGCGAATGGGCAGAGTCGGTTTTACTGAAGTATATCGACTTTCCCGATTATACGATCAAAAGACAGGTGTATGCTGTGCTGGAAAGAAAAGGCTACAAGTGTCCACCGTCGAAAGAGCAAGTGTATCACAGCGCTCTCGAAACGGCCTTCGAAGACAGTACACTGGTGATCGCCCTGCAGTCCGCTATTCCGGCCACAGCAGAATTCGCTGATATCCGGGAGGCGCTTTGGGAAGAAGAGCTGGTATTGAAGAACCGTATCCTGTCCATCCTCACCTGGAAATACGACCGCGTGTCCATCAACATTATTCGCGAAACGATCTTTTCCGGGCAGCAGCAGAACAACGTGCTTGCACTGGAGCTGATCGATAATCTCCTCGATCGCGAGCTGAAACCAAAGATCCTTCCCGTTTTTGAAAGCGACCGCTATATGTGGCGATTGCAGGCTTTGGGCAAATGGTACCACGTGCTCACCTTCAGTACAGAGGAGGCTCTCATAAAAATACTCAATCACGATTACACGAAGTTCAGCACCTGGATAAAAGCCTGTGCCATCAAACGGATGATCGAATCGGAACAAACGGCTTACCGGAAATTTGTTGCCGGATTTATCCATCATCCTTCTTTTTTCCTGCGCTCGCTGGCAGCCGAATACAGGGAACGCTCAGGCGATGGCGTCCTGCATCCGCTGCAGACGGAGTTTGATGTTTTTCTGAAAAGCAGTAAAACGGCACAGCTGGCGATCAAAGGAAGCGAGGCTTACGACCTGCTAAAAGCACTCCGGAAAAACTGCCTGTTCAGCAGGATCCCGCACAATGACCTGGTCCGGCTTGTATTGTCGATGGAGCCAAAGACCGGCGGCAACAGGGACATAGCAGGAATGGGTGATGTACAGAATAAACCCTGGTTTATTATAGACGGAGAGCTGGTGATGGAATTTAAGGGAGTGATCCCAACGGCTGTTTACCACGATAATTATATTACACCCGGAATGTTTGCGGAGGACAGGATCAATAAAGTGCTGGTACATGCCTCCACGAAGATGTATGAGATCTCGGGTGCAAGGCTGGCCGATCTTGCGCTTGCATCGGATGCGCTGGTATACACCCTGGAGACATCGGACAACTGATCTTAACTTAATGGATGGATACTTAATTTTCGAAAGTAAAAAATGAGATTGATTAGGTTGTCACGTCGAGTGTCCCGACGCTTACCGTCGGGATGTTTGCGAAGCCTCGCGAGAGACGCATACGTGAGGCCCTCAACAAGACAAATCTTTATTAACTGATTCACATGGACACCACACTCCAACAGGCCCTGCAGACCGGGCACCTACTTGTAAAAGACCTGAAGCTGAACGAAGCTGTTTTCCTGGCGGACGAAAGCCTGTTGACATGTAAAACAGATGAAGAGCGGAGCTCCTTTCTCAACCTGAAAGGAGAAGCTTTGTTGCATGCCGGGCATTATTCATTGGCATCTTCCTGTTTTTTCGAAAGCCTGCGTTTGGCTGCAGCACATGAAAATGCAGAGATCAAAGCGGAAGCCTGCACGGGTCTTTCCTATGTGTATCGTTTTCTCGAAGATTACAGGACCGCTATTGAGTATGCAGATCAGTCCAAATCGCTTCTTGTTGGCCAACCGCATGCTGCTTATATCAAAGCATTGATAAGCGAAGGCATTTCGAATGCACGCCTCGGTAATTTTGAAGAGGCAGAGCTTATCCTTCACAAAGCGCTGCAGCTTTCGGAGAACATACAGGATGGATATTTAGCTATCACCTGTATTAAATCGCAGGCCGATCTTTTTCTCAACCGGAAAGAATATGTGCGTGCCATCCAGCTCTACGAAAAAGCACTCGCATTATTAAGAGAGAAAGAACATTTTGTAGTACAGACCATGACGCTTGTTCGTTTCGGTGAAGCCCTCGATCAAAGCGGCCATACGGAAAAAGCAATTACTGTCACACAGGAAGCATTGAAGCTGGCGGGGCTTCATCATTTTTCGGCAGGTGAGCGTTCCGCGCATTATTTATTGTACAGCTTATTCGAAAAGAGCGCGCAAACCGATAAAGCATTTCAGCATTTAAAAACCTACACACATTTAAAGAACAGCAGCGAGGTCTCTGCACAAAGCCGTAAGATCCATAAAACGGAGCTCAGCTTTGTGAAGGAATCCAAGGACAAAGAGATCCGATTGCTAAAGGAGATCGAAGAGAAGCACCGTTCCATCACCCAGAGTATATCCTATGCACGGGGCCTGCAACAGGCTATCCTTCCGCTCAGCGAACTACAGAACGATCCGCTGCTCGATTATTTTGTATTCTTTCAGCCGAAGGAAAAAGTGGGCGGCGATTTTTACCGCGCGGATAAAACAGATAGGGGTTATTTATTTTGTGTAAGCGATTGCACCGGGCATGGAGTACCGGGCGCCATGTTGTCTTTGCTTTGTTCCAATTTAGTGAAGCAGGCACATGAGTGCACAGGTCTGCATGAAATGCTTTCGGCAGTGAACACCGATCTGCATACTATTTTCGGTAACCGCGGCAATATGCTCACTGCGAATGATGGTATGGACATTTCGCTTTGTGCTATCGAAAAAGATGTCGATAGTGCTACCGGTTTCACCCTTCGTTTTTCAGGGGCCAATCATGCGGGTATTATTGTAAGGGGAGAGGAAGTAGTGCAAACTGCCTACAACCGCACCGGCATTAGTTTGCTCACGCCGCACGATTATCATTTCACCGAAACAGCCTACCCGGTCCGGGCCGGTGATTGTATTTACCTCTTCACCGATGGCTATCCCGATCAGTTCGGTGGCACAACAGCAGAAAGCCGTGCAGCCGGCGGCAAAAAATTCAAGTACAAACAGCTCATCGAATTGCTCAAATCCAACAGCAGCAAAAACATCCTTGATCAACGTACTGCCCTGCAGCAAAGCATCACTTCCTGGATGGGAGATTTAGAGCAGGTGGATGATATGTGTGTGTTAGGAATTAAGTTCAAGGGATAAACCCGCTTCAATAAAGTCAGGCTACTGCGCTCATCAATACATTATTTACAAAGCAAAGCCTCTCAACTTAATTTTGCAACCAATACTCTCCGAAGCCATGGCCCCGTGCGGTTCCCTCTCCACAGGGGAGAGGGCAGCCGGTGCGAAAGGGTGAGGGACACTACTACCAATCCCCCATAGGCGTCCGCCACCTCTTAGGATCCTCCATCTCTTCATCAGTATCCGGCAAAATATTTTTGCTCTGCCCTTTGCTCTTCGAACGGTAATTCTTCGAAAAGCCGATCTTGTTTCCCGGCAGCGCATTCCCCCTGCCCGAGCTGCTGAAGCCATCCTGCACATCCTGCCAGTTGCTCGAGTTGCGGCCGTTGGGACCATTGTCGTACTCCCCGTATTCATCGTCCACATCATCGTCTTTGAGGATGTTCTCCAGTTCCTGCTCAGTTGCTTCCTGGTAGAGGTCTGATTCATGTCCCTCATCCGGCAGGAATTTATCCTTTGAAGGTTTTTTCTTCGGCTTGTTCTCTGGTTTGGTTTTCATGATATTGAGTTTTGGAGTAAATGATCGATATTATTATTTTGTAAGCATGTCAGTTCGAGTGATTTTCCGCCTTCGTCCCGATGCTTCGGGACAGAAAATCGTATCGAGAACGTCCGGAAAGCTTAGCATGTGTGCGCCGATACATACCGACGGCATTTGACATGACGGCTATCTGATTTATCTCCGTCTCTTACCTCTCCGCTCGTTCCGCTCCCGTTCCAGTCTCCTGCGCTCGCGGGCATAGTCCCTGTAATTATCTGCCTGTGAATTGGAGCCCCCGTTCGAAAGAATGTATTTGCCGGTATAGCCGCTGAAGCTATAATGATGGTCGTCCTCTTTCGGGGAGATCCTCCCGGAGACACCATAATTCGGGTAATTATTTTCTCTTTGTTGTTCCTCAAAATGTCCGCTTTCTCCCTCACGGTTGCGTATGTTAAGGAAGCTGCGGTCGTAGCGACCGGTTTTGTGCTGCCCGAAGAGGTGCTCATCGTCATCGTCTTCCCGGTAATAGTTGTTGTCGTAGTCGGTGCCTTCCTCGTCTGCATCGTTCCAGTGGCGGTGGTTGCTGGGTTTGAACATATTGGCCGTATCCTTGTCGTTGCGGCGGCCGGCATTGAAATTACCGGAGCCCATGGTATAGGCAGGGGAGGCGTAATTGTCGTCATAACCGTCGTCGTAATTAACGAAATCATCTTCCCGGAAGATCTCCGGGTTCTCGTTCCTGCCCTGCCAGGTGCGTCCGTTGCCAGGGGAGGGGCTATAGTAGCCGGAAGAACCGTAATAACTATCCTCCCGCTTCCTGTTTTTTGAGTTCATGGCGTTTGGTTTTAAATGGATCAAATGTCTTTCATGCCGGGATTGCCCGGGCAGATATAAAATTGCATGAAAAAAGGATGCCAGGGGGGCTATAAAGGGAAGTGAAAGGAAAAATGGTTATTTCTTATATTTTCGAAATATGGTCTAAGAAATTCGGAGATTGAACGAGAATCTGTTTTATTCTCGGATGTTCCTCTAAAGATTCAAATTCATTCCATTTATGATCCAATTCAGGATCATACTCAAAAGAGGATTTCAAACATAAAATTCCAAATTTTTTTGGATCAAACCACATAGAATCTATTAACTTTTCTTGTAGTATTGTTCAATTGATGGAATGGTCAAATTATCTGGGTTACTAAATATAACATCTCCATGTGGTTTGTAATTCCCGGCATCTCGGTATAAATAATTAAACTTAATATTCATTGTTTCAAGTAAGTAAATTCAAGAAATAATAACGCTTAGATCACCTCAAATCCTAATTGGTTCAAATAATTATAAGTAGCATCATAAAAAGTGGAATCACGTGTGGGGTCTGACGAATCTCCATTGGGAATCACTATTATCATGCCTTGTCTTGCTCTGGTTAGTAAAACTCTATAGGCATTCTTGAGATAAATTTTTCTCTCTTCTTTATGAATATTTTGCCATTTTGAGCCAACAAATGAAAATGTTTTCCACTCATTAGAGTCGAATCTAAAATCACCATCCCAGGTTACACAAGCCCAGTCCAACTCTAAACCTTGTACATCAAATTCAGTAGCCACATCTTCCAAGTAATAAGAGGACCTCGTGTCATTTTTGTCATCCAAAAACCAATGGATAGGGTCGATAGCAGTTCTCACGTCTATAGCAAAAGGCTTAAGACGTTGTGCTTGCGAAGAGACCACTATTCCATATCTTTCAGTGCCTCGTGCTTTTTCTTTCAACCAAAGTTTAGCTTTTGCTAAATCTCTTGTTAAAACGATGGGATATTTATGTTTTATCGCTTTGTAATTTTGAACCGCGACACTTAAATTGACATCTAAGATATTTTTAATTAGAAGCGATACATGCTCGGCTCGAAAGGAACGTCTTGATACCGAAAGATGAAGCTCCTCTTTTTGTATTACATTTTTGTGATCCCGTAGCAGTTCAAGAGCATCACCAGCTGCATATTCAGTATCACTTAATTTGTTTGAAATATAAATATTCCAATTTGGAAAGGATCGATTTAAAGAAGATATCCATTCCTTAATTCCTGCTTCACCAGTATTAATTTCTTGACCGCCACCTACCAAGCAAATTACAACAGCCCAATCTTTATGTCGATCTAAGCAAGAAATAAGAAACTCTGGTTCTGAAGCTGAAAAATTGGAAATTCCTTTTCTATTCTTCATGAACTTTGTTGTTTGTGCCAGGTCCCAAGCCCTTTGTGCTTCGTCAAATATTGCAACATGCTCGAATGGAGGAAGTTCTTTGTCTTTTAAGCATTCATCCCTAAAATGATGAACATTTTGAATCATTAACTTAACTTGACTAAATATTTCTCCTTTTTTTACTTTTTTACCTTTTCGCCTCTCTCTATCTACTTTATCTCTTGTTAAAGCTTCTCTTAGTATGGCCACTAATGGGCCATTTCCAGAAAGGAATACAGTTGATGTTCTTTCTTCCTTATTCAAGTGCTTTGCGGCAATATTCAATCCTACCAAAGTCTTTCCTGCCCCAGGCACACCAGTAACAAAACAAATACACTTCTGCTTTTTACTTTGAGCATTATATATTATTTCAGATAGGGTCTTGCAAGTAACAGAAAGATTTGTTGCAGAAGCATCACTTTTAGAAATCTGTGAAACATCGTGACCATTATAAAGAGCCAAAGCAGCTTCAATAATTGTAGGAGTAGGAGCATATTTACCATTCACCCACAATCTGTGATCGATCTTTTTACCATCTGCGAAATCCAATATATTAGTAATAATTTCCTTTAAAGACACAGCGTTGGATTTTATCGGAAAAAGCATGTTATCACCATGTTTTGTTGTAGCAATTATTGGGATGTTGCTGTTTGCTTCTGTTGCAATTAGAATAGGTGCTATCAAATTAGCTTGGCTTGTTTCATGGAAATTTTTTAAATCCAAAGCGTAATCCCAAACTTGATCTATACTATGTGCTTGGAAAACTTTTTCTCCAACTTTAAATTCAAGTATAAAAATTACGTTATTAACAACCAATACAACATCTATTCTTTTTCCCATTCTTGGAATGGAAAACTCAAAAAAAATAGAGCCAGAGAGATTGTTAAGAGTTTTTTTTAGAATAATAATTTCTTCCAACCACGCATCTCTTTGGGTCAGTTCAGTGGAGAACTCAGTATGTTTACTAATGATGCCAAGAATTTCTTCATTAGATCTCTTATAAAAATCAACAATATCACCTGAATAATAAAATCTTGTCATATCATAGAGTTATAGGGCAGCTAAAGCCTAAAAATAGTAAATCTAAAACAATTATGTAATATGCTCTAATTGCAATTAAGTCAATGCAGAAATCCGATAGTATGATTTTACCAGAATAAGGGGTTAAACAAAATTATTACCCTTTTAACACTTTTTCACTCCTCCCACCGCAACATTTCCCTCCCTTTTCCGTTTTATTGTAGAAATTCCACCCCACATAAAACTACCATTACCTTTTTAGAAAGAACGATAAGCGATCTTTAACTAACCACAGGTTCACCCGCGGGGCCTGCTAAAAAAGGAGGTATTTATGCAACCGCCACAGTAATAAAATAATTTCGTTCCTTATCCAAATTGTTCGCCCTCTCCCGCGGGAGAGGCTAAGGGGTGAGGCACTAAGGTTTCTCTTTTCAGGTTCTCTTCCTTATTACAAACATCCCGATGGTCATCCTGAGCTCGACGAAGGATACACCCTCGGCGAAAGAACCTCTTAACTTAGAATAATCATATCAATTCGCCTTCATGCTCGCCCTCTCCTCCTGGAGAGGGTTGGGGTGAGGCCCAAAACAAATTTATCATGGCTTCAACAACTGAAACAGGTCATGCAAAGAACATAGTTAACTTTGAGGACCTGATATCCTACACAACAGGATACGGAACAGCTTACAACCCTTCTAACAACAGCCTTGTACTGGCCGCACTACAGGCTAAACACACAAATGCGCTGGCAGCGGTCCAGGCAGTGAAAGCGGCAAAGATCGCATTCGACAACGCAACCAATGCCCGCGAAAGAATGGCAGCAGAGCTTAAACAATTGTCTGCCCGCCTCGTCAATGGTCTGTCGGCTTGCGGTGCAACTGAGCAAACCCTTGATGATGCCCGCACCATTCATCGCAAGGTCACTGGCAGGCGTGCCCACTCCAAAACCACCAAAGCCGATGCCGGCAAGGTCACGGAGCCGGGCGACACCACATTGCCGGTACCGCCGCGCACAATTTCCGCATCGCAGCAAAGTTACGATGCACTGATCGACAACTTCGAAAAATTAGTAGGCACGGTAGGTGCAGAACCTTTGTTTGCACCCAATGAGACCGATCTGCAGGTAGCTTCGCTCAACACCTTCTGTACAAATTACAGGTTGGCCAATACAGCTGTCATCAATGCGCACACACCTTATAGTAATCTTATTATTGCAAGGAATGTGGAGATGTATGCGAAGGGCACGGGTTTGGTGGATCTTGCCAACGGCGTGAAGAAATATGTAAAATCCGTCTTCGGTGTTTCCAGCCCGCAGTACAGGCAGTTAAGTGCTTTGCTTTTTAAGAACTTATCAAAGGAATAGGTTTTAATAAGCGCACAAAGAAGGGGTAGGAGCGGCCCCTTTTTTTATGTACTGCTGCATGCTGCTGCAATCGTCTGGAAAACGTGTAACTGCTGTTTGCCGCTGCGGGGCTCCCGGTTGCAGGCGTGTAACTCCCGGTTGCAAAGAAATAGCTCTCGGTTGCAAAGGTATGCCTGCTGATTGCAAATAGCTGACTCTTTGTTGCAAAGGAATAACCCCTTATTGCAGGCGTATACCTGTTGATTGAAAACAGGTTACTCCGTGTCGCAAATATATAGCTGCCCGTTGCAAACAGAATATGCCTTGTCGCAAAAAGATCAGTTATTTAACTCCTGTATCTTCCGAACCCTTGCCCCGTGTGTCCCCTCTCATAGCAGGAGAGGGCAGCCGGTGCGAAAGGGTGAGGTCTGTACAAAACAAAGCCCCGTCCATGATCCGGACGGGGCTTTGTACGTATTAGTTGATAAAAGTTTAAGAAGTGATTTATTGTTTCACTAATTTTACCACTCTCGAAGCATCTTTATAAAGTATGTTTACATAATAGACCGAGGCGGCCTGGTCCTGCAGGTTGATGCGGGTGGTTGCGCCGTCCGGTTCCACGTTGCGGATGATCTCGCCCAGGATATTCGTTACGGTGATGCGGTCCGGTACCAAGCCGTTGCAGCTGACAGTGATCATGCCGTTCGTAGGGTTCGGGAACACCGATACCGAATTCAAAGAAGCCGTTTTGTTTTTCAGTCCCACACCCGAAACAGAGATACACTCCGAAGTGTCCGAGCAGCCGTTGATGGTAGAGATCACGGCATAGAAACCGTCGGAAGTGGGCGCGTAGGTCTGGTTCGTTTCACCGTTGATAGCTGCCGGTATATTACAGTCGATCCACTGCCAGTCCGTTGCGGAAGGATCACCGGTAAGGGTACCCCCGTTCAGCACGATGGAAGGATAAATAGTGTCTATGTCCAGTGTAAGCGTCACCAGCGAATCGCAGCCGGATACCGTTGGGAATACCTGCGTATAGGTTCCCTCGGAAGAGAGGACCTGCGGCCCGAAGATATAGATCTCGCCATTGCAGATAGTAGCGTTGGCGGTTACACTATAGGTCGGGTGGATCGTCAGGTTGATCGTTACCGACGAATCACAGCCTGCCATGCTCTGGAACAGTTCCGAATAGGTGCCTGCCGTGGTCAGTGTCTGCGAACCCAGGTGAACGGTGTCGCCGTTGCAGATCGCCTGGAAAAAATTCATGGTGTAGGGAGCATATACAAATGTGTTTACACCCATAGAGTCGAGGCAGGTAGTGTAATAACCCTGCATTTCGGCAGCAAGTATGGCAGGGTAAGCGCCTGCTGCCGGATAGGTATAGCTGCCGTCATCTGTGTAGGTCCAGGGACCGCCGCTGGTATAGTTCCATTTGAAGGTGGAATCTGCTGCGGCAAAGCCCCAGAACTTGTCGAACGCGCGCAGGTTGAACATGCGGTTGGATAAGATGGGCGAAGAAGTATTGTTGTAGGTAACGGCTGCATTGGTGCAGGCCGTATCGGTGGAAGCAGCGAAAGAGGCATTGATGGTATAATCAACGATCGGGAAGATCATGTATTCCAGGTCCTGCCCGAAGAAACTAAGAGTGCTGTTCCAGACGCCTGATCCGAAGCGGCGCCAGGCAAGTCCTTCGCCGTAGTCGGGTGTCCATGCATTGCCCGCATTATTGGTGATCACCGTAAGTGTATCGTTCGGAATGCTTTTTGCACCCACGGCAAAGTTGGAGCTCATCACATGCGGGATAGGGAATATGGCCGTATAAAAATCATAGGCGTTGGTAACCGTAACCGTAGCCGAGTCTACTACCGAGATCGGCTTATACATCGCGTCCACATTGTAGAGATACACGCGCACCTGTAGGGTTTTGGGGAGCGAGCTGACTGAGTAAGCGCCTCCCCAGAATTGCACACCATATACATTCACGGTGCCCCCGTTGGTAAGGTAGCTTTGGGAGGCAGTACGTACATTGCCCACCATCGCATCTATAAAGAAAGAATCATTGGGAGCCGTAAATGCCAGCTCCTTGAGGTAAGGATACAATATGGTGTCTATTCCGCAGGTAGTGGAGCTTATGCCCTGGTGACCCGGTTGTGCCAGTCTTGCTGCGTTGTGAGTGTTGTCTGTTCGCAGGCTTTCAGGAAGATAGATCTTCGATCCCTCCGTTTGTGCCCGCAGGCCGATAGCAGGGAGGGTGATCGCTGTATATAAGAACAGGCGGAGTAAATTTTTTTTCATGGTCGTATGTTTTAATTTGTGAGTGTCTGAACCCTTTTACATGAAAAAACAATGCCTGTGGTAATTCAGGTCCATACAGCCAGGCAGCCCGTAGCAATTAATTCCACAAAAAACCATGGCCGCGCGTAAGAGATTACCCAGGATGAAGACGCAGGGCTGGCATACGCTTCGCATAGTTTACACATCAGATCTTCTGAATATGCATTCGCGAAAGGGTTCATCCCGAGTACCGGAGAATAGTACAGATCATCAAAAATTAAAGGTCTTCCTGCAAGGGAAGACCTTTTTTGTTTAAGCAATGGTGTAAGTAAAAAAAGGAAATGAAAAAACTCCCGGAGGTTTACCGGGAGTTCTGTAGGATCTTATTTTTTCAGTAGCTGTTGAAGTGTCACCGAAGTGCCGCTTACGAGGCGGATATAATAAACACCGGCTTCTGCAGTGCTCATGTCCACCTGCTGGCTGCTTCCGCTGATCGTAAAAATATGGATCACCTGTCCGAGACCGTTGATCACTTCACCTTTTACAGGAGCAGCAGGAACAGCGCTCAACTGAACAATGAAGCGGTCCTGGACCGGGTTCGGGTACACATGAACCGCCGCTCCGCCATTCACAGCAGAAAGACCGATGCAGGCATCCACCAGGATAGTATCGGAAGCTGTTGCAGAGCAATTATTGCCATCCGTATACGAATACAGGATCGCAAAAGAACCTGTTCCCGAAACAGCAGGATCGAAGCTGCTTCCCGAAACAGCAGTTCCGCTCCAGGTACCGCCCACCGGCGATTCTCCCGATAAAGCGATCGCTGCATTATCCACACAAACAGATGTTTGAGCAAGGCTGAGCGTTACAGCAGGCAGCGCATTCACTGCTACCGTGATCACATCCGTATCTTCGCAACCGTTCAGGTCCGTTCCTGTTACCGTATACGAATCTGTTGCAGCAGGACTGTAATAGATACTGTCGCTAACACCACCGGTCCAGGTATAAGTGTCAGCACCGCTACCCGAAAGGATCACAGAATCACCTGCACATACTGTCATTGCAGAAGCATTGGCAGTTACAACAGGAAGCGTATTCACTGCTACCGTGATCACATCCGTATCTTCACAACCGTTTATATCTGTTCCGGTCACCGTATACGAATCTGTTGCGGCAGGAGTGTAAAAAATACTGTCGGTAACACCACCGGTCCATGTATAAGTGTCGGCACCGCTTCCCGAAAGGATCACAGAATCACCTGCACATACTGTCATTACAGAAGCATTGGCAGTTACAACAGGAAGCGTATTCACCGCTACAGTGATCACATCCGTATCTTCACATCCGTTTATATCTGTTCCCGTTACGGTATACGAATCCGTTGCGGCAGGAGTGTAATAAATACTGTCGGTAACGCCACCTGTCCAGGTATAAGAGTCAGCACCGCTACCCGAAAGAAGAACAGAATCACCTGCACATACTGCCATTGCGGAAGCATTGGCGATCACCCCAGGTAAGAGATGTACAGTAAGCTTCAGCGAATCAGTAACAGGACATCCGTAGGTGTGGCCCATCGTTACGGTATAAGTAGTGGTAAGGGTAGCAGAAGAAACCGGTATGGCAGAAGTCGCATCGTCCAGCGAAGAAGCAGGCAACCAGGCATAGCTGGTACCGCCCGTTGCGCTGATTGCAGAGGTGTTGCCCATACATACGGCCAGGTCGTTCCCGGCAGCAGGACGCGGTGCAGCTGCGCCGATGTTCAGCCAGCTGTTGGAGGTAACAACGCTTGATCCGCTGTATCCGCCCATGGTAATGATATACAGGCTGTCGTTGCGAACAGCTGCTGCAAGGCCCGAAATATTGCTCACACCCACAGGCATCGCAGGACCGGTCTCCCATATGCTGCTGATAGTGTTGTATGCGTAAACGGCATTTAAGGCAGAAGTACCCTGACCGTTCGGATCACCGCCGGCAAAATACACACGGCCGTTGTCTTCAAAAGCAGTACAGGCGCCATGACGCCCGGCAGGTCCGCCCGGGTATGCAGGCAGTGCAGTCCAGCTGATCACTGTAGGGTTCAGCAGGTCGATGGTACCAAGCAGCGCGGTAGAAAGCGTTGCTGCCAGTGTCTGGCTGTATCCGCCCATGTGTACGATCTGGTTGTTGCTGATGCCCATACGGCTACCGGCTGTTGCTGTTCCTGTTTTAGGAGTGCCTGTCGTCCAGGTATTGGTATTTACGTTATAGATCTGAACAAGGCTCACATCGCCGCTTCCGTTGTACCCGCCTATATAATAGATAAGCGAATCGGCATACACAGCTGCGGCATAATCACCCACCGGGGAGGGCATAGGAGCGCCTGTTGTCCAGGTATTGGCCGCAATATCATAAATGCTGTTGGTTGCCACCGGAGAAAAAGAGCCACCGTATCCACCGGCCACATAGATCTTTCCTTTCACATGCAAAGGAGTGATCTGTGTGCGCGACTGCGGGATAGGAGCCATATTCATATAGGTGCCGGTAACAGTATTATAACGCGTATTGAGTGTGGTATTGGCAAAAGAAGCATCAGCGCCGGAAATAAGATACACAAATCCCGTATCAGTGGAAGCGATACAAGGCTTTACGAACACGGGGCTTGAGGCCCACCGGCCGATAGGCAACGAAGGCATGTTTTCCCATCCGTATTCTTCGAAATCAACGAATACAGTGTTGGTTGGATCCTGTATCCTGGCATTGCCGGTTGCCTGCGGATATGTTTTTACGGAAGCGTTCACAAAGGCAGGATCCTTTGCCTGCATAACATTCATCAGCTGTGTGCTCTGCTGTGCCTGCATCGGGAAATACCCGGCCAGACCGGTGAGTGAAAGAAGTACTGTTTTTTTCATAAAAATGATTTAATTATGAAAGCAAAAGTAACCGGAACAGAACGAAGAAAACAAGCAAGTTTCACTTGTTTCTTACACTCTTTTCAAAAGCGGTGTAATGTTGCCGAACAACAGGGATAAAAGTAAAACCCCCGTTCACACAAGGCGAACGGGGGTTTATAAAAAGGATCCTTGTGATTGGTTTATTTACCCTGTGATTTAGTGGCTCCCGGTTTTTTTATCGGCTTGGAACTTTTATATGCCCCGCTTTTATCAAACCAGAGAACCTCTGTTTTCCGTTTGGAGTAATAGTTAATATTCCCGTTCCCGTCCTGGCTCGACCATACCACGTATTTTTCATTCGGGAAATTTTTTGTGTAATAATCACTGATGGCTACCGGGTAAACAGTATTGTCCACTTCCGCATCCGTGCTCAGCACATTGCCGTTGCGGTCGTATACCACCATCCGGTGTTGGTTGCTGCTTTGGTCAGTGTATTGTGCCGTGTAGTTCATACCCTGTGCTCCCCAGGTAGGAGAGATATTCGGGTAATCTGTAGTGAAGCGGCTTTGCACCGGTTTCGGAGGCGTCATTTTCGGAACCCTCGAAGTATCGGTTTGTGCGATGGCTGTACCCAGTCCTAACAGTGTAAAGAATGCGATGATCATTGTTTTCATAAATGCGTTTTTAATAGAGCGTATGAAAAACAAATGCCATGGCTTTTGGGTATCCATCCGTTTGAAAACAGACACAGATTACCCGGATTGCGGAGATATTTTCTAATTATAATTAGCTATAATTTCGCAGGTATTAATTTTTTACATTAGCCGTGAACCTGCTTTGTTTCTTCTCAAGCGGATTAGCCGGAGCTGCTTTTACAAACACCGTGATCATATCCGAATTCTTACAACCGTTTACATCCGTGCCCGTCACGATATATGTTTCTGTTGTGGAAGGAACGAATGCTTTTGCATTCTCCACATTTCCCGACCAGGTATAAACATCCGCACCGCTTCCCGAAAGTAATACGGAAGCGCCGCTTTCCACCACATTTTCAGTTGTATGCGCAACAACATCCGGGAGCTTATGCACATGGACCCGGATCACATCCGTATCCCTGCATCCCTTTGCATTTGTTCCCGTTACGGTATAGGTGGCAGTAGCTGTTGGATTAAAAGAAGTGGCATTCACTACACCCCCGGTCCATTTATAGGAAACAGCGCCGCTTCCCCAAAGACTGAAGGATGAAGCGTTGCAGACCGAAGGTGCAGTGCCGTGGGCAATAACAAAGGGCAGCTCATTTACGGTCACAACCGTTTCGCCGGACAAAACAGTTGGATCATATGGAGTATTCCTGACAGCTAATACATAATAATACGTGCCTGCATCAAGCGGCTGAGAAGTATAGGAAACGCTGTTTGCCCCCTTGCCTCCTGTTACATCCAGGTAAGGTCCACCGGAAACACGGGCTACTTTCCATTGGAACAATGCACCGGGATGGAAGGACCCGGAGGCGGAGACAGAAAGCGGCTGCCCGGCACAAATGGTTTGGGTGGAGGGTACAAATATCACCTGTGCCGGGAGATCCGCTGTCATAAAGAATAAAAAAAGAGCGGAGATCTTTTTCAATAAGCTGTAAGGGAGTTTCATATGTTTAAAAATGAAAAGGGTTAATACTGATCTGATGTTTCTGTATCAAAAATAGTCCGGCAACAGGAGCAATAGAACCTGGTTTTCGCTTGTCCACTACATATGTAAGAAAACAAAGGATTATGTTCTTTCCGGAGAGTGTTTACATTATTCTACACATCACACACATCTGCGGTGTAAAATCCCGATTTCCGCGGGAAAAATGCAGGCATAAAGTTTACACTACTGTTGCATCTGATCTTCTTTAGGTTTGTTCATCGGAGGGTTTATCCCTTCAACGAACGTATAATCTACAGATCATCAACGAAACGAAAAGGCCTTCCGTCAAAAGAAGGCCTTTAGTTTTTTATGGCCATTTGATGCCGCATAAATACCAGACACAGATTCCGCAGATTGCACGGATTTATTTGCCGACGAACAATCAATAGAAATTACACAAAAGTATCTGTGCCATCGGCGATCCCGTCGCGAAGCCTCGCGAGCTATCGGGACCGTGTCTGGCCAGCTAAAGCGGAGTTCTTTTAAAAAAGAAACCCGCAGGAAATATCCCGCGGGTTTGTTGTTGGGTACGGGACGCCACCTGTTAGTAGGCTCCATCCCTCACCAATTATTTTTTCGGTTTTTTCGCTCCGCTGTCTTTTTGGTTTTCAGGACTTTTTTCTTTCGTATGCCTGCTGTCCATATCATCGCGGATCTCCGGGCGTGGCTTTTTCGACATGCCTTGTTTGCTCTGTTTGTTGGTGGTGCTTCTTGACGTTTTCATAAAATAAGTTTTAAACTGTTATACTGAACACGGGAATCCGATGCCAGTAACAGCGAGGCAAGGATCAAACCTTCTCCAGGATCTTTTTCCGGTGATCTACGCCCCACTTGTGCATAGCTTCCAGCACCGTGTTTGCCGATTTCCCGTAAGGAGTGATCGTATACTCCACGGTAGGCGGAACGGTATCGTACACCGCCCTGACCACCACCTTGTTCATCTCGAGGTCGCGCAGTTCTTTCGAAAGCATCCGGGGCGTGATCTTCGGGATCATCCGCTCCAGCTCATTGAAGCGCCGGCTGCCATGCATCAGCGCCCCTAAGATCGGAAGCTTCCACTTGCCGTTAAAAAAATCAATGGTATCACGAATGGCCCTTGTGAACTCTTCGGGATTGTCGGGGCAGGCTGCTATTGCTTTGTTTGGTTTCATGGATGATTCTTTTAACTATACCGGAGTATAGTACTATCCTTTGGTATAGTACTTACTTTAGTATAGCAAAGCTACTTACTTTTGCTCCCACAAAAAAATAAAACATGAAAAAAGATAAAATTATTTACTGGATAGCGACTAGTATTGTCGGATTGATGGGAGCGATGGCAGGCATTATGTATTTTGCCAACCCAATGGTAGCGGAAGGATTTAAACTATTAGGATTTCCTGACTATTTCCGGGTAGAGTTAGGTATTGCAAAGCTGATCGGCGTGCTGGTGCTGCTGATCCCTGCGATCGCTTTGCGTTTTAAGGAATGGGCTTATGCCGGCTTTGGTATTGTATTCATTTCGGCAGCCATTGCACATGGTGTAGTGGAAGGACCTGCAAATGCAGTGAGTCCCCTGGTGTCGCTTTTGTTCCTGGTGGTTTCTTATGTTTATTTCACGAAAGTGAATAAGTATAAGGAAGTAAGGGTTTAATGCGCAGAAACAAAAGTATCCTCCTGGATAGCTGACCAGACACAGATTTCACAGATTCCGCAGAGAATTAGTTGTGAATTAAATTGGCGGATAACTGCTTGCCAGCATGGTAAGTACTATATCTTATCTGCGCTAATTTCTAACCACAATTATGATCTGTACGAAATTAAATCCGTGCAATCTGCGTAATCTGTGTCTGCATTTTAAACTGATAGTTACCGCAATAAATGAACACACTTGTACTTCCTTAATATACGCTTGAATTGTTTCATCCCACCGGAAGTCATAAACCATTGCTCACTGAGCATAGCTTCCGTGTATTTGTTCAGGATGTCTGCTATACATGATTCCCGCAGGAGCCGGAGCTCGAATTTGAGCTCATAGGGAATATTCAGAAAACCAAGCGGCGAATGCAAAAAACGGTATTGCGCGGATTCGTAGCGGATCACACCATGTTCTTCTAACAGGCGCTCCGTAAGCCATTTCCGGAACAGGTGCTGATTCCGGTGCAGGCGCGAAACACTCAGCTGCATGATGAACTCAATGGTAGGCAGTGAAAGTTTTAGCTCCGTATGGGACACATCATGTGTGCCATGCTGCAGGTAATTCTGAAGAATGAGGATTTCGGACGGGCTCAGAAAGGAAGCGCCGCTGCCGGTCCATTCTCTCCAGTGCGGTGCATAGGGTTCGATAACAGCAATGAGCTCTTTTACTTTTTTGATCGCATCGGGCGGGTGGTGAAATTCCATGAGGTATTGGCTTATGAAAAATAGTGCATCGCACAACACAAAAATACAAAAAACATCTAATAATGACAAATAAATAGCATTTATTGATTATTAATTTAGGTTTGTGCTGTGGAAATTTGGGTGTGAGCAAAAAAGTAGGAGATAGGATCCGGAAATACCGCCAACTGGCAGGTCTGAACCAGGAATACGTAGCGGAGGAGATCGGGATGAGCGGGGGCAACTTTGGTAAGATCGAACGAGGGGAGATCGATATCAATACAGATTACCTGTACAAATTATCCAAATTATTTAAAATACCTGTGAGCGAGTTTTTCGAAGAGAAACCTGTGAGCATTGTACATGATAAAAATGTCCCTTATGGGTATGCAACCAAAGCTGACCTGGAAACGCTTACAGATATTGTAAAAAAACTGGCTACTGAAGTAGAGAAACTGCGGGAAGCTATTCCGAAAAGAAAAACAACAAAGACTGCAGGCAGAAAGAAAAATTGATGCGTTCCTGTATCAGATAACAATAAAATGAAAAAGACATTGTTTTTTTTAGGGATCCTTTTTTCGGGAATTCTCTGTTCCCAGGATAAAGTGATCGATAGCCTGCAGGCATTGCTGAAGGTTGCTCCGAAAGATACTTCGAAAGTAAATTTACTGAACCAGCTTAGCAACCGATACACAGATGCGACAAATTACGATCAGGCAGTGAGCTCCGCGCAACAAGCTCTTGATCTTTCCTCCAAACTACCTTTCCGCCCGGGAATGGCTCGTTCGAATGTTATGCTTGGCAGGGCATTCTGGAAGAAGGGAAATATAGATGCGGGGCTTCCTTATTATTTTAAAGCTGAGAAGCTGTATGCAGATATGGCCGATAAACCCGGCCTGGCAAAAACGGATGCCGCGATCGGGCTTATATATGCGTATCACGACAGGTTCCCGCAATCCCTGCAATACCTGTATAAAGCATTACGCATGTATGAAGTACTCGGGGATTCGGAAGGTATTGCAAAGATCCACCTGAACCTGGGCTTTAGCTATCTCGGCCAGCAGAATGGCCCAAAAGCTAAAAAATATTTACTTCTTGCAAGTAAAGAATTAAAAAAAGCGGGCAACATTGGCGGGCAGGCCACCGCACTCATAAACCTGGGTAATCTGTACCTGGGAAGGGTTCCTAAAAGTTTGCCTGATAGTGCCATGTTTATGTATCAGCAGGGACTTAAACTGGCTTCAGCCATCGGGGATATCAAGAACCAGGGGATAGCGCTGGTGAATATGGGGATCATCTATCGGGATTGGGGTGATACAACAAAAGCCCTTGAAACTTTTTTTAAATCGATGGAGATCCATAAGAAGCTGAATGATAAAGGAGGAGTGGCAGCGGTCCTGATGGATATTGGTATTATATACAAGCTTCAGTACAAAAACAAAAAAGCCATTGTTTATTTTGAGGATGCGGCGGCTCTTGCAAAAGAAGTGAATTCCTGGGAATATACCTTTTATTCCCAAAATCACCTGAGTGAATTGTATGCACGCCAGCACGACTATAAAAAGGCATTTGCTGCACATGTACTGAGATCCAATGCATATGACAGCCTCTTCAATGAAAAGAACACCAAAAAGATCGTGCAGGCCGAAATGGATTTTAATTTCGAAAAAAAAGAGCTTGCCTTTAAGGCAGAGGCTGAAAAGCGGGAGGCTGTATATAAAGAAGAGAACAGGCGACAGAAGACTATTATCATTGCTGCGATTGCTGTTTTGGGATTGATGATCTGTATTACGTTCCTGATCATCCGCCAGATAAAATTCAGGAACGAACAGCGCGAAATCCAATTAGAGCATCAGCTGTTGCGTACACAAATGAACCCGCATTTTATATTCAATTCATTGCAGGCCATCCAAAATTACATATTAACGAACAAGACCATGGATGCCGCAAAATATCTGAGCTCCTTTGCGAGGATCACCCGCTCAGTACTGGAGGGCTCCAGGATGGAACTGATCTCCGTGGAAAAAGAAGTGGAGCTGCTGAACAATTACCTGCAATTGCAGAAGCTGCGTTTCGGTGATCGTTTCGATTACAGGATCGATGTGCAACCCGGGCTGGATACGAATATGCTCATACCACCCATGCTTTCACAGCCTTTTATCGAGAATGCACTGGAACATGGCATGCGGGATATTGAGAGCGGCGGACTTATTCTTGTGAATATGGCTGTTAAAGAAGATCGTTTGGTGCTTGAAATAAAAGACAACGGGCAAGGACTTTCACAAACCCCGGAACCGAAAAGGATCCACCAATCATTAGCAACAGCGATTACCCGGGAGCGCATTAAACTGATGAACCGTAAACAATCTGCAAAGATCATTTTCACGATCGAAGATGCCTACCCGGACCAGGTACACAAAGGAGTGAAAGTGAGCTTTTCTATCCCTATATGAGCTGAAAACGAAGCGATATCAACACTTTATTAACCGTTTAGTTTTTCTAAGTACCTAAAAAACAGTGTTTTCAAAAACAAACCAGGTTTGTTCCAAATATATGACGTATATTTGGACTCTTCATTAGAAGATTGTATCACAATCTGTTTGTAGTGCCTCCCAATACAATTCGGTAAATTTTACACTCTTCTTGATGAAGGGCAGCACATGTTGTGCAAGGCCAAATAGTATATAAAAACAGTTAATGACATTTAAGGATTTAAAATTAATACAGCCACTTTTAACGGCGTTGGATAAAATAGGTTACACAGAGCCCACTCCCATTCAAAAGCAATCGATCCCACCTTTATTAGAAGGGAGAGATATTTTCGGTTGCGCACAAACAGGTACCGGTAAAACGGCCGCTTTTGCGCTTCCTATCTTACAATTGCTCGATTCGAAAAAAGGCCAGCAACCCGGACGCAGGACCATCAAAACATTGGTACTGGCACCAACACGTGAGCTTGCTTTGCAGATAGCAGAGAATTTCAAGGAATACAGCCTTCACCTCGATATTAGTTTTACTACTATTTTCGGTGGTGTATCGCAGGTAAACCAGGTAAAAGACCTTCAGCGGGGTGTGGATATCCTCATCGCTACACCAGGGCGTTTGCTCGACCTGATGCAGCAGGGCTACATCAAACTGAACGATATAAAGATCTTTGTATTGGACGAAGCGGATCGTATGCTGGATATGGGTTTTATCCACGATATCAAAAAGGTGATCGCCAAGCTTCCTGCACAGCGCCAAACGATGTTCTTCTCTGCCACGGCAGCTCCGGACATTATGAAGCTGGCAAATACCCTTCTGAAAGATCCGGTTCGCGTAGCAGTTACGCCCGTATCTACAACAGCTGAGCTGGTAGGACAAAAAGTATATTACGTTTCCAAGAACAATAAAAAACACCTGTTGAAACAAGTGTTGGAGACTGAAAAGATCGACCACGTACTGGTATTTACACGTACCAAGCACGGTGCTGATAAGGTAGCGAAAGACCTGAGCAAAGCCGGGATCAAAGCAGAAGCTATTCACGGGAACAAATCACAGGGCGCAAGAGAGCGTGCACTGAAAGGATTCAAGGATCGCACGATACATGTGCTGGTAGCTACGGATATTGCTTCGCGCGGTATCGATGTAGACAAATTATCACACGTGATCAATTTTGAGATCCCGGAAGTAGCCGAAACTTATGTTCACCGCATTGGTCGTACAGGAAGAGCCGGTAGCACAGGGATTGCCATTTCCTTTTGCATGGAAGAAGAGCTTCCATACTGGAAAGGTATTCTGAAGCTGACGCAACAGGATATCGAAGTAGTAAAAGATCATGCATATGCGGAAAATATTTCTGCAGACCGGCCGATGGCAAGCGCCCCTAAAAACGGGGAAGCAAAAAAATCGCAGGGAAAAAGTAACAACGGCTGGAGGGGCGGCAGAAAGTCCTTCCACAAACCAAAAAGTTTTCAAAGTAAAGCCTGAGAAACAGGGCTGAAACCAGAAATAGAGTGAGAGTAATAATAACCGTTCGCCTATAAGCGGACACAAAACAACAACAAAATGAAAAAAGGAACAGTAAAATTCTTCAACGAAACCAAAGGCTTTGGATTTATTAAAGAAGACGGCGGAGAAGAAGTATTTGTACACGTATCGGGATTGAAAGATGAGATCCGCGAAAACGATGTAGTAGTATTCGAATTACAACAAGGTAAAAAAGGCCTTAATGCTGTGAACGTAAGTTTAGCAGAATAATCTGAAAAACAATGAAGAGCAAGCCCACACCGGCTTGCTCTTTGTTTTTTTAAACAACCGGTGTAGGGGATCTATGGATCGATCGTACATCTCCGCAAATTTCGAAAAGTACCCGAATCAAAACGATTCCCGCGGAAACCAGGAATGTGTCACGCGTGAATGAGTTTAAGCTAAAATCATCACCATGAGCAATCCATCCATTCGTTTCATTGAGAAAGACAAAAACAGGGCACAGTTTTTTGCCATACTACGTCAACGGGTCGATAATCATTTCAAAGAAAACAAGATCTCCAAGCACGGCAACAGGAAAATGGTGGTAAAAACCATTGTGATGCTGGGCGCATATATTATCCCTTTTTGCATATTACTGATCTTCCAGCCCGGAACCTTTGTTGGCTACGGCCTCTGGCTCCTGATGGGAATTGCATTATCGGGTGTGGGCATGAGCGTGATGCACGATGCCAACCACGGGGCTTACTCCTCGAACGGAAAAGTAAATTTCTGGGCAGGACATACATTGAATCTAACAGGCGGTTCCGTTTTCAACTGGAAACTGCAGCACAATATGTTACATCACACGTATACCAACGTAGTGCATGTGGACGATGATATCGACGATAAACTGGTTATGCGTTTTTCTCCGCACACCGATGTAAAATGGTATCACCGCTTCCAGTTCATCTACGCGTTTTTCTTTTACGGGATCCTCACACTTTATTGGGCGGTATTAAAAGATTTTATACAATTCGGTAACTACACTAAAGAAGGTGTGAATAAAGAAAGTAAAGAAAAGAACAGGATCACGCTCGCTAAGATCATCGCGATCAAGATCGTTTATTTTTCCGTGTTCATGTTCATTCCGATCTTTGTATTAGGCATTCCGGCCGGCCCTCATATCCTTGGTTACCTGCTCATGCAGTTCGTTTCGGGTATTATCCTTACAGTGATCTTTCAATTGGCACACACCGTGGAAGAAACCAGCCATCCTATCCCGGATGCGGATGGGACTATCGAGAACAACTGGGCCATTCACCAGCTCAACACGACAGTTAATTTTTCGAGAAAAAACAAATGGATCTCCTGGTATGTAGGCGGATTGAATTTCCAGGTGGAGCATCATTTGTTCCCTACGATCTGTCATGTGCATTATCCGCATATTGCACCTATCGTAAAAGCAACGGCAGAAGAATTCGGTGTTCCGTATCTTGAAAACGAAACCTTCGGACTGGCACTTCGCTCACACATACGTACACTGAAACGTTTCGGAAGTCTGCCTTCTCTTAACGAAGCGATCGCGTAGCTTTCTTTTTACAAGTCAATAGAACAAACTGGCATCCGAATACAGATTGAGGAACAGTCTTGGCTTTCGTATCTTTTGATTCTCACCATATAAATAAGGCTGATCATTTGAATCGAGCATAGGAATATGACAGTTCTTTGCCTTGTTCCATTTTTTCGGAATGAACCGCAGATCGTGTATGAATTTATTCTGAACCGCATTACGCACCTGCTCTGCATCGATGCCGGCATTGAGCTGGAGATTCTGACAATACCCGATGTTGTATTTGATCTGCGCACTCAGCAAACCGTGTGAAGTATTGGCATATACGCCTCCGGTAGTATCCATATAACATTCGTAATGAAACTCCGGGCGCCTGATCTCCCGTCGCTGTCCCATGCTGCCCGTCCACATACTGCAGCTGACAGCCGCCTGTAGTATATCTTTATATTGATATTGGAGCAGGCAGGCAGCTGTCCGGAAGCGGTCAAGCAGCGGCCGTGCAAAAATATCGTTTTCGGTGATAAGGCTGAAATCACCGGCCTGAAAAGCGATCACACCTGTTTGCTGTGTGGTTCTTTGTTTATTGAACCAGGCATTGTAGGAATAAGCGACGCAGTTCCTATAACCCGTTTGATTGGATACGGATGATAAGAAGGGATTAAAAAGATCCTGCTGTTTACCAAAACCAAACGTGAGGCCCTGCGCTAAAAGCAATTCCGGGTAGCTGCGTTTCGGCCCTAAACTTTTTAAATTATAGTAAGCACGCAGTTCGGAATTGAGCTGAAAAAAATCGCGGGTATAATAGAAATGAAGATTTATTCCGAATCGCTGGAAGTGTGTACCCACAGCAAAGTTAACCCCGACGTTAAAGCCCATTCCTGAATTGTGTACAAGCAGTTCCTGTGCAGAGACCGGATAGGAAAGAAAAAGAAAGACCGGAATGATCTTAACCAGCATTTTTCTCAGGGAAGTCACTTGTCTTTTCTTCATTGTATCATCGAAAGGCGATTTACTTCCAGCTCTTACCTTTAGCCACAGCTTCCGCCGTCCAGGGGTCATCGGGCCAGGCATGTTTGGGATAACGACGCTGCAATTCTTTTTTCACTTCGTGGTAGAGGTTGTTCCAGAAACTTTTCAGATCGGTGGTTACCTGCACAGGTTTGTACCCCGGAGAGAGCAAATGCATCACTACTTTTATTTTTCCATTATTGACGGTGGGTGTATCACTTAACCCGAACACTTCCTGCAACCTTACCGAAAGTACAGGGGTAGCACCGTTTGCAAAATAAGTGATCGGGATCTTCGAACCGCTTGGTACTTCCAGTTTTGCCGGCGCCAGTGTATTCAACTGATTTTGTTTTTCCCAGTCGAGCGAATGGAACAAGGCTTCTCCGAGATCAATACGTTTCAGGTCATCTGCTTTTTTTACCGTACGCAGATAAGGTCCCAGCCAGTCACGGGTGTTTTTCATCAGGCTCTCCGTGCTCACATCCGGCCAGTTTTCATCACTGTTCCATGCCCGCAGACTTAAGATCCGGTATTGCAATTGTTTTACCTTGTCATCAAAATCCAGCAGATTTTCTCCTTCTTTCTCCAGGGCTTTGCAAATAGCCTGGATCACTAACTCTTCATCGGGTGTGGCCAGTGGCTTCGATTGCAGAACGATACTGCCGATCTTCAATTCTTTGCTTGCGATCAAACCTCCTTTTCGTGTATCCCATAGAATAACCGATTGCTCTTTCACCATAGAGATGAGGTCTGTAGGATTTAAAGGAGCCGCAAGGAATATTTTTCCGAGCCCTTCTCTCAGGTCCATATTGGCAACTGCCAGCCAGGCTTCGTGTGCAAGGTCATCTTTGTGGCCGGCTGCTACGATCTTTCCGTTGGCTAACTGGAACTGTGCATTATTCCCCGGTTTGGCAGAAGCAATTCGCTCCGGATAGGCATAGGCCAGCAGTAGTCCTGTACTGTATGCATCATAAGCGCTGTTGTCTGCTTCGAGGTCCAGCAACCTGCGATAGGATGCTGCATTTTTTTCGATGCGTGAAAATTTGTTACCGGTACTTTTATTTCCTCTCGATCTCCGTAAGGCTTCAATGCGCAGGTTGATATCGATACCAGTGTCGCGCGGCAGAGGGTCTCTTTCTTCGAGCACAGCTGCAATGTCGGTGGCGAGCTGCTTCATTTTCACATCTTCTGCCATCAGCAGCATGTGTGCAATACGCGGATGACAGGCCAGCTGATGGATCTGTTTTCCGTGTTCGCTGATGCGCCCATTCTCCAGTGCATTGATCTGGTGAAGGGTTTCGGAAGCCTGGCTTAGTGAATTGGCAGGAGGTGGAGTAAGCCAGGTGAGCTGCGAAATATCACTCACACCCCATTTGGCCATATCCAGCATCAGGGAGGAAAGGTCCGCTTCCATAATTTCGGGAATGCGGTGTTCGGCCAAACGTCCATGTGTTGCCAGTGTCCAGATGCGGTAACAAACACCTTTGCTCAATCGCCCTGCACGCCCGGCCCGTTGATCGGCTGCATCTTTGGAGATCCGCTGGGTTTCCAGTTTCGACAAACCGGATTTAATATCGAATTTAGAGCTACGGCCAAAACCACAATCTACAACGATCTTCACACCTTCTATTGTTAAGCTGGTTTCGGCAATGGAAGTGGCTAGTACAATTTTTCGCTTACCAAATTTATTCGGAACAATAGCAAGAAATTGTTCATGCTGCGGGAGCATACCATACAAAGGATGAATGCAAAAATCCGGGAGGGCTCCGCTCAGGATGTCTTCACATTTTTTTATTTCCGCTTCACCGGGCAGGAACACCAATACATCACCGGGATTTTCTACAACTGCTTTGCAAACAACACGTGCGGTTAATTCTGGCAGGAGCGTTTCATCCGCTTCGCCGCTGTATATTATTTCAACAGGATATTGCCTGCCCTTGCTTTCAATGACAGGAGCATTCAATAAAGATTTGAGCTGCGGCATATTTAAAGTGGCCGACATGATCAGGATCCGCAGGTCCGGTCTCAGTACCTGCTGGGCTTCCCTGCAAAGAGCCAGTGCGAGGTCGGCATGTAGGCTGCGTTCGTGGAATTCATCAAAGATAACGAGCGCTACATTTTCCAGTGCATTGTCCTGGTGAAGCATGCGGGTGAGGATCCCTTCGGTAACGACTTCTATCTTTGTGTTAGTGCTTATACGGCTTTCGAAACGGATCCGGTAACCGATCGTTTGTCCTACTGCTTCGCCAAGCAGATCTGCCATCCGCGCTGCAATTGTTTTGGCAGCGAGGCGGCGCGGTTCCAGCATGATGATCTTTTTGCCTTTCAACCAGTTCTCTTCAAATAAAGCAAGCGGGAGCAAGGTACTCTTCCCTGCACCCGGTGGGGCATTCACAATAAGCGTGTTGGATGCAGCAAGCTGTTCCCGTACTTCCGGAATGATCTCGGTAACCGGTAATTCTATTTGAAAAGGATCGAAACGCACTGGTGAAAATTAGTTCCCCAAAGGTACCAAAACTTATTTCAATGCATAGGTCAGCAATACGTTTCCGGATGTAAAAGTCCGTGTACTTTTCAGTTCCATGCCTGTGCGGTCACTGATCCCTTCGAATAAGGTGTGTCCGGAGCCAAGGAATACAGGACTGACAATGACCCGGTACTCATCGATCAGCCGGTGTTCCATGCAGGTAAGCGCCAGATTGGGGCTTCCGAAGATCACCATGTATTCGCCCCGTTCTTCTTTCAGCTTCAGGATCTCAGCGGCGGCATTTTCTTTAATGAGCTGTGTATGGTGCCAGTCCGCGTGTTTCATTGTTCGCGAAAAAACGAATTTTTGCAGAGAATTCATTTTTCCGGCTACAATCGGATCATTTTTCAAAGCTTCTGCTGTGGGCCACCATGCCACCATAACCTCATATGTTTTCCGTCCGAACAAAAGTATGTCGCTGTTGTTGAGCAGATCGACAGCATAGTCATTGAACTCTTCATCTACAGTGTGCCAGTCGATCTGCCCGGATGGACCTTCGAAATATCCATCCAGGCTGATCATTATCTGGAAAATAAGTTTTCTCATACACTTAATTTGTTACAGAGGGCAGCACGGTTTTTTCTAACAGGTCGAACATGAGCAGCCAGCTTTGATAAGCTCCGGTACGTTTGGCCACTTCCACATCGGCAGTCTGGTGCAAATGCATGGTGGTTTTTCCATCCTTCCCGGTAAAGGTGATGCTGACAGTTGTTTCCATTGGCCATTCAGGATCTTTGCCTACAGGAGAATCGGCCACTGCATTCCCAGTCTCGTCGGAAAAGCCAATTGTAAAAACGATCTTTTGGTTCACAACGATCTCCTTGTAGACACCTTTGCACCAGCAATCGCCCATAGGTGTGGAAACACAGTGATGGAATGCGCCGCCTTCACGAAAGTCGACGGTGCAGAAAGAAAGATCGCAACCAGGTGGCGCATACCACTGTTTCAACATATCGGCCTTGCTCCAAGCTGCAAATACGAGTTCAGGCGGAGCGTTGAGTATGCGGGTTATATTTATTTCGTTGTTCATACTTTGACGAATAGTTGTGTTTTATTTTCCTGCTAATACTTCATCCAGATTGTTGTGCGCCATCGCAAATCCTTCTTTGAAGCCCATCTCTACAATGGTTTCCAGGTCTTTCACCGACTCAAAAGTAAGTTTAATTTCCAGCTTCGTACCTTTGTCAGTAGAAATGAACTGTGTAACCCAGTGCATGTTCGGGAGCTCTTTGCTTTTAGTTCCCTGCGCGTCTGTAAAGAAGTCGCGACCTTCAATCGTTTTGTCTTTGTCGATACGAACGAATTCAAAACCTGCCCAGTGTTTTTCTCCATTCGGTCCCACCATGGCATAGGCCCATGCTCCGCCTTCACGGAAATCCATTGTTTTGGTCTCCGCTTTCCAGGGTTTCGGAGCCCACCATTTTTCCAGCACAGCTGCTGTTGTCCAGGCGTTCCACACATCGCTCACCGGCGCGTTGAATTCTCTTGTAACGTTAATGGTTTTGTTTTCCTTATCAACTACGTAATTTGTTTTTTCAAGTGTCATGATTTTATGTTTTTATTGGTTTATAAAATGGATCATCCGATTGATCCGGATTTATTATTTATACTTATGTGTTCTTTAAATCAGGTGCGGAAGCTATGAGCTCATCCAGGTTGTCATAGGCCATAGCAGTTCCTTCGGCGAATCCAAGCTCAATGATCTTTTCGAGGTCAGCTTCCGAATCGAACTCCACCCGGACTTCAACCCTGGTGCCGGTTGCAGTGGGAATAAAATTCGTTGTCCAGTTCATATTCGGGAATTCGGCATGACGATTCCCGTTCTCATCACAGAAATAATCACGGGCAGTAAAGCGTTTATTTGGGTCGATATTTTTATAATCGAAGCCTACCCAGCTCTTTTCTCCCTCGGGGCCCACCATGCAATACAGCCAGCAGCCTCCCTCACGGAAATCCATTTTTTCGGTCTGAGCCTTCCAGGGTTTGGGCGCCCACCATTGTTCCAGAGCATCGCTGGTAGTCCACGCTTTCCATACCTCTTCTACAGGAGCTTTGAACTCGCGGATAATGTTGATCGCTTTTTTGTCTTTATTGACTTCGTAATTTGTTTTACCTACCATCATGTTATATCTGTTTAGTTTTTTGTATAATTGATCATCCAGTTGATCCCGAATTTATCCGTAAAAGATCCGAAGTAAGCGCCCCAGAACATATCCTGCAAAGGCATGGTCACATTTCCGCCCGCACTCAGTTCATCAAAAAGTCGTTTGGTTTCTTCTTTGCTTTCCGGCTCCAGGTTGATGTGCATATTGTTTCCGTGTTGCATTTGAAAACCCATGCTTTCCGGAGAATCCGTTGCCATCAGTACGTGGCCGCCCAAAATAGTGAGCTCGGCATGGATGATAAGCTTTTTGGTGGCTTCATCGAGCGGCGGCATTTCGGCTGGCATTTCAATATCACCAAATCTCCTCAGGCCTACACCGGTAAATTCACCTTTAAAAACAGCTCTGTAAAAATTAAATGCCTCTTCGGTTTTTCCCGGAAAATTCAGGTAGCTTGTTACTCTTGCCATAGTGCATGTTTTATTTTGTTTGTATAATCCGATCCGTGTTTTAAGATAAACATCCAGCTTCTCGATGTTCTGTTTGAGTCCTTCATCTGCTTTGAATGTTTTCACTACCTGGATGAATTGTTCTTTGGATTCGAACAACATATGCCAGTTCAGCAGCGTTTGATCTCCTTGTTTTTCAAAAAGAATGGTTGCGAGATATTTTGGGGAGATATGTTCGTAAACGATTTTTTTGTGCAGGACTACTTCTTTGAATACGCTTTTATTCTTGTAGTCAGTTCCATCAGGCCCGTGCATCACCAGGTCCCATTCGCCTTCGGGTTTCACATCCATTTTACTGATCGTGTTTGAAAAACCTGTCGGGCCCCACCAGTTTTTGATGTGTTCCGGATCTGTCCATACTTCCCATACCAATTCGATCGGCGCATTGAACAGCCGGTTTAGTTTTAGTTCCCTGTCGGCTGTACTATTTTTTGTGAGTTCCATTTTTTTTGTCTTTTTGAATTTTGGCTAAATATTCTTCCAGGGCATCCAGCTTGCTCTCCCAGAACCGGCGGTATTGTTCTACCCATTCGGAGACTTCATTCAGCTTGTCCAGCTTTGCTTCGCAATAGCGTTCCCTGCCTTGCTGATTGATCTCGATGAGTCCGCATTCCGTCAACACTTTTACATGTTTGGATACAGCAGGCCGGCTGATATTAAAATTTTCTGCCACTGCATTCAGTGTTAAGCTTTGTATAGCGAGCAAACCAAGTATGGCCCGACGGGTAGGATCGGCAATGGCCTGAAATACATCTCTTCTTGTTTCCATAATGTGTAACTTAATGGTTACAAATATATGTGTAACAATTTGGTTACGCAAAATTTAATTTATTTCAGTCACATAAATAACTGGTAATCAATCAATAAAAAAACATGTTACCGGATTTTGTTAGTATAGGAAAGAAACGATCCGGAATTGATGTCTATGCAAATGCGATACCTGTTTATGCTCCTGTACTGTTTACTGATGTTGATTCGATCGAATGCACAGGTGTACAATTATGATCCGATCCGGTATACAAATTTTGAGACCAACCCCTCTTATCTTTCATCGGATAAATACAGAAGAACAGCAACATATCTCCATCAGGGGCACCTTGTTTCTTCCGGAAAATTCTCCTGCGATGAGCTGAAGATCTCCGCATACAGCAGAAGGCTTTTTACCGGGGCGGGCCTTGTGCTGAATCATACGGTTGTGAATGACAGTACACAGTATAGCTACATCGGTGCAGGCCTGGCATACCGCACTACTTTATTCGATAAAATAAGAGCAAGAGCCGGGATCTTTTATAAGCTCAATAGTATCCGTTCCTCTGCCGGAAGCTTTGAGTATTATGGATTCAGATCTTCTGCCGAAGGAATAAGCAGCGGAAATAAATTACAGAATGCAAATCTTTCTCTTTCTTTTTCCAGTCCGCGCGACCGGTATTTTTTATCGCTGGCCATGCTGAATGTTTTTTTAGTTAAACAAGCTGTAGCAGACAAAATCCTTTTCCCTGCTTATTATACCATCAGTATAGGCGACCTCGCGAAAGTATTCGACCGCCAAAACGCAGAGCTGTATTATACCGGTTTTGCAACGCAGTATGCAGGCCGGAAAAAGATGCTCTTTTCGCATTATATAAACGTGCTTAATGTACTCAACTTTACGCGATACAGTTCAGTACGATACGGTCTTCGCGCAGGATATGCAGAGGAGAGCTATGCTCATTGCACCCCGGTGCTTTCGTATTATATGCGGACGGAAAAGAAAAACTTCTGGAATTATCAATTGCTATACGACTTTGCGATCCCTTTGAAAAACAAGCAACGCATATTTAAGCCGAGTTTACAAATAAGTTTAACCTGTATGTTTTAAGTATATGAAAATAATAAATCTGTTGGTACTGGCACTGCCGGTGTTAGCCTTCGCACAAAAAAAGGAAACGGAAGTTACCGCAAAGATCAAAGAGGTGCTTGTGTATACTTCTTCTGCGGAAGTGTATTATGAAAAAAAAATCCTGGTACCGAAAGGGCAAAGTGTGGTCATGTTTACGGAGCTCACCCCGTATATTGCGGAGAACACCGTAAATGTATCGTTGTCCGATCCCGGTGTAAACATCGTGACCGTAACGGAATTGATCAATTACACAAAGGAAAAAAGAAATTCAAGTGACCAGGTCATTTCGCTGCAGGACAGTATCCGCCGTATCCGGAAAGAGAGCGGGCTGATCGCTTGCAAGCGGGAGGCAGTGGAGAAGGAAAAGGAATTGCTCTTCAAGGGTGAAGCGATAGGAGGCTTGTCTACACAAGGTGTCCTGGTAGCAGAGATAGAAAAGGCATCTTCTTTTTTCAGCAAACGGTATTACGAGCTGACGAAAGAACTCTATGAACTGAAAGACAGAGGGGCAGAGTTGGACGAACGTGAAAAGCGATATCAAAACCAGATCAAAGAACTAACGACCGTGACACAGCAAACCACTTCAGAGATCAAAATCCTGGTAAAATCTCCTGCTGAGAAGGAAGTAACATTCAATCTGAAATTCCTCACGACAAGGGCAGGCTGGGCCCCCATGTATGATTTTAAATACGAGGGACCGACCGCGCCTATCGGTTTTGTTTTCAGGGCCAATGTGTTCAATGCAAGCGGCACGAATTGGGAAGATGTGAAGATCCGGCTTTCGACAGCCGATCCGGGTAAAGGATTTAAGCTGCCCAGCCTGAATGATAAAGGCGCAGCTGCTGCTTCCGTTTCGGGAGTTGCTTTTAAGCAGGTAGAGATCATCAACGCGATCACCGAATACAACATTCAGCATCAGTATACGATCCCGTCGGATGCCAAGCCTTATCTCGTGGAAGTGGATGCCTATGATATGCCGGCCAGCTTTAATTACCTGCTCATTCCGAAGCTGGATCCTTTCGGGTTCCTGATGGCGAAAGTGCCGGGCTGGAACAGGTACAACCTGATCCCAGGTACCGCCAATATCTATAATTCCGGAATGTACATGGGAAAAACCTTCCTGGATACCTACGCGCAAAACGACACCCTGAGCCTGTTCTTAGGTAAAGACAAACGGATCCAATCGAACAGGAAGGAGAATTCCACTATCCGGAAAAATTTCATTGCGGGCAATTATTCTGTGGAGGAAACAGAGATCGAAATGACTGTGAAGAACACGTCAGCTGATATGCTACCGGTAGATATCATCGACCAGGTCCCTTATTTTGATAAGGAAGATGATGAAAAAATAAGTATGTATGGATTGACCGGCGCTTTGTACGACAAAACAGATGGTATGATCAGGTGGAGCTTTAAGATAAAACCCGAAGAAACCATAAGCCTGAAATATAAATACGAGATAAAATCTCCTAAGAACATCGGAGACGGGTACAGAGCTAAAAAGCGAAAATTCAGAACTATTGCTTGTCCATCGTTTTAAGAATGAAAAAAGATTATGTGTATATTTAAAAAGGCATCCGCCTTCCTATGACAACGCTTTTAAAAGAAATACGAAAAAAGGACAAGAAAGCACTGCAGCTCATTTACGACTGTTATGGGAAAAAACTGTACGGGTATGCCGTGAGCAAATGGAAGCTGGAGGAAGACGAAGCCTGGGACGTCATCTACCAAACCCTGTACCGGACGATCGATGTGATCGACAAATATACTTTTGCGGACGAAAAAAAATTTGCTGGATTTATTTTCACGGTTTTCACCAACAACCTGCGGAACCATTACAACAAGAAAAAGAACACCAATACCCAAACGGTGGAACTATTGGATGGTCATGGCAGTATTGCGCAGGATCCACCCGCAACGGAAACGGAGACTGACAAGGAATCCATTCATATGCACTGCCTGCAGAAAGGACTGGCAGATATGGACGACTGGAAGCGTATTGTACTGTTGATGCGCGCACAGGACCATTCCTATGAGGAAATAGCGAACTACGTAAAAAAACCGGTGGAACAATTGAAAGTATATTACATGCGCCTGAAAAAAATACTGACGGAGAAGATAAATGAATGCCTTAGCAAGAACAGCGAATGAGAGATAAAGATCCTATAGACGAAAACAAGCTCGACGAATTATTGCGGGCCCATTCGCTGGACAAAGGTGCGGATGAGTCGCTGGCAGAGGCAGTGCTGTCGCAGGAATACAATGTGCCTGTGAACGCTGCAAAAGAAACGGCCATGCTGAACAAGCTTGACCAAAACATAAACCGTGGAAATAAGAACTGGCCTTTTATATATGGTGGAATCGTCGTGATCATTGTGGCAGCGCTGGCCATTTATGCCGCCACTTCCAAACGAATGAAGCCGAACGAAAGTTATGCAATTGCCGAACCGGATAAAGTGACGCAGACTTCAGATAAAAGGGAAGAAGTACAGACGAATACAAACGATCAGCAGAAACCTGCAGTAAAAACCGACACATTCGAAAAGACTGTGCGCTTGTATCCTGTGGTATACAAAGATTCTACTCAGCCGGCTGCTCAATCTGTTATCACACGTACTGTCGTGCCAAAACCAGGCGTGTTGCCTTATTTTAAGCTATCGGATAACTACCTCTATACAAAAATAAAACAGCAGATGCTGGAAAAATTATACAATGCCGACAAAGGTTTGTATACGCATGTGGCGGCCAATAAAATGGAGTATGCAGGAAAACCAGCAGTAATAGATGGGTTTACGATCCGCAACGTAGCGGTAACCAACTTAGAATATAAGACCTTCATGGCTGATCTGCTTGCACGGAACAGGGCAGCAGACTATTTCAAAGTGGAGGTACTTGCCTTGAAATGGAAGCAAGACGGCTACAGCAAAATGTCCGATATGTATTTCCAGGATCATGCCTACAACGATTTCCCGGTAGTGAATATCAGTGCAGAAGGAGCGCGTCTTTTTTGCAAATGGATAGAGGAGGAATTGAAACTATATATTCAGACGAACAAATTGAAAAGTAAAAACATAACGATCCGCCTTCCCACCGATAGGGAATGGATCCTGGCAGCGCGCGATGGTATAGCAAAGATCTCCTTCGAAACCGGCTACAATACGATCTATGAGCCTCGTGAAGGCTTAGTGGATTTTTCGTTTGTGAAACGTATGCACCAGATCCGTAAAAAATCGATGGCTAAAGATACACTGTATCCTTTGTATATAAGCAACCGGTATGGCTGGGAAGAAGAAAGACTGATCGGCTTCCTGGTGAAGGGCTTTAATGTATACAATGATGCACCAATGGACACGATCTACCCGGATCGGATGAAAGTACGTGGAAAAATAGGACACGTATCTGAAATGGTACCGCAGTTTGGTGCTTCACGTGTGTGGCTGAGCGGGCTTACCTGGAAATCGAAAGAGGAATACGATGCTTTTGAATCTGCCTTCAAAACATCCGGGGTTTCTCCTTTTGTTACGTTCCGTTTTGTGATGATCGATGCGGAAGAACCGGCGTACAAAGCTCCGTTCTGGTAAAACAAAAACAGCCCTTACGATCGGTAAGGACTGTTTTTCGGGTTTTCAGTTGTTTAGTATTTTGCTTTTCCTTTCAGGTTCACTTTCTTTTTAGCGGCTTGTTTTTTTACATTTTCGTATACCTGGTTCTCAAAAGAAGTTTCCACTTCCGCTTTGCTCTTTTTACTCAGCTCTTTGTCAATATAGGATTTGCGTTTTTCCACCAGCACTTTCATTTCTTTGTTGATGCTGTCGCGGCGTACCACCATTTTATCCAGGTATATTTTTTTCTGTTTCTCATCCATTTTGGCTACTTCCGCGGGGAGCTGTGCCGGCTTTATATCAGCGATCTTTACTTTACCTGCTTTGTAATCGTTTACCAGCTCATTTGTTCCGTAATAGGCCGTATTCCCGGAAGTGGTGGTGATGTTGTATTCAGCACGGCGTGCGGCAGTGGAAACGGATGTGCCTCCTTTCAGCTTGGTGCTTTGAACCTGCTTGCTCACGTTTTTTTGCGTGTATTCTGCTGTTCCGTAATACATCCGCGTTTGGTCCATTTGGTCGGATAGCTTTGCAATACTGTCATCATAGGGAGTAGCCACCACAAGGTTGTTGGCATTCATATTCACCTGCATAAATTCTCCCTGCGAGCAGTTAGCTATTTCGTGCCAGACCTTTTTGGCTACTAAATCATTTCCCATCAAAATGGTATTAAGCACGATGTCCTTTCCTTTTGCGATCTCGCAGGTTTTCGGATATTTTACATCATCCTGGTAATCCATGTGCGGAGGACAATCACCTACTAGGAAAACAGTTTTATAGGTAGTGGTGTCGTTGTTCCAGCCCATTTTGGTAACGGCTTCATACAATCCCTGGTTCACACTTTCCGGCGAATCACCCCCGCCGTCTGCCGTGATGCTCATCAGATGTTCATATACATTATCCATGTCGTTCGATAGCTGTACCTGTTTTGTAATGAATTTGTCGCCTTTGTCGCGGTAAAAGATCAGTCCCATTTCTACGATGGTATTAGTATCGGACTGGGTGAAGCTGCTGGCAATGGACCAGATCTTTTCTTTGGCGGTGCCGATCAACCCGCTCATGCTTCCGGTGGCATCGAGTGCAAAAACCACCTGTACTTTTTTCTCCGGTGCAAGGGTAGCAGTGCCACTACCGAGCGTGTCGGGCCCGGCATTCAGACTGGGTTTTTTCATCCCGGGTTCGGGCAGGGCCGGATTGGTTGCATACATTCCGGCAAGTGTGAAGCCGGCAAATAGAATGGCCGCGAACACGGCATGTTTTGGCTGGATTTGCATGGTGGTTATTTTGGAACAAGTATAGAGCTCCGAACTCCTTTTTAGAACCTGCACTTAGCCAAACAGCGTTTTGACTTAGTGAAAGAGATGAATGGGTTGTGTATCAGTTTGAGCTAAAGAGTTTAGACACAGATTGCACGGATGGCTCAGATATTAGTTATGAGTGTAATTTTCACGGATTATCTGTTTTAATTTTAACAATTGCATATCTGTCTGTGCAATCAGCGAAATCTGTGTCTGTATTCAAACTGATACACTACCGATAAACGGAAAGGTTTTCAAATATTGATCCCATTGCGTACCTTTATATAAAATGGAGAGCTACCCTCCTGGAACGAAATTTTCAGGGGGCTTTTTTATGCAGTACATTGAAATATGAGCAGAAGAAGAAAGAGTGTTGTAATGTGTTTGTTTTTCTGTTTCCTGTGTTTTTTTTCGCAGGCACAGGAACCTGCTGATTCTTTGGCCAATTGTACGGTAAAGGATTCGCTGCAGATGTACAAAAAGATCAAGTCCTTTATGTATAAACGGAAATTTACACGCCTCGTGTATGATGCCGTATTCAGGGATCCGGAACCCAAAGAATATCCGAAAGCCCCGGAGACTGCTGAAAAAAACGTAAACCCTTACCTTGTGTATAATGGATTTGTGATCCAGAAGATCCAGATCACTGTTTACGATCCTTTCGGGTTTTCACTTACCGATACCTCGCAAAAAGATATAAAGCGAATAGAACGCTGGGGAAACAAAACGCATATCCGCACCCGCAAATGGGTGATCAACAACAAACTCCTGTTCAAGGAAAGTGATACCATCAATGCCCTTGTGATAAGTGAGACCGAACGTTTGTTACGTGCAGCTCCCTATGTGAATGATGCAAAGATCACCATGTTTGAGCAGGGCTGCGACAGTGTGATCGTGAATGTGGTGGTGCACGATAAATGGGCCATCACGATCCCTGCTGAGCTAACGGATGTAACGGCGAACGCCCGTTTCAGGAATTACAATATGATGGGACTGGGGCAGCAGTTCGAGCAATATGCCCGTTTCAAAAGACCGGACGACTGGTATTTCAGCGGATTCTATACGATCGCCAATCTCGACAATACCTATATTTCTTCTACGCTGGCCTATAGCAGGGGCAGGGATGGAACGGCCGTGAGCCTGAATTTCGACCGGCCTTTCTTTTCTCCACTGGCAAAGTGGGCAGGAGGCCTGACCGTTGGAAAAAACTGGAACTATTATTTTTATACGGATCCGGCTACTTCGGAAGAAAAAAAGACACCTGCCGACAATGCCTATTATGATGCATGGTTAGGAAAGAGCTTTAAGCTGAGTAAGGAACGGACTTTATTTAATCAGAGTACGAATATCATTGCCTCGGTCCGGTATTATAACTCCCTGTTCCAGCGGGTACCGGATGTGAGCGTTGCCCCGGCCTATTCGTACCGCAACAGCTGGGGTGTTCTGGCAAATGTAGGCCTGGCCGTGCAGCAGTATTACAAGGATCAGTATGTTTATCGCTTCGGTTCGAATGAAGATGTTCCCGAAGGCTTTATCGGGCAATTGGTATACGGCATCCAGGAAGTGGAACCATTAAGGCTCCGGCATTACATTGGTTTTGAAATAGCGAGGGCCAAACATTTTAATTTCGGATATCTTACCGGGACCTATGCGCAGGGTGTATTCTTCAACAGGAATATCTCCAACGATGCCACCTACAATGCGAAGCTGTATTATTTCAGCAACCTGCTCCGGAGCGGCAGATGGTATTTCAGGCAGTTTGTGAATTACAATTTCCTGCACGGGGAGAATAAGCAGTTCGGCGCAAAGATCACTTTGTCAGGGGATGAGCTGTATGGTTTTACCAGTGGCTCACTTAACGGGAATACAAAAATGCTCATGAACCTGGAAACGATCGCCTATGCACCTTACAAATTAATAGGATTCAAATTTGCACCGGCCTTTCTTGCCGGTTATGGAATTATGGGTGATCCGCAAAACAAACTGACCAAGAGCAGGCTGTACCAGGGTTATTCCATTGCACTGATGATACGGAATGAAAATCTGTTGAACAGCACCTTCCAGGTTTCGGTGGGTTTGTATCCGTTTCTGCCCGATCACAAAGATCCGGTACTCAAATACAATCCCGTGACGAGCTTTACTTTGCGTGTGCGTCCTTTTGTAATGGGGAGGCCGGAGTTTGTGGGGTATTGATTTAAAAATACACTGTCACGTCGAGTGCCCTCCCGATAGCTCGCGAGGCTTCGCGACGGGACCGCGGTGTTCGCGAAGCCTCGCGAGAGACGCTTACGAGTTTATTTTAGAGTGTAAAAAATTATATAGAATAAAATTCCTCTCTCAATTCTATCAATAACTCTTCCGCTACTTTCACATCGGGCTCTTCCGGCAGTGAGCTTTTTTCATAGAGCGCATCTATGTTATATACTTTCTCATTGGCCAGTGCTACCAGCTCTTCGTATTGAAAAGCACCGGAGCGGATCTTCAGCAGGAATTCACGATCAGTACGCCGTACGTTGATAGTATTTTCCTTTGCGATCTCTTCGGCCATATTCAGCAGGCGGAAGGTATGCATCATGTTTTTGGCATCGTAATTTTTTCCGTGATCCACTGTGTTCTCGTAACGCGCTTCGTTCCGTTTGTCTACCCATTCCCAGTAAGACTTGTAATCTTTGCAGTATTTGGAATAACCGTCTTTGTTGAAGCTCATCGTAGCAAGCGAATCCACGTTTTTCGGAACGGAGCTCAGGGAAATATCATTCGCTTCCGGCCCGGAAGAAATACCTTTCAGGTATCCTTCTTCTATCTGTGAATTGTGGAAGACTGTATATACATCGTGCATATGCGGCACGTTCACCAATCCGCAATCCTCCTGTTTGAATCCGTTTTTTCGCAGCCAGGAAGAAAGAATTATAGCGCCCTGCCCGGAAACCACGTAACAAAAATCAAGAATGGATTTGCGTTCCTTCTCCACCGGGTTAACGATCTTTTTATTGAGGCCTTTCGCTTTTTTGATCTGCGATTGTGCATAACCGGCAAAGGTTTGTTTGCAGAGCTTCGACAGGAACAATTCCGGTTTGATCCGTTCCATCAGTTTATGTTTGTGAAGCACACAGTCTGCCGGTGTTGCCAGCAATTCCAGGATATTCGGATTGTTTTTCGTCAACAGATCGATAAAACGTTTCAGCTCATAATATACAATGTCGTTGCTTTCGTTGTTTACCTGTTCAGTATATTCTAAACCATAGAAGGTTCGTTTCGGAAGTACGAACACTCCTTTAATATCTGTATCGGAAGTGGGCGTGGCAAGTCCGTATGCCCGGCTGCCGCTGATGCATTTCAGGAGAAGGGAATTGTTGGTGTCTATATCTTTAAGGTTCATACTACTAAATGTATAGAAATAAGTCCGGAAAATATCCGGGCTTATTTCTTTTAAAAATCTCCATAAAACACCTGGAAACATGGCAGACCAAGGTCGTTACGCCACATATCCACTACCTGGTTACGGTCGTCCAGGCAGAACTCGATGAAGTACTTGTTCGCGATCTCCTTATCGAAGATCTCGCGTTTGATGATGGAATCCTTACGCATGTCCTTAAAACGACGCATCAGGAGCAGATCGAATTCCACCTCGTGGTTCTTCAGCCAGTTCAGTGTCTGCGGTTTATGCACATCCTGGCGTCCCGATAAAAGGATGATCGTATATCCTAACTTTTTATAGTTCTTCAATACATTCAACACCGGGTTGTTCGGCAGATCTTTCTCACAGGTAGCGGCATCGAATGGATTTCGTCCGTTCATGATACAGAGGGTTCCGTCAAGGTCGCAGAGGATCGCTTTCGGTAAAGATGCATCCTGCTCTGCATATTTCAGCTCTTTACGATAAAATTGTTTTTCCATATTCTTAATTACTTTTTCACCTACCGGTTTCGAACGAGCAGCATCGCGCTTTATACACTCTTCCACCGTCGTGTCCATTTCTTTTACTTCCACTTCTATTTGTTCATCATTGTTGTTTTTGCTGAACTCACGCACTAACTGGCGGATGCGTGTTTCATTCGTGGAACTCAGGTTGGTATCGTCCACGATCACGCTTTTTCCTTCTTCAAGGGCTTTCATGATCAGGAGGTCGCGTACTTTTTTTACAAACTTTTCATTTTTGTCAGATGTAAAGCCGTTGTCGAACATCATACGCAGGTCGTCGCGGTTGATGCGTTTGTACATTTCAGGATTATCCGCTACCAGTTTTTTCGCATAAGTGGATTTACCGCTTCCGGGCAAACCACGCATTAATATCACTTTTTTCATATTCAAATTCTTTATTTCTTTTTTAATTTTCTTCCGCATTGTTCTGGAACGGGCGCTCATACTCTGGTTTCAGCATTTTCCAGATCACACGTGAATGGTCTTTTTTATCTAACATCGCAAACAATACCTGTGGGTATTTGCAGGTTTGGAAGTATATGGCAGTTTCTTTACGGTCTTCCAGCTCTTTGTACTCTGCTTTTGCCACTGCTTCAATTTCTGCAAAGTTCGCATGCATACGGTCCACTGTTTCACGCACCCAGTTAAAGAATTCATCCGGCACACGTTCCAGCACTTCGTTCAATGGCTTGTTCTCTTTCAGGTATTCCCAGATGTTGAGGGAAGAAACCTGTGTAACAACACGGTGGATACGTACATAATCATCAAATTTCACTTTGTAACGGATACCACCTTCGAATTTGATCACAAAACCTTCCTTGTTCTCTTCTTCCAGCTCTTTTAAGGCCTGCAGGCTGTTGATCCCGTCATAACGCTTCACCAAAGTGAACCCGATATCCGAAAGCGGAACATCCTTGCCTGTTGCATTGTCGGTGATCGCCAGTAATACCAGGTCTTCCTGTTCGCCGTAGTTTACCACGATACGGTTCTCCGGATAAATGATCTCGAACAGGTAGGTTTTGGTTTTATCCAGCAATGAAAAGGTATGCGCATATTTTTCATGCAGCATTTCTGTTGCCTTTACCGATTGTTTGCTGGTGAAGGAACCACGGGTTGCAATGGCAGGTTTATCATCGTTCCAGTACAGGATACCTAATGAACCATCCATTTTCTCATAGACCTCGAATTTTTCGTTCGGGATCTCCTGGTTCTCGTGCTCACCCAGGTTGAAGAATTTGGTAAAAGGGCGGGCTACTACTGAAAAATTTTCATCCATGATCAGGCCACGGCACTGCAAAGTAACTTCATTCCATACACGCTCGAACTGTGCCGATTGTGTATAATTGTAAATGAAGAGTTTTTCGTTCGGGTGCTTTTGTGTTACCACGTACCCTTCGGCCATCATTTTGTTCAGTAGTTCTGTGTTCATTTTCGTAGTTTTAAATATACTTGTTATTTCCAACGATACAAAGGTGAAATGGAACTGCGCAATCGAACTGCGTAGATAAAAATAATTTGTTAAAAAAATCACGAATCACTCAAAAAAGCCTGTTTCTGAGTAATTTAAACAGCAGGCCCGGATCGGAATTAAGAATTAATTTTTGTATTTTTATGTATATACCACCGTTATAGCATCAAAACACAGCAATTCAAAACCTATGAACAAAAATCTATCCTCCTTGTTATTGCTGGCTGGTGTCGCTGCAATGACCTATGCACTCTTTTCCAAAAGTGACCCAGCGTCCGAGACTGACCTGGTGAGCGAAACACCGGATACAACAATGGTATTGCCTGCCGATCCTTCTACTTTTCCGGCTTTACTGGTCCACCGGATTGAAGGAGACAGTACTTCTGTGCCACTGCACATGAGCGGCCTGAAGCTGGATGTAAAAGTAGTAGGGAATATTGCGCTTAGCACGATGGAGATGACTTTTTACAATGATCTCGATCGCGTGCTGGAAGGGGACCTGTGTTTTCCCTTAGGTGAGGGGCAGACCGTATCCGGATTCGGGATGGAAACGGATGGAGTAATGCGGGATGGCGTAGTGGTGGAAAAGGCAAAAGCACGGCAGGTTTTTGAATCTGTTGTGAGAAGAAGGATCGACCCGGGATTACTGGAATGGACGAAAGGGAATAATTTCAAAACACGTGTGTACCCTATTCCTGCACATGGAAGCAAACGTGTTCGCATCAGCTTCGAGCAGGAGCTGATCTCTACGGTCAGTGGTTTTGTTTACCTGCAACCGATGCTGTTTAAAGACAAGATCGAGAAATTCGATCTTCGCGCAGAGGTGATTCAGCAATCGGTAAAACCAAGGTCTTCGAAAAATGCAGTGTCCATAGAATTCGACGAGTGGAACAACTCTTGGGTGGCAGAAAAGCGCCTGGAGAATTTCACAGGTAATAAAGCCCTTTCATTTGAGATACCAAAGGCAGAAGATATGCAACGTATTTTTGTAGAGAACACCGGCTATTTTTATCTCACACTTGATCCGGTTAAATACATCCGCCCTAAAAAACTGCCTTCTTCTGTGTGCCTGCTTTGGGATGTTTCGGGATCAGGGCTGAACCGCGACATTCAAAAGGAGGAAGCCTTGCTGGACGTTTATTTCAAGAAGCTACAAAATGCAGGTATTCATCTGGTGACCTTTAGTAATACTATTCATACGGAATCGGATTTTATTCTCAGCAAAGGAAACTGGCAGGCACTGAAGGAAGAGCTGGACAGACAGGTGTTTGATGGAGGCACACAGTTAGGTGCGATCGATCTGAAAAAATACAAAGCTGAGGAGATTCTCCTGTGCTCGGACGGGCTCAGCACTTTCGGCGATGCAGACATGAAGCTCTCAAAAATCCCGGTTAATGCTATTTGTTCCTCGCAGTCGGCCGATCATTCCATGTTGAAATACATTACGCAGGCAACGGGCGGACATTATATAAATGCGCTTTCTACTACAAACGAAGAAGCGATGAAGCTCATCGGTACAGAATCGTATCGGTTCTTAGGAGCAAGCCCGGGTGTGGGAAGGGTTTCCCAATTGTATCCTTCCATTCCTACGGATTTCAACAGAACAATTGCTGTAGCAGGAAAGATAGAAAGCTCTTCAGCGGAAGTCACATTGAATTTCGGTTTCGGGGATGAGATCGTCTATTCGAAAAAAGTGCTTGTACATGCTGCAACGCAGATCAAAGACGGTTTTGTGAAAAAGCTGTGGGCGCAAAAAAAGATCAGCGAACTCGATATGCGCTACGAAAAAAACAAGAAGGAAATAACTGCATTGGGAAAAGAATGCTCGATCGTTACACGCAACACTTCTTTGCTGGTGCTCGACAGGCTGGAAGACTATATTCAGCATCATGTAGTTCCTCCACAAAAAGAATGGCAGGAACAATATTATACAGCTATAAATGAACAGGTCGAAAATGTTGCTGCCGACAAGAACGCTCATCTCGAAGAAGTGGTGCAGGCCTTTCAGCAACGGATCGATTGGTGGAACACCAGCTTTAAGTACAGGAATTATAAGAAGGAGCAGAAACCAAAGGTTGCACCAACGGTGCGTTTTTCTAATCCTGTTGTAACAGATGATGCAACGGAGACTGAAACGGCAGCTTCTGACACATTCCGGGCTTTCAGAGGAAATGGGTTTGCGACTGCAGACTCCGTTTCATTTACACCAGGACGTGTCAATGAAACTTCGAATAATCTTGTTAACGCCGAAACCCAGAACTCACCCGTTACCGGCTGGTCATACAATGATCCGCAGAACGGAGGATTTGACCATGTTCCTTACGAAGAACAGGAAACAACTGCCGGAACAGCTTACACCTGGAGCTTTAATGGAACATCGGACGGGACAGTCGCGAATCAGTCGGGAGCATATGCCACAACGTTAAATACCACCAGTTATAATGTAACAGTAACGGATGCCAATGGAGCTACAATGGCTACAAGGTCGGCCAACTTTCGCATGGAAGCCGGAGTAGTATCGAAGATCAACCTGAAGGCCTGGGATCCGAAAACACCTTATATGGAAAAGCTCAAAAAAGCAAAAGAACAAAACAGGTATGCGACTTATCTGGATTTACGGAAAACCTATAAGGATCAGCCCGCTTTCTTTCTCGATGCCGGAAACTACTTTATCGAAAAGGGAGATAAGACAAATGGTCTTCGGGTACTTTCCAATCTTGCCGAGTTTAATACAGAAGATCATAAGGCACTTCGTGTGTTGGCACATAAGCTGCAACAGGCGGGTTTCACCGATCTTGCTATTGCAATGTTTAAAGAAGTATTGAAGATCCGGGAAGAAGAACCACAGTCTTATCGCGACCTTGGTCTTGCACTGGCTGATAAAAAAGAGTACCAGGGCGCAGTGGATATGCTCTGCAAAGTCGCGAATAAACGATGGGACAGCCGTTTTCCCGGGATCGAAGTACTTGCAGCCAATGAGATCAATTCCCTGATCGCCAGCAGCGGAGCGAAAGTAAAATTAGATTCTCTCGATAAACGCCTGATCAAACCAATGCCGGTGGATGTGCGGATCGTGATCAACTGGGAGTCGGACAATTGTGATATGGATCTATGGGTGACGGATCCTGTAGGAGAGCAATGCATGTACAACCACAATGAAACACAGAACGGCGGCAGGATCTCGCAGGATTTTACAGGAGGTTACGGTCCGGAGGAATTCATTGTAAAAAAAGCGCTGAACGGAAAATACCTCGTTCAGGTCAATTATTACGGCACGCGCGAGCAAACACTTTTAGGACCAACAACAGTTCAGGCGGAGCTATATACCAATTACGGAAAACCGAATCAGAAAAAACAGGAAGTCACACTCCGGCTGAAAGAGGATAAGGAAGTAATTGATATCGGCGCATTGGCTTTTGGGAAATAGTCCGGGGCTTATTTCCGGACCGTATCCCATTTCCCAAAATGCTGCAGGAAGATCTTCGCAATATTCCGTGCATCATCGATCCCGCGGTGGTGTGTGCCCTCAAGTTCGATCTTTTCCATCCACAGTGCGCCTGCCATTCCGGTATGTTTTTTCAGGCCTTTGATCCCGGTGTACTGATGTTTGAGACTGATATGCTTTTCGAGCCAGGAGGTTTCCAGTTCGTGGAGCTCGCAATCGTTCTTCAGCTGCACGCGGTCATAATGGCCCCAGCTGCAGAGCAGGTAATCTTCTGTACCAATCCAGTTTCTGAATTTTTTCAGCACTTCCGGGAATGTTTCCGCAGCATCTACCTGCTCCTGGGTGATAGTTGTGAGTTTGATGCAGAAAGGCGAAAGCTGTGTATCCAGTTTGGGTTTCACAAATGCACAGAATTCGCTTTCAATAATTTTGTTTTCGTTGATGCAAAGCGCACCGATCTCAATGATCTCGTTTTTCTTTGATGGATCCCTCGGCTCCCAACAGGAGGCTTCGAGATCGAGTATAATGTATTTCATAATTTTCTTTTTTTGTTATAATTCTTTTTCTTCTTGTTTGTATTCACAGCGAATAGCTTTGCCATAAATGATCTTCGTCCAGCCATTCTCGAATCCATGATTGTTGGCGATCAGGAAGCCTTTATTCGTGTCTGTTTGAACGATCTTATGTGCATCTATGAAACGTCCTCTCACCTTGCAAAATACAATATCACCAATTTCATAGTGTTCAGCCTTTGTAAAGGTAAGCAGCGAACCGCTTTTTAAAATGGGTAACATAGAATTGCCGAAGCATTTCATGGAACCTGTTCCTGTATTTTCTAATTCTTCTTTTAATCGTAAATATTTATTCATTTGTTTTTTTAATTGTAAAAAGCCCTGCTTCTATGGAAGCAGGGTCGGGTTTTAGTTATGGGCCGAACAGCGTTCGCAGCTGCGATGAAACGGGGCTCTCACCGGAGATCGTAATACCATTGATCTTCGCTGTGATCTTTTCCACAAACTCCATCTCTTTGAGCTTGAACAGCATTGCATTGTCCTCCATCAGCTTCGCAGTGTTCAGAAGGCTACGTGTAGCTGCTGTTTCCTCACGACGCATGATGGTGTTGGCCTGTGCTTTTTTCTCCGCAATCAGTACCTGGTTCAGGATCTCTTTCATATCACCTGGCAGGATGATGTCGCGGATACCACCACCGCGCAGTGCTACACCCAGTTCTTTGATACGTTCGGCAGCAGCTTCCAGGATGAAAGCGGAAATGCTTTCTTTTTTATCCAGCAGTTCATCCAGGCTCAGCGCACCCACATACTCGCGCAGGACCAGCTGCATGATCACATAGAGTTGTTTTTCGTACTCTTTGTTATTCACCACTGCTTTCACAATGTCTTCAATGTGATACTGCACATAGAAATTGATACGCAGGCCCGCTTTGTCTTTGCTCAGGATCTCCTGGCCCGCGATCTCCAGCTGCATCGTACGCATATCGGCACGCGTGATCACAATAGATGTGTTATTTTTCCAGAAGTAATACGAACCCGGTTCCATGATCTTCACGTATTTACCATCCATGTACATCACGGCTTTTTCACACGGCTCTACTGTATAAAAACGGATGTACTGGATCAGCTCTTTACGCATGTACAGGGATGGATCGATATCCGCACCGATCTCCGTTTTATTCAGATCCACGATTTTGAATTCCTGTATGATCAGACCTTTCCAGTATATATAAGTGCCGGGACCCAGCACTTCCATGAACAGACCTTTTTCGTAACGCAGGGCAATCTCGTTATTTTTCACTTCAACGATATCGATAGCAGCTATGAAAGCCGGATCACGCATCAGGATATTGATGTTGCGGGGCGCAATGAATGGTTTCGCCATATCATATTCCACCAGCTCATCGAAGTAGGAAATACGATGTGCGCCTTCGGTCAGCACTGTTTTGTATTCGCCATCGGAAAATACCATGCCGATCTTACCGGCCTTTATTTTTATCTTTTTCATATGTTTGTTTTTTCTTGTTTTTAAATTTAAAAGAAGGAATTGTTTCATTCACCCGTGAATAGCGGAATCCTGTTTCAGTAAGCCGCTTTCGAATGGTTTTTATACAATTACAAGAAAGTCCATTGTATAAAAAGCAAAAGCTGTTGGCATAACGGTATCCACATTCATCTGGCTTTCCACCGGTTGTTCCGTACCGCTTCCGGCGCGGAGCTGAATCAAACCATTCCTTTCTTTTTGAGCGCCATTTTTATAGAAGTCGGCATCTTCTCTTTTGAGGATCTGGAATCCTTTGCGTTTACCAGTTTCGCCACCCTGATTGCAACATCAGGGGCAGGATTCGAACCTGCATGTTTGGTGTCACACTCTAACCACTGAGTTACCTGCATTGCTGCAGAACCGGATTCGAACCGGTGACCTTGACGTCATTCGTTCGTTAATCAACCGCAGCATATAAATAACCAGTGGCCATTTACACTATGGGGCCTTTTGAAACCCTCATCACGGGCGTATTGCTAACGAAACGCTCTTTATCCTGCTTTCGCAGAAAATGATTTTATATATTCAAAGAACTATTTTACTCTATCAACACTGCAAAGGTGAAACGCGACTACGTAACCGAATTGCGCAGGAACTATTTTTACTTCCTTTTTTTCTAAGCAACTGGAACAGAGCCGGAATACTTTTTTATCCCTTCCTGTTTTTGCTCATCCGCGCAAATAGATTGCGTAGATCACTGTTCTCTTAACCGGAATCGAACCAATATCTTATCCTTAGAAGGGATGTGTTTTTCCTTTAAACTATAAGAGAATGTTCCTCCGAACCCCGATAGTTATCGGGGCGAACTTTTGTTTCGCGGTTAAAAGCCGCGAGCTCTGCCACTGAGCTACGAAGGAATTTATATTTTTACTGGTAGCTCCTGATTGAATCGAACAATCACTTTATGGATGTAAGCCATACATTCTGCCTTTAAATTAAGGAGCTGTTTTGTTGCCTTAGAAAGAATCGAACCTTCACCCTCCGGTTTATGAGACCGGTGCTCCACCCTTGAGCTATAAGGCATTTTTGTTGTCTTAACAGGATTTGAACCTGTAGCCTCCGACGTATCAGGTCGTTGCTCCACCTGTTGAGCTATAAGACAATGTGAGCAGAATATCGGATTCGAACCGCGTCCCCTGGGTGGAAACCAGGTGCTTTACCACTAAGCTATATTCTGCATAGTATTCCCACGGTCCCGATAGCTATCGCGAGAACCCGTGTCTGGTCATTGAAAGTGACCGATCCTAACCATTAGAAGATGGGAACATAGTTCCTCTTCTTCATTCCTTTTGTTCTTCATTTTATTAATTATTAATCGTTTGCACATTCACAGGGAATCGAACCTTGTCCTGCAGTTTTGGAGGCTGCGTGGCTACCATAGCCTTGAATGTAGTGGCGGTTCATAAGGGTCCCGATAGCTGTCGGGACGGACCCTTGTCTTCCGAGCGACAGTCGGAGATAATGGCCTTTATACCAATGAACCTGGTGCTTCGATAGATGCCGATGTGATGTACAAGGCTTTTGCAAACTTCGCCTTCATTGTCATCGGGCCGCGGACTTTAACCGCTCCTTGTACACTGCGCTTTGACAAGAGCACAGCTACATTTTTCGCATCTATCCGGCGCGCCTTTGCATGGCTTACCGTTTGCGGACAAAGCAGGATTCGAACCTACTGCCTGATGCCCCGATAGCTATCGGGGCAGTCAACTGCTCATCCATATGAGCTTTTTGTCCAATTTTTTTGAGCCAGTAGCAAGCCTCGAACTTGCGACCTTCTGCTTACAAGGCAGTTGCTCTTCCCGCTGAGCTATACCGGCATTTGAAGGTGAAAACGCAGTAAGCCAGGTTTTTCCTGATAGCTACACTCAATCACCTTTGTTGACCCGGATGGATTCGAACCATCGCAACCCGTGTTAATCACTGACGAAAAATCTTAATCGATTTTTATCAGAATTAACCTTGATAAAACTTGTTTCGTCAAGGTTACAAGCACGGTACTCTACTTGCTGAGCTACAGATCAATAATTCAAGGAATACAATTTTTTAAAAGGGCAATGAACGAACATAGTTTTGGGTTTTCGTTAACAGCGAAGTAACTATGTTCTACGGCACCTTATTTTAAAAGGCAATAAACGGGTATAGTTTTATTTTGCGTGACAGGCGAAGTAACTATACTCTACGGCACTTTTGTCGATCTACCTGGATTCGAACCAGGGACTTCAGTCTTAAAAGGACTGAGCTCTGCCAACTGAGCTATAGACCGAAATTTGAATGGGTAAAAATCGAAAGAGAACGTTTTGGCGCTCTATCCGCTGAGCTATAAGGCAATGAAATGAATATTGGTTGCCTCAATGGGATTCGAACCCATGACCTCCCGATTAAGAGTCGATCCCGATAGCTATCGGGACTTTTCTACGACACCATTCAATGGTTTTGATGAGGAAAAAAACGTTCAGTGCTTTTGTTAACTGAGCTACTCTTCATTGCTGAAAGATTGGACTTGAACCAATGGCCTTCCCGACATTTATCGTCGGGGCGCTCTACCGAAGTATCACTTTACTACGTCACTCATCAATGTTTTTAAACAGGTAAAAAGCTGTAAAAGTTTTTTGTCTTGTGCTCTAACCAACTGAGCTATCTGCCTTTCGACAAAACCGGACTCGAACCGGTGCCCCCAAGGTTAACGATGTATCTCTTACATACGACACTGTTTAATTTTGAAGAAAGAGCGATGGTTGCGGGAGCGTGTCTTAGAGGATTCGAACCTCTGACCTTTCGGCCTCACCATCCCGATAGCTATCGGGAGAAGTATCTCTCCGCGAACGGCATCTTTCAATAGGTTTGTCAGGAGCAATTGCGATCCGCAGTGATGGAGACCTGCCGGCGGGGATTTGCACCCCGTTCCGTTTCTGCACCGGAACCCTCTCTCCTATGGATGGTATGCTCACCGCGATCTACGGCAACCTGACAATGTGTTTAATTATATGCTGTCAAAAGCGAAATGCGATGAGGGCAGGGGATACGCAATGAGGATTTGCACCTCTTCCTGATTGTAATGTCAGGACCCTTCCCCTTCAATGGCGCGAAGTAGCCCTTTTCTGCGGCATTCTGGCAGCAATGTTTTTTTGTCTTTGAATAATATGTCAATGAACGAATTTCTTTTAAAACCTCCCTGTCTCCTTCGACAAGCTCAGGATGACGGGGGAGGAGTTTTTTATTTTATAATTCAATTTGTTTGATTTTTTCTACTGCACCCACACCATTTTCGATAGCGTGCAATACATCAAACACTTTGTCCGACCAACCTGCGATCAGGTGTACATCGTTTTTCTGAACGTTCAGCGGCGTGTTTCCATGGCCCGCAAGATCGAACAGGTACAATTTTGCTTTTGGCGCGATCGCTTTGTAGGCATTCCAGGATTTCTCCAGGGAAGAACCCGCATGACGGCTATCCCACAGCTGGCAGTCGGTGAACAGCATCACTTTATCCATCACCACGTTTCGTGCGATCAGGTCATCGATCACTTTGTAACCATTGGTCGAGTAACCCACTTCACCTTCACGTTTGTAGTATTGGTCCACATTGGCCAGTACTCCGCGGTTTGGCAGGTTGATCACTTTCCAGGTATCACCGAACATACCTGATACCACACGCTTACATTTCGACTGCATCAGCATACCCAGCATCAGGCCGATGTCGTAAAACATCACTTTGCTTTTAGCCGATACGGCTTGCTGCATCGAACCGGATACGTCACATGCTACCAGCACGGCAGTGTTCTCGTCGAAACCTTTCAGGTTCTTAACGCTTGCCACCACTGCATCTTCCAGCGCATTCAATACCATGGTCACGAACTCCGAGTTCATCACTTTGATCTCACGGTGCGCTGCGAGGAAACGGAATGGCAACTGTTTCGAGTTTGCCACCGCAGTCTCATTCGACAGGTAAGCGCATACTTTTTTCACATGCGAAGCAGATACTTTTGCTTCCAGTATGTTACGCAGGTTACGCATCAAAGCCATATAACCAACTTTACCGCTGTCGATCAGTTCTTCCCATTTAGCACGGAAAGCTGCAGCCTTTTCTTTATCGTTGGCATATTTTGTCTGACCCAATGCCGACAGCTCAGTTTCCCAGGTGTATGGAACAGCCAGTTCGTTCGCAGCTATTTTATTGAACACCACTTGCTGGTTCTCGTCTTTCGCTTTTGGATGCACTATGAACAGGGCGTCACGCAATTTCACTTCCGCATCCCGATTGTATTTTGCGAACTGGTATTCATCGAAACGGTTGAAAGATACTGCCAGCCCTTTCTGGATCTGCTTCGACAGCTTATTCAGCTTTTTAGTACCGTTACGTTTGTTGGCCAGCTGGTAATATGCCAGGAGCTCGGTGATCTCATCGGCACGTTTTACCACGCCCGATACGGTTTTACCTACCACCGCATCACCGGAGTTCAGTTTGGCCAGTTCTACCGCCAGTACCATTGGGATCGAACGCATATACATTTCGTTACGTGCATACACTGCCAGTTTCGCTACGTATTGTGCATCGTTTTTCAACATCAGCTCACGGATACGTGTCAAACGGGTATCTGCTTTCTCATAGAAGCTGTCGTTTAGGCCCGCAGTTACTACCGCTGAGTATAGCTCCAGCTCAGGAGTCAGTTGGAATGCTTTTGCACCTTCATAGTTTGTAACTACGTTTTCTGTTTTTTTGAAGATGTTGAATTTCATTTTGTTTAGTTTTTAAATTTCTTGTTTATCAATTGTTGTTCTTAATCAGCACTGCAAAGATTCTATACTCCTGCGCAACAGAATTGCGCAGTAAAAAAATAATTCGCGGAACGATCAAATAAATCTGTAATGTGTTGATTTTCATTTGAGATAATTTCAAAAGAAAATTCATCTCTTTCCTATTGCGCAAATAGATTGCGCAGATAAATGAAATGTTTATCTTTGATACAACCTGTTTTTAAATAAAAACGTTATGCCCATTAATAAATTAGCCCTTGTTCGCTACAAAACCATCGACAATTGTTTACAGAACCGTTTTCGCAAATGGACGCTGGACGACCTGATGGAGGCGGTTTCCGAAGCTTTGTATGAATACGAAGGTATCACCAAAGGCATCAGCCGGAGAACCATACAGCTTGATCTGCAAAACATGCGCAGTGAGAAACTTGGTTACAATGCACCGATCGTAGTAACGGATAAAAAGTTCTACAGTTACGAAGACAAGCAGTACAGCATCACCAGTATTCCTTTAACAGAACAGGATATGGGCACGTTGAACGAAGTGTTGGGTGTTCTGAAACAATTCAAAGGCTTTGGTTATTTCCAGGAACTTACCGGGATGGTAACCAAGCTCGAGGACAAGCTTTATAAGCAACAGCATAAAGGCAAATCATATATCGATTTTGAAAAAAACGAATTGCTCAAAGGTTTAGAGTTTATTGATCCTTTGCACAAAGCGATCATCAATCGTAAAACGATCGAGATCACTTATCAATCCTTTAAAGCGAATCAATCACAGCAGATCGTTTTTTATCCTTATCTACTGAAAGAATACCGCAATCGCTGGTTCCTCTTCGGTATGAACAGAAAAGGCAGCTCAGCGATGATCCTTGCACTGGACCGCATTGAGAAGTTCAAAGAGCTCTCCGAAAAATATGTGAAAGCACCTTTCGATGCGCACATGTTTTTCGATGATGTGATCGGTGTAAGTAAAGCGCCCGGACAAAAACCATCAACCATTGTGATGAAGATCGACAAAGAAAATGCACCTTATGTGATCACCAAGCCGATCCATCCTTCGCAAAAGATCCTGAAGGAAGAACCCGACGGGATCTTATTCAGCATTGATGTTGTCTGGAACTTTGAGCTGGAACGTGAATTGCTTGGCTTCGGTGAGAAGCTGCACATACTTTCTCCGCGTAGGCTTGCCGGAAAAATACAATCGCGTTTGAAACACACATTACAAAAATATCAAAGAACGGAATAATACGTGTCGGGAAAGCAGGATTTGAACCTGCGAACTCTCGCTTCCAGGGCGAGCGGGGACGGCCTGACTCCCCCATTTCCCGTTTTATCTTTGTCGATCAATGAGGACTCGAACCTCAAACCTTCTGATTCGTAATCAGGTGCTCTATCCAATTGAGCTATTGATCGGTGGTGGACAAGGGTGGGATCGAACCACCTTCTCCGGATTTTCAGTCCGGCGCATAGACCAACTCTGCTACTTGTCCATTTCATCAACACTTTATGCAAGCCACCTTCCGGATTTTAAAGTGGCTGCTTTTGCCACTTTGAGGTCGCTATTCGCTCGGTTCAATCCGCTGCATTGACCATCTTTGCTACATTTCCATTTTGGGTGAGATAGGGGAATTGAACCCGTATCTGCGGCATCACAAGCCGATGTGTTGACCATTACACCAATCTCACCATGTTTCAATTGTAGCAAAACGTTCGCTGCAATTGTAGTCGGGAAGGCTGGATTCGAACCAGCGAACTCCTGCGTCCAAGGCAGGCGGGGACGACCTGACTCCCCTACTTCCCGTAGTTTTTTTATCGGTCTACAAACCGAAGTGGGAAAGACAGTCACGCTATAGCGTGAGAACCTGCTAAGCCTTGCGGCGACGGAGTTACAGTCCGTCTCAACTCACCATCGTTGACGCTTTCCCATTTTTGTACCCTCTACAGGATTCGAACCTGCACTCTCTTGTTTCTAAGACAAGCGCCTTTGCCTGTTTGGCTAAGAGGGCATATTTTGCGGAAGGTATAGGAATCGAACCCTGCCCTTGTGGACCGCCCAAGATTTCAAGTCTTGTTGTACACCATTGTACGCTACCTTCCGTTGCGGAGAATTGAGTTCCCGACACTCATCCCGACGATACTGTCAGGACACCATGCTTAGCAGGCAGGTCCGGGCCCCGCCCGGTTAATTCTCCATATGTTGTACCCCCTGCAGGATTCGAACCTGCATGCTCTTGTGTCTGAGACAAGCGCCTTTACCGTTTGGCCAAGAGGGCGTTGGTGGGAGGCAGGATCTTTAACTGTCAGGCGACAGAGTATCCTGCAGACAGACGGTTCTTCCACGCCCATCCGGATCTCCCAAGTGTTTCGGAAGATCTGCTCCCCGTATTTTTTTGTTGTCAGGGATGGATTCGAACCACCGCTTTCAGAGCCAAATTCTGACGTCCTGCCAATTAGACGACCTGACAGTATTTCTTTAAAACAAAAAGGCCCGATCTTTTTTAAGGATCGGGCCTGCGCATATTTATGCACACCAATCCTGGTCAATCATCGTATAGTGATTGAAAACTAAACCGAATACTATACGGTCGTTGTCCTGTTTTTATATTTCCGTCTTTTTTATTCATCGTATTTGATCAAAAAATCCGGATTGATCGCTTTGAAGGATACACGACCCTGCAAACTGTATTTGTCTGTCATTTCCTCAACAGGCCTGATAACAATACCTTCGGCGATAGTATCTGCGTGAAGCACCGATCTCATTTTGGATTTAGCGATTAGTTTTTCGATATCGCTTTCCAGCATGTAACCTTCCTCCAATACAGGAACCATTTTCAGCTCTAGGTCGTTCAGCAGTTGCTTTGCTTCCTTCAGTGACAAATAGCTGTAGCTATCGATCGCAAACACGTTGAAGAAATGCACATGCTGACCTTTCAGTTTGTATTTATTCTTCTGAATGCCTTCACCTATGATCTCGCCCTGCAATGCAATGTTCGAACCCAGTTGTTTCAGCTTTTCTTCCAGCTTATTTTCTACTGCAAACTTCCACATGGAATTGCTTTCGTCAAACAGCAGATCCAGGTTCCTGGAGCAAACACCGAACTCACCATCTTTGAAGTAGAAAGTAGCTGAACTACCATCTAATTTTTCGGTTACGTAGCATGCGATCCCTTCATATTTGTCCAATACCTTCTGCAATACCTGCACCCTGGTCTCATCTGTTTTAGGGATGAAAGAAGGGAACATACCTTTTACCTCGCCTGCTAAATTCGCAGGAATTGGCGGCTCGAACTTCGTTACGCCTAAGATGTCGGTTACGTCCAGGTCTTCTTCCACCTGTATTCCTTCCGGAAGTACATTTAATGGAAAGCAGATACCCTGTGAGATCTGGCCACGCAGCCTGATGGTTTTGATCCTGTTGCTTTTTGCACGAACAAATTCAAACTCCGGCTTATCAGGCATCACGCTATCGATCTCGCAATACACACAGAGATCATCGATGGCAAAATCACCTTTACGGATCACTAACTGCCAACCCAACACGCTTGCTTTTTCAATGGCATCGGCGCCTTCTATCGGCTCTATATTTTTTATCCTTTGTATGGATGCTAATTTTCTCATATTTACCTCCCTTGTCCTGACATTATCGTCAGGGTTTACCCCGACACTTGTCGTCGTTAATTTTGTTTTAATTTTCTTTCGCACGGGCTGCACCACCTCTCCCTCTACAGTGCAGCCCCGATCAGCTTTCGATGATACTAATTGTTATTTAAGATCCTGTGGCTCAGGAAAGCTCTGTCCTTTGTGAAGATGGGAACTTCTTTACTTACCCATCTGCTCCGGATCGCACCTTCTCTTTCGTCCCGATAGCTATCGGGATCTTTTTCGATGATCCTCCCTCTTTTGTATTTCGGTGCATAGTCGTTCCAGTTAATACCTTTCTGAAAGATCAGCTCCTGTTGCTCGTCACTGCTTTTGCCACTCAACTCTTTGTGGCTATACAGAGACTGTGCTACGGAAGCGATACTGTTCCGGGTGGTATCCTGTTGTCTCCAGATGAAGTAGTTTTCTACTTCTGCTTTGGACGGGATCTGGAACACCCTGCTGTCGAACAATGCTACCTTCTCCGGTCGCAGTTGATTGAACCTTACAGTTGCAAGGCTTGCAGACACGCTGCAGATCTTCTGGATATTTCCTTCGAACCATGCACTGGTATTGATGTCGTCAAAGTCAGTCAAAAGGATAGAGATCTCATCGGACTGTACGAAGGCAAACTTTGCACCCTGGATATTCTGGCAGAGATAAGCGGCAGTTTCATCCATGTCGTTTATCAGCTTATCATCGAAGGGTTTTTCCAAACCCCTGGTATACGTGTGAAAGGCTTTACCATCTACCCGGATCAATGTGTATGTTCTCCGCGGAATGAAGTACCGTGTCCGGTCTTCATAAAACGCTTTCATCCTGTCACCTAATGTATCTTTCATTTCTTTTTTGTTAACTGTTAGTATTTTCTGAGCCATAAAAAAACCCGGGCATTTTGCGTGCCCGGGTTTTTCTTGTTCAAGTGTGTTCACTTAAACCGGGACGCGATGATGCGCAAATAGTCTACTCCCGTTGGCGGGCACTGTTCCGATCTTGTCTGCCTGCCGGCAGATGGATATCGAAAGAATGGATCGTGTATATCGTTTTTCGTTCATTTTGTTGTAAAATAAAAAAGGTCCCGAAAATTTTCGGGACCTTTCTGTAATTATTCTGTATTTAATAATTACTCCCCGAGCGTGTACAACATGCCTGAAAACCCTTTCGGATCTAGACTGTTATGGCGGTATGTAATTACTAAATTTTGCATTTCTATTGTTTTGATGATGCAAATATAAACACAAAAAATTACTGAATGCAAATTATTTTGAAAATATTTTTTCCAAATCAAAAAATAAAACAAAGTGCTACCTCCGGATCCATTGATAATAAAGGGAAGCATCGTCTTGTTTAAAATGAGTATAAATTTCTGACACTACCGGATTAAATTTTAAGCAAATCCATTTCAGTGATTTGATTTTTAATGATCGAATCAAAGTGAAAATAATTTCCTTTTTTCATGAAGGTATCGGGTAAAAGGATTAAGAATAGCCTGTAATCAGAAGGCTCCACACACCTGAATATTTTTCAGTACCTTTGAAATATGGAATTAAAACGCCCCAACAAAAAACTGGAAACGCAAATAAAGCTTGTAGTGAAAGACATGTATTGTCCTGTTCATTCCAAACAGGCTGTGATAAAAATGGAAAATGAGGAAGAGCCTGTTTCGGTGGAAGCCTGTTGTCCTTTTTTCAAAAAGGATGTGGAGCTTGTTGGCGAGCGTCTCCGAAAAGATTTTCTTTATAAGGCTGAAAAAACAAGAGAACGATTGGAGCGGGAAAGAAAGCGTGATCTATAAGACAGTGCTTACCAGATTTTCCACCAGGGTTTTTTTGTATCTGAGGTGGTTTTCGTTGAAGCACCGATTCCCGCCTGCTTTTTCGGAGCCTCTTTTTCTTTCTGCGCTTTTGATTTGTGAACGATTATATGTTTGAAGGCGTTCGCAACAAGGATCTTATTCACACGCTCCAGCATGGGTTTTCCTTTCACCGGATCTACCTGGTAAATAAAGCTTGCGTATCCTTTGATGGATGCGAGAAGAGTGGTAGAACCATTCCAGTGTTTTCCTGCGATCCCGTCTTTTTCTATCTGGAACAGCAAAGCCCGGAATTTTTTCACCTTATCCGATGATACGGATAATTTCTGGTTGACCACAATTCCTGTCACTTCACGTCTTGCTCCTTTTCTCAACACTTTGAATTTGTCCGGGTGCAGCGTGAAATTTTCCGCCTTGATGGTCTTTTTCACAAAGCCAATGAATTTCTTGAATTCTTCTTTCTTTTCTTCCGGCGCCGAAAAACTCAGATCATCCGCATAACGTGTATATACGAAACCGTATTTTTTGGCAAGACCTGCAAAACGTGCATCCAGTCTCCGGCACAGCAGGTTTGTTATAGCAGGACTTGTAGGCGCACCCTGCGGTAAAGAGCGATCGCCGCTTTTTACGTAGTATGTTTTTTTATCGAGCTCGATCTCATCTACTTCGGATTCCGTGCAGATCAATGCAAAAATAGTCGCCACCTGTTCACTGTAACCGATCGCTTTGAAAAAACCTTTTACGCGCGGGTAGTGAATAGATGGAAAAAAATCTTTCAGATCGATATTGATCAGCAGGTTGTTCTGTAAATGTTCTTTCGCATTACTTACGATCGATCTTTTGGTTACAAAACCGTGAGCAGCAGCATGTACCGGTAGTTTATTTAATATTTCCTGCAGGATCCAGTGCTGGGCGCTTTTTAGCCTCGGTAACGGAGCGGAGATAGTACGGAAGCCTCCTGTTTTTTTCGGGAGTTGGAATTTTTTGTAATGTGTGATCTCGCTCACGACCCTGTTGTAGGCAACGAAACGTAATTCGGAGATACTGATCTGCATGAGTGCAGCCAGTTTTTCTGCACTTTCAATAAGAGGCAGTCCGGATTTTTGGAGTTTTTCGGTATTAGCTTCGGCGTTGTTTAATCCTGTGGAAACAGCTTCGCCGAGATAGGTAATGTCTTTTTGTTTTTTCTCTTTCCAGGCGGCTGCTTTTTTCTCGGCTTTTTCTTTGCGCAGGAGTTTGTTCTCCGCCTGTTTTTTTCGTGAGGCTTCCATGCGCGCGGCACGCATGTCTTTCAGTGCAAGGTCCCTGTTCTGGTAATTGCGCTGTTTCTGCAAAAGCTCATTCAGATCCTTGCGTAAGGAAGCTTCCCGCAGAATGAGTTGTTCCGGCACGGACGCAGCTGCCCCGTCTTCTTTCCAGAAGCCCAGCTTTTTCATCTCTTCCAGGATCACAGCATCCTTGGTCGAGTTTTTTATCCGGTCGTATATTTCTTGTCTGGTCACGTTTTTTTAAAAAATTGGAAGGGCAGGGCTTTCTTCGTTCACTTTGAGGACTGGGTTGGTCAACTCAAGCGGTACGCATCCAGTACGCTATTTCACTTCCGGGAAGTCTCACCGGAAATGGCGTACTGGATGCAGTACCGCACAGTAAAGAACAGACCAGTGATGCATTACTAATCTGTTGGCATGAACAGCGATCCACTGTTCGGGTTGCAAGATGTTTGCCTGCGCCTTCCAAAATGTTTTTGTTTTGTAAGTATACTAAATAATTAAATCTAAAATTCCTTTTTTTATTGTTTGTTTTTCCCGGTACGTAATGTTCAATGCCACGATATGCTCGCAGGGGCCTTTGAACAATTTATTCTGCATATAATAATTGCATTCGCATCGTGCAGACACCACTGTTTCATCCCTGCTCAATACGATCTCCGGCTTGTATGTTTTTCCTTTGTCGGTAACACTGCCTGCCACTCTCAGCCCGCCTTTATCAGCTTCGGTAATGGCGTTGAGCTTCACAGCATCCGTATCGCTGAAGATCCGCGCAGCTTCTTCCCGCGCATTGGCAAAACGTAATTTTTTTCCATCGATCGGATCGCGGCTCAGTTCGCGGATACGATACACTCTTTTATTGATATCATAGATCGCACGTCCCGATTGGGCAAAAGCAAGCAGTGAGCTCATGACAGTTGTTTTATCCAGCTGTACTTTGGAAGCAAGAGCATCTGTTTTACTGAACCAGGTTTCCCGAAGTGCGGTGTAAATTTTTTGCATCGCCATTACGTCCGTTTCCCGGCGCGGAGCCAGCAGGTCGAAATTTCCTTGTCCTGACCAGTCATTGGCAGTCCAGCCCGAAAGACCAAGCGTGAAGCTCATATCGCCCATGTCGGCAATAAAGAACGAAGGAAGCCCCGTTCCCATTAACACGACATTAAATTTTTTGGTAACGGGGATCAGGCGTTCCAGTAACAACAATCTTCTTCTGCCCCAGATGCGGATCTCTGTTTCTGCTGAACCTTTGTACAAGGAGCGTGGGCAGTCCAGCACAAAACCCCAGGGTTCGAACAGGATCTTCACTGGTTCACCCGGTTTCAATATAAAACGTAAAGAGCGTGGACCTTCTTTTTCTTTTTTCCGTTTCAGGTGGAAACAAATATTGTACACATCCATCGGATGCAATTCTATTTCCGCTCCACCCAATGTCATGGCAGAATTCACCTGCAGAAAGCCCCGTACCCAACTATCAGGCACGTCGATCTTGGTTTCTTTAAAACTTTCCTGCTCGCCGGTTGTTACTTCAAAGCCTGAAGGATCGATGACGAATTTGGTTTCTTTGTAATCCCGGATCTTCTGGAATTCATCGTACAGCGCCGAAGAATAATCGATGTTGGTCGTGCCGCATTTGAAGTCGTTGATCTTTGTGAATACCTCGTAGCTGCAGCTCAGTCTTCCATACGAAGATTCGTCTTTGCTGAAACATTCGAAAAACAACTCATCCGGATGCACGGTGATCACGGGATCGAGTACGATCCACATATCACGGTCGGAAGTATAGATGTAATTGAAATATTTTGATTTGGCCGTATTGAAGGGACCAAGTATTTTATTTTTTTGATCGTAAATATCCGAAAGCTCTTTCCGTAGCAGTCCTGCTTTTTGTGTGAGCTCTTCGGAGGTTTTCATGAATTCTGCCAGCCATATCGACTCCTGTTCTGCTGCCCAGGCTTTGTAATCACTTTTATCTTTGGGCTTGAAACGGAAATCGGAAACCACAATATCATGCAGGGCAGAGATCGCTTCGCGGAAGGGCAAATGTTTGTTCAGTATCCCGTTGAAGAAAGTAGGATCACGCATTACATCAGGCGAAAACGACATCTCCGTGGAAGAGCCGCTATTCGTCACTTTTGTATCTCCGTTGAATTTATAATTGAACTGCATGTGCTTTTTCTTTTTGATAGACCGGCGTATCTTTAATATGAAGTACGGCGTCTACCGAAGGATATTTTTTACGGATGTCTGTAAGCGCTTTTATATACAATGCTTTGTCAGTGATGGCAGCCGAGGCCGACATGCGATTGAATATACTTACGATCAGCAAGGCATTCTTTTCGTTTTCCAGGGCTTCGGTATGCAGAAGGTTAATGGCCCGCACTTTTGCCGTATGTCCTTTATTTATCTGAGATAACAAGGTTACAAAGAAGCCGCCCAGTTTTTCCAGCATTTCATAATTGCTTTTTGCATAGTTGTCGAGGAACCCGGAAGCAAAGAGCTGCATACGGCTATCCGGGTGCTGGCTCAACTTCATCAGGTATTCGAATCCGTTATCTTTTTCGAACCATTTGCTGATCATTTCTCTCCCGAAAGCTTGTACATCTTCCTTGATACTGTCGCAAAGCGAAACAAACATATTTACATCCCATTCGTTGGCCGTAAAATTATTCCGGAACAGGTCGAAAGCAAATCTCCGTGTATCTTCCCAGGTAGCGTCTGCCAGCAGTATGGCATTTTTCCGGTCATTTTTGATCAGGGCAATATTTCCTGTGTAATGAGCGCGGATGAGCTCTCTTAGTTTCAACAGTGGCGAATCAGCGAGGGTATTCAGTTCGCTAACAGACAATCCACTTAAAGGAACATATTTTTGGAGCAGAAGCAAACCTAATTCCTGTGCGGCTGAATAACGGGATGCGCAAAGTGAGAGTGTTTTCTTTTTTTCGATGTACTGTAAAAAGGCTTCCAGCTTCTGAGTGAGCAGGTTGAAAATGTCCTTGTGTAATTCCTCGTGTTTCTCTTTTACCGTGAGCACCGGCAGGAAGAGGTGAACCAGTTCCGCTCCGGAAGAAGGCTCGGCTTGTAACAAGCGTTCGATCAGCTTTTGAGCGGATTGACGCAGATCAGCAAGCGGGGATAAACACAAGCTCAGGATCAGGTTTTTCTTTTCCAGTAATTGTGCGCTTCCTAAATTATTCAACAGATCGACAGCTGCGGCCCTTGCTATTATACTTTCGGACTGGAGCAGGGTAAATATTATTTTCTCCGGAACCTGTTCGGCCGGAAGTTTTTTAAGAGCAAGCAGTTTTCCGCCCAGTCCCTGGATCAATATATTCGGGTGCAGGAGCAGATCAAAAACCATTTCATTGCTAAGCAGTCCTATTGCCGGATTGTAAAAATCCGTAATAAAGGAGCTGATAGCCTGTATGTATGCCTCATCGAGCTTGTAATCCTTTACACAAATAACATCCAGTATTTTCTGAATGACCTCTGCACCGGTGGATGCTTTTGGTAAATGACTTTTAAGGAAGTTCTCCAACCAATCGTGCAGTTCTTTGTCCATCGACAGGATCAGCATGGTCTGGAACACTGCATCATCGGCAAAGGCAGCCGGATTGGAACGAATGAATTGTTGTCCTAACTCACGTGCTTCTTTTATTGTGCTCATAAAAAGAGCTACGATGATCTCCGCGTCAGGTATTGTATTCGCAAATTTTTCTTTCACTACATCAAGCCCCAATTGCTGCACTTTCACGGATTTGTTACGTAAGAGGTCAGCAAGGTGATGGGTTTGAATATAATCTGAAAAGGAAGCATTATTTCTAAATACGGTCAATGCAAAATCGGTGACACGCTCGCAATTGCTTTTGGTAAGCAGGCGGACAATGTCTTCCGGCGCTTTATTCCAGAGGCGGGCAAATGCTTCTTCACGGCTCGGCTCAAACACTTTACCAGGTTCGTATGGAGCCACACATTCCCAAACCTGTTTTGCCTTGTTGAAGCGATAGCGTGTGCTATTGGCATACAGGATATAGTACATGGAAATATACGAGGAATGCGTATCGAACCAGTTGTTGATCACTTCCGTGGAATAAGTACGTGTGGCGCTGTTGTAGTTGTAATTGATCTTCGATTCTTTCGCCGGTTTTTCTCCGTCGCCTTCATCATCATAACGAAGCAAAATAGAGGTAGCGAATTTTGTATAGGAAAGTGATTCATCTTCTCCGAGCTTACGCAAGGTCCGCAAAGTCCTTCTGCCGAAATATTGTTTTGTTTTTTTGGAAAATGCCTTGGTACTGTTTTCTTTTTGCAGCTCATTCCGTATCGGCCCCCAGTTTTTGTCAATGTATTCGTAGGAGTCGGCGCTGCTGAATGTGCCCTGTGCTTTCTCGATCTTTTTTACGAATACTGCGTAGGTGTCCGCATCGTCCAGCATTTCTGCGATTTTATACAATTGCCGGATAGCCCTGAAATAACCGGCTTTTACCGGGATCACATCCAGTGCTTTGGTGAAAGCCGTTTTTAGCTGCTCGTTGGAACGGGATAATAAATAGAGCGGAACGGCAAATTCATTTACACCGGTTCCGAAACGGCTGAAAACGTCCTTGAGGTATACTTCCGGAATTCCATTTTCCAGTGTGAATACCATATTGATGCTTTCCGGGAGCTTTCCACGCAGCTCTTTTAAAAAGGCTTCCTGTTCCTTTCCTTCCAGGATGTTGGAAAGCGCAGCCAAAGCCAGATTTCGGATATAAGAAGGAAAATTACCCGCCGCTATTTCCTGTAAAAAAGTCGTGGATTTCTGGTCGCCGATCCTGCCGATCGTGCGAATACAGGAATAGAGCAGGAGCAGGTCTGTTTTGTCAATGAGCTTTAGAACAAGTGGCGCAGCTTCTTTTAAATTCAGCTCTCCTGCTCTCCAAACAATTCTTGACAAAGGCCAGGTTTCGTTCTCCTCTTCGTTAATGGCTGCTTTCAGGTCTTTGATAACAGCTTTATCTCTTTTATTGCCGGTAGTTTTAGGTGCGGCAATTTCCGCTTGAAATGCTGGGTTTTCTCCTGTGGCCGCATAGCCTTTTTTTCTTTTCTCGTCTTCCAGTACGGCAAAGATCTTTTCGGCTTCGGTTTTACTTACGGGGAAAACGGTTTTACTTCCTTCCTTCAGTGCCGCACCTCTCCGGCCATAGCGGAAATTCACTACAAAAGCATCATCACCCGATTCGAGCAGGTCGATCTCATATACTTTATCGGAATTTCCTTCCTGGAAAAAAAGCTGTATGGATTTGATGAGTTTCAGAGTAGCTACAAATAGGTTTGTACGAAAATACTAATAAAACTATATGCGATACTGCTTGTTAATAAAATGTAGAATAATGAGAAAGATCTTTAGGCGTGATCTACGATATCAACGTCGTCGCTGAAATAAACAGGATGTTCATTGTCGCGCCTGATCAGTAATACCCGTTCGCAGGGAAGATCCATGCGTACCTCTTTTCTGTGTACCCATTCGGCTTTGCCCACTACAGCAATCACTTCGCCCTCTTCCAATATCCCTTCTTTATAATCAAGCGTTTTATTAAGACCAAGCCAGTCTTCACTTTTTTCCCCGTGTTTTTGCAGGTATTTCTCCAGCCGGGGAGTAGCGTTGTTTAAGAAACCTGAATTGTATGATTTGTCCGGGTGGATATATGTTTTGACAATATCCGTAGTAATTATGGCAAAGTGTTTCCCGTTTTGAATGATCACATCACCCGCCTTTTCTTCATTTATCCATTCATGCCGGTTTTTTCCCTGGCCATGTGTTATGATGACATGATAATAAGCACATTTTCTTCCGGAAAGCGGTGCAATAAGCGTTTTGCCTCTGAAGACAACGCTTCCTTTGATTTTTACAACTTCTCCTTCCTGTACTTCCCCGATATTCTTCCCTTCTGTTTTCCGGATCTTTCTTTTTATAATACTTTTTCTATCGGTATAAATAGTATAGAGAATGGCAAGAGTGAAAATGATCGCAACTGGAAGAATAAAATCCATGTAGTATTAATTAATGGATAAATATAATTAATTCATGGCAAATAAAAGAATTCCTCTTTGCCGGATGCACCCGGAAACATCCAGCTTCACAGGCTTTTATTCTCAGAAATATGGGTTCAATTTTTAATCTCGAATGTAGCTTCGATCTCATACCGCAGTTTGATGGAACGGAAATCACTTTCACTATTAGCTCCTCCTCCGCTGGCAACGTAACTGGAACTATTGCTCAGCATATTCGACTGGTTGGAATACCATGAAGAATAATACCTGTTGTTTTCTCCAAGCTCGCGGATGGCGATCACCTCTCCTGTTTTTTTTCCGATCCCGTCCAGCAGATAACCGGCTTTTTCTTTTGCTGCTTTCAGCGCATCTGTTTTAACAGTCTTGCGGTATTCCAGGATCTTTTTGCTGGATAATTCACCAACGTTCATATACTCCACACCTTTAACGGCAAGCTCTGCCACGATCTTATCAATAAGGGAAAAATCCTGGACCTTAAATTTAAGCTGCTTGCTCATCTGGATATTCCGGCCTTCGTATCTCCAGTAACCGCCTACACATTCGGTAGTGATATCTTCTTTGGCAACTCCCAGCGCGGTCAGTTTTGAACGGACTTCCTGTTCTATTTTATCCAGCTTTATCTTTGTTTTGTACTCCAGGTAGCTTTTGCTTGTAAATTCTTCTGCATAGTACTCGCGCATGCCGATGACAAATTCTATATCGTCGGGTTTGATGCACATTTCGCTGCTACCGGTTACTTCTATGCTTCTTTCGGAAAACGGTACTTCGGGATGTTGTGTACGCGAAGTGTATGCAGAGAATACAACCAGCGTAAGAACAATAAAGCCAGTTCCTATCACAATTTTATTTTTGAGTAAAGACTCCAATTCATTAAAAAGATTTTTCATGCCATTTTATTTTACACCGTTTATTTGCCTTTACGTACAGAAGTTCCTTCGAACTCTATCCTCGGATCGAATACACTGATCAGCTCCGACAGCTCATATACGTTTTTATAACCATAACCATACAGGTTGATATAAGTAGGGATATTGAGGGCGAGAGTTAATTCTTTTTGCCCGGCTTTAGGCTTTGCAGGAATATACGCCTTGCTGGCAAAATTGAGATCATCGTTATCGAAGTTATTATTGCAATAGATCAGGATGCGGTAATCGGAGGAAGGAATGATCTTTGCCAGGTTACTTTGTGTAAAATCAGAAAAATTTAAATGGATCGCTCCTTTTACGTGTTTGCTTTTGTACATCGCATCGGAGCGTGTATCCAGGATGATCGTTTTGGCTTCTCCGCTCATTTTGAAAAACTCTTCAAGACCGACCAGTCTTGTTTTACGATGGGCCTTTACTTCCGACACCAGTTTTTCGTAGGCATCAAAATCCACTTTTGCAATAAGAGAAACACGAGCTGCTGCAGATTTGGTTTGAGCTTTTGCAATGGAGAAGGAAAAGAGGCCGATCAGCAGGAATGCGGCGATTGTGAACTTGTTTCCGGAGGTTTTCATGATTTCTTTTTTTAAATGATTTTATGTAAAACTACGCCCTGAAAACCGGCTATTTAAGTGCTACTTAGTGAAACGGATGCCTGACTTGGTGAAACGGCAGCAAGGGATGGTAAAAAAGCCAAAAAGCCTGTAAACACTGATGTTTTGGCGAAAATAAAGTTTTTTAATTGCAAATTCCTTGCTAAGTTTACATCGGAAATGAGAAAACCCGGATCCATACAGAACCTGCTACATACTTCTGCCTGCCTGCTTGTGTGGATGGGTCCGCCTGTTTTTTTGCAGGGCCAGGTGAGCCAGCAGAACTCTGTTCCCCCTATACAAAAGGAATATCAGCAAAATTCCACCAAACAGCAAAACTCAGTCTACCAGCCAAAAACAGTGCAAAACGGCAAAGGAGGTTTTTTTCAAACGACCTCTTTATTGGACGCGTATCTCGATTCGGCCCGTTATCTTTCCAACCGCTCACCAATGAAGGCCGTGGATTTTATCAATAAAGCCATCGAAGAAAGCATCAATACCAATAACAGGGAAAAGGAAGCGCAGGCATTCCTTATTCTTGGAGATATTCAACAGCACCTGGGACAACATGACCTTGCAGTCGAAAACTACAAAAAAAGTATAGGTGCGCTCGACATTCAAAAAAAGAAAAAGATCAATTACAGTTCCGTAGCAAATCAGGTGACCCTGTTCAATGCGTATAAACAGATGGCCGTTTCGCTTACCGAACTTTCCGGGTATGATAAGGCATTGGAGACGATCAATTTCAGCCTGAGCAAATACGCATATGCTGTACCTGTAAAAGATCAGATGGAGGCGCAGCGCATTCTGGCGGATGTGTACCTGAAACAGGGAAAAACTCAATCCGCGCGAGAAGTGTTGACCGGGGTACTTGAAAAAGAACAGGCTTCCAAAAATACAACAGGGGAGATCCAGACGCTTTTGGCTATCGGGAAAACCTGGCAGAAAGACGGGAACGAGAACACGGCTCTTGAGTATTATACAAAGGCTAAAGACCTGTCGGAAAAAACAAAGCAGTCTGCGCTGACCATACAGGCGAACGGATCAATGGCAAGTGTGTATCGTGCACAAAAAAATGTGGACAAAGAAGTACAGGCGCGAAACGATAACATTGCCCTGAACAACAGTACCAATAATCAGATCGCCAATACCAAGGAGAATGTTGAAATAGGAAATGCTTACCTGAATGTGAACCAGGTGAATCAGGCAGCGAACTATTATAACATCAGCACCCAGCAACAGTCAGTAAATACAGCAAATATGACAAGCACGGGTGCAATCCAGGTGTTTTCTTTTCAGCCACAAAAAAAGGAACTGTTCAGTGTAAGTAATGACTTAGGAGAAAGTGCGGATGCATATAAAACACTGGGAGAGAAATACGCAAAACAAAATCAATTTGAAGAGGCGGCTCTTTATTTCGGGAAGTATGCACAGCTGCAGGACTCCATAAAAAAGATCAGGGACAAAGAGCTGGACGATGCCATCGCGATCAGTACCAATATAGGGAAGAACCAGCAGCGCATCGACCTCCTGGAAAAAGAAAGGGAGCTGAACGGAAAATCCATCGACATCCTGAAGCAGGATAAAGTGCTGAAAGATGAACAGCTTGGTTTGAAGAACGGGATCATCATATCATTATCCGTGATCATGGCACTAATGCTCCTCGCCGTGTTTTTTATTATCCGGAGCTCGCGCGAGAAGAAAAAGATCCATCAGTTGCTGGCCCTGAAATCACTGAGAGGACAGATGAACCCGCATTTTATATTTAACGCACTCAACTCAGTGAATCATTATGTATCGCAGAATGATGAGCGCCAGGCAAACCGCTATCTGTCCGACTTTTCGCGGCTTATGCGTTTGGTGATGGACAGCTCCAAATATGATTTTATTGCCCTGAACGAAGAGCTGGAGATGCTACGCCTGTATCTGCAGCTGGAGCATGCACGATTCAAAGATAAATTTGAATACGAGATCCGGGTGAGCGAACAGGTGGAAGATGCGGAATGGGAATTGCCACCGATGCTGGTCCAGCCGTATCTCGAAAATGCTGTCTGGCATGGCCTGCGCTATATCGATGGCAAGGGCACACTGAAGCTGGAGCTGGAACAGGTCGGAGCTGAATTGCAGGTAACGATTACGGATAGCGGGATCGGAAGGAACCGTTCGCTTGAATTAAAAACACAAAATCAAAAGAAACAAACCTCACTGGGAATGCAAAACATAAGTAACCGTGTGCAGATCATGAATGAGATCTTCCATACCAATATCCGCGTAGAGATCGGGGAGGCTTTTCCCGGGCAGGCGGATTGCGGCACACGTGTGAAACTAACGATCCCTAAAAAACCGAATACAAATGCTTAAAGCCATTATTGTAGACGACGAAAAGATCAGCCGGGAGATACTGAACGACTACCTGAACAAGTATTGTACGGATGTATCCGTGCTTGCACTGGCCGAATCTGCTGCGCAAGGCATAGAGTTCATAAAAAAATACAAACCGGACGTGGTGTTCCTGGATGTGGAAATGCCGAAAGGTAACGGCTTTGATTTGCTCGAACAATTGGATGAGATCAATTTCGAAACGGTATTTGTGACGGCTTTCGACAATTATGCAATACAGGCACTTAACTATAGCGCGGCTTATTATATACTGAAACCGGTGAGTATCGATGAGCTTATTGCAGCAGTAGAAAAAATAAAAACCCAGCGGCAGAAGAACCTGCCTGCATTACAAACGCGCATCCTGCTGGAAAACATCCATGCTTCGGGTGCTCAGCAGCAAAAGATCGTACTGCCCCTGCAGGATGGTTTTGAAGTGGTGAGCATTGCGGACATTGTACACTGCGAGGCACACGACAATTTCACGGATTTTTATTTTGTGTCCAAGCAAAAGATGATGATCTGCCGTACACTTAAATTCTACGAAGAGCTGCTGAAAGACTCGGGCTTCCTGCGTGTGCACAAATCGCACCTCGTGAATCTGAACCATGTGGTGAAATACACACGTGGAAAGGGTGGACAGCTTACCATGTCGAACAACGCGGTAATTGATGTGTCTCCGAATAAGAAGGATGACCTGATGGAGAAATTCGAGAGAGGAAAATAGAGATCATAAAAAAGCCCCCACAGATCTGCGGAGGTTTTTTTAATTTTTAACCGAAAGAATTATTTCGCTTCAAATGTCCAGGTCTCTCCTGCAGGAGTAGTAAGAACCAGCGCTTTTTCTGTTGCTGAAGTAACAGTATATGCCTGCTCTTTTCCATCGAGGGTTACTTTAAGATCTTTGTTATCCGGGCTGATGGTGAAAGTACCATTTTGTGTACCGAATAAAATAGACACTTCCACTTTTCCGTTGTCTTTGAACTCATATGTAGATCCTTTCAGGAAAGCGTTTGCCATTGCAGATCCAACATCTGTCATTGCATTGGCCATTGTTTCCATACCTTTGGTCATTTCTTTCATTGCTGTATCTACGCCTGTTACACCAGCCGAGTCGATATTAGTGTTCATTTCCGATGAAATGTCAACTTTCGGAAGACCGATATCCACCAGTTTCCATTTACCGATCACCGGGCTTGACATTTTGTCTCCGCAAGAGCTTAAGAAAACTACTGTTGCGATCGTAAGGGCATACATTACTTTTTTCATTGTTTTTTGTTTTTAGGGTTGTTTTTAAATTGGATCGAAATTAAGAAAAAATTATTTATTGGTTTACTGATTTACTCACATTATCCGAAACAGAGCCCAGCACATTCCAATCAAAGGGCGTCCAGAATCCTACACATATATCACTATTCTTCAGACATTGTCCTGTCCATACATTGCAGGTCTTCAAGAAGCTGTAAGTGCCTTCCGCCTCATAAAAATTATCGTTATCACCATATCCCGGAAGGGCAATGAGCTGTATCTTACTATCCGCACGCTTGAAAGAGGAAGAGATCTCTGTACACAATTTCTTATAGATTTCTTCGCTGATGAGCAGTTGCACACAATCCTCGTTTAGTTGGGGTTCTTTTTTTCTGTAGGTTACGTGCATGGCGGTATTGCTCATAAAGAACAGTGCTTTGAATGCGGTGGAAGCTTTCAGGTCGTCCCAGGTAGGAGTATCCAGGTAAAAACCTTTGTCGCCCCAGCCGAAGGAAAGGTATTGGAATGTACTGTCCACCTTTTCGAAAGTATTTACCGCAAAAGTGTCACGCCAGTTAACTATTGAATTGGTAGCGGGTACAACAATGTCGGTGTGCACACCATTACTTTTAATATAGATCGGAATAGTGTTCTCTGCGCTTACATTTTGCGTGTTTACTTTTATTGCTGATAAACCCTGGGCACACAAAAAGTATACAATGATGAAGGCAACAAAGCCGAGCAGCAATTTCAACACAAATTTAAGTGACCGAAAAAGAAACGGCATTGCTTTGTTTTCCTTTAATGCAGGTTTTCGGAAAAAGTAACCCTTCGGTTAACCGGAGTGGTATTGATGTATTCCATTCAATCGGATGGGAAAGAATCGACAAAAGGAAGGTATTTTATTGATTTACAGAAGTGTAAACAAAAATGTCAAAAATACTTGACCAATCCGTTCTTTTCTTCGAATTATGCAGATACACATGGGAGAAATACTGGAGAAGGCTATCCGGAAGAACAGGACGAACATAACTGCCCTGGCCAAACGTGTCAATTGTTCACGGCAGCACATCTATGATCTTTTTGAGGAAGACTATATCCCTGACCTTCAGCTGATCGAAAAGATCGGCAAGGTCATCAAACACGATTTTTCGGAAGAGATTGCCGAGCTGAAAAATCCCTTGCACACCGCAGTAGAACCCAAAGAAGGATATGAGAACCTGACGGAAAAAGAACAGATCGTTCTGCTGGAACAGAAATATAAATTGCTGGAACAGAGATATGCCGGATTAATGGAACGATACCGTCTGCTGCAGGAAAAAACAGAAGCCGTGGAAGAAAATAATCATCTGTTGAGAACAACGATCAAACTGATGAAGAAGCAACAACGGAAAAAATCGACAGAGAAGAAGAAACCCACCTAATACCGGAAAATAAGCAGAGATATTTCACGCAGAGACGCTAAGAGCGCAAAGATCTTAATTGGTTTCTCTGCGGCCTTTGCGTCTCTGCGCGACCTGTTTATTTCATCACTTTCACCCGGATACCTTCGCTGTGGCTGGTAAACTCTGGTGCATACATACACTGGATAGTTGTAATGCCATTGCTGAAATTCCCAAAATGCGTTACCACCACCGTGTATTCAAACACATAACTTCCTTTGCGGAGACTGGAGAAGAAGAAATTAGTGGAGGCATCTTTTGTGCTTTCATAATAACCCAATCCATCCTGCCATTTATACTGGCTGAATACATTCAAGGGCTCGAAACAGGAAGCGCGCATATCTTTCATATGCACATACTGCATATCCCTGTCCACTTTTAATTCGATACGAACCTTCACTTTGTCTCCGGGCTTCAAGGCAGTTTGATCGCTGATCGGAGTGATCACAGGTCCGCTCTTCGTGTTCTGCTGCAGGAATAATTTTTTTGTCAGCTTCAAGGGTGTTGCATGCGGTGTGATCTTATCCAGCTGCTCGAAATATTGCCAGTAGATAGCTCCCCAGCTCACGCCTTCGTCTTTCTTCGAAACCTTGACATTTCCCATTTCCGGTTTGATCTCACTTCCGCTCCAGGTTTTTTTGAAATAGCCTGTGCCGGCTTCGGCTTTCAGTGTGGGATCGTTTTTCGGATCCAGTTTTTCGGATCCAACGGTGATCTCTACATTCGGCTCCGTGCTCAACCAGTCGGTTCCGCGAAGCAGTAATGCATACACTGCTTCTGTGGTAGCTTTTGTAGTTCCCCAGTTCTGTGTCTGCTTGCTTTTCAATAACCATGTTTTTAATTCATCCACCGATTTCTGATCTCCATTGATCTCGTCAAATGCTTCAATTAACAGAGCCTGGCTTTCGATCGGTGCTTCGTACCAATAGAAGCCTTCGTAATTCTCTTTCCAGTACATACCCATTTCCTCGCTGTACAGTGCATTTTCTTTGAGCGATTTCAAAATGTCTTTCGGCGTTTTCAGATCTTTGTTACGGTGCAAAGCCAGAGCGATCATTCCCTGCATGTAGCGTGAGTTTTTCAGCCAGTGTTTTTTTGCTTGTGCTGTAAAGTAATCAACCGCTTTCTGGTTTCGTTTGCTCACTTTCACATCCGTGAAATAGCTTCGTGCATAGAGGTAATCGATCGCCATATAGCTCAGGTGATCGTTCTTCTCGAAATCCTTGTCGTATTTTTTGATCTCTTCGTATTCTTCACGGATCCTGTCATCACAATAAGCAGCAGCACGTTGTACCATGCTCCAGGTTTTGTAATCGCTGCGAACGCTTGTTACGCCTAATTTATCCAGGTGGCCCATACCCGACACAATGTGCTGGGTAATGTACCAGTCGTCCGGTCCGCCCTCGAACCACGGCCAGCCGCCATTGCTTACCTGCATTTTCTGCAGCTTGTTCATTGCCCGTGTCAGTTCGTTGCTCATGGTATTTAGGTCGAACAGGAGCGCAACACGTTTTTTGTTCTCGCTTTCACTTTTCGCCTGCAATACCCACGGCGTTTCTTCCAGCATCAGCGATTTTAGCTCCTGGTTTTTTTGCAGGTTGGAGAAGAATGCCTCCGGGCTGCTTTGTTTCCAGGATTCGAATATCTGTTTGATCTTCGGTTTTGAATTTACGATATGTGATGCGAGACTGTTTGCATAATAGCGGGAGAAGGTTTGCTCCGAGCACTCATATGGATATTCGATCAGGTAAGGAAGGGATTGAACCGCATACCAGGCAGGATTAGCAGTAAATTCCAATGTTACTTTATGATTGCGCAGCGTGGTCGAATTGTTATTTTGACTGATCAGTTTCTGGAACGTGAAATCTTTTGTTTGTTTGCTGCGGATCGGCAAAGGCATGCTTTCCGTTACCAGCATACTGTTGGTAAGAACCGGCAAAGCCATTTCTTCTCCATCGGTAAAATTCCCTGCTTTCGCTACCACTTTGTATTTGATGGCACCAATACCTTCCGGTATACTGATGTTCCATTCGAGCAATGCACTCTGGCCTTTTTTTGAAGAGAAGGTACGCTCACCGATAGTTGAGAATTTACCATGCATAGCCTCGATCATTCTGGAGCTGATCTCTTTATCGGTAAGTGCATCATAGAACAGCAGATCGGCAGTTCCGCTCAGTTCTTTATCCGAGAGGTTCACTACTTTGGCAGTAAAGGTCATTTTATCATTCTCGCGCAGGAACCGGGGAGCATTAGGCTGCACCATCAGGTCTTTTTGTGTTTGCACTTCTTTTTCGATTTGACCGTATTTCAGATCTTTGGTATGTGCAAAGCCTTTGAACTTCCATTTGGTGAGGGATTCCGGAACCGTAAATTTCACTACGTATTCGCCTTTTTCATTGATCTGGACCTGCGGAAAGAAGAAAGCGGTTTCGCTGAAATTGGAACGTGCTTTTACTTCGCCACCAATTCCGTCTTTGCCGGTCCGATCGTCCATTTCCGAATTTTTTGTTTTCGGTGAGGTAACCCCTGCCAATGCAGATGTTACAGGCATTGCTGTAGTCTCATCTCCGGCAAAGGCATCGCTTTTCGAATTTTCTTCGCGCTTAGCACCTTTTTTTGAAGGTTTGTTTTCAGTAACGGTCTGCGTGGCCACATTTCCTTCTTCGGTAGGTGGGGCTTCAGCCATATCCATTTCCGCATATTCATAGTCGGGATTCAAATCATGGGAATAGCGATAGGAGTAGTAATACATTCCGAAATTGTTGAGGTGATCATAATTCCTGTATGGAACAGCATGATACACGACAAGATCTTTAGAACATTCCCTGCTGGTTGTTGTAAGTCCGGCTTCTGAGCTCAGCGGCAATGTAGAATAGTAATAATCATAAATATTCATGTACCAGCTGGAGCTTCTGAATTCATCGAGGGAAGCATCGTACATAGCCGCCAGCAATTCGGCCGTTTCTTTTTCGCCTTTTTTATTCTTGATGATCATTTTCCATTCCTCTTCCTGCCCCGGCAATAATTTATTCCGGAAGGTCTCGAAGCTGATGTCGAGCTCTTTGTTGGTATAGGGAACAGTCACCACCTGTGTATGTGAGTAGAACCGATTGTTTTTCAGGAAACTGATATAATACACAAAATTACCGCGGTATCCTTCTTCGATCGTTATCTCTACCGGTTTCATGGAAGCTTTCTGTGTGAGGGATGCAACAATCACTTCCCCATGTTCGATCTCAAGTTTGTAATTGAGGTCTTTTAAAGCGGATGCAAGTATATAGGATGCTTTTTCTCCGGGTTCTCCCTTGTCCTTCAAAACTTTGAGCCAATCGATCTCTTTTTCCGGAATGCTCTCGTTCCCGGTAGAGTAAAGTGTTACATAACGCACATCTTTTACTTCTTCCCCGAATTTGTCCTTACAAATAGCTTCCAGCACATACACGCCGGGTTTCATTTCTTTCAGCCGGCTTGCCCAGTCGATCTCTTTTTGCGTTTTGGTGTCGAAAGAAAATTCCGCTACCTGTTTTTCTTTCGTCCATTTATATTTATTGGTTTCGTCTTCGTATTTATCATATGGGAACAGCTTATAATATTCTTCTTTCGGAATGATCTTTTTGTCGGGTTCCTGCCACAAACGTTCTCTGAATGCCCGGTCGGGCTGATTAAGCGCATACATGGTGATCTTTCCCTGTGCAGCTTCATCCACGCCATTCAGGTTGGTAGTAGATACACGCAGTTTTTCTGCATTGGCAATATCTGTCTCTTCCGGAATGCTGAGGCTCAGGTTGAGAGATTTGTAACCCACATTTATCCAGGTTTGTGCACTGTGCGTTTCGCCGTTGAGATCGGTTACATCTGCATAAACGGTATAGTTATAGGTCGGCTGTTCTTTTTTGCTTACGGATGGATCCGGGAATGCTTTGAACTTTATTTCAAAAGCGCCGGTATCATTACTTTTCATTACACCGTTCATTATTTCAACGGGCTCCGTGTTCCCATAGTAACCGCGGTACCAATACCACCAGCCCGGGTAACTTACATTTCGCACCACGCGGTAACTCACGTCTGCACCATCTATATTGTATCCTGCAAACGCTTTGGCTGTTCCGGTCACGGTCACTTCTTCATTCAGCTTGTAGCTTCCTTTTACCGGTTCAAATGTTGCCTCGAATTTCGGGCGCTTGTATTCTTCTACGGAAAAATAAGTGCTTCCGTAATTGTCCATGATATTCATATTCCCGTTCAGTAAGCCCTGCGGGATAACAAAGCTTCCGCTCACCGTTCCATATTCATTGGTGGTTAGCGTTTGTGTGGTCACGGTTTGATAGTTCACATCACGTAACTGAATATACACTTGTGTATTCGGAAGTAATTTATTGCTGGTTCCATCACCGGATAAATGAATGGCTTTGAAATGAACGGTTTGACCCGGACGATAAATACCCCTGTCAGTAAAGAAGAAGGTCTTCGTACGGTTTTTATCATACTCATACGGCTTATAGGCATAAAAGGCCCTGTCGGAATAATAGTAGTCTTTGTCGCTGTTAAATTCAAGGTAAAAATTGCTGGAGTAATTATTGTCGCTGATAAATGGGATATTCAAAGAACCATTCTTGTCGGAAGTGTAAGATCCTTTGTTCTCCATTTTGTATTTGCGGTCCTTGTAGTCATAACGCTCCATCCACACGGTGGTTTTTACATTGGCCAGCGCTTCTCCGGTCTGGCGGTGAAGTATGCTGATGTCGAAGCTGGCATCTTTGTTTTTACGACTGGTGTAGGCAATATCGCTGTACCACAGATCGGTGTAGGTAACAATGTTCTTGTCGCAGGAAAAGGTTGGAGAAGTGGATGCAAGCAAAGTATAAAAGCCAACCGGCAGTTCAGGGATCTTTGCCTCTACGGTGTGTGAGTTGTAGTCTTTATCATCCGGCACATCATATTCGAATGAGGCTACCGGCTTCTCATCCGTGTATTTTTTTATCAGCTTGTCTCCATACACGTCGCGGGTGAGCTCCCTGTTCTTTTTGTAATCGGATTTTATGACGCGGAAATATACTTTGCTAACATTGTTGTAACGCAGGAGTGTGCGTGCAGGTTTACCCGGTTCGTTCACATCTTCGGCAGTAAGACTGAGGGCTTTCCGTTTGATGTTTTCGAGCATTGGTGCTGCGAGCTTTGCGCCATAACTTTCAGGGAACAGGGTTATGGCTTTTTCTCCATAAGCGATCGCTGTTTTATTGAACCATTTGTATTCGTCTCCCTTCAATGGGCTGTATTTTCCGGAGTTAGAAGCATACCATTGTCCGATCTTTACAAGCGCTTCGGCTGAGGAAGGGCTGCCCTTGTGTTTTTCAGCGATGTAATGAAGTGCCCGCAGGTAAAGTGAGTCTTTGCGCTCGTTTTTCGATTGACTGTTTATAAAGCTCAGCCTGTTCAGGTCTGCATCGATAAGTGCTTCTGGTTTCGCATCATTCAGGTGAAAAGCAAGCAGGTCCTGGTACAATCGGAGTGCATAATATTTCAAATTGAGCGTGTCATCCGGATTTTTTACTTCAAGCGTACTGAATTCCTTTGCAGGCAGGTAATACACCGAGTCATTCATGCTGAACCGGTTAGCCGGGCGCGATACATCCGCTTCACTGCTTTCGTAGAAATCGAGCGCACGGTTGGCAAGGAAATCATAAAGTGTAGGACGGAAGTCCCGTGCATCTGTTGTTCCTTTATTGAGTATTTCGTCGTAGATGTTTATTGGTGTCCTTTTTAAGCTGTCGGCGCTTTCAAGCGAAGCCCTGTAGTTCTTGATGGTTTCCGAGAGCAATTGATTCAATGTCCAAGTGCTTACGTCATCGTTCTTAAAATTAACGGTAGTGGAGCGATTCAGGAATTTCCAGCGGTTATTCTGGTAATAGCTCCAGTAGGCATCAGCAAGGATGCTTTGAATAACAGGTTTCACCGGAAATTTACTGCCGGCGATCTCAGTGTTGAGTTTGTAGATCGATTTTTCCAGCGAAAATTCTTCCATTTGCGATTCCAGCTTCATTTTCTTCATGATGGCTTTTACAAACTGGGGCGCGTTGTTCTCTTTTTTTGCGAGGGTATAGATGCCATTCACCACTTCGAGGGCAGATTTAGTAAGTCCTTTGTTGGTAAGGGAGTCCACCCGTTTCCATAATTTGGAATAATCGCTGCCTTTTTCAAAAACCAGTGTTTGCATCGGTTTTGGTTTTGTGTACGCATTGCTCAGGAATCCAACCGAAATGAGGAGCGAGGAAACACAGATAAACAGGACTGAAAGGATCTTTTTAATAGTCATAAACAAATGTTTAATTATCAGATGAAATTAGGGCAAAAATTCCATAAAAGAAAAGGCTGCCCCCTTTTCGTCAAGCTCAGAATGACGAGGGGCAGCCTTTCGGATAAAGTGTATTGTTTTTCTATAAAGCGTCCAGGATCCGCAGTATAGCGATCACGATAGCTGCCAGACCTAACAGACCGAAAGGCCCGAGGAAAAACCAGCTAAAAAGGAGTAAGAACAGGATAAGATCCACAATGAACCATACATCCGTTTGTTTATCCCATAAATACATAGCCAAAGGTGGAATAAACAAAGCGAGGATAATGCACAGGATCATTTTTACATCGCTGTCTCCGCCGCCTGTTGATTGTGATTCCTTTTGCTGAACGCGTGTTCCCTGTTTCAGCTGCTTGTTTTTAATAGTGGTTTGTTCAACATCGTTTTTTTCTGTTGCCGGTAAGCTTACTGTTGTTTTACTTGTTTTCTTCGTAAATCCGTTCAGGGACGTGTTTTCCTGTATGCCACCTTTGATCTGCGGGGCTGTTGCCTGGGACGCAGGCAGGGATTGAGCTACAGGCTCCATATCGGAAATTGGTTCTTTGGTGCTTTGTTTTGCCACACCTTCCTGCGGCGTTAAAGGGGATTTGTGCTTATCGAAATGATAACCTTTTGTATACCTGCGCTTGGTCACGTCCATGGTGTTTTTGCAGGAAGATACAAGGAACACAAGTCCCAGTGCTGCTAAAAGTAAATATGTTTTTTTCATACGAATTGGGTTACTGGTTTATTCGTCTAAAGTATGGATTTGTTTGCCTGCCCTGAAAGAAATTTTACGTTTTTTATGAATAGCCGGCGGTTGGAAAAAATTCATTGTGCCGATAATAGTTATATTTGCAAACTATTTTGGAATTCAACTAATTTATGCAAGCTACCAAAACCGAACCGGATATTCCTGTAGGAACGCGGACACTCATCCTGTCCAAGCTGTATTACGGAGTATTATCGAAAAGCCTGGAGAATATCGATACCGAACGCTATTTTGCTGTACTTCACTACATTCAGAGCAATGATGGCTGTTGCTGCCAGCAAAATATCTGTAACAACCTCGCAATTGATAAAACAGCGATGGTAAAGATCCTTGATGTACTCACCAAAACAGGGTTTATTGAACGCAAGATCAACCCGAAAGACAGGAGGGAGCATTTCATCCATTTGTCGGTGAAGGGAAAAAAACAAACCAAAGAAATAACAAAGGCCTTCGAAAAAATTGACGAACAGATGTTTTCGGGTATTTCCGACAAGGAGATAAAAACATTTATGTCGGTTTTGTCCAAGGCTTCGGGAAATCTGAAAGAGATGCCTTCTAACGACCTGTTCTTTAACTATAAGAAAACGAAGAAATAAGAAACCGCCTCCGCAGGGCTTCTGCGGCTCAACTATGAAAAAAATTCCAAACTGGATCATTATCCTGCTTGTGCTGGGAGCCCTGATCGCTGTAAAATTCCTGTTCCTCAATAAGAAAGATGAGCAGGCCGGCCCTGCAGGGAAAGGTAAAAATGCCGGACCTGTCTCTGTGAATTATGTTATTGCAAGGAAAATGGCGCTTGCCGACAGGGTGTATACCACCGGCAGGGTCGGTGCTTTTAACGAGATCGACATCACACCCGAAACAGCAGGAAAAGTGACGGCTATTTATTTCAAAGAAGGGGAAAATGTCAGCGCAGGAGCAGATATCCTGCGGATCAACGATGCAGACCTGCAGGCACAATTGCAAAAAAGTAAAATACAGGTGAAGCTGGCCGAACAAATGCTGGAACGTTTAGCCAAATTGAAAACTATTAATGGCGTGAGCCAGGAAGAATACGATATCCAGGAAAATCAGCTGAATACGCTGAAAGCAGATCAGTCATTGATCCTCGCGCAGCTGGCTAAAACAACGATCAAAGCACCTTTCAGCGGGATGATCGGTCTGAAGAATATAAGCCTCGGATCGTATGTGAGCCCTTCGCAGGTAGTTGCATCGCTTGTGCAGGTAAAACCCTTGTTCCTCGAATTCTCTCTACCGGAAAAATACAGCGCTTTACTGAAAAAAGGCGATAAAGTTTCGTTTTCCTACCAGGATGGCAAAGAGCTGGATGCAACGATCTATGCTTTCGAACCGAAGATCGACGAAGCTACAAAGACCCTGAGAGCACGTGCGAAATACGAAGGCGCAGACAATTTTTACCCGGGCAGCTTTGTGAAAGTATTCGTGAACATCGGTGAAGGAACGAGCTCTATTATGATCCCTACACAAAGTGTGATCCCTATATTGAAAGGAGAAAAAGTGTTTGTGGCAAAAGACGGTGTGGCGAAGGAAGTAAAAGTGATCACGGGGATCCGGACAGAAGATATGATCCAGGTAACAGAAGGTATACAGGAAGGTGATACAGTGTTAACAACAGGATTGCTGGCAGTAAAAAAAGAGTCGAAATTAAAACTGATCAAGGCAAACAAATAATATGGATATAGCGTCATTAAGTGTAAAAAGGCCGGTGCTCGCCACGGTGATGTCTTTCATCATTGTGTTGTTTGGGGTGATCGGCTATACCTTCCTCGGAGTGCGGGAGTATCCGTCCGTGGATCCACCGGTGATCACCGTGAGAACGAGTTATGCCGGTGCCAATGCGGATATCATACAGTCGCAGATCACAGAGCCCCTGGAGAAAGCGATCAATGGTATTGACGGGATCCGTACTATTTCATCTTCTTCCAACCAGGGAACCAGCTCGATCACCGTAGAATTTAACCTGAGCTCCAACCTGGAAGCAGCGGCCAATGATGTGCGCGACAAGACCTCCCAGGCCGTGAAACAGCTTCCGCAGGATATCGATGCACCACCTGTAGTTTCAAAAGCAGATGCCAACAGCGATCCGATCATTTCCATGACATTGGTGAGCAATACCCGTTCCCTCCTGGAAGTGAGCGATTATGCGGAGAATGTGATCGCACAGAACCTACAGACTATTTCCGGTGTGAGTGCAGTGCAGATCTGGGGACAACGCAAGTATTCTATGCGGATCCGTCTGGAGCCGAAGAAACTGGCTGCATACAGCCTCACTCCATTAGACATCAAACAGGCCCTGGACAAAGAAAACGTAGAGCTTCCCTCCGGGAAAATTACAGGAAATGCAACTGAGCTTACGGTGAATACGATCGGACGACTCAGCACCGTGCCGGAGTTTGAAATGATGATCGTAAAAGAAGAAGGGTCCAATATTGTGCATCTGAAAGATGTGGCAAAAGTGGAGCTCGGTCCTGAGAATGAAGAAACAGTTTTAAAAGAATCGGGTGTACCGATGGTGGGGATTGCACTTGTTCCGCAGCCGGGAGCTAATTATATTGATATTTCCGATGAATTTTATAAACGCTTCGAACAATTAAAAAAGGAATTACCCAAAGACTATACGGTGAAGATCGCACTCGACAATACGCGCTTCATCAAAAAATCGATCACCGAAGTAAAAGAAACATTGCTTATCGCAATTATACTCGTGATCCTGATCATTTATTTGTTCTTCCGAGACTGGCTTGTTGCATTCCGGCCGTTGATCGACATTCCCGTTTCGCTGATCGGTGCTTTTTTCATTATGTACATCATGGGCTATTCCATCAATGTACTCACACTTTTGGCTATTGTACTTGCAACCGGGTTGGTGGTAGATGATGGTATTGTGGTAACGGAAAATATTTTCAAGAAGCTGGAAAAAGGGATGAAGCCCAATGAAGCGGCTATTGAAGGTACGCGGGAGATCTATATGGCGGTTATTTCTACCTCGCTTACACTCGCAGCTGTATTTATGCCCGTGTTGTTCCTTGAGGGCTTTGTCGGACGTTTGTTCCGTGAGTTCGGTGTGGTGATCGCCGGATCGGTTTTGATCTCCGCTTTTGTGTCCCTCACGCTTACGCCTATGCTGAATGCGAAACTGGTTCGTAAGGATCATACCAAGAGAAGCCGCTTCTATACCTGGACAGAACCTTTCTTTGTAGGTATGGACAATTGGTTCCGTAATTCTGTCACACGGTTTTTGCAAAAAAGATGGTGGGCGATCGTGATATTAGTTGGTTCTGTTATCGTTATGTTTTTCTTCGGAAGTATGTTGCAATCGGAATTATCTCCACTGGAAGACCGGAACTGGCTGCGGATGACAGCTACCATGCCGGAAGGGACTTCGTATGAGCAAACGGATGCTTTGATGGATCGTGTATCGACTTTTGTTACCGACTCTGTTCCTGAAAAAAATGTATGCCTTACCGTTACCGCGCCTGGGTTTTCAGGTTCGGGAGCGGTGAATACAGGTTTCGTTCGTTTATCCTTGCTGGAAGCAGAAGACCGGGAACGTTCGCAGCAGGAAATTGCGGCGTATATTTCTAAAAACCTTTCACGTTTCCCGGAAGGAAAAGTTTTTGTGATCCAGGAGCAATCGATCTCTTCGGGTGGCGGGCCCAAAGGAACATTGCCTGTACAATTTGTACTGGAGGTAAATGATTTTAAAAAACTGCGCGACAAGCTTCCCAAATTCCTGGAGGAAGCAAACAAGAGTCCTGTATTCCAGGGAGTGGATGCCAACCTGAAATTCAATAAACCGGAACTGGTAGTAGAGATCGACAGGGCAAAAGCGAAGGTATTAGGGCTGTCTATTGCAGATGTAGCACAGACACTGCAGCTTGCTTTAAGCGGGCAGCGGTTCAGTTATTACATCATGGGCGATAAACAATACCAGGTAATAGGACAGGTAGATAGAGCCAATCGGGATGATCCTTCCGACATTGGCGCTTTGTTCGTTCGCAACAACAAAGGCGAGATGATCCAGCTCGACAATATCATTAAGGTAACGGAAAGAAGCAGCCCGCCGCAATTGTATCACTACAACCGCTATCAGTCTGCCACCGTTTCTGCAGGACTCGCTCCCGGAAAAACGATCGGAGACGGGATCAAGGAAATGGAGCGTATAGCCGATAAACTACTGGACGATACATTTACTACTGCGCTTACAGGTGCCTCGAGGGATTATGCGGAAAGCTCGTCCAATATTCTTTTTGCACTTTTACTGGCGATCCTGCTTATCTACTTATTGCTTGCAGCGCAATTCGAAAGTTTTGTAGAACCCCTGATCGTTATGTTTACGGTACCAACTGCAGGAGCAGGGGCGATCTTTGCACTCTGGTATTTTAATCAAACATTGAATATCTTCAGTGAGATCGGGATGATCATGCTCATTGGGCTTGTAACGAAGAATGGGATCCTCATCATCGAATTTACCAATCAGCTCCGCGAAAAAGGAATGAAAGTGCGGGAGGCCCTGATCGAAGCCGCAACTGCACGTCTCCGACCGATCCTCATGACCAGCCTTGCAACGATCCTTGGTGCTATGCCTATTGCATTGGCATTGGGTGCCGGTTCGAAGAGCCGTATGGGAATGGGGATCGTGATCGTGGGAGGTTTGTTGGTTTCCATGGTGCTTACTTTGTATGTTATCCCGGCTATTTATTCATTTTTAGTAAGAGACAAAAAACAGGAGGTGAAGCATGAACACTAAACACACGTTGTACAAAGGAATGGTGTTGATCCTGCTGCTTTTTGTGCAGGTATTTGCATCGGCGCAGGAGTTGCTGACGGTAGAGAACGCTATTAAAACGAGCCTGGAAAAGAACTATGAGGTGCTGATCGCTAAGAACGAAGCAGAGATCACGAAAAAGCAAAACAACATCGGCAATGCAGGCATGTCGCCACAGGTAAGCCTGAACGGAGCCTATAATTTCTCGAACGTAAATTCGCACCAGGAATTTAATACCGGCGCTGTGCAGGACAGGAACGGTGCGCAGGGCAACAACCTTGCTGCTTCGGTGAATGTGGCCTGGACTGTTTTCGACGGAATGAAAATGTTTGCGATCAAAAAACGTCTGGACCTTACGGAGGATCTTGGCACCCTGCAATTGAAACAGCAGATGGAGCAAACGGTTTACGACATAATCCTTGCGTATTACGATGTGGTTCGTATAAATGCGCTGATAACAGCATCCAAACAAAACCTGGCCGCATATGAGGAACGCAGCAGGATCGCAAAACTGAAGCTCACGATCGGCTCCGATTCGAAAGTAGAGCAATTGCTGGCACAATCGGATGAGAATGGAGCCAGGAGCGAACTGATGCAGCTTGAATTACAATTGCTGACTGCAAAAGCTACCCTCAATAACCTGCTGGTTCGCCCGGTGGATACAGAGTTTGAAGCAAAGGACAGTATTGTTATTGCATATAAACCTGCACCGGATGAGTTGAAGAAAACGCAAAGCAACAGCTCTTTCCTGATCTCGAAACAAAATGAATTAATAGCGGAGCAGACGATCAAAGAAGCCCGCTCAGCCAATCTTCCTTTTGTGCAATTGAACGGAGCGTATAACTTCACACGTAACCAAAGCCAGGCAGGGATCGTTTTCCTGAACCGCCAGCAGGGATTGAATGCGGGACTTACGGCCAGCTGGTTGTTGTTTAACGGGAATAAAAACAAAAGACTGATCGAAGAACGGCAAATACGATTGATGAGCCAAAAGTACAATACAAGCTGGGTGCAGCAGCAGGTAGATGGAGTTGTTTATATTAATTACCAGAGCTTCCTGACGAATCAGCGCATACTCGATCTCGAAACGCAAAATATCAAAGATTCCAAAGACCTGCTTTTTGTAGCTATGGAACGGTACAAGATCGGGAAATCGGATCTTCTCACTACTATACTGACACAGCAGGCGGTGGAAGATGCACAAACCCGTTATATCAATGCTTTGTACAACACCAAAAAAGCAGAGACCGAATTGTTATTATCGAACGGGCAATTGATTAAATAGTGCAATAGAATCCACGTCTGGCTGCTCAACTCTTACTGTGGGAAAATATACAGCCAGATCACCCGGGAGAGCTTAAAATTCCACATGGCAAACACAAGAATGGTTGTAGCTACCACACCTACTAATGCAAAAGGAGACAGATTGCTACACAAGAAACTTGCTGTAAGAAAAGCAAGGATCCCCTGGAACACCCCCAGTCCGTAGCTGAGGTACATGGCGCCGAGGAAATAGCCGGGCTCTCTTTCGAAGAAATAGCCGCAATCCGGACACTTTTCATGCATTTCCGGAATCCCTACGGAAAAAATGGATCTTTTTTTGAAGACATCACCGGCACCACAATTCGGACATTTTTGATGTACGATCGCTTTCAGATTATTATAAACAGAAGTTTTCATGTTTTTTTTCTTATATCAAAGGTAGCCCTGTTATGAAGAGGTATACATGTGTAATACACTCATTGAACAGGACAATTCGGACATTTTTTTGTATCTTTACTTTATGAAGAAGAAGCAACTTCCGGTACTACAGATCGAACAATTCGATCATGCGCACGGTTCTTTTCAAAAGAGCGATCATGATTTTTATGCTAATACGATCCCGCTTCATTTAAAACATCATCACTTCATCCACACCCCGCACAAGCATGATTTTTTCCTGTGCATGATCTTTACCGGGGGCAAAGGAACGCATGAGATCGATTTCAGTTCTTATCCTGTTCGGCCAGGCTCCGTATTCATGATGAGTCCCGGGCAAACACACAACTGGAAACTGTCGGATGATATTGACGGATACATTTTTTTTCACACACGGGAATTCTATGAATTGAATTTTTCGGCAGACAGCCTGCAAAACTTTCCATTTTTCGGATCGGTACATGCAGTTCCTTTTATACAGGCTAACAAAAAACAGGCGGAAGATATTTCCGGAGCGTTTAGGGAAATACTTCACGAGTTTGAAGCGAACAAATCGTTAAAGCAACAACGTCTGCAGACACTCATCCGCTTGTTGTATATCGATCTGAGCAGGATCTATCCGGCAGAAGCGACAGTTCCGGAAAGCCCGTCTTATCGGATACAGATCAGGACGATAGAAGCATTGATCGACAAGTATTACAAGACCAAAAAATTTCCAAAGGAATACGCAGTACTGATGCACATGAGTGAAAAGCACCTGAACAGGATCTGTAAAAGCACACTGAATAAAACAACAACAGAGTTGATCGCAGACAGAATCGTCCTCGAAGCAAAACGTCTGTTGGCCCAGACACAATTAAAAGTATCAGAAGTAGCGCTGGAATTGGGATATGAAGATGCGTCCTATTTCGTTCGGTTCTTCCGCAAAAACAGTAGCGAAACGCCGGCGCAATTCATGAAGAGATACAGAAGCTGATCTTTTTAAATGATCCGGAGATTTTGTTGAGAATATTATAGCATTCAACCCCTTCAGGGTTGTGGAAGCATTCAGTATGTAGATTGTTATTCAAATTCAAGCCCTTTAGGCTTGGATTATCGAGAACCCCTGAATTTTGTTCTCTGCCTGAACCCTGAAGGGGTTGAATGTATTTCGATTCAGACCGTAAAGTGCTTTTTCTCTTCACTCAGATCTGTATGTGGGTAACACTTTTCAAACTCTTCGCATTTCCGGAGATGTGCAGCTTTGAATTTTTTATGAGAATCAGAGTCCGGATTAAAAGCTTTGTGTGCTGCAGCTTTCAGGATCAGCTCAAGATCGGCAGTATATGTTTTACTTTCTGCTGAAAAAGACGTTTCCATTAATCGTTCCCAGACATACTGAATAGCGAGCCTGTTGGGATGCACAAAATCTTCTTCAAAAAAGCGGTAATCCCTCAGTTCGTCATTTACGATCTCGTAGGCAGGGAAGTAAACAGTGTCTATAAATGTATTGGTCAGCTCGTGAACGGCCTGTAAAAGAACGGCTTTGCTGAGGTTGTTCTCCGCTACACCATCCCGGATATACCGTACCGGGCTAACAGTAAACACAATGGTAATCGAAGGATTGATCGTTTTTATTTTTTCAATAAAGGCAGTGTATGTTTCAATAATTTTTTCTTTGTTCAACAGGATCTTTTGAAATTCTTTCTGCGGCACCTTATGACAATTCCCGACGGTGATACCGGAAGAAAGATGCTTATATGTATAAGCAGAGCCGAATGTGATAAAAATGAAATCACTTTCTTTTAAAGCTTTGTGGCCTTTTTCAATATTGTCGTTTATACTGTCGAGGCATTGTTGCTTATCCTGGGAAGAAAATCGGCTATGATGCTGAAAGCTGTTCCAGCGATCCTCTGCGAAAAAGAGATCCGCTTCCGAATACAAATCCCTGTTCAGGCAATCACCCAGTGAAATAGCTATGCTGGCAGGGTTGTACAGGATCCCATGCGTATTACTTTCCGCGCGGAATTTATAATTATGAAATAACCTGGCTATATTTTCGGAGAAGCACGAACCGGCAAAGAACAGTTTCGAATCCGGGCGGACCTGTTTTTTAAAAGGCGGTATATCGAATTGAAGCTTAAATTCCATGACTGATCCGCTGTGCTTTAATATGACGTGTTTCGTTCTCTGTAAGTATCTCCACTTCTACATAGCTTTGTGGCAAAAGCGGTCTGGCCAATTCCGGCCACTCTATAAAACAATAATGCCCGCTGTTCACATATTCTTCAAATCCCAAATCGAGACATTCTTCAGTGCTTTTCAGCCGATACAGATCAAAATGATAGATAAGCTCCTTTTCACCTTTATATTCATTCACAATGGAGTAGGTAGGGCTGCTCATGCCATCTGTAATACCTAATGTGAGACAGAGCTCTTTGATAAATGTAGTTTTTCCCGCACCCATTTGCCCGTTCAGCAGGAACACTTTTTCGTTTGGAAACGTATTCAATAACAGCTGTGCCGCTGACTGCAGTTCATTGATATGGTTGACAGTAACATCGTACATTACATTCCGCCTAACATCAGTATGTGATCGAATTCTTCTGGTGTAACAACCGATACCGAAAGCCTTGACAAACGGACCAGCTGTATATCCTTCAATGCTTTATCTTTTTTTATATCGGCGAGATATACGGGCTTTTTCAATGTTTTGTACGGAGCGAAGTCCACACTCAGCCACGCAGTTTCTTCGGTGGTCGGATCCTGGTAATGTTCTTTCACGACTTTGGCAATGCCCACAATGCAGAGTCCCTCGTTGCTGTGATAGAAAAGAGCCAGGTCGCCTTTTTTCATGCTTCGCAGGTTGTTGCGGGCGGCATAATTGCGCACGCCTGTCCAATCTGTTTTTTTATCTTTCAGAAACTGTTCCCAGCTGTAGGCATCGGGTTCGGATTTTATAAGCCAGTAGTTCATGTGGAAGTTTTTTAGTTCACAAATGTCGTTAAACGACTTTCACAAAAATAACTTTTTATTGCATCCTACCAATGAAAGGAGTAATTTTGTACGATATTAATACTACAGACATGTTCGGAAAATTAGGCGATATGATGGGAAAGATCCAGGAGGCAAAAAAGCAAATGGAAGAAACCAAAGCAAAACTGGAGACAATAGAAGTAGTGTCGGAAAGCGCGGACGGTTCAATAAAAATCGTAATGAATGCCAACCGGAAGATCAAGTCTCTGAAGATCGATGAAAAATTACAGTCCGGGAGCAATGCCGAGCTGGAAAAGCAACTGATCGCCGAGCTTACCATAGCGCTTGAAAAGGCTAATGATATCAACGAATCCGAAATGAAAAAAGTAGCTATGGGAATGCTTCCCGGTGGCTTGTTTTAAAAGAAATTCCAAATCACCCCGGATTTCTTAATTCCCTCATTTTCTTTATTTTAGAGTAAACACTTCTTTGTTAATTTCTATTTCTTTCCACCTTCCATAATCAGCTTTTTGCATGTAGCTTAGTTCGTACCAAACCGCACATATATATGGCCAAAAGAGTAAGCAAAACTACCGCAGGGACAACAGGGAAAAAGATCTTCGTACTGGACACATCCGTTATCATTTATGATCATACAGCGATTAAAAACTTCAAGGAACATGATGTAGTGATCCCAATCACGGTTCTGGAAGAGCTGGATAATTTTAAAAAAGGGAACGATACCAAAAATTTCGCGGCGCGGGAGTTCTCACGTTACCTCGATAAGCTTTCGGGCAGTCATTCATTGCAAAACTGGACCCAGATCAATGGAAGGGGTCATGGTATGTTCAAGATCGAAATGAACTACAACAGCAAGGTAGATGCGGAGAAAATATTCGGAGAGCGCAAAGCCGATCACAAGATCCTGAATTGCGCACTGATAACGGCGGAACAAAATCCGGACAGGAGAGTAGTGCTCGTTACCAAAGATATCAACCTGCGCCTGAAAGCCAAGTCGCTGAACCTTGTGGCGGAGGATTATGAAACCGGGAAGATCAAACATGTGGACGAGCTGTACACCGGTCGTACCATCATCGATAAAGTATCGGTGGACGCGATCGATGCGATCTATGAGCAGGGTGGGGTAGCGATTGAGGCAACACACAAAAAGGGCAAACCCGTAGCGAATCACTTTTTCATTCTGAAGAACGGACAAAAATCCGTACTTGCGACTTTTGATTCGGAGAACTCTCAATTGCGCAGGGTACAAAAAACAGCCTGCTTCGGGGTAATGCCGAAGAATGCCGAACAATCCTTTGCAATGGATGCGATCCTGAACCCGAATATCAAATTAGTAACCATTCAGGGTGTGGCCGGAACCGGAAAAACATTATTATCATTGGCCGGTGCACTCGAACAGCGCAGGGATTTCCACCAGATCTACCTGGCTCGCCCTGTCGTACCATTGAGCAATAAAGATATCGGTTATCTGCCAGGTGATATCAAATCGAAGCTGAATCCGTATATGGAACCGCTTTGGGATAACCTGAAATACATCAAGAACCAATTCAACGAAAAGGAAAAAGAATACAAGCAGATCGACGAGATGGTGGAAAAAGAAAAACTGATCGTTTGCCCGCTTGCCTACATCCGCGGACGTAGCTTAAGTAACGTTTTCTTTATCGTGGATGAGGCGCAGAACCTTACCCCGCATGAAGTAAAAACCATTATTACACGTGCAGGAGAAAATACCAAGATCGTTTTCACGGGTGATGTGCACCAGATCGATACACCTTACCTTGATGCACAAAGTAACGGTTTGTCGTACCTGATCGATAAGATCGCCGACAAACCGCTGTATGCGCACATTACACTTGAAAAAGGAGAAAGAAGCGCATTGGCCAACCTGGCGAATGAGTTGCTCTGATCAACAGGAATGAATTGAACAAAGCGCCTTCTGTGATCGGGAGGCGTTTTGTTTTTGCAGGAAAATAAATTAATTTGCATAAAATATCATCCAATGAAAAAATCGCTATTAGTGCTGTTGAGTGTGTGGGGCCTGAGTGTATTTGCTCAAAAAGATTCGACACAACTGAAAAAAGTGTATACAGATTATAACGAAGCGCTGAAAACCCCGGAAATGGTATATCAGCTGGATCTGAGCAATATGAAAGGTGATAGCCTGAACGCAGACTTTTCGAAATTTAAAAACCTGTTTCACCTTAGTCTGAATAACGATCATATTAAGCATATCCCTACTTCCATTTGGAAGTTGAACAATCTTACTGTGCTGGAATTGAGCGGCGAAGACTTTGAGACCCTGCCACCGGAGATGAAAGAACTGAAGAAACTGGAAACGGTTTTTCTGAATCTTGATAAGAACATGAACCTGGAGCGATCAGTAGACGTGCTCGCCACTCTCCCTAAACTAAAGGCGCTGCATCTTGAAGGTGATGGGATAACGCAGTTACCATCCAACATTGGCAAGCTAAAACACCTGGAGAGACTTTACCTGAACGATAATAATCTGAAAGAAGTACCCAAAGAGATCCAGGGCATGAAAAAACTACAATATGTGGATCTGAAAAACAACCAGATTCCGGCTTCTCAAATGACACAGCCGCACAAAACGTTTGGAGTACGGTTGAATTTTTAACCTGTGTAAAAAGCAGCTACTCTTTTATAAATTTCTTGGCGCCTAAGCCCTGCAAGCGGATGCTGTACATTCCGGGGGCAAGGGAAGAAACATTCACCTGCTTTTCCATGGAGCCTTTCAGTACTGTTTGCCCCAGCGCATTTACGATCTCGTATGCTGCATTGCCAGCGTCTATATTCCCACCTATAGTCAGGACATCAGTTACAGGATTCGGAAACACACTGGTTTGTTCCTGGTCCAATATAGTGGAAAGTGATACTGCATAAGTAGGATCCGGATTGAATATATAAATAGTTCCACTCGCCGCTGTGCTGCCATTCATAGGGTTTCCATACACAATACCGGTATTATCCCAGTTGGTAACAAGCGGATTGGTGGCGTTGAAAGATGGATTGAGGAAACAATTGTCCACGAGGAATTTCATAAAGGGTCCCGCAGTGTTGCCCGGATTGCAATTGTAACTATTGGGATTTGCTACAGAGCTCGGACCAAAGTGAACTTCGACCTTACCTGTAGCTTCGTGCAACCAGTATTGAAAATTCACATAATCGGCTCCGGTTGGATTGGTACAAAAACTTTGATAATCGTGATCCATTCCGGCATTTTGAAACTCGATCTTCACAATCCTGTTTCCTACAGACCCTGTGATCTCGTATGAGATGGGTGATAAAGAAGTACTGGTGCCAAAGCCTCTGTCTGTAAGCATATTGCCTCCAAAAGGCCAATGATAAATTAGCAGAAAATAAGGAGAGCTATTCATAAATCTCAGTGAACCACCGTAGATTTCAACTGAATTGGTGACTCTTCCGGATGTGAGTGGGAAGTTGAAGCCCAGAGGTAGAGTGTAAGGTGATGAGAATGATGAAGTCCACACCTGGCCGTTGTTTACACTGGTTGGATTACTCAGCGCCTGGTAAGTACCCGAACCAAGAGCAAACGTATAGGCACATTGAGGTAGTGCAGGGGATATATAACCTGGATCCAGATTGAAAGTGTAAATTGTACCATTTGATGCCGTGGTAGCATTCATAGAGTTGCTATTGTTTCCGGGAGGATTATAATAGCCTACTGTCGGATTGCTGGCGTTGGCGTACAAATTCACAAGGGAATTGTCGACAAAAAAATTCACATAGGGACCTGCAAAAGATCCTCCGAAGTTAGTGCTGCAATCGTAACTGTGTGGATTCATTACGGAGTTCGGACCGAAATGGACTTCGATCTTCCCGGAAGCCTCGTATAACCAGTATTGAAAATTCACATAATCTGCCCCGGTAGGATTGCTACAGGAGCTTTGATAATCATAATTGAAGCCGGCGTTCTGAAATTCGATCTTTGCGATCCTGTTTCCGGTTGTTCCACTGATCTCGTATGAGATAGGCGATGAGGAAGTGCCTGTTCCAAAACCTTTATCGGTAAGCATATTGCCTAAGTTCCATTGAAAGATGGTCAATAAATAGGCGGGCGAACCCTGGCCAAAATCAAGGGAACCACTGCTGATCCCAATCGTATTAGTAGATCTACCAGATGCGAGAGGAAAATTGAAACCAAGGGGGAGGCCGTAAAGCGAAGTATTTGTCCATACCTGTCCGTTATTTATACTGGTTGGATTACTAAGGGCCTGGTAGGTGCCCGAACCAAGGGTGAAAGTGTAGGCGGTAACCTGCGCATTTGTTTTTGAAGCCGCTAAAATAATAATAAGAAAGACAGTTAGAGTAATTTTTAGTCTCATGGTTGGTTTTTTAATATAACGGCGAACGAAAATTAAAATTGTTGATTTCAGTTATAAAAATAAGAAAATATCCGGTCGGATAACAACGCTCAGTTTAGGGAAAGAAAAAGCCCCGAATTTTCTTCGGGGCTTTAAAAAAAGAATTTTCTTTATTGATTATTTCACCGGTTGCATAGCTTCTACCGAGAAAGTGATGGTTACATCATCTCCAAGCGTTCCGCCTTCTTCACCAATCTTGAATACTTTACGGGAAATAACAACTTTTCCTTCAAATCCGGCGATATCGTATTTTCCGTATTCTTTCCAGTCCTGCAATGATTTGCCCATGTATTTGAAGCGAACCGGCAGGTCAGCAGTAACATCTTTGATAGTAAGTTTGGCTACTGCAACGTAAGGATATTCGCTTGTAGCCGATAAACTATCGCTAACGATATCAGATACACGTAAAGTCATTTTAGGATATTTCGCCGCATTGAAGAAATCAGCTCCTTTTAAATGTTCGTCACGTTGTCCGCTTTGTGTATTCATAGTATTTACATCCATTTGGAAGAACATGATGGAACCAGCGGTATCCTGCAGGTTCACATAACCGCTGTCGATGAGGATCGTTCCATTGGTAGTAGTAACTACGTGACGGATAGCAAAACCAACAGAGCTGTGAGCGCCGTCTACATTGTACATGCCTTTCAGTTCAGCAATGTCTTTTTTATTAGCGTTCATAATGCTGTCGCACTCTGCCTGATTTTTGCACAGTAAATCTTTACCGTCTACTTTACATACAATACCTGCACCGTCTTTTTTGCAGCAGCCTTCTTCACCTGAGCAACCTGCAGAACCGATACCTACAATATAAGGAGCGATCACCAAAGAAACGATCGACATTAATTTGATCAGGATGTTCATAGAGGGTCCGGAAGTATCTTTGAACGGATCACCTACTGTATCGCCTGTTACAGATGCTTTGTGCGGTTCCGATTTTTTGTAGAACATCTCACCGTTGATCAATACACCTTTTTCGAAAGATTTTTTTGCATTGTCCCATGCACCACCTGCATTCGATTGGAAAATACCCATCAACACACCGGATACAGTAACACCTGCCAGGAGACCACCTAATACTTCTGGTCCGAAGATGAAACCAACGATAACAGGAGTAATTAAAGCGATAGCGCCCGGCATCATCATTTCGCGGATAGAAGCTTTGGTAGAAATCGCTACACATTTTTCATATTCAGGTTTTGCTTTGTATTCCATGATCCCCGGGATCTCGCGGAACTGACGGCGAACTTCCTGAACCATATCCATGGCAGCTCTACCTACCGCCTGTATACACAACGCGGAGAAAATGAACGGGATCATCGCACCTACGAACAGACCGGCCAGTACATTTGCTTTGTAAATATCAATAGCGTCGATACCTGCAATACCTACGAATGCAGCGAATAATGCCAGTGAAGTTAATGCAGCAGAAGCGATAGCGAAACCTTTACCTGTAGCTGCCGTAGTGTTACCTACTGCATCTAAATTGTCTGTACGCTCACGCACTTCAGGAGGCAACTGGCTCATCTCTGCGATACCACCTGCGTTATCAGCAATAGGACCGAAAGCATCAATAGCTAATTGCATAGCTGTAGTAGCCATCATACCTGCGGCAGCAATAGCCACACCATATAAACCGGCGAAATAATAAGAACCCATGATCCCGGCAGCGAGTGTAAGGATAGGAATAACAGTTGATTTCATACCTACGGATAAACCACCGATGATGTTAGTGGCGTGACCTGTAGCGGACTGACGTATAATAGAAAGAACAGGTTTTTTACCCATTGCAGTATAATACTCTGTAACAATACTCATGATCGCGCCAACCACAGTTCCAACCAGGATCGCCATGAATACACCCATTTTGGTGAAGGATACACCGCGTAATTCGATTTGGCCTTCAGGCAACATGTACATTACTATAAAGTAAGATGCGATAACAGTAAGGATCATGGATGCCCAGTTACCCAGGTTCAATGCATTCTGTACATTCGATTTGTCGTTTTTGATACGAACGAACCAGGTACCTACAATAGAGAAAACAATACCTAACCCACAGATCACCATTGGTAACAATACCGGGGAGAATCCGTTGAATCCATCAGTATATAGGCCTTGTGCTTTTTCGATAACGATCTCCTGTCCCAATACCATTGTAGCAAGGATAGTGGCTACATACGAACCGAACAGATCGGCACCCATACCTGCAACATCACCTACGTTATCACCTACGTTATCAGCAATGGTAGCCGGATTACGAACATCATCTTCAGGAATTCCTGCTTCTACTTTACCTACCAGATCCGCTCCAACGTCAGCAGCTTTGGTATAAATACCTCCGCCCACACGAGCAAACAAAGCGATAGACTCAGCTCCCAAAGAGAAACCGGTTAACACTTCGATAGCTGTTTTCATTTCTGTGCTGCTTACTTCAACTACATTGAATATCCGCAGGAACACGATGAACAAACCACCAAGACCAAATACAGCTAAGCCTGCAACACCTAATCCCATAACGGTTCCACCGGTGAAGGATACTTTTAATGCTTGTTTTAAGCTGGTACGTGCTGCCTGTGTAGTACGAACGTTTGCTTTGGTAGCTACTTTCATACCGATATATCCTGCTGTTGCAGAAAAAACCGCACCTATAATAAAAGCGATACAGATGATCCAGCTGGAGTGCAGCTCTCTGCCTTTTATTTCGTGAACACTTCCTGAATAGGCCAATAGAGCTGCCGCGAAAATCACGAAAATGCTCAACACTTTCCACTCTGCTTTTAAGAATGCCATTGCACCTTTTGCAATGTATCCGGCAAGTTCCTGCATGTTTGCATCACCTGCATCTTGTTTACTCACCCAGGCAGATTTTATTGCCATTACAATTAACCCAAGGATACCTAAGAGCGGTATCATGTAAATTACGAAATCGTTCATACGTTTTTTTGTTTTGTTATTAATCTCTAATTCAAACCGTTACAATCTAACCTCTTTAAATTAGGGGTGCAAACATACAGATTCTTTGTCGAATATCAAAATACCGAAACACATCTAATAATCTGTAAAACAAATAATTAACTACGAATTGTAGGATTTGGCCCGAAGATTTCCGGGCATATGGGGGCTGGTGATGCTATAAATGAAGAGATGCCGCCTGGTTTCGACTATTACCAAAAACTGCCCATTTTGGCATCGAGCTCGCTCATTTTTTTCGAATTATCGTCTTCTTTGGTGTTGTCCCAGCAGATGCGGTAGACTTTATCACCTTTACGGTATTCAAGGATCCTGTAGTTATATACATCAGGACCCAGTTGCAGTTTTGTTTCATCCAGTATCCAGATGGCATCCATACCTGCTTTGTCGGCCATGTCAAATAATTCTTTGACCATATCCGCATTCTGCTCATATGCGTTCTCGCTTTTTTGAGTAGCAGGATCGTAGCCAAAATACACCCATTTGTTTTTAAATATATAATGTACGGGAGCAGGAAAGCCGGCCGTTTGAATAGAGATATAATCGCCTTTACCGGGAACGGATTGGGCCAAGGAAGAAACTGCGAACAGGCAGATGATAAAACTCAGTACTTTTTTCATGATGTATTGAATAAAGAATTATGTAATACAATAATAAGAAAAGTAAAACAGGGAAACGAATCTTCTTTTGGAAATTTCTTACTTCACAAGGCTTTTTGCAAAGTCCCTTGTTTCCTTGTCACAGAGCACATAATCATCGTAGGATGGTGCCTTCACAAAGGAAAGTTTGTTCAGGCATTTTTCGATCAGCGAGCTCATTTCGAGGAACCCGATCTTATCCGAAAGAAATGCTTCCACGGCAATTTCATTGGCTGCATTCAGCACACAAGGCATATTACCGCCTTTTTCCATGGCATCAAAAGCCAGCTGCAGGTTCGGGAAATTTTTCCGGTCGGGTTGCTCAAACGTAAGTTGTGGGTATTTCAAAAAATCGAAGCGTGGGAAATCACTTTTAATCCTGCCCGGAAAAGTGAAGGCATACTGGATCGGTAATTTCATATCCGGCAATCCCATCTGAGCTTTCATGCTCCCGTCATTGAATTGTACGATGCTGTGTACAATACTTTGCGGATGCACGATCACATCGATCTGTTCCGGTTTCAGGCTAAACAGCCATTTTGCCTCGATCACTTCCAGACCTTTGTTCATAAGGCTTGCAGAGTCGATCGTGATCTTCGCACCCATTACCCAATTCGGATGTTTGAGGGCCTGTTCTTTTTTTACGGTTTCCAGGAAAGCCCTTTCCTTTCCACGAAAAGGACCGCCGCTTGCCGTTAAATAGATCTTCTCGATCTTATTTTCGAACTCTCCGGCCAGGCATTGAAAGATCGCCGAGTGTTCACTGTCTACGGGGTATAAATTAACGGCATTCTCAAAAGCCAGCTTTGTTACAATATCTCCTGCTACTACCAATGTTTCTTTATTGGCCAGCGCGATCGGTTTTTTATGTTTGATGGCATTGATCGTAGAGGCGAGACCTGCATACCCAACAATTGCTGCCAGCACCATATCGATGGTTTCCATTTCCACGATCTGCTCAATGGCTTTGGCGCCTGCATAGACTTTAATGTCCTGAGGAAATAAAACATCCTGCACCTGTTTGTATTTGCTTTCATCACAGATCACAACCGCATTGGGCTTAAATTCGAGCGCCTGCTGAATCAGCAGTTCGGCATTGGAATTGGCCACTAACACTTCAGCGGTAAAATGTTGCGGGTTTTGCCGGATCACATCCAGTGCCTGTGTTCCGATACTGCCTGTGCAGCCAAGGATAGCAATACGTTTTGGTTTGATTTCGTCCATCCTTTATTTTTTCTCTACTTCATATCCCATTTTGGCCCATTCCGAAAATCCCTTTTGCAGGTTGATCACATTGGTAAACCCTTTGTCGATCATCTGTTGGGCACAATCGGAACTTCTTCCGCCACCTGCGCAATAAATATAATACGTTTGTTTTTTATCCAGCTTGTCCAGTTTGCTTTCGAAATCGGTGGCCAGGAAATCGATCTCCTCTGCGCCTTTTATTTTTCCTTTTTTGGTCTCATCAGGTGTACGAAGATCGATAAGCGTGCCTTTTTTCGTTTCAATCAGGGTTTTGAACTCTGCAGCGTTCACGTTTTTGTATGTGGCTTTTTGTGCGTGGATCATTCCCACAGAAACAATAAGCAATAGAACCAGAGCACAGATCTTTTTCGACATGGTTGTTATTTAATGCGCCAAAGGTACAGTTTTTTCCTGTTCAGGCTTCTGTTCCTGCATAGCTTCGGGATTCCCGATTTCTTCGTAAATTTGCAACCTGTATGAGATCGCTCAAATACCTCAATAAATATTTTCTTCGTTACAAAGTCCGCCTATTACTTGGTTTTCTGTTTGTTGCCATTTCGAACGTCCTGATGATCGCCCAAAGCGATTATATAAAAAAAGCCACCGACAAGTTCGAGAAGATCGTAAAAGGAGAAAACACGGATAAGAATGAGTTGATCATGTATGCCGTGTACCTGCTGCTGCTTGCATTGGGTGGCGGATTTTTCATGTTCCTGAAACGGCAGTTCCTGATCGTGCTTTCGCGGCTTATTGAAGCCGATCTGAAGAATGATATCTACACGCATTACCAGCAATTGGATATTAATTTTTATAAACGGAACAATACGGGTGACCTGATGAACAGGATCAGTGAGGATGTAAGCCGCGTGCGGATGTATATCGGCCCGGCGGTGATGTACATTGTGGATACTTTTTTCACCATAGCCACCAGCTTGTTCTTCATGCTCAGGCAGGATGCTTTTCTTACCATGATCGTTTTTATTCCGCTTCCGCTGTTGTCCTACGTGATCTTCAAAGTAAGCGACCTGATCAATAAAAAAAGCACTGCCGTGCAGGAAAATCTTTCGGAGCTTACTTCCCAGTCGCAGGAATCTTTTTCGGGCATCCGTGTGATCAAAGCATACAGCAAGGAAAATTTCTTCTCCTCCCTGTTCTCGAAAAAGGTGTCAAAATACAGGGAAGCTGCACTTAGCATGAGCAGAACGGAAGCTGCCTTCCATCCGTTCATTACGCTGATGATCGGTTTAAGCCTGATCGCTGTTGTTTATTTCGGAGGCAGGCAGTATATAAAAGGAGAGATCTTAGGGATAGGCATTATCACACAGTTTATTTTCCTGGTGTATAAGCTCACCTGGCCTTTTGCTTCTCTTGGCTGGATCACATCCCTGGTACAGCGCGCCGCAGCTTCGCAAACACGCATCAATGAATTCCTGCAAACGAAACCTGAGATCGTTAATCCGACGAATGAAGAGCTGAAGGAGCTCGGGACTGTCCGCTTCAGTAATGTTTCTTTTACCTATCCGGATACTGGTATCAAGGCATTGAAAAATATTTCCTTCGAATTGAAACGGGGCGAAACTGTTGCTATCACAGGCCCTACTGGATCCGGAAAATCTACAGTTGCCAGTTTGCTCACACGTATGTACGATGTAGGTTCGGGCGAAATATCTTTTGCCGGTGCTCCCGTATCAAAAATAAACCTTCATGCTTTGCGCAGAAAAACAGGATATGTGCCGCAGGAAGTATTCCTGTTCTCAGATTCTATTAAAAACAATATCGCTTTTGGATTGCATGCAAAGGGAGCTGATCCGGGTGATCGGGTAGTGCAGGCGGCAAAGGATGCAGAAGTTCATGATAATATCACCGGTTTCCCGGAAACATATGAAACAGTTGTTGGTGAGCGGGGTGTAACTTTATCCGGAGGCCAGAAACAACGGATCTCTATTGCACGCGCTATTATTAAGGATCCCGAGCTCCTGATCTTTGACGATTGCCTGAGCGCTGTGGATACGGAAACAGAAGATCGCATTGTAACCAATCTGAAACGCATCATGCAAGGGAAATCTTCGGTCATTATCAGTCATCGGATCAGCAGTATTAAGCATGCCGATAGGATCATTTACCTGAAGAATGGGGAGATCACAGAACAGGGCTCACATGAAGAGCTGATCGCACTTAACGGCGACTATGCAGAATTAAACCGCCTGCAGGCATTGTAGGATCAGTGGTATTTGGAAATATCCAGTTTCCGGATCGCTTTGTTCAGTTTTGCCACAACTCCAACTGTTATGATCGTCATTACCCCGCCGAAAACGATAGAAGGAACGAGTCCCATAAGTTTGGCAGCAAAATTGGATTCCACTCCCCCGATCTCATTTGATGAGCCGATGAAAATGCTGTTGACTGCAGAAACCCGTCCGCGCATATTATCAGGTGTCATCAGCTGCAGGATACTGTGCCGGACCACTACGCTGATATTGTCGAAGGCTCCGGTAAGTGCCAGCATAAAAAAAGCCAGCCAGTAATTGGTACAAAAAGCGAAAGCAATGGTGAATACACCGAAAGCAACGACACCTAACAAAAGATCCCTGCCTGCTTTTTTTTGCGGAGGATATACGGCCATTATAAGTGCGGAGATCACAGCTCCGATAGCAGGAGAGGTTCGCAGCAAACCGAAAGCTTCCGGTCCGGCATGAAGGATCTGGTCATTGAACTGGATAAGAACGGCAACGGCACCTCCGAACAGCACCGCAAACAGATCGAGAGAAAGAGCGCTCAGCAGCATTTTATTGTTGAATACAAATTTCAATCCTACTTTCAGGCTTTGCACGATTCCTTCTTCTTTGCTTTTTTCACTTTGTTTTTCACTGATGCGGATATACGTGATCATACCTGCTATGAAGAGGACGCAATTGATCAGGTAGGTCATTTTTGCATTGTGCGCGTTGTTGTATCCATAGATCCAGGCTGAAAGCACGGGGCCGAGGATGGCACCGATATGCCAGAAGGTGCTGTTCCAGGTAGCCGCTTGCGTATACAGATTGCGTGGTACCAGCTGCGACATGAAAGGAGACATAGCAGATGCCAGAAACGCCCTGACAATGCCAAAAAGAATCACGATGATCAACAAAGGATAATAGGAGAAATCTTTCAGGAAACCGAAGGCCGGCAGGCAAAAGCAATACAGCAATACCGAGCCAAGCAGAAGCAGGGTGTTGGAGAGCAGGATGATTTTTCTGCGGCTGTATATGTCGGCGGCATGGCCCGCATAAAAGCAGGAAATGATGAAGGGGATGACCTCGCAAAGATTTATGAGCCCGATCACTTCATATTCTTTGCCCTGGCCGCTCTCAGTGAGCCCGTATTCATAATAGACCTGCAGAATGATCGTGGTCATCTGCATCTGGATGGCAAGCGTAAGAAAAAGTCGTCCAAGTACAAAATTACGGTAGTCCTTTATCCGGAAAATTTCGAGAGACTTTTTGGAAAGTAAAGCAGACACAAGGCAAAAGTAAGCAAATTGTTAATTGATGTTTCATAAAAGAAGGGTAAAAAAGTAGGAAGGAAAAGAAGGGAATAATAAATTAGTGTTCGATTTGGAAGTATATACAGCGATAAAGTATCTGGCCGAAGACGACCGGCCTCGTGAGAAGCTCATGCTGAAGGGACGGCATGTGCTTTCGGATGCCGAACTTTTAGCAATTCTTATCGGGTCAGGCTCACGGAATGAAAGTGCGGTACAACTCTGTCAGCGGATCCTGCGGGCCTGTGATAATGATCTCAATAAGCTTTCAAAAATTTCCATCAAGGAGCTTTGCGAATTCAAGGGGATAGGAGAAGCAAAAGCGATCAGTATCGTCTCTGCCCTGGAGCTCGGGAGAAGAAAAAAGGATAGCAGCCAGCCCGATAAAGCAGTGATCAAATCCAGCAGAACTGCGTATGAGGTACTAAGGCCATTGTTGGGGGATCTGCCTCATGAAGAATTCTGGATCCTGATCCTGAACAGAGCCAATGCAGTAGTGAAAAGCGAATGTGTAAGCAAAGGAGGGATCAATGCAACATTAGTGGATGCACGGATTGTTTTTAAGCCGGCGATCCTGCACAATGCTTCTTCCATTATCCTGGCGCACAACCATCCTTCGGGGAATCTGAAAGCCAGCGACGAGGATATTAAACTGACGAAAAAACTAAGAGAAGCAGGAAAACTGTTTGATATAAGTATCTTTGATCATATCATTGTTGGGGAAAACAATTATTACAGCTTTGCCGACGAAGGTCTGATGAGCGCATAAAATGGAAGAAACGGAAAAATTATATTATTCGATCGGGGAAGTAGCAGAAATGTTCAAGGTGAATACTTCGCTTATTCGTTTCTGGGAAAAGGAGTTTGACATCATCAAGCCCCAGAAGAACAAGAAGGGGAACCGCCTGTTCACCAAAAAAGACATTGCGAATTTCCGGGTGATCTATCACCTGGTGAAAGACAAAGGCTACACACTGCAGGGGGCAAAAGAACATCTGAAAGGAAGTAAAGTGACACCTGAGGACATCAATAAAAATGCGGAAGCCATTGAATCGCTTAAAAAACTCAAGGAAACATTACTGGCGATAAAAAAGGAGTTGTGATTTTCAAACATACGGAAAATAAAAAAGGAGGATCAATTCCTCCTTTTTTATTGTTTATTTTTTCTTCTTCGCAGCTGCCTTCTTTTTCGCCGGCGCTTTCTTCGCACTGGCTTTTTTAGGTGCCGCTGATTTCTTGGCGGCTGTTTTCTTTGCCCCTGCTTTTTTCGCACCTTTCGCTTTCTTTTCAAAAGCATCCGGTATTTGTTCCACGATCATCTTTTTTACATCTTCCAGTGAAACAGTTGCTAATTCTTCCGGCGTGAATTTTTCATCGTTCTTGTTCCGGCCCAGTTTCAGCATTTCTTTTCCGAAACGGATGAACGGACCCCAACGGCCATTTTCAACAGCGATCTTTTCTTCCGGCCATTGCTGAATGAAACGATTAGCTTCTTTCGCCAGTTTCTTTTCGATCAGCTCATTGATATCAGTTTGCGAAAGGGCATCGAAATTATATGCACGTGGCACATTGATGAACATACCTTCATATTTAATGAAAGGTCCGAAACGTCCTTTGCCTTTGGTAACCGGTTTACCATCATAATGAGCAACCGGTGCATCAGCCGTTTGTTTTTCTTTTATCAGTTCAACAGCCCGATTCATATCCACGCTTAGCGGTTCTTCTGAACGCGGGATCGAAATATATTGCTCGTCCCATTTTACATAAGGACCGAAACGTCCTACACCTACGATCACTTCCTTGTCTTCATAATTTCCAAGGCTCATCGGCAGCTTGAACAGATCCAATGCTTCTTCGAGAGTGATCAGCTCCATACGCTGGTCTTTACGCAAACTCGCAAAACGTGGTTTCTCTTCGCTTCCTTCAATTGTCTCGCCGATCTGAGCCAACGGCCCGAATCTTCCGATACGTACCGTTACCGGCTTACCTGTTGCAGGATCGGTTCCCAGCAATCGCTCGCCGCTTGCACGCTCACTGTTGTCAGTTGTTTTCTCTACTGTTTTATGGAAAGGACTGTAAAAATCTTTCAGCATCCGTGTCCAGTCCAGTTTGCCCTCTGCGATCTCATCGAACTCTTCTTCTACTTTTGCGGTAAAATGGAAATCGAGGATCTCCGGGAAGTATTGGAGTAAAAAGTCGTTTACCACCATTCCGATATCGGTCGGGAATAATTTTGCTTTCTCCGCTCCTGTATTTTCTGTTTTTATTTCTTTCTTAACGCTGTTGTCGCCTAAAGTAAGAACGGTATAATTTCTTGCGTGTCCATCGCGATCTGTTTTCTCTACGTATCCTCTTTTCTGTACGGTTGAAATAGTAGGTGCATAGGTAGATGGACGACCGATCCCTAACTCTTCTAATTTTTTTACCAGGCTTGCCTCTGTGTAACGTGCCGGATGATGCGTGAAACGCTGTGTAGCGGAAATATCGGAATAGGTTAATTTATCGCCTACATTCATCGGAGGAAGTATGGAAGAATTTTCTTCGTTCTCTTCATCATCCGTCCCTTCGAGGTATACTTTTAAGAAACCGTCGAATTTTAATACTTCACCTTGTGCAACGAAAAGCTCGCTGGTACCGGACACTGCAATTTTAGCGGTGGTCTTTTCCAGCTCGGCATCCGCCATCTGCGAAGCGATCGTACGTTTCCAGATCAGATCGTACAAACGTTGCTCGTTACGCTCTCCCGTTATTGTCTGGTTGGCAATATACGTTGGACGGATGGCCTCGTGGGCTTCCTGCGCACCTTTGCTTTTTGTTTTGTATACACGAACCTGGTGATATTTGCCTCCGTAACTGGAAGTGATGGCTTCTTTTGCCTGTCCCAATGCAGTTTCCGAAAGGTTCACACTGTCGGTACGCATATAGGTTATTTTTCCGGCCTCGTATAATTTCTGAGCTACCAACATCGTCTGAGCAACGGAAAAACCTAATTTACGCGCTGCCTCCTGTTGAAGGGTGGAAGTCGTAAAAGGTGCGGCTGGTGAGCGTTTCGAAGGTTTGGTCTCTACGCTGTTGATCGTGTAAGAGGCCTTCAAACATTTTGCTAAAAATTCATCCGCTTCTTTTTCTGTTGCAAAGCGTGTATCCAGTTCAGCCTTTACGGATGATTTTCCTACCTGGAAAACAGCCGATACTTTGAATGCAGAAGTAGATACGAAATTCTGGACTTCTCTTTCGCGCTCTACGATCAAACGCACGGCTACCGATTGCACGCGTCCTGCGGAAAGGCTTGGCCGTACTTTTTTCCAAAGGATCGGCGAAAGCTCGAAACCTACCAGCCTGTCCAGCACTCTTCGTGCCTGCTGGGCATTTACCAGGTTGATATCAATAGCCCTTGGATTTTCGATTGCCTTTAAAATGGCAGGTTTTGTGATCTCGTGAAATACGATTCGTTTGGTCTTGCTTGCAGTTAATTTTAAGGTTTCATACAAATGCCATGAAATAGCTTCTCCCTCGCGGTCCTCATCGGATGCTAACCAAACCATGTCGGCATCCTTCGATAGTTTCATAAGATCTGCTATAACTCTTTGCTTATCCGGCTGAACTTCATAAGTAGGTGTAAAATTGTTCTCCACATCAACCCCATATCCCTTTTTCACTAAGTCGCGCACATGCCCAAAACTCGATTTTACTATAAAGTCTTTCCCTAAAAATCCTTCTATCGTTTTTGCTTTGGCCGGTGACTCAACAATTACTAAATTTTTACCCATGCTATATATATATGTATGAACCCAAATGAGAAGCGTTTTCTCATCGAATTTTACAGAAAACGACCTCATTTTTTGAAAAAAACGGGTAAATCGATTCCAAAATTCGCCGCAAAGAAAAAAATAAAAATCGGAATAATCCAAACGGGTTTTAAAATTTAAGTTAATGGCAGTCCGAAACGTTAATTTTTACAAAGGATTGGGCCGATTGCGTCAATTTGTCATTTATTTTCTATCTTTGGACCCCTTAATACATTTCATGCAACACGAGAACAAAGTAATAGACGAAGGCAAACAAGGTGAGGCTTTAATGGTGGCATCAGGCGCTCCGAACGGTAAAAAGCTGTTTTTGGAGAGTTATGGCTGTCAAATGAACTTTGCTGATAGTGAGATAGTTGCGTCTATTCTTAGTAAGGAAGGTTTTTCCACCACTACCAATTTCCTCGAGGCCGACGTGATCTTTGTAAATACCTGCGCTATTCGCGAAAATGCAGAATCGCGTGTTCGTCAGCGTTTGCAGGATTATAAAAAAGTAAAAAAGGGGAATCCGAACGCCATTATTGGAGTATTAGGCTGTATGGCGGAGCGGTTGAAATCACAATTCCTTGAAGAAGAAAAACTGATCGATATCGTAGTCGGACCGGATGCATACCGTGATCTGCCGAACCTGATCGAACAGGCAGAAGGCGGACAAAAAGCAATAAATGTGATCCTGAGCAAGGAAGAAACCTACGCGGATATTACACCCGTTCGCCTGGATCGCAATGGAGTAAGTGGATTCATCAGCATCATGCGCGGTTGTGATAACATGTGCAGCTTTTGCGTAGTGCCGTTTACCCGTGGTCGCGAACGTAGCCGCGATCCGGAAAGTATCGTACGTGAAGCGAAAGAAGCCTTCGATAAAGGATACAGGGAAGTTACATTGCTCGGGCAAAATGTGGATTCGTATCTGTATGCCGGTGGCGGCCTGAAAAAGGAAATTTTAACCGAAGAGCAAAAAGCAAGTGCAACCAACTTTGCACAGCTGATGGAAAAAGTTGCCCTGATCCACCCGGATCTGCGCGTTCGTTTTTCCACCTCGCATCCGAAAGATATGACAGATGATGTATTGCACATCATGGCGAAATACGAGAACATTTGTAAATATGTGCACCTTCCGGTACAAAGCGGGAACAGTGAAGTATTGGAAAAAATGAACCGTGGTTATACACGTGAGTGGTACCTTGATAGAATTGCAGCCATCCGTCGTATTATGCCGGAAGCAGGTATTTCTACCGATGTGATCACAGGATTTTGCGGAGAAACAGATGAGCAGCATGCAGAAACGATCTCGCTGATGAAGGAAGTCGGATATGATTTTGCCTATATGTTCACCTATAGCGAACGTCCGAAAACATTAGCAGAACGCAAGTACAAAGACGATGTTCCCGAAGAAGTGAAGAAAAAACGTCTGCAGGAAATAATGGATCTGCAGTCGGTAAGCAGCGCCATGCGCACCAAACAGGGAGTAGGAAAGATCCATCGTGTACTGATCGAAAGCGAATCGAAAAAATCAAAAGCACAATGGAGCGGCCGCAATACTCAAAATGTAACCGTAGTATTTGACAAAGGAAATGCAAAGAAAGGTGAATATGTGAATGTACTGGCAGAGACCTGCACGTTAAGTACGTTGATAGGCAGAATTGTCGACTAAGACAAAACTGACAGAAAACTTGTTTGGCCCGGATTTTAGCAAACAAAATTAAATTTAAGTATGACCATTCAGGACATAAAACAACGATTTGGAATCATAGGTTCATCTGCGGCACTCGATCGTGCGATCGATATTGCACGTCAGGTGGCACCAACAGATCTGAGCGTTTTGATCACAGGTGAAAGCGGAACGGGGAAAGAAGTATTCCCGCAGATCATTCACCAGTTCAGCACACGAAAACACGGACAATACATTGCAGTTAACTGCGGAGCGATCCCGGAAGGTACGATCGACAGCGAATTGTTCGGGCACGAGAAAGGATCGTTTACGGGTGCACATGAAGCACGAAAAGGATATTTTGAAGTAGCGAACGGCGGAACAATTTTTCTTGATGAAGTAGGGGAATTGCCATTAGCTACACAGGCACGTTTACTGCGTGTACTGGAAGCAGGTGAGTACATTCGTGTAGGCTCGAGCAAAGTACAAAAAACAGATGTACGTGTGGTTGCAGCAACCAATGTAAATTTGCCAACAGCCATTGAAAAGGGAAAATTCAGAGAAGATCTGTATTACCGGTTGAACACGGTGCCTGTGTACCTTCCGCCATTGCGCGAACGGAAAGAGGACATCTATTTGTTGTTCCGGAAATTTGCTGCTGATTTTGCTGCCAAGTACCGGATGCCTGTGATCAAGCTGGACCCGGAAGCAGAACAAATGCTTATTAATTATTACTGGCATGGTAACGTTCGTCAGCTGAAAAATATTGCAGAGCAAATTTCCATTATCGAAAAATCAAGAGAGATCCCGGCAGATACGTTTATAAAATATCTTCCGCAACAGGCAGGCAGCTCACTTCCGATGGTGAAAAGTGAAAGCAACTCCATGTCAGGTGATATGTCGGAACGTGACCTGCTCTACAAGGTGCTCTTTGATATGAAAAAAGATCTGACAGACCTGAAAAAAGTAGTACACAATATTGTACAGTACAACCAGGGTGCATTGGTAGGTTTGCCAAACGACGATGTACAGCTGATCAATAAAATGTACGACGAAGAAGGAACCGTGTTGCACGATACCAATTCGTATCCGGTACACAATCCGCAGATCATACAGCCGGGTAAAGCCATTCAGCCGATTGTGATCGAAGAGTCTTTATCATTGGCCGATAAGGAGAAAGACATGATCATCAGAGCGCTTTCCAAATACAAAGGAAAACGAAAAAATGCAGCAAAGGAATTGGGTATCAGCGAGCGCACCTTGTATCGCAAGATCAACGAATACAATATCAAGGAATAGAACATGGAGATCGATGCACTGCTGAGCGATAAGTTGATAAAGCCAAAATCCAAAACGGAGCAGTTGAGCGTTTTACTGCTCGAAGGCAAGATCAGTGCGGAACAACTAATGGATCGCGCTGAAAAGGCAAAGGACCCCGTAAAGGCTACTTGCATGGAAGTGATCGAATATGCAAGCAAAACAGATCCTTCCCTTGTAACAAAAAAAGTTTTTCTTTTTGCCATTGTTTCACTTGCGGAAAAAGCCCCTCGCATCAAATGGGAATCTGCAAAAGTGATCGGCAATACAGTTCATTTATTCCCTGCACAATTGGATAAAGCGATAAAAGGATTGCTGGACAATTCGGAGCACACAGGAACTGTAGTGCGCTGGAGTGCAGCCTATGCCTTAGGAGAGATCCTTCAATTAAAAACAAAGTATAACAAAGATCTCATTCCGGCGATAGAAGCTATTTGCAGATCGGAAGAAAAAGCCAGCATCCGGAAGATCTATGAAGCGGCTTTGAAAAAAATCAAGTAATTTTTAGAACGGTACAAATGTTACCCCGATCATTGCATTGAAACGCTGTGTCGGGTAGCGATCCCAACGGTAGTAGCGAACATTGCCGATATTGTTGAAAGTGGCAAAGAAGGAAAGCATTTTGCTGTAACGATACTCCGCCCCAAGGTTGATGTCTGCAATTCCTTTCAGCTGGACGTTGTTAACCGTTTGTACACCCAGGCTGGATGTTTCCAGCTGACGAGCCCATTGTTTTCCAATATAGAAAAGATCGGCTTTGATAATGATCTTGCTTTTCAAATTATAGGTAGCAGAAAGTGTTACATCAAAATCAGGCTTGTGCCATGCGTAGGCACCACTGTCCAGTCCACTGTAACCGTAGTAGTTCCCTTTCGCGATCACATTCACTTTCTCTTTCAGTTGGTATTTTATCTGTCCGTTCACATTCAGCAGGGTCACATCGTTGTACAATACGGTGAATTTATTACTCAGGAAGTCATCATAATTAATCAGGAAGAAAGGCATGTTCTTGTATTTACTATAGGTCGCCTTTGCATCATAGGAAGTTTTGGAGCTCAGTACACCCCGCAACCCACCGAACAGGTTGTAGACATTGTTGGTGTTTAAATAGGCCGGGTTGGAAATAATGAAGGGGTTTGTGGTGGTGAAGCTGCGGAATGAATTTTTTTCCAGCCCACCTGTAACTCCTGCATAAGGAATAACAAAATTATTATAGATGTTGTAGTGGATGCCCAGCTTCGGATAAAAATAGAATTTGGTGCTTACATCTGTCATTTCATCAATAGCTACATTTAGTCCCAGGTCTACATTCCATTTCTCGCCGCCTGCCTGGAAATAAGGAGTAAGCCGGAAAATAAAATCGTTGACCGTGTCCGTTTTGCTTTTTGTATTGTAGTAGTCGGCAGAAATGAGGACATTCAGTCTCTCTTTGTTCACGTAGGTTTTGATCAAACCATCTGCAAAAATATTATTTTCTGCTGTTTCGAATTTGTCGCGGATGTTGTAATAGTTGAGGTGAATGTCGTGGTTGATACTACTGGAATCCGTATAAAAACTTTTCAGGTTCAGCTTACCTTCAAAGGTGTGAAAACGCTGTCTCGCAAAGTTATTGGTGACATCGTTTTTCTCTACCAACGAATCCGGATAGCCATAGAATTGGGAAACGTTCCGGTAATAATTCAGATCACCGCTCAGCACATGTTTTTTGTAGAATTTTTTCGCATACAGGTTCACATCATTATCGCTCCAGCCGGCAAATCCACGGTCTTCTGCGGTGTAGCGTGCCGACAGGTGTTTGTAGTGGAATCCGTACACATATTCTTTCGAACGGAGATTATTCAGCCAGATCTCTCCGTAGGGCATCGTGTAGTTTCCAAAACCGGCTTTTAACTGGGAATAATATAATTTACTCAGTGGCTCATTCACCATTTTTGCAGCTTTTATCGGGGGAGCCTTATAGCTGGTTTCTACCGGTTTCGGCTGAATACCCAATTGTTTGTCTTTCAGTTTTCCGACAGTGTCATTGATCTCCGGCAGATCGCTTTGTTTAACAGCATCTTTCATGGTAGCGTCATAGATACTGGTATTTTTTACGGTGTCAGACCCGCCTATGTTGCTGGGCGGTTGGGCAACACTGTGAATTCCAATCAAAAGGAAGACCAAAAGGATAATATGTTTAGTTGAGTACATCTTTTATTTTGGTTGAGTGTTTTTATTGAGTGTATCGTTCCCGGCAGGCGGTGTTTCGTATAGATTCGTATTGCCGCTGTTATTGAATTCCACTTCCATATTCTGTTGTCCCTGTGGAACAAGACGTAAATTCTGCTTGTCTTTTAATGCCTGCAACTTATCCTGCGCCTGTTTGATATAGTCCGGATTATCTGAGTTGCTGATGATGGTTTGTAAAGCAGCCTCGGCATTTTGTTCTTCCCCTTTCTCCATATATACATCTGCCATCATCAATAATGCGCGGGTATTCCAGTCCTGTGTGGTGTACGGGTAGTTGAACAGGGAATTGATGGTCTTTTCAATATCCTTGAAATCCTTTTTATCATATTGGATCTTTGCCAGCATAAACCAGGCTTCAGCGCCCTGTTCGCTTTTTGCATTTTTGGTCAGGTATTTGAAATCTGCTACCGATTCGTCTTTCCGGTTTGTCTCGTATAATGATTTGGCATGAATGCTTTTTGCCTCAATAGTTTGCTGCAGGGTGATCTTGTCGGTTGTCAGCACCTTATTCGACTCATCTACTGCGACATCGTATTTTTTTGAGTAGAAGGCACAACGCATAGCGCCTAACTTACCGGCCAGCTTATTCTGTGGAGTTTCTGCTAATTCCTGCAATTTTACATATAAGGGAAGTGCCTTGTCGTAATTTTTGTCTTTGTAATAGATAAAAGAGGCTTTCTGCAAAGAGATTTCGGAAAAGATACTGCGCGGTTTGGCAATTACGAAATCATATCCTTTCAGTGCATCTGCGTAATTCTCTTTGCTATAAGCACATTCCGCCATACAGAAGTTAGCTTCGGTAATGTATTTTCCGTTCGGGAATTTGCTGATGTATTTTTGCATCTCAGGGAAAGCCAGATCGCAGTTTTTGTCTTCGTAATATAATTTCCGCGCACGTTCGTAATATTGCTCATCCTGCTCGTTTACATTGGCCGACATGCCTAATTTCGAAAGATAATTTTCCCATCCTTCAGGATCGTTTTTTGCATAAAAGATAATTTTGATCGTAGGCAAAATCTCTTTGGCATCATTTGATTTTGGATTTTTCTGCACTACTTTATCAAAATACTCGAAAGCCTTATCATCCTGTTTCTGGTTGTAATAGATCTGCCCGATGGAAGCCATACATTCGTCCATTTTACTCGAATTCGGGTATTTATCCATTGTTTTTTTATAATACGCAATGGCATTATCATAGCTTTTTATTGCGTTATAACTTTCAGCTATTTCGAAAGTAACATTCGACATGTATACCGAATTCGGAAAATTAGCTTCCAGTGATTTCAGGTCGTTGATCTTTTCCTGATAATTTTTCAATAAACCATTACATATGGATTTTTGATACGTGGAATAATCCACTTCCGACTTGCCCATTGCGATCGCAGTTTCATAATAATCACTGGCAGTGGTAAAAAGAGAAATTTTGTTAGCCGGATCATTGATCGCATTCATAAAATAACAATCACCCGTCCGAACATTGGCATCCGCTATTTTCGCAGCATCCGATGTGTTTTTGGATGCAAGGTACTTCCGGAAAGAGATGCCAGCTTCCGCATAATTCTTCAGATTGAAATAGCAGTAAGCGATATTGTAATTCGACAGTTCGTATTCCTTCAGGTTAATGGCACTTTGCATCAGCTGGAAGTTCTTGTATCCTTCCATCGCCTTGTTGTATTCCTTTTTCTGGTAATGGATCTCTGCATTCCAGTATGCAGCCTGTGCAGACACGAGGGGCTCTGTGTTCAGCTTCACCGCTTTGTCGAAATATTTCCGGGCCGAATCCAGGTCGATATTATTGTAAAACTCGATCCCTTTGAAATAGATCATTTTCTGATAGATCGTCTTCAGCTTCAGATCCTGAGATTTCAGTTTCTCGATCACAGCGATCGCCTGCGTATAATTTTTGGTGAAATAGAAGCAGTTGATCAGGTAATTGTATGCCTCATCCTTGCGCAATGAATTCGGGTATTCGGTGATGTATTTCTGGAATGCCTGGATCGCTTCATTGAAGGGACTGAATCCCTGCTCGTAGCTCAGCACAGCAAAATTGAACATAGCTTCTTCCCGGATGGCCTTGTCAAAAGCAAGTGTATAAGCATTGTAAAAAGCGCTGCGGGCCTTTACCTTGTCATTCATTTTCAGGTAACACCCGGCAGCATGATAAAAAGCATTCTGAGCAAGAGAGTCTTGTCCGGCAGTAGCTTTCTCAAAATAAGTGATCGCGTTGGGGCAATCACCTGCCTGGTAGTATGCAAAACCTACCTGGTAATTTTCATCGGCAGATCCGGGTGAGCTTTTCAGCAGGTAGGGAAGTGCACTTATATAATCCTTCAGTTTAAAATACGATTCGCCGATAATCCGGTTGATCTCGTCTTTCTTCTGGATGGAGCTGGTGTCGTTCAGCAGCGGTGGTGCCATTTTCACCACGTCGCTGTATTTACCCTGGATGAAATAGATCTGTGTGATGTAATAAGGAACCACGGAACCGAATGTTTCATCGTTTACGAGGCGATTGAAGCCGTCCAGTGCCGTCTGGTAATTTTTTTCGGTGTAGGCAATATGGGAATAATAATAATTGGCAGGATGTGCATATTTATTGTCCACATCTTTTATCTCGTACAGGTCTGCTTTGGCTTTGTCCAGCTTGCCGGTTTCCAGGTAACTGTAGCCCCTTTTGAAATACAGCTCTGCCTGGTCTTCCTTGCTTAGGTCGAATAGCTCTACCTGCTCCAGGTTCTCAATAGTCTCCTCGTATTTTTTCTTTCTGAAATTGGATTTGCCGAGATAGAAATAACCTGTTTTTACCTTATTGCTTTCCGGGTGATTTTTGATGAACTCTTTCATTCTCCATTCACCATCCTTGTGAAACAGCTCGATAGCGCAAGCTGCAGCATAGAACCGGGCATCGATCGGCACCAGCGAATTCGGGTTTTTGGAATTGGCTACATAAGTATCGAAGGTCTTTAAAGCAGCATTGTATTTTTTCTTGTCGAAGAGCTCAAGACCTGTTTTATAATCCTTGTCAGCTTCTATATAAACAGTAGTTTTTTGCGCGTGCACCGCCACAACCACAGAAAATAAAAACGCCAGTGTAAGGTGTACACTTTTCATTTTAAACATACTATAAATAGATTTGAGTAAAAGTACGTCCGATTGGCCCTTGCTTCTTTTTGTGGTGTTTGAAGTTATTAACGAGGCCGTGTTCAAATTATTACAGTGTCGGAAAGCCCCGAACATGCTTTTAACTTACTTTAGTAATCGCTCCCGATAGCTATCGGGATTACGTGAAATATGAGCAACGAAACAGTTATTAAGTTAGAGAACGTATCCGTATTCCAGGAACACAGTGCTGTTATAAGTGCTGTCAACATTGAGATACAGAAAGGGGAGTTTGTTTACATGATCGGGAAAACCGGTAGTGGGAAAAGCAGCCTGCTGAAAACTTTGTATGGCGAATTGCCCCTGAAACAAGGCGAAGGAGTAGTGGCTGACTATAATCTAAAAAATCTTAAAAAGAAAGAAGTCCCTTTCCTGCGTCGCAAATTAGGGATCGTTTTCCAGGATTTCCAGCTGCTGAGCGACCGGAGCGTGTATGAAAACCTGCGTTTTGTGATGAGGGCTACCGGTTGGAAAGACGAAGCACAGATCAAACAACGCATCAATTCGGTCCTTAAAAAAACCGACCTCGAGTTCAAAGGAGAAAAAATGCCATTCGAGCTTTCGGGTGGCGAGCAACAACGTGTAAGTGTGGCCCGCGCACTTGTGAATACCCCGGAAATAATACTGGCAGACGAGCCAACCGGGAATCTCGATCCGGAGACCTCTTCCGAGATCATGACACTTTTGCTGGAGATCGCAAAAAGCGGCACAGCTATCCTGTTTGCTACACATGACTTCATTCTCTACAACAAATTCCCGGCCCGCACCCTGAAGTTCGAGAACGGAAAAGTAGAGCAGATCGGTTAAATTGTATATTAAGACTCATTCTCCTGAAAATTTAAAATTCTGCAAAAATCACTAATTCGCGGTAATTTTATAATTCGCGTCATAACCTGCATGATCAGTGAAATCTGCGAAATCCGTGTCTGTATTCCATTCGCTTTCCTGATTTTTTTAAAGAATAGCTTGCAGGAGTCATTTCTATTTCATTTATTTGCACCTCATAAATGACAACAACAATTCAATACACCTATTGTAACCGCATGCAGGCCATTCGTTTCTGGCATCGCGGGAATTGTTTTATGTGCCTGTAATCCTTTACTCTCAGGCATTTCGAAGTTCCCTCCCGATAGCTATCGGGATTTCTCCAAAAAAATAAGGTTTTAAAAATCAAATTATGCAGACTTTTTCAGAGCTTGTATTAGACAAGTTAGACACATTGGTGGTAGTAGTAGAGAGTAACGGAAATGTTGCGTATGTGAGCAATTCAGTGAAAAAACTGCTGGGCTATGAACCCGAGCAATTACTGGGCGAGCAATGGTGGACACGCCCGCGGATCAGTGAAGCGGAAGGAATAGAGATTAAACGAAAGATCAAGAATCTCTTAGCTGCCGATTCGAGCCGTGTTTCACAAAGCTTCGAGCATGCTCTCAAAACCTCGCAAGGGCATGTCAAGTGGTTTAAATGGAGCTCATCTGTTATCAACGACAACCAATTGGTGGGGATCGGTCTGGACATTACGGATAAGAAGGCTTCCGAGCAACGTATTCTTGACATCAACCGCTCGCTGACCGACCGGAACAAAGAGATCACGGATAGTATCAACTATGCGCAGAAGATCCAACAGGCTATCCTTCCGAACCCTGCTTTCCTGCAGAACAACTTTAGTGATGGCTTTGTGCTATACCAGCCTAAGGATATTGTAAGCGGAGATTATTATTTTTTCCACGAAACGGAGGATAAGCGGTATGTGGCGGCTATTGATTGTACGGGTCACGGGGTTCCGGGAGCCATGATGTCGGTGATCGCCAACTCATTGCTGAAAGAAGTGTTCTTAAATAAAAAAGTGAGCGGAGTGGATGAGATCCTGTACCAGCTGGACGAATTATTGTTTGAAGCATTGAACCGCAACAATACGGATGAGATCCGCCACGATGGGATGGACATCTCTTTGTGCGCGATAGACAAAAAAACAAACCTGCTGGAATTTGCCGGAGCAATGCGCCCTTTGCTGATCGTACGAAATGAACAGATCATCGAGATCAAAGGAAGTAAGTTCCCGCTGGGCTTTTTCGATTATAAAAAAGAATTTGTAAAGCATGAGCTGGAGCTGGAAGACGGAGATATGATCTATCTTTCATCGGATGGGTACTGTGATCAATTCGGGGGAGACCGGAACAAAAAAATGAACCGCAGGGCTTTTAAGGAATTGTTACTTTCTATTGCACCAATGAACGGTGAAGAACAGGAGGCATTTTTGGAATACGCCCACAAGAACTGGAAACAGGATGAAGAGCAAACGGATGATATTCTCGTAATCGGCATTCGAATTTAAGACGGGCCTCTGTTGGTGACACCAACACCATGGACAAAAGTAATTTTACGGGTTTATGATCTGTGGAAATCTGCGCATCCCGATAGCTATTGGGACGTAGCTGGCATGTCATGTCCGTTATACTTTTTCGAAACGTTTAATGGTAGCTCCATTCACGTTGATCTCTTCCATAAACATCTCAAGCGGGCGCGCCCAGAGATTCTGTCCTTCTTCCTGGTACAGTGCTTTGTATACGACTAATTTCTCCAGCGTTTCGGAGTGCGTGGCAATGCCCGTTACCTCGTAGAGCTTTCCTTTGTAGTGTTTGTAAATACCCGATTCAGGAACAGACATGGATTTATTTTTTCTTTACGGCAGGTGTATTATCCTTATGTTTCCATATATATCGGCAGGCAATGGTACGGTACGGGCTCCATTTGGCAGCGATCTTCTGCATATCTGCTTTCAGCTGTTTTTTCTCGGAATCAATACCATAGATTTTTTTAATTCCCATCTGGATGCCCAGGTCATCTTCCGGGAATACATCCATACGCCCCATGGTAAACATAAGCAACATCTGCACAGTCCATTTACCTACTCCTTTGATCTGTGTAAAATGTTCCACCAGCTCATCGTCATCCATCTTTTTGAGAACGGCATGATCGAATCCATGGTCGAGTGCAAAACGGGCAATGTTCTGGAGATAGCCCGCTTTCTGGAAAGATAAGCCAACTGCACGCAATTGTTCAGGCGTTTTTTTTAATACTAATTTGGGCAAAGGATCTCTGCCCGGGAAAATATCAATGAAGCGGTTCCAAATGGTATCCGCAGCTTTCACCGATAGTTGCTGGCTTACGATCGAGCTCAGCAAAGAAGTATACAGATCGGAATGTGTGTTGTACGTCACCGCACCCTGCTTCTCTATAACAGCTTTTAGTTTTTTGTCTTTGCTCAGGTGAGCGAGTATTTCAGGTTTTATCTTAGGCACTATTCTTTTATGAATTTAATGGTGCTGAGTTTGTTACTTGCGTCTCTTACCTGCAGGAAATACATTCCTGTGCTCAATGTTTCAATGTTCACATTTGTTGGTCCGTTTGTAAGTACACCCTGCAATAGTTGTTTACCGGTAATATCGTGCACAACATAGTTAGATTTCTCACTGCATACTATTGTCAGCTGATCTTTTGCAGGATTCGGAAACACCTTGATATGCGAAGTGATCGTTCTGCTTTTGTTCAGGCCCACTAAATTGACATCGTGTACAACAGATCCATTGTTCAGCACCCAGTTGTTAGGATCGGTGTTTACATTGGTAACCGTTCCGCCTACTGTGAAAGAATAATTTTCGATAGCCTGCGTCTGGTTCAGCTTAATGATCGTATCACCGGTCGCACGCATCAGCCTGTATTCAAGCGGTGTGATGAAAAGAGGCGTCACTGCTGACATCGAAACCGTTTCCGTGTTTTTCAGATAGAAGGTATTTCCCACCTGATTCCAGCGTACGGCAAAAGTAGGAAAGCCTTCGCCATAGATCCATTGCGCGAAAAACTGTGTCAGGTCAATTCCTGTAACCGTTTCAGCCACTATTTTAAAATCATCTACACCGGCAGTCCCGTCATGGAACTGATTTTGGTAAGTGCGCAGTGTAAGGAAAAACAGGCTGTCGTTGTTGATCACAAAACGCAGGGTATGTATGATCGCACAGCCTTTATTGTAAGACAAACGGGAACTGAAGATACGATTTACACTAACCGTATCAGGGTTGTAAACACTTCCTCCCGGCTGGCTCATTACATTGCTGTGGATCGATTGCATATTGGCCGGGGCATTGGCAGGATCAAAATGCTGGATGGCCAGGTGCTCGGAATACGTAGCGAAGCTCTCATTTACAAAAATATCATTCCAGGTTTTGCAGGTTACATGATCTCCCCACCACTGGTGCCCCAGCTCATGAGCGATCAGGCCAAAATCAAAGAAACCGAGCGAAGTCATGGTCTGGTGTTCCATTCCACCACTGAACGGAGCCATACAATGCCCGTATTTTTCATCCGCAAAAGGATACATCCCGAAGATATCTGAAAAATATTCAATAAGGCCGGCCGTTTCATCGATAGTAGCCTGGAAGTTCGGAAGCGTTGCAGGATTATCGTATACATAATTCTGGATGAGGATAGAGTCGGTAGTTCCTGCAGGATGTGCATAAATGCTGTAATCCACATATTTGGCAATGGCTACGGAGATCAGGTAATAATCGATCATATGGGTGTTTTTCCACTCGTATCTTTTTTTGTTGCCAACGGTTACGACATTTTTTAATAAACCGTTCGATCCCGCTTTGTTGGTAGAGTCAGTAGTAATGAACACTTCACTGGAATCGATCTTGTCCTTCAGGGATTGTTTGCAGGGCCACCATTCGTAAGCGGAGTAAGGCTGGCTGAGGCTCCAGGTCACCTGGTTGCCCCAGGCTCCGGAGGTTCCGTTGTTGAACCCGTCGCCGATAGCGGAACCATTTATGGAAGGGGCCGTTCCGTGGTAATAGATCGTTGCATTGATCATACTTCCAACAGGGAGCACAGATGGCAGGACATAACTAACGGCATCTCCTACACGTACGGGTGTCATCAGGTTCCCGTTGATACGGCTGGAGTCGATGATCATGGTATTATGGAGCTCCACCGCAAAGGTATCGAAAGCTGCAGCTGTAACTTCTGAAAGGGAGCGGACAAACCCGCTGATCACTTTATTCGTACGCCCGGCATTCAGATCGAGGTGGTAAAATTTCACATCGTACTGGCACTCGAGCAGCGCGTGAGAAACAGGCACGATTTGCACCTGGTTGGCAGCGGCATTTATTTTGAATTGGGAACACTGGTTTTGAGCAAATGAAGTCAGTGAAAGCACTGAAATCCCAAGTGTTAAAGCTGTTTTCTGAAGCATGTTTTCTGTAATTTGGGCTAAGCTACTCTTAGGCCCTGCTAAAACCAATTATTTTAGACGGATTTACATAAGTGGTATATAAACAGGATAAAAAGCAATTTTTATATTTGTAATCATGAAAGTACTGATTTTCGGCCTCTTTTTTTTCACCTCTTTTTTTTGCAGTTCTGCACAGGATGTTCCGAAAGACACCCTTACTTTTAAGGATCTCGATTACGCCCAAATGATGCAATGGGATAGTGTGGAAACTGCCTGGAGCAGGAAATACCTGTTGCCGTTTTTTAAACAGCATAAAATAAAGATCTCCTGTGGTGGTTGTTCGCGATTTATTATGGATATTTATTTCCCGGTAAATGCGGACGGAAGTTCCGCCCCGCAATTGCTCTCCATAAAAAGATGCGCGACCGGGCTTACAAAAAAACAAACGAAACAATTAAGTAAATTACTTTCACATATTAAATTCACCGCAGCCTTTTACAACAGGAATTACCGCCTGACGATAGGCAGGGTGCTGAAATGCTAACACAAAATTCATTATGATCACATACGACCCAAAAACATGGTTTAAATTCATTTTCAAATTTCACCGGAGCGACGGATTCCGTAACCTGCTTCCTGCGATGGCGGCTCTGTGTACTCTTACGGCCGTTTTTGTATTCATTGATATCGAATACCTGAAATTTGAGCTGAAGAATGCCACCTTTTTTCACCAGGTGATCGGCTTTGTCCTGTCCATGCTCCTTGTGTTCAGGATCAATACAGCCTACGACCGCTGGTGGGAGGGACGAAAACAATGGGGTGCCTTGCTGAACACCTCCCGTAACCTGAGCCTGAAACTGGCCAGCTTTGTATCGGATGAATATAAAAAGGAGAAAAAGGAGCTGGGTATTCTGATCGGGAATTATGGAACTGCGCTCAAAGAACACCTGCGCGACCGATATAAACCGGAAGAGATAGAATTTTTTGAAGGGTTTGAAAAGCAAGGGCTTGATGATGCTTTGCATAAGCCGAATCATATTGCGGGAGAGATATTCAAGCGTATTGATGTACTGTTGGCCAAAGGGGCATTGAGACCCGAATACCTGATCGTTCTCGACCAGGAGCTACAATCGTTTACGGATATCACCGGGGCCTGTGAGCGCATTAAAAATACTCCTATTCCCTATTCGTATAGTCTGTACCTGAAACGGATCATTTTCCTTTATGTGATCACGATGCCTTTTGCTTTTGCGATCGATTTCAAATACCTGGCCGTACTGGTGGTAGCCCTTATTTTCTACGTGTTTGCTTCCATCGAACTACTGAGCGAGGAGATCGAGGATCCCTTCGGTGACGATGCGAATGATCTTCCTACTGATGAAATTGCCGGAAAGATCAGGACAAGTGTACAAAGCATCCTGGGCTACTAAATACCGTTAAAATATAAAGTTTAAGCGGTTTTCCGGCAATTCTGCGGCACGATTTTTAGTATCTTTGGGTAAAATATGCCCGCTTCCGGCCGCTCCATAAAAAAGATCTCTATTGCTTCCTGGACAGCTATCCTGCTGCTTTTTGCCATTGCCTTTGCGATCGATTATTTCAACAAGGTAAAGCCGGAGGATTATGTTTCCAAAGTAGAGAAGGTACTTCACTCCAAAGAAGAAACCGTTAACCTGCAGCTGACGGAATATTATCATTACCTGAAAACCCATACACCCAAGGATCTTTTCGCAAAGGAAAAAGAAGGCGATAAGGATCTTTTCGAAAAGCAGGGCCTTGTATACCTCGTGTATAAGAACGACAGCCTGCTCTACTGGAGCGACAATTCGGCCAGTGTGGAAGAATACATGAAAGAGGTCTGCCTCGACAACTCCCTTGCAAAGCTCAAGAACGGCTATTTCGAAGTGGTCCGTTTTCCCCATGCACCGCACGACAAATATAAACTGCTTGGTCTTGTGCTTATCAAGAATGAGTATTCCTATCAGAATAAATACCTGCAGAATACGTTTTCAAATGATTACAGGCTCCCCAAAGGTACAAGCTTGTCGGAGAATGTGGATGGAACGAACGTGGTGATAAAGAATAACAAAGGAGAAAAACTTTTTAGTCTTGTCTTCACTTCCACCGAGTCTTCGAAAAATGCCGGATGGCTCTATATAAGTATTCTTGTTTTTCTGCTGGCTCTTGCCTTCGCTCTTTTATTGATCCGGAAAGAATATTTCAGGCTCACGGAGACCTGGTCGCGGAACAGTATGCTCTTATTCTATGCCTTGACTTTACTGGGGATCCGGGCTATTATGATCCTGAACAGATTCCCTTCCTCCTTGTATGAAACACAATTGTACAATCCTGCCATTTTCGGGGATGCGAATTCTTTCTGGTTCGGATTTTTTGGGGATATCATCATAAACGTATTGTTACTGTTCTACCTCTCTGTACTTGTTCAGCAGCACATGACCTTTAAAAGGACCAGCAGCAAATGGGCTTTCCTGATGCCACTGCTTGGGCTTACCATGATCTTCCTGTTTGCAGACCTCATAAACAATGTGATCAACAGCCTCGTAGAGAACTCCAATATTTCCTTTCGTGTGACCGATCTTTTTAACCTGGATGCCAATAGCTTTATTGCATTTGGAATTGTGGCACTGTTCTTTTTTTCCTTTTACCTGGTGGCGGATAAGATCATTACGGAGCTTATAAAAACGAGGCATGCCTGGTGGCTGTATGCATTGATCATTGCTGCTATCCTCCCGTTCCAATGGTACATAAACGACGGAGACCTTACCAAGATGCTCTGGCCCTTTGTGGTGGGTGCGCTCACCTGGGTTTTCAAATGGCGTAAAACAGCTTATTCTTTTTCTTACGGGATCGTTTTCATCGTTATTTTTTCTTTTATCACCTCGCAGCTTTTCATGAAGAACGAGATCGAAAAAGAAATGGAGACGCGCAAGATCTACGCAGAGCGACTGGCAGATCAGCGGGATGCGGTAGCAGAGAACCTGTTCGTGGACATCAGCAAGAATATAAAGAGCGATGCAAAGCTGAAATCCATGATCTTCAAAAATCCTGTGCAGTCGCTGGAGATCGAGCAACGCCTGCGCCAGGTGTATCTCGGAGGATACTGGGAACGCTACAATGTAAATGTTTCTCTTTTCGATTCGATCTGCCGGCCACTTATTATCACTTCCAATCCGTATTATGAGAACAACACCTATTTCGATGAGCAGATCAATACGGGTGGCGTAGAAACAGTGTCACACGATCTTTATTACATCCAGAACATGAAAGATCGGCTGCGGTACATTGCAAAGATCCCGCTCTTTTCCGGAACAAAAACAGTAGAGAAACCGGCTTTTATTTATTTTGAGATCGAGCCGAAAAACACACCGGACATTATCGGTTTTCCCGAACTGTTACTCGACAAATCGGTAAAAACAAACAGTCAGCTGAACAACTACTCATATGCAATATACAGGAATGGTCAGATGCTGCAACGGTTCGGCAAGTATCCCTATAATTTCAAATATTCCTGGGCTCAGAGCAAACAGGATTTCAGCCAGCAGGTAGAGAACAATTACCAGCATTTGATCTATTCGGCAGACCGGTTTACGGAGGTGGTCATCAGTAAGGAAAGGATAGGCTGGTGGGAGCGTTTTACAAGTAATTCATACTTCTTCATGTTTTTCAGTTTGCTCCTGTGGCTTTTCCTTTATATACGCGAATGGCGGGCAAGAAAACGTTCAATGGAAAGCTCATTGAATCTACGTATACAATTGCTCCTGGTGTCCGTGGTATTGGTCTGCCTGTTTGCGTTTGGCATCGGAACCTTTGTTTTTATCAATAAGCAATTCGAAGAAAAAAACACCTCAGCCCTGGATGAAAAAATAAAATCGGTGTTGCAGGAGCTTCAGACCAAGCTGGGAGAAAAAGAAACCTTACCGGAGAACTTCAAAGAATATACGGCTTATGTGCTGAAAAAATTATCCATTGTATTTGCCAGCGACATCACAGTATTCGACCTGAAAGGGAATATGTATGCCTCGTCACAGCCACGCCTCTTCAATGAAGGGATCATTTCCAAAAAGATGAACCCGCAGGCGTTTAATAATATTTTGTCTTCACGCTTCATCAATGTCGTGATAAAAGAGAATGTGGGGAACCTGAATTATTATTCGGCTTATCAACCCTTCTATAATAAGAACGGACAATTGCTGGCCTATGTGAACCTGCCGTATTTTGCCAAGCAGGGAGAGTTGGAAAAAGAGATCTCTATCTACATCGTTGCGCTTATCAATATTTATGTGATCCTCTTCGCCTTCAGTACGATCGCCGCTCTTTTCATTTCCAATCTTGTAACCAAGCCCCTGCGTATCATACAGCAGCGCCTGAGTAAGGTAAGACTGGGGAAACGCAACGAACCGATCAACTGGGGAGAAAAAGATGAGATCGGTAAGCTTGTGAATGAATACAACCGGATGATCGAGCAGCTGGAACAGAGTGCAGACAAGCTGGCCAAATCGGAGCGGGAAAGTGCCTGGAGAGAAATGGCCAAGCAGGTGGCGCATGAGATCAAAAATCCGCTCACACCTATGAAGCTCAGTGTGCAGCACCTGCAGCGTACGGTGAGCAGCGACAGCGAAGACATGAAAGAGCGGATCGGAAAACTGACGGTGATGCTGATCGAACAGATCGACTCGCTTTCCAATATTGCCAGTGCTTTCAGCTCCTTTGCAAAAATGCCGACTGCGCATATCGAATTGCTTTGTATAAATGATCTTTTGCAAAACAGTGTCGGGCTCTTCCGGGAAAGTGAGCACATCAATCTGAACTATAGCGACAAGCTCGAAAAGCCGGTCTTTGTGAAAGTGGATAAAGATCAGTGCCTGCGGGTATTCAATAATTTACTTAAAAACGCACAGCAGGCGATCCCGGAAGACCGGGAAGGAAAGATAGAAGCAGAGCTCTCCCTGAAAGGAAAGAATGTATTGATCAGAATTAAGGATAACGGAACAGGCATTGCACCTGAAGCCATGGATAAGATCTTTGTTCCTAATTTTTCTACCAAAACAGAGGGCATGGGATTAGGGCTGGCAATGGTAAAGAATATTGTGGAATCCTTTAATGGTTCCATCTGGTTCGAAACAGCGCAGAGTGTCGGAACTACTTTTTATGTGACGTTCCCGGTGATGGAGAGTTGAAGATTGTTTCAGGTTGTCGCTGCAAGCATTCAGTTGGTTTCTTCCATTGGTTGAACTTTCAGTGTAAACCGTAATCCGATATATCCTAAGATCGCAGAAATAACGGAACCAATAATGATCGCGATCTTTGAGGTATTGATAATACCAGCATCATTGAAAGCCAGTATGGTAATGAAAATAGACATAGTGAAGCCAATTCCTGCGAGCAGCCCGGTAAATAACAAATGTCTTTTTTTCAGCCCACCGGGAAGTGAACACCAACCAATCAGTATTCCCAGCATTGAAAACAGAAAGATCCCTACAGGTTTTCCAACTAATAATCCACAAATGATCCCGTAACTATTTGGAGCTGAAAGATCATTTACTATCCCGGAAGGAATCCTTATGGCAGTATTCGTTAAAGCAAATAACGGAAGAACGATAAATGCGACCGGGAGGTGTAATTTATGTTGAAGCCTGTAGGAAACAGACTCTTCATCTCCTTTCCCGAATGGAATTGCAAATGCAAGAAGAATTCCTGTGATGGTGGCATGAATTCCTGATTTATACATGCAAAACCACATGAGCATTCCAATTAACAAGTACAACCAGATACGATAAACTTTTAGCCTGTTTAAAATGAGCAGTAAGCCAAAAAGCCCCATTGCTATGGAGAAGTATAAACCGGAAAAATCTTTGGAATAGAACAATGCGATTACCAGTATGGCCCCTAAGTCATCTATGATTGCTAAAGCTGTGAGAAATATTTTTAAGGAAACCGGAACTCTTTTGCCAAGCAGCGAAAGGATCGCAAGGGAAAAAGCAATATCTGTTGCCATGGGAATTCCAAAACCATTTTGAGTAGCTGTGCCTGAATTAAAACTGAAGTGGATTAAGGCAGGAACGATCATACCGCCGATAGCTGCTATTATTGGAAGCAAAGACTTTCGTATATCGGAAAGCTCGCCAATATAAATCTCCCGTTCAATTTCAAGTCCGACCATAAGGAAAAAAACGGTCATGAGGCCATCGTTTATCCAGAATTCTATCGGCTTATGAGCAAGTTCAATATGAAATAAATGAAGATAATCATGGCTGATCGCAGAATTACTTAGAATAAGGGATAAAACCGTACAAAGCAAAAGGATAATACCGGAGGCCTTTTCACTGTTAGTGAAATCAGTATATAGTTTGCTTAGTTTCATCCCTTTGCTAAATTACCGATTTTCGGTTCTCTCTTTCTATAGTTAAGATCTATCGGCTTCTATTCCGAAACCACTTGCATTATTCTGAGTGGGAGAGAATGAACAAATACTTCGGGACTCAACCAGAAACCCGGAATACACAACCCGAAATAATTACGAAAGACTGGTTTGCTTCGTATCAATAGATTTCGAATCCAGCGCATCACGTAAGCCATTACCCACAAGCATGAAGGCAAGTACCATCACCATAATGGAAACACCCGGAATAAACGTTAAGTGGAATGCATCAGCTGTGAAGATGTATGCCCAGTGGTCATTGATCATTTTCCCCCAGCTGGCAGTCGGTGGTTGTGCGCCGATACCGAGAAAACTAAGACTCGCTTCGGTAAGGATCGCACTGGCAAAATTGGAAGCGGCAATTACGATCACCGGTCCCATTACGTTTGGCAATACATGGCGCAGGATCAGGCGGTAATGTTTGAAACCCAATGCTCTTCCTGCTTCAATGAATTCTTTTTCGCGCAATGATAACACCTGGCCACGAACGATACGCGCTACTTCCACCCACATGGTCAGTCCCACAGCTACGAACACCTGCCAGAAACCTTTACCCAATACAAGCGTAATAGCGATCACCAGCAATAAGGTGGGAATGGACCACACCACATTGATCAGCCACATAATAAAATCATCGATCCACCCGCGGAAGTACCCTGCCATAGACCCCAGTAACAAACCTAAGACCAGCGAAATGATAACAGCAATAAAACCGACGCTTAAAGAAACCCTTGTCCCGATAAGCATCCGGCTAAGGAGATCCCTGCCTAAACGATCGGTCCCCAGGATATATTTTTTGTTGACCAGCAGGTTCTTTTCGATCTCCGACTGCATTTCCTTTGCACTTACTTTGATCCTTTTGTCGGTGCTGTATTGATAAAACTCAATGAAACCATTAGCCTCATCGTTTTTCACCGGCATGTTCCCGTTAATGTCATACACCACATCCGCAAGGTTGTAGCGGATCTTGGTGCCACGGTTCGGTTCGTTGCCGGTGTATTCTTCCACCACAATATCATTGCCCGAAAAAGTATAATCGTAAACCGTTACATAAGTGTAATCGTTCTGCCTGCCGTTTTTAAGTTTCTCGAAGATATTTACATCATGTACCAATTCGTTTTTACGGATCTTGAGCAGGCGTACCACGAACCCTGGCTTTTTGATCTGCAGCTCGGGCTTTTGCTCATTGGCATCAGGTGAAGAGTCGGGTGCGATTATGTAACCAAAAGCAAAAACAAAAACAGAAATTGCAATGATCGTCATACCGAACATAGCCAGCTTGTTTCGTTTGAAACGCTTCCACGCTATCCTTCCCAGCGAATTTGACTTTTCTATATTGCTTTTAAACACAGCGCTTAATTTGTTCTTCTGCCTTTCCACTCAGCCTTTGTGGTATAAACCGCTATGGCGATCCAGACGACGTAAAAAGGATAGATCAGCACCATAAGGGGAAATGCTATCAATACCTTTCTTTGCTGATAGAAAGAAGCAGCTAAAAATAGCAACAAAAAGTCAATAAAACACTTTAGAATAGCCGTAAATGTAAAATATGGGGTTAATTCCGTATAAAACACAGATAAAATACCGGATGTAAGAAGTAAAATAGTACACAAAGCGATCAAAAAACCGCTAAAACCACTCAGGAAACTACTGCTTTTCCTGCTTTTTTGAGCCCAGCGCAGGCGTTGATGGAACATCGTTCTCAGATCACCAGGAACAGAAGTATAAACGCCTGCATCCCGGTTTTTCAGGTAAAGAATACCGGGACCTTTTATATTCCGGATCTTATTCATCAGAAAAATATCATCTCCCGAAGCGATGGTTTCATTCCCTTCATATCCCTTCACTTCCCGGAAAGCCGTTTTGGTAAAACAAAGGTTTGCACCATTGCACAGCACGGGTTTCTTTAAATAAGCCGTGCCGCCACCAAGTATCGTAAGCGCAAAATGTTCCAGTCGTTGCAATGCATTGAGCAGGGAAAAGGACGGACGGATGAACACAGGGCAAATGATAAGCGGGGCTTTTGTTTTTTCATAGGCACTGATAATGACAGCCAGCCATTCTTCGTTACAAACCGTGTCGGCATCGCGGGTGATGATGAGCTCATGAATAGCCTCCCGGATTCCCAGATCAAGTGCATTCTTTTTTCCTATTGTTCCTTCCGGAAGCTGCAGGATCTTTACAAAGGGATATTGTTTTGCAAGATCGATCGTCCGGTCTTCGGAATGGTCATCCACAAGGATCACCTGTACTTTGTGGGCAGGATAATGCTGCCTGGCGATACTGTCCAGGCACGCAGCTATTGTAGTTTCTTCATTTCTGCAGGGGATCAGGATGCTTACCGGAGTATGGTTTTCCGGTTCACCGGCAACATACAAACGATTATTGGTCCAGCTCACAGCAAGGAGCAACAGGTACAAAAAGTACAGCAGGGCAATGGATATAGCAAGTGTGCCAATGATCATAAAGCTTTTACTGTTTCTTTTAATTTTATGCGTGTCGACAGGATGATAAAATATCCGGCGATGGAAGGCAAAACAAGATTAATGCACCAGAGCAGGGTGGAAGCGGTAACCAGCAGCAGCTCATTCGAATTGAAAGTGGAAAAAAGGATCACGGCAATACTTGCACGTATCGCCACTTCTATAAAACTGATCATGGGAATAGCCGACATCAGCATGAACGAAATGGAGACTGGCACAAACAGCTCGGTATAGCTGGCATACGCACCGCAGCTTTTTAAAAGTAAAATATACTGTGTGCTAAATACAAGGTAGCGCAATGCTGACCATCCTGTCAGCTCTAATAACACCGGCCGCGGATAACTGACGGCTCCGAGCTTGAAACGTTGGAGAAAAGAGAAGCGGGCTACTTTTTTATAAGCGGATTCGATATTGAGCAGGATGAAGAACAAGGCAGCCAACAATACTATGCAGATGACAAGGATGATCACATAAAATGAATTCCAGTCGCCTGATCGTAAAAGCCAGAAAACACCGCTTATCACGCCGAATACGAGTGTAATAAAAAGCTGTGTGGCACCGCAAACAAAATGTGTAACGGAAGCTTTGCTGCGGTTGTCCGGACTGAAATACAGGATACGTCCTGCAAACTCCCCGAAACGTCCGGGCGTGAGATTACCAATGCAAAGCCCGGCCAGCACACCCTTCAGCGCATTTCCGAAAGAGATCCGTTCGATGCTTTCTGTGATCCGCTTCCATTTATAGCTTTCGATCAGCCAGTTGGGGATCACCAGTACAACAGCCAGCAGCAACAGCCAGAGAGCACCCGGATCCTGCAGGGTATTCTTTAAATTACCGATCTTTTCGTCGGAGAACTGGTTGTGAAGCTTTAACCATAAAAAAACAAAGCAGGCGACACCTAAGAGGATCTTGAACAGGAGCAGCACTTGTTTTTTCATCGGGCTAAGGTACAAACAATGCCATTGAATTTAAGCCGTGGATACCGATAATTCCGTTATTTTTGTAGCCAGTTAGGTTGTTTGGTATATGAGTGAAAAGATCATTTTAGGAATCGATCCCGGAACCGTTGTTTTAGGCTACGGGATCATCCGTGTGAAAAAACAACAGCTGGAATACATTCATTGTGATGTGATAAAGCTCGGAAAAGACGAGGAACACACACTGCGCCTGAAAGTGATCTTCGAAACACTGAGCAAAGTAATGGAAGAACACGCCCCGGATGAGCTGGCCATCGAAGCGCCTTTTTTCGGTAAGAACGTGCAATCCATGCTGAAGCTCGGGCGCGCCCAGGGAGTGGCAATGGCTGCAGCTTTGAGCAGAGGGATGCCGGTGTGTGAATACTCACCGCGAAAAATAAAGCAAAGCATTACCGGGAATGGGAATGCTTCCAAAGAACAGTTGGCAGCGATGATCCAGCGCCTGCTGAACCTGAAAGAGCTACCGAAATATTTTGACTCCTCCGATGCATTGGGGGTGGCCGTTTGTCATCATTTCCAGAGCAAAGCTATAGATACGGGTGGCAAGCGGATGAGCGGCTGGAAAGCTTTTATCGCCGAGAATCCCGGACGCAAGCTATAGTAGCGATTCCGTAATTTTCTGTTAACATGGAATAAAATAGTTTCCATCGAAATTCGTACATTCGTGTCTTACTCTTATTAAAATTATGGGACAAACATATAATAAAACAAAAATCGTGGCGACAATGGGGCCGGCCACCGCAGATATCAATGTATTGGAAGAAATGTTCAATGCAGGGCTCGACATCTGCCGTATCAATTTTTCGCACGGCGATTACGAGGCAGTGAAAAGTACGATCGACAATATCCGTACACTGAATAAAAAGCTGAACCGTTTCGTAGGCATCCTGGGCGATCTGCAGGGACCAAAACTGCGTATCGGAAAAGTGAAGGATAATGCGATTGAACTGGTGAACGGCAATGAGATCGTGATCACTACCAAAGAATGTGAAGGCGACGAACACCGCATTTTTATTACCTATCCCGATTTCCCGAAGGATGTAAAAGTAGATGAGCTGGTGCTGATCGATGATGGGAAGATCCACCTGAAAGTAATTTCTACCAATAAAAAAGACGAGGTACGTGCAATGATCATTTCAGGTGGCACCTTATCTTCTAAAAAAGGAGTGAATCTTCCGAACACCAAAATATCATTGCCTTGTTTAACGAACAAGGATCTTCGCGACCTGGATTTTGCCCTGGATCATGATTTTGACTGGGTCGGACTTTCCTTCGTGCGTTCTGTTACGGACATTGTAGACCTGAAGGAAATCATTAAGCGCAAGAATAAAAAAACGCGGGTAATTGCCAAGATCGAAAAACCGGAAGCTGTACGTGAGATCGATAATATCATCGATGTGACGGATGGCCTGATGGTAGCGCGTGGCGACTTAGGTGTGGAGCTTCCGATGGAGCAGGTGCCGATGTTGCAGAAAATGATGGTGAAGAAATGTATGAACGCTTCCAAGCCGGTGATCATTGCTACACAGATGATGGAAAGTATGATCACAAGCTTTACGCCCACACGTGCGGAAGTGAACGATGTAGCCAATGCCGTACTGGATGGGGCGGATGCAGTGATGCTGAGCGCAGAAACTTCGGTAGGTAAATATCCGGTGAAAGTGATCGAGATCATGCGTAAGGTTATTACGCAGGTGGAAGATACGGAGGGCATTTATTACAGGGAACATGCTCCGGAGAAAAAAACGATCACCTACGTTACGGATTCCATTTGTCACAATGCCTGCACCCTGGCAAAACAGGCCGGTGTAAAAGCGATCATTTCGATGACCAACAGCGGGTACACTGCGTACAAATTAGCCAGTCACCGTCCGAAAGCGAATGTGTATATTTTTACCGATAACAGTTCACTTCTCACTGCACTGAGTCTTGTGTGGGGAGTAAAGGGGTTCTATTACGATAAATACGAAAGCACGGACAATACGTTTTCAGACCTGCAGAAATACATCAAAAACCTCGGCCTGGTGAAGGACGACGACCTGATCATTAATATTGCAAGTATGCCGATGACGGAGCGGGGCCGGACGAATATGATGAAGTTGAGCTACGTTATTTGATTTTTTTGATGGCTTCGAGAACCTTCAGATGAAATCTATTTAGTATAAATTCGGCAATGCTCAGACTTATTGCTAGCACTATAGATTAATTTTTAAGATCATATATCTGAGCCGTATGCATGTTGTATGGTGGCTGAGGCTCTCGAAGCCACCTGTGCGCATTTGATTTTTGTGAATTAAAAATCCTTAATTCCTGTCTAAAATTTAGTCCCGGCGCTTTGTGGCCAATTCATTTTTATTACATTTGAAAAAATAAAATACTCATGAGTGAAATTGCGCAAATACCGGGAGAATTGAAGGTTTCCAAACTGGCGGAACATATTATCGGTTCGGAGATCATCAAGCTGGCAGGCGAGGTGAACGAAAAGATCAAACAGGGTGAAAAGATCTATAACCTGACCATCGGGGATTTTAACCCAAAGCAATTTCCGATCCCTGCCGAGCTGAAGCAATACATCGTGGATGAGTATTTTGCTGATCAAACCAATTATCCTGCAGCCGATGGTATGCTGGAATTGCGGAATGCAGTATCAAAGCTGTTGAAAGAGCGTGGCGGCCTTGAGTATAAGAACGATGAGATCCTGATAGCCGGTGGTGCACGCCCCGTTATCTATGCTATATTCCGTACACTCGTAGATCCGGGCGACACTGTCATCTTTGCCGTACCATCCTGGAACAACAATCATTATACGTATCTGAACGATGCAAAACCGGTGATCATTCAGGCGACACCTGAAAACAATTTCATGCCGCTTGCCAAAGACATCAAACCGCATATTCAGAATGCCTCTTTGCTTGCATTGTGCTCGCCGCAAAATCCTACAGGGACCGTTTTCAGCAAAGAAGCACTGGAAGAGATCTGCGATATGGTGCTGGAAGAGAACATCCGACGGGGCAAGGATCAAAAGCCTTTGTATGTGATGTATGATCAGATCTACTGGGCATTGACACACGGTAATACCAAACATTACGATCCGGTTTCTTTGCGTCCGGATATGCGCAATTATACTATTTATGTTGACGGGATCTCCAAATCACTTGCAGCCACAGGTGTACGGGTGGGCTGGAGCATGGGCCCGAAACGGATCATCGATAAAATGAAAGCGGTCCTTACGCACGTGGGTGCCTGGGCTCCGAAAGCAGAGCAATTAGCAAGTGCAAAATACCTGAACGACCTGAAATTGTACGACGCATTTATCGTAGAACAAAAGAAAAGGATCAGTGATCGCCTTGAGGGATTTTACAAAGGTTTTTCGGAGCTGGAGAAAGAAGGATACGGTGTTCATGCCATTGCCCCACAGGCGGCTATTTACCTGACGATCCAATTCAACCTGAACGGCAAAAAAACAGCGGAAGGTAAAACATTGGAGAACACTGCAGACATCACGCGTTATATCCTCGATGAGGCAAAAATCGCAGTAGTTCCGTTCTATGCTTTTGGTGCGGACAAAGACAGCTCCTGGTATCGCTTGTCAGTGGGCACCTGTAGCCTGTCGGATGTTTCGGATGCAATAGCAAGTCTGCGCGCTGCCTTAAAAAAACTAAGCTGATTATCTTAACTCCTGTTGAATGAAAGTTGGAATGAATTATGCTGTCACGTCGAGTGCCCTCCCGATAGCTCGCGAGGCTTCGCGACGGGACCGCGGTGTATCGAGACGTTTGTAATAATAAACTCCGAAATATTCCCGATACAGGTTCTTTATTTTATCTGGTGTAAGTCAATTCAGAATGTATGTGAAGGCTCTATTATCACGCTATGGGCGTGAATCGAACTGACAGTCCGTTAAAACGATCCAACTTTTTTTCTATCAAGGTATTATCTTACTACCGTAACGGTGCCGGCATACTGATGCCCGTTGCCCAGGTAGTCTTCGAAATTCACTTTCCAAACGTAGACATCATTCTGCACGTTGGATCCTTTGAATTTACCGTCCCATTCTTCTTCCAGGTCGTGCGATTCGAACAACAGCATTCCCCAGCGATCGAAAACAAGCATGGAATAGGTGTTGGTATTGATACCAATCCCAGTGCCCTTAAAGCCGGAATTCATCTGATCCTTGTTCGGTGAAAATGCATTCGGGATATAGAACGTGAATGCACCGTTGATATGGATCGTTTTGGTGATCGTGTCTTTGCATCCTTCTATATTGGATACATATTGTGTTACCTCGTAAGATGCTTCTTCATAGGGATAAGTATGGATAGGATTGATCACTGTCGTATAATTATCTTCGGTAGGAACAGATGGATCACCTAAATACCAGACCAAAGGATAATCTCCGGAAATTCCTTCCGAAAGATCCCCGAAATAAACAGTAGGATCGATCATGTCGACATCCGTCGGGCCCCAGTCAAAATCAGCTTTCGGTTCCGGGTAAACCTGAATATAATTGGTTTTTATGGCACTGCCCACACAGCCGCTGTCGCTCGTTACCTGTAGTGACACTGAATAATAAGCGCTTACTGTATGCGAAGAATTGTTATATACGGTGCTCACCGGGCCTGCTTCGTTGGAAGCATTGAAATTGCCGAAATTCCAGCTATAGCTCACAACATGTTCCGGCAGGGGAACGTAAGCGGTATCTGTAAATGTTACAGGAAGCAAAGGACAGCCTTCGAGCGAATCGCCTTCAAAGTCAACATACGGAGTATTATTTACATACACTGGCTGATAAACGGATGTTACACAACCCTTGTCGGATGTAACCTGCATACCGACGGTGTGTAAACCAGCCGGTGTGATAAGACCGGAAGCGGTAGCATTGGTATTATCATCAAACAATCCGTCATTATCAAAATCCCAAAACCATTGGGAGAGAGAACCACTGCCAATAGTAGCCTGGCTGAAAAAGTTGGTCTCAGTACCCGAACAGGCAGGTGAGTGTGAAAACGCAGCAACCGGGAAAGGATTCACCGTGATCGGGAACAGTGTCGGGCTGCCCGTACATCCATTTAACGTGGCAGTTGCAGAAATAATAGTGCTCTGAGCAAAGCCGCTGTTATTCACGGTAGTGAATGCCGGAATAGTAGATGTTCCCTGTGTTGCAGACAAGCCGATATATGTACCCGGATTTGTATTGGTCCAGGAGTATGAAGTAGCTGATGGAGTTGAATTCAGCGTAATGACCGGACTCATTTCATTCGGGCAAAGCTGTATGGAAGGTGGAATAATAGCAGGAGTAGGTTTTATAGTGACTGTATAATTTGCAGCTGGTCCCGGGCATCCGTTCAGTGATGGTACTACCGATACAATCCCTGAAATTGTACTTCCTGAGTTATTGCCTGCAGCGATAAATCCCGGAGGAACACCGTTGCCCGCAGTACTCATTCCGGTTTGTGTATTATTATTTGTCCAGCTATAAACAACACCGGTGGCCGGAGTGCTTTGAACGGGCGGAGCGAAAACAAATTCGCCCGGGCAAAACAAGGGATACGCCGGAATGCTTGCGGATGGTATAGGCGCAACACTGAGTGTATGAGTTGTACTCGCAATACAATTATTACCGGCATCAATATTCAGGGAGATCGTATAGGAACCGACTGCATTGTATGTGTAATTTGGATTCGAAATCGCGGAGACATCCGTTGTAGTGGAAGGATCGCCGAAATTCCATGCATAAGTTCCGGTCAGTATCGATGAGGTGTTGGTGAAATTAACCGGTGAGCCGAGGCAGGCCAGTGTATGTGTGAAGTTGGCTGTAGGTGGATTGGAAACAGTTACCGTTTCGGTTATTGTATTGGTACAGCCTTCTATAGTAGTAACTGTGAGTGAAACCTGGAACGGTCCTGCGTTCGGATAGATATGTGTTGGGTTCTGATTGGCGACTGTTGGAGAGCCGTCGCCGAAATTCCATGAATAACTGTTTCCTGTGCCGGGAGTCGTATTCGTAAATGCGGTAGATCCGCCTACGCATACGGTATTGGTAGTAAAGTCAGCTGCGGATCCCTGATTGAGATTGATAGTAGTGCTGTATGTATCGCTGCAACCCGATGAAGTAGTGATGGTGTAGTGCACAACAGCCGTATTGCCGAAACCAACAGCGTAGGTATGCGTAGGATTAAACTGGGTTGACTGGCTGCCATCTCCGAAGTCCCAATGCCAGGCTGTTAAAGTGCCACCATTCGCATTGGATGCATCCGTGAATTGTGTAGGGACCCCTGCACATACAGCAGCATAGGTAAAATTTGCTTCAGGTCCCGGTGGCGGAACACCGATGGTAGTGTCTACACTGAATGAACAGGTAAAACCGCTGTTCCCTAAAGTCGTCATGGTAACAGTATAAGCACCTGCGGTATTTACACTTACCGACTGTGAATTTCCGGATCCAACGATACCAGGTCCGGACCAGCTATAGGTTGCAGCGCCTGCAGGTCCTGTCAGCGTTCCGTTGCCACCTGCACATGGGATCGGATTTATCGTAATGTTGGGCATGGGCGCGCAATCCACTGTGATGTATGCAAAACCAAAGTGGCCGCCTCCCGCGCAGTCGGAGGTTTCGAAAGTGATCGTTACGTTCTGCCCGATATAATCGGAAAGCGGGATCATTACCTGGCTCCAGTCTTTATAGAAAAGATCGTAGGGCAAAGTACCGCCTCCGCCATCCGGAACAGAAGTAGATACTGTATTGAACCCACCAATATCAGGAGCGGTAAGCGCATCCACATCGTATTGAGCGCAGACAATTTCATTCCCGCTTCCGTCATACATCCGGATCTTAAAATAAGGCTGGATGAATGCACTGTGGTTATTGGGATTGTATTGACTCAGGGCTACTGCATACCAATAAGAGATTGCTTTGTTGGCTTCGGTTACCTGGAAGGTATTGGAAATCATCTGGTGATTGTATGGCAGAGGGGAACCATTGTTTAAGAGTACTCTGTAGGCACTGTCATTACCCAGGCGCAGGGAAGTCGTATGTCCGGGCGGAACCCTGTTGATAGGGATATAGGGAGCAGGCCCCGGAGTGCATAATTCATGCACTACTCCGGTCCAGTTCACATCGCCGGAAGAGTTAAGTCCTGATACGGTAAGATCACCGTAAATATTTAATCCGGGAAACCCGCCCTGGTCGTTCCAGGCACCGCTCCAGCCGTTGGTAGTTCCATCCGAAAAATCGAGGTTGTTGCAGTTCTCACCGCCGGTAAAAACACCATTGTTCCCGGGCCCCTGCCGCATTGCGCTCAATTTGTTCTTTTCGTAGGGAAGGTATTTTTCAGTGTAAAGCGATTCAAAATGCGGTACCTGCTTCTGCCAGTAGTGCTGTGCGTTTGTTTTATCAATAGCTCCTTTTTGCACAAGCTCAAGGTATGTTTTCATGGAAACATCCCCCGATCGGAAAATAAAATTGAGAAGGTCGTTAACCTGGTGTGGAAGGAGCTTGAGATCCGTGCCCAGCTGCTTTTCTATCGCCGCCCAGTCATAAAGCTCCATCGCTTCATGAATGAAAGCATCATTGGCGGCTGCACTCGTTTTTTTTTGCACACTGTTCTGCGCAGTCGCAGTAACGAGCAAAGAAAAACAAGCAATATGTAAAAGGATCTTTTTCAAGGTTTTAAAAAGCTAATCTAAGATACAAAAAAGCGTACATTTTAGCATATTAATTCGTAAGTGGCGGGTTTTTTCCGATAAGTGGCATGTTTCGGCCGGTATCAGGTAAAAACGGGCTTAAAAAAACCGCTCCATATTCCCTGCCATGGCCAGCATTTCTGCTTCTTCAAACGGACGTGCCATCAGCTGCGCACCGATCGGCATATTTTTACTGTCAGTGCCCACCGGGATCGAAATACCAGGGATACCTACAATATTGGCCTGAACGGTAAAAATATCTTCAAGGTACATCTGGATAGGATCATTACTGTTTTTTCCGATCTCAAAGGCAGTGCCCGGTGTGGAAGGGGTTAAAATAAAATCGTATTTCGACAGTATCTCTAATGTTTTATCACGGAGCAAACGGCGTACTTTCTGAGCTTTGGAATAATACGCATCATAATACCCTGCACTCAGTACAAAAGTTCCGAGCATGATCCGGCGTTTTACTTCCTTGCCGAATCCTTCCGTACGTGATTTTTTGTACGTGCTTTCCAGGTCGGTCGCATTTGGGCTGCGGTAGCCAAAATGCACGCCATCGTAGCGCGACAGGTTGGAAGATGCTTCCGCAGTGGTGAGTACATAATAAGTTGGAACAAGATAATCAAGGTAAGGAAAATCAACTCCTTCTACGGTTATTCCCTGCGCTTTCAATTTATCAATGGTTTCATGCAGGCGTTTTTTTACATCAGGGTTCAATCCCGGACTTTCCATGCAATCTTTCAGGTAGGCTATTTTTTTTCCGGTCAATGGAATATCCAGTGATCCGGAATATTTCGGAACCGGTTTTTGAGAGGCAGTGCTGTCGTAATCATCTGCGCCGGCCATTATTTCAAGCACCAGTGCAGCATCAGCTACGTTTTTAGAGAGCGGTCCGATCTGGTCAAAAGAAGAGGCATAAGCTAATAAACCCCATCTTGAAACACGCCCGTAATGCGGTTTTACACCCACCACTCCACAAAACGAAGCAGGCTGGCGGATAGAGCCTCCCGTATCGCTTCCTAATGCAACATGGCACAAACCGGCAGCCACCGCCGCAGCCGAGCCACCTGAAGAACCGCCCGTAACGGTTTTTTCATTGTGAGGGTTCAATACCGGACCGAATGCGGAATTTTCGTTGGACGAGCCCATAGCGAATTCATCGCAATTGGTGCGGCCAATGATGATGGCATCCTCTGCCAGCAGACGTTCTACTACCGTAGCGCTGAACAGGGAGGTAAAATTTTCGAGAATTTTCGAGGAGTTGGAAACCCTGTGATCTTTGTAACAGATATTGTCCTTCAATGCAATGACAACACCTGCCAGTCTTCCCTCTTTGCCTTCTTTGATTTTTTTGTCAACCTGCAGTGCCTGCTGTTTAGCCGATGCAGCAAAGGTTTCAAGGAAAATATTTAAGGACTTTTTTTGTTCGATGGAAGAAAGCAGTTCATCCACTACCTGCGCACAGGTAACGGCGCCGCTTTTCAAATCCCCATGAAATGATGAAATACTTTTGAACGAATACACAAAACGGAATTATTTCTTTTCTACTTCGTTTGAGTTGTTGTCAACGCCTTTGGAAGCATCTTTAAACTCTTTCATTCCTTTACCCAGGCCGCGCATCAGTTCCGGGATTTTTTTACCACCGAACATCAGCAATAGAACGATAACAATTACTGTCAGTTCCGTAGCACCCATTCCAAATATACCTAAAAGTGTCATGTTTAATGAATTAAGATCGCAAAGATAGGTAAAATATTGGAAAAACCGCATTTCTGTCTGTGCTTAATTTTTGTGAAATAGGCCGGCCATAGCGAGTCTGGCAAAAAAGGAGGCTCCAAATTTCGTATTTTTGTAAGGATCAAATTCTGAAAACATGGCTGGCGTAAACAAAGTGATATTGGTAGGTAATCTGGGCAGGGATCCGGAGATCCGGAACCTGGAAGGAGGGATCTCTGTGGCGCGTTTTTCATTGGCAACCACCGAGATCCATAAGGATAAGAACGGTAACCGGGTAGAACATACCGAATGGCATCACATTGTTCTCTGGCGTCTGCTGGCCGAAAATGCGGAGAAATTGCTCAAAAAGGGCTCGCAGATCTATCTCGAAGGCAAATTGCAAACCCGCGACTGGCAGGACAAAGACGGGAACAAACGGCAAACTACCGAAATTGTAGGCGAATCTTTTTTATTATTGAATAAACGGGAGAGCCCCGCTTCTAACAACCCGAATCCTTCCGGTAATGAACAACAAACGGGAATGACGGGTATGAATGGCGGCACCAACGATCTGCCATTTTAGTGTATCTTTGTCAGCGCAAAAGCATTATCTGCTTATGAAAACAAAAACCCTGTTCAGTTCCGTTATTCTACTGACGATTGGCCTGTTTGCAACCGGATGTGGTGAGGACGATGAGATCTTCACCCCAAAACCAAAGGCATATATGCGGATCGATTTCCCAAAGAAAAGCTATAGACTTTACGATAGCATTTGCCCGTTTACATTCGAAACGCCGGTATACTCGGTAGTAGAATATGACAAGGATCCCGGTTCTCAGCCCTGCTGGATCAATGTAAAATACCCGCAATTCCGGGCGCAGCTGCATGTGAGCTATCTCCCGCTTTTCAATAACCTGGATACATTGCTGATGAATTCGCGCGATCTGGCGGTGAAACACCAGGTAAAAGCAAGCGGTATGGACGAGCAGGTGGTGATCCGCGATTCTGCTCATGTGTATGGGTTGGTTTACGATATTTCGGGGAATACGGCCTCTTCACTGCAATTTTACCTTACGGATAGTACAAAACATTTTTTCAGGGGCTCTCTTTATTTTGATGTAGCGCCGAATATCGACTCCACAAAAATTGTGATAGACTTTCTGAAAAAGGACATTTTCCGTATGATCCAGAGCTTCAAGTGGAAAGACTACGGGAAGATCTCCATAAAAAAATAAGGAAACTTCTACAGCTTTTTAAGATACTCTGCCGCTCCCAAACCCTCATGAAATAACAGATCGAGGATACTGAGGTTAGCAATGAACCCTTTTTTATCGCTGAATACCTGGTAGTATTCGGGAAAATGCAAAGCGCTTTTTTCTTTGGGAGAAATGCTGTATCGCAGATCCATCGCATGCCCGGGAGCTTCGAAGGCACTGCTGGAAAGGATGTCTTTTTTGATCCGTAAAATATCCAATACACTTTGAACACTGTGTTTGTTGAGCTTGAACAGGAACTCGTGTTCGCTGAAAACAACCGTTTTGATCGCATCTTCGAAATATTCGAAATAGGGTGAATTGCTATAGGCGCTTTCGATCGCCCGCCAGTGTTTGGCCTGCCAGCCTTCGGCATAACTGATCTTTTTCTCCGTGATCAGTGTTTTATTGCCTTCGTTTTGCAGAGGAATACTCAATGCAAGCGGGCCGTTGGCAGCGGAGATCGTACAACGGTTCCGGTAGCTTTGTTTCACGAAATTTTCGTGCGCTTCTATAAAAACGGCATCTGTGCTTAAAAAATGGTGCATCCATTCGAGAGGAGGAAACCAGGCAGTGGAGAGCAGGATCATGCTTTGCAAAGGTATAAAATCGGGGGATAATCCTCCCGATAGTTATCGGGACTATGGGGACTGACATTTTTTCCTTGTATCTTTGTTGGCAGAATAGTTGAAATGCTTAACCAGGGAAGAAAATGTCCAATTAGTGAAGAAATTTTTTAAAAAGATAAGATCCATGAGTACCAATAAAGACGAGGTGTTGAACGAGAACGCACAGGAAAACAACGATCAGACGGAGAATGCAGTCGAAAATAATGCTGAAAATACGGCAGAAACAGGAAATAATGGCACACCGGAAGGCAAAATAGCCGAACTGGAGGCAAAACTGGCGGAAGCGAATGATAAACACCTGCGCCTGTACTCCGAATTTGATAATTTCAGGAAACGGAATGCAAAGGAAAAAATAGACCTGATCAAAACAGCCGGTGAGGATGTATTTAAGACTGTTTTACCGGTTATCGATGATTTTGAGCGTGCGATCAAAGCCAATGAAGGAGCAACGGACCTCGCGGCTTTATCAGAAGGATTTCAGCTGATCTACAATAAATTTAAAAGCACACTGAAGCAAAAAGGCCTGGAAGAAATGGAATCGATCGGTAAACCGTTCGATGCAGACCTGATGGAAGCCATCACCAGTATTCCTGCGCCGGATGAAGATCTGAAAGGCAAAGTGGTGGACGAAATAGAGAAAGGATATTCACTTCACGGTAAAGTGATCCGTTTTGCAAAAGTGATTATCGGAAGTTAATTTATTAAAAGAGCTGCATGTCAAAAAGAGATTACTACGAAGTGTTGGGAATAGCAAAAAATGCTTCCGAAGACGAAATTAAAAAAGCATATCGCAAACTTGCCATTAAATACCATCCCGATAAAAATCCGGATGATAAATCGGCGGAAGACAAATTCAAGGAAGCGGCAGAAGCATACGAAGTGTTGAGTAGTCCGGAGAAGAAGCAGCGGTATGATCAGTTCGGTCATGCGGGCGTTGGCGGTGCATCCGGTGGTGGATATGGTGGTGGCGGCATGAACATGGAGGACATCTTTTCCCAGTTTGGTGATATTTTCGGCGATGGTGGATTTTTCGGAGGAAGAGGCAGAAGTGGAGGCGGACGCAGAGTGAACAGGGGAACCAACCTTCGGGTGAAAGTAAAGCTCAACCTGCAGGAAGTGGCAAACGGTGCGGAGAAAAAATTAAAAGTCCCGAAAATGGTTTCCTGTAATACCTGCTCGGGCAGCGGTGCAAAAGGCGGAGCGTATGAGAGCTGCCGGGTGTGTAACGGACATGGCGTGGTAACACGTGTTACGCAAACCATCTTAGGAGCTATGCAAACACAGAGCACCTGCTCGGCCTGCCATGGCGACGGAAGAATTATAAAAGACAAATGCAATACCTGCCATGGTGATGGAGTGGTGCGGGGCGAAGAGCTGATCACCATCAATATTCCTGCAGGCGTGGCTGATGGTATGCAGCTGTCGATGTCGGGCAAAGGAAATGCAGCGGTTCGCGGTGGAGTGAATGGCGACCTGATCATTGCGATCGAAGAAGAAGAACACCCGGAGCTGAAACGCGATGGTGCGAATCTTTTTTATGATTGTTATATTAATTTTATAGATGCCACATTAGGAACAAGCATTGAGGTTCCATTGGTGGAAGGCAAAGCGAAAATAAAAATCGATCCCGGCACACAAAGCGGAAAAGTACTTCGCCTCAAAGGCAAAGGAGTTCCGGAGATCAACTCCTATGGCAAAGGTGATATGCTGGTGAACATCAACGTATGGACGCCGCAGACACTGAGCAGCGACGAGAAAAAGATCCTCGAACAATTACGCGCTTCCAAAAATTTTCAACCGAACCCGAACCGTAAAGAAAAAGGCTTCTTCGAGCGGATGAAAGAGTATTTTGAATAATCGATCCTATCTTACACCTATAACTATAGTAATTTAAACCCGGTAATGCACCGGGTTTTTTATTGCCAAATAAATCACCCGAATGTTCATCGTGTTCACAAATCAAATTTCAGTAAATGAAGAGTTTAGTGATTTGTTAATAATTATTTTATGCCGCACAAATACTAAAGGTCTAATTTCGCGTTATAAATCAGTATCACTTACTGACTAAAAACTACCCTATGAAACCAACCCTATTGCTATTTCTCATAGCAACAGTATTTTTCCTGGCCGGAAAAATACATGCACAATCCTTTGCAATAAACAGCATACATCTTTCAAAAGAAGCTTCTACTACAGACAGCTCCATTCAATACACATTAACGGCGACAATTGATCTGGCAGATACGAATGCCTTGAAAGAAGTACATTGTAAAATAAAGGGAGTGAGCAGCGACACCGCTTATTTCGAGGCGAATTTCGTAATTCCTCAAACCGAAGGCACATTTATCAATGGCATCATGAAAGACAGATACATGTTGTTTTTAAACCTCGGCACTTTTATGCTCAGGGAACCTGTTCTGCTTGAAACCGGGCTGATAGACAGGGATAATAACCGAAGTAATACTTATCAAACCAATGAATAATATGAAGAAGCTATTTTTAATTATCCTGTTGTTGAATACACTTATTCGGATAGACTCCCATGCGCAGGAAGACTCTTATGTTTCGGGACCATCTGTTCTCTCACCGTCTCCGAATGCCTCGGGGCTTGGTAGATATGCCGAATTCCCGGTAAGTCTGTATACGGGTATTCCGGGGATCAGCCTTCCAATATATACGATATCCGCCGGAGAATTGTCCGTGCCTATTTCTTTATCCTATCATGCAAAAGGTGTAAGAGTAGAAGATCAGGCATCCTGGGTGGGCCTGGGCTGGAGCCTGAATGCAGGAGGGGTTGTGACAAGATCAGTAATTGGGTTGCCGGATGATGTACAAGGATCCGGATATACGACTTATGGCGTTTGTGGAGGCACATTGGCTCTTCACGATGGATTTTTAGCCTCAGGAGGTACTATACACAATTTATATAACGCCTCTTTTACTCCAAGTGATGCTGGTATATTATATGAACTGGCTGAAGGATCAGTGGATGGAGAGCCGGATAAATTTTTCTTTAATTTTAATGGAATGAGCGGCGAGTTTGTTTTCGACAAAGACGGCAATCCTTCGCTGATGAGTGATCAGAAACTGGCAATCACCTATACACGGGATGCTGCTACACATAGAATCAATAGTTTTAAGATTGTGGACCAGGACGGAACCATTTATTCTTTTAACGCCATTGAGCTTACCTCTTATTATATCAACACGGACGACGGATCGGCCATGGGAGTTGCTTTACCCATTCCTTATTTACAGACCACGTGGAATCCTGATGGCCGCTCTTATAACTCTGCATGGTACCTCACAAAAATTGAGAACGCAAATAAAACTCAGGAGATCAACCTTACCTATGTAAATGAGAATGTAAAGGATGTAAAGGACTTTTCATACGATGTTAAAAGCTGGCTTTCTCCTTCGGGCGGCACACAGCAAATGTTCAGCTCCCGTGAGTATTTTATAGAAGGCAAGCGTCTGTCATCTATTACCTGGACAGGTGGTTCGGTAGATTTCATTCCCGACACGGATAATCCAAGGCTGGATATCGGTACGCTTGCAGTGAGTGATAACAGGACCACTACCAATTATGCATTAAAAAAGATAACAATAAAGGACTACAATTCCGTTGCTCAAAAGAGTTACCTGTTGAGTTATGATTATTTTACATCCATTGATTTTGTTCCTGCGTTTCCTGCCCAGGAGAATTGCCTTAAAAAACGACTCAAACTTTTGTCACTTACCGAGGAAAGCAATACTACCGGTGTAACGAATCCACCTCACCAGTTTTTTTATGATGAAACGTACACCATACCATACAAAGCGAGTCCTTATACGGATTACTGGGGTTATTCGAATCTTTTGCCTAATACATATGGCGCAGGTGGACCGGAGATTCCTAAACAGTACTTTTATCCGAATGATGTAGATCCTTTGACCTTAAGCCGATATTCTTTGTATCAACGAACTTCCTATACAGCGCCGGAAATTTTAATAGCAGGATATGATAAGACTCCCAATGTCACCTATATGAAAGCGGGATCGCTTACTAAAGTTGTTTTCCCAACCAAAGGCTACACCGAATTTGAATACGAAGCCAATAGTTTTTATTTCATGGGCGCGAACCGCACGGGCGGTGGTTTGCGTATCAAAAAAACAACAACCTATGATGGAATAGACCATGCTAAAGACATGATCAAGACCTATGACTATACCTTAAGTGCTGATCCGCTCAAATCATCCGGCATTGTTACTTACCTGCCCTTCTTTGCTAAATACGAAGGATTGGTAAGCAGTGTGCACCGCCATAATTATTACGCCAATAGTGTCTGCGGGCTCGGTACCACCCAGGGTGGGTATGTGGGTTACCAGGAAGTGACCGTCAATCATAATGGCAATGGCAAGGTGTGGTCTAAATTTAATACACAGGCTGCTTTTGGAGTGGTGAATGAGGATCTTTTTAGCGGCACTTATATCTATAGCAGGACCAATGCTGTAGGGACTTATCTTCTCGATGGCGGAATGGGACTGGGAGCAGCAACAAAAGCAAACGACAACTTTCCTTATGCGCCTAATCCGAATTATGATTGGGTAAGAGGAAGCTTATTGGAAGAAAAAGTATATAATAATTCCACTCAGCTCGTAAAAAGAACGGTTAATGAATACACCATCAAAAACAGGAAAAATATACATGCAGTGAAAAACGTCAGGCTGGCATGGGCATGTTCCGGCGGTGCTACGTACCCCATCGCATATCTCAATAAATATGCAAAATATTATATTATTTCCGGGTGGAACGTACTAAGCAAACAAACCGTAGAAGACTATGATCCGGTCGTCGGCACTGTTTTGTACAGCAGCGATACCTGGTATAATTACGACAACGCCAACCACATGATGCTCACAAGCACCAAAAGCTATGATAGCAAAAACCGCGAGTTGAAGACCGAGTACAGACGGCCTCATGATTATGCAGTTTCAACTAACTTTACTAACAGCCTTCTCCTGCAGCACCGTTTCGCACCTGTGCTGGAAGAGCTGAGCTGGGAAAACGATGGCAGCGGCTACAAATTATTGGGAGCAAACTTTACTACCTATGGGAATTTCGCTTCTGCCAATGGATTATCTAACCCGCAATGGCTGCCTAACAAAAGCTATTCGATGGAAACGGCAACACCTGTTCCTACGGCGAGTTTTACACCAACCAGTGTTACTACCAGTACTATTACGCTGGACAGCCGCTACAAACAAAAAGGAGAATTCAATTACGGAACGAAAGACAATCTCACCCGCTACAGCTACCTGAATGCCGGGAATAAAAACAATTCAACTTATATCTGGGGCTATAATAAACAATACGCCATCGCCAAAGTAAGCAACGCCACTGAAGCGGAATGTGGTTTCAGCAGCTTCGAATCGGACGATCAGGCACTTTGGGCAATGAACAGCAGTATAGCAGATGCCGATGCACATACCGGGACCGGTTCACGCAAGCTGCCTGCCGGTAGCAGCGTTTTCGGTCCCGGGCGCGACTTTTTACCAACAGCTGCTTACCGGAACGAAAAATTTATTTTATCCTGCTGGGTAAAAACCACCGCGGCTTATGCCAACAATGCAGGAAGCCTCGCACTCCATACGTGGAATCCTGGTTCCCCGGGCGCTGTTTATCCCGCTGGGGTTTCTGCTGCCTATGTAGCGACGCTCATCAGCAATACCAACAACACCTGGAAATACGTGGAAGTGGAAATAGACCTGAAGAAAATAAAGGTTGATGGCGGGCTCGCCCTCACCACTGATCTGCAGATAGGGGCTTTCATCTGGAATACGGATCCTTCCAACACCATTCTGGTAGATGATATTCGTTTTTATCCGAAAGAAGCCAGGATGTCCTCATTCACTTTTGCGCCCCTCAAAGGAACTACAAGTATGAGCGATGAGAACAGCGATGCGATCTTTTATGAATACGACAATTTCGGAAGGCTGAAGCTGGTGAAAGACCAGTTTGGTAGAATTGTACAAAAAACCGAATACAACTATAAACCTTAAGATACTTTTATGCGAACTCTTATGATGAACCTTATATACAGTTGTTTGACAAAACAAACTGTCACGTCGAGTGTTCCGGTACCCCGGAATGTATCGAGACGCGTACGCGCTGATTTTTACTTCATGTTTTTCGTTTTTTTGTTTTGCTTCTATGCAAACACAAGCAATCTCTACAGCCAATCCTCCAATCAGAACTATATAAAAACCACGACTCCTGTAAGTGCGGTTACCACGGAAACGGCACTTAACAGCCTGCCCACTTCTTCAAAAGTAGAGAACATCACTTATTTCGACGGGCTGGGACGCACCATACAAACGGTATCCAAACGTTCCTCTCCGCTCAGTAAGGACATGGTGCAGAATATTATTTACGATCAATATGGCCGCACACCCCGCAACTATTTGCCGTATGTGGATGCTACCGTTGACGGTTCCTACAAAACCAACGCTACTGCTGACCAGGCTGCTTTCTATACCAACACCTTTATGGTGGCACACACTACTACTCCCTACGGCGATGCAGTGTACGACGGCTCGCCTTTGAACAAAGTTCAGGGAACATCCGCTCCCGATGCCGATTGGCAACCGGGACAACATACTACCGAAATACAGGAAAAAGCCAATGCGGCCAACGAAGTGCGTCTCTGGCAGATCACGGGAGGCGATTGTATCTCCAGTTCTTTTTATGCCGCCAATCAGCTGAGCAAGGTGAAAGTCACAGATCCTAACGGCGGCTATAGCTATACCTTCACCGATAAGCTGGGGCAGACCGTGATGGTGCAACGCTATATACGTTCGATCTCCAAAAGTATACACGTGTTTGCGTATACGTATTATGTGTACGATGATTTCGGAAATCTCTCTTATGTGATCTCTCCCAAAGCAAACGACCTCATGAATACTTCAACCGTCTATTCGGTAAATGCGCTGAGCGAGGATCTCGTATTTAAATATATATACGACGAGCGCCATCGTCTCGTAGAGAAAAAGACACCCGGCGCCGACTGGCAGTACATTGTCTACAATCAGCTAAACCAACCGGTGCTTACACAGGACGGCAACCTGCGTGCACAGAACAAATGGAACTTTATTAAATATGATGTATTGGGGAGGGCCATCCTTACCGGGCTTTTTAATGCATCGTCTTTGCCGCTTTACCAAACCCGTGCATCAGCACAGGCACAGCTGAATGCGAACCAGGCCGACATAGGCGAATCGGAAGTGCCGCAGGATGTGAGCAATCCTTATGGATATACCAATATCACCCTGCCCTACCTCAATCTTGATATACTAACCGTTAATTTCTACGACGATTACGACTTTGATAATACCGGTGGTGCAGACTATACATTCAATTCCGGGAGCATGCCCTGCATAACCACCGGCTCTGTGGTGTGCACACCTTTCAGTGTTTCTTCCACCAACCGTACACGCGGTTTTCTCACCGGCACCAAAACCAAAGTGCTGGATGCGGGTAATCCTGTGCAATGGATCACTGCCGCCAGCTTTTACAATGCCGACGGGGAAATGGTACAGGTACAGAGCAACGATCACCTGGGCGGTTCCTATCTCACCAACATGCGCTACGACTATAGCGGCAATCTCATCCACAGTGTACTGAAGTATACGGATGTGGCCAGCACCGTTACACAGATCATCAATTATTTCACGTATGACAAAATGGGCCGGCTGATGCGGGTGGATCAGAAGAACAATAACGATGCGCCGGTGCTGTTGTCCAAAGCGCGCTTTAATGAGCTGGGGCAGCAGGTGGATAAGGATCTGCATTCCACCAACAACGGGCTCAGCTTTATCCAGTCTATCGATTACCGGTACAATATCCACGGCTGGCTTACGCATATCAACAACAGTGACCTGAGCAACGATATGGGCGTTACGAACCCCGAAACAGGTCTGCCACCTGCCGATGGCACCAACGATGACGATGGCGACCTCTGGGGCATGCAGCTGAAATACAATACGGTGACCACCGGCATAAGCGCCACCACCGCAAAGCAGTTCAGCGGCAATGTATCCGAAAAGCACTGGAAATCCAAATCCGACAACGTAAAACGAGCCTACAGTTATACCTATGATAAAATGGACAGGCTTCTGAGCTCCACCTACACCGAGCACAACGGAACCACCTGGGGCACCAATCTCAATCGATTCAATGAGAACGAGATTACTTACGATGCCAATGGAAACATTCTTACCCTGAACCGCTACGGTTTGCAGAGCGGGACCACCTATGGAATGATCGATGCCCTGGACTATGCATACAGCGGCAACCAGGTAACGGCCATTACGGATTATTCGGCGGTGAACAGCAGCATAGCCAATGATTTTAACGACAACGGCAGCACCGGCATTAGCGAATACAGCTACGATGCCAATGGCAATCTGACCAGCAACACCAATAAGCAGATCACGGGCATTTCCTATAATCATATGAACCTGCCTACGCTCATCCAGTTCAGCAACGGCAATAAGATCGAATATTTTTATGATGCCACAGGTACCCGCCTCCGCAAGAAAATGACCAAAGTGACATCTCCTGCCGGGGTTACCAACAAAAAATATACAGGCCCTTTTGAGTACACGGATACCGGGCTTGAAGCTATCTATACATCCGAAGGCCGCTGCGTGCCAAGCGGTGTGAGCAGCCCGGCTTTCAATTACGAGTACAATTACATGGACAATACCGGCAATGTAACGATGTGTTTTTCTGATGCGGATAACGACGGCCTGGCCGAGACCTCCGAAATACTGCAGCAGAGTCATTATTACCCTTTCGGGATGCGAATCGGCATCGTTACGGGGCAGACAGGGCCGGAAAACAAATATAAATTCGGGGGCAAGGAAATGCAGGATGAGTTCGGACTGAACGAATATGATTTTGGTGCGCGTTTCTACGATCCGGCTATAGGGCGTTGGGGCTGTGTAGATCCGATGGCGGATAGGGCTCCGGACTGGACGCCGTTCAGGTATGGATTTAATAATCCGTTACGATATACAGATCCTACAGGGATGTCCGAGCAGGATGAATTTGAAGGTGGAGAGTGGGCTGATAAAAGGAAAGAAGGCGACAAGGGCAAATCTTTACGCGATGGTAGTAGCCAGACATTTACCGGCTCTGTAGTTCAGAAAGAAAGCGGGCTTACTCCCATTAAGGTCGATCCTATAAAAGCTGAACAAATGCAAATGATCGCGATAACCAGCCTGGACATTTCGAAACTAAGCCCTGAGCTTCGGGCAATGAACCAGGCCCCGACGAGACAGGATAAGCTGGAGGCAGATGTCCCGGATTTTTATGATGCCTATGCCGAAGCCGGTGATATGATGAGCAATAGGGGCTTCCCGATAGAAGGTGCTATAATGAATATGTCCTATGGAGCAACGAATGATCTTGTTAAAAGCTATAATTGGATCGTAAACAGGGAAATGCGAGGTATACAAGGATATACGATTGGCAGAAAAGAAGCACAGGATGCCTCTTTTATGACGGCTATTTCTATTTTAAGCTTACCTTTGGGAGCCTTAGGAGAGTTAGCTGCGACAGGGGAAATAGGTTCCCGCCAGGCATTTAATTCTTTCAGGGCATTTAAAAGAGCATATGGTAGGGCAGGTGATGGAATAGCTTGGCATCATGTTGTTGAACAAACTCCTGGTAATGTTTCAAAATTTGGTGCTCAAAATATCCATAACACAAGAAATCTAATTAAATTACAGCATGGTAAAGGGACTATACATGCAAGGATATCTGGGTATTATTCATCAAAAGACTTTTTTACCGGCGGGCAAACAGTCCGACAATGGCTCAGCACGCAAAGCTTTCAGCAACAATTTGAATTTGGAATGAAAATACTATTCGAATATGGATGGAAACCATGAAAAAAATGAAAAATAATGACGAAGCTTTAGCCCTTTTTGAAAGGGCTACATTGGCTCACGAAAAGGCTATAGAAGAAGGTAATCACAAAGTTGCCAACAAAAATCATGATCAAATCATGGAGGCGATTAGTTTCTTAAAAGGATCAGGGGAAGTGGATCTCTTGCGGATTTTTCTTGATCATTCTTCAGACGGAGTGAAGGGTTGGGCAGCCACTTATCTTTTGCCTATTCGAGAAGAAGAAGCAATACATGTTTTAGAGAATATTTCTCAAGGAACAGGGACTCGTGCTTTTGCTGCTGGGATGGCGTTATCAGAATGGAGAAAAGGGAATTTGAAATTATAATTTCGAGCTCGTCCTTGTGATTGATGTTGCGAAGCGCGCCGCGTGGTCAGCGTCGGCGCATCAGCGTAGCAACGGCAATCTCGGTAGTTGTACTGCCGTAAATGGTAGGAAGATACGAACGCAATGTGTAGTTACATCATCTGTATATTATTGCTTTGGAATTTTAATAACAGCTTATTAATGCTCCGATGCCGATAACGACGGCCTGGCCGAGACCTCCGAAATATTACAGCAGAGCCATTATTACCCTTTCGGGATGCGGATAGGAATTGTAACGGGGCAGACAGGGCCGGAGAATAAATACAAATTTGGCAGCAAAGAGATGCAGGACGAGTTTGGCCTGAATGAATACGATTTCGGTGCGCGTTTCTACGATCCTGCCATTGGCCGCTGGGGCTGTGTGGATCCTATGGCGGATATGGCCCCGGACTGGACACCGTTCCGGTATGGGTTTAATAATCCGTTACGATATACAGATCCTACAGGAATGTCGGAACAGGATGAATTTGAAGGTGGAGAGTGGGCTGATAAAAGGAAAGAAGGCGACAAAGGCAAATCTGCACGCGATGGTAGTAGCCAGACATTTACCGGCTCGGTGGTTCAGCCGGAAAGTGGTCTTACGCCCATTAAAGTCGACCCTATAAAGGCCGAACAAATGCAAATGATCCAGATAATGAATCTGGATGTTTCGAAGCTAAGCCCTGAGCTTCGGGCAATGAACCAGGCTCCTACAAGACAGGATAAGCTGGAAGTAGAGGAACCGGAGACTGCCGATTACCTTGCCGGAGCAGGAAGTTTTATGATCGACCGCGGTGATGTAGTTCAGGGGATAGCTACAAATGTAGGATATGGAATGGTAAACAGTGCCACAATCAGCTGGAACTGGATCGTACATAGAGAAATGAAAGGTTTACAAGGGTATACAATTGGGAGGAGTGAAGCACAGAATGCTTCTTTTATGTCGGCCCTTTCTATTTTAAGCTTACCTTTGGGGGGCTTAGGGGAGTTGATGGGGGCTGGAAGTAATTTGTGGAAAGTAGGCCCCTACAATAAAATAGCTGGAATAGAACATGGATTAGATGCGCATCATGTCGGCCAAAAAGCGATGATGATGAAATTGATTCCAAATTACAATTGGAGAACAGCGCCTTCCATACTTGTTCCAAAAAACGGGCACACTTTAGGTTCTGGTGTTTTATCAAGAAATACTTCTAGAATTACTACAGTTCGACAGCTTATTGCTAGGGATATAAAAGAATTAAGAAGAGTGTACTCTGGTATTTCAAATAATGCGTTGCAAGAACTTATTCAACTCAATAAAACAATGTATCCATCAGCATTTATAAAATAGAAATGACAAAAAAAGAGCTAATAGATAATTATTATAAGAATGCAGTAAAAGGATTGACAGAAGAAATTCTGCAAGATAAAGACCTTTGGTATTCGTATGTGTTAAATCTGCCATTTCAGGAAAGAATCGTTTATTTAGTTGGCATTCTTAACCAACAGATTCTCAATGGGGGGTTTCATCAGTACTTTTTTAATTCATATGGTCAGTTCGGCTATTTGACTCTCGATATCCTGGAAAAAATTGGCGCCAAGGAAACGGCAAATATCTTAGAAAAGGCCTTGAATGCTGTAAACAGCGAAAACTTTTCAATGGAAGAGTTTAAAACAAAAGTATTTAAAAGACAAATTAAAAAAATTATTGAGTTCGACGAAAAATTGGGAGATTACCTAAATGAATTAGACAAAGAGTATGATTCCTCTCAGGAAGACTTAGAAGAGTTATGTTTGATCCAGTAGGGTTACGAGCGCTCCGCGTCGGCGCATTAGCGTAGCCACGGTAAGCTCGTTACTTGAAGTGCCGTGGTAGGAAGGTACGGAGCCAATGTGTAGTTAACATCAATTAAACGTTGTCATGCTGATTTTTTACATGTACAGATTATAAACAGCTTAGATAAATACTCTTTGCTGTAGTATACAACACTACAGCTATCGTTGTTCAGGGACAGCGAGACGTTCACAACACCAACGCAACACGCCGCATACACTAATTTTTGGAATGCGTTAATGCGAAGTATTAAATAATATAATTATGGCTACAATAGATAGAAATGCAGCACCAACAAAGGAGGAAATAGAATCCTTTTTAAGACAAGTAGATTTTAACCTGTCAAAAGGATTTATAGACTTTTTTAAAGAAACAAATGGTGCGGACATAAGCACAGACGATAAATATATTCTTTTATGGGCGTTGACCGATATGATTCAATTGAATAAAGAATACAAGGTAGAAGAGTATGCCCCTGAATTTTTTATTTTTGGTTCTGATGGAGCGGATACAGCCTTTGCAATAGAGAAAAGCACAGGAGATATTTACGAAATGCCATTTATTGGTATGTCAAAGGAACAAGCAGTTTTTAAGAATAAGACTTTTGCGGATTTTATAGAAAATTTAGTTCTTTGATAAGCTGATGCTGTAGTATACAACACTACAGCTATCGTTGTGCTCAGATGGTCTGTGGTGGTCTGAAGATATTACTAAGCATGGAGCAAGCGAGTTTAAAGTATACAAAGAAACTAATAAAGGATTAGAATGGATTCATAATGCTGACAAGTATGGAGATTTTATAAAAAATCAACACAAAAGCCCCACGGGTACTTTTATCCCTTGGGGTCAATTAAAAACTATTAAATAAAAATGACAGCAATTTTAAAAGAAACAATTAAGGATTTTCCATTTGATTGGGCAAATCTTAATTCTTATAGAGAAAGCTTTGCTCATAGAAAGGAGATTTATTTAAAGGACGACAACAACATAGTTGAAGGTTTAATGTTTTTATTTTACTCGTTGTTTGGGCGTGCAAAAAATAGATTAATAATTTATAATAATTCATGGTGGGACTTCTGTTTGGATACTTGGGATTTCAATAAAGATGAGTACAATTATGATTTCGAAGGAAAGTCTTCAGAAACGCAAGAATATTTAAAAATATTAAACGAGTCAGAAATACAAGTTAATTATTCGGGATGTTGTGTATGTATGGATTGGGACAGATTTCTTTTTGTTGTTCTTGAATGTGTCATGAGTCATAGAGCACCTTATAGTCCATTGTTTTGTGATGTAGAAAATGAGTATTTTTTTTACTTTCATCATACAGGAAGTATTGGTGTTTATTATAAGAAAGAAAATGAGGCAATAAAAGAAATATTATTAAAAGCTTACGAGGAATACACTGTCGAAGAGTGAGGTTGCTTTTGCATGGCTCTGTTCTTTAGAGCGGAGAAATGGTGTGAAAAGTTGCGAAGCGCGCCGCGTGGTCAGCGTCGGCGCATTAGCGTAGCAACGGCAGTCTCGGTAGTTATACTGCCGTAAATGGTAGGAAGGTACGACGTCAAAGTTATGGCACTGTAAAACTGAATTTATTATTTTAAATCTTTGCAAACAGGTTTTGAACGTTCTTTAAGATTTAACTGATGCTTGTAGTATACAACACTACATCGATCGTTGTTCACGGGCAGCGAGAGGTTCACAACATCGGCCGTGCACTTGGTCGTTTTGTGCCATTTTTAGGATGGGGATTAACATTATGGGATATAGGAGCAACTCATGTCGAGTACTCCCGAGAAGATCCACGTTATAGAGACGGAATCACAAGAGCGTGGGATATGGCACCTTTTTAAATTTAAATTATGAATATATTATTAGTACTCGAATCTTTTATAGAAAAAGTAAGATGGAAATATGAATTTCCATTGACAAAAGAAACAAGATTGTATGAAGACTTAGGTCTATATGGAGATGATGCTGTTGAATTCTTCGAAGAGTTTGGCGCGGAGTTTAACGTTGTGCTTGCTAATTTTAATATAGCCAAATATTTCAAAGGTGAAGGTTGGAGTCTTAAAGAAATAGAAAAGGGAAGAAGCCTTACTTTGTATGATTTAGAAAAAGCTATAAAAGCAGGTAGGTTAGATGAGGATATAATAAATTCTTAGTTGCGGAGCGCGCCGCGTGGTCAGCGTCGGCGCATTAGCGTAGCAACGGTAAGCTCGGTAGTTGTACTGCCGTAAATGGTAGGAAGGTACGAACGCAATGTGTAGTTAACATCATCTGTATATTATTGCTTTGGAATTTTAGTAACTTAGTGGTGAAAAAATTACGTTCCATTTGCGCTCCTGCGGAGCGACATATTAATAGCGCCGAGTGATTAACTCGGCGTAAATGGTCGCGAGGCTTCGCGAGAAGTAGCGAAGCTTCGCTACGAAGACAATATGTAGTTATTGTTAATTCAGAATTGCCATTCCAATTTTTTACAAACAGATTATAAACATTCTTTGATTTTGCTGTAGTATACAACACTACAGCGATCGTTGTTCACGAAACAGCAGGGCGTTCACAACATCCGGATTGAATTTACAAAATACAAACCCTATCTTTGTCAAGAACTGGTGGGGTTCATGGGGGAAATAAAACGATATGGAAAATTTAAGCATGAAAAAAATTTATTTTAAATACGAGTTTATGGTTTTTCTATATGCTTATTTATGCCAGACGGATTTGTCATTAGACCGAAGCAAATGGACCACATGGGCGGAAGTAAAGGATTATTATAAACTACGGTTGCATCCTAAAAAAATATCAGATTACATAGTTAAAGAGACGAAGATAAGTGAAACTCAAATTCAATACCCTTGTTATTTAGAGAGAGAATTATCCTTGTTTTCGAAATTGGAATACCAACTGTTGAAAATACGAAGAAAGAATAATTTTTTATATACAAAAGAAGTTTACTATTGTTGCCAGAAATTAATTGAATTTGAAAACTACTTAAGTCAGGAACAGGAACCTCATAAATTAGAAATCGAGAAACTGAGGGTTGAGCTTTCAATGTTTACATTTGTTTTTTTGCAACCGCGGCTATTTATAAATGACCGTAATAAAGCCCAGCACGTGGAGCATTATTTGCAAAATGAAATTTTTAAAGATTTGCATTCAGTAAATGACTTTATTGCTGGATTTGAATTTTGAGTTGCATAGAAATGAAAGAAAATTCCTTGCAACTCCAACGGAGTTGAATATAATTAGCGCCGATAACAATCGGCGTAAATGGTCGCGAGGCTTCGCGAGAAGTAGCGATGCTTCGCTACGAACCGAATATAAAGTTAATGTTAATTTAGAATTGCCATTCCAATTTTTTACAAACAGATTATAAACGTTCTTTGATTTTGCTGTAGTATACAACACTACAGCGATCGTTGTTCACGAAATAGCGGAGCGTTCACAACAACCGTTTGACAATCTGATTATATCTGCATCTGAATTGCAGCAGAATCCGCCGCAGTATTGGGAAAAAAGAATCAGGTTGTGGTTTATAAAACAGGGTTGGAAAACTGTAGATAACAAATCCTATAAGTTTTTGAACACGTACTACTTTGAAAAAGATTCAATTGTGTTTGTACCGTAATCGAACTAAATGAAATTCATCATACTCTTCATCTGTTCCGTTTTAACAGTCACTGTTTTAACTGCACAAAACAAACCCGACAGCACCCTGACACCCAAGGTGAGGCTACGCAGTGAAATTCTTTTAAGCGGAGAGAAAAACAAATCCAGTAGAATTTGGCAATTGTCAGGTGGAATTAATGGCGCATGGGACTATTATGGATTTTATTCCTGGCCAGCATACAAACTCACAAATCGGTTTTGTGGTTCCGTTCAGGGAAATATACAGGCTGCGATATATTTTGGAAAAAAGAACAGGTTTGGCCTTGGCGTAGGCCCGCATCTCGGTATTTCGCAGATAGCTTTTAACGCTGTTATCCCAAATACAGATTTTAACAATCCTGCTGATTCTGTTGGGAATGGTTTTTACAGGAATGGTGTGAAACTGCCGGAAGAAACGTTTACTTATCGGATCAATTATTTTGTTTGGGGAAACAATTTCTATTTTAACACGAAACTAAACAAAAAAATAGAGGTATCTCTTTTCTTAGGCTTTTTACAATATCGATACATAAGTAAGAATTTTCCGGAGTTTAACATGGCCTACTTGTACTCGCAGCATTCAGGTAAGTCTATTCGCCATACAGACATGATTACTTACTATGATACAAATTTTTGGAGAGCCTGCGGTGGTATTGAAACCAATCTCTATCTGTCTAAACGGGTAAAGTTAAATATAGCCGGTCAAACACTATTAGGCCGGTTTTGTACTTATGACTCATATATTCCCTTTCTGCTTGATGGGTCGGGCGACGGAAGAGGATCAAGATTTATGAATAAATGTTTTTCTTTCCGTATCGGACTAAAATATTATTTGGAAATTAAAGCGGGCAAGTTTTACAATCTATAAAATCTCTGCTTGCCACTTGCATCCGATCATTACTGTATCATCCTGTATTTTGAAAAAGATTCAATTGTATTTGTACCATAACTGATCCCAAAAACAAAAAACGGAACCTCCCACGCCATGAAGAGCTCCGTTTTTAATCGACCGGCCTGAACCGACCGACAGAGGGTATGAATATTCCAATTCTTAAACCACCATTATACTTTTTGCCTGGCTCAGCGGGCCTTCTCCTTCATTACTGATCGGGTAAAACCGAACGTAGAGAGTGGAGCCGGCCTGCTGACCGCTGATCGTGATCTTTGCGAGAGTAGAGCTGGTTACCTTCGTGAAACTGGTATTATCCGTGCTCATCTCATATACAAATGCCTTCTCACCGGTGCCACGCGGAACCCTTATTATCACCACCCCGTTGCCTGGGGCATCGAGTGTGAGCTCAGAGACCGGACTTCCGCCTCCGTTTTGCATCACCTGCATTCCTGCAGATGTGATATATGTTTCCGCATTTATATTCTGGTTCGCTACATACTCCACGTGTGCTTTGATCAGGTTGAAGGCTGTTACCAGCATTCGTTCCTTCTCGTGCATATCGCTTGTATTGGCAGCTGTTCCTGAATTGGTAGCTACTATTGCATGGTGCAGGTTGTCGATCAATGTCTGCATACTTACGTATCCGACCGGCAGCTGCGCATCAGGGTATAAGGTACTTGCCATCATATCGTTCTTGATACCCTGTGCTCTTGTCACTTTTGCCTCGGGTGTCAATAAACTCAACCCGAGAACTGCTTTTGCTTTATTGCTCATTTTAAAACACCTCCTTTCTTTTTCACTTTCTCTGGCGCATCGGGAAAATGTGTTTCGTTATAGAGTTGAACGCAGACAAAAAGCA
>JAJNDK010000015.1 GCA_021156365.1 Bacteroidota bacterium
ACCAGCTCTCCATACTCTATCCAGACAGGTTTAAACCAAATAACAATGTTTTGTATTAATTTTGAGTTCTTTCATTTACACAAAATTATTTATAGTCTCGGCTGCGGAAGATTTTTTTCTGAGCGCAGCTGCATTTTTTGCAGACGAATGGATATTTCTTTCCGGGCGCAGAAGATCTCTCCTAAGCTAATGCAAATTTATTCCAGGTGCGGGCGCATTCTTTACCGGTGGCAGGATATTTTTTTCCCTGCATAGAATATTTTTTACAGGATCCGGCAAATTTATTCCGGGTGCGGGCGCATTCTTTACCGGTGATTGGATATTTCTTTCCGGGCGCAGAAGATATTTTACAGGATACTGCAAATTTATTCCGGGCGCGAACACATTTTTTATGACTGACAGGATATTTCTTTCCGGGCGCAGAAGATATTTTACAGGATACTGCAAATTAATTCCGGCCACGAACACATTCTTTACCGGTGACAGGATATTTCTTTCCGGGCACAGAAGATATTTTACAGGATGCTGCAAATTAATTCCGGCCACGAACACATTCTTTACGAATGATTGGAAATTTCCTTCCGTGTACCGCCCATTTTTCGGAAGCATACGCGCATTCCTTCCCGGGAAAGAAGAATTTATTCGCGGATCGCCACCATTCCTGCTCCCGGACAGTGCATAAAAAAGGTAGCTGCGTTCCTTTTTCTTCAGCAATACTCTTTTTTTTTGCGCTAAGCCCGCATTGTCCTCACGCAAAGCTCCTGTTTCTTCCGCAACAAGTACTTTATTTGCCCGAAATACTCCCGTGAACGTTGAGATAAGCGCTGACAAATTCATCCGGGCCACTTATCAGGCCAACATAAACACTTTTTCCGGTATGTATTTACCCGCACGAACAGGAAAAATAAAATTTACCGTTTAATGATCTTCTCCACATAAGTACCCGAAGCCATTATTATACGTACGAAGTAGATTCCGTTCTCCAGGCCCGAAAGATTAAACGCGTCTTTGGAAGTATCGGCCTTTGCTTCCAGTGTTTTTTCTCCCGCCAGGTTCATGATCTCGATCTTAACCACTTGTTGCTGGCCCTGCCCTTTTATGAAAATGGAATGGGTGAAAGGATTAGGATATACCGAATAAGGTTTTGCTCCCTTGCCGCTTACTTCGTCCAGTGCCGTAACATTCGTGATCACCGTAATGGCCTCGTTTGTTAATACCGGCAGGTTATAATCGAAATAGATAGACGCTGTTTCCTTTATCTGGTTCCCTAATTGCAGGGAAGTGGACGGTTTGATGGAAAAAGCAACCAGGCCGTGGCTCATGCTTTCGTTGGATGTGCTGTCGGGGAGCATGATATTGGGGAAGTTGAAAACGATGTACCCGTTTTGCAGCAGCTGAAACTCGCTGTAATGGCTCGATCCGGTCACCTGGATGGTTTCGGGCAATAGGCCCGGATCTGCTTTTACAACTACTTTGATGTTCTGAGCAAGGAATGTTCCTGTGTTCTGGAAATGGACCGTATAAAACAAACGCGCAGCGCTGATGTCGGCTACTGCAAGTTGTGCCAGGTTCACTTCTATTGCATTCGGATCGAAGGATCCTACTATCGTCAGTGGATTGCATGCGTTGTTATTAAGCGGTGTTTCATCAGGGCCTGCTTCGGCGATCGCACATACGTTCACCGGCGTGCCTAATGGAACGGTGGAATCAACATGGCATTGAAAGGCAACAGATACATTCGTCAGCGGCATTACATTGTTGAAGGTGTAGATCATCGTATCGCCGGAGATGCTCTGGTATGCGGGCAGGGAAGTGAGCAGCTGCAGGGTATTGTCCCATTTTACTTTTAAGGTAATGTTTTGCATGGTGGTGCCCGCATTTTTTACATTCACATATACATGGCCGTCAAAGCCCGGTCTTAACCAGCCTGCGAACATATACGTTTCGAGATCGTTTTTGTTGGGTGCGGGATAGATCGAAAAATCATTCAGCGAATCGATCTCCCCGTATGCGTGAAACAGCACATTATATCCGGCTGCTGGCGAAGGTGTATAGTATGGCGACGGGGGATAAGGCATGATCAGGTTGGTAGTAATACCCGTGTCTGTCTGCATTGCATAAAGCCCGCTGCTGTCGGAAGAAGAATACCAGTTGTTGACCGTTGATTTGATGATTTGTTGGGCTACCGTATAATCATTGTTGTCGTTGATGCCATTTCCGTTATGGTCGATAAACACATGGCCGGTAGTGAGCGGGAAGGGCTGGCAGGCTCCTGCGCTGCTGCCGCACACCGGCAGGGTGGTGGTTAAATACGGTGGCATGTTCGGCACACAGGTTATATTGGTACTGTCTGTCAGCAAAGATTGCAGATCGTTGTGTAAAGGCGGCAGGCAATTGATAGGATTAACCTTGCAGTTTAAACGATAAGTTACCTGGGAATGCAGCGAAGAAATAGTGCAATAGGAGCAGTTCAGGTCAGAGAGTGTTGGAACAGGGACGCTTGTAATAGTGGTGTGGGAGCAATTCAGTACATTTAAATACTCAATGTCCTGCAGCTTATTAAGGTTGGAAACAGAGGTATAAGAACAGTTGACAGTTTCGAGGGTTGCGCTATACAGATCAGAAAAGTCAGGCAGGTCGGTCAGCGGATTGTTATTGCAGTACAGACGCTGGCCATAAAAGGTAGGCAGGGATGTAATAGCGTTATAGGAGCAATCGAAAATATCAAGATGCGTTGCATTCGTACTGTCGGCAAAATAAGCAGCAGGTATCGATGTGAGGTTATTATGCGCGCAATAGAAATAGGTCCATGCACCGCTGTACCAAAGCCGGGGATTCGGCGGCAGGCTGCTGAGCTGGTTATAGGAGCAATTAGTACGCGATGGCCCGACATTGATCATGAAATTATCAAGGTTCACAAAATTGTTGTGAGAAAGATCCGAAGTATAAACGTACGTGTTCGTGATCCAGTCCGGAAGAACGGATAATTGATTGTACGACAGATCCATGGTGAGATAACTAATGACCACCTCTACGCCGGCATTTGCAGGCAAAGAGCTGATAGCGTTGTGTGACAGATCCAGGTGATCGATCACGGCTATGTATTGCAATCCTTCCACATTGGTAATGCCCATGTTGGAAGCATTTAATGAGTCTACACCCATTACAGACATACAGGTAGTATCCATCTGCTGGCTGGCATTGAAGCAGGAGGGAAATTCCTGGATCAGCAGCGCCCGGAAGACAGGATCCGGAATATTTATATACTGGCCGAAAGCCGAAGTGGAAAATGCTATTAAAAGAGCAAGTAAGGTGGTTTTCATAGGCTTTATTTTTTAATGAATGTGAATCTTTATACTAACAAACATAAGGAAGCAGATCGATACTATCATTACCACTTACAAGATCAGATCCACCACTTACAAATTCATACGGTATTATATCTGCCGGTTTTGCCAGGATCCGTTTATTTATCCGATCCAGGCTCTTCAAAATATATATTGCCCATTGTTTGAACGGACTCGCTGCTTTTTTCCTTCCAGTTCTCTAAGGCAAGTAAGTCCGCCATGTTTTTTGTCTCGCTGTCGCCGTCACAGCAGTTGCACAAAACCGCTGTTAGCCGTTCGTACTTAATAATTCTTTTTGCATTTTATAATTCAAGATTTCGACATTTTTCCTGACTTGCACTTGTTCAACTACGACTGAAAAACCATTACTTTCAAAAAAAGCTTTTGCAGTTCTACTCACGTCTGAAGTTAATGTAAAATTTTTTAAGCGTTTTGCTTCGGTTTCTAATTCGATAAACAATTTCTGTGCAATTCCCATTCTTTGAAAATCTTTATGAACGAAAAGAACGTCAATATAATTTCCTTTATCCAAAGACGCAAAACCAACAATTTCATTATCTGATTCCGCAACAATAAAATATTGGTTTTGAATTAAGTTTTGCCAACGTTCGGAATTTTCTATAGAAGATTTCCAGGCCTCTAGTTGCTTTTCATCATAATCATTTTGACAAACAAAAGTTATGGTTTCAGAAAAAGAGATGTTGTATTTCAGGAAGTTCTGATAAAACTCCCTTCCGTATTTTTAGTTTCATTCTAATTCGGTTTTCATAGCATGAGGGCTAACGTTTTGCAAGCAGGCGTGGGCGCCTTCTCAAAACAAATATAGTTAAAAGGTGCAAAAGGTGCTTATGATTGCTTGGTATTTTAGGCTGGGAACTACTTAACATTGTAAGTTGTGTTTATCAATTTTTGTAAATACCAAAGTCCGAATAACCAATAAAAAACAATAAAGAACCTTGGAACATAGTCACGAAAGGATGGCATGTAGTCTTTGTCCATGTTTTCATAGTCGACGGTCACTTTAGCAACAAAGATTGAACTATAAAGCCAACATATACATATTGTCGGAATAAGAATTTGAAAAAGTAAAATTTTAATATGGTTATGTCTTAATGAGTCTATACTTGAAATGACAAACACTACTATTAAAGCAAATGTCAAGGTCAGACTTGATATTTTGTTTAGCAAGTCATTTCGGTTTAGCTGTCGGGCAGAAAAATTACCAACACTGTAAAGCCAAAGTGAATATATGGGATGAATAAATAACAGCAAAACAAATATACTGTTGTGCCTTACTTTAAGAATTTTTTCTGTCATATTTGTCGTCAATACGTTGCCTATAAAGGTTTGCGCGCAGGCGCTGGGCACCTTTAACGCAGTCTAAAGATAACAAATTAACGATATCACCCTCCGCAATTACTTTCCCCTCCAGCGGGTTTTGCAAACGGGTGATGCCATACCGGCTGCTGTAATCGATCCGGAGAAAGGGATCATTGCCACCTTCACCGGCTTAGGAATGCATGCGGAGATAAATGCGCCGGTCATCCAGCTTACACAAACAGACATGGCTAAGCTAAAAGGACTGACCTTAAAAGTCGGGACTAAGATGGTAGCCGTAGCTACCTACCTGCCTGATGAGGGAAACCCTGCCGCCACCGAGTGGAAAACCTACAAAAGCATCCTGCCTTATGCCTATGCCGCGGATATGAACGAGATCACAAAAGCCTTCAACGGCATCCCGGAATCGAAATGGAAGGAGTTTTCCTATGGACTCAGCTGCATCGGCGATAAAACAAAGTTGGGAATGTACAAGATCAATCTTCCGGGGATGCAGGCTTAATCCCAGGGGATCTCTTCCTCTTTTTTCTTCTTTGGTTTCGGCGTTTTATTATTTCGCCAGACAGTAACAGAAATACCGATCTTAACAGAGGCCATCGGTTTCAGATACGTTTCTTTTTGTTGCCTGGTATCTGCGTATATCGGATAGTATTCTGCAGTTACCTCATCCGTATAGTAATTGTAACCCAGTCCGGCAATCGCATACATACTTAGCGGGCCAGCTATCTTTGCCCTGTAGCCTGCACCGAATACATGCAGAAAGCACTTGTATCGCTCGATGTTGGAAGGCACGTAATAATTGGTCTCCGATTGTTTTCCTATTCCGAATTGTCCGTATTGCGCCTGCGTGTGCAGGAACACATGAGTGTTGAGATAATAATTATAGCTTGCCTGGAAACCGAATAAAGTCCAGCGGTACATGTCGAGTCCTGTTGTGATCTCATGCGGACCCCACCTATAGAACAAAGCCGGACCCTTAGGTATGCCTGCAAGAACATCTACCAAAGGAACAGAAGCGGATGCCCCGATCCCGAAGGATTTTACCTTAGGCGTCTTTTGTGCTGTCATGATCCCGCACAGCAGGAAGAGGAAGACTATACTTATTTTACGAATGCTGTTTCTCATGATCTCTGGTATATAGAAAAACTCCAGCCCACCTGCACATAAGCCATCCATTTTATATTTTTTCCTTCATCGGGATGCGGGCCCTGGTTGTTGAACTTCGAATAATATTCGTTGGCATGAAGTGTGAAATAATTGATCCCGCCTCCGGCAGCTACCGATAGCTCCGAACGTTTGAAGAGTCTGTAACGGAAACCCGCGTCGATACCAAGGCGCAGCGATTTGATCTTGTTGGTAAGTGCGTCGGGCATTTTACCGGCATAGGAGTAGCTTCTCGCTTTGGTGAATCCGTCCGCATATTTCAGGTAATGCAGGTAATAGCCCATAGAAAAATACTTTACCATATAATGCCGTACACCCAGGTTCCAGCCGAAGATCCGCTCTTGTTTATAGATCGAAGGCGCATAGCAGTCGATACCGGCGCTGATCTCATTGCCCCTGTTACGCAAAAAAGCACCGAGGCTAACCGGCATGCAGGGATACCCTATGAAGCCATGGAAGGAGGTATGTGTCATCAGCCCGGCTTCTACGGTCGGAAGGGAAGGAGCCTGTGCCCGGAGCTGGTATTCGGTAAATACTAACATACAAAAGAGCATCAGGTAGTGTCTCATACTCTCTAAGTTACAGAATAAAATGTACATTTCATAACATTAGCTTCATTGGATCAGGGCCACAAAAAACAGGTGCGTATACCGATATATTCAGCTGGCCGGACACAGATTTCACAGATTACGCTGATGAGCTGCCGGATTAAAATAAACGCAGATGGGAGTTGTAGTAATGTAATATAAGTTCTATTCCTATGACAGGCTTTAATCCTTCAAATTATATCTGCGCCATCGGTGAAATCTGTGTCTGTTTTCGAAGCTCCGTAGGAGCCGTGGTTTGTCAGGCAGCGATAATACATTAATTTTAATCATCTTTTCCTGCAAAATAAAATATATATTTAATTCATGAATAAATTACTTGCTTTCCTCATTTTGCAATATCTCTGTTTTGCAGTTCATGCCCAGCACACCGTGTTTTCCAGCGGCAGTAAATATGGCGTGAAAAAAGGCGGTGAGATCATCATCAAAGCAAAGTACAGCAGCATCCTTCCCGGAGACACGGACATCTTTGCCGTGGAGAAAAAAGGCAAATGGCAATACATAAAGCCGGATGGCCGGGTGATCTATGAAGAAAAGGACGCGAAGTTCTTTCCTTTTGAGAAAGGCTACGGATTGGTATCCAATACGGAAGGCAGTGTATGGAGAACGATCGATACTGCAGGAACACTGGCCGGAACATTTTTCGACCTGCAGGCTCCTGAGATCTGTGCCGATAAGCTACTCTTCAGCCGTTCGAAAAAAGTATACAGCAGGGACGGCACTTTTCTTTTTTCCTTTGATACGCTTAGTGCTTTGTCCGCTGATCTGTTCCTTCTTGAAAGCACTGTGCTGAAAGGAGGTTCCAAAAAGATATTGGGATTTTCGATAGGCAAAACAAAAGCAGAAACGGAGAAACGCGTTCTGATAAAAAGCAGTGGCAAGCTCATAGAGGACTTACACAGCCTGACGATGATTGGCAACGATACGTATTACATCATGAAAGGCTGGCCCATACAGGAATCCATCATAGATGCAAAAGGACAGGAATTGTTTTCCGGGCTCACGGGTTACAGTATGCTCAAAAGCGGTCTTTGGCTGGTGAAAGCAGGAAATGCGTTCGGTATCATAGATCCGGCAGCAAAAAAGTGGCTGGTGGATACAACGGGCATTGCTTCTTTGGATAGTATAAATGGTGTGTACTGGTTAGGTGCAAAAGACAGATCTTTCAGTTATGTGGTATCCGGCACTCAGGTGACAAAAGTAAATGCCTGCTTTAAACAAAAGCTCGGCGAAGATAAACTGATGGCAGAAAGCCCCGGACAGATCCATTTGTACACCGCTTCGGGCAGGCTTATTTCGGGAGGCTACAGCGGATTTTACAACAATGCAAAAGACGGCCTGATCGTGGCGCTCAAAGGCCGGAAATATGTTTTCCTGGACATGGAGACCGGTAAAGAGGTCGGACCCTACAGAGACCTGTATTATGCCACCGGCAGCCGATCTACAGCCACCAAAGGCCAGCAGCTGATGAAAGCAGCCTTGTTCGTTATTACACTGCCTGTGTTCCCGCTCGTGCAAAACAGCATGAAGGGCAACGACAGGTACGAGTCCTATATTTATACAGCCAACTATCCATCCATGTACAACGGCGATCTTGCGATCATCGGCCTGGCAGATAAAGAAGACATTAGCTACCGGAAGGATTCTTTATTCCTCACAACGGAGTCTGCCCTGAAGTATTATTACATCAATAAAAAGGGAGAGATCGTTTCACCCGGATACGAAGAAGCAATGGACTTTGCCAACGGCTGGGCATGGGTGAAAGACAGCAAAGGATATTTCAGGGTGGATAAAACATTCCGGCCACTGGACAAGGAGCATTACCTGGAAGTGGACAAGCTTTGGGAAGGAGAATACTACACCGTCTCCAAAGGACCTTTCAATAAGGGACTGATAGATAAGAACGGCAAACTCGTAGCTCCGACAAAATACGACTGGATCGAAACAGAAAACGATAAGATCATTGGGAGAAAAGGCGGGGATGGAACTGTTTTAGTGACAAAGTAGCCAGCAGGCCGGCCGCAGATTTTCGCGGATTTCGCAGATTTTTGTATGCGTTATTAAGGGATTTGCTATAATTTCAGAGATTAGTCCACCATACGCTTGCGCCAATCGCATGTTGCCTTAACTTTAGCCACAATCCTTCAAATTATATCTGCGGAATCCGCGGAAATCTGCGGCTGTTTTCAAACCAGTATTGGGCGTAATGATTCCCTATGATCAACGAAATTCATAGCTGATCCCTCTCAGCTGCGTTAAAAGCGTGTGCGCTTCATCAGTAGCAGTGGCGCGGGATTCCAGCACCGGAGCAACAGGTGAATGCAGCTTCAGGTATTCTTCGATGATATCGTGAATAAAAACCGGCAGTTTTTTCGCTTCTTGTACACCCTCGATCCTGCACAGGGTATCGTCCGGATCGCCTTCCCGCTCGCAGGTAACGATCGTATACATCGTTTCCGGATTGAGCGGTTTTCCATTTATCTTCACATGATTCACCCGTTTTCCGTTTTCGTTCCCGATCGTAAAATTAACTTCCATACCGCTGAAACGCACAAACCATCCCCCAAACCGTTTGGAAGGATCTTTGGCAAATGCATTCACCAGCTCTTTTTCGAGCCAGTCCCAAAGCTGTTTACCACTCACCCGGCCGGTTTTTACTTCGCTGTTCACAGGCAGCATATTCCAGAGAAATTCTTTTGTGATGGCAGCCTGCTTCGTCACCGGATCGATCGCTAAAGGCTGGCAAAAACGAAAACCACTGGAAATAGCAATATCCGTTTTGATCTTCCATTTGATCGCATCCGTGATCAGGTTATCCATCGGAGTTTCCATTACAAAATAACGGACCAGTGGTGTGTTCGAATAACCCAACACTTTTTTCAATTCTGTAGCATAGGGCTTATACGCCGTATCTATAAGCGATTGTACTTCTTTATCAGCCGGATATTTCTCCGGATCTGTTTCCAATAATTTATACGCAGAGCCTGCAAGCTTACCATCTTTGATAACCAGGTCCAGACGTCCCATGAAGGAACCGAAAGCGCCGCATTCGATCACCTTCGCATATTTCCCCTGGATAGGCTCACGCACTCTTTCGTGTGTATCGGCACCGATGATGTATTCCACCCCTTCAGCAGCCGGGTTGTTTGCCAAGCCTATCTGCTGGGCCAGTCCCATATGTGTTGCGATCAGCACGACCGCGCAGTTCTCCGTTTCGCGCAGGTGTTTTATATGTCTCGCCATGCTTAGTTCGGCGTGCTCGAATTTTAAGCCCTCACTGTAAGCCGGCGATTGCCGTTTCGGGATCAGGTGATCGGTGTATCCGATGATCCCGATCTTAAGGCCGGCTATGTATTTGATCCAGTAAGGCGCATACACAAGGCTGTTGTTGTAAGCATCTTCCGTTTTGTGAAACATGTTTGCGCATATTTTTGCGGCATTGGTATGCCCGAGATCGAACAACATTTTTTTCTTTTTGTACACGACTTCCCAATTGCCAGGCAACATCAGGTCGTATCCCATTTTATTGAAAACAGGGATCAGCGCTTCACCTTCCGTCCAGGAAGCGATGGCATGTCCGTGGAAAAAATCTCCGCCGTCGTAAAGGATAGTATTGGAAGGATTTTCTTTCCGGATGGAATCGATCATGGTTTTCAAAACAGCGAGTCCGCCTCTTTTCCGGTAAACAGCTGTGTTATTCTCCCAGAAAAATTCATCATGTGTATTCAGCTGCGAATGAATATCCGAAGTGATCAGGAGCGTGATCGTTTGTGATGCAGGGGAATCGTTCAGGGCATCTTCAGCGCTCAAAAGAGGTAAAGATGCATCTTCGGCACTATAAAGGCCTGTAGTCGGTAATACGGTTGATAAGCCGATAAGCGATGCCTGCTTTATGAATTTTCTCCTGTCCGCTTTGTTTTCCATAGCGTAAAAATAAGAAATGCTTTACAAGTAAGGGCGATATTTTAGCAGACCGGCCGCAGATTTTCGCGGATTGCGCGGATTTTTTTTATGAGGCTTATTATGGGGTTGCGATAAGAGCAGAAAAAAGAATGTGATTTACTTTTATGTAGTAGCGATTTTAGCTGGCCGCCGCAGATTGGCGCGGATTTTTATATGATTTATCAGGGACTTGCAATACCATTGAACATAGCGACTACACTTCCTTCAAAATCATATCTGCGGAATCCGCGAAAATTCGCGGCTGTTTTCAAAAAAACGCCACTCATGTGGCGTAATTTTTTAGAAGTTGAATACCCTCGAGATATTGAACCCGAACTTAAATTGTCCGTCCAGCCAGTTGGACTGGGTGTAGGGAATAAAATTATTCTCGGAAATAGCGCCGTTATTGGTGAAATTCAAATGGAACACGTGGCCACCGGTCTCTATTTCCAAACCTACAGCCAATGGATTGTAGTAGGGATTCAGTGTGTTCCCTTCGCGGTATTTGGAGATATTATAGAAATAATCAACAATGAAAGCCATGCGCTTTGTAAAACGAAGTCTTCCGCCAATACCTAAACTTACGATCCCGTTTGTTTCCTCCGCGCCATTGTCTGCGTTTACATCTGCACGCACAAAATTACGGTGATGATACGAAGGCATGAGCTGTAAGGAAAACCAGCTGTTGAACTTACGTGCAAGGATCAGCTGCGAAAAATAAGAAAAGCGGTGTACGTCTTTTTTCTCCACGCTTTTGTCCGTTCCGGCATACAGATCGCCCTGCAGGATAGGCGTAAAGCCCATACTGGTGTAGGCAGCGATCGTTAAAGGGATCTTGTTATTGGTGGTCTGCTCCAGGAAACGCCATTTGGCATATCCTTCCAGCAATTCCCTGTACTTGCTCCGTGCAAAACCAACCATGAGCTGATCGGTGATACCATAATCGAAGGAATACCGGATGTCTGTAGAATTATCGAAACCCCAGAGAGTATGACCGCTTCCGCCCACTGCAATATCACTGAAACGATGGGTGATCCTGAAATCGAGGGTGTTTTTTTTCACCGTTTCGATGGATTGCGCATTTACAATTTTTGTTGTTTTAAACGTTGCAAATACTTTCTCGTTCTTAGGTTTCTCGGGCTCATTCACCAGCGAAAGAAGATCTTCCTGGGCAAATATTCCTGTGGATACCGTAACTAATAAAGCGGAGAGCGTAAGTTTTTTGATCATACAGTTACTTTTTTTCAAAAGGTTCAAGAATGGCTTTCACCGTAACATCCACCACTTCGGCAATGTTGGAGAGTTTATTTTTCGGCACATCTACTTTATAGTCGGCCAGTTTAAGTTTGAATTTGGAATCGATCAGGATCTTATTCCCGCTAACGGTAAGTTTCCCTGTTGCAGTTACGTTCTTTGTTTCACCGTGCATGGTCATCGGACCTTCCACAATCACATCGTAAGAACCGTCTTTGGTGTAATCGATCTTGTCGTTGTCTTTTATTTTCCCTAAGAATTTTGCCTGCGGATATTTATCGCTTTCCACATAGGTTTCGTTAAAATGCTCTTCCATCAGGGGGCTTTTGAACTTAAAGCCTTTCATGGTTACCTGCACCTGCAGATCGCCGGTTTTGGTGTTCAATACGGGCTTACCGGTGTTGTTTTTTGCGTCGATGTTTTCCAGGGTGGCTTCCGAAAAGAAAGTGATCTCAGAAGACTTTGCCATGTAGATGCTGGTCTGGGCTTTTACTGCAATGGATAAAGAAACTGCAAGAATTAATACTACTGCTTTTTTCATAGTTGTTTTTTTGGTTAATTGATCTATCATCATTGACAACAATTGTACCGTTTGCAACATCCCGATCTTACCGGGACGCTACAGAACAAATATAATGGTAAAATCGGTTGGTCAGGCTACGTTAAATCAATAAAAAATAGTTGAAAAATGCAGGTGTTAGAAGACAGAGCCGCAGATTTACGCGGATTCCGCGGATTTTTATGATGTCTTTTGAAATTTTTAAAATTAGTTCATCTTACGGCAGAGCTACGATGCAAAAAAACAGTCGTAATTCTTAAATTATATCTGCGTAATCCGCGTAAATCTGCGGCTGTTTTAAAACTCCAAAATGAACACAGAGCCTTTATCGTTCTCAAAGCGGTATTTCCCTTCTATCTGCTCCACAAGACCATCAATAATATCCATACCAAGGGAAATAGCATCGGATGAAGTCCGGGTGAAGCCCGGGCCATCGTCCCGGATGGTCAGCTTCCTCTTTTTGGGAGGGCCGGCTATCAGCTCGATGTGAATAGCGCCTTTTTTCCGGTTGTTGAATGCGTGCTTGAACGAATTGGTGATCACCTCATTCACGATAAGCGAAAGAGGCACTGCCTGTGAAAGATCCAGCGAAATATCCTGCAGCTCGCGGGTGATGATCACTTCTTTTTCTCCCGAGCCATACGAATCGTAGAGGTTGTTTACGATCTCACCGAGGTAGTCTTTGAAATTTATTTTGGAAAAGGATTTGCTCCTGTAGAGCATCTGATGTATAGTGGCGATCGAGTTGAGCCGGTTCCTGCATTCTTCGAAGAGGGCACGGTGGTATTCGTCCTTTGCTTTATCCGATTGCAGGTTGATGAGGCTGGAAACAATGGCTAAATTATTTTTTACCCGGTGATGGACCTCCTGCAGCAGAACGCGTTGTTCATTTACGGCATGTTCCAGGTCTTTTTGTGTAGTGAGCTTGGTATGTGTTTCAATAGCCAGCGAGATCATCTGTGCGATCACCAGGCCGAATTTTTGTTCCAGCAGGTTCCATTCATGCGTGCTCCCCGTATGCTCAAAACAAACCACACCGACCATGTCTCCTTCGATCCGGATAGGGATATCCATCATGGACTGGATGCCCTGTGGCTTCAGGTAAAACTCGACCAGCTCCTTCGTTCTGTCATCCGAGTAGGTATCGCTGGTGGCAATGATCTTTTCGGTTTCGAACAGCCGGAAATAATTGGGCATTGTTATGCGCGGGAGATTGGTGAGCTCCACAAATTTATTTACACGCAGGTCAAAATTGCCAATGCACCGGATCTCCGAATGATCCTGGCTGATCACCCATGCATTTACCCTTTCTATACCGGTTGCTTTAGCCGACAGCTCCAGGATCTCATAGATCGCTTCATCCAGCCTGCCATCACGTATCTTCCTCGATTTCGAAAATTTCTCAATGGTCAGGAATTTTTTCATGATATCCTTCCTGTACATTTTGGATTTGGTATTGTTCCGGATGTAAAAAAGATACCGCGTGTCTCCGTTTGAGACAATACTTATAACCCGCACTTTGGTATGGATAACGGTTTTATCCGTCAGTACAAAATCATGCAGGAATTTGATCTGCTGTTTGTCTTTGAATTTGATCTTCCCTTTCAGGAATACAGCGCCTCCTTTAAAAATTTCCTCAATGGAAACGGAGGATAATTTGCTGCTTTTGAAAAGGCTTCCATGAGCTTCGAGGATACGGAACTGATCATCGGTAACCAAAACATTTTCCGTGAGGTTATCAAGAATGCTTTGGGTAATGGAATCAGAGGTATTTGCTACTGCGCTCATGGGTACGAAAAGAGAATTAAAGGTAGTAAAATACCAGCATCCACAAAATCTCCTGAGATTTTAACAATTTAGCCCTTAACCTATTGTTTACTCATGTTTCAGCTTGCCGAAAGCCAGCGGGTTTCCGGATATTTCCTGGTTCAGCCTGCGGTTCCGGAAAATGTCTATTGCCATGTAAATGGCTTTTTTCAGAGAGGTATCGTCTGCTATTCCCTTGCCGGCAATATCAAATGCAGTTCCATGATCGGGCGATGTCCGTACGATAGGCAGGTCGGCTGTATAATTCACCCCATCCGAAAATGCAATGGATTTGAAGGGGATGAGTCCCTGATCATGATACATCGCAAGTACGGCATCAAATTTTTTATAGGTCATATTGCCAAAGAATCCATCGGAAGGGTAGGGGCCATACACCTGGTATTTGTCTTTCAGCTGATCGATAGCCGGTTTCACAATGGTATCATCCTCATTGCCGATAGCGCCGTTATCACCGGCATGCGGATTCAGTGCAAGTACGGCGATCTTTGGTTTACGAATTGTAAAATCTTTCCGGAGCGTGGTATCCAGCTGCTTTATTTTCTCTACGATCTTCTCCGTTGTGATGGCGCCTGCCACCTGACTGATGGGAATATGCCCGGTAACAAGCCCTACCCGCAGATCGTCGCTGCACAACAGCATGAGTGAGTTTTGTTTTCCGGTGAATTTCTGTGCCAGGTATTCAGTGTGCCCTGCAAAATTAAAGTTCGGGCCTTGTATCGTATGTTTATTGATAGGAGCGGTCACCAGCACATCGATCTGTTTGTTCTGAAGGGCCTCGCATGCTTTTTCGAGGCTCAGCAATGCATATTTCCCTCCTGTTTCGGTGCTTTTGCCCGGCTCTATATTCACTTCTTCTTCGTAGCAGGTAAAAACGTTTGGCTTTTTTGTATGGAGCTGACCCATATCACGGATCATATTGAAATTCAGCTCTTCGAGGTTAAGCGCCTTTTTGTAAAAGCTGATCGTTTTCTGTGAGCTGAACAATACGGGTGTGCAGATCTCGCACAGGCCAGGTTCTAAAAAGGTTTTTAAAATGATCTCGAGTCCTATTCCGTTTATATCTCCCTGTGTGATGCCTACTCTTATTTTTTCTTCGCTCATATCCTGTTTCTGGTTTGTTATTTTGGGTTTCGGGTTTGTTACTACTTAACAGATGTCTGTAACAAAATTAATGTGGTCAAATTACTACCTCAAAGATGAGAAATTTATGGCTATGTTGTAGGAAAAAAATGAAAATCACTTCCGCACCGGATTTAGATGGCCAGACACAGATTTCACGGATGACGCGGATGTGATGCCGGATTAAAAATTAACGCAGATGGTAGCTGTACTGATTTAAATATAAGCGCTGTTATTTAACAGGTTTAATCCTTCAAATAATATCTGCGGAATCGGTGAAATCTGTGTCTGTTTTCAAAACCTCCGCAGGAGCGGCAACCCGAAATAAATAATACTAATTCTCCACTACCCAGCCAAGCACTGCGGCCACTTCTTCCGCCTCTATGCTTTTCCATTTTTTTGATTCACTGTTCCAGATAGCGATCCCCTGCGGATATACTTCATCGCCGATCTTCATTTTGTTGTCGAGGGCGATAGCATATGCACAGGTACGCACGTTTTTCATGTCGCACTGGTATTTACCGATGTCCTGCTTGTTGAATTTGATCAGGTGACCATATGCCTGTGTTTTGCATTCCACATCGAAACCGTTGCCCTCGTGCTCAAAAGCTACTTCTGAAATTTTGTTGGCGGCTACGTCAATATAGAACTTGCCTTTTCCGCATATGTATTCGATATTATCATCTCCGTCCTTTGCAAAATAGGAATTCTGATGTCCTTTCGGAATGTCTTTGATCACGCCGATCTTGGTGATCGTTTTATTTACATTCACTTTAAAAATGGTCGCTTCGTTTTTCGAAATGTTGTAATACGGATAAATGAAATCATCTGCATCCACCCACATCACAGGGATCGTACTCGTGCTTTTTGAATTGATGACCTCTTCCCCGAAGCCGGCATCGGCTACCAGCAATACTTTTTCCTTACCCATCGGGTACAGCCAGATCCTCCTGTTGGGGGTATCATAGTCCAGGCCGATATCCTGCCCGATGATCGCTTTGAACTTAACGGATTTTACCTGTTCGTATTTCCCGGTTTTTGCATCGAATACGGAATAGAATTTTCCTTTGAAAGCATCGTTGGTGTAAAAGATAATGCTGTCGCCGCTTGTGCGGATAAAAGTGGCTCTTTCGGAGGTGATCACTTTTTTTGTCTGCAGATCAACGATGTTGCCAATACCCGAAACAAGCCATCTGTTCTTAAAGATAAAACCGCCTTCGGAATCAAAACGGTTCAGGTCCTTATTGTTCTCGCGCCCTGTAACGGACAGGATCTTTTCTTTTCCTTTGAACTCGCCATTCTCGAAGGTGTATTTGTAAATATCCTGCATCACGGCTTTCGGGTTCTCGGTCTGGTACTGCACTACGATAACCGAATATTTATGCAGCAGGTCCCTGCTTTTAAATGCATAGATCACAGCTAAGGCAACGATCAGAACGGAAACGGGTAGAATCTTCTTCATGGCTACACAAATTAATATTTTAATCAAGGCTATTTACATGTTCTTCAGGAAATCGAACAGGAGACGCACTCCAACTCCCGTGCCACCTTTTGTCTGGTAGTTGTAGCGGGCGGTAAGGAATGCAGGACCTGCAATGTCGAGATGAATATATGGATAGTCAGTGAATCGCAATAAGAAACGGCCAGCCGTGATAGCACCTGCCTGCGGACCGCCGATGTTCTTCACATCCGCAACATCCGATTTGATCAGGTCATCATACTCTTCCCAGAAAGGGAACTCTGCAAGCCGCTCGTATACCTGTTCTCCACTGACCTTTAATTTCCCTGTGGTTTTGTCATCGGCAGTTCCCATGCTCACAATTCCCTGCGGACCGATGGCATTGGCTGCTGCACCTGTTAAGGTAGCCAGGTCGATCACCAGTTCCGGTTTGTATTTTTTTGCATAGGTAAGCGCATCGGCCAGGATCATACGTCCCTCTGCATCCGAATTGAGCATTTCCACCGTTGTTCCATCGTACATGGTGATCACATCACCGGGTGCAAAGGCATTGAATCCGGGACGGTTGTCTGTTGCAGGCACAAGCCCGATCACATGCACATTCAGCTTTGCTTTTGCAATTGCATACATCGTTGCTCCTACAGCTGCGGCGCCGGCCATATCGCATTTCATCATATCCATGCTGTTGGGCGTTGGCTTCAGGCTGAGACCTCCGGTGTCGTAAGTAACGCCTTTTCCGACAAGGACGATCGGTTTTTTGTTTTTAGCCGATTTAGGCTTGTATTCCATGATAGTGAAAGTAGGAGGATCCACGCTTCCGCGGTTTACGGAGAGCAGGCCGCCCATTTTCAGGGAAACGATCTTTGCTTTATTGAATACTTCTACGGAGAAACCGGCCTCTTTGCCCATTTTTTTGAAGCGCGCGGAAAGCTCTTCTGCATTCAGCACATTGGGTGGCTCATTTACGAGGTCGCGGGCTGTGGCAACTGCCGTCACCAGGTGGTTCAGGTCAGAGATGTCTTTGTCGTTTACCTTGCCGGTGATACCGATCGTTGTAAGACTGTGTTTTTCTTTGGCCGCTTTGGTTTTGTAGAGGATGAACTGGTAATTGCCCAAAGCCATTCCTTCGGCCACAGCAAGCGGATCAGATGCTTTATTGGTTTCAGCTGTAATTGTTACACCTGTCTTTTTTGCCTCGTTCAGCATACCGCCGATCTGGTTGCCGGCCTTGCGCAGCTTTTCATTCCGTTTGTATGCCTCCGCTTTTTCGTCGGCAATTACAACAAAAATGTGCCGGTTGAACTGGTTAACGGCAACAAGCTTTTTGTCTGCCTTTAATTGGGTGGATATATAATTCGATTCTTCTTTGGAAAGTCCGTATTTTTTATCGTCAGAGAATTTAGATGCAATAATTACGAGGTTGTCTTTTAAAAGAGAGGAATTGTCTTTTTTTATAGCTGCCATGTATAGTTTTCGTACTTTTGTGTTTGTCAAATGTAAAAAAATTACGATCCAAAAGAAAGGATTGTGTAAATAATTAGACCAGATACCTATGGATATTTCCTCTCTACTTCAAAAAGCCCAGAACTTCGAATTTCTTACTGCGGAGGAAGGCGTATTCCTCTTTGAAAACGCTCCTACCAGCGAACTTATGTTCGTTGCCAATGAGCTGAAGAACATAAAGAAAAAACAGTCGAAAAAAGTTACCTGGCAGATCGATCGTAATTTAAACACGACGAATGTATGTATTGCCAATTGTAAGTTTTGTAATTTCTACCGTATCCCGGGACATGCCGAATCCTATGTGACCAATGCGGAATCCTACAGGACCAAGATCGAAGAGACCATCCGGTATGGCGGCGATCAGCTGTTGCTGCAGGGCGGGCATCACCCGGACCTGGGACTCAGCTATTATACCACCCTGTTCAGCGATCTTAAAAAAATGTTCCCGACAATAAAGCTGCATGCGCTGGGGCCCCCGGAAATTGCACATATCACCAAGCTCGAAAAATCCACTCACACGGAAGTGCTGAAAGCATTGAAGGAATCCGGATTGGACAGTCTTCCGGGAGCAGGTGCAGAGATCCTGAATGACCGTGTACGCCGCCTCATCTCCAAAGGGAAATGTACGGGACGCGAGTGGCTGGATGTAATGCGGGCTGCACATCAATTGTATTTAACAACCTCTGCCACGATGATGTTCGGGCACGTGGAAACCATTTATGAGCGTTTCGAGCATCTTACCTGGATCCGCCAGGTGCAGAGTGAAAAACCTGCCGATGCGAAAGGCTTTCTTGCTTTTATCCCATGGCCTTTCCAGGACGACGGGACTTTATTGAAGCGTTTGAAAGGGATCAAAAACACCGTAACAAAAGACGAATACATCCGCATGATCGCGATGAGCCGGATCATGTTGCCGAACATAGATAATATCCAGGCTTCGTGGTTGACGGTAGGGAAAGAAACGGCGCAGATCTGCCTGCATGCCGGGGCGAACGATTTCGGAAGTATCATGATCGAAGAGAATGTAGTGAGTGCTGCCGGAGCTCCGCATCGCTTTACCTACAAGACCATTCAAAGTGCCATTGCAGAAGCAGGCTTCGAGCCGCAGCTAAGAAATCAGCAATACGAGTTCAGGGAATTGCCGGAAGATATCGAAGAGCAGGTGATCAATTATTAAGTTACCCGAATGTGGAAAAAAATGATCTTTGGCCCGAAGCACACATGTATCTGCCGCCTTTCCGGCAAAGTGGGCCGATCCTGAATGTTAGCTTTAGGATAAGTTTCTCCTGAACTACTGGCGCTGCGGAAAATTAGTGAGCTTGCTGCTTATCCGAATAATTTTCATTAACTTCATAAAGCATGAAATACCTTATTGCTTTATTGTTGGCTGGTTGCTCGCTTTTTGGTTTTGCTCAGGCGGTGGAAGACTATCTTAAGGGAACGGATGACCCGATCCTGCCACCCGGAAAGGCTGCGACAAGAAACACGTTTTTTACCAACGCGGAATTTACATACGGGAATAAATTTTATTACCACGATTTTTACGACCAGCTTCCTGCTACCAAAACGATCTCACCGGGGAATGCTCCACATTGGTTGGGTATCAATGCACTTGGAACGTTAGCTCTCGGTACGTCTTTCCAGCTCCCGGTGCTTGTAAGCTGGTCTTATATGCTGCCTTACAGGATTAAGATCAATGATTCGATAGAACCGAAACTAAGCGGTTATACCGTTGGTATTCCGCTAATGGGGAAAGACCTGTTGAAGAGTAATAACGCGGACCTGTTAGTGATCGGCGGCTTGAACGCAGGTCGCCTGAAGATGTCCGGAGATGAGCGCGTGCAGTCAAGAAATCCCTTTGTTTCGACGAAGCTGCTGGTAATGCCCCGGATCCGCCTCGCAAGGTTTATACTCAGCTGCATGGCAGAATACAGTATTGATATCTCTTCACGAAAATGGAGGCAGTTATATTCCTCGCCCATTTATTCCGTAACTCCCCGTGCTTTTAGCCAGACCGGCCTTACACTTTCTGCGGGTGTTGGTTTTTGGTTTAATAAGAAAAAATAATAACTCTTATTGACTCTGCGAAAAATTAATGAGCTTGCTACTCACATTCAATCCTGCTTTTTCGATGGCAGGTTTGTTCACGGTGAAGTTTACTTTGTCTCCGTCAATATAGAAGCTGATGTGAGCACCGGTCTTATCGAACAGAGGATTTTCAGTTACAAATAAAGTAGATTTCCCATTGAATTCCTTTTTTATTTTCCCGAAATTCTTAGCTCCCGAATTAGCGATAAAAATGATCTGGTAATTGCGGGAAGGAACATATTTTTCTACTACGATGGGCGCTTTGGAAGATGACTTTCCATTGGTGTAGGATGCAATAAAAGAATTGATCGGGGAATCACCAACCACGCCGATCAGGAATTCATTGCCCTTGAATTTGGGCCAGGAAACATAGGAAGTGAAATTGTAAATGAACAAAGCTTTCTTGTCGTATTCCTGTTCTTTGGTGAGCGTGCTTTTTTTGTATTTCGGTGTGGTTTTTACAACAGGATCTTTGGTGTCTTTTTTACCTGCCAATGCTTCGTTCCTTGCCTTTTCGATGCGTATGAGGCTGTCGAGGGATGTGTTCTCGCGTTTAATACTGTCGTTCTCTACCGCCAGTTTATTCAGTACCTCTTCCACAGCCGTTTTTTCGTCTGCCAGCAGCTTGTTCTGATTCTGGAGTGCCGTATATTTTTTCTGACTTACGCAGGCAGAAAAGAGGAAAACAGAAATTGTGAATAATAAAGCGTTTCTCATTGGGACTGCAAAAATAGTATTTGTTTTTTAAAATCCGCCGAACAATTGCGGGTGGGTTATTAAACGTTTCTCAGAAACGACAGAAACGTTTAATGGCTATATTTGTGTTTTATCCAATTCTACGGTATGTTAACAAAAGAAACCAGGTTGAGAGTGCGTTACGGAGAAACCGATCGCATGGGGTATGTGTATTATGGTAATTATGCCGAATATTATGAAGTGGGCAGGGTGGAGGCATTGCGGGAGCTGGGTTTCAGCTACAAGGAAATGGAAGACAAAGGAATTATGCTTCCGGTGCTCGAATTCACGATCAGCTACAAAAAACCGGCATTTTATGACGATGAGATCCGGATCGTAACTTCTATCCGCGAGCTGCCTGGAGTTCGGATCACTTTCCATTATGAGTGCTACAACCAGGCGAACGAATTATTGAACAGTGGCCGGGTAACGCTTGTTTTTATTGATAAAAGCAATAACAGGCCCTGCCAGCCTCCTGATTGGTTCAAAGAAGCCATTAGCCCGTTTTTTACGGAAGTAGAATGATCCTTTTGTAAGTAACTGGCTTGTAGTCACTTAAATAATACAAAAAAACACTTTCGGATCGGGAAAATTATCTATCTTCGCAGTCCAAATTTTTATAAAGAGAAAAGATGCCAAAAATGAAAACAAATTCCAGCGCGAAAAAACGTTTCGCATTAACTGGAACCGGTAAGATCAAAAGAAAGCATGCTTTTAAGAATCACATCCTGACCAAGAAAAAGAAAGACCGTAAACGCGGCCTGGAAAAGACCGGTTATGTTCACGAAAGAGACATGGGGAATGTGAAATTCTTACTTGCCATTGGAAAGTAATTTGAATCGAAACCGGAAGAAAAAAGTGTAAACCTTGAGACTCAGTAAAAAGATCCAGACTGTAAACGTCAGGACACTGGGAATCAGTAAAAAACAAAAAAATGCCTAGATCAGTCAATCATGTGGCCAGCAGGGCCCGCAGAAAAAAGATCCTCAACTTAACCAAAGGTTATTGGGGAGCCCGTAAAAACGTTTGGACAATTGCCAAAAACGTTTGGGAAAAAGGTTTAACCTACGCATACCGCGACAGGAAAAACAAAAAACGTAGCTTCCGCGCATTATGGATCCAGCGTATCAACGCAGGTGTTCGTCAACACGGAATGAGCTATTCGGAATTTATCGGTAAGATGAATGCAAAGAACATCGATCTGAATCGTAAAGTTCTTGCAGATCTTGCAATGAATCACCCGGAAGCATTCAAAGCAGTAATAGATGCTGTAAAGTAGAATATAGATCTTTAAAAAACAGGAAATCCTCTCAGTTAGCTGAGGGGATTTTTTGTTTAGTGATGGTGGCTTCGACTATGCTCGGCCACCGTCACTAAACCTGCCAAAGTTTTAAACTTTGATAGATTAGATGCTGGTATTGAGGCTTTCTACTGGTGACTGGGTCCTTCTACTGGTGGCTGAGCGTAGCCGAAGCCATCAGTAGAAGCATAAAAAAATCCCGTCCTTTTTGAGAACGGGATTTTTGTTTGAGTAGAATTTGCTTAGAACAATATACCAACTGCTAATACGATCTGGCGTAGCTTGGCAGCATTCTGGAATTCGGAAAGTTTTGTTGATCCTGCTTCTGATTTGGCACGGATCAGGTAACCTGAATCGGCTTTTGAAGCATTCATGAAATGATGCTGGTAATGAATACTTGCAAACATGGAAGTGCTTCCGGAGATATTGAATTCAGCTCCACCGCCGATACTTGCACAGGCAGTCAGCAGGTTCATTGTTTTACCAATGTCTATTTTTTTTATCTCCTCTGTGCTTTTTACCATCGTCATAGTAGTCGTGTTATATGTGTATTTTTCCACATTGTCATTTCCACGTGTGCTTACTTTGATCATCAGGTTACCGCCGATCTGCCCGAAATAAGTAAATCCACCGATATCTTTGGTTTTCATTTTAAAGGTAAGAGGGATGTTCAGATAACCGATATTGTATTTCCTGTCGAGCAGACGGTAGCTGGTATAACCATTTGTAGTGTTGGCAGGATACGGATCGTTCAGGGAATCACCTTTTATTGTAGCCTCTACGATCGCATCATCTTTATACAGGTAATACGCAGAATCCGAACCGGTATATTTTGCTTTGAAACCGGCTGTTGTATAATCTACGCCTGTCTGGAAAGAAACTACATCCGTTAGTCTGAATTCAAGGGCAAGACCCAAGCCTGCTTTCATAACTGCGCCGTTCTTGATCACTTTTTTGTCGTTTTCAGGCGTCATAAAATTGATGGCAGGTGTAGCACGGATACCAAAGCGAACGCTTTTCTGGTCCTGGGCAAAAGAAGATTTAGCAACGAATAGGGAAGCGGCTGCAATTACTAATAGTGATTTTTTCATATCTTTTATTAATTGAAATGGTTTATACTTTCTCTTTGATTAAATTTGTTATAGCGAAGCCTCGCTACAATACGAAACAAAAATAATACTTTTCCTGATATGCGAAAGTCAAAAGTGATAATATTCATCCTGCCGCTGCTGATCCTATGTTCCTGCGGCGGAAACAGGCTGGAAGTGGAAACGGATGATATAAAAGTGGAGAAAGTAGAGATACTGCGGCTTGACAAGGATCTGTTTGCAATGGATACCTCTAAAATCGCGTCCTATACAAAATCCATGCAAGAGAAATACGGGGACTTTTATTCCACCTTTATTTTCGGGATCCTGAACCCCGGCGAGGTGCGGGATTCAGCATACAAAGCCGTGGCAGCCTTCATAAATAATAAAGACATGAAGCAAATGCATGCCGATGTGAACAGGATCTACACAACGGAAGAGATAAACAGGGTATCCTCCGAAATGGAAAGTGCATTTAAACGATTCCGGTATCATTTTCCCGGCAAACCCCTGCCGAAAAAGGTGGTTGCCTTTGAATCGGGCTTTAATTACAACATCACAACCGCCGACAGTACCCTGGGAATGGGCCTGGAAATGTACCTGGGTGCGGACAATGCCTTTTACCGGATGTTGCAGTGGCCTCAGTACAAAACCATCCAGCTGAGAAAAGAATACCTGGTTTCGGATGCCATGAAGGGCTGGATCATCAATACATTTGACAGCAATGAACCGATCAACAACCTGCTGAACCATATGATATTTTACGGGAAGATGTATTATTGCATGGATGCAGTGCTTCCGGATACACCGGATTCGATCAAAATAGGCTACACCAGCGAACAGGTGAAATACTGCGAAGCCTACGAGAAAAAGCTCTGGGGGCATTTTACCGAAAAAGAAAGGTTGTACAAAAATGACCTGAAAGAAATAGCCGAATACACATCCGAAGGGCCCTTCACATCCGCTATCAGCAAAGACTGTCCGCCACGTATTGCCATGTACATCGGCTGGCAGATCGTTCGCAGCTACATGAATAAAAACGAAAAAGTAAGCCTCGAAGACCTGATGAAAACCACGGATGCCCAGCTGATCCTCACCAAATCCAAATACAAACCAGGTTAATATGCCGGTAGTACGCAAAATAGCTGTTTTATTCTTTTTACTGTTTGCAGTAAACAGCAGTTTTGCGCAATACAAAAACTCAGCGCTCATTGATTCCCTGCTCAAAAGCAAGCCGGAGTTCTTTTCCGCTATCCTGGCCGCTCCTGCCAAATATAAGATACAGATCATTTATACGCAGATCAACAGGGACAAGGAGAATGTACCGCACTTTACCAATCACTATTATCTGTACGACAGCAGTAATTATTTCTACTGCGCGAGCCTGGTGAAGCTTCCCTGCTCGGTGCTGGCCCTGGAAAAAATAAATTCGCTGAAAGAAAAAGGAATAACAAAGGAAACACCGATGCTTACGGATAGTATCAGCGCCTGCGAAAAAAACGTAAGCACCGATACCACGGCTGCCAATGGATTGCCTTCGGTAGCACACTATATCCGGCGTATGCTGTTGGTGAGCGATAACCTCGCTTTCGGAAGGATCTATGAGTTCCTTACTCCCGATTTTATTCACGAGCGTTTGAAACACTATGGATTGCCCAATATGCGTATTGTCCACCGCTTCGACGGAGGCTGTAAAGGACTGCAGAACCTTACTTCCAATCCCATCCGTTTTGCGGATAGGAATGAAAATATACTCTACAAACAGGAACAGACCGTTTCTAAAAAAACATACCTCAACCCGCTCGGAAAAGCGCTGGTAGGCAAAGGATATGTGGATGCCGGTGGAAAAAAAATAAACCAGCCAAAAGATTTTACCACTTATAATTACATGAGCTTGTGGGATATTCACCGGGTGCTTTTTAAAACGGTGTTCCACTCTTCCTTACCGCAAAAAGAGCGCTTTAACATCACTGCAGAAGATCAGCGCTTTCTGATGAAATACCTCAGCATGTATCCGGGCGAATCGGATTATCCAAAATACGACCCGAAAAAATTCCATGATTCCTATAAAAAGTATTTTCTCTATGGCGATTCGAAGAAACCGATCGTCAATAAGGACATAAAGATCTATAATATCGTGGGCCAGTCCTATGGTTTTATGGTCGATTGCGCCTATATCGTGGATACTAAACATAAGACGGAATTTATGCTGTCGGCCGTGATCTATGCAAATGAAAAAGATATTATCAATACCGGCAGGTATGAGTACAACAGTGTGGCGCTTCCGTATTTGTCAAAGCTGGGCAGGGTGTTTTACGAATATGAACTAAAACGAAAAAGGAAGGTCGTTCCTGATCTCAGCTACCTTGAAAAATAGGGGATGGACGTGCAAACGTAAGATTTGATGAAAAATAATGAACGTATTAATTGGCACGAAATCTGATATTTGTTAATTTCACCACATCAAATCCATTAAAATGAAAAAATTACTACTTACATCTGTTCTATGCTTTTTCGCAGTGTTTGGCTTTGCACAAACCGCACAGGAAGCCTATCTTGAAGGCAATCAATTGTACAAAGAATTGAAATATCAGGATGCACTTGTCAAATTCACCCAGGCTATCCGTATGAATGGCAGCAACGGGGATTATTATTTCGACAGGGGACTTACTTATTATGCCATGTTGAACGATTCGATGGCCCTGATCGATTTTAAAAAATCGCTGAGCATCAAGCCTGTTTATGACGCATATTATAATATAGGACTGTGCCTGTACAACCAGAAAAAGTACACCGAAGCAATAGCACAATTCACCAAGTCTACCGAGCTCAAAGGGGATTATGCCAACAACTATGTGTATCGCGGTGCCTGCAAGTACTTCCTGGCCAAGGACGACGAAGCGATGGCGGATCTGAACCTGGCGATCGCTCTCAATGCTGAAAGTGCAAATGCATACTATTACAGGGGGCTGGTTAAATATCAAAAGGCTGATGATGCAGGAGCTATTGCGGATTATAACAAATCCATTGCACTGAAACCGATGTATGATGCTTATTATGCGCGCGGGAATTCAAAATACATGACAAAAGATTATGAAGGAGCAAAATCGGATTACAGTCTGAGCATTGCATTAAAGCCTACATATGCAAACAACTACCTCTACAGGGGAATGTGTAATTATTTTTTGGCGAAAGATGCCGAAGCGATCGATGATTTTACGAAAACGATCGAGTTAAACCCTTCTTCCGGACAGGCATATTATTATCGCGGTATGTGCAGAAGCTATGCAGGTGATAAACCAGGTTCGGAAGTGGATATAAAAAAATCGGAGAGCCTGGGTTATAAAGCGACGAAGTGATTATTGTAATTTCATTGAGTTTTGAAAAGCGGATTTTAATCGATCCGCTTTTTTTATTCAGCTCGTACTAAAAGATGAAAAGAATTAGGCTGTCACGTCGAGTGGCCCGACAATGCCCTGCAAGAGTAGTAAGTCTGTTACTTTTAAAAATATTCATCGGGCACGACATCGGAATGTTCGCGAAGCCTCGCGAGAGACGCTTACGTATGTGATCATATTGCTCCGGACTGTTCTCGATACACCCCGATGCCTTTAATTTAAGGCATGTTGGAAAATTTGATAAGACACCTTCTTTCCATCAGTATCGTGGCACTCGAACGGACATGTTCGCATCCCGACAGCTATCAGGTCCAACCTTTGTCTACAACAGGAGATTAAAATATAATCCGCAACTTTTTCAAAACGGAATATATTTTCGCATAACACCAGGATCAATACAATCGTATTTTAATTCGTCGGACATTTGATAACATCAATCATGATTTTTTGGAAGTAGGAAGAGTTTAACACCGAAAATCGAACAATTCATATTATAATAAAGGAAACTTAACGTATTTTTGTTATTCTGTTTTTTTTAAAACAGGAGGAATTAATTGAACACAAACAAAAAATGATGAACTACAAAAAACTACAAAGAAGCGCGCGGATAAGCTCGCCGGTATTAAGCTGTTTATTGCTCTGCCTTTTGTTCTTAGGAACGAAGATCCTGGCGCAACAATCTTCTCATTACACTTTTTCAACGGGGAACAACGCATCCCTGGCATTGGATTTAAACGGGAACACGATCGACATGTCGACAGGGACCACACAGCTGGTTGCTGCAAATGTTGATGATGCGTCCTCTGCAGCACAAGGCCTGGATCTTGTAGCTGGTACTTCCTTCACATTCCGTTTCATGGGAACCAATTACACCACGTTCTCCGCAAACGATAATGGCGTGATGGCGTTGGGAGCAACTGTGGCAACCAATGCTTATACAATTGGAGCCAATACCGTTGCCACCATTGCGCCTTTCGGTAACGACATGAAAACCGGAACGAATGGAAAAGTGCATGCGAAAATATTCGGATCTGCACCTAACCGTACACTGGTTATCGAGTGGCAAAACGTTATGGTAAGATACCTCGCAGCCAACGGTAACGGTACCGGTACCTTCCAGATTCGTCTGTACGAAACAAGCAATAATTTTGAGTATGTATATGGTGACATGGCTACCAACACCTCTACTCCTACAGATTACTATATTGGCTTTTCCAATAACACTACTGTTGATAACGTGATGAGTGTAAATACGACGACCCAGGCCGAGTCTGTGTATTACATTACTAACAATTCTTATACAGCGAGCTCAACGGTAGCTCCATTGCATTCTACAGCCAACGGCAGTCGCAGGTATTACCTGTTTACTGCTCCGGACGCTTTGACGCCACTCAACGGTCCATATACTGTTGATAATACGATGGCAACCGGCGGACTGAACTTCAGAACTATCAAAGATGCGGTTCGTGCACTGAACGTTCGCGGGATCAGCGGGCCGGTAACCTTCAACGTTACAGCCGGACAGACATTCTCCGAAGAAATTATGCCGGTAAGGATGACCGGAACAGCGGCCAACACCATTACCTTCCAGAAAAGCGGTTCGGGGGCCAATCCTGAGATCCGGAAAGCCGGCGGTACATTTGGCGCTGACGCAGGGATCTATTTCAGAGGTGGCGACTATTATACTTTCGACGGTATCAACGTTACCGCAACCAATACCACTGTTGAATATGGTTATTATGTATTCAATACCTCTGCTACCGATGGTGCTCAGAACAATACTATCAAAAACTGTACGATCACCCTCAACAGAACAAACACTTCTTCGAGAGCTATTTATCAGAATGTTGCCACAACTCCTACTTCTGCAGCAGGCGCCAACAGTAACAATAAATATTACAACCTGAACATCCGGAACACAAACGGTGGTATCCTCCTAACGGGTAACGCCACGTTTCCTGACCTGAGCTGCGAGATCGGTACTACAGCGTGTAATATCTTTAACTCCATCGGTGATCCGGCTGTAGCTAATGATATTGGTAACACCGGTACGGCTGCATTTGGTATCAGAGCAACTAACCAAAGCGGTGTAAGTATTTTCAACAACAACATCCGCAACGTTACGGCCAGTTCGGCTACAATCGACGGTATTTTTATCGAAACGTTCCAGGGGACATCTTCTGTTTATAACAACAAGATCCAGACGATCCGTAACAGCAGTACCACTAATACATCAAATTCTGCTTCCGGTATCAGGGCTTCACATACAACAACCGGTACTCATGCCTTAAGGATCTACAATAACGCTATATCTGAAATGACTTCGGCATATACAGGAGCTGCCAGCGCTACCAGAACCCTGAAAGGGATCTACATCAGCGGCACCGGCGGAGCAGCCACACAATCATACCAGATCTACAACAACACGGTAGCTATGAACGGAAGCGGCTCTCTTACCCTGAGCAGTGTTTGCTTTGAGATTTCTACGGCTTCAGGTCCGGTGTATAACCTGGCCAATAATATTTTTGCCAACCTGACTCCTACACAAGCAGGTACGGCGAGACACCTTGGTATATTCTCAACGTCTGCTACCGCTTTCGGATCTGCAGGAACTACCTCCAACAACAATAATATCTTCATCCTGAATGATGCGGGTACAACAGGTTTTCCCGTATTGGGTAATGCCACCAACTATAACACAGTTGCTGCCTGGACTACCGCTTCTACTTATGAAGCAGCTTCTCTTTCTTTAAATCCTAACTTCACCGTTTATCCTACTGACCTGCATGCAGGTAATGGGGGCTTAGACGGAACTGCAGCTGTTCTTCAGGCATTTGTTACAAATGACCTTGATTGCGCTGCGCGTACGGATAACGATTTCGGAGCTTATAATATTACAACCTGTACCGGAACTCCTACAGCAGGAACTATTTCAGGTGTCAATGCAGTTTGTTCCGGCTTAGGAACTACTCTCGGTTTCAACGGAACATCAACTGATGCGGGAGTTGTTTACCAGTGGGCTTCTTCTGCAACTCCGGGAGGTCCGTATACAACAATGCTTGGAACCCTGAATACACAGGCAACAGGTAATTTAACTGCATCTACTTATTATATTCTCACTGCTACCTGCATTGGTTCGGGTCTTTCCGCAACCACTCCTGAAAAAGCAGTGCTGGTGAATGCAAATCCGGTAGTGGGGCTTACTTCCTCTTCTCCTGTTTATTGTTTCCCTGCAGCTGGGGTATCTCTGACTGCATCTAATGCGGCAACTTATACCTGGACTCCTGTTACAGGACTGTCTGCAACCACAGGGGCAAACGTAAGCGCCAGCCCTACAGCAAACACTACTTATACAGTTACAGGAACAGATGGTAACGGTTGTATCGGAACAGCGAACATAGCTGTTGCTTCGAACACTATGCCGTTTATTGCTTCTGCGACAGCAACTCCTTCAAGCGTTTGCTCAGGAGGTAACTCGCAGCTTCAGGTTATTGCAACCGGGAACACAAGCACTGCCAGCACCTATTCGTTCTCTGCCGGTTCGGGCACTTACACCCCGATCGGAGGAACTGTATTGACGGGCGGTACCATGCTCGATGATGACGTTGGAGTTGGAAATCTTCCTATCGGATTTAATTTCAGCTACAATGGCAACTATTTCACCGTGTTTGGTTTAAGGTCAAATGGGTTGATCGAACTTGGACAAACAACAGCTACCCTTGCCGGTTTCGCTGGAAATGCACTTGCAACAAATGCAAACTGTATTGCTCCACTCTGGGACGATAACAATACAACCGGTGCAACAGTCAGCTACCAGACTACAGGTACTGCTCCAAACCGGATCTTAACCGTACAATGGACAAATCTACATGTGGGTGGCTCAGGATCCGGAACAAATCCTACTATCAACATGCAGATTTTACTGTATGAGGCCAGCGGGCGTATCCAGTTTGTCTATGGTTCTACAAGCGCTGCGCTTGTAAGTACATCCGCTTCTATCGGTATTTCGGGAGCAGTTGGAAATTATAAAAGCGTAACTCCGCTGTTGCCTGTTACAAGCTCTACTGTAAGCAGCAGCACAGAAAATACAGGTATCAACTCAGCTACTAACATTCCTTCCGGAACTATCTATACATTTGATTACGCCCCCGTTGTATCAACAAATACCTATACCTGGACTCCTTCGACTTTCCTGAACGATCCTGCCATCGTTAATCCAATAGCGAATGGTGTTACTTCCACTACTGTTTATACAGTATCAGTATCTAATGGCGTATGTACTGCTACAGGAAGTGTAACAGTAAATGCTGATCCACTGTCAGCGGTAGCCGTAACAGCAACTTCTACAACACTTTGTGCAGGGGCTTCTTCCACACTGACAGCAACACCAACCGGAGGCGGAACCCCATACACGTATGTTTGGATGCCGGGCGGTGTGACTACCAACACTGTTACTGTAAGTCCTGCTTCAAGCGACGTATATACAGTTACTGTAAATGACGCTTGCGGTGCTACTTCCAGCAATACCGTATCGATCAACGTAAATGCCCTCCCTGTACTAACGGCTACAGCAACAGCTAACTTCTACTGTACTCCCGGAAGTCCGGCTATTGCTATCACTGCCAATGGCGCTGATACATACACATGGTTACCTGCAGCAGGGCTGAGTGCGACTACAGGCTCTGCAGTGAATGCAAATCCTGCTTCAAGCACAACCTACACCGTAACCGGTACAGATCTGCTGACAGGATGTGTGAATACAGCAACTGTTTCTATTGCAGCTGTTCCTGCTATAACAGGAGTAACTGCATCTGTAAGCAATGCTACTATCTGTGCGGGTGACACGATCGACCTTACATCTACAGCAAACTCCGCTGTTACATTCCTTACGGAGAATTTCAACGGAGCAACCAACAGCTGGACTACAACGAACACATCCACAACTACAGGCGCAGGAAACGTTGCGCTGGCAGCCTGGACGCTGAGACCGAATGGTCATAATCCCGGTGGTTACTGGACCAGTGTTGCGGGCATTAGTGCTATCAACAGCAACGATGCGAGCCAGTTCTATCTGACCAATTCGGATGTGGCAGGAAGCGGAAATGTTACTGATGTTACACTTACCTCTCCGCGGATCGATGTATCAATCGCATCTACTCTCAATCTGTCCTTCTATCATTTCTTCCGTTTCAATGCCGCAGGTGATTATGGCAGGGTGCAGGTTTCTACCGACGGTACTACCTGGACAACGGTTCAATCATATACCGCGACTACAGGTGCAGCTACCAATTTCGCTCAGGCAAATCTGAATCTGAACACTTATGTTGGTAATGATACTTTGTATATCCGCTACACTTTCCACGCTGCGTGGGGTTATGGATGGGCAGTTGACAATGTTGTCCTGAACGGAACAGCTACGAATATGAACTATGCCTGGACATCGGCACCTGCAGGCTTTACTTCTGCCATGCAAAATCCGGTTGATGTTGTACCAACAGCTTCCACTTCTTATTCAGTTACAGTATCAAACACGTTCGGATGTTCTGCATCTGCTACAACAAGTGTTACTGTGAATGCAGTTCCAACAGTTAGCTTAGGAAACGATACGGCACTTTGCGCGGTTGGCCTTCCTGTGACACTGAATGCAGGCAACGCAGGCGCTGGCTTCTTATGGAGCACAACTGCAACTACACAAACGATCTCTGTAAACGCCGGCGGTTCTTACCATGTGGCAGTAACAGATGCAAACGGATGCGTGGGAAGAGATACACTGGTTGTTACTGCTAACCCTGCTCCGGTTGTTGCTTTAGGAACTGATACGATCCGTTGCGGTGGTTCAGTAACCCTGGACGCAGCTAACGCAGGTTCGACTTACGAATGGAACGATATGACTACTGCTCAGATGCTTACAGTTACTGCTTCCGGAACATATAGCGTAGTGGTAACAGACGCAAATGGCTGCGAAGGCTCTGACGTTATTGATGTAACGATCAACGATATTCCTGTTGTTTCTTTAGGCAACGATACAGCGCTTTGTTCAGCTGGTCTTCCTTTGACCCTGGATGCCGGCAATGCAGGCGCTGATTTCTTATGGAGCACAACTGCAACTACACAAACGATTTCTGCAAATGCAGGTGGTTCTTACGATGTAGTCGTAACAGGTACAAACGGTTGTGTAGGAAAAGATACCCTGACCGTTACTGTAAATGCTTCTCCGGTGGTTGCTTTAGGAACTGATACGATCCGTTGCGGTGGTTCTGTAACCCTGGATGCAGGGAATGCAGGTTCGACTTACGAATGGAACGATATGACTACGGCTCAGACACTGGTGGCAACTACTTCCGGAACATACAGCGTAATGGTAACAGATGGAAACGGCTGCGAAGGCTCTGACGCGATCGATGTGACTATCAATACTATTCCAACTGTTACTTTAGGTAACGATACCACTGTTTGCGTTGGTGCGCTTACTCTGGATGCAGGTAATGCGGGTGCTGATTTCTTATGGAACACCACTGCGGCTACACAAACGATCAACGTGAGCACGAACGGCCAGTATTTTGTAGAAGTTACAAATGCCCAGAATTGTTCTGCAACAGATACGATCACTGTGACGTTTGCTCCTGCTATTGATGTGAACCTCGGAAACGACTCTGCAATCTGTGCAAGTGTGAATATCGTTCTCGATGCTCAGAATTCAGGCTCTGCTTATGTATGGAATGACAACTCGAACGCATCTGTCCTGACAGTTATGGAGCCCGGCATTTACTTTGTAGAAGTGACTTCTGCAGGCGGTTGCGTGGCACAGGATACCATTGTGTTCACCGACAATTCTCCTTTGGTAACACTTTCTCTCCCATTCACAACAACCTGTGAGAACATAGCAGTGAACCCGCTTTCCGGTGGAGCTCCTGCTAATGGTATCTACAGCGGAACAGGTGTAACAGGCACAAACTTCAATGCCGGTGCAGCGGGTAACTACGACATCATCTATACTTATACAGATGGTGTAACAGGCTGTTCGTCAGCTGATACACAAACTGTTGTGGTTGATCCTTGTATCGGTGTGAAAGACCTGGGTGCTGCTGCTTCTATCTCGGTAGCTCCGAACCCGACTACCGGTTATTTCTCCATCCTGTCTCCATCCGTTAGCAATGTGGTGAAAGCTGAAATGTATACAGTAGAAGGTCAGCTGATCTACTCCGAAACATTGAAAGGAAGAGAAGAATACGAGATGAATATCACTAACCTGCCCAACGCGATCTACTACCTGAGACTGACAGTTGACGGTGGAACCAGCGTGGTGAAAGTAGTGAAACAGCAATAAATATCAATAGTATCAAAAAGAAAAGGGCGGCGTAACAACCGCCCTTTTTTATTGGCCGGAAATTATTGCCTGAAAACCAATATGCTCTCAGGGCCACCAATAAATAAACACTTATTTATATCCATCTGATCTGTGTAATTACTAAATAGGAAGATTAAATCCGGCCGGATATTGATCTGAAAAGCCGATAGATTTAAGATAAAGAGCTCCGAATGATCTTTTCGCACACCTGAAAGTGATCTATTTAGTTAACGTAGGAGATCGGTTTTTAAAATCGGTTATTTTTTATTAATTATTGAAAATCAGCTTGTTGTGTTTATTAAAATCATATTTCATTTGCTATATTTCATCTGATTTTTGTTAATCTCGGGATGAAAATATCACCAAAAAGCTAACAATTTCATATTGTAAGTAAAACTTAGCGTATTTTTGTTACCCTCTTAATAAAAAATTAAGGAGGATTTTTTTATTCGGGAAAAATAAGTAACACACACAAACCAATCAAATAAATGAAGAAAAAGTACAATCTACAAGCAAATCCAACAGGGAGCTGGTCAAAGCTGGCAATGATCTGTCTGGTTCTGATGCTCGGCTTCGGCACCAGTCTGAAAGCACAGCTAACGGGAACAAAGAACATTCCGGGTGACTATGCCGATTTGGCTGCGGCTATTACGGATCTGAACACCCAGGGTGTAGGAGCGGGCGGCGTAACGCTGAACCTCCTGGCAGGAAACGCACAAGCAGCACCTGCAGGTGGGTATTCGGTTACCGCACAGGGTAACGCCACTGATCAGATCATCATCACCGGTAATGGAAACATTATTACAGCTTCCAGTGCACAGGTTGTTGGGAATCTGAATGATGCGATCATTAAACTGGTAGGTGCAGATTATGTTACTATCGAAGGTTTTGTCTTACAGGAGAATGCTGGCAATACAGTAACAGCCGCTGCCACCAACACGATGACAGAGTGGGGTATTGCGCTGGTGTATGCTACGGCTACCAACGGAGCTCAAAATTGTACTATTCAGAATAATACAATTACACTGAACCGTACGTATCAAAATACTTTTGCTATTTACAGTAACTCTACACATACTTTAGCAGCTCCCACTACTGCAGCTTCTGCTACAGGAGCAACAGGTGGTAATTCCGGGCTGAAGATCCTTACCAACACGATTTCCAATACCAATAATGGTATCGTTGTGGCAGGTCCTACTGCAACAGCGGATTACAATACAAGCCTTAACATCACAGGAAATTCGATTACCGATTACGGTACTACTGGCACTTTTTCCGGTTATTCGAATGTATCGGGAAGTGTATTTGGGGTCTATGTGAAGAACGTAAACAACTACACCATTACAGGTAACACGCTTACAAGCTCCAATGGAGGCGTAACGGCTGGTACATTGCGCGGAGTACTTATCTTTTCATATTCCAGTACTCCAACAGGTACCGCTACAAATACAATTTCCACCAACACAGTTTCCCTGCGCCCGGGAGCTACCGGAATCACAATTGCGGGTATCGAGGTTCAATCAGCTACTACAGCTGCTACTTCGACTCTCAATATCGCAAGCAATGACTTTGTAAATACAGGACATACGGTGGCAGGTGCTTCCGGCACGGTTACGTTTATATCTGCTCAAACAGCTACAGGTACTTTACTGGTGGATAACAATACTTTTTCCAATCTTACCCTTAACACTACCGGGTCGGTAACTTTCGTAAATCATGGGTATACCATGCCAGCCTCAGCTTCACAAACCTTTAGCAATAACAGGATAGTGGGAAGCTTTTCCAAAACCGGAGCCGGCGGAACGATTACAGGTTTCACTTCCGGATCCAGCTCTCCTAACGGGTCCAATTACACTGTTACCGGTAACACCCTTTCCAATATTACAGTAACGGGTTCTACTGCAATCACCGGTATCGGGAACACTGACGGTTCAAGTTCAAGCCCTAACCGTACTGTTACTGGCAATACATTCAATAACTGGACAGGAAGCACCGGTACTTACACAGGTATGAGCTTCACTTATATCGGGGCTACTTCCAGCATTAGCAATAATACGTACAGCAATTGGAATACTTCCGGATCCATTACAGCGATCAATGCAGGAAACACTTTCGCAGGTGGTAACCCGCTCAACATCTCATCCAACACTCTCAGCAGCCTTGTGTCTACGGGAGGAAATGTTACCGGGATCAATTCTTCGACTGCTTCAACGATAGTAAATATTACTTCAAATGTTATTTCCGGCTTGTCTGCTAACAGTACAAGCGCAACAACGGGTATCAATCTTTCAGGTGGAACTACCGTTAACGTGTCTAAAAATAAAATTTACGATATTGCCAACAGTAACACGGGCGGTGCAGTAACAGGATTGCTTGTTTCCGGCGGAACTACGATTACTACTTTTAATAATCTTATCGGCGATCTCAGGACTCCGGCAGTAAGTGCAGCAAATCCTTTGATCGGTATCTCATTGACAGGCGGTACCACAAACAATGTATACTTCAATACAGTTTATCTGAACGGAACAAGCACAGGAACTAATTTCGGTTCTTCGGCTTTATCTTCAAACGGTACACCTACTACTATTTTGCTGAAAAACAATATTTTCATCGATAAATCCACGCCTGCAGGTACAGGCTTTGCAGTAGCTTACAGAAGAAGTGCAGTAGCTCTGACCAATTACAGCGCTACCTCTAATAATAATTTATTTTATGCAGGTACTCCAGGCACTTCGAGACTGATCTTCTATGATGGAACCAACAGCGACCAGACACTGGCTGCATTTAAGACCCGTGTAAGTACCCGTGAAACATTGTCTGTTACAGAAGATGTTAACTTCCAAAGTACTACTGGCTCAAATCCAAATTTCCTGAATGTAGATACCGGAACTCCGACGCAAATCGAAAGCGCAGGCGTTCAGATTACATCTCCGGCTATCACCGATGATTATGCAGGAACTGTAAGGAACGTTTCTACTCCGGATATGGGCGCATGGGAAGGGACATTTGTCCCAAATGATCTTACTACGCCGGTTATCGGGGCAACGGTCTTCTCTACCAATGCCTGTGGTCTTACGGGCAGAACGCTTACCGCTGTGATTTCTGATCCGTCAGGAGTTGCAACCGGCGTTAATGCACCACGTATTTATTATCGCATCAATGCAGGCGCCTATACAAGTGTAGCAGGTACCCTGACTTCCGGAACCGTAACAAACGGAACCTGGACCTTTAATCCGACCTTCACAGTAGTGGCAGGTGATGTGATCTCCTATTTCATCATTGCACAGGATGCTTCTACAAATAACAATATTGTGTCCAATCCTTCAGCGGGGCTTGTTGCAACGGATGTAAACACCGTTACAACACCTCCGACCACGCCTTCTACCTGGACAATACAGGTAACGATGGCAGGGACCTATACAGTAGGTGCAGGTGGAAACTTTACTACCTTAACTGCAGCAGCGAATGCATATAACACAAGCTGCTTAACAGGGCCGGTTATCTTCTCATTAACCGATGCAACATACAGTGGAGCGGAAACATTCCCGATCACTTTCCTGCATAACTTTGACGCAAGCAGCACCAATACGCTTACTATTCTGCCTGCTACAGGTGTAACAGCAAGCATTAGCGGAGCTGCCAGCACAAATGCGCTTATCAGGGTATTGGGTAGCTATATTACTATTGACGGATCCAACAATGGTACAACTACAAGAGACCTGTCTATTACCAACACCAGTACTACTACTCCAAGTGTATTGTGGATCGGTAATGCAAACGGCGGTGTTATCCCGATCGTTTCTACAGGGATCAAAAACTGTATCCTTACCAATGGAGTTACTACTTCAACGGCGCTTGTAATATCCGATGGTACTACATTGGGTAATGCAGGGTACTTTAATGGTATCACTGTTCAGAACAACCTCATTCAAAAAGCATATATAGGTATTTATGCGAGAGCAGTAGTTGCAGCCGGTAATGGCGGCGGCTTAAATATCAGTATGAATAACCTGGATGCTACTGCTACCAATGCAATTACTTTCACAGGTATTTATGTGGAAGGGGTTACCGGTGCAGTCGTTTCCAGAAATACTATTGGTAATTTCGTTAGTACCAATTCGGAAGTAGATGCGGGTATCTGGTTAGCTACCGGAGTTAGCAATAGCCTTGTTGAGAAAAACATTGTTCATGATCTGAAATATACCGGGACATCCGGTTATGGTTGCAGAGGTATTGCGCTTTCCACAGGTTTAACCAACTGTAATGTAGAAGTAAGCAACAACATGATCTATGCGATCACAGGTGATGCTGATTCATATAGTACATATGGAGCTACTTATAGCCCTACAGGTATTTACCTGTTTGGTACTACGGCTCAGACCGGTGCTAAAATATATTACAACACCATTTACCTGAGCGGTGCCACACTTAACTACGGGGCACAATCACACTCCATCGGTATTGCATTAGATGATGCATCGACGGGTGAGATCAAAAACAATATTGTTATCAATAAATTAGGTCGTTTGGGAGCTACAGGAGCAGGAGCAGTAGGTATTGCTGCTGAAACCAATGCAGCTCAGCTGGCTCAGGCCAATTTTAATGATTACTTCTGTGCTGCAGCTTCCGGTACGAATATTATCGGAAAGATCGGCGGTACGAATTACACTACACTTGCCGCCTATAAAACAGCAAGTTCCAGCGAAGCCAACTCGGTTAATATTGATGCTGTTTTCACATCGACAACCGATCTTCACCTGATTCCTAACTCTAACGTTGCACTGAACAACCTTGGAACCCCGATAGCTGTTACAACAGATATTGACGGAGATGCACGTAATGCAACAAATCCTGATATGGGAGCTGATGAATTCGCTCCAAATGTTTGTATGTCTGCTGTTGGTGGAACAGTTACTGTAAACACCGACACGATCTGCGAAAACCAAACAGTTACTATTGCTAACACAGGTTCAACTTCAGGTGTAGGTATCTCTTACCAGTGGAAAGTTTCTACAGTTGCAGGTGGTCCTTATACCAACGTAACAGGCGGTTCAGGCGCTACAACTTTAACTTATACAACGGGCGCGCTTACAGCAGGTACTTATTACTATGTACTCGAAGTAACCTGTTCAACGGGTCCTGCAGTTGCCCTGTCTTCAGAAGATACAGTGGTAGTATTGCCAAATCCTATGATTGCGACCAATCCGACAACAGCTACTATCTGTTCTCCGGGCGGTGCGCCGGTAAGCATTACAGCTTCAGGCGGAGTTTCTTATACATGGTTGCCAACTGCAGGTTTAACTCCTGCAACAGGTGCAACGGTATCTGCTAATCCAACCACTACAACAAATTACACGGTTACAGGTACAGGAGCCAATGGATGTACTGCTACAGCTACTGCATCTGTCACGGTAAATGTAAACCCGGTGATCAACTCGATTACGGCTACTCCGTCTAATCTTTGTGCAGGAGGTAACTCTCAGCTCAATGCAGTGGTTTCTTTAGGTGCATCTCTGTTGATCACGGAAGTTACCATGTATAGCGGCGGAACCGGCGCAACAGCATCTTATCCTGCATATATCACAGGCGCAGATCTTGTTGAGATCAGCAACATTTCGGCTGGTCCGGTTGATATCAGTGGATATAAATTAATGGATTACTCAACTAATTCTGCTACTGCTAACCATCCTTTCACATTCCCTGCAGGAACTATCATTCCCGGGAACGGTGTTGCGGTGGTGAACCTGGGTTCAGGTACCGATAACATTGCCAACAGGTATTTCAATACTGGTGGTAGTTCTGATACGTATTCTTCCGGCGGACTGGTAGGTATTGTTCTGTTGAACGGAGCTACTGTTGTTGATGCAGTGGGTGTAAACAGCGGATATGTGTTTAACCCCGCAACCGGCGTAACTGCCGCTGACTGGTCAGGTTTTGCATCATCTCCAAGCAGTATGGCAGGGACAATTCGTTCAGTTGCTACGGATAACAACGTCGGATCTGACTGGATACAATCCAATTCTCCTTCTCCTTTACAAACTATTGGGACATATAACGGTGGCTACATGGTTCCGGCTACAGCAACATATGCCTGGACACCGACAACTTTCCTGAGTGATCCTTCAATCATAAATCCGATGGCTAATGCGGTAACAAGCACAACCACTTACACGCTGCAGGTTTCTACCCCGGCAGGTTGCTCAACTACCGGAACAGTTACGATCAGTGTTGATCCGATGACTGCTATTGGTGTTACTGCAACATCTCCGACGGTTTGTGCGGGTGTTTCTACTACTATTACAGCGGCCCCTGTTGGTGGTGGTACTCCATACACATACAACTGGATGCCGGGTGGTGCAACTACCAATACTGTTTCTGTGAATCCTTCTACTACAACCGATTACACAGTTACAGTAACTGATGCCTGTGGTAGTATGCTGACGAACACGATCACAATTACGGTGAACCCACTTCCGGTGGTTACGGCTTCTGCAACAGCTACCAGCTATTGTACTCCGGGAAGTCCTGCGATCGCGATTACAGCTTCAGGCGCTGATACATACACATGGCTTCCTGTCGCTGGTCTTGATGTGACTACAGGCTCTGCAGTAAATGCAACGCCTTCAATGAGCACTACGTATACTGTTACAGGTACAGACGCTCTTACAGGTTGTACCAATACAGCTACTGCAGCCATTTCTGCTGTTCCTGCTGTTACGGGTGTTACCGCTTCAGTTTCTGATGCAACGATCTGTGCAGGCGATACAATTGATCTGACCTCATCTGCAGGTTCTTTGGTTACCTTGCTTACTGAAGATTTCAATGCAGCCACAAACAGCTGGACTATTGTAAACGCAGGTTCTACCGGTACCAACCAGGCAGATGCGATCTGGAATCTTCGCACAAGTCCGTTTACTCCGGCTGGTGCATGGACAGGTTCTGTAAGCAGCAACGACAACTCACAATTTATGATGACAAACTCTGATGTGAGCGGTACAGGTAGTGTTACTAAAACTACCCTGACTTCACCAAGGATCGATGCTTCTGCGATGACTACCTTAAGCCTGTCATACTATCATTTCTACAAAATTTTTAATGGTGTGGATGAAGGAAAAGTTCAGATCTCAACGAATGGTACTACTTTCACGGATCTTCAAACGTACAATGCGAATACAAACCTTCAGAGTGCATGGGCTCAGGCAACATTGAACCTGAATGCATATGCAGGGAACGACTCATTGTATTTACGCTTCTATTACAATGCTTCATGGGATTTCGGATGGGGACTTGACAATTTAGCCCTGACCGGAGCAAGCAGCGCAATGAACTATGCATGGACATCAAGTCCTGCAGGATTGACCTCTTCGGCCCAAAATCCTTTGGATGTTGTTCCAACTGCTTCTACTACCTACTCGGTGGTTGTAAGCAATGCTTTCGGTTGTTCGTCTTCTGCTACAACAGCTGTTACTGTGAATGCAGTTCCGGTAGTGAGCTTAGGAAATGATACGGCAGTTTGTTCTGTTGGTCTTCCACTCACACTGGATGCAGGAAATACAGGAAGCACATTCATGTGGAGCACTACAGCTGCAACTCAAACGATCTCTGCAGCAACTGCAGGTTCTTATGATGTAGCAGTTACGGATGGTAACGGTTGCGTAGGAAGAGATACAATTGTTATTTCTATCAACCCGACCCCGGTTGTTGCTTTAGGTACTGATTCGGTTCGTTGCGGTGGTTCAGTTACGCTGGATGCAGGCAATGCAGGTGCAACGTATCTGTGGACAGACGGTTCAATGGCACAAACATTTGTAGCTACAGCTACAGGAACATACGATGTGGAAGTCACAAGCCCGCAAGGTTGTATTGGAAACGATACCATTATGGTAACGATCAACACTATTCCTACTGTAGACCTTGGAGCAGATACACTTGTTTGCGGTACCGGTGTCACACTGGATGCAGGCAATGCAGGATCTACTTTCTTATGGAGTACTACAGATGCAACACAAACCATCAATGCTACAGTTACAGGCGCTTATTCTGTAATAGTTACATCTTTACAAAACTGTTCTGCAAACGACACGATCAACGTAACGATTGCACCAGTAGTTGTTGTTAACCTTGGTAATGACTCTGCGGTTTGTTCGAGTACAAACATCATCCTGAACGCTCAAAATGCAGGTGCAACATACCTGTGGAATGACAGCTCGGTTGGTTCTACACTCAACGTAACAGCTCCTGGTATATATGCAGTACTGGTTACAGCTCCATCAGGTTGTGTGGGTCAGGATACAGTTGTATATACTGATAACTCTCCTGCTGTGACGCTAAGCTTGCCATTCACTACTACATGTGTGAACACAGCGGTGAATGCATTGTCAGGAGGTTCACCTGCAGGTGGATCTTACAGCGGTACAGGTGTTACAGGAACCAACTTCGACGCTACAGTAGCGGGAGCAGGTCCGGTATTGATCACATACACTTACACGGATGTAACAACTACTTGTTCTGCTACAGACACACAAACAGTTGTAGTGGATCCTTGTATCGGTATTAAACAACTGAGCGCAGCTGCTTCCATAGTGGTTGCTCCGAACCCTACTACCGGTTACTTCTCTATCACAACTCCTTCAAGAGACAATGTGGTAAAAGCTGAAATGTTTACAATAGAAGGTCAGCTGATCTCCTCTGAAACATTGAAAGGAAGAGAAACATACGAAATGAACATTACAAACCTTGCAAACGCGATCTACTACCTGAGACTGACAGTTGACGGTGAAATGAACGTGGTTAAGGTTGTAAAACAACAATAATCAAATAACAATGATCATAAAAAGGGGCGGTTATCCGCCCCTTTTTTGTTTATTATTCTGAAAAAATTAAAAGGCTGTCTTTCCTGGTGTTAAGGGGGCAGCCTTTGTACATTTTGTGTTGTCAGATAAAAGGGTTGGATTAATTTATACAGATTATTTTCTTTCTCTTAACGAATCTCATTTCTGCGAAAGCAGAACCCTGAAATCCGTGTCTTGGTTTCCCTCTCCCGAGGGGAGATCCCGATAGCTATCGGGACGCACAGGGCTATGGTCCGGCGTTCCGTCGGAATGCAATTTCGTTGGTAAATAAAAATGACGAAACAATCCAACTTTTTCCTAACAGGAAGTACTATTTATGGACGCAAGGCTTGAAATAATAATTTATATGCCTTTCAGCATCATGTAATCCTGCAGGATAATAGTGGCGCTGACCATATCCACCGTGGCTTTATTCTGGCGGTCTTTTTTCTTCAATCCACCTGCAAGCATAGTTTGCTGAGCAATTTTAGAAGTAAAACGCTCGTCCATACGCTCAATTTTCATCTGCGGGTGCTTTTGGCTGAATTTTTTGATGAACTCGTTCACTCTCGGTGCAATGGCCGAATCTTCATTGGTAACTGTTTTGGGTTCCCCGACTACCACGCATTCCACCTGCTCTTTTAGAAGATATTGGTCAAGAAAGGTAAGCAGCCCCTTTGTTTCCACTGTTTGCAGGCCGCTGGCAATGATCTTCAGCGGATCGGTAACCGCCAGCCCGGTTCGTTTGGTTCCATAATCGATCGCTAAAATTCTGCCCATAAGGACTAAAAGTACCTTTTTTCAACTATTATTCACTTTTTTTAACAATTGCGAAACTTTTCGAAATTCCCGACGTTAAATAAGTTAGTTTCGAACTTAATTCAATCATTCTCTAAAAATCAGGCTACTACATGAGACAGCTTAAAATTACCAAACAGGTTACAAACAGGGAAACAGCTTCATTGGATAAGTATCTCCAGGAGATCGGAAGAGTGGACCTGATAACGGCAGAAGAAGAAGTTGAATTGGCAAGAAAAATAAAGCAGGGAGACCAGGCTGCGCTTGAAAAACTGACCAAAGCGAACCTTCGTTTTGTGGTATCGGTTTCCAAGCAATACCAAAACCAGGGTCTGGGCCTGCCCGATCTGATCAACGAGGGGAATTTAGGCCTTATCAAAGCCGCCCAGCGTTTTGATGAAACACGCGGTTTCAAATTCATTTCCTATGCAGTGTGGTGGATCCGTCAGAGTATCCTGCAGGCGCTTGCCGAACAGGCGCGGATCGTGCGTTTGCCATTGAACAAGATCGGTTCTATTAATAAGATCAATAAAACATTTTCCAAGCTGGAACAGGAGTTTGAGCGTGAGCCTACTGCCGAAGAAATTGGAATAGCTCTGGACATGAGCACCAACGAAGTGTTTGAAACCATGAAGAACAACGGGCGCCATGTTTCCATGGATGCTCCGCTCAGCAATACGGACGACGGAGGAAGCATGTATGAGGTAATGGAAGAAGTGGACAGCCCGAACCCTTCCAAGATTCTTATCGATGAGTCCCTGCGGATCGAGATCGAAAGAGCCTTGAAAACACTCACACACCGCGAGGCAGATGTGGTGCGCATGTTCTTCGGACTGAGTGGGGAAAGCCCGCTTACACTCGAAGAGATCGGGGAGCGGTTTGAACTGACCCGGGAACGTGTCCGCCAGATCAAGGAAAAAGCCGTAAGACGATTGAAGCATACTTCCCGCAGCAAATTGCTGATGGCCTATTTAGGCTAAGATATATGTAATTATATCGTCAATTTGTACCTTTTTAACTGTTTTTTTAATTTAACATTCTATATATTCGTGTTCTAAATTTCAAGAACCGACTATATGAGCAATAATCAACCTAAAAAGAAAAAGAGCATTTTTCGCCGGATCCTGAAATGGACCGGAATTACCTTTTTACTTCTTCTTTTAGCCATCATTATCCTTCCTTTTATCTTCAAGGATAAGATCATCCAGTTAGTTAAAGATGAGGCCAACAAAAGCCTCAATGCCAAAGTTGATTTTGGCGAATTTGATATTGCCTTATTTTCCTCTTTCCCTGATTTCCGCTTTACGATCGACAGCGTGAGCGTGATCGGAGTAGGCGAATTCGAAAAGGATACGCTTGCCTGGATCAAACAAACCAAGCTGGATGTGAATCTTATCAGCGTAGTAAAAGGCGAAAAATATGAGGTGAAGCAGATCCTGCTCGACCAGCCTTATTTGTATGGAAAAGTATTAAGCTCCGGGAAAGCAAACTGGGATATTGTGAAACCGGACACTGCTGCCAAAGCTCCGGAAGCTGTGGATACAGCTGCTACCAAATTTGCACTGACGCTGAATAAATTCGAGATAAAGAACGGAACGATGCGCTATGATGATGCCACTATGGGCATGACTTCCCGCCTCGACAGCATGGACTTTACACTGGATGGAGATTTCACCCAGGATATATTCGATATGAATATCAATTCAGAGATCGGGAAACTGAATTTTGGGTATGGTGGAATTCCGTACGCAAAAGATATGCGTGTAAAGATCAAAATGGATGTTGGAATGGACCTTCTGAATATGAAATTTACATTAAAAGAGAACGAGTTCGATTTAAATGATCTTGCTTTGGCTCTTGACGGTTGGTTGGATATGAAGGAAGATATTAAAACAGATATAAAATTCAGTTGTAAACAAACGGAGTTTAAATCCTTGTTATCATTGGTTCCTGCAGTGTACTCAAAAGATTTTGCTTCTGTAAAAACATCGGGCAAGCTTTCGTTAAATGGTTTTGCAAAAGGAACGTACAATGATAAATCCATGCCTTCATTCGGTCTTCATTTGGAAGTTGCAAATGCAATGTTCAAATATCCTTCTTTGCCAAAATCAGTAAATAATATTCAGATCAACCTGGATGTAAACAGTCCGGGCAGCACGCTCGACGGTATGATCATCGACCTCAATAAATTCCACATGGAAATGGCAGGCAATCCGATCGATGCAAGAATGAACGTGAAGAATGTGATGACAGACCCTGCCATCGATGGAATGGTAAAAGGAAAGATTATCCTGGCAAGTGTAAAGGAATTTGTTCCAATGGAGAAAGGCGATGAGCTCAATGGTACGATCAATATGGATGTGGACCTGAATGGCCGTATGTCGATGATCGAACAGGAGAAATACGATGAGTTTAAAGCAGCAGGTTTTGTTGAAATTGATAAAATGAATTACAAAACAACTACGCTGCCATACGATATTATGATCAACGCAATGCGTTTGAACTTTACACCTAAATATGTAGAGCTTGCAAACTTCGATTCTAAAATGGGAAGATCCGATATTAAAATGAGTGGAAAGATCGAAGACTTTATGCAGTATATATTTAAAGATTCACTGATCAAAGGAAACTTTGCACTTACTTCAAACCTTTTGGATCTGAACCAGCTAATGGCATCTACGGATACTACAGTAGCAGCTCCTGCGGCGGCAGACACAGCAGCAATGGCAGTGGTGGAAGTCCCTAAGAACATTGATTTTGTTTTAAACTCAACTATTGGGAAACTTATTTACGATAAGATCGATATTACAAATGTTTCCGGAGGAGTTATTGTTCGTAACGCCCGTGTAAGCATGGAAAAACTGAAAATGGATCTGTTGGATGGAAATATGGTAATAGGTGGTTATTATGATACAAAAAACATGAAGAAACCTGCTATTAATTTCGATCTGAATATTTCGAACTTCGATATACAAAAAACATTTACGGCATTCAACAGTGTTCAGAAACTGGCCCCGATAGGGCAATATGCAAAAGGGAAATTCTCCACTACGCTGACGGACCTGGTTGGCACGCTGAACGAGAAAATGGAACCGGATCTTACTTCGTTGACAGGGAAAGGGAATTTCAAAACCAATGCAGTAGTGGTAGAAGGTTTCGAACCATTTGTAAAATTAGGCGATGCATTGAAAATGGAGAAGCTGAAAAAAATGGAGTTCAAGGACATCAACCTGCTTTACAAATTCAAGGATGGAAGAGTGGAGATCGATCCGTTCAAAACGAAAGTGCAGAATGTAGCAGCAGAGATCTCAGGAAGTACCGGCTTCGATCAAACCATCGACTACAAATGGGATATGGAGATCCCTACAAAAGACCTCGGAACACAGGCGAACAGTGTAGTGCAGGGACTGATGGGCAAAGTGAACACAGCCACCGGGCAGAATATGTCGGTGCCTGAGAAGATCAAAGCAACGGCATTGATTGGCGGAACGGTTACCAAACCGGTAGTCAAAACAGGAATGAAAGATGCGATGAAGGACGTGAAGAATGAAGTGAAAGAGCAGGTGAAAGAACTGATCGAAGAGAAAAAACAGGAAGTGATCGCCGATGTAAAAGAAAAAGCGAGAGAAGAAGCGGATAAGATCCTGGCCGATGCACAGAAACAAGCCGATAACATAAAAGCGGAGGCGGCGAAAGCGGCAGAACAGATCCGTGCAGAAGGAAACAAACAGGCCGATGATCTGCAGAACAAAGGCGGAAATCCGATCGAAAAGATCGCGAATAAAAAACTGGCCGAAAAGCTCCGGAAAGAATCGGAAGCGAAAGCACAGAAAGTAACGGATGAAGCCAACGTAAAAGCAGATAAAGTAATGCAGGAGGCGAGAACAAAAGCCGATGAAAAATTAAAATAGAAAGAACTGAGATGAAGAAAAAAACTGCCCTGCTTTTAAGTATTTGTATGCTGCTAGTGCTGGCTGCCTGCTCGGGCTCCGGGAAATCGGGAGGCTGGCATTCGAAGCATGCTAAAAAGCGCAAAGGAACCGTACAGAAACAACGCTAAATACGGTTTGATTTTTGATAAGAGACGACAAAAAAAATATATGAGAATACTTACCCTTTTTGCCTGTGCACTGTTGATCACTGTGGCCTGCAAATCAAAACAGAAAGGCACAGAAACGACTGTGAAAAATGAAACGCCTGCACCGGCAGTAACCCTTTCGGCAGAGCTATCCGCTGCATCGGATATCCGGTATCCGGGCCTTCCTAAAGAGGATATTGCAGCAGGAGAAAAATTGTACAATGGCGAATGTGGAAGATGCCATCGTTTGTTCGAACCGGAGTTTAAGAGTGAACAGGACTGGCCGGCGATCATGGACTGGATGGCCCCGAAAGCACAACTGAGCGATGCCCAAAAACAGAAGGTACTGAAGTATGTACTTTGTGCCGCTGATGTAAATAAAAAAGGCAAATAACGATTTGTTATTTGCGAACCGATTTTCATATCTTTGCTCCTGCTTGAAATGGATTAAAAACATATTACTACTTTATCTGTGCCTCAACCTGTTTGGCGGCAATCTGGTTTCGTATGTCTTTAAGTTCCAGAACTCAGTTACATCCCTTACTATGGCGGAGGAGGAAGATGATGCTTCCCCTGAAGGCAAAGAAGATTTTTCAAAAGAAGAAAAGCTGCACTGCTCCGTCCTGGAGCTTACCGCAGTTGTTGCGAATATCAAAACAATGAAGCTCATCCACTATTCGGATGATAAGGTCATTAATCATTCCTTCGAGATCGCTTCCCCGCCACCGAATTGTTAATTGATTGGAGTTTGCATGCTGTAGACACGGCGTGTTTAATTATTCATTTAATTCAATTAACAATAATATATGTTCAAAACAATTTCATCTGATCTCAAAGCAGGGCTTGTGGTATTCCTTGTTGCCCTTCCGCTTTGCCTCGGTATTTCTGTTGCCCAGGGTGTTAACCCCCTTGCTGGTTTGATCGCCGGTGTTATCGGGGGGATCGTGGTAGCCATGATCAGCGGCTCCAATTTAAGTGTAAGTGGCCCGGCTGCAGGTTTAACAGCCACGGTACTGGCGGCTCTTTTTCCGGAGAAATTCGGCCTTTCCATCCCGGCCCTGTCCTTCGATGCATTCCTGGTATCCGTTATGATCGCAGGCTGTTTCCAGGTAGTGTTGGGAGTTATCAAAGCAGGTATTATCGGCCATTATATACCGGTTGCTGTTATCAAAGGGATGTTGTCCGGTATCGGTATCATCCTTGTTGAGAAGCAGATCCCGCATCTTTTTGGTCATGATAAAGATCCCGAGGGAGATTTCCAGTTCCAGCAAAGTGACGGAGAAAATACCTTTACGGAAATGTTCCGGGTGGTAGACGATATAAGCGTTGGCGCTACTATTATAGGGCTTAGCTGTCTCGCATTACTTATTTTCTGGAATACAGGGTTTGTAAAAAAGAACCGCATACTGAGTATGTTCCCCGGCCCGCTGGTGGTCGTGGTTGTCGGTGTGCTGATCAACCTTGGTTTGAATATGTATGCACCGGATGTAGCCGTTCAGGGCAAACACCTCGTGGATATGCCGGATCTGAGCACCTGGGATAAGCTCCGCAGCAATATGGTATTCGCTGATTTCTCAGCCCTTGGCAATGCCCATGTGTGGAGTGTAGGTATTGCACTCGGACTGATCGCAAGTATCGAATCATTATTGGGAGTGGAAGCAGTAGATAAGCTGGACCCCGAATTCAATACTACTCCTACCAACCGTGAGCTGATCGCACAGGGCGCGGGAAATATTCTTTGCGGGTTCATTGGAGGTATCCCGATCACATCTGTTATCGTACGTAGTTCAGCCAATGTAAGCGCCGGAGCCAAGTCGAAGCTATCTTCGATCACACACGGGCTCCTGCTGCTGACCGCTATTTTCCTGATCCCTTCTGTACTCGAAATGATACCGCTCTCTGCACTGGCTGCGATCCTTATCCTCACCGGGTGGAAATTATTCCTGCCTACAAAAGGCACGGTTAAAACATTCCTTGCTTCGGTACGTTTGGGGCTAACGAAGATCGGGTTAAAGATCGGCGATACAGTGAAAGACAAAGAAGTATTCAGAGAAGGTCTCGCACAACTCTTGCCTTTCCTTGTTACACTGATCGTGATGTATTTTACCGATCTGTTGAAAGGCGTTGCAGCCGGCCTCTTCGTTGGTATCATCTTTATCCTGCGGCAGAATTTCAAAGATCCGTTCCGTTTATTGGCGGATACGATCGACGGGCAGAAATTTTATTTTATCCGCCTGCAGCAAAATGTAACGTTCATCAATAAAGGAAAATTTATCGAGTTCTTTCATTCGGTAGAGCCCGGCTCAAAAGTAGTGATCGACGGAGGCAGGTGCTCATTTATCGATCGTGATGTATTGGAAACCATAACGGAATTCAAACAATCTTCACAAATGAAGAATATAGAAGTGACGCTGGAAGGTATCACAGAAGTAGAGATTTTAAGTAAACACTAATCAACTAATAAAGAAACAAAATGATAGACGATTCATATAAAAAATTAATAGAAGGAAACAGAAAGTACGCAATGGAAAAAAAATACGACGATCCGGAGTATTTTAAAAAACTTTCCATTGGACAGACTCCCGAGTATTTATGGATAGGATGCAGCGATAGCCGCGTACCTGCCAACGAGATCACAGGCACACAAAGCGGGGAGATCTTTGTACACAGGAACATTGCCAACCTGGTGATACATACCGATTTTAATGCACTGAGCGTGATTGCATACGCAGTAGATGTTTTAAAAGTAAAACACATAATCGTGTGCGGCCATTATGGCTGTGGCGGTGTTCGCGCAGCCATGACCAATAAGGCGCACGGATTTGTAGACAGCTGGTTGCGACATATCAAAGAAGTATATACCAAGTATAAACCGGAGCTGGAAGCGATCGAAGATTTCGACAAAAGAGCCGACCGTCTCACGGAGCTGAATGTTATAGAGCAGGTAAAGAACCTCTGCAAGACCATTGTAGTACAGAATGCATGGAAAGAGCGCACCTTGCTGGTACATGGCTGGGTGTATGGTTTGAACAGCGGTTTGGTAAAAGATCTCGATGTGATGCACGAAGACCAGATGGATATCGAATCGGTATTCCGCTATGAAGTGTAAGCAGTATTTTATCTGATAAAACAGTGAACCTCCGGCCCAAAACCCGGAGGTTTTTTTATGCCCGTTCGCTTGCTTAGTAAGCCCCCATCCGTTGCGAACCCTGCACGTTATCGCGGTAACCGGAGTTCAGCTTGAAAACGATCGAATAGGTCATTTTACATCTCACCAGCCTGTCATCTTTTTTTCCGGGAAACCATTTTGTTTGCCCGATCACGCGGACAGCCTCTTCGTTGCAGCCACCTGCGACAGGTTTTTTTACTTCTATATTGGATATAAACCCATTCGGTTCTACAATAAATGTAAGCACTACCGTGCCTTCGAGATTCTTGCTTTTGGCTTCCTGCGGGTATTCCAGCTCGGCCGCTATATATTTCAGCAGCGAATCGCTCCCGTGAATATAAACAGGCTGTTTGTTTACTTTGTCATATATTACGGTGCTTGTGTCCACTGGTAGTTTAGCGGGGTTGGCATTTTCCTTATCTTTCCGTTTGAGTGTTTTCTTATAACGGGAAACAGAGAAAGGGATGCTGATGAAGTGCTCATATTTTACAGGCTGCCTCTGTTTGATAGCAGGGTTCCACAGCAATAAGCCAAACAGACGAAGAGCTTCTGCATCTATTTCCGGATCCACGGTGTTCAGCAGTTTGTAGGAAGAGATCTCACCATTGTCATTGCAGGTATATTGAATGTCGACCTTGCCTTCGATCTTCTTTTTCAATGCATTTTCGGGGTACACAAGGTGAAAATCCAGGAAGCGCTTCAGCTCTTCCTTGCCACCATAATTCTCCGGTAGCTCATCCACCCCTGTCGAAAGAAAAGCAGGGACCTCAAGCTGGCATTTCAACGAAAGACTACTCAGTAGGAGTGCGGCGTATAATAAACAGCGTTTCATCATCTTATTTTTTTTATAAAGAAAGGATCTCCATCATTTTTAACAGTTCCGGGTTCAGTTCTTCAATATGCTTGATCGCCTGGCTGAAAGGGGTATGGCAGATCTCCTTATTGACGATACCTACCATGACGTTCTTTTTGCCCTCCAGCAGCGCCTGCACGGCTGCATATCCCATCCGGCTTGCGTTTACCCGTTCCATGCAGGTAGGAGCCCCGCCCCGCTGGATGTGTCCGAGCACCGATACCCGCACATCGTAGTTCGGGTATTTTTCTTTCACCTTTTCAGCCACTTTGTAGCCCCCCCCGTTCTCATCACCTTCCGCCACAATAATGATCTTGCTCGACTTGTCTTTCCGGCCTTTTCCGAGGCGGGCCAGTATCCGGCTGATGTCGTTTTTGCTCTCCGGGATCATGATCCCCTCAGCGCCTACGGCAATACCGCTTCGAAGAGCGATCAGGCCCGCATCCCGTCCCATTACTTCCACAATGAACACCCTGTCATGGCTTTCGGCAGTGTCCCGGATCTTATCCACGGCGTCCACCACCGTATTGATAGCTGTATCATAGCCAATCGTGAAATCGGTCCCTACCAGGTCGTTGTCGATGGTGCCGGGGCATCCGATAATATTGATGGGGTAGAGGCTGCTGAACTCTTCCGCCCCTGTAAAAGTACCATTCCCGCCAATGGCTACCATGCCTTCGATCCCCTGTTTTTGTAGGTTTTCCCAGGCTTTTTCCATGCCTTCTTTGCTCATAAAACGCTGGCTGCGGGCCGTTTTCAGTATCGTGCCCCCCCGCTGGATGATATTGGATACCGATTTTTTCGTCAGGCTGATAAATTCGCCATTGATCATTCCCTCGTATCCATGCATAATTCCAATGGTTTCCAGGTTATTATAGGATGCCGTACGCACTACTGCGCGGATACAGGCATTCATGCCCGGGGAATCGCCTCCTGACGTAAAAACAGCAATTTTCTGCATAACAATTCTTTAAAGTATAAAAATACGGAATTAGTTATTATTTAATATCTTCGCACATCGTAAAAACATGGCTACACTTACAAAAAAAATACAGATGGTGGACCTTAAGGGCCAGTATCTGAAAATCAAGGAAGAAGTTGACAAAGGGATCGCGGAAGTAATAGAAAGCACGGCATTTATCAACGGTCCTGCAGTAAAGGAATTCCAGGCCGATTTTGAGAAATACCTGGACGTAAAACATGTGATCCCCTGTGCCAACGGTACCGATGCCCTGCAGATCGCAATGATGGCCCTGGGCCTGAAACCCGGTGATGAAGTGATCACAGCGGATTTCACCTATGTAGCCACTGCTGAGGTAATTGGCCTGCTTGGTCTTACACCGGTATTGGTGGATGTATATCCCGATACCTTTACCATTGATGTGGCTGCCATCGAAAAAGCCATCACCCCGAAAACCAAAGCTATTGTACCCGTACATTTATTCGGCCAATGCGCGGAAATGGAAGCGATCATGGAGCTCGCAAACAAACACAAGCTGTATGTGATCGAAGATGTAGCACAGGCTATAGGCGCTGATTATACTTTTGCCAACGGTACCAGACAAAAAGCAGGCACCATTGGCACTATCGGCTGTACATCTTTCTTCCCAAGCAAGAATTTAGGCTGTTATGGTGACGGCGGTGCCATGTATACCAATGATGAAGAGATCGCGAAGAAATTAAAAATGATCTCCCACCACGGGCAGTCGGTGCAGTATGTACACGATGTGTTGGGCGTGAATTCCCGTTTGGATACTATGCAGGCGGCCATTCTGAAAGTGAAGCTGAAGCACCTCGATGAATATGCGGCAGCACGAAACAAAGTGGCAGCGCATTACGACAAGGCATTTGCAGGTCATCCGAATATGAAGATCCCTGTGCGTGTAAAAAATTCCGATCACGTATTCCACCAGTACACGCTTCAGCTGGTAAATACCGACCGTACGAAGCTGCGCGAATACCTGGCAGAGCGGAACATTCCATCGATGATCTATTATCCGATCCCTTTGCATAAGCAGAATGCATTCAAGAGCGAAGGAAGCTTCCCGGTTACGGAGCAGCTGTGTGACACAGTATTCTCATTGCCGATCCATACCGAAATGGAGGAGGATACACTTCAGTACATTACGGATAACGTTTTGAGTTTTTTCAACTAAAATAAACAATAACAACCCCGTCGCGAAGCTTCGCGAGCTATCGGGGCGTAACCAGGAATTTATGAATATAGCAGTAGTAGGAACAGGATATGTAGGATTGGTAACGGGCACCTGCCTTGCCGAAACGGGAAATACCGTGATATGTGTCGACATCAATGAAGAAAAAGTGAATAAGATGCGGAACGGCGAAGTGCCGATCTACGAGCCACACCTCGATGTATTGTTCCACCGCAATATCAAAGCGGGACGTTTGAAATTCACTACCAACCTTGCTGAAGCGATCGAAAAAGCAGCGATCATATTCCTTGCATTGCCTACACCTCCGGGTGAGGATGGAAGCGCCGACCTGAGCTACATCTTAGGTGTGGCCGACGACCTCGGAAAGCTGATGAAAGATTACAAAGTATTGGTGGATAAAAGTACAGTACCGGTAGGCACTGCAGAAAAAGTACGTGAAGCTGTTGCAAAGAACTGTAAAACGGATTTTGACGTGGTTTCCAACCCCGAATTTTTACGTGAAGGATTTGCAGTGGACGATTTCCTGAAACCGGACAGGGTAGTGGTGGGCACCAGCTCTCCGCGTGCCAAACAGCTGATGGAAGAATTGTACAAGCCCTATGTTCGCTCGGGCAACCCGATCATCTTTATGGATGAGAAATCGGCTGAGCTGACGAAATATGCAGCCAATGCATTCCTGGCAACCAAGATCACTTTTATGAATGAGATCGCTAACCTTTGCGAGAAGTTAGGCGCAGATGTGGACATGGTACGTATTGGCATCGGAAGTGATGACCGGATCGGGAAGCGTTTTTTATTCCCGGGTATAGGTTATGGCGGAAGCTGTTTCCCGAAGGATGTGCAGGCTTTGCACAGATCGGCGAACGAAGTGGACTATGATTTCAGGATCCTTACTTCGGTAATGGAGATCAACGAAAAACAAAAGACCATTATCATTCCGAAGATCCAGGATTATTTTAAGGGCAACCTGAAAGGAAAACATTTTGCACTCTGGGGACTGGCTTTCAAGCCGGATACGGACGATATCCGCGAAGCGCCTGCATTGTATATCATCGATGAATTGCTGGCAGCAGGCGCTACTGTTTCTGCACACGATCCGGAAGCGATGAGCAATGTAAAAAAACTGTTAGGGGATAAAATTAAATTTTCCGACGATCCGTATGAAGCGCTGTCGCATGCAGATGCGCTTATCATCTGCACCGAATGGTCGCTGTTCAGAACACCTGATTTTGAAAAGGTGTCGGCATCGCTGAAAAATAAAGTGATCTTCGACGGAAGGAATTTATACAGCAATGATCAGATGAAAAAACTGGGATATTATTATTCCAGCATTGGAAGAGAAACAGTAAGATAATTGTAGGATCAAACGAATTTTGAGTTTTCAGCATATGCAAAAAAGAGTATTAATAACAGGTGCAGCAGGCTTTTTGGGCTCTCACCTCTGCGATCGTTTTATCAGGGAAGGATATCATGTGATCGGGATGGATAACCTGATAACGGGTGATCTGAAAAACATCGAGCACTTGTTCAAACTGCCGGCTTTCGAATTCTATCATCATGATGTGAGTAAATTCATTCATGTGCCGGGCAAGCTGGATTACATCCTGCATTTCGCTTCGCCGGCGAGTCCTATCGATTACCTGAAAATACCTATTCAAACCCTGAAGGTTTCTTCCCTCGGAACACATAATGTACTCGGGCTTGCACGTGTAAAAAATGCACGTGTGCTTGTGGCTTCCACCAGCGAAGTATACGGCGATCCGCACGTGCACCCGCAGACAGAAGAATACTGGGGCAATGTGAATCCTGTTGGTCCGCGCGGCTGCTACGATGAGGCAAAACGTTTCATGGAAGCGCTCACGATGGCCTATCACGATACACATAACCTGGAAACACGGATTATTCGTATTTTTAATACATACGGTCCACGCATGCGACTGAACGACGGACGGGTATTGCCTGCATTCATCGGTCAGGCTTTACGCGGCGAAGACCTTACCATGTTCGGTGATGGCAGTCAAACACGCAGCTTCTGTTATGTGGATGACCTTGTGGAAGGCATTTACCGCTTGCTGTTGAGTGATTATCATATGCCGGTGAACATTGGCAATCCAAGCGAGATCACGATCAAAGAATTCGGGGAAGAAATATTGAAGCTGACAGGAGCCAATCAGAAACTGATCTCCCTGGCGCTTCCGAAAGACGATCCGAAACAACGTCGTCCGGATATCACCAAAGCACGGGAGATCCTGGGCTGGGAGCCGAAAGTGAGCCGTGCAGAAGGATTGAAGATCACCTACGAATATTTTAAGTCCCTGTCGAAAGACGAGCTGAACAAAACAGAGCACCGCAATTTAGAAACCCTGAATAAGTGATCAGGCACTACAACATTACTGTAAAAGGAAAAGTACAGGGCGTCTCGTATCGTTTTGCCGCACATAATATGGCATTGAAATTATCGCTGACCGGCCTGGTGAAAAATCTGGCCAATGGCGATGTATACATTGAAGCGGAAGGCACGGAAGAAAACATCAATAAGATGATCGAGTGGTGTTACATTGGTCCGCCGCTGGCAAAAGTAAAGGAAGTTGCTGCCGAAGAGCAGGAAGTGAAAGGTTACCGGAATTTCGAGCTGAAAAGATAAGCACTTAGGTCAGCCGCAGATTCTCGCAGATTTCGCGGATGGTATAAATGAAAAATCTGCGTTGATCCGTGGAATCCGCGGCAAAAAGTTTAAGAATTAGTTCGCCTTAGACGAACGCTTCAATAAAATAAAATGCTACAAAACGATTTAATACTACGTGCTGCAAGAGGCGAAGAGGTAGAACGCATACCGGTGTGGCTGATGCGCCAGGCAGGGCGTATACTTCCGGAATACCGCGAGGTGCGTGCAAAGGCAAAGAACTTTATCGAATTCGTGAAAAATCCGGAAATGGCCGCTGAGGTTACCATTCAGCCGGTAGATATTTTAGGAGTGGATGCGGCCATTATTTTTTCGGATATCCTCGTGATCCCGGAAGCGATGGGACTTCCTTACCAGATGATAGAAAGCAAAGGTCCCCATTTCGAAAAGACCATACAAACAGCAAACGATATTGATGAGCTGCATATCTCATCCGGAGAGGAATTGAAATACGTAACGGATGCGATCACGCTTGCCAAAAAAGGACTGAACGGTCGTGTACCCCTGATCGGCTTTTGCGGAGCGCCCTGGACACTTTTTGCCTATATGGTGGAAGGCTCCGGCAGCAAGACATTCAGCAAGGCAAAGAAGTTTTTATACACACATCCCGATCTTTCTCACAAACTGTTAGAGAAGATCGCTTTGTCTTCCATCAACTATTTAAAAGCGCAGATAGCAGCAGGGGCCGATATGTTGCAGATCTTCGATTCATGGGCAGGTGTGCTGGGCAAAGAACAATACCTGGAATTTTCCCTGAAATACATTTCCATGATCTGCGATGGTATCGGACAGCAGGTGCCGGTAACGGTATTTGCAAAAGATGCGCATTTTGCCATAGGAGATATTGCAAAACTAAAATGCAATACGATCGGGCTCGACTGGACGATGGATCCTCAGGTCTGCAGAACACTGGCAGGCAACAAAACCCTGCAGGGCAATGCAGATCCCTGTATGCTTTATGCAGATGAAAAAACGATCGAAACGGAAGCAAAGAAAATGATCGCAGCATTCGGAAAGCAACGCTACATAGCGAACCTGGGGCATGGGCTCTATCCGGATACGGACAAGAACAAGGTGAAATACTTTGTGGATTGCATCAGGGGTTTGTAATTGTGCTGTTCTTTTATTAAGTTTGATTATGAAGAAGAAGAATGGGAAAACAAAAATGAAAAAGGCGAAAAAATCAAGGTTATATCTATCCCTTTTAAGCAATCTGGAAAAAATCCTAATAGAAGATAATGATTTGCTTCAGAAACTTGCCCGATAATCCTTTACTTTCATCACTGAACTATGACGCAAAAAACCTCCAAACACCCTGTCGGCTTATATTTTTTGTTCTTTGCAGAAATGTGGGAACGCTTCGGTTATTACCTCATGATCGCAATTTTTACACTGTATCTCGAAACGGAGACAGATAAGGGTGGCTGGGGAATGAATATGAAAAGCTCTTCCAGTATCTACGGAACATTTATCGCACTTGTATTTCTCACGCCCTTCATAGGCGGTTTGCTGGCCGACCGGAAATGGGGTTACCGCTGGTCCATTATCCTGGGCGGGATCCTGATGGGGATCGGCTATTGCCTGATGGCGGTGCACAACCTTACTGTGTTTTATATAGCCTGTGGTCTGGTGATCCTTGGCAATGGTTTCTTTAAACCGAATATCTCTACACTTCTTGGTAATTTATACGATGACGAAAAATACAGGGCCAACAAAGATTCGGGCTACAACATCTTTTACATGGGCATCAATGTCGGCGCCTTTATCTGTACGTTTATCGCAGCAGCTATGCGCAACCAGTTCGGTTGGGGAGGCGCTTTTTTCGCAGCCGGCATCGGGATGTTCATTGGTGTGCTGATCTTCATGGCCGGCAACAAACATTACAAACATGCTGATTTCATAAAACCATTAAAAGAAGGTGATCATTCACTGAATCGTATTCTTGGTACTACCTTGTTGCCTGCTATCATAGCGGCGGTTATCGGCTGGATCATCCCCGGAAATATTTTTGGTGACGATGCTACCGATGCCTTCATCTTTGCCTGCCTGCCGGTGATCTGGTTCTACTATAGTTTGTACAAACGTTCGGATGCCTACGAGCGTAAACCGATCCGTACCATGTATGTGATCTTTTTAGTGGTAATTATTTTCTGGGCCGTGTTCAAGCAGAACGGAACGGCGCTCAACAAATGGATGAAGCTATACAGCGACAGGGAAATGCCTGCTAAGGTGTTGCCCGCTGCACAAAAGCTGAGCTTTGTGGAAACAGTGGAAGTAAAAGACAAAATGCGCCCGGTAGTGGATGAGCAGTTCCGCATCGTTACCCGGAAAACACAGGATCCGAAAACGGGCAAGGCAAAGATGGATACCCTTATGGGCAAAGACATACAACCTTATTTTAAAAATGTAGCGGAGAACAAAACACCGAAAGACGGCGATACGGTTTACCTGATCCCGACGGAATTATCACAGTCTATCAATCCGGGCTGGGTGATCGTTCTTACTCCGATCGTAGTAGGTTTCTTTGCATTCCTTCGGAGGCGTGGAAAAGAACCGACCACACCTTCCAAAATAGCCTGGGGCTTATTGATCAGCTCCCTGTCGCCACTGGTGATGATCGCTGCTGTGAGTTATTGTCACAACGGGCAGGAAAAAGCAAGTATTCTCTGGCTGATCGGAACGTATGGAGTGGTGACGATCGGTGAATTGTTCCTCAGCCCGATGGGATTGTCGCTGGTATCCAAGCTTTCGCCTGCGCGATTAACAGCCCTGATGATGGGCGGCTGGTTCCTGTCTACTTCCATTGGTAATAAGCTAAGCGGGATCCTTGCTACTTTCTGGGACAGCTACGATAACAAAGCATTGTATTTCACCGTGAATGTAGTGCTCCTGTTTGCAGCGGCGGTACTGATGTTCTTCCTGCTGAAGAAACTGAACCAGGTGTTCAGGGAGTATGTGAAGTAGGGAGGGATATTTTCCCATACCTGCTTCTAAAATCTATAGAATATAGAAAAGTCGTTCAATATCCCGGTTGTCTGAAAATCGAAGCCGGTGCTATGAGAAGTATCAGGATACTTATTGGCATTATCCGCTATATAGCTTGTTTTATTGAAGCTGAGCTTAAAATTCAGTCCAAGCTGCGCAGAGAAATAAAGATGTTTTGTGATGTGAAACTGTGCGCCGTAAAACGGGTTCAGGATAAGTATGTTTTGCCGGGTGGAGTGCGCGCTGATCACCGAATCCATGATCCGCTCTTTATACGTAAAGTACTCGCTGTTCGGAATTCCATAGGAATAGGTTGGTTTGTTATAAAGCGCAAAGATCTCGCTCTGGCTGCTTGAGCTTCTCCCATAACCCATGTCCATACCGGTGAATTGTTTTATGCGTTTTTTGCCAAAGCGAAATTCAATTCCCTGCATGATCCTGAATTCGTTCTGAACATAAGAATTGGAATATGTAACTGCGTAGGTAGAATCTGTCTCACCCGCTAAGGTATACGTGGGGGAAACCGATTCTACAGGATTCCTGTTGGTGAGGTATCCAAGACCAGCCCGGTACCAGATCTTTTCAGTGAGCTGTCGTTTGAATTGCAGGGAATGATTGGTATTATTACCAAACGACCCGCTTAATAAGGAAATTGCCGGCACGAGGTTCAGCCCGATCTCATTTTTATATGTGCGTATCGAATCCTCCTGCTGCGCACTGATCCGGGAGCAAAAGAAACAGAAAGAAGCGATGATCAGGATCTTATACATAGTGTTTTTTTGTAATACGTAATTTACAGGAAAATATTGTGGAAATGGATTTAAGGTATTGAAATAAGGTAACGATTCTAATTGTTTGCAGGAACACAGGGACGATGTCTCGGAACAAAAAGATTATTTAATGGAAAACAGGACCGATATACAGGAAAATAATACCAAAATCATGGCAGGAAATTTGTTCTTAACAGTAAATTCAAAAAATTAAAACAACCTGACATGAAACATTTACTTATCCTTTGCAGCCTTTTCATCTGCTTTTCCGCAAAAGCCCAAAAGATCTATTCCGTAGATTCCGATTACAAGGCCGACATCAAAGTATTCGTAGTAGACGCCGACTACAAGGCAGATCTGCTGGTGTATAAAGTAAATGCCGATTACAAAGCAAAGGACAATACCGGCCTTTGGTTTTTTGTTGATTCGGACTATAAAGCCAAAAAGAAAATATTTTTTGTGAATGCCGACTACAAAGCAGATCTGAAAATATTTTTTGTAGACTCAGATTACAAAGCAAAATGGGTGAAAACCGAAAAGCAGCATTTGTTGTATTGAAGATCCTAAACAACATAACAAATCTACCTCGCCGATTTCATCGCTTTCACCGTCTTTAGCGTTTTATCTTTAGAGAGTTTTTTATACTCAGCCGTTTCGCAGCCAACCAATGCGATCTTTCCATCCTTGTCGCTGTGAACACCCCAGCCGTATCGTTTGGTAAGTGGAGAAGTACGCAGGCAGGGTTGTCCTTTCGAAAAGAACTGTGCCCTCGCTTCCTTGTATTCTTTTTTTGTAAGATCGTTGCGATCCGCATATACCTGGAAGATCACATCATCCGAAGTGAATTTGTAGGGATGTTTGCTGATGAGGTCGAATTGTATGTTGGCCACCGACTTCTTATCTCCTTTTACCGGCGGGATCTCACTGCTTTCTACAGGACAGTCATCTGCAATCTGTATAAGCGTGTTTTCGTAATTAGTGGTATGGACTTTCATGTTACTGATTTAATACAAATTTAAGAAGGAGGAGTGACAACCTTATGTCAGTAGTGTTAATTTTTTGCGGAAGGAAATAAGCGGATCGCAGCAAAAGGCAAGCAGATCGCAGCAAATGATAAGCGAATCGCGGAAAGAAATAAACGGATCGCCGTAAAAATTAAGGGAATCGCCGCAAAGGGCAAGCAGATCGCCGCAAATGATAAGCGAATCGCGGAAGGAAATAAGCGAATCGCCGCAAAGGGCAAGCGGATCGCCGCAAATGATAAGCGAATTGCAGCAAAAGGCAAGCAGATCGCGGAAAGAAATAAGCGGATCGCCGCAAATGATAAGCGAATCACCGCAGAAGAGAGAGGATTGCAGCAGGAATTCTATTTATTGCGGAAATAAATAAAGGATTGGCGGCTATTTACTCTCAAACTTCACCACCGTGCTCCAGGCTTCGGGTTTGGCGGCAAAGAGCGCTTTGGTTCGTCCCCACACACTGGCGAACAATTCAGAATCGCGGTACTTGTTCAGGCTTTCTTCCGAATCCCAGATGCTGTAGGTGAAAAAGATATTGGTGTTGTCGGTTCCGTTCAGTAATTTCAGGTGCGAGCAGCCCGGAAAACCTGCGATCTGTTCCTTGCTCTCGTTGAACAAAGCCAGGAAATCCGCTACTTTTTCGGGAGCAAAGGTCATTTTTACGATACGTGTGATCATTCGTCAAATTCTATGGTGATATTGAAATCCGTGTGCGTGTGTATATTCCGGGGAAAGAGCAATTGCCTCGCAGCTCCTCTGTTGATAGCTATTTCGAGATGTCCGGCGCTGTTGAAGAGGGCCAGTGCATCCGTTGCAGCTACATCATCGTAATTCCCGGTGATCTCTTCGATGCGGATATTGGGCAGGTGGATCGTAAAACGCCTGTTGCGGCGGCTCGCTTCAAAAAAATCTTTTTTGATATTCGTTACCACATTGCCATAGGAATCAATGTATACACATTTGCCCACAATGCTATTGCCGCTGAAAGTGGGCTGAAAGCTCAGCGCCTGCACGTACTGCTCGGTTTTATCGGCAATGGCTTCTGCGTTTTTGTCCTTTGCAAAGGCAAGAGCGGCTTTTGCCAGTGTATCCCTTACATAAAAAGGAGTGGGAGGGAAGAGCTCATTTTTCAACACAAACACACCTGCATTCGTTCCTTCCGAAAAAAGGCTGAAGATCCCGTTATCCGGGCAAAGCAGGTAGTGTCCGCTCAGTGAAATGAGCAGGCTGTTCCTGTTGTCTGAATTAGCTGATTTTACAGCAAGTATATGGATGCTGCCTTCCGGGAACTGATCAAAAGCATTACCGAAAATATATGCCGCCTGCTGGATATTGTATTTGTCGATCTCGTTCGAAATGTCAATGATCTGGCTGATCCCCGAGTTTTTGAGAATATACGCTTTCACCAGAGCAAGGTAATTGTCTTTGGTCCCTAAATCGGTGGTAAGCGTAATGATGGACACCCGTAAAACGTGTTAGTAAAAATTGTGAACTACAGTCAAAAGTAATTAATAAATTTACCTTCTTTAATGGTCGGCAGACCTATTCATTAACAGAATTATAAACATAGAAATTGAGCGAAAAGATCATAGCAGTGGAGTCGGTGGAGCCGGTGGAATTATACGGAGTTAACGATCACAAACTAAACATATTAAAAAAATATTTTCCGAAACTACGTATCGTTGCACGTGGGTATTCGATCAAGCTGATCGGGGATGAGCCGGAGATCGAGCGTTTTGAAAAGAAGCTGGAGCTGTTAGTGGATTTTTATCACAAGAACGGTGTGCTTACGGAATCTGCGATTGAACGCCTGTTGGGACAGAACGGCGATAACATCCTCGAAAAGATGGAAGAAGCCGGCAATGATGTCATCGTGTTTGGCAACAGCGGTCTCGTGATCAAAGCCAAAACCCCGAACCAGCGGAAGATGGTGGACAAGCTTGCCAAGAACGATATGCTCTTTGCAGTGGGCCCCGCAGGTACCGGTAAAACGTACACTGCCGTAGCGCTTGCTGTCCGTGCATTAAAGAACAAGGAAGTGCGCAGGATCATCCTTACGCGCCCCGCTGTGGAAGCAGGCGAGAACTTAGGTTTCCTGCCCGGTGACCTGAAAGAGAAACTTGATCCGTATCTGCAGCCTTTGTACGATGCACTCTACGACATGATCCCGATGGATAAGCTGAACCAGTATATCGAATCGAAGGTGATACAGATCGCACCACTTGCATTTATGCGCGGGCGTACGCTGGACAATGCTTTTGTGATCCTCGATGAAGCGCAGAATACCACCGAGAGCCAGATGAAAATGTTCCTGACACGTATGGGAGCCAGCGCCAAGTTCATCATTACGGGCGATGCCTCACAGGTGGATCTGCCACGCAATCAGCCTTCCGGACTGATACAGGCATTGAGGATCGTTAAAAACATCAAAGGAGTGGAAGTTGTGATCCTCGATGGAAGTGATGTGATCCGTCACCGCCTGGTAAAAGAGATCGTGGCGAAATACGATGAAGCATCTAAGGAGAATCCGAATAAACCGTATGAGCCGAGGCCGAAGAAAACAGATACAAAGGAAACAGATAAGAGCTCCGAAAAGTAATAGTGAGCCATATGGCATATAAGTTTACCGCTAACTAATGAGTGTGGTACATCAACGCGAAACCAGAAATAGAAAATAATCAAATGAATACCCTTACAAAAACAAATTTTAATTTTCCGGGGCAGACAGCCGTATACAAAGGCAAAGTGCGCGATGTATACACGATCAATAACAAATACCTTGCAATGGTAGCTTCTGATCGCATCAGTGCATTCGATGTGATCCTTCCGAAAGGGATCCCCTACAAAGGGCAGGTGCTGAACCAGATCGCCGCTAAATTCCTGAAAGCTACGGAAGACATTGTCCCTAACTGGTTGCTGGTTTCTCCCGATCCGGTAGTGAGCATCGGTAAAATGTGTGAGCCCTTCAAAGTGGAAATGGTGATCCGTGGATATCTCGCGGGCCATGCAGCAAGGACCTACAATGCAGGGGGCAGAATGCTGTGCGGCGTGGCATTGCCGGAAGGACTGAAAGAAAACGATAAATTACCTGCGCCGATCATCACGCCGACTACCAAAGCATCTGCCGGACATGATGAGGACATTTCACGCGAAGAGATCCTGAAACAGGGGATCGTGAAAGAAGAGTATTATGTGCAGATGGAAAAATACACGCATGCCCTGTATCAGCGTGGCTCCGAAATAGCTGCCAAACAAGGTCTGCTGTTGGTGGATACCAAATATGAATTTGGCCTGTATGACGGCAAAGTATGCCTGATGGATGAGATCCACACGCCGGATTCTTCCCGTTATTTTTACGAGGAAGGATACGAAGAGCGTCAGCAAAAAGGAGAAGAACAAAAACAGCTGAGCAAGGAATTCGTACGTCGCTGGCTGATCGAAAACGGCTTCCAGGGCAAGGAAGGACAAAGCGTTCCGGACATGAGTGAAGAATGGATCAATGAAATTTCGGCACGGTATATCGAGCTGTTTGAAAAAGTAACAGGCGAGACATTTGTCCGTAACCCCTTGGAGCATATCGAAGCGCGCATCGAAAAGAACGTAACCGAAGCGCTTTCCAAATTATAAGACCAGGTGCTTTTTTATTCGCTCGCCATATTGTTTTGTTTCTGCGCCTTGTGCGTGGTGCATAGTTATGTGCTGTATCCATTGTGGATCATCGTTTCTACCCCGAAACGAAAACAAAACAACGAGCTGTATGCAGAATCGGATGCGCTGCCGGAAGTAGCCATTTTATTAGCTGCCTACAACGAAGAAGAAGTGATCGAAGCCAAGCTGAAAAGCATGCTCGCCACTACCTACCCGAAGCATAAGCTGAAAATTTACATCGGTTCGGATGCGTCTACTGATCGTACCAATGAGATCATCCGGTCTTTCATTCCCGGAAACGAAGGGATAATCCAGCTTATTAAATTTCCGGGCAGGACCGGTAAATCGGGGATCATCAATACGCTTGCAGAAAAAGCACAGGAAGAAATTTTTATAATGACCGATGCGAACGTACTTTTTTTCGAAGACACTATTTTCAAGCTGGTGCAACATTTCAAAAATCAAAAAGTGGCACAGGTAGCTGCCAACATTGTGAAAGTGTCACCGAAGCAAAAAGGGATCGCCAAACAGGAGATCAATTATATCCAGTTCGAGAACAAGATAAAATATGCAGAGAGCCTCCGCTGGAATGCTATTATCGGTGCAGAAGGCGGCTGTTATGCGATCCGTCGCAGCTGGTTTGCCCCGGTGCCGAAGAATTTTTTCATGGATGATTTTTACATTACGATGAATGTGATCGAAAAGGGCGGATATGCGCTCTTTGAGCCGGAAGCCATCTGCAATGAAGATGTGCCTACGAGCGGCGATGAGGAGTTCAAACGCAAGGTGCGTATCTCTATCGGCAATTTTCAGAACCTGAGCAGGTATCGCAGGCTGCTGCTTTCCGGCGGTATTGGTTTTGCCTTCCTCTCACACAAAGTGCTGCGCTGGCACACTCCTTTTTTCCTGATCATTTGTTTTGTGTGCAGCTTTTTCCTTTCCTGGCAGAGCAATTTTTTCTTTTACTGTTTTGCTTTGGAGCTATTGCTATTCCTCACACCGGCATTCGATGCCATTTTTACTTCCGGGAAAAATCCGAGTGGCATTTTCAGGTATGCGGCCCACTTCGTTAAAATGAATCTTGCCTTATTGAAAGGTTTCTTCGTATGGCTCTGGGGCGTTGAAAGCAATATCTGGCAACCTACCAAACGAAGTGTTTAGTTTACGGAATATGTCGAAATCATGAGAAAAACGAAAGCGGAGATCGATGGGCTACTGACCTCAAAGTTCTATGAGGTATTTCCAAAGGATCAATTGCCGGAATGGTTTGACAAATACGCCGTATTTCTTCACTCGCCGGACTCACACCGGAAAGTAGTCTGGCTGAGTGTCTGTTTTAATAAAGTAAGAAAGCTCAGGGAAAATGAAGCATGGGAGGAATACAAAGGCCATATGTGTATCACCGGCGTTGATCCCCAAACCGGAGAAAAAATGTTTACTATAACAGACAGTTATGAACCGTTTCGGGTATTTACCGCCTGTATATCCGGATCAATGGAAATAACCGTGCACCACGCACTGTCCCTTGCAGAACTGGCGGACCTCAAAGAAAAAGATTTTGTTGAAAGAAACCGTTTTTAAATACCTAATGGAATAACACACCCGTCATGATCCTATTGAAAACAACATCGGCAGAAGGGACACTTTACAATGGTCATACGGTATTGCAGTGGAGGAATATATTGACCGATACTGCACTCAGGGAAGAAGACGTGCAGTTTTTTGTAGATCACTATACGAATGAAGACAGCCTTTCCTTCATCATACCGGAATTGCAAAAAAGACATGTGCGTGAAATATTGATACTCGGAATGATCATGAGGATATTCGATCTGGGCCTGATCGGTGCGCGGGATGTATACCGCAGGCATGGCGGGTATTTATAAGGTTTCTTGCTCAGTCAAAGAGCATATTTGCACGATTCGTTTCATTTAGTATCTTTATCTCTGCAAACAATTTCAACAATGAAACGGATCCTTTTTTTTCTTTTCTGCATCTCAACTATAGCTCTTTTTTCACAGTCGCCCACACAAAGCGAGTATCTTTTTAAATGCGATTTTAATGCAGGCGATCCCGAATGGAAATCCTACAAGGAAAAGAACGTGATCGTGGAAACAGGCAAAGGAAAATTGCTGATCGAGCATCTGAAAGAAGGAACATCCTGGTACCAGTACAAGGAAGTGTACCTGAACACCAATGAGGATTTTGAGATCACCATGGCTTCCATGCAATACCGCGGAGAGACCAATGAAGGCCACGGGCTGGTGTTTGCTGCAAAGGACCTGGACGATTGTTATGTGTTCGATGTTTCTTCCAACGGCTATTTTTCCATTTTCAAAAATGTGGGTGGAAAATACACTGCTATCATAGAGTGGACCAAATCATCCTTTGCCAGGAAAATGAACGAGACCAATATACTGACGGTAAAGAATACAGCCGGTAAGTGGCATTTTTCCCTCAACGGAACGGAAGTTCATTCGATGCCCGCTCAGAAATCCTACGGTTTTTATTATGGTTTTTATGTGTCGGGGCTCAATTATGTGGAGCACGATTACCTTTACATCAAACGCAAAGCCAAGCCGATCAACCTGATCGACAACTACAATTCATTCGGTGAAAAAGTGCACCTGAGCTCCAATATTAATTCTGCCCATACGGAGATCTCACCGGTAGTTTCTGCCGACGAAAAATTATTATTTGTTACGCGGGATGAGCATCCGAACAATATGGGTGAAAAGCTTTCGGATGATATCTGGGTGTCGAAGCTGAACGAAAAGGACAGCAGCTGGGGTCCATTGAAAAATGTTGGTGCACCGCTGAATACGGAAGGCAGGAATTTTTTGATCAGTATCAGCAATGACAACAATACAGTGCTGGTTGGAAATAAATACGACAAGGAAGGAAAGGTAATAGGCAAAGGAATTTCGATAGCACACCGCACTGCCACCGGCTGGACGATCCCCAAATCGATGGAAATAAAGAACTATTACAACCACAATGAATACACGGAAAGCTGCCTGTCGCCGGAAGGGAATGTGCTGCTGATCACCTGTGAGCGCGATGATACCTATGGAGACAAGGATATTTATTTCTGCCTGTTGCAACCTGACAGCACCTGGTCGGAGCCTAAGAATATCGGTAAGGCAGTGAATACATTTGCAGGCGAGGTAGGCCCTTTCCTCGCTGCTGACGGGAAAACGCTGTATTTCTCCAGTGCCGGTCATCCGGGTTATGGAAGCAATGATATTTTTATGACACGCCGGCTGGATGATACCTGGAAGAACTGGTCAGCTCCAAAAAACCTTGGCCCGAAGATCAATACCGAAAAATGGGATGCGTATTACACGGTTCCTGCTTCCGGTAAAAATGCCTATGTAGCATCTACCACACCGGGCGCCCTCGAAGACATTTACCGGATCAAACAACCGGAGTCGGCAAAACCGCTTCCGCTGATCCTGATCCATGGCGTGGTATACAACAGTGAAACCAAACAACCGATGCAGGCAGAGATCACCTACAGCGAGCTCGGTTCCCACAAGATCATCGGGAAGGCTTCTTCCAATCCTGCCACCGGCGTTTTTATGATCGCATTGCCAAAAGGTAAAAAGTATTCATTCCATGCAATGCACAAGGGCTTTGCTTCTTCGCACTACAATACGGATGCGGTCAACCTGAAATCGTACAAAGAAGAAAATGTGGACATGTATCTCACTCCTATAAAAGAAGGAGCTTCGATCGTAATGAACAATCTTTTCTTTACGGCCAATAAATATGATCTGCTACCTGAATCATTTCCCGAGCTGGATAAGCTCTACGATATGCTAAAGGAAAATCCGAAGCTGAAGATCGAGATCGGTGGTCATACCAGCATCAACAATTCGGGAGATAAGTTCAATACAGATCTTTCTACCAACAGGGCCCTGGCGGTGAAAACCTATATCATCAGCAAAGGCATTAAAGAAGACCGTATTACACATAAAGGGTATGGTTTTTCCAAACCGATCTATAAAGAAGAAACGGAAGCTATCCAGGCAAAGAACCGGAGAGTGGAGTTCACCATTCTCGCAAAATGATCCGGTCTGTCTGGTAGTAATTTTTGGATTCCTTCCTGTCGCAGGAATGGAAAAGGAGGCCAGCAAACCTTTTTTTTCATTTTAAATACATACAATCGTATGTTTACGTGTCTAAATTCGAGAATAAGAATCTGAAAATCAATTGTTTTAAGCGTTAACTCAGGATCCGGGCTCCTGATTCGATTTAACTTTTTGAATCGGCTAATAATCACTAATTTAGCACCTGCATTTTAAAATTTTTAACCCCAATCAATTGAAAATGAAAAAAACGGTACTCCTTACCTTAACACTAACCCTACTTACAGGCATTGCCATGGCCCAAACGACTTTCGGGTTCGTTGAAAAATACGGATTCGGCCATGCAACCGGAGGTTCTCAGCGTTCCGACCTGAGTTCCATGACGGAATTCAAGAACAAATTATACATTTCAACAGGCTCTGATTCCGGACAGGTATTTCGTTCGCCTACAGGTAATCCCGGAACTTTTGTGCGGAGCTTCACGGCGCCAAATGTAGAAAGGATCAATCATTTAACTGCTACTGCCGATGGTCCTGCGGGCGGTTATTTATTCATGGGCACCGTGCCTTCTTCCGGTAACAATGCGAAGATCATGCGTTCCTCAGACGGAAGTACCTGGGAGGATTATTTCATCTGTTCCAGCTTAACTGATTATATTGAGAGCATAACAATGTTCGAAGGTACCGGATCGGTTGATTCGGTTTATTTCGGTATATCCAATTACCAGAGCGGTACCCTGTACATATACAGAGGCGCTGTGGACGCGAACGATCCAACCAATTCTTCTTCTTCATTTACGAATCTCATCGAAATGTTTGGCGCATTTGGCGCGGAAGGAGTATCGGCTTCGTGGGTACAGGGTGATTCTCTCTATTACACCACCTACAATGGTCCGCATCTCTATAAAACAGCCAATGGTGCTACTTTTGAGGAAAATCTGAACTTTAATTTCGCGGTAGGTGGCGGTTCTTACAATGAATATGCTACCTCCATGACAACATTCAACAGCGAAATGTATTATTCTACCCGCAATACTACTGACGGATCACAGCTGTGGAAGTCGGCAGACGGGATCACATTTACCATGGTGAAGCAATTTACACCAGACTCGGCTATAGAAGTAAGAAATCTGTATGCCGCAGGAAACAAACTGTGGATGACGGCAACGAATTATGACGATGAGTTGCGCGTATACAGCATGGACGCCGGTGGTGTTTTTTATGCCGACAATATGGATGAATTCGGGTATCCTGAGAACAATCCGAATTACGGATCGGCTATTACAGCTTTCCAGGATCACCTCTATATAGGAACCTCGTCTTATTTTGACGGTAAAGGAGGAGGAAAAAGACTTGTTCAGGGACATAACGAAGTTCAGACTGTCATGCTACCTCCTCCTGCCTCGCAGGTATGGAGAACCTGCCTGTTGGACACTATGCCAATAGTTACTATTGCCGGTGACGGAGATACATCCGTTTGTACGGGAGCTTCTGTAACACTTGCTGCCAATGCAGGTATGGTGTCGTATATCTGGAATAATATGAACACTTCACAGTTTTTATCGACCAATGCAGAAGGCTATTACACCGTAACAGCTACGGATGGCAATGGTTGTAAGAACTCAGCTGATTTTTTGATCAACAACCCGGCTACTGTTCCCGTATTCTTCACAGATTCGGCAAACAACGTACAGTTCAGTGATATCATCGTGTGTGAAGGCGACACCAGTGTTACCATGCTTGCACATCCTGAAAGTGACGCATATGCCTTACAGATTACAGGATTGAACCAGGGACTGGTAACTCCGGGATCCACGGCTTTCTCCTCCAGACAAATTACAGTGGAGCTTTGGGTAAAACCTACCACTGGTACCAATGCTGAGATCATGACCGAATATGATCCGATCGGGCCATGGTCTAACGATAATCACGATATGATCGAATACTACGCAGGCACGATCTATTTCGAGCTGCCGGGTATTTCCGAGTTCTCTACCGGGACTATGAACGTAAATGAATGGAACCACGTGGTGCTTCGCTACGATGGCAGCACACTGACGGGTTTTGTTAACGGGGTCTTAGGCGGAAGCTCTTCAGGCTCATGGGAGCTGCCAACCGGTGGAAGCGACGCCTTCAAATTCGGATATGATTTCCAGAACGGAACAGGTAGCCACGGAGCGATGTTGGGCTTTATTAAAGACGTACGTATCTGGAACTCTGCAAGGGCAGACCTGGACATTATCAATAATATGAATGCACTGGCTCCCGGAACGTATCCTGATCTTATTTATCACTACATGCTGAATGAAGCAACAGGTACTGTGGCTAATGATATCAGCGGTAATAACAACAACTCGGTTGCAGTTACAGGAACCTTCGTTTCTCCGGAGATCGTTACAGTTACACCTGCTGCCGAAGTGAACAGCCTTGGCAACAATTATTTCGCTTTCCACCCTACACAAACGACTACTTTTGCAGCGACCTACACCAACAGCATGGGTTGCGCGGTAGATACTGCTTATTTTACCGTAAACGTTCCTAAAATGTACTTTACCGGTACTACTGCAGTTTGCGGAAGTGTAAATGCTTCTTTCTCTGCATATCCTGCCGGTAATTATACCTGGACTCCTACTGCAACTACCAATTCAATGGTAACGACCCCATCACCGCAACCGACTGTTGATACCTGGTATTACCTTACCGGCAATTCATATGACGGGAACTGTCTGATGAACGATTCGGTGCTTATTCATGTAGGACCTGCATTTACCGGTAGTCCTTCTCTGACCCCGATAAACGCCTGTGAAGAATCGGAGGTTACATTAGATGCAAACACATCGGGTGGTACTGCTCCTTTCACTTTCTGGTGGAATTATACTTCTTCTCCTTTTGATTCAACTACTGTTGATACACTTGTGTATGTTGTAGGTTCCACGCCAAGTCCTGTGTATGTTGCAGGTGTGGATGCTCTTGGCTGTCCGCTTGATCTTGGAGGCTTCACCGGATTTGATGTAACTGCAATTCCAAGTACGGATCTGCACGGGCATATTACCACACCGCCACCAACTTCGGTGAATGTTGACAATGGTTTTGTGTATGTGTTCAAACATCAGCCGGGTAGTGCAGGATATGATACGGTAGGTTTCACACCGCTGGATGCAAACGGTGATTATTTATTCACGCCACTGGCTGCAGGCAACTACCTGATCAAAGTAATGCCGGACGAAACGGATTTCCCGCTTTCGGTGCCAACCTATTATGGAAATGCATTCCAGTGGGATTCCTCTATCGTTTACACGCATGGTTGTGTGCAAACAGATACGGCGAATATCCAGATCGTAATGGCTTCTTCCGTAACGGGTACAGCCACTATCTCTGGTTACATCATAGAAGGTCCCGGATACGGAACAGGAGCAAGGTATATGAACAACGGCGGACAGCCTAACAATCCTTTTGTTCCTGGCGGACCGTTAAAAGGTATTGATGTGAAACTGGGTAAAAATCCGGCTGGTGGTATTCAGGCTCGTACCATGAGCGATACTTCCGCAAACTCGCAGGGCTTTTATGAATTCACGAACGTGCCTCCGGGAGATTATAAGATCTATGTGGATATCCCGAACCTGCCAATGGATTCAACCCGGGAGCTGAGCATTGTGTTGGGTGATTCGAGCGTGCAGAACAACTATTATGCGGATTCGGCTATGATATATATTTCCGACACCTCGATCTGGGCGGTGAGTGTTCATGCTTCCACCAAACAGTATGAAAATAATTTCAGCATTTATCCGAATCCTGCAAGGGGCGACCTGTATGTGAACTATACGCTGAAGGAATCTGCACAGGTTTCTTTTGAGGTGACCAATGCAATAGGCCAGGTTATCCGGAAGGAGCCTTTCAGAAAATATCCGGAAGGGAAGAATATCTTCATCTTCAATACGGAACAGTTAGGGCTGCAGGGTGGTGTGTACTTTATCAGCATCCTCTCGGACAATAAAAAATATACGCAACGACTGATCGTGATCGATTAACGAACTTTAAGGTAGATCATAAGAACCCCGGCTTCCGACAGGAACGCCGGGGTTCTTTGTTTTTAGTATCTTTGAAACAGGTGAGAACAGGCATTAAAATAATCATCAGTATTGCGGTGTTGTACGGTATCCTCTGCGCCCTGGATGCACTGTATGCATTCGGCCTGAAACAAAACAGGAACCTCAAAACAGCCTATGTACAGTCGAAAAAGATCGATGCGGACATCCTGTTCCACGGCCCCTGCGAACCGCTCTGGATGCTGGATCCCGCGCAGATCGATCCTCTCACGAACAGACCGTCCTATAATCTTTCCCTGAGCCACAGCGATTTCGCCGATAATTATCTGCACCTGTACTTGTATCTTCAGAACAACAAAGCGCCGGAGTATTTGTTCTTGTATGTTACGCCCGAATCGCTCGATAAGCATTTCAATACCTTCAATACCTATCGTTTTGCGGAGTTTATGGACGACAGCCTCGTGGCTGCGGTGGTAAAGGAAAATGACAGCCGGTATTATTCTTTTTCAAAGATCCCCTTTATGCGTTTTGCATATTATAATTCCCGTATCACCTTCCCGGTGCTGCAGGGATATAAACATTATTTCTCCGGTCGTTCGGAGGCTTTCTATACCAGTGGTTTCGAGCCACCTGCCAGGATCGTGTGGGACAATCACCTCGAAGATATGCAGAAGCAATACCCGGAAGGCTACCGCTTTGTAACAGACAGCCTGCGCCTGAAGTATCTGCAAAAAACGATTGAGCTGGCAAAAGAGCGTAAAACAAACGTCATTCTTTATGAATCTCCGGTTCTCACGGAGTCGCTTAAACACCTTGCGAACAGGGATGAAATGATAGAACAGATCCGGTCTGTGGCAAAGAACTACAACATTCCGTACAAGCAGTTCGATGACCTGCCCGTATCCCGGTCGAGAGAGTATTTTATTTCTTCTCTTAATCTCAATACAAAAGGACTCCGGATCTTCAATGATACGCTTGCAAAGTATATCAACCGCCTGCCTTAGATTTATCTTGTTTTAGTAAAAGGTTGGATAAATTTTATACGAATTATTTCTTTTCTTAAGGAATCTCTTTTGTGTGAAGCAGAACCCGGAAAGCCCTGTCTTGGTTTCCCTCTCCATAGGGAGAGGGGGTGCGGTTGGATGTGTGTTGGCCAAAGGGTGAGGGTGTAAGGTGCTACTGTACGCCCTCACCCTTTCGCACAGGCTGCCCTCTCCCTTGGGGAGATCCCGATAGCTATCGGGACGCACAGGGCTATAGTCCGGCCTTACGCCGGAATATAATTTCGTTTGGAACAAAAAAATTGACGAAAACAATCCAACTTTTCCTATATAGAAATCAGATCTTCGCTTTGGCAGCGGCGACCACGTTTTTTGAATTACCTACGAAAATATCTTTTCCTACAATGATGACAGGTCTTTTCAGGAAGGTGTATTCTTCAAGGATCAGCTTTTTGTATTCTTTTTCGGTAGCCGGTTTTTTTGCAAGCGTTTTGTATTTGAGCGCCACCCTGCTGAAGAGGCTTTCATAACTTCCGCTCAAAGCGGCCATTTCATCCAATTGTTTTTCTGTGATCTTTTCCGTTTTGATGTCCTGCATCTCAAAAGATTTAGCTGTAATGCCGAGCTCGTTGATAATTCGTTTGCAAGTATCGCAGGTACCGAGGTAGTATATTTTCTTCATTGGAACTTTAATTTGTAAATTCGTGGGCTAAAGTAAGAAGGATTATTTATCCTCCCGATAGTTATCGGGACTATCGGGAAAAAAATCAAACACGTTAATCATATGAAATTCGGTACCAAAGCCATTCACGCAGGCGCAGAGCCAGATCCTACCACGGGAGCGATCATGACGCCTATTTACCAAACATCGACCTATGTGCAGGAATCACCCGGTGTGAATAAAGGATACGGTTATGCAAGAGGCAAAAACCCAACCCGCGAAGCCTTACAGAAAAATATTGCCGCACTGGAAAACGGAAAGCATTGTGTGTGCTTCAGCAGCGGAATGGGCGCAACGGATGCAGTGATCAGAATGCTGAAGCCAGGGGATGAAGTAATTACCGGCGACGACCTGTATGGTGGTTCCTACCGCATGTTCACCAAGATCTATGAGAAATACGGGATCAAATTTCACTTCATCAATTTGACCGATGCAGAGAATATCAAAAAATACCTCAATGCAAATACACGTTTGATCTGGGCTGAAACGCCTACTAACCCGACGATGCAGATCATTGATATTGAAGCCTGCTCAAAAATTGCAAAAGCGAACAATATACTTTTTGCGGTAGACAATACCTTTGCCAGTCCGTATCTTCAAAATCCACTGGACCTCGGAGCTGATATCGTAATGCACTCGGTTACAAAATACCTGGGTGGACACAGTGATGTGGTGATGGGAGCCCTGGTTACGAATGACGATAAGATCCACGAGCAGCTGTACTTTATTTTGAACAGCTGCGGTGCCAATCCCGGCCCTATGGACAGCTTCCTCGTGATGCGCGGGATCAAAACGCTTCACCTGCGGATGGAGCGGCATTGTTACAACGGCAGGATCGTTGCAGAATTCCTGAAAACACACCCGAAGATCGAAAAGATCTACTGGCCTGGGTTTACCGATCATCCCAATCATGCCATTGCAAAAAAACAGATGAAGGATTTCGGTGGAATGATCTCTATCGTATTGAAAAATGCCTCACTGGAGGATACCTTTAAGATCGCTTCTTCATTCGAAGTATTCTCCCTGGCCGAATCACTGGGCGGTGTGGAATCGCTGATCAATCATCCGGCTACGATGACGCATGCATCCATTCCGAAAGCGGAACGTGAAAAGGCAGGAGTGGTGGACAACCTGCTGAGGCTGAGTGTGGGGGTGGAAGATGTGGAGGACCTGCTGGAAGATATTAAAAAGGCATTAGAATAAGCCGGAATAGAAGCTGTTTTTTGAGTGCCTGTTTCTGCTGTTTAACCGCATAAATAACCGTTTAACCTAATTTCCGGCGTTAAATGTTAAATTGCTTTTTTAAGTAATTTTTATTACCTTTATTTATCGAAAATTTTCTAATTATTAAGGAATGATTAAATCTATACTTATCTGTGGAATCGTGCTGTCAGGCGTAATTACGGGAACCGCTCAAAATGCGGCGAAGGTAAAAATCAATACACCAGCGGTAAAACTAAAAAACCAAAAATTCAATCATGTGATTGATGGCGGACACTCTCATTCTCATGGAGTTATCCCATGTGCTACCGATCAGGCAACGGAACGTTATTTCCAGCTGCATCCGGAAGCAAGAGCGCAGTACGAAGCCGCTCAGAAAGCGATGGGATCCTGGTCCAATGAGGACATTTCAAGCAATAAAACAACCAATCCGAATAACAGTGTTTTGACGGCATCTCCTGCACCACTGGACACCATTCCTGTTGTATTCCATATCCTTCACCAGAATGGTGCCGAGAACGTTGGCAACCAGGTGATCTATGATGCACTTGCCCAGCTGAATATCGATTTCCGTAAGCTGGATCCGGATACTGCCACTATAGAACCGCATTTCCAGGCGAGGGCTACCTCTTCTAATCTCGTGTTCCAGCTGGCAACCATCGATCCGCTTGGTAACTGTACCAACGGTATCATCCGCCATTTTGATGCGAATACCATTTGGGATCAAACGAATTTCGCAGCGTATGCGTATTCAGGCACTGCAAGCGGGAGATGGGATCCGCGTAAATACCTGAACATCTATCTGGTAAAAAGCATCACCGACGGATCAGGCGGCACAGGCGGCGGGATCATTGTCGGATACACCTATACACCCGGAACATTGGGTTCGGGAAGTGCAGCTGATGCGATCGTATACAACGTAGGCTGGCTTGGAGTATCCAATAAAGATGTTCGTTCCCTTGCACATGAGATCGGCCACTGGCTGAACCTGAAACACACATTCGGAAACACCAACAACCCTGGCGTTAGCTGCGGGGATGATAACCTGGGTACTATCGCCGGTCAGCCGATCGATGATACCCCTAAAACATTGGGCTTTTTCAGTAGCTGCCCTCCGCAAACACCGAACGCCTGCGATACATCCAACTGGGCGAATGTAGAGAACATCATGGATTATTCTTCCTGCCCTAAAATGTTCACTTTCGGACAGGTAAGAAGAATGCGCCAGACACTACTCACCGCTACCTCCGGACGGAACAATCTTGTTACAGCTGCTAACAAAGTGGCTACAGGGATCCGGAATCCGCAGGTGTGCTTTCCGGTAGCTGATTTCACATCGGATAAACGTTTTGTATGTGTAGGTACTGTTGTAACTTTTGAAGACAGTACTACCAATTCAATGACTACTTCTTTTGCCTGGGATTTCCCGGGAGGAAACCCTTCTACTTCTACGGCGGCTAACCCTGCTGTTACATATGCCACTCCGGGTGTTTACCCTGTAACGTATACGGCAACCAATTCTGCGGGAAGTCATTCGATCTCAAAAACCGGTTTCATTACTGTAAGCAGCAATGTGGCAGCAGTACAAACCGGATTTATCGAAGGCTTTGAATCGATCACTGTCCCGAATGCAGATTGGTCGGTAGATAACAGCAATGGCGGACCGGGTTGGGAGCAGACCAATACAGTTGGCTCTACCGGAACGAACTCCATGAAGATCGATAACTTCAACAATACGGCAACCAGTGTGGAAACATTCTACACACCTGCATATAACCTTGCTGCTATCAACGGCGCAACGCCAACGGTATCCTTTACATTCAAAGTGGCTCACCAGCGCAGAACAACAACTGCAAGTGAAAAACTACAGGTGTTCTCTTCTACCAACTGCGGGCAGACATGGACACAGCGTTACAACAAAACAGGCAGCTCACTGGCAACAGTTGCAGGTGCCAATGCAAGTAGTTTTGTTCCGTCCGGTTCCTCACAATGGAGAACAGAAACGGTAACCATCGCTGCTTTAGTTGCACAGACCAATGTAATGTTCAAATTTGTGTTCACTTCCGGTGCGGCAGGAGCTACGAACAATATTTACATAGATGATATCAATATTTCCAATTCGCCGAACAGCCTGAATACGATAGCTGAAAGTCAGTTGAACCTGAACGTGTTCCCGAACCCGAGCAATGGAAATGTGCATGTGGCATTTGAGCTGAAAGAAAAACAGGCAGTGAAGCTGGAACTGGTAGACATGTTGGGAAGAACGATCGAAACAGCTGTGAACAGCAGCTTACCGAACGGTTCGTATGAATATTCCTTCGGTTCGGCCCAGAAGCTTTCTTCCGGTATCTATTTCTCCAAACTGTCGGTAGACGGCAAAGTATACACACGAAAAGTAATAGTAGAATAAAAAATATACTCATCAAAAATCCCTGAGCGATCGGGGATTTTTGGTATTTAAATCAAACACCATGAAAAAAACAGTTGTCCTATTTTTCGGCATGCTTTCAGTAGTATCCTTTGCACAGGAAAAAGCGAAGCCTTGCGGCCACGGAGATGTGATGCAGGAAGTATTCAACCATGATCCTGCTGCCAAAGCGCGGATCGATGCAATGAATAAGGAATTGGAAGAGGCAGATCAAAAAGCATTCAAAGAAGGATATAAAAATTATCCGAACGGTTATTTTTCGAATGAAGCTGCACGGCAGGGTGGCGGAGGCCCGAACAGCACACAGGCTGTTGTGCTCAACATCCCGGTAGTGTTCCATATCCTTCACGAAGAAGGACTGGAAAAGATCTCTCCTACACAGGTGCGTGAAGCGGTAGCTATCCTGAACAGGGATTACAACAAACAAAACGGCGATACGATAGATGTGATAACCGATTTTGCAAACAATATCGGTAAAGTAGAATTTAATTTTGTGCTTGCTACCAAAGATCCACTCGGGAATTGCACCAATGGTATCGTTTACCACAATTCACCCCTTACCAACTGGACTTCCGGCGACAATTGTCCTTATACAGGAACGACCACCGGAAAATGGAATCCAAGTAAATACCTGAACATTTATAGCGTAAAATCGATCAGCAGTGGTGCAGCGGGCTACACGTATCTGCCGGGTACCTGGGGTACCGGTAATGCGAAAGATGCTATCGTTATCCTGCATGACTATGTCGGAGCTTCCGGTACCAGCACAGTAAGCCATTCAAGAGCATTAACACACGAAGTGGGACATTGGTTCAATCTGCCGCATGTATGGGGCGGAACCAACAGTCCGGGTGTAGCCTGTGGTAATGAAGGTGTAGCGGATACTCCCGTTACCAAAGGATATGATTATTGCCCTTCAGATGCTTCTTCTGCACAGATCTGTAATGCAGGTGTGACCGAGAACTACCAGAATTACATGGATTACTCTTATTGCTCTATGATGTTCACCAATGGCCAGGTTACCCGTATGCGTGCTGCAGCCAACTCCAGCACCGCCGGAAGAAGCACGCTCTGGTCGGCTACCAATCTTACGAACACAGGTGTTACCGGCCCGATCGTATGTGCACCGGATGCAGGTTTCATGGTAGTGTTCGACAAACGTTTTATCTGTGCAGGTAACAATACCCAGTTCCAGGATTCAACCTGGAACACAATGGTAACAGGCTGGAACTGGTCTTTCCCGGGTGGAGTACCAAGCACCTCTACTGATTCTATGCCGATCGTTGTATACAATACTCCCGGAGATTATGCGGTTTCTTATACGGCTACTACTTCCGCAGGAAGCGATGTGGTTTCGCGCAACGATGTGATCCACGTAGGTTCCAATACAGCCAGCGTAACAGCAGGTTTTGTAGAAGGCTTCGAAAGCATCACCGTACCGAATGCTGATTGGGTTATTGAAAATCCTTCCGGAACACCGGCATGGCAGCAAACAGCTACTGCAGGTGCTACAGGAACTCAATCAATGATGATCAATAATTTCACAAATCCGGGAGGATCGGTGGAAGTGTTGTACACCCCATCGTATAATTTGAGCGCTATCAATACAGCTACGCCACCCGTATCGTTTACATTCAAATTAGCCCACCAGCGCAAAACAGCAACGGCGAGCGAAAAATTACAAGTGTTCTCTTCTACCAACTGCGGTCTTACCTGGGCACAGCGGTATTCGAAAAGCGGTTCGGCCCTCGCTACTGTAACGGGTGCAAATGCAAGCGCATTCACGCCATCAGGCGCAGCACAATGGAGGACAGAAACGGTTACTATTACTGCTTTATCAACTTCCGTTAATGTGTGGTTCAAGTTCGTATTCACTTCCGATGCAAGCGGAGCCAGCAATAATATTTATATCGATGATATCAATATTTCCAACAACGGAGTGAGCCTCGAAACAGAGCTGGCCAGCCAGTTCAACTTACTTGTGTATCCAAACCCTGCAAGCGACAAGGTGAATGTAGCCTTTGACCTGGCAGGAAAACACAAGGTGAAACTGGAGCTGATAGATATGCTCGGAAGAACTGTTGAAACGGCAGTGGATGCAGAGCTGTCACAGGGTACTCATGAATACAGCTTCGGTTTGAATAAAAAACCGGCTTCAGGTATTTACTTCTCCAAACTTACGGTTGACGGAAGATCTGCTACTCAAAAAGTAGTGATAGAATAATTTTAAATAAAAGAAAACAATAAGCGTAAATCCCGATCGCGATGCTTCGCATGTCGGGATTTATCTTTTATACACAATAGTAATTTATCCGGCATATAACGATATGAAAAAAAACACGATCCTCCTTTCTCTTTTTCTCCTGCTTTCGGGAGCCCTGCTTTCTCAGGAAATAGGTAAATGCGGTATGACAGAGTTAGTGAAAAAACGAATGGAAACCGACAGGCATTTTGCAGAGAAGATAGAGCAGTCGAAAACCATGCGGGAGAAGCTGAACCAGTTCCAATCGCCTAACGGAGGGACGTACATAATTCCTGTGGTTTTTCATATCCTTCACGATAACGGCATAGAGAATATAGCCAACACCCAGGTAGAAGATGCAGTGCGTATCCTGAACAGGGATTTCCGGAAATGGAACCCGGATACAGTTGATATTGTGCCGGAATTCAAACAGCTGGCTGCCGATGTGGAGATCGAATTCCGTCTTGCTACTATTGATCCCAATGGAAATTGTACGAACGGGATCATCCGGTACGAAACGTCTGCAACCGACTTCGATGCATCTTACAGCTACACCGGTGTGGGACCGGGATTGTGGGATCCGCAAAAATACCTGAGCTTTTATATCTGCCGGGCGCTGGATTTTCCGGGCGCTGCAGCGTATACCTACATACCGGGCTGGCTGGGCGCCGGCAGTCCTGCCGACGCAGTAGTGTCGCTTCATGGATATGTGGGTTCTATTGGTACCAGTAGTCCTCTTACTTCCCGCGTGCTTACACACGAGGTAGGTCACTGGCTGGGACTGGATCACGTTTGGGGCGGAACCAATAGTCCGGGTGTAGCCTGCGGTGATGACGGGGTGTCTGACACGCCTGTTACCATGGGTTTTTCGAGCTGTAACCTGGCCGGTGCGCAGGTTTGTATGCCGGGTGTTACCGAGAATGTACAGAACTATATGGAATATTCGTATTGCGACAACATGTTCACCCTTGGTCAGAAAGACCTGATGCGGGATGTGATCGCCACCGGTGCCAATGCAGGCCGGGATAACCTGGTCAGTGCTTCCAATCTGATGGCAACAGGTGTTATCAATCCTGTTTTTTGTTTGCCTGTAGCGGATTTTAAAGTAGTGAACAACAGGTATAATTACTGCACGGGACAGCAGATCCAATTGCAGGATTATACATTGAATGCACATCCTACCGGCTGGAACTGGAGTTTTCCGGGTGGAACACCTGCCAGCTCTACCGATTCCATGCCTTATGTAAGTTATTCCACTCCGGGCCTGTATGCTATATCGTATACTGCTACCAATGTGGCCGGAAGCTCCAACATTACAAAAACGGCGTATATAAATGTGATAAGCAATACGGCAAGCTACAATTCCGCTTTTTACGAGGGCTTTGAGACATCTTCCATACCGGGCGCGGATTGGGGCACACCGGTGAGTGCAGATGGCAATACCTGGATGCAGACGAACACTGCCGCATCTACCGGAAGCAATTCCGCTATGGTGAACAATTTCAGCAATACGCCGGGCGATGTGGAAACGCTTTACAGTCCGAGCTATAACCTGAGCGCTATCAATGCGACCAATCCGCCGGCCACCTTTACATTCAAAGTGGCTTACCAGCGGGCGAACTCTTTAGTGGATAAACTGCAGGTGTTTTCATCTACCAATTGCGGACAAACATGGGTGCAGCGTTATGCAAAGAACGGACCTGCGCTTGCTACTGTTGCAGGAATGAATCCCAATCCTTTTGTTCCGTCTTCTGCAGCCGATTGGAGAACAGAGACCGTGAATATCGTTGCGCTGAATTCACAAAACAATGTGCTCTTTAAGTTCGTGCTCAGTTCCCCTACAAGCGGGACCGGGAACAATATATACATCGATGACATCAATATAGCGGGCTCAGCTGTCGGTCTGAAAGACCTGAGTAATGGAAACCATATGCAGGTATTCCCGAACCCTGCTGAGGGAGCTGCTACCGTTTCCATCGACCTCGATACAAGATCTGTAGTGAAGCTGAAAGTGACAGATGTACTGGGAAAAACAATTGCAGTGCTTGCCAGTGAAGAAATGAATGCAGGAGAGCAGCAATTTTCGTTCGATACATCCACATGGACCAAAGGTGTTTATTTTATCAGCTGCACAGTGAATGGGATTACATCTAACAAAAAGCTGCTGGTAAACTAAATTTCCCGTATGAAAAAGAAAGAGGTGATCAGCCATATCGTAAACTGGCTTTCGGGCTATTCGGCACGTTCCGGAACCGACGGATTTGTTATCGGGATCTCGGGAGGCATTGATTCGGCCCTTACGTCTACACTCTGTGCAATGACCGGAAAAAAGTGTATCGTATTGAACATGCCCATTCGCCAGAACAGCAGGGAAGTGGACAGAAGTATGGAGCATATCGAATGGCTGAAGAAGAAATTCCCGAATGTAAGCTCCGCTGTTGTTAACCTCACCGGTATTTTCGAAAAAATGGAAAGTGATTTCCCGGAAGACATCCAGGATTTTCTTAGCATGGCGAACACACGGGCCCGCCTGCGCATGACTACGCTGTATGCCTTTGCCGGCCATCATCGTTTATTGGTAGCAGGAACAGGGAATAAAATAGAGGATTTCGGCATTGGATTTTACACCAAGTATGGCGATGGGGGAGTGGACCTGAGCCCGATCGCAGACCTTATGAAGAGTGAAGTGTATGCGCTCGCTACTGAAGTGGGCGTAGTGGAATCGATCTTACGTGCACGGCCTACGGATGGTTTGTTTGCCGACGACAGAACGGATGAGGACCAGATCGGTGCCAGCTATGATGAATTGGAATGGGCCATGCTTTATATAGAGAATAAAGAAAGCTATGTGTTGGATGAGCGTCAGCAGCGGGTAATGGATATTTTTCTGCAGCGCAACAGGGCCAATAAACACAAGATGGATCCGATACCGGTGTGCCTGATCCCGGCAGCGCTCAAAGTAAAGGATTAAAGAGGAAGCGCATATTTCTTCCGGATCATCTCCGCCTCTTTATAGGAGCTCTGCGATTTTTATGTGTATAATGAATGTAGATGATACCTTCATAAAAATTCAGCTAAAACACAAAAATTGCATCAGGTGCTTTGAAGGGTGATCACGGTGATCTCCGGCCAGATCCCAACCCTGCCCGGATAACCGAGAAAGCCGAGACCCCTGTTCACATACAAATATTGTTCGCCCTGCTGATACAAGCCTGCCCAGTTGGGATACATGTATTTCACCGGGCTCCATTTCAGGCCGGGGATCTCTATACCGAACTGCATTCCGTGTGTGTGCCCGCTGAGCGTAAGGTCGATGTCTTTGTAATCCGTTGTCACCTGGTGATCCCAGTGCGAAGGATCGTGCGATAATAATATTTTGAAGGGATATTTTTCTGCGCCCGTATAGGCTTTTGAAAGGTCGCCGTATTTGGTAAAACCTTTTGCCCCCCAGTTCTGAATGCCCATCAGCGCGATCTTTTCTCCGCCTTTTTCTAATTCCACCAGCTCATCCCACAACAATCTCCAGCCTGCCTCTTTGTGAACGTTCCTCAGCTCAGCCTGTGCTTTCAGCTGGGCGTCTTTGCTGTCCCACTGGATATAATCACCGTAATCGTGGTTGCCGAAAATAGAATACACTCCCATCGGCGCTTTCAGCTTGCGGTAAGTATCGAGGAAGCCTTCTGTTTCGGTGTAAATATTGTTCACGAGGTCGCCGGTAAAAAAGATGATGTCCGGTTTTTCTTTCATCACGATGTTGAATGCCTTTTCGAGCCCTGCGGTATCGGTGAAGCTCCCCGTATGGATATCGGAGATCTGCACGATCTTCAGCCCGTTGAAAGCAGCAGGGATCTTACCTGATTTGAGATTGGTCCGGTGGATCGTGTATTTGTAGGCCCCCTTGAAAATACCGTACATGAAGGAGAGGAAAGGAACAGCTGCAAAGGTAAGGGAGACATAACTGAAGAATTTGAGCCGGCTGATACGGACACTTTCTCCGTGCTCCGGATTTGTTTTGGAACGGATGAGCTCAAACAGGAAGCGGAATGCACGGGTGATGTCCTCTACCAGTAAGATCAGTGCTCCCAGGAGCTTCACGATGCCAAGGATAAATGCGAAGGCTCCGAAATAGGTAGTGAAGACCTTGTTCATACGCAGGGCCGGGAACAGCATCATCGCCAGGAAGGTACAGAGTGTGAAAGCAGAGGTGATCCAGTAAATGTATTTGACCAGCGTTTGCCGTTGAGGAGAAGCATCCCTGACAATTGTTTTTACGGCCTGGAAAAAGTACAGATCGGCTAAAATGAATAAACTGAAAATTATGATAGGGCCTACGATGGATCTCATATGGATAGTATTTACTGTGTAAAACGCGGGATTAATAATTTGTCGATACTCCCCAAAATGCTACAGTATTGGTTATATTTGCTGAATAATTACAAGCAAAAGTAACAGAAAAATGTGCTCTTTTACCCACTCCATTTTAAGCTTTTCGTTAATTTTTACTTTTTTAGCGGCGAAGTCACAAAGCAAGGCGGTGAACGATTTTACCGCCATCCTGCACGAAGAGACCCTGAACAAAGTATTTACCGCCATTGGCACTATCAAAGGAAGCAATGATTTCGAGGTGATGCTGATCAAAGGCCGCTACAACTGGACGGTGATCGGTCCGAAGATCTCCATCCGCCCCGACAGCTCACAGTTCTCCTGCGATGCAAAAGTGGACGTCGGTCCATTCAGCTACACGACCAAAGTTCCGGGGCATGTAAAGATCACCTACGACCAGAAAAAGAATGAGATCCAGGTGAAGATCGTGAAAGCTATTTTCGAATTGTATACCTACATATTCGGCAAGAAAGTGCACATCAAGGATATTGATATTGCCGAATACCTCACTGAGCCCTTTATTTTTGAAGGGCCGAAAAGTATGGCTACCGATTTTGAGTTTATGATGCCCGACAGTACCATGAAGCATATTTATATACAGCCTTCCGTATGCGAGATGGAAGTACGCTGGAAAGAGATCGTTACCCGCTGCGAAGTGGATGTGAGCGACAAACCTTTTAAAACACTGCCGCTGGTGGTGCCTAAAACAACTCCTACACCTACTACAGTGCCGCAGCCAACTACTACGGTGCAGGCTCCCAAACCAACCACCACTCCAGGAAAAAAATAAACTATGCGGAATATATTTCTTCTCCCTATCATCCTGTTTGTGTTTGCCTGCGGTAATGAAGGAGAGAAGCAGGGAACAACAGCTCCGAAAATTGAAAAGGAGATCCCGCTGGCCTACGCGAAACGGTTTTCCATACTCCCGATAACTATCGGGATCACCGACTATAAGATACTGACCGTATTGCCCCTCACGGGAGGCAAACAGAGCTATGTGCTGTATCCGAAAGGAAGCGCAAAACCGGCAGTAACAGACCCGAAAGCTGTTTTTATTGCAACGCCTGTAGGCACTACGGCCTGCCTGTCTTCCCTGTATGTCGGTTATCTTGATCGCCTGCAGCTGACGGATAAAATAGTGGCTATCGACAATGCGGATTATATTTCGAATCCGGTCATTACTGAAAAAGTAAAAGCAGGCACGGTGAAAGAGCTGGCGAAGGGAAACAGCCTGAATGAAGAAATGACGATCGCACTGCATCCCGAATTGGTGATCAGCTATGGTTCGGTGAGCTCCGAAAATGAAGCGAACAAAAAAGTAAGGAATGCAGCCATCCCTTTTGTGTATTGTATCGACAACCGCGAGACCTCTCCCTTAGGACGTGCCGAATGGATCAAATTCATCGCCTGTTTTTACGGAGAAGAAAAAAAAGCCGATTCGCTGTTCCGTGAAACTGAAAAAAAATACCTGGAGCTGAAAGCAGTGGCAGCAGCTACAGCAGAGGCACCAACTGTGTTCACCGAAACGAAGCTGAGCGATGCCTGGTATGTGCCCGGTGGAAAAAGCTTTATGGCAACATTGATCCGCGATGCGCATGCTACCTATTGCTGGGCAGGCGATTCGAACGAGGTAAGTCTTCCGCTCTCGTATGAGCAGGTGTACCGGACAACGGTGAATGCGGATTACTGGATCAACCTTGGTTTTTGCAAAACAAAAAAAGACCTGCTCGACCTGGACAAACGTTATAAAAATTTCAAAGCATTTAAAGAGGACCATGTATACAATTACAACCTGAAAAGCACTCCGGCCGGCGGTAACGAGTTCTGGGAGACAGGGCTCATCATGCCCGATCTTATTTTGCTTGATATGATCAAAATGTTCCATCCGGCTTTGTACACCGACAAGCCTTTTACCTATTACCGTAAACTGGAATGAACAGTCAACGTAAATTCATAATCGTATTTTTTGTTTTGCTTGTAGCATTCTGCGCCCTGTTTTTGCTTGATATCGTATTCGGTTCCGTCAGTATTCCTTTTACAAAAGTGATAGCGGCGCTCTTCGGATCCGGTGATGCAACCGATGTGGAGATCATCCGCAGCATCCGTTTTCCGAAAGCGATCACAGCGGTACTATCGGGTATGTCTTTATCCGTTTGCGGGATACTGATGCAAACTCTTTTCCGCAATCCGCTTGCAGGGCCTTATGTGTTGGGTGTGAATTCAGGGGCAAGCCTGGGCGTGGCCATTGTGATGATCGGTGGCTCCGTGGTCGGGCTTCAGAATTTTGATTTTCTTTTTCAGTCGGGGATAGTGATCGCTTCCGTTTTCGGCGCCCTGGGTGTGCTACTCATTGTACTGACGGTATCGGCAAAGATCCGGAACAATATGGGATTGCTGCTGGCCGGGATCATGATCGGGCAGATCGTTTCTGCGCTCCAGTCCTTGCTCGAATATTTTTCGGATGCCGACAGCCTCAAGAATTTTGTGGTATGGAACCTGGCCAGCATCGGTAATGTGGACATGAGCGACCTGCTCTGGCTGGCTCCGTTCGTCATCCTCTTTTCTTTTTATGCACTCACCCTGGTGAAAGATCTTGATGCGATGCTGTTAGGCGAGGATTATGCGCGTAGTATGGGTTTGCATGTAAAACAAAAACGATTGATCATTATCATTGTCACCGGAGTGCTGTCGGGTGTTACCACTGCGTTTTGCGGACCGATCGCTTTCATCGGCATCGCTGTTCCGCACATTTGCCGCATCCTGCTGAAAACATCGCTTCATAAATTTGTGATCCCTGCCTGCCTGGTAGCGGGTCCATGTATTATGCTGCTCTGCGACATCATTTGCCAGCTGCCGTCCAAAGGCGTGGTGTTGCCGCTCAATGTGATCACTTCCATCGTAGGTGCACCCATCGTATTGTACCTCCTGTTCAAAAATTATAAATTCATCAATTGAAAACCGGCGCCGACATATCACTGCACCTGGAGGATCTCTGTATCGGATACAGGCATAAGGATCCGGTGTTCCGCAATATTTCGGTGAAGCTGAAAGGCGGCACCTTATCAGGACTGGTAGCCAATAACGGCATGGGCAAATCTACTTTGCTGAAAACCATTGCCGGCGCACTGCAACCATTATCGGGATCGATAAAGCTGAACGAGAGCCTGCTTCACCGCCTGCCACTGAAAGAAATTGCAAAACGCGTGAGCATTGTACTCACCGAAAAACCGCAACTACCCGGGCTCACCGTTTTCGATGCCGTGAGCATGGGACGCTATCCGTACACGAATATATTCGGAAGCCTCAGTGAAAAAGATACGGAAGTGATCGATACCTGCATTCGTATGTGTGGAATACAAGACCTTCAAAATAAAAACTGCCTCGAGCTGAGTGACGGTGAGTTCCAGAAAGTAATGATCGCACGTGCACTGGCACAGCAAACGGAAGTACTGCTCTTAGATGAGCCTACTGCATTCCTTGATTTCACTTCCAAACGAAAATTATTCGAGCTGCTCCGTGAGATCGCCGAAACAGAGAACAAGATCATCCTTGTTTCCAGCCACGATCTGCATACTTTGCTGGCGCATGCTCATGGTCTCGTGGTGCTCAGGCCGGGGAATGTTTGTGAGTACCTGGAGACGGAGGAAGTGGGGGATGTGGAGAAGTTGTTTTTGTAAGCATTATCTTTCGGGATTGGCCGCAGGGTTGGGGTGCAGGCCCTCAACCCTGGCTGGCGCACATGCTTTCGCGCCCCTTCTCCCCATGGGAGAAGGGTGGGGACTGCGTCCCGGCGCTCCGAAAAGAAATTTTGAATTATTCAACCCACAACACAAGCCCTTTCAAATACTCCCCTTCGGCAAAATACATGCTGATGGGATGATCGGCGGGCTGGGAGAGGTAGTGCAGTACTTTTATCGTCCGGCGGGCTTCGATGGCAGCGGAAACAATCGTGTTGTAAAAAAGATCCTTGTCGATTACCTGTGAGCAGGAAAAAGTAAAAACGATGCCACCGCTTTTGATGCGCTTGAATGCTTCCGTGTTCAGTCGTTTGTAGCCGATCACTGCATTGTGCGATACTTTGCGGCTTTTGGCGAATGCAGGCGGATCGAGGATGATGAGGTCGTATTCGGTTTTGTTCTCTTTGAAAAAATCAAAAGTATCCATTGCAAACGCTTCGTGGTTTTGCAGTCCGTTCAGCTCTGCATTTTGTTTGGTAAGCTCCACGGCGGTTTTCGAAACATCCACCGAATGCACCAGGCTCGCACCGGCCAGGCCTGCGTAAACGGAAAAACCTCCGGTGTAACAGAACGTGTTCAGTACTTTACGTCCTTTGCTGTATTGTGCAAGCAGCCTGCGGTTCTCGCGCTGATCGATGAAGAAACCGGTTTTCTGGCCTCTCACCCAGTCGATCCGGAATTTGTTCCCGTATTCTTCGATCAGGGTGTTTTCGTTGGTACCGAATAAAGCACCGTTGCTGTGGTTGGAAGCATATTCTTTCGGCAGGCTTTCCATGCTTTTGTCGTAGATGCTTTCTAATTTTGCACCGTATATTTTTTTCAGGGCTTCTGCAATGTCTTTGATGCTTCTGTGCATACCGATCGCATGGCACTGGATCACTGCATTGTTGTTGTAGAAGTCGATCACCAGGCCGGGCAGCTCGTCTGCTTCGCCGAATACAAGACGATAGGCGTTCGTTGCTTCGAGCGTGGTGATGCCGATGTCGGCGCGGTAATCGTAGGCTTTTTTGATCTTGTTGTACCAGAAATCCGCATCGATGGTGACTGGTTCGAAGCTGATGATACGGATGGCGATGCTTGCATCCGTGTAGTGACCAATGCCCAGGAACATTTTGTCGTAGCTGAGCACTTCCACTATTTCACCGTCTTTCAGGTCTGCATCTTTTTGTTTGATGGCTCCCGAAAAGATCCAGGGATGTTTCCTGAAAAATGTTCCTTCTCTTCCTTTTGCTAAAACGATCTGTTTGTAATCCGGCATATGTGTTTCGTATAAAAAGAAAAGCACCCGCCTGAAACGGATGCTTTCAAAATGGTTATGGGTATTGTACTTATTTGGCTTTTGCTGCTGAAGCGGCTTTGAAACCAATGAGGATCACGGCACAGCCCGAACCTGCATTGATCGGATCCAGCTTTGCTTCCAGCACCACATCGATGGTGGATTTTACTTTGAAATCCCAGTACGGAGCATTTTTCTGATCCTTATTGGAGAACAATGGATTTTTACGTTCCGTATCGTAGGCATCGTATACCGAGAACAACAGAGCGCCGTCGTTCATTCCGCTGCAGGCAGCAATACGGTAGACAGTCTCTCCGAAGAACGTGGTGGTGAACTCGGCAGTTTCATCCGGGTTCAGTAACAGTGCACGATACGTTTGCCCGTCGGAAATGAATGAGTTGATGATGTGTTTGGCGCAGATGTTGGCGATGGTGTCGCATTGTGCCTGTGCTTTATTACCAACAAAAAACAATGCTGACAGAACGATTGCTATTTTAACTAATGACTTCTTCATACTTTCTTTTGAGGTTTGGAATTAAGCTTTTGTTGGGTTAATGATCTTGTCGCGGATCTCCTGGATCTTGGCAGTGATCTGGTTCAGCTGCTCTGCTGTTACATTCACGTCCATATGGCTGTTCAGTGTAGTTGTTTTGTTGGCTACATCTGTTTCCGGTTTTTCGTACACATATTTGAACTCAATTCCGTCGTATATTTTCTGCAGGTCTTTCAGCTGGCCTACCAGGTCTCCGTACTCCGGTTGTGTTTCGTACTGCGACAGGAGGGAGATAATGCTGGAAAGCGACTGGCGCTGTTGTGCAATGCGTGTTTTGATCTCTTCGGTCGGTTTTGCCTTGTTCACCTGGATAGCGAAGTTCAGACTCTCTAACCATCCGCCGGTAAGGATCAGACCGCTTACATCGTCTTTTTTCTCACCTTTCAGGTACTGGTCGCTGGCGCGGTAGGCGATACCCACCAATACCAGCATGGAATCTTTCACCGTGATGTTGGATTCGATGCGTTTCATGGTTTGCTGATCGAAAGCGCCGGAAACACCGATATCATCCGATAATTTTTTTACCGAGCCTAAGTAGCCTAATACATCCGAATTTTTATTGTACATCGTCACGTACCCTAAGTCAGCACCGTAGATGCCCAGGTTCAGTGCTTTGTAAAAATCGGTGGTATATTTTCCCAGGTTGGCGGTCGGGTTCAGGATCGTTTTGTCGTATTCGGCGCCTGCTTTCTGGATCATCATCGCTGTTTGCACAGGAGACGGGATACTGAACAATTTACCATTTACATTCAAAACGCCGTTGGTGGTTACTTTGGCTGTATCTTCCGTGATATCGTCCGGATTTTCGGGGGTGTTGGAGTCGCCGGAGCAGGAAAAACCGCTGAAAACCAGTGTGGCAGCCGTAAAGAAGATGCCTGACTTTAAAATTAAAGAGTTGAGTTTCATTATTTTATATAATTAATACGCTTTTGAAAAGTGATTTGCAAGTAAGCGAAAAAAATTGAAACGTCAAAAAATATTGTTTATCGGACTTATTAACCGTTTCGGAGATAATTGTTTACGATCAGGCTGTTTTCGAATCCGGCATTTTCCTACAGCAATCCCTCCGTTTTAATAAACCCGATGATCTTATCCGAGGAACCCGAGTTTTCGCGGATATACTGCCCGCTTTTTTCCCTGATCTCCTGCAGTAATCCGGGCGCTCCGGCCAGTTTGCCCAGGCAGGCGTCCAGCTCCTCCCGGGTATGGAAACAATAGGAAATACCCCTGTCAAGGGAAGCGGTCGCCTCGTGGAATTTGTGGTAATTGGGCCCGAAAACAACGGGAATGCCATACACCAGGGCTTCGAGGATATTGTGGATGCCCGATCCGAAGCCCCCGCCGATGTAAGCGATCTGCGCATACTGGTAGAGCGAGGAGAGCATGCCGATGGTATCCACGATCAGCAGGTCGGCGCCCGTTTTTTTGTCCCATTGGGTGTAAACCTCATAGCTGAGCTCCGGGGCTTCGCTTTTCAGTAGGGAAAGCAACTGGTTGATATTGATCTGCTCGATGTTGTGGGGGGCAATGATGAGCCGTGTAGTGGGCTGCGTTTTTTTCAGTAAGCGGAAGGACTGCAGCAGGTATTTTTCGTCCTCCGCCCAGGTGCTGCCGCAAAGAATGGTTAAATGCCCTTCTGCAAAGGCCCTGATCTCCTCAAACTGTTTTGGCTGCCGGGCGATCTCTATCACCCTGTCGAAGCGGGTATCGCCGGCCACAGAGCAATTGCTGATGCCCTGTTCGTTGAGCAGCTTCAGCGATTCCGCGTTTTGTAAAAACAGGTGCCGGTAATAAAAAAGACTGCGTTTGAAAATGCCGCCGTACCATTTGAAAAAGTGCTGATCGGGCCTGAAAATGCCGCTGATGAGCAGGGTAGGAGTATGGCTGCGATGCAGCTCGTTGAGGTAATTGAGCCAGAACTCGTATTTCACGAAGATAGCCAGCGAAGGTTTTATAGCAGCAACGAAAGCCCTTGCATTTGCTTTTGAGTCCATCGGCAGGTAATACACATAGTCGGCGAACTCATAGTCTTTTCGCTGCTCGTAGCCCGATGGTGAAAAGAAGGTGAGGACAATTTTATAAGCAGGATACGCTTGTTTCAGCTTTTCGATCACCGGTCGTCCCTGCTCGAATTCTCCTAAAGAAGCGCAATGCACCCAAATGCGTTTTTCATTTTTGCCTGCCATTTCGCTGCGGATCTTCTCCAGCAGGCCTTTCCTGCCTTCGGTAAAGAGGCGGGCCTTTTTATTGAAAGGAGACAGCAGCCTGGCAAGCAGATGATAACAACGTATGGCGAATGTGTAGAAAAACATAAAAGGCGAAGGTAAGGAATTTGGAGAAATGTGCTTCGAATTCAGGCTTTATGCATTCGGGTTGCTGATCTGTTCAATCGAACCCGGGTTCTGTTTGCCTTAACTGCGGATCTTGTCCATCGAACTCAGGTTCCAGTCGCTTTAATACTGATGCAATCATTCGAACTCAGGATCCAATGCATCGAACCGGGGTTTCATTCATCTTAACTCGAGTTTCAGTCAATCGAACTCAAGTTTCACTCTATCGAACTTGAGTTTCATTCAATCGAACTCAAGTTTCAGTCAATCGAACTCGGGTTCCATTCACTTTAACTGCTGATCCGGTCGATGGAACTTGAGTTCCTTTTATCTTAACTATGAAAGTAAAGTTAGCATTGAAAATTGAGGGTCTATTCACTAAACTGTGTCAGTTTAATGTTGAGTCATTCTGTCTTCAAAGATAATCATAAGTTGAGATGATATTAATTTCCATCCCCCAATAGGT
>JAJNDK010000005.1 GCA_021156365.1 Bacteroidota bacterium
CCCAAGTGGTACAATCACCGTAACCAACCCGAACGGTGCTGTCAACCTCAATGCACTTACCAACTACAGCGTTACATGGACAGCAAGCGGGACAAGCGGGTTCTTCGATGTACTCTATAGTGTGAACGGTGGTACAAACTACACTGCTGTTGCAACAAACATCAGCGGGACAAGCTACAACTGGAACGTGAACAACAACCCGAGCACTAACGTATACGTACGTGTAAGGGATAACCAGAACACATGCCGCAAGGATGGAAGTGATGCGGCAAATACAATTAATGCGGCAACTCCTATAGTTACTGCTCCTAATGGTGGAGAAGTTTGGAATGTGAGTACCTCGCAGAATATTACCTGGAATCCTGCCTCCTTATACGGCCCGGCTTTCATAGAATACACTACCGATAATGGTGTTAACTGGAATATCGTAGTGGCTTCTACACCGAATACCGGAACTTATGCATGGACAGTTCCATTTACACCTTCTCCACAATCCAAAATAAGGATCAGCAACGTTGGTAACCCATCTTTGAATGATGTTAGCAATGCCAACTACACTATCCAGATCCCGACACCAGTAATCACTGCTCCTAACGGAGGAGAAACATGGTATGCAGGTGAGAACAGGAACATTACCTGGACACCTTCGACCTTCTTTAGCTCGACTGTTAACCTGGAGTATTCTTTGGATAACGGTACTACATGGGTTACGATCGCGAACAACCGTCCGAACAACGGTAGCTATGCATGGACGCTTCCAAATATCAACTCGGCAAGTGCATTGATCCGCGTCAGCAATAGCACCAATACTGCTTATTATGATGTAAGCGACGCGCTGCTGACATTGCGTCCGTATGTACGCCTTATCACTCCGAACGGTGGAAATATCCTCGGCTCCTGTACACAAACAACCATTTCGTTTGAGAAAGCGCCTACCTACACCAGTTTCAATATCGAATATTCGATTAACAACGGCGCTAACTGGACTGCTATCCAAACAAGTGCAACTTATACCAGCACCGTTAATAACTACAACTGGTCTATTCCAAATAATCCGTCAACGCAGGTACTCGTAAGAGTTTACCCTGTAGGCCAGCTCCCATTGGCCGACCAGAGCGATGCGGTATTTGAGATCAAAAAAGCGGTTACGCTCATTCAGCCTAACTATGGTGGCTTATTGACAATAGGTTCCAGCTACCTGGTGAAATGGCAGAGTGATGGTATTTCCAACCTTTATGACCTGGCTTATTCTACAGCCGGGCCTGGCGGGCCATTTACGAATATCCAAATCGGATACAATACCGCAACCAATACCTTTAACTGGACAGTCCCAAATGCTCCATCGACCAACTGTTACTTCCGTATCAGGGATAATATCAACTCCTGTAAAGAAGACATTTCCGATATGGCATTTACGATCTCATCTGCTACCAATCCTATAACAGTGACGGCTCCGAATGGCTCCGACTCACTGGGTGCATGTCAGAGCTACAATATCACATGGACTGAACCGGGAGCTGCTATCGGAAACTATAACATCTCTTACTCTATTGATTTTGGCACGAACTGGATCCCTATCGTATCCAACTATGCAACAACATCCGGTTCTTATGGATGGACTGTTCCAAACATCAATGTGGCCGGTGCTTTGATCAGGGTTCAGTCAGGCTTAAATCCACTGGTGTTTGATTACAGCAACGCCTTGTTCGTGATTCAGCCAGGAAGGTTGTATACCAATACTGACGTAAGCATTTGCTCCGGTGGTTCTGTACAGTTGAATACTACAGGTGGAGTTAACTACTCGTGGGCTCCGACTGCCGGATTAAGTAATCCTACTATCGCGAACCCTATAGCTACTCCGGCTTCTTCAACTCAATACATCGTAACTTCAACCAGCTCCGGCTGTTCTATAAGAGATACGGTTATGATCACGGTTAATCCTAACTCCGGTCTTACCGCTTCTGTTTCCATCAGCCCGAACACAAGCACGGCTATCTGCGGCGGCACTCCTGTATTGTATACAGCTACACCGAACAATGGCGGCGCTACACCTTCTTATCAATGGAAAGTGAACGGCACTAACGTTGGAACGAATACATTCACCTACTCTACTTCAACTCTGAACAACGGAGATGCAGTGACCTGTGTGATGACTTCGGCGCTGCAATGCGTTGCCAACAGCCCTGCTACTTCGAACTCGATCGTGATGACGGTGAACCCGAACGTAACTCCTTCGGTTGCGATCTCCACACCTCAGACAAGCATCTGCTCAGGTACCAACGCAGTGTTCACAGCAGCACCTGTAAACGGTGGCGGTTCACCTTCGTACCAATGGAAGAAAAACGGTGTGAATGTAGGATCAAACGCAAACACATACCTCAACAATGGTCTCGTTAATATGGATGTGATAAGTGTTGAGTTAACATCAAATGCAAGTTGCGCGAGTCCATTGGTTGTATTATCGAACTCTATCCAGATGACGATTAATCAAAGCACTACACCATCCGCTGTGATCTCTGCAAGTGCGACAACTATCTGTAGCGGAACAGCTGCAACTTTCACTGCGATAGCAACCAATTCGGGAACTACGCCTTCTTATCAGTGGAAAGTGAACGGAACGAATTCCGGTACCAACTCGAATACTTTCACTTCTTCTTCATTGCCGAACAATGCCAGCGTAACCTGTGTGGTGACTTCGAATGCAGCTTGTAACACAGTTCCTACCGCAACTTCGAATGCGATCGTGATGACAGTTACATCGCCGCCTGCTGCTCCGGTAGCATCCAGCAACTCGCCGGTATCGACAAACGGAACGATCAACCTGTTCGCATCCACTATTGCAGGTGCAGGCTATACCTGGACAGGGCCGAACGGGTTCAGCTCTTCGGCTCAGAATCCTGTGATTTCAAGCGCTACAATAGCGATGAGCGGTACTTACTCGGTAACAGCAACAATCAATACATGTTCGGGAACTGCCGGAACAACATCAGTGACGGTAACAGCCGCTCCTTCTTCAGTAACGATGTCGGGTACAACAATGAGCGAGATCGGAGGCCTGATCAATGGAGTTAAACTGATTCGCTCCGGCACTCCTGCCGATTCGATGATGACTTCTGCTAATGGCCAGTACTCATTTGGCGGTATCACACAAGGCTCAAGTGTTGTGATCACTCCTACCAAGAACAATGACGTGAACACGTATAATGGTATTTCCAGCTTAGACTTAGTTTTGATGCAAAGACACGTGCTAAACACACAGTTGCTCGGCTCACCATACAAGATCATTGCTGCTGACGTAAACGGTTCCGGATCAGTGACCAACCTGGATATCCTCCTGACACAATCGATGATCCTGCAGAACATTCAAACGTTCCCGGGTGGTAAATTATGGGCGTTCGTAAATTCAAGTTACGTTTTCTCTAACCCTCAGGTTCCATTCCCGTATGAAAACTCAAGATCGTACAGCAGTGCGAATACAGTAACAGCTCAGGATTTCATTGGCTGCAAGCTTGGTGATGTGAACAACAGCTGGGATCCGAATATTGCAAAAGTTGTAAGCCCGAACAGTATCGGATTCAACATGTCGGATTATCGCTCTCAACCCGGTGATATTGTTACGATCCCTGTTACAGTGAACAACTTCACCGACATCAGCGGACTTCAATACACCATCACATGGGATGCTGAAGTGCTTGAATTGATGCAGAGTGCGAATGGCGCCCTGGATATGAAATTCGGTACTGCGCAAAAAGGAAGGTTAAGCACCTTATGGGTAACTGAGAATCTTGAAGGTAAAACTTTAGCAGATGGAACAACGATCTTTGAACTGAAATTCCATGTGATCGGTAAAAACGGACAATCTTCAGCAATTGCTATCAACTCGGAAGTTACGTCTGCCGAAGCATACGATAACAACATGGCAGCTCTTACCCTTTATGTAAATAATGGTGAAGTAACCGTGGGAGACAAAGTTGCTGCTCCTGTTGAGATTGCAAACATGTATGCACTTCATCAGAATGAGCCAAACCCTTTCACTGAAAGCACCGTTATATCGTTCACTCTACCTGTCGAGGAAAAAGTTACGATCGCAATTTACGACGCGTTTGGTAAGAAGGTAGATGAGTTCATCGGTGTTTACAAAAAAGGAACGCATAGCATTAACTGGAATGGCACTGACAGCAAAGGAAACGCGCTGAGTGACGGTACTTACTACTACAGAATGTATTCCGGTAAATATGTAAACGTTAAGAAAATGGTATTGGTCAGATAACGAATCTTTCGAAGAATATTTGATACAAAATAATTACACCGATCGGTTTACCACTACTGGTAAAAAGGTCGGTGTAATTTTAAAAAGCCACAGCGTACATCCCTTTAATGATTAAAGAATCTTATTGCAATGAAAAAACATACACTATTTAATTTCTTATTTCTTCTTCTGTTCTCGGCAAGCTCGTTTGGTTCTGTCAAACTGATCATGGGGAATTACAACGCCGCTCCCGGATCACAGGTAACGGTGCCTGTCAAGGTAAAGGATTTCCTCAACATCGTTTCAGCGCAGGGAACTATACAGTTCAATCAAACGATCACCTCATTTGTTTCTGTTCAGAATTTCGGTTTGCCGGGAATGAATGCCTCCAATTTTGGCACCTCGCAAACAAGCAGTGGAAAACTTATCTTTTCCTGGTTCGACGGAACCCTGGCCGGGGTATCGCTGCCCGATTCAGCCACTCTTTTTATGATAAAGTTCAACGTAATTGGCACAGCCGGGCAGGTCTCTGCTCTTAACTTTATCAATTCGCCTACTCCACTGGAAATGAATGATAATGCATTCAACACACTACCATTGGTTTTGCAGAATGGATCCGTCACTGTTCAAAGTGCGGCTCCGTCAAACAACGTTATATTAAAAATAGATACCATTTCGGGCACGCAAGGATCCCAGGTATTGGTTTCCGTAAGAGGCGTTGATTTTACAAATATAAATTCCTTTCAGGGCACCATACAATTTAATCCATCCATCGCTACCTATGCAGGAATAGCCACATACGGACTACCGGGAATGACCTCTTCCAACTTCGGTACCGCGCAAATAGCGAGTGGCAAGCTGTCATTTACCTGGTTTGACGGAACACTTACAGGGCAGAGTATGGCTAATAATGCTCCTTTGTTCACCATGAAATTTAACCTGACCGGAAGCCCGGGAAGTCAGACCATCTTAAATTTTGCCTCCGGGCCAACACCACTTGAAGTGACCGATTCGCTCTTAAATGTTCTTCCTACAACCACTGTTGACGGAAAAATAAAGATCACCGGTACTCCGTCCGCACAAACGTTACGACTGCGGATCGATTCAGTAGCAGGCCCTACTTCATCGCAGGTAGTTGTTCCCGTTAGAGTCTGGGAATTTCGAAGTATCATGTCTCTACAGGGAACCATTTCATTCAATACACCGGTAGCCACTTTTGTTGGCACCGAGCAATATGGTTTATCGGGACTGAGCGCAGGTAATTTCGGAACCTCTCAGGTCAGCAGCGGAAAATTGATGTTCTCCTGGGCAGATGGTACTTTGGCAGGCCAGACACTTAGCGATTCTTCAGTAGTCTTTGCCATACGTTTCAATGTAGTCGGTTTGCCGGGAGACATTACTCCTCTTACTTTCATTAATGCACCAACACCCGTTGAAGTGATCGACAGTACCTTCAATACATTGAGCGCGATACTTGAGCCTGGAAGAATACGGGTTTCAGGAAGCGTAAGCATTACAACAGATAATCCGGCCTCTACTGTTTTTTGTGGCGGAGACTCGGTTTCAATTGGCTATACTGCGATCGGAGGTTTTAATGCCGGGAATAATTTCATTTTGCAATTATCAGATGCTACAGGTAGTTTTGTTTCTCCCACCATTGTAGCCACCATCAGCAGCACTGCAATGTCGGGAACATTTCATGCAATTATTCCCATATCAATGATATCCGGAACCGGATACAGGTTCAGGGTCGTTTCAACCAACTCTGCTATAACAGGAACCGATAACGGAACCAACATCACCATTAACCAACTTCCTGCCAATCCCTCTCTTCCAACCGGGAACACAACTCTTTGCACAAACCCTGCAAACAGTACTTATACGATCAGCCCTGTTCCAGGCGCCGCATCGTATGCCTGGACACTTATTCCTGCAGCTGCCGGCACCGTAACACCATCCGGCACTTCAGCCCTCGTTGACTGGGACAATACGTTTACCGGGAATGTACAGCTGTTTGTTTCCGCTGCAAATGGCAGTTGCCAAAGTGGGAATTCGGACAGCCTGGATATTACGATCTTTGCAACTCCGGCCACACCTGCAAAGCCTTTAGGTGATTCCTCTTTATGTGCGTCTTCTGCAAGTTCTGTTTATACAATTACTGCCGTAAGCGGCGCGGTAAGTTACCAATGGCAATTAACACCTGCCGCCGCCGGTACAATCACAGGTACAGGAACTTCCGCAACAGTTAACTGGAATGGTGCGTTTTCGGGAACAGCCAGTATTAGTGTGGCAGGGGTTAATCCAAGCTGTACAGGAAGTTATTCTGTGATAAGAGCAATTACTATTTTATTAAGCCCTGTAACCCCTGTGCTTTTATCAGGCAATCTGAGTCTTTGCCTGAACCCTTCCAACACTACATATACTATATCTTCTGATGTAAATGCCACCTCCCACATCTGGTCTCTTTCAACCCCTGGTGCAGGTGTTATAACTCCATCAGGCACTTCTGCATCTATCGATTGGAACAATAGCTTCACAGGTACTACATATCTTATATTCACCGCAACAAACGGAACCTGTTCTGCCACGGATAGCGTGAGTGTTGTCATTAATACACTTCCTGCAGTGCCGGGTTCAATTTCGGGCCTTACCACTCTTTGTAGCGGAACCACCACTACATATTCCGTTACCAATGATCCGGCTGCTACCGGTTATACCTGGACATTACCGGGCGGTTGGTCAGGAACAAGTACTACAAACAGTATTTCTGCAACCGCAGGTACAAGTAGCGGAAACGTTTCTGTAATTGCAAACAACAGTTGCGGAAGCACCATTGCACAAACCTTAGCTGTTACAGTAAATACCATACCATCAACACCGGGAACAATTTCAGGTGCAACAACCATCTGTTCGGGAAGCAGCAATGCCTATTCGATCACAGCTGTATCCGGTGCAACAGGCTATACCTGGACATTGCCGGGTGGCTGGACAGGAACAAGCACAACAAACAGTATCAATATTACTGCCGACAATACCAGCGGAACGATCAGCGTTACAGCTGGCAATTCCTGCGGAAACAGCACTGCTCAATCTGTAGCTGTTGTTGTAAACACAATACCTGCAAGCCCTGCAGTAATTGCGGGCCCATCTTCCATCTGCGAAGGGAACAGCGCTACCTGGTCGGTAACAGCAGTGCCAGGCGCAACAGATTACACCTGGACATTACCGGGCGGTTGGTCAGGAACCAGCACTACAAACAGTATTACTGCAACCGGTAGCACAAACAGCGGAAACATTTCCGTTACGGCAAATAATTCCTGCGGGAACAGCGCGGCTCAAACCTTAGCTGTTGCAGTTGATCTTCTTCCCGCAAGTGCAGGGGCGATTTCGGGAACAACAACGATCTGTTCGGGAAGTACAAATACCTATTCCATTTCTCCTGTAGCAGGTGCAACAAGCTATTCCTGGACTTTACCAGGTTTCTGGTCGGGAACCAGCACAACAAACAGCATAACGACAACTGCAAGCGGCACGAGCGGGCCTGTTTCTGTAGCTGTAAACAATAGTTGCGGAAGCAGCGCTCCTCAAACGTTAGCAGTTATTGTAAATACAATACCGGTAAGCCCGGGAACAATTGCAGGAACAACGACGATCTGCTCAGGAAGCAGCAATATCTATTCAATTGCAGATGTACCGGACGCAACAAGCTATACCTGGACACTGCCAGGCGGTTGGTCAGGAACCAGCGCAACAGATAGCATCACTACTATTGCAAGCGACACCAGCGGAACCATCACTGTGACTGCAAATAATTCCTGTGGAAGTAGTATAGCCCAAACATTAGCGATTGTTGTAAATACAATACCTGCAATTCCGGTAATTACAGGGCCTGCAGCAATCTGCGCCGGAAACAATGTCATCTATTCGGTAACCGATGTACCCGGAGCAACAGACTACACATGGACCTTACCAGGTGGATGGCCAGGTACCAGTGTTACAGACAGCATTACGACAATAGCAAGCTCAAGCGGCGGAAGTGTTTCGGTTACTGCCAATAACGCTTGCGGAAACAGCATAGCCCAAAATTTAACTATTACAATCGATAACCTTCCGTCCATTCCGGCAGCAATTACAGGAACCACAGTGATCTGCTCGGGAGCCAGCGCTATATATTCAGTTGCAACTGTAGCAGGCGCAACAAGCTATGCCTGGACCTTACCGGGCGGTTGGTCGGGAACAAGCACAACAGACAGCATTACTGCAACTGCAGGCGCAAGTGGCGGAAGCATTACTGTAACTGCCGGTAATTCCTGTGGAAACAGTGCCGCACAAACTATAGCCGTCCTTGTGAATACAGTGCCGACAAGTCCCGGAACAATTACCGGAACAACAACAATCTGTTCAGGAAGCAGCAACATTTATTCAATCGCAGATGTGCCGGATGCAACAGGGTATACCTGGACATTGCCGGGCGGCTGGGCAGGAACCAGCGCAACAGACAGCATCACCACTACTGCAAGCGATACCAGCGGAGCTATTACCGTTACTGCAGACAATGCATGCGGAAACAGTACCGCACAAACCTTATCAATTGTTGTAAATACAGTACCGGCAATCCCGGTAATTACAGGGCCGGTATCTATCTGTACAGGGAACACCGCCATTTATTCAGTGATTGAAGATCCGGATGCAACAGGCTATACCTGGACATTGCCGGGCAGCTGGTCAGGCGCAAGTTCAACTGACAGTATTACGGTAACTACAAGCACAATCGGTGGAAGCATTTTAGTCACTGCCGACAACTCCTGTGGAAGCAGTATCACACAAACCTTAGCTGTTATAATTGATACGCTTCCTCCGGTACCAGGAACAATTACAGGTGCAACAACAATCTGTTCAGGAAGCAGCGCTATTTATTCAGTAGCAGCTGTGGCCGGTGCAATAAGCTATACCTGGACATTGCCGGGCGGATGGGCAGGAACAAGTACAACAGACAGCATAACTACAATTGCAAGTGATACCAGCGGAACTATTTCGGTTGTCGTAAGTAACGGATGCGGAAGCAGCGCTCCTCAAACTTTAGCCGTTCTTGTAAATACAGTGCCGGCCATGCCGGGAACAATTACCGGAACAGCAACGATCTGTTCGGGAAGCAGTAACATCTATTCAATTGCAGATGTGACGGATGCAACAGGGTATACCTGGACTTTACCCGGCGGGTGGGCAGGAACAAGCGTTGTTGACAGTATTATCACAACAGCAAGCGATACCAGCGGAACGATCAGCGTTACTGCGGACAATTCCTGCGGAAGTAGTATAGCGCAAATCTTAACTATTGTTGTAAACACAGTCCCTGTAAGTCCTGTAATTACGGGGCCGGCAACCGTATGCTCTGGAAACAGCGCTACCTATTCCGTAGCTACCGAAGCAGGTGTAACCGGCTATACCTGGACCTTACCGGCCGGATGGGCAGGAGCAAGCACAACAGACAGCATTACCATTGCTACAATTGATACCAGCGGAATGGTTTCCGTTACTGCGGATAATGCTTGCGGAAGCAGTATAGCTCAAACACTGAACGTTACTGTTGACAGTATTCCGGGTGTTCCGGGTGCGATCACAGGTGCAACAACGATCTGTTCGGGAAGCAGTAATACGTATTCAATCGCGACTGTGCCGGGTGCAACAAACTATACCTGGACATTACCGGGTGGATGGGCAGGGACAAGCACGGTAGATAGCATTGTTACTATTGCAAGTGATACAAGCGGAACGATCACTGTTGCTGTCGGCAACTCCTGTGGTAACAGCTCTACACAAACTTTAACGGTATCTGTGAATCCACTTCCGATTGTGAGTTATGTACAAAGTCCTTCAACCGTATGTGTAGATAACACCTCACTTCCTTTGGCAGGAGCTTCGCCGGCAGGAGGAACATTCAATGGAACAGCTGTAACGGGCAGTACATTTGATGCATCTACTGCAGGTGTCGGTACTTATACGATCACCTATACGTATACCGATCCGAACTCATGTACAGATACAGCAAATTCGACTATCACTGTAGATGCATGTATCGGTGTTCAGGAGGTATTAACTGAAACCGAAATTTCACTTTATCCGAATCCGACAACATCAACCGCTACTTTAAGCGGAGTGGAACTTTCGGCACAACTAACAGTATACAATTCTCTTGGAAAAGTTGTTTTAACACGGGTAATTACAGAAGACAAAACACTAATTGATCTGAGCCAGGAAGCGAGTGAAGTTTATCTTCTGAAAATAGTAACAAGCAAAGGAATTGTAATAAAACGAATTGTAAAACAGTAAACATTCCTGTAATTATTCTAATCCTAAAAAAGCGAATCTTCCCGGTTCGCTTTTTTTGTTGGCATCCGTTTATTAATTTTCAGTACTCCTGTAACTATCCATCGATCCTTTCAATAAATTTCCGATGTTTGCAGTTCATTGATTTATCTATGCTCCAACGACGTTTAGGGCTTATACAGGCAACCGCTATCAACATGATCGACATGGTTGGTATCGGTCCATTCATCACACTCCCCATGGTGATCGGGATGATGAACGGGCCTTACTTCCTGTATGCATGGATAGCAGGTGCCGTCCTTTCCTTTGTGGATGCAATGGTGTGGAGCGAGCTCGGTGCAGCCTTTCCAAAAGCCGGCGGATCCTATAATTTCCTGAAAGAAGCATACGGTCCGGAGAAGACGGGTAAACTAATGAGCTTCTTATTTGTCTGGCAAACCATGATACAGGCGCCATTGGTGATCGCATCCGCTGCCATCGGTTTCGCATCTTATCTCTCTTACCTTGTCCCACTGAACGGCTTTACATCCAAGGCAGTGAGCGGTGGAGTGGTCATCCTTATTGTTGTCTTGTTATACCGGAAAATAGAAGCCATCGGAAAGATCAGCGTGCTCCTGTGGGGCGGTGTGATCTTTACGATGCTCTGGATCATTGGCGGTGGTATTGCGCATGGTAATTTTACAGCACCTCTGCAGCATATGAATGACGGGCTCACGATCAATTATGCCCTGATCACGGCCATGGGATTTGCATCCGTGAAAACAATGTACAGCTATCTCGGTTATTATAATGTTTGCCATCTCGGAGCTGAAATAAAAAATCCAACCAGGAATATTCCACGGAGTATGTTCCTGTCCATTGCAGGTATTTCGGTTCTTTACCTCGCTATGAATATCAGCGTGACCAGCGTCGTTCCATGGCAGGAAGCTAAAGACAGCGAGTTTGTGATCAGCGTATTTATGCAGCGGCTGGCAGGAGACACCGCTGCCAACGTGGTAACCGTGCTTGTTTTGTGGGTGGCTTTTGCATCTGTGTTTTCCGCTACACTCGGTTACAGTCGTATTCCTTATGCTGCCGCAACAGACGGTGCTTTTTTCAAGGTATTTGCCAAACTGCATCCTACACGACAGTTCCCGCACATCTCCCTTTTGTTTTTGGGAGCGCTTGCATTTATCTTCAGCCTGCTGTTCCGTCTGAGCGATGTGATTAGTGCCATCCTTGCCATGCGGATCCTCATCCAGTTCATCGGGCAGGCTATCGGTTTGCTTCTGCTCCGGAAAGCCCGCGGGAAAGATGCTTTTCCGTATCGTATGCCTTTGTTTCCAATCCCGGTATTTCTTGGTATCATCTTATGGGCAGGCATCCTTGTTTCTACCGGCTGGAAAATGGTACTGACCGGACTAGCTGTGATCCTTGCGGGAAGCATTGCCTATTTCATCAAAGCAAAACAAACCCGCGAGTGGCCTTTCAAAAACAGGTAATTTTTTTATAAAAATTCAGCCTCCTGCACAATAAAGTTTTTTCAGGGACGCATCTAACGCGAAAAAATCGTTTTTATTTCATAAGGCATTTTCAGGCAATATACTTTTCGCCAACTACGTTAGAAGGCAAAAAAACCTGTATGGAATGCAAAAGATGTGTGCTTGATGAAAGTGCTAAGGACATCCGTTTTGATGAGAATGGTGTCTGTAACTACTGCACCGATTACCTTGATAAGCGGGATAGCATACTTCAGAATTTCGAAGCGCTGTTTTCTCTTGTATCACGGATACGAACGCCTAACGCAAGCTATGATTGCATTGTAGGTGTAAGCGGCGGGCTGGACAGTTCTTTCTTGTTATACAAAGCCAAAGAGCTTGGATTACGGCCACTTGCTGTTCATATCGATACAGGATGGAATTCGGCCATCTCCGTAAGCAATATTGAAACAATCACTGCAAAACTGCAGGTGGATCTACATACTTTCGTACTGGACTGGCCACAATTCAGGAAGATGCAGGTTGCTTACCTGAGAGCGGGTGTGCTCGATCTTGAGTTTCCGACCGATCACTATTATTTATCCGCTTTATATAAAGTGGCGGCTGACAAAGGTATCCGTTTCATTCTTACAGGTAATAATTACACGTCCGAAGGAATAATGCCCGATTGCTGGATCCATAACAAAGGTGATACACGGAACATGTTGGATATTTACCGGAAATACGGGAACACTTCCCCTCCGGATAAACTGCCCACGCTCACTTTATTCAAACGATTCTATTATTACAATATCCGGAAAACAGAGAATATTTTTCTGTTGAATTATTTGCCTTATAACCGGGAAGATGCCAAACAAACACTTATCAATACTTTCGGTTGGAAAGAATACCCTGTAAAGCACGGGGAGTCTGTTTTTACCCGCTTCTACCATCGCTATATTTTACCAAAACGTTTTGGTGTTGATATTCGCCGTGCGCACCTGTCTTCCCTTATCTGCAATGCGCAATTAAGCAGGAACGAAGCGCTTGAGCTATTAAAAACGGAGAGTATTGATGCGGAGCTATTACAATCGGATAAAGAATATGTATTGAAAAAACTGGGACTGACACTTACCGAATTTGAAGAACTGATGGCCGCTCCGGTACGAAGTCACTTCGATTTCAGGTCCGAAATTCCTATTAAAAGAGCCTATAATACGTTTATTAAAAAACTTCGCCTGCAGTCCTTTCTGAAAATATCCAACCGGCACTGATCTCTTCCCAGATACAGGATCAATATCACCACTTACAAATCAAATCCTGCCACTTAGTAATTACCTGATGCATTCTTCTTTTGCTTATTATACTTTCGTTGGTAACAGATAAAATAAATGCATAAAATCCGGGAATCATGACTAAACATATTACCTCGTTTCTTCTGATATTATCTCTGAATCCTTTAATCACTAAGGCTCAGCAAAATGTCGCTATAAAAGATCAATTGTACCGCGAAGAAATTTTTGCCCGGCTCCTGGCACAGGATACCAACTATTGCTCTTTTAACTGGAATACCACTTCGCAATCCTGGGAATACCCGTATAAGTATATTAATTCATTCGATGCAAACGGTACCTTATCCGGTAGAACTCAACTGGTCCGGGATCTGACCACTTCTTCATGGCAAAATGATTTCTACACCATTTATTCCTACGATGTTCTCTTAAATAAAACCGAGGAAAAGATACAAAGCTGGAATACATCCCTTACTATGTGGGTGGACCGGGTTAAAATAAACTATTCCTATGATATATATAATAACTGTGTAGAGAAGCTGGAACAGAATCAATACTTACCCGGTGGCGGCCCTTTTACAAACTATTCAAGAGAAACCTACGTTTACAATTCAACTAACCAACGCATAGAATCACTGTATCAATTATGGGATATTTCATTGAACAGCTGGAAGGATGACTCTAAAACAAACTTCACGTACGATCTAAACGGAAATGAGACCGAATCCCTTACATCCAAATGGAATCAATCTATATCTGCCTGGGAGAATGATCTGAAAGTCACATCGTTCTATGCTGTGAATAATAAAAAAACACAAACAGTTGTATACGTATGGGATAGCGCCGGCAGCTGGACAAGCAGTTATAAAACCGGTTATCTATATGATGCAAGCGGAAACGAAATTGAAACTATTTGGCAAATATGGTCGGCTGCAAACACATGGATAAACAGCAGCAAATTGCAGGTTCTATACGACATGAACGGAAAACCGGTTGAGTACCTGAATTTTATCTGGGACGATCCCGGCAACTTCTGGCAAAACTACGCCTGGTATTTCTACAGTTCTGACGGAGATTGTTTCAGCACATTAGCAACTTCAATAAATACTATGGAAAACAAGACAAAAACAACCGGTATATTTCCCAACCCGGCCTGCTCCTCCTTTCAGCTCAAAAACATGGAAGGGACCGTGGAAATATATACTGTAGCAGGAAAGCTTGTGCTCAGTGAACCCAATGCAACGGAAGAAACCGCGATCGATGTATCCGGGCTTTCGAAAGGCATTTACTTTGTAAAAGTAAAGAGCGGCAACATGGTCTTTAGCTCGAAACTGATAGTGGAATGAGCGGAGGCAAATCGTATGCCAGCCATTTACTGGTCAAATCAAGCCATTTAACACTATTTTGATGGATGGAGGACGCTTTTTTTTGTAATTTAGATATACTAAAAATCAAATGCATATAAGACAACACATACTTTTTTTTACGGCCATTCTACTTAGCACTCCGGGACTTGCCCAGACTGCTAAAAAGAATAGTACGGTGCTTCAGAAGAAAGAGTCTGAAAACCGTTTTTCTATTGCATTGGGAGGTAATTTATCCAGCGTCAATCTGTCCCGTAATTACCGTGAAAATCCATACAAAATAGGCTTTGATGCCCGTGCTTATTACGATGTGAACAGTGTGCTGAGAGTCATGTCTGAATATTCTTTTACCCCAAAATTCGACCTGGGGCCTACCTGGTACGATGTTCACAACCAGATCTTCAATGTTTCAGTTAATGCGATGGCATATACCCGGAGCGAAGATCTGATGGTGTATACGATCAGCGGGCTCTGCATCCAGCGTTGGAAAGGATTTTATACAGGGCAGTTCGATTTCAGCTCCGCTAAGTTTTTCTACCAGCCCAACTCCATCGTGCTCAATAAAACGCTGGGGCTTGATCTGGGACTTGGCTTCGAAAAACCACTGCCGGGCTTTTCTCTTTATGGTGATTTCAGGTATCGTTTCGCCCGACTTGACCACTCCTTCGGGATAACCGACGCAGCCTATAACCTCGGGCTGAAATTCACGATCTTCAAAGAAGACCTGAAAAAATCAAAAGACCGCAAATCCAAAAACAAAGCCCGCCGGCACCGGAAATCTGATAAATATCATTGGTTCTAAGGATTATTTATTTTGGGTTATGAGTTCTTGTTGGGTCCGCAATTATCACCCGGAATTCCAATATATATTTTGATTTATCCGCTTGCCAGGGCGCAAAGTTTTCGATAAGATCCTCAAGTGAAGATGGCATATAGCTATATGAAATTTGTCTTGCATCTGGCGGCCCGCATCCTGATCCCGGTTTACAAACGTTATCCACAATTCTTTATTGAAATCCTTTTCGGAAAAAGCCCGCGATAGTTCTATTTAGCAGTACTTTTATGGGTATGTTCCGCAGGATACTATTCATTGTTTTTATTGTACTAACGATTGGCGCCACCATTTTCGCTTATTTCTACCTGCGATCCGTTAAAAAGCCCAAAGTAGATGTAAGCACCCGCATACCAGCGGATTGTTCGTATGTAATCGAATGCGACAATTTCTTTTCTTTCAGTAAAAAGCTACGGGAAACAAGCCTTATCTGGGAAGAGCTGCAGCAGGAACCTTATTTTCAGCAATTGAATGCTATTATCCAGAGCATTGATTCTGTTTCCGCTTCCAACGAAACTACACGCGAGGTCTTCGAAAACACACGGATCTATATGGCACGGTATGAGCAGGCCGATAAGTCGGGAACCTTCCTGTTTGCGTTCAACCTGACCAAGCTGGAACAGGAGGAAGAGCTTCCTTCGTTCCTGAAAAACAATGCCGTTTCTTTTGAAACCATACAACTGTCCAATAGCTCCGAACAGGTCACAAAACTTATTTTTAAGAACTACAAAGAGCCCGTTTTTGTTTATCACGCTTCCGGAACAGTGCTGCTAAGCCAGGAGCTGTCCCTGATAGAAAAAGCACTGGACAAAAACAACAAAGCGCTTTCTGCCGATACGCATTTTCAACGCCTGGAAGAAGACGGAGGGAACAATATGGACTTCCGGCTTTATTTCCGGAACAGCTTTTACCAGTCTATCCTTTCCCCTTCATTGTTCAGCAGTTTTCCACTCACCCATCATAACGAATGGACTGCACTGGACTTCACCAGTGTTCCGAACGAATTCCGGGTGAATGGTTTTATAGATTCCGACAGTACCGTGTTGATGCAGGCTCTTCGCGGGCAAAACCCGGTAGAAACACAATTCGTGAATATAGCTCCGCGTACCACATATTGCTTCACTTTTCTGGGTATAAGCGATTACCCGGCATTCAGCTCCAAACTGCTTGAAAAAGCCGATCCTGTATTAAAAGATGCAACAAAAAAATTCTCCGACAAAACAGAATCCGGCCTGACTAATGAATGGAGCGCTTGTTTCGCAGGCGAGTTCGTTTTGCTGAAGGCCGCTTTTGAGCGCGGAGATGCTGAATTCGGAATAGCATCGATCTCCGACAAAACCAACGCTGCAAAATTCATGGGGCAGATAGCGGACAGCACGTATGTTTTCAGTACTGCCGAAGGAAAAGATTCTGTTTTTGTTTTTAAAGACAAAAACCTGTTCGGCACGCTCAGCTGTAATATCTTTTCAGCGGGCTTTTCCTGCGCGCGGGTTTCGGACACCTATATTCTCTTTGCCAAAAACGATTCACTTATCCTGGATTATTCGCGTGAGCTGAACAGTTACGGAACGCTTGCGAAATCAGATCGTTTTGCCGCAACGCAGGAAACCAACCTGAACAAGGAGTGTAATTTTTATTATTACAGCGACCTGTCCAAAAATTATGCGCAAAGCATCGATCTCATTCACCCTTCTTTTCTAAGCCCGATCCACTCATCGAAAGAACGCCTGAAAAAATTCGGGTTTGCGGGCGTTCAGTTCAGCGCTCACAAGGGCAGGATCCTTACACAGAGCTGCCTGCATTATAACCCGGTTACCAAGCAGCAATCGCTCACATTGTGGGAAGCACAACTGGACACCGTTTCTTCCTCCACTCCACAGGTGCTCATCAATCATAAAACAGGGAACAAGGAATTGTTTGCATCCGACGACCGGGGAACGATCTACCTGATCAGCAATACCGGAAAGATCCAATGGAAAAAGAACTTAGGAGAAAAAGTAATGAGCAATGTATACCAGGTCGATTTTTTTAAAAACGGGAAATTGCAAATGCTGTTCAATACGCAAAACTACCTTCACCTGATCGACCGGAACGGGAATTATGTTACCGGCTATCCGATCAAACTAAGTCACGCTGCAACGAACGGAATAGCCGTGTACGATTATGAAAGCACGAAAGACTACAGGATACTTATTGCCTGCGACGATAAACATGTGTACAATTATACGATCAATGGCAAGCTGACGGAAGGTTTTAATTTTCCGCAAACCGAAGAGGTGGTGAACATGAAGATCGATTTCAGGCGTATCAATGCAAAAGATTATCTTATCGCCTGCGACAAAGCCGGGAATCTATACGGAACGGGCCGGAAAGGGGAAGCGCGTTTGGTTTTCAAAAACAAGCTCGGACCCAACTGCACTGTTTATTATCTCGATGAAGGGAAAGATATCAGCAGGTCCAGGCTCTATTTCTTTGATCTGAATGAAATGGCGCTTAAACAGCTTTCGCTTGATGATAAAGTAAAAACCAAAACGATCGAATCGGATATCAAAGTAAAAGATGTGGAGCTCGGGTTTGTAAATGAGGATAAGCTGATCGATCATATTATTTCCGATGAGAGTGGTTTTGAAATTCTGGATGATGAGGGTAACCGCCTGATCAGCTTCGTTAGCAAAACGGATATACAGCCGGGCGTAAAAACGATCCTTGTAAATAACCAGCAGTACTTTCTGTTGCTCGACAAAAATGACCGCATGCTTATTGTTGACGTAGCCGGGAAACTAACACCCGACAGGAATTATTTCTTTTCCGTGCAACCTTTGCTTTCGGTCATTAATAGTGACGGGAAACCCTTTCTTATAGGCGTGTACAAGGACAAGGTAAACTGCTATGAATTTAAAGAATAAGCCCCGATAGCGTATTAGGAATACGGGCTAAGTCAGCATTTTAACCTATCCACCTGCATATCGTAATAAATTCCTATTTTTAGGTACTTAAAACAATGAAAAGGATCCTGTTTATACTTATTCCGCTGCTGCTTTTTTGCAGCATTTCCCGTCTCCATGCCCAGACCATAAAATTCAGGAGCATCGGCACGGACCAGGGGCTTTCTGTTGGTTTTGTTCAATGCGTGATCCAGGACAGCAAAGGTTTTATGTGGTTCGGCACACAGGATGGCCTCAATAAGTATGACGGGTACGAAATGAAGGTATTCCGCAACAACCCGAAAGATAAATCTTCGCTCAGCAATAATGATATCCTGACTATTTACGAAGACAAGAGCGGCACCCTTTGGATCGGTACCAATGGCGGAGGCCTGGAAGAATACGATCCGGCACTGAATAAATTCAAACATCACCAGAATGCTCCGGGAAATAACAATAGCCTGCCTAACAATATTGTCCGCTGCATATACGAGGACAAACAATTCAATCTATGGATCGGGACGGAATATGGCCTTGCTCGTTACGACAGGAAAACAGAAAAGTTCGTTAACTATCATTACGACGAAAAAAACAAAAACAGTCTATCGGGGAATAGTGTGTATGCCATAACCGAGAGCGGCAACGGCATGCTCTGGATCGGTACACAGGACGGAGGACTCAGCTCTTTTGTCCCTAATCTTAACCAGTTTCAGTTTTATGATGTTCCACCGGAGTTTTTGTACAAGGGGAAAATGGAATACATGAACCAATACCGCAAACGGATCAATTCCCTGTTTCCCCTGGCAGATGGTACTATGCTGGTAGGAACAGGCGGTGGAGGGCTTGGTGTTTTTGATCTCAAAACCTCGAAGTACAACAGCTTCACTATGTTTGTGAGCGCCGACAGTCCGGAGATCATTGCAGAGAATAACAGGATCTGGTCGATCGCAAAAAGCAGATCAGATGAAGTGTGGATCGCAGCGTTTGGCGGTGGTCTTATTCAATATGATATTAAAACAGGCAATTATGTATTGCATCAAAAACAGAAGGATGATATCACCTCGCTCAACAGCAATGATGTATACAATGTATTCGTTGATTCGGAAGACAATGTATGGTGCGGGACACAGAACGGCGGGGTGAATGTATTCTTCCGGTATTCGGCCAAGTTCAGGCATTATGAAACAAGCGGACATTCGGAGATCCCGCTTGCCAACAAATTCATTTTCGCTATTCTGCAGGACCGCAACGGACTTGTATGGCTGGGCACAGACGGTGGCGGTGTCATCAGCCTTGACCTGAAAAAAAATGTGTCGGTGCCGCGCAACGAGATCATCAATAACGGAAAAGACAAATGGGTGCTTTCGCTGTTGGAAGACGCAGACGGAGATATCTGGGCCGGAACATACGGATCGGGCTTGTATCATTACAACAGCAAGAGCGCTAAGACAGAGTCACTGCTCGACAATGATCCTGCATTTGCTACGATCCTGTGCCTGTATGAAAGCAAGAACGGGGATATCTGGATCGGGACTTTCGGTGGCGGGCTTTTCAACTATAACAAATATGCCAAATCCCTGACGCGGTATACAAGCGAGAATGGATTGCCGAATGATGTGGTGTATTCGGTTTTTGAAGACAGTAAAAATAATTTGTGGATAGGCACAGAAGGTGGCGGGGCCTGTATGAAAAAGGTTTCCGACATGAACACCGCTTCCAAAGCTTTCACGTATTTTGCCAAAAAAGATCCTCAACACACACTTAGCTCCGATAAGGTGTTTTGTTTTTATGAAGACAAAGCACAGAACATCTGGATAGGGACTTCCAACGGGCTGAACAAGGTGGAAAATTCTTCGGGCAATATTCTTTCGTATCACGAATCGGAAGGTCTCCCGAACGGTAATATCTACGGGATCGTTCCGGATGCAAAAGGAAATCTCTGGATGACGACCAATAAAGGTCTTTCGCGCTTCAACCCGAATGTGGAAAACATTGAAGGTTCTGCATTCAAGAACTTCGATCTGAAGGATGGCTTGCAGGGAATGGAGTTTAACCAAGGTGCCTACTACAAAGCAAAGAACGGGGACATTTTTATTGGCGGCGAGAACGGGCTGAATATTTTCAATCCCTCCAACATCAAAGACAATCCGCATGTACCACCGGTATACATTACTTCCTACAAACGTTTTGGTAAAGAAGTGTTGTTTGATTCCACGATCACCGACAAACGTTTTATAGAGCTGGATTACCGCGATAACTCCCTGTCGCTTGATTTTGTAGCATTGGATTACCTAATGCCTTCTGAAAATAAATTCCAGTATATGCTCGAAGGTGTAGACGAGAAATGGTCGGTACCAAGCACATTCCGCCATGCCACGTATACACAGTTAGATGGTGGTGAGTATGTATTAAAAATAAAAGCGTCCAACAGTGACGGGATCTGGAATGAAACACCCTTAGAGATCCACATTCGTGTAAATCCGCCCTGGTGGAAAACGAAATGGTTCTATACACTTAGTGTCATCCTCATCACTGCAGGCGTATTTGGGTTCATCCGTTACCGTACAGCTGCTATCAAAAAAGAGAACAGGATCCTCGAGAACAAAGTTGCAGAACGCACACATGAACTCAACCAAAAGAACCAGGATATACTAAGCAGTATCCAGTATGCGAAACGGATACAGGAAGCTATCCTGCCACCACGATCTTCGATATTCAGCAAACTGCCGGATATGTTCATCCTGTACAAGCCGAAAGATATTGTAAGCGGTGATTTTTACTGGTTCGCTGAGAAAGGCGGACTGAAGATCTTTGCTACGGTAGATTGTACAGGACATGGTGTTCCCGGTGCATTTATGAGTATGATCGGGCACAACCTGATCAACCAGATCGTAAATGAACGGGGGGTTATCGATCCGGGCTATATACTTACGCAGCTTCATCTTGGCGTGCAGGCGGCACTCAAGCAGGGAGTGAGTGAAGAGGTGCGAACAGCAGATGGTATGGATGTAGCGGTTGTAAGCATCAACACCGAAACACGCGAGGTGAAATATGCAGGAGCCAACCGCTCGCTGGTGATCATCAATGCAAGCGGGGAGCTGGATAAGATCGACGCGAACAAATTCCCGATAGGCGGATCACAGCTGGATATGGACCGGGTGTTCACTACGCACAGCAAAACGCTGAACAAACGTGATACCATATACATGTCCACGGACGGTTATGCAGATCAGTTTGGCGGAGAGAAAGGTAAAAAATACATGGTAAAACGTTTTCATGAATACCTCTGCTCCATACAGGAATTCCCGATGCAAACACAGGGCGATCTGCTTGGTGAGAATATCGAGAACTGGCGTGGCGACTATGAGCAGGTAGATGATATCCTGTTAGTGGGGATACGCTTTTAATGCTCCGGATTGGTGCGCTTCGGTCTCCGAATACAATACTATTGTTTTAGTTTTTCATTGCACACTCCGGGTGTTTTTAACAACACCTCTTTAATTACCGGTATGTAATCCTACGAATGCAAAGTATGGGAAATCCCTATTTTCCTTTTTGATCTTCTATCATTTTTGCAAGCTCCCGCAACTGGCTGAGCGGAATGGTCTTCATTGTTTTTTTCCAATTGCCGGCCATAATACGGCTGCGAAGCTCCTGGAGCGGATGTGTTTCGGAAATAAGATCGTCGCTTGCCGGAACCCAACAGAGAAGGTCATTGGGTGTGCAGGCGAGGATGCGACAGAGCTTCTCGATGTGAAGAAGCTGAAAGGTATAGTTGCGGGTATTCAGCAGTTTGTGCGCATTGTAAGAAGAGAAACCCGCTTTGACAAGGAAAGAGTATGGATTCTCTATTCCACGGAGGTCGAAAACCGGCCTGAGATTGAGATATAACATAGCTAATAAGGTATTAAGTAAGGTTCAGGTGGGGATAGTTGTTTTAACGTATGGAATAAAATAAAGGTTTCTTAAAAATATTTAAAATCCGCTGAACTATTTTGTCAGCCATTTACGAATTTTTGAATGATCCGTTTAAAAATATGAAACTATAGTTTGATTTTTTTTCATTCAGTGCCGGGATCATACCGGGCGATCAAAAGGATGTTGTGAGCCGGTGGGAAAACGTTCGGGGAAACAAGAAACATGTAACGAGCGGGTGAAAGAACATTGCGAGCTGATGAAAGACCGCTCCGGGAAATAAAAAAAACGTAACGAGCGGGTGAAAGCACGCTTCAAGATCATGGAAGACTTTTCCGGGAAATAAGAAACACGCAACAAGCGGATGAAAGAGCATCAAGAGCTACTCAAAGCACCTTAAAGCTCATAAACGGGTATTGAAAGCTCATCAAGTGTAATTGCAAATTCATAAATCATCATTGAGGATCATAGGAGCAGGAAGAAAACCCCAGCACTGGTATCATTGCGCGAAAATAGCGGGAATAAAGGATACGTGAATCCCGCTTATTCTTTCACACTAAATACAACCTCAAAAGTAGCGCCGGGCGAATTGCTCCTGGTAAGTATGCCCCCGATCTGTTTACTCATGATGGCAACGAGACGCAGGCCCAGACTGTCTTTCCTGAAGCCGGTTTCCGAAGGAAGACCTTTTCCTGTATCTGAAACGTGTAACAGCCATTTGTTTGCTTCCAGGAGCTTCAAAGAAACCAGGATCTTTCCGCTGGCGTTTTTGTCAAAAGCATACTTTATCGAATTGGTAACGATCTCATTCACGATCAAAGCAATTGGCACAGCCAGCTTAGTGCTGAAACTGATATCCTCTATGTCTGTTTCTATCACCGCGCTTGCAGACTGCGTACTGAGTACATCCCGGTGAAAACCGAGTACTTCCTTCAAATACGCATCCATTTTCACTTTCAGCGAGGAGTTGTTCTGATACAATAATTCGTGGAGGACAGAGAGGGACTGGATCCGGTTCTGGCTCTGCATCAGGTATTCCGAAAGTCGCTGATCTCCCGCACTGTTGGCCTGCAAGGTCAAAAGACTGGAGATGATCTGCAGGTTGTTGTTGATCCTGTGATGGACTTCCTGCAATAATACTTCTTTCCGTTTGCTCTCCGCACCCATAAATTCGGCTACTTTTTTCTTATTGTCATAAGCACGTTTGGCAAAATAGAGCAACACTACCATGATAAGGATAAAAATGACAAGAAAGATGCGTTGCAATTCATCCAGCTTCTTATCTGCTTCTAACTGAAGTACAACCTTATCACTTTCTGCTTTCGTGGCAGCTTCTTTTTTATCGAATTCGTACTGCATGGAACTCTGCACTATTTTCCGGTTGGCTTCTTCATTGACAAGACTATCTCTGTACAAATAATATAGTTTCTTGTGCTCAAAGGCAGCTTTGTAATTACCCATGCTGCTGTCTACGTTTGCCAACGATTCATAGTCTATCTTGATCCCCTCTTTGTAGCCCAGCTTTTTATTCATCGCCAGTGATCTCTTCAAAAAACGCAGTGCTTCCGGATTATTTTTCATATTGAAATAAAGTCTCCCGAGATTGGTGCAGGAACGTGCGATCGCTTCTTCGTACCCTGCCTCTTCCTGCAATTTCAACGCTGTTGTATAATTTTTCATGGCCTCCGGATAATTACCGAGACTATGCCAGGCATTCCCTATGTTATTGTATGAGCCGGCTACTCCCCGCTGATCACCTGTCTCCTTGCGCAGTTCCAATGCGGCAAGATGATTCTGCAAAGCGGTCTGATAATCGCCCATATCATCGTAGAGATTGCCAATGTTGTTATAGGCTGAGGCCATCTCATATTTGTTACCGAGCTCCTCCTGTATTTTCAGAGCAATATTGAAATTTTCCAATGCTTCGGGGAATTTACCCTGGTACAAATAAATGATGCCGATATTGTTACGTGAAGTGGCAATGCCAAATTTATACTGCATCTGCTCGCGGATCTTCAATGCCGAAAAATGATTGCTGATAGCTCTCCCATAATTTCCCATGTCCATAAAAACATTCCCCATGTTGTTATAGGAAGAGGCAATGCCACTTTGATCCTTTATCTCTTTTCGTATAGCCAGCGCTTTTTCGTGCATATCAAGTGCTTCCGGATATCTGGCCTGCTTCCAGTAAATATTGCCAAGGTGGTTATAGGAATCGGCCATCCCGCTTTTGAAATTGAGCTGTTGTGCAAGGTTAAGCCCCTGTTTGCCATAGCTGATGCCCGCTTCATATTCGCCCGTGAGAAAATGCTCCTTACATAACCTGTATAGGTGGATCGCCTTATTCGTATCTGCACGATCTGTTTTAAGCAGGAACTTCAGCGAATCGATCCGCTCGTTCTGTCCTTTTACCGGATTCTGAAAAACGGTGATCAAAAACAAAAAGACAATATATATTATCAGTTTTTTCATATGGTCTTTCATTTTATAAGTTTTTGTTTGCAGTTTTGTGTTCTCTAAAAAATCAGGTAAAAAAAGAGGACAAGTATGCCCGCAGTAGTCGCGAAACGCACAAAAATCCTGACCGATAGGTCATAACCGCCTGTCATAAAAAGTGATATGACAGAAACAATCCCAAGGAACAAAAACATCGGTTTAAAAAAGAAATGTTCCTTTGTAGGAAAATAATATTTTCCATGTGTGTTGGCAATATAACTGGGTTTGTAAATGATCGTGTGTTGAACTACAATAGTATCCCCGGTAACAAAATTCTTCCCGTCTCCTTCTCCATCGAGGTTTACGCTGTAATTATTACCTGTCATTGTGCCAATATGTGCATACGTTTCCTTGTGATGTGATACGCCCCTTTTGGAAGGATTTATAACCGCTTCTGTTTCCACTTTACAGGAAGTTATCACTTCTATCTTTGCATTAAAAAAAACAGTATCTAATGTGTAGATGTATATACAAAATAAGATTATTATAACCCGGATTACAAAGGAGGCTTTAAAATGCCAACTCGCCCGATAAGCAAGATCATACTCTTTTTTAATGTGTTCGTTCTCCACGCGTTTTCTATTCGCCTGTGCGATACGCTCCTGTATCTCTGCGGGACTGTTATTTCTTCTTTTTGCCATTGATTCTTTACCTTGTTTGCGGAATTTGAAAAGACGTATCGTATGCGCCTTATACGTCCTGAGTAGAAGTGCCCAAGGTGCCAGGCTTTTACCCTATCAAGGCGTTCCATTTTAATGCCACAAAAAAACCCTGACCGTTCTGGCCAGGGTTCCTTTTTATAGTATTAATGTCCGCCTCCATCGTGCTCATCTGCTGCCAGCGGCACTGTCTGAGGAATAAAGTCAACATCAGATCCTGGCTTGCTGTAGTCATACGCCCAACGGTGCACTTCAGGCAATGCGCCAGGCCAGTTGCCATGGATATGCTGAGCTGCAGGAGTAGTCCACTCGAGTGTATTTGAATTCCATGGGTTCTGAGGAGCTTTTTGTCCTTTGAACATGCTGTAGAAGAAATTGATCAGGAAGATGATCTGCCCCAATGCCGCGATGATCGCAAACACAGAAACCAGCTCATTGATGTCTCCCAAATGATCGAACAGCGGGAAATTGCTGTTGGTGTAATAACGACGAGGCACACCGCTCATTCCGAGGAAGTGCATCGGGAAGAACACTCCGTAAGCACCAATAAAGGTGATCCAGAAATGCAGGTATCCTAATTTTTTGTTCATCATACGCAGGAACATTTTCGGGAACCAGTGATAAACTCCGGCAAACATTCCGAAGATAGCCGAAAGTCCCATTACGATGTGGAAGTGAGCTACCACAAAATACGTATCGTGAACGGTGATATCGAGTGTGGAATCGGCCAGGATAATACCGGTAACACCACCGGTAACAAAAGAGGATACCAGACCGATGGAGAACATCATAGCAGGTGTGTGCTGGATATTTCCTTTCCACAGGGTAGTGATATAATTAAATGCTTTTACGGCCGATGGAATAGCGATCAACAGCGTCGTGAATACGAACACGGAGCCTAAGAAAGGATTCATCCCCGTCATATACATATGGTGACCCCACACGATGAAGGACAAGAAACCGATCGCTAACATAGAACCGATCATGGCACGGTAACCGAAGATCGGTTTACGTGAGTTGGTTGCAATAATTTCGGATGTGATACCAAGGGCCGGTAATAATACGATGTATACTTCCGGGTGACCTAAGAACCAGAACAAATGCTCGAACAGGATCGGACTACCACCTACCTGATCCATTGCACGACCTCCGATATAGATGTCGGAGAGGTAGAAGCTGGTTCCCATACTTCTGTCGAAGATCAACAGTAAGGCACAGGATAATAATACAGGGAAAGATAATACCCCTAAGATCGCAGTGATAAGGAATGCCCAGATCGTAAGCGGCATACGGGTCATCTTCATTCCTTTTGTACGCAGGTTGATGATGGTTACGATGTAGTTCAAACCTCCCAATAAAGAGGAAACGATAAACAAGCTCATGGAGATCAACCACAGGGTCATACCTAATTTGGATCCGGGGATCGACTCAGGCAGTGCTGATAACGGAGGATAGATCGTCCAACCTGCAGATGCCGGACCGTCTTCGATAAATAAAGAACCGATCATAATGGTACTGGACAGGAAGAAGAACCAGTAGGAAAGCATATTCAGGAACCCGGATGCCATATCCCGTGCACCGATCTGGTACGGAATAAGGAGGTTACTGAAGGTACCGCTCAATCCACCCGTTAATACGAAGAATACCATGATGGTACCGTGGATGGTAACCAATGCAAGGTACATATTCGGATCGAGGACACCGTCCTTACCCCATTTGTCGCCAAGCAATGCATTGATGAAAGCAAATTTTTCTCCCGGCCATGCCAATTGCATACGGAAGATAACCGACATCACCATTGCGATCACCGCCATTATCACAGCAGTTACCAAGAACTGCCTTGAAATGGTTTTGTGATCCATACTGAAAACGTACTTGCTTACAAAACTTTCTTCATGATGATCATCGTGTGCGTGTGCATGATGAATGTCATGCCCGTGCTCCACTCCTACTTTATGATCGTGACTATTTCCCATCTTATTCTATATTAAAATCGTTATTAAATTCTGTTAGTCCTTTAAAGCTATTTTATCTTTTTTGAATGCAGGTTGTTTCGCTAACCATGCTTTGTAATCTTTTTCAGATTCCACTATGATCTTCATCTGCATGTTGTAGTGAGATGCTCCGCAGATCTTGTTACAAATAACTACATAATCGAAGATGAAAGGATCTTCGCCTTTTTTAGCTCTGATCGCATTGATCTCATTCATGTTCCTGATCACCTGCGGATCTTTTCGCATTTCTTCGGTGGTAACCGTTGGCTTGAATTTGAATTTTGTAACCTGGCCGGGCACGCAGTTCATTTGTGCGCGGAAGTGAGGCATGAAAGCACTGTGGATCACATCACGTGAACGGAACTGGAAGCTGATCTCTCTTCCGATCGGAATGTGGATCTCGTTCTTCACGATGATATCATCGTAGCATTTGGAGTCTGTTGTATCGAGGCCCATGGAGTTGCTGCCATCGATCTGCATGTAATCATCCATACCGAATGCATTATCGGCTCCTGCATAACGTGCGGTCCAGTCGAACTGTTTGGAGTATAATTCAATTTTGATCGCTTTCGGATCGTTGGAGCGGTCCATGATCTCGTTCCAGTATTTCAGACCGAAGATGATGATGAAGGCAAGCACCAGAGCCGGTACAACTGTCCACAGCATCTCTAATTTATTGTCGTGTGCAAAGAAAACTGCTTTGGAATCTTTTCTTCCGTAATATTTCCATGCGAAATAGAACAGTACGAAGTTAGTAACGATGAAAACGAACCAGATGATGTACATATTGTATTTCATCAGCTCATCCACTTTCACTCCATGCTCCGACGCTGATTTCGGAAGGCTTCTGTAGCCATACTGGTATATCTGGTATAAGCTCCATGCGATAAATACAAACATGAACACGAGGAACATTCTGCCCATCATGCGGTTATCATTCTCGGTTGGCACCCATTCTTTCCCCCCTTTCAATCCGCGGGCAAGCTCGATTACCCTGAACAAATAGCCCAGTGCTACGCATAACAAAACGAATACTAAAAGATACAACAGCGTCATTCTAACTTATTTTTAATTGTTACTAATATTTTTTCTTTTCAATTTATCGTGTTCAAACCTTAGGTGCTGTGGTGCATAGCTTCATCCAGGTAAGGATGATTTTTCACCAACAACGGACGACTTGCAATATTCCTCAGCAGGATATGGATAAAGAACCCAAGGAAACCTGCGAAAATACCAAACTCCATCCAGCTCAGTCCTGCCCAGTGGTGACCAACTGTTCCGGGCATTACCACCATAATGATATCCAGCCAGTGACCAACGAAGATAACCGAACCTACAAGCGTTAAGAACCAGAAATTACGTTTTGAATCACGACTCATCAATAAGATCATCGGGAAAGCGAAGTTAACGCCCAATACCGTCCACATAAGTGATTTGTAGTTTTCCCAACGCTGCTGGAAATAGATCACCTCTTCAGGGATATCGGAATACCAGATCAGCATGAATTGAGAGAAGTACAGATACGTCCACAGGAAAGAGATAGCGAACATCCATTTACCCATATCATGAATGGTGCTTTCGGTAACGAAATCCATATAACCCAGTCTTTTCAGCCAAACGATCAGCATGATGATGGTGATAATAGCGCTCACCCACATACCTGCAAACAAATACCAGCCAAATAAAGTAGAGAACCAGTGTGTATCGATACTCATTACCCAATCCCACGCAGAAGTAGAAGACGTAACAGCGAATAATACCATGAACCAGGCAGATAATTTTACGTTTTTCCAATGATGTGTATCATCATTTGTAAGCTTATCTGCTTCAAGCGAATTTTTACGAAGTTTATTGGTGAAGAATAACCAACCGCCGATATAAGCAATGGTACGTACCCACCAGAACCAACCAAAGTAACCAATTTTAGCCGCTACAACAGCATCATAGTTCGGATTTCCAACCTCAGCAATACCTTCTCTCATCCACAGATAAAGATGATGTACATGCAATTGTCCTAAAATGAAGATCAATAACATAAAGCATAAGCCATATGGCAGGTACCACGAAACTGCTTCGATAATACGCTTGATGGTTGTAGCCCAGCCTGCTTCCGCTGCATACTGCAATCCCATAAAGAATGCTGCTGCCAGACCAATGGACATAAAGAAAAAGGAGTTCACAAAAATATTGGCCCAAACGCGGGTCTGATGATAATGCGGATCCGGCTCATGCGGCGTATCGGTTAAGAACGCAGCAATGATGGAAATGACACCGATAGCCATAAGGATATAGGTGAACATCTTTGCTTTGGATGGTATGGTAAAATTCAGATTTGACATATCTTACTGTTCTTTTATCTCAAATTAATGTTTAGCTTCTTCTTTTTTCACTTCACCCGCTGGTGTAACTACGGCAACTGAATCAGCAGCAGGAGGTGCATTACGTACTCCCTGAAGTTTTTGTACATAGTGTACCAGTTTCCAACGCTCATCCGCATTGAGCATCAGCTCGTGCGGGCCCATTGCATTTTTTCCTTTGGAGATCGAGTAGAAGATCTTTCCTTCCGACAGATTTTTCAGCGTACCGCCATCGTATGCAGGTGGTTGTCCCGGCATTTTCAATCCTACTTTTCCGTCGCCGTGTCCGCCATCACCATGACAGTGTACACAGAATTTTCCGTAGATCACTTCACCTTCTTTTTCTACTGCCGGGCTGAAAGGGATCGGGTTTTTCAGGTTATCTGCCATTTCGTAGGTCATTCCTTTTGGAATAGAAGGCAGGTAATCGCGTGCGATGGTTCCGGCAACCGGTAAACGTGCAGCTTTCAATGTGTCTCCGGTAGCTGTTACATATTCATTGTAATATCTTAAGCCACGTGTGCGGTACATGTCGGGCATGAACTCAAACCCCGGGCTGTTTGGCACATCTTCGCAGGATGTTAAACCTGCAACAAATGCAAGGGCTACCGCCGATACTGCAAATGCTTTTAGGTTTATATACTTATTTAGTTTCATCTTTGTGATGTTATATTTTTCTATTTGTAAGATGGATTGGCTATAGCCAGTTCATCGTTTGCCGATTTTCTTTATTAATGATGTTTTTCAGTAATAACTCCTTTGTGATTTACCTCGCTTGCACCTGTTAATCTCAGGATCTCTCCTGCTTTCGTAGATTGCTCGTCGTTCAGCTCGAGATAGATCATAAATTTATCATCTGTTGTGCGTGGATCCGGGTTTTTTGCTTTAGCTCCCGGCACCAGCCAGCAACGAAGCAGGTAGGTCAATGCCAAACCATGTGCTGCACAAAATACAGTAGATTCGAACGTGATCGGGATGAAAGCCGGAACCGCCATGAAGTATTCGAAGCTTGGTTTTCCACCGATATCAGTAGGCCAGTCGGTCACCATCATGTACCACATCATCCAGGTAGCAAGGCTTGCTCCGGTCAATCCATAAAGGAAAGCGCAGATAGCCAAACGTGTACGCGGAACACCAATGATCGGATCGATCCCGTGGATAGGAAATGGCGTAAATACATCTTTAATGCGGATACCTTCTGCACGAAGCTTTTTACATCCTTCCAACAAAGGAACTTCGTCGTCGTATATTCCGTGTATGATCTGTTTTGTACTCATATCGATATAAATCTAATTCGTTAATTAATGATGTGCGTGTGCCTCGGCTGCTTTTTTCTGTGCTTCACCGGATGCTTTCAGGATCGATTTCAACTCTGCCTGTGCAATTACAGGGAATGTACGTGCATACAACAGGAAGAAGGTGAAGAACATCCCGATCGTACCAACAAAAATCCCGATATCCACAAATGTAGGGTGATACATGTTCCAGGTACCCGGAACGAATGTACGGCACAGGGTAGGAACGATGATCACAAAACGCTCGAACCACATACCAATGTTCACTACGATGGAAAGGATGAATGTGAATGCAAGGCTTGTTCGCAATTTCTTAAACCAGAAGAGCTGCGGCGAGATCACGTTACAGGTCATCATGGCTGCATAGGCCCACCAGTATGGTCCCGTGGCTCGATTGAGGAAGGCGTACTGCTCGAATTCGACACCTGAATACCATGCTACGAAAAGCTCTGTTAAATAGGCAACACCTACAATGGACCCCGTTACGATGATAACGATGTTCATGTATTCGATGTGCTTGATCGTTAAATAGGCTTCGAGGCTGTATACTTTACGGATGATCAACATCAGCGTTAATACCATCGCGAAACCGGAGAATACCGCACCGGATACGAAATAAGGTGGGAAGATGGTGGTGTGCCAGCCCGGAACAACGGAGGTGGCAAAGTCAAAGGATACGATGGAGTGAACCGAGAATACGAGTGGTGTGGAAAGACCTGCAAGAACCAATGATACTTCTTCGAAACGGCTCCAGTGACGTGCACTTCCACCCCATCCGAAAGATAATAAAGCGTATACTTTTTTGCTGATCGGTTTGATAGCACGGTCGCGAACCATTGCAAAATCAGGGATCAGACCGATGTACCAGAATACGCAGGATACGGTGAAATAAGTAGATACCGCAAAAACGTCCCAGAGGAGCGGAGAGTTGAAGTTAGGCCACAATGAACCGAATTGGTTTGGCAAAGGGAATAACATGTAATCCAGCCATGGACGTCCGGTGTGTAACAATACGAAAATAGCGGCACACATTACGGCAAAGATCGTCATCGCCTCAGCTGAACGGTTGATCGCCATACGCCATTTCTGACGGAATAATAATAACACGGCAGAGATGAGTGTTCCGGCGTGACCGATACCGATCCACCATACGAAGTTGGTGATATCCCAGGCCCAGTCTACCCCGTTATTGGATCCCCAAACCCCGATACCTGTTCCGATGGTGTATGCCAAACAACCGATCCCCCAAAGGAAGGTAAGAACGGATATGGTAAATAAGATGTACCAATATTTGTTTGCTTTACCTTCAATAGGCTTAATGATATCATCCGTGATCTGTCTATACGACTTATCGCCGATGATTAAAGGTTGCCTTATTTTCGATTCTGCGTGCATATTATTTTTATTCTAAATGTTGAACTAATTTCTTTATTTACGCGTGAGATTCTTCTTTTTTATCTTCTGTCTTCCCTTCTGTTTTTGCAGCCGGTTTCTCTTCAGGTTCCCAGATGATATCTTCTTCCTGGTTACGAACTTTTGTCAGATAAGAAATGTTCGGTTTCACCCCCAGCTCATCGAGCAGGTAGTAATTTCTCTCATCTGCACGAAGCTTGGATACTGCTGAGTTCGGATCGTTTGCATCACCAAACACGATAGCGTTGGTAGGACATGATTGCTGACAAGCCATTTTAATAGAACCATCTTTCAGCGGAGTTCCCGCTTTTTTCGCTTCCAGCTTACCTGCCTGTGTACGCTGAGCACACATAGAGCATTTTTCCATAACACCACGACCACGAACAACTACATCCGGGTTCATCACCATACGGCCTAAATCGTTCGATACCGGGTTGTTTGTAGTGAAGTCTGGATTTTCGTTATAGTTGAACCAGTTGAAACGACGTACTTTGAACGGACAGTTGTTTGCACAGTAACGGGTACCGATACAACGGTTGTATGTCATTTGGTTAACGCCTTCTGTACTGTGGCTGGTAGCCAATACCGGGCAAACCGTTTCACAAGGAGCGTGATTACAATGCTGGCACATGATCGGCTGGAAGGTTACCTTCGGATTGTTGGAAGGATTCTCCATCTGCAGATACATATCCATTGCGCCTACGTGCTCTTCGTGTGCTTTTACGCGGTCCATATCGGAAGTGTAGTAACGGTCGATACGCAGCCAGTGCATTTCGCGGGTTTTCATTACCTGAGATTTACCAACAACAGCAACGTTGTTCTCTACCGTACAGGCAACTACGCAGGCACCGCAACCGAAACAGGAGTTCAGGTCGATCGCCATAGCCCACAAATGGCCCGGACGCTCGTGTGCGTTCCACAGATCCACTTCACCTACAGGCTTAGGGCCTGAATGTGTTGCCAACATCGCTTTCGGGTTGTTGGAAGCAGGATTTTCTTTGTATTGTTTTAATGAAGTTTCACGTAACAGGAATTCCTCACGGCCCATGATGGTGTGATGGATCTGTGTTGCAGCGAACTCGAATGAATCAGTTGTATCAGCGATCGTCGCATCGCCTGTCATTTGGAACGTGTCGTTTGTCCAGGACAGCATTTCAAATGCATTGGCTCCGATACCGTTTGCTACTTTAAGTGTAGGGGCATTGCGGCCGTAGCCTAATGCGATACCGATCGTACCTTTTGCCTGACCGGGCTGAGGGTAAACAGGCAAACGTTTTGTAACTCCGTTCATCGTCACATCCACTACGGATGCATCGATATCCTGGCGAAGCATTTGTTTGTAACCTTTTTCTTTTACATCTTCCGGATGCATGGTTACATAATTGTCCCAGGTTACTTTGGAGATCGGGTCAGGTAATTCCTGCAACCATGGATTGTTGCTCTGGTTACCGTTACCTAAAGAAGTTTTTTCGTAAATGGTTACTTCCCACGTTCCGCTTTTTGCAGAAGAAGCTTTTCCTGCGTGGTCGTTGTAATCAACTACAGGAAGAGTAGCAACGTTTGTTTCGACTTTCGGTTCTCCAGCAACTTTTAATTCCTGCGGAGCTTCAGCTGATTTTACAGTATCGTTAACCATTGCTTCCAGAACAGTAGCTACACCCATCAATACGGGCTTGCCGCTTGAATCTTTTGCCATTGGGGCAACCGGTGTTTCCACTATTGCAGCAGCTTTTGCCACATTGATCTTCAGCGTACCATCATGCAATGTGTGCGCCCAGAAATCATAGAAATTTCCATATTTACCCTGCATCGGGAATACGTGGTTTTGCCAGTATGCCTGCAGGTAAGTCAAATAATCTGTTTTTACACCTGCCCATTTCAACAGTGTATCCTGCGCCTGGCGTGTTCCTTCGAAACGCGGTGCAACAAATAACTGGGAAATAGCCGGTTGCTGTAAAGTGTAAGTGCCTCTTTTCGGATTTGCATCGCCCCAGCTTTCCAGCCAGTTGTTGTCAGGACAAACGTAATCAGCTTTCTGAGCTGTTTCATCCATCACCTGTGCAAAGGAAATTTTAACCGGAACTTTTGCATACGCCGTAGCGAAATTCAATTTTGCAGGAGCGGTGTAAACAGGGTTACAGTTGTAGGTAATGATAGCGCCGATCTTGGTACCAGTCATCATATCATCTACCAGTCCTTTGAACTGCGCATCATCCCCTTGTTTCAGGTTCAGTGGCATGTCCACATCTACGGATTTACCATAGTTGTCCAGCATTTTATTGATACCGTTGATCAGTACCTGGATGTGTGTATCGTTGGAACCGCAAACAACGAGGGATTTCCCTTTGTTGTCGGCCAGTTCTTTTGCAATTTTAACGATGGCTTTGTTAGCTGCTTCGTTCGACGTTTTAGCCGCACCGGCTGCAGCATTTCCTGTAGCTTTTGCGATCTCGTTGTACAATGCAACCACTGCTTTTCCAATTTCGGAAGGCTTGACCATGTAACGCTCATCGGCATTTGCACCGGTAAGTGACAGGTTCGCTTCGAAATGGTAATGTTTGTTCATTTCGCGGTTCTCTTTGGAAACCTTACGGTTCTCAGCAAACTGAACGGAAAACTCAGTATCCATTCCCAGCCAGTTGCCTAAGAAATCGCAGGCAAAACCAACGATCACTTTTGCTTTACTGAAATCATAGGAAGAAACTACTTTTTTACTCCATACTTTATCGTTCGCATTGCGCAGTGCACTATAGGAAACCGAATCGTACTGGTAAACTTTAGCAGTCGGGTATTTGGATGTAAACTCTGCGATCACCGCTTTGGTGGAAGGAGAGATAATAGTAGATGAAAGAATAGCGATCTCTTTGCCACCTGCAACAGCATCACTCAGCTGTTTGCCGATAGCTCCGTCAACAGTAGCCCAGGTAGCTCCTGTTCCTTTGGCCATTGGCCCTGTTAAGCGTGCTTCGTCATACAACGAAAGAACAGCAGACTGAACACGTGCGCTGGTACCTCCATTGGTTCCTTTTGCCAGCTCATTCCCTTCGATTTTGATAGGACGGCCTTCACGTGTTTTCACCAATACAGCAGCATAATCATGCCCGTCGTAGAAAGTGGAAGCGTAGAAGTTGGCTACCCCAGGGGTAATCTCTTCCGGTTTCACTACATACGGAATGGATTTGATCACAGGCGTTTCGCAGGAAGCCAAAACAGCAGCAGTGGTGGTGAAACCCATTACCTTTAAGAAATCACGGCGTGAAGTATTGGATGATTGTTCATCATTCAATAGACCTTCCATAGGAAGTTCTTCGGCGAACTCGTTATTGGTGTTTTTTTGGAACTCCGGGCTGTTATGCAGTTCCGGTAATCCTTTCCAATATCTTTTATTAGTACCCATCTATGTTGAAACGTTTACGTTCGTAATTAATTTATTAATAATGACATTTAGCACACTCCAGACCGCCCATCTGAGCTACGGTGAAGGTTTTTAAATGCTGATCTTTGTATTTGTTTTTCAGGTAAGCGTGCAATTTATCGTAGTATGCATTTCCTTCCATCGCCACATCTGTTTTGCGGTGACAATCAATACACCAGCCCATTGTTAACGGAGATTTTTGCTCTGCAACAGTCATTTCCTTCACATTACCGTGACAGGTAGCGCACTCCTGCTTACCTACAACCACGTGTTGAGAGTGATTGAAGTATACGTGATCAGGAAGATTGTGAACTTTGATCCACTGGATCGGGTTTTGTTTGCTGAGGTCGTAAGTTCCGGTTTTTGCATCGAAACCTGCCGCCGCGTAGATCTTGGAGATCTCTTTGTCGGCATACTGAGGACCTGTTTGAATGGATTTGTGACAGTTCATACACACGTTTACGGTAGGGATACCTGCGTGGCGTGATTTTTCTACCGAGTTGTGACAGTATTGGCAAGCGATGCCATTGTCTCCGGCGTGTAGTTTGTGAGAGAATTTAATTGGCTGCTCCGGTTTATAACCTTTGTCGGAAGCATCATCGTAATAAACACCTACCATCCAAAGGCTGTTCCAGCAGCTGCGCATGCCTAACAACACGATGATGATACAGCAAACACCGATGAAACGGCGATGACTTGCCATCCAGTCTCTTGATTCCTGCCAGAATGTTTTTGCTAATTCTTCATCCGGTGTGTGCTCTGCCACTGCAGACATCGAATTACGAACACCTCTTAAAATTCCGATCAGGATAGCGAGGATAACGATGATGATCAGGATGATGTACAATGGATCTATACCGCCTTTTGCCTCAACTACCTGCTCACCAGTAGTTCCACCTGTGGTTGTGCTTGAAGTTGTGGTCGTTGCATCTCCTTTTTTCAGATATGCGATAACCTCATCGATATCGGCATCTGTAAGAGTTCCTTCGAACACGGTCATGGTAGCGCCGCCATTTTCTTTCAGGATCTTTGTGGCATACTGATCACCCGATTTGATCATTTTTTCCGAATTTTTGATCCAGTCATGCAGCCATTTTCCGGGAGGCACCCTGTCCATAACCCCCGCTAAGCCGGGGCCGGTAAGGTGTTGGTCGGTCATCGAGTGACAAACTGCACAATTTTGTTTGAAGATGGCTTTACCATCAGCAGCGGATGCTTTTGGAGTGAATACGAAACCCGCGAGAATCAAGCCCATCAAGAGGTTCAGAGCTGATCGGGAAATATCTTTTATCATACTAAACGTTTACTTTTTTATGACATTCCAATGACAAATACGGTCATTGTTCGGGACGCAAATTTAATAGGATATTATATTCAAGAGACTGAAAACGTTAATTTTTTTAACGATTTTGTTAATTTATAATCGTTCTAAATAAGATGTTTTTTTAGTCGATAGGAAAAGGATTTTAGTCTAAACGATTCTTTTTACAAACTTTTGCGCTTTTTTAATTTTTTTCCATCTTCAAACACAGCATATTTGTAATTGTGAACAGGGATAAAACATATTGCCCCATCGGTTTTTTCGATTCAGGCTATGGCGGACTCACCGTGCTGAAAGAAGTGATGCAAACACTGCCTCAGTATGATTATGTATACCTGGGCGACAATGCCCGTGCACCCTACGGTTCCCGCTCGTTTGAGAGTGTATACGAATATACACTTGAGTGTGTGCAAAAGCTGTTCAATATGGGTTGTGAGCTGATCATCCTGGCTTGCAATACTGCATCTGCCAAGGCACTGCGTACCATCCAGCAAAAAGATCTGCCGGGCATCTCTCCTTCCAAGCGTGTGTTGGGTGTGATCCGGCCAACAACGGAAGTGGTAAAGAACTACACCAAAACCAATCACATTGGTTTGTTGGCTACGCAGGGAACGGTTACTTCCCAGTCTTATCCTATCGAATTGCATAAATTTGCCCCGGAGATACAGGTATTCCAACAGGCCTGCCCGATGTGGGTGCCGCTGATAGAAAGCGGTGCGGCAAATACGCCCGGTGCTGATTATTTTCTTGAAACCGACATCCGGCAATTGCTGGATCAATCATCACAGATAGATACTGTGATATTAGGCTGCACACATTATCCACTCCTGCTTTCGAAGATAAAAAAACACCTGCCTCCACATGTGTCTATTGTGATGCAGGGTGAGATAATTGCAAAAAGCCTGCAGGATTACCTGCAACGTCATCCGGAAATAGAAAATAAATGCAGCAAAAACGGAGAGGTTCGTTTTTATACAACCGACAGTGCAGAGCAGTTCAGTAAACAGGCTGCGCAGTTTTTTGGGAAAGAAGTGAAAGCAGAACATATTGCCGTATAGGGCTTAATTATTCGCTATCTTGCTCACTGTTTTTCTGAGAACCGTTCCATCTTCGCAGATCAGCAGCAGCATATAGATTCCCTGCTCCAAAGTAGTAAGATCAAATCGCATATGTTCACCTTCCTTATTTGATTTCAACTTTCGTTCCGCACCGGATAAATTGTAAATGTGAAAATCACAAATGTTTTTGGATGTTGATACGAACAGTGCATCCTGCGTCGGATTTGGAAATACCTTAAACACATCATTTTGCACCCCGGAATCCGGAATGCCCACACCGCCCTGGAATTCATAGGCACCCATGTCGATGGTATTTACAATACGAGGCTCAAATTTCAAATCGGTTATCGTGACCGCTGATGCCATGCCCGCATCAATACAGGGAGAAGCAGCAGTAAGGGTAAATCCATCATCCGACGTGCGGAAAGTATTATCCGCGCCATCGGGATCAATACTATTAGTGAAAAGCGGCGGAACACTTATCGTTCCTGCTGTGGAACCCGAAAGAACATGCGGAGCTGCCTGCCCGGAAAGATCGATATCCGAGAAGGCCGATTGCACGGTGCCAGTTCCGATAATATAAAACTGAGGGCCGGCCGGAGCTGTATTCCCATACAGAATCGATCCCTCCAGAAAAATATCCGAATTACCGGAAGCGCCCGAACCATTGTTATGTGTATCTGCAACAATAGCTCCGCCACCAGTACCCGCTGTATTTCCGTAAAACGTAGAACCGCTGACATTCAAACTCACGTAACCGCCACCGCCACCCCAGCAATGGATAGCTCCTCCTGTAAGCGCTGCTTTATTATTAACGAATAAGCTGCCGACAATACTTTGTGTCGCACTTCCTGCATAGGCGTAGTTATCGATCGCACCACCTGCAAGTGCAGAATCATTTTCAAAAACACAAAACGCAAAAAAAGAATCCACTGATCCGGAATTGGAACCATGATTAAAAACAGCAGCGCCATACGTGGCCCGGTTGTTTCTGAAAATACAATAGCGAACATATACTATTGAAGCAGTTCCAAAGCCACCATAATTGTATATACCGGCCCCACCTTCATCAAAAGTGCCCGGGGTACCGGTCGCCATGCCATCTTCTATAGTAAAACCATCCAATACAGCATTATTAAGTGAGTTATTAAAGATCACATGGTAACTATTGTCGGTGTGGGAAGGGGTTCCGATATTGCCCGACAAAATACTGTGCGGCGTTGTTGCGAGATTGCGTTGCTGGAAACTTGTTTCAGTACCGTTAAAACCGCCACAAATATATACACCGCTTTTCATACTGAACGATGCAGAACGGTCGCCGGTAGTGGTAGGATAATATGTGCCCTGTGCCACCCATACCTCATCTGCCGGAGCCGACTGATCAATTGCGGTCTGCAACGAAGTTCCCGGAAAGGCATTGGCCCAGCTGGCCCCGTTCATGCTACCGGCACCATTTACAGTTACATACCTCGTTATAGCAGAAAGGTTGTTTGCGAAAAACAAGAACAACAGGATGCAGGTTTTCAGGTGTTTCATCAGGCAGGGGTTTGGTTAAGAAATAAAAGTGTCTGCGTTCTTTTTAGAACCTGAAACGCATGAAGCCCGTACTCAGTGAAAGCGTCGGTCCTTTTTGTGTAAAGAAAGTGATAGCATCGCGGGAAGCAATACCTGCTTCGTACGAACCATCTTTGGCCGTGAAAATAATACCGAGTGGGATGGAGAATTTATAATTTCCACCGGTGATAAATCCTGCCTGGAGCTTCAGCCATTTCACCGGCATCACATCACCACCAAAACCGATGATCGGTTTTTTGACCTGCCCCGGTACATCCGGATCCAGTGGGAAAATACAATCCACACCTAATTCAGCCACTTTGCCGATCATGAAACTGGCTCCTGCCCTGAACACACCCGGCAGTGGCTGTTTGATGCTTTTTTGTCCTTCCATTTTCAACAAGCCTTCTTTCCCGAAAATATCTTTCATCTGCCCGAAGATATTGTAGTTCTTAAGTCCGTCATTGGTCGTGCTGAACATGAGAGTATCCTTCACTTTGTAAACGTTCCCGTCCCAGGTGATGGAACCGGCGTTGATCAATGCGGCACCGATTTTCAATTTGTTCCAGATAATTACATTCACGCCAAAGTCCAATCCGTATCCTTTACCTACCGTTTTCGGAAGCCCGCCCGATTGTTTGATCTGATTGGCCTGTGCTGCCGCTGTTCCATAATCGATATCGAATGCAGGTGTGATCGAGCTATAGCCACTGAGGGTTTGCCCGTCGGATTTTACATTTACCAGTGCAAGTCCCTGCACGTATTTGAGCCCAATACCTGCATAAAGAGCAAAGAGGCTATCGCCGAAGATCCTTCTGCCGTATGAGAAATTATACTCACGCGTCCAGGTAAAATTCATTTCTGTTCCTTCAAGTACCTTTGACAGGAGTTTGGGAGCATTGGTATAACCCGATAAAACAAACTGAAGACTGTCAGGGTTCATATTCTCATAATTGCGGATCTGCGAAGTATCACCAGTAATAGAATTATAAACAGTGAGGGAATCAAATATCGTGGATACTTTCCCCATGAACAAAAGATCTGCTGTAGTTGTGCCCATTTTGCAATAGGCCTGGAAATTATCATTTATCCGGAAGGCAAAACCACCCGCAACTTTATTGGTAAACGCTGCTCCTAATGAACCTGCATTGATATTTACGGTAAAGCCTGACTCGGCGAAGTTCCGTGCAGCATCTTTCTTTTGCTGAAGCGTAAAGCTTTGAGAAGCTCCCAACATATCTTTGGCCGCGCCACGCAATTCGGTTTTGCTGAGCGCATCGGAATAAATGGAAGAGGTAATTTCCGCAAAGCCCAGTGCTACTTTTTTCTTCGGGTATTTCCAGTTCCAGCCGAGGTTGGCCGGATTGATACCGGTTGCCTGGTAATCGGTGGCAAAAGTAGTAGCGCCCCCATGGCCCGTATTACAAAAGGAACTGCCTTCATACTGGGCATACATTCCAACACTAAAGCCGGAGAAGGCAATTAAAGAGAGAACTATTTTTTTCATGCGATAAGGGGGCTTGCTTGTTTATGGTAAAAATATAAAAAATATCATAAATTACAATCCCCGGCTTCGCCCGATATTTAACAACCGCTATTTTGTAATGGCTGCCCGCAACGCAAATACCTGATCGCTGATGGATTTGAACTTCGCTTCGTCCAGGTCCTTCGGATCTTTTACAGCATCTATCTCCGCCTGGATCTTCGTAAGCGCTTCGATCAGCATCTGGTCTTCCTTTTTATCTTTGAATGCACCTAAGAGGTCGATCAGGTTCTTTAGATAAAAACGCTGATCCCACAGGTGCGAACGGATCCTGGTTTTGTAGACAGGCTCTTGTTCAATCGCATTAACCGAACAGATGATGTACAACGCCTCTACCCAGCTACCCACAAAGATATGGGTTGCTGTTTGCACCCGCTCATTTGTACGCAGATAGGAATCCCCGTTTACATAGATCTCATCAATGATCTCCAGCAGGGAATCTTTGTTGTCGATGTTCGATTCCATACGCTGGCCCATCATCTGGTCGAAAGCGGATTTCAGACCAAGCGAATTGGCTTCCTGCATGGAGGTCTTCACATATTTCATCACATCCGCACCCTGCTCGTTGGCAATGGCATAGGCCAGATCCAGGTTATAAACCCCGAGATTGCAGGCTTTGGAAAAATCGCTCGTATATGTTTTTACTTTTTTCACATCGTGCAGCATCACATTGTGGTAGGAAATCCCATAGGCCGAAAAATCGGTGATAAGCTGCACCGGTGAAGGAACATTGGCTACGGCAAAATCGAATTTGAATTTGATCTCCTCGTTTACCGTAACCGGCGTAGTGTCTATGGCTATTTTTGCGGTATCAGCACCGTTCAATTCCTCGCCGGATTTATCTCCGCCACAGGAAATCAGCAATACCGGCACGACAATCAATGCAACTTTGACAAATGCCTTCATTTTTTAGGGTTTATGGCAAATATACTCATAGCTAAGCAAATACAAAATAAATTTAAAGCCGTTAAACCTTTGCCTTTTTGTTGCATCTTAGTGTACGTAAAGCGCTTATGTCGGAAACAGAAGATAGTGAGATCCTGAAACAGTTTTCGGTTGCGGAAACACGTAACCAGGCTTTTACCCTGCTCGTAAATAAATACAAGCGCAGGCTGTACTGGCATATCCGGAAAATTGTGGTGGACCACGATGATACCGACGATGCTCTGCAGGTAACATTTATTAAAGCCTGGAAAGGGCTGGACAATTTCAAACAGGAATCGCAATTGTTTACCTGGCTGTACCGGATAGCGACCAACGAAGCACTGAATACATTGCGCCAGAAAAACAAGCTCAACAGTACGTCGATCCATCCGATCGAGTATCAGCTGAGCAAATCGCTCGAAAGCGACCATTTTTTTAAAGGCGATGAGATCGAAATGAAATTGCAGCAGGCTATTCTGACACTGCCCGAAAAGCAGCGGATCGTATTCAATATGCGGTATTATGATGAGACTCCATATGAGCAAATGTCGCAGATACTGGACACATCGGTAGGCGCGTTGAAAGCCTCCTATCATCATGCGGCAAAAAAAGTGGAAGATTTTTTAGTGAATAATTAAACTTTATTGTTTTTTTAGCATCCAAGAAACGTGAACGAAAAAGATAAGATACCAGGAAATGACCGGGAAAACTACCGGGATAATTTCGGCCTGCCGGAAGGATACTTTGATTCGTTCAACCAGCGCCTGCTGGCAAGGATCGAACAGGAAGAGGAACTGAAAGAATTTCCGGTGCTCAGCGCTATTCCTAAAACTCAAGCTTTTATCACGCCTGAAAACTATTTTGATTCCATTGAGCAGAGAATAAACGAAAGGATCGGGCAGGAGGCAAAAGTTGTTTCCCTGGGGACGAGGATCGCTAAATACAAATACGCCATCGCTGCAGTATTTGTGCTCCTGATCGGCACAGGTGTTTTCTTTCGCTTCTATAAAAACACAGAAGTTGTAAAAACAGATACCGCTTGCATGGAGCTGGCCTGCCTCACCAAAGAAGAGATTACCAGCAGCCCCTATTTTAACCAGATCAGCCTGGGCGAATTGGAATCTGTTGCAGGACAAGATATCCAAGACTCACTGAATGCGGAGATCAATAAAGATTTGATCAACGAGCTCCTGCAAAACCCGGATGACCTCAACCTGAACGAAGATGATCTTGAACTTTAAAAAAACGATGAAGATGAAAACGATAAAAACACTCTTACTTGTATGGATACTTGCTTTAAGCAGCGCTGCCCTCTTAGCACAGGAACCCGGAAAACCTATACAGGAGAACCCTAAAAAAGGTGAGAGAAAAGAAAAGGTAGAGGCGTTGCGGGTTGCATATATCACCAAAGAATTGGATCTGTCGGAAGCTGAAGCACAAACATTCTGGCCGGTATATAATGAGTACCACAAAAAGGTGGAAGGAATGCGCAAGGAATTCAAACAGAAATACAACAAGCAAACCAATTACAATTTTGCTACCGACAAAGAGGCGGAGGACTACATCAATGCAGACATCCAAATGAAGGTGCAGGAGGCGGAGCTGATAAAAACATATTACGAGAAGATCAAAAAAGTGCTGCCGGTGAAAAAAGTAGCCAAACTAAGGCACGCAGAGGACAGTTTCCGGCAGGAATTACTGAAGCAGATCAAGAATAAAATGGGAGAGTGATGTTAGGGTTGCGATTCCCAAATGAGAACCATTCCGCCTACCAGTGGAGTGGTTTTTTTATTTATACTCCATATAGCTCCGGAGTAAATGCCAGACACAGATTTCGCTGATGCCGCAGATATTAGTGAAGCGTATAATTAACACGGCCCGGATAGTTATCGGGGCTGCGAAATAACAACTAATTATTAATTAAGGTATATCTGCGCAATCTGTGAACTATTCTCAGCGAAGCTAAATCCTGCCTGTTTTCAAACTAATGTACTGCCCATCGGAGCGACATCTTGCTTATCTATCTTGTTTTTTGTATATTTGATTAAACCCCTAATCCCCTGATCATGAAAAAAACAGCAGTACTTCTTATTCTGTCTTTATTTACGCTGGTAATGGAGGCACAAACCTCGAAGCTTGAAGTTCAGACCATGTTAACCGGATTGAGCATGAAAGATATGCAGGATATCTTTTTGATCCGCACCCGGAAACACGATGGAGCAACGCAGGGCTGGTTCGAGAAATACGAGAAATTAGATCCGAAAACCTGTAAGATCACCTATAATGATAATTCCATGTTCATGGAAGGTACCAGTTATTCCACATTGATCCCATACGATAAGATCAAGCTGATATTTGTTAAGAAGAACGAATACATTTCTATTGAATTAATCGATTAGAAAAAAACAGTTCTTTTAGTTGATCCAATCCTTTTTCTCTATCCTGTATATACAATTCAGGTTGTTCTGTTCGCCGTAATAGGCAACTAGCTCTTCACCCGTTTTTTTTGCACCGAGCTTTTCAATGGCGGTTTGCGATCGGATATTCTGCGCACCGATGTGGAACAGAACCGCATCCACAAACTGAAAGGTATGAGCGAGCATCAATTGTTTCATGGCAGGGTTGTAGGTTCCGCCCCAGAATTTCCTTCCTAAAAAAGTGTAGCCGATAAGGATCTCATTCTTCTCTTCATGGTAATCATAAAAGCGGGAGCTGCCGATCACTTCGCCGGTTTTCGCATCCTTCGCCAGGAAAGCCCTGCCCGATTCCATCGCACCTTTGAAAAAATTTCCGAATATTTCGCGTTGATACCGGTTCTTGTTCGGATGCTGTTCCCACACGAGGGGATCGGAAGCAACTTTGTATAAAGCTTCAAAGTCATTTTCCTTCAGTGGTTGAAGGATCACTGTTTCGTTTTGGAGAATGGGTTGAAGGATAAACATCTTATTTCGTTTTTTGTTTTGGAAGATATTCTCTGATCAAATTATACAGGCCATACAAAATTGCACACGCGCCTATAAACGTTGTGCCAATACCCCTTAAAAAAAACAAAAAGATACTGAGTCCCAAACCTCCTGCGATCCAAAGAACCGCAACGGTGATCCTGCTCTTCCTGGTTTCTTCGTTATTTTTCCTGATTTCCTTTTCCAGCATTTCATCGATCAGATCTTCATTTGCCAGCAATTGCTCTATGTCCACTTTTCGCTCCCGCAGAATAGCCTCCGCATCTTTTAGGGCCTTATAATCATATTGGTGCTGATTGACGGTAACCATTTCGAAAAGATACCGATCTGACTTTTCTTTAAGCACTTCTCTGTATCCAAAATCTTCCATTAACTCTGCTATAAATTGCTCATAAATATACTATACTCCACGTGTAACAATAATCCATAGGAGATTTCCTTACGAATTTACAGTTTATGCCAGCGAATATCAAATGCCAGCGTACAATATATCTATTAAGTATACAGATCACTTATCTTCGTCACCACTATTTTAAAATCCATGAAAAAAATCATTTTTGCCCTCGTGCTGCTGCCTGCGCTTTTTCTGATCCCTTCTTCCTGCAAAAAAGGAGAAGATGATCCTTTTATTTCCCTGCGCTCGCGTAAATCGAGGATCGCGAAAGAATGGATGTGCAGTTCCTTCACCGGACGGCTTACATCTGTGGAATCAGGCAATACTTACGTAGGAGGACTGAACTATTCGGGCTCTACTTTAACTGTTAGTGAGACGAACTATCCTACCTACTATGTTCCCTATTCTTTACGGATACGGTTTGACAAAGACGGTAAATTTACTGCTACCGAACTGTACGATTCGGAATCGATCTATGTGGAAGGCACCTGGAATTTTACGGGAAAGATCGGTGAAGAAAAGAACAAGGAATCCGTTTCCATTACCATTACGAGATCAATAGGATCAGGCACGGACGGACTCTTTATGCTCACCGGGAATACAACAGTATATCATATCAAAGAGCTGCGCAAAGACGAACTTGTATTGACTACTGATAGTTATAGCTATACAGACGGAGCAGATCATTCCCAACTGGTTGGAGAATTTGCTTTTAAATAAGCCGTATCAATCGTCTGTTTTGTCCGGTATCGCCTGCCCGTATTTTCCGTAAGTGTATGCATAATGAAATCCCCCTGTAGGAGCCGCTGCATATATGGGTTGCATACGACCGTGCGACACACCACTTTCTTCGATCACTCTTCCCAGCTCGTCGTAATTCCATAAATGGAATTCCAGCAAGCGGCCGCTCAGCTCACGGATCTCCTTCCGGACGCAATTAGCCTTGCTATCGTATTCCCAGGTAATGACATGCTCGGTGCTGCTTCTTCCTACATGCGGATAGCTGAAGGTTTCTTTTACCGGCAGGGAATTTTCGTATTCCCAAACGTAGATTTCGGAAAGCTCTTCCTTCCCGTTATAGATCTCTTTTTTCAATGGGTTGTCCTTATCAAAATATTCGATCTCCTTTTTTATCAATTCGTCCTTCTCATCCCGGATCTCGGTCGTTAAGGTGCCTGCTTCCTGATCCAGTCTGCTCAGGTGCGTTTCCACCAGTTTCGAGTTCTGGTAAAATGCACTGGAAGAATCAAAGTCCTTTATTTTACAAACCAGTTTTTCTACCTCTTCCCCTTCCTGGAAAGTAGTGCGAATGTATCCATCCTCCGTATATTCTGTTGTTCTTCTTTCGTACACTTCACCACCAATGAACAGGCATTTCTCTGTCACTACTCCTTTTTCATTATAGCCGTATTGTATCCTGCTCATTTCCTCACCATCACTTGTTTCTACCTCTTCCACGAGGTTTCCCTGTTCATCATATATGCTTGTACGATCGGTAGCAGGATCGGTGCCATAATCCCTGCAAAAGACAATATGGCCCTGCTCGCCGATGTCTTCTTCGCAAAGTAATTCCTGTTCTCCGTCGGTTATTTTATAAGTGTAGCGTTTCATCCGATATGCTTTGTTAGTACTCCAAACATAGCGTTTTTCCCTTAATACACGTCCGATTTTACTCATTTTCCACATATATTTATTCTTATATTTGTCCTTCAAATTTTCTTATGGCTTTTAAACGACATACATTAACAGCAGCGCTTCCCTATGCCAATGGACCGGTTCATATCGGGCATCTGGCCGGCTGTTATATTCCAGCAGATATATACGCGCGTTACCTGCGCAGCAAAGGCGAAGATGTGGTATTCATCTGCGGAAGCGATGAACATGGCAGCGGTATCACCATCAAAGCGAAAGAAGAAGGTATTACTCCTCAACAGGTAGTGGATAAATACCATAAGATCATGGGCGATTCCTTCAAAGAATTCGGGATCTCCTTTGATGTGTATTCCCGTACTTCTGCCAAGATCCATCATGAAACAGCAAGTGATTTTTTCAAAAAGGTTTACGATAAAGGGGGATTTACCGAACAAACAACCGATCAGTATTACGATGAAGAAGCAAAACAATTTCTCGCCGATCGGTATATCGTGGGCACGTGTCCGAAATGCGGAAATGAAAACGCATATGGTGATCAGTGCGAAAAATGTGGTACTTCACTGAACCCGACAGACCTCATCAATCCACACTCCAGGCTTTCCGGTTCGAAGCCTCAATTGAAGCAAACCAAGAACTGGTTCCTGCCGCTGGATAAATTATCGCCGCAGATACGTGAATTCCTGGAAAAACACCCGGAATGGAAAACCAATGTAACAGGTCAGTGCAAAAGCTGGCTGGATAGCGGCGACGGCTTACAACCTCGCGCAATGACCCGCGATCTGGAATGGGGTATCAAAGTTCCTGTGGAAGGAGCGGAAGGAAAAGTACTGTATGTATGGTTCGACGCACCGATCGGTTATATCTCGGCAACCAAGGAATTGTTTGCCAATACGGCCACTCCGGAGAAATGGGAACTGTACTGGAAAGATAAAGAATCACGCCTGATCCACTTTATCGGGAAAGACAATATCGTTTTCCATTGTATTATTTTTCCTGCCATGCTGATGGAGCACGGCGAATTCATATTGCCGGACAATGTGCCTGCCAATGAATTCTTAAATCTGGAAGGCGACAAGATCTCCACTTCCAAAAAATGGGCGGTGTGGCTGCACGAATACCTGATCGATTTCAAAGACAGGCAGGATGTGCTGCGTTATACACTCAGCGCTAACATGCCCGAAACAAAGGACAATGATTTTACCTGGAAAGATTTTCAGACAAAGAACAACAGCGAGCTGGCCGATATCTATGGTAATTTCGTGAACCGCGTGCTGGTGCTCACCAATAAAAATTACAATGGCATTGTTCCGGAAGCAAGCGAGTATACAAAAGGTGACCTGCTGATACTTGAAGAGGTTAGCAAAATTCCGGATGCTATATCCTCATCGCTCGATAAATTCCGTTTCCGGGAAGCATTGGGTGAGATGATGAATCTTGCGCGAATCGGCAATAAATACCTGGCCGACCAGGAGCCCTGGAAGCTGATCAAAACGGATGAAAAGCGGGTGCGTACGATCATGAACATTGCCATCCAAATTGCTGCCAATCTTGCCATTGTATGCGAGCCTTTTCTTCCGCATACAAGCGCACGACTATTTAAAATGCTGAACATCTCTCCATTGAAATGGGCACATGCAAAAAACACCGGCAATATTTCTACGGGCCATAAAATAAATGAGAACCCGGAGATCCTGTTCTCGAAAATAGAGGATGTGGAGATCCAGGTTCAGATAGACAGATTGGAAACCATTAAAAAAGAACGCGCTGCTGCGAATGTTTCTTTTTCACCTGCCAAGCCAGAGATCAGTTATGATGATTTTGCAAAAATGGATATCCGTGTGGGAACGATCCTCGAGGCTGAGCGTGTACCGAAAACCGACAAGCTGATGAAACTGAAGATTGATACCGGTCTTGATCAGCGCACTGTTGTTTCGGGTATTGCAGAATGGTATACACCGGAACAGGCTATCGGAAAAAAAGTAAGCATACTTGTGAACCTGGCTCCCCGTAAGATCAAGAACATCGAAAGCAAAGGCATGATCCTGATGGCCGAGAATCCACAGGGCGAGCTGAGCTTTGTATGGCCTGAAAAAGATACTACAGGAAATGGAAGTATTATTAAGTAATTTGTGTAATCATCAACACGAAATAAATAACCAGAAATAAAAAAATAAATCATGGAATTCAGAACAGAACACGACACGATGGGCGAGGTAAAAGTACCTGCTCATGTATACTGGGGTGCACAAACCGAACGCAGCCGCAACAATTTTAAGATCGGGCCGGAAGCCAGCATGCCGAAAGAGATCATTTATGCATTCGCCTACCTGAAAAAAGCTGCTGCTCAGGCTAACAACGAGTTAGGGGTTTTATCAAAAGAAAAATGCGACCTGATCGGAAAAGTATGCGATGAGATCCTTGCACATAAATTAGATGATCAGTTTCCTTTAGTGATCTGGCAAACAGGTTCGGGTACACAAAGCAATATGAATGCGAATGAAGTGATCGCTTACCGCGGGCATGTAATGAGCGGAGGAAAACTGACCGACGAGCCGAAAACATTGCACCCGAATGATGATGTAAACAAATCACAATCATCCAACGATACGTATCCAACTGCTATGCACATTGCTGCTTACAAACAGGTAGTGGAGATCACGATCCCGGGTATGGAAAAATTACGTGACAGCCTGCACAAAAAAGCAGAAGCGTGGAAAGGAATTGTGAAAACCGGCCGTACACATTTTATGGATGCAACACCACTTACACTTGGACAAGAGTTCAGCGGATATGTACAGCAGATCACCAACAGCATCCGTGCACTGAAAAATGCACTGGAAATGGTTCGTGAGCTGGCATTGGGCGGAACTGCCGTTGGAACAGGTCTGAACACGCCAAAAGGATACGATGTACTGGTAGCTAAAAAAATCGCCGACCTCACTGGTTTGCCTTTTGTAACGGCTCCGAATAAATTTGAAGCCCTGGCTGCACACGATGCGATGGTCGAATTATCAGGTGCGTTGAAACGCTCGGCCGTTTCCCTGATGAAAGTAGCAAACGACATCCGTATGCTTTCTTCCGGACCGCGTTGTGGTATCGGTGAAATTGTAATTCCTGATAACGAGCCGGGCTCATCCATTATGCCGGGCAAAGTAAATCCTACACAACCGGAAGCGCTGACGATGGTGTGTGCACAGGTGATCGGTAACGATACGGCAGTTTCCATTGGTGGCAGCATGGGACATTTTGAGCTGAACGTTTTCAAACCGCTGATCGCTACCAATGTATTGCAATCGGCACGCCTCATCGGTGATGCATGTGTTTCTTTCACCGAAAAATGTTCGGATGGAATTGAACCGAATCTTCCGGTGATCAAACAGCACCTGGAGAATTCACTGATGCTGGTAACCGCATTGAACACGCATATCGGCTATGAGAAAGCTGCAAAAATTGCGAAGACCGCTCACAAAGGAAACAAAACGCTGCGTGAAGCTGCTATCGAATTAGGATATGTAACCAACGAACAATTCGATCAGTGGGTGAAGCCGGAAGACATGACCGGAAGTATGAAGTGATTATAAAATAAAGCCCGTATCGTTGTTTGCCGCAACGGTACGGGTATTTACCTCATCCGGCAAAAATCACATAGGGTTTGGTGTGCAATGAAATTTGTCTATGATCGGTTCGGGAAACAGAGCTAACGATCTATTTAGATACTTTTCGATCGGTTAAATAATTATTTTTATTTTTGATCCACAACAATACTGCCATGTACATCAAACGAAATTTCAACTTTATACTTATCTATTTTTTCACCTGGCGTATTATGCTTTCGGGTATTGCAGGCGGACTGGTTGCAGTTGTTCTCTACGAATGCATCGGCTGGAAATGGGTAGCCATTCCCTGGCTTCCGATCTCGCTGATCGGTACAGCAGTTGCTTTCTATGTAGGTTTTAAAAACAACCAGGCCTACGACCGGAGCTGGGAAGCACGTACCGTGTGGGGAGGGATCACCAATATCAGCAGGGCATTCGGGGCAGCTGTGCGGTCTTTTGTGACGGATGAGTTTGCGAAAACCCCCACAAAACAGGAAGAACTTGATAAGGAGATCAAAACCATTATCTATCGGCATATTGCCTGGTTGTATACCTTAAAGCACGCTATGTGGCAACGCACTACCTGGGAACACCAGCGCAGGGTGAATCTCTGGTACCGTAATTATTTCGAAAGAGAATTCTCTTACAAAACTTTTGACGATGAAGTAGCTGATTTCCTAAGCAGGGAAGAACTGGTGTGGATCCGGGAAAAGAAAAATGCACCGGCACAATTACTCGACAGGCAATCGCAACATTTCGCTCAGCTCAAAAGGAAAGGCCTGCTGGATGATTACCGCCACATGGAATTGCAGAAGATGATCACGGATCTCTATGCCGAACAAGGAAAAAGCGAACGTATCAAAAATACACCGCTGCCAAGGCAATATGCAGCTACCAGTACTATCTTCATTACCATCTTTATCTGTCTGCTCCCTTTTGGCATGCTGAGTGAATTTCAGAAACTTGGGGAAGGTTTGATATGGCTGCTGATCCCGTTCAATCTGGTGGTATGTTGGATCTTCGGACTAATGGAATATGTGGGCGATTACAGCGAAAATCCTTTTGAAGGCCTGATCAACGACGTTCCTATCCTTACCATTGTGCGTAATATTGAGATCGATCTGAAAGATATGATGGGTGAGAGAAATCTTCCGGAAAAGATAAAGCCGGTAAGGGATGTATTATTATAAGAATAAAAGAGCAGGAACAGCAGGTTTTGTGTTTTTTTGACGTCTAACTTATAAAACCACTGAACCTGCCTGCAAATGAACACTTATATAAGGACATTGAAAATTTTTACACGCTTGCTTTCGGGCCTTTTTGTGCTTTCGGGTTTCACTTTCTCCGGCCCTGAAAAAGACATAAGCATTCATGTGAAACCGGTATTTGGTAAACAGGACCTGCTGCTTGATAAAAAAACCTATATCACCGCTAACCATGATACCATATCCGTGAGCAAATTGCGTTTTTATATTTCAGGGATCAAAATTCTGTTCAGAGATAATTCAGTGTACACAGAAAATAATTCTTATCACCTCATCGATGCGGAAGAGGAACAAAGCCTGCGGATCAAACTGACGCAGGTGCCTCAAAAAGAGATCGCCGGTTTGCATTTTAATATCGGTGTCGACAGTCTTGCCAGTGTTTCGGGTGCGCTGGACGGCGACCTGGATCCGGTAAAAGGAATGTACTGGGCATGGAACAGTGGATATATTAATGCAAAACTTGAAGGAAAAGATCTTACGAAAGGTATAGAGGAAAATGAATTTGAGTTTCATATCGGTGGTTATCTCCCGCCCTATCAATCGATACGACAAGTCCATCTCACCACTACCAAAGAGGAAATTACCCCGGCAGAAATAATAGTGATCGCAGATGTGGAGGCCTGGTTCAGTTACATCTCCCTGAAAAAGACTAACAGAATTGTGATACCCGGAGCAGAAGCGGTGAAGATGGCTGATGATTACACTAAAATGTTCCGTCTTGAAAACTAAGCTCAAAGCCCTGTGCATTGCCCTGTGTGCTCCCTTACTGATTTTTTGCACAGGCTTTTTTCTCTCGTCGTTTTCGGAAGAACCAAAGGCGGAGATCAAATTTGTAGTGCCCAAAGGCTGGCCCAAACCGGTATATGATTTTTCGAAAAACCCGGTAACACCTGAAGGATTCGCGCTTGGCAAAAAACTATTCTTCGATCCCCTTCTTTCCAAAGACAGCTCTACCTCCTGCTCTACCTGTCATTTGCAGTTCACCAATTATACGCATGTGGATCATGCTTTGAGCCATGGTATAAACGGATTGAAAGGAACCCGCAACACCCTTTCGATCATGAATCTTGCCTGGAGCAAAACTTTCATGTGGGATGGCGGCGTGAACAATCTTGAAGTACAGCCACTGGCACCGATCACCAGTCCGGTGGAAATGGACAATACACTGGAGAATATCGTACTGAAGCTGAAGCGCTCAACTTCCTATCAGAAAAAATTCCAAAAAGCATTCGGCGATAATACAGAGATTACCGGGCAGCGGGTGCTGAAAGCCCTGGCACAGTTCATGGTTTCGATACAAACTTTCAATTCGAAATACGATCATATGATGCGAAAAGAAAAAGGAGCTGAGTTTACGGAACAGGAGAAGAACGGTCTGAAACTGTTCAGGCAGCATTGTGAATCCTGTCACAAAGAGCCTTTGTTTACCAACAATGACTATGAATACAATGGCCTGGAACCGGATCAGAAATTGAAAGACGGAGGTCGCATTAAGATCACGCATAACAAAAGTGATTCTCTTAAATTCAAAGTCCCATCCCTGCGTAATATTGAAGTTTCGTATCCTTATATGCACGACGGGCGTTTCCGGAACCTGGAAATGATGTTGTTCCATTATACCAATGGCATTGCGAAATCGGAGTTCCTGTCTTCCAAATTATCCAAACCCATCACTATGGATGAGCAGGATAAGAAAGACCTGATCGCTTTCCTGAAAACACTGACCGACGATCGTTTTCTACATGATAAGCGGTTTTATTATTCTGCTGATTAAGTGAACGGCATTTTCAATATATGCTATGCATTCTCCTTAGCTTTTCTTTATAAAGTGGCAGTTTATACCTACTTTCGTTCCGCATTTATAGTAAAAGATTTCTTCTATGTCGCAGGCCAAAGTCGTTCCCTTGTATAAAAAACGTTCGGTGCTGGCCATCGCCGCTTCCGTAGCGATCATCCTCTTAGGATCCTGGTTCTTTTTCTTTCGTACTGACGACCAGCCGAATCGCCTTGAATTGTATTGTCAGGCAGGAAAAACGAAAGAGATAATATTGCCCGACTGTACACTTATCCGTTTGTCAGGCGCCTCTATGCTTGCTGTGAATCTCGAAGAATTTACGGAGAAACGGGAAGTAAAACTGGAAGGTGAAGGTTATTTTGCTGTAAGAAAAAAAGGGCATTTCCAGGTTAATTTTTTGGCCGGTACAGTGATAGTACTGGGCACTGAGTTCGATATTCTATCGGATAAAGAAGTGTCGTCGGTAAAATGTTATGAAGGAAAAGTAGAAGTAGGTCTCGGAGCGGGAACATATATGCTGAAAAAAGGGAATGGTGTACGGCAAATAAAAACAGCCATACCTGAAACGTATAATTTCAAAGAGGAAATGCCGGAATCAGGCTTGCCGGAGATCCGTTTCGAAGGGGCTTCGCTGGCTGAAGTATGCAGCTCCCTGTCTTTATTTTACGATGTTTCCTTCGACACAAAAGATATCGATCTGAGCCGGAGCTTCACCGGCATGTACAAGAAAAGCAGTCTGGATACTGCACTGTTTATGGTATTTGAGCCGATGGGTATTCGCTTTGAGCACAAGAGCAATTCGGTGACCCTGAAGAACAAATGATCCGTTCTTTCTTTTCCAATAAATTTGCAGGATCAACATCCGTTAAGTCCTGTCTTTCTTTTGCTTAAATTTGTCGCAAACATCGGATTCAGGTTTTAAAAAGATACTATTATGACAGAAGCAGAAAAACTCTATACAGAGATCGGATCGAAAATAAAAGAGGCAGTGCAAAGCCAGCTGTTTGGAAAACCCTGCTTTAAAATAAACGGTAAAGCTTTTGTTTGCTTTTTTAAAGATTGTATGGTATTTAAGCTGACAGACAAAATGCACAAAGAAGCCCTGAGCCTGGATGGCTCCGAGCTCTTTGATCCGTCGGGTAAAAAAAGACCGATGAAAGAATGGGTACAGGTGCCTTTTGAGTATTCATCTTCCTGGAAAAAATATGCAAAGGCTGCTTTTGAGTATGTAAATAACGGCTGAAGAAAATGAGAGCATACTAAAAAGCAGCGCATTGATCATGAAAAAATCTCCGCCTCCGGAACATACCGATACCCTCTTCCTATACTGTTTTAATACAGCAAAGATCAAACAATTAACGAATATTCTTTCCGGAATAAATGTACAGAATACCCGGGTATTTGCTGCAAAAGAACTGGAAGAAAAGCTGCACAAAAAAGACAGTATCACATTCGTTTCCAGGCCGGAATTTTGCAGGCTGCTGCAGGAGAAAGAAACACAGGTAATCCTGCTGGATATTACCAATATAGAACATTTCAATACCGAAAGCTGGATAAAAAAATGCAAAGGAAATGTAGCGAAAGAGGAAGTATTGTTTGCTTCAAAAAAACCGGGTGGTTTCAAACAAAAATTCACCTCTGAATTGCGCTATGCATTTACGGGTCGCGATCTGAGTGAAACGCTGACTCCCTCCATTTGCATTTCATCCGTTCACCTGTTGCCCGTATTGGAAAAAAGCACGAGTCTTTCTACACTTATCCGCGAGCTCCGGAAAATTCCGGAACTCCATTTCACCTACCTGGAACAGGAATATAAAGCAGACAAGCCTCCCGCACTCTTAAAAGAAACCGGGACCGCTTTGCTTTCTGCTTTTAACCGCAATTTTACAGCTCCCCTCCGGAAAAGTGAATGTATACAACCAGCTGGCCGTTCCAATAACATAAGCAGGTTTATTTTTAATTGTCTGCTGCTTTTGCTTTTCTTTTTGATGCCTGTGTTGAGTCAGGATTTTGGCATCACAGGCGACGAAGTTCTTCACCACGGGCAAGCGGGGCTGGTACAGGATTATTTTGACACCGGCAACAAAGCGGCTCTGGATCAGCCCAAAACACTGCTTCACTTGTATGGTCAGAGCTTCGATCTTTTTTGCCTGAAAGTGATCAACCTGTTGGATACCGAAAAGATCTATGAAACAAGGCATGTGCTTATTTCACTCGCCGGCTATCTGTGTATCCTGTTCATATCCCTTACTACACTGAGATTAGCGGGTTACAAAGCCGCCATCGGATCCGTTCTGCTGACAGTTTTCACCCCCGCATTTTTCGGTCACTGCATGAACAACTCCATTGATATACCATTTGCTCTTGCCTTTGCCGGAACCATATATTACCTGACCCTGCAGGTACAGACCTATCCGAAAATAAGGCTGAGCCATTGTTTTATGCTCATTTGCCTGATTGCCTTCGGCATCAGTGTACGTGCCGGAGGACTCTTACTTATATTTTATCTTTTGATGACCTATGGCCTCATCTATCTGAAAACAACAGGCCTGAGAAATTTCTACCGGCCTGGGGAATTTAAACGCCATTATAAACTTTTCCTTATAGGAACAGGTATTTGTATTACCGCTTATTTCCTTGGCTTACTGTATTGGCCTTATGCTTTACAGGCTCCTTTGGTTAATCCTGTGAAAGCGCTGACACATCTTACATCCATTCGTTCCTCCCTTAAACAGTTGTTTGAAGGGCAACGCATCTTTTCAGTTTCACTGCCTGCACATTATCTTTCCAAATTCATGCTGATAACGATCCCGCTGGTTGTGCTGGCAGGCCTGCTGTTTTTCCTGCTGTTCGTATATAGGAAATTGAAAGAGAATTTCGCTGTCTACATACTATTGCTTTTCAGCATTGTTTTTCCGATTGTATATGCTGCCATCAGTCATGCTAACATCTACAGTTCCTGGAGACATTTCCTCTTCGTTTATCCCGGTATTGTGATACTGTCTGCTTTAGGATGGAACTGTCTCCGGCAATTTTCCGGCACGCTGCTATCGAAAATAGCAGTATTGCTGCTGTTCTTTGCCGCGCTCGCGTTGCCATTCAGGTTTATGATTGCCAATCATCCCTACGAATATGTTTACTTCAATGAATTTGTAGGCGGCATCAACAAGGCCTGGAAAAAGTACGAAACCGATTATTATTCCGGCTCTCTGAAACAGGCGGCTTCCTGGCTAAAGAATGAGCCGGAGTTCAAAAACAGGAAAGACACCGTGACCATAGCTACTACGCTGCCTGCAGTTGTGAGCTATTACCTGAAAGATGAACCAAACATCAAAATAGTGTATACGCGGTATTATGACCGGAGCGACATCCGTTGGGATTATGCATTGTTTTACCTGGAACACATCCACCCCTTTCAGCTGCAAAACGGATTGTGGCCTCCCGCCGAGACGATTTATTCTGTAAAAGCTGATAATGCCACTCTTGGTACAGTATTAAAAAACAAAAGTGATGAAGATTACCTCGGAATAAAGGCATATAAGACAGGTAAAAACGATGAAGCTATTCTTCACTTTTTAAACTATCTAAAGCTGGTACCCGGATCCGAATTTGCTTTGAATGGCATAGCCAATGCATGTCTTAATAAAAAAGAGTATACAAACGCGATCCGGTATGCAGAAGAGGCATTGTTGTATAACCCGGATTATGTATATGCCCTGCAAACAAGGGCCATATCCAATATACAGCTTCACAACAACACTTCTGCTATAACTGACATGGTTTTTGTTACTACGAATGATCCAAATTATGGAGCCGGTCATTATTATCTCAGCATAGCATACCTGTTCGACAAGCAGTTTGAAAAAGCAGTTGAACATGCAAGACATTCGTTAAAGCTGGATCCGTCACTTACAGATGCCTACAGGATACTGAGCCTGGCGTATTCATCACTGGGTGAAACAGAAAACGCAAAAGAATGTGCCGATCTTTTTTATAAAAAAAGCGGGAAGACAAGACCAGCTCAATCTTCTCCGTCCTACTGACCGGATTGCATGATAAAATTTTTCTATATTTGTTAGTATGAGCGCTGCTACTGAAAAACCGAAGGAGCCGGGATGGGTTATTAAAAATATCCATACCGCTGCAAAAGGTATGATGAAAGCAAGCATCATTATTATGCTGATCGGGCTTACAGGTTTGTTCTTCTCCCGCCACAAGATCTACAATTATTTGTGCGGGCCTTTTCCAATGCAGCTGAAAGATTACAAACAAGCTTCCTCTACCGGTTTTCTTCATCACTATTATGTGGAGCTCACCGGTGATTCAATCACTGAAAGCCGCATCGGGGAATACGCAGTAAACAGGCACAGCAAAGATCATTCGGACATCGCTCCCAAATACCAGGGATCCAGGAGCTCCTACTATATGTTCTCAACAGGCGATGTACGTATTATGGCCAAGCTCAGCTCAGACGACACACAAAACGGATGGATCATCGGGAAGCCAGGGCCCTTTACTTTTACAGGTGTGTTGGAAGAGCTTGATACGGATGACGACCTGGCCCGACTGATGCGCAAATACAATCCCGATATGTTCAAGACCATAGATTTGTATATCTTGAATTCGGATCCGGTGACAGGAAGAACTTTTTTCACCTGGGTCCTGTTGATTGTGTTCGGGTTGATCGCCTTAAGCGGTATCCTTGATCTCATAAAAAATATCCGGCGTGTACTAAATCCTTTGGGAACAAATTACGGGCGCGGACTCAGCTATTATGGAGATGTTCACAGCATGGCGGCAGAAGTGGAAAAAGAATATGCAAAAGGAACGGAGAAATGGGAATGCGTTGTATATACCGAAAACTGGGTATTGAATGCAGAAATTCCTTCGGAAGAATACCCGCTTGGAAAACGAACTGATCTCAAAAGGATCATTGTCGGCAGTGAAAAAGCAAGTAAGAACAGTGAGACAAAAGTAACGTATACACTTGAATTTACGACGGGCCTGGAAGCAAATTACAAAGACACAAAAAACACGGTGACTGATATCAACCTGATGCTGGTGGGATTTAAAAAGATCAATCCATTAGCGAAAATAGAAATACTTTAAATACGTTTATTTAACAAACAAACCCCATTCGTCTTCGTAATCCTCTTCCATGTTACGCACCTCTTTTATCCAGTCACGAAAAAGCATGCGGAACTTTTCCATTTCCTGCCGGAACATATTGACGTGTTGTTCATCAAACCCTTTTGACATTTTAAGCGAATGATTGGACAAGCGGAGGTATTGAGCATGCTCCCGGATAAGCGCGGCATTCTGCATACATAGCAGGTAGGAGTCCGAATCAAGTGCGGAAGTAAGTTTAACCCGGATCATCATCGTCGACTCCCGAAGCGTTCCGCCATACACCTCGGCAAAGGTTTCATCATTGCAGGTTTCCAGCAACACATTCACCATTTCCACGATCTCCTTTGCCTGGATCATCAGGGGATGGTTTTTTGTCCTGTTCTTTTTCTCCTTCCGTTCTTTTTCAAACTCTTCCTTCTCCTCATCGGAAAGATCATCAAAGTCAAAATCGTCGTCGTTGAATGGCATGGGTGTTTAATTTACTACTAATATATAAAATACGGAGACCTGTTCGCAGATCAATAGTACAATTTCTCGATATAACGGCCTGTACCCGGAAATTCGATGACACTTAAAACAATGGTCATATCTGTATCCGGACAGAGCTGAATAGACACAAAATGTTGGCTTAACTGTTCTTCATCCCGGCGCATTACAAAACGGGTTATTCCGCTTTCGAGGATCAGGGTTTTGGTCGCTTTTTTCTTATGATCGTCGTTCGCTTCTATTTGCAAGCGTGCATGCTGCTGTTCATTAAGGGGCTTCCGGTATTCTACCTGGAAAATAGTATCACTTGCATCGATCGTTTTTTTAAATACGATCTTTCTCCATTTCCCCTTTTTCAACCGGACTTGTTTTTTGTTGATCACATACGTTTCTTCTTCCGGTGTGTAATTCTTATCGTACACATCTGTCAGTGAATCATCACCGATCGTGCTTTCTTTTATGAGCGTTGCCCCTTTAAGCCTGGTTTGTTGCTGATGAATGATCCCAAGGGGATGCTCCCATACTTCAAACACCGCGTGGATATCGTTTCCGCAATGCCTGCAGCTGAACTGTGCGTGGGCCCGGTATTTATTCTCGATTCCCTTTTCAGTATTTGTTTTTTCTGCTTCAAACTTCAGCCCGAGTATGGATGTATCGGTTGCATCTTCTTCTCCACATGCTTCGCAGGTATACACGAGGTATTTATCCACTATGCCGGTTGTTGCCGACCTCGAGAGCTGATCAATAAATCCGTGTGAGATATTGGATCTGATCAGGGTATTGGCAATATCAAGGAATTTTGCCTGGTTGTACATCCAGAACGCACTGCCCGAATGGTCTTTTATTTCTTTGATCAGCTCTTTCCGCGGACCGTTCGTTCTTTTTTTGTTTGAATTTTTGTCATTGACCAGTTCCCACCAGTCTTCCTTTGCATCATTGCTGATAAAAACAATATGCTTCCCGCTTTCCTTCGAATATTCAAGGATCTGCTTCCAGATGATAAGGTCACCGAAGATCTGGGTGCCTATTTTGTCCTTCAAATCTTCATAGCCCGGCGGGATCTTAAATTCATAGCGGTGTTTTCCTTCCGCGGTGATTTTTAAGATCTCATCGTAGGTGTACTCACGCCCTACTTTGAAGTACTGCTGTATATGCTGAAATACGGTATCATTTTTTTCGAGCAGCAGGATCTCATTTATCTTTTGATCCATCTGCCCGGAAAATGTTTTCTCAAATTCCTCCGTGGTTTTCAGAAATTCTTTTAATTGTGCCTCGTATACTTCTATTGCCTCCGACACCATGTGCGGATGACTGTCGGCGTGTTTAATGTTGTTCTTCAAAGCATCCACCCTGTTCAGCGATTTACTGAACGAATCCACGAGCGGCCTGATAAAGTCTTCTTTCAGGGGCATATAGCTTTTATAAATAGGCTCCCTGATTTTTACAAACCTGTTCTTGAGATACTCAAAATACACATGATGCGGGATCCATAAGCGATCCTTTATTTTCTCAAAGATCTCTTCATAGATCTGTTTGCGGGTTGCTTCAGGATATAGATATAAAGCAAGCAAAGCGGAAGTATCGAAAACAAAGATGCAATCGGCCCAAAGCTCTCCTTGTCGCTCTTCACTCATTTGATACCTATCGTAGTCCCTGGGATCCATGGAAATTTATGCAAGGTTTTTGCGGCACTAAAATACTAATTTAAAGGACAGTACTCATCTCATAATACCCCTCTTTCAGCTCTCCCTTCCTGAACCTGTTCACCAGCTCATGTGCCAGGCGCGTTGGCTCCGGGATCCGGTATTTGCCTACACATTTGCGGATCACTTCGAGGCAATTTTCCCTTCCTAATCCATATCCCGGCGAAACGAAAACGGGTTTCACTTTGAATTTGCTGCGATAGGCATAGCCGATCTGTTCCTGCTTATCGATGATAGGACTGAAAGTATCCTGCATCAGGGGAGGCTCTTCAAATTTGCCGGTGAGGATCTTCTTGGCGCAACCCATGCTTGGTTGTCCGGTAAGCGTTCCGAAATGGGCTGCAATTCCCATCCTGCGCGGGTGTGCAATCCCATGGCCGTCGACTACCAGGAGGTCGGGTTTGACCGTCATTTGTCCCCAGGCTTTTACAAGCGCAGGCACTTCACGGAAAGCGAGATAACCCGGCACATATGGGAAACGTGTTTCTCCCTGTACCAATGAATAAGCGATCGGCTTCAGTTCGGGGAAAGACAAATGGATGATACCTGCATATATAGTAGTGCTGTATAAATTCAGAGAAATATCGGCACCAGCGATCGTCTTCAGCTTCAGGTTTCGTTCTGCTGTATCCAATATGCCGCGCAGTTGGTTTTGAATAACTGTGGCTTCCGGAATTTTGAGACCTTCGTAGAGTGGTAATGAAGTCATAAGCGGATTCTATTTCGTAAAAATATACAAAGCAGGTGCCAGTGCCTTTTGTTTCATTAAATTTACGAAAATGAAACAAAGCGCCGGTATTTTACTTTATAGGATCGAAGAAAGGAATTTGAAAGTTCTGCTGGCGCATCCGGGCGGGCCTTTCTGGGCAAAAAAAGATGCAGGTTCCTGGAGTATTCCAAAAGGCGAATTCACTGAAACCGAAGATGCATTGTCGGCAGCTAAGCGGGAATTCTTTGAAGAAACCGGCTTTGAGATCAGCGGTGATTGTAAAACGCTTACCCCTATAAAACAGAAAAGCGGCAAGCTGGTTCATGCCTGGGCGGTGGAACAGGATCTCGATGCTTCAATGATCAAAAGCAATACCTTCGAAATGGAGTGGCCACCGAAATCGGGAAAGATGCAAGAGTTCCCGGAAATAGACAGAGCGGAGTGGTTTAGTGTGGGAGAAGCAATGGAGAAGATATTGCCGGCGCAGAGAAGTTTTATTGAGGAGTTAATGAAGTTGTCGGAAAACCCCATCTAAAATATAATCACCCAAACAAATACCTGTCGATCAACCTTGGCAAGGCAAATTGTTTGATGTCCTTCATTTTCGTTAGTATAAAATCATCTGTTGCTTCCAAAGTACCGTCCGTTTTGATATGCACGAAATGTGCGTACAAGGTTTGATGCGAGAGCTGGTGTTTTTGCACCGTCGAAATTTTTGTGAGGGAATATTTCTGTTTACCTGCAATTTTTTTCAGCAGAGGATCATTCATTGCTTTTTCAGGCTTTAGCTCCTTGTCGCTTTCTATCATCGGGAATTCGAACAGCTCCGTCCAGATGTCTTTGGCTGTACGTTTTCTAAGCAAGGTGTTTTTCTTCGCATCTTCTATCAGCAGGTAATAAAAATACCGCGTACGGACCTTTGTTTTCTTTTCTTTCACAGGAAGAACTCCGATCCGATCCTCTGCAAAGGCCACACAGTCTGTATTGAGTGGGCAGATCTCACAATCGGGATTCTGCGGCTTACATTGCAGGGCACCGAATTCCATGATAGCCTGGTTGTGAAGTCCCGGTTTTTTTTTGTTCAGCACTTCTGTTGCTAACTGTTGAAATTGCTTTTTTCCGGCTGTGCTGTCGATCGGCGTATCAATACCAAAAACCCGGGAAAGCACCCGGTACACATTTCCGTCGACCACTGCCTGTGCTTCGTTATAACAAAAGGAAGCAATGGCTGCTGCCGTATAGGGGCCAATGCCTTTCAGCTTTAAAATTTCGTCGTAGGTTGTGGGAAATACGCTTTTGTGCTCGTTCACCACGGTATTTGCCGTTGCATAAATATTCCGTGCGCGGGAGTAGTAACCCAATCCCTGCCAGGTTTTCATCACTTCACCAATGGGAGCCTTTGCCAGGTGTTTGATCGTAGGATAATTTTCGGTAAAGGCAAAATAATAGCTCATGCCCTGCTCCACCCGCGTCTGTTGCAGAATGATCTCGGACAGCCAGATTTTATAAGGATCCTGCGTATTTCTCCAGGGCAGATCGCGTTTGTTCTTTTTGTACCAGGTAGTTATTTTTTGGGAGAAGTCGGTCATGGAAATGGCTGCAGGGCAAAGATAACAAGAACTTCGGATCAAATTGGATCAAATACACGTTTTCCACTTAAGAATTCTCCTAATATAAACAACATGAGAATTATCTTTTTTCCCACTTTTTATACAAAAACACCTAAGTGCTGAAAAACAAGCATTTGAATTTTTAGTGTCAAAACTGTCAATTTCGTCGTGTTAAAAAGTAGGTTCAAATGTTGATTTCATTTTTTGGTCAGCGGGCTTTTTTTCAGAACATTTGTAGAACATAACAGCCCTGTTCTTTGTTTTATTGGTAAATAGCCAAAATGCCAGTAAAATCAATATATACAAGCACTGCTGTGGTAAATTGTTGTTTTTTAAAAATTGTTGATCTGTGCAGAGAGAAAATGAGCTGGATCCCCACTCATTTTTCTCTGATACACAAAAAAAGAAAGCGTATCCCACACTCTTTTTTTTGAGCGTATGTTGAAACAAAAAAACACCGTGAGAAAGAAAGTTTAGTATTATATATAAAGAAGAGAAAAAACTATGACAGAACCAATCCTTGTAGAAAACAAAGACCGCTTTGTTTTATTCCCGATAAAGCACAATGCTATCTGGGACATGTATAAAAAAGCAGAAGCCAGTTTCTGGACAGCAGAAGAAATTGACCTTGCTCAGGACCTACAAGACTGGGATAATAAGTTAAGCAATGACGAACGTCATTTTGTAAAACATGTATTGGCTTTCTTTGCGGCCAGCGATGGTATCGTAAACGAGAACCTGGCGATCAACTTCCTGAACGAAGTGCAATACCCGGAAGCACGTTGTTTCTACGGTTTCCAGATCATGATCGAGAACATCCATTCTGAAACCTATTCTTTGTTAATAGATACGTATATTAAAGATCCGGCAGAGAAGGATAAATTGTTCCACGCCGTTGATACCGTGCCTTGTGTAGGTAAAAAAGCGGACTGGGCTATAAAGTGGATCGGCAACGGTACTTTTGCTGAAAGACTGATCGCATTTGCAGCTGTAGAAGGAATTTTCTTCTCCGGTTCGTTCTGCTCCATTTTCTGGCTGAAAAAACGCGGATTAATGCCTGGCCTTACTTTTAGTAATGAGCTGATCTCCCGCGACGAAGGTTTACATTGTGATTTTGCCTGCTTACTTTACAGCCAGCTAACAAACAAACTACCGGTAGAACAGGTTACCAATATCATCACGAATGCCGTGACCATTGAAAAAGAATTTGTAGTAGATGCGATTCCTGTAAGACTTATAGGAATGAACGCAGACCTTATGTGTCAATACATTGAATTTGTTGCCGATCGCCTGTTGCAGTCTTTGGGATGTCCTAAATTCTACAACGCGACCAACCCTTTCCCTTTCATGGAGATGATTTCCCTGCAAGGAAAGACCAACTTCTTCGAAAAACGCGTGGCCGAGTATCAAAAGGCCGGTGTTATGGGCAAAAGCGAAACAAACAACGTTTTCAAGCTCGACGAAGATTTTTAACCCTTAAGCTTCCCAGGTTACAGTATTCAACGAGGTTTAGGTCTCGTAAGGACTTAGTAGCCTCATAATCAGCCAGGTTAAGTAATTAAAATCAGATTGTTAATAGAATAAATAAATAGAAACAAAAAAGGGATAATTGTGGCGTTAAATTGCAATCTCAATCCCGGACTTAAATAACTGAATACGCAACAACCCAAAACCAAGAACTTATGTTAGTAGTAAAAAGAGATGGTACCACCGAGTCGGTAAAATTCGACAAAATCACAGCCCGTGTTCAAAAACTGTGCTATGGCTTAGACGCGGCACATATTGACTCTGTTAAAGTTGCAATGAAAGTGATCGAAGGTTTGTACGATGGCGTTACAACCACAGTACTCGATAACCTTGCAGCAGAAACAGCAGCCTCCCTCACCACACATCATCCGGATTATGCGCAATTGGCGTCGCGTATAGCCGTTTCGAGTCTTCACAAAAATACCACCAAGTCGTTTTCCAAAACAATAGAGGAGCTTTACAACTATATCGATCCAAAAACCAATCAGCCTGCACAATTGATCGCTGACGATGTATATGCGATCGTAATGGCCAATTCACAGCTTCTTGATTCTACCATCATTTATGACCGTGATTTCGGTTACGATTATTTCGGATTCAAAACCCTGGAGCGTTCCTACTTATTAAAAATGAACAATCAGGTGGCAGAACGCCCGCAGCACATGATCATGCGTGTGGCTGTCGGTATTCACAAAGAAGATATCGCTTCTGCTATCGAAACATACAACCTGATGAGCGAGCGCTGGTTCACACATGCTACGCCTACACTGTTCAACGCAGGCACTCCAAAACCACAGATGTCTTCCTGCTTCCTGCTGCAAATGCAGGACGACAGCATCGAAGGTATTTACAATACACTGAAACAAAGTGCCCGCATTTCTCAAAGTGCAGGTGGTATCGGGCTTAGCATCCACAATGTGCGTGCTACAGGATCTTATATCAAAGGTACGAACGGAACTTCCAACGGGATCATCCCGATGCTGAAAGTATTCAACGAAACCGCCCGTTACGTTGACCAGGGAGGCGGAAAACGCAAAGGTTCCATAGCAGTATACCTGGAGCCATGGCATGCAGATGTGTTCCATTTCCTCGACATCCGTAAAAATCACGGGAAAGAAGAAATGCGTGCACGTGATCTTTTCACTGCCATGTGGACTCCTGACCTGTTCATGAAACGTGTGGAAGCAGAAGGCGAATGGAGCCTGTTCTGTCCGAATGAAGCTCCGGGTCTTGGCGACTGCTGGGGAGAGGAATTCGAAGCATTATACATCCGCTACGAAGCGGAAGGAAAAGCACGCAAAACTATCCCTGCACGTGAGCTATGGGCTGCCATCATCGAATCACAGATCGAAACCGGAAACCCATACATGTTGTTCAAAGATGCTGCCAACAGCAAAAGTAATCAGCAAAACCTGGGCACGATCAAATCTTCAAATCTCTGTACAGAGATCATCGAATACACTTCGGCAGACGAGATCGCCGTATGTAATTTAGCTTCTCTTGCATTGCCACGTTTTGTAGATACAGAAACCGGCACTATCGATCACCAGAAATTATTCGAGGTAACCTATACGGCGACAAAGAACTTAAACAAGATCATCGACCGTAACTACTACCCGGTGCCGGAAGCAAGGAACAGCAATATGCGCCATCGCCCGATCGGGTTAGGTGTACAGGGGCTGGCCGATGTATTTATCATGCTGCGTTACCCTTTTGAAAGTGATGAGGCACGCCAGATAAATAAAGATATTTTCGAAACTATTTACTACGCGGCAATGACGGCAAGTAAAGACCTTTCTAAAATAGAAGGACCATACGAAACATACGAAGGCTCACCGATCTCCAAAGGGATCTTCCAGTTCGATATGTGGGATGTAACACCAAGCAATCGCTGGGAGTGGGACATTCTGCGTGACGAAGTGAAAAAATACGGTGTACGTAATTCTTTATTGGTTGCTCCGATGCCAACTGCTTCCACTTCCCAGATCTTAGGAAACAATGAGTGTTTCGAGCCGTATACGTCTAACATCTACACACGCCGTGTATTGTCAGGAGAGTTTGTGGTAGTGAACAAACATTTACTGAAAGACTTAGTGAAATTAGGTATGTGGAACGAGAACCTGAAAAACAAGATCATTGCTTCCAACGGTTCCGTACAACATATCGATGAGATCCCACAAAACATCAAGGATATTTATAAAACAGTTTGGGAGATCAAACAACGTTCTATCATCGACATGTCTGCCGACCGCGGAGCATTCATTTGCCAGAGCCAGTCACTGAACCTGTTCATCCAGGATGCAAATTTTGCTAAATTGTCTTCTGCTCATTTCTACTCATGGAAAAAAGGCCTGAAAACAGGCATGTACTACCTGCGTACGAAAGCAGCAGCAGATGCGATCAAATTCACTGTTGACCAGGATGCACTGCAACAAACGACCGTTCAGGTATTGGGCAACGAAGATGCATTGTTAGTAGAACGCGGACAAACACATGTATTGTCATTCGAAGAACAACAGGCGCAATTATCCTGCTCACTGGACAATCCGGATGCATGCGAGGCTTGTGGATCCTAAGCACTACACCTATTTACTAAATAAAAAAGCGCTCTGGTTAAAGAGCGCTTTTTTTATTACATAGCATTTAAATGATCTTTCTATTTGAATCTACGTTGATTACTGGCCCCCCACTTTGCCATCGCGTCCAAAACAGGACACAATGTTTTTCCGAAAGCAGACAGCGAGTATTCCACACGGGGCGGCACCACCGGAAAAGCTTTACGGGTAATGATCTTATCCTGCTCTAATTCCTTCAGCGTTTCGATCAGCATCTTTTCCGTAATATTCGGAATCCCCTTTTTGAGCTCGCTGTATCTTTTTTTATCCTCAATGAGTTGATAGAGCACCAGCGGTTTCCAGCGGCCGCCAATTTTCTGCAGTGTAAGCGTTACCGGGCAATACAGATTTTTTACCTCGTTCTCGTAATTGGTGGAAGTGGTTTTCCTTGTTTTCATTTGCTGATTTCTTTTATACTTACCTTTTTGTAGGTTATACGAACTTTTTAGTTGGTACTACCTTTTAAGTATGTAAAGATATACATTTGACGAATAATTCTAAAACAAAAAATATGAAATATGTAATAACAGGTTCACTGGGCCACATCAGCCGACCGGTGGTACAGGAGCTTATCAAAGCAGGACACGAAGTAAGTGTTATCAGCAGCAGTACAAATAAGAAAGCGGAGATCGAATCGCTGAAAGCAAAAGCCCTTATCGGTTCGGTGGAAGATGCAGGATTTTTAACAGCGGCGTTTGCAGGAGCCGACGCTGTATATTTAATGATCCCACCTAATTTTGCACCGGCAGATTGGCCGGCATGGATGAGACAAGTGGCTGACAATTATGCGGCCGCTATCGAAAAGAACAAAGTCAAAAAAGTGGTTCAACTGAGCAGCATTGGTGCACACCTGGGCCAGGGAGCAGGGCCCATCGACGGGCTAGCTTATCTCGAAAACAAACTGAAACAGATCCCCGGAACCGATGTAAAAGCCTTGCGTCCTTCGTACTTTTATTACAACCTGTTCAGCATGATCCCGCTTATTAAGCAGGCTGGTATTATGGGCAGTAACTTCGGCAATCCGGATGAGAAACTGGTGCTGGTACATACCGACGATATCGCAGAGGCCGCTATGGAAGAACTGCTGAAGCTGTCCTTTACCGGGCATTCGGTTCGTTACATTGCCAGTGATGAACGCAGCGTTTCCGAAATCGCGGGCGTGCTTTCAGAGGCTATCGGAAAACCCGGAATACCCTGGGTCGGATTCACCGACGAACAATCATTCGGCGGTATGCTACAGGCTGGCCTCAGCCAAACCATCGCTGAAGGTTATACGCAGATGGGCAAAAGCATCCGCGAAGGAAAAGTGCAGGAAGATTATTGGAAAAACCGGCCGGCCAGCCTGGGTCGCGTGAAGCTGGAAGACTTCGCTAAGGTTTTTGCCGGCGCCTTTGAAGCTGAACCCGCCAGCGTATAGCAAAGTGTTGTTATTACTTAAACTTTCTGTTGTAGGGAAAGGTTTGAAATAAATTCAGCTGTCACGTCGATCACGCCATAGCGTGACGACAATGCTCTTCAAATGTAGGAAATCTGTTAGTTTAAAAAATATTCTTCAGGCACGGCATCGGAATGTATCGAGACGCTTACGAAGGCAGCTCTATTGCTCCGGGCCGTTCTCGATACGCTCCGAAGTCGTTACTTAAAGCATGTCGGAAAATTTGACAAGATGTTTTCTTTTAATCAGTATCGTGGCACTCGAACTGGCATGTCTACAAAAAACCAACCTTTTCTTACAACAGTACTTAAATAAAAGCGGGACTACCAATGACAGTCCCGCTTTTTTAGAAACCTAAAACGGCTATCCTAAAATTACTTTACGGTAATTGTCGTAGAAGTCAATTCTTTCGCGCCTGGTTTGGAATCCGACTCATTCATCCGCAGGTCGTATGAGCCTGGTTTGGAAGGAGCGACCATATTAACGGTAGCATTGTTCTTGCCATTCAGGTAAACAAAAGACACATCATGCATGTCATTTGTTGCCTCTGTTCCATGTTCGATTTCAGAAGGGATTATACCGATCCAGGCATTTTTGTCCATACCGGCTTGGGAAGTGTATTTAACTACTATTTGCTCACCGGCTTTAAATTCCGTTTTGTCAAGTGTAATGGCATTCGGCAGGTTTTCCTGGGCAACGGCTTCAACAGTGAAAGAAACCGTAGCCAGCTCTTTGGCATTGGGTTTTGAATCCGATTCATTTAACCTGAAATCAAAGCTACCACCTGTTTCAGGCGCTGTAAAAGTCATCGATCCGGTTACCTGGCCATTCAGGTATTTATAGGCTATATCGAACTGATCGTTTGTTACTTCTGATCCGTGCGCTGTTGAAGAAGGAATAAGTCCTATCCATGCTTTTTGGTCAAGACCTTCCTCCGCGGTAAATGTCACAGTGATCTGATCACCGGATTTCACAGTGGTTTTATCCACTTTTAGCGAGTTTGTTCCGGTTTTTTTCGCGCCGCAGGAAGCAAGCATTAAGCCCATTGCCACAACTGCCGAGGCATTCAATAAAATAATTCTTGTTTTCATATATCGTATAATAAGTTTATATACGAATGTAGACACATAGGAAAGGTGCCGGAAGATTAATTGGTGAACTGCATGCGGAGCAGGGTAAAACACCGGATGGAATATGTAAAAGGTTATGGCTATTCCGCATTACCGGATCTTTTCCTTGTTCCGGTGTCTTCTTTATTTCTGTTTTGGAGGAAATACACACTCATTCAACCCTTTCTTGCGATCATAGGTCTAAAAAACACATGCAACCGGACGCGTTCCTGCAGATTTAAAACTATAAATCTTTCAACACAGTATCCCCGGATTCGGGTATTTTTCTTTATTTTGCAGTACATGTCACTCTTCACCGCATCCTTAAATTCCGGCAGCAATGGTAATTGTTATTATGTAGGCAACACAGAGGAGGCTGTACTGATAGATGTCGGCATCTCCTGCAGGGAACTGGAAAAACGGATGGCCCGCATAGGCCTGAACATCCAAAAAGTAAAGGCCATTTTTATTTCACACGAACATACCGATCACATCAGTGGAGTACGTGTTACCTCAAAAAAATACAAGATCCCTGTATACATCAATGAAGGTACACGGAAAGGCGGACGGTTTGAACCCGAAAATCCGCTGCTGTGTTCCTTTGCAGCGCATCAGCCGGTAAACATAGGCGAACTGAGCATTACACCTTTTCCAAAAAGACATGATGCTGCAGATCCCTACAGTTTCGTAGTGGAAGGGAACAATACCGTTATAGGCGTTCTCACTGATATAGGCTCAGTTTGTGAGCATGTCCGCAGTTATTTCAAACAATGCCACGCTGCGTTCCTCGAAGCCAATTACGACGAGGACATGCTGATGAATGGCCCCTACCCTTTTTACCTCAAAAAACGCATCAGCGGCGATCACGGACATTTGTCCAATACACAGGCGCTGGAATTGTTCCGGCAGCACAAAGCAGACTATATGAGCCATGTATTCTTATCCCATCTTTCCAAAGAGAACAACAGTCCTCAGGTAGCGCAAAAACTGTTTGAAGAACATGCAGGCGACACGCAGGTAATTGTGGCCTCCCGTCATTATGAAAGCGATGTGTACGAGATCTTCCCGGATGCAAAAGTGGCGATCCCTAAAAAAGCGATGCAGACGAGTTTGTTCTGATCTTAAGCGCAAATTCTCTCTATTTATACACTACTTTCTGTCCTTAAAATTCCCCGGAATTTCACAGCGTGTACGCATTTCCACAGATCCCTGCAGTTTTCCGGGCCCGTTTGCTGGCACAGTATTTTCATATATATCTTCATTAAGATTATCTTGAAAAGGAATACTCAAAAGAGCAATCTTCGACAAAAGCCTTTAAACTGATTGGATAATTCCGGTCAAACGAAAGATAATTCTACCAGGCCTTTCAATAAAATGGAGGTCTGGTTTTTTTATGAATATATCATGAGCTGTCCTGTTTAACATAGTAAGCGCGCATCACATCACACAACTGGCATTTTTATGAAGATCAGTCCGGACCTTATTCCTCATAGTCTGTTCCATACAGGTTCCTGGCTCCAATCCGCCAACCATCCCGACTGGTATTATTTCAGTAAAAAGAAAAGCTCCAATTCCATTTTGAATAAAGACTTCAGTAAAAGTGTAGACGAACCTTTGCAGGAGCTTGTGCATTTTCTGCAAGGGAAAGGAATAAAAACAACTCCTTCCTGTGCCGGCCATCATATCCGAAGCAAAGACTTCAAAACGATCTACGAAGAACTGGAAAAAGACCGGAAGGCTATCCGGAACGGCGGCTTGCAAATAAAAGATATTGAAAGTGGGAAAGTGTACCTCTACAGGGACAAAAAGTACGAGCTTCCCTGGGAGGAAAAGGAGTTCATAGAAAAAGCAGGTCTTTACCAGCAGAACGGCGTGCTTGGTCTCCGCCCGGGGAACCGGAAACGATTGAAAGCTGCATTGCTGAAACTGGATATACCCGGAGTGGAAGTGGTGGAGAAAAAGCCAACACTTCTTATTTTAACAAGTCCTCTCGGAACAGATGCAGATATTAAAGAAACCTGGAAGGAGATCACCCGGCAGGTGAAGGCTATTGTTGAGAATACGCCGCTGGCATGATATTTTAACCATTCTGTGTATGACTGCAAGGACCATACTCGTTCCCACCGATTTTTCGGATGCCGCCCGGAACGCTTCCGACTACGCCATTAGCCTGGCGAAAGCAATGCATTACGAGGTGCTGTTGTTCCATGTGTATAACACACCGGTAGTTATTTCCTCCGACCGGATGGGAGCCATCCTGCTGGATGTGGTGCAGATCGAAAAAGACATTAAACTACGGTTAAAAGAAGAAGTGGATTTCCTCAACATAAAACACGGGATAGAGGCCCGCTACGAATCTTCCGACGGCCTGGTAGCCGATGAGATCGTGGAAGCCGAGAAAAAATACAACCCGGCGCTGATCGTTATGGGAATGACAGAAGAAGCCAGCGCTCTCAGCGAATTTGTACTGGGCAGCACCAGTACTGATATCCTGAACAGGATCCACACCCCCCTGATCATTGTGCCCGAAAAAGTCGGTTTCAAAAAAATAGAGCGGGTGGCTTTTGCCAGCGATCCGCGACTGAACCTGAATGTAGATATCAGCAGCTTCGTTAAAGATATGTTCGAGAAATTTTATTCTACCGTTTACATCCTTTCAGTAGTAACCGATCCGGAAGCCGCAGAACAAACCCCTAAAACAACCGACGAACATCTTGAGAAACATTTTGAGAACCGCTTCCACTCTTATCATTTTATCGAACATGAAGATGTGGTGGAAGGTATTAACGAATTTATCGATCTCCATAAAATAGACATGGTGACCATGATGCCCCAAAAACACAATTTCTTTTCAAAAATATTCCGGGAACCGAATACCAAACGGCTTGCCTTTCACAGCCATGTGCCTCTGCTTTCGTTGGCTAATACAGAGCTAAATAAGCTCAAAAGTGCATAGCTCAGCACATTTGTAACAGGCTTCAGCGCATTCTTTACAATGTTTGTGATCGTGTTTTGCGCATTCTTCTGCGCAGGTCCTGCACATTTCCGCACAGATCTTTGCGATAGCAGGCGCTTTTTCGCTTTCAATACTCATCAATTGTCCACAGGCATTGCAGATTGCAGCGCATTCCATGTTCAGCTGAACACAGCGGTTCATATCCGTATGGGTTTCTTCCTGCAGATCCTGCGAGGCACATTGGTAACATAAGGCTACACAACGGAAGCAGGCCTCAATGCAATCTTTGTAATGATGTTGTTGCATAATCTTTTACTTATTTCGGATCAATGGATTTTCCTTCTTTGTTCACACATTCGCCTTCTCTCAGAAAACGTTTGATCCCGTCTTTATCGATCACGGATGCATCCGCATTAACCTGCACACCATTCGGCAGCTTCACATCGCTGTTGAGTACCATTCCGTCGTGCATCACCACAATTTTACCATCTTTTACTTTGGCGCAATACCGGTCGGCCTGATCGGAGAGATGAAGCGTTTGCTTGGGAGCAAAGGCCAGGACCACCGTTGTCATTGCTAAAATTACAAGTTCTTTCATTGTTATGCGTTTTTATGTATTCTTCAATCGTAAGTCGTTTTCCAGGTGCATAGCCGGCCACTATGTAAAATTGTCCACACATGCAGCATGGTTTTCTACATATACCGTTCCCGCATACACAGGCAAAAATCAATGATAAAGCGCTTTTACGCCCTGTACGCTGTATTTTTATCCACAGATCTTACATCTTACAGGTAAAAATCAGGCCATCCATTGGCAGAAAAATAGCAGGTAGTTGTTATAAAAAATCCGCCAGATGAATTATTACTTTATGCCGGTTGCATTGATCGTTGCTGTACTGCTGATCTTTATTCTTTCGCTGGTTCTGAAAAGACCTTTAAAGGGTTTTGGTTATATTTTCCTGATCCTTTTCCTGGGCACCTGGGTTGGGCAAGTATGGATCGCTCCGTTCGGGCCTGTGGCAATGGGGATTGCCTGGGTACCGCTCGGTTTTATCAGTCTCATGCTCTTTTTCCTGATCCTTGCCCTATCGCCCAATGCTTCCCTGAGAAAAAAGAAGGAGGATGAAGACGAGGCAGAGGCGCCACTTATCGTTGCCGGATTCTTTTTCTGGCTCCTGATATTTCTTCTTATCCTCGCAATCGGCGCAGGATTCTTTAAACAACCCGAGATTATCGCATGAACATTCCACTATATATGAAAGCAATTGTTTTAGCAGGCAGGATCCTGTTTTCGCTCATTTTTATTATGAGCGGCTTCAATCATTTTTCCGACGAGGCCATCGAACATGCTGCACAGAAAGGTGTTCCACTCGCAGCAATCGCGGTCCCTCTGTCAGGCTTCCTGGCGATCATAGGCGGGCTCAGTATTATAACAGGATTCAAAGCCCGTATCGGAGCCCTGCTGATCATTCTGTTCCTGGTTCCCGTCACCATTATGATGCATGATTTCTGGACGATCGCCGATCCGATGCAGCAAAACATTCAACGGATCATGTTCATGAAAAATCTTTCCATCCTGGGTGGTGCGCTGATGATTGCTTACTACGGATCGGGGGCTATGAGCGTGGACGGGTTGATCAAGAGGAAAGAAAATAAGTATTGATCTTTTCTTGCTAAAACAATTTTTTACAAATGAATAACACTTAAAAAGACTCCGCCACCACGAAATAAAAATAACCACCATCTTTTCCATGTCCATAGTCGAGGCGGATATTAAGACGTTCGGCCGGATTGACAAGGAAACGAAGTCCTGCTCCATAGGAATATTTTATGTGATCGAAGCCAAGGTCGCTTGTTTTGGAAAATACTTCGCCTGCACCGGCAAAGGTAACGAGACCAAAACGCCAGAAAACCGGGAAACGGTATTCCACCTGCGTGCCCGCAAAATGAATGTCCTTATACCTGTTTTTAGGATAGCCACGCAGGATGTCATCATTGCCGGCTGCAGAAAGATCAAGAAAAGGTACATCACCAAAACCATAGCGGATCTTTGTTTGCACGGCAATGATATGCTTTTTCCTCACCTGCCAGAATTTCTGATGAAGTAGGTTCAGATACGTAAAATTGAAGGTGCTTCCCAGCGGTTTGGTATAGAAGTAGGAAGACACTTCAAGCAGACTCCCCTTATAGGTGTTGATCACATTGTCCCTGCTGTCGTAAATACCAACCAATCCGATGGCCGATTGTATCCCTCCTTCATGCCCTGTGATCGTTCCTTTCTCCAATTGCCCTCCGGGCGTGTACGTAAAATTGTATTCCTTTTCGAAGTGATAATCGACGCCAAGGAACACGGAAGGGTAAACTTTTTTAAGAAAAAGGCTTTTAAAGCTTATCAGACTGTATTCGTACTTTTCCTCATGACTTTTCAGTGTCCTGTTTCCTATTCCGTAAAAACGATCCGGGAAATTGCGGTAGCGCAATTCTCCTTTGAACAGAAAATTCTCGTCGCGGGTGAAGATGTTCCATTGCCCCCATACATCCAATTGTTTATTCTGTGTATAATCGGTAAGAAACTGCACGTTGGAAACGCGTGTATCGTGGCCGGAGGAATCTTTGGAGGACAGCTTGAAGTAATACACACCGGCGGCACCCGCAGCCCAGCGTGTATCGGGTGTATAATAAAGCAAAGGAAGAACGAAGATCCCACGCTTCTGATCGTCGACTGTATCGTTCAGACTGCGGAAACCCAAAATCCGGCGCTTGTGCCTGAGGTCGTGTTCCTGGGCAGCAAGATACTGGGCCAGGAAAAGGCAAAATATACTTCCGAAAAAGAGCTTCCTTTTCAACATTTGGTTTGTTTCCGGCTGTAAATATACTTTTTTGGTCCGGCAAAAGGAAATTGTCCGATTACGAACTTCACACTAAGGCGTTGTGTATCGTTTCCTGTTCTGGTATCTTGTATGATGCACCGTTACCGAATCGCAGACCAACGGTGCGTATGACACAACGGATCATGCTCATGAAGAATGTTTCGATGTTGGGTGGGGCACTCCTCATCACTTGATTTGGGACAGAACTGTGCAGTGTGGATGAAGGGTTGAGAAGGAAAAATGAGAGCGTCTAAGCAAACCAATATAATTAAACGCTCTCACTGTAGCTATGTTTAGTTCAATAGAGACCAGCAATCATAAACTTTATTTATTCAGAAGACTATGTAACATATATTGCTCAGGAGAATATAACCTTGCCGGTTTAATTCCAGGCGAATTTTTATCGGAGTACTTATCTAATACATTTTGCGCATTTATATAGGCTGGATTATCAAAAATACCATAGCTTATCTTTCCATCATTCTGAATGGCACCCTGCTTCAAGCGCCACTTATCAAATAACGCATTATTAATTTCCATTTGTTTATACTCATCTGATTTTTTAACCAAGTCGACATAAGTTTTTAATAATCCAAGTAATGGACGTTCTTTCACAATAATTATTGTAACTAAATCCGTTACGAAAGTATTACTCGCAATAAATTCTTCATCCTCATTTTTTGCTGTATACATTTTAAACATATCGTTTCCAATCATAATTCCATTTCCAATAGTACCCAGATGATCCAATTCCTGCGAAATTGCACCAAGAACTTGAGAGTTTGGAAATCTTTTTTTTGCTCCATCTACTAACTCCTTAAGTCCTCCAATTTCAGGTGCATTCAAGGCTTCGTCTATATCGTTGAGCGTAAGTCCTGTTGTCTGTTGTTTCATCCCTGCTATAATATTGGGATCAGTAACTAACATAGATTTAGGAATATATGTCACATGCGGTTTAAAAGGGTCCGGTTCCATTAAAGCCGGATCAACACTCCATTTGGGTCTGGCCTGCTTTACTGCGGCCCCAACAGTAGCACCAGCAGATAGCATAGAAGAAGTTCCCGACTCATTATTCACTTTCACCTCTAAGCCCTCTAATTCTACTCCATCAATCACCCTGTTCTCACTAAATGCATATGGACTGTTATGTGCGTATTTGGCTGCTAAAGGATCAATACTCATGAACCTACCTAACCTCGGATCATCCATCCGGTACTCATAATTTATACTATTGCCTACACCTTTCAGCTCATCATCATGCTCCTGGCCCTGGTAACTATAGCGGTATTCGTTTGGAGTACCATTGCGTGTATCCAGCAACATACCGAAGGGATAATACTCCGCATAGCTTACCACATCCGGTGCATAACCATCCGTAAGACCATCGGCAGCCAAAAAGGAAGTGGAACCATCCGTTGCCCAGGTTAATTCATCAACAGTTGTTTTCCGATCGGTCGTTACAGTCATCACGTCCCCCAAATGATTGCTGAACTCGAATTGCTTATGCCCGGAAATATTGGTGTAGGCATAATTATCATCTCCATTCAAATAGTCTGCTTTAAAATCTACATGCGTTACTTCCGGGCCCAGGGTTACCACCGACTCCGATTCTGAATTGGTAGTCAGTGTATAGTTATAGCGCGGCAGTTTCATGGAAGGGACCTTGTCAAGACCAATACGTTTTACGCCAAATAGATTTTGCTCCTCCCTCGCGAAAGTGATATCCACAAGACCCGGGCCGGCAGGCGTATAACTTTTGGAATACGCTGCCATGGCATTTCCACTCGCATCCAGAACATAATAGGTGTACTTCCAGAATGTTTCGTCCTTGGTATTACCGCCTCCATCCAACGGCTTATCGATCTTTGCAATGCGGTGACCAAAGGCGTCGTACCGAAATTCAAGGTTATTAAGCGTACTTGTACCTAAACAACCTCCCGTGATGTTAGAGAAACGTTTGATCCTTCTAACCTTGTTAAAGTTGGTCCATTCAATACTGCCGATGCACTCGGAGGCATCGCACACAAGACGTCCGTTTTTGTCGTATCCATAATTTTTCTGATAAGAGCCCGATGCAGGATGTGTATTTGCATGCGCACTTTGATCGTCTACGTCAGAGGGAAATGCCACCGGTGATTTTGGGTCCTCCACATAGGCCAGACGATTGGTAGGCTCATTGACCGGGGTAATTCCTCCAATGAATGTAGCTCCGGTTTTATCATAGTAGTGATAGGTCAGCTGATCCATTTGTTTTATGGTTGAAGTCTGGTAGCCATTCCCATAACGGTTGAGATGGATAATATTCCCGTTCTTATCGTAACTGTTGTCCATACGATAGCTCCTGTAATCCGGCCCTTCGGAGACTCCCCAAACATGAGCCACATAACTGTTCTTAAAGAACTGTGAATAGCTAAAGCGGTTGAGCTGATCATAGTGATACACATTACCGGCAATTGTTTCCAATGTTTCATCCTGCTTTACTTCCTGGCTGACTATTGTACTGATATTGCCATTGAAAAGATCGTCGGAGGCATTGAGTATTGCACTTGCTCCCGCAGGTGAATGAGTCGGTTCAAAGGATATTCCACTTACCGGTGTGTAATCATGATAGCTTCCTTTGTCATAATACTGCAGCATAAAGGCGCGCGTGTCGATCCCGAAATTGGAATTGATGTGGTTGTATCCAAACCAGGAATCGGAGCCGATATCCCTTTTCACTCCGATCACCGCACCATTCACTGCTTTCAGCCAGCCTTCCGGTGTATATACATAATCGGATCCCTGGATCTGCCGGTCACCGGTCTCCACACGTTTGAGTGGTCCATGAGCGTAATAGAAATACTTCGCATCCTTATGCCAGTTATAGCCATCGCGGCTGTTAAGCGCCATCGTCAGCCGGTTGTCGCCATCATATAAGTACCTGTAATAATACTCATCGTACTCACCAGGCTGGTACTGCATCTCATTTACATTGCCCGAAACCAGGTCGTAGCTGTAGTACATGCGTTTGAGGCTTTGCCCTATGGCTTCGAGGTCTTTGTTCTCCTGGATCAGTGTTTTCACATTGCCATGGATATCGTAACTATAATGAGTGGCGGAGCTATAATCGGGATCTGCCACCTTATCCACATAGATCACACTGCTTATCCGGTTCCTCATATTTTCCTGTCCTATGGTTGTTCCGAAATAGCCGTCGATAGTAGAGTTAAAAGGAATGTCATACATCGTAAGGGTAATTTCTGTCGCCCCCGTACCAGCTATATACCAGCCCCAATACAAAGCGTCATCCTGTGCGGTAACATCATTCATTGCACTGTTGTAAAACTGTCCCGAGTTGGTAGGCCTTCCCAACAGATCGTACAGTATATACGAATATTGGCCGGCTACAGCCTGCACAGGAGTTTGTGAGGCAACCACTCTTCCTTTGGCATCGTACCACTGCAGCATCGGGTCGTCCATGTCGGGAGTCTCCGTCTTTTTCACCAGGTCGTAAGTATTGTAGGTATACACGGTATTGTAGGTATGTGCAGGAGCTTTGAAATTAGCAGGGTTCTGTGTGTTCCGGTATGCATCACAGTCTGAATAGTCGGCAGTGCTTAAGGTGAAATGAACACCTTCGGGAGGGACCGTGCGCACAAGGTTGTTGGCCTGATCGTAATAGAACAGGGTATACTGGTATTGCTGATCTTCGTATGTTACCGTAAAAGTTTCCGCAGAGTTGTGCGCACAATGATCGATGTATGCCGCCGCAAATTCATTTGCCGCGGTTTCCAGCATCTGGTTATACAGGAACCACTGTGAATATGTGGCCAGGTTGTTAGCCGCTGAATTACAATCCGCGAGCATACTGCTATCCAGGTTCCCGGGGCCATCGGAGAGATTGCACAGAAATACATCCGGGAAATTGGTCATTAACGTCAGGTTGGGCGTAGCCGAAGCGCACTGGGTGATCCAGGCTGATACATCCGTTCCTGAAACAGTTGCCACGGGGTCCGGCTCGAGGTATTCATCATTGAGATAAGTGGCAATATTGCCCGGTGGAGAAGAAGTAGTGAATGTATTGATGTCGAGAAAGGTCTGGAAGTTCTGGCAGGCACAGCCAGCTTCATCCGGCACCGAAGGAGGATGCACAATCGTTACCGTACAGGTAGATGCAAAATAAGCGATCACATCATTGAAGGAATGAAAGACAGCTGGCCCCGCTGGGTAAGAAACTCCCGGACAGGCAGGACAGCCATTGGTTCCCTGGTAACTGTTGCTTTCACCACAATTGGCAGCACACACTTCCACCATGTACTGGCGGATCAGCGGGAGGTCGGGATTCGTTGCCGCTGAAGAACACCCTGCTATCAACTCGGCGATCCATTGATCGGCATATGCTTCACAGGTATTGGTGCAGGCTTCCGCCATATCTCCTTCCACAGTTGTCTGAATATCGGAAGTGAGTGCAGCGAGATCGAATGCAGGATCGCATCCCTGTGCATTGAACAGATCCGTATAGATCTGGCTGGGCATGTAATGTGCATCATAACCTCCCGGCAGATCCCCTTCTGCATTGCTGGTGAGGAAGGTCCCGCAATCACGGTCCATGATATAGATAAGGTACTTTTTATAAAACTGGTATACGCTCCTGAAAAATTCATACTTCGTGATCTGTCCCGGGCCTGTACCCAATATACCAGTCGTTGTTCCATTTCCATGCAGGTCATAAAACATCTGCCGGATGAGTGGATCGGCCGGACCCGGGTTGGCGGGAATATGAAAGTTGAGTGGGTCATCCATTACATACCAGATGCTGTAATAATTAGTACAGGAGGAAGTACAAACGGGAAGAAAATTCTGCAGGCGTTGCATGATAAAATCCTGCGTGGTAACAGGCGGAGAACAGCCAACAATATCGCGCGGACAGCTGGCAAATGGGTCGGGTGTTCCCGGGGAATAAGGTTGGTAAGCAGAATTACCACCTGAAATATCCAAAAGCGAAGAAGAAGATGAAGAAGCCAGATTCAGCGGATTCATATAACTGCTTATGCCGGTGGAGTAATCGGCAGCAAACATGGCTTCATCATATGCATTCGATTCGCTCATATCCACAAAAACATCCGGCTGCCCCTGCTCTCCTTGCTGACAAAGAATCTGTCCACAATGATTCTGATAGAGGCACCATTCAGGGTGATGATGCACTAAAAGGTCAGCCCATTCATCCTGCCATTGTGCACGCACATCATCCCAGGTACAGGAACCCGAACAAAGTGAGTAATTGAACGTAGTGCCGGCAGCGGTTATGAAAGCGGCAAGGTTTGCGTTGCCAGGCACATCCAGCCAGCCATTTATATCATAGGCCGTGTTGGGTATGAGATCGCCGCTGCTGCCCATAATGAATTCGGAAGGTTTATTATCAAAATACTGCCCGCCCGGTGATATATCACGTTTAAGGGCGGCGAGTTTGATCTCGCATTCACTCAGTCCTCCCGGAGACGATGAGGCGCAGAGCTCTTCACATTCTGTCACGAGGATTCCGAAAGCTGTTTCATCTATCACGTGTCCTTCTGCATCTACGTATCCAATGATGTTGCCCTGGAGATCCCGGACAATGTACTGTTCCTGGCAAAGCGTAACGCAATTGAAATCGCAGGGTGCAGCAGCCACTACCGGTACAGGATAACACAGTTCGGGGTTCTCGATCTGGTGCTGAATAAAATCCTCCTTTATTGCTGCGAGGTTATCCGAATTCACCGACAGCACTTTGCCTACGGTATAGGAACCTATATCGAGATGTGCATCAAATTTGATAAGACCCGCTGCGCTCACGCCCGTGCAGGTGATCGGATTATTTTTTGTACCGGTGTATACACAACCCGCTGCCGGTATTCCGATGATACTGAGCTGAACATATTCACCTAATTCATCCTTAACACTGATCTCGAGATCATACTTGCAATCCGTAGGCCCATAGCAGGGTGTGGAATAAGGCGCACTGGCGAGATTGTATTCAAACGTATACAAGACATTCATGGCGGGAACCAGGATATTGCTGACGGCCACTTTTTTGTTATCCGCATCCAGGTCGTTCTTCCCTAAAAGAAGGTTATCCGGTACTGTCGGAAAAGAAGAATAGATGGGTGTCATGCCGGTAGGTGCAGAACCCGCCATGGCTGTTGCAATGGTCCTGCCTTCCTGGTCGAGATATGTAATGTGCACCTGGCCGTTTTCATCCTGCATCATTTGCTTCCGGTAATGCTTCAGCCAGCCTACTTCGGCGCCGAACATACGATCCAGCTCGCGCTGCCCTGTTGGTGTTCCATAATAGAACCTCAGCTCATGTCCGCTGCCGATCCGGTGTGCTGCACCCGGTATGCTCTGGCTCTTCACCCGGCTTGTGCCATCGTTTGTATACTTTGTCAGTGCATACGGATAACCTTCCGCATCTGCTAACAGCGGCTCGGTAGTGTTCGCCGGCGAATAATAAGCTCCGCTGCCCGCTGTGGTTGGATACGTGTCTGGGTTAGAGAATTTACCGTCCACATCAAAATTAGACGCATTAAAAACAGGGTTAAAGTTGTTATAATAATGAATGCCTGTGGAAGAAACAGGTGAAGGCGAGATCATTACTCCCGATCGCCCTTCCTGGTCGAAAATGGACTCTGCCACCACCGCATTGTCATCCGTATTCACCTGTGTTACATCCTGCCTGTCGCGCAAAAGGCCATCGTAATAACCTATCACATTTTTGTATTTACCATCTTCTGCAAAACTGATCGTATAACTCCAGTTGTAATCTTTGTCGAGCCCGCGGTAATCAAAACGATTTGCCTGCGGTGGCGTGCCTCCATAAGGCGCGTCTGCGGCCAGGTCCCCGTTATTGAGCAAAAAGCTCCAGTTGCTGAAACGCACGATCTCAGGGTCGTCCTTGTCGGCACCTACCGCGCGCACTCTATACAAAAGAACGCCTTTGGGGTACACCAGCGGAATTTTGTAAGAGTTGAATGTGGTATTGATCCGGGTGGCATTCCTGAAATCAAAACTGATGCCCGAAGGAGTTGAAGCTCCTAATTCTGCATCCGTTGGAAGGTCGATGAACAACCATTCCAGGTCGTAGCTTTCCGCTCCTTCGATATAAGTCCAGCTAAGATCCAGTTCGTTTTTAGGGGGCGAGACCGATGCATAAGCATACGGTGTAGTAGGTGTGTATCCGGTACCATTTATGAAAGCGTCTGTATATTTGATCACCGGCACCTCGGAAGGATCCAGCACGAACAGGCGTTGTGTTTCGCTCTCCAGCTCAAAATAGGCATCGTTCAGAACAGCGGGTATAGCCGCTGGTGAACATCCACCCGATGGAGCACAGGGCTTGTATTCAACACCGGTTACCGTAATCTGGGCTCTGTATGCACCGGGGTACCGTATTACAGCTTTGGTTACATCGAACTGGCCCGACTGGTAAAAATATTCTATCCGGAGCTCATCATCAAAGTCGTCAATAAGAACATTGGCTTCATCGTATGCCCAAATATGATATTCCACCTTCAGGTTCCAGTCGGTAGTGAAGGCTGTTTTAAATTCCTCGTTGAATTTGAGACGCGCGGTAATAAAAGCGCTTTGATTAACAAATCTGGACGTATAAGTAGTCGGATTTAACTGCATGTAGTTAAACATGTCATCCGTTATACTAAGTGTTTTACCGGAGGCGATTCCCGTTCCGCTCAGGGCTATACTCTTTTTATATTCGGCAGCGGAAAGTATGCTGCAGCATAAGCATAAGAATATAAGCAACGCTTTGGCCCAAACAGCAGTAGTTGTTTTTTTAACGGCGTTTATCATAGACAGTATAGTTTTTATATTTTTCATCCGCCTGTATTTTAGTTCCTTTTATGCGTACGTATTTTTCCAGCCTGCATTCAGCGCAGTTCTTTTCCGTCACCTTTGTTTGCATATCGGTAGTGTAGTCTACCTGCATCTGGTACATGCCACTCACCGTTGCATTCATGTATTCGAAAAAGATCTGTTTTAAAAGATTACTTTGACCGTCGAGTACGATCTCGCAGCGGTTGTATCCGGAAGATTTTGCATCGAAGCCTATCTTCTTTTCTTTGGGTGTATTGGCGAGGTAATGAGCTTTCGTGGCAACCAACCAGGTACTGTCCAGTTGCGTCATCAGATCCAGACCTTCATCCTTTTTAAGGCTCCTGTTTTTCACCAGGATCACTTTGTTCTTTTCGTCTATCATGACCACATATTTCTTATTGGCTATCACCTGCTTGCTCATGATAGAAGAATAGAAGATCTCTTCGCCCTTTTTCAATACACCTTTACCGTATATCGGTTTCGATGTTTTGCTCAGGGCCATTTTTACGTTTACCTGCATGGTAACGAATTTCGCATTCCTGTATGCGGTATTCATTTTAACCAGGTCATTGGTAATGTCCGGTGAAGAACCTTTTCCTAAAAAGCCTAACACAAGCGAAACTGCGATCCCTATGGAGTATATCGTTCCTGTCATGGTATCTGTTTAATGTTCTTTCTTCCCTGCTGTATGGTCATGATCCCGCGTTCGGTCTCTTTCTTCACCTGCACCAGGTTTCCTTCCTCATCATAATTATAGAAAGTAGCATAATTCCTGTTGTCAAGCGTTGCTGTTGTCCAGAGTTTCACAGGATCGTATACAAAGGTCTCCATCGAACTGTTGAACGGTTGGATCCTCACATCATCCAGGTACCCGTTACGCGGAGCTCCATACTGGTCCTTCACTGCGAAAGTAATATCCACAGCGCCGGTGGAACCGTAATTCAGTTCAAAGGTGCATTCTACCCTGATCCATCCTTCGATAGGATTCTTTGCAACTACCGGTGTTCCCGGACTGCTTACACCTGCGCCTGCGATCGTGATCTCAGGCTTATCCGCCGCATTTTGCGGTTTAAACCAAGCGCATACCGTATACTTATGCGTTTCTTCAAGGGGTGTAAACTCATTGAGCGTTCCAGCCAGGTAATTGTCAGCAACGTAGGCATCCGCATCAGCAAATGATTCCGAAGAAAAGCCCGCTGTGACATATGATATGGCAAGTGACTTTAATCCGGTATGCGACTCATCCGATAAGGAACCGGCATTCATCGCAATGTGCCCATGTGGTGAAGAAGGCGTGTAGGTTCCCGCATAATCTTCAAAACCATCAAAGGCTATTTCATAGTATTTTGCGTTTGCAGCAGCAGCAACTGCCAGTGCGTTTTTATACCCATACAGCGCCGAAGAGAATACATCAATGGCATCCCTGTTTTCCAGCTCAAATCCATATGGGCTGTATTTGGTCATCGTTACAGCTTTTGTCCATTCAGGATTCAGGCTTGCCAGGTTTACGTTTTCGGCCCAGTTAAAAGGCATGAATTTTTCGAAGACCCCATCTTTGGCAAGGTTCGTCGGAGACCCCGTGATATCACGTTTCTGTTTCCGGTCGGTGAGGTATGCATATGTTTCCGAAGGCCTCCAGACACCCCACTGCCCGTAACGCCATGGATTGGCAGCGGCGGCAGTAGCATAAGGAGTTGCACCAATAGCCGGAGCCTGCACATCATTGTATGGATAGATCCATCGATCGGAGAAGCCGGTAGCAAACGCCTGCAATACATCATCCAGGCATTTGACCCCGCAGTTCATATCATCCACGTAGGTACAGGTAAAATTAAGTGCAGGATTAGAGATATGCTCCGCAATAAGTGTGGATCCGATCAAATGGAACCTGTAATTAGTAAGCTCAGAGGCAGAGCTCATTGCGGTAGAAAGATTAATAGTGAATGTCTTGCAGTTATCCTCGTAATTCCCTGATGCTGTCGACATAGTGACACTTGTAATGCCGGCACCGCCCACATAATTATACGCAATTATCATATCTATTTCCGTTCCATCGCAATTGGTGAAGGAAAAGACATCGCTGCCGGTGCCTCCTTCGAGCAACGTATTAAATGCCTCAAGTATACCGGAGCCGGAACCACCCATCAATGGATTGGACAGGCTCACTATTGTTCCTGCATTCACCGCAAGAAGATTTTTTCTTCCGGACTCTACCACCCAGAAACTGGTTGGCCCTGATGGCGCAGGCGTTCCATTCTCCGTAATCAGTGACATATTGCCTCCTGAAACGGTGTTTACCCAGTAGTAAGTACTGCTTGTTGTCAATAGCTTGTCACCGGGGTTGTAACTTCCGGTCGGAAGGCTGCTGATGTCGACAATACCGCCGGTAGTAATAACAGTAAGCAGCGTGCCGTTGCCACTGGTCCTGTAATTCACATAGGAAGGTCCCATTCCTTTGTAGTACCAGTGCGCAGGCATGTTATAGGTATATACAGGCTTATCAAAGTTATTGTTGACAGTAGTAAGCAAGGGAGCACCTGTAAGTGCATCGAACATGAGATTGGTGTGCGTGGATACACTTCCCTCTCCGTATGTTTTTGTCGACATCAGGATTCCCTGCTGCTGCACAACCTTTACATTGCTCACAGCCCTGTACATACTCTCGGAGTGAGAGAACGCCGGCCAATAGGACGGCAGAAATGTCAATGGAAGCGGGACATCAAGATTTGTCTCCTCTCCTATAAAATAGGAATAACTGGAGTTTTCATTCAGATCGAGTGCGAAATCCGTTTTGATCCCCATTTCGGCAGGTGTATATTCTCCGTCACCTGTGAGCACGGTCACTGTATTGTTAAGGGAGTTCTCCCCATCCGGGTTATAAGTGCCGGCTACATTGTAACGGTACTCTATTTTTGTTTTCGGTTGCTCCAGCGGGTTATTAAGATCCGCCATAGCCGGATAAGTGGATACAGCCTTCAGCTTGCCGTGCATGTCATTCAGGCGTATGCTGTATCCCTGCGAATATCCATTGTTGGCATAATTCTCCGTGCCGAAGAACGGAACAATGATCGCAGGAGGATTGTACAAGGCAGGATCCGGCTTGGTGTACTGCACTTTTACAGGGAATTCTTTTGCAGAATAAAACTCGTACATGGTTTGACCGGCAGCTGTTTTTTTATTTGTTTTGGTATCTCCTGTTCCTCCGTTTTCAGAGCGCACGATCACCCTACGGTAGGCCACATTGGCGCCAGGGAAATAGGCTTCGCCGAACGGTTCCTCTACATACAGGTTTTTATTGTTGAACAGAAAGGTACGCTCACCATACCGGTCGGATGGCAAACGATGCGGGATCTCATCACCGCCTGTCAAAGGTTCATACTCCGCAACCCCTGAGCTTTTTCCATCCGGCATAGTGTAGTCATAACTCGTTGTATATTCGGAAGCCGAAGTTCCGCTTGCTGTCCAGTTATCGGTGCTGGTGATCTTTTTCACACGCAGACCGCCCCCTGCTTTTTTGTAGTTGGGATTGTTAAGGCGTATAAAAGATGGCCGGTATTCCTCGATACCATGTGATTCAAGATAGATGGAATTACCCCAGTTGCTCAGATCAGCGTTATTGTAAAAACCAAAAATGTTTTTAATGTCGTTAAATATATTCACTGCAAAAGTGGCTACTTTACCAATGTCGGTCGGAGCATCACCCGGATCGGGTGAAGTGAGATCATTCCGCTCCATCTTCAGGTATTCCCAGGCAGCTTTGGTAAACGGGTGTGTTTCTCCTTTGCTATGCTCGCGCTGGCGTTTGGGAACGGACCGTACATCCACATAGGCTCTTTCATAGAGTGTACCGGCACCGTTCTTACAAAGCTCGTCCACTCCTATCTCATCCTGCTCAAACTCGCAGTAGCCCGATACATAATCCCGCTGCATGCCTTCCCCAACTGCGCCTTTTTTGAGATTCATATAGGCTTTGAAATACATGGGATTGTCTTGTGTTCCAACACCTTCGAGGTATTTTTTTATTTCCGCTACGTTTGCAACCGGCACATCCTCGTTCAGGTCAAAATAGATCCGCTCCATTTCTTTTTTTCCTTTGGTGAGCGCACCACTTTTATAAACGTAGGCGCCGCTTTCAAATCCACCGGTCTCCACGATCCTGCACATCTGCATGGCACGCTTATCCTGGACATATGCATAATCATCCGCTTCATACGTGATATTGATCTCTCCTCCCGATGGGAGAATGATCTTTTTGAGTGACCAGGCCGCAGCATATTTATCCACATCGGGTCTGCTCGCCGGTTGCTGGTCTACATACGACCATTCCTCATTCAGGATCCACCGGGGAGTACCGGGAGGTTGTGTATTCCGCCTGATAGGCATATAATAGCCCCAGCGGTCAGCGGCCATCGGGTCATAATTGTAATTACCGTCTGCGGGATTGACAGGGTACACAAAACGATAAGGACTGAATTCACCTTTGTCATTGTCCCGGTAGGTGAACCAAACCTTTTCCAGCGTCAGCTTACCTTGTCCCGTCAAAGAAGTGTTATAGACGCCTTTACATAAGCTGTAATTGTAATGAAAATGAACGGTTTTGATCGGGGTGATCCGGTCACTCTTATTGAATAATTTTATTTTATCCAGTTTCTTTAATGTGGTACCTAAACCTAAGGAGGCCGTAGCGTGTTCGCCCGAAGCGCCTTTTCCATCTTCCCGGTTCGACAGGTGGAATTCCGCGATATGTGTTTTTGTTTCGATCGAGTTCACATACCAGATATCCTTTGCACCATACGAATAGGTGCCTTTATCGTCTTTTTTGTTTGAATAATATCCAAAGGCTGCGTGCGCATCATAGTAGGGACTTCTCCAATAATAAGGATCATCCAATTTTGAATAGTTGAATTTAACCCAATAGCCGAAATCATCCTCTGTGGGGCCATCATCTGTAAGGTCGATATAATCACTCGAATACACTGCTGTGATCAGGTAGGAATGGGCGTAGGCAAGTGTTTTGCTGCTACTGAAAAAGTGATCGTCCCCTTTATCGTTGGATATGGAGGCATCAGTATCGGCATAAGCAACCGTGTTAGACTTGAAATCCGGAATGCTGCCGGTGGTGAACATCACATCCTTCTCCTCGTTATTGTATGCAGGAAGTCCATACTCGTATACCATCCCATTTACATTCCTGATCCGGTACATGGCTATGTGGTCAGGCATGTTCGAATAATCGATCTGGCCGGGCGATCCGGTAGTTCCCGGATACTCATTTACATTCAGCAGATGTTCTGGGCGGTTACTATAACCCGGCAGCCCGGTCATGTTGCTACGGGTGAAATATTCGATGTTGCTGGTACGTGTATCTTTTGTACTTCTATTGGCCGACCCAAGAAAAGAGGCGGTGGAATTCGAGATCTTATTGAACACTTCAGGCTCAAAGCTGGTTATATCCAGTATTCCATCTATCTTCATTTTCGACTTTATCAGGAAGCTTTTTTCATCCCTGCCTGCATACCTTGCTTCTTCGCTGCTGCTGGCATTAAGCTCCCCGGCCATTTTAAAATAAAAATCATCCGTTTCATAAGAATAGTCATCTTTTAAATCATTGTAACTGTCTGTCCACATACCGGAGTACGAATGATTGGCTCCATCACCAAAATCAAATCCTCCCTTGGCAACAGCAGGTGCGGCAGCATCTCCGCCCAGTGTAGTTGAATTGTTCGAATTAGTAACGGAGGGTGAACGGTAAAAACCTATGTCGGATCGGAAAGGGCGGAAAACACCACTTATCCCCTGGCCTTTCACACTCAGTACATCATATGTATTCACGGGAAGAGGGATCGCCGGTGCATCGTGCGTCACCGGGAATTCTTTCTCCCGGTTAAAATCCATGATCGCATCGCTATTATCCATCTGGGCAAAATGCAGATAACCATATCCTTTATGCGTTTTCAATTTATCGTCGACATGCTGGGTAGAAAAATTAACCCCGATATCTACGGTTTTTGTAACACCGGGTGCAAGCAACGTTCCTAATTTTAAAGACCCGTAAAGTGACTTTCCTGTCATGGAATAAGGAACCGAAGGCACATAAGAACTCGCGAAATTTATTCCTATACCTACTCCGGGATCAGGTTGAGCGTTACCTGTATATTTTGTAATACGTGCGGAACCTTCACCTTTGGATTCCTGTCCTACTGAAGTATTCGCATATCCAAATCCTAATTTGCGTATTCCTGATCGTGAAGTATAGTCCATGTTCAGACTATAAAAATGACGCTTAGCCTTCCCTGGCTGATCTCCATTGGTTACTTTTGTATAGGAAATTCCGCCGCTCAGGCCCACTCCTGATTCGCTGTCATAGCCCAGGTGAACAGATGGCAATAACTCCCCGGCACCGGACTCATCTGCTATCCTTTGCAGACCCAGGCCATAACCTAAACCAACACCACGATAGTTATTAAAAAAAATGCTGATCGACTGTCCAATACTCATATTCTTTCCGACAACTTCTGTACCGCCTGGTATAGGAGGAGTTTTGCCAAATTTCCAGGATAAGCCTACCGTAACATTGTCCTTCTGATGAGTTTGCTTTTCAATCCCGTCGCCATTAAAATCATCAGGGATCCCCCTTACCGTCCGTGAAATCTCTCCCACATTCAGGTTCCAGCCAAGACCCACCCAGCTTGCTTCCTGTTCGGTAGTGATACCTGCATTATAATTGAGATTGATCGGGTATCCGCCGTTTGGCCCCGGTACTGTGAGCAAAGGCAGATTGTAATTGAAGTCGCCGGTAGAGACGTCCACCATGTCCGAGCTTTCCACCGCACTGAATGATGAGAATTCGGGCTGTGAAGGCCCCGAAGTAAGTGAATACCCTTCGAGCGGATATAAAAGGTTCAGCAGAAGTACCAACAGAAACTTCACTGCTATTTTACGCCGATGCGCCCTGATTTTTTTGAACATAAACCTAAATTTTTAATGTTGGACCCTTTTCAAATATCTCTTTGGGAAAGTAAAATTTAATGTATCCTTTACCGAAAACCTTATCATTTAATACCAGGTAACAATCGGATTTCCGGTCGCCGGGTTCGAATGCAAACAAGATCTCCGCATAGGGAAGCGCGTTGTAATTCCGTTCCATATGATGCATCAGGCAGGTAAGCGTGTCTTTTCCTGAAACCACAAACACATCATCTGCAAGGCCGTTTTCATAATAATCTCTTTGCGCGTTGTATTCCGCCTCGTCGTGCGCCTGTTCCTTGAGCACATCCGGGTTGTTCTCTGAAGCAATGCGAAGTCTGAACTGCAGGTATTGCTGCTGACCGGCAATAGCTTCTTTTAATCCGTTTGCTTTGCAATCGCTGCAATTGCGCGTTGCCACCAGTTCAGCAGGAAGATAGGTGGTCTTAAACGTCAACGATCCAAATGACTGTTCCCTGCTCATTTCTTCCGTATGCGTGGCATACCAATCCATGTATTCCTTTTTCTCCAGTTCTTCCTTTGAGCAGGAAAACAGCAGCAGTACAGATACTATAAACACAACAGCTCTCATTTTCCTTTATACTTTGCATTGATGAATTCCAGCGCTTCGTCAGTAACATCACAATTTTTTTCACTATACATAAGCGACCCGCTTCCGTTGGCGCCCAATATAACAGCGTAGCCATTTTCCTCCCCGAAAAGCTTCACATATTCATTCAAACGATCGAGCACCTGCGTACGTTGTTTTTCGTACTCTGCTTCTTTGTTGCTTTCGAATTCGTGCCTTATTTCATTGTAGCGGTTCTTTTTGGCCTGAAGTCCGGCCCCGTCTGTTTCCTGCGACTGCGCATTGATCTCATAATAGAGTGAGTCCATTGTAACCTGCTGACCGGTGTATTTTGCCTCCAGCTGCTTATTTACTTCCTTAGTCATATCGAAACCTGTAAACAATTTATTGATCTCTACATAACCGGTTTTCCTTTCGGATAAATTCCTGTACAGTAAAAAAGACAGGGCGATCGTGCTGAGGCCCATCCAGGCAATTGTGATGTTTTTGAATGTCATGGGATCACTTTGAATTTTAAATACGTTTTTTCCTTTTTCTGATTGGTCACCTCTAGCATATAATCATCCGCGGCGAGTGGCGTAGGCAGGCTGCTGAGTGGAATGAAACAGCGATTGTCCCCATACTTCAGTGTCAATGGGTAATCAGCTTCATCATCCATCAGTTTGTTGTCACTTATACGGATTATTTTGTATATGAGGTAGTTTGTCACATCCGGATCTTCATACTCCTCGTTGTGATAAAACGTGAGGATCTTTCTCACTTCATAGTTATAGCCATCCGGCTTCACACGCAGATGGGCATGCGCGGGACAGACCGCAGTAAAGGAAATAGCCAGTGAAGGTCGTTTGGTAATGTTCGTTGTATAATCCGAAGAAAAGAAATTTATTTTTTTTAATCCCACTCCTGAAGGACTCGTAAGTCTGGTGAGAAAACCATAATTGGTGGCAGTCCCTAATTGAAAATTAACGAGCATAGGTAACACATCTATCGCTGCATCGGGTGTTACTGTGTATCCGGTCGTCGTAATAGCATCGGGTGCACTCAGCGCTGGCTGGATAACCCATGTCACATATTGTTCCTTCCAATCCTGGGTGACCCGCAAAAGCGTAAGACTGTTGAATGCATGCGTACCATTGGCAAACATATTCAGCCTGCCCGCAGAAACATTATCGTCAGGAGTAATGCCAAAATAGCGAAACCTGATCAGTGAATGCTGCAAGCCGCCTACAAAACTTTGTTGATTGAACAAGTCAGTGTTCGTACCATAATTGGTATTGGCCGGAATATTCATCACACCTACGAAGCCAGCCCCACCGTTATTGATATAGGAATCATACCCCCAGTCAGGATCTGTCTTCAGGTCGAAAGTTACTTCCTTGCAATAAATGCCCACCAAGGCATAACCATAATAATCTTCATCGAAACACTGATCATGCACTCTGAATTTATAATAGTCCGATACCAAAGAAGTCTGATCCTGTGTTGTAGGAGAGCTTGTTGCGACTCCCGCGCTGGTATACCACTGATACGTATAGTTGCCGGATCCCCCGGTAATTGTAAGATCCACAGCTCCGTCATTTGCTATGGCACTCGTAGCATGAGTAACTGTAGCAGAGACCTGCAAGGGCAGATAATATTTGATTTCCAGATAGGGCGCTCCGCCCAATGTGTATTCACTGGACCTGTATACAATATTCTTAGGCGGGGAGGCAACCGGGGATACCATCGATATACTCCAGCCATTATTGAACTGCGAACCCATCATGAATTTCATCTGGGAGGTAACATCGACACTAACAGGAACGCTACTGTTTGCCGGAGCCGCAGGAACTGAATAGGTAACAGGCGCAGGAAAAGCGCTGCTTACAGGTATAGCAACCGGTGCATTGCTCCCGTTTATTGTTGATTCGGCCCATGGCATGCTGGCCACCTCCAGGTACTGCTGTGCGCCCGCTGTATAGCTGGTAACAGCCGTTGAAGTAGTTGCGGTAAGTTTTAATGAGGCACTGTATATAACGGCATTCGATGGAATGCCTGAGGAAAGCAGATTCGTAGCCTGCAGATATATTTTATACAAACAGCTGTTAGCTACCAGGTGGCCATCCGCCATTTGTGGATCATTCGGGCCAAAATTAGCTCCCGGTCTCGTGCAGGTAATAGTAGAGGTTGTAATAGTAGCGTCCTCATTAATAGCAACAGTAACTGTGGTCACAGGCCCTGGACAACCTTGAGAAAAGGTAGAGGTTATAGCAAAAAACAAACAACCGGATAAAACAAGTCTAATAATTCGTAGCATGCCTCTCGTTATTTAATGTATATGCCAAATGTATTTTCTTTCACAGGGCATTGCAAAGACTATGTAACGAACGGGATAATATTTGTAACGAACGGGCGGCGCAAGAAAAAACCGGAAGTAATTTTAAAAAATTACTTCGGGGCAGGGGAGGAAATAATTTATGGAGAAGTAAAAAACGCTTCGAAAAATAAGGAGACAAAAAATTATTTCCCGGATTTATATTAAATATCTACTTATTTTTATTCTATGAATCAATTCCCACCTTTAACAAAAGACGGTAAGAAAATGTTGAAGACCGGACTTATTAGTTTTGCTTATTCACAAAGCGCATATACCATGTTGTTACATGACTTTGAAAAAAGGAATAAGATGCTGTATTCAGAAGACAGTTTACGTGTTGCAATGGTGGAACTTATTGGTGAAGGTTATTTAGAGGGTGAAATAATAATGTCTCGTTTAACAGGTGAAGGAATAAAGGCAGCGCAAAAAGGCTATGTTACATATTCAGAGGGAAAAGAAGAAGAGGCAATTAAAGATAAGTTGTTCAGCAGACGAATGAATTGGACAATTCTACTAATTTCTGCTTTAAGTTTAATCGTCTCAATTTTAGCTCTATTTAGGTAGAATATTGTGGGACCAATACTTTTTAAAACAAAAACACCTGTCAACATTATCTGTTAACAGGTGCTTCATCATTTTCAGTGGTACCTCCAGGAATCGAACCAGGGACACACAGATTTTCAGTCTGTTGCTCTACCGACTGAGCTAAGGTACCATCCTTGCCGCTGCCCGGGAACAAATACCGGATTCGGGGCTGCAAATATACTAAATAAATTAAATTATGGAAAAAAATAGACTATCCGCGAATAAATTTCCATTTTTGCATTGAAAACCACCATTTTACAATGCAGTTAGTTGTCGATACAGGAAATACACGCAGCAAAGCCGCCGTTTTTGACGACCGGAAATTGCTGGAAATGCAGGTTTTTGATCAGGATCTTATCCAACACACAGATGAGCTGCTGTCACGATACCCGCAGATCAGGAGCTCCATTGTTTCGTCTGTAGCGGAGGACGATCAGGGGCTGGAACAATGGCTGGCAGCTAAAACCCGCCTGCAATTATTTTCGCCTGTCACTCCCCTGCCGATCCACAATCTGTACGAAAGCCCCGAAACTCTGGGGAAAGACCGGCTGGCCGCAGCTGTCGGAGCCTGGGCATTACATAAAAACGAGGATATGCTGATCATTGATGCGGGCACCGCTATCAAGATCGATATGCTTACCGCCAATGGTGAATACCTGGGAGGCTCCATCGCTCCCGGGCTACAGATGCGGTTCCGGGCGCTTCATCAGTTTACAGGCAAATTACCACTGGTAGAAGCCGACAAAAATTATAAATCTTTAACAGGCAAAAACACCCGCGAATCCATTCTGAACGGTGTGCAAAACGGGACATGCTACGAGGTACAAGGCGCAATTGACGCTTATGTCAGGCAATATCCCGGTTTAAAAATCGTTCTTACCGGCGGAGATGCTTCCTTTTTGGAACATGGCTTAAAAAATCACATCTTTGCAATCCCCGAATTGCTGATGATCGGGCTAAACGAAATATTACTTTTTAATGCGCAGGCGTAATTTCATCTCCTTTTTTTTCGCTTTTATTCTGCTGCTCGTATGCTATGCCGGCATGAAAGGGCAAACGGTTACTTCCTCTCCTTATTCCCGTTTTGGTATCGGCGAATACTCCAATAAGATATTTGCACAATCTGCCGGAATGGGCGGATCGTACATTGCCTTGCAGAATGATACAATCATGCCTCTTTTTATCAATGCTGCCAACCCGGCCTCCTACTCGGGGCTACGGAGAACCACTTTTGAGGTATCTGTAAACAGCACGTTCAACAGATTCAGCTCCACAGCCAGCTCTTCGCAATCCAACAACACCATGCTGGATTATATAGCACTTGGCTTTCCTATTGGTTCGCGAATGGGAGCATGCGTAGGCGTAATGCCTTTGTCCAATGTAGGATACTCCATTAATAAATTCACCACGGTTGAAAATATCGGTACGGTACAGGAAGTATACAGCGGCGACGGTGGTGTGAACCAATTGTACCTGGGCTTGTCTGTCGCTCCTTTTTCCAAAGCGATGAGCCGGTACAAAGCCCCGCCAAAGAATAGAGACACCTCCGATCGTGTCAATTACCGCAAAGATCTTTTCACCAAACACTTCCTATCCTCTATTTCTATTGGCGGGAACGCAAATTATAATTTCGGGACGATCAATAATACAAGCCGCGTTCTTTATCCTTCGCAGGCGCTCTATTTTAATACCGCCCGTACAACCCAAAGTGTGGTGCGGGGCTTCTCCGGCAATTTTGGCCTGCAGTGCGCATTTACGATCGACTCGGTAAAAACCTCTGTAAAAGATACCGTACGTGCTTCTCCTAATTACGGGCAGGTCAGGCATTTCAAACGCGAGCTGAGACAAAAAGTAGTTATCGGGCTTGGATACACCTACTCGATGAACAGTACATTGAACACCAACTTCTCTGATTTTGCTTATACGTTCTTATACCAGAGCAATGGCATCAATGAATACATCCGCGATACCATACGATTGGTGACCGACGTGAACGCTCCTATCACCCTGCCTTCCATGCACGGGATCGGTGTTTCTTTGCGTAAAGGAATGAAACTGAATGTACTTGCCGATTTTGAAACCCAATTGTGGAGCAAGTTCCAATACCTGAACCAGGGTAGCCAGCTAAAAGACATGAAACGGGTATCGCTTGGTATCGAATACATCCCGAAAAAAGTGACCAATACACGCAACGAACGCTGGAAACGTACACAGTTCAGGGCGGGTGTGCATTACAGTGATGGTAACCTGATGATCAATAATTCGAATGTAAGCGAATATGGTGTAAGTGTTGGACTTGGTCTCCATGTAAACTCGACAAAATTATCCTACAATACGTTCAATATTTCTGCCGAGTTCGGCCAGATCGGAACTACTGAGAACAACCTGATACAACAAAAGTATATTAAGCTGAAGCTTGCTTTCACCTTCAACGATCTCTGGTTCCTAAAATACAAGTACGATTAACCGATGTTGTTTTTTAAAAACATATACAGGGCAGGTATCATAGCTTGTAGTGTGTGTATGTTCAGCGCATGCGAAAACGACATGAAGCAGATAGAAGCGCTTACGCAAAAAGCGGAGCTGGTACCTACCGAATCTTCTACCAACCTCAACGTTATCTTTTCCGATTCGGGAGCCATGGAATACCGTCTCAAAGCGCAGCAGATGGATCATTATGTATTGGGTGTGAAAGAACCCTATTCTGAATTTCCCAAAGGTGTATATATTGAAAGCTACGACAAGAACAATCGCGTAAAATCCACGATGAAGGCCGACTACGCTATCCGGCACGAGACCTCCAAAAAGATGGAAGCGAGGTACAAGATAGAGATCGTGAACGAGAACGGAGAACGGCTGAATACAGAGCACCTCGTGTGGAATGAAGAAACACACCAGATCATTTCAGACACTTATGTGGAGATCCGCACCAGCAAAGAAGTCATACAGGGAACAGGTATGGTGGCCAATGAAGATTTTTCGGAGTGGGAAATTCAAAAAGTATCCGGTACAATTCCAATAGATGAAAAAGAATTCAAAAAAGACTGAGCCCAACACACGCGAAAAAGCGCCTACCATACAGGACGATTTTTTCGCCTCTGTATTTGATGTGGTCCGCCTGATCCCGAAAGGAAGGGTGACCAGCTACGGCGCCATTGCCAAATACCTCGGAACAGCCCGTTCTTCACGCGTAGTAGGTTATGCAATGAATGCAGCGCATGCCCAAAAGAAAAAAGTTCCGGCACATCGCGTAGTGAACAGGAATGGCCTGCTCAGCGGCAAACACCATTTTGCCACACCTTATGAGATGGAAGAACTTTTGAAAAAAGAAAAGGTGCTGGTGAAGGAAGATAAGATCATTGATTTCCAGAAGCATTTCTGGGATCCGATGATAGAACTGGCATTATAAACGTGCTATCTAATTTAGTATATAGTGCTTCCGGATTGATATCCGGTACTATCCGTTGAGGATATAGTCTTAACTTTGCATTCCTTGCTTACCAAAAAAATCAAGTATTAATTATGAAAAAATCAGTTTTAGCTGCTTTGGCCTGTTTGTTTTGCAACAGTTTCATTGCGCAGCAGATCAGCCCGCATGTGGTGAACAGCTGCGGAACCACCTTTTCCAATGCTACTGCCCAGCTGGCATTTAATGTTGGAGAAACCGCTGTTACCAGCATTACTAACTTCAGCAGCACTATCACCCAGGGCTTTTTACAGCCGGAAAACAATGGTTTTTCCATAAAAGAGAACAAAACCACAGCTGACTTTGTTATGTATCCGAACCCGGTGAATACAGAACTGAACATTCGTTCTACTAATTATAAAGGTACACTCCAGGTGAAGCTGTTAGATGGAACGGGCCGCACGATATACAGCGGAGAGCTGAAAAACAATGCGGTATCGATGGAGAGTTTCCCGAATGGGATCTACCAGCTTTTATTACTGGATACTGAACAAAAAATAATAGATCATAAAACAATAACAAAAATAAATTAAGAGTATGAAATACATTTACACATTCGTTTTAGCAATATGCCTCGCTTTTATAAGTAATGCACAGGCTCCGCAGGGGATCAATTACCAGGGAGTGGCGCGTAACACATCAGGGATCGAGATCACCAATCAACCCATCGGTATCGAACTGTCTATAGTCGATGGCTCACCAACGGGTACAGTTGTTTATACCGAAACACATACTGTAACAACAGATATGCTTGGCCTGTTCAGTTTAATGATCGGCGGAGGCACTCCTACCACCGGCACCTTCAGCGCAGTTAACTGGGCTACAGGTGGTGGCAAATGGCTGAAAGTAAGCATGGATATTAGTGGTGGAACCAGTTACCTGCTTATGGGAACATCGCAGCTATTATCCGTACCCTATGCACTGTTTGCAGGCAACGTTACCAATAACGGTGGAAAACAAACATTGGTACTGAGTGATGATGTTACTGATGTACAGGCAGCCGCTATCATCGCATCCGAGGTTGGTCCGAATACACAGGAGATAAAAATAGTAGGAACAACCAACTTAACAACGGTTGACCTCAGCATGATCACCACGGCTATTTATATCGAAGTTGATGGCAACACCAGTCTTGCGAGTTTAAATCTTGGTGCTTTAACCCGTTGCGACGGACCGATCATGTTCAGGAACTGCCCGGCACTGTCTAATCTCAATATTTCCGCGCTGGCTAAAATAACCACAGGCGAACTTGCGCTCATCAATACGGGGCTTACATCCGTTAGTCTTCCTGCACTTGTAAAATGTAATGGAGATCTGCATCTCAATGAGAATACTTCTCTTATAAGCGCTACATTTCCCGGCCTTACCCGGATAGAGAACCTGTATATTGAAGACAACACTGCTGCAAGCTCTATCTCTTTTCCGGCTTTAACTACCATTGCCGATGAATTCAGCGTGACCGGAAACTCTGTCCTGGGCACACTTTCGTTCCCGGCTTTAACCAGCAGCCAAAACATCACACTGAACTCTAATAACGTTACTACTTATTCGTTCCCGGCCTTAACACAAAGTGGTTCTCTGGCTATAAACACCAATCCGGCTTTAACAACCGCTAACTTTTCTGCACTAACGAACGCCGCAGGGCATATCGGTTTCATGGGAAATAATTCTTTAACCTCGGTGAATTTTGCGGGATTATCCACTTGTAATTCCTTTGGCTTCAGCTCCAATCCATTACTGAATTCTGTTACTGTATCCTCGCTGGTAACCTCCGGAAGTATTTCCTTTAATCAAAACCCGGCTTTGACCAGCCTTGCTTTCCCTCTTCTTACTTCCACCGGATCGAATAATGTATATATCACCAGCTGTGGTGTTACGTCCGTTTCCATTCCTGCTTTAACCACCTTTGGAAGCAGCTTCAATCTGTCCAGCAACCATCTGACCGTGGCATCCGTAAATGCGCTACTGGCCAAACTGGTTTCCATCACTCCGCCTCTTTCAGGCAAAATGATCTCTCTTAATTTGCAAACACCTGTTGCAGCGCCTTCCGGACAAGGTGTAACGGATAAAAACACTTTAATGAGTAATGGTAATACCGTTTCCACAGATTAAAAGAAGATGTAAAAAACATAAAAGGCTGATCCTTCTTCGTCAGGCTCAGAATGACAGGATCAGCCTTTTTATTCTTTTTGCAGAATCAACTATATTTTCAACAGTTTCAAAGCGCCATCTTCTTTTTTTCGCATAAGCTCTGTCGCAGCTTTTCCTTTGTCTTTATAGCCGCAAATATGCAGTACGCCATGTATCATCACACGATGTAATTCGTTGTCAAACGTTGTTTTGAATTTCTCTGCATTCTCTTTTACACGGTCCACACTGATGTAAATTTCCCCGTTGATCATTTTGTCTTCCCGGTAATCGAAGGTAATGATATCCGTATAGGTGTCGTGACTCAGAAAATCCCGGTTGATCTTTAATAAGGCCTCATCACTGCAAAAAACGTATGCAATATTTCCAGTGCTTAGTTTTTCCTTTTCCACCACTTGCCTGACCCAGGCTTTCAGTTTGGTTTTTTGCTTCAGATTGAAGCTGATCTCGTTATTTGAAAAATGTACAGGCATAAAAAATCCCGACGATTAAGTCAGGACTCAAAAATAATTATATTTTCTTAGTTCATAAGGTTAAATCGCAGGATAACCGTTCTGCCTCCGTCTTCAAAGTCCACTTTATCTGCCAGTCTTTTCATCAGGAACACGCCGCGGCCATTATCTTTCTCAATGTTCTCAGGGGCAGTAGGATCAGGTAAAGACGCTGCATCAAACCCGTTTCCTTCATCCTTCACCACAAAAGTGATGTCGGTTGGTGAAGAGCGGAAAGAGATATCGAAATTTTTGGAAGGATTGCTTTTATTACCATGCACAATGGCATTATTTACGGCCTCTGTGACCGAAATAATAATATTACCGAATTTTTCTTCCCCGATACTGAAAATATCACACACATCTTCCACCATTCTTTCCACGAGAATAAGATTTTCAGCCTTTGAAGGTAAACGTAGTTTTTGATCAGGAGCTAGTATCATTTCTTTCTATTTAGTAAAACTATTAAAGTAGGTGCTTACTTTGTTTTTATAATAAGGATTGAGCGAGGCCGGTACCGTTTTTAACAGTTCCAGTTCCTGCTCTTTTAACCTCTTATACTCTAAAAACAGATTAGGGTTACTAAAATTGTCAACTTTTGCTTCGTTGGATTGCCTTTTTTCGTCTAAATCCTTCTCCCGCTCGGCTTTTTCGCTTTCCAGCAATTTTGTTAAAATTTCCTGCTGGCGTTTGATGGTCTCTTGTGTAATGACCTTATTTACAAGGTCTGTCTCGGTTTCCTCCATTTTTTCGGCCAGATCTCCTCCGGGGTTCTTTCCCCCGTTTTTCTGCATTTTTTGCATAGCTTCCTGCATTGCACGCCTGATCGCTTCCTGTTCGGCCGCCATCTTAGCGAATTCCTCGCTGTTACCTCCCGGCATCATGCCTCCATTGCCCATCTGGCCGGGGTTTTGACCTGGTTTTTGTCCCGGCTTCTGACCAGGCTTTTGGCCATCCTTGTTTTTGCCCTGCTGTTCGAGCATTTTTTTCATCTGCTCGATCTGCTTATTGAGCTGTTCCTGCATCTGGCGCATATTGGCCATGCTCTGGGAAGGTTTGCTGCCTTTTCCACCCGGTTTTTTACAGGATCCGCTGCCCGGTTTCTGACTTTGCATTTGCTGCTGCTGCATTTGCTCCAGTGACTCGTTCAGCATCAGGGCCAGGTTGTTGATGGAGGTCATGGAATTTTGTTCACGCACTACTCCCTCACCTGTCTGACGTTCTACAAGGTGATCGATCGCCTTTTTCATGTTCAGCTGAATATTGGAGATCTCGCGGTTAATAGAAGCAGACACCGCGGGGTTTCGTTTGCTTAAGGCAAGTAAACTGTCCTCTATCATTTTCGAATCGTCCTGCAGCTTCTTTTGCTTCTGAGCCAGCTTGGTATACTGCGGATTATTGGTCTTGATCTTTTGCGTTTCTTTCACTAAGTCTTCCTGTGCAAAAGATACATTCATCAGGTTTTCCATGATCTGACGGAGTGTCTGTATATCTTCCTCATTCTGGCTTTGCTCATTCTCTGCCATGGCGTTGTTCATCTTTTCGCTCATGGATTTCATTTGCTCTGCAGCATTTTTCTGCGACTTGGAAGCATTCTTCTTATTGTTTTTCTGCAGCTGATCGGACGCATTTTTTTGTTCCTTTTCCACATTCTGCTGCTCCTCTTTCATATCCGGAACGTTCATCGGGTTCTCCAGTTCTTTGTTCAGCTCTTCCAGTTTTTTGGCATCTTCCTTCACCTGGTCAAACTCCTTGTTGAGCTCATTCTGCTTCTGCTCCATTTGTTTCGGATCGGAAGTTTTTTCATCCGTCTGTTTGCTCAGATCGTCCTGCTTTTTAGCAAGCTCTTCCAGCTTATCAGCCACATTCTGCATCTTCTGCTCTACTTCCATCTGCTTGAATTGCTCGAGAGTTCGGTCCAGCTCCTTTTCGATATCCTTGTTGGACATGTCCATTTTTTCGAGGGTTTCCTGCACCTTATTCTTGTCCATCTTCTCCATCAGCTTTTGCAGCTCATCAAACAGCTTTTTCATTTCCGGTGTCATGATGTTCTCAAACAATTGCTCCAGCTGTTTTTGTTTTTCGAGGATATTCTCATCCGGCTGCCGGAATTCATTCTGCTGGTTCTGGTTCATCTGATTGTCCTGCTTCATTTCTTCTATCTTCTGTTGCAGGTCTTTTTGCTTATCGATCAGGTTCTCTATTTTTTTCTTCTCTTCGTAACCCAATTGTTTTTTCTCCAGCACATTTTTATTCAGGTCATTGATCTGTTTCTGCAGGTCTTTGGCTTGCTTAATACTTGCATCCAGATCTTTTTTGATCTCGTTGTTTTTTTCTGCAGTGGCTTTGTCCAGCTCTTCCAGCGTTGGCGCTTTGTACGACATTACATTTGTCCTTGCGCTCTTGCTTCCATTCACTCCGTCATTGTCCCACACTTCAAAATAATACTCCACTTTATCACCCGGCTTCAGTTCCAATGCAGAGATATTGATCCCGTGCACAAAGCTTTGCGAAGTGATCGCGCGCTGGATGCCAAGCGATGCATTCTTTTTGATCTCTGTGGCTTTATCGGTCGAATCTTTTGTGTAAACAATGTAGTGGAACAACAACTGGTTGAAACCGTAATCGTCTTTCACCTGTCCGGAGAAATACACGTTGCTCGGGTTCAATGAATCGCGGCGTTCCTTCATTTCGATAGACGGATGCATATCCTGTATCACATTCACGGAATAATTGACCGAGTCGATGGCATTCACCAAATTATTGCCGGTAGTTACGGAATAATTGCTGGTGTTCATCATCCTGCGCGTGTAGGAAAACTTGTTGTCACCTACAGGTTTCAGGCTCATCACCGTATCGCTGAACGAAAGCTTCAGGAACTCGCTGTTCTTGGTTGCGAAATTCCAGATCACTTTGGTGCCTTCCGGAATAATGATATCACCGGTATTGGCAAGCACTTCATCCTTACGCCCGAGATAGGCAGGATATTTCAGTAATACATCAAAATTGACCAGCGCAGGTTTCGGGATCACTTTTAATTCATACGGCCTGGAGCTATAGCCGGCGCCCGCCAGTGTAAAGGGAATGTCTTTCTGTACGTTTTTGAAGGTATATTCAAATGCTGCAAGATTTTGTTTTTGCAGTTTAAAATCATTTCCCTCGATAGAGATAAATACCTCATCCGGTACTTCTTCACCATTAAGCTTCACCTTCAGCACATAATCCTGCTGCTGAATGGTTTTCAGATCTTTGTTCTCAATTTCAAATGTAAAAGGCGCTTCTTTTTCGTAAAAGGTGGTGTGATTGATAAGACGTTTGGTACCGAGGCTTAGTATTTTGGGCGCTACTACCAGGATGGAAACCAGCAATAGCAAAGGAATAGCGGCATATTTCAGATAACGGCGGTTCTGGTTGAGATCGATGGCAGCAGTAAAAGGCACCGGCCGGAGCTCATTGATCTTCTGGTTGATACTTGCTTCCAACAAGGCATCCGAATACCCACTGGCTTTGTTTTGTTGCAGCTGCAATACATTCAGCAGCTTGTCCTGCACATTGGAAAAGTGGGTCCCGACGATCTGTGCCGCATCTTCGTATGAAATGATCTTCCCGAACTTGTTCAGCTTCAAAAGCGGAATGGCTATGAACCGTGTAACTACGTACCCGCTGGAAAGAATAAAAGAGTAAAACAGGATGGTACGGATGGTGGTATTGAATTCGGCGAAATACTCAAGGCAGCTGATCGAAATATAAAAGAGCAATAATAAACCGGCCGTATAGAGGGTTCCTTTTATTAACTGGTTCTTATAAAATTTGCGAATAAATTCGTCAAGCTTGTTTAGTAGTATATTGTTGCTTTCTGCCATTCGATGCGTTCTTTTCGGGGAATGAAATAATTCGTCTCCTAAGATGTAAACTTAACGAAAAATCCATAGAGTTTATAGTAAAATAACGTTAAAAACGGGGCTGGGAGAGGGAAGGACAATAAGAGCCAAGACACAAGAGCCAGGACTCAATTCGTAAAATAAGATCTTTTGTTTCAATCAAGGGATTTGTTAAAACGGAAAGAACCCGAATAATTAAAACATCTTGCCGGAGAAAATGGCGATATCGTCGCTATACGGCTTGTCTTTTTTGAAGCCGATAACTTCCATCAGGAGGCTTTCGTTGATCTCTTTGGGCGAAATATCCTGGTTACGTTTGAGGGAAGCGCTGAGACGGTGCATACCGAAGTATTCTTCCTGGTCGTTCTCCGTTTCCACCACACCATCCGTATAACAGAATAGCAGCGAGCCCGGTTTCACAGGCACCATGCCTTCCTTTACAGTGATCAGCTCATCGAACATGCCTAAACCCGTACAGCCGATCCTGAGAAGGGAAACAGAGTTCTTGTTGATCAGCAAAGGCGGATTATGCCCCGCATTGATATAGGAAAGCGTACGTGTCTGGATATTGTATTTCCCGATGAAAAAGGTAATGAATTTCTCCCCTTTGGCACTCAGCATCACTTTGTTGTTCAACTCGCGCACCAGCTCGGTAAGGCTGTTCGTATGATTGATAAGCACCCGCAGGTTGGCCTGGAAATTACTCATCAGCAGGGCAGCAGCCAGGCCTTTTCCGGAAACATCGGCCATGCAGAAAACAAATTCATTCTTGTTTACCCAAATGAAATCATAGTAATCGCCACCTACTTCCTGGTGCGGAAGATAGCGGGCATCGAAATCGATATGCTCATTCTTTGGCAACAGTTCAGGAAAGAGCATGTGCTGCATTTGTGAAGCAAGCTCTAATTCTCTTCGTATCGCGATCTGCTTGATGTTCTCTTTGAAGAGGCGTTTGTTCTCGATCGCCACCACAATAATATTGGTGAGTGTCTGAACAAAAGGAAGATGTTTGATAACAGGGCTCAGTTCTACCTTATCATCGTCCAGATCGCCGATAAGCACAAAAGCGAGGGGCTGATCTTTATGATATACAGGGATGATGATCTCAAAACTGTGGTGATTGTCGCTTTCGCTATCAACGATACTGATCTCTTTGTATTGCAACAGATCTCTCTGCACATCAATATTTTCGTGCTCGTCCTCCAATCCATAGGTGAGGATACATTCCCATTTGTCATTGAAATTGAACAGGGCCAGCTTGCCGATGTTCAGCTTATTCCGAAGAGTATCCTCGAAAGTGGCGAGCAGCTCACGCGTGGCCGCATTCCCGTTAATAGCTTTGGTAATTTCGAGCAGTGAGTTCAGCTTCAGTGTGCTTATCCTGCTCCTCGATTCGTATGGCTTCTTGTCTCCCTTCACTGCAGCTGATTAAAGATTTGCACTAATATAGCAAATAGACCATATCGTGAAGCGGTTTTTAGCTGCTTTAAGGATTTAGGGAGACGAATTTATTGTTTTATCGTTTTAATAATCGTAGCCGACCCGTCACTAAGGCTGATTTCCACAAAATAGATCCCCGGAAGCAACGAAGAAGTATCTATCCAGGATTTGGTCCCCTGCCCGCTTTCGTATACCAGTCGTCCACTTATGTCCTTTATTCTTACCTGTTCAAGGCTGATTTTAGGGGGCAGAATCAGGCTGATTTTATCCGAGAAAGGATTCGGCCCCACCCGGATCGTCCCTTTTTGAATGGTACGAAGCCCGGTAGGCGCTTCCAATACCAATACATCCGCAAATATAGAATCCACGGTAGGGAAGGTCATCATCATCATATCTGAAGCCACCGGCCAGATCACTACAGTGTTGATACCTCCCCGGCAATTAACATTAATGGTCAGGTTAATCGAATCGGTATATAATACGGTACCGCCGGGATTATAGTTATTGACTATCGTCCATGTAGTTTTGATCGGAGTGAGCTGGCTCCCGCCGGTGCCGAATGTATCGATAGCTGCTATGTAAGTGATTGTGTCGCTATAAGCAGTAGAGGTGGTGTTATCTACATAAACATTCCAGTACAGCTGACTGCCCGAAAACATCGGACTGTTATAAACCACCGACATCGAGTCATCGGCCTCCAGTCCGGTCTGTGAATAGGAGTTGGTTGAAATTGCGATCGCAACAGATAGGTATAGTAGTTTTAAGTAGCGCATACTTGCTGATTTTAATGTTATTGTAAAAATAATAAGATTATTCGGTATCCGGATATAAAAATAAGTATTATCTTACATCTTCAAATTAGTACAAATGCAGATCTTACCTGAAATTATAGGCAATCTTTCGAAAGAAGAGATCCGGAATTACAAGCTGTTTGTTACGCGCACAAATGACACCCTGGAGCGAAAAGACATTCAGCTCTTCGATACCTTCAAAAAAAATTACCCGGAGATCGATGAAGAAAAAGCATTCAAAAAACTCTATGTAACAGAGGACAAGAATGCCTTCTACCGCCTGAAAAACCGCCTGCTCGAAGACATCGGACTGAGCCTGCTCCTGCTGAATTACAATCAGAACGCCGTTAATTTCGTGCTGAACAACTTTTTACTGGCAAAATTGTTCATCCAGAAAAACAAATGGGACACCGCTGTTTATTACCTGCAGAAATCCGAAAAAAAAGCACAGGAGATCGATGAACCGGCCCTGCTGGAGCTTATCTACAACGAATACATCAAACTGTCGCAGGAAATGCTGGAGATCAATCCGGCCGATTATATTGAAAAACGCCGGATCAACCGGGCAAAGCTGAACCAGATACAGGAGATCGATGATATCCTTGCTATGGTTACCTACAATGTAAAAGCTTCCCAAACATTCGGGAAAGGGAATGAGCGCATCTACGACATGCTGCAAAAAACCGTGGAATCCTTCGGCAATTCGAAAAATCTGAAAGATAATGTACAGCTGCGGTTCAAACTCTACCACGCCATCAGCCGTATATTACTGCAGCAACACAATTACACAGCCCTGGAAAATTATTTATTAAAAACCTATAAGGAATTCACACAGAAAAAACTATTCTCGATCCACAATCACGATACCAAGCTGCAGATGCTGACCTATCTGTGCAACTCGCTCTTCCGCAACAATAAAACGGAGGAGTCGCTGGAATACGCAGACCGGCTGAAAGAAGCAATGGCCGAATACAACAGGAGCCTGCATGATAAATACGTTTTTTACTACTACAATATTCTCGTGAACAATTATGCACGCACCAATGTGACCAAAGCGATCGAGATCCTGAATGAAGCAAAGGAAGAGGCCGTGATCAAAAGCCATCCCCTGCACATCGGTTTTGTGTATCTGAACCTTGCCGTTTCGTATTTCGGTCTGCACGATCACAAACAGTCGCTGCGGCAGATCACCCGCCTCTATATGCTCGACAGTTATGCCAGCCTCGATACGGCATTCCGTTTAAAGATCGCAGTATTCGAGCTGATGGTGCGCTACGACTCGGGTGATATGGATTTTGTGTTGACACGAATCTCGCAATTGCAGAATGAATTCAAATCGATGCTGCAGCAGAAAGAGTTCGAGAATGAAAAGCTGATGTGCAACTTCCTGAAAAATCTCATCCTGCTTACAAAGGACTCCGCGAGAAAAAAACTGGAAACATCTATTGCTGCTTTCATCGAAATACAAAGTAAACAAACGGATTCAGAGATCCTTAGTTACAGCGAATGGCTGAAAGGCAAGCTGAGTTAACCTATTGGTGAGGAGTTTCGAACTTATGCTCTTTCATTCTCTTGGCGGGAATTTCTTCAGTTTTGTTCTCAGAACTATCTGCCCCTTTTGCAGATGGATTGTATCTGGGTGTCTCCTTTAAAGGAGCTGCAGGATCTTCATAATCCCAGGCAATGATTTTTATTGTACAGCGCCGGTTGATTGCATGTAATGCTTCCTTGCCGGCCTTTGTTTTTTCCTTTACGATCTGTGCATCCTGGATCTTCAATTTCCTTTCACCCCGGCCTTTTGCTACAAGCCGGCGAGGGTCAATACCGTGGCTCGCCAATTCCGTTTTTACTTTCTCTGCACGTTGCTGCGAAAGCTTATCGGCTGCTATGGCATTCTTTGTTTCTTCGGAGCTGCAATGGGCCGAAAGTTCTATGACAACGGTTGGATTTCTTTTCAGCATATCTGCAAAATCTTTTAACGCACACAAAGGAAAACTTCTTACGGAATCAATTGCTCCGTCGAAATCATATGCCAGAGCCGTATCAAGGATCGTTGTGTTCTTCTTAAACAGGAATGCCGGCATCCAATAACCACAACAGCCAACGGGGCTTAATTCGAAATCCTTCACATATTGCAAAACCGAATCCAGTCCTGTTTCAAAATGACCGTGATCCTCGCTTGCCAGAAAACCGCATTTTGCTGTGGGTGTGATCGTAGTTTTGTCGGTAGAAGTATAAATATCGTAAAGTACATCTTGTCTCAGGCGGAAGGTATACTGGCCCGCAGAATCTGTCCGGATTTGTATGAGTGTTCCATCACTTCCTTTCAGTATGACGGGGCAATTGGGAATATGTGTCTGATCCTGCATGTTCTTTACAGATCCCGAAACGAGCGGTTGTGTAAAAGCAGGAATACAAACAAAGAGCAGCAATACCAGAAAAACAGGTTTCATGTTTCGTATCAGTGTTTATACAATATAACACGGACCGGTAACAAATCACATTCGTTAATGCTTGATCAGCTTCACACTATGCCTCTCAGCTCCCTCTACAGTAAGCAGGTAAAAACCGGCAGGCAGGCTCCTTAAATCGATCGTATTTTTCCGCGAAACAAAACTGCCCGAGCTGACCCTTTGTCCCAGTTGATTTACAATAGTGTATGTTGATATTCCCTCACCAGTACAGAGCACTGTAACATATTCATTGGCCGGATTAGGGAACACAACAATATCACCCGGGGTTGTTTTCATAACCTGTTCAAGCCCTACCGGTGAATAATCCTGCTGGTCATCCACCACATGACTGGTTTCATTCGTAATGATGGGATCGTTAAAATCGAAATAAATATCGGCATCATTCAGGAAAGCTGTGCCATTCGGTAGGCCGGAATTCTGCTCTACGGTGAAAGTAAGAAAACCATGACTTCCCGGTTCATTGGTAGTGCTGTCCGGCAACATGATATTGGCAAAGGTCCATTCCAATACCCTCGGGCCGTACATCCTGAAGGTGCAGGCATGGCTTGCTATACCGGGAACAACTGAAAAAATATTCAGATCGGTGTCGAGCGTATCGCGTACTACGATATTGAATGCCGTGTCCGTTCCCGTATTCTGAAACCGGATCAGGTATTGCAATTGCTGACCGGGCAAAATTTCGTGCTGCGTACTCAAACCTGTAGGGAAGCCGGTTTTATCATTCGGATCATATGCCCCTGAAACCGTGCCGCAATATATATCCACGTTCGGATCCGCATCGTCCATCGGGAATTGATTGACAATACCAGGTACTACCGAAGTCCCCATATTTCCGCAAACCTCTGCATAAGCCATCGGGTGCGAATTGCCGGGGTGTAAAGGATGCTGGTCTGCCTGCGCCACCCAGACCTGTCCGTTGGCATTGAACACGAAGCTCGTATCTTCTCCTGCAGCCAGTAATACGGAATCTGTATACGCAAAATAGCCGTCTACATATACACGTACAGGTGCATAACATTGCATATTGCCCGTACCGGTATTCGTGATGGTAAAAATAACTGTGTCGTTGGAACAGGCTCCGGAAACAGTAAGACTGGAATGATCCCAAGGCAGTGAACAAACATTTACTGACCCCGGTCCGGACGGAAAGGGTATTGCCGGGATCGTATCCAGGTAACAGGAGTCCAAAGGCAGCAGACGGGCTTCCATAAAGAGGGTTTGACCGAGCAATGCAGTGCAGCTCACCGTTGTGCTGATGGTAAATGCAATGTTCTGCCCCGGATAAAGATCACCCACCTGAAAACGGTAGACATTATTACCCAGCGACGTATAGGGCAGGGAAATGTTATCTACCAGCAAAAGCGGATCGAGGGTTACATCCATGTATGCATTGGTAAGGATCCCTGTTGCGGTATTGCGGTTCTCCGCGTTTATATAAATTACCTGCCCGGAAAAACATCTTCTGAAGAACGGTGCAAAAATTGTCACCTCCGGATCGGGGCAGGGGTTATTTGATATCACTCCAAAATCACTACCTATAGAAGAATGAAGATTGGAAACAAAGATCTGCGTTTGTGAGCAGGTGGATGACCAGCCAGTGCTTGTGTCGATCGTTACCGTATACGTAGTGCCGGCTGAAAGTCCGTTGGCATACCAGATGCCGGATGCATCCGACTGCGCAATTATATTTCCTGGTTGTATGGAAAGCAGCATTCCCGGAATACCAGTCTCGTTCGTATCCTGAACGCAATCCAGATCCGCATCGAAGTAGATTGTGCCCCAAAGATCGGGTTCCGTTAGTTTCACTACATACAGAGCACTGTTATACTGCTGTGCCGATACGGAATCGACCCCCGTACCAAAGTCCAGATCTGCCGTTCCGAAAAAACTCCCGGTTATCAAAAAATTACCTGATCCGTCATCGTACAGATGTTCTATTGAAGTGTTCGGATTTTCTTTAATCCAGATAAAATGGGAAGCCGTATCCATTTTACACAGGTATCCATGAGTTATAATAGAAGCATTGGAATTCATAAAAATAGCATTCGCGGTATCCCATGCATTAAAAACAGCGCTGTAATTATAAAACCCGGAGAGATACAGGTGGCCCCGATTATCAGTATGCAGCTCAGCAGGCGTCCCATTGGTTTCTGCACCGGTCATCCATAAAAAATGTCCGGAAGCACTCCACTTGGTTACAAACATAGCCTGAGCGGAACTACCTACAATATGGGAAGAAGAATCCGGATCAAAATCAACCGGGCCACTGAACGTACCTCCGAGATAAAGGCTACCGGTATTATCCACGATGAGCTGTGTGCATAGCAAAGGCGATCCAAATCCGGCTTCCATCATTTTCACCCAGGAAAAATCGCCGGCAGCATCCAGCTTCACAATGAAATTATCGTTCAAAGACTGAGCCGTATCCTGGACGACCCCGGGGCCCGGGTCAAAATCAACTACCTGCTCATAAATCCCTGCAAGGTATATATTACCTGCGGCATCCACTGTCAATGCGCTTGGTTCATCATCGCCGGCGCCACCCACCTGCTTCGCCCATATAAAATTACCACTGGCATCTAACTTTAACAGACAGATATCAGTGGTGCCGTTGGAAGTCAGCGTATAGATGCCCGCACCCGGATCGGCATCCACAGTAGATGAAAAGCCGCACGTAAGGTATAGATTGCCTGTACTATCGAAGACAAAATTATCCTGATAAATGGAATTACTATTTCCCGGAATCGTTTTGGCCCAAAGAAAATTTCCGTTAGGGTCCAGCTTAAGAATAAACCCATTGTATGAACCGGAGGTGAGGTTGTATACTCCCGGACCCGGGTCCACATCCATCGTTCCTATCCCAAATATCCCGAATAGGTATATGTTACCTGCAGCATCTAATCGCATCGATTGACTGAAACCGGTAAAATTCGTTCCGGTGATGGTCTTCACCCACATAAAATTTCCGTTCGAATCGGATTTCGTCAGGTAAAGGTCCTCATACGATCCGCCGGTGATACTGCTCACGGCAGCACCCGGGTTAAAATCGATAGTTCCCGAAAAAACGCCGGTATTGTATACATTACCGCTTTGATCCGCCGCAATGCCATAGGTAAATATATGACCTGTGTCAGTATTAGGATTAAAAAGCGAATATCCCCATTGCTGATTGATTTGCGCTTTGGTCGGCCCGTACAACCAAGTGCAAATAATTGTCAGTAAGAGTGCAAAGGTCTTTTTGTGCTTCATGGTTTTGTGTTGTTTCATTGATTAGGGCATCAGAAATTGTGGGTCAGCCGATTCGTTGCTGTCTGCAATAGCTCAAATGCCTTCTCCTGCATAAAAAAACTGACTACTAATAATGCGAAGAAGAAAGAATGCTTTTTCACTTGTTTTGATTTTTGAATTAACCTGGATTTTATTATAAATTAAACCCTTGAGGTTAATGGCAAAATTAGTTTAAAGCGCCCGATAATAAACTGCCATTCCCTCAGTTTTCGACACATCAGCCCTATTCCCTAATTTAAAAATCGTGACTCAGCTGGTTGGTTGCTTTCTGTAAAATTTCGAAAGCATTCTCCGCCATAAGATTTTCCTTGTCGAGTGTTGGATTGATCTCCACCATTTCGAAGCAGGCAATTTTTTTGCTCCGCATGATATAATAGATCAGGTTACCCGCTTCTTTCTCCGTGATACCATTCGGAACAGGCGTTCCGGTGCCGGATGAAATACGTGAATCCATGCTGTCCACATCAAAGCTCACATAGATCATATCGCAGCTATCCAGGTAATTCAGAGACTCGATAGCCACACGCTCTACTGCCTTTTTACGGATCTCCTGCAGGTTGAACACACGCACTTTATTTCTTTTTATCAGGAATTCTTCCGGCGCTTCAAAATCGCGCATGGCAATGTATACGAGGTCGGAGTATTGGATCTTCGGGGTAATTCCTCCGAGGCTTTTCAGTTTCTCCCAATACTCGATCGTTTCATCATCGAGCTTGTTCACCTGCTTGTCCCTGTTGTCTTCTCCGAGGCTGCAGGCGATCGGCATTCCGTGCATATTACCGGAAGGCGTTGTATAGGGTGAATGGATATCAGCATGCGCATCGATCCAGATCACTCCGAGGCGTTTGTCGGGGTAGGCCATTTTGAGCCCGGCAATCGTTCCGATAGCAGAGCTGTGGTCACCTGCCAAAACGATCGGGATGGCGTGATCTTTTATGATCGTATTTTTTAATTCGTTGGCAAGGCGCTCATTGAGCGTAAAGATCCCTTTGATCCGTTTGGCATAATCGTGCACTACAGGCTCCAGCAACAAATGGTTCTCATTTTTGATCTCTACCGTTTTAAATTTCTTGAAAAAAGGGCTTCCGAAATCGAGTGCGGCAATTTTAATGGCATCCACTCCCATACTGGCTCCCCTGGTGCCTGCTCCAATCTCTGATTTTACTTCAATTAATTTTATCGGCTTTATCATACAAATCTTTTAAACTAAGGCCTCAAAGATACCCAAAAAAGGCAATTTTCCCTGTTTTGTCCTCATTTTCGGGCCTGTTCTGATCCTATACTTCGCCGGTAGGGATCATGCTCATCCTTCCGTGCAGCTTATACCTCATCATTCTTTAACATAAACTTAACCTACCGGAGCCGGGAATATTCGAACTAAATGACTTACTTTTGTATCCCGGATAGCCATGTAAGTAACTTAGAAGCGCAAAAATGAAAGACAATACCTACAAAAACCTGATCGAACAAACCTTCAACTTCCCGCAAGAGCCATTTGAGGTTATTGATAATGAGCTGTATTTTAACGGAATACGATTAATGGACGTTATAAAGCAGTATCAAACACCTACCAAGATATCCTACTTACCTAAGATCGGGTCGCAGATACAGAAGGCTAAACGGCTTTTTAATGTAGCGATGGCAAAGGTGGATTATAAGAGCAAGTACTTCTATTGCTACTGTACCAAGAGTTCCCACTTCTCCTTTGTGCTGGATGAAGTACTGGACAATGACGTGCATATTGAGACTTCCTCTACTTTTGATATACAGATCCTGCGTGAACAGTATAAGAAAAAGAAGATCACCAAAGACACCTACATCATTTGTAATGGTTATAAAAAGACGCAATACAAGCAGAATATTACTGAAATGATCAATGAAGGCTTCAATGTAATACCGGTTTTAGATCATAAAGACGAGCTTGAGTATTACAACAAACATGTGAAAGCGCCTAAAACTCAATTGGGGATCCGGATCTCGACGGAAGAAGAACCCAGCTTTGCTTTCTACAGCTCACGGTTAGGTATCCGTAGCAATGAGATCGTTGACTACTACAAACAAAAGATCCAGGACAACCCAAAGTTCGAGCTGAAGCTGCTGCACTTCTTCATCAATACCGGTATCAAAGACACCATTTATTACTGGACGGAGCTGATCAAATGCATGAATATTTATTACGAATTGAAAAAGATCTGCCCTACCCTCGACTCCCTGAACATTGGCGGTGGCATGCCGATCTGCACCTCCCTGGGCTTTGAATATGATTATGAATACATGATCGAAGAGATCGTGGAACAGATCAAAAGCTTTTGCAACGAGCGTGAAGTACTGGAGCCCAATATTTTTACGGAATTCGGTTCTTATACAGTGGGAGAAAGCGGAGCTGCTTTGTATTCCATTATTGACAGCAAACAGCAGAACGACCGCGAAACCTGGTACATGATCGATAGCTCTTTTATCACGACACTGCCTGATACATGGGGGATCAACCAACGTTTTATTTTGCTGGCGATCAATCACTGGGATAAACCCTATCAGCCGGTGAACTTAGGCGGGCTTACCTGTGACAGCATGGATTATTATGCCGCAGAAGCGCACACGAACCAGGTATTTTTGCCCAAGCTGGATCCCAAGGAAAAAGTACCTTTATATATAGGCTTTTTCCACACCGGCGCATACCAGGAAGCATTGAGCGGATATGGCGGAACCCAGCACTGCCTCATTCCGGCACCAAAGCATGTACTTATTGACCGCGACGAGGACAATGAGATCACGACCAAGCTGTTTGCCAAAGAACAGAGCTACAAAAGCATGCTGAAGATACTCGGGTATTAAATTATTTCGGGTTTCAGGTTTTTGATCCCGGGTTGCGTTGTGCTCAATGATTTTAATTCAGGTTCCCAACGTAGGGAGGTGCTTCTGGTTTTTGATTTCGGATTTCAGGCTTCGGGTTCATGCAAAGATGCTCGCGAAGCCTCGCGAGAACGCAGAAGCTTTGTTATTTAACGGAATGCGTCCTGATTCTTGTGTCTTGAATCTTAAATCCCGCACAGATTAACCGTTAGCCCTCCGTAATTGTCATTTCACCTTTTTCTTCCCCCGGAATTCCATTCCCGGTACTCAATTTATCCTTACCTTTGCGCACCAATAAGGAAGCTTTTTCTTGTTTAAAAAAACGCGATCGTGAAGAACAAAATCATCCTGATACTGATCATCCTGATCCCTTCACTCATCTATTTTTTGTTTGAGCTATCGGAGGCCAATTTCAAAAAAATGGCTTTCTACGGGCCGAAAACAGTGGATGCAAAAGGTGATACGGTTTATTACACATTACCGGAAAAAGCCCTTGCTTTTAATGAGATCTACCTCGAAAAAGGAACAGACGGATCCGGAACCGTTTATTTCACAGCCCCATTCAACGATTCGTCGGCAAACAAAGACAAAGCTTTCATCGCTATTCTTTTGAAACCGGGTTTCAAAGAAAAGATCAGCGGTGTATTGGAATATGAAAAATACAAAGCTTCGAAGATCAAAGAAGTTCCAATAATGCTGGTAAATACAAACCTGCAGGATCTGCCCGATCTGGGCGCTGCCGGATCTGACAAACGCAACTATTCTGAAAAATACCTGAAAGATTCATTGGGGATCAGCCTGCCTAACTTCCATCTTGTATTCATGAAAGATGATGCTTTCTGGAAAGGCCCGAAAACAGAATTCGATTACAGCGTATACACTTCTTTGTTCTTCAACCGGAAGCCTGTTCATGTGTTTGACTACTTTGCCGTATTGGTAGATAAAGGCCATCATATCCGCGGATATTACGATCCTACATATGTGGCGGAAGTAAAACGCATGATAGAGGAATACAAACACTTAGTGCTGAAAGATGAACATGCAGAAATGCAGAAAAACAATGCCATAGAACAGAAATAAATCCCGGGTCCATATGATAGCGAAAATGAAATTACTTTTATATATATCCATCCCGCTGATACTGCTCAGCTCCTGCTCAGCTCCCCTTGAAGAAAGCATCCTGGTACTGCCTGTGATCGGTGCAAAAAAACTGAAGGGCACCGATACGGTGTATCACAGCATTGCAGATTTCAGCTTCGTGAATCAATATGGAGAAACGGTTTCGCAAAACACGGTGAAAGATAAGATCTATGTAGCCAATTTTTTCTTCGCTACCTGCCAGAGCATATGCCCGCGCATGAACTCGCAAATGAGCCGTATACAAAAAGCGTATAAGGACGATCCGGAGATCTTATTCCTTTCGCACAGCATCAATCCCCTACACGATACGGTGGAAGTGCTTGCGGAATACGCGGCAAAATATGGCGCTATCAAAAACAAATGGCACCTGCTTACGGGAGATAAGAAAAAGATCTATGACCTCGCAAAAACAAGTTACCTCGTGAATGCAGTGGAAGATGACGGAACAGAAGAGGGGTTTATTCACAGTGAGTATTTATTACTGATCGACAAACAAAAACGTATCCGTACCTTATATGACGGAACGGATAGTGTGCAGGTAAATAAACTGATAGACGATATTAAACTCCTTAAAACCGAAAAAAATGAGCAATAAAAAAGCCCGTATTGTCTCCGCCATTCTCACTATTGTGGTAATGGGCACTGTATTTATACTCAACGGGCACATCATTCCGTATCCGGAAACAGTACCGGGGTATATCTATAAATTTCCGGCAACCATTGCTACTATCAATGCGATCTGCAGTATCGTGCTCATTTCTTCTTTTATCGCTATCAAAAACAAACGCATCGGCCTGCACAAACGGCTGAATGTGTCGGCAATGGCGCTGTCTGCCTTGTTCCTGGTATTGTACATCCTCGCACATTTCTTTATCCCGGATACAAAATACGGTGACATCGATCACAATGGTATACTGAGCCCTGAAGAAAAAACAGCAGCAGGCACTTTGCGCAGTATTTATTTTTTCATCTTAGGCACACACATTTTCCTGGCCGCGGTTGTATTCCCGATGGTATTGATGACCTTCCACTACGGCTGGACCAACCAGGTAGAGAAGCATAAAAAACTGGCACGCTATACATTCCCGATCTGGTTATATGTTACGATCACGGGTGTAGTCGTTTACTTACTGATCTCTCCGTATTACAGCTTTACATGAAGCAAAAACACTGCATACTGATAATTGGGATCCTTGCCTGTGTACTCATAGCCACGGATACAGAAGCTCAGTGTGCCATGTGTAAAGCTGCTGCAGAAAGCGATCTCGAAAACAATTCCAGGTCTATTGCACGCGGATTGAATAAAGGTATCCTCTTCCTGATGGCCGCACCTTATCTCATCGTTGGCGTTATCTTCCGTAAAGAGCTTGCCCAGGTGCTGAAAAACTTCAAAGAAAGACGCAAACAACCGCTCAGCAAAGCAAAAAAAGAATGGCTGGTATTCGGACTGTCCGTTTCAACTGTGTGGCTCGTGCTGTTTATCCTCTTTTTGCGCACGCAGTATTAAGTCAGCAATTCTATTAACTGGCGGATAATAATACATATCTGTAAAATTTCCGCCACACTACTCATCACCTCCCATACAACGCTTTTTTCCCCGGCAACCGGAAGATCTGATGGATCATCCTTTTCTTTTCTATAGAAAAAGGACACTCTTACCCGCAGGCCAAATCCGGGCCCGCGCCTTTTCTTACGCATAACTGATTTCATTGACTCACTTTTTATGACGCAAATGTATACTAAAATTACTAACATGTCAAATTATTTCTGATAATCAGACATATTATTTGATAAATTTGTCATATAATGACAATTTAGTGTCATTTACCTTTGACTATGATACCACACATAGGTAAAAAAATAAAGGAAGAATTGTACAAACAGCAGGTATCTGTGGGCGCTTTTGCCAAAAAGATCAACAGGAGCCGGCAGGTGGTATACAATATTTTTGAGCGTGAAAGTATTGATACAGAGCTACTTTCGAAAATAAGCGAGGTATTGAAATTCGATTTTTTTTCCATGTACGATCAGCAAAAACACCAAACAGCTGAGGAAAAAAACAATAAACTAAAAGAAGAGACAGCTATCCTGGAGCAAAAAATAAAATGGCTGGAAGTGGAGATCCAGTATCTGAAAAAACTTAATGCCCTGCTGGAATCACAACACGAAATACTAAAATCAAAACCTTCCCGGAAAAAAGTTTAAAACTGGATATAAATAAACTGTTCCCCGCCTGCAAATACTCCAAAGAGCAGGATCAGCAGGCAAAGTGTAACCGCGTAGGGAATAGAAAATGTCTTTTTTTCAGAAAGAACATTCATCCGCTTTTCCATCACAAGAAATGATGCGGCAAAAAACGCTGTCAGGTAGAGGTTAAAAAGATCGGCTTGCTGCCCGCCAACTGCAAGGGGAGCCAATACTTCAGCCACATAATCCTCCGGAAAAAAATGCCGGGTCAGGCTGTTCCAGTGCTGCAAAAGATTATCAGTACCTGTGCTCCGGAAAAAAATATTACTGAAGCTTACTGCAAGAATGGTAAACAAAGAGCCGATTCCTTTGAAAACGACCGATCGGGCCGGCCGGATCTTCCGTGTGGCCAGCTCCACCTGCAGGTATAAAAGGTGACAAAGCGACCAAAGCAAAAATGACAAGCCGAGCCCATGCCAGATACCCGACAGAAGAAAGGTAAGTGTGATGCCTGCTGCAGCGGAAAGATACCGGTGCCTGCGCCAGGCATAGCTCACCGGGTAAAAAACATAGTCCGTAAAAAAGCGGATCAGCGACATATGCCAGCGGCGCCAGAATTCCGTTACAGAAACCGAACGAAAAGGCATCCTGAAATTTTCCGGGAGCTCATAACCCAGCATTTTAGCTGTTCCGATAGCCATATCACAATACCCGGAGAAATCGAAATAAAGCTGAACAGTAAATAACAAAGCGCCTGCAAAAACGGTAAGCCCACTGTATGCATCCGGAAAATCAAATACCGAATGCACTCCGGGAGCGATCCTGTCAGCTATTACCATTTTTTTAAAAATGCCCAGGAGCAGCCGGTTAAAGCCCTGCACATAACTTTCCTTTAAAATGATTCTTCCATGCTGTTCGTTCAGCTCCCTATACTTTATGAGCGGACCACTGAGGAATTTCGGAAAAAAAGTGGAAGCAAACAGAAACGGAAGGAACCTTGTTTCCGCTATCTGCCTGCCTTTCCTGCAATCAACCACATAGGCAATATGCTGCAGGGTGTAAAAAGACAAACCAAGTGTAAGCAAAGCCGGATGCACGTCAAAGCCGATCAGCTGCAAATGAAAGCCAAAACCCGTGATGTAATTACAGGCTATGAGCGCTGTGATATTGATGCCCAGGTTTAGCAGAAAAACCGGTCGTTTCCCCTGAACATGCTGTGCCATATAGAAATTGAAAACGCTCAATAGCAACACTACTATTACCGAAAGCCAGGAAAAAAGAGAGATAAATACAAGGTTACAGGCAAGCAGCCAGCATATCCGATAGCGGACCGGCATATATGCATTTACCAGCACGACAAGCGCGATCAGTAAAAGCACTATGACCGACAGGAACTGCATAAGCAATAAGCGAAGTTAAGGAATGCAATTCGTTTTGTTACTCTTTGATGAATTTATTCGTGGCAGGCAATGCGTTTTTGCCCTGTATCTGCAGGATGTAGAGGCCTTTTTCAAGTGTGGAGATATCGATGGAGGTATTCGATTTTCCTGCAGCGCTTTCCAATACCAGGCCCGTTGCGATGCCATAGATCCGATAGCTGAATGTTTCCTCTGCATAATTTGTATAAATGACTGTTTGAGCAGGGTTCGGATGTAGTTTCACTGTCCTTTCTTTATCGGGGTTCCACAGCCCGGTCACTCCGGTGTATTTCCAGGTTTCTTTTGTACGGATGCTCTGCTGATCGATCCCGCAGGTATAGTAGAGGTTTCCCATTCCCGAAAAACACATTCCTCCTTTTCTTCCGAAAGAGGGCAAAGCCGTTCCGGGTGTCCATTGGTTCGTAGCAATGGAATACTCCCACAGATCACTGTAACAGGAGCCTAAAGTGTCGGTGCCGCCAAAAACGAGGAGTACGTTCCCATCTGAAACCATTGCTGCATAATTCCTGCCGGAGCCGGGAAAGAACATAAGCTGCTGCCAGCTATCGGCAATCGGATCATACTCGTACAGCTCACTACAAAAACCATCGTTCTCATCCCTGCCAAAAAGCAAGTATCCTTTGCCTCCCTGTGAACAGGCAGATGCGCGCCAGCGCCCCGGGAAGGGAGTATCACTCTTCTGTAGCCAGGTATCACCCGTAATGCTGTAAACCCACACCTCTTTACTGGCGCTGACTCCAAGATTGTTATTGCCACCCACAATATAAGCCGTGTCACCGATCACAAAAGCAGAACAGGCCGCCAGCAGGGTGCCGGGCCGTGAAGTCTTCTGTGTCCAGGTGTTCCCGGGAGGATCGTACATCCACAGGTCGTTGAGCACAACATTCGCTGCATTTACGCCGCCCAGCACGAAACCATATGTAGCCCCCGCAAAAGCACAGGCATACTGGCGTTCCATACCGGCAGGCAAAGAAGCAGCAGGCGACCAGGTTTCCGAAATCAGGTCGAAATCATAGAAGTCACTCCCCACCTGCCCTCCAGCCTGCAGACCTGTTCCGCACCAGGCTTTATTCCCGATGCGAAAGCATACCCCGTCATCCCGCTCTGTTGCCGGAAGATCGGGCAGTTGAGCCCAGGCCTGCGCATGTAGTGCTTCTCCCCCCGCAAATAAAGCGGCAGACAGCAAAACTGTTTTCAAACGGCAGGTTCTTTTCATACTCCTGAAGTAAACGGTAAAATCCGGAAAATCGTATCCGGGGCCTGGCTGCTTTTCCAATTTTGTTTATTAACAATCCGGCCCGAAAATAATGTCAAAATCTTTTGCCCTTTTACTGTTCAAAACCCTTCTAATTCGTTAATTTTGAGCAGGGTTAGAATTTTCATTGATTCACAGGGGCTTTGGGGTATGCGCAATCTTTTAAACTTAGTATACAGGTATCATTATTTTATTCTATTTCTTGTTCTGCAGGCAATATGCATGTTGTTGATCGTAAATAACAGGAGCGTGCAGAGTACCGCTATATTCAATTCAACGAACGCTGTTTCTGCCAATCTTTTTAATGCCGTTGCCAGCACCAAAGAATACCTTAGCCTGAAAGAAGAAAATAAAAAACTGGCAGAGGAAGTCGCATTTCTTCATAACCAGCTTAAGTCATCCTACGACATACTGGACATGCAGGCTCCGCAGTTCATGAAAAACGACAGTCTCTTTCGTAAAAAATATGTTTTTCACAATGCACAGGTGATCAACAGCTCTTCGAACCTCAATAAGAATTTTCTTACACTCAACATTGGCTCCAACCAGGGTGTTGCAAAAGATTATGCCATCATCAATTCCGAAGGTATTGTAGGAGTGGTGAAAGATGTGTCTCCTAATTTCTGTACCGCGCTTTCTGTGTTGCATACCGAACAGATCATCAATTGCAAGATCAAAAAAGACGGTGTATTCGGGCCGCTGTCCTGGGATGGAAAAGACTTTCGCTACGCACATCTGATGGAAGTGCCTACCTATTCGAAAGTAATGAAGGGCGATACCATTTTAACCAGCTCCCTGTCTTCCATTTTTCCGGAAGGCATTATGGTTGGTATTGTTGAAAGCGTGATCCGCAAGCCGGGAGAAGCATTTTATACCCTCACCGTAAAGCTGCATACCGATTTTAAAAAACTGAACTACGTTACGGTCATTGAGAATAAATACAAAATGGAACAGGACAGCCTTGAAAAAACGTTGAAAAATTCGGAGAAGAAAAAATGATAACGGAGATCTGGAAAAATAGCATACGTTTTATCATATTGGTGTTGCTGCAAACACTGATCGTGAAGAACATTCCTTTGGGTGCCTATTTTGTTCCCATGCCCTACCTGCTTTTTATTTTAATGCTCCCTTTCGAAACGATGCCAATGGTAGTGCTTTTTTTGTCTTTCTTTACGGGGCTGGCAGTGGATATTTTTTATGACACACAGGGCGTGCATGCTTCTGCCTGCGTACTGATGGGATATCTCCGTTTTTATTTTTTGCGTTTATTGTCGCCACGCGAAGGATACGAGGTAACAGAGAAACCTACCGTTCAATTCATGGGCAATACCTGGTTCCTTTCTTACGCTGTTCCTATGCTGCTGGTCCATCATTTGTTTTTCTTTTACCTCGAAGAATTCGGCTTCGATGATTTCTTCTTCACTTTATTAAAAACACTGGGCAGTACACTGGCAAGCTTTGTGTTCATCTACATCATCCAGTTTTTATTTTATAGAAAAGACGGCGTACTGGCATGAGCGGAAATCAATTATCAAACCGGATGTATTATATCGCGGGATTTTTTATCCTCGTTGCGCTTATTTACATAGGTCGCTTATTTTACATCCAGAATATTGATGATTCGTATAAAGAGGCCGCCGATCAGAATGCCTTCCGCCGGCTCACTGATTATCCTCCACGTGGCTTTGTATTCGACCGCAACGGAAAAAAGCTCGTAGTGAATGAACCTTCCAATGATCTGATGGTAATTCCCATCGATGTGAAAGGCTGCGATACCATGGCACTTTGTAAGATCCTGGAGATCGACAAAGAAACCTTTGTGAAGCGGATTCTGAAAGCAAAGTATGTGAACGGTCCACGCAAGTCTTCCATTTTCGAGAAAGCGCTGACGGTGGAAATGTATGCAAAGCTGCAGGAGAAAATTTTTCGTTTCAACGGTTTCTTTTTCCAGAAACGAAGTGTACGTCTCTACCCGAAAAAAATTGCAGCCCATTTGCTCGGATATGTAGGTGAGGTAAGTAAAGAAAAAGCTAAGAAAGACCCATATTACAACGAAGGTGACTACATTGGCATCAGTGGTATCGAGCGTTCCTATGAAGAAATACTCCGTGGGCAAAAAGGTGTCCGTATTGTTTTGGTGGATGTGCACAACCAGGAGAAAGAACAATACATGGGCGGAAAAAAAGACACGGCAGGGATTTCCGGTATAGGTATCATTTGCACCATCGATGCCGACTTGCAGGAATACGGAGAAAAACTAATGGCCGGAAAAAAAGGGAGTATCGTAGCGATAGAGCCTTCCACCGGTGAGATCCTCTGCATGGTTTCTTCACCTACCTACGATCCCAATCTGACAGTAGGGAACAAACGGGGCGAGACTTTTGCAAAAATGTACCAGGACACACTTTACAATCCATTATACAACAGGGCAACACAAGCTACTTATCCTCCCGGTTCCATTTTTAAGCTGATCGATGCCCTGGTAGGACAGAACGATGGCGTATTACAGGTAAGCACCGTATATCCATGTGCACACGGGTATCCGCCCATGGGAGGCAAGCCGGCTTGTCACGGACACCCAGCTGCCAATCTTACTTCCTCCATCCAGTATTCCTGCAACTCTTATTACAGCTATGTATTCAGAAGTATTGTGGATCAGCGGAAGTATCCCAAATTTAAAGATGGCTACCAACACTGGCGGGATGCCGTCATGAGCTTTGGCGTGGGGAAAAAACTGAATTCGGATATTCCCTACGAACGCTCAGGGAATGTACCGAGCATCAAATACTATGACAAAGTTTTCGGTCTGAACGGATGGCGTTCCAATACGATCGTGTCATTAGGGATCGGGCAGGCCGAGCTGCTGATTGCACCCGTGCAGATGGCCAATGTAATGTGCGCCATCGCCAACAAAGGATATTACTATACACCACACACGGTAAGAGGAACTATTACGGGAAAACCGATCGATAAAAAATTCAGCGAGAAAAATTATACCATTGTTCAAAACGATGTGTATTACAACAACGTGATCGAGGGGATGCAAAAAGTAGTGGAGTCGGGAACGGCAGCTGCCTCAAAGATCAAAGACATTGTAATCTGCGGAAAAACCGGAACAGCTCAGAACCCGCACGGGGAAGATCACGCGGTATTCGTTGCCTTTGCCCCAAGAGACAATCCGAAGATCGCTATTGCCTGCATCGTAGAGAACGCCGGTTTCGGTGGAACATGGGCAGCGCCGATCTCCAGTCTCATGATCGAAAAATACATCAAAGGAAAAATATCACGCCCCGATATGGAAAAACGAATGACAGAAGCGGATCTGATCTTAGGCAAAAATGTTCCGGTAGTAAAACCACACCTGTAGAGTGAGAAAGGACGAAAGCAAATTATTCCATAATGTAGACCGTTGGACGATCTTCATTTATATCCTGCTCGTTTTTATGGGCTGGCTGAATATTTATGCGGCCGTATACAATGAAGAGCATAGCAATATCCTGGACATGTCGCAAAAATACGGAAAGCAATTGCTCTGGATCGGCGGTGCGGCTTTCCTCGCGGTCCTGATCCTCATTATTGACGCCGGTTTTTACACGGTGTTTGCATATGTCTTTTATGGCTTTCTTTTACTGGCCTGTATCGCAGTCCCCTTTATTGGCCGGCCAATAAAAGGAAGTAAGTCGTGGTTCGGCTTTGGTGGTTTTGGAGTTCAACCAGCGGAGTTCATGAAATTTGCCACCAACCTGGCCCTGGCAAAATTCCTGAGCAATGTAAACCTGGGCGATTGGAAAACTTCCAATTTTAGACTAAAGCTATCCTCTATTATCCGGAATTACAAAAATGTGCTCATTACATGTGCCATTATCTTTATTCCTGCCCTCGTGATCAAACAATTGCAGGATGAGACAGGGCTGGCCATTGTGTTTGTTGCTTTTATTGTGGTCATGTTCCGGGAAGGACTTTCGATCAATTTTATTCTGATCGGTTTTCTTGCAGTGGCCCTGATGGTGATGGCCCTCCTGCTCAACAACCTTTATGTGTTTATAGGGATCGCAGGCGTTGCAGTATTGTGGTTTTTGTTCTCCCGCAAAAAAGTACGGAACATTGTGATCATTTGCATCTGTACATTGGCTTCCTTTGCGCTTGTATGGGGAACCGATTATATTTATGACCATCTCGAAGATCACCAGAAAATACGGATCGACTCTTACCTCGGGCGTTCCCGGGCCGATCTGAAAGGCGTTGATTTCAATGTGAACCAATCCAAAATAGCGATAGGTTCCGGAGGTTTTACCGGCAAAGGCTATCTGAAAGGCACACAAACCAAATACAATTTCGTGCCGGAGCAGGATACAGATTTTATTTTCTGCACAGTGGGCGAAGAATGGGGATTCTTAGGCAGCGCTTTTGTTATTCTCCTGCAGCTTTCCCTGATGATCCGACTGCTTTTTCTCTCCGAACGACAGCGCTCTCCATTCAGCCGGATCTACGGGTATGGAGTAGCCAGTATTCTGTTCTTTCACCTCACCGTCAACATCGGGATGACCATCGGGATGATGCCGGTGATAGGTATTCCCCTGCCCTTCTTTAGCTATGGCGGTTCTTCACTCTGGAGCTTTACCATCCTGCTTTTTATCTTTATCAAGCTCGACTCCCAGCGCTTGCTCATATTGAGATAACACCGGCCGGAGATCCATTCCCGGATTCCTTCACCATCTTTTTCGTTCCATTCACCCAGTCAAAGTCCTCAACAACCAATTTTGCTTATTTCCGGTTGAACTTCAATCTACATTAGATTAAAATTAAACAAGCAACCATGAAAAAGCAGTATCTCTCCAAAATAGCTCTTGCAGCTTTAGCATTTACATTCTGCGTTCACACCGCAGATGCACAATTGGGCAATCTTAAGAATAAAGTGAAAAGTGCCGCAGGAAATGTAGGTGGAAACAATTCCGGTAACAGCAGCTCCTCCTCTTCAAGTACTACTACAAACGACAATAGTTCCAATACCGGAACCACTTCCTCCACACCTTTAAGCAATGTGACGAATGCCGGCAGTCCGGGATGGTACAAAGTAAGCGCTCCGACATGCGTATTCAGCAGCGATTACGGATTCGGCACTACAAAAACGGATTTCCAGCCGGGTGAAAATATTTTTGTGCGTTTTGCTTTCCCGAAATCTGTTGGTGAAACCTTCATGACCGAATTAGGCCTTTCCAATATTCCCGGTACTGCGAAACTATCGCTTGTAGTGGCAAAGAACGCAGAAGACGAAAATCCGGTCGTGATCTATTCAGCCGACATTATGACCAGTCGTTACACCAAAGACAATGTGATCGACTTCAGTCTCCAGGCTGATCAGAAAACCATTGAAACTATTGCCAACGGCACCGGCGATGTGGCTCAGAAAGTGTGCTTCAACTCGCAGGGTACTATGGGCAATACCGCGCTCAATGATGAATGGTTCCGCCAGGCAGCTCTGTTCCCGATCAGTGTCAAAGACTGGGAAGTGTTCGTGGCCATCAGCCCATGGAACAATACCGATCCTGCAAAGGTGAAGCTGGTTACACTCTCCCAGAATAAATTCAAATACACCGTTACAGCTGAGAATAAAAGCAAGCTGGCTGCCGGAATGAACATGTACGACAAACAACGCTTCGAAAAAACACCGGATGATGGTGTGGTAACAGGTGTTCACAAAAACAACGTGGAAAAGATCATATTTGCAAAAAATAAAATGACAAAAGATTTTGATGATGCTTCTGCTCTTAAAACATCTTTCGATAACCTTTCAGGTGGTCTCTATGCACGCCTGTACCTGAAGGAATCGATGAGAAACATATTTGCCAACGATGGTAACGGTAAAGACGTAAGTGATGTGGATTACCGGATTGATTTTTATGTGGATGGCAATAAAGAAATGAGCTGCTGGAGCATTGACCGGCTAATGCAGGAAGATGCGTTGAAACGCACATCCTGGGCAATAGCACTTGCTCCTAACCAGAAAGAGGATGAGGACATGAATCCTAAGATGACTGAACGTTTTGCCTATGTGATCTCCGAGCTGAAACCCGGGAAACACAAGATCAAAATGATCGCAAAATACGGAGGAGTGGTAGAAACACAAAAAGTAATAGCAGAAGGCGAGTTTGAAATTAATATCGCCGCCGCAGAAAGAGATGCATTTGCCGTGAAATATGGCGCACACCTGCCACAGAAAGGCGCACTGGAAGATGCTGCATTGGAAGCACAGGTAAAAAAACTATGTGATCCGAGTGTGAAAAATGTTCGCTGCCCGAAAGTGTGGGAAAACAGGACCAATGCATTCGGATCGATCACACATCGCGTCACGATCGTTCACACCGGGTATATTGACAAAACCGGTCGTTCGAAACAAGGCTCGTTCATGATCGAACAGGTGAAAATGAGCAACGGATGGGACAAAGCACAATACTCTACACGTGAAAGCATGTGGTACGGAGTTGAAGAATATTTACCACTACAGAATAATAAATAAACCAAAACCGATAGAAGCGGGAAGTTTTCAGGTACTTCCCGTTTTTATTCAAATCAAAAAACTACGGACATGAATACAATTAAAATGGCGCTACTGTTAGTTGTTTTACTGGTAACAGGAGCTAATGCGCAAACGTACAAAAACGGTGAAAAGCTGATGGCTTTTGAAGACGATGACAATCTGTGGTACGAGGCAACCATACTCGAAGCCGGAGCTACACACAGCAAAATACACTGGGAGGGATTTTCGGCAGAGTATGATGAGACCCTAACCAATAAAAGGTTTTGGAGAAAAGGCGATCCTTTTTTGGCGGGCGATGAGCTGCAGGGAATGGAAACCGATGGCAAATGGTATAATATCAAAATTTTAAAAAATGGTACGGGAACCGAAAAATACCTCATTCACTGGGCAGGATTCAGCAGCGATTACGACCGGTATCTCTCTTACGATTCTATAAGACTACCAACAAAAGCCAATACTATTCCTAAACCCGCTTCTAATGCATCACAAAGCGGTTCAGCATCCGCAACCCGGATTTCCGTAGTATACCTCGAAAACAAAACCGGACAAACGATAAGCTGGTCTATCAGTGGTGATGGAATGAGCAATTCCGGAACAATTTATAAAGGTCAAAAGTCAAATATCAGTCGCGCCCCGATAGGAGCAACACTGTATGTGAACAAACAAGCCTATATCAAGATCTCAGGCTCACACGACGGGCAAACTATAGTAATAAAATAAGTCTCATAAAACAAAAACAATGAAAAAAATCCTTATTCCCATTTGTACAATTGTCTTGATCTCCTGCGGAAACAAAGCTGAAGGAGAAGCAAATGCTGCAACAGATTCCACAAAAACAGAAAACGCTGTTGCCACCAATAATATCCTGGATCCGGTGAGCGGAGACTTTTCCAAACCGATCGATCCGTTCCAGCTGAAAGAATCGATGATGGCTTGTTACAACAAAGAGATCCAGCTGGTGATCTACCCGATCCCCTTTTTCGACACGGATAAGTTTGCCCAGGACCAGGCTGCGACAGTAATGGCTGACAGTAAAGACAAAACCATAAGCATCAATTTCAAAACGCTGCCGGACATTGAATTTACAAGGAATACACCTTTTGTTATCAAATGCAAGCTTAAAGAAATATCTATATGGAATGACAAAAAAGAACTGCTTATTATCGATGCAGAACTGGTAGGCGAAGCAAAAAACGTGAAAACAGAAACGTTTAATGCGTCTACATTTACGCCAGCCGCCGTATATAACTCCAAAGATGTATTGGCAAACGTTCTCGCCTGGAATGGCAAACAGGTGACTATTATAGGAGATTATAATGGTACTACCACATCCAAAAGACCTGACGGTTCGATCATGGAGCTGCGTGCCGATATCACGGATGCTGGCGGGAATTCGACTGTCGGCTGCAATTTCACGGAAGATCCGGCGATCGAAGCAGGAGCCCGGGGCATAAAGATCAGTGGCAAAACAGACCTTGTGATGCATTACGATAACCCTTACCTCAACAACTGCCAGGTAGTCAAATAAGACCCCACACACGCTAAAACCGCTAAAGCCTCCGGTCCCGATCCAAAAGGGATACGGGGCTTTTTCATTTTCCGGCAGATCTGTTACTTTCTGCCACTCTTTTCGTTAAACCCAATACAACTTATTTTTACTACCTTTAAGCGGTCTTATCTATGAGCGATCATTACAGCATACTCGGACTCACAAAAAACGCTACGAACGCAGAAATAAAAACTGCTTACCGACGGCTTGTTAAAGTGTATCATCCTGATAAAAATCCAAATAATCCCGGCGCTGTTGAAAAATTCCGCCTGATCCAGGAAGCGTACGATACCCTAAGCGACAGCAGCAAACGTACGAAATATGACCACAAAGTAAATTATTCGTCGTATGCCTATTCCTATGGTGGATCTACTACCCAGGAGCAAAATCAAACAAAGACCCGCACAAAAAAATACACCTTCACGGATGAGGATCTGAAACGGCGACAGTATTACAAAGAGCATTACAAACAGAATCCGAAACAAAAGACGAATACTGCAGAACAAAAAAAGGCGTATAACGAGGTAAAATATATCCTGTTCTCCGTCCCGATTGCCATTGCGCTCCTGTTTTTTATCATCAACATCTATAACCGAGAGAAAACAGAAGATAAAAAAACACTTCCCGCACTTATACAAAAACAAGAGTCTCCTGCAGAGGCAGTTCCTGTGGAAGAAAAAACCGCTGTTACAACGGGTGCGGAGCCATACAATTATCTTTTCGGAAGCCCGAAAATAGACCGGCGCACATTACAGGTAGTGCAGGTAACCAACTGGTCGGGAATGGATGCAGTGGTATGCGTGGTAGATGCCAAAACCAACAAGCCGGTGAGGAATTATTTTGTAGGCAACAATTATAACATCTTATACGAATACCTGCCGGAAGGAACGTACTACCTGCGTAATTATGTAGGTAAGACCTTCAACAAGACAAAAAAACATCCGGAACAAACGACTGTGAGCGGTGTTTTTGAAGGTGAGTCGCAGTTCCAGACATTTCCGAAAGATACATTTGTCATCAGTCTCAGCCGGCACGATACGCTGGCCCGTGATATTGCTTTTATAAAAAATCCGAAAAGCAAAAACATCATCGACGCGAAAACTTTTTTCAGCTTATAATTCCTTTGGAAAATCCGCAGCAATTGTTGTTTCTTCCCAGGAGTCATAATCGTGTTGAAGGGCTTCCAGTTTAAGACGTGCATTTTTCAGTGCTGCAGCCCCTAACAATAAACGTAAAGGAGGATTCTTTGATTCTACCGCTTTCACCATAGCTTTGGCAGCACGCACCGGATCACCGGGCTGATTTCCACTGTATCCCCTGATCGAATCTTTATTGGCACCTGCCGTTGTAGCGTAATCATCGATTATTATCTTACTGTTCTTTGCAGATCGCCCTGCCCAATCCGTACGGAAACCGCTTGGTGCGATCACCGTTACCCGGATCCCGAGAGGAGCTACTTCTTTGTACAACGATTCGGATAAACCGTCCACTGCATATTTAGTGGCATTGTAAAAACCAACTGCCGGAAAGCTAACCAGTCCTCCGATAGATGCCACATTCAGGATGTGCCCGCTCCTTTGATGCCGCATATGCGGAAGAACTTCACAGATCATTTTGCTCAACCCGAAAAAATTGATCTCAAACATACGTCTTATCTCTTCATCTTCACTTTCCTCGATCGCTCCGAAATACCCGATACCTGCATTGTTCACCAACACATCGATCCGGCCGAAACGTTCGATCGCTTCCTTCACTGCGGCTGCAATTTCGCCCGGCTTTGTTACATCCAGCCGTACCGCAAGCGCATGATCTTCCCCTGCCACAATATCTTCCACATCTGCAATATTGCGCGCTGTTACCACTGCACTATAACCCTGCTGTAATACATATTTTGCCAGCTCTCTCCCGAATCCTGAGGAGCAACCCGTGATAAACCATACTTTTTTCATTCCGTCTGATTTTGTTATGCTTCAAAAATACATATAAATCAGGAAGCTGCCGAAATTCCGTCCACACTATTCTCCGGATTTCAGCTTCTGAAAAAAATTCAGCGCTTCATGGAAATTTTGGCAGAAAATGTAACAAGGAATATAATTTGTATTGTGAAAATCCGAAAATTTTAAAACCAAAAGCTATGAACCTCTTAACAATAGGCTTGCTTATTGCGGCTCTGATCTCTTTGATTTTAATGATCCTGCTGATCGCAGAGCGCGAACATTTTTCTGAAACCGATCTCCCGAAGGAGCGAGAAAAAAACACAGATCCTGAAAACAGTTCAAGTGATGAATATGGGGATCTTTCGGGAGGACTGATGGGGATTTAGATCCGGTTTTAGTTGATCCGGATCATCAGGCTGAGGTCTAAACCAACACCGTAAGGTTTTTGTGTAACAACGTAATTCCTGTTGAATATCGAATTGATGTTGTAATACACATTCGGGCTGGCCTGCATCTGAACACGGTCCGAGAAATTTTTAACAAGACCTACGTGTATGCCCGGAGCATACACCCATTTGCTGAGTGGCGCTCCACGATGTTGTTTTTTGAACGAAAACATATTCTGCCCTTCTGCAATAACTGTATTGGCAGATAAAAGTCTCGATGCCGAAAAGCTGATACCGGTTTTCAGACCAACATTTTTGAACTCAAACAAGCGTGAAGCCTCCACCGAAAAATTCATGTACTTATAGGAATTGGATGCGAGCGGGGCATTGTTTGCAAAAGAAACCGGTTCGTTAACAGATCCTGCAAAAGCGGAATTGTTTCCTTTGCCTACATATTTGAAAGACTGGTATCCTGCAGCTGCCTGCACCATCCATTTGTTTTTATATACAAAGCCCGCTTTCACGGAGGTATTGTAGCTGTATACTTTCGATTGGTTCTTCAGGTTGTTTACATAGAGGTCGGAATAATTGTTCCAGTATTGACCATCATACATGTTATGCCTGTTTGCATTTTTACTGATCTGATAATTGGACGCCTGCGGATTAAAGCCAAGACCTACATACCAGTCAAAATTTTTCTTTCCCGGCATTGTATGAGCAGCGCCTGCTGTTTCAGGAACATCCGCATTCATCGCCAGGATAATTTTCTTTTGCTCCGGCTTATTGAATGTCACGCTGTGTAATTCCATCAGCTCTGATTGAATATAAGCCATCGCAACCGGGCTTAGCTCTTTTTTCTGTTTGGACAAACTCAGCAGCGATCGTTCGAAAACAACCGGTAACACTTTTGTCGATTCAGCCTGCTGATGAAGATGCGGCGGATAAACAGAAGATATTTTTTTCGGGGAATGTTTTGTGGAAGCCGGTTCAGGCCATTCGTTGAAATACGCCTGCTCTGTACTTTCAGCAGCAAAATTTGCACTTATCTTTTCTCCGGAGGGGCTGTAAGAAGGAGACAACAGGAAAAAAGCAGCGCCAAGGATCACACATCCCGCAAGACAGGAACTATAGAAGATCCTTTTTCTTTTTGCTTTCTGCGCAGCTCCCAATGCCTTCGCCGAAATTTCAATGGATGAAACTCCGGGCCCTGCTTCGGCAAGCTGTTCAGCTAAATGTATGTTGTTGCTTTTTGCCATTCCGGCGGTATGCCTGTTTTACTTTAGATGCTTCTTAACTTAATTTTACACAAATATACTAAAAACTCAGTTTTTCCGGTGATTGCTTACTTATCGTTGGCCGATTTTAAGCTTGCTTTCACCGATATCCCCACAGTGTTAAAAGAAGTTTTCGCCTGTTTATTGTGCATTTTAACAAAATAATCTGCATTTTGACCTTAAAAGAGGAGAAAAAAGACAAATGTTAATTTATCCGGATCAGCAAATTCAGATCAAACCCGACACCATAGGGTCTCTGCGCGATAAGGTATTTTTTGCCGAACATAGAGCTCAGGTTATAAAAAGCATTCGGACCTGCCTGTAGTTGAACACGGTTCCCGATATTTTTCACAACACCGATATGCGCTGAGGAGCCGAACATCCATTTGTTCAATGGTGCTCCGTTGTACCTGTGCCTGTATGTATACGCATGGTTCTCATCCACAACCAGCGTATTGGCAGCTACTAAATACGATGTCGAAAAACCGGCGCCTGTTCTGATCCCGAAGCTTTTGAAATTGAATACCCGTGATCCTTCTACTGAAACCTGCATATGCCGGAATTCATTTTTAACAAGATTGCTTCCGCTGCTAAAGGACATAACGCTGCCACCATTTGAATTGGGAACAACCGAAGTTACTATAACGGGTGGCGGTCCCGGAGAAACGATCGTATCCACTGTGTATACGGTTTCGTAGTACTGATAATACTGGTATGCGATTGCCGCCTGAAGCATCCATTTACGTTTGTAGGCAAAACCGAATTTCAATGATGCATTATAGTTCCACACTTTGCGCAGCTCATTTTGCCGGTTGGTGGAATAAATATCTGTAAACACCGGAGCGTATTTAGCGTCACGGTTTTTATTTGACTGAATGGTATATGTTGTGAGCTGCGGATCAATTCCGGCGCCGGCATACCAAACATAATTCTTTTGCTTTTTTGCAGGCAGGGAATCTTTCGGACTTATAAGTTCTGGCAACAATCCTGCATCTTTTAATGCAGAATCATTTTGTACTGTAACAGGAAAAGAGATTGCTTTGTTAAGTGGCAGGCTGATCCAGACTGGTTCCGATCTACTTACCTCGTTGTTTGTTGGTATTCCTACAATCACAGACTCACGATTTGTTGCCAATAAAACCGGGGTTGAAGCAGCGGTTGGCTGAATGCCTGCCTTTTCCGCTTTGCCGGATCCCATCTTCTTTTTCGGGCTCACACTTACTGCCGTATTGTTTATGTTGACCTCTGCAATGCTTTGCGATTCTTTTGTCGGCACTTTACCCAAAGAGATCTCATCTCTGCTTACAGGAGCTTCTGATGGAACAGGCTTTTGTATGTCAGAATGAAGTACGCCCGAAGCAATCGTATTGTTTGTTTTCACGGCCGGTGTAAAAAGTACAAGGCTTGAAACACCAAGTACAGCAATGCCTGCAAAGAACCAGATAAAAATTCGCTTTTTCCTTTTTTCCTTTTGGGCAGCCTCCAGTTTCTTCATGGAGATCTCAAAGGAAGAGATGCCCGGCTGTACCTCCAGGTTATCAAGCGATTGTTTGATAAACGATTCTATATGTTCTTTATTTTCCATCAGGCGTATTTGTTGCCGTTATCAACCGTTTGTTTCTTTACTAATTTTATCAGAACCTGCTTTGCCCTGGAGAACTGCGAACGACTGGTACTTTCTGTTATCCCTAATTTTTCCCCGATCTCTTTGTGTGAGAATTCCTCTATCAAAAATAAGTTGATGATCGTTCTGTATCCATCCGGCAAAGAACCCAGACAGGCCATTAATTGTTTGGTGCTGATCTGTTGCTGCTCTTCTTCTGTTATATCCACATTGTCCACTATTGCCAGGTCTCTCTCAAAACGGATCCTGTTCTTTTTCTTCAAAGCTGTGAGCGCTGTATTCACTGCTATCCGTTTGGCCCAGCCTTCAAAGCTTCCTTCTCCTTTATATGATTTCAGGTTCATAAAGACTTTCACAAAAGCATCCTGCATCACATCTTCTGCTTCATCCCTGTCGGTGATATACCTTACACAAAGGCCAAGGAGCTTTGGAGCCAGATAATTGTACAGATCGGCTTGCGCACTTCGGTCATTACGCTTACATTTTTCTAATATATCCGGCAGGTCTTTCAAAAAAATCGCATTCGTTCAAAGCTAAGTTATAAAGAAGTCTCCTACCATTTTTACTTTCTTCAAAATTAAAACGCAAATCCTACGGAAAGCTGTTGAACAGGTTTAAAACGGAAATCCAGTTCCCAGATATCTGGCACACCGTCATACACCACGCGATCCGATTTGCCGGCAAAACATCCAAACCCGCTTTCCAGTGAGAAGACCAGCCCGTTCTTTAGTTTCCAGCGAATACCAATCGCAGGATCGAGATTTATTATATGTTCTGCAACAGTGTATTGATAGATCATCGGAGGAGGATCCGTAAATACAAAGTAGTCGACTCTTCCAAGGAAACTCAGCTCTCTTGTTTCCTGAGCATACATATACCCAATATCAAAACTAAAATAGGGTTGAACCGCTTTATCAGACAAGAGCCACTGGCAGCCGGCACTGACACCAAATCCATTCATATGTATTTTCCGGCGTCTAAATGAATTGAGTGTCTGTTCTTCCTTTTTATAGGAAGCATGGATATAGGACAAATCCGATCGCAACAGCACTCTCTTCTTTCCATAGCGAAAATAGAGCCCGGGTACGGGATGTTGCCGCCAATGTTGCCTTAATTCACTTCCACTTGCCGTCGGATAACAATTCAGTGAATACAAATTCACTCCGGCCTCAAATCGCTTGTGTGGCGGAGCAACCGGGATTTCTCCTCCCGGTTGCCCTTTGCTGACATATACCGCCAAACACACACACATCAGTACAAGTATGTTTTTTCTTCTCATTTTGTTTGTTCCCGTAGTGATTTTTTTGATCCTCCTTTTTTCATGTTTCCTACTATTAAAGTGACAGTTTTTTAGCATACACCGGCATCTCTGTACCGCCCCACTCTACCGCTGTGAAACCACTGCGTGAGAATGCAGGCAGAACCGGCTCTTTCGTTTCCACATATGTTGCACTTGGCTGGAAAGCCATGAACACACGGATCAGGTTATCGGGTTTCGGAGAGATATGAAGCGGCGCCTTTTCGGTATAGGTTTCTCCTGCAAAATGAATGATGTTATAGGCATTGTCCTGCATTTTTGGCAACCAGAAAACGATCATATCATTGTATTCCTTTGGTGTAAGCCCCATTTTAGGTAAGATATTTTGCAGGAATTTCCTGGTATCGCTTCCTTTTACACAATATCCTGCATTCATATCAAAATTATAAGGTGTGGCAGGCACTCCTTCCCAGAACAGGTATTGGTATTCCTGGTTATCATCGCTATTGATAAGTGTTCCGTCGGGTTTGGCTTTTACGGTCCAGCCTTTTTTAGAGGTATTGTACTCCGGATAGGTAACAGTGAGCTTCCCGTCGTATAACAATTCCACATCTACATTGGTGGTTTTCTGCGGATAAAGATAAATTACGGGCTTCAGGATCACTATCTGCATGGAATCAGTACGCATATTGCAGACATTGACTTTCCTTGCATAACCGGGTTGACCGAAACAACCGCATACATATGGAACCGAATCGTTCAGCAGCTCAAATTCAAAAGCTACATTGGTTATATTGTTTTGAAAAGCGGCCGGCAGATTTTGAGGTGCCAGTACTGCAAGCGTTGGAGATACAGGAGATGTACCGTTGCTATACACATTGAGCAGCCACAGGTTCGTGTCGGGCCAGCATCTTTCAACGGTAGCTTTTGCTGTGTGAATACATCCTTGGGATGGCGGCGGCGGCGGCGGGTCTTGTCCGCAATCGTGATCCTCTTTTTTGCAGGAAGAAATGACTACTCCGAGTAGTAATCCTGCGATGGCTAAATAGTTAAATGATGTTCTCATAATAAGTTCTTTTATTACAAGACTCCCGAAACCCGGAAACGCTGCACCGGAAATAAAATTATTTTTTAGTCCTCTATTTTCGCCAGCTCGGCGGCATAATCCATTTGCAGGTCCTCATGAAGGGAAGAGATGAGTGTATGGATCTTTTTCAGTTGCTGTTCATACATGTTTACGATCAGCTTGCTATCATAAAATGGGATACCGGATCTCTTCAGCTTAACACAGAAATAGATCAGCAGATCAATAGTAGCAGTCTTTTCACCCATATACTTACAGTATTTATTGATGTACCGCAGCACTTTTCGCAGGGATTTTTTGGTATAATACAGATTTCCCTGTCCTCTCATCAATATAAAATCTTCATCGATCTGCTCCTTCAGCCGGGTGATATAGGCCTGTGTGTTATGCGCCTCAAATAACAGAAAATCAAGATACTCCTTGTTGTCTTTTTTGTAGCGGGCCAGCGCCACGCAGATCTCTGCCAGCTCTTTCGGGTCAAGAGACTGCAATTCCTTTTTTACATCATTCAGGCTGGCGGCTTTCATGCAGGCAAAGGTACAGATTTACGATTTACCTGTCAGCACTATTTTTGAGAATGACTTGTGATTTAAATTTCGCTTACATCCGATCCGGAATCCATTCTTTTTCGTAGATTGAGGTATGCGCATTTTTCTTTTATCCCTTTTTGTCTTCTTTTCTGCTCCTGCCTTTTCGCAGGCGGACAGCTCCACATTGCAGCCAAAAACAGAGAATTATTTCCGTTTCACCTACGACAATGATTTTTTCAGTGCTACCGACCGGTATTATACACAAGGTATTCAGCTCGTTTTCATTCACCCTGTTGTAAAACATTCTCCTTTTTCCAAAACGCTGATACCGCTGGGTAAAACGGCTCGTAATTATTATGGTTTTCAACTGGAACAGGATTGTTTCACACCGCGCAGCATCCGTCACGAAGAGATCTTTTACGGGGAACGGCCCTTCTCTGCCACCTTCTTTATTTCTCATTTGCTCCGATCGCTGGACCTCCTAAAAAAACGATCGCTCACTACGCAGCTGGACATGGGTGTTATCGGGCCCTGCGCGCGCTGCGAGGATGAGCAAAAAGCCATACACAAAGCTCTTGTCAATATTTATCCCCAAGGCTGGGAACACCAGATAAAAAACGATGTGATCCTAAATTACCGCACTTCATTTGAAAAAGGGCTGATCAACACCCGGCATTTTGAGCTGATGGGAAACACTTCCGCCCGGATCGGCACACTTTATACGGATATTGGACTCGGCCTGCATTTCCGACTTGGTATTCTGAATCCGTATTATGCCAACCCTGGCTTGTCGAAAGCTCCCTATTCGAAGAACACAAACCGCATATTCAGTACCTATGTGTACCTTAGGACAAATGCCCGCCTCGTTGGCTATAATGCGACATTGCAAGGCGGTTTGTTCAATCAGGAGAGTGTTTACACCGTTCCTTCCGGGGATGTTTCCCGCATAGTGGCAGACGGAATTGCAGGAATTGTAATTGTATTCAAACGCGTAAGCCTTGAGTACAGCAAAGCATATGTCACTTCTGAATTTACCGGCGGACTTGATCATGGCTGGGGAAGATGTGTGATCACACTTTGCTTTTAGATCTCTATTGGGGAATAATAACCCCACTATTGAGAATTTTTCTCCTTTTTTGATGCACTCTCACAATGATAAGGCTCCGGAAGCCTTTATTGATAGGAGCTGTGAGTATGGCATGGTTTTACTGAACTTACCTATTCAACTTAAACAAATTTTTACCATGGAAACAAGAATCACTTTACCGGGAGTCCGGCCAAAAGCAAACACCAACAGCCTGGTGATTATCACCGGCGCTGTAGCCGCTGCAGCAATGACACTTTATTTCCTGATCATGCGTGCCATTGGTCTGCATTATGTAATTGAGTTGCGTTACCTCAATATCCTCATCATGTTTGCCGCTGTGATTTATACTATTTCCTATCACAAAAGAATACAGGGACGAGTTAAGTACCTCGAAGGATTAAAGATCGGATTCCTTACTTCTATTGTCTCGTCTGCTTTATTCTCTGTGTTTTTGGTAATTTACCTGGTCAATGATCCTCCTTTTGTACATTATCTTACTCAGCATGCATTGTTGGGAGATGATATGGGACCACTGGCGATCGGAGGTCTTTCCTTTGCCGAAGGACTCACTTCCGGAAGCATTTTCGGGTTTGTAGCCATGCAGTATTTCCGGACGAGAGCATAATTATTCTCTTATCTTTGATCAAAATAACCAAATCGTCTATATGAAAAGATCAGCATCAGCACACTGGGAAGGCAGTGGAAAAGAAGGTTCCGGACATCTTAGCGCACAAAGCGGCGCGTTGGATAAAACGCCTTATTCCTTCATAACACGTTTTGCAGAAGGACAGGGTACAAATCCGGAAGAATTGCTGGCCGCAGCTCATGCAGGATGTTTTACGATGAAGCTGAGCTTTAATCTGAGCGGGGCTAATTTTATCCCGGCTTCTATCGATACCCAATGCGAGGTAACACTGGATCCCGCAAAAGGCGAGATCTCCTCTTCGAAACTTACCGTGAAGGCAAAGGTTCCTGGTATCAGCAAGGAAAAATTTGATGAGCTGGTGGCAGATGCGAAAGCCAATTGCCCGGTGTCCAAATTGTACAAAACAGAAATTACGTGCGAGGCTTCACTGGATTAACGATTCCGAAGCCGCGATACTAACCAGGCCCTTCCTGATTCTGTCAGGGAGGGTTTTCTTTTCTGATCTGGCCCTCATTAACATCTTTTCATTTTTTATCTCAGCCGTTTATTTGTACTTTTAGGAGATTATTTGCCATGAAAAGGATCATCACTCTACTTATTCTCAGCCTTTTTTGTTCTTCCGCTTTTGGGGCACAGATCCTCATACCGATGGATAAGGATCAGAAAAATCATTTGAAAGCATACGGAATTGCCTACTGGGTACTGAAACACGATGTGGAAGTATACTGGTTGCTCAACTACAGGGGCGGCAGTTTCATGTTTGCCAGCAACAAAACATTTACCGACGAATTAAATATACGAGGCGTAACTTACGAGACCATTGCAGATGCACGAAGCTCTGCCATCCTCGGTGAGATCGCAAACCCGGAAGTGAACATGGATGCGGTGAAGCTGGAGAAACCGCCAAGAGTTGCGGTCTATTCTCCAAAAACCAAACAACCCTGGGACGATGCAGTTACCATGGTGCTCACGTATGCCGAGATCCCTTACGAAGTAGTGTATGACGAAGAGATCGTGAACAATAAATTACTGGAATACGACTGGCTCCATTTGCATCACGAAGATTTTACCGGCCAGTACGGACGTTTTTATTCAGGGTATAAAAATGCGGCCTGGTACCAGCAGGATGTAAAAAATAACGAGGCCATGGCTGCGAAGCTTGGTTTTGCAAAAGTTTCCGAGCTAAAGCTGGCGGTTGCCAAAAAGATACGCGACTTCACGATGGGCGGCGGTTTCCTTTTCGCCATGTGTTCTGCAACTGACTCCTACGATATTGCATTGGCTACAGAAGGCGTGGATATCTGCGCACAAATGTTCGACCACGATGCGGCTGATCCCGCCATGAATAAAAAGATCGATTACAGCAAAGGCTTCGCGTTCGATAAATACACACTGAGTGAAAACCCGATGGAATACGAATTCGCAAGCATCGATACGTATAATTCACGCCGGCAGAAATACAATGTAACGAAAGACAACGATTATTTTTCACTGTTCGAATTTTCTGCCAAATGGGATCCGGTGCCTACCATGCTGTGCCAGAGCCACGAGCAATTGATCAAAGGATTCTGGGGACAAACGGTTGCTTTTGACAAAACCTACGTGAAAAAGAATGTGCTCATCTTAGGCGAGAACAAAGCAGCCAACGAAGCGCGCTACATTCATGGCGAATACGGGAAAGGAACCTGGACATTTTATGGTGGTCACGATCCGGAAGATTATGAACATCGTGTGGAAGATCCTCCAACGGATCTGAACCTGCATCCGAATTCTGCAGGCTATCGTTTGATCCTGAACAATATTCTTTTTCCTGCTGCGAAAAAGAAAAAGCAGAAAACCTAAGCGGCATTATAAGATCCGCAATCCGAGCTTAAACCCGACTGTCAGCTGAGGCGCATAATATGTATCCGTCGTTCGAACCAGGCTATATAGTATGCCGCCATGTCCTTCGCCCGACACAATATTCGACTGCTCTATATCCGACAGATCCGAAGACCCCGTTATTCTTCTTACACCGCCACCAAAATGAAAGTCAAACACAAAACGGTTCCCGTGCACATATTGTTTTCCCCATTTTAGTAACACTGCCTGTGCCTTCCTATGCATCCGGTATGTTTTTTCATATTTCGGTAATCCTTGTATACTGTCTGTCATGTCGAAGCGGGAATCCTTGTATATATATTCCATCGAAGCATAATTGCCAATCGTTTTACCTTCTTTGTTCAGGTATAGTTTTACTTCCGGTCGAAGAATGAGCCCGTTCACATTACTGATACCTGCCAACCCGTTAGGAATATAACCGCCTGCTTCTGCAGAAAAGGCAATGTTCCGGTATAATTTGGCTTCTATGCCCCCACGGAAACAATTGCCTCCATATGGATCTGCCAACGCAAGAGGTGCAAACTTCAGCCAAAGCCGGTTGTCTCCGCTCCGTATGTTTTTCGCCAACAGTACCTCAATCTTATCCATCGGAACACAAGTGCGTTCTCTTTTACGAAAAAGTCCAACCGTAACAGGCTTTTTAAAACATACTGCACTGTCTTTATACGAGAGCTCAGATGCTTCAAACAACCGCCGTTTCGTGCCTTTCTCAAACCAATGTACATCGATCTTCCAGGAAGAATCCAGCAGTATGGTTCTTTTCCTTCCATTTTCCTTATACACGATCATCGAATCGGCTTTCACAAATAAAGCCGCCGAGTCCCCGGCTGCAAATCTCTTCGCAAAATCCTCTTCGTATATAAAAAAGGTTTTACAGGATGTGGAAATGCAGGCAAACAACAGGACTAAAGAAAGTATAAAGAGATGTCTTATCATGAATGATGCTTACCAAAAATTGCTTATTTCCCCTTATTCGCCCGCATCATTTCCCCGTAATGCATTTGCTTCGAACAGGCCTCCAGCGTTTGAGCGATGCGTTTGGCTTTGGTTTCCGGTGTTTTGGCACTTTCGATCCAGTTCGAATAATACTTCTGATGGGATGGGGCAAGTGAGTTAAAATATTTTTCTGCTGCTTTATCTTCCTTCAGGCAGGTAATCAGGTCGGAGGAAATCTTCCGGGGCGCTTTATCTTCTTCCATTTGCACCACTACTTCGTCTCCTTTTTGCTTTTTAATGGCCTTGCGCATTTCAGCATTCACTGCCATTATGAAATCACCTTCCCCCATCGGCACCAGGCTCACTGCGCTGTATTCATACTTGTCCAGCTTACCTTTTACCCGGAATGCTTTCTTTGTGTCCGGTTTGATCCTGTGAGCGAGTTCCTGCGGGATCTCAATATAGGTCCAGCCTGTTTTTTCTCCTTTTTCACGGAACTGCTCAAGTGTGGCTTTAAACCGAATCATCGGATTTAGTTTGATTGATCACTATTTTTTCAATAGCCCCGGCCAGCCGAAGATCCCTGACACTAATAGTGCCGACTTCATGCGTGCTGAGACTGATCTTTAAACGGTTATAACTCCCCGACCAATCGGGATGATGATTTTGCAGTTCCGCCAGCATGGCCACCTGCGTCATAAACGCGAAGTTCTCACTGAAATCCTTGAAATGAAATTCCTTGCTGATACACTGTTGATCGTAGGTCCAGCCCGGCAATGATTCCAGGCCTTCTTCGATCTCTTCTTTGTCTAATGCTTTCATGATGCTAACTATCTATTCGTACAACATTTTGAACTCCGTTTACTTTTTTCAGCTTATTGATCAATTGCGTCAAATGCTCCGTACTATGTACATACACCATGATAGTTCCTTCAAACACCCCGCTATCCGTATCGAAGCTGATCGAACGCATATTTACGTTGTATTGCGTGGAAATTACTTTGGTGATATTATTGACCAGGCCAAGCTCATCTGTCCCCTTGATTTTGATGCCAGCAAGGAATGCGATCAGGTGCTGGCTGTTCCATTTGGCTTTCACCACCCTGTAGGCATAGTTGGAAAGCAGCTGGATGGCGTTCGGGCAGTTAACCCGGTGTATTTTGATACCTTCCCCAATGGTGATAAATCCAAACACATCATCGCCCGGGATCGGGTTGCAGCAGGGAGACAATTTGTAATCCAGCTTTTGCATATCGTCGCCGATCACCAGCAGGTCTGCATTTCCCCGTGCACCGGCCACCATTTGCTCCAGGGTCTGGGGAATGGCAGATTCCTGTTTTTTTCCGGCAAATTTTTCCGGATGCGCTTTGAATTTTGCGTAATCTTTGATCTCTTTGATCCCGATCGCATCCTTTGCCACCCGGTAAAACAATTCCTGTGAGTTCGGCAATTTGAGGAAGTTGGCAAAGTCCTGGAGGTTCTGAACGGTAAATTCCAGTTTTTGTTTGTAGAATTTACGCTCCAGTATTTCCCTGCCTTCATCGGCAATTTTGCGGTGCGATTCTTTTAAGGCCAGCTTGATCTTCGACTTGGCTTTGGCAGTAGAGGCAAAATTGATCCAGTCTTCTTTCGGGGTCTGTTTGCGGGAAGTGAGGATCTCCACCTGGTCGCCACCTTTGAGCTCGTAATTAAGCGGCACCAGTTTGTGATTAACCTTCGCTCCTATACAATGCTGTCCTACTTTGGTGTGAATATCAAATGCAAAATCGAGCGCTGTGGCTCCAAATGGCATGGTCCGCATTTCGCCTGTCGGGGTAAATACAAAGATCTCTTCAGCAAATAAATTCAGCTTGAAGTCATCGATGAAATCCATTGCATTCTCTTCCGGGCTTTCCAGCAGCTCACGGATCTTACGCAGCCAGTCTTCCAACTGTCCTTCCTTATCATCCGGGTTGTCTTTGTATTTCCAATGCGCGGCATAGCCCATTTCCGCGATCTCATCCATACGTTTGGTACGGATCTGCACTTCCACCCACTTACCATCGGGACCCATCACTGTTGTATGCAACGATTCGTAACCATTTGCCTTTGGCGTGGAGATCCAGTCACGTAAGCGTTCCGGGCTCGGGTGATAAAAATCAGTAATGATGGAATAAACGCGCCAGCAATCTGTTTTTTCCTGTTCGTAAGGAGTATCGATAATAATGCGGATCGCGAAAAGGTCGTAGATCTCTTCAAACTCCACGCCTTTGTTTTTTATTTTATTGTAGATCGAAAAAATGGATTTCGGTCTGCCGTAAATTTTCGCTTTAAATCCCTGCTCTACCAATATATCTTTGATCGGCTCGATGAATTTCTGGATAAAGCGTTTGCGTTCCGGTTCGCTTTCCCTCAGTTTCAAAGCGATCTCATCGTAGGTTTCCTTGTTGGTGTATTTCAATCCCAGGTCTTCCAGCTCCGATTTGATAGAGTTCAGCCCGAGACGATGGGCCAGCGGTGCATAGAGATAAAGTGTTTCGGAGGCGATCTTGATCTGCTTATCGCGCTTCATACTTTCGAGGGTGCGCATATTGTGCAAACGATCGGCGAGCTTGATAAGGATCACCCGCACATCATCCGAGAGGGTGAGCATCATTTTCCGGAAATTCTCTGCCTGCAGCGAAGAGGTCTGATCGAACACCCCGGATATTTTGGTAAGCCCGTCAATGATCTTTGCTTCCTTCTCCCCGAACATGCCACGTATATCATCCAGTGTGATATCCGTATCTTCCACCGTATCGTGTAACAATGCACAAACAATGGAGGTGGTTCCGAGGCCGATCTCTTCGGCACAGATCTGCGCTACTGCGATCGGATGATAAATATAAGGCTCCCCCGATTTACGGCGCATTTCCTTGTGCGCATCCACAGCCACCTCAAATGCTTTGCGGATCAGCTCCTTGTCGCCCTTTTGCAATCTCCGCTTACTTGCCTTTAAAAGTGCTTTATACCGGTTAAGAATTTCTTTTTTCTCAGCTTCTAAATCTATCTCGTTCATGTGGGAGGAATAATCGTTTCTAAATTACTGAATTTGGGTTTAAAAACGAATTTTTCGGATAAATAAACAATGCCCCGATACAAGAGGTGATAAGCGCTTATCCCCGGTTCATCGAAGCCGGCATGGATATTCCCCCCGCACATCTGCCAAAAGACGATGTTTTACTGATAAAAGCACGTATATTTATGCCTTAAAAATTCATATTCATTAAAACAATATAGCTATGTCACGTCCGCCCGTTCACTACAGTGATTATTTACAATTGGAAAAGATCCTGGATGCACAATTCCCGGAAAGCGATAAGGAAAAAATAGAAGCGCATGATGAAATGTTGTTCATCATCATTCACCAGGCATATGAGGTTTGGTTCAAGCAGATCCTGCACGAAACAGACAGTATGCTGCAACTAATGGGTGGAGAAAAAGTAAAAGACAATTCTCCCGACCTGCAAACCGTTGTGCATCGTTCACACCGGATCGGAACTATTTTAAAAGTACTGGTTCACCAGATCGATATCCTCGAAACGATGACTCCGATGGACTTCCTTGATTTCAGGGATTTGCTCCGTCCTGCATCGGGCTTCCAGAGCTGGCAGTTCAAGATCATCGAAGCTAAACTCGGATTGAAATTCGAACACCGCCACGGACAAAATTATTACACTTCCCAGCTGCGACCGCAACAAGTAGACATGATCAAGCAGGTGGAATCGCAACCATCATTCATCCAGCTGCTGAACAAATGGCTGGAGCGGATGCCATTCTTTGAAGATGCGGAGCTGTGGAAAAACTACACTCCTGTTGCTCCCAAAACCGAGGGCGCTCACATATTCTGGAACGACTACCGGCATATTTATGCAGAGGGACTTACCGAAGTGGAGAAACAACAGGCACAGGTCTTTGATCAGCTGTTCATGCAGGAAACAGCTGCCAATCCGGAAAACCAGCTGAGCCCGAAAGCTATGCGTGCAGCCCTTTTTATCATGCTCTACAGAGGTTATCCTTTGCTTCAATACCCGTATCAGCTGTTGAACAATCTCCTTGAGATTGATGAACAAATGGCCACCTGGCGCTTCCGTCATATCAATATGGTTCACCGGGTGATCGGTATGCGCGTGGGAACAGGCGGTAGCAGCGGAAAAGATTACCTAATGGGAGCCCTGCAGAAACACTATATTTACAAAGAGCTGGCTATGCTCACCAGCTTCCTGATCGAACGGAGAAGACTGCCAAAACCAAGCCCGGAGCTGGAAAAACGGATGGGATTCGTATCCTGAACAAGTACCGGGCAGCGGCAGTAAGTTTGCATTGTTTTTTTTGTAATTTTATTCAATCAAAATTTTCTAAAAACAGGAACATGCTCATTCGCGCCTTCTATTCTTTATTGTTCGTTTCGTTTTGCCTGGGCGCATCTGCCCAATACGAAAACAATGAATTGACGGCAGCACGTAAGAAAAGGGATCAGGGACTGTTCATGGAAGCAGCCACTCATTACAAAAATTACCTGAGCCAGTCCCCATTAGCCAATGAAGTAAACGAAGAGTTTGCAGAAATGCTGTTCTTTGAATTGCGCGATTACGAACAGGCCTATCCATACTTGAAAAAGGTACTCACCTACGAAGTAGACACCATCGTTTATTATTATGCCGTAGCCAAGATCGAGCATTACAATGAAAACTATGATGAAGCGCTGCGCATGTATACGGCACTGGTCGCCAATGTCGCTTCTAATAAAGAAACCAAATGGGTAATTGATGACTCAAAAAGAGGGATCGAATGCATCAATTATTGCAAAGCCAATAAAGGAAAAGTATCGTCTCCCGACCTGAAGGTAGCCAATCTGGGCGATCATGTAAATTCTGTTTACGAAGAGTATGTGCCGGTGGTGGATGAAAAAGAGAATTTTATCATGTTCACATCCCGTCGCAGGAACCAGTTCAACCAGTTCCCGGATATTGAAGACGACCGCTATCATGAAGATATGTATATGTCGAAGCGTCATGGTCATGTGTTTGATACCGCATCGGTGCTTCCATATGAATATACGGAGATCAAGGACGTACAAAATACCAAAGAGAATGAGTCACTTGTTTCTTTATCGCCTGACGGAAAGATCCTTTTCATTTATAAGGAGGGTACGCTTTGGAAATCAGATTACAATGCCGGGAAATGGGCAGAGCCGGTGAGACTCGAAAAGCAAGTGATCTCCAAGGATTACGCCAATCACGTATCGATGACAGACGACGGGAAGACCCTCTACTTTTCATCGGAAAAAAAAGGCAGTTCGGGAAAGCTGGATATTTATAAAGCAGAAAAGAAAAGCGATGGTACCTGGACAAGTGCCGAAAATATAGGAACAACCATCAATACTTCAGGGAATGAACAAAGTCCGAATATCAGCGCCGACGGAAAAACATTGTACTTTTCGTCCGATGCCCTGCCGGGCTTTGGCGGTTATGATATTTACCGCTCTGTTTTTGATGGAAAAAGCTGGTCGGCACCGGAAAATCTTGGGATGCCTTTTAATTCGGTAGCCGACGATGTATTCTTCTATCCGAAAAGAGACAATTCGGAAGGCTTCTTTTCTTCCAACCGGAAGGATGGGATCGGTAATTTTGATATTTATCGTTTTTATTATCTCGATCAGCCCGATTTCGGGAAACAGGATCTGACGGTCATCAACAACCAGGACACAACGCTATCAACTGTGAAACAAACTACTACAAAATGGATCCGCGAACAGATGAATTCGGGTGAAACGGCAAAAATGTTTTTCCGGGTAAATGATACCCTGATAACTTCCGATTACAAAAAAGTAGAGGAATTGGTAAAATCCGGTGTTGTAAAAAAAATGGATATTGAGCAGGTAAAAAAATGCGATACCTGTGTGTATAAATCTACCAATTACTACTCGGTAATCAATCCTGTTGCAGAAAAAGACGAACCGCTTGTATCGAACACCACTGCTAACAATACTGGTACTACTGCTTCAACTACCAATACAACTTCTTCGACCACTGCTGAAGAGAAAAACTTCAACATCTATTTTGATTTCAACAAGTCGGATATTACTTCCGTTTCTGCCCAACAATTGGATGAGATCGTTTCTTTACTGAATAGCAACGAAGTGTATGCATCTGTGCTTATCGGATATGCCGATCAGCAAGGCAGCGAAACCTATAACAAACGTTTATCCGAAAAAAGAGCCAAAGCCGCTGCAGCCTACCTGAAAGGAAAAGACATCAGCAAAAAACGCATCAAAAAAACAGAAGGTGCGGGAGAATTAGTGCTGCCGGTGCATTGTCCGGATAAAGCCTGTGAAGACGAACAGGATGCAAAAAGCAGGAAAGTGGAGATCCGGCTTATTACTAAATAAGTACAGAAGCTTTCCTAACTATTTATCACTCTCTCTTGTAAGAAAAAGCTGGTCTTTTTTTAAAGATGTCAGTTTGAGTGATCCCGACGTTTACTGTCGGGATTGTATCGAGAACATACGGAGGGCGCCTCGATACACCGCAGTCGCGAAGCCCCGCGACGCGACCCCTCGACGTGACAGCTTGATTGATTACATCATTTCTCTACAATAGAATATACAAAAAAACGTACCTTTACCCGCGTGAAAATCCTCTTCATACGTTTTTCCTCTATCGGTGATATTGTACTTACCACACCTTTGCTTCGCTGCACAAAAAATCAGTTGAAAGATGCAGAGATCCATTTTGTGACCAAAAAGAAATTCGCTTCAGTCATCGCTTCCAATCCCCACATCGATAAGTTGTTTACCATTGATGAATCCGTTTCGGAGATCAGCGATCAGCTGAAAAAAGAGAACTATGATTTTGTAGTGGACCTGCATCACAATATCCGGAGCATGCGTCTGAAACGCTCGCTGGGAAGACCGGGAGCTGCATTCAATAAACTGAATTTCGAGAAATGGCTGATCGTGCAGTTCAAAATAAATAAGCTGCCGGCAGTACATATCGTCGATCGTTATTTTGAAACCCTGAGAACCCTCGGCGTGCAAAACGATCAGAAGGGGCTTGATTATTTTATTCCTGAAAAGGACGAGATCTCCGTCAACGATGCGCTGCCGGCTTCTTTTCATGCCGGCTTCCACTCGCTCGTGTTAGGCGGCTCCTATTATACCAAACAGATCCCGGAAAATAAGCTGAACGAGATCATCCGGCTGAGCTCCCTGCCTGTAGTATTATTGGGAGGGGTGGAGGAACTGGCATTGGGAAAAAAGCTGGAAGAAGAATTCCCCGGTAAAGTGAAAAATTACTGCGGTGCGATCAGCCTGCATCAATCAGCATCACTTATCAGGCAATCGCAAAAAGTGATCACATCAGATACCGGTTTGATGCACATAGCAGCAGCCTTTAAAAAAGAAGTGCATTCGTTTTGGGGTAACACCGTAAAGGAATTCGGGATGGATCCTTACCTGCCCGGAGCCGGCAGCAAAATACATGAGGTAATTGGCCTGAGCTGCCGTCCCTGCTCCAAACTGGGTTATAAAAAATGCCCGAAAGGACACTTTAAATGTATGAACGATATAGCCGTTCAGCCTATCTTTTCCTAAACCCAATAGTCTTTGCTTTATCTTTTCACGTTTCAAACAGAATACGTACTTTTGCTTTCATTTTTTTCTTATTTATGCAACTAACCGACATCCTTGCCAACAGCAAGAAGACCCTTTTCTCTATTGAAATTCTACCCCCTCTTAAAGGTAAAAGCATTCAATCCATTTTTGACAGTATCGATCCCCTGATGGAATATAAACCCGCTTTTGTGGATGTTACTTATCACCGGGAAGAGTATGTATATAAAAAGCGCGATGGCGGTTACCTCGAAAAGGTATCTATCCGTAAGCGTCCGGGCACCGTTGGAATCTGTGCTGCCATCATGAATAAATACCCGGTGGAAGCCGTTCCGCATATTATCTGCGGTGGTTTTACCAAAGAAGAAACCGAAAATGCATTGATCGACCTGCACTTCCTGGGTATTGATAATGTACTGGCATTGCGCGGTGATTCGATCAAAACAGAAGCTGCATTCATTCCAGAGCCGGGCGGACATCATTATGCCCACGATCTTGTAAGACAGATCGATGAGATGAACCAGGGGAAATACATGGACGATGAAATGAAAGAAGTGGAGCCGACCAGCTTCTGTATAGGCGTAGCCGGTTATCCTGAAAAACATTTCGAAGCGCCCAATATGTTCAGCGATATCAAATGGCTGAAAGCAAAAATAGATGCCGGAGCCAATTATATTGTTACCCAAATGTTCTTCGACAATTCAAAATATTTTGAATTTGTAAAACTCTGCAGGGACAACGGGATCACTGTTCCGATCATCCCGGGACTGAAAATGTTCACCACCAAAAAACAGCTCACGATCCTGCCGAAGATCTTTCACATCGACATTCCACAGGACCTGTATGAAGAAGTACTGAAATGTAAAGATGACAAACAGGTAAAAGAAGTAGGTGTCAAATGGTGCATTCAGCAAAGCAAGGAGCTTTTGAAAGAAAATGTGCCCTGCCTGCATTATTATACCATGGGAAGCTCGGAAGCTACCTCAAAAGTAGCAAAAGAAGTATTCTAAAAATTACGCATCGTGCAGATCAAAATAAACAGGATAGACGACAACTATGCAATGGAAGCCGTGAATGAAGACGGCAATTCGCTGTTGATGGATGGTTCTGTGGCGATCGGGGGAAGCAATAAAGGTATGCGGCCCACGCAACTGCTTTTATCGGCGGTAGGTGGCTGCAGCGCTATCGACATCATTTCTATCCTGAAAAAACAAAAACAGGTGATCGAATCCTTTGAGATCATCGTGGATGGTGAAAAAGAAAATGTGATTGAATATTCGCTGTTCCGGAAGATCCATATGCGGTACATCCTCAAAGGAACGATCGATAAAGAAAAGGCTATAAGAGCTGCTCAATTATCCATAGAGAAGTACTGCTCCGTTTCAAAAACCCTCGAACCAACCGCAGAGATCACCTGGTCGGTACATGTTAATGAGTAGAATAACGTTATTTACCGATAAAAGTAAATTATTCAGCTATCACTTTTCCCTACTTGTCTGTATTGGTTTTTCTGTTGAAAACGTGGTACAAAACTTAGGGTTCAAAGGCCCTACAATGGAAAAATCACATACATTTGTACTCTAATTTTTCTACTACGTGAGCACTTCAAGTAATGGGCACTTCAATAAGATCACTCTTGGCGGTCTGATTGTTACACTCGGGATCATTTACGGAGACATAGGAACATCACCCCTGTATGTGATGAAAGAACTGGTCGGCGAGAAAACTGTCAATGCGCGGGTGATCATCGGAGCGATGTCCCTTGTGTTCTGGACCATTACCTTACAAACCACCATCAAGTATGTGATCTTTACACTGAAAGCCGATAACAAGGGTGAAGGTGGGATCTTCGCACTCTATGCGTTGATCAAGAAAGCAAAAGTAAAGTGGCTCATCTTCCCTGCCATCATAGGCGGATGCTGTATATTGGGGGAAGGTATCATCACTCCTCCTATCTCTGTAGCTTCGGCCGTAGAAGGTCTGCAAATGGTGCCCGCTTTAAAAGACATAAACACCATTCCGATCATCATCGGGATCATTACCTTATTATTCCTTATCCAGCAATTCGGCACCAAGTTCATTGGTAAATTCTTCGGCCCGGTTATGCTTGTCTGGTTCATAACCTTGGGTGTATTGGGACTTGTAAATCTGTGTGGCGACCTTACCGTTCTGAAAGCATTAAATCCCTATTACGGTATCGATCTGCTTATTGAGCATCCGGGGGGCTTCTGGTTACTGGGTGCAGTTTTTCTTTGTACAACCGGAGCCGAAGCGCTGTATAGCGATATGGGACATTGTGGCCGGAAAAACATACGGGTAAGCTGGATCTTTGTAAAAGGGATGTTATTGCTGAATTATTTCGGACAGACCGCTTTCCTTGTTTCCATGGATGGCCAGAAATTACCCGAAGGAAGCAATCCTTTCTTTGCGATCATGCCGGAATGGTTCCTCCCATTCGGTATCGGGATTGCAACCATTGCAACCATCGTTGCCAGCCAGGCATTGATCAGCGGTTCGTTCACCCTGATCAACGAAGCTATGCGACTGAACTTCTGGCCTAAGGTAAAGATCAAATATCCTACTGAATTAAAAGGGCAGATGTATATTCCGGCCATCAACTGGATGCTGTATGCAGGATGTATCTTCATCGTTCTGTATTTCAAAAAATCGACTGACATGGCGGCTGCCTACGGTTTAACGATCATCCTCGGAATGATCATGTCTTCCCGATTGCTGACTTTCTTCATGCGGATGAAAAAATTCCCGAAATGGTTCATCTACCTCTTCACGATTACCTACATCATTATTGAATGTGCCTTCCTCGTAGCCAACCTCGATAAATTCCCGAAAGGCGGTTACATTACACTTATCATAGCTACGTTCCTTGCTTTCATTATGGCGGTTTGGTATTATGCCAAGATCATCCGGAAAAGCTATACCGAGCTTACCAAAGTGGACAAGTACAAACATGTACTGTCTGAGCTGAGCAACGACCTTACGATCCCGAAATATGCAACGCATCTTGTGTATATGACCAATGCAAGCCATGCGGATGAGATCGAGACCAAGGTGATCTACTCCATTTTGCAAAAACGTCCGAAACGGGCCGATATTTATTGGTTTGTGCATGTGAACGTATTGGATGAGCCACATAAGATGGAATACAAGGTGCACGAGATCTCGCACGATGATGTGATCCGTGTAGATCTCAATCTCGGGTTCCGTGTAGCGCCCAAAGTGAACCTGATGTTCCGGAAAGTGGTGCAGGATCTGGTGAAGAACGGCGAAGTGGATATTACCAGCCGCTATGAATCGCTGAACAGGAACAATGTGATCGGGGATTTTAAATTTGTGATCATCGAAAAATTCCTGTCATATGATAATGATCTTCCATGGCATGAGCGTGTGATCCTCGATCTGTATTTCGCTATTAAAAAGATCAGTTTATCGGAAGGACGTGCGTTTGGTTTGGACAGCAGCTCCGTGAAAATAGAAAAATTCCCCCTTGTTATTAATCCGCACAGGGAGATCACTTTAAAACGCGTAGAGTAGAATTTTTCTGCGCGTATAGGATTTTGTACAACTAAAACCTTGATGAATCGGATTGTTCTCTTTTTTACTACCCTTCTTTGTGGGATATCCATGTCTGCACAAAGCCCCTGTGACACTTGTCCGGGAGTTAAAAAAAAGAAAGGCTCTTTCTATCTGCTTTGGGGATACAACCGCGACTGGTACACCAAAAGTACGATCCATTTCAGCAATCCCGATGGAGACCCTAAACAGGAAAACCAATATGGCGTGTACGATTTTAAGATCTACGATGCCAAAGCTCACGACCGCCCGGATTTCGATCAGATAAAAGATGTGGTCAACATCACCATACCGCAGTTCAGCGCTCGTATAGGATATTATTTCAACGATAAGAGAGACCAGGGTGTGGAGATCAATTACGATCACGCCAAATATGTCGTTACTGACGGACAAACCGTACGGATCAAAGGCAGTGCTTTCGGTAAACCTATTGATAAAGATACCGTGCTCGACAAGAATTACATTCATTTTGAGCATACCGACGGAGCTAATTTCTGGCTGTTCAATTACATGAAACGCTGGAAGCTCTGTACAAGTAAAAATCAAAAGCACACGCTTGGACTGGTGCTAAAACCGGGTATTGGCTTTGTATATCCACGCACGGATGTTACTGTTTTCGGAAGCCGGATCAACAATAACTGGCACATATCAGGCGTTTGCCTGGGATTGGAAACCGGACTCAGGACAGAGCTGTGGAGGCATTTCACGATGGAATTCACCGGTAAGGCTGTAGGAGCCAATTACATCAAATGCCTGGTTCAGGGCAAAGGACAGGGAAAAGCCTCACACATGATGGGTTGTGTGGAAGCTATCTTCTGTGTGGGATATACTTTCTGATAAACTTATTTCAGGCAAAAATCGATCTCAACGATCTCCGATACATTGATGTATTCAATCGGAGGCGTAGACATAGAGTCGATGATCGAGTTGGGGATAAAATTAATGTTCCCTGCGTCAGACAGGCCAACTACCCTGCCGCATTTGCGTTGTCCGTTCAGTAAATAAACGATTGCTTCTTTTTCTTCCATAACATATTCAAATAAAGTACAAGTATAGCCGACCTGCTTTACCGCAAGGTTATACCAATATTAAGTTCAGCTGATTCAAATTTTATGCCTGTGTTAGCATATTCCAGGAATTGGTGATCCTGAATACCACAGAATCTGATTTATTCGTTCCTGGAAGCCAAAAAATAATTACCGCGGATTAAACTCTTTATTCTATATTTGCCCATCTCAAAATTAATGGCAACACGATCCACATTCCCCAAGAAAAAGAAGGACGCTTTTAAGAAGCGTAAATAATCCTTTTGTTTGCCATTCAATTCATTTAATCAATTTACATCTTAGGAAAAAATTATGCAGGTATTAAAATTTGGAGGAACAAGTGTAGGCAGCGCAGAACGTATGCATTCACTGGTGCAGCTGGTTGTGAACGAACAGCCCAAAATTGTAGTGCTAAGCGCCATGAGCGGAACCACCAACGCATTAGTGGAAATTGCTTCGGCACTTTATGGAAAAGACAGTGTAAAAGCAACGGAGCTGATAAAGAAACTGGAAGAAAAATATCTTATAGAAGTAAAGAAGCTGTACAGAAAGGAAAGCTCCCTGAACAAAGGTACACAGCTGATCCAATATCACTTCGATTACCTGCGTGCATTCACACTGGACATGTTCACGGCCAATGAAGAAAAAGCCATCCTTGCACAGGGTGAGCTGCTGTCGACTGCCATGTTCCATTTTTACCTGGAGGAAACCGGCGTGACTTCTGTACTGTTGCCTGCACTCAACTTCATGCGGATCGACGAGAACGAAGAGCCTGATCTTGCTTATATAGAAACACACATCAAAGCAGAGCTGGCTAAACACCCGGATGCAAAACTGTTCATTACACAAGGTTATATCTGTCGCAACTCTTTCGGAGAGATCGACAACCTGAAGCGCGGAGGCAGCGACTATACTGCTTCCCTCATCGGGGCAGCCATCCGTTCTGTGGAAGTGCAGATCTGGACCGATATTGACGGGATGCACAACAATGATCCACGCATTGTGAATAAAACACATCCGATCCATGAGCTTTCCTTTGATGAAGCAGCCGAGCTGGCCTATTTCGGGGCGAAGATCCTGCACCCGACCTGTATCCTGCCTGCACAAAAAAGAAATATTCCCGTTCGTTTATTAAATACCATGCAGCCCGAAGCACGCGGAACCATCATTACTTCCGGAATTGCCGGCTCAGGAATAAAAGCCGTAGCTGCCAAGGACGGCATCACTGCGATCAATATCAAATCCGGGCGTATGTTGTTGGCCTACGGTTTCCTCCGTTCCGTATTCGAAGTGTTCGAGCGGCACAAAACACCGATCGATATGATCACCACCTCAGAGGTAGCCGTGTCGCTTACCATCGATAATGCAGCGCATTTATCGTCAATTATCAAAGAGCTCGAAACATTCGGTGTAGTGGAGATCGATACGGATCAAACCATTATTTGCATCGTAGGGGATTTCGGCGGAGAGAAAAAAGGCTATGCGAACAAGGTCTTCGATGCACTGAAAGAGATCCCGATCCGGATGATCTCCTACGGCGGGAGCGCTCACAACATTTCCGTGCTGGTAGAAGGCAGCCTTAAGAAAGACGCATTGCAGGCGCTGAACAAAGGTTTATTTAATTATAATTAAACGACAATGTTAGATCCTAAATTACTGACAAAATTCGAAGGACAGAAAACGCCTTTGTATTATTACGACCTGGATTTGCTAAGCCAAACACTGAAAGCAGCAAAAACAGAAGCCGACCGATACGGATATCACCTGCATTATGCCTTCAAAGCGAACTGCACCCCGGAAGTACTGAGGACTATTCATTCCTTTGGTCTGGGGGCAGATTGTGTAAGCGGCAACGAAGTGAAATGCGCCATAGAGAATGGATTCGACAGTAAGCACGTCGTGTTTGCAGGCGTAGGAAAAAGTGATGAGGAAATTATCTACGCGCTGGAAAAAAAAATTTTTTCGTTCAACTGCGAATCGATGCAGGAACTGGAGGTGATCAATGAGCTTGCCGGAAAGCTGAACAAAACAGCTACCATTGCGCTTCGACTCAATCCGAACGTGGATGCATACACACACAAATACATTACCACCGGCCTCGAAGAAAATAAATTCGGGATCAATGCACACGAGATCGATGCGGTGTTATTGTTACTAAAACGTTTGCCTAACCTGCGCTTAAGCGGATTGCATTTCCATATCGGCTCGCAGATAACCGACCTGGTACCTTTCAAAAAGCTCTGCTCGAAAGTGAATGAATTCATCCAGCTGTTCGAACAGAAAGGAATTCATTTTTCACATATCAATGTCGGTGGCGGATTAGGGATCAATTACAAGGAGCCGGATACACAGGCCATTCCCGATTTTGCAGCCTATTTCTGCATATTCTCTGAACTGTTAGAACTCCGTAAGGGGCAGGAGCTGCATTTCGAATTGGGCCGTGCCCTGGTAGGTAATTGCGGCAGCCTCATCAGTCGCGTACTCTATATAAAAGAAGGGATCAACACGAATTTTGCGATCCTCGATGCAGGAATGACCGAGCTTATACGTCCTGCCTTGTACCAGGCTTATCATAAAATAGAGAATCTGAGTGCAGGCAACGTCGATCCTATGCAACGTTATGATGTTGTAGGTCCTGTATGCGAAAGCAGTGATTGTTTTGGGAAAGCGGTTTCATTACCCGAAACGAAAAGGGGTGATCTGATCGCCATCAGGAGCACGGGCGCCTACGGAGAGGTGATGGCCTCCGGGTATAATCTGAGAGAGAAAGCGAAAGCGGTATTCTAACTACAATATAGACTACATAACATATTCAACCCCTTCAGGGTTGTGGAGTATTTCTGCTTTTGTTATTCATATTGAACCCCTTGGGGGTTAGGCGAGAAGAATAAAAAACACAAATTGCAATTACCCAAGCCTGAAGGGCTTGAATATGAATAATTACCTGAGTACTTTATTTGTTTCACAACCCTGAAGGGGTTTGAACATTGTTTTACCGGATTTTAGGATATTTCCCTTATTTTCTCTGCTCAAAAGCCTTACCTTTATCCTGTATTTATGCAATATACTTTACACGAAATAAAAAGCATTACGGGAGCCACCTTTGTAAAAGGCAATTCGGATGCTGTGATCCAACACCTGAGCATCGACAGCCGGAACAGCATCAATGAGCTAACCTTGTTCATTGCTATCAGCGGCGTCAGGAACAACGGGCATAAATACATCAGCGATGTATATGAGAGTGGAGGCAGGAATTTCCTGATCTCTGAAAAAACAGATACCGATCAATTTCCGGATGCCAATTTCCTGCTGGTAGAAGATACCACAAAAGCCCTCCAGGACTTAGCAACCACACACCGCAAAAAATTCAACATTCCGGTGATCGGCATCACCGGGAGCAACGGAAAAACCATTGTAAAAGAGTGGCTGTCTTACCTACTGGGTGATTCATTCATTGTTTGTAAGAACCCGAAGAGCTACAACTCACAGGTAGGTGTACCATTGAGCGTGTGGCAGCTGAACGAAAAACATACCTTAGCTATTTTCGAAGCAGGTATTTCGCAGGTGGGTGAAATGGAAAAGCTGCGTACCATCATTCAGCCGGATATTGCCGTGCTCACCAATATCGGTCAGGCACACGATGAGAATTTTACGGGCAATGAGCAGAAGATCGCGGAAAAAGTACAATTGTTCCGTTTTGCCAAACGCATTGTGTATTGCAATGATCACCCGATCGCTGATAATATCATTAAGAATTCAGTCGCTTCTTTTGTCAATCGGTTTACCTGGTCGAAGCGCAACAACTCTTCTTTACTGATCACCAAAACCAGCAACCAGGGAAACGGTACCCTCATTGAAGGGCTTGCAGAAGGGAACAGGCAGCATATCACTATTCCTTTCAAAGATGCGGCCTCTATCGAAAATGCGATCACCTGCTGGCTCACACTTATTGCAGTTGGTAAAAACGATGAAGCGCACCGCAGTCGCTTTATGTTCCTGCAGCCGATCGAAATGCGCCTGGAATTAAAACAGGGCATCAACAATTGTACGATCCTGAACGATAGTTACAATTCTGACCTGGGCTCTTTGTCCATAGCTATCGACTACCTGAACCAGCAGCACCGTAATAATAAAAAAACACTGATCCTTTCGGACATCTTACAAAGTGGCAAACAGACTGAACAGCTTTACAAGGAAGTGGCCCATCTGATCAGCAACAAAAATATCCAGCGCATCATTGGTGTAGGTGAAGAGATCAGCTCACAGGCCGATTCTTTTTCGATGGAGAAATTATTCTATAAGAATACCGATGAATTTATCCGGGATTTCCGAAACATCGATTTTTATAATGAAGCTATCCTGTTGAAAGGTGCGCGGTCTTTTGAGTTCGAAAAAATAAACTCCCTGCTTCAGAACAAGAGTCATGAGACACAGTTAGTGATCAATCTCAATAATTTTATCCATAATGTAAACCATTACCGTTCGCTGCTGAAGCCGGAAACCAAAATGATGGCGATGGTAAAAGCACAATCCTATGGAAGTGGCAGTTATGAGATCGCTTCCCTGCTTCAGTACCACCGGGTGAATTACCTCGCAGTTGCTTATGCTGATGAAGGAGTGGAGCTGCGTAAAGCAGGTATTACCTTGCCTATCATGGTGATGAGCCCGGAGCGTGAAAGTTTCGATAGTATCCTTGTGTATCAGCTGGAACCGGAGATCTATTCTTTCGATGTGCTGCATGCATTTGCAGAAGCCGCTACAAGACTGTCACATAAAGAAACACGCGTTCATCTGAAAATAGATACGGGTATGCACCGCCTCGGTTTTTTGCCGGAGGAGGTAGAAAAACTGTGTGAAGACTTAAAACAACATCCAACGCTTAAAATAGCATCTGTATTTTCTCATCTTTCTGCCAGCGACAATCCTGCATTCGATGAATTTACAAGGGAGCAGATCAGTCTTTTCAAAGAAGCCTGCCTACAAATTGAAAAAGAAATGGGTTATGGCTTCCTGAAACACATTTGCAATTCCGGTGGTATCAGCCGTTTCCCTGAAGCACATTTTGACATGGTCCGTGTAGGGATCGGCATGTATGGCATCGGTGTGAGCGAGGAAGAAGAGAAAAAGCTACTGCCCGTATGTACACTAAAAACAGTTGTTTCGCAGGTAAAGACAGTGAAAGCGAATGAAACGGTAAGCTACAACCGCAGTGGGAAAATCTCCAAAGACTCGCAAATTGCTGTGATCCCGATCGGTTATGCAGATGGATTCAACCGCCGGCTCAGCAACGGTAAAGGCTTTGTGTGGATCCATGAAAAGGCAGTTCCGGTAGTTGGTTCCGTGTGCATGGATATGTGCATGATCGATGTAAGCGGGATGAATGTAAAGGCAGGCGATGAAGTGATCGTGTTCGACAACATCCCGAAGATCCGGCAGATGGCAAATACGATTGGAACAATCAGCTATGAAGTATTGACTTCGATCTCAACGAGAGTTAAGAAGATCTATGTGCAGGAATAGGCAGTAATAGCCGTTTAACCGCAAAGGGCGCGGAGTTTTTTTCACGCAGAGATCCGGAGAACGCAAAAAAAAATTGTTTTCAAACTTATTCACCCGCTTAAGGATTTTTTCAACTCTTACTTCTTATCACTCAGCACCTCAAACGAAATAGTAAGCGTCTCCCCGTTCTCATCCACCAGTGTAAGTAAATGCTTTCCTTTCGGGGGATTGAGTCCCAACTGGTGGATCTGTTGTGTGGAGCCGATAAATGCCTCATCGATGTGCCAGAAAATAGTAGTAGCCGGATTGCGATGTGCGACTTCGAATACTGCGGCTGTCTGCTTGCTATCGAGATCCACCGGAACATAAATAGCGGTTCCATTTTTTGGATAGATCATTTCCATCGCCTTGCCGGTGTACGTGAAACAGCCTTCCTTAAACGGAGGCAGTGTTCTGTAAGATGGATTTTTTATTTTGTAATAATATTCCACAGCAGGCGGTAATACAAACCAGGGCACATGCTGCATATTGACTACATCCTCACACTCATTGGTAACACGGAACATTCCACTCTTGTCTAAATGTACAATGCGGTGATAAGGGCACTGTGCAGTTTTTTCGCTGTTGATGGGAGCACGGATCTTATCGGTTTGCGGACAGTTCACGGAAGCTCTGTACCCACTCTGCTCACATACTTTCACTTGCTTCATTTCCTGCACCGGCTCGCGGAACCAGGGCGAGCGCTGCGGCAAAATTCCAAACACATCAAACAATAAAGGTGCGGCTGAGGATAATCCCGTGAGTCCCGCCCTACCCTCTCCATCTGCATTTCCGGCCCACACACCTACCACATAATCGGGTGTAATACCAATTGCCCAGCCATCACGATATCCAAAGCTGGTCCCGGTTTTCCAGGCGATCTTTCTTCCGCCCGACAATCGTTTCCAGGATGCATCCAATTCCGGGCGTGCTACTTCTGCCATTGCCTCAAAAGCAAGCCAGGTGGCTGCAGCGCCCAGTTTTTGCGGCGTAGGAACAATCTCTTCTTCCACTTTTTCATCCAGGTACATCAGTGGGCGATAATCGTTCTTATAATATTTACCGCCATACCGGTTGTAATGATTTACGGTACGTCCCATAGATGCATACACGCCGGTCATGTCCCAGAGCTTTCCTTCCGCACCGCCTAAGATCAGCGACATCCCATATTCGTTTGCAGGCCGTGTGATCGTTGTTAAGCCAAGATTTTTCAGTTGCTGATGAAATTTTTCCAAACCGTGTTGCTGAAGTAATTTCACAGCAGGTATATTGAGACTTCTTGCCAAAGCCCTCCAGGCCGGAACTGCACCATCGTAGGTAAGGTTGTAATTTTTCGGAGAGAATCCTCCTATCTGCGTAGGAATATCCGGTACCAGCATACCCGGCAACAGCTCGCCATCATTGAGCATACTCGCATACAGGTAGGGTTTCAATAAACTGCCTGTACTTCGGTTCGCGTTGATCACATCTACATCATTCCCGTGATCCTCTTTATCTTCCGAGGAAGCTGACTTCTTATCCGCTTTTGTATTGCCCACATAACAAAGTACTTTTCCTGAATTTACTTCTGCCACCAGCACAGCGCAGTTGTGGATCTCCGAAGCCCGAAGGGTTTTGGCATGGTATTCCAACAGGGCCGTTACCTGTTTTTGCAGATCAAGATCGATGGTCGTCGTAATACTTTTGCCGGTGCCTTTATCATGTATACAGCGATTCAGGAGGTGGGGCGCATCCTGCGGAATGGGAAAGAATTTTTCGGGCAAGGGCTCAAGCAGGCTCAGTTCAAGCGTTTCCTTATCGAAGTAGTCAAGGGAAAACAATTTATTCAGCAAGGTATTTCTTTTTCGCAGCAGTTCCTTCTGATTTCTTCCCGGATAAATAAGAGCCGGAGAATTGGGCAACACGGCCAGTGTGGCACATTCGGCCCATGACAGTTTATCGGTGCTTCTTCCGAAATACCTGCTGGAAGCCGCTTCCAGGCCAACAATATTCCCGCCGAAAGGAGCGTGTGTGGCATATAATTGCAGGATCTCTTCTTTGGAATAGCTCAAATCGAGTCGCAGGGCCCAGATCATCTCAATCATTTTTTCGAATACGGATCGTTTCCTGTTTTTCCGGGCGAGACGAATCACTTGCATCGTAAGGGTACTGCCCCCGCTCACTACTTTACCCAAGCGAATATTCTGGTAAAGTGCGCGAGAAGTAGCCGGAAGATCGATCCCCGGATGTACATAGAAATTCTTATCCTCAAACGCGATCAGGGAAACAATGAATTTGGCTGGGATCTTTTCCGGAGCGGGAAATCTCCATTGGTTATCCTGGGCGATACGGGCAGCCATCAGCTTTCCCGAACGGTCGTACAAAACAGTTGAATACGGAGTGTCGAACAAAGGATCGGGCAGGCAAAACAGGAACCATACAAAAGCAGCCAGGGCAAGCAGCAGGCTTATGCGCTTCTTCCGGGAAAGTTTATGGAGCCAATTCCCTATTTTATCTACTGTTTTCAGGTCCTGATAGCTATAGGAAGTAAAGATACTAAAGTCTCAGGACAGCTTATTTGTATTCGTTCTAAATTAAGAAACATGACAATGCAATGACAAATGTAAAAGGCTTTGTACTGACCTTTGTAAACGGATGAAAAGTATGCTAAAAGACTTACAGATAGTTGCGTTTACGCACAAGCAGTTGGAGATTGAGCAGATTGGTTTTTTGCATCTTTCCGAAGAATCACAAGCCACACTTTTACCTCAGACCAAAAATAAATTCGGCTTCGATGAGTTTATGTTCTTATCGACCTGTAACCGTGTGGAGCTCCTGTTCAACACGCAGCAGGAAATTACCGTTTCCCTTCTTACAGAAATTCTTGCAGAGCTGAACCCTGTATTGCCCAGGGGTGAACTGGCAAAGCTTGCAGCTACGGCGAACATATACAGCGGACTGGATGCAGTAGAACATATTTACCAGGTAGCTTCTTCACTCGACTCTTTAGTGATCGGGGAACGTGAGATCATTACACAGGTTCGTAAGTCGTATGAAACCTGTTCCAAACTGGGCATTACCGGCGACCTGATCCGTCTCGTGATCAAACAAACCATCGAAACTGCGAAAGATGTGTACACACGTACCGGCATTGCAAAAAACCCTGTATCGGTTGTATCACTGGCTTACCGCGAGCTGCGCGATCTGAATATCAAAAACGATGCACGCATACTGATCGTTGGCGCCGGAGAAACAAATACCAACCTCGCCAAGTACCTGCAAAAACATAAATATGCAAACTTTGTGGTATTTAACCGCACCGAAAGTAAAGCGCAGAAACTGGCTGCCGAACTGGATGGAAAAGCATTTCAACTTAACGAGCTGGCAGGATACAAAGGAGGTTTCGATGTGCTGATCACCTGCACCTCTTCCGAAACACCGATCATTACAAAAGAAATTTACACCTCCCTGCTGAACGGAGACGCGGGAAGAAAAGTGATCATCGACCTGGCTGTTCCGAATGATATTGACCGCAACCTGGTGAATGAATTCGATATCCGCCTGATCGCGGTAGAATCCCTGAAAGAACAGGCACAGGAAAACCTGTTGAAACGCGCTGAGGAATTGGCAGCCTGTGGCGACATTATCCGTGAGCACATGGAAGAGTTCAAACAGATCGCAAAAGAACGTACCATAGAGCTGGCGTTCGGGGAGATCCCGAAAAAAGTAAAAGAGATTAAAGACCTGGCAGTGAACGAAGTATTTGCAAAAGACATTAATGGGCTTGATACACAAGGCAAGGAAGTCCTCGACAAGGTGCTTGCTTATATGGAAAAGAAATACAATGCCGTAGCGATGAAAACCGCAAAAGAGGCGCTATTGAAGTAAATAGCAAAATCGTTCACCCTTAAACCAAGCACATTAATGAACCATCGCGAGGCTTCGCGAAGGCATGTAAGGTGCTTTGTTTTCGTTACCTTTGCTTACAAATTTATTATCTCTGAATTTTACTGATGCGCACTATTATAATAGGAACAAGAGGCAGCGAGCTTGCACTTTGGCAGGCTAATTACACCAAATCACTTTTGGAACAAAAAGGCTTTTCTGCCGAACTGAAAATAATCTCCACACAGGGCGATCGTACCCAGCAATGGAATACCTCCTTTGAAAAACTCGAAGGGAAAGGATTTTTCACCAAAGAGCTGGAAGAAGCATTACTGAATAAAGAGATCGATGTAGCGGTTCACTCGCACAAAGACCTGCCTACCGAAAGCCCGGAAGGATTGATGATAGCAGGTGTTTCGGACCGGGAAGATCCATCGGAGCTTTTGCTCATCCGCAAGGAATCGGTAAATGAAAAACAAAAATTCAATCTGAAGAAAAACGCCGTGCTCGGAACATCTTCCGCACGTAGGAAAGCGCAGTTCAAAGCATTCCGGCAGGATGTGGAGATGCGGGACCTGAGAGGAAATGTTCCCACACGCATTAACAAACTACGCGAAAAACAATACGATGCGATCATGCTGGCTGCTGCCGGCGTGGAACGTCTGAAAATAAATCTCGATGAATTTCATGCGGAGATCCTTGATCCACGTGAATTGGTTCCGGCACCGGCACAGGGTGTCCTTGCCTGGCAGATCCGGGAGAACGATGCGGAAATGGAAAAAGTTTTTGCCCAATTAAACAACGAAGACATTCTATTACAGATCAGCCTGGAGCGTAAGGTACTGAACCTTTTCGACGGAGGCTGCCAGTTGCCATTAGGTGCCTGGTGCGAAACCGAAATGAACGATGAAGACCGGAAAGTGTTTCGCTTATGGGTTTCCAAAGCGGCAGGTTGGGACAAACAACCTGTACAGCTGGTCTTCGAAACCTTTTTCCCGGGCGACCTGCCGGAGAAAGTAGTGGAACATATCAACGGCATTCAAAAACAAAATGTATTCGTTACCAAAAATTTCCGTGATCATCATTACCTGCCCAATGCGCTGCGTCAACTGGGTTTCACGGTGAGCGGGCAATCCCTGATCGAACTGAAGGAAATTGCCATTGCTGAGATCCCTGCCTGCGACTGGATCTTTTTCAGCAGCAAAAATGCAGTGGATTTTTTCTTCAAACAAAATCCGAAAGTACCGGATGTAAAATTTGGCTGTATCAGCAAACAAACGGCGATGGAACTCCGCCAGTACAACAAACGTGCTGATTTCATCGGCCAATCGACAGATACCAAACTGATCGGAAAACAATTCTCGGCCTTAGCGGGTAATGCAAAAGTAGTATTCCCGATCGCGAAAGAAAGTATGCAGAGTGTACAGAACCAATTGACCAAAAAAGAAAATGCGATCAATCTGCCCGTATATCAAACACTGAAACATGCGGTGACCGTTTCCGATGATACGAATATCCTTGTTTTCACCAGCCCGAGCAATGTGGATGCCTTCTTCGAAAAGAACAAATGGAAACCCGGCTTTAAGGCAGTAGCCATGGGAGATGCAACCGGGCGGGCACTCGAAAGGAAAGGCGTGAAGAAATATGAATTGCCGAAAAGCTTTGATGATCTTGGACTGCTGAGAGCGGTATTGATGTTGAGCTAAATTTTGACACTATGGCTGAAAAAAATTACACCGAAGATGATATAAAAGTCATCACTGCACGCGAAAGTGTTCGTCTTCGACCGAAAATGTATTTCGAAAAATGCTTCAGGGATCAATCCCTGGATGCGCTACCGCTGGAAGTAGCCTGCCATGCCCTCGATGAATATATTAACGGGAAATGCACCCGGCTTGAGATCGTTTTATCCGAAGACTCATTTGTTGTAAAATATGACGTGGGCGTGTCGCTCGGCACAGGTCACGGAACCCATACCGCCGAGCTGTTGATGACCAGTCTATTTGCCGGAAGAAATCATAAAAAACACCCGGAGGTTGGAAAAGGATTCTGTGAGCTTGATATCGCTTCCATTAATTATGTTTCGGCATTTTGTGCCCTCACCACTGTATCTAAAGGAAAAAAAGGGAACTTCAGGTTTGAAGAAGGAGTGATCAAACACCGGCACATTACAGAAGCCTCCACAGAAACTGAACATACAGAAATAGTCATTCATCCCGACAAAACAATTTTCGGAGAGCTGAAATTCACTTATGAAGGAGTAAGCGAAAAAGTGAAGCAGCTGAATGCAAAGCTGGAAGGTCTTACGATCGGTGTCTCAAAACGAAGTGATTAGAATTTTTCATCCAAATAAAGCCCCGATATTTCCCAACGAAGTCATTTGCAGGTATGTTACACGAAAAAATCACAAAAGACAGAGTATTGTACACGCGAATGTGTGAATAGTGTAAGTTTTTTGCAGGGTTCTGTAATCTTCCATAGGTCCATATGCTCTAATTTAACTTTAGGAAAAATAATTCCTTACCCTAAGCTAATCTATAATGAAAACAATTCGCCTTCCAAAAGAAGAAGAAAATAAAACCAAAAAACTGACTTGTTTCGAAAAGCTAAAAAAACAGAAGGAAGACTTAAACTGGCTCGAAGAACTAATGTTTGCCATATCCCACAAATTACGACAGCCTGTCGCTCATATCCTCGGGCTTTCCGGACTGTTCAATACCACTTCAGGGCCACCTTCTCAATTAAATAAAATTGCCGGATACATGAAACAATCAACCTTGAAACTGGACAATCAGATCCGGGAATTGTCGTCGCTTATTTATAAAAAAATAACCCAGCTAAAAACTCCCGCTCCACCAAAAAAATAAATGAGCCTTCACCCTCTTTATCGGTCTGCATTTTAAAATAAGCTTCCAAAAACTTTGGAAAAAATCAAAACCTGATGGAGATCCCTCCCATCACATTAGTTCCGGCCTGCGGATAATAATGATTGTAGGTATATTGCCTGCCCCCTGAGATCCAGCCATATGTATACCCATTGGAGCTATACATTTTATTAAATATATTATTTACGGAAACAGTAAAGCGGATCTCCTGAACCCCTTTTGCTTTTAGTAGGTAACCGAGCCTCAGATCCGCCACATAATACGCATCCAGCATCCTGTTTTCGTTGGACGTGTTGTCGAGATACTGCTTGCCCACATATTTATTTACCAAAGCAATGTCCATGTTTTTTACGGGATGCCCGGTAATGATCAGCGAAGAGATCACATTCGGTGAATAGGCAATATCCGTGAGCGAATGTGTGATCGTATCCTGGTAGTCTTCATAATCATCATAGTCGGCCACCAGCTCTTTAAAATCTTTGATCTTGTTTTGGCTCAGGGTAATATTCCCATTGATGTCCAGGTATTTTGTGAGCTGACCGCCTGCTTCTATCTCCACACCACGCCTGTAGCTCTTCGCCACATTCATCCTTCGCGATCCACCCACATCGTTTAGCTCACCGGTAAGCACCAACTGGTTGGTATACTCCATATCATAGATATTGATCCCATATGCAAGGTTCTTAAAATTCTGGTTGAAGCCGATCTCTATATCATTCATGTGCTCCGCTTTTGGCTGCTTGCTGTATTTGTTCTCCGTAAAATCATCACGGTTCGGTTCCCTGTTGCCAATACTGAAAGAGGCATATACTTTCATGTTTTCTTTTGGCGCATACCAGAACCCACCTTTCGGATTAAGGAAGTTAAATGTTCTGGTCTGCACCGAATCGTTGTAATTGTAATCGATCCCAACGAAATCATAATTCACTGTACGGTATTGCACATCTGCAAAGAGATTGAAATTTTTGGTCACTTCGTAATTCAGCTTCAGATAGGAGTTGATGTCTGTTTTAAACCCGGTATCATTATAATACCGGTGATTGATGCCGATATTGGAAATGTTCCGTGCCCAGATGATCTCGCCATAATGCTGCCCAATGTATTTATTTGCTCCTCCACCAAGTATGATCTGTAATTTGTTGATCGGTTTGTAATGGATCGAATATACTGCTCCGTAAAAATCATTGTCCAGCCATTTCCTGCGGATCAGGTCGGAGTTTGTGATCGTATCCGTTCCCGAAACTACCGGTATCAGTTCGTAGTCCGCCACGCTTTGATCGTATTTGAACTCTTCATAATACCCTTTGCCTTTGGTATAATGAAGCGCCAGGTTGATCGTCAGTTTTTTATTGAACTCATGGATAAAATGCAGCTGGTAATTATCCTGTTTGTAATTATCCGTTTGATTTTTGTAGGTGTAAATATTATAGGTCCGGTTATCCGAGTCTTTAATATTTGTTGTATCTGCAGGAGACACATACCCGAGGTTGTTATACAGGTAATCGAACAAGCTGTCTTTCGGCTCTCCGTTCAGCTTGGTTTCCGGCACTCCCCACCAGGCCTGGTAAGTTTGCTCATTACCCGAAAACGCAACTGCTTTCACGGTGGTTTTCTTTCCGTAATATCCTCCCGATAAATACCAGGAGTACAGTTTGGAATAACCCCTGTCGATAAATCCATCGCTGCTGATCCTGGAAGCCCTTGCGTCCAGTGCCCAATGCTCATTCAACAAGCCGGTGCCTGCATTTAAGGTCGTGCGCAATGTGTTGAATGCCCCCCCGCTGGTGATGAGTTCCGCATAGGGTTTTGTATTCAGCGTATTGGTTTGGATATTAATGCTTCCACCGAAAGCGCCTGCTCCGTTGGTGGATGAGCCCACACCGCGCTGCACCTGGATGCTGTTGGTACTGGAGGCTAGATCCGGGAAATCCACCCAAAACGTTCCCTGACTTTCCGGATCATTGGTTGGGATACCATTCACCGTCACATTGATACGACTTGCATCCGTTCCCCGGATACGCATACTCGTGTACCCGATACCTGTTCCTGCATCCGAAGTGCTTACAACGGAAGTCTGGTTGTTCAGAATATAGGGCATGTCCTGCCCGAGATTTACTTTCTGAATGTCCTCTTTTTTCATGGTGGAATACGCAAAACCGCTGTTGGCCGATGCCCGTGTGGATTCCACCAGCACTTCGTCGATCACCACTTCACTTTTTTCCAGCACAATGTCTTTTACAACGGGTGTGCTTTCCACCTTCACCGTATCGCTCTGTTTTTTGTATCCCATGCTGTAAGTTTCAATGATGTACGTTCCGGGTTTTACATTCTTAAACAGGTAATTTCCGGCAACGCCCGTTTGTGCCGAAAAGAAAGTCTGTTTGATACTGATGGCTGCATACGAAACTGCTTCGCCTTTTTCATTTGTTACCACGCCTGAAATGTTGATCTGCGCAGGCAAAGAAACTGCCGACACGCACAACACAGCAAGCACTCTTGCAAGTTTGTTCATTTTACTTATATTTTAAATTAATAAATAAAACGAATGCAGGGATGGCATTCATTTACATTTATTCCCTCCGCAGGCATTACCCTGATCAGGTTTATACTGCCCTGTGTTTGGCACAAAACAGTATTGGGTATAATCTCAGCCTCTTTGAATTTCAAAAAAGCACCCCTTAAGACGGGGCAAATGTATAAAAATTTTAGAATATCCCTGAATTTCTTTTCCGGCGAGGCGGATCTCATTGATTTTTCGTTGCCGAAATAGCGTCCGGGGAATCTGCCCAAATCTGCTGCTGATCTTCGATTTCAGGTCAAAATTTCTTACATTTGGAGCTTAATTTGACAATTATGATCACAGCCGAAATGCCCGTTAAATTCGACCGTAAAAAACATAAGGACGAAACCCTGCTCACACTTTACCGCAATATTTTAAAGCCCCGTATGATCGAAGAAAAAATGCTGATCCTTCTTCGCCAGGGCAAAATTTCAAAGTGGTTCTCGGGTATCGGGCAGGAGGCTATTTCGGTAGGTCTTGCCACCGCGCTGGAAAAAGAAGAATTTATATTGCCCATGCATCGTAACTTAGGTGTGTTCACTACACGCGGGATACCATTGAACCGCTTGTTCTCCCAGTTCACAGGGAAGCCGGGCGGATTCACAAAGGGTCGCGATCGTTCTTTTCACTTCGGTACACAGGAATATAAAATTGTAGGGATGATCTCCCACCTCGGTCCACAGATGGGTGTGGCAGACGGGATCAGTCTTGCCAACAAACTACGCAAAGACAAAAGAGCAACAGCAGTATTCACAGGCGACGGAGCCACAAGCGAAGGTGATTTTCATGAAAGCATGAACGTGGCAGCTGTATGGGACCTGCCGGTGATCTTCGTGATCGAGAACAACGGCTATGGTCTTTCCACACCAAGCAGTGAGCAGTTCAAATGCAAACAATTCATCGATAAAGCGATCGGTTACGGTATCGAAGGCGTGCAGGTGGATGGCAACAATGTATTGAAAGTATACGAAGCAGTGAAAAAGATCGCAGAAGATATCCGTGAAAAACCACGCCCTGTTTTACTGGAATGTATCACCTTCCGGATGCGCGGACACGAGGAGGCTTCAGGAACCAAATACATACCAAAAGAGCTGTTCGATATCTGGGGCAAAAAAGATCCTGTGCAAAATTTCGAGCGGTATTTATTGGAAGAAGGTGTTTTGACAGAAGATCTGATCGAAAAAATACGTGCCGAATTCAAAAAAGAAATTGAAACAGGCTTAGACATTACTTTCAATGAGCAACTGCCGGAAGCAGATACGGCGGTCGAATTAAAGGACATGTATAAACCTTATGTGGCAAGCGATACAAAACCACAGGGAGGTTCTCCAAAACGTATGATCGATGCTATTTCCGACGGTATGCGTTTAGCGATGAAAAAACATCCGAATCTTGTGTTAATGGGACAGGACATTGCTGAATACGGCGGTGCATTCAAGATCACCGATGGTTTTGTGGCGGAGTTCGGGAAAGACCGTGTGCGTAATACACCGCTGTGTGAATCGGCGATCTTAGGTACGGGATTCGGACTGAGCATCAATGGGTATAAATCCATGGTAGAAATGCAGTTTGCCGATTTCGTTTCGGAAGGCATGACACAGATCATAAATAACCTTGCCAAATCACATTACCGCTGGGGACAACATGCCGATGTGGTGGTCCGGATGCCAACAGGAGCAGGTGTTGCAGCGGGTCCTTTCCACTCGCAGAGCAACGAAGCCTGGTTCTTTAAAACCCCGGGATTAAAAATTGCGTACCCTGCTTTCCCGTCGGATGCAAAAGGATTATTGCTGAGTGCATTCGAAGATCCGAACCCTGTGATGTTCTTTGAGCACAAAGGATTATACAGAAGCATTACGGAAGATGTTCCGGACGACTATTACACGCTGCCTTTCGGAAAAGCACGACTGGTGAAAGAAGGAACGCAGGTTTCTATTGTCACTTACGGAATGGGTGTGCATTGGGCAATAGAGCTACTGGAACAACACCCGGAAATTTCTGCCGACCTGATCGACTTAAGAACACTTGCTCCACTGGATACAGAAACGATCTATACTTCTGTGAAAAAAACCGGCAGAGCATTTATCCTGCATGAAGATACGATCACAGGCGGTATCGGCGGAGAACTGAGCGCACTGATCGCGGAACACTGCTTTGAATACCTAGATGCACCGATTGCGCGTGAAGGCAGCCTCGATACACCAGTTCCGATGAATGCGGATCTCGAAATTAATTTCCTGCCGAAAGAGCGCTTTAAGAATAAGCTCCTGGATCTGCTTGAATACTAAATAAACCCTGCACACCAAGAACATGGCACAATTCGTTTCGTTTGATGATATGGAAATTCCACGTCCTGTTTCAACCGAACTGAGATTGTCTGTCTTTTTTGGAAATATATATTTTTCCTTTGGTTCTGTTTTCCTTTTAGGAGGTGTATTCGCGCTTATTATATTTGGGAAAGACACCGATTTTAGCAGCAGGTTTATTTTCGGACAGAATGATCCAACCTGTACCGGGGTCATTACGAATGTTTTTACAACCTCCAATGGAGATGATGCCGGCGATATTGTAAAATATGCAGTGAGTTATTCTGTTAATGGTGCCCGCTATTCATCGTCCTCCTATTCCAGCAGCATAAAGCTAAAGGAAACTGACACGACCACCGTGCAATACATCGCTAAAAATCCTGCAATAGCTGTAATCCCAGGCATGAGCAGGGCTCCTTTCGGACTGGACCTGGGTTTTGTCATTATACTACTGTTTCCGGTAACAGGATTGTTCCTGCTGATCCCGGGAGCCCGAAGGGCTTTACGGAATTTAAGGCTGTTGCAATATGGAATTCGTACTACCGGAAGAATAACAAATAAACTGGATGGGTTCATGAGCTTTAACGAAAATCCTGTTTATATTTATGTGTTCACATTTCAGACAAAAGATGGTAAAACGTTGGAGAGTCGTATTAAATCCATAAGGGATCTGCGGGAAGACGTATTGCAATATATACTGTATGATCCACAGGACATACGAAAAGCTACCTTGGTAGAAGCGCTTTCAGGAACCGCACAAAAATTTATCGGAAGACCAAAAAAGAAATAAAAATCCTCAGACAAATAAAAACAGTACAATGCAAACACACAATACGTCAAGCCTTAACAACTGGAACCTGCCCCGTACCATTTCGGGCAAACTGAAACTAACTATCATGTTTGGGAACGTTATGTTCTCGCTGGGACTGGTCTTTTTTCTTTTCGGAAGTGTTTTTGTCATTGTGTTCGGTGCCAATACGGACTTTACCAGCACTTTTGCTTTTAAGGATACAGATCCTGTTGTACGGGGAGTTATCGTACATGTGGAAGAAACCAACTCCAGAGAGAATAAAACACGCATCTATCACAATACCTACAACTATTCCGTAAATGGAAAAGTATACACTTCCGATGCGTATTCCCTCGGGCCGGATGTAAGTCCACTGGATTCTGTAGATGTGCAATACACTGCTGCTGATCCTTCTTTGTCAGTAATACCGGGTATGCGAAAAGCGCCTTTCCAGATCTGGGTTCTTTTTATGACCATGCTCTTTCCATTCATCGGACTTGTGTTTCTGGTGATCGGGTTGCGCAGATCGCGAAAAAACATCCATTTATTACAAACCGGCCTGCACGCACATGGAAAAGTAACGCGGAAGGAAGCGACAAGTACAAAGATCAATAAACAAACGGTTTACAAAGTATATTTCAGCTTTACTACTAAAGACGGGATGCTGACGGAAGGTATGGTGAAGACACACAAGCCTGCCCTGGTGGAAGACGAAGAAAAAGAACAGCTCGTATACGATGCCACCAATCCTTCCGATGCGGTGCTGATCGATACATTGCCGAAGGCAGTGAGAAGATTCCTTGAAAACAATACCTGACAGAGAGATCCTTTTTAAAACCTCTTTTCCAGCGCTACTTTTATCTGCGCCACATGGTGTTCGCCATGCCAGGCATACAGATCGCACAGCTGGGCCAGATTCACTGTTTTTATATATTGCGGATGAATGTAGGTCTTTTTGAAAGCGCTTTCCTCAAGGCTGCTCAGCAATTTTGCCAAGCGGTGATGGATACCCGATAAGATAATAACGGAAACGTGTGTATCGTCGCCGGATGTAGCATCGGGCGTAATGGCCCAGAGGTTTTCATCATAGGGTTTGATCGTTGGATTGTTCTCTGTCAGTGTCAGCTTCACGCGGGTGTAGGCGTTCACATGACTATCGGTGATATGATGAATGATCTGTGCAATACTCCAGCCGCCCGGCCGGTAAGAGACATCGTAGTCCTCTTTTTTCAGTTCGGCAGAAAGTTTCATCAGAGCCACAGGCAATTCCGCTATCCGGCTGATGTTCGTACTGATCTCTTCAAAAGAAAAATCAGCTTTTGCAGGAGATTTTCCAATAGGGTATTTAAGCATTTCCAGCTCTGTTGCCGATAATTCCATCAGGTGGTGTGTGTGGTTGGTGTGTGTGTAAAAAACGAATTACTTCTGTTCGATAACTTTTGCGACTTTGAAATAGTCGCTGTCTTTTTTAGGAGCATTCTTCAATGCTTCCTGCTGGGTTATCGATACTACCGGCTCATCTTCACGCAGCACGTTCACTTCGTCTGTCATATAAATGAGGGGTTCGATGGCATCTGTGTTCAGTTCGTTGAGCTTGTTGACGAAAGATAACATGTTGTTCATGTCTTTTACCATTTCGGTCTTTGCATCTGCCTCGAATTCGAGTCGCGCGAGGTGTGCAACTTCGTCAACTGTTTTGTGATCTATTGTCATTTCTTTGGCCGGTTAAATTCTTCCAGAGTATGAACGGTGAGGTCATACACCTGCTGACGCAAAGATACTAAATTTTCTTCTGTCATCCCCTTTGTCGGGATGGGTTCGTGGATGATGGCACGGATGAGTCCCGGCCTGCCGAAGCTCTTAAAAAACCCTCCGTTTTGAAGGAGTTTCCAGTTGCTCACAAAGGTAACCGCCACAATAGGCACCTGCTTTTCGATCGCCAGCTTGAAAGCCCCGTTCTTGAATGGCTTCAGCACACCTTCATTGCTGATCGTACCTTCGGGAAAAATACACATACTGTTGCCTTTGTCAATTTCCTCACCCGAACGAAGATAGGCCTGGTGGGCAGCCGTCGTACTTTTCCGGTTCACCGGGATGTCCAGCTTTTTGAAAAATATATTGAACAGGGGGACTTTCAATAACTCTGCTTTGCCCATGTAAATAAGATTGTGCGGGTACACATGGCAGCTTACGATGATATCAAGGTAGGAACTGTGATTGGCCACAAAAACGCAGGTCTCCGGCAGTTTATTGCGATCCGTGCGATAGATCCTTTTCAGGAAAATACCTGCCAGGTTAATGGCGAGACCACCCCAGATCCGTTTCAGAAACATTACTGCCCGCAGTTGTTTGGTGTTAAGAAAGAGCACGAAAAAAGGATACAGGATCAAAAAAATCAGGATGAAGATGAGTGCGAACCATATCTTCCAAATTGCAGCTAATAATCTTCTCAGTACTTCCACGAAGCAAAAGTAGCAATGTTCGCGTAATTCCTTTTACAAATAAAACCAAAAAAGCTTGTTGCCGGTTTATTTTGATCTATATCAAAAATCCGGCTCCGCTCAATCAGTCCGGGCATTTGGAAGAAAACAACCAGCTGACCGCATCCTCTTCCGAGTCAAACACTTTCACCGGGAACGAACGGCGGATGGCTTTGTAGTAAAAATTGGCCATGATGCGCGTTGGCAGGTTCTTTATAACAACAGCTTCTGCAACGGTTCTTTGCTTAATATTCAGCTCTTTGAACAGATCATACGAAAATGCCTGGGTGGATATATTATTGCGTTCGCCTGTCACCACAAGATTCAGCAGATCGACCTCTCCTCCCGTAAGCTCCCGGGTTACGTACACCATCTCTTTCACCTCCGCTACACCGATCGTAATATCATCATTAAAATAGAAAGCGATGAGATCCTGATTGTAAAAGATAACCTCGCCTATTGAAATTGTTTTCCGCACACGTATTTCAAGATCCACTTTTACCATAGCTCAGCTGCGGTTTGTTTTTTTCCAGGTCTTGTAGATGTCCTGCTGTTTAGGGCGATCGGCATTCAGTTCACGCAGTGGTTCACAGGGCTTCAGGGTAGCGAAACAGTCGGCAGGCAATTGCTGGTACAACTGAGTGCCCTTTGTTTTCCATTCGATCATCGTATCGCTCACATCCTTGATCACTTTTGCAGGGTTTCCTACGACTACCTTCCTTTCGGGAATGATCGTATTGGTCGGCACAAAGGTGAGCGCACCGATGATGCAATTATCGCCTATCACCACATCGTCCATGATCACGGCATTCATTCCCACCATGGAGTTTTTTCCGATCACAGCGCCGTGTATAATAGCTCCGTGCCCGATATGAGCAGACTCTTTTAATATAACTGTCGTTCCGGGAAACATGTGAATGGTACAGTTCTCCTGCACATTGCAGCCGTCTTCAATGATGATCTCGCCCCAATCGCCCCGGATGGCCGCACCCGGTCCCACATACACATGTTTGCCGATGATCACATTGCCTGTTACACAAGCCTGCGGATGCACAAAACTACTCTCATGCACTACCGGTATATATCCGTTAAACTCGTAGATCATATCCTGATGTATTCAAAACATAAATTTATTTTTTTATTGGATACAAACAAGTGCTTTCGGGATTATTTTATCAGTATTGCACATTTCTTTTTGGCTATATTTGCGCTGATGCGCGGAATAGGCATACTATCTATGAATCACCGGTATAAAAAATATTGTTCCTGATGCCAAAAATCCTCCGTATCATCAACCGTTTCAATTTAGGTGGCATTACCTACAATGTTACCTACCTCAGCAAATACCTTCCTGCTGAATACGAAACCATGCTGATCGGTGGCGACAAAGAACCCGGCGAAGACAGCTCCACTTTTATTCCGGAGCAATTAGGATTAAAACCTATTCTTATTCCCGAAATGAAACGCGCCATCAGCTGGAGCGAAGACAAAAAAGCCTACACCCGCATCAAAGAGATCATCGGCGATTTTAAGCCGGATATCGTGCATACCCATGCTTCCAAAGCAGGAGCGATCGGTCGCCTCGCTGCTTTTAATCAAAAGGTCCCCGTAATAGTACACACCTTTCATGGACATGTGTTCCATTCCTATTTCGGAAAAGCAAAAACCACTTTATATAAAAACGTCGAACGGTATTTAGCCAAACGGTCCAGCGCCATTATAGCCATCAGCGACAAACAAAAATACGAGCTTACACAGATCCATAAAATTGCCCCGCCTGAAAAAACACATGTCATTAATCTCGGCTTCGACCTCAACAAATTCATTGATGATAAAGAAGATAAGCGAAAAGACTTCCGTTCAAAATACTTAGTAGAAGATGATGAGATCGTGCTGGTGATCGTAGGAAGATTAGCTCCTATCAAAAACCACGATATGTTTTTGCGCTGTCTGAAAAACGCATTGAACAGGAGTACGAAAAAGATCCGTGCTTTTATTGTAGGCGATGGAGAAACACGTGCACATTGTGAAAATACAGCCCGCAACCTGAATATCGATTTCACCGATTTCACAATAGCGCCACGGAAAGCCACGCTGACATTCACTTCCTGGATCACCAATGTGGATTGGGTGCTGGCCGGCAGTGATATTGTATGCCTCACTTCTTTCAACGAAGGAACTCCGGTAAGCCTTATTGAAGCGCAGGCAGCAGGAAAGCCCGTGATCACTACCGATGTGGGCGGAGTGCGTGATGTAGTCAGTGATCAAACAGGTTTCCTCACGGCAGTGGATGACGATGCCTATTACACCGAAAAGCTATTATCGCTTATTGAAGAAGAAGCATTGCGCCAATTGATGGGCGCCAAAGGCTGGGAGATCGTAGGCAAACAATTCCATTATACCCGGTTGGTTGGAGATATGGATCGTTTATACAAAGAGCTGCTGAACAAACGCTGATCTACTCCGTCACAAAATCAAATCTCGCATTCAAACTGTTCGGACCTTTTTTGTCGCCGATATAAAACAGTACATAATACTTTGTTTTCGGTTGAAGGGTTGGTGGCGTGATCAATTGCATGGATAAGAGCTCCTGCACTACATCAGCATCCGCACCTTCTTTCTCATAGTCTTTATAGAGGTCTTTAAATTCCGCAAGCACTTCTCCCTGTTCGGTGTACAATGCAATGGAAGCATCCGGCCATACCATATTATTATCCGGTTCCATTCCTGTAACGCCACTGCAGTAGGCATACAGGGTATCTCCCGGGGCCAGCACGTTTTCGGTCAATGCCGATTGCTCGCTGTTCCGGTGCAAAAAGAATCCGTCCGAACGGAGTCCCTTCTCCGTATAAGTCAAACCTGTCGAAGGAGCCAGTAAAAAATTCTCACTGATAATTAGTTTTGATTCACTGTCCTTGTCTTTCAGGGTAAATACTATTTTTTGTGTTTCGCTGATCCGTACAGGACGCTGGCATTTCAGGCTAAGCTCTAATGTGCCTTTGAATTTTTCCACCGGCATTCCGTTCGGATACTTTTCGTCAAATAATTTATCCAGGAACACGATGCTTTCGTTCTTTGCATTGAACACTTCTATGGAGGCATCGCAATTGATCCTTCCTTTTGTTTCTTTAAATCCTTCCACTCCCTCCATAAGGAGCGTTACCGAAGAACCATAGGGGATCACTGCTGCATCCGGCTGCTTCCCATTCACTTCGAAACGGAATTTTTTCATATCGGCTTTTACGGCTTCCAGCTTACCGATCTTCTCAGTGCGGGGAGCTTTTTCCGGCAGTTCACAGGATGCTATGAACAGTAATACAGAAATGTAGAGGATGTTTTTCATATGAAGGTTTTTAACAGATCGAATGTACTCTATTTTCTGCTCCTTTTAAAATGAACCGCGTATCCATTCAATGCGTTTATTTCTTAACTTTACGGCTCTTATTTATTCAGACACATGTCCATCAGGGTAGAAAATATCAGCAAGGTATACGGGAGCCAGAAAGCGCTCAATGATGTTTCTTTTGAGATCCATGCAGGAGAAATTGTTGGTTTCCTGGGGCCGAACGGAGCCGGCAAATCCACGATGATGAAGATCCTGACCTGCTATATCCCCCAGTCTTCGGGTAAGGCAAGTGTATGCGGATTTGATGTATCGGAGCAATCGATGGAAGTACGGAAAAATGTCGGGTACCTGCCGGAGCACAATCCTTTGTACCTCGATATGTATGTAAAAGAATACCTCGAGTTTATCGGCGGCCTGCACAAAATAAATAACAAACGCAACCGGGTGAAAGAGATGATAGAGCTCACCGGCCTGCAGATCGAACAGAACAAAAAAATAGGAGCCCTTTCCAAAGGATACCGTCAGCGTGTGGGCATTGCGCAGGCCATGATCCACGATCCCAAAGTACTGATCATGGATGAGCCTACCACAGGTCTTGATCCGAACCAGCTCGAAGAGATCCGTTCGCTCATCAAAAATATCGGCCGCGAAAAAACCGTGATGCTCAGCACCCACATCATGCAGGAAGTAGAAGCAGTCTGTAGCAAAGTGATCATCATCAATCACGGAGAAATTGTGGCCAACGATCAGACATCGAAACTAAAACACCGGCAGGAAGAAGTGCAGGTGGTGCAGGTCGAGTTTGACAAGGAGCCCAGCCGCAGCGCACTGAAAAGTATCAGCGGCGTGCGCGAGGCAAAAAACACGATAGGTAATGTATGGCTGATCGAGGGCAATGCAACTGCAGATGTCCGTAAAGGGATCTTCGATTATGCGGTTAAAAGCAATATCAGTATCCTTTCCCTTCAAAAAGTGGAAAGCAAGCTGGAAGATGTGTTTAAATCACTGACCAAAAAAGCTGAGTAAAACTTTCCCTGCGCTTATTTTTCTCCTTTTCTGTTTTATTTCTATTTACCTATTATTGAGCCAATTACATAAATGGCACAGTCTTTTCCTGATTTTAACAGAACAGGATTAAACTATCGGACCAATGCCTAGTCAAATCAAAAACACGGAAATCATGAGAACAATCGTTAAAGCCTTTTTAATTGTTTTGCTGGCAATACTGACACCGAACGATCCGCTGATGGCCCAGAAAGGCCACCGCCACGGAGGCAATAAAAAGGTGATCGTTAAGAATAAATCCTACCATAATAATTCTAAGGTAGTAGTAGTGAATAAGCAGGGATATTATCATGGTCACCGCCATCGTCATTATCGCCATCACCCGCATTTTTATGGAAAAGTATATCATCCCTACTGGGGGCCGCCCGTAGGGTATTACAGACGCTGGGTATTTTTTCCGCGCTATAATTTTTACTGGGACAATTACAACAGTACCTATGTATACTGGGGCAACGGTGTCTGGGTACGAACCGCTTCCCCTCCTCCTGCTATCATCAATATAAATATCAGCAACGAGAAAAAATACGAGCTGAACGAAACGGATGACACCATCGATGATATTTATGACAGCAACGACACGCACAAAAAATCATACCCGGAAAGTTAATTCCTCTCCGGCACCCTTATAGGTTAAAGCAGGTATCGCAATCGGTACCTGCTTTTGTTTTTAGGCAGGCTTTTTCCTTCCACAGGATATTACAAAAAATGCCAATAAAGGCTTTAAAAACCAATCGTTTATCCCCGGGAATGTGTATCTTTGACCTTTTATTTTTCAAAAAATTTACATGTCGATCTACGAAAAATACGAAGCGGTCATCGGGTTGGAAGTGCACATCCAGTTGCTTACCAAAAGCAAGATGTATGCGAATGACATTAACGAGTACGGCGCTTTGCCAAATACCAATGTAAGCGTGATCAGCCTGGGGCATCCCGGTACGCTGCCACGTGTGAATAAACGTGCTATTGAATTTGCTGTGAAGCTGGGACTGGCTGTGAATGCCAATATCCGTAAAGAGAACCAGTTTGCACGCAAGAACTATTTCTATGCCGATCTTCCGAAAGGCTACCAGATCACCCAGGATAAAACACCCATTTGTAACGGCGGAGCCATCACCATTAAGCTGAAAAACGGCGGTACAAAAAAAGTAAATCTTACCCGCATCCATATGGAAGAAGATGCCGGTAAAAGCATGCACGACCAGGATGCAGCCGATAGTTTGATCGATTTGAACCGTGCGGGAGTTCCTCTGCTGGAGATCGTTTCGGAACCCGATATCAAAACTTCGGATGAGGCGTATGCTTATCTCACAGAAGTACGGAAGCTCGTTCGTTATCTCGACATCTGCGACGGGAATATGGAAGAAGGTTCTATGCGCTGCGATGCCAACGTGTCCGTGATGCTGAAAGGATCGGATGCATTCGGAAAAAAAGTGGAGGTAAAGAACATGAACTCCATCCGCAATGTACAACGTGCCATTGAATTTGAGATAAAAAGACAGATAGAAGATATTGAAGAAGGCGAAGAGATCACTACGGCAACCAGGAGCTTTAATGCAGTAACAGGAGAAACGGTCTGGATGCGTGATAAAGAAAGCGCCAACGACTACCGTTATTTCCCTGAGCCGGATCTGCAGCCGGTAATCGTTACCGAAGAATACATCGCTAAGATAAAAGCCCTGCTTCCCGAATTGCCGAACGAATTGTTCGATCGTTTCGTGAAGGAGCTGAACCTTACGGATTACGATGCTTCCAATCTCACCGATACAAAATCCATTGCGCTCTATTTTTCGGAGCTGGTAACCAAAACGAAAAATTACAAAGCGGCAGCCAACTGGATGATGGGCTCTGTAAAAAGTTATCTGAACGAGAACGCATTAACGATCGAACGTTTTCCGTTGAAAGCGGAACGCATTGCAGAACTGATCGCCATCATTGATGAAGGAAAGATCAGTAACACAGTAGCATCCCTGCAGGTATTCCCGGAAATGGTAAAGCACCCGGAGAAAACACCTATGCAGATCGCAACGGACCTGAATGTGATCCAGGAAAGCAATTCGGATGCATTGCAGGAATTAGTGAACCAGGCGATCGGGGGCAATCCCGCCAAAGTAGCGGAATACAAAGCAGGTAAAGTGAACCTTGTAGGCATGTTCATGGGTGAGGTGATGAAACTATCGGGTGGAAAAGCTGATCCGAAACTGGCAAGCAAGCTGGTAAAAGAAACGTTGGATAAAGCCTGAGAATACTAAAATTGTAAATAAACGATCCCGATAGCTATCGGGAATAAATAATGAGAAAAATGAAAAACGGAATTTTAAAATCGATCGTGATCTGCGCATCAGTATTCACATTCGTTTCCTGCGGCGACGCTAAAAAATCAGCCAATGGATTTGAGCTGAAAGGAACCCTTAGCAATGCAAGCGGTGAAACATTGATATTGGAACAAATGTCGCAGAGCGGTTATGTTTTTATCGATTCGGCCAAAGTGGATGAAAAAGGAAATTTCGAATTCACTAATATCAAACCAACGGCAATGGACTTTTTTCGCTTAAAGACAAGCGAAGCTAATTTTGCCGTGTTGGTGGCAGATTCCACCCAAAAACTAAATTTCAGCGGCAATGCAAAAGCGCTGGGAACAGACTATAAAGTTGAAGGATCACCGGATACGAAACAATTCATTGAAATAAACATTGAGCTGCTCTCCGTGAGCAAACAGTTGGATTCGCTGCAGGGTGTTATGAACTCGAAAATGATGGCGGTTAAAATGGATTCCTCCAAAATGGAAGAATTAAATGTGCAGGCAGAAGGGCAGTTCAATGCGATCTTTGCAAAAACAGCTGCCGTACTCATCAAAAAAGTAGACGCATTCCCGGGCACCATCGCTAACTTCAGCGCCTTTAACGCCATCCATATTGAAGACAATATGCCTTTGTATGAAAAAGTACTGAAAGAGCTGAGCGAAAAACATCCGGCTTCTTCTTACACGCAGCAATTGCGCGCAAGTATCGATCAGTACAAAAAGCAATTCGATCTACAGGAAGCGCAAAACAAGCTGTTGCCTGATGGCGGCGCTATGGCGGATATAAAACTGAAAAGTCCTGCCGGGAAAGAAATAGCACTGTCTTCGTTCAAAGGCAAGCTGGTATTGGTGGATTTCTGGGCCAGCTGGTGCGGGCCTTGCCGTAAGGAAAACCCGAATGTGGTAAGACTTTACAAAAAATACAAAAGCAAAGGATTTGAGATCTACAGCGTTTCTCTTGACGAAGAACAGGATAAGTGGGAAAAAGCCATTGAAAAAGACGGCCTTACCTGGACGCATGTATCCGACCTCGGTGGCTGGAATTCATCCGTATGCTCGCAGTTCAATATCACTTCCATTCCTTTTACCATCCTTGTGGGTAAGGACGGGAATATCGTTGCAAAAGGATTGCGCGGGCAGGCTCTCGAAGATAAAGTGGCTGAATTGTTAGGCAGCTAGGCCTTGCAGGCCTTCTTACTTCACCTTATTCAGACAATGGTTTATTCTTTTTTGGGAAACTAATTAAATCCCGCCAGATACTAAGTCAAACCACACACTTGCTAAATTTCTCGTCTCTGAATTTTTTTCTGTGAAAGGTATTTACTAAATTAGAGTAAAATAAATCCTTTTTCATGAAAAAACACTACTCTTTACTTCTTGCATTTATTGCATTTGCAGGTACCGTCTTTGCCACAGGGCATACGGTAACCCCTACTGTAATGCATCACGTCACCTGCCCGGGCGGCACCGACGGAAAAGCTTATGTAACAGTCAGCGGCGGTGTAGGTCCATATACCTACAGCTGGAACTCTACCCCACAACAAACAACGGACACACTTTCAGGCGTTCCTGCCGGGAATTATGTCTGTATGGTCACCGACCAGAGCGATATGAGCGTTACGACCGCCACCCTCACCATTAATGCCGGCATAGGCATAATAGCCACCAATTCGGGGCCTGCTTGTGCTTTCGGAGGAACTATTCAGCTAATGAGCTCTTCGGGAACGAATGTAAGCTGGTCCGGCCCTATGGGCTTTGTCTCCACCATGCAAAATCCCCCGGTAACCAATCTTCCTCCGGGTGTTTCTATCTATACGGTAACTGCTACCAGCTCCAGCGGTTGTATAGCTTCTGCTACCACGTCGGTTACCGTATCCATGCCGATCATTACTGCATCCGCTACCAATGCCACCTGTTCCGGTCTCTGCGACGGAACCGGCACTGCCATGGCCAGCGGAGGTTTTCCTCCCTATACGTATTTCTGGACACCTGGTATGAGTGTACAGAACCCTACGAACCTTTGTGCAGGTACCTATACTGTAATGGTTACCGATGCCATGGGCTGTACAAACACTACCACTACTTTTGTGCAACAGCCAAGTCCATTGACAGGCGCTTTGATGCCTACACAACCGAGCAGCTGCGGTGCCTGCGACGGCAGCATTCAATCAGCCGTTACCGGTGGCACAGGACCTTATGTGTATTCCTGGTCGACCGGCACTACTACCCAAAACCTGAGTAATTTATGTCCGGGTACGTATTCACTTTCCATTATAGACATGAACGGATGTACTTTCAGCAGTTTTACTACTTTAACATCGGGCGGTCTTACTGCCAGCGTGAATGCTCTGCCTGACACCTGCGGTCATTCGGTAGGTTCGGCTACAGCTAACATTTCAGGCGCTCAGGGTCCTGTCACTTACCTGTGGCAACCCGGCAATCATACTACACAAAGTATTTTCAATGTGCCTGCGGGCAATTATTCGCTCACCGTTTACGACAGTGTTTGTGCTTACAACACAACAGTGACTATCGGCAATACAAACGCTCCTACCATTGTTGCAACTTCCAATGCGGCCAGCTGTGGAAACGCAAACGGCCTGCTCGTACTTACGGCATCAGGCGGCACTCCTGCGTATATGTATTCTATCAATGGCGGCGCTTTTTCGCCCAATCAAACCTATAATAATATGGCTGCCGGCGTCTATACCCTTGTAGTTCAGGATGCCAATGGTTGCCAATCGACCAGTACGCACACCATTACGAATAGCGGTATGAATGTGTATTTCTCCACAGGTGTTTCATCCTGCGGAGGCAGCAATGCTACCTCATACGCATACACGGCAGGCGGCGGCACAGGGCCATATACCTACCTGTGGAGCAATGGAGCCACTACACAAACCGTGAACAATCTCGCACCAGGCGTATATACCTGCACCATTACCGATAACACCGGTTGTGTAGCTACAGGCACTACCAACGTACAATCGCAGGCAACCCTGTTCATGAACTGGAGCTGCGCCTACAGCAACTGCGGCATAAACACCCTGGATGCAACCGTACAAAACGGTACCGGACCTTACACCTATTTATGGTCACCGGGAGGCCAAACGACACCTGTGATCACTAACCAGGCACCGGGAATTTATGTTTGCACAGTAACGGATGTGACTACAGGCTGCACGGGTGTCGGTAGTTATTATATCTATAATGCCGATTACTCCGTAGTGAGCGGAAACGTTTATGCCGACCTCAACGGGAATTGCAGCGAAGATCCGGGCGAGCAATCGATACTGCCGATGTCTATCGTAGCTTATAATTCTTCAGGCCAGCAAATTGCATGGGCTACGGCAAATTATACAAACGGCAATTTCCAGATATACCTGCCTCCTACTGCGGGAACGTATACGCTGCAACTGCAAAACAGCTATTTCTACAGTAACAACATCGTTTACACATCCTGTTCCAACAATGTGATCACATTGACCGCTGGCTGTGATACGCTGCAGAACATCCACTTAGGTTACAGTCCAACAATCGGACAGGACCTGCGCGTACAGAGCTATTGCTCCATTGCAAGGGCTGGTTTTAACCGCTGGCATTCTATCTCTTATTTTAATCCGGGAACTGTGACTACCAATGCCACTGTAAAATTCCGCTTCGATAACCTGCTTAGCTTTATCGGCTCTACTCCACCGCCTACGGCTATTAACGGGAACGTAGTGGAATGGAATGTAGGCAATCTTACACACGGGCAGTATGGGTATATTTATGCAAACACCCAGGTGCCTACGATACAGGCCGGCGGTGCTATCGGCACACCTTTACACGATTCGATATGGATAGAGCCTATCGTTGGTGATTCGTATGCGGCTGACAACTACAATACATGTTACACAACGATTACTGCCAGCTACGATCCTAACATGAAAGAAGTGTATGCCGAAAATATGGATGCCACCGGAGCCATTGACACTTCAGCTACCGAATTATTTTACACGGTTCACTTCCAGAATACAGGAACCGATACAGCATTCACTATTGTAGTTCGTGACACGATCTCTTCATTGCTCGACCTCGGTACACTGGAAATGATAGCAGCCAGCCATCCGTATACATTTAGCATAGAACCTGGCCGTAGCCTTCAGGTGCGTTTCGATAATATTCTGTTGGTGGACAGCAACGCAAACGAAGCACTGAGCCACGGGTATTTCCATTATAAGATCCGTACCAATGGCGGACTGAATGTAGGCCAACAGGTGGATAATACGGCTGCCATCTATTTCGACTTCAACTTACCGGTGATCACCAATACGGTGGAAACCCCCGTTCAGCTGAGCACGGTCGGGATCAAAAATACCAAAACACAATTGCAGGCACTGGTATTCCCGAATCCTTCCAATACCGGCAGCTTCACGATCCGGATCAACGATGCAACCTATAAACAACTGCATTTTACTATGTACAATGCTTCAGGTATGAAGGTAAGCGATAAACAATTGCCTTCGCAGCCAACCCATGAGATCAATACTTCCGGGCTTGGCAGCGGTATTTATTTCTACCAGCTGATCAATGCCGATGGTAAAAAACTGAACGGAAAGATCATCCTGACGAACTGATAAACCAGCTCAAATCCGGCTCTGAAAATCCCGGTCATCCTTCGCACATCGAAGGGGGCCGGGATTTTTGCTTTTTAACATTTGTAGGTACAATTAACTGATTTTAAAAAATTTACCCTAAAAATTTTGGATTTAAACTTAAAGACGTATATTTGCACCCCTATTTTGAATAAGTAATTCAAATTATTGATTTTAAATATATTATACAGAAAAATGACAAAGGCAGACATCATCACGGAAATTGCAGACAAAACAGGCATTGAAAAGCTGGTTGTTCAGACAGCGGTAGAAACATTCATGAAATCTGTTCGCAACAACATGGCTGAAGGGAAAAACATTTATTTGCGTGGGTTTGGTACATTTTTAGTAAAAAAACGCGCTGAAAAAACAGGAAGAAACATTTCTAAAAACACAACGGTGATCATCCCGGCACACTACATTCCGGCTTTTAAACCCTCTAAGAATTTCTCTGAAAGAGTGAAAAAGAACGTGAAAGTGGCTGCTGTTGAAGAAAACAATAAATAACGACCGGTATGAAGTCGTTGAGCAAACTGCAAATAGCGATCATTTTATTTTCAGTTTTATTATTCGTTCTTTTATATTTTGCAAACAAAACCCCTGAGAAAAAAGCAGAGGAACTTGCTAAAACCGGAGTGGATGCTTCTATGGCAGGTCCGGGGCTGAAGGTATTCATCGATAAAAAGATCAGCGCCTTACCCGACTCACTGAAGAAAACATACACTTCACTTAGCAAACAATCCGAAGCCAATTCCCGGAACACACAACTGCTCGACAGCCTCGTTTCCTTTTGGGATCGAAGGATGCAACCCGATGTGGCGGCATTCTACACCGAAAAGATCGCTTCCGTATCCAATACGGCCGCAGCGTGGATCAAGGCAGGAGAACGCTATTATTATTCCGTTCGCTTCGTAAAAGAGCCGGAAGAAATAGGCGCACTCTACCAGCAGGCCATGACGTGTTTCGAAAAAGGATTGAAGATGGACCCGAACAACATTGAAGCAAAGATCAAATATGCTTCTTGTTTTGTGGAAGGTACCAGCGATCCGATGAAAGGGATCGGTTTATTGAAAGAAGTGGAAAAAGTAGATTCGAATAATATCAATCTGCAGTTGGCCTTCGCTCAGTTTTCCACCACCTCGGGCCAGTTGGATAAAGCAGTGATACGATTTGAAAAAGTCATTCGCCTGAAACCCGACTACCTCGAAGCATACCTGTATCTGGCCGATGCATACGAACAACTGGGCAATAAACAAAAGACCATTGAAACCCTTGAAAAGTATGCAGCACTGGTGCCGGACAAGGATGCCAAAAAAGAGATCAAAACGTACATTGATAAATTAAAAAGTAATAATTAACCATTTAAAAACGCATTACTATGCCAAGCGGAAAAAAAAGAAAAAGACATAAGATGTCAACGCACAAACGTAAAAAACGTCTGAGAAAAAATCGTCATAAGAAAAAGTAATCCTTTTTCTCTGCTAAATTAAGCCCTTATTTTCGGGAAAAATTTCACGCATACGGAGTTGATGTAAATCTTCTCCGTTTGCTTGTTGCTATACGATACCGATCGGGCATCACTTAATATTTTGACATCGTGAGTTACGAACTGATAATAAACAGTGCAGGAAGCGACACGGTAATTGCTCTTTTAAAAGAAAAGAGGCTCATTGAGCTGCACAAAGAAAGAGGAAGTACCCGTTTTTCTGTAGGAGATATATATCTGGGAAAAGTAAAAAAAGTAATGACTGGCCTTAACGCTGCATTTGTGGATGTAGGCTACGAAAAAGACGCTTTTTTACATTACCTGGACCTGGGGCCGCAAGCCTCCTCCCTGATGAAATACACCAAACTGGTAAAGGACGGAAAACAAACCGTTTCCAACCTGATGTATTTCAAAAATGAATCCGACATTCCAAAAGACGGAAAAATAAACAACGTAGTGCAAAGCGGACAGAATCTGCTTGTGCAGGTTGCCAAAGAACCGATCTCTGCCAAGGGCCCCCGTATCACTACCGAGGTTTCCATTGCAGGAAGGTACCTGGTGCTGATCCCTTTTTCCGATAAGATCTCTGTTTCGCAAAAGATCCGCAACAGCGAAGAAAAAAGCCGGCTGAAAGAATTAATGCAAAGCATCAAACCGAAAAATTTCGGTGTGATCGTGCGTACGGTGGCGGAAAACAAGACCGTGGCGGATATCGAGAACGATCTGAACGACCTGGTAGCGAAATGGGACGAGGCTTTCAAAGCATTACAGTCCGCAGATCCTCCGGCACGTTTGCTGGGCGAGATGGATCGCACTAACTCCATGCTTCGTGATCTGTTGAATGCGAATTTCAACAACATTCACGTCAACGATCCGAAAGTATTCGAAGAGCTGAAGACCTACCTGGGTAATATTGCTCCGGATAAAGTAAACATCGTAAAACATTACAACAATCCACGCGTTCCTATTTTCGATCATTTCGGTATTGAAAAACAGATCAAAGGTCTGTTTGGAAAAACCGTGAACATGAAGAGCGGCGCGTATCTCATCATCGAGCATACCGAAGCGCTTCACGTATTTGATGTGAACAGTGGAAACCGTGCGAAGAGCGACAAGTCGCAGGAAGAAAATGCACTGGCAGTGAACCTTGAAGCCGCAGAAGAAATTGCACGTCAGTTACGTTTGCGCGATATGGGCGGAATTGTGGTGATCGACTTCATCGATATGCACAACCCGGAGAACCGCAAAGTGCTCTTCGATAAGCTGAAGGAAGAAATGAAGAGCGACCGCGCGAAGCATAATATTCTGCCTCCGAGCAAATTCGGCCTCGTTCAGATCACCCGTCAGCGTGTGCGCCCGGAAATGAACGTGGATGTGCAGGAAGTATGCCCGAGCTGCGAAGGAACCGGCAAGGTACAGCCAAGCGTGCTGTTCGTAGACCAGATCGAGAACACCCTGCGTTACCTGACCAAAGAACAAAACCAGAAAGACATCACACTTTGTGTGCATCCGTATATCGAAGCATTCATCACCAAAAAAGACGGTTTCTTCAAACCGAATACAGTGAAGAAATGGTCGAAATCGATGGGAGCTAAGATCGAGGTCCGCAGTATGGCTTCTTTCTCCTTCATGGAATTCAAATTCTATAACAAGTTAGAGGATGAAATAGTGGTGTAATGACCCTAACGTAATACAATTGTGGGTGATCGCGAAGCCTCGCGACCAACAATGGCAAAATAGAAACGCCTGCTGATAAGCGGGCGTTTTTGTTTTCCAGGGAAATTGAGTAAGTTTGATAAACAACTACTCCATCATGAAAATCTTTCATAAAAAAACCGTTTTCTTTGCATCACTAATATGTCTCTTTCTGATTTCCTGCAACCGCCACTCCGAATTCAAAGACAAAGAACAGCTCAGCGTTAGTGACTCCGGGCCGGTAGAAGAAGAAAGCGACTCCACGGCCAATTCCATCGCCGGCAATCTCACCATCGACCAGCTGTCTACCACGCCCAATGCGGTTATCCTCACCGGGCTGCCGGATCATCGTTTCCTGACAATCTACAAATCGAAAGCAGGCAACAAAAAAGCAGGAGAGTCTTCGGGCAGCCGTGAATATTATTATTCCTACGATGGCTACGAATCGGGCAGCGAAGAACATTTCATGCCTGGTATCGATATCCTCTATGGATTCAACCTGCTGAACCTTGCACATTACGATATGAAAACCGGCAAGACCAATGTGCTGTTCAAAAAATCTGCCCTTATCAAGAATTTTTATTATCCCTCCATTGAGCCGGATTCGATCAACAAAATACCAGTGAGGCGAAACTATTACCTCCTCTCCGTATACGATGAAGACACCAATAAGGACAAGGTGGTAAGCAGAAAAGACCTGCGTAAGTTCTACTACCTGGATGCAGGCTGTACTACAAAAACACAGCTGATCCCGGATAACTATTGTGTAATGCGCTCTCAATACGACACGGGCAACGATGCACTATTCATTTACGCCAGATACGACCAGGACAAGAACGGTGCCGTAGAGAAAAAAGAACCTATGCATGTATTTTGTATCGACTTGAAAAATCCGGTGACAGCAAGGAGGGTATATTAACATATTTTAAGGGAGCTTTTCTTAAAGCTCTCTTTATTCCATCAATAACCTTTATGTTCCGATACATCGCTGCGATATTCCATTAAATAACCTCTTTGCATCAATACATCACCGCGATGTTCTATCAAATAACTCTTTTGTTCCGATACATTGCAGTTATTTACTGATAAATAACTGCTGTATTCCGGTACATAAATGTAATGTTCTTATTCATTTTCTGAAAAAACTGCGAAATTTGCGAAATGAGGAACACTTGTATTGGGATGCTGCGTGCATCCGGGAATACCTTTACACCTGTATTTACTAAACGCCTTTTTCTCTATTTGCAAATCATTTATATTTGAGGCATAATCTTTTTAATCCCCTTATTATGAAAAAATTAATTACCACAGTCCTCGCTGTTGCGATGGCGCATACTCTGTCTGCGCAAACATTTACTTTGAAAAGTAATGACCTGGGCGGACAATTCGGCAATAAACATTTCGGTAGCAGCTTTGGTTGCACCGGTGAAGGCAAATCCCCGCAATTGCAATGGGAAAATGCTCCGAAAGAAACAAAAGCATTTGCCATTACGATGTATGATCCGGATGCACCTACCGGAAGTGGATTTTGGCACTGGACCGTATACAACATTCCGGCAACGGTGACCGAATTAAAGACAGATGCGGGGAATTTCTCCGGGAAAAATCTGCCGGAAGGCGCCCTGAACGGAGGCAATGATGCCAATGCTCCCGGGTATGTCGGACCATGCCCTCCTCAGGGTCCTGCCCACCAGTATATCATTACTGTGTATGCACTCAAGGCACCTGTTCAAATAGACAAAGGTGCCACTGCAGCTTACCTCGGCTTTATGCTGCACTTTAATACACTTGCCAAAGCATCTATCATTGCATACGGGCAACGTTAAAGAAAAACAAAATTTCTTAAAAAGCGCCTTTCTCCAACAGGAAGGCGCTTTTTCATTTCCCGGAAACGAGTAAATTAGTATCATACATTATGACCTATACTTTGAGAATATCTATCCTGATGGTATTTTGTTGCCTGATATCTTTTGCGCAAAAAGAAACGACTGCTATTCAGGGCACTTTTCATGAAGCAGAATCCAAAGATATGGTGGCCATCGGCACTCCGACATGTGATGTAAGCATTTCTGACTACTTCTGCCCTACCTGCCAGATGGATACTACCACACACAGTCGTTGGGTAGTAAGCTATCCGGAAAATTGTGGCATCACATCCGTTGTCTATAAAGTTTATAGTCCGGATAAAAAGAAAGTCATTTATAAATCGACCGCCGAATGGCGCGGAAAGGATGAAAAAACAGGTAAATACTACCCACAGGGCAATTATCCTTTTGAAATAAAGTGTTTCTCTAAAAACAAAGTTGTAGCTATTAAAAAAGGGAAAGTATTTCTTCACCTGTATGATTATATAAAGTCCGATGAATAAAAGAATAAAACCATTACTGATCTTATCCTGCATGATATGGTTTGTCTACAGCGTAGTATTGGCCGGACACTTAAGCTATGAAGAAATAACAGGGGAAGGAGGCTTCAGTTTTACAGAAGGTATTCTTTACTTTATAGGAATGATCCTGCTGTCTCTGTATAAAAGTTTCGTGATAATCCCTGTGGTGTTCCTGTTCCTGTATCTTCTTCAAAAAGCACGGCTCGGATCGCGGGCAAAAAAAATCATTCTTTTTATTGGCCTTACTATACTGCTGTTTTTGTGCTATCCTTTACCTCAATACATTTATGTGGCCGCTACAAACGGATTTTTTTCTGTGTTGGAATACATCCTCGAATTTCCTGATCAACCGAAAGCGTTTCTCTTACTTGCAATCCTTGTATCCATTATCTTTACCAGGTATATCATTAAAAAAGGAAATCTTTTTTCTAAGCCGGAACCAGGGGCCGAAACTCAGTTGATACACACAAAGTCATAGCCTGCGGTCTCCATGTACCATGCCAATCGTCTTTACTCTATTCTTTTGCTGTTGATCAGCACTTCCAGCTTTTCTCAAACCTTGTTGAAAGGAACTCTTACAGATGCCGACACGAAGAGTACTTTACCGTTTGTGAATATCGGAATCAAAAATAAGAACGTAGGCACGAGCTCCAGGGAAAATGGCAGCTTCACCATTCTGATCCCTGACATAAATGAGAACGATACACTTACTTTTTCCATGGTAGGTTACCATGAGCTGAATATCCCCATAAAAAATATGGTTACCGGAAAAACCATTCAGCTAAAGGCTAAGTTAGCGCAGTTGAACAGCGTAACGATCACTTCTGCAAAGCTCACCGAAAAAGGTTTCGGGATCAAAAACAACAAATCACTTATTCATTTTACAGATGGCAGCACCAACCAGAATGACATTTTTGAAATTGCCCAACTGATAAAAATGGATACCGTGCTTTCCCGTATTACCTCGCTGAGTCTGCACGTAAACGACACCCGGAACGACAGCGGTACCTTTCGCATTAATTTCTATGCTTTTGACGGCAGCAGGCCCACGTATAAGATCGTCGAAAAAAACATCCTTCAAACCAAAGCGATCAAAGAAGGCTGGCTGACATTCGATCTGAATGCTTACAAAATATACCTCAAAGGAAAATTTGTTGTATCCATCGAATTCATCCCGGCTGTTAAAAAAAACACCCCCATCTATTATGAAGTGAAATTAGGCGGTTCTACCAAAAGCTTTACAAGAAGCAGTAGCCAGGGCGAATGGGTTGTTCCTCCGCACCATTACCGACTTTTTGTGACGGCGCTTGTACCTGATACCAAACAAAAACAACAAACAGATCCCGATGAAAAAGAAAGTCCGGCTGATACGGTTCTTTTTTCCGGTGTAGTAAAGGATTCTTTTTCTCTTTTCATTTCATTGCCAAAAAACTATGCAAACCGGAAAAACGAAAAATTCCCTGTCATCTACCTGCTGGATGCCAACGCTTATATTGATATCGTTTCGGATATGATCCGGGAAAAGAAAAACAACAGCATTCTTATCGGGATCGGATACAAAGATGCTGCAGCAATGGACAGCTTGCGCGACAGGGATTACACATTTCCCGAAGCAGGCCCGCAGGACAGCTTCAGACTGAGTGGTGGCGCCGGTAATTTTTTATCCTTTATCCGGACTGAGCTACTTCCTTTTATAGAGAAGAGTTACCGCAGCGATACTACCCGGCGAACACTTATGGGACATTCCTTAGGTGGCTATTTTACTTTATTCGCACTGGAACAACAACTTCGCAGCCAACAACAGGTATTCCGAGCCTTTGTGGCAGCAAGCCCATCACTGGAATATGGAAATAAGTACCTGTTCAATCAATTCCGGGATCCTTTGATCCACGCCCGTCAACAAAAAACGGATCTGTATATAAGTACCGGAGGAAAAGAAGATGATACAGGTACCGAAACGGTAGATAATTTTAATGCCTTTTACAAACTGCTCTGTGAAGACCGGTTTAAAAAAATCCGTATCGTCCGGGAGATCTTTCCGGTTTACGGTCATATGGAAACAGCTGTACCAACATTTACAAAAGCCGTAGAATTGACAAAGAAATAAAATTACTATCTTCATTTTTAAAAACGGTATATGAAAAGTATCCTCTTGTTCTCTTTTTGCATGGCACTGTTCTTTTCCGCCTGCAACCAAACAGGCACTGAGCAAAAACCCGGAAAGAAGCCCGCAGAAACGCTTTGCTTCGGATCCGTATCGCCGAATGCTTTTAAGGCCACTCCCCTGTATGATTACCTGAAGCTTTCCATGTATACGGATGGAAGTGTGGAAGGTATGGGTGCAGGTTTTGTAATGCAGGGAGACATGCAGTGGATCACCAACATAAAAGGCACGCTTACCGGCGACACCCTGAAGCTTAAAGTTACATACGAAGTTGAAAACGCAGACTATGATGGTTACCGCGGGCCTTTTTCTTCCTCCGAAACATGGTATTTCGGCAACGACAAAAAACACCTGTGGCGAAAGGATTGTATCGGGCTGAAAAACTGGTTAGGAGAAAAAGAGAACCACCGTATCGATTCTACTCAGATCCCTGCCGACTGCACTACCCGGATGAAAAAGATATCCCTGCGATAAGCAGAAGTGTCCCGCTTTATTTATTACGGAGCAATGGCACATGAATTGAATGAACAGAAGAAATATGAACGGGATGTGGTGGCAATATGTATTGGTTTTTGTGGGAGCTCTTTTGTTCGACATTGTTCCCTTTCCGTTCCTCCCGGCCTTTACGATCATGGTCACGCTGCAGATCATTTTCGATCTTGATATCTGGTGGGTGATATGCATAGGTGTTGCCGGGTCGGTACTTGGGCGTTATATCCTTTCCCTGTACATTCCCCGTATTTCCGACAGGTATTTCAAAGTGGCGAAAAATGAAGACATTAAATTTCTCGGTGAAAAAATGAGATCAAAAGGCTGGAAAAGCCAATTGGCTATACTTGCTTATTCCTTACTCCCACTGCCTACAACGCCTTTGTTTGTTGCCGGAGGCATTGCAAGGTTAAAGCCGGTTTATATCATTCCTGCTTTTTTGGTAGGGAAATTTACAAGCGATACAATTGCTGTTTCGATGGGGAACTATGCAAGGGATAATATAGAAACGATCCGATCTGATATTTTTTCCTGGCAATCCCTCTGCGGGCTGCTTGTCAGTCTGCTGTTACTGGCCGCACTGTTGTTTATCGACTGGCGCTCATTGATCCAAGACAAGAAATTCGTACTAAAGTTCAGGATATTTAAATAAAAACACCTGTCTCTTTTGAAAACAGGCGTTCTATTATCCGGTCAGAAAAATCACTTCACTGCTTCCATACTGATCTCAACATTCGCATCTTTCGGCAAACGTTTTGCTTCGATGGTTGCTCGTGCAGGAAAATCTTTTGTAAAATAAGAGCTGTACACTTCATTCACCTGGACGAAATTATTCATATCACTCAAAAAAATACTGGTCTTTACCACATTATCGAAACTCATGCCTGCTTCATTCAAAATAGCTCCGAGATAATCCATTACCTGCTTGGTCTCATCTTTCACAGATAGCTTCATGAGCTTGTTGGTTTCCAGGTCCAGCGCTATCTGACCCGACATATACAAGGTGTCTCCCGCAAGAATTGCCTGGTTGTAGGGCCCGATCGGAGTGGGCGCTTTAGGTGTATTGATGATTTTCTTCATAAGAATGATTGTTTTTTGATAAACAAATGTACAATTTTTTGGAAAACACGCGTTCGTCTCTATCCGATTGTATCACAGCTTGTTGAGTTCTGCAATACTGAGCCAGGCCATGAGCCCGCTACCGGTTTCGAGGGCTTTTTCGTCGATATCGAAGGTGGGTGTATGAACGCCCGATACAATATTTCTTTCTTTATTACCTGTTCCAAGCCGGTAAAAACAGCTTGGTACCTGTTGCGAGAAAAAAGCAAAATCTTCAGCAGTCATACGCAAAGCTAAGTCTTCCACATTTTCTTTTCCTAAATAGAGCTGTGCTGCTTTGAAACAATCCACCGTAAGCTGTTCATCATTCACAAGGAATGGATAGCCTTTTTCGATGCGAACTTCGATCGCTGCATTCCATTTGGCTGCGATCTCTATAGCTGTGATACCAAGCAGCCTGTGTACTTCCTCTCTCCAGGCTTCATGCATCGTACGAAAAGTTCCCGCTATTTCCACCGTATCCGGGATCACATTGGTAGCTCCTTTTCCTTCTATCTTTCCAAAAGCCAGTACGGTCGGTGCATTTGCAAAGTCCCCTGTTTGCTGGTGTTTTTTGCTGATCATAAAATCAGTATGCAAAGCCGTGAGCAATTCAGATGCGATCAAAAGCGGGTTGTTGTATTCCGAAGGCATGGCTGCATGGCCGCCCTTTCCTTTTACGGTGATATACAATTCATCCGTGCTCGCCATGTACATACCTTTCCGGAAACCAACTTTGCCTGCTTCCATATTCGGGAACACATGCTGTGCCATTGCCTTCTCCACTTTCGGATCTTTTAGCACCCCTTCTTTGATCATCAGGGAAGCGCCTCCGGGCAATACTTCCTCTCCCGGCTGGAAAATAAATTTAATGCTTCCCTCCCACTCGTTCTTCAGCTCGTTCAGTATCATCAAAGCACCTAAGAGACAGGCACTGTGTACATCATGACCGCAGGCATGCATCACACCATCGTTGACGGATCTGTAAGGCACCTTGTTTTGTTCTGTGATCGGTAAAGCGTCCATGTCGGCACGCAGCAATAGAGTTTCTTTGCCTTTATTCTTTCCCTCTAATACACCTACAATACCGGTGCCTGCCATTCCACGCGTGTAGGACAGGCCGATCTCATCCAACACCGTTGCGATATAAGCAGAAGTAGTGTACTCTTTGAAAGAAAGCTCGGGATGTGTGTGCAGATGCTCGCGGATCTTTTTCACCCGCACAAAATTTTGCGAGGCGAGTGTTTTTATTTTATCTGCTAAAGCCTGCATAATTCTTTTAGATTCAACAAAGATAAAAATTATGCAATTGCCAGGCGTTTAAAAATCTGTTGTAAACGACAGGTAGGTGATGCGATCCTGTTTCTCTTTGTTGTCAATGCCCCACGACATATCCACACGGAAGAAATAACCGAACAAACGGGAGCGGATCCCGAATCCATACCCTGCAATGATCGGTTGTTTGTACTGGATCAGCACTACATTGATCGGGTTGCCGGGAATCGTGGTACGGTTTTCTGTGTTCTCCGCACTATAAGGATTCCAGCCATACCAGGCCATACCGAAATCACTGAACCCGATGATCTGGAAATTGTTGATGAAATCGGAGCGGATCGGGCGATTGATCAGGTAATTGAAAATAGGAAAACGCAACTCGGAGTTGAATGCTACAAAATTATTCCCGTTCCGGGCATTTTGTTTAAAGCCACGCATATTGGTAGCGATCGTCTGGAACTGATATTGCTCCGGGTGCAGGATATTGATGTTGTAATCAAATTTTGGCGAGAACCAGTTATCCACCCCCCCGAGGTAATAGATCAAACGATCGGTTCCGAGCGAAGTACTGCCCGCCAGACGGTTGGCCCAGATAAAATTGCGGTGGATGCGTGTATAGTTGCGCAGATCAAATCCCATCACGATAAGGTCGTGTCGTTGCATGATATCTTTTATATCTATCCGCCGCAGGTATTCTGCAAATAATTTAGAACGATTGCCACGGTATAAATTCAATCCTAAGCTTTTTGTATTGTCAAAGATGAGCTCTGCTTTGGCTCCTACGTAATTATCATATTGATTTTTCTTCAGCAGGGTTGCATCATTTGTTGCCGTAAATACTTTCCTGTCATTCCGGTACAGGAAGGTTCCTCTGAGAGCAAGCACTTCATTGAAAGGGATCTTTAATTTGTACTGGGCATCGTGAATATTCATTTTCAGCAGCTCATTGCCACCTTCGATATTATAAAAGGTCTGGCGATGCAGTATGAGCTGTTTATCGAGAAGTTTTTTCTTATTCTCCACACTTACAAACATTTCCGTGTTCAGGCCTGTCGTTAAACGGAAACCTGCAATGATGCGGTAATCCTCAAACAGATCACTCATCCCGATCTTGAAGAAACCATTAAAACCAGGATTGATATAGCTTCCTGAAAAACGCTGATAGGTCTGGCTCAGGAAAGAATTATCCAGCTGCGTTACGATATTATCTACCGAGAAGTTCACATAGTAGTTGCGGAGGGTCGGCAGTCTGAATTCCTGGGGGCCTGTCGGTTTCTGTTTAAGTGTATCGATAGCGTGGTCAGCCGTGTTTTCTTTGATCTGCGTAACTTTTATTTCTACTTTCTTGAACGAATAATCTTCTACATTCACTTTACCTGAGTCGGCGCCTGCGGTTTTTGTATCGCCCGGGCTCACGATCTGCGACTGGCTTACTCTGCTTTTAGGCGAATACAAAAGGGTCCGTCTGTAATGATTGTTCTGCAATTCGTATACTTTTGCGCTTGCTGCTTCCGGCATCGGACTTATGTACATATACTGGCGGCCATTCATATAAAAAACTTCTGTGATCTTTTTTCCTTTGAAGCTGATATCCTGCTCCTGTACATTGCGTTTGTAATTGGTCACGATCTTCGGATAGAAAGTATAGCGGTAATGCTCTGTCGTATCCACATAGGAGATCACGCTGTCCATTTTTGCGAGGAAGCGATTGCGGATCCCGTTGCTCTCGCTCAGGTAAGAAAAATAGCCGCTTTCATAATCCATCGGCTGCGACTCATTCACATCGGGTGTGTTGGTAATACGCAGAAGCGCTTTCGATTTTTTCTGCACATCATACATGAACAGATCGTTGTATTTGCTTTGCATATACTCGTAACGTGCATTGTCTTTATCCGTGATTGTATCTTTTACGCGGTTAGAGGTGAAGAGGATCTGGTTGCCTTTGTTAACGAAGCGTGGATAGTTATCATCCCACACATCATTCGTGATCTGCTCCAGCCCGCCTGCATTGATCGTAAAAATAAATATATCCGCCTGTCCTTTTCCTTTTTTTACACCGCTGAAAACGATCTTTTTTCCGTCCGGTGAATAGCCGAAATCGATCACCTTTTCAATTCCTGTTATAGGTTTTGTAAAGGTTTCTTTTTCTTCTACATTGTATGTAGAGAAATAGATCACTCCTTTTTTCTCATTGATCATCGCGAGGCTGTTCCCTTTCGGGTTCCATGCCAGCAGGGGATAACTGAAATCATTGATGCGTTCTATCTTCGGGCCCCACTTTGCAATCCGTTTGGGTTTGCTTTTTTCATCCATGTTTTTGATATACACACGGTACTGGCTTAACTCATTGCTCACATAGGCCACATATTTTCCATCGTTGCTTATCTTGAGCTGGTAATAGTTGCGGAATGTTTTCGGTTTTTCCAGTACCAGTTCTCCCTTCGGGAAATACTGCGTGGAATCGATGTTCATGTTCCTTCTTGCATAAGCGTCGATCCATTCATAGGTAATGGTCTGCACGCTGGTGCCTAATACAAAATTGAAAGCGCTTTCCACACTCCTGCTCACTTTGGTCATGTACAGGATGTTCGGGATAGAAGCCATGCCATAGGTATCAGCAATGTAATTCCACAATGCATGGCCGGCCATCACTGCTTCCTCACCTGAAAGTTTATTGAAGCTATAGTAACGGTCGTTCAGCACGGCATCCATTACTTTGTTATCGAGCTCCACACTCCAGTCTTCCGACAGGTAGGAGATCAATCCTTTTTTGTACCAATCCGGCAAAACAAGCAGGGTGGAGTTTTTCACCATATCCCTCGCACGGCCGCCATACATCATATCGTTGATCAGTACCTCCGCAACTCCGGCACGGATCTGCTTATCAAGGTCTGCATGGTTCCCTTTAAAATAAACGGCCACTTTTGTTCCGGCGATCTTTGTTACACCTCCCAAATTGCCCCCGCTTCCATCCTCTGCCGAAAGTCCGATATTTGACTGCCTGAAATCGCCCTGGTTGGTATATACTAATATCTGTATCTTTTCTTCGAATTGAAAATCCAGCTTTTTTTCCAGGTCTTTCAAATGAAGCTCTGTTTTATGTGCTACATACTTCGCAAGCTCCTGGCCACCTTCGTATAAATACACCTGGTATCTGTCGAAACCATAATACGTCCAGTTGAAAGGCTGGTATTGAACCCTGTTTTTACCAAATTCCTGTTGGGAGCCGTAATAGAATTGCGCATCCGCATGGTTAGCAAAAAAGAAAAGTACAAAGAGAGATAGAATGCGCTTCATCATTGTGAAAAATGGATTACTAATGTAGGGAATTTTATAGTATAAACGAAGCGAATGCCGGGATTTATGAATTTTTTAGAAATTCGCCAACTGCATTAAATATGTCCTCATCTTCGACCAGCTAATTTATTAGGATCCGACGTATTTTTTTAGCCGCAGATTTCCACAGATTACGCTGATTAAATATCTAAAAATAACGCTAATATCTGCGAAATCCGTGTTAATCTGCGGCTGCATTTTATCAGAAGCTATGGTTTGTAAGGCAGGAAATAAATCTCAGATCCCTGTATAATTGTGCGGGGAAATCTTGCGGAGCTCTGTTTTTACTTCTTCTCCGACATTAAGTGTTTCTATGAAGGAACGGATACTTTCTTCTGTAATGGCGCTGTTGGTGCGGGTAAGTGCTTTCAAGGCCTCATATGGCTTGGGATATCCCTCGCGGCGAAGGATCGTTTGGATGGCCTCTGCCACTACGGCCCAGTTGTTCTCCAGGTCGGCATGGAGGGCTTTTTCGTTCAGGATCAATTTGCTCAAGCCTTTCAGAATGGATTCATAGGCGATCAGGGCATGTGACAAAGGCACGCCAATGGTACGTAAAACGGTTGAGTCTGTAAGATCACGCTGCAGCCTGCTGATCGGTAGCTTGGCCGAAAGGTGCTCCAGCAGGGCATTGGAGATACCGAGGTTCCCTTCTGCATTTTCGAAATCGATCGGGTTTACCTTATGTGGCATTGCCGAAGAGCCCACTTCGCCTTCTTTCAGCTTTTGCTTAAAATATTCCATCGATATATAGGTCCATATATCGCGGCAGAGATCAATGAGTATGGTATTGATGCGTTTCATCGCATCGAACCAGGCTGCAAGATTATCGTAATGCTCGATCTGTGTGGTATACCTGCTTCTGTCAAGGCCCAGCGTCTTGTTCACGAAAGTATCGCCGAAAGCTACCCAGTCTACTGAAGGATAGGCCACATGGTGTGCATTAAAATTACCTGTCGCACCACCAAACTTGGCAGAATATGGAACTTGTTTTAATTGCTGCAATTGTTTTTCCAGTCGCTCCGTAAAAACGCTGAGCTCTTTTCCTAAGCGTGTTGGAGATGCAGGCTGCCCGTGGGTTTTGGCCAGCATAGGGATATCCTTCCAGTCCTTGGCGAATGTGTCGAGCTGGCGGATGAGCTCATTCACTTTTGGGATGAGCACCTCGTTGGCTGCTTCTTTCAACGATAAGGGAACGGAAGTATTATTAATATCCTGGGAGGTGAGCCCGAAATGGATAAATTCTTCAAATTGCTGAAGGTTCAATGCGGCGGTTTTTTCCTTGATAAAATACTCCACTGCCTTCACATCGTGATTGGTTGTTTTCTCGATCTCTTTGATCCGCAATGCATCTTCCGGTGTGAAGCTTTCATATAAAGAACGCAGCTTTTGGAACAGCGTTTTATCCACTTCCTTTAGCTGAGGCAGCGGTAGTTCGCACAAAGCAATAAAATATTCGATCTCCACGCGAACCCTGTAACGGATAAGTGCATATTCCGAAAAATACGCAGCGAGCGGAAAGGTGACTTTTCTGTATCTGCCATCTGCAGGCGAAATGGCTGTAAGTGTGTTCAGTTCCATCATAAAAAAAGGAAAGGGCAAAAATAGGTTTATTTTTTAAGATCGGACACAAAGTTTATCTGATGTTTTTCTGCCTCCGCTTTGCATTTGACAAGTATATTCCCTAAATTCGTGTCTTGAGAATGAAGCCAACACTACTAAAGACATTTTTTGCCCTTCTATGTATTGGATTTTCCTTTAAATCCATTGCACAACCCGTAGGTTTTATTACTTCTAATTTTTCTAATGACACGGTTTGTGCCGGTAATTCGGCACTTCTCGTAGGCAATGGAATTAATGGACTTGTAGATATATGGCAAATTAGTTTCAATAACGGAGCTAACTGGTCTCCGATTTCTGGAACGGAAGGTGATACACAATACCCGGTCTTCCAAATCCCCAACAACACTTGTTACCGCTTTATACATAATCTAAATGCTGATACTTCTGCACCCTATTGTATAACAGTAGACGATTCCAGTAATGCAGGCACAATAACGGGAGGTGGTCCACAGTGTGGAGTTGCAAATGGTACTCTTACGGTAAATGCTTATAATGGTGTTCCTACAGGCTGGTATTCTTCGACTGCTTCACCCACCGGACCTTTCACAAGCCTCAGTAACACGGGTACTACTCAATCATTCAGCGTTGTCACTACTACTTATTTTGCCTATATCACTCAAAATGGCGTATGTCCGGCCGATACTACTGTCAATACGGTAAGCATCACACCGTATACAAATGCAGGAGCTATCACGGTAAATCCTACAGGCGGTGTTTGCGCACCTACGAATACATCTACTTTAACGGTAACAGGTGTTGTAGGTACGGCAAGTCCGACACAAGGCTGGCAATCTGCAGCAGCAGCCACCGGTCCCTGGTCATCATTGAGCACTACTACGAACACCTATACGGCTACCAATCTTACAAGCACTACTTATTACCATTATATCGCACAAAGTGGTATCTGCCCGGCCGATACAAGTTTGCCTGTGGCAGTGACAGTGCACCAGCCACCGGTTGGCGGTACGTTATCTGGCGGCATGCTTCATTGCGGTCCGCCCCCGGCTACAGGAACATTAACACTCACCGGCTACAGCGGAACGATCGGACAATGGCAATTCTCCACGAACGGAGGCGCCAGCTGGTCAAACGCTTCCTGTATAGGCACCACTACCTGCGGCTACAGTTTGTCTTCACCCCATACGTTATATAGGGTAGAAGTTGACAACGGATCCTGTCCATCCACTTATTCGGCTATCGACTCTGTGAACATAAGCGCCAATTCGGTAGCGGGAACACTTGTCCACTCTGAAGATACGCTTTGCGCTTATTCTTTTCCGGGAGGAACAATGAGTATTTCCGGGTACGTAGGAAACGGTTTTCAATGGGAAGTATCTACAAACGGCGGTCTTACCTGGAATCCAAAACCGGGATCAGGGCCCAATTCGGGATACGTTAACCTGGCGTCGGGAACTTATATGTATCACTGCATTGTACAGAACAATCAATGCGCTCCGGTAGTGACCAATGCGGTGACTGTTGTGGTAAATACAAGTCCTGTCGTTACCATTCTTACCAACGATACGATACTCGATCCGGGTGAAACAATAACGGTGGTAGCGATAGGTACCGGTACTCCTTCCTGGTCGCCTGCCGGTTCGGTTTCCAGCCCAACTTCTTTCACTACTGATGTTACTCCTTATTTCGCTACGGATTATGTGATCACGGTCTCTGACGGATCCGATTGCATTGATACAGACACCCTGCATGTTTATATGGGTTTAGCACCCTTTAGCGGTTTTATTGCCAATACCCTCACGCCGAACGGCGACAGTATAAACGATGCTTTTTTTGTTGAAAATATAGAAGCCTATCTGACCAGCCGGCTCGAGATATTCAATGAGTATGGCCAGCCCATTTATTCTGCTTCTCCATACAAGAATGACTGGAAAGGAACCTATAACGGCAGCCGTGTTCCCGATGGAACCTACTATTATGTGCTGACAATTATGGACCTCAACAAAGAGAAAAAATTCAAAGGTTTTATTACTATCCTGGGCGGTAAATGATGAAAAGGATATCCATAGCAGCCTTCCTGGCAATTTCTGCGCTTGCAATGTATGCACAGCAGGTGCCTATGTATTCCAATTATTTCTATAAGCCTTTCGTGTATAACCCGGCTATGGCCGGCGACAAGGAAATGGCAGAGGTAATGCTGTTCAACAGGAACATGTTCAGCAATTTCCAGGGCTCTCCTATGCTGAATGTGGCTACTGCTGATGGGGTGCTTCAAAAAAACAAAGGTTATGCAGGTATCGTATTAGCCAACCAGCAAAAAGGATTGATCAATAATACACACGCTTTCGGCACCTACGCCTACCGCGCAAATTTTGCCGAAGACATTTACCTGAAATTAGGGATCAGCCTCGGAGTGATCGATCAGGCAGTTAATTACTCGAAGATACAGGTACAGAATAGTTCCGATCCGTATTTATTCATCAGCAGCCAACGCAAAACAAGCATGGATGGAAATGCCGGCTTTTCCTTTTATGCCAAAGGTCTGCAGGTTGGTTTTGCAGCGCCGCAATTGTTAGGCAGCAGGTTAAATTATAACGACAATGCCTCTACCCGCTCGTTCTACCAGCAATCAAGGCATTTTATGGGATCGCTGCAATATGAGATCGCGATCAACAAAGAGAAAGAAATGTATGTTACGCCATTCGGGCTGGTTCGTTTTGTTGCCAATGCTCCTTTTCAGTTCGACGGTGGAGTTAACTTCAACTGGAAAGACATGTTCTGGATCGGTGGTACGTATAAAAGCGATTACGCAATAGGGATCAATGCAGGTGTTACCCTGAACAGGAGATTCTCCATTGGTTACAGTTACGACTATATGATCGGCAACATTGCCAATTACGCAGGTGTATCACACGAGATCATGCTGGCCTTCAAATTCGGAAAACTGAAATACAGGGCCGGTGATGATACACTCACCGCGGCGGATAAAAAGATGATCGAGCTGCAAAAACAATTGGATGAGCTGAAGAAAAACGGTGTGAAAGCAAGCGATCCAAAAACGACTACAACTACTACCACTACTACATCAAGCAACCCGAAAAACTCCCAGTTCCAGGGTAAGAATGCTGTGAAGGAAAACGGCGTATTTATCCTTACCAACAAAACCAGCGACTGGACCTACAGCAACGGAGGCCTGGCCAAAAAAGGATATTATGTAGTGGTTGAATCCGTTTTCTATAAAGACTACGCCACACAGGAAGTAAAACGCTATACCAGCTTTGGTTTCCCGGAAGCGGATTTCTTATTCGAGAAAACCACCAAATTCCACTACGTGTATGTGTATTACACTACGAGCAAAGAAGACGCCATGCAAAAAGTGAACGACACCAAATCTGCGGGTGTGCCTGATGTCTGGATACAGGTGTTGATAGAATAAAACCCTTATCAATGGCTTCCGAAACTGCCTTTCATTTTCCTGACTCCCTTTTAACCTCCATACGATCCGTTTGTTCCATCGATGAACAGGGGCTTTTAGCTGCACATCAAAACGCACCTCCTGTTTCCGTTCGTATCAATCCTCTGAAACCGACCGATCAGTTCAATAGTTATCCGAAAGTTCCCTGGTGCGGGCAGGCTTTTTATTTACCCGAACGTATTCCATTCATCAAAGATCCGCTTTTTCATGCCGGCTGCTATTATGTGCAGGAGGCCTCGTCCATGTTCCTCGAAACAGCGATCAGGCAAACAGTGGATCTCTCCAAAGATATGCGCGTATTGGATCTTTGTGCTTCTCCGGGCGGTAAATCCACCCTCATCAATTCCCTGCTGTCCGAAAACAGTTTCCTGATCTCCAACGAAGTGATCAAAACACGGATAGGCGCTCTTGCCGAAAACATGAGCAAATGGGGGCGTGCCAACGTGATGGTGAGCAACAATGATCCGAAAGATTTTGAAGGATTACAGGAATATTTTGATCTCATAGTAGTAGATGCACCCTGCTCAGGATCTGGACTATTCCGTAAACAACAGGATGCGATCGATCACTGGAGCGAAGAGAATGTAATGCATTGCAGTCAGCGGCAGGAGCGGATCCTGGCCGACATCGTTCCGGCATTGAAGCCCGGTGGTGTATTGATCTATTCCACCTGCTCGTATTCGCCACAGGAAAATGAAGAGATAGCAGTATGGCTCACAAAAGAATACGGGCTCGAAAATATCCGTATACCGGCGCATCCCAATGCAGGCATCATAGAAACAAATACCGGCAGCTCTTATGGTTATCGCTTTTTTCCTCACCTAACAGAAGGCGAAGGTTTTTTCCTTTCCGCTTTCCGGAAAACAGAAGACGAAGAAAATATGATCCATCATAAAAAGCATCCTTTTGATAAATTGCAAAAAGAAGAAGAGACATTGATCACTCCCTTCCTGCAAATGAATGACTCCTTACGCATCGTAAAACAGAAAGAGAATTTTTTTCTCGTTAACACTGCTATCGAACGGGAGTTCGCATTCATCAGCCAGCATCTTTATATCCGCAAAAAAGGAACACTCTTAGGTGAGATAAAGGGTAAAGATTTTGTTCCCCATCATGAGCTGGCCTTAAGTGTGCACCTAAGCAAAGATGCAACATCCGCAGAAGTGAATGAGGAAACAGCCCTGAAGTTCCTGAAAAAAGCGGATTTTCGCTTGGGTGAGGAATATGCAAAAGGATTTTGTACGATCCGCTACAAGAGTAATGCGATCGGTTGGGTGAAGAATGTGGGGAACAGGATCAATAATTATCTGCCAAAGGAATGGCGGATATTGATGGATATCAATCAATAAATTCAGGCAATTCAAAATCGTATCTCGAAGCCGGGGAAAAAACACCACATTTCGATTATTTCATGCTTATTTTTCGCAGGAACAGGATTTGCTTTACATATTTTAACGTTAAAATTCATCTGTTCACGCACTTAATTTCGTAAATTTAATAGGAAAAATTTTACGTGCACATGAAAAAACGTCTACTCCTTTATGCTGTTACTTTATTAACATCTGCTGCAAACGCACAACACCTGCAAGTGAACATGAATTACAATGCAGATATTCCGCTGAAGCAAACGATGCCCATGATGAGTATGAATCACGGCATGGGTTTGTTCATCGGTTACAGGATGTCGGAAAAAGTTCCCTTCGCGATCACGAGTGATCTTAGCATAGGCTCATTCGCTTATAAATCGCGCAAGGAAAAATATACCTTTTCGGACGGATCTGTCACTGAGACCTATGTGAATTACTCAAGTAATATGAGCAAGTTCTTATTCGGTCTGAACTATGATCTGGGACGGCAGCAAAACCTGTTTTCGGGCTATATTACCGCCCAGGCAGGATATGCATTAATGGATTCAAGGATCTCTATCGAGGATCCGAACGATCCGGATGGATGTACGCCGCTGGAGAATAAAAATACATTCAGGTACGGTGGCGCAATATATGCTGCAGGTGGAGGGATAAGGATAAATATAAAGCAACTTTCGAAAAAACCGGATGGTGATTTCAGACACTTTATCGATATAGGTGTGAAATATATGGGCGGGGGTACTTTTAATTATGTGAACATTAAACATATGCAGGAGTCCACACACGGCATGACAAGCCCTGTTCCTTCACAGCCGGTACGAGAGGATACACGCGATTTCAATGTACAATTTGTAAATGTTACTACCAACGATATCCATGAGCACAAGGTGGCAGAGATCTATTCTTCCAAATTCGAAATGCTCAACCTGAAGATCGGTTATATGATCCAATTTTAACCGCAGAATATATATCGTTAACCCACTTATCGGGAAAAAGCAACCACTTACCAAGTGGCGCGAACTCCCACCCTTATCAGCCGTACAATCAGTTAGAATTTCACTAATTTCTAAAATATACGGTTATGAAAACAAAAAACAACAATCAGAAAACCAACAGAATAATCCTGATCACTTGCTTATTCCTGTTAGCACTTACTACACCTGTCTTTTCCCAGGAAGCGCCTGAAACCGAACCTACCTCGTACTTTGATTACGGAATGATCTTAAGCGTACTTTGCGTAGTAGCATTGGCTACATTTATGTTCGTAGCCATGTTCAAGGCCAAAACCAAAGAAACACGGGAGCACAAACACAGGCACCGTCTGCACATACATAGAAAACAGGCTCACATCGATCACTTTAAATTTTAAACAGAATCGTCAGGGTTCATGATTTTGGATCCGGATCCCCCGGTAACAGTACTGCCGGGGGACCGGTTAAAAAAAAGAGTAGAAAAATTTGTTTTATTCCAAAATATTACAACCTTTGTGGAAATTAAATTTTTTTCACAATGACAATTTATGTAGGAAATCTCAGCTATAAAGCGAGTGAAAGCGAGTTAGGCAGTTTGTTTAGCTCTTACGGCGAAGTAACATCGGTAAAAATCATGACCGACAAATTTACAGGCCGTTCAAAAGGTTTTGGATTTATTGAAATGTCTGACAATTCAGCAGCTACAAAAGCTATCGAATCGTTACACCAGACTGATTTCAAAGAAAGAAAACTGATCGTTAATGAAGCTCGTCCGAGAGAAGAAAGACCAAGAAACTAACCAGTAATCTCCATATATTGGTAGTAAACCACACTAAAAAGCCATCCTGACGATACTGTCTGGATGGCTTTTTTAATTAGTAATAGCTGTTTTTCAGTTATTTAGTGATTAAAGATTTACTTGCAGATCGAAAAGATTTTTCTATATTTGCATCCCCTTTCAAGCCTCTGGTTGCAAAGTGCAACGAATGCCTGATGGTAATCATTAAAAAAATGAAGTCATGAGTTTATTATTAGACTACGTTAACCAACAGTTAAGTCCAACTGCCAAGCATCCTGCTTTCAAAGCAGGTGATACAGTTACTGTTCATTACAAAATCAAAGAGGGCGATAAAGAACGTATCCAGCAATACACAGGTATTGTTATTATGCGTCAGAATCATCCTGCAACCGCATCTTTCACAGTTCGTAAAATGTCGAATGGTGTAGGTGTAGAAAGAATTTTTCCTGTTAACTCTCCTTATATCGAGAAAATCGAGGTTAATAAACACGGTGTTGTTCGCAGAGCGAAATTGTTCTACCTGCGCGACAGAACAGGTAAATCAGCCCGTATCCGTGAAAAGATCATTAACAAAGCAGATTAATCTTCACCACATATTTGTAAAAAAGACCGGCTTCAACAGGAGACCGGTCTTTTTATTTTCAGTACTCTTTACTTTCCAAAAAATGGCGTCCGGGAAGCAGGCATAAAAAAATCCCGTCTGCTTTCAGAGCAAACGGGATCTTTAAATAGTATCAAAACAAATTATGCTGTTGTTTCGTCTGTAGAAGGAGCTTCTGTGTTTTCTGCAGTGTTCTCTGTTGTTGTTTCTTCAGCAGCAGCCGGAGCTTCAGGAGTGTTTTTTGCTGCGATCTTAGCCGCTTTTGCATCTTTCACTGCGCTTTCCGCTTTCAGTTTGGATACTTTCGCGTCCGAACTTTCTTTTGCTAACCTGTCTTTCTTAGAGACAACTTTTCCTTCTTTGTCGCCGATCCATTTCTGGAATTTAGCTTCTGCCTGTTCTTCTGTATGAGCGCCTTTTTTCACGCCATCCAGTAAGTGTTTTTTCATCATAACACCTTTGTACGATAGGATCGCACGGCAGGTATCCGTAGGCGTAGCGCCTTTCTGGATCCAGGCCAGTGTTTGTTCGAAATCGATGTTAATTGTAGCAGGGTTGGTATTGGGATTATAAGTTCCCAATTTTTGAATAAATGCTCCATCACGAGGTGCACGACCATCCGCAACTACAACATGGTAGAAAGCTGAATCTTTCTTTCCGTGTCTTTGTAGTCTAATCCTTGTTGCCATTTTATTACGTTGTTTTAAAAAATTTAGGGGGCAAATATCGGTATTTATCCTGAATCTGCAAAATATAGTGCAGGAATGCCTATTTTTGTAAAAAATTTGCCATGATCATAGTTACGGGAGCCGCTGGTTTTATAGGGAGTTGCCTGATTTCCAGGCTGAACAGCGAAGGAAAGACTGATCTTTTGCTGGTCGACGACTTCGCCAAACACGAAAAGGATCCTAATCTGACCGGCAAGCACTATTCAGGAAAACAGGACCGGAATTCCTTCATTGCATGGCTGAAAACCAATCAGGATCCTGTTGAATGCATCTTTCATATTGGCGCACGAACAGATACCACTGAATTTAACAAGGCTATTTTTGATGAGCTGAACCTCAACTATACAAAAGCGCTGTGGGAGATCTGTGCTCAAAAGAACATTCCTTTTATATATGCTTCCTCGGCAGCCACCTATGGCCTGGGTGAACATGGCTATGATGACCGGGACGACTCCATCATTCCTTTATTAAAGCCGCTGAATCCCTATGGCGATTCCAAAAACGATTTCGACAAGTGGGCTTTGATACATCGCGAGGCATCGCGACAAACGCCGCCACAATGGGTAGGCTTTAAATTCTTTAATGTATACGGTCCTAACGAGTATCACAAGGCACGTATGGCTTCTGTTATTTTCCACGCTTTCAACCAGATCAAGCAACAGGGCTTCGTGAAACTGTTCCGCTCGCACAACCCGGATTATGCGGATGGCGGGCAATTGCGGGATTTCGTGTATGTAAAAGATGTGGTGGATGTGCTGTATCATGCCTATGCGAGTAAGATAAAAAGCGGTATTTACAACCTGGGTAGCGGCACTGCACGCACCTTCCTGGATCTGGCCAAAGCCACGTTCCATGCCCTTGCCCTGGAACCGAAAATCGAATTTATAGATACACCAGCCGATATCCGTGATAAGTACCAGTATTTCACAGAAGCTAAGATGGAGAAACTAAAAGGAACCGGCTACACCAGGCCTTTTCATACACTGGAAGAAGGCGTGAAAGATTATGTGCAGCAGTATCTTTCCGGTAAGAAGTATCTTTAAACGGGCATTTAACATATCTTATACATCCCGGTCCCTGTTTGCCTTCGTATGTTTATTAATTTCAAACACGGATTATGATGCATCTCAAAAAAACAAATTACCTGACACTCGTATGCAGTATCCTGCTTTTTTCCTGCTCGGATGCCCAACAAAATACATCGCTGCAGGAAGGTGAAAAAAACAGTAAATCCACAACAAGTATGAACAATTCATTAGATACGATCACCTTTGGAGCAGGCTGCTTCTGGTGTGTAGAAGCTGTATTCCAGGATATGGAAGGCGTGGAAAAAGTAGTATCCGGCTATAGCGGAGGCTTTGTAAAAAATCCGGCTTATAAAGAAGTGTGTATGGGAACCACGGGTCATGCTGAAGTATGCCAGGTCACATATGATCCGAAAAAAGTAACGGTGCCCGAGCTGTTGGAAGTATTCTGGGGAACACACGATCCTACCACGCTGAACAGGCAGGGAAATGATATCGGTACACAATACCGTTCCGCTATCTTTTACCATAACGAAGAGCAAAAAGTAGTAGCTGAAGAATACAAAGCAAAACTTGATTCTTCCGGTGCCTTCGACCGGCCTATTGTTACAGAGATAAAACCTTTTTCGAATTTTTACCCGGCGGAAGATTATCACCAGGATTATTTCAATCAAAACGGATCAGAACCTTACTGCCAGTTCGTGGTAAAACCGAAAGTAGAAAAGTTCAAAAAGGTGTTTGCCAATAAAGTAAAAAAGAAATAAGCTGTTTACGCAATTCCGTTGTTAACAACGGCTGTTTTTATGGCTTCGAAGTTTTTGCCTGCCGGTTTCACTCCAAGCTCTTTCAGGATCTCCGTCCAGCCTTTGGTAGCGCGGTGCTTATTGAACACTTCAAATACAGCGTCCGTACTTTTTCCGGTTTGTTTGATCGTTTCGAAGATCATGAAAAGATCTCCGCCCTGGTATTTGGAGACATAGTCTTTTGCCTGAGCTTCGGTTAACGAAAATTTAGAAACCAAAGCAGCTTTAAACGTTTCCCTGTTGCTTCGTGCATACATGGTAATGGATTCAATGCTTTTATCCAGCTCATCATCGCCGGTATTTATTTTTTTCGCGGTTTGCGAAAAACCTTGTGTAAGTCCTGTAATCAGTAATAAAAGTGCAATTATTTTTTTCATGATAATGCTGTTTGATTAATTCAAATATACTAATTAATCTTTAAAAGTCCTTAATTTCCCGGTCCGAAACATGAAAAATAGTACTTTTAGGCATGCTTAAATATGTTTTACCGGCTTTGATCTGCTTTGGACTGTTCTCCTGTTCAGAGGCTTCGACCGATGCGCAAATAAAGCACCTGGACAAACAAAAGATGACGGAAGTCCTGAGGGATCTCGCCCTGATGGAAGCTGCCGTTACTATCAAAATTGCACCGGATCCCAGCCAGCCTATCGACAGCACCCTACGGTTCAATATATACAGGCAGCACAATATAACGAAAGGGATGTATGACTCCAGTCTGAGCTATTACAGCAATCACCCACAAGAATTTAAAGAGATCTACGAAAAGGTGCTGGAACAACTGCAGCAGATGAAATCGAAATAAGCCCGGCAACAGCGGATCAGATCACGGGTTGTTGCTGTTCTTCTTCTTTTGTTTTTTCCTTTTGTTTGAAGAATTTTTTCTGGAACAGCAGAATGGAAATAACTCCTACAGATATGGAAGCATCCGCAAAATTAAATACCGGTCTGAAAAACTCAAAGGACTCTCCTCCCCATATCGGCATCCAGTCAGGGAAAGTACCGCTGATGATCGGGAAATAAAACATATCCACCACACAGCCATGTAAAAAGGAGGCGTATCCCTCACCCGAAAATTCGGCGAGACCATAATACCCGACATACTCCTGTGTAGCCGTATCGAGGGTAGTGCCTTTGTCGAAGATAAGCCCGTAAAACATACTATCCAGGATATTTCCTACTGCACCTGCGAGGATCATTGCCACACAAATAATATAGCCGGTGTGCATTTTCTGACGTACAATTTTGATGATATAATACACACCGAAAATAGATGCAAGGATACGGAATACGCTTAACAGGAGCTTCCCGAAACTTCCGCCCATCTGCATACCAAATGCCATTCCCGGATTCTCGGTGAAATGCAGAATGAACCAATCGCCGGCTACGGCATGTTCTTCCTGGAGGAAATAATGTGATTTGATGTATAGCTTAATGGACTGGTCGATAAGCAGGATCGAAAAAACAGTGAGGATCGGAAATCTGTATTTATAAAGCGTATCTGTGAACTTCTTGAACATAAAAAAAGGTTATCCAGCAGCGCAAAGATAACCTTTTTAAAGTAATGTAAATCCTTCTTTTAGCTATATTGATTTAATTTAGCATCAATACTCAAAGTAGCATGCGGCACACTGCGCAAACGCTCTTTCGGGATCAGTTTTCCTGTTGCACGGCAAATTCCGTAAGATTTGTTCTCAATACGAACCAGTGCGTTTTTCAGGGAAACAATGTATTTTTCCTGGCGGGAAGCCAATTGTGCGGTTTCTTCTTTGGATAACACGTCGCTTCCGTCTTCCAGTAGTTTGAATGTAGGAGAAGTGTCATCGGTTCCATGATCATCCGCATGTGAAAGCGTTTGTTTCAACAGATCATAATCCGTCTGTGCCTCTTCCAGCTTTTTCAGAATCAGTTCCCTGAATTCTGCCAGTTCCTTATCGGCATATCTTGAACGATTGTCGGTTGTGTTCACAAAAGGTTTTGGTTGCTCAGCCGCCTGTTTTTTCAGTAAGGATTTATTCAGATCGATCTTCACTACCTGTTTTCTTACAAAATCTTCCGAATCGTATCTTTTCTTTACTTCTTTTACTTTCGGTTTTCTTCCTTTTTTCTTTGGCTCGTCATCTACAAAATCATCTTCCTCTTCTTCGATATCAGCTTCCACGTCCATATCAGTCTCGAGTATGCCTTCTCCAATATCCAGATCATCCACTTCCAGTTCTTCATCCACCGGTTTTACTTTCTTACTCTCCTCCTTGCTCTTCTTCATACCCTTTTCTTCCTTTTTCCCTGCCTTGCCGGCAGGCTTGGTTTCTACTTTGCTTATTGGTTTTTTAACTTCTTTTATTGGTTTTACTGCCACTTTCTTTTCCGGCTTGGCAGGAGCTTTTGCAGCCGGCTTCACTGCTTTCTTAGGTGCCGGTGCTGGCTTTGCGCCTTTTTTAGCCACAGGTTTTGCGGCTTGTTTTACAGCTTTCTTAGGAGCAGGCTTGGCTGCTTTCTTTGCAATTGGTTTAGCTGGCTTCGCTGCTTTTTTAGGTGCAGGTTTGGCTGCCTTTTTTGCAACAGGTTTTGCGGCTTTTTTAGGTGCAGGCTTTACTATTTTCTTTTTAGCAGCAGGCTTTGCTGCAGGTTTTGCAGGTTTCTTGGCAGCAGGTTTTGCTGCTTTCTTAGGTGCCGGCTTTGCGTTCTTTTTAGGTGCCGGTTTTGCCGCTTTTTTGTTCTTAGCCATAATCCTTTAGTTTTTTTGAACTGAAATTAATGTACTTGTATTCTCATCTACCTCAACCAAAATACCATCTGTCTGTGTAAGCGTATCAACTACCTCTAATTTATCGGTCAAAGTTTCCGTGCAAATATAGGTTAAATTGCTTTTTATTGCAGGATCGAGGGTATTATTTCGTTGAATTTTAATATTTATTTTGTCTGTTACTTCAAAACCTTTATCCTTACGGATATTCTGGATCCTGTTCACCAGCTCACGGGCAAATCCTTCATTGATCAGGGCTTCATTCAGCGTAACATCTAAGGCAACGGTAAGATTCCCATTATTGGCGACTTTCCAGCCCGGGATATCCACCGGGATGACCTCAAAGTCCTCCGAATTCATTTCTAATCCGTTCCAGGTATATTTTCCGGTTTTTTCCACTTCCGAAATGATGGCCTTCCCATTCTCATTGGCGAATGCCTGGAATGCCTTCATCTGCTGCCCCAGCGTTTTACCGAGCGTCTTGAAGTTCAGCTTCAGGTTCTTTACGATCTGCGTTTTGCTTTCATCCACAAACTCGATGTTTTTCACGTTTACCTCCGAAAGAATAAGGTCCTGTACAGCGGCTATATTCTTCTGCATGTCGGGGTTCAGAATAGGGATCTGGATCCGCAATAAGGGCTGACGCACACGCAGGTTCTCTTTCTTACGAATAGATAGCACCATGGATGAAATACGCTGTGCCAGCTCCATCCGCTCTTCAAGGCTTTTATCGATCAGCCCAGTATCCACTTTTCTCAGCTCTGTTAAATGCACGGACTCAACACCCGATTTATTTCCTGACTGCAGGTTCCTGTATAACCAGTCTGCAAAGAAAGGCGCCACAGGGCTCATCAATTGTGCTACTACTGTAAGACATTCGTAGAGTGTTTCATAAGCAGCTTTTTTGTCGGTGCTCATCTCTCCTTTCCAGAAACGGCGACGGGACAAACGGATGAACCAATTGCTCAGGTGCTCATCCACAAACTCCTCGATGAAACGAGCTGCACGGTGCGGTTCGTAATCATCAAAGGCGGCGGTAACGTCTTTCACCAGGCTGTTCAGCTTGGAGATGATCCAGCGATCCAGTTCTCCACGCTCAGGCACAGGTATCATGCTATCCGGGCTCACAATAAAATTATCCACGTTCGCATACAGTGAAAAGAAGCCATAGGTGTTATAGAGCGTTCCGAACAATTTGCGTTGTACTTCTGCAATACCTTCTACATCAAATTTCAAATTATCCCAGGGTGCTGCATTGGCGATCATGTACCAGCGGGTAGCATCGGCTCCATACCTGGGCAGGGTTATGAAAGGATCGATCCCATTGCCAAGACGCTTACTCATTTTATTCCCGTTCTTATCCAGTACCAGTCCGTTCGATACCACATTTTTGTAGGCGATCGAATCAAAGCATAAAGCCGCTATCACATGCAGGGTGTAGAACCAGCCACGTGTCTGATCCACACCTTCCGCTATGAAATCGGCCGGATAATATTTTTTTTCGTCGATCAGCTCTTTGTTCTCAAACGGGTAATGCACCTGCGCATAGGGCATGGATCCCGAATCAAACCACACATCAATGAGGTCCGGTTCACGGAACAGTTTTTTTCCGTTCTTCTCCAGCACGATCGTATCTGCATAAGGTTTGTGCAGGTCGAATGTATTGTAATTATCCGCGCTCATATCCCCAACCTTAAATGCGGCAAGGGGATTTTGTTCCATAAAGCCTTTTGCAACGGCATTGTCGATCGCTGCTTTTAATTCTTCGGCGCTACCGATAACGATCTGCTCGGATTTATCCTCACTTGTCCAGATCGGGATCGGGATGCCCCAGAAACGGGATCGCGACAGGTTCCAGTCCAGTGCATTCTCCAGCCAGTTGCCGAAACGACCGGTACCAGTTGATTCCGGTTTCCAGTTGATCTGTTTGTTCAGCTCTGCGAGTTTGGTCCTGTTTTCGGAAACCTTTACAAACCAGCTGTCCATCGGGTAATACAATACCGGCTTGTCTGTACGCCAGCAATGCGGGTAACTATGTTCGTAAGTCTCTTTTTTGAAGAGCTTGCCTTCTTCCTGCAATTTCAATACGATACGCTCATCGACACTTAAGTAAACTTTAAGCTCCTTTATCTTTCCGGCTGCTTCGAGGATCTTTTTTTGCTTTTCGAATTCTGCCTGCTTTTCGTCATCTGTATGATAGGCTTCTTTCACATATTCTTCGCCGTACAGGAATACTCCGTCTTTCACTTCAGGGGTAAAACGCCCGCGTTTGTCAACAAGTGTCAAAGAGCTGATACCGTTTTGCCTTGCGACATTAAAGTCATCTGCTCCAAAGCTCGGAGCGATGTGAACAATTCCCGTACCGTCAGTGGTTGTTACAAAATCTCCCGTTACTACTTTGAATGCATCGCCTTCAGGCTTTACGAATGGCAGTAATTGTTCGTATTGGATACCTTTCAGAGCCGATCCTTTGCAATGACCAACTAATTTAAACGGAATGTTTTTGTCGCCGGGTTTGTAGTCTTCAAATTTCAGGTCCGTATGTTTTTCGGAAAAATATTTTGCCACCAGCTCTTTTGCCAATATTACTACCTGGTGCTTGCCGGTAAACGGATTAAAAGTTTCTACAAATACGTAATCGATATCCTTGCCTACCGCCAAAGCGGTATTAGAAGGTAGTGTCCACGGAGTAGTCGTCCAGGCCAGGAAATAAAGATCAGCATCCGGTACTTTCAGATCTGCTATCGCTTTTTGCCCGGGCGCTACTTTAAACTGCGCTACGGCCGTGCGATCCTTCACATCCTTGTAACAGCCCGGCTGATTCAATTCGGCAGAAGAAAGTCCTGTTCCGGCTGCAGGAGAATAAGGCTGAATAGTGAAACCTTTGTATAAAAGATCTTTTGAATACATGTTCTTCAGCAACCACCATACGCTTTCAATGTATTTATTGTCGTAGGTGATATACGGATCCTTCATGTCCACCCAATATCCCATTTTCGCAGTGAGCTCCTCCCACTTATCGGTATATTTCATTACCTCCTTGCGGCAGGCCTTGTTGTAATCTTCTACGGAAATAAATTTCGGGCTGTTTTTGTTGCCGATATCTTCTTTGGTAATGCCCAATGTTTTCTCAACACCTAACTCGATCGGCAATCCGTGCGTATCCCAACCGGCTTTACGTTTTACCTGAAATCCCTGTAATGTTTTGTAACGACAAAAAATATCTTTGATCGTACGTCCCATTACGTGATGGATACCGGGCATGCCGTTGGCGCTTGGCGGGCCTTCGTAGAAAACCCAGGGTGTTTTGCCTTCACGCGTACTCACCGATTTATCGAATATCTTATTCTCTTCCCAGAATTTCAATACTTCATCACTTATCTGCGGAAGATCCAGTTTTTTGTATTCAGGATATTTGCTCATAATTTTCTTGCACCACAGATATCCGATTGGATGCTCTGTGTTTTATTATTTATTATTCTTCGGTTTTCTTCCAAAAAAAGAAGTGCGAATGTAGCAAAAAAATCACAGAAAACAGCATAGGATCGCCTGTAAATCAGGCAGAAAAATAAATATCCGTCCTGTTTGTTATATTTGCAAAATGAAGAGGCCGGAGCTACGAAAATGCATGAAAAATTCACTGGTCCCGGGCCTTTTTTTCATTATTCCCCTCCTCTTTTCCCACTGCTCATCCGATACACCGGATAAAAAAATCCCCACCGGATCGGATACACTGGTTACCTTTTCAGAACACATTGCCCCAATTTTATTCAACAATTGCAGTAGCTGCCACCGTCCTGGCGAATCGGGACCTTTTTCTCTGCTCAGCTATAAAGATGCGGTAACGGCAGCAAATAAGATCCGTTTTGTGACCGAAACACGCTACATGCCACCCTGGCCGGCCGATCCGGAATACACTCATTTTATCGGTGAGAGAAAACTTACACAGGAGCAGATCGACCTCATCCGGAAGTGGATACAACAAGGGAAACTACAGGGCGACAGCACAAAAACGCCCGGCCTGCCGGAATTTTATACCGGTTCTTTTTTCGGGAAACCGGACCTGGTTATTCGTCTGCAAAAAGCGGTATTTCTAAAGGGTAACGGAAACGACAATTTTTATACGGTCAAATTGCCGTACAGCATTCCCAAAGATACTTTTGTGCGTTATTTTGAATTTGTTCCGGATAAACGAAAGCTCGTACATCATGTGAATGGCCACCTGATCGGATACAATTCCATGCGTTCTTTTGATCAGTATAAGGGCGAATCTGTTATGCCGGATGTGAGGAATAATTTTAAGGAGCATTTCAGTAAAATGAGCCTGAGTTATACTGACAAGCTGCAGCCCGAGTTCCCAAACCTGAACCCAAATACTGTTTATTACCTGCCGGGTTATATTCCGCCTGTTTATCCGGAAAATATTGGCGGTTATCAACTGAAAAAAGAAGGTGCTATCCTTTTGGCGAATATTCATTACGGACCCAACAACAAAGATCTTTACGATTCTTCCTACGTAAATGTATTCTTCGGACCCAAACCGCAACGTCCGATCCGGGAACTGCAGTTGGGTACTTTTGGAGTAGCCCCAATCGAGCCTGCATTGGTGATCGCGCCTAATGAAATAAAAACATTTCATTCGCAATGGCAGGTTCCGGAGGATATTTCCCTGTTATCCGTGAACCCGCACATGCACCTGATCGGCAAAAGTATGCTGGCCTATGCACTCACGCCTTCCAATGATACGATCCGGATCATAAAGATCAACAAATGGAATTTCAGGTGGCAGTATTATTACACCTTTCCGAAGATGATAAAAATACCGGCGGGCTCGGTCATTCATGTATTCGCTACCTATGATAACACTGCGAAAAACCCGGACAATCCTTTCCATCCACCTCGTGAAATAAGTGAAGGAGAAGGGAACGAGAGCATGTCGACCAAAGAGGAAATGCTGCAATTCATTTTTTCTTTTCTGCCCTATCAGCCCGGGGATGAGAACATTTCGCTGGAAAGGAAATAAAAAACTTCCGATTTCCATAGCATTGTTTCGGGTGATGAATTGGGCCTTACTTTCTATAGATAGAATACACGGGTTCTCGCAAAGGGTATCTATTTATATGCTATATCTACCCGAAGCGGAAAAAATTTGTCGCAGAATAAATTGTTTACTGAAATTTAAAGCGGAATTGGAATGCCATTTCAAAAGATTTTCTATTTTTGAATTACTTATTAGGTATATTATCTTTAAAAACAACACATGAAAAAAATCTTACCCCTTTTGTTTTTTGGACTTATAGCAGCGAAAACCGCGAGCTCGCAGGCTTGTTTCAGTGGTACCGACTATACGGCGGGTGCAACCATTATGTCGGTTGATACGGCCGATTTTAATGGCGATACCTTCCTGGATATTGTTACATCCAGCCACGGTCCTTCCAACTCTGTGAATGTCTTTTTTGGGGACGGAAGCGGAAACTTCACTGCAGGACCTGTTATCACTGGCTTTGGTGCGCCTCCGCGATATGTGGCCAGTGGTGATATTGATGGCGATGGTGATCGTGATCTAATGGTAACACATAACAATGGTAATTCCTACACGAAGATCTTTAACACCGGGGGCGGGACTTTCAGTGCGCCTTCGGGTGTGATCTCCACGTCCGCCAGCCATATTATTATCAATTGCGGTGACCTGGATAATGATGGCGATAATGATTTTGCTTATGCTATGAACAGCGCGGCAGTCGTAATGCGGAACAACGGAGCAGGAACCTTTACGGAGCAAACCGTGGGTAAATCCTACGACGGTTATGGCCTTGCGGTGGGAGATATTAATAACGATAATAAACCCGATCTTATTACAATAGCATACACCGACAGTGTGGGTGTTTTAATCAACAACAGCAGCACACCCGGCGTGGTTTCCTTCCTGCCTTATGTATGCTATGCCACCACACAAGCCGGCGCTTTCAACCTTCGGTATGTTACCTGCCGCGATCTGAACAATGACGGTTTCGGAGATGTGATCGCCTCCAACAAATCGAGCAATTCGGTTAGCGTGTTCATGGGTAATGCCAGTGGTACGCTGGGAGCTGCCACTGTTTATCCTGTCGGTGGGCAATCCTATAATACTGAAGTTGCCGATTTCAACCAGGATGGGAAAATGGATTTTGTCGTATCCTCTTCTTCGCCAGGATTTTTCAGGGTTTATTTTGGAGACGGAACAGGTGCCTTTCCGGCATCAAAAGTATTTTCGACCCCTGCAGGCTTTGCGGGCATCAGGGCTGCAGATTTCAACGGTGATACAAAACCTGATCTGGCTACTGCCGGCAGCACTTCCAATACACAAATGAGCGTTTTGATAAGCCAGCCTTTGCCGGCAGCGCCCACCAGCACCGATCCTTCTCCTTATTGCGGAGGAGCAACGGCAAGTCCATTGACGGCAACAGGCACCAACCTTCTTTGGTATACTGTAGGCCAAGGAGGGACAGGCAGCGGTACTGCGATTACGCCTTCCACTGCAAGCGCGGGAACCACCAACTACTACGTAAGCCAGAACCCGTCTGGTACCTGCGAGAGCCCACGCGATACCATACAAGTGCTTGTGCACCCTGGTATCAGCAGTACGATGACCAACGGGAATGCCTGCATCAATACTTCGTTTTTTACTCCTTTTGCAGTAAGCGGAGGAACACTACCGATCAGTTACAACTGGTCTCCTTCCACAGGCGGGACTTTCGTCACCAGCCATCCGGATACTCTTATAACTATTACTGCTCCGATAACATTTACCATCAATGCTACAGACGCAAACGGCTGTATGACTATCAACACTACCAATGTGATGACAACCGCAAGCACCGACCTGTATGGTGTAATCTCTTCTGCCTCTTTAGGTCTTATCAATCCGGGCAATGTATACCTGTTCGAATACCTGCCTAATAATTCCGGTTTCGATACATTGGCGGTGGTCCCAACTAATGCATCCGGCGAATATACATTCCCTGCGCTCACTGCCGGATCTTACCTCGTAAAGGTTATTGCCGACACATTGACCTATCCGACTACTGTTCCTACTTATTATGGAGATGAATTTCAGTGGGATTCTTCGATTGTGGTTGCACACTCATGTGTACAAATAGATACGGCCGATATACAGGTAATAGAGCTGGCAGGTGGATCAGCCAACGGATATATCTCCGGCTACGTTCATGAAGGTCCGGGTTACGGGCTACGACTGATGAACCCGCAGATCAATCCATTCTTTGTGCCTGGCGGTCCTTTGAAAGGTATTGATGTGAAGTTAGGTAAAAATCCTTCCGGAGGTATACAGGCCCGTACGATGACGGACTCCACAGGTAAATACGAATTCTTTGATCTTCCCCTGCTGGATTATAAGATCTATGTAGATATCCCGAATCTGCCAATGGATTCATTGAGAGCAGTGTCGCTTAGCGCTGGAAATGACACCAGTATTCAGAACAATTATTTCGCCGATTCGGTGCATATATACATCAACCCCGATCCGGTGGTAGGACTTGGCAAACTGAATACCGGAGCTGTTTTGATCCATGCATTTCCGAACCCGGCCAGCAATAAGATCAATATTTCCCTTGAAGCGGATAAAGCAGGCTCGTTTTATTCCGAGCTAATCGATTTGACAGGAAAAAAAGTATTAGTAACTTCGCCTCAGAAAACGGAAGCCGGAAAAAACACGTTCTCCATTAATATAGCTACCGTTGGTAAAGGCATATACACTATGAACAATTACATAAATAACAATCGATACACGGTAAAAGTGGTAATAATAGAATAAACTAAAAAACATTCAATTATAAAGCCACTCTAACGGGTGGCTTTTTTTATACATACAATTATGAAAAGAACAAAGATCAAAGAACTGATAGCTACAGAGCCGTCGGGACAGGAAGTAACCGTGAAAGGCTGGGTGCGCACTTTCCGCAACAATTCATTTATCGCCATCAACGATGGTTCTACGATCAATAACATACAGGCTGTTGTAAATTTTGAAAACACAGATGAAGCTACATTGAAACGTATCACTCCGGGTGCCTGCCTTCGTGTAACCGGAAGCCTGATCGCTTCGCAGGGGAAAGGCCAAAAAGTAGAAATCGCTGTGAAAGAAATGGAGATCTATGGTGATGCGGAATCGGATGTTACCAAACCGAATGTATATCCTTTGCAGCCGAAAGCACATTCATTGGAATTCCTTCGTGAGATTGCGCATTTACGTTTTCGTACCAATACATTCGGCGCCGTGTTCAGGATCCGTCATAATTTAGCTTTTGCCGTACACCAGTTTTTTCATGAGAGAGGCTTTGTTTACATGCATACTCCCATTATTACCGCAAGTGATGCAGAAGGAGCGGGAGAAATGTTCAGGGTAACCACCCTCGACATCAACAATCCGCCGAAAACAGAAACAGGTGAAATTGATTTCAAGCAGGATTTCTTCGGAAAGTCCACCAACCTTACGGTATCCGGGCAGTTGGAAGGTGAGCTCGCTGCAATGGCTTTCGGAGATGTGTATACATTCGGGCCGACATTCCGTGCGGAAAATTCGAACACCACACGCCACTTAGCCGAGTTCTGGATGATAGAGCCGGAGATGGCTTTTTATGACCTGAACGATAATATGGATCTGGCGGAAGAATTATTACAATACGTAATTAAGTATGCGCTGGAACATAACAGAGAGGATATCGAATTTTTGAGCCAGCGCTTGTTTGATGAAGAAAAGCAAAAGCCGCAAACAGAACGCAGCGAAATGACCTTGCTGGAGAAACTTCAGTTCTGTATCGACAATAAGTTTGAACGCGTTACTTATACACAGGCGATCGACATCCTGCGGGAGAGCAACCACAACAAGAAAAAGAAATTCCAGTATCTCGTGAATGAGTGGGGAACAGATCTGCAGAGTGAGCACGAGCGTTACCTCGTAGAAAAACATTTCAAGAAACCGGTGATCCTGACAGATTATCCGAAAGAGATCAAATCATTCTACATGCGCCAGAACGAAGACGGAAAAACCGTACGTGCAATGGATATCCTGTTTCCGGGCATTGGTGAGATCGTAGGCGGGTCGCAGCGGGAAGAGCGTTTGGAATTGCTGGAAACACGAATGAAAGAATTGCATTTGCCTATAGAAGAAATGTACTGGTACCTGGATACGCGTCGTTTCGGAGCCTGCCCGCATGCAGGCTTTGGCCTTGGTTTCGAGCGACTGGTGTTATTCGTAACAGGGATGACCAATATCCGCGATGTGATCGCTTTTCCGAGAACACCAAAGAGTGCGGAGTTTTAAGATGAAACCCTTCTTTTATATTGCCCTCGTTATCCTGAGCTATACTACTTTAGCTCAGGATACTATTTATAAACCTATTCAGCTGATCAAAGAAACATTTTCGTATTCATATACCAATTCGTATAGCGGAAAAAAGTCCGGATCCCGTGGTGAGAGATGGTATTTCAGGGATGGCAATGGCCCTGAGCAACGAATCGATTGGGATGGCGCTAACTTAAAACGTGCTATGAAAGGATGTGACGAATGTTACAAACATCTCGACAGTCTCCGTTTCTATTCGAAAAGAGGAAAAAGGAAAACGCTGACTGCATTCGGAACTTTTCTGCTTGCAGTTGGCGGATTGGCGGGTGGTGCAATAATAATGGACGCAAATGCAGCGCCTTATAACGGATTCAATGCAAGGGAGCAAGAAGTGATGAGAAAAAAATTCAACCGCGGTGGCTTTCTATTCGGAGCGGGGATCGTCTCAGTAGGCTGCACTATTTACTTTGCTTCGCAGCAACGAAAAAACCATTATAAATACTGGCCCAACGCCGTTAAAAGATCCGTCACGCTTTACAATCAATATCTTAAAACGTATAATACCGAAAATTAAGAAGCGTTCCTGCTTCCACCGGTGTGCTTTTAAGGTTCAAAATCCTCTTGTTTTTAAAATTAGCGCCTTGTTTTCCAGTTATTTACATGATTTTCCGGGAAGGGTGTAACTTTGATCTGCTTTCAATTGTTCTATACATAGTTCTTTTAAACAACCACACACATCTGTGCAGAAGTCCGGGCCTGTACTCAATAATGACGAAAGAAGAATATAACATAACAGTGAAAGATCACTCGAACGGCCTGTATCGCTTCATCCTGAAAATGATGAAAGACGAAGACAAGGCAAGCGATGTGGTACAGGAAAGTTATATCAAACTCTGGCAGCACGTGAAGCAGGTTGATTTTCATAAAGCTAAATCGTGGCTGTATACAACCGCGCGAAATACCATGCTCAATCAGCTAAAAAGAGATAAGCGAACAGAATCCATGAATGAAAAGAATTTCAGTGAGCCATACAGCAACAATCAGAGCTTTGAAATGAGGGAACTGTTGGAAAAAGTACTGGACCAGTTGCCTGAGCTGCAAAAATCGATCATTCTGCTGCGCGACCTGGAAGGATATGACTACAAAGAGATCGGGGAGATCCTGAGTCTGAGCGAATCACAGGTGAAAGTGTACTTGTTCAGGGCACGTCAGAAATTAAAAGAAGTATATAAAAACAAGCTCCTGCATCATGAGAGTAATTAGTGCGGAACATATAGACGAGTGGTTCTTCGATTATTTTGAAGGGAACCTGAATGCCGCCGAAAAAAAGCAGCTAACTGCATTCCTACATTCGAACCCTTTGCTGAAAACGGATTACGATGCATGGAAGAACAGTTATATACATGAACAGGAGATCGTATATCCCGGAATGGGAAGGCTGCTAATAACAAAACCGAAAGTCAGTCCGAAGCAAATGATATCGCTGGCAGCATTATTCCTCGCCGCTGTTTTGTCTTTATATTGGATAGCAAATAACGATGATGATTCTGATCCTTTGCCGAAATCAAATGAAGTGCACAGGAATAGTGTATTTCCTGCCATTAACGACTCTGTCAATAAAGATCCTCATCCGGTCTATCTGAAAAAAAACAAGCCGGAAAATAATGTACCTAAAACCCTTTCATTGACTACTGATAGCTTGAGAGCCATTTCCATTGATCCGGAAAACCCTGGAGACAGTATAGCCCCCATACAGAAACCATTATTTAAGGTCGATTCCATTCCTGTTCAACCGTTTAAACAAACCATTGAGGAAATAGTGAAAGATTCTTCTGAGCTGGAAAAAGAGCCATCCAAAAGAAAAAAGAAAAAATCATTAAAAACGATCAAACTAAATAATTCAGGATTCTGATATGAAAACTACTCTTACGTTATTATTCACCTGTTTAACTATCGCTACACACGCTCAGGATGCAACCTTTTCCCAATTCAATGCGGTTCCCCTGTATTATAATCCTGCCTTTGCCGGAGCGATAGAGAAACCACGCCTGGCCCTCTCGTACCGGAATCAATGGAAAGGCGGTTATCAAACCGGATATGCGTCTTATGATCAGACAGTACGGGCCTTGCACGGTGGAGTCGGGATCATTGCTCACAATGATTATTCAGGTCACGCACTCAACAGGTTTTATGCAGGGGCAGCCTATGCACCTAAATTTATCCTTTCCGATAAAATTGGCATTTCACCCGGAATTGCCGTCGGTTACATGAGAACTTCTCTCAATTTTAATAACCTCAAGCCTATCCCCGGAGTAGTATATAAGATAGATTCGACCATAACGTATACTCCTTCAGATAACCTGGATGTTTCCGCCGGCGTTGTTATGAACACAAAAAAATTCTATGCAGGTTTTGCCGTAAATCATGTTAATGCCCCGAAGATCCGGATAGTAGATGGCGGTAATGTTGGTTCAATGCCAATGAAATTTGTTGTGCAAACTGGTTACACTATTCAAAAAACCGAGGACTCGGATTTTTCAAGCTCTATCAACCTGATATATCACAAACAATCAGTCTTCAGCTTTTTCCAAACCAATCTTACATTTCGCTACAAGCGGGTCTTAGCAGGAATCGGATCCTCCAACACAGATATATACATTGGCATGCTTGGTTATTATAGCAGGAGCCTCGTTGTCGGGTACAGCTACGCATACTTTTTAAATGGTCCGGACCTTGGAGGCGCGCATGAGATCACTATTCGCTGTTTTTTTAGAACCTTCGGATGAAGACTGATCCTACCTGATCACATGCAAATGCCCGTTCAGTTCTTTCGGAGCATCCAGGTTGTTTTTGATCTTCGGGCTTACTTTTATTTTATAAATGTATGTTCCTATTTCTACCAGTGTTCCGTTTAGCTTTCCGTCCCAGGCACCATGCTCCCAATCTGTCGTATTAAAAATACGTGTTCCCCACCTGTTGTATATGGACATTTCATAATCCGTTTCATCCACACCAACACCCACAGGTCGCCAGGTTGGATTATACTCATCCGTATTCGGTGTAAAACAATTAGGGACATATACTGCAAATTCTCCTTCTACAAGGATGGTAGTCCCTATAGAATCCGTGCAGCCAAAACTGTTTTGTACAAGCAGGGTAACCATGTGATTGCCTTCCTCATCAAAGCTCCAACGTGGATGTTCTGTTACTAAAGTACTATCCCCGTCAAAAGTCCAGATATACGTGGAGCCGCTCGTGCTTTCATTCGTAAATACAACAAGCGGATCGTAGGTAGTCGGGAACAGCGGGCTATAACTGAATGCTGCATCCGGCACAGGGTAAGCCTCAATAAAATCACTTACCGACGAATTTGCCGAGCAGCCATTATCACTGCTTGTAACCGTGAGCACAGCGCCGTAGAGACCGGCCTGCGTAAAACAGGCATCGCCATTGTATCCATCGATCACCGTGCCGTCGCTGAAAGTCCAGGTATATTGCCAAAGCGGGTTCGCCGCCAGATCAGGAACCAAAGAAACACAAACCGGAGCGCAGCCGGTGGTACCTGCCGGGGTGAACACAGCTATCGGCGGTATCGTATTGGAAAGTACTGTAACAGAAGCCGTATTTACACAACCGTTGGACGGATCCGTTACAGCGAGTGTATAAGAACCTGAAGCAGAAACGGTGTGAGTTGAAGCAGCAGAACCACCTATCCATTGATAATTTAATCCACTGACAGAGCTTGATCCTGTCAGCACAACAGAGGGCTGTGCGCAGGTAATGATGCCCGGTGCAGCGATTGAAACATCCGGGATCGAAGCATTCGAGCTTACTGTGGCATCAGCGATATTCGTACAACCATTGGCAGGATTTGTTACTGTCAATGAATACGTTCCTACCGTGCTGACTGTGTAGTTTGCATTAAACGGGCCGCCAGACCATTGATACGTTACTCCGGCAATACTGCTGAAGCCCGCGAGTGTAACATTGGAGGTGACACAAGTCAACTGGGCAGGTGGGGTTATGGAAACATCGGGCAATACTACATCTGATACTACCGTAACAAAAGCAAAGCTGCTGCACATATTTGTCAGGTCGGTAACAGTAAGCGTATAAGTGCCTCCTGCATTTACTGTATGAACAGGAGAAGCAGGACCGGAAGTCCATTGATAAGCTACACCTGCCGTGGTACTGGAACCGGTAAGCGTAACAAAACTGTTTGAACACGTGATCGTACCGGGAGCGGCAATACTTGCATCAGGAAAAATTCCTGTATTAATTACCGTTACTGTTGCAGGCGCTGTACAACCATTCACAGGATCTGTTACAATAAGAGAATACGTTCCCGCCGTACTTACATCATAATTGGCTGTTGCCGGACCGCTTGTCCATTGATAGCTAACACCCGGCGTACTGCTCGATCCGGTCAGCGTTACAGTTGTAGTTACACAATTAAGTGAAGCCGGACTTGCTATAGAAACATCAGGAATTGTGGTATTGGATGAAACCGTGGTGGTTGCGGAATTTACACAACCATTCGCAGGATTTGTCACAGTCAATGTGTACGTGCCAGCTGCAGCCACAGTATGTGTAGCCGTTGACGGTCCCGATGTCCATTGATAGGATACTCCTATAGTAGCGCTGGATCCTGACAGTGTGGAAGAAAGGTTTACACAGGTCAGGGTTTGGGGCGCTGCTATATTTATATCGGGAGTGATCGTGTTGGAAGTAACAGTGACACCTGCAGCATTCCAGCAGCCATTCGAAGGATCGGTAACGATCAACGTATACGTGCCGGCGGAAGACACCGTATATCCGGCAGTTGTAGGTCCTCCACTCCATTGGTAGGAAACTCCCGGTGTGGTACTGGATCCTGTTATAGCTACCGTAGATGTTACACAGGTTATTTGCGAAGGAGCCGCTATACTGATAGTGGGCGCTGTTGTATTGGATATTACTCCTACGGTCGCAGTGTTAGTGCAACCATTCGCAGGATTTGTTGTCGTTAATGTATACGTGCCGGCAGAAGTTGCCGAATAGTTGGCAGTAGCAGGTCCACCTGTCCATTGATAGGTAACGCCGGGTGTAGAGCTGGAACCTGTAAGCGTAACTATTATTGTAGAGCAGGTCAATTGTGTCGGTGTTGCTATGGCCGCGTCCGGAACAGCCGTATTGGAAATGAGTGTTACAGTTGAAGATGCTGTACAGCCGTTCAGCGGATCTATTACACTGACTATATAAGTACCCGCGGTGCTTACTGCATAATTGGCGGTGGCAGGGCCCGATGTCCACTGATAGGTAACACCCGGTGTTGTGCTGGATGCTGCCAATGTTATGGTAGTAGTTGTACAGGTAAGCTGCGCGGGTGGAGCAACATTCACATTCGGCATGCTTGTATTGGAAGTAACAGTCGTAGTTGCTGTAGCTGTGCAACCATTGACCGGGTTTGTTACCGTTAAAGTATAAATACCGCTTGTATTCACCGGATAATTAGTTGTTGCAGGGCCGGTAGTCCATTGATATGTAACACCCGGAGTCGTACTGGAACCTGCGAGTGTCACAGTAGTCGTTGCACAGGTTAATTGTGCAGGTGCAGCTATGCTGATTGTTGGTATTGTGGTATTCGAAGTGACAATTGCTGTTGTTGTATTGATACAGCCGTTTGTCGGATTCGTTGCAGTTAAAGTAAAGGTGCCTGCGGTGGTTACCGGATAATTAGCAGTTGCGGGACCGGCAGTCCATTGATAAGTAACACCAGGTGTTGTACTCGAACCTGTCAACGTAACTGTAGTTGTTACACAGGTTAATTGTGCCGGCGCTGCTATGCTTACATTTGGCGCTGTAGTGTTGGAGGTAACTGATACAGTAGCTGTATTTGTACAGGTGCCTGCATCCGTAACAGTCAGAGTATAAATCCCGGCTGCATTTACCACAGGTGTGGAAGTGCTGCCTCCGCTAACAATGCCGGCACCTGTCCAGCCATAACTAACTCCCGGTGTTGTACTGGAGCCGTTCAGGCTAAGTGTTGTAGTTGTACAGGTAAGTTGCACCGGTGCCGCAATAGATGCATCGGGAACTATAGCAGTATTGGTAACTGCAACAGTTGCAGTGTTCGTACAGCCATTGGCCGGATTAGTTGTGGTGAGTGTGTATGTACCGGCTACAGTTACCGGATAGTTAGCCGTTGCCGGGCCGGAAGCCCATTGGAAAGTTGCACCCGAAGTTGTGCTGGAACCTGCTAAAGTAACAGTGGTGGTAGTGCAGCTTAATGAAGCCGGTGCTGCTATAGTTGCATTGGGTAAAGTTGTATTGGATGTAACCGTTGTAGTAGCCGTACTTGTACAACCATTAGCCGGATTTGTGACCGTGAGGGTATACACGCCTGCCGTAGTTACTGCATTAGTAGCAGTTGCGCTGCCAGACGTCCATTGATACGTTGCACCCGGAGTTGTACTGGAGCCTGTCAATGTAACTGTTGTCGTTGTACAGGTCAGTTGCGCGGGAGGTGCGATGCTTATATTAGGTGGTGTAGAAGCGGAAGTAACACTTACGGTAGAAGTTGCTGTACAGGTGCCACTTGTAACAGTTAATGTATATGTTCCCGGCGCGTTAACGGAAGGGGTTGTCGTACTTCCACCACTTACAATTCCCGGTCCGGTCCAGCCGTATGTGACACCCGGTGTTGCACTTGATCCATTCAGTGTCACTGTTGGGTTTGCACAGGAAATAGCCTGGGTAGTTCCGGCATTTGCATCCGGCACTCCGGCAGCTGTGATAGTAAAACTAAGTGTTTGCGTACAATGAATAGCGCTTTCTACCTGTACGGTATAAATTCCTGCACACAAACCATTGACAGCAGCCGTTGTAGCTCCATTGGACCAATGATACGTATAAGGGCCGATGGAACCTGAAGGAGTTACACTGGCGCTTCCGGTACAGGTGCAACCCGCATTGGCAGATCCGTTCGTCACAGAGAGTGGTGTAATTGGATTACAACCATTATTGAATTGATTGATGTATGCAAGATTCGCTGCATTATTGGCCGAGCCGGGAGTTTCGTTGCCGGGAGCGTTTCCCTGCGACCAATTGGCTTGCATATTCGGATCTCCCGAATTAAAATACCAGTTCCTCTGACCGCCGGCACCCGAAAAATAAATAAGATTGTTTTGATTATCCGAACCCCAGCAAACGGAGAATACTTCGCAACCCGATAAATTCACGATGCGTGCACAGTCTCCTGGATTGGCAAGTACGGTATTGTTCCAGTTTCCTCCCGCAGACCAGCCTGATGGAGGATAACTACAGGCACTTGCTCCAGGTGTCGTCGAATTCTTATCAAATAATGTGGTATTATAATCCGGGGCGATGATCCTGCAATTTCCATCGGTAAGACTAACATCGTCCGGCGGGATAGCACCGTTTCTATCACTGCCATAATAGATCAGGATGATCGTTCCAACCGGAACACAGGACCACATCGCGTCATTTGAAAACCGCATGCAACCAGGTGCAATACCACTTCCGCCATGATATCCGCTATTGTCGTCGAAGATCCATCCCCTGATATCGATACATGGTGGAGTGGTGATCCCGCTGCAGCTATACACAACCGTAGTGTCGACCACCACCAGCTCTACATATTCTTTGTTACCGCTGGGACCGTTAGAAACTTCATTGATAATAAGTTTTTGCGCGGAAATTTTCCCGGCGCAACCTATCATAACGAACAATACTATTATATATGCAATTCTCTGCATGCGATCTATTAATAAGTAGTTGATTTAGCAGAGTGGTTAGGATAATCCTTAGGATATTCACTCTTGTATTTAAGACGGTTTGGCTGTATAGAGCCTGTAGGATATTCGCCTCAAAAATACGCTGCAATTTCCGACAAATATTGACAGAACGGATAAAAGCTGCATTATATTATTGTAAAATTACCATTATTTTGTTGCGTTTTCTGCGTTATTTCGACGAAAACTACCGGGCCAGGAAATTCCGGGATACTTGAATATATGGGCTGTTTTTATACCTATCCGGGCGTAATAACAATAAAAAATACCTATTTTTGCTTAATAGCCCTTGATTTATGAGCAAAAAGAAACAGCAATTCAAACAAGCAAAGATCACAGAGACAAACGGTTTCTCCTTATTTCCTTTTACATCTTCTAAAATAGCTTACCTGGTCCTTGGATTGGTGGGTTTTATATTTTATATCAATACGGTCAGTAATGAGTTTGCACTCGACGACGGGATCATTATTCACAAAAATGAATACGTGATGAAGGGCAACAAAGGGATCAAAGATATTATGACGCATGATGCGTACTACAGCTTTTACCGACAGATGAATGCGGAAGATCAGCTGGCTGGTGGGCGTTATCGTCCTCTTTCGGTTGTAACCTTTGCCATTGAACAGGATTTTATCCACACATTCCCGAACGGGCGAACGGATGCCAGCAGCTGGGATCTTAACAAGAACCAAAAACAGGATCCCGAAGAAGATGTGAACGAAGATGGCCTTTTCAATGAGAATGACGCACTGACAATGGGATGTGGGCTCCGGCATTTTAATAACATGCTGTTGTATGTTATCTCTATCCTTGTATTGTTTAGTTTCCTGAAGAACTACCTGTTCAAAAACAGCTGGGATCTTGCCTTTTTAACAGCGCTGCTTTTCTGTATCCACCCGCTGCATACAGAAGTAGTAGCCAACATGAAGAGCCGGGATGAGATCCTCTCTTTCCTGTTCATCATCCTGACTTTCATTTATACATTCAAAGCCCTGGAATTAAAGCAAACCAAACATATTATAATGGCAGGTTTTATGTATTTCCTTGCGCTGTTAAGCAAAGAGTATGCATTGACACTGATCCCGATGATTCCGATGATGATCTATATTTTCCGCCCGGAACTCATCAATTTTAAGGACAAAAGACTATGGCTGGCCGGCGGGGCGTTCCTGTTTTTTGCCATATCCATGTACCTGCTCAAATCAAAGATCAACAAAGGATATACTATGATACCATTGATCTTCGGAGTAGCCAGTATTTTTATATTCAGCAAAGAATACAAAGCCAAAAATTTCATCGCGCTGTTCAGTTCACTGTCTATTGCATTCCTCGCCTACCTCGCTTTCCGTTTTGTTTCAGTAACATTAAAACCGGGAGTTCCGGATACAGAGGTATTAAACAACCCTTATTTATTCGCTACTCCAACTGAAACGTATGCAACCAAAATATTCGTATTGCTCAAATACCTGAAGCTGCTGTTCATACCGCATCCGCTGAGCTCCGATTATTCATTCCAAACAATTCTCTACCGTAACTTTAAAAGCTGGGATACGCTTTTGTCTATTATTATCTATATAGGATTAGCCATTACTACTTTTATCCTGTTCCTGAGGCGCCATCCGCTTGCATTTGGCCTGATCTTTTTCTTTGCCAATCTATTAATGATCGGTAACATTGTTTTTGATATCGGAGCTACGATGGGTGAGCGTTTGATCTATCACTCTTCTTTCGGATTTGCGATTTGCATTGCCTGGTTATTAATAGAAGGTCTGAAAAAGATCAACATTCAACCTGCATTGCAAAAAAATCTTGTACTCGGTCTGGCGGTTGTATTGACGGGCTTGTTCGGTTACAAGACCATCGTAAGAAATGCCGAATGGAAAAACGACATTACGCTTTTTACAACGGATGTGAAAACGGTTCCGAATAGTGTATTATGCCTCGGAAATGCCGGTGCACGCTGGATCGATCTTTCGGAGCGCCCGGAAAACAAAGATAGTTCAGCTGCCTTCCTGGAAAGAGCTACCGGTTATTTAAAACATGCGCTGGATCTTCATCCGAAATATGTAAACGGTTACCTTAACCTCGGACTTGCTCAAATGAAGCAGGGAAAACTGGACGATGCCTTCGCTACCTGGAAAAGAGCCCAGGGTTATTATCCGAATAATCCCTACCTGCAAACCTATTTCCCTTACCTGGCCATCAATTACATGAACAAAGGTGTGAACCTGGGCAAGGAAGGCAAAATGGATGAAGCTACCCGGAATCTTGACAAAGCAACGGAGTGCAATCCGAATAATTATGATATATGGTATAATTATGCCGGTGTCTATTTTACCAAAGGTGATTTTGCAAAAGCCAAAATAGGTTTCGAGAACTGCCTGAAGCTGAACCCGAATGCGGAAAATGCCAAACAAGGTTTACAGGCTTGCAATGAGCGACTGGCTAACCCGACAACAGCTACAGTAGCCGTTAAATAAGCATTTCGACAACTTTTCCAGAAAAAAATGTGTATCATGCGGCGAATAATTGGCGTATTCGCCGCATAATTTGCGGTGAATAATTTTAAAATGCGGGGAATAAGATGTATATTTGTTGCATAATTTGCGGTGAATAGCAAATGAAATACATCTATCAATATCCGGATTGGCCTGAATTTTACTGGGATAACGAAGCAATATTGCCCGTGCTTTCGGAAGTACGCCATTTGCAGGGAAGGCTGGTGGGCAAAATGGAAACGCTTGGTTTTGCATTGCGTTCGGAAGCCGTTCTTGAAACACTTACCCTGGATGTATTAAAATCAACCGAAATAGAAGGTGAGTACTTACAGCAGAACCAGGTGCGCTCTTCCATTGCACGAAAACTGGGACTGGATGTTGCAGGGCTGGTGCGATCCGACCGGCATGTAGATGGTGTGGTAGAAATGATGCTGGATGCTACCCAGCATTTCGGAAAAGCCCTTCATAAAGATCGTTTGTTTGGATGGCATTCTGCTTTATTCCCTGCAGGCAGAAGCGGGATGTATAAAATAGTTACTAGCAATTGGCGCGATGATTCGACAGGACCGATGCAGGTTGTATCAGGTGCTATGGGCAAAGAAAAAGTACATTACCAGGCACCGGCAGCCCGCACGTTGAACCATTTGATGAATGCATTCATCAAATGGTTCAACGCAGACAAAACTATGGATCCGGTGTTGAAAGCTTCGCTCACACATCTCTGGTTTGTAACTATACATCCTTTTGATGACGGTAATGGGCGGATAGCACGTGCTTTGACGGACCTGCAGCTTGCCCGCGCCGACGGTCACAATCAGCGATTCTATAGTATGTCGGCACAAATACGCGTAGAACGGAACAGCTATTACAAAATCCTGGAGAAAACCCAGGGCCGTGATCTTGATATAACTGCGTGGCATTTGTGGTTCCTCGATTGCCTGCACAAGGCATTAAAAGCATCCAACAAATTACTGGAAGGTGTTTTATCCAAAGCACGTTTCTGGGAACTGCATAAACATACGGAGTTGAATCTTCGCCAGCGCGTGATGTTGAACAAAGTGATGGATGGATTTGAAGGAAAACTGACAAGCAGCAAATGGGCCAAAATTACCAGATGCTCCAATGACACTGCGCTGCGGGATATCCAGGACCTCATGAATAAAAAAATGCTGAAGAAAGATGCCGCAGGAGGAAGAAGCACGGGGTATGAAGTGATGCTGTAATTCGAAACAGGCAATCCTTTTCATAGCTATAGTATTTATTATACTGTCGAATAATTTTTGCTATCTGAATACTTGGTAGTATCTTCCTGCTCTAATATTTAAACAATGGCTACTACATCCGATATTTCGAAAGGCGCATTTTTTCGCTACAATAATGAGCTGCTGAATGTAATTGATTACGACCATATTACTCCGGGAAAAGGAAATGCAATCTACTCGGTAAAATGCAGGAATGTAGAAACCGGAAAACAAAGCGAGGTTCGTTTCCGTTCGGGCGAAAAAGTCGATTTTATCCGCGTGGAAGAAACAGAAATGCAATACCTCTATATGGAAGGAGATTTTTTGGTGTGTATGAATCAGGAAACTTTTGAACAATCACATATTCCAAAAATCCTGTTTGCTGATACGATCGCTTTCCTGCAGGAGGGCATGGTGCTCACCATACGTTTTGATGAGAATGAAAAACCATTGAATGGAAATCTTCCGAAATATGCAGAATTAGAAGTAACCTATACCGAAGAAGGCGTGAAGGGCAAGTCATTGAAAGTAGCGGAAGTAACAGGCGGAATAAAGCTACAGGTTCCTCTTTTTGTAAACACAGGTGATAAACTGAAGATCAATATCGAAGACAGCAGCTATGTAGAACGGGTGAAGTAAATTTTACTGCCATGGAAACTGTAATCTGACGCAATCTGCAGTGATCTCACTTCAAATTTTGGTACAAACCGATCATGTTGTCAATAAACGTTTTCCACTCGTATTTCTTTTTCTCCTCTTTCACGCCTTCCGTAAAGGCCGGTTCGCGATCATTTTCAAAATAATCCAATATCGCGTCTGCAATTTGTTTGATATCTTTTTCAACAAGGTAACCCACTTTGCGATCGGGAACGATCTCACTTAAGCCTCCCACATTAGTGACCAACACAGGCTTCTCATAAAAATAGCTCACCATGGTGACACCGCTGTTTGTCGCATTCCTGTATGTTTGTGCTACGAGGTTACTGGCACAGAAATAATACCGCACATCTTCATTCGGGATATAGTGCGTGTGCATGATCACTGAATCTTCTAACTTTTTATCCGTAATAATATCTGTGTATGTTTTCGGATCTTCGTAATATTCTCCGGCTACCAGCAATTTTATTCCTGCTTTCCGAATCCGTTCATCGGCCATCGCTTCCAGCAAAAAATCCAGGCCTTTGTATTTACGGATCAACCCAAAAAACAAAACCACCTTGTCTTCCTGCTTCAATCCGAGCTTTTCTCTTGCTTCATGTATACTCACTTTATCTCCATACGTAGCAAACATCGGATGAGGCGTACATACTTTATTCGAGCTGTCGGTAAATTTTTCAAGGTCGGCCAGCACTTTATTCGACATGATGATAAAACCTTTGCAGGCCTTGATGAAATACTTTGTAAAGACCACGTCCCCGATTCGCTTTTCGTGCGGGATCACATTATCCGTTAAAGCAAATACGGTTGTTTTTTTTCGGATCAGGCGGGCAATCGTCCCCAGGCTTGGGCCGAAGAAAGGAAGCCAGAAACGAAAAATGACCAGGTCCGGTTTCTGTTTTTTAATGAAACGGGCAACAGCAAACCAATTGAACGGGTTTACTGTATTGATCTTCGTGTGGATCTTTATATCCGTGGGCGCTGTTCCATCCGTATCGTATTGTGTGCTGCCGGGAAATAAAAAATTCGGGTATTGCAGAGAATACGAAATGATCTCGGCCTGGTGCCCTTGTTCATTCAGACTCCTGCAGAGGTATTCATCGAACTGAACAAGTCCGCCCCGAAGGGGAAAAGCCGGCCCTACAATAAAAATTTTCATGCGTTCTTCATTTTTCTACAGCAAAATATTGTTCTGTGCTACAACAGGAAAAGGAATGTCTTCTTCATCCAGCATCTCGCGCAAGTCGATCTCTATTGTGCGGCTGATATTCGAAATAGGAACATCATTCGCGCCACCTTCGAAAGGGTTTTCCGTAGATTCACCAATGCGTTCCATCAGGTAAAAAACCCATCCCACTACCAGCGAGCAGGGAACAGTGAACCAGATAAATTCTTCCCCCAGGTCCTTTGTGAGCTTGCTGAATTCCTGCAGGATCCCGAATGGTAAAATCGCTACAAACAAACGAATGAACATTTGATTGATCGTTGCGAATTGGCGTGGATAAGGAAAGTTTTTGATACGTTCCGATTTGCCCTGGTGATCATATAATAGCACCAGCATCTTTTCCAGCTCTATAAAATCGAATTCCGATATCCGGCCACTTTCCTTCAGTTCTCTCAGATGCTTCGACTGCAGACTGATCGCGTGGGTGGCCCTGTTTTTTTTAGAAAGGATATAGGTTAATTCTTCCTTGCTCAGTAATTTTTTCAATTCTTCTTCCAATGGAATTTCTCTTTCCGGGATCTTATATATACGTGCATACTCGAGATTGCTTTTGAGAAGCATATTTTCCCATACGCGTGGTTCCCGCATCTGGTAACGAAGAGCAGTGAGCCAGGCCAAATGCCGGTATACAAGTGTTTGGATCTCTTCCTTATCTGCCTTCACCGTATCTTTCACCAGAATACCCCAGGCACGACTTGAATTAATAATGCCTCCCCAGATCTGCCGTGCTTCCCACAATCTGTTGTAGGTTTGTGTATTTTTAAACCCCACCACAAAAGCTGCGGCTGTACCTACAAGCGCTATCGCCACCCAGGGAATGACCAGCCATCGTATATCCAAAAAATAATAAAGTGCAGTAGGGATGAAAGCTACGATAGCGAAATAATAAATATCCCGGCGGGTCCAGTAGATAACTTCCGATAATTGAAAACGTCTTCCTGCGTGCATGTTTGTTTATTGATCTTTTAAATCTACATTTTTCCTACCACACACTCGATCAGGTCTTTTTCCTGCAAATATTTGTTGGCCATGTCTTTCAGCTCAGCGGCTGTTACATTTTGTACTGCTTTGAAATATTTGTCGAAATAATCATATCCAAGCCCGAATTCCCAAATGGCCTTGAACTTATCGGCCAATGAAAACGGACCTTCCACACTGCGCAGGAATTGCCCAAGGATATAGTTCTTCACCAACTCCAGCTCTTCTTCTCCTATCGGCTCTTCACGCAATCTTTTTATTTCGTGATAGATTTCTTTCAGTGCATCCTTTGTTACATCCGTGCCCACTTCCGTAGAAATGAAAAAATATCCGTCACGCACCAGTGAGGCAAGGCCTGATCCAATACCATACGTGTAGCCTTTGTCTTCCCGGATGTTGGCCATCAGCCTCGATCCGAAATAGCCTCCAAGGATCGTATTGAGTACCTGGAATTTGAAATAATCCGGGTGTGTTTTATTGAACAATAAACGTCCTACACGGATAGCAGATTGGATAGCATCTTCCTTCAGTATAAAATGCTTTTGCTGAGGTGTTGGCGCCGCCGCAATATCTCCTTTTTGTACGATGTTCCCATTGCCCCAGTCCGACTTACCAAAATGTTGGTTCAGCAGTTCCATCAGGTTTGGCGGCAACCAGCCGGAAACAACGATGGTGCAATTCTTTGAGTGATAATGACTACTGTAAAAATCAGTCACCTGCTGCAGGGACACTTCGTCGAAATTCTCCGTTTTTACATCAATGCCGTACGGGTGTTTTTCGCCAAACAATAATTCATTGAAACGACGGCGTGCCAGCACACTTACCTTCTGTGAATTCACCAAGTGTTTTTGCTTTTTATTCGAAAGCAATATATCAAGCTCGGTTTTCGGAAAAACAGGGTTCTTGATCACATCCTCCACAAACACGATCGTTTGATCAAGGTATTTATTGAGACTGTATAAGGTAAAATGTGCGAAATCCTGGTCAACCCCGCATTCGAAAAAAGAGCCGTAAAAATCGATGCTGTCGGAGATCTGATCGGCCGTGCGGGTTTTTGTTCCTGTTTCGGCCAGGTTGTTGGCAGAAGAAGCAATCAAGGGATGCTCCTGGTAATACATCCCGGCTTTGAATAAAAACTCGATGCGTGTTAATGCCTGACTGCCTGCATCTATCGAATAGACATCTATTCCATTGTCGAGCGTTTGTTTTTTTGCCTGAATGATCTCTATACTGTCTATCGTGTTAAAACCCGGTGCTTCCGTTCTGTTTAGCATATGCTGAATAAAATTTAGTCCAATAAATAATTCTGATGTTTGTTGTATTTCTCTAATGTTCGGATACCGGAAGAGCTGATGTGCTCAAACTCTTTGTCGCAGAACACACTTACTATTTTTATACCGGGCTTCAATTCCTGGATGTACCTGTACTGGTTTTGCTCGTATTGAAAATCCGTAGAATTACGGAGCCCGCGTATCACAACCACATCATAGCTTAATGAGTCCACGAAATCGGTTACCAGACCTTCGTATTCCATCATCTGCCTGTTTTGTATGGTACGCGGAATATCCCAGGTACGTGCATTTTTATCCGGATTTTTCCCGAATGCAATGATCACCTTGTCAAAAATATGTTCCGCCTTTTGCAACACATTGTAATGCCCTTTGTGAAAAGGATTGAAGCTTCCGGGGAAAACGGCAATGGTAGGCTGCACGTGTTGTACGTGTGCGATCAGTCTGTCCAGTTTTCCGTCTTTATTAAATTTTTGCAGGATCTCGATCCGTTTCGGCTTATACTCTTTATAATCAACAAACTGAAATTCCTTAAAGATCTGCTTTTCGTATTCGAAGAGCTTATCATCACTTTCATTAAATATGTTCAGATCTGCATCGATAAACAGCTGCGATTTTTCGCTGGATGCTTTGTGCGTTTTGGTATCGAGAATAAGCTGATAGATATTCTTTATTTTATCTTCGCTCAGCTTTGAACCGGCTGCTTCTGTTTTGAAGAGTTTTGCCGAATCTTCCTCATTCGTTGCTGAATTCGGATCATAAATAATATCGTGAAAAATCGTTGTCAGGAACAACTCATCATCGTTGAGCAGGTTTTGCTTTTCGAGCAATTGCAGTATATACAGAATATGCGCCTCCGTATGGTAATACCGGTGATGCTCATGGTACCTGTTGACCGATTGTGAGTCGAAACCCAATTCTTTCAGCCTGTTCTTTATATACTGAATATCCATTCCCGTTTATTTTTTTGCGAGGTAATACAGTGTAGAGCAATTATTTTTATCCAGTACTTCCCTGGCTACATTACGAATATCTTCTGCAGTCACTGCCACGTATTTGTCGATCTCCGTATTGATAAGACCTGCACTTCCCAATAGCTCCGATATGGCAAGGTTAGTGGCCTTTGTCATAATATCCATTTCGGAAAAGGTTAGTGACGACTCCACTTTATTCTTGCATTTCTGTAGCTCTGTATCTCCTACCGGTTCCATCCGCATTTTTTCCAATTCATCTTCAATGGCACGCTCGGCCACTTCCATCGTAATACCCGGATTTAATTTGCCGGTAACAACAAAAAGGCCTTTGTCCATATCCCCATTCACGTAGGCATTCACATCCGAGAACAACTGTTTTTCTTTTATCAGCGTTTTATACAGACGCGATGAATTCCCTCTCGACAATACGTCCGACAACAGATCGGTGGCCTGGTATTCTTTATCATAACGCGAGCACATGTGATAAGCCTTGTAAATGCTATTGATCGGCACATCGCCTTCCACTGTCATTGACCTTGCTTCCGTTTGTTTAGGCTCTACCGGCAATACACGTTTTGGCTTTTCCACGAATGGAATCGGCTCAAACCATTTCTCCGCCAGCTCTTTTACTTTCGATGTTTCGATACTCCCGGTAACTACAAGTATGGCATTGGAAGGGCTGTAATGCTTTTTGAAAAAATCTTTTACATCTTCCATCGTCGCCTGCTCAATGTGGGCTATTTCTTTCCCTATCGTTGCCCATTTGTAAGGGTGGTCTCTGTACGCCAAAGGCCTGAGCTTCAGCCATACATCACCATAAGGCTGATTCAGATAACGCTGCTTGAATTCCTCGATCACCACACTGCGCTGCACTTCAAGACTTTTTTCAGAAAACCCAAGGCTGAGCATACGGTCGCTTTCCAGCCAGAAAGCCGTTTCTATATTGTTGGCAGGAAGCGTACAATAATAATTGGTAATATCATTTGTTGTGAATGCATTGTTCTCCCCGCCTACTAGCTGCAAAGGCTCATCATAATTGGGAATATTGATGCTCCCGCCAAACATAAGGTGCTCGAACAGATGTGCAAACCCTGTTTTGTTCTCATCTTCATCGCGTGCTCCCACATCATATAAGATATTCACACACACCATCGGTGTCGATTTGTCGGTGTGAACTATCACTTTCAATCCGTTCTTCAGGGTAAAATCGTCGTATTTAATCATAAAGCAAATGTAAGCAAAAAGCCTTGGTTCCGGAGGTCAATAAAAGCATGAAAATAGCTATCTTTGCGCAAATTGCGAAATTGTTATGTACAGACTACTGCTCTTATTTTTAATCCCTGTTTTTAGTTTTTCCCAAAGTACCGAAACCAACGAGAAACATCTTAAGAACCTCAAACAACTGACCTTTGGGGGAGACAATGCCGAAGCTTATTTCAGCCCCAATGGAAAATTTCTTTCGTTCCAGAGCAACAATGCAAAATGGGGATTGAAATGCGATCAGATCTTTAACCTGGACATTAAAAAAGCCATGAAAGACAGTACGTACAAGCCACCTGCCATCAGCAACCTCGAAGGAAGGACTACCTGCTCTTATTACCTGCCGGGCAATAAACAAATACTGTTCGCTTCCACCCATCTGGCGGCAAAGGACTGCCCGCCGGTGCCGGAGATAAAAGGAAAATACCTCTGGGCCATCTACGACAGCTATGATATTTTTGTAGCAGACCTCAGCGGGAAGATCGTAAAACAGCTTACAGCAGAAAAAGGCTATGATGCAGAAGCAACGGTATCCCCGAAAGGCGATAAGGTCGTATTTACTTCCACCCGTAGCGGAGATCTGGAATTGTGGACAATGAATATAGACGGTAGTAATCCGGTGCAGATAACAGATGAGCTTGGATATGACGGCGGGGCTTTCTTTTCGCCGGATGGAAAAAAATTAGTGTTCCGCTCTTCCCGGCCTAAAACGGAAGAAGAAATAAAAGACTATAAGGAACTATTGGCGCAGGGCCTTGTGGCTCCAACCAATATGGAAATTTATGTGTGTGATGTGGACGGAAAAAACAAAAAACAGGTTACAAGTCTCGGGAAGGCAAACTGGGCTCCGTTCTTTCACCCTTCCGGGAAAAAGATCATTTTTTCCAGCAATCATCATTCAAAAAAAGGATACGATTTTCAATTGTTCATGATCAACCTGGATGGAACAGGTCTGGAGCAGATCACGAATAAAAGTATTTTCAATGCATTCCCGATGTTTTCTCCAGATGGCAAAAAGCTGGTATTCTCTTCCAACCGTGATAACGGAGGCACCAGAGACACCAATCTGTTTATTGCCGACTGGCAGGATTAAACGATTCTACTGATGAAAATATCCGTCATAACCACTACATTCAACAGCGCTTCTACCATAGAAGATACGCTGAAGTCGGTTATAGAGCAGGATCATGCGGATATCGAATACATCATCATCGATGGCCTGTCGAAAGACAACACACTTGAAATAGTGAGCAGATATAAAGACCGGATAGCAAAAATAATTTCCGAAAAAGACAAAGGTATTTATGATGCGCTGAACAAGGGGATTCAGGCTGCCAGCGGAGATGTGATCGCTCTGCTGCATTCCGATGATTTTTATATTGACAAGAACGTCCTCAGTAAAGTGGCCAGGGCTTTTGAAAACGCCAATACAGACAGTGTATACGGTGATCTGTATTATGTCGACAAAGACGATACAAACAAGATAGTCCGCAAATGGATCTCGGGAAAATACAAAGCGGGAATGTTCCTGAATGGCTGGATGCCCCCACATCCTGCTTTTTTTGTGCGAAGATCGGTTTATGAAAAATACGGATTGTTCAATCTGCAGTTCCGATCGGCTGCCGACTATGAGCTGATGCTCCGTTTCCTGCACAAGTATAAAATAAGCACTGCCTATATCAATGAATACCTGGTAAAAATGCGTACCGGTGGGCAAAGTAACGCTTCCGTAAAGAACAGGGTAAAAGCCAACCAGGAAGACCGTGAAGCCTGGGTAGTAAATGGCCTGAAACCGCGGTTCTACACACTCACTTTTAAGCCACTACGAAAGATCATCCAGTTCATCCGCTAAATCATTTTAGCCCTATTTTTTACCTCCGAATGATATTCTCTTTACTATGCGGATTTGTTTTTTAACAAATTTTTGTTATTTTAGATACCATTCAAATGAACCCCTATGAAAAAAATTGCCCTCGCTTTTCTGAGTATCTGTTTTGTTCTTTCTGCAAAAGCTCAAACAACTTTTTGGACGGAGGACTTTAATAACGGACAAACCGGAGCCTATCAGCTTGCCACAGGCTATACCAGCGTAAACGGGGCCTGGACAAACCAGCTCAACGGGACGCAGGGAGGTTCGTCCAATCGCTGGTATATCAGCTCTGCCGAGTGTGGCAATGCAGCAGGCGCATGTGGCACTACCTGTACCAACGATGCTTCGCTTCACGTAGGAGCAAGGGGAATATTTTACGGAGGTGCTTCTTACAATGCCGGTGGTCTTGGGAACGTAACGACTGATATTACAGCTCTTTCTCCGGTTATCAACTGTACGGGTTATTCTACGATCACATTAAGCTTTAATTATATCGGAATGGGCGAACCCTGTTTAGATAAATGTGATCTTGATATAAGCACAAATGGAGGTACCAGCTGGACCACACAACAAGCCTGCATGGTATCAACGGTTTGCGGTAGCGGACAGGGACGTTGGACAGCTTATTCAGTAGTACTTCCTACTGCTGCTGATAACAATCCGAATGTAAGGATCGCTTTTCACTGGATCAACAATAATAACGTTAACGGCGCCGATCCGTCTTTTGCAGTAGATGATATTACACTTTCGGTTTCTACTTCCGCTCCTGTGCCTGTAGTAACCATTACTCCCATTGGATCAACAACCATCTGTCAGAATGCAAGCATCACACTGAATGGCAGCGCAACCAATTCACCAACTTCCTGGCAGTGGACAAGTAATCCTTCTACGGGAGTTACTTATTCCCCCGCTTCCAACAGTCAGAATGTAGGTGTTTCTTTTACTACGCCAGGAACTTATACGTTTACTTTAACTGCCACCAATGCAGGAGGAAATGGCAGCACTACTCAAACTGTTACGGTCAATGCGACGAACCCGGTAAGTGTAGCGCTCAGCTCTATGCCTGTAACTCCTGTGTGTGACGGTACGCCCATTGTATTCCAGGCCACTCCAACGGGTGGAGGTTTATTGCCAACTTATACCTGGTTCGAAAACGGAGTGCAGGTGCAATCCGGTAATTCTCCTTTGTATAACGCTACTGCAAATGCCAATGATACTATCATTGTACAAATGACACCTTTTAATATCACCTGTCCATTACCAGCCATTGCAGTTGATACTTTTGTGATCCAGACAAATGCGCCGGTAACACCATCCGTAAGTATTTCTTCCAACCCGGCTACCTTCTGTGCAGGCACCAATGTTACCTTCACTGCAAATCCCACGAACGGAGGCGCTGCACCAACTTATGTATGGACACTGAATGGTTTTCCTGTAGGCCTTGGGACAGATACGTATTCAAGTTCCACGCTTGCCAATAATGATACGCTAATCGTAACAATGCTTTCCAATCAAACCTGTGTTACAGGCAATTCGGCAACTGATACTTTTGCTATACAGGTGATTCCTTCTCCTAACCTATCCGTTATCCAGGATTCGGTTTCTGTTTGTCCCGGTGCACCGGCAGTGCTTATTGCCAGCGCAACTGCGGGAAGTACCTTTTCCTGGAGCCCCGGCACGGATCTCGATCAAACAACAAACGATACGGTTGTTGCCACTATCAGCGCCAATGGTAATTATACCTATACGGTTACTGCTACTCTCGGCACCTGTGTAGAAACAGATTCCGTAGTTGTACAGGTATCCAATAATTTAACTACCAGCATAACCGGAGCCAGCAGTGTCTGCCTCGGAGATTCCACCCAGCTGAGCGCTGCCAATGGCACCACCTGGACCTGGTCGCCTGCAGCCGGACTGAGCTGTACCAATTGCCAGAATCCAATGGCAAGTCCTGCTACCAACACCGATTATACAGTGAACATTACGAGTGGAGCCTGCACGGCCAGCGCCACCCATTCTCTTACAGTCAACTCTACTCCAACGAGTGTGCTCATCAGTACACCTGCTATTCCTGTTTGCGACGGCTCCACCATTGCTCTGCAGGCCACGCCTACCAATGGCGGACTGCTGCCAACCTACACCTGGTTCGAGAACGGGGTACAGATGCAATCGAATAACCTGCCGCTGTTCAACCCAACTGCCAACAACAACGATACGATCATCGTGCATATGGCATCCACTGCTACTAACTGCCCTGTGCCTGCTATTGCTATAGATACATTCGTCATTCAAACCACTGCGCCTGTAACACCGGCTGTAAATATTACCGCAAACCCTGCAACATTCTGTACAAATACAAATGTCACATTTACCGCAAATCCAACAAACGGCGGGACACCTACCTATGTATGGACGCTGAATGGATTCCCTGTAGGTTTAGGAACTGATACCTATTCCAGCTCAACACTTGCCGATGGTGATACACTCATCGTAAATATGCTGTCAACTCAATTTTGTACAACAGGTAATACGGCTGCAGATACTTTCGTAGTAGACATTCTGCCGTCTCCGGGTCTTACAGTTGTGCAGGGATCAACGACAATTTGTCCGGGAGGTTCTGCAACACTTATTGTAAGCGCTACGGCAGGAAGCAGTTTCAGCTGGAGCCCTGGTACGGATCTAAATACAACTACGAACGATACCGTAATTGCAACTATCAATACACTCGGAACATATACCTATACGGTTACTTCCGCACTCGGAGCCTGCACGGAGAATCAATCTGTCACGGTAACTGTTTCCAATAACCTCACTGCTGCGATCACCGGCGGCGGCGCTGTCTGCGAAGGAAGCTCCACTACCTTAAGCGTAAATGCCGGAAGTACCTGGTCCTGGTCGCCTGCAGCGGGCTTAAGCTGTACCAATTGCCAGAACCCTGTTGCAACACCTGGAACCAGCACGGTGTACACAGTAGATGTAACAAGCGGATCCTGCACAGCGAGCGCCACACATTCCATCACAGTGAACAGCGAGCCTGTTGTTTCCGTTGCGCCAATCAGTATCTGTTCAGGTGGCTCCGGCCAGTTGCAGGCTACAGGCATCAGCGGGAATAATTATCAGTGGATACCGACTACAGACCTATCCTGCAACAACTGTTCGAACCCGACTGCCAACCCGGCAAATACAGCCATCTATGCGGTTGTAGGTACCGATGCGAATGGCTGCGATGATACTACTTCTGTTTTGGTAACAGTAAATCCGCTTCCGGTAATCTCCATTGTACAAGGCAATACCACTTTCTGCCCGGGTGGATCCGATACACTTGTTGTAAGCGCCGATGCAGGAAGTACCTTCAGCTGGTCGCCGGCAAGCGGCTTGAACAATACCACCGATGATTCGGTTATTGTTTCGTTAAGCACTGCAGGGATCACACAATATACAGTTACCGCTTCGCTCAATGGCTGCTCCGGCCAACAAATGATCAGCGTAAATGTTACTAATAATCTTACTGTAACTGTGAACCCGGTTGCATATTGCTCAGGCGGATCGGCACAGCTGTTTGCAAACGGCGGTTCCAACTGGACCTGGAGCCCTGCCGCAGGCCTGAGCTGCACCACCTGTCAGAATCCGATCGTATCCGGCACAACAACAAACACGTATACGGTGAATGCCACACAGGGCACCTGTACTGCAAGCAATACAGTTGTTGCTGCGGTGAGCCCGAACCCGGATGCCGCTTATCTTTTCTCTACAGATAACACGGGTATGCCACAGTCGGTAACCTTCGATAACAACTCTACGAATGCTACTTCTTACACCTGGAATTTTGGTGATGGAAGCTCGGTTTCAACAGCTTCCAATCCATCGCATGTATATACCGAAGAAGGGAATTTTCCGGTAACCCTAATAGCATTCAATAGCAATGGATGCGGGCCCGATACTATTACTTATACCGTTGTTGTCTTCGATGGATCTTCTGTCATAGTTCCGAACATTTTCACGCCTAACGGTGACCAGATCAACGAAACACTGGATATTACAACAAAAGGTATTTCAGAACTGATTTGCACGATCTATGATCGCTGGGGAATAAAAGTGGCGGAGCTTGATAGTCCGACTAATCCAAAATGGGATGGAAAAACTGCATCCGGAAATGCAGCTTCCGAAGGAACTTATTTTTACATATTAAAGGCAACCGGTATCGATAATCGTACTTTTGACCTGAAAGGCAGTGTATTACTTATAAAATAGGGCCCTTTTTCCGGTAGTTTTCCGCAAATAAGTGGCAGTTATATAATCTGATTTTTTTATACGAAAGGGGAAACAAGTCCTGTTTCCCCGTCTTATTCCGCATACCAATACGGCATTTTTTTCGCGGCCTGAATCGTTTAGTTTAGACCTTTCGGAAATTTAACTATTCAATAATATGAATTTAATTATTACCCTTTTCGCAACGGCTGTTTATCTCCTCGCTCCTTCCACTTATCAGGGGCAACAACACTCAACCAGTCGTATGCACAACATCATCTCCAACCCTGGAGAAATGGCCTGGAAAACCGAGTATGAGAACACTCAGGTGCTGATCGAATCCAGTCGTATCGTGTATACTTCTCCCGGAAACACGACCAATCATGAGCGTGTTGTTTTCCGCTATACCAATCGCACGAACGGAAATCTGAAGCTTTCATTTGGCAGAAAAATGATGTACAACGGTGTTTGTTACGGTTGTGATAAAACCGATAAAAAGTTCACGATTGTTCTTTCTGCTCAGCAGTCCAAAGAATTTTCGACCGAGAATAAGGACAAAACCTTCTATATCTTTTCAAAGGATCTCAAAAATACGATTACTAAAACCCTCGATAGCTTCGAACTAACAAACATTGAAACAACTGTACAATGAAAAAAACACTACTTCTTTTAGCAGTTTGCTTAGGTTATGAATCTGCACAGGCACAGTGCAGCATTAACACTTCGGCACCCACCAATACCATCACCTGTGGTCAGTCTGTAAATCTTTCGGCTTTCGGTCAATCGACAGGAATAGTGGTACTGAGCGAGAATTTTAACTCCGGGGGCTTCGGATCCGGCTGGTCATCTACTCCGGGAGCAGCAGCTTTCAATAATCCCTGCTCACCTGGCGGAGTAGATGGAACCACGCATGTATGGATGGATAATAACACTGCCGTGCCGAGAGCATTGATCTCAAGTCCTTACAATCTGTCTTCAGCTACTGCCGGTGTAACCATCTGTTTCGATATGCTTTTTGCCGAACAGGGTGACGCTGCTCCCTGTGAAGGACCGGATGAACCGGATGAAGGAGTGTATCTTCAATACTCTACTGATGGTGGTGCCACATGGATAGACATCAATTATTTCGATCCGAACGGAGGAAATGATCCATTATTCACTACCTGGCACAACTGGTGTTTTGCCGTTCCTGCGGCTGCCATTACCTCTAACACTATGTTCCAGTGGTATCAGGATGCCGATTCAGGCGCTGATTTTGACCACTGGGGAATTGATAATGTACAGATCTATCAGAATGATGTAAACGGCCAGCTGATCTGGTTGCATGATAATTATTCATATGGAATAGGAAATCCGGGCGGTGTGAACCCAAATGCAGTTTCTCCTACCACCACCACTACGTATACTGCACAACTTACAACAGGCGCAGGTACTGTTTGTACGGAAACCATTACTATCAATGTTATTGCACCTGTTTATGATGTAACGATCACTTCTACTCCGGATACACTTTGCCCGGGTGATTGTGCTAATATCACAGCTACTGCCCAGCAAACCATAAGCCCGCACACTACACCTACTTTTGAGAACAATGAATTTGCCCTGGTTTCCAGTGGAAGCGCAAGCGTAAATATCAACGTTCAGGGTCTGAATACAACCAGCCTCACGAGCAGTAGCATTACGCAGGTCGTTATCAATGGCTTCAACTTTTCAGGGAATGTATTTTGTACGAACTTTGGAGGCTGCCCTTGTAACGGCAGCACCATCCCTTTTGGACAAACGTGTGCCTTGAATACAAGTGGTTTTGAAGTAACACTTACTTCACCAGGAGGTTGCAGTATTACGCTTGTACCTTCAGGTATCGCTACAGGAAGTTATTCAAATACCGTTTTTGTTCCGGCAGGTCCTGCATTTGGAGGCACTTTTCCGAATGGAGGCACATGGGGACCAAGCCAGCCCTTTTCAACTATGAACGGATGTAATCCCAACGGAGTCTGGACACTGGAATTCAATGCTCCCGGCGTAGGGATCGGGTTTGGTTCTTTAACCGGTTGGAGCATCAGCTTTGATGATCCGGCCATTTATGGTCCTGTATCCTATACCTGGTCACCGACTTCCAACATGACAGGTTCTACCTCGCTTACACCAACCGTTTGCCCGACCGGTATCGGAACTACCAATTACAGTTTAACAGTAGCAACGCCTAACCCGGCCTGTCCAACACATATGGAAAGCATTCCGATCATCATGAGCCCATGCAACGGGTGTGCTCCTCCGGTTTTCACAGTTACGCAACCTGCTGCATTGTGTGCGCCTGCTACAGTTGACATCGCAAACAGCGTTTCAGGAACAGGGACAAATATTGTTACCTATCATGCCAGCAGTGCGGATGCCAATACGGGTGCAAACGACCTTTCTTCTACTGTTGTTTCAGCAAGCGGAACCTATTACGTACGGGTAGAAGATTCTACCGATCCTTTGTGCTTCTCCGTTCAAAGCATTACTGTAACCATTACTCCGGTTGTAACTGTATCTGTGAATCCGCCTTCGGCAGCTATTTGCGCCGGAGATTCGGTTAGCTTAACAGCAAGCGGCGCTACTACTTATGTATGGGCCAATGCTGCCGGTCTGAGCAGTACATCGCTTGCTACAGTGAATGCTTCTCCCACAGGTACTACCACCTATACCGTAACAGGTACAACCGGTTCCTGTACAGGCGATACAACAGTGGTCATAATCGTTAACAACAGTCCTGTTGTTTCAGTAAGCCCTGCATCTTCAACGGTATGTCCAAATACACCTGTGAACCTGACGGCTTCCGGCGCTACTACTTACGCCTGGAGCCCGGGAACAGATCTCAGCGCTACTACAGGAGCAACAGTGACCTCCACTCCTTCAGCTACTATTACGTACACTGTCACCGGAACGGATAACGGCTGTACACACGATACGACTGTAACAATAACCGTATCGAACACACTGGTTGTGAGTGTTACACCTCCATCTGCTACTATGTGTCCAGGTGGATCCGTGAATCTTACGGCTGCCGGAGCTACCACTTATACCTGGAGTCCTGCAACCGGCCTGAGTGGTACGAGCGGAGCAACAGTAACTGCTACTCCTGCTTCCACCACCACGTATACCGTATCGGGTGCTATCGGCGGCTGTACGGGCGATACTACTGTTACGGTTACTGTTTCCAATAATTTAACCGCCAGCATAACGGGAGCTAACAGCTTTTGTGCAGGAGATTCAACTACATTAAGTGTCAACAACGGAACAACCTGGACCTGGACACCCGCCACAGGACTGAGCTGTACCAATTGTCAGAATCCTGTTGCAAGCCCGACTACAAACACTGAATACACGGTGAATATAACAAGCGGATCCTGTACAGCGAGCGCCACACATTCTATCACAGTGAATAGCGAACCAACCGTATCGGTGTCCCCTGTTACTATTTGTGCAGGAATTGCAGGCCAATTGCAGGCTACAGGCATCAGCGGAACTAATTATCAATGGATGCCGTCTGCCGGTTTATCCTGTACCAATTGTGCGAATCCTACTGCAAATCCCGCAAACACCAACACCTATACGGTAATTGGTACCGATGCGAATGGCTGCGATGATACTACTTCCGTAGTAGTAAGCGTAAATCCGCTTCCCGTGATCTCTGTTGTGCAGGGCAATACAACCATCTGCCCGGGCGCATCCGACACATTGGCCGTAACTGCTAATGCAGGAAGTACTTTCAGCTGGTCGCCGGCAACCGGTTTGAACAGCACGAGCAATGATTCGGTTGTGGTTTCCCTAAGCAACCTGGGTGTGACACAATATACAGTAACTGCTACACTCAATAACTGCAACAGCCAGCAAACCATTAGTGTCACGGTGAACAACACCTTTAACGTAACGGTAAATCCTCTTGCACTTTGTGCCGGTGATTCCGCACAGCTCGTTGCCAACGGAGGTACAAGCTGGACGTGGAGCCCTGCAAACGACCTCAGCTGTACCTCTTGCCAGAACCCATATGCTTCTCCGAATGCTACCACTACTTATACAGTGACTGCATCACAGGGATTCTGTACAGCAAGCAATACGGTTATTGTAGTTGTCAGCCCGAATCCGGATGCTGCTTATCTTTATTCTCATAACACCACAACCGGTTTACCACAAATTGTAACATTCGACAATAATTCAACGAACGCCACGTCTTATGCATGGAATTTCGGTGACGGCAGCGCTGTTTCTACAGCCACGAACCCTGTGCATGAATATACCGAAGAAGGAAACTACAACGTAATGCTGATCGCAAACAACAGCAACGGATGTGGGCCTGATACGATCATGTATACGGTAGTAGTGTTCGACGGATCTTCTATCGTGGTACCGAATATCTTTACACCGAACGGGGATTTGATCAACGAGACCTTTGACATAAAAACAAAAGGCATCGAAACACTTATTTGTACGATCTTTGACCGCTGGGGATTAAAAGTAGCGGAGCTGGATAGTCCAACTAATCCGAAATGGGATGGCAAAACACTGAACGGGAATACTGCGAGCGAGGGCACTTATTTTTATATCCTGAAAGCGACCGGAATAGATGATAAGACGTATGATATGCATGGTACGATATTGCTTATAAAGTAAGGTCTATCCTGCATTTTTGCCTCCCGATAGCTATCGGGACGAATTTTAGGCTGATTTTTTCATTTGAATGACGTATTTTTGCTGCGTTAAAAAATTCATATGAAGAAATTAGTTTTATCCCTTGTGCTTGTTTTTACATCCACCTTTGCAAGCATCGCCGATGAAGGCATGTGGCTTCCTTACCTGCTGAAACAGCTGAATGAGAAAGACATGAAAAAGAACGGCTGCAAATTGTCGGCGGAAGATATATACAGTATCAACAAATCCAGCCTCAAAGATGCCATCGTTCAGTTTGGTGGCGGCTGCACCGGGGAGATCATTTCAGATAAAGGCCTTCTGCTGACCAACCACCATTGCGGTTACAGCGCGGTCGCCAGCCATAGCACGGTAGAAAAAGACTACCTGACACACGGTTTTTGGGCCATGAACCAAAGCGAAGAGCTGCCAAACCAGGGACTCACGGCTACATTCATTATCCGGATGGAAGATGTAACGGAGAAAATAAACAAGAACCTGCAGGCCTATTTTTCTCCTGTACAAAAAGACTCCACACTCAAAGCAAATGCAAAAGAATTAGAGCTGGAAGCTGTAAAAGGCACACACTATGAGGCTTTCACCAGGCCTTTCTATTATGGCAACATGTATGTACTATTTGTCACGGAAGTGTTCAAAGATGTAAGACTGGTAGGAGCGCCGCCTTCCTTCATCGGAAAATTCGGGGGAGATACGGATAACTGGGTTTGGCCACGCCATACCGGTGATTTTTCTATTTTTCGGATCTATGCCGGTAAGGATAATAAACCGGCTGAATACTCCAAAGACAATGTTCCCTACGTTCCGAGACGCTCGCTCAACATCAGCATAAAAGGAACAGAAGAAGGCGATTTCACGATGGTGTACGGTTTTCCTGGCAGAACACAGGAATATCTTTTCAGTGCAGGCGTGGATATGCTAATGAATGTGGAAGATCCTGTAAAAGTTTCCCTGCGCGAAAAAAGACTGGGGATCATGGATAAATTCATGAAAGCAGATGACCAGACGAGGATCAATTATGCACCCAACTATGCATCTGTGGCCAATTACTGGAAAAAATGGCTGGGCGAAATGACCGGTTTGAAACAATCGAATGCCGTTGAAAAAAAGAAAGCCTGGGAAAAAGATTTCCTTACGCAGGTAGCAACTAATCCGGAAGATTCGAAAAAATTCAATGAGCTGTTTGCCGAGTTCCAGAAGATCTACGAAGAGTATGCCGTATACAATAAGCAACTGTCGTACCTGAATGAAGGGCTTTTCGGGGTGAACGCTTTTGCCTATGCCCGCAATTTTGACAAGCTGGTGAATGAGGTAAATAAAAGCAAAGCAAAAAAGACCGACTTTAAAAAGGAATATGAAAAGATCAAAGGTGAATACACGGGTTATCATAAATACACGAACAGGGCGATGGACCTCCAGCTGATGATCGCTATGCTCGATATGTATGACAAAGGCCTGGGCAAACAACAGAAAGTTCCCTACATCGATTCACTGATCATAGCCTATGAAGGCAATACGGAGCGCCTTGCAAAAGACCTCTTCCAAACCAGCGCTATACTGGACAAGGAAAAAGTTGCCAAGATCCTTGAGAACCCGGAAGGAAACCTCGATGCGATCACAAAGGATCCTATGTATGTACTCTATAGTAAAACAATCAGCTATTACAATACTTCCGTACGACCTTATTCTTCCAAATATGAAGCACGGTTGAACGAAATGTATAAAATATACATGGCCGGACAGCTGAAATACATGAAAGGCAAACAATTTTACCCGGATGCCAATTCTACAATGCGCCTCACCTACGGTAAAATAAAAGGCACGAAACCAAGGGACGGATTGATCTATAATTATTACACAACCCTCGATGGAATAATGGAAAAAGAAAATCCTGCCATTGATGATTATGTTGTATTTCCGCGGCTGAAAGAATTATATGCAAAAAAAGATTACGGGCAATATGCCGACAAGAATGGAAAACTACGGGTAGCCTTTATTGCAGCTAATCATACTACCGGCGGGAACAGCGGAAGCCCTGTGCTGAATGCAAAAGGCGAGCTGATCGGGACCAATTTCGATCGTGCCTGGGAAGGTACAATGAGTGATGTGATGTACAACCCGGACATTTGCCGCAACATTTCGCTGGATATCCGGTACACACTTTTCGTTATTGATAAATATGCCGGAGCGGGCTACCTGATCAATGAAATGAAGCTCGTCAAATAAGAACTAAACCAATCTATGAACTTAAACCTGAAAAGACTAATCCCTGTTTCGATCATTCTTATTTCTATTGTAACCACTGCCTGTAAAAAAGGCGAGAGCGATCCTTTCTTCTCTTTGCGTACGCGAAAAAACCGGGTGGTTGGTGAATGGACCTTAGAATCCGGTACGTACAGAAATACCGAACAAGACATTGGTGCGCCCATGACAGAATCCATCGAATTTTCAAGCAACGGCTATACCTACTTAGTAGATGGTATAGGATATGTGGCAGGAGCCAAAGGGCCTTATTACCGTAAGCTTACCTTTACCAAAGAAGGAAGGGTTCGTATTTTGGAAAGCATAGACAATTTACTCTTAACGACCGAAGGTACCTGGGATTTTAATTCAGGTGTCGGAAAAGAAAAAAATAAAGAGCAGATCATCATCAATGTGCAATCGTTTAGTAATTCTTCCGGTAAAAAGACATATCTCGGAAATCAGAAATATTTAACCTACAGTATAAAAGAACTGCGCAACAAAAAGATGGTGCTATATTATAAAGAAGGAGTAATAAATCCTGACGGCAGCAAACAAGATATAGTGGAAACGCTGGAATTAAAGTCAGAAGCAAAGTAGTTTTTCAACTACTCTGTTCCTATTACCTGTACATATCCTGAATACTGCTTCGCTTCATTCTTAAAGTCGCTGGTACTGATGATATAATAATATACACCATTGGAAACGGATTTTCCACCTTTTCCTTTGCCATCCCAGCCACCGCCGATACCGCTCCATGAGTGCAATTTAAGCCCCCAGCGATCAAAAATACTTCCTTCCATCGTTTTGAGGCCCTCGGAAGTGATCACAAACAGATCGTTGAGTCCGTCGCTGTTCGGAGTAAATATATTCGGAATACTGATCGTTGCTTCCGTCAATACTTCGATGCATATGTGTGAAGTGTCTTTACAAGTGGAAGCAGTTGCTATCAGCTGCACGCAATAAGTGCCTTCTTCATCGAACATATGCGAAGGATTAGACGACGCAGAAGAATTCAATACGCCGCTCGAAGCATCCGCAAAGTTCCAGCTGTACGTTTGCGTCATGTTTGTATCCGCTAAAAATGTAACATCTGTGCCTGTGCTCACCGTAAGACCCGGGTTCAGGGTGAATTGGGCATTCGCGCCGGAGCTGACCGTTACAGCCGATGTCACCGTTACGGTATTCGTACAGCCTTGTGTACTCGCGCCGGTCAGGGTTACATCGTAAGTTCCGGGAATCGTATAACAGTGTACCATATTTGCAGTGGTGGCTGTAGTACCATCACCAAAATTCCATTGTACAGAAGTTGCCGTACCAATACTTGGAGCAAAAGTAATACATGCAGGAGCGCAACCGGTTGATGCATTCTGAACGAAACTCAAGGCTGGTGGTGCATTTACCGTAACAACAATAGGGGTCCGTGGACTTTCACAAGCTCCGGTTCCCTGGGAAACATAATAGGTTGTCGTTCCGGAAGCGCCTGTAGAAGGTGTCGGAGCCACAGTGCCCGATGTGCCTCCCGTAGCGGATGTACCCCACCAATTCAGTGCGGAAGTTCCGGTAGCACTAAGTGCAATTGCCGTAGCACCCTGGCAGTAACTTACATTAGATGCAGTAGGAGAATTCTGAAGGTTGATTACCAAAACAGTAACCGTATCACTGCCTCCCTGACAACCGTTTGCATCTGTCTGTGAAACGAAATAATTTGTTGCCCCTACCGTTGATGTATTCGGTGTAGGCGCTGTTGAGCTTGCTGTTCCACCAATAACAGTATACCAATTCAGTGCGCCGGTTCCGGTTGCATTCAATGGAACAGCGCTTTCATTCTGACAATAGTTCACATCCGTTCCAACAGGTAAAGCAGGAAGTCCATGTATCACGACTTCAATTTCTGATCTGCCACTTTCACAGGCAGCGGTTCCCTGCGATACATAATAAAAAGTACTGCCCGGTGTGGATGTAGAAGGAGTCGGAGGAGCTACTGTTCCTGTACCGCCTGTAGAAGCTGTATACCAGTTAAGTGTAGTTGTTCCGCTCGCATTAAAAGTAAGAAAGTTCGCAGTAGCGCCCTGGCAGTAACTTGTATCTGTAACAGCAGGTGCAGGGAAAGAAATATTGATCGATACGATGATCGAATCACGCGGGCTTTCGCAGCCGCTTACAATGATCGAAGCATAATACGTAGTAGTACCGGCTGTGCTTGTATTCGGTGTGATCGATGGGACTGCTGTTCCTCCGGTAGGCGTTGTGTACCAGTTAATATTGGATGAATTCGGCTGAAGTGGAGTTGCCACTTCGTTCTGGCAATAGCTCGCTGTATCTGCAAGTGTGGGAGGAGAAGGCAGGGCGTTTACCATAACGGTAATATTCTCTTGCGCACTTTCACAAATACCGTTCGTCTGACTGACAAGGTAAGAAGTATTGCCAGCAGTAGCTGTAGAAGGTGTGGGTGCAGTTGCACTACCCGGTCCGCCTACTGAAGTATACCATACTAAAGTATTCCCCGGATCAGCAGTAGCTGTAAGCGGAGTAGCCACATCATTCTGGCAGTAGATCACATTCGGCCCCGGAACCGTTGGTTCATTCGGTACAGCTGTTACCACAACATCTATCTGCGCCCTGTTGCTTTCGCAGGTAGCAGATCCCTGGGATACGTAATAAGAAACGGTTCCGGCTGTTGCTGTGGATGGTGTCGGTGCCGTAGCGCTTGAGGTTCCTCCAATCGCATCTGTTCCCCACCAGTTCAGTGTTCCGGTACCGGTAGCATTGGTGCTTAGGTCGACCGGCGTTTCACCTGCACAATAGTTTACATTGGTAACTGCAGGTGGCAGGAAAGAAGTATTCACTACTACTTTTATAGAATCACGGTTGCTTTCGCAGCCGCTTTGTGTTTGCGATACATAATACGTTGTAGTTCCTACCGTACCCGTATTAGGTGTAGGAGTTGCTACCGGTGAACCGCCACTTGCACTTATATACCAGTTGATCCCTGCTCCTGCCGGTGTAAGCGGAGTTGCTGTTTCGTTCTGGCAATAACTGATCGTATCTGCCACCGTTGGAGGTGCAGGTAAGGCATTTACGTTTACATCGATCGGTGTCCGTGCGCTCTCACAGGTACCATTGCTTTCGCTTACATAATACGTAATTGTTCCCACCGTCCCGGCAGAAGGAGTAGGAGCGATAGCAGAAGATGTTCCGCCTGTTGCATCCGTTCCCCACCACAGCAGACTATTTCCACCACCTGCTGTTGCAGTCAGTTGAGAGGCAGTTGCATTCAAACAATAGTCGACAGGTGTGCCTGCAGTTGGTGCATTCGGCAGGTTCAGTGTATTCACTACAATTGCCTGGCGCGGACCTTCACAGGATCCGTTGGTTTGAGAAACATAATAGGTGACAGTTCCGGCTCCTGTTGTAACAGGTGTCGGAGCCGTCGCAGAAGATGTTCCGCCAACTGCATCCGTTCCCCACCACAACAAGCTATTACCGCCGCCTGCTGTTGCAGTCAGTTGAGATGCCGTTGCATTCAGGCAATAAGATATCGGTGAACTTGCTGTTGGAGCTGCCGGAGCCGACGTAACGGTAACTACCACCGGTTCCCTGTATGTTCCCGGGCAGGTTCCCACATAAAAAGTTGTTGTTATTGATAGAGTTGTTGTTGTATACGAAGTACCTGTAGCGATCGGGGTTCCTCCTACCGAAGTTGTGTACCAGTTAATGGTCACCGGATTCGGAGCTGTTCCGCTAAGGCTTGCTGAAAGAACAGCTGTTTGTCCCGAACAAATAGTTGCGCCTGTAGTTACAATAGAAAAACTCGTTGTTGAAGGTGAAACCTCACCTGCTCCGCCCCTGGTTGCACCATTCGGAGGAAAGATATCATCAATCTGGCAACTGTTCCCGGCACCGCCCGCAAGGTAATTTACAATTCCGTTATTACCACCCGCAATACTCGATGTAGCAGTTGTTCCCGCAGGAACACCAATGTAGCCGCCGCCGCCGCCGCCGCCAGGACCATAAGCCATTCTGGAAGCCGTAACCATCTGGTTCTGCATGGTATTATTTCCTCCGTTTCCTCCGCGTGCATTTATAGCAACTCCCGATACAAGACCGGTTGAACTAATAACAATAGCTCCGCCGCCTCCACCGCCGCTTGCTCCTTCTCTCCCTCTTACACTGTTGGGAGCGGTAAGCGTAGTGTTTGTATTACTTCCTACTGCTCCGTCACTTATTATTTGCCCGGCACCCGAAACAGTACCGTAACTGAGCAGGTAAACAATTCCGCCTCCATCGCCTGCTGAGCCGCCGTATCCGTTCTCGTGATCGCCACAGCCGCCGCCGCCGCCAAGAAAAATTAATCCGGTGCTATAATTCAAAGGACGGCCGCCACGGCCCCCTTCAACTCTTCTGTTATCCGATGTTCCCCAATTTCCGTTGTTTATTCCTCCTGTGCGTGGATCATCATTGTCGTTCGAATAAGTGTATCCTCCACGACCGCCGCCGCTGGAAGAACTGGTTGCAAAGCCGGCACCCTCCAGGTTCCAGCAGGTTGTATATGCTGTTTGTGAATTATCCGGATTACCGGTTCCTGTATAATTTGCTACAACTCCGGCATTGGCACCGCCGCCACCGCCTGCATTTACAGCGTTACCGCCACCGCCGCCATTGGCAATTGCACCTTTGCAAAATTTAGCAGAAAAGGTTCCGTACACAACCGTATCACCGGCAATACTTTCACCTTTATTACCGCCCTCATTCCGACCTATTGCACCCCATTGTCCGGCACCGGCTGTAGAAGCCGTTTTATTCCATATTGCACCACCCCTGAAACCAAGTCCTGTAGCATCAATTCTTCCTCCGCTCGTGATAGTTGTATTTCCGTGTACTTCCAGTGCAATAACGCCTCCGTATCCGAGGTTACGATCCCAGTGGGGACAGGTTATCACTCCGGATGCACCAATAGCAAGACTTGTATATCTTGGAACACGAACTATCTGTGTTTTTCCTGCAGCGGAATAACTGTTTATTAAAGCGCAGTTAAATGTGATGGTATTTGCGGCAATGCTGCTGATCTCTGCCATTTCATTGTTCCCGGCGCCGTTATACGAAGTTATTTCACCGAAAGTACTGTTGTAGGGTCCGGCTGAATTCGGATCCCCGATCCCGGGAAACGGGCTCTGAACGTTTGTTACGGCTCCCTGCATTTGTATGATCATTACAAGATCTCCGGCACTTAGTGATGCCACGCTCCCCACTGTAATAGCGGTGGCTCCTGCAGAAACATCTGCCGATAAAGTAGTATAACTGTTTACGATTGTTCCGGCTCCGTTCACCACACCCGCACCATCTTTTCCTTGTTGTGCAACAGCAGGTAAGCCCGCTGCCAAAACAAGCAGAGTACAAAATATCTTTTTCATTTTTTCATTTTTTGAATTAAAATAAACCCTTCTATTTTAATTAAATAAGTCCGCGCAAAGTATAAATAATTGCTTCTTTTTCAAAACCTTGTCTACTAATTTACGAAAAAAAGAGGCAAAAACCATAAACTACAGAGAATTAATGCATTAGGCCTTATAGTTAACAAATTGACTCTATATTTGCAGGTATGTTAAAACAACCCATTCAAAACCTCCTGCTGAAACCTGTTTTATATCTTATTCTGCCTGCTGCATTTTCCTGTGTGAGCGATACCTATAGGGAACAAGGTGCAGAACAGGGCAAAGGATCTCAGCAGCAGCTTACGAAGACGGACCCTATGTACAAAGACCTTGATCTTTCTCTTGCATTACAACAAAGCGAATGGAAAGGGAACGAAGCATTTAAAACAAAGGCGGAGATCCGTTCAATGCAGCTGATTTTTGATCTCACTCTCTCTCCTGTTAACACTTCTCTTATTCCATTGTCGGCCAATAAAAAAGACACCTTTGCAGAAACGATCCTGACAATGGAGGTATTGTTTGATGGTAAACCGATCGAATTTGATATTCCAAACCCGGAAAAAAGCTGGCTGAAAAGAACGAGCTTGCAAAAATTGCCTGGCACTGCCATGAGTTTTACATCAGGTACCTGGAACCTTACCGGATCCAAAGATCTGAGACTTGTATTACCGCTTTTTATATTCTCGGGTTTAAAAGCCAATTCTGAAGGAACAGTGAGTATCCGGGTTTGGCAGGATCTGTTTATCGGCCCGCAACACAAAAAAGAAACGAGAGTTCCTATCGGGGCGCCGGTGGTGAGTTATTACCACGACACGCTCAGAACAAAGCTGATCGATAATACTTATTCTTTTTCTTTTACCATTCCCCGGGTATACCGCACAGCGATTATTTGCGACTCACTCATCCTGCAGAACGACAGTGAATGGTCTACGTCGGGAAGTGATAATACGATCTTTAAAAGCTCCTACCCGGATATTTATTTTTCCGTGAAGGATCTCTATGAAAACAAACAAAACAGTTCCGAAACTCAAAAATCAACGACCTGGTTTAGCGGAGATTCTATTTCTTTTTTCCATTACAGCCCAAGTGAGCCTTTTTCAATAACGGTATATGATTATGATGTGCTTTCGAAAGACGATGTGCTGGGAGACTGGAAAGGTGAATTGAGTGCCTTTGAGAACAACAAACGATACCCATTAAAATTCGGGCATATAAAGACTTTCTATTTCAGGAAGAAGGAATGTGGGCAAATGAATAAATAGGCAGCTACTGAAAAGAATACTGTATTTCATAAAACAAAAAAACCTTCCTGTTAGAGAAGGTTTTTTTATTGCTTTAAATACTGTTTATTGCTCGAATTTTTTGTAGTCAGCCGGAACAGAAACCTGTGTGAGCTCAAGGCCTTTTTTCTCGATCTTGGTCATCTCCAGTTTGCTGATCGTTTTGCCATCTAAGGTTGTTTCATAAGATGCAAGTGGCATGGAGCCTTTCGGCAGATCTTTGATCTCATTGAAATAAATGGATTGTTTGTCTTTACGGTTCCACATTTTTACCATCGGAACAAAGAAATCGAATTTTTCGGTAGTGATCCAGTAGCTGATTTGCGTGTTCTCATCCGTATTCAACACCACATATTCCGTACATTTTTTGCCCAGGTATGTTTTTACATTCTTGGTTTTTGTAACCTCGCATTTTCCTTTGATAACCGCCGGCGTTTCTGATTTATGCTCTCCCCATACTTTACGGGCCGGGTTCAGGAATTTTATTTGTTTGTTGGACAGATCAAAAACGAAACTCCCTTCTACCTTGCCTGTTTTTTTACCTAACTGGTCAAGTCTCACATGGTCACCTTTTACGTAGTAAACGTTTGTATTCGTATCCTTTTTGTTTTCCATTTTAAACTCAATACTTCCTTCAAATTGTGCGAAAGCAGAAACGGAGAAGATAAGGGCGGTGACAAAGAGTGCAATTTTTTTCATGTCAGATTATTTAATTTATTTATTATTTAGTTATGTTCCTTTATTTTACCCGGTCTTTAACAAACTTCCCGGACTTTTACATGAATTATGCCAGAATTTCCTCCCGATAGCTATCGGGACGCTGATACGGGCATTGTATTGTATTCAAAAAATCTATTTAAAGCCATGATAATTAACTATCTCGCTCAAAAATTTAGCTAATATAGAAAGATGATTTAAGAAATCAAAAAATAGGGGTAAATTTTATATTTCCTACCTTTGCAGCCTCCCCGATAGTTATCGGGACCACTAAAATTTTTTTAACAGATGCTTACACACCGTCCGCGCAGAAACCGTAAATCACAAGCGATCCGTGACCTCGTTGAGGAAACAAGCCTGAGTGTAAAAGATTTTATATTCCCTCTTTTTCTGATCGAAGGAAAAAACAAAAAAACAGAAGTAAGCTCCATGCCCGGTATTTTCAGGCTTTCGCCGGACTTATTGATCCGGGAAATAGAAACCTGCATGAAGCTTGGCATCTATACATTCGACCTTTTTCCGAATATCGAAGAAAAGTTGAAGAACAAAACTGCTACGGAAAGCTGGAATGAAAAAGGCCTGTACCTGAGAACCATCCGCGAGCTCAAAAAAAAATTACCGGAAGCGGTGATCATGACAGATGTGGCAATGGATCCATACAGCAGCGACGGCCACGACGGATTAGTGGTGAAAGGAGAGATCCGGAACGATGAAACACTGGAGATCCTTGCAAAAATGGCACTGGCGCAGGCCGAAGCCGGAGCCGATATCCTTGGGCCAAGCGATATGATGGATGGACGTGTGGGCTACCTGCGCGAAGAGCTGGATGAAGCAGGCTTTACCAACGTTTCGATCATGAGCTATACTGCCAAATACGCGAGTGGTTTCTACGGTCCCTTTCGGGATGCACTGGAAAGCGCTCCGCGTTTCGGCGATAAAAAAACCTACCAGATGAATCCTGCCAACAGCCGGGAAGCATTGATAGAAGCCCAACTGGACCTGGAAGAGGGAGCGGATTTTCTGATGGTAAAACCTGCCTTGTCGTACCTCGATATCATCAAATCGCTGAGCGATAATTTTGATCTGCCGATCGCAGCCTATAATGTGAGCGGTGAATATGCCATGGTGAAAGCTGCTGCTGCCAAGGGATGGATAGATGGCGACCGGATCCGCGACGAGATGCTGCTGAGCATGAAACGTGCCGGAGCGAAGATCATCCTTACTTATTTTGCAAAAGAATACGCGTTAAAGCATACGTAATCATGTGTGGCAGAAAGCTGATGATCCTTGCCTGCGTGCTCTTTTGTCTCGAAACAAAGGCGCAGACAAACGATCTTTCGTTCGAGCAGCAGTATGAGCTTGTGCAAAAGGTCGACATGAATTATAGCAGCATGCCTGAACGGATCAAAGAAATAGATCAGCTGCTTGCTTCCGGAAAGATCACACGTAAAAGCTATATTGCCGACCTCTACGCGATGCAGGCCGGTTCTTTAATAGCCTTGCATAAAAACAAGCTATGGGAATACACTGAAAACAAACCGGATTCCGGCACCCAAAAGATCCTTACTGAAATATATGACTTGTACAATAAAGCCGTTGATACCTGCACAGGCTGTACTCCAAAATATATATTCAAACGTTACGAGTTCGAAGCGGGGTATGATTTCCTGGAATCAAAAACCGAAGCGGATCTTCAGCAATTAAAAACCTTTGGCTACAAGCCCGATAAAGAAGGCATTTCAGCCGGGCTCACTTACTCGCATTCCAAACGATCCGATTACATTGGGATAGAGTTTGGGGCGGCTTCTTTTTATACACCTGTATACCAGCTGCTGTCCAGAGATCCGGATACGGGAGTGGAAGAAGTGGTGGACGACAATATCGCTCCGATCTGCTTTCATGTATTTGTAGCAGGATTCAATAAGAATATCAGCCGGCAGGGTTACGAGGTGTGGCTTTCTCCCATGCAAATGACATCGCCCCTGATGATCAACGTCACCAAATTCGGTTTCAGTGAACACTATATCAGTGGACAAAAACCACTCTGGTTCTATCGCCCCGAAATAGGTTTAGGCTGGGGGGCCTTTTCTGTTAACTGGGGTTATTCCATTTACCTCAAAAAAGATACCCGGAAAGACTATAGTTATTCTTCTTTCACTGCCCGCGTCAGCTTTCCATTCTACAATTATTTCAAGAAATAACCCGTATTATTGTATCATGCGCAATCAAGGCTATTTTCCCTTTTACCTGCTGCTGACCGGGGTATGCATCGTGCTCCTGTTGCCTGTTTGGCTGCAGCACGGGATGTTTATGGACGGCGTGCAATATGCCTGTGTTTCGAAAAATTTAGCAGCCGGAAAAGGAAGTTTCTGGTTCCCGTTTTTGTGTGAATCCTGGTGGTATGGTACGAACCGTTTTATGGAACATCCACCTTTGTTCTACGCAATCGAATCCGTTTTTTTCAAACTGTTCGGAAATGGCATGTATACCGAACGGATCTTTTGTGCAACTGCAGCTATTGTGAATGCGCTGCTTATTCATCTTACCTGGAAACTTATCGCGGAAAAGTATGCGCTTGAAAAGAAGATGAGCTGGTTCCCGCTCCTGGCCTGGATATCTATCCCGGTGTGTTTCTGGTCCTTTCAGAATAATATCATTGAGATTCTTGTGTCGGTATTCACACTGATGAGTGTTTATTTCACACTGCATTTACTTTTTAAGCAACACTTCTCTGTTCTCCTGCTGATCCTTTCGGGGCTTTGCATTTTTTTTGCCACGCTTACCAAAGGGATTCCCGGCTTTTTTCCGATCGTTACCATTCCTCTTTTTTATCTGTTTACGCGGGAGATCTCTTTCAAAAAAGCTGCAGCCTATAGCTTAGTAGTAGCTGCAGTGCCACTACTGATCTATGCGCTATTGCTTGGCTTCCACGACAAAGCCCGGGAAAGCCTTGTCTTTTATTTTACCGAACGCCTTTTGCATCGCATACAAAATGTGCCTTCTACCGACACCCGCTTTTTCATTATCGGCGGACTGTTATCGGAGTTCGTTCCTGTTGTTGTTGCAGGCCTGTTGTTGCTTTTTGTCCGCACGAAAAAAGGAGTGATGAAAGAGCGCATGCCTTTCTTTTATTTCCTGCTTGCTTTGGGGCTCAGCGGTGTGCTTCCCCTGATGATCACGATGGTGCAAAACAAATTCTATTTCGTTCCGGCCCTGCCTTTTTTTGCGCTTGCATTCGGCATCTTGTTGTATCCGCGTATACAAAAACTAAGTGAGGCCATTCGAAGTGTTCGTTCAGGGCGGATCTGCCTGCTGGTCTTTTCTTTCCTTCTCTGTGCCAGTGGGATCGTGTATAGCATTCGCGAAGCCGGTAAGGATTTTCGTGATGAGGAAACGCTGAGTGAAGTACGGCTGATAGGTCCGGTGGTGCAAAATACAACACTGATCAGTGTGGAAAAAGAAATCTACGAAGACTGGAATTTTCAGTTCTACCTGCTGCGTTATTACGACGTAAGCATCACACCGCTTAAAGATCCCCTTCCCTACCTGATCACACAGCGCTTAAAACCCGACAGTATCTATCAGCGGGTTCCGCTTCCGACAAAAAAACATACCTTGTATAAACGCGTTCCTTAGCGGATCGTGTAGCGGACGGTTTGTCCATAGCATTTTATCACTAACTCCCTTGCCTGGCTACGTTGCGGGGTCAGCTCGAATTCGTTCGTTCCGTATTTCAGCTGGCCGGAACTCTGTGCGGAGCCATTTACATTCAATTCGTATACCGCATCTGCCGGGATCTCTTTGCCCAGCACGATCAAATGATAAAAGCCATTTCCCTGCGGTACAAAAGACACTGTAATGCCTTCATTTTTGTGCACGGATTTTTTTCCATATAAAAATTTGCCCTTTGATTTCAGCTTCGAGGTGGAAAGATTGGTCACCGGTTGTTTTTTGGAGCTTGCAGACAATTTTTCTTTTCCGGTTACATTTGCCTGTTGTGGATCCTTTGACCAGACACGGATGTAGTCGATCTCAAAATCGCTTGATTGTTTAATGCTGGTATCGGGAGCCGGATGAAAAGAGCCTTTCACGCCCGGTACTGCAATGTTTGCTACCAGATTTTTCGGAATATGCATACCCAATTCTGTATAAGCAATGCATTCGCCGTTGAGATAATATTTCAGGTAACCGGGTGTCCACTCTCCCGACAGGATATTGTATTCCTTGCTCAGGCTGCCTTTAAATTTAACCCAATCGCCCCACCATTTTTTACGGAACACATCCCGGATCTTGTTCTCTTCTTTTTTTTGACTATGCCTGCCTACATGGATCTGGTTATCCTTTTCCGTTTTCAGCTCCATCCAGTCGATCTCCTCATTCGGTCCGCCACCATACAGCCAGAACGCAGGCCAGAAGCCTTTTTCAGGCGGTGTTTTGAATTTGATCTCGAAGTAGCCATACAAATACGTTTTCTTCGACTGGAGCATGCCCGCTGTATAATTATAATCACGCAGGTTGTATCCATCAAACCGGTTGTCGACTTTTATGGAATCGGTATCCGGCATCCAGTCCACTAAACGCGCTCTTACTTTTTCATGTTTGGCATACATGTGAAGCACGCCGTCCTTTATAAAATGGTTCTTTCCGTCGCTGTAATACTGTTGTTCCTTATTCGTATAAATATTGCGTCCCCAGCCAAACCAGTAGTTCCACTCGTTTGTACTTATTGCTTCTTCATTGAACTCATCACCGTCCTGGTAATACCAGGTATGAACAGAATCCTTGTTGATCTGCCACATGACCTGGGCTTTTGAGGCATATAAAAGAAAAAAAGTGAAGGCAATACTTAGCGATAGTTTCATCGGTGATTATTTGGAACCGCTAAGGTAAAGATTCTAAACAAAAAAAAACGTCCTCTTCGACAACCTTCGACTTACTAAGGTTGACATCAGAATGACGAGGATTTTTTTGCTATTCTTCTACTACTATTTTATGCACCGAACGGATGCCTTTGGATTCGATTTCCAGCCAATAAACACCTGCCGGTTGATCGATATTCATATGCACTCCGGAAGAGGCAGCTTCCAGTGATCCCGAATACATTGCTCTGCCCAAAACGTCCTTTACAGATATGTTATACCTTCCTGCATTCGGAATAGTGATAGTAAAGTTTCCGTTATTGGGATTTGGATAAATGACAATAGAAGAAATTACAGCGCTGTTTTTAATACTAATCGTGTTGACAAAGAAAACAGCGGATATATTGCTGCATCCGTTTGTGTCTATGGTTTCCACAGTATAATTCCCGTTTTGCGTAACTACAATGATTGAATCTGTTTCGCCGCTTACAGGCGTTCCTTCCAGGTACCATTGATAAGAAACAGCCGCAGATGAAAAAAGTGTATCCCACGACTGGCTGATGGATGGAGTATTTGGAGCAAAGGTATTTACTGTAACCGAAGCAGTATCGATACAACCATTGAGATCTGTACCGTTCACCGAATAGGTGGTAGTTGTAAGCGGCGTCACATTATTAACAGCCGTTTGCACATTATCACTCCATAAATAATTATCAGCTCCGCCTGCAGTCAGTGTAACCTGGGTACCTGCACAAACGGTATCTGCACTGGCAGAGGCCGTAACAAGCAGTTGCGGATTAACCACGATCGTTATAGAAGCTGTTCCCTGACAACTGTTTATGTCGGTACCGGTAACTGTATATGTATTGGTGGTAACCGGCATAAAAGCAACACTATCCGTTACGCTTCCACTCCAGCTATATAAATCGTTACCACTGCCCGCCAGTACAATGGTTGTTCCTGCACAAACAGTATCCGCACTGGCAATTGCCAGAACAGTTGGCAGCGGATGCACCGTTACAAATCCGGTTGCTGTTGCAGTACAAGTACTATTGGTGTTGGCTCCGGTAACAGTATATGTGGTACTCGTTGTTAAAGAAGGGATAACAAGCGTGTCCGAGATAGATCCTGTACTCCACAAGTAGGAATCTGCGCCACTTGCTACAAGCATAGCCGAGTCACCATTACAAATAGATCCTGAAGCGACTGCAACAACAGGAATTGAATCGCCAACCGTAACCGTTATCGTTTGTGTATTTGTACATCCACCGGCCTCTGCTAAAGTAAGCGTGTAGATGGTAGTGGCAGCCGGGCTTGCAATTACAGTAGCTGCGGTAGTTGAAGAGAGCCCGGTGGGAGGCGACCAGGTATAAGACGGAGGTCTGAGAAAAGTGATCGTCCAGTTTTGCAAGGAGCCCACATCAGACGGGCCATCATCCACCACTATCAACTGCCATGTACCGTTCATCTGTGAATTAGCCAAAAGAGAAAATGGCTGTTCCGGTGAATAGGTATTGGTGAAGGGTGCAGCACCGAAAGTAATAGGAGTTCCACTCATGGCAAAAACAGTATTTATGTAATTATCCCCGTTGATTCCATTGTGAGTAGAGAGTTCGATCCTCGTTCCATCAGGTGCCTGCAGATAAATACTAAGGTCTCCGACAAAGGTGTGATTTATACGAAGCCGGACAGAAACAAGGTTCGCTCCAACTATTCCCTGCTGACCGGAAACTATTATGGACGAAGTGATCCCGGTCAGGTTGTTATCTGGGATATTTTGCACAGTGTTGTTTGAAAAACCATTGGTCAATGCCCCGGGATATGAATTAGCGCCCGCAATTATTGTTGCTGAGTTGCCTGAACATACCGTGTAGCCTGGAGTTACCAAGGGAAGTGGGTGTACGTTAGGGCTTATCGTTCCTGTAGCTGTATTTGAACAACCGGTTGAAGCCACAGTGCCTGTAACAGTATAATTGGAAACAGCAGTGACCGGGTTAATTGTCAGATTAGCTGTAGTTGCTCCTGTGTTCCATATATACGTGTCAGCACCGCTTGCCGAAATACTTCCGGAAAAGCCCTGGCATACTACAGTGGATGTTGCTGCCACCACAGGTAATGGATTTACGGGGACTGTAACAGTTGCCGTGTTCTGACAACCATTGCTATCCGTACCGATCACTGTATAAGTAGCAGTACTCAGGGGAGAGAAAGCAGTTCCATCGGTTATATTACTTATCCAGGCATAAGAGCTGGCGCCGCTTCCGGTGAGGGTAAGAGCAGAACCCGTGCAAACCATTGGAGGATTCGCATTGGCAACTACCACAGGCGGAGATAATACATTAAGCGACAGATCGATCCCGTTATCCGGTCCTGTATACGCAGGATTGCTGCTTACTATGCGTATCCTGTAACCGGTAGCTGCCGCAACAGAACCGGGGATCACAGCATTAATAGTCCCGGGAGTCGATGAGCTGACCGAGCCGATAACAACAGGAGATGCAAAAGAACCCGTAGAATCGGAAAGCTCGGCCGTAAAAATATTCCCGGTATTGTAGATACCTGCAATACCATACGGAATACTAAGCGTGTTGCCGCTGAGGCAGGCATTGGTCAATAAGGTATTGATCGTGCGGCCTCTTTCGATGAGTGTGCCATGCTGAGAGCTCCCTCCGTTCGTTCCGTTAAAATCCAACTTTTTTGTATATGTTAACGTGAGTGGGTTGTATTGAAAAATGACGCCCAGATTATTTGCTCCACCCATTGTAGTCATTCCATATAAATTCCCATCGGAAGCCATTAACAGAGAGCCTTCGGGATACGCGCCGTTGCTTCCAACAAAATCAACCCGTTTGATATAGATCCCCGTACTGAGGTTATAACTGAAAATAACTCCCTTACCCTGTACACCTCCCTCATGGGTCATTCCGTATAAAGTTCCGTCGGGCCCCTGCACCAATGATTTATAGGGCCATTTACCATTGACCGCTAAACCGAAGTCAAATTTTTTAGTTAAGACCCCCGTAACAGGATCGTACTGGAAGAGCACACCCGTTCCGTAAGCTCCGCCATATGCCACACCATACAGCATTCCATCACTTGCTTTCAGGAGACTGCCGGATGGGACCGAACCATTGCCGGTGCCATTAAAATCCACCTTTTTCGTGTATACGTCATTTGCGGGGTCATACTGGAAGAGAACACCCATACTGTTCACGCCGCCACTATAAGTAAGCCCGTAAAACATTCCATTCACTTCTACAAACGAGCCCATGGGCCCGGTTCCCAGGGGTATGTTCACAAGAGGTCTCGTAAAAAATCCGTTGGTGGCAGGGTCGTAGCGGATAATAGTACCGGTGCCATTGGTATATGTGCTGCGGGAAAGCCCGTACAATTTTCCGTCTGCAGCAGGTAAAAGGGAACCCATATACGAGATGCCGTTATCCCGCGTCATAAGATCATACTTTCTTGTAAATATGCTACTCCCGGGATCGTATTGAAAAATGGCAGCGCTGCCAAACGAGCCTTTTTCTTCCATGCCGTATAAAGTGCCATCAGATGCCTCTGCCAGTGTGCCCAGTACAGAGGTCTCGGATGTATGGCTCAGACTTATTTTCAGCTCATACCCTTCCGAAACAGGATCGTATTCATACAAGCTGCCGGTATTATTCCTTCCACCTGCCATTGTAAGGCCATACATTTTTCCATTACCGGCCTGCATTATGGATGAAGGGAATCTTCCATCAAACGTAGGAGTCGTAATGATCGTGATATGGAATAAGTGTTTATATGCTAATGTAAAAGTGGATAGATCGAACTGGAAAATGGCGCCGTAAGTGGTGGATCCTCCGGGACCCAAAGCGGTTCCATATATCTTTCCATCGTTTGCCTCGATCAGGGAAGCCATCGGGTTAGCATATCCGGCAAAGCCCGATCGGACAATGCAGGAACCGCCAACAGGATCGTATTCATAAAGGACACCGCTATTGGCGCTATAGTTGGTTGTAGTTCCATAGATCTTCCCGTTAGATGCCTGCAGCAGAGTGCCTACAGGACCACTACTACTAATTGTAAGGTCAAAATCAACCTTTTTGATACAAACGCCGGTCGCAACATTATATTGATAGAGCACTCCTCCTCCGTTTCCAGGAGTTCCGCCACTATATGTAACACCATAGAGATATCCGTCACTGGCCTGCATCAAACCTCCGAACGGATTCGCACCATCTGCATAAACTGAAAAATCATGTTTTTTTATACAGGTATTCGCTACGGGATCGTACTGATAAAGAGTACCCTGGTTTCCTACTCCGCCAGCAGTGGCAACTCCGTAAATCATTCCGTCGCTGGCCTGCATCAGGAGTCCGAAGGGATTTTTGCCTGTGGCAAGACTGTCGAAGTCCACTTGTTTAGTCAACGTATTGGTCAGATAGTCGTACCGGAACAATATGCCCATGTTATTGATCCCCCCGGCATACGTTATTCCATATATTTTTCCGTCAGTTGCTTTCATCAGTCCTCCGGTTGGTCCTTCGCCTGTTTGCAATCCGTCGAAGTCGATCAGTTTTTCATAAATCCCGGTTGTCATGTTGTAGCTGAACAAAACACCTTTATTGTTTGCTCCGCCGCTGGTAACTCCATACAGCAGGCCGTTCGGGGCTTCCAGCAGTTTAAGGTGGTGAGCGCCGATACCTTCGTTCCTGCGAAAGTGGTGCTGTATTGCATGATTATTTCCGGAGTTATCCATTCTGAAAATAGTTCCGCCATGGTACTGGCCTCCCTGAGAGGTCATCCCCCAGATCTCTGTTTGTGTATTCCCATTAAGATGGATAAGCAAGACAAAAAGGAAAACAAGTAGTTTTTTCATGGGTCAATAAAAGTCTTGGCGTATTCAATTTATCAAAAGAATACGAAACGTAAAGATAAAACTTATATTCTCAGCGAGATCCGCCAGATATCAACCCGGAGAGGCTGTATGCTAAATTGGAATGGGTTTTTAGAAGCGTTTTCCTTTTTATTCGACCCGGTATTTCCCTGAAACAAAAAATCCCCACATCGCTGCGAGGATTCTTTTTATTAAATCTTATTGATATTACCCTTTCAGCGCTTCCGCACCTGCCACGATCTCGAGGATCTCGGTGGTGATGGCTGCCTGGCGGGCTTTGTTGTAGGAGATCTTCAGATCGCGCAGCATTTCTTTTGCGTTGTCGGTTGCTTTGTGCATAGCCGTCATACGTGCTCCATGCTCTGCTGCTACCGAATCCAGTAATGCTTTGTACAGCTGTATTTTTAAGGATTTCGGGATCAGGTCGCTTACGATATATTCCTTACTTGGCTCGAAAATATATTCAACTGAAGCTGTCGATTTTGATGCAGCCGAAGTGGTAGTGTCCACAGGAAGGAAACGCTCTGCTGTAGTTATCTGTACTGCTGCATTGCGGAATTGATTGTAGATCACATCCACACGTCCGAATTGTCCGTTTACAAATGCTTCCATGATCTTCTCAGCAACGGGCGCTGCATTTGCAAAACTCATGCTATCGAATAGTTCGCTTGTATTATGCGGAAGATCCGTTCCGTGGATTGCATGCTCTGTCCGGCGGAATGCATCATTCGCTTTTTTTCCGATCGCCAGTACCGATACTTTTTTTTCTGCGTATTCGTTCCTGATCAGGCTCCAGGCCTTTTTAATAACGTTGGCATTGAATGCTCCGGCCAAACCCCTGTTGGAAGAGATCACCACCAATAATACATGGTCTGCAGCGTTTGTGCGTGCATAGGTGTTTTCGGAAGTATCAAGGCTTGCGCTCAGGTTTTGCAGGATCTCTCTTAATTTATCGGCGTAAGGACGCATCTGAGTGATCGCATCCTGAGCGCGTTTCAGCTTGGCAGCACTCACCATTTTCATGGCGCTTGTGATCTGCATAGTTGAACCTACCGAGGTGATCCTGTTTCTTACTTCTTTTAAATTTGCCATTCCTTTTTAATTTGATGATTTGGCAATTTGATGATTTGAAAATGGAACCCGCTTTTGTATGAAGAAACCATCTTCAAATTGGCCCATTTTCAAACTTTCAAATTATTTATGCTGCGAATTTTTTAGAAACTTCTTTCGCTACTGACTCCAGGGTATTGGTGATCTCATCCGTATACTGACCGGCTTTCAATTGATCCAATACACCTTTGTGGCTTCTTTCCAGTACTTCTAAGAAATCTCTTTCGAATTCTTTTACTTTATTCACCGGTACTTCGCGCAATAAATTACGGGTACCGCAATAGATAATAGCAATTTGTTGCTCTACACGAAGCGGGGAGAATTGTCCCTGTTTCAGGATCTCCACGTTACGCGCACCTTTGTCGAGCACCGATTTGGTAGTTGCATCGAGGTCGGAACCGAATTTCGCGAAAGCTTCCAGCTCACGGTACTGTGCCTGATCCAGCTTCAATGTACCTGCCACTTTTTTCATGGATTTGATCTGTGCATTACCCCCTACACGCGATACAGAGATACCTACGTTGATCGCAGGACGAACACCGGCGTTGAATAAATTCGACTCGAGGAATATCTGACCATCGGTAATGGAAATTACGTTGGTAGGGATGTACGCAGAAACGTCACCTGCCTGTGTTTCGATAATTGGTAAAGCCGTTAAGGATCCACCACCTTTTACGATACTGCGGATAGAATCCGGAAGATCGTTCATACCCTGTGCAATTGCATCGGATGCATTGATCTTTGCAGCACGCTCTAACAAACGACTATGCAGATAAAATACATCACCAGGATATGCCTCACGTCCCGGAGGGCGACGTAATAACAGGGAAACCTCACGATAAGCAACTGCCTGTTTCGACAAATCATCAAACACGATCAAAGCCGGACGACCGGTATCGCGGAAGAACTCACCGATAGCAGCACCTGCAAACGGAGCGTAGAACTGAAGCGGAGCAGGATCAGAAGCATTAGCCGCTACGATGATCGTATAAGCCATTGCACCTGCATCTTCCAATACACGCTGAACGTTGGCAACGGTCGAACCTTTTTGTCCGATCGCTACATATATACAAAATACAGGTTTTCCTGCATCAAAAAATTCTTTCTGGTTGATGATGGCATCGATACAAACAGCTGTTTTTCCTGTCTGACGGTCACCGATCACAAGCTCCCGCTGTCCACGCCCGATAGGGATCATCGCATCGATGGATTTGATACCTGTCTGCAGAGGCTCTGTAACCGGCTGACGGTAGATAACACCCGGTGCTTTACGCTCCAGGGGCATCTCATACGTAGTACCTGCGATAGGACCTTTACCGTCGATCGGTAAACCCAATGTATCAACTACACGGCCTAACATTCCTTCACCTACTTTCAGGGAAGCAATTTTTCCTGTGCGTTTACAGGTAGAACCTTCGCTGATCCCCTCGCTGCTACCTAAAAGTACAGCACCCACGTTGTCTTCTTCAAGGTTCATTACGATACCTCGTAATCCGGTGGTGAACTCGATCAACTCACCTGACTGAACTTTGGAAAGTCCGTAGATACGAGCGATACCATCACCTACCTGTAGTACGGTACCAACTTCTTCCAATTCCGCTTCCGATTTGAAGCCTGATAATTGCTGACGTAGAATTGCAGATACTTCTGCCGGTTTTATTTCTGCCATTTTGTTTTAATTTACATGTTTTTGAATTGAGCGATCAGCACACCGTTGGTGATGGTCTTTTTGAGCGCTCCACTGCTGTTATATAATTTACAGGAAAAATTTGCTTTGATCTTCACGTAATGATTTCCCCCTTCGTCCACTATTTTTTTGTCCACGATATTGAACCCGGTACCGGTTTGCGGACCGGCGCTGGTCAGCTGATCGTTTTCGATATACATATTGATCCCGATCCCGTTAAAAGCACCTGCCGAATAAGGAATATTTGTTTTAGGAAAAAATGCATCGAAGGTTGCATTGTCCACCGTCGTTCCGTTCGGGTAGCTGAGTGTTCCTTTCGAGGCTGTAAAAACAAAATGGCCGGTATTGGTGTCGGTCAGATACATAGACCAGATCTGTGTAGTGTTGGTGCTTCCTGTAAAAGTTTGTGTATTATAACTGTTGCTGATCGTGCCGGTCCCGTCCACAAATGTATAGTTTGTTCCATCCATAGTATAACTTACCTGAATCGCTGAGTTAACCGTAGCGCTACCACCCGTAGAACCACCGGTTGTGGTAGCCGATGTGGTCGTAGAAGCGGTACTGGTACTTTTGTTTTCCTTTTTACATGCAAAAGACAACATCACTATAAGTGCTGCACTTGAACATATGTAGGTAAGTTTTTTCACTTCCGGTTTAAAATTCTTTTACAAAAGGATTCTCGGAAAAATTCTTGCGCAGATCATTCAACTTCCTTGCAACACTTGCATCGATCTGTTTGTCGCCAACCGTAAGAACAAATCCCCCGATAAGGTCTTTATCTGTTTTTTCGATCAGTTCTACTTCCCCGTTTGTGGTTGCTTTTACCAGCTCTAATACTTTTGATTTGGTAGCAGCGTCAATTCCGTTAGCAGAGGTGATCACTGCGGTCAGGATATTTTTATAGGCTTTGTATTGTCCATCAAATGCTTTGGCGATGTCGTCGATATATCCTTCACGACGTTTGTCGGCAATGATATTGATGAAAGAAAAAGTAAGATCGCTTATTTTTCCCTTGAAGATCTCTGCGAGGATCGCCTTTTTCTTGTCGGTCTTTACAACCGGACTTTCCAGTAAATTCACAAAATCCGGATTGGAATCGCAAAGACCTTTGATCATTTGCATGTCTTTATGAATGGCTTCCAACTGTCCTTTTTCGACTGCCAGTCCAATAAGTGATTTCGCGTATCTGCTTGCTGCTCCCATTTTCTGATTAGTTAAGCGTAACTTCTTTCATTAAATTGTTCACCAGCGTTTTTTGCTTTTCATCGCTTGAAAGGGTTTCTTTCAGGATCTTCTCAGCAATATCAATGGAAAGTGTAGCTACCTGGTTTTTCAATTCGGTGATAGCAGCCAGTTTCTCGTTGTTGATTGTTTCGCGGGCCTGGGCTACCAAACGGTCTGCCTCGGTTTTTGCCTTTGTTTTTGCTTCGCTGATGATGGCGTCTTTCATGTCGCGCGCTTCTTTCATCATCGTTTCTCTTTCTGCACGTGCTTCTGCAAGGATACGCTCGTTACCAGCCTGCAGCTCTTTCATTTCTTCACGAGCTTTCTCTGCAGCTTTGATAGCGCCGTCGATAGAGTCTTCACGGGCTTTGATCATTTTAAGGATCGGTTTCCAGGCAAACTTTTTCAGTAACAGGAAAATGATCGCGAATGTTACCAACATCCAGAATACAAGACCTAATGCGGGGGTTACTAATTCCATTGTATATTTATTTTTTTAAATTTTAATCTAAATAATCAAAGTAAAAAGCGGTAACCAACCGTTACCGCTTTCTTACAATTAACCTAATACTACCAATAGCGCAACAACCATCGCGAAGAAAGCAGCACCCTCAACAAGGGCAGCAGCTAAGATCATGTTTCCACGGATGTCGTTAACAGCTTCAGGCTGACGAGCGATTGATTCTAAAGCAGAACCACCGATACGGCCAATACCTAAACCTGCAGCTAATGCAGCAATACCTGCTCCAACTGCAGCAACACCTGCAGCCATTGGAACTTCTAATAACATTGTTGTCATTTTTGTTTTATTTAAATTGTTTAACAATACGTTGTTTTTCGAAAAAACAACAAAAAAGTACTTTCCAATTTCCTTATACGATCACATGTGTTGGCTCATGACCCTTCTCCACATGATGATCATGCTCGTGATGTCCTTCTTCCACCGCTGCACCGATATAAATAGCCGATAATAATGTGAAAACGTATGCCTGTAAAAATGCTACCAGTAATTCGAGGAAGCCCATAAATACAGTGAACAATACCGATACGATCGATACACCGTAACCTGCGCCTGTGCTTTTCTCTCCGAAAATGAAGATCAAGCTAAAGAATGCCAGTGCGATAATGTGGCCTGCAGTAATGTTCGCAAACAAACGGATCATCAATACAAAAGGACGAAGCACTATACCAAGCAACTCGATAGGCGTAAGAATGATCAACACCGGAATAGGTACACCCGGCATAGCAAAAATATGTCTCCAGTAATGTCCGTTTCCGCTGATCAGGGTAATGATCAGGGTGATGGCTGCCAGTACAAGACAAACGGAAATATTACCGGTAAGATTGGATCCGAATGGAAAGATAGGGATAAGCCCCATCAGGTTATTGATAAAAATGAAGAAGAATACCGTTAACAGGTACGGCATATAGCGCATGTATTTTTTTTCTCCGATAGAAGTTTTGGCTACATCATCACGGATAAAAAGGATCAATGGTTCCATGAACGACTGCAAGCCTTTCGGCGCCATTCCTTCACGGCGTTTGTATGCTCTTGCCACACTGAGGAACATCCATAACATCAACAGTGCGCTGACGATAATGGTAAGTGCATTTTTAGTGATGGAAAAATCTTTCACCTTAGCCGTTGCGTCTTTATCTACATTTCCGAAATCATCCACGATCTCGATATGCTCATGACGCAACATGTATTTATAATGTGTGCCCTGGTAAATATCTTCCGAATGTTCTACATTAGAAGAAGAGAAAATTTCAAGTCCCTTGTCGGTCCATAAAATAACCGGAAGTGGAATGTGAACACCATGTCCGTGATCACCCCACAAATGCCACTGATGCGAGTCGCCAATGTGCTCAATGATCATTTCGCCTGCATTGAATTTTCCGCTTTCCTCGTGTGTATCAGCTTTTGCTGTATCAGCAACCACTGCTTCAGCCTGCATAACTGCCTCTTCCACCGGTTCGTAGGCGAAGCTTTTGGCAGGGAACAAGGCGAAAACGACTAAAATTAGGGAAAAACAGAAGTTTTTTACGGAGAATATGCTGATTTTACTACTCATTGCTCTTGTTTTGAGAATACACCTTAAAATTCGGGTGCAAAGGTAGGTATAGAAAATGAATTTTGAAAATTTTTAAAGGTGCTAATTTCCACTTGTTCGGGCCTCTCGACAAAGACTTGTTTATTAGGTATATAAACGACTATAAAACAGACTAAACAGCTTTCACAGAGCACCGGAATTTAGCCGGTTTTCAAATTCGGCTTTAATTCGTACTTAATATGGATAAATCAGCCTGAGCAGGCAATTTTTTATGATCTTTTTCAGCCTGCTTTTGAAACCGGAAAGATATATGACCAAAATGCAAGGGATCGAACTGAAATTTTGATTTTGCATATTGCTCCAAAAAAAACCGTTTTTCAGCATTTTTTACCTCTATTTGGTATAAAATGAGCAATAAACTGCAAAATTATTAGCCTTTTCATTATATTTCTTCAATTCCCGGGAACCTAAAAAATCAGGTTTAAAAAGCTGCCCGCATAGAACGGACAGCTTTTTTGAATTGCATTCCTGCTTTGTGTTTCAGTTCATTAACCCTCTAAAGAAAATGAATGGGCAGGTATTACATTTCTTCAAAAGTGCTGCATCCTTCTTAAACTTCATTGGATGATTTCAGGAACAGTGGTTTTAGGTTTATGAATGGCAAAATCAGGAAGGCAGGGATCGACGATCTGTTATTTGTGACTTAATGCATTCACATATGCGAATCATTCTATCAGCATCACTACCTCGCTTACTTTCTTATCCGTAAACTTTATACGCAGGCGCCATGGGCAATAGCTATCCTTTTCGCAATTCTTCGGATCGTAGAACCAATAGCTCTCGTCCGGTGCGCTTACCGGTTTTCCAAGCAGCTCCGTTATTTCCTGCTTTGTTTTGCCGCTTAAGCTGTTTTTTTCCACGAGGATGGAATTGTCTTTGGCAAACGCAACTGTCTTATTATTGATCTGCATACAGGGCTTTGGCTGCGCCTGGCTTTTTTGTGCATGTATTTTTATGCTGATCAAAAGAACAAATGCGGACAGGTAACTGATGCGGGATCTCATGCTTTAAATTTATGTATAAATTATCTGTTATTGATTCAACCTGATCATGCCCGATATCCGAATTGCGTTACCCAGGCATTGATCTCCGACTGGCTCATCAGTTCTTTCGTAAGGATCGCGTCGACTGCCTGGTTGATACACACATAGATCGTTTCTTCCTTAAAAGCTGTCATTTCTTTTCCGTTGAGATGCTCCAGCAGATTGAAGCTGGCATAAAAGATCCGTTCCACTTCGTAAGGCAATTCCCAGTCATTGTCCTGCAAGGCTACAATGGGATCGGTGTATTCATCATCTAGCGCTTTTAATTCGGCAGCATGGGTGCCCGGCTCCTTCAGTTCTTTTGCGGCTACTTCCAGCATACGTTCCAACAGGTTCGCTTTCACTTCATGCGACATCCCCACCACCGTATCAATATAGTCCAGTTTATTCGCAGCAGCATACTGATCCCAGATGATAATGGCTTTCTGTAAGAACTGTATGGCAAGCTCCAGCTGACGTGGCTTACTGAGTGTGGAAACGATCTCGCTGATGGTCATGTTAGCCTCTTTTAATTCTTTAGTCCCAAAGACCTTTACAATCGATTTTTTGTCCATCACGATAACAACCCGATCTATCTTTTGCAACAAAAGTGGTGGTATTCACTTTAATAGTAGCAGGATCCGCGCCTTCCATGATCCAATAATTAAAATAGACATTGTTTTTATCTTTTGCATAGCTCGCTCCCAGGGCTTCAAAACTGCTGACATCTATGCCCGCAATCGCTTTGCCATAATAATAACAAGCTGATCTGTCTTTTGCCCATTCATCGCTCAGCACCTTGAACGTTTGAGGATCGGCACCTACAACGATCGAATCCAGGCGATACACGTTCACTGTATCCAGGGCAAATCCATTCCGGAGAAGGGTGAAGCTTTCATAATCGGCCAGCAGGAATTTTTTACTTTCTATATAATAATGTGTTTTATCTTTTGCGCGGTAATCATACATGTTCTCTGAAGCAAGCAATCGAAAGCTGTTCATATCATTCACCTGCAAAGGTTTTGCTTCGAAATAATAATCGTTCCTGTCTTTTGCATAAGGTTTATCTGGTAAAAGTTTAAAGCTGGCAGGATCCGCTCCGGGAATTTTTTCGGCATACCTGTATACCGATCTCGCATCTTTACCATAGTCCTCTCCTATTGGCTTGAAACTATTTGGGTCTGCTCCATCCAACATAACACTCTGGTAAAATACATGGCTCTTGTCGATCGCATAATAGGAATCCGAAAGTTTTTCATAGGTGTCCGCATCAGCGCCCTCTATCAGTGTTTTCACCTTCCCGCTTCCTTCGTTCCAGGAAACGTAATATACTTTTCCGTCTTCGATCTCTGTACTGTTACATGCGCTTAATAGGATGCACAGAAGAAGAACGGATAGCTGGTAAACGGCTGTTTTTTGCAGGTTAATTTTCATGTGTAGCTAAAGTAGGAAAATACCCGATTGTGTACAATAACTATTATTTAAGAACCGACAGATCCAAATAATCACCACTGTCGTGCCCGGTCGCAAAAAACAATTCGGGTTTATGTGTCAAAAATAATTTTTTGTCAAGCGAAGTTCGGATGATCTCATCAAGGATAAAAGCGCAGTAGGCTACAGGTAAGATCCAGTCCAGGAAATGATAATCCGTTTTATCCTTTTGGATCAGTCCCTCTATTTCATTCAGGGTAGCGGGAATAGCATACCGGTCTTCCGGCAGGTAAGAAGGATCACTTGCCCACTCGATATCATCTTTGGTATAGCTGTCAGACCCTGTCAGATAGATCATATACACTTCTTTCTCTTCCCGCATATGTTTGAACATGCCTACCCACAAGGCAGAAACCGTTTCCGGCAGAGGCGACCGCTTAACAAGCTCCTGCAACCAGTCTTTTATCACTATTTGCTCTGCAGCAAGATCAATCTCTTTTAATTTGGCCCAATAGGTTTTCGGCGCCTTCTTCTCATGAAATTCAATGAGCTTGTTCCAGGCTTCATTAGCAGGTAAATGCGCGTTAAACATTTTTAAAAGATAGTCCCAGGATGTATCGTGATCGAAATTGTATTTCATGTTGGAAGATTAATTCGGTGAAGGTAGGGTTTTGTGGGGCACATATTACAAACCAACCAACTCATATTTTATAGTTTATCGTCCCTCACCAACTTCCAGGTGAGCCAGTCTTCCCGGCTATCACTGCTTCTCTGCAGATCAATGATCATCGTGTCGTTTTGTAGTTGCAACGTACCATGAGCCAAAAGAAAAAACGCGGTCGTATTTAAGTTGAGCAGGTTTTTATCTTTTAGCATTTCATAATAGCCAATTTTTGGTCCATTACTAATACTTATAGAAATAGGAGCAACTCCGTTCTTCATTCTTACTTTTCCTATCCAGTACCAATCAATATAGTCTTTAAAGTAACTAAGACCTTCTTTTTTTTTACAGTATCCTTTTGTTATTCTGAAACCGGAAGAAAATCCACTGGAAAAACTTAAATAATATTCCCCATCTACTTTATGTTCCTGCGGGCTGAGAGAAGACCTGGATGATACAATTCGCCATATATAACTTTTATATTTAGGCCGGAATGAAGTGCTCAGAGCAAAAACAATAAGTGTGCTTATTATTACAACTGCTTTATGCATTTTAGAATACTTCTTCATGTTTCCAACTTTATTTTAGTATCCGGGTTTTATATACTTTACCCGATTACCTTGCGTGCAGAAAAAACCAATTATTTAATGACGGTGATCTTTCCGCTATCCGTCTGCATTTTATTTTTATCCAGGATTCTGTATAAATAAATTCCTCCGGAGTACTCTTTCAGGCTGATTTGTTCAGTGGTATTCGTTACCAAAAACCTCCCGACAATAAAACCAGCATTGTTATATATAATCAGATCGCAGGGTTCATTGCCCTGTACCTGAAGAGTAATTTCATCGCTGGTTGGGTTAGGAAAAACAATACTCTTTCCCTGTTCTGTTTCATTACCTTTCAGCCCCACCGGCACATCCATATATACATCATCAATGATCAAGGTAGAATTGATATGAATATTTGAGTATCCTCCCGAATGAAAAAATAACATAAGTGTATCAGGGTTTCCAGGCATTGTATATGTAAGTGGAACAATCATCTGTGTAAATACAGAAACGGTATCATAAATGAATACAGTGGTATCACATAATGTATCCCTTATTCCTGTCAGAGTGTTCCATTTTGTGAAAATTGCATTCGTACTGGCCACATCACCTCCTACAGGACTGTATTTATAATAAAAAGAATAAGAGGATGGCAGATCTGTATAAGGCCTTCCTTTATATTTAATACCAACTCCTGACCAGGCAAAAGTCATCGTACCATTAAATAACGCCGCATGCGTGTTATATGGTGCTCCCATGTTTTGGGATCGAAGCTGAATCGCATAAGAACCAGTATGTCCGGGGCTAACCTGAGAATCGAATGAAGTTCCCGAAATACCCATGTATACAGTAAGCAGTGTGTCATACCCCTGCCAGTTATCCGGGTTGTCATTGGTGAAATTTTCAAAGCCTGCGTTTGGCAGTTGTTGCGCATTCAAAGAGAACTGTATACAAATAAATGCAAAAAATATTTTTTTCACCATTCTTCTTAATTTAAATATCAAACATACATTTAATAGTTTCAATTCCCAATATTATTTAGCAGGTGGTAGGTTTCTCCGAGTATATGTGCCTACTTCCCTGATAACTGTGTTGCAGAAAGAAGCTATTATACATTTCAGTCGTTGGTGATATAAAAAGTAAAAAGCCCGTTTCCTTCGATAAAACAGGATGACGGGCTCTTAAATTATTTATGAATTATTCCCTAAGCCTTCACACTTGCCCTAATAATATTCAGTGCACCACCTGCTTTGAACCACTCGATCTGCTGAGCGTTGTAGCTGTGGTTTACATTGAATTCTTCTTTCGTTCCGTCTGCGTGGTTCAACACTACTGTTAAGTGTTGTCCCGGAGCGAAGCTGGTAAGGCCCAGTATATCGATCGAATCGTCTTCCTGGATCTTATCGTAATCTGCGTTATTAGCAAAGGTGATCGCCAGCATTCCCTGTTTTTTCAGGTTGGTTTCGTGTATACGTGCGAATGATTTTACGAGTACCGCTTTCACACCTAAGTGACGCGGCTCCATTGCTGCGTGCTCACGTGATGAGCCTTCTCCGTAGTTCTCATCACCTACCACGATACTGCCGATGTTCTGCGCTTTGTACTGGCGCTGCACCACCGGAACACCTTCGTAATTTCCATTCAGCTGGTTTTTGATATTATCGGTTTTGCTGTTGTATGCATTCACTGCACCGATCAGCATGTTGTTCGAAATATTGTCTAAATGTCCGCGGAATTTCAGCCATGGACCTGCCATAGAGATATGATCCGTTGTACATTTTCCTTTTGCTTTGATCAATAATTTCAGTCCGTTGAAGTTCATTCCGTTCCAGGCTGCGAATGGATCGAGCAACTGCAAACGGTTAGAAGTTGGGGATACCAATACTTCTACTTTACTTCCATCCAGAGCCGGAGCCTGGAAGCCTGCATCTTCTACTGCAAATCCTTTGGTCGGCAATTCATCACCGCTCGGAGCATCCAATCTTACCTGCTCACCTTTTTCGTTAGTAAGCGTATCGGTAAGCGGATTGAATCCTAAATCACCTGCGATCGCAAGCGCAGTTACCAGCTCAGGCGATGCAACGAATGCAAAGGTATTTGGATTTCCATCCGCACGTTTCGCGAAGTTACGGTTGAAGGAATGAACGATGGTGTTTTTCTCCTGTTTCTCTGCGCCCGTACGATCCCACATACCAATGCAAGGTCCGCAGGCATTGGTGAACACCGTTGCTCCTACCTCATCGAATACTTTCAGGAAACCATCGCGCTCGATCGTGAACCGGATCTGTTCGGAGCCCGGGTTGATCATAAATTCCGCTTTGGATTTCAGACCTTTTGCAGATACCTGCTTTGCCAATGATACGGCACGCGCAATATCTTCATACGAAGAGTTGGTACAGGAACCGATCAGACCTGCTTCTATTTTCATCGGCCAGCCGTTTGCGGTAGCCACTTCTTTCAGCTTGGAAATAGGTGTTGCCAGGTCCGGTGTGAACGGCCCGTTTACATGCGGCTCCAGTTCAGACAAGTTGATCTCGATCACCTCATCGAAATAGCTTGCAGGATTTGCATATACTTCTGCATCACCCGTCAAATGTTGTTTGATGCCATCTGCGAGAGCAGCCACATCTGCACGTCCTGTTGCTTTCAGGTAACGGCTCATGCTGTCGTCATACCCGAAGGTAGAAGTAGTAGCACCTACCTCGGCACCCATGTTACAGATCGTTCCTTTTCCGGTACAGCTCAGGTTGATCGCTCCTTCGCCAAAATATTCGATCACTTTGTCGGTACCACCTTTTACAGTAAGGATACCTGCAACCTTTAAGATCACATCTTTTGCACTTGCCCAGCCGCTCAGCTTACCGGTCAGTTTCACACCGATCAGTTTCGGCATTTTCAGCTCCCACGGCAAACCTGCCATTACATCACAGGCATCCGCTCCACCTACACCGATTGCGATCATCCCTAATCCGCCGGCATTCACCGTATGCGAATCCGTACCGATCATCATCCCGCCGGGGAATGCATAATTCTCTAATACTACCTGGTGAATGATCCCAGCGCCCGGTTTCCAGAAACCGATGCCGTATTTATTGGAAACAGAAGCAAGGAAGTCATATACTTCTTTACTTTCCGTAGTAGCTACCTGCAGATCCGTTTTCGCTCCTACTTTCGCAGTAATTAAGTGGTCGCAATGTACTGTAGAAGGAACCGCTACTTTCGGACGGCCTGCCTGCATAAATTGCAATAAAGCCATCTGGGCTGTTGCATCCTGCATAGCTACCCTGTCCGGGTTAAAATCAACATAGGATTTTCCACGCTCGTATGCAGCTCCGGGAAGCGCTCCGTCTAAGTGAGAGTACAAAATTTTCTCAGCCAGTGTCAGCGGGCGGCCAAGCATTTTACGGGCAGCTTCAATCCTTGAAGGCATTGCTTCGTAAACCTTTTTGATCATGTCTATGTCGAAAGCCATAATTGTATTGTGATTTGGTTAATAATTTCTGTTTGTAGAGACAACGAATTTACGGATTTATACCATAAATAAGGTATTTTTTGGGGAAAAAAGTGGATTTCGGGAATAGAAAAAAGAGGGGTGATCTCTTGAAAAGAATCAGATACGGGTCCCAGGTCTTAGCCGCGGATTTTCGCAGATTGCACAGATTTGTTGGTTCTGTACTGAATATATATATGCCTGATTGGCTATCACAGAATTATCCGCGAAATCTGTGAAAATCTGCGGCAGGTATTCAAAACCGATACTTAAATCTTTTACTGATTATACCATTGCGCAATATCAAACACCAGTCCGAGGGAAGCAAAATCCGGATCGTGTTTGATCCTGTTTCCCATATTGAGCGTAAGTCCGTATTGTGCCTGTAGCTTTATGAATTTGTAGCCTCCGCGGATAGTGATAGCCGGTTCTGCAAAGAGGTAAGCTGAGCGCGTGATCTCATTATCATAGAGGTAATCATTCCGGAGTTCGTTTTCGGGATATGCATCGGAGCTGAAAGAGGTGTATTTTACCAGGGAAAATTTAGGTGTAAGTGCAATATCGAAAAAACGGGTGGCAAAACCGAAGGAAGGCTGTACAAAAAGTTTCCCGCCATTGGCCTCAAAACTGCCCAGGTACAGGTTGCCATTCTCCGGGTTCCTGAATTCCTGTTGCTTGAAAACTTTGCCCAGACCGATGCCTCCGTATGCTTCGAAAATCAGGTTGTTATTGCTTTCGAGCGGCTTGAAATAACCCATACCGAGCTCTCCCTGGAAACCATTGTGTTTATAATTGTCGTTCTTGTAATTCCGGTAAAAACCATTGGCCATGATGGCTACATGATCGGACACTGCCACAGCGGCCTGCAGGTCGTTTTGGGTTACATTCAGCTTCACTTCTCCTTTTTCCCTCAGCAAAGGAGCGTTCACAGCATTACTGACATACATTGTCGTACTGCAGGAAGAAATTAAAAAACAGAAAGCTGTTATGGGCAGGAGGTGTAAAATTGTTCTCATAGTGTCTTTTTAAACTCACATGAAAATTTCATTCCAGCCGGAAAAAGCAAAGAATTCTACACACTGTTCTTACTTCCGCTGATTCCCGAAGCGCAGCCATAAAAATACGCCTCGTGCCTGGCTTGTAAGCCCACATCTGCAAAGATCTTTGCTGCCTTTTCTGCGTTGACGAATATAGAGGTGTATTTCCACAACATCCGGTATTCATGTGAATTGCCTAACATCAGTCGGCCGAGTACCGGTATCAGGTGCTTTAAATAGGATTTATAGAAAAAGTGTAACAATGCGTTTTTCGGCACAGAGACTTCAATAAATGAAAATTGTCCTCCCGGTTTCAGGATCCGTTTTACCTGTTCCGCCAGGCGACCCAGCTGTTCTTCATTGAATGTTTTCAGACCGAAACCACAGACCACCACATCAAAAGAATTGTCTGGTAACTTATTGTTCAGTACATCCTCCTTCAGAACGATCACTTCATTCCCGAATTTTTTACTGTTCTTTTTATGTGCATTGGCGATCATCCCGTCACAAAAATCAAGGGCGGTGAGCTTGCTTCCGGGCAAATAATCCTTTACAGGTATCCAGGTCTCACCCATGCCAGTCATCAGGTCCAGCACCTGCAGGCCGGGTTGGCGGATCGTGATCTTTTTGAGGAACTGAAGCCGCCACCTGTACGAAAAACCGAATGAAGTAATGTAATTCATTCGTTCGTAAGAAACACTCATGGAATTAAAAAGGTCTTTGATGTATTCGGCCTCGTAAATATCAGCCGTATTCTTTTGAGAAGGAGCTTCCATACAGGTAAAGCTTATTTGCTTTTCTCTATACTAATGCCCACATCCAGAATGAGGGGCAATGGATCGATCGCTTCTTTGTCGCCGAAACGCATCGCCTGCTGAAAAGTAAAGGTGTATTTTCCTTTTACCGGGAATCTGGTATTCTTCTTAAATAAAATGCTGTTATCCCACAGATCGCCGGATCCGCTACCCAGCCAGTTTCCCTTTTCATCGGCGAGTACACATTCTACCGTATCCGTTTTTACGTTGCCATCCGGGTATTTGGTTTCGAGGAACATGAAGAGATTGCGATACGGGTACGCATCTGCATTGCGCACAGTGATGTATACATCGTGCCTGCTTTCGGTATCCTCGATATTTGCCTCGAAAGACAATTTATTTTTTACCGCCCAGCCTTCATCTTCCGGAATACTTTTGTACTCGCTGAATACTACATTACCATTACAGGCAAACAAAAAAACAAGCGGGATGAAATAAAAAAATTTACGCATCAGGACTGTGGTTTGTCGTTATTTGGCCGGGGATTATTGTTGTTCGGTTTTTTACGATGCTGATGACCATGCGGCTTGCCCTGTGTATTCGGATTGGGCTTCTGTTGGTTGTTATTCGGCTTGTTGTGCTGCGGCCTTGGTCCCTGTGGCTTGTTTTGCTGAGCAGGTTTCGGACCATCTGCATTGGCAGGGTTCGGGCCCTGATTTTGCGGTTTGGGCCCGGCAACCGGATTTGCGCTCTTCTGTTGATTCTGAGGCTTCGGCTTATTTCCGCGATTCCCCTGGTTGCGATTGTTATTGCGCCCGCCCTGTTTTTTGCTGCGATCAAAACGCGTGATGCTATCCTGCCCTACCACATTTTCATAATCAGGGATATGTTCTTTGGCAGCAACACTTTCTGTCATCTTTGCTTTCAGCTCTTCGGGCAGGTTGCCTTCCTTGTTCATGCTGATGATCTCTTTTACATCATCTACCGAAACAGGAATAAAATTATCGAACTCGCCTTCATAGGTAAACCACATGAGGCGCTTGAAAATATCAGTCTTTTGGTGAACCGCCAGTCCTTTTTTCGTTTTCAGTTTCAGGTGATCGGTATTCGGGAAATCCTTAATGGCATCGAGATAAGAATCCAGCTCGTAGTTCAGGCAGCATTTCAGTTTTCCGCATTGCCCGGCCAGCTTCAGCGGGTTTAGCGATAATTGCTGATACCTTGCTGCCGAAGTAGACACCGAACGGAAATCGCTTAGCCAGGTAGAACAACAGAGTTCACGCCCGCAGGAGCCGATAGCACCCAATCGTGCGGCTTCCTGTCGTGCTCCTATCTGGCGCATCTCTACACGCACTTTAAATTCATCGGCCAGTGTTTTGATCAGCTGGCGGAAATCCACCCGCGAATCGGCCGTATAATAAAAGATGGCTTTGGTTTTATCTCCCTGGTATTCCACATCGCTGATCTTCATCTGCAGACCATGATGCAGGGCAAATGTACGGGCTTTGTACATGGTGGCTGTTTCCAGCTTCTGGGCTTCCTGCCATTTGTCTACATCCGACTGTTTGGCTTTGCGGTATACTTTTTTGACCTCGTCGCTGTTCTCATTCACCCGTTTCTTTTTCATCTGCAAACGTACCAGCTCACCGGTAGCGGATACAATGCCGATATCATGCCCCGGAGAGGCTTCCACCGCAATCACATCGCCTACCAGCAATGGCAGCTTGTTCACATTTTTAAAGAATTCTTTTCGCGAGTTTTTAAAACGAACTTCAATTATATCAAATTCGACCTGATTTTCAGGCAGCTCCATATTGGTCAGCCAGTCAAATACATTCAGTTTATTGCAGCCGCCTGTATTGCAGGTGCCTGTAGGGCTTCCGCAACCGCTTACTTTTTCAGCAGGATCATTATAATGGCCTCTGCCACTTGTGCTACTGGTACTACATCCGCTACATCCCATGATTTTATCTCCAAAACCCAAAGATAGTAAAAATCTGCTTGTAGGGGTGGCTACCCGACTAATAAAACCCATTTAATAGGCTATTAATCATGTATTTTGACATGGATAGTTGGTTGATTCAAACAACGACCGGGGCACTAAAAAAATCTCTTATTGCAGGAAAAAATTGGCTTTTGGTAAGCATGTCAAAACACGTAGAAGGCCTCACGTATGTATCTCTCGCGAGGCTTCGCGAACACCGCGGTCCCGATAGCTATCGGGAGGGCACTCGACATGACAGCCTACCTAATTTTCAATTTTTTCCTGTAGCAGCACCATAAAAAAAATCCACCCTTTCGGAGCGGATCTTTTATTTATAAGCAGGAATCCTGTACTATTTTTTAGCGGTAGCAGGAGGATTCAATTTGTCTTTAGGGATAATGTATACACGGGTAAAGTCCCTGTACTCCATCGCATTGATCGGGAAGTTGCGTACATTCTTCTGCACGAGACGATCGTTCTCATCATAGAACAAAGGCATCAAAGCACCTTCGTCGATCAGGATCTGATCACACTCTTTGAAAAGAACAGCGCGTTTTGCAGCATCCGGCTCTTTCATAGCTGTTTCGAATTTCGCATCGAATGCATCGTTTTTGAAACGGGAGGTATTGGTGAATGATTTTTCATCCATCGTAGCAGGAACATTTTTTCCATAGAACAAACCAAGGAAAGAAGAAGGATCAGGGTAATCTGCGATCCAGGCTGTACGGAACATTTCCAGTTTACCGGATTGATAGGCATCGATCTGCTCTGCAAACGGAACCACATTGATCTCCACCGTAACGCCGATGTTTTCTTTCAGCATTTTCTGAATTACCTCTGCTATCTGCTGGTTACGCTCTCCACCGCCGCTGTTGATCGTCAGCACTACTTTCGGGAAATTCTTTCCATCAGGATAACCTGCCTTTTTCATGTAGTCTTTTGCTTTCGCTACATCATAAGAATATCCTTTCAGACCGTCGAAATCGATCCCCAGTTTTTTGAATGCTTCCACCGGAGGGATAACACCGTACTCACCTGCTACGCCTTGTCCCTGCAATGTAAAATCCACAATTTTATTCCTATCCACTGCATAGTTAAATGCGAGGCGAACTTCTTTTTTTGCAAAAGCTGTACTTGGTACTAAAAGACCGTAGTAGTTGGTAGAGATCGCTGCCGTAGTCTGGATATCGAAATCCGTTTTACGTGCATTGGCATTCTGGTAGTCACCCATGATCTCTTTGTACATCTCGATAGGAATACGGAAAACCATATCCAGGTTGCCACGCTGGAATTCCAGCATTTCTGATTTTTTCTCTTTTACGAAGGTATATTTGATCGCATCGAGGTATGGAAGCTTGTTGCCAAACTCATCTACCCCGTAGTAATTTTTATTTTTCTCCAGGATCACCACGTCACCCTCTTTCACTGTTTTCACCATGAAAGGGCCGGTACCAACGCAATGTGTGCGCATGTCCACTGCATATTTTGTGAATGCTTCTTTCGGATACACATAACCTGCAGGTGTAGAAAGGATATTTAAGAAACCTGAATACGGGTTCATCAGCTCGATGGTCAGTGTGGAGTCATCTACTGCTTTGATGCCCGGAACGCCTCCCTCAGCCATCTTTCCGCTTTTCGAAGCTTCGAAATATTCATTCGCTCCTTTTACTTTATCTTTGAAAGTGATCTCGAAGAATGCATTGTTTGCATTGGATTCACACACTTTGTCGAGACAGTATTTGAAATCGGAAGCTTTCACTTCGCGGCCTTTTCCATCCGTAAAACAAGCATCATCGTGGAATAATACACCCTGGCGCAAATGGAAGGTCCATACCGTTTGTGTTTCGTTGGTTTCCCATTTGTAGGCAACGCCCGGAGTCACTGTCAGATCCGCCTGGTTCAGCTTTACCAAACCTTCATACACCTGGTTGGCTACACGATGCGATACGACATCCACGATAGCAAGCGGATATAGATTTTTAAAATCTTCCAACTCATTCATCCGGAACACTCCGCCGTAGTATACTCCTCCCTTTGCTTCGGTCGATTCTTTTTCTGTTTTTTCACCTGAGCAGGATGCAAGTACCCCTGCCACAAGTGCAAAAGCTATCAGTTTCTTCATAAATTGGTATAATTCAGTTTGTTTAAAATTCTGGCAAGTGCAAATATATTTAAAATATAGTGAAAAGCTAATTTTTTTAGACAGATGGCTATAAATGCTATGCGAAGTCTAACTGCCTAAAAATCAATTTCTAACAGTACCGGACAGTGATCGGAATGTACCGCATCACTCAAAATCGCGGAGTGCTTCAGATTAGATACAAGATTCCCCGTTACGATGTTGTAGTCGATCCGCCAGCCGAGATTCTTACCTCGGGAGCCTGCTCTGTAGCTCCACCAGCTGTATTGGTGCGGATCCTGGTTAAAATGCCGGAAGCTGTCCACATAGCCCGAAGCCACAAACTGATCGAACCACTCCCGTTCTTCGGGCAGGAAGCCGGAAGTGTTGGCGTTCGACTTCGGATTGTGAATATCGATGGCTTTGTGGCAAATATTGTAATCGCCGCAGATGATAAGCTTTTCGCGGGTTTTGCGCAGCTCATTCATATAGGTTTGGAAATCCGTAAGCCATTTCATTTTGAATGCCTGCCGCTCATTTCCACTGCTGCCGCTGGGATGATATACGCTGATCACGGAAATATCGCCATAATCGGCCCGCAGGAAACGGCCTTCATCGTCGTAGACCTTAATGCCGCAGCCATAACTCACATTGTCGGGCTTCATTTTGCTGAAAATTGCTACACCGCTGTATCCCTTCTTCTGCGCGGGATGCCAGTAATGGTGATAGCCCATTTCCTCGAACTCAAAAACGCCCACCTGTTCGGGGCTTGCCTTTATTTCCTGTACGCAGAGGATATCCGGTTCGGTGCTTTTCATCCAGTCGATCAAACCCTTGCCCATAGCGGCCCTGATCCCGTTTACGTTGTATGTGATAATGCGCGGCATAGTATAAATTTGGGCTCAAAAATAAGTATTAAAGTTTGGTTTAGCCGCAGATTTCCGCGGATTACACACATTTTATCCGTGTTAATTTACTAACTTGTATTTATCCGTGGAATCTGTGTTAATCTGCGACAGGCAATATTCCTTAGATATTTGCGTATTCCCGCAATTTTGTACCTTTAAAAACGTTAGTAGCTGATTGTGCTCCGATACCTTAAAATAATTATCCTTTTTGTTTTGTTGTGCAAAGTGGGAGCTGCTCAAACCGGTTCACAACGACTTGCTTATTATAAAAACAATGCCGACACCCTTTTCCTCGATTCGCTGACATTGGTACCCGGCACACTTCAGCTGAGCATCAACGGGAAGCCGGTGGACACCAGCGATTATAAAGTGAACAAAGAACGGCATTATGTGGTCTTCAAAAAGAAGAATATCCTGGCAGCAGATACCGACAGCATCCGTGTAGCATACAAAGTGTTTCCCATCAATTTTGAAAAGAAACAATTCAAACGAAACATCAACGATCTGAATTCCGACCAAAGCCTGAAGCCCAATCCCTTCACGATCCACTACAACGCTCAAAAACCGGTGACGCCCGTTTTCCAGAACGACGGACTGACCAAGAACGGAAGTGTTTCGCGGGGCATCAGCTTCGGGAATAACCAGGATGTGGTGGTCAATTCGAATCTGAACCTGCAGGTAGCGGGGAAACTAAGTAAGGATATTGACCTGGTGCTGGCAGCTACCGACAATAACATTCCCATTCAGCCCGACGGAAATACACAGCAATTGCAGGAGTTCGATAAGGTATTTATCCAACTGAACGATCAGAGCTCGAAGATCATTATGGGAGATTTCCAGCTGAGTCGTCCCCAGAGTTATTTCCTGAACTTTTATAAACGTACGCAGGGTTTGTATGTAGAAAATGTATACCTGCTCGATTCGCTGGACAAGAACAAACCAAAACTGACCAGCAAAGTTTCCGGTGCGATCTCGCGCGGGAAATTCGCCCGCAACGTGATACAGGGGATCGAAAACAACCAGGGTCCCTACCGGCTGAGAGGTGCCGACAACGAATTGTTTATCATCGTCCTTTCGGGAACTGAAAAAGTATATATCGATGGGAAGCTGGTACAGCGCGGACAGGAGAATGAGTACGTGATCGATTACAATACATCGGAGATCACCTTCACTGCCCGGCAGATCATCACGAAAGATAAACGGATCACGATCGAATTCCAGTATTCGGAGCGGAACTACAACCGTTCTTTGTATTATGTAAGTGAAGAATACAGCAATAACAAACTGAAGCTCGGTTTCCATCTCTTCAGCGAGCAGGACAACAAGAACAAGCCTTTCCAGCAGGAGCTGAGCAATGATCAAAAACGTTTGCTGCGCGATATCGGCGACACACTGAACCTCGCGGTGACAGATGGCGCTCAGACAGCCGTTTTTAATACTACCGAAGTTTTTTACCAGCGGAAAGACACAACAGTAACAAGTGGCACCTATGCTATTTATGAATATTCCACAGCACCGGATACCGCTTACCGTGTACGTTTCAGCTATGTGGGTGAAGGTGGCGGGAATTACAGGCAGATCCAGAGCCTGGCCAACGGGAAAGTGTACCGCTGGTTTGAGCCGGTAGCAGGAATCCGGCAGGGAAATTACGAACCGGTGATCGTGCTGGTGACCCCGAAGAAAAAACAAATGATGATCGTAAATGGTGACTATACCTTTACGGAAGACAGGAAGCTGATATGGGAAGGCGCTTATACAAAAAACGACATCAACACCTTTTCTCCCCACGACGCAAAGGATGACAAAGGTTATGGGGGAAGGGTGCTTTTCAACAACCTGATCAAAGTGGGCAAAAGAGATTCGACCGGTCAAACAAAAACAAAACTGATAACGAACCTCGCTTATGAATACCTGGATAAAAATTTCTCACAGATCGAACGTTTCCGCTCCGTGGAATTTACGCGTGACTGGAACCGTAATTCGGATTCGGTCAAAAACATGCAACACATCGTTGGCCTGCAGGCCGGTTTCCAAAACAAAAAGGCAAAAACACTCTACACACTGAACGGGTTTGTAGAAGAGGGAAATTATCTCGGCTTGCGTCATCAGCTGGAAAATAATTACAACCTCGGAAAGCTGAAGATCCAGTTCAATCCTTCTTTCCTTAGTTCGGATAATGCCATCAATAAAAACCTCACACAGTTTTACCGACACAAATCACGGGTGTCGCAGCAGATAAAAAAGATCGTGCTCGCCTACACGGATGAGATGGAGCAAAACAGCTTCCATTATCAATCGAAAGACTCATTGCTCGCAAGAAGCTATTCTTTCTGGGAACGTGAGGGAAGCATCGAGAGCGCCGACACTGCAGGTAACACCTATAAAATTTTCTACCGGGAGCGGACAGATAAACGCGCATTCAAAAACAACCTGAAGCCTGTGGCCTACGCACAAAATTACGGGGCCAGCGCCAATATCAACAGCCTGAAGAATCATCCTATCCGCACGACCATCATTTACCGCCAGCTGCGGATCCTTGATTCCACCCTTATCAGCAACCAGCCGGATAATACCTTGCTAAGCCGACTGGAATATTCGCCGCGGCTCGTAAAAGGTTTTATACAGGCCAATCTTTTTTATGAGATCGGTTACGGGCTGGAGCAGAAAAAAGAATATTCCTATGTGCAGGTAGCGGCAGGACAGGGACAATACTTCTGGAACGATTACAACGGGAATGGGATCAAAGAGCTGAACGAATTTGAGATCGCGCAGTATACCGACCAGGCTGTTTTTATAAAAGTATACACGCCTACCAACAACTATGTGAAAGCCGCCCACAACCAGTTCAGTGGCAGTTTATATTTGCGGCCTTCCGTTTTCAGCAAAACAGATTCGAAGAAAATTGTGAAGCTCGTCGGCCGCTTCTCTACACAAACAGTTTACCGTTCCGACAACAAATCGCTGGAAGATCCGGACAAACAGGTATACAATCCCTTCGATACACGGATCAACGATAGCCTACTCATTACTACTAACTCTTCCTTCCGGCAGGCCCTGTTCTTCAACCAGAATTCGGCGGTGGGCGGATTTGATTACAATTATCAAGATAACAAAAGCAAACAATTATTAGTGAACGGACTTGAAAGCAGGAATCATGTTACGCACGAACTGCATACACGCATTAATATCACCAAAGCATTCGGTCTCTTCACTTCCTCCACGCTTGGCAATAAGAAAACCAATTCCCTGTACCTCTCCAACCGGAATTATGACATTGAATATTATGAAGTGGAGCCCAAGCTGGTATTCCAGCCCAATACCTCTTTCCGGATCGGGCTTGGGTATAAGCGCAGCGAAAAACAAAATTCGAAAACACACGGAGGTGAGCGGGCAGGCATTGATGATATCCTGTTCGAAATGAAATTCAACAAGCTCAACAAAGGCAGCTTTACCATGCGTGCGGATTATTTGCTGATTGCATACAGCGGCGAGCAAAACTCTCCCGTTGCTTTTGAAATGCTGAGCTCTCTAAAAGCGGGACAAAACATTACCTGGAGCATGCAGTATCAGCAAAACCTCAACTCTTACCTTCAGATCAGCTTTAATTATGACGGGCGTAAAACACCAAATACCAAAATCATTCACATTGGCGGGGCGCAGGTGCGTGCTTTCTTTTAATAAGATTGGGCTAAAGCCGTATTATTTTGCACATTATCAGCCCCGGCCTTAAGGCCGGGGCTTGTTTAGATAGGGGAACGTATGGGCTTCAGCCCAATCAGGCAATAATTATTTCGTACTTTTGCCCTGCTTATGCAAAACCTCTCTATCGTCATAATTACCTTCAACGAAGAAAAGAACATCGGAAGATGCCTTGAATCTGTAAAGGATGTAGCCGACGATATTGTAGTGCTGGATTCCTTTTCAACAGACCGGACAGAAGCTATCTGCAGATCGTACAGCAAGGTGCAATTCATTCAGCGGGCCTGGGAAGGTTATTCGGCCAGCAAGAATTTTGCAAACGAACAGGCGAAATACGATTGGATCCTTTCATTGGATGCAGACGAAGCGCTGAACGATGAGCTGATCAGCATACTACAGGACTTAAAAAGAACAGATTCCCTGCACACCTATTCTTTTAACCGGCTTACGAATTACTGCGGCACCTGGATCAAACACAGCGGCTGGTATCCCGATAAAAAACTGCGACTGTTTAACCGCAGTAAAAGCAAATGGGAAGGCACTATCCATGAAGAGCTTTCTGTTCCTGCGGGCGAACAGGTAAAACACATCAACCAGGATATTTTGCATTACAGCTATTACACATTGGATGATCACCTGAAGCAGATCGAAAAATTTACCGACATCGCTTCGAAGGACCTGTATGCGCGTGGAAAAAAGCCCGCAGCCTACAAGCTCTGGCTGAATACCATTGCCAAATTCATCAGTTATTATTTTTTGCACCTCGGATTTTTGGATGGTGCTGCCGGATTTTCCATTGCACGTTATTCTGCCTGGGCCACCTGGCTGAAATACAGAAAAACAAGAGACCTGTTCAAACATGCCAACTAAGCTGCACATATTGATCAGCAGGACCGACAGTATTGGTGATGTAGTACTTACACTGCCCATGGCCGGCGTATTGAAAAAAAAATTCCCGGAGACACGGATCGTTTTTCTTGGGAGGAATTATACACAGGATGTGGTGAATACTTCCGGCTTCGTGGATGAATTTATCAGTTACGATGAATTGCAGAAATTAAGCGAAACAGAACAGGTACAAAAGATCCGTTCCTTACAGCTCACACACTGCATACATGTATTTCCCCGGAAAGATGTGGCAAAGCTGATGAAAAAAGCAAAGGTGGAAGTCCGGATCGGGACCACCAATCGTGCATGGCATTGGCTCAGCTGCAACAAGCTGGTGAAACTTTCGCGGAAAAATTCGGATCTGCACGAATCGCAGCTGAACCTCAAATTATTGAAACCATTCGGGATAGATGAAGAAATTTCATTAATTGAAATGCCCGTGTATTACGGATTCAAAGCTAAAGGAGAGATCCCTGCAGATATAAAAAACCTGCTTTCATCCACAAAGAAAAATATTATTCTGCATCCTAAATCGCAAGGCAGCGGGCGCGAGTGGGGCCTGGAGAATTTCGGAAGACTGGTAGAGCTACTTCCTGCAGATGCATACAATGTGTTTGTTTCGGGGACAGCCAAAGAGAAAATTTTAGTACAGCCTTTGCTGGACAAATACCCCTCTCTTATCGATCTGTGTGGTAAGGTGACCTTATCGCAATTCATCGCTTTTATTGGCGCTGCCGATGCGTTGGTAGCTGCCAGTACCGGCCCCCTGCATATTTCAGCAGCACTGGGCAACTACGCGATCGGTCTTTTTCCTTCTGTACGTCCCATGCATCCAGGCAGGTGGAAACCGGTGGGCATACATACATATGTGGTGATGATGAAAGAAGATTGTATGGTATGCGCAGGGAAACCTAATTGTGTATGTGATTCCAATAAAGAAGCGGAAGAAGTAAAAAGTATCCTGGAAAAGATCAAAAAATAACATGCAGGGAATTAAGAACATCATTTTCGATCTGGGCGGGGTATTGCTGAATCTCGATTATGGCCTGACACGGAAACAATTTGAACAATTAGGTGTAGGGAATTTTGACGCAATCTATTCGCAGGCGCAGCAGGAACAACTCTTTGACCTGTATGAAACAGGAAAGATCGGGAACACTGAATTCATCAAGGGGCTGAAAAAACTATTGCCGGAAAACACCGCAGAAGGATCGATCATTGATGCCTGGAATGCCATGTTGCTGGACTTTCCGGAAAACAATCTGCATTTGCTCCGCGAGCTGAAAAGCCGGTACCGGATCTTTCTTTTGAGCAATACAAATGAATTGCATATCCAGGGGTTCGAAAAAATAATCGCTGAACAGCATTGCCTGGCAGGTTTGGGATCCCTGTTTGAACAAACGTATTACTCCTCGCGTATTGGCTATCGGAAACCGGATGCTGCGATCTTTGAATATGTGCTGGAGCAGAACGGGCTGGATAAAAAAGAAACCCTGTTCTTTGACGACTCTATACAGCATATAGAAGGCGCTTCCGGTGTTGGCATAAAAGCTATATTTGTAAAAAAACCACTGAGCATAACTGATTTTTTTGATGCATCCTATAATCTGATCGAACCATGAATTTAGACCTGAAAAACAAACGCGCATTGGTATGTGGAAGTACACAAGGCATAGGCAAAGCGATTGCACTGGAGCTGGCACTAATGGGAGCCAACGTAACACTGGTGGCCCGCAACGAAGAATCGCTTAAAAAAGTAAAGGCAGAATTAAATACCGATAAAGGCCAACAGCATGGTTACATCGCTGTTGATTTTTCGAAACCAGATGAAGTTAAAAAACTGGCCGATCATTACATCGAGCGCCAGGGAACCGTAAATATTTTAGTGAACAACACCGGTGGGCCTGCAGCAGGACCCATCACGAATGCACAGCCGGAAGAGTTTCTGAGTGCCTTCAACAATCATTTATTGTGCAATCATTTATTGGCGCAGGCCTGTCTTGATGGCATGAAACGATCGGGTTACGGACGTATCATCAATATCATTTCCACTTCCGTGAAGATCCCGCTGAAGGGACTGGGCGTTTCCAATACCATCCGTGCGGCTGTTGCCAACTGGGCAAAAACACTCTCTAATGAAGTTGCTTCATTCGGTATCACGGTGAACAATGTATTACCGGGAGCTACTAATACGGTTCGCTTAAGCGGCATCATGGAAAATAAATCACAACGCACCGGCACTCCGATGGACGAAGTGAAAAACGAAATGCTGCATGAAATTCCGGCAGGCCGTTTTGCAGAAGCGTACGAAATAGCCAATGCCGTTGCCTTCCTGGCCTCCCCTGCTGCTTCCTACATCACGGGTATCAATGTGCCTGTAGACGGAGGAAGAACAGGTAGTTTGTGATACTTACCCGCAAAGGCACGCGAGTTTTACGCAAAGAGCACGAAGGCTGTTCTGTTGATCTAGTCATTGTTATGACAAGATATTACTGACGCAATATATTCTTTGTGTTCTTCGCCTCGTATCCATTTGCGCCTCCTTTGCGGTAAAAAAATATCCGAAAGAATTAGCTAAATGGAAACAGGTTTTCATTGGCACATCCTTTGTTTTTGCCGGTAGCGGATCATTTCTTCGTTTTTCCCCACATTGCTTCCCAATTGCAAAAAAGGTCGAAACCCTCACAGATAAAGGCTTTCCATCCTTTGCTATACTGCAAATTAACAAGGCTCTGTTTACAAGTTAAGCGTTACAATAAAGGCGTGCGCGATTTTTGAAATAGTTTTGCTATACTCATAAAATGTTCTATATTCATATAAACATACTATTAATATAACGTTCTATGAAAGTAAAATCTATGTTAAACCAAGGGGCTGCAATATCTGTATTGTTCATGGCATCAACTGCCACACTTAGCTATGCCCAGGATCAGCCTGTCAAACATATGCCCTCTCTGACGATTGGTGTAAGTGCGATCAAGTTTACGGGAGATGTCGGTAAACAAACCGATGTGAGCCCTCTGCTCGACACCCGCTTCGGATACTACCTAGCCATAGAACAACGTTTCGGAAAAATATTAGGCGTTTCCATCGGTGGTATGTATGGCAAGATGGCCGGCACCGACAATACAAAAAATTCACACCTCAATTTCGAGTCGAAAATAATCCAGGGAGAACTTCTCCTCACCGCCAACTTTGATAAGATCATGAAGAATGATCCGAGTGTATCACCTTTTATCAATGCCGGGATCGGGTATATGATGTTTGATCCGTATGGCGATATCAAAAAGGGAGATTCGCTTTATCATTACTGGACAGATGGCTCCATCCGCAATCAGACGGAAACCGGGACGAACCAGCTTACCGCTTCTGTTGTTCGCCGCGATTATAGCTATGAAACGCAGCTGAAAGATTCCGCAACCAATTACACACGTGCCACACTGGTAGTGCCTGTAGGTGGTGGTATCAATTTCCATATCGGTGAGCGCTGGGTGGCTTCTATTGGTGCTAACTATATGATCTGCCTGAGCGACTATGTGGATAATTACAAAAAAGGCGGCAATGATAGTTATGTGCAGGCCAACGTAGGCATTCAATATGAATTCAGGAAAAAAGCCAAATCGACCACAGAAGAAATTGATTTTAATGAGGTAGATCAGATCGACAACGATGGCGATGGTGTAGGTGATCATAAAGACAGATGTCTTGGAACGCCTAGAGGTGTATTGGTAGATTCGCATGGCTGCCCTTTCGATACGGATGAGGACGGAGTAGCGGATTACCTGGACAAAGAGCCGAAAAGTAAAAAAGGTGCAAAAGTGGACGGCTACGGAATGACCATCAATGAGAGCGAAATGGCCAAACACCAGCTCGAATGGGATGCAATAGCAGAGGAACGCAGCGATAAATTCAATGAAGCGCCGAGCCTTGGATACCTGAAAGAGGTAGAGAACAAATCCAAAGCAACTACAAAAGCAAATGCAAACACCATTCCTGCCGACCTGAGATCTGCAGATATTAACGCAGACGGATACATTTCCGCCGATGAAATTACAAAGACAATAGATGCATTCTTTGAAGGAACCAATGACTTTACGGTTGATATGATCAACCAGCTCATTGATTACTTCTTTGAGCAGTAACTAAATAAAAAACCATGCTGAAGTACACAATTTTATTAATAAATTCGATTTCAATATTATTGTTCAACCTGTTCTTCAGCGATGATGTGAGTATCACTCCCAAATTTCCTTCCACTGCCAAACCCGGTTCGGAGTTTATGGCGGAAGTGGTAATTAAAAAAGGTGGAACGGCTGGTTTTGCCAAACTGCAGATCGATCTGCCACCCGGATTTACTGCAAAAGAGGTCGACAGCAAAGGCGGCAATTTCACATTCAGCAACGGCGCTGTAAAATATATCTGGACAGCCCTGCCATCGGATCCGGAATTTACGGTAAAGTTCATGGTCGTAACCGATGCCAGTGCAACGGGAGCGAAACCGATCCTGGGCAAGTTTTCCTATATTGTTTCCAATGCAAAGCAGCAGGCCGAATTCGGGCCCATCGAGGTTATAATGGAAGACGGAGGAGCTGCCGTAACTACCAATACCGTAGTGCCGACTACCACTACTACACCTACTGTTGCCACTACCAATACACAAACACCGGAGTCCTTTAATCCACCAAAAGATCCGAATGCCGCAGTAAGCAGCACCCGTACAATATCCGCTCTCAATGAGAGAGAATTCGAAGTAGAAGTTTTGATCAAAAAAGAGAACATCAAGGGCTTTGCAAAATACACCGATAAGATCCCGGCAGGCTTCATTGCCACTTCCGTAAAAACGAACGGAGCTTCTTTTACCTTCTCCGATCAAAACGCAAAATTTGTTTGGGTTTCCCTGCCTGCTACCGAAGAGCTGCGGATCAGCTATAAGTTAGAGATGCAGACAAAACCTTCTTCCAAACCAATGTTAACCGGTGAATTTTCTTACCTCGAGAACGACCAGACACAAAAGATAAAAGCAAGCGACGAAGAGATCGTATTGGCACCGGAAGACAACAGCAATCCGGTAACGACGAATACCGTAACAGAAACGCCGGTAACTACAAATACGGTAGCAGAAACGCCTGTAACAAATACAGTGACGACCGAGCCTGTGAAAACCATTGAAACACCGACAGTGGCTACCACCCAAACGGTGGTGGAAACTCCGGTAACGACCAATACCGTAACAAGTGATCCGGTAATTACCAATACACCTCCGCCCGTAACCAACACCACAGCAAAAACAAACGGAAGCGTAACATTTAATGTACAGATCGGAGCTTTCAAAAGCAGCATCAGCGCCTCCGCGCTGGCCTCAGCGTATAATATCAATGATAATATACGCACGGATATGCACGAAGGATTCACCAAATTCCTGATCGGCGATTTCAACGAATACAAGGCAGCAAGGGACAAACGGGAATCCGTAAAGAATAAAGGTGTAAGCGGCGCTTTTGTAACAGCATACAGCAGTGGGAAACGAATTACCGTTCAGGAAGCCTTGATGATCGCTAATCAGAAATGGTTACGTTAAGATCTGCCGGAACTGATTTTTCGTTTTTTCTTACAAAAAATGCTACATTTGGGAATATTTGAGCTTAGCTTTTATGCTAAAAAACGTAGGACTAATAGTATTCGTATACCTTATTTCATTTGGCGGGATTTATTCGCAAAATGATACGGTTAGTTCTGTTTCAGTTTCCGCGCCAGCCGCTGCCGATACAGCCAAAAAGAAAACAACCGAAGCCAAACCTCCCGCCCTGGGTGAGATTTTTAAGCCGACCATTGGTGTAGGTGTTGGAATGCTCTCTTTTTATGGTGATATGTATGGCCGGCATGCACAACCTTTTATGACTTCGCGTGTTGGCTATGAATTCATCCTCTCTCAACCCCTGAGCAAATCATTTTACCTGAATTTTTATACGATGTTCGGCAAGCTCGGTGCGAATGAGCGTCGTGGCGGAGCCCGCAATGAAAACTTCCAGTCGGAGGTCCGGCTTGGAGGTGTGCGGCTGATGTATGATTTCTCACATCTTTTCAAAACCGATAAATACCTGTGGAGGCCCTGGATCGAAACGGGTTTCGAGGGCTTCGAATTTTTAACGAAAACAGATCTTCGGGATAAGAACGGGAACAAATATCATTACTGGAGTGATGGATCCATTAAAAATCTTGCTGAAACAGATCCCAATGCGACTACAGCTGTCGACCTCGTGAGGGATTATACCTACGAAACGGATATCCGGGAGCTGAATAAGGATGGTTTTGGAAAATACCAGGAGCGTTCATGGGCCGTGCCGATAGGCGGAGGTGTAATGCTGAAGGTAAGCGACAGGGCTACTTTTAAAATAGGAACTACTTTTCATCTCAGCTTTACTGATTATATTGACGGACTCAGCAACAACAGTGTGGGTGAGCGTGCCGGTACCAAAGCGAAAGATAAATTTGTGATGACCTCTTTTTCCCTTCATTACGACCTTGTTACCAAACGCAAACTGGATACACTGCCGGATGATTATTACGATGATGTGCAGTACCTCGTATTTGATGATGAAGACGAAGACAAGGATGGCGTTACAGATTTTAAAGACGATTGCCACAAAACACCAAAAATTGCAAAAGTAGATGCAAAAGGCTGCCCGGTGGATGATGATAAAGATCTTACACCCGATTATTATGACCAGGAGCTGCCAACACCTGCAAGCATGATCGCTAACACACTTGGTATCGGGATCACGGATGCAATGGCGCAATACTGGTATGATGTATATTACGATTCAACCGGTACCATGGCCCGGATCGTAGATCTCGATTCTGCCAAAAACCCAAAGGAAAATATAATAGATCCGAACAGCCAGAAAAAAGAATACACGGTGGAGCTGGCTAAATTCAAGGGCGGTGTGCCAAGTGATATTATGGCCTATCTCCTGAGTATCGGTGATGTAAGATCCACTACAGTTGGCGATACGGTGATCGTCTATACGGCGGGTAGCTATGAAGATGTGAAAATGGCTATGAAAAGAAGAGATGAATTCCGTTCGGAAGGTGTGAAAGATGCCGGTGTCGGTTATTTCCGGGGAGGAGCTTATCGCTCTATCTCTTCGCAGGAAGAGCTGGACAAAGAATTTGCCGAATCAAAAAGCATTGATACAACTGGAACAAGCACTCCGAACATAATCAGCCCGCCTGCCAATCCGAACGGTATTGTGTATCGTGTTCAGCTGGGTGCCTACAAACATCCATTGTCGGCCAGTCTCTTCAAACATGTAGGAAAGATCATCGAGCTGAAAACGGATGACGGGTATTATAAATATGTAACCGAGTCTTTCGGCAACCTCGAACGGGCAATGATCGCCAAAGCCGATGTGGTACTGGAAGGATACAGTGATGCATTTGTGGCAGCATACAAAGATGGGAAACGTATCTCATTGAGTGATGCAGGCGCTACTTATGTGGATAAGAACGATGCAAAGAAAGAAGAGCTGAACGAGGCTAAAAATATGACAAGCGCTATTGACAAATCACTTGTTCATTTCAAGGTGCAGATAGGAGCGCTTAAACGAAGCAATGATACTTCCTTTGAGGAGAAAATAAAAGATGTAAAAGACATTGAGAAGATCGAAACAGGCACAGGCTTGATCCGCTACACAAGTGGCAACTACAAAGATTACAACGAAGCGGTGAAAGCAAAAGCAATCATGGCAGAACAGGGCTTCAATGATGCTTTTGTCATTGCGATGTTCAAAGGGGAAGTGATCTCCATACAAGAGGCGCTCGAAATTCTTGGAACGAAGAAGTAGGTCGGGATTTTTAATTATCCTGTAGAAAAAGCCGGATTAAATATAACATCAGATAGAAATCCCCTGTCCGGTCGATCCCGATAGCTATCGGGACGATCCTGATCTTAAAATAAGTACTTTTCCCACTGAAAATACTGCTGTCCATTTATGGCGTCGGATCGTATGTAAGGACCACATCGGTCACGCTATGGCGTGATCGACCTGACAGTCTGCGAAAAAATCCAACTTTTCTACAACAGCTTTTTTATTTGGTAGAATTCTCCACCTCTGAAATTCCACAATCAGACCTTTCAAAAATTTAATAACTCCATTTCAGATAGACAGCTCCCCAGGTGAAACCTGCACCAAATGTGGTGAGGATCAGGTTGTCTCCCTTTTTCAGCTGGCTCTCCCATTCGTATAAGCACAACGGCAGGGTTGCCGAAGTTGTATTCCCGTACCGTTGAATATTGAGCATTACTTTGTCCATGCTCACGCCCATGCGATTTGCGGTCCCTTCTATGATACGTTTATTGGCCTGGTGAGGTACCAGGAAGGCAATATCCTCTGCCTTTAGGTTATTCCGCTGCATCATTTCTTCGGCCACATCAGCCATTTTCACAACCGCTACTTTAAAAACAGATTGACCGTCCATGGTCACAAAATGTTCCTTACTGGTAACCGTTTCGAGCGAAGACGGATGCAGACTACCTCCCGCTTTCTGGAACAGGCTTTTACGTCCCGATCCATCACTGTACATTTTGCAATCGATGATCCCCGTTTCGTCTGTACTCGGTTCCAGCAACACCGCCCCTGCACCATCGCCAAAAAGCACACAGGTATTACGATCGGTATAATCAATAATGCTGCTCATTTTATCAGCGCCTATCACCAACACTTTTTTGTATCTCCCCGATTCGATGTAACGGGCTCCTGTTTCCAATGCATATATAAAGCTTGAACAGGCTGCCTGGATGTCGAAGCCCCACACATCTGTTGCTCCGATAATATCCCCTACTATATTGGCAGTTGCCGGGTATTGATAATCAGGCGTTACCGTGGCAACAATAATAAGGTCCAGCTCCGTTGCTGCCATTCCCTTTTTCTTCAAAAGAGATTTGGCGGCTTCCGCAGCCATAAATGCTGTTGCTTTGTCCTTGTCTTTCAGGATCCTTCTTTCCTTGATCCCACTCCTGCTCATGATCCATTCATCATTGGTATCCACCATGGTCTCGAGTTCCTGGTTGGTAAGAATATATTCCGGCAGATAAGCGGATACGGCGGTTATTGCAGCTCTGATCATTGTCCAAAAAATTTTAGCAAAATTACCCTATTCAGGGAAAAAAAGGAATTTTTATTAAATTCTCAATACAGTATCCTAATTTCTTTCTAATTCTGTATATTCGCTATAATAATTGATAATACTGACATTCTAACTCGTAATTTCTATTTATAAATACAATGTCCAAAGCAAAAACGGATAGTTTGTTCAACCTGATAAATTCACTCACAAAGAGCGAAAAATGGCAATTCAAAGTTTATGCCAACCGGCTAAACCGATCCGGTAACAAGATATTTGTGGACGTATTTGATACCATCGACCGGCAGAAAGAATACAATGAAAAAGCAATAACGACGATCAAAGGCCTCAAGGCGGCACAGCTCCCTAATATCAAACAAAATCTTTACAAGCAGGTACTGGCAAGTCTCAGCAACAGCTCCGTCATGTCGCAGGAAAATGCGGTAACACGTTATGTGGAACATGCAAAATTCCTGTACAATAAGTGCCTGTATACTGACTGCCTCATCATTATTGAAAAAGCTAAAAAAGCTGCCTGGGAAAATTTTCAGCTCATCATGCTGCTCGAATTACTGGAGCTGGAGAAATCGGCCATCCTACAAACGTCCAACGATGATATCAGTAACCGCATCGAAGCCCTGGTTTTCGAGATCGCTGAAGTGGCCCGGCAGATCCAGAACATTCATCGTTTTTCCAACCTCTCTGTCCGGCTTACAGCATTTTATCAGCATGTGGGCTTTATCCGTAACAGTTCCGACCTTAAAAGTGTGCGGGAATATTATTCGGCCAATTTTCCGAACTTTACGATCCGGCAGCTTTCGCCACTCGAGCTTTTGTATCTCTACATTACGATCTCCGCTTATTATTTCTTTGTGCAGGATCTGAAGAACGGATACAAATATGCAAAAAAATGCCTGCAGGTGTTTGATGAGCATCCTGCCCTGATGAAAGCAAAAACAGAGCTTTACATAAAGGCCCTGAACAACCTGCTGGTAGCACAAAACAAGCTGTTCCTGTATTCGGAGTTCCGTGAAACACATCACCGCCTTGTATCGCTCAAACGGCAAAAGCAGATCATCCTGACGGAGAACCTGCAACTCAATTTATTCAAGGCAATTTATATCCATGAGATCAACCGGCATTTTATGTTAGGCGAATTCAAGTCGGGTACACGTATCGTAAATGCACTAGAAAAAGAGTTGTTGAACTTTATTCCCAAGCTGAATAAGAATACGGTAATGACCTTTTATTACAAGATCGCCTGCCTGTATTTTGGTAATTATCAGTTTAAGACCGCGATCAAATGGCTAAACCATATCATCAATGAAAAGGCATCGGATCTGCGGGAAGATCTCCAGTCCTTTGCCCGGATCCTTCGCCTGATCTGCTATTTCGAGCTGAACGATGCGGAAATGATCAATTATAATATCCGCGCCACGTATCGTTTCCTGCAGAAAAAACAAAGCTTCATCCGGTATCAGCAGCTCATCATGAATTTTTTGCGGACCATCAAAAAAACGGATACGCAGACAAAAACGATCACCCGTTTCAGGGAATTGAAAACCAACATGCAAAAGCTGGAAAACAATCGTTTTGAAAAACGCGCCTTCATCTATTTCGATATTGTATCCTGGCTGGAAAGCAAAATAGAGAACCGCTCTATGCAGGATATCGTAAAGAAAAAATCAGCCCGGTATATTTCTTAATTGCTTTTTAAACGCGTTGATTTATATACAATCTGCGTGATTTTGCAACATTTTTTTGCGAATTTTTCTTTTTAAAAAAGTGTATATTCGTACCATGGCGCTCAGGCAATCGCAGCAATTAAAACTTCAGCAAAAACTATCTCCCCAGCAGATTCAGCTTATGAAACTGCTGCAATTGCCTACTATGGCCCTGGAACAGCGCATAAAAGAAGAGCTGGAGGCTAATCCTGCCCTTGAAGAAGGGAATGATGAAGCAGAGGATGAGCTACAGGATGATTTTGACCAGGAAGAAATAGATACTTCCGAAGAAACGGATACATTCGATGAGGAAGAAGGCCCGATGGAAGCAGAGCGTATGGATGATGAAGTGACCTTCGATGACTACATGGACGAAGAAGAAGGTGCCGATTACAAATACGAGATCACTAATTCAGGCAAAGACGACGATCGCAAGGAAGCGCCTTTATCGGTAGGCCCCGGCTTTCACGATGTATTAGAAGAACAATTGGGATTACGCGATCTGAGCGATAACGAATACCGCATTGGTCTTTACCTGATCGGCTGCATTGACGAGGACGGTTACCTGCGCAGGGACCTGGATTCGATCGTGGATGATATTGCCTTCTCACAGAATATACATACGAATGTCGCGGAGCTGGAGAACGTTTTAAAGGTGATCCAGTCTTTCGATCCGGCGGGAGTAGGCGCACGTAATCTGCAGGAATGTTTGCTACTGCAGCTGGACCGGAAAAATCCACGCACCCGCGAAGTGCACTTTGCGATCGATATCGTGAAGCATTACATGGATGAGTTCTCGAAAAAACATTACGATAAAATAGCTCGCCATATAGATGTGGATGACGAAGAGCTCAAAGATATTATCAGCGAGATCACACACCTGAATCCGAAACCGGGCGGGGCTTCTGCCAACACCAGCATTGCCGGCGATATCGTTCCGGATTTTGTGATCAACAATGCCGACGGAAAACTGGAACTGAGCCTGAACCAGCGAAATATGCCGGAACTGAAACTCAGCAAGGAGTATCTTGAAATGCTGACCGAATACTCCCGGAATAAAGACCGCACGAGTAAAGAAGCATCTACTTTTGTGAAAAGCAAGATAGAATCGGCGCAATGGTTTATCGATGCTTTGTTCCAGCGGCAACAAACCCTGTTGGTAACGATGAACGCGATCATGAAATACCAGGAAGAATATTTTATGACCGGCGATGAAACCAAGCTGAAGCCAATGATCCTAAAGGATATTGCGGAATCCATCGGCCTCGATATTTCTACTGTGTCCCGTGTGGCCAACAGCAAATACGTAACCACGCCTTTCGGGAATTTCTTATTAAAATCGTTTTTCTCCGAATCCTTAAGCACCGATAGCGGCGAAGAAGTATCCACACGCGAGGTAAAGAAAATATTAAAGGACTGCATTGCGGAAGAAAACAAGCGGAAACCGTTAACAGACGATGCTTTGATGGTCATCCTGAAAGAAAAGGGCTATAACATCGCACGCCGCACTATCGCCAAATACCGCGAACAGCTGGATATTCCCGTGGCGCGTTTACGAAAAGAGATCTAAAAATTCGATTTTTTCTGTTTTTTCAAAACTTCATATCCTGGTGATATGAACCACTGAGCTAAACGATGAAGCACATGTACAAAACATTATTCCTGGCTGGAATTCTCCTGTTTATTGGATCCTGCCAGGAACCCCAAACGGTGGTGGAAGAAGGTGTTGTGTTTACCCCCGAGCCTGAGCTTACCGACAGGGATTACGGCCTGTATGGAATAGAATCAGGTGTGGTGATACGAATCCTTAAAAGAGATAGCTCGCGGGAAGAAATTTATTTTGACCACTGGGGTTCGCGGCAGGCACACTATAAGTATATCTGTTTCGAAGGAGATACCACTACCACGCTTTGGGGCGCAACAATCCATGACAGGTCTCTTTCGCATTACCTGTCGCTTGGCAATACCTATTTTTCTGCACCTAACAACCGCGCCGATAAACGGGTAAAATGGGACAGTCTTGGCTTTGAACAGGAGCGGAAGCTTGCTGAATACGGATATATCTGCACGGGAACATCAGAAGTGGAAGGTAAGTTGTGCAACGTGTGGGAGTACGTGTTGAGAGAAAAAGATACTATGCGCTCCTACTTATATAAAGGAGTGCTTTTAAAAGAGACGGAGTATAAACGCGGTAAGCACAGGAGCAAAGAGATCTCCGTTACAGTGAAGGAGAATGTGCAGATCCCGGAGGAAAAATTCACTGTTCCAAAAAATTACATTGTAAAGGAAACGAGCACTGCTACCGATGTATACGAAAGACTGCTTGGCCATTGAGCCTGCGTGATGGTAATAGACTGCGCTCAACTGAAAACGAAAATGCCTTACTATTTACAAGGGCTTAACGCCAGCAAAAACATTGCAGGACAGCCCGATCTATCCCAACGGACAAACAGGATTTATGCATTCCAAAGCAGAGTTAGTTTCCGTTAATTTTTAATCGATCTTTTCTATCAAAGCCACTGCATACGCATTCACCCCATTTTCCGAGCCTACGTAACCAAGACCTTCATTCGTAGTTGCTTTAATGGAAATGGCATCCGTGGATATTTTCATGAGTGGCGCCAGCACAGCCTGCATGGCCGGAATATGCGGGTTGATCTTTGGTTGTTCGAGACACAGCGTTGCATCCACATTCCCGATCCGGTAGTTTTTACTTTCGAGCAGGGCAACTGTTTCTTTCAATAAGATCTTGCTATCAATGTTTTTATACTTTGCATCTGTATTGGAAAAGTGAAATCCGATGTCGCGCATGTTTGCAGCACCCAGGAGCGCATCGCAAATCGCATGGATCAGTACATCGGCATCGCTGTGCCCATCTGCACCTTTTGTGTGCTCCAATTTTATACCTCCCAACCACAGCTCTCTTCCCTCAACAAGCGTGTGTACATCAAAGCCAAAACCTATTCGTATGTTCATACAACAAAGATAGGTTTTTGCAGAAAGGATTTATTTTCCGAATATACTTAAAAAAATAGTATTGATTTTCAATATTTTACATTAAAATTGAATACATAATCTGTAGATACATTGGATTCTTATGTATCTTTATTCTATCAGATACGTTATAAGGGGGTAAAGAGACAAAATCCTCAAATAACAAACAGAAAATGCAAAAAACGATCATCATACTCGCACTAACCATTTTAACCGGACTGGTATTCCGCTTATTTCAAATGCCGGGTACACAGGCAATCCTTGATCTCTCCAATGTAGTGGTAGGGATCATTTACCTGGGCACGGGAATAGGTTTTTTCAGAAAAAAAGAAAAAAGGGCTTTATACTTTTTTCTCGGCTTTGTTTTACTAATTGCTTCGGCTTTTGCCATTTTGCCTCTGCTTTTTTATTTTTTAAACGCAATCACCTTCGTTATAAACATCAATTATAACGATATTTTGTTTAACTATTATAAATACCTTTTAAATGCTTTAATAGGGCTGGCTTTATTTATAAGTGTGTGTGCAGCCGATATGCTGCTGCAGTTGAGAGAAGCAAATACCGATGCTGAAAAGAAAAAATACAAGATCCTGTTAGGTATTGCAGGAATATTAGCCGTGGTTGTATCCATTGCCATTATACGAAACCTGGGCTATCATCTTTCCTGGTCCAAAATAGTGATCAAGATCGCATTACTCTGCGCTGTTTTAATTGTTCTGCCCTACTTACTTTATACCGGTTATTTCAAAAATAAACTGTTTGCCCTATTATTTCTGAGCTCTGTTTTTATTTTTATGGCCAGCATCCAGCCGAAGTATTTATTCTCTTTTGATTTTTCGGGCACAAAATGGCTCGTATATAACAACCCGATTAGGCAGGTAAGCGGCCCGGGAGTGGATACCTTAAAAACCATCAACAGTCTCCGGAAAGAAGGCGCCAATTTTTATTCGATAACGTTCTCCGGTGATTATACAGCTGTACTGGAAAGTAATAATAAAAAATGTGTGGAAGAATCCTTCCGGCCACAACGTTTTTGTTCCCTGTTTACCTCATTCGGAGATACATCGCATTACTTATTTGCCCGGAATTTCGATAACCCCCAGGGATGGAAATGCAAAACACTGATATGCCGGACTGATCCGGAAGATGGATATGCATCCCTGTCGCTGGTGAGACTGGCCGATATGGGCTATGATGTGTCGGAAGACCTGGAAAACCTATCCTATGACCGAAAAAAAGGATTGGTGAACGCAGTTTTCTTTACACCTGATGGCATCAACGAAAAAGGCGTGGTAGTGGCGCTTGCCGCTGTAGATCCGCAGCGACTGAAAGGAGATAGCTCCAAACCTTTCATTAATTGTTCTTACCTGATTCGGGAGATCCTTGATCATGCCAAAGATGTGGAAGAGGCCAAAGCGATCATTAAAAAATACAACATCATGAATGATGTATGGAGCGGTAGTTTCGACCAGCATTTATTGATCGCAGATGCATCAGGAAAATCGGTGATCGCCGAAATAAGCGATGGAGAATTTCAGTTCATTCCGAATACTGCGAACTGGCAGGCAACTACCAATTCTCCTTCTTACCGCGTCCCTATGGCGGAGCAAAAAAAGAACTGTACAAGGTTTAATGCCATATCCTATACAATGGAGGCTGCAAAAGGTAATATGACTACAAACGATGCTATGCAATTATTACAACAGATCGGCCATCAGTATACCGAGTGGTCTGCCGTTTATGATATATCAGCGCGTGGAATGACAGTGGTAATAGACTTTGATTTCACGAAAAAGTACCGGTTTTCAATAAAAAAAGACAACGCCAAACAATACTAACATCCAAACTAAAAACAGTGATTATGACAAAGATATTTAAATCTCTTTCAACCCTCCTTACGGTATTTATCCTGCTGTTCTTTGCAGAAAAAACCATTTCATGCAGTATGTATAAATTGACCGTGAACGGCAAAACGATGGTGGGCGGTAATTACGACGCATATTATCTCACAACAAAGATCTGGTTTGAGAACGGTAAGCCAGGCGAATACGGAGCTGTATTCAGCGGAGCAAGGTACGACGGAGCCAATGGATTTGCACCACAATCCGGAATGAATGAATTCGGGCTGGCATTTTCCGGCGCTGCTGCACCTCCTTCGGAAAAAAAAGGGGTAATCGTAAAACCCGGCATCCTGAGCCGTACAGCTTACCTGAAGGACATTCTGCACAAATGCAAAACAGTAGAAGAGGTTAAAACATATATCAGCCGGCACGATTACGGTTATTTTACCGCGGATGTGTTTTTGTTCGCTGACAAATCCGGCAAATACCTGATAGTGGAGCCTGATACAATGACCACAGGCAATGAGCCTAAATGCGTTCTATCCAATTTCTGCCCTTCCGTCACCAAAGAATCGGATGCGCTCAAAATGGCCAGGTATAGAAAAGGAGTGGAATTTTTGAAAAACAAAATAGATACAAGTCTCGCGTTTTGCACCGCCTTGTCGGATACCATGCACGTTTGCAGGGAAAAGATCGGGGATGGCACTTTACTCACTTGCATACGGGATCTGAACGAGGGCATTCTTTATTATTATTTCTACCACGATTACAAGCACCCGGTGAAATTTAATTTAAAGGACGAATTAAGCAAAGGCGATCATATGTACGAAGTTCCCAAGCTGTTCCCTCTTAACGCGGAGTATGAAAAACTACGCAATTACAAAACACCTATGAACAGCCCGTCCATTCTGGCATTTATGTTGATCAGCGTTGTGATTTTCCTGTTTTCCGCACTGTTTTTCCTTATCAGCTTTTTCAGAAAACGGAAAACAGCCAGGTACTCTTATCTGAAACTGATCGTATTTGCCCTGGGAATCAGTATGAGCTTTTATGCACTCCTGTTAACAAGGAACGAAAATGTATTTTACTTCCCGGCTCCATATGGCGAACCGCTGTTTGCAGCATATATTCCTTTTGCAGCGCTGCTGCTTATTATCCCCCTGGCTATATTCAACAGGAAGATCTTTAAGGATAACACATGGGGTAGGTTCTCAAAATGGCTCTTTACCCTTACTAATATACTATATCTCCTGTTTATAATTCTGTTTGGTTACTGGGGATTATTCAATATTTTTTAGCTTTACAAGGAAAACCGGAACTGACACAGTACTATTGCATTAAAACAAATAAACATCAAACATATTTACCATGTATTCATCCGAACTAATAAAAGGAACGCTGAAAACTATCCTGCTCAAATTACTGAACGAAGACAACCGCATGTATGGGTATGAGATCACGCAAAAAGTGAAAGAGCTTACCAACGATAAGATCCAGATTACGGAAGGAGCCCTGTACCCTACGCTGCATGCGTTGGAAGCAGATGGTCTGCTGGAAACAGAAACCGAATACATTGGTAAGCGGGTAAGAAAGTATTACAGACTCAGCACAAAAGGCAAAACGCACTCGAAAGAGAAAGTGGATGAGTTTGCGGAGTATATGAATACCATGAAAGCATTGTTAGGCATTGAACCCAAAACAGCTTAATAAAGAGAATACATCCAAAAGAATTGCAGCGATTACAATGTATAGCATCAACGACCAGCAAATAGATTTTATTCTCAACGACATTCGTGCACGTGGCGTGGAGATGGAGGACCTGCAGTATAACCTCCTGGATCACATTTGCTGTATCATTGAGCAAAATCTCGAAGCAAACGGGGACTTCGAGCGCTTCTATCAAAAGACCGTCCGGCAATTCTATAAACATGAATTGTGGGAGATCGAAGAAGAAACCATTTCCCTGCAAATTTTTAAACACTATTACACCATGAAAAAGATAATGATAGGAAGCGGTATTATTTCCGCTATAGCAATGATCGCCGGTATATTTTTTAAATTCATGCACTGGCCCGGAGCCTCGTTCCTGTTGGTCATCGGGATAGGGTTATCGAGCCTGCTCTTCCTGCCCCTGCTGTTTACATTGAAGATAAAGGAAAAGAAAGAAGCGAAAGACCGGGTGATCATCGGGATCGGAACGCTGGCGGGCATTCTCATGAGCCTTGGCATCCTCTTTAAGGTGATGCACTGGCCTGGAGCCAATATGATGGGAATGGGAGCGGTACTGATGATGCTCATCATTTTCCTGCCTGTGTATTTCTTTAACGGGATCCGGAATCCGGACACCAGGGTAAATACCCTCGTTTCCACCATCCTCATCATTATGGGATGTGGGTTGTTCTTCACATTGGTAAATACAAGGCCAAGTGTTCGTATGCAGAACATGGTAGCATTCTCCAATCAAAAGGCTGACGCTTCGTACCGGTATCTTACTGCTCAAAACAGCAGTCAGCTCGCCATTGCTGTAAAGGATTCAAGCCATGGCAAGTCGCTTACCGAACTGAGTGCGCTGTGCAACGTACTGTGCAATACCATCGAGCAGCTCAAACTGGGAGTGATAAATGAGACAGAAGGCATTCCATACAGCAAAGTGGATTATAGCACGCTGCAGATGCCGGAAAATTATGATACTCCTACCCGCTATCTCTTCGATAATATGGGCATTGCGAAACCCGCGCTACAGGAGCTGAAAAAGAAGTTAGGCGAACTGAATGCAATGGCTTCCGGAAATTTTAAAGTGGAAGCTTCCCAACTCATCAATCTGAGCGATCGGAGCGCTGTACATCAGGATGGTATAGAGCCCTGGGAAAAAAGTAGCTTTTATCACACCACCGAGGACCTGGTGCTGAAGAACTTCACACAATTGCAGCTGGATATCCGGATCATCGAAGCAAACTGCCTTTCGGCAAGCTAAGAAGGGATTAGCTTTTTACAATTGATACTAATTCAGAAAAGGATCGGGTAAGAAGTGAAATGAAACAGGAGGGTTTTCCATGCTCTCCTGTTCTTTTACTATAAAAGATCAGCCAATAACGCCCATACCTTTTCCGATCTCGCGGAAGAAATCGCGTACCTTGTTGGCAGTAGCTTCATCACCTGTTGCACGCACATAGGTATCAGTAAGCGTAATGATATTCTGGTGATAGAATTTTTTCATTTCGTCCACAGTCATTTCTTTTGTCCAGAGATCGATACGCATGGTATTGTTCTCCTTTTTATCCCACATGGCCAGCATCATACTGCTGCATTCGCTTTTTTCGCCGGCATCTTTGGCTTCCCATTCCAGTTTCTGGGGCAGGTGATTTTCGTCAACAGTGACTTTAAAATTTATTTCGGAAGTTTTCATTAAAAACCGGTTTACGTTCTTTTCAAATTGGCTGTAAATATACAATTACTTTGTGGCTATTTCTGTATCTTCGCATCATGTTTTTTGCAGACATTCCCGGACAAAAAGAGATCAAAGAACGGCTTCAGCGCATGATCTCGGAAGAACGTATCCCGCATGCGCTTTTGTTTCTTGGCAATGAAGGATCGGGCAACCTGCCGATGGCTATTACCTTTGTTCAATACACCTTTTGCACGAACCGGCAAAACGAGGAACCCTGCCAGAAATGCGCTGCCTGCCAGAAAATACTGAAACTGGGGCATCCCGATCTGCATTTTGTATATCCGATTGCCAGCAGTAAAGAGGTGCGCCTGAGCGAGCATGTGATGCAAGAGTTCCGGGAGGCTTTTCTCGCAAATAATTTCATGAACCAGCAGGATTGGTTCGATGAGCTGAACGCGGAAAACAAACAACCTACCATTGCAGCAGAAGAGAGTAACAATATCATCAAAAAGCTGAGCTATACCAGCTACGAAGGCGGATATAAATTCATGGTCATCTGGCAGCCTGAAAAAATGAATGCTTCGGCGTCCAATAAATTGCTGAAGATCCTCGAAGAACCGCCGGATATGACCATTTTCATACTGGTATGCCACAATGCCGAACAATTGCTTACGACCATTATCTCGCGTACACAATTGGTAAAATTCGGCATTGCCGATGACGATGCGATCGTTACCGTCCTTCAACGCAAAGGCCTGAGTGAGCAAACAGCCCGGTACTGTGCCGGGATGGCTGAAGGAAATTACCGGGAAGCTCTTTTGATAGCCCGTGAACAGGACAGCAATACCGCCCAGCTCCAGCATTTCCAAGGTTTTATGCGGGTGGCGCTTAATTTCAATGTATTTAAAATAAATCCCTGGATCGATCAGACAGCTGCCATGGGACGGGAAAAACAAAAATATTTTCTACAATACGGCTTGCAGCTGTTGCGTGACTGTCTGCTGCTGAACAGCGGGGGCGAAACACTGGTCCGTTCGAGAAATGAAGAGCTGGATTTCCTGAAGAAATTCTCGCCTTTTGTACACATGGGAAATTACGAACGTATCGTGGAAGAATTTAACAAAGCTTACTATCATGTAGAGCGGAATGCCAACCCAAAGATCCTGTTCATGGACATGAGCTTAGTCGTAAATGAGTTGTTGAATATTAAGAAGCCTGTGTAATTCTCCTTTCGGTGTTTAGCCAACACTACAGTTTTGGGAATTAATTTCTCATTTTTAGAGCCCTCTTTTTTTCAGCATCGCTGTTTTGAGGTGAACCGGACCAATGCCTCGGTCAACAACATCTTTTTCCAAAAAACCGGCATTGGCACATGCTTTGGCTATTTCATAATGTAATACTAAAATTGATCCGTTATGAAAGCAATTAAATTTTTATCCATAGCATTTATTCTGCTTGGTATAGGCTTCGTGGCCTGCAAAAAAGATGCGATATATCCTTCCGACCCGGGGAAGATAAGCGTTAAAATGAAAGATGCGCCGGGCGATTACCTGGCTGTGTATGTAGATGTTCAACAAGTACGTATCAACTACAATGGTGTAAGCTGGCTCGATCTTTCCACAAATGCCGGGATTTATGACCTTTTGACCCTGCAAAACGACATTACCGCCACGCTTACCAATGGAGCCGTAGTACCTGCCGGTACTATCAATCAGATCCGGCTGGTCCTGGGCCCTAATAATTCGGTGATGACGGCTGACAGTATAGTACATCCACTGAGCGTACCCAGTGGTTCGGAAACCGGGCTGAAGGTCAATGCCAATACGCCGGTTTATCCCAATCTTCTGACAACGATAGTTCTGGATTTTGACGCGGACCAGTCAATTGTTGTGCACGGCAACGGAACCTATTCATTAAAGCCGGTGATCCGCCTCGACCAGGTGATCCAGCAATAGGGAAAGCGCCTAAAGATGGTGTTGAAGGCCTGGGTGTCTTCAACATTTTCTTGTTTGAAGGATTTTTATATCTTTAACCTATCAAACACGAACGCATGAAAAAACTATTTCTCTTCGTATTCCTCTTATTTTCGTTTTCTATTGTCAGGTCCCAGGTGGTAGTGTGTGACACCATGCCTCTGGCATATGATCCGAATACCATGACTTTTGGTGAGGCTCCTTCCGGCTTCGGTGATTCGGTATTGACAATAGACATTACTAACAGCACAACTACTAATTTCGTCTATCCCCTGGCAAAGCTGATTCCTGTTACCCCTTTTCCTCCCGGAATGACACTGGCGCCTACCAGCACTGCCTGGTACTCTTTTGCTTCTTCCTGGAACACAGGAGAAACGGCTCCGGCTTCTTTTTTCTTTCATGTGACACAGCCTATTCCTGCTGATTTTACGGTAACATTCGATCTGTATGTTTCCAACTTCCTTCCGCTCACGATCGATTCCTGCGTGTTCGCTACTCCGGTTCATGTGAACTTTAACCCGGTGCTTTCACTGGATCCGGCTGCGAAAAACAGTCCCGGCCTTTTTTCCCTGTTCCCAAATCCTGCCGTGAATGAGCTTTGCATCAAGTTCAACAATCCGGCTGCAAAAATAAATGAGCTCAGCATGTATGATATGAGCGGGAAAATGGTGAAGACCTGGCAGACCAGACAAACGGAATTGCATATCAATACAGGCAGGATCGAAAGCGGGGTCTATTACCTCGTTTCAAAAAACACCCTGCAACGACAGAAAGTAATTATCGCGCATTAAATAAATATCCTGAGGGAGGGTTGGATTTTTTAGCGGACTGTCAGGTCGATCACGCCATAGCGTGACCGATGTGGCCCTTACATACGATCTGACCTAATTTACATTGGATACAATAATGAGCCTGTATCGGGATGTATCGAGACCGTTTTGATGTAATAAATTCCACTTTCGTAAGAGGCTCGATACGATCCGACACCATAAAAGGATAGCGGTATTTTCAGTGCGAAAAGTGTTCAATTAAAGATCAGAATCGTCCCGATAGCTATCGGGATCGGCTTGACAGACGGATAGTGGTAGTATTCCTATCTAATATCAGGTTTATTCCAACCCTTAGAATTTCGGGCAGGCCACCTCGATACGTCTCTTTTTCTTTTTCGGTTTACAGAACTGGTACGAGATATTGAACTCGTGTGCACCGTTCGATCTTCCGGCCAGCTGGGAAACGGTAAGATCGTAGCTATACCCAATATACATCCTGTCTGCCTTTGCCCCAAGGATAAAAACAACCGCATCGCTGTTGGGATAGCCCTCTTTATAATGTTTGATCGGCAAACCGCGATACCACACTCCCATGGTGAAAACGCTCTGCATATAATAAAAACCTATATCGAACTGATCGAATTTTTTTTGTCCCCTGTAGTGAAATGCTGCAGTGATCGATTTGAATAAGTGATCATCCTTTTCGTTGGGATTCAACACGAATTTTCCGCCACCATGAACTGTATAACGCAAAGGCAGGAGCACATCGTCATTATCCATGAGCGACTGATTCGGCTGTGTCAGATTGTAAAAAGAAACACCACCCCAGTATTTGGATGTATACGCTAACACACCTGCACCCATATCGAAGAACACTGTATTCGGTTTTTGCGATTCTACAGTGGCTACGGTGGAACCCGGGCCACCTTGTGCTATCTGGTCGCCAAACATTAGTTTACTGTAATCAACACTCTTCATCGTTACACCCGGCTGCAATCCGAAACGCATTCCGAACTCCCTGCTGAATTTTGCTTCGTAGGCAACCATTGGATTGATCTGTGTGGTACGCAAGGAGCCGGAACCAGCCACATCATTGGCAAGCAGCATGCCCACTCCCATGTTGTATTTCGACAGGTAATGATCTGCTGACAAGAGATAGGAATTATATGCTTTTTTTATACCGGGCCATTGATTCCGGTATACCATCGTAACCCTCGAACAGGCATTGGAACCTGTAAATGCAGGGTTCAGATACATCGGCGATGCATAGAACTGGGAGAAATGCATATCCTGTGCACACATAACAGTGATGCTCAAAATAAAGGCGAGTGATAGTAAATATTTCTTCATGTTATTTTTTCACAAGTTTGAAAGTAAGTTCAGTATTGTCCGCCAGTGTATAATCGTCCATTACAAGTGGCTCATATCCCTGCGACTGGATCACCAAACGATACACCCGGTTAGGTTTGGAAATGATGATCGCCTTTCCACTCAGGGGATTGGATTTGAATTCTCCGTACACTTCCTTTTTATCTTCTTCCGTCAGGATGATTTCCACTTTCTTCAACTGTGTATCCTTCTCATCCAGCACTTTTATGTTATATACATTCAAAGGCAGGTTGTTGATCGCAAAGTTCACTGCATACAGATCGTACAGGCCATAGCCTCCATCGCGTTTGGATGACATATATCCGGTAGACCCGCTGGCATTCAGTACAAAGAAAATGTCATCGTCTACAGTGTTCACAGGAGTTCCCAGGTTCAACGGAGTTGTAAAATGCTCTACCTCATCAAAGCTGCTTTTGAAAATATCATAGCCGCCCATGTTCTGGTGGCCTTCCGAGCTAAAAAACAACACACTGTCATGCGGATGTACGAAAGGCGCATCTTCGTTGTATTCCGTATTGATCGTTGGTCCCAGGTTCAGGGGCATTGCCCATTTGCCGTTCGGGGCTTTCTTCACGGAATAGATATCTTTTCCACCATATCCTCCGGGTCTGTCGCTGGAAAAAAAGACCATTTCGCCGTCCGGTGAAAAACAGGCACTTGTTTCATTGTATTTAGGCGAGTTTACATGTGCATTCAGCGTGGTTGGTTTTGTCCATTTACCATTCAGGAAGCTGCTCTCATAAATATGTCCATGCAGGTGATCTTCGCTCGTGTGATAGATCAGCAGGCGCTCTCCATCAGAGGAAATACCGGTACCTGCATCGTGCCACCAGGTATTCACAATAGTGTCCATGGGTTGCGGAGCCAGCCATTCACCATTTTTCTTTTCCGAAACGTAAATATCTTCATAATAATTATCGAGCGCATCAATGTCATTTTTCCACATATTGTTTTTTCTGCGCGATGTGAAATAGAGCCTGTTCTCCTCTGTAGGAAGCAAAGGAGCATATTCTGCATACTCTGTATTGACACTGCTTCCCATGTTTTCGATCGTGATATCCGTATTGTACACCTTGGATTGCATCATGGCAAAATAACTTTTCTCCACGAGGTCTTCCACTTCTTTGATCGTATGTTCTTTTTCTCCTTTGAATTTCACATAGGCATGGTAATTCTCGATTGCCTTGTCGAACTTGCTTTCGGTGTGGTAGAGCTTTCCAAGATAATAATACGTCTCCGGATATACCTCGCGCGTCACTTTTTCAAAATAACGCTTTGATCCGGAACGGTTCTTTTTATCTTCGTATTTGCACACGGCTACTTTATAATTCAACTCATTGTTCGTGCTGTCCAAAGGCCAAAGTCGTTCGTACATAGACAATGCATGCGGATAATCGCCAAAATCAAATTTGTTGTTCGCCTTGAAAAAAAGCTTTTTATTCTCGCGCGAGTCTATCTGCCCCGCCATTACATAGCAGAACAAGGATACAGCGATCAGAAGAAAACTTCTATTGTAATAACGTGATATCACCTGTTTTATCGTATTCTTTACCATTGTTTAATTTCAGGTATGCCTTGTAGATGTATACATCCTGCGGACATAGCTTGCCTCTGTAATATCCATCCCAGCCTATTTTTACATCGGTCGATTCGAAGATCAGCTCACCCCAGCGATTAAAGATCTGCATTTTATAATCGATCACACCGGATGCGAACGGGAAGAAAACATCATTGCTCAGATCAAACGGATTATACGATCCGCCACTCGGACCATCCGGGTTCGGTGAGAAGACATTCGGAAATTGCACATCTGCATCCGTAACCAGCTCATGCGAAACAGTGTCAGGACATCCGTGCGAAGAAATGGCCACTAACTGTACATTGAAATTGCCGATCGCATTGTAGGAGTGATGCGGGTTTGTAAGGGTCGATTGCGTTCCGTCGCCGAAATCCCACACATAGGTCGTACCTAAGGTAGGGCTTGATTGATTGGTACAGATCAGCTGGTCGTATGGCAGCGTGAGGCTCGATGAATTCACCGAAAATGCCGCTGTAGGATATGAATATGCCTGAATATTGAACGGGGCCGTAGCGTTATTGTTTATACAACCTCCCTGCGTTTGCACCACTACAGATACATTGTAGCTTCCCGGATTCTGATACTGGTGAGAAGGATTCTCAAGAGTGGAAGTCGTTCCATCCCCGAAATTCCAGAACCAGGAATTGATCGGATCGTTCACATTGCCTGTAATAGATGCATCTGTGAAATGAATAGAATCAGGCGCACAGATCTTATTGGTATCGGCCAGCAGCACAATAGTAGGAGGCGGGTTGAAACTAACCGTAATAGAATCCTTGATCACACTTCCGCAAGGATTTGAAACCGTTACTACATATGTTGTAGGCACTCCGGGAGTAACAAGGTACGCACCCGGTCCGGTTCCTGATAAATTGGTCCAGGAATAAGTAAGCGGCCCCGTATTTATGCTATTCACCTGCACAAATACTGCAGCAGTACCACCCGGGCAGATCAGTGAATCACCTGTTGCAAGGATACTTGATTGATTCAGGTCGTATACATTTGCAATAACGGTATCCGGTATGCCGGCACAGTTGTTCTGGTCAAATGCTGTTACAGTATAGGTCTCTGTTACCGTTAAATTTAATGGCAGTGTTCCGGAAGTAAGTGTAGGCGGCGTCATCCACACGTAAGAATAGGTTCCTGTTCCACCTGTTGCCGATGCGGTCAGCGATCCGGGGTTTCCAAGGCACATGATTGCATCCGGTCCTGCCAGTGTAACCACTTGCGTTGGCTCAGTGATCGTTGCGGTGCTGATGATCGTACATCCGTTCAAATCGGTGATCGTACAGGTATAGGTTCCTGCAGGCTCGTCTTCCATCGTACTTCCCGATTGAGGAGGTGAGGACGTCCAGTTGTATGCATACGGTATTGTTCCGCCGGATACTGTCACACTGGTGCTTCCAAGCTCTCCGAAACAAAGCGGATTTATCGTGGAAGAAACCGCAGAGCTCAATACTGCCGGTTCTGTAACGGTCATGGAAACGGTCAGTGAACAACTGTTCTGATCTGTGACAGTAACACTATATGTACCTGCAGCCACACCGGAAACAGTAGGAAGCGAAGAAGCAACCGGTGCCCACGCGTAAGTATAATTTGGGGTTGCGCCCGAAGGTACTACTGTAATGGTTCCATTCGCCTGTCCGTTACACAATACGTTCGTGATACTGTCAATGGAAACACTTAACTGAGTAGGTTCTGTAATTGTTGCTGTCGTTATCGAATCCGTACAACCGATCGAATCCATGATAGTGGCTGTGTATGTACCTGCACTAAGGCCCGTAGCCGTAGCCGCAGTACCACCGAAAGGAAGCCAGTTGATCGTATAAGGAGCAGTGCCTTGTGTAATATTGATGGTTGCAGATCCTGTAGCAGTACCGAAGCAGAGCGCAGGATTATTAGCAGTAACCGTAGCGAGTACAGGCAGTGTATTGGTGATGCTTGTTGAAAAGGTCGCTACACAGTTGTGTGCATCCGTTACTACGAGCGTATAGCTGCCTGCATTCAGTCCATTGATAGCAGGAGTAATGGCTCCGCCCGGGCTCCATGAATAAGCATATGGAACCGTTCCGCCGGTGATCTGCGAGCCGATAGAACCATTCGCGAGTCCACAGGTCGCATCAATAGCCGGTAATGTCCCTGTTAAATCTTCCGGTTGTACTACATCGATAGAAACACTTGTTGAACAGGATTTAGCATCCGTAACAGTTACTACATAAATGCCAGATGAAAGACCTGAAGCTGTCTGTGCTGTACCTCCCGAAGGACTCCATTGATAGCTATAGTTTGGCGTTCCACCCGCAGGAGTTACCAATGCAGTACCATCCGTTCCGTTGAAACAATTAACCGTGGAGCTGCTCCCTGTTGCAGTAAGCGCCGCAGCCGGCTCAGAAACAGTGATGGTTGAACTCGACACACAACCCTGATCATCGGTAACAGTTACCGTATGATTTCCTGCGCTCAGGTTGATGAGTGTAACTGAATTTCCTGCAACAGGTGCCCAGCTATAGTCGTATGGAGCAGTTCCTCCGCTTACATTAGCAGTTGCTGTTCCATCTCCTCCACCAAAGCAGGAAACCGCTGTTGTGGTAATATTAACTGCCAGCGCTGCAGAAGGCTCGGTGATCGTAAACGGTTGATTCAGTATACAACCATTTCCGTCTGTAGCTCTTACTGTATAGGTATTTGCCGATAAGCCCGAAACAGTTGCTCCTGTTGCACCGCCCGGTAACCATAAATAGGTGTATGGAGTTGTTCCGCCTGCTGCTGCTGCTGAAGCCGTTCCTGTATTGCCTCCGAAACATGCCACAACGGTTGTTGTTACGTTCACGGATATAGCAGGTGGTTCAGTGATCACAGTTGTTGTTGCCGCCGATTCGCAGCTGTTTGCATCTGTTGCTGTCACCGTATAAATACCCGGTGCCAGGCCTGTGCCTGTAGCAGCCGTTCCGCCGCTTGGTGCCCATGAATAATTGATCGTTCCGGTTCCACCTGTTATACTTGTAGTGGCTGTTCCGTCCGCAGCTCCGTTACAGGTCACATCGGTAATTCCTGTAACAGTAACAACAGGCCCGGCAGTATTGCTGATCGTTACTGTCGTCGTTGCCGAACAGTTGTTGGCATCGTTCACCAATACCGTATAACTTCCTGAAGTTACACCGCTGATAGATGCCGTTGCCTGGCTTCCCGGTGACCAGAAATAGGTATAAGCTCCGGTTCCGCCCGAAGCACTCACTGATGCAGTACCATTCGGATCGCCGCAGGTTGAGTTGGTGCTTCCTGAAGTAAGACTAACTGCCGAAGGTTGAGTGATGGTAACAGAGTTAGTTGCAGTACATCCGTTAAAATCCGTTACGTTGATTGTATACGTTCCAATAACAAGGTTCGCAATATCCTGTCCGCTGATAGTTCCCGGCATCCATTCATAGGTGTATGGACCGGTTCCACCACTTACCACAGAAGATGCGGTTCCGTCCGCGCCTCCGAAGCAGCTAACGTTGGTGGAAGATGCAGAAACAGAAAGTGAAGATGCGGGCTGTATGACCTCAACTGTCTGGCTGGCGATACAGGTATTAGCATCCGTAATTTGTAAAGTATAAGTGCCTGCTATAAGACCATTCACCGTGCCACTTGTTTGCCCGCCCGGCAGCCACAGGAAATTATATCCCGGTGTTCCACCTGCCACAGTAGATGCAGCGGTTCCATTGCCAATGCCAAAACAAGTTACTGCAGTAGATGTAAGATCTATGAATAAAGGAGCAGGCTCCGTCATCATCGTTGTGGTAGCCTGAGACTGGCAACCATTCTGGTCTGTTGCCGTTACGGTATACACTCCGGTAGATAAATTATTCCCTACCGATCCGGTTCCACCGCTTGGTGTCCATGAATAGGTGATGATACCTGTTCCGCCCGTTATGCTTGTTACAGCTGTTCCGTTAGCGGCTCCGTTACAGGTTGGGTTGTTGGTTGCATCCACCGTAACTACAGGGCCTCCGGTATTGCTAACAGTTACCATTGCTGTTGCAGGGCAGCTGTTTGCATCATTTACAAGAACGGTGTAGGTGCCCGGCTCAATACCATTAATGGTATTGGTAGCCTGTCCGCCCGGTGACCAGAAGTATGTATAAGCCCCGGTACCGCCTGTAGCGTTCACCGTTGCAGAGCCATTCGGATTACCACAGGTAGAATTGCTACTGCTGGTTGTTAATGCGACTGCGCCAGGCTGAGTAACAGAGATCGAATTAGCAGTAGTACATCCGTTAAAATCAGTAATATTAATTGTATAGGTTCCTGCAATTAAGTTCGAAATGTCCTGTCCGCTGATAGTTCCTGGCATCCATTCAAAGGTGTATGGAGTTGTTCCGCCACTTACCACAGAAGAGGCCGTTCCGTCTGAGCCACCAAAGCAACTTACGTTGGTAGAAGTCGCGGAAACGGAAAGAGCCGCTGAAGGCTGGGTAACAACAATCGTCTGGCTGCTGATACAAGTGTTTGCATCAGTCACCTGTAAAGTATAGGTATCGGCATTAAGTCCATTCACCGTAGCGCTTGTTGCTCCACCTGGAAGCCAGAAATAAGTATATCCCGGTGTTCCGCCTGCCACAGTAGAAGAAACCGTTCCGCTACCGCCGCCAAAACATGTTACCGGAATAGTTGCGAGACTTATAAATAAAGGAGCAGGTTCGGTCATCATCGTTGTGGTAGCCTGAGACTGGCAACCATTCTGATCTGTTGCTGTTACGGTGTAAATACCGGTAGATAAATTATTTCCTATTGAACCTGTTCCGCCACTTGGCGCCCATGAATAACTGATCGCTCCGGTTCCACCTGTTACACTTGTTACAGCTGTTCCGTTAGCAGCTCCGTTACAGGTTGGGTTGTTGGTAGCATCTACTGTCACCACAGGGCCTCCGGTATTGTTGATCGTTACCATTGCCGTAGCAGGACAACTGTTCGCATCATTTACAAGGACAGTATAGGTGCCAGGGGCAACACTACTTATAATGCTTGTGATCTGGCCACCAGGTGACCAGGAATATGTATATCCTCCGGTACCGCCTGAAGCGTTTACAAAGGCAGAGCCATTCGGATTGTTACAGGTGGAGTTGGTGCTTCCGGTTGCAAGACTAACAGCAGCCGGTTGTGTAACAGATATGGAATTAGATGTGGTACATCCCTTAAAATCCGTAACGTTAATAGTATAGTTAGCCGCAGTTAAGTTGGAAACGTTTTGTCCGCTAAGACTTCCCGGCATCCAGGTGAATGCGTATGGAGCTGTACCACCACTAACTGTAGAAGATGCAGTTCCGTTCGATCCGCCGAAGCAGCTGACATTGGTAGCCGAAGCAGAAACAGAAAGAGAGGATGCAGGCTGCGTAATACTAAAAGTAGCGGTTTTCACACAGGAGTTCGCATCCGTTACCTGCAGGGTATAGATGCCGGCTGCTAATCCGCTGACAGTGCTGCCGGTTGTATTTCCGGGAAGCCACAAATAACTAAGGGCGCCTGTACCACCTGTAGCCACAGCAGATGCAGATCCATTGGCAGATCCAAAACAGGTGGCAGGTACAGTGCTTATTCCTATCACAATAGCAGGTGGTTCGCTCACAGGCGGACTCGTTGTTGCCAATGATTCACATCCGTTTTGATCTATAACCGAAATGGTATATGTTCCGGCAACTAAGCCGGTAGCAACAGGTCCGTTTCCACCAGTCGGGGTCCAGTTATAAGTAAGCGTTCCGAAACCTCCCACAACTCCTACAGTGGCTGTGCCGTCTGAACCACCGTTACAGGTAACATTGGTAGTAGCGAAAATACTTGCACTTGGTCCGGTGTTATCATTTACGTTAACAGAATTCTGAACTGTACATCCATTCGCATCCGTTACCTGAACCGTATAGGCACCTGAACCGATCGGTATTGTTGTCGATCCGGTACCTCCCGAAGGGAACCACTGATATGTGTATCCTCCTGCTCCACCGCTCACAGAAGTAGATGCAAAGCCGTTCGTGCCGCTACAGGTGGAGCTTATAGAGCCCATTGTAGCAACCATCGCTGCCGGTTCAGTCACAACGATCGTATTGGACGCTGTACAATTATTATTATCTGTTACTGTTACAGTATACGAGTCTGCCGGGAGATTTGAAATATTCTGCCCGACTAAATTCCCCGGCATCCAGGTGTAATTCACATAAGGTGTTGTTCCGCCTGCTCCGTTAGCAGATACAGTACCATTGGTTCCTTCAAAACAGCTGACAGGGGTCGACGTTCCGGAAACCGTAAGCATGGCAGCAGGTTGTGTAATAGTGACTGTCCCTAATCCCGTACACATATGTGCATCTGTAACAGTAACAGTATAGGTTCCTGCAGCCAGTCCCATAGCGGTTGATCCGCTTAAGCTTCCCGGCATCCATGAATAGGAGTAATTTGGTGTACCTCCTACTCCGGTCACCGCAACTGAACCGGTATTCCCTCCAAAACAGCTTACATTCGTCTGACTGCCAAACGATGTTGATACAGGAGCCGGCTGGGTTACATTGGTAACAGCTGCTCTCACACATCCTTTTGAATCGGTAACCGTAAGTGTATAGGAGCCGCTGGTTAAATTCGTAGCAATAGCAGTTGTTTGTCCGCCCGGTGCCCACAAATAGGTATAAGCCGGGGTTCCTCCCGTAACAGCTGAGGAGATAGATCCATCGTTCGAATAATCACAGGTCTCCGCTGTTGGTGTTGTCGTTACTGTTAAAGTGATTGGTTGAGTAATGGTCAAAGAAGCTGTTTGTGTACAATTCAGATTGTCGCGTACAGAAACCGTGTAGCTGCCTGCTGCGAGTCCCGAAACATTGCTGGCTGTAGATCCGCCCGGTGTCCAGGTATAGGAATAAGCTGCAGTTCCACCTGTAACCGTACTCGTAATAGTTCCGTTGCTTCCACCGAAACAGCTCACATCCGTACCCACAAGGCTTACATTCAGCACTGCAGGTTGTGTAATGGTTCGTGTAGCAGTAGTGGTACAGCCCTTGGAATCTGTCACGGTTACTGTATAAGTCCCCGCAACTAAAGTGGTGATCGTAGCCGTTGTTTGTCCGCCCGGCGCCCACACGAAACTGTATGGTGCCGTACCGCCCGAAGGAGTGGCTGTTATCGTACCATTGTTTCCGCCGAAACAGGAAACGTTGGTGAATGTTGTGGAAGTTGATAATGCAAGTGTCGGTTGGGTGATCGTAACTGTACCCTGTCCTGCACAGGCGTTTGCATCTGAAATATTAACCGTGTAAGTGCCCGCTGCTAACCCTGTAACACTTGCCCCGCTTAAGGCTCCCGGCATCCATGTATAGGAATAATTCGGTGTGCCTCCGGTCCCGACTGCAGTTACCGAACCATTGTTCCCTCCGTTACAGCTTACGTTCGTCTGGCCGCTAAAGGTCATAGATAAAAGAGCTGGTTGTGTAACGGCTGCCGTTTGTGTTCTGATACAACCTTTGGAATCGGTTACTGTTACTGTGTAATTCCCTGCGGCAAGACCAGTAGCTGTTGCAGTAGTCTGATTGCCTGGTTGCCACAAATATGTGTATCCCGGCGTTCCACCTGCTGCTACTGCTGCTGCCGATCCGTTGTTGGAATAATCGCAACTCTCTCCTGTTGGAGTAGCAGTTACTGTTATTGTAGATGGTTGGGTGATCGTAACCGATGCTGTTTGAGTACAGTTCTGATTATCGCGTACCGATAAGGTATAGCTTCCTGCTACAAGCCCTGTGACATTGCCGCTTGTTGCTCCACCTGGTGTCCAAGTATAGGAGTATGCAGTCGTTCCACCGGTAACCGTACTTGTAATAGATCCGTTAGTTCCGCCGAAGCAGCTTGGATCCGTACCTGTAAGGCTTACGTTAAGCGCAGTTGGTTGTGTGAGTGTACGTGTAGAAGTAGTGGTGCAACCTTTGGAATCAGTCACGGTTACTGTATAAGTACCCGCCACTAAACTGTTGACCGTAGCCGTTGTTTGTCCGCCCGGCGCCCACAGGAAACTGTATGGCGCTGTACCTCCCACCGGAGTGGCTGTTATAGTTCCACTGCTTCCACCAAAACAAGCAACATTGGTAAATGTTGTAGTAGCTGATAATGCAAGCGTAGGTTGGGTGATCGTAACTGTGTTCTGACCTGTACAGGCATGTGAATCTGTAATGTTAACCGTATAGGTTCCTGCAGCCAGGCCTGTAACACTTGCCCCGCTTAAGCTTCCCGGCATCCATGAATATGTGTAGTTAGGTGTGCCCCCAGTCCCTGTTGCTGTTACCGAACCATTGTTTCCACCAAGGCAGCTTACATTTGTCTGGCCGCCGAAAGTCATCGATAGAACAGCGGGTTGTGTAACAGCAGCATTAGCTGTTTTGATACAGCCTTTTGAATCTGTAACAGTAACTGTATAATTTCCTGCAGCCAAACCTGTCGCTGTTATGGTTGTTTGTCCGCCCGGCGCCCATAAATAAGTGTATCCCGGAGTTCCACCGGATGGAGCGGCGGTCACAGATCCGTTGTTGGAATAATCGCAGGTCTCTGCAGTTGGTGTAGCAGATACCGTTATAGTAGTTGGTTGAGTGATCGTTAAAGAAGCGGTCCGTGTACAGTTTTGATTATCACGCACAGACACCGTATAGGTACCGGCAATAAGCCCGGTGACATTGCTGCTTGTTGCTCCGCCCGGTGTCCAGGTATATGAATATGCAGGTGTTCCCCCCGTAACGGTACTTGTAATAGCTCCGTTGCTTCCACCAAAACAGTTTACATCCGTACCCGCAAGGCTTACGTTTAGCGCAGTTGGCTGGGTTAGCGTTCTGGTAGCAGTAGTAGTACAACCTCTGGAATCTGTAACAGTAACTGTATAACTACCTGCGATCAGGTTGTTAACCGTCGCTGTCGTTTGTCCGCCCGGCGCCCATAAGTAACTATAAGGCGCAGTGCCTCCGGTAGGTGCCGCGGTAATAGTACCGGTATTCCCACCATTACAGGCAACGTTAGTAAATGTTGTAGTAGCAGATAATGCAAGTGTTGGCTGCGTGATCGTAACTGTTGCCTGGCCTGTGCAGGAACGTGTGTCAGTAACTGTAACCGTATAGGTACCACTGGCAAGCGAAGTAGCTGTTGCAGAAGTTTGTCCGCCCGGCGCCCATAAATAGGTATAGCCAGGTGTACCACCCGTTCCCGAAGCTGTTACGGATCCGTTGTTTCCGCCATTACAGTTTACGTTTGTCTGACTGCCTAAGGTTGCCGCTAAAGTTGCAGGTTGTGTGACGCTTGCAAACGCCTGGCGTGTACACCCTTTTGAATCGGTTACCGTTACCGTATAATTTCCTGCTGCAAGTGCGGTTGCTGTTACAGTCGTTTGTCCACCGGGGGCCCATAAATAAGTATAACCAGGAGTTCCTGCTCCGGCAGTAGCTGTAGCTGTTCCGTTGTTGGAATAATCACAGGTTTCATTTGTGGCAGTAGCGCTCGCTGTTAATTGAGTAGGTTGTGTGATCGTTACTGTACCGGTAGCAGAACAGGTCCTGCTGTCCGTAACGGTCACCGTATAATTTCCTGCTGCAAGTCCGTTTGCGGTTGCAGCTGTTCCACCCGAAGGTGTCCAGTTGTATGTGAAGGGACCAAGGCCTCCCGTAATAGTTGCTGTAGCAGATCCGTTCGCTCCCGAGAAACAATTCGGACTGGTTCCTGCCACCGATACCGACATGGCTGCCGGCGGGGTAACAGAAGTGCTGGCAGTAGCCGTACACCCTTTGGAATCAGTTACTGTAACTGTATAACTTCCGGTAGTAAGACCTGTTGCCGTTGCGGTTGTTTGTCCGCCCGGCGCCCATAAATAGGTATATGGACCCGTGCCTCCACTTGCACCGGCAGTGATACTTCCTCCCGAACAGGATGCTATAGAACCTGTGGCAGTTGCCGCCAGTATGGGCGGTTGTGCAACCGTAACGGGTGTTTGTTGTGTACATCCTATAGCATCCGTTATCGTTACCGAATAGGTGCCAGGGCTCAAATTACTGACAGTTGGCGTTGTCTGTGCGGGAGACGTGTTCCATGAATAGGTGTAAGGACTTTGTCCGCCGGCAACAGTAACTGCAGCGCCACCATTGGTGCCACCAAAACAATTGACCGGAGTAGCGGTGGGTGTCACTGTTCCTGTAAATGGTATGTAGTTTATCCGTATCGTGTCATCATCCAAAGGACAAGTTCCGTTGCCGGTGGTGGTGAGAATAAGGTTCGCAAAACCGGCCGTGAGCTCGGCGGCAGAAGGCGTATACACCATATTGACAAGTGTGGTAGTATTGGGTGAATAAGTACCACCGCCCCCTGTCCAGATACCCGTACTGGTTCCCGTGACCGTGCCCGTTATGGCAGTGGCCTGGCTGGGCAGCGTTCGACAGACATTCCGGTTGGGCCCGGTATTGGCATCAATAGCCGCCGTGAAAGCAGTCACTGTTACAAATGCAAAAGACTGGCAACCGGAATTATCCGTAATAGTTACTGAATATGTTCCTACACCCACTGTGATCGTTTGTGTTGGAACCGAACCATTCCATAAATAGGTATATGGAGGTTGACCACCGGATCCGTTTGCAGTAAGCGTAGTGGAAGTGCTGCCGAAACAGATCGTTGGATTTTGCGGACCTATGGCAACACCCAGTGTTTGCGGGCAGTTTACAACATTGAATTGAAAATCCCGTAGTGTCGAAGAAAGGTACACCCCATTACGGTATTCTTTCACAAGGATCCCTACAACATACTGCCCCAGTGCAGGAGGTGTTCCGGTAAGCAGACCCGTGGAAGAGTTCAGGGTAAGAGACGAGCCTCCAAGCGGCTGAAGGGTTGAGTATCCGCCTAAAAAAGTGATGGGTGTAAATGTAGCTGTGTTACCCGGGAATGTAGGGTCCAACCCACCAGGCGAAGCATTATCTCCATTGTAGGGTGCATACAATTCATACACGAGCGAATCTCCGTCTACATCCGTGGCTGCATGATTAAATGTAAAGGGCGTATTGAGACAGAGGAACAAAGGCGGAAACAGCGTAAACGTAGGGTTGGAATTGCTCCCCGAAACGTAGACATTATCCCAGTTATATTCTTCGCTGGAAGGTGAAGAACCCCCGTAACGCACCCGTATCACTATCTGAAGGGTGTTACCGATAAGGTTATTCTGGGTTGCAGTAGCTCCGCCGTTAAAATCATCTACCATGGATCCGTTGAGGGCAAACTGCGTTAATGGTCCTCCATTGAGACTGTAAAATACCTTTATTGAATCGTTATTTTCAAGCGTACCGTTCTCCGTCAGAGCAACAGCTACAGCCGTTCTGCCTAATGTGGAGATATTGATCAATTGTGAGGTCCAGGTTACCGTGCCGTTATCAGCTCCTGTTGTCCGGAACAGGTTAGCGTTTACACTTGCCGATGCAGGCGCAGGAACTCCATTTGCAATGCTCCAGGCAGTGGCTCCGTTATCCACAGTAGTTCCGTTTGCAAGCGTGAAGTCTTCATTATAGACGACGGTTTGTTCCGGAATAAAGGCATAAAAACTGGATCCTACATTGTTCCCGCTGGCGTTCACATTGGTAAGCGTTAAATTCCTCGCTTCCAGCTGATAATAGAGGTGATAACCGCCAGGGACCGAAGGCAGGTTAGTTACTGTGGTAGTGTATATACCTTGTTGTGTACAAGGCAGAGGATTGGGCTGTGTAGCACACGGAGGAAGTGTGGAAGGAACATTCGTTACCGGCCCCAGGCTCATTACAAAGTCCTTGGATGGAGTGAAAGCAGCACCGTTCAGGCCGCGAACGCTGATCGTTACGGTTCCGGGAAAAGAGGCTGTTCCGCTACTGCAATCCCTGAATAATTTAAATGTGACGGTATAGCTGGATCCCCCATTATGAACATAATTCAATGTACCACCGACAATGTGCGTTGAAAACATCAGCACCGGTGAGATCATTAATAAGAGAAATATCAGAAACTGTAGTTGTCTTTTCATATTTCGGGCTTAATATCAGAATGAGGTTTCGTTACAGCCTCATGTTACGTTTAATTCTTAATAAGGTTTCTTTATCCGGCTGTTTAAAGTTGCTTATGCTAATATACGTAGCAGGCAGTCAAAACAGTTGTATATATCTATTATTTCTTCATTATTATCATATCCTCTTCTTATTCAAGCACTTTGATCCAGGCATCCCCTATTCCGGATTTGTGGAGCTCTTTGGCAGCATTGATCGCCTCCTGTTTGGTAGAGGCTTTTTTTGTATACACGTAATTATATTGCTTCGAGTTGGAATACATCCAGTTACTGGAACCAAAGCCATTGTTTTTGAATCGTTTGGCTTCATTAATGGCAAAATCCTGGTAAAAAAATGTCCCAACCACTACATAAAATCCTTTCTTAGGTGTTCCCCCCGAAGCGTTTTTATAATCCGCTGCAGGGGATGTGATCACCCATACATTGTCTTCCATCACTTTTGTCGAGGCCGGATCGGATGAAGGACTGGTAGTGGAATTGCTTGTATTATCGTTGCCTGCATTCGTGTTGGGAGTATTCGTGTTCTTATTGTTATTTTTACCCGTATTGTTATTAGCCGCCGAAGTATTCGTATTGTTTTTGGAAGTATTCTGATTGTTGGAAGCAGTGTTCGTTGATGCGTTTTGATTGTTCGATGTATTGTCGTTGGAAGAAGTGTTGTTCGAATTAGGATTAGCACCTCCGTTGTTAGAATTGGTATTGGCCTGCTTTATCTGTTCCTGTGCTACCCTCAATTGCTCCAGTTTTGCAGTAAGTTCCTTTATTTTGCGGTCGTTTTCCGTAATTTTGTCTTTGCTCAGATCCAGCTCATGATGCAGGCTGTCCAGTTTATGGTCATAGTCTGTATTCGATTTGGTCGTCGGCTCATGTTCTTCTTCTTTTTTATTCCTTCCAAACCTGTAGTTCACCATGATCTCGTGGCTTAGCCCGGCATAGTTCGCAAGATTGCCTGTTATGAATTCATAGGAATAACCGATGTCCAGGCATTTGCTCAAGGTAATACCCGCATTGGCAGAGACGGCATAGGCACTTTTGTAAGTAGCTCCTAACCAGAATTTATTTTTCCAGGAAAACGTAAGATTGCCATCATATTGCAGCGGCGTATTTGGTACAATCCGTGCAAGGAACTGCGGAGCAAGATACATTTCCTTTTCTTCCGACAGGGTAAACCTGTATTTGAGCGATGTGATATAGTGACGCTCCTGTCTGTATGACGCTTTAATGCCGGAAGCATTATCCAGGTAATTTATTTTATTTCCCAACAGCTGCGGCGCGGAAGCAGCCAGCTCCAATCCTTTCCATCCGAACACTAAACCTGCGTTCCCGTCGAAAGTTGTTTTCTGCTGGGCGGAAAAGAACAAGGTAAGATCTGTATACGATTCGGATACGGCTTTCGTATAATCGATCGACTGGTTGATAACCCCTGCTGACAAGCCCAGCGAAACGTAAGTCTCTTCGTTGATATTAAAACGGTACGAATAGGCAAGCGAGCCCCCTACTCTACGGTTGATCCCTCTCTTATCGCTGATCAGGTTAAGCCCGAGTCCGATCTTTTTTTCCCTTACTGCGCCATCCAGCGTAAAGACATTCATCTGCGGGGCATTGCTGAACCCTGCCCATTGCGAACGGTTCAGTAACATTGCTTCTGTCGAGCCGCTATTTCCTGCAAAAGCAGGGTTATAAAAGAACGGTTTGTAGAAGTAATGATTGTACATACTTACCTGCTGTCCGTATATATTCATCGAAACAACAATACCTGCAAGTATGTAAATTATTTTTTTCATCTATTTCTTTCGTAAAATATCCACCGAGCCTTTGAGCAGTGTGGACGAGTCGGAGAATTTCAATACATAATAATAGGTTCCGTCCGGCAGATCCGAGCCATTATACGTGCCTTTCCAATCGTTGATATACCCCTTTTTCGAGTATACTTCCTGACCGTAAATATTATAGACAAACACCTCGTTGGTAGGGAAATACAGGATATCCTCTATGAACCAGGCATCATTTACACCATCACCGTTCGGGCTGAAATAATTGGAAGCCGTGCCCGTAAAGGAAGGCTGATTCACGATCACTAAAACCGTATCCGTATTGATACAACTATTTGCATCTGTTACCACAAGTGTGTAAGAAGTAGTTCCGCCGGGACTCGCAACAGGCGTATACACGACAGGATTATCAAGACCTGCTATCGGTAGCCAGAATGGAGTTCCGGTGCCGACACCGTTCAGCTGAACCGATTCTCCTGCCATGATAGTCGTATCCGTTCCGGCATTTACCGGAGCAGGTGGCGGAAAAACATTCAGTTGCAGGGCAGCTGTGGTATCAGGCGGGCAGGTTCCGTTCTGCACAATGGCAGCATAGGTTGTATCGTTTATCAGGCCCAGATATGGCTGAGTGGTGGTGGTATTGGTTACTGGTGTCCAGCTAAGCCCGCCATTCGCAGATGACAGCCATCCCGTAACTGCGCCCGTATTCCCCGATAAATTGATGGAACCGGAATTGAGATAATAACAAACCGTATCATTTCCCGAAAATGCCAGGCTACCGCTCACAGAGGGCGCAAGGATCACAACACTGGCCTGCGTGGATGTATCGACAAAACACATTCCTGTATTCTGCACCACTACTTCGTAAAGCGTTGTTTGTGTTACCCCGCTGTATGAATGCGTGGTAGTAGTATTGGCAATGCTGGTCCAGGTAGCTCCGCCGTCGGTCGACGATTGCCAGTTGAGTATCGTTCCGATGCTTCCTGCTAATGTCAATGTTCCTGATCCGCTGGTGCCGCAAAAACTATTGCCTCCGCTGAGCGTTCCCGGAACAGTGGGTTGATTGATGGTAACACAGGTAACGGTTGAAGTATCGGCCGGCCACCCTGTAAGCTGAACAACAGCCCTGTAGCAGGTAGTTTGGGTGAGGTTGAAATAACCCTGGTTGGCCAGTGTGTTGACAGGCGTAACCCAGTTCCAGCTGAGCCCTCCATCTATGGAAAACTGCCAGTTGACTACACTTCCTGTATGGCCTGCCAATCCGAGGAACCCGGAATTGGTATAGGTACAGTAGGTAGTGGCGCCGGTTGTATTGCCTCCTACGGATTGTGCATGGAGGTCCGTGCTTAAGACATACATCAAAACAATTAGCATCCTAAACCATTTCATACAGAGCCCTCAAATTTTTTCGGGAACCAAATATAGACAAATTAGGGGTGATTATTCAACTTTTTTTTAAGTAAAATTCTTCCGAAAATCCTCAAAAAATGAGGCTTCGGGCAAAAATAATTTATTCTCCGTTTACGATTTATTAAAGAAAAAATTATATATTAAGAAGATTCCCAAAACGAGAGCCCAAACCCCTGTGATTCTTGTTTTGATAAAAAAATTCTTTCTTAAATTTTCTTAAAACCCTTTATTTTCAATACCTACAGAGCCTCTATCGCTTGTGGCACCCTATTGGCAAAAGGTTTGGCATGTTAACCAAAAATATATCTGTTATGAAAAAGTATCTTTTAATTCCCATAGCTGCATTCATGCTCGCTACTTCATCCTGCGATAATTCCTTCGAAAAAGAATTTGCCGACAAAGTAACGAGGCAGCGCGATTCCATGGCTGCTATTATCAATCAGCAGGAATCGTCTATTGATGAATTCGTGAATTCCTATGTAGAGATCCAGCAAAATCTCAGCACCATCAGTGAGAAAGGAACCAATATCGAGCGTACGATGAAAGGTGATGCCGTCATTAAAAGTGATATGAAAAAACGCATCAACGATAATATCGCCGAGATCAAAACAATGATGCAGGAGAACAAGGAAAAAATTGCCGCATTGAATAAAAAGCTGAAATCATCCGGCAAAAAAAATGCGCAACTGGAAAAACTGATCGCATCACTGAACGCGCAAATGGTAACAAAAGACGAGGAAATCGCTTTGCTGAATGTTCAGATCGAAAAACTGAATATGGATGTTGACCGGCTTACCTCTTCCGTAAACGATCTTACCGCGCAGAACACTACACAATCTGAAGTGATCAGCACACAAACGAAAAACGCACATAAAGCTTATTATGTGATAGGAAAACGGAAAGAGCTGGAAGAGAAAAAAATATTAGCGCGCAAAGGCGGAGTATTAGGAATAGGCCGCACCAATACGGTGAGCCCTACACTCGACAATTCCAAATTCACACAGATCGATTATACGCAAACCACAGCGATGACAGTAGAGAGTGAAAATGCGAAGATCATTTCCGTTCACCCTTCCGATTCTTATACCATCGAAAAAGGAGAAGACGCATCAACAATCCTCATCAAGGATCCGGAAAAATTCTGGAGTGCATCCAAGTATCTTGTGGTGGTAAAATAAGAAGTGTTTGCTCAACTGCTCGTTTAACAGGATTTTCAACGCTCAGTACTTGTAAATCGACTATCTAATTCCATTCAGCAACAGGTAAAAGCTGAATTTAAAACCGGGAGGCATTTCTTCCCGGTTTTTTCATTTATGCGTCCTTTTCGACCACTTACCAATTCGTACCTACCACTTTTAAGGTGGTGGTTTTGTTTTTCAGATAAACATAGCTACTTTCGTTCGTAGCATATGCTCCGCAAAAGTTCCATACTGTTCGTATTATTGCTACTGGTAAAACAGATCTACTCCCAATCTTATAATTTCAAAAATTATTCGGTAGAGAACGGATTGCCTTTTATCCAGATCTTTGCCATTCACCAGGATAGCAGGGGATACCTGTGGACGACGGGTTACGGAGGACTGAGCCGCTTCGATGGAAAAGAATTTATCAATTACGGACCAAGGAACGGATTGGCGAATCACTATGCAAGTGCTATTGCCAGCTGCGTGAAAGGGAATCTGTGGATCGGGACAAAAGACGGGCTGAACGAATTTGTAAACGAAAAAGACTTCCTCACCTATACGATCAAACAAGGGCTTCCATCCAATACCGTACTCTCTCTCGCTTCCGATGAAAAGGAAAAAATGTATGTAGGCACCGACAAGGGACTTTGTTTTGTAGCAAACGGAGTATTCACCACTATCAAAGAGCTGAACGGATATACGATCAACTGCCTGTTGCACCGATACGACCTTGGATTGATCATCGGAACAGATAAAGGACTTTTTCAGTACCGGAACAATAAACTTGAAAATTACTGGCCCGACAAGAAAACCCAGCCTGTTAATTGCCTCTCGTATAACAAAACCGGCTTATGGATCGGGACTCCGCAAGGATTGGTACAACTGGATCCACAAAGCAAAAAAACAGTGGTGTATGGCATCAATAACGGGCTGATCGATGACAACATTACTTCGCTCACCTGCGATTACAGAGGCAATACCTGGGTAGGAACACACAGTGGTCTCATGCGATTCAACGGAAAAGAATTCGCTTACTATAAAATATCTTCCGATATCAACAGCAATAATATTCTTAGCTCATCGATCGATTATGAAGAGAACATCTGGTTGGGTACACATGCAGGGATGTTCAAATACCGCGATGAAGGCTTTGTAAGTTATGGTCAGCAGGATGGGCTCATCGGTACGATGGTGTTCCCCATCATCCGCGATCAGCAGAAAGTTTTATGGGTAGGCACGGAGCAATTTGGTTTGTTCAAATATGAGAACAATGTTTTTGAACAGATCAAAACACAAAATAAAATTATCGGCGACACCATCAATTGTCTTACTATGTTGAATGATAAATTGCTGGTGGGGCATAATGCCGGTTTGACTGTAAAAGATGAACAGGGTTTCCGGCAAATAAAGAATTTTCCACGGGTACATGTGTACATGCTGCTCAAAGACAGTAAAAATAAATTCTGGGCCGGATCTCTCGGAGCCTTCTATTCATTCGATCTCACGGACAAGTGGGAAGCAATCAATATTCAAAAATTTCAGGCCCCGGGCAACACAACGGATGATCAGTTTTGGGGGATTGCCGAAGACAAGCAGGGGAAGCTTTGGTTTGCCGCGTATCATTCGGGCCTCTACAGATACGATGGAACTACGTTTGAGTTTATGCATCAACAGCTCAATATTAAAACCGATGATGTCTTCAACCTGGTAAACGGTAAGGGGAACCTGATATATGCGGCATCACTTGACGGGGTGTATGAAATAAATACAGAAACCCTTAAAAGCTTCAATTTTAATGAAACCAACGGCTTAAGCTCCAACCTGGTATACTCTCTTTTACTGACGAATGGCGGGCATACGCTATGGGCCGGCACCAACCAGGGAGCCTGCAAGATCGACCTTGATGAATTTCACAGTTCGGATAAGATCAGCGTTGCGACATACGGAAAAGCTGACGGATTCAATGGTGTAGAGTGTAATGTAGGAATGTGGGAAGATCCAGTAGACGGCATTGTTTGGTTTGCCACCGTAAACGGTCTGGTAAAATACAATCCTAACCAGTTCAGCCGCAACGACAGGGAAGCGAAGCTGAATATCACCAACATTCAACTGTTTTACGAGGATACTGTGTTGCCCGACAACAGCGTTCTTCCCTACGATCTGAATAATATCAGCTTTCATTATATCGGTATTTGCCTGAGCAATCCTGAAAAAGTGCGCTATATACATAAGCTGGAAGGTTTTGATAAATACTGGAGCCCGGAAACGGATGAAAATGTAACACGCTACAGCAACCTGCCTCCGGGCAATTACACGTTCAAAGTGCGCTGCTCCAACAATGAAGGGATCTGGAACCAACCTATTTTTTTCAATTTTACCATCAAACGACCCTATTATCAGCAATGGTGGTTTATTGTATCGGTGGTAGGATTTGTGGTAAGTATTATCATCCTGATCTTCCGCCTCCGCATCAATCAGCTGAAGCGCGAACAAGGGAAAGAAACCGAAAAGCAGATCGAGATCTCGAAGAATCAGCTGAAAGCATTGCGTTCGCAAATGAATCCGCATTTTATGTTCAACTCCCTTAATTCTATCCAGAATTATATTGTGAACAACAAAGACGACAGGGCGATCCTCTATCTCAACAAATTTGCCAAGCTCATGCGTATGATCCTGAACAATTCCGAAAAATCGGTGGTCACCCTGCGTGAAGAATTAGACGCAATGCGTCTGTATATAGAATTGGAGCAGATGCGTTTTCAAAACACATTTCAATATGAGATCAATGTGAACGGAGAGATCGACCAGGATTTTGAACAGATCCCTACGATGCTGATACAACCCTATGTGGAAAACGCGATCCTGCACGGATTGAACCCGAAAAAGGAAGAAGGGCTTTTAAAGATCGAGATACGCCTGGCAGGTGGTGTGATGATCTGCTCGATCATTGACAACGGGATCGGCAGGGAAAAATCAGCTGAAATGAAGCGTAACTCGGCCAAAGAGCACAAATCGATGGGCATGGACATTACCAAACAGCGCCTGCAGATCCTCAATTCCGTTAATAATTCGAACCTCAGTGTACGCATAAATGACCTAAAAGATGAAAAAGGTTTGCCAGCGGGGACAAAAGTTGATATATTTATTCCGATAACTTAAACTATGAAACATGATACGAGCGGTTATTATTGAAGACGAAGCCCAAAGCAGGGAGTTACTCAGTGCTTTGGTTACAAAAAACTGTGAAGGCGTTACGGTGGTAGATACCGCCAGCAACGTGGAAGCAGGTATTGAGATCATCCGGAAGCATGTGCCCGACCTGGTGTTCCTGGACATTTCGATGCCCGACGGGACCGGGTTCGATCTGCTCGGCAAAGTAGCCGATCATAAGTTCGAGATCATTTTTACCACGGCCACCGACAAACATGCGTTGAAAGCCATCAAGTATTCCGCGCTGGATTATATGCTCAAGCCCATCGATGTGGAAGAGCTGAAAGCTGCCGTGGAAAAAGTGAAGCATAAAAAAACAAGCGCTCCGGGTGTGGAGAACCTTGCTTTCCTTTTGCAGAGCCTCAAACAAAAGAACGACAATTATTCCAAGATCACCTTGCCAACCGGCAATGCCTATGAGATCGTGAACGTTCCGGATATTATCCGTTGCGAAGCGGAAGGCAGCTATACCAATTTCTACATGACGGGAAATAAAAAGATCATGGTTTCGGCGAGCATGAAACATTACGAAGACCTGCTTCCGGAAAATGATTTTATCCGTATCCATCATCATCACCTCATCAATATGAACCACGTAGTTCGGTTCCTGAAAGTGGACGGAGGGTATGCGATCATGAGCGATGGCACACAGTTAGAGATCTCGAGAAGGAAAAAAGATTCCTTTATTGAGCGACTGAACAAAATGGCTTAAGCTGTTTACTTGTTTTCACGCAAAGACGCAGAGAGCGCAAAGCATAGATAATCCAAGGGTAAAGACTATGTTTAACGCTTCTGTTGGTGTTGTCACCAACAAGGGCAAAGTTGCAGATCAAGAGATCCCGTGCTTTTTATCCGGCAGCATGTTCGATATGTTCCACTCCACACGCTTTACAAAAGGAGCTTTTCTCACTTTGCATTCCATCAGCGGACACACGCCGCAGGAATAAGGAGGAACGCAGGGATCGGCGTGAATAAAGAATTCCATCTTTTCGTGCATCCTGCTTTTGATAAGCCGCCCGATCGCATCCACCTCATCGTGCGATTCACTTAAGCTATCGTACCAGGGCAGGGTAACATGACAATCGATGTGCAGATGCTCGCCGTACTTAATTACACGCAGGTTGTGAATATCGATCCATTTATCCTGCTTGTTTTGTTCTAACAGTACTGCCACCTCATTTATACTTTCAACATCTGCTTTGTCCAGCAGGTTATCAATGGATTCTTTTACGAGCCGCACACCCGAGTACATGATCAGTCCTCCTACGAGAATGGTGATGATGTAATCGATCCAGACAAGCCCCGTGAGCTGTATGAGCAGCAGGCCTGCAACAATGGCCACGCTCGACCAGGTATCGCTCAGTAAATGTTTTCCTTCTGCTACAAGTGTTGTCGATTTTTCTTTTTTTCCTTTTGTAAGTAAGATCCGACCGAGGATAAAATTGATCCCTCCTGCAAAAACAGTGAGGTACAAACCCCAGTCGATGTGCTGCAATTCGGTTTTCGTGAAAAAAGAAAGCGTGCCTTTGAACACCATCGCAATACCCGCGATCAGTATCATGGAACCTTCAAAGCCGGAAGAAAGGAATTCGATCTTCCCGTGCCCGTAGGGATGGTCCTCATCCTTGGGCCTGGCTGCATAATAAATGCTGTAGAGGGAAAATGCACCGGTGGCAATATTTACAATGGATTCAACGGCATCCGTGAGAATGGAATTGGAAGAAGTAAGGAAATACGCAAGGAATTTTACACCAAACAAAAAAACACCAACCGCCAGAACGATCTTCATCAACCGGCTTTTATCAGTGTTTGTTGTTGACATGCAAGTTTGTTTATAGTCCGGCTATTATTTTTTTTACGTCTGCCAGCATATCATCCGTAAAATCAAGATGCGTAACAAGCCGGATCGTTTGCGGTCCAAACACCGAAACTCTCAGGTTTTTCGCTGATAGTTTCTTTTCAAAATCAGCGGCACTTGTACCGGCACGAAGGTTAAAAATGACAATGTTTGTTTCTACCGGCAATACCGATTCCACATACGCTGAAGCTGCAACGATATCACGAAGTTCTTTTGCCCGCCGGTGATCTTCCTTCAGCCTGTTTATATTATGATCCAAAGCATAAATTCCTGCTGCTGCAATGTATCCTGCCTGCCGCATTCCGCCGCCAAATACTTTGCGCACCCGGCGCGCCTGTTTTATAAATTCCTTGTTCCCCAGTAACAGTGAGCCCATGGGCGTTCCAAGACCTTTCGACAGGCAGATGGAAATGCTGTCGAACTGGCTGCCCCAGTCCTTCGCTGATTCATTGGTCTCTACCAGCGCATTAAAGATCCTTGCCCCGTCGAGATGCAAAGCCAGTTTCTTTTCCCTGCACAAATGGCTTACCGGTTTCACCTCATCCAGGCGATACATACTTCCGCCTGCTTTGTTCACTGTGTTTTCAAGCGAAACCAGCGATGTGCGGCACAGCCAGTCATAGTCGCCGTTTATATTCTGTGCAATTTGCTCTGCTGTAATCTTGCCCCTGTTTCCCTGCAGTATCTTTGCCTGCACGCCGGAGTTAAAAGAGATCCCGCCACCTTCGTAATTGTAGATATGTGAATTGGTATCACACAGCAATTCGTCGCCCTGGCGGGTATGCACCTTGATAGCGATCTGGTTGGTCATGGTGCCGCTGGGACAAAAAAGCGCGTTCTCCATACCGAACATCGTTGCAGCTTTTTCTTCCAGTTTCAGTACGGTTGGATCTTCTACAAACACATCATCACCCACTTCGGCATCGAACATCGCCTGCAACATTTCTTTGGAAGGTTTGGTAACAGTATCGCTTCTTAAATCTATTGCCATATCAAAATATATTAAAGCCTAAATATAAGCAGAGCGGATCAAATCAACGTGGTAAAAAGGAATTAAAAAAGGGGAAAGATCAGGGATTCTTTTTGGGGACATAGTTGGCATTGTAAAACGCCTTGTATTCAGCAATGTTCTTTCTCTTGATCAGTTTTACCATATTATCGGTAGAGATACTGAATACACTCATCACTTCTTTCTGCAGGTCGGCAAACACATCCGGTTTCTTCATGATAAAATCACTGTAGGATAGCACATCCTCTTTGTTATCGAAGGTTTTCAGGAATACTACCGTTTCGGTACCTATGATCAGGGTTTGTGCCAGGTATTTTTTTCCACTGAAATACTGCGTATTGAAATCGGAGAGCTTGATCTTGAATTTGCTTACCTCGCCACGGTTCTGAGGAATTACCACCACCCAGTAATGTTCGATGCTGTCCCGCACTTTATAGGCATCCGGATCCATCACCACTGGTTTCACCTTATTCGTATCCACCACTGCCGCATTCGGATTTTTTGCTTTTTGAATTGCATCCAGCATCGCTTTGGCAGGCGTATACACCGCATCGTCCGGGTATTTGGCAACTACCAGCTTCAACGCTCTTTCCGTTGAATCCAGCGGCTGTGTACGGCTGATACAAAGCGCGCGCAGGTAAGCGAATTTAGGCGTGAACTCATTTTTGGAATACTTACGAAGCGCCTCATCGGTATTGGCCAGCGCCTGCCCGAAATTGGCCTGCGTATACAGGTCGTATGTTTTGGAATAGAAAGCCTCTACTTCGTTCTTTTTCGCATTTACTGCATTGGCAAAATTCGGGTCCTTGATGATCAGCGCATAATCGCTGTCCGGGTAGCGCGCCAGGATCAGATTTTTCATTTCATCCGCTTTGGCTTGGTTCTTTTCCAGCAGGTAGATCCTGTACATCTGGTAATAGCTGGATGCTTCGTATTTATTGCCCGGATATTTTTCATTCATCCGCGTGAAGGTATTCACCGCACGTTTGTTGTTGCTCAGCTGCTCCCTGTAAATAGTTCCCAGTGCGTAATACGATTCGAGGATCTGCTTATGGGCAGTGTCCTGCTGAGCTTTCGTAAGCGGAATGTCTTTGAGGTAAAAAGCTACTGTTTTTGTATTGGTTATAACCGAATCTTTTTTTGCTTTGGTGCTGTCAATGGCTGTGTCGCTGCTGTCAGTACCATTCTGCCACGGCTCAATGGTGCTTTGTTTGTTCAGCCTTCTCCAGTTGTCTTCGTTCTTCCGCTGGTTACCCCACTTCTTGATAAAATCGTTGATCCCGAATAATTTTGTCTGCGGATTGTAGAAATACCAGGCGCCTGTTCCTGCGGTTGGCTGAAAAGTATTGGGAGCATTTCCCTGGTTATCCGGATTGTTATTATCTGCCTGCTGTTGTTCTTTTAATTCCTTCTCTTTCTGTTCCTGCTCTTCTATCTTCGCGATCATCTTACGGATCGCATTGTTACGGGTGGCCGTATCCATATCCGCCAGCTTCAGCAAACTATCCTTTTCCCTGATCGTGGTGATATGCCCAACAAGCACATCGAGGCTTTTTTGTTTGTTCACGATCTCTTTATAGCCCGGGTAATCATCTTTCATAAAGACCAGCGTACTGTCGTAATATGTTTTGGAGGAAGGGAAATCTTCTCTGTCGAAGCTCATCTCGGCAATACGCAGATAGGATTTTGATTTCTGTACATTGTTTGTTTTACTGTTGGCAGCCGATTGCTTGTAATATCCGAACGCCACATCGTAGTTCTGATCACGCTCTTCCAGCTGGCCGAGGGTATAATAGATCACATCTTTGTACTCTTCGTTCTTCACATCCTTCAGCATCTTCAACAAATTGTACTTCAGTTTTTTTGCTGTAGCAGGAGTGTATTCAGCAAGCAGGGCCAGCTTGATCCGGGTGTTGAACTCCATCTCATACGCCGGTTTTTTCGCCAGTGTTTTTTTGTATTGAGCAACGGCCTTTTTTGTTTCTTCCTCTCCTTTTACTTCGTACAATTGGCCCAGGATGAAATGGAAACGCGCTTTTTTCTTTTTGTTTTTGGTGTGAGAGATCGCTTCGTTCAGTTTTTTGATCGCTTCTTCTGTAAGTCCCTGCTTGATATAGAACTCCGCGTGCAGCGCATCAAATTCACCTTTGAATTGTTTCGGGAATTTCGGATCGTTCTTGATCAGGTTGATATAAGGATCCGACTGGGAAAGCAATCCCATTTCATTGTATGTTTTTACCAGCCACAGCCAGGCTTCGTATTTTTCCTTGCTTTTGTAGGATGCTGCCACAAACTCAAAGGTTTCTATGGCAGAGAAGAATTCGCGTTTGTAAAAATGTGCCTTTCCTAATTCCATCCAGGCATTATCGATCCATTTTACTGCACCGAACACCTCTACTTTTGTTTTTTTATCTTTAATCGCATGGCGTGTGATGCACAGTGAAGATTTTTTGATCACGCGGTCCATTTCGGGATAGATCTCTTTGCTTGTTTCCTTATCACCATAGATGAACACCGGCAACAATTTGGTGTAATCGTCCTTGTGATTTTCTTCCAGCTTGGTCACGCCCTCTTTCATGCTTTCCTTGGCATAAAAATACACGTTGAATCGGGAAGTCATGTTGTGGTAACCCCGGTTGATCGGTTTGTTTTTATATTGCGTACACGCAACAAAAAGCAACGAAAAAAATAGCAGGAGTGCTGCCGCGTTATGTATGGATTTTCTGATCACTGTCTGTTTATCACGGATAGAGAAGGATAGCAAAAATAAGGGTTTTATAACGAAAAAAAACGCTATTTATTGCTTTTATATGTTTTTAAGATTCAAAAAAGATTGTTTTTATTTCTTTTTTAGGATATTTACGGCTCCGCGCGATGGAAAACAAAGAAAAAAAGAAACGATCCTGGTCAGAAAAGCTGAAAAATCACTACCGCCTGGTGGTGCTCAACGACGACACGTTCGAGGAAAAATTTGCCCTTCGCCTCACGCCACTCGGGATCCTGATCCTAATGAGCTGCATTACCATTCTGATGACTTTCCTTGTTATAAGTCTTGTTGCTTTTACTCCCCTGCGCGAATATATTCCGGGTTATGGAAATGTGGACCAGAAACGTGAACTGATCGCACTTACTGCGCGGGCCGATTCGCTCGAACAAAGTATGGCTGCCAAAGACTGGTTCATCCAGAATATTTCCGATGTGCTTTCGGGCAAAACAGAGGGAAAACCGGCAAAACCACTGAAAGATACAGCTGTCAACTATTCGGGGCTGAATGTGAAGCCTTCCGCGAACGACTCCCTGCTCCGCAACGAGATCGAATCGGCCGATAAATACTCGCTGAGCATTTCCGATAAATCAAAACCGGTGAGCAGTATCAGCAGCTTCGTATTTTTCAGCCCGGTAAAAGGCGTGGTGACCGAGTCATTCAACCTTCGCCAGGAACATTACGGAGTGGATATTGCCGCTCCCGAAAATGAGTTCATCAAATCCACACTCGACGGAACAGTTGTGTTTGCAGGCTTTACAAGCGCCGATGGGTATGTGATACAGATCCAGCACAGCAACAATCTGATGAGCGTATACAAACACAATTCGGAGATCGCCGTGAAAGTGGGTGATTATGTGAAGGCGGGAAAACCGATCGCTATCATTGGTAATAGCGGGGAGACGAGCAATGGCCCGCATTTGCATTTTGAATTGTGGTACAATGGTAATCCGATCAATCCGCAGGATTACGTGGTTTTTTAAAAATTTCTGGTTTCGCGTTTCGGGTTGTAATTCGTATAGAAGGTCAATGACCTCCGCTCAGCCATCCTCTTAAGGCAATTTCGTGATATTACTGTTTTTTTGAATGCATTTATATCTGACAAGGATATTCTGGATCTGAAATTTGTTCTTTGTAATTGGTAGCTGAGGCTCTCGAAGCCACCTATATCACTTAGGGAAATAAACAGGGTGCGTATTGTTGTATGTACGCAGGTAAATACCCATATTCTTTTTGCGTTTGCTTTTGCTCAGCTTCATGAATTCTGCATACAGCTTTTCATCCCGCTTCAGTATTTCTGTAATATTTTCCAGTGTATAATCATACGTTTTTCCGGTGTAGAAATCCAGTACAAACTGCCTGATCTCCCTCCCCTTGGTAGGCATATTGGTAGCCGTTACCCCATAATTGTAATAGAACGGGGAGTTTCCGCCAGCATAATTATTGATCACCTCCACACTGGCTACAAACTGCGATATATTGCCGAACACAGGGATCCTGAACATCTTTTTGTCGTAGTTGATAAATACGGTGTTGTTTTGTGAAAAGCCCCAGATGCTATCGGTCTTCACTTTGTGGATATAGCCTCCGAATTTGAAAAAAATGTATTCGCTGTTCTGGATCGTTTTTCCGATAAAATCAAGCTGCTCTTTGTCTTCTTTCGATTCGATCACATACTTGGAGATCGGGCGGTTCATCCGGAAATCGCTGTAGGTGATATACACGCCTTCGTTAAAAGGATAATCGCGGGTATACAACACACTGTCGCTTTGAGCAAATGAAAGCGCCGGGATGGATAAGAGAAAAACGTAGAAGATCTTAGTAAGCAAGGCTGAAAAGCTTATAAATTAGTTAAGAAAAACCTGCAAAGATCCTGCCGTTATTACCTGGCAGAATCAGCGGAGGCTACATCTTTACCTGCGGCAGGTGCGTTCTGTTTGATATAAACAGCTGCGTAATTCCTGTAGCGCATCGGGTTGGTAAATGCATCCTTCACGTAGAACTGCGTTAAACGATAATTCCCTTCATACCACAAAGGCATGATCGGCGCTTCGTTCATCAGGATCTGCTCTGCTTTCTGGAAGTAAATCAGACTGCTGTCTTTCGTTTTTGCATCGCGCCCCAGTGCGTAGAACTTATCGTAATCGGCATTCTGGAAACGGGAAGTGTTCGGGAAAGAAGGTGCATTCGGATCTGCCGGAACACTTGTTCCATAGAATAAGTTCAGGAACGATTCAGGGCTCGGGAAATCGGCGATCCAGGCATCACGAATGATGTCGGCACGGCCTGAGCGGGCTTCTTCCAGTTTTTTAGCATAAGGAACCACATCAAAATCGATGTTCACATTGAGGTTCTCCATCAGCTGTTTCTGGATCTCTACTACCACGTTACTGTTTCTTGCTCCACCGCTGTTCAGGATCACTTTCACCGCAGGGAAGCCTTTTCCGTTCGGGTAGCCGGCTTCTGCCAATAATTTTTTCGCTTCTGCCACATTGAAATCGTAGCCATTGATGTTGGAAATGTCGTATCCGTCTACGGTAAATGTAGGTGGAGTGATCCCTTTGATGCCGGGACCGTATGCCTGACCGTTCAGGATGTCGTCCACGATCTTCTGGCGATTGATCGCATAATTGAATGCTTTACGAACTTTTACATTATCGAAAGGAGGTTTTTTCGTATTGAACGTGTAGTATTGAGTGATCATCTCCGGACTGTTATCCAACAGGTATTTCGGCGGTTTGTTCTGGAAATCCTTGATCTGGCTTTCTACCATTTCCTTCACCGATTGAGACGGCAGGGAAGTGATCATATCCAGCTTACCGTCTTTGAACATGGTAAGCTCCTGCTCTTTGGTTGGCAGAATGTACACTACGATCGAATCGAGGAACGGAAGCTGGTTGCCCAGGGCATCTTTTCCATGATAGTTCGGGTTTCTTCTCAGCACCACTTTTTCTTTGTTGGAAGTAGCATCGAAAATGAAGGCTCCTGATCCGCTTTTCAGATCTTTCCCGTACTTATCCACTGCTTCTTTGGAAACGATGGCACAGGAAGGCTCTGCAAGGATCTGCAGGAACACAGTGCTTGGTCTTGTCAATGAGATCTGGATGGTGTAGTCGTCGATCACTTTTATCCCGTCTACTTCACCTTTTCCGCCATCAAATACTTCATTGGCTCCGATCACACGGTCTTTGAGGGTAGAAGAGAAATTCTCGTTATCGTCTGATTTTTTGCAAAGTCTGCTTAGTGAATATTTGATATCAGCTGCTTTGATCTCACGGCCTTTTCCGCCTGTATAACAGTCGTCATCCTGGAACATCGCACCTTTTTTCAGGTAAAACGTGTATTTGGTACCGCTCGGATCCACTTCCCATTTTTCAGCCAGAGAAGGCTCTACTTTCAGGGTAGACATGTTCAGTTTCACCAGCTCATCGTGGATCTGTGTGGCCACAAAACCAGAAACCGCGTCGGTTATGGAAATGGGGTTCAGTGTCTGGTAAATATCACTCTCGCTTACACGCAGATAGCCTCCGTATACTTTATCGCCCTTGGCAACTGGTTTTTCCGAATTATCCGTTTTGTCTCCCGAACAAGATGCTAATAATACTGCTGTCAGGGCTGAGAAAATGAGTTTTTTCTTCATAAATGTATTAAATTTTGTGCCTTTTTATCGCGGACACACACCAAGGTGCAAGTTTACTATTAATTGTCGAAACCGGCAAATTTATTTTATCGAAATTAAACGGCTTTTTGACTTTCTTTTTCAATTGTTGGTGATACGAAAATAAATGTTCGTTTGTTTAAAAAAAACGTCTTTTTTTTTTGATATTACTAATTTTCGTTATAATATTGCGTTCCAAAACTGAGACCGTTATTACAGTTATACATTTTGATTATGAAAAAAACAGCTTTATTGCTCTTATTGATTGGTACTTTGAGTCTTGGCAACAAGGTTTTCGGACAGGGGGGCACTATTCTTGTGGAAGGTAATTACCAGGGCAAGAACCTTTATGTTCAAAACCCATTTGCCAGTGGTGGTGTTGGATTTTGCGTTACAGAGATAAAAGTGAACGAGAATGTTGCTCCTGATGAGATCGCTTCGAGCGCATTTGAGATCGATCTGAAACCACACCAATTAAAAATAGGCGATAAAGTTGAAATTAAAATTGCTCATAAATCCGATTGCAAACCCAAAGTACTGAACCCTGAAGTGCTGAAACCAAAAAGTACCTTCGAAGTTATTTCCATGAGCGTTACTCCTGACGGAACATTAAAATGGAGCACCAAAAGCGAGCAGGGAAAATTATCTTTCATTATCGAACAATTCCGCTGGAACAAATGGGTGAAAGTTGGCGAAGTGGATGGAATTGGAACAGCAGTAACAAACAACTACGAATTCAAAGTTTCTCCTCACTCCGGTAAAAATCAGTTCCGTGTAAAACAAACAGATTACAGCGGGCAGCCGCGTTTGTCGAAACCGATCGATTATGCAAGCACTTCCTGCGATGTTGCTTTCTCTCCTGCAAAAGTTTCCAAAGACATCAATTTCGATTGCGGAGGAAAACCGGCTGAGACCATGTACGAGATCTATGACCAATACGGTAACATCGTAAAACGCGGATACGGAAATAAAATTGATTGTGTGAACCTTCCCAAAGGTGGTTACTTTTTGAACTACGATAACAAAATGGGAGAGTTCGTAAAAAAATAAAGATCACATAGTATTTACAAAAACCCCGGCTACCTGAACTAAAAAGGATCCGGGGTTTTTTATGACTACATTTATACATGGATACGGATATTGCGGAAAAGCCACTGATAAAAGAACCGGAGAGAAAAACCGAACGGAAAGTACAACCGGAGACCGAATCGCAGGTGATCGTTCACGGATCGTTCAAAGGATCCTACTCGGATTTTGACCTGATCCGGATCTGGAGGACCACTTTCCTGATCCCGCACGAAAGTGCGCACCGGAGCAGGCTTATGCATTGCGAGAACATCACCTTATACCCCAACTGGACCATGGTGTCGCCCGGAGAAGAATATCGTTTTACACTGATCTTTTCGGGCCTGCCCAAAAGCTGCAAGGTATTCGACCTCATCGAAGAGATCCCGCAGGCAGGCGGTTTTGAAATACGGGATATCGCACGGAACAAAATGGATGTGTACCGACTGAATTTTAATGGCTAATGAATAAAGATGATAAGCGACGCACCCGGAATTCTCAGCATAAAAAGTGAAACTCCTTAACAAAAACAAACAAGTCCGGACAAAAAACAGACGCTAAGCACATACGATTACCTGTTATTTATCATTCCGTTTAAGCTGAATGCATAAAGATGTGGATCTCTTTGCAAGGAACTTAACCGGAGCATACACGATTGTCTTCTCCTTGTCAATTAGTTTAAACCGGATGCATAAAGATCCGGATCTCTTGTATAAAGATGTGGATCTCTTTACAAGGAACTTAAACGGAGTGTAGACGAGTGTCTTCTCCTTGTCAATTAGTTTAAACCGGATGCACAAAGATCCGGATCTCTTGTATAAAGATGTGGATCTCTTTGCAAGGAACTTAACCGGAGCATACACGAGTGTCTTCTCCTTATCGTTTAGTTTAAACCGGATGCACAAAGATCCGGATCTCTTGTATAAAGATGTGGATCTCTTTGCAAGGAACTTAACTGGAGCTTACACGAGTGTCTTCTCCTTATCAGTTGGTTTAAACCGGATGCACAAAGATCCGGATCTCTTGCATAAAGATGTGGATCTCTTTACAAGGAACTTAACCGGAGTGTAGACGATTGTCTTCTCTTTGTCATTTGGTTTAAACCAGATGCACAAAGATCCGGATCTCTTGTATAAAGATGTGGATCTCTTTGCAAGGAACTTAACCGGAGCACACACGTGGGTCTCTTTAAGGCAGCAGATCAAAGAAGAAAAGAGAAAGATCCGGGTCGTCTTTCGTATTCTTTCCTGCCACTTATTTTTCATTTCCGACCACTTACCAAATGCCTCCTGCCACTTGCTTATTTCTCAGAACCTTTGCTTTTTGTCTGCGTTCAACTCTATAACGAAACACATTTTCCCGATGCG
>JAJNDK010000022.1 GCA_021156365.1 Bacteroidota bacterium
TTTTGTCCATGTCAAAAGGCTTTGTTTGGAAATTACAGCCCGAAAACAAAATTAAAGTTAGTAGTATTGAAAATGCTGTCCTCATAAATGGCTTATAACGGTTTGCGTGCTTTTGTCAATCTTGGTTGGGTTAAACGTCTCTTTCTTTTGCTGTCTGGGTGACTTGTTAGCAAATGATCTCTTTTATAGTTTATTTTTATTGTCAAGAATAAAAGAATCTAACTGAGGAATCAGTTTTGCTACTAGTCTATCATATATTTCGCCATTTGAACTAAAATATGCCATCACTATGAGATAATTAGTTGTTTCGGAAAATTTGTACTCTGAATTCGTATTTCCAGAACTCCATGCGTAGCTATTTACAGAAGAAGAGTCTGATTTATTAAATAAGTATATGCTAACCCCCTCATTATTCCCTTTTGGGTCAGCGGTTAAATCAGTAAAAAGGTCAATGTTTATAACAGAAATTTCTAATATCGAATTGAAATACTCTCTCGTTTTTATTGTTGCTGTCCATTTGTCTGACAATTTACTATCAATGTTTTTCAATAGCTTGATATGTCGGGCAGGAAATTGCGCAAATGAGATGAGACTAGCAAATAATAAAACTAATGTTATGTACTTCTTCATGATCTAATATGTGCAAATTTTAGTCTAGGCATTGGCTATAACTTGTTTATACCACTTGTTTTTACAGACTTATACACCTATACCCGGTTGTATAAGTCTGATATATCCGGGTGAATGCATCTCAAATTTACAACATATTTACAGATCGTCAAACGGGCTTTTGATCTGCTGTATGTTTTTTGTGCTAACATGGGTGTATATTTCAGTAGTTTTGCTGCTGTTATGCCCCAGCATTTCCTGTATATATCTCAGATCGGTCCCGGCTTCCAGCAAATGGGTTGCATAGCTGTGGCGCAACCAATGAAGCGTCACCGGTATGACTTTTAGTTCGTTGATCATCGCTGCAAAAATAACATGGCAAAACCAATCCATTGCTCAAAAACCTGCTATAAATCATAGCAAATGCAGCCTCCCCTCCCTACCCGAACATGCAACACTATTTTCTTAACATCTCCTCTCCTCTTTGTTACTAACTTCCTCTTCTCTATCCCCTATTTTCTACGTAAATTTAAGGGCTGTTTCTGCAGGTCCGGAGTGTCCCTTTTTCCAGTCTCCAACCAACCCGAAACACAAAACCCCAAACCGTCAACACATTCTATGTTTTTAATATTCGATACCGAAACCACCGGCTTACCCCGGAACTATAACGCACCCCTCACCGATTTCGACAACTGGCCCCGTATGGTGCAGGTCGCCTGGCAATTGCACGATGAGAAGGGGAACCTGCTTGCTCACGATTCCATCATCGTAAAGCCCGAAGGATATACCATTCCCTTCAATGCCGTGCAGATCCACGGGATCACCAACGAGCGCGCCAACGAGGAAGGTGAAGACCTGAAAGGCACCCTGCAGAAATTCATGGATGCGGTTGGCAAAAGCACCTATATGTGCGGGCACAACATCGAGTTCGATATCAACATCATCGGTTCCGAATTACTGCGCTGCGGATTGCCCAATGTATTCGAAGGAAAAGGGGTGATCGATACCAAGAATGACCAGACCACCGAATTCTGCGCTATTCCGGGCGGTCGTGGCGGTAAATTCAAATGGCCTACGCTCACCGAACTCTATTCCAAATTATTCAACGATACCTTTGCCGAAGCGCATAATGCTGCATTCGACGTTACGGCCACTGCCAAAGTATTCTTCGAGATCATCCGGAGAGGAATCACAAAAGTACAGGAACTGGCCGGAGCCGATCTGCAGGCTGTTGCCTATGTAGCGCCCGACCTGAGCGCCCTGTATGCGCACGAACAAAAATGGAAAGAACGGAAGACACAGGGAGCAGGCACACAGGAAACAAAACCGAAAGTCGAGATCGATCTCTCTACGCTCAGCTTTTCGCACCTGCACAATCACACCCAATTTTCCCTGCAGCAATCTACCAGCGACATCGACAGCCTTGTAAAGAGAGCAATTGAATACAACAGCCCCGGTGTAGCGCTTACCGACCATGGCAATATGTACGGAGCTTTCCTTTTCTGGCAGGCAGTGGACAAAGCCAACAAAGGGATCAAAGCCCACAACGATGCCATTGAAAAAGGCGAGAAAACCGGCGATAAAAAAAGAGAGCTGAAAGCCATCATCGGCTGCGAGCTGAATATCTGCCGGAACCACGAAGACAGAAGCAAACAGGACAACGGATTCACACAGGTATTTTTAGCGAAGAACAAGGCAGGTTACCAGAATCTCTCCAAACTAAGCTCGATCGGTTTTACCAAAGGTATGTATTATGTGCCGCGGATCGATAAGACCGTGATGGAGCAATACACCGAAGGGCTGATCGCTACCACAGGTTCACTGACCGGTGAGATCCCCAACCTGATCCTGAATGTGGGAGAAGAGCAGGCAGAGCAGGCGTTTATCTACTGGCACCAATTGTTTGGTGAGGATTTTTATGTGGAGCTCAACCGCCACAACATTCCGGAAGAAGAGCATGTGAACCAGGTGCTGATCCGTTTTGCGAACAAACACGGAGTAAAATATTTTGCCGCCAACAACAATTATTACCTCGATAAAAAAGGCGCTAATGCACACGACATTTTATTGTGTGTAAAAGAAAGCGAGCTGCAGGCAACACCGATCGGCAAAGGCCGTGGCTTCCGCTATGGTTTCCCGAACCAGGAATTCTATTTCCGTCCGCCGCAGGAAATGATAAAGCTTTTCAGCGATTACCCGGAAGCCGTTGCTGCTACCGAAGAGATCGTGAACAAAGTGGAAGGCTACAAATTAGGCCGCGATGTATTATTACCTGCTTTCGTGATCGAGGAAAGCTTTATCGCTTCACACCAGGAAGAGATCACCGCTTCTTTCGAAAGATTGGTATCCTACAGGGTAAAAGGCTGGGAAGAGAAAAAAACTGCGGAAGCCGATATAGAGTTCCAGAAAAAAGAGATCCTCAAGATCGCAGAACAGTTCATCTTCCTGAAAGACTGGACCTACAAAGGGATGCATAAACGCTACCCGGAGCTCACACCGGAGATCCGGGAACGGATCGATTTCGAATTAGCCACCATCGAAAAAATGGGATACCCCGGCTACTTCCTCATCGTTGCGGATTTCATTGCAGAGGCAAGAAGACTGGATGTGGCAGTAGGTCCAGGCCGTGGATCGGCAGCAGGTTCTGCCATTGCTTATTGTTTGTGGATCACCAATGTGGATCCGATCAAATACGATCTCCTCTTCGAGCGTTTCTTAAACCCGGATCGTATCTCCATGCCCGATATCGATATCGACTTCGATGATCTTGGCCGTGGAAAAGTGATTGACTATGTAATTAATAAATACGGGGCCAACCAGGTGGCGCAGATCATTACCTATGGTACCATGGGTGGAAAATCCGCGATCAAGGATACGGCCCGCGTATTGAACCTTCCGCTCAACGATGCCAATATGCTTGCAAAAGCGTTCCCCGGCACACCGGCAGCTTCCCTCAGAGGCTTGCTCGATCCGGGCGGGATCAATAAAAAATACTTAGAAGACATCAAAGACCGACGCGAGTTTGTAGAGCAATCCTACAACTTTCGTAAAATTTCGGAAGAGCAGGGTTTACAATCGGATGTACTGAAACAGGCCTATGAGCTGGAAGGCTGTGTGAGGAATACCGGTATCCATGCCTGCGGTATCATCATCACGCCCGACGAGCTTTCGAAATTCGTTCCGGTCACCAAAGCCAAGGAAGGCGACATGCTCGTTACCCAGTTCGACAACTCGGTAGCGGAATCGGCAGGTTTGCTGAAGATGGACTTCTTAGGATTACGTACACTCACCATCATCAAGGATGCGCTGAAACATGTGAAAACACGACACGGCATCGAGATCGATATCGACGCAATTCCATTGGATGATAAAAAGACCTACGAGCTTTTTCAACGCGGCGAAACGAACGGCGTGTTCCAGTTTGAAAGTGATGGTATGCAAAAGGCTTTAAAAGAGCTGAAGCCCGATGCACTGACCGATCTGATCGCGATGAACGCCCTCTATCGTCCGGGGCCGCTTGCCTATATTCCCAACTATATCAAACGTAAGCATGGTATCGAGCCGATCGTTTACGAATTGGATGGTATGGAAGAATTCCTGCAGGAAACATACGGGATCACCGTTTACCAGGAGCAGGTAATGCGTCTGTCGCAGAAGCTGGCCAACTTTACCAAAGGTGATGCCGATGTACTTCGTAAAGCGATGGGTAAAAAGCAGATCGATGTACTGAACAAAATGAAGAGCAAGTTCCTCGAAGGTTGCAAGACCAACGGGCACGATACAGCAGTTGCGGAAAAAGTATGGACCGACTGGGAAGCCTTTGCCTCCTATGCCTTCAACAAATCGCACTCTACCTGTTATGCATACGTAGCATTCCAGACAGCCTATATCAAAGCCAATTACCCGGCCGAATTCATGGCATCGGTGCTTACGCACAACATGGGCAATATCGAAAGTGTTACTTTCTTTATGGAAGAATGTAAACGAATGGGCCTTGTTGTTCTGGGCCCGGATGTGAATGAGAGTGTCGGTGATTTTTCCGTAAATGAAAAAGGCGAGATCCGTTTCGGGATGGCTGCCATCAAAGGCGTAGGTGGTAACGTGGTGGAAGGAATTGTAGAACAACGGAACGAGGCTGGAAAATACATCTCCGTATTCGATATTGCACGCAGGCTGGACACCAAAGCGGTGAACAAGAAAAGCCTGGAAGCATTGGCACAGGCGGGTGCATTCGATTCATTCGAAGGCGTGCACCGTGCCATGTTCTTTACACCCGATCTCAAAGACGGACTGACCCTAACCGAAAAGATCATCCGGTATGGCAACAGCCTGAACAGTATGACAGACACTTCCCAGATGGGTATGTTTGACGATACCGGCGATATGGACATACAGGAACCTGTATTGCCTGTTGTTAGCAAATGGGGACAGCTCGATCAGTTAGGCAAGGAAAAAGAAGTGGTGGGATTTTATATTTCGGGGCACCCGCTCGATATGTTCAAGTATGAAATGAAATATGCCTGCCGTAACTCTTTAACCGAGCTGAGTGACCTGAAACCGCTTACAGGAAAAGAGATGAGTGTTGCAGGGATCGTTACGATGGCCGAAGAGCGCATTTCGCAGAAGAACGGAAATCCCTGGGGCAAATTCCGCCTCGAAGATTATGCAGGCAGCTTTGAATTTGTTGCATTTGGGGAAGACTATATGAAGTTCCGGATGTATTTTTCACAAAACCAATTCGTATACGTAAAAGGTAGAGTACAGGCGCGTTTCGGGCAGGCCGACAACCTCGAATTCAAGATCCAGAAAATGGGTTTATTATCCGAGCTCATGGCGCAGGCGTTCAAACACCTGCAGTTGAAGATCAATACCTCGCACCTGGACGAAGTTATCCTGAATTCCATAACTGAATTATTGGCAAAGAACACAGTGGAAGGAAAGAGCAGCTACGAGATCATTGTGGAAGATCCTGCGGAAAATACACATGTTAAGCTTCAATCGAAAGTGAACAAGCTGAGCATTACCAAAGACCTGCTGGACGAGGTGGAGAAGCTGCATTATGTGGAGAGTGTGCTGAGTTAGCAGAAGTAAAACATGAGCGCTCCAATCATTGAGTTTACTTATTCACTTGACCGGAAATTCAGGAATGATATTTCCATTTTCCAAAACGATGCATTGGTAGGGAAGTCAAGAATAGGCGAGTATATTACATTAAATGCCCGCAGATTTATATATACCTACGACAGCTTTTATACACCCGGGTATAAAATTTATTTTCAACCGCGCAAATATGCCCTTATTTCAAATTACCGGGAGGAAGAGTATGATGCTTTTGCGACTATTTTATACAAGGAAGAAGAATTAAAACTTAATCGTAGCTTTTTTGGCTCAGTCCTGATGGATAAAGGCGCAGTAAGGTTATATAGAAAAGACCAATTGATAGGTGAGCTCATCATTGAAAAAAAGAGCTGGCTGGGTAACAAGGGGACAGTGAAGCTGTACGGTTCTAATAACGAAGAGGATACAGGAGTATACCTATTGGCTTTGTTTACCGGCAAAGACATATTCAGAAAGAAAAATGATAACTAAAGGAAGCAAGGATTTTAGTTCTATCTCTGAAGGATCAGTGCACACTTGCTCAGCCAGGCTGCACAGTTACAGGATTTACGACCTGAAAACCGGGATTTTCGTTATATTTGAATATGAGACTGTCAACATTCATACTATTTACAGCTGTGTTTCTTTCTCTTTCCTGTAAGAAAAAGGAACCATCGCCAGCTGAGCCGGTGCCGCAGAGCCCGGGTCCGAATGGTGTTCCGATACATCAGGATGTGGCCAAAATGAAATTCAGATTGAATTCCTATTGGGTTTATGTAGATTCTTTATCCGCCCAGACAGACAGTAGCTTTGTCGATTCTATCCGCTTCGACGGATATTTTCATTTTCCAGGTGTTCATCCTTCACCCGACCCATATGAGGTATATATATACTTTTTAAGATCAAGCTTTAGCGGCAATTCACAACCTTATGTACTTGTAGCCAGTACCCAGCAAAGAAATTCGATGGCCATGATGGGCCCCGGGAATGGCACGACTACTTATGCTTCCTATACTTACGCTACCGGTTATCCGGTAAACAACAGCTCAGCCGGAGACACTATTTCCGTAAGGGATTCTTTATTTGTTTTCGACCGGTTTTATAATAAGATAGTGATCAGTCAACGCCAGAACGATCCCGATGAAGGCAACCTGAAAACCATCTACTATTCAAACTCCGATTTCGGTCTTTTGCGGAAAGATGTATTTAATACCAACGGAACCCTCAAACACAAATGGCTGCTGAAAAATAAAAATGTGATCCGTTAAGGGCTTCGTTTTATTTTTGATCCGTGAACGCTGAAGATCTATCCGTTTCCTGCCTGTATGGAGCCAATACACACTTGCTCGGTCAACCTGCACAGTTACTCATTTTTTATATTGAAAAGAGTTTTTTGAGTATATTTGAATATGCGGCGTATTGTTTTCAGCATATATATTCTGTTTTTGGTATTCGCCTGCAAAAAGGAAGAGCCTAAGAAACCTGTATCTTCTTCTGGCATGTCTCATGGTGGTCCCTGCCCGGGAGGGTATTATTATCATCATCATAGTTCAGATGTTACAAAGCAAAAATTCAGACCCAACTCCTGGTGGGTCTACGAGGATTCCGTCTCTATACAAAGTGATTCGTGCTATGTCAGCAGTGTGATCGGTGAAGGCTCAGCCCAGATCGGCCTTTGTCATATACATGAAACGTATTCATACTCCCTTCAACACACAACAAACAGAACGGACAGAATTTATCTTGTGGATGAGCAAATCCATTCGTTAAGCGGATCCATTGATTTCCTCTATATCAGCCCATTCTATTACAATTTCGACAGAGTATCTTATACTGCGGCTTTGTATACCGGCGTTTTACTGCAGCAACCGGATACCATTTTAAAAGTAGACTCCATGTTCGTCTATGACAGGTATTATAAAAAAGTAGTTATAAGTAAAGTGCGCCATGCGCCAACAGAAGACAGCCTGAAAACGGTTTATTACACCAACTCTGATTTCGGTCTCTTACGAAAAGATGTGTTCAACACCAACGGAACACTCAAACACAAATGGCTGCTGAAAAATAAAAATGTGATCCGTTAAGGAATTCCTTTTATTTTTGATCCGTGAAAGCTGAAAGATCTATCCGATTCCTGCCCATATGGATCCTGCTGGGTATGCTCTGCTCCTGCCGTTCGGGTTCTTTCACCGGCAGAAAATACAGACCGGGACTATTTGTTTCACACAAACACCACGTTTCAAAACCAGAGATACATGGTCAAACTATAACACGCAGCCCGCAAAAGGAAAAAGAATCCTGTGCGGTTTCTTCCTGCGAAACACTGAAAATACAGAAGTATAAAGCATCTGAAAACAGACCATCAAACGATCGGGATAACCTACAGGCCATCCACATTGGAACAATAAAACAGGACTGTACCCTTGTTCAAAAAAGTTCATTCACTTCGTCTCGGGGACAAGCTATCTCAGCATCACATTCCAAGGTCAAAAAGGATATTTCGGATGTTATTAAGATTTTGCTGTGGGTGATGGCAGGACTGGTAGTATTCGGAGTTGTATTTGGCATTATAGCCATTTGTGCAATTCTTTTCCTCGGAGCCAACTCTGCTTTTTTTTCCATCTTCGCTTTCAGTCTGATCTTTTCCATCCTCGCATGTTTACTCGCTTTGCTGGTATTGCATATTGTCCGGGAGGTCTGTATGCTGTAGCTGGTTCTATTCTTTTCTTTTCCGGAAAAGATTTCTTATCCAAAAAAACAGGAGCGTACCAAAAACGCCGGCCCATAAAACAATATACGTTGTTTCCATTGGAGTTTCATCTGCCTGCAATCCACCTTCTTTTACGGCATCGAGGCTTGTTTTCTTTTTACTTGTATCTGCCGGGACTGCTTTTGCAAGGTTATCCTGCTCATCCGGGATCAGCGTCAGCTCATCTGTAGCGCTTTTGTTGGCTGCGATCGAGTCCCTGATCTGCTCAGGTGTTTTGGTATAATCCACCATGGCAAGAAGCGAAGGTACATCCGTATTTATCTTCGACCAGTCTACCTGGTAATCCTCTTTGTTATTATCGGTAAGCAATTCCTGGTACCTCAGTTTTCCTATTTTACTTGCCATTCCTTCATGACCCGGCTGAGGATCCGGCTTCACTGAGGCGTACTTATTCATCAGGGATTCCATTTCCTTCACTTTCCGGTCGATAGCCGGATCCGTGCTGCCGTAGTATTTCTTCGCGATCATATAATATACATGCGCATAGTTGATCGTTCCCACATTCGCAGCCAGATCTCCTAAATCAACGAAGAGATTTGCCACTATTTCATCCGGTGCAGGCGTAAAGGGAACACGTTCCTGCAGCTGTATCGACAAATGCTGCAAAACAAGGGTATCCTTTTTTTGTTTTTCCGTTAGTTGCAACACAGTATGATCTTTCAGAAAAGCTGGATTTTTTCTCAGCTCCAGCTTTGTCTCCAGTATCTTTGCATGGATCCACTCGCTGCCTTCATGATCATGGGGATTGAGCACCAAACCCAAACGGATATACCTTAAAGCGCTGTCAGGCTGTCCGTTCAATTCATAGGCTGTCCCGAGATTAGACACGATCCTGAATTCGCCGGGATAATGCCTGTATAGTTCTTTTAGTAATTCAAGAGCTTCCTTATTTTTACCTAACTTCATCAAACCGAGCGAATAATCAGAAAGGAGCATGTAGTTCTTATCCTTCTTTAATTTATCTTCTAACTTTTGCAGCTTTGTTGCATTTTTCTTCAGGTTAAAATTCTTCGAAAAGGGATAGCTCCAGGTGAAGCCCAATAATACGAGATTGCCCTCTTTATTTAAAGCAAAATAATAATTCCCGCAGGAATAAGATGCAAAGGCAGAGAGCATCAAAAACAGAAAAAAGATCTTTTTCATGGAGTGTTTTATAAAGGATATATAAAAGTAAGAAAATTACAACACCGCTTTACCTTCAAACTGAAGATCGTAAAGCTTTCTGAAATGCCCGTTAAGCGCCAGCAATTCCCGGATGCTTCCCATTTCTTTGATCTCGCCTTTTTCCAGCACGATCACTTTGTCAGCTTTCTGGATCGTTGCCAAACGGTGCGCCACAATAATGGAAGTGCGTCCCTGCGTAAGTGTATCCGTTGCTTTCTGGATCAGCATCTCCGTTACCGTATCGATGGAAGAAGTAGCCTCATCAAGGATCAGCAAAGAAGGATTGTGAACATAGGCGCGGATAAAAGAGATCAGCTGGCGTTGCCCTACCGATAAAGTTGCTCCGCGCTCGCGTACGTTGTAATCATAATCGCCCGGCATCTGCATAATGAAATCATGCGCCCCCACCGCTTTGGCCGCTGCTATTACCTGCTCACGTGTAATGGAAGATGTGTTCAGGGTAATATTATTGAGAATGGTATCCGAATACAAAAATACATCCTGCAATACGATCCCGATATGCGAGCGCAGAGAATGCAATTCGTAGTCGTTGATATTCTTTCCGTCCAATAGGATCTCGCCTTTGTTATAATCATAAAAACGTGGCAGCAGGCTGGTAACAGATGTTTTCCCTGAACCTGTAGCTCCAACAAGCGCAACTGTTTCTCCTGCCTTTACGGAAAAGCTGATATTCTTCAATACATAGTCTTCTTCATTATAGGCAAACCATACATTCCTGAATTCGATCATTCCCTGCACATGCTCCGGGCTATGCGTTCCGTTGTTGATAATATGTTCCTGCGTATCCAGTACTTTAAATACACGCTCTGCAGAGACCATTCCCATTTGTAATGTATTCAGACGATCAGCCAGCATCCGGATGGGACGGAACATCATATTGGTAAGCATAATGAAAAAAGTGAACTCGCCGGATGAGATCTTAAGGCTATCCATACGAATACCAGCATACCAGATCAGTAAACCTATGGCCAGCGAAGACAGGATCTCTACGACCGGGAAGAAAACAGAATAATACCAGATGGAACGGATATTGGCATCCCGGTGTTTGGCATTGATCTCTTTGAATTTTTCGAATTCCTTGTCTTCCCGGTTGAAGACCTGCACTACTTTCATTCCCTGTATATGCTCCTGCACAAAGGTATTGAGCGCAGCCACTGCATTCCGCACTTCATTGAAAGTGGTCTTCACACCGCGTTTGAAAAAGTGGGTGGCTATCAGCAGCAAAGGAATTGTAGAAAGTACCACCAGGGCAAATTCCCAATTCTTCCATAACATGGCTCCAACAAAAACTAGCAGCATGACAATATCGCCTGCGATCACAATGAACCCTTGCGAAAACACATCTGCCAATGCTTCCACATCGGATATCGATCTTGTTACCAGCATCCCGATGGGCGTGGTGTCGAAATACTTTGTACGCAGGCGGACAATATGAGTGTACACTTCATTGCGGAGATCACGGACTATATTCTGCCCGAGGATAGAAGTGATAACGATATTCAGGTATTGGAGCAAAGACTCCATAATAAGAGTACCGATCAATATAACGATCATAACAAGAAGCATATCATTGTTCTTCGTTACGATGTATTTATCGATGGTGACCTGAATGAGTAAAGGGCGTGATATAGCAAGGGCCGCCAGCAACAATATAAAAATAACTGCCAGTACAAATTTGCTTTTGTAAGGCTTTACGTAAGTAAAGATCCGCCCGAAAAGCTTCCGGTCGAATTTCTTCTTATGTTCTTTTTTCTGTTCCACTATTCACAAAATATTTCTCCGGGATATACGATTTCCGTAAGATACAGACCGTGTGCAGGGACCGATTTTCCGGCATTGCTGCGGTTCTTACTTTCAATGATCTCCCTGAATTCTTTTATACTTATTTTTTTTTCTCCTACCTGCAATAGTGTGCCTACGATCGCGCGCACCATATTACGCAGGAAACGATTGGCCGAAATATGGAATACAAGCCGGTTGTCTTTCTTTCCCCAGCAGGCCTGGAATATTTCGCAATTATTGGTGTGTGTCTGTGTGTTCACTTTTGAAAAGCTGGTAAAATCCCTGTATTCAAAAAGTATCTGCGCCGCTTCGTTCATGGCCGCTATGTCTAGCTCTATCCCCATTTGCCAGGAAAGCTCCGTCAGGAAGGGATCTTTATACGCATGGATAAAATACTGGTAAGAGCGCGAAACGGCCTCGAAACGGGCGCTTGCATCTTCCTTTACTTTCCGGAGATCATAAAAAGCAATATCCGGGCTGATCACTTTGTTCAGCTTGTTCAGCCATTTCTTCTTTTCAATATGCAGGTTGTCTTTAGCCGAATCGAAATGTGCATAATAACTTTTTGCATGTACGCCGGCATCTGTGCGCCCACAGCCCACTACCTCGATCGGCTCCTGGAAAACGGTACTCAGCGCTTCCTGCACACATTGCTGTACAGTACGTTCCGAATTCTTCTGAACCTGCCAGCCGTTGAAGTTTTTTCCGAAATAGGAAAGATGGATGAAATACCTGCTCACGGGTGCAAAGATACGGATTTTGGATGTTCGGCAAGAGCAGAAATCACTGGTAATAAGCTAAAATATTCCGAAAACAAGGTATTTTCCCTATCACCGGTTCCATTGAAACTTTTAGAAAATTTCGTATTTTTGCTATTAGTATATCAATGAAACATGAATTACAAGATCTCATTTCAGGAAATGGCGAGGTTAGGAATGGAGCAGCTATCCAAACAGCAGCCTGTTACCTTAAAAGAAGCGAGAGGACAAGTGAAATGGTTAAAGGAAAAAAGCATTACAAAAGTAAAGAAGCAGAAACCTTAAAATCATTCCGGAATTTTCGTCTCCTGCTCCAGTACCTCAATTTCCGTTTTCTCTTTCTTGATCGCCTGCCGGAGAAAAGCAAACAAGCTCATGTAGATATTCGCGATCCACACTACAGCAAAGCCTGCGATCAGGTAACCGCACCAATTCTCCATCAGCAATTTGTATCCCGTTAAGAACAGGAAGAACAGGGTTACATAATGACTGAAACAATATTCGCAGGTAAAGAGGTAGAAGAATTTCCTCGCGAATAATGTTTTGCTGGTTTTACTCTTTTTTACACAATACTCATGGGGTTCTTTGAATACTTCCTCATGCGTGAACGTCCATGCAATACAGGCGATAGGTATCGGAAGCACAAAAAGCCATATGATCTGAAGATGTACCGGCATACTGGTGGAATGAGATACTTTTTTGCTGCAAATTAGTTGCCAGCGCCCAATGAATGTATACAGCTGTATCAAAAGGCAGTCGCCAAGAGTCTCGTAAGATCAGCCCGCTACCCGGATACCGATACTTACGCTTGTGGTCAGGCCCGATTGCCAGAATTTTTGCAAGGGCATCTTGTCTTTGCCCGTGAACCAGGCTCTTTTCCAACGCGGTTTTGTGAGATCGTAATCGTATTCCGCGGAGGCTGAAAACACCAGCCTGCCCAGATTGATCCTTGGTTCAATGCCCAATTTGGGAGCGAAGCTGAAATTTTTCTGGTTGAGTTCCTGGCTGCCGTACAAACGAATGCAACTTAGATTAAATCCCATTTTAAAAAACAAATCAAAAATTTCGCTCTTCTTAAACAGATCTATGTTGCCGGCTGAACCAAAGATCAATCCGGTGACTTTGGCAGGAACAGAATCCTGTACCCGTATGGCTGTGGGAATGATCCCGGCCAAATAAAATTCAGCTACGCCATCTCCTTTTTCAAGCCCGGCTGTTTCTTTTACGCCAATGATCCGTACCGGCTTTTGAAAAGAAAAATCCCCGAGTGTATTGAATGCTTTGCCAAATTTCTGGTGATACATTTTATAGCCGTACATCACATCAAAGCAGGAAGAATTTTCATAACCCTGGGCGACAGCCCCGAAGCAGGAAAATAACAAAAGAAAAAAAAAGATCCTGTACATACTAAAAATTTACCTACCACCCACAAAAGTCTGACCGCTCAGTTCCGGAAGTCAGTATAACCTGAAGAAGCCTCTTTAATAGAGGCTTCTTCTTTTTTCATACCGAAAATATTTAAAAAAACTCATGGGCTTAATTCTGCAGATACTTTATCTTTTCTTTCACATCGTTTAGTATCGCCTGTTCTTCTTTGCTGATATTGCCATCTGCCAGTGCCGCTTTTTCCATCATGGCATATACTTTTGTGGCTTTTTTGGCATCATCCGGCAAACGCATGACGAGCTGACCGTTCTTCGCCATATCGAACATTCCGCTGATCTTCTCCGGTTTGTAATTCCATTTCTTCGCAAGGCCGGTTGCATAGGTCATCTCTTCCGCAGCAAATTCTCCATCGGCTCCCACGATCAGCATTACATTATTGAAAGCGTAATCACGTACGTCATACAACTCATCCAACTCGCCCGGTTTCACAGAGCCCGGCAGGGAATTACCTGCAAGCATCGCATTGTATTCGGAAGCGGAAACAAGATCGGAAATGATCCACTCGTGTTTGGTACTGTTCACCGCCGAACCGCAATACGGGCAATCGAGGCTGATCGTATCGGTAATCGGGCCTGCACAGTTCGGGCAGGAGTGGGCATACAGGGATCCTTTCGGCGCTTCTGCATTTGCATCCCTGCTCATGATCAGGATCTCATTGGAAGCATAGATCGACTGATCGAGCAGCGCAACTTTTCCATCTTTCATGGAAATACGCTGTGCCGAACGTTTCATGGAAATCACAAGATTGTTCCTGCCATCCTGTGTATAGGCATCCATCAGTGTAACATTGTTCAGGTACATGCGGTTGAATACATACGGAGGATCGGACTGGATCTTTGCAGATAATTTTTCGAATAATCCGTCGCTTACGAAACGACGCATTACTTCCGGCTTGCGTTTTACGAAAGCAGTCATGATCTGCAGGTATCCGTTGCTGGCCTTATCTTCGATATTCTGAACAGAGAAATCGGATTTGGCCTGGATCTGCTCACGGATACGCTGTGTGGCTTTTCCTGATTTGTCGAAGCGTTTCGGTTCGTTCACATAATCGGCTGCCTGTGTGATCTCTGCCAGTACCCAGTCATAATCACCAAGATACGTAGTAGTGCCGCAATGTCCGCATTTGCTGATCTCTCCGCCATCTTCGGGAAGTCCGCCACCGCATTTAGGACAATTGTTCGTATGATAAATATCTTTTTCCTGTACTCCTTTTTTGCGGATAAAGGTCCAGTATTCCACATCTTCATAATATCCTTCTTCATTCAGCTCCGGGTATTTCTCACACACGAAATTATCTTCCATTTCAAACTGCACAGCCGTATGAATAATATCAAATTCTCCATCTGTTTCCACCGAATCGATCACTACATTTTTTACAACTACATTTTTTATGGTATTTTTTTGTCCTAACAGCTGCATCATAATGAACTGCGTATTGAAACGCTGATACACCCCGTCTGAGATCCATTTCCGCACTTTGGACAGGTTCTGATTCTCCCATGCCGACTGGATCTCCGTGAAAGCCACTCTTACTTTTTCCTTGAATCCCGAAAGGTTAAAATCAGGGTTGGCCATGGTAAAGGCGCCGATCTCTCCCTCAGCAAGGGAATCACCCGATGCAGGGATCTCGTTCAGCACGCTTTTGGATTTTACATTCTTATTGATAAAATAATAGCCGGCAACTACAATGACCAGTACTATAATGTTGTATGGAAAAGGTATCAGGTACAGGAGCCACATCCAGCCACCTCCGTCGCCCCCACCGCTGCTGTGGCTGCGTCCGCCCGAACCGCCTGCACGGGCCATGGCATAGGCGCTGATCAATACAAAGGCAAAAAAGAGGATGTGCTTCAGATTTTTTTTGAGTAGTTTCATTTGCGATAAAGGTTTATGACGAGGAAAATTAAAGCAAATAAACCGAATATGCAAGTATAGATATGAACGCCCTGTTTACCTTGATTTTACAGGCAAAGGAACAGTAAGCGGTATGATCCTGGACAGGTTCAAAGCTGGCGGAAATTGAACACCATATTGTATTCTTTGTTCTTTTCGGTATTCTCACCGAATGATGTAGTGAGTATGGAACGCACCACATATTGTTTCAGCTCTTCGGTAGGTCCGTTCACTGCCAGTATTTCGGGCAGACCATTCGCATTGATCATAAAACAGATACGCACCTGTGTCTTCTCCTTTTTATCTGAGATAAGGGATTTAGGGAAATTCATTTGTTTGCTGATCTGTTTTCCCAGGGGACTGTTCCCTTCGGGATGAGCAGTACCGGCATTTGCACGGATGCTTAATTGAAATATAAAAATAAAAGCGAGCGATTTGATAACTGTTGAGTTCATGGGGATTAATTTTGTTGTAAGACGCTGAGCAAAAAAGAAAAGTTACAGCGTATCAGCAAAAGAAAAAGAGATTAACATATTTTTAGAAACAACGACTCCTACCGGATAATATGGTTTGGAAACCGTCGCGGATTACGCGGATTAACAGCGCGGGCTTTACACATAATCTATGTGCAAAGCCCGCGCTATGCCTTAACAAATGAGAATCAAACTATGTGCTCTATGTGTTTAAAAACAAAATAATCCAACCTGTCCCTACAACAGGATATATTAATACATAAAATCCGCGTAATCCCCGAAAATCTGCGGCTCAGTCTTTATATGAATTCCCATCCGAAATGCGTAGTTTTGAGCAATGACAGCAGAAGCCCTGAATAGTACCGATTTTCTTGATAAAAGCCAGGGAGAGCTGATCGTGGATGTGCGTGCTCCGATCGAATATTTCAAAGGGCATATTGTCAATGCCCTGAACATTCCTTTGTTCGACAATATGGAAAGGGCCGAAATAGGCACGATGTTCAAACAGCAGGGAAAAGAAAAAGCAGTAACGAGAGGTCTCGAGATCGTTTCACCCAAGCTGGTTTCCTTTGTAAACGAAGTGAAGGCTTTATCAAAAAGCAAAAATGTATTTGTGTATTGTTTCCGGGGCGGCATGCGGAGCAATAGTTTTGCCTGGCTCATGAACACCAGTGGCCTGAATGCACAGATCCTGAAAGGCGGCTACAAGGCATACAGGAACCACATACTTGACAATTTCGGGCAAACGAGAAAAATGATCCTCCTGGGTGGCAAGACCGGGAGTGGAAAAACGGATATCCTGAAGGAACTGGAGCAACAGGAGTATGCGGTTATCGATCTCGAAAAGATCGCTCACCACAAAGGCTCTGCTTTTGGCGCCATCAACGAACAAAAACAAAATCCACAGCAGGTATTTGAGAATGAATTGTACCAGGCTTTCATAAATAAAGAAAGTCCCAAACCCTACATACTGGAAGATGAATCGCAATCCATCGGGTATAATAAGATCCCGCAACCCTTGTGGCAACAAATGAAGCAGGCACCTATCATCAAGCTGGATATTCCTTTCGATATGCGCGTTCAGAAGTTGGTGGAAGATTACACTACTACGGATACGGATGCATTGAAATTGTGTGTAACGAAGATCGCCCAGCAGCTGGGACCACTGAATACCAAACTATGTATAATGCATCTGGATAAAGGCCAGCTCGAAGATGTGGCGCGGATCTCCCTGAGCTATTACGACAAAAGTTACGAATACAAATACGGGGATAAAAAGGGGCGCATTACGGAACTTCGTCTTGACACGGTAGACCCAAAGGCAAACGCAGAAAAAGTAAAACAGGTAATTGATTCTTTAAGCTAAGAGATGTCTATAAAACTTACACAATACAGCAAAGCATCGGGCTGCGGATGCAAGATAGCTCCGGCCGTGCTGGAGGAAATATTAGGCGGATCGAAAAGCACGCAGTCCTTTCAACACCTGTTGGTGGGCAATGAAACCAAAGACGATGCTGCCGTATTCGAGATGAGCGATGGAAACTGTGTGATCAGCACGACGGATTTCTTCACACCGATCGTTGACGATCCTTTCGACTTTGGAAAAATTGCAGCCTGCAATGCGATCAGCGATGTGTATGCAATGGGCGGGAAACCACTGATGGCCGTTGCCATATTGGGCTGGCCGGTAGATAAGATCCCCGCCATGTATGCGCAGGAAGTGATCAAAGGAGCGCAGGAGATCTGCAACCTCGCAGGGATACCGCTGGCCGGCGGTCATAGCGTGGACACACAGGAACCGCTGTTCGGGCTGGCCGTAACGGGTACGGTACTAAAGGAACATGTCAAGCGCAACAACAGTATCCGGGAAAACGATGTACTGTACCTCACCAAACCTTTGGGCATTGGCATCCTGAGCACTGCATTAAAAAGAGGATTGCTGAAAGAAGAGGACTACAAGATCCTGCTTGAACAAACAACTGCACTGAATACGATCGGTGAAGCTTTAGGGAAATTATCCCACGTGCATGCCCTGACAGATGTAACCGGGTTCGGGCTGGCTGGCCATTTGCTCGAAATGCTTACCGATACAGGACTTTCTGCTATTATCAAACGGGATAAAGTTCCCATCCTGGAACCTGCCCGGAGTTTTGCCAAACAATTTGTCTTTCCTGATAATACCACACGTAATTACAGTGCACAATCGAAACATATGGAAGGACTTATCGACCTCGATATGCTGTTCTTCTGCGACCCGCAGACATCCGGCGGACTGTTGTTCAGTGTGGATCCGATGCAGGAAGCGGTAATGGATGCACTCCTTTCCGGACAGAAACAGTTCTTCGCAAAGATCGGGTATATCGGGGCAAAGCGGGAAAAAGAGATCATATTCGAATAAGAGAAGCTATTCCTGCTTCATTCTCCGGAACGTAAGGCTCATTCTTCCACTGTCCGTATCCGCTTTGGGAATGGAATGCAGCCACTCATTCTGTAAGTCCTGTGTCATATAGATAAGTGAACCTGCTGGCAGCGCAAATTCTTCTATCCTTTCGGGATCGGTAATATTCTTAAAACGCAGCGAACGTGTGGCCCCTAAGGAAATAATAGCGATACCGGTGTTTTCAATAAGTATATCCGTTTGATCGGAATGATAGCCCATTTTAGATTGACCATCCAGGTAATAATTGATCAGGCAATTGTTCGGAAGGAAATGCAAAGTCCCTTCCAGCTGCAGGGCAAGATCCGCAATAGCTTCCGGCATTTCTTTATTGGGATAAGAGATCTGGGAATAATTATACGCTACGCCAAAGCTGGCTGTTTTTCGGGCGCTCATGCGTTCGTCCCAGTCCACGTTTGTTTTCAGCCCTTCGAACAGGCTGAGAGAGTCTTTCACAAAGTCTTCTATATATAAAATTCCGTTCATTGTTTTTACCATTCTACTTTTTCATCCCTGTACTCTTTTCCCACATATTCAAAAAAATCCCTGATCTTCCTCTTTGACCTGTCAACAGGGTTGAATTCCCATATCGCCGGTTTTTTCGACCAGGGATCAGTGAGGATCAAAACCCGGCCAAATGTATCATGCCGCATGTCGTACACATGCCGAAGCTCTTCTCCCTCTATTTCCAGGATGGCTTCAGGGGTCCACAAATACAGCTCTGTTCCTCCTGCCAGGCACCAGTCGTTCCTTTCGCCGATCAACCCACAGGTAGGATCTCCGGTAGTTTCTGCCAGGAACATGGATTTGCGGATCACTTTATCTGTGAGGTAAACGGCTTCGAAAATATGTCCCAGCTGCAGTGAGCCTGTTTCTGCCAGCTTTGCATAATTCCGGTCTTTGGTAACATTTCTTTCCTGGAAACTGATCTTTTTCTGTTTGTTCAGCTCTTCGAAAACCGAGATCCTGCGCTGTGAGGATACAAAAGCGATCGTACCGTCATTTCTCCATGCCTTTGATGCAATAATAATTCCGGTCACCAGTCCTGCAGCAAGTATAACGATCCCGATAACTATGCCCGGGCTTCCGCCAACACTCAGCGCAACGATAGCCCCGATAGCCAATCCAATCAACAGGGGAGATAATACAATCTGCACCCATCCGATCAGCTCTGTCAGCAATTCAAGAAAACGGATCATGGTTTATTTCGCAGGCTTTTCGAACAACAGCTTATTGAACACAAGGTTTACATCCATTTTCTCACAGTTGTTGTCCTCTAATACATCACCTAAAGGGTCTTTGATTATCGTGTGCTGCGCCATTTTCATTCCCCCTATCACTTTGTAATTGTCGTAATAGATCTTCACATCCGTCCACACGCCGTTCATTTTCTTTTTGGTAGCTATCTTGCTTAGCAAAAATGTATTCGGATCGATAAAATAATAGTCGATCTCGCCGTTCTTTTTCGTGAGTTTGATCTTGTGCGTAAACACCCCATCCGATTTGTCATCCCCGACCAGCTCGATCGCATGGCCTCTGGCTTTGTAATCGAGCAGCTCATTCATGATCACGGTTTCCTTCATGGCATCTTTCGCTTCGGCAGCAGGCATCACACTTGCTTTGCCTCCCCCGCTCTGTTTCCAGCCCGATCCTTCGCTCACTACCGAAATATTCGCACTTCCGTTTACGGTCTCTTCGATACGGCGTGTTTTCTCACTGATGATCTGCTCCACGTAGTTCAGCTCAATTCCGTCGCGCTTCAGCTTGCCCGATCTTTTTATTGTTTTGAGCTTTTGCCATTTTTCCAGTCCGCCCATTGCTTTGTCATGCGCTTTCATAATATCTTCCAGCTTTTGTGCAGACATGGAACCGGAGATCACTAAGAGGAGAAGTACACAGATCTTTTTCATTTGTTGTTTGTTTATGAATCAAATATACCTTTTTTGTCGGATTCTGCCCTGCTGAAAATATCCTTCGTCATTCAAAACGATACGAAAAATCATTGTTTTTTATTATATTTGATTATGCTTAAACCATTTGGAATTATCATCCTGCCGGCTATTTTACTCGTTGCATGTAACAAAGACGTGAGCCCTCTTCCTGCGACCGCTATTACAACTCCGCCGCCGGTTACGGACAGCATTAACTATAACGATATTGCAGATATTTACCTGCATTCGATTTACTCCTACCAGCAAAGTGGAAGCTGCCAGTATCCACTGCCTGCCGATACTTCGGTTATACACCGGATGGACCTTACAGGCGATGGTCTGAATGACATTTCGGTTGCCTGTTATACTTCATATGCAGGAAATTTTCCTTCATCAGGAACCACCTGCTCTCAAGTGTATAATTTAAATGTCGCTATAGGGTTCGATTCCAGTAATGTGGACGGAGTGGTAGCTCTTCAGTCCAACGGTCAGTGCGACTCACTATCGTTCGGGGAGGTAATAGGATCGGGACAATTGTTCAGACCCGGAGGAGCATCGGTACGCGTGTTAGCACATGCTCCATCCGGAGGAGGCATCGCATACAGTTTTGTATCCGGCAAAGACACCTATGTAGGTATCCTTATCAAACGAAACGGTATTACGATGTACGGATGGCTGCTGGTGAACGTGAATGTTGCCGATAACGGCGTGACCATCAAATCCTGGGCATTGAACAGAAGTAACAACCAGGATATTACAGCCGGGCAAACCAACTAAGCTTCTTATTTCCAGTAGTTCTTCATCAGGTCCGAAACCCATTCCGGTTGCCGGATCTCTCCTTTTGGCTGAAACTCTTTGAAAATGGGCTTGATATCAGGTACCGGAGTTCCATCGATCGCATCGAGGTACTTTACCCGGAGTATGCGCCCTTTGTGCTCAAGCAGTTCAACCATACACAAGTCTGTTAAAAAAATCCAAGCACTCCCCTGCAGCAGGATATTTTACAAACGGATCCTGCCCCGGAGCTCGTCGAGTTCCTGCTGCAGCTCTTCGATGCGATGAAGCAGGTTGAAGATGGTATCGATCCCTTCTGCATTGATATCTAATTCGCGGTGCAGACGGATCATTTTTTCGAGGTCCCTCACCCGATCGCGATGGATATAAGGCGCCTCTTCTATCGTGTGTATTTCGATAAGGCCTGTGCTGTGCAAACCTTTAAAAAAAGACAGCTCCGTTTCGTGGTATTCACACAAACGTGCGAGGGCTATAAATTCTTCCGTACTCATTTGTTGCGTAGTTTAGAAAGTTCGGTAAACAATTCCTTTTCCTTCTCTGTAAGATCTGTGGGCAGAACAATGTTGTAGGTGATATACAGGTCGCCAAACTCTCCGTCTTTTTTATAAACAGGGAATCCTTTGCCTTTGAGCTTCACTTTTGTTCCGTTCTGTGTCTCCGGTTTCACTTTCAGCTTTACCTTTCCGTCAAAGGTATCCACCATGATCTCCCCTCCTAACACAGCGGAATACAGATCGAGATCGGCATTTGCATAAAAGTCGTTCCCATCCAGCCGGAAGCGGGTGCTGTTCTGTACCCGGATGCGGATGAACAGGTCTCCTTTCGGACCGCCATTCATGCCTTCACCGCCGTAGCCTGCTATCTTTATTTCCTGCCCGTTCTTTGTTCCGGCCGGAATGGTGATGCGGATACTTTTGCCATTGACCGTGAGTGTTTGCTTATGGGTTGTATAAACGTCTTTCAGATCCAGCTGCAGCTCTGCGTGATAGTCCTGTCCCCTGAATTTAACAGCACCTCCCCTGCCGCCGGAAGTGCTTCCTCCGAACATGGATTCGAAAAAATCGGAATAGTCGCCGCCGCCGAACATATCGGAGAAATCCTGACCGCCGCCTGTATATTGTCTTTGCTGAGACTGTTGCTGTTGCTTCGCTTTTTCGAACTGTTCCGAATGTTTCCAGTCCTTCCCGTACTGGTCGTATTTTTTCCGGTTCTCGGGATTACCCAGCACTTCATTTGCTTCGTTGATCTCCTTGAATTTCTGTTCAGCTTCCTTATTATTGGGATTTACATCCGGATGGTATTTGCGGGCCAGCTTGCGGTAAGCCTTTTTGATCTCCTCTTCCGTAGCGGTTTTGGCGATTCCCAATACCTTATAATAGTCGATATAGTCCATACGTGGCTTAGTGTAAAAGATATCATGAAAAAATCATGCCTGCCGGGGAATGGGTTTCGGGTTTACTATTTCGGGTTTCGGGTTGTTCCTGGCGCAATATTAACTGACACAGTTTATTGAATAGACCCTTTTTTTTATAACATTCTGAACATTTTTTCGGAGCCAATGGAAATTTCCTGCCGGACAGTGAACATTTTTTGTAGTATACTGAACATTCTCCCGGAGGTTAATGGAAATTTCTTCCTCCACAATGAGCTTTTTTTTATAACATTCTGAATATTTTTTCGGAGCCAATGGAAATTTCCTGCCGGACAGTGAACATTTTTGTAGTATACTGAACATTCTCCCGGAGGTTAATGGAAATTTCTTCCTCCACAATGGGGAGTGTAAATAAAACTGTGTAAATGGTTAATTAAATAAATAGTAATAATTTAACCAAACAATTTTATGAGTAAAGATCAGGAAGCAATTGTAAAAA
>JAJNDK010000016.1 GCA_021156365.1 Bacteroidota bacterium
TCAATGATGACGGATTCGAGTGGTTCGGTGGAACTGTAAACGCAAAAAACATCATCTCTTACCGTAACCTCGATGACGATTTCGATACAGATTTCGGTTTCCGTGGACATATTCAGTTCGGTCTGATCGTAAGAGATCCGAACATTGCTGATCAGTCTGCAACTTCTACTTCTGAAGGTTTTGAGTCGGATAACGATGCTACAGGAACTGAGAACGGTCCTCATACTACTCCGGTTTTCTCTAACGTAACCGCTATCGGACCTTATCGTGGAAGTACTTCAAACCCTATCGACGCTAAATTCCGTCGTGCACTGCGTATCAGAAGAAACAGCCAATGCTCTGTATTCAACTCCATCTTCACTGATTTCCCTACAGGTCTTCACGTAGACGGTTCTGCCTCTGTAGATAATGCTTTAATATTAGACAGTCTGCGTTTTGAGCACAATATGTTTGCAGGAATGGGCGCAGGTAAAAACCTTGACGTTACTTCTACAGCACCTGTAAGAACATGGTTCGGCGCACATAACAATGATACAACTTCTGCAGCTACTGCAGCTACTATCATCGTTGCACCTTACAACTTCACAGCAGCTGATTACCGTCTGACTGTTGGATCTGCAGCTTCTACAGGTGCTGATTTCTCCGACACTTATACAGAGATGAGCTGCGGTGCGATCGGTATCAAAGAAAACAACACTTCATACTCTGCTATCAGCACAGTGAAATTGTATCCAAATCCTGCTGCTGCAAATGTAAGCATGGATATTGAGCTGGCTACAGAAGAAACAGTAAGCGTTTCTGTGTACGACATCACCGGTAAACTGGTGGCTGTGGTTGCAGAGAACACAAGACTGAATACAGGAACAACTACTATCCAGATACCAGCTGCTGAGCTGAGCAATGGAATGTACTTTGTAACTGTATCTACAGGCAAATATGTACAAACTCAAAAACTGATCATCAACAAGTAATAAGAACAGCCCCGGTGCATTCGTATCGGGGCTTTCTTTTAAAACATAAGGTTAACATAAAATTAATTAAATGTTGAATTATTCTTACTAAATGAAATCATCCTCCATACTGATCTGCGACAAAGACGTTTATGAGCTAATCACACTGAAAGACCAGCTTGGTGAATTGGGTTTTAATGTTATTACTGCTGTTTCAAAAAAAGAACTGTTCGAATTCCTCGGACGCTACAAAATTGAAGTGCTGCTGATGGATCTCAACCTCGACGATTCTGACGCCATTGTTCTTTGCCAGGAGATCCGTTCCAAAAAAGAGATCCAACAACCCTACATCATTATCTACAGCGATAAGAACGAGGATTATATCCAGATCACCTCTTTCAACTCCGGAGCTGATGATTTTCTGATCAAACCCCTGAAGCCTATTATCATTTCCGCAAGGATAAAGGCCATGCTGCGCAGATCCCAAAAAGCAGCCGCTGAGAACATGATGCCCCGAAAAGGGATCATTATCGACAAAGAAAGTTACAAGATCATCAAGAACAACGAAATGCTGGCCCTGCCCCGCAAAGAATTTGAAATGCTTAACCTGCTGTTCTCCAACCCGAATAAAGTATTCAGCAGGACCGAAATAGCCTCAGAAGTGTGGAAGGACGAAAGCGTTGCCAAACAGCGTACGATCGACATTCACATTCGAAATATCCGAAAACTACTTGGTTATGAGGTCATTAAAACCGTAAAAGGGATCGGGTACTGCATCAATTGATATGTTATTTTCACAAAATCCGGACTGCTCTCCTTACAGCAAATCAATCAATTAAAAATCAACAAATTAGTTTCCATACATTTGTTGATAATTTGATTTTTGGTTGTATTTTTGCTGTATCTGATAATATATGTTGAATCTTAGGTTTTTTGTTGGCTGGATCATTTGCGCTATTACGATGTATGCCGCATTTTATATGTGGCACGGTGTTCTTTCTACCGATTTTTACCGGATCCAATATCCCAAATCGATCTTTCTCGTACTTGCCGGCATTGTTTATTTAGCTGTTTCCTTTATCCTCTACAAAATATACGAATTCAAATTCTGGAACAAATTCACGCATAATCTCTTCCTGAAGGGACTCCTCTCCGGAACATTCCTCGGCTTTATCCTGTTCGCTATCACCACCGTTCTCGGAGTGGGCTTTTCGTCCGGTCTTTCCACTAAGATCCTTCTGTTCGATATGGTATGGCAGATGCTGGAGCAATCCATTGGCGGCATCATCATAGCCCTTGCTCATTTATTCATTTTTGTACCTGTTCCCGAAGAAGAAGATGTAAGAAACTTCTGAAAAAGTGCCTCTTCCATTTTGGAATTATATTTGTAGATTTACCGCCCGTATGTATGTATTCAGAATAGCCAGCATCCTTTGTTTTACAGCACTTTACCTTGCCGTGGTGCCCGCCTGCTCACAAACCGCAATCAGGTCGACCGTTGTTCAGACCATTAACGGAAAAAAATATTACATCCACAAAGTAGAAAAAGGACAAAGTCTTTACGCTATCTCCAAGATCTACGAAACCGACCTGAATACAATAGTGATCGACAATCCCGATGCGATCGACGGCATTAAACCCGGACAGGAGCTGAAGATCCCTTTTGTGAAAGAACAGAATTCTTCAACAAGCCCTGCTGACTTCGAAAAATACCAGCTGCACAAAGTACTAAAGAACGAAACGGTTTACAGTATCTGCAAAAAATACAGCATCAGCGAAAAGACCTTCTACGAATGGAATCCCGAAGCAACAAGCGGCCTTCGTGAATTTCAATTAGTGAAAGTAGGCTTAAAACAAAATGAGCTTACGGTAGCCGAATCCTTTGAAAATTATACGGTAGAAAAAGGCGAAACCGTGTATGCCATTACCAAAAAATTCAATATCAATATTGATGATTTTTATAACCTGAACCCGGAAACACGCTCGGGCGTGAGTACAGGGCAGATCGTAAAGATCCGCAAAAAAAACAATGCTGTAACCGTTACAACCACCACCACTACTACCACAAGTGTCGTACCCCTGGTGATGGATACGGTAATGAAGTCTAAAAAAGACGCGTACAAAATAGGTTTGTTCCTTCCTTTCGAATTCAACGAAACAGAGCAACTCAGCGCCGACCAGCTCATCAAGGAGAAAAAAGATTTTCCTGAGATGCAGACCATTGCAGTTGACTTTTACGAAGGTGTGAAATACGCAATGGATTCGCTGCAGAACAAAGGAGCAAAATACTCCATTCAACTATTCGATACGCAGGATAAAGACTCCATGCAGGTAGATAAGCTGATAAAACAACTGCCTTTTACGGATATCGATCTCATCATCGGGCCTATGTTCAATTCCACCTTCAAAGTGGTGTCGGAGAAAGCCCGCGAAAAGAATATTCCCATCGTTTCTCCCGTAACGCAGCAGAACAAAATCCTCTTCAACAATCCGTATTCCAGCAAAACCACACCTTCCAACATCACACTGCTGGAAGCGCTTGCCGAATTTGTAGCCGATTCGTTCCGCACCCAGAATATTGTGATCATCAACTCCGGGAAACCAAAAGAACAATCCTTTGTGAAAACATTTAAAACGCATTACAACGAATACCTTGCCCTCACCTACAACAATACAAAAGATACCGTGAACGAAGTGAAAGGCTACCCGCCCGCAAAAGCAGCATACACTTCTGCCAAAAAGAATTACTTCGTTATCCTGAGTGAAGATGAAGTGTTCCTTACCGATGTGCTTACCCAGCTGAATAGCTTTATTGACAAGAAAAAGGAGCTGAATGTGATCGGGATGAAAAAGTGGATCACGATCGACCATCTCGATCCGGAGTACCTGAATAAATTCAATTTCACATTCGCAGCAGCGAATTATGTATGTTATTCGAAGCCGGAAATAAGCCAGGCTGCAAAAGCATACCGGACAAAATATTATATCGATCCAAGCGATTTTTATTTCCAGGGGATCGATATCGGGCTCTACTACATGAATGCATTAAAAGAATACGGCCCCGATTTCTATAAAAAACTGGATGCAAACAAGAAAAAAGGCATAATCATGGATTTTAATTTTTTCAGACCATCCGAAACTACCGGCTTCGATAACAAGTCCATCCAGATCATCCGCTACAGCGATTATACCTTCAGTAAAGTAAATTAATATGTCATTTAAAGACGAAATTACGGGCTGGCTGATGCAACTGCAGGATTCGATCTGCGCTTCACTGGAGCAGGCAGACGGAACATCCGTATTTACAGAAGACAAATGGACACGGGAAGAAGGTGGCGGAGGCAGAAGCCGGATCATAGCCGATGGAGCTGTTATTGAAAAAGGCGGTGTTGGTTTTTCAGCCGTGCATGGTCCCACTCCGGCATTCCTTACGAAAGAAGATGAACATGCTGTTTCATCCGGTATCAGCAGCGGTTCAACTTTTTTTGCCACCGGTGTTTCCATTGTTATCCATCCACAGAGTCCGATGGTGCCTATCATTCATATGAACATCCGCTATTTCGAAACCAGCGACGGAGTAAAATGGCTGGGCGGCGGCATCGATCTCACACCGCATTATGTGAGCCGGGAAGATGCGCGATTCTTTCATGAAGCATTAAAGAAAGTATGTGACAGCCATGATCCTGCTTACTATCCGAAATTCAAGACCTGGGCCGATGATTATTTTTACATCCCGCATCGTAAAGAAACACGCGGCATTGGCGGCATTTTCTTCGACCGCATTACATCCGGTGACCCGATTGTTTTTCAAAAACAGGTAGCTTTCTGGAAAGAGGTGGGCGAAACCTTTGTACCCGTTTATACCGAACTGATCCGCCGCAATAAAGAGAAAGTATTCGGAGAAAAAGAAAAGAACTGGCAGCTGTTACGCCGTGGGCGCTATGTGGAGTTTAACCTCGTTTATGACAAAGGCACCAAATTCGGGCTCGAAACCAATGGCCGCATCGAATCCATCCTCATGAGCCTTCCGAAATATGCTTCCTGGCAGTACAACTTTATTCCGGAAGAAGGCTCTGAAGAAGCAAAAACGCTCCTACTGCTAAAAAAAGGACAGGACTTCCTGACATAAACCTGCTGAAAACTTGATTTTTGCCAATCGGTAAAATCACTATATTTGTATCATCGTTCTTTACAGTACTTATTACGAAAGGTGGAGGGACACGCCCTGAGAAACCTTACCAACCCAGACTTTCAATGCTCATTCCGGCAGTACGTTCCAACCCGGAACGCAAAACCCGAAACACGCAATTAAAGCTGAAGGTGGGAAATCGTGATTCTGATTCGTCAGGATACAAATAAGTCGGAAATAGTAGTTAATTTAATTCATTTTATAAATAATTGCTCCCTTCCGCTCGCGTGTGAAGGGTTTTTTTATGACTGAAAATTCAGAAAACAGGTTTGCCGACCGCGTAGACAACTATGTGAAATACCGCCCCTCCTATCCGCAGGAGGTGGTAGATCTCTTATTGCAGAAAAACTACATTGGCAGGCAGGCAGTGATCGCCGATATCGGATCCGGCACCGGAATTTCCGCCAAGCTGTTTTTACAAAACGGTTTTACTGTTATCGGTGTAGAGCCGAATGAGCCGATGCGTGGTGCCGCCGAACGTCTTTTGGAAAAAGAGCTCGCAGAAAAAAAATTCATTTCACTGAACGGCACAGCAGAACATACGGGTATTCAAAATGCTTCGGTCGACCTGGTTATTGCCGCCCAGGCTTTTCATTGGTTCGAACAGGACAAATTTAAAGCGGAATGTAAGCGGATCCTAAAACCGGGCGGGCATGTTGCTTTGATATGGAACGACCGGAGAACAGGTACTACCGATTTTCTGAAGCTATACGAAGAGTTCCTGCAGATGTTTGCCATTGATTATGCAAAAGTGAACCACAAGAACGTACAGGATAAAAAAGTGTTTGATCATTTTTTCGGAGAGAATGCGTATACCGAATACACCATTGAATCCTGGCAGGATCTTGATCTCACAGGGCTTCGGGGAAGAGTGCTTTCCTCCAGCTACATGCCCAATACCGGGCATTCAGAGTACGATCACATGATGTATGTGCTGAGAAAGATCTACCAGCGCTACCAGGAAAACAACAAAGTCCGTTTGGAATACGACACACGGATCTATATAGGAACAATCAAGTAAAGAGAAACAGAAAGTATATGGGCAAAATACAGGAAGAATTAGAAAAAAGAATATTAGTGATCGATGGCGCCATGGGCTCACTCATTCAGCAATACAAGCTGACGGAGGAGGACTTCAGAGGCGAGCGCTTCAAAGATTTTCACAAGGATGTGAAGGGCAATAATGATCTGCTTTGCATCACACGTCCGGATGTGATCGAAGAGATCCACAAACAATACCTCGAAGCCGGTGCTGATATATTGGAAACAAACAGCTTCAGCAGCACCCGTATTTCCATGGCCGATTACGATATGCAGGATATTTGTTACGAACTCAACCTCGCTGCCGCAAAAGTAGCCCGGAAAGCGGCAGATGAATACACTGCAAAAACTCCTGAGAAACCACGCTTTGTAGCCGGTGCAATGGGCCCTACTACCAAATTATTATCCATGTCGCCGGATGTGAACAACCCGGGCTTCCGTGCCATGAGCTACGATGAGCTGGTGGCTTCGTACAAAGAACAGGTAGAAGGCCTCGTTGACGGTGGTGTTGACTTATTATTATTTGAAACGATTACGGATACGCTGAATTCCAAAGCAGGTTTGTTCGCTGCACAGAAAGTATTCGAAGAAAAGGGGATCGATCTTCCGATCATGATCTCAGGAACCATTACCGATGCCAGCGGAAGAACCCTGTCCGGGCAAACTACCGAGGCTTTTCTGAATTCCGTTTCGCATGTGAATTTATTGAGCATCGGGCTGAACTGTGCCCTCGGAGCCAAAGATATGCGCCCATACCTTGAAGAACTTTCCAATAAAGCACCGTTTTATGTAAGCGCTTACCCGAACGCCGGCTTACCAAATCAATTTGGTGAGTACGATCAGGATGCACACGAAATGGGGCACCAGATCGAAGATTTCTTAAAGGCGGGGTTCTTAAATATTGTTGGAGGCTGCTGCGGAACAACACCTGCTCATATCCGACGGATTGCGGAATTAGCCGCTAAAAGCAAACCCCGTAAAAAAGCAAAACCGGATACACTGATGCATTTGAGCGGACTGGAACCTTATACACTGACACCTGAAAGTAATTTCCTGAATGTCGGGGAACGTACAAATGTTACCGGCTCTAAAAAATTCCTGCGCCTCATCAAGGAAGGAAATTTTGAAGAAGCCCTGACCATTGCCAAAGATCAGGTAGACGGAGGCGCACAGGTGATCGATGTGAACATGGACGAAGGAATGCTGGATAGTGAGCAGGCGATGACCCTGTTCCTGAACTTAATTGCTTCCGAGCCGGATATCTGCCGTGTTCCGATCATGATCGACTCTTCCAAATGGACAGTGATCGAAGCCGGTTTAAAATGTGTGCAGGGAAAAGCCATCGTGAATTCTATCTCGCTGAAAGAAGGTGAAGAAAAATTTATCGAACAGGCGCAGAAAATAAAACAATACGGAGCTGCTGTAATTGTGATGGCTTTTGATGAAGTGGGCCAGGCCGATACCTACGAACGAAGAATAGAGATCTGCAAGCGCGCATACGATGTACTGGTAAACCAGGTTCATTTTCCTCCGCAGGATATTATTTTCGATCCCAATATTTTCCCGGTGGCAACAGGTATGGAAGAGCATCGCCTGAATGCACTTGATTTTTTCAATGCCACCAAATGGATCAAAGAAAATCTTCCCTATGCAAAAGTAAGTGGTGGAGTCAGCAACGTTTCTTTTTCCTTCAGAGGAAATGATCATGTAAGGGAAGCGATCCACTCTGCATTTTTATTCCATGCCATTAAGAACGGTATGGACATGGGAATTGTGAACCCTTCGCAGTTGGTGATCTATGATGATATCGACAAAACACTCCTCGAATTAGTGGAAGACGTATTGCTTAACCGCCGGGATGATGCTACGGAACGCCTGGTAGAGCACGCCGAATCGCTGAAAGGCATAGTAAAAGAAAAGACCGACAAAGATGAAGAATGGCGAAAAGGCACAGTGGAACAGCGTTTGAGCTATGCACTTGTGAAAGGACTGGTTGAGCATATTGATGCAGACACAGAAGAAGCCCGCGTAAAATTAGGCCGGCCCCTGCACGTAATAGAAGGGCCTTTAATGGACGGAATGAATGTGGTTGGGGATCTGTTCGGAAGCGGTAAAATGTTCCTGCCACAGGTGGTAAAGAGCGCGCGGGTAATGAAAAAAGCCGTTGCCTACCTCGAACCGTATCTGCAGGCCGAAAAAGAATCGAACCGCCTGGCCGGAATTGTAGGAAACGGAAGAAGCAATGCCGGAAAGATCCTGATGGCCACCGTAAAAGGAGATGTGCACGATATCGGAAAAAACATTGTAGGCGTGGTATTGGCCTGCAACAATTACGAGATCGTTGACCTGGGTGTAATGGTTTCCTGTGATAAAATTTTGGAGGAAGCAAAAAAACACAATGTGGATGTAATTGGTCTGAGCGGACTGATCACGCCATCGCTGGACGAAATGGTGCACGTGGCAAAAGAAATGGAACGGCTGAATTTTAAAACTCCTCTGCTGATCGGTGGAGCCACTACTTCCAAAGTGCATACCGCTGTGAAGATCGCACAGAACTATTCGGGTCCTGTTGTACATGTAAACGATGCCAGTAAATCGGTACCGGTTGCAGGCAGCCTGATCTCGGATGAATTACGCGGTGCATTTATGGACGAGGTGAACAAAGATTATGAACGCGTCCGGGAGCAGAACAAAAATGCACAGGCACAGAATAAGTTCATTCCACTGGCAGAAGCACGCAGCAATAAGTTCCCGATCGACTGGAGCAAAGAAGAAATAAACAAACCGGGCTTCACCGGAACGAAAGTATATACATCTTACGACCTGTCGGAGATTGCCGAATACATTGACTGGACGCCGTTCTTTCACAGCTGGGAAATGAAAGGCTCCTACCCGAAGATCCTCACGGATAAAGAACGCGGGACGGAAGCAAGCAAATTATTTGCAGATGCACAAAAAATGCTGAAGCAGATCATCGCTGAAAAATGGCTGGGTGCAAATGCCATTATCGGGATCTGGCCGGCCAATACGGTGAATGACGACGACATGGAAGTGTACGATGAAAAAGGGAACACCATAGCCGTCTTCCATGCGATCCGCCAGCAAACGAAGAAACCGCAGGGACAACACAACATAGCGCTGTCGGATTTTATAAAGCCGAAAGGAGCGGAAACTGATTATATCGGAGCTTTTGCACTAACTGCAGGTATTGGTATTGATGAGCATGTAGCACGTTTTGAAAAAGACCATGACGATTACAGCTCCATTATGCTGAAAGCGATTGCCGATCGTCTGGCAGAAGCATTTGCAGAATTACTGCACAAAAAAGTACGTAAAGAGATCTGGGGATATGCAAAAAACGAGCAGCTCTCCAACGATGACCTGATAAAAGAAGAATATGCAGGGATCAGGCCGGCACCAGGTTATCCTGCCCAGCCCGATCATACCGAGAAGCTAACGATCTGGAAGCTGATGGATGTGGAAAAGCAAACCGGTATTATACTCACCGAAAGCCTGGCCATGGTTCCTACGGCAGCTGTAAGCGGACTGTATTTTGCCAGCAAACACTCCCAGTACTTTGGTCTTGGTAAGATCACGAAAGAACAGGTGGAAGATTACGCGAACCGTAAAAACATGCCTTTGAAAGATATTGAAAGATGGCTGGGCCCTATTCTGAATTATTAGCTATTTTTGATATATATTCTTTGTAGCTGCTCATGAAAACGTTTGAGACCGATATTTATACTATGACCATCCACGACGATGGGCTGATCGAATTCAGGGTAAAAAAGAACAAGACCTTCCGGGAAGAAGATGTATGGCAGTCGCGTGATCAGTCGGTTGAATATATGCCCGGCAGAAAATTCTTTGTGCTGATGGAGTCGGAAGAGAATTTCAATGCAACCGTTGGTGCAAGAAGAGCCGGTGCCTCGGAAGAATATACCCATCATGTAAAGGCAGTAGCCATGTACAGCAGCCGGATGCATGAAAGCATTATGGGAAGCATTTACTTGAAGATCAGTAAGCCGAAAGTGCCCACTAAATTTTTTGACGACCGGGAAAAAGCCATAGCGTGGCTGAGAAGCCAGATGTAATTATAATTGATCGACCCATAAAAAAGATACTTCCTTATGCTCTGGTATTTACTTCGTCCGTTTTTTGCTATTTATACAAAGATCTTTTTTCGTCGTTCGCAGGGCAAAGACCTTAACAATCTTCGTGTCAAAAACCCGGTGCTGATAGCTCTCACCCACCCCAATGCCTTTATGGATCCCATTGGCTTTTCCTGCATTTTATTTTCACCACGCACTTTTTATATGGCCCGCGGCGATGCATTCAAAAAAGGAATTGTCTCCACTATCCTTACTTCTGTGGGCATCATTCCTATTTTCAGGATGAGAGATGCTGGTATTGAAGGTGTAAAAAAGAACAATGCCTCTTTTTCCATTGCCTATAAACTATGGAACAAAAACCACAAGATCATGGTCTTTGCAGAAGGTTTGTGTGTGCAGGAAAGAAGACTGAGGCCCATTCAGAAAGGGACAGCACGCATGGCTTTCGGCTTCATGGAAGAATACAAACGGGATGATTTTTTAATTATTCCCGTGAGCGTAAATTATTCCGATCCCACTGCATTCAGAAGCGATGTATTTTTCGATGCCGGCGCGCCCATTGCCGTAAAGGGTTTCATGGACTTGTACAAAGAAAACCAGGCAAAAGCAGTCAACCATCTGACCAAAGTCCTTGAAGCGAAAATGCAGGAATTGGTACCGCATCTTATTCACCCGGAAAATGATCAGCTGATCGAACAATTACATCCTATCTACAAGCACCAATACCTGGCTGAACATGGATTGGAAGCATCAAGACTCGAACACCAGCAGCTATTTTGGAGATATACGATCGGACAATTGAATGAGCTCACCGAAAAAGATCCTGAACAGGCAGCAAAGTTACGATCGCATACAACTGTTTACTCCGAACAATTGGCACAACAAAAAATACAGGATATAAATGTCTACAGAAGCAGTAAGGACCAATCGTCTTTTGGGAGCTCATTACTCATGCTGATCATAGGCTTTCCTTTTTATGCCATTGGTAAGATAATGAATTTTATTCCCTGGTATACTGCGAAATCGATCGCAAAAAAAACAGCAAAGAATATTGAATTCTACACTTCTGTAAATTATGCGACCGGCACTTTTCTTTCCTATTTTTATCTGACAGCCGAATTACTGGTTCTGTGGTTTGTATGGAAAACCTGGTGGTACCTTCCGGTATATTTTGCGATAAAAATTATTTTCAGCTGTCTTGCACTTATGTATTCCGACAGAAAAAAAGTCCGTATGGGTGAAATTCGCATTGCCGGACTTCGTAAACAAAAGCCGGCGCTGGTGGCTGAACTGATTGACAAGCGGTCTGAAATTTTACGTATTTTAACAGGAAAATAAGGCTATTCCAGGCTTTGTACTTGCTTTGGCATGTGCTTTGACTATCTTTGTTAAACAAGAGAATTCATGAGATCCGCAGGCAACAAATTGACAATTGCATCTATACTCGCCGGTATTTTTACCGTCATCCTGATCACTGCAGCCGGGACTAAAAACGATTCCTATTCAAAGATCGGGCAAACAGGTACAAATCAGAACACTTTCAGCAAAGATCTTCCTACCAAAACAAACGAAGCATTCAAGCCCGGAGAATTATTGAGCTACCGCCTGCATTATGGTGCCCTTGAAGCTGCACACGCTACGCTGGAAGTAAAACCGGACCTGGAAAAGATAGGAGCACGCGATTGTTATCACATTGTGGGTTTAGGTATTTCCAAAGGAAGTTTTGACTGGGTTTATAAAGTGCGTGATAAATACGAGACCTATATCGATAAGAACGCTCTCGTTCCCTGGATCTTTAATCGTAATTGTTCGGAAGGCGGATACGAAATTCACCAGAATTATATTTTTAATCACTTCACCAATAAAGTAGATGTGGGTGGCGGGCAAACTTTTCCTTTCGCTGATGGCACACAGGATATGATCTCTGCTTTCTACTCGGCAAGAAACATGGATTTTACCAATGCAAAAGAGGGAGACATCTATTCACTGAATTGTTTTATTGATAAAGAAAACTGGCCACTGAAGATCAAATTCGTTGGCAGAGAAGTGATCAAAAGCGATGTAGGCAAGATCCGTTGTTTAAAATTCAGACCGATCGTTCAAAAAGGACGTGTGTTCAAAAAAGAGGAAGACCTTACGATCTGGATCTCTGACGATAAGAACCACATCCCTATCCGCGGGCAAGCCAAGATACTCATAGGCTCTATAAAATTAGACCTGACAGGCTTTAAGAACCTTGCGAATGATATTGCCAAAGTTGATTAAACCAACACAGTTTTAGTTTTTCTTATATGTGTCGTATATGGTTCGATGCATTTTTAAACCATATAAGGCATATAATCTTAGAAATTCTTGATCGCTGCTACCAACTGATCGAAATTCACCTCTGTTTGCTCGCCTTTCTGCATATCCTTTAGCTTAAAGATCTGCCGGCTCATCTCATCGCCTCCAACGATGCATACAAAAGGGATCTGCTTTTTATCGGCGTATTCGAACTGTTTCTGCAGTTTTTTATTGAAATCCGGGTACAGCTCCGTACGGATGCCGAGTACACGCAGCTCTTTCACGTACTTCAGCAGGTAGCTTTGTTCGGCCTCGCCAAAATTCACAAACAACAGGTCTACTGTTGATCGTTTGCTGATAGAATCCGGGAATAAATTAGCATCGTTCATCACATCAAAGATGCGGTCGATCCCGAAAGAGATCCCTACTCCACTCATATTCTTCAGCCCGAAAATGCCGGTCAGATCATCATAACGACCGCCACCCGTAATACTGCTGCTCAGGCTGCTCACATTGGCTTTCACTTCGAAAATAGCGCCGGTGTAGTAATTCAGTCCGCGGGCAAGGGTAATGTCTACTTCCAGATCTGCAGAAGACAATCCGCCCATGTGCGAAACAGTGTTCAATACAAAGGCAAGCTCCTGGATTCCTTTTTTTCCGATCTCACTGTCGAATAACAGATTTTCGAGCATGATCAGTTTTTCTTCATTGCTCCCGTTGATGGCAAAAACTGGTTTTAGTTTTTTGATGGCCTCTTCCGAAAGTCCTTTTTCTGAAAGCTCTTTGATCACATTGTCCTCGCCGATCTTATCCAGCTTATCGATCGCAACAGTAATATCAATGATCTTATCCGTTTCACCGATCATTTCGGCAATACCACTCAGGATCTTGCGGTTGTTGATCTTGATGGTGGTATCTAATTTCAGCTCCGTATAAACATCGTCCATCAGTTTCACCAGGTCCACTTCATTCAGCAGCGAGTTACTCCCGATCATGTCTGCATCGCACTGGAAAAATTCTCTATATCTTCCCTTTTGAGGCTTATCAGCTCTCCACACCGGTTGAATTTGGTAACGTTTGAAAGGAAAAGTAATATCATTCTGGTGCATCACTACATAACGTGCAAAAGGAACCGTGAGGTCATAACGCAAAGCACGTTCAGTTAAAAGATCCGTATTCCATGATTTCTCCAGACTTAGCTCAAACTCCCTGCGCAGCTCATCTTTCTTTTTCGATTCGTTGATCCTTGAATTCAGGATCTTAAAAAGCAATTGATCTCCCTCTTCTCCGTATTTTCCGGTAAGTGTAGACAGATTTTCAACTGCCGGCGTTTCAATCTGCTCGAAACCATAGAGATGGAAATACTTTTTGATCACGTCAAAAATGTAATTTCTTTTTTGCATCTCTACCGGCGAAAAATCGCGGGTTCCGCTTGGGATCGAAGGTTTCATATCAATTTAAAATTAAAAGGCAAAAGTAAGAATTAACCGCAAAGAGCGCAAAGAAATACCGCAAAGAGCACGGAGTTTTGCGAGCTGACTGTAGCCATCAGTTCTGCATATATGTGCGAACACCATGATACAAACTACCGTTTAACCCAGCAATACTTTCTTCACATCTGCGAGAATATCAAAAGCTGAGGCCTTGTCTTTCGCTTCTGCGTATGTTCTCAGTACGGGCTCTGTGCCTGATGCACGGATCATCGTCCAGGTATTGTCATCGAAGAAGAATTTAAATCCGTCGAGGTCTTCTATACGCTCTATTTTGTATTTACCAAATTCTTTGTATTCGCCTTTTTTGCATTTTTCCACGATGGCGTTCTTTGTTGCATCATCGATATACAGGTCGTTCCGCTCGAACCAGAACGTACCCGTAATATCGTATACTTCCTGGATCAGCTCTTTCAGGCTCTTGCCGGTTTTAGCCATAAATTCCCAAAGTGTAAGCCCCATCCAGATACCATCCCGCTCCGGAATATGTCCTTTGATAGCGATCCCTCCGCTCTCTTCTCCTCCAACCAATACGTCTTCCGTCACCATGATCCCGCAAATGTATTTGAACCCGATCTTTACTACATCCAATGGCAGGTTGTAATGCGCACACATGTTCTTGATCTTTACGGTAGTGGAAAATGCCGTACACACTTTTCCTTTTTGCCCTTTGTATTTTACGAGGTAATGGATCAGCAAAAGAATGATATGATGTGAATCCACAAAATTACCTTCATTGTCGTAAAGCCCGATGCGATCGGCATCTCCGTCCGTACAGAGCCCGCAATCAATTTTACCGTCGGCTTTGATCAGGTTGGAGAATTCTGTGAGATTCTTATGGATAGGCTCCGGTGCCTGACCTTTGAAGCCCGGATTTTCATCACCATGCAGGTGAATGATGTCGGGGAACAAACGTTTCATGGCACGCTGTCCTGCTCCGTACATGCTGTCATATGCGAGCTTCAATCCTGAGTTTTTGATCGCTTTCAGATCGAAGCTTTCTTCTACTCTTTTTATGTATAGGTCCTCTAAGGGAGCGATCTGCAACAGACCGCTTTTCTCTGCCTCGGCAAAATTCACTGTTTCGTAATTGGTAGATGACTTGTCAGCGATCATATCTTCGATCTCCTGCACCTGTTCCGGCATCATCGGTCCACCGTAATTTCCTTTCAGCTTAAACCCGTTATAGGAAGGAGGATTGTGGCTGGCCGTAAGGATGATCCCTATGCTCGTTTTGTAATGCACGGTGCCTAACGATACCATCGGTGTGGAAACAAAATCCTTCGCCAGGTATACTTTGATACCATGAGCGAGCAATACTTTTGTAGCCGTTTCTGCAAACAGTTCTCCTGCAAAACGGCAATCGTGTCCCACTACTGCCGATGGATTGGGTCCTTGTTTTTTCAGCCAGATCGCCGTTGCTTCCGTAACCCTTGCTACATTTTCTACTGTAAAATCTTTGGCGATAATTGCACGCCACCCATCTGTTCCAAATTTAATCTTCGTCATTTTATTTTATACTTTTTCTGTTAAACATTTTTTTTAAAAGAGATAACCTACTCCGAGGTAAAAAGTGGCAAGGTCTCTCAGATGCAGGCGGTTCGAAATGGTCCAGCTCACGTTTTTTAATGAAAGGTTTACATCCTTAATATCATCCGAACGCGTCGGCAAAAAGAAACCTATTCCCCTGTTCACCACGATGCGGTCATTATAGATCCTGTTCGTACCAAAGCTGCAGCCCCAGCCGAAAGACCCTGTTTTGTAATAACCTACATCAGAGTTCAGAACCAATGGATTGAGAACCGAAGCCTCATTATCGCTTTCTAATTGTTTTTCTACAAACTTGCCCATCATGCTGCAATAACCTGCCGTGAGCTTAAAATACTTTCCATAGGGTGCGAGGGCATTCTTCCCATAGATCACAAACGAACCGGTGTAATAATGCCCGTATACATTCATCTTTTCATTTGTATAACTATAAGTAGTTGTTACCCCGGTTGCCGAATTTATTACATTGTGATTGAACGTGAAATATTCTTTGGAAGCAGCAAACATATAGTTGAACGACATGGAGAATTTTCGGCCCATTACCCGTTCAATGCTGATCGTATGTGTCACATTGAAAGGAATGAATGCGCTTTCTTCGGCCGTACCCCGCGGATAAACATCGCGGTTTTTTGGCATAATCCTGTTCAGGTAAGTAGGATGCCGGAATGCGGGAGTTACATTCACCTTATAGTCAACAAATGTTTTTTTGCCCTGGTATCCGGGCACAATAGATTGTGCGTGTAATGAAATACCAATCACTACCCCTATTACACAAGCGATCTGTTTTATCGTTCTCATTTGTATTTGGGCTGTGATTTAATGGTTAACATGGTATCATACACAAAGGCATTCAAAAAATCCTTTGAATCCTTCAATCGTACAACTGTGGTATTGGTATACAGGATCTCATTTTCCTGCAGATCGTAGACCACTGCGAAATAAAGTGTTTGTTGTTCTTTCCGGAGCAGGTATGGGATCGTGAACGGTGCAGCGAGACCCAGCGTCAGTATCGTAGTTGCTACTGCAGCTCCTACATGCTCTTTTTTCGTACGATGCGTATATACTCCGCTCCACATTACATAACGTGTATCGTATTTCTTTTTCAGTTGCTCTGCCGCATCGTTGCTTAAGATCAGCATATTCCTGTTATATCCATGCTCAAGGAATTCCGTCGTCCAGTCGTTCAGCAGGGTGTAATCATTGTACTTATCAATGTCATCAGTACTCAGCGAGTGGGAATCGATGTAGTCATTTTTTAATCCTACCCGATCTGCATTCTGTTTCAATATCTCACCGAACTGCTGGAGCCGTTCTTCCGAATCGTAATACTTATAGCTCTCTCTTACACGCTCATCCGTTTTAATATAAAAAGGATCGAGGATCACCAGCTTCTCTATACCTACACCTCCTGTATTTTCTTTCTGTTTTTTGTTCTTAACGATGGAATCGAATTTTCGCCCCCGATATTTTTTATTGAATTCCTCCGCTGCAGCCAGCTTGTCGGCAAAGTCTTTTTCTCTCAGCAGTTCCGAGAAGGCATACTTATCAAATTCATCATTCAGCTTAGTGATCAGTCTTTGAACACGGGCCGAATCGGTTTCCACCACTTTTTCTTCCTTCACTTCCACTGTCTTGGTCTGCACATTGATCCGGGTGATCTTGCTATCCGCTTCATCGCTTTCCAGTTCGTCGAGCGAGCTCAGTGTTTTGCGGATCGTATCGGTTTTCACAACCGTGCTGTCCGTAGCTGTACTGTCTCTTACAATTTTTTGTGGTGTCAACTCACGGATATATTCCTGCCTTGTTTTTTTATGAAAGTAAGTAGAAGTGATCTCATTGTTCAGAGCCAGTAATACAAAAAGTGAGTCGCAGAGCATTTTCACCTGCTTGTCATCTTTGAGTTCCTTGTTTAATTTCCAATTGTAATTAAGAGCCGTGATGTTACTTTCGGTAGCCGACAGATTGCTCAGCAAATGATACACCTGCTGTGAATTTCCTTCTACCACCGAATAATCGTAGGAAATAGTAGCGCTTCCCGAAATGTCCAGTGTAGGCTCGATACAGCCTTTGTATTCTTTTTCCTGCGGAGCTTTGGCAGCTGCCATATTGAACAGGGCTTTCCCGATCATTTTTTTCAGGTAGACGTTGTCCGGATATTTTTTCAGTAAAACATACGCTTCATAAATGCAATCCGCATATTCTTCCTGCTGCAGATCGATGTTGCATAGCTCAAAGCGTGCCGTTTCGCGCATCTTGTAAAATTCATCCTTGTTCACGAGGAATTTTTCCCGGCCGTCATCCGAAAACTCGCCCAGCTCACGGCTTACATTGTCTTTTCTTTTTTTGATGTTCGGATGTGAGCTTTTGCTGTCATCATAGTTCTCATCCACTTTGATCGGATTCAGTTCTTTGATGAAATAAGTTGCCGGAAATACAAGGTTGCTGTCCTCCAGAAAACTTTTATCAAATTTGATCTCATCGAAAGGCAGGTACGAGTATTTAAGCATATTAAAAGCACCCGTAATGCCTTTGTAGCTGTACTTTGTTTTTTTAAACAGCTTAAGTCCTTCTGCATCCGCCTCAAATTCGGCATCCTGGCTATAGCGGTATTCATCAAAACTGTTTGATTTTTTGTAGGTATTCGAATGCGTGGTCACATACGAATCAACCGAGTGTTTTTTGGTAAAATGTGAGGCTTCGTGACTGAGAATATAGGCGAGCTGAGCTTCATTATCCAGCTGTGACAAAAGCCCGATGGAAACGATGATCATACCGTTGTCAGCCGTAAAAGCATTCACAATATCACTCTTCAAAATATAGATCTGGATCCCTTTCCGGATCTCCGGGTCACTTTTGAAGGTTTCGTCGGCTACTTTATTTACAAACTGCGAGAGCGAATCGTTGAACATTATCTTTCCGCTCCGGAGGATCTGGTCGATCTGGAAGTTGGAGATCAGGTAAAAATTCTCTTTTGCCTTGCGGGTATTATAATTCTTTTCTTTTTGTGCGGTGGCGATATCAATATTCGCTTTTTCCGTAGCAGTGGTCGTATAAATGAGCGGCAGCTTACCCATAGAGATCAAAGGCTTGTAATCTGACTCAAATTGTTTGATCTGCGCATGTGATAGCTGAAACGATAAACAAAAAAGGAAAATAAGAATGGATGCGAAAATTCTCAGCATATCAGGAAATGGTTATTTTTTATTGTTTGAGTCCAGATGCGAAATAGCCATTAATTCTTTTATTGTTCTATCCATGCCCTGTGTAGAGCCATCGAGGAAGATCACGTTACCCTTACCCTGCTCGGCAAAATTCTTGATAGATTCGGTCCACATACTGAAGAGGATAAAAGACGGATCGAGCTCAGCCTCGTTCATCATTTTTGCAGCACCCGACATCCCTTTGGCCACTTCTTCGCGGAATAAAGCAATACCCTGTCCGCGGAGCTGGGCAGCTTCTTTTTCGGCCTGAGCTGCAATTTTGATGGCATTCCCTTCTGCTTCGGCACCTTTTGTTTTGGTGATCAGTAAAGCCTGACCTTCGTTCTCTGCGGCAGCTTTCAGGTTGTTGGAAGCCACTACTTTTGCCATCGAGCGCATCACTTCTTCATCAAATGTAATATCATTCAGCTGGAGATCGATCAGGTGATATCCCCAGGATTCAAGCGTTTGATCCAATTGATCTTTTACCGCTTCTACAATATCTCTCCGTAATAACAAAACCTCCGATTGTTTTTTGGTAGCAACGAAAGCCCTTACCGAACCTTCGATGGAACGTACGAGTGCCTGCATAAGATTTCGGTCATCAAGGAATTTAAAGGCTACGTTCTTGATCGTTTCTTCCCGCTGATCCAATACCGAATACAGCAGCATGGCCGTAAAATTCACATTGGCCTGATCCACCGTAACAGCCTGGAATCCCAGCTCTGCCGAACGGTTCTGGATACTGATCTTTTTTGTCACTCTTTCGATGATCGGCAGCTTAAAGTTTAAGCCGGGTGGTAAAGTCCTCCTGTATTTCCCGAAAATGGTTGTTACTGCTACTGTTCCCTGTTGAACAGTTTTGAAACTCATTAAAAGTAAAAGCGCGACAACGCCAAGGGTGATGTAAAGAGCCATAAATTAAAATTTGTATAAAACTACGGAAATCCGCTGAAAAAGCGAAACTTATCTTGCCGGCAAAAGCTCTTATATCCTACTGAATGATAAGCTTTTGAGTAACAGCGAATTTGCCATTACCTATCTTCAGAAAATAGATCCCGGGAAGGGCGGTCAATTGAAGGTTTTGTTTGTCGGTTGTCACCACACCCGTATATACAATTTGCCCGAGTGCATTGATCAGCTCTATTTTACTTCCCACCTGTTCTTTGCCTTGTAATTCAATCTGAACGGCTCCATTCGTAGGATTTGGGTATACCATGAAAGTCCCTGACAGCTTATTCATTGTTTGAATGCCGATCGGGTTCTGGCAGGTAAGTGCACCGTAACCATCCAGCTTGCCATAGCCATAGGTATTGTTTGGATTGGGCCCTGTGAAACCATCATGGATGGCACAGGTAATGATGTCCTGTTTCAATTGCTGATAAGTAGCTGTCGGGTACATTTCGAAATACAAAGCGGCGAGCCCCGCCACAACAGGTGATGCAGCCGATGTTCCGCCAAAGATCATATGCATACTGTCCTGCGTAACGATATAGGGGAAATTGATCGCCAGCCAGCCCATGAAGGTTTGTTCACCTACCGTAACAATGTTCTCTCCTGTGGCACTGATATCCGGCTTGATACGCCCGTCGCGTGTGGGTCCCAGACTGGAGTTATCAAAAATGCTGTCTACCACTCCCGGAAAAAAACTAAGTGTATCACGCACATCTATGTAACTATCGCGCCCTACGTAATTTCCTACACTGATGACCTTGTTGCTGCATTGCAGACTGGTACACATTGTTTGCAATGTATCCGTTCGTTTATAATAGATCATATCAGGGCGGATCGCTGTGGAAGGCAGATTCGTATACTTATAATCGAAATTCCAGGAATCGAAATAACCGGAACCTGTAGTTTCAAAAGACCAGAAATAGCCAACACTATCGGGTACTACCATCACCGAAAATATGACCAGACTATCGACCACATCCGTATAGGAACTAACAATCCCAATCCTGTTGCCATTGTTCCATAAGGTGTCTGTTCTCAGCACCGCCAGTGAAGAATCTGCGTTCCGGTAACCGATGTTTCCCCTGTATGAATAACTTATTTTATCTGAAGCGCCAATAGTAAACTGTACATTCCTGAAATCCGCTGTATCTGCATATACATCGAATATGACCGGATCGGCAGCATTCACATTAGGCGCCTGCAGCCAGGTAAAATTCGTATCGGCATTTACAGCATATCCCAAATGGAAGGGAATATTTCCTCCGTTACCGTTGGCTGCCACCACTGCCCGCCCGCTCTGTGCAGTCAGCATGTTATCGATAGCCTGCGCCTGCAGATCTGTTCCGTCGTGTGAACCATAGTAATCACCCAGACTGATATTGATCACGCAGGGTTTTCCTTCCAATGCGGCTTTTGCAAAAATATAATCCATCGCATCCACAACAGTCGGTCCGGGATTCGTAAAATCAAGCGAAACAAAAATAATATCCGCTTCCGGAGCAATACCTCGATACTGGAAAGCAGAATTACCGTTGCCGGCAGCTACTCCTGTTACTTTGGTGCCGTGGCCTCCGTTGGTATAATCCGTATGATTGCTCAGGCCGCTGTCGAGCTGTACCCCGCTCCACTCCTGGCCATAATTGTATGGCATGGGTGTATTCAGCGAATCTGCCTGTGCCTGATCCCAGATCCAGAGTACACGCGACTTTCCACTGCTGTCTTTAAAATCGGGATGTGAATAGTCGATCCCGGTATCAATTACCCCGATGATCACATCTTTTCCTTTGTATCCCTGTGTAAGCGGAATTTGTCCTGCATGAACAGGAGTGATATTGTTTTTCGACAGCGAGGAATCGTCCAGTACCTTGTAGTGCTGGATATTTAGCTCCATACGCTGAATGCAGCCTGCAGCCGACATCTTCTGCAGATCGGTTCCTTTTCCACGAATAACAGAAGTGTTTTTTACTGCATATAAAAACTCAAGTCCCAGTTTTTTTGCCTGTTCTTCCACCTGTGCGGCATCGCCTTTCGCTATCACCGTGTAGATCGCATCACCATGCTGCTGAATAGCTTTTACCAGCGGAAAGTTAAGTTTGCTGCTTTGTTGGGCAAAAATCAGGGAAGAAAGGAATAAAAAAGGCAGGAGAAATTTGGATATGGGCATGTTCTGGAAATATTTACGAAATTTACAAAGGAATAAGCAAAATGTCAAACACGGGAACTAAATATACGATCACGGAAAACGATACGTCTTTGTGCGCAGGTTTCCTGTTTTGGTTGCAGCATTCACCAGATGCTCCTGCCCTTCATATCAATGATACACTCTACACGTATCAGCAATTGTTTGATATAGCTATTCCAGTATACGAAGAATTGAAAAAATATCCGAAAGAAAATATAGGGATCTATTGTACACCGGATGTATACTCCTATGCATCTATTCTTGCCATCTCCCTCGCTGGAGGCTGTTATGTGCCCCTGAATGTAAAATATCCGAATGCAAAGCTGCGCCATATCATCCGTGATTGTGAGCTGGAATTGCTGCTGGTACACGGTTCGAAATATGATGTGCCTCCCCTGGAAAAACTGCAGGTAGTAGACACCTCCCTGCTGAAAAAAGTAACTATTACCGATGAAGCTCCTGCTTTCATAAGTCAGCACTATGCATATATTCTTTACACATCCGGAACCACGGGAGAGCCCAAAGGAGTGCCGATAAGTAAAAGAAATGTGAATGCCTTTTTCGGGTTCTTCCTGCAGGAATACGATTTTAATCCGAAAGATCGTTTTTTACAACCCTACGAATTGAGCTTTGACGTATCCGTTTTTTCCGTTTTTTGTGCATGGAATGCAGGAGCTTCGGTTTATGTAGTAAAGGATGCTCCTGCTAAATACCTGGAGATCTTTAAAACCATTCAAAACCACGGGATCACTGTTTCCAGCATGGTTCCTGGCGTGTTGAAACTGGCTGCTCCTTTCTTACAGGAGTTTCATTTTCCTGAGCTACGGTATTCTTTCTTCTCCGGGGATGCTCTGTACCAGCCGGATGTACAGAAGTGGAAGCCATGCATTCCGAATGCACAGATCCACAATTTTTATGGCCCCACCGAAACAACGATCGTATGCACACGGTATTGCTGGGATGAACAAACATCGGCTGCAGAAAGTCATTCCGGTATTGTTCCGCTTGGCAAAGTCTTTCCCGGCATGCATTTTATCTTAGTGGATGAAGCCGGCAGCCTTATTGATGAAGAAGACATACATAAAAACGCAGGTGAGCTTTGTTTCAATGGGGAACAGGTGATCGATAAGTATGTCGGCAATCGGTCTGCTGAAAGTTTTTTTGAGCACAATGGCAAAACCTGGTATAAAACAGGGGATTGGGCCAGTGTAAATAAACAAGGAGATCTTATTTTCCGCGGACGACATGACACGCAGGTGAAAATAAACGGTTACAGAGTGGAGCTGACAGAGATCGAAAAAAACATTTCCTTACTGACTAAACAGGAATGCAAAGTAATAATGGGTAATCCGAGCGAACTCCCTGTTCTGATCGCCTTTGTGGAAGGAAGCAAATACACCGAAAGAGAGATGAGAAATGAGCTCAGCTGGTACCTGCCTTCTTATATGCTGCCTTCAAAAATTATCTTTGTGGAAGCCTTTCCGAAAAACGAGAACGGGAAAACCGATATGAACAAACTAAAAAGAATGCTGTATGCCTGAGCCATTGCTTCAACAGTTGCAGGAAGTTTTCAGAAATGTATTTGAGAACAGCAGCCTGATCATAACCGATGCTACTAACGCAGCCGATATCCATGGCTGGGATTCACTTACGCACATGCACCTGCTGCACCGTATCGAAGAGCAGTTCCGGATCCGCTTCAGCTTTAATGAAGTGAGTGCTTTTGAGAATGTGGGGGATATTGTAAAGACCCTTCAGAAGAAAATATAGGCACGCAGAGATGCAGAGACCGCTAAGCCCGGTAGGAATATTCCCCTTTTCGCGTTACACTTTGCGCTCTCTGCGTCTTTGCGAGAAACCACATTAATTCCTTATCTTTGCAGCCTTATTTATGGCACATTACAAACTATCGGGATTATCGGACGAGCAGCAGTCGCAACTGGATGCAGGGACATTGCTTCCTTTGATGGAAGAGTTCTACACCATCCAGGGAGAAGGATACAATACCGGCAAAGCTGCTTATTTCATCCGGATCGGTGGATGTGATGTGGGATGTCATTGGTGCGATGTAAAAGAGAGCTGGAATGCTTCCATTCATCCGCTTACTGCCAGCGACACGATCATTGAGCATGCAATGGCCTGGCCCGGAAAAGCAGTAGTGGTGACGGGAGGAGAACCATTGCAGTACAAGCTCGATTACCTGACCGCTAAACTGAAAAGCAAAGGGATCCAGACTTTTATTGAAACATCCGGAGCCTACCCGCTTAGTGGTGATTGGGACTGGATCTGCCTTTCCCCGAAAAAGACCATGCTGCCCCTCGGAGAGATCTATACAAAAGCACACGAGCTGAAGATCATCGTATTCAATAAACACGACCTGATCTGGGCACAGGAACAGGCTTCAAAAGTCAGTAAGGAGTGTAAACTGTACCTGCAGCCCGAATGGAGCAAACGCAATGAGATCATGCCGCTGATCGTTGATTTTATAAAAGAAAATCCGCAGTGGAGAGTGTCGCTGCAGACACATAAATACCTCAATATCCCTTAGGTTATTTCGGGTTATTTATTTGGGGTTATTTATTGATTACACAAGATGCATCAACCAAAAACCCGGGATTTATCTCTTCTTTCGGAATGAAAAATTCCTCCTATTGCGATAATTGCTATTTTTACCAAAAAAAATAATTTATGTCTCACATAGTTGCTCCATCTGTACTTTCTGCTGATTTTGGTAATCTTCAGCGTGATATTGAAATGATCAATAACAGTGCTGCCGACTGGTTCCATGTGGATATAATGGACGGCGTTTTCGTTCCGAATATTTCTTTTGGTTTCCCCGTACTGAAATCTCTGCAGAAACATGCAAAAAAACCGCTGGACGTGCATTTGATGATCGTGGATCCTGACAGATACACCCAGGCTTTTAAGGATGCGGGAGCAGAAGTGCTTACCTTTCATATCGAGGCCTGCCCGCATTTGCACCGCAGTATGCAGAATATCCGCAGTCTCGGGATGAAAGCAGGAGTTGCCATCAATCCGCATACTTCCGTGGAACTGTTGCAGGATATCATCGCTGATATTGACCTCGTGTGCGTAATGAGTGTGAATCCCGGATTTGGCGGACAAAAATTCATTGAGAATACCTACAAAAAAGTGGCAAGGTTGAAAGATATGATCCTGCACTCAGGCTCCAAAGCCCTGATAGAAATTGATGGCGGGGTGGATATGAATAATTACCGGAAATTGGTGGATACCGGCGCTGATGTGCTGGTGGCAGGAAATACGGTGTTTTCGAGCAGCAATCCTGCTGAGACGATCATTGCACTGAAAAAATAATTAAGCTGAATACAGACACAGATTCCGCGGATTTCTCAGATATAATTTCTTTTTAAACTTTAATCTTAAATGAAGAATTTGCGCAGATTTCAATTAAAATGATCTGTGAAAATTTTAACGCCTCTACATTACCCAATCCGTGACATCTGCGAAATCTGTGTCTGGGAAGCTAAAAAATAAAAAAGACGCCCAGAAGGCGTCTTTCCTATATAAATAAGCAAACAAAACTATTATTTGTGTGTTTTCTCGTCAGAAACAGTTAATTTTTTTCTGCCTTTTTCTCTGCGGGAAGCTATTACCCTGCGACCATTAGCGCTCGCCATTCTTTCACGGAAACCGTGTTTGTTTTTACGTTTACGCTGCGATGGTTGGAATGTACGTTTCATGATATTCTAAAATTTATGCGTTAAAATTCGTTCTTTTAAAATCGGATGGCAAAGATAGAGAGTTTTTCCGTACCTGCAAATTTTAATTGTCAAATTTTTTTGTGAAAAAATCCACCCGGATGGTTGTTTTTTTCACCTGCTGAAATCAACATCCGGCGGGCAGCATCCTCCCGGTTATCGATGAAATTGAATATTTTTTATCGAATCCACCCCGATTTGCCGGTATTTATAGCATAAAGATAGTATTTTTGTACCTCTATTTGAGAATATTATGGCTAAAAGAGGCGGCGAAAACACCAAAGAAGAGATGCCAAAGGCAAAGCTCAGTCTTGCGAATCTGAAAAAATCACTTCGTTTATTCTCTTATTTAAAAAAACAAAAATGGCAGTTCGCCATGGGAATGGTATTTCTGGCCGGAACAGCCGGTATCGGGCTTGTATTTCCGCTGGTTTCCGGTAAAATGTTCAGCTTTTTCGGTGAAACGGGCATGAACAGAGATCAGATGGTCCATGAGATCAATAAAACAGGACTTACTTTACTGGTTCTTTTGATCGTACAAAGCTTCGTTTCGTTCGGACGTGTAGCTATGTTCTCGCGGGTTACAGAAAATATCCTGATCGGGCTGCGAACAGATACATTCAAAAAACTGGTACAGATGCCGATGGGATTCTTTTCGAAGAACCAGGTGGCCGAACTAAGCAGCCGGATGGCCACGGACATCAATGTGATCTCGGAAGCATTCACAATGAATATTGCAGAATTTATACGGCAAAGCATTGTCGGCATTGGTGGTCTTTGCCTCCTTATCTATTATACAAAGCTCGAGATCGCACTTTGGTTCCTTGCCGTTATTCCTCCTATCATCATTATAACCATTATTTTCGGAAAAAAGATCAGGAAATACTCCAAATCCTACCAGGAAAAAATTGCCGCTTCCAATGTAGTGGTAGGCGAGGCACTAACCGGGATCAGCAATGTGAAGACATTTACCAACGAGACCTTTGAGATCAAAAGATACAGGGGTATCGCGGAAGGCATCCGGAAATTCGGTATGAAATACGGGATCTTCCGGGGTAGTTTCTTTGCCTTTGTAATGACCTTTATTTTCGGTTCAATTTTCTTTATCCTCTACAAAATGCTCCTGATGAAAGCGGATGGAAACCTTTCTGCCGAAGAGTTTGGAAAATTCATGATGCTTGCCCTTTTTATTGCCGGCTCATTGGGCGGACTACCGGAACAGATCGCATCCATACAACGTGCATTAGGTGCTACCGACAGGGTGTTTGAGATCCTGGACGAAAAGAACGAAGAGATCGATCTTGCCTATCAATCGGCACAGCAGTCCAAAGACCGCAGAGGTGAGCTGGAATTCAGTAATGTAAGCTTCCACTACCCTACCCGCGCGGATTTTAAAGTATTAAAAGAGGTTTCTTTCAAGGCTGAAACGGGGCAGACCATTGCACTCGTTGGTCCAAGCGGTTCGGGAAAATCAACAATCGCCGGTATGATCCTTCGTTTTTATGATCCGGAAAAAGGAACGATCCGCCTGAACGGAACGGATACAAAAGATATGTCATTGACGGAGCTTCGCGCTAAAATGGCGATTGTTCCGCAGGATGTGATCCTCTTTGCCGGCACGATCCGTGAGAATATCCTGTACGGAAGACCCAATGCAACGGAAGAAGATGTGCGGGAAGCCGCACGCCAGGCCAATGCACTGGAATTTATCGAAAGCTTTCCCGAAAAATTCGATACCGTAGTGGGCGAGCGCGGGATACAGCTATCGGGAGGACAAAGACAACGGATCGCTATTGCAAGAGCCGTATTGAAAAACCCTTCTATCCTTCTGTTGGATGAAGCCACCAGCTCTCTCGACAGCGAAAGCGAGCGCATTGTACAGGAAGCCCTTGACAAACTGATGGAAGGAAGAACGAGCATTGTGATCGCACACCGTTTATCTACCATCCGCAATGCCGATAAGATCATCGTGCTCGAAAAAGGCGAAGTGGTGGAAATGGGAACGCACGAGGAACTGATGCAGTACCCCGACGGGCTTTACAGAAGTTTGTGCCGCCTGCAGTTCGACCTGGTAAAAAATTAGAAAAACAACGATGCAAAACAACGATCTTTTTAAAAGAGTGTACTGGTATTTGGGAGCATTTATGTCCCTGCTTATATTTATTTTCGGGATAGCGCTCCTTGCCACCCAGGTTTTATATGAAACGATCCCGCCGCCGAACCGCACCTGGATCGCTATCATATTTTTAGTATATTCGGTGATACGCGGCGCACGCGTAATTCAGCAATACAAACAATTCAAATCCCGGGGTGATGAATAAATCAATTCTTTTTTTCCTTTGTATGGCATGGTTAGTTTCCTGCTCCGACGATGGATACCAGGTAGTGGAAGAAAACAGCCCTACTTCCGGCAAGTTGAAAGTATATTGCGAGCGCGGCATGCAGCTGCATATAAAGAACCAGGCCTATACCTTCGAAAAAATATACAACCGTGCAAAAATAGAGCTGGTGTATTGCAACGAAAGTGAAGCAGTACAGGCCTTATTCAACGACAGCTGCAAAACCATTGTGATGAACAGGCAGCTGAGTAGCAATGAAGAAGAACAATTCAAAAAAAAGAACATCTTTATTAGTGCTATGTTCGTAGGCAAAAGTGCCGTAGCCCTCATCAGCAATAAAGAAGCACCGGACTCCAGCATCACTATAGAATCACTCATTGCCATACTAAGCGGTGATACAGCGGGCAGACGTTTTAAGACCATTATTTTCGAAAGCGAAAAAACAAGTACGGCGCTGTATTGCCAGGATAGCTTATTGCAGGGAAAACCCTTAGGAAAGAACTGTTATGCGGCCTCCGATGTAAATGATCTCGTGAGCCGGATAAACAACAACAAAAATGCGATCGGCGTGATGGATTACATCTGGATCAGTGACAGTGATGATTCGCTTCACAAATCGTTTCTGTCGAAAATAGCTTTACTTCCGGTCGCTGCCAAAGGAAATGAAACAGCTTATTTTCCCGATCAGAGTAATATCCAGACGAATGATTATCCACTCACCCGCAATATGTACATGATCCGCAGAGGTGAAGATTTTTCGCTGGCAGCAGGTTTCATTACGTATGTTGCAGGCCCCGACGGGCAGATCATCATGCTGAAAAGCGGCCTTGCTCCCTGGAGACAACCGGAACGTTTGATATCGGTAGATATGAGCCCGGTGAAATAACAACCCTGTATTGAATATGATACGGAATTGCATTCTGCTACTTGGTTTTTTTGCGGCTATCCATTCGGGTAGTGCTCAGAAAGCATCGAACAATGCACCGGTTCGTCTTAAAGGCACGCATTGGTCAAGCGATTTTTTTCATTACCATAATGATTATTTTTTTGTTTCCGATTCAAGCGGTTACTCGCTGAACGGGCAGTGGAGCTGGAGCCTGCCGGATGATTCTGCAGTAGTAAATCAGAAAGACAGTATTATTTATGACAAAAAAAAGGACACTTTTCGATACATGCTTAAAGGAAATGTTCTTAGCATTTGTTATTATCCGGATGATGGGAAAGGCGATGTAGATTGCTCCAAAGTTTTTCATTTACGAAAGCAAAATAAAAGAATTTCTTTTGTATCCGATTACGAATATGTGTATGGTAAAGAGGTGCTTTACAAAGAGGTAAAGTAAAGTACCGGATGGAATCTTTCAACAATACTCTTTTTTAGTATATTTGATTGTATCTGAAATTCTCTGAAACAAATAATCACTCTTCCATAAATGGTTACAAACCTCGTAATACTTGAGATCTTTCCATCCTTTCTTAATTCCTGTTATCTGCAGGTAGAAGAAGAAAGCGGCAAGGCACTCTTTCAAAAAAATCAAGCTCCTGTACTGAACGATGAAGGCGAGTCCTGGAGTTTTGAAGTAGAACCGGCAAAAGTTTCCGAATTAAAAGAGCTTTCACAAAGGATCATCGCTGCCTCCAGGGAGGATAAACGCCTGATCCTGGATGGTGTTAGCCTGCACTGCACCCTGGATCTGAATGGTGTTTCTACCCATTACAAATTCAGATGCCCTGAGCAAGGAACGGACGAACTAAAGCTGGTTCGGCTTTGGCTGGAGCTTGTGGAAGATAAAGTAAAAGATCAGAATTGCGAAAATTACCTGGAGTTGCTAAAAGGATATTTTTTTGAAAGCACCGGTATCAAACACTATGATGAACAACCTTATCGTATAAAGATCTATGGCGCTCACTCCATTTATAAAAAAGAAGCATTGACAAAGGCTCTTCAATCGGTAAGCAAACGTGATGAGCTGCTCATTGATATGAGTAACTTTGAAAGTATGGGAACTGCTCTGTACGAATGTTTCACGCCTTTATTCCATGTAAAAAAACTCCGTTTTGCAGCCAATGAAGCGGCACGTGATCACCTGCTGGAGATGGGATTTTCGGCGGATCTGATTAATCTGGTAGGCAAGTCCGGAAAGAATACCGGAGATCAAAAAAAACCGGAAGGCAAACAGCGAAATCCTTCGAAAAAGTGGTATGAATTCTGGAAATAAGAACTACTTGCTTTTTGATAGTATAAAATGATACTATCACCGCTTCATCAACCACTTGTCCACTCCCCACACAAGGAAGGAAGAACCCACTCCGATCACTATTCCACCAAAAATATCGCTGGGATAATGTACGCCTAAATACATACGTGAATAGGCTACACCACTGGCCCAGGTATAAGCAGGAACAGCTACGTACCATTTACGACTGGCGAGAGTAAGCGAAGTAGCCGTGGCAAAAGCTGCAGTAGTGTGCCCTGAAGGAAAAGACAATTTGCCTGCTTTACATTTCTTACAGAAATATTCAGGTGAACGCGAGAAAGGACGCTCTCTTTTGATGGAGTATTTGATGCTGCCGGAAATAGCTGTACTCAGCAGGATAGATGCTGTAGCCCGATATCCTTCCCGTTGAAGATCCTGGTCCTTGTTGATGAAACCAACCAGGAGAATAGAAGAAGGGGCCGCAATGGATAAAGGCGTAACTGAATTGCTGAGCCCTCTGCAGAGCTTGTCCTTGAAAATCGTACTGTCGCTATGGATCTTCCGCATCATCCGCACTTCAAAAGATTGTGCTTGTGTGCTGAATGCAAACAGGGAACAGATCGCTATGTACAGGCTCCTTTTCATCCCACTAACAGATTGCATCCCCGGATATCGCTGTTATCAAAACGTCCGAGGATCTCAAAGCTTCCGTCGGTATGCACTTTCCCAAGATCCTGGGTGGCAATAAAGGGGCAGCTGTATAAATTGGCCAGGTCGATCACATTGATGCCCCCACTCTTTTCTTTTCTTCCAGCCGACAAGGGATCACTTACTTCTCTTGTGCTGACCTTCATCCAGGGAGGAGCCTCGTAAATACCATCGCCTTTGCTATAGGCCTGTGAGAGCAATTCCGTCATCCCGTACTCGGAATGGATCTTTTTTACTCCGAATGCAGCAGATAAATAAGCATGCAATTCTTCTTTCAGCATTTCCCTGCGCTTGCCTTTCATACCACCTGTTTCCATCACGATGAATTGCTCATTCAGTTTACAGCCGCTGTCCGCGAGATCCAGCAAGGCATAGGAAACACCTAAAAGGATCACTTTGGTAGTTTGTTTTTTTAATACTTCGATCGTATTCTTCAGGTCATCAAGGTTGTGTAAATAAAAATCACTGAGTGGATGTCCGCTTTGTTTGATCAGCTTATCTGTCATATACACGAGTGAAGAGCCCCCCCGCTCGAGGTAAGAAGGCAATAAAGCGAGAATGCAATAGTCCTTTACATTTCCGTAAAACAAAGAGAATGCTCTTTCAAAACTTTTCTCATACACGACCAGGTTCTCTACATAATGTTTTGAAATTTCCATCCCCGTTGTTCCCGAACTGGTAAATATGATCTCTTCAGTTTTTGGCGATGCGTATACTTTATGTGTTTTAAAGAATTGAATAGGCAAAAAAGGGATACGATCCAGGGAACTCACCTCGTTCTTCTGTATCCCAAGGTGCGAAACGAACTCGCGATAAACAGGATTGTGATCCATCTGGTAGCGGAATGCTTCCAATGCTCCCTGCTCCAATTGCTGCGGGTTGTTGATCGAAAATATCCGTTGGAACCAGGTTTGCATGCCAATTGCAAAATTACGTTAAATATCCGGCTGTTATTGCTTTTGCCAATGCAATATTTTATCTTTATCTTTATTATTCAAATGCGCCTAAGCCCCAACATACTCCTTGCCTGTATCGTTATTCCGATAGCATTAGGTATCTCTTCCTGCAAAAAATCAAATGAAAGTTATCCGGAAACTCCTGCACTGGAATTCGGAAGCTTTACTGCAACGAGTAAGTATGATGCGTTCCTGGTATTAAAGTTCACGGATGGTGATGGCGACATCGGGCTCCGCACTTCCGATACAATGGGCATGTACGACAAAACGACACCGTACTATTACAACCTTTATATTAAAACAACCTATAAAGCAGCGGATGGCACTTTTAAAGATACATCCATTTACGACCTGCAGACCAATTCGGTAGATACCGGGCTGATCCGCCAGCGTGTTCAGTATGTGGAAAAAACAAGTAAGGAGAGTTATCTGAAAGGTGAATTCCAGATCACGCTGAATGGATATCGTCAATCCACCAAACACAAAATAATCAAATACAAGATCTATTTTTACGATCGCGCCCTGCACAAAAGCAATGTGGTGGAAACACCTGAGCTGATCGTTCCATAAACGCAATTCGTAAATCCCGGCAGGTCTTTTTACAATCCCACTTCCAGGTCCAGTCTTTTTTTCAACTCCAGTAAAAGGGGATTTTTTGCCGTCATGGCTGCGAACTTTTCATTTGGAGTATAAGCCTTCTTCACCGTAGCTTCGGCAGTTTCCACAAATGTAAGCTGAAGGGAATTATTTTTTACAGAAGCCCGGATCGCATCCAGGAATTCCTGCTTGATATCGTCGAACAGCAGTTTCTGCGCTTCATTCTCTATAAACACAGAAATGGCATTGTTTACAAATGCTACCGGCCGGGCGATGAGTGTTGCTTCCAGCGTCCGTTTACCGGCAGCTCCCTGCTCTTCTGCATATTTTTTTACGGCCGCCTGCACAATAGCTTCCGTTACATCTTCATCTTCTCTGCCATAAGCTACAGCAGCTTCTTCCACCACCTGCACTTTTTCTTCTGCCTTTTGTTTGCCGTTACGTCCCAGCTCATTGAGGCGGAATGGCGATTTTACATCGAGGTCTTTGAATGAAGTTACAGGTTTATTAGTGGTTGCTGCTACTACAGTAGTTGTTTGTGCATAAGACGAAGTGGTAGCTACTTTGGGTTGAGCAACAGCGATCTCACCAGTTGTTTCTAAATCATCGTTTTTTTTTTCTGCATCTAAGGATGCAGCGTTGTTCAGGTAGCTCATTTGCATGAGGCCTAACTCAATGGCCAGTCGCTGGTTTTTAGAAGCTTTGTAGCTCACATCGATCCTGTTTACGATGCCTAAGGATTTGAGCAGGAAAGGCATGGAACAAAGCTGTGCCTGTGCATTGTATTTTTCCTTTACGTTCTGCGCTACTTCCAATAGCTGTATGGTAGCGACATCTTTGCATACCAGGATATTCCTGAAATGCTCGCCGAGCCCCACCAGGAAATTATGCCCGTCGAAGCCGTTTTTCAGGATCTCATCAAAGATCAGCAGGGATTGGGAAAGATTACTGGTATAAAGAGCATCCGTAATCCGGAAATAATAATCATAATCAAGTACATGCAGGTTCTCGATCACTGCTTTGTACGTAACGTGACTGCCCGAAAAGCTTACCATCTGATCGAAGATACTGCAGGCATCCCGCAAACCTCCGTCGGCTTTCTGCGCGATCAGGTGCAGGGCATCCTCTTCTGCATTCACTCCTTCTGTAGTGGCAATGTAGGCAAGATGCGAGGAAATATCTTCTATCTTGATCCGGTTGAAATCAAAGATCTGGCAACGGGAAAGAATGGTCGGCAGGATCTTGTGTTTTTCGGTAGTAGCCAATATAAAGATCGCGTGCTTCGGTGGCTCTTCCAGTGTTTTCAGGAAAGCATTGAAAGCCGCGGTGGAAAGCATATGAACCTCGTCGATGATATATACTTTATGAGAACCTAATTGCGGTGCAAAACGTACCTGTTCGATCAGGGAGCGGATATCCTCCACCGAGTTATTGGAAGCGGCATCCAGCTCGTATACATTCAGCGATGCGCCCGAATTGAAGGATACACAGGATTCGCAGGTATCGCAGGCTTCTCCTTCGGTAGTGATATTGAAACAGTTGATGGTTTTGGCAAGGATACGCGCACAGGTGGTTTTACCCACACCACGCGGTCCGCAGAACAAAAAAGCCTGTGCAAGATGATGGCTGGTAATGGCGTTCTTCAGCGTATTGGTAATATGCTGCTGCCCCACAACCGTTCTAAAGGTCTGGGGACGATACTTCCGCGCTGATACAACAAAGTTTTCCATTACTTGATTAAGTAGCAAATTTACCTTATTTATCGGCTTTGTGTTAAATATTTATAAACCTTAACAAAGTTATTTTTTCAACTGGGTGTTTAAAAGTTTATGGTGTATTTTTATGGGCATATTTATCCGTTTGAAAAGGCTCTGTTCCATACTGTTGTTTGCTCTTATTGCCTTTTCGGGGCAGGCCCAGCGCGAATTCCAGGTCTCCGGGATCATCCTGGACGAAGACAGCACCTCGGCCATTCCTTTTGCCTATGCCATCAATAAACAATCGGGCAATGGCGCGGTAAGTGATTTCAACGGTCAATTCACCATCAAAGGATTTTCGGGTGACACACTCAGCTTTTCTTTTTTAGGATATCATAAAAAGGAGATCGTGGTAAAACACATCAAAAGTGTGAACGACAGCACCAAGCAGTTCCTGAAAGTGATCCTGAGACGGGAAGTGTATTCGCTCGGCACCTTCAATGTAAATGCCTTTAAGATCAAACCCTATGAACGCGAATACATGGAGCGCTTTATAAACAAGCCACGAATTACAGGTATAAATGTGGTGGAAAGCCCCATCACCGCCATCTACGACCAATTCAGCCACAAAGGCCGGGCAAACCGGAAACTGGCTGCTTTATTCGAACAGATGTTAATAGATGAGCAGGTAGCACAAAAATTCAACCCGGAGATCCTGAGAAGACTTACAGGTGATGAGAACATCGATTTTGAGAAGTTCAAAAAATACTGCTACAATGTGAACGATTATTTCATTATCAATCACGAGGGATATGATCTCTACGCGCCAATTATGGATTGTTACAAGCGGTGGAAAAATGAGGGGAGATAGAAATCGGTGGCTTCGACTCCGCTCAGCCACCATTACTTTTATAGAGATTTTTTTTAGAAATAATTTAGTGAAACACGATGGCTGAGCGTAGCCGAAGCCACCATTGCAGTGTTACTTCACGAATTTGAATTCCGTTCTGCGGTTCAGCTCGTGTTCTTTCTCTGAGCAGCTCACATCATTCTTGCAGCGGTTCAGTGTTTTGCTTTCTCCCATGCCGGTAGCACTTACTTTGGCTTTGTCTACGCCTTTTGAAACAAGGTATTCCTGCACGGCTTTTGCACGTTTAAGAGAAAGCTCTTTGTTGGAAGCATCCTCGCCTTTTGCATCCGTATGTGATGTTACATTCAGTTTCAATGCCGGGTTGGCTTTCATCGTTTCTGCAATTTTATTCAGCAGTGTGGCTGTTTTTTCAGACACTTTGAAATCGCCGGTTGCGTAATATACATTTTCCACGATCAGCATTTCCTTGTCCTTGGATTTACTGAATACATCCAGCTTCATCCCCGGATCTTCTTCCCCGATCTCTGCCAGCTTTGCCACATCCTTATCGAGTACTTTGTAATTAAAGCCACTCGCCGAGCGATTGAATTTGGAAACGATGAGCCCGTTTTGTTTCGCCAGATACAGTGCATCCTGGTCGGAGATCTCGCTTGTTTTGCCTACTGCCAGCTCCGTTCCCTGCACTACAACCTGCCGGAATTCGAAGTCGCCGTAATCGTCTGTTTCTGCTACTTTGATGGTGTCGGTACCAGAGATCAGGAATACCTTTTGATGAACAAGCGGTTTCATATCTTTCGGATTTCCATACAACAATTTAGCAAGCAGGTCGGTTGGTTTTGGAACATCTTTTTGCAGCTCGTTCAGTTTGGTTTGCAAAGCTGATTCGGTAGGATCGATCATAATGATAGTACCTGTAGGGCTCACGAGAAAATCAGCAGGCAGTTTCATAAGCTGATACTGCTTTGCGATCTGCGAATAGAGGCCGTTCTTGTCCCAAACATTTTCCACATCGCTCAGGCCATCTTTCACCACGGCCATTTCCCATGATTCTTTCAGCTGCTCGAGGCAAACGGAGATAACTGTGAGACCAGCTCCTTTTCCAAGCTGTTTATCCTTGTAGGTGAGCGCCAGCTTGTTGTATAAACTGTGTCTTTCGCGGCTTTTGACCGTAGAAGGTGACCAGAAATGGATCAGTACATAACGGCCCTTGTTGGCCTGCATAAAATTAACCGGGCTCTCTTTCAGGTTCTTTAATGTGAAATCAGGAGCCTTGTCACCTACCATCAATGCTTTTGCATGCAGGCATACCACAAGTAAAAGAATGCTTACAAAAAGACGGGGAGCCTGCATAGGAAAGTTTTATTTAGAAGGTTTGCTTGTTTCTTTTTTCACCAGCTTTTCCAGCTCTGCATCCAGGGCGGGGCCGCGCAATCCTCTTGCAACGATAACACCACGCGGATCGATGAGCCAGTTGGTAGGAATGGAATTTACGCCGTACTTCATGGCAGGCTCAGCAGACCAGCCTTTCAGGTCGCTGATATGATAGGGCCAGTTGAGCTGGTCTTTTTCGATCGCTTTGATCCAGGCCATTTTATTCTGATCAAGGGAAACATTGAAAATGCGGAAACCTTTTCCAAAGGAATATTTAGCATTGCTGTACTTATTGTACGCAGCCACCACATTCGGGTTCTCCATACGGCATGGACCACACCAGCTCGCCCAGAAATCGATCAGCACATAATACCCACGCAGGGAAGAAAGTTTGATAACGGAATCTTTGGTGTCCTTGTATTCCAGCTCGGGAGCCCGCTGCCCTACTTTCAGTCCTATCGGAAGGCTGTCCGGTGCATCGTAATTCTGAACGGCTGCTTTGTTGTTGCTGGTAGTTGATTTTTCCGAACCTTTGCAACCGCTGAACGAGCAAAATGCGATCAGAGAAGCTACGGCAAGTGAGCTGATAAAAATGTTTTTCATGGTTTTATTTTCTTACAATTTCTGCACCGATCGCATTCAGGCGGGTATCGATGTGCTGATATCCCCTGTCGATCTGGTTAATATTAAAGATGGTACTTTTTCCTTTGGCCGACATGGCAGCGATCAGCAGGGAAACCCCGGCCCTGATATCAGGCGATGCCATCTGGATAGCGCGCAATTGATTTTTCCTGTCAAGTCCCATTACGACCGCACGATGCGGATCGGAAAGAATGATCTTTGCTCCCATATCGATCAGCTTATCCACAAAGAACAAACGGCTTTCAAACATTTTCTGATGGATCAGCACATTACCGCGGGCCTGGATGGCTGTTACCAGCACAATACTGATCAGATCGGGCGTAAAGCCCGGCCATGGCGCATCGGACACCGTAAGGATAGAACCATCGATATAGGTATCGATCTCGTAATGATCCTGTGCAGGAATGTACAGATCGTCTCCCTTCAATTCCATTTTTATTCCCAAGCGCTGAAAGATACCCGGGATCACACCGAGGTTATTGAAAGAAACATTTTTGATGGTGATCTCAGACTGCGTCATAGCTGCAAGGCCAATGAATGAGCCGATCTCGATCATATCCGGCAGAAGGCGGTGTGTGGTTCCGCCCAGCTTCTCCACTCCTTCAATGGTCAGTAAATTAGAGCCGATCCCGCTGATCTTTGCACCCATGCGGTTCAGCATACTGCACAATTGTTGCAGGTAAGGCTCGCAGGCTGCATTGTAAATGGTAGTAGTACCTTCTGCCAGTACGGCTGCCATCACAATGTTAGCAGTTCCGGTAACGGATGCTTCATCGAGCAGCATATATGCACCTTTCAGGCGTTTGGCCTCCACTTTGAAAAATTCGTTCTCGTCGTCGTAATTGAATTGGGCACCCAGGCTTTCGAAACCAAGGAAATGCGTGTCTACCCTTCTGCGACCGATCTTATCTCCACCCGGTTTTGGCATGTAGCCTTTTCCGTAGCGGGCCAACAACGGACCTACGATCATGATAGAACCACGCAGGTTACCTCCCTTTTTCTTGAACTCCGGAGATACCAGGTAATCAACATTTACATCGTCGGCCTGGAAGGTGTATTCCTCGTGGCCCGATTTCTCCACTTTTACTCCCAGATCCTTTAACAGATCTATCAGCTTAATGATATCAACTATTTCGGGAATGTTCCCGATTGTAACTTTTTCGTTGGTGAGCAATACTGCGCATATGATCTGTAGCGCTTCGTTCTTTGCTCCCTGTGGTATGATGTCTCCTTTTAATCGTTTGCCTCCGGTTACTTCAAATATCATAAACTGTTAATTAGCGGTTGTTGTTATTGTTATTGCGGTTGTTATTATGATGCTTACCACGATTGTTGTTATTGTGGTGCTTGTTGCGGTTGTTGTTGTTATTGTGCTTGTTGCGGTTATTATTGCTGTTGGTGTTACTGGTAAACTGCCTTTTCACCAGCTCGTTGGCAGAGCTCAGTTGTATGTTCTCTTCCATTTTCAGCTCACCGCCGGATAGCTCATCCATTTGTTTGAAAATGATATCGTCCGACATGAGGTCTTTGGAATTCCAGGTGATGTAGAATTTCTTCAGGTTGTTGGCGATCACTTTTTTCAACTCTTCTTTTTCCGGACCTTCTTCATAATTCTTGGCTTTGGAAATAATGTCTTCTATGATCTTGCCGTAATGTTTGTATTTGATCTTACCGGTAGGGTAATCAACCGGTCCAGGTTTGGTATTGAGGGTTTCGGCAGAAGGCATCGGGTATGGCGAATCCACATCCAGCTTAAATTCGGAGATGATGAAAAGGTGATCCCAAAGCTTGTGGGTGAAATCCGCTACGTCGCGTAAATGCGGGTTTAATTGCCCCATTACCTGGATGATGGCACGTGCACAACGGTTGCGCTCGTCCCTGTCTTCGAGGGTAATGCAAAAATTGATCATATTCTGGATATTCCTGCCATATTCCGGAATGATCATCTGAGGCAATTGAGTGTTGTAATCCATAAAATTCGGGTGAAATTAGAAACTGTAAATAAGCCACTAAGTTAGTAAAAATAATTTACTTACCGTTGCTAAGTTTTCCAAGAAAATAGCCATATTTGATCAAACTTTTAACAACAAAAATCATGTTCAACCTCAAACAATCCTTAGACGCGATTTCCGCAAAGTGGAAATACAAACTCGAAGAACTTTCTACACCGGGTATTTACCGCATGGATGTGGCTATCAAAATCGGCGATGACAAATGGCGCTACCAGTTTGTGTATATCTGGGAATCAAAAGAACGTTATTACGGACAGCCGGCTATCTATTTGAACAGCCGTTGCGGTGAGATAAGTGCAAAGCTCAATTTGTACAACATCCTGAAAGAATCGGCATATGGAAATTTAAGCTCACTGACCATCACCACGGATAAGCGTGCAGATGGTTCCGATTGCGAAACGATCATTTGCCAGGCAGCACTTCCGGTAGAGTTCATCACAGAGGATATGTTGAGCAAAACGATCTTCGAAGTAGCTAATAATGCGGACATCGTAGAAGAGAAATATTTCGGCGGCGACGGTAATTGATCGCCTGCAGGAACTGAATAAAAAAATAAAAAGCGGTACGTTTCAGACGTACCGCTTTTTTAGTTTATTGCCTTTGTTTGGTTGTTACCAACAGCGGTCGAAAGGACTCAATCGATAAATTATTTCGCTTTCATTTTATTCCCTTTGGCTTCATGTGTCACTTCCGCCAGTTTCAGTGCTTCCATCAAAGGCGGAATATACATTCCCACACGGCCACGTAACCCTTTTTTCAGTCCGTACCAACCAACGACCGGGTTCTTTTCCGAACGTCCCCAGGCCTCTACCGTTCCTTCTTTTGCAGGTTTCTGCTCATCCGCACTGCCAAGCTCCATCCAGTCGCCGTGCTTTTTCAACATCGCGTGCAGGTCGTTGAGGATGCGCAGATCATAGTGCAGAACGGTTTTACCAACCGTGCACACCAAAATTTCTTTTCCGTACTTTTCATCCACATGCATGGTATATTCCGATGACAGAGGTGGTGTTTTCAATACCATTTGTTTTTCATTTTTTTAAAATTAATGGGCCGTTTTTAAATTAGTTTTATAAAGCCGCTACAGGCGGATACCGATCACACAAACGTCATCGACCTGCTCCAGACTTCCTTTCCAGTCGGTAAATGCTTTCTCAATTATACCGGCCTGCTCCTGCATGGCCAAATGGCTGTTCTTCAGCAGGAGCTCAGCGAAAGGCTTGTACTTGAATTTTTTTCCAACCGGTCCGCCAAACTGATCCGCAAATCCATCCGTGAATAAATAAAAAACACTGCCTTCTTTGTATTCGATGTGTTGCGTGGTATATGGCTTCGTGCTGTCGGCTTTTCCTATCGGTTGTTTGTCTGCTTTTATTTCTGTTAAGCTACCTGAGGTGCCCAACGGCCCCGGAACATACCACAATGGATTGTTGGCCCCGCTCCAGTATACTTTTTTGCTTTTAGCATTCACACAAAGCAAAGAAATATCCATCCCGTCTTTCACTTCGCTCGTACTTTTTTCGAAGGTTTGCAGCACCAGCTCACGTGTTTTGTCGAGGATCTTTCCTGTATCGGTAAGCCCGAACTCTTTTACTGTTCTGTTCAGCGCATTGGAACAGACCACCGAAACCATAGCTCCCGGAACACCATGCCCCGTGCTGTCAGCAGCAGCTATAAAAAACAGATCCCCTATCGATTCGGCCCAGTAAAAATCGCCGGCAACAATGTCTTTTGGTTTGTACAGTACAAAATTCTGCGGTAAATGGCTATCGATAAATTCACGTGGAGGAAGAATAGCATCCTGCAGACGTTTTGCATACGTAATACTGTCTATCATTTCACGCTGCTGTTCTTCTACTAAGTGCTTTTGTTCTTCAATCAATGCCTTTTGTTTTTGTGTTACTTTAAATCGTTTGTAGAGGAAAAAGGAGAAAATAACAATGATGACAAGGCCTCCGATCACAAAATACAGGATCATCCGTTGTTGCTGCTTTTCTTCGGCAGTCAATGCATCCTTCTTTTCCTGTTCGGCAGCGGCGGCCATTTTTTTCTTCTCATACTCGTAATTGACTTCGGAGCGGAATAGCTCTTTTTTATTTTCTTCGTTCCTGATCGAATCGCGGATAGCTATATATTCCTTATAATGTCCGAATGCCTGGGCCGGTTCTCCCTTAGCTTCATACAGATCGCTCAGGGCATGTTCGATACTCTGCAATTGGAATTTTGCATCCTGCTGCCTGGCCATCTTCATGGCTTCCAGCAGGTATTTCTCTGATTCTTTGTACTTCTTTGTTTTCAGATACAGTTGCCCGATGTTGGCAAGACAAAATTGTACCTGTCTGTTATCTCCCAAACCTTCTGCCACATTCAGGGCTTTTCTGAAATTAACGAGCGCTGAGTCATATTGCTCCCGCTCAAGATCCATGAGACCGATAGTGCCGTAACAACCGGCCATTACGAGCTGTAAGCCATTGCTCTCTGCTATGTTCAACGCCCGTTTATAATGCTCACGCGCTTTAGACGTCTCTTTCTTCATCCTGTAAACCCCGCCCATATTACTCAGCTGGTTGGCCATCATCAGCTTATCGTCCATTTCAATGGCTGTTGTGAGGGATTTGTTATAATATTCAAGCGCTTTATCGGCCTGCTCCTGGGCCCGATAAATATTTCCAATATTGCCTAAGCTGATGGCTCTAGTTTTCTTATCTCCAAGCTCTTCTGCCATATGAATTGCAGTGAAAAAATAATCGAGCGCTTTGGTATAATCAGACTGGTCAACATAGATATTTCCTATATTCAGAGAAGTTTTGGCCGTATATATTTTGCCATACCGGGAAAGCGATTTATCCGGTGAATTTTTCAGCTCTTTCCATATAGCGAGCGCCGCAGTATACCATTCGAGCGAAATAGCATAATTGCCTTTCATGTAGTTGAACACACCAAGCAAATGCCGCACATAACCTTCGCCTTTTTTCCAGTGGATCTTTTTGGAAACGGTAAGTGCCTGGGTCCCGATGATAATAGCCGAATCCAGGTCACTTTTGTAAAGCTCCAGTGAGAGGGAATTTAACATATTTACCCGTACCGTATCTTCTTTTTGTTTTATTAATAAAGCTCTCAGCGAATCTGCTTTGGGGTTTTGTGCAATACTGTTCTGAAAAGCTGAAAAGATCAGTACGGAGATAATTATGCGGAGCTTCATAAACGAGGTTAAGGTTTATGTAAATCTACAAATTAGTTCTATCCGTTCAAATTTTGTTGGAAGAGATCCGGTAAATATATACATCCCGTCCGGACCAGTTGGTCTGTTTTTCGCGGTGCAGGCCGTTCTTTTCTGCTACACGCTGCGACTTGATGTTGCGTACATCGATGATCGAGATGATGGAATCGCTTAATTTATTGGCAAAGGCGTAATTCATAAACAATTTTGCCGCTTCGGGGGCGAAACCTTGTCCCCAGTTCTTTTTAAAAATGTGGTAGCCCACTTCGAGTTCTTTCACTCCGTCTACTTCCTGGATCAAAAGGCCGCACTGACCAATGAGGGCATCCGTGCCGGGCTCTATCAGCGCTTTCAGTCCGTACTGCTCATTTTCGTAGCGCCAGATCTGCCGCTGTATCCAGTATTCTGCTCTTCCTTGCGAGGTTTTTATCCCAAGATCCGGGAACAGCTCTACTGCTTCTTTATCTTCGAAAAAGGCAGTCCAGGCAGGAACATCTGCTATCGTGAGCGGACGCGTATGAAAGCGAGGTGTTTGGAGACAGTCTTCGTAATAGTTTGCCAAGCGTTAAGATTTACAACGCAATATACACCAAGTATAGCGAATAGCAAAACTACGAATTCAATTTCAATTAAGTGCTGCATGGCTGTTGGTTTTAAGGTATTCGAAATTATTCTGGCCTTTTTTGTATCCTCTTTCAAAAGGGATAAAATCCATTGTTGTTCCTTTGGCTGAAACTACTTCCACAAAGAAGCTATTAAGGAAGTAGATACTGATGATGGTATCTCCTTCTTTATACTGTTCCATTAATTGGGCTGCATTTATCAGCATCCATTTTTCCTGCGGGCCGAGTTTGGCGTAATCGTATATTGTCATGATCTTGTGTTTTTGTTGATACAAAGATCAGCAGGAAATACAGGCTGTGTAAGCCGGTTTAAGCGGGGCTATTACGGATGTAAGATTTTTTGGATTTTTGTCAATTGAACGACAGCCAGGGAAGGGGCCGTTTCCGGTATAACACGCTCCTACCAGAACGTATAATACACCTTCGTGATACGGATGCTTTTATTGATATAATCGCGGTTGATGAAGGATTTCACTTTCTGATCCGTTTCTTCGAAGAGGTAACTCAGCTCATTTCTCAGCACTTCGTTCCTGTATTGCTTTTCGGTGAGCAAATTATCTTTTTCATCGTACTCGAAGTCGGACACGGTTTTCAGGAGATCGCCGGTATTGGAGGTATATATTTTAGCGATCAGCTGCTGCTTCAGATTGTAAAAGAACTTCGATTCCTGGCTGATCCAGGTGGCAGTAAACACTTCATTGAAGGAAAGAGGTGCGCGATTCTCATCATAGGTAATGATGACCTCTTTGAATACCCTGCCTTCATCATTGAGGCATAGTTTTTTTATCTGCCGGTCGCCGGTGCGTACATACTGAAAACGCTCGTCGGATAATATGGTCTGCATTCCCAGCTGGAACACATTCCGTTCGCCGCTTACATTGGTTTCCTTGGCACGCAGCAATTTGGTAATATTATCCAGCGAATCGTATTCGTAATAGGTAGCTTCATAATATGCACCGTCGTTGTATCGACTCAGTATGATCCGATGCTTCTCATCGTAATAAAAGCGGGTAGAGATCGTATCGTAGATATATTCGTTTTTGTAATACACCCCGCCGTTACTGATCTTCCGGCGCTTATGGTAAACGGGTCTGCTGTGAAATTCCTGGGTGACGGTTTTGGCAATAACAGTGTAGTAAAACCGGGTAAGCAGGCCGTTCTTATCAAATTCGTAATAATGCACCAGGCCTTTGTCTACCGCTACCTGCAGATCTTTTTTATCCAGGATATCAAAGGTGATCGTTTTGACATTGTGCTTTTTGATATACTCCGGGTTGAAGTTCGGATATTTGTCAAGTGTATTGCTCAGGGACGGAAGCAGCATTTGAGCCCGGGAAGCGCCGCAGATACAGAGGAAAAATGCAATTTTAAGTATGTAAGATATTTGTCTCAATCGAGCCCGGTTTTAGCCAAACACAAATATCTCCTTAAAGAGGGCTGGAAATCCGGTATCGCTTATGAATTCATTAACATAGGATTGTGAACAAGCCGGGGCCAGGACTATGCTCCACCTACAGAGCTATGCTTAGCAGGCCAGACGCGGATTTCGCAGATGCCGCAGATAATTGATTAGCTGAATAAATTAACGCGGATGAAGGTTACTGACTTCTCGTTCATAGGGAGCCAGAGTTTAGATGACCAGATACGGTCCCGATAGCTATCAGAATCGCAGGTACCGCAGTTCCAATAGCTATCGGGATAGGTATCAATTAAATTGACGCTGGATAGCTGCTTGTGTGGTGTAGAATAAATATAACTCTATATCTGCGCTAATTTCTAACGCAATTCTGATCTGTACGAAATTAAAATCCGTGAACTTTTCTCAGCGAAGCTAAATCTGCTCCCGGTAGCTATCGGAACTGTGTCAGGCCTGCTAAATTATATCGTTCTTACGTAGCGATATCTTTATTCAATACTTTCATCTTCCAGGCTGAAGATCACCAGTCCACTGCGCATCTTCGGCTCTACCCAGGTGGATTTGGGCGGCATGATGTTATTCGTATCCGCGATCCATTTCAGCTGCTCCATTGCTACCGGGTACAAGCCAAAAGCCACTCTGGCCTTGCCTGCATCTACCTGCAGCTTCAGCTCTTTGCTGCCCTTGATGCCGGGTACAAAACCGATGCGTTTGTCCGTTTTGAGGTCATGGATACCCAAAACCGGCGAAAGAATATGTTCGGTCAGTATAGCTGCATCGAGGCTGCCAACCGGGTCTTTGGAATTGTAGGTGCCTGATTTTGCCTCAAGGGAATACCATTTACCGGCCAGATACATCGACAGCTCATGTTTCCTGCCTGGTTTGAAATCGTTCTGACTGAGCTCTTTTACTCCGAAGCTTTTCTTTACTTTTTCAATGAAAGCTTCATTGCTGAGCCCGTTCAGGTCTTTTACCACCCGGTTGTAATCGTAGATCCGCAGCTGCGTTTCAGGGAAGAACACACCGAGGTAATAATTAAATGCTTCTTTTCCGTTCACATTTTTGCGTGTACTTCTTTTGATCTTTCCGTACAAAGCAGAAGAAGCAGAACGGTGATGCCCGTCGGCAATATATACAGCAGGAATAGAAGCAAATTGTGCCGCAATGGTTTTTACTTCCTTTTTACTCTTTACGATCCAGAGCGTGTGCCGTACTTTATCGGTTGTGGTAAAATCATAATCAGGACGTCCATTGATCACCTCTGCCGTTACCTGGTCAATGATCTCATCATTCGGGTAACAAAACAAAACCGGCTCTGCATTGAATTCGCAGACCTCAAGGTAATCCTTTAATTTTTCTTCACGGGTAGTGAGTGTTTGCTCATGGATCTTGATCACGCCGTTCAGGTAATCGTCGATGCTGGTGCAACCGATAATACCGGTATACTCATTGCTCTCTTTCACCTGCCGGTATATATAATAGGCAGGAGAGGCATCCCTCAGTAAAATATTCTCTTTTACGAAACCTTTGAAACGCTCCTTGATCTTATGTAATCGCTCTTTGGAGCCCGGTTTTGTTTTATTTCCATCGTCAAAATCGGGATTGATGACATGCAGGAACGTAAAAGGATTCCCGGCCAGCTTCTCCCGAAGCTCTGAAGTATTGTAACCATCCACCGAACGGGAAGCCACGAGATGAACCTTGTCAGTCTCAGGACGGATCGCTCTGAAAGGAAGAATTTTTGCCATATCTATTTATTATTTCTTGTTTCGGGTTTCAGGTTATATTTTAACAAGAAACGAGAAACCTGCAACTTAATTCAGCGCTTCAATTATTTTTTCTGCCAGCTCGATGCCGATCCGTTCCTGTGCTTCGTTGGTAGCTGCACCAATGTGTGGTGTCAATGAAATGCCAGGATGCGTAAGTATATCCTGCTCAGGTGTTGGTTCGTTCACAAACACATCCAGCCCGGCATGTGCCACTTTTCCGCTATTGAGGGCAGCTATCAGTGCTTTTTCGTTGATCACCCCTCCCCTTGCTGCGTTGGCCAGTATCACACCGTCTTTCATCATCGCCAGTTCTTTTTCACCGATCACTTCGCCACCCGGAACATGCAGTGTAATAAGGTCGCTTTTCGTGATCAGCTCATCCATGCTAACCGTCGCTACACGTACATTCAGGCCTTCTGTTCCGTCAATATCCAGGTGGATCAACGCTTCCTTCACAAAAGGATCAAAAGCCAGCACTTTCATTCCGGTACCCAATGCAATACGTGCTACTGCCTGCCCTATCCTGCCGAAACCAACGATCCCGATGGTTTTGCCGGTCAGTTCCACGCCTTTTGCATATTTCTTTTTGAGCTCATCAAATTTCGTATTGCCATTTGCAGGCATATTCCGGTTGCTATCATAGAGGAAACGGACCGCGCTGTAGAAATGCGCAAACACCAGCTCCGCTACGGAATTGGAAGAAGCTGCAGGTGTATTGATCACTTTTAATCCCTTTGAGCGGGCGTAGTCCACATCTATATTATCCATACCTACACCGCCACGGCCGATCACTTTCAGGTTGGGACAGGCGTCGATTACTTCTTTACGCACTTTGGTCGCACTTCTTACTGTAAGAGCAGTATATCCCTTTTCGTTGATCTCCTTTGCCAGATCTTCCTGTGCTACTTTTTCGGTTATTACTTTGTAACCTGCTTTTTCCAGGATCGCTTTTCCTGCCGCATCTATGCCGTCATTGGCCAATATCAGTTTGCTCATGTAGGGTAAAATTTAAAAAAACGAATGTACTTAATTTTGTCCCTGGATGTATAACCGGGATAAAATTTAATTGGCACTAAATTCGTGAGCAAAAAATCGATAATTTTAAAACATAAACCGCATCCATGAGATCTTTCCTTTTGTCCATACCGGCTATTCTATTTACACTGAGCTTAGCCGCACAGAACAGGGAAAACCTCGGGCCTGCGATAAATTCGGCGGCAGGCGAGATTTCCCCACTCATTTCGGCAGATGGCAAAACACTCTATTTCATTCGCGACGGGGATCCGAAAAACAAAGCCGGGCAGGACATCTGGTTCAGCACACTTGGCAGCGACGGGAACTGGAAGGAAGCCATAAAAGCCGGCAGTCCGCTCAACCAGGGAAAAAACTCCGGTGTGCTCAATGTATCGGCCGATGGCAACCAGCTGATGATAAAAGGAGCCTACGTGAACGGGGAATTCGAAAGTGCCGGCATATCTATGGTTATTAAAGAAAAGAAAAGCTGGTCGGAGCCGGAAAAGATAGAGATCCGGAATTTTGAAAATTATTCGAAACTGGGAAAATACTACGGTGCATTTTTATGCAGCGATGGAAGGACGATGCTCTTCTATTTTACCGACAATAGCAACAAAGGCCTTGGGGACCTGTATGTAAGCCACCTGATCCGGAAAAGTACCTCCACTAAAAAAGGACAGAAGAACAGTTCTCCTTTCACCCACAGCCAATGGAGCGAACCAAAAAAGATGGGAAGCCTGAATACAAAAGAGTTCGATGAGATGTCTCCTTTCCTGGCCCCGGACGGTGTTACGCTTTACTTCAGCAGCAACCGCAGTGGCTCGTTTGGCAGCAACGATATCTGGAAAAGCAAACGCCTGGACGAAAGCTGGGAAAAATGGAGCGAACCGGTGAACATGGGCAGCAGCATCAATACGAGTGAATGGGATGCCTATTATTCACTCGATGCAAAAGGAGAAGAAGCCTATATGGTTTCGTGGAAAAATTCGATGGGAGCTGCCGATATTGTAAAGATAGCCTTGTCGAAGGAAAACAGGCCCGATCCGGTAGTGCTGATCTCCGGCAAGGTATTTAACGCCCTCACCAAAGAGCCCGTAGGCGGGGCACGGATCGAATACGAAGACCTGCTGGAAGGAAAAACAGTGGGTTATACGGTGTCGAATTCGGAGACAGGCGAATACAAAATAGTGCTGCCCTATGGAAAAAACTATGGTTTCCTTGGACTGGCCGATGCTTTTATTTCCGTTTCCGATAACCTGGACCTTATCCAGGTAGCCGAATACAAGGAGATCGCCCGCGATCTGTATCTCGTTCCGCTCACAGTGGGATCAACCATCCGGCTGAATAATATTTTCTTCGATTTTGGCAAGGCTACACTCCGTACAGAATCCTTCCCCGAACTGGACCGACTGGTAGCTTATATGGCAAAAAACACAGCGATGGAGATCGAGATCGCCGGGCATACGGATAATATAGGTTCTGCTGCTGCCAACCTGCAATTGTCGGAAGAGCGTGTGAGCTCCGTAATGGCTTATCTCGTAAGCAAAGGGATCAAAGGAACACGGATCAAAACAAAAGGCTATGGAGAAACCAAAGCCATCGCATCCAATGAAACGGAAGAAGGTCAGCAAATGAACAGGCGGGTGGAATTCACGATCCTGAAAAACTAATCAGCCGCTCTGTTTTTAAACCATAGAAGGACATATTAAGTGGCATACACAGAAAATTCTGTTAATCGTCAGAAAGCCTTCGTTTCCTAAAAACCTTATATGAACTTATATGCCTTATATGGTTCCATTATAAAATAATGATCGGTTTTCAATTCCACTGCTGTTTATACACTATTTCAAAAGTGATAATAAAAACTATCTTTTTTGTCCTACCCTCTTACCACTATATCAAAATACCCATTAGCACGTATGTTTTAGCAGGGCCCGCTCCTCTACTTTTGCTTCGTAAAACATACAATCCTTATGAGTATAACAAGCAAAGCCACCGCCATCCTTTCCATTGTATTAGCCAGTAATTTCTGCTATGCGCAGGACGAGCTGAAACATCAGAACCTGGGCTCTTCTGTCAATTCAAGCGTTGATGAGCTGAAACCCATCATTTCGGCCGATGGTAAAACCCTGTATATGATCCGCAACGGGCATGCACAAAACCTGGCCACGGAAGATATCTGGTATTCGACACTGAGTAGTGACGGCAGCTGGGACAAAGCCCTACACCCGGCCAGCCCACTGAACCAGGGCAAGAACACATCCGTGTGTAATGTGTCGCCCGACGGGAACACGCTTGTTATCAAAGGCGCTTATGTAGACGGGGAATATGAAGGATCGGGTTTCTCCATCGTAACAAAAAATAAAAAAGGGAACTGGGGCGAACCGAAAAAGCTGGACATTAAGAATTTTGCCAAATATGTGGATGCAGCCGACTGTATGGGAGCCTACTACTGCGGTGATGGGAAAACGATCCTGATCTATCTCTGCGATGTGAATGACGGACAACGTACCAATATCTATTTCAGTAAACTGATCGAAAGAGAAAAGTGGAGCAAGGGCAAGTCGCTGAAAGACTTCGGGAAATTCCTGAGCAAAGCCCTGAATAATAAAACCTGGACAGAACCGGAACTGCTTGGCAATATCAACACAAAAGAATACGAAGAGACCTATTGCTTCTTAGCTTCCGATGGTGTTACCCTGTATTTTGCAAGCAACCGTCCCGGCGGACAGGGCGACCTCGACCTCTGGATGGCCAAGCGCCAGGACGATACCTGGAAAAAATGGAGCGAGCCGGTGAACCTTGGACCGAAAATAAATTCCAAAGGCAGAGATGCCTATTATTGCCTGGATGCAAAAGCTGAATATGCCTATCTTGTATCGGATCACAATTCGATCGGTGGTGATGACATCGTGAAAGTGAAGCTGGCAGAGGATATCAAGCCGAACCCGGTTGTATTGATCAGAGGGAAAGTATTCAATGCAAAAACGAAAGAACCGATCGGTGCCGGTATCGAATACGAGAATTTAGTGGATGGGAAAAATGCAGGTTTTGCCAATTCCAACCCGATGACGGGCGAATACACGATCATTTTACCCTATGGGAAAAATTACGGATTTCTTGGCTCTGCCGAAAAATTCATCCCGGTGTCCGACAATATGGATCTGACACAGGTAGCTGCCTACCAGGAGATCAACCGTGATCTGTACCTGGTGCCACTGGAAGTGGGTTCGGTGATCCGTTTGAACAACATTTTCTTCGATTTCGGAAAAGCCACCCTGCGCCCGGAGTCGGTTCCTGAAATGGAGCGTCTGGCAGGTTACATGGCCAGCAACAAAGGTATGGAGATCGAGATCTCGGGACATACCGACAATGTAGGTTCTGCCGATGCCAACCTGAAACTGTCGGATGACCGCGCAAAAGCAGTGGCTGATTACCTCGTTTCTATGGGTATTGAAGCACCGAAGATCAAATTCAAAGGCTATGGCGAAACCAAACCGGTTTCCACCAACGATACCGACGAAGGAAAACAAATGAACAGGCGGGTGGAATTTACGATCCTGAAGAATTAACGATACCCCGGAGCAGAGCTGCTGTCGGAGAAAGGATAAGGGTTCTCTTACTTTGCAGTCGTTCGCTCCGGGAAAAATTGAAACAACAAAATCCTTCCGCTAAGAAGGATTTTGTTGTTTTCAGTAGGCTGTGGGCAAAAATTAATGTTTTGTTAAAACAATTTCTTTTGCTAAATTTGCAAACTCAAAAATCCGGTCCTATAGCTCAGCTGGATAGAGCAACAGCCTTCTAAGCTGTAGGTCTTTGGTTCGAATCCAAATGGGATCACCAAATGGGACTTTTCACAATTTAGTGAATAAGTCCCATTTTATTTTGTTCAAAAGCCTTGGTATTAGAGGAGATCAGCGCAAGTACATCGTTTTTAGTCCAAATCCATTAATCGGGTAAAACCTGTATATGGCTGCAATTCCATTATTTCAAAATCTATTATTCCTTTCTTAACCAGCGGTAATTTGTCTAATAGTTGCTTAGCTACAATTTTATCCTCACATTCAAGAATAAGTACAGCATTCTTGTTTTCAGAGAAGTATATTTCCCGCAAATTACCTGAAAGCATCAATTTATAAGCTGATTTTGCTTCTTCAATCAGTGTTTGGGATTCATTTTTCCAATCAACAGGCATTAATTCTTTTTCTATTGCTAATATTTTCATTTCTTTTCTACTTGATTTCTGGCTTTTACAAATGATAAAACGGAACGTGTTACATCTTCTTCTGTTGTTGCCCATGAACAAACACTTATCCTGATTACCTTTTTATTAAACCATTGAGAGCCTCCACACCAACATTCTCTTAATTCCTGCAGGTTTTTCAAGGTTTCCTCCGTTTCAGAATCACTATCACAAGCAACTAAAACCTGATTAAATACCACCTCATTTAGTATTTTGAATCCATTTTCTGAAAGACCTTCTGCGAATTGTTTAGCTCGTTCATGTAAGCCATACACCAATTCATCTATACCTTGCCTCCCAAGATATTTCATTGTCGCCCAAAGTTCTACAGCTCTTGCTCGTCTTGACATTTCAGGAGTGTAAAGCATTCCATCTCTGTTTTCACCATACACGATATAAGAACCTGTTGCCTGAAGAGCAGAGACTAATGCTTCTTTGTCTTTACACATTAAAATCCCACAATCATACGGAGTATTCAATGTTTTGTGCCCGTCAACAGACCAGGAGTCTGCTTTTTCAATTCCTGATGTTAAGTATTTAAGATTTTCCGAACCAGCTGCCCATAAACCAAAAGCACCATCAATGTGGATCCAGGTATTTGTCTTTTGTGCTTTATCACATATTTCATTAAAATAATCAAATGAACCGGAGTTTACATTGCCTGCCTGAAGAACGAGTATGGTATTTTCATCCAGTTCCGGAATTTTATCTAAGATCATTCTCCCTTCACTATCAACATCTACCCATTCAATATTATCTTTTCCAAATCCCAGCAAAGCTACGGCTTTTAGAACGGTAGCATGCGCGTGTTGCCCGGCAACAATCCGAACTTTAGGAGCATTAATGAATCCCTTTGAATTAATATCCCAGTTCAATCTTTGATAAATCCTAAATCTTGCAGCCGCAAGTCCGCATAGAATTGCCATTGAGGTGCCGCTTACAAAACCTGCAACGGTTGATTCCGGAAGGTTAAAAAGTTGTTTCAGCCAACTCTCAACAACTGCCTCAAGTTTTGATGTTATCGGAGAAGTTACAAATAAAGGTGTATTCTGATCCCAAAAATCATTCAACCATTTAACTGCTAAGGCTGTTGGTATAACACCTCCATTAACTAACCCAAAGTATCTTCCTCCAATTTGAGTAACTGTTGAAGAAGAACCATACTTATGAAGTACTTCTATTATTCCTAAAGGATCACCTATGTTATCAGGTAATTGTTCATCAAAAATATGTAGTTTTTTAATTGCTTCATCTGTCGGATAAACATTTCTTTCTAATGCCTTATCTGCATAATCAAACGCATATTCTTTAACCTGATTGAATATTTTTTTATCAATCATTTCTTGCTGCATTTGTCTTTGTAATTTCTTCCCGGTCATCTTATTCTATATTATTTCAATTTTGCAGGATGCTGGTTTAAATGGCGTACAACTTACAAATATAAACAACCGGCTTATTTGTAAGCAATTGTATTTTCGCTTTATGAGATATATTTATCTTATAATCAATTAAATAAACTGGAATCAGCCTTTTCTTGTTTATTATCCCTTATAGAAGACTCTTGTCAGGCTTTTACTGCCCAACGGAGCTTCGCCGAACGTGCACGTGGATTGGTATTGGATTCCTGTGCCGAGGGGCGGATTGGGTCCGGTGCCACTTCACTGTAAATTCCTTCCCGAAAAAATTGTTGAAACGACTTTTTTACACGCCTGTCTTCTCCCGAATGAAAGGAAAGAATAGCTACCCTCCCACCCGGTGCAAGTGCATCAGGCAATTTTTCCAGGAATTCCTCCAATACCCCGAATTCATTGTTCACTTCTATCCGCAATGCCTGGAAACAACGCTGGCAGGATTTTTTGGTCTCTTCTTTCCGAATGGATGCCGAAACAAATTCAAGTACTTCCGCAATGATTTCCTGCAGCTGCGTGGTGGTTTCTATAGCTCCGCCCTCTTTTATCTTATACACAATTGCCCGGGCAATGAGTTCGGAATAAGGCTCATCCGCATTTTCTGTCAAGAGCTCTTCCAGGAGATCCTGTGAAATAGTTTTTAAGAGGTCGGCGGCGGAAATGCCGCTCGTTGGATTTAACCGCAGATCAAGGGGGCCTTCGATCTTAAAAGAAAAACCTCTTTCCGGATTATCGATCTGCATGGAAGAAACACCCAGATCGGCCAGTACAAAATTCAGGGGGCCGGCTTCGGCAGCGATCTCATCTATTCCCGAAAAATTCATTTTCCGGATTTTCAAAACATCCGGGCCATATCCCAGGGCTTCCAGTCGTTCTGTTGTTTTCGGTAATTCGAAGGGATCTACATCGGTTGCATATAATATTCCTCCGGGAGCAAGACACTTTAATATCTCTAAACTGTGACCGCCATAACCCAAAGTAGCATCCAGCCCGGTCTGCCCCGGGCTTATTTGAAGAAATTCCATTATTTCGTCCACGCAAATGGAACGATGCATACCTGCCGGTGTTCTGCCCTGCTGCATTACTTTTTCCACATCACCTGCATACTGCTCCGGCTGCAGCTCTTTGTATTTTTCTTTAAATGCTTTCGGGTGCGTGCCTTTGTAACGTACACGGCGTTTCGGTTTCTGATCATCCATGTGGTAAATTTAACCATTTAGCAATTGCAACACAGTTAAAATTTAACGGACAGCGCAAACGAAAAGCAGCCCTTCCTGATCAAATGAGGGCTTACCCCTATTTCACGCCCTGAGAACATTCCTCACTTTTGGCATATTAACCTCTAACGATCATCCCTATGAAAGATTTGCTTCTTTACCTGTTTCGAGCCCTGATCCGGGGCAGCGCACCATGGAAAATCACCACAGGAAGAACTAATTATGGACTTTTTTTTGAAACCTTAAGGCCTGCTTACGTGATCGGGACGAATGGATATGTTTTAAAAAAAAACACTACTAATAATTCGTTTTAGCAGTTTCAAAATAGCAAAACTGCTGTTCACATATATTTTTCTGTAGTTCGTCACATTTAATTGGTTGCTCCGGATTAAATGATGTTCTTCGCCACAAATTTAAAAAATCGCCTATTTTAATCCATTTTTCATGAAAAAAACCGCTATTCATTTATTTCTTGCAGCTATTTCCTGTTTTTTATTCCTTACTTCCAATTGTAAAGCCCAGGCAGGTGCCGCACTGAATTTTGCCGGAGCCAGCGGTACTGCTGTAAATATCGGCAATTCTATAAGCACTGCTTTGTATACAAAGAACACAATTACTGTAGAGGCTTGGGTAAACTCCTCCAGTATCGCAACCCTTGGAGTAATAGCAGGAAATTACTATACAGCCGGAGCCAATCAAATGCAGTTTTTACTGAGACGTGACGGAAACTCTTTCGCTTTTTGGGTTAACTGCGGAAGCGGTTACCAATCCGTGACTTCGGCCGGCTCTACCGCTCTTCTGAATACATGGCAGCATGTGGCCGGTGTATGGAACGGCTCTTCCCTTTTCCTTTATATTGACGGGGTATTAATGGGAACCACCAACTTCGTTAACGGACCGGATTTTGTAGACATTGCAGACCCGGTTCTCATGGGAAACAATTCGCTCGGTGAAACATTTACAGGGAGCCTGGATGAAGTAAGGATCTGGGATCATGTAAGAACACAGTGCCAGATCCAGGCAGGCATGAATTGTGAAGTTCCTGCTCCTGCCACAGGTTTGATGGCCTATTATAAAATGAACCAGGGCATTGCCGGTGGTGCTAATCCATCTGTGACTATTGCTGCCGATGCTTCGGGCAATGGCCGCAACGGAACACTTTCGAATTTTTCCCTGACCGGGCCAACAACCAACTGGGTATCACCCGGTGGAGTTACTTCGGGTGTTTCCTGTAACATGCTTTCAGTAAATCAAAGTACCGGTATATTAACCGGTGGAACTGCTACTTTAACAGCCAGTGGAGCTACATCCTATTTGTGGAGCACGGGTGCAACAACTGCCTCCATATCTGTTTCACCAGCAACAACAACAAGTTATACAGTTACAGGTAGTAATGGCAGCGGATGTTCTTTTTCTTCTGTTGCAACCGTTAATGTTGCTTCGGCTCTGGGTTCTGCTTTGCATTTTGCTGCCGGGGATGACAAGGTAATTGTGCCCGACAATGTCCTTTTGGATTTTGGTACCACTGATTTTACGGTTGAAGCAAGTATCCGCACATCCGCTTCAAACCCCAATTATGCAGGTATAGTAGTGAAAGCTGATGGAGCAATGGCCGGGTATCAACTGGTGCTGGTAAATAACCAGTTTGCCGCTGAATTCGGGAACGGGTCTGTTTTCTTAGGTACTGGCAGTGGCTTACTAACGACAACTCTTTTAAATGACGGCAACTGGCATCGCCTGGCTATGGTAGTAAGCCGTTCGAACAATAATATAAAACTGATCGTAGACGGGAATGTGGAAGCAAACGTTATCAATAGCGCCATTTCCACTACGAACGTGAACAATGCAGTACCTATGTATATGGGTACAGAAAGAGGACAAAGCGCTTTTTATCAGGGCAATATAGATGAAGTTCGTATCTGGAACAGGGCTTTGTGTCAAAGCGAAATTCAAAATAACCTGAACGCTGAGCTGACGGCAGGGCAGAGCGGGCTCGTAGCTTACTATAAATTTAATGAAGGGTATGCGGCTGTTAATAACCTTGGAGTGACAACACTTACGGATATTGGTGGTAATAATTTGGATGGTATGCTTACTAATCTTGCATTATCCGGTAGTACTTCGAACTGGATCGCTCCGGGCTCTGTCGTAACCGGCTCCGGTACTCCCACATTTGTCAGCCCTGTTGTTTCTGCCACAGGTCCTGTTACCGCCCCTGTTTGTGCAGGTAATCCAAATATTCTTACAGCAAGCGGATCATCTTCCTATTTCTGGACACCGGCTGCAAATCTTGATAATGCAACGCTCGCTTCTCCTACTGCTACTCCTCCGGCAACAACCGTGTATAGTGTAACCAGCGGATGTATCGGTGGAAATACGGCAACGGCAACCGTAAATGTGATCCCAACACCCATTGCCGTTATTAACGAGCCCAGCGGGATATGCATAGGCGCTACTGTTTCACTGACGGTAAGCGATGCAATGTCCAGCGGTGGGCCCTATACGTATAGCTGGAGCGATGGCAGCACAAGCGCCGGCAGTAATACAATTACCCCGGGAACCTATTCTGTTACTATTACAAACGGAAGCGCCTGTTCTTCTTCTGCCTCAAAAGTATTTTTCTCTGCTCCTGTCTCCGTTACATCCACAGGTGGTACGGGAGCCCCAGAACTTTGCTATGCCACCCTCAAAGCAGGATTCGATGCCATCAATGCGGGCATACACACCGGCGTGGTAGCTATCCAGGTTAAGGGCAATACGACTGAAACGGCAACCTGTGTTTTGAATGCTTCAGGCACCGGAGCTTCTTCTTATACCGCCATTTCTATTCAACCTTCCGGTGGTTCAGCGAGAACAATTACCGGTAACTTAGGTGCTCCGCTAATAGATTTGCAGGGAGCCTCCAATATGACCATTGATGGTTTGAATGCAGGCGGGAACAGCATTACTTTTTCAAATCTAAATAGCATCTCCGCGGCAACCACTATACGCTTTATAAACGATGCCAGCAATAATACCATTACTAACTGCTCAGTACTGGGATCCTGTGCCTCCGCTGCCGGTCTCGCACCAGCTACTATTTCATTTTCCACAGCTAATCTTACCGGGAATGATAACAATACGATCTCTTATTGCAATATAGGGCCGGCCATTGCAACACTCCCGAGTAAAGCCATTTATTTAGGGGGCACTACCGGTAAAGAAAACGACGGCATTGTAATCGATCACAACAACATCTATGATTATTTCCGTACCAATATAAATAATTCTGGTATTGAGCTGAATGCCGGAACCAATGGAACCACCATATCAAACAATAAATTCTACCAGACGGCTCCAAGGACTTTTCCGGTCGCAAACATTTACCAAAGGGCTATCAATATTAATAATACCACAGGCGGTGGATACAGTATACTCAACAATACTATCGGGTTTGCAAACAGCTCAGGGACCGGAACATCTGCTATTGTTTTCGGTACGGCGACAATAGTATCCAGTTTTGTGCCCATTTATATAAATACAGGAACTGTTACTGCCAGCAGCGTACAGGGAAATATCATCACAAATATTTCTGTGACGGGTAACAGCGGGGGGCTCGGTATCGCTGCTCCATTCAAAGGTATTTATGTACAGGGAGGTTTAGTAAGCATCGGGGATATAAGCGGAAACACGATCGGCAGTATGTCTTCTACCGGCAGTATTACCTATACTTCCACAAACGCTACTCAAAGCGATATTATTGGAATACTTTACACCGGTACAGGTAATTGTACTATCAGCAACAACGCTATCGGAGGCATTACTGTTGCTTCCGGAACTTCAACAGCCAGGAGCTTTTATGGGATCCGGTCGTTAGCAACTTCAGGAACGATGACCTGCAATAACAATACGGTGGGCGGAACAGTAGCTAATTCCATACAAATAACTGCAGCTAATAATGGTTGTTATATGTATGGTATCCACAACAATGCTTCTTCCGGGACATACACCGGGAACACCATTCGAAATATGAGTAATGCGGGAAGCAATGTGGGAACCGGTACTACAGCAGCCGTTGCCGGCATTTGTATCCCTGCTGGAGTTGCTCAAACCATCTCTCAAAATACCATAGCCAATTTAAGCGCCGTACATACCTTTGCACTTACAACAGTGAGCGGCATTGCACTCAGAGGAGCAGATGGCAACCTGGTAGAACGGAATTTTATTTATAACTTAAATTCAAACTCTAACAGCACCACAGCCCAGGTAAACGGGATCGCCATTGTCACTACCAGTGCTCTTTCACCCAGCACTTTTCAGAATAATATGATCGCAATAGGCCCGGGTGCCAATGCCATAACAGTAAGCGGAATAAGGGAATCAGGCGGAATAAACAATTTCCGGAACAACAGCATTTATATCAGTGGCACACCTACAGCAGGTGTTGGCAGCAGCATTGCATTCAACAACACGCACCTGCCAACTTTAGCCCGGAGTACGCAGAACAATATTTTCGTAAACGCAGTAAGCAACAATGGCGCTACAGGTAAGAACTATATTGTTACCGTACAGGGGACTGCACCGAACCCGGCAGGTTTAACCATTAACAACAATCTTTATTACGGGACGGGGACAGGCAATATATTTGGTTTATTTAATTCGGCAGATGTGGTGGATTTAGCCGCATGGCAAGCCGCTGTGGGACAGGATGCCAATAGCTTTACCGGTGATCCTTTATTTATTGCTCCTGCAGCAACACCACCCAATTTGCACATCAGTACCGCGGGCAGCGTTTCTCCAACAGAGGCAGCCGGTGTTGACCTGGGAGTGATCAATGATTTTGACGGGCAAACAAGAGCATCTTTAACTCCTGTAGATATAGGCGCTGATGCATTTTTAGTATGTACCACGCCAATAGCCGGCATAAACGGAACCACAACTATTTGTGCCAACAGCAGTGCAACCGTAACGTTTACCGGAACAGCTAATGCAACTGTTTATTACCACGCAAACAGCGGCGCTGCACAAAGCATTGTATTAAACGGATCGGGAACAAATACACTCACTCATACTTTTACAGCTGATTCTATCTACACAGTCGATAGTGTTAAAATTGCGATCTGCAGGGCAACGATCACCGGGCAATCGGCAGTTATCACCGTAAACAATTTACCAAGCGTTTCTATCAGCGGAACAACAACGATCTGTGAAGGAACAAGCACAACATTAACTGCAGCCGGAGCTGACACGTATGCCTGGACAAGTGGCCCTGCTTCGGCAGATAACACCGTTGCTCCAACTACCAACACAAGCTATACAGTTACTGGAACAATAACCGCAAGCGGTTGTACAAATACAGCAACACAATTAGTTACGGTAAATGCAGTGCCGGTTGTTTCTTCAGTAAGCAGCACCAGCGTTACCTGTAATGGCGGAACAAACGGATCTGCAACTGTGGTGGCATCCGGATCCGGAACATTAACTTATAGTTGGGCAACAGGCGGGGCAACCACTGCAACAGCAGGCGGACTTGCTGCCGGAACTTATACATGTACAATCACAGATCCAAATTCATGTATCACAACTCAGACAGTTAGTATTGCAGAACCTTCGGCAATTACAGTGATCCTTGCTTCGCAAACTCCTGTCTCCTGTAATGGCGGAAGCAACGGAGCTGCAAGTGTAACAGCAAGCGGCGGCACAGGAACCTTAACATATAACTGGACACCCGGCAACCCAATGGGAGAAGGGACAAACGCTGTTACCGGCCTGACAGCCGGCGTATGGACGTGTACAGTAACGGATATGAATTCATGCACCTCTACTCAATTACTCCCTATTTTACAACCTGCTGAACCTGTATCGGGATCAACGATTGTCAGCAATGTATTCTGCTTCGGCGAATCAACTGCTTCCATCAATTTAATACCGGCAGGCGGAACACCGGGCTACACTTTTAACTGGGGAGGCGGCATTACTACAGAAGATCTTACAGGAGTTGCAGCTGGAACGTACACGGTACTGATAACTGATTTTAATCTTTGTACCGGAACAGTTACTGTAGCGGTTACACAACCGGCAGCACCGATATCAGGGTCAACAGTAGCTACAAATGTTTCCTGTTTCGGTGGTTCTAACGGAGCGATCAACTTAACAGCAGCAGGTGGCAGCGGCACATATACCTACAATTGGGGCAGCGGTATTACAACTGAAGACAGAACAGGCCTGGCGCAGGGAACCTACTCAGTAGTTATTACCGATATAGCAGGTTGCACGGGAACAGCAACTGCAACGGTTACACAGCCGGCAGCACCGGTATCAGGAACAACAGTGGTAACGCAGGTTTCATGCTTTGGCGGTTCAAACGGTACAATCAACTTAACACCAGCCGGCGGAACAGGAGCATATACTTTTAACTGGCTACCTTCCGGACCTACTACTGAAGACAGAACAGGGTTAGTTGCAGGAACATATTCAGTACAGGTTACAGATGTTAATGGTTGCGTAGCTACCGTTACAGCAACAGTTACTCAACCAACAGCTCCTGTATCAGGAACAACAGTAGTAACTAATGTAAGCTGCTTCGGCGGATCGAACGGTACAATCAACTTAACGCCAGCAGGCGGAACAGGAGCATATACTTTTAACTGGCTACCTTCCGGACCTACTACTGAAGACAGGACAGGATTAACTGCAGGAACATATACAGTGATCATCACCGATGCAAACGGTTGTACGGGAACACATACTGCAACAGTTACTCAACCAACAGCCCCGGTATCCGGATCAGCACTTGTAACAAACGTTTCCTGCTTCGGCGGATCGAACGGATCAATTGATTTGACACCGACTGGCGGAACAGCAGGCTACACTTACAATTGGGGTAGCAGCATTACTACCCAGGACAGAACAGGATTAGCAGCAGGAACATACACAGTGATCATCACCGATGCAAACGGTTGTACAGGAACACATACTGCAACAGTTACCCAACCAACAGCTCCGGTATCCGGATCAGCACTCGTAACAAACGTTTCCTGCTTCGGCGGATCGAACGGATCAATTGATTTGACACCGACTGGCGGAACAGCAGGCTATACTTACAATTGGGGCAGCAGCATTACTACCCAGGACAGAACAGGATTAACAGCAGGAACATACACAGTGATCATCACCGATGCAAACGGTTGTACGGGAACACATACTGCAACCGTTTCATCTCCATCAGCTTTATCTGCATCATCCACATCAAGTCCTGTTTTATGTAATGGTGGGAATTCAGTGGTGACAGTATCTGCAACAGGCGGTACAGCTGCTTATACAGGTACAGGAACTTTCACAGTAACAGCAGGCACGTATACTTATACAGTAAACGATGCCAACGGATGCACTGCTACTACAAACATTACAGTTAGTCAGCCAACAACTCTATCGGCATTATCAACATCAACCCCTGTTTTATGCAATGGTGGAACTTCAGTGGTAACAGTTTCTGCAACAGGTGGTACATCTGCTTATACAGGCACGGGAACATTCACTGTTACTGCAGGCACCTATACTTATACCGTTACGGATGCAAACGGATGTACTGCAACAACGAATAGTACAGTAAATGAACCAACACTTTTATCTGCATCATCAACATCGAGTCCTGTTTTGTGTAACGGAGGGACATCGGTAGTAACGGTTTCTGCTAACGGCGGAACGGGGGCATACACCGGCATTGGTGCTTTCACTGAAACAGCAGGTACATATACATACACAGTAAGCGACGCGAACGGATGCTCTGCAAACACCACTATCACTATAAACGAGCCGACACTCATCACCTCTTCCACTTCTTCTACCAGCTCCAATTGCGGAAGCGCAAACGGATCGGCAACGGTGAGCGCAAGCGGCGGAACAGGCACCCTCGTTTATTCATGGGCGCCAGCAGGTGGTAATGCTGCAACAGCAAACGGTCTTTCTTCCGGTTCGTATACAGTAAGTATAACAGACGACAATGGCTGTGTAGCAACAAATGTGGCAAGTGTGTCCGATATCGGAGCGCCTGTGGTTAGCAGCACACAACTAAATGTTTCCTGCCATGGCGGAACGAATGGCTCGATCGATAATACCGTTACAGGTGGAACAGGAGTGTATACATTCAGCTGGAGCAATTCAGCGATCACCGAAGACATGAACACGCTCTCTGCCGATATATATACCTATACGGTAACCGACGGTGCGGGATGTTCGGCAACAGGTTCGGTAACTATTACAGAGCCGGATGCCATAACTATAATAACTGTTTCACAAACAGATGTAAGCTGTTTCGGCGATGCCAACGGAGCTGTAAGTGTATCGGCAACAGGTGGAACTGGAGCATTAAGCTTCAACTGGACACCTGGTAACCCAACAGGAAACGGGACAGCTACCATTACAGGTCTTACTGCAGGCATCTATACCTGTACAGTAAGCGATGACAATTCGTGTATTGGTACAACAACTATAACGATTGCTGAACCTGCCGCTGCTTTAGCCGCATCTTCTACTGCCACTTCTGTTCTATGTAACGGAGGAACGGCCGATGTAACGGTAAGCGCAACAGGCGGAACACCGGCTTATACCGGAACAGGAGCATTCCCGGGTGTAACAGCCGGAACCTATTCGTATACCGTAACGGATGCAAACGGATGTACTGCCGCTACCACTATCACTGTGAACGAGCCGGCTTTATTGACAGCTGCGTCTACCGCTACTCTGGTTTTATGTAACGGAGGAACAGCAGTCGTTAGCGTTTCTGCCAACGGTGGCACAGGCGCTTATGCGGGAGCGGGAACCTTCACTGTAACGGCCGGTAACTATACCTACACAGTTACTGACGATAACAATTGTTCAGCAACTACAGGCATCACGATAAGCGAACCAACAGCCATCACTTCTTCCGTATCTGCCACCAATTCCAATTGTGGCAGTTCGAACGGATCTGCAACAGTAGTAGCAACCGGTGGAACCGGAACCCTTGTATATGCATGGATGCCAACAGGTGGCAATGCGGCAGCTGCAACAGGTCTCTCTGCAGGATCGTATACGGTAAGCACAACAGACGACAACGGATGTACAATTACAGATGTGGCAAATGTATCCGATATCGGTGCTCCTTCAGTAAGCAATACACAAACAGATGTGTCCTGTCATGGCCAGGCGGATGGCTCGATCGATAACACCATTAGCGGAGGAACCGGTACCTATACATTCAGCTGGAGCAATTCAGCGAACACCGAGGATGTGAACATGCTGGTTGCCGGAGTATACAGCTATACGGTAACCGATGTGGCAGGATGTTCAGGCACCGGTTCAGTAACTATTACAGAGCCGGGCGCAATAGACGTATCAACCACTGTAGCAGGCACTGTGATCAGTGCGAACAATACAGGGGCTGCTTCTTACCAGTGGATCGATTGCAGCACAAATCTTCCGATAGCAGGTGAAACAAATCAAACCTATACAGCGATCGCTAATGGAGATTATGCAGTGATCATTTCGGAAGGTGCCTGTTCGGATACTTCTGCCTGTGAGCAGATAGCGGGCATTGGCATCAGATCCAACAACACCGGATCTGCCGGCCTGATCTCTGTGTATCCGAACCCGGGCCTGGGCATATTTTATGTAAAGAGCGCAACAAGTAGTAAGGCAAGTGTTTTCGTATACGATTCAAAAGGCAGCCTGATTCTGGAAAAAGAAACCGAGCTGAACGCTTCTTCTCCTTTCCAACTGAACATTTATGAGCAGGAAGCCGGTGTTTACTTTGTACGTGTGATCACGGATGCAATCGTTCAACAATTTAAGATCGTAAAGGAATAATATAAACTCAAAGATTACAGAAAGCCTGCTTCCCGGAGCAGGCTTTTTTGTTTATATACTGGCACTGCCGGCCTTTGTCCGAAAAAATGTATATTTGTATACAAATTATAATTTCACTCATTTACTCCTGATCCTACAGGAGGTAGTATCCTGCAAGCGCAGCGATTTTTTTTCACAAAACACAATGACCAATTTTCAAACAAACACCAAAGTACCGTATCATTTCGATATGGAAACTGCCGATCCCGACGATGCAATGACCCTCGCCATATTAGCAACACACGAAAGAGTAAACCTCGTTAGCGTAAGTATTCACCCGGGCGGCCACGACCAGATAGGCCTGGTCCGCCATATTCTTAACCTACTCGACCGGACAGATGTGAAGATCGGAGCGGGCAATCCAAAGTCCATTGCCAGCCGTGTTTCCGGCTTTCACAAAAACTGGGTAGGCAACTATACCGATTCCGAAGCCGATGATACCGCTGCAGCTATCATGGCAGAAACATTGTCGAAGTTCCCTGATTGCAGCTTACTGACGGGAGCTGCCTTAACCAACGTTCATGCCTTACAGGAAACGACAGACATTTTTTTCTCCCGCTGGTTTTGCCAGGGAGGCTTTGCCGGCGATAATATTGTTCCGAAAGAGCACCGCCTGGAAAAATTCGACGGCATGATCACCTGCCCCACATTCAATCTGAACGGCAATCCAATAGCCGCCGAAAAGCTACTTTCGCTTCCTATGCAGGAAAGACGGCTGATCAGCAAGAACGTTTGTCACGGTGCTATCTTTACCAAAGCCAATGCAGAGCTCCTGATCCCTTACCGGCAGCATAACAAGGGACTGGATCTTTTCCTCCAGGCAGTCTCTATCAAGGAGAAAGCCCTGCACGATACGGTAGCCGCTTTGCTTTCCATTGATCCTTCGCTGGCACTCTGGAAAGAAGTGATCCCCTACCGGACCAAAGGGCAGTGGGGATGCAGGGAAGCCAATGAGCACGCAGCAGGTGAAGCCACTTCACTGATCACCACCTATATTCCCGACCTGGCGGCACTATGGATGGTGATGAAACCGGGAGAATAAGCATGTATCGACAGCAACCAAACTTCTGATCTTTTGCTGATTAAACCTTTGCCTTTTCCAGGTGTCTTACAAAGGCTAAAAAACAGCACGGTATTTGTTTAAGGCATACCATAAAAAACATATTCAATGAAAACTATTCTTTTATCAGCATTACTTCTCTGCACACTGGCAGGATCTTCTCAGGGTTTACTCAACAAAGCAAAAGACAAAGCCAATTCTATCACCAAGGGAAAAAGCAGCGGAACCGGCCTTTCCAATGAACAAGTGGTGAAAGGTCTGAAAGAAGCCCTGAGCATTGGCGCCGACAATTCTTCCACCCTTGCCTCCAAAGCAGACGGATTTTACAAAAACCCCGAGATCTTTATTCCCTGGCCGGCAGAAGCACAGGCTATGAAAGACAAATTAATAAAAATGGGTTTCCAGAACAAAGTAACCGAGTTTGAAACTTCCCTCAACCGCGCAGCCGAAGAAGCCGCAAAAGATGCTGCACCTATTTTTAAGGATGCAGTTACCGGCATGAGTGTGGGCGACGGTTTTGCCATCCTGAAAGGGAACGATACCGCAGCGACGCATTACCTGAGAGAAAAAACCTACAGTCCTTTAAAGGAAAAATTCACGCCGGTTGTAAAAACAGCGATCGAAAAAGTGAAAGTCACGGCTTACTGGAGCTCACTTGTAACGATCTACAACAAAATGCCCGGAGCAAAAAAACAGGATCCGGACCTGAACAATTACGTGACCGAAAAAGCCATAAACGGATTGATGACACTGATCGGTAAGGAAGAAGCAAAGATCCGCAACAATCCTGCCGCACAGGTTACCGACCTGCTGAAGGATGTGTTCGGGAAGAAGTAATTTTGAAAAGTAAAAGAATGCCCCGCCATGAAAATGTGCGGGGCTTTTTATTTCCAGCGAATCAGTTCCCTTGAAATTACCGCCGATTCATTCTTATCTGTACTCAGGAGAAACAACTGAATTTATTGGCCCATGGTTTGTCAGGTCACATCTAACAACCGGGACAATTTAATCTTAGCGGGGGTTTTCGGTGGAACGATAAACGTTCTCGTTGCAGTATCGCATTCAGATACAGCATCAACTGTAATTGACTTTTTTTCCAGCTCTGTCTTAGGTGCAACAAGCAAATCTATCATTTTTTGCATAATTTCTGTATCTTTTATTTCCTTCACAAATTTGAGGTAAAGAAATAAACCCTGTGATCCTCCATCTCCATGGCCACCGCCTTTTGAAATCATTTTGTGTGTTATGATCCCGGGTTGGGTCATATCGAACGGATACTGCTCGCCTTCACGTACGTTTTCAAACAAATAAAAGTCATTTTTATCTTTGGTGTGAACACATTTGTACACTGCTTTATCTGAGAGATCATTTATTCCACTAACAAGCTCATTGACCACCATAAATTCAACAAGCGTGGCAAGGTGGAAAAATTTGTCCGCTTTGACAAATTTAAATGTGATCTCCTTTTTAGTAGTATCTTCCGTTGCTATCGTTTTATCTTTCAGTTTTCCATCCGGATTTTTTTCTTTTGAATCTTTTCCAATGGCTAATAATGCAGCAGAGTTAATCAGATTTGCAGTTAATATTTTAAGCGTAAAATAAATTCCATCGCCCGGCTCCTCGTCAAAGAATTCCAGGGGAATAAATAGTTCAATACCCCATTTGTCATTAATATAGATTCCTTTATCGGATGTCTTCAGAGTATTTATCTTTCTTTTCTCATAAGCATCTTTTTCTTCTTTCGTAGCGTCTTCCTTTAACGGACGAGGTGGAATAAAAAAAGGTTTGTTAACGAATTCTATACCAATCGAACGATGATTGGTTTGTTCTCCCTGATATACATTCACTGCAATATCCACGAACTGAAGTATTTTCCCTTTCCCATCGTGATTAGAGTTATTGACACAAAAATGGCGTAATCCATAAAACTCAAAATCACCGTCTTTTTCCTTCTTTACTCTTTCGATCTGCAGATCATGTTCCGTGTCTGTTTCATGCAAAAGTATTTGACAAGGCTTTCCAGCATGTCTTATAAAAACACTATCATTGTATTTTTGAATATCGGTATACTCCTTCCAGTTTTCAAAAATTATTCCCTTTATATCAAATGGATACTCCTCCGTATAAGCTATGAGAGAAGTGCTTTTAGACGGAATGTTTGGCAAAGTATCAATTCCCCTGCCTTCCTCAGGCGTACCAAAAAAATAATATTTTTTGGTTACTGAAAAACTTCCTGGTTTCCACAGGATTGCATAACGGCTCAAATGTGAGATCAGGATCCCTGAATCGGATTGAGAAGGCACTTTCTTCGAAAAAGGGAAATCAATCACTTTCGCATTCATAACATCGGGCCCGACAGATTTTTTATCTCTGTGAGTATGCCTGTTTCCATTGGTATATGTATAATACAACAAAGTCTCCAGGTAACGTTTTGCTATATACTCATCTACTATAGTAGTTTTCCTGGAAAATTTATTATAGAAAAAGACTACCGGAAAACGATCCATAAAGGGTGTTCTGAATTTATACATTACCTTAAAATAACCATAATCACTCTTTAGCAAAATCTTGTCGTCAGGAGTCAGCATCACATCATAAGTCAACTGGGTTGCTAACAATGAGATCCCTGCGATAGAGGCTTCTTCCTCACTCAGAGTAAGCTTCGGGATTGGAGGTATTGGAGGTATCGGTTTAGGTTCTGCCATTACAATATCTGTCTGCCTGTTATCGGATTGTATTTTACTTCCACCGGCACTACCTGGTCGGTTGGCAGCACTTCGATCCACTGGTCGAAGATCTCGTAATTGCCGTTTACATTGGCCCGGAAACTATCTTTCAGCGGGTAAAAACCATGCTCATACACCCGGTCGATCGGTGTCGAAGTAACTACACTTCCTTCGTCCACCAATTCCGGATTAGAGATATCACCCCGGTTCGGGAATTGTCCCATCCGGATTCCTTCTTCATGTTTCAGTTTGATCTTTGCAGCAAGATCATACAATACATCGATAAGTTTCTGTCCATTCAATGGATTACCGTTCAGATCCTTTTCGTTTGCATTGTCTGTATGATACAGATCGGTATCCCCGATCCCATTAAAACCTTCCACTCCTTTGAGCCAGTTGATCGCCGCTTCTTCCTTGCCGGGCCGGATCGGTATCACACTTTTCACCCAGGGTGCATTCAAAAATGCATTCCGCATATTATCACCGTCTAACTGCAGCAACCAGCCTAAGGAGCTTCCTAATTTTGCAGGCTCCGATTCTTCCGTTATATAATAATTATCACGATTGGCCTCTCCTATTCCACCCCAACCAACGGAGGTTGACGACAGGTCCGCTGTTTCTCCCTCCATTGTTATCCGTTGAGTGGTGCGCATTCTTGGTCTCCACCAGTCGGGGGCTACAAAATAAAGCATCTTGTCCACATCAAAGATGGAATTGATCAGCTCTGCTACCACATGCCGGGTTCTGTCATCGGTATTATCATCCACAACGCCATTGGAAAGCATATCCTGGATGAGCTTCCTGTACACTACGATACGCTCTTCTTCCCGCAGATCCTCACTTTTGCGGCCCCGGATCCCGCTTGCCAGTTTTATCCGTTCTTTAGCGCTTTCCACATATGCTTTCCTGTTCGCTGCTTCCGTCTGCGCATCGAAATTTGCCATGTTGGCAATGTTTTGTTCTTCTATACCGGCATTCATGGTCGGGTCAGGTATCCAGGTTAAGTTGGCCTGGATGTCCATCGATTTCCTGCCCTGGAAATTGGCAAAGCTTAAATGCACTTTTACAGTCGCCACGCTTCCTTCCTGGGTTATTCCATTATCGTCCAGCGTTACAACACTTCCGGTGGTATCATACTCCACATTGGCAAGCGTATAACCCGATTGCGGAGCGGTGAAGACAAAACTGAAATCTGCGATTATTTTTTCGCGCGCGTCATCAAAAATTTCCGTATCGATTTCAACTCCATCCTTATACGTATCGTCTGAATCCAGACTGGAAGAACCAGGTGCCTGCTGGAGAGGAATGGAAATTGCTTTTTGTTCCATGACAGGTGGCAAAAGCGGAATCATTTCAGAAGGAACAATACTGTCCAGCTCCGGCGATTTGGCTATATGCAGTAATTGGGCAACTCCAAGGTCTTTGCCCGGATCATCCACATAGGTCTGCCAGCACAGATACGTTCCGATGTCCTGTACCTGCACACTCACCTGCCTCATTTTGCGGCGCATTTCATAATTGATCAGTTCGCCTGTATTATTGGCCAAAACATACCGTTTGCTGGAAGTATCTGTTGTTTCTGTTACGGTCTTGAAAGTCGATTTTACATTCTTGCGGATCTCCGAGGATAATTTTTCGGTTTGCTGCCGCATACGTTTATGTGTTTCTTCCCTTGATGTTTGCTGGGAATCTGCCAGGTCAAAACTGGATTTTGCCTCCACGGTACCATACGAAGCCGAAACGCTGGCCCCGAATTTTATATCTTTCTTATTGTCTTCCTTCACCGCTTCAGAGATCTCATCCTGCCCGGTAGCATCCGTTTCTGATTTTGCCACCGATTCGAGGGTCGTCTCAAGTGATCGTTCAATAATTGTTTTGCGTGTGCTCACTTCAATTAATTCTGCACTCGCGCCCGGGCTCAGCCATACATGCCCTACAGGTGTGCCTAAAAATGTATCCAGTTCGAAAAAATACTGACGGAACAGATGCACCACACCTATAGGTGAGAGTGACACATTTTTCAAGTGTTCTTTATTGGAAGGATCCAGGCTGTTCAGGTCGAGGTAGGCTTCCTGCGCATCTCCCTGCGAGAGAACCCGCATCAATTGTTCTGCCTTTGCACGATTATCCTTTACTGAATAGAAGATCTCCACCAGCATTTGATCATTGCCTGTTTCCAGCAAATACTGCAAGCTTCCCGCTAATGCTGACTCATACTTCAGCTTTTTTTCGAATGTCGAGAGCTGAAGCTTTCCCTTTTTCGCAACCCGGGTTTTGTTGATGGAATTATCCCTGCATGCCTTTTCATACATGCTTTTATAATACGGCTCTACAAACTCCTTGAAGAGCTTGTCTATGCTTTTCGGTGCAAGTAAAGTCCGCCATACTTCAGATTTGTAATCTTTATAAGCCGGAAGACCGGAAGCGATCTTTGTCAGCAAAATACTGTCAAAGGTTTTGATCGTTCCTGTCAGCAGGTCGCCCGCTTTTAGATCTATATTTTTGAGCTGGCATTCTTTTCCGTATTGCACATCCACATGTGTTTCAAACAGGGTATTGAGTATATCGAGTACTCTTCTTTTATCTTTTACCAGTCCTTTGTTCTGACGCTCTTTTATCCGTTTCGACTTCCATCCGAGGAGTGGTTGATAGATGCCGAATAATTCGCTTGCATACGGTAGGACGGAGCTGTATTCGTCCAGGTTGGTGATTCGTTTGTTTGCTGCCATAGTTGTTTTTTTATTAGAATTAAGGTAAATCTGATTAAAGTTTATGTAATGTTAAGACAGCAAATACCGGAAAATGAAAATATATTGGTTAATGACGTCCTGAAACAGGTAAATAACATCAATAAGGTGGTCAACAATTAAAAACAGACGCTGCCGGTAATCGCTTTACCGATAACTGCTAAAGGAGAAGCAGGAGCAGCTATCCGAAGAGGGAAAGAAACTTTGTTTTGAACCAGAGCGATTCCGTTTTCCCTAACGGAAGCCTGAGATATGCCTTTTGGGCTTCTCAATTTTATCGTGGCATCAGGTGAAGCCAAAAATAATTCCTATTTTTAGCTTTTTTATGATTTTCAGCAGCAGCCTGTTCCTGGTATATTTCCTGCCTGTTTTTCTGGCCATCTATTTTATTGCCCAGCCAAAACACCGCAATGCCACCCTGCTGATCGCAAGCATTTTATTTTACAGCTGGGGAGCGCCCCTGTTCATTTTTGTCATTCTGGGTACCACCACCCTGGATTTTTACCTGGTGCGACTCCTGTCCGCAGCACAGGCCCTGAGAAGCAAAAGGCTGTTCCTTATACTTTCACTTTCATTGAATGTAGGCCTGCTCTTTTATTTCAAGTATTGTAATTTTTTTGTCGAAAACATGAATGCCATACTGGCGTCGTTTGGAGCCAAAGAGGTCGAATGGACAAAGGTCGTATTGCCGATCGGTATTTCTTTTTATACATTCGAAAGTATTACTTACGTGGTGGATGTATATCGTGGCCTTCATAAACCCCTTCGTAATTTCTGGCAATACCAGATGTATATATTACTTTTTCCGAAACTGATCGCAGGTCCGATCATTCGCTATCACGAGATCTCCGACCAGATAGAAGACCGCAGCGCCAATGATACCCTCGACAATAAGATCAGTGGGTTTGTGCGGTTTGCCACCGGGCTCGCAAAAAAAGTACTCGTTGCCAATGTACTGGCCGCCCAGGCTGATGAGATCTTTAAAATTCCCGTAGCAGAGATCTCCTCTTCCATGGCCTGGATCGGTATGCTGGCCTACACCTTTCAGATCTATTTCGATTTCTCCGGCTATTCCGATATGGCGATCGGGATCGGCAGAATGATCGGTTTTAAATTCCCGGAGAACTTTGACAACCCCTATATTTCCGGGAGTATCACCGAATTCTGGCGGCGCTGGCACATGACGCTGGGCAACTGGATGAAAAACTACCTATACATTCCTTTGGGTGGAAACCGTGTAAACAGCAATTTCAAACTGTACTTCAATCTATGGCTTGTTTTCCTGGCAAGCGGCCTTTGGCATGGCGCAGCATGGACCTTCATTTTCTGGGGGGTCTACCATGGTTTTTTCCTTATCATCGAGCGAATGTTCCTGCTGAACGTATATAAAAAAACCGGTAAGCTGCCGGCAATTCTACTCACTTTTCTTTTTGTGGCAATAGGCTGGGTGTTTTTCAGGGCAGAGACCTTTGGTGAGGCCTGGACTTTTGTCGGTAAACTTTTTTCATCCAAGACTACCGGGATTCATTTTTATCCGGATATGAAATTCAGGGTCGTACTTTGCCTCGCTGTTTTCTTTTCACTTTTTGTATTAATTCCTGGAGGCAAAGCCATCCAGCAAAAATTCTATTTCCCAGGCGAAATAAAACCGGCTTTGTCCCTGCCCTTTATTTTATGCGGACTCATGCTGTTCGCCATCTCCCTTGCCTCCATTTCTTCTTCATCGTTCAACCCCTTTATTTATTTCAGATTCTGATGGCAAAAACAGGAGATACAATCAAAAAAACCGGTTTTTTACTGCTGATGGGAGCCTTATTCATTCCGCTATGCCAGGAGCTTTTCGGTTTTTTTGAGATAAAGCCGCTGAAAGGATCTTTTGATGTAGCCCCGAAACCGGAGCTCAACCGCGCAAAATGGTTCGACGGCAGTTTCCAGGCAGAGAAAGAAAAATACATCAATGAACAATACGGTGGCAGGAATTTCATGGTACGCCTGAACAACCAGCTGGATTATTGGCTATTCAGAGAAATACATGCAGAGCTGATGATCCACGGAAAGAACGGAATGTTGCTTGGCACCAATTATATTGAAGCCTATCTGGGGGACAAATTTGCAGGTGAAGCACGGATCAATGCGATCAGCAAACGCTTGCAGAAAATACAGGAAAAGATGAATGAAAAGAACAAGACCCTTATCATTCTTCTCGCTCCGGGCAAAGCAACTTTTTACCCGGAATATTTTCCGGATAAATATAAGCGACAAAAAAAACGGAACAATCACGAGGAGTTTGCCAGCCAGCTGAAAGAGAAAGGTGTAAACACCATTGATATGAATACCTGGTTCCTTTCGATGAAAGGAAAAACAAAATACCCTTTATTTACCGAGCATAGCATCCACTGGACCGTGTATGGCTCCTTTCTTGCCTACGACTCGCTGGTGAAGTATATCGAAAAAAAGAGGAACACCGACCTGCCGGATCATGAGGTGATCGGCTACGAAACACCTGATACACTGCGGGAGCCGGATGATGATATTTTCCGGGCCTGCAACACTTTTTTCGGAATGCCTTTTACAAAAACGGCCTATCCGGTGATCCGGATGAAAAACGAGGAAGGGAAAACAAGACCGAGCTGTTTAACGGTAGGCGACAGTTACTGGCGCACTATCCGTAGTATCGGTGTAGACAACAGCGTATTCGCAAACCAGAGGTTCTGGTTCTATAACAAGGATGCCTATCCCGAAACAAAACCAGACACATGGCCTCCTGTCAGCGTGAGCTCATTGAACTTCGGTGAAGTGATAGAAAAAACAGATGTTATCATTATTTGCCAGACGGAATCCACACTGGAAGCAATAGGTGATGGTTTTATCGAGCAGTTGTTCAAATATTATTACCCCGAAGAACAGGTTCTTTCGCAGGAAGAGAAGAAAAAATACGAGAAAGAGATGATGGAATTTATCCGCAATGACCAGGGATGGATGGAGGGATTGCGCAAGAAATCAAAAGAAACGGGTATCCCCCTGGACTCCCTCATTCTGTATGATGCCCGCTGGCAGGTGGATCATAAATATTAAGTGTTATTGGACACAGAAGACGCTATGTCTGAAGCTATAACAGCTAAGGCAAGAGTCCGAGTAGTTCCCGCCCGAAACAAAGCACATAAGGTCAGAGAAATAAAAACCATTATTACCCGTATCCCTGCCACTTGTTCGGCCAAAGCCACCAACCGATAAATAGCAGCTGCCCGATCATCGGTCTTTGCCGGCATTTTGCCTAATTTCACACCGGAATAGCAGATAAAAGGATATTTTTGACAGTGATGAAAAAAGTAAAAAGGCTCTTAGGTATAATTGTGTTGTTGGTTCCCTTTGTGCTTTTTTCGCAAAATGAAACGGACAGTCTGCTTTATCAGCTCAGAGCATCGAAAAACGACACCAACAAGGTCATCCTGTTGAATAAGCTGGCACGGCTATCGGCATTTTCCGAACCGGTAAAAAGCATCGGGTATGCACAAAAAGCCGACTCGCTCGCTACATTTCTTCATTACAGCAGCGGGATTATTACCGCTCAGAGATACCTGGCCCGGACCGCTAATATACTCGGCAAAACCGACCTGGCTTTCAAACACCTGGAACAGGCGCTGCAGCTTGCCCGGAAAACAAAGAACAAATACGGAGAAGGTGCAACACTCAACGATCTCGGTTCCGTTCATGAAGAATCAGGGGAATTGGGAAAAGCCCTGGATAATTATTACGAAGCCCTTCGCCTCTTTGAGCAAACCGGGAATGAGTATGGCGTCGGTATCGTAAAGCTCAGTATTGCAAAAGTAGGCTCAAAACAGGGTGACTACAAAAACGAGCTGAAGCTGGCTCAGGAGGCAAAAGAGATCTTTCAGCGTTTGGGCGACAGGGGCTCCGAGTCTGTTGCCCTTCTGGTCTCAGCAACCGCTTACAAAGACATGGAACAACACACACTTGCAAGCCTTACTTATCTGCAGGCTTTGCAAATAGCTGACGAATTAGGCAATATCGAACGGAAATCGGAAGCACTTAACGGTCTCGGAACGGTGTACCAGGAAATGGAGCAGTTCGACAAGGCCATCTCTTATTATAAACAATCCCTCGCCATCGACGATTCCATAGGTAACCTGTCCAATGTTGCCATTTCCTATGCGAACTTAGGAGGCGTCTATTACCTTACCAATAATAAAAGAGAATCCAAATATTATTTCGACAAAGCAAGAGCGCTTGCCCAGGAAACCGGTGATCTCTATAATCTCATGAGCATTATGCTCAACAGTTCGAGGGTATATTACACGAATGGTGATTTTGTGATGGCTTACGAATACCGGAATCAATACGATCAGCTTAGGGACAGTCTCTACTCTGAGAAAAAGAACGAGCAGCTCATCAGGATCCGCGAATTATATGAAACGGAGAAAAAGATTCAGGAAATAGCCCGGCTCAAAAGTGAATCAGAAGCCATCAGAGCGAAGGCGGCATTGAACCGGACATTGCTTTTCGCTTTTATCGGTCTGCTGCTGCTCGTACTCGTTTCTATTTTCTTTTATCTGAAGCACCGAAAAACGAGGGAACAGCAAAAACGAATCGAGCTGGAACAAAAGGCGCTGAGATCCCAGATGAACCCGCATTTTATATTCAATTGTCTCAATAGTATCCAGCGTATGTTCATCGAAGGGAATTATGACCTGGCTAATGAGTACATGGGAGATTTCGGATCCCTGCTCCGTACGATCCTGGAGAACAGCGGCAAGCCATCCATCAGCCTGAAGGATGAGCTGGATACACTGAAATTATACCTCGACCTGGAGATCATGCGGATGGGTGGAACGATCAGTTATACTTTTGATATAGATCCGGATCTCGACCTGCAGAATAATTTTGTTCCTCCGCTGATCATTCAACCTTTTGTGGAGAATGCCATCTGGCACGGGATCCTGCCTAAAGGAGAAAAAGGAAGAATAGAAATCAACTTAAAAAAACACAGTGCCCGCCTGCTGCACTGCACCATTACCGACGACGGCATTGGAATAGAACAAAGTAAAAAACAAAAAAGATCCGGGATCCATACCTCTAAAGGGATGAAGATCACCGAAGAACGGCTGGGCTTATTAAATGCAGTAAGCGCAGCAGAGCTCCCATCCGGCGGAACAAAGATCACCCTTATAATACCACTGAACAAATGATAAAAGTCCTGATCATAGACGATGAAAAAGATGCACGCTTTTTATTGCGCAACATGCTGGAAAGATCATTCGCTGATAAGATCAGTGTAATAGCAGAAGCAGAAGATGTAGAACCGGGGATCCTGGCTATTGAAACACACAAGCCGGATGTAGTGTTCCTGGATGTGCAAATGCGGAAAGGAACCGGCTTCGATCTTTTGCAGGGTATCGGCAACCTCGACTTCGAAGTGGTTTTTATCACCGCCCATAACCAGTATGCAGTGGATGCATTTAAATTCAGCGCATTTGGTTACTTGCTGAAGCCTATAAAATTAAAAGACATCACAGAAGTGATCGATAAACTGGAAAGCCACCTGATCCAGCAAAAAGACAGCGCCGATAAACGATTGAAAGTGCTGGTGGAAAACTATGGCGCTGACGGTGAGATACAGAAGCTGATCATTTCTAATATCGACGGCTTCCAGGTAGTGAAGATAAAAGACATCCTGCGTCTCGAAGGAGACCGGAATTACACCCATTTCATCACCGAAGAAGGAAAAAAAATAACAGCCAGCAAAAGCCTCGGAGAATTTGAAGAGCTGCTGAACAACTACGGTTTCTTCCGGATCCATCAAAGTACCATGGTCAATCTTCGTCATGTGACAGGCTACCAGAAAGGCGATGGCGGCAGTGTGGAAATGAGTGACGGAAGCAACCAGAAGCTAAGCCGGCACCGGAAAGCGGAATTCATTAAACGCTTTATATAATCCATTTCATTTCCTAAAACCGGTATTTCCAATCGCGTTGCTGGTTCAACCGGCATGAACGGGCTATGGTATATCTGCCCTGCTTTCCGGTTTATCTTTCAATCGCATTCCAAACTGCTTTTACCATCTGATAAAACAAAATGACCAGTTATGCATGCAGGTCTGCCAACCGTACATCAGGCCGATAAAAGGCCCGGAATTGCTGTAATTTTGCCTTGTTGATAAGAAAAATCAACCCAATTTTTAGAAATATAATACGTATTGACATGAGAAAAACAATCCTATCATTTAGTACAGGTGCCTGTTTAATTTTACTAATGGGAGGTCTTGCAAAGGCGCAGCAGCCTGTCCTTGACTGGGCACGACCTACTACCAATCCTGCCGGAAGCAATTCGGATGAAGTGGCCATAGCGCAGGTAAGCGATGCCGCGGGTAATATATACACGGTGGGTACTTTCAACGATGCAACCGATTTTGATCCGGGTGCGGGAACTGCAACTCTTTTCGCTTCCGGCGACCGGGATATCTATATTCAAAAACTCACCGGTGCCGGCAATTTTGTGTGGGCGAAAAAAGTAGGTGGCATCTGGGACGATTTCCCTGCCGATGTTGCATTGGATAATGCCGGAAATGTACTTATAACCGGCGGATTCCGTAATTCGGTGGATTTTAATTCTACAGGAGGAGGCTATACATTGAGTGCCAGTACAAGCATACAGACACCCCGCAGCTTTGTGCTGAAATTAGATGCTTCCGGAAATTTTATATGGGTTTGTGCAGCGGGAGAAGGATACGGCAGGGGAATAGATGTGGATGCCGCCAATAATATATATGTAAGCGGCCGCACCAATTCGGGTACAATCAATTTCCAGGGCACTTCCGGAAGCGGCTCTATAACCGGAATTCCTATTACAGGTGGAAGCTATATCTGGAAGTTGAATGCAGCCGGCGCGCACCAATGGGTACGAGGGCTTAATGTAAACACAGGTGACAAAGGCCTGTATGCAGAAGACAATGGAAACATATATGTTACGGGCTCATTCGACGGAACACGTAATTTTAATCCCGGAGGAACGACATCTAATTTAACTGCCACCGGGAGCTCCAATGCCTTTCTGACAAAATATGACAGCAATGGCCTGTTACAGTGGGCCAAACGATTCGGATCTTCTGTAACGCAGGCAACCGAAGTAACTGTCGGAGGCGATGGTTCCATATACCTTACAGGCTATTCCGGCGGCACAACTGATCTGGATCCTACTACAGGCACCGGAACCTATTCATTCACATCCCTCGGAGGTTTGGACATTTTCCTTATTAAAACCAACAGCAGCGGAATTGTTCAGTGGGCAAAAGCTATGGGGAGTGCAGATGGTGACCTGGGAATGTCCATTGCAGTGAATGCGGCAAATGAAGTGTATGTGACCGGTTACTTCCGGGAAACAATTGATTTCGATACCGGCGCCGGCACTGCTAACTTGACTGCCGCGCCGGCAGGTATGTCTGATGCATACCTGGTAAAATACAGCGCGAATGGTAATTTAGTATGGGCAAGAAATATAGGATCGACCGGAGAAGACCAGGGGCATTCTGTTATCATCAATGTTGCCGGTGACATTATTGCCGGTGGTACTTTTAAAAGCACGGTGGATCTTGATCCCGGAGCCGGAACGAGCAACTTTACAGCTAACGGAATTTACTCGAATGCTTATCTGATAAAGCTGCATGAATGCGTTTCTTCTACTGCCACCGTTTCCGTATCACAGTGCACTTCCTATACGGCAGCTGACGGAGCAGTATATTCTGTCAGCGGAACTTACACAGCTACTATTACCAATGCCCGTGGCTGTGACAGTGTTATTACTATTAACCTCGCTATCGGGGATATAACTGCTCCCGTAGCAAACATTGCCTCCCTTCCTGTTATCAATTCGCAGTGTGCAATAAACAGCTTAACCGCTCCAACTGCAGCAGACAACTGTGCAGGTGCAATCACCGGAACACACAACGCAAGCTTTCCGATCGCTTCCACTACTTTAGTTACCTGGACGTATGACGATGGAAATGGCAATACTTCTACTCAAACACAAAATGTAGTGATCAATGACAACACTGCTCCGGTTGCCAATGCGGCATCATTATCAAACATCACAGCACAATGTTCGGTCAACAGCTTAACTGCGCCTACTGCAACGGACAATTGCGCAGGCATCATCACCGGGACTCACAATGCTACGTTTCCTATCACTGCTTCAACAACCGTTACCTGGACATACGATGACGGGAAGGGCAATACGTCTACACAAACACAAAATGTAGTGATTAATGACAATACCGCTCCGATTGCGGATGCAGCTTCCCTATCCCCGGTTACTTCGCAGTGCCCGGTAAACAGCCTGACGACACCAACAGCTACCGACAATTGCGCAGGTGCGATCACCGGGACTCACAATGCAACATTCCCTATCTCTGCTTCAACAATAGTTATCTGGACATACGATGACGGAAAAGGCAATACGTCTACCCAAACACAAAATGTAGTGATCAATGACAATACCGCTCCGGTTGCGGATATAGCTTCGTTATCCTCCGTTTCATCACAATGCCCGGTAAACAGCCTAACAGTTCCTACAGCAACAGATAATTGCGCAGGTGCGATCATAGGAACTCACAATGCAACATTTCCTATCACGGCTTCAACGGTAGTTACCTGGACTTACGATGACGGAAAAGGCAATACATCTACTCAAACACAAAACGTAGTGATCAATGATAATACAGCGCCGGTAGCAGATGTAGCGAACCTTTCGGACATTACAGCGCAATGTTCTGTAACAAGCT
>JAJNDK010000017.1 GCA_021156365.1 Bacteroidota bacterium
CCCTGCACAAACAGTCGCTGAATTCACAGTTACTATTGGTAAAGGATTAACTGTTACTGTAGAGGACGCTGTTCCATCGCAACCTGATGCAGTTCCGGTTACAGTATAAGTAGTTGTTAAAGCTGGGTTTGCCGTGACACTTGCACCGGTAGTCGCACTCAAACCCGTTGAAGGTGTCCATGAATAAGTAGTGGCGCCGGTCGCTGTTAAAGTACCGGATGCGCCTGCACAAATCGTTGGTGAGTTCACTGCCACTACCGGCAAAGGATTTACCGTTACCGTAGAAGTGCCTGTTCCATTACAACCCGAAGTCGTTCCGGTTACAGTATAAATGGTAGTGCTTGCAGGATTTGCTGTTACCGTTGTTCCGGTAGTAGCGCTTAGTCCTGTTGATGGGGTCCATGAATAGGTAGTGGCACCGCCGGCAGTTAACGCAGTGGATGTTCCTGCACAAACTGTCGCTGAGTTAACAGTTACAGTAAGCGCTGCATTTATTGTCACTGTAGAAGTAGCCGTTCCTGTACATCCGCTGGTAGTTCCGGTAACCGTATACGTTGTTGTGGCCGGAGGATTAGCAGTTACTGTGGCTCCTGTAGTAGCGCTTAGTCCTGTTGATGGTGTCCATGAATAGGTAGTAGCTCCCGATGCATTCAGTGCAACACCCACACCTGCACAGGTGGAAGGAGAATTCACGGAAACCGTAACAGCAGGTGTAATCGTCACCGTAGAAGTGGCTGTTGATGTACAACCACTGGTAGTTCCTGTAACTGTATAAGTAGTGGTGCCCGGAGGATTAGCTGTTACTGTTGATCCCGTAGTTGCGCTTAGCCCTGTTGATGGTGTCCACGAATAAGTTGTCGCTCCCGAAGCATTTAATGCAACACCCACACCCGCACAAGTTGTAGGAGAGTTAACGGAAACAGTTGCCCCGGCTGGTCCTGTAATAGTAACAGTGCGTGTTATAGAAGTACTACAGATCGCATTGGAGATAGTTACTGTATAAGTTCCTGCGCACAAACCTGATATAGAGCCGGTGGTGGCACCATTGCTCCACGCATAGGTATACACTCCGTTCCCACCCGTTACAGCTGTAACCGAAGCAGTTCCATTGCAGCTTCCTGCACAGCTTTCATTCGTCGCAGTAGCCGTGGCAGACAAAGGTCCGTAAAGCTGAACATATTCTGTATGATTGGAAGGACAGGCACCACCGATCACTTCGGTGATGGCATAAGTACCTGGTGTGGTATAGGTGTGTGCAGGAGGTGTAGGCCCGGTATACGAAGTTCCGTCACCGTATGTCCATACGGCTGCACAATCTCCGGTTGAGGCATCTGTTATAGTTGCAGTTGTGGATGCACCACAGATCAGCGGAGGGCTTACAGTAAAGCTTGCGTTACCTCCTATGGTACAGGTTGAATTTGTAAAGGCCAGCGAAAAACCGGCGTTGGTATTATTATAATTAGAGATCTGTATAGCATAAGTTCTTCCACAGGTAACCGCTGCGGGAGGGCAATACTCTCTATTGGCGTTGGTGTTAACCGCCTGAATTCCACAGGCACCATTTCCGGTTATTGCCTGCATTCCAAACCCGTTTGAAGAACCTATAGGATTTGTTCCAATAGCATTGTTGCCATAATGATAGTTACAGCACACCACTGTTCCCGGACAACCGGATGTCACATCCCATAATACCCAGTCAAATTCGGTAGTAGAAACGGTAGGGGTCGCAGTCCATGCGAGTGTTCCGGATGTGGTAACCGTAAATTTTAACCATACATCCCTTTGAGGAGGATCCAGGAAACATCCTGCCTGCTGACCGGAAGAATTATTGGTCATGGTAGGCTTGGAAAAAGTCGCATTGGAACAAAGAGGAATCGCCTGTGCACAGGTATTACCAGGCCCAGGAGCGGGAGGGGTGGAATTGATACATAGCTGGAAAGTACCCTGTGTTCCGTTATTGGAAGCGATTCCTACCCAAACCTGCGTACCGGCAGTAAGGCCCCATGTAGTATTCAACGCTGTTGATCCACTTGCCGTATTACATGTTTGCAAAGAACCCGCTTGAGGACATGAGCCTGTATACAGAACGATCTCCGGATTGGTCATTGTACCGGGGGTCACCGTAAAGGTATTATTAGATCCGTTGGTAACGTATGTATACCAAACCATATTCACAGAAACCGTATTGCAGGTTCCGTATAGAATATTGTCGGTGATCGCACCAACAGTAGTTCCGTTCACACAGGCGGATCCGGAAGAAAGGTTAATATTGGTTGCCGTAGAACAGTTATTGGATTGCGACATGGCAAGCCCGCTGATCAGAACAAAAAACGGCAGAATAAATACACGAAGTAAATTTAATTTCATTGAGTACTGTTTTAGAATTACATTTCGGAAGAAGAAATATATTTAACGCGTTCCAGACGCTTAAAGTTCTTGTCCGCAATTTCGTTTTTAGGTAAAATGAGAATCCGTACATTGGATTTTAGCCAGATGTACTGTACGGTGCCCGTATCCCTTTTTGCGCGGATTTCATCCAGCGTGCTAAGTGGGAAAGTAGGTTGCTCTCTCGAGTCGATGATCTGAATCTGGAAAGTGCCTTCCAGTTGCTTGTTTAAAGTCATTAATCTCTCTGTTTCATTCCCCCCGTTTGCCTGGGAAAACGAACTTATGCTGAGTAGCATGAACAGTGAGCTGATTACGATCCATTTCATTTTAATAGTTGTTTAATTAAGAGGATATTAACCCTAAGTTAAGAAAAAAAATCCATCAAATAACAAAAAGCTGGTATCTAATCTGACATAGATGTGTGAATAACCGGAAAACTACAGTCGTTTTCGTTACAATCGAAAACAGGCAAAAAGGCAGTAAATATTGATGGAAGTGTTTAAGCATTCGACAAACACCCATATACAAAAATGATTTTTTACAAAACAGGAGAATTAAACCATGAAAAAATAAATGTAGAATTAATGCGCTGTTACAATACAAGCGTCTTTTAACGTTTAATGAACTTTTCCCTCTTTATTTATACAAATAACAAGAACAGTATAAAAACAAAATGCCTGTTATTTAAATAAACAACAGGCATTCTTAAAAATTCTATATAATAATTATCCTATACTAACGAACAACTGTTACATGGCCGGTGTATTGTTTTTTCTCACCGGTAAAGCTGGTGGCAGTGATCGAATAAATATAAACACCTTTGTCTACTTTATTGTTGCTGCCGTTCCTTCCATTCCATCCTTTTTCAAGTTCACCTGTAGTGAATATTTTAGTTCCCCATCTGTCGTAAATAGTTGTTTCCAGGGCTTTGATACCGGTACCAGTCGCTCTGAATTCTTCATTGATATCATCGCCGTCCGGAGAGAATGCATTCGGAACATACAGTGCGTAGTAATCCGATATGAATACCGATTGCGTTACCGTATCCACACATCCGTAATTGGTTTCAACAGCTAATGTCACCAGGTATTCTCCTGCAGTCAGGTAGGTCTTGCTTTCAATTTCGAGTGTACTGGTTGTATTCAGTGAATCGTTGAAGATCCAGGTATGACTTGCAATATTCCCGTAGGTGATATCCGTGAAAGTAACAACAGGATCAATGATCGTTGTAGGCTGCGGCGTAGCTACAAAAGCGGCTTCCGGCACCGGGTAAGCAACGATGCTTGTTGTTTTTGTATTTTCACAACCATTGATGTCCACTACATGATAGGAGATAGCATAACTACCGTCCTGTACATACGTGTGTGTGGTTGTACACTGCGTTGCACTGCCGCCATCACCGAAGTTCCATGAGCATTGCGCCGCCGCCGGAACACTTGAACCGTCAAACGATACACCTAATGGAGCACAGCCGGGTGATAAAGGTTGGATCGTAAGTGTTGGTGTAGGATTTACGACAACAGTATAAGTAGTGGTTACATTTGGAGTACCACAATTATCCTGTAAGTTCACAGTATACACAGTAGTTACACCCGGTTCCAGTCTTACAGAAGAGCCATCACCTGCAAGTGGAGTTACACCGGTAGAAGGCGACCAGATATAAGTATGATTGCCATTTCCACCATCACCCGAAGCATTCATTACAACATTATCTCCTTCGCAGATCGGAGCGCTTACACCCGGATCGATGCTGAGCAAAGGATTAACTGTAACAAGCGTGGTTATAGGACCATTGGTGTGTACACATTGATTTATATCCGTTACAGTCACAGTATAGGTTGTTGTTACAGTTGGACTAACTGTAGCAAGTCCTGATCCCTGTCCTGTATTAGGAGCGGGTTGCCAATCAAATGTATATCCGCCATTTCCACCAACAGCATTCGCTGAAAGTGTAGTATTATTGGATACACAGATCGTAACACCGGCCGAAGAGTTCAGAAGGATCGGCTGAGGCTGTGCGATCGTAACCGTTAAAGGAGTCGAGCATAGGTTGTTATCTGTAACCGTTACAGTATAGGTTCCTGCAGCTAATGGTGATGTTGTTGCAGCACTTCCACCTGTAGGAGCCCATGCATACGTATATGCCGGAGTTCCACCGTTTGCGACAATAGTTGCAGAGCCATCCATATCACCGTTACAGGTTGCCGGAACTACTACAGATTGTACTACTGTAAGAGGGGCTGCCGGTTGTGTCACAGTAGCCGTAGCTGTTTGCAAACAACCCGATAGATCTCTTACTTCTACTGTATACGTATTGGCTGCTAAGTTCGGTACGATCGAAGCATTGGATCCCGTTTGCCATTGATAAGTATAAACCGCGAAAGGTCCGCCGCCTGCAGCAGGTGTCGGAGCCACCGTAGCTATCCCCGTATTTCCGCCATAGCAGGCAACAGGAATTGTATTCGTTGCTACTGTAAATGCCGGTGGTACTATTACTGTTACATCATCCGTATTCACACAACCGTTTACATCCGTTCCCGTAACAGTATAAGTTATCGTAGCAACAGGTGTGGAAGTAGGCGAAGCTAATGTATTGTCATTCAAGGTAGGATCCGCAGTCCATAAATAGGTCATTGCACCCGATGCATTCAGGATTGTGTTATTTCCAAGACAAACCGTATCCTGTATCCCGGCATCCACAATAGGAAGAGGATTTACAGTTACCATAGTTGTTGTAGTATCCACACAACCGTTACCATCTGTTCCTATAATAGTATATGTAGTTGTAACCAGCGGATTCGCATTTACCGTTGTTCCGGTAGTTGCATCCAGGGTCGCACCGGGACTCCATGTATACGTATTAGCTCCTGCTGCAGTGAGCGGTGTACTTGCATTGATACAGATCGTCTGAGAAGGCACAGTTACTATAGGGGCTGCATTCACGGTTACAGTAGCTGTAGCGGTATTCACACAGCCGTTGGTATCAGTACCCGTTACTGTATAAGCCTGGGTTAAGGCCGGAGTAGCTGTTACAGTAGAACCTGTAGCTGGTGTAGTACCCGCAGACCAGCTGTAGGTATCAGCTCCCGAAGCTGTTAAGGTAGCAGGGAAAGTAGCACAGACCGTAGCAGATGTTACTGTAACGATCGGTAATGGATTAACCGTTACCGTAGCAGTAGCAGTTCCTGAACAGCTATTCGCATCTGTTACTGTCACTACATAGGTTGTTGTTACCGCAGGTGAGGCAGTCACTATCGGTCCGGCTGCCGGTGATGTTCCTGCAGACCATGTATAACTTATTCCTCCGTTTGCCGTAAGGTTAGCAGTGCCTCCTATACATATGGTATCGGAAGTAACAGTCACATTGGGCGCATTATTGACAGTTACTGTAGAAGTAGCTGTAGCTGAACAAGTGGACGCACTCGTTCCGGTAACCGTATATATTGTAGTAACGGTAGGTGTTACAGTAACATTGGCACCTGTAGCTGGCGTTGTAGCAGGAGACCAGGTGTAAGTACCTCCGCCGCCTGCTCCGAATGCTGATAAGTTAGCGGTAGCGCCGGTACAGATAGTTGGAGAGTTAACAGTTACGGTCGGTGTAGGATTAATAACCACTGTTGTTATTCCCGTACAGGTCGTTGTTCCTGTTGTAGCGGTTACAGTATATATCCCAGCCATTGCTGCTGTAGCAGAAGGAATTACAGCAGGTGTTTGTCCGGTTCCGGTATACCCGTTAGGTCCGGCCCAGCTGTATGTTGTTGTAAGTGTAGAAGTCGGAACTACTGTAGCTGTTCCCGCAGTAAGTGCGATAGAGGCTCCCGGACAATAAGGTCCGGAATTGGCCGCTGTAACTGAACAGGATGTACAAGGAGGAGGAGGAACTACAGTAACCGTTCTTGTACAGGTAGGATCAGCGCTGAAAGTTGCTGTGATCGTACAGCTGGCACCACCTGTAGGTAGGCCCGGTACACTGTAATTTAAGGATGTACCGAAAGGAGGATTCATAACCACAGGCGCACCTCCGCAGCTGGAAGTCAGTGTGAGGGTCCCTCCTGCCGGTGGCGAAGTAGTTGTAATCGTTCCTGTTGCAGTAAACGTATTGTTGGCAGGGTTACATGCACCGGCAGTACCTGTCATGTTGGTAATGTTACAAAGGATGCTACAGTTTGCCTGACCGCTTCCGCCCGTTTGGTTAAATGAAATGGTAACGGGCTGGTTGGAGAAGTTGGTGATCAGGAGCATATACCATTGACCCGCAACAGCATTCGGAACCGAAGGCGCTTCAACAGAAGAGGCAGAATAACTACAGGAAACGATATTACCGGCACTTAAACCAGCCATACAACCGGTAGTAGGTCCAGTGAAAGGTCCCCAGATAATATAATCAATATCGGCACCGGCGCTTAATGAGAAATTCATCGGACCTGTTTGTGATACCTGCATGTTGAACCATGCCGGGTTTGGCTGCGAACCCAGACATCCGTAAGCAGGGCCCGCAGGCGCTGTTCCGTTGTTGGTTCCTGCAGGATACGTTATAGGATTACCGCAAAATGAATTCGGATTGGCACAGGTTGCTCCCGCAGGTGCAGGCGGCGGCGGCGGTGGAGTTCCGCAACCAATACCAGCTGACCAACCGGCAGCTACAACCGAACCGTCGGTCGTAAAACGAATGGTGATACAGGTACCCGTTGCAGTTACAGTGCCGGGACTGTTACCTCCCGCGTAGGTTGGACCGATTTGTGGCGATCCTGTTGTAGGACCGTCATAAATACTAACAAAATCGAATCCGGCTTCGGTTGCAAAGCTTGTAAACTGCAGATATATTGGTAGACCGTTGTTTGAACAAAAGGTCTGCGTGACACTAATGCTGTTAGCATAGTTTCCTGCTCCGCCCGGATCAAGGAATGTACCGGAGCAGGTATTTACTGTGCCGCCGGTCATAGTATAGGTTTGTGCCTGCATGTTGTGTGCGAACAGTGCCAGCATCAAGCTTAAAATTAAATTTTTGGATAATCTTTTCATTTCTGTAGATTAGGTGTTGTGTGTGGGGTTATTGATTCCTGATTAGTCAGTTGGTTATTATTGTCCAATCACCTGGATTTGATTGTTTTCGCTCAGTTGAAATTTTACAGGTCGCGCTGCATAGGGTCTTGTAATGGTCTTCTCGCTTACCTGCTTTCCATACGTTGTAAGCAGTTCTTCTGCAGAGTACAGCACTACTTTGATAGACAGGTTGGTAAACTCTATCGTACGGCGCTCATGCAGAAAGCGTAAACTATCGAGGTAAGTGTTGTCCAACACTTTCTTGTACAAAGAGATATCAGTGTTGGTTGGAGAAATAATCTCATAATGTTGTTTTGCATTTGTCTGAGCCTTAATGCTAAAACATGCCACTGCAAATAAAATAAAGAATACGGATTTTAACTTCATGGTAACTCAATTTTACCCCTAATTTAAGAATAAAATAAGATACCAGCAAAAAAATTAGCTAAATACTATTTCTTTCACTACCAATTGAGTAGTCGTTTTGCCGTTAAACAGGTTATCCTGGAGTTGATAACAAATTCTGGCCGGGATTTGGTTTTGGAAGTTCGGCAACAGTTCGCCTTTGTCAAAAGCGATCGCCTGGAAGCGGACGGTAGGATTTTGTTCCTGGAAAAGCTCTAATTTCAGGTGGTTTGAGCCAACCACCCGGGCATTGCCGGTGTCGAAAATATGATCGGAAACAAATACCGGTGTCATATTTCCCGGTCCGTGAGGGGCAAATTGCTTCAGGATACGGATAAATTTCTCGGAAAGATCCTTAAAACTCACCTCTACATCGATTTCCAGTTCCGGGATCAGCATTTCTTCGGTAATGGTGGAACTGACGATCCTTTCAAATTTTTCCTGGAACAGAACGATGTTTTCCGGGATCAGTGTGAGCCCGGCCGCATATTTATGGCCGCCAAACTGCTCTAAGAGCTCACTGCAGGCCTCGATTGCCTCGTACACATCAAAATCCTTCACCGATCTTGCGGATCCCGTAATGCGCCCGTTTGACTGCGTGAGCACTATCGTAGGTTTATAAAAACGTTCGACCAGGCGTGAGGCAACGATCCCCACTACTCCTTTGTGCCAGTTCTCACTGTACACAACGGTCGATTTTTTCGCGATCAGTGTTTCATCCGATTCAATGATCTGTATCGCTTCGCCGGTAATGGCCTGATCCAGGTCTTTGCGCAGGGAGTTGGTATGATTGATATGTTTGGCGATCTCTTCCGCTTTTTCGATCGAATCGGCTATCAGCAGCTCCACCGCTTTGCTCCCGTGCTCGATCCTGCCCGCAGCATTGATCCGTGGAGCCAGTACAAATACGAGGTCGCTGATGGTCAGTTCTTTTTTCAGCTTATTGAGATCGATCACCGCTCTGAAACCTACTCTCGACAAGGCATTCACGCGTTTCAACCCGTAATGGGCCAACACTCTGTTCTCTCCTGTGATGGGAACAATGTCAGCTGCAATACTCACAGCCACAAGGTCTATATAACTCTCGAGGTATTTCTCATCCTGCTTGTTGGAACGAAGAATGGCCTGGCAAAGCTTATAACCAAGACCACAGCCCGTAAGCTCTTTGTAGGGATAGGGACAGTCTTTTCTCTTTGGATCCAGCACTGCCAGGGCTTTTGGCAATTCTTCCCCCGGAAGGTGATGGTCGCAAATAATAAAATCAACTTCTTTTTCATTGGCGTAATCGACCTTATCGATCGATTTGATGCCGCAATCGAGCGCAATAATCAGTGAATACCCATTCGCCGCGGCAAAATCAATGCCTTTGAAAGAAATACCGTATCCCTCTTCATAACGATCGGGAATATAAAATCCTGCATTGGCATCGTACGATTTTAAAAAACTATAAACGAGGGCAACGGCTGTAGTTCCGTCCACATCATAATCCCCGTAAACAAGTATTTTTTCTTTGGTGGATAAGGCTTTGTTGATGCGGTTGATGGCCACATCCATATCCTTCATCAGGAAAGGATCGTGCAATGCATCGAGGGAAGGCCGGAAGAATTGTTTGGCGCTCTCGTAATCCGTTATCCCACGCTGAACAAGCAGTTGGGAAGTTACCGTATCTACATTTAATTCATTTTGTAATTTGCCTGCAAGCAATTTATCAAATCCCGTATTTATTTTCCAACGTGCCTGCACTAAAGAAGAATTAAAAAAATGAGTAGTAAAGAACAATTCCTGTGAGAAGGAGATACGCCGGGTTTTACCGCAGGCTTATCTCTATGCAATATTGTGATAGATCGCTAATATATCATCATCCTCTTCCATTTTTTCAATAAGCGCCATTACATCAGCCTCCTGCTCTTCTGTAATTTCTTTTGTAGTGGTTGGCATAAACACCTTCGAGCTTTCCTTGATCTCGTAGCCTTTGTCTTCGAGGCCTTTTTGCATGGTACCGAAATCCGTGAATGCTACCTGGATGATAAGGTCATTGGTTTCATCGTCCCATGTTAATTCCTCTGCTCCGAAATCGATCAGCTCGAGCTCTATGTTATCCTTATCGAGTCCCTGTGCGCTTATTTTAAATAAGGCTTTCCGTTCGAACATGAAGCTTACAGATCCGATGGTTCCAAGCGTGCCATTTCCACGGCTGAAATACATCCGGACATTTGCCACCGTGCGTGTAGGATTATCGGTAGCTGTTTCTATAATTACAGGAACGCCGTGTGGGGCATATCCTTCATAAAGCACCTCTTCATAGTTGGCAGAATCTTTTTCCGTAGCACGTTTGATAGCGCCGTCGATCCTGTCTTTTGGCATGTTGATCGACTTGGCATTCTGGATCACTGTCCGTAAATGCGAATTCGAATCAGGGTTCGGACCACCTGCTTTCACTGCTATTACAATCTCTCTTCCTATACGCGTAAATGCCTTTGCCATCTTGGCATAGCGGGCAAACATCTTATGCTTTCTTTTTTCAAATACTCGTCCCATGCTGATTAATAGTGTCTTTTAGAATGCCTGTATTCTTGTAATCTCCAAATTTACGCAGATTTGTCTTTAAAATATACACAGTGGTCTAATTTTATAATAATAAGTTGGTTTTCAATCCAAAAGTTAATTTATTTGTATCTACATTTATTACAACAGTAATTTTAAAACCTATGGGAATCGGAGAGGACATCAAACAAAGTAAATTCAGGTCACAGCATCACAAGATGATCGTGAACCTTGTATATACCACCAATTGGCTGAACACGATCCAGATGCGGGAGTTCAAGGCATTCGGGCTTTCTTCACAGCAGTACAATATCCTGCGTATCCTCCGGGGGCAGGGCAAAAATACGGTAAATCTCGGATTGATACAGGAACGCATGCTGGACAAGAATTCCAATGCTTCGCGTCTGATCGAAAAGCTGCGTCTGAAAAAACTCATCGAACGAAAAGAATCAAGGGCCGACCGCAGACAGGTAGATATCATGATCACAGACAAAGGCCTGGAGCTGCTGGACCTGATCGATGAACGGATGGAACCGTCGGAAGTGAAATTCAAAGCCCTCAGCCCTGAAGAAGCTGATCAGCTAAGTAATTTGCTGGATAAATTAAGAAGTTAAGCCATGAGCAAAAAATCATTTTTTATAGATATTCAGTTACTGAATTCCTTTAAACCGGAATTTTTTGAGCTGGTCCCTGCACAGCGGAAGATCGTAAACCAACTGATGGACGAAGGGAAGATCATTTCCTACAGTCTTGCACTCGACCGCAGCAGACTATGGATGGTGGCCGATGCAAAAGATGAGCACGGCATCCTGGATATGCTGGCTACTTTTCCGCTGATCCATTTCATGAAACCGGAGATCCACGAGCTGGCTTTCCACGATAATGTGCACAGCGGCTTTCCGCACCTGTCGTTAAATTAAATAGTAATTAGAAAAAGTTATTATAAAAGATGGATCCAAAAAAAGAAAACACGAACGAAGAAGAGAACGTAGAAAAATATTTCGACGAAGAAAATTACAGCACGCTGGTAGTAGGGCCTGAAAAATTCACCACTCCGAAAAAAATGCTGATCGAAGATGTGGTGGGTATCCTGCGCTCAAAAGAACTTTCGACCAGGGACGAAGCGCTGAAGCTATTGAAAGAACAAAATGCGCAGCAAGTACTGATCGACGCTATCGAAGACGATGACTATACAGCATCCAGACACTTGTTAGTGGCAGCCTGCTGGGAAAGCGGATTGGATTTCAGCAAATATATTGCTGTGTTTTTAGAGCTGGCCGGCGACAGAGATCTGATGGTTTCACTCGAAGCGATCACGGTGCTGGAACAGATCGAGAATTTCGAATCCAAAGCGATCATAGAGGAAGCGGCGAAGATCCTTTCTGCATATATCAGTAAAAAACATCCGAATGCAGAGCTGATGAAAGATATTGTAATACGCTGGGGAGAGATCGCAGAAGAGATGTGAGCTTACAGATCTGTTTTCGTTTCTTTTTCTAAGAAGCGTCCGTATGCAGCAGCGCTCTTTTCGATGAGTGCTTTTTCTTTTTTGGAAGACGCTCCGAAAAATTCCGTTTCTATGTGAACTGTATTTTTGCTCTGCGTACGCTTCCATATTCCCGCTACTTTTCCATCCACAACGATCACGGGTTTAAAAATGCCATTCCTCGTGAAAGCTTTTTTTTGATGATCCGCTATTATAGAAGCGCTCCGGTCTTTGTAGCTGATAATGAATTCATCGAATGCCGGCAACAAAAAAATGACATCAGGATCCTTCCCTGCCTTTGCAGTGCCCATCCAGAATTCCTGTTCCCCTACCTGCTCCGAACGCAATACTGACCGGGCCGATGCCAGCCCGGCTCTTGCATCTGTACGGGATAATCCCGCCCACCATGCAAAATCGGCTACTGTGGCGGGGCCATGACTGTCGAAATAACGTACAGCCAGTTTGCATAAGGATTCTTCTTTTGAAAAACGAATAGCTTCCGGAACCCTTTCCGGAAGCAAAGCATATGTTTGTTTGTTGTTCTTTATACCGCCGCTGCAGATGATCTGCTCCAGCTCTGCATGTATGAGAATATGCCCCAGCCGGTTATCATCATTTTTTAATTTGAGCGTATCGAGCATAATAGCTTTCAGCTCATCACGCGTGGCCTTTTTATTATCACGCAGTGTTTTTTCTAAGAGGGCATTTGTTTTCTTCAGCACGTCAGGTGTCAGCTCCAATTGCTTCGCCTGCGTTTTCATCAGGGCTTTTATACGTGCCGCGCAGAGATCCAACATCCAATACACATCATCTGCAGAAACGAGATGCCAGGTAGGACGCAATACATGCGTGCGGATAATTTCTCCTTTGTGAATAGCAGCTTCCACCTCTTTATCTGTCGTATTTTTCAGACGTAATCCAACCGCCCATTTCGACATGGCATAATCCTGCGATTGCATAATACCCATGTGCGCCACAAGTTCTTTTGGTGTTTTAAACCTGTGTGCAGAGACCTGCTGGTTGTGGAGGCGGAGCTCCGGGATCTTATCTCTGTTCATAACAATATTAAAAAAGCATCAAACGAAAAGCAAGACGATGCGGAGAAGTGCCAGGAAACTTATTGTCAATAAACAGGTTGCAGCCATAACTGAAATTTCCAACCGAATTTATAACAATGCCTATTTCCGGGGTTATAGCAGATGATGTTATATTTCGTTCTTTTCGATAGTTCCAGGAAGTGGAGCCTGCTACTGCAATTTTTTTGTTAAGCGGATGAAAATAACGAAGCATAACATACGGATTTATATATGCGATCCCTTCATTTTTTGTATACTGAATTCCAGGAATTACCGATATTGTCTTCACCGGCCACTTTTTGCTTTGTTTATAATCGAATTTGATGCCCGCCTCGAAAACATGCTCCTCCTGGTACAAATACCCTATGCTCAATTTGCAGTCATTCAGTCCAAATTTCCAGCGGGTAGAATCTGCTTGCTGCGCTTTTACAGACACCACAAAAAGAAATAACCAAGTATAAAACAGGATGTACGCATTTATCCAAAGATACGTTTTTTCGGTATTGATATTTCTGTTTTTGTTCTTACCTTCACTATCATGGTCAGCAATTACAGCAATCCGGAAATAAGTAAATTCCTTGCCGGAAAAAGCGAACACACGCTGCAGCTCTTTGATCATTTCATTACGCAGTTCAAAACGATCGGTGACATTGAGCTCGAAGCCACCAAAACCATGATCGGCATTTCCAACGGCGGCAAACGGATCGCCTGGGTTACGCAATTGGGCAAGAACTTCATTCATGTGGTGTTTCCTTTCAAACAGGCATACGAAGACAATCTCTGTTTTCAGAAAGTAGGCCAGGTATCCGGCAGCAAGCAATTCAATCACCATTTGCGGGTGCTCTACACAGCCGACATCAACAAAGAGGTGATGGGATTTATGAAGAAAGCCTGGAAAGAGGAATAAAAATTCCTGATATTTTCCGATTCCTCAGTTGGCGTTTGAGAATTTGCCAAAGGAGTATATCTTTACCGGTTCAGAAACCATAATCTCAAAGCATGAAAAAATCTTTATTCCTTTTAGCAGCAATTCTGTTGATCGCAACTGACTTTACCTGTTTTGCACAATGGACCAACAAAAATTTTACGTTTGGTGGGAACAACCGCCAATACAGGGTATACGTACCTGCCATGTACAATGCTTCCAACCCCGCTTCACTGGTATTAACACTGCACGGGCTGGGCGACAACATGACTAATTTCAGCGGCATCGGAATGAATTATGTGGCAGATACTGCCAACATCATTGTGGTGGTGCCACAGGCTGTAAGCGATCCATTCCTGGGCACTGCCTGGAATTCGGGCGCAGGTTACATGGGCTACTTCCCCAATTCAACAGTCAATGATGTAGTCTTCATCAGCGCGCTGATCGATACTATTCAGACCAATTACAGCATCAATCCCAACCGGGTATATTCCTGCGGCTTTTCAATGGGCGGTTTCATGACCGAGCGCCTTGCATGTGAGCTGAGTAATCGTTTCACAGCTATCGCTTCAGTAGCCGGCACTATCGGTAACGGAATCACCAATTGCAACCCACAAAAATTCATGCCTGTAGTGCATTTCCACGGCACTGCAGATCAAACAGTAACCTACACACCCGGCAACTACGGCCTTGGAGCCGATTCGCTGGTAAATTTCTGGGTGAACTTTGATCAGTGCAACAGTACGCCGGTGCATACCAATCTGCCGGATATTGCAGCGGATGGTTACACGGTAGAACATTTTCTATACAGCGGCGGACAGCAGGGAACAGAGGTTGAGTTCTTTAAGGTGAACGGAGCCGTGCACGAATGGCTCTCTCCTGCAAACGACATTTTTTATACAACGGAGATCTGGCATTTTTTCAATAAGCACCAGGTAAATCCTTCTGTTAGTTTAAAAACGAATGAAGTGAGCACAGGCAGCCTTGTTTATCCAAATCCTGCTTCCGATCATATCACCATCAGCTGTAAGGACTATCTTGATGCAAAAGCCGAATTGTATGATATCTATGGACACCTGCTGCATACCGAAAAGCTTCAGTCTGACAATCATTCCCTTATGCTGAAAACATTAGGCCTTGCACAAGGCACTTATTTTTTAAAGATCAGCAAAAACGGAATACCTGTGGCTACACACCGCATCATATCGGCGGACTAAGCGCTTTCCTGCTTCCTTATCACTTCTTAGAAAAAGCATTCCCTGCTTCATATATAAGCTATGCCTTCTTTGATCAGGAAGTATAGCAAATAAATTATTTCTTAATTTTCCACTACCTGGTCTATTTTAAAAAATAAATAGTATATTAGATTGACCAACATTACCCCCTTTATCATGAAAAACAATTTCTACATTCAAAAAGCAGCCTTGCTTTTTTCGAGCTTTGCTTTTTTATTATGCACGCATGTCTCTCAGGCGCAAATGGTTACCACCATTGCCGGGACAGGTGCTTGGATCAATACACAAACAGGTGTACAGGCCACTACGGTCGGCTTCAAAAACCTGAACGGGATCGCTGCTGATGCGGCAGGAAACCTGTATGTGTGTGAAAGTGATCAGTACCGGATCTTTAAGATCGCTCCCACCGGTATCATTACCGTGTTTGCAGGAAACGGTGCCATCAATTATACCGGCGACGGCGGTCCTGCTACTTCTGCAGGGATCGGAAGACCGGAAAAAATTGCCATCAGCAGCTTGGGCGAAGTTTATTTTTCAAGCACATTTACCCACACCGTGCGTAAGATCGACAATTCAGGGATCATTACAACCGTTGTAGGAACAGGTGTCGGAGGATTCAGCGGAGACGGCGGACTGGCAACAGCTGCACAAATCGGCAGCCCGATGGGACTTGCTTTTGATTCGGCCGGAAATCTTTACATATTAGATACAGGCAGTCCACGGATCCGGAAAGTGGCTGTGGGTACAGGAATTATCAGCACCTATGCCGGAACAGGCGTCCTTGGAAATTCAGGGAATGGCGGACCCGCGACTGCTGCCCAGATCAACGGGACTTCATTGGCCATGGATGCGAACGACAATCTGTATATAAACAACAGCTATTCTCTCCGGAAGATCGACGGTGCCACACAGATCATCAGCCATGTGGCAGGAGATCCGCTTTACGCCGGTTATACAGGAGATGGCGGACTTGCAGTAAATGCGCGCCTTGCCGAATCTTTCGACATCAAATTTGACGCTGCCGGAAACCTATACTGGCCGCATTGGTCCGTCGACCACGTAATCCGGAAAATAAGCACAACAGGTATCATTACCACCATTGCCGGAATTGGCACCTGGGGCTTTGGTGGCGACGGAGGCGATCCTTTGTATGCAACCTTCCATGGTATGAATGCCATGACCTTTGATGCTGCCGGAAATTTGTACGTAGCAGACAATATCAACCGCCGTATCCGTAAGATCGATTTTTTAGCAGCTCCTGTTTGCGGAGGGCCTTTATCTATTATTAAAACATTGGGAGCGAACGGATCTGCAACCATCTCCCACACGGTAACGCCTACAGCAGGAACACCAACCTACACCGGTGTTCTCACTGGAAATCCGTCAAGCAATCCGATGACTGCAGTGAACTACACTACTACAAATAGCTACTCGTTCACCTTTCCGGGCAACGGGATCTATAACATTGCCGCTCACTACTATGACACGGTTTCAGGACTTGTTTGCCATCGCACGCTGAACGATACGATCCTTATTTCCAACAGCAACACGCCGAAACAATTCAACAGGCGTTTTTCTACCAGTAACCCCTTTCTCTGCGACGGTGATTCCATACGCTTCAAAGACAGTACATCCATCGTTTATTCCCTTACCAATCCATCCGCTACCTACACTATTACTACACAGTGGGGTAATGGAGTTACAACTACTCATACGGTTAACGCCACCAACCAGCTCAATTTCACTTCCGGGTATGTTGTCTATCCTTTCCCCGGTGTATATACCGTTCAATCTATACTCCAGGGCCCGGGTATGCAGAACGATACCGTTGTAATTGCAGTGAATACATTAACATGCGGAAATGTGTTAGGCAGAGCTTACAACGATCCCAACAACGATTGCGGTTTTGGCTTTGGCGATGTGGTCATTCCCAACATGCCGGTAACCTTAAGCAACGGAAGTGGAGCCTGGTACAGTGCCTGGACAGATGCTTCAGGACAATACAATTTCAGTAATATTCCGGCCGGAACATATACTATCCAGTGCCATGGAGCAAATTTAGGCTACACTACTTCCTGTGCCATGAGCATGCCTCACACGATCACCGTTGGAAGCGGCTCGGTTTATACGGACTTCGCTATGAACTGTACCCCTGGCTTCGACATTGCCACCACAGGCATTTCCCTATTCAACGGATTCTTCCCGGGACAAACCGATTACATCCTGCCGCATGTAGGCATGCTCAATGCTTCCTGCAATTTTGTAGTTCCCGGAAAGGTAAAAATGGTGCTGACACCCTGTATACAATATGTACCCGGTGGCACCTACGCGCATCCTCCTGATCTTATCATTCCGGCTGCTACCGGAGATACATTGGTATGGAACGTTGCTGACATCAATAACATTGGCAATTTCAGCTACTGGAATTATGCCGTACACGTTACTACCTGCACTTCAGCAGTAGTAGGCGACTCGGCCTGCATCACCATGATAGTTATGCCAACAGCGGGCGATGTAAATCCGGCAAACAATACATTCACCTTCTGTTTTGAGATCGGTGTAAGCTACGATCCGAACTACAAAAGTGTGATCCCGGCAGGCGCAGGCATTATCGGAGAAATTCCGGCAGCCACTCCGGAGCTCGAGTATACGCTTCATTTCCAAAACACCGGTACTGCACCTGCCATGAATGTATATCTGCTCGATACGATAAGCACGAACCTTGATATCAGCAGTATCGAGATCATCAGTGCAAGTCATTCCATGCAGCCGTATATGCTTCCGAACCGTACCATTAAGTTCATGTTTGCCAACATCAATCTGCCGGACAGCACACATAATGAGCCGCAGAGTCATGGCTATGTAAATTACAGGATCAACCTGAACCCGGGCCTGGCTCCGGGCACACAGATCAAGAACACCGGCTATATTTATTTTGATTACAATGTACCCGTAGTAACGAACACGGCATTGAACACGATTGAAACAATTGTGGGACTGAAAAACACCTCCGCAAAAACAGGTATGCTGATCTATCCGAATCCGGCGAATGACAAGATCACTGTTCGTTTTGCAAAAGCATCAGCTGCCACGATCGTTATCTCTGATCTGTTGGGCAGAGAGATCATCACCCGCTCTTCCAATGACCTGCAAACAACTATAGAAACTGCTTCTCTGAAAGAAGGGGTGTATATCGTAAAAGCACAGCAGGATGGAGTGACGTATATGCAGAAGGTTGTAATAGGAAAATAAAAACTGATTCTTATTTGAAGGAAAGCCGTCTCCCTTGAGGCGGCTTTTTTTATTATATGAACCTTCATGAAAAAGGAAAGTAATTTTGGTAAAGTATATTTAAAGCATCAGAAAATTAAACCCTGAGAAGAGCATCTGTCAATCCTGCGAAATAATCAAATTGCCCGGATTTATAATCCGCTAAAAACAACCACCCTCTCCCCCGCCCCTAAATCCCGAACCGGCTATCCTACAAGCCGGTTTACCGAAAAAATAAGCTGTTCCTCCCCTTCTGCCCCTACCTTTGTTTCAGTAATCAGAAACCATGAAAAAAGCACTTTTCTTTTTAGCTGTTTCTTTTGTTGTAAGCCCGATCCTGTATGCTGCACATAAGGAAAAACCACAGGAGGGCAAATCTTCCAATGAGATACGGAATCCGCAGTTGACCAAAGAGCCCAAAGCAAAAAGAAAAACCTGCCTTTCGCCTGATACCGGTCTTATTTAAAAACTACCCTTACGCTACATATAAACCAAAAAAAGAAAGGCTGCCCATTAAGAGCAGCCTTTTTCATTGTTACACAATTAACCTCTTATCTGGTAACAACAATTTTAGTCGGGATTGCAGATCTTTCCCGCAAACTTCACTAAATCATTCCCGGTACGAAATAGGGGCCTGCCCCCATATTACCAACTATTGATTATATTTGCCTTATGAGGACACGAACGGCGTTGGCGGCTTTATTAGTATTCATTTTGGGGCATAGCACTATGTTTTCGCAAAAAAAGCCCCGTTCCAAACAGGAAGTGCTGGCAGCGATCAGGAAAGAAAAAGCGGCGCATCCCGAGCCCTCCCCCGCCGATACCGTTCGGCTTAAGCTGCTGTGCAAGCTCTCTACATTGCCCGAAATGCAAGGCACCGACAGCATGCTGCTGCTTGCGGAAGAAGCCCTGGAGCTGGCGCTGACGATACGAACGAGTCCCGGATACGAGGAGCCTGCCATTAAAAAAAACACCGAATACTGGATAGGAGAATGTTACGACCTGGTAGGCGATTACCAGTATGCAAGGGAAAATTATGCGGCGGCTATTGATCATTACATAGGTGCGCAGACTGTCTGGGCAAAACAGGGCAATGATGAGCATTGGGCAACTTCTACTTCCAAAATAGGAAGCGTGTATGCAGATCGCGCAGATTATTCAAAAGCGCTTGAGTATCAATTCCAGTCGCTGAAGATGACAGAAAAGCTGGGTCTCGAAAAGAATGTCAGTGTCAATCTCGGGAATATCGGCATTACCTATGCCTTGCAGGAACAGAATGAAAAAGCGCTCGAATACTTCAATGCATCGCTCAAAATAGCCGAAAAGCTGGGCAACAAACAAAGTGTTGGGGTGAAGCTGGGCAATATCGGGCTCATCTATTCCAACATGAATGAATTTGAAAAAGCACAGGAATACTATGAGCGCTCGCTTCAGATAGCAGAAGAAGAAGGTGATGAAGAAGGGGTGGCCACCAAGCTGCTGAATATGGGTGTGGTGTATTACAAAATGGCAGGACAGGTAAAAAGTGCAGATGAGCCGGGAAGTCCGGATGTACTTAAGCGTTCGGAAACTTACCTGTTGCGCGCGCTGAAGATGTTCGAACAGCAGGACAACCAACAGGCGATCTCGCAAACACTGCTGCATATCGGTCAGCTGGAACGAAAACAAAAAAAACAAGCGGAAGCAGCGGCTCATCTCAAACAATCGGTTGATATTGCCGAAAAGATCGGTTCGATGGCCGACGTTCAAAATGCCGCAGAGGAATTATCGGATCTTTATTCGGAAACCGGAAAGCACGAGCTCGCCCTGCGCTATTATAAAAAGTATGTGGAAGCATACGATAGCATATATAGCGAGGAACATACAGCCCAACAGGTCCGCACCGAAATGAATTACGAGTACGAAAAGGAAACAGCCCTGCAGGCAGCCGAACACGAAAAAGAAGTGGCATTGCTGGAAGCGGAGCATAAGAACAAGCGCAACGTTGTACTGCTGGCATCGCTGATCGTGTTGGTATTGTTGGTAGCAGCATTTGTGTATTACAACATCCGCAAGAACCTGCGTGTGAAAGAGGAATATACACGCCAACTGCTCACTGGCCAGGAAAAAGAGCGGCAACGTATCTCAAAAGAATTACACGATGGTGTGGGACAGCATATCTTATTCCTTCGCAACCAATTGGTGAAGCTGGAAAACGAATCGCTGATCGCTTCTGCCGATGAAACGCTGGAAGAAGTGCGCAGCATTTCCAAGAACCTTTACCCGAACCAGCTGGAGAAATACGGTCTCATCGCGGCAGTGGATGCCATGATAAAAAAGCTGGGAGAATCGTCCGGCATTTTTGCCAGCCACGATCTTGAAGCCTTTAAGCGCGAGCTCAGTGCAGAACAACAGATCAACATCTATCGCCTTATCCAGGAATGCGTGACCAACGCTGTTAAGCATGCATCGGCCACCGCGCTTCGTATTACAGCTACCGAAGCAGGCAGGAATATTGAGCTGGTGATACAGGATGATGGAAAAGGCTTCGACAAACAAAAGCTGAAACAGGCCGCGCAGAAAAGCTTCGGTGTGCTGAACCTGGAAGAGCGTGTTCGTTTGCTCAAAGGAAGATCCGCATTGGAAACCTCTCCGGGCAATGGAACCAAATGGACTTTTATTATTCCTATACAAGAGACATGAAAAAACACTCAGCAGTAGTAGCAGATGATCATCCGATCTTTCGCAAAGGTCTTATTGATATATTAAAGGACCTGGAGGATCTGGAGATCGTGGCCGAAGTATCCGATGGTCTCGAAGCATACAGGCAAATACTTTCACGGCGTCCCGACCTCGCGATCCTCGATATTGAAATGCCAGGTCTTACGGGTATCGATGTGTGCAGCAAGGTGATGAACGAAAAATCGGACACGAAGTTCATCGTGCTCACTATGCACAAGGATCTTGATTTTTTTAATGACGCAATGAATGTGGGCGTACACGGCTACCTGCTGAAAGACAATGCCATCACCGAATTGATACTGTGTATAAAAGCCGTATTAAAAGGAGAAAGATTCATCAGCCCCGGTATCGAAAAACAACTGGTGCAGAAAGATAAGGGCGCCGACATGAGCGTGCTGGAAACGCTCACCTCTACCGAGCTGATCATCCTGAAGCTGATCGCCGAAAGCAAGACCTCTCCCGAGATCGCCAAACTGCTGTTCATCTCTGCCAAAACCGTTGAGAACCACCGCTCCAATATGACCAAGAAGCTAAACCTTGAAGGGAAGAATAATTCTCTGCTGAAATTTGCGATGCAGTACAAGGGGCTGTTGTGAGCTGATCGGGTTCGATGTCATTTTATGTAAAAATATTGGCTTTTGTAAACTCACAAAAAATAAAAGTCCCTCCGCTAAATGGCGAAGGACTTTTTCATTAGCCCCGGTCTTCACGACCAAATTTCAAACACGATTATGGGGGAATTGTAGTTTTAACTGAATAAAAACATTTCTTATTTTATTTCTGAATAATAAATTTCCTATTCAGTGTTTTCCCATCTTTCAGGATAATTCCTAAATTATAAACTCCACTTTCCAGTCCCGAAACATCGAGCGTTTTTAAGTTATAGCCGGTAAAAACATCATCTGATCCTGTTCGTAACACTTCTTTTCCCAGGTTATCGATGACAACAATTTCATACTTCGAGCTTTCAGTCAGGTTCAGATCTAAATTCAGCATTTCTCCGTTAGAAGGATTCGGATATATATTGAAGGATCTGATAACGGATGGCGTTTCGGAGATGCCTACTGTTATAGTATTCAGCAAAACCAGATCTTTAGTAATGCTGCCCCCGTAATTGGTGGTGATGTTTTGTAATATGGGGTAGTGATTATTTGGCAAAAACCACCAGTATTCATCTTTTATAATGTTGATTTGGTTTGAAGGACTACTGGAGTCTTTGGCCACCGTGTGAACATAAACCCGGAGTACATTTGAAAAGGTGCCGCCGGGTACGGTTAAAGTTCCGTATCCGTCTGCCGTTACCGTAGCTGTACCTTTGGAAAACTGCTGGGTGCCTGCCGGGCCCTGGGTGCCGCTATAGGTATCCGTGAACGTATTATTGAAGGTAAAAGGATAGCGGATCATATCCATTGGATTTTGATTTATCAAACTGTATGTTGAGCCCATACCATCATAAATACCATATAACTGTAATGATGTACTGCTTGTTTTATAAACATAGCCACCATACGGGCCATTCAACATGACATTTGCATTTGGATATATGGTAGTTACTGATGCGGATGGTGTTGTAACTGTATAGGTAGTATTAAAGGTGGCTGTGTTGAGTGTAATCGCACCAAAATTCCATACCTGACCGGCTCCCGGATTTCCCTGGGCTACCCAGTTGTAAGAAGTTGTTCCGTTTATTTCTCCGGGTACCATGTTGGTATTTGCGGGCGTTAATGTCGGTTGGGCAATACTTAGCATAGAAGTAAAAGCAACTCCCGTTAAGAGTAAGTATTTTTTCATTGAATTGGGTTTAATTGGTTTATATATTGTTATAGATGGTTCCTGTTTTTTATCTTTAGTCTTTTCTCTTTCTCATTGGTTTTAAGAGGCTCTTCATGTCCTTATCATCGAGCGGCTTTTTTACATTATAGCCTTCTCCTCTCGGAACCTCTCGTTGTGTATAAAGCAGGTCTCCTGTTTTAAGATCAATGATCGTTGATCTTATTTCGGCGCCGGAAATGCTGAAAAATAACAATCCTGTATTGTCCGTGTTTTTTTGTTCTCTTATTAGTTTATTGATCTCGTCAACCGTTAAAAAAGTAACCTTGTTAAAAGATCCTGTAAATGATGATTCCGTGAAACGATTCGTTGTAATATTTTCTTTTGGTACAATTATGTTATAGTCTTTCACTTTATCTTTAAACCCGTAATGGAAGCTGTATTTACTGATACCCCATTCTTCAATTCTTGCCATCTCTGCCGAAAAATTCATAATAAACGCAATTACTTTTACTGATTTTGCATGAAAATTTTCGTCAACACCGGCCTTAAAACCGGGTGCTTTATAATAATCAAAATCGTAGCTTAAATGTACTTTTGCATCCGGAAATGAAAAGCTGCAGTATGACCATTCAAAGTCGTTTTTTCCATGTCGTGACTTAGCATCTTTATACCAGAAATTAGCGCTTTCATCATCTTTACCAACATATTGTATAGCAGAGAATTTCCAGTATTTTTCAAGCGCAAATTTTACCGCTTCATCAAACTCTTTATCAACTCCGGTTTGAACTTTTATGGGCGATTGCCTGATTATTTTAAAAATATCCTTGTAAGTTTGGATATTCAGTTTCTGTGCGAAAGAGATAGTACTTAAAAGACACAGGGTAATTGCTACAGTTATTTTTTTCATTGAATCCGGAATTGTTCTCATTTTTGAGGTGCAGCATCAAAAGTAGAGAAGTGCTGCCACGAAAACAATACGCCGGCCGGTGTGTTTTTTTCTACCAAAAAGGGAGTAGTTTGCAGATCTAAGGAAGCTGGTTTTCGATGACAAATTTCACTAAACCGGCGATATTCCTGACTTCAGCTTTTGCATGCCGTTTTTCCGGAACTAAAAGCTCCGCTACTTCGTAAATAGCTTCCTGCATTTATAAGGGTTACTAATACTTAATAACGTTTATTTTTTAATGATCTGTTTAGTAGTAAGGCTTCCATTATTGCCCTGGACTTTTAACAGATATACTCCATTTGCAACATGTGATAAATCAATTTCACATGTACCACTTTTAAAATCCTGATTGTAAACGGTTGTACCTAAAACGCCTGTCACCACTATATTCCTGTCACCGGCAATTTCAAGATGAAATAAGCCATTAGAGGGATTCGGATAAACAGTTAACTCATTTGCTGCATTTGAGAGTTGAGAAAGGTTCGTGCATAAACTAACGTCTTGTATTACTGTAGTACTATCTGAACATCCGTTCGTATCTGTTCCCACAACCGTGTAAGTTGTTTGAACAGTTGGAGTAACCACGATGGTTGCAGCATTTTCATTAGTGCTCCATGTATAGGTGTCAGCTCCGGCTACAGATAATGTAGCCGATTGCCCGGAACAAATTACAGGGTTATCGGAAGAAGCTATCAGGACCGGCAGCGCATTTACTATAACTAAGCTCACCGCCGTACCTGCACATCCGTTCGTATCTGTTCCTATAACTGTGTAAGTTGTTTGAACAGTTGGAGTAACCACGATGCTTGCAGCGTTTTCATTCGTGCTCCATGTATAGGTGTCGGCTCCGGTTACAGATAATGTAGCCGATTGCCCGGAACAAATTACAGAGTCATCGGAAAAAGTTGTTAAAACCGGCAGCGCATTCACTGCAACTGAGCTCACGGCCGTGTCTTCACATCCATTTGTGTCGGTACCGGTTACAGTATAATCAGTGTCTGCTATCGGGCTGACCGTTGCACTGCCACCCGAATAGGAATAGGTAACCGCACCGCCCGGCACCATTACAAACGAAGAACCTGCGCATATCGTACCACTTGTTACGGATACGGTTGGTAAAGGATTAACCGTTACGGTGAGAACAGCTGTACCTGAACAGCCTGCAAAAGTAGTTCCTGTTACAGTATAGGATGTTAAAACCGCAGGATTAACACTTATTGAAGCGCCGGTTGCGCCTGTGCTCCAGCTATAAGTGTCGGCCCCGCTTACTGAAATTGTTGCCGTACTTCCTTCACAGACAGTATTTGCAGAAGTGGTTATTACAGGAGGGATCCCATTCATTAAAACAGTTACATTATCTTCTTCGGTAGCAACCGCTATATCCGGATGGCCGTCGTTATTAAAATCGGCAACGCATCCTCCATAAGGGTAATGGCCTGAAATATAATGTGGCATCAATACAAAAGTACCTGTACCGTTTCCTGCAAAAATGGATACGTGATCCTCACTATAACCTGTAGCGCCAATATCCGCAAAGTTGTCTCCGTTAAAATCCGCCACGAAAACTGAAAAGGAGGCATTACCAAGATAATAAGCCACAGAGGGTGAAAAACCACCGGTTCCGTTTGATAATAAAACATATATATTGGCAGTATTAAGATGGCTAACCACGAGATCACTAAACCCATCCATATTAAAATCAGCCGCAGTAACAGATGCCGGTCCTGCCCCAACAGTATAATTTGTTGGTGCCCCAAACGTGCCGGTTCCGCTACCTGATAAAATCGATATATCATTCGAATCAAAATTGGTTACAGCCAGATCCGCCACGCCATCATTATTAAAATCCCTGGAAATAACGGCACCCGGGTTGGTACCGGCGGTATAATTTGCACCCAGCGTAAAGCTTCCCAGACCATCTCCAAATAAGATCTTTACGCTATTGGGAGTGTAAATGGTTGCCGCTAAATCAATGTTTCCATCCCCGTTAAAATCAGCAGAAGTGAGCCCCGATGTAGTATTTACTCCTGTAGTATAACTTACCGCGGGGGCAAATGTACCGTTGGAACTTCCCAACAAAACAGATACACTCCCTGAAATCGTAACAGCAAGGTCAGCATTGCCATCCCCGTTAAAATCATCATTAACAATCATGTCCGGATGCAGGCCAACAGTATAGTTTACAGGCGGAGAAAATCCTCCGGTACCATTTCCAAATATAACCGATATATTACTCGAACCATAATTAGCAACAGCTAAATCGGCATTACCATCCTGGTTAAAATCAGCAGAGGTTACCGCCTCAGGAGTAGAACCGACCGGGTAACTTAAACCTCCTGTAAAAACACCTGTTCCGCTTCCTTTTAAAACAGATACCATAAAAGTTAAATTCAATGTCACTACAATGTCAACATGTCCATCATTAGTATAATCGGCGTTTGAAACAAAAAGCGGGTTTGCACCATACCCATAATTAACGGCCTGCCCAAAGCTCCCTGTTCCCGTGCCTGATAAAACAGATAAAGTATGTGAGCCTAAATTTGTAACTGCCAGATCCGCTTTTCCATCTTCATTAAAATCATTAATAGTTATTGACGAAGGATACATGCCTGTCGTATAACTAACGGGTGGTGAAAAAGTACCCGCGGCACTGCCCAGTAAAACGGATACCCCGTTCAATGTGTTATTAGCAACAACCAGGTCGGCATTACCATCTCCGTTAAAATCGGCTGAGGTGACGGATCCTGGCCTCATGCCCGCGGCGTATGTTACACCGGCCGCAAAAGTTCCTGAGCCGTTCCCGAATAAAACAGACACGTCATTACTATTATAATTAGCCACTGCCAGATCAGGGTTCGTATCATTATTAAAATCAGCTACCGTTAAGGATCTTGGCACCGGACCTACCGGGTAGTTTACGGCAGGTACAAATCCACCGGTCCCATTTCCTATTAATACAGATATATTCCCCGAGCCACTATTGGCAACCATCAGGTCTGTGATACCATCGCCGTTAATATCCCTGGTTATTACCATGGCAGGTTGCGAGCCCACGGTATAATTAACAGCAGATGAAAAGGTGCCTGTTCCGCTTCCAAGAAGTATTGAAACATTATTAGAACCATAGTTAGCAACCGCCAGGTCAGTTTTTCCGTCTCCGTTAAAATCAGAACAAACGATGGAAAATGCCGTCGTACCTGCACCATATGTTGCTCCGGGTCCAAAAGTGCCATCGCCGTTTCCTAATAAAATACGCACACCGGCATAGGCTACTGCCAGATCCATATTTCCATCCGCATTAAAATCGGCAGACGCTGTTGATCTTGGGTTATTGTTAGGAATTGTAGGTGAACTAAGTGTATTTGGAACATTAAAACATATAGCAGGCGTAGTTTGCGCATACATACTAAAAGGAATTGATGCTATTGCAAACAGTAAACGTAACTTTTTCATGGTTCTTTATTTAAATCTAACCGAGGGTCAGAGCATGTCAAAAGTAGACAAATTCGCCACGATTCGAATACGCCGGCCAGTGTAATTTTTCCTACCCTGAGTGGAGTAGTTTATGGGTTTAAGCAAGCTGGGTTTCTATGACAAATTTCACCAGGCCGGCTATACTCTTAATTTCCAGTTTTTGCATTGCGTTTTTCCTGTGGGTGCCCACGGTTAACTCACTCAATGAAAGCTCGTCCGCAATTTCTTTGCTGGTCATTGATTTTGCAATAAGTTTAATGATCTGTAATTCACGTTTTGTCAGCAAAGAAACCGGATCCGGTGTTTTTTGAGTATTTTCTTTGATGATACTATTGGCAACCTGTTTTGAAAAATAGCTTTCACCTGATCTTACGGCGTTTATGGCGCTGATAAGCTCTTCTTTCGATGTATTTTTTAATACATACCCTTTAACACCGGCCTTAAGCATTTTCGTAATCCGGTTATAGTCATCATACATTGTTAGTGCAATAACCCTGATTTTCGGATACGTTTTTGTAATGATTTCGGTTGTCTCTATTCCGTTCTGCACATCCATTCCGATATCCATCAAAATAATATCCGGAGTCTCCGTTTTTAATTTCTCAATAACTTCCTGCCCGCTTAATGCCTGAGCGGTTATACAAATTCCTTGTTCTTCTTTAAGTAATGCTTTGATCCCATCAATAAACATTTGATGGTCGTCAGCGATCATTATTTTAACCGGATGTTCCATTATAATTGGGTTGGGATTTCGATCACCCAAAGAGTGCCGTTTTTTTCATTTGTTTCATACCTGATATTTCCTTTCATGAAATTTACTCTTTTATAAATGTTTTTTATACCCATTCCTCCTTCAGGCGATGTGTTTTTGAAGCCAATTCCATCATCTTCAAACATCAGTGTAATATGCTCATCATTAGCTAACAATTGCAAAGTTGCCGTTTTTGAGTTTGAATGTTTCAGGCAGTTTGTAATTAATTCCTGCGCGATCCTGTATAAATTGGATTCGTTCACTTCATTGATGCGCTTATGGAGGCCATGCGTGTAGAATTCAAAGTTAATGGTTTCCAGGGTATTCACTCTCCTGATCAGATCTTCAAATGCAACGATAAGCCCATGTTCCAGCAGGGTTTCGTTCGAAAGGTTTTTCATGATATTCCGTAATTCGGATGAAACATTGTCAATTAAACCAAGAGAATTCCCGAATTCTTTATTTTTTTCGTTTGGTATAAATTTGTCAAATAACTGCAGGTTTAGCTTGAGGGTAGATAAAAGCACTCCAACTCCGTCATGCAGATCTTTAGCGATCCTTATCTGTTCGTTTTCCTGGGCCCGGAAGATATCCAATACGTTTTGCTCCCTTTCAGCAGTTAAAGATCGCTGAAATTTATTTTGCTGGATCAGCCTCCGGCGGTTAAATAATAATACCAGGATTAATATGATGAGAGCAGAACCCACTAAAGCAACAATAATAATAGTATTGCGTTGCCGGACCTGGGCTGACAGATCGCTTTCGGCCTTTTGCTTTAAAACCAGTTCATTGTTTAAAACGGCAATTTCTTTTTCCTTTTTCGCACTTTCGTATTTTGCAGATAACTCGTTCATTTGACTGCTGCTTTCTTCGCTGTAAAGGCTGTCACGGAGATCGGTATACTTCTCTAAATTGCTGAGTGCCGATTTGGAATTGCCTTGCTTTATATAGGATTCGGCCATAGCGTAATAAAGATCCTTTATAGTATGCCTATCGCCAATCTCTCCGGCTAACATCAGAGCTTGATTGTATGTTTTAATAGCCTCCGGTTGGTTATTTAAACCGGAATAACAAATTCCCAAATTTAAAAGACAGGTGCATACCGCTTGTTTTTCTCCGCTTTTTTCCTCAATAATCAGGGCCTTTTGGAAATAGGGTATAGCATCCGCATACCTTTTCGTGTCTGCATACACAGTTCCAATACCATTTAAATTAGTTGCTGAAAAACTTTTATCTCTCAGCCCTTCGGTTTGCGCCAAAGCTTTTTTATAATAGGCTAAAGCTGCCGGGTAATCTTCTTCGTCGTAGTGTATAGTTGCTAATAAGCTTAAAACCATGGAAGTATTAACGGTATCCTTTAACTCTTCAAATAGTGTTTTGGATTTCAGTGCATACTTTCTTGATTCATCAGGTTTAAAAATACGGGAATAGATGATTGCAATATCACCCAATGCTCTTGCCAGCTGCTTTTTCTGACCCATTTCTTCCAGAATAGTTGTATTCTTTAAGTATATATCAAGCGCTTTTTTATAGTCTCCTTTCTGAAAGTAGATACCGGCAAAGCAAATATTTATTTCTGCCCGGAGAGAGGTTTTTTCTTTTATTTCCGGGTAAAATTTCAAACCTTCGTTTAAGTATTTAAATGCTGTGTCATATTCGGCTTTTTGTGCGTGTTTTTTTGCTAATAAAAGGCAAGCTTTGGTTTTTCCTTTCGGGTAATTTAATTTTGTGGCCAGTTCCAATGCTTCCTTCGAGTATCGGATACTCTCATTAATACCAACCGATCCGTTTTGTGAAGAAATAATAATTAAAAGCTGAACTTTATTGGTATCCTCGTTTGCTTTCTTTAATTCAATTTTCAGGCTATCTAAATTACGTGCATGTAATGTCAGCTTAATAAAAGATAGAAAAAGGAGTGAAATGATGAAAACATTTCTCCGGATTGTTATTGGCATAAAGGTAAATGTATGGTTTTTTACTAATTTAATCTCAGATCCTTTTAAGTCCGGCAAACGTGAGAAGGATGTTTTGAGAACCCATCGTCAATACTCCCGTGTAAATACCTGAAAACAACCTTTCCATCTTTTGCAGAAAATAAAAAATCCCCCGCGGAAAGCGGAGGACTCCATTTGATGCGTTCAGTGGTCATGTAGGGATTCGAACCCCAAACCTTCGCATCCGTAGTGCGATGCTCTATCCAGTTGAGCTACATAACCAAATTATTCTCAATTTCGGCTCTATCCATCGCGAAGCCTCGCGAGAGCTACATAACCAAATTATTCTCAATTTCGGCTCTATCCATCGCGAAGCCTCGCGAGAGCTACATAACCGAAATCTTCTCAATCCTGGCTCTGTATATCGCGAACTTTGCGAAAGCCAGATGACCGTTTTTGAGGCTGCAAATATAGCAGATTTTTATTCACCTGCCAAAAAAGCGCTCCAAAAATCACCAAAATACCTTAAAACCAGGCTAATATTTGGGTTTTATCCCTAAGTTCTCAAACACAAAACTCCACATATCGGCATATTCATCGATCTGCTTGGAAGTGGGTTTTCCGGCCCCGTGACCGGCATTGATATCGATCCGGATCAACACAGGATTATTCCCTGCATTTTTTTCCTGTAAGGCAGCGGCAAACTTAAACGAATGCGCAGGCACCACCCTGTCGTCATGATCGCCGGTAGTGATCAGCGTGGCCGGGTAGTTTACGTTCTTTATATTGTGCAGCGGAGAGTATTTCAGCAGGTTCTCAAATTGTTTTTCATCATCGCTGGTACCGTAGTCGGTAGCCCAGGCCCAGCCGATAGTGAATTTATGGTAGCGTAGCATATCCAGTACACCCACTGCCGGAATGGCCACCTTGCAGAGATCGGGGCGCTGTGTCATCACCGCACCGATCAGCAGGCCACCGTTGGAGCGACCATGGATCGCCAGCTTGTCTTTATTGGTGTATTTGTTGACAAACAGGTATTCGGCAGCAGCTATAAAATCATTAAATACGTTCTGTTTGTTGAAAATGGTACCGGCCTTGTGCCAATCCTCTCCGTACTCACCTCCTCCACGAAGGCCCGGGATCGCATACACACCGCCCTGCTCCAAGAACAGGCAGCGGTCGATCCGGAATTCCGGAGAATAGAAGGCATTAAATCCTCCATAGCCAAAAAGGAAGCAGGGATTGGTTCCGTCCAGCTTAATGCCTTTTTTGGCGACAATGAACATCGGGATCTTCGTTCCATCCTTGCCGGTATAGAAGACCTGTTTGGTTTCGTAAGCCTCCGACTGAAAAAGGGTTTTCGGCCTGAATACGAGGTCCAGCTTATTGCCTGTGAGGGTATATTTATAGATCGCAGTGGGTGCCGTAAAAGTCGAGAAATCAATGTATCCTATAGCATCCTTCCTCCCGAAATTGATGCTGTTCACTTTCCCGATGCCCGGCAAAACAAGCTCGCTCAGAAATTTTCCATTCATATCGCGCACTTCTATTTTTGAGCTCACATTGTGCAGGTAATTCAGTATCATTTTATCGCCGGCCAGGATTACTGACTCAAGCAGATCTTTTGATTCAGGCACCACTATCTCCGGATCCTTAAGCGTACCGCCTTTTGCTGCCGGCGGCGGCGTAAGGGATGCAGTAGTAGCCTCTGCCCTGCCGCTCACTGCCTGATTAAGGCTCAGGCGGATGATACGTTTATTGGAAGCTTTATGGTTAGTAAGCAGGAGCGCTTCTTCATCCACAATATCCAGCACGGTCCAGTCGCTCTCAAATCCCTCCACGAGCTTCACTACAGGTCCTTCCTTCCCTTCTTCGATCCTTTTGATATACAATGCATTTCCGCTTGTTGACTCTGTCGCGCTGATGATCAGGTAGTCTTCTTTATCCGTAAGGCCTGCATAGAAACCCCGTGTAGGGAAGGCTGGATCCTCGTAGATGATCTCGTCACTGCTGCCACCTGTACCGATACGGTGAAAAGCAATTTTCTGGAACTCATTCTTTGCACTTAATTCCTGGCCTTCTTTGGGCTCAGGATAGCGGCTGTAATAAAATCCTTCATCTCCCTGCCATTCGATCCCCGAGAATTTGATCCAGCTGATCTCTTCATCTACCTGCTTTCCGGAAGCAATATCAATGATCATTATTTTATTCCAGTCCGAACCCGCCTTTGCATAGGCATAGGCAAGGTATTTCCCGGTTTTGGAAATACCCATGGAGGTAATGGAAATGGTGCCGTCTGCCGAAAAAGTATTCGGATCCAGCAACACGCGTGCTTTTACCTTTTCAGATTCCTGCACATACAATACACTCTGATTTTGAATGCCGTTGTTACGGTAATAGAACAACATACCCGCTTTTCTGAAAGGTGCTGTTTGTTTTTCGAAATTCCAGAGTGTGCTCAGACGTTTGTTCACTGCTGCACGAAAAGGGATCTTTGCAAGGTAATCATACGTGGTTTTATTCTCCGTTTCCACCCATACCTTTGTTTCAGCACTATTGTCGTCTTCCAGCCAGCGATAGGGATCATTTATCTTTTTGCCAAAATAAACATCCGTTTGTTCCATTTGCCTGGTCGGAGGCGCTTTTATCACCTGTGCGAAAACCGGGACTGCAGAGAGCAAAGCAAGGGATAGGAAAAGCTGTTTCATGCGTTGTGATTTTATATACAATAATAAACATTATTCGCCTGCCGGCACCACCGTTCATCCAATTATATCCGATCGCAGCCGTTCAATCCTCCTATTGATCCTTTGTAAATTATTTTTCAGAAGTAAAGCCGGAAAACATACATTTGTCACTCATTTACAGAACCCATGAAAAAAACGATCCCACTTTTTGTCCTGCTGGCTATAGGCGCTGCCTCCTGCGGAAATAAAACGGAAGAAACCGGCAATACTACCTCAGGCGTTTCAAAAGACGCTGCTTTCGATATGTTCAAAAATAATTTTATCGATAAGCTCTGGGAAATGTATCCCGGCTGGGCTACCGCGCAGGGCAATCACAAATACGACACTGTGCTGGTGATCCCTACTGCAGAAAGACGGAACCTGGAGCTGGCTTTTTCGAAGCAGTACCTCGATTCGCTGGATACTTACAAGGATGAAGAGCTGAACGACAATAACAAAACAGATAAAGCCCTGCTGAAAAACAGCCTGGAATCAGCCATCTGGAGCATCAATACTTTTAAAAGCTACGAATGGAATCCTTCCGAATATAATATTGGAGGCACCGTGTCGGAGATCCTGAATAACAAGAACGAGAGTCTGGAGAATAAGGTGCGGAACGTTATCCGTAAGTTAAGCAAACTGGGAGCCTATTATGCCTCAGCCAGATCCAATATTAAAAATCCTACGCGCGAACATACCTTGTTGGCACTACAGCAATTGAAAGGAACGATCGGGTTCTTCGAAGGATCACTTAGTGACAGCATCAACAAAGGAAAATTCGGGGCGCACGAACAGGACAAATACCTTGCAGATGTAAAGATCGCGAATAGTCACATCGACAGTTTTACTATTTACCTGCAAGGCTTGACCAATAGTAAGGCTCCGATGAAAGATTTCAGGATCGGCAAAGAGCTGTATGAACAAAAATTCAAATTCGATATCCAGTCTTCTTATTCCGCAGAAGAAGTATACAAAAAGGCACTTGGCCGCAAAGCAGAGCTACTGAAAGAAATGACGGTGCTGACAAAAAAATTATGGCCGAAATACATGAAGACCGCTACTATGCCGGCTAATGAAAATGAAGCCATCAAAGCGCTGATCGGTGAAATTGCAAAAACGCATGTAAGCCGCGATAAATTTCAAAGCGAGATCGAACGGCAGATCCCTATCCTTACTGCTTTTGTAAAAACAAAAAATCTTCTCTACATGGACCCTTCAAAGCCATTGGTGGTGCGCAAAGAACCTGAGTGGATGGCAGGTGTGGCAGGTGCTTCCATTTCGGCACCGGGACCTTATGACAAAGACGGAGACACTTATTACAACGTAGGCTCTCTGGCAGCATACTCTCCGGAAGGAGCGGAAAGCTTCCTGCGCGAATACAACAAATACATCCTGCAGGTATTGAATATCCACGAAGCGATTCCCGGGCATTACGCGCAGCTCGTATACAACAATCAATCTCCGAGCCTGGTAAAATCCATATTCGGTAATGGCGCCATGGTAGAAGGCTGGGCTGTGTATACTGAAAAGATGATGTTAGAAGAAGGCTGGGCAAAGAATACGGAGATCAACGGACAGGTGGAAGAAGACGAGATGTGGCTGATGTACAGCAAATGGCATATGCGCGTGGTATGCAATACGATCCTTGATTATTCAGTACAGAACCTCAACATGAGCAAGGAAGAGGGGATGAACCTGCTGATGAACGAAGCTTTCCAGGAAAAATCGGAAGCGGAAGGAAAATGGAGAAGGGCTACACTTACACAGGTTCAGCTCTGCTCCTACTTCAGCGGTTTCAGCGAGATCTATGCCCTGCGTGATGAGCTGAAACAAAAACAAGGCAAGGATTTCGATCTGAAAAAATTCCATGAAACCTTCCTGGGCTTTGGCTCGGCGCCTGTTTCGGAGATCCGGAAAATGATGTTGAAATAAGCTGTAAACAAGCCCCTGCCATCGTTGGTCGCGATCACCAACGATGTTACATTATGCCGTACACTCTTTGTTGGTGACAAAGGCAGCAAAGGTTAAACCGCCGCAGATTTACGCGGATTTCGCAGATACAAGTTGTAGATGGAGATCCGGCTTTGGGCAGAATAATTCAGTAAAATCATCCGGGACTTTATTGTTACCGCATATAAAATCTGCGGAATCTGTGAAATCTGCGGCTTTGCATTTATGCACTCCGGATCACTTCACTTCAAAGTATTTTTCGATCTCTTCGTCCAGCCATACCCTGTCATTCATTTTTTTTGTGATCTGGTAGAACTCATAGGCATTCTTCGCATCGTTGTCCTCCAATGCCATCAAAGCACTCAGGTAATAGATCTGCCAGGTATTTTTGCCTGCCGCATAAGCCCGTTTGATATAATCGTTTGCTCCTTTTTTATTGCTTTTCCTGAACTGCAGTACGGCCAGTCCCATCATAGCTTCTGCATTTCCGTAGTTGAGATCGATGGCTTTGGTGTACATTTTCTCGGCCTCTGCAAATTGATGCCTTGACATATACAAATTCCCGAGGTGCTGATAATCCAGTGAATTGGGATCAATAGCCGGGTTGACCTTTATTTTTTCAAGCAGTACTTTTTCACAGGCAGTGGTGTCTTTCAGGATGAAATGACAGGCGATCAGGTTCTCATAGGCCTCATCGGCATTCATCATGGTGTTACTTTTGTTTACCGGCCGCAGTTCTATTGCCTTTTTAATATAGGGGATCGCTTTTTTCGGCTGATCCAGCAGAAGATAGGTGCTGCCAAGTATTTTATACGAGAGGTATTTATTCTCCACTTCTTTTTTCTTAAGGGAAGAAAGGAAGAATTTCTCCGATTCCAGCAGGCGTTCCTTATCCGGACCAGTGATGCCAAAATAGATATTGTCGTTATCAAAGTCCGGGCGCGTGATAGCCCTGAACACGAGATAAGCCGCAAGCGTGGTCTGGTAGGAGGCACGGTACAGGTATTCGCGGTCATAGTCTTTTTTGTTTCGCTCGTAGTAGCTTGTGAGCAGATCCATTGCCATCACACTGTCGGTATTCAAACGTTGGATCTGGTCTTTTTCGAGCAGGTTGATATTCCTGTACATATTGTAGAAATAATAGATCGGAGCCGGCACATAGCTGCTGTAGAGCTCCGGGTATTTCCCGGTGCGTTCCAGCAGAAAGGGATAAATGGAATCGAACTGCCCGCTGAAGAGATACATCATCGTGATGGCCACATTCGGATCCTGGTAATCGGGTTTGATAACAAGTGTCTTGCGAAGGAGTGAAATACTTTCTTCAAACTGCCCTCCCGACAGGTAGACCCCCGAAAGTGAAAAAATAGCCTGTACACTGTCCGGATGTTCTTCCACTACCTTGGTGAGCAGGTAGATCGCTTTTTGCCGGCTGGCTTCGGCCTCTTCCTGCATTTTCAGACGCTTGTAAACACCGGCAATGGAGCCGAATATAATGGCATCGGAAGCATCTCCTTTCAGGGATTTCTCCAGCTCCTTAATGCTTTCAAGCGATGCCGGTTTGTCCGGCGTTATGTTTTCGTAGGTATACAGGTCGAAAGAATTGAACGAGATCTGCATATTGGCATCGAAAGCCATGCATTCCACTGCTTGTCTGCCAAGTTCCGCATGATCATCCGGCAGCATCCATTTTTTCATGCTCACCTTTTGCGCAGATGCAAGAGATGTAAGCAACAGGATCAGTGAGAGTAATTTTAGTTTGTGCATGACGCGAAAATAAGTAAAAAGAAGCAACGGAAGCTCTCAAAATTTATTGCCGTCCAAGCTGCAAAACACGTACTTTTACAGAAATTTCCAGCCCTCTGTATCCATGAAAGATTTCAAAAAATATTATATCATCGGCGGCCCGCCCGAAGAAGTGTACATTGCCCTTACCAATCCGCTCACGATCGAGCTCTGGACCAGCGAACCGGCAGTGATGAGCACCGAACCCGGCAGTGAGTTCTCGATCATGGACGGGAGCATTGAAGGAAAGAACATCGAATTCGAAGAGAACAAAAAGATCGTGCAGGAGTGGTATTTCGGAGAGCAGGAACCGGCTTCCATTGTTACGATCAAACTGCATGAGCACAAGGAAGGCACATCGGTAGAGCTGAAGCACACCAATATTCCCGATGAGGATTATGATGATATCGTGGAAGGCTGGAATAATGTATATTTCGAACTGCTGAGCGATTTTTTCTAAATGCTTTTTTCCGATACCTATTTCAGTATTGAAAAAGAAACACAGGCTTTGTTCAGGGACAAGGGTAGCAAGTTCATTGCATATGCTTACCCTGTGAAAAATGAGGCGGAGATCAAAGAACGGATGGCCGCTTTGAAGAAAGAACATCCTTCGGCCAATCACCATTGTTATGCGTATCGCCTCGGTGCCGACAAACAGAACTACCGTTCCAATGACGATGGAGAGCCCACAGGAACGGCAGGAAAACCTATTTTAGGGCAGATCCAGAGCAAAGACCTCACGGATATCCTGATCGTAGTAGTGCGTTATTTCGGGGGCACCTTACTGGGTGTGAGCGGACTGATCAATGCATATAAAACGGCAGCCGCGGAGGTCATTGCCGCTTCGCTGATCGTAGAAAAGCACATTCGCTTTGTTTACTCCGTGCATTTCCCGTTTGCGCGGATGAATGATGTTATGCGCATTCTGAAAGAGAACAATTGTAAGATCATTCGCCAGGATGCTACGGATAGCTGTGAGATCGAATTCGCCGTCCGCAAACAAAACTCTGAGAAGCTGGAAGAGCAGCTAAGGTTGTTGTTTGATGCAAGCTTCAAATTTCTGCGGCAGGAATAAATCAGTCTTTTTACCGCAAAGAGCATGAAGTTATACGCTCGCGAAGCCTCGCGAGGGCGCAAAGTTTTGATTCTATTAGCTATACTTAATTTTTCACATGGAAATACCTACACAACCATCCGCGAAATCTGCATCAATCCGCGGCTGCATTCCATGTTCCTCTCTGCAGCCTTTGCGTGCATTTCTCGCGAGCGGTTAAATCCAACAAAAAACCCCGACGTTTCGGTCGGGGCATCTTGCGTTCAAAGTAACCGCTGTTTAATTCAAAAAACAAAATGGCTACATTATCTTAATTCAGCTTGAATTTCGGGATCTTGCCCTCGTTCATCAGCTGTACGCATTTCTTTTTATGTTCTTCGAAATTACCGAAAGCCAAAGCATCCAGCATTTCTTCACGCGACATTTCCGGGTTATTGAATTTTTTGCGGATCTCCATGGAGCAACGATCTACAAACTTTTCAAAGTGCTGAGGCGCCCACACATATCCTTGCCCTGCCACTACTTTGAATTCCTCCGGCAAAACGCCTTCGATTTTCGACTTTACCTCGATTCCCTGGTAGGTCTTCGGTAAGCTCCTGTTATCGAACACAAAAGGCTTTGAGATCATGATCACATGCTTCTTACGTTTGGGGTCGATCATGTTCAATCCCTCTACACGCAAGCCTTTTTTCTTAAGGGAAGCGAATTTTGACTCAAAATCTTTAAGTATCTCGAACATTGACAAAGTTTTCAACAAAGGTAGTCCCTTATTTGTTAAAAAAAAAGCGCTTCGACTATTGATTAAATACTTTCGTCTAATTATCTTTTCTACACCCGTAAAGTCAATTTTGTTAATTCCCTGTTAAATAGTTTTTCTTAAAAAATACAGATTATTGATAGTTAGACTTTTACAAGTTAATATATGCCAGTTTGTCTGAGAGCTTATCAACAAAAAACCCTGACGTTCCGGTCAGGGTTTAAATTCGATCATTTATTTAAAATAGCTTATTTCGATTTTTTCGGGGAAAGGATCATGATCATCCGTTTTCCTTCCAGCAATGGCATCTGCTCAGGCTTACCGAACTCTTCCAGCTCACTGGCAAAACGAAGCAATAAGATCTCTCCCTGCTGCTTGAAAACGATCTCCCGGCCACGGAAAAACACGAAGGCTTTCACCTTGCACCCGTCCTGCAGGAATTTCATTGCATGGTTCTTCTTGAAATTATAATCGTGATCATCCGTATGCGGTCCGAAACGGATCTCTTTTACCACAACTTTCGCTGCTTTCGACTTGATCTCTTTTTGCTTTTTCTTTAACTCGTAAAGGAATTTTTTGTAGTCGATGATCTTACATACAGGTGGTTCGATATTCGGTGCAATTTCCACCAGGTCGAGTCCCTGTGCCTCTGCCATCTCCAGAGCTTTGGAGATCGGATACACTCCTGTTTCAATTCCGTCGCCTACTACACGAACCTCCGTTGCGGTGATCCGTCCGTTGATCTTGTGAGCATCTTCTTTTTTTTGCGGTCCTCTGTTGTAAGGACGTGGTCCTTTATGAAAAGGGCGCGGTGGGCCTGTTGTAGGAGCAGGCTTTTTGTATGGTAAACTAATATTAACCTCCGTTTTTAATTATTACTGTTTTTTAATTTTTAAAATCGTTCTCTATCTCTTCCTGCACCATCTTCGCAAATTCATCAATACTTACCGTACCGGTGTCGCCCTGCGTATGACGTCTTACAGACACTTTAGAGTCTGCTTCTTCTTTTTCGCCAACGATCAGCATGAAAGGTACTTTTTTGATCTCGTTGTCACGGATCTTCTTTCCTATCTTCTCATTCCTGTCGTCTACGAAGCCCCGAATATCGGAATTATTTAACAAACTTAAAACTTTTTCCGCGTAGTCATTGTATTTTTCACTTATTGGTAATATAGCGATCTGGTCAGGCGCTAACCACAACGGGAAATTGCCTCCACAATGTTCTATCAATACCGCAATGAAACGCTCCAATGAACCGAAAGGTGCACGGTGGATCATAACAGGGCGATGTTTTTGATTATCAGCTCCGGTGTACTCCAGTTCAAAACGTTCAGGCAGGTTGTAATCCACCTGAATGGTTCCTAATTGCCATTTTCTTCCAAGGGCGTCTTTCACCATGAAATCAAGTTTAGGGCCATAGAAAGCCGCCTCACCCAATTCCACAACTGTTCTTAATCCCTTTTCCGAAGCAGACTCGATAATAGCCTGCTCTGCCAGCTTCCAGTTCTCATCCGTACCGATGTATTTCTCTTTATTCTCCGGATCACGCAGCGATATCTGTGCAGTATAATCTTCAAAGCCGAGGGCATTGAATACATGCAACACGAGGTCGATCACCTTAATGAATTCTTCCTTCACCTGGTCGGGACGGCAGAACAAATGCGCATCATCCTGGGTAAAGCCACGCACACGTGTCAAACCATGAAGCTCGCCATGCTGTTCATAACGATATACGGTTCCGAACTCTGCCAGACGAACCGGCAGGTCTTTGTAGGATTTCGGAGATGATTTATAGATCTCGCAGTGATGCGGACAGTTCATCGGTTTCAGGAAGAACTCCTCCCCTTCCTGAGGTGTTTTGATCGGCTGAAAGGAATCGGCTCCGTATTTTTCATAATGCCCGGAGCATACATACAGATCCTTGAGTGCGATATGCGGAGTAACCACCGGCAGGTAACCTGCCTTTTGTTGTGCCTTGCGCATGAACTGCTCCAGCTTTTCACGCAGCATAGCTCCTTTCGGCAGCCACAAGGGCAGGCCTAATCCTACTTTTTCAGAAAAGGTAAACAATTCCAATTCTTTGCCCAGCTTCCGGTGATCGCGTTTCTTCGCTTCTTCCAGCATTACCAGGTATTCCTTCAGTTCTTTGTCTTTTTGGAAAGTGATCCCGTAGATGCGGGTGAGCATTTTATTTTTTTCATCGCCTCTCCAGTATGCACCTGCCACATTCAGCAGCTTCACTGCTTTGATGAAACCGGTGTTCGGGATATGAGGTCCGCGGCAGAGATCAGTGAAATCACCCTGTGTATAAAATGTAATGCTGCCATCCTGCAAACCTTCTATTAATTCCAGCTTATACGGATCTGCTTTTTCGGTGAAATACGTAAGCGCATCTGCTTTCGAAACTTCTTTGCGTTCGTATGCACTGTTCTTCTTCGCCAGCTCCAGCATTTTGGCTTCCACTTCTGCAATGTTATCAAGCGAAAATGTTTTATCGCCGAAATCGACATCGTAATAGAACCCGTTTTCGATAGCGGGCCCGATCGCGAATTTAGCGCCGGGGTACAATGCTTCCAGGGCTTCTGCCATTAAATGCGCAGAGGAGTGCCACATGGTCTGTTTACCGTCGGTGTCGTTCCAGGTTAATAACTGCAGTGTAGCATCGTTGTTTACGGGGCGCGTGGCATCCCATACTTCGCCGTTCACTTTTGCTGCTAAAACGTTTCTTGCTAATCCTTCGCTGATGCTCTGAGCGATCTGGAGAGAAGTGGTTCCTTTCGGATACTGACGCACGGAGCCGTCAGGTAATGTAATGTTTATCATAAAATTGTTTTGCCTACCTACAACATAGGTTAGAATTCAGGCACAAAGATAGTTGATTTTTCACTAATATTAAAAAAGATATTAACCAGATACCGCCAAAAATCAACCACTTACCGGTAAAAGATACACACTTACTAATTTATATAATAAACTCTGCGGGGGAATAAAAAAATTGGATTAAATTAGTACAAAACTCGTCCATGATGAATCTAAAAATAAAACTTTTTCTGCCGGTACTTTTTCCCTTGTTTTTAGCGGGCCAGACCGGCATCTGGGGAGTCACCCAACTCCCACAACCTGCTTCCTACCTGCAGGCAGCTACAAGTGGAGATAAAGCGTTTTTCTTAGGATTCAATAACGGATATCTTTACATCTACGATGAGCCAACCAATTACTGGAGTACAATCACTCTTCCCAACACGAAAATGCAACCTTCTATTGGCGCTCTCGGTTCGAAAATATATATCAGCGGTGATTCTGCTGTAATAGCCGGAATGTTTGTAATTTCTTCCCCATCCCGAACGATCTACGTATACGATTACGTGAACGATTCCTGGTCGGTTGAATACCTTTCTACAACAAGAAGACAGGTAAAAATATGTAGTCTTGGCTCCAAAATTTATTTCACAGGCGGTTATATAGATGGGGGCGGACCGATGGGAGGCAGCTCACAAATAGGACAAAGTACGGTGGATATATATGATTCATCATCAGACAATTGGTCGGTCATTCACATGCCAAATGGCAGACTGGGTCACACGGCATATGCACAAGACGATAAAGTGTTTATAGGTGGCGGTGTGGACGCAAACGTTTTCGGGAACGCCACTTTTATGCCCACCGATATATACAGCCCTGCAACCAATACATGGACTACCTATACCCCAAGTATGGTATCTAATTTCATTGCATTAAGCGGTATCGATACTACGGTTTTTATGTTTTATGGGAAAAATCTGATGAACAATACTTCGCATGCCAATTATGAACAATATGATCTCAGTGCAGAACAGTGGAGTGCGCATCTTTTTGCAACAACCGGTGACAGAAAAAGTGCAATAGCGGGCAGCGACCGTGTTTTTACCGGAGGCGGTGACCAGTACCTGGATGTATATTATGCACCATCTCATTCTTTCTATACCGACTCACTTGCACTCAAACGGGATTATATCTGTTTCGCTTCTGTGAACAAAAAGGTGCTTTTCGCAGGTGGGACACTTTCGAATGGAAATCCCACTGATCATGTTGACATTTTCGTAGATACTACAGCCACCATTGGAATAAAGAAAAAACAGGAAGCTATTCAGCTGAACATCTTTCCTAACCCGGCCGACAACCTGGTCATTATCGACCTCGGCAGCAAAACACCATCAGCCCAATTGCAGCTCACAGATATCTCAGGAAAAGAAGTGCAGACTGTTTCGATCGCCAATACCGGCCGTTTCGATCTGAATACTTCCACCTTAGCCAATGGCATATATCTGTTGAAGGTGCAGACCGGACAACATAGTGTACAGCAAAAGATAGTGATCGTACACTAATATCCCGCTTTCTCCGCCGGATATGCATTGAAGGTCCCATTGCCTTTTGCTATGATCGTGTTGTTACGATTGGTTGCAAGGATCTCTCCTGCCGAAAAAACGATGCGATTGCCTTTCTTCTCCACCCAGGCTGTTCCTTCTAAGACATCGCCCAACAGAGCAGGACTAAAGAAATTCGTTTTGTATTCCACAGTCGACACTACCTTGTTATCGACAGCAACAGCCGACAGGGCCGCAACACCAAGCATACCATCCATCAATGCTGCTATCAGCCCTCCATGAGCTGCATGCGGCGTAGCCAGGTGTTTTTCAACCACCGTAAGACGATAGGTGATCCTCCCCTGCTCTACCTGTGTGAGCTCCATTCCAAGCAAAGTGCCGAAATGATTGTAACGTCCGTATTTTTCGATCAGTTGATTGTCTATCGGCATATATTGTTTTGTATAAAAAAAGGGTTCGCGCAGAAGTACCACGCGAACCCAAAATTCGGTATTTTTTACCGGAAATATATTATTCAATAATGATCTTATCCGTTTGCACTCCGTTTTCGCCAATAGCTTTTACAAAGTACATTCCTTTAGCGAGGTGATGCAGATCAACTGTTTGCTGTGCCGACTTTCCATTCAGTGAAAACGTGTCGACCAGCTGCCCGTTCAGCGACAAGATCTCCGCTTTTACGGATCCATTCGTGGAAGAACGAACTGTAAATATTCCATTGTTCGGATTCGGGTAGACAGTGATCAGGTTGTTCACTGTCTTCAGCTCCTTCACGCCCACTGCATTGTCGAATTCCAGTGTCCAGGAAGTAAGGTAGCCGATATCTGCACCTGCATCATCTGTAATCCACAGTTTCCATACACCATTCGGATCCTGCCCGTCGAATTTGGCAAAGCCCGGTGCTTCCTGCGGCTGGTAATATCCCGTAAGTATAGGATCTTCATCAAAAATAATGATATTGGTGAGCGCTGTATCGGTAAAAGTGATCATCGGGTAATCGACATTGTCGGCTCCGATCTGGTCTGCAAGGATCAGTGAATCGCCTCCGTTCGGGGAAATCAGTGTAAGCCGGAGATCATCCGGGTAGGTATGTGCAATGCTTTCGATGATCAAACGGTTGATACGGATATTCGTTCCCAGGTTATTTGCGATACCACAGAATGGAAGCTCAGAGATCACTCCTCCTACGGTATCATTATCCGGAATAAAAGCAGTATCCAGGCTCGTTTTCGTCATAAGACCTGTTGCATCACTTGTCACCGTAAAAGCAATTGTATCATTGCTGCGATCTCCATCTGCTCCGAGCTGTGTATAGATCTTTACATTGTAGGTTCCGGGAGTGGCAAAGTTGGCTGTTCCCGTAAACGTATAAGAAGCTGAAGTTCCGGCAGGAACCGGTGTCGAAACATTTTCCGAAGTCACCGCTCCGTTCACACTGAAGGCAACCGGGAAATTCACTTCGTCCGCAGAGCCGATATTCTCAAAGCTCACTGTGATCTCCTCGCCTGTGCTGAAACTGCAGCTACGCGTTGTGCCCGCATATACATTCATTCTCAGATCGCTCGGAAGCACTTTGCGCACGCTGATATTGTCCACAAACAAGCCATACATATCTGCCGCCGAATAACAGTTAAAACCTAAATTATACGTTCCGTTTGCAAGGATCTTCACTCCCACGGAAGCACTCTGGTATATATCATTAGCTACATTGGGCTCATCCCAAAGGATCGCTGTTTGCGCAGCTACATTTTGTCCTGTTCCCATCGTCAGCTTCAGGCTTTCAGGATAGGTGGTACCGCCGATGGCCAGGTAATCGAATGTGATCACAATAGAGTCACCCATCACCAGGTTCAGCGGTGCCGAAAACGCCCACGCGTCAGCCGCATCCGTTTGAGAGTATATATAGAACATCGACTGCTGTCCCTGTGAAGCCAGTGTAGGATCCTGGTCAAACAGGTCCCAGTCATTACCGGTCCCGTTATTAAATATGCTCCAGCCTGCCGGCGGAAACGTTGGACTTTCGAAGCTTTCTGTCATGATCACCTGCGCATTGGCACAGGTAGAAATAGCAAAAGCAGCAAATACTGTAAGTAATTGTTTTTTCATTGCGATAAGTTTTTGTGTGAATAACTATAGATAAGAGTACTGCAATTTACGAATAAATTATTTATCCGCAAAAGCCTTATTCTTCTTTGCTATAATATAAAGTGTAAAAATTCAATCCCTTTTTTTCATCAAATCCTTTTTTGATATAATCGTGACGACCATGCACATACACATGGAAGTTCTTATCGAGCTTGATCACCGAGCGCATGAACTTAGCATTCTTTTTCACCGCTGTCGGCGAGATCTCAAAGTCCTCTACTTCCGTCAAATGGTTCTCCTCGTTGTAGGTATGCCGGTAATCCTTGAATGCTTCTACCAGCTCCGGCGCTTTCATCACTTCCTGCTCAAAATCCTTGATATTAAAATTATCCCGCTCCTTGAAATATTTCATCGAACGATCCTGTATCAGCATCTTGTCCGTGCGCTCCACATTGTTCTCTTCAGTGAGCACTTCATCGCAAAAGCTCTTGCAGGTACTCAGCATCTGCTGCGTGTGGTAGAATTTGTCTTCGCGCATTTTGATGTTGAGGAAATCTTCCGTCCAGTACAATGCTGCTTCGGCAATCCGGTGGCTGTTGTCCACAATACTGATCTTGTAGCCGTGCTCACGCTCCGTGTTGAAGATCAGGCAGCCTTTGTCGAGCTTGTTGATGTTGATACCGTTCTCTGTTTCGATCTCGAACGTATCGAGGTGCTGGAATATTTTCAGGTAGGTCTCTTTGTTCTCCGATTTAAAGATCCCGATCGCATCGCAGAGCTCACCATCCACCACGCAATCGCGCAGGTAGGTAACATAGAACTCTCCACCTTTTATTTTCGGATGGTTGCTTTGATCATATAAACGCTGTGCGATCTTTTTCGAATTTTCGAAGAACGATTTCTGATCGTCGAAGATCTCGGAAACAAAGGAATGTACGTCGTGAATTTTGATCGCGTCGCTTTTGCCGAACTGGTAATAGATATCCGTCTTAAATGGTGTTAAAAAAAAATGAAGCAGCGTTTCCTTTACAAATTCTTCTTTAAATTTGAAAGGTTCTTTGGAAAAGCTTACTTCTTCGCCATTTCCTTTATTACCTACGTAATGAACTGCAAAAGATGTTAATTCGGATCGCTTAAATTCTATCATGGCACAAATTGTGTTACTGGGAAATGCGAAAATAACCCTTTGGATGGTTTAGGCGGGAAAATGATTTCAACAAAATGGGACAAGTGGTGAATAAATTGTTTGAATGAAGACCCAAAGCCAAATGGATTACGTACATTTATCTAACTAAAAAGCAAACTATGAAGTACTCAAAATCAGTGAAAGCCATCTTGTTCAGTGCGGTGTTGGGGCTTTTCTCCTTTACGGTTGTCAATCTTTCTGTAGACAGGAACCAGATCATTCTCGATATAGTAATGAGCGGACTTAACAACGCGCATTATGCCCCGAAAAATGTTGATGACAATTTCTCCGAACAGTTCTTCGATCTTTATATGAAAAGGCTGGACTACAGCAAGAAATTCCTTACCCAATCCGATGTAAGCCAACTGGCGAAATACAAAAAGCAGATCGACAACCAGATCAACGACGGACATTTTGAGTTCTTCGAGCTGGCCAACGAGCTGATCACCCGCCGTACAGAAGAAAAAGAAGGATGGTACAAAGAGATCCTTTCCAAACCTTTCGATTACACCATTGACGAAGAATACGAGACTGACTGGGAGAAAACAAAATTTGCCGCTACCGATGCACAGCTGAAGTCGGAATGGGTGAAATACCTGAAATACCAGTCGCTTTTCCGTTTGAACGAAATGCTGGACGACCAGGACAAGATCAAAGCCGCCAAAGATACCACTGCCAAAGTGTTACCTTTCGATTCGCTGGAAGTAAGCGCCCGTAAAAAAGTAATGAAGTCGACCGACGACTGGTTCAAACGTCTGAAAAAATACAACAAGAAAACACGTTTTGCAGATTATGTGAATACGATCACTGCCATGTATGATCCGCACACCGAGTTCTTTCCGCCGGTTGAGAAAAAGAAATTCGACCAGAGTATGAGCGGTCAATTGGAAGGTATCGGCGCACGTTTGCAACAAAAAGACGATTACATCAAGATCACTGAGATCGTGGTGGGCAGTCCGAGCTACAAACAAGGTGAGCTGAAAGCCGGCGACATCATTATGAAAGTAGCGCAGGGAAGCAAAGAGCCGGTGGATATTGCAGGTATGGACATTGATGAAGCCATCGAGCTCATCAAAGGAAAAAAAGGAACGGAAGTTCGCCTGACGGTAAAGAAAACCGACGGTACCACCAAAGTGATCCCGATCGTTCGTGATGTGATCCAGTTAGACGAGACCTTTGCTCACTCTGCTATCCTCGACAATGGAAAACGCAAAGTAGGATATATCAAACTGCCGTCTTTCTATTCCGATTTCACCCGCAACGGCGCACACCGCTGTGCGCAGGATGTGAAAAAGGAAGTAGAGAAACTGAAAGGCGAAGGCGTTGACGGTATCATTATCGATGTACGCGACAACGGAGGCGGATCACTGCCGGAAGTTGTAACAATGGGAGGTCTTTTCGTTCCGAAAGGACCTATCGTACAGATCAAAAAGAAATCGGGGATCACCGAACAGTTAGATGATGACGACAATGGCAACCAGATCTACAACGGACCGATGGTGGTGATGGTGAACCGCAACAGCGCTTCTGCTTCCGAAATTTTAGCAGCTGCACTGCAGGATTATAAACGTGCGGTGATCGTGGGCACCCAGTCTTTTGGAAAAGGTACCGTGCAATCTTTCCTCGACCTGGATCTTTATTTACTGCCGCAGTTCGATACCATCAAGCCATTAGGCTCGGTGAAAGTGACCATGCAGAAATTCTACCGCATCAACGGTGGTACCACTCAGCTGCGCGGTGTGATCCCGGATATTGAATTACCGGATCCATACAGCCAGATCGAGACCGGCGAAAAAGAGCTGGATAATCCGATGCCATGGGATGAGATCGCAAAAGCATCGTATACCGAATTCACCGATATCAATTATCCGAAGCTGAAAAAATCAAGTGAGGAAAGGGTAAAAAAATCCAAATCGTTCCAGCTGATCGAGCAGGAGGCAAAAGAGATCAAAGAGAAAAAGGACGACAGCAAATACAACCTGAGCCTGGATAAATACCGCGCGGAGGTAAAAGAGCTGCGGGCACAAAACAAAAAATACGACGAGCTGAAAAACGAAGTAAAAGGTTTTGATGCAGCCCTGCTGAAGCTCGATATCGAAGCCATGCAGTCGGATACGATCAAACTGGCCCGCCAGAAAAACTGGATCAAAGCCATTAAAAAAGACGTCTACCTGCACGAAGCAAGTATGATCGTTGGAGATATGAAATAAGATCTTTCTTACAATATAGTATAGACCGCTCTGACGATACTGTCAGGGCGGTTTTCTTTTTGAACCATATAAGGCATATAAGACCAGAATTATTGTTGCTGCCTCGCTATGCTTTAAAACAACACCGGCGGAAAACTTAGTATTCCGATCCCTGCACTGCAAAACCTTATATGGCCTTATATGCCTTATATGGTTAAAATGCATTCTTGTTTCTATTGTGGTGTCGCCAATAATATATTTACGTATCAATGTAAGCTACCACATAGCTATTTATTCCTTCGGTTTCTTTTACCGCAGTGGAAATTCATTCGCAAGCCGGCTGCTATAAAAAAGCTGTGTTGTTTTTTTATAAAGGGCCTGTCGGATGGGAATGCTAACCACTCGTAATAATTTCCTGTCCGGAGCAAGAGGCTTATCCGGTCTGTGATGCCGTAAGAAACATTCAGACCGGTAAAACTACCCGCACCGATCCTCTTCGATCTGCTGTTGTTTTCCTCTGTCGGGAGACTATTTACAGAATGAGCAAGAGCAGGTGATGATGAAGTTTTCAGGTATGAAAGCGTATCATCATACAGTCGTTGATTGCTGTTCGAATAGCTCAGGGAAGAGCCACTGACCCGGAGCGCTACCGAAACGGAAGCGGAAAAGCGCTTTCGTTGAAACAGCTGGTATTCGATCCCTGCTCCTGCCTGGTAATTGGTATGCAGTCTCCAGCTGCCGTTCGCCGCATAGGGAATATAAGAGATGATCGAATCATGGCTTCCCATAACAGGACCGGGGGCAGGTGCCCGGAACACAACCAGGTTTTTCGATTGTGGTAGTTCATATTCTTTTTGAATCCGGCTCCACATCCCCTGTGCGCTTATCATAAACCGGCGGGAAACTTTGTAATGCAGGGCAAGACCCAGACACAGACTGTTCGTATGCAAGCTCTTCTTCATTACTTCCGGGTCAAAGCTGCCATAGGAATGAATGTAGCCCCCGGTCAGATCGCAAAACAGTTCCCGCTTTGGCCGGAGTGGTACAGAATCAGGAGGCTGCATCTTTTTCAGATCCGGGTTGGATACAAAACCGCTAAGCTCCGCAGGTAGAAGGGACATAACAGAAACATCGGTCTGCGCCGGCATTTCTTCTGTCCGGAAACTTCCCGGTTCATCAGGCATCGTTCCCTGCTCTGTCACCGTGACAGCTCTTTTATCTTTCTTCGTGTATTGTTTTGGTATCGGCTGCCGGAGAGCGATCTTATTACTTTGCCCCGCCTGTAGAGTGGCCCTGTCGTGTACTGCTATGCTACCGGCCGGTGCCTTAAGCGGGTCTGTATTCACTACCTTTCTTTGATGGTTTTCTGCATATGCCGGAAGATCTCCGGTTCCCGGATCCGTATGGACTACAAAATAGAACGCTGCTACCAAAAACAGGATGGCCACAGGCACTGTGCATCCCGGCTTTAATAACAGGGGCATCAATCTCCGCTGGTTCTCTTCGGGCAGGAAAAAACGTATCTCGTTCCATTTTTGTTCTATGTACGCATCGTTCAGCTCCGGCTCATAACCATCGAAGAAAGCGCTTTTCTCTTTTCGCTGCAGGGAAGATGCAAGCCGCTCCCAGCTTTCTTCCATACGGGCATCTTCCACCACGACCTTGTGAGCTGCCATTTTTTTCCGGATATAGTTTCTGAACTTATTCATGGTTCTTTTCCTGGTTTGTAGTGATCATTAAGTGCCGGAGGAAATTTTTCGCTTTGAATAGCTGCGACTTCGAGGTGCCGGTGCTGATATCGAGCATTCCTGAAATTTCCTTGTGTGAATACCCGTCTATAAAATAGAGATTGACTACCATCCGGTATCCTTCCGGCAATTGTTGCAAAAAACCGATGATCTCCTCCGGATCAAAGTCATAAAAGAACTGTTCAAAGCTCTTATCGCTCAACTCTGTTTCCGTATCGCATATATCCACATGCATATGGGATCTCAGATTGTTTTTATAACTATTGATAGCTGTATATTGCACGATCCGTTTGATCCATCCTTCAAAGGAGCCGCTGTCCCGGTACGATCCGATACCCTGGAAGATCTTTATGAAAGCATCCTGCACCGTGTCCTCCGCTTCCTCCCTGTTCCGGCTATACCTCAATGCGATCCCGAGCAGCTGCCGGTAGTACCTCTTAAAGAGGAGCTTATACGCGCTGTGATCTCCGGACCTGCACCCTTCCACTATTTTTGCCAGTTCATTATCCATTTATACCTTATCAGGAAGCTTATGTAAGCTACTCATTATTCTTAATAAACCACAGGTAGCGAATATTCCCTTCCCGGTCCGTAGTCACCAGTATGTAAGCACCCGCTCCCAGTCCCTCCACATCTATCGATACGGGAGGTGCAGCATAATACCAGCTGCCTGTTGTCCTCCCGGAAAGGTCCCTTATCTCTGCTTTTTCCACTGCCAAACCTTTCTTAACATACAATGCTTCCCTGCAGGGAACAGGAAAAATCATCCCTTCCTCCATGTCTGCTATTTTCTGAAGACCGGTTACAGCCGAACATCCAATGTGGTTTACAGCCGCATATCCATAGCAGGTGTCGCCCGGAAAATTCATATCCCAGCGTTTTACCGTAAGGATATAGTTACCACAGCTGGAATACGTATGTGTAAGATCAAAGCCGGACCAATATCCGTCGCCGTAATGATACTGGAACATGATCTCCGGGAATGAAACAACCGGTGTGATACTGATCGAATCGCCTGCCCTTGTGTAGGCGGGAACCGGATCAATGCACATGCTGGTGTCAGGAGAATTCAGAACAATAAAATAGCTCTGGATGACCGGGCTGCCACAGGAAGGAGAATGATAGGTCAGTGTTACCTGGTAATTGGTAACAAAGGAAGAAGGCGGATAACAGTGATACAGGCGTCTCCCGTTTTCGATAGTGCCATCGCCGAAATCCCAGGTATAATACATATCCGGATCTGCGGCAACTCCATTGTCTGCAGCAAATGAATAGCAGCCGAATGTGCCTGCTAAAGGTGTTATCACTATATCCGGCAGGCAGGGAGGCGGGGCAAGCGAAAAAGCCTGTTTGCCGGATAGGAGTATAAGGACGGTCAAAAGAATATAGTTTTTTTTCATGATGCAGGAGTGTTGTTTTATATATAAGACAATTCGCGGAGCCAAAAGGTTGCCTGGAATTTTTATTTTTCGAAAAGAAACTGCCACGGCTTCGCCCGGCGTTTTTTGTTTGCCACAGATTTGCGCGGATTTCACAGATTGAATTCCTGGAGGTTATTGGTGTTCACCTGATCAACGTATGCAAATAGAGAATCTACGATCCGCGGTATTCGCAGCTAAACCCAACTTCATCATAGCATCCGCGTCCTCGCGAGACTTCGCGAGCGGTTCCTCCCCTTCCCCTCGTAAGATTTCAAAAAAAACGGAAAAAATTCCTCTTCTTCATTCTCTACTTTTGACAAAACAAAATCACGAAAATGAAAAAAACATTCCTTCTTCCCTTCGCTTTTCTGCTGCTGGCGGTTACAAGCTTTAAGGCGCAAACCGTTGAGCTTGAAAAAACCTATGAGCTGTCGAAAAAATCGGCAAAAGGTGTCTTAAAACGCGTAACGTTTGAAAACGATAAATACACGCTCATTTATGTTACAAAAGCAACCGAACAAAAGGTAAAATTCGAAACCTATGAGTTTGATAAAGATTTTAACTTTATCAACATGACTCCCGAAGAATTGAATAATGATGTAGCCAGAAAACGCCTTACAATAGGCAAAAAGATCGAAACGCCCGATACCTATTCGCGTGTTTTTGCGACGGCAGGACCAAATATGCTGGGAACACTTGTAATTGAGATCTGGGAAAGGACCTATCGCTGGAATTGGGAGTACGGAGGGTATTTATATACGGATAAACAACTGAATAAAATAAAACCAAAGGGGGAAGAAGGTGCAAAATACCAGTTGATAAGCTCGTTTACTGATGGCGCAACAGGCGACATGATCTGTTTGGTAATATACAAACCAGGTGCATACGGAAAAGACGGGAAAGTAGGCGAAATGGATGCTGCTGATTACAAACTGCTGCGGATCAGTAAAACCGATGGCGCTATTTTAAAAGAAAAGATCATCGATAACCAGTACACCTATCAGATCGCATTGACCAGGCTGTTCTCTTCACCTAATCCTGAAAATGAAGAAGAAGAATTGGTATCCGGTTGCGGGTTTGTCCTCGCTCCAACTGAGCAGCCAAAAGCCTGGAAACAATTTGAAAATCCAAAAAACAACGAGTTTATGTATATGGAGGTAAGCAGTAATCTCGATATTGAAGTAAAAAAGACATTTGAAGTTGTGAATGCGCAGTGGCGTATTGACGAGCTGGTGCGTGACGGCGACAAAAACGTATACTTGTTCGGACCTGCGTTGGAACCTAAAAATAAATACATGGGTTACACAATGGCAGCAGAAACCAAATTCAAGGCTGTGCAGTTAGCGAAGCTCAATAAGAATGGAGAAAAGCAATATTGCACGTTTACCGACCTGGCACAGTTTGAAAAAACCGCAATGAAACCCGCTTCACAGAAAAAATCTCCGGAATACACCGGGAAAAAATTCAAAATACTTGACTATAATATAGCTCCCAATAAGGATTTCCTGGTTACGGGTCAGAATTTTGAAACAGGAAAGATCACCAAATACACGGATGTAATGGTGTTTCACTTTGACAAAGACGGTAATTTAAAGGCCAATTACGGGATTGACAAACTTACTAAAAGCGATCCGGGCGAATTGAATCCGATGCCTACTGTAATGCTTGGAGGAGACAATGCTTCTAATATGTATCTGCTGATGAAAGAAATTGATGCCTACAATAAAGCAGGTCGTGCACTCACGTATGCACGTTTGGCTCAGGTCAAAACCGAAGGAAAGGGGATCAGCGACGTAATTACATTGGGCATGGTAAAAGACGATCCAAAGTACTACCTCGACGAAAACTTCCCTTTTCTCAGCAGTTCAAATGGAAAGATCGTGTTTTTCGGTTCAGATAAAAAAGGAAGGAACATCTGGTTCAACCGTGTGAAACTGGATTAAGCATACAGCTCTGGTACTACCCGGTTCAGAACATAAAAGCCGTTCCCATCCTAAGTGGGGCGGCTTTTTTGTTTTTTTACTATCGGAGGACAGTGATACATCATAGTAGCCTTTTAAACGTTCTCGATACATTTTTGAACTTTGGGTACAAAGCTCAAAAACACTCGAACTGACATGGTTAAAAGATAACAACTATACTTTTATTTAATTTGTCTTTAATATGCTGTTGTCAGGTCGAGTGGCCGGTACCCCGGCTGTTCGCGAAGCCTCGCGAGAGACCCGTGTATTAATTTATCGGACAATACTTTCATTTTTTTGCACTACTTCGCGAGCGGTTACCTTCCCCCATGCATTATCTCTCATACAGCTCTACCGGCAATCCATCCGGATCCGAAAAGAAAGTGAATTTCTTTCCGGTGAATTCATCTGTGCGGATCAGCTCTGCCACTACCCCTCTTTCCGCTAAGTGAATGATGGCTGCTGCCACATCATCTGTTTCGAAAGCAAGATGACGCAGTCCGCAGGCTTCCGGCATAGAAACGCGGGCAGGCGGATCGGGAAAAGAGAAAAGCTCGATCACATACTGACCATTCAATGCAAGATCCAGCTTCCACGAATTCTTTTCTTCGCGGAACACCTCCCGCACGATGGTAAAGCCCAATACATCCGTATAGAACTCCTTCGAACGTTCGTAGTCGGAGCAGATGATAGCGATGTGGTGGACTTTGGTCAATTTCAACATAAGATAGTTTTTAGCCGCAGATTTACGCGAATTACGCAGATATGATTCCGTTCAATGCTCCGCATTAATGTTTAAATAACATAAGCCTTCCAAAATTAAAAAATCTGTGGAATCTGCGTGAATCTGCGGCAGACTTCTTTTGCACGTATGCGTATTCGTACATCTGTATCAAAGATTTATCATTATTAACAATCCAATTCCCATCTTTAGCCGTATTTTTACGCGCATGATCGGTTATCAATTCTCCCATTATTCCGGCAGCAACAAAACGCCTTTTGAGCAATTGTTCAATCTGTTCAAACAGCTTATCACCATCACTTCGGGCGATGTACCGGAAACCCTTGCCTGGCTCAATGAGCTGGACCGGGAATACAAGATCACCACCCCGGAATATACCATGAACGATTTTATCGATGAGCTCAAGCGCCGCGGTTACCTGCGCGACGACGAGGAACGCCCGGGTGGCTTCATCATCACTCCCAAAACAGAGCAGGCCATCCGCCAGGGAGCATTGGAACGTATTTTCGGGAAATTAAAAAGAGGCAAGCAGGGCAATCACCGCACGAAATTTTCGGGCAGCAACGGGGATGAGCTGAGCGGCGATCTGCGTGAGTTCCGCTTCGGCGACACACTGGACCAGATCTCGATGATCGACAGCATGAAGCAGGCGCAGATCAATAACGGTGTGGGCGAATTTTCCATCACGGAGAACGACCTGCGCGTTTCGGAAAAGGAATACAAAACACAGACATCGACCGTGCTGATGATCGACATTTCGCACAGCATGATCCTGTATGGCGAGGACCGGATCACACCCGCCAAGAATGTAGCCATGGCACTGGCGGAGCTCATCAAACAGAAATACCCGAAAGATTCCTTAGAGATCATTGTGTTCGGCAATGATGCCTGGAAGATAGAAGTAAAAGACCTTCCTTATCTGCAGGTAGGACCTTTCCATACCAATACCGTAGCAGGACTGGAACTGGCTATGGACCTCCTGCGCAGGAAAAAAACGAGCAACAAGCAGATCTTTATGATCACGGATGGCAAGCCCAGCTGCCTGAAAGAGAATGGCGGTTATTACAAGAACAGTAACGGGCTCGACCGCAGGATCGTGAACAAATGCCTCACCTTAGCTGCTGCCTGCCGCAAGCTGAAGATCCCGATCACTACGTTTATGGTGGCAGATGATCCGTATTTGCAGCGCTTTGTGGATGAGTTCACGGATGCCAACCAGGGAAAAGCGTTCTTTACATCGCTGCAGGGCCTCGGTGAATTTATTTTTGAAGATTATGAGAAGAACAGGAAGAGACGAATGCGATAGCATTGTCTATTTCGGGTTTTATGTTTGGGGTCACATACCGCAAAACAACAACCTGATCCCGATAGCTATCGGGACGAAACATAAATAATTAAGGGACGATATTTATGAAGCTAAGTAAAAAATAACCCGAAACTCAAAATAAAAAGTAGTAAATGAAAAATATACACACCTTAGCTGATCTGAAGAAGAACGGATACCAAAGCAAAAGCATCAAAGATGAATTGCGCGACAACCTGATCCTGAAAATAAAACGGAAAGAATCCGTATTCGAAGGGATCTTAGGATATGAAGACACGGTGATCCCGGATATCGAACGCGCTATTCTTTCGCGGCACAATATCAATTTCCTCGGTTTGCGCGGGCAGGCAAAAACACGGATCGCCCGGCAGATGGTCAACCTGCTGGACGAATACATTCCTTTTATCAAAGGCTCGGAGCTGAACGATGATCCTTTCGCTCCCGTTTCACGTTTCGGGAAAGATACGCTGGCAGAGCTGGGTGACAACACACCTATCGAATGGCTGCACCGTTCGGAGCGCTATGCGGAAAAGCTCGCTACGCCCGATGTGTCGGTATCCGACCTTATCGGCGATGTGGATCCGATCAAAGCTGCCAACCTGAAGCTGAACTATTCCGATGAGCGCGTGATCCATTTCGGCCTCATCCCGCGCAGCAACCGCTGTATCTTTGTCATCAACGAATTGCCCGATCTGCAGGCGCGGATCCAGGTATCCCTGTTCAATATTCTGCAGGAGGGCGATATACAGATCCGTGGCTTCAAGCTGCGCATCCCGCTCGATATACAATTTGTATTCACGGCTAACCCCGAAGATTATACCAACCGCGGAAGTATTGTAACCCCGCTGAAAGACCGCATCGGCAGCCAGATCCTGACCCATTACCCGAAAAGCATCGAGCTCTCCAAAAAGATCACTGCCCAGGAAGCAAAATTATCTGCTTCACAAAAATCGGTGGTGGAAACAAGCGGACTCCTCAGTACACTCATCGAACAGATCGCATTTGAAGCAAGGGAAAGTGAGTTCGTGGATGCAAAGAGCGGTGTATCGGCACGCTTAACGATCAGTGCTTACGAGAACCTGATCAGTGCAGCCGAACGCAGGATGCTGTATAACAATGAGAAAAACACCTACGTACGCATCAGCGACCTGGCCGGTGTGATCCCCGCTGTGAACGGAAAGATCGAGCTGGTGTATGAAGGAGAGCAGGAAGGCGGCGTGATGGTGGCGCAGAATTTAATTTCGAAAGCCATCCGCAACCAGTTTGTAAAAATGTTCCCCGATCCGAACCTGCTGAAAAAGAAAAAAACCGACAACCCCTACAAGACCATCGTCGACTGGTTTGCAGAGAACAATACGATGAACCTCTTCATCAACGATACGGAGAAAGACTACCAGAACAAATTAGATACGATCAATGGCTTGTCGGAGCTCGTGGAATTGTTCTACCCGAAGGCAGTGAAGAACGACCGGTATGTGCTGATGGAATTTTTGCTGCATGGCCTGGCGGAACATTCGCAGCTCAGTAAAAATCATTTGGAGACCGGAACGGAATTCAAAGACCTGACCAGCTCGATGTTTGATGTGGATGATTTTTTGAAGGGAAATAACTGAGAACCAGGATGGCAAGACGCAAGATACAGGACGCTCCCGATAGCTATCGGGAGCGGAAAACAACAAAATCTTTGCGAACTTTGCGTCTCTGCGTGAGCCATATAAGTTGGGGATGCGATACTTATAAGCTTAGTAGAAAACAACCCGTCGCGAAGCCTCGCGACATGAAACCCAAAATAAAAAACTACATATGTTGGGTACCTTACTTACGAGCTGCGTAAAAACAACCCGAAACACGAAACTCAAAATAAACAATAAAATCCACCGCTATTACCTCATATACAAACCCATCAACATGGTGTCGCAGTTCCGGAGCCCGGATGCCGTAAGGCTGTTAGGCGCCCTGGACTTTGAGTTCCCGGAAGGTATCCATGCGGTCGGGCGGCTCGATAATAAGTCGGAGGGTTTGCTCCTGCTTACCACCAACAAAAAAGTACAACGTCTTTTGTACCTGACCACCGGTCCGCACCAACGTACGTATGTGGTATTGGTAAAAGATAAGATCAGCGAAGAAAGCATTCAGCAACTGCGGAACGGCGTTCCCATAAAAGTAGCAGAGGGAAATTATATCACCGCTCCTGCAAAGGTGGAACGCATTGAGCGACCTGATTTCATTCCCGCAGGCGAGCCGGAATATATTGCAGAGATCCCCCATTCCTGGCTGCAGATAAGTCTTACTGAGGGTAAGTACCACCAGGTGCGGAAGATGCTGGCAGCTGTGCGGCATCCTGTCCGCCGACTGATCCGTGTCTCGATCGAAGACCTGGAGCTGAAGGGAATGATCCCGGGAGAAGTGAAAGAGATCGCCGAAGAGGAATTCTTTGAAAAGCTGCGGATCGAATATATTGCACAAAAAGGTTAACCGCAAAGAGCGCAAGCGATATGGTTCAAAAGGCCAGCTAATTAATCTCTTTGCGCTCCTGCGTCATTGCACGCACCATACAGCTACATTCTCTCTGCGGCCTTTGCGTAAAACTTTGCGCTCTTTGCGGTTAAAGGAAATTCCGTAATTTTGCAAAATGTCGAAACACTCCGGATTAGCTATTGCCTCTTTCTTCCTGCTCACTCTTTTTATTTTCAGTCTCGCAGCCTGCAAAAAAAAGAAGATCGAAAAACAAAAAACGGAAGACGAAAAGATCATCAAAGAATACATCGCCTCGCATAACCTGAACGCTACTCCTACCGGCAGCGGACTGTATTATGTAATGACCTCACAGGGCACAGGCATACAACCCACCTCCGCTTCCAGCGTTACCGTTTATTACAAAGGTTATCTCACCAACGGGACCGTGTTTGACGAAAGTCCCGGAGCAGGCGCTTCTTTCTCTCTTGGCTCTGTTATCAAAGGCTGGCAGGAAGGCATTCCTCTTTTCAAGAAAGGCGGCAAAGGTATTCTGCTCATCCCCTCTTCTCTTGGCTATGGCACCACTTCTCCCGGCAAGATCCCGAAAAACTCGGTGCTGATCTTCGATGTGGAGCTGCTGAATGTGCAGTAAGCTATTTCGGGTTTCTGGTTGTTTTTTTACTCGATTAGTAAGTATCGTCCCCAACGTATATTTTATATTTCTGTCCGGATAGCTATCGAGATGTAATCATGTCAGTTCGAGTACCCCGATACTGATAAAAAGAAAACACTTTGTCAAATTTTCCGGCATGTCCTTACTAAAAGAATCGGGGTGTATCGAGAACGACTCGGAGCAGTAACTGCTTTCGTAAGCGTCTCGATACATTCCGATGCCGTGCCTGAATAATAACTTTAAAAGTAACGTATTTACTACTTTTACTGGGCATTGTCGGAACACTCGACGTGACAGGTTAATTTGTTCCAACTTTTCCTACAATAGTATGTTATCCTGTGAGATCAACCTTCTTGTTTTCCGGTATGAACCCGATCCCGATAGCTATCGGGACAACCCGAAATATATATATAACAGTCCGGTAGTTCACATACATAAAAACGCAGTTCAGCCCATTTAAATAAAAATTCACTTTTTGCTTCCTACTTTCGCAGCCGTTATTTTACATGCTGCTGTAGCCATTCATGCGCTCAATCGCCTTTGCCGCAGATCTTCATCCCGGCAATCTGAGGGCAGGCCCCTATTCCGTGCCGCATTTGAAATGCTGAATTTTGCAACGCAATTAACCTTTAAAAAAACTGTTTAACAATGAACAAAAAATTACTCTTACTCGTATTCTCTCTTTTTACCATTGCCTCTTTACAGGCGCAATTAAGCATTAGTTTTTCCAACATAATACCGCCAACCTGTAACAACGGATGTAATGCAGGCGCCACCGCTCTTGCTTCCGGCGGAGTAGCACCTTATGAGTATTACTGGTCTTCGGGCGAACAAACACCCAATGCCACAGGTCTTTGTGCGAATAGTGCTTATGTGGAGGTATACGATGCAAACGGCGACTATACATACGATTACGTCAACATCCCCAATCCGCCGGCTACGTTTACTGTATCTATCATACCTTCCACCACAGATGCGGTATGCCCGGGTACGCCCATTACTTTCACTGCCCAGGGAGCCGATACCTATGTATGGTATTACGGTTACTCTACGGCAAATCCCCTGGTGTATTCACCACCAAGCCCCACCTCGATATTTGTTACCGGCACTAACACGGCTACAGGCTGTACAGCGATGGCAACACTTAATATCCCGGTGAAACCAAGGCCTACGATAACAGTAACCCAGGGTCCCGCCTATGTGTGCGAAGGAACCCATACTTATGTTTCCGTATCGGGCAACAGCGATTATTATACCTGGAGCGATGGCGTAACACGTCCTGACAGCTTCAGCGTTACGCAGTCGTTTTATGGGGTCGTAACAGGCTACAGCAGTACCACCGGTTGTGCATCCCAGGCTTATAACCCGATCATCACCGTTTTTCCGGCACCGGCTATCTATATCGATTCGTATCCTGCCTGCCGTGGGGAAATGAACTATGTAACCGCGCAGGGTGGCAATTCTTACGTATGGAATACCGGCAGCACCAATATGCAGATCGGGTTCCTTGCGGACAATGACACCAGCTTTTCGGTGATCGGCACCGGTGGGGCCGGCTGCACGGATACGGCTTATGTAACCGTCCATGTGAATCCTCTCCCTGCCGTAATGGCCACTGCTTCTGAAGATACCGTATGCGGAAACACGTATGTCAACTTTTACGCATCGGGCGCCGACACCTACAACTGGAATTACGGATACCAGGACGATACCATTACTCATTTCGTTGCTTCTTCCGAAGATCTGCATGTAACCGGCACAGATACCGTAAGCGGCTGCCAGAACAACGCCAGCATACATATCGAGCATGTTTATATGCCTGACTTATCCCCGTATGGCCAGACTATTTACTGCTTCGGCGACAGTCTTAACGTAGCGGCACAGAATTATGACGGCTATACCTGGTATCCGGGCGGAGCAACAGGTGAACATCCTCAGCTGTATACGCCTGTAAGTGTAACCTACACGGTTACCGGCATACGGACAGGAACAAGCTGTATCGCCACCGATTCTATTGCCATTACCATCGTTCCTCTCCCTGCGGTCACTGCCATAGCGGATATGGACTCCGTTTGTCCGGGTAGCACGGTAAACCTGAGCGCAACGGGAGCGGATTATTTTTATTGGAACACTACCACGCAGCCGCAGATCAATCAAACAGAAAGCTATATTGTAACAGGCCACATGTATGCAAACAATTGTGTGAATTCGGATACCATCACTATTGTAGCCAGGGAGCTTCCGGTGGTAGTTGCTACTGCAGCTGACTCTATGCTGTGCCCGGGAGAGTATGCAACGTTTACAGCCTATGGTGCCAGCTCCTATGTGTGGTCACCCGGGAACATCACCGCCGCTTCTTTTACCGAGACCATAAGCCAGGCAGGGTATTACTATGTCACCGGCACCGACAATTACGGATGCTCCAATACTTCTATGGTTACTGTATTCATGGGCACAGATCCTACCCTTTATCCTACCACCTCTCTTAATAATGTGTGTGCAGGCACTTTGATCACACTGAGTGTTTCGGGAGCGGACGTATATACCTGGGACGGCATCGCACAAGGCAACACGTATGACGTAACACCGGATAGTACGCAGACCTATATGGTAACGGGAACTTATCTGAATAGCGGATGTACCGATACGGCTTATATCAACATCGTGGCAAGACCGCTTCCTGTCATCTCCGTATCAGCCAGCAACGACACTATTTGTGAATACGGTGACGTAACTTTATACGGATCGGGTGCATCGATGTACGAGTGGCTTCCCGGAAATCTTGTCTGGGCTGCTTCCTACCAGTTCCAGATGCTCAGTCCCCAAACATTTACTGTCAGAGGACAGGATGCCTCAGGCTGCTACAGCTTACCCGTTAGTATCAGCATTGGAGTAGAGACAATCAATACAGGTATGCAATTGCCGGTAGAAACCATGTGTGAGAATTCTTCTCCGGTAACACTCAGCACAGGTGGTCTGCCCGCAGGTGGCTGGTTCAGCTCCAACGGAAGCGGCGTAAGCAACGGTGATTTCGATCCGATGGCAGCCGGCACCGGCACACATCCTATCTTCTATTACTTCACCAGTGCACTTGGCTGTAACAGAACGGCTACCGATACCATCATTGTGGATGCCTGTGTAGGTATAGAAGAAGCAAGCAGTCTTTCCGGCTGGAAGCTCTTCCCTAACCCTACCAACGGAATGCTTACACTCTCTGCCCCGCAACACCAGGGAACAGTTGCAATAGAAGTGTACACTGCAACAGGAAAATTAGTGCTGAGCGAAAAACGCAGCAATTTTGAAACAAGCAGCATCGATCTTTCTGCTCTTGACAACGGTGCTTATTTTGTGCGCATCAGCAATGGTGTATCCGGCAGCAACTACCGTGTTGTAAAAACGAATTAAGATTTTCTACCCCCGATAACCTGGTCCCGCAGTTCCTGAAAAGGCTGCGGGATTTTTTTTGGTTAAAAACAAGCAGATCTAAGCTATTCAGAAAGAATGAAATGTATCTTCTTTCCATTTGGCAGGATTAGTATGAATATAATCAGCTATCCTTTCAAAAGATTGATCGTTGCGAATAATATGATCATGAAACGAACGTTGCCAGGCAAATCGGGTGAATCCTGTTAAATGTATTTTTTTGGATGTGGTGGTTTTGTATGCACCCATTATTTCGGATAACGATTTTATTTTCGGCAATTGTTGTAGGGACGGGTCGCGACCCGTCCCTACAACAATCCCATCGCGACCCGTTCCTACAACAATCCCATCGCGACCTGTCCGTACAAAATCAATTGCATTCCGGTTAATTTCGATGATCCCGTGAATATGATTCGGCATTACGACAAATGCATGCAACAAAATATACGGATATTGTTGTCCCAGCCAATCCCATTGTTGTCGGGCGATATGGCCATATTCATTCAATATCATTTGTTTATCGGTTATTTCACCGAAACAACAAATACGATCCTGCACACAGGACGTAACAAAATACAGGTTGTCCTGAGAATAATCAAAACCCTCCAGCCTGTTTCGTTTTCGTTCTTTCATTTTTTGAACCCCTGTCAAATTCTTAAAATAAAAATAAGGAAAGAAATACAATTGATGAAATGACAGCAATCAAAAAGATCCGGGCAGTATAAAACGTAATAGCAGCCTGGAGAGTTGAAAGAACCTCTGTTTCTTCAAATCCGGTGCCTGATGCCACGCTAATGAAATGGAGATCTTTTAAATGGTTTTGGTTGTTCCGGACGATGGCCTTCTTTTATGTTGATCCAGGGTCAGCTTCACGAACATTAAAAAGAGTGCGGCGAGGATACATGCTCCCAGATAACCTTCATTCCCGAATAACCAATCGTTTTTAATTGCAGAGTCGGGCGACAGGTAATTATTTCCGAAATGCAGGCCGATGGGCAGCCATATGGTTTTGAAATAAAAGTAGACGAGCGTTAATAATGCGCCTGCAAAAAATAAGGCAGGTCCCGATCTCACTAATTCGATCTCCGGGTTGAGGAGATGTACCAGCGTAAACAGCAGCCCGATCGTTAGTGAAATGTGGATGGCAGACAGGTAGTGCCTGCAGCGGTTGAGATAAATACCCCGGAACCACAGCTCTTCCCAGGCTACAATGAGCAGCGTGGATACAATGGAAGAGAGCGTGAACGGGCTGCCGAATGTAATCCCGGCCGGCGATACCTGTCCGCTCAGAAGCGCTGCCAGCGCCGGGCTCACAGCTATCAGACCGCCTGCCAGTATTCCGACAGGCAGATACAGGATCTTCCGGAGGGACCAGAACGTGCCGATCTCGCTGCCCAGCCGGAACAGCCTGGCGGTAAAAACATTCATGGCAACGAACAGCAGCAGGAGGAACGCGGGAGCGAGCCAGGCAGGGACTTTCAGCAATTGTGCAATTCCTATGATCAGAAATCCTGCCACCAGGTATCCCCCGATGAGCAGGTAGCTTTTTATTTTTCCGTTTATCTTCATGTTGTTTTCCGGGCCGGTCGCGATGGACGCGGATCAATAGCTGCACAGCTTTCACCTGCCGGTATTGAGCGTAAAAGTAAGCATAAGCCCTGATCCGTCAAATTATGCGTGAACGGATCCGTCACCTGCCGGATCGCTGTGATGCCCGCCGGTCTTTTGAGGAATGGGAGGTCTTGTATCTTTTTTAAAAAGCGGGCGTTATACCTGTCGTATGAAGACACTTTTACTCGTTCTGTCCGCCGGTCTTTTTTGCAGCCCGCTCCGTATTTCAGCACAAAACCTTGTTCCGGACCCCGGCTTTGAGAACCTGCGGAAAATGCCCACGAAGAAAAACAATTCCATTGCCTGCACAAAAAACTGGTTCTGCCCTACGAACGGAGCGGGCGATTATTATCACCACGACGCGGAAAGACATGCAAGTGCGCCCCGGAATGTGTTCGGCAAACAGGAGCCGCATTCGGGAGAGGCCTATGCAGGCATTTGCATCCGGAAAAAATTCATCGAATACATCGAAACAAAGCTGACGGATACTCTACAAAAAGACCGGGATTACCTGGTCGAATTCTATATCAGCAGGGCCAACCGCTCCATCGGCTCCGTGAAGGAGTTCGGTGTGCTCTTCTTAAAAAAGACCGCGATGGGCATGCCCGGTGTGGGTATAGTTGCCGAGCCTGCAGTAGAGACCGTTCTCCCGAAAGGATTCAGGAACAAACGGAGCTGGATAAAATTTTCGGCCATCTATCATGCGGAAGGAGACGAGACCGCCCTGATCTTAGGCTCTTTCAAAAACAACAAGACCAAGGCCTTTAAGGGTTTTGCCCATTATTATATCGATGATGTATCCGTGCACCTGATCGAAAATAAAGCAGAGCTGCCCGTTGCCATCCCGATAGCTATCGGGACAGAGACAAAAACGGAAGATCCGGACCCGCCTGCCTTTTCACCCAAACCGGGCGAGACGGTAACCCTCAAGAATATAGTCTTCGCTACCAATAAAAGCGAATTGCTGCCCGGCTCCTTTGAGGAGCTGGATAAATTAGCGAAGTACCTGCTGGAAACTCCCGGCACTTCCATCAGCATCAGCGGGCACACCGATAATACCGGCAACGAAGACCGCAACAGATCCCTCTCGGAAGCAAGGGCCAAAGCTGTGGCCGATTACCTGGTCTCCAAAGGGTTCTATCCCCCATCCATAGAGTATAAGGGGTATGGTAGCGCACAGCCGATTGCTGGTAATGATACCGAGGAAGGAAGACAGCAGAACCGGAGGGTGGAGTTTGTGATAAGGAAGGAATAGGGCACCGCTCCTGGCAGCATTTTCTCTGTATAAAGATCATGATCCCGGTAAAACGAAACACTAAGGAATTTAAGCAGGTGAAAGAGCTGCTGGAAGAATACGAGGGCCTGAAAGGCGCCAAACGCTATATCCGTCTCTATTCGCTGAAGCCATGGCAGAAGATAGAAGAGGCGGTGCTGCTGAACGATACCAAACGCGACACGGATATTCTCTACAGCCTGGCCTATGAGGGCCTGCTCGACTATATCCGCTACAACCGCAGCAAAAAGCTGTTCCGCGAAGAGAAGCGCGCCCTCTACTATTTTAAATCCGGGGCCACCAACAGGTGGATCGAATTCCCCTTTGAATTTATGGGCAAACTGAAGAAGCAGCTGTTCCCGCTGACGAGGATTAGGTAAGTCCTTTGTTCGAATCTGGCCACCCCGACTGTGACAATACTTTTAACGGCTTGGATTTACCTCTTGATTTTATTGGGCTTCAGAGCCCGGGTGCGTAAAAACACCACGGGGCTACCCGTATTTCTACGTATGGAAAATAGCGTATATCTACGTATGAAGATTGCGTAGGAATACGGTTGTGGGGGAAAGGGAAATGTGGTAGGTTTGGGGGCTTATACACAGGTTATTAACTAACTGGTAAAGGCTTAATTGTTATATTTGGGACTGCTGAATAATTATAAAATATGACTCAAGAACAATTAAAAAAGTTAGAAGATGATTTGTGGGCTGCAGCAGATAAATTGCGAGCCGACAGTGGATTAAAAGCTTCCCAATACTCAGCGCCAATTTTAGGCTTAATATTTTTGCGTTTTGCTTCTATAAGATATAAAAAAGCAAAAACGGAAATTGAAAAGGAATTCAAAAATCAAAAGGGCCGTAATCAAAAATCAATTGATGAAATTGCTTTGCTTAAATGTGGCTTTTACTTACCTCCAGAGGCAGAGTACGATTATCTACTTAATCTTCCTGAAAAGGAAAATATTGTAAAGAAAATTAAACAAGCAATGGAGGCTATTGAAACATATAAGCCTGAGTTATCTGGTAGCTTACCTAAAGATGAATATTTTGACCTGATTTTAAAGGATAGAGATAATCCAAATAAAGACGATTTTAGTTTGGCAAAGTCACTTTTAAAAACCTTTAAAGACATTCCGGAAGATGCAACCGGTGATGTTTTTGGCAAAGTGTATGAATTCTTTCTTGGCGCTTTTGCAATGGCAGAAGGACAAGGCGGTGGAGATTTTTATACCCCTACTAGTGTGGTTCGCTTAATGGTTGAAATCATTGAACCATACAGCGGAACGATATACGACCCTGCTTGCGGCAGCGGTGGTATGTTCGTGCAAAGTTCTAACTTTATTGACCGCAGACGCGAAGAATTGAATGAAACCGACACGAAAAATATAACTGTTTACGGAAATACTAAAGATTTGGAAACCGTAAAAATTGCCCGAATGAATATTGCGGTAAACGGCTTGCGTGGACAAATTGTGAAGGCAAATACTTATTACGAAGATCCTTTTGATTGCTATGGAAAGTTCGATTACATTCTTGCTAATCCCCCTTTCAATGTGGATGATGTAAACCTTGATCGCGTTAAAGAGCAAAGAAAATTCAATGAATATGGTATCCCACAAAATAAAACAAAAAAATCGGGTAAGAAAAAAAACGATGTGAATACTGTTCCTAACGCTAATTATTTATGGATAAATTTATTTGCATCTTCATTAAAGCCAACTGGGCGAGCCGCTCTTGTAATGGCCAACAGTGCAAGTGATGGGCGTAATAGCGAAGCAGACATAAGGAAGAATCTAGTCAAAAAAGGTCTTGTTGAGGCAATGCTAACGCTACCTAAAAACATGTTTTATACAGTTACACTCCCTGCTACATTGTGGTTTTTTGACAAACGTAATGCTGGCAAAATAAACAAGAATGTATTGTTCGTAGATGCGCGAAATATTTTTAGACAAATTGATAGAGCGCATAGAGAATTCACCGAAGAACATATTCAAAATATCACTTCAATATTCCGAATGCACCGAGGAGACAGTAAATATTTCAAAAAATTAATTGATAAATACACAAAGCAAGCTTCAGAATTTGAAAAGCAAACCATAGCACAGGGACAAATTGTCAGTAACTTACAAAAACAAATAAAATCAAAGGGAGGGAAAGAACTAAAACTTTTGGAAAAGAACTTAATTGCTGAAGAAGTTAAATTGAAGGAGCTTAAGAGTAAACAACAGTACTTTCTATCACAAATAACTTGGCTTACAGAACGATTCCCGTTAGGTAAGTACGAAGACATTGTTGGTCTTTGTAAAGCAGCCTCTCTCGCTGAAATTGAAGAACAAGAATGGAGTTTAAATCCGAGTAGGTATGTAGGGGTAGTAATTGAAGAAGATGGACTAACGGAGGAGGAATTTTTAATTGAAATGGCTGAAAAACACCAGAAATTATTTGAACTTAACAAAAAAGCCATTAATGTGTCAAAGCTGATTGAATTTAACACCAAATTACTTCTGGTTAATGAATAGCAAGTGGAAAGAATTTATAATTAGTGAAGTCTGCGAATCAATTATTGATTGTGTAAATAAAACTGCGAAAACAGTACATGAGCCAACAGAATATAAGATGATTCGAACTACTAATGTGAAGAATGGTTGGATTGATGTGGACAACGTTCGTTATGTTAGTAAAGAAGTTTATGATAAATGGACAAGAAGAATTAAACCTCAAAAGGAAGATATTATATTAACCAGAGAGGCGCCTCTTGGGGAAGTAGGATTAGTTAGAACCGATGACAAAATTTTCTTGGGACAAAGAACTATTTTGTATAGGGCTAACACAAAGATGGCGAATGCTAAATTCTTGTATTATACCTTTCTAAGCGAAATTGTTCAGGGGCAATTTCAGTCATTTGGGTCTGGATCAACTGTAGAACATATACGGATTAAAGATTGTGAAACCTTTAAAGTTTATATACCAAATATTGAGATTCAAAAAATTATTGCTAAAACACTCTCCACCTATGATGACTTAATAGAAATAAATAATAATCGTATAAGATTATTGGAAGACACCGTCCAACAATTGTATAAAGAATGGTTTGTTCGTATGCGTTTTCCTGGATATAAAAGAGTGAAATTTGAAAAGGGAATTCCGAAAACATGGAAAATTGAAAGTCTCAAGCAGCATATAGTTATCATGAGAGGGAAATCATATACAAGCGAAGAAATTGATGATAGCTTTGGAGATAATGCTTTTATCAATTTAAAGAATATGAAGCGTGGCGGAGGATTTAGACTGGGTGGAACTAAATATTTTACTGGTAAATTTAAAAAGGAGCAAGTAGTTTTCCCAGGAGATATAGTAATGGCAGTGACAGATATGACCCAAGATAGATTAATTGTTGGTCGTGTTGCAAGAGTTCCTTTAACTGAGCATAGAGAATATGTGTTTTCGTTAGATATTGTCAAACTTGTTCCACAATCACTACAATCTGATTTCTTATATTCAACTCTTAGATTTAATTATTACGGTGAACATATTGCTCAATTTGCAAATGGAACTAATGTATTACATCTAAATCCTGAACTATTGAGAAAGGAATCAATCATTATCCCCGATAAAGATTTAATAGATCGATTTGTCAGTATTTCGAAGCCAATATATGAGCAGATTGATATTCTTGCAATTCAAATTGAACATCTACGTCAAATACGAAATAGATTACTACCAAGACTAATTAGTGGAAAATTAGAACTCAAAATTGAAAAACACAAAAAGGAAAGTACTTGTTTAATTAATGCCAGTTAACCAAACCAAAATACTAATAACTACCCAAAGCCGCTCCAAAATAGGCCGTTCAGAATTTTCTGTACTTTGTAATTCTTATGCTAAATTACTTAAGAATAATCCATTTCCAAAAACAGACAAAACTGATTACTGGTCCCATTTAACTTTTTACAAACGCGCCTTGTTTTCAATTGGTCCATATCAAAACATTACTGTTTTTGAGGCGGCAAATCGAATAGCAACTGATTTGGTATTATTGAATGGCATAAAAACTATTTTGGAGAGTGAAAAACTGACTGATGCTTCCATTACAATCAGATTAGGCAACGAATACATAAAGGGAAAAGGGGACTTTGACATAAATAATATACACGGAGAAGCATTTAATGTTGCCCCAAGCTTTTTCCCTGAAAAACTACGCAAAACCTTAAAGAACATAAATGCTCGTGAAATTGGTTATATAGTATTCAATGAAGATGCCTTAAATTCAAAATCCAATTTAGGACTATATCATTCGAACATCTCAAAAATCGAATGTAGCAATGTAACGTACATTGCGGTTAAAAACTGGAAAACAATATAATGGAAAGACTTAATTACTTCAACCCATACTCTTCAAAAGAAAGCTATTACGAGGATCAGCTCACAAGAGCTTATCTGGTCTTATTAAAACATTCCTTTCATGTTTTTTCACTATTTATTGATTATTGCAAAGCAAAACATACTCCTGACGTTACAAAATCTGAAAATACCCTTTCTCTTGCCAAATTTATAGAAACAGGTTGGGATATACATACACAAAGAGGTAATCCAATTATCGATACCGATTGGCTTCTTTCAGTCTTAATAACTGACACGGATATAGTAAAAGAAACCGAAGCCATTATACCATCTGAAAGAAATGCTATTTATGACGGATTGATAACTTTTGGAAAAAACACTTCCTTTATCATTGAAAATAAACCCCGATCAGGAAACGTTTGGTTTGGTCAGTTAAATCCTACCCTCGAAAACTTATCAGATGAAACACGCGTATATTCTCAACCCATAATTTTAGAATGGAAAGAAATAATAAAACAACTTAATCTTCTATTATCAATTCCTACTTTATCAGGCTATGAAAAAATGATGATAGATGATTTTCTTGCATTTATTGATCAGAACTTTCCGTATCTTAATCCATTTGACAATTTCAGTTTATGCAAAGGCAATCACGAATTAATCTATAGGCGAATATATAATCTACTACAGTCGATTGTTCTTGATCCTAGCACAGTTCAAATGCACAGAGGCTGGGGTTATCATATTAAAGTTCCTTTTCCGGAAATACGGGAAATTGGTCTAATACTGGTGGAAGAGGGTGATAAATGGCATTTGGAACTTAGCTTATATTTTGGTGCTACACAAACCCAGGCCAAAGCATTTTATTCTCAAAATATAAATTTGAAAACCGTGGAGGCAAGTGACTGGGAAATATACTCAAATTTCCACGTAGCCTACAGAAGCTCCAATTTAGTTTGGTTCAAGGGCTGCGGACCTGAAAAATATATCGAATTCTGGCAATCAAATATTACCGAAATCTATCAAAACAAAAAAAACGAAGTCCGTGAATATATCGATTGGTTATATGCAGAAGAGATTCTAATAAAATCTTCTGAAGTCGAAGCTATGCTTCAACAAAAATTCTATGATACAAACATGCAAACCTTAAACATTTGCCCCGAAATAGGTTTCATTTATCCCATAGAAAGTGAAATTGCCGAAACCTTGGATAAAAAAGGGAAAATGGAACATCTTCTCAAAGAAAAAATCATTGAATGCCTGAAAATTGCTAACATAAATTCCTCGACACTATTAAAACCGTAAATATGGATAATTTTATTTCCGAAGACCATATAGAAAAGGGCACCACGAGAATACTCGTAGAGCAATTAGGGTATCGTCATTTGGATTGCATAGATAAAGATATCACCGGTCGCGAAAGCGAAATGGACGTCTTAATTAAGCCACTGCTTCATAAAAAACTAACCGATTTAAACAGAGAGCTTCCTGAATCTGCAATTGACGAAGCTTATGATAAGCTCACAAAAAATTTGTATTCCATTCTGACTGTTACATCAAACCGAGAGATGTATGGAATGTTGAAGAATGGAATTCAAGTTGACGTAACAAATAAAGAAGGTAAAAAAGAACCCGCCACAGTAAAGATAATAGATTTTGAATCACCAAATGAGAATGATTTCCTTGTAACTACCCAGCTTTGGGTAAAAGGGGAAATCAGACAAAGGCCTGATTTAATTTTGTACATTAATGGTTTACCTATTGTATTTATAGAATTAAAAAATTCAAATATAGCAGTTCGAAACGCTTACGATGATAATCTGGTTCGATATAAAAAAGTAATTCCGGCACTTTTTCATTTTAATGGTATTTGTATATTAAGTAATGGTCTCGAAACAAAAGTAGGAAGTGCCTTTTCAGGATACGAACATTTTTTTAATTGGCTTAGAGTTAGTGATGAAAAACAAACTCCCGATTCTGAAAAGATAAAACAATTTGGTGTTAGTTTAGACTACGCTGTTTTAGGTCTGTGCAAAAAAGAGAACTTACTTGATTATATTGAGAATTTTATACTCTACTATAAAGAATCTGTAAAAATTTGCGCCAAGAATCACCAGTTTCTTGGTGTAAACAATGCGGTAAATAATTTTAGCTCGAGGATCAGTCATGATAATGAAGGAACTGACGGTTCGAATAAAGGGAAATTAGGAGTATTCTGGCATACTCAGGGAAGCGGTAAAAGTTACAGTATGATTTTCTTTACACGGAAGATTTTCAGGAGATTCGCAGGAAATTATACTTTTTTAATTGTTACAGATAGAGATGATTTGGACGATCAGATTTATAGAAATTTTTTAGGGGCAGGCGCTTTTTCCAAAAGTGAACAATGCCGTCCTAAGAATAGTGAAGAGCTTCGTCAAATGCTTCAAACCAATAAGCGATACATTTTTACACTCATTCACAAATTCAGATTCGATAAAGGAAAATCATACCCTTTGCTTTCTGAAAGAAATGATATAATTGTTATTGTAGATGAAGCTCACCGAACTCAATACAAAGACTTAGCCGAGAATATGCGGACAGGCTTACCAAATGCACAATACATTGCATTTACAGGTACTCCTTTATTAGGAAGTAAAAAACTTACTAATGATTGGTTTGGTTCTACAGTCTCAGAATATAATTTCAAACAATCAATTGAAGATGGTGCTACTGTCCCTTTATTTTATCACAAAAGAGTTCCAGAAGTTTTACTGCAGAACGATAATCTTGAGGGCGATTTTGCGGAAATTATTGAAGATGAAAATCTGACGCAAGAACAACAGGAAAAATTAGAAAGGGATTTCGCACAGGAGTTGTCAGTTTTGAAGGCAGATGATCGTTTAAACACAATTGCTCAGGATATTGCTTATCATTTCCCTCGCAGAGGATACTTAGGTAAAGGCATGGTTATTTCGGTTGATAAATTTACAGCCGTGCGCATGTATGATAAAGTACAGCATTACTGGAAGGAAGAAATAAAAAAACTAAATACGGAAATATCCACAGCAAAAACAGGACAGGAAAAAGGTGAATTAATAATCATACGAAATTGGATGAGGCAAACTGAAATGGCTGTTGTGATTAGTGAAGAAGCTGGGGAAGAAGAAAAATTTAGTGCTCAAGGTTTAGATATTAAGCCCCATCGAAAAAAAATAAATGCGGTGGATGATAATGGCTTTGAACTTGAAGATAAGTTTAAGGAACCAACGGATAAATTGCAGTTAGTCTTTTTATGCAGTATGTGGCTTACTGGTTTCGATGCACCAACGGTTTCCACATTGTATATGGACAAACCCATGAAAGATCATACGTTAATGCAAACAATTACCCGGGCAAATCGTGTAACGGATTATTTGATAAATGGAAAGCCAAAAAAGAATGGATTGATAGTAGATTACTACAATGTATTCCGAAATCTCAAAAAAGCCTTTGCTTCTTATGGTGGAGGTTCAATTGAAGGAAATGAAGATGATGCGCCTGTAAAAGAAAAAGACAATTTGTATGTCCTTTTAACCTCATCACTGAATGAATGCGTTGCTTGGGCGGAAACCATCGGGGTGGATTTACAAGCTATTATTCGCTCAAATACTGTATTTCATAACCTTAACTTATTTGATGAATACGCTGATATTATCCTACAAAATGATCAATACAAACAACAATTAATTGTATACGACAATACTGTTGACGCATTATATGAAGCTTGTAAGCCCGACATTTTGAGTCGTAAACAGGAATTTATGATGGCATCCGTTATACAATACTTGCGCGATGTCATTGACGGCCGAGCCGATAGAGGTGATTTAGACAGCGCAAAACGTAAAATTGGTGCCTTATTAGATGAGAGTATCCTTGCTCAGGATCAGGTCAAAAATAATCCTAATGAAAAACTAACTGATCCTAATTCAATTGCCGAAGAAAAGAGATATTATATCTCTGCATGGAAAGGGATTGATTTAAGTAAATTGAACATTGATAAACTTAGAGAGCAATTTAAGGAGGCTAAATACAAAAACATTGAAATAAACGATCTAAAAGCATTTATTCTTGAAAAACTTGGTATGATGATGCGACGCAACACAACTCGAACATCATTTGCTCAAAAACTTCAGGAAATAATTGATAAATATAATTCTGGCGGTGCATTAACCGAAGACTATTTTAATGATTTGGTAAATTTTATAAATAGCCTGAAAGAGGAAGAAGAGCGCCATCTTAAGGAAGGTTTATCAGAAGAAGAACTGGAACTTTACGACTTGATTACAAAGGATAAACTTACAAAAGAAGAAGAGAAAAAGGTAAAAAATGCCGCGAAAAACCTACTAAAGCGACTCAAAGAAGAAAAGCCCACTGTATTAGTTAATGATTGGCATAAAGACACAATTACCAAATTACAGGTTCAAAATGTCATAAAAACTATTCTTGATGAAAATCTTCCTGAAAGTTACGATCGTGCAATATATAGTAATAAATGTGATACAGTCTTCGAACACCTATTGACAATGGCAGCTATGGGAGATAGAAGAGCATTTGTCAGTTAAAAATCATATAGGCTATATTAATGGAATTAATATATTATAGAAATTTCCTTCTTGAGAGTTTTTTGTCAGAGGCTGATATTAATCTATCAGACAAGTATAATATACAATGTAGTGTCTCAAATAATAGGAAAAACAGTAATGAACTACTAATCGAATCAATTAAAATTGACAGAATTGCTGATTTCTCTCTTTATCCGGTAAACAATGCTATTCAAGACGCCAAAGTAATTGTTGGAGCAAACGGAGTTGGCAAATCAACAATTTTCGATGAGATTCTTGGATTCATAATTCAAAGTGACGTACGATATTCGGGGAGCCTGTTAATTGGAAAAGGATTCATTCTTATTGGAGGAAAAATAAAGTTAAAAAAAGAATGCCTGGAACAATTGGAAAATACACTTGGACCACTTACACTTTATACAAGATATTCGGACGATTATCATTCCTACCACCAAAACAGAGAACTTCTCATTTCAAATAAGAGCTTTGTTCAAGCTATTAGTAAGGGAAAGGCTTCAGTCTTTTTTTATTCAAATAGTATAGACAATCACAAACTTCCACATTTGTCTGGCGATCTATATTCCAGATCCGAATTAGCAGAAGAAGCTATCTCGTTGGTTGATATCAGCACCGCAAATATGCTTATATTAAGTAATAAATGGGGTCTTGATTCAATGCTCCGGGAATTGGTTAAGGAAGATCATTTGATCTCTTTAGACAATTATCAAATGCTTGAATTTCTCGAATTATACTTCCAAACTGATTGGTTTTCAGAACTTATACCTATAGATCTATACAACAGATTAAACATCCGGGTTCACTTTAGTCCTTTGATCTATAAGTTTAATTCGGCCTTGTTTGCGATTCTCGGATATGAACCAATACTTAAAAACTATCCAAATTTTCATACGTTATCTAAAAACACTGCCAGATCACATTTTTCGGGCTTATATACCGAATTTATATCTGCTCTAATTCTCAAAACTTTAGATAAAATATATGAACCCTCAAGTTTTTTAAAAAATATCACAGAAGTTTTAGATGATTTCGAAGAATCTACAAAAGCTCAAAAGCTTCAGGAACATAATATAGATAATGAAACAATAGTCCATGTATTGGAACTGTACATAAAAAATTCCAGAAAGCTACATTTTATTGGTGTAGGTGAAATATACAGTAGATTTCGTAATCTAATACAAGTTCTTTTGGCAGACAAAAATATTAGCCAACAATTTACCTTAAATGGACTGGATGATGTGCGGGGTTTAATATTTAATTTAAATAAAGACCAAAAAGCACTGAGGGATTTAGTGAACATATATAGTGCCCTGCAATCCCATTCAAATTTCAGATTGCCCTTTTTGAAATTTACACCGGCCCAAATAAGCTCTGGTGAAAGAAATTATTTATTTCTATTTTCCAGGCTTGTAAAAAACATAGATTCGCTAGGCTTTGCCGGAGGTAGACCGGACAATTTTACCATTTTAATGGATGAGCCCGGTAATGATTATCATCCCCAGTGGCAAAAACAATTTTTTCATAATCTCAATACAGCTTTAAATAATTATTCTGTCAAAAGACGAAAAATAAAAGTCCAATTGATTGTCTCTACACATTCGCCCTTTATTCTTTCGGATTTCAAAGCTTCCCAGGTAATTAAGCTTCAAAAGGCCGGTAAAAAAACTGTTATAGCAAATTATGAAACACAAACATTTGGTTCCAATATACATACATTACTTTCCGACAGTTTTTTCCTCAATGATGGGGCGATCGGGAATTTCGCCAAAGAAAATATACAGATAGTAATTGATAATCTAAATAAATGGAGAAAATTAAGTCCTGAAGAAATTCAAAAATTAAAATCTGCTCCGGAATTTGACATAGAAAAATCATATTCTTTAAATCTTATAAGCATTATAGGCGATATTGTGCTTCAAAAAAAACTTTTTGAAATGTATTTTGAAATCTTTGGAGAAGACAATGCTATTGATAAAGAAATCGACGCTCTAACACTACGTATTGAAAGCCTAAAAAGAAGAAAAAATGATCGGGATTAGGGAATGTGCTTTAAATATTGATACAATAAAAGATCAACATGTAAGTTTTGTTGGCGACAACATGAAAAGAACTATTGAATTCTATATTGAAATATTTAAGTTGATGAAAAGAGTGCAAAAAAAGAAAATCAAATTAGAGGACATCAATACGGATATTAAGTTCATAAAAATTAACACAAATAGAAAAGATTATAGATCTCTTTTGGAAGTTTTCCTTAAAAAAGGCAAAGGAACCAAAATAGCCAATGAAAATCAAGCTTACAAAATTAAGTATCCAAATTATTGGGTTAACGACATTAAAAATCTAAAAAAAATTATAGATAGTCTTGTCCTGCTTTCAACGGAATATGAAAGTATTATTAAAATAAATTTCGAAAAAAATCCAATTGCTACTTTCAGATGGTACAAAGCTTTGACTGTTCAATATTCAATAATTCAATTCCTGGTTCCAAAAATATTTGATTATGAGAGTTGGTTTGCAGATTTGGATCCCAAAGCTCCTTGGGGGCCATATCAATTAACCAACGCACTTAATCTCAATTCGTGCCCCTATTGTAACAGGCAATACACATATACGGTTACTTCATTAGCAGGTAATAAATTAGCAAGACCAGAACTTGATCATTTCTTATCAAAAAAGACACATCCTCTACTTGCACTTTCTTTTTTTAATCTTATTCCCTCATGCCATGTTTGCAATAGCAGTGTTAAAGGAAGTAAACCTATCACATACTTAACACATTTAAATCCTTACGAAATTAATAGTAAGCACTCCCTAATGAGATTTACATATTTCCCAAAGACCTACGAAGGGTCTGTTGGACTAACTAATGAAGTTGAGATTGAAGTAAAATACAACAATGATCCTTTAAATTTGAAATTAAAAGCAAAAGTAGAAGGAAATATCGAACTATTTTGCTTGAATGAATTATATAAAAATCATTCGGATTCGGTTCAGGAAATCATCAGAAAAAGAACAATTTCCGGGGATGACTATATTGCTACTTTACAATCTACTTTTAAGGATTTTCCGATAAAAATAGAAGACGCCTATAGACTTGCTTTTGGAAACTATTATTTGGAAGAAGAGTTTAGCAAAAGAACATTATCAAAACTGACTAAAGATATAGCTATTGAATTAGGAACATTAATAAAATTCTAATAATTAAAAGGAATACCAATTCAAACTCCTTTTGTTTAAATTGCCTGTCCAGCTAGTCGATTTCAATCTCTAATCCTTCTTGGTTCCGGGTCTATTCACTAAACTGTGTCAGTTTAATGTTGAGTCATTCTGTCTTCAAAGATAATCATAAGTTGAGATGATATTAATTTCCATCCCCCAATAGGT
>JAJNDK010000001.1 GCA_021156365.1 Bacteroidota bacterium
TGTAGCGCCTGTAGCCTGGTCGCCACGGATGATTACACCTGGTTGGATAGTAAGTGTAGCACCGTTGGTTACATATACTTTGTTCACGAGGGAAACAACAGTACCTGTAGTCCATGTAGTGTTAGTAGTGATATCAGCGCTTACAGTAACTGAAGGAGCTCCGTAAGAAGCATTTTGCGGATCCCAGTTTGTCCAGCCGGCAGTCCAATTGTTCGAAGAGATACCGGAGGTACCATCGGTTACAGGGAATGCTCCTTTGTATGCTGTAGGAGTCCAGAAACCTTGTGCACTAAGTGAGCTGGCAGCCAGCAAACTCAATACGGATAAGTAGATTTTTTTCATTTTTTTGATTGGATTTTTGTTTAATGACGAATACAAATGTATCTCGTGGATGTTCTGATGCTATTTTGGAATACTTACGATTAGCTTATTTAATTGTTAAGCTAACATTACTGAAAAAGGACATTATTTTGCATATGAACAAGCCTGTATGTTAATTAAATGTTTTTAAACAAGTCAAAAATGAAAAAATCCACCTGCTACCGGCAGATGGATTTTTTATTCTTATGATAATGTAAATGCGGTTTAAAACTTCATAGAAATACCAATGCTGTATGTTTTACCGAAATTCATCTCCGACATAATATTGTCGTCGTTTTTATCCAGTTTCTTATTGTTGTTGATATCCTGGTAGAAGTATAGCTTCTGAGCGAGGGCATCACGCAGGTTGAATTTTACTTCCAGTTTTTTGCTTTTCAGGAAGGCTTTGGATAACTGGAAATCCATTACTGTACGGCCCTCTTCCCAGATATCCGGTTCCTGCACATTTCCAACGATAGCGATCCTTCTGCCGATACGGTTAACCGCCATGCTGAATCCCCATCCTCTGTCAGTATCGAGGTACTGAATACCTGCATTCACGATGTAAGGTGATTGCCCCTGCAAAGGCCTTTCCGGGCTAATAGATCCTACTACTTCACTTACATCTACTTTAGAACGTATATATGCATAATTAGAGAACACGGTGATATTGTTCAGGAATTTGCTGGAATCTTTTTTCAACAACGCTCCGATCACAACACGCAGCTCGATCTCAAATCCGTAATTTTCTGCTTTCTTTACGTTCTGATACGTCAGTGCGCGGGTTTCATCCGCACGGTTGATCTGCTCGATCGCATTTTTAAATGTTTTGTAGAATCCGGAAACCGATAATACCTGTCCTCTGCCCGGGTAAAACTCATAACGAAGATCGTAGTTGTCGATGAGGGCTCTTTGCAGATACTGGTTCCCCCTGATGGAAAAATTGGTAACGAAATCATAGAAACCAAAAGGTGCGAGCTCCCTGAACTCAGGACGCGACAGGGTTTTGTAATAACTTGCCCGGATGTTTTGTTTGCTGGTAAGCGAAAAGATCGCATTGGCTGATGGTAAGATATCCATATATGCCGTATCTACTTTTACAGGGGATCCGTCATCTTCAAAAGATCCCAGCGTCTGGCGGAAAGTTTCCATACGCGCTCCCCAGATGAGGCGCAGCCAGGTATTGTAGCGGTGATCAAGCATCACAAAAGCAGATCCCAGTTCGGAAGATGCATCATATGAATCGTTAGGTTTGGAAGCTTCTTCGAGCTTAAATCCTCCTTTTCCGTTGGCCAGCAATCCCATGTTCTGAGGCGCAAAGATCTGGTCTTCAGGTAAGAGCAAGAGGCTTTTATCAAAAGTGAGAACCGTAGGAATGCTGTAGCGTGTAAAACCAATATAACGCGCATCAAAATCACGTACCCTGCGCTGGAATCCGCCACCTACTTTTACCTCGTTGTTCAGCTTTATTTTTTTGAAGTCGAAAGGAATCGCTACATCCGTTACAAAGCTGTACATGTTTTCGAGGTTTTTCGAATAGAAGAAGTTACCGCCGGTAGTCGGAGAAGTTCCCGTAAGGTTAATAGCAGCTTCGTACACAGGTTCCGGCTCGTACGGATCGGTAGGATCGTATTTCTGGGAAGCCTTGGTATAGGTCATTTTCCGCAGGTTCGGGATGTTCCGGTTGATGTTACTGAATCCACCGATCCAGTTGACTTTAACAGTTTTTCCTAATAAATGCTTTCCTACGAGCTGCCCGGTGTACAGTTTATTTTCAGTATACCAGCGTACGCTCGATTGCTCCAGTGTTTTGATCACGTTGATGAATTCGCGGGTGCCCTGACGCAGCGTAACACGGTCTTCTGTGTTTATACTGTACATATTTTTGAAACTGATGCTGTGCTTGTCGTTGATCTTGTACGAGAAATTACCCAGTGCACCAACAAGCACATTGGTAACGTAGTTTTTGTCGGTATACTCAAAATCCTGTGCGTTTTTCCCGGTAAGCGGATCAATATCAGCCATATATTCGCGACGGATGGAGGTGTTGAATGAGTTATTACTGTTGTAGGTAAGTGCGCACATCATACCGAAGCTTGCCGGTTTGTCCTTGGCTTTGAAGGATTGAGCGATCGAATACTGAAAGTTATAGTTTGGGCTGAAGGTTTGTTTTTGCAGCGCCCATTCGTTCGGCATCAGCTTGGCCAGCTCGGCTTTTTGCTGCGGTTTGGTATAATTGTGTTTGAAATCATATGTTTCGGGAAGGCCTGCCGGCATATTCCTGTATCCCTTGTCGAGCCCGAGCCAGTCTGTTTTGCTGCCCTGGTAGGTATATTGCTCTTTGCGTGTAGTAATAGTATTGTAACCGGCTCCGAAAGAAACCGACTGAAAGTTCTCATCGGGAATGCCTTTGGTATTGATCTGGATCACACCGCCGGCAAAGTCTGCGGGCAGCTCCGGTGTGGCGGTTTTCTGGATCGTTAAATTATCAAGCATATTGGATGGAAAGATATCGAAAGAAAAAGCTTTCCGGTCGCTTTCCGAGCTTGGCAACGGAGCCCCGTTGATATACGCAGCATTGTAACGGTCGTTCAACCCGCGGATAATGGCGAATTTATTGTCCTGGATGCTGGCACCGCTCACACGTTTAAGTACGTCGCTGGTATTCCTGTCCGGTGTTTTTTTGATCGTTTCGTACGATACACCATCGCTCACGGATGCATTGTTCTTTTGCATATCGTAAAATGCACTGTTGTTGTCTTTGAGCCGTGTGGCAGAAATGGTAACTACGGTCAGAGTATCTCCAACTGGTTCCTGCATGGAAAAATCGAGATGAAGTGTTTCTCCCGGTTTCACAACCACACCGGTAACCACTTTATTGGCATAGGAAACGAATTTACAGACTACATTGTAGGTTCCGGGTTTCACCGGGCCTATCACATAGTTTCCGTCAAAATCGGCAGCAGCACCCTGCGTGGTACCTTCCAGTAATATGCTTGCACCGGGAAGCGTTTCCCCGGTCTTTACATCGATCACTTTACCAACGATCTTGCCGTTGTCCTGTGCCTGGATAATAAAAGAACTGATAAGAAAAAGCAGGGTAATACGTAACTGTTGCATTTAAATTTTTTTTGCAAAGTTCAGCTTTCAGGATAAAGGAAATTTTATCGGAACGTTACGTATAGGTTAAATTAAGTGTTTTGTTTTAATGTTTTCGTAATAATAAATTAACCTTGATGATTTTACATATTTGTCAAGAGGAATACGAAGGAACAAAAAAGGCTGCCCGGAAACCAGACAGCCTTTTGACATGATTTTATAAACCGGATTAAGCTCCGCAGTTAATAATTGAAGAGGCTGTTATAGTCAACTTACGGATTCGGTCTGTTGTAACAGAGCCTGTAACTGTTCCTCCTCCGTTGTCATTACCGATGATCAGTCTGTTTCCGGAGCTATAAGAAATATTTCCTTTAACAGTACCTTTGTTTACCACTTTCAGTACAGAACCGTTGGAAACACTGATATTTCCTTTTACGATCCCGCCTTTGCGAATGATCGCATTACTACCGGTTCCCACGCTGATCTCTCCTTCTACGGATCCTGAATCTTCCACAAACAGTACACCATTGTTGAGAATACTCACATTCCCTCTCACCATTCCGCCTCTTCCTACACGGATCGTTTCACCAGCTACAGATTCTATCGGTCCATCAACAGGAGTATTGATCAGTCGCTCGGTGGCCGTGTATGGCTGCAGATCAGTTGCTACCGGCTCTTTCTGTTGGTAGTCGATCTTGAACGTAACAGCGCTGCCAACTGCGAGTCCTTTTTCCTTAAATGTAGGATCATCATAATTGTAGACTTCGTCCGTTTCAGTTTCTCTTACAGTTCCGAACTGCGCGTTTGTTGGGTCAATTGATTCAACTTTTCCGAGTGCCATAATTGCTTGTTTTTAGTGGTTATTACTACAATTATAAGGAGACAATTTATTATTAAAAAATTTTTTTTACTTTTAAGCCAAGATACACTCTATGCGGCTGTCACTTTTAATCGTTTTATTCCCTCTTTGTGCGGCTTTTGGGCAAAATACGGATTCTGTATTAAAGGTGATCGAAAAGACCTCTTCCGATACCCAAAAGCTCAATTTATACATAAACAGTATAATTCTTCCACTTGAGAATGAAGGAAAGTTTGCTGAAATGGAAAAGATGAGCCTTCGTGCTTTTGAGCTTTCCAAAGGGACAGACGATGTGCAAAAGAAGGTGAATGCAGGGCTTACACTTGCCCGCGCTTATCTCAACAACGATAAAAATACGGAAAGCGAAAAGATGGTACTGGAGATGCTTTCCATCTGCCGTAACATGAACATGGTGCGAAGTGCCGGCAGCTGCTACAAACAGTTAGCAAGGATTTATTATATCAATGGCGATTATACGAAATCGATGCAGTATTCGCTGGAGGCGCAGAAAAAATGGGAGGAACTGAACGATCCCAAATTCCTTGCAATCGGGCTTGGCGACCTTGCATCCATCAATTATTTTATCGGGCACAACGATAAAGCGGCTGAGTATTGGGAAAAGGAGATCGAGATCTATACTACCCAAAATGCTGAAAAATCGATAGCCAATACGCTTGGTAATCTCGGACTGGCCTATGCAGAGCTTGGTAATTATTACAAAGCAGAGATCTCGTTAAAAAAATCCATTAGCCTCTGCACAAAGCACAATATGAAGGGCTCCCTGGCCAATGCGTATACCAATTATTGCAAGCTGATGTATCAGAAACGGAACATTGATCAGGCTATAGAATACAACAACAGGGCAATTAAGATATACGAAGAGCTGCAGGACGAGAATTTCCTCAGCAACAACTATTCGAACGGGGCAGAATTGCTGCGGATGCAGAAAAAATACGACCTGGCGATCCAATACATCAACAAGGCTTTTGATATAGAGAACAAACGCAATAACAAGACGAATATTTCTGCTTTGTTACTGAACCGGGCGGCTATTAATTACGACCTGGGCAACCTGAAAGATGCATACGAAGATCTTACCAAACACATAGAGATCCAGGACTCGCTGATCAATATCGACAACCAGCGGAGCATCAACGACCTCGAAAAAAAGTATGAGCTTGATCAGAAGGAAAAAGAGAACAAGATCCTTAGCCAGCAGGTGGAGCTGAGCAATTCGGAAAGAGGAAAACAACGATTACTGATCCTTATCGGTATTGTGGTATTGGCAGCTATGCTGTGCGTGGCTTTTGTACTGGTGCGTCAGAACCGTATCAAACAAAAGGCGAACAAAGACCTTTCCGACAAAAATCACATCATTGAAGAGCAGCACAAGGATATTAAAGACAGTATCAACTATTCCAAGCGGATCCAGGAGGCAATTTTTCCGCCCGATAAAATGTGGTATTCGATCCTGCCGGAGTCTTTTGTGCTTTACAAACCAAAGGATATACTCAGCGGTGATTTCTACTGGATAGAAGAAACGGAAGACCTGATCCTGCTGGCGGCAGCTGATTGTACGGGACACGGTGTACCAGGTGCCCTGATGTCGATCGTCAACTTCAACCTGCTGAACAAAGCGGTGCTTGAGAAAGGTATTTACGATCCGGGTGAGATACTGAGTGCGGTGAACGTCTGGCTAACCCAGTCGCTGCACCAATCGTTCAACGAGTCGAGCATAAAAGACGGAATGGATGTGGCCCTGCTGAGCATTCATAAAAAAACAGGGGAGATCAAATACGCCGGAGCGTTTAATTCGGTGTACCATTTTTCCGGCGAGGGATTAAAAGAGATCAAAGGAAATAAATTCCCGGTAGGAGCATTCATTGAGGAAAGCATTAAAAAATTTTCCACACATACCATCAATGCGGAGAAAGGAGATATGTTGTATATCTTCTCCGATGGTTATGCCGATCAGTTTGGTGGCCCGAAAGGAAAGAAATTCAAATACAAACGAATGAAGGAGCTATTGGGCAGCATACAAACCCAGTCACCTGTTACACAGGAGAAGATCCTGGATACGGAATTTATGAAATGGAAAGGCGGCAATGAGCAGGTTGACGACGTCCTCCTTATAGGCGTCCGCGTATAAGAAGAGTCACAATGCTGACCTGCTTTGCTGCGTCAGCATGGACGATGTATTGCTGATCGGGGTGAGGGTGTAGAATTTTTGATTTTAAGAATTGTTGAATTGTAGATTGACTGTTCGGTCAAAAATTACTTCACCATTTCCACAATGGCTTTTACCCAGCTATCGTTATCGTTTAAGCTTTCTACCAATGTTACTTTTTCGCCGCCGTGTTCGCGAAAGATCTCATTGTATTCGGTACCGATCTCGTAAATGGTTTCGAGGCAGTCGGCCACAAATGCCGGAGAGAACACCAGCAGTTTTTTTGCCCCTTTCTTTGCAAGCTCTTCGATCACCTTGTCGGAGTATGGTTTGATCCATTTATCATTGAGCCTTGATTGAAAAGTAGTCGTATATTTTCCTTCCGGGATCTGAAGGGCACTTACGAGGCTGCGTGTGGTGGCAAAACAATTGGCACGGTAACAGAACTGGTTGCTTTTGTTGATCTTGTTGCAGCAATCACCCAGCTGACAATAGTCGCTGCCATAATGTGCCGCGCTCTTTTTAATATGCCGCTCCGGAAGCCCGTGGTAACTGAAAACCACGTGATCATAGTCACTGATCGTATGTTTTTTACCCTGTTCGGCCAATGCCTGCAGAAAATTTTCGTCCCTGTAAAAACTACTGATGATGCGGATATCAGGGAATACTTCCCAGGAAGACAGCTCCTTCATCACTTTTTCGATAGTGGACCCGGTGGAAGAAGAAGCGTATTGCGGATAGAGGGGAAGAACAGTGATGGAGCTTACTTTTTCTTTTCTCAGTTTTTCCAGTGCAGATGAAATAGAGGGGTTCTGATAGCGCATGGCAAACTCAACAACGTATTCATCGCCCAGCTGTTTTCTCACTTTGTCTGTGAGCTTAATGGTATTCAGGAGCAGGGGAGAGCCATCGTGTGTCCAGATCTCCCGGTATAGTTTGGCGGAATTGCCTGTGCGGAAAGGAATGATGATGCCGTTAACCAGCATAAAACGTCCTACAGCAGAAATATCAATGACACGGGGATCGTTCAGAAATTCGGTAAGATAGGTACGTACATTACTTTTGGAAGGACTGTCCGGCGTACCTAAATTGATTAATAAGATTCCTTTTTTCACTTCAGAATTAGTCTGTTTGTGTTTAACCTCGTTTCATGAACACGCCACTGATAAATGACGAAAACAAACCGAATGCAAAGATCGGGAACAATGCCCTGGATAAGCTGAAATATTTGAATCCCTGCTCGTACAGCATTTGTTGTCTTACTACATCCAGCATGCTTGCATTCTTTTCGTGCTTCAGTTTTTCTTTCAGCAGCTCATGATAGTCGGTGTTTGTAAAGAATTGTGTATAAAAATCCTTCATTTCGGCTACATAGAAAATATAATCAAAAGCCGTCATAACCACTGCAATGATCGATACGAAGATCAATCCTTGTCTCACAGCTTCTTTACCGCCGATCACACCACCGTTTTCTTTGCGTTTTAAATAAACGATAAAAACAACAAATGGAAGGATCATTCCAAGGAGAATGAAAGGGCCTAACCTGCCCATTGGCGAATTGTAGTAGCTGCCGTAGAACAGGATCAGTTTTGTGCTGATGCTGAGTACGCAATAAACGATAGCGATCAGGAAAATTCTACTCTTCATAACTACCCGTTCATGCTGATTAAAAACTCTTCATTGGTGTGCGTATTACGCAGGCGGTCGATCATGAATTCCATAGCTTCCACCGGGTTCATGTCGCTGAGATGCTTACGCAGCAGCCACAGTCGCTGAAGGGTAGGAGCGTCTACCAACAGGTCATCCCTTCTTGTGGAAGAAGCAACAATGTCAATAGCAGGATAAATACGTTTGTTGGCCAGCTTTCTTTCCAATTGCATCTCCATGTTACCGGTACCTTTGAACTCTTCAAAGATCACCTCGTCCATTTTGGAGCCCGTGTCGGTAAGCGCTGTAGCAAGGATGGTAAGCGATCCACCATTTTCTATTTTCCTTGCTGCACCAAAGAAACGTTTTGGTTTGTGAAGTGCATTAGCATCCACACCACCCGTGAGTACTTTACCGGATGCAGGAGAAACTGTGTTATATGCCCTTGCCAAACGGGTAATAGAATCGAGGAGGATAACCACATCGTGTCCGCACTCGGTGAGGCGTTTTGCTTTTTCCAATACGATATTCGCGATCTTTACATGTTTTTCTGCCGGTTCATCGAAGGTGGAAGAAACCACTTCTGCACGTACGCTACGGGCCATGTCAGTAACCTCTTCCGGACGTTCATCGATCAACAGGATGATCAGGTATACTTCCGGATGGTTGTAAGCGATGGCATTTGCCACTTCTTTTAGTAACACTGTTTTACCTGTTTTCGGCTGGGCAACGATCAATCCCCGTTGTCCTTTACCAATCGGGCAGAACATATCCATCACACGGGTAGACATGGTCTGCTGCGGATGGCCGGTTAATTTTAGTTTTTCGAAAGGGAAAAGAGGGGTTAGGTAGTCGAAAGGAACGCGGTCTCTTACCCATGCAGGTTCGCGGCCATTCAGTTCGTCTACTTTAATAAGCGGGAAATATTTTTCTCCTTCGCGTGGCGGACGGATACTTCCTTTTACAGTGTCGCCGGTTTTAAGGCCGAATAATTTTATTTGAGACTGGGAAACATATACATCATCCGGGGAGTTCAGGTAATCGTAATCGGATGAGCGAAGGAAGCCATAACCATCGGGCATGATCTCCAGAACGCCTTCAGCAAAAACGATCCCGTCAAAATTGTACTGGTAATCTTCTTTTTGTTTTGATTGATGCTGCGGATTTATCTGGTTTCCGGTATTTCCCTGGGTTTGATTCGGGTTATTCTGCTGATTCTGATTGAGGTTCTGAGTGTTTTGATTAGGGTTATTTTGTTGATTCTGGTTTGGATTGTTCTGCTGATTCTGATTAGGGTTGTTTTGCTTTTTATTCTCAAAACGTTTTTGTCCCTGGTTATTCTCCTTCATCACAACGGATGATTCTTTATTCTCTGCAGCCGGATTATGTGTTTCTTTGTTGGAGTTTTCCGTCTGAACTTCTGTAGTACTCTCCGGGCTTGTTTCATTTGACGGAGAAGGTGTCGGCTCTGCAAAGAGATCCGTTTTCGGGCCCTGGAAGATGTTGGAATTGTATTCATTTATCCGGTTGTCTTCAGCAGTGTCTTTTATTTTGCGCGGACGTTTTACTTTTTCCGTTTTCCCGTTTGTTTCCGGTTCTTCTGTTTTTACAACTTTCGGCTCTTTTGCTTTTACTGGGAACTCACTTTTTACCTGCTCTGCCAGTTCCGGGTTGGCAGACTGTGCATCGGAGATCAAAAGAATAAGGTCTTGTTTTTTCGAAGCCTCGGCTTTTACGCCCAGTTTTTTCGCAATGTCCTTTAGTTCAGACAAAGGCTTGTCATTTAATTCAAGTACTTGAAACATATGTGGATTTAAAATTTTACAATTTTCAGTTTGTTGGAAGCGAAATATTCAGGAAAAACAAAACGGAATTGGATTTAAGTTAGAAGTAAGGAAAATATCTGCAAAAATTTTAATTTGAAATACCGACCCTGTAATTACGTGTGTGCCTTAAATATCGGGGGTTAAAAAAGAAAAAAGAGCAGAAATGAATATTTAACTGAGACAAATGTAAAGTTTTGATTTGATTCGGGCAAATTAATAGCAAAGATTTTTATGAATACTTTAAACCGGGTTGTTGAAAACCTGCAAACGTTTTCCCGCTGAGTTATTGAGCCTCCTGAGCTTGTCTTTGTAGAGTTTTGTATACAGCTCTTTGGATTCATCATTCAGGTATGAATGGGCGATCAGCCCATATACGGCCGTTTTTTCCGTTCTCATCAGATCCAGCATCTTCCTTATCCTTATTTCTTTCAAACCCAATGCCAGCCCGAAATCGAGGAAATCATCAAAAGCATAGTATCCTAATACGGAAAAGGAGGGATGATCGAAGGACTCGTCCGATAGCCCGCCTTTTAATGCCATATCCGGATCATTCACGTGAAGGCGTGTACACACCAGATCGTAGGCCGGGCTCATGATCATGTCTCCGTGAGGGGATTCGATCAGCGAAAAGTTTTTGAGATGCGCGTCCCCGTTTGAGAACAGGTAATTGAACACCACCAGCTTAAAGTACTTTTCCAGTTCCACTTCTGCCGCAGCCATATGCCTTGCGATGAGCCTGCCAAGCTCAAGATAGCTGTATTCGTATTTGAAATCGGCGCCTGCGTTTGCACTGGTTTTGCCTGCAACGGATGCAAAGTCTTCCTGGAGATATTTGTCGCCGGTAGGTTTTATATCAAAGCGTTTGGTGATATAGGCAGGGGTATCGTTTTGAAAAAAGATCAGGGCGTTTTCTGCAACCGGGATAGTAAATACCTGCCGGGCGATCTGCATGGTCAGGTGTTCATTGGCAGGCACCATGTCCACATTGTTCAGATCGCGGGGAATCGGTTTTAAAATATAGCGCCCCTGTTCTCCGGGCTCCGTAAGCCGTAATTTGTTTTTAGTAAGTGTAAGGGATAATTTTTCCTGCACCCCTGAAATGGAAATACGTTTCCGGTTCTCTATGAATTTTATCTGCTCCGGTCCGTTCACATCAGATGAAGAGAATGGCAATATATGCGACACTTGTTTGTTGTCGAACATACGTTTCAATACAGCTCCGCTATATGATGTGAAGCCTTCTTTCAGCGATCCGGGACAATATTTTAGTTCTGTGCTCATGCTTCTGTTTCCAGTCTTACGCTCACTGCACCTATGGTTTCTGCACTGCCTGTGGCCAGCAGCAGGCTGAAATGGTCGTTTTCGTCTATCTGTAGCTGCCTGCTTTGTAGCTTCCGGTTCACACCTTCGCTCAGCATATTAAAAAAGAAAGGGAATAATTCGGTGGAGTGATATTCCTGTTGTGTTTTTGGCAGGGTAACGCTGATAGCTTTTTTCTGTGGATTGTTGTAATAGGCTTCATCGTAACAAAAGATATATTCCTGCACATCTTTTGTTAGTGTGCCGATACGCTCCCTGTTTATATATACTACGCCCATGACAGCCATTTTTATTTAGTTTTTATTGTAAGCAGGATCTCCATCCCCAGTACTTCTGCCAGTTTTTGAAGTGTTTTCAGTGCCGGGTTACCCACACCATTTTCCACCTGGATAATTGTTCGGAGGCTGACGCCGGACATCTCCGAAAGATCTTTTTGCTGCAAATGCAAAACAGTGCGTCGTTCTTTCAATTGTTTTCCTATTTCCTGCAGTTTCATGTGAATTATAATGCCTTTTATTATACAAATATATAAAATATTTCATTATTTATGCATAAAAGTGTATAGTAATACATAATTTAATACTGATTTATATGAATAAGACAAAATTATATATAAAAGTGTACTTTGGTGCACTTTTGTATAAATAAAGGAGGCTAAAGTATGGTTAGATGCACTTGAAATAATCAAAGGGCTCCAGGCAATCTTTGCATTTATAGAGCGCTTTGCAGGAAGTACTGCCGAACTGGCTTACCAGTTCCGTGTTTTTTGAATTACAGCGGGGGCAGGCGAGGGCTTTGGTTTTGCCCGTAAGCCATCCTTTGTCAATAGTGGAATGCTCTGGTGGAACGATACCATATGCTCTCAGTTTTTCTTTTGCTTCGGGAGTGATCCAGTCGGTTGTCCAGGGTGGATTATAAACAGTAGAGATCTTTATCTGTGTGTAACCGTGTTCTTTTAATGTTTTACGGATATCGTCTTCCATTTGCTTCATAGCAGGACAACCGGAATAGGTAGGAGTGATAATTACTTCTACTGTATCTCCTTCTGCCTTTACCTCCCTGATCACGCCAAGCTCCACAATATCGATCACCGGGATCTCCGGATCGGGGATCTCATGCAGGAAGCTCATTATTGCTTCTTCAGTATGGAGGTCGGTTGGCATTTTTTAAAGTATAAATATAGCAGCAAAGATCATGACAATAATAATAACAAGGTATTGCCAGATATCAACGAAATAAGGATGGTATTTTTTGAAAAGCTCTTTCATCTTTTAATGTGTAGCAAAATCATTTACTTTTATATCCGTATCCATTTGCATCGAACTAATGTCTTCTTTTATCTGGATCAGGCTATCCTTTACTGCTTCAACCGACTTCCCGTTAAAGAAGTATACGGGCCAGGGCCTGGTGTTCGAATAGCCTGCAAAATAATTTACTCCTATTTTTTCCGCTTCAATTTTGTGTCTTATTTCATTGGAACTGATAATATAGTTCTCAATAGATTGTTTAAGTTTTAATGTATTTAAACTTTTGTCTAATATATAAGCCACTGCCAGGGTGTCTTTCTCTAATTCACTTATTATTGAGTCAACTTTTGCAGTAATCATGTAGGAGTCGTAATTTGACTTGTTCCATTTTTCAAACAGCAAACTATCTTTTCTTAAAACAGCTCCGGGTGTTAGTGTAACAGATCGAACGGCATACTCCTTTAAACCTGTTCTTGGATTCACCGGTTCCGAAAAATCACCTGCTGATATAGAATCGGGTAGCGATTTGAAATCAGATAATATCGCAGAGGAAATTGTTTTTCCGCTAAAGAGAACAAATCCAAGGAAAATAATTAAACCAGAAAAAATAATAAGAACAGGAAAGAATACTTTATTGTTGTTTAAATTAAACATCTGAATTCAAAAATAAATTACCACTTCGCATTCGGAATAGCCCTTGGCAAATACTGCATTTCTGCAAGGATATATCCCAGATACTCAGTATGCTTGCCTTCGCGGCTGCCACGCTGCATGTATTTATTCTCAGGAGCCTGCACTTTTGCAGTTTCCAGTACTTCTGCAATGTGTTTTTCCCATTTTACTTTTACGGCATTGAGGTCTACCGCGATACCTTCTTTCAACAGGATCTCATCTGCTTCTGTCATTTCGAACAGCTCGCCGGTATATCTCCACAATTCATCAATGGCGTTTTGCAAACGGGTATGGCTTTCTTCTGTACCATCGCCGAAACGTACCATCCAGCTGGAGGTATGACGCAAATGATACGTGATCTCTTTTACGGATTTAGCAGCTATTCCGGCAAGTGTAGCATCTTTACTGTTGCTCAGCTCTGAGTAGAAATAATAATCGAAGGCATCCATGAAGCATTGGCGGGCAATGGTTTTGGCATAATCTCCGTTCGGTTGCTCTACTAACAGTGTATTATAGAATTCCCGCTCGCCTCTCAAAAAGGCCAGGTCATCTTCCGTACGTCCTTTGCCTTCTACCTGTGCCGCATATTCCAGGAGGGATTTGGACTGACCTAAAATATCCAGTGCGATATTGGTAAGCGCCAGATCTTCCTCGAGGAAAGGTCCGTGTCCTGTCCATTCCGACAGACGTTGAGAAAGGATCAGGCTGTTATCTGCAAGGCGCAGGGTGTAATTAAAAAGTGCTTCTTGTTTGTTCATTATTATTTCGGGTTGATTATTTGAGATTTCGGGTTGTACCGGAACCAACAAATCAAACATTTAAATGTGTTTTACTCCTTCAGGGATCTGGTAGAAGGTAGGATGTCTGTATACCTTGTCATTAGCGGGCTCGAAGAAAGGTCCGAGATCTTCAGGCGAGCTGGAAACAATGGCGGAAGATGGTACTACCCACAATGCAGTTCCTTCGCTACGGCGTGTGTACAAGTCTCTTGCATTTTGTAATGCCATTTCTTTATCGAAGGCATGTAAGCTGCCGCAGTGTACAAAGGGTTGCCCCGGTTTTTTTTGAACGAATACTTCCCAGATAGGGCCTTGTGAATCAGACATATTGTAAATTGAAAATTATTAATTATTAATTGAAAATCATTAATTGTGCAACATCAGGCAGCAAATTCCATTTCTCTTTTTTTATCGGCATGTGCTTTGGCTGCAGCGCGCACCCATTCTCCGCCTTTGTGTGCATCCACACGTGCTTTCAGACGTTCTTTGTTGCAGGGGCCGTTGCCGCTGATCACTGCCATAAATTCATCCCAGTTCGGGGTGCCGAAATCGTAGCCGTTTTTTTCTTCATTCCATTTCAAGTCCGGATCCGGAACAGTAAGTCCGAGGTATTCTATTTGCGGAATGGTTTGATTGATAAAACGCTGCCGAAGCTGATCATTGCTTTCGCGTTTGATCTTCCATTTGATGGCGTTCGCTGAATTCGGAGAGTTGGCATCCGTTGGCCCGAACATCATCAGGGTAGGCCACCACCAGCGGTTCAACGCATCCTGTGCCATCTGTTTCTGTTCTTCTGTTCCGAATGCGAGATGGCAAATACTTTCATATCCCTGGCGCTGATGGAAGCTTTCTTCCTTGCAGATCCTCACCATAGCACGTGCATACGGACCATAGGAAGTACGCTGCAGCATTACCTGGTTCATGATCGCTGCTCCGTCTACCAGCCAGCCCACTGCGCCAATATCGGCCCAGGTAAGCGTAGGATAATTAAAAATAGAAGAATATTTGGCTTTGCCTGTGTGCAAGGCATCTAAGAGCTCATCGCGTGATACACCTAATGTTTCGGCAGCGGTATACAAATACAAACCATGTCCACCTTCATCCTGCACTTTTGCAAGCAGAACAATCTTTGCACGGAGGCTTGGAGCGCGGGTGATCCAGTTTCCTTCCGGCAGCATCCCTACGATCTCAGAATGCGCGTGTTGGGAGATCTGGCGGATCAAATGTTTCCGGTAGTTATCCGGCATCCAGTCCTTTGGCTCTACCATCTCATTTTTCTGAAGTTTGGCATCAAACCATTCCTCCATTTTGGGATTTGTGTTCGCATTTTCCATAGCTACAAATATACGGCTTTCATATGCGAAAATCAAATGATACTTGTCATGGTTTTTCACTGAAAATCATTTTCATAAAATACCCTAAATTATTGAGCCGATGCCGGCTTAAAATGCTAACTTTGCGCCTGTTAAATTCTCTCAAAAACAAACATGATTACTACTGATATAGCTATTATTGGCGCCGGCCCTGTTGGATTATTCGCGATTTTTGAAGCGGGGCTGTTAAAAATGCGTTGCCACCTTATTGATTTCCTGCCACAGGCCGGTGGGCAGCTGTCTGAGATCTATCCGAAAAAACCGATTTATGATATTCCCGGCTTCCCGAGTGTAATGGCTCAGGAGCTGGTAGATAACCTGCTGGAACAGGCTAAACCTTTTCACCCGACATTTACCTATGGAGAGCGTATAGAAAGCCTTGACAAACGGGGAGAAGCAGATTTTATGCTGACAACCAATATGGGCACAGAGATCCATGCAAAAGTAGTAGTGATCGCAGGCGGTTTGGGTTGTTTTGAGCCACGTAAGCCGGAAGTAGAAGGCCTGGAGCGTTTCGAGAATGGAAAAGGTGTCAGCTATATGGTGCTGGATCCGGAAAAATACCGCAATAAAAAAGTAATGCTGGCCGGTGGAGGTGACTCTGCGCTGGATTGGGCAATTTACCTCGCAGATATCGCAAGCGAGCTTACACTGGTGCACCGCAGTGAATCATTCAGGGGAGCACCCGATTCGGTATCGAAGGTAATGAAGCTGGCAGAAAGCGGGAAGATCAACCTGCTGCTGAATTCCAATTTAGGTACTATAAATGGGAATGGCCACCTCGAAAGTGTTTCTGTGAAGAATACGAAGAGCAATGAAGAGCAGACCTTCCAGATCGATAACCTGATCCCGCTTTTCGGATTGAGCCCTAAATTAGGACCGATCGAAGGATGGGGACTGAACCTGGATAAGAATGCGATCGTTGTGAACACGGATGATTACAGCACCAATATTCCGGGCATTTATGCGATCGGGGATATTAATACCTATACCAACAAGCTGAAGCTCATCCTTTGCGGATTTCACGAAGCGGCACTGATGAGTCACAGCGCATACAAATACATGAACCCGGGTGTGAAGTACACGATGAAATACACTACTGTTCAGGGTGTTAATGAGTTTTAGTTCATTAATAAATTTCATCTGTAAAAGATATTTTTTACATTTGTTTATCAGCACAAAATGTCAAAGATAAAATACAGATTTAATCCCAAAAGTTTATCTTACGAAAGGGTAAAGACCAATTGGAAGCAGATCGTGCTTCGATTTTTATCGTACTTGGCCACGGGAACTGTATTTGCAGCCATCACGGTGATCCTTTACAACAATTTCTTTGATTCTCCGGGTGAAAAAGCCTATAAACGGGAGAATGAGCTGATGCAATTGCAATACGAGCTTTTGCAAAAGAAGATGGAACACATAGACCAGGCACTTGCGGATATGGAAGACCGCGACAACAACATTTACCGCGTTATTTTCGAAGCAGAGCCTATTTCCAAAGATATCCGCAATGCAGGTTTCGGAGGAGTGGACCGGTATAAAAAACTGGAAGGCTATGACAATTCCGAATTGATCATCGAAACCACCAAGCGCCTGGATCAGCTGACCAAACGGATGTACATCCAATCCAAATCGTTCGACGATGTGGTGAAGATGGCGAAGAACAAACAACAGCTGATCAATTCGATCCCGGCCATTATGCCGATCAATAACAAATTCCTCCGTCATGCACCAAGCGGCTTCGGATGGCGAACACACCCGATCTACAAATCATCGGAATTCCATCCCGGGATGGATTTCGCTTCTCCTGAAGGAACACCTATTTATGCCACAGGTGACGGAACAATAGAGCGCGCTGATAATACGGCACAAGGCTACGGAAACCACGTTGTGATCAATCATGGTTATGGTTACCAGACATTGTACGGACATATGAGCCGTATTGCAACTATCTTAGGCAAGCATGTAAAAAGAGGAGAGCTGATCGGGTATGTAGGCAGTACAGGCTTGTCTACCGCACCGCATGTACACTACGAGGTCATAAAAAATAGCGAAAAGGTAAATCCGGTTAATTTCTACTACAACGATCTTTCACCGGAAGAATACCAGATCATGCTGGAGCTTTCTTCCAAATCTACCCAATCATTCGATTAATGCAGAACAGGCAGAAATTAGGTTTTTACACGGCTGTTTCGCTTGTTATTGCCAATATGGTAGGAACAGGAGTATTCACCAGTCTCGGTTTTCAGTTATACGATATCAAATCTCCTTTTGCCATTGTCAGTCTCTGGTTGGTAGGCGGGATCGTTGCATTATGCGGCGCGCTTACCTATGGCGAAATAGGTGTAGTGCTTCCACGTTCCGGTGGAGAGTATAATTATCTTTCGAAGATCTATCATCCGCTTTTCGGTTTTTTATCGGGCTGGGTTTCCGTAACGGTTGGTTTTGCCGCCCCGGTGGCATTGGCGGCTATGGCACTTGGAAATTATGTGAATAAGATCTTTCCGGATGTTAACCCGATCTGGCTCGCACTGATCGTTGTAGGGATCATCACGGTTATTCATGCCACCAATCTGAAGTTAGGCAGTGGTTTTCAGCGCTTCTTTACCTTGCTGAAAGTAGTGGTGATCGTATTTTTTATTGGAGCCGGTTTTTTCATTGAGCCGGATCACATAACCACTATCCTTCCGCAGCAGGGCAGCTGGAAGGAGATCTTCAGTCCTGCTTTTGCCGTTTCCCTTATCTATGTTTCTTATGCCTACAGTGGTTGGAATGCAGCCTCTTATCTTGCCGAAGAAATTGAGAACCCACGAAAGAACCTGCCTCGTTCTTTATTTATAGGAACGTTGGTTGTTACTGTACTCTATGTATTGCTAAATTTTATTTTTATGTATACTGTTCCCACCGAAACCCTCACCGGTTATGTGGAAGTGGGCTACCTGAGTGCTGTTGCTATTTTCGGTGCGAAGCTTGGGAACATGATGGGATTGGTCATTGCTCTTTTATTGGTGTCTTCCATCAGTGCTATGATCATGGCCGGGCCGCGTATCACCAAAACGATGGGAGAAGATCTGCATTTTATCCGGTTTCTTTCGCGCACCAATAAGAACCAGGTCCCTTTTGTAGCGGTGATCCTGCAGTCGGTGATCACAGTAGTACTGATACTTACTGCCCAGTTTGAAAGTGTGCTTACCTTCATCGGCTTTTCGCTCAACCTGTTTACCTTCTTTACTGTTTTGGGTATTTTTATTATCCGCAGCCGGAAGATGAGCGATCAGGCAGGTTATAAAACCTTCGGATACCCGGTAGTACCCATTATTTACCTGGCGCTTACGATCTGGATGATGTACTTTGTGATGACCACCAAGCCGGTAGAATCACTTTACGGTTTGCTGAATGTTGGAGTGGGAGCGCTGGTCTGGTTTTTAGGAACCAGGTTAGGTGCCAAACCAAAAGTCGTTTAGTCTGCATTTGAAACCATCTGCACGATCTTCGGAACAAAAATCACCAGACCGATTGCCAGCGATACAATTGATGCCACCAAAACAGCTGCAGCAGAGACATCCTTGATGATCCGGATCTTTTCATTCCGTTGAGGCTCTGCAAAATCACAAAGCTTTTCAATCGCTGTGTTCAACAGCTCCATTGATATCACCAGTCCACAACAGAAAAGAATGATGCACCATTCCGTTGTATTCAGGTGAAGGAATGCACTCAGTAGAACAGCAATACCTGCAGCTATAAAATGGATGCGGATATTTGGCTGTTCGCTGAAAGCATCTGCAATTCCCCGGAAGGCATATCTGAAGGAATCAATTCTTTTCTTCATGGGCAGGATTCAAAAGGTGATCGAAAACAATAACGCTAATGTACAAAAATGCCATGAAGAGCGAAGTAATGTACAAGGTATGTTGCAGGTGGCCCGCATGGAAGATTGAGCGGAAAATAGAACGAGTCAAACCAAAGGGATCGGTAATCACATCCCAGCTGTTATAACGCATTACCCGACCTACATAAATGCCGTACGAGCTTATTCCTAAGATCAGGAACGTACAGGCATGTTTCATCCGCACTGAAAAGTTTTTCAAATACACATCCCTGAAACGCCCCAGGCTTCTATGAAAAAGCAGGAAACCGGCTGTAGCGTAGGTACTGAACAAAACAATATCCAGCCATTTCATTTTTCCTGCGCTGTTGAAATGCACAAAATCAGTCAACAGATATGGTGCATTGGGAAGGAATGCAATCCAGCCGGAAAGAACAAGCAGGGTTTTGATGTTCAGCTTTTCCGCAGGTTTAAACCCGTACACACTTATCCAATAAGGGATCCAGGCCAGAAATAAATTCCAGATGAGGAACAGAAAGCTGAAATGATCCGTGTAAACGGCTCTTCCAACGCTCAGGCTGACTGCAAAAGCGCTGAGGAAATACAGGGCTTTTTGGTGTTTTTTATTAATGGGTTCCATTATGGATGTGTTGGATGGTTGGCAATTGTTTTCTGAGTTCCTGCAATTCTTCTTTGGACAAGGCAGTACCGAGATACAGTTCTTTCAATGAGCTTATCTGTTTTAGTACGGCTATGCCTTTTTCTGCAATAGCTGTTATGTGAAGCACTTCCAGTTTTTTGAATCTGATCAGCGGATCGAAGCTGCTTACCCTGCAGTCTTTGATATTAAGTTCTTGCAGGCTGCCGGCACAAGTCAGGAGATTCAGGTCGCTGAAATGTGTGGCGGATACATCCAGGTTGGTAAGTTGGGATAAGAATTTCAAGCTGCTGAAGTCGTCGAGGTATTCATTGTTGTTTAACGCAAGTTTGGATAAGGTATTGTGCTTTTCATTAAAGTTGAGTTGCTCAAGGTGATTGGAAGCAAGATTCAGCTCTTTCAGGTTGGTATATTCCCACATGAATATTGTGTTTTTTATCTTATTGTTTTCCAGCCGCAATATCTCCAGTTCTTTGTAATTGCTCAATGCAAACAGATCCTCCAGTTCGTTTGAAGACGCATTGAGTGTTTTTAGCTTAGGGAAACGTTTAAAGTTAATGGCGTTTTTTTTATCATACACCATCAGGTTGCCGACGTTGAAGTTAGGGCTTCCTGTCACGGATAATTCTTCCACGTTTTCAAGTACAGGCATCAGGGATAAATTTTTGTTTGTATTATCATAACTTCCGGACATGCTCAAAACCTTTAACGAAGGAAGCGAAGGAAAATATTCAATTACCGGGGCCTGGTTCAGTGAAAGATACTCGAGCTGTTTGGCATTATTGAGTCCCCGCAGATCTTTTAGGTAGGTACAGCCATTTGCTTCCAGCGATCGTATTTTGGAAGAGACAGGAATATTCAGCAATTGTGAAACATTCGTATTAGAGATATTGAGCTGTTCCACATTCGGGAAGTTATTTATACCTGAAAGAGACGAAACAGGATTGTAGCTGAGATCAAGTGAGGCAAGCGAGCTGAGCTTCGGGATCTCATTCAATTGTTTAATGTTATTTCCACTCAGGGATAAAGAATTGATCTTCGTGTAGTTTTTCAGGAAACCGAATTTATTTCCCCTGCAATTGCTGAGGTTCACATTTTTTAGGTTGCTAAAAAGACCTAAAAGATCCATACTGTCGAGCTCGTGGTTATTCAGTGTGAAGGTTTTCAGCTGGCCTTTCGCATTCAGTGCCTGGAGTTGTTCCAGTACATTTGCATTCCGGTGGTTCCACGATTGCCAGCCCGGATGCGCATGTATTTTCTTTAAGAACGCATAGGTTTTTGCATCGGTCTCGCTGCTGTTAGTACTGTAATTGATACGATAGCTGCTTATATCCGAAATAAGGCTCAGGTCGGCTCTGCCCGGATCCTCATCTATTTTTGCTGAATCAGTATCAAAGCCTTTTTTATTTTTAAGAGCCTGCAGATAGGGAATACTTTCGTCAGAGAGGCTGATCAGGTATTTTTTGTCGAGCGCCTGTAGCTTCTCTGCTTTCCGTGCAATGTTGAATTCACAGACCAGTTTATCCCAGTTGATGAAAGAGGAGAAACAAAGAAAGAGGAAGCAGCAGAAAGCATTGGTGCGAACGAGGAACCAATTGCTTTTTTTGAATTGGATCTTATAAAGTGTCAGCAATAAGCCGATAATGGAAAGCGCGAGGTAAACAAATACACCTATCCGTTTGTAGGTTAAATTGAATTCACTCACATAGATATAATTCCGCAGGCAGGTAGAAACGATCATCATTGCATTTTGCAGGATCCAGAGTGTAACCAGCAGTTTGATGAATTTGTTTTTCTCTTCAAAATTCATGGCATTCCTGAACAGGTATAGGATAATAGCAATTCCCAATACAATGGAAAGAATGATCATCCCCACGCCATTGTGCACGAATTGTGTATGTGTGATCCCTTCCGGCAGCTGGTTGAGTACGTATAAATATACCACATCCAGGACGTTGATGAAAAGCAGCATGAAATTCAGCATCACGAACAGAAAAACACCTCCTTTTTTTTCGAATAATTTTATTTTCAAGCCCTGGTTGTTTAATGTGATCGGTAAGCTGCTTTCCCATGTATCCAATCCTGTTATTCGCTGGTGTCTGAACAAGCCGTATACAATGAAGAAACCGATCAGTGTAAACACGATCCATGCTCCGCTGATGAAATCGAGGTTTATTTTTTCGGTGAATTTTTCAAAGAGAGGGTTCGCATTTTTATAGATAAAAAAGAAGATGAGTACGATCACCAATACCGCCAGGCCTATCAGGAAGTTCATTCCTTTTTTTCCGGACGGAGGGGTGTCTCCGGTTTTGGTTTCCTGTCTTTTTACTGCATTGATGATAATAAAAACATACGATCCTGCAATGGAATACATGCAGTAGAATCCGTTCATGATCACCGATGAGCTCCTGTTCACCGAATTGGCAGACAGCAGCAGCAGGGAGCAGATGTTGGCCCAGATGGCGAGGTTGGAGTTGTGCCACATGATAAAGAACGAGCTGGCAACCGACAAGCCTGCATACATAAGCCATTTTTTATCTTTCCACACATCTTTGTTGAGGACCGCAAGCAAGATGCAGAGCAGTATGGAAAATATAAAGTAATTGATCCCGGCCAGCTGCTGATAGAACAGGTAACTGTAAGCGAGGGTGGCTAAGGAAAGGATCCAGTCTGATTTTTTCATATGAGTGTTTTTTATTTGTTTATACTAATTGAGCAATGTTTGCTGCTTTTTTTAATTGTTTTCGGATACCTGGTTCGTGATCAATGCAGGTCTTGTTCTCCAGGATAAGTAGCAGGAGAGCATTCCGGCTGCCGAACAGGATAAACCTGCAAAGAACAGCGGCCAGTTAAATTGTACCGGAACGTATGTTTTTATTTCTTCGAACATATTGTTTTTGGAAAGCAGTGTCCAGGTGCCTACAGAGGTTTCGTAGGTAATGGAAAAGTAGTCCCACATAAACGAGAAGATGATGATACAGACACCGCCGATCAATAAAGACCATTGTTTTGTAATGATGCGCACTGATCCGTTCTTTTCTTCATAATGAATGATGAGGTATCCTAACAGTGTCATACCAAGTGCTACCAGGCAGGGAGCGATCACTGGTCCGGTCCATGGAAATGGAATAAGGAAAAGAATATCCCATGTAAATAAGCTTTGCGGCCACTGGATCAGCACATACAGGAACACGTAATAGAATAGATCCCAGACCGCAAAAGCAATGATGAAGTACGCAAAACGGCTGAGCTTTGTTTTACCGGCAATAATACCGGCGCCTACCAGCATAATGATCGTAGCGAACTCGCGCCAGAATTCCACTACGGCAATTTTGTTGGGAATGGTCGTGAGTGGAAAATTGAATCCTTCCGGGTAATAGAGTTCCCGCAGGTAAACGACTACCGATGTTTCGAGGAAGCCCATGGCCGTTGCGAATAAAACGATCCAGAGCAGTGTTTTTTTTGTTTCTTTTTTCATGATACTTATTTGTTTGTTGTTTATAGTTGTGCTACATTTTTTTTGACCTCCAGTTGCCGGATCTTTTTATAAATGATCGCTAAGGGAATCAAACCGATGATCCCGAAGCAGCAATCGATCAATTGATGGAAGAAAGGAATTCCGCGGATTGGTCCGCAAATAAAAGCAAGAGGGAATATCGCCAGGCAGGCAAGCATACCCATCTGTACAATAAATTTATTCTTCACCGGGTTGATGTACACCCCGATAAAAAACGAAGCGATGATCAGGTGGGCAAAAGCCAGCCAGTCGGTTCCATACAATATTTTCGGATCGGTGTTTCTTACACTTTCGCTTACTTTACTGAGCCATTCCTGTAAAAAGACAGGAAAGAGGTCCAGGTGCCTCTCCAGGAAATTCATTTCAGAGACAAGAGGAAAGGCAGTAATACCGCTAAGTGCAAGACAGATTACAAAAGCAACTGTAAAGATGCGGATGGTCTTTACTTGTTTTTTCGGATTTAAAATTTCTGGTTTCATGTTTTTATTACTTAGGTTATTTTTTGTCTTCTCCACTATTTTTATTTTTTAATTCTACTTCCTTATTTCCCGAAAAGCGTCCTGGCTCTTGCGTCTTGCATCGGACTTATCTGTTTGTTACGGGATTTCTTAAACTCTTCATACTGCCGTTTAGGAAGGTACTGCAGTGCGATCCTGCTTTCCGGTTTTTTATCGAAGCAATAGAGCCATAACAAGAACAACCATTCCAGCGGTTTCATTAAAATGTAGATCACATTTGCTTTTCGTTTATCCTTCGACCATTTGTTTACCGGGATGTTCATAGAGTCGTAGGTATTTCTTACAAAGCGATGTGTCTTCGGAACATGCTCTTCCATCCAGTTCTCAAATGCATTGGCGATCAGCAGCTGTCGGTTCACCACGATCTTCTCTTCTTTCCGCAAACCGAAACGAACCGGCTTGACGAGTTTTTTATTTCCATTTGCCGCTACAGAACATAAGTAATGATCGCCACCGCAGCTACAGCCCTGATGATTGGAAAGCAGAAAACCGCAGGATTCGGTAAACATGGAGATCATGGAATCGGGAGCCTGACCGAACAGGGTCAGCACAAATTGCATCAATGCAAGGATAGGAGCACAAAGCAAAAGTGCGATGGGGGCCTTTTGCCAAAGCGGCAACAGAAAAAGAGTTGCAAGTGTACCCAAAGCAGGAGAGGAGTATGATTGTTTGGATATCTGTTCCTGCTGGTATTTATGCAGTGCAATGAATTCGACCAGCAGATAAATGAAACCCAATACAGGTGCAACAAGCGGTAAACCAAGAACGGGGAACACAACCATGACAGTCATGGCTCCGAAATGCAGTTGCAGGATGGCGCAGTAAACGAGTCCCATTATCAGCCCGAGAGGCAGGAGTGCCAATACGACCGGTGGCAGTTCTTTTTTTAAATAGGCAGAAATAAAATAACAGATCAGAGGTACCAGGTAAAGCAGTACGGCAGTCGGGTAACTGTTCAGTTCGAAAGGATGTTCCTGGCAGGGATCATTGCTTTCGAAAAAGCCAAATACAGGCAGAACAACGATCAGGGTCAGCTCACCCAGGAATTTTAATACACCGAAACCCGGTTTTTTCTTTCTGAACAGGGTGATTAGTGAAAGCACGACAACTGCACCTGCGGCAACACCAAAAAAGACAGCGGCTATTGGAAACATAGAAAACATAGTTTATGGGTTTAAATGGTTAGTGATGCGTAATTCCTGTGTGCTGAAGTGGAGCATGTGCTCGAAGTGCAATCGTCCGATGGGTTTGGCGGCTCTGCCACGTTTAAAAGCGGCTCTGAATTTTGACCAGCTCTCGGGTAGTATTGTCATAAATACAGCTGCACTTACGATTGTGGGCAGTGTATAGAACCTGTTACCGAGGTCGAAGAACTGAAGACAAGCCTCATCCTCCAGGCTGGTAGTATAACCGAGCAACAGATGTTTTGTATCGTGTATATGGAAAAAAGGGAGGATCTCAAGTTTGTTGCTTTGCATAAACAGGTACAGGTCTTTGCCAAGTGTACCCTCTGGCATTTGTTGCAATTGCTCCATGCTGAAGGGAGTTTTGAAGGAACGGAATACACGCTTGTAAAGTGGCAAAACTACTTTTTGTGCGTAGAGGTTGATGAGCTGTTCTCTTGTTTTCATAATTAAAAGTGCTTTGAATTTCAAAGTAAATGTGTAAAAAAAAGGATTAAGTGTTTCGGTCTTTTAAGAGTTTTTCTAATGCGTCCAGGTGTTCGTTGAATGCTTTGACACCGGTTTTGGTGGCAGAGTAGGTAGTAAGGGTTTTCTTTCCGGCAAATTCCTTTTTAATATGCAGGTATCCTTCCTTCTCCAATGCCGTCACATGCGATGCAAGGTTCCCGTCCGTAAGCTCCAGCATTTCTTTCAGTGTATTGAAATCCATGCTGTCGTTCACCATCAGGATACTCATGATCCCAAGCCGTACCCGGTTCTCGAATGCCTTATTCAGATTATGTATATGTATTTTCAATAGCGTTATTATTTATTTGTTGATTTTTTGAATTCCTGATCTGTAGTTAAAAACACCCATCAGTAAATCAATAATTCTAAAACTCAACAATTCTAAAATTCTTATCTCTTTCTATCATACTTGTTCCACATCAGCAGTCCGTAGAAAATATGCAACAGCCCGAACCCGATCGCCCAGAATAGCAGTCCTTCTCCCAAAAAGAAAAAACCGTTCACAAGGCCAAGGACCACTTCACAGATCCCAAGGTAACGAACTTCGTCCAATGTATATTTTCCGGCAGCCAGCAAAGCTATTCCATAAAAGATCAGCAGGGCAGGAGCTACTAAGAGAACTTCTCCACGTAAAATCAACAGCAAACAGAACGCCCCACCTGCCAGCAAAGGAATGGCAAGATTGGCCAGCAATAGTTTAGCGCCGTGATCCAGCAGTTTTTGTCCTGCTTTCTTTGCCTTACGTACCGAGAAAATGAACCCCGTACCTAAAGAAAGGCCCATAACGGCGATGGCAAGAATCCCGAAACGGATATAAAATTCAGTGTTCAATGCCTCCAGTGCATCATAATCCATACTGCTTTGAAAAGCCTGCCTGTATCCTTCCTCTTTGTATATAGGAATATTGGAACGGATCTCCCGAAAGCGTACAAGATATTCATTCTGCCACACCCAGGCTACAGCAGCTCCCATAAGCGCATAAACTCCTGCAAAGACTCCGGATAATCCGCTCAGGGATAAAAACCGGTTCGAACGATTCATGAGGTGGCGGATGTCTTTGAGTGCATCCAGGTGTTCGTTTTCTGTCATGATTAAAGTGCTTTGAGATACAAAGTAAATGTTTTTCTTTTGATCCGCCAAATTAATTTCCCGTTTTTTCTCAAAATTATGAACAGGTTGTTGAAAATCTATAGCCCTGGCATGATCCACATACAGGATGCTCTATGCAGGAAGCCTTGTTTAGTAACAGGTCGCCTGATGACATAACTGGTTACTGAAACCTCTTTTTCAGGGATAACAGGGGTCTTTCGATCAGGTACCAGGAAACAGTGGAAATGATAACCAACATAAGAAAGTAGATCACAAACAGGTCGAAGTCCGTTTTGAATCCCGGAAAAAATTTGTTGAGTCCCGCAAAATAAATGAGGGGAATAAAGTTATGATAAAGGTACATACCGTAACTGATCCTTCCGAGGTAGAGCACGCTTTTATTTTCCAGTATCGCTTTCCAGAAACCGGTATAACCGTTGTTGGCAGCAATAAAGATCATAAAGAAAAATACTACCGAAGTCATTGAATTGAATAGTAGAAATTTAACCGGATCTTTTAATAAGCCAGGGCTAACATATAGCAGGATATAAACCAGTATGCTTGACCATAATAGTATTTTTACGTATTTTATATTGAGCTTAACCACCTTATGGATCTGGTTGTATGCAATGAGTGCACCAAAGCCCAGCGAATCGAAGCAGCTGAAAGTAGCACCATTAACTGCCGACACATGCGAGGTAAAGAACAGGAAAAAGATCTTACTCAGAAAGCCAATGAGTATGAACAGGAAGATCGTAAGCAGGATCCTTTTTTTTGGGACCAGCAAGATGCAGAACGGCCACACCAGGTAAAACTGCTCTTCCACAGCCAATGACCACAAATGTGTCTGATGTCCTATATATTTATTTTCCAGCACCATGTACCAGTTGGAAGTGTAGGTAAGCAGGTCGATCAGATAAAGTCGTATCTCTTCATAGTTTACTATACACAGGATCAGGATAAGCAAATAGTATATGGGAAAGATCCGTAAAGTTCTTTTTACATAAAAATTCTTTATTTCCGTTTTGAATGTAGATTCCTTATTGGCGATGTCATCCTTCTTTAAAAGTAAAATATAGGTGATCAAAAAGCCACTGATCACGAAGAACAGGTTAACGCCGGTTCCATAAGGAATATTTCCAAGGATAACACTGCCGGTAAAGCTTTGGGCAACCCAGTGAGCAATAATGACCCCTAAAACAGCAATAAAACGCAGACCGTCTATTTGTGGTAAAAACTCCAGGTTCTTCTTCATAAAGCTAGTATTCAAGGTTGCAATTATAGGCATATTTTTTTATTTCTTTACGCGTCTTCTCAGGACTTCACTCTATAAAATAAGTAGCGGTAGCACCTGTTTAAGTTAAATGCTAACAATTTTGCTCCGAATAACCAAAAAGCTGTAATTTGAACCCCATATTAACCGTCTTATGGCATGAATAAATATCAACCACCGCGTAGACATATTTATACGAATAACAAAGTTCTGTAGGAGCGGCCCGGGAAGAAATAAATTGATACTAAACAGAAAAAAATCGTCGTTAGATACATATCCTTATGAAAACAAAGATCTTCCGCTGGCTCAAACGTATCTTTATCAGTCTTGCACTGCTTTATATTGCTGCCTGCGGGTATTTGTACTTTCAGCAGGAAAGCATCATTTTTATTCCTACCAAACTCGCCGGCACATACAAATACCAATACCCGGGGAATTACCGGGAGATGTTTGTCACAACGAGCGACGGGGCACGCCTGAACGGACTGTTATTCAAAGCCGACAGCTGCAAGGGCCTGGTCTTTTACCTGCATGGCAATGCGGGGGCGCTGGATACCTGGGGCGAAATTGCAGATGTGTATACCGGCCTGCAACATGATTTTTTTGTGATGGATTACAGGGGCTTTGGAAAAAGCGAAGGAACGATTAGCAGCGAACAACAACTCTATTCGGATCTGCAAACGGCTTACGACTCGCTGAAGAAATTCTATAACGAAAAAGATATTACGATCATCGGTTATTCCATCGGTACAGGCCCCGCGGCTATGCTGGCATCTGCCAATCATCCTGCACGTTTGATCCTGCAGGCTCCCTATTACAACCTGAGCGATATGATGCGCAAACGGTATCCCATAGTTCCCACTTTTCTGCTGAACTATAAATTCCCGACGAATGATTTTCTGGCAAAGACCAGTGTTCCTGTCACGATCTTTCACGGAACGGATGATGGTATTATTTATTATGGCTCTTCACTTAAACTGAAAGAACAGTTCAAAAAAGGGGATACGCTGATCACCCTGCCCGGAGCCCGGCACAATGGTTTGAACAGGAATGCCATTTATCTCGAAAACCTGAAACGGGTACTCAAATAAGATTCCGGGGCAAGGCTGGTAAAGAATGCCCGATTTGCTAACAAATCCTGCCGGGAATATCAAAAATCTGTAACTTAACCCACTTATTGATCGTCTTATGATTGTGAGAAAAATAACGTTTCTTCTTATTAGTATCTGTTGCTTCGTTGTAGTGGGGATGGCCCAGGATAATACGCCTCCTGTTGCCAAAAAGGTCCCTAACCAGCTGATCATTCACGGAGATACATTGATTGACGAGTATTTCTGGCTGCGTGATAAAAACAGCACGGAAGTGATCAACCACCTCTATGCCGAAAATACCTATGCCGATAATGTGATGAAGGAAAGCTCTTTTCTGCAAAAAGTGTTGTATGAAGAATTCAAAAGCCGGCGGAAGGAATCGTTCAGTTCCCGGCCACGCAAACGAAAAGGCTATTTTTATTACAACCGCTACGAAAAAGGAAAAGATTATGCGATCATTCTCCGCAAAAAAGACACCGCAGATGCCAAAGAGCAAATAGTGCTGGATGTGAACAAGCTGGCAGAGGAAAACCCCTACGTAAGTGTAAGCGGATATCATATCAGCCCCGATCAGCGCTTGCTGTATTATGGTATTGACAACAAAGGAAACCGAGTGCAAACCTGTTACCTGAAGAATATTGACAAAGACACGACCTATCCTGCAGATAAGATCAGTGATGTGATGGATCTGATCTGGGCTACCGATAATAAAACAGTTTATTACACAAAGCCGGAAGCCCAAACCCTTCGTCAATATCGGGTCTACAAGCATCGTGTAGGAACAGCGGTAGAGAGCGACAGTCTTATTTTCGAAGAGCCCGATAAAACGATGGAGATCAATCTGGGTTTATCTACCTCCAAACAATACCTGATCTTTAGCGTTTCAAAGACCAAATCGAACGAGTGCTGGTACTTTCCGGCAGATGGGAATCATTCCGTCCCGAAGCTGTTCCTGAAGCGTGAACAGGATGTTTTGTATAATATCAATCACCTCGAAGGAAATGAGTTTATTGTTTTTACCCGGAACAACAAAGAGCTGAATGGAAAGATCATGACGACGAAAATAACGGAGCCGGATCCTTCCAAATGGAAAACACTGATCGCCCATCGCGACAATGTATTGTTATCGGACCATGAATTCACCAAAGATTTTCTGATCCTCGCCGAAAAGGAAAATGCCCAGGACCGTTTGCGTTTTATCAACAGGAAGACAAATGAATCGGTGTATTTTGATCCGGGCATTCCCAATTATAGTATCGGATATGCTTTTGAAGATTATGAGTACGCCACTTCCGATGAGATGGAGATCTCGTGGTCGAACATGGTAACACCTTCACAGACATTTTTGTATGACCTGGTGACGGGAGAAAAGAAATTTGTAACGGAGGACACCATCCTGGGAGCTTATAAAGCATCAGATTACGAAACTGTTCGGATCTTTGCCACTGCAAGGGATGGAAAACAGGTACCGGTTACGCTTAGCTATAAAAAAGGACTCGTGTTGGACGGGAAAAATCCCTGCTTACTGTTAGGCTACGGATCTTATGGAGCGCCATCTTCCACCGGTTTTGATCCTTCTGCAATCAGTTATCTCGACAGGGGCTTTGTGGTAGCGCAGGCGCATATCCGCGGCAGCAATGATCTGGGCAGGCAATGGTATGAGGATGGAAAAATGTTCAACAAAAAAAACACCTTTTACGATTTTATCGATATATCCGAATGCCTTATTCAGAAAGGGTATACGAACAAAGAAAAACTAGCCATCAACGGAGGAAGTGCAGGTGGCTTACTGATGGGCGCTGTTACCAACATGCGCCCGGACCTGTTCAAATGTGTGGTAGCCAATGTTCCTTTTGTAGATGTGATCAATACCATGCTGGATGAAACATTACCGCTTACTACCTTTGAATTTGACGAATGGGGGAACCCGAAGAAAAAAGAAGAGTACAAATACATCCGTACCTATTCGCCTTATGAGAATGTGGAACGGAAAAATTATCCGGCTATGCTCGTTACTTCGGGCTACAACGATTCGCAGGTGGCCTACTGGGAGCCTGCCAAGTGGGTTTCGAAATTGCGTGATCTGAAAACAGATACCAATTTGCTCTTATTCAAAACCAATATGGATGCAGGACATGGCGGCGCTTCCGGACGTTACGGTGCATACAAAGAAGCGGCTTTCCAGATGGCTTTTATTATGCGCAGTTTAGGTGTGAAGGAAGAATACATCACGATCCGTGGAAAGATCACCGACGAGTTCGGTGCGGAGATACCTTTTGTGAATGTATATATCGAAGGAACCACAAACGGAACTACTGCCAACGCCGACGGAGAATTTGCTCTAACCGTGAAGCAGGGAGAAGATCAGCTGCTGGTATTCCAGACACTCGGTTATAAAACACACAAAGAAAAACTGGACCTCAATACGCAGGTTTCGGAGCTGAAGGTGAAAATGAAATCGGAGAACATCCAGATCCAAGAAGTGGTGATCAAAGCCAATTCAAGGGATCCGGCCTATGCGATCATCAAAGAAGCGATCAAACGCCGCAAGGAAAACCTCGAGAATGTGAAATCCTATTCGGCGGATATATACATGAAAGCGAATGTAAAGCTGGTGGAGATCCCGAAAAAGATCCCTTTTTTCATCAACAAAAAAGACATACCCGATTCCAACAACCTGGGCATTATTTACCTGTCCGAGTCGGTGGCGAAATATTATTTTCAGCGCCCCGATAAAAAGAAAGAAGAAATGATCGCTTCGAAAGTAGCCGGAACCAAAACGGGTTTCAGCTGGAACAGGGTGGAGGATGTGTTCGTTAATTTTTATGAGCCTTCCATCGACCTCGGCTTTTATTCGGAGCGGCCGTTTGTATCGCCGATCGCTACCGGAGCTTTGCTGAGCTATAAATACAAATACCTCGGAACTTTTTATGATGGCAGCAAACCGATCCACAAGATCAAAGTGACTCCCCGCCGAAAAGGTGATCCCTTGTTTAACGGGGAGATCTACATCAGCGAAGAAAACTACCAGATCTATTCTACCGATCTCTTCATCACCAAGGATGCACAGATCGAGTTTGCAGATACCGTGCATCTGAAGCAGGAAATGGTGAAGGTGAACGACAGTATTTATATGCCGGTGCAGCTCCAGTTATACAGTCATTTCAAGATCTTCGGCTTTGCTGCCAAAGACATGGCAACTGCTGCTATCTCCAATTATGTACTGAACAAACCTTTCCCGAAAAAATTCTTTGGCAACGAGGTGTTTAAAATAGAAGAGAGCGCCAATAAAAAGGATACCAGCTTCTGGAGCGGTACCAGGCCTTCCATTCTCAGCGAAGAAGAATCAAAGCATTACAATCACAGTGACAGTACGCTGGCAAAAAAAGAGACCAAAGAATACAAAGATTCAGTAGCCAAAGCATCCCGTCAGCCCCGTTTCGATATCGGTGGTTTCAGTATGCGCAACAACGAAACAGGTGTGAACATCTATTCGAACCCAATATTCGACTGGGTCAATTACAATACAGTGGAAGGGACCCGGGTGAAACTGATCCTCAATTATACAAAACGCAATAAAGAAACCCGGAAAGCTACAGGTATCAGCGGTTTGGCAAGGTATGGTTTTGACAATAAACAATTGTTCGGCGCAGCGCGTTTCTATCGCATATTCGATCCGAAAAACAGTCAGCGAATTATTTTCAGGGGAGGACGTTATATCAAGCAATACAACCAGCATGAGCCCATTGGTGATTTTATGAATGCGGGATATACCTTGTTTTATAAAAGCAATTTTCAGAAGCTGTATGCCAAATATTCGGCAGAGGCAGAATATTTCCGGGAGATTGTGAATGGAGTATACAGCAATGTATCCGTGCAATATAATGTCCGTGAGGCATTAATGAACAAAAGCTTTTATTACTGGACCGGCCCTGCCGATAAACATTTTACCTCCAACGATCCGCTGAACCCGTTAGGCTCACAGGAAACTCCGGCTTTTGCAACGCATAAAATGGTGCAGGTAGCAGTGGGCATCAAATGGATCCCTTTTGCCAAATATGAAACCTATCCGACGGGCAAGCACATCCTTGACACCCGGTGGCCGGAGTTTTCCTTTGCTTATAAAAAAGGGATTGCGACCAAAGCCGCTTCCTTTAATTACGATTACCTCGAGGCAGGAGTTGGAAAAGATATGGATCTGCGGGTGTGGGGCAGGTTCTCTTTCGATGTGCTGGCAGGCATGTTCTTCAACAACCAGCAAATGAACTTTATCGATTACAAACATTTCAGCGGCAATCAGACGATCTTTCTGTCGAACAAACAAAATTCGGATGCTCCGCTTATCAGTACCCGCGATGGTATCAGTGAATTCCATGCCCTGGATTATTATAAATACAGCACCAACGATAAATACATCGAGCTGCATGCATCTCACAATTTCCGGGGCTTCTTCATTGGCAAGATACCGCTGTTGCGTAAAACAAAGATCTACGAAGTGGCCGGTGTAAATGCTTTGTTTACGCCAAAAACAAACTACACCGAAGTTTTCATCGGGGCAGATAAGATCTTCAAGGTATTCCGTTTTGATGTAGGTACCAATGTACAGAACCTGAGCGGAAAGAAACTGGATCTTTTCTATCGCTTTGGTTTCCGCCTCGGTATCTTCGGATAGGCCCGTATTTGTTACCGGTTGTTTCATTTTGTAAATACAATTTGTATATTTACTTCGATTCCCTATGAAACAAACAGCGCTGTTTTTGATTACCCTTTTTTTTGCTTCCGGTTGGATGTCGGGGCAAACAAAAATGATTGATTCATTGCGTATGGTCATAAAGGATGCAAGTGAGGATACCATCCGGATCGATGCGCTCAATTCGCTGGCCTGGGAACTATCGGAAGAAGGCAAATATGTGGAATCCCTTGAAACAGCCACTACTGCCAAAGAACTGAGTGAAAAAACGGGTTTTAAATCGGGGCTTAGCTCTGCTTATAGCAAGTTGGGAATCGTTTACTATGCTCAGTCCAATTATACACGTGCGCTCGATTATCAACTCAAATCCCTGAGAATCTCAGAGGAGATCGGCGATAAGAATGGGATCGGTGTTGCTTATAATAACCTTGGGAATGTATACTCAGAGCTGGGTCAAAAGGAAAAGGAGCTTGACTGTTATATGAAGGATCTGCAGATCTGTTCGGACCTGAAGGACAGGAACGGAATGGGAATCTCTTACGGAAACATTGGCATTGCCTACCACGAGTTGGGCGATTTTCAAAAGGCTATTGAATACCAGATGAAATCAATGGGCATCAAACAGGAACTGGGAGATCAGGCAGGCGTGGGGATGTGCTACCTGAATATTGGTTCGTTTTGTGAAGAGAATAAAGAGTATGAAGAATCCCTGGATTATTCCTTCAAAGCGCTGGCTTTGCTGAAAGAATACGGAAATAAATCAGAGATCAGCATTGTGTATATCAACCTGGGCAGCGCTTATAACAAAATGGGAAATTACAAGCTGGCTATCCAATATAGTAAAGTAGGATTGGATGTAAGCAGGAGTATCGGCGAGATCGATAACATGCGGCTTTGTTATGAGAACTTGGCTACGGCTTATGCTGCTACTGATAACTACGACGATGCATACAAGTCGCATGTAAAGTTCAAAGAGCTTACCGATAGCATCTTTAATGAGACAAATTCACGCCAGGCAAGCGAAGTGAATACTAATTACGAAGTGGAGAAAAAGGAAGCAGAACTGAACGCAAAGGCTGCACTGGAAAAAGAACGTCTGAAAACAATCGCCGAGGAAGAAGAAAAAAGGCACCTGATCCTGATGCTATCTGTTTCTGCCATACTATTGATCGTAGTAGTGTTTTCTGTATTCCTGTTCAAACGTTTCCGGGTTACCAACAAGCAGAAAGCTATTATCGAGATCCAGAAACACCTGGTGGATGAAAAACAAAAAGAGATCATAGATTCTATCAATTATGCCAAACGGATCCAGCAAGCTATTTTACCTGCAGTAAGTCTGATGAAACAGTACCTCCCGGACAGCTTTATCTATTATAAACCGAAAGATATTGTGGCCGGGGATTTTTTCTGGTTCGAACATTTGCCCGAATCCGGATTGACTTTCCTTGCTGCTGCTGATTGTACGGGGCACGGTGTACCCGGAGCGATGGTGAGTGTGGTGTGTAGCAATGCGCTCAATAGGGCGGTGAACGAGTTTAAGATCACCGAAACAGGCGGCATTCTTGATAAGACGAGAGAGCTGGTAATGGAAACCTTCGAAAAGAGCGGAGAGGCAGTGAACGACGGAATGGATATCTCGCTTGTTTCTATCGAAAACACCGCAGCAGGCAGTATTATACTTCGTTGGAGCGGAGCCAATAATCCACTGTGGTATATTAAGAACGGCACCTTGCAAATAATAAAAGGAGACAAACAGCCTATCGGTAAAAGCGATCACCCGAAGTTGTTCGAAACACACCCCGTTGAGCTTGATAAAGGAGATGTATTTTATCTTTTTACCGATGGATATGCCGATCAGTTTGGCGGCCCGAAAGGAAAAAAATTCAAACACAAACAAATGGAGGAAATGTGTTTTGCCTGTAGCCATCTCCCTTGCGATGAACAATTACCCATTATTTCCAAACGATTTGACGACTGGAAAGGCGATCTCGAACAGGCAGATGATGTGACTGTGATAGGGATCCGGATCTGAGATCAACTCTGAATAAAAACAAATCCCGAATTTGACGGTATTTCAGGAGACTATTTCCTGCACGTTACTGTGCAAAAAAGGGTGTAAGCGGTAGGAGAAATCAGTGTTTCTGTATGTATATTTACATAGAATGAAAATTAAGCTGTCATGAAAAAAAACACTTTACTTATTGCTTCGGCACTCTCTCTTTCATTATTGATAAATGAAATCAAAGCGCAGGATACGATCCCCTTGATCATTCATATAGTTCATAACGCGAAACCCATGGGCACGGGAGCTAATATTGCTCAGGCACAGGTAATGTCGCAGTTCCCTATCCTGAATGCTGATTTTGCAGGCCAGGGCTGGAATGTAGGAAATGTGCCTGCCGTATGGGCTCCATTGGTGGGCAATGCAAATATTGTGTTTGTTCCGGCTTTGGTAGATACCAGTGGAACCCTGCTTGCTGAACCAGGTATCGAACGGATCGACGAAGGAAGCAGAGGCTGGTCTATACCTAATGACGTTATGCAGGCACGACAGGAGATTGAAAATGTTGTGAAGCCTCAATCCATTTGGGATCCAACCCGCTATTGCAATGTATGGATCGCAGATATCTCTATATCCTATGCGACGATGCCTAATACTGTTCCACCCACAAAAGACGGTCTCGTATTCAGCTACCAGATGTGGGGAGATATCCTGGCAGCCGCAGGTCCGTTCAGACATGGCAGATCGGCCACGCATGAGTTCGGCCATTGGCTGGGGCTTACGCATCTCCAAAACAATTGCGGCCCGCAACCGATCGCTGATATTCCTGTAGGTCAATACAATTACATGCAATGGTTAATGGCTTCTCCTGTTTTCCCGGATGCTGCGAATGCCTGCTCAGGATACCCGGATGGTCCGATGTTTATGAACTTTATGATCCCAGCCTGGTCCAACGATAGCGACATCTATATGTTTACGAACGGGCAGGTGGCAGCTATGCAACAATCGTTGGCCGATAATCATGCATCTGTCACTACCTCAGGTGTGTGGCATACTACCTCGCTACAACAAACCGGCTATGAGGAATCTGCTTTTTTTGTATTCCCTAATCCGACAAAAGGCAATGTACAGATCCGTTTGAATGTGACAGGTAAAAATGGCCATATCAAAGTATTCAATACGCTTGGTGCGATCATCTATGAAAAGGCTGTTACCGATTGGACAGGCACTTATTCCCTTTCACTCTCCGGCGAAAAAAGCGGGATGTATTTTGTCGCTGTTATGGCAGATGGAAAAACAACTACACAGAAGATCATACTTGAAGAATAAGATATACTGGCAAAATAATTTAAAAGAAAGGCTCTGTATACAACAGGGCTTTTTTATTGGTCTTATTCGATCTCTTTGAACCGGATCTCTACACAGGCTCCCCCGTTATTATAACATTTAACGGTTCCATCGATCTGCTCTGCGAGGGAAAGAATGATCTCCATTCCAAGTGAGCTCAGCTGCTTCAGGTCGAAGCCGGGAGGAAAACCTGCACCATTGTCTTTTACTGTGAGGAGATACGAATGATCGGCCTCCTTGTGAATAGAAATATAGATCCGCCCGGGCGTTTGATCCTGGAACGCATATTTAAAGCAGTTCGTGATGAGCTCATTCAGAATGATCCCGACCGGAACAGAGGTATTGAGATTAAAACGGATAGAATCCGCCTCGATGAATGTTTCGATGTCTACACTTTTCTGAAGGGCAATTTTTTGCTGGACCACAATATCATTGATATAATCCGCAATATTGATCTTCTCAAAATTATTTTCAGAATAGAGCTTTTGATGCACGAGGGAAATGGCATGGATCCGGTCTTTTGCCACCGTCAGCTCTTTTCTTACTTCTTCGTTTGAGTTGGAGGAAACCTGGAGGTTGAGCAGACTGCTGATCACCTGGAGATTGTTTTTCACACGGTGATGGATCTCTTTAATGAGGGTTTCCTTCTCGGAGAGGGCTTTGTTGATCTTCTCTTTACTTTTTGTGATCTCTGCATTTTGCCGGTTAAGAGAATGGTTCTTATTCTTATTCTTTTTCCAGGCATAAAAAACCAGCACAAAAAAAATAATGAGCAGCACCAGGAAACAAACCAACAGGATAATAGCAGTTGTTTCTGCCCGGATCTTCTTTTCGTCCAACAGGATCTCCTGTTGTTTGGCAATAAGCAGCTGGTTCTTTTCTTCCAATTTGAATTTGGTTTCCAGCTCGCTGACCGTTTTTTCTATATTTTGTGTATGTATTTTCTCCGTGATGACCCGGAAGGAATCCGCATAAGCATATGCCTTTTCAAAATTACTTTGTTGTTTGAAAATGTTTTCCAGCTCCTTATATGCAAAGATCTGATCCTCGAACAGGTCGTATTTTTTTCCCAACTGCACACATTTACTGAAATTGTAAACGGCTTCCGGGTATTTTTTCCGGTCACGATTGATATAGCCGTAGTTGAAATAAATGTTGGTCAGGTCATTTTCCAGGCCGGCATCGATGAAAAGCTGCTCCGCCTTTTTCAGATACGTTTCGGCTTTGTTGTAGTCCTTTTGATGAAAATAAAAATTACCAATGTTGTTGTAGGTAGAGGCAGGCAGCCGTTTATTACTGGTCTTTTCTATCGCTTTTAGCGCTTTCTCGTAATAAAACAAAGCTTCCGCAGGTTTACCGGCATAACTATACACATTCGCTATACCATTTAATGCAAAGGCATGCTTGTCGTATAATTTCAGTTGTTCCAGCCTGGGAATGGCGGACAGATAGTGTTTGATCGCTTCGGGAAAATTATCTTTTTCGAAATAGATCCCTCCCTGCATATAATCGTTCAGTACATACAGTGTAGAATCCATATGTGCCATCAGGATTTTTTTTGCCATCAGGATCTGTGTCAGCGCTTCATCATACTGAGAGTTTTCCCTGAAATTGTAGCCCAGCTCGTGCAGTGCTTCCACCTGTGCATTGTAGTCGATCTTACTTTTGGCAAACTCGAGGGCTTTTTCACCATAATACATGGCGCTATCGTGATCCGTGGTACGGAAAGACTTGGCTTTTTCCAATAATTCTTTGGAGTCGTACTTTTCCTGTGCACAAACACTGTTTACAACGAAGAGTAGTGTTGCAAATAAAATAATGGGAAGCCTGCTGTTTGTTTGCTTGTACATAAGCCATGATAAAATTACGCTATTTTGTATGTAAAGCAATAAAAAACGCCAGATTATTTAGTATGCGTCAGGTATTCACGGGATTGGAAAAAGGACGGTTTGGTATATCAGCAAAACATTTGTAACTTTAAAGGAAGGTGAGGTACAGAACTTGGTCTTTTATATTAGCTGTAGTGGTTTCAGTTACAAATGCACAGAACACATTTGTGAAGACCATAGGCAGTGTTGACAGCGATTACGGCACTTCCTGCAAGCTTACTGCGGATAAAGGGACTATCCTTACCATTTCTTCTGCCGATGCTTCCGGCCGGATCCAGTTCAGCCTTGTAAAGACCGACCACAATGGCAGCCCGGTTTGGGACAAAACATTTCAGATCAGCGACTATACCTATGCCGGCACTGTTCTCGAAACAACAGACGGCGGATATCTTGTGTTCGGAAGCACGGGCGCTTCCTGGAACAGCTGCTCTTTATTTCTTTTGGCCACCGATGCTTTTGGAAATCAGGAATGGCTGAAGACCTTTTCGGCAAGTCAGAATGATAAGGCCGTTTCAATTATTCCTGCCACAGATGGATTTATCAGCTGCTCCATTGGCGATTACAACCTGGGAACTTATCCCCGCACGATCATCACCTGGTATGATGAGCATGGTGAGGTAATGCTTGCCCGGTCTTATGGTACGCCTGTTGGGACGGAAGTACGTGGCATAACGTGTCTTGCAGACGGCGGAGTGGCGTTCGCTTCTTTTTCGAAATTCGATATGACAGATTTCTTTCCACACACATTGATTACCAACGCGGATAAGAATGGAATCGTCCGTTGGACAAAATTCTTCAAAACGTTTTACGATGATGAGCCTTTTGGTATTGCTTCCGATCAGTCGGATAATATCTACATCACCGGCCGCAGCTATTTTGTAGGAAAAGAATGGGACGGTTTTTTTCTCAAGCTCGATAAACAGGGAACTGTGCTCAACAATACCTTTTACAATGCCGGAACATCCAATGGCGAGATCTTCCGCTGCATCATCACCGGAGAGAATGGAGGTGCAGTAATAGCAGGCGATCTGGGAACTTTCGATGAGCGTGACATCACTCTGTTGCAGGTAAATGCAAACGGGGGACAGGTATGGGCAAAACGTTATCCTTTTTCAGTTAATTACACCAATTATCCCTATGAAATATACAGGGATCATACGAACGGGATCGTATTTACAGGTGATGTACGTCCCCCTGCCTGGTATAGGGATGCGATCCTCGTAAAAACGGATCAGAACGGGGATATTTCCTGTTATGATCAGGACATGAGCTATACAACCGGCCCCGAGCAGTTTGTGATAACGGATCAGCTGCACGATACAATGCTTGTTCAAACTGTTCCTGTTGTTGCTTCATCCGTGCTCACATCCTGGAACATAACACCTAAGCTGATCTGTGAGCATCCGGCCCCGATCCCGGATTTTGCTGTCTCGATCCATGATGGCTGTGATCATTTCTGTCTGGATTTTACCGACAAAAGCCTGAACCAGCCAACTTCCTGGCTTTGGGAATTTGAAGGAGCCGATACCCTGGTTTCAACGCAGCAAAATCCCGTAAATATATGTTTTGATGAGCGCGGGTCCTATACGATAAAGCTAACCGCAACTAATTCAGTCGGATTTTCTATTACCACGTATTCGGACGTTGCCGGAACTGACTGCCCCGAATCACCTTTGCTGATCCCGAACATCTTTTCTCCCAATAATGACGGACTTAATGATGAATTTGCGATAAAGAATCTGCCGGCCGTATATACACTTACTATCTACACCCGCTGGGGAAATGAAGTGTTTGCCGTATCGAACTCCCGGAAATACTGGAACGGAAAAGACGGGGGCAACAAAGAAGTTAGTGATGGCATTTACTATTATGTGCTTTCTACTCCCGAAAATTCCTACAAGGGTTTTATCCGCGTATCGAGGTAAATAACCGACCACTTACCAATTCATTACAGCCACTTAAAAGAAAGCATATTATTCCTGCATGGGGGCAATATACATTTGTTCCGGAAGCAAAAAGAATTTTTATGGAAAAGATTCTTTTGCTGCATCTGAAAACTAAACCAACACAAAAAGGCCATGAACTATATTGTAAGGATCCCGGAACCCTGTCATGAAGACTGGAACAAAATGCAACCTGACGAAAAAGGTAAATTTTGTAATGTTTGCAGTAAATCTGTTTACGATTTTTCCAATAAAACAGATGCGTACATCCACTCGGTGTTGAAAGAGAACCAGGACAAGCAGGTTTGCGGTCATTTCCGGAAATCCCAGATCGACCGCCCTTTACAAATAAAGATCCCTTTTACCAATCTCTCCGGAAGTGTAAGCCGCAGAAATGTGTTCGCTATCGCTTTGTTTTTTGTGTTCGGTACCTTCTTATTCAGTTGTTCCAACGATCATGGTCAGCAGGTAGGAGAGATCGGCCTGTTGAATGTTCCGGATCAGAAGGAAGAAGCGATGTTAGGGCAAATGGTAGCGCCGTTATCTGTTACAGCTGTTCAGGATACTCCGCTTGTTGTTGAGGGATGTGAAAGCGGTATCCGCGGAGATGTATTGATGGACGTTGTAAATGGCGGCATCAGCTACGAGCCTGAAGAATTGATAGAAGGTAAAATGATTGCAGAACCCATAGAACCGGAGCCAATAATAGAGATACATCCGGAAACTATGGTCGCCGGCGGGATCTCTTATCACCATATAGAAACCCAGGTGATAGAGCCGGTTGCAGAAGTCAGCGATTCGGTTGCTCCCAATAAAACGATCGCTCCGCTCAAAGAAAATCAATTGCAGTTGTTTCCGAACCCGAGCACAGGTGAGTTCAATATCAGCTATGAGGTAAAACAAAAAGGAGCTGTGCAGGCAGATATTTATGATATGAATGGCAGTCTTGTGCGGAGTCTTATCAAATCCCAGAATCAGCACACCGGGAAATATGTAGTGCCGGTGAATTTGAGTGATCTGGCCAGCGGCATCTATATCTGTAAAGTTATCATTAACGGCAAAGAACAGCACGAAGAAGTGGTGATCACCAAATAATTTTGAAAACCCGGGAAAAGTATTTTTTCCGGCTGTTTTCCTTCCGCTTATCTTTATCCTGAACATAAAACAGCCAGGATCGGATGAAACGAATAACAGTATTTTGCGGTTCCAGCAGCGGAACGGAGGAAATATTCCACAAGGAAGCTTTTACGCTTGGAGCAGCGCTTGCACAAAAAGGTATTGGCCTCGTATATGGCGGCGCTAAGGTAGGCCTGATGGGAGCAGTGGCAGATGGTTCTCTTTCCGGTGGGGGAGAAGTGATCGGTGTTCTTCCGCACTTCCTGGCTGGCAAAGAAATAGCACACGAAAACCTGAGCGAGTTGATCCTCGTGGAAACGATGCACGAACGTAAAACAAAAATGCACGAGCTCTGTGATGGTATTATCGCTTTGCCCGGCGGTTTTGGTACCATGGAAGAGCTGTTCGAGATCCTTACCTGGGCGCAGCTCGGATTACACAAAAAACCAATAGCCCTGTTGAATGTAAATGGCTTTTACGACAGCCTGATCGATTGTATTCAAACCATGGTGGCAAAAGGTTTCCTGAAAGAAATAAATCAACAGATGTTGCTCACCGGAAATTCCATTCAGGATGTACTGGAAAAAATGAATATATATGAGGCCCTCCCGATAGCTATCGGGATAGGAAAGTGGATCAGCAGTACAAAGACAACCTGAGTACATGGAAAGGTGAAAAGATCTTTTGATAGATTTTCCGAACCTTTTTCTTTTTCCTCCGTACTATAATACAGAACACCTTTTAAATTTGAACAGACCTAAAACCCCGTCCCTCTGAGGCAGACGGGGCTGGTACAACGCAGATTCAAATACTCCGCCATTCATTATTAAATCCATTCAACATGAACTATTTAAAACTTTTGAGTTATGAGAACAACTATGTATTTAACCGCCGTGCTGGCAATCGCCGTTCAGGTAACGGCAAACGGCCAGACCAAAACCAACAGCTCAATACCAGCTAACAATTCGTTGTTACCTGTGGTGAAACATCAATCCATTCCTGTTGCCGATCATGATAAAACACTTGCTGCTGATGAACAGGTAGTAACGACAAGAACGGAGAATGCTACACAAATGATCAAAGCTTTCAAAAACCGCATCGGTGATATCAACAAACAGATCATTGAATTAGAGGCATTAAAATCGCAGGTGAATGAAGAGATCAATGACTTTTTTGTCCAGAAAACTTCTGTTGCTGCTGCAGATGCATTAGGTATCACCACCATCATCAGCAGGGAAGAGCTGGTACTCGGTTTTCAGCAGCAAGCTGAAGAGCTGTATAAACAGAGCGCTGCTTTTAGGAAACAAGCTGTATCGCAAAACGGCACCTCCAAAAAAGAAAGCCTTTCAACAGCTTCCCTTCTCGAAGCACAGGCCATTGGAAAACAGATCGAAGCATCTATTCTGTCGGGAAAGATCAGCCAGGAAAAATTCAATGAAAACAACGACCACATTGCCCTCCTGATGCGTGATTATTACGGCAAACGGAGCAAGCTGGAAATGGCCGGCGACCTTGTATTCGATGCCAACCGTTCCATGCGGCTTGCCATCGAGATGCGGGAAGAAGCAAATACATACCCCGGACCGGCTTCCCGCCTGGGCGCGATGCAAAATGCGGAGGAAAAAGAATTCATGGCACTCAGCAAACAGAACGAGATATTGAATATGTTTAGCAGTACGGTCTGTTCCAATTGATTTTGAGCGTTAGATACGGGATCTCAGACTATTTTAAATGCGATGGAAGAAACAGTGGTTACAGATCGTCCGTTGTCTTTAAAGCGGCGTAACATCTCTTTTGCTTCCGGTAGCTCGAAAACTTCTTTCATAGTGCGGATCTTGCCGATCGGTATGTCGTTTTCGAGACAGGCGGCGTAGAGCTTGTTAAACCTGAGTTTTGAGATAGGGGTATCCAGGAGTGCGAATAGTTTTTTCCGGCTCTTCACTCTCAATTGGTTGGTGGAAAACTGCTTCGTATCGATCGGAAGGTCTAATACGCGCATTAACTTATTGAATTGTTTGTCGCTGCCGATAGCAAAGGTCACAAGATGTTTGTCCCGGGTAGTAAACAGCTCGCCATACGGAGCGATGTTCGGGTGCAATGAGCCCATTGGTTTCGGAAGATGTCCCGCGATCAGCCAGTTGGTAGCCTGGTTGGCCAGGGAAGCAATGGCGCTGTTGAACAAAGAGACAGAGATCGCTGAACCTTTTCCGCTGCTTTGTTTTTTTAGCAAAGCAATAAGAATGGCTTCCTTCAGCTGATGTGCAGCGAGGAGATCTACCAGGGCAACAGGCATTTTTACAGCGTTGCTGTTTGATTCGCCATTGATGGACATAAAGCCGCTTTCTGCCTGCAGGATCAGATCATAGGCTGTCCGTCCGGATCCTTCACCGAAACCATTGATGGAAGCATAGATCAGGCCCGGATTTGTTTTTTTTAGATCGGCATAGCTTAGTTTTAGCTTTTTGTCATCGCCCTTTTTGTAATTGCAGATAACGATATCCGCAGTCGAAATTTCTTTGATACAACGTTTGTGATCGCTTAGATTAGTAAGGTCGAGGAACACATGTCTTTTTCCGGAGTTTACCGAATAGAAATAAGCGGATGTATTGTCCTTGTTTTTTTCCGAAGGCAATTTCCAGCTGCGGGTAACATCTCCCTGTGCGGCTTTGTTCTCGATCTTGATCACTTTCGCTCCTAACTCAGCAAAGAACAGACCTACGGACGGTCCGGCCAATACAGAGGCCAGCTCTACCACCTTTAATTTCCTGAATGGTTTTTGATCCATATTAATCGAGACTCACAATGGCGTTCTTAATAGCATACTTCACAAGCTCCGTCACATTGCCGGAATTGGTTTTCCGGTAGATGTTCTGTTTATGGAAATCGACTGTACTGGCGCTGATCTTCAATGTAGCGGCAATTTCTTTATTTGTTTTTCCGGTGCAGATCTCTTTCAGGATATCGATTTCCCGGTCGCTTAGTGCAATTTCACTGAGCAAAGGCGCTATTGTTCTTTCTTTCTGCAGGCCATTCAGCATCGCCTTTGCTACTTTTTCCCCGAAAAAATGTCCGTCTTTTTTTACAGCGCGTATGGCTTCAAACAGTGTTTCCGGGTCGCAGCCTTTTGCGAGATAACCTCTTGCACCGCGTACCATAAATTCATTGATGTAGGAAGCATCAAAATGCATACTCAACATGATCACTCTTGTTTCAGGAAAACGTTTTTTGATGATCTCGAGGGTTTCTTTTCCATTCATCAGTGGCATTTCGATGTCGAGGAGTACAACATCAGGCTTGGATACTTTCAGGAATTCCAGCACTTCTTTTCCGTTTTGTGCTTCACCGATCACGATCATGTCACTTTCTTCCTCGATAAGTGAAACAAGACCTTTCCTGACCAATTGCTGGTCTTCGGCAAGCAGGATCCGGATCTTTTTGCCATGAAAACGCGTACTATGTATTGTCGTAGAAATACCTGTGTGTTTACACAGGTAAATATAGAGCTTTTTTCAATAGCAGTTTGAGCATCAGTGAATTAATTTTCTGCTTTGTCGGACGGCATTTTTCGGGGATTTGCAGGCTGCTGTTTTTGCAATATATTTGACTTAATGCTACATCAGGCAGTACCAACGTTGCTAACGGACAATAATCCCCAACACACACAAACGTTATTTCCGGTGATGTAGAAACCCGATACTCTGGTTCGGGTACTTTTTCAGAGAGCGTTCTTTATAAAAATAACAGGCACCCTGCAACAAGATGCTGCTGAACCATTGGCCGGACCAGTAGCATTGCAGGGGAGCCTGTTTTTTCTTTAATAAGCAGGCATTTTTGGTTTGTTGTCCATGATGCCTTCTATGCGTTCCATTACTTCTGCATTCAGTTTCGGTAGCACCTCCATTGATTGTAAGGTGTCTTCCAGTTGCTCCACTTTACTGGCGCCTAAAATAGCAGTGGATACCTGGTCATTTTTCAACACCCATGCAATGGACAGGCGGGAAAGGTTTGTTCCGAGGTCGTCTGCCACAGTTTTCAGGCGTTTTATCTTTTCGTGTTTCCAGGCATTGCCTTCTCCTACCACCATTTCTTTCAGCCATTCCATTCCCGGCCGGTGTATCCTTGTATCATCAGGTGTAAGGTTCATGTATTTACCCGACAAAAGTCCCGAAGCGAGGGGGCTCCAGATGGTAGTTCCCAGCCCGATCTCCCGGTACAGTTTCTGGTATTCCACTTCCACGCGTTCGCGGTGAAAAAGATTGTACTGCGGCTGTTCCATGGTGGGCGGAGTAAGATGATATTGCCTTGCTACGGAATAAGCTTCCATTATTTCCTGCGCGCTCCATTCGCTGGTTCCCCAGTACATCACTTTTCCCTGTTGAATCAGGTCGTGCATAGCGCGTACGGTTTCCTCAACAGGTGTGTTTTTGTCGGGACGGTGGCAATAATACAGATCGAGATAATCTGCCTGTAAACGACGCAGTGCATTGTGACAGGCTTCTATCACATGTTTGCGGCTCAGCCCGATCTGGTTGGGAAGTTTACCACCCCAGAAAACTTTGCTGGACAATACATAGGTGCTACGATCCCAGTTCATTTTCTTGAGGATGTTTCCCATCACGATCTCCGAATTGCCGCTGGCATACGCTTCGGCATTATCGAAAAAATTAACACCTTTGTCGTAGGCCAGCTTCATGCACTTTTCTGCTGTATCGTCGCCCACCTGGGAGCCAAAGGTTACCCAGCTGCCAAATGACAGCGCGCTGACCTGTAATCCTGATCTGCCCAATCTCCTGTATTCCATAAAACTGTTTTTAATTGATTAAACCGCTACAGCCGCTTTGATATGCGGGTGCGGATCGTAATTCTCGAGGGTAAAATCTTCAAATTTAAAATCAAAGATCGATTTTACTTCCGGGTTTATTTTCATTGCGGGCAATGGTCTGCAATCGCGGCTCAATTGTAATTTTGCCTGCTCGATGTGATTGGAATACAAATGCGCATCGCCCAAGGTATGAACAAAATCTCCTGCCTGCAGGCCGCATACCTGTGCCACCATCAGTGTGAGCAGGGCATAAGAAGCAATATTGAAAGGCACACCTAAGAAAATATCTGCACTGCGCTGATATAGCTGGCAGCTTAGTTTTCCTTCTGCTACATAAAACTGGAAAAACGCATGGCAGGGTGGGAGCTTCATTTTTTCGATCTCTCCAACGTTCCAGGCGCTCACGATCAGCCTTCTTGAATCAGGATTTTTTTTGATCATGTCGATCACCTGTGTGATCTGGTCAATATGCCTGCCATCGGGAGTAGGCCAGCTGCGCCATTGGGAGCCGTACACAGGGCCTAAATTGCCGTTCTCATCGGCCCATTCATCCCAGATGCTTACCCCGTTCTCTTTCAGGTATTTGATATTGGTTTCGCCTTTCAGGAACCAGAGCAGTTCGTGTATGATCGATTTGGTATGTAATTTTTTGGTAGTGAGTAAAGGGAAACCTTCCTGCAGGTTAAAACGCATCTGGTAACCAAAAACGCTCACTGTACCCGTTCCTGTCCTGTCTGTTTTGGTTGCGCCCTGGTCGAGCACATGTTTCATTAGATCGTGAAATTGCTTCATTTAAATGCATTTTTAGCACCTGTAAAAGTAAAAAGCCCCGCTGATAAATTTCAGCAGGGCTTCATAATTATTTGAACATTTTACAAACCTTAACGCACAACGGTCACGTGGCCTGTATTACTGTATTTGTCGCCTCTGAAGCTTTTTGCCTGGATTTTCCACACATACACGTCTTCCTGAACAATGTTGGAATGCCCCTGAACTTTTCCATCCCAGTATTTATCCCAGTCATCTGTATAGAATAACTGATTGCCCCAGCGGTCAAAGATCCACATTTTATAATGATCCCGATCGATCCCGATACCATCTGCATGGAAACCGTCATTTACACCGTCACCATTTGGGGAGAATGCCGTTGGTACATAAATAGCCCAGTCTTCAGGAATATAAATAGGATGCGTAATCGAATCTCTGCATCCGTTTTGGTTGACAACTGTAAGCGTTACATTGTACATCCCGATCTCTTCATACAGGAAGATAGGATTTTGAACGTTTGAGGTGCTATCACCCGGATCTCCGAATTGCCAGTTCCAGGATGTGATATTAGTACCTGTTGAGTAGTTGGAAAAATAGATCTCCGGTTCTAATATGGTAACCGCTTCAGGACCATATCCAAATTCTGCTACCGGAGAGTCAAATACGTTGATAGTGCCTAAAGGCATTGTATTCGAGCAACCATTAATATCCGTGATAAGTACAGACAGCGTATAAGTGCCCGGTATTTCATAACAATGATTTGTTATCGAATCGTTTCCTGTAAAGGTGCCGTTTCCAAGGTTCCAGTTCCAGGAAACGAGGTTGTCTCCTGTAACCAGGTTCATATTACGGCATGCCGGAGCACAACCGTCAGACAGTGGTACCATTGCTGCTGTTGGCAATGCGTTTACGGTTACGGGTAGGGGGGCGCGTGGGCCTTCGCAACCTACATACGTTTGCGATACATAATAGGTAGTTACGCCTCCCACAGCTGTGGATGGAGTAGGAGCTATAGCCGAAGCCGGGCCACCTGTTGCATTGGTTCCATACCAGTTGGCAGATCCGCCCACCAGGAGATTAGCTGTCAATGCCTGTGCAGAATTACCAACGCAGTATATAACAGGAGCTGTTATTGGAGCTTCCGGCAATTCGTTTATGGTTACCAGTAAAGGTGCGCGTGGGCTTTCGCAGTTGTTGGCAGATTGAGAAACATAATACGTAAATGTTCCGGGAATAGCAGTAGATGGTATTGGCGCTGCTGCCGAAGCTGCTCCACCCGTAGCATTGGTTCCATACCAGCCAAGTGTTGAGCCTCCTGATGCTGTTGCGCTGAGTGCAATGGCGGTAGCTCCTTCACAATATGTAACCGGGTTTGTGGCCGGTGCTGCCGGAGTTGGATTTACGGTAACGAGCAGATCTTCCCGCGCGCTCTCACAACCTGCTACGGTTTGCGAAACATAATAGGTAGTGGTTCCCGATCCGGCAGTGGATGGTGTAGGAGCGGTAACAGATGCTGTACCTCCGCTTGCATTGGTTCCATACCAGTTCAGTGTTCCTCCGGGAGAAACAGTTGCTGTTAATGCAGGAGCCAAATCGTTCTGACAGTATGTAAGAGGCGCTGTTACAGGTATAGCAGGAACAGGAGTGATAAGAACATTGATAGGTGCTCTTGGTCCTTCACACCCAAGAATGGATTGAGAAACATAATAAGTAGTAATGCCTAATATAGCAGTAGACGGCGTGGGAGCGGTGCCGGAAGCCAGTCCACCTGTAGCGTTGGTTCCATACCAGTTCAGTGTTCCGCCTGCAGAAGCAGTTGCATTGGAAGCAAGAGAAACAGCTGTGGCACTCTGGCAATATCCTGTATCAATAGTGGCAGGTGCTGCCGGCGTTCCGTTTACAGTAACAGTTATTGGTGTACGACTGCTCTCGCAGCTAAGAATGGATTGAGAAACATAATAGGTAGTTGTTCCGGCAGTAGCCGTACTTGGAGTAGGAGCAGTAGGCGAAGCGGTTCCACCTGTAGCATTTGTTCCATACCAGTTCAGTGTTCCGCCTGCAGCAGGAGTTGCTGAAAGCTGTGCTGCCGCCTGGTTTTGGCAATATACAAGATTTGCTGCTGCCGGTGGATTAGGTATTGCATTCACCGTTACCAGTATAGATCCTCTTGGCCCTTCGCAGCTAAGAATGGTTTGAGAAACATAATAGGTGTTTGTTCCTGCTGTGGCAGTGGATGGAGTAGGAGCAGTAGCCGAAGCGGTTCCACCCGTAGCGTTTGTTCCATACCAGTTCAGTGTTCCGCCTGCAGATGCAGTCGCTGTTAATAAAGCAGCCACATCATTTTGACAATAGGTAACAGGCGCAGTTGCAGGGGCCGCCGGAGTAGCATTCACCGTTACCAGTATAGATCCTCTCTGCCCTTCGCAGCTAAGGATGGTTTGGGAAACATAATAGGTTGTTGTTCCTGCTGTAGCAGTGGATGGTGTCGGAGCAGTGGCCGAAGCGGTTCCGCCTGTGGCATTCGTTCCGTACCAGTTCAATGCTCCCCCTGCAGAGGCAGTAGCTGTTAACGCAACGGCGACATCACTCTGGCAGTAAGTAACAGGAGCGGTTGCAGGGGCCGCCGGAGTTGCATTCACCGTTACCAGGATGGATGCTCTTGGCCCTTCGCAGCTAAGAATGGTTTGCGAGACATAATAAGTAGTTGTTCCTGCTGTTGCAGTGGATGGAGTAGGAGCAGTAGCAGAGGCCGTTCCGCCTGTTGCATTAGTGCCATACCAGTTCAGTGTTCCGCCTGCAGAAGCAGTAGCGGTTAATGCAACAGCCACATCGCTTTGGCAATAAGTAAGCGGAGCGGTTGTTGGTGCTGCAGGAGTTGCATTTACCGTTACGAGGATAGATGCTCTTGGGCCTTCACAGCCTGTTACGGTTTGCGAAACATAATAGGTAGTTGTTCCTGCTGTGGTAGTGGATGGAGTAGGAGCAGTGGCCGAAGCGGTTCCTCCGGTTGCATTGGTACCATACCAGTTCAGTGTTCCTCCCGGAGAGGTAGTGGCTGTTAATGCAATAGCTACATCGTTCTGACAGTAGGTAACCGGAGCAGTTGTGGGTGCAGTTACGTTGTTGGCTACAGTAACTGTTGCCGTAGCTGTTGCCGGACATCCGTTCGTAGTACCGGTCACTAAATAAGTTGTTGTAACGGCAGGTGAAACAGAAGCACTGTCTCCATCCGGATTAAGAGGTGTGGCAGTTCCGGGCCATGTGTACGTATCGGCACCGGTAGCGATCAGTGTAACGCTTCCGTTGCAAATGGATGGTGAGTTAACTGCAATAGTAGGAGAAGGATCCACAGTAATAGTATACGATTCAGGTGCACCCGAACATCCGTTCAGTGTAGGCGTAACAGAGATCACCCCATTGATCGGGGCTCCTGTACCGTTCGTAGCGGTAAATGCAGGGATATTAGCGCTTCCTGACCCAGCGAGGCCTATGGCCGGATTACTATTGGTCCATGTATAGGTAGCGCCTGCGGGGTTACTGGTAAAAGTAGCAGCCGGTACAGTGGCACCGACACACACAGTTGAGCTTGCTGGCACTGTAACTGTTGGTGGTGTACCGATCGTGATATTACTCGTTACGATATCCTGGCAACCGGTGGCAGAAGTTGTAGTTAATGAAACAATATAAGTTCCCGGAGTTGTATAGTTTTGATTGGGCGGAGTAACAGCCGTAGAGGTATTCCCGTTTCCGAAATTCCATACCTGGCTGGCTGCTGCTACTGAAGTATTTACGAAGCTTACGTTAAGCGGTGGACTACAGCTGGTAACAGCGCTCGGAGTGAATTGTGATGTAGGTGCTATGGTAAATGTTCCACCCCAGGTGAAGTTGAAACCAACGTTATTATCACTGTAGTTATCTATAATTATTAAATACGTTTGACCTGAAGTTACCGTAAGTGCCGGACAAAATTCCCCGGCGGCGGATGGAAAACCTGATACAATAGGGCAGGATGTGCCAGAACCCGTTGCCATACCGATTGGAGCTCCCGTTTCGTTTGCAAAATTAAAATTACAGCCGAATTCCGCCGTTCCGTTGTTCGGGCATCCGCCGGTAATATTGTACATAACCCAATCGTATTCAGCCGCACCGGTTGGATCTGCTGTCCAAACGCAGGAACCTGTCTGACCAACTGTAAACTGATAAAACACAGGACGTTGAAAACTGTTCCCGAAACAGCTTGGTGCAAGCGCATTACTATTATTGGGGAAAGTAGCTACGGAAAAAGGATTTTTGTTACACAATACGGCTGCAGTCGGGCAGGTGCTGGCAGGCGTTGGAGTGGGTGTAGTGGAAGAAATACAGATCTGGAAACCGCCGGCACCCAGCATAGATCCTACATTTACCCAAACAGTTGTTCCAACGGCGTAGGTCCAGTTAGTCGTCGCAGTGCCACCTGCAGTACCGGATAGTCCGCAGTTGCTAAGAGCTGCACCACATCCTCCCGACATTACTGTAACTCCAAGCTGCTGCGCCGGAGCTCCTCCCGTAGGAGTTACGGTTATAACGTTGTCGATACCCGTTGCTACGAAGGAATACCATACTTCAGGGATGTTCTGGTTGAGTGGCCAGCAGGGATGGGTGGTGTAGGTCACACCTATGGCATTGGCTGTAGTGCCTGTTACGCAGGCATTACCGGTTGCATCCAGCGTTATCGGCGTAGCGTTTACACAATCATCATTGCTTACCTGCGCACGGAGGCCGGCGACCAATAGAAGCATGAAGATGACTAAGGGTAGTTTTTTTGTCATTAGGTTGTTCTGTTAATTATTTACTCCTGACCTTTGTATATAATATAAGGAAGCTCTGTTTTGATAGAAGCAAGCTGCGATGTGGGGTATATCTTCAGCGTTATGTAATCGTTGTACCTGTAATAGTTGATCGTTTCTGCTTTTCGCTCTCTTTCTACAACGTTACAGACATCGGATGTGAGAGCTACTTTGATCCTTGCATTGTCAACAACTACCTGGTAGGTATTTTTTACTTTTTCGCAGATGTTGGCCTGCGTATTAGTTTGAGAGTAGCCCAAAGCAACGCAGAAAAATAACGATAAGAGGAGTAACAGTTTTTTCATAGCCTGATTTTTTTTGTTACAAAATGTTTAATAAACAATGTATTACAAGTTACCACATAATTACGGAAGAGCAACGACGTTTTTCCGCTCATGTTTTTGCTTTTCTCATTTTATATCCCGTTCCGTATTCGAAATAAGATAAAATGTCCGGGCCAAATAAACAAATTCTCCTATTAAAAACCAAATTTTGTAGACTAATGGGAATTTAGGATCAAAAATCATTATATTGCTTACCTTCGCAAGCAGTCTCAGCATATCTATGCCAATAGTTACTTTCACTATCTTATTTGCCTGCATCGGCTTTTCCATGTATGCATTCTCCAGGCGCGAGATCATGGATAAATACATGTTCAATGCCTATGCGATCAAGCATTTCAACCAGAAATACCGCTTTCTTTCGCATGCCTTCATTCATGCCGATTATGGGCATCTTATCATCAATATGTATGTAATGTACTCCTTTGGCAGCAGGATGGAAACAGAGGTATTCCCCGTTCTGTTCGGAAAATGGGCTACACTTTATTTCATCCTGATGTATACACTCGGTATTTATGCATCTTCGCTGGCAGATTATATAAAACACAAGAACAACCAGTATTACAATGCAGTAGGGGCCAGCGGTGCCATAAGCTCATTGGTATTCAGCTTTATTTTAATTACCCCGATGAGTCCCCTCGGATTGTTTTTTCATCTGCCAGCCTGGCTGTTCGGCGTGCTGTACCTGGCCTATAGTTTTTATATGGACCGCAGGAAAGGCGACAATGTTGCTCATGGTGCGCATGCCTGGGGAGCCGTATTTGGCTTTTTGTTTACAGGGATCATGGCACAGATCCATGGGATCAACTTATTCATGAATTTCTGGATGCAGATCGTTCAATCTATACAAAATATTACAGGGCAATGAAGATCACTTTCTTAGGCACAGGTACTTCACAAGGCGTTCCTATCATTGCCTGCGAATGTATTGTATGCAGCTCGGCAGATCCCAAAGACAAACGCCTAAGGAGCTCTGTCTGGATAGAAGATGAAGGCTCTTCCATCGTTATCGATTCCGGACCTGATTTCAGGCAACAATTGCTGCGCGAAAAAGTGAAGCAGCTCGACGCTGTTGTATTTACACACGAGCATAAAGATCATATTGCAGGACTGGATGAAGTCCGTGCTTTTAACTACCTGTACAACAGACCGGTGGATATATGGGCAACGACCCGTGTTCAGGCAGCGATCCGGACCGAATTTGCCTATATTTTCAGTGAGACCAAATATCCGGGCATACCGGAGATCAACCTGCATACGATCGAAAATACCCCCTTTAGTATCAACAAAACAGAGCTGATCCCGGTGGATGTGTTGCATTATCAGTTGCCTGTAAAGGGTTTCCGCATTCATGATTTTGGCTACGTTACAGATGCCAATTATATCAGCGATCCGGAGAAAGAAAAATTAAAGGGCCTGAAAGTACTGGTGCTGAATGCACTCCGGCGTGAAAAACACATTTCTCATTACACCTTGTCCGAAGCATTGGAATTAATTGCAGAATTAAAGCCTGAAAAGACCTATCTGACACATCTTTCGCACCAGATGGGATTGCATGCAGATGTCAGCAAAGAGCTTCCTCCGCATGTGGAGCTGGCTTATGATGGATTGAAAATCGAGTTGTAAATGGCACGCAGAGACGCTAAGAGCGCAGAGTGGCCGGGATGGTGGATAAAAATCGGGCTGTAGAGTGGAAGGCCCAAAGACGATAAGAGCAGAGGTTATTTTTTTGAGCATTTAGTATAAAATCCTCTGCGTCTCTGCGCGAACTTTTTTAGTTCCTAAACATCCTCAGCAATTGCGATAACTTTTCTTTCAGTTCCGTACGCGGAATGATCTTATCGAGGAAACCATGCTCCAATACGAACTCTGCTGTCTGAAAACCTTTCGGCAGGTCTTTCCCGATCGTTTCTTTTACTACACGCGGTCCGGCAAAACCGATCAGTGAGCCCGGTTCGGCAATATTGAGATCACCCAGCATGGCATAAGAAGCAGTAACACCACCTGTTGTAGGATCGGTCAATAAAGAGATATATGGAATGCCTGCTTTGCTCAACAACGATAGTTTAGCAGAAGTTTTGGCCATTTGCATCAATGAGAAAGCCGCTTCCATCATACGGGCACCACCTGATTTGGAGATCACCATCAAAGGTGTTCTTGTTTTCAGTGAATGATCGATCGCCCTGGAGATCTTTTCTCCCACCACGGATCCCATAGAGCCGCCGATGAAACTGAAATCCATACAGCAGATCACCAGGTCCTGGCCATCCACTTTTCCATAGGCCGAACGAAGTGCATCGTTCAATCCTGTTTTTTTGATGGTATCGCGCAGACGGTCTGTATATTTTTTTGTATCGCTGAAATGCAGTGGGTCACCGCTGATCAGGTTCTCATCCAGTTCGGTAAAGCTGTTCTCGTCGAAAATGATATTGAAGTATTCTGTCGAACCGATCCGCTCATGGTACCCGCAGCTCGTACAAACAAATCTGTTGGCCACATGATCGTCGGAAGTGGTGATCTTCTTACACGACGGACACTTGTACCACAATCCCTCCGGTGTTTCCTTCTTCTCCTTGGTACTTGTTGTGATCCCTTCTTTTATTCTTTTAAACCAACCCATTTCCTTTTAATTTTTGAGTTTTTGAGTTTTTGAATTTTAAATCAAAAGATCAAAAAGTCTGTAATTCAACAATTATTATGCAATCGTAATGCTCTTGTCCAGGTACACATCCTGGATCGTGTTCAGCAATTGAACACCTTCCTTCATGGGTTTCTGGAACGCTTTACGGCCCGAGATCAATCCCTGACCGCCGCCTCTTTTGTTTACTACTGCAGTTGTAACCGCTTCTGCCATATCGGAAGCACCTTTGCTTTCTCCGCCGCTGTTGATCAAACCGACCTTGCCCATGTAGCAGTTCGCCACCTGGTAACGGCAAAGATCGATCGGGTGATCGGTCGACAGCTCGGAATATACTTTTGCATGCGTCTTACCGAAGTTCAGTGCAGTGTAGCCACCGTTCTTATCCGACATTTTTTGTTTGATGATATCTGCCTGGATCGTCACACCCAGGTGATTGGCCTGAGAGGAAAGATCGGCAGCGGTATGATAATCGATAGTGTCTTTTTTGAAAGCCGAATTACGGGTATAACACCAAAGGATGGTAGCCATACCTAACTGGTGCGCTCTTTCAAAAGCTGCCGCTACTTCCACGATCTGGCGGCCGGACTCCGGAGAACCGAAATAGATGGTAGCACCTACCGCTACAGCGCCCATGTTCCAGGCATCTTCTACCGTTCCGAACATGATCTGGTCAAATTTATTGGGATACGACAAAAATTCGTTGTGATTGATCTTTACTACAAAAGGGATCTTGTGGGCATATTTACGTGCCACAGAGCCCAATACGCCGTAAGTAGAAGCTACCGCGTTGCAACCGCCTTCAATAGCCAGCTTTACGATATTCTCCGGATCGAAATACACAGGGTTCGGGGCGAAAGAAGCTCCTGCACTGTGCTCAATTCCCTGGTCAACCGGCAGGATGCTCATATAACCCGTACCCGATAAACGGCCGGTGTTGTATAACTGGTGAAGGCTTCTCAGTACCTGTGGACTGCGGTTCGAACCAACAAAATGCTCTGTGATAAAGTTCCCGGACGCTGAATGGATCTGTTCCTTCGTAATTCCTTTGCAGGTATGGTTTAATAATCCCTCTGCCTGAGCACCTAAAAGTTCGGTAATTTTCGACATATCGTTTTTGTTGATTTTAGGCTGCAAAGGTAAAAAAAAAATCAAAATCCCGGTCACCTGAATAATCACCGGGAGCAGAATAAATAATTCACTTAAAACGACTAAAAATCAAATAATTAGAAGGTTTTTGCGTTTTAGGTGTATCTTTTGGCCGGGATAGCTATTATAGATATAAAACGCTAACATTGCAAGCCCTAAATATTAATATGACGTTTTCTGCAAAGTATCACGCCACCACCGAACAGATCAGTTCAGAGTTTATGCAAATAGAAGCGGCTAAACGTGACGCGAATTATTTTGGGCCCCTGTACGATAAATACTACAAACAGATTTTCGGATATATTTATCAGCGGATGGAAGACAAGGAGACGGCTTTTGATGTTACTTCCCAGGTTTTCCTGAAAGCGCTGACCAACCTGCACAAATACGAATTCAAAGGAGTGCCCTTCGGAAGTTGGTTATACCGGATCGCACACAGCGAAGTGATGCAGGTGTTCAGGGACAAAAAAGCACAACGCACCGTGAATGCTGATGTTTCGGACATCAAACACCTGTTCGAAGAGATCCAGGAGAGCTATTACGAAGATTTTATGCCGGCCTTATCAAAAGTGATGAAGGAGCTCCCTGAAGATGAGCTGCAACTGATCGAGATGCGCTTCTTCGAAAAAAGGGCCTTCAAAGAGATCGCAGAGATCATGATGATGACAGAGAATAACGCAAAAGTGAAATTATACAGGATACTGGAGCGAATTAAAAAGATCCTGACAAAAAAATAAAAACATCCAAAATGGAACCAAAGTTTACCATCGACCGAAACAAGATCAGTGATGATGAAATTGAATCAAGAAAAGACTTTGATGCTTTAGTAAAGAAATTCAAAGAGCAAAGCATACAGGATGCCAAATCCCAAAAGCGGTTCCCGAAGATCCGGAAGCTGGTCTATACCACTGTTATTGCCGGATTCTTAGTTGTATGTACCGTTACCGTTAATGAGATCACCAAAAACAATGAGCATGATAAAACCGCTACAAGCATTGCCAATTCAAAAACAACTTTAACAGATAAAGAGAAAAGCAAATTCATCCAGCCGGTAAAAAAAGAAACGAAGTTAGCCTATTCCAAATACACCGTAAATGCGAATAAAGGCGGGGTGATCACTCACAAAACCACCTCACAGATCACCGTTCCGAAAGCAGCATTTGTGAAAAAAGACGGAAAAGAAGTTACAGGGAATGTAGAGATCCACTACCGTGAGATGCACGATGTGGTTGATCAACTGGTGAGCGGCATTCCGATGCGTTATGACAGTGCCGGTGTGAAGCACGATTTCGAATCGGCCGGTATGATCGATATCAAAGGTTTCCACGAAGGTGAAGAAGTATTTATTAAACCAGGAAAAAACCTGGATATCAATATGGTTTCCCGTAAAGACGGAACCCGCTTCAACCTGTATTACCTCGATACGGTAGCTAAAAAATGGGATTACCTCGGAAAGGATAAAGTAGTTTCCATTACGGAAACTGCCGAAAATAAAGCTTTGCATACGGAGCTGAAAAAAGACCAGACAAGCAAAGAAGTGAAGGAGATCGAAACCACGATCCAAAAGTTAGCTGTGCAAAAAGGCGAGCTGATCGCCAGTACGGACAAAAAGATCATTACACTTCCGACACCCGTTGAACCCCAGAAACCGGCTGTTGCTAATAAAGCGCGTAAGCAATTCAAGTTAGATGTGAATTACGAGCAGTTTCCGGAGCTGAAAGCATTCAAAGGCTGCCTGTTTGAAGTAGGCGAGGAGAACACACATTATACAAAAGAGTTCAGTACGATCACCTGGGCTGATGCATATATCACACCCGGCAGCGAAAAGGGTAAATATTATATCCTCAACCTGGAACTGGCGCATCGCAAAGAAAAACTGATCGTGTACCCCGTATTCACAGGTACTAAGTTAGAAGAAGTACAGGATGCCTATTCGAAAAAATTTACAGAATATGAAAAATCACTGACCGAGCGTAAAGCAAAGGAAAAGAAATACAAAGAAGACCTCGAAAAAGACCTGAAAAAGATAGAAGAAGAACAGAAGCTCTGGGTAGCGAAAATGGAAGCGGAGAAGAAGAAAATTTCTGAACAGGCAATCGTAGATCTGCAGGCAGCAAAAAACTCGGGTGAGCTCGATTTCAAAGTGCGCCGCTTGTTCCAGGTAAATAATTTCGGGGTATACAATACTGATTGTGCGCAGCGGATGGGCAATTCGACGATAACAAGCGCAGTTTTTGCAACAGATAAGAACTACCTGCGTCCGAACATGATCTACCTGATCGACAATAAGGCGAACATGATGATCACATATACTTCGGCGGACCTTGAAAATTTTAAATACGATGCAAAAAAAGAATACAGTATCCTGACCTCGGTGAACAATGAATTGTATCTCTGCAATGCCGAGTCTTTTCAAAACTCGAAAAAAGACGGTGATAAAACGATATTCAATTTCACGCCTCTTGACCTGGAATTGTTCGATGCAGACGAGCTTCGGAAAAAATTAGGAGTTTAATTTATAAACCGGGAATTGTTTTTGCTTATGAAGTTGATCGCTACTGTAGGCTTATTTCTTCTACTCCAGAGTTCGTTTGCGCAGATAGATGTCATAAAGGTAGTGAAGCAGGAAAACAATACTATTTTGTTTGCATCTGTTCTCGACCAGATCGTGAGTGCCAAAGCTACCAAGGAAGAGATCTCGAATTTCGGAAAGATCTATGTAAATGACTCCATCGTTGTTTCTTCCTATTGGTTCACGTGTTTTGCCAACGGAGTACAGCACCAACGCCTCGAATCGGGCCCGCGTTTCAGTGGACAAACGATGATCGATCTCAATCATATCGGCAAAGGCGGTAAAGCATATTTTACAAACATTACCGGCTACAGCATTTATACACATATTATGTACAAAATATACAATCTCGAAATTCTGATAACCGACTAAATCAATTCGATGAAAAAATGTGCCCATGGGCTCTGTTATACTGATAACAGCTTACAAAAGGAAAACAAAAACATACTGATATTGAATGCATGAATTGGTTAGTATTACTTCTATTGGCACCACTGTATCTTAAATCCCAGGGAGTATCCGGGAGAGATTTCACCTTAACCGGGAAATGGCAATTTATATACAGGGATACTACTTTAAGCAGTAAGAAAAAGGAAATAAAGTGCGATGTTTCAAATACCTGTGAAATAATTGAATTTACTTCAGATAAAAAATACGGAAGATCATATGGGGCTGTTTTGCAGGAATCTGGTACCTGGCGTTTTAAAAACGATTCACTCATTAGGGATGATCGGATAACGGAAGCATCTTTTCCCGGGAAATATAAAATGGGCCCATTAACGTATAAGGTTGAACGTTTGCTCAAGGGACAATTGGTCTTTTCGTCTTATGAAACTGGAAAAAAGGTTAAAGGAGTGCCAAAAGCGTATTTGTTTTATAAGAAACTGGAATAAGTAAATGTATTATCAAAATTGCATATTATTTTAAAATTAAGAAACTATGAAAAAAATAATGATACTCATCGGCTCTGTTATACTGATAACAGCCTTTACAAAAGGAAAAGAAAAAATGTTCCTTCCACCCGGAACAGTGCAGATCAATGATTCCCTGTTTGCAGATGAAACAGAGATATCGAATTTCTCCTGGAGGGAATTTGTTGACTACAACAAACAGCAATTCGGCAGCAGCTCTGTAGAGTATATTTCTTCTCTGCCCGATACGCTCGTTTGGAGAGCCCCGCTTTCATACAATGAGCCTTATGTGCTGTATTATTATTCGCATCCTGCCTATAAGGACTATCCTGTGGTTGGAATAAGCTATGAGCAGGCAGTGCATTTCTGCAGGTGGAGAACGGAGCGGGTGCACGCTTTCCTGGAAATAAAAGAAGGAAAACGAAAAGCGGGAGATCTGAATGAGGCGTATACAGGCAAATTAAAATTCGAATACCGTTTACCAACGAAGCAGGAATGGGAAGCATTGGCTTTACCAGGTTTGGATGCAAAAAATAAAAAAGAGCAAAAGGGACAGGTGAAGTATAATATTATAAATACATCTTCTGTCGCTTCGTCAACCTCTGATAATGCCGATGTCACAGCCCCTGTTTATTCCTACTGGCCAAATAAGCTGGGAGTTTATAATGTGATCGGAAATGTAAGTGAACTGGTAGCCGAGAAAGGAATTGCCAAAGGCGGAAGCTGGAAGACCCTGAAGGAAAATCTGGATATATGGAAAGACGAAGCCTGTACTGAACCTAATTCTTACACAGGCTTCAGATGTGTTTGTGTGGTAAAGAAATAATCAGCACATGTCTTCCGGAAAAATAACAGGGCTTTTGTTTGTTCTTGTGTTGATCACTGCTTTCAACACGAAAAAAAAGAAAGCTTTCCTTCCTCCCGGAACCGTTCAGATCAATGACACCTTATTTGCCGATGAATGCGAGATCAGCAATCTTGCCTGGCGGGAATACGTTGAATATAACAACAGGATATTCGGAAAAGGATCCATAGAGTATACTTCTTCCTTACCTGACACGCTCGTATGGCGACATAAACTGGCTTTTTGCGAACCTTACGTTGAATATTATTTCAGGCACCCTGCTTACAGCGGATATCCGGTAGTGGGACTTACTTACGAGCAGGCCGTTCAGTATTGCAAATGGAGAACAGAGCGTGTACATGTCTGGATGGAAATTCAATCCGGCAAACGTTGCTATGAAAAGATTGCAGAGCCCTACACGGGAGAAATCATACTGGAGTATCGTTTGCCAACCCGGCAGGAGTGGGAAGCACTGGCCCTCATTGGTACTGACCAAAAGCTAAAAGAAAACTACGTAAAGAAGAACAGCTCGTTTTTTAACTTTATGGATCTTAGCCCTTCTTTTTCTAAAAACGATTCGGGAGATGAAATGGATCCGGTAAAGTCTTATCTGCCGAACAAGTTGGGATTGTATGATTTATTCGGCAATGCTGCTGAAATGATCTCGGAAAAAGGCATCTCCAAAGGAGGTAGCTGGAAGGATGATAAGGACTATGCAGGAGTTTGGAAAGATGGTAGTTATTCAGCACCCGATTCCCAAACCGGCTTCCGTTGTGTTTGTGTTAAGAAGAAGTAATCGGGAAGCAAACCCAAAATAGTACTGTTCACCGACGGGATTTGACCTTCCGCAGCCTTTGTTCCTAAAAAATGACTAAATTTTGATTAAAAGTGGCTTATTTCATTACTTTTGCACCTTCAATTTGAAATGTAATGGATAGGAATTCACTTATTGGTATTGGGATTATAGGAGCAATTTTGATCGGCTGGATGTATTTTAGCGGGCCGAACAAAGAAGAGCTGGCAGCACAAAAACGGATGATAGATTCTATTGCGATGGCAGATTCGCTGAAGGCAGTAGAAACAGCGAAACAAATAGCGGAAGCCAAAGCCATAGCAGATACGGCAAAAATAAGTACGGATACTTCAAAAACAGCTGTAACAAGTGTAACAGCAGTTCCGGCTAATTCAGATTCACTCAAGGCAGTTCAGGCAGCGAAGGTGTTGAATGATACGTATCGTGATTTTGCTGCTTCTTCAAAAGGAAGCGACACCCTGTATAGCATCGAGAACAACCTGATCAAAGCGATCGTTTCTTCTAAAGGTGGAAAGGTTGTTTCCGTTGAATTAAAAGAATACAACCGCCCGAACGAACCAAACCCATTGGTTTTATTCAATGGGGATAGCCTTACGCAGTCATTGGAGATCAATGCCTACAACAGTATGGCTATTTCTACCGACAGCCTTTATTTTGTGCCGGAAGTCCAGGAACCAAAAGCAGGTCCGGGTACCAAAGCTGCCCAGCTGACCATGCGTATGAAGACCAGTAACCCGGCCTCTTATATTGATTTTGTATACAAGCTGAAACAGGATTCCTACACGCTCGATTACGATGTGGTTTTCTCCAACATGCAGGGGATCGTAAGCTCCAATCGGAACGACATCACGATGAACTGGGGCATGCAGTTGCCAACACAGGAATTGCACATCGAAAAGGAAAAACAAACCTCGGGGATCTTTTATCAAACAATAGAACCGAACGGAGAAGCGGAAGTAGACAACATGAGCCTTGTGAGCAGCGAGGAAAAATCGATCCCGGAGTCTGAACTGAAATGGGTGGCTTTCAAACAGCAGTTCTTTTCGTCGGTGCTGATCGCAAAAACAAAATTCATCAAAGGTTCTCTTTTCAATGTATATGTGGACCAAACCAATTCGGATGTTGTAAAATCAGATAAGGCTACACTTGGATTCATGTACGAAGGAAAACCTTCCGAAACATTCAGCATGCAGTTCTTCTACGGTCCGAATCAGTATCACGTACTGAAAGACCAGAACCTGGATCTGGAGCAAATGATCCCGATGGGCTGGTCGGTATTCAAATACCTGAACAAATGGTTGGTGGTACCTATTTTCAATGCATTCAAAGACTCATCCATGAGCATGGGTTGGGTGATCCTTATCCTGACCCTCATCATCAAAATACTCCTATTACCGATCGCATATAAAACCTACCTGTCTTCAGCTAAAATGCGTTTGCTGAAACCGGAGATCGATGCGATCAAAGCAAAACACGGTACAGACACCATGAAGGTGAACCAGGAAAACATGGCCTTGTATAAAAAGGCCGGGGCCAGTCCGCTTTCCGGTTGTATTCCGGCTTTGCTGCAATTACCGATCCTCATCGCCCTGCTGAATTTCTTCCCTGCTTCTTTCGAGCTGCGTCAGAAAGAATTCCTGTGGGCAACCGATCTTTCCACTTATGACTCGGTGTGGGATTTCGGTGTGGTACCTGTGATCAATACTATTTACGGTGATCACATGAGCTTGTTCGCATTGCTCATGTTCGTGTCCACGATGGTGTATACCTGGATGAACCAGAAGATGATGCCAATGAACAACCAGCAGATGCCGGGTATGCAGGTAATGATGTACCTGATGCCAGTGATCTTCCTGAGCTTCATGAACAGTTATTCGGCCGGCTTGAGCTGGTACTATTTCCTTGCCAACATGATCACCTTCCTGCAAACCTTCCTGTTCCGTAAGTTAGTGAGCGACGATAAGCTGCGTGCGAAGATCAATGATAATATGAAAAAGCCTATTAAAAAATCGGGCTTCCAACAACGTTTGGAGCAGATGCAAAAACAACAGGCTGCGGCAAAAAGAAAGTAAGATAATACGATAATAAAGTAAGAACGCTCCGCCTCAAACGGAGCGTTTTTTTATTACTTTTACTACTCTCAGTTTTGGGACTCTATGAAGAATACTACCGTTTTCAGACAATTGATGTTGAACATTATCATTCCCCTGATCTTGTCTGTGATCCTGTTTTCCTATATCAGCTATTATTACAAAAAGAAAGAGCTCGAACAATATTATGCCGAATCGCGTGAACGCATTGTGGAAGAAGTAAAGAACCTGCTTTCGTTCTACGATGTGTCGATGCGTATTCATGAGCAGCAGTACAGCGAACGCATGAAGAACATGAGTGAGCTGTTGGTGGAAAAGCTGGAAAAGGAAAACATCGTTCCGGCAAAGGCTGATCTGTATCCGGTAGCATTGGAGGCAGGACTGGATACAACGAGCGAATTCATATACATCATCGACTCAAGTGCAGTGGTAGTCAATACTACTTTTGAAAAAGACAGGGGGCTTGATTTTGGAAAGATGGATGTCGTTTTCCGGAATTTTTTCGGGAAGATCCGGAAGGAGAAGAAATTTGTGGAAGACCGCTTCTCCAATGAGCTTGCTACCGGCAAAATTAAAAAGTATACCTATCAGCCAACCCGTGATGGAAGATATGTGCTCGAGCTGGGTTTTTATTCGCCACGGGCAAAGGAATTAAAGGAATTGTTGAATACAAAGATCGGGAAGATCGCTACTACCTATGAGGAGATCAAAAACATCACACTCATTATGGCGATCAATAATGCAAAAAATCCAAATGTGCCGGAAGAAGATTTTAAGACATTTAATGCAGCACTTACAGGAAAGACCTCCGGGCGTGTAACCATAGACAAAGACAGTATAAAAGAATACACCGATTACATTCATCTCGATATGATGAATACAACGATGTTCGACGGCTATGTGATCAAGATCCGTTCTACGGATATCAAAGAGCGGCAACTGGTAAGGAACGAGATCAGGAAATTCGGCTTTATCTTTTTTGTAACCGTTATTCCATTGATCGTACTCGTGTATTTCAGGGCGCGCAAGATCACCAACCCGATCAAGAAGCTCATTGCCAAAGTAAAGATCATTCGGGGGGGGAACCTGAGCGAACGAATTTCGATCGAAGGCAACAACGAGATCACCGAGCTGTCGCTGAATTTTAATACCATGGTGGGCGAGCTGCAGGAATCCTATGAAGGGCTGGAGCAGAAGGTACGCGACCGTACGGTAGAGATCTCTCATCAGAAGGAGCTGATCGAAGAAAAGAACAAAGAGATCACCGACAGTATCAATTATGCACAGCGGATCCAGCGGGCTCTCCTGGCAAGTGAGCAGTTGCTGCAACAGCACTTGAAAGATTATTTCGTGTTCTTTAATCCCAAGGATATCGTAAGCGGTGATTTTTACTGGGGTTCAACGTTAAAGGACGGAAGTTTTGCCCTTGTAACGGCAGACAGTACAGGACATGGTGTGCCCGGCGCTATTATGAGCATGCTGAATATCTCCTGCCTGAATGAAGCTGTGAATGGGCAGAAACTCACGGCAGCGAACGATATCCTGAATTACACCCGATCCAAGATCATCGGGCATCTGGCCAATGACGGGAGTGCAGAAGGAGGAAAGGACGGGATGGATTGCAGCCTCGTAAAATACGATCCGGCAACGAACAAAGTATATTACAGTGCGGCCAACAACCCCGTATGGCTGGTGCGCAATAATGAATTGCTTGAATTTGATCCGGATAAAATGCCGGTGGGAAAACACGACAGGGACAGCACTTCCTTCACCCAGCACGAAATAGAAGTACAAAAAGGAGATATCATTTATACACTGACAGATGGTTTTCCCGATCAGTTTGGCGGCCCGAAAGGAAAAAAGTTCATGTATAAGAAGCTGAAAGAGCTGTTGGTGAGTATAAGCACTTTACCAATGGCTGACCAAAAGAAAAAACTACGCGATACTTTGTATGAGTGGATGGGTAATTTAGAACAGGTGGATGATGTGTGTATTATTGGCGTTCGTATTTAATCACTGAACAATGGAATCTGCAGGTGAAATAAAAGATCTTGAGTTTAGTATTAAACGCAGTATTTTCGATTCGAATCCACGTAGATTGATCATAGCTGAAAATACCTTGAGTTTTGAGGACAGCATGCTGAAGGATAGTCCGCCGACTACTCTGAAAAGAGATGAAATTAAAGCAATTCGGTACGGTATAATTCGTAAAGCTCATTTCTCATTCGTATTTAGTATATATATTCAAAGCATTTCCGGACAGGTATTGGAAATTTCTTTTTCTTCTTTTTTTGGATACAAAAGAAATGAGAAGGCAGAGCAATTAAATAAAATTGTTAACGGTATTGGAGATCGTTTTTTAAATTCTCTTCTATGGACCTTTCTTGAAAACCTGGAAAATAATATCCCGGTAGAAATATGCAATACTATTATTGAGCCGGATAAATTGATCTTAATAAAACAAGGTTTGATCAATTCCCGGAAAGTATCAATTGAATGGGATCAGGTAGGTTTTCGTGCCTACAAGGGTCATTTTACCTTATATTCCAAGGTAGATCCGGGTCTTATAAATCAAAAATTTTCATATCTTGAAGACTGGAATGCTGTATTGCTTTATAATGTGATGAAAAATAAATTAAATAAAGAAGAGATTTGAGGCCGAAATTTAGATATCTACTATTTGTGGCAGGTTTGTTCCTGTTTTCTTTTATTCCTGCCCAAAATAACGGCGGTTTTCAGAAAATCCCATACTTAGAACAGGAAATTGCTCCGGGCATGATCCTGATCGAAGGCATGATCCCGGCTGATCCCGAAAAATATGGTTTGAATTCAGACACCATCCAGTCCTTTTATATATCAGCTCTCGAAGAAACAAACGCTCAGTATTGCGCCTATCTTTCTTTTATTAAAAAGTATTATTCCACAGCTACCTATAAAAAAGCCTTACCGGATACGAATCTGTGGATGAAAGAGAGCCTGCCGGATTCATTAGAACAATACCTTGCGAAGAATTACCTGCGCCACTATATTTTCCGGGATTACCCGGTAGTTGGGGTGTCCCCGGAGCAGATCGAAAAATATGCATGGTGGAAAACCGATCGCATGAATGAGATGGTACTGATCAGGGAGGAAATATTGAAATTTTACGAACCTGCAGATTCCATAGAGATTTTCACTACAATTGGATATTTAAACGAGACTTTTGATCCTGATAAAAACAAATTGCCCTCATTAGTTCCGTCAAAAGATCGCGGGGAAAGGCTTGTACGTATGGAAGATGGGATTATCCTTCCCCGCTACCGCATGGTGATCGCAGATGAATGGAAACTGGCTGCCCTTGCGATCGGGGATACTAAACATACCTACATTGTGACTCCGAAAGAGGTCAGCAACAAAAAATCAGATAAGAAAAATCACTTCGGACATTTGTATGTGAAGGAAAAAGGCATTGCAAGTAATCATTACCAGATTGTTTCAAAACTTGCTGCATTCAATTTGCGGGCAGTATACACTCCACCCATGAATAATTACAAAGTACACGGCCTGTATGATAATGTAAGTGAATGGGTAGCGGATTCAAATGGAAAGTACAGCACCATGGGTGGTTCCTGGAAAATCCCGGGGCCTTCGTATGCAACGGTATACCATCCTCACAGACTCGAAACTCCTATGTATGATAATCCGGAACCATTTGTTCTGCCCGGAAAAGAACAGAACAAGGTGTCTGCAGCAACAGGTTTCAGACTGGCAATGGACCACATCGGAGCTATCGATCCGCGGATCAAAAGAAGAAAAGTGAAATAAGGTTTGTTTAATTTAACAGGGATTTAATCTACCGGCAAATTTTTTTACTGATCTTTATCTTATGAAACGTTTTTTGTTCTGTCTACCCGTTTTGTTAGTTCAATGTGCGATTGCGCAGACGGCCAATAAGATCGAGAATGTGATCATTATTACCACCGATGGTTTCCGCTGGCAGGAAGTATTCAAGGGAATGGATCCCGCTATTGCGAACAATCCTGCTTTTAACCAGGGCGATAGTGCAGGCATCTATAAAAAATACTGGGCCAAAACAGCACAGGAAAGAAGAAAGAAACTCATGCCTTTTTTGTGGAGCACCATTCAAACAAAAGGACAAATCTATGGTAACCGGGATCAGGGCAATAATGTAAACGTCGCTAACCCTTATTGGTTTTCCTATCCGGGCTATAATGAGCTGATGTGCGGTTATGTGGACGTGGCTATCAATACCAACGAGTATCCGCCAAATCCAAATACCAACCTCCTGGAATTTTTTAATAAACAAACCGGCTGGAAAGACAAAGTAGCCGCTTTCGGAGCCTGGAATGCTTTTGACCGGATCCTGAACGAAAAGCGTGCAGGTTTCCCGGTGATCTGCGGTGCAGATTCCTGCGGTGGAAACAAACCGGATACCGATCAGCAATTCATCAACAAACAGAAAAAAATGACGCGCTCACCATGGGAAGAAGAACACCTTGATATTTTTACGCATTATGCAGCGATGGACTATCTAAAAAAGAAGAAACCACGCTTGCTTTATATCGCATACGGCGAAACGGATGAATGGGCGCACGAAGGCCACTACAAGGATTATCTCAATGCTGCCAATAAAGTGGATACCTGGATCAGTGATATCTGGAACTCCATCCAGTCGGATCCTGTGTACAAGGATAAAACGCTCTTGTTCATTACAGTCGATCATGGCAGGGGCGACAAAACGAAAGCCGAATGGACGAGCCACAATGCGAAGATCGTAGGTGCTGATCAGACCTGGTTTGCAGTGATGGGACCTCAGATCAAAGCAAAAGGAGAAATAACTACGAAAACACAAATGTATCACAAACAATTTGCCCAAACCATAGCTCAGCTCGCAGGGTTCACGTTTAGCTGTGAACACCCTGTTGCAAAAGGCTTTCACGAACTGTTAACCAAATAAAGATCCAATTTGAAATTTCTTAAACGATTACTCATTACATCGCTTGCCATTCTGATCATCTGGTATTTTTTTGGCCCGTCTGTTTATCGTTGGTCGGTTTCGTATGTGGCAATGGAAGAGCGTACCGGACATAAAGCAACAGCTCCGGCTTTGATCGTTTATATAAATGAAGAGGCTTCTGAAAAGACCGAAGAAATAAAAGAGATCGTTCGTCAATCGCTGAAACTGACTTCCGATAAACTGAGCTTTACCCTGGAAGCCTGCCCACGCGATCCCAATCTGCTTATAGAAACAAAAGAAGCACATTGTATAGGGTATGCCAGGTTTACAGCTACCGTGTGTAATCACTTGCTCGAAAAGAATAAACTATCCGGAGAATGGAAGGCCCGCTCTGTGCAAGGCCAGCTATATCTGTTTGGATACAATTTACATTCCATGTTCAGCAATCCTTTCTTCAGAGACCACGATTTTGTGATCATTGAGAACAGTAAAACAAAAGATGCGTATTATGTGGATCCTACTGCCAGTGATTATCTTGGAGTGGATTTTGTGACTTTACGGAAATGATGGTATGGCTTGTTTTTCATTCATCACTTATTTTTCGTTGTTTGTAGAATTTTGTCAAAAAGTAAATTATCAGGAAACAGACCCCAACCGACAACTTCTCCCTATTCAATAACTGTTTTCATCTATTGAAAGTTATTTTTAATGGAACAGGGCTCTCTAATTTAGCTATTTACACTTCGATTGAAATACTAAATTCGTATGTAAACTTCTTAGAGCCATGTCGATAAAAACAACATTCAGGCTGTCGCAATTCTTATTATTGCTTTGCCTGTCCGCCTCCGCCCAGAAACAAGTGGTTGATACCATCACTGTTTTGTCTGCAGCGGGAAAGATCAAGCCTTCCGTAAACCGTTATATCCAGTATACGGAAACCAAAGCGGGACTCATTTATTTTAATTCCATCCTCACGCGTAAGCTGGAAAGCACACAGCTCAATGGAACCCCATGCCATGTTATTTCTCAAACCTACCAGCTCAACAATGCAATAGATATTGATTCCTCTTTTTTTGACGGTAAAAATATGTTGCCGCTTGCTTATCGCACAGCAGTGAGATCGGAAGCCTGTAGTGAATCTGTTTCCTTTCTTTCTGCACAGATAGAGAATACTGTGCGTTTGAAGGACAGCAGTTACACCTACAGTAAGCCGAACAAAGGCTACTACAATGGCGTGATGCTGGAGGAACTAATAAAAACCCTTCCTTTGGCAGATAAAAAAATCTTTTATATCAAACTGGTTATTCCCGGTCAGCGGTTCAGTGAGTACGCTACAAAAATTACAGTTGACGGTAAGGAGAACATCACAGTTCCCGGCATAGGAGTTCTATCCTGCTGGCGTTTGCTGGAAGACAATGGCGCCGTAAATATAAGCTGGTATACTGTTAGGGAAAAAACGCAGGTCAGATCGAAATTCGTGATGGGAAATGGGAATGTATTTTATCGTTTATTGCTGGTAAGTTAAAAGTATGAGAAAAAGTTCTTTTAAGAAAACTGTTCTGCTGTTGCTCCTTTTTTGTTTGAACTGCTTATCGCCTGTGAATGCCCAGCCACCCGGTTATCTGTATTACAAAACCGTCAATATCGACCCGGCCATGGTGGCAGGTGCCTCCGACTTTACGGATTTCCCGGTTTATATTACCATAACTAATAATGATCTTCGCTCTTCGAACGGAGGGTATGTTGCCTCCGCTGCCGGAACGGATATCGTGTTTACAGGTAGTGACGGGACTACAATTATACCACATGAGCTGGAGCTGTACGACCCTGCATCCGGAAGCCTGATCGTTTGGGTACGCGTCCCGCTTTTGAAAACGGATGTTTCGACGGTTTTATATATGTATTACGGAAACTCCTGTGCTATTGTGGGAAGCGGATCGGCCTGGCCTTCGGTATATAGATCCGTTCTTCACCTCGATGAAAATCCGGCGACCACAGCCCCGCAAATGAAAGACAGCTCTCCCGGTACAAACCCCGGAACCTGCTATGGCAGCATGAACAGCTCCAATTCTGTTGCGGGTAAGCTATCCAGGGCTGTTTCGTTTGATGAGACCGACGATCATATCCGGATCCCTGATTTTGATTACACGGCTTCCAATGCCTTTTCTGTTTCATATTGGTTCTATGTTCCGGATAATGTGGGGACTTCGTATCAGTATATGTACAGCCATGGTAATTACGGTGTGTTTAATTCGCTGAATACATACTTCGGTGAAGCAAGTCTTTCCATCACTGCCGATCAGAATATGCTGAAGACCGTGTTCCAGGATAACAACGATGCCACCAATCCCAATGCATTGGATGCCGGCACCAACCGTGCGAATGCAGGCTGGCATTATTATGTGTTTACAGTGGATGCGCCCGGAAACCCCACGGTATATATCGATGGGCAGCTGATCAGCAATCTGAGTTTCCAGGGAGGCAACAGCTATAACCCGGCAACGGATATTTTCCTTGGGGGCCGCAGTGATCTCAGCAGTACACGTTTTTATGGAGGCCTGTTGGATGAGTTACATATACTCAGTGCTGCCCGCAGTTCGGATCAGATACTAACGGAGTATAACAATCAATCAGCTCCTTCCGCCTTTTATTCAGTGAGTGCACAGTTCACTACTTCTATTATTCCCTGCAGTCCTTTGCCGATCGGGCTGATCTCTTTTACAGCCAGTATACTGGACGCAAAAGCAGTGAAAGCAGACTGGAGCACTATAACGGAAACGAATAACAGTCATTTCATCATTCAACGGAGCGTGGATGCAATTAACTGGACCAATCTCGGCCAGGTGCCCGGAATATTTTACAGCAATACGCTTCGGAATTATGAATACATCGATCACGATCCGCTGATGGGTATTGCCTATTACCGGCTCAAACAGGTGGATGTAAACGGTGATTACAGCTATTCGGAGATCGAATCTGTTAATTTTGAAGGGCTGGAGATCGTAACGGCTTATCCCAATCCCTCATCCGGGCATTTCACAGTATTGATCAATTCTGCGGAGGCGGAGCAGGTGTTTATAGAATTGTTCAGTCCTATGGGTCAGCTGTTACTCTCGGATGAATTACTGAATGCCAAGGGAGTGAATGCCTACGAGGTGGATACGAAAGAATATGCTCCGGGTATTTATTTACTAAGAGTGTTTACAAAAAATTGGGAGTTTGAAGATAAGACGAGGGTGGAGATTGATTAAACTCTTAATTACAATGACTTGAATAATAATTTTTCAGATCATTGTATTCGTGGAGATAGATATCCTTGTCTTTTAATTGCATAATTATCTTAATATCTGTGCAAGCCTTTTCATTGTTTCTGAGTTTAATGAATATCCGGGCTCTGTATATATATGAATTGATCAGGTCAGGTTCTATATTTATAGCTTTATTATAACAATCCATACTTTCATTCAGCTGATTTAAACCGTATAGTAAACACGCCTTTGTGTCAAAAAAATTGGCCTCTGAAGAATCTATCTTTAAACACTTTTCTATATAGGGCATTCCCTCCTGGTGTTTTTTCTGAAGAAAATAATTCCAGGCAATACCATTATATGTTGAAGCCCTCTCAGGATCGAGCTTAAGGGAAGTCTTGTATGACTTTAAAGCTTTGGGGTATTGTTTTAGCTGATGGTAACAATGCCCGATACTGTTATAAATCTCAGCATCGTTTTTCGTCTTTTTAAGACATTTTTTGAAAGAAGTAATTGCTTCAGTATATTTTTTTGTTCCTGAAAAAATATGCCCCAATAATAATTAATGTAATTTTCGCCGGGCCTTAATTTTTCAAGATTCTTCATGTCTGCTTCTGCACTGCGAAAGTCTTTCATTTCAAGATGCATATCCATTTTCTTTATTAATGCGCCGGTATACTCCGGTAATAATCCTATGCACATATCTATGTGTTTAAACGCGCGTTTAAATGAATCCAATTCAAAATAATTCCAACTCTTTCTATAGTTATACAAATATTTGAATTCTAACAAAGTATCATTATTGCTACGTTTTTTAAATTCAATTTTCATTTTATCCAGATCAAGGTTCTTTTCGATAAGAGAAAAATTTGTCTCGCGAAGTATGCTTCGAAACAAATAAAGATCCTTTTTGTTAAGAGTAGAGTCGGCGTAATTAATTAACCATGAAAGATATCTATAATTTATTTTCTAATAATGTGCTTTTTTGCAGGCCTTTTGTTAAATCTGAGATAGCACTTTTGTTGTTGTCTAGATACTTGAAGCAAATACCTCTTCTTATATATAAATAGGCATTAGTAGTATCGCTTTTTATGGCTTTTGAATATAATTGAAGGGAAAGACTTACATTGCCTTTCTCCCAAGCACTGTCTGCCCTGTTTCTAAATACTTCCGACTTTTGACAATAAACCTGAAACGAAATAAATGAAGCAAATATAAGTAGAGCGGTTTTCATAGAATCACAGAAATATTACTTTCCCATCAGCTTCTTCAATATCTCCTGTGCCGATGTTGCGATCACGGTGCCCGGTCCGAAAACAAAAGAAACCCCTGCCTTGTATAAGAAATCATAATCCTGCTGCGGGATCACACCACCGGCTACGATCATGATATCTTCCCGGCCGTATTTTTTTAGCTCTTCTATAACAGAAGGGATCAGTGTTTTATGTCCTGCCGCTAAGCTTGATACGCCAAGAATGTGTACATCGTTCTCCACCGCCTGCTTGGCAGCTTCTGCCGGCGTCTGGAACAAAGGACCGATGTCCACATCAAATCCAAGATCGGCAAAGCTGGTTGCGATCACTTTGGCACCGCGGTCGTGCCCGTCCTGTCCCATTTTTGCAATCATGATGCGCGGGCGGCGTCCTTCCTGTTCGGCAAATGCATCCGCCAGTTTTCGTGCTTCGGTGAAATTTTTGTCCATAGATATTTCTTTTGAATAAACACCCGAGATCGAGCGGATGCGGGCCTGGTAACGTCCGTATACTTTTTCAAGTGCAGAGGAAATCTCACCTAAGGTGGCGCGCACTCTTGCTGCATTTACGCTTAGCTCCAATAAATTCCCTGTACCTGTTTGTGCCGCATGTGTCAGTGCATCCAGCGCTTCCTGCACTTTTACAGGATCACGTTCTGCCTTTAGTTTTTTCAACCGGTCCAGCTGTTGCAAACGCACTTTGGTATTGTCTACCTCCAGGATCTCGATATTCGATTTTTCGTTGGTGATATAATTGTTCACTCCTACGATAATATCTTTTCCACCGTCGATGCGCGCCTGTTTGCGGGCAGCCGCTTCTTCAATGCGCATTTTAGGGATACCCGTTTCGATCGCTTTGGCCATACCACCTAATTGTTCCACTTCTTCTATCAGTGTCCAGGCTTTCTCTGCTATTTGTTGTGTGAGATACTCTACATAATACGAGCCTCCCCATGGATCCACCACATTGCAGATATCTGTTTCCTGTTGCAGAACGATCTGCGTATTCCGTGCGATACGTGCACTGAAATCGGTAGGCAGAGCAATGGCTTCATCTAATGCATTGGTATGCAGGCTTTGGGTGTGCCCCATTGCAGCTGCTAATGCTTCCACACAGGTACGTGTGACATTGTTGAAAGGATCCTGCTCGGTTAAGCTCCATCCGCTGGTCTGGCAGTGGGTGCGCAGCGCCATGGACTTCGGGTTTTTCGGATCGAACTGTTTCACGATCTTCGCCCAAAGCAATCGTGCAGCCCGCATTTTGGCGATCTCCATAAAATGGTTCATACCAATAGCCCAGAAGAAAGAAAGGCGGGGAGCGAATGCATCGATATCCAAACCTGCTTTGATACCCGTACGAATGTATTCCAATCCATCGGCCAGTGTATAGGCCAGCTCAATATCCGCCGTAGCTCCGGCTTCCTGCATATGATAACCGCTGATAGAAATGGAATTGAACTTCGGCATCCGTTGGGAAGTGAAAGAAAAAATATCGGCAATGATCCGCATGGATGCTTCCGGCTGATAGATATAGGTATTACGTACCATGAATTCTTTCAGGATATCGTTCTGGATCGTACCGCTCAGCTTTTCCATGCTTACCCCTTGTTCTTCTGCCGCCACAATATAAAAAGCGAGTACCGGAAGTACCGCACCGTTCATGGTCATACTCACACTCATCTGGTCGAGTGGGATCTGGTCGAACAGGATCTTCATATCCAGAATGGAATCGATAGCAACACCTGCCTTGCCCACATCGCCGATCACACGTTCATGATCACTATCGTAACCGCGGTGTGTAGCCAGGTCAAAGGCAACCGATAATCCTTTTTGCCCGCCTGCTAAATTTCTCCGGTAAAAAGCATTGCTTTCCTCAGCGGTACTGAAGCCTGCATATTGCCGGATCGTCCAGGGGCTCTGGATATACATACTGCTGTAGGGGCCGCGAAGAAAAGGTGCGATCCCCGCTCCGAAGCCGAGGTGTTTTGCGTTCTTCAGATCTTCTTTCGTAAAAGAGGTTTTGATCGCAATTCCTTCGGCAGGAGTGAAGACATCCTTCCCGGCAGGCTTTGCACTTTTATTGGCAGCCGGTTTGTAATTTATATTCGAAAAATCTTTACGCATAGTAATGTCTTATTTTTTGTAACCGATCCGTTTTCTTTCTACCGGTTGTGTTTTCTGTTCTTCGTCTTTTTGTAGCAGGTAATTTATTGCATCATACACATCTTTGAATTGCCTGTCGTACTTGGTTTCTATCTCTGAAAGTTTTTTGGTGATGTCCGAGTGAGAGAGTGCATACCCTCTCAGGAATACGAAAGCACGCATGATGGCAATATTAACCATGACAGCTTTTGATGAATTCAATATTCCGCTCAGCATGGCAAGGCCCTGCTCGGTAAATGCATGCGGAAGTTTTCTGGTGCCACCGCGACCATCCGTTTTTGATATCACATTTTGTGACATCAAAGATTCGAACTCATCTTTCGTGAGCTGGAACATAAAATCATCCGGAAAACGTGTATAATTGCGCTTTACCGCTTGGTTCAGTGCACGCGTCTCCACTTCATACAATTCCGCAAGGTCAAAGTCAAACATGACTTTCTGGCCGCGGTCCCGATAGCTATCGGGATCATAGATCTTTTTTTGTATGGCGGGTAATTGCATAGATACCTGAATTATGCTTTTAATAACTCATTTGTCAATACCAATTGTTTCAAACCATTCGCGGATTTTTCTTTTGCAGGGATTGGTTTCGGCGCATCGGTAGGATTCGGATATTTATTCACCCCGATCAGAACGCGTTTCCCGCTTTTGTATTCCGCTACTAATTTCTCCGCCTGCTCTGCGATCATTTTTTGAACAGAGCCTTTTTCAAACGAAGCGATCAGTCCGCCCTGTTTTTCGATCTGCTTAAATTCCTCCCAGGCTTTCCCTGCTATTTCTTCTGTCAGACTTTCGATGAAAAAAGAACCTGCTGCTACATCCGCTACTTTATCCAGGTAGGCTTCTTCTTTGAAGATCAATTGCTGGTTACGGCCCATCCTTGTGCTGAATTCAGTTGCCTCTTTTCCGTTGAAGCTTTTTATCACTAAGGTATTGCAACCGCCTAATACTGCAGCCATTCCGGATATCGAATCGCGAAGCAGGTTGGTATAACTGTCAACTGTGGAACGGTAAGTATCACTGGTTTCGCTATGCAGATGCAATGCGGGCTGAATGCCATAGCTCTCAAACAATAAAGCCGCTACTTTTCGGAAGGCGCGTAATTTGGCGATCTCTTCAAAAAATTCGGTGCCTGTAGCAAGAGAAACGTATATTTTTTTTGCTGTTGCAAGTGTTTTGTTGTTCTCCATCCGGTGGAGGTATTCATTCAGGTGTGCCAATGCCAGCGCCAGCTCGGTTGCAGGGCTTGAACCGCTGTTCTGGTACATTCTTCCATCCACGCAGGCGGCGAACAGGGAATGCGTCACCTTCGACGTGAGCAAAAAGCTCAGCTCTTCTGCTTTTGCACTGGTACTCCAGCTGCCGGAGCGAATATAATTCCCGATACTGTCGTAATTGATACAGCAGTTCAGATCTCCGGGTTCGAGTCCCTTTCCGTGTACATAGTTTTGAAAAGCCACTAAAAAAGCAGCCTGGTTTTCCTTCACATCAAACTGCAGGTAGATATGCGGAATGGAAATATCATGGAGCAGGAGATCAAGATCATACCGTGTGTTGATAATAAAGCACAATCCCGAAGCGCCATTCTGCAATGCAAAAAACGCCTGTTTATTGCTTTCCTTTTCATCCTTCACTTCAAATGCCGAGCAGATCTCCCATCCCGGGCTGTTGAACACAGGATCCGGTTGCTGCACAAGATCTTCCGGGTTATAAAATGGTTTTATAAGGATCCCGTTCCTGTCTTCTTTCAATAAAGACGTATAAGGAATTTCTTTCAGGTCTTTTTCGATCCGCGTTTTCCATTCCAATGCACTAACCGGTGAAAATCCTTCGAACAATTTTTCCATACAAACGATCTGTTTTTTAATAGATTTCAAAGTTAATTTTTTGCAGGAAATAAGCAGCGGCAACAGCCATTTAAGCCGGATTTTTGCCGGATAAATTTATGAACAGCAGCATTTATCTGCTTTCCGGCCGGTTTGGTTATTGAATTTGGCTGTTTTGACGGAAAGTTTCCATGCTTTTTTAACTTTTGGCCCCTGATTCAGGTAAACAAATAATTTTGCAGATTATTTTCACTATGAAACAGACCTGCTTCCTGATTGCCATCGCATGCTTTTTTTTGATCTCGTGTAAACGGGACAATGAGCGGGAGGACGGTTTTTCGGTAACCGAGGATAAGCTCTTCTACAAGCTCTGCAAGATCGGAGACGGCCAGACGCATCCTGAAAAAGGAGACGTATTGTTGCTGAGCGTCAACTATAGAACCCAAAAAGACTCTGTATTCTTTGATTCCAAACACAATGCCTGGATGGGCTATTTTGTGGCTGTGAATCCGGCTGCCGATAGAAGATGCTTCAAAAGCTACCTCACAGATATGAATGAGGGGGATAGCATGGTATTCCTGATGCAGCCCGATGCTTTTTTCAAAGAGCTGTTTGATTCCGAAACCCCTTATTTTTCAAAAAAAGACAGCATCGTGAAGGCAGAAGTGAAACTGGTCGCTATTATGGATAGCTCGGATATGGATCTGTACAAACAGGGCAGGATGGTAGAGCTGAAGGAGAACACTATAAACGAAGCCGCACAGATCTTAAATTATGCTAAATCGCAATGGAAGGATTTTGACAGCATTCCCGAAGCTATCCTGTTCAGAAAAAACCGTACGACCAACGATTCTGCTATTACCGAAGGCAAGCAGGTATCTTTGCGCTATACCGGTTATTTCCTTGATGGGCGGATGTTTGACAATGCCCGATCCGTTAAAACATTTGATTTTACATATGGTTCGCAGCAGCAATTACTTCCCGGCCTGCAAATGGCATTAGGGGTGATGCGAAAGGGTGAAATAGCAAAAATTATATTACCTTCGCAACTTGCTTACGGAGAATTAGGTAGCGGAAATATAGTACCTCCTTATTCACCATTATTGTATGAAATAGAAATAGTAGACGTAAAATAAATTAAAAAAATGAACAAACTTTTAATCGCTTCGGCGGGTGTTATGGCAATCGCATTTGCTTCATGTTCGGGAGATGATCGTTTTCCGGGTTACGACAAAACAGAAACAGGTATTTATTACAAGCTTCACAAAGAAGGAGACGCTACCAAACCGGTAGTAGAAGGTGATGTGGTTTTCATATCGCAGGTAATGTACACCGACAAAGATTCTTTGCTTTTTGATTCAAAGAAAATGTTGCAACCGGGCGAGCCGTATGCAGTAAAGATCGGTAAATCCATGTACACGGGCGATATGTTCGATGCGATCAAAATGATGCACCTCGGCGACAGTATGACATTCTGCCTGAATGCAAAAGATATGTGGGCAAAAGCATACAAACAGCCGCTTCCTGCGTTCCTCGACTCAACTTCTTACTTGAAATACAGCATCAAAATAGACAGTATCTACGGCAAGGACAAAGTTGCGGAAATAGAAAAACAGCAGGCTGAAATGATGAAACAGCAGCAGGCTATGCAGGAGGAAATGGCGAAACAATACCAGGGAATGGAAGACAGTTTGCTGCAGGTTAGCCTGAAAAAATTCAAAGTAAGTGCAAAACCTACTGCCAGCGGTCTTTATTTTATGGAAATAAAAAAAGGAACCGGTCCTAAACTAAAAATGGGTGATGTGGCACAGGTAAAATACACCGGTATGCTGGTGAACGGTGAGACATTCGACAGTTCGGAAGGACGTCCGGAGCCGCTATCAGTGGTAATAGGATCCCAGGAGCCGGGCGAGCGCGTAATAGATGCCTGGACCGAGACTTTACTGATGATGAGTGTGGGTTCCAAAGTGAAGATCGTTTGCCCTTCCTCCATTGCCTACGGACCCATGGGCAACGGACCTATCCCTCCTTATGCACCTCTCTATTTTGATATGGAAGTAGTTGGCATAAAATCTGCTAAGTAAACCGGCAAAAACGCTATACTTATGAAAAAGGCCCTTATTTTAATCACTGCACTTAGCTTCATCGGATTTGGAGCGATGGCGCAGAAAAAAGCAAAACAAAAATTAAGCAAAATGGATAAAGAGTTTTTGAGCAAGCAACCGGACGGTATGTATGCAAAATTTGAAACCAATAAAGGTGATATCTACACTAAACTGGAATTCAAAAAAACACCGATGACGGTAGCAAACTTCGTTGGACTTGCAGAGGGATCAATTAAAAATACAGCAAAAGCGGAAGGTGTTCCGTATTATGATAACCTGAAATTTCACCGGGTGATCGCAAAGTTCATGATCCAGGGAGGATGTCCTCAGGGAACAGGAATGGGAGATCCGGGCTATAAATTTCCGGATGAGATCGATACATCATTAAAACATGTCGGACCGGGTATCCTGAGTATGGCAAATGCCGGCCCGGGAACAAATGGATCGCAGTTTTTCATCACTCACGTAGCTACACCCTGGCTGGACGGTAAGCACACTGTTTTTGGCAGCGTGCTGCAGGGACAGGATGTCGTTGACAAAATAGCACAGGGAGATACACTTAAGCGTCTCGTTGTTCTTCGTAAAGGAAAAGAAGCGGAAGGATTTAATGCCGCTGTTGTTTTCGAAACAGCGAAGACCAATTTGGTAAAAGTACAGGAAGAAAAACAAAAAACAGCAATGGCAGAAATGGACAGAGTATTGAACGAGAAATACGGAACAGCTAAAACAACAGCAAGCGGCCTGCGTTATATCATCGAAAGAGAAGGCGAAGGCTCGAACCCGCTTCCTACACAAACAGTAACGGTTCATTACACCGGAACACTGCTGGATGGTAAAAAATTCGACAGCTCCGTAGACCGTGGACAGCCGGCAACATTTGGTCTGAACCAGGTGATCCCGGGTTGGACAGAAGGATTACAGCTGATCAAACCGGGTGGAAAAGTGAAGCTGATCATCCCTCCGAACTTAGGTTACGGCGCGGCAGGTGCAGGTGGGGTTATTCCTCCTAACAGCTGGCTGGTATTTGATGTGGAATTACTGGGAATAAAATAATTTTCCCGATCTGATTAAGGAAACCCCGTTCATCCCGATAGCTATCGGTACGAATGGGGTTTTTTATTTGTAGATTAAAAATGTCTGCTTAACTTTATGAGTAGAGAACAAACACAAAAATCATATATATGAAACAATTATTCGTATTGATCTCCGCGGTAACCGTAATGAATTTCGGGGCCATGGGGCAAAAATCAATGAAACAAAAATTAAGCAAAGAGGATACGGAATTTTTAGCTGCACAACCGGAGGGGATGTACGCGAAACTGGAAACCAGCCGTGGCACTATTTATACCACACTTGATTTTAAACAATTCCCGATGACCGTCGCTAATTTTTCGGGCCTTGCAGAAGGAACCATCGCCAATAAAATTAAACCGGCAGGCACTCCATATTATGACGACATGAAATTCCACCGCGTTATACCGGATTTTATGATCCAGGGCGGCTGCCCTTTGGGAAATGGCGGCGGAGATCCGGGATATTCTTTCGAAGATGAGATGGATCCGAATTCGGAGCAGGCTAAAAAAGGATACGTCCGGGGTACGCTGGCTATGGCCAACCGCGGCCCCAACACCAATGGAAGCCAGTTCTTCATTATGCACAAGGATAAACCACTGCCATACAACTACGCTATTTTCGGACACGTGGTAAAAGGGATCGAAGTAGTTGATTCCATTGCAGCCACTCCACGGGGTAATAATGACCTTCCGCTCCAGGACCAAAAGATCCTTCACCTGCTGATCCTGAAAAAAGGAAAAGAAGCAGAGGCATTTGATGCGCCGAAAGTGTTTGAAACAGAAAAAGCCAACGCCGGAGTGAAAGCTGCGGAGCGGGCAAAAGCAGAGCAGGAAAAACAAAAAATTGCCATGGAAGCGGCAAATAAAGAAGTGAACGAGAAATACGGAACAGCTAAAACAACAGCCAGCGGTCTACGCTATATTATCGAAAAAGAAGGCGAGGGATCAAGCCCTGCGGCTACAAGTACAGTAACGATCCATTATACCGGTACATTCCTGAACGGAACAAAATTCGATAGCTCGGTAGACAAAGGGCAACCTGCCACATTCCCTTTGCAAAGGCTGATCCCGGGCTGGATAGAAGGATTGCAGCTAATAAAACCAGGCGGAAAAATAAAGCTCATCATTCCGCCAAACTTAGGCTGGGGCGCACAGGGTGCCGGTGCAATTCCTCCGAATAGCTGGACCGTATTTGATATAGAGCTGTTCAGCTTTAAATAAAAACACAACATTTATCCAAAGTCCTCATCTGCTTCATGTGGATGAGGACTTTTTTTTATCGGTACCTGCCGATAAGGAATAGTACGTTATATTCCCAGGCTATTTTTTTTCCATAAGTGAAAAACATATTATACCCATGTTTACGGGCAATTTCCTGGATCGTATCAAATTCACAATCTTCCGAGAAACAGATGAACACTTTTGAGTCTTCAGTAAAATAAGGATCAATAGAAGAAAATAACGCAACAAAATACTCGAAATTCTCCCCTGCAAACCAGGCTTGCTGTTCTATGGTTTTCGCCTGTCTGCGGTAGTAAGGAGGATTAATGATAATATAATCGAACGTTTTTTTTGGAACAGACGTAAACAGATCGGACTGATAGGCTTCGACTTTGAGGTTGTTTAGCTTCGCACTTTCCCGAATGCTTTCAATAGCAAGCGGGTTAATATCAACAGCAGTCACAATGGCTCCTCTTTTTGCGCACATCATACTGATCAATCCACTGCCTGCTCCCAGCTCCAGCAAGGTTTTATTTGCGATGTTCGCCTTTTGAAGAAAGCCGAGAAAGAATTTCGTACTGAAGAAAAAACCGGGATGGAACACACCTTTTTTTACCGAGACCTTAGTCCCTTCATAGCTATAATACCGGTCTTTCCGGAGGTAATACAGCAATACGGGTCTTACAAAGATCTCCGCTATTTTTTTATAAAAACGCTTCACTTAAAATCCTTGTATTTCGGGTTGTCGGTAACGGATCCAGAATTTCTGCAAGGCTTTTATTTCGTAGGGGAAGGCATAAATGCTCCGGTTGTAGCGCAGGCCCGACAATGCTTTCATCACCTTACGCTGGAAAGGCCGCATCCGGATATCGGAAACTGTCGGGTAATAGCCATTGAGAACGGTCTCGAAATTTTTGATCTTATCGATCATTTTTGCATTCAGCCAGGGGGTAAGCGGGTTTTTACGCAGATCGAAATTTTCCCATTCATTGTTCAGCCAGTCTTCGAGATGTACAGGGAATTTAAACCCGCTCTTTAACACCTGTTCGTACATATCGGAGCCTTCGGTTGGTACAGGGCTGTATACGTAAATAACGATCTCTGTGTCGGGATTTACTTTTTTTACCTGTTTGATGAATGCAATATCTTCATCTATCTGCTGCATGGCTTTTTCCGGGGATTCGGCCGGTGTTCCCAACACAAACGAATATTCGGGGATGATGTTGAATTTTCGCAAACGTTCTGCAAATTCCAGGATCTGTTTCCCGGTTTGAGTTCCGCCCTTGTCCATTTTTTTCAGCACTTCATCATTACCGGTTTCCGCACCGAAGAAGATCATCCTGCAACCCGCATCACTGATCAGCTGCAGCGATTCGTCCTTGTATTTGTGCATGGTATCGATCCGGGCTTCTCCCCACCAGTTGATCTTATCGTCTTTTATAAGCTTTGCAAACTCAACCGTTCTTTTTTCCGATACAAAAAAATTATTGTCATGAAATTCGATGGCATTGGCTCCCCATTTTTTCCGGATCATCTGCACATCATCGTAGATCATCTGTGCCGACTTACCTTTCCACCTTGCTTCATAAATAGGAACTACTGCGCAGAATGAACAGGTGAAGGGACATCCAAAGCTGGAATGATAGGCCAGCGTTTTGGTTCCCAGATATGTTTTGCCTAAATACTTGTCCAGTGAATAGAATGTATCCAGTTTGTGATAGGGCAGGGCAGGAGTGGTGTTCAGATCCGGGAGGTCCAGCTTTTTTGTTTTGATGAACCGATCCCCTTGTTTGTAGATCAGGTTACCGATCCCGCTCAGATCCGTTTTGTTCTCCAGCGCTTTCAACAATGCAGGGAAAGCCACATCTCCGGGGCCGTTGATCACATAATCCACATAGCCCGAATCGAGCACCGGCTTATATTGATTGGAAGCAAAGTATCCTCCCCAGATCTGGATGACAGCAGGATACAGCTCTTTTATTTTTTTCGAATAGGGGATGGCCTGTTTCAGCTGCGGGCCGGGCATTACCGTGAATCCGATATAACTGACTGTTCCCGTCTGTAAATACTGTTCTATTTTTTTCCAGGGATCCGTTTCCCGGTTACCATCTACTATACACCACTCAAACAGGCCTTCTATCGATGCAGCTACCTGCAATACAGAATTCGGGATCCTGAATTTATTGTTGGCGCTGCGTGGATTAAATAATAAAACCTTGTTCATTCCCGGGTAAAAGATGATTCTTCTTTGAAGGAATAAAAGTACCAATTTTCAGGCACACCTGCTTATCCGTTTTGTTATCGTAGGAAATTCCGGTTGAATACTCAGACACAGATGCCACAGATGTCACTGATTTTGAAAGGTGTGAATTTACACAGATTAAAATCTTATAAATTTTTTATCTGAGGTATCAGTTTAATCTGTGTCTGGCCTGCTTCATTTAGTAGCTATTATATAAACAAAAACCCCGGCGACAGGCCAGGGTTCCGTGTTTTTTGCAGGAAAAATTTATTTTACCAATGTCAGCTCATTTACAAGGTTTGTTGCGCCACCCAGCTTGTCCATGTACCAAAGCAGGTAACGGACATCCAGGCAAATCGTGCGTTTGAAACGGGTATCGAATTTAATATCTCCGCTCATCGCTTCCCAGTTACCATCATAAGCGAGACCTACTAAATTTCCGTCGGCATCCAGCACCGGGGAACCGGAATTACCACCGGTAATATCGTTGTTGGAGATAAAGGATACATTCAGGTCCCCGCTATTCTTGTCTACATACTGACCATAGTCTTTTGCCGCTGCTTTTTCCAGCAGGTTTTGCGGAAGATCGAACTCATAATCCCCTTTTTTATATTTGGCAAGCTGTCCGCTGAGTGTACAATAGTAGTTGAATGTAACACCATCCTGTGGCTGATACGACTTCACATTACCGTAAGAGATCCGCATGGTACCGTTTGCATCCGCATACGCAACATTTGCCTTGTTCATTTCTTTCAGGCCTTTGATGTAGCGCATGCCCAGCAGGTAGTTCTTTTCATTGAAGCTGTTTACCTTCGGTGCGTAGTTGTTTACATAATTCTCGTAGAATGCTTTAGCGTGTGCAAATACAGGCTCTTTCGCCAGCGATTCTTTGGTCAGCTTGTCTAAAAATGCATTGAACTTCTTTTCATCCAGCAGGCTTGTTTTTTCAAATACCTTATCGGCATATTTTTTATAAGCCATTTCATCCGTTGGTTTTTTGATCATCTTGCTGAAGAAATCTTTCGGATGCTGATCTGCCGGAATATCCTGGTAATAAGCTTGTGTTACATATGCAAAGATACTCTTGTCCGAAGCGATGTTCTCTGTTTTGATAAAACCTTCCCAGGCTTTTTTGATGTTCTCTTTTGCAGCTTTTATTTTTTCTGCGTCCGGTTTCTCCGCTTTCAGTAACGTTTCCAGCTGAATGAAATTCATGGAGAATTTAACGACAGCAGAACCAAGGATCCCTTCATTCAGGTAAGTAGCCTGAAGTGCGATCGGTTTGTAATCCGTATAAATAGTATTGTATTCGGTCAGCAGGGTTTCATATTCTGCTTTGCCGGTAGCCCAGGCTCTGAATTGGTTCTCACCGAATATTTTTTCGTCGTATACTTTTAGCTTTTTCAGCTGTTCGGTTTGCCCGATGAAGTATTTCCAGTAGTTGGCGATCTGTGCATATTCACCTGCCATGTTGATCTTCACTGCCGGATCTTTCTGCATTTCTTTCAGCATAAAGCCCAGGCGTTTTTCACGCAGCTTCACGATCGCAGGATTCACCACATCCTGTGCCAGCTGTATCCCGTTCGATACTTCGTAACGGTTCGTTCTTCCCGGGTATCCTAGGATCATCGTATAATCGCCATCCTTCACACCTTTCAGGCTCACTTTCAGATGATTTTTTGGTGTATACGGAATGTTATTCGTAGAGAAGGGAGCGGGTTTATTGTCTTTGGAAGAGTAGATCCGGAAAACAGAGAAATCACCGGTATGGCGCGGCCACATCCAGTTGTCCGTGTCTCCTCCGAATTTTCCAACGCTCTCGGTAGGTGTGCCTACAAAACGGATATCGTTGTATTGCTCATATACAAACACCAGGTATTGATTGCCTTTGAACATATCTTTTACCACGGCTTTGTATTTACCGTCTTCGCTGTATTTTTTTACAAGGGATTTGTACACCTCGTCCCGGTTCTTATAGAAAGAAGCGGGATCGCTGCTTTTTGCAGCAGCCATCACCTCAGCGCTTACATCCTCCACTTTCACGAGGAAGTTAACGAACAAGCCCGGTGCAGGCAGCTCTTCCTGTGTGGATTTAGCCCAGAAACCATCTTTCAGGTAATTATGATCCACCGTGCTTAATGCTGCGATCTGCGCATATCCGCAATGGTGATTGGTGAAAACAAGTCCTTTGTCCGAAACAACTTCACCGGTGCAAAAGCCGCCGAAATGAACGATGGTATTGGTGAGGCATTTGTTGTTCATATCATACAGCTGTTCTTTGCTGAGCTTTAAGCCGGCAGCTGTCATTTTATCGTATTCTTCCTGCCCGATCAGGCTGATGATCCACATTCCTTCGTCTGCCTGCGTTTTCAAAACAGAGAAGGCCATTAAAATTAGTAAAGCGATTTTCTTCATACGTGTGTTGTTGTTTGGGTGCCGTTTTTTTAAAGAAGGCAGGGCAGCAAAAATACTAATACTTTGAAAAAATAGTTCCCTGAACCGCATGTTTCTGTGGGCAGAAAATGAGCAATAGCCGAATAAATGACGGGATTCAGCTATAGACCCGGATGTGCGGTCATTTTTGACCATGAACGAGAGGCAGGCCCGGATCTACTGAGCTTATCCGTGGCGGATACATACAAACGGACCGGTAAAACAGAATGTTTTCTGCTGTTTTTCAGGTGAAAAATTCCATTTTATCCCTACATTTGCTCTCTAAATTAATTTTCAACACACATGTCAGAAACAGGAAGACAGATCATATTCAGTATGGTGAATGTATCCAAAATACATCCGCCTCAAAAACAGGTTTTAAAAGACATTTATATTTCCTTCTACTACGGCGCCAAGATTGGTGTACTCGGTCTCAATGGCTCGGGTAAATCCTCTTTGCTGCGTATCATGGCGGGTATCGATAAGGATTATATCGGTGAGATCCATCAGTCGCCCGGCTATTCTATCGGGATGCTGGAGCAGGAACCGAAGCTCGACGAAAGCAAAACGGTGATCGAAGTGGTGCGTGAGGGTGCACAAAAACATGTGGATATCCTGAATGAATACGAAGAGGTGAACAACAAGTTCATGGACGAAGAGATCATGAACGATCCGGATAAAATGGACAAGCTGATCAACCGCCAGGCACAACTGCAGGAGCTGATCGATCAGCACGATCTCTGGAACCTCGATAACCGCCTGGAAAGAGCAATGGATGCACTCCGTTGCCCGGACAGCGATACCCCTATACATGTATTGTCGGGTGGTGAGCGCCGTCGTGTGGCCCTGTGCCGTTTGCTTTTACTGGAACCGGATATCCTTTTGCTCGATGAGCCAACCAATCACTTAGATGCTGAAAGCGTTGACTGGCTCGAACAACATTTACAACAATACAAAGGAACGGTGATCGCCGTAACTCACGATAGGTATTTCTTAGACAATATCGCAGGTTGGATCCTCGAGCTCGACAGGGGAGAAGGTATTCCGTGGAAAGGGAATTACAGCAGCTGGCTCGAACAAAAAGGACAGCGTCTGAAACAGGAAGAAAAAACAGAAAGCAAGCGTCAGAAGATCCTGGCACGTGAGCTCGACTGGGTCCGCCAGGGAGTAAAAGGCCGTGGGGTAAAACAAAAAGCCCGTTTGAACAATTACGAGAAAATGTTGAACGAGGACAGCCGCGACAAAGAAGAGAACCTGGAGATCTTCATCCCGAACGGACCGCGTTTGGGTAACGAAGTTATTGAAGCGATCGATGTGTCCAAAGCATTCGGCGATCGTTTATTATATGAGCATTTGAATTTCAAATTGCCGCCTGCCGGTATCGTTGGGATCATCGGTCCGAACGGTGCGGGTAAAACAACCCTGTTCCGTATGATCATGGGCGAGCAGGAGCCGACCAGCGGTTCATTCAAAGTAGGCCCGACGGTGAAAGTATCGTATGTGGATCAGAACCACAAAGAGCTCGATCCGAACAAAACCGTGTATGATGTGATCAGCGGAGGACTTGACAATCTTGTATTAGGCGGACGTAACATGGTTTCCCGCGCATATATTTCGCGTTTCAACTTCAGCGGAAGCGACCAGGGCAAAAAAGTAAGCGTGCTTTCCGGTGGGGAGCGTAACCGTTTGCATTTAGCCATGGCATTGAAAGAAGAAGGTAACGTATTACTGTTGGATGAGCCTACCAACGACCTGGATGTAAACACACTCCGTGCATTGGAAGAAGGTTTAGAGAATTTTGCAGGCTGCGCGGTGATCATCAGTCACGACAGGTGGTTCCTGGATCGTGTGTGTACACACATCCTGGCATTCGAAGGCGATTCATCTGTTTACTGGTTCGAAGGTGGCTACAGCGAATACGAAGAGAACAAGAAAAAACGTTTGGGCAATGTAGAGCCGAAGCGTTTGAGATATAAGAAACTGGCGGTTTAGCAGGCAAGACATAAGACATAAGACATAAGACACAAGATGCAGGACGCATCTCGTAAAAAAAAAGAATCCCATACATCGTCCCGAAACTTCGGGAGGTGTGTGGGATTTTATTTATCGTTAAAAATTAAATCTGGATATGAAAAATATAATTGTCCTTTTTATTCTGGTATTCAGCCTTACTTCATTTTCGCAAAATGGGATGGATACGCTATTCATTGGACAATTCAAATTTCCATTAAAAAAGGTGAAAACGCATTTCAAAGAGGATGAAAATTTTCCGGTTTCTATGCCCGTTAAATATGCTGATATGGAAAGAAGAAGGAAATTCAGCTTTCAAAAACTGGATTCCCTTACCTATCAAAGCGTGCTGGGTGAGGGCGGAGAAGTTTATACCCTTATAAGATACACCACTGATTCTCTTTATGGCAAATCCATACATGTTTCTTCTTTTCTGGACACCCTGATGTTTGATGCTGAAAAAATCTCTGCAATTCAACCCTTCATTAAATCAGGAAAGTCAAAAATATACCTGTGTGCTGCTACCGTTTATGCAATTAAAAACGGACTTTTGACCAAATATAATGTAGCTAATGTATTGGATGGAAAGCTGTTTTCCGAATGGGAGACTTATCCTCAATATGACATCCAGGCGCAAAGAATCAGGTCTGTTAAAGAGACCACATTAGTAGTCACTAACTTATTTTACAGGATCGGGAATGCAACCTATTTCCTGGACAGGCAGTTTGTTATCCGGGCAAAATAAGTCATCGGTAAACAGGCGAACGGAGCTATGAGGTGTTTTGCCCCCACTCCGCAAAATGTCTCGAAGAGCACCCCGATAGCTATCGGGACTGCGGAATATCACTAATTGTCCGATCCTGATCGGTTTTCATTCATAGACACATAGAGTCCGGCACGAATATCTATCCAATAAAGCACTTTATGTATCCGCCTGCTACGAATATCTATTCTGAAAGAAACAGGACAAAATAATTAGTAATTTCAGGCATCAATTAAAGGCAATCCTCATAGTATTATGACCGCAGAACAGATCATTGAAGACTTAAAACAAAAAGTAAGCAAACGAATTCTTGAGAAAGGATATGATAGCCTCGAATTACTTGCCGAATTTCATGTCCGTGATACCAGCGACTTGAGTCATACGAACGAAAAGGAGATCTTTGTTAAGAACGGAATAAAGGATGAGGCATCTTTTGGCCCTTCGTTCGACTACAAAAAGCTCTTTGAGCTGTTTGGTGATCAAAAGCCGGAGTATTTCTATTTCAGGGGAAACAAAGAACAGGTGGAGCTGTATTCGGATGTGACGGAGCACGGAATTACTGCGCTGCCTGAGTTCGCCGATATTGAAAAATTTATTTTCAACCGAATGAACGTCCATCTCGAAGAGGGAGTGGAATATATAAATGATCTGCATATTCCGCCTGTTGGCGCTGCACCTATAGGACTGTTTTATGCACACAGAAATGGGGTGAAAGATAATGCCGTTATTAAATCGATCTATTTGCTTGATGATAAAGAGATCCTGTTTAAGCTTGCTTTCGATACACTGGTAAAAAACCTTGAGCAGGGAAAAATGGTAAGGATCATTGCCCGGAAGGACCTGCCATTGGAAATAGCATATCTGTCAGCCGGGGAGATGCTGGCCGGCATCAAACCGTTTTATGATTTTCTCGGAGACTATTATGAAATTAAATTTGATCTTGTTTTTACAGGTGAAATGGATAGGCATGGATTGCCGGCGCCTGATTTCAGCGGATACTATACGCAGAACGGAAGGCAGCTCGAGCTGGAAAATTGCCCAACGTATTTCTTCAAGTACCTCTGCCTGTTGCTGGAGCCAAAGCCTGAACGTTTTGAAGTGCATATCACCAAAGACTCCATAAAAGTATTTGCCGATAAAGCCTACCCTGAGCATGGAATAGAAGCAAAAACCGAGGACCTGGGTGTTGCCCCCGATGATCCTGAAAGCATCTGTAAATTCATCGAATCTGGGCGCGAAAACAAAATGAAAGCGGCTTTGGCAGCAATTGCTCAGAACAAAGAAACACAAAAACGCCTGGAACAACGTTACCTGAACTATGTGCGGGCCTGCTCGGAAAATCCAAAAGCCACATTAGCCGACATGAAAGCGGAGATGTTCTCGGAAGACACAAAGGAGATCTTTATATCTCATCATCCGAAAATTGCCAACGATTACATCTCTTTTGGCTACGCGTCCGAAGAGGAATCAAAACGCCTGATCGATTTCATCGGTGCGATGGTGAAAAATTACATCGATGCCGGTGGCTACATCAAAAAGCTGAAAACCGCGTATGACAAAAACGAGTTCACGTACGAGATCTATGAAGGTCAGACCAAAAAGCTGAAAGATGGTATACGGCGTGAGATCAAGCTGAATCCCGATGGTTGGTACAGCCAGGCATACCGGTTGCTGCTGAACACGCGTGTGACGAAGATACAGCTCGATAAATCCGCTTTTTTCGGACCGGACCGAATGCTTTTCCTGAAGGAATACATGATCTATCTGAATTGTTCGGCGGAAGGTTATGATATGCACATCGACGTATTCAATTGTATTAACCTGCACGATCTCACGGAAGTATACTGGCTCTTCCAGCAGATCCCACGCATTACCTGGTTCCAGACTACGCCTGCATATCCGCCATACACGCTTAAACAGAAAAGAGAGGCTAAGATCAGAATCGATAACGGAGACTGGGAAGAGCTAAATAAAAACTAATACGTATGGAACATAAATTTATCATTGACAATAAAATTGACGTAGCAGGTCTGAGAAAAAACCTGTTTGGTCTGAAACCCAAAGAGCGCATGAAGTTCCTGTTTGGCCTGGGGCCTGAATTTCTCGAAATAAAAAAACGGACATCAGAGCTGTTTATTGACGAACGGGATTATATGGTTTATTCTATTGTGAAGATCGGGAATCAATATTGGTTTGGAGAAAACATGTTGTACGAAGTAAAAGGATCGGTAGTTAATCCTGATTCCCCTTCACCGGAGTATGGCAGGTTGTATAACCATGAGCAGGCTATAAAGTCGATCCCGTTTGGATGGCATTTACCAAGCGATCAGGAATGGAACGAGCTGGAAATGTTCTACGGAACAGATAAAGAAGAGGTGCTAGCCATGGGCGAGCGTGGTGTTGCGGCCTATGCATTATCGAGCCCGGAATGGATAGGAAAAAACTCAGGTTTGTTTAATGCGCTTCCTGCCGGTTATTATTCCACATGGAAAGATGGCGCTGCATTTGCAGGCCTTGGAACACACGCCAGTTACCTGAGCGATACGGTAAGCGACAGCAAGAGTGTATGGGGCAGGCATTGGGGCGGCTGCATGGATATGGTAGGAAGGTATGACGTATGGAGAAAGACTACTTACAGAGCCTGCAGGGCTATTAAGAATGGTTGAATTTAGTATTCTATAATCAGACTATATACGTAACGGATTTATTTAATCAAAGATCAGGGGATCCGAAAATGCCGGATCAGTGGTGGAGTAGAAAAACAGATCCGGATATAACAGAACTATATTGCATTAACTTTTTTTAATTCCTGATCGTCGGCAAAGCATTTATCTTCGCTTAAAAAATCTGTGCCCCGGTTGCTATCTATATCACTTTTGCTGCTGATCTGCTTTCATCCTTTTTTTGGACAAGGGCAGCAGTTGAAAGTGGATAGCCTCTTATATGATTATACCATTCTCGAAACAGCACTTAAAGAGAATCATCCACTGATAGTTGATCATATTTCCAAAGAGCGATTTGCATTCGTAAGTGATTCCCTGAAGACAGAAATAGCAAAAGGACAGAACATCCATCAATTCTACCGTTCGCTGAGCTGCCTGCTGACTGAGGTCGGCTGCGGACATACCCGCGTATATCCTTATGAAGAAGCGAAAAGAAAAGCAATTACAGAGAGCCAGCTTCCTTTTTCTATTCGGGTAAAGGATACTTCTATTTTTATTTCCGATCCGTACCACCCGGACTATGCATCCTTCGATGGAAAAGAAATCACTGCCATCAACGGCATGCCTGCTGCAGAGCTGATCCGTTCTGCTTACCGGATCATCAGCGCGGATGGGAAGAATGTTACCTATAAGCGCAGATCGCTGGAAAAGAAATTCTATTATTATGCCAATCTCCTGCTGGATCTCCCGGATAAATTGGATCTTACAGTGGATGACAGCATTCATCTTTCTATTGCCTGCCCTTCTAAATTCAGGATGCCGGATTCGTTGATAAAAAAAGCCTCTTTTACTGAACGGGAAGACTTAAAGGGGATCGTTATGCTTACCCTTCCTGACTTTGATGAAGGAAGAAGAACGATCAAAAAATGTTTTGCCTACCTGGATAAGAAAAAGACCGGCACGCTTGTGATCGATCTGCGGTTTAACGGGGGAGGCAATGGCAATATCGGCGCGCTTTTGCTTTCCTACCTGATCGATTCCACGCACACTTATTACCTGGATAAGAAAACAAAACCATTTCCATACAAAGAATACATGAAAGGAGGTTCGGGGCTTATACTGAGCAATCAGTACATACAAACGGACAGTGTTACCAAAAGCTATTACTTTCGGATCAGGCCCCGCAGCAGGCATCATTTCAAGGGAGAGGTGCGTGTGCTCGTAAATGGCGGTACATTTTCTACTGCAGCTTTTGTAGCTTCCGTACTGAAATACAAAACCAAAGCAGTCATAAGTGGCGAAGAATCCGGTGGCTCTGAATATGCGATCGGCGGGGGAGTGATCGCACGTCTGGAATTGCCCTATTCACAGCTGAGCGTTAAGTTCCCTTTGTATCGCTGGAGATTTAATACGGCACAGGACAACAAAGGCTGTGGTGTGATGCCCGATCCTGATCCCTTGTTCCAGATCAAAAGCGAATAAATCAGTATATTTGAAAATACGGCATTATTCCGTAAATTGTAATTTGCTAAAAAACTGTTTATATGAGTAAAAAAAATACCCTTATTGTTTTTTTGAGTATTTCATTATCCGGTCAGTCACAATCTACCTTTCAGCGGATATTTAAAAGTACTATCGGGGGTGTTATGGCTCAGAGCATCCGGCCCCTTGCTGATCATGGCTACGCAATAGCAGGCAATGTGGAAAACTATAGTTACCAGCTGCCCGAAATGTTTTTTACCAAAACAGATGCGGACGGAAACCAGGCATGGACCAGGCTGTATCAAACCGCTTCTTCCGGACATTTCGGACATTTCATGGATGTAAAACAGACCAGTGATCCGGGCTACATACTGATCGGGGGAGTGGGAGACCAGCTCGCAAATATCAGCGATATTGCAGTGGTGAGAACGGATGCGAATGGCGATACCCTGTGGACACGTGTATATGCTAACGGCACCGTGCAGTCTGGTTCCTCCATCAGCCAGACCGCCGACGGAGGATTTATCTTTACAGGACGCAATCTTGTCGTTCGAACGGATGTCTTCGGAGCTATACAATGGTCAAAGGAACTGATGATGGAAACCACCGCAGTTATAGAAGATGCGAATGGCGATTTTATTGTAACAGGCTCTGCTTATATAAATGCAAGCAGTCCTTCCGAAATTACGGCCATAAAGCTGAATGCCTCCGGCGATAGCTTATGGACGCTGCGTGAAAGCGGTTCCGGTTCCCAGTATTCCTTTGATGTGATTGCAGCGAGCGACGGCGGCTACATTTTGTCCGGCTATACTTCCAGTGGCGGGGTCAGCAATTCCCCTGATTACCTCCTGGCGAAAATAGATGTATCGGGAAATTTACAATGGATGAAAACCTATGGAACTCCTGGTGGTGAAGCATGCGCCCGGCAAAATGCCGTTCCCAATGCCGATGGCGGTTGTTCTGCCTGGGGTTCCAGTACCTACCTTGGAGATGCACATCCCTGCATGTACAGAGTGGATCAGGCAGGCAACCTGCAGTGGGCCAACATCTATAATTCGGCCCCTGGCGTATACGGCTACGGGATAGCGCCTACCGGATCAGGAGGATATGCAGCAGCCGGCTTTACCCTTGAAGATACGACCGGATTTTATTTTATAAAAACAGACTCCACAGGTCTTGGTAATTGCACAGAACAGACGTTTCCTATGACCACCAATAATCTTGGTTTGGTGGAAACCCGCGGCATTGTGATGTCCCCGGCTTCGCTTACCGTACGATCACTTTCAATCAATACTATATCTCTTACTTTTTCCGATTCGATCCTTTGTTCTACAGTTGGTGTAAAAGAAACTGTATCGAAAGAAGTACAAACGGTATACCCGAATCCTTGCAAAGATTCGTTTGTCATTTCTTATGATACTCACCGGCCTGCCTCTTATACATTGTCGGATCTGCAGGGTAGAATTCTGATGGAAGGACTTTGTACCGGAAACAAAACGGCTGTAGATATATCCGCTCTTGCTGTCGGAACGTATCTTATACAGGTTTCAGGAGCGGAGCCATTCTCTTCTCTTGTGATAAAAAGCGAATAACAGGCCGGAATACCTGAAGGGATTGAAAATGAAGGGACTGCCTTTTGTGGAGATTCTCCCGATCAAGCATCCAAAGAATATGAAAAAACAGATCTTAATTGTTTTACTCTCTTCTCTTTCCTTTTTTCGGCTTATTTCGCAAACAGAATTCCTCAGCGACTCTGCTTTTATACGCCAGCATAAAATTTCCGCTGTTATGAGCAGGCAGATCTCTCCCTTTGACCTGTATTCAAAAAGCAATGGCCGGGTTTATTTAAAAAACGAGTACAATATATACGGCCTGCTGGTGAAAGAAACCCGGTACAGAAATAACGAGTGGCAGTCGATCGTTGAGTACAGCTACAACGAAAAAAAAAAGCCCACACAGAAAATCACCACCAGCAAAGGGAACAATAAACTAAAACACCTGTATCTCTATAATGATAAAGGAGAGCTGAGCAGCATGGAGTATTACAGGTATGACCAGCTGAATTACCAGTACCGGTATGAGTACGAAAACGGCAAGCTTGTTCAGTATTCCGTCTACTACCAGGGAAAAGACCGCCAGGATTCGGAAAAATATACCTATAAGGACGGGCGGCTGCATACGGTTGCTTATTATGGTACTGCCGATACAATGTATGCCGCTGTTAAGCTGCATTACGATGCAAATAGCAATGAGGTTTGGCGGGAAGTGCTTACGAAAGGGAAATTCAATTCGTATCCGAAGAAAACATTCAATAGCAAAAATGAGCTGATAAGCGTTGATAGTTTTGATCCCGATGGCAAAAAGATCAATTCAAAAGAGCAGAGTACCTGGAAAGACGGGCTTCTCATAAAAAGGACCTGGAATATACTGACGGGAGATCCGAATTCTACGGAGATAAACTGTACCTATCTGAACGGATTGCTTAGCGAACTAAAGACCGAAAGCACTTTAACCTGGAACAGGACACATACAGTAAATCTGTATACAAAAGATTCTTTGCTGTCGCAGGTGCTGTTTTACTCTAACGAAAAAGTAACGCAGAAAACCGTATTCAGTTATAACGGGAAAAAGCAATTGATAAAAAAGGAATTATTTTCAGCTGCTGCCAAACCTGTCTCTCTTGCTACGGACACTGAAAAAGGCAAGGCCGGTGACAAGGATTCGCTGATACCTGCTACTACCATTTTTTATACCTATGGCCAGAAAGGGGATACGCTCATTAAAAAAACAATACAGCATATCCCTGCTGTTTTTAACTCCAGCCTGCGAATCATTGCACCGGGTCTGTTCGATACAACGGTGTATGATTTCCGGGAGCAGAAAGAGCTGGGTCTGCAATACGGCGGGCAGTCTCCTGAATATCATTTTATCTATGGTTCACTTGAGTTCAATTTACCGATAGACGATATGGACTGGAAAAAAAATGCTCAGGTGCAGACTTCCTTCACCATCCTCGATACACTGAAGAATACGGTAAAGGACGGAAAAGGTGAGCTGGTGCTGAAACTGCAGGTGAGCGATGCATACGGACGAAAAACAAAACACAGGATCCGGCGTTCGATCCGGTACGAAGCTAAGGATGTATTTGTAGCATTTGACACCGATTCGCTAAACGTCACCATCATGAAGCTGGAAGTGAAAGGCATGGAATACAGGAAAGAAATGCTGGTTTCCCGGAAGGTAATGAATGACACGGCAGAGCTAACCTATAACTATACTACTGCCTATGGACCACTTCTTTCCGAAACACTTACTCACGACAAACAGAAAAGACCGCTGAAGAAAATCATTTATTCTGCTGATCCGCTCTACCCGGCAGGTGATACCATTCAGTATGACTATTCGAAACCCGGTGAAGTGATCGAGTCGGAGGCACGCAGCAATGTATTTAAGCAGACAAAAGTCCATTCATTCAACGATCGGAACCAGCAGATCAGAGAAGTTGTGTATGATTCGAATGGGCAGATCAGCTCCGAAACAGAATTTTTATTCAGCAATGGACAATGCAGCGGAACAAAGTCACAAATGCCTTCGTCTCCGAATACCGACAAATATGAATATGAGTTCTTCAGGTGATTTTCTTATATTTATAGTGAAATCCATTCACTCTGCTGCGTTTGAAGAAAATACTTACCATAGCCATGCTGCTTACCTGCTTTCGTGCAAACAGCCTGCATGTGGCTATTATTGAAAGCCAGTCGATCAACCCGGGTTATGTGATGGATCTTAACTGGAGCACGGTTGTTTCGGGCATGGGGCATACCTCGCAGATCCTGCCACAAACTGCGCTCGACAATATCTCTTCACTCAATGGCTACGACCTGCTGATCGTTTCTTCCGCGATCATGCCGCTGACGACTGACGGTGTCAATACGATCACACAGTTCCTGAAGAGCGGGAGGCCGGTTTACCTGCAATGTGAATACCTGACCACCTATACTACGAATGAAGGATTTGAGGAAATTATCCGTTTACTGGGAGGAAGCTTCGAATGGAAGTACACAGTTATGGGCGATCTGGTGCCTATGCATATACTCGGCAATTTTGCCACTACGCCTAATACGGTCAATGCCTTGCAGTATTACTGGTATTCCGTTGCGGGTATCGGGGATTGCGATTTTGTGAATTTCCTGGAATACAATAATGAGTATCATGGCTTCCAGTATATTTCCCCAAATACTTCTTACGGATCAATTGTTACTACTGCCGACCAGGATTGGGTAAGGGACTTTGCACGCGCCGACCTGATGGAAAATATTCTTGCCAACCTGATTTCGCCCGTGAAAAATTCACCTGCACTTAGCTTCGACCTGGGAACAGATAAAACCCTTTGCCTGAATGAAACGCTGGAGCTGGATGTGCATCAAAACAGTGCTGTCATCCCTCAGTACCTCTGGCAGGACGGAACATCAGCCGCTGTTTATACGATCGCCCAGCCGGGAACGTATTGGGTGCAGGTAACAGGGAAGGAATGCAAAACATCCGATACCATTCATATTCAGTACGAAGATTGTACGATCAGTCTCGAAATGCCGAACCTGCTCACGCCCAATGCAGATGGTATAAATGACCTGTTCCGTCCGGTGGAAATGAAGAATATCAGCAGCGCTTCCCTCGTGATCTATAACAGGTGGGGACAACGTGTGCTGGAAACAAACAATCTTCAGGCAGGCTGGGATGGCAGCTGCAGCGGACGGGAGTGCCCCGATGGCACCTATTTCTGGACGGTAAACTATGTCGCCGAAAGCATGGCTGAGCAGGTAAAAACCGGATACCTCACCTTGCTGAAATAACATTTGTACATTTACGAAATGAAAATAATAAAGATCGCCTTATTGTTCTGTATAGCCCTGGTGCTTGTAAAATGCGCCGCATTGACCAGTAAGGAAGTGGGCCGTGTGCAGATCGATACAATAAGCGATGCGGAGAATATGGACTGGAAAGAGGTAAAGCTGGATCTGAAGGCAGGTGAAAAACTCTGGTTCTGGACGGATATGAGCATCATTTACGACGATGAGCTGGAGCTTGAATACCAGGTGCAGCTTATCAGGGACAGCGATACACTGGGATACATAAAGCTGCATCCCTTCGAAAAGAAAGTCACGATCGGTGAAATAAAGTCGAGCGTATTGGGACATACCGACTGGAGTTTCCAGGGACAGATGGATTTCCTTCAGATAGAAAAATCAGGTCAGTATACCTTCCGGGTTATTCTTGTTTCAAGTCTTAATGAAACCTTGAAGCTGAACAAAGCGGATCTTGTGTTAAAGAAATAATGTAAATTCCGGCATGAGATATCCTGTTAGTTTTTTACTGTTGCTCCTTGTTTGCAGGCTGGTTCCTGCCCAAACTTCCACCATTACGATGTGGAAAGACAGTGCGATGGGAACGATCTGGAACAAAGCGACTTTGACCGTTGCTTACAACAAGCCCGATAAAAAAGGCAATTATAAAATGTATCTGTCCGATTCGCTGGGCAGGAACGAAAAACAAATCACTTATGCAGGCTGGCCTGTCGATCGACAGCAGTGGGTAGAGGAGTGGCATCCTTCAGGGGAGTATCTCTTCTGTTATGTAGAGAAAGCCGAATACGTGAAAGAAAAAGATCATAAACGAAGACCGGTGGATGCCATTCCGGGCTACGGAGCCTATACCGACCTCTGGTTATTGAAACGTGACGGTTCCATGGCCTGGCCGCTGACCAATCTGCAGAATGATTATGACAAGGGCATTATCCATTGTGGCATCTCGCCCGACGGAACCGTGTTCGGCTGGAGCGAGCGCATCAAAGCGCCGAAATTCCTTGATAAGAACTTAGCTGCGGGATCTTATGTATTCAAAGTAGCTGATGTGGTGCTCGATTCCGTTCCGCACTTTGCCAATATCCGCACTTTCCAGCCCGGCAATGTACCTGCGCTGAACGAGCTCGAAAGCATTTCTCCCGACAAAACAACGATCAGCTTCTACAGCACCTTCGAAACAAAAAATATTTTCACCACCCCCATCTACACGCTGAACATGATAACGGGAGAGATCAAACGCCTGACTAAAGAAAGCTTTGCGCAGGCGCCGGCCTACACACCCGATGGAAGATCGCTGGTATACATGACCGGCCAGGCTTGCGATATCTTCCCGATGCAGCTGCAGGGAGCCGACTGGTGGATCATGGATACCGATGGCAATAATAAAAAACGCCTTACGCGTATGAATGTAAAGAACGATCCGCAGTCGGTGAACAAATACCGCCTGGCAGGTTCGCTTTCGTTTATTTCCAACAATGCCTTTTTCGGAGGAGTGATGACAAAGTCATTGGGGCTGGTGGGGTATACGGTGAAGGTGGTGTTTAATAAATAGAAAGTATGCGTAGAGTGACGATATTTTAATTGGATGAAGGCTATGCTAAACATAGCAATTCCATTTATATAAATTTGTGTTTTCTTTTTTTGATCTGTTCCGACAATAACTTATTTTTACTATTCTAAGCCTGTTTTTATCGCTACTCTGGTTCATAAACGCAAATCCGTCGTTGACAAAACGACGGTTGTCCTTGCAGAGGATCACAATATAGTTCGGCAGGGCCTTGTTGCTCTGTTGTTCGAAGATTCTTCCTCACAGCGGCTCCCTTCCCGCTCCGCGGGATGTCCCGAAGGGCAATCCTGCGGAATAAGTAGGATCAAAAGATCTCTGATCCACTTCAACCCCTATTTTGATTTTCTCCCAATCCTCCTTACCTTCATTTCATGGTTACGATGATGAAGCGTTTTATTTTAGCACTTATTTTCCTTTCCGGGTTTATTCACCTGTCTGCGCAATCTCCGCGAAAAGCCCTGCGTTATTACAACTTTGGAATGTCCGCCTACCGCGGCTGTTCCGATACCTGCGAAACAAACATTGCACAAGAATATGGTTTGATCAATATTCAGAAAGCCGGCTGCGTGGTGAGACCCGGACAGGTACGGCGTTGGAACCGCCACAATAAAAAAGTCGACAGTAAGCTGGCCAAAAGACACGGCGAAGGCTGGAGGGATAAATACTATGCCGGGCTGGCCGATTGTTGTAGGAAGAAATAATTTCACATTTCGTTTCGAAAATTAATAAATCCGGATATCAAAGGCACCTGCACTATTGAAAACACTTTGTATATATATCTTTGTTTTGTTGCTATACTGTGGCGCTCCCGCAGGCAGATCATACGCACAGAGCTGCTATGTGAAAAAATTTTCCGCTGAACCTATCCATGACCCTTTATGGAAAGGCGATTGCAGGGATAGTTTGGCTACCGGCCAGGGTATCCTGTATGATACCTGGAAAGTAATGCGTTACCGTGGAGAAATGAAAAACGGGTGGCCGGAGGGTTATGGTGCCTATTATAAGGACTACATCACAGAAGGGAACTGGTTAAAAGGGAAACCGTTAGATGTAGGCTATTTCCTGCGTGAAGTGCGTTTTACCGGGGCAAACACCTATAACTTTATAAATAATGGCATGCGTTATCTGCTGAATACGAAAGAAGGATTTACGGAAGAAGCGCTGGTTACGTTTGCCCGGTACGATGCCAAATACTTTACGGAACATGTATCAGCAGATACTTCTTATGTGCCCTTCCCTGAAAAAAGGAAAAACAGAAAAGCAATTCCTCCACCCGAATATTACGCTTCCTATGCCTTTTTCATTGGGACAAATGCTCAGTCTGGTTTTATTACTTCCAGCTATTACAAACGGTTTCTTGTACGCTGCAAATATTCCGGCGATTGGCACATTTTGTATTTCACGGAAAGCTATGGAAAGCGGACCGGGTATACGGGTACATGGGAGACCGGGCCATTCGGAAAAGAGGGAGCAGTGAAATATAAAACAGCCGGCGAAGCGCTAAAGGTTATGTGCTTTTGCGATTAAAAGGATCCGAAAAGGTTACACCCTTCTGTGATCCGGTTTCCAGTTCCCGCTCCGCAGGATTTGCAATCCTGCGGAATAACCGCAACCAAAGGATTTCTAATCCACTAAAAATTCACAGCTAATAATTTTTTATACCCTTCTGTGATCCGGTTTCCAGTTCCTGCTCCGCAGGATTTGCAATCCTGCGGAATAACCGCAACCAAAGGATTTCTAATCCACTAAAAATTCACAGCTAATAATTTTTTATACCCTTCTGTAATCCGGCTTCCAGTTTTTTATAGCTCTTTTGATTGCATCCGCTTCCAGCTTCTCCTTCAGTGTACGTTCCAGCAAAGGCAAAAATTCTTCATCCGGTGCAAACCGAAGTGCCGCGATCTGCCCAAAGGAAAGCCGATCTTCGATTTCTTCCATCCGCTTTCCGGTGAGGGTAAAATACCGCAGGCGCATTTCCAGGATCACGATCCGGTTCTGGTTACCCAATGCATAATGCTGGCGAAGCATGAAAGAAAGCCAGATCACAGCCGCACAGAGTGCAGTTATAACCGCCCAGATCATCCTGTTTTTTGAATACGTAAAGCAACAATACAAACTGAACAGCAGCAGAGCACCCAGTACAGGATAAAAAACAAAATGATGCGAAGTATAATAGCGTTTGTGGTTGGAATAGTTCTGTTGGCTCATGTACTTTTATTGAAGAGCTCAAATATAAGAAGGATGCAGGATTTGTTGGGTATGTTTTACAAATTAGGTACTTTTGAGATTCAATTAAACAATGAAAGCACTCCTCATTATCGATATGCAAAAAGGCAGTTTCCGGCCTTACAGCATTCGATACGATACTATGGGAGTGATCGAACGGATCAATAGCTTATCTGCACATTTCAGGGCTCACAGGGATTTAGTGATCTTCATTCAGCACGATGGAACGAAGGAAAACTGCTTCCTTCCCGGCACCGGTGACTGGGAGCTATTGCCTGAACTGACAAAAGATCCGGCAGACATCGTCGTTCCAAAAACAGCCAACGATTCCTTTTATAAAACAGAATTACGGGATCTTCTCACAACGAACAGCATTACCGAATTGTTTGTTACAGGCTGTGCTACCGACTTCTGCGTGGATGCAACTATAAAATCAGCCATCAGCAAAGAGTATGAAGTGACGGTTGCTGAAGATGCGCATACGGCAGCAGATCGGCCTCAGCTCACCGCTAAAACAGTAATAGACTATCACAACTGGCTGTGGGCGGATATGACGCCGGTGCGTTCAAAGATCCGGGTGCTAAAAACAAAAGATCTGGTGAATACCCGATAAAACAATTTGAAATACGATTATGTTCCCTGGTCTTATAACCCATATAAAAAAGTACGTCGATCTGTCCGAAGCCGATGTGCAGCTTCTTTCAAAACAGGTGGAACTGTTGCAGGTAAAGAAAAAGGAAATGCTGTTGCAGGAAGGGCAGGTTTGCCGCTCACAGTATTTTGTGGAGAAAGGATGCCTGCGTTTGTTTTATCTGAACCATAAAGGAGTGGAACAGACCACTCAGTTTGCCATCGAGAATTGGTGGCTGTCAGATTACATGAGTTACGATCTTCAGGCCCCGGCGCAATTTTCGATTCAGGCAATAGAAAGATCGGAGATCGTTTGCCTTGATCTGGCCGCCCAGGATTCACTTGTCCGGGAGCTTCCACAATTGGAACGCTATTTCCGGCTGATCCTGCAAAGAGCCTATGCCGCTACCCAGGTCCGGTTTCGCATTCATTACGAGCTGAGCAAGGAAGAAAATTATAACCAGTTCGTAAGCTCTTTTCCGGGCTTCGTGCAGCGTATTCCTCAATACATGCTGGCTTCGTATCTCGGGCTCACTCCTGAATACCTCAGTGAGATCCGGAAAAAACACAGCTGATCGCATTTCTTAAACAGGTTTAAGTTTTTTGAAGAAAGACTAAGCTACGTTTGTAGCAGAAATTTAAACCAAAAAAAGAATGGAAACAAGAATCAATATTCCGGAAACAGACCCCGGGGCGCTTAAAGCCATGTTGGAGCTCGACAAGTACCTGCAAACAACCGACCTTAGCAACACACACAAGGAGCTTATTAAGATCCGTGTATCACAGATCAATGGCTGTTCCTATTGTATCAACAAGCATACAAAGGATGCCCGCAAATACGGTGAAACAGAACAGCGTATTTATCTGCTGAGCGCCTGGAGAGAAACCAATCTATATACGCCGGAAGAACGTGCTATTTTCGCACTTACAGAAGAAATGACCCTGATCAGCCAGGGAGGTGTATCGAAAGCTACCTACGATCAGGCACTGGAACTGCTGGGAGAAAAATACCTTGCACAGGTGATGATGGCTGTCATTACCATGAATGCCTGGAACCGGATCGGGATTACTACCTTAATGCAAGCTACATTAGATAAATAAGCTGTTAGAAAAAAAGGAAAGCTCTGCTCTTCAGCAGGGCTTTTTTGTTGCAGATCTGCCCGATAAAAAAGTATATTTGAATAATAAAATCAATATGCTAACAAAGATCGGAAAGATCCTTACTGATATACGCGCCTCACATGCCAGTCTTGCACCGGGGCAATCCAAAAGCCGGAAAGCAAAAAAAGCCACTGCGGCCTCTGTCGCTAAAATGGAAAAGATGCTGGGCTCAGCGCTTCCCGCCGATTTCCTCGCTTATATACAAACACAGGATTTTACACTGCTCTTTGATGGCAGCTATGAAAGCCTCGATGGTCCGCAGGTGATCGATCGCTGGAAAATGATGAACGAACACCTCGCGAACGGCGTGTTTGACGATGGCAGAATAGAGCGACACGAGGAAGAGGATTTTGGCAACTGGGACGGGAATTACCTGAAAAAAGTATGGTGGAGCAATAAGTGGATCCCTTTTGCTGAAGACAGTTGTGGTAATATGAAATGTATCGATCTCGCTCCGGGTAAAAACGGAAAGAAAGGTCAGATCCTCTCGATGGAGATACAGGACGGGCAGGGACCGTACATCGATCGTAATTATAGCTCATTTGCAGATTACCTCAACCATCAGCTCAACCTGATAAAGAACGGACAGTATGAATTGAAGGATTTTTGGGATGGCAACAAAGTACTACAGATAGACTCTGATATAAGCTCAAAATAACCAATGGAAATTCAACTGAAAGAAATAAACGGAATAACGATTGCAGAATTGCAGGGCGAAGGGATTCTTATCAACGATGAGCAGGATGCCCTCGATCTTATTGCAAACAGCGGCTACCAGGGCTCTGAGAAGATCATCGTATGGGAAAAGAATTTGTCTCCGGCTTTCTTCGATCTCAAAACGGGCATTGCAGGAGGGATCTTACAAAAGTTTTCTAATTACCGGGCTTATCTTGTCATTATCGGAGATTTTTTAAAATACGACAGCAAAAGCCTGAAGGATTTTATTTATGAAAGCAACAAACAGGGACGCATTTACTTTGTGTCCTCGCTGGAAGAAGCACATGCACAACTGACAAAATGATAACAATGGCAACAAATCAAAGGAATCTACGCACCTGCCCGAACGGCCACAACTATTACAAAAGCAGTGAGTGCCCGACCTGTCCCATATGCGCGGCTGCTAAAAAACCAAAAGAAGGTTTTCTTTCGCAATTTTCGGCTCCGGCCCGGAGAGCATTGGAAGGAATAGGAGTGAAGACCGTAAAACAACTTGCGAAACATTCGCAGGCAGAGATCATGCAGCTGCATGGTATGGGCCCCGCAAGTTTGCCGAAGCTGAAAAAAGCGCTCGAAGAAGAGGGATTGGCTTTCCGGAAAAAATAGTCGCTGCTAAGAACACTAAAATAAGAAATAGAAAATTATAGTACGTATAAGATCAATGAAGAAAATTTTTACATTTTTCTTTCTGCAAAATATAGCACACAGAAAAACAGCTCTCTTTGTTTTTTTTATATGTCTGTTTTCTGTGGGCAGGGCCGACAGGATCTACCTGATCAACACTCCTGGTTATAATACGGCCGATCCAACGCTTATCAATGCGATAATGAGCCTTGGGCATACGGTGATCGTGTCAAATAATGGATCAGCCTTGTCCAGCGGTAGCTTTACTTCGCGTTGTGTGGATCCCGTGAACGGATATGACTGGTTGTGTTTTTTCGGAAATTCTGATTTTTCTGTCTGGACAGCCGAGATTAAAAATTTTATTGATGCCGGAGGAAAAGTCTTTTGCCAGTATGAAGTGGGGTGCTGCCTGGTTTCTTCCGCTTCTGTTGCAACTGTTTTATCAAGTATCACAGGACTGCCCGTTACAACCACCACCCCTGCTTTGATAGCCGGTCCCACAGTTTCTTCTACATTGCCTCCTTATCCGCCACAATGGGAAGCGGTCCACTGCTGTCTTACATTCAGGGGTGCAGCGTACAAAGGATTGAGTGGTGTTCCTTTGGCCAACCAGTTTGTGGCATCAACCAATCTTAACGGATCACTTCCGCTGGTCTCTACCTGCCCGAATTTTGGTTTTTTCTTTAATACGACGGATTTTTTGGGAACGGCACAGAAAGGCGCTATTACCGGCCTTGGTGATGTCAATGTCTGGTATGATGGGGATGAGCCGCCTAACGGTGGTGGTGCATCGCCTGTAAATATGACGCTGGTTAATTATTTTTTTCCGAATACCAGTTCCTCCTGCTATCTTGTTCCTCCCGGTTGCATGGAAACATATATCAACCCATCTCCGGTTCCGGATGCTACACTCATCAGTGATACCGTCTTGTGCAATCAATCTTCGCTTCAGTTGAATGTTAACTCGGGCGCCAATACCATTCTCTGGAACACGGGTGCTTCCGATAACAGTATTACAATTACGCAATCCGGTACTTATTGGGTAATGCTTACAAATGGCGCCTGTTCCGATCGCGACACAGTAGCCGTGGAGTTTTATACCGCTTCGGCAGATCTGGGCCCTGATCAGGTAGTCTGCGGAATAGCCTCTCTAAACCTGTCGCCCCTGGTCTCTTCGTCCGTAATGGGAGCTCCTACATTCCTTTGGTCTACGGGCACTTCCGAAACATCCGAAACAGTATCTGCAAGTGGTGTATATTGGGTAGATGTTTCCTGGGGGGCTACCTGTACCAGGCGCGATTCCGTATCGGTTCTTTTATCACAGGGGCCGCAGCCTGATTTGGGATCGGATACAGCTGCCTGCGCACTCTCGGATTTCTCCTTATTGCTGGATGCCGGAACCTATCCTTCTGCAAATTATCTATGGAGCACTGGAGACACTACTCAGACTATCCTTGCTCAAAGCCAGGGTGTCTATTGGGTGAATGTAACAATAGCTGCCTGCTCCGATCGGGATACAATTACGGTGAGAAGCTTTCATGGTGTGGAGCTCGGATCGGACAGATCTATGTGTGGTCTTGAGTCTGTTCGCCTGAATGCAGCACTTACACGCAACCTTCCTTCCGGCTACTTATGGTCTACCGGCCAGACAGCTTCCTACATCGATGTACCGGGTCCCGGAGTTTATGTAGTCGTGGTCACACAGGGTCAGTGCGTTTCCATCGATTCGGTTACGGTGAAAGGTTCCCTTGGCGACGGGATTGTATACGTGCCCAATGCATTTACACCTGGCCCCGGAGATCTCAATGATGTCTTTTATGTGGTAGGAGAAGCCGTTACCCGGTTTCACCTGGCGGTCTATAACCGATGGGGAGAACGCGTTTTCGAAAGTCACCGTCAGTCAGATGGCTGGGATGGAACCCATATGGGAAAACCGGTGGAGCAGGGCAGTTATGTTTGGATTCTTCAATATAGTACAGATTGCAGTGAAGGAACAGAAGTACAGAAAAGCGGGAGTATATTGCTGATCCGGTAGCTTTCCTTTACCTTTGCAACACCATTTAAGGTTTTATTTTTATGCAGGACATCAACATCAATATACAAAACAACGACGGAAGCAGAACGACTTTAATAGGCCCCACCGATATGAGTCTCAGTCTCATGGAATTCCTCAAAGGCAGCGATTATGATATATTAGCTACCTGCGGCGGTATGGCTTTGTGCGCCACTTGCCATGTAAGCGTTGTCGAAGGTTTTGATAAATTGGGAGAGATCAGTGATGACGAATACGCCATGCTGGATACCCTCCCGAATATTACCGATACGTCCCGTTTATCCTGCCAGCTGAAGCTCAACGACAGCATGGATAATATTGTAGTGAAAGTGCTTGGGGATCATTGATTTTTCTTTGCATGGTTTTTGTCAGGTGAAATAGGTCGGTACCCCACTGATTATAGCTCTCGTGACTGTAGAAATAGCACAGGCCGCTGTAGAAATAGCACAGGCCGCTGTAGAAGTAGCACAGGCCGCTGTAGAAATAGCACATGCAGCTCTAGAAATAGCACAGGCCGCTGTAGAAGTAGCACAGGCAGCTGTAGAAATAGCACAGGCAGCTGTAGAAATAGCACAGGCCGCTGTAGAAGTAGCACATGCAGCTGTAGAAATAGCACAGGCCGCTGTAGAAATAGCACATGCAGCTCTAGAAATAGCACAGGCAGCTGTAGAAGTAGCATATACCGCTTTACAAAAAACGATTGGCCAACCTGCATTCTCTTTCGAAGCAATGGCCCCGTGTGTTCCCTCGCCCCAAGGGAGAGGGCAGCCCGTGCGAAAGGGTGAGGGTGCCCCCCTTTTTTTCAACCATTAAACATCCCTAATAGTAGTATTGCCCCGTATTTTCTATCTTTATAGCAAAGAATTAGTATGCGGATTTTAATTGTTTTTGTTTTCATTTCATCGGTTGCTGTTGCACAGAAAACTCCTGTCTCCTTCGTAAATCCATTCATCGGTACGGGCTGGCATGGGCATACCTTTCCGGGAGCAGTCGTGCCTTTCGGGATGGTGCAGCTGAGTCCCGATACACGCATCGACGGCAGCTGGGATGGCTGCAGTGGCTATCATTACAATGATTCGCTCATCTATGGTTTCTCGCATACACATCTGAGCGGTACGGGATGCAGCGATTTCGGCGATATATTATTAATGCCAATGCCGGGCACGGCTTCTGCCGACAATAAAAAATACGCTTCGGAATTCAAACACACGAATGAAAAAGCAAGCGCCGGTTTATACAGCGTAAAGCTGCAGAACGGGACCGAAGTGGAGCTGACTGCTACCACCCGTGTCGGTATCCACAAATATACTTTCCCGAAAAACGAGCTGCCCAATGTGATCCTTGACCTTACGCACCGCGATGAAACCACTCAATCCTATGTGAAAGTAACCGGGGATAAAACCCTCGAAGGGGAGCGTTTCAGTAAAGCCTGGGCAACTGATCAGCGGATCTATTATGCGATCGAGTTCTCTGAGAAATTTGACTGGGAGATCTTCCTGAATGATAAAAGCCAGAAAGGTCAGCTCCTGAAAGATAATTACTACAGCGGTAAAAATGTGAAAGCTATCCTGAGCTTTCCCGATCAGAAAGGAAAAACCATACTTGTCAAAGTGGGCATTTCCAACGTAAGTGTGGAAGGAGCAAAGAAGAATTTAGCGGCAGAAGCAAAGGACTGGAATTTCGATAACTATAAAAAAAGTGCAGAAGCGCTGTGGAATAAAGAATTGGGAAAGATCCAGGTAAGCACCGAAAACAAAGAAAAGGCAACGGTTTTCTACACCGCACTCTATCATTGTATGATCCATCCTTCCATGGCCAGCGATGTGGATGGCAGTTACCGCGGCCGCGACATGAAAGTTCACAAAGCAGACGGCTTCGATTATTATTCCGTTTTCTCCCTGTGGGATACCTACCGGGGATTACATCCTTTGTTGACACTCATCGATAAAAAACGAACAGAGGATTTTATCAAAACATTCATTGCGCAATACGAGCAGGGCGGACGGTTGCCCGTATGGGAGCTTGCAGGCAATGAAACGGATTGCATGATCGGGTATCATTCGGTAGCGGTGATCACGGATGCTTACATAAAAGGCATTACAGGATTTGATGCGCAGAAAGCATACGCTGCCATGAAAAACAGCGCGATGGAAGACCGGCTTGGTTTGAAAGCCTATAAACAAAATGGAGTGATCAGCGCCGATGACGAGTCCGAATCGGTTTCCCGCACGCTGGAGTATGCCTACGACGATTGGTGTATTGCACAGATGGCAAAGAAGCTGGGAAAAACAGAAGATTACAAACTGTTTATCAATCGCTCCATGTCCTGGAGAAATGTGTTTGACCGGCAAAGCGCTTTTATGCGTGCCCGGAAGAACGGGAACTGGCAGCAGCCTTTCGATCCGCGCGAAGTGAACAATAATTTTACCGAAGCCAATTCCTACCAGTATTCCTTTTACGTTCCGCAGGACATAGAAGGACTGATAGAAGCACATGGAAATGCAACGCGTTTCGAAAAAAAGCTGACCAAATTATTTCTGACCGAATCCAAAACCACGGGCCGCGAGCAAAGTGATATCACCGGTTTGATCGGTCAGTATGCGCATGGAAATGAGCCCAGCCATCACATGGCGTATTTATTCAATTATGCCGGCAAATACAATAAGACCGTTGAATACGTAGATGCCATCTGCAAAGACTTTTACAGCAACAATCCGTATGGGCTCATCGGCAATGAAGATTGCGGACAGATGAGTGCCTGGTATGTCTTGTCTTCTCTTGGTTTTTATCCCGTATGCCCGGGTTCTCCGGATTTTGTATTGGGCAAGCCGCAGTTTACCGAATTGAATATCACCCTCCATACCGGCAGTAAAATGAAGATCAGCCGGCCGGTTGATTATACTTCCAAAAATGCATCCGGAGTTAATTTCTCACTCAACAACCAGCCTTACAAAAAACTGTTTATTTCAACAGAGGATCTATTGAAGGGCGGTCAGTTTACATTCACAGCGCCTAAGGAATCGGAAGTAGCAGATAGTCTTGCTACCGGCTGGATACTCCCCTCATCTAAAATTTCAGATGCGGAATTTGTGCCTTTGCCTCTTATCAAAACCGGCAATTCCTTTACCGATACGATGCGTATTGTATTGCAAAACAATTCACGGAAAGGGCAGCTGTTTTTCCGGACAGATTCAACAGCCAAATTCATGCCTTATAAAAACAAGGCGATCAGCATCGGCCAAACGACTAAGATCGAAGTATACGAACAGGCAGAGAAGTTCAAAAGTGGGATCGTTTCTGCCAAAGTGTACAAACGTCCGAACAAATGGACAGTGAAAATAGCAAAGAGATTCAATAAACAATATACAGCCGGTGGTGAGATCGGTATCCTTGATGGGATTCGCGGTGATCTCAACTGGAAAAAAGGAGAGTGGCAGGGCTATCAATCCACCGATTTTGAAGCAGTCGTGGACATGTTGGAGCTACGAACAATTTCCGAAGCAAAGATAGGTTTGCTACAGGATACCCGGGCCTGGATACTCTTTCCAACGGTAGTTGAAGTGTACGTTTCAGCTGACGGAACTAAATTTGAAAAGGCCGGCATCTTCGAAAACAAAAAAGCAGCCGATGAGTATACTGTTCAGATCCAGGACCTCGGTGGAAAAATTGACACGGGTGGGCAAAAAATACGCTATGTGAAATTTATCGCAAAGAACCATGGTAAACTGCCCGAATGGCACCAGGGCAGGGGAGGAGACGCATTTATTTTTGTAGATGAGCTGCTGATAAAATAGATCTGATCGTTTTATATCTTTCCCAAAAGCGCAGGTAACAGATTTGAATAGGGAAACTGACCGGTTTTCCGTTTTCATCAGCCGGGCTGCTCCGGAATTTCCCTTTTTCACAAAGTAAACAGTTAAAGATAAAGTATGATCGCAGAAGCCATTATTTCGCTTGTATCGCTTATTTCCCTGGAAATCATCCTCGGGATTGATAACATCATCTTTATTTCCATTTTGGCCGACAAACTACCGCCTGCCAGTCGTGAGCGGTTGCGCTATTGGGGAATCGGCCTTGCCATGGCTGTCCGTTTATTGCTCCTCGCTGCCATATCCTGGGTGCTTAAACTGGATCGTACGCTTTTTGTGCTTTTCGGGATCGGTTTTTCGGGCAAGTCGCTGATCCTGCTTGCCGGTGGCTTGTTCCTGATCTATAAAAGTACCCGCGAGATCCTGCACAAGACCGAAAAAACGGAAGATGCCCTTGCTCCAAAAACTAATAACGCGGGCTTCAAAAGACTGCTGCTGGAAGTCATTGTACTCGATCTTGTGTTTTCCATCGATTCCATCATCACTGCCGTGGGTATGGCGAATGAATTATGGGTCATGTATACAGCGGTGATCGTTGCCGTAGTCATCATGCTTCTTGCATCCGGGCCTATCGGCAGGTTCATCCGGAAACATCCTTCGTTTAAGATACTGGCACTTTGTTTTTTGATGATGATAGGCGTTTCACTGATAGCTGAAGGCCTCCATTTCAAAATACCGAAAGGATATATATACTTTTCCATGGGCTTTGCTTTCCTGGTGGATATTATACAGATGCGAAAATTGAAAAAAGCAGAATAGAGGCTGGCAACAGTGCTGTTATTTATCATGATTTACCCGCACTGAAGGGTTTTTACAACCGCTTAACTGATTTTTTTCTGCCCGGTTGCAAATTATACCTGATTTTTTTGTTGATTCGATATACCATATATCTGACGAAAAATGTTAATTTTGAATTAGTTACCCCCTAATTAACAAAATGAGAACATCCGCTTTTCTATTCGCACTTTTTTGTTTGAGCAGTCAGATCAACTATGCACAATTAAGCACAAGCGCTTCTACGCCCACCAATCTCGTACAGAATGTACTGTTGGGAGCGGGGGTCACAGCCTCCAACATTACCTATACAGGTTATGTGAATGGGATCAGTGAGTTCAGTGCACCTGCTTCCGGCGGTTTAGGCATCACTAACGGATTGTATCTTACTTCCGGTTCTTACCTTGCCAATGATCCTTCCAACATTTTTTCCTTCGGTGAGGATGGACCAATGGGGCCTTCCAGCAATTTTCAAAGTGTGTCGAACGGAACACCCGGCGATCCGTATCTGGATACTATTTCCTCGAGCACCAGTTATGATGCAGCTATCCTCGAATTCGATTTTGTTCCGCAGTCTGATTCCGTAAAATTCCGTTATACATTCGGTTCCGAAGAATACAATGATTTTGTGAGTACCGGTTCCGGAGGAGTTAACGATGCTTTTGCTTTCGTCCTCAGCGGTGTTTCTACTCCGCTTTCACCGGTCAATCTTGCCCTGATACCGGGGACTTCTACGCCTGTTTCTATCTTTACGGTAAACAATGGATATTCCGGCGGTGTTTCTTCAGGACCTTGTTTGAATTGTGCCTATTACAGGGATAATGTCAACGGAACGGTTGATGTGGCTTATGACGGACTTACAACTGTTCTAACGGCATCGCACCAGGTAATTTGCGGAGAAACCTATCACATCCGCATTATGATATCCGATGCAGGTGATGCAGCTTACGATTCCGGTGTATTCCTCGAAGCAGGCTCCTTTTCTTCTTCCACTCCTTTTGCCGTTTCTTCCAGTGTGAACGGAACCGCAGGAGATACAATGGCTGTGGAAGGATGTGATAATATGCAGATCGTATTTGTACGGCCTGCATCTACTATTGCGACAGCCGCAAGCTATACGATCGATGTTACAGGTACAGCTACCGGCGGAACCGATTACACCACTATTCCCAATGCGATCAGCTTCCCGATAGGGGAGGACTCCGTTGTTTTCAGCTTCACACCTGTGATGGATGGAATTGCAGAAGGAACAGAAACGATCATCATAACGATCAATAACGTAAATGTATGCGGTGTGGTAACCTCTCTGCATTATAATTTTGCCATCAGCGATATAACTCCTATCATCCTTACAACTGTAAGTGATACCATTTGTCCCGGGCTCAGTGCAGAGCTTAGTGTGGCGGCTACCGGTGGCGCAGGTTCCTATAGCTACAGTTGGAATACCGGTTCTGTTAATGATTCGATAACCGTCAGTCCCTCCGCTACAACTATTTACACAGTTACAGTTGACGACAATTGTGCAGGCACAGCTCAGGTGCAGGCAACAGCAACTGTTACGGCGATCCCAACCTTTACATTGGGTATGCCGGTGCAACCGGATACCTATTGTACAAATACCGGCTCCGGTCTTGTCACAGCAGTCACTGTTCCTGTCGTACCGGGTTCCTGGTCAGGAGTAGGGCTTACCGACATAGGCAACGGACAGGCAAGCTTCGTTCCTTCCGCGCTTCCTTTGGGACCCAATGTGTTTACCTATAATGCAGGTGCCGGTGGTTGTAATTCTTCTGTTCAGTATACCGTTACCATTCATCAATACACCGATCCTGCATTTACACCGGTTTCTCCAAAATGTGCCTACGATGCTCCTGTAAATTTTGCAGCAGCAAATGCAGGCGGACAGTGGTTTATCAATTCGGTAGCATTTGGTGGTACGGCAGACCCTGCCACATTAGGCGCCGGAACTTACCAGATAAAATATGTAACCGGTATTCCGGCCTGCCCGGATTCTGCCACACATCCATTTATTGTAAATCCGAAACCGGAAGTGGTCTTTACAACAGATACCACTGAAGGATGCCTGATCGGCGGGAATGTTTACAGCTTTGCTCCTCAGTTGACCGCTGGTATTGGCAATGGTTCGTTCCAATGGTATTTCGGGGACGGAAGCAGCGGAAGCACATTAGCAACGCCTGTTCATATGTATTCAGGAGCGGGATCGTATACGATCAAGCTGATCTATACCGATCCGAATGGTTGCCTGGATGATACAACTGCTGTTTCTTATATCACGGTACATCCGCATCCATCTGCTGATTTCTATTTCTCCAATGAGAATCCAACCATACTGGAGCCACAGGTCGATATGCTCAATACGACCGATCCTTCGGGAAATACATTCTACTGGAATATTCCGGGGCTTTTATCTTCTACGGAATATAACACCGGCCTTATCTTCCCACAGGCAGGAACCTATCCTGTGACGCTGGCGGCAACGAACCAGTACAATTGCAGTGATTCAATAACGAGGCTGCTGAAAGTACTGAACGAAGAAGTGATCTATATCCCGAATTCATTTACGCCGAACAACGATGGTAAGAATGATTATTTCTTTGCCAAAGGATTTGGCTTCAATGAAAAAGAAGGATTCAAAATGCAGATATTCAACCGCTGGGGAGAGCGCATTTTCGAAACAGGAGATCCTGCCACCTACTGGAACGGTTCCAAAAATAACCATAGCACCAGCAGCGCAATAGAGGATACTTACATCTACGTTGTGAATTACAAAGACCTCGAAGGCAAGAAATACACCCGCACCGGACAGGTTACGGTTATGAGATAACAAGACTTTTTGCTAAAAAGAATGAAACAAAAAAGCACCCTGACAGTCCCGATAGCTATCGGGAGTCAGGGTGCTTTTTTGTTTTTATAAAATCCGATTAATAATAGATCATCCTTCTTACTTCCGCCAACTGTTTGGCGAAACGGATCACCTGGCGGGTGTATCCATATTCGTTATCATACCACACATACAATACAGCGCTTTTTTTATCTGGAGCGATGATCGTAGCCTGGCTGTCGAATACCGACGGACAAGGATTCCCGATCACATCGGTTGATACCAGCTCATTGGAGAATGCATATTGGATCTGTTCCACGAGTCCGCCTTCGAGGGCGTATTTTTTCACGATCTCGTTCACCATGTCTTTGTCCACTTCTTTGCCAAGTGTTACATTGATGATGGCAAGCGATACATTAGGAGTTGGTACACGCACGGAGTTAGCAGTGAATTTTCCTGCGAGATGTGGTAATACTTTTTTCAAAGCGCTTTCTGCACCTGTTTCCGTAATTACCATGTTTAGTGCTGCAGAGCGACCACGACGGTATTTTTTGTGATAGTTATCCAGTAAATTCTGATCGTTGGTATAGGAGTGAACCGTTTCGATATGTCCTTTGATGATTGCCAGCTCTTTGTCGATCACATACAGGATCGGCATGATAGCATTGGTGGTACAGGATGCCGCTGAGAAAATGTTTTCTGTTTTAATGTCCACCGTATCCTGGTTCACACCGAACACAACATTGGGAACATCTTTGGCAGGGGCTGTCAGCAATACTTTTGAAATTCCTTTTGCATTCAAATGCTGGCTCAGTTCAGCCCTGTCGCGGAAAGCCCCGGTATTATCGATCAGTAATGCATCGTGGATGCCGTATGCTGTGTAATCCACATCGGCCGGATTTTTTGCATCGATCATGTGTACCGTATGCCCGTTGATGATCAGTGCTTTGTTGGCCAGGTCTTCGATCACCGTACCCGGAAAAGGTCCGTGAACGGAATCCGTACGCAACAGATCCGCACGTTTCACGATCTCGATATCGCTGTTACCGCGGGTAACGATGGCTTTCAAACGGAGCTGCTCGCCTTTACCTGCCTGGGAAATGATCTCCCGTGCTGCAAGACGACCGATACGGCCAAAGCCGAATAGTACTACATCTTTCGGAGCGATGGTCGCTTTTTTACCGATGAAGCTTTTTAATTTTTTTCCAATGAATTCAGCCGGAGAAGCAAACTGCCCTTTTTCCTGGTGCCATTCGTAAGCTAATTTACCGATATCAATTTTAGAAGGGCATACATCTGCTTTCAGGATCTCGCTAGCAAGAGCAGCCGTATCAAAAACAGTGATCGGTTTTTTTACGATGTTCTTTGCATACTGGTGAAGTCCCATGATCTCACTGCCGCTTCTGTCGATCAGTTGATTACGGAAAATAACCAGCTCGATCGATTTTTCGAACCACAGCTTGCCAATTGCGCTGATCAGGTCGATCGCCGCTTTTTCCTGTTCGATCCAGTTACTCAGTTGATTTTCGTAGCTAACGCCCGATTTTTCTAAAATGTCTGAACTCATTGTATTTTGCTTGTTTTTAAAAGTTAGAAAATATCCGCCGAAACGGTTTGCAAAGTTACTAAAATCAATGGTTTTAGCCAGAATTTTGCTCCAAAATTATTAACCTTTGTTGATAGCGGGAAATCCTGCGACTGAAGGTAAGAGAGCAGTAGAGCGAATAAAAAAAATCACCTCCGCTCGGGAGGTGATTCAGGTATAATTTCAATAAAATGTTTTTTCTTAGCCTAAGTACTGCTGCAGCAATTTGCTTCTGGAGCTGTGACGAAGACGGCGAACCGCTTTCTCCTTGATCTGGCGTACACGCTCACGGGTAAGATCGAATTTCGCTCCGATCTCTTCCAGCGTTAAGCCATGGTTGATACCGATCCCGAAGAACAATTTCACTACATCACGTTCTCTTTCTGTTAAAGTAGAAAGTGCACGGTCGATCTCTTTGGATAAAGATTCGTTCATCAGTGCTGCATCCGCTCTCGGAGAATCTCCATTCACGATCACATCCATCAGGGTACTTTCTTCACCGCTTGCCAGTGGGGCATCCATCGATACGTGACGTCCCGATACTTTCATTGTGTCAGTGATCTTGTCCTGTGGAAGATCCAGCAATTCTGCCAGCTCTTCTGCGGTCGGTTCACGCTCGAATTCCTGTTCCAGTTTGGAGTATGCTTTGTTGATCTTGTTCAAAGAACCTACCTGGTTCAGCGGTAAACGCACAATACGAGATTGCTCTGCCAATGCCTGAAGGATGCTCTGACGGATCCACCATACAGCGTAGGAGATGAATTTAAAACCACGTGTCTCATCGAAACGGCGGGCTGCTTTGATCAAACCTAAATTACCTTCATTGATAAGATCGGGCAGACTTAAGCCCTGGTTCTGATATTGTTTTGCTACGGAAACAACGAAACGTAAATTAGCGCGGGTCAGTTTTTCTAATGCGCGTTGGTCTCCATCCCGGATCTTTTTCGCTAACTGTACTTCTTCTTCTGCGGTGATCAGCTCTTCACGGCCTATCTCCTGCAGGTATTTGTCTAAAGAAGCACTTTCACGGTTGGTGATGGATTTGGTTATCTTAAGTTGTCTCATGGTTGGGTTTTACCTCCTTGTAAAAAGTTGTGCAAAGTTAATTTAATTTGGCCTTAACACAAAATAAACTTATCCTTTGCAAAACTCTGATTAATAATTAATTACCTCGTTTTTCGACAAATCTTTGAAAACTATCGTCCTACACCGGTTTTCGCGCATAAGTCTTTGTTTTTCAGTGATCTTAATAATGAAAAGTATAATAAGCATGTATGCCGTTCGGGTACATACCTTCTATCATGATCATCCCTGATTTGTCCTTCAAAATACTCTCCAGCTCCTCTGCTGAGGCTACTTTTTTCTTGTCTACGGAAGTGATAATAAAGCCTTGTTTGATCCCGGCAGAAGCTAATTTTCCATTATCCAGCTTTTTGATACGAATGCCATTCGTTATCGCCAGCTTTTTCATTTCTTCTTTGCTCAGGCTTTCGAAAGAAGCGCCAAGAGCTCCTACAGAGGCTTCGCTGCGCACTTCTTTTTTGATCACCCCGATGTTCCCGTCTTTATTTTTCAATATCACCGGAACGATCACTTCACTGTTGTCACGCATCACCGTCACGTTCACTTTATCTCCGGGACGGTATTTACCGATCTGCTCCTGCAGTTCCGGTACATTACGCACAAGATTGTTTTCTACTTTCGTGATCACGTCACCCACATGGACTCCGGCTTCAGCGGTTTCATCTGTAATTCCGTTCACAAACACACCGTTCATCGATTTTAGCTTATTCGCTTCTGCAAATTTGGAATCAATATCACGGATGCTCACTCCGATGAATGCACGCTGAACTACTCCATATTCCACCATGTCAGCTACGATCTTTTTAACAATATTCACCGGTATGGCGAAGGAATAGCCTGCATAGGAACCTGTTTGTGATGCAATAGCTGTATTGATGCCTACAAGCTCACCGCTGGTGTTCACCAAAGCGCCACCGCTGTTCCCCGGGTTCACCGCCGCATCCGTCTGGATAAAGGATTCGATCGGGAAGATACCGTGGGCGGGATCGTTCTCAAAAATATTAATGTTACGTCCTTTGGCAGAAATAATACCTGCCGTAACAGTCGACGTGAGGTTGAACGGATTCCCGACTGCGAGAGCCCATTCGCCTACTTTTACATTGTCCGAGTTACCATATGTAAGGAATGGCAGCTCGTCAGCTTTGATCTTCACAAGCGCCACATCTGTTTGCGGATCGGCGCCGATCAGCTCTCCGGTATAGGTACGTTTATCGTTCAATACCACCTGTATTTTTGTAGCGCCATTCACTACGTGGTTGTTGGTAACGATGTACCCATCTTTGGAAATGATCACGCCCGAACCGCTTGCTTCCTGGATCCGTTGTTGCGGCTGACCATAGAAATAATTGTGGAAAGGATCATACGCCAGGTTGTTCTGTGTTTCCTCTATCGTTGTTTTGATGTGCACCACTGCATTTATCGATTGTTCGGCTGCAGTTGTAAAATCGATCCCCGTTGTACTGGCTGAACTTCCGTATGCGGATGTGAATTTAACAGGAATCGGGTTTGTTTTGTAATCCAAAAGTTGGGTATGTTCATTATTTGAGGAGAATTGTTTTTCTACCACAATTGCAGATACTCCCCCGATCACTGCAATCAAAATGGTTGACACTATTTTCTTCATGGTTATTTTTAGTTTGATTTAATCTTGCAGTCTAACGCAAAAACTATGCACAAGTTACCTGTTGAAAATGTATTTAACAAGACTTAACAGCGAACAAAAAAAGCAGTACATTTGATGTGGAAATACGCTAAAATGAAATTCAACCGCTTCAGTCAGAAAGTTCAGCTTTTTATCTTTGGTTTGTCAGTAGGTTTACTGATTGGTTGTTTGTTTTTTATTTTCAAGCTGGATGATTTTTTCGGCAAGGTAAGTTTGTTCGAAAAAGAGAAGAAAGCCACGGTTACCGAGCAATTGGTGCAGACCGACGAAAACAAAAACAAAGAAAAAAAAGACCGGGACACCAAGGATCAGAAAGCAAAGGATAAAGAAAATACTGACACAAAATCAGATTCAGATTCCAAAAAAGAAATCGGTGCCTCCGCCAACAATGGATATACACTTTCGGAAGCGGATGATGAACATATAAATGTGCTTAAAGAAGAATTGGTGGGTGTTAAAAATATTAACGTTCGTGACATAGCGGCAGGCTCCGGTTACAAAAGTGTTTCCGATTCAGTTTTGTCAGCTATGAGTGGCATCTCCACTGCCAAAAAGACGGATTTTTTTATGGTCGAATTCTGGAAAACCCCATTGAACAGTAAGGGATACAAAATGACCAGGAACCGTGTATTGATCTATGGTATGAAAGAAAATGCAGATCTGGTGATGGTAAAGCTGGAAGATGATTATTACCTGAAAAATAATTCGGAAGTATATCGTTTAAATTATTCCACCGATTTCAAACCAATGGAAAAGGTAAACGAATCGACACTGTTGCAAAAACTGAATCTGTAAATCATCTCCATGAAATTTTTCTCCGGGTTCGGTAAAGGTGTAGCCTCGTTTTTCAAAGCCTTTGGTTTTGTTTTTAATAAAGGGCTTTGGCCTTATCTGTTTCTCCCTCTGATCCTTTGGCTGGCCATGTTCCTGGCGAGCATTTACCTGACGGATTCCTTGGGAGATTATATCCAGGCATGGATAGATGCGAAGATCCAAACGATCCCTAACGAAGGCCATTGGCTTTCCTGGCTGAAAGAATTTGAAAACGGCTGGCTTGGATTTATTGCGGCATGGGTTATCCGCTTTTTCCTTTGGGCCATGTCAGGAACTTTTATGAAGTATTTAACACTGATTCTTTTGTCCCCTGTATTTTCTTTATTATCAGAAGCGGTAGCCATGAAGCTCGGCGCCAAAAATTCTTCTTTTAACATGGGGCAGCTGATGAAAGATATTCTTCGGGGTACGCTGATCAGTCTGCGGAACATGCTCCTGGAATACCTGTTGATGCTCATCTGTTTTGCGCTGTGCATCGTATTTCCGCCGGCGGCTTTTGTACTTACGCCTTTCCTCTTCCTGGCCGGTTGGTATTTTATTGGTTTTTCCATGCTGGATTATTCCTGCGAGCGCGAAAAAATGGGCATTATCAAAAGCATTCGTTTTATCCGCTCCAATATGGGGCTGGCCTGTGGTATCGGTTTTTGTTATTCCCTTGTACTGTGGTTCCCTATGCTGGGAATGATGTTTGCCCCGGTAATGGCCGTTTCGGGCGCTACTCTGGCTTTTGAGGAACTAAAAAAGAAGGAAACGAATTTATCAAATGTATCAGAAACGCTATAAGATCTCCATTGTAAATTACCTGAACACCCTGCCTTTTGTGTATGGCCTCCGGGAGTCCGGGATTGATCAGCAGCTTGACATTTCTTACGATATTCCCGCTGTATGTGCAGAAAAGCTGTTGTCAAAACAGGTCGATATCGGTCTCGTTCCGGTCGCTATTCTTGCAAAAATGCCTGAATACCACATTCTCACCGATTTTTGTATTGGCAGTAACGGCCTCGTCGATTCGGTAAAATTATTCAGTCAGGTGCCTTTAAATGAAATTACCGAAGTAGTGCTCGATTACCAGTCACGGACCTCTGTGGCCCTGGCGCAGTTGCTGGCCCGTGAATTCTGGAAGATATCCCCGGCCTTTGTTCATGCAGCAGCAGGTTTCGAAAAAGACATTAATGGCAGCAGGGCAGCAGTGATCATTGGTGACCGGACTTTTGCCATCAACAATACCTATCCGTATGAATACGATCTGGCCGCGGAATGGAAAAAAATGACCGGCTTACCTTTTGCCTTTGCCACCTGGACGAGTCATTCGGCTATTGAAGACCCTTCTTTTCTGAAGGACTTTAATGCGGCGCTTGCATTTGGGGTAGCTAACACACCGGAGGCGCTCAAAAACTATGTGAATCCTGTTGCCGGTTTCGATCCGTATGATTACCTCGTCAACAAGATCTCTCATCAGCTGGACGCGCCCAAAATGCAGGCCGTCAAAAAGTTCCTTGATTTTCTGCATAATTTATAAAAAGATAAGAAATATTTTTTTACTTTTAGGAAATCCAATGACTCTGTTATGATAAAATCTCTGCTTATTTCGGGTAGCTTATTACTGGCTATAAATAGTGTTTACGCAAATGATGTAAAAACGACCATCCGTCCGCTGACCGGATCTACTCTTGACCTGGGCGCGCTGGACGTGATCAAGCTTGAAAAAGGAAAACAATTATTATTCGGTGGGAAATACAAAGCCGCTTTGATCGTGTTCAAGGAAATACTTGCTACGAATCCAACGGATGGTGCAGCATTGCATTATGCCGGCCAGTGTCATTATATACTCGGGGAATATAAAGAAGCGCAGGAACTATTGAAAAAAGGGAAAGAATCGCCTAACCCGAAAAACGAATCTACTTTTTTGTTAGGACGGATCTATCTCTATGACGGAAAATACGATGAGGCGCTTTTCGAGTTCAATGCATACAAATCCAAATCGTCGGCAAAAGAAAATCTCGAAACGGATGTGGATGTATACATCAGTCATTGTAACAATGCAAAAAAACTGGTACAATCACCGATCAATATAAGTATAAGCAATGCAGGTAATCTGATCAATTCACAATTTGATGATAAAGCGCCGAGTATCAGCGCCGACGGTAAAAAAATGGTATTCAGCTCACGCAGGCCAGAAACTACCGATGCACCAATGGATGTGGAGGGTGATGGCAAATATTTCGAAGATATTTACATTTCCTCCTGGGACAGCGCAGGAGCTAAATGGATGGAAGCGCAGCCTGTTCCCGGCCAGGTGAATGTGGATGGCGCACACGATGCCTGCACAAGTATCAGTGCGGATGGCAAACAGATCTTTATTTATCGTAACAACCTGAATGATCCTGAATCGCGTGGTGGAGATATTTTTGTCTCCAAAGTGAATAACAATAAATGGAAAACCCCTGAATCATTAGGTAAGCCTATTAATTCCAGCTATTGGGAGGGTGGAGCCTGCATTTCTCCGGATGGTAAAACCATGTTCTTTACCAGCGAACGTAAAGGAGGCTTTGGTCATTCGGACATCTGGATGGTAACACGGAAAACCAAAACGGAATGGAACAAGCCGGTAAATATGGGTGCAGAGATCAATACACCACATGATGAAGGCGGGATGTTCCTGTCGCCGGATGGCAAAACCCTGTTCTTCTGTTCCAACGGACACAATTCAATGGGTGGCCAGGATATTTTCCGTACCCAGCTTGAGAATGGAAAATGGAGTATGCCTGTCAACCTCGGTTATCCGATCAATACACACCGTGATGATAAAACATTTACCATTTCTGCCGATCCAAGGTTAGCTTATTTTTCGAGCGACCGTGAAGGTGGTTTGGGCGGAGCAGATATTTACAAAGTAAACCTGGCGGATTACGCCGTACTGGAAAAAAACTTTAAAAAGATCGAAAGCAGCGGGCTCAGTATTCTGAAAGGAACCATCCGGGATGGTTTTGAAGGAAAAGGGGTGGAAGCGGCAGATATCGAGATCACCAACGAGGCAGGCGAAAAGATAGCTTCTACGGTTTCCAATGAGAATGGTGAATATTTCTTCTCCATAAAAGGCGGAATGAATTACAACGTGAAGGTGACCAAAAAAGGATTTACCGAAACAGTGGAGAAAGTAACGCTCCCACTCGGTAAAAACGGAGAAACCCATTCACTGGAAAAACAATACCTGCTGAATAAGAAATAAGCTGCATGAGCATTACTGCCACCTGGAATACTTATTATACAAGGCTCCTGGTCTGCTTCTTTTTAGTTTCGAATGCGTTGCTCTCACAGCCAGTGCTGAAGTTTTCCGATGCGAAAAAGAATTTTGGCTTTGTGAAACAGGGAAAACAGGTTGAATTGAAATTCGAACTGACCAATACCGGTGACCAGCCTCTTATCCTTTCCGATTACAAAGTAGAGTGCAGCTGTACAGTTGTTACTCTTCCAAAAGCCCCTGTGCTTCCTAAACAAAAAGCAGAAGTGATCGTTCAGTTCGATACCAAAACTGTTTATGATCGCCAGGACCGGGTGGTGCAGATCTTTTCCAATGCTTCCAATAATCCTCAGAAGATCCGGTTTAAAGGTGTGGTGTTGAAGTAGAACGTTGAGTTTAAGCTCTTCAAAAGTCAGCCCAATCCAGGTATTTCTAAAATTTTCATTTTATTTTTCCGGTAAGATAGGGGTAAACCCTTTTTCAGGTGTCCTGCATATAGAAAACCTTCCTAACTTTACCGCTGAGTGGAAGAAAGCAGCATATTGAAGTTAATACAGGAAGGTGATACAGACACCTTTGAAATGATATTTAATAAGTATTACAAGCCACTCGTTGCCTATAGCAACACCATCCTGAAGAGCCACGACGAGGCAGAAGACATCGTGCAGCAGGTTTTTATAACGGTATGGAACAAAAAGCAGGACATAGGTTCTGTTCAGTCGTTAAAATCGTATCTCTATCGCTCTGTCTATAATTCCAGCCTGAACAGGATCAAACAGCTGAATGTACGTCAGGAGTATGCAAAGGATTATGTACTGACGCATTCGGAAGGAGTAGGCACTGCCGACCGCCACAAGGAATTGCAACAACGTATAGAAACGGCCCTTGAGCAATTGCCCGAACAATGTGGAAAGATCTTCCGGATGAGCCGGTTCGAACAGCTAAAATACCAGGAAATTGCCGACCAGATGGGACTTTCCGTAAAAACCGTAGAGAATCAGATGGGGAAAGCACTGAAGCTGATGCGTGAGAAACTGAAAGATTACCTGCCATTATTCATCCTTTTTATAGCACAATATTTTGACAACTAAAGAGAACATAGACGAGCTGATCGGCAAATTCCTGTCGGGTGAAGCATCGCCGGAAGAGGCTATGCTGCTGGAGGATTGGAAGGAAGAAAGTGCCGGAAATCTTCAGTATTTCGAGGACTGTAAAAAAGTTTTTGAAGCGGCTGCCGGTATCCAATCGCCGGATATCGATGTGCAAAGCGCCTGGGAGAAGGTAAGTACCGAAGCAGGTATTGGTGGAAAAGTGAAACAGCTCTATCCTAAAACGAAATACCTGAGCATTGCAGCCATGCTTCTGCTTGTGGTGGGTATTGCTTTTGCATTCCTGTATTATTTTAACTCAACGGATGTAACACCGATCAGTTATAAAACTGCCAATGAAGCACGATCAATAACCCTGGCCGATCAGTCTGCCATCACACTCGCTCCGAATTCAGAGCTGAGCTTTTCGCAGGCATATGGAAAAACCACCCGGACCCTTCGGCTGAAAGGCGCTGCGTATTTTGAGGTGAAGCACAACGAAGGAATTCCTTTTATTGTAGATGCCGGTGATGTATATATAAAAGACGTAGGGACAAAATTCGATATCCGTATGTCAAAGGATACCGATACTGTGTATGTACGGGTAGATGAAGGAATCGTATTGTTATTCGACAGCGCCGGTTCGGAGCTTACGATCAAAGCTTCGGAAAAAGCAGTGTATGTAAGATCCACAAAAAAAATAGTGAAGGCGGAAGAAGCGCAGGAAGTGAAACTCCCGGTACTGAATTTTGCCAATGCTGAACTTGCGGATGTGGTAGCTGCGCTGGAGAAAGAATACGGAATAAAGATCCGGATTGAGAACATGGATCTGTATACTTGCCGGATCACCACACAATTCAATAAAGAACCGATAGAAACCGTGCTGGCCATCATTACAGAAACACTTGGGGTCACTTATATTAAAACACCTACAGGTTATCTGATCAAGGGGAACAAATGCAACAATTAAGATCAGCAATAGGATTCTTTATTCTTATGCTGCCCTTTTGTTTGTGGTCGCAGAATACTCCCTACCTGGAAAAGAAAATTTCCCTGAATAAAAACAACCAGGCTCTTACAGTTGTATTTAAAGAAATAAGTACGCAGAGTGGCGTGGTCTTTTCATACAATCCTGCTCAGCTGAACGATCAGCGAAAAGTAAGCATCAATGTACATAAGACGCCTTTACGACTTGTGCTCGATGAATTGCTGAAGGGAAGTAAGTGCAACTACCGCATCAAAAAAAATTATATTATCCTTACACTGGATACAAAAACGCCTGCAGCTCCCGCTCCGCCTGTTGTATTGAACGGGTATGTATACAATAGCAGGGACAGCAGCCTGGTCGGAAATGCCAGTGTTTATATTGCTTCGGGCCGGCATGCCGCGGTTTCCGATCCATACGGGTATTTTTCTGTTTCGTATCCGAAGCAGCAAAACCTGGTATCCCTGTCCGTTGCCAAAGAAGACTTTTTTGATACAACACTCCTTCTGCTTAATCCCTCCAAAGAGAAAATACAGATCTGGCTCGAACCGCGCCTGAAAGCTATGCCCGATTTGCAACAGGTGGCTGCAGTAAAGGATAGTATACTTCCAGTTAAGATCGGGGATACGATTATCGTCACCAAAGACAACAGTCGTTTTATTAATTTCTGGTTACGCTTAAAAAAGATGAAAAGCAATTTCCGGAATATCAATGATACCCTGTTCACTGATTTTTCTGTTTCCCTGTTCCCGCCGATCAGTACCAACAAGCTGTTATCGATCAATACGGTGAATAAATTTTCGTTCAATATATTGGTAGGACATTCCAAAGGAATCCGCTATTTTGAGTTAGGAGGATTGCTGAATATCGACAACGGACAGGTACGCTATACACAGATCGCAGGATTGGGAAATGTGGTGGCGGATACGATGAAAGGCGTACAGGTGGCTGGGCTTTTCAATACCGTCCGAACGCAGGCAAACGGATTGCAATTGGGCGGGATCTTTAATACGGCCAATACAGCAGATGGTATGCAGTTAGGAGGCATTTTCAACCTCGCTAAAAACAAAGTCAGGGGCATGCAGTTGGCAGGAATAGTAAATGTGGCAGATACAGTGAAAGGTATGCAGTTAGCAGGTATTGTTAACACGGCTGAAAATTGCTCAGGTATGCAGCTGGCAGGCGTTGTTAATTATGCCCGCAAAATGAAAGGTTTCCAGTTGTCGGTGGTGAATGTAGCTGATTCCTGTACAGGAATACCATTCGGGGTATTCAGCTATGTGAAACATGGGTATCATAAATTCGAGTTTTCAGCTACTGAGCTGCGTTTTGTAAATGTGGGCTTCCGGACGGGAGTAGAAAAGTTCCACAATATTTTCTTTGCCGGTGTTAATTATTTTGCCGTTAAACAAATGTGGACCTATGGATACGGGTTCGGCTCCACCTTTAAATTGAAGAAAAGATTAAATCTTACTGCTGAGCTTTCCTCCCAGCAGATCCAGCCTATAAACGGAGGAGAAGGCGTGAAGCTGAGCCTTGTTAATAAAGCCTTTGTCGGCCTTGATATTGTCTGCGCCTCTAAATTCCGCATAGCATTGGGACCTACCTTTAATGTATTGGTAGCTGATTCAGAAGGATCTTATTACAACAATGTAACCATGTTAGCGAGCCCCTTCAGTTTCTACAACCGTCAGGATGGTAAAACCAATATCCGGATGTGGATAGGTGGCAGCCTGTCGCTGAAGTTTTTTTAGCGTTGTTTCTGCCGCAGATTTTCACAGATGCCGTGGATAATTTCTAATCAAATTATAAAAATGTATTGCCTCTGATCTGCGAACTTTTCTCTGCGTAGCTAAATCCGCGTTAATCTGTGGCTGACTTATTATGCAATAAGCTTTTTTCAAAATTATTTAGTGTGAAATAGGGGTATGTTCTTTTTTAGTTGTCCTCATTAAAACAGAACAATTATGAAAAGCAAGATGACCAAACAGATCCTTTCATTTATCCTTTTTTCCATACCTTTTTTTGTGTCGGCACAAAGTACGCAAACGGTACGTGGAACAATAGCTGATAAAATATCCCAGCAATCCCTGCCCGGTGCATCCGTAGTAGTGCTCAATTCCGATCCTTTTATCGGTAGCACAACCGACGCGGATGGAAATTTTAAGCTGACAGGTGTTCCGGTAGGCAAACAAACCCTGAAAATCACTTTCATGGGCTACAAAGAGATCGTGATGCAAAACCTTTCGGTGAATGCAGGGAAGGAGCTTGTATTAACGATCGGGCTGGAAGAGGAAATAGCACAAATGGATGAAGTGACCGTGTCGGCAAAAGTGGAAAAGAATAAAGCATTGAATGATATGTCGATGGTGAGTACCCGTACTTTTTCGGTGGAAGAAACACAGAAATTTGCAGCAGCGGTGAATGATCCGGCGCGTATGGCCACTTCCTTTGCCGGTGTGGTACAAGGCATGGATGGCAATAATACTATTTCCATACGGGGCAATTCTCCCAATGGATTGCTGTGGAGGATGGAAGGAGTGGAGATCCCGAACCCCAACCATTTTTCGAGTGTAGGTAGCTCGGGAGGAGGAATTTCCATATTGAGCGCGCAGTTGCTCAGCAATTCTGATTTCTCTACCGGTGCCTTTGCTGCCGAATACGGGAATGCCTTATCCGGTGTGTTCGATCTTAAATTAAGAAGAGGTAATAACCAGAAAAGAGAATATACGTTCCAGGCAGGTTTCCTGGGGATCGATGCCAGTATGGAAGGCCCTTTCAAAAAGGGTTACGATGGTTCGTACCTGATCAATTACCGCTATTCCACACTCAGCCTTATCAGTAAAATGGGGGTGGAGATCGGTGGGGCGACTACGATCTTCCAGGATGTATCGATGAATATTTACCTGCCCACCAAAAAGCTGGGGAACTTCTCTGTGTTTGGTTTCGGAGGATTGAGTTCCCAGACTTCGACCGCCTACAAAGATTCACTTAAATGGGAGGAAGATGAGTTCTACCGCTTTAATACAAATTTCTACAGTAACACCGGTGCGATAGGCCTTACGAATACCAAGCTGTTCAAAAATCAATCGTATCTGAAGACAGCGCTTGTGTTTTCAGGCACACAGAACGGGTATATGGAAGACAAGCTGAATATGAATTACGAAGGCATCCGGGAATACGAAGAAAAGTACCTGCAAAACAAGCTCACACTTTCATCCGTTTACACCCGCAAGATCAACCCTAAAAACAATATCCGCGCCGGTGTGATCCTTAACCAGCTGGGCTACAACCTGCTGAAAAAGGACATCCCGGATACTTCCACCGAATTGATGGAAAAACTGAAGATAAACGGAAGCACACAAACTGCTCAAGGCTTTTTTCAATGGAACCATAAATTCAATAATGGTTTTACCACCAATGCAGGTTTACATTATATGCATTTACTGCTCAATAACTCCCAATCGGTGGAGCCGCGTGCATCCATAAGGTACGAGCTCAACCCGAAACACAGTGTGAGCCTTGGCTATGGACTGCACAGTCAGGTATTGCCGATCGGTGTTTATTTTGCACGCTCCTATACGGCGGACGGAACGTATACCAGTCCGAACAAAAAACTGCAGCTAAGCAAAGCGCAACATATTGTTGCCGGTTACGATTGGAATATCAATTCCTTCACGCATATCAAAACAGAGCTATATTACCAGCATTTGTTTAATGTACCCGTGAGTATTGATAAGACAAGTACCTATTCGAGCCTGAATGCCATCGACGGGTATGGTCAGCAAATCCTGGAGAACAAGGGACTTGGGAAGAATTATGGCCTGGAGCTTACGCTGGAACGGTATATGCACCGCAACCTGTATTACCTGCTTTCCCTGTCTTTATATGATTCCAAATACAAAGCACCGAACGGTAATTGGTACGATACTTTTTTTAATACCAATTATGCCACCAGTTTCACGATGGGCAAGGAGTGGACCTTGTCCGAAAAACGCAAGAAACGGGTGATCGGATGCAATATCAAATCCTTGTATGTAGGAGGATTAAGATATACACCTATTGATCTCCCTGCTTCTGTTGTGGCCGGTGAAGCCAAATTCAAAGAAACGGAAACATTCAAAAAGAAAAATCCCGATTACTACCGTCTTGATATTCGTGTAAGCTGTAAACGCAATTTCAACAAAATAACCACCACGCTGGCACTTGATATACAGAACACCAGTAATCATAAAAATGTGGGCGGGCAATATTTTGATGATAAAACCGGCGAAGTGAAATACTGGTACCAGGCAGGCCTTATTCCGATCCTGAGTTACAAAGTGGAGTTTTAAAAAATGTACTTCACCGCAAGATTATTAACAGAGGAAAGCTGTATTTTTATATGCTTTTGCCTGCCGGCACGAAAAAATAGTTGCATATGTAGTGAAAAGATCATAGCTGCTTCAACATATTCTTCCACCATCTGGTTTTTAAGTATTCCCTTCAGCTACAAAAGAACCACCGCCCGATCCCTTTGTCGGCGGTGGTTTATCATTTCCATACGCATGAAACAATTACCCCTGTAACGTTATTATTTCCTAATTGTTTTTTTCCGCTCTATCTTATTCATTAAATTTGCTGTCATTAACCCGGCAGATGAACAGGAAAGATTTTTTGAAAACTGCAGCTCTTTTGCCTCTATTTGGTAGTGCAATGAAATTACCCATATTGGATCACCTGGCAGCCTTAGACGATACCGCAGAAAAAATGCCGGCACTTTTTATCGGGCATGGCAGTCCGATGAATGCCATTGAATTGAATGAGTTCTCAAAATCCTGGCAGGTATTGGGGAAAAACCTTACGAAACCCAAATTTATTTTATGTGTCTCTGCACACTGGGAAACAAGAGGGACTTTTGTTACGGCCATGGAAAAACCAAAAACGATCCATGATTTCGGAGGCTTTCCGCAGGCGCTGTTCGATGTGCAGTACCCGGCTCCCGGCAGCGCAGCTTTTGCCAAACAAACAAAAGATACAGTTACTTCCACCACAGTGGGACTGGATGAGCAGTGGGGGCTCGATCACGGAAGCTGGAGCATTTTAAAACATTTGTATCCTGCCGCCGATGTTCCGGTTCTTCAGTTAAGCATCGATTACACAAAAGACGCACAGTATCATTATGACCTGGCCCGGCAGCTGGCATCGCTCCGTAACAAAGGTGTGCTGATCATCGGTAGTGGTAATATGGTGCATAACCTGGGTATGGTGAACTGGCAAAAAATGAACGAGCCGGATTACGGATATGATTGGGCTCTCGAAGCACGTTCCAAAATGAATGCATTTATCCTGGAAGGAAATCACAAAGAGCTGATCGCTTTCAAAAAACAGGGAAAGGCATTCGATTTCTCCATTCCCACTCCGGAGCATTACCTTCCATTGATCTACACCCTTGCATTGCAGGAGAAGAACGAAGCGGTAAGTCTATTCAACGACAAAGCATTGATGGGATCGCTGACAATGACGTCTGTGAAGATAGGTTGATCCGTTATAATAGATCATTTGTTCAACCCCTTCAGGGTTGGGTTAAAACATAATAGTCGGGAGTTATTCATATTCAAGCCTTTCAGGCTTGGGCATGGAAATTTTCAATCTCCATTCTGTAAACCGAACCCTTTCAGGGTTCAATACGAATAACAATAATATCTGATCCCTATACAACCCTGAAGGGGTTGAATATGAAACAGGATTTTCTTCCCGAATACCCGCTTTCCGGAGCGTTGTATTTCGTATATTTGTTACTATGCGTAAACTTTTCGTAACCGCCATTGGCACCGATGTAGGGAAAACAGTTGTTGCAGCCATACTCACAGAAGCACTGCGGGCCGATTACTGGAAACCCGTACAGTGCGGAAATGTGGAAGCTACCGATTCGGATTTTGTGCGTTCCCATATTTCCAACGTAACAAGCAGGATCCACAAAGAAAGTTACCTGTTCAAAGAACCGGTTTCTCCGCACCTCGCCGCGGAACTGGAAGGCAAACAGATCGTTTTAGTAGACCTGAAAGTACCGGAAACACAAAACACAGTGATCATCGAAGGGGCAGGAGGACTATTGGTTCCACTAAACTCTAAGGACTTTGTTGTTGATCTCATTTCCTATTTTGAAGCAGAAGCCGTATTGGTAGTGAAACACTATCTCGGGAGCATCAATCATACAATGCTTTCCATAGAAGCTTTAAACCGCAGGGGCATCAAAATTGCAGGGATTATTTTTAACGGAGACAGGAATCCGGCTTCCGAAAAGATCATCCTGCAGCATCATTCTTTTGATTTTACAGGCTATGTGCGGGAAGAGCAGGAGATGAGCCGGGAAGTGATCGCAGCATATGCAGGGCAGTTCCTCTCGCTCTGATCTTCGTTAAGAAATATCCTTATTTTTGTTGGCCTAAACCCTGTATCCTTGACCTCCATTCAATCAAAAGATAAAGCCTTTGTCTGGCATCCCTTCACGCATTTAAAATATGCAGAAATTCCGGTGAATATCGTTCGCTCGGAAGGTCTTTATTTTTATGATGACAAAGATAATAAGATCATGGATGCCATTGCCTCCTGGTGGGTGAACCTGCACGGGCATTGTCATCCCTATATTTCCAAAAAGGTAAGCGAACAGGTATTTATCAACGAGCATTCTATTTTCAGTGGATTCACACATCCCAATGCAGTTATCCTCGCCGAACGATTGCTCAGGCACCTTCCGGATAACCTGGGTAAGGTATTCTACAGCGATAATGGCTCCACTGCGGTGGAAGTTGCCCTGAAAATGGCCTTGCAATACTGGAACAACAAATCAATAAATAAAGGAACCTTTATTGCTTTTGAAAATGCCTATCATGGTGATACGTTCGGCGGTATGAGTGTGGGCGAGCGCAATGTATTCAACCAGGCCTTTACTGCTTTCCTTTTTAATGTGGAACGTCTGCCGGTACCTACGGAGGAGAATATTTCAGAAGTGTGTGCAAAGCTGGAACAGCTGATCGATGCAGGGACCATAGCCGGATTCATCTACGAGCCTTTGGTGCAGGGAGCTGCCGGAATGATCATGTACAAGGCGGCATTGCTCGAGCGGCTGATCGCCATCTGTAAGGAAAAAAACATACTGTGCATTGCTGATGAAGTAATGACAGGCTTTGGCCGGACCGGTACTTTTTTCGCTTCCGATCAGCTGCAGCTGAAACCCGATATCATTTGCCTGAGTAAAGGTCTCACCGGCGGGTACATGCCACTCGGCGTCACAGCATGTACCAATGATATGTACGATGCATTTGTACAGGACGATAAAACCCGGACCTTTTTTCACGGGCACAGCTATACGGCCAACCCGACAGCCTGTGCAGCCGCTCTTGCCAGCCTCGACCTGCTGGAAGAGGAAAAAACGATCGCGGCCATCAACTACATTCACCGGCTGCACCTTGCTTTTCAAAAAACGATCGCAGCGCATGAAGGCTGCAGGGATGTGCGGGTATGCGGAACCATCCTGGCTCTCGAGCTCAGCTCCTCCGACAAAACACATTACCTGAACAATGCAGCAGACGTGATCGCTGCGTATTTTATCAGTAAGGGCATCCTGCTGCGCCCGCTCGGGAATATTTTGTACCTTATTCCGCCCTATTGCATTACCGAAAAAGAATTGGAATATATTTACCAAACCATTAATGAATTTTTAGATGCATATATTAAAAGATAAAAAGGTCTTTGTATTGTTCATTCTTTCCGGATTTTTTATTGCCAACACTGTAGTGGCAGAAATGATCGGCAGCAAGCTCATCAACTTTGGCGGGCCCTTCGTAAACAGCGTGGGGCTTATCCTCTGGCCTTTTGTTTTTATACTCACCGATATTCTCAATGAGTATTACGGAAAAGAAGTAGTAAGGAGGCTCACATTTGTTACGGTTGGGCTTATCGGGTATGTGTTCCTCATACTGGCCGTTACAAGGGGTATACCGGCTATTCCCGGCTCGCCCGTTCAGGATGCTGCTTATTCCAATGTGTTCGGCTCGGGCATGTACATGATCATCGCCAGCATTATTGCTTTCATCGTTTCCCAGCTGCTCGATAGTTTTGTGTTCTGGATCATCCGTCAGCGTACCGGAGAAAAAATGATGTGGCTGCGTTCCACCGGCAGTACCTTTGTAAGTCAGCTGATCGATACCTTCCTGATCCAGTTCATCGCTTTTGTTATTCCCGGTGTATGGACCATCCAGGAATTCCTCCGGAACGCCGCATTCGGTTATGCGCTCAAGGTGATCATTGCAGTACTGCTCATTCCGCTTATCCTGATCCTGCATAAGCTCCTGGATACTTATTTCGGTGAAGGCAGGGCGCAGAAGATCATTGAGAAAAGCGCCGAAGAATCCCTGCGCGACCTGGATTAAATCCCTGAAGAATTTGCGGTTTTGTGAAATTGTAAACTACTGAAAAAGAAGTAAGTGAAGAATATGATCTAAAGTGTGTTCGGAAGTAGTTACCGCTTGTTAAAAGAAGTTTTGTTATTTCACAGAAAAAGTGATATGTTTATTTGCTATTAAATATAAAAAGGCACCCTTATGAAGCATTTGAGTAGGAGTAGAATTCTATTAACAGTTGTAGCAGTAACAATTTTTCTTTCAGGAATACAGGCGCAGGATCAAAAAATCATCCAGGCATTCACCAAAAGTTATCAGAACGAAACCAGTAAAGATTATAACAATGCTATTTCATCTCTGAAAGCAGTATACGATAGCACCTCTTACGAGATCAACCTGCGTTTGGGCTGGCTTAGCTATAAAGCCGGATTCAGTGCCGCTTCACTCAAATATTACGAAAAAGCCGTAGCCCTCAGTCCTAAATCGGTAGAAGCAAGGATCGGTTATAATTATCCGGCTTATGCCATCTACAACACAGATAATATCATTGCACAGGGGAAAAATATCCTGGAACTGGATCCGAACAATACCCAGGTGCTCTACCAGTTAGGCTATATCTATTTTCATAAGAATGACTTTAAAACAGCCGAAGCCTATTTCAAAAAACTACTGGACCTTTACCCTTTCGATTATGACGGGCTCTCTATGAGCGCACAGGTACAAACCAGACTGGGGAATGCAAAGGAAGCGCATCAATACCTGAGCAGATTGCTGCTGTTCTCGCCGAACGACCAGACAGCAAAAGAAGAAGTAGAGCTCCTGAAGCTGGATCTGAAAAACGATGAAAAGATCGAAGAGGCATTTTACAAGAGCTATGAGATGTCGACAAAAGACAACAATGCCGGTGCTATCGAAGCACTGCAAACGGTTTACGACAAAGACTGCTACGAGATCAACCTGAGGCTGGGCTATCTTTGTTTCCTTTCGAAAAAACACAAAGAGTCATTGGAGTATTACAAAATTGCGATGGCATTGAAACCAAAAGCACTGGAACCTCATTTCGGATATGTGTACCCTGCCAATGCATTGGGTTTAAATGAAGACCTGTGCGAACATTACAGAGCTATTCTCGCAATTGATCCGTTCAATTCGGTTGCTAATTACAGGCTGGGCTACCTGAGCTATCAGAAGAAAGATTTTATTACTGCTGATGCCTGCTTCAGAAAAGTAGTTACGATGTATCCATTCTCTTATGATGGCCTGATCATGTATGCAAAAACAAGTTTCGACATGGGCAAAAAAACGGAAGCGGCAGCCTTATTCAAACGGGTTTTATTGTTGTCGGCAAATGATAAGGAAGCCACAGCCGCACTCAATGCCCTGAAATAATAAATTAGGTATGCGCATCCTCCTTTTATCATTGTTCATTCTGCCTTACTTCGCTTTCTCACAAAATCAGGCAAAGATCACGGAAGTATTTGTGGATAGCTTATCGTACAGCCAGTTTTTGAAAGGTGAGCGTAAAGCCTTAGATGCTTCGGTGAAAATGGCGGAGAAAGAAAAGATCGATTTTTATTATTTACGGATCCGGGCCGGTATCCTCAATTACAACGATAAAAGATACATGGCAGCCCTTGGGCATTTCGAAAAAGCACTGGCATTCTATCCTGCCGATACACTCACCCAGGAATATTTGTTCTACACACTGATCCATCTTGGAAAAAACCAGGAAGCGCTGAAGCTGTACAATGGTTTCTATTACGATATGCGTAAAAAGCTGGAAAAGGATCTCCCTACCTTTCACGCAATAGTGCTCGAAGGCGGATACATGAGCAGCAATGCTTCCGATCAGTATACAGAGAAAGACATGATTGAGAAGCCAAAACTATACGGTGAAATAGATGCTACCGGCGATCTGTGGAATACACATGCCGGAATAAAAACTCCATTGGGAGAAAAGACCTCTTTATACGTTGGTTTATCCTATCTCAATCTGAACAAGAAAAAAGAATATTACTGGCTCGACATGAGCGGGGTACGTGACACAAGCGATGAATATACCTATTCGCAAATTGAATATTATATGGGCCTTCAGCAGAAAATAGGCAAGCACTGGGAAGCGCACTTCGGTTTTCATTATATCAATTACTCGACGGCTTCTTTGTACTCTTACCGTGATACTGTGTTTGCCATGTTTAGGTTCTACAATGCAGCGTACAAAGACAACAACTGGATATTGAATGCCGGTATCAGTGGTGAGATCGGTAAATATCTCCGTCCGCAGATCGATCTTGGTTACAGCCACATGGGGTATGCTATTATACAGCCTTCTGCAGCATTGAATTATTATCCCTTCGGTAACCTGAATGTATACGGATCCACAGGTTTTGCGATCTCAAACGACTCCTCCGAAACCAGGAGCATTTTTGTTCAGAAGATAGGACTCCGCCTGAGCAAAAGGATCTGGGCAGAAGCGTCTGCGCATGTAGGGAACCTGAAAAACTACCAGGAAGGAAATGCTTTTGTGGTATATAACGTTGCCGATAAAATCTCAGCAAAATACGGGATCTCCCTTACCGGTTACATATGCAGGAACTTTGAGCTATCTGTCCGTTACGACTATATCCAACGGGAAGGAAGCTATACCAATGAAACGAAGCCTGGAAACTTTGTAAAAACAGCGTATTCCTACCAAAATAACTCCTTTACAGGCAGCCTGGCCCTGAAATTTTAGGAAGTCTGTGGCCGCAGATTTTCGCAGATTACGCGGATTTTATGTTTTATGTGAAAAATCCATGAAAATTTCACAGATTAGTCCACTTTACGTTTAAATCATAGATTCAATGCAGGAGAGAAGACAATTCTTTAAAATTGTATCTGCGGAATCTGCAAAAATCTGCGGCAGTTTTCAAACGGATGTATTATCCACTTTTCCGGCTTTATTTCTGCATTAATTATAAACAACCCTTGTATTTCCGGTAAAAATTCACCTAATTTTGTTTGTAACAAACAAATCACCTCTATGTCAAAAAAGTTCACTCTTGCAGTTATCGCTTCGGTAATTGTTCTGTTCGGATCCATTTATTTTATTTCCACTTCAAGGGCCAAAAGCAGGCATGAACGTGTGAATCCGGCTTTCCGGGAATACATAACAGCTTATACCTCGGGCTATGTTTCTACCGAAACAAAGATCCAGATTGTTTTGGCAAAAGCAGCCAAAGATACTACCGGTACCGACCTGTTCGAGTTTACACCTTCTATCGAAGGGAAAATGACCTGGGTGGACGACCACACGATCGAGTTCAAACCGGCAGCCCGCCTGAAGCAGGATCAGCTATATACGGCAGTCTTCAAATTAAAAGATGTAGCCGATGTTCCGAACGACCTGAAAAAATTCGAATTTAATTTCCAGACCATTCCGCAGGCGATCGATGTGGAAGTGTTTGATTATATCATCACCGATCAGCAGTATTACAAAACCATGCAGGTAACAGGTTTGTTAACAACAGCAGACTATGCAGAACATGCCGATGTGGAGAAATGTTTTAATGCCTCTCATAAAAGCGGTTCGCTGAAAGTTAGCTGGAACCACGAATCCAGCACCCGTCACCGCTTTACGATCGATGGCATCGAAAAGCTGGGAACCGAGTCTATGCTCGCACTGAATGTAGATGGTGAAGCTATCGAAAGCAAAACTGAATTCAGCCAGGAATATAAGATCCCGCCTTTCGATCTGTTCAATGTAATTGCAACACGTGTGGCCAATGAGCCCGATCAATTGGTAAACATTTATTGCACCGACATCATCGAGGCCGGACAAAACCTCGACGGACTCATTTCCATCGTGAACAACGGATCGGATAACAATTCCGATTACGACTATTATGAAGGTGATACCTATAATAACCCGGACAAAAAAACGCAGAATACATTTACCTACAGTATCGACGGCAATATTATAAAAGTATTCCCTACCAGTCGTTTGACAGGAAGTAAGAATATTGTCCTGAGCAGCTCCATCAAAAATTCCAGGGGCAAAACAATTGGTGTGGACCTTACGCTGCCGGTTGAATTCGAAGAGCTGAAGCCTGCTGTCCGGATCACTGGAAAAGGAGCGATACTGCCGAATTCGGAAGGCCTGATCTTTCCGTTTGAAGCGGTGAACCTGAGTGCTGTGGATGTGAAGATCACCAAAATCTACGAGAGCAACGTACTTCAGTTCCTGCAGGTGAACAACCTCGATGGAAAGAACGAGCTGATGCGTGTGGGAAAAACCCTGCTGAAGAAAAAAGTGATGCTGAGCAGCCTGGGAGATCTTCCGCGCAACAAATGGACACGGTATGCACTGGATATTTCCAAATTCATCGATGCGGAGCCGGGCGCTATTTATAATATCCGGCTTAGCTTCAAAAAACAATATTCCATTTACGATTGCGACGGCGATACCTCTGTTGCCAGAACGGATGCTATGGCTTCGGCAGCTGAAACAGAAGAAAGTGAGGAAAAAGACTGGGATTACTATGGTTCCTATTATTCCGAAGATTCGGAGTACGGCGATTATTATGATTATTACAATTACCGTGATCGGGAGAATCCTTGTACACCTTCGTATTATAGCACATCCAAAGCCGTAAGCAGGAATATCCTCGCCAGCAATATCGGTCTACTCGCTAAAAAAGGGAACGACGGCTCATACGTAGTAATGTGCAGCGACATTGTTTCCACCAAAGCATTGAGCGGTGTTACCATCGAAGCCTATGATTACCAGCAGCAGCTCATGGGTGATGCACGTACGGATGGAAACGGCCTGGCAAAAATGGAGTTCAAGACCAAGCCTTTTGTGCTGATCGCAAAACAAGGCACCGAGCGTAACTACCTGAAGCTGGAAGACGGATTGTCCAACAGTCTCAGTGCTTTTGAAGTAAGCGGCGAGCTGATCCAAAAAGGATTAAAAGGATTTATTTACGGCGAACGTGGCGTATGGCGTCCGGGAGATAGTCTTTACCTGTCTTTCATGTTAGAGGACAAAGAGCAGAAATTGCCGCTGGAATACCCGGTTACGATGGAGCTGATCAATCCGATGGGGCAGGTGGTACAGAAATTAGTGCAATCGAAAAACGTGGAAGGCATTTACGATTTCCGCACCAAAACGGATAATTACGCGCCTACCGGAAACTATACGGCAAAAGTAAAAGCAGGCGGAGCAGTGTTTACGAAAACAATAAAGATCGAAACGATCATGCCAAACCGTTTGAAGCTGAACCTGAATTTCAACACAGAAATGCTCACTGCGATGAGCGCTGTGGATCTGAAGGGCGGCCTGCAGGTGAACTGGCTGCACGGAGCTCCGGGTAAAAATCTCGGATCGAAGATCGATGTGAGCTTTTCTCCGAAAACGACCGAATTCAAAGGCTACAAAGGATACGTGTTTGATAATCCTGCTTCCGGTTTCTATTCCGAGTCGCAAACTATTTTTGACGGAAGAACAGATGAGAACGGGTATACGCCTGTAAATGCTTCTTTCGCCGGGATCAAAAATGCACCGGGGCAGCTGAGTGCCAACTTTATTGTCCGTGCATTCGAAGAAGGCGGAGCATTCAGCACCGATCGCTTTTCCATGCCTTTCTCGCCGTATACACATTATGTAGGTATCAAGCTTCCGGAAGCTCCGAAAGAAAGAGGTTACCTCGAAACAGATACCGACCAGGAAATAAAAATTGCGAGCGTTGATGAGAATGGTGAAGGTACCAGCCGGAGTGTTTCGGTAAAGGTTTACAAAGTGAGCTGGAGATGGTGGTGGGATAACTACAATGACGATCTGTCCAGCTATGTAGCAAGTAACTATAACCAACCTGTTTATTCGGATGAGATACAAACAAGCGGAGGAAAAGGAAGCTTTAAGTTCCGTATCAATTATCCGGAATGGGGAAGATACTTAGTGTATGTGACCGACAAGGAAAGCGGGCACAGTGCAGGTCAGCTGATGTTCATCGACTGGCCAAGCTGGCAGGGCAAATCACCGAAAGGAAATGAAGGCGCTACCATGCTGAACCTTACTTCCGACAAATCAGAATACAATGTGGGCGACCAGGTGAAATTATCCATACCGTCTGCCAAAGAAGGCAAGGCCCTCATCAGCATTGAAACCGGAACAAAAGTACTGGAGACCTACTGGATCGAAACAAAGAACGGAGTAACGGATTATTCCTTCAAAATAACCGAAGCAATGTCGCCGAATGTATTTGTGCATGCAACACTGATACAGCCGCACGGGAATGTATTGAACGACCTGCCGATCCGTTTGTATGGTGTTCTTCCGCTGATGGTGAAAGATGAACGGACCGTATTGAAGCCGAAGATCAGCTGCGATGATTCCTGGAGACCGGAGACAGATGTAACCGTGAAAGTATCGGAAGAGGAAGGAAAAGAAATGGCCTATACACTGGCGATCGTGGATGAAGGTTTGCTGGACATCACCCGTTTCAAAACACCTGATCCGTGGAGTGTCTTTTATGCAAAAGAAGCATTGGGAGTAAAAACATGGGATGTGTACGATATGATCATCGGTGCAACCGGCAAGATCATGCAGCGTATTTTGTCGATTGGTGGTGACGGTGAAATGGACCAGAAAAGCGGTTCCAATGCACAGCGCTTCAAACCGATGGTGCGTTTCGTAGGACCATTCAAACTGAAATCGGGTGAAACAGCTTCACATAAAATTTCTATCCCGCAATATGTAGGAGCCGTGCGTGTGATGGTAGTTGCCGGACAGGACGGGGCATATGGGAATACAGAGAAATCAGTGAAGGTGAAAAAGCCCTTGATGATCCTGAGCACCCTGCCACGTGTTTTAGGTCCGGATGAAGAAGTGGACCTGCCGGTGAGTGTGTTTGCGATGGAAGATAAAGTAAGGAATGCAACCATTACTGTAGTGCCTGATAAACATTTTTCGGTGATCGATGAATCGAGCAAATCGGTGGAATTTGAAAAACCGGACGATAAAGTAGTGACCTTCCGCCTGAAAGTGAAAGGTATAATAGGCGTTGCCAAAGTGAAAATAAAAGCCACCGGGGCAGGGGAGACTACCGAAGAAGAGATCGAGATCGAAGTGCGTACGCCTAACCCATACATAACAGATGTAAGCGGAACATTTGTAGAGAAAGGAAAAAATACCACGCTCAATTACAAACCATACGGAATCAGCGGAACGAACAAAGCGGTACTGGAAATTTCTTCCATGCCGCCGATCAACCTGCAACAGCGTCTGGATTACCTGATCCAGTATCCGCATGGATGTGTGGAACAAACGACATCCAGCGTATTCGCACAGGTATTCCTTGAAGATGTGATAGAGCTGAGCGCCGATCAGAAAAAAGTGATCCAGTCAAACATTAAGGCTGCGATCCAGCGTCTGAAAGGATTCCAGACAGCTTCCGGAGGCCTGGCCTATTGGCAGGGACTCAATTCAGCAGATGAATGGGGAACCAATTATGCCGGACACTTCCTGCTCGAAGCACAGAAAAAAGGATACAGCATTCCATACGGTATGCTCGACAACTGGAAACGGTATCAGAAAGAACGTTCACAGAACTGGGTGGCCAGTAAGAATGCCATGCTGTACCAGGAAGACCTGACGCAGGCCTATCGTTTGTACACATTAGCGAAAGCCGGAAGCACCGACCTCGGAAGCATGAACCGCCTGAAAGAAAGCAAGAACCTTTCTGCTGCAGCCAAATGGAGATTAGCAGCAGCCTATGCGGAAGCAGGCCAGCCGGAAACAGCGAAGAAACTGATCGCTTCTCTTTCGACCAAAGTGAAACCATATGTGGAATATGCATATACTTACGGATCTTCCACGCGTGACGAAGCGATGATCTTAGAAACACTCACACTGTTGAAAATGAAATCGCAGGGCTTCGATGTGCTGAGTGAAGTGGCAAAACAACTGAGCAGCGAAGATTGGATGAGCACGCAAACAACCGCTTATGCATTGTTAGCTGTTTCCAAATACGCTACCGAAAATAAATTAGGTGAAGGCATAAGCGCAGAATGTAAAGTGAACGGCAGTAAAGTTACCATCGCTTCAAAAGGAGTGGTGAAACAGATCCCGATCGGGAATGCCAACAGCAGCAGCTCTATCTCTTTCTCCAACAAAGGGGGCAGTCCATTGTATGTACGCCTGATCCGCAGCGGTATCCCGGCAGCAGGGCAGGAAACAGCGAAGGAAAGCAACCTGCGTATGAACATCAGTTACCAGACACTTAAAGGTGCGCCACTGGATGTAAGTACAATGGAGCAGGGAACTGATTTTGTAGCCCTCGTTACGATCACTCATCCGGGAGTAAAAGCATCTTACAAAAACATGGCGCTTACACAGGTATTCCCGAGCGGATGGGAGATCCACAATTCACGTCTGGATGAGAATGCGAACATGACCGGGAAAACCGATCTGCCTACTTACCAGGATATCCGTGACGATCGTGTATATACTTATTTCGACCTGTACAGCGGCGGAACGAAAACGTATAAAGTATTGCTGAATGCAGCTTACACCGGCCGTTTCTATTTACCTACCGTGTATACCGAAGCGATGTACGACAACAGCATTTCGGCAAGACAACCGGGCAGATGGATCGATGTGGTGAAGGGTGGAAGTTTGCAGTAAATTATGAAAAGTTATATTCTTTTTATTTTAGTGGGATCAGGCCTTTTGTTTTTTGCTTGCGTAAATGATACAGTTAGAGAACAAAAGAAACCGATTGATATACAGAAGTTTCTTGAAAAACAAGCCTTATTGACAAATGAGGCTTGTTTTTCTGGTGAGAGATTTTTGTATGGAGAAAGTGCATTTTTACTACGTATAGGAAAACAGGTTTATGCTGTAACTGCGAGAAATCTAATAGAAGAAGAAGGGGGAATAGAACCACCAATAGAGGCAGAAAATCTGGAAAAGGAATTAGTAGAATGGAAAATGTACCCACGCGTGCCGATTGACTCTTTGTCTGATACAGTAATAGTATCTGTAAATGGGCTTGATTATTCCGCCTTAAACAGAAAGTTTGATTATTCTGAATTAAAAAGAGATATTCTTTTGTTTAGAGTAATGAATGATAATTCCAATTTAAAAATCCTTGAACCTTCCGGTCGCCCGCCAGAGCTAAATGAACGTTGCTTTGTGGTTGGCTGTCCGTATGAATAGGATGACTGTCAACAAAACTATTATGAAGTGTTTTATCACGGAGTTACTCAGCTGGAATCTACCTTGATGTTTGATATAAAAGGGGAGTTTGACGTAAATGGTTTTAGGGGGGCTCCAGTAATCAGCAGTGAAGGAAAAGTTTTGGGTGTTGTCATTTCATCTTCTTATTTTTTCGAAGGAAAAACCAGTATTTATGCAACATCAATTTCTGCAATAATGAGTGTAAAGAATAAGTAAATAGCCTCGCTAAATTCCTTACTTTTAGCGTCATTTGATGAGGCTGATGCAATTCGAAAAGGGTGAAAGTATAATGTTTATAATTCTATGAATCCGCGTTATCTTGCTTTTGGATTTTGTTTCCTGCTGATCCTTGCCGGTATTGTAATGCTGCTGTTCGGCATCGAAGATCCGTATTTAGCTTCTTCCAAAACAGCCCCAAAAGGAGGAACAGTTCCGTATGGCTGGGAGGTCATAACGATTGGTACAATTTGTGTATGTGGGGTCTGGCTGATTGGCAGGCTGCCTAAGAAAAAGCGATGAATTACTGATATACCGATGAAGATACGCGATCTCGAAGATATACAGGCTGATATTCGATATGTAAGCGGGAAGAATGAAAATTTCTTTTCCTGGATGTTTTACAACAAAGAAAGAAGGTTAAAAGAATTGCGGCAGGAGGAATTCAATCGCCTTGATCTGTGGTTGCTGGAAAATAATGAAGAGTATGCCCGGCTGGCAGCTGATTCTATGCAATGTTTGCTGAATCTAAGGTGGGAAATGAAAGTATTGCAGACAGAGTCCGTTGGAAAAAATATGCCCCGTGTTACCGGTGTGAAAGGAGGTATGGATACCGACGGAAATCTCCGGGGTATTGCTTTCAAGGAGTGGTTCCTGGCAAGTAAACCTAATCCCTCCTGTTTTATCGGAAGGATAGATCATCATGGCAATTTCTATGTGGAAGCAGTCGAAATGAAAGACGATCCATATGGAAATGTAGAACCTTCATTTTACAGGGCTATTGTTGGTGACAAGGGGCACTTACTCTTTGAAAAGGGAGCACCTGCACAACGATCGTCCTTTTTCGCTATTGATACCCAAATTTACGTGCTTGAGGGTATAGTTTTCAGCGATACAGTGATGAAAAGCAATTTTATGGAAAATAAGAAACGCCTTATGGACCTTATTAATGAACAACGAGTGAAAGATGAATCGGGTAGTTTCCTGTTTCCACCGAAAAAGCTATTCTAAAACTTATTATAAAATTTAAAAATGAACCCAACCAAACTATTTTTCCTCTTCTTTTTATTTTCGGTATCTGTTGTTTCCAGCCAGGTATGTCCTCCGGGCTTTATGAAGATCAAGGTGCTAAAGTATAGCAACGACGAGCCCATAACGGATAGTGTTTTACTGAAAATGGTCACGGTGACACTGAGCGATAGTCTTGTTGTTCATTACCTGCCGGATCAGGATGGGAACTACAAAGTATTAACGTAAAAGGATATCAAAAAGCAATTTATACGGATATTTGGATATTATCTGGTAGTGGCCCTTCTCCTATAGTTCGGTTGTTAACAGATGAGCCGGTACCCCAGGAGAAGAAGGAACGGAAACATAAAAAATGATCATTATATAGCAAGGATCAAAATACTAACCTTCTTTAAGCCCCGGCAGGAATACGGTCACTATCCGGATAAGCAGCGAGATCCGCCGGGAAGAAAATAAGCCGAAGGAGTTATGTTATCTTCTCTTCTCACAAAGTCGGCTGAGGCCGGAGACACGAAAGCTAAAAAACTGTTAATTGATATCTGCAAATAATAGCTAAGTCCTACAGGAGCATAAAATTTCGCTCTTTCAGCCCGGAATTAACATATTTAGCGATCTGATAGTACTTATGTACCCATCCGATACTACTACTGTGCCCGCACGATAGTAGTATTGTCCCCACACAGTAGTACTATTCTCCTGCGCAGTAGTACTACGGAGTCATCCAATACTGCTATTTTTCCGCATAATAGTACTACGCAGCTATCCAATACTACTATTTTCTCACACGCGGGTACTACGCAGCCATCCGATACTACTGCCCGGTCATCTGTCGGTACCGCGCAGCCATGGAGTATTACTAACCGGTCATTCGGTAGTACTACGCAACCATCGGATACTACTGCCCGGTTATCCTAATAGTATGTCATTGGATCCGTACTATTTCTCCTACTCATATAATAGTACTGATTGCCCCGTGAATTATCTTTTTGAGAAAGAGAGTCTAAGCAGTGCAATTTGCAAAAGGGAATTTTTTTTGTATCTTAGTTATAGGGAAACACAGGGGGCAGTTTATTCACTTTGTCCGGCCTTTTATCTTTTGGTTTTTTGTATACACTCTTGACCCTTCCCTTTGCTTGTAATAGCAATCAAGAAAATCAGGTCTTAACCGTATACTAAAAACGTAGCCGCATGAAAAAAACAATTTACCCCTTCGTCCTTCTGCTGCCCTTAATAGGCTTGCAAACGTCCTGTAGAGAAACCGAAACACAGTTTCTCAATAAGGATACTAAAACGCTTGAAAAAATAATGGAATGCGGTCCGCTTAATTACAGCTTTTCATTCGGCGTAGGCAATTCACAGCAGCCCGAAAAAGCGATCACATTTAAAGTGAACAATCCTAAACGTGTCAATCTGAGCAACACGGACAGCTGCCGGAGATACACTTTTCTTATTGTTGATTATTTCCTGGATGAGATCCTTTTCGACCGGGATGCTTATTCTCACATCAATGTGGTGTTTACTTCGGACGAAGGCGAGCAGAAAATAGAAGGATCGTATCCGGAAGTAATGGAATCGATGATCAATTATTACTTTCAGAATATGCATTTGGACAGGGCTTTGGAGATCGCGAAAAAACTGGTGGAACGTTCTCCAAACGATCCCGATTATTATTGGATACGCGGGAGAGTATTCTATGAAATGAAAAAGTACAGGGAAGCCCTCAGCGACCTGAAAAAGGCGGTACAGATGAATCCTGAAAAAACCGCGTTCCAGGAGAGCCTTGGCTATGCTTATGTTGCGGACAGCTCTTTCACCGAAGCAGTGGGAGTCTTTACGAAGCTCCTCGATAAGGATTTTCAGAATGAAGAAGCTTCGATAGAGTTAGCCTGGTTGTATCTGCAGCTAAATCTCCCGGACGAAGCACTGAAACGTGCAAATGATATTTCCAGTATCTCTGAGTGGGCCGGGGCCAAATACCGCCTGCAATCGATGGCCTATGCAAAAAAAAATCAACCCGATAGCGCCAATGCGATTATCAGCCGCTTGCTGCTGACTGATAGTAGTGGAGCTACCTTGCGGGTTGCGGGGAATGTGAAGCTGATGGAAAAAAAGCTTGCGCTGGCCTGTGACTATTTTACAAAAGCCGCATTGCTCGGTGATCAGGAGGCACTACAGTTGCATGCAAAGAATTGTAACTAACCGAAGCATTATTTCCTGTACCCGAAAAATATACGGAATCGTTTCTTAGGATCCATTTTGATCGGGTATCTCCTGTTCGGCGTAAGGTTATTAAAGATCAAAGCTACAACAAACAAGATCAGTACACCGGATAATACAGGGGATAAAACATACATATAGCCCAGTGCTTTTATTTTTTCGCTGCCGATGTTGGCGATCAGTGCAGTTGCTCCTCCGGGAGGATGCATGGTTTTGGTGATCTGCATCAATACAATGGAAGATGCCACGGAAAGCGCTGAAGACAGCCATACTTCATTCGGGATCAGTTGGTGAACGGTAACTCCCACCAGTGCACAGATCAGGTGACCGCCGATCAGGTTCCTCGGTTGGGCAAGCGGGCTGTTGATAGCGCCGTAGATCAGCACGGAAGAAGCACCGAAAGAACCGATCAGGAAAAGATTGTCGTTCAGTACAAAGTATTGGCTGTTCAAAAAACCAATGATGCCGATCCCGAAAAACGCTCCTAAAAAAGTAAACAAGTGCTCACGCAGATCAACCAGTGTTTCTTTGTAAACAATGTATTTTATTTTGCGGTAACTTCTTGTTAGTTTTTTCTGCGCCATCTATACCTCTTTTTTAGTGTTTTCCGGTTTGCTTCTCACAGGGATCGTGTTCACTGCTGAGTAGCTGTAAACCGTATACGGAACGATCAGCTTTGCAGTGAGCCTGGAAACAAGGCAGGTTGCCAAAACGGGAATGAGCAGGGTGTAATTATTCACCAGGCCGCAAACAAGGAACACCGCGGTGAAGGGGGCATGCAGGCTTGCGCTCAATACGGCACCCATACCAATGACCATAAAATTTACAGGGATCACCTGTGCATCGAAATAAGTGTTCAGTACAGTAGCTACTAACAGACCAAGAAAAGCCCCGATAAAAAGGCTTGGTCCGAAGATCCCGCCATCACCACCGGCTGCCAGGGTAAGTGAGGTAGCGATCGGTTTTAAAACAAGAATACCTGCCAGCAGAAAAAAGAAAGCGTAGGAAACTTTAACAGAAGCCGGATCGTTGAAGATCTCCTGTATATAATGATAACCATCTCCATAAAGTTGTGGAAAAGTAATTATACAAGCGCTGATCAGCAGGGCACCCAAAAGGATCCGCGTATAACGTTGGGAGATCCTGCTGAACTTTTGTTTAAAGAAGAGCACACACTTCGTCAGGTAAGCGGCATGCAATCCGGCCATTACACCTAAGAGCAGGAACCAGGGGATCGCATAATAATTCCAGTGATCCAGCTTCGGATGAAATAGATTGTCGGAGTGTAGCAGGAAATTAAAACACCAGACAGTTGCTACCGAAATCAAAATGCCGATGAGTACGGTACGCGATATTTTTTTATAGATCACCTCAAGGGCAAACAGTGCACCGGCGATCGGGCTGTTGAACAGGGCTGCCACACCTGCAGCTACGCCCGCACATATCAGCTCTTTCCGGTAAATATGATGAATGCCGGCTTTTGTTTGTGCTACTGCACCCACGCTGGCAGATGCTACCACAGTAGAAACTTCGATGCCGGTGGATCCGCCGAAAGCAAGTGTCAGAAATCCATTGATGAAATGAGAAGGGATCTTGTAAACGGGCAGTTCGTTGTGCCGCGTTTTTATCGTGTCGTAAATTTCCCGTATGCCTTTGTTCTCGCGTCTCTTGAAAAGGTATTGGCGCAACAGCGAGATCAGGACCAGCCCGGTGAGAGGAAAAACAAGGAAATACAGCCAGTTGTTCTTTGCCAGGTTAAAAAAACGGGACTCGTAGTGCTCTGTCAGTGTTTTCAGCAGATCGCCGAGTATTGCACATACTACCCCGATGAGTACGGAAGCAAGTATGAATTTATAAAGCTCTTTATTCTTCGAGTGGTTCTTTTCTCCCATCACATTTCCTTTTTAGCAGCTCATGGATACCGATTTGTATTATGGGGCCTAAATGTATCGATAAATTAAGGATCTGTGTTTTATTTTAACAGTAATTTGTACTTTAGTATTCGATAGAAAGAAGTTCAAAACAGAATTCACAATAATATGTTAAGACTACCTGTTGTTTTATTTTCAACTTTATTTGTTCTGGTCTCTTGCTCAGATGGGAACCAAAAAGCAGAAGACGAACCCGCAAAAGACTCCCTCATCTGCATCATGCCTCCGCCGGATACAAGTCTCCAGGCAGTTTCGGATACCATTACAAAACAAAAGACGTTTGCTTTCGGACTCGAGAGCTTTGATTGCATTGAGCAGGTCACTTTCAGCATACCGCTGCCTTTGAAAGAATATCCTTTGGATGAAAGTGAAAAAAGAGAAAGAGGCGATTTCTTATTCATAAACAGAAAGAATAAAGATTTCTATATAACAGTGAATGCGCTGTTTCGATCCGATAAGAAGGTAAAGATCGAAGACTATTTTAAGAACAGCTATACGGAAGAAACCGAAGCAGAAGCAAAAATAGTTACCGAAAAGAAGCTGGTACCAGGTACCTCTTGTTTTTATGCGAAAGGCTTTTGGTCGAACCTTGGAGACAAACAGCGCTTTACAGAAGTCACCTGGCTTCGGAGCGATGATGTAGTGGTGTTAAAAGCAAACTACGCTATAAAGGATACTGCTATCTGGGATCAGTACCTGAGTGAAATGATCAGATCTGATTCTGATTATCAGTAGGGGTTACTGCTACAGGCTGGTATGCGATAAGTATACATGCGACCTTCGGGAAACACTTAGCTCGATCTCTGTGAGCGGTTCTATCGAGAGGTAGGCTTCCTCGCTCAGCTTTACGAACTTTATACCGTATGGATTTTTTTCCATCCGGATCCCCCAGGTATTTACATCCAGCAAATCCGATTTTCCTTTTCGAAGTACTCTTGTCCGGAAGGTAAGCTTTCCCTGTTCATCCATATCCTTTTGTATGTTTTTCAACAGGATGAAATAGAGGTAGAGGGCTATACCGATCCAAACGAATAACAGAAAATAAAGTAAGTCGAAATTTGCAAAAGCACGCTGCCCTTTGAATAGTTTTATTACCTGTGCAATGATCTCGACAGCCATCAGTACAAATGCTGATTTCCAGATAAAGGACTTGTTGCGGACGTAAGCCTTTTTCAGCTCTTCCAGTTCGGTTTCACTCAGTTGCTGCATGCTTTAGGCTTTAATACACCAAAGTATACGGTCGTTCCCGTTTATATCTTTTTGTACGATAATATTTTTAAAGCCTTTTTCTGCCACCACGTCTGTCACTTCTTTTGCCATCCGTTGATTGATCTCGAAGAATAGTTTTCCGCCCGCATTCATGTTCTCTTTGGCAAAGTCAGTAATCTTTTTGTAGAACAGCAAAGGATCATTGTCCTCTACAAACAAAGCTAAGTGCGGTTCGAAGTCGAGTACATTCTTTTCCATCTGCGTGCTTTCGCTTTTTGCAATATAAGGAGGATTGCTGATGATGTAGTCGAAAGTGATCTTATCAATGTTTTGAGCGGTGAGTATATCGGCTTTTACGAAATGAACTTCGGTATTGTTATCGGCTGCATTGCGGATCGCTACCTGTAATGCTTCCGGTGAAATATCAACAGCGTGTACAAGAGCTTCCGGCGCTTCTTTTTCGATGCACACCGGTATACAGCCACTGCCTGTTCCGATGTCAAGCATATGCAGGTTCATCTGCTTTTCTTTTTTGTATTCATCCAATACCAGCTTCACTAATTCTTCCGTTTCGGGACGGGGGATCAGCACATGTTCGTTCACATGGAATTTCAGTCCGTAGAACCAGGCTGTTTTGGTGATGTACTGTATAGGCTTGTGAGTAGCTAACTCTTTGGCGATATCATAAATAAGGACCAGCTCCGATTGGTTGATGCGCTCATCCTGCTTGTTCCGGAAATCCGTTTTGCTGATGCCCATTACATGCTCAAAAGCAATGGAAGTGAGCTCGTCTATTTCATCCACACTGTAAATGCTTTTCAGGTGTTCCCTGTAAAAACTGAGCATATCACTTATCTTGTTCCCGGCTATTTTCAATTCGATTTATTTTTTTAATAGTTTAAATGTATGGCTCCACTGATTATTCAGAAAACCCGGTATGCACCATAATATACAAAGCGACTCTATCGTCCCAGCAGCTTCGGCCTTTCCCATGTCTTCCGGATCCCAGCCAAATTGTGTAAGTATCGTTTTTACTTCCGTTTTAGCAGCATCATTGTTGCCGCAAATAAACATTGTTGGTATAATTCCGTTGTAATCAGGGTTTACCATAGTAGGTCCGCCGGTGCTGTTGAATGCTTTTACAAAATTCGCTTCCGGAAAAGCCGCTTGCAGATCTTCCATCAATGAGGAATTGGCAGGTGTGAAATAACGCAGCACTCCGTTCACCGGCGGTGCAGAAGCATCGATAGGATTGGTAACATCGATGATCGTTTTACCGGACAGGTTTTGTTTTCCTGCCAGGCTTAGTACATCTTTTGCAATGGCGCCTTTTGATACAAGCACGATCAGCTCACCAAACGCTGCCGTTTCTTCGAAGCTTCCGACTTTACCCAAAGGGTTGGAAGCCTTCCATTTGTCGAGCTTGGATGCCGTGCGGGTGCCGATCATTACATCATACCCGTGTTTCAAAAATCCTGCCGCGAGTGTTTGTCCTGCAGAACCTGAACCTAAAATGCCTGCTTTTTTCATATGGCGATGTTTATAGAATTTGTACGTAAGGTAGTTATAACAATCGTTTGATGTCAAAATCAGTGAAGATCTTTTTGATGTCATCCACGATAAGATCATCGCCTGTTTTGGCATCCTTCCCATCTGTCACTACCGAAAGCCAGTGCCAAAGTCCCATTAATTCCACATGAATACCCAGGTATTCTCCCCAGCTCATTTTGATCTCCTCCCGGTCTGAACGCCCGGTAGCGCAGCTGATAAAGGCGTGATGCTTAGCGTCAAAACGAACAGCTGTAAAACCGGAATCACCTGTGTATCTTTCTAACATGAAATGTCCTTTCAACTCCCTGACGTCACTTTCCGCAGTATCCTTATAAACTACATCTTTTCCCCATACTCTCCTGATCATGGCATTTTGACCACCCATCATTTCGTCTATGGGTAAAAGGTTGATCGATCCCGAAATGGTGCCGAGATCCCATTCTATTTCCAATCCGTCTACCTGGCTGTAAAATGAAAGCACGGTATCGGGCAGGGAGAAGCCAAGTGATTCCTGCACTTTCATCAGATGGCTGGCAGAAGCCCCTGTGAACTGGATTTTTTTTGTACGGATCGTGGCCTTCTTTTTCTTCAGGTGCTGCAGGCCTGCATTTAGCTCAGCAATGTAATCACGTTTGTTTTTTATAGCAGACAGTTTGCAGGCATCTTTTGCCATTTTTATTTTTTCTTCCGGGAAATTGCTGAGCTGCTGCTCCTGGAACAGATCGTATGTTGTATCGTAGATATAATGGTCTGAGATCTTCGACGGATCGTCGATGAAGAATTGCTGCCAGAGTTCGATACCCATATATTTCACCGAACATTCGAGGTATTCCGCAAAGCTGAGATGCAGCTTGTTGCAGTGTTCGCTGAAAGTAAGCAAGTGCAGATCCAGTGTGCCATTTTCAGCTATGTAGGCGATCACATAGTTCCCTGCAGGGAATAAGAGATCAATGATCAGGAAATTTTTATCCTTTAACTTGGTATTTGCAAGGGAATCATCGGATGATACACCCAATTCGAAAATGATGGCCGGCGATCTTAATGCAAGAGCGTATTTCATCTTTTTCGGCAGGCCGACAGCTTCTGTTGTAATTTGTGTTCTGTTACAGGCCGCATAGAGTTCAAGCAGCTCCGCAGGAATGCGGCGCTTGTACTTTTTCTGAATACTGTCCAGTTCTTTTTTATCCTCCGGCGGCCTGATAAAATCCAGGCTCACCTGGAATCTTTTGTCTTTCTTCAGATCCTTAACCTTTGCCTGTAACTGTTTAATGATAGTGTCCATAGAGTATTGGCGTACCTCGTATCCGTGTTTCAAAAATCCCGATGATAGTGTTTGTCCCGCAGAACCTGATCCTAATATTCCTGCTTTTTTCATGGTAATTCTGTTTAATCAGATGTTGTTTAAAGCAATCGTTTACTATCAAAACCAGTGAAGATCTTTTTGATGTCATCCACGATAAGATCATCGCCTGTTTTGGCCTCTTTCCCATCTGTCACTACCGAAAGCCAGTGCCAAAGTCCCATTAATTCCACATGAATACCCAGGTATTCTCCCCAGCTCATTTTGGTCTCCTCCCGGTCTGAACGCCCGGTGGCGCAGCTGATGAATGGATTGTGCTTAGTGTCAAAACGAACAGCTGTAAAACCAGAATCACCTGTGTATCTTTCTAACAGGAAATGTCCTTTCAACTCCCTGACGTCACTTTCCGTAGTACCCTTATAAACTACATCTTTTCCCCAGATCCCCATAAGAAGCGAATTTTGACCTCCAACTATTTGCTCAATAGATAAAAGGTTGATCGATCCTGAAATAGTACCGAGGTCCCATTCTATTTCCAATCCGTCTATCTGGCTGTAGAAGGAAAGTACGGCATCGGACAGACTAAAACCCAGTGACTCCTGTGCCTTCATCAGGTGACTGGCGGGTGCTCCCGAAAACTGTATTTTTTTTGTATGGATAGTGGCTTTCTTTTTCTTCAGCTGCTGCAGACCTGTGTTTAGTTGGCCGATGTAATCGCGTTTGGATTTTATGGCGGACAGCCTGCAGGCATCTTTTGCCAGCTTGATTTTTTTTGCCGGGAAATCACTGAGATTCTGCTCCTGGAACAGATCGTACATCGTATCGTAGATATAATGATCCGAGATCTTCGACGGATCGTCGATGAAGAACTGCTGCCAGAGATCGATGCCCAGGTACTTTACCGAACATTCGAGATACCCGGCAAAGCTGAGATGCAGCTTATTACAATACTTGTTGAAAGTCAGCAGGTGCAGGTCCAGTGTACCATCTTCAGCTATGTATGCGATCACATAGTTTCCTGCGAGATCCAGGCAGTCAATGACCAGGAAATTTTCGTCCTTTAACTTTAGGGTGGAAAGATCGTCTTTATATCCGGTAGCCTTGTCGAAGATACAAAGTGCCATCCTTAGCGTAAGCATGGAGCTCATCTTTTTCGGCCAGCCAACAGTTTCTGTTTTGATCTGTGTTCCGTCACACACCGCATAGAACTCAAGTAGTTCCGCAGGAATTGATTGCTTATGTTTTTTTTGGACCTTATCCAGCTCTTTTTTGTCAGGTGGCGGATCAATAAAATCAAGCTCTACAGAGAACCTTTTGTCTTTCTTTAGTTGCTTAAGCTTTGCTTCTATTTGTTTAGTGAAAGTATCCACGTATTTATACTGTTGATTTTATTGCAAACCGGACTATTTATTCACTGCCTCCTTAATAACCCCCAATTCCTTTCCTACTTTCTCAAACGCCGCAATCGCTTTATCCAAATGTTCTTTGGTATGCGCTGCCGATAGCTGCACTCGTATTCTTGCTTTGTCTTTTGGTACTACAGGGTAGAAGAAACCGATCACATAAATACCTTCCTGCAATAATTTATCTGCAAATACCTGTGACAGTTTTGCATCGTAAAGCATTACCGGAACGATGGCCGAATCACCTTCTTTGAATTCCAGTCCGATCTTTTTGATCCCCGCTTTGAAATAATTGATATTCCACTCCAGCTGATCGCGCAGCTCGGTGGTTTCACTCAGCATATCGAATACGGCAATGGAAGCACCTACGATGTGCGGAGCCAGTGAGTTGGAGAACAAATACGGGCGCGAGCGCTGCCGGAGAATTTCAATTACTTCTTTCTTTGCTGTTGTAAATCCGCCCATAGCACCGCCCAATGCTTTACCCAAAGTGCCGGTGATGATATCCACACGATGCATGACGTTTTTTAATTCAACCGTTCCGCGCCCCGTTTTACCGATGAAGCCGGTCGCATGACTTTCGTCCACCATTACGAGTGCATTGTATTTATCGGCGAGGTCGCAGATCTTATCTAAGGGCGCAACGAAACCGTCCATGCTGAACACGCCGTCCGTAACGATGATGCGATACCGTTGTGTCTGCGCTTTTTTCAGCTGTTCTTCCAGGTCGGCCATGTCGCAGTTCTTATACCGATAGCGCTGCGCTTTGCACAAACGAACCCCGTCAATAATGGAAGCATGGTTGAGCTCATCGGAAATGATGGCATCCTCTTCTCCGAACAAAGGCTCGAACACACCGCCATTGGCATCAAAAGCGGCTGCATATAAGATGGTATCTTCCTGTCCGAGAAAAGTGGCGATCTTCTGCTCTAATTCCTTGTGTATATCCTGTGTTCCGCAAATGAAACGAACCGATGACATACCATATCCACGTGAATCGAGGGTTTTTTTGGCTCCTTCGATCACTTTCGGGTGGGAGGAGAGCCCTAAGTAATTGTTAGCGCAGAAAATAATAACTTCTTTTCCGTCGCTTACCTTGACACTGGCTCCCTGTGGAGTGATGATAATACGTTCTTTTTTGAAAATGCCACCTTCTTCAATGGCTTTCAATTCGTTTTGTAAATGCTGTTGGAATGTTCCGTACATAAAATTGGTTTTGAAGCCATAAATGTACTATTTTGAAGGGAAAGAGGGGAGGGATCGGGCGGGGAATCGGTCAAAATTAATTGTTAATATTTATTTTTTCAATTCACGAAATAGTTGTATATTTGTCGCCCTTAAATGGGTACGCGGATGTGGCGTAATTGGTAGCCGCACCAGACTTAGGATCTGGCGCTTCACGGCGTGGGGGTTCGAGTCCCTTCATCCGCACAACAAAAAGGCTAATTTTTTTAGCCTTTTTTAGTTTTAGACCTGTTACAGGAAAGTTGAAATACTGAAAATGCAGACGCAGATTTCGCGGATGACGCAGATAGTTGTAAACTTCAATCTGCGTAATTTAAAAATCTGCGAAATCGGTGGAATCCGCGTCAGAAAAGATCTTATGAAATTCCACAGATTGTTCACCAAAGGTGAATGGTGTATAAGCAGGAACAACTGACTATAACAATTTAAATTTTAAAAGACGTAGTAAAAATGAATATTACAAAACAACAAATCGATGATCTGAACGCGGTGGTAACCATCCAGGTGAGCCCCGAAGATTACCAGGAAAAAGTAGAAGGCGCTTTGAAAAAAGCTCAACGCCAGGCTTCCATGCCGGGTTTCCGTCCCGGAAAAGTTCCGGCAGGTATGATCAAAAAAATGTATGGTAAATCAGTGTTGGTCGATGAGATCAATAAATTGCTGAACGATTCCATCTATAGTTATATCAACGAGAACAAGATCGAGATCCTTGGGAACCCGCTGCCGAAAGTAGACGGACAGGAGAGCATCGACTGGGATAACCAGAAAGATTTCACTTTCAATTACGAGCTTGGATTATCTCCCGTATTGAATATCGATATTTCCGATAAAACCACTGTGGATTACCACCTCGTAAAAGTGGACGATGCCCTGCTGGAAAAATACCTGAAAGATGTACGTAAGAACTACGGAAAACCTTCCAACCCGGAAGTTTCCGAAGCGAATGATGTATTGTATGTAGACATCAATGAGCTGGATCCGGCAGACGGAACCATCAAAGCAGGCGGTGTATTCAAATCGACAAGCATTGGTATCGATCGTATCAAGAATGATGCGGTGAAAACCAGGCTGACCGGCCTGAAAAAAGAAGACAAGCTGATCCTGAAATCCAAAGAGCTGTACGAAACTGCAGTGGACCTGGGTATCGGATTAGGTATCGATAAAGAAACGGCTGAAACATTTGACAGCGATCTGCAACTGACTGTTCGTAATATCGCACGTATGGAAGATGCGGATCTGAACCAGGAGCTGTTCGATAAGCTGTACGGCGAAGGCAAGATCAACAGCCTCGATGAATTCAAAGCGAAGATCAGCGAAGAGCTGACCACGATGTTTACACAGGACCAGGACCGTCGTTTCCTGCAGGATGTGGAGAAAACACTGGTGGAAAAATACAACCCGAAATTGCCGGAAGACTTTTTGAAGCGTTGGTTAATTGCTTCGAATGACAAGCCGCTGACAATGGACCAGATCAACAATGAGTTCAATGATTACGCAAAAGCCATGCAGTGGAAGCTGATCGAGAACAAGATCATACAGGGCCAGGGACTGAAAGTAACGGCAGAAGAAGCTACCGAAGAAGCAAAACGTTTTATCCACAGCCAGTATGCACGTTATGGTCAAACTCCTTCTGATGAGGAAGTGGAGAAGCTGACCAAAACAGTATTGGGTAAAGAAAGCGAAGTTCAGAAGATCTACGAAAACCTGTATGCTTCTAAAATGCTGACACTGTTCAAAGAGAAATTCAAACTGAACACCAAAGAGACCAGTTACAATGAGTTCTTTGGGATCAAAGACTAAACAAGATTAACGCTATATTATAAACGCCTTGTCCTTACGGATGGGCGTTTTTTGTTTTCCTTCATCCGTTCGCGCGGATTTGTAATCCGCGCAAGTCAGTTGAGCTTATTTATAGCTGATCAATTGTGGAGGTATCAGCACCACTTCCAACAATCCTTCCATATCGGCATAATTCCTTGCGCTGCTGTACCGCCTCACAAGCCTGCTCAAATGTGGGTTTCCACATTTGCCCATCCTCCGGTTTTTCTACTATATGGGTCCTCACCGGATTGTTGTGAATATAATTCAGCTTCTGGTAGATAAATTTATTGCTGAAAATTTCTACCCCATGGTAGCCATCCTGCCAGACTTTATAATCCTGATCCCTTTTCAGGTGACTGCAGGCGTTTGAAAATAGTTCGAGGAGTGGTGCCTTTTTGTCTTCTGACCCCTCTTTGATATTGGCAATTATCTTTTTGGCGGTGAATTTTTTGAAATCCCTGATAATGCTGGCAAGGTTATATCCCTCTTGTCCTCTGCAAAGCATATGCAAGTGGTTCGACATAAGTACCCAGGCGTAAATTTCCAGTCCCTTATTCTGCTGGCAATAACGTAATGATTCAATAATAGCTGACTTTTGCCTGATATCTGTAAATACATCCGCCCAATCCACAATCGTGGTTGTAATATAATGAGCTTTATCGGGATCTTTGACCCTATATTGGGTGGACATAAATTAAAATTAATGATTTTAATGAAATACGGAGCGCGGATTACAAATCCGCGCGAACAAATTCCGGAAAAAAAAGCATTTCCGTTTTGTTAATTATTTGATGCCAGGTGTCAGGAAATTACGGTAATTTCGTCTCCCGTTAATCACACTAACCTAAAAATATATACTGAAATGCTTATCAGAAGAGTTTACTGCCTGTTGTTTATATTGTATACTGTATCATTCGTTTATGGCCAAACAGCACGTAAGGTGGTTTTGCTCAACATGAATACGTACAATAACGAAACCAATAACTCACGTTATCAATCGGCCTTCAATCTGCTGTCGCTTACGGGGATTGCTTTTGACACTACTTCGGTCTTAAATACGGCTTTGCAATATCCGGTTGTACTTGCGGGCTCACGTATCATGGAAAGCTCATTTAACGGAGTCCAAAGAAACCAGGTAAGAAGTTATGTGAATGGCGGTGGCACATTGATCACTTCTGCTATGCGCGATACCGGGCTGTACCAGCTTTTCGGCATCAGCGCTTCCATATCCAACGATGAGCTGTATTCTATCAGCTGGGATACCACTAACTTTCCGGGTTATTTTGATCTGGTGGATGATTCTCTGGAAAAGGTGATCTCTTTGGGTGATCCTACCGCTACTAATTTCTTTTGCAGGGTTTATGGTCTGAGCACTGCACAATCTTTAGGAAATTATGAGGACGGCACCTGCGCCATGACGATGAATCAAAGCGGGCTTGGCAAAACCTATGCACTGGGACCTGATTTCCGCGATGTTATTTTGCGTAATCAGATCAACCAGGACATCGACGCCCATAGAACCTACTCAAACGGTTTTGAGCCTACCACAGACGTATTTGTTTTTATTATCCGGAATATAATCCGGAGCCACATACCGAACAGCGTATACAAATATACATCGCCTGACAATACTTCATCTGTGCTTCTTATTACACATGATATCGATAGCCGGACCGCCTGCGATACAATGGACATTTTCTCGGATTTTGAATTTTCAAGAAACATTTCGGGCCAATACAATATAACAACCCGGTATATAGAGGATACATTGATGTCGGATTTTTATCTCTCAGCGATACCCGAAGTGAATGCTTTAACCGGCAAAGGACATGTAATAGCTTCTCACTCGGTTGGGCATTTTCCCGATTTTGCCGACTCTGACGTTTTTCCTTATGGAACATTGGGTAATACGATGGCCAGCTATCAGCCTTATTACCCTGTGAACTCAACCATTGGTGGAACTGTTTTAGGTGAGCTGGAGGTATCCCGGGATATTTTGCAGACCAATCATGGAGTAACGGTAAAAAGTTTCAGGGCCGGTCATTTATGTTATCCCGATTCTTTGGGTATGGCCCTGGAAGAAGCAGGCTATGAATACAATTCGACCCGTTCGTCAAACGATATTCTTACCAATTTTCCTTATTATGCATATGACGATGCAGCTTTTTCGGGTGCGCCCACTTCCGTATTGGAAATTCCCCTGACGATCTCCGATGTTTTTCATACAGGTGGATTTACCGACAGCAATTATATAAGCCGTGTGAATTTGTGGATCGATGCAAGCCGGAGATATGACCGCAACAATGCCCCTGTCAACTTATTGATCCATCCCAACCGGACGTTTAAGTTAGATGCCCTCCAACGTTTACTGGACAGCATTCCGGAAACCATGAAGCCGTATGGATTTGAATCGTATGGCAGCTTTTGGCGCAAGCGTGATTCCCTGCTTTTCCACACAACGCTAAGCAATGATACCCTGATCGTTCGCATGGACAATTATGTATTGGATCAAAGGCAATCGTTTGTGATCGACCACACAGGGCTCGACACTGTTTTGTTTTTTGATGCAGGTGGCAATGCTTTGGCATTTCAATTCCAAACCTATTCAGCTACTCAACGATTGTATTACATGCATGCCAATACCACTTCGCTTACTACCATCCCGCCGGAGTATTCTTTCTTCAGGGTTTTTCCGAATCCAAGCAACGGGATTATCACTTTGGCTACAGACAAAAATCTGAGCAATGCAGACATCACCATTACCGATCTGACCGGGAAGATCATTTATAAAACGATCCTTTCGGGTACTGTTTTTCAAATTGATCTGTCCGCTTTTATCACGCAACCGGGTTTGTTCTTTGTGCGGCTTTCTACCAAAGACGAGGTGCTTACTAAAAAAATTATGTATATAAAGTAGCAGGACAGTTTGAGACGGGTATCCGCAGAATTTGATTAGATTTGAGAATAGATACTCAATTTGCTCTCCGGTAAATATATCAACGCTAAATTTAAATGATAGAAATAGCAGCTTTAGCATCTCTGGCGATTATTGTCACAATAACAATTGTAAGCCTCAGAAGAGATCGGAAATCCCAGGATAAGATCCACCTAAAAAACCTTGATAACGAATTGCTGTATGAGCCCAAAACAGGTGTGAGCTATACACTTGACGAGGTTGAATCCGGTGATATACTATTTTCTGATCCCAACCGGATTAAAACCCGGAAGGAAATAGAAACATTTTTTAACGAAGACGAAATAGGTGTAGAACTTGCAAGAAATTATCTTCGGAAAAAGGGCTATAAACAAATGAACTCAGAGCGAGAACCCAACGATCTGAAATTCGACAGTATTAGCTGGTGGGAAAATTACCGTGGGGTTTATACAGATACTGTATTTGAGATCAACCCGGCAGTCCATTTATACTTTGTTTCACTCACATACGTAGTTACAGGCTATAAAGGCAGAACCGATATGGTCACTGAAATACAATTAATGCTTTGGTTAAAAAAAACAACGCTAAACCAACTGAATTATTTAAAGTCCTGTAAAGACCTTGACAGTCTTCAATTAGGGACTGAGTATTTGTTTAAGCGGAACAAAATTGCGGACATAGAAGGCGTTAAAATATTATTGAATAAAGAATAGACAACAGTATTTTTAGCCTCTGTTGGTCGCGAGGCTTCGCGATCACCAACAGGATTAATTCTCCGGAACATTCATTAGTAACCGTCGCTACCAACGACAAAATTCCGTAACTTGTAAAACAAATTTCCCGGACTGTGCCCCCTAAAAACACATACCTGCTATTATTTGTATTGCTTGTATACGGAAGGCTGAATGCAACTAACACACTTCTGCCTGTTAAGGGTACGGAAGATTCACTTCGCCCTGCAGACACGGTATTGATCACGACCGGCCTTTTCAGTGAGGAGAAAATTTACGCGGTCGACAGTATATGCAAAAACCGGGAGCAGATCCTGGATAAAATGCCCGCGCCTGTGTTTATGAGGCCGGAAGGAGGTAAGGATGTGTATATAGGCAATGATGCCTACAGGACCGAATACGATTCGATCAATACATTGATATCTGTTCGCGGATACAAAGAAAAAAAAGGAGCCGATACGCTGGGAGATATTGTCAGGGAAATGTACACTTTTAATGGCAGCACAGATTATTTCCGGGTAAAGTATTCCAATTATAAAACAGGGGAGCTGTTGATGGTGGTTATCACCGAATATATGACCCTCAATTACACAGTCACTTATTTCTCAGAGAATAAAGTGATAAAAACAGATCATTACAGTATCCTCGATCCGACCTACAAATCTGTTTCTCATCTTTCCGCCTGGTATGAAAAAGGCGCTCTTATCGGGGCCAGGATCGTGAACGCAAATAATTGTAAAATTAATTTCATCAGTCATTATAGTGAAATGTGTACGATTTCTTTTGACGAATGTATAGACGTCTCTTTTTACAATAGAATTCCTGCAAACAGATTTTCAAAAAAGGCGATCAAAAAAGAAGAAAAAAGATCCTGGGTGAAAATAAAATAAAACGATCCTACCAAAAACAGAAATGAACGAACCCACTGATTACAACCCCGCATTCATGCAAAGAGCCGTTGAGCTTTCCGAGCTGGCTTACAAAAGCGGCAAAGGACTTCCGATCGGCTGTGTGATCGTAAAGAACGGGGTGATCGTAGGGGAGGGGCACAACGAGATCTTTTCACGCACCAACCCTACGGCCCATGGCGAAATGGTGGCCATAGAAGATGCCTGTAAACAGACCGGCGATCTGCAGCTGGCAGACTGCGATATGTATACTACACTGGAGCCCTGCCCGATGTGCCTCGGAGCTATTTACTGGGCCAAACTGAGAAAGGTATACTTTGCGAATACGAGCAGGGATGCATCAGCAGTTGGTTTCGACGACTCTTTTATTTTCCGGGAATTCGGGCTGGAACCGCAGAAGCGGCAGATCCCTATGTTCAACACCGAAAACACCGGCGCTATGAAGGTACTGCGCGAATGGCAATCACTTAATTCTTCAGCTTCTCAGCCCTGGCAGGAGAAGTAAGGAAGCTCACAGATAAAAGCGCGGCCGGGTTTATCGAAGGGGCCGCTTTTTTATTTTGAAGAATTCGGGTATATTTGAAAACCGCATCCCCCCGCAAATAAAAAATATACAAATGAAAAACAACACACGTTTTACGTTACTGCTTTTATTCACAGGCTTATTACTCTCTGTGCGGGCTCAAAAAAAAGAGGTACTTGCTCCGGATAAAAAAATGACCTCAAAAGAGATCGGACTGCTGATCGACAGTCTCAGCAGCGCACTGAAGAGGATCTATATTTATCCCGAAAAATCTGCACTCATGATCAGCAGCATAAAAAAGGAATATAAAAAAGGAAGCTATAACGCAGCTAAAGACAAACAGGAGCTGAGCTGGCTACTGCAGAACGACCTCCTGAAAGCACACAAAGACGGTCACCTGGGTGTGCGCTTCGAGCCGGAGATGGCTATGCAGATCAGTACACCGATGACGGATGAAGAACGGCAGAAGCAATACGACATAGATATAAAAGCGGCGCGCGCAGGAAATTTTGCCTTTAGAAAAACAGAAGTATTGCCGGGCCAGATTGGCTATGTGAGGTGGGATGGATTCCTTCCTTTTGTGGACGAGGCCAAACCTACATTGGACGCTGCTTTCGGATTTGTGAGCAACTGCAAAGCGGTGATCATTGATATGCGCTACAACGGAGGTGGATCGCCCGATATGGTATTGCAAACCCAGAATTATTTTTACAATACGAATGTGCACATGAATGATATCATTGATGGAGCGCTTGATACACTTAAGCGATATACGGATACGACCAAAACGTCTTTTAAGCTCAACATGCCGGTGTATATTTTAACGGCCTGGTTTACATTCTCCGGCGCGGAGGATTTTACATATGGTTTGAAAAAGAACAAACGCGCTATTGTGGTAGGTGATACTACCGGTGGAGGAGCCCATCCCACAGGTACGTATGATCTTGGCCAGGGTTTTATTGCATTTATTCCCTGTGCCCGTGCCCCTGAGGGAGAAGACTGGGAAGGCACAGGAGTGACACCCGATGTGCCGGTAGAGTCCGAAGAGGCGCTTGCTAAAGCACAGCTGCTCATCTATACGGATTTTTTGGCGAAAGCAACGAACGAAAAAGAAAAGAATATGTTCCGGTGGGGCATCAACAGCCTGCGTGCCGGAACTGCAAAAATGCCCGGTGCTATTGATCTGACTGCCTATACCGGTATGTACCAGGGCGGTCTGGATTTTTATGTGAAGGACAATCGTTTGTTTTGTAAAAATGCAGAAAGAGGAGGCGCTGTGTATGAGCTTAAATACATAGATGAGCATTTATTTGTGCTGGATGAAAATGTGCAGCTGCAGTTTGAAAAAGATGTAAACGGTGCGTTCACCGGGTTTAAAATGCTTTGGAAAAGCGGTTATATTTCTCAAAAGAGTAAAGTGAGATAACGTTTAAATACAAGGGAATTGAGTATGTTGATTTGAGTATACCGGCTGGCATAAATTACAAAAGGATGATAAGAGCAGAACTAATTATAGGCGTAAAGGATGTACAGGAAAGCTCAAAATGGTATCAGGGGCTACTAAGCTGTAAAAGCAATCATGGTGGCGACACGTTTGAGATCCTGGCAAATCCCGATGGTAGCACCATTCTCTGTTTGCATAAATGGGGCGAGCACGAACATCCGACAATAACAGATCCGGCGATCCAACCGGGCAACGGGCTTATTGTATACCTGAGGATTGACGATTTAAAAACAGTATGGGAGAAAGCGCAGGAACTAAATGCAGTGATAGAGCAACCACCCCATGTAAACGAAAACTCCGGAATGGAAGAATTTGCTATACGGGATCCCGACGGATATTATCTTTTAATTTCATTGTAAATCTGTAGGATGATTTTTTTGAAACGCAGCATAAAAGAAGTAATGGTTTCATCTGTAAAGTGTTTCAGGCTTTATTGCACAAAATAAGGCATTGGCTGCGTACCTGACAAAAATAAACAAACCGGGGGAGTATGTTTGTTCCCTGTATACAGGAAATGTACCTACAGCCCCCGGTTTGCAGCCAGTCGGACAGACCTTATTTCTTCTTTTTCTTCGGTTCGGGAACAGGCGGAGTCCAGGCCTTGTTCTGTTTGAACTTGGTGATGTTTTTCGATTTGATCTTCAATTTATAGGCCTTCTTCTTTTTGCTGTATTTCAGCGGTATTTTTTTCTGATCCACCGCATACAATTTACTTTTCTTAATGATCGCCAGCTGATAGCCGCTCTCTGGTTTGGTAGCCAGGATATATTTCCCTTTCATATCCGTGCTCACCGGGATGAACTCATTGTAATCCTTCAGATAATAACCGAACTGCTCCGGCTTCACACTTTTCTTGAACTTGATACGGATAGTCGTGTCAGTGTAGGCAAATTCTTTGTAGAGGCTGAAAGGCACTGTATAGGTCGGTTTCTGTGTAAAGTTTTTTCCACCGCCTTCCAGGTTCGAAATGGTCTTCAGCTTCTCGTTCATCAGGTAAATGGTTCCATTCATTTTCCCAAGGCTCAACACGGTCCAGGTTGAATCCGGTTTGCCGAGCAGCAACGTGTCGTTCGTCGTTTCGTTGGTTCTCACCTTGGAAGTGGTGAACAACGAAGATTTCAGGCTGGCGAATTCTTTCGGGAATACGATGCGGGTGCTGAGTTTTTTTGCAATGTTCAGAAAACGCTTGTCGGTTTTTACAACATATTGTTTGTTGGTTGTGTCGAACACTACTGTCAGGGAAGAAGGTTTCCAGTAGATCACTTTGTCCACGGTGTCAGGTTCCCAAACGCTCATTTCCGTATCGACATAGTCTGATTTCAGGATCAGGGAGATCGTTTCCGAAGTGCGTGATTTTCCCTGGCTGCATGGTTTCGAAGTGAAGCGGATGGTTCCGGCTGAGATCAGCTCTTCTCCCTGGCCGGTTGTGGAGCTGGTTTTGAAGACAATATTGGCTTTGCTTGCTTCTGCAGCTGTGTAATAAGAAATGATCTCCGGTTTGGAATTACAAATACCGCATGGTTCAAAATAATCGATCGGTACCTCCACACTTTCATTCGGGGAGTTGATTGTGATCATTTTGTTTTTTTCCGGGAAGGTAAAGATATCCACACGTCTGTCGAGTGAGGCGTCGCCGCTCACTGATTTGGACTCACCGAGGTTCTTTTCCATGTAGGTGAACTGGATCGTGGATTTGGTTTTCATCCGCACTTGCACCGACTCGATCCGCTTTTTGGATAAAGTCAGGTTGTACTCGGTAGTGGCGGTACTGTCGGAATAGCCGTAGAGCTCTACAACGTAGCTCTTTCCGTCCAGGGTGTGTAGCAGGCTATCAAGTTTTTTCTGGGCCGAATGCGTCAGTTCCGATTTGTTCAGTTCGAAATAGATACTGGTCTTTTCACAATAGTTTTGCGCAGCCGCACCCAGGCAGGCTACAACGGAAAGGGTGGTAAATAGTTTCTTCATAAAATAGGGTAGCGCGTACCGGAACAGATGGTTAGGGCCTGCTCACGGGTGAACGCGGCGGTAAATATAAATAATAAGCAAAAAAATGCAAGTTTTAGTTTTTAGTATGTTTTCAAGGGAGGCGTTCCGGGCTTAGAATCAGGGTTTTTCAATGGCATTCTTTTTAGTTCCGAAGGCAAAAGATTGCTTCGGCATCCTTAATTTTGCATTGTTGCGGAATAGAATTACGATGTTTAACCCACATATGCACATAAAAGGCATAGTTCCGGATAAAGCTTTAGAAGATTACATAGCTGCACATAGGAAGCGTTGCTTCCAACTATATGAACCTATGTTCCTTCTTCTGATAAGTGCAGCAAATCTATGTGTCTATGTAGTAAAATAATTCCAAAATATAGTGTAATATTATATAATAAAATCAATTAAGCAATGATCCCCTTTTTCAACGAACTGTTCGAATACAGCCATCACTACAACCAGGCGCTGGTTTCCCGTCTGCTCGAAAACAAAGAAAAAGTATCGGAGAAGGCTATGCAGCTCCAGAGCCACATCATCAATGCACACCGGATCTGGAATAGCAGGATCCTGAATGAACCGGCGGGTATCCGTGTTTTTGATGTCCGTCCGCTGGAGGCGTTGAAAGAAGCAGATGCACAGAACCTGCTGGATACCCAAAAGATCCTCCGGGAGAAAGACCTTTCGCAGGTAATGGATTATGTCAATTCCCATGGACAGGCTTTTTCGAATACGATCCGGGATGTGTTGTTCCATGTGGTCAATCATTCCACTTATCACCGGGCGCAGATCGCTACCGAGTGCAAACAAAACGGGATCGATCCGCTTACGACGGATTATATTTTTTATAAACGGTAAGCTTTAACAACAGCATAATTGCACAAGAATGAAAAACGTTATACTTCTGGATCTGGATGGAGTTCTGATCATCACACCTCCCTGGAAACCTGACGAGATACATGCAGACGGATACTCAGACTTCAATCGGATTGCCGTCAAAAATCTGAACAGCTTACTAAACCGTACTGCTGTGGAGATCTGGTTAAGCTCTTCGAGGCGTATGGGAAAATCGGTGGCTGAATTCAATACTATTTTCAGGAACCGGGGGATTGAACAGGAAATTAAAGGTTTTATTCCTTCAGGTACACTGTCTCAAAATCGTTTGGTAGAAGTGGATGCTTTCCTCAACCATGAGCCAATACGAAATTTTCTTATTATTGATGATGATAATTCTTTACAGGATTTGACCCCGACCCGGAAAAATAATTGGATTAAAACAGATTCTTTACTGGGATTTACAGATGAAAAACTGTTAGCTGCCATTGAAATAGTGAAAAATTGGAAATCGTGATTCATTTGCAGTATGCAGCTTCCTTTTCTTAACAGGAAGCTGCGATCCTTTATAATAGAACGAAAATATCCTGCCTTCCTGCCTCCATTCCTTAGCATTTCACGCTGATACTTCAGCTTATCGAAGTAGCCTTTTATCCTGTAGCTACTTTCATCTATCATTTCATAGCGATCTGTTATCCTGGCACAGTGTTCTCTTATCCTGCCGCGGCTGCACTTTATCATTTCAGATCGATCTTTTATATTTTAGCGGCGGTATCTTAACTTATTGCAGAGATCTCTTTTCATTTTGCTGTTGTCTGAAAGTATTTCGCTCCGGTATTTCAGGTTAGTAATACGATCTCTTATTTTATCACCGTCATCTTTTTTGATCCCGCTCCGATCTGCCATCCTGTAACTGTATGCTTTTAGGTTTTTTCTCCTGTTTTCAGGGTTCCGGAGGCTCTTCTTCAACATTCTTTCGCCACTTAACGAAAAGATCCAACCACTTGTTTCCCGAAACCAACCGGATGCAAAATGGCAGTAACTTCTTCGGGATATTGTACGTTATAAAAGCAATTTCAACAATCAAAAAAATGAGTCTGAATAAAATACGGGTAGCCCTGTACATGAGCAATATGTCGATACCCGATAAGCTGAAAAGATCGCGAGTGGTGCAAAGTGCGATCAGCGCCAATGCCCAGGTCTTCATATCAGCGGGAGCCGAATTGAGCCGGCTTGCCAATGCTACCACCGAACTGGAAACTGCCTGGGGCGATGCATATGACAATGGGAAAAGACTGAAGGCGATCATGCGTAACAAGGAACATGATTTCGATGTGGCTATGACCCGCCTGGCCGCTTATGTAGAAATGATAGCAGATGGCAATCCGGCAATTATTTATCTCGCTGGCATGGAAGTACGTCCTTTTAAAGGCCCTTCTGCACGTGCGGCCTTTGAAGCGAAGCGGGGAAATGAAACCGGAGCGATTGTGTTAAAAGCCAGACTGATGAAAGGTTCTGTTTATATATGGGAATACAGTATAGATGAAGTTACATGGATAAATGCGGGTGCCGGCACGAGGAGCCGAAAAGAAATAAAAAACCTCAGTCCCGGGAACCGGTATTGGTTCCGGTATGCACGGATCGATAAGGACGGACATCATCCTTTCTCTGCAGCTGTCAGTCTTATTGTGGTGTAAGAGCGGTTCATAGTTGGTATATTTGACGGCCTGAACCAGGTAGGTTTGGAAAATTAAGATTCAGATGAAAACAGATATGTATGATACGATCCGCGCTGCTCTTTTTGGAGTTGCAGTTGGCGACGCTCTGGGAGTTCCGGTTGAATTTAACAGCCGTGAGGAAATTGCAAAAAAACCGGTTACAGACATGATCGGGTATGGCACCTATAATTTGCCTCCCGGCACTTTTTCGGATGACAGCTCTCTTGCCTTTTGTCTGGCTGAAGGTCTTACACACGATTTTAATCTGAAGTTAATAGGAATGTATTTCGTTAACTGGTATCGCCATAATTTCTGGACACCACGAGGTCATGTGTTTGATATTGGAATAGCAACGCAGGAAGCGATCGGTAGATTATCGCGGGGTGTACAGCCGGACCTGGCAGGAGGGATGGATGTACGGTCAAACGGAAATGGTTCTTTGATGCGGATCCTACCATTGATCTTTTATATAAAAGACTTTCCTGTTGAGGAAAGATACAAATACACGAAGCTGGTTTCTTCGCTCACACATGCGCATGCACGTTCGGTGATCGCCTGTTTTTATTACCTTGAGTTTGCCTGCTTGTTACTGGAAGGAAAGGACAAATTTGCAATATATAAAGAGCTGCAACAAACTGTCCCTGCTTTTTTGAATTCAATGGAGATGAATCCGGCAGAGATTAAATTGTTCGATCGCATACTGAATGAGAATATTCAAGACCTTGCGGAGAATAAAATCCACAGCAGTGGGTATGTACTACATACATTGGAAGCAAGTATCTGGTGCCTGCTTTCGACGGATAATTACAAAGAAGCGACATTAAAAGCCGTAAACCTGGGCGAGGACACGGATACTACAGGCGCTGTAACAGGTGGTCTGGCAGGATTGTTATATGGCATGGAGGGAATACCTTCTGCATGGCTGGAGCAGATGGCAAGGAAAGAAGATATTGAAGATCTTGCCAGGCGCGTGAACGGGAAGTTGAATGGGTAACTAAAGTCAGGTAATCCCGTTTTGTAGAATTTAAGTTATATTTGACTTAGATCTGATGGCACTTATTGAGCAATTATATAAAACCTTAGGTGAACGCCGCCGGCCGGAAGATGTGGCGGAGTTGGTACTTGAGCTACTGAAAGAAAATGTAAACAACCGTGAGCGGGCGATCCTCGAAAAGGCGGCGAAAGGCTCATTGGCGCAAAATGTATTTGGCTACACTTCTATGCTGCAAACATTCGCGGAAGCCAAAGGAGCGGGAACACAGGTTGCAAAAGCCATGGAGATCTTTAAGCTCCATCCTTCCGCGAGCTCCGACTACAACAACAGATCGAACATTGAAGCATTTATAGACCAGGTATCTCCTCTTATTCATAAATCCGTCGGGCAAAATGATTTCAAAACAAACCGGCTGAACAAAAGCCAGCGGAAAGAGAACGGGCTCGACTTGTCCAAACGCAATTACAACAAGAAGTGGCGGCTGTTAAAACGATTGGAAGAGAAGCTTCAGAAATTCATCAGGGAAACGAAGAAAACAGAATTCCAGAAAATCTCGAAACATGGCCTGGCGCATTCCCTGGATCTCGCGACTTTTTCTTCCGACCTGAATACTGCCTGTTTTATTGCCTATTACAATTCACGTTGTAACCTGAGAAGCGTTTTCACCAATCAAAGCCAGGAAAGGCCTTTTGATGAAATAAGCGAAATGCTGTTGAACAGATGCAAAAAAGTAGAAAGCAATTTTTTTGATCATTTCAGAACGTCTAAACCGGAAAAGAATAGTTCTGCCAACTGGTGGGCGATAGCGCATATTTATACAAGCGGGGACGTGTTATCGAATCTCAGCGATGAACAAAAAGGCCGGCTCCTCGGGAAGTGGACGGGTATCCTGCAGGAGATCGCCGCATTGCTGGACGAGGTCTGGGCGGTGAGCAATATAAACAGGCAGACGATGATCGTGAAAAAAGGGAATGATTCCACTACCTGGAACAATACGGCCGGCGCATGGAATAAAGCGAGGGATAACTGGATGAATTTAATTTATTCCTTAGGACTGGAATATATACTTGATGAGATCTGCTTTGGCAAAGTGCTTCGCTTAATGGCCGGCGATGTCGCATACTGGCACTTGTCGACAGGAGGGAAGCTGGATCCGAACACGGATGTGTGGAATAAGCTACCATTGCCCTGGGAAGTATTTCAAAACAAAGCAAAATGCAATAAGGAGCTGGTTGTGCGCTTATGTAATGAAGCAGGACTTGATCCGGAAAAGTCGGGATGGATCGCGCCACGCATTCACGGGGTGGCGGAATTCAAACCTACGCCGGAGCTCGTTCATGGAGTTACCGTATCCAATCCTTATCTGGCAGGCGTTCTTAAAAGACATAACTATTTCTCCGGTAAGATCGGGAAACCGATCAGCCCGGAATAAAAAAGACAGGTTAGTTCAGTGGTAGAACGACCGGCTCTTCATCCGGTTGGACGCAGGTTCGAGCCCTGCACCTGTCTCTTTTTCTGATATAGCTCAGCGGCAGAGCGCCCGGCTCGTTACCCGGGTGGACACAGGTTCGAGCCCTGTTATCAGAACAAAAGGACTGGCATTTGAATTGCTGCTGTTTTTTGTTGAAACGAAACAGCTGACTGAAAAGCTCAAATGACACCGTTAGAAATAGAACATATCATCGCGAACGAACTGAGATCCGAGCCGGATCATAAAAATGTTTTCGGGCTTGATCTTACCGAATGCTTAATTGAACCGGTAAAACAAAAATACAAGGGCTTAAAGGAGGCAGGCGAAACGTATGACTTATGGACGGTGCTGGAGGAAAGCAAAGATAAAAAAGGGTATAAGATCTATTTTGACGAAGAAACAGGAATGTTCGGCCTGGGAATAACATCCGAAAAAGACGAGCTGATCGATATCGGGACTTGCGGTACTTTTCTTGAAGCGCTCGACTGCATGTAAATAAAAATCCAAAGCTCATGGAAAAGATCATTGAACCCTATTATTGTGAAGATGCGCAGATAGATGTGATCCTTCCGGCTGACAGGTTTTATACGGATCCCTCCGGTGATTATCTTGTCATCGGATATCCCGGGGTAGATGGGATAGAGTTCAGGTTGAAAACCAATGTGAATGACATGACGGTGTATGCTTTTTATCCGATCGGACAGGAACATATTGAAATTGCCCAAACACCGGCAGAGCTGGTAAGGAAGTGGAAAGAGGGGATTTTGGTCTTATAAAACGAATACCCGAACGACCTATCTCCTCATTCTCTCAAGTATCTCCGCCTTTTTCCTCCGGGCTATTTCAAACACCTTTCCGTTCAGCATTTCAATAAAGCAGGGTTCGCCTTTGCTGTAAGTTTTGATGTGGCTGGCATTTATCATGCAGCTTTTGTGTATCCGGATCAGCTGCGTATCGTTGCCAAGGTATTCCTCAAAATCTTTTAAATACTTTGATGTGGTAAATCGTTCGTTCTCTTTGGTGGTGATAATGCTGTACCTGCCGTCGGATTCGATATACAGGATGGCGGATGGCGCCAGCAGCTTCACATGATCTCCGACATGGACGGCTATCTTCCGGCCTTTTATATCCGTATCAACGGTGTGGAGCAGGTTGACGATCTGCAGGGTGCTTTTTGTTTTGAGTGTAATGTTCTTTTTTGCCTTGTCAATGGCGGCCTGCAGGTCTTTTATTTCCACCGGCTTGAGCAGGTAATCGAGCGCGCTGAATTTTATGGCATTGATGGCATACTGGTCGTAGCTGGTAACAAAGATCACTTCAAAGGGGACCTCTTCGAATCTCGTCAGCAGGTTAAAACCGCTCTGCCTCGGCATCTGTATGTCGAGGAATACCAGCTGTGGCTTTTTTTCGTTCACCAGCTTTAAAGCCTCTTCCACACTCCCGGCTTCACCAAGCAATTCAACTTCCGGAAAGAAATTTTCGAGCAGGTCCCTTAGCACCTCCCTGCTGTTCTCTTCATCATCAATGAGTATTGCCGTTATTTTAGTTTCCATGTAGGGGTAAGAATATTTCCACTTTTGTACCTTCCTCCGGGTCAGTGATCACTACACGGGCAGTTCCGTATTCCTGCATTTTATTTATCATCAGCAGACGTTGCTCCGTCAGCGCCATCCCTACCGAACGATGCTTGTCTTCCTGCCGGTATTGTTTTGCCCTGGCGCGTCCGATCCCGTTATCGGTGATGCAGATCCGCAGCATACCATCGCTTTGTGAAACGTCGACAGTCAAAATCCCTTTTCGTTCTTCTTCGAGGTTCATCAGGCCATGCCAGATCGCATTTTCAATGTATGGCTGTATCAGCATGGCAGGGACAGTAACCTCTGCTTCATTTACACTTTCATCCACCTGCAGGTTGAATTCGAATTTATTATTGAAGCGCAGCTGCTCCAGCTCCACATACAGTTTTATCATTTCCAGCTCCTGGTGCAGCGGCAACGCTTTTTCGCGGCTGTTGTGAAGCACGATGCGGATCAGTCGCGCAAATTTGGCAAGGTAATCGTAGGCTTCCTGCTGATTTTTCTTCAGGATGTATTTTTGAATGCTGTTGATGGCATTGAAAATAAAATGAGGGTTCATCTGTGCCCGCAATGCCTGCTGTTCGAATTCAAGGATACTTTTTTCCAGCTCGATCTGCTCTTGTTTTTTCCGGCTCCGGTTCCTTACCACGATCAGGAGGAGGACTGTGATAATAAATCCGGCTCCGGCAAGAATAGTGATCCCCAGGAATGTTTTTCGCTCACTGTTGGAGACAAGCAGGGCATTTTCTTTTTCGAGGAGTGCAATGTTCTGCTCTTTCTTTTCTGCTTCGTATCGTATTTTCAGCTCTTCTATCTGTTCGTTCTTATCGGCATTATACAGGCTATCCTGCAGTACCCCGTATTTTTGCTGGTACGCATAAGCGCTGTCGTATTGACCGCTTTGTCCATAGATCTCGGCCTTGTTCTGGTAAATGTGTAAAAAGTACTCCGGGCTTTCGATATCTTTTACTGCAAGGCCGGCTGAATCGAGCAGTGCGATACATTCCTGCACACGCTGTTTATATCCCGGTGCCTTTGGTCCTTTGTGCATGTAATACCTGGCCACCTGCAGGTTTATGTAAGCAGTTGCCATTCCGGGCCGGTCGCCTGCTTCTTTAAACAACCGCAGCGCCTTTCGGGCATATTCGATCACCAGGTCCATATTTCCACGCTCCAGCTCCATGAAGCTGACATTCACATACGTATCGGCAAGTGAGTTTTTATCATTCACGGCTATGAATAATTGCTCTGATTGTTTCAGGTAGCTGAGCGCTTTCTCATAATCTTTTTTAACACTGTACAGGCTGGATACTACCATGTAACTATTGGCGAGACCGTTGGTGTCTTTCAGTTCAGTGAACAGGCTGATGGCTTTGTTAAGGAAACCAAGCGCATTATCCCACCGGGCGAGTGTTGCATAGTTCATTCCTATGCCATAGTTTGTAACAGCTATTGCTTTTTTGTCGTTCAGCTCTTCCGCGATCCGGAGTGCATTGAAAGACGCAGCCGTACTTTTGTCGTACTGGCCCATATTTATATATACTCCTGCAATCTTGCCATAGTCATTGCACAGGGCCTTGCGGTCATTTTTTACACTATCTTCCTTCAATGCGCGCAGGTAACATTTCAGTGCGGCGGAGTAATTACCTGCTTTTTTCAGGCTGTCTCCCCGGGCAATATCATTTTGTGCGTGCAGACCGGCGCAAGCAAACAAAACAAGTAAAAGACATATATGCCGGGTTAAACGGATCATAAGAAACAAATGTACTAATTATGCGAAAGCCGGTCAGGGGTTTTCTCAGAATGTGAAATAAACGTTGTTAACGGTAGTCGATCCACCGGCACTCATTTTTAAGGCGCTTTTTTATTATAGAGAATTGGGTATATTTGATTCACAGTGAAAGATTAATTTGTAAATAGTTAAACCGGTAAACATGCGTATTTTCTCTTTTCTCACGATTATCTGTCTTCTGATCTCCTGCAAGCCTAAAACAGCTCCGGCGACAATCCCCGACGTTCACGTTACGGATTACTTTAATTACGGCGATACTCTTGAATCGGCAGGTGTAAAAATGATCTCAATCAAAACACCGGTGGGAGAATTTAAGGTGTGGACCAAACGTTTCGGTACGAATCCGAAGATAAAAATTCTGTTGCTGCATGGCGGTCCTGCCATGACGCATGAGTACATGGAATGTTTCGAAACCTTTTTCCAGCGGGAAGGGTTTGAGTTTTATGAATACGATCAGTTGGGTTCTTATTACAGTGATCAGCCCAAAGACAGCAGCTTATGGACGACCGAACGTTTTGTGGAAGAAGTGGAGCAGGTGAGGATTGCGATCAACGCAGACAGCAGCAATTTTTATGTGTTGGGCAATTCATGGGGAGGCATCCTGGCGATGGAGTACGCTTTGAAATATCAAAAGAATCTAAAGGGATTGGTAGTCTCCAATATGATGGCAAGCGCACCTGCTTACGGAAAATATGCACAGGAAGTATTAGGTCCGCAGATAGATCCGAAAGTTCTGGAAGAGATCCGTGCGATAGAGACGAAAAAGGATTTTGCCAACCCTCGTTATATGGAACTGCTTATTCCGCATTTTTATCATGAGCATATCTGCCGCCTAAAGGAATGGCCGGATGGATTCAATCGCGCTATGAAACATGCAAACGGCGAAGTATACACCCTGATGCAGGGACCGAGCGAATTCGGGATCAGCGGCCGTCTTGCCAACTGGGATATAAAAAACCGCCTGCCGGAAATTACAATTCCGACTTTAATGATAGGTGCTAAGTACGACACCATGGATCCTAAAGCCATGGAAGAACAAAGCAAACTGGTAAAAAAAGGCCGTTACCTGTATTGTCCCAACGGCAGCCATCTCTCGATGTGGGACGACCAGCAGGTATTTATGAGCGGGGTGATACAGTTCATAAAAGATACGGATGTGGGGAAGTTAAAATAAAGTTTATAGTTTGGAAACATTCGTTCAGCCTTTAATAAAAAAACTATATTTGAGGCATCAATAAGGTTTGGCTTATGAAATATTTTCTGTTTATACTTGTCTGTTCATTTTCCTTGCTTTTGCAGGCTCAATTGCCTTCCAAAAACATTTCGAATAAGAACACGGAGGATCACATTCTTATTCCGGGCAGCCACATGTATATTGTACCTGCAAAAGGCTTCAAACTTGCCAAGGATCATATGGGACTGCAGAATGCAAATGGCGCTCTTGTGTTGGTTTTCGATATAGACGGTGGAAATTATAGCAGCAATACAGCAACTTTTACCAGGGAGAATTTTGAAAGGAAAGGAGCAAAAGTGCTTGAGTTCGAAGAATTTGTATTCAATGGATTCCCGGCAAAATACATCCACATGCAGGGAGATGATCTCATGAAAAACCATACGATCGTATTTGGAGATTCGACTTTCTCTGCCTCTGTGATGGGAAATTATGATGCATCAAATGAAATGCTGGGGCAGGAAATGAAAGCAAGTATACTTTCTATTATTTATGAGAAGAACCGGAAAGTGAACCCTTTTGAAACCGCACGTTTCATTCTCAATGATTCTGTTTCTCTTTTTAAATTCGTGAAATTCACTTCCAATATGTTTATGTATTGGCCCAATGGAGTTGAAGATAAGGAGAATGAAGAAGCCGCAACTGTTTTTGTAACGCAAATGCCTTTTCCCGAAGGCTCTACGCTTTTTACCATATCCGAAACTATATTCAATTCTATTAAACGCTATGGAACTATTGAGAAAAAGGAGAAAGAACGGTTTGATGTAATGAATGATTTTCGTTTTTATGAATGCGAGGCCAGGTCAATGCTGAACGGACATGAAAAAGTATTGTATCAATTTGTCGCAGCCGACAAAGGTACGGCCATTGTTATCCAGTGTACCAGCCCGCCGGATTCGAAAAAGAACATTTCTGAATTTAAAAAGCTGGCGTATACATTGAGATTCAAATGAACCATGAAAAGGTTTTCGCGTTCAGATATAAGGATACCCGGAGTGATACAGTTCATAAAAGATACGGATGCAGGGAAGCTGTAAACAAAAAAAGAAATGCTATTCTAATTTTCTTCTTCTGTCTTTGTCTGGGGTGTGCCTTTCTTGTAATCTTCCCCGAACTTATGCGTCCGCTTCGTTCCATCATACATTTCAAATTTCAGCAGCTTGCACTCGAGCTGGCTGTTGTACAATGTGATCTTCCTCGAAGGCCGTAAGCCAATGAATTTAGCGGCATCCATATTGGCCGTGATGATCCAGGCCGTCCAGCCTTTGAAATCCTTTTTCATTTTGTCGCCGATCTGTTTATAGAAAGCGACCATGTCGGTGTCTTCTCCCATCCGCTCACCGTAGGGAGGGTTCAGGAACAACACACCGCGGGGCTTGTCGGGTACATAGCTAAAAAAATCTTTGTTGATCACTTTTACCACATCTTCCACTTTGGCGGCTTCCACATTCTTTTGTGCAATCTTAGCTGTAGCAGGGGAGATCTCGATCGCTTCGATCCGTGGATCTCCGTTAGTGATCTTCCCGATCATGCTTTCGTAGATTGTTTCATACATGGCTTGATCATAATCTTTCCAGCGCATAAAACCAAAGTCGTTGCGGAAATAGCCCGGCGGGATCTTGTTGGCGATCAGGGCTGCTTCGATGGCAAAGGTCCCGGAGCCGGTCATACCATCCAGCATAAAAATATGCGGTTCCCAGTCGGAGAGAAGCAGGATACCTGCGGCCAGTACTTCTTTCAATGGTGCCAGGTTCACTTCTTCACGATATCCGCGCTTGTGCAGGATGGTTCCGCTGCTGTCCAGCGATATCGTAACATCGTGACGGAAAATATGTACATTGATCCGTAAGGTAGGATCGTCCTTATCTACCGAAGGGCGGTCCTGGAATTTCTCGTTAAAACGATCCACAATCCCATCCTTGGTCACCTGCGATACAAACTGCGAGTGATTGAAAAAATGGGTGTTGATAACAGAATCCACTACAAAGGTATCCTTCAGGTCTATCAGGGTTTCCCATTCCATTGCATTGATAAATTTGTAGTATTCTTCCTGGTCCTGTATATAAAAACGTTTGATCGGTTTCAGGATGCGGAGTGCGGTGCGCAAACAGAGATTGGCTTTGTACATAAAGCCATTGTCGCCCCAGAAGCTTACCGCGCGGTTGGCTACGTCAATATTCTTTGCGCCTAATCTCAGGAGCTCGTGTGCGAGCACGTCTTCCAATCCGAAGAAAGTGGTTGCGATCATTTCAAAATCACCTTCCTGCAGGTTGTTGTGCTCTTTTGCTTCTCTTTTGTAGTTTTGTTTTGCCATTTGTTTTATAATTAAAGAACCTTCCTTTCGGTTCTATTTGTTTCGGGTTGGTGATTTTGGGTTAGTTTGTGCAAAATTACCCGATTATTGTCCCCAACTTATTATGTCTTATATGATTTTTATATTTCTGTCGCGTAGTCGGTGATAGTTGCGACACTAAAAATCAAACAATAGCTTTGCGTTCTCTGCGTGTATTTCTCGCGAGGCTTCGCGAGCGCCCTTTGCGGTTAAATATAGTTACAATTCCTTCATCAATGCTTTGTAGAGCTCTATCATGCTTTCAATGTCTTTCTTATGTACTTTCTCATCGGGGGAATGCACAAATTCTTCCGGCGCTCCTATAAAGCACCAGTCCCATGGGTATTCTGCCATTTGCAGCTCTTTTGCATCACTGCCTCCGCTGCCTTCCACTTCCAGCTGATGAGGGATCGCATATTTTTTTGCAATGCTGATGATCTTGTTCACATAGCTTCTTCTTGGAATAAGACTGTCGCGCATGCTGATGGCTACGCCGTTTCCGTGTTTCACACCTTCCGTTACCCAGGTAATATCAGAAATGAGCGCCTGTGATACGCCATAGGTTTCCTGGATATACCGTTGTAAATAAGAAACACTTCCGCCTCCGTGCTCTTCCCAGCAGCTGAATACGATGATGCCGTCTTTCAATGTCTCTGCTACTTTCAATGCATTGTACACTCCAAGCCGGTTATCCATATAACAGCATTGTACAAAATTTTTGTCTTCCCGCCAGTCAGGCTTGTAGGTAAGCTCGGTACCGGTTTCCAGCTCGCGTTTGAAAACATATTCTGCTTTGTTGTAACCTGTTTTTTTGTCTGTTACCACTTTCAGCTTTACTTCCGCCTTTCCTTTGCTGTCTTCTCCTACCAGTAGCATACCTTCCTGCATCACCGGTCCGCCGATCTTTACCAGCTGTTTGCCATAGCGAACGGTATAGCCAATGCTATCCATGTGCGCAAAGATGGCAGTGCGTGGTTTGCCGAACGAAAGAACAATACAGTCCTGCAGCTCTTTGCCTTCGTAAACGGTTGGTTTGTGTTTCCAGTTCTTTTTTTCCTTTTTGATATACGAAAGCAGGAATTCTTTCATGGCTACTTCATTTCCCGAAGGCGCGTGGATGGCGCACATGGTTTTTAGTAATTCGTAAGCTGAAGGGGATGTTTTAGTATCGCGAGGCTTCGCGACGGTCTCGGGTTTCGGGTTTGCCTGTTTCATATGGGAATTTCTTGTATGTTCTAACTATGTCTTCCGGATAGCTTTTTTGTATTATCAATTACTTCTTCCAGCACTTTTTTCTCTAGCAGCCAGTTGTTTTCCGCTTTTGCCTTTTTCGTGTTTTCTTTCCACTTGTTGTAATCAGGCGAGCTCAGCATCTCCGCTATTTTATCCGCAATATGCTTGGGCTCGTGCGAAGAAATAAAATCACCAATGTTGTACGTATCTATCACCTGTTTTATCTCCGGCAACGGGCTTGCTAAGATAGGAACTCCTGCGTTAATAAAATCAAATACTTTGTTGGGCAGGCTGAAACGGTAGTTAATATTGTTGTTTTTATCGATAGTAAGCCCGAGGTCGCTGTTGCAGGTATAGTGAAACAGCTCGCCGGCCGGCATTTTATCTATAAACCGGACCTTTTCGCCGAACCCCCGGTTTTTGACACGTTCTTTCAGGATATCGATCACATCTCCGCCGCCAATGATCAGCAGAAGCGTGTTTTCGAGGTATTGCATGGCTTCCACAGTTTCTTCCGCACCCCGGTCGATATTGATTCCCGCACCCTGGATGAGCACGATCTTTTTATCCTCCGGCAACCCAAGCGCCGAACGGCTTTTGATCTCCGTTACGGCAGGCGGGTTCCCGATATTCCGGACCACCTGAAAAGGGACTTTGTAGCGTTCTTCAAACCAGCCCGCAATGCTTTTGTTGACAGTGATGCAATATTTCAGCTTCGGGACAATGTATCGTTCGATCCGTTCCCAGAGCCTTTTCTTGGCAGGCGTGTGCATGAGCTCCGGCACTTCGCAAAAGATCTCATGACTATCGTAAATGATCTTCGAAGGATTGAATCCCGAGGCGAGCCAGGCAGGAAGCAGGGTATCCAGGTCGTTGGAGAACAGGAGATCCTTTCGTTTGAACAGGAGGAGGAGGAACAGGCGGAACTGGTATTCGGCATAAAAAGGAACACCTTTTTCAAAAAGCAGCTTCATCCGTTTGATCCGGTAAGGCCGCGGATCCGGCTCCATGCTGTCTTTTTTCTTTCTCCCCACCAACAGCACATCGTATCCTTTTTCCATCAGCACCATACAGCTTTTGTGTACACGCTGGTCGGTAACGAGGTCATTGATCACGGAAACGATGGCTTTATGCTTTCGGCTGTTTGTCAATTAAATTGTGAATAGTTTGTAAAAATACGGGTTTTTGTTGTCTTTCAGCGGCTTATTTTTGCCTTATGATCTACGGGAACCAATCACTTTTATTGTACAACACCTTTCACATTGCCGCAGATTGCAGCTATTTCAGCGAGATCCGATCGGAGGATGAGTTTATTGCCTTGCAGAAAGAGCCGCTGTATCAAAGCAATGAAAAACTGATCGTGGGAGGAGGGAGTAATCTCCTGTTCACGAAAGATTTTAACGGCCTGGTGATCCGTAACAGTATTTCGGGCCGGGAAGTAGTGAAAGAGGATGAACAGTATGTATGGGTGAAGGCAGGTGCAGGTGAAGTGTGGCATGATTTCGTTCTCTGGTGCATTGCTCATAATTATGGTGGACTGGAAAATCTTTCGCTGATACCGGGCAGGGTAGGGGCAAGCCCGATGCAGAATATCGGTGCATACGGTGTGGAGATAAAAGATGTATTCGAAGAGCTGGAAGCCCTCGATATGAAAAGCGGGGAGAAAACTGTTTTTACTAAAGAAGCCTGTGAGTTCGGCTATCGCGAGAGCGTGTTCAAAGGCAAATTCAAAAACAAGTACCTGATCACATCCGTTACTTTTAAATTATCCAAACACCCGGTTTTTAATACCACGTACGGTGCCATTGAAAAAGAGCTGGAAGTGATGGGCGTGAAAGAGCTGTCTATCAAAGCCATCAGCGATGCTGTGATCCGGATCCGGAGCAGCAAATTACCCGATCCTGCCGAGATCGGCAATGCCGGAAGTTTTTTCAAAAACCCGGAGATCCCTGCTGTACAATACGAAAAACTAAAAGAAGAATTCCCTGCTGTCGTTGCCTATCCTCTGGCAAACGGGAATGTGAAGCTGGCCGCAGGATGGTTGATCGAACAGGCTGGCTGGAAAGGGTACAGGAAAGGAGATGCAGGCGTGCATAAAAAGCAGGCGCTGGTGCTTGTTAACTACGACAAGGCAAAAGGCAATGAGATCTACGCACTGTCTACAGAAGTGCTGGAAAGTGTGAAGGCAAAATTTGGGGTGTATCTGGAACGGGAAGTGAATATTTGTTGAGGACATTAAACCATATAAGGTTGGGATATTTCGGAAAAAGAAAGAATAGATAACGACGATCTCGTTGCGGTAAACGGAGATTCGACATTGACGGCAAACATTAAAATTAATTAAAATGAAAGAATTAAAGATCAAAGATATTTTAGAATTAGTCTTCCGTGTATATGTTTTTGTTTTTCTCAATTTGTATGCAATCGGGAAATTAATGGGCGGGCAATTTTACACGCCGGCCCGTATGCCGGAAGAAGTGGCTTCTCTTTCTTTAGGTGCAGCCGGTAATTTTGAGCTGGCCTGGGTATTTATGGGTCGTTCGTTCGGATACATACTGTTTGCCGGTATTACACAACTTATAGGAGCATGGCTCTTGCTTTTCAACAGAACAAAGCTGATCGGGGCAGCGATCCTGATCCCTGTAATGGTAAACATTGTTGTTTTCGATGTATTCTTTCTCGATAAATACGGTGCCCTGGCAAATGCAGGTATATACCTTGCCATGCTGCTGTTCATTCTTCTTTTTAATAAGGAAAAAGTAGTGTCGGCTATCCGGGCGCTCACGGACTTTTCTTTAAAAGTGCGCATCCCGTTGAAATACAGGATCTACAAAATCTGCATTGCTATAGCTGTTTTTGCGCTGATTTTTGTACTTAATCAATTACTGGTTAATTTGCTGGGACATGGCAAAGGGTAGGGGGCGCCTGCACAGAATATTTGTTGTCAATTTAAAAATCAAAAACAATGGGTGTAAGTCTGAATTTTTACAGTTATAAAAAGGACGAAAAGTATATTCACAGTGAGAATAGTATCCTGGGCATTTACCAGGTGGATGACGATCTGAAACAAGCATTCCTGGTTAACGAACCCGCGATCTCATTCCGATGGGGATTGCATTCACTGGCAGAAATTGAACGGAATTTTAACGGGTATAGTGTCTATGAAGGTTTTTCCATGTTCCTGTTTTATTATTTCGCAAGAGGGATCAACAATGAGTTTACGAAGTCTGAAAACGACAAATTCTATAGTTTACTTTTCGAACCAAAACCGATTCTTACTGCAATTGATAGACTATTGCAGCTGATCGATATATTAGAGAGCCCATCCATAAAGGATTATAACGAAAAGGAAAACCTCATTTTATTGAAACAATTATTGGAAAGATCTGTTTCGGAAAACAGATTGATTGAATGTTCGAATGGATAAAGAGGTTTAAAATCAACAGTTCCCGGATCAGAGAACCGGAACGGGAAGTGAATTTTGTTGATTACTACCTGAAAACTTTTTTGATTGAAATTTGAAAAGGGCTGGATACCGCCCTTTTTTTTGTGGCAGATAGAGTAGATTTGGTGCAGGCGGGTGCCGGATCGAAAAATGAGTGCGCAACAGACGGATAAGAATGATGAAAAGAAAAGCCAGTCGCTGGCCGATCAGCTTTCTGAAAAGAAAAGTGGTGGCATATCCGCGCCTCAGTTTGTAGATAACCGACCGGAAGCTATCCAGATGCGAAAATTGCAGGATGTAGCGAATAACAGCGATCAGTCCAAACAGGCCGCTCAACTGCAGGCCATGGCCGATACCAATCCGGCAAAACGCTGGCAGCCTGTTCAGAAAAAAGCGAACACTACCGGTTTACCCGACGATCTCAAAACAGGCATTGAAACTATTTCCGGGCAGTCCATGGACGACGTGAAAGTGCATTACAACTCTAACAAGCCTGCACAACTACAGGCGCACGCCTATGCACAGGGTTCCGATATCCATATTGCTTCCGGGCAGGAAAAACATCTTCCACACGAAGCCTGGCATGTGGTGCAGCAAAAGCAGGGCAGGGTGGATCCCACTATGCAGCTGAAAGGCAAAGTGAACATCAATGACGATACGGGTCTTGAAAAAGAAGCGGATCTGATGGGGGCAAAAGCTATCGGAATAAAACAGGATGCGATGGAACAGGAAGCCACCGGTGCTGAAAAAAATTCCGGCACCGGTTCCGGCCATTTACACATAGTGCAGCGCGTAACGATAACGGGGCTGAATCATAATCATGATATGAACAGGGAACGATTGACGGAGTTGTTGGCAGATCGTGCAAAAGCCTGGAGTAAGGATAATAAGCTGAAGTGGGAACGGGTGGAACCGCATTTTAATCAGTATGGTTCCAACCTTGCAGTATTCGAGAATGAAGAACATTTTTTCCGGGCATTACTCTACGATGCACAAACGAAAAGTATAGGTAAAGAGCCGCTCACAGCCCAGGAAGAATGGACAACAAGAAGGGGATGGCGGGAGCGGGCGCTAAATAAAACAGGTGCCAAAGCATCAGACAGGGATATCGTGAAATTGTACCGGACGATGGATCAGACGGAATATGACGCTATCAAAGCGGGAAAGCCCGATAAATTAGGAGGTCACATAGGCGATTTCAAAGAGGCGCTAAGGTATTTGTATGGCGAAAGCGCTGATCCGAAGTGCATGGTTGAGTTCGATCTTACGGTTGCAGGGATCAAGAACCTTTTTTCGCATGCGGCATTCCCTCCTGCATTAGCTAATACGCTTGTGCATATTGATAGCGCGCTGCGTTCTGAAAAACCATCTTTCGCGCCAAGGCAGGGAGCCAGCCAGGATCAGGGATATGCAAAGGATAGTGTCGGATTAAAATCAGAGGATCTTGGGGATGCGGGAATGAGCTTTGGAATTGGCGCCGGAGCAAAACCGGCTGAAATTTTCATGAAACTGGTCATCGAGCATCGTCTCCTGGCAACGAAAATCAAAGGGAAACCGGTTGTATGGGTGTCGGGTTCCGGTTCTTCCTCTGGTTCAGGCAGGGAAGCCCCGCCACCAAATCCGGCTGCGGCAGCGCTTGCAGGAGAGATAACTGCTGATCTTGCTCTGGCCACTCCTATAGAGGCAGATCCGAGGGCAGTGGATGCCGATGAAGCGGATCTCGTGGCAATGCATAACGAGCCGCTTGCCTCCGGAAAAGTAAAGAAAAAAGAAGAAGGCGAAAAGAAAGCAGCAAAAAAAGAAGAAAGTGGAAAGAAAGCGGCAAAAAAAGAAGAAAGCGGAAAGAAAGTGGTAAAAAAAGGGAAGGATAAAGAGAAGGACAAAGATCCCCGGGCTTATGCAGCCAGGGCCAACTGGACAATAACAGATCACGGTGCCGGAGGAGATTGCCTGTTCTTTTCCCTCAATGCCTCCAACGATCAGGCAGCGGCCGATGCACTCCGGGTCGACATCGCAACCTCTCAAAGCGAGAATGATTCGATAGGGCAGGGCGTGGTGGATCATGATCTGCGAACCATGCTGGAGCAAAGTCCACATGCTGAGCTGAACGCAATTGCAGAAAATGTAGCAGGTCTGGAAAACATTCCGGTAGCAGCTTATCACAGGTTAATGGCGTTCCAGGGAACCTGGGCAGGCAGGTCGGAAGTCAATACTTTTTCTACTATAAGAGGCGTACGCGTATTTGTAATAGAGGAACAAACAGGTCTTGTTACCCGCTATGCAGGAGGGGTCGGCACGAATATTCCCGAGCTGCCGGGCAACGCGTTTGGTGGAGGGAATATAGTACTGTATAAAAGCAACAATCACTGGCAAAGAGTTGACGGCGTAGCCTGAATAGATGCAGGAGAGAAGGACCCTTAAAAAACAATCCGTTTTTTCTCTTACTTTCGTTCTATGAAACGGATCCTGCCTTTTCTTTTCTGCTTAAGCTTTTTTCTTTCCAATGCCCAGTCCGGTGTTGTCGACAGTCTTTTACTGCAGTTGAAAACAGCAAGGGAAGACACCAACAAGGTAAATCTCCTGTTCCAGCTGAGTGAAAGCTGCGATGAAAAGGATATCCTGAAATATGCTGCTGCTTCCCTGAGCCTTGCACGGAAGCTGGATCATACCCGTGGGATCGGCAATGCGCTGAACAACCTGGGTTATTACTACGATCATGTAGAGTATGACAGGGAAAAGGCGCTGGCTTATTATTCCGAAGCGGCAAAGGAGCATGCTTCCATTGGCAATGCTCCCGGTTTATTAGCCGCATTGATCAATACAGGTCTCATTTATGAAAGCAATGGATTAATAGAAAAATGCCTCGAAGCCTATCAAAAAGGGCTGGAGGTAAGTGAAAAATCGGGCGACCGCGTTCATGAAGCCAAGCTCCTTAATTTTTTGGGCAACATTTATGAAAGACAGGGCCTTGATAAAGAGTCGCTCCGTTCGAACCTGAAAGCGCTGAAGATCCAGGAGGAGATCGGAGATACCAAAAATATGCCGGGCTCGCTCACCAATATTGCGGGTCTTTATATAAAATCCAACGAATACGATAAATCAAGGGCGTATTATCTGAAAGCTTTGGAGATAAGCCGGAAAGCGAATGCCAGGCAATGGATCAGCCTTTGTCTTTATGAATTGGGGCACCTGTGTTATCAGGACAAGGATCTTCCGTGTGCCTTCGAATACTTCACGGCTGCATTGAAGATCTATGAAGAAATGAACGACAAAAAGGGAATGGCTTTTTGTAATGTAAGTTTAAGCACTTATTATTTTGGGGAGGGGAACAGGGAGGAAGGTATCCGCTGTTCGGAAAAGGCGCTGAAGCTGGGCAGGGAGCTGCAGGATATTGCGGTTATGCGCGATGCGAGCCGGAATCTCGCCCTGATGTATGAGGAGGAAAAAAAATTCGATAAGGCATATCCCATGATGAAGCTGTACAAAAAAATGTCGGATAGCCTCGATAATGCCGCGCTTCAGAAAGCCATCGTAAAAAAACAGCTGCAGTTCGATTATGCCAGAAAGGAACGGGAGCTGAAATTCGAACAGGAAAAAAAGGAAGTGCAAAGCGCCGCCGAGCGAAAAACGCTGGTGCTTATTATTATAGGCCTGGCAGCCCTGCTGGTAGCTGCCCTTGCATTCGGCTGGCTCTTCATCCGCCAGAAAAGGATCCTTGCCGATCAGAAAAATATGCAGCTGGAACAGAAGCTGCTCCGCAGCCAGATGAACCCGCATTTTATCTTCAACTGCCTGCAGGCCATACAGAACTATGTGGATGACCAAAAGGCGGTGAAATACCTCAGCTCTTTCGGCATGATCACCCGCTCGGTACTCGAAAACTCACGCCTCGAGGCGATCCCTCTAAGCAAAGAGATCCGCCTGCTGCAGCATTATCTCGATTTGCAGCAATTGCTGAACAAAGACCGGTTTACGTATAGCCTGAACATAGAACCGGATACGGACCTGATAAAAATTCCGCCCATGTTATTGCAACCTTTTATCGAAAATGCCATCGAACATGGGTTCAGTCACCTGCAGAGCGGCGGACAGATCACCATTTCTGTTTCTACCGAAGAGGACTATCTCATTCTGGAGGTAGTCGACAACGGTTCGGGATTATCGGGGGAGAAAGGCATAAAGGATACCTCGCTTGCCACTACCATCACACAGGAGCGGATCTCGCTGCTCAATAAGAAGTCGGTGAGAAAAAGCTCTTTCACCGTTTCGGCAGCCACTGCACAGCAAGTCAATCCGGGGGTGAGAGTACGTTTTAGATTACCACTTTAATTTTCTTATATTTACTTCGTTATGCTCAAAGTGATCATTGCAGATGATGTACAGGACATCCGCGAATCCCTCGCGAAGATGCTGGCTGCCTGTTGTCCGGCTGCAGAGGTAGTGGCTTCAACAGAAAGCGTGGAGACAACCGTTGCCGCCATTAAAACCCATTTGCCCGATGTGGTATTGCTGGATGTCGAAATGAAGGACGGTACGGGTTTCGATGTGCTGAAACAATTTCCATCTGCACGCTTCAAAGTTATTTTTGTGACAGCTTACCAGCACTATTCATTCGAGGCGTTTCGTTTTTCGGCTCTTGACTACCTGCTGAAACCGGTGGATCCGGATCTGCTGGCGCAGGCGGTAAACAAAGCAGCTGACATAACCGATCGTGAAAAATTGTCGCTGAAAATAGATTCCTTCCTCCACAATATGCAGGAAACATCAAAAGGTCCGAAAAAGATCGTGCTCCGGACCATCGACAATATACATGTGGTGACTGTGAACGACATTGTTCATTGTGAAGCCGATCAGAGCTATACCACTTTTTACCTGAACGATAAAAGCCGTATTGTAGTAACGCGCAGTCTTTCCGAATTCGATGAGCTGCTGGTGCCTTATCAGTTCGTACGGATCCATCAATCCTATCTTGTGAATACCTCGTTCATCAAACGCTTCAACAAAGCGGACAATACATTGCTGCTATCGGACGCTACCGTTTTGCCGGTTTCCGTACGCAAAAAAGAGCAGCTGCTTCAGTTGCTTGCTTCTCTTTGAAACAGGGAAGGTTGGATTTTTCTCCGATCAGGAATATCAAATTTCTGTACAACAAAGTGAAAAAAGTGCTTACGGTTTCCCGCCGGATCCATACGCATAATAAAAATCCTTATACACTTACAGTTCTTCCGTTCCGGTGTGCAGGCCATCCATTACTTTAGTTCTGTAAAGAAACAAATGAACTGGTCATTGATCATAGACGACAGCAAGTGTAAACAGCAGCTGGCCACTTTCCTGAAACAGCATTCGGAAAGCGTGCTGCTGAAAAAAGGCACCGGTGCCACCGCTTCTCATAGCGGCTTTATAGTTGTCAATTCATCCAGCGAGATAAGGCTGGTCCGGATCGCAGATATCGTGCAGTGCCATGCCCAGCGGAACTACACACAGATCCAGCTGAACGGCGGTAAAAAGATCACCAGCAGTAAATCGCTCAAGCTGTTCGAAGAGCTGCTACAGGACTGCGGATTTGTACGCATTCATCAATCACACCTTGTGAACCTGCAGTATATGGACAGATACATTAAAGGCGCAGGCGGTCATATTATCCTCAAAGACGGAACAAGCCTGCCTGTAGCAGCCAGGAAGAAGGAGCATTTTCTGAAAGAACTGGAAATACTGAAATACAGCTCGGTTTAATGCTATTGTCTATTGCGGGTTTCCGGTTTCGGGTTCATGCCGAGTGTAGTAGGGAGAGGCAGCCGCAGATTGGCGCGGATTACGCGGATGTGTTAGGATTAATTTATTAGATTTCCCGCTCCAACATGTCCCGTCCCGAGGCTTCGGGACTACGGAATAAACACAATTTCCGGATCTCTGATCCACTAACACTCACAACAGAGCCCCTTAAGAATTGACCCTGATCTTCCCTTGCTGTGGATTTTTTTAAAATCTTTTCAAAAAGGGCGGAATTCCGAACTTTTTTTCCTGACAGATACTGTAGATTTGGTGCAGGCCGTTACCGTATCGAAACATGAGTGCACAACAGGCAGATAAAAATGAGGAAAAGAAAAGCCAGTCGCTGGCGGATCAGCTTTCTGAAAAGAAAAGTGGCGGTATATCCGGGCCTCAGTTTGTAGATAACCGACCGGAAGCTATCCAGATGCGAAAATTGCAGGATGTAGCCAATAACAGCGATCAATCCAAACAAGCGGCTCAACTGCAGGCCATGGTCGATACCAATCCGGCAAAACGCTGGCAGCCTGTTCAGAAAAAAGCGAACACTACCGGTTTGCCCGATCAGCTTAAGACAGGAGTTGAAAACCTGTCGGGCTATTCGCTTGATGATGTGCAGGTACATTACAATTCGGGTAAACCTGCCCAGCTGCAGGCTAATGCTTTTGCACAGGATGATCAGATCCATATAGGCCCGGGCCAGGAAAAACATTTAGCTCATGAGGCCTGGCATGTAGTACAGCAAAAGCAGGGAAGGGTTGAAACCACGCGACAGCTTCAGGATAAAGTTAACATCAATGATAATGCGGACCTGGAAAAAGAAGCGGATGTGATGGGAGCGGAAGCAGAGAACAATATGGATGAGAGTGTAAGAGACGAAGGGTGCGGTATGGAAAATACTTCATCGGAGTCTTTGGTTGTTCAAAGGAAAAGCTCCGCCGGAGTAATACAACGGAACGTTACAATAAATTTGTCGGGTGCAGGCGCAATTAATCGGGTAGAAGTAGACAGGACGGGAGAGTCCGGAATTTTTGGCGCAGGAATAGGTCATGCAGGCGATCATACTACAGCACACGTTGTGTTTCGCTATATGATCGCGAACCAATTGATCGGCCGAACCCTGGCAGAAGCTCCTGCTATACTCAGGCACCTGTATGATGAAATATGGAACATGCCGGGTAACGCAAATTTTGATGATGTGCCGCAAGATCTGGAGGACAATTTTGACAATGCCGCTATAGCTGCTATGGCTGCACTTGATGCTGTAGAAGCGAATGCAGATATTGCAACTGTACAGACTGCGGCACAGGCCATTCTGAATTTCAGGAATTCGGTTCCGCTTTCGGCTTTTGCGGAAGGAAGAGTAGGTGGTGGAGAGGGGCCGCAAGCAGCAAGACTCCAGGTTGCTCAGCGAGCCCTGAGAGCCGATCCTACAATTGATATTGAAACATTGCTGGGCCAAGCACCTCCTTTTAACGGAGATGGAACTGCGGCTCAACAGATCCTGACAGCCGTAGTAAGGCTTTTGGATACGGGGCGTATTTCGCAGGACCTGGAGGGCGAGGTGGATACAGATGAGACTCCAGGTATGTCAGGCGATTATGAAAGTGACCGGGAGGATTTAGCTAATCAGCACCTGCAGACAATAGCGCTTGCCTTTCCGGATTTATGGGCTGTTGTACTTGCTGCGCAGGAAGATGCGCTTCGCCAGCGCCTTATTGCCCAGATGGAAATCGGCAACTATAAAGACGAAGAGTATGTGGATGACTGACCCGCTCTGCAGTGCTTGCTATAACTATCGGAAATCATGAAATAAACGTAGTCTCCAGGCTCTTTTTTATCAGTCAGTAATTTGTAAATTTGACGAAGAGAAGGCAGGTTTCAGTCAGGAACTGCCAAATACAATTAAAAATGAAAACATTTACTTACCAATCGGTCAAAACAACAGAGGTTGCAGAAGCCGACTTTCCCGAAAAAATGAATTGGGAAGATGCGAAAGCGGCCTGCGAAAACCTGGGTGAAGGCTGGCGCTTGCCCACAAAAGAAGAGATGGCGGAGCTCTTTGAAAATTATTACCTGAAAGGACTCGGAAATTTTGAGAGTGGGGGAGATTACTGGCTTTCCGATCACAATACTTCAGCCCTGTTCCGCGACACCATGGGATATTATGCAGGCTATGAATACAAAACCAAATTTGATAAGCATTGCGTGCGAGCCGTGAGGAGCACTAAAGTAATTACCGATGGCAACAGCACATAATTAACGCGCTGACAGATACTTTTTTCCGGTTCCTATAGAACATTTATCCCTGAACAATGTACTTTCTTGCGGAAAAATAGCCATTTTTTCCGGCGGATAGTCCGTTAAAACAGAAGTATAATGCATGTTTTATGCTGTATTATCCGATTTTCACCGGATGCATTGCTTTTATTGCAGCAATATCTGCTTTCCGGACGAATTGTTCCTTTGGTATTGTCAGGAACAATGCCGGAAATTACCCTGCTGAAGGTTTTGGTCCTTTGCGATGGAAGCTTTTTTTGTTTCCATTTCCGCCGCCGCCACCTTTTCCACCTTTGTTGAAAGGTCTTTTTCCGCCGCCACCAAAGGCAGCTTTTTTATTGGCTTCCGGATCGTATACAGGTCCTTCACCTAAATCAGCAGGCAAAGGTAATTTGTCTACTTCGCGTCCCATCAATGCTTCGATACGGGCAAATTTCTGCTGATCGCGCTGGTTGATGAAAGTAATGGCTACACCGGCTTTTTCGGCACGGGCTGTACGACCGATACGGTGAATATAATCTTCCGGATCAGGAGGAGCATCGTAATTTACGACAAGGCTGATCCCTTCCACATCGATCCCGCGCGATAAAATGTCGGTACCGATGAGGATCCTTAATCTTCTTCCTTTGAAATCGCGCATGATCTCCTCGCGTTCTGACTGCAGCAGGTCGGAGTGAAAAGCCTTTAAGGAAGGCTCTTTCATACGCAGGCTCTTTTCGAGAAGTTTTACATTGTCTTTGGTAGAAGAGAAAATGATCACCGACTGGTAATCTTCGTTCTTCAATATCTCTGTCAGTAGTTTTTCTTTTTGTCCGTCGTATACCACATAAGCCTGCTGCACAATTCCTGCTGCCGGCTGGCTGATGGCGATATTGATCTGCTCCGGGTTATTGGAGATCTCGTTGGCCAGCAGGCGCATTTTCGGCGGCATGGTAGCGGAGAACATGATCGTCTGGCGGTTTTTCGGAAGGTAATTGATAATGGTTTTGATATCGTCGAAGAAACCCATGTCCAGCATACGATCTGCCTCATCCAGTACCAGATGCTGCAAATGCTCGAAATTGATATCGCCAGCCTGCAGCAATGCTAATAAACGTCCGGGAGTAGCGCACACAATGTCCACACCTTCTCTCAGGGAGCGTTTTTGTTTTTCCCAGGTGATACCGTCATTTCCACCGTAGATGGCGATGGAGCCAACTCCGCAGAAATAACCCATTCCGTCCACCTGCTGATCGATCTGTACGGCCAGCTCGCGGGTAGGGGTGATGATGAGTGTATTTAAATGCCTGGTTTCTGCTTTTAAGATATGATCGATGATCGGTAAAAGAAAAGCGGCTGTTTTACCGGTCCCGGTCTGCGCGCAGGCGATCAGGTCTTTGTTGTTGGTAATAACAGGAATGGCTTGTTGCTGTATGGGGGTGGGTTGTTTGTAACCCATGCTGTAAAGTCCTTCTAAAAGGGAAGCATCAAAATTAAAATCTTCGAATGTCAATTGGAAACGTGTTTAAAATGAATAATTTAAGCCGTAAAGATACGGTTTATTCTTCAATGTTTCCTGTTTCGGATTTCGTGTTTCACAACAGGGATTTCATCGTAAGGAATCAATACTTGATCATTTTGGAGCGGCTGGTCTTTCCCTGAGAACTCAGCTCTACTATATAACATCCCGAAGCAAGCGATTGGGTATTGATGGAATTGCCTGCCGAAGTGTTTGTAGATAAAACCGGCATACCTAACTCATTTATTAAGCGGATATCTGAATCTACAGAGATATTATTTAAGTAAAGGGCATCGGAGAAGGGATTTGGGAAAGCAAAAACCGAGGAACCTTCTTCGTTCTTTATTAATAAGGCAGGAGCAGTGTATTTGGCTATAAACAGATCATACGAACCGTTTGATGGAAGTATCGGGCCACCCGCAAAAGGATCAAAGCTGCATATGTGGGAATAACTGCCCGTCAGGAAAACAGTACCTGAGCCATCAATAACAGCCGCCGAAATCCGATCATTATCCGGACCACCGATCGTTCCTGAAAAAAGGTAATTCCAATTGGGATCGTATGCCGCAACAAAAGCGTCTATTGAATAACTCAGAGACTGAGCAGGTACCACTCCTGCAGAGAGATCAAAATCAACCTGATTTTGATATATCCCCACAACATACAGGTTGTTCATATTGTCAAAATACAGTGTTGAGACATCAATCATATTTCCTAAAGATACTTCATAGGCCTTGGCATTAATTACATTTCCGGTATTGGTATATTTAGCAATAAAAGTCATCTCATAGGTTGCAGTATTCAATGTGTAGTTTGTTAAAGAGGTATCAAAATTAACCCCGGTTAAACCACCATCTAATAATCCGGCAACATAAATATTTCCTGAATTATCAAGTGCTATTTTTCTTATAAAGTTAAAGCCAGTAGCATTGGAGACAATACTTTTTGCAAAGATATAATTGCCCCCGGAATCATATTTTGCAAAAAACACATCCTGATCACCGCTACAAGGCAAATTTACTAAAGGTGTCCCCGGATCAAAATCCGTGGTTGTGGCAAAATTACCCGCGACATATATATTGTTGTTATCGTCAAGCTCCAGGCGGTGTACAGAATTAGCATTAAAACCGGGATCCTCCAGGCAAAAGGCAAAAACGAGGTCGCCTGTGGAATTGTATTTTGCCACAAAGGGAATTGATACATTATCTGTATAAGCTAAAACAGCCGGAGAAGGATCAAAATCAAGCGTTCCGCTAAATGAGCCGACTATAATGATATTCCCATTACTATCAACTTTGCTGTCAGAAATCGAAAACAGATCACTGCATGAAAGTGATTTTGCATAAATTAGATTTCCATTCGCGTCGTACTTGGCAAAAAAACAATTATTCGTTCCGGTAGGTAATAAATTAAAAGTGTTGGCGGAAGGATCAAAATCAACAGTTCCCGAAAAATATCCGGAAAGATAAATATTGTCATTCTGATCTGTTTCCATGGAAGATAAATAATCGTACCAGGTGCCACCGAATGTTTTTACATACACAAGGTTACCGCTTTGATCAAACCGGGCAAAATACAGATCGCTTTGCCCTACAGAAGTTTGTGTATTGGTAGCCGCGGAAGGATCAAAGTCCACACTATTATAGAAGTTTCCTGCAATGATCAGATCGCCGGTGCTGATTTTTTTAATATTGCCTGAGTACTCGGAGTCAATGCTTCCCATTCCTTTCACCCAATCTATATTCAGGCTCTGAGAGAATAACATGTTCCCGAATACACAAAAAATAAGTAGTAGTTTTTTCATAGGTGGGTTTTAAAAGAGGTTTAGTGTTCAATGATTTTCTATACACTATACAACATCCTCCCGATCAGGAAATAGATCGTAATACCAAGGATGTCATTCAGTGTCGTTACGAAAGGGCCGGTTGCAAGTGCAGGATTTATTTTAAAGCGGTGAAGGGTAAGCGGAACAAAAGTGCCTAAGAAGGAGGCAAACATAATTACAGTGATCAGCGCAATACTCACTATGATCGCAAGATTAAAGCTATCACTGATGAGTGCATTGTAACCAAAGATCAGCGAAGAACAAATGACCCCGTTCACAAGGCCAACCGCCAGCTCTTTCATCAGCTTCGGCACCAGGCGCTCACCTTTCATGGAATTATTGGCAAGCCCCTGCACAATGATGGCGGAGGATTGTACCCCCACATTACCACCCGTAGCTCCGATCAGCGGAATAAAAAATGCCATTTCCGGGTGGATCTTGATCTGGCTTTCGTAGCTGCCGATGATGCGCGAACCGATAATACCGCCACACATACCTACCAGCAGCCATGGAATACGGGATCTGGATAAACGCCAGATACTGTCCGTAGAATCCACATCATCCGAGATACCGGACATACGCTGCATATCTTTTTCGGCCTCTTCGCGGATCACATCTACCACGTCATCGATCGTAATACGTCCCATCAAACGCCCCAGGCCATCCACTACGGGCAATACAACAAGATCGTATTTCCGCATGATAGCAGCGACCTCACTGGTAGCAGTGGAGGTTTTTACGGATATGATCTCCGAATCGTATATTTCTTCAATGCGGGTGATAGGGTGGGAGACAACCAGTTTTTTCAGGGATAACAGACCGATCAGGCGTTCTTTTTCGTCTACCACATACACCGTGTACATCACATCCACGTTGTCGGTTTGCCTGCGGATCTCTTCTATACAGGCATTCACCGTTTCGTGGGCATACACGCTCACGAGCTCTTTCGCCATCAGGGATCCTGCCGTTCCCTCTTCATAGTTAAGGAGGTCGGCAATATCACTGGCCTGCTCGATGTCTTCGATCTGGGAAAGTACTTCTTCCTGGATATCTTCCGGGAGCTCGCTGATCACATCGGCCGCATCATCCGAATCCATCTGATCCAGCTGCTCCGCGATCTCTTTGGTAGAAAGGGATGCGAGTAATTCCTCCCGCAGCTCATCATTCAGCTCCAGCAGTACATCGGCGGTGGTTTCTTCCGGCAGTAACTTATACAGGTATTGCGCCTCTTCAAATTCCAGCTGGTTAAAGATCTCCGCCACATCGGCTGCGTATTGTTCCTGCAACTGGTCCGCCAGGAAATCATCGTTGTGCTCCTCGATCGCGAGGCGCAACATATCTAAGTATTCGGCGGTTAATTCAAATTGCATGACGGCTGCAAAAGTAAGCATTTACTTTCTAAAGTCTTACCTGAGAAACAATTAAGTAAAGATAGCTTAAAAACGCGATAGCTGGCCAGACACAGATTACACAGATAACGCGGATTTAATCTCGTTGCAGCAGAGGATTGAGGTTATAATTAACGCGGATTATTTGGTGAGTAGTATTTATGCCAATGCCGGTTACAATACAACAAAGGCATAAGTACAATCCTTGGAGATCTTGATAGAGCTGGCCAGACACAGATTACACGGATTTTCCGAATAAAACTTTGAAGAGTTATCTGTGAAAATTTTACAGATCCCAATCCTAACCAAAAATCCGTGACATCAGCGGAATCTGTGTCTATATTTTTTCAGAGTAATCTGTGTTTTTTTATACGTCTTAATTTTTATCTTCGCTTCCCTAATCATTCGCATATGCATTACAAATTATACATCAAAAACCCCGCTGCTCATTATCTGTACATAGATATGACGATCAGCAATAACAAGGAAGAGAACCTGCATGTGCAGTTGCCTGCCTGGAGGCCGGGACGGTATGAGCTGGGAAATTTTGCGAAGAATATAAAAAAGTTCGATGCCTTCAATGAAAAAGGAGAATTGCTCGAATGGACCAAAACAAATAAAGATCTCTGGATCGTAAAAACAAAAGGCGCTTCCGAGGTGAAGCTTACCTATAGTTATTATGCTTCGGAGCTCAACGCGGGATCTACTTACGTAGACGCCACGCAGATGTATTGCAACCCAGTGAATTGCTGTATGTATGTTCCGGGCAGGATGGAGGAGGAGCATCAACTGGAACTGGCCGTTCCTGAAAATTATACGGTGGCGACTTCCATGAAAAAGAGATCGGAACACCAGCTGATCGCTGCTTCTTATGAGGAACTGGCCGATTCGCCCTTTATAGCCAGTGCAGACATCAAAACCCTTTCGCTGAAGATCGAAGGCATTGATTTCTTCCTGCATTTCAACGGAGAATGCAATCCCGATATGGCGCAGCTGGAAAAAGACTTTGTGCCTTTCATCAAAGAGAGCATTCATTTTTACGAGGGCATCCATGTGAGCGATTATCATTTCCTGTTCCAGGTGCTGCCGGTGAAATTTTATCATGGCGTGGAGCATACGAAAAATACGGTGATCGGGATCGGTCCGGGCTATCACCTGATGGAAGGCAATACCTATGAGGATCTGTTGGGTGTGAGCTGTCACGAGCTCTTCCATACCTGGAATGTAAAAAGCATCCGCCCGGTGGAGATGTTCCCCTATGATTATACCAAAGAGAATTATGCCCGGACGGGTTATGTATACGAAGGCATTACAACTTATTACGGGGACAAGCTGCTGTTCACATCCAAAGTGTTCAGCGAAAAACAATATTTCACTACGCTGGAAGAACGGCTGAACAAACACTTTCACAATTTCGGGCGCTTCAATCTTTCTGTTACCGAATCTTCCTGGGAGAACTGGCTGGATGGGTATACACCGGGCGCACCGTACCGTAAAGTCTCTATTTATGATGAAGGGAATCTCATCGCTTTTATGCTGGATGTGCTCATCCTCGAAGCTACCGGCAATAAAAAGAGCCTGCGGGATGTGATGCTGGTGCTGTACAATGAGTTTTACAAAAAGGGGAAAGGGTACTCGGAACAGGATATATTGAGCATTGTTCACAATGTTTCGGGAAAAGACTTCGATGCCTTCTTTAAGAAATACGTATACGGACTGGAAGAGTACGAAGAGCAGCTGCAGCAGTGTTTTGCTTACCTCGGTTTGCAGATGACCAAAACAGCCCCGGTAGCTATGTATGAAAAGCACTTCGGTTTCAAATCGATCGAACACGGAATTCACAAAAAGATCACCCTGATCGTTCCGTATTCGCCGGCCTGGAAAGCAGGAATGTCTATAAATGATGAGATCCTGGCCGTAAATGGTTTTCAGTTAAAGAACGATCTCAATACCTGGCTGCAGTATTTTTATAAGAAAGGAGATGCGATCCGATTGACCGTTTTGAGCAACCATGAATTGAAGGATATTCATTTAACGGTGGATGCAAAGAAGGAATTTCTGCATACCTGGCATGTTTCGCATGTTAATAATGCAGCAGAAGCAGTAAAAAACAATTATAATCACTGGAAAAGTACTTATAATAAGTAATTGTAAAGCAAAGAGATATACACATTTATCGATGAAATGGTGGATTAATACGCCAATTGTTAATAACTCTCCCCTGAGCCGATTTAAAAGATGTTAAAAATCTTCATAGTTTTGGGATGATTTAAAAACAACCCTATTTAAAAACAAAAAACAACAAAACATGGAACAAACAAACAACACAGCACCTCAAGGAAAAGGTTTAGGCGTAACTGGATTCGTATTATCATTGATCGGATTAGTTGGATATTTTCCAATCGCTGTAATCGTTGCTGCACAGGCAATGTTAGGTGGCGGATACGGAACAGCTATCTTCTGGTTAGTATTATGCCTTGCCGGAACTATTCTGTCTGCTATGGGTATGATGAAATTAGGTAAAACAGGCGGAAAAAGAGGTTTGGCTATCACAGGTCTGATCTTAGGAATCGTTGCTCTGTTGTTATCAGCATGGTTGACTATCGGTATCAGCAAAATCCAGGCTGCATCTTCTCAAATGCAGGATGCTTTCGGAGCTGATTTCCAAAAAGCTATGGATGATGCAAAAGCATCAGCTGATTCTTCAATGAACGCTCAATAATAGTTATTGAAAAGCTATAAAGGATCCCGGCCGTAGCGCCGGGATTTTTTTTTGCCCTTATAATAGAAGACAATGTTAAACCTTTAACTCAATTTTATGGAATACAATAACACAAATATGACCGCCATGAACATGGAGGATCAGCAGCCGAAAAGGCCCGGTTTTATTACCGTCCTTTGTATTATCACCTGGGTAGGATGTGCTTTTGCCGTTTTCGGTGGGATTGCCGGCTACTTCACCACAAAGATCCAATGCGAGAACATGGATAGCTTCAGTGGTCTGTACGGTGGCGCACTGGGTGACAGTATGAACGAAATGATGGATAAAGCCTGCCAGAACATAGGAATGACAACCCTTATTAATGTGCTCTGCGGATTTGTTTGCCTCGTTGGCTCGATCTTTATGTGGAAACTGAAAAAGATCGGATATTATATCTATGTGGCAGGAGAGATCACCCCGGTTATTGCTGCACTGTTTTTGGGCGCTGGTGGCATCTTTGGTGCAGCTACTGCTATTGTGGGCTTTGTAATTGCCGGGGTATGGGTCGTGCTGTATGGCATCAACCTTAAGCACATGCGTTGATAATATTACGACAGCAGTAATTTTCCGGATGTCAGTTCGAGTGCCCCGATGCAGCTGAAGCGGAGAGAACTTACCTGGCATTATACTATGCCTTTTGGGAAAATATCGGGGTGTATCGAGAACTTCGGGGCACTTAATTTCTTCTCCGTAAGCGTCTCTCGCGAGGCTCCGCGAACATTTCGATGCCGTAGCCGAATGGGTGTTATAGAAATAAGAGCTTTCTTGTTCGCTTTCAGATCGTCGTCCGATAGCTATCGGGATCGACGTGACAGTCTGCTATTATTATAATCCGTGTTAATTAGGCATTATCTGCGCCATCTGCCCCCGATAGCTATCGGGGCCGTGTCTGGCTAGCTAACTACGCTACGTTCAGGAAATCAGGTTCCCGTCTCTCATCACGAGCTTGCGGTCGGCCATATCGGCCAGCTCTTCATTGTGTGTGATGATCACAAAGGTTTGCTTAAACTGATCTCTCAGCGTAAAGAACAAGCGATGCAGCTCACCGGCAGTATTGGAATCGAGGTTACCGGAAGGCTCATCGGCAAACACCACTACCGGCTTATTGATCAAAGCCCTTGCTACTGCCACACGTTGTTGCTCACCGCCTGATAATTCATTCGGTTTGTGTTGCAAACGGTCGCCAAGACCAAGGATCTCTAATAATTCAGTTGCTCTTCTCTCCGCATCTTTCCGGGCAGTTTTGGCTATATAGGCAGGAATACAGACATTTTCAATTGCATTGAATTCGGGCAGCAAATGATGGAACTGGAACACAAAACCGATATTCCGGTTCCTGAATTCAGCCAACTTTCTGTCGTTTAGCTTTTTAATATCCGTATCGTTAATGAATACTTCACCTGTATCAGGACGATCCAGCGTACCGAGTATATGCAGTAAGGTGGATTTTCCTGCACCCGAAGCGCCGACCACCGAAACGATCTCAGAAGCTGCAATATCCAGGCTCACACCCTTCAGCACCTGCAGATTTCCATACGACTTTGTAATATTTGAACACTGGATCATTTTAACTATACTTGTAGTATAATAAGAAGAATTACTGCAAATATAATAATATAACGGATGAAGAATTTAATTGTGCTGTTCGTATTGCTCCTGGCGGGTTGTAAATCGGCCAAAAACACGACCGACTATGCAGCGCAGGGCTATGTGAAGGCCACCGTGATCAAATACGAAGTGGAAAGCTGCGGTTACCTGCTGCAGCTGGAAGGGGAGAAGAAGCTGATGCCGCAGAACCTGTCAGAAGGATTCAAAAAAGACGGAATGGCAGTTTGGGTAAAATACGAAACCCTGAAAAAACAGCCGATGTCGACCTGCATGGCCGGACAGGTTGTAACGATCACCGATATTAAGAAACAATAGGTTTTGAAAAAATTCCTCAGCAACATAGCCAATATTGGTATTACAGGCGAGATTGGCTTCGAACTTCGGAATAAGTTGCGCGTTTTTAACAGCGCCAATATGGTGATCTTCCTGATCAGTTTTTTCTATTGCCTGGTGGGTATCACCAATGGCTTTTATATTGCGGCTTGTGTTACGGGCTATTCCATGGCCTCCAATGTATTTGCCTTTTGCCTGGTAAAGCACAAAAAATATGATTTTGCCTTTCATTACACGATCTGGTATGGTTTTGCTTTTCTTACTGCTTTCAGTTCTCTGTTCGGGAAAGCCAACAACTCTTATTATTATTTTCTTTTTATGCCGGTAGCCTGCAATATCCTGTTCGACAAAAAAGGGATTACGGTTACTTATGTAGTAATAAGTGCACTTTTGATGATCGCTAATGTATACTGGGTAGATAATTACCAGCCATATTATCCTACCAGGGCCTGGATGTTGTACATGAGCTATCCCAACATCCTCGGGGCGGCAATGCTGATCTTCCTCGGTGTTCGTTTGTTCAAGGTGGAGAATCATAAATATGCCAACCAGATCGAAGAGCAGAAAGAAGTGTTAGAAGAAAAGAACCGCGAGATCACCGACAGTATCAATTATGCCAAACGGATCCAGTCGGCGCTGATCCCTTCGGAAGAAGAGTTCACCCGGCATTTCAAAGAAAGCTTTGTGCTGTTTAAGCCCAAGGATATTGTAAGTGGTGATTTTTACTGGGTCACCAAAAAGAACGGGATGATCTTTTATGCAACGGCCGATTGCACAGGACATGGCGTTCCCGGCGGATTCATGACGATGTTAGGCGTTTCCTTCCTCGACCAGATCATCAACGATTCCAATATCCTCGAACCGGCACGGGTGCTTGATATCCTGCGCGACCGCCTCATCAGCACCCTGAAACAAACCGGAAATGCAGGAGAGAACAAGGACGGAATGGACATCGTGTTGTGCCGCATCGAAGAAGGCTCAAAAAAACTAACGTATTCGGCAGCCAATAACTCATTGTACATATACCGGGATGGCTCATTCAATGAATACAAACCGGATAAACAGCCCTGCGGATTTTATCATGAACTGAAACCCTTTACCCAAAAGGAGATCGACCTGCAGCCCGGCGATGTGATCTATACATTCACGGACGGATTTGCCGACCAGTTTGGCGGACCGAAAGGAAAGAAATTCAAGTACAAGAAACTGGAGCAAGCCATCATTGATTTCCAGGTAAGACCGCTGAGCGAACAACGCAATGAGCTGAACCGCTCCTTCGAAAACTGGAGAGGGAATTTAGAACAGATCGATGACGTTTGCATCATAGGCATACGTCTATGACTTGCAATGTCACGATCCTGACCTTTGGCGTCAGGGTTGACGATGTGTGCGTGATAGGGGCGAAGATTTAAAGCCATCCCTTTTATTGAGATGGCTTCCGTTCTCCTAATCCTGTTTGATAACTGGTAGTACACGTATGCTATTGTTTTTCATCGTTGCCGTGAGTAAATACATGCCTTTTTCATATACTGTAAGATCAAGCAGGTTCGTATTCTCTTTCTGAATGAAGATCAGTTTGCCGGCTAAATCCGTAATTCTTAACTGAAGGATACTTTCCGCACTTTCAATAATAAATAGTCCGGCAGAAGGATTCGGATAAATACGTACCAGGGACTGAGTAGTGGTAGCTGAAGAAATTCCTACACTGTTGATGGTCACACAGGCACTGGTGTCCGAACACAGACCTTCCGTTATTATTACCGCATAGGTTCCATTGACCGTAGCAGTAAAACTTTGATTCGTTTCTGAGCTTATCGGCAAATTACCAGCACAATCGATCCATTGATAACTTACACCCGCTGTTGTATTGCCCGCGGTAATAGTCAGGTCATTTTGCACAACGCTTATATCAATGGTGGCAGCGCTTACAATTATGTTTTGATCGGCTGTTGTCGTGTTGCCGTTTCCATCGTCAAAGGTCCAGGTAACGATAGTGGTTCCGACCGTTGTAAGTGGAAAAACAGTAGTGGTGGTCCCGCTTATTGTTCCGGCACAGTCATCAGTTGTTGAAGGTGTCGCAGGTATTACACTGCAGGTGCCCATAATATCTGCCAGCACCGGTGTTGCCGGCTGGATGCTGTCAATGACAGGACTGACACTGTATGTTGCAGGAGCTGATGTACCACAGGAATTGGAAGCAGTAACACTGATGATCCCACCGGTAGAACCACTTGCGACAAAAATACTGTCGTCGGATGATTCACCATCCCAACCGGCAGGCAATGCCCAGTTATAAAAGGTGGCTCCGCTTACCGGCGCAATACTGTATATACTGTTGTCATTCGGGCAAAGGGCCATTGTTTCACTGATGCCCCCCGGCATAGCAGGATGAATACAGATGTTTTCAAAGTAATTGAAATTCCCGTCTATTTCACCGGCCATTACATCCAGGTCGCCATCGTTGTCCAGGTCCACAAAGGTAGGGGCAGACGAGCATCCGACCGGTTCAAACGTAAAGGGATCGACCTGCGGTGTTCCGAATACGGGATTTTGTGCTGTGCCCGTGTTTACAAAATAAAAGAAATGTCCGCCGTAATCACCTGTAAGTAATTCCATATCCCCATCGTTGTCCAGGTCGGCAAAAGCAGGATGGGATTTGAATCCGATATCTACCAAAGAAAACGGATTGGCTTGCGCCGGGCCAAAAGCTGGAGCCGAAGCAGTTCCGGTATTCGTATAGTATTTAAAACCACCGTCAACTTCTCCCGACATCAGATCCAGGTCACCATCATTATCCAGGTCGGCAAAAGCAGGAGTGGCTGTGGACACAGTGCTGCTCAGGGAAAAAGGATTGGTTTGTTTTGGTCCGTATGCAGGAGCTGAAGGAGTGCCCGTATTTTCATAGTAATTAAAATCCCCGTTGTATTCTCCCACCAACAGATCCATATCACCATCACTGTCCAAATCGGCAAATGCAGGAGCAGAATTAAAGTCAACATTTGTCAACGAAAAGGGGTTGATTAGAAATGAGCTGAAAACCGGGACAGCTGCACTGCCTGTATTTTCATAATACCGGAGGTTCCCATAATATTCGCCTGATAACATATCCTGGTCACCATCGTTATCCAGGTCGGCAAAGGCAGGAGTGGATTGAAACTCCACCACCAGGTTGAAGGGATTGTTTTGAACAGCTCCGAATACAGGTGCCGTAATGGTTCCGGTGTTCGGGAAATACCGGAAATTCCCATAGTACTCTCCCGTCATCACATCCATATCGCCGTCCGAATCCGCATCGGCAAAAGCAAGGGTGGAACCGTAGCCCGGATTGGTCAGTGAAAAAGGATTGACCTGTCCGATTCCATATACGGGAGCCGTAATAGTTCCGGTGTTCTCAAAGTAACGTAGGTTCCCGTCAGATCCGCCGCTCAGCAGATCCTTGTCTCCGTCATTATCAAGGTCGGCAAAGGCAGGAGTGGAATTGTATACATTGCCGCTCAGCGAGAAAGGATTGTATAAAAACGTTCCGAATACCGGGTTGGTGGCCGTCCCCGTGTTTTGAAAATAACTGAAGCCGGTATAATTCTGACCAGCCAGCAAATCCAGGTCACCGTCGTTATCCAAATCAGCAAAAGCAGGAGCGGAGTTGTAGCCAATGTCCGTCAGCGAAAAAGGATTGAGCTGTCCCGGTCCGAAAACCGGTGCTGATGGATTTCCCGTGTTTTCAAAATACCGGAAGCTACCGTAGTAATCTCCAACCATCAGGTCCAGATCGCCGTCAGCATCCAGATCGGCAAGGGTAGGGGTGGAGTTGAGCCCGATGCCCGTAAGCGCAAAGGGATTGATCCAGGAAAGCCAGTAAACCGGAACCGAGGCTGTTCCTGTATTTTTGTAGTAGGTGAAGCTCCCGTAATAGCCTCCGCTTATCATATCCTGATCACCGTCATTATCCAGGTCGCCAAAGGCAGGAGCAGCGTTGAAGCCGCAACCTGGCAGAGAGAAAGGTGACATAAGCAGGCTGTCAAATGTTTGTGCACGGATTGTTTCAGCAGACAGCAATAAACATAAAATACTGATTGCAGCTACAAGTATCTTCTGTTGAAAGGCAGAGCTCCGGCATTTTTTTTTTAGCTGAGCAGGATCGGTACAAAACCGGGTTGTAAATTGTAATACGGTCATGGGAATTTATTTATGTTGATTTATAACCACGAAAATGCATTGAATTTCCATTCGGTTCTTCGGATTTGGGACATCCTGACTTTATCCTGGGATGTATGCCGTTTTTTAACAATAGTATTCCGGTGGGAGTTCCCGGGTTTGGGACGTATGCTCTTTATTTGGGGATATGTGCGCTCTGCCGGATCCGGATTATTACTTAGTTTAGCAGACATGAATGCAAACCCGGTCTTTTTCTTTTTCAGCTTACTGTTGTTGTCGGCAAAACTTATCGGCCAGTCGCCACAAATGGATTCGCTGAACCTGGCCCTGAAGAATGCAAAACATGATACAAGCCGTGTACATTGCCTGGTAGGTATCAGCAACGAGATCTATACTTTTTATCCCGACTCGGTGATCCCTTTGTGCGACAGAGCTATTGCGCTTATTAATAAAAACATTCCACAAGCCAGTGAAAAGGAAAAAAGATCCTATCTGGCCGCCAAAGCGCTTGCTTTTTCTAATATAGCTTTCATTCAGGTAAATAAGGGAAACAAAGAGTCTGCTATTCATTTTTGGGAACAAAGCTTAAAAATAAGAGAAGGACTGAATGATCAGAAGGGAATTGCATCGCTGCTCAATAATATCGGTTATGTATATAATGATAACGGGAGCGCAGCCAAAGCGCTTGATTTTTATATCAGGAGCCTGAAAATACGTGAGGCAATACAGGACAAAAAGGGGATCACCAACTCTTTGCATAACATTGCAAGTATCTACCTGAGCAATGGGGATCACGCCAAAGCGATGGAGCATTACCGAAAAAACCTGAGTATACAGAAAGAGATCAACGATAAAAAAGGGATGGCCTATTCCTATCTGAATATAGGCAATCTGTTATTTAAAAAGGGAGACAAAGGGTCGGAGCTGCCGGATACTGTCAAAGCATTGGATTGTTTTCAGAAAAGTCTGGAACTGTTTGAAGAGGTTCCCTACAAACAAGGAATTGCAAAAGCCCTGAATAATATAGGTATATTGTATCAGCTGGCTGGTATTCCAGGTTGTTCGGGATCTAAGGAAGAATGTGCAAAAAAAAGTCAATTGGCGGCAGTGGAAAATTTCCAAAAAAGTTTGAAGATAAGTGTGGAAATTTCGAACAAGGAAGGTATTGCTTCGGCATTGAATTATATTGCCGATAGTTATTACCGGCAAAACAAGCTAAAAGAAGCTACTTTGTACGCCAACCGGGGAATGGCCATTTCGAGGGAATTAGGATCGCCTTTACTGATCAAAACCGCAGCCAATTTACTGGTCACCCTGTATGAAAAACAGCAGGAGCCGGGTCCCGCACTGGAGATGTATAAATTATATATCCGGATGCGGGACAGCATCACTAATACGGAAAATCAAAAAGCACTTATTCATTCCGAGTTTCAGAACGAATTCGATAAAAAAGCAGTTGCCGACAGCCTGAAGCTTGCAAAAGATAAAGAAGTATATACCCTGCAGATCGGGAACGATAAAAAACAGAAGATGTATTTATACGTTTTGATTTTCCTGTCGCTTATTTTCGTTTTTTTTATTTATAACCGGTTTCGTTTGTCTACCCGGCAAAAAAAAGAAATTGAGCTTCAGAACAAGATTATTCTGCGATCACTGGGCGAAAAAGAAATATTGTTAAAGGAGATCCACCATCGGGTGAAAAACAATTTGCAGGTAATTTCCAGCTTACTCGGGCTTCAAAGCGAAAGTATAGAAGACAGCGCTTTAAAGAGCCTGTTCTCCGAAAGTAAGAACAAGATCAATACGATCAGCCTGATCCATCAGAAACTCTACCAAAGCAATAACCTGGCGGAAATAGATATGCAGGATTATTTCAGTAGTTTGTATAATTACATTGTGCCGCTTTTCGGGAACAGCCAGCGGGATATCCGTTTTCATTTAACTACTTCGGATATTAAATTTGATGTCGATACTTCCGTTCCTTTGGGATTGATATTTAATGAATTGATCACCAACTCACTGAAATATGCTTTTGTCAATTCAACTACCGGCACTATCACCGTGGTGTTGGCAAAGTTAAACGACGGCATTTATTCTTTTAGTGTTCAGGATAACGGACAGGGTTTTAGTGAGCGGGTAAAGCGGCCTCAGGCATTGGGCTTGAACCTCGTAGGAATGCTGGTAACCCAGCTGAACGGAGAGTACGCTGTCGATTCCCAAAACGGAACAAAAATTACCATTAGCTTTGAAGACACATTTACGCGTAAACAGGCAGAGTAATGAAAGTACTAATTGTAGAAGATGAAATAATTATTGCCGCCGAGCTTTCTCAGCTATTGCAAAAGATGGGGTATACTGTCAGCGGAATGGCGGTCAATTATTCTGCTGCCGTCGCTTTTTTAACGAACGAAATGCCGGATATTGTCATGATCGATATCAACCTCGGGGGCAGCAAAACCGGGATCGATCTGGGGAAGTATATCAACGAAACCTATAAGATCCCATTCATCTATTTAACTTCAGCTATTGATAAAAGTACGGTTGATGAGGCATTAAAAACAAAACCGGGTTCCTACCTGTTAAAACCCTTCGACAAGATCGCTATTTACTCTTCTATTGAAATAGCTTTACAAAGTAAAAGTCTGCAGCCGAACAAAACAGCCGGTGAGGAACAGGACCTGGTTATAGACAACGCTCTTTTTATAAAACAAAAGGAATTGTTTGTAAAGGTGATGCTGGACGATATTCTATACTTTAAGTCCGATAAGAATTATATTGAGGTTGTAACGGCTGATAAAATGTATCTGATCCGGTCCACTATGGTCAATTTGCTGGCAGCAGTACCTGAAGGTATTTTTGTACAATCACATAAATCGTATTCGGTTAACATCAAAAAGATCTCGGCGATCAATCAAACGATGCTGCTGATCGGCCCGGCAAAAATTCCCATCAGCGATTCCTTTCGGGAGAAACTGACCAATCGGTTAAAAACGTTTACGTAAGAATAAGGCATCTACACTCAGGAAATTCTCACTCCTGAAATACAAACGTCATCCACCTGTTCCAGCTCACCGCGCCAGTCGATAAATGTTTTTTGAAGGATCTGTTGCTGCTCTTTCATCGGCAGCCCGGCTATTGATTTTAGCAAATCCTGCAGCGGCTTGTATTTGAATTTCTTTCCTTTCGGTCCGCCAAACTGATCCGCATAACCGTCGGTAAGCGAATACACGACATCACCTGTTTGCAATTCGAAGCGATGACTGGAAAAAGGAACGTGATCTTTATCGTGCTTGCCCACTGGCATTTTGTCCATTTCCAGCTCGATGAGCTCTTTCACGCCCGATGGATTTGCTCTGACGATCCAGACCGGGTTGTAGGCGCAACTGTAATGCAATACTTTATTCACAAAATCAAAACCGGTCAGTGTGCAATCCATTCCGTCTTTTCCACCTTCCGTGCTGCCGTCTTCTGCCAGCGAACCGATAATTTTCCGGCGGGTATGTGTAAGGATCTCTCCGGTTACATTCAGATCTTTTTCATTGATCGCTTCGTTCAGAAAGGTAATATTCAGAAGGCTCATAAAAGCGCCCGGAACTCCATGACCGGTACTGTCGGCAACTACCAGTGCAAATGTGCCGTTCTTCAGCGGCGAAGCCCAGTAGAAATCACCGGACACAATGTCTTTCGGCATGAACAGGACAAAATAATCTTTCAGGTTCTCGCGGAGCAGATTGTCGGAGGCTAGCAGAGCGCTCTGGATACGTTTGGCATAGGTGATCGAGTCGATGATCTCTTTGTTCTTTTCTTCGATCGTATGGTTTTTAAGGGTAATGAGCTTGTTTTTTTCTTCCAGCAATTTGTTGTTCCTGCTTTTCTGAATAAAGCTGAATGCCAGGAAACCCAGTAATACGACCACCAGTGCAAAGCCGATAATGAACACATTCCGCTGCGATTTCTGGCTATCGATCTCCAGGTCCGAAACCTGCTTTTCCTTGTTCAACAGCTCGATCTCTTTTTCTTTTTTCTCTGTTTCGAATTTTGTGTTCAGCTCGTTCATTTGTTTCATATTTGACTCATTGAGCAGCGAATCATTGGTAGCATCGTATTTCAGGTAATACGACAGGGCAGAGGCCGGGTCTTTTTTGGCGACGTAGAGATCGTAAAAACTTTTGTACATCATTCGCTCCAGGTCCTTATTCTTCATTTCTGTCGCGATCGCGAGGCCTTCGTTCAGGTATTCCTGCGCTTGTGCAAATTTTCCCTGTTTGATATAAGCGGAGCCGATGTTCTCGTCCACGCGGGTTATATTTTCTTTGTCGTTGAAACGAAGCGAAATGGCCCGCGAGGCGAAATAATTTTTCAGCGCTTTGTCGTATTCATTCAGGTAAAAATAAGCAGCTCCTGTATTAGAAAGGCTGGCTGCGTAAGTAATTGAATCTCCTGCAAGGCGAAAATACTCGGTGGTCTTTTCGAAATAATCGACCGCTGTTCTGAAATCGCCACGACCGGCGTAAACCACACCTATGTTGGAGTTGAAACGTGCCAGGAGGCCAATAATTTTCGCATCCACTTTGTTCTTCGGCAGCTCGTTCGCTTTCGCAATGCCCGTTTTGAAATATTCGATGGCTTCGTCCTGCTTGTTGAGCCGGAGCGATACGGAACCCAGCATATTATACGTGTTCACTGCATCGTATGGTCTGATGGAATCCGCCGGGATTTTGAGAACTTCCGAACAGGCATCCACAGCTTCCTTGTATTTTCCCATCAGCAGATACGCATTCCCAACGCTGATCCATACACGTGCGATGACAGGTTTTTTGTTCGTTTTCTTTGCCACTTTAAGTGCTTCCTGCGCAATGGACAAAAAATCGTCCAGCATTCCGGTTCTTCTGAAATAATCAGCTTTCCGAAGCAGGCTGTCGGTCAGCACAGTTTGATCTTTAATGGAAGACAAGGTCCGGAGAATGGAATCTGTTTTCTGTGAATAAATGTTGGTAATAATCGAGACGAAGAAAAGAGCGGCGATACATTTTTTCATATACTTGTTTAAGGGTTTTCTAATATACTACTTTTAACAAAAAGAGGGTATTGATCCCGATATTTTATTTGAACAGAAAGGATTGACTTGTTTGTGTATGTCAGCCCGAATGTACTAATCTCATTGAGTTATTTGACATATCAGATTTACCTATAATTTATATTATGTTAAATAGATATTAAACTCCGTAGCTTATTTTAATGCTTGGGCCTGTCACTTGTTTAGGTTCCAATTTATCAGTAATCGCGTTTCGCTATCTACCACCTCGCAATTATGCGCTCTGCAATTTTGTATAAGGAACTATCTGCAGCATAGGCATCCGAACTGTTAACTGTAATGATAGGAGATCTATCCGTATAAAAAAACAAATCATATGAATCACTGGTACCGTCAGTGTAGAAAACCCAAAACGTAGTATAACCGCTTCTGGCCCTGACATCGTAATCTTCTAATAAGGTTTCACTCTGGATATGATCCGTGATTTTTTTTAGATCTTCTTCTTGCGAGACCTCAAACCTCTCATTATCTTTTAATATACCTACTCCTCCATCCATTATAATGATCTTCGAAACGGCTTTGTCGATTTTTAATTTTTTCGGAACCGTTTTTTTACTGTTAGAATAAGCAGCAATTGCTAATACTATTAGAAATAAGACAAAAATAATACCTCCAAGTTTATATTTCATATTTAAAGGTTTTATCGAACTATTGATTTTAAACGTATTTTATCTCTTACATTTCCCGTAAATAATTCAGATTGCAGCAACATGGTTGAAAATATTGGTTCAGGAAAAGCACTTGTTCCTGAACCAATAACAAATTTGGCTGCTATTGATAAATCCATTTTTTAAATCTGCTATTGTAATTTGACCCTTATTGGGTAAATGTATTAAAGCAAGTGGAATATGTAAAACAAGTTCCCAAATCAAACAATTTTTGATCGGATTGGGTGTTTTTTACCAAAAAAGTTGCCATTATCGACAAAGTTACTAATATTTGCTCTTAATGAATACTAATCCATTCCCTTCCATGAGCGCAGCAAAATTCCTTCTTATTGCCCTCCTGTTTGCAACATCACTCCCTGCCCAGGACACCTTTTCAATTGTAGCTGTTGACTCCACTACCGGCGAAGTTGGAAGTGCCGGAGCATCCTGCTAAACCTTAGAACTTAAAATTCCAGGTCACACTCGGTAAAACCGGGAACAGGGAAACCTGTTTGGCCTGCACGTTAAATGTTCCGTTGGTAATATCCCCGCCCGAGTCGAAATACAGGAAATAAGGGTTCATCCGGTTATACACATTGAACACACTGAACGCCCAACTCGTTTCATAATGTTTGCACCAGGATTTCGGGACTTGTATGGTAGAAATGTCTTTTCCCTTTTTTGCATACCGTGCTTCGAGCCGTTTTTTTCGTCTGGCCATTTGTTTGGCCCGGTCAGGCGTAAACGTGGCCGAAATATCCATCCGGTGATACGGCTTGAAGCGATACGAATTCCGCTCGCCATACTGCACCGCTACCGATTGCTCAAAGTAATACAGTGAATTGGGCAGTGTGCCGGTGTTCCCTGTAGAAAATACCCAAACAGCCGAAAAATTCCAGCGAGGGCTCAGCTCATACATCGTTACTACCGATACATCATGGCGCCTGTCGTACTTGGCATAAAAGGTTTTCCCGAGGTTGATCTCCGGGAACGTACGCTTTGTCCATGATAAGGTATACCCGATCCAACCGGTAAATTTCCCTTCGCGTTTTTTTATAAAGAATTCTGCTCCGTAGGCTTTTCCTGTTCCGAATGTAAAAGTATTGTCCGGATTGTCTTTTACGTTATCATCCGGAGTTGCTCCTTCTTTGTATTCGATCAGGTTCTTCATATCCTTGTAGTACGCTTCCACCGAGCTCTCGAACATGTCGTTTTTGAAATTCTGAAAATACCCGATAGCATACTGCGAGCCGGTCTGTGGTTTTATCACGTCCGTGCTGGGCATCCACACATCCGTAGGCAGCGAAACGGATGAGAGACTCGCCAGGTGCACATATTGTTTGTTGTAGGTATAGCTTGCTTTTAAAGAAGATGCTTTACCGAGCTTGTAGCGCATGGACAAACGTGGCTCGAGTCCGTTATAATCTTTTATTTTTTTTCCGGGCGCATAATAAACCGTGTCCGTAATTTTCGAATACTCATTTTTCTTATACCGTGTGAAAGGTCCTACTTGTGCAAAATAACCGAAACGCAGACCCGCATGTACCTGGAAATTTTCCGTTATCTCCACATCGTCGCCAAAATAAGCCTGAGCTTCGTGGCAATACAGCTTGATCACTTCCCCCAGATCGAAGTTTACATCGCCCTGTTTGGCCGATGCGGTAGTGGGAATAAAATTATGAAACGTGTAATTTATTCCAAAACGCATGGTATGCCGCGCATTTGGGAAATAAGAAAAATCATGTTTCAGATTGTAATCCCGCACACCGGAAAACAATTTGAATTCAAAATCGTCCTGGATGGCGCCAAGGGTAAAATCATAATAACTGAAAATAGCGGAAGTATTGGAAAACAGTTTTTCTCCGTAGATATGGTTCCATCGCAATGATGCCGTTGCATTTCCCCAGGGAACGTTGATATTGAAGCCGGCATCCGCATCTTTGAAATTGAATACATCCCTTCCGAAATAGCCGCTCAGCATCAGTTTGTTCTTTTTGTTGATCTGGTAATTGAACTTGGTATTCAGATCGTAGAAATAATAGCTGGTTCCCTGAAAAGGAGATTTCCGCGCTTTGAAGATCGGTTTAATGATAGCGTCAATATACGTTCTTCGCGCTGAAATAATAAAAGAAGAAGTGTCTTTTTTTATCGGTCCCTGCACCGTCAGCCGGGAAGAGATCAGCCCGATACCACCATCTACCTGCACACGTTGGTTGTTCCCTTCTTTCATGCTGATATCGAGCACAGCCGAAAGCCGCTGACCGTATTGAGCCGGCATCCCTCCTTTTATGAGGTTCACATTTTTGATCGCATCACCGTTGAATACCGAAAAGAATCCCATTAAATGAGAAGCATTGTATACTACCGCTTCATCCAGCAGGATCAGGTTTTGATCGGGCCCCCCTCCCCTCACGTAAAATCCGGTTTGCCCATCCCCTGCCGATTTCACTCCCGGTAGCAGCTGTATAGTTTTCAGTATATCTACCTCGCCCATAAAAGCCGGCAGTTTCTTGATCTGTTGGATGTCCAGCTGCACCGTACTCATCTGGGTGCTCTCGATATTCTCTTTTGCCTTTGCATTGATCACCACTTCTTCAGTAGTAACCGCAGCGGGATTCAGTGAGATATTCATGCTCTGGTTTTTGTCCAGCACTATTTTCTGCTCAAAGGTTTCATAACCGAGGTAAGAGCATACCAGTGTGTAATTGCCTTTGGGTGCGCTGATAGAAAAGAAACCGTATACATTGGTTGCAATTCCTTTCGTCAGCTCTTTGAGGTACACATTGGCGCCAATAGCCGTTTCACCATTTGATTTATCTTTTACCGTGCCGCTGATCGTGAAATTCTGTGCAAACGAACCTTGCAGGATGCAATAAAAACTGATCAGTAAAAAGAGGGACCTTGATCGTAGCACGCCATTGTTCATTGGAGTGATAAAAGTACGAAATAGTCTTTGAATATAGCCCGGCTACCCTTTCTCAATATTTATTCAGCTTAAACCCTGCAGGTTCCTGGCCTTTCGGCTCTACGATCAACAGGTATATGCCGGCTGCTATTGTTGAAATATCGATATCCAGCTTTCCTCCTTCAATGCCAACACTTTTCAGTTGACAAACCTCTTTACCATTCATATCAAATAGAGAATAACCGATCTCTCTGGTCGTTGGTTCGCTGAAAAGTAAAGTGCAGACAGATGGGCTTGTATTTGCCAGAACAATAGTCCCGGAAGCATTGAGCGACTGCAAACCCACGGAAGTGTTCACAACTACAATGCTTGCATACGAAGTATCCGTACAATTAGCAGCCGAAATGGCAGTGAGCACAACCGAATAATTTCCGACAGCGGAGTAATTATAAGTAGGATTTGCCAGTGATGACACACCAGCTCCATCGCCGAAATTCCACGAGTAGGTACTGTTCCCGCTTGTGAGTGGCTCAAAATAGACAAACCCACTCAGTGCCAGGTCCACTGTATCAGCGCTGCTTGTAAACTGTGCCGACGGGATCTCAATAGCAGTAACAGAAAATGTTTCACTGTAATTGTCACACTGACCTGCCGTGTTGATCTCTACCGTATAATTTCCGCTGTTCAACTGGCTCAGTGAATCAGCGGATGTTTTGTTCAAAGAGGTTTTCACCACGACTCCGTTATCATCTTTCCATACATAATTCCAGGGGCCGGCATTATTCCCTATTGCAGTGATCAAACCCAGGAGATCGGAACAAACTGGCTGTGTGATACTGGTAGTGGCTGCCAGCCCAGCAGATGAAAAGCTCAGGGTGAAACGGGCCATCGTGGTCGTATCATGCAGGGTGCAGGTATAAGAAGAAACAGTTAAGTTGGTGGTGATGCCGGTATAACTGTCGTAGAGATTTACACAAGTACCATTGATCGTATCTCCTCCAAGGGCAAAAGTGAACGGACCGCTAACAGGAGTGATCGCTTTTATCGGAAGACTGGTGGTCTGCCCGGGAAGTCCATTGATACTGCACATCTTTCCGTCACTACTGATACCGGCCAGGTAAGGCAGCGTGTAATCACCGATCAGTTTATAAGTATCATATTTTACATCGAAAGAAATACTTGCATTGGTATTAAAGTGGAAAGCGGTTTCATCTCTGTAGCCTGTACTATTGCTAAGGAACAAACGCGGAACGGGAATGTAATTCTGCACCGTCGGATGATTCGGATTAATTCTAAGAAAATCAGGATTTGCGGCAGCCACTTTGGTATTTTCCGTTGCTGTTAGAACAGTGGCTCCACTTGAGTGCACGTAGAATCCCTGGCACATCGGGATCTCATCCCCTATTCCACCGGCACCCAATGCAGGGCTGCTGACACCTGCCACGTATTGTGCATAAGAACCGGTAGCGCTGTTGTATACATAGATTGCGTCGTCGATATCTGTAGTGCTGCCTAATAAGGAAGTCCAGCTGATCGGGCATGGAAGCGGATTACTGATCAGGTTCCAGCCATCATCCGGCAGGCTGCCATGATCTGTATACGTAAGCGGAATATCCAGCTGAGCCGTATTTGCTTTGGCAACGCTTCCGGTAACATTGAATTTGATCGCTGTACCAAGACCATTCCCTAAGTAGACCCAGTAGCCTTTTGTCAATTCGATAGGATCACTGATTTCTTCGATCCCTACATATTTGCTTACATCATCATACAAACCGGTTCCGGTTTCATCATACGAATAAATGGAAGTGAATGTTGATCCGCCGGGTGCAGCTCCATCCGGGCAATTGGTACAGGTAATAGAAAAATTATCGTTCCAGTCGCTCATGGTAAGACCCGAAGCATTCCCGACAGGTGCACCAAGGAATCCCCAATTGGTGCTGCCTGATCTTACGGCATACTGTTCTATCGTAACATTGCCTGTAATATCTGCCGTTGCGCTGATGGGTCCTATGTTTCCGGTCGTAAAGGAAGGACCCGATTGATTTGCAACCAGGGTAAGATTATCATTCGTGCTAAGCGTTCCGTTTGTGAGCGACAATGTGCCATTGATTCCAAGGGCCGTGGATAAGGAAGCGCCGAAGCTGTTGTCAAGTGTCAGGTTATAAAACGAGTTGGAAGAAGCTCCACTGATAGATTGTGCGGTGACACCACCGAGGAATATGGTACTGCCTGCTTGTGCATCTATTGTTCCGTCGTTTACAACATTGCCGTATATATTCAATGTATTAGCGCCCTGCAGTGTGATTGAAGATCCGCTGTTCATTGTCAGGTTCAGGACATCGCCCGTTGCATTCAGGATCGGGTTGTTCGTAACGGCATCTATGGTTGCATCGGTTGATGCACCGCACACACAATTGGTCCAGTTATCGGGATCGAACCAATCGGTAGAAACCGACCCTGTCCATGTACTTGCGGGTAGAGATCCGTTGATGGTAATGCTGTATGTGGCAGAAGGTGCATTGCAACCATTGAGTGTAGCAATCACTGTGATCGTTCCTGTTTGGGTGGAAGAAACAACAGGTGATACAAAAGAAGGCACATTTCCTGAACCCGCACCTGTAAGCCCTATAAATGTGTTATTGTTGATCCAGGCAAAAGAAGCACCTGCAGGAGTACTGCTGAAACTGGTAGCATTTACTATTTTCCCACCACATACTGTCTGGTCACTTATAGCATCTATAGTAACAGATTTTACGGTAATAGTGCCGGTAGCTGAAATAGTGCCGCAACCACCCGTAAGCGCTACCGAATAAGTAAACGTTCCCGCCACAGAGGGTGTTCCGCTGATCGTAACGGTGTTGGCTGCCCAGTTACCACTCACTCCGGTTGGCAACCCGGTTATGTTTGCACCGGTTGCATTTGTGGTAGTATAGGTAATAGTCGTAAGCGCTGTATTGATACATTTGCTTTGGTTATTTGTTCCTGCACCGGATGTCAGCGTGATCGTATTGAGAGGAGCTGTATAAACAAGATTGATAGCAGTGCTTGTCGCCACGATCGAAAATGCCCCTGTGAAGGAAGGGACAAAACCGGATGTATTTACAGAGAATTCGTTGGCAGCAAAACCTGTTATGGAAGTGCCTTGCGCCAAGGTCCAGGTATAGGATGTACAGGTGTTAAAACCGGTAGATCCGACAGACGTAAGGTCGATCTGAATCGGGCTGGCAGCGCTTGCATTTATGTTAAGAGCTCCGGTAGACGTAAGCAGATCCCAGCCGTTCGTAGTGCCCTGTGTTCCGCTTACATTGTTTATATTGAATGTATAATTACACCCGGTGTTGAATGTAAATGCGCCCGTAGTCAGCTTGCCGGTAGTACCCGCAGTAGCTCCGGGAGATACTGTTCCGGTTAATGCTGTTGTTCCTGACGCTGTTCCATTACCTGCCAAAGTCCCGGAGACACCAACCGTTACGGCACTTCCGGCGGCCGTACTGCTATTGATAAAGAGAGTGCCTGCCGAAACATTCGTTGCACCGGTATAGGTATTTGTACCCGAAAGGGTTAAAGCACCGGTTCCTGCTTTGGTTAAACCGAGTAAAGTAGCAGATCCGTTTTGGATGACACCGGAAAAAGTAGTAGAAGAATTATTACCGCCAGCCGTGAGCGTAATCGCCCCGCTTGCAGTACTTGTAACTGTTCCCGTACCTGTGCTCGCCAATGAGCCGATCGTTTCCGAAAAACCTTTCATGTCAAAAACGGTTCCCCCAGCGAGAGACAGTGCACTCGCATCCGGGTACGTTCCTGCAGCAGCCAATTGTACTGTACCTGTGGTGACTGTTACCAGGCCGGTGAATGTATGTGCACCCGCCAATAATAAGGTACCATTACCTGTTTTTGTGATCGGCCCCGAACCGGTCATTACATTGGTCAGTGTAATTAAATTTGCATTGGTATTATTAAATGTAGCTCCGCCGGTAGAAACCGTAATGCCCCTGTTGCTGCTGAAATTAATGGCACCGGATGCCTGTAATGTTCCGCCGTTAAAGATGATCTGGTCGGCAGTAAAGGCGCCGGGGTTGGCACCGAACATGCTTTCTCCGCTGCCAATAATGGCTCCTGCATTGATCCTTGTTTTACCTGTGTAAGTATTGTTCGTTACGAGTGTAAGATCATCGGCACCGGTTTTTGTGATACCACTGGCACCACCGCTCAGTATAGAAGTTATACTTATCCCCCCCGTTCCATCGCAATTGATGATGTTTTCTGTGGGATTGCTCAGTACGATTCCCATAGCCTGCTGCTGCGCTGCCTGCATGGTAAGTAATCCTGTTCCGGCATTCCTTAAAATGGTATTGGGTACACTGTTCACATTCGCACCATATAAACGTAAAACACCGGATACAGTAGTACTGCTATTCCCGATATTGAGTGCAGTGGTTCTTACATTCGTGACATGAACTGCGCCGAGATTCAGTGAGTTGGTGTTCATATTGATCCCTACCGTTGTTCCGGTAAAGGAGTTGGTAAATGTGGCGGTATTACCATTGGAAGCAGCAGCTCCCTGCTGCCCGGGATAAGCGCCTCCCGCCCAATTGCTGGCAGTATACCAGGCTGAATTTCCGTTTGAGCCCCAGGTAGCGTTTACGTTTTGTGCACTCCCCCGCTCTGCTCCAAACAGTACAAAGAGCGTTACAAATAGTAAAATAACATTCCGTTTACCGAAAGCCATGAATCCTTTATGCATATACATTTTATTTAAAAATATAAAGAGGCGGGCTTCAGGCTGTTTTCTGCTTCTACAGGAAGATGACCGGGCTCAACCTCACATTCAACAATTACTGATCAGTGGTTAAAGGTTGAGGCCTTTTTAGGATGTTCACTGAATGCGGATCAAAAATATCCTTTCGCCTGCAAATCGTAATTAAGGAAGCGTTAAGTATAAATGATTCTTTCGTCAACTTTATATACAGCGGTAAATTTCTGAAAGCAGGATTGTTTTCGTTGAATAAGCGAAAGAATGCTTTAAGGAGATGGGATGATCTGTTTAACAGAAACGATACTCAGAAACGAATTCCTGATAATGCGATCAATGTAAAAATAAACAGAAGCAGCAATGTTTGCACATGCGATTTTTTAACTGCGGAAAGCTTAAGCTGAATTTTTTTCATCTGCCCTGATTTATACTGCAAGGATAGAATATCTGTTCTAACTTAAAATTAACTGTGCGTTATTGAATAATTAAATAAGGAAGTGGCTCGCTTCAGATACGAATGCCTATAACGCAAACGTCATCGACCTGCTCGAGATTGCCTTTCCAGTCCTGGAAGCGCTTATCAAGGATCTTACCCTGCTCAGGCATAGGCTTGTCCTTGATGGAAAGGAGCAGCCCCTGCAATTGTTTGTACTTGAATTTTTTTCCATCCTTCCCGCCAAACTGATCGGCAAATCCATCTGTGAACAGGTAAATGCAATCGCCTTTTTGTAGCTGGAAAATATTGTTGGTATAGGGTTTTGTGTATTCGGGCAGAGATCCGATCGGTTGCTTATCCGCTTTCAGACTGTTCAATTCCTCGCCTCGGATGATATAGATCGGATTATTCGCTCCTGCAAACTCAAGTGTAAGGGTTGCGAAATCGATCGCCACTATCACAATGTCCATTCCGTCCCTGATGGATTGGTCCCCGCCTTTCTGGTTCAGACTGCTGAGCATACGGCCGTTCAGATAATCCAGGGCCTGGGCAGGAGAATTGACCGATCTTTCTATCGACGATTGTTCGAGGATGTTTTTTCCGATCAGGCTCATGAAGGCTCCCGGAACACCGTGTCCCGTACAATCAGCCAATGCAAACAGATGAAGATCCTTTTCAGGTTCTGATCCTGTTTCCGGGGTCAGCTTTACCTGTTTGGCCCAGTAAAAATCGCCGCTCACAATATCCCTCGGATTGTAATACACAAAATGATCTTTGAACAGCTCGTTCAGCAACTCTCCCGGAGGTAAAATAGCTTCCTGGATACGTTTTGCATAACGGATACTGCTCAGGATCTCGTTGTTCTTTTCTTCGATCTCTTCTTTCTGATGCATTACGATAGCATGCTCCGCTTGTATCAGCTCCTTTGATTTCTCTAATTCCAGCCGGCCTTTGATCTCGTTGTACGTAAGCTTGTATCTCGACCGGATGAGGAAGGCACAGAACAAGGCTACCGTCAACGTCAGCAATCCCCCGTTGATCAGGAACTCTTCCATGCTCAGCTTGCTGTTGAGTTTGTAAAAGATCAGGTTACTGGCAATGGTGGCAACGATCAGCACGACGGAAAGCTTAAACTCCCATAATACCAACATTCCGGCCCCAATGAATAATACCATGTAGGCAAAGGTGTGCTGGTGCAAATGCTCAAGATCCATCACGCTCCACATGTAGGAGTTCTGGATAGAAATACCTAACACCACAATAAACATACAGGTGTAAATGGAAATACCGAATTTTTTCCGGAACACGACAGATACGATACTGATAACAGACACGGAAGCACGGAAAAGGAGAAAATCGATCCAATGCTGCGGGAGAACAAAAAAATCACTGACGAACCAAACAAGATTCAGGATAAGACCTACCCAACAGGCAATCACGTGAAATTTTTCCGTTTGCTTATAAAATTCCTTCGCAATAGTTGCTGGAGCTATACTATTATCTATATCCAAGTTCTTGTCGTTTTGCTTAAGATTTTAACTTAACTACGTTAAATGTAACGATTAAGATCCGATTGTCTACGATAAATGTATACATTTTGTTTCTTTTGGCAAAAAACCGGATCTTGATTCATCTGCTCATTTGCGGCGGAGAAGAAACAAAAAAGCCTTCTGTTTTTTTACAGAAGGCTTTTTAATATAGGGTCTTTTGATTTAATTACATATGTATCACTTCGCCATAAGCAGCAGCCGTAGCTTCCATCACAGCTTCGCTCATAGTTGGATGCGGATGCACTGCTTTCAGGATCTCGTGCCCGGTAGTTTCAAGCTTACGTGCTGTAACCAACTCTGCTATCATCTCCGTAACATTTGCCCCGATCAGATGCGCCCCTAAGAGCTCGCCGTATTTGGCATCGTAGATCACTTTTACAAAACCATCAGGTACACCGGCAGCTTTTGCTTTTCCGGATGCTGTGAAAGGGAATTTACCAACTTTTATTTCGTAGCCTGCTTCTTTGGCTTTTTTCTCGGTATACCCTACAGAAGCTATCTCCGGCTGGCAATATGTACAACCCGGAATGTTATTGTAATCTATCGGCTCCACATGCTGGCCTGCAATTTTCTCCACACAGGTAATTCCTTCTGCACTTGCCACGTGTGCCAGCGCCTGTCCAGGTGTGCAATCGCCGATCGCGTAATAACCCGGAACATTGGTCTGGTAATATTTATCCGTCAGGATCTTTCCTTTATCAGTAGCGATACCAACCTCTTCCAGCCCAAGGCCTTCAATGTTGGAAACAATACCTACTGCCGAAAGAACGATCTCTGCTTCGAGGATCTGCTCACCGGTTTTGGTCTTTACTTTTACCTTGCAGCCATCACCTTTGGTATCCACGCTTTCCACATTGGCTTCGGTCATGATATCGATCCCCACTTTTTTGAAGGAACGTTCCAGTTGTTTGGATACATCCTCATCTTCCACCGGAACGATATTTGGCATAAACTCAACAATGGTTACTTTGGTTCCCATAGTAGCGTAGAAATAAGCAAACTCCACTCCTATCGCACCGGATCCTACCACTACCAATGATTTCGGTTGTTTAGGCAAGCTCATCGCTTCACGGTAACCGATGATCTTTTTACCATCCTGCGGCAGGTTGGGTAATTGGCGGGAACGCGCACCGGTAGCAATAATGATGTGTTTGGCATCATAGGTAGTTGCTTTTCCGTCTTTGTCCTTCACCTCTACTTTTTTGCCTGCCTTTACAGTAGCAGTTCCGTATATCACTTCGATCTTGTTCTTTTTCATCAGGAACTGAACACCTTTGCTCATTCCGTCGGCTACATCACGACTGCGTTTTACCACGCCGTTGAAATCCGCTTTCACGTTCTCCGCGCTCAGTCCGTATTCTTTCGCATGATTCAGGTACTCAAATACCTGCGCGCTTTTAAGTAAAGCTTTTGTTGGAATACAACCCCAGTTAAGACAGATCCCGCCCAGGCTTTCCTTTTCGATCACAGCCGTTTTAAAACCTAATTGAGAGGCCCTGATAGCGGTTACATAACCACCGGGTCCGCTTCCTATAACGATAACATCAAAACTCATATCTTGTATTTTTGTTTTTGCGAAAATAGATATATTTTTCGTTTAAAACAGCATTTTTGCCCAAAATTAAGCGGGTTTGTTTGCACAGAATAGATGAATCGCATCCCTTAGAAAAGCAGCCAATCCGGGCCGGTATTTCTCATAATAGGCTGTAAACCGCTCATCTTCCACATACATGCTTCCGAGACCTCTGTAGATCTCTTTCGTTACATCAAAGTGGCAACCCATCATCTCATAATGTTGGCGGATGAGCTCCTGAACGCCTGCATCCTCCGGTTTCAGGTCCATGGCGGCAGTCAGTGCTTTGTTGATGTCCTCGCCTCTTTGTTTCAATGCTTCCCAGTCTTTTTTATCCATTGCCAGGATCTTTTTATGGGATTGGTTAATGGTTTCCTCACCCCAACGCTCTTTTGCTTCTTTGGTATAGGCTTCGAACTTTTCTTTGCCGAAGCCTTTGTACATTTCTTCGTAATTCATTTTTTTAGTTTTAAGTTGAACAATCGTTTTGTCAACCGTTTGTAGCAGCGCTGCCATCCGTTGTTTCTTCCGCTGAAGCTGTTTTCGGTGCTCACCAAGCGCTTTCAGCAGATCGAAATCCGGATCGTCGAGTATCTCCGCGATCTGTGCCAGCGTAAAGTCCATTTCTTTGTAAAGAAGTATTTGCTGCAGGCGCAACAATTCTTCCTTTCCGTAATAACGGTACTTCGATTCGGCACGGATGGCTGGTTTCAACAGGCCGATCTCGTCGTAGTGATGGAGTGTGCGCACACTCACACCTGCCAGTTTTGCCAAACGATTGACTGAAAATTTTTCCATGGATCGATTTTTTATGCAAAACTAAGCTATGACCTTAGGTAAGAGTCAAGTAAAAAATAAATTATTTTTTGAATTTTGGCTTTTTTGAAGGAGGAACAGAAGAAATTTTTTAATAAACCAATCTAAAATCAACCTTCTAAAATTATCTGATAATGACGAGCTTCCCCCAGCCTTTTTTGAAATAATCGTCTGCAGCTGTTTCGCGCTTTTCGATCGTTTCACCATTGATGCGGGTTACCACTCTGTACAGATACACACCGTTCGCTAACTGGTCGCCGAATTCATCTTTTCCGTTCCAGGCAAACTCTGTGATGTTGCGTCCGATCTTGATAGTACCGATCTCTTCTTTTGTGATCTCGCGCACTACTTTGCCGCTGATCGTCATCACCTGGATCTTGAATGTTTCGGGAACCTGGCTGCCGGTAAGTGTAAATACAAAACGTGTGGATGTACTGAATGGGTTCGGATAATTGAGTACTTCCGTGATCGTGGATTTATTGATGACCTCGAACTGGATCTTGTATTCCGAAGCACCACTGATATTGGAAGAGCGGTCTCTTGCCTGAACGATCAATTCATGTTTGCCATCTCCTAAGGAAGCAGGTCTGTATTCTATCTTACAACTGTTATTTGGCAGCTGTGCCGGGGTGAATTGTAATACCTGGCCGAAATAAAGATTTTGTTCTACCGATGCACCCGGGTATTTGATCTTTACGGAGAAGTCGGCCGTATCGTTCAGCGCCAGAAATTTATTTTCATCTTTCAGACTGATGAGTATCTCCGGTTTCGGAGAAACGATGTCACCGTTCAGGATATGTACTCCGTCAAATGTAACATCCAGCAATGGATTGACCCTATCGCCATCTACTTTGAAAGGAATACGCAGGATATTGTTGAAATGGAATTGCTCCAGTTGATTTTTCGGATGGTTGAGCGCATTTACATCTACCCACAGTGCATTCATTCCCTGGTAACCCAATGTGTTGAAGACAATGGTGTCCATAAAAACAGAATCCGGCAGGAAAGGTGCCTTTTTCAATTTATATGGAAGTACATGCTCTACTCCGCTTGCATCTTCCACCCAATAGGTCACCAGGAGACTGTCGGTAAAAGGAACTTTGCCTATATTCTGTATCGGTAGTTTGATAACAAGGTTATCTCCTTCGGGAAGAACTGTTTTATTAATTGAGTACCCTGCAATAGGATTCACAGCTGCTTCCGGCACCTCGTCATACAGCACCTGCCAGCGTTTCAATTGCGGAGCCGTGTTGTTGCTGTAATCCGCTTCGAATGCGATCAGCTGAATATATGGATATACAGCAACATTTACATAATTATTCAGTGCCAGCACATCCAATGAGTCTTCGAAAAAAGTGGCGACCGTGTCTCTTTGTCCGTTTGCGCGGATCCCCACTACTTTGATATAAATACTGTCCGTAGAAGGTGTTTCCAATGATGTATAGCGCCAGTGCAGCGATCTCCATTGCAGGGCGGGCCCGATAATTTCGGAAGCGATATATCCGTTGTTCCATTTGGTAGAGAAGGTATCTGTGAGGGTGATAATATCCAGCAGGCTATCGCCCATCACTTCCTGCGCACCGGTATGCGGACTTGCTTTCTTTTGACCGAAAATGATCATCTGTAGCGTATCTCTTTTAAACTGGATGCTGTCGGAACCTATCCTGGAAAAAGCAGTATGCAATGAAGGTGGGAAAGCATGGCATGAATCATTGTTGTGGCTATAAGCCAATACATAATCTCCAACCGGAACCGCATTCAGAAAGTCTTCCATCCGCTGCATATACATTGTCATATTCAGCGGATCATTACTGGCAATCTGGCTAAAGTCACCACATTGATTATACAGGCCAAAATCAAATACCGTACGGATCTGGTCGGTACACACACAACTGTTATACTGGCTCAGCCAATTGAAGCCCCAGGGAGAAACCGTTGCGGTATCCGCTTTTTCAGGAATTCCGGAGATGGAATCAAAAACGGCAAAGGACCAGCCTACCCCATTTCCACAGGTCCAGTAGTTTTGCTGGGCATTATCGAAATAATAACCATTTTCTGCAAAGTTCAGATAAGGAGGATTGGGAGAGGCTACCCAACCCGTACGGCAAAATACAGTACGAACATTGTTCTTAAATTCAAATCTCCGGATCGGTTTGTTATAGGATACAAATTGATACTTGTCGTTTTTGAACTGGTGAAAATGTGCCTGTCCCCATCCGTTCTTATTCAGGATAGTCTGGAAAGAGCTTTCCCTCCAGTTGATCGCATTTACGTTGGAAGAGTCCTTCCCTACCCTCCAGAAATATACAGCACTATCCCTGTTGTGTAATGTTACCGGTATCGAAAGTACCCCTCCCACACTTGTGAAGGTACTGTTCATGATCGGATTGGAGAAGGCATCGCTGGTATCTACCTGCACACGGTAGGTCCATTGGGGCGCAAATGCATCTGCTGTGGAAGCTTTTAAAACAATGGAGGCGAGATTGGGAACCACAGCATAATTGTAAGGATACACAGGCACAACATCGCCGCCTCTCACAAATGCGCTGATCTGGCCGATAGTAGCATTGTTCGTTTCGTTCAGCTCCTGTACATCATTAAAGAAATCCACTTTCACATAAAATTTATTCAGCCCTACCCCACTGATGATGTCTTTGTCAATATTAAAATTGAGGCTGGTGGAATAACTGGGCGAAATGATTGTTTTATAGAACGGCACTACGCTTCCTGATGGCAATGTACGCTCTATATATACTTTGATAGTATCATTCACTACACTACCGTAATTATTGAAATGGATACGGACATTGATGGAATCCACCAGCGAATCTGTATTGATGATGACATCGCTGTTGGTAAGTACAAAGTCCGGACGCGGGCTCACATTCGGCCGCACAGCAGGATCACCTTCGAAGCTCATTTCAAGGCATGTAATTTTGACAATAGAATCATTGAGAGAAGATGGGATGATTTCTGTTTGCCTCACTGTTTCCTGCACACACTCTCCATAGCTTTTGCCATATTTGCGGTAGCTCAGGTTCTTATAAAACTCGTTGGTGTAGATCTGGAGCGCGTAGGAAACACCTGCACTTACCGAAGCAATGAACCCGATCGTTCCGTGATCTTCTGCCAGCACAAATTTTTCGGATGCCGAAATAATTCCTGTTGTATGGATATCTCCTGTATAGCAGGAGTTGGCCACCAGCAATGGAAATTTCGGGGAATTATCAAAACTATAAGGATCATCGATGTTCTGTTCAAAACCGGATGTGGAGCCATGTCCGAAAAAAGTAATGAGGGAAACACCACTTTCGATCAGCTGCTTGATACTATCGTTCGTATTAATGGCGATCGGCGCGGTCGATGTTTTTTTGAACGTATGAACATTGCCTCCGTAAAGCGTGTCCTCTATCGTAATCTTGTTCTGGTTCATGTACGAATTGAAAATAGTCTGTTCGTAATTGGTAATGCCCCCTACGAAGTGTAAAACATCTTTTTGCCAGGCCTGTCCGGGTTGCTGTGATTCGTGCAGGATTATTTTATTAAGGTAATTCGTTACCGTTGTTTCATCGGGTGCAGAAATACGTCCTGTTGCAATAGCGGGTGCAAGGGAAGCAGGATCCACCAATCCCTGTGTCAACAGGTTGTCAGCCGCCGGATAGCCCATGGATGGCACGAGGCACAAAGCAGCATGAGCAGGATCATTTATGCAGATGCTTCCATGCAGGGATTTCCCCATCAGCAATAAATTCTTAGGCCTGCTGGTATATGTATCGATCAGAAATTCCGAAAAGTGGCGGATGGAAAACGGATGCCTGTTTACACCATACGCAAATTGATCACTTAAATCGCCAATTTCTGCTACCAATACATTGTGAGAACCGCCTGCCGCACTTCTCCTGTAGTTTGCATATTGATTGGTGGCATTCAGTAATGAAGAATGTGTAACGATCAGGTAAGCCGAATCGGTTGCCTGCAGCGAGTAATCTACAAAAGTACCATTGCCGTTCACCGGGCGGATGTTTAGTACTGTGTCAATGTTGGTGCCTGCAGCGAGGTAACATTTTTTTTGTCCGCCGCTATTGGGCACCAACGCATTGTAAGTGCCGGCGTTCTGCACAACAGGAATAAGACGATGGTTGCTAAGATCCATCAACACAGGTGCTCCACTTGCATCGGTAAAATTACTGATCGTGAGAAGCGATTTGCTTTGCGAGCCTGCATCCGGAATATGCATCATCTGCCTGTTTGCTCCTAATAAATCAAAGGTACTTGGGAAGATCAGCTTCGCGTAATACACACACATCACCGTAGCCCATGGATCATAAGAAGGATTGCTTACATTATTAAGCCGCAGCGTAAAATTACTCCCGATCAAAGACGGGTTAAGTACAAAATCATTTTTATAAACTTTGTAGCCATCGTAAGAAAAGTTGATCAGCTGCTGCCAGTTGCTGCTAATATCCTGGAACTCTATCATTACCGTATGATCCGGCGTATAAAACGGATTGGATCGCCCGGCATGCGTAATGCTGACGGAAGGTAAAGGGCCCGTGGTATAGATAGCAGCCGTATTAAATGTGAAAGCACTATTATAGCCCATATCAAAAGGCCATTGCATAAAACCTTCACCTGCTGCATATCTCGGATCGGTCGCTCCTATCCCGTTTTCGGGCCCCTCGCAATATTCATTGTTAAATGCCTGTACATCCTCTTTTATAAAATAAGGCGAGGGTGTGAAGGATGAAAACGTTGTATCCGTTTCTGCTATAAGACGGTGATTGGCAGTGGAGTTGTTCCAGGTGATAAACACCGCGGACGTATCATTGATCACACTGAAATAGGGATTGCAGAGAAAAGTGCCGTATGTGTATAAAGCAGAATCATCTTTCGCCGTGTTTTTTTCGGCATAAAAAAGAATGTAATCACTGCCATTGAATACGCCGTCATTCTCACCCTCGATATGTATATATAGCTCCTGGCCTTTATGGAATAGCTGAATGTTTTGTGGATTGATCGTCCCGACTGGAATGCCGGCCTGCGCGAGTTTGAGTGAATCGATCTTGTACACCCCGTCTTTAAAGATGGGTACTTTATAATAACTTTGCCCGTAATTGATCCATTCGTTGTAATAATTCTGCGCAAACGACGGAAAAAAGAGAGAAGTCAATAAAAGTAAAAAAGCGTACTTTTTGATCATAGGTTAAGCTGAACAATCCACTCAAAGATAGTAAATTAATAGAAAAATCCGGTCTCAATTTTAACAAAAGAAAAACGGGAAAAGGCGCCTCTTTTCTTACATTTGTAGAAAACATCCGTATGCGTAAACTATTATTTATTTCTTCCTGTTTATTGGCATTTACACTGCAGGCGCAGTATCCCAGCTACAATATCAATCTGGTAGGGAATATTGCCCCTGAAAACACCAATAACTGGTATGCTCAGAATACGAAGTATGCAGGATGTTATGGCTGGCACAACCCGGTCGACAATAAGGAATACGCCATTCTTGGAACCACCAAAGGAAATTATTTCATTGAGATCACAGATCCTGCCAACCCGGTAGTGAGGGATTATTTACCAGGCAGGGCGCAAAACAGCCTTTGGAGGGAAATGAAAACCTACCAGAACTATGCCTACCTGGTTAGTGATGATAACGGGAACCGGCTGCAGATCGTGGATATGAGCTATCTGCCGGATTCGGTACATGAGGTTTCTATTCCCCTGATCTTCGGAACCTGCCATACCGTTTTTGTGGAGGGCAATAAGCTTTACTGCGGTGGATTGAAGCTGGCAGGAAGCCCGTCTTTTACCACTTCGATGGCGGTATACGATCTTACCAATCCGGAAAGCCCTGTGCTCATCCGTACATTGAACGAAGATTACCCGTCCATAGGGTACGTGCACGATATGTTCGTGAAAAACGATACGGTCTATGCTTCCACCGGAAATCCCGGTTTGTATATTTTCAAATTCAATGGCAACAATACGTTTAGCATGCTGGCCAGCTACAGCAATTACCTGCAGGCCGGATACAACCACAGCAGTTATATAACCCCCGATAGTAAAACACTGGTTTTTTGTGATGAAGTCCCAACAGGCTTGTCGGCAAAGGTACTTGATGTCAGCGATTTCGGAAACCTTACACTTACCGATACCATTGTTTCCCATCCGGGCGCTACGGCACACAATCCATATGTAACCAACGATTATCATGCGATCATTTCATATTACCAGGATGGCATATATATTTACGATATTTCAAATCCTGCTACAGCCGTACTCACCGGGTTTTTCGACACGGATTTTTTACACGGCGACAATGATAATTATGGTTCCTCTTTTGCTTACCAGGGATGCTGGGGAGCTTATCCTTACCTGCCTTCCGGGATACTATTGGCAAGCGACATGCAAAATGGCCTCTTTATGCTGGATATGTCGGCAGCATTAGGAATAAAGCCGACAACGCAGGGAAATTTCATCAAACTATTCCCGAATCCTTCCAGCGATCTGCTGAACCTTGTTGTTTCGAATGAAGAGAAAGGTGTATTGCATATGGTGATCTACGACATTACCGGCAAAAAAATAAAAGAAACAGAGATCAATAAGACAGAAAGCGTAATGAACTTTGGTATGGATATTTCGGATATTGCAGCCGGTTCTTATGTAATTAAACTCAGCGGTGTGATACAGAGCTACTCCACGAAGCTTGTGATCACGAAATAAGAGCTGACTGAACAGACAAAACCCCTGGTGAAAGAATGGTTTAATATAAACTTAAAACATTCACCATGTCTAAATTTTTATTTTTTTTCATTTCCATTGTTACCTGTTCGCTGCAGGCGCAGATCTATCCATGCTATAATATCTCACTGTTAGGTATAGTGGATCCTGAAACAACGGTCAACTGGCTGGGCGCTGGCACCAAGTATTCGGGATGTTACGGGTGGTATAATCCTGCTGATAACAGGGAATATGCGATTCTTGGGAGTACCACAGGCAATCATTTTATTGAAGTGACCGATCCGGCCAACCCGGTGGTGAGAGATTATGTTCCGGGATATACTCAAAACAGCCTGACCAGGGAAATTAAAACCTATCACGAGTATGCCTATCTCGTAAGTGATGACGGGGGAAGCAAATTCCAGATCGTGGATATGAGTTATCTTCCCGATTCGGTGCATGTAGTATATACTTCCGTTAACCTGTTTACCCGTTCTCACACACTATTTATAGAAGGCAACAAACTGTATTGCGGCGGAGTTACGCGTTCGGGCGCATTGGGTAATTATTCAATGGCTGTGTACAGTCTTGCAGATCCTGCGAATCCTGTCCTGCTAAGGGCGCTAAATGAGGATTATCCTTCTGTAGGCTACGTTCATGATATGTTTGTAAAGAATGATACCGTATATGCCTCTACCGGAAGTCCGGGCCTGTTCATTTTCAAATACGACAGTATTGCCAATACATTTAGCATGCTGGCAAGTTACAGCAATTACCTGCAGTCGGGCTACAACCACAGTAGCTATATTACCCCCGATAGTAAAACGCTTGTATTCTGCGACGAAGGTCCTCCGGGACTTGCCGCAAAAGTGTTGGATGTGAGTGACCTGGGCAATCTCGACCTGAGTGATACCATTGTTTCCCATCCGGGCGCCACTCCGCATAATCCCTATATAATGGATAACTATCATGTGGTGATGTCATATTACCAGGATGGAGTGTATGTGTATGATGTTTCTGATCCTTCCAATGCAGTGCTTAAAGGTTTTTTTGATACCGATCCTGCACATGGCGACAACGACAATTATTCTACAGACCCCTGGATGGGCTGCTGGGGAGCTTACCCCTACCTTCCTTCAGGTATCCTATTAGCAAGTGATATGCAGAACGGGCTTTTTATTCTAAATATAAATGCTGCAGTCGGGCTAAAAAAAACGACGCAGGAAAATTTCATACGCCTGTTCCCGAATCCTTCCGGCGATCTGCTGAACTTTGTTGTTTCGAATGAAGAGAAAGGTGTATTGCAAATGGTGATCTACGACATTGCCGGCAAAAAAATAAAAGAAACAGAAATTAATAAAACCGAAAACGTAATGAACTTTGGTATGGATATTTCGGATATTGCAGCCGGCTCTTATGTGATTAAACTCAGCGGTGTGATACAGAGCTACTCCACGAAACTTGTTATTACGAAATAAAGACTCATCCGCGCTAATTATTCCAATCAACTAATATCTGCGGAATCTGTGAACTTTTCTCAGCGAAGCTAAATCCACGGCTGGCCAGCTAAACTGTTGCTCCGTAGGAACGTATTTACTCATTCCCAACCATCCATTTCAGGTACCAGGTATCCTCCCCAAGCACCACGCGGATAATATACAATCCGTTGCTTACTTCAGGATCTGAAAGCGAATGGTCAAAGATCCCTAAGTTGTATTTTTCTTTTTTCACCGGTTTGAAAATCATTTGACCTGTCATATCAAAGATCTGGATATCCACCAGGGCCTCTTCCATCAGCTCAAAATGAAGAAAAGCATGGTCGCCATATGTCGGGTTGGGATAGATCTTCACATTACCTGCCTGTGGTTTTTCACTGATCGTATAATTCGTGTAAGACGGACGTAAACATCCGCTATGCAAAATGACATCGTTACTTTCCCAGCTGTCTTTTTGAAAATTCATTTCTGTTGCCAATGCATCCAAAACTTTAATTCGAGCAAAATCTTTTCCATTCTGCACCACCAGCGATAAATAAGAATTCACTTCTGTCTGCGGTTTCGATAGCTGCAGGATCAATGTATCCCCGCTGACAGCATTGCTTACAAGGATCTCATCGCGGTTCAGCCAGTAATGTCCGTATTCTGAAATATTGGAAATAACGGCATCCTGCGGCAGCCACTGCACTAACAATTGCTCCGCATACAGTTTGTAGTAACGCGTAGGATGAATAAGTAACACAGTGGAAGAAAGATTATCGTATGCTTTTGTGAAACCTGTTTTCCATTTTTCCACCTTATCGTAAAAATTATTTTCACTGATAGGGTCACCTGAAAACACATCCGATATAGTATTCGGTATTTCAAGCACCTTCGTCAGCCTCCCGTTCATATCCAGGTCCGTATGCGAGAAAAATGGATAGTGTGTCATTACGTTATTGGCGCTGTGGCTGCTGCTAAAAGGGAAATGAAGACTGTCCAGCACATTGATGAGCTTGTCGTGAAAAGCAAGATAACCCGGGCGGAAGCACTGAACAGGCGTACTCACTATTCCCTGCAGCAGATCCCTGCTCACTTCTGCTTCTCCGAACACACTTACATTGCTCGACTGGCTTCCGTCATAAAACGGTGTGTAGGTATAGCGGTTATTTCCCGGGCTTCCCATTGGCACCCTGCTCTCGTTATCAAAATCGGGCATGTGCGATACACTGTGCGATTGAATATCATGGCCCATTTGCTGAACGCGAAGGACATCGTTTTCGTAGCCGTCAAAAAAATTCCGGGCCAGCTTATCATGTACATAATGTGTAGTGACGAGATAAGTGGAATGAATATTATTGAGCTGTTCGTAGTTGGCATAGTCATCAAAACGTTCCATAGCCGTGGTTGCATCTACATCGTGTGTGATCACGAGCGCTGCTTTGTACCGGCAGGGTGCAGTGTGCTTCCAGGTCACATAGCTCAGGTGTTTGCGGATGATCCCGGAAATGAAAAAAATATACACATCCTGTCCGGGCTCAAAACTATTGGAGTATGCACGTGACGCATTGTAATCTTTTTTTACCTGTGGGCGCATGATCACTTCCTTGTATTGCGTACCGAGCAGATACGCATGTCCCGATCCGTAAGTATTGTGAGTTGCTGCCACCTCTCCCGTTTCATACAAAGCAAGCGTGTCGCCCGATGTCAGTGAAAAAGCCCGTGTGCCAATGGTGGTAGCGTAATCAGCTATATCGCCCAGCCGGATCTCTTTTTCATAGGGATCATCGAAGAGCTTAAAAATGGCCGGATCATCTGATGTGAGAAAACGAATAAAAAAACGACTGCTGTTGAACGAAGTGGCAGAAACCCCGAAAGGCGCATACAACAATGGATCCTTGATATTGGTAACAACCAGCACGCCCCCTTTCGTTACAAAACTGTTCAGGGAATCGCGTTCGGCTTGTGTAAAAGTGTACGTTTCGATATTGGAAGTAGGAAGGACTATTTTGCTTTTTACAGCGAGGTTAACCGAGTCCGTGAGAAAATAACTGAAGCCTGCAGATTTAAGAATGTGTTCGATGGAAAAAAGATTGCCTTTTGTGCTCTCTGCATTTTTTTGCGTAAGATCCAGTACACAGATATCAGCCTGTTGGGCGGATAAGGAAAGAATACCGCAGCTCAACAACAGGAGAAGGCGGGCTTTTAAGGGTTTCATAGAACAAAGGTACAAATAAAAATTCCGATGATATGCCGGGAGTCTTTGCTGTTGTTGATAGTATCAACGATCCTAACCATAGAGTAGAAAACAAAAAAGAGCCACGCATTAACGTGGCTCTTTTAAATAATATGGTATTTTATCCGTTTACCGGAATTATTTCTTTTTTGCGTAACGGGTACGGAATTTATCCACACGTCCTGCTGTATCTACCAGCATATGTTTACCTGTATAGAAAGGGTGAGAGGTGTTGGAGATCTCCATTTTCAATAATGGATACTCGTTACCGTCTTCCCATTTAATGGTTTCTTTTGTGTCCGCACAAGAGCGGGTTAAAAATGTATACTCATTAGAAATGTCTTTGAACACAACTAATCTGTAATTTTCCGGATGAATCTCTTTTTTCATGTCTATAATGTTTTACTTCTTTTTCCTCAAAAATGGAGTGCAAATATAGGACTTTTTTTTCTCCCGCAAAAACATTTTTACAAAATAAAATAAATTGAACAACAAGGCGTTATCCAGAAAATGTATCTTTGCACTATGTCAGTATTCAGGATCTCTGTTATTATTGCTTTTATCGCTTTCCTTAGCCCTTCCTGCAAAAAGGACAAACTTACAATGGATTCCTCTGCAAAATTAAGCTTTTCGCAGGATTCAGTGCTGTTTGATACAGTTTTTACCCAGATCGGCTCTTTTACCAAGTATTTTCGGGTTCATAATCCTAATAATCAAAAAATTAACATTTCCCGCCTGGCACTCGCACGGGGAACTTCGTCTTTTTACCGTCTGAATGTGGATGGAGTGCCCGGAAAATCATTCCAGGATATAGAAATTGAAGCAGGAGACAGCATTTATGTATTTGTGGAAGTGACCATTGATCCGAATAGTCTTTTAAATCCCTTTGTGTATCAGGATTCCATCGTTTTTGAGACCAATGGCAATCTGCAGGATGTGGACCTTTATTCCATAGCACGCAATTGCTACCTGCACCTTCCCACCACTACCATTCATTTTAACGGTGGCGGAACCTTCAGTTATGGAGTCCTGCCCCCAGGCGAAACATGGAACAACGACAAACCGCATCTTGTTTTTGGCTATGCGCTTATAGATAGTACCCGCACTCTTACTATCAATGCCGGTACGCAGGTATATTTTCACCAGAACGGGGGCATCGTGGCCGATCGCGGTGGTTGTCTGCAGGTATTGGGAACCGAAAACCAGCGCGTATACTTCCAGGGCGACCGGCTCGAAACGGATTACAAAGATATTGCCGGGCAATGGGAACGGATCTGGCTCCTCGACGGAAGTGATAACAATGTGATCAACTATGCCGTTATAAAGAACAGTTATGCGGGTATTCAGGCCGAACCATTTGCATTTTATGAATCAGGTGGTACTATTATGTCGCAGCGTAAACTAAAGCTGAGCAATACGATCATTAAAAACTGTTCGTTTGCCGGTATTTTTGCAAGGTGTTATAAAATAGAAGGCGCAAACAATGTGGTCAGTAATTGCGGCAAATACGCTGCAGCATTGATCTACGGTGGATCTTACAGCTTCCGGCACTGTACTTTTGCCAATTACTGGTCGGAAGAAGCCCGCACTACTCCATCCGTTTATGTCAACAATTACAATTCGGCCCAGCCTTTTCTGCTCGACAGCGCCTGGTTTGAGAATTGTATCATCGATGGCAGCAACGCCGGTGAGATCATGCTGGACTCCTCCACTTCGGTAGCCGGGCAGTTTAAACATGTGCTTTTCCGAAATTCACTTTTGCGTACCGGTATCCAGGGTTCTTATCCTTCGGTGTTCAGCTCGAATGTATACAACCAGAGCCCGGACTTTAAAGATGCAAATCCGGGTCCTGCCGATTTCAGGCTGAATGGTGGCTCACCTGCTATTAATATAGGTACGTTCCTGCCCAGTTATCCTGTTGATATAAATGGTGTTGCCAGGGATGCCACTCCGGATGCAGGCGCTTACCAGTATGTTCCTTAAACATAGTTTTCTTTCTGCTTTTTGTACTTTTTTAACAAAACATTCCCCTTTAGATCTTCTTTTCGGGCAAACATGGTGTTATTTTTGTGGTAAACGCTGAAAAATTTATCTATGAACAAACCCCTACTCTTTTTGGTAATAGCAGCCGGAATGCTTGGAACCAGTCAAATTTCGGCCCAGGGATACGAGATCAAAGTATCCATTAAAAACTCAAAAGACAGTATCTGCGTACTCACTAAATATACCTGGGAGTCACCTTACAAAGTAGATACAGCCAAAGTGGATAAGAACGGTAACATGGTTTTTACCGGCAAAACACCGCTTGAAAAAGGGATCTATTCCATCTACAGTCCGAAAAAAAGCGCTTTGTATTTTGACTTCATCGTAAACGAAAGCCAGAAACTGACGATCACTACTGATACCGTAAATTTCTACGATAAAATGAAGATCACCGGATCGCAGGAAAGCAGCGATTTTGTGGACTTCGTGAAATTTATGGGGGCAAAGAACCTGGAGCGGATGAATTTTGAAAAAGACATACGGGCGAAAAAGACAGCCGATTCCACCCAATTAATGCAGACCAAAGCCACCGAACTTTACAAAGACATTCGTAAATACCAGACCGATTACCTCGCTAAAAATCCCACTTCATATATCGCCACCATCATCCGCCTGCAGATGGAAAATGATGTGCCAAATGCTCCGAAAGGAATGGCAGCAGCCGATACCGCTGTATGGAAATACCAATATTACAAATCACATTACTGGGACGGCATCAATCTGAATGATATAGGTGTGCTCAATACCAATAAGATCTTCGCTGAAAAAATGAAACGCTATTTCGACAAGGTGCTTATCCAGCATCCGGATACGCTGGCCAAAGAATCCGATAGGATCGTAGCAAAGATCGGTAACAACAAAGAAGCATTTAAATGGGTGGTACACAATATGATGTACAACGCGGAATTGTCGAAAGTAATGGGCATGGATGCCTTTGTCGTATACCTCGGAAAAAAATATTACGTCACCAAACAGGACTACTGGCTGGATGAAAAGAATCACGAAAAGATCGTAAAAAAAGTAGAGATACTGGAGCCCCTTTTATTGGGCAACAAAGCAAAGGATCTGAAATTGATAGATACTTCCGGCATCAAACCGCTCAAAAAGATGGGCATCGATACAATTTCTACCAGCGAAGAGCTGACAAAAAAATACTATGCAAACCAGGCGGCTATTGAAAAAATGCTCGTAAGCCTCTACGACATCAAAGCCGATTATACCGTAATGGTATTCTGGGATGTGGATTGCGGGCATTGCAAAAAAGAGATCCCCGTGATCCAGGAAACCTATCACAAAATGAAAAAGGAAGGAACCAGCATGGAAGTGTTTGCGGTATATACGCAGCATGAATACGGCAAATGGAAAAACTTCATTAAGGAAAACAAGCTGGATTGGATCAATGTGGCCGATGCGGTGCACCTGAACAACCTGAAAGAGAAATATGACATTTTCAGCACTCCGGTGATCTATATCCTTGACAAAAACAAGGTGATCCAGGCAAAACGCATTGGCGCCGAACAAATAGAAGATGTCATCAAAATGCTGGAGAAAAAGAACAAAGGTTAAACTGGTATCCCTTACCACAAAAGGATTGTTTTTCTTTTTTGGTAAATAAATCCTCCGGGCCTTTCTATTTACAATCCATGATGCTATTTTTGTATAACTATCGAAAACATCACTTATGAACAAATATGTATTCTGCTTTGCTTTATTAACAGGGATCATTGGAAGCACGAACCTTTCTGCCCAGGGATATGAGATCAAAGTATCCATCAAAAATTCAAAAGACAGTATCTGCCTGCTCACCAAATATACCTGGGAACAGCCTTACAAAGTGGATACGGCCAAAGTAGATAAGAACGGTAACATGGTTTTTACCGGGAAAACGCCTCTTGAAAAAGGGATCTACTCTATATACAGTCCCAAAAAGAGCGCTTTGTATTTTGATCTCATTGTGAACGAAAGCCAGAAATTTACTATCACTACAGACACGGTGAATTTCTACGATAAAATGAAGGTCGTGGGACCGAAGGAAAATACCGATTTCGTTGAGTTTGTTCGTTTCATGGGAGCGAAAAATATGGAACGGATGAAATATGAAAAAGAGGTGCGTGCCATGAAAACTGCTGACTCTACCAAATTGCTACAGACAAAAACGACCGGCCTGTTCAAAGACATCAAAGCTTATCAGCAGGATTACCTGGCTAAAAATCCCAATTCGTATATAGCTACCATCATCCGCCTGCAAATGGACAATGATGTGCCGAATGCTCCGAAGGGAATAGCAGCTGCTGATACCGCTATCTGGAAATACCAGTACTACAAAAACCATTATTGGGACGGAATTAATCTGAATGATATCGGAACCCTGAACACCAACAAGATCTTTGCCGATAAGCTCAAACGTTATTTTGAGAAAGTATTGATCCAGCAGCCGGACACCCTTGCAAAAGAATCGGATATAGTGATCGGAAGAATCGGCAATAACAAAGAAACATTTAAATGGGTAGTCCACAACCTTACGTATATGGCCGAATCGTCCAAAGTGATGGGAATGGATGCCTTCTTCGTTTACCTGGTGGATAAATATTATATCACTGGGCAGGCCTACTGGCTCGATGAGAAACAGTTAGACAAAGTGATCAAGAGAGCGAATATCCTTCGTCATTTATTGATCGGAAAAAAAGCACAGGATCTTCGATTGGCGGATACAAGCGGGATCAATCCATTGAAGAAAATGGGTATCGATACGATCTCTACCAGCGAGGAGCTGACTAAAAAATACTATGCCAACCAGGCGGCCATCGAAAAAATGCTCGTAAGCATGTACAATATCAAAGCTGATTATACGGTACTGGTATTCTGGGATGTGGATTGCGGTCATTGCAAAAAAGAGATCCCGGTTATTCTCGATACTTATCACAAACTGAAAAAGGAAGGAACCAGTTTAGAAGTATTGGCAGTGTATACACAGCACGAATACGGTAAATGGAAAAATTTCATCAGGGACAACAAGTTGGACTGGATCAATGTGGCCGATGCGGTGCATTTGAACAACCTGAAAGAGAAATACGATATTTTCAGCACACCGGTTATTTATATCCTGGATAAGGACAAAGTGATCCTGGCCAAGCGCATCGGTGCCGAGCAGATCGAGGATGTGATCAAAATGTTTGAAAAGAAAAAGAAGAAATAGATAAAAAACATAATATCTGTTTCATACTCCCTTAACCTGTTGCATTATCCTGTTTTATAGTTTAGCAAAATGAAGAAATTTCTTGTACTGGCATCTATTGCCCTGTTTGTAAGTGCTCAGGCACAGCCGAAAAAAACTGCTCCTGCCAAAAGCCTCGTAGTGGGCTTCTGGAATGTGGAGAACCTGTATGACACCATCAATGATCCGGCTATCGATGATGAAGAGTTCCTGCCACAGGCTGCCTCCAAATGGAATGCTGAACGGTATGCAAAAAAGATCCACAATACCGCCTTTGCCCTTTCGAAAATGGGGATCGATGAGAACACAGATGGTGCTGCAATTTTAGGACTTGCAGAGATCGAAAATAAAAAAGTGCTGGAAGATCTCGTGCAGGATCCGCAATTGAAAGCCAGGAAATACCAGATCGTACAGTACAATTCACCGGATATGCGTGGAATAGATGTAGCGCTGTTGTATAACCCGAAATATTTCAAGCTGCTATCCAGCTCCGTCCATACGGTGAAATTGCCCGGAGATTCGGCCCGCCCTACCCGCGACGAATTATTAGTGAACGGGATCCTGAACGGACAGCCTGTACATGTATTGGTTTGCCACTGGCCCTCGCGCCGGGGAGGTGAGAAAGAAAGCGCTGCTAACCGAAATGCGGCGGCTACAGTTGCACGCCGGATCATCGACTCCCTGCGCAAATCGGAAAAAAGTGCAAAGATCTTTGTGATGGGTGATCTGAACGACGATCCGACGGATGAAAGTGTGAAAAAGATCGTAGCTACTACCGATGATGCAGCGCAGGTTTCAACTGCACTGATGTATAACCCGATGGAAAAGATGCATGCTGGTGGAAAAGGAACACTATCCTACAAAAACAAATGGAACCTTTTCGATCAGATCCTTATCTCCGAAGGGCTGGTAAAAAAGGACGGCAGTAAATACTCCTATGCAGATGTCCGTATCAACAACATCCCGGAAACAGAGGAAACCGAAGAAAAGTACAAAGGACAGCCACTCCGCACCTATGTTGGTAAAAAATACCTGGGCGGATACAGCGATCATTTCGGGGTTTATCTGATTCTGAAATAGTCTGTTTTAGTGACATCCATACCTTTCATTGCGGGGAGTGAAACTATAAAATACAGAAAAGTATCTGAATCAAAAACAATCTCCGGATAAAAATCTGAAATTTATAATTTGTAAATTAGGCTTAACAAAACTAATTTAATGAAATTATCCTTTACCCCGTTTCTTATTTTCCTGTGTCTTCAGGGCTTCGCACAAACCCATTGTGGATCTGAACAACTCCGGCAGGAACTATTGAAAAGCAATCCTTCATTTCGGCAGCAGGAAAACGCTGTCGAAGAATTGATCTACAGGCAGACGCTCCTCCCGGCCAACAGAGATCAGCAATCAGTGCTTACCATACCTGTTGTGGTACACATCATTCATCAGAACGGGCCCGAAAATCTCACCAATGCGCAGGTAATAGCGGGAATCGACCAGCTGAACCTCCGGTTCCAGAACGCGGCTCCGTATACGGATGCAACGGGCACAGATATAGGCATCCAGTTCTGCCTGGCTTCAGTAGATCCTTTAGGTAATCCTACCACGGGCATTACACGCAACATTTCTCCGCTCACCGATCTGAGTCAGCCAGGTTCATCGGACCTCGCCATGAAAAACCTGAACCGCTGGGATCCGCATCTGTACCTGAATATCTGGATCATAAAAAATACAGGATCATCCACAGTAGCGGGCTATGCCACCTACCCTTCCGCCCTGGCCTCCGCTGCCGGTATCGACGGAATATGCATCCAGTACAATTATTACGCGCATTATTCGCTTGCACACGAAGCGGGGCATTACCTCGGCTTACACCATACATTTCACGAAGGCTGCGCCAATACGAATTGCATGTTGCAGGGCGACAAGGTATGCGATACGCCGCCCGACGCCTCCAGTGATAATACACTTGCATGCCCCGCCAACTCCTGCGCTACGGAGATGGACGATACCTCCGGTTTTAATCCGTTCACTTCGGATGTGAATGAGGTGCCGAACTATATGGATTATACCAGTTGTCCTTTGTCTTTCACACCCGGACAAAGTGCCCGTATGAATGCTTCGCTGAGCCAGGTAAGATACGAACTGTTGCAATCCAATGGCTGCGGACAACATCCGGGCGGCGCTATCCCTACCGCTGCTTTGACTTTTGCACAGGCCTGCGGCGGAACACAGTTGATCAACATCAGTTTAAATTCTGTAGGCGCGCAATGGGATTTTAACAGCGACGGCCAGATCGATGACTGCGGTAATTCTTTTACCTGGAATCCTCCCGCCACCGGTACTTACACGGTTACCATTATTGCACAGGGTTTCGGAGGGCAGGATACTACTACTCAAACGGTATTTGCGCAGCATTATCCGTATCAGAATTACCCGATGATCAATGGATTTTCAGGGCTAAATCTCTCACCGGTCTCCGGTGGTTTTTATTCCTGTGGAGGTACGCAGGTCGGATTCCAGGGAGAGCCCGGAATGGCACATTATCAATGGTCAACCGGAGACACAACACAAAACCTGAATCTCATCATGAGTGGTAGTACGGATCTGATCATTTCTTTAATTACGATCGATTCAGCCGGGCTTAGCTGGACTACCTGTTACCCGGTCAGTATTGAAGCCAGACCGGCGCCCATACCGCCCACGATCAGTATAGATCCCAATGACACGGTCTTTTGCACCGGTGGCACCGCCGATCTGCTCTGTACGTATAGCCCAATTTGGTCTTCCGGCTCACTGAATTATTCCGGAGGCAACATCCCTAATTTCCATAACAGTATCTATACCCCTACTCTCAATGCTTTTAACCTGTTTTCATTAAGTCAGACGGATGCCAATGGCTGTTCTGCTTCTTCCAATACTATTACCATCAATGCCGTTTCTTCGCCATATCCTCAAACGATTATACAGGCAGGCGGATACCTGATGTACGGTCCGGGCATTCATTTTATCTGGTACCTGGATGGAATTCCCATCCCCAACTCGGATAATTCCATGTTATTGCCGCTACAAACCGGATGTTATACCGTGTTTAGCTGGTGGTCAGGCCCCCAGGCATGTGGTACTTTTGCGCTTGATACGGTTTGTTTTGTAGGTATCAATGAAAATATCCTGACCGAAAACAATGTGCGCATATCGCCCAATCCTGTTGTCTCCGAAACGACGATCCGTTTCGATAAGGAACAAAAGAATACCATCGTTGCTGTAAAAGACGCATTGGGCAGGGAGCTGAAAAGCACTATTTGCAATGGCAAAGAACTAAAGCTGGATATGAAAGACAACAGCAGCGGGATCTATTTTATTGAGATCCGCGATGAGAATAGGAATGTTATCAATAAGAAAGTAGTGATCCAATAGCAGGCTGCGGATAATTCAGGCAATACCATTGATAGCATTGGCAACACCATTGATAGCACCCGCAACACCATTGATAGCACCCGCAGTACCGTTAACAGATTTAACAATACCATTGATAGCACTCGTAGTACCATTAACAGATTTACAATACCATCGAATAGCACTCATAGTACCATTAACAGATTTAACAATACCATCGATAGCACTCGTAGTACCATTAACAGATTTAACAATACCATCGATAGCACTCAAAATCTCATTAACAGATGTAGCATCGAATAGCTCAGATCGGTAGTTATTCTTTCCTGTTGTAGGGAAAATGTTGGAATTAATCAGGCTGCTGTCACGTCGATCACGCCATAGCATGAGACAATGTTACATTCCGATAACTATCGGGACAACCTTTTACTACAACAGAATATTATTTTTTCTCTTTATCGTCTTTTTTATCGTCCGGGCCGAAGAAATCTTTCACTAAATTCTTCGCTTTGGAAGAAAGGCTATCCACATTTGTTGAGCTTTCCAGCGAGTTGATCAGCTCCGACTGGTCGTTGACGCTTTTCTGGAATCCGTAGAACTTCTCACCTTCTTTGCTTGTTTTGAACTGTTGCATTTCCTTTATTTCAGCCAGTCTCGACTTCATCAGGTCAAAGGTGATCGTAAGGATCGCCATCTTGTCTTTGAATTTGGTAAGGGCTTTTTTGCTATCCCTGTCATTCATATAGGATTTGATCTCCGTTACTGCTTTTCTCTCCGGCTCGCCGATCTTATCGCTTTTCTCTAACTTGCCTAAATATACCAGGGCTTTGTCTTTGTTCTCTTTTTTAATATTGATATAAGCTCCGCACATCCACACGAGCTCATTGTCTCCCCCACCCTTCTCTGCTTCCTCCACAAAAAGCCCGAGATCCTCATCTGCTTCGTCCTGCATATCCATTTTCTCTTCTGCCAGCGCCCGCATCACATATCCCAATGAATGCAACTGATAATACTGCTGTTCCGGTGTAGCTATCTTCACTTCTTCGAAAAGGTTCAGCATCGGATTTTTCAAAAAATATTCTTTGTTATCTTCCACGGTTTGCAGGTATTGATCGGAGCGTTCTTTCGAATGCCAGTAATACTCATTGTCCAGGTAAATAAAGCTTTTGGCCAGTTTCGTAGTTACCATGATCTCTTTGTCAGCTATCTTGTCTTCATCCGTTTTATGCAATTCATACAGGCAAAATTCCTTAGGAGCAGACGGAGTAACGAACCAGATAGCCCCGAGGATCGCATGCTCAAAATTGCCGTTATAACTTCCGAAATAGGTAAGATTCTTCGTTGACTGTATCTCTTTGCTACCCAGCAGGTACAGGATATTGTCGAGTATGGTCGGCAGTGAATCCTCATCGGTATTCAGGAGTACATCTTTAGCCGAATAAAAGGATTTTCCCATTGCTACCAGCTCCATTACACTGATCGATGTGGTATCCGTGTTGATAGTTCCGTCTTTTGCCACGCTGTAACGAAAGATGCCGGTAACCAACCCGAGCATATTTTTGCGCGCTTCTGCAAATTTCGGATCGTCGGGCATGGCTGCCGTAGAGCGAACGGTAATTTTCATAGCCTTGTAAAAATCAACTTTTGTACTGCCCAGCTGTTCCTTCATCAGCTTCTCTTCTTTTGCTTTCAGGTCTTCTTCCTTTTTGCAGGAAACAAGGGTTACGGTGGCAATACAGATAAATAGTATGATCTTTGATAAGTTCATGTTTGTTTTATTTTGAATCAAATGTATAAAACTTATATTTACAGCAATGAACTCCCGACGTAAATTTATTCAATATGCAGGCCTGGTGGCAGGAAGCGCTGCATTTTCCAACAGTTTTGCAACAAGTGCTTTTCCTCCGGAGTTTTCAACACTGCTGAAGCCCAAACGCCTGAAAGAAGGAGATACGATCGCCGTTACCTCTCCTGCAGGCGCTGTGTGGGAAGAAAAGCAGATCGATAAATTCATTTTTATTCTCAATGCCATTGGTTTCAAAGTGGTGCAGGGAGCAACCCTCAAACAGAAATACGGATATTTTGCAGGCACTGATGAATTCAGGGCGGCGGAGCTCAACACTTTTTTTGCTGACAAGAATATAAAAGGGATCTTTTCCATGAAAGGCGGCTGGGGATGTGCCCGTTTGCTGGACAAGCTGAACTACGATCTTATCAAGGCGAATCCCAAGGTACTGATGGGTTTCAGCGACATTACCACCCTGCTGAACGTGATCTATGCAAAAACAGGGCTTGTTACTTTTCATGGTCCGGTTGGCAATTCGGGCTGGAACGAGTTTACGATCGCGGCTTTCAAAAGTGTGATCATGGATGCGGGACAAGCAGAGCTTCCCCTGAGTACAAAACCGGAAGATGCATTCAGCGTTATCAACCCGGGTAAAGCCAGTGGTGAGCTGATCGGTGGAAACCTGAGCGTGCTGAGTGGTTTGTTAGGCAGCAGCTATCTTCCTGATTTCAAAAACAAGATCCTGTTCCTCGAAGAAGTGAAAGAAGAACCCTACCGCATCGATAAAATGTTCACACAACTGAAGCTGAACGGTGCGCTGGATAAGCTATCCGGCCTGGTGCTCGGTAAATTCTCCAAATGCGAAGCAGAAGAACCCTGGAAAGCATTCACCTTTATGGAAGTGCTGGAACAACATATTAAACCCCTTGGCATTCCTGCGTTTTACGGCGCTGCTTTCGGGCATACGGAAAACAAAGTAACCCTTCCGGTAGGTATAAAAGTAAGCATGGATGCGGATAAAGGAATGATCAAACTAACAGAAAGCGCTGTATTATGAAAAAGAAACTACTAAACATCAATTGCACATTGCTTGTGCTTTGTACGCTTCTCATCAATTCCTGTGGCAACAGAAAAACAGGGACACTAAAGATCGACCTGGAGCTGAACGCGCTGAATGGCTTTACAAACGAAAAGCTGAAAGAATCGATCATTCAGATGATACAGGCTACAGATGATGTGGAACTGAAAGACATCGTGGTGAATGTAAAAGATAAACAGGTAAACATCGAAGTAAAAAATTTTATCGATAACCAGGAAGTAGCCAGGAACCTTGCACAAAGGCTGTGTCAGCAGAATTCCGGTTTGCAGATCTATGAAGCTTTTGAGGCTACAGAGATCTATCCGAAGCTCAATGACCTGGATCAGCTTCTTAAATCAAGAGATACCGCTTCCATGACAGGTGACATCAAAAAACCGGAAACATTAAGTGAAATAGTTGCTGCTAAAAAAGACAGTATCGCACAGTTAGAAAAAGCTGCTATTCCTTTCAAAGGATTACTCCATTACAATATTACCACCGGCGAAAGAGGTTATCCCATGCTGGCTCCCGGCCCGGTAATCGGTTTTTGTGATGTCCGTGATACATCGGCACTTTTTCAATTGTTCCGGATCGGTTACGAAGAGAACATCTTACCAAAAAGCCTGGTGATCCTCACCAAAAGATCCAAAGAGCGGCAGGGTATGATGGAGCTGTATACACTACGTTTGAAAATGCCTTTTGGTAAACCCACTATGGATGGAGACATGATCCAGTCAGCAGAGAAAACAAAAAACGACCGGGGTGGTTTCGATATATCCATGCAATTCAAACCGACCTATGTCGAAGATTGGAAAAAGCTGACAAAAGCCTCATCTCCCTCATATGGCGGACAGGGCAAGTTCCTCGCCATGGTGCACAACAATGAAGTATTATCCGCACCTTCTGTATATGGTGAAATAAGCAATGGTACAACCATGATCTCCGGTAATTTTACTGTGGATGAACTAAATGATCTGTGTGAACGGCTTACAGCGGGTTATATGCCTTCTGATATGAGAGTACAGAAAGTGGACCTGATCTCCAACAAATAAATGCCAAAGCTGCGCATAGAAAATATAAAAGAATTCCTTGATGAGAAAGTGCTGCTGTACAATAACAGGAACTTCATTGAAACCGATCCGATCCAGATCCCTCACCTCTTCAGCAAAAAGGAAGATATTGAGATAGCAGGCTTCCTCACCGCAACTATTGCCTGGGGCCAGCGGAAATCCATCATAGCCAATTCCAGAAAGCTGGTGGAGCTAATGGATATGGATCCACATTCCTTTGTCCTGCACGCATCCAAAAAAGAGCTGCTGCCTTTCAAAAACTTCGTACACCGAACGTTTAACGGGGAAGATTGTGTGTTCTTTCTGCAATCCCTTCAGCATCTCTACAAAAAGCACGGTAGCCTTGAAAAAGCATTCACTTCGGGCCTGACAAAAAAAGAAGCGGATTCCTATACAACGATCGGCCGTTTTAGAGAGGAGTTCTTTTCGATCTCTCATCCCGGGCGTACGCAAAAACACGTTTCGAACCCACTGTCGGGCTCATCCGCCAAGCGATTGTGCATGTACCAGCGCTGGATGGTACGAAAAGACAAGAACGGGGTGGATTTTGGCATCTGGGATTCAATGTCCCCGGCCGGTTTGTACCTTCCATTGGATGTGCACACAGGCAATATCAGCCGAAAGCTACAGCTGCTGGAACGGAAGCAGAACGACTGGAAAGCAGTGGCCGAGGTTACGGAAGTGTTAAGAAATCTGGACCCGAAAGACCCCGTAAAATATGATTTTGCGCTATTCGGACTGGGGGCTTTTGAGAAATTTTGATTTATCTCTTTACTTCGTTATATTTGTACATCAAATCAGCTAATTATGAAAAAACAAATACTAAGTATTTTTACAATTTTATCAGTAAGTGCAGGTATAGCACAAACAATTCCTAACAATGGTTTCGAATCCTGGGCTTCCCAATTCAGCGCCCCTACCGAGCCTACCAATTATGTAACGGAGAATGTCTTTGCTTCGCCGTTCGTGTCTTCATCCAACCCGACCTCTGTAACACAGGCAACCGGTGCAGATGCGTGCGCTGGTACTTATGCTGCAAAAATTACCACTGTTCATATTACTACCAATCCATCAGGTGGCGCGATTCCTAATGATGTAGGAGTAGCTATTCTTGGAGGTATCACTTTAATTCCTTCTTTTGCCCTGAAACCGGGAAAACCATGGAATACCCGTTTATACTCTGTTGATTTTTGCTATAAATACACGCCTGTAGGTGCCGACAATGGTGCTGTTGTTGGATTTCTCACCAAGTGGAACGGAGTAAGCCGTGATACAATTGCCAGCGCATATTTCCCATTAACAACTACAGTTAGTGCATATACACAAGGTTCTGCTTCTTTTGTTTATAGTGGTTCTTTTCCAGGCACAACGCTTCCTGATACCCTGCATTGTTATTTTCTTTCCAGTGCAAATCCATGGGTACCTACCGTAACGGCTACTCCCGAGATTGGAAGCGCTTTATGGATTGACGCAGCTACTGCTGTTGGGATCAAAGGTTCTACCAAAATCTTCGGAAACGATGTAAAATCCTACCCTAACCCTGCTACCTCTTTCGTAATGATCTCTGCTACCAGCGAGCAGGCTGTTTCGGTTGATGTATTCGATATTACAGGTAAAAAGATCGCAGGCGGTATGTTCGACGATAAAAAAGCCCGCATTGAAACGGCTGAGCTTTCAGAAGGATTGTACCTCTACTCTGTAAAAGACAAAAACAATAAAGTGATTGCTACGGGTAAAGTGAACGTGAGCAAGTAAGCTAAGTATTTTATAAAAGGAAGCCTCCTGATGATTATCAGGAGGCTTTTTGTTTTCGGCAAGTCTTCATAAATCCTTTTATGGCTTCACCATTTTCCCGCCAAACTCAAGCACCACCTTTTTATTGCAGATGGTTTCCAATACCGGTTTTAATATTGTCCCGGCATTCTTCCTGCTTTCATTGATGGCTATATTTCGTAACGAATCATTTTGCAGATAGCTCTCTGCTTTTTGATACATTTTTTCGGTGAGCATTTTCTTATCCACTGCCAGATCGCTCAGCAGCGGGATATTGTTCAGCTCATACAGTTTCGTTTTATGCAGATCGATCTGGGCGTGGCAGATCTCCGGCTCGGGTAATTTTATGTGAACGATCGAATCTTCCTGCCTTACCGCGCTTTTGTCAATTTTGGTAAGATCGATGCAACCGGTGATCTCCCCGCTGATGACCATCAGGTATCCCACATCAGGACCGGGAATTTCCATATTGTAGCTCATTACGTCCTTTACGGTCATTTTCAATAGCTCCAGCTTGCCCATTGCCTGCATTTTCTCTACGATCAGGTCGTGTTTTTCAGTGATCACTATATCCGGGCCGCTTGTCCTGAAAAGGAACCAGGAAAGGATCATGGTCAGAAGGATAACAATAATATAGGGTGTGAAGGAGGAACGTTTGATCCGTTCTTTGAAGGTATCTGGTGTTGGCATGGCGCTTTTTCGCTAAAGATGCAAATCCGGTTCCACCCGGAGGCAGAGAGGGCTACAAAAAAATGTTAATCTCTTTTTCGTATTCGTACGGATTGTACTACATTTGCCTCAAATCTAAAAAGATAATTGTATGAAAACTGTAAAATTATTTCTCTTTGCACTATTGGTAGCTGCCATGCCACTTCTGAATTCCTGCGGGAACGGTGGAGAAAAAGACCCAAATCCTGAAGCAGACAGTCTTGCCGGGCTCAATTCCGGGCTGAAAAGCGATCTTTCTGAAAGAGAAGCCGCTCTACAGGAGTTTGTTACAGCTTTCAATGAAATACAGACCAACCTGGACGAGATCAAAGAAAAAGAAAAGATCGTTACAGCCAGCGCTAAATCCGGCGATGTAAAAAGCAAGGAAGACCAGATCAAAGAGGATATCCAGGCTATTTATGAGCTGATGGGGAAAAACAAAGCGCGTATGGGCTCCCTGAATAAAAAACTGAAGAATTCTGACACCAAGATCCAGGGTCTGGAGCAAATGTTAGCTAACCTCGAAGCACAATTGAACGAAAAAGACCTGCAGATCGGCGACCTGAAAAGCCAGATCGAGCAGCTGAATATCGAGCTGAGCAACCTGAACCTGAATTATGAAGAACTGGCGCAGGAATCAGATGCGAAGACAGAAAAAATGAACACCGTTTATTATGCGATCGGAACAGCAAAAGAGTTGAAAGAGAAAAATGTGATCACCAAAGAAGGTGGTTTCATTGGTATCGGTAAAACCACTCAGCTGAAATCCGATTTCAACAAAGACTATTTCACCAAAGGAGATGCTTCTGCCATAACTTCTATCCCGGTTGGAGCTAAAAAAGCGAAGATCGTTACAACGCATCCGACCAGCTCGTACAAACTGGTAGGTGAAAAACCGATCGAAAAATTAGAGATCACCAATTCAGAGGAATTCTGGGGAACTTCCAAATACCTGGTGATCATTATTGAATAATAAAAAGCATGTGCTTCTTTAAAGAATCCCCGTCCTTCGACAAGCTCAGGACGGGGATTTTTTTGCATTTATGTATACTAAAAAGCTGAAGAAATTCTTCACCCAACGTCTGCTAATCAATTGATTGATAAATCGAAACAATATAAGCCCGTGAAAACGTCCGTTTTGTTAAAATACGTTTAAGGACTGGGTATTTTAGTAAACGTATAGTCGTAAAGTAAATCCTCTAAATATCTGGCTAAATGTATACTTCCGGCCTGCTGATCCGTCGCAACCCAGCTGCGGATTTTTTTTGCCATTTTGGCTGCCCTTTTGAATTGGCATATTATTCGTAATTTAACAATCAAATTAAAGCCGTAGATGAAAATTTATAACGACTCTTTTGTCGCAAACACTGATATAGACGAGGAAACCGATTTTATTCCCTTACTCTCTTCGGAAGACGAAGAAAGTATGAACGCTGAAAACGTTCCGAACGAACTGCCAATCTTACCGCTCCGAAATACTGTATTATTCCCTGGTGTAGTGATCCCGATCACAGTGGGGCGTGATAAGTCGATTAACCTTATCAAGGAAGCCAACAAAGGAAATAAGATCATCGGAGTTATTTCCCAGAAAAACGATACAATCGAAGATCCCCTGCCTGCCGACCTGAATACAGTAGGAACGGTTGCATACATCGTGAAAATGCTGCGTATGCCCGATGGAAGCACCACCGTGATCATCCAGGGAAAAAAACGGTTTAAGGTAACGGAATTCACGCAGACAGAACCTTATATGCGTGGAAAAACGACCGAATTTACCGAAGACCGGCCAAAAACGGGCGATAAAGAATTTGAAGCGCTTGTTTCTTCTTTAAAAGACATGGCGGTCCAGATCATCAAACAATCGCCGCAAATCCCTACGGAAGCGTCTTTTGCTATCAACAATATAGAAAGTCCTTCATTCCTGATCAATTTCATTTCTTCCAACTCGCATGTAAGCAGCGAGGAAAAGCAGAAAATGCTGGAAGTGCCGAATCTGAAAGAAAGAGCTACGGTAATGCTGGGCCACCTGACCAAAGAATTGCAGATGCTGGAATTAAAAAATCAGATCCAGAACAAGGTAAAAGTAGACATCGATAAGCAGCAACGTGAATATTTCCTGAACCAGCAGATAAAAACCATCCAGGAAGAATTAGGAGGCAATCAGAACGAGCAGGAGCTGAATGAAATGGCCGATAAGGCGAAGAACAAAAAATGGGGCAAAGAAACGGCTGATATATTCCATAAACAATTGCAAAAGCTGCAGCGAATGAATCCCAATGCAGCTGAATATGGTATCCAGACCAATTACCTGGAGCTGATGCTCGAGTTGCCCTGGAATGAATACACAGCAGATAATTTCGACCTGAAGAATGCACAGAAAGTATTGAATGAAGATCATTTCGGGCTCGATAAAGTAAAAGAACGTATCCTGGAGCATTTAGCCGTCATCAAATTAAAAGGCGGCGAGATGAAATCTCCTATCATATGCCTGTACGGACCTCCGGGTGTAGGTAAAACTTCACTTGGGAAAAGTATAGCCAAAGCGCTTGGCAGAAAATATATACGTATGAGCCTTGGAGGTTTGAAAGATGAAAGCGAGATCCGCGGGCACCGTAAGACCTATATTGGCGCTATGCCGGGCCGCGTATTGCAGAATTTAAAAAAATCCAATTCATCCAATCCTGTATTTGTACTGGATGAAATAGATAAAGTAGGACGCGATTTTCACGGCGATCCTTCTTCTGCCCTGCTGGAAGTGCTGGATCCGGAACAAAATTCCAATTTCTACGATAATTTCCTCGAGATGGATTACGATCTGAGCAAAGTGATGTTTGTGGCTACGGCCAACTCGCTTTCCACCATTCAGCCTGCCCTGCGCGACCGGATGGAGATCATCGAAGTGAATGGATATACAACCGAAGAAAAGATCGAGATCGCCAAACGGCATTTGATCCCGAAAACACTTTCCGAAACAGGGATCAATAAGGTACAATTCAAGCTAAGCGACAAGATCATCGAAAAAGTGATAGAAGACTATACCCGCGAAAGTGGCGTGCGTAGTCTTGAAAAACGCTTCGGCAAGCTGGCCCGCCATGTAGCCATGCATGTGGCAATGAACAAACGCTCCATCATTAAATTCGATGAAAGCCTGCTTGTGAAAGTATTAGGGCCTTCGCACAGCAAAGATCGTTACCAGGGTAATGATGTGGCAGGTGTCGTAACAGGACTTGCCTGGACACCTGTAGGCGGTGATATCCTATTTATCGAAACAAGCTTAAGCAAAACAAAAACCGGGCGGCTCACACTTACAGGAAATTTAGGGGATGTAATGAAGGAAAGTGCTACTATTGCACATGAGTACCTCAAATCTCATTTCAGCCTTGTGGGCCTCAAACCGGAAGTTTTTGATGCCTGGTCACTGCATGTGCATGTGCCGGAAGGAGCTACACCCAAAGACGGACCAAGCGCGGGGATTGCTATGCTTACAGCATTTGCCTCGGCCTATACGCAACGTAAGGTAAAAAAGAGCATTGCTATGACCGGAGAGATAACGCTTCGTGGTAAAGTGCTTCCTGTAGGTGGTATCAAGGAAAAATTGCTGGCAGCGAAACGGGCGGGAATAAAAGAAGTCATCCTTTGTGCGGATAACCGCAGAGATGTGGAAGATATCAAACCGGAGTACCTGAAAGGGCTGAACTTTGTATATGTAACGGAAATGCGGGAAGTTCTGGAAGCAGCCCTGTTAAAGGAAAAAGTGAAAAATGCGATGGTGATCTGATAAATAGTATCACTACCGCGACTTATCCACTTTGCCCTGCTAACAAATTTTAACGTGCTTATTTCACAAATCCGATAAATTTTGTAAAATTTGTATGCCCGAAACAGGGCCAGGCCAAAAGCTAATTTATGGATATATCGCTGGTAATACCATTGTTGAACGAAGAAGAATCTTTACCCGAATTGTACGAGTGGATAAAACGCGTGGTGGATCAGCACGGTTATTCTTATGAGATCGTTTTTGTGGACGATGGCAGCAAAGACAACAGCTGGAAAGTGATCAGCGAATTGGCTCAAAAAGATCCCAACGTAAAAGCGATCAAGTTTCGCCGGAACTATGGCAAGTCCCCGGCCCTTCATGTTGGTTTTGATGCCGCAGAAGGCGATGTGGTTATCACCATGGATGCCGACCTGCAGGACAGCCCCGACGAAATCCCCGAATTGTACCGCCTGATCAAAGAAGAGAAATATGACCTCGTGAGTGGCTGGAAACAAAAAAGATACGACAACGCACTCACCAAAAACATTCCGAGCAAGCTATACAACTGGACCAATCGTAAGATCAGTGGTATCCAGCTGCACGATATGAACTGCGGTCTGAAAGCCTATCGCAGAGATGTGATAAAAGCCATAGAAGTGTACGGCGAAATGCACCGTTTTATCCCGGTTCTGGCAAAAAATGCCGGATTCTCTAAAATAGGCGAAAAAGTGGTACAGCACCAGGCACGTAAATACGGTGTTTCCAAATTCGGCTGGGACCGCTTTATCAATGGCTTTCTCGATCTGCTTACGATCACGTTTATTTCCAAGTTCGGCAAACGTCCTATGCATTTGTTTGGCTTATTAGGAACGTTGATGTTTTTCATTGGATTTGTTGTTACTCTTTGGATACTTGGTGACAAAGCCATCCACCTGATCAACGGGACTCCGGCACCGAAAGTAGCTGAGAACTCCTTCTTCTTTGTGGCATTAACGTCTATGGTATTGGGTACCATGCTCTTCCTTGCCGGTTTTATCGGTGAGCTGATCCTGCGTAATAGTCCGGTAAGAAATAACTATCTGCTCGAAAAAAAGATTAATTTGCGGTAAATTCAGCTTCGTGCAAATTCAACGGAAAATACCTTTTTTATTATCGCTTTTCATTGTACTCATTGTGCAGCTTTCTCTTGCACAGATCCATTATAAATTCCCGATCACCAATTTCACTCCGAAGGATTACGGAAAGAACCAGGGCGTTCAGAACTGGGCATTGACGCAATCAAGCGAGGGCATCCTCTATTCGGCAAGTAACAATGGTGTTTTAGAGTACGATGGCAACAAATGGAAGTTCATTCCTGTCGTGAATGGGAAATGGGTGTATTCGCTGGCCACCGACAGTAACAACATCATGTATGCCGGCAGCGAGGGCAATTTCGGATATTTCCAAAAAGACGGGAAAGGCCGCCTGAGTTATATATCACTGAGTGATAGCCTGCTGAAAGAGGAAGATAAATTCTTCACCCGCATCTGGCGGATCTTTGCCGGGGACGATCGCATCTATTTCCAGTCCAATGAAGCTATTTTTGTATACGATCAGAAAACACTGAAAACAATATATCCGGTTGGCGGCACCAGTTTTCACCTCGCTTCCTTTGCCAACAATACACTTTACGTCCGCGAACGCCAGAAAGGCCTGATGAAATGTGTGAAGGATAAATTGGTGCTGGTTCCTAACAGTCAGCTCTTTTCCGAATACGGTGTGTTTTCCATGCTGCCTTTTAAGTCTGATCCGGAAAAACTGCTGGTTGTTACAAAAGAAAAAGGCCTGTACACTTATAATTCTTCCACAGATGAGTTCAGCGAATTTGTAACTCCCGAAAATTCCATCTGGTACAATGCCAACCTGATCGGCGGGATCCGGCTTCGCAATGGTTTATTCGCCCTCAGCTCCGAATCTTTTGGTACCATACTTTTAAATGAATCCGGAACGATTCTCCAGTATATCAACAATGCTATCGGTCTGCAGGATGATAATGTAGTAGCTCAACTCGAGGACAAGTCAGGTAATTTGTGGCTGGCGCTCAACAAAGGACTCTCGAAAGCCGATATTACTTCTCCCCTGCAAAGTTATACTTCGATACAGGGAAGCATATACGGAGCTGTTGTATATAAAGATAAGATTTACCTGGCCTCTTCCAATGGTCTGTTTTCAAAATCTCCCACAGATGCTGATTTTATTATGGATTCCGGATTCCCCTACAGCTTTATCATCTGGCAGCTTCTGGTAGACGAAGACAGGATGTATCTTGCAACCAATGTGGGCTTGTATGTTTTTGACGGCACCAAAAGCAGAGAGGTAGTAAAAGGCAATTTCAGGAAGATCGTTATTGCCAAAAATAAAAAGATCCTCGCAGGCGGATCGGATGGCTTTCAGATATTGAAAAGCGATTTTTCGCCCGAACATAATTTCTCCGAAGAGATCTCCGGTGAAATCCTTGGTATTGAAGAAGATCCTTCCAGCACCAAAGCACACTCCATATATTGGATATCTACCAATGCCGCCCTGTACAGGATCACTGATGCCACCGGAGCGGCCTATAAGGTAAAGCCTTACGATGTCAGTTATGGTCTCACAGAAGACTGGAAATATCCCTACACATTTAACAACAGGCTCGTCGTCGGCAATAATTTCGGGCTGTATGAACTGGGGCCTGAAAAAAATGATTCTGCCATTTTTGAAGCGATCCGTTTTTATTCGATAGAATCTGCCGGCAAAAGTTTTTCCTTCCTGAAGGATTACCCCGACAAAACCATTGCAATTATCGAGAACAAACCGCACATTGTTTTTAAAAGCGATAAACATGAGATCTACAGGCCTTTCCTTTCCATCGATCTCGGTAAAGAAAATGCCTTGTATTCATTCAAAGATCAATTATATATATGTCTGGACGAAGGCCTGGTGATCTATAATGAAAAAGACACAAAGAACTACAATGAAGCTTTTGAAACGGTGATCCGGAAGATCAGTACGAAGAAAGACTCTGTACTTTTTGATGGTGCGGCCGTTGATCTGTATACTATTTCTCATCCACTGGATTTTGCCTGGAATGAACTGAACATTGAGTTTTCCTCTAACTATTACAATAACGAGGATAAGATGTTGTATCGGTATAAGCTGGATGGCCTGGATACCTCCTACTCTGCCTGGCAAACGGATCATAAAGTACGTTTCAATAACCTGCACGAAGGAAGTTACAAGCTGATCATTCAATCAAAGAATATATACGAAGCCACCGGAAAAGATGCGGTTATTGAATTTAACGTTCTTCCACCCTGGTACCGGACTTCTCTTGCTTTTGTAGTATACGGGATCGGCTTTATCCTTTTTGTTTTCATGGCTGTGAAGATCGCTTCCTATCGACTGAAACAACAGAACAAACAATTGGATGAGCTGGTGAAAAAACGGACCAGGGAGATCGAGCATAAAAATGTAGAACTGAAAGAACAGAATATCCAGATCCTTCATCAGAAACAGGAGATCACTGATAGTATCAATTACGCCAAACGCATTCAAAACGCTATTCTTCCGCCACTTACCGAAATAAAGGCAACCTGGGTGGATACCTTTGTTTTCTTTCAGCCAAAGGATATTGTGAGTGGTGATTTCTATTGGTTCCAGAAGATAAATGAACAGGAATTCCTCATCGCAAGTGCCGATTGCACCGGACATGGCGTGCCGGGAGGTTTTATGAGCATGGTCTGCAGTGATAAATTGAATGAGGCTTATACAGGTACAACTGAACCGGATGCGATCCTGAAAAAAGTAAATATTCGTATCAAACAATCCCTGCGCCAGGATAATAAGGAAGGATCTACCAAAGACGGGATGGAAATCGCCCTGCTGAAAGTGAACAAGGCAGGTAGAAAACTAAAATATGCCGGAGCCAATCGTTTCCTTTGGATCATCCGTGCCGGAAGCAACGAAATAGAAGAGATCAAACCGACAAAAGCCGGGATTGGCGGGTATACCGAGGATCAGCAGGATTTTGCCTGTCACGAGATCGATTTCCTGCCGGGTGATCGTTTCTATATGAGCACCGATGGCTACGGCGATCAGTTTGGTGGCACGGAAGGCAAAAAACTGATGACCAGGAGCTTCAAGCAATTCCTTCTTTCCATAAAAGACCAGCCAATCGAAGAACAGGAAAAAAAACTGGAGGAACACATCAATGCCTGGAAAGGAAGCTATGAACAGGTGGATGATATACTGGTGATCGGATTAAAGTTTTAACCGTGCTGATCAGGAAGCGCCGTCCCGGAATCCCAACTATTTATCAACCTTTTGTATACGAAAACTTTTTAAAAAGCGTTCTCTATATATTCGTAACTTTACGATTGTAAACTATTGGAGTGTTAAACAAAAAGACATCTTTCTTTTTTGTAAGCCTGATCATCATTTTTGGCCTTTCTTTTCCTTCTTTAAAAGCACAGACGGTTGGTGTGGTTCTTAGTGGCGGCGGCGGCGGCGGGATCGCACATATAGGCGTTTTGAAGGCGCTCGAAGACAACGATATTCCTATTAATTACATTACCGGCACTTCCATTGGCGCTTTGATCGGTGGCCTTTATGCAGCTGGTTACAGCCCGGACGAAATGGAAAAGCTGGTGAGCTCCGATAAATTCCAGGGCTACACCAAAGGGATCGTAGAAGAAAAATACCGGTATTATTTTAAGAGAAGTCCTGATAATTCTTCCTGGTTTGCATACAGGTTCAGCTTCGACAGTGTGCTGGTAACCAATATCCCGACCAACCTGATCAATTCCGTTCCTATTGATTTTTACATGATGGAAATGTTCTCCGCCGCCAATGCCCGCGCCGGATATAATTTTGACAGTCTTTTTGTTCCCTTTCGTTGTGTGGCTTCAGATATACAGGACAAAAAAACGGTAGTATTTAAAGATGGGAAACTTTCTGTTGCTATCCGGGCATCGATGACCTATCCTTTTTACCTTCGCCCGATCCTGGTGGATAATAAGCTCTTGTTCGATGGTGGGCTATACAACAATTTTCCATCCAATATCATGACGGAGGACTTTAACCCCGATTTCCTGATCGGGAGCATCGTTACCGGCAACAGCCCCAACCCGAATGATGATAATATTTACCTGCAGCTCCGGAATATGCTGATGACAAAAACCGATTTTAATCCCACCTGCGAAAATGGTATTGTACTAAAGCCCTGGAGTGATGTCAGTATTTTTTCTTTCGATCAGACACAACGCCTGATAGATAGCGGGTATGTGGCTACCATGGCAAGTATCCAACTGATCAAGGAACGGATCACCAGCCGGGTAAAAAAAGAGGAACTGCAGCAAAAACGCGACTCCTTCCGGCAAAGCCAGGTACCTGTTGTTTTTGAATCGATAGAAATAGACGGGCTCAGCAAAAAAGCAGCATATTATATCCGAAAGTCACTTGAGTCAAGGAATAAGGATCTTCCTATTAATGTGCTGCGTAAAAGATATTTCCGGCTAACAGAAGACGAAAAGATCAAATCCATTTTCCCAACTGCTTTATACAATCCGGCAACCGGAAAATATAAACTGAACCTCCGGGTGAAAAAAGAAAAAGATATGGCACTGGAAGTGGGTGGTAATTTCTCTAATCGTCCCATCAGCCAGGGTTTTATAGGATTGAAATATAACTGGCTGGGCAAAAGAGCTCTCACTTTGTACGCCAATGCCTATTTTGGCAAGCTGAATACATCGTTCCAGGGTAAGGTAAAACTGGATTTTCCGGGTACTACCCCATTTTTTATCGAATCTTCTGCCACCTATTCACGTTGGGATTATTTCAAAAGCAGTACCTTGTTTTATGATCTCCTCCGACCTCCTTTCCTGATCCAGGAAGACCGTTTTGCCGATGGCAATTTTGGTTTGCCGTTTGGGAACAGGGCCAAGCTTTTGTTTGGTGGTGGATATGCCCACCTGCAGAATATTTATTACCAAACGGATAACTTCTCTAATAAAGATACAGCAGACCGCACTGATTTTGATTTCGGTTTCGGGCGGATCGAATATGAGTTGAATACCCTAAACCGTAAGCTCTATGCATCAGAAGGCCTGTATGTCAATTTCAAAGTTAATTACTTCGATGGGCTTGAATATTACGACCCGGGATCCACAGCTACAGACACACTTGAGTTCAATATCCCGCATAAATGGTTCCAGCTAAAAGGCAAGATCGATTATTACTTAAAGACCAGCAGGCATTTTAAGATCGGTGTATTAGGCGAAGGCGTTCTTTCTTCGCAGAACTTTTTCAAGAATTATTACTCTACTATTCTTTCCACTCCTGCATTTATGCCTACACCGGAAAGCCGTACTTTATTCCTTGAGAAATTCAGGGCACAAAAATACCTCGCAGGCGGTATTAAGTTTATATTGAACCCGGTAAAAAACGTAGATATCCGCTTTGAAGGATATGTATTCCAGCCGGTTCAGACCATCATAAAAGACGATAAGAACAAAGCGCAATACAGTGCTGAATTTCTATACCGGTATTTTACAGGAATGGCTGCCATTGTGTATCATACGCCGGTAGGGCCGCTTGCAATTTCTACCAATTATTATCACGGAGAACAGCAGCCGTTTACCTTCCTGTTCCACTTTGGATATACACTGTTCAATAAACGATCACTGGATTAGGCCTGTGCCGTAGGTCCGCCGAAATTCAACGGAAAAGCATTGGCCTCTCCTTCTTTTATTTTGCCATTCTGCTGCTCAAATTTCTGGATATTGTCTGATAAAGCATGAAGCAGGCGTTTGGCATGCTGTGGGGTAAGAACTATTCGTGATTTTACTTTTGCTTTCGGTACACCCGGCATCATTTTGATGAAATCTATAACAAATTCCGACTGGGAATGGGTGATAATAGCCAGATTACTGTAAATACCTTCTGCGATCTCCTCGGATAGTTCTATATTCAGTTGTTGTTCTTTATTTTCCATGTTCAATCATTTTTTCAAAGATACTGTTTATTGAGATTATTCATCCTCATCAAAAAAATAAAACTCTTCTTCTTCCCATACTTCCGGTTTGTTATCCAGGTCAAAATCAAAAAACGCATCTCCGATCTCAAATACAGCCGGATGACTGGCGCTATAAATCACGCCGCAATAGTTGTCATAGATCTTCTTCCGGATAAATATAAAACCTTCCTTAAGAGAGCTTGCATTGTACCATTTCGCAAACAGGATCTGCCTGTGACGGTCTTGTTGGTCCAGAGCGGAACATACATAGGCAAGAATACTGTCGGGATATGCCAAAAAGAGCTCTGAAATAAGATGCATAATAGTGGCACCTATTTTGGGATCGTGTCCCCTGCCAAAAACTTTCATTGCAGGATCGCAACTGAAACCAAAGTAAACTCCATACTTATCTACACGGCTGTCATTAAATACAGGATTACTTCGGTCAAAATAAACAGTATAGATATGACCCGAACCGGATGTAAATACAAAAGTATTATCCTTTGTTGGGCTTATTGGATAAAGAGAAGGTGACAAAATTTTTGCTTAGTTCCGGATCAATACCTTTGCCTTCTTCTATTTGTTTGTTGATTTTTTTATGTTTCTCGACTAACAGATGAAGATTATTGGGAGCTCCGGCTTTTTTATATTGAGTTTCCATTTTCATTTTTGATCAACTTACAACAAATTTACAAAAAATAATACAGATACAAAAACATACGCTATCTACCTGTTTACGAATCGCATAGGGCATGAACAAAAAGTTCTGTCAGAAACAGGGCTTGGTAGCAAAAGACAGATATCGTCCAGAAGCATCGGGCCTGCAACTTAACTGTTAATTATAAAATAAAAAGTCCTTCAGGAATACTGAAGGACTTTTTTGGAGCGAAAGACGAGTCTCGAACTCGCGACCTTAACCTTGGCAAGGTTACGCTCTACCAACTGAGCTACTTTCGCATTTTTTCAAACAATCCCGTTTAGCTCTGCCTCCGGTATTTTGAGATGAACTACTTGCGCGATTGGGAGGACAAAAGTACACAGATTTTTAAAATCTGCAAATTTTTTTTAAAGAATATTTAAAATTTTTCCCCTTCCCATTTGGCAACTACCGCGGATGCTACGGCATTACCTATTACGTTTGTAGCAGAACGCCCCATATCGAGTACCTGATCCACGGCAAGCAATAACAACAATCCTTCTACCGGGATCTTAAACATCGCCAGCATCCCGGCAATAACGACAAAAGAAGCTCTTGGCACACCCGCTACCCCTTTACTGGTAAGTAACAGGATCAACATCATATAGATCTGGTCAGCAAAACTGATATGAATTCCATATGCCTGAGCAATAAACATGGTGGCGAAGGTCATATACATGATGGATCCATCAAGGTTGAAGGAATATCCCAATGGAATCACAAAACTCACTACTTTATTGGAGATCCCGAATTTTTCCAGGCCATCGATCGTTTTCGGCATCGCAGCTTCCGAACTGGCAGTGCTGAATGCAAGCAAGGCAGGTTCTTTGATAAGACCGAGCAATTTCCAGAACCGGATGCGGAAAATAACGCAGATACCCAGCAGCACTACAAATACAAAAAAGAGCAGTCCTCCGAAAAAACACCCGATAAGGTAAACATAGCCCGATAGTACATCCAGACCTTGCTGAATGACGACTGCAGTGATCGCCCCAAAGATCCCGATGGGTGCAAATTTCATCACATAGTTGGTGATCTTGAACATGATATGGCTCACACTATCAAGTAATTTTATGATAATTTCTCCTTTCTCTCCTATCGCTGCTGTGCCAATACCAAAAAACAAGGCAAAGATCACGATAGGCAATACATCATTGGCTGCCATTGCTTCTACGATACTCTGCGGAATAATATGAGCGATGAAATTCTTCGCCGTTTGAGCGCCTGCTTTTACTCCTGCATCAGCGCCTGCTTCCGGCAATTTTAGTTGCATGGTTTTTCCCGGCTCAAAAATATTTACGATTACCAGCCCTAACGTCAGCGCTATCAGTGTTGCACAGGTAAAATAGATCAACGTCTTCCCTCCTATTCTGCCCACTGATTTAAAATCACCTACTTTGGCAATTCCAACTACAAGTACTGAAAAAACAAGCGGTGCAATGATCATTTTGATCAGGCGGAGGAAAATATCACTGAGTATGGAAAATCCGGAGGCAACGGACTTTTTGTCTTTCTCTTCTGCTTTGGTATATATTGCTTTTACGACCTCCACCTGCTTAGGATCGTTTTTATAACGTTCACTTTGTTCTGCGATCGCAGCTTTGAATGCCCTGGTGCTGTTCGAATTGATAATAGCCCCGGTAATAATACCGATGATCATGGCAATTATAATAAATAAGAGAAGTCCGTTTTTTTTAAAATTCATGTTCTGTGTACTGCTTTGAAACTAATTTTGATTTATGAGGATACTACTGATTGCATCTGCGATGTTTTGGCACGAAGCAGGTGATCGGCCAGTATGATCGCTGCCATGCTTTCCACTATTGGCACAGCGCGTGGTAACACACAGGGATCGTGCCTTCCTTTCCCTTTGATCGCTGTTTCATTCCCCTTCGAATCCACAGTTTGCTGATCCTGCATGATGGTCGCAACAGGTTTGAATGCCACATTAAAATAGATATCCATTCCGTTGCTTATGCCTCCCTGTATACCTCCGGAATGATTGGTTTTTGTGTGTATTTTTTCGTCTTTTGCTTCAAAAAGATCATTTAGTTCCGAACCTTTGAAGTGTATGGAATTAAATCCTTCTCCGTATTCAAAACCTTTAGTGGCATTGATACTCATCATGGCTTTTGCCAGATCTGCGTGCAGCTTATCGAATACCGGTTCGCCCAGTCCCGCCGGAATGCCTGTACATACACAGGAAACAATGCCGCCTACAGTATCACCTGCTTTGCGTATTTGTTCTATGAGTTCGATCATTTGCGCTGCCGTTGATGCATCCGGACAGCGTATACTGTTGCTTTCAATAGTAGAAAGATCCAGCTCTGTATAGGATTTGCTCAGTTTTATGGTGGCTACCTGCGAAACATAAGCTCTGATCTCCATACCTGCTTCTTTCAGCAATAGTCTGGCAATAGCGCCTGCTACAACCCGGCAGGCTGTTTCCCGTGCAGAAGACCGTCCTCCCCCTCTATGATCGCGGATACCATATTTTGCATCATAGGTATAATCCGCGTGGGAAGGTCTGTAAACATCTTTGTTGTGGTCGTAATCTTTGGAGCGCTGATCTTCGTTTTTAATCGTAAAACCAATAGGAGTTCCGGTTGTTTTTCCTTCATAGATCCCGGACAGGAATTGAACCTCGTCCTCTTCTTTTCGCTGGCTTACAATATGGGATTGTCCTGGTCTTCGGCGCTGCATTTCGGAGCGGATAAAATCCAGATCAATATCCAAGCCTGCAGGACATCCGTCAATGATCCCTCCTATAGCCTCTCCGTGGCTTTCACCAAAAGTAGTTAAGCGATACAGCGTTCCTATTGAATTACCTGCCATAGGGAAACAAATATACACTTCTTATTGGGATTCCGGCCATTCTCATTAAGATTAATCAGATACAAGCGCCACATTTAATACCCTTGTATCTGAATGGATTTCAACGGATTTGGACGCTTATTTTAGCAAATAATATCATTGTGCTTTCTGCAACATTGAGTACCTTTGTAAAATGGAATTTAAGCTCAATACTATCGAAGAAGCCATCGAAGATCTCAAAGCAGGAAAGCTGCTAATAGTAGTAGATGATGAAGACAGGGAGAATGAAGGAGATTTTATAACTGCCGCAAGAAATATTACACCGGAAGTAGTGAATTTTATGGCTACACACGGACGCGGCCTGATCTGCGTTTCCATTACCGAACAGAAGGCAAAAGAACTGGATCTTGGGTTAATGGTCCGCAAAAATACGGCAGCACACGAAACCGCATTTACAGTTTCCATCGACTTATTAGGATACGGATGTACAACCGGGATCTCTGCCCAGGATCGTTCGAAGACCATACAGGCCCTCATCGATCCTGACATGAAAGGAGAGGATTTTGGCCGGCCGGGACATATCTTTCCATTAATCGCAAAACAAGGCGGCGTGATCCGCAGGCCCGGGCATACAGAAGCTACCATCGACCTCGCTTTGCTGGCAGGAATGGAGCCATGTGGTGCATTGGTGGAAGTACTGAACGAAGATGGCACGATGGCCCGCTTACCCGACCTGGTAAAAATTGCAGAGAAATTCAACATTAAGATCATTACCATCAAAGACCTGGTCGCTTACCGGCTACGAACAGAAACAAGCGTAGTTCGTGAGGTACAGGTGAATATGCCTACACAGTGGGGCGACTTTAAGCTGGTAGCTTATAAAAACACGCAGGACGATTCGGAGCATTTGGCCTTAATAAAAGGTGAATGGAAAAAAGACGAACCTATCCTCGTGCGCGTGCACTCTTCCTGTGTAACCGGCGATATTTTTGGTTCCTGCCGTTGCGACTGCGGCCCTCAGTTGCACAAAGCCATGGAGATGGTAGAAAAAGAAGGCAAAGGCGTAGTCCTATACATGAACCAGGAAGGTCGGGGCATCGGCTTGTTGAATAAATTAAAAGCATACAAACTTCAGGAAAACGGAAGAGATACCGTGGAAGCAAATTTAGAATTAGGCTTTAAAATGGATCAGCGCGATTATGGGATCGGTGCACAAATATTACGCGACCTGAACGTTTCCAAAATGCGCCTGATGAGCAATAACCCGGTGAAACGTGCCGGGCTTATCGGTTATGGCCTGGAGATCGTGGAAAATGTCCCTATCGAAATTGCTTCCAACCCGCATAACGAGCAATACCTGAAAACAAAAAAGGAAAAAATGGGACATGAGTTTACGATAAAAGACTATCCTTTTACCAAATAATTGAAAACTGTTAGCGAGCACTAACTGTTTCAAATAACTGTAAACAAAAAAGCACCCTGACAGATAACCGTCAGGGTGCTTTTATATTTTTATCAATTTTGATAGCAGTTACGCAGCTCTTAAGTTCGAAAGCTTAGCCGGATTCAGCTTGTCTTTAGCATATTTCAAGGTAAGCGTAAAATTCTTTACCTGGTTATCTTCCGAAGGGATCTCGAACATGATGTCCACCATGATCGCTTCACAGATCGAACGTAAACCACGCGCGCCCAGTTTGAATTCCAATGCTTTTTCTACAATGAAATCCAATACGGCCGCTTCCACTTTCAGCTTCACGCCATCCAACGCAAACAGGTGCTCGTATTGTTTGATCAGTGCATTTTTCGGTTCGGTAAGAATCTGGCGAAGTGTCGGGCCATCCAGGGGATTCAGATACGTAAGTACCGGTAAACGCCCGATCAGCTCGGGGATCAATCCGAATGCTTTCATATCCTGAGGCGCTACATACTGTAACATGTTGTTTTTGTCGAGTACATTTTCGCTGGCGTTTGAATAACCGATCGCCTGTGTATTCATCCGGCGGCCGATCACTTTATCGATCCCATCGAAAGCTCCTCCACAAATAAAGAGTATATTTTTGGTATTTACCTGAACCATTTTCGCATCCGGATGTTTTCTTCCACCCTGTGGCGGTACATTGGCAATCGAATCTTCCAGCAGCTTCAGCAAAGCCTGCTGTGTACCTTCCTTGATATCACGTGTCAGCGAGGGATTGTCTCCTTTTCGGGAAATTTTATCGATCTCGTCAATGAATACAATACCACGTTCGGCTGATTCCACATCATAGTTAGCAGACTGTAACAGCCGGGTTATGATACTTTCCACATCTTCCCCCACATATCCTGCTTCGGTAAATACTGTGGCATCCGCAATACAAAAAGGAACATTCAGTAATTTGGCAATAGTTCTTGCGATCAGGGTTTTTCCGGTTCCGGTCTCACCCACCAGCAGAATATTGGATTTTTCGATCTCCACATCTTCCGAAGACTTGCTGATATCCGTATTTTTAACAGCTGTAACACGTTTAAAGTGGTTGTAAACCGCTACACTGATCACTTTTTTCGCTTCATCCTGCCCAATGATATATTCATCCAGGTAGGTTTTGATCGCCTGGGGTTTTAATAATTTTAAAGATTGTTTGGAAGCTTCCTTACGTGTGGAATCTGCCTCGGCCGATACGATCTTGTATGCTTCCGAAACACAATTTTCACAAATATGTCCCTGCTGTCCGGCTATCAGCATCTTTGCTTCCCGCTTATCACGACCGCAGAAGGAACAGCGGATTAAATTGTCTTTTGCCATTTAGTGTTCAAAATAGGTACAAAAATACTCCAAAATACGGTTGAAAACACATTTTTCGCGATAAGATTTGTTAATCATACCCTGATAATTAAAGGCCCTGGAAGAATTCTTACTGTTTTTTCATTTTGAAAAAAAATTCCGGCAGAAAGAGTATCGAAAAATGCAGTTTTCCCAATAGGTTCAAATAAAAACATTTGCATATATTTGTTCATAAAACAATACCCCAGGACTTTTACATGAAAGCGAACATTATTACAAAATTGGAGGACCTATTGGCTGGTGCCGATACGAGTGCGGTTGCTAACAGGATCAAAGATATTCAGCGCGAATACGAACAGGCTTTTTCCAAAGAAATGGAAGCAGCCAAACAGGAATTTGTGGACGAAGGTGGCAAAGCGCGTGATTTTATTTACACCAAATCTCCGGAAGACAACCGGATCATTGAGCTTTTTGATAAATTCAGGAAACTAAAAAAACAACAGGATGAAAAGCTGGCCGAGGAGCAAAACAAGAATTTTGTTATCAAGCAGGAGATCATCAACGATATCAATGCGCTTAGCAAGCTCGAAGTAAATGTGGGTAGCGCAATAAAAAAACTACAGGAATTACAACTGAGATGGAAAGAAACGGGAGCTGTTTCCACCCACAAATACAAGGAATTACAATCGGAATACAGCAAGGCAGTAGAAAATTTTAATTACAACCTCGCTATTTTCCGCCAGCTGCAGGATCATGACCTGAAAAAGAATGTGGTGCTGAAGAACGAGATCCTGTCAAAAGTGAACGGTTTGCTGAACAATGAAAATGTAAAAGAAGTTGAACAGCTGATAAAAATATACCGCAATGATTGGGAAGAAATTGGCCCCGTAACACAGGAAAGCTGGACCGAAATGAAGACTGCATACAAAACGGCTTTAGATGCTGTATATGCGAAAATTAAAACATTTTACAACGAGATAGAGGAACGCAAAAAAGGCAACCTTGACAGCAAAAAAACGCTGGTAGAGAAAGCCAAAGCATTTATAGAGAACCTCCCTGAACGTGAAGACGGATGGAAAACCACTACAGAAGCACTGATCAAGCTCCAGGAAGAATACAAAAGCATCGGATACACGGATAAATCCACTGGTGATGTAGTTTATCGTGAATTTCGGGAAGTCTGTGATTCCTTCTTTGAAAAGAAAAAAGAATTCTATTCTGTTCTGAAAGAAAAAACATCTGAATTCAAGAAACAGAAAATGGCGCTTATCGAAAAAGCAGAGGCGCTGCAAAATGATACCCAGTGGAAAGAAACATCTGAGAAACTGATCCGCCTGCAGGACAGCTGGAAAAAGATCCCGGCTGCCGGTATGGAAGAATCAAGACTGTTCGTGCGTTTCCGGAAAGCCTGCAATGGCTTTTTCGATGCAAAAAAAGCGTACTACGAAGCAATAGAGTCGCAATATACCGGTAACCTCGGAGTGAAAGAGGAAATCGTGAAACGTATCCTTGAATTCACACCATCGGGAGATACTACTGCCGACAAAGCTTCTCTGAAATCATTTTCAGAAGAATGGAATGCAGCAGGTATGGTTCCTTTCAAAGATAAACAGCGTCTGAACGAAGCTTTCTACAAACGTCTTGATGAATTGTATGACGGTATCATTACCAACCAGGCAGAAATGCATACGGTAAAATTCATGAACAAGCTGGAGCGTTTCAAAGGCTCCGCAGAAGCAGATACATTGCTCAGAAAAGAAAAAGATTTCCTGCGCAAAAGTTTTGACGAGATCAATAACAATATTCGTACGTATGAAAACAACATGGGCTTTTTCAAAAATGCGAAAGGCAAAAATGATTTCATGCAGGAGATCGAGAACAAGATAACGAATGAAAAAAACAAGCTCAACGAATTCAAAGAGCGTCTGAAGCTTGTAAATGAAGCCATCGACAGCCTTCGGGTGAGTCAGTAATCTTTATTTCCCTTTTATTTCATACCCGGAGCGCCTGATGAAACAAATTATTTTTTTATTCGTCTTTTCGCTCCGGGCATTTGTTTTTTTTGCTCAGCCGGCCGATTCCACTATCCTCTTCGAAAAAAGAAAACTATGGCTGGGCATCGGGGCTGCCACCACTGCTGCAGTAGGTACCACCGGACTGTATTATGCCTGGTACAAGGATTATAACAGCGGCTCTTTCCATTTTTTTAATGACAACAGTGAATGGCTGCAGATGGACAAGATCGGGCATACGCTTACCACTTACCAGATCGGGAATGCCGGATATCATGCCTGCAAATGGAGCGGGATGAGCGAGAATAAAAGTACACTGATAGGCGGAACCAGTGGACTGGCCTACATGACCATTATTGAAGGTCTCGACGGTTTTTCGGAAGGCTGGGGATTTTCCTGGGGCGATATGGGCGCGAATACGGCGGGCACATTGCTCTTTATCGGGCAGCAGCATTTCTGGAAAGAGCAACGGATCAAATTCAAATTTTCATTTCATCAATCAGGATACTGGCAATACCGTCCCAACCTGCTTGGGGAAAACCTGGCCCAGCAATTCCTGAAGGATTACAACGGGCAGAGCTATTGGCTTTCCTGCAACATCTCTTTTTTTTTGAAAAAAGACAATAAGTTCCCGAAATGGCTGAACGTGGCTGTAGGATACGGTGCCGATGGAATGATCAGCGGGAAAGACGATTATGTAATACTACGTTCGGATGGTGAGGTGATCGGTAACCAACGCTATCGTAAACTGCTGCTTTCGCTGGACATAGACCTGGCACGGATAAAAACACGCTCAAAAGTTTTGAAAGCTGTTTTCAAAACCATTAACTTTATCAAAATACCTTGTCCTGCATTGGAATTGAGCAGGAACAAGGTAAACGGACATTTATTTTATTTTTGATCTATGGTAGGAACCTTATTACACAATGGAAAAACATTTCGGGTCGATTTTTTTCACCCGATCGATATCTCTATGCCGCTGAGCACAAATGAGCATGCTACCAAAGCATGGTACGTGCCACCTGTTAAAATAGAACCGGTGCGACTGGGCGACTGGGTTGGCGATGTGAACCAAGGCAGCAGCGTGAATTTCAGGAACATTACCTTCAATCCACATGGCAATGGAACGCATACCGAGTGCGTGGGACATATCAGTAAGGAACCCTACAGCATCAATAAAAGCCTTACACGTTTCATGTTCCATGCAGAACTGATCTCCGTATTGCCTGAACAACAGGAAAACGGCGACAACGTGATCACGAAAAGAGGAATAGAGTTTACGCTCGAAGGCAGGAAAGCAGAAGCGCTGGTCATCCGTACTATTTCCAATTCACCAGCAAAGCTTGTGACCCAGTACTCCAACAGCAATCCGCCTTATATAAGCAAGGAAGCTATTGAATACATTCTTTCGCTGGGATACGAACATTTGTTGCTGGACCTTCCGTCCGTGGATAAAGAAGTGGATGGCGGAACACTCGCTGCACATCACGCTTTCTGGGAATACCCACACAACACGCAGGTGCAGCGGACGATTACGGAAATGATCTACGTACCGAACGATGTATTGGACGGAACGTATATTCTCAACCTGCAGATCGCTTCTTTCGAGAACGACGCAAGCCCGAGCAAACCGGTATTGTATGCGGTGATGTAAAGAAGTTTCGAAGGATTTAGCTCACCCGTTCCAGTATTACCAAAACTTCTGTGAAATTCAGGAAAAGGAGCTTCACCTCGAATTTGGTACTGAGAAAATCGTTGGTCTTATATAGGAAATCGCCAAAAGTACTCACTGTCCAATTGTGGAAATGAATACTGTAATCCGTATCAAAAAGCTCTTTTGCCCGTTTATCGATAGCTTCTTTACCTTTACATTCGTTCCAGTGGATCGCCCATTCCTCAAAATGCGGATAATGATCAAGCTCACCGCGGTAATCGCTTAGCAGGTGATCAAAAGTGGTCAGGTTGCGGTCTTTATCCGGACAAAAACGTTTGTCTGGAATAGCGTAGAAAAGAACTCCGCCCGGTTTTACTTTGCGGAGATGGGTTTCAATAGTAGTGATAGGACTTTTGCAATGCTCCAGCATATGGTTCGCAATGATAAAATCCTGTGAATTATCCGGAACGGTTGCCAGTTTCTCTCCGTCATCAATGATCTGCACATTCACTAAGTTATAGGAAGCAAGCTCAGGATAATGTTTTCGAAGTCCCGGAGTGTCATAGCGGTCGACATACTTTACTTTTGCAGCAGCCGGCAGCTGGAGTGGCATATGAAGGCCTCCGATCTCGATCCCCTGTCCACGAAGGTATTTGGAAGAAAAAAAATAACGATTCTTTTCTATCGTATTGAAAACTCCAACTGCAGAACGCAGTACACGCTTTTTGAGAGGTTGTAGCATAACTAAAGATTTAATCCAAAAATATCAAAAACAATCCAAACCGGGATCCAAAACGATCAATTCATCGAAAAACTTCCGGATCTTAATTATCGTTAGGATTTGTAACTTCCAGCTTTATCAGTTCCACCAACTGTTTTTTACGTTGCAGGATAGTGATCGTATACCCATCTATCTTTCTCTTTTCATTCACAGCCGGGATCCTGCCAAACAGGCTGTTGATAAGGCCTGAAACGGTATCGTAATTCGGACTTTCGGGTAAGGCTATCGGGAGCATCTCATTGATATCTCCGATATTTGCATGCGTTTTTACAATAAACTCCGTATCGCTTTTTTTCTCTACATCGGGTTTTTCCTCGTCATGTTCATCCTGGATCTCCCCTACCAACTCCTCGATGATGTCTTCCATCGTAACGATACCAGCTGTAGCCCCATGTTCATTGGTGATAATGGCGATCTGCAAATGCATTTTCTGAAAATCTCTCAGCAGCTCATTTACCTTCATGGTTTCAGGAACAAAATGAGCCGGGCGCATGATATCACGGATCGTTTTGAAACGGTTCTCGATCACTTCTTTCAACAGGTCTTTTGAGTGAATGATGCCGATAACATTATCAATGTCTCCTAAATACACGGGCAAACGGGAGTATCCTTCTTCGATGATCTTTTTGATTACTTCTTCCCTGCCTGTTTCAATATCAATAGCCGAAACCTTGTTTTGAGGCACCATGATCTGTTTCACAATACGGTCATCGAAATCAAATACATTCTGGATCAGCTCGTTTTCGCTTGGCTTGATGGCTCCGCCTTCCTCGCTTTCGGTGAGAATAAGCCGCAGCTCTTCTTCCGTATGCACATCGTCTTCTCCCGTTTTTTTCACACCTACGAGGCGCAGGAAAAGATTGGAAGATTTATTAAGCAACCAAATGAAAGGACCGAATATAAAATAGAAAATACGCAGCGGAACAGCTACGAATAAGATAAGCTCAAGGGGAAATTTGATACCGAACATTTTCGGTATCTGCTCGCCGAGGGTAATGTGAAAAAAGGTGATCAGCGTAAACGCAATCGGTATGGAAATGCTGTGAACAGCAAAGGAGGTTTCGGCAAATCCCAGTTTTAAGAAAAGGATCCTGACCAAATGAGAGACCACATCCTCACCTACCCAACCCAGGGCAAGACTGGCGAGGGTTATTCCCAGCTGTGTAGCCGAAAGATAGGCATCCAGTTTGTCCACCAGCTTCTTAGCGCTTTTGGCCCTTGAGCTGCCTTTCTGGATCTTTATATCAATTTGGGAGGCTCTTACTTTTACCAGGGCAAACTCTGCTGCCACAAAAAAACCATTCAGTAAAATAAGGAAAATAGTAAATAAAAGTTCTGTAATCATAGCTTTAATAAGCGAAAGTAAAAGTACATAATTTTCAGTAGTATCCACCTATGCGGCAGGAGGCAATTATAAACATCATCTGTCTGATACCTTTGTAATGGATTGGATAACAGAAACATAAGAGCTTCCGCTTAAGAAACAATTTTAAGCAGGGTTTTGAAAATTATCCGGATATCTGTGAATAAACCCTGCTCAGAAATATATTTTTGGTTCAATAGCAGCTTTGCAGGCATCACTTCAAGGATGTAAGTTTGTTCGGGGTTATCCGATTTGGCAAGGAGTTCGTTTTCATTTACATATTCGATAGAAGCGTAATCGGTGATCCCCGGTTTTGCCAACAGGACTTTACGCTGTTCTTCGTTATACATATCCACATATTTGCGTACCTCCGGTCGTGGCCCCACGAGACTCATGTCTCCGATCAGCACATTGAGCAGCTGAGGCAACTCATCCAGCTTGTATTTCCTCAGGTAATACCCTACGCGGGTGATCCGGCTATCCCGGCCGCCAACGGTGAGCAATCCTTTTTTATCCGATCCGGTAGCCATAGTCCTGAATTTGAACAACCTGAAATCACGATTGTTTTTTCCGACACGTACCTGCCGGAAGAAAATACCTCCGCGCGAATCAATGCTGATGACCAGGGCAATAAGAATGAAAAAAGGAAACAGGAGCAATAGTCCAATAAGTGATGCAATGATATCGAACAAACGCTTCAGCATTACATCACCATTTTGATAGCTTTGTTTACTGCATTGCACACGGTTAGTACCTGCTCATCCGTCAAATCGTAAAATACGGGCAGCGAGATCTCCCGGCTCGAATTATCCTGCGTAACCGGGTAGTTCTTCATCTCATATCCGAGGCCCTTGTAAAAGCTCATGCCCGGCACCGGCAGGAAGTGCACATTCACAGAAACATCCTGGTCAAAAATAAGACGGATGATCTCATCCCGTTGCGGTTCGCTTACTCCTTTGATACGTAATGGATACAAGTGATAGGAAGATTCCTTTTCGGCAGTTCTGAACACCGGGATATCGACCAGTACATTTTTCGAAAGCTCCTTTGTATACAGATCAAATATATGTTTGCGTTTTTTGAGCGTATCGTTATCGTATCGCGCGAGCTCTACCAAGCCAATGGCAGCCGTAAGATCCGTCATATTGCATTTGTAACCTGCCTCCACGATATCGTAGCGCCAGTTACCTTTCTGTGTCTTTGCCAGTGCATCTTTGTTTTGCCCGTGCAAAGTAGTAACACAAAGCTGCTTATACAATTCTTCGTTATCAAAAGGTGCCGGTAGGTTCAGGGCAACAGCGCCACCTTCCGCAGTAGTCAGATTTTTCACTGCATGGAAAGAAAATACGGAAATATCAGTGAGCACACCCGCACGTTTGTTTTTGTAGAAAGCTCCGAACGAATGAGCAGAATCGGATAACACCAACATCCTGCCCAGTTTTTGCTGGTTGTCGGAAGCGGCAACAAATTTTGATGCGTATTTTTTTGTCAATGCGTTAATGGCATCATAATCACAGGGGTAACCGGCAAAATCAACGGGCATGATCACTTTCGTCCGTTCGGTGATGTGCTTTTCGATCTCCGCCACGCTGATGTTGAAATCGTGTTTATTCACGTCTACAAAAACAGGTTTGGCCCCGCAGTGAATAACCACATTGGCCGTAGCCGAATAGGTGTATGCCGGGATGATGACTTCGTCTCCTTCTTTTACTCCAAACCATCTGAGCATCACCTCCATCCCTGCCGTAGCAGAATTAAGGCATAAAGTCGCTTTCTGTCCGCTGTAGGCACTTAACTGTTTTTCAAACTCTTTGGTACGTGGACCGGTAGTGATCCAGCCCGAACGGAGGGCGGCAGTCACTTCATCTATAATTTTTTGGTCGATTCGTGGTGGTGAAAAAGGGATCATACGATGAAAATCTTTTATTCGGCGTATGCAAAGGTAGCTAAAATCGGGAGTCGTAAATAAAAAAAGCATACTGACAAATTCTGTCAGCATGCTTACCTGAAAACGATCCCATTATTCCCATTCCGATAGCTATCGGAACGGGGAGGAATGTTTATTGTCCTAAATCTTCGAATGATATGTTGCTGCTGGCTGGTTCTGCAACTGCAGCTTCGATAACAGGAGAATTGGTTTTGATAAAACTCACTGCATCATGTAAACCTTCTGAAAATTTTTCAAAGTCTTCTTTATAGAGGAATATTTTATGTTTTTCGAAAAAAAACTTTCCATCGGTTCCGAAACGTTTTTTGCTTTCTGTTATAGTCAGATAGTAGTCTCCGGCTTTTGTCGATTTTACGTCAAAAAAGTAGGTTCTCTTACCCGCTCTGATCGACCTGGCATACAAGTCTCCCTGCTCATGTTTTTCAAAATCTTCCGGCATATGGCTCTTTTTTAAGTTTCGTTAACAAAACAAATATATTAAACAAAACGACATATAACAAGAACTTATACTCTTTTTTCGTTTTTTGGTCGAAAAATTTAGTTAAAGTAGTTTTTATCTAAACCACTTTATTTTAAGGAGTTATGTGAGTCCGAAAAGTGTAAAACGAAAGAAGGCTGCCTTTCGGACAGCCTTCAGTTAGGTTATTTTTCTTAAAATTCATCTTCATTAAAGAAGAAATCGTCTTTAGTCGGGTAATCCGGCCAAATTTCCTCGATTGTTTCATAGGCCTCTCCTTCGTCTTCAATTTCCTGAAGGTTTTCGATAACCTCCATCGGTGCACCGGAACGTAGGGCAAAGTCGATCAACTCGTCTTTTGTTGCAGGCCAGGGAGCGTCTTCAAGCCAGGATGCCAATTCTAATGTCCAATACATAAGGCTAAATTATTTAATAAATAAAAAAACGTAAAATTCAATAAAAGGTTACAAAATACACTCTCATTCAATTTGCTGCAAAAAGAAGAAAAAAATACTGTTTGTTCAACTGTTTTCGAAAATTTAAGTGGTTTGATAATCAGCTTATTAACAAATAGTCTGTTCTAAAATCGCCAAAAAGGCCATTTCCCTGATTAGATGGAAATTCTTTTTATCAGGATCCGTATCTATATTTGTGTTTCTGCTTATTTTTCAGCGATGAAACTATTTGAAAACGCGTTTACCGGGATGTCGGACAAGAATGGAAATCAGATCTGTGAAGGTCATGACGTGAAATTCTATTATAAAGGTGAATATGTAACCTGCACGGTTGTCTATTCCAAAGAAGCTGCTATGTTCTGCCTGAAATGGCCGGATGGGTATATTAATAAACACCCCATGAACCCGGATAAATATGAGGTCGTTAATCTACGGGACGACCGGTAGCTATCGGGAGAAGTGTAGTCCACATTGCACGTAAGGAGTAATTATCTGAATGTGGTACGTAAACTGTGAGTCATAAAACGAAAAAAACCGCAATGGGGTTCCCAGATATAGATTGACGCTTTTTGACCGTAAAATCATTACCTGATGCTTAAAATCTAATCTCCCTTTATTAAAAAAGAGTTAATGGCATATTTATTGTACAATCTTTACCCTGCTCAACTTATTTACAATGAAAACTCCCGACCACCATACGATGAGAATGGTTCGGCAGGTGTGAAGATTTGACAAAAAGAAAAAGGAGCATTGCTTTATTTTATCCATCACGAAAACCGGCTGCAAAAGAATAGTATGAAAAGGGAAATTGGTCTGGCAGGCAGAATTTTTTGGAAAATGAAAAAACATTCAATTTACAGGAAGAAATGAAAAAATCACTTAGCTTATTACTTGTTTTACTTTGCCAAATTGCTTTGGGGCAACAGCCCCTCGTAGATAGCTTAAGAGTTTGCAATTGTGATTCTCTAAAACATAGTTTTGTTTGTAGTGATTGTATGCATAAGGATTATTTAAGGGGCGAAAAAGAACCCTATTCGGGCAGTTGCTTTTTATATTTTAAGAGTGGCCAAAAACAAAGTGAAAAGGTATATTTAAATGGATACGTAAGTGCGTACCATGACTGGTACGAAAACGGCAACAAAAAAACTGAAGTAGTTTTTGACAAAAAACAGTTAGGTGTATTTGGAATTCCTTTTGTTCCAAAAGGAATTTGGTGGTATGAAAATGGACAAATAAGCGAAGAACACGCTGACGGTTTGCATACAACATATTTTGAGAATGGACAGAAACATACGGAAGAAATTTACATTGGCTACAAACTAAAAGAATGGAAAGAATGGGACATAAAAGGGAAATTGATAAAACAAGTTTCAGAGCCAGGCCACGATTGGCGAATACAATATGAAGCACTCGCCCTAAAAAAAGATTCAGTCATAATTAAACCGGGTAAATCAGTCTACAAAGTTTCAGAGGAAATAAAATCAGTGTACCTGACAACCAATATAAAATGGCTAAGGGCAGATGGGCGTTGTGAAAACCTTGGTGCAGGCGCTCCTTTACCCATACTATATAAAAAAACGAAAAAAGGTTATATAAAATGGAACAAGTCGCCCCGGCAGCTTGATTGTGGAGCAGGTACAATAAAAACATCACAATCATATAATTTCTCTGTTTATATGGATGAACCCGGCACTTACAAAATTGCTTTTGAGGAATATTACTTGCCGGAGAATAAGACCAAACTGTGGTTCTCTGATGAGTTTACTGTTAAATGAAACTGGAAAACGAAGAGAATTACTGATAAAGCGGTCTTGCAGGCATCATATCAAAGGGGTGTATTCTTTCTTCCATAAAAGTCTTACCAATTATTAATTCACAAGAAGTTGCCAGGAAATACTGTTTTCTTAAAACGAAAGCCCCTGTTTGTCAGGGGCTTTCGTTTTGTAGCGAAGGGGGGACTCGAACCCCCGGCCTCAGGGTTATGAATCCTGTGCTCTAACCAGCTGAGCTACCTCGCCAAAAAATATACCCTGAAAAGGGAGTGCAAAATTAGGACTTTTTTTCATTAAACAAACAGCCCCGAAAAGTAAAAAAAATTAAATTTTATTGTTAATAAAATTATTTTATATATATTGCAGATGTTTAAACCTATATATTCTACTCTATGTCGAAGAAAAAAGCAAAGTCGTCGGTAAAAAAAGATGACAAGAAACACAAAAAGGCTGCTAAAACCAAATCGAACAGCAAAGCTGAAAAAAAATCCAGTGCTAAAGCATCAAAAAATAAAATAAAAACCGAAGCAACTAAAAAAAAGATAGCTCCCGCTAAAAACAAAAAAGCGATCGTTAAACCGGTTAAGAAAAGCAAACCGGCCCCTAAGAAAGTCCCGATAGCTATCGGGACAAAAAAAGCCGTTGCTAAAAAAATTGTTGTAAAAGCTAAAAGCAAAAAAGCCAGTAAACCGGCTCCTAAAAAAGTCGTAGCTAAAAAAGCAGTAAAAAAACCGGCACCAAAAAAAGTAGCCGCAAAAAAACAGGTTCTAAAGAAAATAGCTAAAAAGACTTCACGCCCTGGCGTGACGAAAAAAGCGGCCCCTGCTAAAGCAAAGAAAATAGCTCCTACAAAAACAGTAGTTAAAAAAGTAAGTAAACCGGCCCCAAAACCTGTTCCTGTAAAGACAGCTAAAGTTGTGGCACCTAAAGCACCGGTGACAAAAGCTAAACCGGAAGTGTCAAAACCTGCAAAAGTTCAGGCACCGGCTAAAAAACCGGAAGCCCCGAAAACAATTACAACAACAACCGTTCTTCCTCAAAAGCCTTTAATTATAGACAAAGCGCCGGAAAAACCAATAAAAGAACCGGCCGGCAAATTTGAGCTGGAATATGTGATCCACACATCTACTGCCATCCTTTTTGAATTCCTTACGTCTCCGAGCGGATTGTCCGAATGGTTTTGTGATGATGTCAACATCCGCAATGAAATATATACTTTTCTTTGGGATGGTACGCAGCAACAGGCCCGTCTTATCAAATTATATGAGGAGAAACTAGTGCGTTTTCAATGGGTAGACCGTTTGGATGACGCTTTTTTTGAATTCAGGATCGACCGCGATGATCTGACCAATGATATTTCATTGATCGTTACCGATTTTGCCGATAATGAAAGTGAAAGGCAATCTTCCAAATTACTTTGGGATAGCCAGATCGATAAACTGCTTCATGTGTTGGGAAGCCATTTCTAAAAACACATTTACATTTTTGCCAGTTTAAGCACCAGGTCCTTCAAACGGGAGCTGTATCCCATTTCATTATCATACCAGCCGATCACTTTTACAAGGTTGCCAACGATCGAAGTAAATTCAGCATCGAATATGCAGGAATATGGATTTCCGATGATATCCGTAGAAACAATCGGGTCTTCTGTATACGCAAGAATACTCTTTAATTCATTTTCCGCGGCACGTTTGAATTCGGCATTGATCTCTGCTGCCGTAGGATAAGATGTCATTACACAGGTGATATCCGTAAGCGATCCATCCGGAACAGGAACACGCATTCCTCCTCCCCCGATCTTTCCATCCAGCTCGGGGAAAATTTTCGTAATGGCTTTTGCCGCACCGGTTGATGTCGGGACAATGCTCATGGCTGCAGCCCTGGCTCTCCGAAGATCCTTGTGAGGTGCATCATGCAGACGCTGATCACCGGTATAGGAATGCACCGTATTGATATAGGCATCTTCGATCCCCCATTTTTTCAATACCTGGATCATGGGCGCTGCACAATTGGTGGTGCAGGATGCATTGGAAATAATACGGTCCTCTTTTGTGATAATACCATCATTGATCCCCATTACAATAGCTTTTGTATTGTCTTTCGGTGGGGCAGAAAGGATCACCTTTTTTGCTCCGGCATCAAGATGCTTTTGAGCAGATTCCTGGTCGAGGAACAAACCTGTGGATTCGATAACGATATCTATGTCTAATTCTTTCCAGGGAAGCTGCGCAGGATCTTTAACGCTGCAGACACGAATAGTTTTTCCGTTGATAACGATCCCCTGCTCTGTAGCAGAAACAGTTCCGGGAAAAGCCCGGTGAACGGAATCATACTTCAGCAGGTGTGCCAGCGTATGACTGTCGGTAAGATCGTTGATCGCTACAATCTCAATTTCGGGGTTGTTGTGCGCCACCCGCGTAAATACTCTGCCTATCCTGCCGAAGCCGTTGATGGCAATACGTACTGGTTTCATATAGTAATGGGATTAAATGTCAATTTGAAACTGTAAAATTACGAATTTTGAGCAAGTAAATCCCGAAGGTTTTGAAAAGCTCCGGAGTTTTACATTTATTAAGAGAAGCTTTATTTAGCATTGAACAGGCTGAAATAGGAACACTCTTTTAGTATTTCCTGGTAATAAGCTGTGGCTGCATACTCCTTCTTCAGCATCCGGAAATATTTTCCCGACTGAAAATCGCCTTCATACCCTGCCGGAACATTACGATACCAGGTATTTTGCTCACATTTTGCTGCCATAAACGTACATTTGGCACTGAATTCCTTATCCGTCGAATTTTCCTTCGCCAACAGGTAATACTTCAGCGCCAGACTGCAATCCAGATCATCCTGCGTTTCTCTTTTGACATAGGAAGTCTTATCATTAGGATTGATCGCATATTCATAAAAGATTCGCGCATTGCCATAATAGGTCATATTGTAGAAACCGTTTGCCACCAGGAAATAATTTTGAGCGGCTTCTGCTTTATTTACTTTGGCTTTGTTTTTCATTTCGATCATCTTTTCGATGAACTTCGCCGATGTATATTTTGTTTTTTGCGCGGCCATATGATCGCAATCATGGCAATCTTTGATGTGAATGGTAAAAGGATTGCCTAACAAAGTAGCATCGCTGTTCACTTTATTAAATGCAACAAGTGAGGAATCCAACATATCCTGTTGTGCATAGCGGACACCTAACAGATCGATGTAACTGTTCTTTGATCTGGAATCATGCTGCATAAATAGCTGCTCCAGCTCGCTATGCTTTGGATTTTCATAATAAGCGATCATCTTTTTTACATTTTCGTTCTTATCCAAAAATCCTGCAACCGTTCCCGGTACGATCATTTCTGATTTTTCGTACTCCTTGTTATTGGCGTACAATACCGCAAGTACGTTCCGTGTCCATCGTTCTGCAAAATTCATCCGTACATCCGTTACATTCCTGAAATTGTGATCAAACAAGATCTTCAGCTCCGGTAGCATGTTTTTTTCTGTGGCAGCATCTATTTTCTCTGCCCGGTTCAGTTTTCCTGCCAGGCTCACAATATAATACTGCGCCTGTATCAGCCTATCACCCGTTTTGGCTTTCTCTGCGCTTTTCAGAAAGGAATCTCCTTTATCGTACTTATTGGCTTCATAGCTCAGGTACGCCGCAGCGAGGTTCCATAAATCCGGGTTGGAAGTATTGCCTTTGGACGCTATATCACTAACTGTATTCAATATCGTATAATTGGGCTGAAGCGCTTCCTGCTTTGGCTCGAATGCTTTGCGCATAAGCCTCGAAGTAAAGCGATCTTCTTCAATATTCACAAGGCGTACCAACAAAAGATCAAGCTCTGCTGCTTTTGGATCCAGCTTGTAGATCTCCCGGATAGCAAGAGCGGGATCATTGGCAATACCGAACAATTGCCACAATACTGCTTTCTCATGAGTGGACTTTGCCAGTGCAAGCGACTGCTGCCAGTCTTTTTCTTCCTGCGGATGGAACGACAGGTAAGCCGATTGTTTATGTTCATCCAGCTGATCAAAAACAACCGAGTACAGGTAATTGGCCTGCGAATATTGTTTTTGTTTGTAGTACACACCGGCAATATATTCCATCGTTCTCCATTTCATACTCGTTTCGTTACTGAATGAAGAAACATTGGCCGTATACAGATCGATCGCTTCCTTATACTGTTTATTGAAATAATACAAACGAATAAGCTGGAAAAGATAGCGTTCTTTCAATAAAGGATTTTTTGCATTCGTAAAGAATTTCAAACCGCCTTCGATCTGTTTGTTAATATCAACTGCTGTTGGCGATTCTTTTTCGTCCCAGCCATTTCCTTCCGTAGCAGTATATGTTTCATTCCGTTTTGCAAATCCTACATAATACAGGAAAGCAGTGGCTTTTTCGGAAGGTTGAACGGAGATAAGACTGTTCAGTTTCGATTTTTCGCTCAACTTGGGAATATCTTTGGTTGTTCCTTTGATGGTAAAGATCATATTGTTCACTTCTTTGGATTCCGCCTCGTACAACCAGTAGCTGATCGATTCTTTTCCCACTTTTTTGTTGAAGTAGAGATCCCACTCTTTCAGGTTCAGCTCATAGCAGGCGCTTATGGGGTTTGTATAAAAACCACTTTTATAAAAAGGCAGATACTGCGAACGGAAAAAAGGCTCATAGACCGGTTTATTAATGATTTCCGGTGCAAACATAGATCCTTCTGTCTCATCCCAATCTCCACCGGCACAAGCCAGTGCAATAATTGTCCCAAAGCCGACAAAGCTACTTAAGAATGTCCAGAACTTCTTCGATTGTTTCATGCTCAACTGTTTTTAAATTATATTCATCCAGGTCAAAAAATACGATCCTGCGCGGGCTCTTCCTGTTTTTTTGTCCGGCAAGTAAAGTAGCAGCTTCTATTAATTCATCTTTTGTCAGACGTTCTGTTTTCAACAGGTCACTTTCCATAAAATAACGTCCCTTGTGCAAAAATGAGGATTTAATTTCAAAAACACGCGGATCAGCTGTTTTAGCGATTTGTGGCGTGGTATCTGTATCCGGACAATCATCCTTTGGAATGATCCCGCTCAGTTTTTCATTTCTAAACTGCAGCTGCCAGCTGAATATGGGCAATGCAATATCCAACGGAAGCGGATACGAAGAAACATAACCAACATATTTTTCAGCATCTTCTTTATTGTAAATAGAATTCCGACCGCTCATCTTATGACTGTCGCCCATATTATAAAACATCAGCATACCTTTATCCACGGGTGGAACTCCCGACCGCAAAGGGTATTTGGCCTGGTGCAGACGAATAGTGGTTGAAAGTGTTTTTTCCGGAGCTATGGCCTTCAATTTTTTCAAAAACAGGAAATACTCTTCTTTTGTTTTCTCCGTCCAGTCACAATCGATCTGTATTTCCGAACAGCTCTTCCCTGCCCCGCTGAGCATGGTAGTGATTTTTCCATACACCTGACCGGCAAGCTGAGCAGTTTCTTTTTCGGAAATAGAACCAAATGTTCGGTTGGTTATAAAAACCACAGGGATGGTCCGTATGCTATCCGGTACCGCATTAAGACCTGACAGGACTCCTAACGGGGCAATGGAGTCGTTTTGTTTGTCAACATCAAAAAAACGGATATACAGCTCGCTGGTATGAAGATCCTTCAATGCCGATTTTTCGGGATCCCTAAGCTTAAACGTTGTTTTCCAATAATAGAAAGAAGCTTTACTTTCCTGTTTCTCCGAACAGCTGAAAAAGACAACACAAACAAACAGTAGTATCCTGTACATGGAATTATTCACCGGAAAATCGGTGAATAAAAGTAACAATTTATCTTTAATTCTCTATTGGCCGGAAACGCCCGTCAAATTCAAAATACGGTTTCCCGTTTTCGCTCACATACAGTATGTAAGTACGATCTGTGTCTCCTGTTTCACCCGCACTTGTAGATTCATAAAACGGCATTTCAAAAACAGCGAACCATTTGTTGCCTATTTTCTCTGTAGTTGCATACATTGGATCTCCTTTAAAATCGTATTCAAAACGTTTGTACTGGTTGAAGGAGTTGAACAGGTGGTATCGTTTTTTGCCTTCTTCTTCGTATTCACCATAAAACACGGATTCGTCTTCAAAAGAGCTACTGGTGTATTTTTTACCGGGTGAAACGATCGCACCTTGCAAAGGAATCAGATCTGTTCTTTCTGCCGTAAAAGCTACATACAGCGCCAATTCTTCATAATCATTCGGCATATCGATCGTTTCATATATTGGCTGAGCAAGAATAGTCCCATTTTCATCCATGATCCCACGCTTTGTCATAGTGGAATCGGCATAAAAATAGAAGTACTGATGATGACTGGTAGACCATGTTTCGTAGATAGGAGAAAAATCATTGATATAGCCGGGTAGTTGTTTGAAATTGCCATTCTTCGCATCATAAAAATAGTACCTGTTCTTCATATCCTGGAAAAAGAAGCTGGAGGATGTTTCCATATCTGAGCTCACATAGGATTGAAAAGTGAAAGGCATTTTCACCAACTGTTGTTGCGGGACGAAATATATGTATGCTGCCCTGCTGGTGTCCCTGAATAAGAAACTGGTGTCGCTCAGGTCTTCATATCCTTCGCCTGCAAACGGAACAGGAACAATTTTTTGTGTGGTTTCACTGTACAGGTAAATCATATTCCAGGGGTTTTCTTCCTTATTCCCTGTTACCGTAAAATTTGGGAATGGTATTTCATAAAAATAATTTTCTGCGGTAATAGTGCACTCCCTGCACTCAAAGAGTTTTTCTCCTCTCGAATTATAAACGGCAGAGCTCTTAGGTCCGTTAGCAATGAATACCGATTGAGAATGTTTTTTAGTCCGGTCATTAAAGAACCGGTAGTCGTCTATATAATCCCATTTGCCATACGGAACTTTTTCAGTTCCGTCCAACGACATGAAATTGATCAGGGAATCTTTATTCAATAAGGTAAAGCCGACAGGAGATTCTGTGGCTGAACTGCTTCCGGTAAAAGGAATTATCAGGCTTATTTCCTGGTCTTTAATACGATACACTTCGATCATGTCAGGATTCCTTTTTAGAATACTCACATAATGTGTTCCATTTACCGTCATTGTATTCTTCACACTTACACCATCTGTTTCAGCTCCAATACCGGGCAGCCGTACAATTTTATCATCGGCCAAATAGATAAAACCGGTCGGGGTACGAAAAATAAATTGTCTTTCAGCTCCGTTCAGCGATGTCTCCAACTCCATACTGTCAGCGATGCTTGTCCTGTTACCTGCTTTATCCACGATCACCGGCTTTTGCATAGCCTCATCTATGTATCCCAAAACAACATCATCTATCCTTTTGCATCTGTATAAAGAGGGTTGTATTCCTGCCTTGAAATTCCTGTCGAGCGTACCGTATAGTTTTTTACCATCCTTTAGCAAAGTAACCAGTATGAGATCCGGATCTTTATTGTTTATATCGTCATACCACGAATCCTCAGTGAGATCAGCCTCAGTATGCGGGAATTTCAATATAGCACTTTTTCCATTGTGCTTTGTCAGGATGATTGTACTATCAGAATTCGTTTCCAGGAATTTATAAGTCAATGAAATATAAGGTTTGCCGTCTGAATAAAGCAATCCTTTCAAACTATCATCAACTACGCGGATAAGACCGAATTTTTCGAGGGCCGGTTCATTATCAATATAATCCGTATATGGTTTTTTATTGATCAGCTCTCCTTTGCGGGTGAAGAAATAGCTCCGATCCTTGTCTTTGATTTTATCCTCCAGGTCTATGGAAAAGAGCTGCTGATACAGTACCTGGTGTTTTGAAAACACATCTTTCCCGCTATAGGTGGTTTTTATCGTTCCGCTTTTAGATCTGATCTCGATCCCTGTTGGTGTTTTCTTCAGCGATAAAAGCTCTTTGCCGGAAAGGGTAAAGAGCTTTTGCAAGGAATCTTCATATCCGGTAGCGATGTAGGTTGTATTCAAAAAATCAAGATAGGCCGACGGATTTACATAGCGGTCCATACAGATCTTTTCAAGGTTCTTTTCGCGGTATTTGGCTTTATCTATTATGAGCCCTGCTTCCTTTGTGCCCGGCGTGAATTTTATCAGCCAGTCCCCGGTCTCTTTCAGCAAGGCTACTTCTTTTATTTTACCTCTTGATTCAACAATATAAATACCTGTGCCTTCGAGATTCTCCATTCGGAGCTCGCTTTCTACCGGTCCGAATATTTTTTCATTCTTTTTGGTATAGATGGAGCTCAAAAAAATTTTACCCGACAGATAGGAGGCAATATATAAGCTATCCTGCTCATTTTCATCCACTGAAACAGCACTGTCGGAAGCGATAAGTTTTTTCCCATGTGGAGAGAACCATACTCCTTTACCATTGGGAAGCTCTGCTTCTACTCCGAATCCGTAATGTTCCAGATCTTTATAAATCACCGGCAAAACGGATTTACCATTCCTGTCTATCAAACCTACACTGTCCCTGATCGTTACTTTATATCCAAAGATCTGCTCCTCGCCTTCTATATCAATATCAGTATATCCGGTTGTGCTTACTTTCTTCCCCTTTTCATCAATTAAAAAGTATAGTCCCTTTTCTTTTACGATGCTGCGGTTGTCATAAAAACGGCTGGCTCTTTCAAAGGCAGGTTGTATGATCAGCTCACCTTTAAAATTACTATAGCCATAGACTCCGTTTTTGCAATAGGGGATCAGTTCCTGTGCGTCTGCTGTCAGCACCTGTACCAATAGCCAGACTATACAAATTCTTTTCAGTATCATTTTTCTTCGGTTTTAGGAGCTGATTCAAATTTTTTAAGCAATTCCTTATCGGCTTTGAATACTTTCTTTGCCTCTTTGAGTGTCTGCTTGTCCACTTTCACTCCGTTATCCAGCAAAACAGTACTCATGGATGTTTGACCATTGGCAACTGCCCAGGAGATGGTACTATACCCTTCAGCGTCCTTCACATTCAGATTGGGTTTTAACTGCATTACCTGCTTGAAAGCTGCTTTATTTTCTGTTTTTACGGCTCCGGTAATCATACACTCGCCATCAATGTCTGGAGTTTCCGCCAGCTCTTTCGTCAATGTTATACGTTCATCCTTCAATACCTTTTCAAACATATTATTGTTATTGACCATACCAACATCATCATTTTGCTTATAGGACATTGCATAATTGATAAGGCTCGCTACTTCTTTCTTATCCTCTTTATTCAGACGGGCGCCTTTTGCTTTTATATAATCATATAGTTGCGGCTGATTGGCAGATGCTGTATATATCAATACAGTAGCGCCTTCCCTGCTCTTTTTATTAATGTCCACTTTTCTGTTGATCAGTGTATCGATAATGATCTTCGCCACATCCAATGATTTGGTAGCAGTAATGCCGGGAATATTCTTGTGTGTTTTTGAATCCAGGTAGGTCGTAGTCAGCGTGTGCAATAAATTCTGTTCTCGGAAATTTTCCACAGTAGGATCAGCGCCAAGTTTCAGCAATCTAAAAAATATATCATAGTTATTGTAATTCAACGCTACCTGTATCGGAGCCTGACCCTGGCAGGATTCGCACAAATGATTCACGTCGGCTTTGTTTTTGATCAGAAATTCAAGCATTTGCATATTTCCATTGCGGGCTGCATGTGCAAGGCATTTGTCCAGCTCATCATCTACATTCAGATGTTCTTCGAGTTTTTTCCGTTTGTCTATAAATTCTTCGAGGCAGGGTTGGCAGTTTTTTATGGCACTCCATTCGATCACAGAGAACGTAAAAGTAACGCTTGAATCACGAATGGTGCCTGTTTTAACAGCAAAGAGATCATCATATTTACAAGTCCCCGCCAGGTAGGATTTAATACCTGCCCTGTCAGTTTTTTCTATCTTAGTGAATAGTTTTTGTGCAAGCCCGGTCTGCATCAGCAAACATAACAGGGAAATAAGGATCAGTTTCATAGTAGCATACGTATACTGCAAATATTGGTAAAATAATGCAAAGCCTGCATACGTACCGGTGGGTATTTTTGCAGGAATACCGGTTTCTTTTGAGCATAAAAAAGGCCGCTCCCCTCTTCGTCAGGCTCAGAATGACAGGGAACGGCCTTTTTGTATATATGAAGATTGTTTTATTGTTTCACGATCTTCAGCATTTTAATTCCACTGTCCACACCTACTTTCAACAGGTACGTCCCGGATGCAAAAGAACGAAGATCGATTACTGCATCAATATTCCTACCGGCCAGAGAAGCGATTTGTTCGCTGTACAATACTCTTCCGGTGATATCTGTGATCTCAATTTGTATTTTATCAGAATTGATATTATTCACTGACAGATTAATGGTCTCTGTTGCAGGATTAGGATAGGCAACAATTCCGAATGTGTTATCTGCCTCTGCAACTCCGATACAAGGATCTACGAGTATAGAAGAAGTATCTGCCGCAGAGCATCCATTACCATCAGTATACGTGTAGGTGATCAGCGAAGGTCCCGCTCCTGCAGTTGCCGGATCGAACATACCACCGCTTACACCGTTTCCGCTCCAGCTACCACCTGCAGGGGATTCGCCGCTCAGGGTAATGGCAGGATCATTTATACAATACGAGCTTGTTGCAAATGTAATATCCACCACAGGAAGTGTGTTTACCGTAACAGTGATCATCGCTGTGTTCGAACAGTTATTGGCGTCAGTACCTGTTACTGTATACGTATCTGTTGATGATGCAGCAAAGGCAGCACCATTCGTAACAGAGCCGGTCCAGCTATAGGTGTCTGCTCCGCCACCGGTCAGGATCACAGAATCTCCCGCACAAACTGTGTTGGAAGGAGCATCGGATGAAGCGGTTACTGTTGGCAATGTATTCACAGTAATGGTGATCATAGCTGTGTTTGTACAGTTATTGGCATCGGTACCGGTTACTGTATACGTATCTGTACTTGCAGCGATAAAGGCTGTTCCATCCGTAACGGAACCTGTCCAGCTATAGGTGTCAGCGCCGCTACCATTCAGCGTTACAGAACTTCCTGCACAAACTGTATTGGCAAGAGCATTAGAAGAAGCTGTTACACCTGGCAAGGCATGAACAGTAACAGTGATCATAGCCGTGTTTGAGCAGTTATTTGTATCGGTTCCGGTTACTGTGTACGTATCCGTTGCGGAAGGTGCAAATGCAACTCCGTCATTTACCGATCCCGTCCAGGCATAAGATGTAGCTCCGCCTCCGGTAAGGGTTACAGTAACACCTGCGCAAACTGCATTGGTATCCGCAGTAGCTGTAACAGTTGGTAATGTATTAACAGTGATCGTGATCATTGCCGTATCCGAGCAACCATTTACATCAGTTCCTGTAACTGTATAGGTATCTGTTGTAGAAGCAGTAAATGCAACTCCGTCATTTACTGATCCGGTCCAGGCATACGTGTCAGCACCGCTGCCGCTCAGGATTACAGAGCTTCCTGCACACACCGTATCAGTTGGTGCATTAGAAGAAGCGGCTACGGTTGGTAGTGAATTTACAGTTACCGTAATAGTAGCAGTATTTTCACAACCATTGGCATCGGTACCGGTTACGGTGTACGTGTCTGTAACAGAAGGAGCAAATGTTTCATCATCCACAACAGATCCGGTCCAGACATACGTTAGAGCATTTCCTCCATTCAGAGTTACGGAGTCTCCTGCACAAACAGCATTTGCCGGAGCGTCGGAGGAAGCTGTTACGTTCGGTAATTGATATATGGTCACATGAACGCTATCCGTGTTGGTGCAACCTCTCAGATCTGTAACTGTTACAGCATATACAAGAGAAGCTGTAGGACTTGCTACAGGACTGATGTCAGTAGCAGAGCTAAGATCCGTGGCCGGATTCCAGCTATAAGAAGCAATACCATTGCTGGAAGGGAAGCTGAGTGACCAATTGTTCAATGTGCCCACATCGTCAGCTACATCATCTACAATATGAAGTTTCCAGGTACCGTTAGCAGAGCCCGTAAGTCCGCTGAAAAGAACTTCCGGTTGCCAGGTGCCGGTGAAAGGATTGTCTCCAAACCAGATCGGATCTATTGCCAGATCAGAGAATACCGTATTGGTAAAATCGGCATCTGATCCTGCGTAATAAGCCAGATCTGCAGATGACCCATCGGGTGCGATAAGCGTAAGAATAAGATCACCTGTATATGTATGAAGAAGACTTCCGATAGTAGCAGTAACATCCGATGCAAGTGCTGATCCCGCCCCGGAAATAACGATAGTAGAGAATACTCCGGTGACATCTTCATCAGGAATAGCAAGCGGGGTTGAGTTGCTTGCGGTAATAGTATAGGGCGTAACGGATGTGGTACCTGTAAGAGCAGTTCCCACACCGGCACAGAAAGCCATATCAGAATAAGCTACCGCAGGTCTTGCATTTGTGATAGTTGAAATCAGTGTATTATTTCCCGGGCTCCCGTCACCTGTCAAAGGTGCCGAAGCAGTATATATATAATTCCCACCCGCTACCGACATATCATACGAAGCGCTGACCTGTACAGACTGGCTCGCATTCACGGCAAGTGTACCAGTACTGATCGTAACCGGGCTAAAACCTGCCGGGTTCGGACCGGTAACTGAAGAGGTGATCGTAACAGGTGTTACACTAAAATCGATCGTGCTACCACCATTATTTGTCAGTGTAACCGACACCGGCTCTGTTGAACCATAGCAGGTGGAAGCACCTGAAAAAGTAAAACCGCTTACTCTCAGATCCGGTTTTGCAGTCCAGATAAAAGTTGTGCCTGCTACCGGAACAGTTCCCGGGGTGTTGGAATCAAAATAACAGGTGCTGAATTCATCTGCTCCGGCAGTGGAATTAACCCACGCACCGGTAACATCGAACACTTCCCTGTTGTTCACATTCACACCGAAAGTATTATCAGGTCCTCTTAAACCAACTTCCGGATAGGTCTGATCATCACCCGCCGTAATAGCCGCAGTACTTCCGTATACGATTTTTATCTGGTTATTGCTGCTGTTCAGGCGGATCTGAAATCCTATACGTTCGGCCCCAATCAGATAACGAGAGACATTTTGCCATTGAACAACAAATTCAGTTCCTACCTGCAGGTAACGGATATTTTTGGCTCCGCCCACAGATGCCTGGTCCAGATCGGCACAAAAAGCACAAATGGCCCCGTTATACGCCGTTTGTGTTCCGGAGATAACGTCATATTCATAAAGATTGGAAGCGCCGCCGAATGTAATATGTCCGTTGGTACTGATATAAATACTGGTATAAACAGTTCCGTCGAATGTAAAAGCCGGGATCGCAACCGGCCCGAAAACTTCTTCGTCCATATTGGCCATAGCCGCATTAGCAAGTAGTGTTCCGCCGGTAATTGTAGTGAATGTACCTGTAGATTGGCTAAACGTATAACCGGTAGCTACCTGCGCCTGCGAGAACAGGGCAGTAAAAAGGCCCATACCGATAAATAGTTTTTTCAGAGGAGTAAATTTTATTTTCATGTATTCTTTTTTTGATTGAATAAGTTACTAATATAGCAATTTATCTTTGTTTTTTAGTCAAGGAAAACCCAAGAAAAAATTAACAAATCCAACTTTAAATAAAGATCCAAGTAATATCAATAGATGCCACCCAAAGCGTTTTACGACTGATTTTTTATATCTTTAGCGGTTTATAAAAATATGCAACGAAAAAAAATAGTAGCCGGGAACTGGAAAATGAATAAGACCTTACCGGAAGCAGAAGCATTGGTAAAAGAAGTGATGCAGGCCGAAACGAAAGCCAGTGTTACAAAGATCTTCTTCCCTCCTTTCCCATTCCTTGTAACTGTCAACAACCATTTACATAACAATAGCCGTGATTTTTTCTGCGGTGCACAAAATTGTTCGGATAAAGAAAGCGGTGCATATACAGGTGAGGTAGCTACTCCTGCCATCGCTTCCACCGGCACTTCTTATGTGTTGGTAGGTCATTCGGAACGCCGGACATTGTTTCACGAAACAGCAGCTTTATTAAAAAACAAGATCGACAGTTGTCTTCAGCATATGCTCATACCTGTTTATTGCATCGGTGAAGTGTTGCAGGAACGGGAGGCCAATAAGCATTTCAGTGTGGTAGAACGCCAGCTGGAAGAATCTCTTTTCCACCTGTCCGCCGAGGCGATCCGTAAATGTGTAGTAGCATACGAGCCGGTGTGGGCGATCGGTACAGGCAAAACAGCTACCGCAGAAGAAGCAGGAGAAATGCATTCTTTCATTCGTGAGCGCATTGCACACAAATACAACAAAGAAACAGCCGACAGTATCTCCATTTTATACGGAGGAAGCTGCAATGCACAAAATGCAAAGGAGCTCTTCGGCACCAAAGATATTGATGGCGGCCTCATTGGTGGCGCTTCCCTGAAAGCAGCCGATTTTGTAACGATCATAAATTCCTTTTAATGAATTACGCAGGAGTTGATTTTACAATAGAACCGGTTCAGCCCGGTAGCGATGTGCTCATCGCTTTGTTGGGAGAAATGGGATTCGACTCTTTTGTGCAACATGAAACGGGCTTTGAAGCCTATATATCTGAAGAGGATTTTAATCCCGATGAATTGCAGCATATTGGTGAATTCGATTTCAGCTATAGCTATAAAATAAAAACGATCGAGCAGAAAAACTGGAACGAAGAATGGGAAAAGAATTTTCATCCCGTACTGGTGGAAGATAAATGTTGCATTCGCGCTTCTTTCCACGAGCCTGCCGACGTTCAGTTAGACATCATCATTAATCCGAAAATGTCTTTTGGCACCGGGCATCACGATACTACCTGGATGATGTCGCGCACCCTGTTCGATCTGGATCTTAAAGGAAAAACAGTATTGGATATGGGTTGTGGAACCGGTGTCCTGGCCATCATTGCTCATAAACTGGGAGCTATAAAAATAGAGGGAATAGACATTGACGACTGGAGCGTGGAGAACAGTATAGAGAACGCTTCATTGAACGGGATCACTGATATTGCTTTCTATAAAGGAAATGCGGCGAGTCTTGAAGTAAAGCAGTTCGATATCATTCTTGCAAACATCAACCGTAATGTATTGCTGGCCGATATGCCTGCTTATTTCAATTGCCTGCCGAAAGCCGGGAAACTACTGCTCAGCGGATTTTTCGATAATGATTTTGAAGAGCTGAATAAAAAAGCAACTTTCATCGGATTCAGCTTTGTAAAAAAGAATGTGCGGAATAACTGGGCGCAGTTGGAGTATCAAAAATGATCTGTCCCCGGATTTTAAGTTTCCGGAATCTCAATCCAATTTACTTTAAAACACGTATCAGTATTTCAAAAAAAATGCAGTTTGACTTCACAAGTGGTGGACATGGATTGGTAAGTGGTACTACTTTTTCGGATCTGTTGCAATACATTTGTAAAAGAAGCTCTTTGTTGAACAAGAACTAAGCCTCGGACAAACACCCCACTCTGTCCATTTTGTTTAATCCTTTAAAACCAGGTACTCATGAAAAAATTATTACTCTTGCTTTATAGTATATCCTGCCTTGCAGGAAACGCACAGAACGGCTTTACTACCTATAGCTGCACAATTACCGGAACGAACTCTGCTTTTGCTAACAGAAGTTGTATTGTTCAGGACAATACAAATAATATCTGGCTGGGATTCAACTCCGCCGGTTCCATTAAACTGATAAAGTTCGATGGAAGTGTGTGGACCGATCATTCAACTGCTGCACCATCCGGAATCAACTCCCTGTCTGCAGATCAACTTGGAAATATCTGGATAGGAACTTCCGGTTCCGGAATTGCCAAATATGATGGAAGCACATTTACTTCGTATAACCAAAGCAATTCTTCCATAATCAGTAATAATATCTTATCTGTTAATGTGATCAATGCTAAAATATACATCGGTACTACTATGGGCTTCTCCGAATTTGACGGAACGAACTTTGTGAATTATTCCTCTTCCAACTCAGGACTCACATCCAACCTGGTTTATTGTTTCGAAAAAGAAAATGCACAGATCTGGATAGGGACCGGGCACGGTCTTCATTCACTTAATGCAGGTATTATTTCCTATACTGGAGACACCGTTAGGATCAATGATATAATGATCGACGGAAATGCCAATAAATGGCTGGGAACCGAGTATTCCGGGCTACTGAAATATGATAATTCAATCTTCAGTCCACTTGCTATTCCTCTGGTAATTGGAGGCAATATTCCAACAAGAATAAAAGGTATTGGCAGAAGTATCAACAACAATCCGGTTATTAATACTGAAAAGTTCAATTTGAATACTTACGTAAAAAATGCACTGTTGGAACTACTTCCTGGAAATGATTATCGTTTATACGTGCATCATGCCCATGTGCCCAACGACTGTGTTTTTATTTCTGATCCGTCCGGCGATATCTGGTTTACGGATGCAAGAAGAATGCCTGGTCCCGGGGCCAACATATTCATGGCAAAGAATTGCCTGCACCGTTTCCAACAAAACCAGTACAACCCCAGTGTGGAAATAACAACCATAACCCCTGAAAATGTTCAATTTCTCGATATCAACAATGTAAGTGCAGGATGTAATCCAAATGCGGATATTCATTCGGACGGGACAAAAAGCTTGTATGAAGCTCCGAAAGGGTCGGCGTCAAAACCAACGTTTGCATCCAAATTCTGGGTAGGAGGATATGTTAATGGCACCTTAAGGACTGCAGCTAATACATACCGGGAAGCCGGTACAGATTTCTGGCCGGGACCGATCCATACATTAACTGGCACTACGGATACTGCCACTGCACAACAATTTAACCGCGTGTGGAAGCTCAATCGTTTCGATGTGGAGAATTTCAAATTTAATTACCTGAATGGGAATGTTCAGAACGGAACTTTTCCAATACTGAATGAAATAATGACCTGGCCGGGTAACGGAACACAAGCAGGCGAAATGCTCGCTCCCTATTTCGATTATAATAATGATATGTACTATGATCCAATGGATGGAGATTACCCGCTTATCAAAGGTGACCAGATGCTCTGGTGGGTATTTAACGATGCACTGGCAACACATGCTGTGACGGGAACCGTTAACCCACTGAAAATTCAGGTACAGGCTTCTGCCTATGCTTTCACCTGCCCTGCTCTTTCTGACAGCGATAAAGTATTGAATTATACAACGTTTTACAACTATAAACTTATTAATAAAAGTACCGATATAATAGACTCCATGTATATAGGAATGACTTCAGACGTGGATCTTGGCAATTACAATGATGATTATGTTGGCTGCGATGTAACGAATAATTTTGCATTCGTATATAATGGCGACGTGTATGATGATGATGTTGCTCATACCGGGGTAACGGGTTACCATTCCAATACACCTTATTTCTCTTATAATGTATTACGCGGCCCTACTGCAGATATGAACGATGGCTCGGACAACGACAGGGATGGATGCATTGACTGTACATTTCAATTAGATCCGAACGGGCAGCCAGATATAAGTCTTCCTCCTCTCAACGAATCGGCACAGCGTGAAAACACAGCTATGTCTTCTTTTCTGTTTTATCACAATAACGCAGACGTGCTAACCGGTAATCCCGGAGCGGGAAATAATGGAAGTCAATTTTATAATTATATGAGCGGACACCTGAGAACCGGTGCCCCTATGACCTATGGAGGATTTGGAACTTTTCCCACGGGTCCAGTTTGTTCCTATTTACTTCCGGGCACATCTGATCCGTTGGGATACGGTGTAGGTGGCGGTCCCGGAAACCCAATACCTATGCCAGCCTGGGATGAAGTTACTTCCAGTGGTACTCCCGGAGATCGAAGACTCCTTGCCAATACAGGTACATTCACTATGCAACCTGGAGAAGTAAAAGAACTGGACTATGCATACGTATTTACACAGGATAGTGTAGCATTGGCAAACGGAGTGCTTTATAACAAAGTAGTGTCTGATAACCAGAAGATCAAAAAATGGTTTACGCTGAACAATGCACCAAGCTGTCTTGATATGACCGGGGTTGGATTAAAAGAAGCTGATCATAAGCTGCAGATGATCGTATTCCCGAATCCTGCCAGCAACAGCCTGACCATTGATGCAGGAAACAACAATACCATCCTGAAATTGAAAGTATATGATATCTTAGGCAAGGAACTGTTCGCGCAGGAAAACATCCGTACTACAAGATCACAACTGAACATCGTTTCCATGAGTGCAGGTGTTTATTTGCTGGAAGTGCAGTCTGAACAGGGAGCCTACTTTACGAAGTTTATTAAGCAATAATTAAAATAATTCTTTTGTTTTTATACTGTTCGGCGGGCCAAAAGACGAATACGTCATAAAAGCTGGACAATCAAAGATTATTTAAATACTTTTGCGTTCATAAAACCAACTATGAAAACACTACTACTTTCACTCGGACTGCTTTGTTGTTTATTAGGCAGAGCGCAAAACGGCTTTACTACCTATAGCTGCACACTTACTGGAACAAACCCTGCTTTTTTAAATAAAAGCTGTGTTGCCGTCGACAATGCAGGAAATAAATGGGTAGGCTTTAAACGGGCTAACACCTCCGGTATGGCACTGATCAAATTTGACGGCGCAAACTGGACCAATTACACTTCTTCCATTAATGCGCCCGTACTTTCCCTGGCTGCCGATGCAATCGGGAATCTATGGATCGGAACGGTAAATGCCGGTCTGATTAAATTTGATGGAAGTACTTTTACATCTTACAAAAGAAGTAATTCAACGATTATCAGTGATACGATCACTGCAGTGGCCGTAATCAATAACATGGTGTATGCGGGTTCCAACATCGGATTTTCGGAATTCAACGGAACAGCATTCAATAATTTTACCACCTCAAACTCTGGTATTTCTTCCAATGTAGTATACTGCTTCGAGCAGGAAAATAGCCAGGTGTGGATTGGTACAACGAACGGGCTAAATTTCCTGAACGGCGGCACAATCAGTTATACAGGCATTACCAACCGCATCAATGATATTATGGTAGATGGCAGTGGCAATAAATGGCTGGGAACAGAAACCGCAGGTCTCATTAAATACGACAACAGCACCTTTTCACCACTTGCATTGCCAGTGATTGTAGGAGGCAATATCCCTGTGAGAATAGGATCGATCGGAAAAAGCATGAACAACAATCCGGTCGTTAATACAGAAGAAAGTCTTCCCGTTCCTCAAAAAAACGGACTGGTCGAAATACTTCCGGGGAATGCTTATCGTTTTTTTCCACATTCGTATACTTTAGCAGGGGAATGTATTTTTGCTTCTGATAATACCGGTGTGCTTTATTTTACCGATTGGAAAGCACAGACTACACCCACAGGTTCTATGCCCAAAAAGGTTCTGTACAGCTTTCAGCAAAACCAATACAATGCCGCTTCAGCTATTTCTTCCATTCTTCCGGAAAACACAGCGTTCCTGGATATAAACGAAGTAAGTGCAGGTTGTAATCCAAATTCGGATATTCATTGGGATGGTACAAAAAGCTTGTATGAAGTTCCGAAAGGATCAGGCTCCAAACCTACTTTTGCTTCTGCATTCTGGATCGGAGGATATATAAACGGGACATTACATACAGCTGCCAATACATACAGACAAACCGGGAATGATTTCTGGCCTGGTCCGATTAATACTTTTACCGGCACAGCAGATACTGCTACCGCACAACAATTCAATCGGGTGTGGAAAGTAAGTCGTCTGGATGTTGAAAACTTCAAGTATCACTTCCTGATGGGAAATGTTCAGAACGGTACCTATCCGATCCCGAACAATATCCTTACCTGGCCAGGGGATGGATCTCAGTTTGGGGAGATGCTGGCTCCGTATTTTGATTACAACAATAATTTTTATTACGACCCTCAGAATGGAGACTATCCTTTGATAAAAGGCGACCAGATGCTGTGGTGGGTATTCAACGATGCCCTTGCCGCTCATACGGAAACCGGATCTACCGGAAAACTAAATGTCCAGGTTCAGGTTTCCGCTTACGCATACACCTGCCCTTCAATTGCAGACGCTGATAAAGTAATCAATTACACTACTTTTTATAACTATAAGATCATCAATAAAAATACTTCGGCTATAAACAACATGTATGTAGGAATACGCTCGGATGTTGATCTGGGGAATTACCAGGATGATTATATTGGCTGTGATGTGATGAATAATTTCGGTTTTGTATACAATGGTGATACGTATGATGATGATGTTAACGGTGTCACCGGTTATCACGCCAATACACCTTATTTTTCTTACAGTGTATTACGCGGGCCGGCTGCAGATGCCGGAGACGGAATAGACAACGACAAAGACGGTTGTATCGATTGCACCTGGCAATTGGATATGAACGGGGATCCGAATATGGGTGTATCACCGATTGATGAATCTACGCAGCCGGAATATACGTCTCTTTCTAATTTTGGCCTAAGCAACAACAACTCAGGTCCGCTAGACGGAAATCCATCAAATACCGGTGGTGGAATCGAATATTATAATTATTTAAGCGGTCGCTGGAGAACGGGAGCTGCGATGCACTACGACCAGGATCAGGCCACCACGAATGCCGGACCGATATGCTCTTATATTTTTCCGGGCACTTCCGATCCATTAGGATATGGTGTAGGTGGTGGTCCCGGAAATACGATTTTCATGCCTAACTGGACAGAGCTGCTTTCCGGGACAGCAAACACTCCAGGTGACCGGAGAATGCACGCCGGCTCGGGAAAATTCACAATGGACCCAATGGAAATAACAGAGCTCGATTTTGCTTATGTATTCACACAGGACAACGTGGCCCTTGGTAATGGGACGCTGTACAACAGAGTAGTGTCTGATAACCAGAAAATAAAAAAATGGTTTACGCTGAACAATGCTCCAAGCTGTCTCGATCTGAGCGGTATCGGACTGAAAGATACAGACCATAAGTTGCAGATGCTTGTATTCCCCAATCCGGCCAGCAACAGCCTGACCATCGATGCAGGAGACAATAATACCATCCTGAAGCTGAAAGTATATGACATCTTAGGGAAGGAAATGCTCGTGCAGGAAAACATCCGTACGACGAGAGCACAACTGAACATCGCTTCTCTGAATGCAGGTGTTTATTTGCTGGAAGTGCAATCCGAACAGGGAGCGTACTTCACGAAGTTTATTAAACAATAAAGTAATAATTTCCTTTTGAGCCGGATATACTGAAAAGTGTATCCGGTTTTTTTATTCGGCCAGCCATTGTACGATCTTCGATTCGATCTCTGCAAATTTAGAAGCGGAGGGTATATGTTTGGTATTCCTTAATATATACGAATCCCTAAAGTCGGGGAAGAGTTTTTTGCAGCGTTCCAATGCTTTGTTGCCAGGGAAGAAAATATCGTTATCAACCACAATCGCATACACCGGATGTTTCATTTCTTTTACATCTTCCGCCTGCAGCAGAGCTGGCCGGCGATAATCCATTTTGATACCTAACAACACATGCTTCTGAAAAGCAATATCCTTTGTTTCCTTGTCATCATAAAAGGCATTCATGAAATTTACCAGGTGCTTTTCTTTTTTGGTGAACAGGAATTTCATAAGCGGGATGCTCAGTTTTGCGAATGAGGTTCCGGCAGCGCCATTCACCAGTCCGCCCGGCACTACCATGATCCCTTTCAGAATCCGTTCAGGACAATACGACATGGCCTTTTGCAGCAAAAATCCGCCAAAGGAAATACCTATTGTATATGCCTGTTTTATACCAAGACCGTCCATTGTCTCCGCGATCCATTTCCCATAACTTTTGTCGTTCATCGGTAAGCGTGTTTCGGAGCTTTTTGTTGCCTGCCCTACGGTATCAAAAGCATATATACGATAGTGTTTTCCTAATCCCTTCACAGCTTCGAGGGCCATAGGTGCACCCGCATTGATGCCATGCAGTACAATAAGTGGTGGTCCGGAGGGCTCACCTGTTATGATCACATGCGTTTTACCCGCAAACGTGTCAACATACACTTCTTCATACTCAATATTGCAATTACGGATCCGTTCGTCATACAGCTTCCATATTTTTGCTTTGGTTTCCGGAGATTTATAAATAGAGGCACTCATGGATGTAAATTTTAATGACACAAAAATATACATTTTTTTATGAAATTAGTCCAATTGGACTAATTTTTATATTTTTGTGGTATGAATACGAGGGAACTGATCAGGCAAAAGGCACTCCTGCTTTTTAATCGCAATGGCGTAATGAACGTAACACTGAGAAATGTGGCGGAAGAACTGGAGAGAAGCTACGGAAACATCACCTATCATTACAAAACTAAAGAACAGCTGATAGAGGAATTGTATACAGATATGCAGGCAGAACTGAAACAGATCAGCAGTTCCCTGCTTGGTGGGGAGGATATGTTCAAAGCCATGATCAAGGCTCCCGGGAATACCTTTGAGCTTTCCATGAAATATCTTTTCCTGTTCAAGGATTTTGTGGAGATCCGGAGAAATTTCCCGCATCTGTCAATCCTGATCGAAAAGAACCATACAACCCGCAAAAAACTTTTGAAGCAGTCCTTACTTTTCCTCCGTGATAAAGGCCTGTTAAGAAAAGAGCTGGAAGAAGATGAGCTGGATTACCTGATGGAGCTGAGCGGCACCGTACGTACTTTTTTCTTTTTGAATCTGAGGGATGAAGAATATAAAAGTAAAGACCTTGAAATGCAATACATTATGTATACAAATAAACTACTGCTTCCGTACTTAAGCAGTCGCGGAAAAAAACTATATACGGCTATAGCTGCTCCAGCATCTTTTTGATCTTCTCACTGATCTCATCCGGATAATACGATGGTCCGCAAATATGGCATTGTTTGATCTCATAGAAATCTTTCGGGGCATTGGCTGCAGCAAAGATCTTCTTCCCCATTTTGAAAGGGATAGTGGCATCTTCCGTACTGTGAATGATAAGTACTGGTTTATGAAATTCTTTAATGGAGCGTTTGGCAGAATAGCCTTCTTTTACACATACGCGTCCCAGCACAGGAACCATATCCGCAGCAATATCTTTGTGTGAAGAAAAAGCGCCTTCCACCACCAATGCATCGATGTCTTTTTCCCGCTGTGCCGCCACTACTGCCGACAAATGACCGCCAAGCGATTGTCCGTACAGCACCAACTTTGTTCCTTTCACATCTGCCCTGCCCTTCAGGTAATCGAGAGTTGATAAAGCATCTGTCAATACATTTTTCCGGGTAGCCTTACCTTCTGAAAAACCAAAGCCACTGTAGTCAAATACGAAGATCTGGAACCCGTTTTTCAAAAGCGGTGTCATTGCCTCGTATTGCTGAAGCAGGAAACCTGCATTGCCATGCATATGAAGAATAGTAATCGCCGGTTGCTGACCTTTGGGTTTCATCATCCAGCCATTCAGCTTGTGCCCGTTGCTGCTTGCATATACCACACTCTCCAGTTCGAAATCAAAAGGAAGGGTATCCTTTTTGGAACTGAGCAAAGTCGGTTGATGACTGATCGTATCAAATGCCACATACATAGTATCTGTTTTCGATCGCATAGTCAGCTTCTTTGCGCCGGCAGGCACTTTGGTTGGTTGCAGATACATTCCATTGAAGCTGCAGGAGCAACATACAAAACAGATGGTAATCAGAAACAGAAATTTCATAAAGCAATGTATAAAAAAAATCCCCACACTCTTCGACAAGCTCAGAGTGACGGGGATCCTTATTTTGTATGTTTAATGCTACTAATCTTTCAATAATTCACGGGAGATCACTAATTTCTGGATCTCGCTGGTTCCTTCTCCGATCGTACACAGCTTGCTATCCCTATAGAATTTCTCTACCGGGAAGTCTTTGGTGTAACCATATCCTCCGAAGATCTGTACAGCCTCGTTGCTCACCCGCACACATACTTCAGATGCATAGTATTTTGCAAAGGCTCCTTCTTTGGTTATTTTCAATCCGCGGTTTTTCATGTCCGCTGCTTTGAAGGTCAATAGTTCTGCAGCTTCGATTTCTGTTGCCATATCAGCTAATTTGAAACCGATCGCCTGGAACTGAGAAATAGCTTTTCCAAACTGGGTACGCTCTTTTGAATATTTTAATGCTGCTTCGAAAGCGCCTTTTGCAATTCCCAGGGAAAGAGATGCAATGGAGATACGACCACCATCCAGTACTTTCATTGCCTGGATGAAGCCATCACCTACTTTGCCCAACATCTGGCTTTCATGTACACGGCAGTTCTCAAAGATCAACTCTGCTGTTTCGGAAGCACGCATGCCCAATTTATTTTCTTTTTTTCCCGAGCGGAAACCCGGAGTGCCTTTTTCAATCACAAAGGCAGTCATACCATGACTATCCCCTTTTTCACCGGTACGTACGATAACTACTGCTACATTACCGGAGATCGCATGTGTAATGAAATTCTTGCTTCCATTGATCACCCAATGATCGCCGTCTTTCACTGCTACCGTGTGCATTCCACCTGCATCGCTCCCCGTTCCTGTTTCTGTAAGTCCCCATGCACCGATCCACTCAGCAGTAGCCAGCTTTGGAAGGTATTTTTGCTTTTGCTCTTCGTTACCGAATGCCATGATATGGCCGGTGCACAAGGAGTTGTGAGCTGCCATGGAAAGTGCAATCGAACCGCAGATCTTTCCAAGCTCTGTAATAGCCGTTACATACTCGATATAGGAAAATCCGGAACCACCATATTCGGTAGGCACCAATACACCCATCAATCCCAGCTCTCCCAGTTTTTTGAAAACTTCAACCGGGAATTCCTGGCTCTCATCCCATTCCATCATTTTTGGATAGATATGGTCTTTTCCGAATTTACGGATCATATCTGCGATCATAACCTGATTTTCATTCAGCTGAAAATTCATACCGGTTGCTGTTTCATTTAATAGTGCACTAGACATTGTATATTATTTGTGTGTTTAATTAATTTCTCTTTTCCGTTCAAAAAATCGAGCGCCACGATAAATGTAAAGGCGCAAACTTCCGCATCAAATTGTTTTATAAGGTCGGCCGTTGCTGCCGCTGTTCCTCCCGTAGCAAGCAGATCATCGTGGATGACCACTTTCGCTCCTTTGTGAATACTGTCGGTATGCATCTCTATTTTTGCCGTTCCGTATTCCAGCGAGTATTCCTGGCTGACGGTGGTATACGGCAATTTGCCGGATTTACGAACCAATACAAAAGGAAGATTCATCCTGTTCGCCAGCAGGATCCCGAATAAAAAGCCGCGGCTTTCGATCCCGACTATGATGTCAGGTTTGGTTGGACCCAATAAACGAACAAATTCGTCAACGATCCGGTTGCACAAAGTCTGGTCATAAAATATAGGCGTAATATCCTTAAACAGGATCCCCGGTTTTGGAAAATCGGGAACGTCCCGGATAGCCTTTTTTATTTGATCGGGCAGGTTCATGCAGAGCCTAAAAGTAGCGTATTTTTTGCAATTACAAGCCTGTTTTCCGGAAAATTATGAGGCGGAAATTCGTTAAAATCAGATGAAACAGCGCCAAAAGCACATCCCGGATCTGTCGGCAAAATCTGCATCCGGATACCCATTAAAAAAGCCCTTCATCCGGCTCGGGCGGACAAAGGGCTTCTTTTATTAAATTCCGGTATTGACTACCAGTAACCAAACACTTTATCGTTCGATTTGTTTTTGTAGGTCCACTCTACTTTCCAGCCGTATGGGCAGCTATTAGCCTGTACTCCAACCACATTACCCGAATTATCCACACCGAGCGTAACTTTCAGGTCGAAATCTTTATCTGCCACTTTTATATTCATTTTACCCTGCACCGGTCTCGACATACAGGTTGAATTCCACAATATGGGAGTTTCTACCTTGCTGGTGAAAGCATCACCGTCTCTCGTTGTTCCCCAGTTCTCAAGTGCGGTTTCCCCATTATATGAGCCCAATCCTTCCCCTAAGCAAGTATATGCACCGTTGGAATTACTGTAAGTATATTTCCGGTTGATGTTCCAGCTCGCCACACTTCCATTGTCAAAAGTCACCTGCAGGTTGTTTCCGGTGATCGTGCGGATCACTGTTCCTCCGAATAACCAGGTAATAAAATTGCCACCCACGACATTGGTCAGGTATTGTGTACCGTTAAACATCAGACTTTTGTTATCGCTGGAACGTGTTACCCTGTAATTGGTATAATCCATCTGCAGTACACAGGCCGTATCTTTCCATTGTTTGCCCTGTGCGAATCCAAGTATCGTTAATTTTATGGAACCGCTTCGTTTACGGTTGTCACAAACGGTAACCCCGTCAAAATTCAGTGTGATAGAACCCTGGCTGATATGTGTAGTATCTACAGTTGTACCGCAGGGAAGAGCGAGCACACTGGCAGCAGAAGCAGGAGCACCTATCAGTTTACCCGTAAGCGACTGGTAATTGCCGATGGCATTATCGCCGTATCCCATCGCATCGTCCGATTGCTGCTGAACATTGCGGTTATCTTCCGTTACCTGGCCATCTTCATTTTTAAAGGCTTTTTTCTTTTTGCAGGACGCTGCCGAAATGATCAGCGAAACAGCTGCAAAGGCAATGAATAGTTTTTTCATGTTGGTTTTTTGGTTTAGCTAAAATTACAAAAAATGTTCCAAAAGCAAATTAAGCTAAGTTTAACAAATAAACAACAGGTTTTTAGTAACTTATTTATTCTTTGGTAAAGCTTTCATTTTCAGGAATTGCTCTTTCATGAACACCATAAAAAAGGAAATGTGAAAGAAAATGCCAAAAGCCATCGATGCCCAGATCAGGTTCTCGAACAAGGCACGGTAATATTTATATTGCTCTTCATACAGCAATTGTCCCATCTGAAAGGATGTGGACGGTGAAGTAAATGAATTGCTGCTAACAGCTTCCTGGATAGCATAATCATTGTAATAATATTTCCCTCTCCAGAAGATATCGGTGTTCTCATCCAGGTAAAAAATGAGGTACAGGAAGAAAACGGGAGTGCACACATAAACGATCTGCATACATATGCTTTTAAAGGCATTGAATTTTTTCGGGTGCACCATAAATGAAAGTGAAAAGCCCACCGCCACGAGGTAGATCAGGAGCAGCGTTGTCATAAATATGGTTTCTGATCCGCGACCACTGCCAAAGCCTAATAGCATAGAGAAAATGAACACAAGGATCGGAAGCAGGATGAAAGAAACAACCGTAACGAGAAATTGCTGCCAGCGCACCGTTTTGAAGAGCATAAAAGCAAGTGTAATATAAAATACAAAATAGAAAACAACGAGGTTAAACTCCCAACGCAGTACAAACACAGGATCGAACTTGGCATCACAGACATTACGCAGGATTGTTTCTACCCGACCAAAATCAACGGTATAATCATACGTTTTATAACTCTCATTATTAAAATCGATAGGCTCCCTGCACAGGGATTTATAGCGACTCAATACATAACTCGCCTCATAATCGAACTTCACATCGTGCTTTCGCAGTATGGAAATATAATTCTGTATAGCCTGCAATGCCTGTGAGTCGTTTTTGCGCAGGCGGTTAAAGCTCAGCTGTTGTTGGTAGCTGGAAAGGATCCCCTGCACTTTATTCGAATCCGTGGTCAGGCGATAAGGTGTATACTTATTCCAGCTATGGTAATCATTGATATCATATTTGTAGGTATAAGACTGATAATCCGTTTGATCATCAGCTATAATTGAATCTTTTTTGATCTGCACTTCCCGGTAATCATAATAGCTCTTCACAAAGAAAGGCTCGGCTACGTTCAGCGTATTGATCTCTGACACCAGCTCTTCTTCACTCAGTGTATTGGCCACCCGTGCATTGTAGATATAGGTGAAGGGATACGAATAGGAGAATAAAAGGAATACGCACAGAAAATTAATGAAGAATACCTTGTATTCATCCGTTACTTTCCGGTTTCCGTAATCGCTTTCGATATTGAAAATAGCATTGCGGTAGATCCATACACAAAGCAGTACAATAGAGATAATAGTAAAAAATGTATAATAGATCCCGTTGTTTACCATGTCGGCAAGGTTGATCGGGATCACAAGAGCGATCAACCCCGTGAGCAACCATAGGATCACGGTATAGTAGATCACATAATGTAATTTGCTCAGCCAAAGGATCGGGCTGCTCAGCAGCAGGCGTTGATCCAGTCGTTTTAAGAAGCGCGGCGCGAAAAAACTTAACATATTAAAAATCTTTTTTAAATAATTTACGGGTTGAAAAACTGATATCCCTGAAATAATTGAGCCGGATCTTATTGATCAGCAAGGTCTGCAGGAATTCTTCCGGTGTAAAGTCAACCGGAACGGAGATCAGGAACACGGTGCCGCTGTCTTCTATTTTGTAACCGGGAATGAGCTGCATCACCTGCGTAAGGCTTTCTCTGCTAAAACTGCCGGCGATCTCGAACGTATTGTACTGGCGCTCCTGTCCGAATTCTTTTTGAGAGCCGCTGTACAGGGTTTGTCCCTGCTTGATAAAAATGATATTATCGGCCACACTTTCTACTTCGTGCAGGGCCTGCGAGCTGAGAATAATAGATAAAGGAAAACGAATCGATTTGATAATGAATTTGAGATCCTGCAGAAAAAGCTGTTGCGCGTTGATGTCCAGGTTGGCTAATGGCTCATCCAATACGAGAAGTTTGGGTCTCCACATCAGCATTTTGGCAAGCTCGAAACGAAGGCGATATCCGCTGGAGATCTCCGACCATTTGAGATGTTTGAAACGATCAAGCCCGAGACGATGGAGAATATAGGTAACCTGCTTGTTGTTCTCCGCATCTTTGATCCCGTGCATAGTGGCATAAAAACTCAGGTTATCGAGAAGGGTGCCATGCCATTTATCAATACGTTGCGGGATAAAAGCGATCTGGTTTTTTATTTTATACCACTGCCCGGCTTTAAGCCCAAGGATCGGGTAACTGATATCGCCGGTATCGCTAAGTAGTTCGCCGGCTATGATCCGCAGAAGAGTGGTCTTTCCATTACCATTTTCCCCCACCACTCCTGTGATCTGTCCGGTGTATAAATTAATATCCGATGGCTGCAGGTAAAAGGGAGAATTGCCAGACCAGAAACGTTTGCTGATGCCTATTCCCGAATACACGGGCAAAGTTCCGTGGTCGATCTTCGAAATAAAATCTTCGTAATATTCCTTGTGTTGTTCGATGTAGGAAACAAAGAACCTGCATTTTTCAATGATAGCGGGATCTACCACCTGGCTCTCGTTTTGCAGGTTGTTGTGCGCTATCCGTACTTCATGCGCCAACAGCTCCACTTCCCCGGGCAGGTCAAATTCCTTGGTAACATCCAGCATCTTCCGGCTGGCCCTGCTGATGTCATTTTCTGCGAGCAGGAAACGTAGCTCGCTGATCGTCTCTGAAATGCTGAATGTTTTCATACAAGAGTAGTATTTTTCGACAGCGGAATGACCTCTTGGATCACCCGGTTTATAATGATATAAATATACTAAAAAACATACACTTACTCTGCCCCAAAAGCAGCTATTGCCGCCCGCCGCTCTTTGAGACTGTTAGTGGTAAGTGCGACGGCCAGGTTCTTCATATTCTTATCCTGTATCTGTTTGATAGAATATTCCTGCTTGGAACTGCTCAGTGTCCAGGCAAGTGCCAGGTTCTTAATATCCGCAGCTTTGATCAGGTTGGTATACTCATCCCGTTCCTTATAGCTTTTTCCTTTTACGGCCAGCGCCAAATTTTTAATATCTGCGTCCTGGATCTGGCCGATGAACTCATCTCTTTTTTTGTAAGTACCTGCATTCATTGTGAGAGCGAGGTTCTTCAGGCTGATATTTTGTATTTTGTCCGTAGCTGCATCGCGTTCCGTATCCGAATTTTCAGTGATCGCCAAAGCGAGATTTTTGAGATCGGCAGAAGAGTATGCAGCGGATTGAATCGCACACAAAAAATCACCGGTTCCAATAGATCCGGCTGTTGTTTTCAATGAGTTGCTAAAGCAAAGGAAGGTTAGTAGCAGTAATTTACTCATGGTTTTTGATTTGATACATTTTTATGACCTCCGTAGACCCAAAGATACTTCTTTTCATCAAATGCCGTTTTCAGCTCGGTAGCTCAAAAATCAACATTTTTTACTTCTTAATTAATTTATTCCTACATTTGCCCCGTATTTGGTTTTTGTTCCATCGAAGGTGGATATAAAATTAAAAGGGAATCACGTGTAAATCGTGAACAGTTCCCGCTGCTGTGAGTCTTAATTAACAGCTTTGCACACTTCAACACCACTGTCAGCAATAAGCCTGGCGGGAAGGTAAGCAAAGTAAGACGAGTCAGAAGACCTGCCGGATACATTGAACATTCGTAACTTTCGGGAAGAAAGGTTCGGATAGTGCGGTCTAAAAAGCTTCATTATTTGTACGTAGGGTTACGGATGAAATTGTATTTGCAATGTTCGGAAGAGCCTATATACTTTTTTCATATGTACTTTTTGTACTGATCGCTCCTGTATGCCTATACGCACAGGATACGAGCTCACTCCTGTTGCAGGAAGCAGTGATACTGCAAAACCGCTATCAGTCCGATCAAACAGGGTTCAAAACAGTTCGCCCGGATACACTCGTAAAAAAACAATTCACCGGTTTCAACCTGTCTGACCTGCTTGGCTCTACCAATACCGTTTTCATCAAAAACTACGGGGCCAATGGTATTGCAAGCTCTTCTGTTCGCGGCGGAAATGCTTCCCAAAGCACCGTGAACTGGAACGGATTTACGATCAATAACCCGATGTTAGGGCAAAGCGATCTGTCCATCCTGCCTTCCTTCTTTTTCGATGATGTGAGTACAACGTATGGTGGCAACGCCTGCCTGGCGGGATCGGGGGCAATAGGTGGTACGGTGTACCTGAAAAACACCAATAGTTTTTCAGATGCTTTCAAGTTGCAGGCATTTACCAATTACGCTTCTTATGGAACGATACGTGCAGGAGCAGGCTTTAATAAATCGACCAAAAAACTGGTGAATACCACCCGGCTCTTTGTTAATGGTGGCAATAGTAACTTTTCATATGGAGATACGATAGATGGTGTGTATACCACACAAAAGCTGCAGCACACCCAATTACTGCAATACGGCCTGTTGCAGGAAAACAGTTTTCTGCTGAATAAGAACCAAAAGCTGTCTTTTCATGCCTGGTTACAGAGCAGCAATAAACAACTGCCGAATGCAGCAAACGAAACACCAGGTAAAAAATCACAATACGATGCCTGTATTCGTACCAGCGCCGACTGGCAGCTTACCAAAGAACGTTACACCTTATTTGCCCGTTCCGCTTTTTTTATAGATCAGCTTGATTATACCGATTCGATGAGTGCATTGTATTCGAAAAGCAGGTCGCTTTCTTCCATTACCGAGCTGGAAGCGAAGATCCGGCTCGGATCCTTTCACACGATCGATGCAGGGCTCAATCAAAGTTATACCGAAGGAATTACAGAAAACTATACGGCTAATCCGTATCAGCTTAAATATGCAGCCTTTGCTTCCTGGCAATTTGAGAACAGGAAAAAATGGTTCAGCTCCAATATCTGTACACGTCAGGAAATGGTGGTGAACGGACAAGCCCCTTTTGTGTGGAATGCAGGTTTTGTCATCAAACCCTTCTCCTGGATGGCGGTACATGGCAATGCTGGAAAAGTATTTCGCTTACCTACCCTGAACGATCTGTATTGGAACCCGGGAGGAAACCCGGATCTGAAACCGGAGCAAGGCTACAGCGAAGAAGCAGGATTGGAGTTGAAAAAACAAACTGGCAACTGGAATTTATTTTTTGACATTACGTATTTCAACCGCGACATCACTAACTGGATCTCCTGGCTGCCCGGTGGTGGCGGAACCTGGAGTCCCGTGAATATCATGCAGGTATGGAGCAGAGGCTGCGAAACACATGCTACGGTCTCCTACAGCCGGAAAAAATTCAAAGCTTACAACAAAACGCTTACAAATTATATTGTATCTACTTATCAGAAAGCGATAAACGAAAATGATGAATCGGTAGGGCGACAACTGATCTACACACCGATGTACAGCGGTTCCAACACAAGCGTTCTTTCTTATAAAGATCTCAGCCTGATCTATACGGTATCGTATACAGGCTACCGTTATCTGAGCAGTGATAATTACCAGTACTTGAAACCGTATTGGCTTCACAATACGGGCATCGTATACACCTTTCATCACAAAAAAACAGAGACGCTTGTTTCTGCAGGCATTGACAATGTATTCAACCGGAGCTACGAGGTAGTACCATCCAATCCTATGCCGCTTCGGTATTGGAAATTAGGCATTCAATTTAAATTCAATAAATAAACAACAAAATAAAAATACCATGAAAAAAACGATTACCATTATTGCAGTTTCATTTCTCAGTGTTTTCTCTCTGAAAGCACAGATCACAGCCGATTTCGAAAGTCTGGTACTTTCAGCTGATTCTTTTTACCAGGATAGTACCGGGGCAGATTTCATCAATGGAGATATTTCTTTTGAGTACACCTGGACCGAAAGCATGTGGGGAGATTACTGGAGCGGTGGTTTTTCATACTCCAACATGACTGACAGTGTAACATCCGGAGCGGGTAATCAATACAGCGCTAAAACAGCAGGCGGCTACAATTCTACCAACTATGCTGTTGGATATGGTGGTGGAGTGGTACGATTGCTGAACGCTTCTACAGGTCAGACAGCACAAGGCTTTTATATTACCAATTCTACCTATGCATACAACAGCATGCGTGACGGTGATATGTTCGCTAAAAAATTCGGAGGAGCAAGCGGCAATGATCCGGATTGGTTCAAGCTGGTGATCCGCAAATACCAGGCAGGTGTATTAAACCCTACTGACAGCGTGGAGTTTTACCTGGCCGATTTTCGTTTTGCCGACAACTCGCAGGATTATATTTTAAAAACATGGCAATACCTTGATCTTTCATCGATCGGGACAGCTGATAGTTTCCGTTTCGATCTGTCTTCTACCGATAATTCATTTGGTTTCATGAACACGCCTGCTTACTTCTGCATAGATGATTTCTCTACAAATGCTACAATTGGTCTGAAAGAGACCACAAACACCGGGTATCTTATTTTTCCGAATCCTGCCATAAATTCGCTGACAGTTCGGTTCAACACTCCTGTAAAAGGCAATGCATCTTACAGCATTGTGGATGTAACTGGAAAAACGGTCTTGGCAAACGAATTGGAAACAGGGACAGAAAAAGCTATACTGAACATTGAACACTTAAACTCCGGGATCTATTTCCTTCATGTAATAAACGGAACGGAAGTGATCACAAAGAAATTTACAAAAGAATAACATGAGAGCACTTTTTTTAAGTATAACATTCCTGTCGTGCGGATTGGGTAGTTTTGCCCAGTTCGCACCACCGGCAGGACAGGCCGGCACCTCTGCTATCCATAAGGACAGTTCTGCAATCGTAGGCTGGGCAAGCGCCTGCACTATCCAAAGAGGTCTGCAGGATATCAGCAATGTAGCAAGCGGTCCGGCATCTGTAGGAGACAGTTCTTCCGCAATCGGTATGGCAGGCACCAATGGTATTGTGAGCCTTGGTGACAGCGGTGTTGCTATTCTTCGCTTTGCTGCGCCCATTACAAACGGAGCGGGATATGACTTCGCTGTTTTCGAAAATAGCTTCAGCGATAGCTTCCTGGAATTCGGGTTTGTAGAAGTAAGCAGCGATGGTATAAATTATGTTCGTTTCCCGGCTACCTGCAATATACCTGATACTGCGCAAACCGGGTCCTTCGGATTGAGCGACGCTACACTGGTAAATAATCTTGCCGGGAAGTACCGTGCAAATTATGGCACTCCTTTCGACCTGCAGGAATTGAGCGGACAAGCGGGGCTTGATATAAACAGCGTTACACATGTAAAGATCATTGATGTGATCGGCAGTGTAGCCGGTCATGCTACAATAGATGCATTCGGGCACAAAGTAAACGACCCCTTCCCTACTCCGTTTCCTTCTTCCGGTTTCGACCTGGATGCGGTAGCAGCTTTACATACATTAGCGGTTGGGATCCGGGAAGAAACCAATACGATCGTCTGCAGACTGTATCCGAATCCGGCGAGGGGTAGTGTTTTTATTGCTTTGCCGGAGCTGAAAGAAGAAGCCAGGATCCGCGTCTTTAGTCTTACCGGGATGACCTGTTTTGAATGGCACACGAATAGTTCGCTTGTTCAGCAGGATATTTCTAATTTAGCAGCGGGCATTTATTTTGTAGAAGTAATGTCCGGTACCAAACGTTCCATTCAAAAATTAGTGATCCAATGACAAACAATATCATCAACTTAGGCATACAAGTCATTCCCCTGCGTTTTGAGGGAGACAAATATACCATCATCGACAAGGCGATCCATCATATTCAACAATCGGGCTTTCCTTACCGCGTTACTCCTTTCGAAACAGTTATCGAAGGACCGGAAGATGCATTGCACCAGCTCATCGCCGATGTCCGCAAACTATGTTATACCGGTGGCTGCCTGGAACTGATCATTAATATGCGGACACATTCCGCCAGCGATAAAAACATCCTGATGAACGATAAAACGCAGAAGTTTGAATAAATTCTTTTTCATACCGGCTTTTGTTGTTCTGCTGGCTGCCTGCAAAAAGGATGTGCCGCCGCAGAAAAATGTCTTCAATGGAACGATCACTTCAGGACAACGTGTTTTTATCAGTAACGAAGGCGGCTTCGGATACGACCAGGGCAGTATTTCTCTTTACGATGCAGAAAGCGGGAATGCACTCAGCGATATTTACAAACCCAATAACAACAACGAGGATCTCGGAGATGTCTGCCAATCGGTATTTATCGGTGAGAATGCATTATATGCTGTAGTGAACAATTCTCACCAAGTGGTGGTGATGGACAAACAGTCCTTCCAAAAGACTGCTGTTATTACCGGATTTAACTCTCCCCGTTATTTCCTGCCCGTGAGTAATAACAAAGCTTATGTAAGTGATCTGTATGCCAATTCCATCAGCATTGTTGACCTTAGCACAAATACACGTACCGGAAGCATTCCCTGCAGTGGCTGGACCGAAGAGATGGTGAGCTCATACGGACAGGTGTTCGTGACGAATATCCGGACTGCTTATGTGTATGTGATCAATGCCTCCTCTAATTTAATTACCGATAGTATTGCAATCGGTTATGGCTCTTCCTGCATAATAAAAGACCGAAATGAAAAACTCTGGGTAAGCTGTTCGGGAGATTCTACAAAGAACAGCCTTCCGCGTATCGTCCGGATAGACCCGGTTTCTCACAGTGTGGAACAGAGCTTTGTCTTCCCGCAGTATTCCAGTTCTCCTTCTTCCATGAAAATAAACGGCACCGGTGATAAATTATATTATCTCAATTCGGATATTTATACACTTGACATCACTGCTACAGTGCTCAGCGCGTCACCTTTTATCGTCAAGGGCAATAAACTGTTTTATGCGCTGGGGATCCGGCCAAACAATGGAGACATCTACATCTCCGATGCCGTTGATTATACCCAGAGCGGAAAAATAATGATCTACGACAAACAGGGCAGTTTCAAAAGCAGCTTTAGTGCCGGTATTATTCCGGGTGGCATCTTTTTCGAATAACCATACCCATATAATTTCTATAGCAGGCCAATAAACCATCTTTGCCCATGGACATTTCAGAAATACAAAAGATCTGCAAAAAACATAAGGGTGTAACGGAAGATATCAAATGGGAAAACCACCTGTGTTTTAATATCGGTGGAAAGATGTTCCTGGTAACCGCTCCCGATCATGTACCCGTTTCCGCTTCTTTCAAAGTGAGCGACGAAGCATTCGATGAGCTTTCTTCCAAAAAAGGCTTTATGCCGGCGCCCTATATGGCCCGCCACAAATGGGTCCATCTCGATGACATCAAACGGGTATCGAAAAAGCAATGGGAACAATACATTGCAGAATCTTATACACTGGTTGCTTCGAAGCTTCCTGCGAAACTCAAAAAAGAGATCGGCATTTAACGCAGATCCGTTACCGCGCGCATATCATCGATTTTTGATTGCATCTCATCCTTACCAAATTCCTGGATCTTCATAGCTACCCGCAGCTCTTCAAGGTCTTTTTTACGGAGGACAAATGTTTCCGACCAAGTGTCGTGCCAGCCAAGTGTACCAAGACAGGAAAACATTTCAAATGGAACCATGCGTCCATAGGAACGACCAATGATCTGGCCCAGGCTGGGTTTCTCTCCATATTCATTCACTACTATACGTCCAAGGATCATCTTTGAAGGTGTGGCTGCCGCTGAACCTTCAAAAATGATATAAAAAAGCGGGCGAATCAATACCCAGGTCAATAAACGGAAAAGAAGATCGAATGAATCTGTTTCGATAACGTTTACGTCACCGAAAAGAGCGATCAGTATTCCAATGCCAAAACCAATGATCCCTTCAAAGATCAGGATAAAAACGAGATCGAGCATGAAACCTCCAAACCGGGCCCATCCCTCCACATACTTTACTTCCTTGAAGCGGGTGAGTGTTACATCCCGGAATTCCAACTCTCCAGCGGCATTGCGTGCACGCCTCCTGGTGGTATACGTTTCTTTGATCTCCGTGATTTTTGTCTTTTGCATAGGTAAGGGTTTAGCGGAGACGAATATACCGGAATTATGAAGGTGGCCGATCAATTATTGGACTAATTCAGTTTTTCAGCCCACAATACTAATGAGAAGCACGTTTATTTCATTTCGTACTGCAGCTCTGATTTTAGTCGGTCTCGTATTCCAGCTTCACTGTAATTGTAGCTGTTTTCTTTTTGGAAGAAGTATTGTACGATCCTCCCCAGGAATAATCATCCGATGAGTTCTGTGCGATGATCTGGAAAACACCCATGTCGGCATTCTTTAATTTCCCGACATCACTGCCTGCGTTCTCTGCAATTTTCTCTGCCCGGATATTGGCATCTTTGGTAGCAGCTGCGATCATTTCTATTTTTAATTCGGCCAGCCTGGTGTAATAATACTTCGGTTGATCGGAGTAGAATTCCACACCCGAGTTGATCAGCTCAGTTACCTGCCTCGAAATACTTTCCACTTTGTCAACTTCCTTCGACTCTACCTGCAGGCTTTGTCGTAGTGTATATCCTGAAAAAGTTGATTTGAGCTTAGTTCCGTTGTTGTCAAACACATCATCAAATTCCTTATCGATATCCACTGCCGAAAAAACGATGGTTTCCGCTTTCAGCCCTTTTGACACCAGGTAGGTTTTGATGCTTTCCCTGTCCTTATCCAATTCCGAATAGGCCTCTTTTAGATTGGCGTTCTTTTTGGAAAAATTTCCACTCCAGACGATCAGGTCAGAAGCGAAATCTTTTGAGCCGAGCCCCGTTACGGAGATCGTATTATTCGATCGGTTGCGGTTCTTAAACGCGCCGGCAAGTACCAAAGCAGTGATCACAATGGATGCAGCGATAATGATGGAGTGAAGGTTGTTTTTCATATGGATATTTCGGTCCCGATAGCTATCGGGATAGGTGGTTACTATTATTTAATTCCAAGTTCCTTTTTCAAAAACTTCGCCGTATAACTTATTTTGTTCTTAACTATTTCTTCCGGTGTTCCTTCACAAAGAATGGTTCCTCCCCGCTGCCCGCCTTCCAAACCCACATCAATGATATGATCCGCCACTTTTATAATATCCATATTGTGTTCGATCACCAGCACGGTATTCCCACTATCTACCAAACGGTTCAGTACATCCAGCAAAATGCGGATGTCCTCGAAATGCAGACCGGTAGTAGGTTCATCCAGGATATAAAACGTATTTCCCGTATCGCGCTTGCTCAGTTCGGTTGCCAGCTTCACTCGCTGTGCTTCACCACCCGAAAGCGTAGTTGCCTGCTGTCCGAGCGTGATATATCCCAAACCAACGTCCTGCAATGTTTTTATTTGCCGGTAGATCGTCGGGACATTTTCGAAAAACGTACAGGCCTGGTCGATGGTCATGTTGAGTACATCGCTGATCGATTTGCCTTTGTAACGCACTTCCAGTGTTTCGCGGTTGTACCGCTTGCCCTGGCATTCATCGCACTGTACATACACATCGGGCAGGAAATTCATTTCGATCGTCTTCACTCCTGCTCCGCCACAGGTCTCACAACGTCCGCCTTTTACATTGAAGGAAAAGCGCCCCGGCTTATATCCACGTATGTTCGCTTCCGGGATGGCTGCAAATAAATTACGGATATCGGAAAACACATTGGTATAAGTGGCAGGATTGCTTCGCGGTGTACGACCGATCGGCGATTGGTCAATATCTATTATTTTATCAATATGCTCAAGTCCGCTGATGCTTTTGTAAGGAAGCGGTTTCCGCTCTGCATTGTAAAAATGAGCGCTCATGATCGGATACAGCGTTTCATTAATAAGGCTGGATTTACCGCTTCCGGAAACACCCGTTACACAAATAAATTTGCCCAGCGGAAAATCAACCGATACGTTTTTCAGGTTGTTACCGGTTGCCCCTTTGATACTGATCTTTTTGCCGTTTCCCTTGCGCCGTATTTTCGGCACCAGGATCTGTTTCTTGCCGGTGATATAATCGAAGGTAAGCGTAGGATGTTTCAATAAATATTTTGGTTCTTCGGCTGCCACTACCCTTCCACCATGTACTCCTGCCCCGGGACCGATGTCGATCACGTAATCGGCTTCGAGGATCATGTCTTTGTCGTGCTCTACCACGATCACCGAATTGCCCACATCGCGCAGGTTCTTCAATGCTTCTATCAAACGCACATTGTCACGCTGATGAAGACCGATGCTTGGCTCATCCAGGATATACAATACACCCACTAACTGCGAACCGATCTGCGTAGCGAGGCGAATGCGCTGTGCCTCACCTCCCGAGAGGGAACGTGAACTCAGGTTGAGGGAAACATAATCCAATCCCACATTCATCAGGAAACCGATCCGCGACCGGATCTCTTTTAAGACCTCTTTGGCAATGATATTCTGGCTTTTGCTTAAACGTTTTTCAATGTCTTTGAACCAGATCTCCAAAGCGCCTACATCCATCAGGGAAAGCTCGGAAATATTTTTTCCATCGATCTTAAAATACAAAGCCTGTTTTTTGAGCCGGGTGCCATTGCAGGAATCACAGGTGATCTTATTCGTAAAACCCTGCACCCATCGCTGCATGGCAGGGGAAGGATTTTCTTCGGCCTGTTTCATTATGAAACTGGCGATCCCTTCAAAAGTAAATGTATAACCTTCGCTGTTTCCTTCTGTTTTTATGGTGAACACTTCGTCGCTTCCATACAGCAAGGTGTTCACAGCTTCTTCATCCAATTCTTCAAAAGGAGTATCCAGGTCAAATTCATGGTGCTTACCGATCGCTTCGATCTGTTTGAAGATCCAGGAGTTTTTGAAATCACCCATCGGGGCAATGGCGCCCTTTTTCAGGCTCAGCTTCGGGTTGGGAACGATCTTATCGATCGCGATCTCCGATACCACTCCGAGGCCGTTACATTTGTTGCAGGCTCCATAGGGCGAGTTGAAAGAGAACATATTGGGAGCCGGTTCATCGTAAGAAATACCGGAAGTCGGGCACATCAGGTTGCGACTGAAGAAACGTGCCTGTATCTTTGATCTTTTTCCGGCTTTGCCTGCAGGCTGTTCTTCGTGTTCCAATACCATCATCGTGCCTTTGCCTTGCTTCATAGCGATCTGCAGGGATTGTGCGATCCGTTGTCTTCCATTGGCAGTCACTTCGATCCGGTCGATCACGACTTCTATATCGTGGATCTTGTAACGGTCGGCCTGCATTTTCGGAGTAATATCAACAATGTCGCCGTCTATCCTGACTTTTGAAAAACCCTGTTTGCGGATCTGCTCGAACAGCTCGCGATAATGTCCTTTCCGGCCTTTTACGACCGGCGCCAGGATATTGATCTTTTTTCCTTTGAATTGATCCATGATCAGGTCTATGATCTGGTCGTCGGAGTATTTCACCATCTTTTCCCCGGTTACGTACGAATGCGCATCACCCGCCCGCGCATACAACAAACGAAGGAAATCATAAATTTCAGTGATGGTGCCAACGGTAGAGCGAGGATTTTTATTAACGGTTTTCTGTTCGATGGAAATAACGGGGCTTAGGCCGGAGATCTTATCCACATCCGGGCGTTCCATGCTTCCAAGGAACTGGCGTGCATAAGAAGAAAAACTTTCGATATACCGCCGTTGTCCTTCTGCATAGATCGTATCAAAAGCGAGAGAAGATTTTCCACTGCCGCTTAAACCGGTTATAACAACGAGCTTATCGCGGGGTATACTTAGGTCTATATTTTTAAGGTTGTGCGCACGGGCACCTGTAATTTCAATTGTGTCTTTTTCGTCCATTCTATAAAGGGAAAGTAGCTAACAAAAATACGTATTTGAAACGGCTAATGGTTTTATTTTACCAACAATTCTGCGGCTTTGCTGTTTAATTTTGTTAACAAGTCAAGGTGTGATTCCGGCACTTCCAAAAAGACCCGGCGTTAATAAAACGGAGAGAAATAGACAACATTACATTCAACAAAAAATAGTACTTTAGTCGCAAAATCAATACTTATGCGTTATAACAAGATCGACAGCAAATTGTATATTGAGAACCGCAAAAATTTTGCAAAACACCTGAAACCGGGCTCCATTGCTATTTTCACTTCCAACGATATTATGCCTACGAATGCCGATGGCGCTATGGGCTTTCGTCAGAATGCAGACCTGTTGTACCTGAGCGGTATTGACCAGGAAGAAACCATGCTGATCATTTTCCCTGATGTAAAAGACGGAAAACACAAAGAAGTATTATTTATCCGCGAAACAAGCGAGCTGATCGCTATCTGGGAAGGTGCCAAATTCAGTAAGCTGGAAGCAAGTGAGATCAGTGGGATCGAACACGTTTACTGGACAAGTGATTTTGACAAGGTGCTGACCACATTGGTTTTTCAGGCAGAGAACATTTACCTGAACAGCAATGAACATATGCGCCGTTATATCGATACGGAAACGCAGGAAACACGCCTGGCGAAAAAAATAAAAGAGAAATATCCTTTACACCGGATCGAACGCGCTGCACCTATTATGCACCGGATCCGTTCGGTGAAGAACCCGGTAGAAGCAGAATTAATCCAGCAGGCTTGTAATATTACAGAAAAAGGTTTCCGCAGAATATTGAATTTCATTAAACCGGGTGTATTCGAATATGAAATAGAAGCAGAGCTGATGCACGAGTTCCTGATCAATCGCAGCCGTGGTTTTGCCTATAGCCCGATCATTGCCAGTGGTTTCGATTCCTGTGTGCTGCACTATGTGGAAAATAACAAAGCCTGCAAAGACGGAGATATTATCCTCCTTGATGTAGCTGCTGAATATGCCAATTACGCCAGTGATCTTACGCGTGTGGTTCCTGTCAACGGTAAATTCACACAACGTCAGAAAGATGTGTACAACGCTGTATTGCGTGTGCACCGCGGAGCTGCTAAAATACTGACTGCCGGTAATACCTTTGAAAAATACAATGCAGCTGTCGGCGAGATGATGACGGAAGAATTACTGCAATTAGGTCTGTTGAAAAGCGATGAAGTGAAGAATCAGAAAGCATCGGCCCCGGCCTATAAAAAATATTTCATGCACGGCACTTCCCATTTCTTAGGACTGGATGTACATGATGTAGGCTTTTTCCACGAGCCTATGCAGGCAGGCAACGTATTTACCATCGAACCTGGTATTTATATCCGTGAAGAGAACCTGGGTGTGCGTATCGAGAACAACTTCCTGATAACAGCCAGTGGGGCACCGATCGACCTGATGGCCAACATTCCGATCGAAGCCGGAGAGATCGAAGAACTAATGAATGCTGCAAAATAATCCTTCATGCTTTTTTTAGCGCTTGGCATTCTGTGCAATGTCATCCTTTTACTTATTATCAAATCCTTTGAACGCTTTGGGATCCCGACACTTCAAGGTATTGTGGTCAATTATTTTGTTGCAGGAACTACCGCTCTTTTTTTTGTAGGCGAGTCTTTTACGCTAAGTGAAGTTGCAGGCGCTGATTTTTTTCCTGTCAGTTTATTGCTGGGCGCACTGTTCATTTCCATTTTCTATTTTATTTCGCTCACCGCCCAGAAGATCAATATTGCCGTAGCTTCCGTAGCAAATAAAATGAGCGTGGTGATGCCGGTGATCATTGCTTTTATTATATACGGTGATGCTATTACTGCTTTTAAGATCGTGGGGATCATTCTGGCGCTTGCTTCCGTTTATCTCACTACACGGCCCTCTTCAGGTACACAAACGTCCACCGGGAAATTATGGGTATTGCCGCTCGTTGTGTTTATTGGCAGCGGGATCATCGATGCACTGGTCAACTATGCCAGCAAACGACTGATCCATTCCCCGAAAGACGATGCCCTGTTCACCGGCTTCGGATTTTATATTGCCGGTTGTATCGGTGTGCTGTGGCTGCTTTTTATGGTCCTTGTAAAAAAAGAGAAGCTTGTTTTCAAAAGCATTATCGCAGGGATCCTGCTGGGCATCCCGAATTTCTTCAGTATCTACTTCATTCTGAAAGCCCTCAGTAGCAATGTTCTCGAAAGCTCGCAGCTGTATCCCGTTGCCAATGTTTTTATCGTGATCCTGTCTTCGCTTGGGGGCATCCTGTTCTTTAAAGAGAAGCTCAACAAATTAAATTACCTGGGTATTGCTTTGTCTGTCTTTGCCCTATTCCTTATTACATACGAAGCATTTATGCATTAATATGAGCGACAATGAGATCATAAGTCATACCAGTAAATGGATCAAAAATGTAGTGATCGATCTCAACTTCTGTCCCTTTGCCGCCAAAGCCCTGCTCAAAAAAAGCATTCATTATTCGGTACTGCACAAAGCTGAACTGCAAAACAGCCTCGAAACATTGATCCATGAGCTGCAGCACCTGGACCGGGAAGATACTATAGAGACCACCTTTATCATTTTTCCGGATTCGTTCAGTGATATAGAAGAATACTTCGACCTGGTAGAACAGGCTAATACGATCCTTGAAATGCAGGGATATGAAGGCATCTACCAGTTAGCGGAATTTCACCCGGATTACTGCTTTGCCAAAGCCGAACCGGAGGACCCGGCCAATTATACCAACCGCTCGCCCTACCCGATGCTGCACCTCTTACGCGAAGAAAGCGTGGAAAAAGCCGTTACTACCTATAAAGATGCGCACCTGATCCCGGAACGGAATATTGAGCTGGCCCGCAAAAAAGGTCTACTGTATATGCAGGCCCTCCGGGCAGCCTGTTTTCAGTAAGTGGCCCGCTTCCGTCTTGTTAAGATTCAGAAATAAACAACAGTAAGTTGTTTGTCAATGATTTTCAGTCATTTAAGCCTCTGAAAAGAATAGGCTTATAAAATTGGTAAATCGAGCGGCAAATTATATATTTGCACCCTTAAATTTAGAACAATAGTGTAATTATGCAAAACAAAGGTGCAATTAATTTATTCGCGATTTTATTAGGTTTAGCCTGTATTTTTTATTTATCGTTTACCTGGGTGACCCGGAGCGTGGAAGCAGATGCAGATGCCTATGGTGTTTCAATGGCTGGAAAAGCTACTGTAACTCAGGCTGCAAAGGACTACGCAGCAGGTGACGGTTCAAAGGAAAAGGCTTATACTGATTCCGTAAAAGGTATCTATACGACCTCTTACCTGGATTCAATGAAAAACCAAACCGTATATGATATCGGTATTACCAAATACACATACGAGCAGGCAAAAGGAAAAGAGATCAACTTAGGTCTTGACTTACGTGGTGGTATCAACGTTACCCTCGAGTTATCGGTTGGTGATATCATCCGCGGATTATCCAATAACAATCCGAACCCACAGTTCAACCAGGCGTTGAGTGAAACGCAAAGAGACCTGGGTGTGGAAAACAATAAAGATTTCGTTTCTTTATTTGCAGACAAATACACAAAACTTGCGCCTGCAGGTCGTTTGGCTCCTTTGTTCCAGACGATGGAAAACAAAGGAAAGATCGATTACAATGCATCCAACGCACAGGTTTTGGAATACATCAAAGAACGTGTGAATGAAGCGGTTGATAACGCTAAAAAAACATACCGTTCCCGTATCGATCGTTTTGGTGTAACACAACCGAACATCCAGCAACTGGAAGCAAGCGGGCGTATCTTAATTGAATTACCGGGCGTTCAGGACAAAGACCGTGTTCGTAAATTATTACAGGGAACAGCTAACCTGGAGTTCTGGGAAACGTATGAGAACGCTGAAATGGTGAACAACTTTTTCGAAGCGAACAAAAAAGTAAAGAACTTCCTGAACCCGAAAGGAGCAGTTGATACACTTATTACAGATTCGACCAAAGTTGACTCGCTGGCAAAAGCAGTAGACAAATCGAAATGGAGCAAAGCAGAGCTGGCTAAATATATTGCCGATTCTACTGCTAAAGCCGTAGCTGCTGCAAGCGCTAAAAAAGATTCTACGCTGGAAGAGAAAATGGCTGCGGCCAAAGCGAAAACAGATAAAACAGAAAAGAAAGATACCTCTCTTGCTGCATACAGACTGGAAAATCCATTCTTCTCACAGGTAGGACCTCTTATTCCGATGCTGGGACAGAATGAGCAAAAACAAACGATCGCATACCCGGGTGCAGTGGTAGGAAGGGCTCGTATCAAGGATACAGCGCTTGTAAATAAATACCTGGCACTTCCATCCGTAAGAGGCCTGTTCCCTAACAAAGTAAAATTCCTTTGGGATGCCAAAGCGGATAAAGGAACAGATGTTCTGAACCTGTACGCTATTAAGATCACAGATCGCAACGGTAAACCTGCATTGTACGGTGACATCATCGCCAGTGCGGAAAAACAGATCGAGAACGGACAGATCGTGATCAGTATGAACATGACTCCGGATGCTGCTCAGAAATGGAAAAGATTAACAGCTGCCAACGCTCCTCAGAACCCACAGGATCCGAATGCACGTGGCCGTTGTATCGCTATCGTAATGGATGGTCTCGTATACTCCGCTCCTACTGTGAACGGTGAGATCCCGAACGGTAGCTCTCAGATCTCCGGAAATTTTGATAACGCAGAGGCGGATGCATTGGTAGCGATCCTGAGTGCCGGTAAATTACCTGCAACTGCACGTATCGTACAATCTACCATTGTTGGTCCTACTTTAGGAGCAGAAGCTATCCACGATGGTCTGATCTCTTTCCTGATCGCTTTCTTAGTGATCCTGATCTTCATGGCTTTCTATTATAACAAAGCAGGTTGGGTTGCCAACTTAGCCCTGTTGATCAACTTATTCTTTGTAATGGGTGTATTGGTTTCCTTAGGAGCCGTACTGACATTACCTGGTATTGCCGGTATCGTATTAACGATCGGTTTATCGGTGGATGCGAACATCCTTATCTTTGAGCGTATCCGGGAGGAACTGGCGCTCGGAAAAACGGTCTCACAAGCCATTAAAGAAGGTTTCAAACACGCGATGTCTTCCATCATCGATTCCAACGTTACACTCTTAATATTAGGTATCATCCTGTATGTATTCGGTAGCGGTCCTGTTCAGGGTTTCGCAACTACCCTGTGTGTAGGTATTCTTTCTTCTTTATTCGCTGCTGTATTGTTATCACGTGTGATCTTCGATACATTGCTGAACCGCAAAGTGAATATGACTTTCGATAACAACATGACAAGAAGCGCTTTCAAAAACATCGCTTTCAACTTCGTGGGAAGAAGGAAATTGTATTACACTATTTCTGCAGCTGTTATTATCCTCGGTGCCGTGTTCTATTTCAAAAACGGTGGATTGAACCTTGGTGTTGATTTCAAAGGTGGTAGAACGTATATTGTTCGTTTCGATAAGGAAATGAAAACGGAAGATGTGAAAGCGAAACTGACAGAAGCTTTTGAAAAAGAAGCGCCGGAAGTAAAAACTGCCGGATCTGCCAGCCAGCTGAAGATCACTACATCCTACAGAATTGCCGACCAGGATGAGCAGGCTGACAAACAGGTAGAAGAATTACTGGACAAAGGCCTTTCTTCTACAGGGGCTAAATTTGAAGTAGTGAGCCAGCAAAAAGTAGGACCTGCTATCGCAACAGATATCGTTTACGGTGCATACGGTGCGATCCTGTTCTCCTGTCTTGTGATGTTTATCTACATTGTGATCCGATTCAAAAAATGGCAATATGGTTTGGGTGCGGTTATCGCCCTCTTCCACGATGCCCTGGTTGTATTGTCGTGCTATACGATCTTCGATGGTCTTCTTCCATTCTCCCTGGAGATCGGACAGGATTTCATTGCGGCGATCTTAACGGTTATGGGGTATACCATGACGGAGACGGTGGTTGTATTTGACAGGATCCGTGAGCGTTTGGCAGAAAGCGGCAAATCCGATATGTTCGGTGAAGAGCGCAACAAGCTGATCAACTTCGCATTGAACAGTACATTGAGTCGTACGATCCTGACATCATTGACCGTATTCTTCGTATTATTGGTGATCTTTATCTTCGGTGGCGACAGTATCCGCGGATTTATCTTCGCCTTGCTGATCGGACGTATCATCGGTACATACTCTTCCCTGTGTATCTCCACTCCTATCGTTGTGGATTTCGACCGGAAGAAAACAGCTTAATATTTATTCCCCTATTAATCAGAAAGGCTGGTCTTCGGATCAGCCTTTTTTTGTTGATAAAATTTCGATTAAAAATGAGGCTTAATGATTTACTATCAAGATGTTAAAGAAACAAATGACTGTTTTTTAAACCAAAAGGAATTTAGTATATTTGTAATATGAGCGAGCAGGATAGTAAAAAGATCCAATTGTTACACAAACAGGGCATGATCACTGATGCCTATGTCTCTTTTCTGTCCAAAAACACCGAATCAGCTTCAATAGCAGCATCTGCTCTTTTGGCATCCGTAGAAGCCCGCGAATATGCCTTTCAAACAGGTATTCCTTTGATCGTTGCTGAAGAAGGTGTTTTGTATGAAGAATTCCAGGATGGCACCAAAAAATTCATTCAGGATCTTCCAAAATCCACCCGGAAATTCCCAAAAAAGTTCAAGCTGAAATAAATGCCGGGCGTTAAGCGTTTACGCATTTTTGCAGGTCCCAACGGATCCGGAAAATCCAGTTTTATCCGCGATATTACATTTGATCCGCCAGCACCTTCTTTTAAACTGGGTTATTATATCAATGCCGACGATATCGAACAAACACTTCTTTCCACCCGGCAGCTTGATTTTTCCGATCTGGGTATAGAAACCGATACGGAAGAATTAGGCACCTATTTTAAGGATTCGACCTTTGCACCACTTAAGCTGGAGCAACCGGATCTCTGGAAGCAATTTCGTGTGGAACATAACAGCCTGCACATACAGAAAGAACAAAAGATCAATTCATACATTGCCGCCGACCTTGCAGAATTCATCCGTCAAAAACTGGTTAAATCAGAACGTTCCTTTTCCTACGAAACGGTAATGAGTGATAGGAAAAAGATCGGCTTTTTGAAAAAGGCGAAGAAAGCCGGTTACCGCAACTACCTTTACTATTTCGCTACGGAAACCCCGTCTATCAATATAAACCGTGTAAGGATCCGGGTAGCACAGAAAGGGCACAATGTGAAAGCAGATGTCATAGAAAAACGCTATTATAAAAGCCTAGAGAACCTGAAATCCGCCGTACAGATTTCAGACAGAGCCTATATTTTCGACAATTCACTTACCACTGTTTTGATAGCGCAGATCACCGGTGGAGAAAATGTAACGATCGAAGATAAAACGAATGTGCCGCTTTGGTTTGAGAGGTATTTGGTTTTGAAGTAGCAGCATGTTATCAGTTTCACGGAGAATTATTCCCGTAATTAAAAAGCCCTTGCCGGTATAACCAACAAGGGCTTCAATATTACACAATGTGAGTGACCTGCTAATCCTTATATCAGCTCCAGCACATACGCATCCACCCGTTTCCAGCGATTCTTTTTCAGTTCTTCAACGGCTGTTTTCTCATCCGGGAAGACTTGCGTATACACAAAATATCCTTTCAGCGAATGCATCAGGATACTTGCCTTGGCACCTTCACTTTCCAGTTTCTTCTGATCGTCTGTTGCCTGCTGAAGGGTTTTGAATTGCCCCAGCACCAGATAGTAGCCTTTCTCAGGAATATTTCCATTATAGTCCTTCAGGTCTTTTGCATTCATGATCACGATGTCGTCCTGTACCTGGGCTGCCAGATTACCGCGTTGTTCGTAATTCACCTCCGCCTGCAATACAGCAACCTGTTGTTTCAGTTTATTCACATCCGTACGCAAGCCGGTTGTATCGGTATCTTTTGTACCGGCCGTATAATCGTCCTTTATTTTCTCTCTGCCGCCCGATCTGCCAAACGAATACCCCAACAGGATCTCATGCGAGCCTCCGGTGTAGCCTTTTAATTTTCCTACAGCCAGGTCGTAATTATAACTTACACGCAATGCTTTGTTCCACTTCACGCCAATATTAAAGCTCACTGCACTGTTCAGGCGGTATCCGACACCGGCATAGATCAGCTCATTGTAATCAAAATTGGCAAACACATCCATCTGGAAAGGTGTTTGTGGAGTGATGTTCATCGCCAGGCATGGACGGGCATTGATCTTGTGCTCTTTGCTGATCGGAACTACATACGATGCATAGATATTTATTTTCTGTTTCGCCCGGTAATACGAACCGGTATCGTTGTTCAGGCGGTATTTATTACCAAACAGCTGCATTACTGCAACACCGGCATTTAATTCCTTCCAGGTGTAGGCCAGACCGAAATTGGCATCAAAGGTGGCTTTCCTGCGAGTGGTCGGGTACAGGTTCGGATCGTTTATATCACTTACATTGGAGCGGGAGAAATCGATCATCACATCCTGCATCCCGAAATTTAGTCCCGGTTTGAGGTAATGATCCTTGGCTACCTGGATCTTATAAGAAAACGATGTGTAAATGCCTCTTTTGGCAAACAAGCCCATCTTATCATCAAAAACGATCAATCCAAGACCGACTTTGTTATCGCCTGTCATTCCGTCGATGGACATCACACTGGTTACCGGTGCGCCGGGAATGTTTTTCCACTGATTGCGATGGATCACATTCGCTTCGATGTTGTCCGTATTACCGGTGAAGCCCGGATTGATCAGGAAAGGATTGCTCCAGTAATGTGAATACAGTGGCAATTGCTGGCTAAAGCTTGTTGTTGCAACGATCAATAGCAGGTATGTATATAATTTTTTCATATTATTTATTGCTTAAAATGTTGATGTCACCTTTCAGAACCTTTTCGCTGTTATCGAATTTTACGATGTAGAAATACGCACCATCCGGCAGCGATTTACCATTGAAGGTTCCTTCCCAGTCGTTCATATAACCTGTTTTCTGAAATACTACATTCCCTTCGCGGTTAAACACGGTAACCTGGTTGTCAGGATAACTTTCAATGTTTTTAATGACCCATTGATCATTCATGCCGTCACCATTCGGGGTGATCAGATTTTTGATATCAAACACGTAATCGTACCTTACATTCAGGCTTACGGTATCTCTTTGAGCACATCCGTTTGCATCCGTTATCATCAACACAAAAGCAGTCGCTTCGGTCAGTGTAACCAATGGGTTTAACGAAGTAGGATTGTCCAGCAATTCCACCGGTGTCCAGGAAACCGTTCCTTCACCATACCCGGTAAGCATATACGGAGTACCGATGTTGATCGTAGTATCGATGCCTGCCGAAATGGAATCCAGTTGGAAAACCATAGTCATCACCGAGTCTTTTGCGGAACAACCGGTGAGGGTATCGTTTACGGTAAGCACAACTGTATAGGTCGTGTCGATCGTTACGGAGGTTAATGTATCGCCTGTATTCCAGGTATAAACCGAATTCGTATCCAGGGTGAAGGTAAGCACAGTGCTGTCACCCGGGCAGAAAGACAATGAAGAGGCATGTGTGATCACCGCAGACGGAGCACGTTTTACCAAAGCAACCGCAGTGGCTGTATCCGAACAACCGAAATTACTGAAAGCGACCAGGGATACATTGAATGTATCTGCTGTGGCATACACATAATTTTGATTGGTATTGGAAGTATGCCCATCCCCGTAATTCCAGGTGAACGTAGCAATGAATCCGGAAGCCAGTGTGGTAAGGTTCACAAAGTGCGTAGTGTCTTTAAAACAAACGGTGTCTACCGTAAACGTCACATTCGGTTTTGGATACACAAGGATGGTGATAGGTGCAGCCGTATCTTTTGCACACACACCGTTTTGAACCACTGCCTGGAAAATGGTAGTGTCCGAAAGATTGTTGTACACATAAGCTACAGAATCCACACCGCTCGATTGCCAGGTGGAGCCATTATCAGTAGAATAGATCCAGTCACTCACCTGCCCCACAGCACTTGATACATATAGTGTTCCATGGTTGTTCAATTCACAGCCTGTAGTACCACTGGTAATGATCCCCGGATTGGTAACCTGATCTACTGTGATCTTCACATCATTTGAATACACCGCAGGGCAAACACCATTCTTAATAATAACATGATAGTTTGTCGAAGCATTCAGATCCACATAACTCAAAGAATCGTTTGTTGTAGTCAGCGGGATCCAGGAGATACCATTGTTGGTGGAAAATTCCCAGGAAGTAATCATACCTGTATATCCGGTAAGAGCCAGTGTATCTGAATTGGCACTTGCACAAACGGTATCTGCGATGCTCAATGTTCCGGCTACCGAAAGCTGATCCACACCGATAATGACTGTTGCGGTCGTATCATTTCCACACACACCGCTTACAACAACTGCGCGATAATAGGTAGTGTCTGTGAGAGATGCATATGAATAAGTATTAACTGTATTGCTTAAGCCTGTCCAGGTAGCACCATTGTCTCCTGAGCTTTCCCAGTCAACGATAGATCCGGTATATCCGGCAAGTGTGAGCGTTCCGTTTGCATTTGAAACACAGAGATGCGCGGGACTTGAAATAGCACCAGCTACTGTTACCGGATCAACCTGTACAATAGCCGTATCGGCATACACCGCCGGACAAACACCATTTTTAACCGTTGCCCTGTACAAAGTAGTCTGGCTCAGGTTGGAATAGATCTGCGAAGTTGTCGTATTCGTAAGCGGGATCCAGCTGCTGCCGCTGTTGATAGAATATTCCCATGATTGAACAAGGCCGGTACTTCCTACGATATTAAGGGTATCTCCGTTCAATGCAGCACAAACGGTATCAGACAGATCGATCGTACCTCCAACGGATAACTGATCCACTCCGATAATTACCGGTGCTGTTGTATCATTGCCACAAACTCCGCTGGTCACGATCGCGCGGTACCAGGTAGTGTCGGTAAGCAAGGCATACGCCAATGTATTGGAAGTATTTCCCAATCCGGTCCAGGCCGCTCCATTCGTTGCAGATATCTCCCAGTCAGCCACCGAGCCCGTGTAACCGGAAAGTGTCAGCGTGCCGTTTGCATTGGATACACACAAATGTGCAGGAGAAGAAACGATACCTGCTACTGCTACAGGATCTACCTGTATGATAGCAGTGTCGGCATAAGCTACCGGACATACACCGCTTTTGAGTGTCGCACGGTACAATGTTGTTTGTGTAAGATTTGTATAAGCTTGTGATAAAGTTGTATTGTTGATCGGGATCCAGCTATTGCCATTGTTGATCGAGTATTCCCAGCCTTGCACAAGTCCGGTGCTTCCGGTAATATTCAGCACTGCTGCATTCCCGTTTGCACAAACCGTATCAGAAAGATCAACTGCTCCACCAACGGTTAGCTGATCTACCGTGATGATCACATTAGAAGTAGTGTCATTACCACACACACCACTTGTAACAATTGCTCTGTAATAAGTTGTATCGGTTAAAGCAGCGTATGCATTTGTGTTTGTTGTGTTTGCCAGGCTTCCCCATGTAGTTCCATTATCGGAAGAAGATTCCCAATCGGTAACGGAACCGGTATAACCCGCAAGCGTTAACGTTCCGTTTGCATTGGAGATACACAATTGTGCCGGTGAAGAAATAGTTCCCGCCATTACATTCGCATCCACCTGGATGATGGCTGTATCAGCATAAGCTATCGGACACACACCATTTTTAAGCGTTGCACGGTATAAAGTTGTTTGTGTAAGATTGGTATAAGCCTGTGATAAAGTTGTATTGCTGATCGGGATCCAGCTGTTACCATTATTGATCGAGTATTCCCAGCCCTGCACAAGCCCGGTGCTTCCGGTAATATTTAAAGTAGCACCATTCCCGCTTGCACACACCGTGTCCGATGTGCTGATGGCCCCTCCTACCGTTAACTGATCAACTCCTATTATCACAGGAGCTGTTGTGTCGGTTCCACAAACTCCGCTTGTTACGATCGCACGGTAATACGTAGTATCTGTTAAGCCGGAGTACGCATAGGTATTTGCCGTATTCGTCAAACCACTCCAGGTAGCTCCGTTATCGGCAGAAGATTCCCAGTCGAGTATGGAACCTGCATAGCCTGATAATGTAAGTGTTCCGTTTGCATTGGAAATACACAGCTGGGCAGGAGATAAAATGGAACCAGCAACAACTGCTGTATCTACCTTAATATATACCGAGTCGGCCAGATCCGCAGCACAAACGCCATTCTTCACACTGGCCCTGTAATAAGTAGATTGTGTAAGGTTGGAATAATTTTGTGTAAGTGAAGTATTCGATAATACACCCCAGCTGGTTCCTCCGTCCGTGGAATACTCCCAGTTCAGTACGTTACCTGTGTTTCCGGATAAGGTCAGCATTCCTGCATTCGCTCCGGCACACACCGTATCGCTGCTGGAAACAAGCCCGCCTACCGAAGGAATATCAACGGAGATCAGGGTAACACTCGATGTATCATTCGGACACACACCGCTTGATGTGATCGCATGGTAAGATGTACTTTGCAATAAATTCGTGTAATTCAATACTGCATTTGTGCTTGCGATCGGCATCCAGGTAGTTCCGCCATCGGTAGAAGATTCCCAGGTGGTAATTACAGCAGAATAACCAACCAGTGTAATAGAGCCACTGTTAGCGCCTTCACAAACAGTTGCAGTTCCATATGTAGTTCCGCCTATCGCTTGTGGATCGACCGTTAACAAAACAGTACCTGAATACGAAGATGAACACACACCACTCTTCACCAGTGCACGGAAAATAGTATTCGTTGAAATATTTGTATAAGCCTGTGCCGTACTTGTGTTTACAATATTCACCCAGGTAGAACCACCGTCGGTTGAATATTCCCAATTTTGAACCATACCTGTATTACCTGCCAGATTCAGTGTACCACTGTTCAATCCCGAACATACCGCGGCTCCTGCACTAACAGTACCTCCTACCGTAACCGGATCAACGGTAACAGTAACGGTACTTGAAGTAGTGGATGGACAAACCCCGTTCTTTACAGTAGACCTGTATAAAGTAGTATCCGTAAGGTTCGTATAATTCAAACTGCTGGTAGTATTCACAATCGTGCTCCAGGTTGTTCCATTGTCGGTAGATGATTCCCAGTTCTGAACAGTACCTGTATTACCTGACAAATTGATCGTTCCCGAATTTCCGGAAGCACAAACAGTAGCATCAGATGCAAGTGTTCCTCCTACTGATAAAGCATTCACTGTAATAACAGCAGCTGTGGAAGGAGATGCTGTACAGCTTCCGTTCTGCACTATGGCCCGGTAGCTGGTCGTAGTGGTAAGATTAGTATACAGTTCCGAAGTAGTGGTATTGGCGATCGGCCCCCATGTAGTTCCACCATCAGTAGAAAATTCCCAGTTCAATACAGCTCCTGCATGTCCTGCCAGGGTTAAGGTTCCGCTATTGGTTCCACTACACTCTGTAGCACTGGCAGTAACAGCACCACCTGTCGAAGCCGGAGAAACAGTAACCGTTGCAGTTGCAGAATAGGCCACACTGCAGGGAGCGCTTTGTACGCGTACTCTGTACTGAGTGGTGGTGGTAAGATTCGTATAATTCTGCGTAGTTGTTGTATTTGCAATATTGGTCCAGGTACTGCCGCCGTTTGTAGAAAATTCCCAACGGGCAATGGCTCCCGTATGGCCGCTTAATGTGAGTGTTCCACTGTTCGCTCCGCTACAAACCGTTGTAGCAGCAGCGCTGAGCGTACCTCCTACCGATACCGGATTAACCGTGATCGTAACTGAATTCGTATTAAGTGCAGTACAAGCGCCGCTTTTTACATTTGCCCTGTAAACAGTAGTAGTTGTAAGATTTAAATAGCTTTGTGAAGTAGTAGTATTCGCAATGGTCGTCCAGGTACTTCCACCGTTTGTAGAAAACTCCCAGTACTGCACATTTCCTGTTTTACCTGTCAATGTGAGTGTTCCTGTGTTGACCCCATTACATACGGTGGCAGCAGTCCCCACCGTTCCGGCAACGGTGGCCGGATCAATAGTGAAGGCAGTTGCCGAACTGGATGTCGCTGCACAAATACCATTTTGCACATTGGCACGGTAACTGGTTGGAATTATAAGATTCGAATAAGATTGAGAGGTGGTGGTATTGGAGATGTTGATCCAGGTAGAGCCACCATCCGTTGAGTACTCCCAGTTTTGCACAGTTCCTGTATGTCCCGACAGGGTAACATTCCCGGTGTTCCCGGAAATACACACATTGGTTCCTCCCATCACTGTTCCTCCAACCGAAGGAGCCGTGTTGGTAACCAGGTAGCCTGAAAATGCATCGTTGGTAGGATTGATGTCTCCGCCAAGCGCAGTAGATGCATCGATCGTGTGGGTACCGGCTGCAGAAAGATCCGCAAGTGTCATAAATGTATACGTGGCCGTTGAGTTGGGAAGAAAGGAAACAAAGTTGGCTACTTCGTTCACGGCTGTTCCGCCATCGAGCGTGTAGCTGACAGGGATCGCCATTCCACTTAAATCCGTTGGGCCGTAGTTAAAGATACGGATCACCACATTTTCTGATGCGCTGAGATTACAGCCCGATACCGGGGCCGTAGTGGCTATTACTGCTACATCCTGGGCCAGGATCCTGCCTGTGGCCAGTGAAAAAAAGACAGCACATCCCAAAAGATACTTTTTTGCCATATACAAGGGTTAGAAATTCAAGGGTAAAAATAGAAAAAATATCAACAAATTGTTAACTTTTTCGGCGGAAGTGTTTATTACCCGGTGAATAAGTGGTGAATATTAACAAATTAGAATGTTAAACTCCTTATAAATTATGAAAATAGCCAGGAGAAATATACCCACTTAGCCCCAAAAACCGGGTACGGGAAAGACGTTTTAGAAAAATGGAACTGCGTTTTAAAGGAGGAATTAAAACTCGAATTTATAACCGATGCCCTTGATGGTTTTGATGTATTCTTCGCCTAATTTTTCACGAAGCTTACGGATATGTACATCGATCGTACGGTCGCCGACAATTACTTCGTCGCCCCACACCTGCTGCAGGATAAATTCGCGGGTAAATACTTTACCAGGCTTGGTAGCCAGCAATGCCAGCAATTTGAATTCTTTTTTAGGAAGGCTGATCTCTGTATTATCCTTGATCACAAGGTAACGCTCCCGGTCTATCTTAAGTCCACCGAGGTCCACCTGCTCATTCGAAGCATCTGTATGGGCCTGGCTCCTTCTCAGCAGGGCTTTTATCCGGCTGCTCAACACACGTGGTTTGATCGGTTTGGTAATATAATCGTCACCCCCCACATCAAAACCTGCTATCTGCGAATAATCCTCGTTACGGGCAGTCAGGAAAGCAATGACCACATCCTTTAAGCTTTCGATCTCCCGCAGTTCGCGGCAGGTTTCCATTCCATCCAGCTCCGGCATCATCACATCCAGTATAATAAGACTTGGTGTTTCTTTTTTTGCAATGGCTATTGCATCTCTACCGTTGGAAGCGGTAAGCACCTGGTATCCTTCTTTTTTGAGGTTGTACCCTAAAAAATCAAGAATATCCTGCTCATCATCTACTAATAAAATCTTTGTGCTTGTGCTGCTCATATATCGCTTATATGGGTACAAATTTAGCACATTTCAGCCAAAGCGGGAGTTAAGGTTTTGTTAAGCCTGAAAAGCCTTGTTAAATCAATAGTTAACCATTTAATAACATTAAACTTACCATGAGGTTATATAGACAACAGATATTTGCAGCATGAAAAAAGCATTGGTCCTTTTCTTCTTTTCTCTTACCACCTGGATGTTTGCGCAAACACCTGCCGGCCTTCATGGAAAGGTGGCAGATGCTGCTACAGGAGAAACCCTTGCCGGGGCCAGTATTTCTGTTCAGGGACTGGGTACTTTTACAACTGATTTCGATGGTTATTTTGATCTGACAAGCCTTCAGCCGGGTACTTATAAAGTTGTTTGCCAATACCTTTCTTATTCCAATAAAACACTGGAAATAGAAGTAAAAGCAGGCGAAACCCTAAGCTTACAGATCAATATGGAGGAACCGGCTATTGATATCACAAAAGGAGTAAGCGCCGCTTCTGTATCTCCGGCCACTGCTACTTCCTCCATGAAAAGTACGAATTAAGATCCCTTCCACTTTTAGCAGAGAATATGTATCTTAGCCTGGTAAAAATCAGTTATGTCGCTTATTCAAAAGATCACTACACTCTGTAACCTGAGTGATGGTGCGCAGAAATTCCTGCAGGAACGCGTTCAGCGCTTCGAGTTCAAAAAAAATGAGATCATACTGAACGACCGGAGTATATGCGAATACCTGTATCTTGTCAATTCCGGCTTGTTGCGGGGCTATTATTTCAATGATGCGAAGGAAGTGACCAATTGGATCGCAACGGAAGACGATTTCGGTACCTCTTTTTACTCTCTCATTTCGCAGCAAACCGGCTACGAAACCATCGAAGCTATTGAGAACAGCAGTGTAGATGCCCTTCATAAAAAAGACATGGATCAGCTGTATGCACAATTCCCGGAAACGGAAAAGGCAGGCCGGATCCTGTTGGAAAATTATTACCTGCGTCTCGAAGAACGGATGATCTACACCCGTTTTAAAACAGCGAAAGAACGGTACCAGCATTTTTTTGAGAACAAACGGGAACTGGTGAAACGCGCACCATTAGGTTCTATCGCTTCGTACTTAGGTATTACGCAGGAAACCCTGAGCAGGATCCGGGCGGAGAAATAATGACAAAAAGCGGACAACATATTACAGCGCTCATTCTTGCATTTCTCTTGTTTTGCTATCTGTTTAGCCTGGATACTCCCGAAGATTCATTGGATATGGATATACTGGCAGCTATCATATATATAAGTGCGGGAGTATTGCTCATACTTCTTTCTTTACTTTTCTTTTTTATTTCTTATCGTAAACAAAAGATCATTGTACCGGTACTTTACCTGCTTTTAAGCTACCTGTCTATATCTATGATCTTTTTCTGCACTACCAGCGATTTTCTACTGTTTATCTTCAGTATTTATAATTTTTCGTTCGGCGGCTTGATGCTATTTTACTTTTTAAGAACAAAAGAAGCGGGCTGATCCGACAACGCTTTTCAGAACTTCCAGCCCTTGGATACCAGTACTTTTTTGCATTTCAGGCAAAATTCTTTTTCTTCATCCGTGTTGTTCTTCCCCTCACCTTCCCGCATAAAGCAGGTCTTTACACCACAGTGTTGTAAGCCTTGGGTATGGCCCAGCTCATGAATGGCTACTTTGAACAATTGCAGGGATGTTCCCGTTTTTGATAAACGAAAGGAGGAGGCTACGCAAACATTGCCCGGACAAAGCCCCAGACCCATTACACCCCAATCGGGATACTCATCGCTGGTGGTACTGATATCCTTGCCGGTGAGCCCGATGGTTACATGACCATTTTTTGTTTGCTGTTGCAGAAACACAAGAAGTGAATCGGCTTTGTAGCGATGACGTGGTTTGTAATAGGCAAAATCAGGGAGCGGGATGGCTTTATTCTGTTCAATAGCCGGGTACACTTTTTTTAATTCAGTGATCACATACTGTACCCGTTCCTCCGCAAGATCATCGAAAGGCTGAACAGTAATGGTAATTGGAACGATCGCTTTCTCTGCTGAAACCGGGGGTTTTGTTTTGGTTGTTACAACAGCAGGCTCTCCGTTCGGATCATTTGTACAGGCGAATATATACAACGAACAAAGTATTATAAGAAAGTAATGTACCTTTCCCTGTATCATATTTTTATAGGTTGAGAGAAATTACCACACATGCTTCTCTGCATGGTACGAAGAACGCACCAGTGGTCCGCTCTCCACAAAACGGAAGCCTTTTTCGATACCTGCCGTTTCGAAGCGTTTGAATTTATCCGGGTGAACAAATTCTTTCACAGGTAAATGTTTGGAAGTAGGCTGCAGGTATTGCCCGATAGTGATCACGTCACAACCCGCTCTGCGCAAATCATCCATAGCTTCGTACACTTCTTCCTCTTCTTCACCCAGGCCCACCATGATACCCGATTTGGTTTTTAATCCCGCATCGTGAATACGTCTGATCACTTCCATGCTGCGATCGTATTTGGCCTGTATACGCACCTGTGGAGTAAGTCGTTTTACGGTTTCTATATTGTGCGAAATAATATCCGGTTTCACATCGATGATCCGTTGCAGGTTTTCCCATTTACCTGCAAAATCAGGGATCAGCGTTTCGAATTTGGTTTCAGGACTTTCCGAACGAATGGCTTTGATCGTTTCGGCCCAAATGATGGAGCCTCCGTCTTTCAGGTCATCACGGTCGACAGAGGTGATCACGCAATGTTTTACATTCATCAGCTTCACACTGTTGGCCACCCGCATCGGCTCATCCCAGTCTACAGGACGTGGCCTGCCGGTAGCTACCGAACAAAAGCCACAGGAGCGTGTACAGATGTTTCCGAGTATCATAAAAGTGGCTGTACCTGCTCCCCAGCATTCGCCCATATTCGGACAATTGCCGCTTTCGCAGATGGTGTGTAATTTATGCTTGGAAACGATCTCGCGGACCTGTAAATATTCTTTACCTGTTGGAAGTTTTACCCGTAGCCAGTCAGGCTTACGGATCTTTTCTGTGATAACAGAAGGAGGATCTATACTACTCATGAAATTAAAACCACTTTTTACCGAATGAAAAACCAAGGTACAAAGTTACAAAAACCTGTTCTTTCCTCACATTGGCCATGGTCGGTACCGGCACAATGAATGCATCAACTACCACACCGGCTTCCAGCGCTTTTACCTCGTTGGAATAATCGGCGTATTCAAAACTAAAGCCCAGCTTGGCGTATCCGCCCGGATACACACGCATGTTACCCAGGCCGTAAAGCATAGGTGCGCGGCCCGCAATATTGTTAAGCGTATGCTGCTCCGGATCGTATTTTTCGATAATTGGTGCAGTCAGGTTCTCTTTGAATACGTATAAATAAACCGGTTTTGCAAAGGTGATATTGGGCCCCGCTGAAGTTGTCATACGGATCTCCACACTCTTGCGTTCTGCCCTCCCGTATAAAGTAGTCTGGTAGCCAACACCGCCACGAAGCATCATAAGACTGTTCAGCTTTCCGTAATAAAAACTTTTGGTACCGCCTGCTCCGTCATAACGCACTTTGTATTCTTTCGGGTGTCGCATGTTCAGCAACTGGATCTCCATAAAACGTTTCCGGGTACCGGTAACATGTACAAGGCGTTTGTATTCGAGCCCAAAACCGCGGGAATGTGCAAATATACCAAAAGTAGCTTCGTTCCTGTATAATACATTAGCCGGTTGCCCCTGTTCAATGGCCGTTAAAGCACTTTGAGAAAAAGAAGCAAATGAAAGTGTAACAAGAAGTATGGAAAGGAATTTCTTCATATTAGCTTTAACAAATATAAGGTATTATTTGGCTCCCCCGGGTCTTTACTTTTGGAAATATTTCGTTTAATTTGCGATCTAAGTATTTTTTAACAAAATCACAAATGGCTACCTCCAAAGTAATATATACCGGCGGTTTACGTACCGAAGCAACGCACCTCGAATCGGGAACCGTTATCTTAACGGATGCTCCGAAAGACAACCAGGGAAATGGCGAAGCTTTTTCGCCTACAGACCTTGTTGCTACTGCCCTGGCCTCCTGCATGCTCAGTATAATGGGGATTGTGGCCAGGCGCGAAAATATTGCTGTGGAAGGATCCAAAGCAGAAGTCACCAAGATCATGTACTCAGAGCCACGCAGGATCGGTGAGATCCACATTAAAATAGATATGACAGCGAATTCTTTTAACGACAAGGAACGTAAGCTTCTGGAACATGCAGCTTACACCTGCCCCGTTGCAAAAAGTATACATCCGGATATAAAACAGGTGATCGAATTCGTTTATTAGACTTGTTACTTTTTCTTTGTATTGAACCCCTTCAGGGTTCTTAATCTTGCAGGTAAATCGTCATTTATTCATATTAAACCCCTCCGGGGTTTAATATGTTATGATTTAGGAAGCCTGAACCGGACAATTGTTTCATTTACAATCCGGAGGGATTGAATATGAATAATCCGCATACTGCAGTAACATTTTAGAACCCTGAAGGGGTTCAACATATTTAGCCAGTATTTATTTTAAGAAAGCCTTTTCATACGCGTGCCGAAACTCTCCTTTATTTAAAACGATTCTAAATTAATCGGATTCAACCACACTTTTGCGCTGTTAACAGGTACTTGTTATCAATATAGCTTAATCCATACAATTAACCTTTGTTTTTGAGCACCCGAACAGTATATTTGTCAGCGATTTTAACCTGACAAACAAAAAGTTTATGAGCAAAGAAAACTTTTCCAAATCTACCATCGGAAAAAAAATTATTATGGGGCTAACAGGTCTGTTCCTCATTTCATTTTTAGTTATACACGTTACCCTCAACTCTTTTATATTTTTCAATGACGGTGGGGTTTCGTTCAATGCCGGTGCCGATTTTATGGCACATAACCCGATCATTCGCATCCTCGAGATCGGATTGTTTTTAGGCCTGCTGGCGCATATTTACATGGCGCTTGTCCTTACACTCAAAAACAACAAAGCCCGCCCGGTAAAATATGCAGTTACCAACGGGAATGCCAATAGCAAGTGGTACAGCCGCTCTATGGGTATCTTAGGTTCTTTGCTCCTGTTATTCCTCGTTGTTCATTTGTCCAATTTCTGGGTTCCTACCAAGGTGGCTGTTTTTGCCCACGAAACACACGATACGTTTGCCGGCATGAAAGAGGTTTTCTCCAAATGGTATTTTGTAGCCATTTACATGGTAGGTGTGATATCTCTTTGCTATCACTTACTGCACGGTTTCAAATCGGCTTTCCAGTCATTGGGGATCAATCATAAAAAATATACCCCGATCATCGCCTTTGTCGGGAATGCTTTTTCGATCGTGGTTTGTGCACTTTTTGCGGCCATGCCTTTGACAATGTTCTTTGGTCTTATCAAATAAGGAAATATAGTTTTTAATCTCCCGAAGCTTATCGGGATCAAATTTTTCAATATATGTCATCATCAAAATTAGACGCTAAAATACCGGAAGGTACACTGGAACAAAAATGGACCAAGTACCGTTCTACCGTACATTTGGTAAACCCTGCCAACAAACGTAGCCTCGAGGTGATCATTGTGGGATCGGGATTGGCCGGCGCTTCGGCTGCTGCTTCCCTGGCCGAGATGGGTTATAAAGTAAAAGTTTTCTGTTTCCAGGACTCACCACGCCGTGCACATAGTATCGCTGCACAGGGTGGTATCAATGCTGCCAAAAACTATCAGAACGACGGTGACAGCGTTTACCGTTTGTTCTACGATACCATCAAAGGTGGTGACTACCGCGCACGTGAGGCTAATGTTCACCGTTTGTCGGAAGTATCCGGAAATATTATTGACCAGTGTGTGGCACAGGGCGTTCCTTTTGCCCGCGAATACGGCGGATTGCTCAGCAACCGTTCATTTGGTGGAACACAGGTACAACGTACATTTTATGCAGCCGGACAAACCGGTCAGCAGTTATTATTAGGAGCTTATTCTGCATTGCAGCGCCAGGTAGGTATGGGCGCAGTTAAACTATATGCCCGTCATGAGATGTTAGATGTGGTAGTGATCGACGGCAAAGCACGTGGCATCATTGCCCGTGACCTGATCAGCGGAAAACTGGAAAGACATTTCGGACATGCAGTGCTATTGGCAACAGGCGGATACGGTAATGTATTCTACCTTTCTACCAATGCAATGGGAAGTAACGTGACTGCTGCCTGGAAAGCACATAAAAAAGGCGCATTCTTCGGCAATCCGTGCTATACACAAATTCACCCTACCTGTATCCCGGTTAGTGGTGACCATCAATCGAAACTTACACTGATGTCGGAATCCCTCCGTAATGACGGAAGGATCTGGGTGCCTAAAAAAGCTGGCGATAACCGGAAGCCGACCGATATTCCTGAGGACGAAAGAGATTATTACCTGGAAAGAAGATACCCTGCTTTCGGTAACCTGGTGCCACGTGATGTAGCTTCCCGTGCTGCCAAAGAAAGATGTGATGCAGGTTTTGGTGTAGGCTCCAGTAAGCTGGCCGTATACCTTGATTTCGGCGCTAACATGATGCGTTATGGCCAGATCGAAGCCAACAAACAAAGTTTGCACAACCCTTCGCAGGAAAAGATCCGTGAGCTGGGACGCGATGTAGTGAAAGAAAAATACGGTAACCTGTTCGATATGTACAAACAGATCACCGGTGAAGATCCGTATGAAGTACCTATGCGTATTTATCCTGCCGTGCATTACACCATGGGCGGACTGTGGGTTGATTACAACCTGATGACAACTGTTCCGGGTATGTATGCATTGGGTGAGGCAAACTTCTCCGATCACGGCGCCAACCGTTTGGGTGCATCCGCACTGATGCAGGGATTGGCCGACGGATATTTCGTGATCCCGTACACAATAGGCGATTATTTATCCGAAGAGATCCGTACCAAAGCCATTCCGCTCGATCATGAAGCATTTGTAAAAGCAGAGGCAGATGTACAGGAGCGTATCAACAAGCTGATGAACATCAAAGGAACCAAATCCGTTGACCATTTCCACAAAGCATTAGGAAAGATCATGTGGGACAAATGCGGTATGGCACGGAATGCGGAAGGTCTGAAATCGGCGATCAGCGAGATCCAGAAACTGCGCGAGGAATTCTGGAAAGATGTGCGGGTGCCGGGCGAAGCCAATGAATTTAACCTGGAGCTGGAAAAAGCAGGTCGTGTAGCCGACTTCATCGAGTTAGGCGAGCTGATGTGCAAAGATGCATTGAACCGTAACGAAAGCTGCGGCGGGCATTTCCGCGAAGAATACCAGACCGAGGAAGGCGAAGCAATGCGTGATGATGATAATTATGCATACGTTGCAGCCTGGGAAATGAAAGAAGTAGGCAACTGGGAGCTTCACAAGGAAGAATTGAAATACGAAAATATTAAGATCGCACAGCGTTCTTATAAATAGGCCAAATACGAACCCTTAAAAACAAAACAACATGAATGTAGACGGTAACAGCTTCGACAATATTTTTGAAGAAGAAAAAGTGGTGGAAATGAAAGCGAAAGTGACCACGTATCGCGACCTGATCGTTTGGCAAAGAGCGATGCAGCTGGTAGAAGGCGTTTACAAGGTTACCAAACGTTTGCCGGATTCCGAAAAGCTTGCATTTGCGAGTCACCTGAACAGTGCCGTAGTGGTGATACCTGCAAAGATCGCCGAAGGCTGGGGACGTAAGAACACAAAAAACTACCTTCAGTTGTTGAAAACAGCAAGAGCCTCTTTATTCACAACAGAGACCTACCTGATCGTATTAAAAAATGTAGAGCTCGTGAGTGCTGAAGAAGAAACAAGACTTCTCGGTTATGTAGATGAAGTGAAAAAAATGTTGAACGGACTGATCAAGTCATTGAACAACAAACTAAAAACAAGCAGTTACTAATTTTAAATCATACCATTATGAGCGGTTCAGGTGAAAAAACATTGAATCTAACCTTAAAAGTGTGGCGTCAGAAAAATGGCAACACGAAAGGAAATCTGGAAACACATAAAGTAAGTGGTATTTCCACTGATATGTCTTTCCTCGAAATGTTTGATGTATTAAACGAAAAACTGATCAATGAAGGCAAAGAGCCTATCGCATTTGATCACGATTGCCGTGAAGGGATCTGCGGAATGTGCAGCATGTATATCAACGGACGTCCGCACGGACCTAAGCAGGGAGTTACTACCTGCCAGCTCCATATGCGCTCATTCAAGGACGGAGATACGATCACCGTGGAACCATGGAGAAGTGTGGCTTTCCCTGTGATCAAGGATCTTGCAGTTGACAGAAGCGCTTTCGACCGTATCATTGCATCCGGTGGTTTCGTATCGGTAAATACCGGAAATGCAAAAGATGCCAACAATATCCTGATCCCAAAAGACGATGCGGATGATGCATTCAATGCAGCGGCCTGTATCGGTTGCGGAGCCTGTGTGGCAGCCTGCAAGAATGGTTCGGCTATGCTATTTGTTTCTGCCAAAGTATCTCAGCTGGCATTGTTGCCACAGGGATTACCGGAAGCAAAAAGCCGTGTATTGAACATGGTGGGACAAATGGATGAAGAAGGTTTCGGGAACTGTACCAACACCGGCGCCTGCGAAGCAGAATGTCCGAAAGGAATTTCCCTCGAGAACATTGCCCGCATGAACAGGGAATACCTGAAATCAAGCTTAACGTATGTGAAGAAATAGTTCTTTTTCTATAATAGAATTTAAAGCTCCGGTACATTTCTTTCCGGAGCTTTTTTATTGCAGCTTAAAAAGAAAATGTAGTTTTACAGGTATCCAACTAACTGATATGTTATACTTCCTCCACCTTGTTCCTGAATTATTTATTTGTATCACCTGCCTTCTCCTTCTTGTAAAAAAAAGATCGGCAGAAAGTATTCTGTTGTTTATCGGATCAGGCGGATGGGTACTGATCAGTTTGTACAACATGTTTGGTGTTTACCTGCTCCCTCATTCAGGTTCCGGCGGGCTCATGGGACTCATCGATGTGTACGGCCCTGCCTATTTTGTGGTAAACACCATAGGCCAACCGGTTGCCTGGAGCCTTTTTTCCATTGGCTTGTTCATCCTTGTCAATAAGTTGATTAAAAACAAATAGGCCGTCCTCCTTACCTGCAATCGTTTTAGAGATCTTTTCTGAAATTATAAAAATTTAATTTTGTCATTCCTGAAAAGTGTTGTATCTTCACCTCATAGGCTGAATTGAGCATTACATCAGGAGTTGGAATTATACCCGGTAAGCAAGGATGCCTGAACTGACCATACCTACAGGAAGTCAATAGAGCTGAGTTTTTGCTATTGTACCTGGCAATTAACCAAACCCTTTACACATGAACCCCACACCCATTCAACTGCTTTTGGCAGATGACGATAAGGACGACTGCCTTCTTTTCAAAGAGGCCCTGGACGAGCTACCGTTTGATACGCAGCTGACCACTGTAAACGACGGCGAACAGCTTATGAATTATTTGCTGAACAGCGGACAGCTGCCTTCTGCCCTTTTTCTTGATCTCAACATGCCCCGTAAGAATGGCTTTGAATGCCTGGCAGAAATACGAACGAACGAACAGTTAAAAAAGCTGCCGGTCATTATTATTTCAACATCTTACGACAGCGATGTTTCCAGGACATTATACAATAATGGAGCAAACCATTACATCTGTAAACCCAACGAGTTTGAAAAACTAAAAAAAGCGATCCACAAGGCACTCACTTATACCAGCGATCCGGTATCAAAGAAAACAGCGCCTGAGAATTTTGTTTTGTTTAATGAATCCTGAAGCACTGAGCGAACATACATTACAATTTTTGTCGGGCGGAGGCGAAATGGGCGAACTTACACGAGCCAAAGACTGGAGTATAACTCCTGTGGGCCCTACTGAAACCTGGCCACAAAGCCTGCGTACCACACTCGGCATTATATTAAATTCCAAATTTCCCATGTTCCTGTGGTGGGGACCGGAGCTGACCTGTTTTTACAACGATGCTTATCGTCCCAGTCTTGGACAGAACGGAAAACATCCTGCTATTTTAGGCATGACTGCCCGCGAAGCATGGCCTGAGATCTGGGAGATCATTAAGCCGCTGATCGATCAGGTTCTTTCCGGGGGTGAAGCCACCTGGAGCGAAGATCAGCTGCTCCCCATATTCCGGAATGGCAAAATAGAAGATGTATACTGGACCTTTGGTTACAGCCCGGTGCACAACGAAGCCGGAAAAGTAGCCGGTGTGTTGGTTACCTGCACGGAAACGACCGGCAAGGTAAATACCTTAAAGTATCTCGAGGAAAGTAACCGGAGATATTTCAGTCATATTATGCAGGCACCAGTAGCCATGTGTATCTTTATGGGTAAAGACCATAGGGTAAAGATCGCGAACGATCGGATGCTCGAACTGATGGGAAAGACATCTGATGAAGTGATAAACAGCCCTGTTTTTGAAGCCTTACCCGAAACAAAAGGCCAGGGACTTGAAGAATTACTGGACACCGTATACCGGAGCGGCGAAAAGATCACTGCCACCGAGCGGCCGATAGATCTTTTCCGGAATGGCAGGATAGAAACCATTTTTGTCGATTTTGTATGTGAAGCATTGCATGAAGCTGACGGAACCATTTCCGGCATTGTTGCTGTTGCCACGGATGTAAGTTCCAAAGTAACAGTGCGACACAAAGTAGAAGAAAGCCAGGAGAGACTGAATATTGTGATCAATGCAAGTGAGCTGGGCATCTGGGAACTGAACCTGAAAACAGGTAATATCACGTATTCCGACCGGTATCTGGAGATAATCGGGATGCAACCCGGATCTCAGCCAACACATGAAGAGCTTATAGCACGTATTCATCCCGACGACATCGCTACGCGGGAAAAAGCATTAAAAGAAGCCTATAAAACAGGAACACTCCATTATGAAACAAGGATCATCCGGGCTGACGGATCTGTTCATTGGGTGGAAGGAAAAGGGAAAGTGAGCTTTGATGAAGACCAGGTCCCGTTCCTGATAATCGGTACGGCACGCGACATTACAGAAGAGAAATCGGTGCAGGAAAAGATATTACAGCGTGAGCAACGTTTCCGGCTATTAGCTGATTCGATGCCGCAATTTGTATGGACAAGTGATGCCGAGGGAAATCTCAATTATTTCAATCATGCCGTATACAGGTTCACCGGGCTTACCGAACAACAATTGAAAAACGGAAACATGACTGAAGTACTCCTTCGTGAAGAGCGCGAAGAGTATATCAGGCTATGGAACCAGAGCATCAGTAGCGGCAAGGATTTTACTTTTGAGCACCGGATCCGCCACCGCGATGGTGAATACCGCTGGCAGCTCAGCAGGGCCATTCCTCAAAGAGATGCTTCGGGGAATATCCACATGTGGGTAGGCACCACTACCGATATCCAGGAACAAAAAATGCTGGAAAAGGAGCTCGAAAAAAACATCCTGAAAAGAACCCGGGAACTGGAATTACTGAATGACGAGCTGATACGAAGCGAGCAGCGGTACCATCTTATGATCAGTGAAGTGCAGGACTACGCGATCTTTTTCCTGAACAACGAAGGTATTGTGGAAAACTGGAATAAAGGGGCGCAAAAAATAAAGGGATACGAAGCCAGTGAGATCATCGGGAAAAGTTTTTCCGTCTTTTATACCGACAAGGACAGAGAAAACAATGTGCCTAAACGCTTGCTGGGCCGGGCTATTCGTGAAGGAAAAGCAAAAGATGAAGGCTTAAGGGTACGCAAGGACAAAAGTATTTTCTGGGCAAGTGTTGTTATTACTGCCATCCACGATGAGGCAAACAATGTGATCGGGTTTTCCAAAGTTACACACGACCTTACGGAGAAAAAACGTGCGGAAGACCGGCTGAAATTGTATGCCGCCAAGCTGGAGGAAAAAAACCGTGAGCTGGAAAAGATGAATGGAGAGCTACAATCCTTTGCCTATATCTCGAGCCACGATCTGCAGGAGCCTCTGCGAAAGATCCAGACCTTTGCTTCCAGGATCCAGGAAAAGGAAAGTGATACACTTTCGGAGAATGGGAAAGATTATTTCAACCGGATGAAAGAGGCCGCCAGGCGTATGCAGACACTGATCCAGGACCTGCTTTCCTACTCGCGTACAAGTACCAGCGAACGTGTATTTATCGATACGGACCTGAACGAGCTGATCAAAGAATTAAAAGCGGATTTCAAAGAAGCCATGCAGGAGAAAAATGCAGCCATTGTTACCGGAAACATGTGCCGTATAAAAGTGATCCCTTTCCAGATCAGGCAATTGCTGGAAAACCTGGTCAGCAATGCACTCAAATTTTCAGATCCATCGGTTCCGCCTGTCATTCATATAGAAAGCGAATTGAAAGAAGGCAGCGGACTGCAAAACCCTTCGCTGTCTGCAGGTATATACTGTCACCTGAGTGTTTCTGACAACGGGATCGGTTTCGATCCGCAATACAAAGAGCGTATATTCGAAGTGTTTCAGCGGCTTCACGGAAAAACCGAATATTCGGGAACAGGTATTGGCCTTGCGATTGTAAAAAAAATAGTAGAGAACCACAACGGCCTGATAGAAGCAAGCAGTAAGCCTGGTGAAGGGGCACGCTTCGATATTTACCTCCCGGTTTCTTAGCCATTAATTACAAACAAATTCAGTAAGAGCAATAGTTTAGCTGGCCAAACGCGTCCCAATAGCTATCAGGACGCGTCTGTTTTCAAAAGCTCCGTAGGAGCAACTAAAAAAGGAAACCAATGTTATAGCAATTAATTTATTTTGTAAGAGGGCAATAAAGTTTTATCTTCGTTTGTATATGGAGCAACTCCGTCCGAATAAACCGAGAGCTTTGATCGCTATCGCATTCATCTGGATTTCACTGGCGGTGGAGCTGGTGAATTTTTACTACGACTATTGTAAGTACACCCTGTTGCAGCGCGTCGATCGCGGAGAATTATCCATCACCGATGTTCAGGCATATGAGCAGGATCAGCAAGCCTATCTTTTTATCCATCTTTTGGTGCTTATCCTTTCTGCCGTCACTTTTATTCAATGGTTCAGACGTGCCTATTACAACCTGCACAAAACAGGGATCAGCCTGAGCTATTCCGAAGGTTGGGCGGCGGGTGCCTGGTTTGTCCCTATCCTTAGCCTTTTCAGGCCCTACCAGATCATGAAAGAATTATACGAAGGCACCGAGACCATGTTGTATGTAAGGAATAATGATCATATCCGGCAAACATCCAACAGGTATATAAATACATGGTGGACACTCTGGATCCTTGTAGGCGTCATCGGACAATTCACTCCACGCTATGCTGCCGTTACCGACTCTATCGACGGCCTATTGATATGCGGATTGCTGGATCTTTTAAACAGTTCCCTCGCTATTATTCTGTGCCCTTTAACGGTAAAAGTAATATACGATTATTCGAAGCTGGAAACCATGCTGAGCCGGGCAACCGGGAACAATTTAACCGAAATAAACTCTTCACTTAATTAAATAAAAATGGACATGGGATCACTTACATTCGAACTTGCCAAAGGCCTTTTATTCATGCTGCCTGAATTAGCGATACTGGCAGCCTGCCTGTATTATTTTGTAAAACAAAAATCAACAGACAGCATCCTGCTAAGCCTGGGATCCATCGTAAGTCTTTGCGTAATGGGCTTTTACCGGATTTTGATGCCTATTTTCCAGTATTCCAGCGACTACAATTTTTTCGGATACGAGATCCTGTACAATATAGTTAGTTTTATCAGTTTTGCAGGCTATACCTGCTTTGCTATCGGTTTATTTATACTGGTGGTAAAACAGGTAAAGAAGAACACACCGGGCATTTGATCTTTTCTTTTTCGCCGGTCAACGGCTGATTTAAAAACTTCAACTATTATTTTAGAGCAGAAGGCTTAATTTTTTATTTTTGTTACACTTAAAAATTTGTTGACATCACATTAAAAAAAGGATATGAATTTTTTAAAAAATCTGTTCTACCCGAAAACCATACAAACCGGTATTGTTTTTATCGTTGAAGACAATGCGGCCTATGCCAAAATGCTGGATTTTTATATCAGGGCGCATTTCCCTTCCATCAAACAGGTAAAGATTTTCCCGGTAGGTGAGACCTGCCTGCCGGAGCTCGGCCAGAATCCGGATCTTATTATTATTGATTATTTTTTAAACTCGCGATACCCGGATGCAGAAACCGGTCTGCAGATCATTCAACAGATCCGGCAGCAAAAACCGGAATTGAATATTATTGTACTGAGCGGGCAAAGCGATGTACAGGTAGTGATCGATGCAGTGAAAAAATACCAGTGCAGCTATGTGAAAAAGGACGATGAAGCATTTGGCAGGATCGGCGATATCATGGAAGAGCTGAATCATTGATTATTTTCAGCCATACTGATCAATATCCGTACTTATCCTTCCACAAAGCCCTGAGGTAGTTTCGCAATTCATTCTCGCGCGGGTTATTGCCCGGATTGTAAAAAACGCTTCCTTTCAGTTCTTCGGGCAGGTATTCCTGGTTCGAAAAATTATGCTGGTATTGATGCGCATACTGGTAATCGGCTCCATACCCCAGCTCTTTCATCAATTTTGTAGGTGCATTCCGGATATGCAAAGGAACCGGCAGATCTCCCGTTTTTTTCACAGCTTCGAGTGCGCTTCCGATCGCCTCATACGAAGCGTTGCTTTTAGCAGAAGAAGCCAGGTACGTTGCACACTGCGATAAGATGATCCTTGACTCCGGGAAACCGATCACATTCACCGCCTGGAAACAATTGTTGGCCAGCACAAGAGCAGTTGGATTCGCATTGCCGATATCTTCGCTTGCCAGTATCACCATTCGCCGCGCAATAAACAGTGCATCTTCCCCACCCTCTATCATCCGGGCCAGCCAATACACCGCCCCGTTGGGATCACTGCCCCGGATGGATTTGATGAAAGCGGAAATGATATTGTAATGCTGCTCGCCGCTTTTATCGTACAAGGCCAGGTTTTGCTGAATGGCGCTTGTTACCAGCCCGTCCGTAATAACAACAGGATCCTCCGAGCTGAAACTAACGACCAGTTCCAATGCATTCAATAGCTTACGTGCATCTCCTCCCGAAATGCGGAGCAAGGCCTCTGTTTCTTTCAGCTCAATGTTTTTGCGCTTCAGCTCCAGATCATTTTCAATCGCACGTACCAGTACTGTTTCCAGCTCGGCCCTCGACAGGCTGTTCAATATATAGATCTGGCACCTGGATAAAAGTGCGGGTATTACTTCAAACGAAGGATTTTCGGTAGTAGCGCCAATGAGGGTAATGAGTCCCTTTTCCACAGCACCTAATAATGAATCCTGTTGCGATTTGCTGAAACGATGGATCTCATCAATGAACAAAACCGGTTTGCCCCTGCTGAACAGATCTTCGCTTTTTGCCTTATCGATCACTTCGCGGATATCTTTCACTCCCGAATTGATCGCGCTCAGGATATAAAAAGGCCGCTTCAGTGTTTTGGAAATGATATTGGCCAGCGATGTTTTTCCTACTCCCGGCGGACCCCAGAACAAAAGTGAAGGAAGGATATCTTTTTCGATGGCCTGCCGAAGTACCCCGTTCTTCCCGATAAGATGCTCCTGCCCGATGTACTCATCAAGTGTATTGGGACGAAGACGTTCGGAGAGAGGAATGGAATTCATGAAAGGTAAAGATACTCTTATTGGCAATAAATTAAAAGTAAAATTATGTTATAAGGCCACGTTTAACCGCAAAGAATATACGCAAAGGAACGCAAAGTTTTTTTGTGGGGTATAACAGAAAAATGGGATGTTTTTTTATATTTTAGTGTATAGTATTGCCCGATTATGGATGAAAATGAATTGTCGAATAAAGTCATTGGTCTTGCTATAGAAGTACATACCTCCCTTGGCCCCGGCTTGCTTGAAAGTGCTTATAAGGAATGCTTGTTTTATAAAATATCGAAATCGGGATTGTATGTGGAAAAGGAAAAGACAATGCCTTTAGTATTCGAAGAAATAAGATTGGATTGTGGTTATAGAATAGATATTTTAGTTAAAAACAAGTTAGTACTGGAGTTGAAAAGTGTAGACTCACTAAATGAAGTTCATTTGGCTCAAACCCTCACCTATATGAAATTAGGTGATTACAGACTTGGATTACTAATGAACTTTAACGTCATCCGTTTAAAGAATGGCATAAAGCAGGTTGTTAACGACTTCTAACTATTTCATTACACCATCCCTTTGTGTTCTTCGCGTATACTCTTCGCGCCCTTTGCGGTTAACTTTTTATAGCACCAGTTCCTCAAACAATCGTTTGGCGGTTTGTTCCAGGTCCTTACAGAGCCCGGGATGCGGGCGGGAAGTTTGAATGGCAGAGCTTCTCACAGCAGTAAGCCAGCGGAAACGCTCCGGCAGATCGAGCAATGCAATAGGCCCGCATTTTTCGGTACCCATGGCTATCTTTTCGAAGGATTGCAAATTCGCCAGCATCTGCTGCACATCCGCTTCTTTGGAAAAAGCAGCTAATTTTTCTTCGTTAAGGTTAAAATGTACGCGGATGAATTTTGCTTTTTTACAAAAGAGCACAATACCAACGTTCAGGAACTCTTCCCGTTCCACCACCGGCAACACACGGATCACCGCATACTCATATAAGTGCTGCTCTTGCATGCTGTGCTTCTTTAGTGAAAATTTCCGAATGATGGAGACGGATCAATAAAAACTGTGCGTATATTTCCCTAAGCTCTTCAGGACTTTCCGGGTTGCCTTCCCAGCGCAGCCATTCATCGGGGATGAGCGCTACTAAGGAGCGGATCTTCTCTTCTGTGAGTAAAGTGCGAAGTTCCGTATTCACTTCCTCCAGCAAACTTGCCTGTGAAAGTAGTACATGATCTTTTATCAGGCTGAAAGGACTTTTTGCATGCGTTTCCCAGGTGGTCCAGGAATGATGGAAGTAAAGGGATGCCCCGTGATCGATCAGCCACAATTCTTTATGCCACATAAGCATATTGGTGTTGCGGAACGTGCGGTCTACATTGGTAATAAAAGAATCCAGCCAGACGATCTTCGAAGCGAGCTTTGCATCTACTTTGGTAACCACCGGATCGAAGGTAATAGCACCCGACAGGAAATGCAGGGCAAGGTTCAATCCCTGGCTGGCTTTCAGCAGATCCTGGATCTCTTCGTCGCCTTCCGTTCTTCCGAACGCTTCATCGAGGCTCGCAAACACTAATTCCGGAACCGGCAGACCCAACATGCGGGCCAGCTCCCCTCCTATCAGCTCGGCAATCAGCGCTTTCACTCCATGCCCGTTGCCTTTGAATTTCAGTACATATTTAAAGTCATCGTCCGCTTCGGCCAATGCCGGCAAAGAGCCTCCCTCACGCAGGGGCGTAATGTAGCGGGTGACGTTGACGGTGCGTAAAGTAATGGACATAATTAAGATCTATATGGATCAATAACAAAAGTATCAAAATTAAACTTTATTTCACCCGTTAATTTTACTTTGAAAATTGCGTTTATTCTGCAGTATCAGGCACTTTATAGCTCTCCTGCCAGCGGCGGGACCCATTTCTTATAACATTGTGGTTAATCCGATCGCCATAGCAGTTATTCTCTTGATCATAGCAGTTATTCCCTTGACCATAGCAGCTATTCTCTTGATCATAGCAGTTATTCCCTTGACCATAGCAGCTATTCTCTTGATCATAGCAGTTATTCTCTTGATCATAGCAGTTATTCCCTTGATCATAGCAGTTATTTCCATGACCATAGCAGTTATTTCCATGACCATAGCGTAAATTCCGGGTCTATTCAATAAACTGTGTCAGCTACTTAAACTGTCGCCTATAAAAAAGCCCCTTCTCCTGATTATAAGGAGAAGGGGCCTCTAAAAGGTTTCAGAAGGTTAACCGATTACTGAACGATCAGTTTTTTCACCAGTTTATCTTTGCCTGTAGTCGTTTCTATCATGTACGCTCCTGCAGGTAATGTGTTTTTCTCAAAGCTGATGTAGTTATTGCCTTGTTTTCCGTTCACCACACGTGTTTCGATCACACGGCCGGTAACATCGATCACATTTACTGTGAACACTTCTGCATTAGCTGCATTCAGCAATACACTGAAAGTACCGTTGCTCGGGTTCGGGAATAAGGAATAATCGAACTCCACATCGTATTTTTCTTTCACACCTACCTCGGAAATGTTGCAAGGAATAGTAGGAGAATTGATCTTGGTCATCGTGTAGAAATCGATATAGCAGGCATACTGCATACTGTCGATGAACGGATTACGGTTGCCCTGCAAAGAATCTAAAAAATCGTTACGTGCGATCTCGTACGCATCCGGTGGATCCAGGTAATGCCACATTTTCAGTACAGTCTGATCCTGTCCGTACTGAATACTCGGACTGATCGGGTCACGGAACTTCCAGTTGTTACCACTGATCCCATTGTAGCAGGTAGCTACATACATAATAGCTCTGGCAGCGTTTCCTTTATGCTCGTCTTTTGGCTCGTATACTTTGTGCCCTGCTGCATCCAGACCTGATTTACCCAACATGAACTGGTTTTGGATAGTTACCACCTCACCTAAAGGGTAATTGCTTCTTTCTGCATTTACATCTTCCTGTTTGCAAGGGAATAAATGGTGCTGGTCGTTGTATTCAGGTTTTTCCGGGTTATCAGCCGGGTTGGTAGGCATCCAGTTGTGGCAGTAGGAGTGCTCACGGCTGAAATCATTACCTGTGTAATCGAATGGAGGCGTATACACCGCTTTGTAATCGCTGTAGCGGCATACCACGAATTTTTTATTATCGGCAGTATCTCTTGCTTCAAACAGGTTGATCATCGTGTTCGTATAATTGCTGTAGAAGATAGAAGAATGCGGGTTGATGTGAGCGCTCAGGTCAGTCAGGAAAGTTGCGGAAGCAGTTGAAATACCTGTGTATTCGCCTGCAGGCATCATAGTGGCTAAGCTTGTTACATTTCCGGTAAGAGGAGCTGTGGTGTTGTAATTGGTATAGGTTCCGTTCCCGTTATAGGTAAAGATCGCCAACTGGTAAGTTTGGCCTGCCCATACGTTCATCAAACAACCATTCAGGTCATTACCGGTATAATATACTTTGCTGGCGCCGATCTGGTCACCTTTGTCATACCAGGTACCATCTGCAGGAATATCAGTAATAGCAGAAGCTCCTGTTTTACGCAAAATAATATATCCTTCCGGAGAACCGGTTGCGGCCGAGAAAGCATAATTGGCACGGTACGATTTCACATTGGAGAAATTCAGGTTGGAAGCCTGGTCTGCAGGCTCGGTAGCCAATGTGCCGCCCACACCGTACAAATGGATCACATAAGCTGCTTCATCTGCGTCATCACTGGCGATGGTAAGATCGGCCATACGTGTTCCGGAAGCAGAAGGAGTGAATGTAATAACCAAAGCCTGGTTAGCAGCTCCGGCCACTGCAAATGCTCCCACAGGGCTTGTTACAACAAAATCAGCTGCATCAGGTCCTGAAAGAATTGCAGAAGCAACGTTCAGTGTAGCAAGACCGATATTCTCCACGCTGAAGTTAAGCGCAAGCGGTGTTCCTACTGCTGATCCGAAGATAGGAGTTGTTCCGCCGGTAAGAACTGTGGTTGTATTGTATTTCACATTGATATCCTGCGTAACAGGTACACCAGCAGTGATATTTACGTTATCAATAGCCACATTGTATCCAGAAACTTTATTCGTAAACTCAAAACGGATATAACGGGAAGCCGCCGCTGGTGTAACTGTAAATTGTGTCAGTGCTACAGGCATTGGATTACCTGCGTTGAATAACATCAGGTTGGTCCATGCGGAGCCGTTAACCGATTCCAGGACAGTAAAAGTTCCCTGCCATGGTGCCGGTGAACCCTGACCTTTCAAGTAGAAAGTGCTGGCTCCCATCTGGCCACCAACAAAAACCTCGATATAATCCATTGTTTCGTCCAAACGCCCCATAGCAGTTCCGCTTACGCCTCCGCTGGTGTAGGAAAAGTTAGGTGTAAAGGCAGGATTTTCAACATAGGTCCAACCCGCCTGGCTGAACGTTCCGGTAAAGGCATTAAAGTCTTCGGAGGTAGGAAGAGACGCCTGCCCAAAAGCCAGCGAACCGACCATCGCCATTACGGCACTTACGATTGTGTATTTTTTCATTTTATTTTGGTTTTATTTTTTTTTAAAAGGTTACTCTACATCCTATCACATATCTTCTTAAAGGTCCGAAAAACACCGAAGCAGAATTGGCATCGAAACCCTGCGCCGTGAAAGCATTGTTCTGCGCATCATTGATATAAACCGTATTCGTCACATTGGTCACATTAAGGTTTAAGTTCAAACGAAGCCCCTGGTATTTGAATTCATACCCCGCCGCAAGATCCAGCAAGCCATAGTCAGGAATCATCCAGGAATCTTTATTGGCGCCATCGCCCCTGAGCGATGTCAGGTTGAAATTGGAATAATTCCTTCCAAAGAAGGTATAACGCGGCTTGATAAAAAAGCCTTTACCAAAACTCCATTTCAGGGCGTTGGAAAACTGGTGCTGAGCGGTATTTCCAATGTGCACTCCTTTTGCGGAAAATTCGGATGTATCCTGGAATACACCCAGATCGTTGTATACATATACCATTCTGTTAGATGTATAGATCCAATCGGCTAATGACAGTGCACCCTCCCACTCCAGTCTTTTGATGATCTTATACGTCCAGTCGAACTCAACTCCTTTATGCGAAGCATCGAGGCCGTTTACATTATAGGTTTCCCCGTCGATTCCGGTTATTGTAGGCACCGGCCTGTTTTTCCAGATCGTATAATAGAGGTTCACGTTGATGGCAAAAGTCCTGAACTTAGCGCCGGCGCCTATTTCCTGCGAAATGATCTTTTGAACTTCGGCATCATTGAACACCTGATTTCCAACCGTGTTTGTATTAAATACATTGTTGAACTTCGGGGCTATCTGCAAAATACCAAAATTGGCGTATACATTGTAATTGTTGTTTATTTTATAATTGGCACCACCTTTCAATGTATAGCCCGGGAACCATTGTTTTTTTGTGCGGGCATTCTTTGCTTCCTTCGAGTTGATACTGTACGATTTGGCGCCCACGATATAAGTTGTATCCAGGGCTATTGTGCCCGCATTGTTATACTTAACAACAAAAGTAGTGTCCCCCGCATTATACACATAATTTGCGTTGTTATACACCAGGTAGTTATCCTTGCTTACATACAGCAATGTATCACCCCAGCCAATGATGCTTTCCAGTATATTATCATCGCGGTTGTCATCAAAATAATCTTTTACCTTCTTGAATCCTTTATTCTGGTCGCCTACCACCACATCTTTTTTCGCGTAATAATCAAGACGCTGGTACCCGGTATAAGAGCCCGTTGCTGTAGCAAAAGCGGTCCATTTATTCCTTTTATATTCTATCTGGGAAAAAAGCCCTCCCCAATCGACCAGGCCGTCATAATTGTATAGTATCTTCTCTCCTTCTCTCCTCATTGAGTATCTATAACGCGGATCTTTTAAATAATATCCTTTTGGCTGGTTGTTATCTCCGCTCTGCCCGCTGGAATTGGCAGTGTTCACAAAATAATCCCCGCCCAAGAGGTCATATACCGTTCGGTAATGCAATCCCCTGTAAAACCGCAGGTCCGTTCCAAAAGTCAGCTTGAATGCGGTATCGAGCTGATAAGTCGCCGTCGACAGTAGTCCATACCATTTGTGATCATTCATGGAAGCTCTCATGATATTAGATGAACGATGCTCGGTAGTGGAATAGTTGGCATTGCTGAGATTCGTGAGGGACGAATTGGCATTGGCATTGTAGATGGGATCCAGCTTAATATACCCGGTTACCGAATCCGTAAGGAACGAATTTAACAATCCTGTTCCGCCTCCCGTGCCAAAAGACGCATAACCAACCGTGGATATGGTTAATTTGTCGTTTACACTCCAGAAATGCGAGAGATTAAAGAGCGGCTTGTGATAAAAGTTGACTGCCGTATTGTATTTTTCACCCTGAAGCAGACCGATATTCGCGTTGTATTGGAAAGGGCGCGAACCGTTCGCTAAGGTGGTGATAGTACCGCTGGCCTGCATGTTTTTAACCGGGTCTTCGACGCCCAGCTTTTCTGCAAAATTCTTGCTATACAGGCCTATCGTGTACTTGTTATTGCGCTGTCCGTGTTTTTGTGGCGCACCGTTAAAATTGAAAGACAGCAAATGCCGGGAGTTTACCTTCCATTGGAATTTTGCATAGTAACTCCATGCTTCGTTCCAGGTACCGTCTGCCCAACCGTCACCGGTTCTGTAGCTACCGGCAAACACTACTCCGAATTTGTTTTTGATCAAACCCGAGTTGAAGGCGAGCGATGTGCTCTGGTAATTATTATTTCCGTATTCTCTTTTCAATGTAGTTTGCCGTTTCTGATCGATCCCTACAGTAATAAAGTTCATGGTCCCTCCAACAGAAGCTACTGCTAACTTGGTGGCTCCAAGACCTCTTTGTATCTGCATGGTTTTAGTAATATCCTTTAATCCATCCCAGTTGCTCCAGTACACGGCACCATTTTCCATATCATTCACCGGGACACCGTCTACCAGCACGGCAATATTGGTCTGGTCGAATCCCCTTAGGGTTACACGCGAATCACCTGCTCCACCACCCGATTCGGAAGCATATACGCCTGGCGTGCTGTTCATGACCATGGTAATATCACGACCAGCCACTTCTTCCTGTATCTTTTTCTGATCAATGTTACTGATCGCCACCGGGGTTTCCCTCACGGTGCCTATATTGGCGGTGATCTCCACCTCATCGAGCACCTGGCTTTCCAGTGAAACGTTCAGGTCCACATCTTTGGTCAGTACTTTTACTTTTACAGTCTGTGGGGAATATCCAATGTAAACGATCTTCACATTATAAGTACCCGGCTCTACGGAAACACTGTAATTTCCATCCATATCCGTTACGGCACCCACACCGGTTTTCACCAGTACGCTTGCGCCAATAAGAGTTTCCCCGGTCTCAGCATCTTTAATAGTTCCTTTTATTGTATACTTAGTGGCCGTTTCCTGGGCCACAGCGGAAAAAGAACCTGTTAATAGTAACAAAAACAGCAGACAGATGTGTTTCATATTCAAATAAAAAAGTGCCTGCCGATATTATAAAAAATAACATAATAAGGACAGGCACTGTTATAAATTCAGGCGAAATTTTAATTACTCAATGATCAAACGCTCAGCAGTAGTACTTTTATCTTCGAATACGATCTCCGACAGATAGATTCCTTTTGACAGTCCTGCATCCACGCTTACTTTAACTGCAGGATTTTCAATCGCAACTGTTTTTACCAACTGCCCCAGTGCATTGTAGAAATTAACCGATGCAATATTTTTACCGGCAGCATAAATGGTTAAAGCGCTTCCGGAAACAGCAGGATTAGGAAATACTTTTACCTGCGAGGTCTGCGTATTTTCAGCAAGACCGATAGACTGGCAATTACAGTTATGGAAACCCAGTTGGGTGTATGTGTTACGCGGCAGGGAATCCCACTCGGCCGGGGCAATGAAAGGAGAAGGATTAACGGTAACTCCCTTTTGTACAGAAGACTTTCTGATCAATGTTTGATCCAGTGTGTAGTATGCTCCGGCACTTCCATCATACAATGGAGGCATATCCGACCAGGATGGAGCCGGATCTACACCGATCTCACCGAAAATGTCAACATATGTCCAATTGCCACCTACAAACTTTTGCAGGGAGATGGCATCGTTTCCATTGTGATACAATGCCCAGCATATGTTATAGTCAGGAGTAACAAATGTATCCGAAACCGCCTGCAGAGCGGCATCTACTGCGCATTCATTGCCCGGGCATGGTGCGCCTGCATCTCTTTTATCAACTGTTATAACCCATACATCGTAAGGCTGTATAACGTGGTGTCCCAAAATAACATAGGTTTGAGCACTGGCATGTGCCGTCGCAGCACTCATTCCATTATTGTACCGAACAATGCGGTAATCGTTGTTGATTGTGATAGGATTGGCAGTCGGATTGTATATTTCCAGAGCTTTATTGTTACCGGAACCCTCCACATACTCAGAGAAAAAGAGATCGGAACAGTTTTGTGCATTGGTAACAGACACAGCAGCCAGCGTTAAAACAGTAAGTAATAGTTTTTTCATGTTGTTTTTTTATAAAGTAAATATACCTGGTTTGTTGCGGAGGTGGTTTCGGAAAAGAAATTCCTGTAGGATATTCACCCGCTTTAATAACAGTACAAAAGTAAAACAAATCTGTTGTTCCACAAGCGCCGAAATCGCTAATTAACACACATATAATAGGTCGGTAACATTTTTTTCACACGGAAACCATCCGTTTTCAAAGAATACCTTACTTTTGCAGCGGTTTGAAAAACATTTGAACATTTGTTAATAACGTTATAATTATGAGTACAAGCGCAAACAAAGGCCCGATATCGCAATTCATGGAGAAACATTACCTGCATTTCAATGCAGCAGCGATGGTAGATGCCGCCAAAGGATATGAAACACACCTTACGGAAGGTGGAAAAATGCTGATCTCCCTTGCAGGAGCCATGAGCACGGCTGAATTGGGAAAATCCCTGGCCGAGATGATCCGCCAGGGAAAAGTGGACATTATTTCCTGCACCGGTGCCAACCTCGAAGAAGATATCATGAACCTCGTCGCTCACTCACACTACAAACGTGTACCGAACTACCGCGACCTTTCTCCTGCCGATGAGTGGGACCTGCTGGAAAACGGGTTCAACCGGGTAACCGACACCTGTATCCCGGAAGAAGAAGCATTCCGCCGCCTGCAAAAACATATCTACGAGCTCTGGAAAGATGCAGATACCAAAGGAGAACGCTATTTACCGCATGAGTATATGTACAAAATGCTGAACTCCGGCGTACTGAAACAATATTACGAGATCGATCCTGCCAACAGCTGGATGTTAGCTGCAGCTGAAAAAAATCTGCCGATCATCTGCCCGGGCTGGGAAGACAGCACCATGGGAAATATCTTTGCCTCTTATATCATAAAAGGTGATCTGAAGGCTTCGACAATGAAGTCGGGGATCGAATACATGGTTTGGCTGAGCGATTGGTACCGCAAGAACAGCGGTGGAAAAGGCGTTGGCTTTTTCCAGATCGGTGGCGGTATAGCAGGCGATTTCCCGATCTGCGTTGTACCGATGATGTACCAGGATCTCGAATGGCATGATGTTCCTTTCTGGGCTTATTTCTGCCAGATCTCCGATTCCACTACAAGCTACGGATCTTATTCCGGGGCGGTGCCGAATGAAAAGATCACCTGGGGCAAGCTGGATAAAACCACTCCGAAATTCATCGTGGAAAGTGATGCAACGATCGTGGCTCCGCTTATTTTTGCCTGGTTGCTTGGATGGTAGACTGGTATGATTTTTTGATTTGCTGAATATTAGATTGGAAACACATAGATTCTAAAATTCAACAAATCTATAATTCAAAAATTTTTACCTTTACTTCATGCGTTTTATTCTCAAAATAATTATTTCTACCATTGCGGTGCTTATCACAGCTTATCTCCTGCCGGGAGTGAACGTGGAGGACAACAGCTTCTTTACCGCACTGTTAGTGGCTTTGGTGCTTGCATTCATGAACACGATCATCAAACCGATCCTCGTGATCCTCACGATCCCTATTACGGTATTTACGCTTGGTTTGTTCATCCTTGTGATCAATGCTGCCATCATCATCTGGGCTTCCAGGCTCGTTGACGGCTTTCATGTGGAAGGATTCTGGAGAGCGCTGCTATTCAGCCTCATTCTGTCTGTGGTTACCTGGTTCCTTGAGAAAATACTGGGCGATGGGAAAAAGGAAGAGCGATAATTCGATATGGCACGCAAAGACGCAGAGAGCGCAAAGCAATGTGCAGATAAAGTTCAGAATCCTTAGGTTCGGGAGCTACCAACAAAAATAAATATTCGCGCTCTTTGCGTCTCTGCGCGAAACATTGTGGTGCGTCAATTCTGAAAGATATACTTCTTTTGTTTCAGATCGAAGATACTGCCCGTCTCATTTTCCATGATCACAAGATAGCGATCTGAGATAACTTCCACATCTTCTTTCGGCGATCCGGTATAGGCAGCGATCCCTTTTTTATCACAAACAACAAAAACACCTTTGTCATTCGTATATGAAAACCAGCTTTTACCAAGCCTTTCGAGGCCACCTGTTTTTACGGAAAAAGTAATGGCCCCCGAAAGACCCAGTATCATCCATTCATTTTTCTTTTTAACGATGGATACACTGTCGCGGAAATCATCAGCATCATCGTAGGTGTTTTTTATCAGCAGTTTGTTCCGCTCGTTCACAAAACCATACTTTTCATTGAGTGAAACGCGGATCAAGCCGTACTGTGGAAGGTACATCTCTTCGTACTCCTCTGTTTCCGCCAGTTTTCTCCCGTTCTTATTCATCAGGTTCTGATCGTCTTCCGTAATGAGCCGCAGCCATTTTCCATTGGTGAGCGCAACCGGTTTTTCGTTCGACGGATTGTGGTAGATCACTTCGCTCAACAGGCAACCGGTACTATCGGCAAAACCATAAGCATTGTTTTTATACACTACATACACGCCCCGCTCCTGCTCTTCTATGCGGTCATACACCGGCTGCAATACAAATTCACCACGCGTATTGATCAGTCCGAATTTTGAGTTGTATTTGACACGGGCCAGGGAAAATTTAAAACTTTCTGCCCATTCATACAGAAAAGGAAGAACCGGGTACCCTTTTTTATCTACATAGCCGGAGGTCGAATTTTTCTGTGCATAGGAATAACCTTCGCTGAAATCACCCAGGCGGCTGAACTCAAGCGGGATCTCTGTTTTCCCGTTCTTATCGATAGCCCCATACAAGCCATCTAATTTAACAACAGCAAGGCCTTCGCTAAAATCAGAGATCTGGTCGTAACTGCCGGTAATACTATTCCCCGAGCGATCGATCAGGAAGAAATCTTTTCCTGTCTTTACAATGGCTCTTCCGTTCTTAAAAGCTTCGCCATCGTCATAAACAAAAGGCACTACTGTTTCCCCGGCTTTGTTGATATAGCCAAATTTTCCGTCCCTTTCTGCCAGGGCAAGACCATCACTGAATTCTTCCAGTCCGTCGTATATGGCAGGAATAACAAAGGTTCCGGACGTATCGATAAAGCCCGACTGACCTTTTACCGTAATGGGTAATAAAAGGGTATTGGCAAGTGAGAGCTCTTTTTCGATGGTCTGGCGATAGGGGAAATCACTGTATTTTTCAAGGAACGCATTCAGGGCGCTGCTGGAATAATTGCCTACTTCCATCGAATACAGGCTTTTCCAGGTTGGCTCCACATGCGGATTCTGGGGAAAACGTTTAATATAGGCATACATCAAAGTCGTATTCTTCTGAGCCGTTGCCAGCTCGAAGAGTTTGTCCTCTGCCTGAATGCGGTAGGCGCTTAGCGGAAACGAGTCGATAAATTTTTCGATCTGCGGAATGGAACCGGCCGATGAAAACTCCGTGAAGCGGTAATAATCAAGGTACCTGGATGCCTGCGGGACAAAATATGATTCGGGAAAAGAGCGGATAAATTCTTTCATTACCGATGAACGCTGTTGCTGCCGGGCCTGGTTGTATACAATACTATCGCGCTTGTACCAGGCATCGATGAAATACATAGAAAAGGGCTGGTTCTGCATGAATTGTTCCAGATCTGGAATACCCGTTTTTTTTCCGTTCCGGAGGTAATACTGCCAGGCTTTCAGGTGAACGGAATCGCGCAGGTGAAAGATCTGTATCTCACTTACTGCAGTTCTTTTCAGCTTTTTTGCATTCTCCGGATGTTCCTTTAACAAGGAATAAGAAGCCTGGATGTATTTATAAGCACTGTCGTAATTGTGAAAAGGATTGTCGGTTCGGTAATAGATCACTGCCAGTCCGTAGGAAGCAAGCACCGGCTCTTTTTTCAATGCGGAATAGAACAGCGCCTTTGCCTTAAAATAATCATAGATCTTCAGCGCTTCGAATGCCTTGCTGATCTTAGCTGCGGGCAATACAAAGCCGGTTAGAAAAAAAATCAGCGTTATGAATATCTTTTTGGTCATCGGAAGCGGCAAAAATATACTTTTGTAGTCTATTAACCAGTTTTTAGATTATAATTAAACTCCATGCCCGTTCCAAGCTTTTTATTCGCCCTTATTCATCCGCTCCTGCTAAAAGTTCCTGTTGCTGCTTCTCTTTTTACTCCCGGCAGAATACTTTTTACGGTGTGTTTTCTCGTAGTTTTCGTCGGAGTAATTATCTATTCTTATCGAAAGGATTTAAAGATTAGTCGAATCCACTTCCGGGGGAGTTTTTGGGTTTTATTTTCCATTATACTGATATTCAGTATCTTATTTTTAATTGTAAAGTTGAGACATTGATAAATTATTTCTACTTTTGTGAGAACATAAAATAATTCTTATTGCGATGAAACATATCTTTCTACTATTCTTTGTATTTGCAAGCCTTGCGGGGTTTTCCGAGGCAGGGATTCTTCTGGTAGAAGGCAAGTACCAAAACAAAAACGTGTTTGTTCAGAACGGATTTAACAACAGCGGTGTTGGTTTTTGTGCATATGAAGTAAAAGTAAACGGGCAGGTTACATCCGATGAGGTGAATTCAAGCGCATTTGAAGTGGACCTTGCTCCATATAAATTCAGCATCGGCGACAAAGTATCCATAGAGATCCGCCACAAGGACGGTTGCATTCCAAAAGTGCTGAATCCGGAAGTATTGAAACCAAAGCCTACTTTCGATATTTTAGATCTTACCGTAAGCAACGAAGGCATCCTGAACTGGACCAGCAAAAATGAAATGGGTTCCCTGCCTTACGTAGTTGAGCAATACAAATGGAACAAATGGGTTTTTGTAGGAGAAGTGAACGGACAGGGAACTCCTGCCACACATAGCTATTCCTTCAAGATCATTCCTCATTCCGGAGAAAATAAATTCCGATTAAAACAAACGGGCTTCGGTTCGGCACCGCGTTATTCCAACCCGGTAACCTTCAACTCCCTGATGGAAAAACCGGGCTTCCAGATCGCCAAGGATTCCAAATCCATTACATTCAGCTCTGAAACGTCTTACGAAGTATATGATTTTTATGGCAACGTGGTGAAAAAAGGATATGCCAACAATCTCGATATCTCCAACCTGAACAAAGGGAAATATTACCTCTGTTTTGATACGGTTGTTACAGAGATCGAAAAGAGGCGATAATATATTTCAGCTCATTCAGCATCATTGCTGTTGCGCCCCATACAACTTTACCCTGTACCTCAAAGTACGGGGTTTTTATTTTTAAACCGCCTGCGATCTCAATAGTAGTTTCTTTGATGATCGTGTCATTCATCAGCTCGTCGAGAGGTACTTCCAATACCTGCTGCACTTCCCGCTCACTCAGTATGAAAGCCGGAGCCGAATCCAGTACCGCGACAAAAGGGTACACCATAAAATTACTGGGTGGGATATAAAGCCTGCTGAGCGAACCGATCACCGCTTCATCCGGTATTTGTACACCCGTTTCTTCGAACAGCTCACGTCGTGCAGTGAAGCGCAGATCCGGATCTCCGGGATCTTTTTTTCCTCCAGGCAATGCGATCTGCCCGCTATGGACACCTTCATACACGACCCGTTCTATCAGAAGTAAAACAAGTGCTCCGTTCCGTTCGTAAAACAAAATGCAGACAGCACTTTCCCGGTAATCCCGGACTGTATCCAGATCAGGCAATTCTTTTTTCCGGAAAGCGCTGGCCATTTGGTATTGCACTTCCTGTCCCGGCAGGGGTTTGGAAAGATGCTGCTGCAATAGCTCAAAAAAATCTTTTGTCCCTGCCATCCTGCTCCGGCTACTTCATATTAATGAATTGCAGCGGGATCTCGATATCCGACTGGCGAAGCAAAGCGATCACGCCCTGCAGGTCGTCTATCTTTTTCGCAGAAACACGGATGATATCGTCCATCAGCTGGGCTGTTACTTTCAGCTTCGAGTCTTTGATCAGCTTGATGATCTTTTTTGAATTTTCCTTATCAATGCCTTCGCGCACTTTTATATCTTTTTTGATAACCGTTCCGGAAGGGAAATGGTCTTTGCTGAGATCCATTATGCGCGGATCGAGCTTTTGCTTCAACATTCGGCTACGGAGTACATCAATGATCGAATCAAGTCGCATATCGTCTTCCGTTGTAATAGAAATAGTTACGCTCTTTTTATCAAGATCAATGATACTTTTGGAATTCTTGAAATCGAAGCGGCTCAGAATGTCTTTACGCGCTACGTTGATCGCATTATCGAGTGTCTGCAGATCTGTTTTGCTGGCAATATCAAATGATGGCATAATAGTTTAACTTTACGTCCCTGTATATGAATAACACTGCTAAAATACTATTTCTACTTATTAGTTGCATTACTTTTTTTTCGTCTACAGCGCAGCCTAAAGACCTGGATGCCTATTTGCGATCGAACGGACTGGTGGATATCCAACAGGTGAACCCGGCCATAAAAGTACAGCTGGCCTATTCCACCGTAAAGAATTTTGTGAACCTGGATATGTATGGCAAACTGGAGAAATGCTACCTGCCCAAAGAAGTGGCACTTGCCTTGTCCGAGGCACAAAAAAAACTGAGCGCCATCAGCAGCCACTACCGCCTGATCGTTTTCGACGGCACACGTCCTTTGCATATTCAGCAGCTGATGTGGGATTCCCTGAAATTGCCTATTGAACAAAAGACCAAATACCTCGCCTACCCCGGCAGTATCTCGCTCCACAATTATGGCGCAGCGGTGGATCTGGGCCTCATCACAACGGATGGGATGATCGTAGATATGGGAACGTCTTTTGATTTTTTCGGGCCGGAAGCACATATCACACAGGAGGCAAAACTGGTGAAGGAAGGAAAACTAAGTCCCGAGCAATTAATAAACCGGAAGCTCCTCCGGAAAGTAATGCTACAGGCAGGTTTCAAAACCATGAGCACGGAGTGGTGGCATTTTAATTACTGTACGAAAGAAGAAGCGGCGGCGAAATTTATGCTTATCAAATAGCCGGGATTTAACCGCAAAATGCGCGAAGAAATGCCTGTGGCTCGCAAAGACGCAAAGAGCGCAGAGGTTTTAAAATTGTTGAGGTTACCGCTTGTTTTAATTTGTACTCTGCGCTCTCTGCGTCTCTGCGCGAAAATTTAGGGTGTGAGCGTAATGATATTATTACTCAGATTCGCCAGCATATAGGCGCTTTCGGGATGCAGCCTGTTTTCAAACGGCGATTTTTCATCGTCTGTGAGAAGTAAAACGATCTCTGCTTCCGAACGCTCGGCATAATCCACCACCGCTTTACTAATGGAATCGCCTTCCTGCCTGCTGCAGCGCATGATCTCGCCGGTGCACTCGCAGCCCAGCCGTTCGATGAAGTGAACAAGGTGCTGCATTTGGTAGATATTCCTGTTCACCACATAATCGTTCGCGTCGAATACCACACTCATCAGGCGGATCAAAGCTCCGTTAAAGAATTGCGAAAAGAAAATAGCGTTACTGATCTTCTTTTTGTTCTCCTGCGTTACATCGAGGGGAAGCAGGATCGAGCTGATCGCATCGAATTTTATATCTGTTTTGAAAACGATCACAGGTACGGGAGAGGTTTCGATAATTCGGGAAGAAACAGTGCCTATTGTTTTATGGTTCACCGAACCCGGCTGGTCTTTGTTGATGATGATACCGGAAGCGTCGATCTCTTTGGAAAATGCTACCACCTGTTCTGCCACATCACCTTTTTTCACTACGGCTTCTGCGTGAATATCCTGATCGGCCAGCCATTTTTCCAGCTTTGCCTGTTCCGCTTTTTCATCTGCTTCCGGGGCGCAAACAGTAATGGCGATCAGCTTAAAATCGTTGGCTCTTTTGAATGCCATAATGGAGTGAACAATTTTTTCGCAGGACAGCGAAAATTTCACAGGTAGTACGATCTTATATCCGGATTTAATCATTACTTTGGTGATGCAAATTTACCAAAGCATTTAAACTACGTATTATTTTTTAGATTGATCGCAAAAATATGGCTACCAATACGAATTATTTCCCTGAAACAGAATTGATCGTTACCGATAAAAAAACGGTTTACCACATAGACCTTGCTGCCGAGCACATTGCAGACGATGTGATCGTTGTGGGCGACCAGGGACGGGTGGAAAAGATCTCAAAGTTCTTTTCCAAAATAGAGCACAAAGCGGAGCATCGCGAATTTGTTACGCATACCGGTATTTTCAACGGAAAACGTGTAACGGTATTGTCTACAGGCATCGGAACAGACAATATCGATATTGTGATCAACGAGCTGGATGCGGCCGTAAATATCGACCTGGAAAAGCGGGTACTGAAAGAAAAAATGCGCAGCCTGAATATCATCCGCCTCGGGACCAGCGGGGCTTTGCAGGATTATATACCGGTGAACGGTCTTGTCGTTTCCCAATACGGTTTGGGACTGGACGGCCTGCTGAATTTTTACGAAGATTTTGATAAACAGAACGAGGCCGGTATTTCACATGCCTTTATGAAACACATGGATTGGACAGCCAATATGCCTTATCCATACTGTTACAGAGGCTCGGATGCCTTATTCGAAAAATTCAAAGAGGGGAATCACAGTGGGATCACGGCCACAGCTCCCGGTTTTTATGGTCCGCAGGGAAGAAGGCTCCGGTTGAACCCTTTTATGCCTGATCTGAATGAGCGGCTTACCGCTTTTGAGCACAAAGGCTTAAAGATCACCAATTTTGAGATGGAAACATCGGCGCTTTATGGCCTTGGAAAAATGCTTGGGCACAACTGTTTAACCGTTTGCGTGATCATTGCCAACAGGGTGCGGAAAGAGTTCACCAGCGACTACAGTAAGAGTGTAGAGAGTTTAATTGAAAAATCATTAGAGAGATTAACAAGCTAATTGTTAAAAAGATTAAACAGGGCCAATTGAATGCACAGCGATCGGGATTACATTTGTGATCAAGATGGCTAACCGATTATCGAAACGTGAAATATCCGCACTGATCAATCTCCTGGATGACCCGGATGAAGGAATTTACACGCATGTGAAGGATAAATTCATTTCTTATGGAACAAAGATCATTCCTTACCTGGAGCTTGCCTGGGAAGATTCGTTCGATATGATCATCCAGAAACGGATCGAAGAGATCATCCACACGATCCAGTTCGATACCATGAACGACGCGCTCGTAAATTGGGCAAAAAAGGAACAGGACAATCTGCTGCAAGGCATTTTGCTGGTGGCCCGCTATCAATATCCCGATCTCGATGAAGAAAAGATCCTGAAGCAGATCAGCCAGATCAAGCAGGATGTATGGCTGGAGATCAACGACGAGCTGACAGCGCTTGAGAAAGTAAAGATCATCAACCACATCTTATTTGATGTACACCAGTTCAGCGGGAACATTGCCAATTACCACGCACCTCAGAACTCCTTTATCAATGCGGTACTGGAAAGTAAAAAAGGCAACCCTGTTTCATTAGGAATCCTATACATGATCATTGCACAGGAACTGAAGATCCCGATATACGGAGTAAATTTGCCCGAGCATTTCATTGTAGCTTATGTGGATGAGCTGGCCAACCTGCTCAACCTGTCTTCGGAGGAAGCAACTACCGATAATATTCTTTTTTATATCAATCCGTTCAGCAAAGGCATCATCTTCAACCGTAAGGATATCGATCAGTTCCTGCAACAGCTGAAAATGGATCCGAAAGCAGTGTTCTATCAGCCCTGCAGCAACCTGGATATCATTAAACGTGTGTTACGCAACCTCGTGTATAGTTATGAAAAGTTAGGGCACGAGGAAAAAGTGAAAGAGTTGAACCTGCTGATCAAGAACCTCGATAAAATCGCCTGATCTTTTAACCATGCCCAAAGGAACTTTATATCTTCTGCCTTCCGGTATGGGAAACAATATTGCTTCCCGCATCATACCTGCCTACAATGTAGAGGTGATGGCGCTGCTTAAACATTTTATTGTAGAGGACGGAAAAACGGCACGTGCATTTCTGAAAGATACGGTTCCGGGCATCGTTTTGCAGGAGCGGTATTATTATGAACTGAACAACCACACACATCCCAACGAATACCTGGAATTGATAAAACCCTTGCTGAATGGTGAAGATGTAGGATTGATGAGCGAGGCGGGTTGTCCGGGTATTGCGGATCCGGGAGCTGAAGTGGTGAAAATAGCCCATGCGCAAAATATTAAAGTAGTTCCGCTGGTGGGGCCTTCTTCCATTTTTATGGCATTGATGGCAAGCGGATTCAACGGACAGAGCTTTGCGTTCAACGGTTACCTGCCAAAAGATAAAACCGAACGCAGCAAAAAAATAAAAGACCTCGAACGCACTGCCAGCACGAAGAACCAATCACAGCTTTTTATCGAAACGCCTTACCGCAATGAACAATTGTGGCAGGAGCTTCTCCAACACCTCTCCCCTGCTATGAAATTATTAGTGGCTTGTGATATTACCACGGACAGAGAATTCATCCGCACACAATATGTTTCGGACTGGAAAAAAAGTCCCACGCCGGATCTGAGCAAACGTCCCTGCATTTTTGGGATAGGATAAAGCAGTACGACTTGAACAGTCTGCTTCTGCTATGTTCCAGCCTTTTCTAATAAAAGAGAAATCCCTTCCGGCCTCAACCAAAAGGGATCTTCTCTCTCTGAATTAGAACAATTGTAACCTAAACTGCTCCAATATTTATAATCACTTCTTTTCCTGCATGTATTTTTTCCAGCCGGCTATCAAAGCGGCTTCATCTGTTCTCAGTGTATTCAGGATATCCGTCTTTTTATTGTAAAGCAGCATCTCCAACACTTTCTTTCTGCCGTATTTGTGATCAATGTACATCACCATTGAGCCTGCCAGGCCATATTTCAGCTTACCGGTCCAGAACTCACTGAGCGAGGCCGGAACCTGGTTGAACCAGATCGCATTCCTTACCTGGCGTATCCTGGCCGTATCGCATTGCCCGGAAGCATAGGTAGCAAAGCCTTCCACAAACCAATCGATCGTATCCGCCACACTGAAATCAGGGCTTTCGTTCAATTGTCCGTGATATACATGGAACAGCTCATGTGTGATTAGTTGCTGTGTTTTTTCTGCGTTACTGTAGCTATGCTCACAGGCTTCGGCACTCCATTTCAACGGTGAGAGCAGATCCAGCTTCGTTGCCACACCGCTCGCCACCATCCAGCATTCCGATTTGAAACCGGGCATGTTCCAGTCACTGCTCCATTGTTTATCCATAGAGCCGCGGTCCGGATGCACATAAACGGAAAACACACCTGTATACTTCTTCCCGGTGAAGCTTTCCACATCTTCGATCCCCCGATCCAGGAAAGACACATATTCTTCTTTCGTTTTTTTATCTCCTTCCTTATAGTGCAGTTTGTATTTAGCGTGCGGTTCGCCTATCCAGGCATCTTCCCCCCGGCTCACCCAGCCAATGGACGCAAGCAATACAAGACAGCCACCTATAATAACGATCCTGATCTTCATTTTTCCCGGTTCAAACATAAGACGAACGTATTTGACGTTTAGTTACACGATCACTTGATTTTTTTTGCAGGCATGTTCTGTCCACCCTGGTGTAATATCAGTCCGGAGATCTCCCCTTTATCATTCTTTTCGAAGTCCAGCTGAGCGTTCACCACTTTATAGAAATACTTGTAATCCGCTTCAGGAAAGATCTCTATTTTCTCCTGCTTAGTGGCCTGCGAATAAAGTTTGCCAGCTTCCAGCGTGATAGTGATCGTAAAATCCGGCTCCATTTCGTACTCGCCGCAGAGCTTTTTGTAAATACTTTCATCTACTTTCACCACTTTACGCTCTACAGGTAGGTCGTAAGGCAAACCAAACATGACCGAGAAAGCCAGGCGGTGTGCCGGAAGGAAATTCTGGTTATCGATGTTCTTCAGGATAATGACAGTAAGACTGTCGTCGGTAAACCTGTTCATAGTAGTGGAAAAGCCTTCTATTCCTCCGTTGTGCGAGATCCATTTATGGCCTTTGAAAGTGCTGATCTTCCAGCCGTATCCATAATTTTCTTTATCAGCTGTAAAGATCTTTTGCAATGTTTCCTTTTTCACCAGCTTTTCAGTATACAAAGACTGATCCCAGATAAGCATATCTTCAACCGTAGAATACAAAGCGCCCGCTCCCGACGGAATGCTCATATCTGTGAACGGAGCGATCACCATTTTATCATTCTCTTCGGTATACCCCACAGCCATGCCCGGAACTTCTTTGTTTCCCTCGCACACGCCGGAGTTCTTCATACCTAATGGTTTGAAAACGGATTTGTTTATAAATGCTGCGTACTTCATGCCCGAAGCTTTTTCAATAATATACGACAGGAGAATGTATCCCGAATTACTGTAATTGAATTTTGTACCGGGATCAAACTCCAGCGGTTTATACTTCGAGTACCCGATCAGCATATCCAGTGTATGAGGCAGTGTGCGGATCGAATCATACACAGGCAAAGAAGTAAAGCTTGGAATACCCGAGGTATGCGTAAGCAAGTGATGCACCATGATCTTATCACCGTTCGGGTAATCGGGAATGTACTTACTGAGCTTATCGTCCGTACTGAGCTTGCCCTGTTCCTGCAGGATCATTATTCCCATAGCTGTAAATTGTTTAGAAACGGAAGCCAGCTTAAAACGGGTCAGCCCGGTGTTCCCGGTCTTTTTTGTGTTATCGGCCATGCCATATCCTTTGCTGAGCAGTATCTTTCCGTTCTTAGCTACGAGTACCGATCCGGTCATCATGTTCTTGTTGCCGTATATGGTAAAGATGGAGTCCAGCGTCTGTGCCCGTTTCTGATAATCCTGGGCCAGCAGGCCGGATACAGACATGAGAAGGGATGCAAAAAACAGTAGTGTCTTTTTCATGTGTTTTAATTTTAAGATGTTAGTATTGAAAAACCTTCAGAGCTCCGAAAAACCCTGAAGGTTTCATCCTGATTTAGTTCTTCTCTTTTTTATCCTTGGTCTCTATCTGGATGCCGTTCTTATCAATGCTGATCCGTGTATCTTTTGATTTTACATTGATCCCTTTTTCATCCACTACTACCTTTGCATCCTTGTCGTTTATATTTATGCCGTGAGGCGCAACAGGAGGTATAGGTGGCACACCAATATTTACATCGATATCAAAGTCTTCGTTTATATCCAGGTCTTCGCAATCGATACACTGCAATCCTTTGGCCGTCATTTTCCAGCGACGGTCCACCATATCCCCATCCCAGGTGTTGGTCACATTGTCCACATCATGCAGGAAGCTGTACAGGGATTTATCCAGCTTTATTACTTTTCCTTTCGGTACTTTGATCTGCACCAATACATCCTGTGCACGCAGCTTCTCCCCTTTTTCGATCTTAAACAAAGGTTCGATCGTGATCAGGGAATCTTTCTGGGAAATAGAGTAGCTGATCTTTCTCGCTCTTTCGAGGGCAGCTCTTTTGTCAAGACCATTGGCTGTTTTGATAATGTTGATCTCGAAACTATCCGTTTCCGACTCCACTACATTTACCTGTGCAGCGCCGTATACCTGCTTCTCGCCGTTTATTTCCAACATTTCATAGGTGCTGTTGCGGAAACCTCCTACACGGATCTTGCCCATGTGTTTCACTTCTTCGTAGGAAGAGAATTGTTCCAGCATTTTATTGCTCAGGTCTGCAGTAATATAAAGCGTGTCCTGTTTTGCATTTTTCATTACAAACGGCGTCTTGATCCTGCCTTCTTCCTTAAATTCTTTTCCGGCATTGATACCTGTTACCACCAGCATGATCAAACCTATGGTCCAGAGAGCACCGCTTCCGATATTCAGCCATTTGTTGTGGAACTTGATATTGAACAGCATTTTAACTCCTTTGTACAGGAACATGACTGCCGGCACACCCAATAAAAGTATAAGGCCGATGAAGGTGTAGAATTTATTTGCCCCGAGGAAATCATCGATATACAATTGGGCATTGGTTCCGTCGATCGTGGCTTTGTTCAGGAAGATGGCGATAACACCGATCATCAGGGCAACACCTACTCCAACCAGGAAAATACCTACCAGCTTCACCAGCACTTTGAGAACGATACTGAAGAACTGCCTGAAAAAATCACCTACCCGTTCACCGGACCTGTTTCCCTTTCCGAACTTTTCCATACGTGATTTCAGCTGCTCCGCTTCTTCTTTTACCGTTTTACTGATATTGTTGATATCGATCGATTCTCCGCGCATCTCCAGTTTTTCGGCAGTGGTCTTTGCTTCCGGGATTATCACCCACAGGATAATGTAAATGGTGATCAGTACTCCGAAGGTTGTAAAGGCAAGGATGGCAAGGATCACACGCACAATGGTCGGATCTATATCAAAATAGTTGCTGATACCCGAGCACACACCACCGATCATTTTGTCGTCCGGATCGCGGTAAAAACGTTTTTTACGGTTCGGATTGATCGTAGTGGATTCCTGGTCACGGCCTGAGTTGTTCGACTGTGCCTCATCGCCTGCAAAATCTTCCGGCTTACCCATGATATTCATCACGCGGTCCACATCGCTCATCAACACTACCTGTTTGAAATCGCTTACTTTCTCTTTTAAAAGCTCTGCAATACGCGCTTCGATATCGGACATGATCTCTTCTTTGTCCTGCGCGTTCACAAAATATCCGCGAATAGTAGATAGATATTTACTCAATGTTTCAAAAGCATCTTCTTCTATATGAAAGATGATGCCGCTTATATTTATGGTTACTGTCTTGTTCATTTTTAATATTTTTATTTGATTATTTAGCCTCCTGTTTTTGTTACTGAATCGTTTTGTTTACAGCGTCTACCAATTCAAACCAGCTTAGCTGCAGGTCCTTGTAGAATTGCTGGCCCACTTCTGTGAGCCGGTAATATTTCCGTGGCGGCCCCGAGTTGGATTCTTCCCAGCGATAAGCTAATAAGCCCGTATTTTTTAGTCTTGTGAGAAGCGGGTATAATGTACCCTCCACGATCACCAGCTTGGTATCCTTCAGCTTTTCGATTATTTCTGTAGGATAGGCATCGCCTTTGGATAAGATGGAGAGAATACAAAGCTCCAGCACTCCTTTCCGCATTTGCGCTTTCGTATTTTCTGTGTTTGTTGACATATTTAAAGAGTTTTAAAATTTATGACTATCGTGTAAGCAGTGTTGGCCTGTGTGTCTACCAATTTGAATTTTCTGAATTGTTCTTCCACTGCTTTTTTCAATTCGGCGTTCGGTGTTTTCGCCAGGCAGTAGTTTACATGACCGCTTTCATCCGTTGTGAAAACGATATTCACTTTTTCGTTTTGTCCCATTGGCTGGGATAGTTTCGGGAATTGGATGTTTTCTCTGATGATTTGCTCCGGTTTCAGGCTGGACCCGTTTCCGTCGCCGGCCTGCAGATTGTACGAGCCGAGGGTAAGTGCAAAAATGCCGAGCACTTTGGCAAATGACCCCGAAGATGGAATGATCTTTTGTATCATTGTGTTTGTTTTTAAATTTATTCGTTTCATTGTAGTATTATTTATTTAGTTCTATGTAATATCTCCTATTATGCACTGCAAAGATAAGTTCATTTTTTAGTACTATGCAAGACATAGTACTAAATATTATTTCAACTAATTGATTTACAATACAATTAATTTTCATGTTAATAACAATTTATATCCGAAAGTCGGCACTAACTACCATCCAAAGAGAACAATTATCTTTGCGGGCTAATCTTTACTTATGGATCTTGGTTCCCAATTTCACGAATTATTAACCGCAAACGGCTTCATTCAGCTTTTAGTCCTTACCCTCTTAGAAATCGTTTTAGGTATCGACAATCTTATTTTTATTTCGATCACTGCGGCCAAGATCCTCGACAAACGCAAAAGAAACAATGCCCGTATCATAGGTTTGGCGCTGGCATTGGTCATCCGGGCAGGAATGCTGTTCTCGATCTCCTGGCTGGCAAGTGCACAAACACCGCTGTTCCATCTCGGTTCGCTGGGTATTTCGGTGGGTAACCTCGTGATGCTTGGGGGTGGCGCCTTCCTCCTTTGGAAAACCATGGTAGAGATCAAAGAAAAGATCTATCACGAGGAAGACGACAAACTGGAGGAGAAAGACAGCATCAGTATGAAGTCTGCGATCATCCAGATCATCATAATCGACTTTGTATTCTCTTTCGACTCTATACTGGCAGCTATTAAAGTAGCGCAGAAAACCGTAAAAGAAGTAATAGACTGTCCCTGCGAAGTGGCACAGGAGATCGCACACCCGGCAGCAGAACATGGTTCCAATGTGGTGATCATGGTTTTTGGTGTGCTATTCTCTATGATCATTATGCTGGCTTTTTCCGAAAGAGTTACCAAATTCATCAATGCCTACCCGAGCATCAAAATGCTGGCGCTCGCATTCCTGCTGGTAATTGGAACTTCACTCGTACTGGATTGTTTTCATATTGAGATCCCGAAACCGTATTTGTATGCGGCGCTTGGATTTGCTATCCTTGTAGAATGCCTGAACATATTCGAGAAAAGGATACGACGTATCCGTCATAACCTTCAGCAGCAGGACGAAAGAGAGCGCAAACAAAGGGAACGCGATAAAGATAAGGACTAAAACAACAATTAATTTAAACCGTTAATATACTTCATCATGAAAAATGTAACAGTAATAGGCTCCGGTACCATGGGAAATGGTATTGCCCACGTATTTGCACAAAATAACCATTCGGTAGCGCTGGTAGATATTTCACAACCTGCACTGGATAAAGCCCTTGCAACCATTGCCAAAAACCTGGACCGTCAGGTTGCCAAAGGATCGATCACGGAAGCCGACAAGACTTCTACGCTGAACAATATCAAAACATTTACAAAGATCGAAGAAGGCGTGGCAAACGCAGACCTCGTGGTAGAAGCCGCTACGGAGAATGTAGAGATCAAATTAAAGATCTTTAAACAGCTGGATGAAATTTGCCCTGCAAAAACCATTCTTGCTTCCAACACTTCTTCTATTTCCATCACAAAGATCGCTTCTGTTACCAAACGTGCCGACAAAGTGATCGGGATGCACTTCATGAACCCGGTTCCGGTGATGAAGCTGGTGGAAGTGATCCGTGGTTATTCCACAAGTGATGAAGTAACCGGCAGCATTATGAAAATGTCTTCCGCCCTGGGCAAAGTACCGGTGGAAGTAAATGATTACCCTGGCTTTGTAGCCAACAAAATATTGATGCCGATGATCAACGAAGCCATCATTACTTTGTATGAAGGAGTGGCAGGCGTGAACGAGATCGACACCGTAATGAAATTAGGTATGGCACATCCGATGGGACCCTTGCAGTTAGCTGATTTCATCGGACTGGATGTGTGCCTGAACATTATGCGCGTATTGCAGGATGGGTTCGGTAACCCGAAATATGCACCTTGTCCGCTACTCGTGAATATGGTAACCGCAGGCCATTTAGGCATGAAATCAGGAAAAGGATTTTACGAGTATACTGCAGGTAGCAAGGATCTTGTGCTGGCAGAGCGGTTCCGTAAAAAGGAAATGGCTTAAGTATTTAGCTGACCAGACGTGGATTTCGCAGATACTTTGCTTTAATTCAAATTGTCTCAGATTTTTAGCCGCCGTTGGTGTTTTCACCAGCGGCTTTTTTTTATGTTGTTTTTGTTGCAGAATCCTGGAGTGTATTGTTGAAAGTTTGTTTTTATCAACTGATGGGAAATTGGTATATTTGAGTGTGTATTTGACTCTAACGTAATCAGATATCTCGCCGAAATTTTAGTGTATAAGTCTGAACGTCAGAAGTACAAACAAGCAGGCAATATGTAAAAACATCCACATTAGATCCATATGAAAAATGAAAGTACTTTTATTTGGCGCCACCGGCCCTACAGGTAAGCTTATATTAGACAACTTACTCCAGGAAAATCACGAAGTAACCTGTTTTGTTCGTAACCCGGACAAATTAACAATGAAGCACCAATTATTGACAATTGTAAAGGGTTCCATCCTGGACCAGGCTGCCATTGAGCCCGCTCTTAAAAACCAGGACATTGTTGTTTCTGCACTGGGCAAAAAACCAACAATAACTGACACTTCCATGTCGGGCGCAACTGAAAAAATAGTCCGCGCAATGGAAAAGACGGGAACGAAACGAATCATTCTGATCTCTACACTCGGAATAAAAGAAACAAAAGGGATGATGGGTTTATTTTTCACATATGCATTGCAATCGGTCTTGTTAAAAAACAACTTTGCTGAAAAAGCAAGGCAGGAAGATATTTTAGCCAAAAGTACTATCGACTGGATGGCAGTCAGACCCTCCGTTTTAACGAATGGTACCAAAACAGGAAACTATAAAACAGGATTTCAGCCCGGTGAAAAAATTAACCCTAAACTATCACGTGCTGACCTTGCTGACTTTATTGTGAAAAACATTACGACGACAAAATATAGCAGGACAGCTGTCAACATTTCATATTAGCAGGAGACTACGTTGTGCGGAATTCTACTGTTCCAACTATTACTGCAAACATTCAACAAATGAGCTACATATTAGCAAGTTTCGGATTTTATAACAACAATCTTCTTTCGACCTTAGCAGTATAAAATTTGGCATCATGGTCGAACAACAAAACATCAATTATAAAAGAATTGCAGAAGCAATTGGGTATATCAAAACAAACTTTAAAGAACAACCGAACCTTGACGAGGTTGCAAAGAAGGTTCATTTAAGTCCATTTCATTTCCAACGCCTTTTTAGCGAATGGGCAGGCACAAGTCCAAAGAAATTTCTGCAGTTTACTACCGTGGAGTATGCCAAGACACTTTTAAAGGAAAACCAGGCAACACTTTTTGAAACTGCACACGAAACAGGGCTTTCAGGAACAGGGCGTTTACACGATCTGTTTATCAACATAGAAGGTATGACACCGGCGGAATACAAAAATGGAGGAAAAGATCTGGCTATAAATTACAGTTTTGCAGAAAGTCCGTTCGGAAATATTTTAGTTGCTTCTACAGGAAAGGGAATTTGTTATATGGCATTTGCAGACGATGAACCGGCTGCATTTTCCTCACTACAAAGTCATTACCCAAATGCGCATTTCAGACAAATGACTGATTTAATTCAACAAAATGCACTCTACATTTTCACGTACGACTGGACAAAACTTAACCAGGTAAAACTACACTTAAAAGGAACGGATTTTCAACTCAAGGTTTGGCAAACACTTTTAAAAATTCCGATGGGACAGCTTACGACCTATGGAGCTATTGCGAACAAAATTGAAAACCCGAATGCATCAAGAGCAGTAGGCACAGCAATCGGGAGCAATCCTGTAGCGTTCCTGATTCCTTGTCATCGGGTAATTCAGTCTACGGGAATATTCGGTGGCTATATGTGGGGCAACACGAGAAAAACAGCCATTATAGGTTGGGAAGGGATAAAAACACATTCAGGATCTGTTTAGCAAGTTTCGGGTTTTATTGCTCCCCGACTATGTGAATCCTTGCATTCAAATTTTGTAGATACAGCAATGAAGAGTTTAGGCTCCAATGTTATCGGCCTTGTATCGAACGACACGTTAGGAATTATTTTTCACGATGCTTTGTTAGAAAATGATAATACATTCTGATAGTAAGGACTGTGATTTAAGGAGCAAGATCAGACAAAAAGAAATCTGCTATGGAGGAAACAGAAAATTAAAAATATACGGAACACTGTGCAATGCAAATCGGGCAAACGAATGAACCGGGCGAACAGAGTTTTCTTTGCATCAGAAAACGAAGCTATTAAAAACGACTTTCGACCTTGTGGGCATTGTATGAGAACAGCTTACAAAAAATGGATTCATTTTTCAACGAAACAGAGGCTTTCAAAAAATTCCCGTTGCGTTACTTCCTGATCGAATTCAGCTTCTTCACCCCGATCAGCTGATCGTAGTAGGTACCTAATTTCCGGTGATACACATAGATCGTGTAATCATTCTCGGTTTCCCAGTGGTTGCCTTCGATCATGGTTTCATCTACTGCCGATTTGCCATCCTTTGCATATACGTACTGGTAATTATAAAAGCCCTGTTTCAGAAATAGCTCGCACTCATAACCTTTTTTGAGCATGTTATAGCTCATCCTCGTCTCTTTCCCCAGTCGCCAGTCGCAGAACTTGCCGGTGATGTAGAAATTGCCATCTGCCAGCGGCGTATCGTACGGGAAGAAAAACTCCACATGGCAATAATCCGCTTCCGTATCGTTATTGTCCATTTCCTGTGTGCGGATGTAAAATTCCCCGTTCAGGTCGGGGCTCTGCATATAACGTTTAAAGGTGCGCACCTCTTCCGGATACAACTGTACCCGGTAAAGTGAGGTAGAATCCTTATACATTTTCTGGATGTACTGCGTATAGAATTTTATGCTCTTATCGTCGAAATTCCTGAATTCATGGCCGCCATTGAAACAAGTACTGCCATCATCATAATCATAGGTAAGCTCATTCAGATTGGCAAACATCGGCTTCAGGTTATAGATCGCATTGTCCCAGCGGTTGTTTTGCGTGATCACCACTTTCATATCCGTATACGGATTGGTGAGATTGTAGTTGGTGAACTGAATGGAAAAATCAACTTCCTGCTTATCGAAATACTCATCGGAACGGGCTGCCTGGTGAACATTTCCCGGAATAGCCACGAGATTCTGATATACCATAAAACGCTTGCTTAACACCAGGTTTTCACGATTGTTGTCCTGATACACGAGCACAATATAGTTCCCGCTTTTCGAGAATTTCATTCCGCTGTTCGGAAAATTAACTTTGTAATGCGTGTATTGCTGGATGGTATTGCTGGAATAGGCATAATTGGTGATATTGTCCTCGAAAAATCCGGTCAGGTATTCCGATTGTACAAAATCCGTTGCATTCCAGCTGGCATCGCAATGAATAAGTGTGTAGTTGTAATTTTTATAACCTCCGTCCAGGTCATCAAAGCTCAGTTCCAATTGCTCATCAGAGCCAAATTCGATCAGTGCCGGAGCCAGCTCATAAGAAGTTTCCCTGAGCTGCGGGGTTTTTATGGAAGGTTTGTAGATCCAGTCCTGGTATCGGATAAATTTTTCTTTCACATATTCATCGTCCTGCGCAAAAACGCTACATACCGCTAAAAGAAGGAAAAAGAGAAAACTGTTTTTTTTATTCATTCGTCATTGATCTTTTTGAACGCTACACCTTTAGCAAAAAACAAGCCAGCTTGTCTTTTCGCACAGTGATACGCATTTATCTTCTCTTTTTCAAAGGCAGCCTGTACCCTACTCCAAACTCGAAATAATGCGCTACCGCCCAATGTGTCTTTAACGCAAAGGTAGCAATGATATTGTTTTTGGTGTAATAACGCATGGCAATACGATGGTAGAACATCCCATCGCCGGTGAAATTGGTATACAGATAACGCCCGAACTCCACGGGAAACGAAAGCCTGCCCACATTGTATGCATAGCTGAGGCGCACTCCTACCTGCAGGTATTTCGCTTTATTGCTATACCGAATGGAATCTGCATCAAAAATATCCTGTATCACCGACTGGTCGTAGAATACATCCAGTCCTCCGCCGAATTTATGTGTATTCCGCTTGTTGAAATAATACCCAAGCGAATACGACTGTGCAAGGAATTTAGGTCCGCCCGGAGGCTCCGTTTCATTGGCCCCGTAAGCAGCGATCACATACAGCTCATGCCTGCTTTTGGCTGCAGAAGAGGAATCTATCACCAGGGGCTTAGCTTCTTTTTTATCTTTAAAGCGATAAGTCAAACCACCAAAGGCTGTCATCATATTCACGCCCAGGTTCGGGGCTTTGAATTTTCCATTGGACGCATGCGAAAAACTGATCCCGGTCTCGAGGCGCATCCGGTCGCCAATGTTGAATTTGTAGAACCACTTGAAATTGATATAAGCACTATAGCGCGTACTGATCACATTGTTCTTATGGTTTTCCACCGGATCGAACTTTTGGGTAGCATAAGCCAGGCCCGTTCCCAAACGCATGTAAAGCCGCGATGCCCGGTCGTTCTTATTGAGCGGGATATCATAGAACGGGGCAATGCCAATAATGGAGCCTAATTGCTCCCGGTTGGCCAGATAGATATACGTAAGAGATACGCCGCGTTCCGGGAAATTATTCTCATAATGCCACAGTTTATCCCCTTTTGTAGGCCGGGCCCAGTTCAGCTCCATTCCGCCGATATGCCCGTGTACCAGGTGCCCCATCGTATTGCGATGCTGCAGGATAAAGCCGAAATGAGGCTGCACTTTCAGGTACCAGCTATCGGGATTGTCCAGCTGTGCATAGCTGTAGCCATTTCCAATTAACAGTATAAATAGTAGAATCCTTTTAAGCACAGGTAAGGGACAAAAATGTATCTTTGCAAAGATAATTTTTTTCCTATGTCAGAAGTACAATACGACGTGATAGTTGTAGGAGGCGGAATTGTTGGTTTAGCATCTGCCTACAAAATAAACTGCCGGTATCCCGATAAAAAAATCCTTGTTTTAGAAAAAGAGAATGCCGTGGCTGCCCACCAGACAGGGCACAATTCGGGCGTGATCCATTCGGGTATCTATTACAAACCAGGCTCTTACAAAGCCGTGCACTGCGTAAATGGCAGGCGGGAACTGGTGGAATTTGCCAAAGAACATAATATCAAACACGATATTTGCGGAAAAGTGATCGTGGCTACCGAAGATAGCGAGCTGGCCCATATGAACAAGGTTTTCAGCAACGGACAAGCAAATGGCGTGGAAGGCATAGAGATCATCGATAAAAAAAGAATTAAGGAAATAGAGCCTTATTGCGAAGGCATTGCCGGCATCTGGGTTCCCTGCTGCGGGATCATTGATTACCCGGATGTTGCAAGAACGTACGTAAAACTACTGGAAGAGAAATTTAACAGCAAGGTACTTACCGGCCACAAGGTAACCGCCTTCGAAAAGCACGATACTTACACAACGGTTGTTACCGAAAAGGGTAATTTCACTGCAAAATACATCATTACCTGCGCCGGCCTGCAAAGTGACCGGATAGCAAAGAAGGAAGGAATTAAAAGCGATGCGGAGATCATTGGCTTCCGGGGCGATTATTACGATCTTACAGATAAAGGAAGAAGCAAGGTGAAGAACCTGATCTACCCGGTACCGAATGCCAAATTCCCCTTCCTGGGCGTGCACTTCACCCGGATGATCCATGGCGGCGTAGAATGCGGACCAAATGCAGTATTTGTATTTAAACGCGAAGGTTACGGCAAAACATCCTTCAGCCTGAAAGATACCTGGGATGCCTTTACATTTGGCGGTACTTGGAAATTTTTCGGCAAACACTGGAAGTTCGGACTGGATGAGTACCGTGGCGCATTCTCCAAAGCTTATTTCCTGAAACGTCTTCAAAAATTGATCCCAACGCTTGAACAGGATGATATTGTTGCTGCAAGAGCGGGAGTACGGGCAATGGCTTTGGCTCCGCAAGGCGATATGCTGGATGATTTTAAGATCGAATACCATGGAAATGCGATCCACGTGCTAAATGCACCGTCACCGGCTGCCACGGCTTCATTGGCATATGGTTCTGAGATCGAGAAAATGGCAAGCAAGTATTTTCAGTTTTAGATAGCAGATACCGAAGGCTTGAATATAAAATGAGTACGTATACACAAATTATATATCAGATCGTTTTCAGCACTAAAAACCGGGAACGGACCTTATCCAAAGAGAACCGTGACGAATTCTATAAATACATATCCGGTCTTTAGCTAATAAAAAATGTCATTTGTATAGAATCAATGGCGTGGAGGACCACATTCACATCTTAACACATGTACATCCTTCTATTGCCCTGGCTTCTCTTGTAAAGGATATAAAGATCGCGAGTGCGGAATACATTAAAAAAAAACGCTTGTTTTCCAATTTTAATAGCTGGCAGGAAGGCTATGGTGCATTTACATATTCGATCGGGGAAAAAGACGTATTAATAGAATATGTGAAAAACCAGGAAGAACATCACCAGACAAAATCGTTCCGTGAAGAATACATGGAATTATTGAAGGAACATCAGATCGAATTTGATGAAAAATATCTGCTCTGATTTTTCATATACAACCCCTTCAGGGTTGGGGATTCTTTCGGATGCAATTTTATTCATATTGAACCCTTTCAGGGTTCGGGAATACTTATTTTTGAAACAACACAAATTCATTGAACTATTATCAGCTATTGAATTCATTTGCGAATTCAACCCCGAATGGGGTTGAACATGAATAGAATTTACATTGAAACCCAATTAAAACAACCCCGAAGGGGTTGAATGTTGTTATGGGTATGATAGATAAAAGACGATTCCACACTCTCGAACAATATCCGAACGTAATTATTGTATATTTGACTACAATTCGGAAACAATGGCAACAAAAAAAATAGATCTTGCATTACAGGGCGGTGGCGCTCACGGAGCATTTACCTGGGGAGTTATCGATCGCTTGTTGGAAGAAGAAAGGATCGAAATAGAAGGCGTGTGCGGTACCAGTGCCGGCGCTATGAATGGCGTTTGCACCATTTATGGACTGAACAAAGGTGGAAGAGCCGGCGCTAAAAAATTATTGGAAACCTTTTGGAAAAAGATCTCCGATGCGGGCAAACAAACCGGGATGCTGCCCAGCTGGTACGATAAGATCGTAAGCAAAGGCAATATGGATTTTTCGCCTACCTACCGTATGTTCTCTATGATGTCGGAAAACATGTCGCCTTACAAATTCAATCCGACAAACATCAATCCACTTGAGAAGATCGTACTGGAGCTGATCGACTTTAAAGAGCTGCAGCAGATGAACCCACCGAAATTGTTTGTTTGCGCTACCAACGTAAAGACATGCCAGCCGCGCGTGTTCGGCCCGAGCGAGATCACAGCCAAAGCCATTCTTGCTTCCGCCTGTCTTCCGTATATGTACCAGGCCGTGGAGATCGACGGAGAATCCTACTGGGATGGTGGTTATATGGGCAACCCTCCTATTCAGCCACTGATAGACGAACCCGGAACGGATGATGTATTGATCATCCAGATCAACCCGATCTTCATAAAAGAAACACCTACTACGATCGAAGACATCCGCGATCGGGTGAATGAGCTCAGCTTCAATTCTTCGTTAGTGGCCGAGTTGAAACATATTCTTTTTCAGCAGGAGCTGATCGACAAAGGCATCACACTGGATGGAAAATTGCGGAGAACTTACCTGCACAGTATCAGTTCTGACGATGCTTTGGGCAACCTGAATCTTTCCAGCAAGCTGAATACGGATTGGGATTTTTTATCCTACCTGAAAGAGACCGGCAGGCAACATGCGGAAAGCTGGATAAAAATCAATTACGATAAATTAGGGAAAGAATCCACCTGCAAGCTGCATTAATTACTGCACATTCATTGCGTTTACCAGCTTTATTGCTTCCATTGCTTCTTTCACATCGTGTACACGAAGGATTTTTGCTCCTTTCAATAATGCGATCGTATTGACAACTGTTGTTCCGTTCAATGCTTCTTTTGCTTTTTGTTCGAGTGTTTTCAGGATCAGTGATTTCCTTGAAAGGCCTGCCAATATGGGCACATCCAGCTTATGAAATGTTTCGAGCTTGTTAAGCAGCTCAAAATTATGTGCAACTGTTTTTCCAAAACCAAAACCCGGATCGGCGATCAGCTGTTTGATGCCTGCTTTTTCTGCGGCAGTCTTTTTCTTCGATAGATAACTATACACGTCTTTTGGAGCATCTTTGTAAACCGGTTTTTTCTGCATGGTTTGCGGTGTTCCCTGCATGTGCATAAAAATATACGGCAGTTTGGTTTGTGCCACAACGTTCAGCATTTCAGCATCCATATCGCCGGCCGAAATATCGTTGATGATGTCTGCACCCAGCTCTGCAGCAGCCATTGCTACTTCCGAACGCCAGGTATCGATGGAAATAAAAAGATCCGGGAAGGTATTCCGCACTACTTTTAATACAGGCAGCAAACGTTTCAACTCAGTATCCACATCAATGATGTCCGAACCCGGCCGGCTGCTGGCTGCACCCAGGTCAATGATGGAGGCGCCCGCATCCGCCTTCTTTCCAATGTCCTTCAGGATATCTTTGGTGCCTTTGTAGTTGCCTCCGTCATAAAAGGAATCGGGTGTGATATTAACAATACCCATCACGACCGGACGTGAAATGTTCAAAATTTTTCCATTGGCTTTTAAACTCCGGTTCGGCCCAAAATGCGTAACTTGCCTGCTCATTTATATATTTTTATTTCCTGTATGAATACTTCCCGTCAATACGATGATGTCCTGAAACTCTGCAAAGATATTTTTTTAAAGAAGATGAAAGACTATGGCACTGCCTGGCGTATCCTGCGTACATCTTCTTTAACGGACCAGATCTTTATCAAGGCACAGCGGATCAGGAGTATCGAACAGAAAGGTACGCAAAAAATACAGGATGATATCAAAGGCGAATACATCGGTATTATTAATTACTGCGTGATCGCGCTTATACAAACAGAGCTGGGCAACGATCAGCGCACCGAATTGCCCTATGATGAAACGGCCGCTCTGTATGAAAAACATTTCCTTGCCACAAAAAAACTGATGGAGGACAAAAACCATGATTATGGCGAGGCCTGGAGAGATATGCGCATCAGCTCGCTCACGGACCTGATCCTGATGAAGATCCTGCGGGTAAAGCAGATCGAGGACAATGCCGGGCAAACCATCATTTCCGAGGGAATCGATGCCAATTATATGGACATGATCAATTATTCGGTTTTTGCTATGATCAAACTGACCGAAAAATAACGAAGGTTGTTTGAACCATAGAAGGTTCCCTCCTACACTACCATTGAAATACATTTTTTTCCCTTCCTGTATGCTTTATCGTCGGTGATCAATTAACACAAGGTATCCGGCTGTACTGCCCCTATATTTGTTTTAAATCATTGCTTTAAAACATTTATATCATGAAAAAACATATTCTGTTTCCCGCATTGCTGGTATGCTTCGGCACACTGCTCCATGCACAAACCACCCCGCTCAAAACCCCTCCATCCGGTGGAAATAAAAAAGCCATGGTAGCCGAACAGATCGGTATCACTACCGTTACTATAAATTATGACAGACCAGGTGTGAAAGGCCGCGAAGGCAAGATCTACGGAACAAGCATTGTATATGAAGGATATGATGATCTGTCTGTTCAGGGTGGTACCAGCAAAAAAGCACCCTGGAGAGCCGGCGCCAATGAAAATACCACCATCGCATTCAACACTGATGTTACGATCGAAGGGAAAGCATTGCCGGCGGGGAAATATGGTTTCTTTGTAGCATATGGCCCGCAGGAGTGCACGCTTATCTTTTCAAAAGACAACGGATCCTGGGGAAGTTATTTTTACGATGAAAAGAACGATGCACTGCGTGTAAAAGTCAAACCAGCTGCCCTGGATAAAAGCGTGGAATGGCTAAAGTACGAATTCATCGATCAGACTGCCAGCTCAGCTACGATAGCGCTTCAATGGGAGAAAGTAAGCATCCCTTTTAAAATAGAAGTGGACCTGGCAAAAACACAAATAGATGAGTTCCGTACGGCATTAAAAAGCGATCAGGGTTTCAACCCGGAGGCTTATCAGCAGGCCGCGAGCTTTTGTCTTGCCAATAACACCAATCTCGATGAGGGAATGGTATGGGCTACGAATGCGGCACAGTCCGGCAATACATTCCCGGTGCAAAGCACTTATGCGGGTTTCCTCGAGCTGAAAGGCCGTAAATCTGCTGCCGACTCTGTAATGAAAGTGGCGATGGAGTCAGGGAACATGTTCGAATTGCATCAATACGGACGGCGCTTACTGAATCAGAAAAGGAACGATGAAGCGCTGGAAGTATTCAAAACGAATGCAAAAAAGAATCCAAAAAAATTCACGACGTATGTTGGCTTAGCAAGAGGTTTCTCCGGTAAAGGCGATTATAAAAATGCACTGGCGAACGCAAAAGCCGCATTACCACTTGCTCCGGATGCTGTGAATAAAGGTTCTGTGGAAGGAATGATCAAAAAGCTCGAAGAGGGAAAGGACATTAATTAAGAATTAATTCTTCAAAAACACATCGTACGAAAAGCGTAACAACGTCCCTATTACCACAATGAGAAAGAATACCCGGATAAATTTATTTCCGCGTATCATTGCAAGCCGGCTGCCCAACAAGGCTCCAAGAGCATTGCAGATCGCCATGGGAATGGCATAGATCCACATGATCTTGCCTTTGTAAAAGAACAGGATAATGGAACCGAAGTTCGTTGCGAGGTTCACTACTTTGGCATGGGCACTGGCTTCCATAAAATCAAAATGCAACAGGCTGATGAATGCAAGGATAAGGAAACTACCTGCGCCGGGCCCGATAAATCCGTCGTACAAGCCAATGACAACACTGATACTCGCCGAATAAAGCAATAGCTTCTTTTCCGGGAGACTTTCCCTTTTTTTATCTCCTAAGTCTTTTTTTGTGTAGGTATAAATAGCGATCCCGGTTAAAATAACCAGCAGCACCGGTTTCATAAAAGCATTGCTTACCATTGTTTGCAGGTAGGAGCCGGTATAAGAAAAGATAAATGCCAGCGCACACATCAGCGCGGTGATCTTCCATTTGATAGCCACCCGTCGCGCATATTGGACAAAAGCAAAAGCAGTCCCGCTGAACGAAGGGATCTTCAGGGTACCGATCACCGTCGAAACTGCATCATTCGGCAAGGTGATCAATGCTACCGGTAACTGGATAAGTCCGCCGCCGCCTACAATGGCATCCACAAAACCTGCAACAAAAGCAGCCAGACAAAGGATGACGATAGTGGTGACCATAATTCAATTACTGCGATGAAAATACTGGTTTTTTACCAAAGATTATGTGATGGCTGTCAAAATCCTTAATTTCACAGGCAGATTGAATACACACGAAACATACATGCTGCGTTGCCTGGAGCTGGCAGAACTAGGAAGAGGAAAGGTAGCACCCAATCCAATGGTCGGCTGCGTGATCGTAAGAGGTGCAGAGATCATCGCAGAAGCTTATCATCAGCAATACGGCGGATCTCATGCAGAAGTAAATGCGATCAACAAGCTGCCGGCAGATTTTGATTTCTCTGATTGCACTGTTTATGTGAACCTCGAGCCCTGCTCCCACCATGGCAAAACACCTCCCTGCAGCGATCTGCTGATCGGAAAAAAAATAAAGCAGGTAGTGATCGCAAACTCAGATACGAATCCATTGGTGGCAGGCAAAGGAATTGAAAAGCTCCGGAATGCAGGAATAGAAGTAGTAACAGGCATCCTTGAAAAGGAAGCAAGAGAGCTGAACATCCGCTTCTTTACCTTTCACGAACAAAAGCGTCCCTATATTATTTTGAAATGGGCACAAAGCAGGGATGGATTTATTTCAAAGCTCCCCCTGCCTGCAGATAAAAATGAGAACTGGATCACGTCCCCGGAAAGCAAACAGCTGGTGCATCTCTGGCGCTCACAGGAACAGGCTATACTGGCCGGCGCCAATACTATCCTGAACGACGATCCTGCATTGACGACAAGACTGGTGGAAGGAAACAATCCGCTGCGCATCATTATAGACAAAGATCTCAGTCTTCCAAAAGACCGGCAGGTATTCACGAACAACGCACAGGCAATTATATTCACAGAAAAAGCATCGAACGACCAGGATCATATCCGTTATATACAGCTCGCATTCGATCCTCATTTCATGAAGAACTTTCTTGCTGCTCTGCACGGACTTTCTGTTCAATCAATGATCGTGGAAGGTGGCACCAAATTGCTTGATCAGTTTATAAAAAGCGGATATTGGGATGAGGCCAGGATCTTTATTGGGAATAAACTGTTTACAAACGGTATTCCTGCTCCTTTGTTTGAGCTCTCCGATTATGTGCCGGAAACGAGCGGAGAAGATCTGCTTTACTGCATCAGAGCCTGATCAGTTATAGATATGCAACACATACCCATCGTAGGAAGTATTGTACTGCTTCATTGGATAGACGGAAGGCCCGTTCGCAACCGTGCCGTTGGAGATATAGAATTTGGATTTGCAGATCGTATCCTTCACCATCAGATCCGGCATCACATATAACTTCGCATTGAGATTGGTTCCGCCTTCATGTGGGCAGTTCCGGTCGAATGCTACAAAATCTCCATTGGTTTCATTCATAGCAACCCGGTATATGATAAGACCGCTTACACCACCTGCTGCGTAGGTATGTCCGCCTCCTATCAGCAAAGGAGAAAAATCAGGTGTGTTCTTGTAGATACGAACATTTACAACTGTATTCACCTGGTTGGGATTGGTGCTGGTAGTATTGTTTTTTTTCTTTTTACAGGACAATACTGCCACCAATAAAACCAATACTATTATTTTTAGTTTCTTTTGCATAAATGGTAAACGCTGTTAAAATTAATAAATTACTTTTGCATGGTTAATCTTTTTAAGAAAAAATGGATAATTCATCCGGTCAGCGCAGAAATTTCAATCCGTATACGCCCATTTGGGTTTCATTGATCTTAGTGATCGGTGTGGTTCTTGGAACTTTTTTCAATTTTCGTCAGAATACCAATGCTGTCAGCCCTACTGCACACAGCGGCGGAAAGATCGACAATGTGATCGATTTCATCACCCAGAACTATGTTGACAAGATCGATGCGGATTCGCTGCAGGATATGACCTTGCTAGCGATGCTGCACAGCCTCGATCCGCACAGTGATTACATCCCGGCACAGGACCTGGAAATGGTGAATGAGCCTCTCCAGGGAAATTTTGACGGGATCGGTGTCGAATTCAATATCCTGAACGATACCATCACGGTGGTGACTCCCATCAGTGGAGGGCCTTCGGAAAAAGTAGGTGTACTGGCCGGCGATAAGCTGGTGAAAGTAGACGGCGCCAATGTAGCCGGTGTGAAGATCACGAACAAACAGGTATTCGATAAGCTGCGCGGTAGCCGAGGCACCAAAGTAAAGATCTCGGTAAAAAGGAATGGCTCCAAACAGTTGCTGGACTTCACGATCACACGCGGAGAGATCCCTATCTACAGTGTGGATGTGTCTTACATGGTCAATAATGAGATCGGCTATATCAAGATCAGCCGTTTTGCAGCCACTACTTACGAAGAATATTTAAAAGCTTTTAACACTCTGAAAAAACAGGGAATGAAAAAACTGATCATAGACCTGAGAGGCAATGGCGGTGGTTATCTGAACGCAGCCGTTGATATTGCCGATGAGCTTCTGAAAAAAGGAATGCGCATTGTGTATACGCAGGGAAAAGCCAGCCCACGCAAAGACTATAAAGCTACAGACAAGGGAGGTTATGAAAATGATCCGCTTGTGATCCTCATCGATGAGGGCTCTGCTTCTGCCAGTGAGATACTTGCCGGAGCAACGCAGGACAATGACCGGGCAACGATCGTAGGAAGAAGAAGCTTTGGTAAAGGTCTGGTGCAGGAACAGTTGGAAATGCCTGACGGATCGGCCATACGCCTCACGACGGCACGTTATTACACTCCTACGGGAAGATGCATTCAGAAATCGTATGCCAATGGCAACGTAGCGTATGCAGAAGAAGAATTTCACCGCTATGAGAACGGGGAACTATTAAGCGCCGACAGCATCAAGTTTGCCGACAGCCTGAAATTCAAAACCCCCGCCGGGAAGATCGTGTATGGCGGCGGTGGTATCATGCCGGATGTTTTTGTAGGGATCGATACCTCTTTCAGAAGTACCTGGCTGAATAAAGTTGCCTATGCCGGCCTGATCAATGAATTTGCATTCCAGGAAGTGGACAGGGATCGCTCCAGATATAAAGGCTACAAGTCGGCAAAAGAATTCGAAAAGAATTATACTCCCGGCACTGAAGTTTTAAACCGTTTTATTGCCTATGCGGAAAAGAATGGGATCAAACGGGATGAAGGCGGGATCAAACGCTCCACAGGTTACCTGAGTATACAGATCAAGGCCTTAATGGGTCGGAGCCTCTTTGGTAACGAGGCTTACTACCCTATTTCCTCCAAAAACGACCGGATGCTGGAAAAAGCGGTCAATTCGCTGAATGACTCTAAGTAAATAATGTTAATTTGCTAAAAATCAACATTATAACAAAAAGCTGTTTAAATAAATATTGCTAAAATCTTAATTTAAAGCTAAGATTTCACTAATTTTGATCTTCATGGCCGAATACAAAGATATTATCCTCCTATTATTAGCTTACCTTTTTGGTTCCATTCCTACATCGGTTTGGATAGGAAAGCTGTTCTATAAGATTGATGTAAGGGAATTTGGTAGCGGTAACGCAGGTGCCACCAATACCTTCAGGGTGCTTGGAAAACGCGCAGGCATTCCCGTACTCATTATTGATATTCTGAAAGGCTTCGCGGCAGTATCGCTGGCTTACTTCGGAAGCTTCGAAAGCAGCTCCGGGGAATTTATCAATTTCCAGATCGCCTTAGGTATCTCTTCCCTCTTAGGACATATTTTTCCGGTGCTGGCAGGATTCAGAGGCGGAAAAGGTGTAGCGACATTATTAGGAGTAGTATTGGCTGTTCAGCCGGGTGCCGCTTCTCTTGCACTGGTCGTATTCCTGATCGTTCTTTTGTCTTTCCGTTATGTATCCTTAGCCTCTATGTGTGCCGGCCTTTCCTTCCCGATCATCGGCCTCACTGTGATGCACTATACCAATGTTACCCTGATCGCTTTCTCTCTGGTGGTAGCCATCATGCTTATCATCACCCACAAGAAGAACATTTCGCGTCTACTCACCAGGCAGGAGTCGAAAGTAAAGCTCTTCAAAGTAAAAGTATAAACACTTCTTTATTTCCCGCTAATTCCCTATTTTCGGATCTCATCCAATCGAACCCGTATGAGTTTACTATCCGGTGTAGTATTTTGTCTCTTCCTCGCTTTCATTTGGATCGAATACTTCAGGCGCATCGACATTTTCGAGCACGAGAAAAAACGCATTCTTCTTTTTGTATTCTCCATGGGCATTCTCTCTGCCTTCATTGTAGAAACCATCCAGCTGAAAATGCCCGAACAGGATGTTTTTAAGATCACCGGGAATGCGCTCAATGATTTTTTCTATTGCTTTTTCGCGATTGGCCTGGTAGAAGAGCTCTTTAAGTTCCTGCCCTTCCTGGTGATCCTGCTGTTCTTCAAAAAACACCTGACAGAAACAGTAGATTATATTGTGTATGCTGCCATCTCAGCCATCGGTTTTGCCTGCTTTGAGAATGTACTGTATTTTCTCGATCACGGCGTTAAGATCATTGCCATGCGCTCCGTTACTTCTCTCCCCGCTCACCTGTTCAACTCCGTGATCTTTGTATACGGCCTATTATTGTATCGCTTCCGGCCCGGGCGAAGGGATAAATTAGTGATCGTTTCCTTCATGTTCTTTGCCATACTTTCGCATGCACTTTACGATTTTTTCCTCTTAGGCGATATACCGGGAGGCTTTATTTACATGGTGGTGTATCATCTGCTCCTGCTCTCCGTTTTTGTAACGATGTTAGGAAATGCCCTCAACAACTCTGAACACTATTCACCGAAAAAATTCATCGATTCGCGGAAGCTGACCGAATTTATGCTGCGGATGTATCTTATCCTCTGGGGCGCCACCACCGTTTATCATGTTGCTACTGCTGACTCGGGCATAGAAGTGATCCGGTACCTTGCTTCCATGCTCTGGAAAGACTCCTTCCTGATACTCGTGCTGGTATTCCGGATCACCCGCTTTAAGATCATTCCGGGACGCTGGAACAGGATCCGGCTGGAAATGCCCTTCACGCTTCAGTTCAAAGCTATCTACAAAGGCCCGCCCACCACACAGAACCTGAACAATTACATCATGCCCAATTTTGTAAGGATCCGGATAAAAGGCGAAAGCTACAATGAAACCTATCTGAATTATTTTTTCGAAAAGAACATTATTGTGCAACCGGTATCCAACAAACGTTCTTTCCTGAAACAGCGTTATAAAGGTGTCCTGGACCTGAAGCTTTTTTTGAAAGACGATGAAGTGTTTTATGTGCTGATCATTTTTTCAGATGAAGGCACGGAATATTTCTATATCAAATCAAAATCGCAGGGCAGGCAACGTTTTGGCAAATACCCGATCGTAGCCCTTCTGAAAGGTCCGCCCTTAGCTGAGATCAACGAACATCATGACATCGGTGATTTTAAGTTCCTGGAATGGGTGGTGCTAAAAACAAAGTAGTAGCAAACTAAGGTAGAAAATACATATTAGAAATGATACAAAACGCCAGAACCGGGATGCTCCCGATAGCTATCGGGACTTAGCGTCTTTGCGAGATATAAGAAAAGAAAGTGTAAGATGCATCTGCTTGTAGATTTAAATCCTGCATCCTATAGTCTTGATTCTTGAATCCTATAAATAGCGGATTCTCTGTCTAAAGTCTGATGCCTATAACGCATACGTCATTGATCCTGACGTGAAGTCAGGATGGTGACTTTGGAATCATAGGCGAACACCTATGACACAAACGTCATCCATCCATGCGAATAGCCAGGATCGTGACTTGCAAATTATAGGCGGATGCCTATAACGCAAACGTCATCGACCTGGTAGCCCTCCCCTTTCCAGTTATTGAAATTATCCCGGATGATGGAGTACTGGTCGGACATTGGATAGCTATGTATCTTCAGCAATAATTGTTTCAGGTTCTTCGTTTTGAATTTTTTGTTCTTTTCCCCGCCAAACTGGTCCTGGTAGCCATCCGTGAAAAGGTACAATATATCGCCTTCCTGGGTTTTAATATCCGTTTTTTCAAACACGTTCGAAAGCGAAGGATAGATACCCACCGGTTTTTTATTGCCCTTGAACTCGTATATATGATTGTTGCGCAGAAGCAGTAAATTCTTATTGGCGCCGGCAAACTGCAGGAGGTTCTTCTCCGGGCTGTATGAGCAGAAGGCAATATCCATCCCGTCCTTGATATTCTGTACATCGTCTTCACCCTTATAGAACGAACGCTTTACTTCGTGGTTCAGGTTGTTCAGGATCTCATCCGGCTCATGGATACGGCTTTCCTTTACGATCCTGTTCAGGTGATTGATGCCCACAATGCTCATAAATGCGCCGGGAACACCATGGCCGGTGCAATCGCCAAGAGCGAACACTATTTTCCGTTCGGGAGCATGAGTTTCATCCGGCCCGGGCTCCGTATGAAAAACTTCGCCCGAAACGACCAGCTCATATTCATTGACCACTGTTTTTGCAACCGGGGTCAAACTGATCTCTTCCAGCCAGTAAAAATCACCACTCACAATATCGCGGGGCTGAAAAAAAACAAAGGCATCGGCAAACAGTTTCCGGAACAACTGATGCGAAGGCAACAGCGCCTTCTGTATCTTCTCTGCATGGCGTACACTTTCCAGGAAATTCCTGTTCTTCTCAGCCAATTCGTGCTGCTGGATCTGTAAAAGCTCGTGCTGGGAACTGATCTTGCTGTTTTGCTGAACGATCTCTTCCTTTTGCCAGCGGATCTCGGCCGTACGTTCTTCTACCTTGATCCGGAAATGATTGATATAACTGTTTATCTCAGATGCCATGTGCAGGAAATTCTCGTTCATTTCCCTGAACTCTTTTATTTTAATTTCTTCACGGCTCACCGGAATATCTTTAAAACCACTCTCGATGTAGTTACGCATCGATGTTTTAATGATATTCACACGTTTGGTAATGCGGCTTGCATATATATATCCAAGCACGAGGGCAATGAGGATAGAAAGAACGATCAGGCTGCTGTTGTAGATCTTCAGCTTTTTATGGAAGGAGCTTTCTATATCAACGGACTTCGCTTTTTCGGTATCGAAAAATGTATTGATATGCTCGTAATTGAGCCGGAGCTTTCTCAATACACCCTCCCGCTCGTTGAGACCGATCTCGAATTGAAGGTTATAAAAGTCGGTAAAGTATTTTTTGTAATTGTAGGCAATATCGTGGTACTGCTTTTTCTTCTTTTTATCCTTAATAGTGGCATCGATCTCTTTTGTGAGCTCTTCATACTCCTGGTTGAATTTGTTGAAGTACTGGATATCCTTCCGGATGATGTAATCTTTCTCATGCCTGCGCAGCATGAGTGCCCGGTAATTGATCCCGTGATTCTCAATTTCCATCAGCTGGTGTGCATAATCCCGCATCCGGCCTTCTACTCCGAAATCCTTAAAACCCTTCAGCAATACGTGTTCCTCCAGTTTCGAGAAATTAGCTGCATATTGTTTTTCCTGGATCAGCAGGGAATCAATAAGAGGTGTGATCTCGGAGTATTCATCATTCAGATTGGTGCGGACGGTTTGTAAACGGTAGATGATCTCAAAATAGTTGCTTTCAAACTCTTTTTTCACCTTGCTCTCCCCGCTCACAAAATAATTCTCGTTGGTGGTTTCATAAGAGATATAATCGTCGATCAGCTTGAAATTCTTCAGTGCCAGCACCCGGATATCATCGAGCTCGCGGATGGTGGAAGTAAGCCTGTTCTTTTGGTTATACAAATACCCGGAACCCAGGTACGTGAGCACCAGTAAAAAGATGACAACAGAAAAAACAAAAAGCAGCTGGATCTTGAGTTGTTTGAATACCATGCAGCAAAAGTCGGCCATATACCAACCCAATAAGTTATGTAAAAGTTAGTTGAATATTAACTTCGATGAAAACGAATGAAAAGCATACTAACACTATTTTTTCCACCATTGAAGCTAATCGGAAAAAATCTCTTATTTTTGGTTATATGTCTAAAGCCGTTTTTACGCTTGCCGGTGTTTTATGTATACTCGTATTACGCGCGCAACAGTTCGTTGAACCCGCTTTCAGCTACCTCGATCCCGAGAAATTCGGTGCCAACAATCTGTATCACCAGCAGTGGGATAAGCACGGTGGTATGTGGATGGCTTCCGAAAAAGGACTTGTCTATTACAATGGCTATTCTACCCAGGTATGGTCAAAAAAAGAGAACACCTCCAATTCCCTGCTCGACAATTCCATCCAGGCCCTGTATCTCGATTCTAAAAACATTCTTTGGATCAGTTACCCGGAGATACCGGGCATTACAAAATTCGATGTTTTCAGCCATGAGATAACACATATCCTGCCCGATTCCTCCTCTCCTTCCGCTATTCCACGGGGGCGGATCGTTTGTTTCCAGGAAGATTCAAAAGAGAATTTCTGGGTCCTGACCTGGGGCGAAGGTTTGTTTAAAATGGATCGGGAAAGCGGTACATGTATTCCCTACAAAACGAATAAAGATAAACCCGGCGACACTCATTTTATTCCTAACAACATTGTAAAAGCCATGCTGGAGCTGAAGAACGGCAACTACCTGCTTGGCTTCTTCGAAGAATCTGCTCCTTCGGCAATGCCCGTATACTTTGATGCAGCAAAGGGTTTATTCGAACCTTTCCCGGTAGAAGAATATCTTGCCGGACTACCAGAAGTGGAAAAAGACAAGATCCGGTTTTCGCTCAAGATCACGCATTTTATATATGAAGACACTAAGGAGAATATTTGGTTCGGGACATACAGCGGTCTTATTTGTTTCGATACAAAAAACAAAAAAGCCTCCCGTATCTCGGGTAAACAGTTTGACGCCACGCAGCAAAACCTCGACAATGCCCGCGCTTATGTACTGGATGAGAACAACCGGATGTGGATCGGCTCGCCCAATGCAGGGATCATGCTGGTGGATCCGGAAACAAAAAAAGCGGGATACCTCCGTAATGCAACGGATAATATCTCCAGTATTGCCGATAACCGGATCCGCACACTGAATAAAGATGCCGACGGAAACATATGGATCAGCACAGGGCTTGGAGGCTTCAGCATCTACAATCCAAGATTGCAGCAATTCAGGGTGCTGTCCTGGGAAAAGATGGATCTTGACTATAGTGATCGCTCAGGGCAAACAGTTCCGGTGAACCAGATGTTGGTGAAAGACAACGGCGAGCTCTATATCTCCAATGAAAAAGGCATCACGGTGTACGATGCATACAACGAAAAGATCCTGGAGAAAATAGATCCGGGCAAAAAGCTGAACGCGAACATGGAATTGTACATCGCTTCCCGCATCAATAATTTCAAATTCATGCAGAACAAGCGGATATTGCTTTGCAGTCCTGAGCTTCCGGCTATTTACGATCAGGCATCCAAACAATACAAGCGTATTTCCAACCAAAGTGATTTTCCTGATAAACCGGGATTCCGCATTCTTTTCAGGCACGATAAAAGTACCCAACCGCTGTTCCTGTTCACCGGCAGGAATGGGATCATTTACGAATACAATGAAACAACCAATACCCTGAGCGAATTCTCCCGCCTGGATAAGCGAATCCATGAAACCTATTCCTATATATTGAAAAGCGGGAAATGGCTGCTTTGTAGCGGAGAAAAGGATTTTGTGATCTTTGATCCGATTAAAAAAAGCTTCGATGTATATGGCCCAAATCAAAAGGATCACTTTTTCCCTGACAGCACCATCAATATAGCGATGGTAGACGCAAAAGGTATGGCCTGGTTCGGAACAGGAAAAGGACTTTATACATTCGATGAGAACACCGGGAAATACGAATGCATGAATGCAAGGATCGGCATAAAAGAATTTCCGGTATTTGCCATCATCAACGACACTACAGGTGTGAAGTGGATCGTTTCTTCCAAAAAGCTGATCCGGTGGGATGAAAAGAACAGTTCCGTTACCATGGTCGGTAAGGACTATGGCTTGAATGCAGGATCTTTTTTCAACTCCCGTGCGCAGATCGATGCAAACGGCCATATCTATGTTGCTTCCCTGAATGGCGTGGCGGTTTTTAATCCGTATACACTACGGTTCCTCGAGCGGAAACCAAAGGTATTCCCGGATGTGATCCAGATCAACGAAGACACCCTTCATTTTACTGAAAGCAATGCCTTCACAGAAGGAAGCACAAAACTGGACTGGGATCAGAATTTCCTGAGTTTCGAGTTCCATTCCGACCAGGTATACCTGCCTTCGCCCAACCGTTTTTATTACAGGCTGATAGGGCTCGATACAAACTGGGTGGATAACGGGAATTCCAACAAGATCCGGTATACCAATCTTTCGGCAGGGAGCTATACATTAGAAGTGAAAGTAAAAAATGCCTACGACAAAGAAAGCGAAGTGTACCGTATCCCGTTTTTCATCGCACGGGCATTCTGGGCCACCTGGTGGTTCTACCTGCTTATCATTGTTGTCATTGCGATCGCTGTTTATTATTACATACGCCACCGCGAGAAAGAAGCAAGGCAAAGAGCAGAGCTGCTTGAACAAAGAATAGTAGAGCGCACAGCCGAAGTGGTAACCAAGGCCGAACAGATCACCCATCAGAAAGATATCATCGAAGAAAAGAATAAAGAGCTGACCGATTCCATTCATTATGCTCTGAGGATCCAGCAATCGATCCTGCCCGAAGAAAAACAGATCGCCAAAGGCCTGCCCGAGCATTTTATATTTTACCAGCCCAAAGATATTGTAAGCGGGGATTTCTACTGGTACTCGCAACACGGTGATTCCATTCTATGGGCAGTAGTGGATTGTACAGGCCATGGTGTGCCCGGTGGTTTTATGAGCATGTTAGGATCTGGTTTGCTGAACCAGATCGTGAACGAAGAACACAGGCTGCAGCCGGACGATATTCTGAATCAGCTGCGCGAGCGCGTGATCATTGCACTGAAACAAACCGGTAAATTCGGTGAAAGCAGCGACGGGATGGATATTATCCTGTGCCGGTACCTGCCTTCCAAAAACCTTTTGCAGATGGCCGGCGCCAACAATCCTTTGTACATTATCCGCAATGAAGAGCTGATAGAGGTAAAAGGCGACAAACAACCGATCGGAGTTTACCTGGATATAAAAAAGCCTTTCACCCTGCAGGAAATAACAACAGAAAAAGGCGATATGCTTTATATGAACTCTGACGGATACACCGATCAGTTTGGCGGAGAGAAAGGAAAAAAATTCAAGACCTCTAATTTTGAAAAACTACTTCTTCAATTGCATAAAGAAAACATGCAAACACAGCAGATTAAGCTGGAAGCAGCGTTCAATGAATGGAAGCGGGATATCGAACAGCTGGATGACGTTTGCGTTATAGGTGTCAGGCTCTAATTCAAAACTTCGCGTACTTTGCGTATACTTCTTCGCGTGCTCGCGAGGCTTCGCGAGCGGTTAAAATCAATTCCTTTTATCAATCCCCCACATCAGCTTATCGCGCAGTGTTTTGAAGAAATGCTGCATATCGAGTGAGATCAGGTTGAAGGTAAAATCGGCTTTTTTCAGACGGATCTCATGGTCTGCATCGATGGTGGCAGAGCGCGAGTCGAGTGAAATCAGGTATTCCGGGCTTCTGCCACGTACTTTCAGGTGAACCTGGCTGTTGCTGGAAATAATAATGGGGCGCACATTGAGGTTATGCGGAGCGATCGGTGTGATCACAAAATTCTCGGCATCCGGAACCATGATGGGCCCGCCGCAGCTCAACGAATAGGCTGTAGAACCCGTCGGTGTCGAAATGATCAAACCATCAGCCCAGTAAGAGTTCAGGAAAGCGCCATTGATCGTCGTATCGATACTGATCATGGAAGAAGAATCTTTTTTCATGATGGTTACTTCATTCACCGCATAATGCAGATCGCCGAACAAACCGGTTGGATTTTCCAGTTCGAGAATGCTTCGTTTGTCCAGCCTGAATTTATCCTTTAGTAAAAAATCGATGGCCAGTCCGAAATCTTCTTTATATACAGTAGCGAGGAAACCCAGCCTTCCTGTGTTCACTCCCAATACCGGGATGCCCGAATCACGCACAAGGTCCAGTGTTTCCAGTATCGTTCCATCGCCCCCTAATGAGATGATATAATTCACCTTATCGCGGATGCACTCATGCGATTTATAGGTGGGGATCTCCAGGTTAAAGCTAAAATGCTCTTTCAGGAACCGATAATAATCCTCATTGATGATGAAATCAATATTTTCCTTGTTCAGCTTTGTGCTCAGGGTTTTTATATAATCCGGGTGATTGTCTTTTGACAGCCGGGCGTAAACTGCAATGGTCATTCAATTGGTTTTATAATGGAGCCGCAAAATGCAAAAATATACCTTTTTGTTTCATCTTGTTTACAGATGCTTCCACTCTTAATACATAATCATAATACGTTACAAGACTGGCCCCTACCCCTGCCCCACCGATCCATGAATTGGCAAGCGGGTTGTCGTCATAAAACACCTTATCCTGCACAAAAGCCGCATCGCAATGTGCCGACAGGTAGATTGCATACGGCACTTTATTGAATTTCTCCAGGCGCTTTATGGGAACGGATATCACACGTGGTTTTACCAACTGGAAATTGATATTCGTTTTGAACATCACAAAGGTCTGCCCGTCCACTACATAATACTCATACCCTCTCACAAAATCATTGTAGCCAAGCGCTTTGTTGAAATAATAACCGGTTGTATTGAACATCCGGTAACGCATACGTAGTGCCGTTCCTACGAAGGTCCTTTTCACGGGATTCCAGTAATTTTTCACAACCGCATCCACCGAAAAATTATCCACGTTCTCGTTGTGTAATAAATTCAGACCATCCTTCGTAAATCCGCATTCGTAAAAATATCCTCTCAGGGGAAATATCTTTGCATCGCGGTAATCGCGGCGAAAACGATATTGCAGGCTCAGGTAAGAGGCAGCATCCGAATTGTTTCCGAAATAATTTTTATTCAGTTCTTTGATCGTATCGGCTACCGAGCTTTCACAGTAGAGCAGATCCAGCACATGACGGTTGTACAGGCCATTTCTGTAAGTCAGGCCAAGCTTCACTTCTTTTTCTTTGCGGAGGAACTTTGTATAATTCCTGTTGAACTGCAGCCGGTTGCCATACGTAGAAAAAGCTACTTCATTGTTCCGCAGAAAGCTATAGGATACATTGGCACCTATCGTTTGTTTTTTGTTGAGATACGGGATCTTGTAAGAAAAACCATACAGCTCCGTGTAGCCTTTCCTGAACTTAAGTACAGCCGACTCATTACGTCCGCGCACATTTTCCATTGTCAGATACATCCCGTAATTGATGCGGAACAGGTCTTTTGTTTCCCACCAGGAATTAAAATTACGATCCTGGATCTCGAAGATAGGTGAAGGCCACAGATACCATCGCTCCTTTACATCGATGATCACTGTCACACGGGATGAATCGGCAGAGAAATTTTTAATAAATGTTACAAAATTGAAAAGGGACGTATTGATGAGATTCTGACGTGTACGCTCCGTCTTTTGCTCCAGCTCCTTCAGTGTCATGGCCTCACCGGCAGAAAAAGTAAGCTCGCGGAAAATGATCCTTTCTTTTGTCCTTTTATTGCCCGTGACAAGAATGCTGTCCACTATTACTTTCCCGCTTTGCAGCTGGCTGATCTTGTATGCATCGATATGATCGTCGGATTGAGCGAAAAGAAAAGAAGGAATGCAGAAAGAAAGGACAAGAAACAAAGTCCTTGCCGGTATGAAGTGTTGTGTGCGTTTAAATATTGAGGAAACGCATAAATTCATTGAACTTTCCTTTTAGGTCATCTTCAAATTCCGATTGATGATACGATGCTTTTACACGGTATGCATAGCGGTTAAATGTCTGCAATATTCTCGTCAGATCTTCATTGTTCACTTTGATCGTTACCTCTATCATGTTTGAATCCGTTACGGAAGCAACATAGAGGCTCAGTACCTTGGCATCATTCCCTTCAATGATCCCCGCGATCTGCACAAGCGAGTAATCCGCTTTGGGCATTTCGAGCTCAATAATCCCGCCCGGTTCCTGGATAGCAGAAAACCCTGTAAACTTCTCTAGGGCACTTTTGTAGGTAATAGATCCTGCAAACTGGTCTTTATCATCCAATACCGGCAGCAAGGTAAGATTCATGGCAGCCATCAGCTTCAGCGCATCGTATGCATGCTGTGCCTGGTGAATAACAGGCCGCAGCAGGTGCAGCTTGCTTTGCTCTATTTCCTCTTCCGGCCTCCGGTTGGCATCCAGCAGATCGCTTTCGGCCACCAAACCTAAAAACTCTTTTCCTTTTGTAACCGCCAGGTGCGTTACTTTGAATTCTTCCATCCAATGCAAAGCCTGATCGATCGTATCCGTATTTTTCAGAGGGGGAACCTCGTCCGTAATTAAATCCGCTACCAGCATAAAATTTTCTCCTTTTACTAATTTAGCAATTTATCTGAAATAAATAGTAGTACAGAAATTGAAACTGCTTAAATTTACCCACAAATTTACTATTAAATAATCAAATAAAAGAATGGCTAAATTAAGCGTCAACATTAATAAAATAGCTACCTTACGAAACTCCCGCGGGCATAATACCCCGGATGTGCAGAAAGCAGCCCTGGATATCGAACGGTTTGGCGCACAGGGCATCACCGTACATCCCCGCCCGGATGAACGCCATATCCGCTACTCCGATGTGCATGCGCTGAAACCGCTGCTACACACGGAATTCAATATAGAAGGTAATCCAAGAGAACAAAAATTCGTTGACCTCGTACTGAGTGTAAAACCCGCCCAGGTAACACTGGTGCCGGATACCCTGGGCCAGCTTACCTCCGATCATGGCTGGGATATCATACGCGAAAAAGCCTACCTGAAGGAGATCATCACTGTTTTCAGGCAAGCCGGCATCCGTAGCTCCATTTTTGTTGACGCGAATGCTGAGCTCGTTAAACATGCTGCAGATAGCGGAACCGACCGCATCGAGCTGTATACGGAAAGTTATGCAAAAAATTATCCTGCCAACAGAGAAATGGCGATCCAACCCTTTGTGGAAGCAGCCGAAGCAGCCAGGCAAGCCGGATTGGGCATTAATGCCGGGCATGACCTGAGCCTGGAGAACCTTGCGTATTTCAAACAAAATATCCCCGGTCTGCTGGAAGTTTCCATCGGGCATGCGCTGATATCAGATGCATTGTATTATGGCCTGGAAAATACGGTACAACTATACTTACGTCAGCTGAAATAGTTGGCCAGACACGGATTTCATAGCTGACCCAACACAGATTTCGCGGATTTCACGAATTTTAAATGCATTATTATAGAGATCGGTTATAAGACATGGTCGGCACAAATCCTTCAAATTATATCTGGTCATCTGTGAACTTTTCTCATCGGAGCTAAATCCATGTCTGGCCTGCTAAACCATGCTCGCAGGTACCGCATACCGGTAGTCTTCATCCGCGTTAATTAATTGATCCGCGCAATCTGCGGAATCTGTGTCTGCATTCTCAAAGATGTTTGGAAAATTACCTATATTTGTCGGCCTGAATTATGATAAACGGAAAAAAAATAATTGTTGTTTTACCGGCCTACAATGCTGCTAAAACATTGCAACGCACCTACGACGAGATCCCATTTGACATTGTAGACGACGTGGTCCTCGTGGACGACTTCAGCAAGGATAACACCAGCGAGTTGGGAAAACAGATCGGTATCCGGCATGTGATCCGCCACGAAAAGAACAAAGGGTATGGCGGCAATCAAAAGACCTGCTACGACAAGGCTTTGGAGCTGGGTGCGGATATCGTTATCATGCTTCACCCGGATTATCAATACACACCAAAGCTCATTCCTTCTATGGCCCATATGATCGCCAATGATCTGTATCCGGTTGTATTCGGATCGCGTATACTGGGAAAAGGAGCGCTCAAAGGCGGAATGCCGCTTTATAAATACATTTTCAACCGTTGCCTTACACTTACACAAAATATACTGGTAAATCAGAAACTTTCCGAGTACCACACAGGCTACCGGGCATTTTCGGCAGATGTGATCAGGGGAATTAATTATCACGCCAACAGCGATGATTTTGTATTCGACAATCAGATGATCTCCCAGATCTTCTACGCAGGCTTTGATATTGCAGAGATCACCTGCCCTACCAAGTATTTCGATGAAGCTTCTTCCATCAATTTCCGGCGAAGTGCGAAATATGGCATGGGTGTGCTGGGAACGTCCTTCACACACTTTTTCAATAAGCTGGGCCTGATGCGCTCGGAAATTTACAAAAAGCCGGGAGCCTGATTTTCCGGCGTTCCTTTTCTTCATTTGTTTCACCTTTTGATGTATGTCGGGATATTTAATCTATTGAATTTCAATCATATTTAGTTTTGATTTTATTATTATATTTGCGTTTTAATACTTGGCATTCGTTTTGCCTACGACTTTTTTGATGCGTAAAGCTTTGATAATACTCTTGAGTGTATTTTTCCTGTCGTTCGACCTGGTTGAATACTCTTTATATCAAAAAGACGACGGCCCGTCAAAGATCAAAGCAACCCATCTTTACGTATTCACTAAGTATTTTGAGTGGCCGGATAATTCTTCCACTACGTTTAATATTTCCATACTCGGAGAAAACCCCGGGCTCATGTCTGAGCTCACAAAGCTCTCCGCCACCAAATCGGTAGGTTCCAAAAAGATCGAGATCAAAAACATCAATTCCATCGCAGAAGCGAATGGACCTGAAATATTATTCATTCTTTCGGATAAGTCCGGCGTACTCACCGAAGCGATTTCTAAGTTCAAAGGAAAAGGAACATTGATCGTAACCGAAAAACAGGGGCTTGCAAAAGTAGGCTCCGCTATCAATTTCGTCATTGTAGAGAACAATATAAAATTCGAATTAAACAAAACAAGCGCAGGTAAAGCCGGCCTTAAGGTAAGTTCTAAAATAGAGCCCCTGGCCTCTAAAGTATTGGATTGATGCTGAAGTGTAAGACATATCATATGTTGATCGGGCTGATGATGTTGGCAGGGATCTCCCTTGCCCAAACGTCAAAGGTTCAGCGTGCATATGAATTGGTGCAACAAGGCAAGCTGGATTCGGCAAAAATGGTGATCGATGATGCAATGCTGGAACCGGATGCAGCCAAAGAATACCAATCCTGGTACATCATGGGCTTTATCTATAAAGAGATCTATAAACAGCGGGAGACAAGCAATGTAAAATCCTCTGCAAGGGATATTGCCGTGCAGGCACTGACAAAAGCTGTAGAGCTGGATGTTCAGAAAGAACAAACAGCCAATATGATGCAGAACCTGAAATACCTTGGCTCCAAATACAACAACGATGCGATCCGCACGATGGACACCGTGAACTATATACTTTCCGGTGAGCTGTTCGAAAAATATATAAAAACCTATAAGCTCTGTGAGCCCGGCTTTAATGAAATAAGCAAACGGATCGAATATTACCTGGCGATCAGCTACAAATTCCAGGGATATTTCGAAGAGACCAATTCCACCAATATACTGAAGCTTACCGAGACCTATCTGAACAAAGCGCTGGCACACGATCCGAACTCTCCTACAGCCAACAAAAATTTCGCTCTCCTCTATTACAACATGGGAGTTACTATCATCAAGAAAATGGATTATGATGTAGACCTCGAGCAGCTGTACATTTTGCAGGATCATGCCACTAAGCTGTTTAAACAGGCAGAGCCATTTATGCTGAAAGCGCATGGCATCTCTCCGAAAGATAAAACGATATTAGAAGGCTTGCAGGGTATTTATTATCAGTTGAACGATACAGAGAAATCGAACCTGTACAAAAAGAAATTTGAAGAGGCCGGTAATTGATCCGGTATTGAATATATTTATATGAAGTTTAAGTTTACAATTGGATTAAAAATAGCATTGGGTTTCGGTGTAGTGATTCTACTCACCGTTATTGCATTTATATTTACCAATATTACCCTTAACGAAAGTAAATCGAAAACAAATCATGTTATTCAAACAGTTACGCCATCCGTAACGCAGCTGAACGAGCTGAACCTGATCATCGAGCGTTCCCAAAAACTGATCTTCCTCTGGTATTTTTCACAGAACGACGCGCCTGAAAAACAGGAGCTGGTAGGCCTGATCGAAAAAGATTATCCCTATGTAAAAAAACGAGTGGATAGTTTATCGGTAAACTGGACACAGGGAGACCGGAACCGCATCAAACATGTATTTAAGCTGACGGATGAATTATATGCCAATTACCAGGCAGAGCTGATGAACAAGCTGACCAGGTTCGAGGATTACGACAATACCTCCCTTTATTTTCAGCTACGTATCACACTCGAAGATTTTAACGAGGATGCCATCCTGATCCGTGAAAAATTATCTCCGCTCATCGAATCGCAGAAGAACCACGCAAAAGCCGTGACCGGTGAAATGTTCGACTCTTTTAATTTCCTGCAGATCTTCGTAAAGCTCCTGGGTTTTGCGCTTGTGATCGGAGGGATCTTTGTGGCTTTCATTACTATCCGTACCATTGTGAAACCGGTTAAGCTCCTGAAAGAGATGCTGAATGCCATGAGCAAAGGGATCATCCCGAAGCAGCGTTTCCAGAAAAGAAGCGATGAGATCGGAGAGATGAACGAAGCGCTCACAGGGCTCGTCGGGGCGCTCGAAGGCACTACCGACTTCGCGCGTGAAGTGGGTAGCGGTAACTTTACTTCTGCATATGAACCGCTGAGCGACCAGGATTCATTAGGACATGCGTTGTTGAAAATGCGCCACAACCTTGCAGAGAATGAGCGTGTGCTGGAACAAAAAGTAATTGAGCGTACGGAAGAAGTTGTAAAGCAAAAAGAAGAGATCCTTGAGAAGAACGAAGAGCTCGAAGTACTGTATACACAGGTTACGGATAGTATCCGCTATGCAAAACGTATCCAGGAAGCGATCCTGCCGCCTGAATCCGTTGCCAGCTCTATCCTCCCCGATTCATTTATATTGTACAAACCGAAAGATATTGTTTCCGGTGATTTCTACTGGCTGGACAAAAAGAACGGGAAAGCAATGGTGGCTGCTGTGGATTGCACGGGTCACGGGGTTCCGGGCGCTTTTATGAGCATCGTGGGATACAACCTGCTAAAAGACATCGTTACCAACTCCAGCCTCACGGCACCGGGTGAGATCATGGATGCCATGAGCGACGGGGTAAATAAGACTTTGCACAACCGGACAAAATTCGGTGCGGAAGGCGGACAAACAAAAGACGGAATGGATATGACCATGCTGTCGATCGACTATGACAACATGGAATTGCAGTTTGCCGGTGCCAACAACCCGCTCTACATTATCCGTGGCGGAGAGGTGATCCAGTACAAAGCAGATAAATTCCCGATCGGGTACAGCATATTCGACGAGCCGAAAAAATATTACACGCATACTATTTCTCTTCAAAAGAATGACCTGGTTTATATCTTCTCCGATGGGTATGCAGATCAGTTTGGCGGACCGAAAGGAAAAAAACTGATGGCAGGCAAATTCAGGGAATTACTACTGATCGCTTCCAAACTTCCGATCAGCGAGCAAAAAGCTTTCCTTAACAACACCATCGAATCATGGAGAGGGAATCTGGAGCAGGTAGACGATATGCTGGTGATCGGCATCCGTATGTAGCTTTGCACGGCAAGGCAAACTCATTCATTTTCACAATTTCATTTATTTTCATTTTAGATTATCATGGTTGACAAATTAGAAGCGATCAAACGCAGGTACGAGGACGTAGAATTAAAGCTGGCAGATCCCACTGTTATTTCGGATATGAATCAGTTCAAAAAACTGAACAAGGAATACAGGGATCTGGAGCCGGTGGTAGAGATATACGGCGAATACAAAGTATTGCTGAACAATATCGAGTCGGCCAATGAGATCCTGGCAACCGAGAAAGACAAGGATATGCTGGACATGGCTAAGGAAGAGCTGGAGGCCACACGCGCAGCGAAAGAAAAAATGGAGGACACGATCCGTTTCATGCTGATCCCGAAAGATCCGGAAGATGCCAAGAATGCCGTGTTGGAGATCCGTTCCGGAACAGGCGGCGATGAAGCCTCTATCTTTGCCGGCAATCTCTTCGAAATGTATATGCGCTATTTCGAGAACAAAGGATTTAAGACCGAGCTGGTAGATGAGAACCCGGGAACGATGGGCGGTTTCAATAAAGTAGTGGTGAACGTGATCGGCGACAGTGCTTACGGAACAATGAAATTCGAAAGTGGCGTGCATCGTGTACAACGCGTGCCTGCTACCGAAACACAGGGGCGTGTTCATACCTCTGCCGCTACCGTAGTGGTGCTCCCGGAAGCAGAAGAAGTGGATGTGGTGATCAATCCTGCCGACATAGAGGTCCAGACATCGCGTTCGGGTGGTGCAGGTGGACAGAATGTGAACAAGGTGGAAACCAAAGTGCAGATCACACACAAACCAACCGGAATCATGGTGGTATGCCAGATCGAGCGTTCGCAGTTAGGTAACAAGGAACGGGCGATGCAAATGCTCCGTACAAAATTATACGAGATCGAATTCGAGAAAAAACAAAGCAGCATTATTGCCAAGCGCAAAACGATGGTGACAACCGGCGATCGCTCGGCCAAGATCCGTACCTACAACTATCCGCAGAACAGGATCACGGACCACCGGATCAACATGACGCTTTATAACCTCACCGAATTCATGAACGGGGATATCCAGGAAATGATAGATGCGCTGCAGTTTGCGGAGAACGCAGAGAGGCTGAAAGAAGGCGGATTGTCGTAAATGCATTTGGAACCATTGCGAAGCGAAGACTCTCAGTCAATGGCAGAAAATGTGAATACCTGAATGAATAGTTGTAGTTTAGTCTTCTAAAAAACGAATACACTGCATTTCGCGAAGTCCGTTTGTATAATAATCGATCCTTCCACTTTTTTTCTGAACAGCATCACGGATGCAGAAAATTCCATATTCGTTTATGGAGATACTTTCCTTTAGAATTGTGTTTTTTTCGTATTTAACTTTGACTTGCTCCGATTATAATAAGGCTGGTAAAACACCCAATTTCCGATCTTTTTCCCATTGTCGTATTGCCCTTTTGCATACACCTTGCCTTCCGGTGAAAAATACAGCCAGAGCCCGTCTTTCAATGAGTCTTTGTAGTTACCTAAAGAATACCAGGGTTTCTCCTCATTGATACCCATCATACGCGGATCCGGCTTGTAATAATACCGGATGGAATTAAAATGTTTGCCGTGATACACCGTATCCAACACCTGGGCCTTCAAACCGCCCAGGCAAAACAAACATATCAGAACAACAATTGTTTTCATACTACTCATAGGTTTTAATCTTCCGGCAACCGGAGACAGGTAATTTTACTATTCCCCGTAAAAAGTACAACAGTTCCCTCCGCATTGCTTACATAGTCTCCGGACACAATCCTGCCTGTAGGAGGATTTGAATTATTGATGGAGGCGTATTTGCCGATCACGACACGCGTTTCGTTTGGGGCTTCCGCTTTCCGGATGGTAATTGTTCCCTTACGACATTCATCCATACAGATCGGGTACAACATCCCGGTAATCATTTTGGGTGGAAATATGCTGTCCACATTCACTGTGTCACTCTTCGCGAGTACATTGGTATAATCCAGCCAAACGTTGTCATCCTTATAGAAATAATAAGTATCGTAAATTTTTGTAGCGTCGAGATACACTGTATACCCGTTTGTGGTGAAGCTCAGAACTTTAGTATAAGATACCGGCTTGATCTTGTGTTTTTTCTTTTTCGTGATCGTGTAAGAATTGGGATCCAGCACATTCTGGGAATAGGATGAACAGAAAATTCCTGTTAAAATTAAAAAGAATAAAAATTTCATTCGCATATTGATAGAAAACAGATCGTAGCTATTACTAAAGATAGGAAATTATATCCGGATTTACTCTTCCCGAATCGGATATCTGTGAAGCTGATCTTTACCCGACAATTATTTTTTTCATTATCACTTTCTTACCCGAAAATACTCTCAGGAAATAAACGCCTTTCGGAAGATCCGAAAGATCCATTTCAGTTCTTTCCCTTTGTTTCTCAGGATCAAACGAATATTTTATTGCACCCAATACATCACACACTTCTGCTTTCTCTATCAGCGAATGGTTCATTTGAAGCATCAGCTTCCCGGTAGTCGGATTAGGATATACAAGCAAATCCCCTGATCCTTCTTTCTCCCCTATTCCAACCGGTGACTCTATATATCTTGCCACTGTAAAATTGGTTCCGTCGGGCCAGGATGCAGAGCCGGTTCCCACTATTTTACCGTCTGTCTGGATCCCTATCGCTCGGATAGAGCTCGCATTGATCCCAACAGGTGTTATCACTATTCCGTCGGTATCAAAGGTATTGTCTATTGTTCCATCCGTATTGAACTGCATGAGCGAAAAATCAGTAAGAGAAGATTGTTCCATAGCGCCGCCCACCAAAATTTTACCATCGCTCCGGATCACCATGCTACTCCCTAAAAACTTCATCCCGGCCTGGGTTTGTACAAAAGTGGAAACAAGACCTCCTGCACCAAAGGTATTATCAGGAATTCCCAGGGAATCGAGACGGATCAAGGTCGTATAATCCGAAGCTGTATTTCCCATCAGTACTATCTTTCCATCGCTCTGTACCGAAACAGCAAAACACTGATCTTCGCTGCCAACACTCTGCGTATAGATCCCGCCACCCGCAAACCCATTGTCAGGAGAACCATTTGCATGGAACCTCGCTATAAAAAAGTCATAGCTTGCCGTCTGTCCGGCCTGGCCTCCGACAACAATCTTTCCATCTGCCTGGATAGAAACCGCAGTGCCATAGCTGCCCGCGTAGCCCTGAACGGAAGTTGTGACAATTCCATTGGTTCCGAACGAAGCGTCGGGAGTCCCGCTTGTGTCGAGCCGAAGCACCAGTATCTTCGTGCTGCTGTCCGTTGCCGATCCACAGGCTACGATCTTTCCGTCGCTTTGAAGCGCGAGGCTTAGTCCATAGAACTGATCGGGACAGGTTCCCATTATAAACATACCATTGACTGCAAAAGCCGAATCGCGACTCCCGTCAGGCAGATAACGCACTATCACCAGGTGGCTGCTAGAAACACCCGGGGTAGGACAGGATTCGGAAGAAGTGCCAAGCGCTACTATTTTACCATCGTTCTGAACCGCGACCGAACGGAGCACATCCGTTCCGCTGAAAACACCATTTGTTCTTACAATACCTCCGGCCCCGAATGCAGCATCCAGTGATCCATTCGTGTTATACCGTATCATCGAGAAATCCCAGGAAGTACCGGAATAAATGGCTGCACCGGCCGTCAGTATCTTTCCGTCACTTTGTATAGTAAGCGCATTCGATTGTCCCATGAGACTACCTGGAATATCCGTTTCAACGATCCCTGTTGTACCAAAACTATTGTCGGGTACGATCTGCTGGGCAAATTCCGGGAAAGGTAAAAAGCATGCAATTACAAACAGCTTCAGCACCGTTCTTCTCATTTTCTTTTCCATAAACTGTTAATTTTCGGGTTTATACTTTCGCTTTCAGCCAGCTTTTCTTCAAAGGGATCTTAAAAGAAGTCTCCAGCTCATCGGAATTGCTTACTGCAGGATTAAAAACGATGGTATCGTCGTTCACCTGCTTGTTCGCATAGAGCTCTTTTATTTTGGAAGCATGCACTATTTCAATAGTACCGGCTTCGGTTTGAAAGGGAACCAATAAACGGTTCAGTAATTCGATGTTGTATTTCAGCTGCAATTCCTTGATGAACTGCACCTGTTTGTCGATGCTGCAACCGCTGGCTGCGTAACTTTGTTCATCCACAGTGATGATCAGGAAGCGGCGATCACGTATTTCGAAAGTGGCTGTCAGTGGCGTTCCGTGTGCCTTCCAGTTCTCAAGAAAAAACTGCGTATCGGCAGAGATACCGGCAAGCAATTCATCGTTCAATTCCTTATTGGAAAAATAAGTCCAAACCTTGCCTTTCATATCGTATAGTATTTACAGGTCGTTGGCTGTGGCGATCAATTCTGCCACATCCATCACCTTCGTTTTGTCTTCTTTATTAAAATGTTTCACACCATCCGTCATCATGGTATTGCAGAACGGGCATCCCACTGCGATCACATCCGGGTTTTCTGCCAGGGCTTCCTCTGCCCTTTCGGTGCTTACTTCCTTAAAGCCTTTTTCCGATTCCTTGAACATTTGTGCTCCGCCTGCCCCGCAACACAATCCTTTCGCACGACTGCGTTTCATTTCGGTGAGCTCCACATCTAATTTACGGATCACTTCGCGGGGCGCTTCGTATACATCATTTCCGCGGCCCAGGTAACAGGGATCATGAAAAACGATCTTCTTGCCTTTGAAAACTCCGCCCTGCACTTTCAGCTTTCCCGAATCGATCAGCTGCTGAATAAGCTGCGTATGGTGCAGCACTTCGTAAGTTCCGCCCAACTGCGGGTATTCGTTCTTAATGGTATTAAAACAATGCGGGCAACCGGTCACGATCTTTTTTACTTCATAGCCGTTCATCACCGTAATATTGGTCATGGCCTGCATCTGGAACAGGAATTCATTCCCGGCACGTTTGGCAGGATCACCGGAGCAGCTTTCTTCTGTTCCCAGTACGGCAAACTTCATATTCACATGATTCAGGATCCTTACAATAGCTTTGGTGATCTTTTTCGCCCGGTCATCAAAACTTCCGGAACAACCTACCCAGAACAGGATCTCCGGCGCTTCTCCGCGGGCCATAAAATCGGCCATTGTTTCCACTTTTAACGCTGTTTCAGCCATACACTGCTTTTTTTCAAAAATACGAATTTATTGTCAATTGAGGCCGACAAAAACGAGAGACTTTTGCACCTTCTGCAGATCATTTGACGAGGTAAACAGGATCTTTGCCACCCAGCTCCCGGATAGAGGAAGGCACCGGGTTTTGCAGGTACGGGGCAAACGAATGTACTGCTACCCGGTCATACAATTTCCCAAGGAAAGGAAATTCCGTTTTTTCATGAACAGGGAGTGCGGCGAGAAGCGTCTTCAATTCTTCTTCTTCCATATCCCATTCTTCGGAGAGCTTTTGCCGGGAAGGCTCCATGTAGGAAATATACAGCAATTCCATCTGCATGTGCTCCATGGTTCGTTCATAATCGAGGCTGCTGTTCAGCGTTTTGCGGTACGCTGCGATCACTTCCATCTGTTTCCTCACGAGCTCCGTGAAGGCATCCTCTGTCATATAACCGTTCACATCCGGTGTATGCTTGAACAGCGGCTGGATATACTGCTCGTGGCACCAGAGGCATTTGGCAGGTTTTCCCACATCCCCGTAATACGAAGGACTTCCATCGGTCAACTGTCCATCCTTGTCATATATGGCAAAACGCAGCTGCCCGTTCGGCATTACATCAAATACTTCGAACAGCTCTGCAACAAAGGTGTTTTTATCAATATCGCCACTGCCCTCCTCTGCTACAAAAGCGGTTTTCAGCGCAGCTGTATCCATATGCAAACGCAGCCGGCGGTGATGCTTCGAAACGGCTGAGCTCAGCACCGGGAATACCTGTTCCCCGCCGGAAAAATAGTTCTTTGTAAAATCGTTGAAGGTCGGGCTCACCCCGGTGATCGCATAATAATGACGGCTGGTGCCAATGGTAAGCGCAATGAACTCACCGATATCTATGCTGTTTTTCTCTTTGTATTCCGCCGTGTTTTTAAGACTGTCGCATAATTGGGTTAACACCTTTACTGCTTCCGGACTAAAACCAAGGCTATCGAAGCGTACAAAGATCTTCCGGTATTCTTCTGCCCGGCAATGCTTCTCAAAGCTACTGTCGGGCAAAGCAGCACCCAGGTAAGACAAGGTCCATTTCAGGCCCTCGAGCTTATTATCGATAGCATCGTAGTTGAAATTGATCGTATAAGAAAGACGGATGACCGCTTTTTCTTCCTGCGGCCTGCTGCAGGAAAAGCAAACAAAAGCTATGCATACCGGAAGCAATCGTTTCATAAATCGCTTAAAAATAAGCATAATCTTCTCATCAAATTCTTCTCCCGGCATGAAGGAAGTATAGCTCAAATTGCTAACTTTAAGCCGTGCAAATAGTTGTTAATACCCGTTTCTTACTCAAAGACCGGCTCGATGGGATTGGCTGGTTCAGTTACCAGACCTTAAAACGTATCACGCAGGCGCATAAAGACGTTCACTTTGTTTTTCTGTTCGACCGGCATTTCGATGAGGAATTTATTTTTTCCGATAATATCACACCTGTTTCCATCGGTCCGCAGGCACGGCACGCTTTTTTGTTCTATGCCTGGTACCAGTTCTCGGTAAGATCCGTACTGAACAAAATGAAGCCGGACCTCTTCCTCTCTCCCGATGGGATGCTGGCCTTAGGCGCCAAATGCAAACAGCTGCCGGTGATCCATGATATTAATTTCAAACACTATCCGAAAGATGTTCCTTTCTGGGCAGGTAAATTCTACAACAGGTATTTCCCGCTGTATGCACAGGAAGCAGCCCGCATAGCAACCGTTTCGGAATACAGTAAAAAAGACCTTGTGGAATCGTATAAGATCGATCCGGACAAGATCGATGTAGTGTATAATGGCATCAACGAAAATTTCCATCCGCTCACGGAAGGAGAAAAAACAGCCATACGAAAAAAAGTGACAGAAGGAAAAGAGTATTTTGTTTTTGTAGGTTCGCTGTCGCCACGAAAAAATATCAAACGCTTATTGCTCGCCTTCGAAGCATTTAAAGCCGAGTCCAATTCGGAGCTTATGCTCGTATTAGCAGGTGCGGCTTTCTGGGGTATGAACGAATTGAAGGAGATCATCGGGCAAATGAAACACGGGCAGGATGTGATCTTCACCGGGCGTCTCAGCGAAAAAGGCCTGAATGAGATCGTGGCATCGGCATTTGCGATGACCTATGTTCCTTACTTTGAAGGATTCGGGATCCCCCTGGTGGAGGCCATGCAGGCAGAAATACCGCTGATCTCCTCCAACATTTCCTCGATGCCGGAAGTAGCAGGCGACGCGGCCCTGTATGTGAATCCCTTTGATACCGATGAGATAAAAAACGCAATGCTATACCTCTACAACGACCGGGCGAAAGGCACAGAGCTGATAGAGGCCGGCAAACAACAACGAACTAAATTTTCCTGGGACCGCTCTGCCGACCTCTTATGGAAATCCATTGAAAAAACCATTGCTTAGCTCATGCAGGAAGACACGATTTTTATAGATGTAGTGCTGCCCTTAGCGGTACCTAATTTATATACCTATCGTGTGCCTGCCGAAATGAAACAGGCTGTACGCATTGGTTCGAGAGTAGTGGTGCAGTTCGGAAAAAGCAAATTATACACTGCCCTCATCCGGAATGTTCACCACACTGCACCTTCCGCCTACGAAGCGCGCTACATCGAATCGATCGTGGACGAGGCGCCTGTGGTGAATGAAATTCAATTCTCCTTCTGGGACTGGATCGCATCTTACTACATGTGCCATACCGGCGAGGTGATGAATGCCGCACTGCCGGCCGGGTTAAAGCTCAGCAGCGAAACAAAGATCGTACTGAATGCGGAGTATGATTTTTCGAACCTGGACCTGAATGTACTGACGGAGAAAGAAAGCATGGTGATAGAAGCATTGCAATCACGCACTACGATGTTAGTGAGCGAGATCGCCGATCTGCTGAAAGTGAAAAACCCACAGCCCGTGATCCGTTCCCTGCGCGAAAAACGCCTGGTGGTCAATTACGAGGAAGTAAGCGAACGTTATAAACCAAGGATCATTCCTTATGTCCGCCTGTCGGAAGATTTCATCAACGACGAGGAAAAGCTGGCAAAAGCATTTGATTCTATTGAAGCAAAAGCTCCGAAGCAATTGCAGGCACTTTTGTTTTATCTAAATAAAACCGGAAATATCAACGGGTTGAAAAAGGCTTTGCCGATCGACCGCTGGATAAAAAAATCGGACCTGCTCAAAGCATCGGATACAGGTGCTGTGAACGGGCTGGTAAAAAAAGGATTGTTCGAACAACAGGAATTCGAGATCTCCCGCCTGAAAATAGAAAAAGAGTCGCGGAAGAACATTGACCTGAGCGATCTGCAACGCAAAAGCCTCGATGAGATCCACATGCATTTCGAAAGCAAGCAGGTTGTTTTGCTGCATGGCATCACGGGCAGTGGAAAAACAGAGATCTATTGCCGCCTGATCGAAGAAACATTAAAAGAAGGCAAACAGGTTTTGTTCCTGGTGCCGGAAATTGCACTGACCACCCAGCTGATCTACCGCGTGCGTAATTTTTTCGGAGAGCGCGTGGGTGTTTACCATTCGAAATTTTCGGAGAATGAGCGTGTGGAGATCTGGAACAGTGTGGCAGGCAATGTGAGCACACAGGATACGTTAAAATCACACATCAACTACGATGTGGTGTTGGGGGCCCGCTCTGCCCTGCTCCTGCCCTTCACCAATTTAGGGCTGATCATCGTGGATGAGGAACACGATTCCTCCTACAAACAACACGATGTGGCTCCGCGTTATCATGCACGTGATTCTGCCATTTATCTTGCACATCTTCACCATGCAAAAGTTATTTTAGGCTCGGCCACACCCTGCCTCGAAACGTATTACAATGCAAAGGAAAACAAATTCGGGTTGGTTACACTCAGTCAGCGTTTCGGTGCAGCCAGCATGCCGGAGATCGAAGCAGTGGATACCCGCTCTGAAGATCCGAAGGCAATCGCGAAGCATCGCGACAAACTGTTTACACCACGCCTGATCGATGAGATCAAAATAGCCTTAGATAAAAAAGAGCAGGTCATTTTATTCCAGAACCGCAGAGGTTTTGCTCCCTACACCGAATGCAATACCTGCAACTGGGTGCCGCATTGTGTGCAGTGCGATGTGGCCATGATCTATCACAAATCATCGGGCAGGCTGGTATGTCATTACTGCGGCTATTCGATGCAACCGCCTTCTACCTGTGCTGCCTGTGGAAATTCCGATCTGCGTTACAAAGGTTTCGGAACGGAGAAAATAGAAGAAGAAATAGAGATCCTGTTCCCGGAAGTAAAAACCGCGCGTATGGATCTCGATTCCACCCGCAGCAAATATGCCTACAAACAATTGCTGGATGATTTTGAGCAGGGCAATGTCGATATCCTGATCGGAACACAGATGGTAACGAAAGGGCTTGACTTTGACAACGTAAGCCTTGTTGGAGTGATCAGCGCCGACCAGGCATTGAACTTCCCCGATTTCCGTACACACGAAAAAGCCTTCCAGCTGATGACACAGGTAAGCGGACGTGCAGGAAGAAAAGACGTGAAAGGAAAAGTGATCATACAAACATCGCAGCCGCAGCATGCGATCATCCATTTAGTAAAGGAACACGATTACCAACAGTTTTACCAATTGCAGATGCAGGACCGGCAGCAGTTCCACTACCCGCCTTTTTTCCGCATTATCGAATTCACGCTGATCTCCAAAGATCTCTTCGTTCTCAATGAAGGCTCTGCCCAATTAGCTGCCGAATTAAAAAAGTATTTTCACGAGCGGGTGCTGGGCCCCGAGTTTCCTTTAGTAGCCCGGATCCGGAATGAGTTCCATAAAACCATTATGCTGAAATCGGAGCGGGAGTTCTCTTCGGTGAAGATCAGGGAGTACGTAAAGATCGCGATCCAGGATTTCAATAGGAATGAGCTGAACAAGAAGATCAGAGTGCGGATCGATGTGGATCCGGTGTAGGATCAATACCCCAGTGGCTCCCGGCTCGTATGCCTGATACGGATAACACGGATCTCTTTCACATCCGGCTTTATCTGATACGTTACACGATAACTATATATTACAAAAGCTCTGAATTCAACAGTGGGTGGATCCTATAGTTTATCCGCTTCATAAATAAGTGCATTGGATCTGATGCCATCGAGTTTCGATAAAACACCTTCTTTTACGATCTTAGGTGCTTCTGAACTTTTTTTGGAGAGGAATGTAAGGATCTCTTTAAAATGATCAAGGGCTTCTATATCCCAAATGATTTTAAAAAGCTATCTTTTTACCATTTGGAAAGTTGTTTAAGTGCATCCTGATGGGTAACAAAGTTCCCTTTTTCAATGCGCTCAACGGCTTCCCTGATCTCTTTATTGTACTGTTTCTTTGTAATTCTTTTTGTTCCTTCATTCACATTGAGAAAACTTTTAACCATTTCAAGAAGTGGTTCCTGCTGTTTCGCAGACAGAAGCGGAAGGTATCCGTCAATTTGTTTTTTAATAGCTGCCGTTGTCATTTCCCAGTTTTTGTTCCTCAAATTTACAAAAAAACAGGAAAATCCGGATTGCAAATCCTTTGATTGCGGTTATTCCACAGGATTACAAATCCTGCGGAGCAGGAATGCTAAAAACAAAAAAGCCCCATCCTTTTTACGGACAGGGCTCTTATTTTTATAGCTTCACAAGCTTAGTTCTTGTTCGCCTCAGCACCTTCCGGTTTCGGCAACAATACTTTTCTTGATAATTTATGTTTGTTGGTTTTCGGATCGATGCCCATGTATTTCACCTGGATCATATCACCTTCTTTGAACACACCGTCCATAGTGTCAAGGCGTTTCCAATCGATCTCGGAGATGTGTAACAGACCGTCTTTGCCCGGCATGAATTCAACGAATGCTCCGTAAGCCATGATAGACTTCACTTTTGCATCGTAGATCTCGCCTACTTCAGGGATCGCTACAATTCCTTTCACACGGCGGAATGCTGCCTGTGCGTCGTTATCGTTGTCACCGAAGATCTCCACCAATCCCTGGTCGCCCGGAATTTCCGTGATAGTGATCGTAGTGTTGGTTGTTTTCTGGATCTCCTGGATGATTTTTCCTCCCGGCCCGATTACCGCTCCGATGAACTCGCCAGGGATCGTGATCTGCAGCAGGCGTGGTGCATGCTCTTTGTAATCCTCACGTGGTTTGTCAAGCGTTTTATTGATCTCGTTCAGGATGTGTAAACGTCCCTCTTTTGCCTGGTTCAATGCCTGCTCCATTACTTCGAATGGAAGACCGTTCACTTTAAGATCCATCTGACAGGCAGTGATACCGTCTTTTGTTCCGCATACTTTGAAATCCATATCTCCCAAATGATCTTCATCACCTAAGATATCGGAAAGGATCGCATATTTACCTGCATCGTCCGTGATCAATCCCATAGCGATACCTGTTACCGGCTTGGTAATTTTCACACCGGCATCCATCAATGCAAGCGTACCTGCACAAACTGTTGCCATGGAAGAAGAACCGTTGCTTTCGAGGATATCGGAAACAATACGAATTGTATAAGGGCAATCAGCAGGCACTACTTTTTTCAAAGCACGCAATGCAAGGTTACCATGTCCTACTTCACGACGTCCCGGTCCGCGGTTTGGTTTTGCCTCACCTGTAGAGAATCCCGGGAAGTTGTAATGCAGTAAGAATTTATTTTCGCCCTGGAAGAACGCACCGTCGATCAATTGCTGATCCATTTTGGTTCCAAGGGTTACAGAGGTCAGTGATTGTGTTTCACCACGTGTGAACACAGCCGAACCGTGCGCTGCAGGCAGGTAATCCACTTCACTCCAGATGAAACGGATATCGGTAGTTTTACGGCCATCCAAACGGATCTTCTCGTCTAATGCCACGCGACGGATCGCATTGTATTCCACATCGTGGTAATATTTGTTGATCAGTCCGCTTTTTTCTTTCAGCTCTTCTTCGGAGAATGTTGTTTTGTATTCATCCAGGATCGCTTTGAAAGCAGCTTTACGCTCGTTTTTGTTTGCGTTACCTGATTTAGCTACATCGTATACTTTCTGATAAGTAGCTTTGCTTACTGCTTCTTTCAGTTCTAAATCATTGGTTTCGTGGTTGTATTCGCGTTTTGTTTTCAGACCTGCTTTAATCGCAAATTCGTTGATCGCATTGATCTGAATTTTGATGGCAGCGTGTCCGAATTTAATTGCTTCCAGCATTTCCTGCTCGCTTACTTCGCTCATTTCGCCTTCCACCATTACGATGTCAGTTGCAGATGCTGCCACGATCATATCGATAGTAGAAAGAGCCAGCTGATCCACATCCGGGTTCAGTACTAATTTACCATCGATCTTTCCTACACGTACTTCAGAGATCGGTCCGTTGAAAGGGATATCGGAAACAGCTACTGCTGCAGAAGCTGCCAATCCTACCAATGCATCCGGCAGTGTTTTTCTGTCGGAAGAGATCAGGGTGATCATCAGTTGCGTGTCAGCATGGTAATCATCCGGGAAAAGCGGACGCATAGCGCGATCCACGATACGGCTGATCAATATTTCAGTGTCAGATAAACGTGCTTCACGTTTTAAGAAACCTCCGGGAAATCTTCCGGTAGATGCATATTTTTCCTGGTAATCTACGGTAAGCGGTAAAAAATCCACTCCCTCTTTTGCGTCTTTATTACTAACGATGGTAGCCAGTAACATGGTTTTACCCATTTTCAAAACTACTGCGCCATCGGCCTGTTTTGCCAGTTTTCCTGTTTCCAGGGTGATCATTCTTCCATCTCCAATGTCGAATGTGTGTTGTGTACCTAATTGTGTCATTTTGTTTTTGTTTTGTCCCCGGCGTATCCGGGGTGATTTATATTTGTGTCTGTAATTTCTGTGTGATTTTATGCGCCTTTATAAACAACAAAAGGCAACCGTTTACTCCCGGATGCCTTTTGAAAATTTTATTCGCAAATCATTACTTACGCAGATCTAATGTTTTGATCAACGCACGGTATTTATTGATGTCTTTCTTTTTCAGATAGTCGAGCAAACTTCTGCGTTTACCAACCAAGTTCAAAAGAGAACGTTGTGTGCTGAAATCTTTTTTATTTTTTTGAAGGTGACCTGTCAAATGAGCGATCCTGTGTGTAAACAGAGCAACCTGACCTTCTGTAGAACCTGTGTTTTTTTCAGCACCACCGTGGGTTTTGAAAATTCCTTTTTTAACTTCTGATGTTAAATACATTTTATTCTTTACTTTTTAATTATCAATATCGGGCTGCAAATATAAGAAGATTTTCATTGAATAATGCACAAAAATGTGTTTTTTTTCGAATGAATGAACAAGCGGCTTTTGATAAGTTGTAAATAATTGAAAATAAACATTTTACGATCCATATTTACTTGCTTCCCAAGCCTATTCTCGGCGTATAGGCGATCCCGAAACTGATAGGAATGATCCCTTTTTGTCCTTTGCCCTTCTGGAAAACCTCCGACAGGGCATAAAATCCGGTCAGGTGCAGCTGTTCCCAGCCCAAACGAAGCGTAATTCCATACCGAAGCGGATTGGTCCCATATATATCATACGATTTGATTTTACCGTCTTTGTCAAAGATCTTGCGGAAAGTCTGCACCACATACCCGGCCTTGAATCCCAGCATGGCTTTGAACTGGTAATTGGTCCAGGTACGGAAACGCAATTCCACCGGCACTTCCACTAATTTAAAACCGATCCGGTTCACTTTGTAGGGTTCTTTACGCCTTTCTATAGAAGTGAAATTGATACTGCCATTCATGGAATCCACATGGTAAACCAGGTTGATAGGCCCATGGATATTGTGAGAGCTCATTCCGGCACCCCAGGCAAAACTAAAATGGGAATTTCCGATGGGATGGTCGAAATACAGGTAAAAATTAAATCCCCCGGTGGTTGCTTTTTCCTTCAGCCCGTGAGGCATTCCCAGCCAGCCGGTATGGTTCAGCTCCAGCAGGATCCTGTCCTGGGGCATCGGCTTGTATGCATATATGCTGAATTCGTCCTGATCTTTCTGATCTTTTTGTGCAAAGAGCGCTGCCGTACTCAAAAGCAATAACAGACTGAAACTACGTTTGAAACCCAACATCGCTACTATCCTTTTGATCTTCATTAGGCACCGAAAATACAAATCCTGGCTGACTTGGCGTAATAATTTTCTACACCAAACCGATCTTTCCGGAAACAATTCAGTGCTTCAAAACAGGTAAACAGGTAATTACTTATCCAAATTAATCAAATAAAATAAGCATTTCTGGGTATAATTATCAAAATTGAACAGGTAAGAAAAGTGCATTATTAACTTTCGAAGCCCCCGGCCTCTTCCTATTTTTGTATTCAATCAAATCTACTAATCATGAAAAAATTATTACTTATCGCAGTTTTGGCACTTAGCGCAAGCTGGCTCAAAGCGCAGGTAACAGTGGCCCTAAGCGGCCATGTACCTGACTGCAACAACAATGGATCCATTACTGCTACGGCAAGCGGTGGAACAGCTCCGTATACGTATGCATGGTTCACCAATACCTTTCCTTTGGGCAGCCCGATCTCAACCAGCGCTACTCTTTCGGGAGCAAATAACGGTTATTACATTGTAGTAGCGACTGATGCAAATAGTGTTGCGAGCCAGCAAACATGGGCTTATATCTCATCAACAATACAGGCATATCCAAGCAATGTAGTAGATGCCACCTGCCCATTGAATAACGGAGCGGTTACCTATTTGATTGCCAGCGGTGGCGTTCCTCCTTATGACTTTGCCTGGAGCAACGGGCAAACAAATACAGGGATTACCGGTAATACCAATACAATAACCGGTCTGGCCGCAGGCACCTATTCGGTTATTATTACAGATGCAAACGGATGTATTTTCGATCAGACAGATTCTGCTGCATATGTAAACTCCATTGCTTCATTTACAGTAAATACAACAAGTACTCCTGCCAATTGCAATGATGGGACAGTCACTGCTTCTATTACAGGTACAGGAACTGCTCCTTATACCTATTACTGGAATACAACGCCTCCGCAAACAGGTGCAACAGCAACCGGTCTAAACGGTCAGACGTATCCTATGGTTACTGTTACTGATGCAGACGGATGTACAGCAAACGGATACGGATCTGTTATGTATGGTCCGGGAGCACTGCAAGTGTATGGCTCTATAAGCAATGCCATTTGCCCGAATAACAATGGGTCTATCAATATGACAGTAACCAACGGAAATCCTCCCTATTCGTATGCGTGGAGCACCGGTTCAACCACACAAGATCTTACCGGCCTGGCAACTGGCTCTTATACACTGACAGTTACAGATAACCTGGGTTGTAACATAACCGTAGTTAAACATATAGGACAAAATACACCTGTTTTTACCAATGTAACTACCAATCCAACTAACTGCTCCAACACCAGTGGATCTGCTTCTGTTTCCGTTTCAGGCGGCGTTGCTCCTTATTCATATGCATGGGGAACCGGACAAACTACTGCTTCGATCAGCGGTATTCCGTCAGGTTATTACGGCGTAACAGTTACGGATGCCAATGGCTGTATGGATAGCGATTACGGATATGTATCCATTCCACAGTCATGTTATAACGGTGTAAGCGGTTATGTATACAATGATATGGATGGTAACTGCGCACTCAATGGGCCCGAAACCGGTCTTCCATGGAGAATTGTAAACCTTGGTGGTTACTATACTTCCACCGACTATAACGGATACTACAGAGGGACTTCGTTAGCTACCAATACTTATACTATCAGCCATACACCAAGCCCGGGTTGGACATTGAATTGCCCTACGGCAGCGTATACCGTTACTACCGCACCAGGTGTTGTCACAGGTGGAAATGATTTTTACGATGAGCCACTGACTCTTCAAAACGACGTACAGGTGTATGTACACGGTGGTCTTGCCCGCCCGGGGTTTAGCCATATAAAGTATTACAGCATATACAACAATGGAACTACATCGATGAACGGTACAATTGATATTACACATGATGCGCAGGAAGTATTCCTGGGTGGAACGAATGTAACTGCTTATAACCCGGTTACACGTACTGTAACAGTGGCTTACAATAACTTAGCTCCTTTTGCAAGTAATTATTTCTCGTATTACCTGAACTTCTCCCTGCCTTCTTCGGTTGTTGTAGGCAGTACTCTTACCACTACGGCTATTGCTTACCCGGTGGCAGGCGATGCAGTTCCTGTGGACAATTATGACACATCTATAGTTACCGTAGTAGGATCCTATGATCCGAATGTGAAAGAAGTATCACCTGCAGGTGCGGGTGCAAGCGGGCTGATCTCTCCGGCTAATGATCACCTGGATTATACTATCCATTTCCAGAATACAGGAACCTATCTTGCCGAAACAGTGGTGATCGTTGATACGCTGGACCAGGATCTTGATATCGCTTCTTTCCAGGTAGTAGGCTCCAGCCATAACATGACCTGGGAGATGAGCGGACCGGGTGTGGTTACCTTTACCTTCCCGAGTATCATGCTGCCGGATAGTACCAATAATGAACCGGCGAGCCATGGTTTGGTATCCTATCGCGTTAAACAATTACCGGCACTTGCAGGTGGAACAGAGATTAAAAACACGGCTCACATCTATTTCGATTTCAATGCTCCGATCGTTACCAACACTACATTGAATACCATTGAGATCGTAGGAGTGAAAGAAAATGCATTAGCAAGCGGTATCACTATCAGCCCGAACCCTGCGCAGGATAAGATCACGATCAGCAATAAAACCAAAGAGCTGTGCAAAAAAGTAGAGATCATGGATATCAACGGCAGAATGGTTACTTCCATTATCCCTTCAGGAACAAGCATCCAGCTTCCGGAGATGGCTTCAGGGGTTTATATTATCAATGCACATTACAATTCCGGTATCTACAAAGAGAAACTGGTGATCAGTAAATAAAAACTAAAAACTATGCTATTCATCATTCCAATGATCGCATCGGCTAAATAGCTAAAGACATTATGAGCGGGTGGTACCACTCATAATTAAACACCTGGTTAGTGTTTGTGTGTATAAAAGTCCTCCGCCTCAGGCGGGGGACTTTTTGTTTATTCCTGTTTTACAGATATATGTTGGAAGAAAAGTTTCGGGCATATTCTTAAATAAAGCGTAAGCGTCTCTCGCGAGGCTTCGCGAACATTTCGATGCCGTCCCGGAAGAACATTTTTGAAAGTAACAGTGCTTACTTTTCTTGTAGGGAATGGTCGTCACGCTATAGCGTGATCAACAAGACAGCTTAATCAATTCCAGCTTTTTCTTCCAATAAGAAGTTACAGCTCCTTCTGCTCCATGATCCACTTCACCGCTTCTTCGCGGTTGTTGAAAAACTTTGTGGGACGCTCGGGATGTTTGAGCTTCAGGTAAAAATTGGAAAGCATTTTCTGGGAAGACGAAGACACCACATAAGCCCCTGCTTTGGAATAGGGAAAATTCACGTTTTTGGAAATATAGCTCATTGTATCTGTGCTCAGGATCGCATTGGAGGTCGTCGCCACTAATGTAGGCAGACGCTCGCCTCCTAATTTTTTCTGCACTTCCACCATGGCCTTTACATCCTCTACTGTGATCTCAATGTTATCGGCCACCGATAATTCATAATAACCCGCTTCATTCAGAAGCAAGGTAAACCGGTTATTTTCGAAAGATAGCGACATGCAGAAAAATATAAAAGAATTGGCTAATTTAAGGAAAACAAAGCTTCTCCGGGTCAAAAAAATGCGGCTTCGCTCCTACCTGCGCTTTTCATCAAATTTCGTATCTTTAAGCCCTATTTTTATTATGGAGATCTCTAAGACATACAACCCACAGGAAGCAGAGCAGAAATGGTACAACCATTGGCTGCAGCACAAATTTTTCAAATCGGTTCCGGATCAGCGCGAGGCCTACACCATTGTGATCCCTCCACCGAACGTCACTGGTGTGCTCCATATGGGCCATATGCTCAACAATACCATCCAGGATGTATTGATCCGCCGGGCACGTATGCAGGGTAAAAATGCCTGCTGGGTACCGGGAACGGATCACGCCAGCATTGCTACGGAGGCAAAAGTGGTGAAGCTGCTCGCCGACCAGGGAATAAAAAAATCCGATCTTACACGTGAAGAATTCCTGAAACATGCTTTCGACTGGAAAGACAAATACGGAGGCATTATTCTGAAACAGTTAGAAAAGCTTGGTGCCAGCTGCGACTGGGACCGCACACGTTTCACGATGGAAAACGACCTGAGCGAAGCCGTTATTGACGTATTCATCGATCTGTATAACAAAGGAAATATTTACCGCGGTGTCCGGATGGTGAACTGGGATCCGCAGGGACTCACTGCGGTAAGTGATGAAGAAGTAATCCACAAAGAAACGAATGCCCGCCTCGTATACGTAAAATACCGAATCGAAGGAACGGAAGAATTTATTACCGTTGCTACCACCCGCCCGGAGACGATCATGGGTGATACCGCAGTGTGTGTAAATCCAGCGGATGAACGCTACCTGCACCTGAACGGCAAAAAAGTAATTGTACCGATCGTTAACCGACCGGTTGACCTGATCTTTGATGATTATGTAGATGCCGCTTTCGGTACCGGTGCGTTGAAAGTAACGCCTGCTCACGATATCAATGACTTTAACTTAGGGCAAAAACACCGCCTGCAAACCATCGATGTACTGACCAACGACGGGAAGATCAGCGAAGCAGCAGGTGCCTATGTAGGTATGGATCGTTTTGCCTGCCGCAAACAGATCATCAAAGACCTCGAAGAACAGGGACTGATAGAGAAGATAGAAGAGATCAAAAACAAAGTTGGCTACAGCGAGCGTACGGATGCCGTGATCGAACCGAAGCTTTCCATGCAGTGGTTCCTGAAAATGCAAAACGTTTCGAAACCCGCATTAGATGCTGTATTGAACGGAGAAGTAAAACTGATCCCGGATAAATTCATCAACACCTACAAACACTGGATGGAGAATGTACACGACTGGTGCATCAGCCGTCAGCTCTGGTGGGGACAGCGGATTCCGGCCTGGTACGACAAACAGGGGAATACAGTGGTTTGCAAAACAAAAGACGAAGCGATCAAACTATTAAAAGAAAAAAACGCTTCACTCAATCCGGATGAGATCACCCAGGACGACGATGTATTAGACACCTGGTTCTCTTCCTGGCTCTGGCCGCTTACCGTGTTCGATCCGAAGATCGTTCAGAACGGATGGGAAAAAGCGAATGCAGATCTGAAATACTACTACCCTACCAATGACCTGGTAACGGCCCCGGAGATCCTTTTCTTCTGGGTAGCAAGGATGCTCATTGCAGGATATGAATACACCGGCAAAAAACCGTTCACGAATGTGTACCTCACGGGTATTGTTCGTGACAAGCAGGGCAGAAAGATGAGCAAGCAGTTAGGAAACTCTCCCGATCCGCTCGACCTGATCGCTAAGTATGGTGCTGATGGTGTGCGTGTAGGGATGTTATTATGTTCCCCTGCCGGAAATGATCTGATGTTTGACGAAAGCTACTGCGAGCAGGGACGAAATTTCTGGAATAAGGTATGGAATGCGTTCCGTTTGATCAAAGGATTTGAAGTAGGCAATGTTCCGCAGCCGGAAGCATCAAAAACTGCCATTACCTGGTTCGAAAACAAACTGTCGGAACAGCTGGAGATCATCAACGATCATTACAGCAAATACCGCATGAGCGATGCCCTGATGGCTACGTATAAACTGGTATGGGACGATTTCTGTGCCTGGTACCTTGAGATCATCAAGCCTGAATTTGTAGATGGAAAAGCAATGCCGATCGATCAGACCACCTATGATGCGACTGTTGATTTCATGGAAAGCCTGTTGAAGATCATGCATCCGTGGATGCCTTTTATCACCGAAGAGCTCTGGCACCTTGTAAAAGAAAGAACAGACAAAGACTGTATCATTGTGGCATCCTGGCCTGAAATAAAAGCTATCGATGCAAGACAATTAGCAGAGTTTGAAGTAAGCAAAGAGATCGTGGCAATGGTTCGGAATGTACGCCAGCAAAAACAGCTCTCCCCTAAAGAGAAACTATCTGTTATAGAAAAATCGGATGCACAACGCTCCTATTTCGATATGGCTATTATAAAGCTGGCTAACCTTTCTTCATTTAGCTACAGTACTACCAAACCGGAAGGGGCTTTTGGTTTTACGATAAAAACAACGGAATTCTTTATTCCGCTTGCCAATAATATCAATGCCGAAGAAGAAAAAGTACGTTTAACAAAAGAGCTGGAATACAATCAGGGCTTCCTGAAATCGGTGCAAAGCAAACTGGCGAACGAAAAATTTGTAACCAATGCCAAACCTGAGCTGGTAGAGCTGGAACGTAAAAAAATGAGCGATGCCGAGTTGAAGATAAAAGCGCTGCAGGAACAGCTTTCCACATTATAACCTTTTTAATGGCCGGTATATTTCTACCGGCTATTTTTTTATACTTTTACCCTGTGTGGAACAATAAACCCGACCTACGTATATCATCCGGCTCTGTGAAGACATTCTTTTCTTTTGTCTTTATCCTGCTTCATTTTTGCCTGCTTTCACAAACCGACAGCATGGATTATTACCTGAAGGGCAATGAACGCGACACTTTCAAGTTTGTAAAGATCTATAATTTTGCGGATCGAAATGTGTACTCGGACCCGAAGCTCTGCATCAGTACCAGCCAAAGAGCCATTCAATCACCGAAAGCAGATACTTCTTTTAAAGGGCGTTTCTGGATCCTGATCGGCGATTCTCATTGGCACTTAGGCAAGCTCGACGAATCCCTGAAAGATTATGAAACCGCGGCCAAACTATTTGCACTTACTCATGACAGCTCCGGCCTTTCCATCGCGTTAAAAAATGCCGGTTACATCCACATGGAATACAGCAACCTGAAAGAGGCGCTCAACTGCTATTCGCAAGCCAAACAAATTGAGATCCTTACAGGTAATATGAACGGATTGGCTTTGACCAATTCTTATGTAGGAGAAATTTATCTCCGGCTGGCCAATTTCAGGCTGGCGCGTAAAACCTACCTGGAATCTGTAGAAGTATTTAAAAAACTGAAATCGAACGATAACATAGTGCTGGGCATGTGTAATATAGCCCGTACATTTATAGAAGAAAAACAGTTTGACAGTGCATTGGTATGGCTCAACCGAACCTCTGTATACAAAGCCGGAATGTCCCCTAAAACATATGCTACTGTGCTTGTAAATACGGGAGTCTGTTATTACCACAAAAAAGATCTTGTAAAAGCTGAAAAGATCTTCATAGAAAGTGAAAAGATCTTTTCCGGCATGGATGGCGATATGGCCGTATCCGACATTTATTATTTTCTGACGCTTGTGTATACCCAGCAGAAAAAGTATGAAAAAGCCGAAAGCTATGGAGAAAAGATGCTGGCATTCTCCGCTGCAGTAAACAATTATGATCGCTTTGCCAACGTCTATTCCTGCCTTGGTGAGCTTTACAAACAAACCGGCGATTATAAAAAAGCCACCGAGTGTTTATCGAAGTATATTTTATACAATGATAGTATAACAAACGAAGCAAAAGTGAAGATCGAAAAAGACCTGGCAGAAAAGTATGAGTCAGAAAAAAAAGAAGCCAAAATAGATCTGTTGAGTGCGGAAAACAAATTAAAAGACAGTGAGGCTGAAAACAGCGCCAAACAGAAAAATTACCTGCTCATCATTCTTGGTATCTCATTTCTTCTTGCTATTGTGCTGTTCTTTTTCTTCCGGAACAAGTCAAAGATTGCAGGCGAGCTCAGCTCAAAGAATCACATTATTCAGAATGCCCTCGAGGAAAAAGATTTCCTGCTCAAGGAGATCCATCACCGCGTGAAAAACAATCTGCAGATCATTTCCAGCCTGCTCAACCTGCAGCATGGCCTGGCGGGTGAAAAGAATGCCGAAGAGATCCTGAAGATCTGTGAAAGCAGGATACAGAGCATGGCCATCATTCATGAAAAGCTTTACCAGAGTGAGAACTTCAAGGAGATCAGCCTGAAAGACTACCTCGACGATTTTATCGAACACCTTACACAATCCTTATTACTTCGCGAAAAGAATATAGCGGTCCGTGTTCACTGCAGGGATATAAAGCTCGACATCGACCGGCTGGTGCCCTGCAGCCTTGTTTTAAATGAGCTGATCACGAATAGCGTAAAGCATGGTTTGAAAAACGTAAACCAGGGCCTGATCAGCATTGAATGTACAAAAACAGCAAGCCATGTTCAGCTTTGTGTGAGCGATGACGGAAAAGGCCTGCCCGCGGATTTTAATTTCACTAAATACAAATCGCTGGGGATGCGCCTTGTGAGCGGTCTCGTAAAACAGATCAAAGGTGAAATCCGGCTCAGGCCCACTGACACGGGAGCCAGCTTTGAAATAGACTTTCCTGCTGCCTGATCTGTTTTCAAACTAAAAACGATTTAGTCTATAAAAATCAATTGTTTGTCGACAAAAATAGTATATTTGCCCCGTGTTGTGGAGCAGGAAAAATTTGTATGTATGGAGGGCAGCATTCGTTATTGCCTGCATCACACTCTGCTATCCGCTTTTCTCCCAAAAAAAGGACAGTGCTGATCATTTCCTTTCCTCCGATCAACCGGATACCACAAAGCTAAATAAGATCTACCGGTATGCCCTGCGTATAAAATACGAGGACCCACGTTTAGCGATCGCGGCGACAAATAAAGGGATCGCCTTTGCAAAAAATTATCCGGCTCGGCGGGCACACCTCTGGGAAGTCTTAGGCGACACCTACTGGCATTTGGGATTACTGGACAGCTCCATTATCATGTATGACAGCCTGCGGGTAATTTCAGAACGCATAAACGATAAAGCCGGGCTTAGTCTCGGGTATAAAAATATCGGCTACAGTTATATGGAAAAAGGGAATTATCAGAAAGCCCTCGAGTATTATGAAAAGTCGAAAAATATTGAACAGGAAACAAAAGACTACCGCGGGCTTGCTATCAGCAATAATTATGTAGGCCTGATCTACATGAAATTAAAAAATTACAAACGCGCCCGCCTCACTTATGAAGAGACCATTCCAATGTTTATGGAAGCCGGGGATTTCGACAATGTGCTGCTCACGTATAACAATATCGGTGGAATATATGTGCAGACCGATCAGTATGACAGTGCTTTGGTATGGTACTACAAAGCCTATAAATTAAAGAACAAAGTGTCGAAAAAAAACCTGGCGATCACCGCCGGAAACATCGGCGGGGCTTTGTATTATAAAAAAAATTACCACGAAGCGGAAAAATACCTGAAAGAAGCTATCGATATTTTTGCCGCCTCCAATAACACCATCCACATTGCAGATACGTATTACACACTCAGCATGCTGTATACCGATCTTAAACAATTTGACCTGGCATTAAAATATGCCAACGCATCATTGGCCATTGCACAGGAAACGAATAGCTTCGGTCGCCTGCAAAGCATTTACGAAAGCCTCACCAATATTTATAAAGCAAAAGGCGATTACAAGACCGCCATGAGTTATTACCAGAAATATGTTGCCTACACGGATAGTTTGTTCAACGATGAAAAAACCCGGATAGAAAAAGAGCTGGCGGAAAAATACGATTCGGAAAAGAAAGAAACCCAAATAGAATTACTGAGCACAGAGAACAAGCTCAAGGATGCACAGTCGGTCATCGATCGGAAACAAAAGAGCTACCTGCTTATTATCCTTGCTATTTCTTTCGCACTGGCTATCGTACTGTTCTTTTTCTTCCGCAGTAAATCAAAGATCGCACGGGAACTGAGCTTCAAGAACAGCATTATCAAAGATGCCCTCGAAGAAAAAGAAGTGCTGCTGAAAGAGATCCATCACCGGGTGAAGAATAACCTGCAGATCATTTCGAGCTTACTGAATCTTCAGCAGGGGCTGTCCGGAGGAAAAAATGCGGAAGAGATCCTGAAGATCTGCGAAAGCCGGATCCAGAGCATGGCCATTATTCACGAAAAGCTCTATCAAAGTGATAATCTAAGGGAAATAGACCTGCGCGAATACCTCGTCGATTTTACCGAACACTTAACACAATCTTTACTTCTTCGCGAAAAAAATATACAGACCGTCATCAAATGCGGGGATATGAAACTGGATATCGACCGGCTGGTCCCCTGCAGTCTCGTGCTGAATGAGCTAATAATCAATAGTGTAAAGCATGGTTTTAGTGGCACGAAAAATGGTATTATCACCATCGAATGCGTGAAAGCGGAGCGTCACATAAAGATCACATTCAGTGACAATGGGCATGGATTGCCGGCGGATTTTGATTTTAACAAATATAAATCACTGGGTATGCGACTGGTAAGCGGACTGGTAAAGCAGATCAAGGGAGTGATCCAAAATATACAAACAGAAAGAGGTGCCTGTTTCGAAATAAATTTTAATTTAGCGTAAGAATAATGAAGACGAACCTGATCATAGTAGAAGACGAATTTACCATCGCAATGGATGTGGAAATGCGTTTGAAAAAACTGGGCTACAATATTATCGGTATTGTGGATAATGCGGACTCTGCAGTGAAGCTGGCCGAAGAAGAGAGTCCGGACCTCGTGCTGATGGATATCAATATCATCGGGGAGCTGAGCGGGATCGACGCAGCAAAAAAGATCCACACCGAATTTTTTATTCCGGTGGTGTTCCTTACTGCTCACGGCGACCGCAAGACCTTCAACCAGGCTTTGGAAGCAGATCCTTACGGGTACATCATCAAGCCTTTCAAGGATGTGGATCTCCAGAATGCCATTGAAATTGCTTTGAACAAGCACAGTACGGCAAAAGAAGAACGCAAAAAAACAGAGCTTGCCAAAAGCCTCCTGTCAGGGCAATTAGAGAACGAAGGCACCAATTCCGAACACCTCTTTGTGAAAGACAAGAACGGCCTTCACAAGATCAACGTGGAAGATATTATGTACCTCGAAGCGCTCGATAATTACTGCCACATTCATATCAACGGAGATAGATATACCGTACACTCCTATTTAAAAGACGTGGTGGAAAAGATCAATCATCCGAGCTTTGTGCGTGTGCATCGCTCGTATGTAGTGAACCTGAATAAGATCCAGTCGATCAAAGAAGACCAGATCATCCTCAGCAAGATCACCGTTCCGATCAGTCGCAGCTACAAGAATGCGATCATGGAGAAGATCAATTTGTTGTAAGGTTTCGTCTGCGTGCTTGTGGCGCTCTTAGCGTCTTTGCTCCTTCGCTGTAGCTTCGGCGCAAGCGTTGCGAGAAAACATTCACTCTTAGCGTTACTTTGCGTATAAATTTTGCGCCTCTTTGCGGTTAAAAGTAGCTCAGCTTTTCTCTTCCACTTTCACAAACTCCTTTTCCGATTTTGCAATGACGATCGTAGCTACACCATTGCCGATAATGTTGGTGATCGCACGCGCTTCGCTCATGAATTTATCCACGCCTAATAAAAATGCAAGCCCTTCAACAGGGATCTTATGCAAGGCCGTTAAAGTAGATGCCAGCACAATGAAGCCGCTGCCTGTTACGCCGGCAGCACCCTTGGAAGTGATCATCAGGATCCCGATGATGCTCAGCATTTCTCCGAAGGATAAAGGCACTTTGTACAACTGTGCAATGAACATCACCGCCATCGATAGATAGATCGAGGTCCCATCGAGATTAAAGGAATAGCCCGTTGGCACTACCAAACCCACTACAGATTTGCTGCAGCCCATTTTCTCCAGCTTCAGCATCAGCGATGGCATGGCAGGCTCGGAAGAAGAAGTCCCAAGTACGATCAGCAATTCTTCCTTGATCGTTTTCAGGAAGGTCCAGATACTCATTTTATAGAACCGCAGGATCCCGCCCAGCACCAGGAAAATAAACAAGGCCATGGTAATGTATACACAGATCATCAGCTTGCCCAATGGCAGTAGGGTCTGTAATCCGAATTTACCGACCGCGAATGCCATTCCTCCGAAAGCACCAAGCGGAGCCAGATACATGACAATATGCAATGCTTTGAATACCCATTTGGAACCCGTCTTCAGGATGTGTACCGGCTTCTCATTGTTTTTTATCAGGCTCAGGACGACACCTCCGATCAACCCGCCCACCAATACCTGCAGGGTAAAATTGGACAAAAAGAATTCGAGCCAGCTGAATGCTTTCGCAGGATCTTTTGTATACTGCGAGGCATCTTTGGCGGTCAACCCGGAAATGTCAATTGCTCCGGGTTCCAGTAAATAGGCAATAAGGATCCCTATCCCTAATGCAAAAGTGGTAACGATCTCAAAATACAGGAGCGACTTCAACCCCACCCTGCCCGCTTTTTTCAGGTCGCCCATGCCGCCTATTCCTAAAACGACAGTGAGAAAAATAATAGGCCCAATAAACACTTTGATGATGTTGATAAAGGTCTTCCCGATGATCTCCATCTTCACTCCCGCTTCCGGATAGAAATGCCCTAACAGCACACCCGCAAGGATGGCAACCAGCACCTGGAAAGCAAGATTCCTGAATATTTTAGGGATAGCTGCGATGAGCTAAAGATAGTAAATAATGTAACCGGTGGCTTCGACTCCGCTCAGCCACCGTAATCAACTCTTTTTCACAACCGTAATTGACTTTTTTCAACCACTGAAATCGGCTCCGTTCAGTCACCGGATTTGAATTCAATAGTGCATACACAATTATTTCTGTGACATTGTGGCTGAGCGTAGCCGAAGCCACAAAAAAACCTCCTGACGATTCTGTCAGGAGGTTTTTCTATAAAATATATTCCTTAAACTGATTAGTTCAAAGTAGCCGCTCTTTTAGCGATCTTCGACTTCAGGTTAGAAGCTTTGTTCTTGTGAATGATGTTACGTTTTGCCAGTTTATCCAGCATAGAAGATACTTTTGGCAACAGTTCCACTACTTCTTTTTTATCGGTAGAGGTACGCAGTTTTTTCAAAAACGTACGCGCTGTTTTTGCATAATATCTGTTTAACAAACGTTTTGCATCGTTTGATCTGATTCTTTTAATTGACGATTTATGATTTGCCATTTCTTCTTACTGTTTTAATCTTTTTATTTTGGACTGCAAATATACAGCTTTTTTTATAAAAACAACTGTTCATAACAAATAAATCTAAATTATTGTTATTCGCTTATTTTTGTGCTGTACGAAATGCGCAGCCGGTTATTAACATACTGTTTTCCAGTCGTATATGTATTATTTACATATACATCTATTGCGCAGGAACAGGTCCAGAAGAATTTAGTTCCCAACGGGAGCTTCGAAAATTACAAAAAGAAATCTTCTTCCATCAAAGCCGCTATTCCCTGGCAGCAGATCGCAAGTGTGGATTATTACCTTGAGCCCCTCGCAAATGACACCTCCCGTTTCAAAGGCGCACGCACAGGAACAGGCTATGCAGGGCTCCGGTACCAGAAAAAATACAAAGAATTCCTGCAGGTAAAACTTGCCGAACCGCTCAAACGCGGAGCCCGCTATGAGTTTGAAATGTACATCCGGCTGGGCTTCTGGAGCAATGCCACCCTCAAATCGATTGGTGCGCATTTCTCAAAAGCCGGTTACCAGGGGCTCGGAACACTCACCAAATCCAACCTGATCGATACCACCGCAAAAAAAGGAGGCGGTTTTTTCAATAATTACGGCTGGTTCAAAGTCTCGGGCATTTACATAGCCGATGGGGGCGAAAAATTTATAACTATCGGGAATTTCGCAGAGAATGTGCGAAAAGATATGGTGAAAGACAATGTCCTGAAAATGGGTTTCAAAGAAGCCTATTATTTTGTAGACGATGTGTCGCTGAAACGGGTGAAACAAAAAGAAGATGAAATAAAAACCGTGATCGTGGGCAGCAGCCTGGACGAAAAAGAAGACTCGGTGCTCGAAGTAAAAAAAGATATAAAAGTGGGAGATCGCGTGACCCTGAAAAACATCAATTTCGAAAACGGACATTATTATATAACTCCCGAATCTTTCCCGGAGCTGAACAAGCTGGTACAATACATGCTGCGTCATCCCGGCATGGAGATCAGGATCAACGGGCATTCCGACAATTCGGGCTCTTCACGGAAAAACCTGAAGCTGTCGCAGGAACGCGCACGAACAGTGTTCGAATACCTGATCAGCAAGGGTGTGCAGAACAAAATGTATTTTAAAGGATTCGGTGATTCACAGCCCATTGCCACCAACGACACGGATGTAGGCAAGGCGCAGAACCGAAGAGTGGAGTTTGAGATCATAAAACAGTAAAATTTGCTTATGAAAAAAATATTTACTGTGATCACACTGCTTGTTTTTTTAAAAAACTATTCGCAGCAAATAAATACAATGATATCGTCGGGTTGGGATATGAGCCTATATTGTGCAATTAGCCCTAATAACAAATATGTAGCGAAAATGGATAAAATGAAAGCTACTATTTGGGACTTCAAAACGGGCCGTTTAGTAAGGGAAATTATTTTTACGACAACGCCGCTTTCAAATTATGTAAAAGAAAATGTTCCTGACTCCATTTCCTTTTCATCAAATGATAATTCTGTTTTTATATACAAATGTGGCGCTCTTTACCCGGGTGAAAATGCTACAAAGTCGGCCACAATAACTGAAATTAGCATTGAAACCGGGATAGCAGGTAAAGAAGAACTAAATTTGAAACCGGTTAGAAATATTGACTCTATAAATACGAACCTTATACTTAAAGTAATAAGTTCAAACAAAGAATTTAGTTATAGTTCACCAAACGGTAAAAATGAGGTTGTTTATCAGAATACCAGTGCAGATGGAGGTTTGATATTAAATATATACATAAAAAAAAACGGGGTGTTATCTAAAGTTCTCGGGCACCCCATGTGTATTAATTATGCATTTAGTTCTGATTCCCGGTATTTATTCGCAAATGGATTCATTTATGATTTTTTACTCGATAAAAAAATATGTGAACTCAAATCTGTACCATTTATTCCGTTTGGCTGTGGGTTTTTGAATAATTCCAATACGTTGTATACAGCTGCCAAAGACGAAATTATTATTTGGGATTTACCGGACATTAAGCGCTTAAAAACTCCTGATTTATTGAGTTCAATTAACTCCAACAATGGAGAATATCTGGCTTACGCAACAGGTGATCTTCAGTATGAAAGTAAGCAAGGCTATGTAATAAATTTAATAACCAAAGAAAAAGTGGGGAAACCTGTTCAATTTCATCCGAACGAATTCGAACAAATTAAAGATGTTTCTGATGATGGAAAGTATTTACTGACAATTTCACCAAAGGGTAATAGAATATACAATTGCGCTACAGGGGAGTTGATCCGGCATTTTCCTGAATATAGGATGAATACGGCCTTTTTTTTAAATAACTCAGAGGTAACTAATTATGATGTTTCGAAAGGGACTCCAGGTGAAATAATGAGATATAATATATTTACGGATAAAAATGAACCTTTTGACATTAAAGAAATGCTTCCTCTTGGGAAACATGAAGCGATTATATCCTTAACAAGGCTAAAAAAAGATCATCTACTCGTTTCAACCTGGGCCGGAGAAAAAAAAATCAACATATATATTTTAAACATAGAAACTAAAGATGTTGATAAACTAACAACAACAACAGAATTGATTGTGGCTGAAAGTTCTAAAATGAGTAAGGATAATAATTTGGTTGCATTCAATATGGGCGGAACTAAAATTGGCGTTTTTAATAAGAAAACAAAAAAAACGATCGAATTAAATCAATTTTCCTACATATCTAACTTTGCTTTTTCCAGCGATGGTAAACATCTTATATCTTCATTAGTTGATGGCACATCCAAATACTGGGATTTAGAAACCGGAAAAGAAATTGCAAGCATTATTAGCACAGGCTACCAGGAATATGTAATAACAACTCCTGAACAATACTACATGTCAACAAAAGGCGCAGCAGAGTATGTACATTTTGTAAAAGGAAATAATCTTTATGGGGTTGAACAATTCGACCTTAAATATAATCGCCCGGATCTTGTATTAAAGAAAATGGGATTAGGTAACGAAAAAGTAATAGAAGCTTACCATAAAGCATATTTAAAAAGGTTAAAAAAAATGAAGCTTACAGAAGACATGCTAAGCGATGAGCTGAATTTACCGGAGATCAAAATAAAGAATAGTGAACAGATTTCTTCCATACAAAATGAATCCGTATTAAAGATCAATCTTGAAGTGCTGGACAAAAAATACAATTTAGACCGTATTAATATCTGGATAAATGATGTTGCTCTTTATGGAACAAAAGGAATTTCGATAAAAAGTAAAAACGCATTGAATTATGAAACTGATCTGACCATAGATCTGAAAAAAGGAATAAACAACATTCAGTTCTCTGTACTTAATATTGCCGGAGCAGAAAGCTATAAGGAAAGTGTTACTGTAAATTGCACAAAAGGCAAAGAAAAACCGGATCTGTACCTGCTATGTATTGGCTCAGGAGAATTTATCCAAAAAGAATTCAACCTTACCTACGCCTCCAAGGATGCTATGGATATTAAGCAAATGCTTTCCACAAATAAAAATTACGGGAGAGTCTATACAAAAACACTTACCAATAAAGAGGTTACAAAGAATAATGTTATCCTTTTAAAAGACTTTCTGAAAACAGCTGATAGAAATGATGAAGTGATTTTATTTTATGCCGGGCATGGCGTTTTGGACAAAGATCTTGATTATTACTTATCGTCGGGAGATATTGATTTCACAAACCCTTCTGCTAAAGGAATTCCCTATGAAGTTCTTGAAAACATACTTGATAGTATTGCCCCGCTTAAAAAAATATTACTGATTGATGCGTGTCATAGTGGAGAAATCGATAAAGAAGAAGTTCAGGTAACCGCCTCTGACAAACCAAATTCAGGTATTACCTTCAGAAATGTAGGCACTGCAATCGCTCAAAAGGACTCTTATTTAGGCCTGGAAAACACTTCAGAGCTCACTAAAACACTTTTTACCGATCTTAGAAAGGGAACAGGCGCTACCGTTATTTCCTCTGCGGGTGGTAAAGAATATGCAATGGAGAGCGGCCAGTGGAAAAATGGTTTATTTACCTATTGTCTTTTACGTGGCTTAAAGGATAACACCGCTGATCTCAATAAAGACGGGCAGATCATGTTAAGTGAGTTACAACAGTATCTGACCACAGAAGTAAGTAATTTAAGTAACGGAGCGCAACAACCCACTTCCAGGATAGAGAATATTAGTGCTGATTTCAGAATCTGGTAATAAAACAATAAACTATGTCATCAATAATAAAGAACGACAAAAAGACCATTCGCGCCTGGACCTTCTACGACTGGGCCAATTCGGTATTCCCGCTCGTGATCACTTCTGCTATTTTTCCTAATTTTTACGAGTATGTGACGAGTCACCAGGGAAAAGAATTCGTAGGCAAAACGATCCATGCATTCGGTCGTGATTTTCAGAACCATGATATCTATGCCTATGTATATGCATTTGCACTGGCCATTGTTGTTCTCATTGTTCCGATCCTTTCGGGGATCGCCGATTATCTTGGAAACAAAAAACGATTCCTGCAATTCTTCTGCTACCTGGGTTCCCTGTCTTGCATGTGTCTTTTCTTTTTCAAACGGGAGCACATCGAGCTCAGCTTTATTCCTTTCATTACCGCAACTATAGGCTTCTGGGGAAGTTTAGTGTATTACAATTCTTACCTGCCCGAAATTGCAAGCACCGAGAACCAGGATAAAGTAAGCGCGAAAGGCTTTGCATTGGGTTATTTCGGAAGCTCCCTGTTGCTTATTATTTGTATAGTAGGTATTAGTATTCCCGGGATAAAATACGAAGAAGAAATCGTAAATGGCGTTATCGTAAGCACGACGGGCTTCTTCAAAGTAAAATACTCCTTCCTTTTAACCGGCATCTGGTGGCTGGGATTTGCACAATACACATTTGCCAGGCTGCCAAACACGACAGTGGATAAAAAAGGAGGCGGCCAGGTTTTTACCAAAGGATTCAAAGAGATCCGCAATGTATTCAAAGATGTAATGACACGCCTTGAGCTGCGCAGGTTCTTAGGTTCCTATTTCTTTTATAATATGGGCGTTCAAACCGTAATGGTAATGGCTGTTCTTTTTGCCCGTGAAGAGATCGATTGGGGAACGGGAGAAGCAGCCGAAAAAACAAAAACAAGCTCACTGATCATTAGTATCCTGCTGATCCAGTTCCTGGGGATCGCCGGTTCTTTTCTCTTTTCCTGGATCTCCAAAAAATCGAACAGCAAAACCGGCCTGCTGATCGCGATCGCATTTTGGGTTTTCATTTGTCTGTTCACCTATTTCATCGTTCATAAACCGGTGCATTTTTATATAGTGGCAGCTTCCGTAGGACTCGTGATGGGTGGCATACAGGCCCTCTCACGCTCTACCTACAGTAAATTTTTACCGGAGACGGAAGACCATGCCAGCTATTTCAGCTTTTACGATGTGATGGAAAAGTTAGGAATGATCATCGGTACCATTACGTTCGGCCTTATCAGCCAGATGACCGGTATGCGTAATTCCGTGCTTGCACTGATCGTTTTCTTTGTGATCGGGTTCCTGCTTTTGTTACGGGTTCCGGCGACGAAGAAAAATAAATAGTTTAGCACATCAGGAAAGCATAATCTTAATTTCGCCAAAGCCGCAGAGTTCGCAAAGACTTTATTGTTTAACGAAATCAGTCTTGAATCTTATGTCTTGGTTCTTGCGTCTTGCATCTTACTTCTTTCCAAAAAATTCTAAAATCAATAAAATCTTCAAATAATTCCTATCTTTGCGCTCCAAAAAACAAAAAATGGCAGGAACAGTAACATTTACCATGATCAAACCCGATGCAGTAGAAGCTAACAACATCGGACCAATTTTAGCAAAGATCAACGAAGGCGGATTCCGCATCGTTGCAATGAAATACATGCAGCTAACAAAAGAGCAGGCAGGACTTTTTTACGAGATCCACAAAGAGCGTCCTTTTTTCGGCGAGCTGGTTGATTATATGAGCTCCGGGCCTATCGTTGCAGCTGTTCTTTCAAAAGAGAATGCTGTGACTGACTACAGGAACCTGATCGGAGCAACGGACCCTACCAAAGCTGCAGAAGGAACCATTCGTAAATTATTTGCAAAATCAATTGCGGCCAATGCCGTTCATGGTTCGGACAGTGATGAGAATGCTGCTAACGAAGCAAATTTCTTCTTCTCCCGCCTCGAAAGATTTTAATCCCGTTTTTTAAATATTGATCCCGGTCTCCTTCGAACAATGTTCAGGATATCGGGATTTTTTTATTCAAAAAATCCCTTAATTAACTTATTTACAAGTTTTTATCGCAAATTAACAGTTTTTTGTCGGGAAAAATCAATTTTTTATCGAATGGACTGATTTATTTTGTACCTTGTAGTATGATTATAGACATTAATCGAAAAATGAACCAAAAGACCATTTCCTCCTCCTTTGCTGATTTTACGTTGATAGATGATGGAATTGTCTTGCTTACCTTCACCAAAGGAGGAGAGCTGGAAGTGTCTGAAGCGATCGATATCATTAAGATCACCAGGGAGCTCACCAATGATTCCGAGCACGTGCTCATATACGATTTCAATAAACTTAGCGTTTACTTTACACAGGAAGTCCGGGCGATGGCGCAAAACAGGAATTCATCCATTGATCACATCTGTGCAAGGGCTTTTATCTGCTACAATCTTTCCAATAAATTAGAGGTAAATCACTTTATAAAATACAATAAGCCGGAAGCGCCTACCGAGCTTTTCTCCACCTTCGAAAAAGCCCTCGAATGGTCACAGTCGCAGAAAAGCACCAATATCAACAAGCCTCACTAAAGGTCTAAAAGCGCTATATCACCGGCTCCTTCCCGTACGATCTCAATTTCTTTTCCACTGCAATCTACAACCGTAGTCGGATAAATGCTTCCATACCCACCGTCAATAACAAGATCCACCACCTCTTTGTATTTTTCATAGATCAATGTCGGCTCCGAAAAATAATTGATCAGCTCATCCTCATTGTTATGCAGCGACGTAGAAAGTATTGGATTGCCAAGGCTTTCCACTAATTCTTTGCAAATGGCATTGGCCGGCACACGAATACCAACTGTTTTACGCGATTGTTTCAGCAGCTTGGGAACATTGCTGTTCGCCTCGAGGATAAAGGTAAAAGGCCCCGGCAGCGCTTTTTTCATAGCCCGGAAAACCGTATTGCTGATCGGGACCGTATAATCCGAAAGACTGCTCAGATCCGCACAAATAAAGGAAAAAGTCGATTTCTCCGGCTTGATGCCCTTAATGCGGCACAGCTTTTCGATCGCCTTCTGGTTCATCATATCACAGCCAAATGCATACACCGAATCGGTCGGATATACTACTACTCCGCCGTTCCGTAACACTTTTACCGCCTCGGCCAGATTATTATAATCGATCTTATCGGGATTCAATCTTATAAACATAGTCAAAGTTAATAGTTTGTTCTGCACAATAAACATGCTCAGATTCCTTTTATTAACTTTATCGGATTCAAAATCATATGCTGAAAATAGTAACCATTATAGGCGCAAGGCCACAGATCATTAAAGCCGCTGCACTTAGCAGGGCCATTGCTGCTCATTTTGCAAAAGACATTGTAGAAATAATTGTACACACCGGGCAACACTATGATGAAAATATGAGCCAGGTGTTTTTTGATGAGCTCGGTATTCCCGCTCCCCACTACAACCTGAATGTTGGCAGTGGATCGCACGGGAAACAAACAGCTACTATGATCGTTGGGATCGAGGAAATTCTCTTAACAGAAAAACCGGATGCCATCGTTCTGTATGGTGATACCAACTCTACATTAGCGGGCGGTATAGCTGCTTCCAAGATCCATGTGCCGGTGGTGCACATCGAAGCAGGATTGCGTTCCTACAGCAAAGCCATGCCGGAAGAAGTGAACCGCATTCTGTGCGATCACCTTTCCACCCTGCTTTTCTCCCCTACTGAAACGGGCTACCTGAACCTGCAGAAAGAAGGATTTGTGAAAAACAACGAAGCACCCTACACGGCAGATAATCCAAAAATTTATCACTGCGGGGATGTGATGTACGACAACAGTCTGCACTTTTCTTCCATTGCGGAAAACAAAATAAATACCGAAGAACGTTACGGGGTATCAAAAGGAAACTATGTGCTGGCTACCATCCACCGCAATAATAATACGGACGATCCGGAACGCCTGAGCAGCTTATTTGCAGCACTGAATGATATCTCCGTAAAAAACGAAATTCCTATTGTGCTGCCATTGCATCCACGTACTGCAAAATTACTGGAGAGCAACCTGGATCCTGTTACCCTGGCAGGAGTAAAAAACAATCCGCTCTTTAAGATCACAGCACCAGCCTCTTTCCTTGAAATGACGGCGCTCGAAAAAAATGCGTCGATCGTTATTACCGACAGCGGAGGAGTGCAGAAAGAAGCCTTTTATTTTAATAAGCCCTGCATCATCCTGCGCCCGGAAACAGAATGGGTGGAGCTGGTGAAATGCGGTGCAGCGATCATTGCCGACAGCAACAAAGAAAAGATCATAGCTGCATATGAGCATTTCAAAAAAACAAGCAGCCTTCAATTCCCGCAGTTCTACGGAGATGGAAAGGCTGCTGAATTCATCTGCAAAGAAATGCTTGCCCACCTTCAAAAAAGCTGATGCTGTTTATATATACACATAAGATCAGCCTGCGGGCAAAGTATATCTTTAACCTGTTTTTTAAGGACCTGTACGGGATTGAGTATACCCTCACAGACGATCCGGCACTGTTCAATGCACATGCCGGCCCGAAATTCAGCTTTGCACACAAAGCACTTGGTGATGAGTTACATATTCAATGCGCAGCGCTGATCTTTGAGCAGGGGGTCAAAGAACAAAATATCCCCGTTGGCGAATGGCGGGGCTTCAAGACGCTTTTTAAAACCAATACAGCCAACCTTGTTCCTTTCGATATTTTTGCCGCTTCCTTCTACCTCGTTTCCCGCTACGAAGAATACCTGCCGCATATCCGCGATAAACACGACCGTTTCGAGGCCGAGAGCAGCATTGCCTGGCAACATCATTTTTTGCAGATGCCAATTGTCAACTATTGGGCATTGGAATTCAAAACCATCCTGCAGGAGAAATTTCCGGAGCTTGTTTTCAAACAACATCGTTACACGTATATTTCCACCATCGATATCGACAATGCCTATGCTTTTAAACAAAAAGGCGTGATGCGTACCATTGGTGGCTTCGGCAGAGGCTTCGTAAATTTTTTCTGGGCGGACATGGCAGAACGTTTACGGACACTTGTCGGTAAAATGCAGGATCCTTATGATACATACGACCTGCAGCTTGCTATCCAAAAGAAATACAACCTGGAGGTCATTTATTTTTTTCTGTTGGGAGACTATGGCCCCAATGACAAGAACCTCCCTTCGAACAACAATAAATTCCAGTCGCTGATCAAACACCTGAACGACTATGCCGAAGTGGGCATTCATCCCTCCTATGGTTCCAACACTTCTGCCGGGCAGGTGAAGAAAGAGATCACCCGACTCACGAATATTGTTCACCGCAATATTATAAAAAGCCGGCAGCATTTTCTGAAGCTCAACTTCCCGATTACATACAAAACACTCATCGATAACGGCATCCTCGATGACTATACCATGGGTTACGCCAATCAGGTGGGTTTCCGGGCCAGCATCTGCTCTCCTTTTTACTGGTACGACCTGGATACTGAAACAGAAACAAACTTATGTATCCACCCCTTCCCGGTGATGGATGCCACCCTGCGTTTTTACATGAAAGTGAAGCCGGAAGAAGTAAGAGCAACAGTGCTCCCGGTAATTGAGCATGTAAAAAAAGTAAATGGCACCATGATCACGCTCTGGCACAATGAAACCATCAGCGACTGGCGCGAATGGAAAGGCTGGAAAGATGTGTATGAAGAAGTGGTGAAGATGTGCGTGGAATGACCTATTCGATAATAAGCTTTTCCATCGCTATCAGTTCTTTCCCACGGTAGACCTGCAAAAAATAAAATCCGCTCACAAGATCCTGCTTTTCTATTCTTAGTTGCGTGCCGCTTATGTGGTCCAGACTCCTTAGCACACGCCCCCGGACATCTGATAGTATGACCTTCACATTACTTTCTGCCTGATCGAAATGCAGATCGGTGTATTCCGAAAAAGGATTGGGACGGATACTGAGCTTTGCTGATTTCTGTGTCTCATTCATACCTATAGACGGGGACTCACAATAATTCCCGTATTCCATCAGGTTATTCAAACCCCATCCGCTGGTACTCCCATTGAGATAAATTCCGTTGTCGACATACATACAGCTCAATCCGCTGCTGTCCGGATAATGAATGACCCCGAGGTACATGGAGGCCTGGTTTTGTGCGACATAGATCTTTTTATTCGGCGCCAGCTGAAGACTGTATAGGTTTTTAACCATAGTTGAATACACATTCACCCGCGTATTGTTGATCGTAGCCGAATCGTTGGAGGAAACATTGTATTGGATGATCTGCGTGGGAATTCCCGGAGCGGCCCCGATCCATTTGCTCACATAAAGCATTTTACTGTTCGGGGAAAAGGACAAGCCGTAGATGCCGCTGGAATTACCTGATACCGAGTAACCGCCGTTTTCAGGAAGAGTGATCAGGTTACTGATCTGCCCGGTACTCGTATTAAAACCAAACAGCTCAATATTCGGCTTGTTCATTGTTACTGCAGCCAGCCTTGTTCCGTCGGGAGAAGCCTTCAGCTCACCGATCGCATCAAAACCTAAACTATTGTAATGCACTTTACCAATAGAAGAGATCACCGGTGTAGTCTGGATGCCGGAGGAGTTTAGCAGGAAACACAGGTAATTAGTGGAGTTATACTGATGTGCGATCAGCCACAGGTCAACCCCATTCGAGTGTCTGACAGCCGTGATCTTTTCGGTAACCGGTGCGGCAAACAGCGAACTGTCTTTAAATGCCATTCCACCCAGGCCGGCATTCATGTTCATGTCTACTCCGTGAAAACGCAGCCCCTCTCCCGAAGAACCCTGTACTTCGCAGGTGATGATGTAATACGCAGAAGTGCTGCCCGGCTTCCGGACAATGAGTACCTGGGTAATACTGGAGCCACTCGGGATCAGGTCACTGTTAGGTATTACCTGGTGGTTCCTGTTCCACACATTCTCGGAATTGGTATAGAACTGTAGCTGTCCGCTAAGGTTGTCGGAGATCGTTGCACAACCTTCGAAGCCGGCAAAGGTGCCTCCGTCCGTCAATACAGTGGGATCGCAGCCATCATTGAAATCAAGCCCTGCGCCGCTGTTTCCAAAGTACCAGATGTTTCCCTGTTTTTGCGCACACAGGCTGATGTGGAGCAGGAAGAAAAAAATAAAAAGACCTTTCATGAGTTTATTTTAGTAACAGAAAGATAAACAATCTATTCAGTATTTACAAAGTGATTTACCTGTGCAGGGTTTATTTTATGATCTCCATTTTATCTTCCTCATCCCCGCTCCTTGCATAATGCTTGTGCCCGGCATCATACACTTTTCCATTCGACTTATTCACTTTGTAATGCGAAAAAGTAGAATAGTCGGATATTTCCACATAATAATAACCTGCTTTTTCCGTGATCTCCATTTTGGTGCCCGGGTCCAGCTTGTTCTCCGGCACATCGCCGATCTCATTGTCTCCGTTGATGGCTTTAAACACAAAATCGATCTTCTTTTGCTCGGAAACACTTCGTTTGTAGAATACGGGCTGGTCGCAGTTGCCTGTAATGCTTTTACCGCTTCCATTGCCTACAATGTTCACAAATACCGCATGGTAATAACAGGACTTATTGCCCGTAAACTGAACCGAGAGATCAAACTCCACAACCAGCCGCTCATCATTGGCTTTTACAGTGATGCGGTCGTATTGTGCGGGATCGAAACCCGGTTCATTCAGTTTTTGGATCGCCAGCTGTATCAGCGAGTCTCTTCCTAATTTTTTGAATGATTCTATTTTGGCTTTATTCTGCCCATATATCCAAAGCGGACAAGAACAAACTAAGAGGATGCGGAAAAACGTATTCATGCGGCGGCTTTACACAAAGTTACGATCTATTTTGCAAGAGGATAAAAATTTTGCGATAGCTACGATGGAAAACTTTAAATTCAAATAACAAAGCCCGGCGCTCTTTGCGGGTCCCACGTTCCTTTACGGTTAAAAACACCTATGATCACACTACCCTTGGTGTCGCCAGGGGTGTCAACCATTTGTTATTCTTACAGATCCGGCATTCACTACCGGTAATCTGTACATATTGTACATTGCCGCAATAGATACAGGCATAGTCTTTTCCTTCGTTTATTCCTTTTACTGGCTGGTCGATCCATTCGGGGTATATAGGCAAACCCGGTAGCACTTCTTCGTCTTTAAAAAAATAAATGCTTATTTCCCCCGACGTTTCAAGATACGCTCTCCGCACCTGGCCTAAGTGATCCACACCTTTCAGACGCAGTTCGGCAAAGAATTTATCATAGGGCAAACGGATCCTGCGGTAATTCCTGAAGTCGATCCGGCCATTTTCCAGCAGACAAACCGGCTTACCTTCCAGCAACCGCTCCATCATTTTGCTTCTGGAAGTAAACCGTGTAATGCTCCGGTAAAGCAGGATCACTACGATCAATACAAGGATCCCGTAAGTAAGTGGAATGTAATTATAAAACATAGGATCGCCCACCGCCGAGCCCAGGGCAATAAGAATAGCCAGCTCGAACACCGACAATTGTTTGACACCTCTCTTGCTTAAAAATTTCAGTGCGATCACCAGGATCAGGAACATGACAGTGGTACGGAAAGCGATCTCTCCCAAATAGGACACAGGGATATGCTCTGTGCCGAATATCCGCTGCCAGTCAAAAACTTCTATATTTCTATCCTGGTTCATATATCAGATCCGGTTCACAAACATCATGAGAATATGATGCCAGTCAAATGATAAGGGTCAGGTCCCGGTATCTCTTTTCAGGAGCTGTCGGATGGACACCAGGTGCGCAAATAATACGGCCGGGACCAGCACCGCAGGCAGCAGAACGAAAGGAAAATGCAATACTGCCAGATTGGGCTGATCAAAACCAAATTGCTGGAACGGGGTCGGAACGGCCAGGATAGCGTTCACGATAATGTTCAGTAAGAGGGCAAGGCAACTAAAATTCCAGGCAAGGAGAAATCGATTGCTCAGCTTTTTCTTTACGAAACCAAAGTAATAGATAAAAGGAGCCGATAAGCCTGACAATACATCAAAATTCCGTCCTTCAAATGTCATTAGTTCCGGAACACCTTTATGCAGGAAGAGCCAGAACAATACGATCTCCACCGGCAAACGGATAAAATGAAAAAGTGTGAGCATACCTGCATCCAGGCAGTCTATATACCCTCTTCCCTTTTTACCGGCAAACAGGAATACGATCAGTAACAAAGGTGGTAGCAATACCAGCACAAAGCGGGGTGGCAAGGTATCGGTGACCGTATAAAAACCGTTGAGGCTCACAAGCGACTGGATGAGCAGCCAGGCGCCAATGATCGCCATGGTTGGTTTAGAATAGTGAGTCGCTTTAAAAAAAATAAACAAGGCCAGCAAAACGGTAAGGCAAAAAAACAGCTGAACATAAAAAGGGATGGTTTCCATTGCATTCAAATTTTATATGGCAAAGGAACGATGCCTTTGGTCAAAAGCACTTGCCATTTGGCAGGAAATGAAAGCAGGAATTATTTTTTCGAAAACTCTTTCCGGATCCTGCTCAGGGAAGTATCCGTGATGCCAAGATAAGAAGCGATGTGTTTCAGCTGTGCGTAGTGGAATATTTCGGGGTTCATCCGGATCAGTTCTGCATATCGTTCTTCCGCACTTTGATTGATGAGTCCCAGTGTCCGTTGTTTGAATGTTGCAAATTCCTTCACCAGTATTCCCCTGCCAAATTCCCTGAACTCCGGGATAGCATGAAAAAGCATATTAAGTTTTTCGAATGTGATCACATAACCAGTACTGTCAGCCAGCGCCTGGATAGTTTCCTGCGAAGGGATCCGCATAAAGAAGGAAGCCACCTCCATCACTATCCTGTTCTTCAAAAAGAGACCAGTCGTTACTTCGTCACCATCTGCATCCCGTGTAAATGCCCGCATAGCGCCATCTGCAAGTACGAGGTATTCGTTGCTTACTTTTCCCGCTTCCAGGAACAGCTCATTTTTTTTGAGCTCCCGTTTTTCGAATTGCTCTGAAATAACAGCCAGGCTTTGTTCCGGCAGAGAAGCGCTGTTCCGGATAAGTTGGATGAAAGGGTTTTGGTCCATAGCCTTGATCTATTGCTTCACTACCTTCACTACTGATTTATATCCTTTGTTATCGGTGATGGTAACAAAATACAAACCTGCCGGACCGGGGATCTCCATCGATACAGAATTTGTGTTCCGGATCTGTTCTTTAGTAATCACCTGCCCCATGAGGTTAGTGATCTTGATTGTTCCCGCTGTGATTTCTTTTGATACCACAATATCTATACGGCCTGTACTCGGATTAGGGTATATATATGCTTGCGCAGCCAATACTTGCTTTTTAATTCCGACTGCAGGTGCGCATTGAATAGTATCGGGATCGGCGGTAGTAATTGTATTATACACTGTATTGGTAAGTACAGGCGGATTAAAATCGAAGTAAATATCGGCCCGGTTCTGAATTTGTATCCCGTCTGCAACATTAGAATCAGGCATTATCTCATAGATTACATAACCATGGCTGGCTGGTTCATCACTGGTGCTATCGGGGAGATTAATATTATCGAATCTGAATTTTAAAACGCTACCCGGTAATACTTCTGTAATAACCGAATGGCTACTCGCAATCACTCTCATTGAATTAAGATCCAAGTTGCTGTTCAAGGAATCCAATACATTAATATTAATTGCTGAAGCATTGCCGGTGTTCTGGAAACGAATGGTATAAGTCAGCAATTGCTCATCGGAAATATAATGAGGTATACAATTTCCAAATGGGTAAACCTGTTTATCGTTTGGATCATATCCGTTTATCACAGGGTAATCATAATTTTTATAATTATTTGACGTGTCAGCATCACCTGACATAGGAGTGATGGAAACCATAAGATGAATGGTATCTCCTATCGGGGCAGAAACCGATGTACTGCAATTGATAACAGGGTTTAGTCGCAAAGAATCGAAAACTAGGCTAATAAAATTCCAGATCAAAGTATCTCCACTTACAAGATCCGGAGACGGTACTGCATTCTGAAAACTCAATTCGTTATCAAGAACTACTTTCAGACTTCCACTTACCGGCGAACACCTCTTATTACCTGCATCAACAACTATTTGCTGGGAAAAACCAGGCCTGAAATTTCCACTGACCAGGTTTGCCTCCAGATCAAAAGAGCTGGCAAAGACAGGGCCCGAAATATAAACCGAAGTTTGTCTTGTACATCCTCTCGCATCAGTAACACCTGCATTATAAATTCCTGGTACTATTGGACGAAGCGTAGAGTCATTTAACAAAAGCGTTGAATTCCAAACATAATTATAAGGAACTTCACCGCCTATCGCATGCAAGCCCACGTAGCCTGAATCCGAACAGGAAACATTTAAAACACTGTCAAAACCAATTGATAAATCTGAACAGGTATCCTGGTATAATTTCAAAATAAAGGAGCTTCCCAACATATTTCCTTGTGTCAGCTCAAACACACTCGTATCCGGATCAAAATCCATAATGCCTGAATAGATCCCACTTACATAAATGTTTTCGAAGCGATCTACAGTAATTGAACGCCCCCCATTCATAGCATTTCCTCCAAGGCCTCGTGCCCAGACAAAGTCCCCAAAGTAATTTAATTTACTAATAAATACATCAGCTCCATTGCTAAGATTGTATATACCCTGGCCAGGGTCAAAATCAATCGTACCTAAAAATTCGCCGGTAGTGTATATATTATCAGCGTTATCGAGTGCTAATGAACCCTGCATAATAACGCCCTCTACTCTTCTGTTCCATAGAAAATTACCGTTAGCATCCAGTTTATTTACAAAAGCATCCCAATTTCCCAACCCGCTATAAGTTAAAGAAACGGTTCCAGATCCGGGATCAAAATCTACAGTTCCCGAGAAAAAACCGGATGTAAGCACATTTCCATAGCTATCCACTTTGATCGAGTTACCCTCACCCCACGCAGTGCCTGTACCATGAAAATTTTTCGCCCACATAAAATTTCCCGAAGTATCCAGTTTGCTAACGAATATGTCAGACCCAACCGGACCGGGATCGCCTGTGAGTGTATAAACTCCACTTCCCGGATCAAAATCAACAGTATCACTAAAATAACCTGTACAATATACCATTCCTGCCTTAACGGCTATAGCATTGGCAATAGCCTCACTGGTTCCGCTTCCTTCAAATTGCTTTACCCAGTTGAAATTACCGTTGACATCCAGTTTTTCAACAAAAACGTCCCTACTTGCTAATAATGAAGAAAGATTAAAAACTCCCGGTCCGGGGTCAAAGTCAACGGATATCCCAAAAAAACCGGTAATATAAATATTATTCAATTCATCCGTTTCAATATCCCAGCCCCATTCATCACCCGTTCCGCCAATTTGTTTTACCCACAAAAAATTGCCGGCACCATCCAGCTTACAGATAAAAATGTCTTTTCCCCCGAATGAAGTAAGCGGATAAACACCTGGTCCCGGATCAAAATCTACCGTTCCCTCAAAAATGCCTGTTATATACACATTGCCCGAAGAATCTGCCGTAACAGCCTTTGCCATATCACGACCACTCCCTCCTATTTGTTTTACCCAGCTCAAATTACCGGTAGCGTCTGTTTTAGCAATAAACCCATCATAATCACCGGCAGATGTCAGTGTATCTGCGGACGGGCCGGTATTGAAATAAATAAGCGACTGGAAATTTCCGGTCATATAAACATTTCCATTCTGATCTAAAGCAATTTTTGAGTTTTCATTACTTCCCAAAATACTATTTGCCCAATTAAAATGCTGGGCTTTTGCAAAAGTGGAAATAATCAGGAAAGAAATAAAGGGTAGTATCTTTTTCATAGGTAGATTTTATGCTATTAAAGATAATCTATTTTCAGGTGCTTGCAAAAAACAAAACCCCAACCGTGTCAAAAACTGAGTGGATGGGGTTCTGGTAAATTAGGGTATGTGTCCGACTATTGTTTCATCACTTTCACCACTGCTTTGTAACCTTTGGTATCGGTGATGGTAACAAAATATAAACCTTCAGCTCCCGGGATCTCTACGGAAACAGCATTGGCGTTCCGGATCTCTTCCTTTATAACTAACTGTCCCATAAGATTAACAACCTCAATAGTTCCATGCTCCACTACCCTTCCCAGCCTGATCTCTATCATTCCCGCAGTCGGATTTGGATAAAAAGACACATCACGCTGAATGGCTGATGCTGCTGAAACAGCTGTAGTTTCAACTGCCGGATAATACCGTGCGAGTGCATAATCATAATCGGTTGCGTTTTCCATGTATCCGCCCACTACAATTTTACCATCCGTTTGTATGGCTATTGCTTTTGCTACATCTTTCCTGACACCGCTTGGATAAAATTGGGTGTTGGCAATTCCGGAAGTACCGAATGTATTGTCAGGACTGCCATCCGGATGATAAGTAAGCACAACAAAATTTTCATCCATAAACCCACCCGGATCCATATCTGCAAAGCCGGCAACAACTATTCTTCCGTCTGCCTGGATGGAAACCGCCCTCCCTACATCAGTTGAATTACCAACCGTTTGAATTATTTTTCCGTTGCCATTAAAGCTAAGGTCAGGATAGCCGGCACCTGTATACCGTGCGACTGCGATATCATAGTTACTTCCGTTACTGGCAAAACCGGCTGTTACAATGCTTCCGTCCGATTGCAGGGCGACGGAGCAGATCTCGTCTTCACCGGTATTCATATTGGTTACTATACCTCCACCGGCAGCGCCAAACGTATTATCGATGGTCCCATTGGCATTGTACCGGGTAATAAAGGAATCTTTTGTGATCACATTGGTTGTCGATTGTGTAAAACCTGCGAGAACAATTTTCCCGTCCGGTTGCAGAGCTATGCAATTCAGTTGATCGTGGCTGCCGCTTATGGATTGCACAACACATCCGCTGCCTCCCATTCCAAAAGTAGTATCGAGGGTACCGTTACTGTTAAAACGCGCGATCGCCAAATCGTTATTCGCGCCAATATCAGCATATCCTGCAACAATTATTTTTCCATCCGGTTGTAGTACCATGCAGGTGGCATACGTATCACCTGAAATACTGGAGGGCTGTATAATTACTTTCCCGGCTGTACCAAAGGTAGTATCCAATATGCCGGCACTTGTGTAACGGGCCAAAGCAAAACCCTTATTATAAGTCACCGGCGCTGTAGCCATCCCCGCTACAACGATCTTACCATCGCTTTGAATGGCTACTGCATATCCTTCATCATTACCCGTAGCCATTTGTGTTTTTTGAACACCATTTCCCAACCCAAACGTATTATCCAATACACCCGCGCTTGAATACCTTGCCAAAGAAAAATCACCATTGGAACCATTGTTCGAAAAACCAGCTGCAACGATTTTTCCATCTGCCTGGATGGCAATGGACCGGATCTCGTCCTGCTCGTTAATGGAAGGATTAAACAAGGCGGTTGTTACCTTTCCCGCGGTCCCGAAAGTCGGATCCAGAGTTCCCGGAGTTTGCGCTGTTGCCGATGTAGCAGCAGCTGCGATCACTATAATCGAAAGTAAATGTATTGTTCTCATAGCAATTAAGTTTTAAATTTCAATAAAGATTATATTTCTATAATCCGTATTTCATAAAACTTAACTACCGCGCTTTTTTCCGGAACGATCGCAGAGATTGCAGGAACCGGGATCTATTGCTTCACTACTTTCACTACTGTTTTATAACCTTTGTTATCGGTGATGGTAACAAAATACAAACCTGCGGGGCCGGGGATATCCATTGATAGAGAATTGGTGGTACGGATCTGTTCTTTGGCAATTACTTGCCCCATGAGGTTGGTGATTTCGATACCAGCGCTCTCCACTGCCCTTTCGAAACGGATCATAATAGTTCCGTTTGTAGGATTGGGAACAAGTGAAACGGCTATCCCTGTTAAAGTATTCTTTAATCCAACGGAGTTAATTGTATAGCAGGCAGAAGTATCGGAACAACCGTTTTCAGTTATGATCACAGCATAGTTTCCGTTTGTTGTGGCTGTGAAAGATTGGTTGTTTTCACCGGCAACAGCTGTGTTCGTGGCACAATCGATCCATTGATACGAATCGCCGGAAGTCGTTGCCGTAAGTGTAATTCCATTTTGCGTAAGCACCGCAACCAGGTTATTTACCACAAGGCTCAATGTGATCGTACTATCACAACCTGCAGCATTTGGAAGTGTTTGTGTGTATGTTCCGCTGGTGGTATAGATCTGACTATTCAATGTATAAGAGTAGCAGGCTGTATCTGAAATCAATGATGCTGAAGGTGTATTTATAACAAGGCTCAGTTGAATACTACTATCGCAACCTACTGAGTTCAGAAGATGTTGCACATAGGTACCGCTCGAAAAATAAACCTGGTTGTTTAAAGCAAATGAATCACAGGACGATACATTTAGCATATTAAACGAATTAGTAATATGAATATTCGCCTGGATCGATAGTGTTTTAGTGCAGCCGGTCCCATCACTTGCTGTAACCGAAAAAATACCGGTAGAATCCGGTTGCAATACGGAATTATTCACCGGAGGAACGGTATTCCATATATAACTGTATGGTGACTGTCCGTTCAGGGCCTGAATAGATATATAACCCGGTGTTGCACATCCTGCATCAGCTATGCTGTCGAAAGTAAAAGCAAGATAGGAGCATGAATCCTGGCGGAGTTTTAGAAGAAAAACATCGCTAAAGCTATTAGGAGAAAAAATTGCCGTTCCCGGTCCCGGGTCAAAATCTACGGGACCTGTACTGAACGTACCTCCCACATATATATTATCCGCATTATCAACATGTAGCTCCCTTGAAGAAGATACTCCGTTCAGCTGCCTGGCCCAGATAAAACTCCCGGATGAATCCAACCTTGTTACAAAAGATTCGGCTATACCCATCGTGGTCATATTAAATATTCCCGGACCCGGATCGAAATCAGTGGTTTGCGTGAAATAGCCACATGTATACAAATTATCATCCCGGTCTATACAAATAGAGAAAACAGCTTTATTATAAGAATTGTTTGTTCTTCTCACCCAAACGAAGTTACCTGCAGCGCTTAATTTCAGTACAAACATATCCCATGATCCGGAAGCAGCAGCAAGTGTATAGGTTCCCGGCCCCGGATCGAAATCAGTGGTACCCGAGGAATGCCCGATAATATATAAATTACCGCTGCGGTCTATACAAATGCCTCTTGAATCAACAGCACTGGTGCCACCGATTTTTTTTGCCCAACCAAAATTACCGGCGCTATCCAGTTTACAAATAAATGCTGTATTCCCGCTCGAACTGCTAAGATTAAAGATACCCGTTCCCGGGTTAAAGTCAGTAGTTCCCTGAAAAGTTCCGGCTAAATATGAATTCCCCAATGAGTCAAGCTCAAAATGGGCACAGGTATTTATGTTATTACCATTAAATTTTTTTACCCATATCAGATCTCCCGAATGAGTATATTTACCTATATACACTTCGTAATAACCCGACAAATTAGCAACACCGGCACCCGGATCGAAATCAGTGGTTCCCCGCGTTATACCTACCATAAATATATTGCCTGCTGCATCCAGTTTCAGGTCATAGCCAACACTCGCTACTGTTGTAAGCATACTTTTCGCCCAGATATATGCGCCTGAAGAATCCAGTTTCATAAGGAAGGCGCTATAAAAGCTACCAGTACCTGCCATAGTAAAAACACCTGCACCCGGATCGAAATCCACGGTACCAATAAAAGCTCCGCTGATGTATATATTCCCGGACGTATCCAACTGCAATGCCTGTCCCCTATCCTCACCACTACCGCCTATTCGTTTCACCCAGATCAAATTTCCTGAAGCGCTTGTTTTACTGATAAAGAAATCGTCGTCCCCCTGAGAGACAAGATTAACTGTTCCAGGGCCCGGATCAAAATCGGTTGTTCCTGCAAAATGTCCTGTTGCATATACATTGCCCGCAGCATCTGTTTCTGCCTCTGCAATATATGCATAGCTGACAGAATCCGGTTCAAAATGCTGAACCCACTCAAAATCCTGAGCTCTTATAAAGGAAGACAAACCTGCGAACAGGACAAGCAATAGTGTTTTTTTCATTCGTTGGTTTTACAAAGCAAAAATAAGCCATTTCAGCCTGTTACATAAACAAAAACCCCATCCGTGTCAAAAACTGAGTGGATGGGGTTTTTACTTCTATTTCATGGGCTACTACTTCAGATTCAACAGCTCCCTGTATTTCGGCAGCGGCCACATCGCGTCGTCCACGATCAGCTCTAACTTATCCGCGTTATAGCGTATGGTGTCAAAGTATGGTTTTACTTTTTCGCAATACGCGATTGCCTGTTTCTTCGCATTGTCTAAGTTGTTCGCTTTTTTACGCTCTTCGATCATATTGAACACATCGGTATTGATCAGTGCGATTCGCTCCGAAATTTCCATGATGATCTCGATCTGTGCATCTGCGGATTTTTTAAAATCTGCAGGATTCATAAAGGTTTTCATGCCGGCCACATTATCTACTAAGATCTTTTGGTAACGGATAGCTGCCGGAACGATCTGGTTCGTCACCACATCACCGATGATCCGTGATTCGATCTGGATCTTCTTCGTATAGGTTTCCAAAGATATTTCGTAACGGGCTTCCTGCTCACGATGGCTCAGGATATTCATGTGCTCGAACAGGTGCAGTGTTTTTTTGGAAATGAATGCTTCCAAAGCATGCGGTGTAGTCGGGATGTTGTTCAGTCCGCGTTTCTTCGCTTCTTTTTTCCACTCGTCGCCATATCCATTTCCTTCAAAACGGATGATCTTCGAATCCACTATATATTGTTTCAATACCTGGAAGATCGCTTCGTCTTTCTCCATTTTTTTGTCCATCAGCTTATCCACTTCCGTTTTGAAAGCGATCAGCTGCTCGGCAACGATGGTGTTCAGTACCGTCATCGGCCCGGAACAGTTGGCAGAAGAACCCACTGCACGGAACTCGAATTTATTCCCGGTAAAGGCAAAAGGCGAAGTACGGTTACGATCCGTATTATCTAACATAATGTCCGGAATTTTTGCGATCCCTAATTTCAATGCAGTCTTTTCTTCCGGTGTCATTTTTCCGCCATGCACATTTTTCTCTAATTCATCCAACACCTTATTCAACTGCTCTCCAAGGAAAACAGACATGATAGCCGGAGGCGCTTCGTTGGCTCCCAAACGGTGATCGTTGTTTGCCGAAGCAATGGATGCACGCATAAGATCTGCATGCTCGTGAACAGCTTTAATAGTATTGATAAAGAAGGTCAGGAACATCAGATTCGTTTTCGGTGTCTTGCCCGGGCTCAGTAAATTTTTTCCTGTGTTGGTGGCAAGGCTCCAGTTGTTGTGTTTACCGCTTCCGTTCACCCCTGCAAATGGTTTCTCATGCAGCAGCACACGCAGGTTGTGGCGCATCGCTACTTTCTCCATGATGTCCATCAGCAATTGATTGTGATCCACTGCAATGTTTACTTCTTCAAACACCGGTGCACATTCGAACTGTGCAGGCGCTACTTCATTGTGACGCGTACGTACAGGTATTCCTAACAAATGAGACTCGTATTCAAAATCGCGCATGTAAGCTGTTACACGCTCCGGGATAGAACCCCAGTAATGATCTTCCAATTGCTGTCCTTTGGCTGCAGAGGCGCCCAATAAAGTGCGGCCTGTTTGCTGAAGATCGTAACGGCAGGCAAATAAAGAAGAATCCACTACAAAATATTCCTGCTCCCATCCTAAGGTGGCAACCACTTTCGTCACGTTCTTATCAAAATACTGGCACACTTCGGTGGCAGCTTTATCTAATGCACTTACTGATTTCAGCAAAGGTGTTTTATAATCGAGCGCTTCTCCTGTGTAGGAAACGAAGATCGTAGGGATGCACAATGTTTTATCGAACATAAATGCTGGTGAAGTAGGATCCCAGCCGGTGTAACCACGTGCTTCAAAAGTATTACGGATCCCGCCGTTCGGGAAGCTGGAAGCATCGGGTTCCTGCTGTGCTAACTGGCTGCCGCTGAAACGCTCGATCGCTCTTCCGTGATCGGAAGGCTCAAAAAAACCATCGTGCTTTTCGGCAGTGGTACCTGTTAAGGGCTGGAACCAGTGTGTATAATGTGTTGCGCCTTTGGTGATCGCCCATGCTTTCATGCTGGATGCCACCTGGTCTGCTATTTTACGATCGATACCGGTACCTTTTTCAATGGCATCCTGTACCATATTAAAGGCCTCATCCGACAGGTATTCCTTCATGGCATCATATCCGAACACATTAGAGCCATAATAACTTGAGATCTGCTGCCCGGAGTTGTTGAACTCAACAGGCTGACGTTTCATTACTTCCTGGAGTGCTAAAAAGCGACGATTATCCATTTTTTATTGATTTTTTTGCAAAGGTATACAAATTTTGAGGGGGTGTAACCAAAAAAAGTAACTTTTTTCCATTCATACCCCCTGTTTTTTATCAACCGGTGTTGAAAAAAATGAAAATACAGTCATGAACTCCAAAATCAGGGGGGGCATAACCAGGAAATATATAAAGCAAAAGCGCAAATAGGCTACAACAACCTGCTGCTTCGCGCAAACAAACATCCACTCGCATAAAAACAGCTTTTTCCCGCAGCGAAATAGCGTCCGCCCGGATGAGTTTATAGGTTTCTCACAACAAACAAGTGACCACCCGGAGCATTTAAGGTTTCGCCCGGATGCTTTTTACGGTTTCTCACAACAAACAAGCGACCTCCCGGAGCATTTCAGCCTTCGCTCGGATACTTTTCGCAATTTCTTTAACAGGTTTTTTATTTTCCCGGATACTAAGAGCGATCGCTCGATACATTTTAACATTCTCTCGTATACTTTCGGCAATTTCTTTAACTCTTTTTCCATTTTCCCGGATAGTAACGGCAATTTCTTTAACTGTTTTTAAGTTTTCCCGGACAATACCAGCGGCCGCTCGGCCAAAAGAGCAGAGCTCTCAGCCTGCATAAATAACAGCAGGGATCCCTGCCTTACATGCTTCTTTTATTTTTTGCTCTTCTTCCGGCTCTAAAGAACCAATGAGCAAGCCAACCTTTTGTTTCTGCCAGTCAGCCGATGGATCGCGGCGGATCAGCTCTACACCTTGTATACGATAAGAACGCAGGGTACCCGATAGCATAAATTCGATGTGGTCACCCGCAGAAAAATCGCCCTGTTCTATAATGCCTGCCAGCACAAGTCCTCTGACGGTGATCATAAATGCATCATGGATGATAAGATCCGCTTTCTTTTCTTTCATACGGAAGGTGGTAGTTACGGGATCGTAAAATTGATCTGCGCCGATGCAGAAGTAGTGCCCTGCGCACCGAGTGTAAAAGTAGTGTTGGCAGTGCTCAGCCAGTCTCCGCTGTTCGGGCTCAGGTTGCCATCCGTATCATACATCGCATAGAGATAATACGTTCCGGGATGCATGTAATTGAATGTGTAATTAGTATCCGGTGTCGACAGGATCACATAACGTGAACGGTATTTAAGATTCGCCTGGTTGAATGTAAAACCGGAGAACAAAGGCTGCGTAGTTACGATCAGCATCAGCTTTTTGCCGGCTGCAGGCGTATAGCCCGGAGCATAAGTGCAGCTAAGCGTAGCCTGACCCAAATAAGGCTGTGATGCCTCTGGGTACGGCTCTGAAGTGGTATTGAAATAAACAGCTTCCGGTTGCCCTGCAAAGGAATTGCTGAAATCTTTGGTCATCGTTTTTTTCGGGAAGGCAAAAGTTGTGATGGCAGCCTGGCAGGAAGTGGTATCACGCAGCTTTGCACTCCATACCATATGCGGTGTAGCGGCCGGCAGTGTATTGTACTTATTGGTATACGATTTTATATACAAACTATCCACGCGGAAAATGACTTCGGTAAATGCCCTGCTCCTGCCTTTCAGAATCTCCGAAAAACGGTAGAACGATTGGGTCGCCGTTTCCGAAACACTGTCCGCCAGGAAATACGACACCCGTTTGTTGCCCGCAAAAGAACCTCCGTTCCGGAAAGCAACTTTGTACTGATTGTTGTATAGTGCAATGAAAAACGACAAATGGATGTCGTTCAATGTATCCAGCTCGTTTTTGGCTGAGATCTGGTTTTCGGAGACCGGACGGAAATCAACGATCCACTCGGGATAACCGCCCAGAGGCGTTGTAGATGTTACTGGACCGTTCCAGATGCCGCGGATCTTCGCAAGCACACCAAATCCGTATGTATTATTGATATTCGGAGGATTGGAACCCGTTGTACCTGTGGTGCTGCCGGAAGTAGTGGATGTAGCATCATCATCTTTATCCTTATCGCAGGAAACGAGGAAAAGAAATAGCAGGGAAAAGAATAACAAGGAATGAGCCAACCAATGCTTCATCTGGATCATTCTTTATTTCTGGATACCAATACGTTGCCCGTTCTGATAGAAGACAATAAAACAATCGTATCCTTTGGAAGCAAGATCGGATTTGTGCTTCATAGCCTGTTCGATCGTTGTGAAGTTGCCCGACAATGCTTTGTAATATCCACCTTCCTGCACGATAGTGACATTAGCACCCGGGAATTTGGATTTGCTGGTAGCATTGGAAAAAGCACCTAACTGCACTTTATAGATCATTCCGGAGCTGCCGCTTGTGGAAGAAGAGGTGGAAGTTGTTTTTTCAGAAATGCTTGGAGGCGTATATACAACATCCGTTGTAGTACTGGATACAGTTGGAGTAGCAACTACAGTATTCGTAGCAACCGGCTCGGTAGTATAAGTAGTGGTTGGAGTGCTGGTAACAGTCTCGGTTATGGTAGTAGTTGGTGTAACAGTTTCGGTAGGTGTGGAAACTACGGTATTCGTAGCAACCGGCTCCGTCGTATACGTCGTGGTTGGAGTGCTGGTAACAGTTTCGGTTATAGTAGTGGTTGGTGTACTTGTAACAGTTTCAGTAGGTGTGCTTATTACGGTTTCAGTCGGAGTGCTTGCCACAGCTCCCGAACCCTCGATCCGCATAGTGAACATTGCCATCTCCACTTCTTTCTTCACATTGTTCTCCAGGTAAAAGAATTTGGAAGAAACCGAGCAGGAGTTAACTGCATTGGCAGGGATCGTCATTTTGAATTTGAAGGTAAAAGAAGCATCACCGGGCACAGAAACCCATACGATCTTCACCCGCTGGTTTTCGTAGGTAAAGTTCCCACCTTTGGAATCGATATTGGAAGCGGAAAAACCAAAAGGCAGATCCATCTGGAATTTGGCAAAACCGCCGACACTACCTTTACTGATCGTAAAATCCGCATCGATGCTCTGACCCGGGGAAATAGTTGCGGGCAGGTTATGGCTTATAGATACTGCGTCCTGGGCATAAGAGCCCAACGTTACAAACACACAAATAAGAACCAGGATAGCTTTTTTCATAATTTTGGGTTAATACTGCAAATATTGCAAATTCTCACAACTTATCAAAACATTATTAACAGTTTGAGGCATAAAAAAATGCATTTAAGGTAGCTGCCACACCAGATCCACGTTTTCACGATCAGGTGATTGGCCTCAGCTGACCAGACGCGGATTTCACAGATTTCGCTGATATAATTTGTATGTGTAAGCGTTAAATTTTCGCAATCCCGATAGCTATCGGGACTATGCTAATTTTTTTGCCCTATTATCTGCGTAATCCCTGAAATCTGTGTCTGCATTTAGCTCCGAATATATAGCTAAATAGAGCGAAGACAATAAAAAAACCCTGACGGTACCGTCAGGGTCCTTTAAACTATTTTTGTTGTTGGCTTAGTTGCGTTTATTTACCGCCACCCATTTGTTTTTCCATTTCTTCTTTGCTCATTTTCACGTATCCTTCTGTATTGGCTACAAATTTGGAATCCGATACGGCTCCCATCGAAACCTCTGTAGCTACCAGCTTGGCTTTCATCGGGCCCATTTCCATCTCAAATTCGAGCGGGGCACCTTTCAGCGCGCCGAAACCTGCGCTACCTTTGCTTTTACCTTGTCCTTTGTAAGGGATCTTTTCTGTATACCATACAGTAGAGGTGGATGATTCTCCTTTTTCGTTTTTGCGGGTGATAATCGCTTTTTTGCAATCGTAACCAGCTATCTTTTTCGTTTCGTCTTTGTATTCGATCTTTGGCTCCGGGCTTTTGCCTTCCATTTTTTTAGCTTCATCCGCGGTCACTTCCATGTATTTCTTCTGGCCCATGATGTCCATCAGGGTGACTATTTTTTTATCGTCTTTTACTGTAGTGGTGGAAACAAAAGCATTGTTGAACTCTGTACGGGATTTCTCTCCTTTGAAGTACATCTTCAGTTCCGATCCCGACACCATAGCGGCCTGCTCCGGCGGCAATCCGTCTGCCGACATTTCATACGTTATAGTACCTTCTGTTGCTTGTGCAAATGCTCCTATTGCTATGAATGCCAGAGCTGCTGATAAAATTATTTTTTTCATGGTATGGTTTTATGATTTTTTTTTGTTGAGTAGTCAATTTCTGTACCAAACTACTGAATGAATTTGAAGAACTCATCCATCTCTTTTTTGGTCACTATTTTATAAAAGCCGGGCAGCTCAAAGGTAGCATCCGGCACATCTTCCTTTTTCACGGATTTGGCAGTGAACTCCATCTCCATCCCGAATTTTTCCAGCCTGAACTGCATGACCAGTCCTTTCAGGCTTTCATAGGGCGTGCTGTAGTTGGTGTTTTTAAGGTCAAACTCATCCGTGTAGTATACAGAGAATTTATCAGTAGGATCACTTACCGAAGTTGCGATTACTTTTTTGCATTTATAACCTGCAATCACTTTGGTCTCTTTGGTCTCTTCAAATGTGAGCTTCTTTCCTTCCTGGTCCGCTTTGATCTCCTTTTCACCTTCAATACAGGCGTTCTTCTCGTTCAGGATCTTTATCATCGTGGTAAAGGTCTTTGTATTGGGATTGGCTACAAATTTGGAGTTGAACATGCCCATCGTACTCATTTCCGAGCAGTACATGTTTTCTTTAAAATACATCGACATACTGCTGGGTGCCAGACCTGCCATCGGGTGACTTTTGTCCACTACTTCCGCACTGTAATCTATGATCCCTTCCGATATGAATTTTTCCGAATTTCCCTGGCCGCAGGACGAGCACAGCACTGAAACGGTTCCCGTGATCAGCAGGGGAAGAACCAAAAAAACAGAAAGGGCGCGTTTCACAGTTAGGTCTTGTATTAAAAGTGCCGAAAGTAGCTATTATTTCGTTGAATCTCAAAAAATAGCCTGTTTTTTTGTTTTTGGAATCAAAATAAATTACGTACATTTGCATCCCCAAAAAGAAAAAGATGTTAATAGTACAAGTAAAAGAAGGCGAATCTTTAGAAAAAGCGCTTAAGAAATTCAAAAAGAAGTTTGAAAAAACCGGTATTGTAAAAGAACTGCGTGAACGTCAAAAATTCACCAAACCTTCTGTACAACGCCGTGAGCAAATCATTAAAGCGGTTTACAAAGAAAAACTTCAAAAAGGAGAGATAGAATAATATCTATTTTCCTGTACAACAAATACTTAGGTAAAATTAACTTTCCGGTAAGGATTTATTTAGTTAAATTCGGCTTGTGAGTTAATTTTACTTTTTTTATGTGGATACCTGAAGTAACACAATATTTTGAGTACCTGTCGTTCGAAAGAAAGTTCTCTCCACGCACCATCACTTCCTACCAAAATGATCTGAGGCAGTTCAGCCTCTTCACCGAAGAAACCTACGGTGAACAAAAGCCAAACGAGATCAACCACCTTATTATCCGCGAATGGATCGCAGCTCTTCACAAAAACAAGATCGCTGCCGCCTCTATCAACAGAAAATTAAGCACGCTTAAATCCTTTTTTCGCTTCCTGCAAAAGAACGGCATCGTCGATCACAACCCGCTGGTAAAGATCGTTGCACCCAAAACAAAAAAACGCCTGCCGGTCTTTATCGATGAAAGCCAGCTCAGGGATCAGTTAGAAGCTACAGCCAAAACAGAGCCGGAGTCCTATAAAGAAATGCTGGAGCATAGTATTTTTGAAGTATTCTACCAGACCGGCCTGCGGAGGTCTGAGCTCATCCACCTGAAAGCAAAAGACGTGGATTTATACAGCACCAGCCTCCGGGTATTGGGAAAACGCAACAAAGTACGCTCGATCCCTTTTTCACTTCCATTAAAAAGAACCCTGGAAAAATATCTCGATTGGAAAAAAGAGCATTCACTTTCAGGCGAATACTTTTTTTGTTCTGAAAAAGGAAACCAACTAAGCGAAAACTTCGTTTACACAAGTATAAAAAAACAAATTGCCCGCATTTCGACCATACAGAAAAAGAGCCCGCACGTATTACGTCATACATTCGCTACGCACCTGCTCAACAACGGAGCCGACATAAACGCGGTGAAAGAGCTGTTGGGACACAGCAGCCTTGCGGCCACACAGGTTTATACGCATAACACGATCGAGAAATTAAAAAGAGTTTACAGTCAGGCTCACCCACGAGCATAATATATAATCACAATCTAAAAACAGGAGTCATGAAAATCAACACACAATCCGTCCATTTTGACGCAGACACAAAACTACTTGCATTTGTTGAAGAAAAAGTCAGCAAGCTCACTACCTACTTCGAGAATATTGTAGACGCGGACGTAACGCTGCGCCTCGATAAATCGAGTACACAGGACAATAAGATCGCCGAGATCAAATTACGTGTCAAAGGCAATGAGCTGTTCGCAAAAAAACAATGCCTGTCGTTTGAAGAAAGTATCGACATGTGTGTGGACGCATTAAAAACCCAATTAACAAAATACAAAGGAAAATCTCAGTTAGCTGTTTAATATCACTAACCTTTTTAAGTAAACAGAGAGCCCCGTCTTCAACGGGGCTCTTTTTATTTTATATCTTGCTGAAGGTAAAGTTGGATAAAAATTCAGTTGCTAGGCGGAGTGCCGTGTTGGAATACGTTTATTAAATCACGACTTATTCACCTTCTTCATCAGCGAAAAAGCGAAGAGCCCTAACAATACAATTAATCCGATCAATGTGATCCAGAGCCATTTTTGCTGGGTTACAAAAGGTTCCTTGGGTTTCGGGGTTTTCACTGCAACGGCTACTTCTACCCTGCACTGCACGTCTTTTGCCTCATCGGCTATCTTATCCGAAAAATACCCAAGGTCGTACTCCGGCACACCTGCATTGGCTTTTCCATAAACCAACAGGTATTTTTCTTCGGGCTCCAATCGGGTAAGAAGGAATCCATTCATACCATACACACTCACATCTATTCCTTCTACCGGGGGGTTGTCGTTATTAAATACTTTTACCACCAGCTTTCTTTCCACCATTTTGTTCAGGTAAATAGTGGTGATCCCGTCCTTGTCGAGAGAAGTAAAGGTGCCGCTGCTAAGCTCATTTCCTTTACTGTCGTATACTGCAAGCGTACGGTAGAAATCAGCGGATTTGTCGCGGCTTCTCAGCTGCAGGGAATTGATACAGGTACGGTAAGGCAGATCGATCTTTATTTCGGTGTAGTTCTCATAAATACGCTGCTTGCCCGGAACTGGTTTCAGGTCTTTTTTTACTTCTTTCTTCACCACATACACATCTTTGATCTTTTCGTATACCGCCTTCTGCTCATTGTTCATAAAAGTCTGTACCCCGCTTACAGAAACAGGTTTAGAGGTCTTGTCATTGAAGGTAATCAGGTAATAGGTAAACGAGCTGACAGGAAAATAAAGAGTACTGAAAGCAAAGTTCTGCTGACCGAAACCTACGATCCGGATATCTTCCTTAATCGTTTGCCAGTGTTTGTTATCGTTGCTGCCTTCGATCGTTACCATTTTGTCGAAATCGGTTTCGGCAATATCCAGCTTGATCTGGTTGATCTCTTTTTCTTCCGGTAGCTTAACCGTTACATAGGAAGCGACACCCTTCCTGAACGAAACATTCAGGATCTCTTCGTCCGTATAGCTGTATCCATAAACGGGTTCGTTCCAGGTAAGCAGGTAGGGATTTTCTACCGTATCGTTCTCATCCACCTTCAATACCCTGAAGTCATTGAAATCCGAAAGGCTTTTTCCAAGCAGTTCCGCACCCAAAGGGATACGATAATAGCTCCGTGTATTCACGGGCTCTATTTCGCGATAGTATTTATAGCCTTTCGATACCTGTGCACACACCGTGAACACAGGCAAGAGGAAAAGGCAAAGCAGCTGTAGTTTATTTATTTTCTTCATCATCTCCGAACATTACGGTTTTATAACGTTGATACAGGAATCCAATGATCGTGAGGATGGCACCTATGGAGATCCACACGATGATCTTGTAGCCACCCGACATGTTCAATGAATCAGCTAACAGTTTGATCAGTGCTGCTCCGAAAAGCACAAGGCCCATGATCCGAAGCTGTTTCACTTTGCGGGCAATTCCCAGTACGATCAGGAGCATGGAATACAATGCCCACAAGATTGTGAAGCCCATTCTTCTGGCAATCTTATCATAAATAACGGCATCTTCCGGATGCATGAGGCGAAACTGGTTCACCAATTCGCTACTCAGCAGGGTAAGAATAGCGAGGTGCATGAACCATACATAGACATTACGTCCCATCCGGTGCTCCGGTCCTCTCTGAGTAAAATAGACGAGGAAGATCACTGCCGCACTGATCAGCATAAATACATACCGGAAATTGATCATCCAGGCCGAGCGGAATTGCGAAGGGAAATACTCGTCGCTGGTAGAGTTAAAATACGAACGAAGCTCTCCGAGAGCAGCCAAACCACCGGGGATCAGGATCACCAGGGATAAAATGCTCAGTGCATAGAAAGTCCAGTGCAGGGCTTTCGAGCGGAGGCTGATGCTATTGATAAAGAAACAAAGAGAAGCAAATACCGCATTATAGATAAGCAGCCACTCCGCCAGGAACAGCGATATGCTCTTGTCTCTGGTCGAATAATACAGGTCCTCGCTGCCGTTCTTTATAGCCGTGCTGGTTTCCCAGCTGCGGAAATAATGGATGATCTCGAAGAAAAATGTAAAATAGACGGTCGTTAAAAAGATCACTGCACCAAACACTCTCATCAGCGGAAGTAAAGCATCTTTCTTTTCTAAGTCTTCATTGGCTGCATTTTTCCGGTGCAGGAAAAACAGGAATACACCAAGCGCAATGGAAGCGAACAAGGCGGTAATGAACATTTTATTGAACAGGCCTGTAGGCTCCGGTTTGCTGTAGGTATCAAACAGGTCGGGATAATACGTCAGCCAATCGTGCCACAGGCTCACAAAGCCCAGCGCCGAAACGGCATACGCGATCTGCCGGAAAAACAATACATTGAAACGGCTGCCGATGAAAAACAGGGCCAGCATTTCGGCAAACCAGCACAGCGTTACTTTTGAGCCTTCCAGCTGAACAGGGATGGCAATAGTGATGTAGGTAAACACCAGTGCAAGTATAAAATACAGGATGTTCTTATCTGTGACTTTCCTCGACCAGGTGATCCAGGCGACTGCCATGTGAATAACCGCATTGAATACACAGAACAAACCAAGGTACATTTCCGTGAACTGGTTATTGAGTACATAATAGCCTAATCCGAAATAGATAAGACTATTGCTCATCAGCGTAACAATATCTATCGCCTGGAACGGGATCTTCCGGATCACTTTGTAACCAATGAAGGTTATATAGAAGGTCAGGAAGAAGATCGTCAGGAATGCCATGCACATATTCAGATCGATCGGGCTGTATTTCGACAATACCCAGCTGGCGGAGATAAGCCAGGTGAGCCCGTAGGCGGAATATTTGACCCAGGTCCAGTTCTTGAACAGGCTCAGTACAAGGATACCGGCATTGATGATAGCCATGTAGGTAAACATATACGCTATTTTTCCGCTGCCATCGCTCAGCAATGGCGGGATAGCATAAGCGCCCACCAAACCAATGACAGCAATGATCTCGTAATTATAGCTGTGTGCCGCGAACACTGTGAAAGCAGTGATGATAAACATCAGAACAAAAGCGAAGCCACGCGGATACAACTCATAAAAGGCATGACCGGCAAAGGCAGAAAAGAAAAGTATGGAAACGGAACCACCTAATACAATAGCACTGAAAAGGTGATATTTTTTCTTCAGGATAAAAGCGAAGGTGAGCAGGATAGCGCCCGATACAAAACCGAATAAAACCCGGGTAAGCGGGTTCACCAGATCATTGTCGATCGCATATTTCACTCCCATAGCAAGACCGATCACAAGGGCAATGATCCCGATAATTCCGGCCAGCTTGCCTCCGAGATACTGTTCGAAGTTGAAGCTTTTCTCCACTTTTTTCGGTTGCACCGGAGGCGGATTGTAGGCCTGGTGGAGAACCACTTCGGGATCTTTTTTGATCCCGCTATCTGTTGAGACAGGTTTTACTTCCGGAACGATTACATTCTCTACGATCGGTTCTTCTTTTTTCTCTGTTACTTCTTCTTTGCGGATGATCTCCGGCTGTTTCTCTTCCTTTATAACAGGTTTGATCTCCGGGATCACCGTTTTCTGTTCGGCAGGTTTGATAGCGTCGGTGATATTTTTGATCTCCTGTATCGCTTTGGGATCGGTAAGACTGCTGAGAAGTACATTGATCTGTTCCCTGATCAGGTCGATCTCCGACTTTTGCTTATCCACATTGTGGCTCAGCAAGGCCAGTTTCTGCGCGAGAAGGCGAATTTTTTCTTCTGAAGTCATAGTAGAGGGGCAGGATATTGGTTAATGAGAGTTTATAGGATTATATAAAAAGGCATTATTTGGAACCTTTCATCTGTCCTTCCAACGCATCGATCAGCTGCTCTTTTCTTATCAGCTCAGCTTTCAGGTTCTCTATCTGTTCTTTTAAAATATCGATCTCTGTTTTGTATTTGATCTCTTTATCGCTCCAGATATTTACATTGTAATAAGGCTCAATGTAAGCATTCATGTATTGGCTCATGCTGGCCTGGTCGCGGAAAAAACTATAGAGGGGGATCCGTAATTCCTTGGAAATAAGCTCGAGTGTGCGTACTTCCAGTGTTTTTGTTTCGAGCGCGTGATCCAATTGCTCTTCAGAAATATGAAGATGTTCTGCAAGCTGTTTATACGTGAACTTCTTTTCGCCCAGAAGCTGCACTATTTTGTCTTTCAGGTTCATTTCAAGCGTTTATCAAAGGTAAACATAAAGATAAGATGATGGAAATTTAAACGTTAAAAATAGCTATACATTTATTTTGCAGTGACTTAGAGGGCATGAAAATGTTAAACACGCACACCGATGATCGTGACGTCATCGACCTGTTCCAGGTTCCCTACCCAGTCTTTAAATGTTTTATCCAGCAGCCTTTTTTGTTCCTGCATCGGGAGCTGTGCATGCGCCATTAAGAACTCGCGCAGGTTCTTGCTCATGAATTTTTTACCCTTTTCACCTCCGAACTGATCGGGGAAACCATCGGTAAGAGTGTAGACCACATCACCCGTTTGCAGCTCCACCTGGTGCTGATGAAAAGGTACGTCCTGCCGGTCATGCTTCCCTACCGGCATCTTGTCCGATTTATACTCGAGCACATCTGTACCACGAACGATCCAGACCGGGTTATTGGCAGCAGCAAACGAAAGTTTTTTATTCGGAAGATCATACACCACCATGCAGCAATCCATACCGTCCTTCCCTCCTTCTGCACTTCCATCATTGGCCAGGGTATTGATGATGATCTTACGGGTATAATTCAAAATATCAGCAGGCTGTGTCAGGTTCTCCTTCACGGCTTCCTTCAGACTATTCATGTTCAGCATACTCATAATGGCTCCCGGAACACCATGCCCGGTGCTGTCTGCTGTCACCATTGCGAAAGTACCATTCGTCAGCATGCTGGCCCAGTAGAAATCACCGGACACCACATCTTTCGGCTTAAAGAGAATGAAATACGCATTTTCACCACCCAACTGCTGATCCAATACACTTTTGCTGGCCAGCATGGAGCGTTGAATACGTTCTGCATAATTGATACTGTCGGTGATCTCTTTGTGCTTCTCTTCGATGATATCACGCTGGTGCTCGATCTCTTTATTGATAGCAGCAAGCTTCTGGTTGGCTTTTTGTTTCAGTTTGTTGCGGTTGTATAGGATCCAGGATATCGCCACCATCACAAGCACCAGGGCGATCCCGGAAAAAATGATTACCATTTTGACAAGGTGCTGCACTTTGCGTTCCGCTTCCACTTCGGCTTCTCTTTTTTGTGCAGCCAGCGATGCTTCCAGTTCCGCCAGTTTTTTCGAGGTCTCTTCGCTCAGTAATTCCTCGTTGATCTTATTGTTCTGTTTGAGGTAGAAATAAGCGCTGTCATACATTTTCTGATAATTGAAGGAATTGGACAAGCCAAGGCAGGCATGTTTGGTCTCTTCCTTAATACCCTTCTGGCCGGAAACCGCGAAGGCCTGCCTGAAATATTTAATAGCTTCCTCTATCCGCGTACTGCCCAGGTATAGCGATCCCAGCTGGTTACAGCAAGCCGAGATACCGGAGAAATTCTCCAGTTCCTCATTGATCTCAAGCGCTTTGAGGAATTTTTTCTCGGCTACGGCCTTGTTCCCGTAAAAAACATCGGTGCGCGCCAGCAGGTACATACAATCGGCAATGATATAATTGTCCTGGTTCTTCTGCCCGATCTCATTGGCTGTTTCGAGATATTTTTTTGCCTGCGCATAATTGTCCTGGTCCACATACACCTTTCCTATATCCAGCGAAGCATCGCCTTTTCTCACTTCATCGGCCGTTAGCAGGGCCTGGTTAAAGTACTTCAGCGCTTCGGCGTAGTTTTTCTGGTAATAATGAATGAGGCCGATATTGATATTGGAACGGGCGAGCCCCACCGGATCCTTAGCCGTTTCAAAATATTTCAAACCCGAAAAAAGAGAAGTAAGTGCATCCGAATAGTTGCCTTCATAGGTCTGTATTTCGCCCCTCGTGCTTTCCACATAACCCATGCCTTTGTTGTTCTTTGTCGCCTGGAATATCTTCTCCGCGTCGTCGAACAGTTTCAGGCCGGCCTCATATTCATCCTGGTAGAAAGCAACATTGCCAAGGTTATAGATGGCAAAACCTTCCCCGTCCTTATACTTGATTTCTATGGCAAGCGCTTTTGCTTTATTGGCAAATTCACTGGCCCGGTCGGGATCTTTATTGATAATATAAAGTGCGCTTTCGTTCATGATATCGCACTTCGCCTTATCTGTAGAAGCCTTCTTAAGCTGCATCTCCAGGGTATCCATCCGGGTTTGTGACGAAACCGGGGCAGGTAAAAAGATAAGGGGCACTATGAGCGCAAAAAGAAACCGAAAGGGCATATTCTCAAAAAATTATATTCAAATGTATACTTTTAATTGATATTGCAAAAACAGAGAGGCGGTTTTGTGTCTTAAAGCCGGATACCCACCACCAGCACGTCATCAACCTGTTCCAGCACACCTTTCCATTCGGTAAAACGCCTATCCAGCAGGCCGCTTTGTTCTTCGGGTGACAGTTGTCCGCCTGTCAACAGCAATTGCTCTAATGGCTTGTATTTAAATTTCTTTCCCTTCGGCCCGCCAAACTGATCTGCGTAGCCATCTGTATATACAAACAACATATCGCCTTTTGCATATTCGATCGGGAAGGTTCCAAATTCTTCCACCCGCTCTCCTTTTCCTACCGGCATTTTATTCAATGGGAGCTCCTTCATTTCAGCACCCGATACAAGCACCGGTGCATTATTAGCAGCACTGTAGCTGATAGCACCTGATCGCAGATCAAAACACAACAGCACTCCATCAAATCCATCTTTCTGCTGGTCCTGGCTAATGGTACTGATGAGCCGCTTCCGCACATAATTAAATATCTGTCCCGGCGCTGTAAGCTGCTCCTTGTTGATCGCCTCGTTCAAAAAAGAAATATTGAGCAGGCTCATAAAGGCTCCCGGAACTCCATGTCCTGTACTATCGCATACGGCCAGGTAAAAGAGATCATCTTTCTTCGTAGCCCAGTAAAAATCACCACTGACGATATCCTTCGGTTGAAAGAAAATAAAATGAGCCGGCAGGTATTCTTTAATAAAATCTCTGCTGGCAAGGATCGTTTCCTGTATCTTCTTTGCGTAGGTGATACTATCGAGTATCTCCTTCTGCTTTTCTTCAATGATGTGATTCTTGTCCTGCAGCTGCGAATAATTTTCTTTTAAGAGGCTTTGCTGCTGACGGATCAGTTTGTTGTAGACCTTCACTTTCCCCAGGGCAAAAAAGATGATGACGAGAAAAACGGAGACCACGATGGAAACGATCACGAACAAATACACAAGGCGGTGCTCCTTCTCTAATTGTTCCTGGCGGGCCGCAGCCAGCTCGCTGTTCAGCTTCGACATTCGTTCTGCTTCCTCGGTCTTGTATTTCACCGACATTTCCGATAGCCGGCTGCTGATATCCTGGTTTACGAGATCGTTGGAAATACTTTTGTACAGATCCTGGTAATACACCACACTATCCGGATTTCCTTTATATACATGGTATAACATTTTTTCTTCCATGAGGAACATCTTTATTTCATTCGTTTTGTAGTTTTCAATATAAAGGGAAGCGCTGTCGATGTAGTCTTTTTGCTTTACAAAGTCCTTTTGGTACCGGTGATTGAGTGCAAGGTTGATATAACAGGAAGCGATCCCTGCCGAATCTTCCAGCTCTTTTCTCAAGGCAAGAGAAAGCTTCAGATACCTGATGGATTCCGGATAGTTCCTGATATTGGTATAGATATTCCCTACATTATTGTATACAATGGCTTTGTTTACAATATCATCCGTTCGGGTGAATATCTTCAGTGCTTTGAAATACAGGTCCAGTGATTTAGTATAGTGCAGCTGTTCGGATTTTACAAGGGCAAGATTGAGCAGCGGGATGCCCACTCTATCCTCATCGCCCGTCTTATTGTACAGGGCAATGGCCGAATCCAGGTAAACGGCTGCATTGGCATACGCATGTTGTTTGATATAGATAAGACCAAGATTGTTATATACAGATGCTCTCAATACAGGGATCGTTGTTTTCCTGTAATACTGCAAAGCTTTTTCAAAATAGGTAACAGCCTTTTCATATTCACCTTCCGCCTGGTAACAAAGGCCAATATTGTTGTTCGAATTTCCAAGGCCTTTATAGATCTTCAACTCTTCGTACAAGGCAGCTGACTTTTCAAACAAAGGGATAGCGTCTTTCGTTCGCTGGCTGTTGTAATGAATGATCCCTTCCTGAAGTATAGCGTTTGCTTCCCAGGCTTTCGAATTGTTTTTAACAGCCAGTGTTTTCAGCTCTTTTGTATAGAGGGAAGCAGTATCCATGTCCCTGTATATATAATACGAGATAAGCGAGAACAAAGGTTGGTATTTGGAAGAATCCGGGATCTTTGTGTCCTTTACAATACGCAGAAGACTGTCGGTCTGTGCATACGATTTGCCGGCTTTTATACCAAAAGCAAGGAACAGGATCGGTATGAGGAGTTTTGTAAAACGCATCTTCACGGAAGAACACACGAATTTACTTATTTTTTCGGGAGCAGCAGAATCGAATTTATGAGTAAAGGATCAGACACGAATACTGACGATCCGTTATCGCTCCTGTCAGCATTTTATACCTATAATGCAGACATCATCCATCCATGGCGAGTAGCCAGGATCGTGACTCTGCAAGTTATATGCGGATGCCTATAACGCAAACGTCATCCACCTGCTCAAGATTTCCTTTCCAGTCTACAAACCGTTTTTCCAGCTCCAGTTCCTGCTCTCTCAGTGGCAGTGCACTTATGGTCAGCAGTAATTCGTTGAGCTGTTTGTATTTGAATTTTTTTCCTGCTTTTCCACCGAACTGATCTGCGTACCCATCCGTATAAAGGTACAAGGTATCTCCTTCCTTCAAATTCGTATCAAAAAGCCGGAAGCTGTTATCTGCCCCACCCTTGCTAACCGGCATCCGGTCGTAAGGCAGCTCGCTTACCACTCCTCCGGAGACCAAAACAGGACAGCAGTTTGCCGCTGCATAAGTAACAGTTTTATCACTTGTATTAAAACAAACCAGTAAACCATCAAGCCCATCCTGCTGACCTTCCTTGCTGATGCTGTTCATCAATCGCTCCCGCACATAATTCAGCACTTCGTCCGGACGTTGAATATTCTTTTCATTGATGGCCTCGCTCAGGAAACCGATGTTCAGCAGGCTCATAAAAGCGCCCGGTACCCCGTGTCCCGTGCTATCGCAAACAGCGAGATAAAAAAGATTTTGGGTAGCTGAGACTCTCGAAGTCGCCCAGTAAAAATCACCGCTTACAATATCCTTGGGATTGAAATAAACAAAGTTATCCGATAAGTTTTCACTCATGAATTCCCTGTTGGCAAACAATGTATTCTGGATCCGTTTGGCATAATGAATGCTGTCTACGATCTCTTTTTGTTTTTCCTCGATAAGCTCTTTCTGGTTCTCAATGATCTTTTTGGCCTTTTGGGTTACCTTGTTCCGGTTATACAACAATAATGCAATAATGATGAGAACGATCACACCTATGATCAGCGCTTTTTGCCAGAATTTGCGGATCTCTTTTTCTTTTTGCAGCAGCTGGATCTCCTGTTCCTTTTTTTCACTGTCGAAGCGGGTAAGCATCTCGTTGATCTTCTCCGTGTTTTCCTCGTTAAAAATAGAATCCTTGATCACCGTATACAGCTCGAGGTATTTATAGGCACTCTGAAAATCTTTCAGGCCGGAGTATGAGCCTTCCAGGCCTTTGTAGCTCACCTGCTGTCCATCGAGGAAAGAAATTTCGCGGGCATGCTCCAATGCTTTGTTGTAGAAATCGATGGCACTTTTATAATCGTTTTTCTTCAGGTACACTTCGCCTATGTTATTAATAACAGTAACAAGCATCGGCTTATTTTCCAATTGCAGCTGCAGCTGATAGGAGCGGTTGAAATATACAAGTGCACTATCGTATTGTTTTTGCTCGGCAAAGATACTGCCCAGGTTGTTTACCATGAGCGAGATCCTGTTGGTATTCCCTGTTTTCTCCGAGATTGCAAGACATTTGTTGTAATATTCTTTTGCCTTGTAAAAATCATTCATGTAATAATAACAACGGCCCATATTGCCGGTAGCCATAGCTATATGGTCTGAGTCGCTGATACCTGTTTTCAGGTTCTCTTCATAAATGGCATATGCTTCCTGGTAACACAGGAGCGCTTTTTTATTGTCCTGCAGCTCGATATAAATGCTTCCTAAATTGTTCAGGCAATTGGCAACCCCTTCCGTGTTCTTGTATGCCTTGCAATAATCTATCGCCTGTAAAAAATACCGGCTTGCCTTTTCATAATCCCCTACATAATACAAACGGTGCCCCAATTCATTGGTCAGATCTGCTGCTACGGATTTGCTGGTGTTCTTTTGCACAAGCGCATATCCTTTTTCGAGGCATTCGATGGATTTATAAGGAAGGGAATCTTTGTAACAGGAAGCTAATTTCATCCAGGTACGGATCTTTACGGTATCTGCAACAGCAGAGTTGACTACACCGGTAAGGCTGTCGATCTGTTCAGGCTCGCGTGCAGACAGGCAAAAGGGCCAGATCAAAATAAGTATACATACTATACATCTTCTCATAAAAAACACGTCCCTTTTGCATCGGATTTTTTAAAGGGCAATTCCAACTATGCAAACATCGTCAATCTATGGCGAATAGCCAAGATCGTGACTCTGCAAATTATAGGATAATACCTATAATGCAGATGTCATCGATTTGTTCCAGATCACCTTTCCATTCACTCAACTTTTGATCCAGCATAGCCGCCTGTTGATTCAACGGCAAGGCGTGGTTGGCTAACAACAGCTCATTCAGCTGTTTGTATTTGAATTTTTTTCCCTGGGCCATCGGGTTCTGCGCAAAAGCAACCCTGTCTAAATTCATCCAGTCTTTTTCCGACATCCCAAACTGATCGGCATATCCATCTGTATACAGGTACAGGAGATCTCCATCCTTCCACTCTATCCGGAAGAGGTCGAAAGTATCTGTTCGTTCTCCTTTTCCGACCGGCATTTTATTTTTTTGCTGCTCCGTCATCTTTCCCGAGGAAATAAGCATGGGTGCATTGTTGGCTGCCGCATAGCTGATCTCTTTCGTTGTATGATCGAGGCAGATCAGGATACCATCGAAACCATCTTTCTGTCCTTCTTTGCTGATGCTTCCGATCAGTCGTTCCCGCACATAATCAAATATCTCGTTCGGTTTTTTCAACGAGCGCTCATTGATCGCCTCATTCAGGAAACCGACATTCAACAGGCTCATAAACGCTCCGGGAACACCATGTCCTGTACTGTCGCAAACTGCAAGGTAAAACAGATCATCTTTCCGGTGCGCCCAGTAAAAATCACCGCTCACAATATCTTTTGGACAAAACAACGTGAAGCTGTCTTTGACATTTGCTTTTAAAACATCCTCCTGCTCCAAAAGCCCATCCTGGATACGCTTGGCATAATGAATGGAATCGAGGATCTCTTTTTGTTTTTCTTCTACGATCTCCTTCTGGTGTTGAACTTCCTGCTTCTGTTCGGAGATGATCGCATTTGCTTTTCTTTGCTGTGTTAAACCACGGAAAATGAAAAAGGCCAATAGCATGGCAAGTACAAGGCCGCCAATAATAAAATAGGTGATCAGCTGTTGTTGCCGGATCGTTTCGTGCGAAAGCAAATTCTCCGCCTCCAGTAGTTTGTTCTGTTTGTCTTTTTCTGCTGTTTCATAACGGGTTTGCAGATCGTACAAAATTTTCGAATTGTCTTCGTTCAGGATCGAATCGTTCAGCAAGGTGCCTTCCTTGAAATATTCGTAGGCTTCTTTATAATTCTTCATACTAAGATATGCCGCAGAGATCGCTTTCAGGAAATCTGCGGTATTTGTGGTCATATGATACTCATAGCTGTACTGCAATCCCTGCTTAAATATAGCCAGAGCCTCCTGACTTTTGTTTTGCGCAAGATACAGCTCCCCTTTTCCGGCCATTACTTTCATCATGTTCACTGTATCTTCCGACTCCTCATACATTTTCTGAGACTTGTTGTAATTTATTTCAGCCTCCTTCAGATCACCGGTGATACGCTGTGTTTCAGCAATATTGAATAAGGCGAGGGCAATGTTATTCGTGCTCCCGATCTGTATGGACAGATCCAGGTATTCCCGGTAATAATACATAGCGCTGTCCGGCTGCTTAGGGGTTTCGTTCAGGTAAACAGTTGCAATATTATTGTAGGCATTCGACAGCTCCATTTTATATTTAGGAGTAAGCCGGGCGATACGGGCCACCTGCATGAACTTGCTTTTCGCCTGCCGGTAATCATTGATCCAATAAAAGATATTCCCTAAGTTAACTGCTGTATTTAACAGGCCGGCCGTATCCTTGATGAGCGTGGCATACTGCTCTGCTTTCTGGAAACAAAGAATGGCCTTTGAATATTCGGCCCGCTGATTGTAAATATTTCCGAGATTGACATTACAACGGATCAACGGTATATAATAATTGTTCTTTTGTGCGATCTCAATACTTTTTGTATCATAGAAAACCGCAGAGTCAAAATGATTGGTCCGGTAGAAATAATGTGCTTTGTATTGAAAAAAAGAACTCATGCTTTTAGGGTCGCCGTTCCGGAGAGCTAATAGCTGCATCGTATCCACATACTCCTTGCCTTTTGCGAAATCATTCTTTCGCATGTAAACGCCGTACAATTTGCCGGCAATATCAATTTTCAGCGTATCGGCTTTTTCATTTCTGTACAGGCGTAGCAGGCTATCCTCAGGCGTGCCTTTGATGGCAGACACCCGCAGGGAGATAAGCGTTAAGACGAATATGACAAGCCGGATCTTCAAAATACCCTTTTGCTAACAAAGTTAACCTTTCGGGCTAATTATGCAAACCTGTATGAATGAAAGGGAATGTCCATGGCTACTGCAATTATAGGCTAATTCCTATGATGCATACGTCATCGATCTGTTCCAGGTTGCCTTTCCACTCTACAAATTTCTGATGCAGTATTTCGGATTGCTGATCGGGAGGCAGTGTATGTGTTGATACTAACAGATCTATAAGTTGTTTGTACTTGAATTTTTTTCCTTTTGGTCCGCCGAACTGATCTGCATAGCCATCTGTGTACAGATAAAGCATGTCGCCTTTTTTCCACTCCAGGGTGAACAGATCGAAAGGCGCCGTGATCTCTCCTTTACCAACCGGCATTTTATTTTTTTCCTGCTCCACGATTACCCCACCGGAGATCAGCATCGGGGCATTGTTAGCTGCCGCATAGGTCAATTTGTTGGATCTGTGATCGAGACACAGCAGGATCCCGTCAAAACCGTCTTTTTGCCCATCCTTACTGATACTGCGGATAAGCCGCTCACGCACATAATCAAAGATCTCGTTGGGCTTCCGAAGCTGTTTTTCGTTAATGGCCTCATTGAGGAAACCAATATTCAATAAGCTCATGAAGGCTCCGGGAACACCATGCCCTGTACTATCGCATACTGCGAGGTAAAACAAGTCATCTTTCCGGTAGGTCCAGTAAAAATCGCCGCTTACAATATCTTTGGGGCTGAACAAAATAAAGCTATCCTGTACATTCGACCGAAGCAGGTCCTGATGCTCCAGCAAGCCATCCTGGATGCGTTTGGCATAATGAATAGAATCCAGGATCTCCTTTTGTTTTTCTTCAATAATAACCTTCTGCCGCGCAAGAAGCCTGTTGGCCTTGTTCTTCTGTACATTGGAACGGAATATGAAAACAACCATCCCAACCAGGAAGATCATACAGATAGCTCCCGCATAGATCAGGATCTTTTTTTTGCCCAGCTCCGATTTGTTCAGATCGTTTTCTTTATTCAGGATCCGGATCTCTGCATCTTTCTTTTCCGTCTCGTACTTTTTTTCAACTTCGAGGAGCTCGTGCTTGCTGTCTTCATTAAAAACCGAATCCTTGTATTGTATATGCAGGTTCAGAAATTGAACCGATTCGCGGAACTGCCCGGCATTGCGGGAAGCGTCTGATAATAATTTGTAGATCTCCGCTATGTTATGGTTGGCTTTGTCTTTCAGTATATAATCGAGGGCCAGTTTATAATTACTGATGGCTTCTTTGTAGTTTTTCTTTTTTTCATAAATATTTCCACGACCTTTATAACAGCCGTAAGAAGCATAATTAAAATTGGCTTCTGCCAGACCTTGTTCGGAGAGCTTACTGTATTCCATCGCTTTGTCGAGCTCCCCTAACTGGTAATAATTATCAGCGATATTCTCCAGTACGATCGTGTATCCGATCACATATTTCTGTTGCCTGAATAATTTTTCTGCAATGAAATTCCACTTATTGGATTCCCTGTAATTTTTAGCAGAGGTGTAAGAGTTAGCTAACCCCGCAGCTCCAAGCGCTTCCTGCTCCGGAAGATTGTTGGCCAGGCTTATCTCGTAGCATTTCGTGAAAAATTTCATCTGCCCTTCTTCGTTTTCCAGTCCGAGATAGGTATTGCCTATAACGTTGTATACTTTCGCCAGCTTAGCGGGTTTGTTCAGGCGGATGTACTGTTTCTCCGCTTCGAAAAGATACAACAGAGCTTTGGAGTAATCACCGTTGGATGTATAAATATTACCAAGGGTTACAGCAGCAAATCCAATCCCGTCACCGTTATTGTTTTTTTTAGACACATCGTAGATAAATGAACAGTGCGCAATGATCGAATCCACCGGCAGGTTCTTCCGCTCCCTGGTGAGCTTCCTGATAAAGCCATTGACCAGTGAAGTATCCTTTGGGTTGGCAGCGATCTTTGCCTTTAATGAAACAAAAGAACTGTCATTCCCCTGACCGAATGCACACAGGTGTATCAAAACAATGAACAGGGACAGGACTTTTTTCATTTTTTGGTTCACGGAATTAATCTAAGTTAAAACTAATTTCGAAACAGGCTCCTTTTTCAGCCTGCATATTTTTAATATCCCCTTTGATCTGTCGCATCAATCCCTTCACTAACTTCATCCCCAGCGATTGGTATTTATTGAAATCAAAGTCTTCCGGCAGGCCCGAACCTGTATCGGAGAAAAGTATTTTCACAAGCTGCCCTTCTTTCATGCATTGGATACCAATGATACCGCTCGTCGAAGTTTTCAATCCATGCTTCACACTGTTTATGAGCAGCTCATTCAATACAAGACTACAGGGAACCAGCCGGTCTATATCGAGCCTGATCTCATCGCTCTCCAGTTGTACTGATATGTTCTTTTCGTCGAGGGACAACGATTGGCGTATGTGTTCAATGAAGTCGATAAGATATTCTTTCAATACGATCTCTTTGAAGCTCTCACTTTGGTATAGTTTTTCGTGGATAATGGCCATGCTCTGGATCCGGCTTTCACAGATCTGCAGGATCTCCTCAGAGCTTTTGGAAGAAGAAAGTCCCTGCTGCAGGTTGAGTAAGCTGGAAATGATCTGCAGGTTGTTTTTCACGCGGTGATGGATCTCTTTCAGCAGCACCTCACGGTCATTCAGTGCATCCTGGATAATGATGTTCCTTGTTTCCAGCTCACGGTTCAGCCGGGATTTGTTCCGGAAGAAAATGAACACAATGATAAAGATCAGTACGACTACTATACCCACCGCAATGATGATGAGCCGCTGCCGGCTTTTTTCTTCATGTGCCAGCAGATCCTTCTTCTCCTGTTCGATCTTCATCTTTTCCTGCTTGGCATCGTATTCGAAATCGTAACGTGCCTGTACCAGCTTTTCTGACATTTCCTGATCGTGCAATTTGTCCCACAGCTCATTGTGCTTCCTGTAACTTTCCGCCGCTTTTTTGTATTCACCTAATGCCATGTATACTTTGGAAAGTCTCCGGTGTCCCGATGATATCTGTTCTTCGTACTCCGCGTCTTCTGCAATTTTCAATGCTTCCTCCCCGTATTTCTTCGCCTGTTGATAATCCTTCATATCGAAGTACGTTTCAGAGATATTCCCTCTCGACAGGATGATCTCGTTCTCCACTTCCATATCCGTAAACATGGAATCGGCTGTTTTATAGTGCCGCAGCGCTTCCTTCGGTTTGTAGGTATTCAGGTAATAATTTCCCAGGTTGAGATGCGACTGGGCTACGCTGAACTTATTTCCGATCCTTTCAGCCATATCGAGCGAAAGACTGTGGTAATACACGATCGAATCGAGCCGAGCGGTATCAGTGAATTTATAGGTATTGCCAAGATTATTGTAGGTCATCGCGATACTGGCAGAATCTTTCATTGCGACCCGGATGGCCAAGGCCTTTTTATAATACCCCCTTGCCTCGAGGAGGTTGTCGGTACGGCTGTATACAACACCGATATTATTATAGGCCGAAGCGATCTGTAAACTGTCATTGAATTTTTGCTGGAGTTTCAACGACCGCATGTACAAAAGAATAGCATCCTTATAATGTCCCTGCCGGGTTTCACAAAGCCCAAACGTATTGAGCAGCCGGGCCTTCAGCTTCTCCAGCTTGTTACGGTTGCAAATATCGATCCCTGCCCGTACCAGTTTTTTTGCTTCCTCATAATTGCCAAGGTAGGCCTGTGCCAATGCTGCAGTGTTCAGGTTCTTGGCCATACCCGTTACATAATTCTGTTTCAGGCAAAGACCATAGCTTTTCATCGCGTAGTGGTAAGCAGAATCGTACTCGTATTCATTGTAGAAATCGCCGGCCATGTTCAGCAATATCCTCGACTTGTTGGTATCGGCATCGCTCAGCTGGCGGTAATCCACGGATGAATTCACCTGTGCCCGCAGGTACACAAACCCGGTAAGCAGTAACAGACTTGTAAGGATAGTTTTACAATTCATTCAGTATTGTCAGCAGGATCAGTCCTGGTTCTTCTTTTTCACCATCGTCAGAATAGTAGCAATGGCAACTGTTTCGCCGGTTTCATCATACACATCCACCAGCCATTTCACAATTCCTTTTGCAATGTCTTCGGCGTTCTTTTTTTCCTGGTCTATTTTTTCCTTGCAGGTAAACCGTACGCCGATCGTGCTTCCCATGTAAACAGGCTTGGTGAACCGGCATTCATCGATACCGTAATTCAACAGCACAGGTCCTTTTTTCGCATTCACGAACAGACCGGCTGCCTTGCTCAGAATATAATATCCGTGGGCTACACGGCCTGTGAAAATAGTTCCGTCAAGACTGGTGACATCCGTATGCGCATAAAAATGATCTCCGCTCACATTGGCAAAGTTCACTACATCTGCATCTGTCACCGTGTGTTTGGCAGTGATCAGTGTTTCCCCGATCTCCAGGTCTTCAAAATACTGACGGAAGGGATGAATGTCTTTTTCGATCTGATGCGCGCCTTGCTGGTATTGCCCGGTGATCGCAGTGATCGTGGTAGGTGATCCCTGTATGGCAGTACGCTGCAGGTAATGAAATACCCCACGTTTTCCTCCCATTTCTTCTCCCCCACCCGCTCTGCCAGGCCCACCATGAACAAGCATTGGCATCGGCGAACCGTGCCCGGTGCTTTCTTTGACACATTCGGCATTGAGCACCAGTATCCTTCCATGCATACAGGCAGCCCCGAGCGTATATTTGCGGGCAATGCTGTTATCGGCTGTTACAATAGAGCTTACAAGCGAGCCTTTGCCCATTTTACTCAGTTCAATCGCTTCGTCAATGGTTTTGTAGGGCATGATCGTACTTACCGGCCCGAATGCTTCTACATTGTGGCAATCGGTATTTACAAAAGGTTTGTCATTAAGGAAAATGATCGGTGGCATAAATGCTCCTTTGTTTTTATCTGCTCCTTTCACCTCAAAATTTTCGAAATTGCCGATCACGATCTTTTGTGTTTTGGAAAGGATCTCCACTTTTTCTTTTACTTCGAGTAGCTGTGCTTTACCTGCGAGAGAGCCCATACGCACGCCTTCCACGTTCGGATCACCGATCACGTTTTGAGCAAGACGTTTGCCCAATGCGATCTGCACATCTTCCACCCTGCTCTCCGGAACAATGATCCTGCGCACGGCAGTACATTTCTGTCCGGCTTTGGTAGTGATCTCGCGGGCCACTTCTTTAATGAAAATATCGAACTCCGGCATATCCGGACTTACATCCGTTCCCAGCACACAGCAGTTCAGTGAATCCGCTTCCATATTAAAATGCACACTTTCTTCCAGCAGTCGCGGATGCGATTTCAGCATTTTTCCGGTGGATGCAGATCCTGTGAATGTAACTACATCCTGGTTCATCACATGGTCCAGGATCCCGTTAGCACTGCCCACAACTAATTGTAATGCACCTTCCGGTAGAATACCGCTGGCAATGATCTCTTTCACCACGGCCTCGGTAAGGAACGAAGTAACCGTAGCAGGCTTTACAATAGCCGGAACGCCGGCCAGCCAGTTTACCGCCACTTTTTCCAGCATGCCCCACACCGGAAAATTAAATGCATTGATATGAATAGCCACGCCTTCTTTCGGCACACAGATATGATGCCCGATGAAGGTATTATTCTTGCTTAGTCTTGCCACATCTCCCTCGTAGCAAAAGCTTTCGTTGGGAAACTGCCTGCGCAGGGAAGCATAGGAAAACAAATTCCCGATACCGCCTTCTATATCCACCCAGCTGTCAATGCGGGTAGCACCTGTAGCCCAGGAGATCTTATAAAAATCTTCTTTTTTCGATAGTAAATGTAATGCCAGCGCTTTCAGCATCAGGCCGCGCTCCTGGAAAGTCATTTTACGTAATTTCGGTCCGCCTACCGAACGGGCATATTCGCACATCCGTGCAAAATCCAATCCCTTGCTGCTGGTCACTGCCACCACATCTCCCGTGATCGCATTGTATAGCTCCTGTCCTTTATCTGCTCCTGCCACCCACTGTCCGCAGGCATAATTGTGAAGTGCGTTCATACTGTAAAAAATTTAGGCTAAATATACTTGTTTAACCTGATTGTGCAATGGTTTTTCTCAGGCAATACCTGACGAAATAATAGTACGTTTTTTTGGAAATTCATCCCTTGGGCGTATACGATAAATAAATTCATTTCCTTCCGGTTTTCAGGATACCTGATTTTAATTACATTTGTTTACAAACCAGAACTATGAAGTATATCGTTACTATTTTTTTTACTGCTGTCATTTTACTTTACGCCTGCACCAAAGATGTAGGTATTTTGCCTCAGGCAGCGCAGATGACCGACTCTACTTTATTTGCAATGGTCACAACTACTACCACGCAATATAGTTACAAAGCAACGAACGGAGATTCTGTTTTCACTTCTAATTCTTTCGGAGGCCATACCGGTCAGTATTCGCTCCGGATCAATAAAAAAGCCTTTGATGCAATGACAGCGGCAGGAAAATTACCGGACAACGGCACTTTCCCGGACTCTTCCTTATTGGTAAAAAAAATGTACACTTCATTCCCTTCGCAGGTAGATCAATACGCAGTGATGTATAAAGAGAACGGAGCCTGGAGATGGGCCAAATACGGCGCAGGCGGAAATGTGATCCAAAGCTTCAAATCAGCGAGTGAATCGGATTGTATCGGATGCCATGCGGCCAATACCAAAGACCGGGTTCAGACTTTCGGGGAGCATCCGTAAGATTTCATTTATTTCTTAAATATTCTTTTTGGATTTTTGTGACCGTGAATGAGGCGGTAAACAAATACTGACTTTGTCTTGTATTTCAAATACAGCTCATTTCTCAAAAAAACTGAAATGCACATTTCCATACTCCCGCTCTTCTTTGAATAAAGGCGCATCCGCAAAGCTCACCCGTTTTGGATGTTCGATAATAAGTAATCCGTCTTCCGCAAGAAAATCGTTTTCTATTATGTTTGTATAGAGCTCAGCATACTTTTCTGTTTCATAAGGCGGATCAACAAAGATCAGATCATATTGCCGGCTTTTCTGCTGAATGAATTTAAACACATCTGCCCTGGTGGTTTGTACGGAAGTAAAGCCTAATTTCTGCGCTTCCGCCTGTACATAATGTACGCAAGGGGTATGCATATCGATCGCATGCACGAGGGCGGCTCCCCGCGATGCGAACTCAAATGTAATATTGCCGGTGCCACAAAAAAGATCCAGCACTTTCAAGCTCTCGAAATCGATCCGGTTGTTGAGGATATTGAACAGGCCCGATTTGGCAAAATCGGTAGTAGGCCGCACCGGCAGGCCCGGCGGAACTTTCAGTATTCTGCCTTTGTGGATGCCTCCTATTATTCGCATTGTATCCTGTTTAGTAAATGATAATAATAGTGAGAAGGCATTCCGGGAATATCGAGCGGTTTTTTGAACTGCCTGTCGATAAGTGCAAAGGAAACAGACTTAATATATTTAGTGAGCAATTTAACGGCAAATGAATTGGTCTCTGTTTCGCCCGTGATCACCAGCTTAACAGTAGCAGGATCGAAGGCAAACTGCTCAAAAGAAGCGAGTACAAAATACAGCAGGTCTTCCGGCGACAACACAGAAAAACTGTTGCAGAACAAAGGGCTGTTCCGGTATACTACCAGATCCACTGCATCTTTCCGGAAATGCAGGAAGGCTGTATCTTTTGCTGTCTTTTCAGGCATTGAATGGTCGATCAATAAAGAAACTGCAGATTTGGTGTGATGGCTCGGGAACAATTTGTCGATGTTCTTTTTAAGGTCTGCGTCCATTGCATACAAGAGTTTGGCATCCATTCGCTGCACTTCATCCGTAAGAATGACCGTATTTTTAGCCGGGCCACAATTGAACTTCAGGAAAAGCTCTTTATCTTCTTCTTTGTAAAAAGCCCGGGGAACAAGGGTATAGGGAACATCCCGGATCGAGATCAACACTTTTGCAAAACTATGTTGCAGGATATCTTCCCGGTCGAAATACCCTTCGATGAAGTTTGCCTGAACAGTGAACTGCTTATTCTGCAGGCTTTTGAGCACAAGTGGCTCCCTACCCGGAGAAAAAACGGCATAACCAAGAGAATCTGCGCCGATCTCCATACACAGACAGGCTTTATCAAGATCAGCAGGGACAAGCTTTTTGGCCTGCCAGCTAAATTTTTCGGATATATTGTTCCGGACTGTCTTTTGCATGAGTCTTCAAAGTTAGTATTTTTTTACATTTGCATTATGTCCCACAGAGCTCCCGCATTCCAACAAGCCTTTTCCGAACAATTTGCAGTACATCCCACACCCGACCAGGCTGAAGCCATCCTGAAGCTTTCTGCTTTTTGCTGTTCCGGAAATTACCGGGAGGTTTTTATACTCCGTGGCTATGCAGGTACCGGTAAAACAACGCTGCTGGGCGCACTGAGCGGAACCCTGCCTTCCTTTAAAATGAAAAGTGAATTGCTGGCACCTACCGGAAGGGCAGCTAAAGTGATCAGCAATTACTCGGGCAGACCGGCACAGACGATCCACCGGAAAATCTACCAGAAACTGCCTTCTGCCGGCGGAGGCATACTTTTTTCGCTTGGGACCAATAATCATAAGAATACCATTTTCATTGTGGATGAAGCTTCCATGATCGCCGATACCCGCTCAAAAAGCGAATTCGGTGACAATAACCTGCTGCAGGATCTGCTGGAATATGTCTTTTCGGGCGAAAACTGTAAGCTCATCTTTACAGGCGACACGGCGCAGCTTCCACCTGTCGGCAGTACCTTCAGCCCTGCACTGAACAAACAACACCTCGAACAGAACTTCTCTATGAGCATCATTGAGCACGATCTGAAAACGGTGGTACGTCAAGCTTCAGAATCGGGTATTCTACTGAATGCTACAAATTTACGCGTGCAGCTTTTAAGTGATCCTTCAAAAGTTCCGCAGCTACAAACAACACGCGATGTGATCAAAGTAGATGGCTACGACCTCGAAGATACGCTCAACACTGCATACAGTAAATATGGATTTGAAAATGTGCTGGTCGTATGCCGTAGTAATAAGCGGGCCAATGGTTTCAATAAGCAGATCCGTTTCCGGATCAAATGGCAGGAAAATGAATTATCGGCCGGAGATCTGCTGATGGTAGTGAAAAATAATTATTTCTGGACGGAAGGGAACAACAAGAAAACGGATTTTATAGCCAATGGCGAAAACCTGCAGGTAGAGCGCCTGATGCGGCAGCGGGAAATGTATGGGTTTAAGTTTGTGGATGCGGTAGTCCGTTTAACAGACAGCACAGATGACCTGAGCCTGGAAGTAACATTACTGATGGATACACTGGAGTCGGAAGCTCCCGCCCTCACCCAGGATCAGCAACGAATGCTTTTTGAAAATGTAATGACGGATTTTGGTGAGCAGCCTTCCAAATCAAAGCTATTCGCCATGCTGAAGCAAAGCCCCTATTACAATGCCCTTCAGGTAAAATTCAGTTATGCAATTACCTGCCATAAAGCCCAGGGTGGACAGTGGGATTGTGTGTTCATTGATCAGGGATACTTTACCAAAGAAATGCTGAACGAAGATTATTACCGCTGGCTCTATACTGCCATTACCCGGGCCAGCGAGAAAGTGTACCTGGTTGGCTTCAGCGATGAATTTTTCGAAACAGCACAATAACAAAAAGAGCCCGTCCCGAAGGAGAGCTCTTTTTGCATTGATTTCCTTCACTTTTTTACTAAGTTCCGGAAATCGGCTTATTAAACAAAACAATAAATATTATTGAGGTATCAGGTGAATCTCTAAGTTATCTGCATCATCCCTTAACCACATTTCGTCTTCTTTCAACTTGGTAATACGATATGTAGCATCGGCATCATCATTGTCAAAATTCAGGTACAATTGTTCTTTTTTATCCTGGAACACCCAGGTGCCACCGGTCGTCACTTCATATGAGCCTCCGATGAAAGTGTATCTGATATAAAGATCTGCACTGCCCGATTTGGTAAGTGTAAGACGGTAACTTTCGTAATCGTCGGTTACATCATTTCCATCATCGGTTACCTGTGCGATCCTCCAGGTATTGGCTACCCTTTCTTTTTTGGAACGAAGGCTGAGTCCCGGACCGTTGTCATATTTTTTGCAGGAAGCTGTTATAAGACCTGCCAGTAGTACTATGCTTAGAATTTTGATTTTCATGTGTTTAAATTGTATAATGGGTTCATGAATACAATAAAAACCTGTGCCAGTCGTTAAAAAAGCAAACATTCAGTAGTCAGGATAAACAGAATACCCTGATTTTCCATGACTACGAAGGAAGAGGTGGATAGACGAAATAATTCGGCAAACAGATCACCTGTTCAGTACTAAATGTGTAAATTTGTGGAATAGTGGGGAAATTTTTTTCATATTGCTTTGTTTTACTTTTCCAGGTCAGCGCTTTTGCTCAGCTTACTGTAAATGCCGGGATTGACAAACACATCTGCCCGGGAGGTACTACCACACTTGGTGGCAGTCCTACGGCAAGCGGAGGTTTCCCACCCTATACATACAGCTGGTCTCCTTCTACCGGCCTGAACTCTGCAAGTGCCGCTAATCCTACTGCTACGATCGGATCTCCTGTCACATACACGTTAACAGTAAGAGATAAAAAAGACTCCATAGTTAAAGACAGCGTGAAGGTGACCGTAGACGATATATACTTATTTGGTGCCGGTAATAGTGTAGATATATGCTTGAATGAAAACGAAGAGGTGATGTTGGGAAATTGGTATGGTTATGTAAATCCCTACACATTCCTCTGGACTCCTGCTACCGGATTAAGTGCGAACAATGTTCCGAGACCAATGGCTTCTCCTACTACCACTACTACTTATACACTGAAGATCACCTCTCCTACCTGCGGTGTGAAAACCGGTACGGTGACCGTTTCTGTCCATAATCTCAATATCAGTGCAGGGCCGGACACTACTATTCTGCAGGGGCAAACCATCACACTTGAAGCATCGCCCTTCGACTCTTCCTATGTTTATTACTGGTTGAACATGGATGGTGAGGGACTCAATTACCCGCTCACTTATAATCCGGACGTAAACCCAAGAGACACTACGATCTATTACCTCTCTGTGCAGGATCCGTGGGGCTGTGTATACTATGATAATGTATTGGTTCGGGTCATTCCCAGTGATGAGCTCTTTTTTTACACCAGCATTACACCTAACGGCGACGGGGAAAACGATGTATGGGTGATCGGCAATCTCGAAAATTACCCGGAGAATAAGCTGAGGATCTTTAACCGTTACGGACAGGAAATATATTCGGTGAACGATTATAAAAACAACTGGGATGGCAAATATTTAGGCAAGGACTTACCCGGCGGCACCTACTATTTTGTGTTTGACACCAAAACAACAAAAGGCAAGTATAAAGGCAGCATTACCATTTTCAGATAAGGCGGATGAAAACAGCAGTATACAGAAAAGGACATTTTAATGCAGCACATCGCCTGCACAACCCGAAGTGGACAGACGAAAAGAACAAAGAATTATTCGGTCTTTGCAACAATCCAGGATTTCATGGCCACAACTACGATCTCTATGTGAAAGTGACCGGTGAAGTGCAGGAAGATACCGGGTATGTAATAGATATGAAGGTGCTGAGCGACCTGATAAAAGCGGATATCGAAGAGCGCTTCGACCATAAGAACCTGAACCTCGACACTACTGAATTCCGTGATCTGAACCCAACAGCAGAAAACATCTGCAGGGTTATTTATGAGATCCTCCGCGAAAAAATAGATCCGAAGCTGGAGCTGCAGATACGGCTCTATGAAACACCCCGTAATTTCGTTGAATATCCCGCATAGTTTTTCAGGTAATTCTTCTATTTTTGGAGGATAGAATCCTGTATGCAAAAAGAAGAAGCAAAAGCACGTATTGAACAGCTTTCCACTGAGCTGGAACAGCATAATTATAATTACTACGTTTTATCCCATCCCGTTGTCAGCGACTATGATTTTGACATGTTGCTGGAAGAGCTGATAAAGCTCGAAAAAGAATTTCCCGAATTTCTGAATCCCAACTCTCCCTCGCAACGCATAGGCGGCCAGATCACCAAACAATTTGCAACTGTAAAACACCGGTACCCGATGTTATCTCTTTCCAACAGCTACAGCAAAGAGGAAATGACAGAGTTTGATGCACGCGCCAGAAAAGGGCTGGGTATCGATGCAGCGTCGCTTTTTGGTGATGAGCTGGAATACGTATGCGAGCTGAAATTTGACGGTCTTTCCATTTCGCTCATCTATGAGAACGGCGAATTGAAACAGGCAGTAACGCGTGGCGACGGTGTGCAGGGCGATGATGTTACGACGAATGTAAAAACCATCAAGTCCATTCCACTGAAACTGAAAGGTGATTTTCCGCCTTTGTTCGAGATCCGCGGTGAGATCTTTTTACCGCATAAAGCCTTTGAAGAGATCAATGCCGAACGTGAAGAGATCGGGGAACCGCCACTGGCCAATCCCCGGAATGCGGCTTCGGGCACCATGAAGATGCAGGATTCTTCGGTAGTAGCGAAACGAAAGCTGGATTGTTTCATGTATTATGTATTGGGCGAGAACCTTCGCTTTGAAACACATTTTGATAATCTCGAGAAAGCAAAAAAATGGGGCTTCAAGATCTCTGAAAAAAGCAGGCTCTGCAAAGGTATCGATGAAGTATTTGCGTTTATCGAACATTGGGACAAAGAGCGATACAAGCTTCCTTATGATATCGATGGTATTGTGATCAAGCTGAACAGTTATGCTTACCAGGAGCAGCTCGGAATGACCGCCAAATCACCGCGATGGGCCATTGCCTATAAATACAAAGCAGCCCAGGTTTCTACTGTGCTGGAAACGATCTCTTACCAGGTAGGCAGAACAGGTTCTATCACGCCTGTAGCGAATCTGAAACCGGTATTACTTGCCGGGACTACGGTGAAACGCGCTTCCCTTCACAATGCAGATATTATTGCCAAACTGGATGTACGCCTCAACGATACAGTGTTTGTAGAAAAAGGCGGTGAGATCATCCCTAAAATTGTCGGGGTAGACTTTTCCAAAAGATCGCCTGATGCACTGCCTTTCGAGTACCGCACAGATTGCCCCGAATGTAAAAGTATTCTTGTAAGAACTGCCGGAGAAGCCAATCACTACTGCCCGAACGAGAACGGGTGTCCGCCGCAGATCAAAGGAAAAATGGAGCATTATGTGAGCAGGAAAGCGATGAATATCGAAAGCCTGGGCAGTGAAACCATCGAGCAATTGCACAAGGAAGGTTTGATAAAAAACATTGCAGACATCTACGAACTGAAGAAAGAAGATCTGCTTCCCCTGGACCGCATGGCCGAAAAGTCGGTAAACAACCTGCTGGAAGGGATCGAAGAATCGAAAAAAGTTCCCTTCGAACGTGTGTTGTATGCCATAGGGATCAGGCATGTTGGTGAAACAACGGCAAAAAAGATCGCACGAAAAGTAAAAAGTATTGAGCTGCTGATGAACTCCAGCCTGGAGCAATTGCTGGAAATTGACGAGGTAGGCGAGATCATTGCCAAAAGTATCCAGGCCTTTTTTGCCAATGAAACGAACAAATCCATTGTTCTTCACCTGCAGCAGAAAGGTGTGCAATTCAGCCTGAGCGAAGACCAGCTACAACAGGGCACAGAAAAATTAAAAGGCCTGAGCTTTGTGATCTCCGGGGTATTCCAGAAACACAGCCGTGATGAGCTGAAAAATATGATCGAACAGAACGGCGGTAAAAATACGGGCTCTATCTCCAGCAAGACCAGCTATATATTAGCGGGCGAGAACATGGGGCCGGAAAAGCTGAAGAAAGCAGAATCACTCGGGGTAAAATTGATTTCCGAAGACGATTTTCTGAATATGATTGCTTAAATTTATAACATGATCAGGAAGATACGGGAGAAGCTGGGTGAAAATCAATTGCAACGTGCTTTAAAAATTCATGTCAGGCAAAAAGATTTTTTGAACATATCTGAGATCCGCTCCGTCGGGATCATTTTTGATGCCACTGATCCCGGAGAATTTGAAAAAATAAAAAATTACGCAAACAAGCTGAAACAGGCCGGTAAACGGGTGCATGGGATCGGTTTTTACGATGCCAAGCTGATTCCGGCCGATCTGAGCTGGTCCAAAACGGACTTTGACCTTTTCCACCGGAAAGAATTACAGGGGCTCAGCACACCTTCCAGTCCGTATATCAAAACGTTTATTACCGAGATCAGGGATCTGCTGATCGATGTGAACCTAAAAAATAAATTCCCGCTGCGGTATATTGCAGCGATGTCGTATGCAAAATGCAAAGTGGGCATTGACCTGCCGGAAAATGCGGTGGTACATGATATGCTGATCAGCATAGATCCCGGCCAGGGAACGGATAAATATCTTCAACAGGTAGATGTGTACCTGGAAATGATCAACAAAAAATAAACAGGGCTGTCTTCAAAAACTGAAAAAACAAAACCCTGTCAGATGTCTCTGACAGGGTTTTTATCAACTAACTACACAAACAATTATTTTTTCGCTTCAGTTGTAGCTTCAACTGCTTTTACAGTGTCTGCTGCTGCAGTAGCTGCTGCTGTAGAATCGGCGATTGCCTGAGCTGTAGCTTTAGCGATTGAATCAACTGTTGCAAGAGAATCAGCAGTTTTTTTAGCTGCAGCTTCTAAATCTGCTGCACTTGGACCACATGATACGAATGCCGCTGATACTGCAGCGATAGCGATAACTGAGAATACTTTTTTCATTTTTTGAGTTTTTTTATAATTTGCCTTTAATACCGGGAGATTGTAAATGGTAACCCAAAAAAGAAAAGAATTTTCTAATTATTATATAAATTATTGATTTTCAGAAATATAAAATCAAAATAAAGCAAGGTTACCTTGTTTTTTTCGTCTGCAATTAAGGACTGAAACAGGCGCAATTTGATTTTCTGAAGTTTAAGGGGTGATTTGGTGAGCAAGTGATCGTTTACTTCTTTTTATGTTCCTGGCTCATTTTGCAGATCGGGAACTGCACTTCGATCACATCCGGCAAGTGGACGATATTTCCGTATTCATCCTGGGCGATGATCCGGGTGAAGAAGATCTTTTTGGCCACCTTCATTTTTTTAAAATCCTCCAGCATCTCGGGAGTGAGCATTTCGCTGGAGGACTTGAAGATCTTTAGTTTTTTTTTCGTTTCGGCGTAGTGGATCTCAAAGGACTTTATCGCGTGATCCACTACATTACCATACTTATCAATAGCCGTTATTTTATACTCCACATTGTCATAAGCTGCCATTGCAAGATTGGACTGCTTTACGACCTTTATGGTTGCCGGTTCTTCCTGCGCAAACTGCACAAGAGGGGAAATCAGCAGAAGTATGAACAGGAGTGATTTGCCCATGTTGTAATTAAAGCTTATTTGGTTCCGCCTTTTTGCGCATTTTTCAAATGCGTTTTCATATAGCGCGGGTTGTCACAATTGGTCGACATTTCCTGTGCTACCTCATATCCCTTTTGGAAGGAAGATTTGTAGTAAGGACAAGCTTCATACAGATCACCTTGTTTGAGATGATACAGCTCGGCTATACGGAAATCCAGCTTACCATCGGCACTGTGCAGTTTCACGCACTGTTTCAGGTCAAATATAGCCGAGGCCCATTGTTCCAGGTCTTCACAGATCTGTGCACGGAAATAATACCCGTCATAAAAAGTCGGGTTCAGTTTCATACACATATTCATATCCAGCTGTGCCGAGTCTGCTTTGCCCAATTTCATAAAGATCTGAGCTCTGTTGTAGTATGCTTTGTAGCTTTTCTGGCTCTGTGCGATGGCTATGTTCAATGATTTAAGCGCTTCCTCGCTGTTCCCTTTGCCCAAAAGAGCAATCCCTCTTTCCGCATGTACATAACCTGAATCCGGAAGGATCAGCAATGCTTTATCGATCTTTGGCAATGCTTCGTCATATTTCTTTACTGCATTCAATCCACTTGCTTCTTTAACGATCGCAGCTCCTTCATTCACACAATAACAATTTTTATAGGCTATGGCAGCTATTTCACTTCCCTTTTTGGCTTGTGCCTGCATGGTGATACAACCATCGATCTTCTTACCTTCTTTATACTGGTTGTAGGCTATCAATGCTTTGGCATTCGCATTACTGCTGTCAAGCATCAATACTTTTTCCGCATCCAGTTTCATTTTGGCCGGGTTACCTGCATAGTAATAGCAGTTGGCTCTCAGCTCATACGGTTCGATCAGATATTTTTGCTCAGGTGCTAATACCGATTTTGAAGCGATCAGTTTATCCACTTCCGGTGACACGATCTTAATAGCTGCATCGTAGTCCATTATGGCCAGGTTATAGCTTTTAATTTTATACTTGGCATTACCATTATCCATTGCCTTTTTAAATTCGGGCGTTTGAGCGGAAAGAATTCCTGCTATGAGAAGGGCCGGAGATAAGAAATAGATTTTTTTCATCATGTTTAAATCGATTAGAATAGTATTTAAAATCAAACAAATTTAATAAAACATATCAAAAAGGAAGCCATTTTTTTAATTTGTTCTGTTTTCTTTGCGTCGCAAGCCTTTCAGGGCGGTTTTTGCAATAAAAAGAAAAAGTTACATTTGTAAATACCCCAATTGTATTTTTTAATAATATGGTTATTGAAACCCCATCGGCATTTATTTCATTGATCGAAGAGCAGGTCCTTGTCGTATCCGTTAAGGATGGGATGACCATTGACCTGCCTGAAATGTGGGAGAATTACAATGCTACCATACAGCTGAACCCGGCAGGCGATTACCCGGTTATCTTTGAAACAAGGGGGTATGTGAATATCACCAAAGAAGCCCGGGAACTGGCGGCTACCAAAGAAATGGCCAAAGAATCCTGTGCTATGGCTATCATGGTCGACAATATGGCCATGCGGATATTCGCTAATTTTTACATGAAAGTCAATAAACCCATGCGTCCTACCCGTTCCTTTACGGATAAGCAAAAAGCTATTGCCTGGTGCAAGGAAGAGTACAGTAAATACCTGGAACGTAAGAAATCCTGAAACATGCGGCAGTTGTAATCTCCTGTTTAAAAAACGATTAGCTGCCGGTGCAAGGATCACCGCCCGGTTTGAAGGAAAAACGAATGTTAACGCACAAAATGTAAATGTGAGTGAAGTGTTAGCAAGAGTCTGTGTATAAAAACAAACTGCCCATGGCAATCGCACAACCCCGAGTGCAAAAAATATAACTATGTCTGAAACATTTGCAGCAGCTCCTGCAAAATTTGCAACGGATCCTGAAACGCTGATAATCCGTGTTGCAGCAAGTAAGATATCTTCTGAGCGGGTTTACCTACGTTGTAATATAAACAAGGATGCGATCGGACAGAATGGGATCGCATGTGAACAGACACAAAAAAGGGGGACCGACAGCCAGTTCCCCTTTGATACTTTATTATTCGCTTCCGCAGTTGGTAATACTTACTGTGGCTTGTAATACTTCATCGCTTCGGGCATAAAGGCCTTCAGGTCGTTGATGCGGGTTTCATCGCTTGGATGCGTGCTCAGCAGTTCCGGTGGCTTCTGTCCGGCACTTTGGGCAGCCATTCGTTCCCAGAAAGCAATGGAGCTATTGGGATCATACCCGCCCATTGCTGCAAACACCAGCCCCATTTTATCCGCTTCGGTCTCATGTGTGCGGGAATACTTCAGCATACCCAATTGCGATCCGATACCATATGATTGCAGGAAAACATTTTGTGCCTGTGTGGATTTATTCTGAAGTGCTACAGAGAGTGCTACTCCGCCCAACTGAACCGCAAGTCCCTGGCTCATACGCTCGTTTCCATGACGTGCCACTGCATGTGCGATCTCATGCCCCATTACAATGGCAAGACTGGCCTCATCCTGTGTTACCGGCAACAAACCGGTGTATACCACCACTTTTCCTCCCGGCATGCACCAGGCATTCACCGTAGGATCGTCCACTACATTAAACTCCCATTTATATCCTTCGATCCTGCTGGAAAGCCCTTTTTCCTTCATAAAGGACTCGACAGCTGTCTGTATTCTTTTTCCAATCTGCTGCACCATCATCACACGCTGATCGGTGGCCGGTAATACTTTGTTCGCTTTCAGAAATTTGTCATATTCTGTAAAGCTCATGCTCATCATTTCCCTCTCGGAAACGAGACTTACCTGCCGGCGGCCTGTAATGGGCACTTTCTGAACACAGGAAGCAATTACTACTGAAAGAAGAAAGAGGGATATTTTTTTCATAAAACGTATTTTAATAGTATAATCTTAAAAGTAGTTAGCAACCTGCAAAAATCGTGCAAGCAGGTTTGGATAAGGAGTAAAAATAAGGATTAATTTTCGATACGGGCAGAAAGGCCCCTGTCGAGAAGAGCCCTGCAGATGGGTTCCAGTTTATCGAACTCACCCTGTTTCACCGAGCATTTACCGTTGTAGTGAACGAGATAAGTGCACTGCTCGGCCTGCAGAAGATTGTGCTCGCATACTTCCACCAGCGAATCAATAACAAATTCAAATGTATTCACATCATCATTGTACAGAACGATCTGCGGAACAGCTTCTTTTCTTTCAAGTACGGATATTTCCTCTTCTTCCTGGTAGGACATGGTATGGATTGAATTCCTTACAAAAATACAAAATCAGGGCAGAATTACTTTACCGAATCACGGATGAATTGCAAAATTTTGTCAAAATCTGCCTGCTCAAAACGGGTGTATTCCCCGTCGTTATTGAACCAGGTAAGCTGCCTTTTGGCATACCGGCGGGTATTTTGTTTGATCAGCTCTACTGCCCTCTCCAGCGAACACTTGCCTTCGAGGTGATCAAACAGTTCTTTATAACCAACGGTATTCAATGCTTTCATGTGCTTATAAGACAACACGGATATCGCTTCCTCCAGCAGTCCCTGCCACATCATACTATCCACCCGCTGATTGATGCGTTCGTACAAGACCGGCCGGTCTGTATCCAGCAACAGCTTACAGATGCTGAAATCCCGGTGTTTGACTTCACCTTTTCGCTGCGAAGAATAAGGCTTTCCCGTAGTCAGGCATACTTCCAGGGCTCTTTGCAAACGGGCAGGATTCTGTTTATCCACCTGCGCATAATACACCGGATCGTGTTTCTCTACTTCCTGCTGCAGCCAGGGCAAACCCAGCTCTTTTATCTTTTCGTTCAGCTCTGTCCTCAACTGCTCATCGATCTCTTCAAAGGTATCCATCCCTTTGCAAACGGCATCTATGTACATGCCGGAGCCACCACACAGGATAGCAAGGGAATGCTCCTTAAAATAATTTCCGAGGAAAGCGATGACATCTTTTTCGAACATACCGGCACTGTAGTGCTCCCGGATGGAAACGTTATCAATAAAATGGTGTGGTATTCCCTGCATTTCTTCCGTGGAAGGTTTGGCTGTACCGATCGAGATCTCCTTGTAAAATTGCCGTGAATCGGCAGATATAACTTCTGTGTTCAAGGCCTGTGCAAGACGGATAGCGAGAGCGGTTTTTCCCACTGCAGTAGGACCTGCAAGTACGATCAGCGTTTTATGTGAAGGGGAATTATGTAGCAAAAAGTGCGTGAATTAGTATTCCTCTTCACTATTGCCGCCTGCTTCGAAACCGAAATCGTCTCCTTCTTCTCCTTCTGCAGCATCTTCTCCACCTTCCTCCGGCGATACTTCATCGCCTTCTTCGCCGGGGGTAAAATCAAGATCGCCTTCATCCAGTCCCAGTTCGGTATCACCGGCAACCTTGTACGCTTCTTCTGCCAGTTCCTCTTCTTCCTCCTCTTCCACATCTGCACCGCCAAGAAGCGCTGCCAATGGATCTTTTGAAGCAGGCGCTTTGTTATCGACGATCAGCTGCTTGTATTGCTTGGGTGGTTGTCCGCTTGATTTGCTACATACAGGATAGCTGGTCTTCACGTTCTCTGTTTCTATTTTGATCAGCTCTATGAGAAATGTCCACTGAACTTTTTTGTCGTAAATGTAAATGAAGCGTTGATATGGATTGTCCACGTGAGCCGCGATCTTCGTGTTCCTCATCAGTTTGGTATCGCTCTCCATGTCTTCTTCCAGCAGGGTTATCTCCTGTTCTTTTCTCCAATAATCATCACTCACAAAAAAAGAAGCTGCGTGTTTGGTATCAAACTTTATTGACTGAAGAATGATCGCATGAAATTCTTCGAACGTTTGATTTGATTTGATCTCAATATCCCTGCTCACCTCTTCGTGTTCCTCGAAAACAACTCTAAACCGATAAACTGCCATGCTGTAATTTATTTTCTACGAAAATAGTGTTTTTAACAGTATTGGTAAAGACGTATAAATAAATTGTTGAAATTTTTAATACATTTGATACACCAATCCAAAAAACAACAAATGAAAAAACGACTACTCTTACTTTTAACAATAAGCGGTTTTTACGGTGCAAATGCGCAGATCACTATAACGCAGGCAGATATCGCCCTACCCGGGAATACGATGTACCGTGGTATTGACACTACTTTCACGGAAAATCCGATCGGCCCTGCGGGATCCAACGTTATCTGGGATTTCTCAGGACTATTGGATGACCAGGCAGATACGGTATATTTTGTGGATCCGGCTACTCTTCCCAACGGTGGCCAGTTTCCTTCGGCCAATTTAGGAATCATCATTACAGGACAGGGAACGGCTTATGCTATCAACGATGCTGCCTCCCTGCGTATTATCGGGCAGGAGGCAAATTTCCAGGGACAAAATATCGCTGCTTCCACCAATCCGGCTGAGCTTATTACCAAATTCCCGGCTACTTTTATCAGTAACTGGACCAACAATCCGGTTACAGCATCTCCTGCTATTCCTATTGCCATTTTCCCCGGTTTCGATTCGGCACGTGTAACGATCAGTAAATCGAAAAACGTGATCGTAGATGCATGGGGAAGCCTGACAACTCCAATGGGCACCTTCAATGTGATCCGTCAGAAAGAAGACGTAACCACGGACCAGGATGTAGAAGCACACTCTTCTTTTCTCGGCTGGAATTCGGTTCAGAACACGTCCGAACACATTATTTCTTATTACTACTGGGCGAATGGTATCGGGTTCCCGGTGATGCAGGCAGACAGCCTGGATGATGGCACTGTAAACGTTACCTGGCTGATCATGCCTCCGGTAGGCATCAAAGAAGCGACTGCAAAACAGGACGCGCGTGTATTCCCGAATCCGGCGAATGAAAGTGTATATATCATGCTGGATGAGAACAACGGTGTAACGATCGCGGTGTACGATGTGCAGGGCAAGCTGGTTCAGCAGACAGAAGCCAAAGGTGCTATCGCTCAATTGAACACCATTGACCTCGAAAAAGGCTTGTATACCTACAAAGTATCTTCTTCAAAAGGCCTGGTTTCAACCGGAAAATTTGTAATTGCAAGATAAACTTTAGTATACCAATTATACCTGATCCCTTCGTCTCGCGATGCTTCGCGACGGAGGGATTTTTTTATGAGCTTTTACCACCTGTTCGTATCATTTATTACTGTTTATATGTACTTTTGTTTTTAACGAAATCTTATGAGCAATTTACTGTCGGTCCGGAACATTGTAAAAACCTATGCAAAGCATGTCGCTTTAAACAATGTGTCATTAGAAGTGCCGGAGAAGTCCATTTTTGGTCTGCTTGGCCCCAATGGAGCCGGAAAAACCTCCCTTATACGAATCATTAACCAGATCACCGGGCCGGATCAGGGCCAAATTTTTATTAATGGAGAGCCTCTTAAGTCCGAACATACTGCCATCATCGGCTACCTGCCCGAAGAACGTGGATTGTACCGCAAAATGAAAGTGGGCGAACAGTGTATTTACCTCGCCCGGCTGAAGGGTTTGAAAAAGAAAGATGCTGAAGTGAAGCTGAAAGCCTGGTTCGAAAAATTTGAGATGGGCGGTTGGTGGAACAAAAAAATAGAAGAGCTCAGTAAGGGGATGCAGCAGAAAGTACAGTTCATTGTTACAGTGTTGCACGAACCAAAATTGCTTATACTGGATGAGCCTTTCAGCGGCTTCGATCCGATCAATGCCAATATGATCAAAAACGAGATCCTGGAGCTGAGGAGCAAAGGCGCTACTGTGATCTTCTCTACACACAATATGGGATCGGTGGAAGAACTGTGCGACAATATTGCCCTGATCCACAAATCAGAGAAGATCCTGGATGGCTCTGTGCGGGATATCCGCAAGCAATTCCGCACCAATGAATTCACTGTCGGTTTCAGAGGGAATATGATCGGGTTCACCAATGCACTATGGACCGGCGCCGAGCTGATCGACCATCGCAGTGAAGACAAAGACACGCATTTTGCAAAAATAAAGATCCGTCAGCAGACCAACCGCAATGCCTTACTGGAAGCCCTGCTACCGGTAGCAGAGATCATTTCGTTCAATGAAGTGATCCCGAGCATGAACGATATTTTCATTCAATCCGTGCAAAAAACTGCAGGAGTAACAGGAACAAAAAGCAATTACACAGAATAATAGTTTATGGGTAAAATAGGGATCATCATCTGGCGGGAATACAGTACGAGGGTGCGCAACAAAACCTTCATCATTATGTCTTTACTGGGGCCTATATTGGTAGCAGGTTTTATCACACTGATGGTTTGGCTGCCAAACTCCGATAAAACGGAGCAAAAGATCATGGTAGTAGACGAAACGGACGCGATCAATATTTCCAAACTGCCGGATACTAAACTGGTCAAATTCTATTACCCGAAAGTATCACTCGAAGAAGCAAAAAAAACATTCTATAAAAGCGACTTCACCGGCATCCTTTATATCGCCGCTGCTGCTGTCGAAAAAGATCCACGCCCCATCTTCTATTGCAAAAAATCGCCCAGCTTTTCAACGGAGAATTATATAAAAACACAGCTGGAAAAAAAATTCTTTGAATGGCGCCTCGCTTCCAACAGCATTAACCCTGTGGTCATTCACAACTCCAAGGTGAGCATTGACCTTGCAACAACAAAGATCGATGACAAAGGCGGTGAGATTGAAACAAGGAACGAGTATGCAGGCATATTCGGTTTTGCCTGTGCTGTACTCATCTTCTTTTTTGTGACGGTATACGGCATGCAGGTAATGCGAAGCGTAATGGAAGAGAAAACCAACCGGATCGTTGAAGTGATCGTTTCTTCTGTAAAGCCATTCCAGTTGATGTTAGGAAAAATAATCGGTGTGGCCTGTGTGGGTATAACGCAATTTATCATCTGGATGATCTTATCCACTACGCTTACCACGGTTTCTTCCTCCCTATTTTTATCCAAGGTGATCAATGATACGGAGACGATGGAAGAACAGAAAGAAGTGGTATACAAGCAGGGCAGCAATGCCAATTTCCAGGAAATGCAAAAACCAGGCACTACCGTAGAAGCCATGGAGGTTATAAAAACCATGATCTCCCTGGATGTGAAGGAGATCCTGCTCGCTTTCTTCTTTTACTTCCTCGGCGGATATCTCCTGTACAGCGCATTATTTGCAGCAATAGGCTCTGCAGTGGATGCCGAGGCCGATACCCAGCAATTCATGCTGCCGATCATGCTGCCATTGATAGCAGGCTACATGATGACGATCGGTATCGTTCAGAACCCTGAAAGCAATACGGCCTTCTGGGGTAGTATGATACCGTTTACCTCCCCCATCGTAATGATGGCAAGGCTTCCGTTTGGTGTGCCTGCCTGGCAGATATGGCTCTCACTTTCATTGCTTGTGGCCGGATTTTTGTTTACCACCTGGCTGGCCGGAAAAATATACCGTACAGGTATATTGATGTATGGCAAAAAGATCTCCTGGAAAGAACTGGGTAAATGGATCATGTATAAAGGTTAATTTTCCGTAGTAAAGTGCTCAGATCGTCTCGTCGAACATATTTTTTACTGATGGCTGTGTGGATCACGGGCCTTCTGCCTCTTTGCGCGCAGCTCAAAAAGGGCCCTTTCTACCAAACATCCATCGCAGCCGGGCCGGTACTTTCCTTCTACCAGCTCAATGCCAAACACACCTCCGGAAAAAAATCAGGAGCAGCCTTCACAGCCCTTGTCAGATGCAATTTCCGTATCAACCGCAGTGCGAGTATCAATCTCGGGGTTCAGTACCTGTTCCACAGCAATCATTTCAATTCGTATTATTTCCCGGACAGTACGATACAGCTTTACGACAAAAATTTTAATTATATCTACGAAAACCGTTTCCAGGATGTGAGCTTCCCTATCGGCCTTAAGTTAAAGCTGATCAACAACAAACAAAAGGAAAGCTGCCTGTACACGGAACTTAGCTGGGCACTGAAAAAACGTTTTGCTTCCAATGTGCAGATCAATTCATCTCTTTACGGCAATTCGGTGTATGACAACAAAGCCGGGAACGATTTCCGCTCGCGCTATATTGCCGACAGAACGGGAAGCACAATATCGCTTGGCTTCGGCTTTGACAAGAATTTTACAGATAAAAAATCGGGGTGGTTCGTTGGGTTAACCTATTGTTATACACTGAACACCTTTTATTATTATCGTACGGCCAATATGCCGAAAAACCTCTACCAGATCGAATCTTTTCTGTGGCTTACGGCCGGGTTCCGGTTTTAGTCCAAGGCCTTTAAAGCCCTAATCTGGCCATCAGCTCCGGTTTATTTTTTCTTGAAACAGGTATGGATTCTTTATTTTTCAGTACAAGATTTCCACCATCGCCCTTAAAATAGGTTTCAATTTCATTTACATTAATCAGGTGAGAGCTGTGCACACGTACAAAGTTTTGATCTTTCAACTGATCTGCCATCACTTTCAGCGTTTTACAAACAAGAAATCGTTGGCCGTTTTTCAAATACACGTTGGTATAATTGGAGTCAGATTCCAGGCGAACAATTTCGTTTGCAGAAATCAGCTGGGTTCCGCCATTAACTGATATAGAAACCTTTTTAGCAGGGCTCGCTTTTAAAAGATTATTCAGTTCACCTGCTATGGATTTCCATTGCTTAGACTGAACCCTGTTACAGGCATGTTCAACTGCTTTTATGAGCTCGTCCACATCAATAGGTTTTAAGAGATAATCGACTGCCTGTGCCTTGAACGCCCTAATAGCGTATTGCTCATACGCGGTTGTAAAAATAACCGCATAATTTTCCTGTTGCGTAGCTGCGATCACATCAAAACCCGTAGCAGTAGGCATTTCGATATCCAAAAAAACAATATCCGGTTTTAACCGCAGTATGCTTTTGATGGCTGAATCAGCCGAATGCTCCACTCCTACTACAGTTATCCCGTCGCAGTACCGGGCGATCAGTAACTGTAGTGCTTCGGCGCCATTCTTTTCATCATCAATAATCAATGCATTCATATATGTATCTTAATTAATATAATAGTTCCCGTCGCTTCTTTTCCTTCATATTTATCGGATATAAACATGTCTACCTGAGAGGAACCGTGCTTATTCATGTTACTGATCCGCTCACCTGTTACCGACATTCCCATAGACTCATGATTCAATGCCTTGTTCCTTTTAATTGCCCTTGCCCGGGTCCTTCCTATACCATTGTCTTCTATTTTGCAAATGACGAACGTATCCGATCCGCTGAATGTGACGGTAAGTTTCCCACTTCGTTCCTGCAATGGCAATAAACCATGCAGTATAGCATTCTCCACATACGGTTGGATAAGCATGGTAGGCAGGTATATGTTCTTCTGAGGCATATTCTCCATTTTTATTTCATAACTGAACAAGTGAGATGCCCGGAGACTTTCCAACTCGAGGTAAAGGTTCAGCATTTCTATTTCTTTCGATAGCAGGATCGATTCGTGCTTAGAGTTTTCCAGCACCGCCCGGATCAACCTTGAAAATTTAGTCAGGTATTTTTGTGCGATCACCGATTCATTTTTAATAATAAAATTTTGTATGGAATTCATCGAGTTAAAAATAAAATGAGGATTCATCTGTGAACGTAATGCCTTCATCTCCAGTTCATGGACGCGCTTATTCATCAGGATCTTTTCTTTTTCCTTTTTTTCGATCTTTGAAATCCTGCTCCGGTATAAGAGGTAAAGTGCACCAAGAATAAAAACAATCAGCGGGAATATAAACCAGACCGTTTTCCAGACAGCCTTTTGGATCGTGAACCGAATAGTTGCCGGCTCTGACATCCGGCTTTTATTGGCACTAACTGCATATACAATAAAAGTATAATCCCCGGCAGGAAGGGTTGTAAATTGCACAAACGTATTTTTAGAATAGGTCCAACTGGTATCAAGCCCCGTGAGTTTGTATTTATATGTTATATCACCTTCATTTCTAAGAAAGATCCCTTTGTAATTTATTTTTACAAAATTCTCATTATGCGTGAATTGCTGAGGCTGTTTATGGTCGTAAACGGTATTGTTTACTTCAAATTTTTCAATATAAACCGGAATAGCCTGAACTTCTTCAACAGGATCATTTATATCAATTACAACGATGCCTCCGTTTGTTGCAAGGTATAGATGCTCCTTATATTCTATTATCTGGTTGATCTCGTTAGACTCAAGACCATTTAACGTATTGAGGGTTCGATACCTATACTGCCCCTCAGGACTCATTACCAGCTGAGAAAGACCACGATTAGTGCCTACCCATATACTGCCTTTTGAATCTTTCAGAATACACCTGCATATATTACTGGCAAGTCCATTCGACTCGTTGAACTGGTAAACGATCTTATTGTCTTTGTAACACAATACACCAAAACCGGCAGTAGCGAGGAAGAGTATTTTTTGGTCACCGGTAATTCCATTTATCCGACAGCCCAGCATGGGCAGGTTATCTGCCATAAAAAACAGCTTGTCATTTTTTAGTCTGCACAATCCCTGTTTTGTTCCGAGCAAAAGCTCATCGCCGTTTTTATAAATAGTAAATATTTTAGCAGGCACTTTTCCCATCATCCTCGCTTTTCCTGTCTTTTCTTCTATTTCAAACACCCGGGAGTCGGTAGAAAATCCGGCTAAAAAACCGGAATCGCTTTCAATCAATTTTTTCAGAAATATTGGCGCGCCATTACAGGTAAGTTCTGTCCTTATCCCGGTTGTTTCATTTACCAGGAAAGATTTCCTGTTATCCACATTTATATACACCTTTTGTCCCAACAGGAAAGGAGAGTTGGCACGAAAATCGGCTTTAGAAGAAATTTCTTTTGTTTGTAAATTGAGCACATTGAGCTTTATATCGCTCGTCACTGAATAAAGTTTGTTGTCGTATGCGCCAATGGTATATACTTTATTGGAACTCAATCCATCATCCGAATTGTAATAATTAAACTTCAGAGAAGGCACAAAATAAAGTCCGTTAGTGGTTGTAGCAAACCAATAGCCATGATCTGCGTCTTCAAAAACACAGGAAACGTTATTGTTTTTTAACAGCTGTTTGTGAGGCCTGGCCAACTTTTCATTTTCATATAAAAAGACACCCTGTCCCTGAGTACCAAGCCAGATCCTGCTCTTAGAGTCTTTGAATATATTTATTATTATACCTGCGTAACCCTTTTTTCCGAAGCTCAGCAGTTCTTTTGCCGTGTCGCCGGAAAGGTCAAAAACAGAAGCGCCGTTGGAAAAAAGATAATAACCGTGCTTGTAACTAATAGCAGACAAAAGGGATGAAAAACTATTAATATGTCCCGTTAGCATACTCTCACTCACATTTTTTTTCTCAGGGATATAATACAATGGGACCCAGAGTATATTTTGACCTTCTGTCCGGTCATTTCCATAAATAAATGAGCCATTACCAAGCTCCTTTAGAAAAAAACCATTGTGCGGAATTCTTTCGTGAATGTTTTTTTGGTAAAACGGTGGGAATATTTTTATATATCCCCCCATTTGCAGCGAAACCCATAAAGTATCCTTCTCATCAAAAGTAAAATCAAAAGGGAGCAATTTTACGGCCCTTGTAAGATCTTCATTCGCAGGAATAGTGTATATAGAGTCGGTTTCATGCAGGTAATACGCAAATTTACCCGAGTAGGTAGAAAACCAAACGCGGCCGTGTCTGTCTTCATGTATTTTAAAAACGGTATTGTCCGGCAAGCCATGCCTGCTGGTGTACGTGGTAAACTGATAACCATCATATTTTACAACACCTGCATCCGTAGCTACCCACAAAAAATGCCTGCTGTCCTGCATTACCCAATAGCATTCGGAACTGGGCAGGCCATCTGCCGTTCCATAATTTTTCATTACTACCTGCTGGGCGCGGACAGAAAAAAAACACAGAAAAAAAACGACAGCTATCGGATAACTCCACTTCATATATATTTTACAAGATAGAAAGAAAGCATGAAAAATAAATCCCGTTTTTACGGGAGATACTAATGGAAGTATGTGAGATGCTAAAAGAGATGGAGAAACCTCTTTTTCTATCCCTACTTTCGTGTTACGCGTGACGATGAAAATACATTTTCACTTAAGAATATTTGAAGTCCGTATACAAACCCGTTTCGTTAAATTTTAAATCACAAATATGATCCTTATTAGCTTCAAACAAACCAAAAGACCGGTATCCTTTGTATTGCTATGCTGCCTTATCTTCGAACTGGCACTACCCTTACAATCAACGGCAGCAGCAGCTCAATCCGGTGGTGGCGGAACTGTTGCCTCCTCCCTGAGCAGCATGGTGGATGGATACACCGGCGACTTCAATTACAGTGTGCCGCTGGTAACAGTTCCCGGGCCGAACGGCGAAAATGTATCTGTCAGCGCTAATTATCATGCAGGCATTGCTGTAAACCAGAAAGCATCCTGGCTGGGCCTGGGCTGGGATTATAACCCGGGCGAAATTACCCGGCAGGTAGTAGGCGCGCCTGACGATTATAATGGCGTAACTGTAAACCAATATTTTGGCAATACTTCTCCAAGCCTGACACACCAGAAAACAACTGCCATGTTCGGAAGCTTATACAATAACAATATCAATACCAATCCCTATGCCGGCGATCCTAATTCTATGTCCTACACCAAATCAGGCGACAACAAAAGCGCGTATTATAACCTGACAGAAAATGACAGGTGCGACATGATTGCAGCATGTGGACCTTCCGGCAGTTCGACAACTTGTTATGATCCCAATTTCACACCTACGTCAAATGTCAATTACCGGTTCAATAAACATACGGTTCCTTATACAGGCCTGGCATATGATCAATACAATGTGAGCGGCGAAGGTATAGGAGGCGCTTTGCATCCCTATCATTTAGGAGAAGTACAGGTACACCAGGAAGTCAATGCTGTGAAAACAGGCATGTCTGTCTCTGCTAAAAAATGCCAGTTCCATTTTGAAAACTCAAGCATACAGAGCGTTAACATGTCCAACTATACCTCGGGCACCGTTGTGAATCAAACAACCAACAGGATCCACAGCGGAACGTATGTGAAGTATTTTACCAATTATGAGATCAATAATAACGCGAATCTTTACAGCTATACCAATAAATCCGGTTATCTTGATTATAAGCCCATTACCAATCTTTCAACGGTAAGAAGAACGTTGCCGGATCAGAGACCGGATGTTATCGGGGCGTTTCAAATAACCAATACGTCCGGGATCACTTATCATTATTCATTACCCGTGTATCAATGGGAAGATGTAACAGCCAGCTTTGACAACAATGGAAATTCGCAGGTGATGCGCCTGGCTTCCTGCCCGTACGCTACCAGCTGGAAATTAACTGCAATCACCGGCCCGGATTATGAAGATGCCAACGGGAACTATACAGCAGATGAAGGCGATTTAGGATATTGGATCAGCTACAATTATTCTTTATGGAGCGATAACTATGAATGGGCCAGCCAGCGTTACAACGCAAAGTCAGATGCTTTGATCTCTGCTAAAATGGTGAATCTTATGACAACAAGTACCGCGGTTGGAAACCAATACAAAAAGAATAACAGCCTCTCATTTGGCAGAGGCCAGGTATACGCTTTAAATTATATAAAAACAGCCAGCCATACAGCTTATTTTGTAAAAAGCATCCGCATGGATGAACAAAGCTATAATAACGTTATTAATACCTCTGCTAAACCCATCGCCTCATTAAAATTGGACAGAGTAGTATTATTACGGAATGAGGACAAAAATTTATTGATCAACAGTACCGGAATGGCTACTGACCCGAGGTTTGACTATTCGACATGCGTAAGCGCCTTAACCGATCAGAATTTTATAAATGTGACACGTTATACCAACAATAAAGCAGCTATAGATAAAGCAGCGCTTACAACGGCCGAGCTTGGCAGCAATTATAGCCTGGCGAAAAAATACATTGGAAATATTAACAACAGTTTTTCAACTTCCTTTGGCTATTTTTCATTATGGCCCATACCCGGCCATCACGTTAGTGGATCTCCGCTTCCTAATAGCGTTTACAAAGTACTTACGGCTTATACGGGCTCTACTGATTTTAATAACAGCGGAAAGCTCACCCTAAAAAAAGTCACCATTTATAATCTGAATGGTGAGAAAATTACACCGTCGATAGACTTTGACTATGGTGAAAGCCTGTCTTCAAAAAATCCGGATTTTAATGTGGACAAAACCGATCTGTGGGGATACTACAAAAGCGACTATGTCAATAGCCACTATGTTACATCAGCTTCCAAAGACTATGTCGACGCATGGTCCTTACGGGAGATCAATACTTCCTTAGGTGGAAAAATTGTAATGACTTACGAATCGGACAGGTACCACCGGGAAGGTTTTAACGGAGATGCGCCTTTTTATCAGATTTTCACAGGTAACCTTTCTGTCGGTACTGTTTCTTCGAATAAACCACATCTTATCTTTCCTATTTCAAACATTGGAAATAACAGTGATGTGACCTTTTTCGATAATGATTTTGGGTCGTTTTATCTATTGGCCCCTGAACCCGGATACGGCATGTACGGCGTATATTCCAAATTAGAGCAATGTCTTAAGCCTGCCCAGCCTTACAATGGAGGAAACAGCTGGTTCCCTGCCATTGTATACCAACACTTAGTACGTTATGGAAATGTACTGCCCGCTTCGGGAGGTAGTGGAGCTGGGCCTTATCCATCCTTGCTTGTCGGTATGATTCCTGAGTTTACCTTTAACTGCCAACCGGGATATGGACCTACTACTTTATCGTCTAACATAGGTGTTCCTCACGCAGTTTGTTTCCGTTCCTATTTATACGGTGGCGGGGTCAGGGTCAACAAAATCTCTGTTACCGATCCGTTTTCAGGAAACACTTATACCCAAAAATTTGAATACGGAGATGGATATTGTCCTGTAGTGCCAAAACCCAACGCATTTTCTACTCACAACGGCCCTTCCAACCATGATGTGGTTATGAACACCAAACCTTTAATTGATTCTAAACTAACCGGATGGGTAGGTTATGACTTTTGTAAACAGTACTCACTGAATTCAAAGAATGAAACATCAGGTTCCATTACACAAACCTTTGCCAACAGCACATTAACGAACCCTCTTTCGCTTACTACTAAAGCAATGACCGAAAAGCTAGAGAGAGTTTATGCTTTTAGCCGGCTTGCGCCAAACAATCCGGGCGGCTGTCAGGATCCAAGATCTGGGACAGGTGGTCCGACGTTCTACGACTACACCATCAGGGAAGATCTTTCACTTGTTACCAGTCATCACCTGGGGAAAATAGAATCGGTGTCGGATGGCTCAAGCACCACCTCATATAATTATGGAGGCACCGCTATTTCCGAAAATTATGTGCATCCTACCAGCGAAGACGTCAAATACACCTTCAGCTTTCCATACCCTGCCGGCAGCACTACGGGATGTGTTTTTATATATGATAAAACAGACCATTATATATTTGACAAATCCGCTTTTCGTAATGTATTCTCAGTCCTCTTATCTACTTCCACTACCAAAGACGGGATTACCATTACAGAATCGACTGCAAGAGATGGCTATACAGGAGCGCCCATACATACAACAGTAACAGACCCTACAAGAGGAGTTTTTGATACCTATACCACCTATGCGTATACCGAAACCTTACCAAACACCACTACCTTAGTATATCCTTCTTTTAATCTTAAATCAAAGAATGAGTCCAACAGTAATATGTTGACTCCGGTTAGCTCTACAAAAACAGTAAAAGGAAATGCCTATATCATCAGCGAATCCAAAGCCACTTATTCCAATGTATATCCTTTGCGGGTAAGATTCGGTAATACTCCGAATTACGGTACATCAAATATCACAAAACAGTGGTACCATTTGCATGAAACATTCGAGCGCCTGTTAGATGATGATGTCCCCGAAAGCGCAGTACCTACAGGTAACGACTGGCGTAAGGTGAGCACAAATACCCTTTATGATTTTTCTTATAACTGCATTGAACAGGAAGGGTTAAATGGCCGTAAAACAGCGTCGAGATGGGGCTATAAAAATATGTATAAGCTGGCAAGCGTAACCAATGCCAATTACAATTCATTTACTTTTTCAGGTTTTGAGGACGCTGTAATAGGTCCCGGAAATAACAATGTGTTGTTCGGTGGTGAAGTAAGCCACGGAGAAACGGCACAGGGCCCGACTACTTATGCTCTCAACCCGACTTTTTTGATCAAGCCACATACGGGCTTTAGCATGGCCGGTGTAGCTCCTAACCAGGCAGGGCCGGGATTCAACGCGTCTAATTTTGAAATTGGCAGAACATACATAGCAAAAGTGTGGGTGCATAAGCTTAGTCCGCCAACAGCTACACTCAGCCTACAGCTCAATGGCAATCTGGGAAGTACTCCTTATTCGCTAACAAAAACTGTAGCAAGAAATAACCAGGCTAACATTACGGTAGGCGACTGGGTATTGATGAGTACCGAAATAGAAGTTCCCGATAATTTCAATTTGTCCTTAACGCACAACATGTCTGTTACACTATCAAATACAGGCACTGCTATTAAAGCCTACTTCGATGATTTTGCATTTCATCCGAAAGACGCAGTAGTAACAGGCAATGTGTACAATGAGAAGACAGGTGCATTGGTGGCGCAGCTCGACAATGACAATTTTGCCACTTTCTATAATTATGACAATGCCCTGCGTTTAACTTCCGCTCTTAAAGAATACAGCGGTGGAATTAAAAAAGTAAGCGAAAGTGAATATCATTATGCCAAACCCTGATGAACCGACAACCCGGTAAAACAACTTGAATCGTTATGTCGCAGTACAGTAAACAATACTAATATTTTATAATTTCATGATGAATTATTTCAGATCCTTACTTTTTGCCTTCATGGCATCCGTATCCACCTACGCACAGGTTGTTGTATCACCGGCCTGCGATGTAAAATGGAATACCCACAAAAACACCAACGGAGACACCTGGCTTGTTTTAACAAACACGTCCGCATGGGGAAGCGCGCATTCCAAAAACGGGATGTTGCCGGGAAACGATTATGGTGTAGTACAATATCACCTCGATCGCCTTGAAGAAGCTTTCGCGTTTGGTTTTAACAATCTTAGCAACGATAATGAAGCTCAAACAGATCCGACGTTATACGTTAAAAATATTGACCTGGGATTTGTATACCAGGAACATAGCCTTTACACACTGGCGGGAGGAAAACTTAAAGTGGCCATGACCGGAGTGGATGTCGAAAAAGATCTGACCGTTATTGTTAATCGCACAGCTGCTACTGCGGATTTTTATATTAACAACGATCTTGTTAAGAGTGTTGAGTACGTTAGCGAACCTGCTACGCTGAATGTAACGGGATTAATGCCGCCCGGTACAAGCTTAAATAAGCTGACCTGTAATTTCTTCGGATATCCACTCGAAGTACATGTGGCAAAAGCACATGCTACCGCCGAGAGCCCCGAATCAGGGATTATTGCTTTGTCGGCGGAAGGCGGCACACCTCCTTATCGTTTTGTATGCGCTGAAACAGGTCCGGGTTCTGAGCTCTTTGCCGGGCTTGCTCCAGGGAGCTATCATATTACTGTAAGCGATTCGCTCAATGATAGCGTGATCGTTATTACTGATATTGGCCTGGTTAACAACTGGAGGATCCAACGTAGCATAGACGTTGCTGATACAGGATACGTTAAAACCGACGAAGACACCACCTCTGCCTCAGGGCTGATATCTTCCGGCCCGATTCCCGCAGGTGTTGATGGGTTTTGTGAGCTTACTATAGCAGACAATACCAACAATGTAGCTTTTGGATTTTTAGGATTCAACAATGGTTCTATCCTGGCAAATTATGATATCCCGTTTGTAAATGAACAGGCCATAGATACCTTGATCGTCTTTGTCGATTCCCTGCTCATGGAGGGTAAGATCAGCGTCCCTGATGAAGAGAAAACAGCAGAGGCCTATGCTAACCTGCACCTGATCAATTTTAAGGATGGTCTTGTACAGGTTGGCTTTAAAGAGTTCGACATCATCAATTCCGGGGAGCTTAACTATACTTCCGGCGATCTGTTCAAAATACAACGTAATGGTGATTTTATCAGCGTTTATAAAAACGGTGGACTGATCATCCGGAAAACAGCGGACAACCTGGGAGAAACCAATTTACTGAACGGGATCTTTGTAACAAAAGGCTCTTCACGGATCAGTACCCCTGCATACCTGCCTTTTGAGGAATATTCCGCAAACCCTAATTTACCCCATTACTTATGCGAGACTGCGGATCTCAACTGGGTGGAGACGCGCTCGTTTGATGGAAACGGTGTGATCAAAAGTGAGAGTAAAACATTTATGGATATGATCGGTCGCACCGTTCAAAGCCAGACAAAAATGTTCAGTAAAAACAATGTGCTGGTATCTGAGCCTTTATTTGATAGCTATGGAAGGGTTGTTGGCCAAAGCCTGCCCGCTCCTTCTTTTTCCAGCCAGCTGTGCTATGTGTATAATTTTATAGAGCGCTCCCCGGGTATCCAGTATACCGATGCTGATTTTGACAATACACCCGGAACCGGCGCTCCCGGCGATATCATGGATGCCTTTAATGCGCTGGGCGATGTAAATAATCCAAAAGCCGTGTATGCAGGCACTCAGGGTAAACTGGGCTGGTATTACAGTAACAACAATACAAACGAGCCTTTGGTGGCGGCAGATAACCTGCCATATGCCCGCACTGAGTTTTATAATGACGGGCGGGTACGACGATCAGCGGGTGTGGGCACCGTCTTAAAAATGGGCTCGGGTCATGAGAACAGGTTTATTTATACCAGCACTCCTGCCGCTGATGCCGAGCCTGCAAGCAATGAGCTCAACTATGTGTTTCCAAACCGTACGTATGAGCTCAACAAAGATTTTTCGGTATGGCGCCAGGCTATCAACCTGAATTTACAGCTGTTCAAAACCATCAGCATCAACCCCGATGGTAAAGACCAGATCACCTACACCAATTCCGCCGGGCAAACTATTGCTACCTGTATTACCGGTGACGGCTCGGGTTGTGTTACCCATAAAGAAATAAAGATCCTGGATCCTGTTGTTAGCCAGGAAAAGATCCAGAATATTTACGTACCAAAAACAACGGCGAATACGCTCCGCTTCCAGGAAATAGATGACCATATGCTACCGGTATCAACTCCAACTGCAACACCTATCCTAAAAGATCTTAACAGGGAGGTAATGCTGGTAGATGGAACCGATTATACCTATGATACCAATACCGGTTATTTTACTTTTACAGGCAGCTATGCGAATAAAAGTCTTTACCTGCAGGTTACACACAGCACTCCTCTTGCCACCCCTCCTACCCTGTCATTAGCCATTATGGTCGATGTGGATTATACGCAATGGACGCTTTATTTTTACGATCGCAAAGGCCGTCTGCTGGCCAACACAAGCCCTGAAGATGTAATTTGCCAGACATTGCCTGTGCTGGTACAAAAAGTATCAGGAGACGGAGATCCGCAAAACCCTTGTGGCGATGGACGGGTAGCTGGTCTGCAAATAAATAATGCATTTAGGGCCGCAGATCAGGCTGTTGTCTTTATCGATATCGATGAGCGAATTTCTCCTCTTTACACACTCACAGACCCGGTACCTGCAAACAGTTTTATATTAAAAACCGATGCGCAGAAACAGTATGAAGATTCGGTTTATGTAACCAATGATACCTTAGTAAGAGATACCACCATCATTCTAAACCCTGCTGACAGCGGTCAATGGATCGTTAATACCGATTTCATTACAGATGAAGAAATGGAATTTCGCAGCCAGCTACAGGCGCTCGAAACACAGATCCCCGCCAATGCCATGCGGGGCAAAAAAATAACCTACAGCGGTGAATATGCCGTTTACAGAAAACTGAGAGGAAGCGACGATCTGGGCGAGCCGATAGCGACCATACCTTATGAGTATAGCCTCGAAGGTGATGATGGCCAGGTGGACAGCCAGGGCGGGGCTCTTATTAAATACACACCACTTCGCCTTCGCAAACAAATACAAATAGACTTTGATGACCCTTCGGAGCTGGATAAGGTGATCGTAAAGGTAAAAAACCCCAGGATAATTTTAAACGGCTTTGAAACAGATGAAGGCGGAGACATTGGCATGTGCCTTGGCACGGTGTTCGTTCCGGGCTCTTTGCTCCCGGTACTGAATGGCATGAACATGTCAGCGAATCCCCACCTTGGTTTTGCAGGATATACCGTACCGCTGCCTCTTAACATAAAACTGGCCAATAAGTATATGTATGATGAGTACGATCGGCTGGTCGGCTCCATAAGTGATGACGAAGGCGCGGTAGACTATGTATATGACCAGAAAGAAGACAAATTGTTGTTTACCCAAAACGATAAGCAACGGGCAAACGGTGGAAAATTCTCGTGTATTGTCTATGATAAATTAGGTCGCCCGGTCGTTTCGGGAGAATACGATCCGATGAACGGTGGCCCCACCAATGGTGATGTACCTTATCTCTTCCAGAATTATTATGACCACAAAAACGGGATAACTGTACCTCCGGGACGGATCAGTACCGGTGTGCCTGCTTATGCCAACAATACGGAAGCATACAACGACGGACATATTTTTGAAAGGACATTTATAGAATATGATAATGCGGATGTCTTATTACCAACCAATCTTGGAAACGGAGTGTATTACAAACAAATGTACACTGCCGCCAAAGTAAGCAAAACCTGGAATGACCAAAACACTACCTGGTACAGCTACGACGAGCTGGGCAGGCAGATATGGACGGTGCAGAACAGTGCGGAACTGGGGTATAAAACCATGAATTATATCTATGATTTCAGGGGCAATTTAATGGTGAGCGGTTACCAGCTAAGCATGGCCGATAATATGCTTCATTATTACAGCTACGATGCCGACGAGCGTTTATCTACTGTAAAATATGGTGTTTATTCAACTACTGATCCTAATTATGTAAAACCACTGGCCTCTTATTCCTATTACCTGCATGGGCCTCTTAAACGAACAATGCTTGGCAATAATCTGCAGGGCCTCGATTACGTATATACCATCGACGGAAAACTAAAAAGCGTTAACAATCCGGTGAATAATCAGCCGGATCACGACCCGGGGCTGGATGGTTATACTACAGGACCCAATTCTGCTGTAAGCCCCGATGCTTTCAGTTACGCCCTTGAGTATTATAAAGGAGACTATGCCCGCGCCGGCTCTCCCGTTCAATCCTACAATAATGTATCGGTTTATAATGATGATAACATCAGTTACACCGGCCAGATCAAGGCTATGAGCTGGCATACCCTATTGCCATCGGCTGCTTCTACGCCTTATACAAAAGCATTGATGTATGAGTACAGTTATGATGAGCTATACCGGCTTACAGGAGCTACGTTCGGAATGATTGACGAAACACTTATCACCTCTCCGGGCCATGGACCGGCGCGTCTCAATGACTTTACACCTATGCCCGAATACAAGCTGGAAAACATCAGCTATGACAAGAACGGAAACATACAAACCCTGAAGCGTCACGCAGCTCCCATCAACACTACCACTGCGCATCTGCTGGATGATCTCACGTATAATTATAGCAGTACACATAAGAACAGCCTGCAAAATATTAACGATGCCGCTACTAATACAGCGGGTTATACAGCAGATCTCGACCTGCCTGCTCAATCGACCGGAGCTAATTATGTATACAACCAGATCGGCGAATTAATTGCCAACACGCAGGAAGACAAAGGCTTTGAATATAATTCGCAGGGCCTTACCACGCGTGTGTTTAAGCTGAGCAACAACAGGAGCATTGCCACCTTTACGTACAACGATCAAGGCTTACGCCACAGCAAAACCACTTACGATATCAACACTGGCCTGGCTACCAAAGTTGCCTATTACGTATACGGAGGTGGCGCACAGGTGGCCTCCTATACCACCGACCTTACTTTAACAACTCCAATAATAGTGTTACAGGATCAAAGCCTGTATGCGGCAGGACGTGTGGCCACCTATGATGCAGGTACATCTACCGCCATGTTTGAGCTCACCGACCAGGTGGGGAACGTGCGCGCCGTTGTAACGGCCAATGGTTCGGGAGCAGCACAAACGATCAGTTACACCGATTATTACCCGCATGGCGGCACACTGCCGGGAAGAAGCTACCAAAGCTCACTGAACTTCCCTTATGCTTACCAGGGGCAGCAAAAAGACGAGGAAACCGGATTACTGAATTTTGAATTAAGGCAATATGATGCACGGATAGGAAGATGGTACAACCCGGATCCGAATAAGCAGCATCACAGCCCTTATTTAGCGATGGGGAATAATCCTGTGAGTAGTATTGATCCTGACGGAGGATGGGATGGAGATAGCGGATTCTCTGGTGACATTTGGGATCATTTCATCTCTGCTTCTGAAAGTCAACATATACATGCTAATAGTGATGACTGGATTAATAGTATGGAGGCTAAGGCAAATTATGGCATTGATATGCATAATTATAATGAGCACAGAGCTAAGTATTATAATTCAAGTTTAGGTTCATGGGGAACTCGAAAAAATATTGGAAGCAGCCAATACAATGGTTATAGTTATTGGAAAGAGGATGCTTCTTTGAAAATAGATAAGCCGCTTGCTTCCGGAGTTTATTTCGTCTTTGAAAAGTATACTCCTAATATATATCGAAACATCTCAGGTTTCTTAAAAGAAAATCCGAAATGGCGGTATCTTCATTATATTGGCAAAAATAAAGAGGCGCAGGATCTCAATAGATCTGTTATTGGCCAGCTCTTAGATCCGGCTCCAAATTTTCTTTTAAGTCGTGATGAATTTCCAATGGCTTCAACAGAGGAAGGCGGCAATCCACTTACTCTAAAGGTAACATATGTTCCTGCAATTGAAAATAGTGTTCAGGGCGGTCAATTATCATGGGTTTATAGAGGATTAGAACCAGGTTCAATAATAAAAGTTATTCCCATACCTAAGGGTGCGGAACGTTCTCCCGTGTTTGATCCTGTGCCTTTGCTTGAGTTCACTATTGGTACTTCTGCAATCCCTTCAATAATAAAAAAAATAACAGAAATAGTAATTACTCCGAAACCTGTTTTTACACCCGCTACTATTTTCATTCCTCCTATTATCCCTATACTAATGGAAGATAAACCTTTAATTGGTCCTCAACAAGAGATGTGACCATTAAAAACAAAATATAAATAGACTTTTATTTTAGTTCTTGGGAATTGAAATGATAATATTCTCTTAGAAAAAAATCTCTTTATGTAAAAATCTGATTTTGCCAAATTTAAAACCAGGAGTATATGTACTGTTCGCTTGTCTAATTATACATTCTTTTATCCCCACCCAAACCGGATTTTTCGTAATTTTGCATCCATAAATCCCGGTTATGAGAAAAACAGAGATTCTGAATGCCACACAGATCCAGCAAAAGCTGAATCGCCTGGCCTATGAAGTGTACGAGAACAACTTTGAAGAAAGGGAAATGCTCATTGCCGGGATCGAGGGCAACGGATATGTGGTAGCCAAAAGGATCTATGAGCTTCTGAAAAAGATCTCGAAAAAAGACCTGAAGCTGGGAAAGATCACACTCAACAAAAAAAATCCACTCTCCGAAGAAGTGTCTGTTGATTTTACCGACAAAGATTTCCGGAACAAAACCGTTATCCTTGTGGACGATGTGCTAAATAGCGGGCGTACACTCATCTACGGTGTAAAAATATTTCTTGACAAGCCCGTAAAAAAACTGAACACACTGATCCTGGTCGACAGGAGCCACGGGCGTTTCCCGGTAAAAGCCGATTTTGTAGGACTTTCCTTATCCACCACCCTGCAGGAGCATATCGTTGCCGACCTGTCTGTAAAAGGCAAAGAAACGGTTTATCTTCAGTAAAATGCGGATCGATATTATCACTATACATCCGCAGCTGCTGGAAAGTCCGTTTCAGCATAGCATCCTGAAGCGTGCTATCGCAAAGGGAATTGTGGAAGTCAATCTCATCAACCTTCGCGATTACAGCACTTTTAAACAAAAGCAGGTAGACGACTATGCATTCGGTGGTGGCGCCGGCATGGTGATGATGATAGAACCGATCGCCAACTGTATCGAACAGCTGAAATCAGAACGTACCTACGACGAGATCATCTATACCACTCCCGACGGGGAAACGCTCAACCAACAACAATGCAACCGTTTTTCCACGCTGAAGAATATCATTATCCTTTGCGGACACTACAAAGGTATTGATGAACGCATCCGCGAACACTTTATTACCAAAGAGATCTCGATCGGCGATTACGTTTTGAGCGGCGGAGAGCTGGCAGCAGCGGTTCTCTGCGATGGTATCATCCGTTTGATACCTGGTGTGCTGAACGATGAAACCTCTGCCCTTACCGATTCGTTCCAGGACAACCTGCTGGCTCCGCCTGTGTATACGCGGCCGGCAGATTACAATGGCTGGAAAGTCCCGGAGATCTTACTGAGCGGGCATTTGTCCAACATCGATAAATGGCGGCACGAAAAGAGTGTGGAGCGCACCAAACAGCGCAGGCCCGACATCTATTCCAAATTCAAAAACGGAACTGATTGATATGCACGAAATTGAACCTTTCTATAACTGGCGTCATCTTTACACGGCAGAGGAAGATCCCGAATCGCCTTTCTACGGACGCGAGTATAGCGAATTCGAGTTCAGCAATACCATTTACAATTATATGCTCCATCCCCAATGGGACACGATCGGATCGGAAACGCTTTACATAAAGATCCTGTATGTAGACTACACCGAAAAATATTGTGTGATCGAGCTGATAGGTGAATGGAACGATGCCATCGGCAATGACATTATGCTGCTGAAGCGCGATGTTATGGATGCGCTGATATATCTTGAGATAAATAAATTTATCATCATCGGGGAAAATGTACTGAATTTTCATGTTTCCGATGATTGTTATTACGAAGAGTGGTTTGAGGACATCGGTGATGGCTGGATCGCTTTTGTGAATTTCCGCGATCATGTAATGAAAGAATTCAGCTCCAACAACCTCGATTATTATTTTAATTCAGGTGGAGAGCTGAATGATATGAACTGGAGGCGATTCAGCCCCGGGCAGCTGTTTGGCAATATTTCCAAGATCATTTCCAAGCGATTGGAGTAAAAGGTCTCGATACATCCCGATACAAGTTCTTTAGTGTATCCTGTGTAAATCAAGTCAAATTGCATGTAAAGGCTGTAATCAGGACACTCCTGACAGTCTGCTATAAAATCAACTTTCCGTGGAACAGCTATAAAACAAAAAAGCACCCTGACATACAATCGTCAGGGTGCTTTCAAAGATCCATTTATTTTTGCTTATTTTTTCATTCTTTCTGTCATTGCCGTAGCCTTTGCCGTTTCTCCTGTGATCAGGTAGAGCTTACGCAAAGCCTGCATAGTAGAGCGGTCGGTCGGTTTAAGATCGAGAGCTTTTTCCAGGGCAGGGATCGCATTTTTGAATTGCACCGCTGCTTTATCAGCAAGGGCTTTTTGCTCAGCATTCATTTTTGTTATCGCATTTGCTTTATTATCGTAATAACCGCCCCAGTTGTTATACAAGGCGCCCATATTGTACCAGGTATCAAAACTCTTACTATCCAGCTCACTTGCCATTTTATAATCTGCAGCGGCTTTGGTCATATACTCTTCAAACTCTTTCGGTTTGTCTTTATCCTTGCCTTTCTCATCTTTCGGATTGGCCAGGTTATCATACACATTACCACGTACAAGATAGAACAGGGAATTTTTCGGATCTTTTTCAATAGACAGGTTCAGGTTGGCAAGCGCCTGGTCCTGTTTCCCCTGTCTCAGGTAAAACTCCGTTTCTTTATTCATCAGATCGGTTGACCCAGGGAAGGCCTTTCTTCCGGCCTGCAGGGTTTCCATAGCTCCTACGGAATCCTTTAGCGCCATTTTTGCATCATACAATACATTGTACGCATATGGGTCAGCCATTTTTTCGCGGATCATTGTTTCAGCATACTTCTTCACATTTTCCTGGTTTCCTGATTTTTGAGAGCTTAAGATCGCATTGAACAAAGAGCTGGTATCTTTTTTACCCATCATTTTTGTCATCGTAAATGAGGTGAAATAAAAGTCTGCGGCCTCATCGTACTTTTTTGATTTATAACGACCGAAAGCAAGATTATTTACATCATTCATCATCAGCATGCCCAGCATACCCATATCCGTTTCGTATGCTTTATCCTTATCGAGTTCTGCTGCTTTTTGCAGTGCTTTACCGGCTTCCTCATACTCTGCGATGGAAACATTCCCATAAGCCAGTGCTTTTCTTTCGTCTTTATCCGGTACAGTAGCTGTTAGTTTGGTTTCTTCGTTCTTCAGGTTTTGTACAAATGAGTAATACTCCACTTTCGCTTTATACACCCAGGTTTTGGCTTTGCCTTTGGTATCCTCATTCACGATTGCCAGATCGATAGCTTCTTTCGCTTTTGCCAGTGACGAAGGGTCTTTGCTGCTTTCATAATCACTGATATTGCGCCATGCTGTTTGTACCTTAGCGGACTGCGCGATCGTTAATAAAGGTGCACTTATCAATAATGCCCCGATCAATGTGTTCTTCATATTCATACTATTGCTATTTCTTTATATTAGTTATTTCCTGTCCGGAGAGCAATTCTCCTGCCAAAAATTATTCAGTAGGCGTTTCGTTCTCTGTTCCTGTCTGCTCATCAGACGCAGGCTCGTTATCATTTCCATAAACCGGGGTGCTGCCATTTTCCGTTCCGTTCTCTGTTCCTTCCTCGTCATCCTCATGGTCTACTTTGGTAACAGCTGCAATTTCGTCCGCTTCGGAAATATTGATCAAACGAACGCCCTGTGTGGCTCGTCCCATCACACGCAATGCGGAAACTTCCAGACGGATCGTAATACCTTCTTTGGTAATGATCATCAGGTCGTTTGCATCCGTAACAGATTTGATCGCCACGAGATGGCCGGTTTTATCAGTGATATTGATCGTTTTCACACCTTTTCCTCCACGGTTCGTGATCCGGTATTCATCAATTTCCGAACGTTTGCCATATCCTTTTTCAGAAACAACCAATACATTGGATTTCAGGTCATCGATACAGATCATACCGATCACTTCATTCTTGTCGCCTTCTTCGTCATTCAGATCGATCGCAATTACACCGGAAGCATTCCGTCCCATCGGACGTACTTTCTCTTCAGGGAAACGGCATACTTTACCGAATTTGGTAGCGATCATGATCTCGTTTTTACCATTTGTAAAGGCTGCTTCTAACAACTGATCTCCTTCACGAATAGTGATGGCATTGATACCGTTTGCTCTTGGCCTGGAATACGCCTCCAGCGAAGTTTTCTTGATAATCCCTTCTTTTGTACAAAGGATGATGAAGTTATTATTGATATACTCTTCTTCGGAGAGTGATCTTACATTAATAAATGCTTTTACTTTGTCATCAGCCGGTATATTCAATAAATTCTGAATAGCGCGTCCTTTGCTTGTTTTGTTTCCTTCGGGAACTTCGTATGCACGCAGCCAGAATACCTGCCCTTTTTCAGTGAACAGTAATAAATAAGCGTGAGTGGATGCAATGAACATGTGCTCGATAAAATCCTCATCGCGGGTAGCCGATCCTTTCGATCCTTTACCACCCCTGTTCTGTGATTTATATTCCGTTAAGCTCGTACGTTTGATATAACCTAAGTGGGAGATCGTTATCACTACATCCTCGTCAGCGATAATATCTTCCATACGGATATCATCTCCTGCATAAACGATGTCGGTTTTTCTTGCATCACCGTATTTTTCTTTTACTTCCAGCAATTCATCTTTTATGATCTTCATACGCAAAGGCTCATCCGCCAGAATATTCTTCAGGAAGTTAATGTGGTTCATCAACTCGGTGTATTCTGCTTTCAGCTTATCACGTTCCAGGCCTGTTAATGTACGCAGACGCATATCGAGGATCGCGCGCGACTGAAGTTCTGATAAATTAAACTTGCCCATCAATTCATCACGTGCAATATCAGGGGAAGCCGAATCACGGATGATCTTGATCACTTCATCGAGGTGATCGATCGCGATCAGTAAACCTTCTAAAATATGTGCACGTTTCTCTGCCTGTGCCAGCTCATATTTTGTTCTTCTTACAACCACGTCGTGTCTGTGCTCCACAAAATGGTGTACCTGGTCTTTCAGGTTCAGCATCAGCGGGCGGCCATTCACAAGTGCAATATTGTTTACCGAGAAAGAAGTCTGAAGAGAAGTGTATTTGTATAAATTGTTCAGAACAACGCCCGAAACGGCATCCCTGCGCAATTCATATACGATACGCATACCGTCCCTGTCACTCTCGTCACGGATCTCGGTGATACCGTCAATTTTCTTATCATTGCAGAGATCCCATTGTTTTTTGATCATCTCAGCTTTGTTCAGTTGATAAGGGATCTCGTTCACAACAATGCGTTCCCTGTCTTTGTAGGTTTCAATGCTTGCTTTTGCACGCAGGATCACACGGCCTCTTCCGGTATGGAAAGCTTCTTTCACACCCGAGAAACCATAGATCGTTCCACCGGTTGGGAAATCAGGAGCTTTCACAAACTGCATCAGTCCGTCGATGTCGATCTCTCTGTTATCGATATAAGCGATACAGGCGTCGCAAATTTCCCTCAGGTTGTGAGGTGCCATATTAGTAGCCATACCCACGGCGATCCCGGAAGCTCCGTTCACCAATAGATTTGGGACCTTCGTCGGGAGAACAGAAGGTTCCTGGAGGGAGTCGTCAAAATTCGGACGGAAATCAACTGTTTCTTTCTCGATATCGGCAAGCATTTCCTCTGCTATCTTGCGAAGGCGGGCTTCCGTATAACGCATAGCTGCAGGTGGATCACCATCCACACTTCCGTAATTTCCCTGACCGTCTACCAAGGGGTAACGTAAGCTCCAGTCCTGGGCCATACGCACCATTGTATCATATACTGATGAATCGCCATGCGGATGGTATTTACCCAATACCTCACCCACGATACGGGCAGATTTTTTATACGGACGGTTGTGTAATACTCCTAACTCTAACATTCCATATAACACCCTTCTGTGAACAGGCTTTAAACCATCTCTCACATCAGGCAGTGCGCGGGACACAATAACCGACATCGAATAATCGATGTAAGCGGTTTTCATTTCATCTTCAATGTTAATTGGAATAATTTTCTCTCCTTCAGCCATATTGATTGTTTAATATTAAATTTGTTAGTTCTTTCAGCAATTTTGTCAGGTCCTTTTTTGGCTAATTTTAACGCCTGTTTCAGCCTGTTCTTTTTTCTCCGAAAGAAGGTCGAAGATACAGAAAAATCAACAAATACAGCCCATATTTATCAACATTTTTTTTGTTGATAAATCGCCTTTTGGCAGGAGAATTGCCACTTACAAAATAGTACTTTTGAATTTGGCATTAATTGTGTAAATTAGTGCATAAAATCAACTATAAACAAAGAAGGATTTATTATGGAAGCAAAATTTTCGCCCCGTGTAAAAGATGTGATCACCTACAGTCGTGAGGAAGCCTTACGTTTGGGGCATGATTATATAGGTCTTGAGCATTTGATGTTGGGTATCATACGAGATGGTGATGGTTTGGGGATCAAGCTATTGAAAAAGAACGGGGTAAATCTTCAGGAACTTCGCAAGCAGATTGAACAGGCAATCGGTATATCGGCAAAAAAGGTGAATAACCTGGCCAATATCCCACTGCTGAAACAGGCTGAAAAAGCACTGAAATTAACCTATTTGGAAGCAAAGCTCTTTAAAGCCACCGAGATCGGTACCGAACATTTATTATTATGCATACTGAAAGACAATGACAACGTAGCCTCCAAATCCCTGAACAGATTTGGTGTGGATTACGAAGCATTACGTTCTTCCCTCGAAGAATATGCAAAAAATCCGAGCGACGACATTCGTATGGAAGGTCCTACCTCTTCCGATGACGATGACGCGGATGACGCAAATTTCGGATCCTCGTCCCAGTCCAAAAAACCGGGCGAATCCAAGTCAAAAACCCCTGTATTGGACAATTTTGGCCGTGATCTGACCAAAATGGCAGAAGACGGCAAGCTGGATCCGATCGTAGGACGTGAAAAAGAGATCGAGCGTGTGTCGCAGATCTTATCCCGTCGTAAGAAAAATAACCCGATCCTGATCGGTGAGCCTGGTGTGGGTAAATCTGCAATCGCAGAAGGCCTTGCACTACGTATCGTTCAGCGTAAAGTTTCCCGCGTACTATTCGGAAAACGGGTAGTAACACTGGATCTGGCTTCCCTCGTAGCAGGTACCAAATACCGTGGACAGTTCGAAGAGCGTATGAAGGCAGTAATGACAGAGTTGGAAAAATCGCCGGATGTGATCCTGTTCATTGATGAGATCCACACCATTATCGGTGCCGGTGGAGCGAGCGGATCACTGGATGCGAGCAATATGTTCAAACCGGCCCTGGCGCGTGGAGAGATCCAATGTATTGGTGCTACCACTCTTGACGAATACCGTCAGTATATTGAAAAAGACGGAGCTTTGGAACGCCGTTTCCAAAAAGTACTGATCGAGCCGGCTACACCGGATGAATCGATCCAGATCCTGAACAATATCAAATCAAAATACGAAGATCATCATAATGTAACCTATACCGACGAAGCGATCAAAGCCTGCGTTACATTGACTGCCCGTTATCTTACCGACAGGCATTTACCGGATAAAGCGATCGACGCATTGGATGAAGCAGGATCACGTGTTCATATTACGAACATCAATGTTCCTCAAAACATCCTTGATATCGAACAGAAAATAGAAGATATCAAAGATGAGAAAAACAAGGTTGTTCGCAGCCAGAAATATGAAGAGGCAGCCAAACTGAGAGATGTGGAGAAAAACCTGCAAAACCAGTTAGAAGCCGCTAAAAAAGCGTGGGAGGAAGAAACGAAAAACAACCGCGTGATCGTTACCGAAGAAAATGTGGCTGATGTGGTTGCCATGATGACAGGTATTCCTGTTCAGCGTGTGAACCAGAACGAAACCAACAAGCTGCTGGTAATGGCGGAAGAAATGAAGGGCAAAGTAGTAGGCCAGGATGAAGCGGTTGCCAAAGTGGTGAAAGCCATCCAGCGTACACGTGCCGGGTTAAAAGACCCGAACAAACCGATCGGATCCTTTATATTCCTTGGTCCGACCGGGGTTGGTAAAACCCAGCTGGCCAAAATGCTTTCGAAAAACCTGTTTGACAATGATGATGCGTTGATCCGTATCGATATGAGCGAGTACATGGAGAAATTTGCCGTTACCCGCCTCATCGGAGCTCCTCCGGGATATGTAGGATACGAAGAAGGTGGACAGCTGACCGAAAAGGTACGTCGTCGCCCCTACTCTGTGGTGTTACTTGACGAGATCGAAAAAGCGCATCCGGATGTGTTCAATATGATGCTTCAGGTGCTTGATGATGGTATGCTGACCGACAGCCTCGGAAGAAAAATTGATTTCAAGAACACGATCATTATCATGACTTCTAACATTGGTGCGCGCCAGCTGAAAGACTTCGGACAAGGTGTTGGTTTCGGTACCCAGGCAAAAACCTCGGGAGCTGATGACAATGCCAAAGGTGTGGTGGAGAGCGCTTTGAAAAAAGCATTTGCACCGGAGTTCCTGAACCGTATCGATGATGTGATCATGTTCAACTCGTTGAGCAAAGAAGATATCCATAAGATCATCGACATTGAATTGTCGAAATTGTACGGGCGTCTTACTTCTCTTGGATATTCGGTTCAATTGACAGAAGATGCCAAAAATTTCATCGAAGAAAAAGGCTATGATGTACAGTATGGTGCACGTCCGTTGAAAAGAGCGATCCAGAAATATGTGGAGGATCCGCTGGCTGAAGAGATCATCAAATCAAGCCCGGCCGAAGGTGATGTACTGGAAGTTGGCTACGATAAGGATAAGCAGGAGATCACCGTTAACCTGGTGAAACCAAAATCCGAAAAGAAAAAGAAAAAAGAAGATTAATTTTTTCTCACTCTATAACAAGAACGCTCCACCCTGAGGTGGAGCGTTTTTTGTTTCTTTATTAGCCGGAGTTTAGTAATTTTGGAAGATATACGCGCGCGTTTGAAAACCTATCTTAGAGAAAATTTTCAATTCATTATCATTTGCCTGCTCTGGTTCATTACCGGGGCGATATTTACTCCGGCTGCGCTCGTGCTGGTGCCTGTTACCGTTATTTTACTGTACCTGAGAGGCTATGAAAAAGAAATATTCATCGGATTGTTATTTGTGCTCACCATGTCGGACAATCGGCTCGCAAGCGCCAACTGGGCTGCCGATGTAAAGAATATCTACATCGTTCTTTTCGCACTCATTGTAATGAAAAATTTCAAGTCCTACGAAAACAAGATCAAATTACATCTCTACATTCTCCCATTTATTATCATTGCAGCCATTTGTATCCTATACAGCCCAAGCCCTTCTACGGCTGTACAGAAAACCCTTTCTTATTTCCTGCTGTTCCTGTCGGTTCCTAACTACTTTACCTATTTATATTCCAAACACGGTTCCCAATTTTTGAAAGAGATAATATGGGCCATCTTCTTTTTATTACTTATAGGCCTGGTCTTAAAATTAGTAGGTTCGTCTGTCATATCGCTGGCCGGTCGTTACCGCGGGATCCTTGGAAATCCTAACGGCCTGGGTATCTATTGCTTTTTATTCATGATCTTTTTCGCGATCGTAAATGAATTCTTCTCCGATCTGTTCACCCGCAATCAAAAGATCTTTATCTATTTCGTGATCACTCTTTCGCTGATACTCTGTGGTGCCCGAAGCTCATTACTCGCTGTGATCATATTCTTTGTGTTCCGGTATTTCCATCGTTTGTCGCCGGTTTTTGGTTTTATCATTCTTATCATATTTACGGGTACGTATGAGCTGATCCTCACGAATCTCGAATCCATTATTTATGCAGCGGGACTCCAGGAATTCGCACGTGTAGATACGATCAAGGACGGTTCGGGAAGGCTCGTTGCCTGGGCTTTTGCCTGGGAAAACATCAACAGGAATCTGTTTATAGGTAAAGGATTCAGCTATACCGAATATTTGTATGTTGCCAATTATGAGTATCTCAGTAAACTGGGACACCAGGGCGCTGCACACAATGCCTACCTGACCTTCTGGCTGGATACGGGCTTCCTCGGGCTTGCCGCTTTTATGTCCGGCTTCCTTGGATTTATGTTTTCCTTATCCAAATTAAGTGTTTCGTTATTCCCTTTATTGTATGCTATTCTGTTTTCCAACCAGTTCGAATCCTGGTTAACCGCTTCCCTGAATCCTTTCACGATCCTGTTGTTATGCAGCATCAGTCTGATTTATGCAGCAGGGATCGAAAAAAAGCTGATCCAAAAAGACAGGGAAACACCAACTGAACCCGATCCGGGCACAATCATAGCCGCCTGATGAAAAGACCTGTAGTTATATTTTTATATACGGAGATCGCCACCTATTTTACGGCCTGCTGCAATGAACTGCAGAAATTTGCAGACGTGCATGTGATAAGATACCCGGTAAATAAAGAAGCTCCTTTCCAGTTTGGTGAAGACGGAGATGGTGTGAAATACTACGAGCGAAAAAATCACTCACCGGAGGAATTAAAACAATTAGTCCTGTCATTAAATCCCGATATTATTTTTTGCAGTGGCTGGATTGATAAAGAATACCTGAAAATATGCGCTGCTTATAAAGGAAAGATCCCGGTGGTATTGTGCATGGATACCAAATGGAAAGGCACCGCAAAACAAAAGATAGCTGCCCTGCTTTCTCCTTTTTTATTAAAGACCAAATTCTCGCATGCCTGGGTGCCCGGAAACAGGCAAAAAGAATATGCAAAAAAATTAGGCTTTGCAGAAAAGCAGATCCATACCGGGTATTACTGCGCAGATACTTCTTTCTTCTCTCCCCTCTTCCATAAATACAAAGCGCAAAAGAAAACGAATTTCCCGAAACGCTTTCTCTACGTAGGGCGTTATTATGATTTTAAAGGCATTACCGATCTCTGGCAGGCATTCATTCAATTGCAGAAGGAAACACCATCCGAATGGGAGCTGTGGTGCCTCGGCACCGGAGATATAGATCCGATGCAGCATCCGAAGATCAAACACTTTGGTTTTGTTCAGCCAAGCGACCTGGAACCCTATATTGCCGATACAGGAATCTTTATCCTTCCGAGCCGTTTCGAGCCCTGGGCGGTGGTAGTGCACGAATATGCTGCTGCCGGTTTTCCTATGATATTAAGCTCGGAAGTAGGCTCTGCCGATTCGTTCCTTATTACAGGAGAGAATGGCTACCTTTTCGAGCCAGCCAACATCCCGGATCTCAAAGAAAAATTAAAAAGCATTACAGCCGTATCGGATGAAACCTTAAATTTGATGAGCGAAAGAAGCGCCGCATTGGCCGATAGATTAACTACTCAAACCTGGGCGCAAACAGCTCTAACAATTATACGAAATGCAAACTAAAATACTTGTTACAGGCGGGGCCGGAAATGTGGGAAGCGCCCTGGTGGAGAAGCTTATTGAAAACCCCTCGAATTTTGTAGTTATTGTGGATGACTTGTCTACCGGCTTTTTATCCAAACTGCCCACCCGTTTTGTGGACCGCTGGCATTTTATCAAATGCAATGTGAACGACCTGCAGGATATAGGACAGGTAATGATCGCACATAAATTCGATTTTGTATTTCACTTTGCGGCTGTTGTAGGCGTGCAGCGTACACAGGAAAATCCCGTAAGTGTGCTCAATGATATAGAAGGCATAAAGAATGTACTCAACCTGAGTAAGAATTCGGCTGTAAAAAGAGTGTTCTTCTCTTCTTCTTCGGAAGTATACGGAGAGCCGGTGATACTGCCACAGCACGAACACACAACACCTTTGAATTCAAGGGTTCCCTATGCCGTTGTAAAAAACGTAGGAGAAAGTTTTTGCAAAAGCTACCACCAGGAGTATGGACTGGAGTACACTATCTTCAGGCTTTTCAATACGTACGGGCCCAACCAGAGCACCGATTTCGTGGTGGCACGTTTCCTTGAAGCTGCTTTGAAAGGCATGGATATTACAATCTATGGGGACGGCAGCCAGACACGTACTTTCACGTATGTAGACGACACCGTAGACACCTGCCTGAGCTGTTTTTATGACAACAAGGTGGTGAACGATGTGATCAATATAGGGAACGCGAAGCTTTGTACGATACTTGAACTCGCTCAGCTCGTGATCCGCATCACAAAATCTTCTTCTCTCATAAAACATCTGCCTCCGCTGAAAGAAGGAGATATGACACGCCGGCAACCGGATAATGCAAAAATGTTAGAGATCCTTGGCCGTGACCTGGTAAGCCTCGAAAGTGGTATTGAGCGAATGATGCTGGATGAGCGTTTCTTAAAATCGATCGGTTTATAATGTGTGGAATTAACGGAATTGTAAGCGCAGGCTTACCGGAACAAAAAGGCAAAGAGCTGCTCCTGCAAATGAATGCCTGTCTTTCGCACAGAGGTCCTGATGCAGACGGAACATGGAATGCAGCAAATGTATTTTTAGGACACAGAAGATTATCCATTATCGATCTTTCCGAATCGTCGAACCAACCGATGGTATCGAACGATGGAAGATACGTGATTATCTATAATGGAGAATTATACAATTACAAAGAGCTGAAGTTTGAGCTGCAGCGATCCATGCAGGGAAGCATGCCATACGTTTTCCGGACGGCCTCCGATACCGAAGTGGTCATTGCCGCCTATATCCGCTGGGGAAAAGAGTGCCTGGAAAAATTCAACGGGATGTTTGCCTTTGCGCTTTATGATACAGTAGAGAAAGAGCTGTTCATTGCCCGGGATCGCCTGGGTATCAAACCGCTCTATTATACAAATGAAAACAATCATTTCGTTTTTTCTTCGGAGATCCGTGCCATCCTCAAAACAGGATTGGTAGAAAAAAGGACAGATGAAAATGCGCTTGTCCAGTACGTGCAATACCAGACCGTACATGCACCGCTCACCATTGTGAAAGATGTATACATGCTGATGCCGGGGCATTATTGTGTGTATAAAAACAATTCGAAAGAGATCACCTGTTACTGGGATCTGAAGAAGAAGGCACCGGAAACAAAAGATCAAACAACGTATGCTGATGTCTGCAAAAATGTAAATGACCTGCTGCACAAAGCTGTGGAAAGAAGGCTGGTGGCAGATGTTCCTTTTGGTGCCTTCTTATCAGGCGGTATTGATTCGAGCGCTATTGTCGGGATCATGAGCGGGACCTCCTCTGAAAAAGTAAATACCTTTTCCGTAACATTTGATGAAAAAGATTTTTCCGAAGAAGCTTATTCGGATATCGTTGCAAAAAAATTCAATACCCAACATCACAATATACGCCTGCAGGTCAGTGATTTCCTGAATGAGCTACCGGAATCGCTGGATGCAATGGATCATCCCGGCGGCGATGGTGCCAACTCTTATGTTGTTTCCAAAGCCACAAAGAAAGCCGGAATAACTATGGCGCTCTCCGGATTGGGCGGCGACGAGCTGTTCTGTGGATATGATGTGTTCAACAGAGCGCTGGAAATAAAAAAGAAACAATGGCTGAACCTGGTACCGCGTATGTTCCGGATTGCCGGAGCAGGCATCGTGGACAGGAAGAAAACCATCGCTTCCGGTAAAACAGCTGCATTCCTGTCGAAGCCTATTTTGAATTTCGATTATTTCTATCCTTTGTCGAGGGAAGTATACAACGATACGCAGGTGCAAATGCTTACGGGCAGAAATACCCTTCCTTTTAATGAAGTTTACAAAACGGTGCGTCTCCTGCCAACCGATGAAAAAAATCATTTGCTCAGTAAATGTTCACAGGCAGAGATCAGCACCTATATGCAAAATGTACTCCTGCGCGATGCCGACCAGATGAGCATGGCTGTAGCGCTTGAAGTGCGGGTACCTTTCCTGGATTACACATTGGTTGAATATGTATTAGGTTTACCGGATAAACATAAGATCCCGGTAACGCCAAAGAAACTGCTTACGGATTCTTTAGCAGGATTGCTTCCGACTGAGATCGTGGACCGAAAAAAGATGGGTTTTGTTTTTCCCTGGAAGCACTGGCTGAAAAACGAATTAAAAACCTTTTGTGAAGAACAGCTGCACGAACTGCAGAAAAGAAGCGATCTCAACGAAAAGTACGTAGATGCCTTGTGGAGCCGTTTCCTGAATGACGATCCGCAGATCACCTGGTCAAGGATCTGGCACCTGGTTGTACTTGGCCACTGGCTCAAAAAACTGGATTTTGTAAAGAGCTGATGCAGGCAAAGAAAAAAATACTGGTGCTTATTGATTGGTTCCTGCCGGGCATAAAAGCAGGCGGGCCCGTGAAATCAGTGTCATCAATGATTAAAGCCCTGAATAAGCAGTATGATTTTTACATCCTCACCAGCGATACGGATTTTGGTAATTCAGTTCCTTATGAGAACATCGTTGCCGATAAATGGATTTCCTACTCAGAAAATACGCAGATCTGTTACCTTTCGAAAAGCAGTACTGTTGGCGAACATTTTTTAAAATCCGTGCATTCCATTCAACCGGATGTTATTTACATCAACAGTTTCTTTTCGAAGGATTATTCCATTGTTCCCCTACAGCTTATCCGCAAATACAGGATCACTGCCAAAACGATCCTGGCACCGCGTGGTATGTTGTCAGAAGGAGCCTTACGGATCAAACCACTGAAAAAGAAAGCATTTATTGCTTACTCCAAATTAACAGGACTACATAAAAATGTGCTCTGGCATTCTACCAAGACTGATGAAACAAGCGCAATAAAAAAAGTATATGGCAACCATGTACAGGTATACGAAGCACAAAATGTTTCGGATGTACAGCTAATGGCACCGGATACAGGAAAGCAAAAAAGCAAAAATGAATTGAACCTCGTATACCTTGGACGTATTGCTGAAAACAAGAATTTATTGTTGGCATTGCAGGCCATGCGAACCTTGAGCCCGGCCAGGATAACATTAGATATTTATGGGAGTCTGGAAGATAAAAGCTATTGGGAAATGTGTCAGCAGGCCATTTCAGAATTACCCTCTTCCATCCATGTTCAATACAAAGGCCTTTTGGATCCCAACCTCGTGGCATCTACTATCAGGCAGTATCATTTTCTTATATTATTAAGCTACAGCGAAAATTTCGGTCATGCGATTGTAGAAGCGTTATCGAATGGTGTACCGGTGATCATCAGCAACACAACACCGTGGCGCAACCTGCAAAATCATCATGCCGGCTGGGACGTTTCGATCGAAAATAAAGACGAAACAAACTATGCAATACGTTCGGCCGTTGCGCTTAATCAGGATCAATATAATACTTACGCCACAGCTGCATACCGGTTTGCTGGCAACTATTGTATAAACCAGGAAGTGATCGAAAAACTGCGCATGTTATTTAATTAGTCCCTGAAAAAGAAATTGCTATTTTTCGCGCAAAGACGCAGAGACCGCAAAGAATAAACTTTGCGTCCTTTGCGTGCATTTCCTCCGCGTTCTCGCGAGGCCTCGCGAGCGGTTAAATCACCAACAGCTCATTTGCCAAAGCCGCAAAATCGACCCCATCAAAATTTCCAGAGCTCATCATCAATACAGTAGTATTATTACGATTCTCCGATTTCAGGTATTCTTTCACTTTATCCGATTCGGTAAAGATCTTTATATCATTCCTTGCAAAAGCGCTCCTCACCTGCTCTTCCGTGATCGCTTTCAGCTTTTTGTGTTCGATGGTATGCGGGTTGAAATAAACGATCGCTTCATCTGCCATGTCCATTGCTCCCTTGTACTCATTCAGGAAATTTTCGTTCAGGCTGCTGAAAGTGTGCAGTTCCATGCAGGCCAGGAGTTTTCTTCCAGTAAACTGTTTTTTTGTGGCTTCGATCGTGGCTTTCAGTTTCGAAGGGGAATGAGCGAAATCTTTGAACATGGCAAAATTCTTTTCCTCTTTTACCAATTCCAGTCGTTTGGCAGCGCCTTTAAAGGAAGTCATGGCTTCATAAAATACAGCATCGCTGATGCCTGCCTGGTTGCATACTATCCTCGCCCCATTCATGTTCATCAGGTTGTGATCTCCGAAAATATGCAAAGGAATAAACTCACCATTATGTTTCACTTTGGTGATGCCATTGTCTATTATGTGTTCGGGGATGGCATAGGGAAAGGATTGGATCCCCGAATGAACGGTTGTTGCTGCCAGTTTATTTAATTCCGTGTCTTCGCTGCAATATACAAGGCTTCCTCCCGGTTCTATCAGCTCAATGAATTTTTTGAATTGTTCTACGTAGATCTCAAACGTAGGGAATACATTGATGTGATCCCAGGCTATACCACTGATAATAGCAATATCGGGATGATACAAATGAAACTTCGGTCGCCGGTCGATGGGTGATGCAAGGTATTCGTCTCCTTCTATAACTGCATATTTTGCTTCTTTGGTAAGTTTTACCATCGTATCGAAACCTGCAAGCTGTGCACCTACCATAAAATCCGTATCTGTTCCCGCATGTTTCATTACATGAAGGATCATAGAAGTGATCGTCGTTTTTCCATGACTGCCGCCAATTACAATACGTGTTTTATCTTTTGTTTGTTCGTAGATGTATTCAGGATACGAATATATTTTCAGGCCGAACTCACGCGCCTTCACAAGCTCGGGATTGTCTTCCCGTGCATGCATTCCAAGGATCACCGCATCGATGTCTTTTGTGATCTTCTCCGGGAACCATCCGATAGCGGCCGGCAGCAATCCTGCTTTCTGCAGGCGTGTCCGTGAAGGCTCGTTGATCTCATCATCCGAACCGGTAACCTCAAAACCTTTGTGATCAAGGGCCAAAGCCATATTGTGCATAGCACTGCCCCCAATTGCAATTAAATGAATACGCATAAGATCTGTTTAAATCAGCTATACGAAGAACGAGATATTGTTGGTATGAATCGCTCAGGGACCCACTCATTTTTAAACAGTGTTTTGTTTACTAAACCCGGCGCCTCATTTCGGGCAAAATAATTCTCAAACTGATAGGAGGACTTTTTATAATGAATTGATTTAAAGAAGATTAAACCAAGGGCCTTTGTTTTGAACCATAGGTTTGAGACGATTAAAACTTAACGATCATGAAAACAGTTAGTAACTATATAGCATGCATTGCGATAGCGCTCATGCTTATATCTTATAAAGCACATGCTCAGTTAGGCTTCGGTTTAAAAGCCGGTGCAAACTATTCAAGCATGTATGAGCATGAAAACAGCCCTGATTTTAACCCTTCACCTAAAACAGGTTTTGCCGGAGGCGCTTTTCTTTCTATTCCTATTCTTCCGTTTATCGGTGTGCAGCCGGAGATGATGTTCTCACAAAAAGGATATAAAGCTTACGGAACCAATTACGAATACACTTCCACCACCAATCACCTCGATGTTCCCTTACTCTTAAAACTAAAACCGGTGCCGTTCCTTCATATCGTAGGCGGGCCGATGTATTCCTATACGCTTAGCCGCAATGACAGGTTCACATCCGGTAGCCTTTCTGTTACACAGCAGGAAGAATATGAAAGCCGGATCGATAAAAATACCCTTGGAGCGATCGGCGGTGTAGACGTGAATATCAAACACATTGTAATATCCGGAAGAGCTGCCTGGGATCTCTTTAATAACAATGGGGACGGAACAACCAGCAATCCACGTTATAAAAACTTTTTTACACAGGCTACCATCGGTTATAGATTTTAAATAATAAAAACAGACAACTAAAAAACAAACGTTATGAAAAAGATTTTGTATGTACTAACAATTATCCTGATAACACAGGCTACCAGGATGAATGCACAGGAACAGCATGGAAGAACCCTGAATGCCGGTCTTGGTTTCGGATATTATGGTTACAGGGGCTACACCTCACCTGCCCTGAATGTCAATTATGAATTCGACGTCGCAAAGAATTTTACGCTTGCACCATTTATTTCTGCTTACGGATACCGTCATGATTATTACTGGGGGAATCCACATTATCCTTACAGGTATTATCGCTACAGAGAAACAGTGGTGCCGATTGGTGTGAAAGGCACCTATTATTTCGACGACATCCTGCATGCAACCGATCGTTGGGATTTTTACCTGGGTGCTTCACTTGGTTATTCCTTCAGGAAAGTATATTGGGAAGACGGCTATTACGGAGATCGTGAAGTATATCGTTCCTCCAGTTACTTATACCTGGATGGGCATATAGGTACCGAGTTCCATGCAACAGAACGCCTGGGCATTTACCTGGATCTCTCTACCGGCATGTCTACGCTTGGAATGGCTTTCCATCTTTAATACAAAGATGGAGGCCTCCATAAATGGGCAAAGCATTATAGTACAAAATACACCATATGATTTTTTTGAAACGAAGTTTGCTCGTGCTGCTGCTTATTTATGCAATAGGATCCTGCACAATAGAACAACATACATGAAAACGCAAACTGTTTAAAAAGGCAACGGTAAAACGTACCACGAGTGGAGATACGATTGCAGTAATCAAACAGAAATAGATCGCGCTCTAAAAGGCAGCTAATGTATCTTTAATGATCTTTGCACACTCGAGGATCTGCTCTTCCGTAATGACCAAAGGAGGTGCAAAACGGATGATATCGCCATGCGTAGGTTTGGCAAGCAAGCCGTTCTCTGCTAACTTCAGGCATACATCCCAGGCTGTTTTTCCTTCTTTTTCTTTTATGACGATCGCATTCAGCAAACCTTTCCCGCGAACGAGAGTAAGCATGGAATGATCGATAGTATTCAATTCCGAGCGAAGGATCTCTCCGAGATAATTGGCCCGTTCTGCGAGCTTTTCATCTTTCACTACGTCCAGGGCTGCTATCGTTACGGCACATGCCAATGGATTTCCACCGTAAGTAGATCCATGTTGTCCCGGCTTGATACACATCATTACTTCATCATTCGCCAGCACAGCAGACACCGGATACATACCACCTGAAAGCGCTTTGCCCAATATCAGTACATCAGCGTGTACTCCTTCCCAGTCACAGGCCAGCAATTTTCCGGTGCGGGCAATCCCGGTCTGGATCTCGTCTGCAATAAATAGTACGTTTGCTTTTTTGCAAAGCTCATATGCTTTTTTCAGATAGCCATCATCCGGCACAAATACGCCTGCTTCGCCCTGGATTGGCTCTACAAGAAAGCCTGCCACATTTTTATCTTCGAGTGCTTTTGCCAGCGCTTCCGTGTCGTTGTATGGGATCACTTCGTAACCCGGAGTGAAAGGCCCGAAATTGTTTTTTGCATCTTCATCTACACTAAAGGAAACAATGTTGATCGTACGACCATGGAAATTTCCTGCACACACAAGGATCTTTGCCTGGTTCTCCGCAATGCCTTTTTTCTCATAGCCCCATTTGCGGGTAAGCTTTAAGGCGGTTTCCACTGCTTCTGCACCGGAATTCATCGGCAATACCTTATCGTATCCAAAATAAGCAGTCAGGTATTTTTCGTATTCACCCAGACGGCTGTTGTAAAATGCACGTGAAGTAAGAGCGAGCTTTTGTGCCTGCTCCATAAGTGCTTTCACGATCTTTGGATGACAATGTCCCTGGTTAACAGCGCTATAGGCCGAAAGAAAATCATAATACCGTTTTCCTTCCACATCCCATACAAAAGGGCCTTCTCCCCTGTCGAGCACTACCGGCAGCGGATGATAATTATGCGCTCCGTATTTCTCTTCCAGCTCCATCAGCTCCTGCGAACGGGTTTTATTTTCTGTCATTGTCATCATGGTATTAGATTTAATGCAAAAATACGGAAAATTCAGGAATGCCCGTTATTATAGGCGCTTATGCAAAAAAACTCAATTCAGCCGTAATTCCGACAAGCTCATTTGCTGCGGAACACGGGTGGAATCAGTAGTATATGGTTATGCTGCTCCCTTCCTTTTATCTGCAGGAAAAGATGCTTCATCCGAGGGACTAAGAATAAGCAGAACATGGAACAGGAGCGCCAATGTGAATAAAAACGTTTTCATACTGCTTTTTTAAGCATAAATATTCAAAGTAAATGCCAAGATAATTCTTTTCCGGACTCATTTTATGGGTACTACGGCAACAGCTTCCATTTCTAACAGGAAATCAGGATTTGCCAGGCTTGCCACAAAAACACCTGTTATGAGCGGAGGTTTTTTCATCCTGCTCATAGGTCCCTGAAATACCTTCAGCGCTTTTTCGGCCGACTGTCCCTGTACGAGATATACATTCCATTTGATGATATTTTCGAAAGAGCCGCCACCAGCCTGCACGGCCGTTTCGAGATTCTGCAGTACCTGCCTGGCTTGTGCCTCAATGTCGCCTTTTCCTACGATGTTTCCGTCTTTGTCTACGGCATTCTGGCCGCCAATATAAATTGTTCTGTAATTCCCTTCTATCACAGCTACCTGTGAGTAAGCGGGATTTTTATGCAATCCTTCCGGACTCAGTAATTCGATCTTGTTGGTATTCATAGGATCCTGATTTTGTGTGCCGGGGCTGCAGCTGAACATACATACGAGAGCTATAGCGGCGGCCGATACATATTGTTTCATTGTTCTGTTTCAGATGATCAGGCAAATTATATGCCTGGGGAAGTGAAGCAAAAAACAGCATCAATCCTGGTCAGGAAAAACCGACCGGAAATATTTTTCTCAATAAAACGAGCCCTCCTTGATCTCATAAATCCCATAGTCGAATAAACCCTCCCATCTCTCCACTAAATAAAAACTACCACTTATATATTAAAAGACAGGGTATACTCAATCTATCTTGCTCAGAATAGGCATGCCGCTACTTTTGCTCAATCAGATAAACAATTGTAAACGTTTCAACTGTTGATCCTAATAATATGAATATGGCAAAACAACCCCTGTATTTTTTGCTCCTGTTGGTGATAATAATAGGCTCGCAGGTAAATGCCCAGGTGTATTCTTACTCTGTGCAACCCTCTGCTTCAACGGGGATAGATGCAAACATCCAAAGCGGCAGCCCCGGCACCAACTACGGTAGCGATGCCACTATGGCTGCGGAAAGAAGCGGCGGCGCAACAATACGTAGTCTCATCCAATTCGATCTCAGCAGCATCCCATCGGATGCTATTGTTGTAAGCGCGAAGCTCAGCTTTTATGCCGGATCACTTACCGGCAGTAATGATACCTATCTACGCCGCATAACTGCAGGTTGGGCCGAAAGCACCTGTACCTGGACCAATATGAGTGCGAACTCAGATGCTGCTACCCAAATTTCAGTTCCTTCCACTACTGTTACCACTTCGTATACCGTAGATGTAAAAAGCCATGTTCAGGGCATGATCAACGTGCCGGCAACTAATTATGGTTGGATGTTTATGCTGCAAAACGAAGCGGTTGCCGGCCCTGTTACCTGCAGCTGGCTAAGCAGTGATAACGTAACCGCACCTACCACTTTTCCTAAACTGGAGGTCACTTATGAAAAACCCATGCAGGTAGTTGCAGCAATAACAGCTATTTCGGCATGCTCCTCTACTGACGGGGCTATCGACATATCGGTGACTGAAGGTGCAACTCCCTATACCTATTCCTGGTCAACCGGCGCTACAACGCAGGATATTACAGGCCTGGCAGGAGGTATGTATACCGTAACCATTACAGATGCGAACGGGCTGCAGGTGAAAAAGATCTTTTCTGTAGGAACAAGCTGTGCACCGGTGACTGCCACCTATCAGCCGGACGGACTTGCCGGTAAGGATGCTTACATTGCCCTGGGCGACAACAATGTAAAATACCTCCATTCACCGGGACCTGCTGCAACTGTTTTCCAGATGGCACGGGGTACGGCAAGCGGCTGGTTCAAGTCCCGCTCACTGATCGAATTTGACCTGGCGCACATCCCGGTCAATGCAGTTATTAACTCTGCTTCGCTTACATTATATGGCAATGGGCATAATCAACTGGGTATGTCCAATGCCACGTACCTGAACCGGGTTACAAGCGCCTGGGACGAAAACTCACTTACCTGGAACCTGATGCCTGCGATAAGCTCGACTTACACTATTTCTGTAGCTGCTACTAATACCACCACCCCTAACGAGAACAAGATCATTGATGTAACGACCCACGTGCAGGACATGGTGGCCAATCCTTCCGGCAATTATGGCTGGGTGATGCTGTTACAGAATGAAGTAACAGCTGCCTACGCCGCTATGGTATTCGGCAGCAGCGACAACAGTACAGCGGCGCTTCGTCCGAAACTGGAGATCAACTATACTATTCCGGCCACACTCACCATCACGCAACCTTCCACCCCTCTTTGCCTCGGAGCCACCACGGTTCTCACTGCACCAGTCAACTCCTGTGCCTCCTATTCATGGTCGGGCCCTGGCATTGTCTCAACCACAGCCAACACCGCTACTGTCAGTGCCAGCGGCAGTTATAGTGTAACTACACCGGGTTGTCCCACAGCCACCGCTTTCGTGAACTTCATCCCTCCTTCCTGCGCTACACCGGCCGACCAGGTAGATGGCGGATATTATAACCTGGCCTGTGACTATCTCTATTTTTCATGGAACGGTGAATACAACAAAGCCTCCGCATTGCTCCGGTTCAATATATACAACCAGGCCAATACCGTTATCGCTTCCAACACCTTGTCACCGGGCATTATCAGTACCCTCGATATCATTCCCGGCGACAACCGCTACAGTATCAATATGACTTCGTATGCAACAGGTTATTATGTGTTAGAAGTGATCAACGAGAAGAACGAAAAAAAATATCTCCGGTTTAAAAAATAAATATATGATCAAAACAACGCTTATTTCGCTGGTAACATGCATAATAGTATGTGGCAGCTTTTTTTTCTTCACCCGTCAGTCCAAAAAAACGGTATACGTAGACACCGGGAAATTGTTCGCGGAATTTAAATTGTCCAAAGAACTCGCAAGTGCCTCCGAAGAAGTAAAAAAAAACCGGCAGCAGCAACTGGACTCGCTGTATGAAAAAGTGCGGTCGGAAAGTCTGAAAGCCGAGCTGTCCAAGCCTTCCGAAGAATCCATAAGAACATTCAATTTGCTGCGCGAGGAATTTCTTTTCAAACAGCAGCAGTTCGACGAAGAAAACAAAAAGCTGACATTCGAAAGTGATAAAAAGATCTGGAACCAACTGAACCAATACATCGCCGACTACGGCGAAGCGCATAAATATATATATGTGTTAGGTGCCAATGGCCAGGGGAACATTATGTATGCGAACAAAGAAAATAATATTACGGAAGAACTCATCACTTATATAAATAGCAGATATGAAGACAAAAACATTAAATAGATTGCTGCTAGTGATGGGTTTGCCATTATTGCTGGCCTGCGGCAAGAACAGTAGTCTTGGCAAAGAAGATTATGTGGCCTATGTGAATGATCCTTCGTCGCAGTTAGTGAAATCCAAAAGCATCCACGGTATCAGTTACTCACTCCGGTTTCAGCCGAATGAATTCATTGTTCTGCGTGACCATCATTTTGGCAGCATTCAGCCGGAAGCTTTTTCGAAGGAGTTAGGATCCATGAAAGGACTCGAATATTTTATGCTCTCGATAAAAGACGAGGAAGGATCGAACGAAGTAAAAAAAGCTATTTATAACAAAGAAGCTTACGGAGCACTGCTTGAAAAAATAACCTCCGCCTTCCAGACAAATATACAGCTGAAAGCAGGAGACGATTTGATCTATCCTTCCGCATATCATGCAGAACCGCCTTCAACTATCCGGCCCGAGCTGAATTTCATGATCATGTTCGACCTTGGAAATTCTGTTTCTGCTACGGGGCAGGATCAGCAGCTGATTGTGAACGATGATATTTTTAATAACGGACCGGTAAAATTCACCTTTGAACCTGCTGTTGTTGCAGACATTCCAACCCTTAACCTTTGACGCATGAAAAAGGAAAACATTAAACGATACGTATGTGTATTTATGGCACTCAATATACTGGCGGAGGTTGTCTCTCCCAGCATTGCTATGGCACTTACAAACGGTCCTATTCAGCAGGATTATACATCCTTTGAGCCGGCCACTTCCACCGAAATGGTAGACCTTTTTACAGGTGACTTCAAATACAATATTCCGCTGATGGATGTAGACGGCTATCCACTCAATCTCAGCTACCACGGCGGCCCCAATATGGAAGAAGAAGCCGGATGGGTGGGTCTTGGATGGACACTGAATGCCGGATCGATGACGCGGACCATGCGTGGTCTTCCGGATGATTTCAGTGGTGACCCGGTAGTAAACACCCTGCACGTAAAACCGAATGTTACAATCGGGGTAGGTGGCCAATTGGTTACCCTGGACAACAGTACGGTAAGTTATTCGTCGGTTCCCGTAACGCTTGGCTGGGGCTGGGGCGCCACTGCAGGCGCTTCGCTTATCTACAACAACTATAAAGGTTTTGGGGTAGAACTGCACAACGATGTGAACCTGTCGGGTTCCATTAACATGTCTATAGGTGCCTATGGTGCAGGGATTAGTCCGGGATTAAACGGAGGAGTGTATGCCGGCACAACCATTAGCTCACTTGAAGGCTCCACTGTTTCCTATGGCTCCAACTACGGCGCTTCGCTCAGTACATCCTACAATGGAAACGGACTCGGCGTATCAGCCAATATCGGTCAGGGTACCAGTATCAATACACGTACGGGCGCACTTTACAAAAGCTATTCAAGCTCACTCAGTGTGACGCCTTCAATGGGTGACTATACGGGAAGCGCCGGCTTTGGCGGCACTGTTTCCTACCCGGTCAATTCCATTGGCTATTCACCGCGTATGAATTCCGATTATATGTCCACAGGGTTTTCCATGTCCAACAAGATGGGGTTCTATTCCTGTCTGGGTATCAGCCTGTGGGGCTGGAATTTCCAGGTAGAAATGGGCCGTTATATAGGATTAAATGCCATGTACAGCGAAAGCCATATTATGAACGGTACCAAAACCATGCTGGGCTACGGATATCTTAATTACCAGAATGCAGGTACAAACAGGGATGCCGTACTTGACTTCAATCGCTACCGCGACGGCTTGTTTTACAAAGAAACTCCGAATGCTCCCTTAGCCCAAAAAACGTATGATATCTATACGGCCACAGCACAGGGGCTGCATTCCACCTTCCGGCCTCAGCGCAGCGACATCGGGTCGGTATACGATAATGAATCAAAAGTGCTCGGAGCACGCGGCGGTCTCGACATGGAAATGGGCTTTGGTCTCATTGCACACTTCCTGCTTGGAGTGAATGTAGCTGTCAACAACGGGCGATCCGGCAAATGGAATACAGGGATGGCAGGGAACAGCTATTTTTCAAAAAACATCAATAATCTCAATGAGTCAGGTTTAGAGTTGTCCTACTTTAAGCAAATGGGCGAGCAAACCGCCAGCGACAGGCAATTCGATCAGAAAATAAACGGGGACAATCTTTCTACTCCTATTCCTCAACACCTCGGTAATTCGTACCGGGCTCTTTCTCCGCTCCAGGGTGCCTATGCATCGGCAAGTACCCGCGATGCGATCATCCGGATGAAACGCGATCTCCGCCAGAACAACATCAGCTACCTGACGGCTTCCCAGGCCAGCGCGTTCGGTATGGAAAAAAACATACGCACCTACCCTGTCAATTCTTTCAGCCTTAATGATTGCAGGCAGATGACACCAACAGAAACTCCTATCAGCCGCACTACAATAGACGGAAATGGTATCGGCCATCACATTTCTGAAGTAACGGTGAATCCTGCCAACGGCTACCGTTATGTATACGGCATTCCTGTGTACAACAAATATAAGAAGGAAGTGATATTCAATTCTTCTATTCAGAAATTTGGTGCACAGGGATTGATGAACAGCGCCTCCGGGCCACTGACACAATGGAACGACCAGGGAATGGTGAGATACAATGCCAACGATGCATCGGTTAATAACCTGAGAGGAAACGACCAGTATTACAGCTCAAAGGAGATTCCCGCCTACGCACAAAGCTTTCTGCTGACGTCCATCTTGTCTGCAGATTATATCGACAAAACCAATAATGGTCCTTCTGACGACGATTACGGCACTTATACTAAATTCAACTATTCTCAGCCAGCCGAATACAAATGGAGGATTCCATATGGAAACGTTACCAAAGGTTTCGATCGCTGGGCACTGCAGGACAAGGGCCTCATAGCCGATCAGCTCGACGATAAAGCCATGTATGAATATGGCAGGCGTGATCTCTGGTACCTGCATTCAGTGGAAACAAAGAACCATGTGGTGGAATTCACTATTGAAGCGCGGAAAGACGGTATGGGTGTGGATGATGAGAACGGAACTGTAAGCGGCTCTACAAAACACATGTACAAACTCACGAAAATAAAGTTGTTTTCGAAAAACGAAAAAGCACGTGCCCTTGCTGCAGGAGTAAGTCCTGTTCCGATAAAGACCATCAATTTTGTATACGATTACTCACTTTGCAAAGGTGTATACAACAATGATAAAACAGCAGAGAATGTCACACTGCCCGACGGCTCGGTGGTGAATGTAAACGACGCGAACAACCAGGGTAAGCTTACACTGAAAAAAGTGTTCATCAGCTACGGAAAATCCGACCGGGGACTACACACGCCTTATGAATTTACATATGCAGATCCTGACCACAATGGTGTAGCCGATGCTGCCTATAATCCTGATTACGATCCGAAAGGCATTGACCGCTGGGGAAGTTATAAACCCAACAGCGGAACTACAACCGGAGATCCTGCGTCCTTGCAGCTCAACAACGATGAATTCCCTTATACAGAACAGCGAAAAGACAAATCCGACATCTATGCCGGAGCATGGAACCTAAGTACAGTGTACACACCAACCGGGTCGCAGATGAACGTTGATTACGAATCCGATGATTATGCGTATGTACAGAATGAAGTGGCCGCGCAGATGCTAAAGATAAAAGACCTTGTTCCTACAATTGCGAGCTTTGACGAAGATCATCCGAAGCCAACTATATTCAATGCCAATTATGCTATTATCGACCTCACTGGACTGGGCACCGGTATCAGTACAACTCTTTTTTCACCTTCAGAGGCCTCTGAGTTGATAAAAAAACAATTGTTCCGCGAAAGGACAGAACTGTACTTTAAGTGCTTCACCAAATTGACCAATATTGCGGGAACCGACTACTGGGATTATATTCCCGGCTACGCTGATATAAGTAAAGATGATATGGGCGTAATGCCCTCCAATTACGACTATATTGACCCTGTATCTGGCCAGACCTGTTATAAATATGCATATGTAAGTATCCTGAAGGATGGCGTGAATGACAATGGGAGCGGTGCCAGCATAAATCCGATCGCCAAAGCGGGCTGGCAAACTATGCGAACTTATCTGCCACGCCTGGCTTACCCCGGATCCGAGCCTGCTAATATGCCGGGTGCGGGTAATCCTTTGCAAACGCTTTCTATGATTGTCAGTGGTATCGGCACGTCCGTACAGGATCTTCTCAATGCACTCAAACACCAGCCGAATCAACGCTTCTACGACAAAGGGTATTGCAACCAGATCGTGTATAACAAATCATGGGTACGTGCCTTCGTTCCTTTCAAAAAGAAGATCGGCGGCGGGCATCGTGTGAAACAGATCACTCTTTCCGATCAGTGGGAATCCATGACCAGCGGCACTGAAAAAACGTCGCTCTATGGCCAGCAGTATGAATACACTACCACTGACGAACAAGGGAACAGTATGAGCAGCGGTGTGGCACAGTACGAGTCGCTTTCAGGCGGTGATGAGATCTCCCTGAGAAAACAGATCCGGTTTGATGTGAAACAAAGAATGGCACCCAACGATTCCTATTTCCAGGAAGAACCGGTTGGCGAAATGCTTTATCCTTCTCCGGGAATAGGTTACTCCAAGGTTACTGTAAAACCACTGAACAGGGACGCAAACGCTCCGGATGATAATACCTGCAGGATCGGCCGCACCGAATATGAGTTCTATACCGCCAAAGATTTCCCGGTGATCACTGTTAATTCCGGGTGCAACAAACCAATCATTGATACCGATCCTGTAGACGAATTCACGATCATAAAAAGGTATACGAAGTTGCTGCATGCCTTCCAGGGATATGTTATAAAACTGAACGATATGCATGGGAAAGTGAAATCGCAAATGATGTATGGCGAAAATAATGCGACGGCGCCGATCAGCGGATCCACTTATTACTATAAACAATCGTTTCCGGGTGTCAATGGTAAGTCGGTACTCGATAACAATGTGAAAACGATCGACCGCAATTTAGTGGTGGATAACGAAGTCATTGCACGTGAAATTGACCTTACTACCGATCTGCGCGAAAATGTCGGCAACTCGATCAATACAGGATTCTCTTTCTGGTTCAATATCGGTGCCTGCCTTAGCTCACCGGTAGGATTTGACCTGAATATAGGCCTTCAGACAGTCGGGTTCCGCTCGGCCGTCATGACCAAAGTTGTGCAGCAATACGGAGTACTTGAACGTGTGGAGACCCTATCGAACAAGGCAAAAAGCTCTATGGAAAACCTGCTTTGGGACAGGAACACAGGTGCAGTAGTACTAACCAAAACCAGCAACGATTACGACAAGCCGATCTACAGCTTCAACTATCCGGCCTACTGGATGTACGATAATATGGGCAATACGTTCCGCCGACAGAACCTTACTATCAAAATTGCCGCGGGCTCCTCGACGATCTGGAACCTGAGTACCGGCCAGCTTAATTTATCAACGGTAGCCAATTACCTGAAACCCGGTGATGAAGTCGCCGTATTTTCTAACACGGCCAGCAGCACAAGCACAGATATTAACCAGTTGTTGGGCGGCGGACAGCAGGCTTTGCGTGCATGGGTGCATCAACATCCGGCAGGAGGTAACTACGGACTGATCACTGAAGACGGCACTGTGCTTAAACAGGGCGTACTGGGTATCACTTCTGTCAATAATAACTTTATCCAGGTGAAACGTCCGGCCGACCGGAACCTGAATCCACTCTCTGCCGGAAGTATTACTACGCTCTCCAATCCATACAATGCAGGAAGCAACTCTATGATCCTGAATACAGACCTGCTGAGTGCAAAAGCTAATGAATATTGTAACACCTGGAATTTATACTACGAAGGGCGGGACACAGAGTGTTTTGGAAAAAACAATAAATTCAATCCGTACTGGGAAGGTTTTGTAGGCAACTGGAATCTTTGGAAATCCTATGCATACAATACCAAACGCCTTTATAACACCAGCCAGCCCGACAAGAAAGTTGACGGAACCTTCGACTCTTACACTCCATTCTGGACCCTTTCGGGCGGTACCTGGAACCCCATATATGCCGGAGGTGGCTATGGCCGCTGGGTGTTGCAGGGTCAGAACACGCTTGCTCTTCCGCAGGGTGATGTATTGGAAACAAAAGATGCGTTGGGAAATTACAGTGCAAGCCTGACATGCTTCAACAACACACTTATGCGAGCCAAAGCAAGCAATGCAATGTATTCCGAGATCGCTTTCGAAAGCTTCGAGGATCTTAACTACCTGATCTGTTTCAACAACTGTAATAACCTGGCGAACGACCACATGAATGTAACACCGGCTATGAATGTATTCCCGGGAGGTGTTGCCAGCTTTCCGGATCTGAGCCAACAGGCTGCACATGCCGGCCGTTACAGCCTGCAGTTTGAAGCTAACGACTATTTCACGCTTTCCCACGCAGTTAATTCTCCGAAAACAGTTTCTCCCGAATTCTTCAGCAAGTTTCCTGCGCGTTGTGATCAGGATCAAAATGTGTTCATCGAAAAGCTGAACCTGAAAAATGGTAAATATATCGCGTCTTTCTGGATAAAAGGTCCTTCTACGCTGTCCGATTTCTCAGGTCTGTTCTCCTACGATGTGGTCATCAGCGGATCGCCTGTTGCAACCACTGTAAAACAGACCAACGTGATCAATGGCTGGCAGAAATTTGAATACACCTTCCAGACAACCGCATCGCCTGCATCGCTTGAATTCAACTTTACAGCGAATTCCGCTCTTTTTATGGACGATTACAGGATACAACCTTTCAATGCTTCGATGGAATGTTATGTATACGATCCTTATCAGCTGCGCATGTGGGCAAAGTTAGATGGTCAGAACTTCGCCACTTTCATTGAATATGACAACGAAGGAACACTGGTGCGTGCCAAGAAAGAAACAGAGAAAGGAATTTTCACTCTGTCAGAGACCCGTAATTCACTCATCAAAAGATAATACATGTTATGAGATACAACCGGAACTTTTTCTTTTGCCTGCATACACTCCTGTCTTATTGCATTGGTATGCATGCCCAGGATTTTAAAAAAGATCTGTTAGGGATCAGCAAAAAAATGAACCTGTGCAAAAGCTACAGTGTAACACTGCATTACAACCTGTATATCGATAAGGACCTGAAAACGCCTTTCCAGCAACGGGATGTATCCATTCTGAAAAACAAGAACGCATTTCTCTGCAAGCAGGGAAATGTGCTTGAAGTGCTGGCATCTCCCGGCGGGCAGGTGATCGTGGATCATCAGCAGAAACAGCTGGCTGTTTTACCCAAAGATAAACAGGAGCTGAATACTTCCGACTATCTTAATTTTTTTGAAAATTATATTGACACCATACTTATGGCATATGAGAAGGTAAATTATAAAAGTGTGTCGGAACGTGTAGGTTCTTATGAATACACATTCAAATCCGGGATCTACAGCAAAATGGTATTGCTCTATGATAAAAAAGATTCCATTCCGCTTACTGTACGCTATTACCCGGTACAAAAAATGGCAATTCCATCGGATGGTAACAGGCAACATGCCGTAGTAGTAGAAATAGATTACAGGAATTTCAATTCCAAACCACTGATAGATCCCAAACAATTGTCCATCGCCAGCTACGTAACCATAAAAGGGACGAATGTGAGCCTGGCGCCAAAATACAAGCAATACGAATTGTTGAACTTTTTAATTCCACAAGATGGTAACTATAAATAAACACATCGCGGTATTCTTCCTTTTTATCAGCCTTTGTGCAGGTCTAAAGGCAGGAAACGAAACATCTTCCGACCGGCTCAATGAGCCTCAACTGTCTACTCCCGGTACGGTGCTGCAGGTAAACGACAATAAATTCAATGGCTTACTTACGTGGAACAGCAACTTTATCGATATAGCAAACACTGTTACGATCGAATTTGGTCTGAACGAAAATCTGCGTACGGTCCATTCATCCTTTTCGTCGACCATCACGTTTGATGTGATCCTTACCGATGCCAGCCTGGTAAGCACGGTTCAACCCGCGCAAAGCATTACTATTAACTACGAACCGAACGGAGAATATATAGACAAAGCGCAGCTCACCTGGAAAGATTTTTACCAGGTAAGCATTAGCAATATAACCATTACTACTACCAGCGGCACTACCACTGTTTCAAATCCTGCCGATCTTTACCTCGATGCGAAGATCAGCTCCGAACGTCTATACACATTTTCAACAGGTCTGTCGGTGGTGTCTAATACTTTGTATGCTGTAACCGGCAATGAGTTAGAGGTTAAATGGGACTATGCACCGGGCTACGAAGAGTTTGAGCTCGAATGGACTTTCGTGGATCGATACAGCCCCGTAACAGGTATATACAAGGCCGATACACAGATCAACTACGACCTGGATCATGATGCTACACGCATTGTAACCCCGAATAATTATTATCGCATCCCGCTTTCCTACGACAATGGTTATATTATTTACCGGGTGCGTCCTGTCGGCAAAGATATCAATGGCCGGCGCCTGGAAGGACAATGGCAAAGCATCCCTCCTTCCGGCACAGTGGCAGCCGCACTTTCCTTCAGCAACCTGATCGTAGCTGTAGCAGCTTACCAGCCGAATTACAACTGGTCAAGCACCAAAACCTTTTCCGAGGATGGAAAAATGGGAACAGGTATCGATTATTCCGACGGGGCTTTGATGGTACACCAATCACTGGCCCGCCTGAATACGGAAGAAAAAGCCATTGTGCATACAACGCTCTACGATCACTATGGCCGTACACGCATCTCAACCATCCCCGCTCCTGTTGCTAACAAAGATCTCTATTATCGTACGCAGCTCAATATGATAGATATAGGAGGAGGTCCGGTTGAATTTGACAAGACCATTTTTGACGACTGCAATATCAGCTGTAGCGGTGCGTCTTTTCAACTGGATCCTGTAAACTCAACAGGCGCTACTAATTATTTTTCACCCAACAATCCCGATCAGGCAGGAGCCAACACATATATCCCCAATGCAAACGGCTATGCTTATGCACAGGTTGAATACACACCTGACCAGAGTGGCCGCATCAGCAGCACAACCATCCCTGGCTCTGTTCATACATTAGGATCCGGAAAACAGACAGATTATTATTATTCCAATCCCACACAGGTAGAACTGGATCGCTTATTTGGCAGTGAAGCCGGAAGAGCCCGTCTGTACACAAAAAATTATAGCAAAGATGCCAACGGTCAAACCACCACTTCCTACCTGGATCCATATGACCGCGTAGTGGCTACTGCACTAGTGGGTGACGAGCCTGCCAGCCTGGAAGCCATCCCGGACAAAACAACGATAGAAACGCTTCAGGATGATCTCGTGGCTTATTCTCTTCTGGATTCAGTCAATTACTGCATTACGGTAAATTCGTCCATTTTTGTTTCGGGTGCTAACGATCAGGAAACATACTCCTACAGTGCACAGCTCGGCACCTTCATTCCGGAGGAATGTCAGAATATTTGCCTGAAATGCGTCTATCAGCTGGATATCAGTATCAAGGACGAGTGCGGGGTCGAATATTTTGATCATGACAGGGATGCTGAAACGCCTCCCCAGGCTTACTCAGGAACGATCGGACCCGTAGAGCCCTATGTTTCGGATTGCGAAAATCCTAACCCTCCTTTCATCGATTTCCAGAGCCCGGTCACTATTGTATTCCCGCATGTGGGTAATTACACGGTTTATAAAAAAATATGTGTAAGCAATAAGCCGGAGGCCGACTACGTTCGCATCTTCCGCGAAGAGCCTACCTGCAAGCGTTCGCTCTGTACATTTTTCGATAGCATTATCGGCACACGTAAATTTACGGACTGCGAACCCAGCTGTGACGATTGTCAGCGTTCTATCCGCGAGTACCAGGATAACGTTAAAGACAACGGACCTGAGACCACTTATTATCCTCCACTGACACCTGAAGAACTGGCAGACCTGCAGGCTTCCTGCGAGCAGATCTGTGATCCTCCAACCAATGTATGCGACTATTACAAGATGCGCATTCGCAGCGACTTTATGCCTGACGGAACATTTGGTGCCACCAGCAGTGCCGATCCTAGCTGGAGCAATTCTATTTTTAATCCGCTTAATAATTTACACGGCCCGACAGTCGGAGTCCATTATACCTGGCAGAACCCACCACCGCAAACAACAACTTATTATTATCACAATTCGGATGGTTCCCAGTCAACTGTTACGATTGCAGGGGTAGTAAAAAATCCCGAGCAGCTCACTATGGCAGAGTTCATTACTTATTGGAAAGACAGCTGGGCCGAAACATTCATGAAGCTGCATCCCGAATACTGCAAGCTCGATTTTTACTGCAACGTAATCGGAAGCTCAGTGGACTACGATGATGCCATTAAACACATAGATGAATTTGATGAAGCCTGCGCAGCCGGATTCCTCGATCCTATTGCCGGGCAAACATATGCATACGGACCATTAGGTATTTGTTTAACAGGCTCTTCATACGATCCGCTTTTCCAAAGCCCACCGGCTATCCTTACCGGCACGATGCAAACACAGTTCATTAACTCTCTTCAAAATTACAATGGAAGCGGCAATACCGTATTCTATGAAGTATCCAATGGCCTGGGACTTACACCACCGGCAAGCGGACCATACTTCGGTAACGATCCCTGCGGCCGCGACCAGGAATGGCAAAAGTACCGCGACATTTACCTCGGACTTAAAAACAGCCTGTATCAAAGCCTGCTTACCGCTTACAACGCTTCCAACCCGGTTCCACCCTGCTATACGCTTTCCGGCTATACACCGATGGGAACAGTGGATGATTACATGAACCAGTATTTCGGGGTCAATACAGGATCCAGCAGCTCTACGGTGAGCACAACCGCATCAGCGAATTTGACCACGCAGTGCCATAATACCTGTGCGTCCTACGCTGCTTCATGGATCCAGGAGCTCTCACTTGGCTGTAATTTTGGTAGTCTTACTACTACGCAGCAAAACAATATGATCACAGATCTTACGGCCGTTTGTGAGTTGGGTTGCGATGCACAGCATCCGATGGGATCCAGTGATTTTCCTACAACAGTTACCGGCTATCACATTCCGGGAAGCCCTTCCGGTAGCTACGTTCATTCTTTCCAGGAAGTACTCAATTACTATTTCCCTGTAGCGCCGGCAGCCGGTAATTGCTCTGCCTATACCATCAGCCAACCGCCTCCATACGGGTATACCGGTTTAGGAAGTGCCGTTATGAGCAGCTGTGGTTGCGACAATATCCTGCAGGCCGACTATGATTTTACCAATAATATCAATGTGCCCGCGGGTGTCATCAAAGCCCGTCAGCTCTTTGCGCTGCGTTATGGCTACGATCTGAAGAATTTTAATTTCCTGAAATGCGCCTGTAACAAAGCTACCACACAATCCGGCGGATGGTCCCCGGGCTACGTTTGGACACAACCCGAACTGGATGCCCTTGAAGCATCACAACTGCCTGCACCAGCCGGCATGAAATGTGAAAGCTGTATTTCCTGTAAACCGGTAAGCGATATTATCAACACCCTGTATGCACAAAGCGGCAGCTCATGGGCCACCGTATTTGATTATGCTAACAGTTCAAACAACCAGAACGCTATTCTAAATGGTGTGAACCAGCAGCTGAACAGCTCACTTACCTACACTGAGATCCTTGGCCTTCTCCGCGATTGCGCTTCATTCAACAGCACTTCTTCCTTTGCCTATACATTATCTACCGAAGCGGCGGACGTGCAGAGCCTGCTTAACGGCCTTTCATCCGAAAAGCTGCTTACCAAAAACAGGCGTACAAGTCTTTGCACCGATATTTCTTTTTACACTTCCAACCTCTATGAAGGAGATCTGCCCGCTGTTACAGCCTACGATTATGTAGTGAGCCAGACTGCCACGACGCTTACGATCGAGTATAAAGATCCGTCAACTTCCGCGGTAGTGTATTCGATCGTGCTTACGGCCCCCGGTTCGGTTTCTTCCATCAACTGGTCGGCACTCTATGGCTTACACGACCTGCAGGCTACAGTTCCTGGCACCCCAACTGCCGGGCCGCAATATACTTTCCAGCTAAACGGCTACGCGTATGGCGTGGGAATGATCAGTGGTATCACCGGCACCTGCAGCTGGCCTATTGCTTATCTCAGCAATGCTTATCCGCATGTGCCATCGCTTTGCCCACCTAAAAAAAGAGTGAACGAGTGCAAAAAACTAATTATACTTCAGGCCATGGCACAGGCGCAGGCACTGTATAACACCTACCTGGATGCGATCACCAACGCTTTTATCGCCAAATACAAAATGTATTGCTACAAGAGCCTGCAGGAAAGCTTTGAGCGCGTGTATAAACTTCACGAATATCATTACACGCTCTATTATTATGATGAAGCCGGAAACCTGCAGCGGACCGTATCACCCAACGGGGTGGATCTACTACCGCTCAGCGCACCATTGCCTTTCACCACCATACTGTATCCTGCGCACAGCTCTTCTACAGCAGTAGATGACAACTATGTAAATAACTACGAATTCAATAGTTACAACCAGGAGCTGAAAGAACATACAGCAGATGGTGGTCTCACTACTTTTTTTTATGATTTGCTTGGCCGCAGCTGTGCCTCTCAAAATGGCGATCAGGTGCATTACGATGCCTATAGTTATGCACTGTATGATCAATTGGGCCGCATTATTGAAGTAGGAGAAGCGACAAATCCTCCTCAGCTTTTATCAGATGCTATCGTAGAAGACCCAGTAGCTTTCAATGCATGGATTAATGGTTGCACACGCAGCGAGGTGATCCAGACTTATTTCGATGAAGAAATTACTTCTATTCCTGCATTCACCAGCGGGCAGCAGAATCTGCGTAACCGGATCTCCAGTGTAACTCTGAAACATTTATATAATCCCGGTATACTGAATTACGATAATGCAAGCCATTATTCTTACGATGAACATGGAAATCTATTGGAACTAATAGAGGAAAATACTGAATTTGCCAATTCACTTGCTACGCAACAGTTTAAAACTATATTCTACGAATATGAACTGATCAGCGGGAATGTAAAAAAAATCACTTATCAGAAAGATCAAGCCGATTTATTCATTCACACCTACACCTATGATGCTGATAACAGGCTGCATGAAGTATTCACCAGCCGTGACGGAAAAAATTTCGAGCGCGATGCCAAATATTTTTATTACCAGCATGGTCCGCTTGCCCGCGTAGAAAGGGGCGATGCACAAGTGCAGGGCGAAGATTATTTTTACACGATACAGGGTTGGCTCAAAGGTATGAACAGTAACAGCCTGGCATTTAATACCGACCCGGGAAAAGATGCAAACAGGCTTTCTTTATACAGCAATCTTGAAACCGGGATCCATCAATTCATCGCAGCCGATGCCGCTTCCTTTAACCTGAATTATTTTGACAGCGATTATTCGTCGATAGCAACCTTATCGGCAGCCAGCACCAGTATGGCTGTCAATGTGAACCCGATCGGAAGTAAAGGGCTTATCAATCCGGGAGCAGGGCCTTTCTCCATGAGCAGTGTACCACAGTTATATAATGGTGCGATCAGCAGCATGGTTACCACGCTTACAAACATGGGACAAAACAACATCACCCCGCCCCAACAAGCTCTGCCACAGATCACTGCCTATCAATACGACCAACTGTATCGCCTCACCCAGATGAAAGCCTACTGGAACTATAACATTAATGCAAACAGATGGAGAATATCCTCTACCACCAATACTGATGACAGCTACCAGATGAACCTGCAATACGATCCGAACGGTAATATTATACACCTTACACGGATGGGAGCCTCGTCGCTTGTGAAATTCGGTAGTATCAAAAACATGGACGATCTGAGCTATAGCTATATCACCAATCGGTTCCCTCAGCCTGTTACTCCACTCAGTGTTCCGCGGAATACCAACCAGCTGTTTATGGTCAGCGATAATTATGGCTTTGCCCAGGAGAGCGATATTGATGACCAGACATCATTAGGTACTTACAATTATCAATATAACGATATCGGCAGCCTGGTTACCGATAAGTCTGAACACATTGCGGTAATTGAGTGGACTATGGACCGGAAAGTGAAACGTGTGATCCGGGATGGCGGGACCAAAACGACCAATTCAGGCGCACTTTTTTATCCTTCCGACCTTGAGTTCAGATACAATACCATGCGGCAGCGCAGCATGAAGATAGAAAAGCCCCGCGATCAGACCACCGGCGCACTTTTGTCACAGCTTTATTGGAAATATACTTACTATACCTATGATGTAACAGGTAATGTACTGGCAGTCTATGAGAAAAATTTCGTCCCCGGTGGCCATGGCTCTACCAGAGAAGAAATGAAGCTGAAAGAGCTGGATATATATGGTCAAAAACGATTAGGGATTTTCAACAGTGACTTGTCGCTGGAGAGCCGCGGGTTCACCGCAGAAACGGCAGAATTAATGTCGGACTACAAATTTCTCGGTGGGATTGGCTATGTGAACGAAGAGATCTTTATAAATATGGTATACGGTCCGGCTACCATACCGCCGCATGTGAACACATTTGTGACCGGAACACAACGGGTATTAGGTAGCCGGTCTTATGAAATATCGAACCATTTGGACAATGTGTTTACAGTCATTAGTGACCGTAAAACAGGGGTGGATGATTACAATGCAATTACTGGTGCTGCCGGGTCGGATGGTCTAATCGATTGGTACAAATCCGAGATCCTTTCCACGACTGATTATTATCCTTTCGGGCAAAGTATGCCGGGACGCCAATATGTAGCGAAACGCTATTCCTACGGTATGAACGGAGCAGAAAAGGATGATGAGTTTACGGGTACAGAAGGTAGTATTTATAATACCCATTATCGTGAATATGATGCACGTTTAGGAAGATGGTTTGCAAAGGATCCTATTACCATGCCGTTTGAAAGCCCTTATGCTGGTATGGGAAATAATCCGATTTCGTTCAGTGATCCCTTAGGAGATAAGATAAAGTTCCACGGTTTTAAAAACTGGGCCAGAATCCAATATAAAAAACTTACGGATAAAAATTTCAGGAAAGAATTTAAAGCACTGAAAGCACAGTATAAAGAAAAAGTTAAGGACAGTCATGGCAACGACACAAAAAAGGAAAAAGTATTGCATATTAAAGAGAATGCCAATAAATCAAATCATACGCTTGACGAAGCTGTTGAAAACCATGAAACCGACAAAGGAACTTCAGGTAAAAGTCAGAATGAACGAGGTGAGGAGGATTATTTGTATTATAATGGCAACCTGGATAAAATTACGGTTTCCGAACAAGAATATGGAAAAGAATACAGCGGTGATATAGGAGTAAACTATGGAAAAAAAGATGACTCCAACTATGACTTAATTTTTCATGGTGATAAAGATAATTTTGATCACTGGAATGTTAAACAACTTACTTTTGATGGCGTTACCGGCGGCCAACATATTCTCGATCCGAAAGACTGGAAGACAAAATGGCATGTAAACCTTAAAAATATAGTCCCGGATAAAACAGGTGGGGACGGCAATCCTAAAATTGGTGGTCCAACAAATTCCTCAGATCATTCCAGTGGAGGTTGGAGCAATGGATCTGCAAGCTACTTAATTGAAGCTTTCGGGAAACCAAGAATTTATTCTGTTGAAAGAAAATTCCCAGGAATATGGGACCACAAAACAAAAAAAGATTTACCTGATTTTTCAGGGAAAACAGACAGGACCATTAAACGTGAGGTTAGGATTAGTGTATTTAAAAGATAAAGCATCTTAAGTATCAAAAACAAAGCCCTCTGAGAACAATAGTTTTCAGAGGGCTTTCAGTTGGTAGCAAGACAATGTCCGGATTGCCATCGGACATCGGACGAACACCCGTCCTGGCGATACTGTCAGGATAGAGTCCAACGAACAAAAACAGAAAAAGCCTCACATTTCTGTAAGGCTTTCAATTGGTAGCGGGAGAGTGATTCGAACACCCGACCTTTGGGTTATGAGCCCAACGAGCTACCCCTGCTCTATCCCGCACTATATCTTTACGCAGTTGGAGGTATTTAAACTGCTTTTTCATTTCTTTAAGAACGGTTGCGAAAATTTCTTTGTTTTCGCGGTGCAAATATACGATTAGTTTTCTGTTGGGACAAATAAATGTTATTAACAATTGAGAACGTCTTTTTCCGGCCCCTGAACTTTTTCTGTTTTCGGAATAAGGCCGGGATGCTGATTTGTAGCTATTTTGATCCGATACCTTGATCCTCCGATAAAAAGCGTAGTTTTGTAAAATGATCCATAAAGCAGGCTTTGTAAACATTATCGGCTGTCCAAACGTCGGGAAATCAACACTTTTGAACGCACTCGTAGGCGAACGGCTTGCCATTATAACCTCCAAAGCACAAACTACCCGGCACCGGATCATGGGCATTGTAAGCGGAGATGACTACCAGATCGTTTTTTCCGATACCCCCGGGATCATCAAACCTGCCTATAAACTGCAGGAAAAGATGATGTCCTTTGTGGCAGAGGCCTTCAGCGATGCTGATGTGTTCCTGTTCATTACTGACATTTTTGAAGATATCGAACTGGATGAGAAGTATGTCGATAAGCTGAATAAAGTAGCCGCGCCTGTACTTCTGCTGATCAACAAAATAGATAAAGCTACACCGGACCAGATCCTGCTGTTCATGAAAAAATGGCATGAGAAGCTTCCAAAAGCGGAGATCCATCCCATTTCAGCACTTAAGAATATCAATATCGATAAGATCATGGAACGACTGATCGAAATGCTTCCCCCGGGAGAGGCATACTACGATAAGTCACAGCTCACTGATAAACCCGAGCGTTTTTTCGTGACAGAGATCATCCGTGAAAAAATATTAAAGAATTATAAAAAGGAAATTCCATACAGTACAGAAGTAGTGGTGGAAGAATTCAAAGAAGAAGCAAAGATCATCCGGATACGCGCCATTATCATAATCGAACGCGATTCTCAAAAAGGCATTATTATCGGGCACAAAGGTGAGGCGCTGAAAAAGACCGGTACCATGGCACGGGAAGAAGCAGAAAAATTCTTCAATAAAAAGATCTTCCTCGAATTGTATGTTAAAGTGGATAAAGACTGGCGTAACGACGACAAACGGCTGAAACAATACGGGTATTAAAAAAGCATCCTGACAGTCGCGATAGCTATCGGGAGTCAGGGTGCTTTTTAATTTGATCTATTCTTCTTCTTCAGCCTCTTCAGCTGCTTGTATATTAATGGATTGAGCTACTCCGGTCAATTTTTCGTCGGCTCCTTTTTCTTCCTCCAGAATTCCTTCAAGTACTTCAACTGCGTCTGTGAGGTCAAGAATCTGCGCAAAAGTACGCAGTGTTCCATAAGAAGCGATCTCATAATGCTCTACTTTTTGTGCAGCCGCAATAATTCCTGCATCACGCATTGCTCCTTCGTCCGTGTCTTTCATTATTTCTTCGGCTTCTTTGATAAGACCTGCCATTGCCTCGCATTTTTTAGCCACCGGTTTTTTTCCGATCGCCTCAAATACCTGCTCTACTTTTATTACCTGTTCTTCGGTTTCCTGCAGGTGACTTTCAATGGCCTCTTTCAGCTCGGCAGATGTGGCTTTTTTTGCCATTTTCGGCAATGCTTTCACCAGTGCTTTTTCGGCCCAGTAAATGTCTTTCAAACTGTCTTCAAATAATTTCATCAGTTTGGATTCTTCAATTGCGTACTCCGTATCGGCTGCTTTGCGCTTTGTCGCTGTTGCTTTAGCCGGTGCTTGTTTTGTTTTCATGTGTTTTGTTTTTTATAGTGATTATTTATCCCCGATTGCACAAAAAAAGCCCGGACAGGCAGTGGTATAGCCCCATAAATTATACCAATGACGATCCGGGTGATTTTGTATATGATACGGTATATGCAAATCCTGTGCAATACAGGCCTGTGAAACAACCGGAACTATAACACAGCCGAACTTCCACTGAAGGCCCTGATACCAAAGAGAATAAAACAATCTGCAACGAAAAGGTATTTCACACATAGTAGAATCAAGACCTCATTTTCGGGATTTTTTAGAAAAAGAAACGAGCGATTCTGATCACTTATCCAGGTCGAGCACATTGGCTCCCAATACTTCATCTTTTTTCCGCTCCAGCCTTTTATCATGCACGTGGATCATGATCTCAAGAGAACCGGTTCCTACTATGGCCGACAAAATATGACCGCCACGGGTTTTGAATTTATTGTTACTAAGCACTCCATGCGCATGAACGGACGGCTTTCCATCCTGCCAGGCCAGGGAACCGTGCATGGATGCTATTTCACCGGCCTTAATTTTTTTTGATTTGTATTTCCTTGTCCTGGAATTAAAAAATCCAAATTCCACTTCGGCAAATCCCATCCCGGTGAAATTGGCGGAAGGAATATTTTCCTGCCGCATGAGAGATTCAAGTTGCCCGATCAGCACATCTCCCTGCCTCAATACCATCAGGTATCCGCCAGGTACTTTTGTATATCGTTTAGGACTGGTCTGGCCCTTAGAGCTTAACTGCACAAAAACAAAAAGAAGGACAGACAGAAATTTCATTCAGATGTATTTTTATTCGTTTCAGATTCGTGATATTTTTTACTGCAATTGTTTCCGCTGTAATAAGAACTGCGGCTGCACCAAACCCTGCTCCTGCTGAAGACACATACGCTTATTTTAATTCATCCTACTCAAAAAGCTCACCAACCAATAGGATGTTATCAAGGTATTTATCCAGTCGGTCCCAGTCCTTGAAAGCCACAATATCAATGAGGTTGCGGCTTTCGCTATCGATGATCACTTCGAGGTAATAACCTTTGTGAGCATATAAAGAGTAAGAGAACTCATTTTCGTACAGGTTGATCAGGAAAACACTCTGCTTGTCAAGAAAAGTTGCTTTCTGATGAAGCTGAAGCGCGTTGAAATTATATAGATCAAAAACCATAAGTCGTTTTTTTATTGATATAAAAAAAACGTGCCACGAACTGTTTTTCTGGATCTTTCTTTTTTGATAGCTTAATTACAGCAATACAGGGTGTGCAGGAAGAAAGGAAGCAAACAAACGGTTTCTAAAAAATTCCGAAGGCTCTTCACTTCATTTCCCCGTTTGTAGATTTTTTTCCATACAAATTAGCACAAGAATGCCGACTGATCAATCATCGTTTGCGTGCGTGAACAAAAAATCGTTTTTAGACGGTGGTTTAAGTGCTGTGATCCTGTATAACTCAAACAGCTTTCCGAACATCGCTACCTGGAGGCCGTAAGTGAACGGCTTTGTTATATATAAGTTGGCTCCCGCATGATATGTTTCTTCTATATCCTCGGGATTAGAAGAAGTGGAATACATCACCACCGGGATCTGTTGGTTCAGATCGGTCCTTATCTTCTGAAGACATTCCTTACCGCTCATTTTCGGCATATTGATATCAAGAAAAATAATGTCGGGATGCAGCAGGCCATTCTGAAGATGATCGATCAGCTCATTGCAATGAGAGAATGTGGTCAGGGTGGCATTTATCCCGGATTTTTTCAATGCATCACTAAAAATATAACGATCATCGGCATCATCATCTGCAAGAATAATATGTAAAGGGGAATGAAAGCTCATTTGATAAATTTCCTTGCTACACGTAAATATACTGATTTTTCGTGCATGTATGCAAATACAATAGCGCAGTTCAGGTTATTAAAATGAGAAATTAATGCGAAAGTCGATTCCTGATGGTAGCAGGTACATGTTTTGTGGAAACAACACATTAAAATTGTTTTATGGATAAAAAAGCTAATCTATTGATACAGAAATTAAAAGCTAAAGGACTGACTCTCGCTTTGGCTGAAAGTATGACCTGCGGACTGGCTGCTCATAAACTTTCAGGCTGCCCGGGTACATCTGAGGTACTGACCGGATCAATCGTTTGTTACACACCGGAAGTAAAAATAAATCTATTGTCCGTACCAAAAAAAAGGATAGAAAAATATACCTGCGAATCACAACAGGTAACAGAAACCCTTGCACAGAATCTTTCAAAGATTGTAGAAGCAGACATATGTGCAGCTGTTACAGGGCTTGCTTCAACGGGGGGAAGTGAAACAAAAAACAAACCGGTTGGAACTGTTTTTTTATCAGTTTATACTAAAAGGAAAATCTACAATGAGCGGAAGTTGTTCAGGGGTTCTCCCCTAGAGATCAGAAAAAAGGCCTGTACCGCACTATATGAATTAATTCTCCGGAAGCTTGAGCTTTAGAAAAAGAGCTTATATCCGTAAAATTAAAAAGTCTGATCAACTATTTTTTTTAGCGGAGTGCTTGCCATTTTTATCAAACCAGATCTTTTTTCCCTGACGTGTCGAATAATACATCAACATACCGGCCCTGTCTTTACTTGACCACACGGTATAGCCTTCGTCCGGATAATTTTGCAGATAATAATCATTAATGGCAAGGGGATACGAACCTGCACTCATTTCAGTGTCCACCCGTATTACTTTTCCGGATTTATCATATACCACTGCGCGGCCGAGATTATTCCCCTGGTCGTAGTATACTGCTGAATAGTAGCTCCCATCGAGGCCCCAGTCAGGTATTGAATTCGGATAATCCCTGCTGAATTTTGTCTTTACCACAAGGGGTACATTCACCGTATTTGGCGATGATGAAATACCGGTTTGTGCTACTGCCGCATGTATCCAAAACGCAAGAAGTAAGAATAAACTGTTTTTTTTCATAGGGTTATTTAAATTTCATTTGTCAGAACTCAAGAAAATCCATGTCTTTCTATAGTCCGGTTACAAAAGGGCATATGAAAATCTGAATCCGAAAGTCTGCTCGTTTTTATATTTATTGAGAAATGCACTTCCTGTAAATCGTTTTAGTGGAATATGTAGCTCCTGCTCCCCATCGGAAAAATAAAGAACAGCTGTAGAAAAATCATTCTGTTCGTAATAAAAACTGAAAGCCAAGTTCGCCAGCCATGAAGGATACTGCTTTTTTCTGCAAATAAAACCCAGCGGATCACTTAGCAATATTTCTGCTCCATACATTTTTCGCCGTAGCTGAACGATCGTATGTTCCTTTTGAGGCTCTATAAGATCGCCCGGCCCCTGGTAATGTGCCCGGACACTTCCTGTATACAGTTTCAGTACCGGTGAATACCGGGGCAAGCGGAGAATGATCCCGTAGTATATTGAATAATTGTGGAATGAATTTGTTTCACAACCCGGCAGTGGAACAGAAGCACCTTTTTTTTCCCGGAAAAGCTCTTTGGAGACATGAACTATTGATGAATCCCTGGCAGATAATGTTTCGGTGATCACTGTAGACTGATAGTCATGAACAAACTGACGATCAAAAGAAGTGGACCACAAATGATCCCTCCAGCCCCAGCCTGCGTATAATCCGATGATCGTTTTCCCGGAAAAAAAACGGGCGGGATTGATCCCTGCTTCTATAGCTATACCATGCCCGGAATTAAGAATGCGGCTTTTGTTTACAGGAAGGCGGTAAGAGGCGCTAAATAAAATAAAACGTCTTCCGGCTATGGAAGTATCCGGATTTGTTACCTGGCCCGAAAACAGGAGAGGGCAGATCGCTAACAGAATAAGAATTGGTTTTTTATTCATAAAGAAAAATTAAAATGCCGTTTTGAGAAACAACAAGGATCTTTCGCACAAAAACATAGCTTACCAAAGATTTATCCCGCAAACTAAATGCCTGCGATATTTCAGGATTGTGTGAAATTCGTTCCACAGGATCATTTTTATCAGATGTGGTTTACCCCTTCAATGTACAAAACACAGGAGCCTTGAAGAAAAACAATTCAGCCCGATCATGCATACATTATTATAAGTACACATCTGGTGTCAAAACCGACCGTTCACAACGTTTTTTTCACTTTTCGCTTTTATTTTTTTGTAATTAATATGAATAGTTTACTTTAGCCCTACCGGCCTGGGTATTTCCTTTTTTGAAAAGGAAATACCCAGGCTTTTTTTATTCTCCCGGTTTAAGTATTCATTTATTAAACAACAAAATCATGAAAAAAACAAATTGGATTTTATTGCTGATCATCTGCGGAGCATTTGGCCGGCTACTGTCCCAGACGGTGTACCCCGATGCCGTAGATGGGAAGATATCATTGAATAAAAAGGAGCCACAAGTGGAACAATGCGGTTTCGATAAAATGATTCAAACACTTAAGAAGACGAATCCCGATTTTGAGCAACAAATACAAAACATCAATGTGAAAATCATGGAACAGAAACGGGAGAATGAAAATGCGCGGAGAAACAGTGGAAACAATAGTTCCCAGGCTGTATCTCCCACCGCATTGTACGTAATACCCGTTGTCGTACATATCGTGAGGCACCCTTCCGAAACGTTACCCGTCATCAGTTATGTGCAGGTCCAGTCTCAGATCGATGCGCTAAACACTGCTTTTGCAAATACCTATTCAAACGGCAATGGAACCTATGCAACAGATACGCGGATCCAGTTCTGTCTTGCACAAACACCCATGGGCGACAGCTGGACAAACGCACTGGAACCGGGAGTGATGCGCCATACGGATGCACGTGCGGACAATAACATGCAGATAACAGGTACCGGCAGTACCAACGATTTGCTGGATCTTACACATCCGGGGCTTACCACAATCGGAAATTCTCCTAATTTCCCGTTCCGGAATTATCTCAATATCTGGGTGGTCCAGTCGATCAATGGTCTGTGCTCGGGCGTGCAGGGATATAGTATATTACCACTCGGTCCACAGGTAAATATGAATGGTTACCTGATCGATGGCGTGGTAATAAGAGGAGATGCTTTTGGCGACAACACAAGCGGAAGCTATACACTGCAACCACATAGCGTATATGGCAGTTCCTGTCCTTCGGCCTATGCGATGCGGGACGAAGGAAAAGTACTGGTGCATGAGGTCGGCCATTATTTGAACTTATTTCACACTTTTCAGGATGATATTGTAACAGCTGCTACCTGCGCGGGCTCTACTTCAGTTACCTGCACTTCCGAAGGTGATTTTTGCTGCGATACCCCGCCAAGTAATATCAATAATCTCAGTACATTTCCCTGCGGCGGAACACGTAATACCTGTTCGGAAAGTTATCAGCCTTACCTTATCAATTATAGCGACGCTACTTCCAACCCCAATGACCAGGTCGAAAACTTCATGTATTATTCCAACGACGCCTGCTGGAATACCTTTACAATAGATCAGACCGCCCGGATGGTTGGTTATCTCACGGCCTTTCGCAATGACCTGTATACAACACAGAATCACTACGAAACAGGTATTTTAGGTCTCGCCGGATGCCTCCCTCCTGTTTTGTTCGACGGGATCACTTCCAGCAATGCTATGTGTGTTCCCGGGAATAATTCCACTACCTTTGAAAATCCCACCGGCGCTTTTAATACAGCCACTTCCTGGTCCTGGTCTTTTCCGGGAGGAAGCCCTTCTACTTCCACCAGCTCCAGTATAACTGTTACTTATCCCGTTGCCGGAACTTATACAGCAACACTTGTTGTGGGTGATGGAGTCATCACGTACACCAATTCCATAACAGTAGTGGTTTCTCCCTGCTCACTTGCTGCGAATGGGATCGCACAGGCCAATTGGTATTTCGGGGAATTCGGCGCCATTGATTTCTCTTCGGGTTTGCCTGTACCCAACAATACAGCCCTTGCCAATAATACCATCGATACGGACGAAGGCTGTGTTTCCGTGTCAGATCCTGTTAATGGCTCTGTGCTTTTTTACACCGATGGCAGCACTGTTTGGGACAACTCGCACGCAGCTATTATTAGCGGGCTTCCGGGTACCACTTCTACATCACAGTATATTGCGGTGCCCGACCCTACCAATTCTACCCGGTATTACCTGATCATACCACCTGTTGCCACGGGAGGTGGCGGCCTCACAGCATCACTGATCGCTACCACTCCTTCAGTGAGCCTGGTAAGCACTTTCACCTTGACAACACCCGTTGGAATCGATATGAGCGAAATGATCACTGCCATACCCAATTGTAATAACAGTGATTACTGGATCATTGCCCATGGCCGCAACACCAATTTCTATGTCTACAGGCTCTCAGCCAACGGATTTACGAATGCGGATTTCAGTTCTGCTTTACCGGATGCATATACATTTACTGCAGGCGCCTGCTTAGGTAACCTGAAGGCTTCCCCGAACTCACAACGAATAGCCTTATCCAACTGGGGAGGCTGCGGAACAGGCACGAACGGTTTACACACCTATACATTTGATAATACTACGGGAGTCGTTTCTGCAGAAGTAAACAGGGGTACAAGCGGTTTTTATGGCTGTAGTTTCAGTCCTAATTCAGATATACTGTATGCGTCCAATTCATTTGGTAATCTCAACAGTTATGATCTGGTTAACAATACAAGTACCACCAACTGGGGAAGTGTGTCAAGTGCCCTGGGCATTCAACTGGGGCCGAACAACAGGATATATGTTGCCAGCAGCGGATCCAATTTTTTGCACTCGTTCGATAACCCGGATAATTATACCACGCCTGTGTTTTCAGCTAACAGCGTCTCTTTTGTTCCAATAAGTACCGCTATTATTCCGAAGCTTGGTTTACCCAATATGATAGACGCTATCGGAGGCGCACCTGTTCCGGCCGATTTTACCTATATCGTTCAAAACGATTGCAGGACCGTTGACTTCACCGTTGACGCCTGCTGGCAGAATTTAACAGCTAACTGGAACTTCGGCGATTCCAATACGGGAAGTGGCGCTACACCCAGCCATACCTATTCTGCTGCAGGAACCTATACCGTCACACTTACACTGAGCGGGACTCTATTGTCTCCGTCGATAGTAGTGACTCACACCATTTCAATCAATAATACCACTACCACCATCACCGGGTCCACCACAACTTGTCTGGGCAATCCAAATGCATATACCTACTCGGTTCCGGCTGTTCAAAATGCAACTTATAACTGGAGTACTTCCGTCAACGGATCAGTGATTACCAATGGAGGATCGCAGTCGCAGATACAATGGAATAGTGGAACTACCGGTACGGTGAGTGTAACCGTTACCAACGGGTTATGTGTTTCAACCGGTACTCTTTCCGTAACGATCGATCCGCAACCGACTGTTTCGATCCTGCCATCTTCGCCAACCGTATGCACCGGATATTCCGTTACACTGATCGCAAGCGGTGCTTCCACCTATAGCTGGAACACCGGACCGACTACAAACACTATTTCGGTAAGCCCAGCCATCAACACCAGTTATACTGTTACAGGAACAAGTGCCGCGGGTTGCGTAAATACGGCATCAGTAACCGTTACGATCAGCTCACCCGGCCCTTGCTGTGTATCGCCCACTGTGACATTTACGGGAAGCAGTACTACTTCCACTGCGGCAGGAACATTTAGCCCAGGATCAGTGGTGGTGATACCAACCAACCACAATTTTATTATCGACAACGCTCCAACCTATACCAATGTGATTTTCCGGCTTCAATCCAATGCCAGAATAACCGTGTTGTCTCTCACTTCATCCAGTTCAGTCAATACGCTTACACTTAACAATTGTCAATTGTATTCAGACTGCGGATGGGAAATGTGGGATGGCATTTTCCTGGAGCATCTTGGGAGCAACTATGGTAACATTACAATGAATAATGGAACCAGCATGGAAGATGCCGAGTACGGAATTGTCGCGGCAGGGAATACTGCAACCGGGAATAATACCAATATAAGTGCGGTGATCAATATCAGTGACTGCGTTTTCAATAAGAACCATTATAATGTGCAGATCTCCAATTACACCAATACGGTCACACCCTACAGTCTTAGTATAAATACCACAACGCTTTCCTGCGTACCCTCTACCAACTCCCCTGGCAGCACCTTACTGATACCTCACGCGGGAGAACGAACCTATGCTGGTTTCAGACTGATCAATGTAACGAATTGTACCATAGGGACAACCACTGCTTCTACAGATGTCAATTATTTCAGCGATATGGATTACGGTGTATATGCAACTACTTCCGGGGTGCAGGTAGTGAACAATAATTTTTCCTCTATGGCGGGGAATGTGGTTGCGTTGGTGCCTACCGGCGTAGGTGTATATGCTCCCAATACTTCTACCAATTCGCGTATAATATCCGTAGGTGGTTCAGCTACCTATGCGCCGAATGTATTCTCCGATCTGTTCAGGGCGGTAGATGCTACCTTTTGTGGCGAAGTGGAAGTGCTGAACAACCAGATGAGCTGTACCACTACTCCAACTACTTTCACCGTTAGCGGGAACATTACTTCCCAATTCGGTGTACGCGCATTCAACACCGCAACAAAAGTCGATATCGAGGACAATACCATTACTAATTTTGCCAATGCGATCGGCATGCGACGGAATGTAACTACCTCCACTACTTTCAATCCGAACACGATCATTCAGACAAATACGATAACCGTTTCCGGATTGGGCTATGTGAGCAACGGAATTGTAGTGGCTGATGCAAATGGCAACTCTATCACTACAACAGGACCTGTACGCATCCGCGACAATTCCTTATCCGACATACGCGACTTCGGGGTGCAGTGCCATCACATCCTGAATCACCCGGTCGTAGCAGGCACCTCCGCTGGAGCCCAAAGTATAGGCATGCTCTTTGGTTCCGCCTCCACGGTTTCCAATGGTGTATATATGCTCAGTTGCCGGGAATCTAATATTTCCAACAACGAAATATACAGTACCAACAATACGGCCACAGGAATGGTGGGCATTTACCTGAATAAAAGCAGGAACTCACTCGTAAGCTGTAATGATATCCATGATATCGGGATCGCTTTCAGAGCAGAAGGCAATTCACAAAGCGCTTACGTAAGCGCCACCAGTTACCAATATGGAGTAGTAAGCAATACCTTTACGGCTACCAAAGGCGGGATCTCGCTCGTGCTTTCCGGCGATATAGGCAACCAAGGGGATGTCACTCATCCTGCAGGTAATGTGTGGGCCAGCAGCGTTGGATCGTATACCTCAGGACAGTTACTGACCGACGGTACGAGCACGACTAATATATATTTCTACGATTCCTCGCAGCCAACGCAAGACCCTTCTGCAAACCGTGTGAACTGGGGAGCATCCGGAATAGCCACAGCTACCGGATCCATTCCTTCCTGCCCTGGCTCATCCAGCAGGATGGCTAAAGGAATGGAGGGAACAAACTCTTCCATCTATATATTCCCGAATCCCGGTGACGGTCATTTTACCATCAGCAGTCAAAGCATCCTTGATTTTGTAAGGATAGAGGTATATGACCTCATGGGTAAAAAACTGAAAGTGCTGGAAGTAACCGATTTCATTTCGGAACAGATCGATCTGTCCGGCTTCAGCACAGGCGTTTATTATATCCACCTGAGTGGTAACGGAATAAACGAAACGAAAAAAGTGATAAAGGAATAACACATAGCTGACCTTAAGATCCCTGCCTTTGGTTTATCCGGGCAGGGATTTTTTTATTCTTCTAACCTGTCGAGCCGGAAATAGCCTAAGTGCAGCTCATCTTCTTTGCCCTCTTCCTGAACGATCCGGAGCTGGAATTTATCTTTGTACAATGGAAGCAGGATCTCTTTCATTTCATGTATTTCATCTACATCGACTCCGTATTTATCATCAATATGAGAAGGAGCTTCGGAAAAACCCACATGCTTATAAAATGCTGTTTGTTTGGCTTGTTTTATTGCATCAGCCTTATCCGGTGCTACAATGAGCACTTTGTAATGAAACTCATCGAATTCACCCTGCTTATATCCTCCGAGATTAATAAAGAAAAGTTTGTTTGCAGCCGGATCCGCAGTTTCCGTCCTTTCTTCGACACATATCCTGTAGGAACCAACCTGTGTCACCTGGCGCCAGGCATCGATATGAATATTCCCTTTCGCCTCTTTCCAGGATGCTTTGATGGCAGGAACCAGTTCTTTCAATGAAGAGGCAACGCCTAAGAAAATATCGTGCTGTTCGGTCAATCGTCCGGCAGGCCGACAACCCAGTAAAAGCATAAAAAGACGCGGTGAATGATCAACAGGCATTTCGTAAAAATACAATTTCCTGTTTTACCGGGCAATTCTATGCCAGGTGACTAAGATCTATTTCAAGTGAAAGTTTATGCATACCGAGAATCTCATTGGTTTCAGAAGTTTGGACTGATAACTATTTGTCTGCCCACAGGCGAGATCAGAATAACTTTCTGCAACTTTCCAGCGTGGCATAGCGGCAATAACGCGGGTCGCCTCGATGACGAGCAATGGATTTTTACCCCGGAGCAGTTTTATCTTTTGAACCTGCCCCATGCTATCTATTACAAAACTAAACCAGATCCGCTCTTCTATCCCGAATTCCCTTGCCATTTCAGGATATTGGATATTCGCTGAAAAATAGTTATGTGGATTTTTTGAAGGAAGAGCCGGCTTTTTAAGCGAATCGGGCATCTTCCAGGTCCCTGCTTTTATGGCTTCATACATGGCTATCTGTTCCTTTGAACAAACCGGTTGCCTTTCCACTACCTCTTCTTCCTCTGGCTTCTGTTTTTTATGCCTTTTGTTCGCTTTTTGAACGTCGGGATCTATCATCGGAATTTTGTACGAGATAACATGAACTTCATCCAGCTGTACGGGAAAACAATTAACACACACAAGAATTGTATCTTTATGAAATAAAGTGTCGGCATTCAATTCAATCGCCTCGAATTTAGAAGAATTCAACCGGATCAATACTGCAGGATGTTCTTTTACTATACTTTTCGGGATGGTAATATACCCATTGTCATTCACCTGCCAGGAGCTGATTTTTATGGTGTCTGACCAGGCTGTTACTATGGCAGAAGATACCGGAGTCGTATCTTCCTCACATACCAGGCGGAGATACCAAAACGATCCTGTCTCCTGTGAATGCAAACAGTGAATTTTAAACAGAAGGAACAGCAGGACAAGACCATTTTTCATAAACACAAATTGGTTCATCAAAAATGAGGATTAATTTCCTTAGTAAAAGGAAAAATTTATATCTGGTCATTTCCGGAGAATAAGTGGCAGGATCCGTATGCGATGAATGGTACCTGGTACCCTTGCTCCTACTTGTAATGCCCCGGTTTTTTTGCTGAATAGGTTCCGTTCTTATCAAACCATAGTGTTTTACCTTTCCTTACGGAATAATATACAGCTTCTCCATAATCGTCATTACTGAACCATACCGTATATTTGTCTTTCGGGTAATTTTTTTTGAAGTAATCGCCGATAGCTGAAGGATAACCTGCGCTGGCTTCCATATCCGAACGGATGAAGTCTGCTTTTTTATCATACACCACTGTTTTTCCCATACCGTTCTTGTCCTTATAGGTAGCAACATAATATTTCCCGTCCATACTCCAGGTGGCGGTAGTGTTGGGGTAATCGCTGCCAAACCGCGTTTCAATATTAGAAGGCACACTTACCTTCGCTGCTGTGGTTGGTTTTGCTTTTTTTGTTTGCGCTGTCATGACATTCATTCCAAATGCCAGGAGCAAAAATAAAATGGTCTTTTTCATGGGGGATTGTTTTAAGCAATGTTCTTATTCAGAAAATGGTCCGGATAGTATACGGTTCCTTATACTTACCTTATCCGGTAATGTTACAAAAAAAGAAAAGCCGGGAGAGAGAACCCGGCTTTCAAAAAACAAAGGGAAGATGGCTTTTTTGCAGATCCGTGTCCAACCTCGGCTTTAGCCTTTGGTCCCGGTGCATGGTTTATATGCTATCTTTCAGTAACTAGTGTAAAAGTAAACCGGCTTTATTACCGCAATATGAACAGCACATTATGCCGGCATGGTGTCTGAAAATTTCTTTTAACAGGCAATCAACATTTAAGCTATTTTTTTCATTACCTGTTAACTAAATAAAAAACGTCTGTCCGCCCCGGAAGCGAACAGACGTTCGTAATATTATTTGCATACCGTGTCCGACCCTGGCTGTAGCTTCTGGTCCCGGTGCGTGGTACTATTACTCATTAAAAAAACATGCCAGCAGAAGGAATATACCCATAAAAAAAAGCTGTAGAAGTGTTGATTTTACTGATGAAAAAGACTTATTTAAACAATTCATCAACAAATTTCTGCTGATTGTTGAAAGTATGTTTATTTCATGCTTTTTTATGGAAATAAGCAGTGGAAACATCCATATATCAGTATAAAAACCGTGAATTTTAATGTATTTTTGAGGGTTTCCGTATCAATGTTATAGTCCTATGAAAAGATCGCTTCATTTCCTTGTCCTGATTGTGCTTATTACCGTCTCTCCCTTATTTTCGCAGGGTTGGGAACTTGACTTGAGAAGCAATGTAGAGATCCGTACCTGGAAACTGACCACCAAAGCTGAAGAAAGCCTGAAACCACTTGGAGGTGCAAGCATCAAACTAATGAGAGGCTCAACAGTTGTGAAACAAACCACCAGTGATGGCAACGGCGATTTCATCATCCAGGTGCCAGCCAATGGTGATTTTATACTGGAAGTGTCTTATGCAGGCTGTAATACCAAAAGGGCTTCGGTCAATACCATGAATGTGCCCGATTTTGGTGAGGAAATTTTCAAACCGACTTTCGGTATAGGCGGATTCATTATGTCGAAACCGTTTCCTGGGATTGACTACACCGGCTTGCAGCAAGCCCTGGTAAAAGTGGCCTATGTTCCGCGGGTAAAGAATTTTGATGATGATGAAGCCTATACACAGCAAAGTCTCGGATCTGTATCCAAAATTGCAGAAGCGGAAAAGATATTGATGGAACGGTTTTGCTCCACCAACAAATCGGGCGACGAAGCGATGAAAAAACCGGACTGCCCGCTTGCCAAAACACTGTATGAAAAGGCAATGACGATCATTCCGGGCGAAGCCTATCCCGTTCAGCAATTGGTGAAAGTAGGTGAATGCCTGAAAGAAAAAGAACTGGCAGCGCAAAAAGCCAAAGAAGAAGCCGCTAAAGCCGAAGCGGAAAAACTGGCAAAACAAAAAGCAGAGGAAGAAAAAGCGCTGAAGGCAAAAGAAGAAGCGGAAAAAGCGGCAGCCGAAAAGCTCACTCAGGAAAAAGCAAAAGCGGAGGCTGATAAGCTCGCTAAACAAAAAGATGAAGAGCAAAAAATTCAAAAAGCCAAAGACGATGCGGCTAAAGCAGAAGCAGCTAAAATAGCAAAACAAAAAGCGGAGGAAGAAAAAGCGCTGAAAGCAAAAGAAGAAGCGGAAAAAGCGGCAGCCGAAAAGCTCGCTCAGGAAAAAGCAAAAGCGGAGGCTGATAAGCTCGCTAAACAAAAAGATGAAGAGCAAAAAATTCAGAAAGCCAAAGAAGAAGCCGCTAAAGCCGAAGCAGAAAAATTAGCCAAAATTGCTAAGGATGCCGAACTCAAAGCACAAAAGGAAAAAGAACTCGTAACTAAAACTGAGGCAGACAAGCTCGCCAAACAAAAAGATGAAGAGCAAAAAATTCAGAAAGCCAAAGACGATGCGGCTAAAGCAGAAGCAGCTAAAATAGCAAAAGCGGCCAAAGAAACGGAAACCAAAACGCAAAAAGAAAAAGAGCTGGCTGCCAAAGCAGAGGCAGAGAAACTGGCAAAAAACAAAACACCTGCTCAGGCCGAACCTCCTAAAACGGTTGCAACAGCAACCACTTCCGCCACCCCAAAGAAAAATAATGGCATTACCGTCATAAGCACCGGCACGCCAAAAGAATCGAATACAAAAGTAAAATCGGGAAGTGCAAACTATGCTGTCAGGCAGGAGTTAGGATCGGGCAAATACAACGATGCCATACACAAAGGCGACAATCTGATGGCCAACAAACACTATGCAGAAGCAAAAACTGCCTACCAGGAAGCACTGAAGCTGAAACCGAAAGATGAGTATGCTACCTCACGTCTGAATGAGGTGGAAAAACTGATGAAGCAGTAACCATTAATTATCTAAACTTTGTATGATGATTGCTGTATACCCGAAACCCAGATAATTGAACCATATAAGGCACACATCGACAAGCTCAGTGGGAAGCTATAAGGACATCTAAATTCTGTAAAACAAGAAAACTGTTCTGAAAACATACTAATAACCCGAAACACAAAACCAGAAACCAGAAACAAAAAATCATCAAACCTCTACTCCTTTTTCTTCCAGTGTTTTGATGGCGATTTCTGCGGCTAATTGTTCTGCCCTGCGCTTGGATGTATGCTGGCTTTGCGCGATAATTTTCCCGCCGATCTCTGCAGCGATCACAAATTCTTTTCTATTTCCCGTTCCCACTTCTTTTACGAGGTTGAAGCTGAGCTTTTTCTTTTCACGCTGACAGTAATTGATCAGGCGGCTTTTGAAATCCGTATCCGTTTGTTCAATAGCATCGATATCGAGGTGGATCTTGATAATACGTTCCACTACAAATTTCCGTGTCTTGATAAAACCTTTATCGAGATAGATCGCACCAATGAATGCCTCGAAGGCATCGCCCAGGATAGAAACAGCATTGGCATTGCGCAGATCGGCCTGAACTAACTGATCGAAACCAAGCTTTTTTGCCAACTGGTTCAGCTGAGCCCTGTTAACGATACGTGAACGGATCTGCGTAAGGAATCCTTCCTCGCGGAAAGGAAACATACGAAAAAGATATTCGGCTACAATAGCTCCCAACACAGCATCACCAAGATATTCGAGACGCTCATTACTGTTGCGCACTCCTTCTTTGATCTCTGTTGCAACGGAAGTATGCCGGAATGCCTGTTTGTAAAGGGAAAGATTATCAGGTGTGAGACCGGAAATAAGCCGAATGGTCTCACTTAATTTTTTATCTGAAGAAGATTGGATCGGTGATTTAAAGATAGACTTCAGCAAAGGAACTATTCTTTAGGAATATTTTTTCACGATCACACAGGCATTGTGTCCGCCAAACCCGAAGGTGTTGCTCAATGCATAGTTGAGTGTTCTTTTCTGCGCAGTGTTGAATGTGAAATTCAAACGGCTGTCAAACTCCGGATCATCTGTAAAATGGTTGATGGTTGGAGGAACGATGTCGTTTTTCACCGCCAGTACACAAGCCAGGGCTTCGATAGCACCCGCAGCACCTAATAAGTGGCCTGTCATGGATTTGGTAGAGCTGATGTTCATTTTATAAGCATGCTCACCGAATACTTTTTCGATCGCTTTCACTTCTGCAATATCACCAAGTGGTGTAGAAGTTCCGTGTGTGTTTACGTAATCGATCTGTTCTGCTTTCAATTCACCGTCTTTCAGCGCATTGAACATTACATTCATAGCTCCCAGACCTTCCGGATGCGGTGCAGTAAGGTGATGTGCATCTGCACTCATTCCTCCACCCACGATCTCAGCGTATATTTTTGCTCCGCGTTTTTTCGCGTGCTCGTATTCTTCTAAAATAAGTCCTGCACCACCTTCGCCTAAGATAAAACCATCGCGGTCTTTATCATACGGACGGGAAGCAGTTTGAGGAGAATCGTTGCGTGTGCTCATGGCATGCATAGCATTAAAACCACCTACACCCGCTTCGTTGATCACAGCTTCGGAGCCACCTGCAACGATAGCATCTGCCATTCCCAAACGAATATAATTGTAAGCATCGATCAGTGCATTCGTGGAAGAAGCACAGGCAGATACCACACAAAAATTAGGTCCTCTGAAACCAAAACGCATGGAGATGTGTCCTGCGGCGATATCCGAGATCATTTTCGGGATAAAGAACGGATTGAACCGCGGTGTCCCGTCACCTTTTGCAAAATTAGAACACTCTTCGAGGAAAGTATCCAAACCGCCGATCCCGGAAGCCCAGATCACACCGATCCTGTCTTTGTCTGCCACTCCTTCTGCATCCAATCCTGCATCTTTCACAGCCTGCGATGCCGCAGCAATACCAAAATGAGAAAAGCGATCCATTTTGCGGGCTTCTTTTCTATCGAGGTATTCTTCCACATTGAAGTTTTTCACTTCACATGCGAATTGTGATTTAAACTTGGATGCGTCAAAACGAGTAATAGGCGCAGCACCGCTGACACCGTTAATTAAATTATTCCAATAATCATTAACGTTATTGCCCAAAGGCGTAACCGCCCCTACACCAGTAACTACAACTCGTTTTAACTGCATACAAATTATTTAATTCAAAAATTACTTTTTCGCGTTTGCCTCGATGTAAGCAACTGCATCACCAACAGTAGAAATTTTTTCCGCCTGGTCATCCGGAATAGCGATGTTGAATTCTTTTTCGAATTCCATGATCAATTCTACTGTATCCAAAGAATCTGCTCCTAAGTCGTTTGTAAAACTTGCAGTTGGAACCACTTCTTTTTCATCAACCCCTAATTTATCTACGATGATTGATTTTACTTTTGATGTAATGTCTGACATTGTGTTTAGTTTTTTGATTAATTACGGCTGCAAAGATAGGCTTATCGCTATAAAACAAAAATTTTAAAGGCTATTTTAACGTAATGAAAATCAATAGTTTAATTACCGCTAAAGCTCCTCGTGTCACTTAAGTACTTTACAACCAACCTATTAATCCCTCTAAAGCAGAAAAAAATAAGATTATCAAAGGGGATATTAACAATCCTCGCTATGTTCCCTCAAAATCAGCTGTATACACCCGTTTTGAAGTCTTTACCTGCGTTAAATAAGTTTCTTTCCCGATCTCTTTGTCCTTACGGACTTTATAAAAAAGTCCGAAGCCACTTTACTGCCTCGGGTTTTGTATTGAATATTTTAGTGGTACGTCCCGGTTTATTAAAGCGCAGGTAGATGCCACCAATGATCCGGTGTCCCATATTAGTGGCCACATATGCATCGGCCAGCGACCAGGGGCAGGATTCTTTCCTTGCCCAGAAAACACGGGTATCGGCCGGTGGAATGGCAAATTCATCAAAGGTTATCAATAAAGGGGCTTTTTTGTAATTCAACATCCTTCCCATTACTTCGTTGAATTTTTTCAGGGAATTTATATCAAAATCAATATTGCTGGATGTATGCGAATGCAGGATCCCATCGCTTCGTAATTCGATGGTAAAGGCTTCGCAATATTCGAGCGCTATTATCTCAACGGTATCTTCGGCTATTTTTTCCACTGACCTTGTTGTATTACAAATATACGCTTTCCGGCAGGTAAATAAAAGCATTTGGGCAGATAGTTTCCGCTACTGCTAAGAAGGCTATTTTCTTTTTACCAACCTGTTCTGAACAGGGTCCAGCTCCTCGAAATTGATCAGCTTACCCGAGCGATCATAGTTCTTCCGTTCAGTCATCCGGCCGCCGGAATACTTCAATTCCGCTTCTTTTCTTCCATCATCATACCATACCAGGTACGAATAGCCATCCTTATTTTGTCCATTCTCCAAAAACTGCTCCCAGCGGGCCTGGCCATTTTCATGATAGGAGACCATATGTCCGTGATAATTTCCCGCTTCGTTGAAAGGCTGAACGAATTCCAATTGTCCTGATTTAAACCAGCTTTTCCATTCTCCTGCCGGCCGCTTGTCTTTATACAGCCGGATTTCTTTTAGTCGCCCATTATCGAACCACCATTTTGCTTCACCCTCTATATGATCATTGATATAAAAGGCTTCGTGTTTGAGCTGCCCGTTTTTATGAAACTCTTTGATAATACCGTTTTTTATAAACTGATGGATCTTACTTTGCGGATCTTCCAGGAACTTTTTGATGTACGTTTCCTTGTCATCCCAGTTTTGCAGGATGTGATCGATCTGCCACGGATACAATACTTCTATCAGCTCCAGTATATCGAATTGTGTCTCCTGCAGGTCCTCTACCACTTGCATGATCTCTGCCACCCGGGGTGCCACTTTAAGATTGCTGTATGCTGCCAGCTTGTGATGCCCGTCGAGAATATAATTTTCCGACTCAAAGGAACGAACCGAAATACCACCCATATCAGGGATCTCCTTATAATAATAAGCTTTACAGATGATCGCAAAAGGCCGTTTCCCCACTCGGATCTGTTCTTCGTAATACTGTATTCTTTCCGGATCGAGTTCTTCCTGCGGTTGGGTGGCAACAAAAGAAAGACTACAGCCATCGTAAAAGCCAGGTGTTGTATACTCAAGCAGGTCCCAGGTCATTTCACCCTGTGATTCACGGTCTGCCATAAATTCTTCGTGTTTCTTTTTCTTTTCTTCAATATCTTTTATATCGTTAGACGGAGAATTAATAACAGACCAATCATAATAGGTTTCTCCGGCATATTCTGTTAGATGGGTTTTGAAATATTCGCTTTCTTCCGTATAGAAATTCAGTGAATAGTCTCCGTTTGGGAACAATTTCAACAACGGATCGAGTAAAGTCTTCAGCTCTGCTTCTTTTGAGGTATAATCCACATCGAGGTTATCATATAGATTCTTCCGGACCTCTTCCCTGTATTCTTTTTCATAAGGCAGCAGGCACAGGTATTTCCCTACAGAGCCGTGGCAATCATACCACACTGCTGTAAGCGGTTTTCGGAAACGGAAATAACTCCCGATCTCACTGAGGCGTACCGATACGATCCCTGTTCCGTATGTTATTGAAAATTTCATTGGTTAGCGTATTTGATCTGCCTGCACAATTCCCGACTTTATAAGTTCCTTATTATGGTTGTCTATATACACATCTGCTTTCCATTTACCCTCTTTGTAAATAAATGACAGGTATCCCCATGTGCCCTGCCGTAGCTTGTTCCTTGTCTCTACACGCACATATTCACGCTCAATATATAAATTATCACCTTCACCGGGCGTATACTCAAAAGTAAAAAGAAGTCTCGTATTCAGATCTTTAGCAATGTATTCATTGATTAGAACCGGGTTTAACTGCTCCGAGGGCATATGCATAGAAAATTGAAATGAATTATCCAACGGCCCTATATATTTATACAAGTGCCAAACAATCTCCGTTTCATTATACAGCTCATCATTGATGTTCTGTTTGTGGCGTCGGGAGTTTTTGTGATGAATAACCGGCTTTTCCTGCAGTTTATCAATAACTATGAATTGCATATTCATTCAAATATATGGTGGAATAAGATCCGGATAAGGTATCACAACTTGTGATGCCTAAAAACAAATATATTTATTTTAACCTCAATAAAAAAGGCTGCTCTTATTCAGAACAGCCTTTCCCTTTTGGTTCTTTCATTCAATTAATACCCAAACACATCTTTCAGTGTGAGGTATTTCACTGTACCATATTTCTCAAGGGTTTTAATATCTAATTTATCTTTCTTGCCCAACACCAGGACGGTCAGCGGCAGGTCTTTTACATATTTGGTCTGGAAGCCTTTCAGGTCTTCGTAGCTCATCGTTTGGATCTTGTCGTAGATAGATTTACGAATATCATAATCCAGTCCCATTTTTTTTGCCTGCTCGTAGGTGAAGAGGATCTTGGATTTTGTGATGCGCTCTGTGCGGATCTTCGACAGTACTGCATCTTTGGCACCGCTGAACATTACATCCGACTGCGGCATATTATTCAGCAGGTCGTACATACCTCCCATCGCTTCCGGCAATTTATCCGCCTGCGAACCGATGTACGAATAGGAATAATAGGACTTATCTTTTTTCGCCGGATTGCGATACGCCGACTGTACGCTGTATGCAAGCGCTCTCGATTCTCTCAGTTCCTGGAAAACGATACCCGACATGCCACCACCGAAATACTCATTATACAAAGTAATACCCGGAGATAATTCGGAATTATAGCTTACACCTTTTCCTACCATCAGGATCTCCACCTGCTTCATTTCATAATCCACCACATATACGGTTTTTCCGGTAGCTTGTTCTTTGAACTCAATCGGCGCAGGTATCGGGATCAGCTTGTCAGGAGCGTTATGCAATTTGTTCAGGGCGGCTTTCAGCTCCTCCTGGGTTTTTGTTCCGTAATACAGCACCCGGTGCTCGTAACCCGAAAGTTTTTTGATCTTCTCCACTAGCTGCTCCGGCTTCAACGCTTTCATTTCGTCATCCGAAAGCACATTGGTGAATGGGTTCTTCGCTCCGTACACTCCGTAATTATACATCGCCTGGCGCAGGATCACATTTTTTTCCAGCTTCGCATCTTCTCTTGCCTTCATCTTATCTGCTACCAGGTTGTCCAGTACGTCTTTGTCCGGCTGCGCATCGCTCAACAGACTTTCAAACAGCTCAACAGATTTATCAAAATTCTCTGTAAGACCATTCAGGTTTACATATACCTGATCGGCAGAATTAAATACGTTGAAACTGGAACCGAACTTGTACAATTCCTTCTGGATCGCTTCTGCCGATAACTTGGAAGTCCCGAGATACGGCAGATAATCGATCGCAATAGGCAATACTTTGTCGTTGTTAGAGCCCATATCGAATACATAAAACAGATCAAAGGTTTGGTTCTCCTTATTCTGCGTGTACAGAACAGGGATATTGGATTTCATGTTGAACTGTACCAGGTCTTTGGAATAATCAAGGAATACCGGCTCGATGTTCGCTGCTTTATATTCCACAACGTTTTTCAGGAAAGGCGACTGATCTTCGCGGTTCACCGGAACAGGTGTGATCGCAGGTTTATCTACTTTCTGCGCATTTGGATTTTCACCGATGCGTTTGTAAACCACTACATAATTGTTCCCGAAGTTCTTTTTGGCAAAATCAACTACTTCTTGTTTGGTTAGTTTGGAAAGACGGTTGATCTTGTTTACCTGATCCGACCATGTTTTATCAGTGGTGAAAGACATGGCCATTTTTATAGCCCTCGATGAGTTCTCTTCCATCTCCTTGGTTTGATTATACTTAATATCTGTAATAATAGCAGGGATCAGCCAGTCGGCAAATTCACCTTTTTTCAGTTTTTCAATTTCTTCCAGCACCAGCTTCGATACATCTTCCAGCTTCTGTCCTTCTTTCGGCTCACCACCTACTATCAGTGTCGAATAATCCTTCATGCCTTCAAAATAACTGAAAGAGTTCAGCACTTTCTGGCTTTGGTTCAGATCGAGATCAAACAAACCCGCCTTACCGTTACTAAGGATCAATCCGCACAGCATAGTCAGGTCGGCATCTTTGGTTCCGGCACCGCCAAAACGGAAGCCCATCATTACGTTTTCCGAATTAGGCCCCAATACTTCTTTTACGATAGGTGCTGTGATCGGAGCTTCCGGCTCGAATTTAAAAGCAGGCACCGGTTTGGCCTGCATACCGCCGAATTTTGCTTCAATGATCTTAATGGCCTGGTCCGGATCAAAATCACCGCTCATACAAATAGCCATATTGTTGGGCACATAATTTTTGTAGAAATATTTATTGATCTCCGTCATCGAAGGATTTTTCAAATGGTCGATCGTACCAATGGTTGTCTGCGTTCCATAAGTGTGTTTTTTGAACAGACCTGACATCAATTGCTCGTATGCCTGGTTGTTGTCATTGTCCAGACCGCGGTTCTTCTCTTCATATACCGCTTCCAGCTCAGTATGGAACAAACGGAGAACAGGTTTGCGGAAACGCTCTGCTTCCATCGTGATCCAGTTTTCCAGCTGGTTGGAAGGAATATCATTTACATACACTGTTTGCTCAACCGAAGTAAAGGCGTTGGTTCCTCTGCAGCCCATAGCAGCGGTCATTTTATCATACTCATTGGCAATAGCATACGTAGCCGCTACGCCAGATACACTGTCGATCTGGTGATAGATCTTTTCGCGCTGTTTCGGATCTTTGGTTTTGCGGTATACTTCATACAGATTTTCTATTTGCTTGATCATCGGCTCCTCTTTGGCAAAATCCTTGCTCCCGAATTTATCGGTACCTTTAAACAGCATATGTTCGAGGTAATGCGCCAGTCCGGTAGCATCTGCTGGATCGTTTTTACTACCGGCCTTCACCGCAATATAGGTCTGAATGCGTGGCTCATTCTTATATACGCTCAGGTATACTTTTAAACCATTCTTCAGGGTATAGATCCGTGTATTCATAGGATCTCCCGGCACTGTTTCATAGGGAGCCACTGTTTTCGGGGCGGATTTGTCGGCAGGTTTTGCGGTAGAATTTGTTTTCGGTTTCTGAGCCAGTGCCAGCATAGGCAGCATTACAAGTGCAAAAAGGGATTTACTGAAATAATTGATCATAGTTTTCATTTAATAGACTCCCGGTTGGCCGGATCTGTTTTTACATAAAAGTACTGGATTTTTTGAATTTACCCGGCCATTTTTTTCTTTCGGTGTATTTGTCCTTTTAACGGTAGATAATACGGTTCAGCTGCAAAAGTGCCAAAACATTTTTTTTCATTTCGGCAAGGGTAAATGCAATTTGGATGCCGTTTTTGACAAGAATGGAGTACTTTCGTATCGTTTTATATAATTTATGAAGAAACTGGGGCTGATCGGCAAACAACTTTCTCATTCTTTTTCGAAGGTCTATTTCGAAGAAAAATGGATGAAAGCAGGAATAAGTGACTATACCTATGATCTGTTCCCGCTTCCTGATATTTTGATGTTCCCTGCCCTGTTGGAAACAATGCCGGAGCTCGTGGGATTAAATGTCACGATCCCCTATAAAGAACAGATTATACCCTACCTTCATGACCTGGACCCAACAGCCCGGGAGACCGGAGCGGTCAATTGCATTAAGGTCCTTACTGACAAACAGCTGATCGGATACAACACGGATACATTTGGCTTTCAGCAATCCATCAAACCCTTCCTGGAGCCTCAACACGATAAAGCCCTGATCCTTGGTACCGGAGGTGCTTCCAAAGCCGTAGCTTTTGTACTGAAAAATATTGGTGTGGAATGTTTTTTTGTTTCGAGGTCAACTACAGCCGGGAAAAGCAATGTATTTACCTATGACCAGTTAAATGATGCGATGCTGGCTCACTTCAAGCTGGTGATCAATACCACACCGGTAGGAATGTATCCGGATGTCAGCTCCTGCCCCTCTGTTCCGTTTGAGAGCGTTGGACCCGGGCACCTGATGTATGATCTTGTGTACAACCCGGAAGAAACGGAGTTTGTAAAACGGGCAAGACAAAAAGGTGCGGTGGCGGTTAACGGATTGAGTATGCTGTATCACCAGGCGGATAAGGCCTGGGAGATCTGGACAAAGGAATGATCCGGCTGTCGATTTAGTTTTTGCCGCAGATTTCGCAGATGAAAATTACCTTTAGTATGTAGTTTATCTGTTGAAATTTTTACCGGATACAAAATTACAATATATATACTGAATGCTTTGACCGCTGTATCCCCAATCCGCGTAATCTGTGGAAATCTGCGGCTGACAGTCTATATCCCCAGTTTTTCTTTCAGCCTGGAGTAACCGCTCCTGCTGAGCGGAATACGTTGCCCGGTTTTCAAAAGGGCGATATGGCTGTTTTTTTCCATAGGCTCTATGCGCGTTAATTCCTGCAGGTTGATGATGAAGGAACGATGCACGCGAAGGAATTGTTTTTCATTCAGACTCGCTTCGTAAGAAGACATTGTTTTTTTCTTCAGGTACCAGCTGTCTTTGGTAAAGATCTTTACGTAATCGTCAAAGGCTTCTATATAACAAATATCATCTATAGGTACGATACGGATGTCGCTTCCGTTCTTCACCACGATACGGTTCTGCTCTTCGGCCTGGTGATTGATATTCATCAGCAGGTCTTCCGTTTTTTTTATGGCAGATGAATTACCCCTTTGCTGCAGGAATTTCTGGAAAGCTTTGTCGAAACGCTCCTTACTGAATGGCTTCAACAGGTAATCAACGGCATTTGCCTCAAAAGCGCGCATCGCATATTCATCAAATGCCGTGGTAAAGATCACTGCGGGCATCTCTTCCACCAGCTCCAGCATTTCGAAACCCGATATCTTCGGCATTTGTATATCGAGAAAAATAAGATCCGGCTTGTGCTGCTGGATGGCTTTTAATCCTTCATACCCGTTATTGCATTCCTGCACGATATCCACCTCCGGATAGCTTTGCAGGTATTCGACAACAATGCTTCTTGCCAGCGGTTCATCATCTATTACAACGATCTTTATCATGATTGAGGGATTTTAATAATGGTGGTAAATACGTTCTGATCTTTCCGGATAACAACGAGGTCACTTTGTGCAAACAGCAGATACAACCTGCGCTGAACACTCGATAGCCCGAATCCTGTTCCTTTGTTGACCGATTGGGTATCCGGGTCAAAAGGATTCTCCACTTTTACGATCAGTTGGTTGTTGCTTATTTCCGCTTTAATACGGATCGTGATCGCATCAATGGTATCGTACAGCCCGAACTTGATCGCATTTTCCACTACCGGCTGCAGGAGTAAAGCAGGGATCAGCAGTGCATTAGCCTCTTCATTACACTCTATCTCCGTTTGCAGGCGGTTGCCGAAGCGTACTTTTTCTATTTCAAGATACAGGTTCAGGTGTACCAGCTCATCTTTAAAAGGAATAAGTGAGCGGTCTTCATGTTTGATCGTACCCCGCAAGAAATCAGACAGCTGCTGGATCATTTTTCGTGCTTCCTGTGGTTTGCTTCCTACCAATGCGTTGATCGAATTGAGGCTGTTAAATAAAAAATGTGGCTGTAGCTGCAAACGAAGCTTACTTAATTCGGCTTCTTTAGCAAGGCCTGTATATTCGGTTTCCCGGAGCTTTTTCTCCTGTTGTTCCTGGTCGTACTGAACTACCCAGCGGGATATCTGCAGCCAGGAGATCAGGAGCAGGAAGAAAACGAAACGGAGCGGAAGTGATTTGTGAAGAAAAGCAAGGTAGATAGTTTCTTTCGGAAAAACCTGCTGCAATACAAACTGCAATGCATAGACCGCGAGAAAAGTAAAGGCCAGCCCCCAGATCAGCCGCTGGAAGCGCTCACCGGACTTGGGTTTGTAGAACCGGAACATGTTATTGGAAACATATACGGCCAGTAAAAGCAGAAAATTGGAAAGTATACTATCTATGAGACTGATGGCAAACCCCTGCTCATAATAATACAGGAGAATGGTCTGGATGCTGGTCCATACCACGAACCAGGCCACGCTTACAAAAAGTACTCTTCTTGAATATGTAACAGAACCGGAGAGCAAAATAGCTTAGAATGTTAATGAATCGATCAGCGTGTTACTTTGAATCGTTTTGGATTTAAAGTGAGCAAATTTAATGTATTCTGTGCTTTGTTCTGCTTCATGCACTCTCGAATAGATCTCTATACCGCTTTTTAATTCCTTGATCTCGTTCAGCTCTACTACATTGATGAATTTCCATTTCACTTTGCGGAAACCATCGTTTGCCATTTCGGTCTCTTCGTTCTTCCCCATCAGCTGGGCCTGCGCAAAGGCCTGTGCATGGCTTTCGGCCTGTATCATACGAAGCTGCTCGTCGAACTGACTGCTATTCTCTGCTCCGTTGTCGAGAATATTAAACACCAGTTTTGCAATGTACCAATTCATAATTTTGTTTTTAATAGATTAATAACTTACTATTTCTATTCCGCCGAATACTGCATTTCCTTTTAGCACCAATACTTTCTCCCTGTCCACTGCACTTGGCTCGATCACACGTTTATCTTCGATCCCACCGCAAAAAGTGGTTATTTCGGATTGCACATCCCAGTTACGGGGCACCACTAACTTCACTCCTCCGAATATAGCTGTGATCTCCAGCGACACTTTCCCTCCGATATCTGCCTGTGTAAGGTTCAGTTCACCTCCTCCGAAAAAATTGGTCAGCTCACCGCCTTTAAAATTTTTGGATACTACATGTTTTTTGAACCCGCCGAACACATTGGATGCATCCATATAGTCGTCTGTATCCTCTGTCTTTTCTGCATCATTTTCCTTCCAGTGGAATCTATGATCATGGCGACCATGACGGTGATGATGGCGATGCCAGCGGTCAAAGCTTCTGCGTGGCTTGAATATGATGAACAATCCCAGCAGGATGATCACTACCGGCCAGATGAATTGACCTATATGAATATTAGGAACATAATCAGCAACGATAAAAGCCGTACCGATCAGAATAGGTATGATCCAGACCATTTTTTTGAAGCCGTGTTTAATGGCTGCAATAAATCCGAATCCGATCAGCAGCATTTTCCAGGAGAGTATCCAGTCCGGAAATTCCACGCCTGCTTTTTTCAAAAAGAACAATACACCAGCTGTAACAACAACGATCCCCCCTCCTATCTTACCACGTCTGTGCCTCAGATCCCAGTCTTTTTTACACTCCATGTGGTCATATACTTTCTCTGTACTCATTGGTTTTAATTTTTTGTCAAATGTAGGACAGGAAAAGCCACTGTACAATGGCATTTAGGCGGCAGGTCGGGTGAAGTCGGTGAATGGTACTTTAGAGAGGGTAATAAGGAAGGTGCTTTTAACTGCCACATACATAAAGTAATACTCCCCGGAAAATTCATAAAAAAATGCAGACAGGCCTACTTTAAAGTAAACAAAAAACTCAGCGCTCTTTGCGCCAACTTTGTGTTCTTTGCGGTTAAAATCAGAAATACAGATCTTCTGCTTTCAGCCGCAGATAGCGGCGTACGGACAGCGCAGAGCTGAGCCCCGATATGAGCACCCCGATGAGTATAATAACGCCGAACAGCAGCAATAATCCATTGGGATCCTGTGCTACGAGTATATCCGGGATATAGAGCGTGATCAGGTAAATGCAGCCGGCCAGCAAAGACATGGCAAATATGGCGGAAATAATACCATTCCGGATCCCTTTCAGTATAAAAGGTCCCCGGATAAAACCTTGTGTGGCTCCCACCAGGTACATGGTACGGATCAAAAAACGTTTGGAATAAATAGATAAACGGATCGTGTTATTAATAAGCCCAACCGCTACCACCACTAATAATGAAGCGAAGATCAACACGATCAGGCCGATTTTTTTTGTATTGTCATTTACGTTATCGATCAGTACTTTCTGATACACGACTTCTCGAACGATCCGGTTGGAAGTGATCTCTTTTTCTATCCAGGCCACACTGTCCTGGTTGGCATATTCCGACTTCAGATTCACATTGATAGAAACCGGTAATGGATTATACCCAAGAAACGCAACGAAATCATCGCCCGTTTCTTTTTTCATCTCTTCGGCAGCCTCTTCTTTTGATTTGTAAACGGCGCTTTTAACGTATACGGCAGCATCCATGTCTTTCCGAAGCTTCTCTATATCCGATTCGTTCGCTGTTTCTTTCAGATAGATCTGGAATCCGATATTTTCCTTGTAATGATCCGTCAGTTTTTTGGTATTCAATAATAACCAGCCTACAAAGGCCAGCATGAATAACACCAATGAAAGGCTAACAATAACGGTAACGGAAGATGTTTTGAGCTTATTTACAGGACTTTTTGCCACGATCTGATCGGTTTAATAAAGCATCTAAGTTAACCGATGTCTTGTTCTGTTTTTAATTGCCTGCGTCAATGTAATTAACAGGCGGGTGTTAAGAGCCGGATTTAGTATCCTTTTTGAAAAAATCAATTTGCATTTTACCTTCAATACAGCTACTTTAGAAAACTCAATTTCAAATCTTTACTATGAATATATTTTCTGTGAACAGTGGCAATTTTAAACTGGACGGCGGCGCCATGTTCGGGGTGGTACCCAAAAGCATCTGGAACCGGACGAATCCCGCAGATGAGAACAATATGTGCAACTGGTCCATGCGCTGTATGCTGGTTCAGACCGGCAACAGACTGATACTGATAGACAATGGCATCGGCGACAAACAGGATGCGAAATTTTTCAGTTATTATTTTCTTAATGGTGATGATACCCTTGAAAAATCGGTTAACAAGGCAGGCTTCAGCTTTGATGAGATCACGGATGTATTCCTGACGCACTTGCATTTCGATCACTGTGGAGGAAGCATTAAATATGCAGATTCGGAACGGACAAAACTGGTACCTACTTTTAAAAATGCCACCTACTGGAGCAATGCCCAGCACTGGAAATGGGCCACAGAGCCGAATCCACGGGAAAAAGCCAGTTTCATAAAAGAAAATATTTTACCGATCGAACAAAGCGGGCAATTAAAGCTCATTGAAAAAGAAGGTGAATTCCTGCCCGGCTTCGATGTGAAATTTGTGTATGGGCATACCGATGCTATGATGCTGCCGCTTATTACCCATAAGAACAGAAAAATATTGTATACTGCAGATCTTACGCCATCCGTAGGTCATCTGCCAATACCATATGTGATGGGCTACGATGTGCGTCCGCTTGAAACACTGAAAGAAAAAGAACGATTATTAAACACAGCTGCGCAGGAAGACTGGCTACTGTTTTTTGAGCACGACAGTGTGAACGAATGTTGTTCGCTGGAACAAACCGAAAAAGGTGTACGCCGGAAAGAGGCAGGCAAACTCGCAGACTTCATTTAAACCGGTTCCTGATAAGTACTGAATTTATTGGACTTTCGAAGCCGGGTGCGTAAAAACACCACGGTCGGGTGCGTAGTTTGCGCAATAAAACTACCGTAGTTATACGTATGAAAGTCCCGTAGTTCTACGCTTGATAATAAGCCGGAATTAGTTTAGGTTTGACATCAAATCTCCACTTCATGAAAAATAAGATCCATTACCCTTTTCTTATCGCCCTGTTTTTTCTGCAGGCATTTGTCTGTAGCGCGCAGATCATTGTGCAGAATGCTGTATACAAAGTCAATTTCAGCAACAGTCTGCATCAGCCGCGTTATGTAAGTTACATGCTTTACAAAGGAGGTGGGGATTGCGACAGAACGCCCTTCAAATTCCATAATGACAAAGATAATCTGCAATGTGCCACTGATGATGATTATTCCAAAACCGGTTATGACAAGGGCCACCTTGTAAATGCGGAGGACTTTGCTTTCGACTGCGAGAAGGACGAAATGACCTTCCGGTATTACAATTGCCTTCCTCAAACGGCCAATCTCAACAGGGGTGTATGGAAAAGTAATGAAACGCTGGTGAGAAAATGGTCACAAAAAGAAAAACTGTTCATCATTTGCGGCGGATATTTCAAAAGCAAAAAAGTCAATAACATGGCAGTACCCGATTATTGCTGGAAAGTTGTACAATCCGTAAAGACCAAAGAAGTTCTTTTCTGTGGCTGGTTCAGCAATACGAATCACGCAACTGTGGAAGAGATCTCCATAGCAGAATTGGAGAAGAAGCTGAAAACAAAGATTATCCTGATAAAATAGTTCCTGTGAAACTTAGATAGCCAGCCGTCTTTTTACAAATTTGGTTTCCTGGCTTCGGATGAAACTGTCTGTTTGCAAGGCATGCTCCTTTTCCTTTTCAAGAAGCCTGTACCAGCTTAAAGCGGGAATTGTATTATGGGAATGGATCTCCAGGCGGATAATGGTTTTCTCGCTGGGAGAGCGGTGTTTATTCAGTATCTGGCTAAGCTCGGTTTCATCCAGGTTCATGTCTTCAGCAAACTGTTTGTTTACTTTATAGCTTAGGTTTATGTATTGCCGGAGGAAGTAGGCAAAGGATAGTTGCTCATCGTAGGCATCCGAATTTGAATAGTCTTCCATTTGGAAACGCAATTGCAATACTTTCGCATACAAGACCTGCTTATCGGTAAGGTGGGTTTTGTTTTTCAGGCGGGCTTCGGCCAGCTCTTTTTGTGCATCTTCTTTTTGACGGGTAGTCAGACGGGTTCTGAAAACGAAAGATTCGGCCAGTTCGGCGTCTGTATATTTTTTTGCTAATGTTTTGTTTTTCATACCTCGTATTTTTGTAATAATCTCAATAGTGGCAAACCCTCCAGAAATAGCTGCCGGCCCGCGGGCAACATTCCGTATTTTCTCATATAATGTGTTCTCAACTCTGTTTTCGGGAGCAGGGAGACGCAACCGTTTTCTGCGTATAACTTCACTGCCAGCCTGCAGGCATATGCGATCAGGTTCCCTGCAATGCCATCATACATTTTTGTCCTCCCCCTGTTTTCCTTTGATACAGCCAGCAAATTTATTTCGTAGCGCTGTTCATCAGCAAAGTGTATAAGTGATATCAATCCCAAAATCTCATCACTATCCTTAAACATCAGCTTATAAACAAGGTTTCCTTTTTCTGTCTTCCAGTCGAACCAAAACCGGTTTTTGTTGATCCGCTTATAATCCCTAGCCAGCAACGGCTCTACAATGACCTTCTTTTTGCTCTGTGTTCTTACCTCACTAATATTCATCAAATTTACAAATTTATTTACAAATTCCGTAAACTATTTACATTTTTTGTAAACATTTACCTGATGGCCGGCAGAAGCAAAAATAGCAAACTTCTTTATTTTTCAATACCTTTGCAGTAAAGAGGCTGTTCTATCGCTTCCTGACAGGCTTGCCTCGTCAGGAGGAGGAAAGTCCGGGCAACAAAGAGCATTCCGCCTTGTGATAAGCAAGGGATTGTGCTGAAAGGCATGAGACAGAAAGTGTCACAGAGAATATACCGCTCAGACAGGACGTGTTCCTCGTCAGAGTAAGGGTGAAAATGTGAGGTAAGAGCTCACAGCTGCTTTGGTAACAAAGCTTGCAGAAAAACCTCGGAAGTTGAAAGGCCAAATAGGCTGCATTTGTGGAGCTGCTCGCTTCCTTTGCCGTCCCGATTCTTCGGGAGGCATTAATGCAGTGGGTAGGTCGATTGACCCTGACTGTCAACGTCAGGGCAGATAAATGATAGAAATTCGCCTTCGGGCGGAAACAGAACCCGGCTTATACGCCTCTTTTATTTTTCCTTCTTATTTTATAAAGAAATACCGTCTCTGAAATGCGCCCTGCAATCGGTCCGGACCACCCCGATTTGATAGTTATTGAATCCGGTTGATCCGGGGCTTTTCTTTGCCTTTTGCTCTGATTTCGGGCTTCATCTATGTTAATTTAATCTTTGTCGTACCTTGTTTTTTCCTTAAAAAATTCTTTTTATATTGTCATCAATATCATAAGCCCTGACAGCAGCTATGCCTAAAAATATACTCGTTTTTTTGTTTCTATTGCCCTTCGTTTATCATGCCCAGACCAATGGGTTCGTAAAAGGGAAAATTTCCGACAAATCCACCGGGGAGCTCTTGCCAGGCGCTACCTTAGCTGCCGGACCGGCAACGGGTGTTTTAAGCGATATAGACGGGAATTACCTGATCGCATTGCCGGAAGGTGAACAAACGCTCGAAGCAAACCTGCTTGGATACAAAAGCCTGAAGCAAAAAGTAATCGTGGTAGCCAACGATACCCTCCTGCTTGATTTCAGCATTGAGCCGGAAAACAAGATATTGGATGAGGTCGTTATCAGTGCCGGGAAATTTGAGCAAAAACTTTCGGACGTCACCGTTTCCATGGAAGTGATCAAACCTTCCCTGATCCAGAATAAAAATGCCGTACAGCTCGACCAGATCATGAACCAGGTGCCCAGCGTTAATATCAGCGATTCGCAGGTAAGTATTCGTTCGGGCAGCGGATTCAGTTATGGAGCAGGAAGCCGCGTTCTCATGATGGTGGACGAAATGCCGATGATCAGTGCTGATGCTGCAGATATTAAATGGAACTTTATTCCTATCGAGAATATTGAGCAGGTAGAAGTAATAAAAGGCGCTTCCTCTGCCCTCTTCGGCTCTTCGGCACTGAACGGTGTCATCAATTTCCGCACCGCCTATCCCAAAGACAAGCCCCAGACATCTTTCACTACTTTTTATGGTGTGTACGGCGATCCAAGAGCAGAGCAGGTAAATTATTACAAAGGGCAAAAAAATCCGGAATATAAAGGCACCAATTTTTTTCATTCACAAAAGATCGGGAAACTGGATTTCATAGTGGGCGGACAGTTGTACGACAGTGATGGATATCGCTTGTATGAAAGTGAAAAAAGAGGCAGAGCCAATATGAACCTACGGTATAATTTCGATAAAAAGCTGCAGGGACTCGCAATCGGTATTAACACCAATTATATGGCTACACAGGGAGGTCTTTTCTTTTTGTGGGCAGGGCCTGATTCCGCTTATTACCCTCAACATACTGTCGACTCGCCCACCCGCTCCATCCAGATATATGATAACCGCCGCCTGAGCGTGGATCCCTATATCGTTTTCAATACAGAAAAAATAGGCCGCATTTCTCTCCGTACGCGCTACTTCAACACCACCAACACCAATAATAAAAACCAGGAATCGACTGCCAATCTTTTTTATTCCGATCTGCAATGGCAAAAACGTTTCAAAAAGAACTTTACCATGACCATGGGGTATGTGTACACCCACCAGGACGTACAATCCGATTCGTTATATGGAAGACGGGAAGGATTGAACCACGCAGGTTATATACAGTTCGATAAAAAAATAAAAAAACTTACGCTGTCTCTTGGATTAAGAGGTGAATATTATAAAGTGGATACAGCCGAAACAAAAGGTACCCTGTTCAATGACAAAGTAACGGGATTGCCTTTCCAACCGGTAATGCGGGTGGGTGCAAATTACCAGCTGTTCGAATACACTTTTCTTCGTTCCTCTTTCGGGCAGGGTTATCGCTTTCCATCGATCGCAGAAAAATTCATCAGCACCAATGTGAGTGCATTGAAGCTCTATCCGAATAATGCTTTGCAACCTGAAAGAGGCTGGAGCGCAGAGATCGGTGTGAAACAAGGATTTAAGCTGTTTAATTTCAAAGGCTTTTTTGATGCGGCCTATTACTGGACAGAATACCGCAACATGATGGATTTTGTGTATACTCGTACGATCCCGGATTCCCTGATCTTCCAGGGCTTGTATTCGATCCAGGAAATTGTCGCCAGTAGCGGGTTCCAGTCGCAGAATATCGGAAATGCAAAGATCACCGGTATCGATCTTTCCATGACCGGCACCGGGAACATCGGCAAATTCAATCTTACCTTGCTCACCGGATATACTTATAGCAATCCCATCGATCCGGATTTTGATCCTGCCAAAGACACCACGGGCTCCTTTCCCGGAAGTAACCTGCTCAAATACCGGAGCCAGCATATGTTCAAAAACGATATCCAGATCGATTACAAAGGATTTTCCGTAGGCTTCAGCTCACGCTTTACCAGCTATATGGAAAATATTGACAAGCGTTTCGAAGAGCCGATCATTTATGACCTGATGAATTCAAATTCTTCTTTATACAACAACCCGGCTTTCTATGTGCTTCCGGGTTTGAAACAGTACAGGAGAGAACATAAGCACGATGGCTGGCAACACGATATGCGGATCTCTTATACACTCTCCAAACACCTGAAAGTATCTTATATCGTCAACAACGTGTTCAACCAGCTATACATGTCGAGACCGGGATTTGTAGAACCGCCTAAAACAAGGATCATCCAGGTAGCAATGAAATTCTAAGTGTAAGATTGCAGGTTTCTTGTTGGATTTATAATATTAATATATAACTCTTATTCTATATACAGTTCTAATAAAGATTATGTAACCAAAAACAAGAAACCCGGACCCGAAATTGTAGCCTACATCAGGAACACTTTATACTTCTCCGCCATTTTTTTCAGCTGCTCCTCACTAACGTTGTGCACGTTCTTTCCATTGTGACGACGCTCCACCGTTACTACAAAAATGCGGTAGCCATATTCGGCAGCGATCCGGAAATACGGTTCCAGCTCCCATTCAAGTGTAAAAGCATTATCCACCAGTATCTTCTCCGTTTGTGCCCTGGCATGGGCTGTTGTTTGCTCTTCGCAGCGTTTATAAGCAAGGTAGTTTTTGGTATGATCAAAAAAATATTCGCCCGTTTCTGCATTCACAAAATACGAATCGATGGAAGTGACCGGATATTTTCCGTTTTCACTAAGTACGGCTGCTAATGTGCTTTTGCCGCTGCCCGGCAAACCACGAAGAATGATCAGAGAGGATTGTTGCTCCATTGGTATAAAGATAAAGGTTTATTGGATAAATTAAACAGTGGAATTGTCCAGGCCGGCAAATCCCCTACCCTTCCGGCAAGTCAAGATAACCGGGTCCCGACTTTGAATAAAAAAATCACTCATTCCTGTACAAGCAATAACTTTATTTCTATATTTGATTAAACTAACCACAAAAATTATGCGTAGCTCGTTTTTGATTTTTTCCCTTATCGTCTGTGTTGCTATCGGCAGCATTGCATGGTTCTTATGGACACCTTTCTGGTGGGCATTTGTATTAGCAGCCCCTGTGATCATTGTCGGGCTCATGGATATGTCGCAGAACAAACATACCCTACGGAAAAATTACCCGATCCTGGGAAGGATGCGCTGGATGGCAGAATGGATGCGTCCGAAGGTATACCAATACTTTATTGAATCAGACACGGATGGCGCTCCTTTCAACCGCCTGAGCAGAAACGTTATCTACCAGCGCGCAAAAAAAGTGAACGACACAACTCCTTTCGGAACACAGCTGAATGTATACGAAACCGGTTATGAGTGGCTGAATCATAGCATCGCCCCTCTTCATCATGATAAACTGAATCACAACCCACGGGTTTTAGTAGGTGGACCTGCCTGTAAGCAGCCCTATTCTGCCAGCGTATTGAATATTTCTGCCATGAGCTACGGTTCTCTGAGTAAGACTGCTATCATGGCCCTGAATGGCGGAGCTCAGTTAGGAGGTTTTGCACACAATACGGGAGAAGGCGGGTTAAGCCCTTATCACCTTAAACCCGGTGGCGATGTGATCTGGCAGATCGGTACCGGTTATTTCGGATGCAGGAATACGGATGGCACTTTTAATTTCGATTCTTTTGCAGAAAGAGCGGTACTGCCGAATGTAAAAATGATCGAGATCAAACTTTCGCAGGGAGCCAAGCCCGGACATGGCGGTATTTTGCCGGCTTCCAAAGTAACCGATGAAATTGCAAATATTCGTTTGGTAGAAAAAGGAAAGGATGTTTTGTCACCACCTTATCACACTGCTTTCTCTACACCGATAGAAATGCTGCAGTTCATCAAAAGACTGCGTGATCTGTCAGGTAGCAAGCCGGTCGGGTTCAAACTCTGTGTCGGACAAAAAAATCAGTTCATTGCTATCTGTAAAGCGATGATCAAATTAGATATTATGCCTGATTTTATAACCGTTGACGGTGGTGAAGGAGGAACAGGCGCTGCACCGCTGGAATTCAGCAATTCGGTGGGGATGCCACTGAGAGATGCCCTCGCTTTTGTCTGCGATACACTGAACGGCTTCAGTATCAAAAAACACATCAAGATCATTGCATCCGGTAAGGTTCACACCGGCTTCGATCTGATCCGGAATTTCTCCATGGGAGCAGATATGTGTAACTGTGCACGTGCAATGATGCTTGCCCTTGGTTGTATCCAGGCGCTTGAGTGCAACAACAACAAATGCCCGACAGGTGTGGCTACCCAGAACCCGAAACTCTACAACGGGCTGGATGTGGATGATAAAAAAGTAAGGGTAAAGAATTTTCATCACGAGACCATCAAAGCAGCTGTGGAATTAATGGCGGCAGCGGGCATCAGCCATCCGGACGATCTTCACCGTACGCATATCTATCGCCGGGTTTCTGCCAACCAGATTCAGACTTATGCCCAGCTGTACCCGTACATGCTGAAAGGTGCACTGCTGGAAGCTCCGTTCCCGGGCGGATGGGAGCTGGACCTGATGAACAGCAGCGCCGAAACCTTTGATTATTCATTAAAGCATGCCTGAAAAATCATTTTTTGATATTTAATAGTATTCTGTTATTTTTGACAAAAATTAATATTATGAGCCACGATACACATCATCATAGTGAGGGGAAAAAAGCAGTTTTTGGACCACCGGTAATTATGGGTCTTTCTTTTTGGCTATTTGCCTTCTTTTTCCTGAGCCTTTGCAATGGAAAAAAAGAGCACGGACACGAAGCAAAAGGCGAAGAGCATGGTATAAAAACCGAGCAGGTTGATCATGAGAAAAGCCATCTCGAAAAGGATGCGATAACTCACGAAGCACATTAATAAAATACTGAATCCACAATAGTTAATAGAAGCACCGGCCCAGCGTCGGTGCTTTTTCATATGTAGAAAGAACAAGCTGATATCATTGATGGCAATAGGATCCTGAAATTTAATCCTTCCCGTTTCACTTTCACTTCAAAAACGACTATATTCGCAAGGAGATTTTTTGATCTCCTGAAGATCATCGGTCAAATTATTAACTTTTTAAAACTATAATACTATGGCATTTGAATTACCGGCGCTACCTTACGCGCCTACAGCACTCGAACCACACATCGATGCAAAAACAATGGAGATCCATCATGGCAAACATCACCAGGCATACGTTACCAACCTGAACAATGCAGTGGCAGGTACCGATGCAGAAAAAATGAGTATTGAAGACATCTGTAAGGGCATTTCCAAATACCCGGCAGCTGTTCGTAACAATGGTGGCGGGCATTACAACCATTCCCTGTTCTGGACGCTGATGGCTCCGAATGCAGGCGGCGCTCCTTCCGGGGATCTTGCTGCAGCTATCGATAATTCTTTCGGCAGCTTGGATGAGTTCAAAAAACAATTTGCCAATGCAGCGGCTACCCGGTTCGGTAGTGGCTGGGCATGGCTCTGTGTGAAAGAAGACAAATCCCTTGCTGTTTGTTCCACTCCTAACCAGGACAATCCGCTTATGGATGTAGACACAGCTGGCTGTAAAGGTACCCCGATCCTTGCACTGGACGTGTGGGAACACGCATATTATCTGAACTACCAAAACCGTCGCCCGGATTATGTAGGTGCCTTCTGGAATGTGGTAAACTGGAAAAAAGTGGAGGAATTATACGCAAAAGCAAAATAAGCTTGTATTTAATACTTAAGTATTTATCCAAAAGAGGGGAAAAAATTCCCCTCTTTTGTTTTTTTATCGTACTTTTAGCCTGATTTAAATAACAAAACCAATATGAAAAAACTAAAACTATCTATTTTTGCAATCATGCTTCTTTTCAGCGGAAGTAACATCTTTGGCCAGGCCCTGGAAAAAGGCAAAGTTGCTTTCAACGCGTATTATGGGGTGAACATCTTCACCGCTATCTTCAAAACTGCCTATCAAAATAATAATGTAAATGGGGCTGCTCAAACCGATTTCAAGATCAAAGGAATGGGACCTATCGGCCTTTCCGGAGAATACATGGTAACAGATAAAGTAGGTTTGGGTGGAGATTTCTACTATGCCAACACTTCCATTTCCTGGAATGAGACATCTACTGATAACTACAATACCGTTACCGGTAACTACGAAACAAGAACGTACAACTACAAAGTATCCGTTCCTCGTTTTGCTGCTTTGTTCAGAGCTAACCTTCACTTTACCGAAGACGATAATTTCGATTCTTACGGTATCATTGCTGCAGGTTACAAAAACATGTCTTTCAAATTCGAAACAAACGATCCGGATTACCAGTTCGCGAAAATCAGCTCCCTGATCCCTGTTGGATTGAAATTAGGTATCGGGTTCCGTTATTTCTTCACGGACAATATCGGTATAAATGCAGAGATCGCTGCGGGTACCCCACTTTTGTGTGGAGGTCTGAGCGCAAAGTTCTAAGCATATTAACATCATTTAATGAAAAGGGATTGGCTTATGCTGATCCCTTTTCTATTTTTATGATATGAAATCGTTCCTGCTTATATTGTTTACACTTACCGGCAGTACCTTTTTTGCACAGAAAGACAGTGTCAGCACAAAACCCGCTCCCGATAGCTATCGGAATGGCAGCAAACGCAACCTCATTTCAGGTGGTATTGGTTTCAGCAATGTACAATTCGTTTATACCCAGGCCAAAGTGCTTATCGAACAGCCCAGCCTGAAACGCTCTCCTATCAATGCCAATTTTCAACCACATTCGAGCGTAGTACTCAATGCCGAATATGATTTCCGGCTGTTCAGGCATTTTTCCATTGGTGCCGCATACTCCCACCAGTCCTTCCGCTTCAATTTCAACAACTGTTATTCCGGCGACAGCCTCATGTCGGGTAGTTTCTCCGATCTCTTCCACATGCATAATGTTGGTCTCAAAACACTTTTTTATCTTTCGAAACCCGGCGACAAAGGCGATGTATATGGTGGTTTTCGCTGGAGCTTCGTGAAATGGGACATTCGGTCGGAAAGCGGGCAAAAATACAGGGCTGTGAAATTTTTCCAGGATGGATTCCGAATGCAGGGGATCATTGGGTACCGGCTCTTTTTCAGTAAGTATTTCGGCATGACATTCGAAACGGCCTTTGGTCCGCCCTTTTTCGGCCAGATAGGACTCAATACCCGGTTTTAATTACTTTGTTAACATCATTCTCCCGGAAGGGAATTACCGATACGAATCCTTTTTTATTTTTAAGCCATGAAGAGATGGTCCTTTCTGATCGTTTTATTGACTTGCCTGCAGGCGGGATACGCCGGCAATTTTAGCGAGGGAGTGCATCCGGTAACAGGTTTATCGGATAGCCTGGACGCTATTTTTACGTCCGCACCAGCCGAAACACAAAACAATGAATTATCGGCTGAAAGCTTCGGACAGCCTGTAGCAGCTCCCGATAATACACTGATCGATTCCATTTCTGTACCTGCGGCCATACCCACTGATCTCATTCCTAAAACCATAGCTCCCGACAAGATCAAAAAACGTAAACGGATCGTTGCTGCCCTGCTCGCTTTTCCTTTTCCTTTTGGTATCATTGGCTTACATCGCATTTACCTCGGTTCCAAACCATACATACCGCTTATATATATCGGCACACTGGGCGGAGGCGTCGGTATTATTCCATTCATCGATTTTATTGTGATCTGTCTTGAAAAGGATATTACCCGCTATTGCAACAATCCAAACCTGATCATGTGGGCAAAATAATTATGCAAATGAAAACACTTTATCTTGTAAGACATGCCAAATCGGATTGGGGAGACGAATTCATCAGGGATATTCACCGCCCGCTCAATAGCAGAGGTTATTCGGATGCATATGCCCAGAGCAAAAAATTCGCAAAGGAACAGAAACACCCGGAGCTTATCATCTCCAGCCCCGCTACAAGGGCATTTACCACTGCCTGCATTTTTGCGCGTGAGCTGAGTTATTCATTGGACACGATCCGTATCGCTGAAAAACTGTATGAAGCATCCTCCTCTATCATAGCAAACACGATTGCGGAAACAGACGATTCCGTTTCCTCCGTAATGGTATTCGGACACAACCCCGGCTTTACGGATGCCTTTGACGAGCTCAGCGATTCGTATGTAGACAACCTGCCAACCTGTGGGATCGTCGGCATCAGCTTTGCATTTGATAGTTGGGCAGATGTGCTATCGGTCAAAGGGACCTGTTTCCTTTCGATGTTCCCAAAGGATTTTAAACAATAAACTAATGCTGCGTTAACACAGTATAAAAAAACAACACGTAATTTTACACGAATGCCGAAAAAACACCTTCCTTACATCAACCGCGAAATAGCCTGGTTATCTTTTAACGACAGGGTATTACAGGAAGCAGAAGATGCAAGTACTCCACTGATCGAACGGGTGAAATTCCTTGGGATCTATTCCAATAACCGCGATGAGTTTTACCGTGTAAGGGTAGCTACCGTAAAACGGCTCTCAAAAATAGGGAAACGCGCAGTTCCACTCATTGGTGAAGATCCGAATGAACTCTTAGGTATCATCCAGAAACGCGTGCTGGAGCAGCAAAAGAAATTTGAAAGTATTTATCAGAACATTTTAAAAGAGCTGAAAAAAAATAATATCTTCATTATTGACGAAACCCAGCTGGACAGGGAACAACAGACCTTTGTAAAAGATTACTTTCACAACGAGCTTGTATCGAACCTTTTTCCCATCATGATCGATGAGAATACTTCGTTTCCCTATCTCAATGACAAGTCCAGCTACCTGTTCACAAAACTGGTGGCGATCGACGGTTCCAAAAAGATCAAATACGCAGTAATAGAAGTTCCTACAAAGAACATCTCCCGTTTTGTTGTGCTACCAGCGAAACAAAACAAACAATTTATTATCCTGCTGGACGACGTGATGCGCTTTTGCCTCGATGAGATCTTCGAGATCTTCGGGCTGCGTGCAACGGAAGCGTATAACATCAAACTTACACGTGATGCCGAAATGGACCTGGATAAAGATCTCTCACAAAGCCTGCTGGACAAAGTGAGCGAAGGGATCAAGAACCGGAAAAAAGGAAATCCCGTGCGATTGGTATATGACGGAAGCATGTCGAAAGATATGTTGTCTTTCATGATGCGCAAGCTGAACTTCACAAAAAAGGATGCGCCGATCCCCGGTGGAAGATATCACAATTTCAAAGACTTCATCAATTTCCCGAAGCTCGGAAGAAAAGACCTCGTGTATAATCACCGCCGCACCCTTCACAACAAATACCTCGTAGATGCCAAACAAAGTGTGATCAAAGCCGTCAAACAGCGTGATATACTTCTTTATTATCCATATCAGTCTTTCGATCATATTATTGCCTTGCTGCGCGAAGCGTCCATCGAGCCAACCGTTGAATCGATCAAAATAACACTCTACAGGGTGGCCGATTCATCAAAAATCGCTAATGCGCTTATCAATGCGATCAAGAATGGCAAACAGGTGATGGTAGTGGTGGAATTGCAGGCGCGCTTTGATGAAGAGAATAATATATACTGGGCCAATAAGCTGAATGAAGAAGGTGCAACGGTTATATACGGTGTGCCCCGCCTGAAAGTGCATTCCAAGCTGTTCCTGATCACCATGCGCGAAAAAGGTAAGGAAACACGGATTGCACATGTGGGCACCGGTAACTTCAATGAAAAAACAGCGAAGATCTATACTGATGCGGCATTGCTTACAGCCGATAACAGGATCACGGAAGAAGTAAGCCAGGTATTCAATTTTTTCAATGACAACTTCCGGATAGGGAATTATAAGAACCTGGCCGTGTCTCCTTTCAATATGCGTAAATCCCTCGTAGGGCTTATCGTCCGCGAGATCCAGAATGCGAAAGAAGGGAAAACGGCTTATATGATCATCAAGGTGAATAACCTCGTGGACCGGGAAATGGTATTAAAATTATACGAAGCATCACAGGCCGGCGTAAAGATCAAACTGATCGTAAGAGGCTCCTGTTCCATTGCTTGCGGTGTACCCGGCGTAAGTGACAATATAGAAGGTATCAGTATCGTTGACAAATTCCTGGAGCACAGCCGCATTTTTGTTTTTGCCAACGGAGGTCAGGAACGCATTTTTATTTCATCCGCCGACTGGATGACACGAAACCTTGACCAACGCTGCGAGGTAGCGGTACCTATCTATAGCAAAGAGATCCAGCAGCAATTGAGAGATATCCTGAATATACAATTGAAAGGTAATATAAAGGCGCGGGTGCTGGACGAAACACTCTCGAACAGGTACAAAAAACCGGTAGGGCGCGAAAAACCGCTCCGGGCACAGGATGCAGTCTACGACTATTTCCTGAAAGATAAATTAAGTTATTTAAAAACACTCGAAGAAAAATGATTTTTGCAGCAATCGATATAGGGTCCAACGCAGTACGGCTTCTTTTCAGTCATGTACATGAACAAAAAGGGAAAGCTATTTTCAAAAAAGGAGAATTGATCCGCTTACCGATCCGGCTCGGAGACGATGCCTTCATCAAAAAGGAGATCTCGGAGGACAAAGTAGAGAAGCTGGTCACCGCGATGAAAGGTTTTTCGGAGATCATCAAAGTATTTGATGTGGTATCGATGAAAGCATGTGCCACTTCTGCCATGCGGGATGCTTCTAATGGAGCAGCCATCATCGAGCGTATTCATAAAGAAGCAGGTATTAAGGTAGAGATCATCGATGGGAAAACGGAAGCTGCCACCATTTTTTCCAATCACATAGAAGACATGCTGGATCCGAGACAGGCATATCTGTACATCGATGTAGGCGGAGGTAGTACAGAGCTCACACTTATTTCCAATGGAAAAGTTTTGGCATCCAAATCTTTTAATGTAGGGACGATCCGTATGCTATGTAATATGGTTGATAAAGAAGAATGGGAAGGTTTTAAATCCTGGGTAAAAAAGAACACGACCGGCATTAAACCGCTAACAGCTATTGGTTCCGGTGGGAATATCAACAAGCTCTATAAAATGAGTGGCAAAAAGGAAAGCAAGCACCTGAGCTATGACAAGGTAAAAGATATGCACGACATGCTCAGCGCCTATACGTATGATGAGCGTGTGACGGTGTTAGGGCTCAATCCGGACCGGGCGGATGTGATCATTCCCGCTACCAAGATCGTGCTCTCTACTATGAAACACGGAGACATCGACAAGATCCTCGTGCCACAGATCGGTCTTTCAGATGGGATCATCCACCAACTGTATGATGAGCATGTGGCAAAAAGGAAAAACTGAGTCAGGCTTCACCCGGAAACAAAAAAGGCTGCCCTGATTCAGGACAGCCTTCATTCAAAAAATAAAGTATATTAAGCTAAGCGTACATTGATCGCATTCAGGCCTTTTCTGCCATCCTGAGTATCGTATACTACTTCGTCATTTTCCTGAATTTCTTCGCTTAGTCCTGAAGCGTGGACAAAAATCTCTTGTCCGTTTTCTCCTTTAATAAAACCGAAACCTTTGGCATCGTTAAAGAATTTTACTGTTCCTTTGTTCATTGTGTTGTTTTTTTGTGCCCACCGGATTTGTTTGCTGGTGAGCGGGTTATTATACTGTTACTGAATTATGCAAACGGAATGGACAAAATGCCATACCCTTGCGGCGCTGCTGAGGAAAATGTAAAGTGATCGAATTGCAATTGGTATTTACAAACAGATTGAGATACAATCTTCAATAGAAGACTGTAAACATAGTCTTTAAAATCCGGTAATCCGGAATTAATTCATAAGTAGCTAAAAATGAGCCGAATAATTTATTCAGCTACTATCCAATTCCGATTTTTTTCCTTCAAAGGATCAATATCATTGTGCTCAATAATTCAGGGCTGATGGACTGTCTTTAAACTTTCCTCTTTATATTTATATTTACAAAAAACACTATGAAAAAACTCATTTTAGCTGCACTAATCTGTATAGGCTTTAATAGTTACGGGCAGGTAACGAAAGCCGATTTTATAACTCTTTTTAATAAATTCCCTTCTTATAAACACGAAAAGATCGTGGTAAGCAATATCCGGATATTTGAGAATGACAGTACCAGCAGCGGGAGATGGGGAGTTCGTACCTTTAAAACGAAGCTCTGCTCCTATGAGATAGATGACCACGCTTTCTATATCAAGTCATACAAAGACACCTCACAGTTTTTCCTGACGAATGTATATATGATCCCATTCCAAAGGATCGCAACCCTCTCGGTAGAAGAAAAAGCACTCACCATTTATATGTCGGAATAAGCCCTGGCCGGGTTTTCAATAAAAATTGTATATTTAAACAGTTCAAAGCGCCATGCAAAAGATCAACATACCTGAGCCCTGCTCCGTTCCCTGGAACGAAATGTTGCCCCATAACGACAATATGCGCCATTGCGAGTCCTGCCAGACACCGGTGATAGATTTTACAAATAAGTCGCTTGCTGAAATAGAAGCCTTCATTGCTGCAACAGCGGATAAAAATGTATGCGGAAATTTCAAAGCAAGTCATACACAACAAACAAGCAGGCACTGGACTCTTATTAACCGGATGGAAAACTTCCTGTTCCGGCACAATATGAGAAAGCTCTTTGTGCTGCTGATCGGGGGACTGCTCCTGTTCGCTTCCTGCCGCAGACATGTGCGGGGAAGGATGAGTGCATACGGCTATATGCCAAAAAAACAGGAAAATAAATCACAACAGCAAAGAAGATAATTTCATGTCCCAATTCACAAAAACCACCGAAAGCGACTCCTACTACAGTGACCTCGAAAAGATGAGCGTTCATGAACTGCTGGTGAATATGAACCGGGAGGACAAAACCGTTCCGGATGCCATTGAAAAAGTGATTCCGGCCATAGAAGCACTGGTGAATATTACGGCAGAGAAAATGAAAACCGGAGGGCGCTTGTTTTATATCGGGGCGGGAACGAGTGGAAGACTTGGTATTGTAGATGCTTCCGAGTGTCCTCCTACGTATGGCATTGAGCACGGCAGAGTGATCGGCATCATTGCCGGTGGTGACACCGCCATCCGCAAAGCAGTGGAGTTTGCCGAAGACGATGCCCAACAGGGATGGGAAGATCTGGCGGCCCATCAGATCAATTCCAATGATGTCGTAATAGGGATAGCTGCATCCGGCACCACTCCTTATGTAGTAGGCGCGCTGGAAAAGTGCAACGAGCTGAATATAACAACAGGCTGTATTACCTGCAATTCGGGAAGCCCGGTGGCAAAAACAGCGAAATACCCCGTAGAAGTGGTCGTAGGGCCCGAATTCGTAACGGGTTCCACACGCATGAAATCCGGAACTGCGCAAAAACTGGTGCTGAACATGATCTCCACTTCGGTTCTGATCCGGCTCGGCCATGTAAAAGGCAATAAAATGGTGGATATGCAGCTGTCGAACAACAAGCTGATAGAGCGTGGCGCACAGATCATTGCAAAAAACTGTTCCATTGATCTATCTTTGGCAAAAGATTTGTTATTGCAACACGGCTCCGTCAGAAAAGCTATTGAACAATTCAAAAAATAAAAACACCATGATCAGAAAACTATCCCTCCTATCCTTAGCCTTCGGCATCGCATTATGTAACTCCGATGCAATAATTGCCCAGGATATTGACAACAACGATCTGTACTTTACGTATATTCAGTTGCCGCTCAGTCCTATCAAATCCACAAAGAGCTATCAGGCCAGCGTGATACAGAAATTTGAGGATGTGATCAAAACAAAAACGGACCTGTATAACCAGGACCTGGCCAAATCAGAGGAAGAGTTTAAAAAAGCAATGGAAGCGCATACGCTTTTGCAAAAAATGGAAGACGACAAGTATGCCGCTGCTATGACTGCCTGGAACAAAAAGCCGAAAGCCGAACAGATCCTGTACGCAAACCAGTTCCCGCAGCGTACCGTGATCCCGATGCCGACCAAACGGGAAGTGCTTCCTCCCGATCTTCCAAAAACCTACGATACCCAATTGCTGGCAGGCAAATACATAAGGTTAGAGGGATTCAACAATACGAACGACAATCCTGTCAACATCAGTGTTTCCCTATACGGATTCAATTCCGAACCTCCGGTAGTGAAGGATCGTGTTTCGCAAAAAGCGACAGCTGCCACGGGCACTATACCTGCAAAGCCGGAAATAAGAAAATACTATTACGAGATCCGTTACAAACACATGATGTCCTATAAAATGGAAGTAGCAGGACAAGGTGTGATCACCGAACAATTTCCTGCCGAGCTTGATACGTATAGCGAGTTTAAAACCACGGAATATGACAGCATCAGCACCCTCGAAAGGAACTGGCCGCTGAATAAGGCAAAAACCATGGAGCAGATCCAGGATAAAGTGGTATACGATAACCTTGCTTATATCACCAGCCTCATCAATGACAAGTATGGTTATGTAAGAGTAAAATATGGCACCTTGCTGAGTGTAGTAGATGAGAAAAAGGATTACCAGGACTACAAGGAAGCATACGTGGCAGCAGAGAACGGATACAAGCTCATTACAGAGAGCGCCAACAAATCGGCTGCATATCCTGAACTGGACAAGGCGATCGGTCTTTGGGAAAATGCGATGAAACAATCGCAGCCCAACAATAAAAAAGCCCGGGTGGATGGCGATGTAACAGAGATCACGATCCTGAACCTGATCGAAGCCTATATCTGGAAAGATGATTATATCAATGCAAAAGCCTGGATCGACAAACTAAAAACATTGGACCCTTCGCGTAAAGGCAAAAGAAGGCTTGAAGGATATGAAGCGTTGCTCAAAAGAAATAAAACACGGTTTGATGCGAATCAGTAATTTGTTTATTCCTGGTTTCTTGTTTCAGGTTAGATTACAGGAGACACAAAAGCGCATTATTCAACTATAAAAACAAAAAAAATCCGGTGAGATTCATCTGTTTTTTTTTTGGTTGACTGATTTTAACTGCATATATATTCCACAAGATGTCGGATCAAGGCAAACAACGGTAATTTCATACAAAGAAATTGATCACGGCACGGTGCAAAAAAGAAAAGCCCGTCTGCATAAAACAGACGGGCTTCGCAGTATAGAAAAGATCAATTACTGAACTACGATCTTGTAATATGAAGATTTGTTATTGGAACGGATTTCCATCGTGTATATACCTTTTGCAAAAGCGCTCAGGTCAAACGATCTTGAATAAGAACCTGCAAAGGACAGCTGTGCATCTTTCGCTACCACTCTGCCCTGGATATCAGTAATATTTACAGCCAGGTCTGTTTTCTCATTCTGAACGAATTCCAGTACAAATGTTCCTGTAGTAGGGTTCGGGAAATATTTCACAGCACTAACGGCAGTGTTATTCGCCAGACCAATACATGGATCAACAGTGATCGATTGCACAGCGCTGTCTGTACAGCCATTGGCATCTGTGAACGTATACGTGATATTGGAAGTGCCAACTACCGAAGGATCGAAAGTTCCGAAAAACACATTCGGCCCGCTGTAATCACCAATTGCAGGCGAACCGCCGGTTAATGTGATACTGCCGCTGTTTACACACACATTGCTGAAAGGAGTAAGTGTTACTACCGGCAATGCATTCACTACCATAGAAGTAGTATCGTCTTCCGAACAGCCGTTTGCATCTGTATAAGAATAGATTACATCTGTAGTACCTGCTGCGATTGGAGAGAACATACCTGCAGCAACATTGGTTCCGCTGTAAGTTCCTCCTGAAGGAGATCCACCGCTTAAGGTAACATCGCTGCTGCCTTCACAAACTGCCGGTAATGCAGACTGAGTAACTGCCGGTAATGCATTTACTACCATTGAAGTAGTGTCGTCTTCTGTGCAACCGTTTGCATCTGTGTAGGTATAGATCACATCTGTTGTACCTGCTGCAATTGGAGAAAAAATACCACTGGTAACATTCGTACCAGTATAAGTTCCACCTGCCGGAGATCCGCCGCTTAAAGTAACATCACCACTTGCTTCACAAACCGCCGGTAATGCAGATTGAGTAACTGCCGGTAATGCATATACCACCATGGAAGTAGTATCATCTTCCGAGCAACCGTTTGCATCCGTATACGTATAGATCACATCTGTAGTACCAGCTGCAATCGGAGAAAACATCCCTGCTGCAACATTGGTTCCGCTGTAAGTTCCACCTGCAGGAGATCCGCCGCTTAAAGCAACATCACCACTTGCTTCACAAACCGCCGTTAATGCAGATTGCGTAACTACCGGCAATGCATTCACTACCATGGATGTAGTGTCATCTTCTGTACAACCGTTTGCATCTGTATAGGTATAGATCACATCTGTAGTACCCGCTGCTACAGGAGAGAATACACTTCCTGAAACATTGGTTCCGCTGTAAGTCCCTCCTGCAGGAGACTCACCGGTTAAAGTAACATCGCCGCTTCCTTCACAAACAGCTGTTAAAGCCGGTATCGTAACAGAAGGGGCTGTATTTACCGTGATCATGCTATTGGATTGATGCGCACAACCATAAGGATCTGTATAATCATACGTGATCGTTTGTGAGCCTGCTGCAGGATCAAAAGAATTACCTGTTACACCCGCCGGAGCGGAAAATGTACCACCCGCAGGAACTGTAGAAACAGAAAGATCCACCGGGCTTGCATTGCTACAAACTGCTAAAAAATTCATACCGATCGGGTTGGCAGGACAAACAACGGTAAGCGAATAAGCACGTGAACCTGAACAACCGCTGGCATCGCTAACTGATGCTGTAAAGTTGAAGGTACCTGTTGCTGTGGGTGTACCGCTGATCGTTCCTGAGGCCGAAAGAGTAAGCCCCGGAGGAAGTGCACCTGCAGTAACTGCATAGCCTGGAGCTCCCAAAGCACCGGTTTGTGATAAAGACTGGCTATACGATGTACCTGCTGTTCCACCTGGTACAGTGGTAGGATTAACAGTCAACACAGGACATACATATGGGGTATATGCAAATTCATCGATCCCGATATAATCAGAGTTTGCACCTGTTGGTCCGGCACTGGTAACAAAGTACCGGAATGCTACACGTCCTGAGGTCGGAGCCGGAAGACCGGATATAGTAATCGTATATTGTGTCCATACCAGCGGATAACCGCCTGCAACAAGTGTTGGATTAATGCTTATCAGCATGGTGGTGAAATCTCCAACTGCAGTTGGGGTTGCTCCTACATTTGTACTTGCCCCATTCGTGCTCAAACGCACTTCCAGCCTGTCGGGATAATCTGTCGGATTAGGGGTGGGTTTTCTTGTATAGAAAGTAATTACATCACCGTTTCTGAATGTCCTGTTGGGGGTTACCAACCATTGGCTGATGGTACCGGTGCCGCCCGCTGTACTGGCAAAATTGACAGCGATATAAGCGTTATTAGCTCCGGCAAATGCATTAAAAGGGCCTGGTGTTGGGGTTGCCGTGGTAGGTGTTCCTTGAAACCACACTGGATTGGCTCCCACAGGATTGCTGTTATTCTGTCTAAACCAGCCGCTGCCGGCAAGCGTAGTGATATCATTAAATCCTTCGTTGATCGCCTGCGCCTTTATCTCTGTATATCCTATGGATACAACCGCTGAGAAAAGGGCCAGCTGTTTGAGTGTAAATAGTTTTTTCATTTATGTGTGTGTTTTGGGGTAAAATTATTTTGATTTAGTGGATGTAGCAATGCCCAGTTTTTCGTTTACCAGCTTCAATTCTTTATCGATCGCTGTTTTCAGAACATTATCGTTACTCAGCTCTTTTTGTTTGTTCAACTCGACTGCGTACTCAGTGTAAGCAGCAGTAAGTTCGGTCTGAGCTTCCTGGTTAGCTGAACGGGATGAAGCCGCTGCATCTTTCACTTTTTGTGTTTTTACATCCACTTTTTCTGCAAGTGTTTTTAATGATGGAATTTTAAGCAATTCCGGATCAGTGGGGTTTACTGAAAACCCAAGGCTGCTTATTAATAATAGCATGCCAATGAGGATACTTATTCTTTTCATGATTTAAATTGTTTAAGGATACGTAAATTAATTCTTATCAAAGATAGAACATTCCGGCATCCCCGCAAGCGTAAAATATATTATTGTTTCGTCTGCGTTCTCAGATAACAGGAGATGGGATAATGATCGGTGATGGTCTCGCCGATCACTTTATAGTTGTAGGAAGAAAAACTTTCGTCATGCAGGATATAATCGATGCGCTGAAAAGGGATCTTCCCTGCATAGGTGGTACCAATGCCTCTTCCGCTTTCCATAAATGCATCTTTCAAATCTCCGCGCACCGTGCGATATGCATACGAAGAAGGCGTATCATTAAAATCCCCGCAAACGATCATTTTGTAGCGGCAGGACCTCATATGCTCTGCCACCATAGCTGCCTGTCTCGAACGTGTTACAAATGCCCGCTTCAGCAAACGCAGTATATTTTTAGAACCTTCCAGCTCTTCGGTATCGTTCTTTTCTATAACATCTTCAATGAACTGGTGGTCTTTTTTTCCGAAATGAATGGAAGCAAGATGCATGTTGTAGATCCGCACCGTATCCTTATTGATCAGCACATCCGTATAAATACACATATTGTTCCAGCGGGTATTAAAATCGATCTTTCCTTTACGTACGATCGGGTATTTGGTGAAGGTGGCCACTCCCCAATGATCCACATCCCGCAATGTCATTGTGTATTCAATGTGCGAATAATTCGTTTTTAAGAAACGGGTAAGTGTATCGGTATTATTAAAATCACCTTTCTGCTCGGATGTGTAATATTCCTGAATGCAAAGTATATCCGGATTTTCTTCGGACAGCATGGTGAAGATCGTTTTTCTCGATTCACTGTTCTTGCTCCAGTTATAAAGATCAAAAAGCATACTATTGTAGCTCATCACCTTTATATCCTTGTTGTTGGGTAATTCGCTGCCAAAGTGGATCTGTGCAAAAGAGGATAAAGTGTTCCAGCCAAACAAAATAACTACGAGGGACCAGAGCGCGATCGGCTTCCATTGGATGATCCAGTACAATACAAAAAACAGGTTCAGCAGGAGTATGATGGGATAACCGATCCCGAAAAAAGCCAACAGCCAAAAAGTTTGCGGATTGATAAAACGGGCACAATACGAAAGGATGATACACAGCATTGCCAGGTAATTGAGCCACAGCATGAATTTATTGAAGCGGGAGAGCTCTTTGCGTTTTCTGTAAATGACCAGCTCGCGTAACTCGGCAAAGGAGATATTTCTATTAAACAACTGCACAGTTCAACGGGAAGATTTTAGTGAATATTTTGATCTGCTTTGCCCCATCAATACGTTTCTTTCACGCGTTTTTGCTTGGCCAGATCATACACATGGCTCAGTATATCCTTTTCCGTTTTTGTAAAAGGAATGCTTCTCCTTGCCATTACTTTTTCTGCCACTTCCAATGCCTTGTCCAGCTTATAATCCACAAACTCCTCGGCTCCTCCCCAGCTGAACGAACGAATGAAATGGATCGGGAAATCGGCTCCGTAAATATTTGCATTCACACCCACCACCGTGCCGGTATTGAACATGGTATTGATCCCGCATTTACTATGATCGCCCATAAAAAGTCCGCAGAACTGAAGCCCTGTGTCTACCATTTCCTGCATACCATAGTTCCATAGTTTTACATTCCCGTAATTGTTCTTCAGGTTGGAGTTGTTGGTATCCGCACCTAAATTGCACCATTCGGAGATCACCGAATTACCCAGGAATCCATCATGTGCCTTATTACTGTATCCGAAAATAACTGAATTGTTAACCTCTCCTCCTATTTTGCAATGCGGACCGAAAGTAGTAGGTCCGTATATTTTGGCGCCCATCTTCACTTCGGCATGCTCACATAGTGCAAAAGGCCCGCGGATAAGGGAACCTTCCATTACCACTGCATCTTTCCCGATATAAACATTGCCTTTTGTTGTATTAAATATAACACCTTCTACCGATGCACCTTTTTCGAGGAACACTTTCCCTTTCCCGATCACCCGGTTCGATTTGCTGAGTGGCTGCGAAGTCCTTCCTTTGGTCTGCAATTCAAAATCTTCTTTGATGGCTTCTCCGTTCTTTGTAAAAATGTCCCAGATAAATTTGATAACGATCGGTGTTTGCGCCGATTCTTTGAAAGAGAAACCCGGGTTGGATCGTTCCGGATGAAAGCTCTTTGATTTCCCTGTATTTACGGCAACCACTGTTTTGTTGTGCAGGAGCACTTCATTTTCTTTCAGCGACAGGATCTCTTTTACCAAAGCCGGTGTCGGACATACTTTGCCATTGATCCAGATATTGCTTTTGCCGGCCTGGTAAACACAGCCGAATTTTTTGCCCAGGTACTCTTCCGTTTGGAAAGATACACTCGTTTTCAGGAGCTTTTCCCATTTCTCCGTGATAGTAAGGATCCCGATGCGGATACCTGAAACAGGTCTGAGATAAGTGAACGGAAGCAGGTCTGTTCTGCTGTGGTCATCAAACAAAATGAAGTTGCTCATAGTACGGGTTGTATTTTAGCAAATACCGTTTTCGAACGGAATTAATTTTTACTAAAAGTGCAAAATAAATTCCATACTAAAGCTCTAAAAAATCAAAAAAAAGACTCTTTTTTAATCTTCCCCGGAGGCGAAGATCTTATCTATCAGCGCTTTATTATTTTCCTTGATCACCTTACGTTTCATACTGAGTTTAGGCGTCATTTCTCCCGAATCGATGGTCCAATTTTTAGACAATAGCTCCACGCGTTTTATCTGTTCATATGGAGCCAGCGATTTATTCATTTCACGCAAAAAAGTATTGATCTCTTTTCGCAATTGTTCGTTCTGGATAATATGCTCGTTCGAAACAAAATCGATCTTATTCGTTTTGCACCAGTCTTTCACATTCTCAATGGCCGGAACAACAAGCGCCGAAGCAAATTTCTGACCTTCGCCTATCACCATTGCCTGCTCTATCAAACGGCATTCCTTCATTTTGTTCTCTATCATCAACGGAGCGATGTACTTCCCGGCAGAGGTTTTAAAGATCTCTTTTTTCCGGTCGGTGATCTTCAAAAACCTGCCTTCTACAAATGTTCCTATATCACCTGTATGGAAATAACCGGCATCATCTATTACTTCTTTTGTCGCTTCTTCATTTTTATAATAGCCTTTCATCACACTTGGACCTTTCACTAATATTTCGCCATCTTCTGCTATTTTCACATCGAGATCTTTCAGCACCGGACCTACTGTCCCGATCCGGATCGAGTCGGGTTCCATACTGTTCACCGCGATCACCGGAGAGGTCTCCGTTAAACCATACCCCTCCAGAACAGTGAGCTTCGCACAGTTAAAAACCATGGCCAGGCGTGGCTGAAGCGCTGCCCCACCCGATGCGATACATATGATCTCTCCGCCAAGTGCCTCGCGCCATTTGCTGTACACTAACTTATCCGCTATTTTACGTTTCAGTTCGTATATCGCACCGTTTTTACCGTACATCTCGTAGTTCAATGCAAGATCCAGCGCCCAGAAAAATATCTTTTTCTTTGCACCCCCAAGCTTTTCGCCTGCACTCACCAGCTTATCATACACCCGTTCCATCAAACGCGGAACAGTCACGAACATTTGCGGATGTATCTCTTTCAGGTTATCGGCGATCTTGTCAAAACCTTCCGCATAATAAATACTGATATTGTTGTATAGGTAGAGCGTATTCAACATTCGCTCGTATACGTGGTTCAGCGGGAGGAAGCTCAGTGCCTTACTCATTCGTTCAAAAGGAGCAAAATTAAGACAGGCCTTTACATTGGAAATGATATTCTCGTGCGAAAGCATCACCCCTTTTGGTTTTCCCGTCGTCCCTGAAGTATACAGGATCGTGAGCAGGTCGTCCTTTTGGATCCCGTTCGAAATATGCCGGATCTTTGTCTTTAGCTCCGCTCCTATTGCCGGACTTTCAAACAAGGCTTTTCCTTTTTCGATAAATTCTTTGAAAGATTCAAAACCGGTTACATCATCGTTAAATGTATACATATGTTTCACCGAAGGTAATTCGGCTTTGAACGCTTCTATTTTGTTTGCAATGTCCTTCGAAGAGAAAAAGATCGCTTTTACCTCCGAGTCTTTTAATATGAATTCCATATCATGTGCACTCGCCGTAGGAAAAATAGGCACCGTTACCACACCGATCTGCTGTGCACCGTAATCGATAAAGTTCCAATCGGGAATATTGTTGGCAATGATAGAGACCTTGTCGCCCGGAAGAATTCCTGCATCCAGTAAGGCCGCACTGATATGATCCACTTTGCTGAGGAATTCCTGTGTGGACACTTTTTTCCACTCTTTGTTTTCTTTAAATGCAAGAATATCCGGTTTAGGAGTATTTACATGCATTTGCAGTATGTCGAAAACCCGTGTAACTTCCATATTGTTTGTTATTAGTAATGTAAAAGTACTATTAAATTATATGCCACAACCGGCATTGATCGGATTTTGACCTGGATCAAAAAAGGAGTACGCTTTGTCATAAAAAGTAAAAAAAATCGTCACGTTCCTCAGCACTCCCGGTAAAACAAGTGAAAGATCAGCCGGTAGATCTTTGGCTGATTATTTATGATGGCCGTCACTTTCAACTCATAAGCATAATCCAGTACTTTTAATTTTTTCGGAAGTTTGGTCCCGTTCTTTTTTAACGCATAACAAATGCTCAGCTTTTTAAGATCGGCAGAAGGAATATAATTTACGCTATCCTTCACGATCTTTGGAGTACTATAATAATATCCATCCTTTCGCCGCGAAAGATCCCTGTATTCTGTTTCGGCAAATACCTTCTTGGGCTCGCATTTCAGTGAAGTATCCAAAAAAACTAACGCCTTCCGTTTCGGAAACGAGAAGTCCGTAGCATTTTATTTTTTTCAGGTACACACTGCTTACTTCTACTCCTTTCACTACCGAAAAACCGAAAGCCTCTCTTACCGTATTCCCGGCATTTTCGCTGATACCTCCCGGTCCAATGATCTTTTCATCCACATGTAAAGGTGCTCCGAAAAGAAACGAGCCATCGGGTTGTTTTTTAAAAACAGGCTCCCGGCCACAACTTTCATGATTTTTCAGCTTCAGGCCCAGATACTCATCGATGGAAGCCCGCACTACTATGATCTCTTCCTGCTTCATCGAAAGGAAGAAGAGCAGCAGGAAAGGCAGAAGAAATATATATAGCAGGTACTTCATTTATTAAAACCGATGGCTAATTTAGCGATTATCCGTATCTTTGTGGCAGATTAATTCACACGCCTTGAACATAGAACAATTCATTATATCATCCGACAACATCGATTCCGAAAAGCTGCTGAATGCCTGGAAATGGCTGATCGGAAAGGATAAAGAGATCCTCGTGATCACCAAAATGGGAGACCTTGTTTTAAAGAACAAAGAAGGGCATCTTTTTTTCCTGAATACCGAAGACGGCAGCCTTGAGCATCTTTCCAATTTCTACAGCGATTTTTACAAGAACAAACTGAGCCCGAAACAATACCTGGAGATCTTTAAGCCCGATCTGTTAGAAGATATGATGGAGGATGAAAAGTTCCTGGAGGACACAGAGGTGTATGGCTACAAAACCCTGCCTGTGTTAGGAGGTAAAACGCATCCCAGCAATATGTTCCCGGTAGATATCTACAAACATTTTATGGCTACGGCCTATGTGCATGAGCAGTTAGATACAATCGATCCGCCGATCGAATCGGAGCAGGATATGTAATACACCACATTGTTTCGCGCAAAGATGTATGATTTAAGTCAGATTCATGTGCATGAAATCTGCTTCTGCGTGCTGGGTTTACTGATTTATAAAAGATAACAAACAACATTCTTCAAACTCCAACCTTATATGGTTCAAAAGGCCAGCTTCTCTTACGTATCTCCATGTTCTCTCTGCTGTTAACAATTGACGAAAAATACCTACTTTTGCACCCTATTTAGCGCTATGACAGTAAAAGAAGAAATTGAACGCCGCCGTACCTTTGGTATCATTGCCCATCCCGATGCAGGAAAAACCACCCTCACCGAAAAATTACTTTTATTCGGGGGGGCCATCCAGAGTGCAGGCGCTGTAAAATCCAACAAGATCAAAAAATCCACTACTTCCGATTTCATGGAGATCGAGAAGCAGCGGGGGATCTCTGTTGCCACTTCCGTTATGGCTTTTGAATACCAGGGCAAAAAGATCAATATCCTTGATACACCCGGTCACGAGGATTTCGCAGAAGATACCTACCGTACATTGACCGCCGTGGATAGTGTGATCATGGTGATCGACTGTGTGAAAGGTGTGGAACCTCAAACCCGCAAGCTGATCGAAGTGTGCCGGATGCGGAATACACCGGTGGTTACTTTCATCAACAAGATGGATCGCGAAGGACAAAATGCATTTGATCTCCTGGATGAAATTGAAAAAGAGCTGAAGATCCGTGTACGACCACTTGCCTGGCCTATCGGCATTGGCAAGTCGTTTAAAGGTGTTTACAATTTATATGAACATAACCTGATCCTTTTCCAGGGTGATAAGAAATCGGTGATCGAAGAATACGTAAAGATCAATGATCTCAATGATGGTGAAATTGATAAATTGATCGGTGTTGATTTTGCCAACCAGCTGCGTGCCGATATTGAATTGATCGACGGAGTGTACGATCCTTTTGATGTGGAAGCATACCGGGCAGGAAAACTGAGTCCTGTATTTTTCGGAAGCGCTGTAAATAATTTCGGGATCAAGGAATTGCTCGATTCTTTTATTGAGTTCGCTCCTACTCCCATGCCGCGTGAAACAGACGAAGGCATTATCGATCCGCTGGATCCTAAATTCAGCGGCTTCGTATTCAAGATCCACGCCAACTTAGATCCGAAACACAGGGATCGTATTGCATTCTTACGTATCTGTTCGGGTGTATTCGAGCGCAACAAATATTATTACCATGTACGGGATGGCAAACAGGTACGTTTCAGTAATCCTACCGCTTTTATGGCGCAGGACAAGCAGGTGATCGACGAAGCATTTCCCGGAGATATTGTAGGTCTTTATGACAGCGGCACTTTCAAGATCGCAGATACACTGACCGAGGGAAAGAAAATGAATTTCAAAGGCATTCCAAGTTTTTCGCCGGAGCTTTTCCGGTATGTAGAGAACCTGGATCCAATGAAAACAAAACAGCTGCAAAAAGGTTTGGAGCAATTGACAGATGAGGGTGTTGCCCAGCTCTTCACCAAAAAGACGGATGGGCGTAAGATCATTGGTACAGTTGGAGCACTCCAGTTTGAGGTGATCCAGTTCCGTTTGAAAGGTGAGTACAATGCCTCTTGCGGATATCAGCCTGTTCAGCTTTACAAGGCTTTGTGGATCAGCTGCGATGATGATAAAAAACTGGCAGCTTTTATTACCGACAAAGCCAATCATATTGCCAGCGATAAGGAAGGCCGGCCTGTGTTCCTTGCCGAATCCGCCTGGGCTCTGCAAATGGCACAGGAGAAATTCCCGGATATACAATTCCATTTGAAGAGTGAGTTTTAAGTTATTAGCTATTTCAAGTAACTACTTCTGCACCTGCAATAAACCCGAAAATCTTCCGTTTCAATACGGATGTTTAAACGGATCTTCTTCTTTTTTTCAAAACCCTGGAACCTGGCTATTCTGAATGCTGTGCTGATCATGGCGGCTATCGTCACCAACAGTATTTACCAGGCTTTCTGCCGGCCTGTTACCTGGGCTGCTGTTGTACTTGCTCTTACTTTTTGTAATACGATCGTATATCCTCTTTTTCGTGAGCGTACGATCCTTTTTTACATTTCCGGTTTTATAAGTGGTATTGCTACCGGTGTTTTTATCTACTGTATTTTCTTTCTTGAGCATATCAACTTCTTAGCATTGTTTCTCATACCCTTTTTTGGCCTCGGGCTCATTGCTTTCATTCCTCATTTTTTCACCTTACAGCTTGTTATAAAACACCTGGTGAAAAAAGACCGGCTGACACGTATTCTTTTTATTTCCGGGTTGGCGGTTTTCATTGCAGCAGGCGCTGTATTCGGAATACTCTATAAACAATCTCTCCGTGAAATGGAAACGTTCAAAAAAAACAATTTCACTTCACTGGATAAAAGTTTTATGAACGAAAAAATAGTAGGGATGTATTTTAAATACCATACGGAGTTTTGTGAATACGATGGCTGGAGACCACCCTTGCATGATCCTGCTTTGGTGATCGGGCAATGGTTCAATGGCCGGGAAGATCCGCTAAGCAGTATCCCTTTTCACCGTCTTGAGCTTGCAAAACGGATACAACTTTATAAGGCCTGTTTCCCGGAAGAGCCCGTGAAGCTTGATTGCAGCTGTGCAAGCCAATATAGTTCAACGTATCACGGGGATCCCTTGTTTAAGCAGAAATAATATTTTCATCCGGACTGATTGGAGGATTTCCAGGCTTGCTTCATTAAAATACTTCGTATCTTTGTGTCATGAAAAAAGCGGTGCTGTTCTTCCTGTGTATTCAAAGTTATGTGTGGGCGCAAATCCCTTCGGGTTATTATAATTCCGCACAGGGATTGACCGGGATACCATTAAGACAAGCGCTGCACAACATTATCGACAATCATACTTCCATTTCCTATAATGCCCTTTGGACTGCCTACCAGACCACCGACAAAAAAACAAATGGAAAAGTATGGGATATGTATTCGGATATTCCTTCCGGAACACCTCCTTATCAATTTACGTTTATCAGTGATCAGTGTGGCAACTATGTAAATGAAGGAGATTGTTACAACCGCGAGCATGTATGGCCACAGTCTGCCTTCAACAGCGATCCGCCGATGGTCTCCGATCTTTTTCACATCTATCCTACCGACGGAAAAGTGAATGGCATACGAAGCAATTATGCCTTTGGCAATACCGGGACTACTGTTTATAATACAACGATGAACGGAAGTCAATTGGGGATCTGCGACAATTGCGGAGGTTTTTCAGGTGTGGCCTTCGAACCGATCGATGCTTACAAAGGTGATATAGCGCGTTCCATATTTTATATGAGCACACGGTATTATACCGAAGATGCTTCCTGGAATGCAGCTGCCTTTGCAAACAAGGCTGAACTATACCAGTGGGCAATCGACATACTCATTGGCTGGCATCACCTGGACCCGGTAAGCCAGAAAGAAACAGACCGCAACAACGATGTGTATGGCATACAGGATAACCGCAATCCTTATATCGATCATCCGGAGTGGGCGGACAGTGTTTTTCCTGCAACAGCTGTCGGCTTAAAAGAATCTGCGACTGCTCTTTCCTTCAGTTTGTATCCGAATCCATCTACCGGTTCTTTCCGTATTCATACCGATACCAATGGCGAAGAATATTCAGTAACACTGTTTAACAGTCTTGGAGAACAGGTGCTGAAAGAAAAATACGCTACTGCTGAGATCAGCCTGGAGCCGCTGCTTCCGGAAGGTATTTATCTGATCCGGATAGAAACAGCAAACGGAAAAAGCAATACTGCAACATTCATCCGGGCGGCAGGAAACTGACCTGCCCCTACATCATCGGTGAATACGAACTCTTATCTCCCCATTTATACTGCGCCGCAACGGTAAGCGAAAAGATCAGCATATACACGGCAATGATCATTCCAGCTGTAAGCATCAGTATGCCTGTAACACCCATGCTATCGTTAAAAATAACGAAGAAGAAAGAAAAAAGGAGCAGCAGGATCATACTTGCCATCATCCCGATAAAAGAAAGAATTTTCATGTGTTTAAATTTTTGGTAGTGCATCCGTTTGATTCATTTCCATGCATTAGTGTTAAAAATGTAAAGCCGCGGATTTACACGGATTCCACAGATTTGATATGCTTTTAACTATGAAATAGTTGATGACTCCACAAGCAGTTTTAATTCTTCAAATTGTATCTGCGAAATCTGTGCAATCTGCGGCGGTTTTTACACTAGCGGGTTTATTTATTGATCTATTAATTGTCTTCCAATGGGGTCAATGCGCCTTGGCGCTATTCTATTCTGAAAATTGTTTGTTGATACGTTCAAATTCTGTTATCAATCCGTTGATCTCCGATTGTTGTTTTTTGATAGTACGCGGGCGCAGATAAAACCAGCTAAAAGCGAACCAGGCAGCTGTGATAACATACACGGCTATTGCGCTCCCCCACTCCATCCGGATCGTGTATTCGATCATGTATAAAAAAACACCGGTGCAAAGGAAAATAAAATACAGGCTCATGATCACCCGGTGCATAAATTCCTGTTTTTGTTTTAAACGGATCAGCTGCTGCAGGTACGAGGTACTTGATACATCCGTGTTTTTTTTCAGGAGCAATTGCAGGCTGCCGGTGTTATAGACCACATTCATTACAATAGCCAGTATGGTCAGGCCGATGCCGATGGTGGTCGTAAGCATTTGTGGATGTGCGTAAAATGCGATCCAGCAGATGAAAGCCATGGTAGCAAGCATCAGCAGGCTAAGACCGATCAGCTTGTTCCGCGTTTTATTTTTCAATGTCTTCGCTTTGGCGATAAGCTCATCGACAGAAGGCTCCGGCGCTGATTGTCCGTGCCACAGGTCCGAAAAGTTGATCTCAGTGCTCATGCTTCTTAAATTTCATTGTTAGTTTTTCTTTGATCCGGTGGATCTTCACACGCACATTGGCCTCAGAGATCCCAACGATCTGCGCTATTTCACTTTGCTTCACATTTTCCAGCTCCAGGGAAATAATGATACGATCCGTTTCACTCAGCTCCGAAATGCATTTGTACAAAAACCGGATCCGCTCTTCCTTCGATTCCTGGTACGCTTCGGGTTCCGCCTGCTCTTCCACCCGGAAAGGTAATTCGTTCTGTTGCGCGCGATTTTTCTTCTCCAGCTGCCGCAGACACTGGTTCGAAGCTATCCGAAAGATCCAGGTGCCAATAGCCGATTCATTCCGGAACTCCGGTAGTTTTTGCCAGACCGTTATAAATGTCTCCTGGGTAATGTCTTTGGCCCAGTCATGATCGTTCACATAACCCATGCATACACGGAAGATCTTCTGCCAATATTCTTTATAGATGCTTTCGAAGGTCACAGGCTCAATTTAAGTTTAAGCGAATTTATAAACACTATTTTATCCGGTTTTTCAGTGCCCCGATAAACTGCGTCTGCTGATCAATGAACACATTGTGCGAGCAATCATCCAGGTACTTTACTTTATCAGCACCAATCAATGACTGAAGATCCTGAACCTGTTTTGCTGAATATAAACCATCATCCTTTCCATACAAGCCGAAGATATTCATTTTTTTTACAAGCAGATTTTTGATAGCAGCTGTAAGATCCAGTGAGGTATAGTGTTCATTTGTCCAGAAACCCTGTGGAGCCTGGTAGGTCATTTGTCCGGCATATTTCCCCATCGAATCGGTTGCGAGGGTTTTGTACAGTGCCGTGGCCTCTTCGCTCCTGTTCTTCGGACTGTAAAAACCATTCTGCATCGCATGTCCGAAACAATAGGATGCATACGGAATGGATTTTGGATCCATTTTTTCAATCATGCCGAGATACATCAGGTTCATCGTATCATTTTTTGCCAGGTACAACTTTTTGGAAGACTCCCGGATCGTCAGGAACGTTTCCTGTAAAGCAACGGGGGCCCCGACTAAAATAACCGCACTTACCTGTTGAGGGAATTTCTCTGCATATAGGGTGGCAACGATGCCTCCAAAGCTATGACCAATGAGGCCGGCCTGTTGGAGTCCATATTGTTTATAAACAGCGTTCAGGTCTGTAAATGTTTCTTCGAAAGTAAATTTCGCTTTTGCATCAGTAGAGCGCCCCTCCCCGCGCCTGTCGTAAACGATCACATAATACCCGGCATCGGCCAGCTTTTGTGCGCTGGTAACTTCGAAATTAGCACAGTTGTAGCCGGGGCCACCGTGCAGAAATATAAGGGCTTTGTTCTTTTTATCCCCGAAAGCCTTACTGTATAAAGTTTGTGCCGGTGCGGAGCTGATCACAAAAGCAATGATGAGTGTAAGAATGTTTTTCATTTGTTGTTTTTATTCTTTAGATACGGAGTATATAAAAATGTTACAGCAGCCTTAAAATTTTAACGGATAGCGTTAATTTTCAACTGAATACCCATAAGCCGCCGCTCGTTTGCCTGCACCTGCTCTTCCACATATTCTTCATAACATTTGCGTAAAGTGGATTTGGAACCGAAATCCAATTGCTCCAATAGGTATTTACGATACTGAAGCAGCCCTTTTTTCCTGGATTCAAGAAGCATCCTGTATAGTTCCAGGCAGATGGTGTTGAACGTTCTCATGTTGTTTTTTCTTTTTAGATACAACAACACACAAAATGTTACAACATAAAGAAAGTATTTTCAAAAACACTGTAAAATAAGATCTTTGGGCTATTTCTTCCGGGCGAAAAAGAACATATCGGTCGACATACTTCCGTCATGCTTTTTATATTCCTGCCTTTTCAGCTCTGTCAGCTCAAAGCCGTTTGCTTTCAACTGCTGTTGCAGAAAATCAGCCGGGTGATAATACATATAACACTGGTCCTGCCCGTTGCTTGCCGTTTCGTACCCCGAATGATCACCTTCCATCGTGCTGAAATAGAAAACACCCCCGGCATTCAGCAAGCCCGCACAATCCCTGATGAGCTTCGCGCAATCCTCTTTCGAAATATAAGGCATGCAAAAGCCACAGAAAACCGCATCGAAAGTCTCTTTCACTTTATCGATCTCCCTGCAATCCATCACTTCGAAGCGGGCCGTGGGATTATTGACTTTAGCCAGCTCCACCATATTCGGCGCTATATCCGTTCCATAGATGCGGAAATCCTGACGTTTGGACAAAAGATACCGCGTCACATTTCCAGGACCGCAGGCGATCTCAAAAATGCCCGCACCCGGTTTCTCTACCAACTCACAAAAACGATCGTAGGTAGCCAGGTAGATATCAAGATCCATCATTTTATCCTGGTAGACTTTTGCCAGCTTGTTCCAGGTATTGAAAGTGGTTTGGTGGGGATCCATGTTTTGTATGTGCTAAAATTTGTTTCTTATCTGTCAGCTATCATCAGCCGGGCTTATGCGAAAATACATAAAATCTTACATCGCACAGATTTATCAGGAATCGGGAAAAAATATGCCTTTTATGTAGCCTAAATTTGTTTTGTGGACAGGCAGGAGGTATCCCGGTCTTTCAGTATACGAAACTTAAACGCTAATTATGAAGATTTTACAAAAAAAATTCTCTGCAGCTAATGGCTGGGAAATAATAAGAGACGATCATTTTGATCATAGCTTATGCACCATAGTATTTGCATTTGGCCACGGTGAATTACTTTCAGATGCCTCAATATATACTTCACTTCGAAGCAGTTTTCCTACGGCCGAAATACTATTGAATTCATCCTCAGGAGAAATAATCGATACACAGGTCAATGATGATACCGTATCATTAACTGCCATCCTGTTTGAGCGAACACCTATTGCAGTCAGCACTATTCCTATTGAAAATGCTGAGAATAGCTTCAGCCAGGGAAAAGTCCTCGCCAGTCAACTTGATCATACAGGTCTGAAACATGTGATTGTGATTTCGGACGGGCAAAAAGTCAATGGCAGTGAGCTTGCGAGAGGAATGCAGGAAACATTGCCGGCAGGAGTTATCATCACGGGCGGACTGGCGGGTGATGGCGCCCGGTTTGAAAAAACGGTTGTCGGATTGAATAACGTACCTACCGAAGGACAGATTGTGGCAGTTGGTTTATATGGCGACCATATTCTTACCTCTTTCGGAAGCGTGGGCGGATGGGGACCTTTCGGACCTGAAAGGCTTATTACAAAATCCAGGGGAAATATCTTATATGAGCTGGATGGAAAGCCCGCCCTCAGTATCTACAAAAACTATTTAGGCGAATACGCCAACGACCTGCCCGGCTCCGGGTTGTTATTTCCATTAAGCATCCGTAACAATGGTTCGGAAAACGCATTGGTAAGAACGATCCTTTCCGTTAACGAGGAGAACAACAGCCTGACATTTGCAGGGAATATGCCTGAAGGGGCGTATGCAAGGCTTATGAAGGCTAATTTTAATAAATTGATCGAAGGTGCTTTCGATGCGGCGCAAAACAGTATGATCAATCTGACTCAAAAACCGGACCTGGCACTATTGATCAGCTGTGTCGGAAGAAAGCTTGTTCTTAACCAGCGGGTAGAAGAAGAAATAGAAGTCATAAGAGCCATTTATGGAAACGAGACCGCAATTGCCGGTTTTTATTCATACGGCGAAATTTCCCCGTTTTTGAATTCAATAAAATGTGAGTTACATAACCAAACAATGACCGTAACAACCTTTACAGAAATAAACTTATGAACCTGAATAAACTCTTAGTACGGCAAATTCAAAAACATTTCGGAGGACTGGAAAATGTTTCTCCGGACATGCATGACTTTCTATTGGCTGTGACGGAAGCATACGACCACTATGAAAAAGACCACAGTATGCTGGAACGCAGCATAGATCTTAGTTCGGGCGAAATGATCGAACTGAATAAGGAATTGCGGGAAGAGACAAAAAAACTGAGGGCGGCACATCACGAACTGAAAACCTTATTTGAAAACATTGACGAAACATTTTTCTCGGTTGACATGAGGTCGAATAAGCTGACACAAATGTCTCCTTCCTGCGAAAAAACATACGGGTACAGACCTGATGAGTTTTTTTCCCTGCCGGATCTTTGGCGGGACACTATCCATCCTGAAGACAAGCAGGTCTCGGAGCAGCAGCTTCAGGACCTGTTCATAGGAAAGAAGGTTGTAAATAATTACCGGATAATACATAAGAACGGAAGTGAAAAATGGATTGAGAACAGAGTGATCCCCACATTAGACGAAGAAGGAGTGCTTATACGAATAGATGGAGTCACCAGTGATATAACCGAAAGGAAGAAAGCCGAAAAACTGCTTATTGAATCCGAGAAAAAATACCGCTTGGTATTTGAGAATCCTTTTCTCGGAGTCGCTCTCGGAACAATAGACGGCCTGGTTATGAATGCTAATAAAGCCTTTTATACTTTATTGGGCTATACACAGGAAGAGATACAAAACATTCACTTTTCAAAATTCACCTATGCTCCCGACCTGGATAAGGAGTTGCCCTATTTACAAAGCATGGCAAACGGGGAGATCAATGATTATGTCCTGGAAAAAAGATATGTTACAAAATCAAATGAGATCATCTGGGTTGAATTAAGCCTTAGTTGTGTAAAAGACGAAGCACAGCAAATACAATTCGTCATTGCGGTCATCCAGGATATTACTTCGAAAAAACATGCAAAAGAATCGCTGCTTAAATCCGAAGCAAACTTAAGGAATATACTGGAAAACACCGACACAGGCTACATCCTGCTAAATACGAAAGGCGATATTCTTTCCTATAACACGATCGCGCAACAAATGGGAATGGATGAAATGAAAGAAAAGCTCGGGGTGGGAAAAAACTATGTGGATCTTATGATCGAAGAAAAAAAAACGGAAATGAGAAGGAAGATCGGGGACGTACTGACCAGTGGAGAGCAAATCAAAGATGAAGTTTGTTACCCGCAACCTGACAACTCCCTGAAATGGTTCTATATAAGTATGCATCCCGTTTTCAGCGAAGACAGAAAAGTGATCGGGCTAAGTATTGCCGCTACAGATATTACAAGTGAAAAGACACTTTCAATTGAACGCGATAAGATCACCTCTGATCTTATGCAGCGCAACAGGGATCTTGAGCAGTTCGCTTTTATCATTTCACATAATCTCCGGTCTCCGGTAGCCAATATAATCGGGCTTATAAACGTAATCGAAAATAGCCCGACTTTAAACGGAGAAGACCGGAAAGAATGTATGAATGGTTTGCTTTTGTCTGCAAACAAACTGGATAGCGTAATAAAAGATCTGAGCCACATTCTCCAGGTACGCCGTGAAATAAGTGAAAAGAAAGAGCCCATTTTATTTTCAGAGCTGGTGTCAGATATTAAGATCAGTATCGGAAATCTGTTGCAAAAAGAAAGTGCGGTTATCCATACGGATTTCACCGAAACCGACAAGATCATTACATTAAAAAGTTATTTATACAGTATATTTTTTAATCTTATCTCAAACAGCATTAAATACCGTAATGGTGAATCCCCGGTTATTACAATCGCCAGCCGGAAAGTCAATAACAAGGTCATGTTAACCTTTAAAGACAATGGGATCGGGATTGATCTCGCTACACAGGGAAATAAGATCTTTGGTCTTTACAATAAATTCCATTTTCATACAGAAGGTAAGGGAATTGGTTTATACATGACAAAAACGCAGGTTGAAATGCTGGGAGGAAAAATCACCGTGGTAAGCTCAGTAAATAAAGGCACAGAATTTCAGATCGAACTGCAGGAATAATAACATTAAAAGCCGGGCAATTTTCTGCCTGGCTTTAATTTTTTTGTTAACGGATAGCAACAAAAATATCCACTTCTGCATCCATCGGATTCTGTGCCTTCTCTCCATACACTTCAAAATCGGCAGTAAAAGTACGCGGCAGATCCGCAGCCCATATTTTCAGCCATTCGTTGTACACCAATCCTTCCATAATATTTCCTTTGGCGGTCCGCACATCGTAGGTGCCTCCTTCAAACTGCTTGCCTACCATTCCCTCCGGGATCGTTTCGAGGCTCGAAACCCTGCATCCGAGAATTGTGGTATAGGGACGTGTGTGGTCCTTTTCGTACTCCGTGTAAATACTATAAATGGACGAATCGATCTTGTTGGGGATCTTTTGGAGAATGCCTTCCGACATAAATTTAGCCCACAGGACAGGAATATCCTGCGCCGCCTGGTTGTTTTCATTGGTGGTACGGATGGAAATGCCAATTACGCTGAATGGCTGAAGTGTTTGTTTGTTCATATATAGTAGTTTTTGATTAAGGCAAAGCTAAATGAGGTGAGTGACAAAGGTATGTCAGCAGAAAGAAAATTACCGGAAATTTAATCGTTTTTTCATTTTTGGCACAGTTTAGTGAATTGTCTCCCATAAAAAGCACTCTGAACTAATTTTTCATTACTTCGCTTCTATGCTAAGGTAATTAAAAGTGGAAAAACAGTGTCCTTGTGCGATCCTTTAGTTGTCTCTACCTGTTTAAAAGTGGTATCCGGCAGAAAAAAGGAGAGATGGGATCAGTTTTCAGGATTCTTCACTCATTTAAAAGTAAAATCGGATAAAAAAAAGGCGTTATAAAATCAGTTCCCATTACTTTTCATCCCTTAAAATATAATATACCCCGGAAAAAAAGCAATACAAAACCAGTTTTCATTACTATAATTTCTCTTTTCAGTAATATGCACCGGAAAAAAAGTAATATGAAATCAGTTTTCATTACTATAATTCCCCTTTTCAGTAATATACTCTGAAAAAAAAGTAATATGAAATCAGTTTTCATTACTAGAATTACCATTTTCAGTAATATGCGCCGGAAATAAAGTAATATGAAACCAGTTTTCATTACTAGAATTCCTCTTTTCAGTAATATACGCCGGAAATAAAGTAATATTAAACCAGTTTTCATTGGTAGAATTCCTCTTTTCAGTAATATACTCTGAAAAAAAAGTAATATGAAACCAGTTTTCATTGGTAGAATTCCTCTTTTCAGTAATATGCGCCGAAAAAAAAGTAATGAAATCAGTTTTCATTACTCTTCAACCCATTTTAAAGTAATATTTCACCGGAAAAAAAGTAATATAAAATCAGTTTTCATTACTATTCGATCATTCAAAATTAATATCCAGGAGAAAAATACCGCTATAAAATGGTCTTTCATTAACAGGTGCAAAAAAAATATTTATCTATTAAAGTCCGTTATACAGCTTTCTTAGCTCTTTTATCCTGTTTTCCGTTAACTCCGTCAGGCAATACAAATATTCTATGGCTCTCAGGTGACAGCCACCACAATCCTCATAACTATCATAAATTATAACACAATGGCTATCCCGAAAATCTCTCCAGTTTTTCTGCATCCGGATGACCTTATATTCCAGACTATCGATAAAGTGCGTTTTTGCTTTTAAAAGCAAAGAATCATAAACAAGGGTGAGAATGGAATCACTTTTCTGAAAGGCAAGATTGGCGCAGATCCTCGCCGACAAGTTGTCGCCCGGAGGATTCGAACAGTCGACTTTGTTTTTTAATTTAAGGTATTCCTGATTTTTTATATGGTCGATATGGCCCTGCGAGAACAAAGACATTCCTGTAAATATATACAGGATCAGTAGGTTGATTTTTGTTATCATACTTATTTGTAGTATTGAAATTAGTCATTTTATCCGGATCAGCTTCGTCCCGTTCCAGCGGAAATACTTCGTGGTATTCTTTACTGTCGATCTGTAAGATCCATCAGGTTTCAACAAAGGCTCACCGTTTTTAGCATACAGGCTCTTAATTTCGCTTTCTTTAAACACGATCAATTCCGTCGGAGGAATCGTCACCCCCTTCGGAAAGGGATATACATTCAACTGCCCGGAATAGGTATCAAACACCTGTTCTACATCTCCATTGGCAATTAACAGTATTTTTCCCTTATTAAATTTAAGAGGCAGCCATACTGTTGAACCATACGCATCAGCACTTCCATCATCGGCATAGGAATCTGTAGATAGCAGCCCGGATAATTTTCCATTCGCATCTATAATGAATTCATCCCTTGTTCCTCCGCCACAAAAAGCATTGATCCTCGTTACACGAAATAAAATATCCGTATTCTTCCATCCGGCCGATTCTATTACCCTTACAATATCGCCTCTTAAATGTTCTATCTCAAGCGTATCTGCCCATTTTTTAGTGTTGATATCATACTTTAAGAGGCGACAACTATTTTCCGTTTGAAAGAAATACTTAAATTTTCCCTTGCTGTCGGTAAATGTATGTGTTGCCACATCCGATGCTCTAATGTAACCGATCCAATTATCCAGCTCTATTTTATACCATATCAACCGTAAATAGCTTTTGGCCTTGTATGTATGTCCGTCTTCGGCAATTTTTTCAACGACGATTTCCTCTGTATCTTCTCCTTTCCCGAGCAAATGGATGTCGGTATTAAACAGGATCGCCCTTAACACTTCACTATTTGTATCCGGCATGGCATATACCTTTCCGGAGTCAGAGCAAACAGCCGGCTCTACATAATTTGAATAAAAATTATTTTGCAATGAATGTATAGCAATCTTTTTACCTGTTTGCGTATGCTGAGCAACTGCCTCATAATAAAATACAGCGAAGAATAGTCCTGCTATTGATCCAATCAGTTTTGTTTTCATTTTCGTTTTAAAATCGCTAAATACTTACATTCCACGCTACTTAAAAAAACCGGACACTTAAGCGTCCGGCTTTTAGGTTTAGTCATTGATTTACTTTTTACCATTAACTCATGTTTCATAACAGGATTCCTGCGTCCTACTTCTTCGCTACCGTTGGCAATTCCTTCACCACTTCTACCCACTTGCCCGGTATCTTCGCGTTGATCATATTGTCATACATCGCTTCCGAATATAGAGTCGGCAGGTAGAACTTTCCAAGATAGGTTGCATTCAGCTGGATTACGAAGGTCTTGCTGTTGTTCTCCGGCAATTCGTAATAGCTGTACACCCGATCGTCACGGATATCCTGGTAACGGGCAGAAGTCCCGCTTGCCGTTCCATCCATACGTGTGTTGTGGATCTCCCAGCCACTCGGGAATACCTGATTGAGAGCCATCTCCCGCAGGAAGCCTTTTTTGCCAGGGTTTGTGATCTTCACTTCTGCAATAAAGTCGGTTCCCTGCACCAGCTTGTCGGGTTGAATTTCTTTTCCTGCCATATCCTTGTATTTTATCTCCATGTTCAGGTTGCTGAAGCTGGCCGTTTTATCACCGATCAAAGGCACACCTTCTACGATCAGCTTTGCATACAAGGTGCCTGAACCGTTATTCTTCAGGGAAACCGAAGCAGATTTCGAAATATCCTTATCAGAGAATTTCACCTGGCACATGGATTTTTTCGAGCTTTGATATTTTGCTTCCGCGCCGTTCAATGCGTAGGAGAAGCTCATATCCCCATTCTGTCCTTTGGCACCTGCGTACTCACACATAGCGAGTAAACTATACGCGGTTTCCTGCGTGCTCAGCCAGTCTTTGGAATTCAGTGTTTTTGCTACTTCTTTAGCAAGCGGTGCTGCCAGTGTTTTTTCTTTCATCAAACTGAGTGTCTCAAGGATCATGGCCTGATCACGTACATTCGAGCCATAGCTATACGAAAGCTCTTTGTAATTTTTAACTTTGGTCGGCAGGCTCTTGATTAAACTCTGCGCTACTTCATTTTGCCCGATCAGGTTGTAGGCAGCAGCCAGTCGCCATTTAGCAGTAGGCGACAAGGTTTTTTCTTCACGTAACCTGTTCATAGCTGCGAGCTCTGCATGATCGGCCAGGGCCAGTACAAACAAGCGGTAAGCCTGGATGCATTCATTGGTTTCATTCCCGTGCGGATGCGTGTATATGCCATTGTTTATCACCCATGCTTTTGCTTGTTGCTGCTGGTATTTTACCCATTTGGTCTTTAAATTGGCAGGCAGGCTGTATCCTTGTTTCTCCGCCTCTATCATAAAGTGTCCGGCATAATTGCTTCCCCAATCGCTGTCGTAGCTCTCACCAGGCCAATATGCAAAACCTCCGTTGGCAGTCTGGAAATACTGCAGGCGTTTCAAACCGGCTTTGATATTTTTGCTGATCGTTTCTTTTTGTTTTTCACCTAAGTCCAACAAATTGCTTACATACAACTGCGGAAATACGGAAGAAGTGGTTTGCTCTATACAACCATGCGGATACTGGATCAGGTAATCCATCCGTTTTTCCAGGCCAAGCGCAGGAATAGTGGAAAATTCGATCGTTGCTTTGTTCGTTCCGGCAATCCCTTTGAACCTGATATCTGTGTCCCAGGATTTGCCCGGTTCCAGTGTCAGCTCCGTTCCTTCCGCCACTTTCGGATTCGGTGTGCGCACATCTAACTCGATCTCCTGCACTGCTTTTTCTTTTCCGCAGGTGGCGGTGATCTTCACTCTTGCAATTCCTGTTTTCTCCACCACATTCAGTTTAAAGTTAATGACTTCATCACCGATCTCTGTAAAATGCATCACCTGGTTTTTACTTCCTTCTATGGACAAGAGATCATTCACTTCTACTTCGACCTTCACATCCTTCACCTGTTTTTCCATCGCAAAAACATCCACGGGCAAGCTTACACTTTCCATCGGGCCCAATACCCGTGGCAGGGTTGCCAGGATCATCAATGGTTTCCGAACGGCTACTGTTTTTTCCGCATTCCCGTAAGCTCCTTCACTTTCAGCAACAACCATCACCCTCACAGAGCCAACATAATTCGGGATCTCTATTTTGTGTGAGCGCGACCCACCTGCTTCTAATGTAAAGGGGCCAACAAATTTCACCATGGGTTTAAAACGATTGGCCTTTGGTCCTTTATTCGAATTCCCTTCACCATCACCACCTACGCTGAGCAGTTTATCCAGCTTGCCTGCATAGGCACCGATCACATCATCATACATATCCCAGGTTTGAACCCCTAACGCTTCCCTTGCATAGAAGGTATTCCAGGGCTGTGGTGTTTTAAAACGCGTGAGATCCAGCAAACCTTCATCCACGATCGCAAGCGTATAATTCATTTTTCTACCGTTTTTCTCCTGCACTTTGATCGTTGTCTGCGATTCCGGCTTCACTACATCTTCCGAATGGATCACAGGACTTAAGTGTGTAGCAGGATCATCCACGAGTACGGGCACTACACCGTACATCCGGATCGGCAGATCATTCTTCGTGCTGGCATGCGGCTGCAGCAATGTAACGTGCAGGTAGGCATTCGGCGCCATATCGGCTGTAGCCGGAAATTCATATTTGGTTTCTCCTTTTTTAGTAGCGATCCAGAATTTTTTCACTACCCGTGTACCAGTTTCCACACTCACCAAAGCCATTCCATCTGCCGGGGAAGGAAAAGACAATTTGATGTTTTCACCTGCCGTGTATTTTTCCTTATCGCAGGCAAAGTTGAGCATGTTTGCATTTTCGTTATTGCTCCGGTTGGCCCTGCTCCAATACGGCCAGTCGATATACAATACTTTGCCTGTCTGGTGTCCGCCTTCGAGGTCGGTAACAGTAACAAGATAACGACCGTATTCCGGGTAATTGATCCTGAATTTGAAACTGCCTTTTCCATTGCCGGACTGGATCATGGTATCTTTCACCGTGATCGTGCCGGTGCGTGAAATATAATCCGACATATCTTCGCTTTCTTTTTCATACCACCAGCGCCATTGGATCTTGTAGATCTTCACCTGCAGTTTTTTTGCATTTACGGGTTTGCCATCACTGTCCAATGTAGCCACATCAAAATTGTAGTACTGACCGGTCTCATAGGTGTTATCATAATTTTTTGTTTCCGGGGTTTGTAATCCTACATAGGTATTATAGGGTGAATATGTAGTGGGAAAACGATCGATACTGAAATCACCACCTTCTTCAAATACCCGTGTAACATAGATGGCACGGAGTTTTCCGGGTGCGGACTTCCCTATATCAATATTCTTTTTGATCTGCGCCTCCCCTTTTTCATTTAACTGTCCTGAAAAGACAGATACTGCTTCCGAATAAAAGGTGCGGATCGGTGAATCGAACACATAATTTTTATATCCGGTAAATTGTGTGGTGCCCTGATTCACAGAAACAGACACAGTTGCTTCGAGATTCTTTGCCACTGCACCATGCAGCCATTTTACTTTTAAGAGCGCATTGGTATCTTTTGCATTCTCTGTTTCAAAATAGATCTTCAAACGGTTGGGCTTTACAGTTTCCACTTTCAGGTTTTGGGTAAAAACCCTGTTCCCAACACGGGCAGTAGCAAGGTAATCGCCTGTGATCGCTTCGTCGCTGGTGGCGGTGCGAAAATCATACATCCCGTTTACATTTTTGGTTTTCGTAGTTTGATAAACGATCTGCCCCTTCGGATCCTGCAATTCAAATTTCACCGGGTGGTTGGCAGGCAGTCGGTGTTCCTTATCTTCCATAATAAAGGTAAGGTAAAGCGAATCACCCGGACGCCAGACACCCCGTTCGCCATAAATGTATCCTTTCACACCTTTCTGCACCACTTCTCCTTCCACATCGAATTTGCTCAGCGAATTATTATACCCGTCCAGCAATTTCAAATAGCCACGCTGCTTACCGAATTTCGCCAGCATCATGAATGGTTTGCGTTTCAATGGAATATCCAGCATCCCGTTTGCATCCGTGATCCCGGAAGCAATTACCTGTTTGGTGTAATCAAGGTATTCTACCGTTGCATTGGGAAGCGGTTTGGCAGTGATCATATCGCTTACAAAGGCATGCGACATTTTACCTGTCTGACCGGAGGGCAGGTTTTCATCCAACTTATAGATCAGTCCCAGGTCGGAAGCAAGAATATTCCTGCTTACCGCTTTCCCGTAATAATATTCATTGCTGCAGGCAGGTGTGTTTTCTTCATAATAATAATCCCAGCTTTCGTATCCGCCATCAAATCCATACCGGTTCCAATCGTTCTCGTTCCAGTGCCTGTCCCTTTGATCGTCTTCCATACTGTTAGCCGTTTCCTGGTTACCTTCGGGATTCTCCTCCGGATCAGCCGGGCAATCACATACCGCATAACTTTTATTGAATTTGATACTCACCCGGTAGATGGCTCCCGGGTCAGGCGAAATCAGCTTACCAAGATCGATCACATGGGTGTTCCATTGCTTCAGGTTCGTTTTTTTATCATAATCGAGTGCGATCTTTTTCTCAGCTACGATCTTTCCCACACGCGTCAGCCCCTCGTCACCGTCATTCAGGCTGTTTACCTGCAGGTACTGATGTACGTTGTTCTCAAATATCTTAATAATCCGTACATCGACTGCTTTCAGACTGATCGCTTCAAATGGAAACACAAGACCATTCGAATTGGGCAGGATACATCCTTTTCCTTTGATCCGCACAAAGGGTTTGGGCTCTTCAAAGGTCAGCTGTTGCGAAAAAGCGGCATTCATTTTATAGCCTTTGAAATTTTTGATCCCGGTAGTAACGGTCAGTGTTTTTTCGCCTACCGTACGGTTTGGCAAATACACACTGACATAATTCCCTTCGATGGAATACGTTAGGTTATCCATACCTGCAATAGAAATAATTCCCTTCAGGTTCTGCGAAGGATCGATCGGATCGCTGAAACTCAATTGTACATACTGGTCTTCTTTATCGATCACATTTACATTGCTGACCGTAAAATCACCTAATGCCGGAATGAGCATTTCCTGTTTGCCGGTCTGGATAGCCTTTACAGGTTCCCCGTTCCATTCTACTATAAGTTTGCCTTGTTTTTCCTTACGTTCGATGCTATCTACATAAAAATAATATTCGCTATTGGTGTTATACCCGGGGTTCCAGTTTATTTTTACCTTTTTCCCGTTCTGGTATATTGTTAGTGTTTTCTTTATCAGCGCCGTATCTTCATAATCCGAACAACTGACTTTCCCGCTCAGTTTTTGCCATTCGATATTGTAGTCATCGTAATTGCGGAGCCCATCAACGGTTACATAGAGGTTCTGCGGATAGGTGGAGAACTGGAATTTGAATTTCCTGAATTCTTTCGGCACATCCCGTACTTTGTTCAGCCGGAACGTTGCATTGTAGAACTGGTTCACCGGCAATACTTCATCCGGAATGAACTCAATGATCCGGTCGCTGATCCAGACCGCCTTTCCTTTGATAGCAGGCTCAAAAGAAAAGATGTCTTCCAGCAGGGAAGAATCAAGTGGCACAGCAATGGGTTCCGCTATAGCTGTATTCACCTGTTGTGTCGTATTATCCGAAACGGCGGCAACAGTATCTACAGTCATCAGCGCCCGTAGTTGTTCTTCAAATTTCTGTTGTTCGGGACTCCCGGATGCCAGCTCGATCCGGATCGGTTTTGCCCGGGACAGCATCCCGGAAGTGAACCCGGAGATATATTTCCCGAATAGCGGATTGATCGGTTCGATCTGCGGACGCATCTGCATAGCTGAACTGAAAACGGCAACGCATACGATCACGAGGATAGTTGCGGTTAAGATAATTTTTGACTTCATGGTGGTTGGTTATGAAGCAAAGTTGCAGTGATTCCGGATCGGAAACCATACTCATTTATAGGCCGCCGGACACCGTTTATTATCTGTGGTCTTTTCCCGATTATTTGATTAAAGAGCATTAAACTGCTATTCACGAAACTTATTGTTATCTTGTCCGTAGTAATAAAGTATAAATACCTGCCTTGAGCTTTTTACCTGGAAATAAAATTTATGAGCAAGAACGGTCCGGATCTCAGTACATACATAGCCATCGGCGATTCCATCACCTCGGGATATGCCGACGGAGCCTTGTATTACAAAGGCCAGCTTAACTCCTACCCTAACCTGCTGGCCGCTCAGTTCCGTTTCTCGGGTGGGAATGGATTCAAACAGGCGCTTTTAGACAAGGAATCGGAAGGGATTGGTTTTTACGGCAGATCCAGGCTAAGCCTGCGAAAAGAAAGCACCGAAAACGGATCGGCCCGTTTCTATCTCAGCTACCTGTCACCACAAGGCGATATAAATGCGCTTAGCTCCAATTGTTTTCAAAGCGCAGGGCCTTTCCACAACCTCGGAATTCCAGGGTTGAAATCAATGACCGCGCTTCTGCCGGGATATGGCAATCCGGAGAATGGCGCAGGAAATTACAATCCTTTTTTCAGTCGCCAGGCATCCGATCTTCAGAAAGCATCTGTGCTATCCGATGCATTATCCCTGAAGCCCAGTTTTTTTTCTCTTTTTATCGGCAACAATGATGTGCTGGCTTATGCACTTTCGGGTTGCACAACGGATGCGATCACACCTGCTTCAGGACCTGGCCCGGAACCTAACTTCGAAAGCTGCGTTCGCATTATTGTGGAACAGCTTACCGCAACCGGTGCCAAAGGCATTATCTGTGGCATCCCGGATATCAGCGGGATCCCTTATTTCAATACGATTCCCTACAATGGCCTGCTTCCTGACCGGCAAAAAGGAACTCAGGCTTTTGTTATCCATAGTTCGGTAAACGATCCGGCAGAGATACGACAAGCAAGGAAAGGCGATCTGATCCTAATGGATATTTTACTCGACCCGGATGCGCTAAGATACTTAGGCGGGGAGATCCCGATCCCAAAGTGCCATGTAATTACAGGAGAAGAAGTATCGCTCATACAGGATACTATCGCCCAATACAACCGGATATTGCGATCCATTGCAGCAGAAAAAAAACTCGCATTCGTGGATACGGTTACCTTCATTAAAAAACCGGGAAGCGATCGCAATTACGATCCTGTATCTTTCGGGATCCATTTTAAAAAGAACCAGATCTTTTCGCTGGACGGTATTCATCTTACCCCATTGGGACAAGCACTCCTTGCAAATGAATTCATCAAAGCAATCAACAGGACGTACGGCGCTTTTATTCCAAAGATCAGCCTCAGCAAATACAGGAAAATATCTTACATTGGCTGAAGCGATTTAATTTGAATACAGAGGAAACACAATTCCGGAATTGCCGTATAAGAAATAAGAGAGTAAGGACACACATTATGAACGACTAAGGAGTATGGACAGTAATGAACCAAAAAAAACGTTCCGGCCAAAGACTATTAAAAGGGCGAGGCTTCCGAAGATCCCTTTCAATAATATTGCTATTTCTCTCTCCGGGGGTGGGTTCAGAGCGGCCGGTTTTCACATGGGCGTACTCTCCTATCTGTCTTCCATAAATGTATATGATACCAGCGTATTGGAACGGGTGCGTGTACTTTCCACATCCTCGGCAGGAACTTTTGTAGGAGTAAAATACACCGCAACGATCAAAAAAGGCGGAACGATGCACGATGCCTACAAACAGCTCTATGATTTTATCGGATCACAACACCTCGTAGAAGAAGCGCTCCAATACCTTTCGGATGACAAGAACTGGACAAACGGGCGGCAGCGTACACTTATCAATTCTTTCGCAGCTGTTTACCACCGCTCTTTCGAGTCGGAGAAATTCGGGCTCCTGTGGGACGAAACACATCCTCTTCATCTGAAAGAGATCAATTTCAATGCAACTGAATTCAACTTTGCACTTCCCTTCCGTTTTATGAAAACGGAGCGATCCGATAAAACCGGGAATGAAAACGAATTTATAGGCAACAATAAGATCCATATACCGGTAGATGTAGCAAAAGATGTAAGGCTGGCGGATATCGTAGCCGCTTCTTCCTGTTTCCCTTTTGGGTTCGAGCCTATTAATTTCCCGAATGATTTTATTCACCCGGATTCCGTTCAGCTAAGAGACCATTCTCTTTTCCCCGACCGGGTATATGACGGAGATAAGATCGAATACCCGATCGGCCTGATGGACGGAGGGATCGATGACAACCAGGGCGTGGATGCCGTAGTGATGTCGGAAGAGCGGATGAAAAATTACCAGGGGGCCGCAAAAGAATTTCGTTCGGATGATAAAAAAGCGGTGGATCTCTTTATCATTTCCGATGCTTCCATTCCACGGATGGAAAGTTACCGGAGCACGGCAGAAAAGACTGGCTTTCTTAGTAACCTTAATTTTAAAAAACTGAGAAATTTCGGGATCCTCAGTGCACTCACGGGCACAGCGGCTATAACACTGGCGGCCCTTTCTCTTTCAAAGACAGCAGTTGTTTTGCTCACTGTATTCGGCACCACCGGTATCCTGATGGCTTTTGTACTGCTGGCATTATCCCTGGGCTTTTCAGGCTTTGCCAAATTACTGGGTGTGCCGGAATTTTTCTCTAAACGAATGGTGCTGTTTGATAATCTACGTTTCGGATTGTTGTACAACCTGATCGGCAATCGCCGGAAATCAGCGATGAAGCTGGTAAGTAAAGTATTCATCAAACAAATGAGATGGCATAGTTTCCAACGGGTATACGGAGAAGCAGAATGGAGACCACGACTGATCATGAATGCGATCTTTGACATGACGGATGAAGAAGTAGAAAAAAGAAAGAAAAAATATCCTCAGTTCAGTCCTGCCATCCTTGAACCGGGAGAAAAATTAATTCAGGTAGCCAACAAGGCCAACAGCATGGGAACTACGCTGTGGTTCACCGATCACGAGCTTGAAGGAAAGGACAATATGCTGGACACAGTGATCGCATGCGGGCAATTCAACATCTGTTTCAACCTGCTGGAGTATATCGAAAAATTCATCAAAAATCCCAAGTACCAGAACAGCTACGAAAAATACAGTCCGGAGATCAAGCAGTCATTGAACGAATTTCACCAAAACTTATTGAAAGATTGGGAAAAATTCAAAAAAGATCCGTACTGGATGGTGAATGAATGGAATGCGAAAGCTGTTTGATGGTTTCTTGTTGCTTGTTTCGGGTTTGTTGTTACAACTATTAAATTTATCCTTCCCACGTAAAGTTTTCACTCTTCGGGATCTGCATGAACTTTTCTGCCCAGTCCGCAGGAAGTGCAACCAGCTTACGTGTCGTACGATCGATCCAGGCACCATCCGTATGAATGATCGCTGCTTCCACATCATCACTCCTGTATATCTTTTGTACGAACGACCAGCGGGAGCCATCTTTCCGGCCTTTGCTCAGCGCACAGCTTACTTTGATCATGTCATTCGGAAGCACTTCTCTTTTATAGATCAGCTCTTCCCGGAACAATACCGGCCCTAAGTTAAGCGTATTCAACACGTGTGCATTAAATCCAAGCGACTCCAGCAATTCGATCCGTGCCTGCGCTCCAAAATCTGCATAGGCAGAGTGTCGCAGGTGCATGTTTGCATCCACCTGCGACCACAATACTTTTCCGGTATAAAAAACGGGTGCCATCAGAAACAATATTTATTCTCTTCGATCAGCTTTGTTGCGATCAGCTGACGTGCAGCTTTTGGATTGAATGCTTCCTGTTTGGTATAACGTTTCAGTCCCATCAGCATCATACGCAACTCATCCCCTTCCGCAAAGCTGTTCAGGGCTTCTTTTCCGTAAAGCCAGATCTTATCACAGGCTTCGTTCACATATACCTGCATCATAGCGAACTGTTCTTTGCAGGCCGCTTCTCCTTTCATAGCAGTCATTTTTTCCACGCGCAGCAATACGGATTCTGCCACGTAGGTTTCGATGATCATATCTGCCACATTCATCAGGATCTCCTGTTCCTTCGCCATGGTGGCCATCAGCTTCTGAATGGCAGCACCCGCCACCAGGAGGATCGCTTTTTTATAATTGGCGACAAGCTTTTTTTCGTATGCAAACGGCGCATCATCACTTGCACTCATATCCGGAATACCTACCAGCTCGGCAGCTACATTCTTCGCATGTGTCATCAGGTCGATCTCTCCTTTCATCGCACGTTTCAGGATCATATCCACTATCAGCAAACGATTGATCTCGTTGGTACCTTCAAAGATCCGGTTGATACGCGAATCACGATAGGTACGATCCATCGGAGCTTCAGCACTGTAGCCCATACCTCCGTAGATCTGAACGCCTTCATCCGCAACATAATTCAATGCTTCGGAACCATGAACTTTTAAAATAGCTGCTTCCACGGCAAACTGCTCCACTCCTTTCAGCTTTGCTTTTGCTTCGGTCATCCCTTCCTGTATCAAGGCGTGGATAGCATCTTCAATATTCTGGGAAGCACGGTAAATGGCGCTTTCGGAAGCAAAGGTACGAACCGCCTGTTCTGCGATCTTATACCGGATGGCTCCGTATTTGGAAATGGAACGGCCGAACTGCTGACGCTCATTTGCATAGTTAACAGAAGTCGTAATTGTTTTTTTACAGGCTCCGATCGCAGCTCCGGCCAGTTTTACACGACCAAGGTTCAAAATATTCACCGCGATCTTAAATCCATTTTCGCGTTCGGATAATAAATTTTCTATCGGCACTTTACAATCGGTGAAAAATACCTGGCGGGTTGAGCTGCCTTTGATACCCATTTTATGCTCTTCAGGGTTCAGTGAAATGCCACCGAATGATTTCTCCACAATAAAAGCAGACAGATTTTTGTCATCATCGATCTTTGCAAACACAGTAAAGATATCCGCAAAACCGCCATTGGTGATCCACATCTTTTGTCCGTTCAGGATATAGTGTTTTCCATCGGCCGAAAGCTTTGCACTTGTTTTGCCGCTATTGGCATCGGAGCCACTTTCGGGCTCTGTCAGACAATAACAGGCTTTCCACTCACCGCTTGCGAGTTTTGGAATGTATTTTTGTTTTTGTTCTTCATTGCCATAATACAAAATAGGGAGGGTACCAATGCCCGTATGTGCCGAAAGCGCCACGGCTACCGAATGTCCTGCACCGATCACTTCCGTTGTGAGCATGGAGGTAGTAAAATCAAACCCAAGTCCTCCGTATGCTTCGGGAACGGAAATACCAAGGATCCCCAGCTCTCCTGCCTTGTTCAGCAGAGACACCATCAATCCTTCTTCCTGCTGATCGATCTGATCGAGCTTATGAAATACTTCCTGCTCCAGGAAATCCTCGCAGGTCTTTTTCATCATCAGCTGTTCTTCCGTCCATTGCTCCGGAATAAAAATATCTTCTGCCTGGGTTTCTTTTATTAGAAATTCACCACCTTTTGTTTTTGCATCTGTTGACATAGCTTTTATTATTAATTATTTTTTGTTTCGGGTTTCTTGTTTCGGGAGCATACGCTTCTTATGCAGTGTCCCAAACTTATATATTCTTATATGCCTTATGCTCCGTCGCTGAAGCTTTGGCGCAAGCGATATGGTTCAACCATTTTTTTGCTTCAGGTTTCTTGTTTGATCATTCTTTCAATAACTTCAATGCTCCTTCTGCCAACAGTTTCGAGCCATATGGAATGCATACCTCATTGAACACTACTTTCGGGTGATGAAGGAAATAACACTGTTCCGCCACATCCTGCGCTCCCAGAAAATAAAACATGGAAGGAACTTTTCGTGTGTAGAATGCAAAATCTTCGGAGCCCAAAATAGCATCCACGGGAACAATATTTCCAGCGCCAAACACATCGCTCAGCACACCTGAAAGATCGTTGTGCACATTCTTATCATTCAGGAGACTCGGATAATTCAAATTGTAATCGATCGATATAGTTGCTCCGGAAGCAAGCGCTGTTCCCTGTATCACTTTTTCCATTCTGGCCTTTACTTCATTGAACACATTCAGGTCCAATGCCCGGATCGTTCCTTCGATCAGTACATTATCCGCAATCACATTGGGAGCTACTCCCCCATGTATCTTGGTAAACGCAATAACGATCGCTTCTGAAGGAAAAATATATTTTGGGACCAAAGCAGAGATCGTTTGGATCAACTGGCTTGCTATCAACACGGCATCAATGCCAAGATGCGGAGCTATGGCAGCATGCGCCATTTTCCCTTTCACTTCGATCTTAAAATATCCCGAGCAAGCCAGCGCCTGCCCGAGCTTGTAAGCTACTTTGCCTACAGGCAATAAAGGGTGCACGTGCAGAGCCAAAGCCGCTTTCACATTCTCTAACTCTCCTGCCTCCACTATATGCTGCCCACCCGATTTATGTTCCGGATCATCATACACATCTTCCTCAGAAGGTTGAAAAATAAATTTCACACTTCCTTTGAAATCGGAATCCTTCAGCAAAGCAGCCGCTCCAAGAAGCATCGCAGTATGTACATCATGTCCGCAGGCATGCATAAGCGGGATCTCCACTCCGCTTGCAGCTTTCATTTTTTTGGTGCTTTTGAAGGAGAAATCGTTCTCTTCCTTTATCGGCAAAGCATCCATATCGGCACGCAAAACAATACAAGGTCCTTCTCCTTTTTTCAGCAATCCTACGACTCCTGTCTTAGCAATGTGTTCCCGGTACGGAATACCGAGCTTATCCAGTTCTTTACAAACCAGAGCTGCTGTTTCCGTTTCCTGGTAACCGATCTCCGGATTTGCATGTATCTGCCGGCGGATCCTGACCAGGTTTTCAACTAATTCCTTATTCATTCTTTTCTTTATAATAACTCAAAAACTCCTGCTGCTCCCTGTCCCGTTCCTACACACATGGAAACGATGCCGTACTTTTTATTCCTTCTCCGTAATTCATTAAAGATCTGCACCGAAAGTTTAGCGCCACTGCAGCCTAATGGATGCCCCATTGCGATAGCGCCACCATTCACATTTACTTTATCGGGATCCAATCCCAGCTTTTTAATTACCGCTAATGACTGGGAGGCAAAGGCCTCATTCAATTCGAAAAGATCAATGTCGTCCTGTTTTAATCCTGCTTTAGCCAGTGCCTGCGGGATCGCAAGTGCCGGCCCGATACCCATGATGCGTGGAGGAACACCTGCCACTGCATGCGAAACAAGACGTGCAATCGGTTTCAGGTTCAATTCATTTACCATCCGTTCGCTCATCACTAATACAAAAGCTGCTCCATCACTGGTCTGTGACGAATTGCCAGCCGTTACGCTTCCGCCTTGTGCAAACACGGGTTTCAATTTCGACAAGGCCTCTATGGAAGTATCTCCCCTCGGACCTTCGTCAACATTCACAATATATTCTTTTGTTTTTCTTTTTTCTTTTTCATCGAGATAGGTTTCCGAAACGGTGATCGGAACAATTTCATCCGTGAATTTGCCGGCGTAAATAGCAGCCAGCGCTTTCTGATGAGATTGGTAGCTGAATTCGTCCTGATCCTCTCTCGATACAACAAAGTCATTGGCTACTGCTTCTGCAGTTAATCCCATGCCCCAATACCAATCGGCATGTTCTTTTGCCACTTTCGGATTGGGTACAATGCGCCAGCCACCCATCGGGATCAGGCTCATGCTTTCCGCACCGCCGGCAATAATACAATCGGCCATACCTGCATTTATTTTTGCCGATGCGATCGCAATGGTTTCCAGACCGGATGCACAATAGCGGTTCACGGTCATACCCGGAACTTTATCAGTATCCAATGCTAGGAGGGAGATCAGACGTCCCATATTCAAACCCTGCTCCGCTTCCGGCATGGCATTACCAACTATTACATCATCGATCCGGTCTTTGTCCAATTGTGGAACTGCAGCCATCAAATGACGAATAACGTTTGCTGCGAGATCATCTGTACGTGTAAAACGGAACAAACCTCTCGGTGCTTTGCCTACGGCGCTTCTGAATCCTGCTACTATATATGCTTTCATAATGCTTGTATGTTGTAGTTTGTATATTGTACCTTGTTTACAGGACTATTATACACCTAATTAATATTAATTGACTTTATAAGTTTACTTATCATATTTTGTACATGAACTAATTTCGCCGAATGTTTGCTCAGATCATCCGGTGATATAAAATCCAGCTTTTGACTGATAACTAGCTGTGATTCTAATTCACAGGCAGAACCCAAAGCTATACCCAAAAATTGCCTGAACTCCTTTGGGTTATTTCTTCCTGCGCCTTCTGCTATATTGGATGAAACAGAAACAACGCTTCTATTGATCTGACTCACCAATGCGAATTTTTCATCTGAAGGAAAACGCTTTGTTAGTTTATAAACTTCAACTCCTAAATCAATGGCATCCTGCCATACTTTTAATTCTTTAAATTGGTTCATATGTTTTGTTTTTAGTGGTTAGTTCAAGACATTCATACAATTTACAGCGTACATGGTACATTCTTAATTTCTAAGGACTCTACCTCCGTTTATAATACTATGAATTCGTTCCAGTGTTTTCCGCTCACCGCAAAGCTGAAGGAAGATCTCGCGTTCCAGGTCGAGGAGATACTGTTCGGAAACCATTGTGGGCTGTGACAAATTTCCTCCCGCTAAAACAAAGCCTAACTTTTCAGAGATCAGCTTGTCATGATCGCTGATGTAATTTCCGCTCCGCATGGAATCCGAGCCGGCATACACCAGTCCCATTGCCGAATTACCCAATACACGTACATCTTTTCTTGGCAATGGTTGGGAATACCCTTCCTCCGCCATGAGCAAACACTCTGCTTTGGCCTCTGTTAACAGGCGGTTCCTGGATACTACCACTTTATCAATTCCTTTCCGGAGTATTCCCAGATCAAATGCTTCATAGGCAGAAGTAGAAACCTTTGCCTGCCCGATCGTAAGGAATTTATCGCGGAAGGTATTCAATTCTATATCGCCCTCGTGAAAAGAATCACTCAACCGCAATGCAAATTCTTTGGTACCACCACCGCCCGGTATCAGGCCAACACCAAATTCCACCAGCCCGATATAGGTTTCGGCATGTGCCACCACCCTGTCGGCATGCAAACAGATCTCGCAGGCTCCGCCCAATGCCAGTCCATGTGGAGCAGCTATCACCGGGATGGATGAATACCGTAACCGCATCGTTGTATTCTGGAATGTGCGCACAGCCCTATCCAGTTCGTCCCAATCCTGCTCTACGGCCATCATATAGATCAAACCGACATTGGCACCCGCAGAAAAATTCGGCGCTTCATTGCTGATCACCAAACCACGAAAATCCTTTTCAGCGATCTCCACTGCTTTCACAAGTCCACCTAAAATCTCACCACCGATGGTATTCATCTTGGTATGGAATTCTGCATTGAGGATGCCATCACCGATATCCGTCACCGTCAAGCCACTGTTTTTCCAAACTATTTTGGTGGATCGGATATTGTCCAATACAATAAATGTTTCCGCGCCTGGAACTGCTTTGTATGTTTTGGAAGGAATATCATAAAATTTACGGATGTTGCCTTCCACTTTATAGAAAGAGGAATTTCCTTTGAGCATTTCATACACCCAGTCTGCCGGCTTGTTCCCACTCTGTTCCATCAATGCTACTGCTTCTTTCACACCGATCGCATCCCAGTATTCAAAAGGTCCGAGATCCCATCCAAACCCTGCTTTCAGGGCATCATCGATACGATAGATTTCATCCGAAATTTCAGGGATACGATTGGAAACATATTGGAACAAACCTGCAAAAGTAGCCCGATAAAATTCTCCGGCCTTGTCTTTGCCTGCTACCAATACTTTTAACCGGTCTTTCAGGTTATCGATCGTTTTCGTCATTTCCAGCGTGGCAAATTTTGCTTTTTGCTGCGGATGATATTCCATCGTCTTCAGATCCAATGCAAGGATCTCCGATTTTCCTTCTACGTTCTTTACTTTTTTATAAAAACCTTGTCCCGTTTTGTCTCCGAACCATTTGTTCCCCACCATTTTTTCGAGATAGCCGGTAAGACTGAAAATAGAATTGGCCTCGTCATTCGGCAACCCTTTCTTTAATCCATTGGCCACCATCACTAATGTATCGAGCCCTACCACATCGCAGGTCCGGAAAGTAGCGGACTTCGGTCTTCCCAAAACCGGGCCCGTGAGCTTATCCACTTCTTCCACGGTCAGTCCCATTTTTTCAACAATATGAAAAAGCGACATAATGCTGTACACCCCTACCCTGTTTGCAATGAAAGCAGGTGTGTCCTTACACAATACAGTTGTTTTTCCCAGATGCTGCTCGCCGTACTGCATTAAAAAATCAATTACATCCGGATGCGTATCTTTTGTAGGAATGATCTCAAGTAGACGCAGGTAACGCGGGGGGTTAAAAAAATGGGTGCCACAGAAATGTGCTTTAAAATCATCGGAGCGTCCGTCTGTCATTAAATGGATGGGGATACCGGAAGTATTGGAACTAATAAGCGTTCCCGGTTTCCGGTATTTCTCCACTTCGGTAAAGATTTTCTTTTTAATATCCAGATTTTCCACCACTACTTCAATGATCCAGTCGCAGGCAGCGATCTTCGGCATATCATCTTCAAAGTTCCCAATACCGATACGGCTTGCAAATTTTTTATGATAAATGGGTGAAGGATTAGACTTCAGGGCAAAAGTAAGTGCCTCCTGCGCAATTTTGTTCCGTGATTTTTTTTCACCTTCGGCCTGTTCTTTAGGAACGATGTCGAGCAGCAAAACCTCGCAACCGATGTTTGCAAAATGGCAGGCGATACGCGAGCCCATCACCCCGGAGCCCAGCACTGCTACTTTTTGAATAGTCCGTTTCATACTTTTTTTGATTTTAAATATTTTTTAATTCCCTGCTTTTTGTTTCTGCCAGCTCAATGATCTCATTGACTGTTTTAAAAAATTCTTCTATCCGCACTTTGCCAATGCGTTCTTCTACCCGTTGATTAAAATCACGAACATAGGTCTTGGCCAGCTCTTTCTTTTGTTTTCCTTTGGCGGTCAGCATGATCTTTATACGCCGGCGGTCTTCCTTATCCACTTTCCTCGTGATCAGTTTTTCTCTTTCCAGCGAATCGATGATGCGGGAAAGCGAGGTGCTTTCCGTTCCCAGTCGTGGTGCAATGTCCGAAGCATACGAACCTTCTATGCTATCCACATTTAAAAGAAAATGCCCGATGGCGATCGTCGCTTTATGACGCGCTGCCTCCAGGTTATACATACGACTGACGATCTGCCAGGCCGTTTTCAATTTCGAGTCAATGGTTTCTGTGTGTTTCTTACTCATACCCTGATGTCCTTATTTCCCGTAAATCCTGTTATATGCGTCCTGGTTAGCTGCTAAGATCACTTTCCTTTTCATGGAGAGCTTAGGCGTAAGCTCTCCTCTTTCGATGGTCCATTCTTTTGCAAGCATCTCGATCTTTTTTATCTTTTCGTACTGGGCCAGGTCTTTGTTTGCCTTATCGAGGTCTTCATTTATTTTTCGTAATACTTCCGGATGTTTCAGCATTTCCGCCTCTGTCGTATAGGGTATACCTTTTTTCGCACACCAGTTCTTTATATGTGCAAATGCAGGAACGATAAGGGCTGCAGGGAATTTTTCATTCTCCCCGATCACCATCGCCTGTTCGATAAAACGTCCTTCTTTTAATTTATTCTCAATGATCTGAGGGGTGATGTATTTTCCTCCGGAAGTTTTGAAGATCTCTTTTTTCCGGTCGACGATCTTCAGGAATTTCCCATCTTCAAAGGTGCCTATATCACCGGTATGGAGCCAGCCTTCCTCATCGATCACTTCTTTTGTAAGCTCCGGTTTATTGTAATAACCCAGCATGATGTTCGGTCCTTTTACGAAGATCTCTCCGTCTTCCGCAATTTTCACCTGCACATCTTTTATCACCGGACCTACTGTACCGATCTTGATATTGGAATCATCGTAATTATTTACTGCGATCACCGGGGAAGTCTCGGTAAGCCCGTATCCTTCCAGCACTTTGATACGTGCCGCATGGAATACACGTGCAAGACGTGGCTGGAGTGCTGCGCCACCGGAAACGATACAGGCAATATTTCCACCCAGTGCTTCCCGCCATTTACTAAAGATCAGCTTGTTCGCCCATTTCAGCTGAAGCTCATACCACCAGCCGTTTGCCCCATGTTGTTCATATCTCAATCCAAGATTCAATGCCCAGAAAAAGAGTGCTCTTTTTATTCCTTTCAGCTCCGTTCCTTTTGTTACGATCTTCTCGTATACTTTTTCGAGCAGACGTGGAACTGTAACGAAGATCTGCGGTCGTACTTCTTTCAGATTATCCCCGATCGTATCAAGGCTTTCCGCATAATACACCGACATGCCGTTCTTTAAATAGAGATAGGACAGCATCCGTTCATATACGTGGTTCAATGGGAGAAAGCTGAGCGCCCGCCAGGTATATTCGAAAGGACAAAGTGACTGGGTAGCATGTACATTACTGAGAAAATTATTGTGCGACAACATCACTCCTTTGGGATTACCCGTGGTACCGGATGTATAAATGATCGTTGCAAGGTCGCCATTTTTTATAGAAGCTTTGATCGCTTCCAGTTTTTCTGCCTGTGGATTCTTTTTTCCGTCTTCGATCAATTGATCCAGGTTTTTCTCTGCCGCTTTATTGAACGAATAAATACCCAGCAAGCCAGTTCCTTCCGAACAGTTCTTTACTTTGGCATACAGCTCATCGTTGGCTACAAAAAAATATTTGATATCGGCATCCTGCATCACGAATTTCAGATCGTGTTCGCTGATGGTCGGGTATAAAGGTGTATTAATAGCACCGGTCTGAAGGCAGGCGAAGTCGATAAAATTCCATTCGGGGCGGTTATTGGAAATAAGACCAATCTTATCTCCGGGGCGGATGCCCATATTAATGAATGCATAACTGATATAATTGACAGTGTCAATATATTCCTGTGTACTATATGTTCTCCACTTGCCGTTCTCTTTGGCGGCCAGGGCATCCCCTTTGTGAGGGAATTGTTTCAGCTGATACAGCAGATCAAACAAGCGCATATTTTCCATAGTACCAAATTTTAAATTTTATTATGCACGCATATATTATGTATGCATAAAAATAATGTATATTTGTATAAAATCCAAACAAAAGCATGTTAAGTTTCGGAAAAAATTTACGGGAGCTGTTAAAGATCGATTTCCCGGTCATTATGGCTCCTATGTTCCTGGTCAGCAACAAAGACATGCTGGAAGCAGGTATGCGTTCAGGGATCATGGCGACTTTTCCGAGCCTGAACTACCGGAAGGAAGCTGAATTGGGGGCGTTACTGGACGAGCTGAACATGATTCATAAGGCTTATCCGAATGGAAGTTACGGAATTAATCTGATCGTGCAAAAAACCAACATTTATTTCGAAAAACACCTGAAGATCTGTGTAGAAAAGAAAGTGCCCTTTTATATTACTTCCCTTGGAAACCCTGCAGAAGTGATCAAAGCCGCCCGTAGCTACGGAGCGAAAGTTTTTTGCGACATTACCAATATGGAGCATGCAAAAAAGTGTCATGCAGCCGGCTGTGATGGTTTTATTGCCGTAGGACAAGGAGCGGGAGGACATGCAGGTCCGCATCCTTTGCAGGTACTGATCCCGGCTCTCCGCAAACAGTTCCCTGATACACCAATCGTGGCGGCTGGCGGTATCACCGGTGGAGAAGCCCTGCTATCCTTACAGATCTTAGGTGCGGAAGGTGTTTCTATGGGAACCCGCTTCATTGCCAGCACAGAAGCCTCCGTGAGCGATGCCTATAAAACTGCTATTGTAAATGCCGGGATGGATGACATTGTGATGACCAGTAAACTGTCCGGAACACCTGCCACGATCATCGATACGCCTTCTGCAAAAAAATTAGGTTACGAACAAAATTGGTTCGAGAAATACATGAGCCGGAATCCGCGGGCAAAAAAGTGGTTCAAGATGCTGGTGCAGGTACGCGGGATGAAAAAACTGGAACAATCCGTATTACCGAATAACTACCTGCAATTATGGTGTGCCGGGAAATCGGCGGAATTGATCCATGAGATCCTGTCTTGTGAAGAGATCGTAGCTCAGATAAAGAAAGAGTACACTGATAAATTAGAGGAGATCAATCAGAATTAGCAGGCCAAATGCAGCCGCGGATTTCCGCAGTCGCGAAGCCTCGCGAGCGCAGATTTATCTATTCTAAAACTAAGATAATCGGATCAAAAACTATTTTTAGAATTCCACTTCGAATTCTTTCTCCTTATCCTTGCGCAGCACTTTCACTTTGGCCTTGTCGCCTTTGTTGTATTGTGAAAGCGCTTTCATATACGCATCCATACCGTCTACTTTTATTCCACCCAGTTCTATTACCACATCGCCTTTTTCCAGTCCGGCTTTGGCAGCAGGTTTTCCATTGGTAACACCATCAATGCGCAAACCTTTTCCTTCAAAAGCATAGTCCGGCATTACACCCAGGGTTACTTTGAATTTAGTGGATTTAGTTTCCTGCATTCTGGTTGGAGTGAATTTTAATTTTGGCAGTGCTTCCGTTCTCTTTATAAGTTTTGTAATATAATCTAATACTCTTTTCTCTCCAAGATAATTGATCTTCTCCGCATCATCCGTTGGTTTGTGATAGTCGCTGTGCTGCCCGGTAAAAAAATGCAGTACCGGAATGTCTTTCAGGTAAAAGGAAGTCTGGTCGCTGGGCCCGATGCCGGAGCTGTCTTTCTTAATGGAGAAGGTAAATTGTTTGTTGGTGCTGTCGATCAGCGGAACAAATTCAGGAGCAGTGCCTACACCGTAGATAATAAGCTTCTCTGTTGTATCATTCAGTCGTCCGATCATATCCATATTGATCATGTAATTGATCTTGTCCAAAGGATAGCTCGGGTTATCGCACCACTTTTTGGATCCAAGCAATCCTAACTCTTCCCCCGAAAAGGCTATGAACAGGAAATTGAATTTTTCCTTTTCGTTGTCGGAAGCGTAATACCGTGCAAGCTCTAACATACCTGCTGTTCCGCTGGCATTGTCGTCGGCACCATTGTGGATCTGGTTTTCCGGGTTCGGATCCAGGGAATTGTGATCGAAGCCCAGGCCTAAATGATCATAATGCGCGCCGATCACGATGGTTGCAGGAGCTCCATTATCAAGGAACGCCACCACATCTTTTCCTCTCCGCTCTTTTATACCTACAGTAGAAGTATCATGCGGGTTCGTGTTTTTCTTAAAGTAAAAATCGTAGTAATAATTATAGGTGTCGTATTTTCCTTTTGTGGGTGAAGTAACATTTCCCTTCGGTTCCAGCTGCAGCTTCTTAAAACAATTAGCAATATAGTTGGCAGCCTTGTCTTCCCCTGTCGTAGATGTACCGCGTCCTTCCATCTTATCGGATGCGAGGTATTGAATGTGCTTTTTTATGTTGGCCAGATCTGTTTGCGCCGAAGCAGCAGATGCAAACAGGATGCAGCTACCTGCAAGGATATTTTTAAATACGTTCATACCTGCAAATATAGCGGAATAAAAATTATCTTTGCAATCGTCAAATTCTATGGAAAAGCATCTCGAAAACCCCGTTTTTAAGCTTATTGCCGACTGCGCCGACCGGCTTGGCGTGGATGCCTATGTGATCGGCGGTTTTGTACGGGATATTTTTCTGAAACGGGGAAGTAAGGATATTGATGTGGTCACTATCGGAAAAGGCATAGAGCTGGCCGAATTGGTACATAAGAAATTAGGGAAAGAAGCCAATCTTTCTGTTTTCCGGAATTTCGGGACAGCGCAGGTAAAATTCAAGGACCTCGAAGTGGAATTCGTGGGCGCACGGAAAGAATCATACGACAGGGGCTCACGCAAACCTATTGTAGAGAATGGCACACTCGAAGACGACCAGAATCGCAGGGATTTCACGATCAATGCACTGGCAATCGGTCTGAACAACGCTAATTTCGGTAAACTGCTCGATCCCTTCGGTGGGCTGCAGGACCTGGAAAACAAGATCATTCGTACACCGCTCAGTCCTGATATTACGTACAGTGATGATCCGCTGCGGATGATGCGTGCTATCCGTTTTGCGACCCAGCTTGGATTTACAATTGAAGAAAGATCTTTACAGGCCATCACAGATAATAAAGAACGGATAAAAATAGTTTCAAAAGAACGGATCACCGAAGAGCTGAACAAGATCATTTGTGCGCCCGTCCCATCCGTTGGTTTCAAGCTGTTGTTCGATACGGGGCTGTTGCATCTGATCTTTCCGGAGATGGTGAAGCTGCAGGGCGTAGAAACCGTGAAAGGAAAATCACACAAGGATAATTTTTATCATACATTGGAAGTACTGGACAACACCGCCCGTAACACCAAAGACCTCTGGTTGCGCTGGGCTGCCATCCTGCACGATATTGCCAAACCTGCAACCAAACGTTTTGAACCCGATCATGGCTGGACCTTTCATGGCCACGAAGACAAAGGTGCCCGGATGGTGCCGAAGATCTTTGCGGATCTGAAACTACCGCTGAACGAAAAAATGAAATACGTTCAGAAGCTCGTACTGCTTCACCTGCGCCCTATTGTGCTGGCAAAAACAGAGATCACTGACAGCGCCGTGCGCCGTGTGATGTATGAAGCCGGCGAAGACCTGGATGACCTGATGACATTATGCGAAGCGGATATCACTACCAAAAATCCGAACAAGGTAAAACGTTACCTGCACAATTTTGAGATCGTCCGCCAGAAGATGAAAGAGCTGGAAGAAAAAGACAAGATCCGCAATTGGCAGCCACCCGTAAGCGGCGAAGAGATCATGGAGATCTTTAACCTGGAGCCTTCCAAAAAAGTAGGTGATCTGAAAAATGCTTTGAAAGATGCGATCCTGGACGGGATCATTCCGAATGAACGGGAAGCGGGCATTGGCTTTTTAAAGGAAGCGTTTGAGAAAATGAAATAAGTAACCGCAAAGAAAATTTGTATTAAACTATTCTTGTACAATCAGGCCCGGTGGGGTTTTCTTTGCCACCATTTCTTCTTTTTTACAATTATAATTTCTCCGATCATCTGATCCGGTTTCATACGTAATTCAACGGCAGGAAAATTCAAGGCTTCATTCTCCGTATGCAATTTGTTTTTTTGCACAGTATAGAATTTTGTATAGTAACCTATATATGAGATCTCAAGCACCAGGCTATCTGTCAATGAACCAGGCGGGACTTTTAAAGTAAATTTCCCATCTATATTCGTTGTCACTCCGGTATTCGTATTTTTTATCCTGACAGTTGCAAAAACCAATACTTCTTTTGTCTGTACATCAACAATAGTTCCGCTAAAGATATTTTTCAGACTGTCTGAAGGATTCCCGACAGGCAATGGATGCCGTGTTTTACTTTGATCAAAAACAGATATCTTGTTCTCTTTATGGAAAGATCCGGAAGCGTTTGTATGTTTAATACTGAGTAGCATAAGAATACCTGCCAACCATTTATTTGCCCATGGCCCGACCGTTCGATCAGAATGAACAGTCAAAATTCTATTCAGCTGTGTTGTATCAAAGCGCCCGCAAGTTTTCCCGGGCTGTTTCTGAATAACCTGCAGTATCTCCTTATCGGAAAGCTTCGTAAAATCCAGTACATTTTTCGAGCATTGCAAACAGTATTTACCATTTGCATTGGTTTGCATAGAAGCCCAGTTCTGGGAACAAGGGCTTTCTATTTTAAGTATCCTGCTGTTTGCTTTCATATCCGTTATTTATTCATTGTTTCCGCTTTCTCAACCAAACTGATAAACTCAGCTCTGTATCCTTCATCATCATCCCCTTTAGCCGCCTTTGCCTGTTTCAATACACTTTTATAACTGCTGCTTCCTTTAAATTCCGAATTACGGAGAAGCATTCCGAACTCTGCCACTGCACAGGAGAACTTACAGTTTTCGGAAGTTTCATCAAAACTTTTTCGTTCGTTCGTTACTACCTGTGAGAGGCGAATAGATTTTAGCTTGCCCGGTTTTTTATAACGGCATTTGATGGTCATCACTTCATCGTTCGCTGATCCGGCAGACGCCTGCATCGTCTGGTATTTCAAAGGATCCACGGAAGGAAGCGCCTCTGAAGAGCCGGCAGGAATGATCTCGTAAATAGCAGTAACTGTGTGCCCCGCACCCATATCGCCGGCATCCTTTTTATCGTTGTTGAAATCTTCATCCGCCAGTAAACGATTTTCATATCCCACCAAACGATATGCTTTCACTTTAGTGGGATTGAATTCGATCTGCAGCTTCACATCTTTTGCAATGGTATGCAAGGTGGCATTCATTTCTTTCACTAACACTTTTTTCGCTTCGGATATATTATCGATGTAGGCATAATTTCCGTTCCCTTTATCTGCTAACTGCTCCATTTTCGAATCCTTGTAATTGCCCGATCCGAATCCAAGTACAGTAAGATATACACCGCTTTCACGTTCTTCTTCGACCAGCCGTGTAAGCTCTCCGTCACTGCTTACACCTACATTAAAATCACCATCGGTGGCAAGGATCACCCGGTTGTTGGCACCCTGCAGAAAGTTTTCCTTTGCAATTTTATAAGCGAGCTGAACTCCTGCTCCGCCTGCGGTAGAACCTCCTGCTTCCAGATTTTTTAATGCTTCCTCTATTTCCTCCTTATGTGTTCCGGATGTGGAATTCAGCACTACTCCTGCAGCACCCGCATACACTACCATTGCAACTCTGTCCTTCGGTTTCAACTGCCCGATCAGCAAGCTCAGACCCTCCTTGAGCAAAGGGAGCTTATCCGGTTCATCCATCGAACCCGATACATCGATCAGGAACACGAGGTTATTGGCGGGAACACTGTCTGCTTTTATTTCCCTGGCGCGCATACCAATATGAACCAGGTTATGCTCCTTGTTCCAGGGACACTCGGTGTATTCGGTAGTGATCGAGAAGGGCTCATTTTCTTTTGGCTGCGGATAGGTGTAATGAAAATAATTGATCATCTCCTCCACTCGTACTGCATCGGCAGGCGGCAAATTTCCCTGGCTGATGTGCCTGCGGATATTGCTGTACGAAGCCTTGTCTACATCCACGCTAAAAGTAGAAAGCGGGTTCTTCCCTACTTCTTTGAAGGCATTGTCGTTGATCCGCGCATACTCTTCGGTATTATACACTTTCGCGGGCTTCGGACTCCTGTTCCGGCTCCTGCCTTTTCGTTTTGATCTAATACTTGAGCTGACATTTGCTGTATTATATGAAATTTTACTGCAGCTAATGCTTGTGTAACGTGCATGTCTTACCTGGCAGTCAATTACAACCTCTTCCAGCACAATCCCTTCCATTTGCACATCGCAGGTCGTTTTTTTCCCGGCAACAACTATTACCTGGTTAACTACTGTTTTTTGATATCCTACATAACTTACAATAAGCTTATAGGTTCCCGGCTGCAGATTGTTTAAGCAGTAATTGCCATCGAGATCCGAAATGGAACCTACTGATGCTCCGGAGGTGTTCTCAAGAAGCACTATGCTTGCACCGATCACAGACTCAGTATTGAATTTTTCCGACACCTTACCGCAAACTGAGCCGGTAGCAGATTGTGAGAGCAGGGATCCGGAAATGCCGTTGAGCACCAGGATCAGGAAGAATGTTTTTAGCATGACAAACGTTTTTTAGTTTATTAAAAGACGTGCTGATTACCATCTTCCATAAAAAATGATGGCAAAAAAAAGAAAAAGAGCTGCAAGCTAATCTGATAAAGGCTACCCTCCCATGCTGCGTACAATTTCAATATATAAAGAGAATGTTACTTGATCTGCTGTCGTTTCTTCAACAATAGACTATACAGGATTCGCAGCAACCGGCAGGTTCTTTTTAACTTTCTTTAAAAATTATCATTCGTCATAAATCTCTATATTGCGAAATACTACCCCGGTGCACGGCATTTTTCCAGATCCTGCCTATTATAAACCTTACGTATATGAAAAAATTAAAACTCCGGAAGCTCCGGCTTCATGATTACGAAACAATAACCCAATTACAACTCGACTGTTTTCCGGGCATGAAACCCTGGAACAAAGAACAGTTCACCAATCTGATCACTATTTTTCCACAGGGGCAGATCGGTATCGAGCTGAATGGAGAGATCATAGCCTCTTCCTGCAGTCATATCATTAATTTCGACGAGTATAGTGAAGATCACTCCTGGAATGCACTCACTGCAAATGGCATGATCACCAATCATACAGAAAAAGGTGATACGCTCTACGGCATAGAGATCATGGTGAATCCCGGCTATAGAGGAATGAAGCTATCGAGAAGACTGTATGAAGCCAGGCAAAAACTGACAAAAGAATTGAATCTGAAACGGATTGCCATAGGCGGACGAATACCGAACTACCATAAATATGCTGCCAAAATGAGCGCCGAGCAGTATATTGAGAAAGTAAGGGACAAAAAGATCTATGACCCTGTGCTTACCGCTCAAATGGCCAATGATTTTGTATTGATCCGGCTGCTTCCTAATTACCTGCCCAACGATAAGGAATCGCTCGGGTATGCTACTTTTCTGGAATGGACAAATTACATGTACAAACCAAGGACCAGCAGGAAACAGCAATATATAAGAGCCTGCGCTGTTCAATATCAGATGCGGATGATAAAGGATTTTGAAGAGTTCGCTCAGAATTGTGAGTATTTTGTCGATGCTGCCTCTGATTACCGCTGCGACATCATACTTTTTCCCGAAATGATCACCATGCAATTGCTCTCCTTCCTGCCTAATAAAAATCCCGGAGCTGCAGTAAGGCAATTGACCGAATTTACGCCAAAGTATGAAGAGTTGTTTACCACCCTGGCCATCAAATACAACATCAATATTATAGGCGGCTCACATTTCACGGTGGAGAACGATAATCTCTATAATATCTCTTATCTATTCAGAAGGAACGGAACCATCGAAAAGCAATACAAAATGCATATTACACCTCATGAAAAAAAATGGTGGGGTGTTCAGGCCGGCAATAAAGTGGAAGCGTTCGATACCGACGTAGGCAAAATTGCCATTATGATCTGTTATGATGTGGAGTTCCCTGAACTCGTTCGCATAGCTGTTTCGAAAGGCGCGCAACTGATCTTTGTTCCTTTTAATACAGATGAAAGAAGAAGCTATCTGCGTGTTCGCTATTGTTCGCAGGCAAGAGCTATAGAAAACCAGGTATATATAATCCTCGCAGGTTGTGTCGGTAATTTGCCCAAGGTGGAAAACCTGGATATACAGTTTGCCCAATCGGCCATTCTCACTCCTTCCGATCTGGAATTCCACCGGGAAGGAATTGCAACGGAAGCACCTATCAATACAGAAACACTGATCTTCCAGGATCTCGATCTGCATTCGCTGGAACGGAACAGAGACAATGGAAGCGTACAACCCTGGAAAGACCGGCGGACGGATTTTTATAAGATCAGCTTTACGGAGAATGGAAAAAGAACGACCTTTTGATCAATGCGAAGACAAGGAAAAAATGAGTCGTTACAAGCTGAAGGTCCCTGAGACTTATTCATCCTTATTGGTGAAACTGTCTTTTAAAAACCAGATCACCAATACAGTCATTCCGGCAAATAAAAAGTACAGCGCATAGGGCCAGTGCATTATTTTAAATACTGCACCGATAAGTATCAATGCAGTAGCAAGTCCTTTTATCCAGCGTGATAAATTTTGCATCCTGTCCTGTTTTTCATCATCCGAACCCTCTTCGTCTTTATTCCCAAAGTAATTTATTCCTCCCATAAACAGTATAGCAAGAAAGGAGATCAGGGTGATGATCTGAAAAACAAGTTTGCCCGGGAAGTGCATAATTGTAAAAACACCATTAAAAGACCAGCACACCACAAAAACGAGCTTCACATGATCCACGGGTTTTTTGGTGTTTTTCCAGGAGAAACGAAACACATACAAAATTGCAATAGCAACAAAAGCAGTCACCATGAGCAGATCTCCATAAAGCCAGTGCTGTATCTTAAAGAGTGCGCCTATAAGTAATAACGCGATGGCGATCCGGATCGGGCCGGTCAGTATTTTTCGTTCGGGTGGCAACATTTGAAAGGTGATCCGAATTTGGACATTTTATCCGGGAAACGCAAACTAATTTCCATATTCTGCCATGTTCCTGCAATCCTAATCTTTAGTATATTTACCCGAAATTTTCAGGCATTGAAGCTCCGTACCTATCTCATACCTATTTTATCTATACTGGCGATCATTGCCTTTGTCTGGATCTTCACCAAAGTGGTTATTTATCTGCTAATAGCTTCTGTACTTACGCTTATCTGCCAGCCGCTCGTTAAGCTCTATTCCCGCATCAAGATCAACAAATTTCACCTTCCCGATTCGGTTGTTTCCCTGCTTACCATTGCTACGGTTATCAGCAGTGTGATATTTATGACCATGCTGTTTGCGCCGGTTTTGATAAAAGAAGTGAAATTCCTTTCCACACTTAATTTCAATGATGTATTCAATGACATCCTTTCGCAGTTCCCGCAGGTCAAAGCGCTGCTGCTGAATTTCGGAACGGAACAGGAGATCTCTGCAGCCGTTACTTCACAGGTAAATGATACGCTTAACGTTAAAAACATCAGTACGTTGCTGAACGATGTACTGGATATTGCCAGTTCTTTGTTAGGTGGCACCCTTGCCGTACTGTTCATTACCTTCTTCCTGATCAAGGAAAACAAAATGGCGTTCAAATCTTTGATACTGATCACCCCTTCTGCTTATGAAACAGAGATAATAGATATTTTACGGACGACCAAAAGCCTGCTCTCCAAATATTTTGTCGGGCTTTTTATTGATGTGGTTATCGTAAGTGTGTTGGCAACCGTGAGTATGCTATTACTTGGTGTGAGAAATGCGGTACTTATCGGCGTTTTCACCGGGCTCATGAATATCATTCCCTACCTGGGCCCGCTGATCAGTGGTGTATTCGCTATCTTTTTAGGTGTCACCGGCTGCATCGAATACGGGCAGATGGAAGAGATCAGCGCTGTGATCACTAAAATATTCTTCACCTTACTGGCGATTAACCTCCTGGACGGTTTTTTCATTCAACCTTACATTTTCAGTAATACCGTAAAAGCACATCCACTCGAAATATTTTTAGTGATCCTGATGGCTGCTTCGGTAGCCGGTATCTGGGGCATGGTAGTGGCAATCCCTACGTATACGCTCCTGCGAATCATTGCAAAAGAATTTTTAGTGAATTTCAAATTCTTCAAAAAAATAACCGAAAACATTCCAGAATAATGCAAACTGTATTAAAATTCCTTACTGCCTTAGGCAAGAACAATAATAAAGAATGGTTTGATAAGAACAAACCGGCCTACCAGGAAGCCAAACAAGTATTCCAGGCTGAAGTTGCAAAGCTCATTAAAGAGATCGGCAAATCCGATCCTGCTATCAGCGACCTCGATGCTTCCAAATGCCTGTTCCGAATCAACCGTGATGTGCGTTTCAGCAAAGACAAAGCGCCTTACAAAACCAATTTCGGTGCAGACATGAGCCCGGGTGGAAAAGGTTCTATGAATCCGGGCTACTATCTTCATATAGAGCCCGGTAAGTCTTTCCTGGCTTCCGGATGCTGGATGCCGGAGCCCAATTACCTGCAGGCCATCCGACAGGAGATCGATTACAATCCTGCAGAGTTCCGGAAGATCGTAAAGGCAAAAGATTTTGTGGCTAACTACAAACAATTATCGCAGGAAGATGCGCTGAAGACAACACCCAAAGGCTACGAAAAAGACAATCCGAATTTAGAATTCCTTCGTTTGAAACATTTTATCGCTGTTCACGACATGAAAGACAAAGATGTGACCGATAAAAATTTCGTCTCCAATTGCACAAAAATATATAAAAGTGCAATCCACCTCAACACATTTCTTCGTAGAGTTAAGTAGTAATTCTTAAATTTATAGAACACGATTTTTTATGCGGATAGCCGTTATTGATTTAGGCACGAATACATTCAATTTGCTCATTGCAGACATAGGTGCAAAAGGGCATGGCCGGATCGTATCCGATCGTATACCCGTAAAATTGGGTGAAGGCACGATCAACAGCGGTTTCATTTCGCCCGGACCTTTTCAACGGGGCCTCGATGCCCTGAGCCGCTACAGGGAACTGATCGAAAAACACGATGTGGATATTATACGGGCATTTGCCACCTCAGCTATACGAAGCGCTTCTAACGGAGCAGACTTTGTTCAGCAGGCAAAAGATAAATATGGTATTTGGGTGGAAATAATTGACGGAGACCGCGAAGCCGAGTTGATCCACAAAGGTGTGGCATTGGCCGTGGAACTGCAGCAGACACCTTCCCTTATTATGGATATAGGCGGTGGCAGCACCGAATTCATTATCTGCAACAAGCAAAAAGTATTCTGGAAAAAAAGCTTCCAGTTGGGTGCTGCGCGTTTGCTCGAGAAATTCAATCCGGAAGATCCTATCTCCGAAAGTACACGGGCTGCTCTTCGCAGCTATATAGAAGGATCGGTAAAAGAGCTTAGTGATGCAGTGGCAGAATACAAACCCACAGAGCTCATCGGCTCATCAGGTGCTTTCGATAGCTTTGTGGAAATGATCGCCTGCGAATACAACACCGAAGGCTTGTCAGATGAAAAAACCGAATACCAGATCGATCTGAATAATTATAAAAAGGTTTCTGCCCAAACAGTACGTTCCACACTTGCAGAACGTATGCAAATGAAAGGACTGATCCCCATCCGCGTGGATATGATCGTTCTTTCTTTCCTTTTTGTTGATTTCATCCTGCAACAGTATGCAATCAAAACATTCAAAGTCTCCACCTATTCTCTGAAAGAAGGTGTTATCTTTGAAACCTTCTCCAAGCTCAGCAACAATTGATGCGTCCGAATTTCACTATACGCGTATACGGTATTCTTATCCAGGAAAATGCCCTGCTGATCTCCGATGAGCTTATCAACGGAAATCATATCACCAAGTTGCCCGGAGGTGGTCTTGAATATGGCGAAAGTACGATCGAATGCCTGATCCGGGAATTTAAAGAGGAAGCGGATCTGACTATTACGGTAGGCTCCCATTTTTATACCACTGATTTTTTTGTCGCATCTGCCTTCGATCCTACCTGCCAGGTTATGAGTATCTATTATTTTGTAGAGACGCTGGAAACCATTGTCAATATTACCACTGCACCGCACGACTACAGCAAAAGCACCAATGACCATGCCTTTCGCTGGATCCCGATCGGTGAGCTGAAAGAAGAAAATTTCACTTTTCCCATCGACAGGAAGGTGATCGGACTGCTCAAAGAAGTATTGCCGGCAGGTAGCCAGGTCCGATAAAAACTGAACAGGATCCGCTCCTTTGTAATATCAATTGCTAAACGTACCTTTGCTTACCTTTTATGCCTAAAGTTTATTTCAATCTCAACGACTTTCCTTCTCTTCAAAATACCATTATCACCATTGGTACATTCGATGGTGTACACAAAGGTCACCGGAAGATCCTGCAGCGGGTGAATGAGCTGAAATCGAACACGAATTATCAGAGCCTTGTTTTTACCTTTGATCCGCATCCGCGCAAAGTATTGTTTCCGGAGCAGAAAGACCTGAAGCTGATCACCACCACCGATGAAAAGATAGAACTGCTGGCCTCCACGGGGATTGATTATGTGCTGGTGTATCCCTTCAGTAAAGAATTTGCAGACCTCAGCTCGGAAGAATATATCGGCAGGATACTGAAAGAAAAATTAGGTGTAAAAAAGATCATCATTGGCTATGACCATCGTTTCGGGCGGAACAGGGAAGGCAATATCGATACGCTCCGTCAATATGCAGCAAAGCTGGATTTTGAAGTGCACGAGATCTCGGCCGAGGACATTAACAGCATTAACATCAGCTCCAGTCATATCCGTAAGGCAATAGACAAGGGAGATGTGGAGATCGCCGCAGATTTCCTGGGTTATCCTTTCTTTATTTCAGGTATCGTAACCGAAGGAAAAAAACTGGGACGTACGATCGGGTATCCTACTGCAAATATAAAGATCATGGATCCGGACAAGATACTGCCTGCCATCGGCGTATATGCCGTTACAGTGAAAGTGGGGGGATCAGACTACCAGGGCATGCTGAACATTGGCACCAACCCGACTACAGACACGGATAATAAAATAAAGATCGAAGTGAATATTTTTGATTTTGACAAGACAATATATGGAGAAAACATCCGTATAAACTTTGTTAAACGTTTGAGGGATGAAGTAAAATTTGCTAACTTAGAGGAACTAAAAAATCAATTGTACCTGGATAAGGTCAATACCCTGAAAGCCCTGAATTGAAAAAACTGATCTGCATATTCCTGTTTTTTTCCTTTGCTTCTGCTAAAGCACAGTTGCTTGATTCGCTTTCACTTGATACACTCACCGCATACACATCTATTGCCGAAGGGATGAAAGATCCCGATAAGGTAGTGAAGCTGGTGCTACGCAAACAAAAGCTCAAAACCATCCCGAAAGAAGTTTTCCTGTTCAAAAATCTGCAATACCTCGATCTGGCGAAGAACAGTATTAAGATCATGCCCGATAGTATCGGAGTGCTCAGGAACCTGCAATACCTGGACATGAGTAAAAATGAGATCGAACAATTGAGCGGATCGCTTGGAAAACTAACAGAGCTTTTTTACCTCAACTTAAATAACAACGAATTTTCTACACTGCCTGCACAGATGGGCAATCTTACCAAACTGCGCACGCTGGATATGTGGAGCAATAACCTGGACAGCTTCCCGGAGAACCTGAAAAATATGAAGAGCCTGCAGGTATTGGATCTGAGAGCTATCCTGATCCCTGATGATCAGCAAAAATATATTTCCTCGCTTTTTCCGTATACCCGGATCCATTTCTCCCCGAGCTGTAGCTGTAAGTGGTAAATCAAAAGGATGTTTAAGAAAATCCGGATACTCTTACCTGGTATTCAAACAGGCAAATGATCAATCCCTTCTAACGAACCACTGTCACTGTACCGTTTTTTTCAATTTCGTTTTCCTGGTAATCGATCGCTCTCAGCTTGTATATATATACATCCTGCTGCACTTTTTTTCCCTGGTAGGTTCCGTCCCAGCCGCCATCGAGTGTATTCCATTTATAGATCTCTTCGCCCCAGCGATTGAAAATGAGAACTTCAATAGACCTGTAGCCGACAAACTCAGGCCTGAATATGGAATTGAGCGTACCCGTTCCTCCGGGAGTAAAGGCATTTGGAATATATAATGTCGGGCTTACATTTACTCTTACCGAGTCGCTGTAGCTGCAGCCAAACTGATCGTAGGCCGTGGCATAATAGATCATGTCCGTGTCCGGTGTGGCAATGGTATAATTACAAAACGAACAGCTCAGATCCCTCGATGGACTCCAATACACGATAGTATCGGAACTGGCCACCATGTCGATGGGTTCGCCCGGAAGCACGGTGATCTCATTCGGAGAAGCCTCCACATACATGGAAGGTGCAAGCGTAACAAGAATAGTATCCGTAAGCAGGCAGGGTCCAACTGCAACACTGACCGTATACTGAGTTGTGAGATCCGGTGATGCAAGCGGATTAAATATATGAGCGTCGTTCAACGAACTGGCAGGTGACCAATCATACGTATATCCCTCCACGGTTTGCAGCTGAACGGATCGCCCCGGGCATACGAGTGTGTCGGAGCCAATGAGGTCGGCAAAAGACAAAAAGCTCACTTCAATACTGTCCCTTGCCCGGCAACCATTAAAATCCGTTGTTTCCACATAATACAATCCCGTTTGGGTAACGGTTATTTCAGGGCTTGTTTGCCCATTATTCCACAGATAACCTGCATAGATCGTATCCGTGTAGATCTCAGCAGAAGTAGCCGTACAAAATTGAAGCATGTCGATCCCTATGGTAACTGAATTCTCATTCACCAGCACGGTCACTGATTCGCTCACCTGGCAAACACTATTGCCTGCAGTCAGAATGTAAGTCTGGGATGATAATGCCGTACCGGTCGGATTTGAAATAGCAGGATCACTGAGTCCCGCAGCAGGTACCCAATTTAACGTAAGTGCCCCCGAAGTGGCAGCGTTCAGTTGAAAGGTCTCGTATTTACACAGCTCTATCTGCGGCATAGGATCGATACTAACAGGAGGTGTAACAGTGATCACTGTATAGGCCGTATCACGGATATTGCAGGTGGAAGAGTCGATAGCAATGAATACGACATTGTATGTTCCGGCGCTTGTATACAGGTGAGAAGGTTCTTCCTGCGTAGAGCCGGTGCCATCGCCAAAATCCCATTGATAATACGCCGCAGTGGATCCCGGATTAGTGAAATTAACAGTGAGCGGGGCACAACCTGCATCAGCCGGTAAGCCCGTGTTGAGTTCCGCTTCCAGAACATCGATCACAAATACCTGCACCGAATCGATCGCTTCACACACACCATTGCTTGCTATGACGGTATAGCTTTGCGATGAAGAAGCCACTCCAAGAGGATTGGAAACAGATGGATCATTCAGTCCTGTTGCCGGGCTCCAGGAGTATGTAAGCGCACCGGGAACAACAGCACTGAGCTGAAAGGTGTCATGCTCGCAGATCTGAACAACAGGTGTAGTAGTAATAGAGAGGGGGGGCGCTACAATAATTTCCATGAAAGCCGTATCGCTGATATTGCAGGCGGAAGAACTGGAAGCTATCAGCATGGCCTGGTAAGTTCCGGCTGAAGTATAGGTATGTGTTGGCTCCGCAATAACAGCATTACCACCATCGCCAAAAAACCATTGGTAGGAAGTACTGTTCAGGCTTGTATTGAGAAAATTAACGGTGAGCGGTGCGCAGCCCGAATTGTTTACTACATCCGTATTGGCCTGCGCTATGATCTCCGGGTTTACCTGCACGTGCACAGAAGTTGTAGCTTCACAGAATCCGTTGCTTACGGTGACCGAATAGGTTTGTGATGCGATCGCCTGACCAAAAGGATTGAAGACCGCAGTATCATTGAGGCCCGTTGCCGGTGACCAGGAATAGCTGGTAGCGCCGGGTGCAGAGGCGCTCAGATAAAAGGTGTCCAGTTCACAAAGTGTGATATCCGGCATCGGAGCGATCGTAATGCCCGGATGCACAATGATCTCTGCATAAACAGTATCCCGGATATTACAGGTGGAGGAATCGATCGCTATCAGCATTACCTGGTAAGTGCCGGGAATTGTATAGGTGTGTGTCGGCTCTTCTAACGTAGAAACAGCACCATCGCCAAATACCCATTCGTATTGAACACTATTGATGCTTGAATTTAAAAAGGCAACGGTAAGTGGTGCACATCCGCTCGTACTCAATAGATTGGTAGCGAGGTGTGCTATGGTGATCTCCATATCAAAGCTGAATTTCACCAATGCGTTGTTACAATTCGGTCCGTTATTGGTATTGGACCAGACTCCCGGTGTAGTGGGCATTCCGGACTGACCACCACAACCTCCGCAGATCGCCTGGTAAATAACACCTGATTTATCAAATCTGCTTGTACCACCATCTACATGCTCGGCGATCGTGGAACCACCGAAAAAAGTAGCATACTTCAATGCGATCGCATTTTTGTCCAGTACAAGGAAATAGAAATCGTTGTCGTCAGTAGCAGGTTGAAAAGCATCTGCGGTAACCGGCATTCCTGCCATAGAGCTCACTGCAGGATTGTACCCTCCTAATGTACCGCCCCAGCCGGAAACATAGATGTTCCCGCAATGATCAACAAGGAATGCAGAAGGAACAATGCTGGGTGTCAAGGATCCTGTACCAAATACAGTAGAAAATAAAGTCACCGATAAATTGGAATCCAGCTTGTGAATGAACTGCCCGCTGTTCGGATTGGAATATACACCCGGAGTAACCGGGTACACACCATTGGTTTGCCCGTAGAGATACACGCCATCGAATTTATCTGTTTGCACAAAATAAGACTGATCGTATTCAGTAGTCCCGACATACGTGGAATGCAGTATAGCAGTTCCTGCTAAATTCAGATGGCTCACAAAACCATCGATCTGCCCGGCATAAGTAGTATGAAGCGCAGTGGCTGTTACAGGGAAATCGGAGCTTTCGGTTCCACCTGTCACATACAGGCGGTCCTTGCTATCGAGCGCAATGTTGTATGCAGCGTCGTTCTGCGCTCCACCGAGATAGGTGCTGAAGCTCATCGATCCGAGATCGGGCGGCATTTTGAAAATACAGGCATCCTGCATACCTGCATTGGAAGGCTGTATACAACCCGCTGTCACCGGAAAATCGGTCGACATCGTACAGGTACCTACATACACATTGTTGGCATTATCCAGCAGGATCCCTCCTCGTCCATCGTCCGCATAATTGTATTTGAGCGAGGCAAGTGTGGGCTCGTAGGCATCAATATTCACACCGTCGTCCAGCGAGCCGCCAACAAAAGTAGAATTGGGTAATGCACTGCCATCACTGCTCAGCTTGCTTACGACGATATCCACTCCACCGTTGAAAGTAACATCATAAGCTCCGGCTGTAACAGGGTAATCGGAAGAGTATGTTTTACCCAGCACGTACAAATTGGAAGCATTATCGGCAACAATACTCACCGGTAATTCATTATGTGTGCCGCCAAGATAAGTAGCATACAAAAGATTATTGCCCGCTGCATTGAATTTGGATATGGAAATATCAAAACCACCGAAAGGATAAATAGCATCTGTTACTCCGCCTGCAAAATTTGCCTGGAAAGAACCGGTTGTGGTCGGATATCCCGCATCGAAGGTGATACCTGCCGTGTAAGCATTTCCGTCCCCGTCATAAGTTGCTGTCATCCCCCAGTTATCAGCGGTGGATCCCGAAAAAGTGGCAAAAACAAGTGTAGGATCAATAATGAGCGGAAGCTTTTTATCGTAATACCCGGTGATCTTAAAGCTCAGTTTGTTCTTGTCCAATATATATTCGCAGCCGACTTCTTTTATTTTTCCTCTCACCACCTGGTAGGCAACAGGAGCTTTCTGCAGGATCCCGCCCACCGAAGTCCCTATGATCAGTTGGCCGTCACGGATACTCAAACTGTTCTGCCCTTCGAACTTTAATTGTACCTGACTGATATCTGCTCCGGGCGCTACGATAAGGTCATAGCGCATATCATTGCCATCACCAAAGGCTTTGACTGAAATTCCTTCATACTTGTTCTTATACTGAACAGCATTGTATACCGGTACTTTCTTTGCCCATTTGGCCGGGTCCTTTCCTTTGAAATAATTCAGATAATGTGCCTGTTTACCGGAAGCCAGCATCTCCGTTTCCGGAGCGGCATTTTCGAAGCTCATCCGGACAGTATGGAAGATGGGCGTAGCAGCGGCAGGGGCATGGTGATGAAAAGTGTCTACACCACCTGCAGGATAGAACACCCAGGTAAATGCATTTTTTTCGAGGTACACAGTCCCTCCGCGAAAGCCAGCCTGGAAAAGTACATTTTCATGAAACTGGCCTTTGTTCTGAATATAATTGAGATACGAAACCGTATTGGTATCTATTCCCATGGAGAAAACCTCCGCACTTAGTAAAAAGCAGGACAGGAAAAAAAAACATATGTTCCTGTAAGTACGGTACATGGCAATTTGTGCATAGTAAAAATAAAAAATAAAACAGTAAAACCTTTGAATTTCAAATATTTATTTTTAACTTGGATATTCTATAGTAACTGAATACGACCCGTTAAAAGCGCAAACAAACCTGAAAAGAATACTTGTAATTAGTCAGGAGTAGTAGACCGGGAGACTATCAATAAAGGAATGTATACTGTACTTATTGAGAATACCGTAAAAAAATAATTAGCCAAAAAGCTAATAATAGAGTAAATCTTATCAGAAAAATTGCTAAAGCCGGCTTATTTTTGTAATATTGATGGTCAAAATTTAAAAATCCAACCCTAAATCGATGAAAAAAGTATACGTTTTATTAGCACTTGGTTGCTTTATGGTAACCAGGTCTTTTGGACAGGAGCTTAAAGTTGTTACCCCACAGGAGTACGACAATCTGAAAGCCAACAAACAACTGCAAAAGAATACCGTTTATTTCCAAAAACCGGGGCCTGAGTTTATATCGGGTTCGATGGATGTAGCAAAACAGAATGATGCACCTTTTACACAGCGGACAAATGATGCATGTGCATGTATGATCCCGGTAGATGCTACCTTCAGTCTCGTGCCTATGTCCGGATATACCTCTCCGTTCAGGAATGATGACGGATCCAGTAATTCCATTCCGCTTCCCTTCGATTTCTGCTTTTACGGAACGCAATACTCCGATGTATATATCAATAACAACGGAAACGTTTCTTTCGGTAGCTCTTATAGTACATTCAGCTCCTCTCCATTCCCAAGTAACCAGTATGTAATGGTTGCACCTTTCTGGGGCGATGTGGATACAAGAGGTGCAGGAAGCGGTCTTGTATATTATAAAATGACCGCTGATTACCTCATCGTAAGATGGCAAACCGTAGGATATTATTCCAACTACGACGATAAGCTGAATGATTTCCAGCTGATCATTTCCAATGGTAGCGATACGCTTATCCCGGATAATAAGAACGTGGCTTTTTGCTATGGCGATATGCAATGGACTACCGGTGATGCTTCTTCAGGAACCAATGGTTTTGGTGGAGTTCCTTCTACTGTAGGTGTGAACAAAGGAGATGGTACCAATTTTATTCAGCTTGGGCGTTTTGACCAGGCAGGTTCGGCATACGATGGGCCTTATGGGAATAACGACGGTATAAGCTGGCTGGATAACAAATCGTTTTCTTTCGATGCATGTGGTAATGCAGGTAACTTACCTCCTTTGTGTATGTCAAGCTTCAACAGCCAGTGTGCATTTGACACCCTGAAGACCTGTGCAATGGAAGATACGCTGATCATTGAAGCGATATTTACAGCCCCTGAACAAAACCAGAATCTTACCTTCCAGGTAAGTGCTCCTACACTCGGCAGTAATGTAAGTATCTACTCTAATAGCGGAAGTGCCGGTACGGATACGATACGGGCAATTTTAATTGGTAATGCCGGAGCGGTAGGCACACATACAATAACTATCACTGCCACAGATAATGGTGTTCCTGCGTTAAGTACAGCTCTTAGTTATATCATTGTTGTACCTAATGTAACTCTTCCACAGCCGGCCCTGAGCCAGACACCGCCACCTATTTGTGCGGGAGGCGCCGGTTCTACCGTAACACTGAACAATTGTTCGGCCTATTCGAGTATTGTATGGAGCGATGGATCTACAGGATGTACAGCCAACTTCCAGCAGTCAGGCGAAGTCTTCGTTACTGTTTCTGCTCCATCAGGATGCCAGCGAACCAGTTTTGCCGACATTGTTATTCTTCCTAATCCGCAGCCAACCGTTACGGGTACACTCAATTTCTGCGGTGCCGGTGGAACAACCTTAGGATATACCGTAAGCGGTTCTACCTCTCCTATTGTTTCCAATGTTTGGACGGGAGTTACGCCTGCTACCACTCCAACCGTATTTGTAACTGCTCCGGGTACTGAAACCATTACCTTAACAGATGCAAACGGTTGTACAGGAACTGCAACTGTCAATGTATCCAATGCCGCTCCGGTGGTAATGATCACACCAAGTGTTACAAGCTTCTGCCCTGGTGTTCCGGTTACACTGACTTCTTCTATTTCGAATGGTACGAGCTTCACCTGGACATCTTCTGCAGGTGGTTCTTTCCCGAATAGCAATTCGATCGTTGTTACACCTGTTGCTTCAACTACCTATAGCTTATCTGTTTCTGTGAATGGCTGTGTAAGCAATACACAGATCACACTGAACCCGATCGTGGGTGGAGCTGTTATCAACGGTTTCAACAATCCTCAGTATTGTATCGGCCAGTCGCCGCTCATTATTGCTAATATTTCTCCGGCAGGAGCCTCAACAACCTGGACACCTGCTTCCGGCGGACCTGTTCTTTCGGGTACAGCTATTGTGCCTGTTCCCGGTGAAACCTATACCGTACAGGTAACTGTGAGCGGACAGTGTTCCAGTGCTACACAAACAGTAACCGCACACTTCCCTACTCCACTTCCTCTTGCAGAAATTGCTACGTATTCGCCGGGTAATTCACTGGCACCGGACAACGTCCTGTGTTTCAAAAAAACAAAAGTGCTTACAGCCGATTATGTGAACACCTTCCCTCCTACTGTAGACACTACCGGTTATAATTATGCCTGGTCGCCTGCTTCAGGATCTATGGCAGACAGCTGTGCATTGGTTGTGAATACTGCAGGAACCTATATCTTAACGGTAACGGATTCTGTTGGCTGTGTGAACAGAGACACAGTGCAGATCATACTTGATATGCCGCTTGTAACGGTAACAGGTACGCCTAACATTTGCCATGAAGACACAGCATTGATCGTAGTGCACGGGACCGCAACGACTCCGTTCACGATCGATATTATGCAGAATGGCTCCCTTGTTACGCATAATGATTCTTTGACCACGAACCAGGCAGGAACGTATAACATCTTTATTACAGACACATACGGATGTATAGCAACTGTAAACTCCACAATAAATTATTATCCGTCCCCGGTTGCCAATTTCACTGCAGCGCCGGAACCTTCCGAGATCAACCAGGCTGTTGCATTTACAAGTACCTCTACGGTTTCTTCCGGGGCGATCACGCAATGTTACTGGAATTTTGGCGATGCCACTACTGCAAGTCCGCAAAGCACGCAGAACCATACCTACACCGTACCGGGCACTTATCCGGTTCAGCTGATAGTGAAATCGAACCGCGGTTGTTTTGATACGGTACTGATCGATCATGAGGTATATGTGATCATTCCGATCGTTAACATTATCACACCGGACAACGATAATATCAACAATGCCCTGCGTTTCAACGGACTCGAGTTCTTCCCGAATTCCACGATCGGTATTTATAACCGTTGGGGTAATAAGATCTATGAATCCAGCAACTATGACAACAAATGGGATGGAAACGGCATTGAAGCAGGAACGTATTATTACATTCTTGAAGTTCCGGGCTTAAAACCGCAGGAAAACAAGATCTCCAGCTTCTTTCAGGTGATACGATAATTTCATAATCTATACTTATATAAAAAGAGCCACGCTGTAGTGTGGCTCTTTTTTTGTTTTAGCGACAGATATTGGAAAAGTTTTGAACTATAGAAAAGGGGAGCCAAAACGGAACGAAATTGAGTATCTTTGACAAAAAAACAATGAATCATTTCAGAAACCAGGAACTTCTCGACAATGCCGATATGTGCATTAAAGAAGGCAGGCTGAATGATGCTTTCACCATCCTGAATGACATCCTGATGGATGATCCCCTGTATGGCAAGGCGCACAATCACCTGGGATACATCTACGAAACAAAGATCAGGGATTACAAAAAAGCAGAAGAGCATTACAAGCTCTGCCTGCAGTACTCGCCCGAATATGCCGCAGCGTATTATAACTATGCCATCCTGCTTTCTACGCTGAAAAACTTCGAAGCGCTTGCGGGCCTGCTGCAAAAGGCAGAATCCGTGCCCGGTATCAATCCGGCAACCATTGCCAACGAATGGGCGATCATGTTCGAGGCGCAGGGGAAAATGGAAGAAGCCATTACACATTACCGGAAAGTGATCTCACAATCCTTTGACAATAAAACCGTAGATGTTGCCATGGAATCCGTAGCCCGCTGCGAGAAAAAGAAAAATTTCCTGAGTGGAAACACTACCGGGACTTCCGGATCACCTACTCCGCCTCCACCGGGCTGGAGAGGATAAGCCTGCTTAATTTACCCATTAAAATGAAATTAATCTTAGTCAAATATTCTGTTCTGTTAGCGGCTTTGTGTGTATGTGTGTATGTACTACTGATCAGGAATTCGTTTACATGGCCGATGCTGTATCTTGTGTTGGGACTTTCCCTGTTTTACATCCTGATAGCCGTTGCCGGAAATCTTTCCCAGACACAAAAAACAAGTAAAAAAGCGAATTCATTTGTGTATTACACTCCGGGGCTGCTGACGAAAAAAGCGATCCGGATAGGGGGCTATGCGATCGCTGCAGGGATCCTGCTTTTTTCAGGAATAAAAGTGCTGCTGTTTGGGATCTTATTGCTGGCTATGTTGTTGAGCGAGCTGGCAGGATTGTGGATCAGCCTGAAAAACGATCTATACTTTCTGTATTTCGATGGTAAAGCGCTTGTTTTTCAGCAGGACCAGGTAAGCAGGATATTCGCCACCCACATCCGCGAGATCGAATACCGCTACGAGATCTTTTATCTTACGCTGTCCAATAACCAGGTAAAGATGGTGGAAACACAAAAAGTAAAGGAAAGCAGCCGGGCCGATTTCATCAAAGAATTTGTCAACTGGGCTTTAACGAATGATATTCCGTTTACGGAAGAAGCAAAAGGGAAATTAAAAATATAAGAACAAAAAAGGCTCCTGACCGTACTGTCAGGAGCCTTTCTTCAAATGTACAATTTGTTCTTACATATGTATCGGTCTTTTCGCCGTAGCGTCCAGTGCCGCTTCTTTCAGACTTTCCGTAAAGGTTGGATGCGCATGACAGATCCTGCCGATGTCTTCGGCACTTGCCCTGAACTCCATCGCTACTACTGCCTCCATGATCATATCCGCAACCCGCGGCCCGATCATATGAACACCTAATACTTCATCGGTCTCCGCATCTGCCAGTACTTTGATGAAGCCGTCCGTATCCATGGATGCGCGGGCTCTTCCGCTTGCTTTGAACGGGAAGGATCCGGATTTGTATTTTTTTCCCTGCTCTTTCAGCTGCTCTTCCGTTAAACCAACGGATGCTACTTCCGGCCATGTATATACCACTCCGGGGATCAGGTTGTAATTGATATGCGGTTTTTGACCTGCCAGTGATTCGGCTACGTATACACCTTCTTCTTCTGCTTTGTGCGCCAGCATTGCGCCTTTTATCACATCGCCGATCGCATAGATGCCATCTACATTGGTTTTTAAATGTGCGTCTACTTCTATTTTTCCGCGAGCATCCACTTTCACACCGGCTTTATCAAGACCTAAGTTATCTGTGTAAGGTCTTCTGCCCACTGCCACGAGACAATAGTCGCCTTTCAGTTCTACTTTCTCACCGTTCTTGTTCTCTGCCACCACTGTAACTTCTTTTCCTTTACTGCTTACACCCGTTACTTTATGATTGAAGAAATATTCGAATCCAAGATCTTTTTTCAGAACGCGTGTCAGCTCTTTCCCCAGACCTTTGTCCATGCTGGCAATAAGGCCATCCATAAATTCCACAACCGATACTTTGGAACCCAAACGTCCGTATACAGAACCTAATTCCAGGCCGATCACACCACCACCGATGATGATCAGGTGTTTAGGGATCTCAGTCAGTTCCAGCGCTTCCGTAGAAGTGATCACGCGTTTTTTGTCGATCTCGATGCCCGGAAGGGAAGACGGCTTGGAACCTGTTGCTATAATAGTTTTTGCGCTTTCGATAGTTTCTTTACTACCATCTGCTTTTGCAATTTCAATTGTGTTTTTGGAAGTGAAGCTTCCATGCCCGGTAATAACGGTGATCTTGTTTTTCTTCATAAGAAAATTGATCCCGTCAACCGTCATTTTTACCACACCTCTTTTTCGTTCGATCATCTTCCCAAGGTTCACTTTTGGTGATTTCACTTCGATACCGTGTTCCGCAAATGAATGCAGCGCATTGTGATAATGTTCGGAAGAATCGAGCAGCGCTTTGGAAGGAATACAGCCTACATTGAGGCAGGTGCCACCGAGACTTGGGTATTTTTCGATAAGAGCTGTTTTGAATCCGAGCTGTGCACAACGAATGGCGGCTACATATCCACCGGGACCTGAACCGATAACGGTAACATCATATTTTTCCATAACAAGGGAGTTTAAAAAATAACGTCAACGAAGGTAAACATTTTATTGGTTTTCTATAAAAAGATGCCTGGTTTTTGAGTCTGAAAATCACCTTTTTGCAAAGCGCTTATACACAGCGAATATCAGCAGAAGAGCCGCTGCGATGAGCGAGCATTTGGCAAAGAGATCGCCGGCCCGCACAAAAATAGTCTGGTAGGTATTGGGGCGCAGCGTTGCTTCTATTACGCGGGGTTCCCACCATTTTGTAGCCTTGAATATTTTTCCTCTTTCATCAATAAAACAGGAGATACCCGTATTAGCGGAGCGGGCCATTGGCTTACGGGTTTCGATAGCACGTAGTGAACCATAAGCCATGTGTTGCTTATAGCCGGGGGTATCGCCCCACCAGCCATCGTTCGTTATGATGAACAGCATATTAGCGCCGTTCTTTACATACTCCGTTACATATTCGGGATATATACTTTCGTAACAAATGATCGGCCCTATATGAATACCGGAGGTGCTTTTAAAAACACCGCGTTCTTCCTGCAAGCCAAGGCTTCCGCTTGTTCCTCCCATATCAAGGGCATATTGCTCCAGCCAGGGCGCTATCGATAAAAAAGGCATGATCTCGGCACCCGGTACTAATATTGATTTATGGTACACCTGCACACTATCACTTTTGTCTATCTGAATAGCTGCATTGTAAGAATCATAGTATGCGTCTTCCTTCAGGAATTTGTGGGCAGTAGCCGATAGCTTTTCACCGCGGGCAAATTGTTTATAGGTGTTGGCGCCGCTAACGATCGCTAAATCCGGATACCGGTCGATCAGCTGCTCTTTGAAATAGCGCACTTCCGAAACATCCTTCAGTTGGTCTTCCCACATTTCGGAAGTAAGGAAGGTCTCCGGAAAAACAAGGTAAGCAGCGCTGTCCAGCTTAATGCTTCTACCAATAAGATCCATTGTTTTCTCGATCTGCACCTGTGGATCGGAGCTGAATTTTTCATTATACGGATCGATATTCGGCTGGACCACCACCACCTGTTGCTTTTTCAGCTGCGTAGGTGCTATCCTCGAATCTACCGTAACATACAGCACATAGGAAAGCAGAGCAGGGATCAGCAGCGCCGAAACAATGGCAAGGCTATGCTTTCGGTTCCAACTCCTTTCCCGATTGTCGGGATGCCATCTTTTTTTCAGCAAAAGATAAATAAGAATGTTCACTGCCCACACCCATGCGCTGCCGCCGGACGTACCGGTGATCTCATACCACTGTACCAACTCACTCTGATGCGCAAATACATTCCCCACAGTAAGCCAGGTCCAGCTCAGGTCCCAATGCTGATGCAGGTATTCGAATGATAACCAGAACGGGATCACAATGAAGTAGGACCAGGAACCTTTGAAGCGTTTTTTTACCCACCAGGCCGAGCTTATCGTCAAAACCATGAAAAGGGCATTAAGCGTCCAGGCGAGATAAGCTGCCGGGCTTGCATTGTATACCCACCAGGTGGTAATAAGGTTCCAGGTAAGGAATAAAAGGTAAAAGAGTCCGAATTTTCTCAGCCCTTTTCGTTTCACCGATTCCGGCTGAGGCCAAAAATATTCATCAGCGATAAAAAGCAGTGGAACAAAAGCAATAAATATAAAAACGGTAAAATACGCCTGCCAGGCAAGACTGAGCAGCAGGGCGCTGATCAAAGCTAAAAGCAACAGACGGAGATTTTTCACCATACAAAGCTACGATTTATTGCAGATCAAAGAAGTCCTTCACCCCGGGATAGCGGTTTACGGTAAATCCTTCTGCATATTTTACTCCGATCGCCCTGCCCCAGAGGCTCATTTTGGCATACAGGCTTTCAAGGAACTCCGGACTGGAAATAGGTGTCTGTGGTTCTTTGGATGTGGGATCGAAAAACTGGGAAGAGAAACACATGATGGATGCTCTTTTCTTTTCTGCATAATCCGTTACATCAATTACAAAGTCGGGATGAATAAACTGATCCTGAATATAATGATACACCGCCTTCGGACGCCAGGCTTCCTGGTTTTCTCCATTCACTCCGGTTTCTATTTTTGCGAGGCCCGAATAAAAGCAGGCGTCCGTTATCAGTTTTGCCGCTCTTCCATGATCGGGATGCCGATCCGAAACAGCGTTCGCTAAAACGATCTCCGGCCTGAATTCGCGCAGCACTTTAATGATCTCTTTGATATGCGCTTCATCGTTCTGAAAAAATCCGTCTTTGAAATCCAATTGTTTTCGAACTGTTACTCCAAGCAACATCGCTGAGTCGTTAGCTTCTTTCGTACGTAATTCTGCATTTCCACGGGTTCCGAGCTCACCACGGGTAAGATCAAGGATGCCACAGTGTTTGCCATTGGCAATATGCCTGAGCAGTGTGCCGCTGCAGGACAGCTCCACATCATCAGGATGAACACCAATCGCAAGGATATCGAGTTTTTGCATAATTCAGTTTCTAAACGTCAGAATTTCGGCTCTTTGCCTATCTTCTTATAATATTCTATGATCGGCTTGTAAGGACCATACTTATGCTGCAGCATAGGAAAACTATCTATGTAAGGCCCTCCTGCATAATCGATCGGTTTGTTATTCACATTCGGATAATCCTGTTTGGTTACCGGCTGCGGCCTTTTATGAATATCGTCGTTATTGATGAAAGCACAAACGTCAAAGGCTTCTTCTATCGTTAATTTAGGATTATCGTAAGTGGCTATTTTGTTTGGCATATTGGCATAAATAAATGCTCCAAGCTTTGTAACACGGTGTACACTGCTGCCAGCCTGGTAACTATCGTTGCCCCATAAGGGAGGATATTCATAACACACGTTATCCAGGCGCATTTTTCCTTCACCGTTCTTACCGTGGCAACTTTCGCAATCTCTTTTATACACCAGCTCGCCTTTTACCGGATCTGCCGCCCTTTCGGGATATTCAAACTCTACATGACCATCTCCTTTCACATGTCCGTTTACCGGCACATTCTCTCCCAGCCATTTCATATAGCTTATGATGGCCAGCATTTCCTTACTGTTGAGCGGCAAATGTTTTCCGTTATGCGGACGTTCGATGCAGTTATTCACGCGGTCGGCCAGGGAGAGTATTTTATTTTCCCGCGCCCGGTATTGCGGATAACGGGCATGCGTACTGAAGTAATTGAATGCATATGGCCGGGTTCCTGCATCAAGGTGACAATTGGTGCAGTTCATTTTATTCCCGAGGAACTTTCCTACTTTGCCTTCAGGACCGATATAATAAGCGGTATTCAGGATCAGGTCTCTTCCGTATCGTACCATATCCCCGAATTCATTATGCGGGATCTCGCTTGTATCGGGAACTTTCCAGATTTCTTCCTCATCGATCGAATCATTTACAACCACATCTGCCGGAAGATTCGCTTTATTATTTTCGTTATTATTGCAATGAATTAATGCGAACAATAAGATGGGCAAGCCAATACTGAATACTATTTTTTTCATTTTTACTCTTAACAGCGCAGTCGCACAATTTGCTCCCAAAGATAACTCTAAACTGAATTATAATCAAATAATGTTTGAGTTCCCTTATGAAGAGAACGCTTCCGTCTACACTATCTACATAACATACGATTCCATCCTGCAACCGAAGGAAAAAGATTTTATTATTAAAAAACAGGAAAAGTTCCCTGTATCTCTGATCAAAGATCTGCGGCTTGGCAAAAACTACAAATGGTATGTGGAAACAACGTTGAAGTCCGGAAAAAAAACAAAATCGGACTATCACTATTTTTCCATTGCTACTACCCGGATGGTGAACCGCAAATTATACCAGCCCATTCAGCTGTACAATAAAAAAGAGAAGATACAGGACGGGCTGATCTGGTGCGATCAGTACAGATGTGCTGTTGACAGGAAAGGTAACGTGGTCTGGTTTATGACGGAAGATCACCTGGAGCAGGTGAATGCAAAAGTGGTGAGGGATTTCAGGCTTTACAATGACGGAAATATTTCTTTTATTCATCAGCCAAATGCCAGCCGCGTGGACATAGATATGAATGTGCTATGGCAGGCACCGGCGGCAGGCACCATTTCAGGAGCAAAAAAAGAAGATTATCACCATGCCCTGCTACAATTGCCAAATGGGAACTACATGGTGCTGGGTAATGAAAAGGTGAAATTTGCCAATGAGAATCCGGGTGATACAGTGACTTCAGAAGAAGTTGATTTTTGTAATATTATCGAGTTTAATGAAAAACGGGAGATCGTTTGGTCATGGAGAATGAAGGATTATTTCCCATACGAATACCTTATCAACAGTAAGATCGAAACACGCTCAGGTGTGGTAAATCCTCATGCCAATTCTTTCTGTGTGGATGAAACGAACAATGTGATCTATCTAAGCTTCCGGGATATCAGCCGGATCATAAAGATCGACAGGAAAAGCAAGAAGATCCTGGCTTCTTACGGACAGCGGCTGAACGATGAGGATGATGTAATGGAAACCGATCTGTTCAGACTACAGCACGACATTCAGTTGCTCCCCAACGGAGATATGCTTCTCTTTAATAACAATGATATCGACAATGGAAAGATCTCCTGCGTAGAGATCATCCGCCTTCCTGCTACAAAAAAGGACACCTTTCAATTGAAGTGGAAATTCGATCTGAATTACGATGCACAAAGCAATGGAAAGATCGACCGGATGGGCGGAGTGAAAATAATGCCCGATGGAAATTACCTGATCTGTGAAGGAAGCTCGAACCGGGTGGTGGAAATAAGCCCGAAAGGGGAACTGCTATGGGACTTTGCCCTGCGCCAGAAAGATACAAGCGGCAGGGTGAATGATAAATTTGCGCTCTACCGGGCTAATTTTTCCCGATCGCTCTACCCCAATTATGTAACGTTCTACCCTACCTCCAAAAATGAGCTCATTGTGCTGAATAAAGGACTGGAAACAGATATCTATACTATAAATATATATGATGCGGATAATAAGGTCGTTTTTTCGACGCTTAGCCCGGAAATAAAACGTAACAATTCGATAAAGATAAAAACACCTCTGATTAATCTTAAAAATCTGAGGATAGAGCTTGTTTCTTCCAATACGAAGCTTTCCAAATCCAATAAGTAATACGTTAAAACTGTTAATTTCATATCAAGCAATTAACTTTCAATTACTTAAGTTTTCAAAAAAGCCTTCGAATAGGTTTGAAGTAAAAAACCTTCTGATTATATTTGTGCTCATATTATAAACTAAATCAAATGAAAAAAATCTACTTATTAGGATTTGCTTCAATGATTGCTTTGGGTGTAAACGCTCAAACAACGCTGACAGTAAAAAATCCATTGAAACAAAAGAATGCAGCTCAGGTTGGTGTTGCTAAAACAAGAAACGCTTCTAACGCTGTAGCAAGAAACATCGGTGGTCCAATGTCTGCTCAGGCAATGACCGGTATCCTGAACTGCCAGACTCAATATGTTCCTGGTACTACTATGGATCTTGTATTTGAACTTGAATTAACAAACACAGATGCTGAGTACGGTGATAAATTAGACATCACATTCCCGGCTAATTTCACTATCAACTCCACATTAAATACACCAGATCTTGGACCGGATGACGGAGAAGCGTCTTCTGATGGTCCTGAGGCTTTCGTTGGTATCACAGGTCAAACTATTACATGGGGTAATGATGATAACTACTACGGTGGTATCGTTCCAAGCTACGATCCGAACGGACCGGGCACATACGTTATTACTATCAACGTAACTATCGGTGCTATGGTAACAGGTATGCAAACTGCTACTTTTGCTGTATCCGGTGACGGATTCGGTGCGAACCCTGCTGATTTAACAGGTGGTGTTTGTGCAATGTTCGAGCAAGGTATGACAATCATTGACGGTGCTGTTTCTGACGGTGGCCCTCAAACAGCTTCTACTTGTGGAAACACATTGGTTCCAATCGGGATCCGTATAAAAAACTACGGTAACGATTCTATCATGAACTTCCCGGTATCTTACCAGATCGATGCTCTTACTGCTGTAAACGAAGTAGTTACTGACACGATCCTTCCTGGAGATTCTTTGGATTTCATCTTCTCTGTACCTGCTGATTTCACAGCTGAAGCAGACTACGTTGTAAAAATGTGGACTTCCGTTAGCGGAGAATTAGTTCCGGCTAACGATACAATCGCTGTTGATTTCCAAAACTCAGTTCCTGTGAATCTTTCTACAACACCTTATGTAAATACGTTCGAAGGAACAGGTAACGAATACTTCGCTCTTTACATCGGTGCTAACGCAGGAAGTACAGTAAACTGGGCTCTTGTTACGAACAGTGCTCCAAACTCTCACGGTGGAGTAAGACATCTTAACCTGCAGGCTGCAGCGGCTATTGGTGATGCATGGGTAATGTTCAAATGTATGAACGTTACAATGGGCGAGCAATACGACCTGACCTATTGGACAAAAACATCTGCAGGCGCTAACGGTGGTACTTCTGTAAATATTAACCTTACAGGACAAACTGCTGCTGACATGAACGCTGGTGTTGAGATCAAACCTTTCACTGCTAACACAGCAAACAACGTTTACCAGCAAATCTCTGTACCTCTCGTTGCTCCTGCTTCAGGAACTATCTACGTAGGTATCCGTGGCGCTGGTACAGCTGCTGGTGCAGGTACAAGCGTAAGACTTGATGATATTAACATCACCATGTCTCCTGTAGGCATCAAAGATAACGCTGCTACTGCAGTAGTTGGTGTATTCCCTAACCCGAACGCAGGTGTATTCACAGTTAGCGCTGTTGAAAACAACTCTTCAGTTGAAGTGTACAGCGTTCTTGGAGAGAATGTATTTTCTTCCAAACTGGTAAAAGGTTACAACACAGTAGATCTTTCTACAGTTGCTGCCGGTACTTACGTTGTAAAAGTAAAATCAGCTAACGCTACTACTACAAAACGTATTGTTATCAACAAATAATCCGTTTGTATTAAACGAATAATAAAGGGCTGCGAAATTCGCAGCCCTTTTTGTTTACCTGCTCTTGCGGCCTGATTTGGATTACCATTCATAGAGATAAAGAAGCAAAAAGCACCTTTTACCTTAATTATTACCGCAAATACAGAGAGAACCGCGGAAAGAAATAAGCAAATAGCAGCAATTCCCTTAATTATCGCCGCAAATAGAAAGCGAATCGCGGAAAGAAATAAGCGGAAAGCAGCAATTCCCTTATTTCCTGCAAAAAATACAGAGGGAATCGCGCAATGTAAAGAGCGGAAAGGAGTATAAAATCACTATTTTTATCCATTGGAAAAACAATTGATATACCGCATCTTACATCCTACAAAAGAACTGAAGGGAACACTGAAGCTTTCCTCGTCCAAAAGCATAAGTAACCGTCTGCTGATCCTGAAACAGGTTGGCCGGCTGGATACAGAAGTCCTGAACCTTTCTACTTCAAAGGATACACAAACACTGCTAAACATTCTCTCCGTTATCAACACTCAAACGGTTTTTGATGTGGGCCATGCAGGGACCGCCATGCGTTTTCTTACGGCACTTTTTGCAGCCACAGAAGGCGAACGAATGCTGACAGGATCAACCCGCATGAAAGAACGTCCGGTGAAAGAATTAGTGGACTCCCTGCGTAAGCTGGGTGCCGATATTCACTACACAGAAAAAGAAGGCTTCCCTCCCCTGCTGATAAAAGGCAAAAAATTAAGTGGCGGTAAGATCCATGTCGATAGCGGCATCAGTTCCCAGTATATATCAGCCCTGTTGATGATCGTTCCTTTACTGGATAGCGGATTGGAAATTGAGCTGGTGGATACGCCCGTCTCGAAACCGTATATTGAAATGACCCTGCGTCTTATGCAGGAATTTGGTGCCCATGTACATTGGACCGGTAAAGGTATTTCCTGCACGAATGATCCCTACACCGCCACTCATAACAAGTATACCATTGAAGCGGACTGGAGCTCTGCCTCCTATCTGTATAGCCTTATCGCTTTAAGTAAGCCCGGATCATCTGTAACAATAGAAGGCCTGAACAGGGATAGCCTGCAAGCCGATGCCGTTTGCCGGGAGATCTTCGCACAATTAGGAGTGGAAAGCACCTTTGTAAAGGGTGGACAGCTTCAACTGAAAAAACAGGACACACTATTATCTGCCGATTTTGGATACGATTTTTCGGACTGCCCGGATATAGCGCAGACACTGGCCGTTACAACTGCAGCACTTGGAATGAGTGCAACACTTACCGGATTGAGAACCCTGAGAATAAAAGAAACGGACCGTATCCTCGCATTGCATACGGAACTAAAAAAAGCCGGCATTCAAACAACGATCACGGATGATTCGATCCGTATCATTCAAGGTCCTTTGAATAGCATACCGGACGCACCATTTGAAACATACGATGACCATCGCATGGCCCTGGCTTTTGCACCACTGGCCCTCGTATCAGACTATGTGGAAATAAAAGCTCCGGAAGTTATTGAGAAATCCTATCCCGAATACTGGGATCATCTGAAGCAACTGGGTTTCAGGATCGAACCAGCTTCTTCTTCATAAGATAATTGTAACGGAAGTATAACGACACCGATACAAAAAACAAACCGCACAGAAGTGCACACCAGATCCCGTTTGCCATATATCCCAGGGTAGTTCCGAAGTAATAGCTCAGCGGCAGGCAAATGATCCAATAGCCGATCAGCGTAAAAATCGTAGGAAGCTTTACATCTTCCAATCCTCTTAGGATTCCCAGCGCTACTACCTGTATGCCATCAAAGAGTTGAAAGAAACCTGCAATGATCAGTAGCTCCGATGCGATCGCCAGGATCTGCGCATCCCTGCTAAAGGCAAGCGGCAGCGATGTATGCAAAACAAAAAATACCAGGGCAAAGAACAACGTAACCGAAAGTGCCGAAAGCAATGCTGCATTCCCTGCCTTTTTTACATTCTCAAAATCATTCTGCGCACTGAACTTCCCGACACGGATCGTAGCTGCTCCACCGATGCCACTGCTAAACATATAGGTAAAAGCAGCAATAGACAATGCGATCCCATGTGCATCGATCTGTTCTTTTCCAAACCAGCCTGTCATCAGACCTGATATGGCAAAAGCGGCTACTTCGAACGTAAACTGAAGTGCCGAACCGATGCCGATCCTGAACAAATGCAGGCAATGCGAAAGACTGAAGCCAACCTGCTTCAGAAAAGGGCGCACATCACTGAATAATTTGCTTTTATAGATGATCACAATGAAGCCAAGTCCCATAAAACAACGGGCATAGAAGGTAGCCCAGCAAGCGCCCATATAGCCCAGCTCAGGGAATCCGAATTTACCGTGTATCAAAAGATAATTGAGGATAATGTTCAGTATATTTCCGGCAACACTTACCAGCATGGCTGCTACCGTATTATTCAGGCCTTCCGAAAACTGTTTGCCCGTAAAGAATAAGCTGCAGGGCACGATACCAAGGATCAGTACACCAAAATAAGGAATGGCCAGCTCCACCACATCATCGGGTTGTTGGGCATAATGAAGCAAGGGTGTCATGCCGTACAGGATCCCGCATAAAACCAGGCTGATCACGAAATTCAGAAGCATCCCGTTCTTCAGGAGGAATGCTTTGTCTTTTGCATCGCCTTTTACATGTGCCTGTGAAACAAGCGGTGTAAGTGCATAGGACATGCCTATACTGAATACAAGCAGCAATATAAAAATATTACTTGCAAGGATGCCGGCGGCCTGCTCGGTTTTACCAATACCCCCAAGGAACATATTATCCACCATACCGGTAACGATATGCCCTACCTGGCTCACGATCAGTGGCAGGGACAAGAGAATAGTTTCGCGGATATGGGTTTTGAAAAGCATAAAAACGGGCACAAATATACTCACTATTTGTGTGAAGAGTTTAGAAAATTGTTATTGTATGTGAAGAGCGGCCCTGTATGCACATAACATCAGGCCCGGGGAACCCGTGTTTACAATGTGCTTAGGGGAAATAAGAACAGGTGATATTACTTCAGGAACTTAGAAATATCCGGCTTGAAATACAGGCTGCTTTTGAGAACTTTTCCATCTTCCCTGAAAATAGGCTGGCCCTGTTCGTCAAGCTTGCTCATATTGCTGCGGTGGATCTCATCAAAGATCGCCTCGATCTTATCCTGCAGTCCATGCTTGAGGATAGTGCCGAACAGGATATACAGCTGATCTCCCAATGCATCTGCTATTTCGGTAAGATCTCCTTTTTGGCAGGCCTCCAGGTATTCCTCGTTCTCTTCTTTCTGCAGGTTATAACGAAGCATATAGTCTTTTTCGTCTACCAGTTTGGGTTCGGAGGCATTGCCAATGAGGAAGGATTCATGAAACTCATGAACACTCATTATTTTGGTCAACAGTGTATTGGTATCCATTATTTTTTTGCGGCAGCAGCCGTTGCTTTTGTGTTCCTGTACTCTTCATTCAGTCCGTTCACCACTTCCGTTGTGATCTCCAGGTCAGGCTTTGCATATAGCACAGAGCTGATATTGGACGTATAGGCAAGGATAAAATCGTATTTGCCGTTGTTGAACTTCTCAATGAAAACAGATACGTTTTTCAGCATATTTCCTTGTGTGCTGGCTACCTCTTCGGCCAGGTTCTGCATTTGTTTTTCTTTGTTGGCAATTTCATATTGCTTTTGCTGAAGGCGGGCTTCTTCTTTTTTCAGTTCGGCTTCCGGGCGGATACCTGCCTGCGCAGCCTGTTGCAATGCAGCTACATCTTCCTGGAATTTGGCTACCATGCTGTTGTATTGTGCTTCAAGGGAAGCCTGGCGGTTCTTGATCTCTTTGGATTTATCATTGATATAATCATATTTCATATCCAGCGTATCGATATTGATATAGGCAATTTTGGAATTGACCAGTTTGGATGGATCGGTTACCAGTTTCGGTGTAGCTGTTTTGGTGCCGGTGCTGTCCGTTTCCCCGGCTGTTCCGGAGATCTTACCGTTCAGTGAGCTGTAGAGATAAAAAAGGATAGCCACAGCTATTAGCAATACAACGTTTACTGCAAGAGAGATCTTATTCATATATTTCTGTTTAGAAGCGCTAATATAGCAAGTACTGATGAAACCAAAGTACCCCGAAACCGGCAGGTTATTAAAAAATTATTAAGAGTCGGATACAGGCCCTCTAATAGCCTGCTATAGTGGCAGGTGCATCAGACATCCGCCAGCAGGCCTTTCTTTTCATCTACAAAGAGTGTCACTTCATCATCGCAGCAGGTAATAGCCTGGATATGCTTGTACACAATATTGAATACCCTTGGCTCCGGGTAGCCGGGAACGCCCATTTCAGCCATGGCCCATTTTTTCAGCTGAAGTGTATACAGCCCGCCGCCGTCATTTTTGGTGTAGAGCTGAATGTAATACGGCAATTTGTTCTTTGCATTTTCGGTTAAGTAGATCTCTACCCGTGCACTGTTCCCTGAATATAAATTGGCGGAGAGATACGAATCCCATCTGTTGATAAGATTTAACCCCGGCAGAAAAACAGTGAGCAGCACAACAGCAAAGAAGGGTTTAAATTCACTCAGGTAATAAAATTGCTTGTACCGGCTTTGAGTCTCTCCTGCAAAAAGAAACCATACCAGCAATATCATACAAAGGTTCCAGCCCCATACGGTATGGTTAAAGTTATGAAACAAAGGACTGAGCAGGATCAGTATGATCAGGTGCATGGCGATCGCAAGTGGAATAAACACGCGTTTCGCCGGTTCAAAGAAAAGGCCGATGCCTATTCCGATCTCCATATACGGAACCAGGTGGCCGAATTTATGTGTCACGATGCATTCCTCTGGGGTAAGTATACGCTCCAACGGTTTTATGAACCATTCCCAGGTAGAAGACATGAAATTTGGGTTCAGCTTTTGGATCCCGCTCCAGAAATAAATGGCACCAACCACGATAGTAACGGACATATAAATGCCTACATGTTTCTTGGGCTCGTCCACCCGCCAGTTGTAAAATCCAAGAATGCCCAAGATGATCATATACATATAGAACCAGGGCTGCAGCCTGTTCTGATCAAAGATCGCCAGTCCGATCCCCAACAAAACCGTAGAAACAATAAACGGACGTGACCTCCGTGCAACAAGGATACCTGCAATGGAAACGATAAAAAGCACGAACAGGATATAATCGAAAGGATGTGTAACAGAAAAACCTATGTTGAACAAAGGTGCCTGTGGAAAAAGGTGATCGCTTGTCCAGAGCTTCCAGGAACTTGCAATAGACAACAACAGACCTAAAGAAACGATATTTTTAACTGCCCTTAATCGTGCGGGGATCACTAAGTTGGGATAATACAGGTTCTTTATCATATACTGTTTTTGAGCCTTCCACCTTTGTAGAAGTATTTTTTGTAATACGTTTCGTTCAGATCGTTGATGATAACACCTCTTTTGGTGCTTGCATGAACAAATTTATTATTGGTGAGATACACGCCTACATGCGAAACGTTTTTCGATTCGATCTTAAAGAAAACAAAATCGCCTTCTTTCAGATCATCTGCATCTAACTCCTTGCACGAAGCATAGATATCTCTCGAAGCGCGGGAGATCTTCTGTCCATATACAGCTTCGTACAACTTGCAGGCAAGGCCCGAACAATCGATTCCGCTTTTATCCAGCCCCGCATATTTGTATGGAACAGCGTACCAATCGTCAACAAACGTATAGAGCTTTACATTTTTCAGCTCTTTGCTGCTTACGCCTAATTGAATGGCGTATTTATTTATCAATGCATTATTCGCTTCTTTTTTAGGTAGAGGATCTTTTTTTGTATCGGAAGTTTTTTTGATATCAGAAGAAGCTGTGGTTTCTTTCCGGCTGTGGCAGGATACAAAAAAGATAAGTACGATCATCAGTACGAAGAGCGCACGAAGCAAACGTAAATTTCCTGCCAGTACCATACTCTAAAAATACTGGAGCAATGGGCGCAAAAACTGCCTGCCGCAGTTAGTTTGTCTACAAAAGCGTGTTAATAAAGCTGTATTACCGATCTTTAAGACCAGGCCACAGGTAATTGAAAGAAGAAGGTGCTGCCTTCTCCAACGGTACTCGTCAAACCGATATGCCCTTTTTGTGCAACGATGAATTCCTTCGCAATAGCCAGCCCCAGGCCTGTTCCGGCTTTGTTGCTGCCCGGCACCCGGAAGAATTGATTGAACAGCTTATCCTGGTATTGTCGTTCAATGCCTGGTCCGAAATCCCGGACAGAGAAGCGTACTTCTCCGCCTTCCCTGTTCACCGAAAGCAGGATCCGCTCGTTTTCCGGCGAATAACGGATCGCATTGCCAAGCAGGTTCACCAATACCCAAACTGTTTTTTCCAGGTCTGCATTTATTTCCGGCAGATTTTCCTGCTGCTCTGTATGAATAGTTAATTGCTTTTGATCCGCCTGGAATCTCAGTGAATCGATCGCATACCTGAGCACGGTCTCTGCTTTTACACGCTGAAAATTCAACTGGATCTTTCCCGTTTCCACCTGTGCCATGTTCAGCACTTCGGCAGTCAGCTTCAGCAATCGTTCGGAATCTTCTTTGATCGTATGCACCAGTTGCTGCTGTTCATCATTCAAACCTCCTACCCGCGTATCCTCCAATAATTTGGTGCTAAGCTTAATGGAAGCAATAGGTGTCTTCAGCTCATGAGAAATGGTGGCAATAAAATTCGTCTTCGCGAGGTCCTGCTCCCGGAAGTGCGTTACATTTTTCAGCAGGATCACTTCCCCGATCGGCTTACCTTCAGACTGAACAGAAATACGTTCCCGGCTGAAATAATTCTCTTTGGCATCTATCAGCAGTTTCAGCGGTTGTGAGCCGGCATCAATATCACTCAACAATAGTTGCATCAGGGAATTATTAATGGCCAGGTTCCCTGCATATTTTCCCAGCATCCCGGATTCCTGCATGCCAATAAGCTGTGCAGCACGGATATTTGCAAAAAGCACCATCCCGTTTTCGTCGAGCCCGATAATGGCATCGTTCATATTATTGATGATCGCTTCAATGCGTTGTTTCTCAAACAGGAGAAGGGCAACATTACTGTTTTCATAGTATTCCAATCGCTCCGCCATTGCATTGAATGCCTTTGCCAGATCGCCGAACTCATCCTTCGACGTGATTTCCAGTCGCTGATCGTAGTGTTTTTCGGAGATCTGCCGGATACTCTCTGTTAGTTTTTTTATAGGATTGGCAATGTACCCGGGAAAATTAATGATGAATGTGAATACAATAACAAAACAAAGCGAGCCGATCAGTCCTATGTATAACAATACCTGTCCTGCATTTGCCTGCACCCGGTCGTTCTTTTTCAGGATCGCCTGCATATTCAGATCGCTGATCTCATACAGCATGCGCTTCATCTTTTTTAATTGCACTGCTTTTCTACCGCTGCTTTTCATATCATCGAATGCAGCACGTAATTCACCCGTGTACTCTTTCTCCCCGGGTTCTGTGATGTTCTTTTCCTGCCGGTGAAGACTGCCTGACATCTGTAAATAAAATGCTGCTGTATCTGTTTCCAGCATATCGATCTGCTTCATCATCGTTTTGGATAGCTGAACCGATTCGTAATTATCTTTCAGGATCTCTTTCGATTCACTGGCAATACGATGAATATAGATGACTGCAACGCTTCCTATCAGGATGATCACAAGGAAGAGAAAACCCAGTCCTATACTCAGTTTGGTTTTTATTTTCATGGTGCGGACTTTTATGTGGTGTCTTTTACCGGATATGAAATTACATTTTTATCTCTTTATCTGTTATTCCCTTATGAGGTTAATTCCTTTTGGAGCTGTTAGTATCAGCGGAGATTTCTCGATAGTAACATTGCTGTAGTCAAGTCCGTATTCCTTCTCATCCGGCAACCCCATATTCTTTAAGATAAAGTATGTCTTCAGCAGAAAATTATTCCCTAAGGACAACTCGTTCTCAAAAGAAAGGAAACGCTGCATCACTACAAAACGAAAGTCACCGGTTATGTTGTGTTTGTCAAGAGAACAGTACCGGCTTTTTATATTTACTTCTTGATTCTGCACCATTTCCTCCACCACTTTCCGGAAAAGCAGGTTGATACGTGGCGCTACCCGGAAACCCAGCTTAAAGGTGATCCACACAATATCATTTTCCGCAAGTACTTCTGTCTTATACGACATCCGATACGGTTCGTCCACTACATCTACATGTACGAACCAATAGATGTCGGCGCGTTTCGGCTGCTTGTTCAGGATAGAATAAATAGTCCTGTCCTCGATCTGCCCGCTGTTGGCAGAAGAAGTAAGATACACGAGGTTCGTGGCATACTTTGGCACCTGTTCATCTTCGCTCAGCTCTTTCAGTACAGGAATGTACGGAGCCAAAGGCACCATGGTCTGAAGCTTCTTTTTTATTTCACTTGCCCGGTGCCAGATGTACATGATCGCAAAAATAATAACTCCCACAAACAATGTTACCCATCCGCCATTCATGAATTTTTTCAGGTTCGCTACCAGGAAAGACCCTTCTATTGCAAGAAAGGTTATGAGCAATGCAAACACCGCGATCTTATTTACTTTACGGGTGTAGAGGTAAAAAGCGAGCAGAATGGTTGTCATCATCATAGTAAGTGTGATAGATAAACCATAAGCCGCTTCCATATTCTTAGATTCCCGGAAATACAATACAATAGCGATGCACCCCGACATCAGCAGCCAGTTGATCGTTGGAATGTATAGCTGCCCTCTTATATCCGAAGGAAAAAGTATTCTTAATTTAGGCCAGAGATTGAGACGAATGGCTTCGGCTACTAATGTGAACGAGCCGCTGATCAAAGCCTGGCTGGCAATAATAGTAGAAAGAGTGGCAATGATGATCATCGGGAAAATGAACCACTCCGGCACCAGCCCGAAGAAAGGCGTGATCTCCCCTAACCTTGTTCCTTCACGTTCCATTAGCCAGGCGGCCTGTCCGAAATAGCTAAGTAAAAGGCATATTTTTACATACATCCAGCTGATCCGGATATTTTTTTTGCCGCAGTGTCCCATATCCGAATACAACGCTTCTGCCCCTGTTGTACATAAGAATACGCTTCCCAACAGCCAAAAACCTCCGGGATATTTGGCCAGCAAACAATAAGCATAATAAGGATTAACGGCCTTTAAAATCCCAATATTCCCAAAAACCGATATGCCTCCGAGTATCCCGATAATGGTGAACCACAGCAGAGTTACCGGACCGAATAGTTTTCCGACAAACGAAGTCCCTTTACGCTGGATCATAAATAAAAGCACGATGATCGCAATAACAATGGGCATGGTTTGCAGTTCCGGGAATTTGGGTTTTAAACCTTCTATCGCCGAGGAAACAGATACAGGTGGAGTTATAATACTGTCTGCCAGCAAAAAGGCACCTCCTAAGATAGCAGGAAATAAAAGCCATTTGCGGTACTTCCGGACAAGTGTGTAAAGCGAAAAGATCCCGCCCTCCCCTTTGTTATCAGCCCTGAGTGTAATAAAAACGTATTTAACTGTCGTTTGAAAAAACAAGGTCCAGAAAATGGCCGAAGCACTGCCGAGCACCAATAGCTCCGAGATCACGTCTTCGCGGATAATAGCAGAATATACATAAAGAGGAGATGTTCCGATATCCCCGAACACAATGCCAATGGATACCAGGAAACCTGCGAAGCTTAATTTTTTCAGATCGATGGAGCTCATAGTTTATTTTTAAAATTGAAAATGAAATTATTTTTATAACCTGAATAACACAGCGAAAATGATCCTGTCTTCCGCTTTCACGAGGTCGGGAACCCAGTTAGGTGTCAAAGGCGATGTACTATAACCAGTGGGCGATGTTACACCACCACGGCCTGCGAAATACGGAACATTGGATTGCCGGTGCACATACTCCAGCCGGAATGAAACATGTTCGTTCGGCAACCACTCCATATTGGCAGAATAATCAAAACCTTCGAATGCATCTCCAGGTGAAGCACTGTAGGGAAATGATCCTTCCGGCACCGTCGGGTTATTCACATTCGGCAAGGGACTGGCCTGACCGGTTGGATACAATACCAGGTACCTGCCCGGATTATTCATGTATCCTCCGCCCATGGTGCAGGCGAGCTTGTTCTTCGCAAACCAGATCCGGTTGTAGAACATTACACTTGCAAAGTACTGTGCCGGCCCACTGATGGAATCTCCGTTCTTAAAACCGTTCACGCCCCCGCCTTTTTCAAAACCCGCATCGGCAGTTAAGGAGAAAGCCATTTTACTGATCCCTTTTGATTGTGGTTTGTTCAGATAACGGATCAATAAGCTGTTATCCGAATGAAAGCGTTTGCGCTTCGGGATCCCGGCTGCATCTGCTCCGTAATAATTATTCGTTAACAGTTTTATCCGTTCATTCGGTATCCAGGTAATGTTTCCGCCAAGGCCCGGCTGCTGATTGAACAGCCCGTAGCTTTGCCAGCCATTAATGATCCAGGGCTCTATCTTCAAATGTTTTGTCGGGTGTATCTGTATCCGGATACCATTGAAAAACCAGGGCGTGTTATCGGAAGTAAAAGAAGCCTGGTATTCCCAGTTCTCCACCTGGTAATAGGAGTTCAGCCCGAGATACGACATGAACATACCCGCATCCACGTTGATCCCGTACATTGTATTGAAATGATACCCTGCATTTGCTTCCGCCAGGTAACGGTATGCATCAGCCAGCTTATACTGACCTTTGTAAGGGCTGTAATCATTTCTCGGTACCACGGTAGAGCGTGTTCCGAATTGCGTTACAATATGCGCCCTCGCGCCCTCGTAATAAAAATCACCGCCGAGGTGTGCCGCCGAAACCTGCATCTCATTGTTCCGGGCGAGCGCTGTCGATCCTATAACCGTATTATCGATCGGATTGTTGAAGGAGTGAGTAAAATTAGCATCCAGCATCACAACAGGTGTAAAATGCTTCCCCGGTAAAGTCGGGCTGCTGCGCCGGTCGCCTCCATTCAGCCAGCTCAGGTCCATTCCTTCAAAAGGTACTTTCACAGTCGGCAGGGAGTCTGTTTGCGCCGAAAGTGCAGTTACTCCGGCTGTGGCGATAATAAATAAAATTCTTTTCATACTGTTTATTCTTAATTTGATAAGTGCCTGTCTTTTTTTACCTGATAACCACCTTTTTTTATCCCTTGAAAGCTTTTCATTCAATGGCATTACGCAATCCACTGTCTGACAGCCTCCTCCGGGCTTTAGAAAAGCCGATACTCATTTTTCATAAGACTTCAGCCTGGAATCCAAAGCCTGTTCCCTTTTGAGATAAACAAGTCGGAGTTTGCAACTGATTAGCTTTCAGTAAATTGCCAAAAAATACTTTTTGTAACACCGTGTCGTATCCCTTCCGTTTTGGAAGGGTTTTTCATTTTGAAAAAACTATATTTTGAGAAAAAAACTTTGTTACCGGTACCAGCTGTAAAAATGGTTTTTTCTATATTTAAGGCGGTAATATGCTTAGGACGTATTATTATAGGTGAGCCGAAAACTATAGAACAGAGTAGGCAGGATACAATCTAAACAATCATGAAAAAATTAACAGGTACATTGGCAATCGTTCTTGCCGTAGCTTCTCTCAGCTTTATCGGCGGAGACGACAAGCTGGACAAATTCAAAGCTGACATGGGTAAACAAACCAAGTTAGGAAAAGAGATCCGCGTTCCATACACGGATGTATTAAGCTATTACGGATATGTAAAACCAGGTGGAGCTCCGGACGAAACAAGAGATGGAAAAAAATACTATTACCTGTACATCTGGATCCCTGCTGTAGCGCCTGAGATCGGTATTCGTATGGCTTCTCCGGTTCCTTCGAAAATGACGCCTGAGAAAACGGATTTCGTTGCAGCTGATTACACAGCAAACAGCACCGATACCAAAAACTACTTTGATACCTGGATCACGCTTGAAAGAGCGGATGGTGTTACCAGCACAGCTGATATCGCTACAAAAGGTAAAACTGCAAAATGGAATTCGTACGGTTCCAATGATGACTCCAGCGAAATGCCGGCACAGCCATCAGGAAGCAATTACAATTCTTTGATGCGCATCACCAGCGAAACCAGCAACCCACTGAAATCACTGGTAGTTGGTTTATACCGTGTTGGTTTCACCACTTACAAAACAGGTGAAGTTCAGGGAAGCTTTATTGCACAGGTTGGTGCTCCGGTAAAACTACCAGGAGTAGGTATGGCTAAAACAATTGATGAGCTGTCTGCACAGGTAGCTAAGAAATAAGCTGCATACTCAATTATACAAAAAGCGCCGTTCATCAAAAATGAACGGCGCTTTTTGTTTTATCCCGTCATAGGGAAAGGTTGTGATTAATTTATCGGAATTATTTTCTTCCCTTAAGGAACTTCTTTTCTGCAAAGCAGAACCCGGAAATCCATGTTTTGGTTTCCCTCTCCCTGCGGGAGAGGGAGTGCGGCGGGATGTGTGTTGGCCAAAGGGTGAGGGCGTACAGTAGCCCCTTACGCCCTCACCCTTTTCGCACAGGCTTGCCTCTTCTGCCGGAATATAATTTCGTTAGTAAAATGATGAAAACAATCCGTTTTCTCAGCAGGATTCTACCCCTACTTCTCAATTCCGTACTCTTCCATCTTCCGGTAGAGAGTGGTCAGGCCGATGCCTAACAATTCGGCGGCTCTCGTTTTATTTCCTTTGGCAAAGACCAGTATTTTTGCGATATGGATCTTTTCCATAGCTGTCAGGCTTGTATAGGAATGATCTGCACGGGGTTCTTCATTGATGATCTCTACAGGAAGCAGGTCCACCGTCAGATTATTGGTGTCGGCGAGTATCGTCGCCCGCTCGATGCAGTTCTTCAGCTCGCGGATATTTCCTCTCCACTGATTTTTCTGAAGCGAAGCCAGAAAATCCCTTTCCATTCCGGTAATGCGTTTTTTCAATTTCACCGCATATACATTCATAAAGTGTTTTGCCAGTTCTTCGATATCCTCTTTCCGTTCCTTTAAAGAAGGGATTGTTATTTTGAATGCAGAAAGACGGTAATACAGATCGGAACGAAAATTCCCGTTCTCACTTTCTTTTTTCAGATCACGGTTGGTGGCTGCAATGATACGTACATTCACTTTTGTGGATTTGGTATCACCCACTTTAATGAAGCTTTGTGTTTCCAGCACACGCAGCAGCCTGGCCTGCAGCCCGGATTCCATTTCACCCATCTCATCCAGGAAGATCGTACCGTTGCTGGCCTCTTCAAACAAACCTTTTTTATCCGCGAGGGCTCCGGTGAAAGCTCCTTTTTTGTGTCCGAACAATTCGCTTTCCAGCAAATCCCTGGCAAATGAGCTACAGTTAACAGCTACAAACGAGTTGTTCCTTCGCGGACCTGCATAATGGATAGCCTGCGCAAACAGCTCCTTGCCCACTCCTGTTTCTCCTTCCAGCAACACAGTAGAATCGGTTGCCGCTACTTTTTTTGCAAGCGCTACTGTTTCACGAATGGGAGCTGATCCTCCGATGATAGTTTCGAAGCCATACCTGGCTTCCAGTTTATTCTCTAATTCAAGTACCCGTTTTTTCAGGGCTATCTTTTCGCTGGCACGGCTCAGCGCAGGAATGATCTGCTCGTTGTCATCACCTTTCACAAAATAATCGGTCGCGCCCTGCTTCATTGCCTTTACGCCGTCGTGGATAGTGCCAAAAGCGGTCATTACAATACATTCACAAAGCGGGTTCACAGACCGGATCTTTTCAAGAATGTCGATCCCGTTCCCGTCGGGTAATTTTACATCTGTGAGTACAATGTCCGGTTTTTCCTGTTGCAGTATTTTCAATCCCTGTTGTATCGAAGCTGCCTCCGACACGGCATATCCTTCCAGCGATATGATACGTGCCAGCAGCTGCCGGAACTTTTCCTCATCGTCAATGATCAGTATGCTCGTTTTTGGATTCATCCGGAACAAAGGTATACTTTTCCCGCGAGGCTTCGCGAACTACCCTCGTTTCTGTTTCGGGTTTTTGTATTCAATAAAGGGAATATTCTCCACATAATTTTTCCATTCAAAGCCCGAAAGAGCTGGAATACGACTTGCATTGATCTGCATACCGATTTAAAATCCCGAAAATGAAAAAATTACTATTCATACTCATCACGGCAGTTTCCCTGCTTACTGCCTGCAACTCAGAAGAGCACGGCAATGCACCGGCCGGCGATATAGAAGGAAGCACTGAACCGATAGATGTAGATTCAAACAATATTAACAAGGATACCGCACTTTTTCCACATTAGGTATTTTTGGATGCATGGCCTCCCTCCTTTTGCACAAACAAGAGGAGAGAGGCGATCCATTTTTAGTTGTGCTGCTGTAAATTAATCCGGCTGTCACGTCGGGTGTTTCGACAATCCTCAAAAGAAACGGATGTTCTCTTATTTTGCTACAGATTATCAGCATCCGGCATCGAAATGTTCGCGAAGCCTCGCGAGAGACGCTTACGAAGATAGCTATAGGATCTTCATTCCACCGCTTCCAGCTTCATTTTCAAAACCGGGAAAATGGCAGGATCCAGTCGTGGAGTCACATACGCATCAAAGGAGAACAAAATACCTTCACGGACAAACTGCCGGTCAGACGGAGGAAATTGCCGGTAAAGTATATTGATCTTTTCAACGGCTGCAGTCGCCGGAGCTTTTTCATCCCGCAGAAGACCTGTACTGATCCCCCATCCGAAACCTTTTTTCATTTCCTGTTGCGTCGCTTCATCATATGCCTGCACGATCTGCAGCAGCTTATGAGGTTCACTGCCGTATTTTTTCGCCAGAACCCAGCCGGCAGGTTCATACAAAGCAATTTTTGCAGGCTGGAGATGGGAAATATATACAAGTGAAAAAAACGCGCATAAACTGATCCAGGTATAGGAGATTAAGACGCCTGCCTTCGGAAGAGATACAAAAGAAGAGATCATCAGCGCCAGCAGGAAGGGAAGCAGGTAGCTCATGTACCGGTAATCAATATAGCTTTTATGTTCGATCGAAGCCGTATAAACAGGGCTCAGGCTATAAATCACTACAAAACACAGGATCAGTAGGGATGCCAGTAATTTTGGCGGATCAGCAGAGCCTTTACGTACTGCAATAAATAAAGCCGGCAACAGGAATGCAAGCACTATGGTCGTATGGAACCTTGACGACAGCCAGTTGACCGCGGAAAGGAAAAAAGAAGCAGGAAGGCTGGTATACCATACCTTATAGAGATGCGATGCCTGTTCGGCTGAAAAAGGATTTTCGAAGGACAGATCACGCACCGAGAAAATACCCGGATCTTCAAAAGCAAAAGACTGCTCTATAAAAAGCCTGCAACAGAGATAAGGCAGCAAAGCCAGGATCGTACATCCTGCATATTGAAAAAAGCTCCGTACTACATGTGTTTGCTGCCGGTAAGTAACAGCAAGGAACAGCAGGTAAGCAGGAACAAGAATGATATTATCGAAAGCGAATGAGATAGCCGCGCCACTCAGCAGTCCGCAATAGATAGCACTTCGTTCTTTCGCACGGACACTGGTGGCAAAGTACAGCAGCAGAAAAGGGAAAACAGAAGAGATCGCATGCAGTCCGAAATTTACAGTTGCCCAGGGCAGCAGCGATGGAAGCGATAGAATACTGAAGACAGCAAAGGCCCATCCTGCCCGGTCACCAAACACACGCTGTGTGATCCGGATCTGGACAAAACGGATAGCGGTATCGATCAGCAAGGCAGCCAGCGACAAAGCTGGCATAATTGTTTTGAAAGGGATCAACAACAATGCAAGAAGCGAAATAAAAAAACTACCTCCTTCATGCGGGTAATGGATCAATTGCTTGTAGGAGAAATTCCCGTTCCGGAGCAGCTCTTCCAGTTCCGCTTCCCAGGCCAGCTGGTCGGGTGATTGTAGCCAGGCCTTAGCGTACATACCGCAAAAAAAACGCAGCAAAGTACCGGCAAGCACCAGCATCCAGATGTACCTGTTTTTTAGTTGGAATGTAAAGGGCCTCATGTGGAAAGTAAATATAAGAAGAAATAGCAAAGACGTGTTTGCATAATAAAATACATAGTTTGTAATCATTCCCGCTCCGCAGGATTTGCAATCCTGCGGAATAGCCGAAATGCCGGGATCTATGATCCCATTCATTCTATGGCATCTATTTGATAACGAGATTGTTTATGGCGTCGGAATGTGATCTGGCATGGTTGGAACGTGAACTCGCATGGTCGGAACGTGAACCCGCATGGTCGGAGTGTGAACCAGCATGGTTGGAACGTGAACTCGCATGGTTGGAACGTGAACTCGCATGGTCGGAACGTGAACCAGCGTGGTTGGAGTGTGAACTAGCATGGTCGGAATGTGAACCCGCGTGGTCGGAACGTGAACCCGCGCGGTTGGAGAGTGAACCAGCATGGTCGGAACGTGAACCCGCGCGGTTGGAGAGTGAACTCAGCCATTTTTGCAAAAAAACGGGGAAATAATTCCACGGGATCTTTCGGAAAAACAATGGATACAGCTGGCATGTTTTTATCATTTTAAGAACAAAATCCGGCTTATGAAAAACCTCAAACTACTATCGCTTTCCATCCTTGTTCTCTCCCTGTTTATGCTTGCCTCCTGCGAATTTATAGGCGGGGTATTCAAAGCAGGCATGGGATTCGGGATCTTTATCGTTGTTGCGATCATTGTTGTTATTGTCGTCCTTTTAATGAGAGCCGGCAAAAAATAATTTATGCCCGAAGGTCCTTCCATAGTGATCCTGAAAGAAGCCGTTGAACTATTCTCCGGCAAAAAAGTTGTGTCCGTAAGTGGCAACAGCAAAAAAATAGACCTACACCGCTTACCGAGTCAAAAAGTGATCGCTTTCCGAAGCTGGGGCAAGCACTTCCTGATCTGCTTTAAAGACTTTTTTTTGAAGGTCCATTTTCTCATGTTCGGATCTTATCTTATCAATGACAGGAAACCACAGGACCCACGTCTGAGTCTCGTATTCAAAAACGGCGAGCTTAACCTCTACTCCTGCTCTGTGAATCTGCTGGAAGGAACAGCCGACGAACTGTACGACTGGAGCACAGATGTTATGAACGATGCCTGGGATCCGAAAGCAGCAAAGAAAAAACTGAAGGAAAGACCAACAGCCCTGATCTGCGATGCATTGTTAGAACAGGATATTTTTTCGGGTGTAGGTAATATTATTAAAAATGAGATCCTGTACCGGGTGAAAGTACACCCGGAATCTGCCGTTGGAAAGATCCCCGCTGCAAAACTAAGCCGGCTAATAAAAGAAGCGCGTATCTATAGTTTTGAATTCCTGGAATGGAAAAAAGAATACAAGCTTCGGGAACACTGGCTGGCCCACACCAAAAAGACCTGTAAACGCTGCGATCTCCCGTTCACATTGAAGCATACAGGATCAAAAAAGCGTAGAAGTTTTTTCTGTACCAATTGTCAGATCTTATACAATTAAAAGGATATGAAAACAAAATTTCACATAGGTTGCTCCGGCTTTTACAACAAACATTGGAAAGGCATTTTCTATCCCGAAAATATGCCGCAAAAAGAATGGTTACACTTTTATTCCCAGCACTTTAGCTCCCTCGAATTGAACGTAACCTTTTATCGTTTTCCCAGCCTTCGGACCATGCAGAACTGGTACAGCAAAAGCCCCGATGACTTTTTATTCTCCGTGAAAGCTCCCAAGCTGATCACACACTTAAAAAAGTTCGAGGACTGCGAGCGCTATTTCAACGACCTGTATGGCGTTTGTGAACAGGGACTTCAGCACAAGTTAGGTTGTATCCTCTTCCAGCTTCCTCCTTCTATCGAGTACAGCGAAGAGAAATTAGAAAAGATCCTCTCCTACATGGACCCGGCCTTAAAAAACATTCTCGAATTCCGGAATCCGAGCTGGTGGGACAAAAAAGTATACGATAAGCTGGCAACTAAGAATATCAGCTTCTGCAGTATCAGTCATCCCAAACTGCCCGACACGCTCGTTACCAATACGGAGATCGCTTATATCCGCCTGCATGGAGATCCAAAATTATTTTACTCCGAATACTCTTCCGACTTCCTGAAAAAACTACATCAAAGCATTCTTAAGAAAAAGAAGCTGAAAGAAGTGTTCATCTACTTTAACAATACAGCCAGTACGGCAGGTGTATTGAATGCACAGGAATTGCAAAAGCTGGTTTGAGCTACAGCAATACAACCTCAGGATACTTAGCCGCAGATTTCAAATGCGGATATAGATCCTGGCTGGCAGGAATTTATTTTTCTCCTTTATACAAAGCCAGCACCTTGCTCCTGAGCGCATACTCATATTGCGAAGTGATCAGGTTGGCCTTCGATTTTTCGAAATTGGTCTTTGCCGTAATATAATCATACGTGGTGATCGCACCTTTCTCGAATTTTGCCGTAGCGATCCGGAACGACTCGGTATAATCATTCACCTGCTCCTGTAATACTTTAGTACGCTCCGCAGAGCTCAACAGATCATTACACAGCTGTTCGATCACCGCTTTGTACCTTGTTTCCGTATTTTTTTGCTGCGAGCGGGCCAGTTCATAATTGATCTTCGAATTGGCCACCTGCGTGCGTGTACGCAAACCATTGAACAGGGTTAACTGAACTCCCACTCCGACATAGGTATTGAGATTGTTTTTCAGCTGGTCGGTAAAGGAGATCTTTTCGCTGGTATATTCGTACTGCGGCTGAAAAACAAGATACGGCGTGGCTCCCACCGTTATGTATGCATCTGTGGCAGCATCATACACATTCGCTACTTTCTGCGACGAAGCCGCACTGGAATAGTTGGTTCCTAAGCTCGCATTAAGATTCACCGTAGGAAAAAGAAGACCACCTGCAGCATGCCATCCTTTCTTTGCACCCTGCCGGCGGTATTCTGCCGAGCGGATGGCCGGAAGTGTTTTACTCACTTCCGAAAATGTTTGCTGTGGTTCTGCTTTTACTTCCGCGATCTCTTTCACTCCCATGCCTTCGAATGTAGCTGCCGGCGAAAAAGTAACATTCATCAGCTGGCCAAGATTCAACTTCGCTGTTAAAAGAGATGCTTTGATATTGATCAGGTAGATCTTATCATTCGCTAACTGTCCTTTGGTGTCATACAACACCGAAGGAGAAACAGCATTATTCTTATCCAGCACGCTAAGGCGGTCGATCTGCGCCTGTGTAACTTCCATCTGCGATAGGGCCTGGTTCAGCAATTCCTGGTTCGTCAATACCTGCATGTACGCAAGTGTCACCTGGATGCTGATATCGAGCTTTGCCTGTTCGAGATCCATCCGGCCGGCGTGATTGTTATACATGGATTGGCGGAACGTATTGTAGTTATACAAACCACTGAACAATGTCAGGCTGCCATTCACTCCGTATTGCCCTGTCGTTACTTCCTGGTTAATAAATGTATTGGTGTAGGGATTGATACTCTTACCTGTACTGATCCCCTGGTTGGCATAAGCAGAAACAGAAGGCAATGCAGCAGCGGCAGACTGCTGAAGCTGTACCGAGCTGCTTTTGGATTGAAGCTCTGCAGTGATCACCGCAAGATTATTCTTCAATGCAATGTCGATACATTTCTGCAAAGTATAGGCTTCCGTATCCTGGGCATGGATAAAAGAAACACACATCACCCCTAAAAAAACAAACAAATATTTCATATTTTATAATTTTATAACCCTTCAGGGGTTACTAAGATATTTTTCAAATAATTACTATACACTCAATCAACAGCCGGGTTGTTCCGGATGATAACAGGGAGCAATGTTTGCGATTCTGAATTAGCAACAATGTTTATCTCCCTGCGATCATCCCGAACGTTGGTGTCCATTTTACCCGGCATCCACTCACCTGATCTCTGCATTCTTATTTATTCTCCATTCTTCCGTCCAGCAAATGAATAACGCGTGAACCATAGGCCGCATTTTTTTCGGAATGTGTTACCTGTACGATCGTCACACCCTCGTCTGCATTCAGCTTTGTAAAGAGCTCCATGATCTCCTCTCCCTGTTTGGAATTGAGATTACCCGTCGGCTCATCAGCCAGGATCAGTTTCGGACGGGAGATCAGCGCCCGTGCAATACCCACTAACTGCTGCTGTCCACCCGAAAGCTGGTTGGGGAACAGATCTTTCTTTCCCACAAAATTAAAACGGTCCAGTATGTCCGATACCATGGCCTTGCGCTCCGAAGATTTAAAATCTTTGTACAAAAGCGGGGTTTCAATATTTTCGTACACCGTCAGCTCATCAATGAGATGATAAGCCTGGAACACAAAACCTACATTTTGTTTATAGATCTCCGAGCGTTGTTTTTCTTTCAGGTTCTTCACCGACTGTCCCATAAAATTGTATTCACCTTCATCAAACCCATCCAGCATCCCGATCAGGTTCAGTAAAGTGGACTTGCCGGATCCCGAAGGTCCCATAATGGAGACAAATTCTCCTTCATTGATGGTCAGATCAATGTCTTTGAGCAGGAAGATCCGATTCCCACCCTGGTTCACCCATTTAAAAATGTTCTTTAATTCTATCATTTTATTTTTGTTTTTATTCAGTTCGTAGATTTTTCACCGGGTTGGTTACCGCTGCTTTAAATGTTTGAGAACTCACTGCCAATAAAGCGATCAGCAGTGAAACAAATCCGGCTATTGCAAATACCCAGATGGAAATATCGATCCGGAAAGCATAATTCTCCAGCCAGCGGCCAAGCAAAAACCAGGCAAGTGGCCAGGCAATGATATTGGCGATCAGTACCAATTTCAAAAAATCTTTGGACAACAGGGAAACAATATTGCTTACAGAGGCTCCCAATACTTTGCGGATCCCGATTTCTTTTACACGGGTTTCGGCAGAATAAGAAGCCAGACCAAGTAATCCGAGGCAGGCAATGATAATAGCTATAACAGCGAGAAGACTTACCACTTTGCTCACTTTGGCATCCGATTTATACAGATTTTCGAAATGCTCATCCAGGAACTGGTATTCATAAGGAGCGCTGACGCATATGCTTTTATAGGTAGCGCTGATAAAATCAATTGCTTCTTTTGCTCTTGCTCCGTCGATCTTTACGGAAATATCATGAAAACCTCCATCCTTTTGATTTATAAGAGCCAGCGTTTCTATCTTGTTGTGAAGGGAATTGAAATTAAAATCTTTTGCAACTCCCACAATGGTACTCATGGAATCTTCATTGGTCCAGAAACGCTGCCCGATAAGAGATTCGAAAGATGCTTTCGGAGTTTCTTTTAATAATTCCTTCGCGAGCGATTCGTTTACGATGTATTCCTTGCCATTTCCTTCTTTGGTAAAATCCTTCCCTGCTACCAATTGGATCTTATACAGTGAAAGAAAATCACTGTCGACATACACATGAGAAGAAGCCAGATTTTTTACAGGCCCTGCTCCTTTGTAATTAAAACCGGTCTGATGAAAATTATTTCCCATCCGCTGTGAAGATCCCGTAACTCCTTTTACAAGCGTATTGGCTTCCAATGCTATTTTTAATTCCGCATAACGCTTGTAAGCTCCGGTGGTCATAACTATCTGCTCTTTATTGAAACCAGCATCTTTATTCCGCATAAAGCTCAGCTGCTTTACCACAAAAACAGTTGAAATAATAAGAAAGGTAGCGCTTGCAAACTGCCCGATAACAAGTACATTCCTTCCAAAGCTCTTGTTTTTACCCGTGGAGATAATTCCTTTCAACACTTTAACAGGTTTAAAAGAGGAAAGATAAAAAGCAGGGTAAATTCCGGAGATAATGCCAACCACTGTTGTTCCCAGAATTAATTGCAGCAATAATACAGGCTGGCGGATGAATGACAGGCTGAGTTGATGCTCACTCAGGTTGTTTACAAACGGAAGGAACAGGAATACGAGTACGATCGCGATCACCATCGCAATAAATGCCAGTAAAATGGATTCTCCCAAAAACTGGAAGACAAGCTGGAAACGGTGAGCCCCGATCGATTTACGAACTCCCACTTCTTTTGATCTCCTCGCTGCGCGGGCAGTGGATAAGTTTATGAAATTTACACAGGCAATGATCAATACAATAAAAGCGATGATAAAAAAAATGTTCGTATAACTTTCATCGAATTTCCGGAAATTATGGTAATCATGTGTTATATCTGAAGAACCGTTATGTACCTTATTCAGGGGTTGCAAAAACAACTGGTAGCCTTTTATTATTTCAGGCCCCATATATTTTTGAAGGAATTTAGGGAAACGCGTCTCCATGTTTTTTGTATTGCTGTTATCAGCAAGCTCCAGGTATGTCACCAGCCAGTTGCCTCCCCAGCGGTTCCCACCGTCCGTCGTGTCATTCGGATTAACGATCGAGCTCAATGAATAGAGGCCATTGAACTGCAGATGCGAATTCTCCGGGACATTCTCCATAATGCCGGTAACGGTAAAATGAATGGTATCCCGCATATTGTATGTACTTACCGATTTTCCCATCGGATCTTCCTGTCCAAAAAGTTTTTCCGCGCTTTCCTCTGTAAGCACTACACTATTCGGCTGCGTTAATACCTGCCTGCTATTCCCTTTTACCAGCTTGTAATCAAATACATTAAAGAAAGATGAATCTGTCCAGAATACTTTCTCAAGATACACGTGCTTATTCTTATACTCAAGACCTGCCTTCTCAAAATCAAATATCCTTACATAATTCTTTACTTCCGGGAAATCGTTTTTCAATGAAGGCCCCATAGGATACATGGAAAGCGCTACTTTCTGCGGCTGCACCATGCCTTCCCAGCTCTGCACTTCATCGAGACGATAGATGTTCTTCTTATGCATTCCGTCAAAATTCCGCTCATATTGTACGAAGAGGAGGATCGTTATGCAAACAGCCAGTCCCAATGAAAGGCCGATGATATTAATAGCAGAGAAAGCCTTGTTTTTCCAAAGATTACGGATTGCCAGTTTGAGATAGTTTTTAAACATAGTTTTTTGTTTTATTCGGTTCGTAAACTTTTAACGGGATTGGCAACTGCCGCCTTTATTGTATGGAAGCTGATGGTAGTAATGGAAATAAACACAGCCGATAAACCAACCAATACAAAGATCAACCAGGTAATAGTGGTGTGATACGGAAAATCCTGCAACCACTTATTCATCAGCCACCAGGCCACAGGTGTTGCAATAACAATAGCAATGAGCACCAGTTTCAAAAAATCTTTTGTCAGCAGGTTATTGATACTCGCTACGGAAGCACCCAAAACTTTACGTACTCCGATCTCTTTGATCCGCTGCTGGGTCATCAGTAAGGCCAGTGCGAACAAACCAAGGCAGGAAAGAATAACTGCTATCACAGCAGAGATCCCCAATAATATAGACAATCGTCTTTCCCTTTGGTACCAGCGATCCACATTCTCGTCGAGGAAAGACCCCTTGAACTCCTTATCAGGTTGGATCTCTTTGAACGTCTTTTCGATCAGGCTCATTACCTGTGTAGGATTGTTGCTCTTCGTTTTGATCAGTATATACTGGATATCAAAATCCGTAGTTATCTGCATAGTAAGCGGTTCTTTTTTTTCATGGAGAGAATACAGGTGAAAATCAGGGATCACCCCGATGATCGTGTAACGTGGAGCGGCGCTGTCTTCCTCCAGAAAAGAAAAGCCGATCGGATCTTCCACTCCTAATTGTTTTACCATGCTTTCTGTTACCACCACCGCTCCGGAAGTGTCCGTACCGTATGCTCTGTCGAAATCACGTCCTTTAACTGGTACTATTCCCGCTGTTTTTAAAAAATCATAATCAACTGTCATCCAGTTGGTGGAAACATCTTTGCCATTATGCTCAAATCCTTTTGTCCATTTGGAAATACTTCCGTCTTTGCCCAGACCAAGATTAATAGAAGATCCCGTCATGCTTATAATAGAAGTCTGCGATGCCAGCCTGTTACGAAATTTGGCAAGCATTCCGCGACCGCTATCACTCTGCACCGGGAAACTGATTACGGCTTCCTTATTGAATCCCAAAGGCATTTCCCGCATATAGCTGAATTGTTTGTAAGCAATCAGTGTACAGGACATCAGCAGACACGCAATCGTAAACTGGAGGATGATCAGCGAGTTGCGGAACAGGCCCGGTTTCTTTAAGGACACATTCCCTCTCAGTACACCCGATACGGAAAGCCGCGAAATGACCAGGGCCGGATATCCGCCGGCACACAAAGAAATGATCAATATGCTTAACAGTAGCATTATAATTGAAGAAGGCTGATAGAAAAAAGACAGGCTGAGCTTAGCGGCAAACAACTGATTAAAGGATGGAAATAAAAATACGGCAGCTATGATCCCGACCAAAACAGAAGCAACACATATAATGAGACTTTCTCCCCACACCTGCAGGAAGATCTGTTTTCTGCTGGCACCAAGCGATTTCCGCACCCCTACTTCTTTTGTCCGGGTGAAAGCCCTTGCTATATTGAGATTGATAAAATTGAAGCAGGCAATAGCCAATACCAGGAAACTGATCAGCAAAAGAGTATAGATATAGGTTTTACTCACAATACTGTTGCCCGAGCCAATGTTATTATCAAAGTGAATTTCATCCACCGGCAAAAGCCTTAGCGAATTATACATTCCGTTCTCGTCCTTTACATAGCCTGCCTTTTTCTGCTGTATGGTATCTATTCCAGTGTGCCTGTTAAAAAGGTACGACATGCTTTTTTCCACCGATTGCCGGGAGGCGGTCTTTGACAATTTTACATACACATCGTGATTCCACATATTCCAGTTGTTCTTCTCAGCGGCATAGTCACTTCTAAGCTCGGTACGGGCCAGTACATCGAACTTAAAAGAAGAATTAGCCGGAAAATCTTTTATCACCGCCGATACAACAAGCTCCTGCGGTTCTTCCTGTACTTTTATCCTCACTGTTTTTCCGATCGGATCTTCTTTACCGAAAATACGCGTGGCTGCAGATTCAGTAAGCACCACATTGCCCGGATCCTTTAACGGGCTGGTTTTACTCCCGCTGATAACGGGGGATGCAAGAACTTTTAAAAAATCGTCATCTACCAGGTTCACCCGGACATCCAGTTGTTTTCCTTTATACTCCAGGCCTTTGTCATTATATATGTATCGGGTGGCCGATTCTATTAGTGGGATCTCCGTTTTAACAGCCGAAGCCACTGGGTATGGCATGCTCGCGTTATCTTCCAGTCCATCAGGGCCCATGGAATGACAATAAACCTTATAGATCCGGTCTTTATCCGGATAAAAATCATCAAAGGACAATTCGAACCAGGCATTGAGAAAAAGCAGAATGCTGCAAAGAAAAGCCAATGACAATCCAAAGATATTTATCCATGAATGCGTCCTGTGTTTTGCAAGATTCCGAATGGCTATTTTAAAATAATTCTTAAACATATATTTTATTATTCAGTACGTAAACTTTTAACAGGATTGGCAAAAGCAGCCCGGATCGCTTTGTATCCAACCGACAGCCATGCAATAATAATCGACGACAGGATAGCTATGGCAAACACTCCGAAGCCGATATGGATCCTGAATGCAAAATTCTCGAGCCAGGAATTCATAAAATACCAGGCCAGTGGCGCTGCAATCACAAAAGCAATAAGGATCAGCAGGGTAAACTCTTTGGAGAAAAGGAATACGATACTGCTCACCTTTGCTCCCAACACTTTCCGGATACCCACTTCTTTGGTTTTCTGTACCGCCATAAAAGAGATCAGGCCATACAATCCAAGGCAGGAAATAAAGATCGCAAGTCCCGCAAATATTTTATACAGCAATGCCATTTGGCTTTCCTGCTGGTAAAACTCTTCGATCGTTTTATCCAGGAAGGTCGCATTGTACACATATTCCGGAAAATAGCGGTTCCACTTCTGTTGTATCACTTCCTGCGAACGGATTATATTCGAGCTGCTCAGTTTGATAGCGGCCCGGTAGTACACTTTCTTAAGCGATACGATACCTGTTGGCCGGATAGTCTCCCGGAGTGAATTGGTATTAAAGTCCTTTACTACTCCGATTATCTTTTTCCAGGGATTGCCTCCCGTACGGAAATTTTTCCCGATCGCATCCTCCGGGCTTTTAATATGGAGCTTTTTCCGAAGGCAATCGTTTATAACATATCCCGTGCAGGTATCGCTTTTCGCGTAGCCCTGCCCGGCTAAAAATTTCAAGCCAAATGTTTCGAAATAACTTTCATCCGCATATTTCATATACAGGGTAAAATTTTCATCCGGCTGATTGTTGTAGGCAAAATTGGTTCCCCAGTTACTGTTGGAAGAAGGAGGATCATTACAGAAGCTCACCTGCTTTACTTCTGCATCGCTTAGCAGATCCTGTTTAAACGCTGCCAGTTTTTTCCTTGTAATGCTATCATTGTTCATATCCAATACAAGCGTCGCATCTTTATTGAAACCAAGATCAGCATGCCGCACAAAATCCATTTGCGCAATAGCAACAATGGTTCCGATGATCAGCAATTGAGAAATAGAGAACTGTAGAACTACCAGCACACGTCTGAGCGACAGACCACCGATAGTGGAAGAATTGATCCTGTTCTTCAAAGCCAGTACAGGTTTAAAACCCGACAGGATCATGGCCGGATAGATACCAGCCAGCAGGGTTACAGTAATCATCGTCAACAGGAAAAAAACAAGTGTTTGAACAGTGAACAAATGCAGGTCTTCCTGCAGAGAGATAACATGTTTGATATACGGTGTGGCCAGCCATGCTAAAAAGATGGCCAATATGGAAGATATGACCACGAGCACTTTGGTCTCCCCCAACATTTGCCAGAACAACTGTAAGCGGTTACTTCCCAGCACTTTCCTCACGCCCACTTCTTTCGACCGGCCTACCGCCTGTGCAGTGGACAGGTTTACAAAATTGATACAGGCCATCAGGATGATCAGGAATGCGATCAGCGACAAAGTAGTCAGGGACGAACGACTTGTGCTATGATTACCAAGGTTCCCGACCTGTTCATCAAAATGATTTTCGCTTAAAGGACGAAGGAAATTCACCCGTTTATTGGCATCTTCATTTTTATAGTATTTTTTTGCCAGCGCTTTTAATTGTTGGTCGATCGCTTCTGCCTTGACTGCAGACGGTAATAACATATATACCTGGAAATTACTGGTAGTGCTTCCCCAATCAGTTGTGTATCCATACAGCTGATTGTTCTTAAGAGTAGCAAAAGAAGCAACCGCAGTGATCTGGTAATCGCTGTTGGCAGGAACATCTTCCAGGATCCCCTCCACTGTGTACACCATATCGTTATCCATTTTTACAGATCTGCCGATAGCCTGTTTCCAGTCACCAAAATACCGGTTGGCAGTGCTGCGTGTCAACACAATGGCATTCGGCTTTGCCAGCACCTTCGGACTACCACTGAGCCAGGTGTAGGTGAACACTTCAAAAAATTCAGGATCCATAAAAAACGTGCCCTGCTCTTCCACGAATTTTTTACTTTGTATCGCTTTCCCCGATGGATCCAATACAGCCATCTGGCAGCCAAAATTACAAAAGAGTGCGCCGGTCTTCACTTGTGGGAGATCCTGGCGGAGTGCTTCCAATGCAGGATATGGCACACCGGGCGTGTAACTCTCTCCGTCTTCACTCTTATCCTGTGTGATCACATGATAGATGTTGTTGAAGTTGGGCTGGAATTTATCATAACTGTTCTCATACCGAACAACCATAAAAATCAGCAGGCAGGAAGCCATACCCACAGCCAGCCCGAGGACATTGATCAGTGTATATCCTTTGTGACGGTTTAAATTCCGTAGCGCTGTTTTAAAATAATTCTTAAACATGTATTCGTTTTTTAATTTTCATTTCAGAAAGGATCAATCCACTCTTAAATTCTTTACCGGGTTTTCCGAAGCTGCTTTTACCGCCTTTACACCAACAGTCAGGAGAGATAAAAGCACTGCAATTATTCCGGGAATGATAAAATACCAGGCATTCAATTCTATGTGATAACTGAAATCCTGCAACCAGCTGTTCATTGCCCACCAGGCAAGGGGTACCGAAATGATCACTGCTATGATCACCATGCGGATGAACTGCCCGGATAAGCGGCTTACGATATATTGCAAAGGCGCTCCTAATACTTTCAGTATCCCGATCTCTTTAGTGCGTTGCTGGATCGTGTAAGAAGAAAGTCCGAATAAGCCCATCAGCGCAAGTGTAATGGCAAGTGCCGTAAATATGTTCATCGCTTTCCCCAGTCGGATCTCAGATTTATACATTGCTTTGTAATTCTCGTCGAGGAACGAATATTCGAAAGGACGATGCGGTGCGATCGTTTTCCATACTTTTTCAATATGTGGGATCGTTTTGCTCAGGTCCTTTCCCGCCGTTTTTAACAACAAAATATTTCCGTATGTCCCCGGGATCAGGATCAAAGGTTGAATGGGATTATGCAGAGATGAAAAATGAAAATCCTTTACCACTGCTTTTACAACACCCGGTCTCGATTCATCCATGAACATTTTTTTTCCAATTGCTTCTTCGGGATTCCAACCCATTTGTTTTGCAGCCGATTCATTGAGGATAAAATGAAAATAGTTTTTGGTATAATCTTCATTGCTCACATCTTTTATATCCTGGTCCGAAAGATCGGAACCGGCTACAATTCCAATATCACAGGCTTTCAGGTATTCCTGATCGACGGTTCCTGCAAACACCGAGAAGACTTTGCCCGGAGGCATTTCCGGGTTGTACATGCTGTAACCTCCCATGATGTTGCAAGGCTCAAAATCAGCCAGTGAAACATAACGTATATCCGGATCCTGCTTCAGCTCCGTTTTCAACAAGGCCAGTTTTTTTATTATTCGCTGATCGGCAGGCAAAATGATCACCAGTTCTTTTGTAAATCCTAATTTTTCATTCTGAAAAAAATCCAGCTGCTTTTGCACAATAAAAGCACTGATGATCAGGAAAACCGAAATAATGAACTGGAAAACAAAAAGCGATCTGCGAAGTAATAAACCCGATCCGGTATTTTTAAATGCTCCTTTAAGCACCTTTACCGGCTGAAAAGCTGACAGGATAAAGGCCGGATAAGCGCCTGCAAGAAAACTTATGCAAACAATGATCAGTGCACCGGCTGCGATCAGTGCAGGAGACGAAAGATCACTCACAGAGATCTCGCGTCCCATTAAACCATTGAACGCAGGTAAAAGCAAACAGGCCAGTATAAAACTAAGGGAGGCGGACAATAATACAAGCAGGCCCGATTCACCTATAAACTGCCAGAAAACCTGCCTTTTAAAGGCGCCGGCCACTTTCCGGATCCCTATTTCTTTGGCCCGCTCCACCGATTTGGCCGTACATAGATTGATGAACGTAAAACAGGCAATAATAAGGATCAACAGCGCCACCGCACCTACGATATATATATACGTAATACTTCCGTTCATTTCAAAGCCCGGATATTCCGAATACAAATGCACATCCATGAATGGCTCCAGTATATAGGTAAGATAATCGCTGCCGGTAAATTCTCCTTTCATTTCATTTCTCATGAATGCCCGGATCTTAGGCTGCAACGAACGCACCGCATCTTTATCCTTCAGTAGCAAATAGGTTGTGTAATTTGCATTCCAATACGTAAGTTCTCCTTTTGCAAAAGACAGTGACGAGAAAGAAGCGATAAAATTATACTTGATTTGCGAGTTAGCCGGGCAATCTTCTACGATCCCTGCAACCAGGTAATCGGTTCCCGCACCGGAAACCCGGATCGTTTTCCCTATCGGATTTTCCAGCCCGAAATATTTTTTCGCAACAGTCTGCGATAATACAACTGAATTAGGCGAAGCAAGTGCAGTTTTTGGATTACCTCCTAACAAACGGAACGAGAACACGTCAAAAAAATTGGAATCTACAAACACAAAGCGTTTTTCCGTAAACAGTTTGTCATTGTACCGAACTATTTGTTGAGATCCCATCATCTTCACAAAATCCTCTACCTCCGGAAAGTTCTTTTTGAAAGCAGGCCCTACTTTCGTACCTGTGTAATTCCCTTTATTGATATTGCCTCCCATGTTGTACTCCATGATAACACGGGCAATACGATCGCCTTTTTCCTGGAATTTGTCGTAGCTCAATTCGTGCCGGACATACAGTGTGATCAACAGACAGCAAGTGATCCCTGCACTCAGACCCACGAGGTTAATGACAGAATATATTTTATTCTTGTACAGGTTCCTGATAGCTATTTTCAAATAGTTTTTAAACATGGGGTATTGTTTATTCGGTTCGTAAACTTTTAACAGGATTGGCATTGGCCGCTTTTGCAGCCTGCAGGGAAACAGTAAGCAAAGCAATACATATGGTCAGCACACCGGCGATCAAAAAAGTGATCCATCCGATCTCAATATGGAACGCAAAATTCTGCAGCCATTTATTCATACAATACCAGGCAAGCGGTGTGGCTATGATAACGGCAATACAGACAAGCTTCAGGAAATCTTTCGAAAGCAGTACACTTATATTTTTAATACTTGCTCCTAACACTTTTCTTACCCCGATCTCTTTAACACGTTGCTTAATGGTGTAGGAAACCAGGCCAAATAAACCCAGACAGGCAATAAGTACCGCCAATACAGTGAACAGGTTCAGGATCACGCGCATATTCTGTTCGCCTTTGAATAATTTATCAAAGTCGTCATCCAAAAACTGGTAATCAAACGGTTCATCCTGTACGATGGAAGACCAGGCTTTCTGGAGATTTGCCAGTGCCTGCTTCGATTCGCCTGCTTTGATCCGCATAGAAATATTTCCGGTCCAGTCCGGCTGAATGTGAATGATAAGCGGTTCTATCTGTTCGTGCAGGGATTTATAATTAAAGTCTTTTACCACTCCTATTACATTCCCTTTTTTGCCAAGACCCCAATCTATTTTTTTTCCAATTGCTTTTTGCGGGCTACCCCAGTTAAAGAACTTCACTGCTGCTTCATTCACAATAAATGCCTGGGTGGGGTCCGTAGACATGGCTTTGGAAAAATCCCTGCCTGCCACCAATTTTAACTGGTAGGTGTTGAGGAAATTCCCATCGGTACAGATCACACTTTGGGAAGTAATTTCATTTTCAGAAGCGCCTTCCGGCAGCAGGCTGATATTGGAAATTCCATTACTGAAACTAAAATCCGATAAGGCACAGGCTAGTACACCATTCTGTCTTTCAAATTCTTTAATGAGCAGATCCTTTTTCTCGTAAGCCTTTCTTTCCAGTCCTACCTGAAAGATCTGTTCTTTATTGAAACCTATATTTGTATTCTGTACAAAATCTATTTGCTGCATTACCAGGCTGCTACCGATGATCAGAACGATCGCTATTGTAAACTGAAAAACAACCAGGCCTTTGCGCAACAAAATATCCTGCCAGCTGTGGCGCGTAAGACCTTTCAATGAGCGTATAGGCGCAAAGGAGGACATCAGTAATGCAGGATAGAAACCGGCTAAGACACCCACTACAACTATTATTGAAAAATAGATAAGCAATAAGGCATTGTTATGAAGCAGATCAAAAGAGATCATTTTCCCTGTAAAATTCCGGAAAGGAGAAATAGTTATATACACAAGCAACATAGAGATCACAGCAGCAATAAGCGTAAACAAAACAGATTCGCTCAGGAACTGGATGATCAATTGTTTCCTTTCAGCCCCGATCACTTTCCGGAGACCGATCTCTTTGCCTCTTGCAATAGACCTTGCGGTCGAGAGATTAATAAAATTACTACAGGCGATCAGCATGATAAGAATGGCCGCCGCTGAAAATATATATATGTAGCTTATATCACTGATCCTGGATGCATCGATCTCCGCATCCATTTTTGAATGAAGGTGTATGTCTTTTAACGGCTGCAATACAAAATCATAGTATAAACCCGAGGTTTTACGTTCCTCCGCCATTTGCTTATAGGCAAAAAAATTGATCTTCTTTTGCAGCGCATCTTTGTTTGTGTTCTTTTTTAGCAGGAGGTAAGAAAAATTGCTGTTGTTGAACCAGTTTTCTTCATTTTCCATAAACCCCGGGGTTTCTTTATTCATATCAAGAGAAGTGATCTTTGATACAACGCAATCGTATGTCAGGTGCGAAGTCTCCGGAACATCTTTCACAACTGCAGTAACGGTTAAATTGATCGTATCCGAAAACTGCATGACTTTGCCAAGTGCATGTGTATTGCCAAAACATTTTTTAGCCAACGATTCTGTTAAAACGATCGAATACGGTTTATTCAAAGCTCTTTTCAGATTGCCTTCTATCGCCCCACCTCCAAAAACAGTGTACATGCCGGAGTCAGCATAGACAATCTTTATATCAGCTATTTTTTTATGTTCAAATGAAAGCGCCCTGCCTGAAAACAGGATCCGGGTAAAATCCTCGATCTCCGGAAAGTTCCTTTTCAGAGTTGGCGCCATGGGAGGCGAGGTCGCCGCCTGTTGCCTGTCTTCCTTAGGCAAATGAAGAATTTCCGTAAGACGATAGATCCTGTCGGTATTTTCATAATGCCTGTCGTAGCTCCATTCGAATTGCACATAAAGAAATATGACAACGCAGGCAGCAATACCGATAGATAAGCCGGAAATATTGATAAGCGAATACAATTTATTCTTCCATAAATTTCGCCAGGCTATTTTAAAATAATTTTTCAGCATGCTATGAAGATTTTATTCGTTTCGTAAACTATTAACGGGATTTTCCCTTACTGCTTTGTATGCATTGAGCAGGATCGTAACACAAGCAATAAGCAAGGCAAGGCTTCCCGCCAATAGAAACACCCACCAGTGAATATCAATACGATATGCAAAATCCCGCAGCCACATATTGAGGACATACCAGCCCATAGGAACAGCTACTACAAGTGCAACCACGATCAGCCAGATAAAATCCTTCGAAAGCAACACCAATATGTTCTGAGTCGAGGCGCCTAATACTTTTCGAACTCCAATTTCTTTGCTTCGCTGCAATACATTGTAGGCAGATAATCCCAACAGTCCTGAACAGGCAATGAGTATAGCAAGTACAGCAAATACACCGAATACTTTTCCAAACAGGGCATCGGTTTTGTATTGCTGGTTAAAATTATCATCCAGAAAAAAATACTCTATCGGATATTCGGGAAAGTAAGCCTTCCAGGTCTTTTCGATGGATGCAATGGTGCCGGCCAGATCTTTGGTATCCAGTTTTATTGAATAATAGGCACGCGAACCGAGCTTTAGGTCGAGAAGAATCGGATCGATCGCTTTTTGAAGTCCCTGGTGATGATAATCTGCCATCACTCCAAGTATAGTCGCCGTATCTTCAGCACCAATCACTATCTTCTTATTGATCGCCTCCTCCGGCGTAGTGAAGCCAAGCACATGAAGTGAGCGTTCATTGATGAGTACTTTATTGATCTTATCGCTTGGAAAGTCTCTTGAAAAGTTTCGACCGGCAAGCATCCGGATCGAATACACGGGCACATAATCATAATTGGCAAAAATGAAATAATGCGTAACGTACTTATCAACGCCTGCCTCCAGCCGTTTTACATTATTGGTCGAATAAATTTCCCTTCCAGGTACTTCTGTTGATGAAGCAATTCCTTTAATTGCAGGATTTTGCAGCAGTTCTTCGCGAAAAGGCTGTATAGTGCTTTTGTAAGCTGAATCACCTACCGGGTTGGTTCCTCCTACTGCCAGCACCTGATCGATAGACATTCCCAACTGCTGGTCGCGCATAAAGCTAACCTGCTGATATACGATGATCGTTCCTGCTATCAGAATAACGGAGATCGTAAATTGAAAAATGATAAGGCCTTTTCTTAAAAAGGTTCCTTTCGAAGTATTTTTGAAAGCCCCTTTCAGCACTTTGATCGGATGAAAAGCCGACAAAACAAAAGCCGGATAAAGGCCGGACAATACGGTCCCCACGACAAATACAAGCGCAAATAAGATCCAATAGGATAAACTCAAAGAAATATTCGTAGCTGTATCCCGCCCGGTAAAAGAATCGAACGGATCCAGTAAAAAATAAAAGAGACATAAAGAAAACATCAAACCAATCGTATTCAATAGAATATTCTCCAACATAAATTGCCGGATAAGCTCCGACCGAAAAGCGCCAAGTACTTTTTTTACGCCTACCTCCTTTGCTCGTTCAACAGATCTTGCTGTAGACAGGTTCACATAATTGATCCAGGCAATGCAGATTATGAACAAACCGATCATGAACAGGAAAGAAACCATTTGGCCATTGCCGTTTACTTCTGCTTCCTGGTTGTAATTCGATTTCAGGTGAATATCCTTTACCGGGATCAGGTGCAATTCATCATAGGTCTTATTCGGCAGATCGACCACCATATGTTTTTTACAGAAGGCCGGAAACTTTGCTTCAAAAGCCTGTACATTGGTACCAGGCTTTAATTGCAGGTAGGTATAGAAGTCATACCGGTCAAAAAGGTTTTCAATATTTGTTCCGTAGCTCATCATTTCTGCCCTGTAGGTCTCCATAGACATCAGGTATTCAATAGCAAGGTGTGAGTTGGCCGACCGGTCCTTAAAAACACCACTTACTTCTGTAGGACGATCTCTTTCCCGGTTTTTGAACATCAACACTTTTCCGATCGGATCCTGGTTTCCGAAATACTTCTTTGCCATGCTCTCGGAAATGATAATGGTGTGCGGATCCCTGAGAGCAGTGGCAGCATTACCCGATGTCAATTCAAGGCCGAACATGGGTATGAAAGCCGGGTCGCTGAAATATCCTTTTGTTTCCTGGAATTTAACGTTATTTTCCTGATTCACGAACGATATTTCCGCATCAATAAGCCTGCAATAATTCTCTACTTCCGGAAAATCCTGTTTCATAGCCGGAGCGATAGCAGGATATACAGTAGCGGATTTCCAGGACAATTTACCCTGCTGGTAACTATCGAGGCGCAAGCGATACATATTGTCAGCGGAAGGAACCTGTTCGTCATAACTCTTTTCATAAGACACATAATGGAAGATCAGCAGGCAGCTGGTCATCCCTATAGTAATACCAAGAACATTCAGCAGGAAATATCCTTTCCTTTTGAGCAGGTTACGAAACGCTATTTTCAGGTAATTATTAAACATATTTTTATTCGCTTCGTAAATTTTTAACCGGATTAGTTCCTGCAGTCTTTAGTGTATTCAAAAATACAATCAGCAGTGTCAGTGCCAGAACTATGAGTCCAACTGCAACAAACAAAAAGATACTGATGTCAACGTGAAAGGTATAATTCTGTAGCCATTTATTCATTAATAGCCAGGTAAGCGGTATGGTTATAACAAATGCAATAAAAACCAATTTTATAAATTCATTTGAAATAAGCATTACTAATTGTGCCAGTGTAGCGCCGAGTACTTTTCTCATACCTATTTCACGTTTGCGTTTTTCAATTGTAAAAACAGTTAATCCACCCAGACCAATACAGCATATAAATATAGCAAGCGCTGCAAAAATATTTGTAAGCTTACCAATAAGCTCCTCTGTCAAAAATTTCTTATTAAATTCCGAATTCACGAACTCATATTCGAAAGGATATACCGGGTTGTATTTTTTGATAATCTCTTCCACCATTTTAATAGATTCATTCACGGGCAGGTCTTTATTCAACCTTAAGGTCAGGTACTCAGGATGTCTTCCATGAACAATCATTAAAGGACTAACTGCTTTGTATGGTGATTCTATGACTATATCATCCACCACTCCAATAACGGTATATTTGTGTGATGCATAAAACATCTCCATTCCTATAGGATCTTTTAAACCCATAGTTTCAACAGCCGTTCTATTGAGTATCATTGCAGATGTATCAGACGGCATCCCTTTAAAGTAATTTCCCTTCAAAACTTTTAAGCCAACTACTTTCGCAAAATCAGCGTCGGTCCTTATACCCGTAAATATAATATCTCCGTTCTTCGGTTTACCTTTCCAGTCGGGAGCGGGTGTACTCCACCAGATATCTGTAACCGGCGAAGAGGTTCTTGTAATACCTTCTATAGAGCCGGAGCTTAAAAGCTCTTGTTTTACAACCGCAAAGTTTTTTTCCAGATCTTCCGAAGCAGGAAGCATAATCAGATTTTCGGAATTATAGCCTGTGGGCCTGTTTTTAACAAGTTGTATTTGCTGAAAAACAATTATGGTTGATGAAATAAGTAATATAGAAACAACAAATTGTACCGTAACCAAAATGCGTCTTGGCAAAAGCGCCTTCTTTCCGGTTAAATTCTTACCTTTTAAAACGCCTGCCGGATTAAAAGAAGAAAGATACAAAGCAGGATAACTTCCTGAAACAAGACCGGTAAAAACAACAATACCGCCAGCCACCAGCCAAACATATGGCTGGTTTATCATCAGGTCAAGATGTTTATTTACAAGACTATTAAATGCAGGCAACAGCATTAAAACAATACCGATTGAAAACACAAAAGCAATCAGCGTTAACAAAACAGATTCACAAAAAAACTGAAGCACAAGCTGCTTGCGGCTCGAACCCAGCGTTTTTCTCACGCCAACTTCTTTGGACTTTTTCTCAGACCTGGCAGTTGAAAGGTTCATGAAATTAATACAGGCGATCAGTAGAATAATAATTGCGATAATAAAGAAAAGCCTTACGTATTCTATCATACCGCCAACCACTACTCCACCTTTAAAATCACTTTTTAAATGCCAGTCGCTCATCGGAAATGCGAAATAGTTACTGATCTTATCATCAGGAACATGCCTGGACATTACCTCATTCAAAATCTTATTGGCTGTTTTTACGTCCGTTCCCGGCGCAGCGTCTATGTATACATTTGAAAATGAATTGACCCATTCCTGCATGTATATTTTTTCGAACTTGGTATCGTATGGTTCAATATATTCAAAATCAAAACTTGAGTTCCCCGGTGGATCTGTAATAACAGCAGTAACTTTTGCCTGCAAATCTTTATCTATTTTAAGTACTTGGCCGATCGGATCCACGTCATCAAATAAGGCTTTTGCCATACTTTCAGTAAGCACAATTGTGGACTGGTCGTGAATAGCTGTTTGCGCATTTCCTTTTATAAACTTCCAACTGAATACATCAAAAAAACGGTCGCTGACAAACATCCCGTTTTTCTTTAGTTTTTTATCTCCATACGAAAAAACATGTGAGCCGCCGCCGGAAGTAACTACTGCATTTTTAATACCCGGATAATTATCCTGGAGTGCTTTTGCAAGCGGAAAAGCGATATTGGCATCGGTGAAAACATCATTATTAAAACTGCGGTTACTCAATACCTGGTAAATAGTTTTATAATTTTTCTGATCCTTATCAAAAGTCAGCTCGTCCCACACCCATAATAAAATAAAAATGGTACATACCATACCTATTGTCAGGCCAAGGATATTCGTAATGGAAAACCCTTTGTGGCGGAATAAATTGATCCAGGCTATTTTAAAATAATTTCTCAGCATACTATAAAAAATTTTATTCGGTTCGTAAATTTTTAACCGGGTTCGACAAAGCGGCTTTGATCGACTGATAGCTTATGGTAAGCAATGCCACTACCAATACAGCAGCGATCGAGACTACCAACATAGAAACCTTCAGCTCGATACGGTAAGGATAATTTTGCAGCCATTTGTTCATCACCCACCAGGCAAGTGGCAAAGCAATACATGCGGCAATACCAACCAGCTTAATGAAATCCCCGGATAGTTTTCCTGCAATGATGGCAACCGAAGCCCCGAATACCTTTCGAATACCGATCTCTTTTGCCCGTTTTTCTGCCGACAATGCAGCAAGACCGAACAATCCCATACAGGAGATCAAAACAGTCAGTATAGCTGAAAAAGAAATGATCTGCTTCCATTTGGATTCCTTTTCATATTTCTCCCTATTGGCATCCTCTACAAATTTATATTGGTACGGATATCCGGGATGTAGCTTTTTAAATGTCTTCTCCATATGCGCAAGCGCCTGTGCTCTGCTTCCATCAGCAATCTTTATGTATACTTTTGAGTACCTGTCTTCCGGTCTGAAACCAAGTAGCTGTGGCCTGATCTTCTCTGTAAGTGCCTCAAAATGATAGTCCTTCACTACACCAATTACATGATACTTCTTGTTGCGATAGAAAAAATCCACCATTTCTTCCAATGGTTTTTTCCATCCCGCTTCTCTTACAAAAGCTTCATTTACCATAACTGATTCGACCGTATCGGAAGAAATGGTCTTTGAAAAATTCCTGCCCTGCACCAATGGTATCTGAAAAAGAGGCAGGTAGTTTGCATCGATGTGTTTGTAATTGAAACTTATTTCTTTCCCGTTATTCACATTGGCTACTGTATTCCAGGTACCCCCCTGATCAGCGCTGATCATTGTAAATCCGGGGCTTTTCATTAGTTCCTGCTTAACAATATCCAGTTTTGCATCATTTAATACAGGAGTGTTTACAGATACCACATTCTTTGTATTGAGTCCCAGGTCATAATCCGTAAGATATACGAATTGTGAGTACACAGTGATCGTAGCGATGATGAGGAAGGTGGACAATGCAAACTGGAATACCACCATGCTTTTGGAAAGACGGTCCTTACCGCTTAATCTTAATTTGCCATACAGGGTTTCAACCGGCTTGAACCTGGATAATATCAATGCCGGATAAAAACCAGCTAAAAGACCGGTAAGACAAAAAAGTGTAAAATATCCGATCACCAGTTTTGCATCCAACAGATAGGAAAAAGAAAGTTGCTTACCGGATACTTCGTTAAAAAACGGAAGTACAAGATAAGTAAGCATACATGCAGCCAAAAAAGCGAGGAAGCTAAGCAGGAAAGATTCTCCTAAAAATTGGTAGATCAATTGTTTCCTGCTGCTGCCAATTACTTTACGCACCCCTATCTCTTTAGCACGCTTCAGGGAACGGGCTATGGTCAGGTTCACAAAGTTGATACAGGCGATCAGCAGGATCAAACCTGCTATCCCTGTTAATATGTATGAATAAACAGAATTGCTTGCTCCCGTTAAACCATTATCAGCCGGGTAATCTGCACTCAGGTGCATGTCCGGTAATGCCTGCAGATGAAACACATATTTTTCTTCGTTGTTGTATTTCTCTGCCATTTCTTTCAAGTCTGCAGCGGCTTCGGTGGCAAATACACGCTCGATCTTTGCCTCTACAGCTTTTATATCCGAGCCGGGCTTTAGAACCAGAAAAGTATTCAGAAAGAAATTCATCCAGTGCTGATCGTCGTTCTTCAACTGGTTGTATTTCATAGGAGCCAGCATCTGTAGTTGAACAGAAGAATTAAGAGGCGCATCCCTGGCAACGCCGGTGATCTCAAACGATTCCACATTCTTCCCGACACCAAGCTCTAAGTGTTGGCCCAGCACATCGGTCCGGCCAAAATATTTTTCAGCCACTGTTTCCGAAATAACGAGTGAGCGCAGTTCTTTTAATGCTGTTTTTGGATTGCCATACAGAAGCTGAAAGGAAAATACCGAAAAGAAATTCTCATCCACATATATGGCCTGTTGCTCGAACACTTCTCCTTTACTTCTCACATTGAAAGAGGTTGACTGCAGGCGCATGAATTCTTCGATCTCCGGGATATCCTTTTTAAAAGCAGGCCCCTGCATCATGCCCGTGCTGCCAAATTTGGTTATTTCTCCCGATGGAGCCGTCATGTCAGTTGCGATCCGGTATATATTTTCCTTGTTTTTAAAAAATTGATCGTAAGTGATCTCATCCTTGCCGTATAAAAAGATCAGCATACAACAAGCAACACCCACGCTCAGGCCCAGGATATTGATAGCAGAATAGGCCTTATTTTTCAATAAGTTCCGCAGCGCCGTTTTGAAATAGTTCTTATACATATTGAATAATTTATTCTGTTCGTAAACTTTTCGCCGGGTTCGAATTGGCAGCTTTGATCGCTTGTAAGGAAACGGTGACAAAGGCGATCAGCAATGCCATTGTTCCGGCCACTGCAAATATCCACCAACTTATATCTGTTTTATAAGCAAAATTCCGTAGCCACATATCACCTAACAACCATGAAAGCGGCAGCGCAATGATCACTGCAACAAGTACCAGCTTCAGGAAACCGCCGGATAACAAACCTGCAATATTAAATGTTCCGGCGCCCAACACCTTCCTGATCCCGATCTCTTTTATCCGCTGACGGATAGAGAATGCAGCCAGCCCAAACAGACCAAGACAGGCTACAAATAAGGCCAGGCCGGTAAATATTCCAACAATGGAACGCATCTTCTGCTCATTTTTGTACAGGCTGTTGAATTCGTCTTCAAGGAAGATATAATTAAAAGGACTATCGGTGGCAATTCTCTTCCAGGTTGCTTCCGCTTTTTTCATAGCACCTGCTATGTGATCAGGTTGTAAACGAAGGGTCACGAACACATGATCATCCGGTAGTACGTGCATTACGAGTGGTCTGATACCTCCGTGTAATGAAGCGAAGTTAAAATCCTTCACTACGCCAATTACCGGACCGATGTGTCCACGCATCACATCTATTTTTTTTCCAAGTGCCTGCTGTGGCGTACCCCAGTTAAACGCTTTCACCGCGGCTTCATTTATTATAAAAGACGCATTCGAATCCGTTCGCGTTTCTTTCGAAAAGTCACGACCTGCTACCAGCTGAATACCAAAGGTGCTGAGGAATTTCTCATCGACTGAGATCAGATTCTGTGCATCCATTTTATTATTTTGTGATCCTTCAGGAACCATTGCTAATACAGACATTAAACTGAAGGAGAAATTATTCAGGCTTCCGTTGATCGTTCCCGGCTGTTTCAGCATCTCTTCAAGCATTACGGGTGCTTTGTCAATATCGGCATACCGGAGCTCCATCTGTACCAATTGCTCTTTATTCATACCGATCTTCCTGTTTTGGATGAAATCAAGCTGTCGGAAGATAACCGTGCTGAGTATAATCAGTATCACTGCTACCGAGAACTGAAATACCACCAGCCCTTTACGAAAAAAAACGTCTGTCCACCCATGCCGGATCCTTCCTTTTAATGAAACCACCGGCCGGAAAGACGAAAGCAAAAATGCCGGGTATAAACCTGCAATAAGTCCTGTACATAAAGTAATAGCAAGATAGATCCAAACAAGACCTGTATTGAGCTGCAACGGAATAGTCACAAATGAATTGAAATAAGGTATTAATGCAAGCACCAGGCAAAAGGAAACCAAGCCAGCGAGCAGCGAAAACAATACAGATTCACCGAGGAACTGCCCGATCAGCTGCATCCGGCTTCCACCAACCACTTTACGAAGACCGATCTCCTTCATCCTGTTTTGGGAACGTGCGGTAGACAGATTGATAAAATTGCAACAGGCTACAAGTAATATAAGAAGAGCTGCCGCCGAAAAAATGTATACATAGCTGATATCACTGTTGGTAAATGGTTCCAGTTCATTTTCAAGGTTGGAGTATAGGTGAATATCCCTTAATGCCTGCAGTTTTACAGATAAGCCGATGCCGGTTTTCCTCCTCTTCTCTGCCATATCTGTTGCAATGAATGCATTCAGTTTCTTTTCCAGCGTGCCTGCTTCCGTTCTGTCGTTCATGACCAGATAGGTATACGTATCGAAAGAAAGCCAGTTATCGTTTACCTCACGGACAAACTCCGGTTGATCTGCAAACATGCTCATGAGCGTATTTCTCGATACCAGCGCATCCATCTGTACATGCGAATTGAGCGGGATATCCTGAATGACACCTGTTACTTCCATCACAATTGAATCAGATAGCTTCATCGCTTTTCCTATGGGATCCTCATTGCCGAAATACTTTTTAGCAGTGGTTTCCGTAAGCACTACCGAATAGGGTCTCATCAGCAAATGCCGGGCATCTCCCTTCAGAACAGGAAGTGTGAAAACATCAAAAACACTGGAATCGGCAAAAAACACTTTTGTGTCGTACAGTTTTTTCTCTCCGTATGCCAATGACCTGTCGCCACCTGCAGGCAAAAGGCGTGTCCCAATTTCTATTTCAGGAATAGCCCCCGCCGTCCTTGGCAAAAGACACGCAGGAGTGATAGCCCAACTGCGGTCGCCGGTTGGCAGCTGACAAACGGATGTAACTCTGCAGATCTTAGGTGCTTTTTCATTGAAATCATCGTAGCTCAGCTCCTGCCTCAGGTATAAAAGAATGAGCACACAGCAGCTGATGCCGACAGACAATCCTGCCAGATTAATAAAGGAATAGAGCTTATTCCTCCATAAACTTCTCCAGGCTACTATGAAATAGTTTTTAAACATATCTTTTTATTCGGTCCTTAAACTTTTTACAGGATTAGTGTTAGCAGTCTTTATTGTATTGAAAAAAACAATAACAAATGTCAGCACAAGAATTAAAATGCCCACAACAACAAAAATCCATACACTTATATTTGTATGAAACGGATACTTCCGGAGCCACTTACTCATAAGGATCCATGTTATCGGAACACTGATGGCAAATGCAAGGGATACCAGCTTAATAAATTCGTTAGAAATCAGAAGAACCAGCTGTGGCAACGACGCGCCCAATACTTTTCTTACGCTAATTTCCTTTGTTCGTTTTTCAATAGTAAAAGCAGTAAGAGCTCCCATCCCTATACAGCAAATAAATATGGCAAGCACTGAAAAAATAGTCGCAAGCCTGCTGATCAGCTCTTCGTTTAAAAACTTCTTATTAAACTCATCATTGGCAAACTGATACTCGAAGGGATAAACAGGATTGTACCTGTTAATGATCTTTTCCACCATTTTCATAGCAGTGTGTGTATCCTGCTTACCTTTCAAACGCAGATCTATGCATTTAGCACTCCTCCCATTAAATGCAATTAGCATAGGATTTACCGGACTATAAGGAGACTGCATAACCATATCCTCAACAACACCAACTATTTTATACTTTTCCGGGCCATACCACATCTCCATACCAATGGGGTCATTTAAACCCATTGCTTTTACAGCCGTTTTATTAAACATGATAGCATTGGAGTCGGAAGGCATTTGTACAAAGTCCCGTCCCATTATAATTTTAAGCCCTGTTGTCCTGGTAAAGTCAACATCCACACCCAGACCGGTGAACTCAATAGTGAGATCCTGCGCCTTGCCTTTCCACTCAGGAGAAGGAACATTGCTCCACCATATATCAGTAAGCGGTGAAGATGACCGTGTCACTGCTTCCACCATTCCCGTTTTCAATAATTCGGCCTTTACGATCTCAAAATTTCTGTTGAGATCAGGAGAAGCCGTGATGGTTACCAGGTTCTCTGCATTATATCCAATGTCCCTGCCTTTTACAAACTGCAATTGCTGATAAACAATAATTGTAACACAAATCAGCATTATCGAAATTATAAATTGAGCGGTAACAAGGATCCTCCTTGGCAAAAGGGCTTTCTTCCCTGATATATATATGCCTTTCAGAACAGCAACAGGCTTAAACGAGGACAGGTACAAAGCAGGATAACTTCCGGAAATAAGGCCTGTAAAAAGTAAAATCGAAAACATCCCTATCCAAAAATAAGGCCTGGAAATTTCAATCTGCAGGTTCTTGTCTACAAATAAATTGAATGATGGAAGCAGAAAATAAACAGCAATTATAGAAATAAAGAAAGCAATCAGCGTTAAAAGCATGGATTCGCAAAAGAACTGAATAATAAGCTGCTTTTTACTGGAGCCAAGGGTTTTACGCACTCCAACTTCCCTGGATTTCTTTTCGGAACGGGCTGTGGATAAATTCATGAAGTTGATGCAGGCAATAATCAGTATCACAATGGCAATAATTGAAAACAACCTTACATATTCTATCGCACCACCGGTATTAAAGCCATCTTTAAATTCGCTCTCCAAATGCCATTTGCTCATTGGGAAAGTAAAATAGTTGCTTATTTTATCTTTGGGATTATGCGTTTTTAAAATGGCATTTATATCCTTGTTTAAAACTGCTATATCTGCGTCCGGAACGGTTTGTAGATAAACAAACCAATAAGGTCTGTCCCAATCTTTTATGGCATTGTTATAAAGCTCGCTGGAGAACGTTTCGAGGTACTCAAAATCAAAGCTTGAATTTTTGGGTGGATCAGCAACAACTCCGGTAACTTTCGCCGGAATAATCGTCTGGGAAGAAACAAGATCCTTATCGATCCTTATTGCTTTACCAATAGGATCTTCAGTTCCAAATAATGCCAAAGCAGTACTTTCGGTCAAAACAAGTGAGTTGGGATCCCGCAGAGCCGTTTGCGGATCACCTTTAATAAATCTGCATGTAAATATATCAAAGAAATGCTCCGTTACCGCCAGACCTCTTTTATTCAGTTTTTTGTCATTGTAAAAAAGCATATGGCTCCAGTTGTTAGAAACAACTACTGCTTTTTTTACCTGAGGGTAAGCGCTTTCCAACTCTTTTGCCAAAGGAAAAACTATTTGCTGATCGGTTGTTATGGCATTGTTAAAAGTACGGTTTGCATATACCTGGTATATATTGTCGTAATTTTTCTGGTCTTTATTAAATGCCAATTCATCATTCACCCATAAGAAGATAAATATAGCACAGGTCATCCCGGTAGAAAGCCCAAGAATATTTATAAGGGAAAAAACCTTGTTTCTGAATAAGGTTACCCATGCTATTTTAAAATAATTTTTCAGCATCGTTATTCCGTTCTTAAACTTTTTACCGGATTCGCATTTGCAGCTCTCAATGCCTGGAACGCCACTGTAACAAAAGCAATTACGAGTGCAAGTCCGCCGGCTATTATAAAGATCCACCAGCTGATATTCGCTTTATAAGCAAAATCCTGCAGCCATTTGTAACCACCATACCATGCAACCGGGGAAGCGATCACGATCGAGATCAAAACCAGCTTCAAAAAATCTTTGGACAATAAACGTACGATGTCGCGCGAGCTAGATCCCAATACTTTACGGATACCGATCTCCCGGAATCGTTGCTTAATAGTGAATGCTGCCAGTCCGAACAAGCCAAGACAAGCTACCAATACTGCCAGTAAGGTGAAAGCGCTTAATACCGAACGCATATTCTGTTCCGCCTGGTACAAGCTATTAAAATCATCTTCGAGAAAAGCATATTCGAAACCGCCAGAGGTACTTATTTTTTTCCAGCTTGTTTCAATATCCTTCATAGTAGCAACCAGGTTATCCGTTTTCAACCGAAGCGTAATAAACTTATACCATTGCGGAAAGATGTGGATCACCAATGGCTCTACTTCATCATGAAGGGATGCATAATTAAAATCCTTTGTTACACCGATCACTTTTCCTTTTTTTCCACCACCCCAGTCTATCTTTTTGCCAAGCGCTTCTTTCGGGCTTTTCCAGTTGAACTCTTTTACCGCAGCTTCATTCACAATAAATGCCTCGGTCACATCCGTAGGAAAATCCTTCGAAAAATCCCGGCCCGCCGCTAGATCGATCTGCATCACTTTCAGGAAATTTTCATCCACAGCGAACACATTGGAAGAAGTCATTTCATTTTCAGCAAATCCTTCAGGCCACATGGTGATATTGGAGATCCCTTTGAAATTAAACCCGTTCAGGGTAGCGGCAACAACTTTTGGATTACGTGTCAGCTCCTTTATAAACACATCTGCCTTCTCCCGATCGCTTCCTTTCATGGTGATACCTACCAGCTGTTCTTTGTTCATCCCGATCTTTGCGTTCTGGATGAAGCTCAGCTGGTTCAATATAAGTGTAGTCCCGATGATCAGGATAATAGCAATACTGAATTGGAATACCACCAGGCCTTTTCTGAATAACAGGTCTGCGAAGCCATGCGAAATTTTTCCTTTCAGGGATTTGATCGGTGCAAAAGATGACATAAGTAAGGCCGGATACAAACCGGACAAGAACCCAACGCTGGCTATGATAAGCAGATAGATCCACAGAACGCTCAGGTTCAATGAAAGCTCGGTGGCAAGGAAGGAATTGAAAAGCGGGATGGCAAGGATCACGAATACAATGGAAAGTATACTTGCGATCAGGGAAAATAACACCGATTCCCCAAGGAATTGTGCGATCAACTGCCCGCGCATAGCTCCGATCACTTTCCGCAAGCCTATCTCTTTCGAACGGTTCAGCGAACGGGCGGTAGAAAGGTTGATAAAATTACAGCAGGCGATCAGCAGGATCAGGATGGCCGTTGCCGAAAATATATATACGTACATGATATCCCCTTTTTCAGAACCTTTGATCTCGTGTTCCAGCTCCGACTTCAAATGAATATCGGTCAGTGGCTGCAACTGTGCATTCATCCACATACCGTAACTCTTTTTAATATCCAACTGCTCTTTATCAAACAATGTGTTCACTTTCGATTGCAGGGCTTTGGGATCCGCATTTTCTTTCAGCAACAGGTATGAATAGGAATCGCAGTTGAACCAGTTAAGCTCATCATTCTGTACCCAGTTCGTATCTCCGCGGGCCATCTCACCGATCGTGCTCCTAGAGATAGCACAATCGAATGTAAAGTGTGAAGTACGGGGAATGTCTTTCATTATCCCGGTAACTTTCAGATTTATTGTATCCGATAGTTTCATCGTTTTTCCGAATGCATCTGCGTTACCGAAATACCTCTTTACAGCTGTTTCGCTGAGAACCACACTATACGGTTCTTTTAAAGCAGTGATCGGATCTCCTGCTATCAAAGGAAACGTAAACACCTCAAACACGGTAGAATCGGCATAGGTCATTCGTGCTTCCGGGAATTTCCGGTTATCATACGAAAGCTGCCTGCTGGAAAACTGGAAACGTACTGCATTTTCAACTTCCGGGAAATTTTCTTTTATCCGCCGCGACATGATCGGGGAAGTAGGCACAAAGGTTTCTTCCTTGCTTTGTTTTCTTATATAGGAAGTGACGCGGTAGATCCTATCTGCCTTTTCGTTGTAACGATCGTAGCTCAATTCATTCTGAACATAAAGGTAGATAAGTACACAGCAGGAGATCCCGATAGCAAGTCCCATGATGTTGATGAAAGAGAACATCCGGTTCTTCAATAAATTTCTCCAGGCGATTTTCAGATAATTCTTTAGCATAGTTCTTTTTTTATTCTGTACGTAAACTTTTTTGCCGTTGTTGGTGTTGTCACCAACAACCTTTTTCATGTTGTAACGTTGGTGACAACACCAACATTGGCCTTATACTCTTTTTATTCTGTACGTAAACTTTTCACCGGATTGGCCAATGCCGCTTTCAGGGATTGGTATACCACCGTGATAATGGAAATAAGTATGGAGATAAAAGCGGCCAGCACAAACACCCACCATTCGATGCGGATGCGGTATGAATAATCTTCCAGCCATTTGCTCATCAGCCACCAGGCAAGCGGAGCTGCAATGACAAAAGCGATCACCACCAGCTTGATAAAATTGGCAGACAACATAACTGTTATCTTTGCTGCAGATGCACCCAGCACTTTGCGTACACCGATTTCTTTTACCCTGTTCTCAGCCATGTTAGCCGACAATCCGAATAAACCGAGGCAGGAAATGAAGATCGTGAGGCCCGCAAACCAGGTCGCCATCTTTGCGATCCTTTTCATATCATCGAATTTGGCTTCATACTCCTGATCCACAAAACTGTACTCAAAAGGAAATTCAGGATTGTATTTTTTAAACAGCGGCTCTATCTTTTTCAGATCTTCAGCTCCATGCTTCAGGCGGATATGTATCACATTGAACCAGTTGTTCCCTGCTCCGGTGATGATCATCGGTTTGGTAGGAGAATACGGGCTGTTTATGATAAAGTCTTTAAAAACCCCGACAATATGGAAGTTTAAATCCCCGTCTTTTACGATCTGGCCTAACGGTTGTTTAAAGCCCATTGTTTTCAGCGCCGATTCATTGATCAGGATCCCAAAAGAATCGGTCGGAAATTTTTTCAGATCAAGATCACGTCCTGCTGACAATTTTAATCCGGCAGTTCTGGCGATACCTTCATCTGCTGAATAACGGTCAAAATCAGTGCGGTCGTTCGGATCTTTTCCGGCCCATTCGAACCCCCAACTGTCACTCCAGCCATCTGTCAGAGGTGAATTGGTTTTTGTTACGGATTCAGCAAGGCTCTGTTGCAGCAGATCATTCTTCAGCCGCTGATAATTTTTAGTCAGGTCATTGCTCATGAAATGAAAGACCAGCTTGTCTTTGTTATAACCGGCGTCCCGCTCCGCGACGTGATTGATCTGCTGTTTAACGATAATCGTAGCAATGATCAGAACAATAGCAAACACAAACTGTATAACCACCAGAACTTTACGTGGTGTGATCACCGCACTTACCGAACGGAAGGTACCTTTCAGTACTTTCACCGGGTTGAAGGACGACAGGTAAAAAGCCGGATACGAACCTGCCAGTAAACCGGTGAGCATAATGAAACCTATGCTGGCCGTCCAGAACCATGGATCACTGTAGTCAACCGATAGATTTTTTAAAGTAAGTCTGTTGTATGCAGGCATACATAGTTGAACAAGAATAACAGCAATACAAAAGCTGATGGAAGAGATCACCAGTGTTTCCCCAAGGAACTGCCGGATAAGGGATGTACGAAATGCTCCTACTGTTTTACGGATACCGACTTCTTTTGCACGTTTCTCACTGCGGGCCGTACTCAGGTTCATAAAATTAATGCAGGCGATCAGCAATATAAAACCGGCAATGATCCCGAGGAGGCGTACCATTTCGATCTTTCCCCCGCCGGTTTCCACACCGTTCTCAAACTCTCCATACAGGCGAAGGCGTTCCAGCGGATACAGGAACATATCGTATACATCGGCATCGTTCCCATATGTTTTACGCAGCTCTTTTATTTTGGGCTGAAGGGAAGTAATGGTTGAATTCTCCGTGAGCAGTACATACGTATGCGTTGAGTTATTACCCCAGTTGTTATCTTCCTCAGTCCCTTTTTCCATATGTTTCCATGGAAGCAGGTATTCGAAACGGAACCGCGTATTATTCGGAGGATCGCTCACAACACCTGTTACCGTGAAGCTGTTCTCGTTATCTACCTTAATTACTTTACCCATCGGATCTTCCTTTCCGAACAATTTTTCCGAAAGCGTCGGTGTGATCACGATAGAGCCCGGATCTTTCAAAACAGTTTTGATGTTTCCTTTCAACAGTGGAAAATCAAACATCGTAAGGAACTCGGGATCTACAGTAGTGCCTGATGAAAACAGTTTCTTATCTCCCGTTACCATCAAACGGCTTCCCTGCCAGTCCACACGGGCCACACTTTCTATTTCCGGGAAATGCTGACGTAATGGCTTGGCAGCAGCTTTGGGTGTAGTATTCCAACATTCCAGCTTTCCGCTCCACATGGCTTTATTCCACAGGTCATAAAGCCGGTCTTTTTTCGAATGGAATTTATCATAGCTTACCTCGTTCTGTATCCATAGGAACAGCAGCATAAAAGCGGCCATACCAATTGCAAGTCCCGATATATTGATGATCGAAAAGGTCTTGTTCTTGAATAATTGCCGAAAGGCTATTTTGAGATAATTTTTAAGCATGCGCTTATACTTTTAAATTTTGTGTTACAATTTGTCCATCCAGCATATTGATCACACGGTGAGTAAAACGCGCATCGTGTTCGGAGTGCGTTACCATAATAATGGTTGTTCCTTTTTCGTTCAGGTCGGTCAGCAATTGCATTACCTCATTCCCGTTCCTCGAATCGAGATTACCGGTTGGCTCATCGGCAAGGATCAGCTTCGGGTTATTCACTACGGCCCGTGCTACAGCTACACGCTGCTGTTGACCACCGGAAAGCTGTTGCGGGTAATGGTTGCGGCGATGTGCGATCTGGATCTTATCCAGCACTTCATCCACAATGCGTTTACGGTCGGCCGAGCCCACACCTGTATAGATCAGGGGAAGCTCTACGTTTTCGAAAACCGTGAGCTCGTCGATCAGGTTGAAGCTCTGGAATACAAAACCGATGTTCTGCTTGCGCAATTCAGCGCGCTTACGCTCATTGAATTTGGCTACTTCCGTTCCGTTGAACATATAACTACCTGCATCCATATCATCGAGCAATCCGATAATATTCAGCAGCGTTGATTTACCGCAACCGGATGGCCCCATCATAGCTACGAATTCGCCTTCCTTGATTTCAAATGACACATTATTTAAAGCAACGGTTTCAATTTCTTCCGTTCTATAAATTTTTTCGAGATTGCTTACTTTTATCATGTTATTTATTGTTTATTTCTGGTTTGAGGTTTCGGGTTATTATTATATTTTGAGAGCAGTATTCTTATTTTACGGAATGCGTCTTGCATTTTGGTTCTATTTTTTACTTTCCTTCAATATCAGTTCCTGCGAGTTCACATAATTATCGTAACCTGATGTGATCACTTTGTCTCCAGGTTTCAGTCCCTGCAATACTTCGTAATACTCCGGGTTCTGTCGTCCTAACTGTACATCGATGCGATAGGCAACCGAACCATCCTCGTTCAGCTTAAATACCCAGTTGCCACCGGTCTGCTGATAAAAACCGCCTTTGGCCAATAACAGGGCCTGCGTCTCATCACTCAGTGCAAGGCGGATCTGCAATGTTTGCCCGCGGCGGATGTCTTTCGGGATCTCTCCTTCAAACTTCATATCTACCTGGAATTTTCCGTTCTTTACCTGCGAATACACTTTTTGAATGCTCATTTTATAATCTTTGCCGGAAAGTGTGAATTCTCCTTCCAGTCCCGGATACACACGCGTAATATAATGCTCATCGATCTCCACACGGACTTTGAATCCTGTAATCACATCGATCTGTCCAAGACGTTCTCCTTTGTTTTTGTTCTGTCCGATCTCTGCATCCAGTGAAGTAAGCTGCCCGTCAACAGGAGCACGCACAACGAGGTCTTCTACTTTTTTACGCATGATCCGTAATGCTTCCTGTGTACGTTTAAACGATTCTTTGGCCTGGTTAAATTCTTCTTTGCTGGAAACCGAATCCTGCCTCAGGATCTGGTCGGTCAGAATTTTCTTTTTCACTGCGTAGGTGTAACTGTTCTCCGATTGTTTAAATTCCTGCAAGGAGATCGCTTTCGATTCATACAGCTGTTTGTTCAGATCATAAATACGCTTTGCTTCCTGGAACGCATTCTCTGCATCGGTTCCCTGGTTCAGCTTCATAATGGTATTTTGATTGGCCGCATTTTTCGAGATCTGCATTTGTGTAAGCAGGTTGAATACGGATGTTTCCTGGTTGGCCAGGCTCAGCTCCAGGTCTGTATTGGAAAGACGAAGAATAGGATCGCCTTTTTTCATCACGGCCCCGTCCTCTGCAAAGATCTCCTCCACTCTTCCACCTTCCACCGCATCGAGGTAGATAGTTGAAACCGGCAATATTACACCGTTTACGGGAATGAACTCTTTGAAAGGTCCCTTTTTTACTTCACTGATCGTGATCCGTTCGGTTTCCACATTTAGCTTCGATCCTCCCGAGTTATAATAAATACTTCCGCCGATCAATAACACGATGAGGGTGATCCCTGTCCAGGTCAGGATCTTTTTTGTTGTCCACTTCCTTTTTTGTATTACTCTGTCCATAAAATAGGTTCCCTTTAATATACAGGCTTCTCAAAAGCCGGGCATGCCGGAAAGCATCAATACTGTGCCACACCATTTTTTTATTGATTTTCAATCATTTACAAATACACTATTGAATAAAACTGTCCGCTTACGACCGGAAAGTGTTCGCTTTTGATACACCCCTCCGGACAAGTTTACATAAATTGTTTTCTTTCAGTTATATAGCTTTTAGGTATATTTATTGAATCAAATTGTCGCAGATTTATAGATATGGACCTGAAGAAAATTAAAGTACTGGTTGTTGATGATGATAAGGATGTGCTGACGGCAATGAGCCTGCTATTGAAAAAAGAAGTGGCAGAAGTAGTAACCGAAAAGAATCCGGAAAACCTGTTAACGCTCCTGAAGAAACATGCATTTGACCTCGTGTTGCTGGATATGAATTTTAATGCCTCCATCAATACCGGCAACGAAGGCATTTTCTGGCTGAAACGGATCAGGGAGCTGAAAACCGATGTAAGCGTGATCATGATCACTGCCTATGCTGATATCGACCTCGCAGTTCGTTCGTTAAAAGAAGGCGCTGCGGATTTTATTGTAAAGCCCTGGAACAATCAGAGCCTGATCGATTCCATTAAAGAAATACTGAAGAAAAAAGGAACGAATGAAAAAACGGTCAGCAGCACCGATTATGAAAGCATTGGTATTATTGGCAAAAGCGAGGCAATGGAAGATATTTTCAACAAGATCGAAAAGATCGCTCCTACCGATGCCAACATCTTAATACTTGGAGAGAACGGGACCGGGAAAGACCTGATCGCAAAAGCCATTCATCAGAAATCGCTGCGCGGACAAAAACAATTTGTAAAAGTGGATGTAGGTGCGCTTACCGACAGCCTGTTCGAAAGTGAATTGTTCGGGCATAAAAAAGGGGCTTTCACAGATGCCCGCGAAGACCGGGAAGGAAGATTCGAAGCAGCCAATAACGGAACACTTTTCCTCGATGAGATCGGGAACATTGCTTTGCAGCAGCAGGCCAAACTCTTAACCGTATTGCAGAACCGGCAGGTGACAAGACTTGGAAGCAATGTGCAAACAGCGATAAATATCCGGCTCATCTGTGCAACCAACGTACCGCTGAGCGAGCTTGCCAATGAAAATAAATTCAGGAAAGATCTGATCTACCGGATCAATACGGTAGAGATCTTTATTCCGCCGCTCCGTGCACGAAGAGAAGACGTACCTGTTCTGTCCACTCATTTTTTGAAATTTTACGGTGATAAATATTTCAAGACCAACCTCGAGCTGAGCCCAAAGGCTATGGATAAGCTGATCGAATATCATTATCCCGGCAATGTGCGGGAGCTGCAATATATCATTGAACGGGCAGTGATCATGGCCGATGCAGAGCTACTGCAACCCAACGACCTGCTCTTTTCACCTCTGGAAACAGGCAGCAAAGCCATCAGTGAAGAAGACAGTGAAACGAAATTAAGCGCTATCGAAAAACAAACCATCCTCCGGGTGATCGAAAAGAACAATGGGAATATTACCAAAGCGGCGAAGGAATTAGGCATTACCCGAACCGCATTATACCGCAGATTGAGCAAATATGAAATTTAAACGCATCGGACTCCAGATCTTTCTGCGGACCTTATTTATGTTCGCGGCGCTGCTCATTGCTTCCATTGCCTTTATAAAACAATGGTACTGGCTTGATTTCATTATGTTACCCGTTGTTGCCGGTTTATTTTATTCCTATTATGCCTTCTATAAAAAAGCAAGCCTCGAAGTACAGCAGTTTGTGGAGTCGGTGCACTACCGCGATTTTACACGCTACTTCGAAGTAAAAAAAGCGCCGACCGAGCTGCAGCCGTTCCGCAGTGGTTTCAATGAGATCAATACCACTTTTAAAAGCATCAGCAAAGAAAAAGAAACCCAGTTCCTGCATTTGAAGAGTATCCTCGAAATTGTGGACACCGGGATTTTTTCCTACGAAATGAACACCGGTGAAGTATTGTGGATGAATGAATCCCTGAAAGCCCTGCTTCATATCCCCTACCTGAAAACAGTGCATTCGCTGGAGAAACGGAACGAACCCCTGTACCAGGAGATCATCCGGCTGTCGGCAGGACAAAAGGCAGTGACTACCATCAGCAAGGACAACAGTTCCTTTAAGGTTTTACTTTCGGCAACCATGTTCGAGAATGAAGGGCATACCTTTAAGCTGATCGCTTTTCAGAATATCAATGAAGCCCTGGACGAAGGAGAGTCAAAAGCCTGGCAGAAATTACTAAGTGTGATGACGCATGAGATCATGAACTCCGTGGCCCCAATTTCTTCGCTGGCAGAAACACTAAAAGGCAGGATCGCGGACACATCCCTGCATCCCGAAAATTACAAAGAAGCGCTGACGGATATTGAAACAGGTATTTCCACGATCAAAAAAAGAAGCGAGGGCCTGTTGAAGTTTACGGAAACCTACCGGAACCTGAGCAAGATCAACAAGATCAATCCATCAAAAGTACTGGTAATGGAATTGTTCGGGCATGTTCAGCAATTGATGCAGCCCAATATCGATAAACGCAATATTGACTTTGAGATCATCCTGAAAGACCCGATGCTAAGTGTGAATGTGGATTCCGGATTGATTGAACAGGTATTGATCAACCTCCTGCTGAATGCCATGGATGCAGTGAAAGAAAGTATTACTCCGAAGATCACAATGAACGCCGAAACCATAAACAACCGGGTGATCGTAAAAGTAAGTGATAACGGTACGGGCATCGAAGCCGAGATCCTCGATAAAATATTCATTCCTTTTTTCAGCACTAAAAAAACCGGGAACGGAATTGGCCTGAGCCTTTGCAAACAGGTAATGATGCTGCACAGAGGATATATCAGTGTGAAGTCAGTGCAGAACCAGGGTACTGTTTTTATACTGAGCTTCGAGCAGGAGTAATTCCGGAAAACATATCTACTCTTTCACTATTTTCTTCGAAAAAGAACCGTCTGTTGTTCTGATCAAATAAATACCAGAGTTTTCTGTACTCAGGTCTACCTCCGTATTTGTCTGCAGTACGGAAAAGGAACGTATCTTTTTCCCTTCCATGTTATATATTTCCACTTCACTTTTCTTTCCATCCGTATGGAGAGAAAAATGATCGCTGAATGGGTTTGGTGAAACAGATGCTGATTGATCAGCAGATGCTCCCTGAAAGCCTGTGGCACAATTTGTATTATTCAATAGGACAGATATACTTCCACCAGAACCTAAATTGACTATAGCTAAATCGGGTTGTAAATCGTTATTAAAATCTCCCTGCGTGATCCCGAGAGGAACCGTCTGAACCAGGAAAGCCACGCCGGTTGCAAAAGTGCCTGTGCCGCTTCCTATTAGTACACTCGCTGTGTTCTGCGCATTGTTTGGTACAGCAAGGTCAATGATCCCATCCGTATCAAAATCCGCTGAAGTGATCCCCATACAAACAGCGCCAACAGAACTTATATAATTTACAAACGGGTTGAAACTTCCGGTTCCCGTGCCCAATAAAACAGATACCTGCGGGAAAGCGAAATGAGCAGTTGCCACATCCATGTTCCCGTCTGCATTAAAATCGCCGCAGGTTATTTTCCGCACACTACCCGAAACATTGAAAGGCTGGGGAGCAGTAAAATTACCTGTTCCATCACCCAATAACAAGGAGATCGTATTGTTCCCTTCGTTCGTAGTAACAAGGTCCGAATCACCATCATTGTTGAAATCAGCAACAACCACTCCAAACGGATTGCTTCCCGTTAGGAAACTTACCGTACCTGAAAAACCTCCGGTTCCATCGCCCAGCAACACGGTCACACTATCTGTATTGGAATTTCCGGTGACGAGATCCATATTCGTGTCACCGTTGAAGTCACCGATAGCCAGCGCCCGGGGTCCTGAACCACAGGGAAAATCCACAGGGGGAGCAAAACTCCCGGAACCTGCATTGAGCAAAACCGATAAGGAATTGCCCACGAAATTGGAAGTAATAATATCCTGCCTGGTATCTCCGTTCAGATCGGTTGCTACGAGGTCGATAGATCCATTGCCAGAAGCAAAACCTGTCGATACGGAAAAAACACCGGAAGCGGAACCGAAGAAAATTTCTACGATGCTTACTGTATCTGAACGGGTGAATGCAAGATCGGTGTTTCCATCTTCGTCAAGGTCGGCAGCTACCATCCCTCCGGGAGAAGAAGCAACCGTGTAATTTACTGCCGGGAGGAAGGAGATAGTGCAGGTTTGGGAATAGATGACTCCACACACAAATATTAACGATAGTATCATTAATACTCTTTGAAAGAAATTATTTTTAATTTTCATAGTTCAGATCTTAAATATTTTTGCCATGCTCTTTTAACAATTATCATTACGGTACAGGGATTGGTATTCGGATTGGTACCCGGATCGGCATTCGGAGACTTGGTGAATAAGCAGGCTGTGGACTTGTTGCAGGAATTGGGTAAGGCTCTGCTACAGGAATGCCTGTTGGTCCGGGCATCATAAAAGGATCCGGGTCGGGACACCCCTCACCTCCGAACCTGCAATAGGGATCTGGTGGTATAGGCAGAGGAATCTCATTTTGTGGTCTTGGGTTGAATGAAAAGAAAGCCTCCCATATCGCAGTCGCTAATGATACTTCGTCCGGTTCCTGAAGTACAGGTAGCGGTGAAGTGATATACGAAAGATTGCTGCCTGGAAGCGGGAGTGCTAAATCTATATCGAAGAGAGTTGGGTCAAGGCGTACTGATGGTAGCTGAAGCGGATCCACCTGATCGAGATACTCATTCGCTTCAGTTATATGATCCTTCTTAATTAATTCACAAAAAATTACTTTCCTGATCACAAGTTTCTCCGGGTGAACACTAAAATACATTGCCTGAGCATACATATCAACCGGAGTGATTCCGAGTACAATTGCTTTAATAGGAGCTTCCAAATGAGTAAGACATGCCCTTTGAACTGCGATCCCTCTTCCATAGGCATCATTCCTAAACCACACCATGGATTGTCCCGCAGTTGCGGCTCCAAGTTCCCCCGATGCAATCATGGCTGCCTCCTGTGGATTATCCACACTATTTATTCCTGTAATACCTATACTTGCAGATGTGTTTGGTATCTCTTCTTCATCACTGGTTAAATCCTTTGCGTCGATTATTTTTTTCGGATCCAATGGCGGCGGCTTTTTAAACCATCCTCTAATACCCTCCCACGCATCTCTAAGCTTCTCCCTTACCTTACCGCCAGATAATTCATCAACAGGTCCCTTTGGCCATCTGCCATCAGGATCAATATAACTGATCGGATTATTAAAAGCAAAATCATACGGGCTCTGCTCCGGAGACTTTTCTGCCAAAGGATCTACACTCAGCCACCTGCCCAAACGCGGATCATACATTCGTGCATCAAAGTTGTACGCATTTCCTTCGCCTAATAATTCATTGTCTTTTTCCTTACCATTAAATCCGAAACGATAGTCCTGGCTATTGTAATTCCTGCCCGGCTGTTGCATCCCAAAGGGATCGTAGTTGGAATAAGACTGGATCTGCGCTTTGAATCCAAGACTCAGGTTGTTCACATTCTCGGGCTGTTTCACATCATTGATCACCACCCGCACATTGTCGAGATGGTCTTTGAGCTCATACAGCTTTAATCCCATAGTCCGGGTAAATAAAACAGTATCCGGATTATAGGTGATAGTTACCGGGTTACCGGACACCAGTTTCTTCACCAGGATACTTTCCGTGCGCATGCCAATACGGGAACTGCCATACAGTGGAATTTCATCCAGTTTATAGAGAGTGCTGTCTGCCGAAATGGTTTTCTTGTAGGTAGCCATTAGTATACCGGAAGCATCGTACACATAAAAGGTTTGGCTGATTAGTGTTCCTCCGCCTGATGCACCCGTTACATCCCTTTTTATCACCCGGCGTCCCAATCCGTCGTAAATAAAATAAAGCCGATGATCGTTAACGGAGCCGGAAGGATTAAAAACAACCGAATCAATTTTATCATCTATATTCCAGTAAGTAGCACTGCTGTTCTGAAAATCATTGGTCAGGTTACCGGAAGCATCATACGAATAATTGGAAGTGGCTGTCTGGTTCTCCATATCATTGGTATAGACGCTTGTAGTACCGACTGCATCAGCCACCTTTTTCAGGCGATTGGTTCCCGTGTAGTAGGTGTAAGTAAGCTGATCCATGGACAAGGCTGCCAAAGCATAACCATTCCGTTTTTGCGTGAGGATATTTCCATTCGCATCATACGTATACTCGGTCAGGTAATCATTGCTGGTTGTATATTGGCCCGTAGCATAGGAATTGAAATTCGATTTTTTCAGTCGGCCAAGCAGATCATATTTATACGTGTATCCTGTCATTTGTTCGTATTGCAATCCGCCTTTCGGTGCAATATGGCTTACCTGTGTAGTTATATGACCGTTGAACAGATCCGTTCCGGCTAGGTAATACACATTTGTGGCATTGGCATTAAAAGGTGAATTGGTGCGCTTGAAATCATCGGTATAATAGGACAGCATCATACCAAACACATCAAGTGCAACTGTGGAGTTTGTCCCCGTATTTCCATCTCCGCCCGGATCGATCGTTTTATCCAATGCAGGATGATTAACACCTTTTAAGCTTCCCCTGATCGTATGAATATAATCCAGTCCCTGTACTTTATCTTCACCTATCACCATCCGTTTCAGCGGTCCATGTTTATAATAAGAATAGCCCGCATCTTTTTCCCATAAAACACCATTTTTAGAAGTCTCCAGGCCAATCAGGCGGTTATCAGCGTCATATCCATACCGGTACATGAACTGGTCCGCTTTTTTCTCATTGTAGATCATTTTCAAAGGTTTTCTGCTCACAAGATCATATTCGTAAGCCATCGTGTTTTTTCCAAGCTCCGGCAGATCCTGCACCAACCATTCCACATTACCATGCAGGTCGTAACTGTAGTAGGTATAGGTCCGGTCTGTTGTTGTAGCAGCCGAACCGTCTTTATCCGTATACACATACGAGACATTATTCAGCAGGTTGCGTTGTGGTTTGGAAGCCGAATAATTACCCGAAGCAGACGCCGCGTTGTATACAGTAAATGTTTTCTCTGTTCCAACAGATGGGAAGGACATGTTCTCTACATTCTGAGAGAAGGTGGAGGGGCTTAAGGTGCTTTTTCCCTTTTCAGTCGGGCGGGCCAGCTCGTCATACTTTATATAACTATAAGAACTGGCTGCCAATTGACGCGCACTCTGGCTGAAACGGAGCTGTCCTGTTTTATTGTAATAAAAGCTAACTGTTCCCGCATCGGGTGTGGTTTTGCTGATACACTGTCCCAACGAATTATAAGTAAAATAAGTAGCCAATGTATGATTCGGATGTACCTGCCGTTGCTTCACACTCAGCAGCGAAGGATCAAGGAAAGCAACACCTGCAGGAGGAACAGTCCGTAACTGGTTACCGACGCGATCATAATAAGAAAGGACATAGTGATAATAATCCAGCTTGTAATTCAGTTTCAATGAATCCAGACTGTTCATGTCGAGACAGACGTTCAGGTATTTCTGCCTGTATTGCTGAGCTGCTGCATCAATACAACTTTGCCGTTGCTGGTTAATGCTCTCAACAATGTATCCAAGAACTTCTTCTTCACAGGAAACAAATCGCACGGTATCCGAATTCTCATGGCCCATGTCAGGTTCCACCCATTTGAAGCAGACATCCAGGCATCCGTGTGCCTTGCAGATACTGTTGCAGATAAAAGGAGCCTCCCAGGCCGGCGTTACATAACGTAGTGTGCAGGTATTTTGCAGATAAAAATAACAAGGGATGGTATTGCTTACGGAGACAGTTGTGGAAGGTGTGATACAACTGTGGGTGAAATCAGGATCGAACTCCATAATGGCATCGTACACATTGAAGCTGCTGATGCCAGGCCCGATCTGTAGTTTCATCTCATCCAGCTTTGCATTCAGGTAATCCACCAGCAGGATAGATTCATCCGTGTCGCCACTGACGCGATCGAAACCTGAAGCACAATCTCCATGTTCATCCCGCAGGCTCACTTCATACGGCCAGGTCATAGATTTTGTAAGTGCCAGGATCTCCGAAGGTGTGCCTGCCTGGTTGCCCTGAACAGTAAGATTGCATCCTTGTTTGCAGTTCTCCACCATTTGTTTTGCACTGCAGAAGATCTCCTCCATAGTAATGAGGGTTTGCTCCTGGTTGGGAGTACCTTCTCCGACAATCACATAGCGGTTGTCATTTCTATAGGCTGTTAAGAGCGATTGTACAAAGCCGTCATAATGTGCCTCGCAGACCGAATTGCAATGGGTTTCCACTGTATCGACGTAGGATTGAACGTTTGTACTGCCGCCTGCATTCGTATTGAACGAACAATCATAGAGCTGTGTCCAGTGCCAGGTAGCTGTATCGGGATAAGGATAAGAAAGCGGCGCCACGCTGTTAATCGCATTTTTACAGGGAGTACTTACAATAGTGGATTTAAAATACGCATACGCATGCGACAGATAGCCCGGGCTTGAATAGGATGTGGTGTTTTTGGTATTGCTTACCCCTCTGAGCTTCTTCCCGGCACAGGCCAGGAATTGTTCGAGGAGATCATACGGTTTTCCTAACTGATCGTATTGCTGCCTCATCACTTTGAAGCCCTGCACAATACCGTTCCAGCAATTCCAAAGCTCCTGGCAATCATAGGGCGAAACAGGATCGTCGATCATATTTGCTACCAGCGCATTGAATTTTCCTGTCGTGACAGAATCACCACTGGTCCACGGCGCCTGGAAATAATTTTTGATATTCGTGCCTAAAGCCAGATCAGGGTCGCTGCCCCAGCGGTCGATCAGCGCCTGTTCGAAATTGGAAGCGGAACAGGCAGGTGTATTGCAATTCAGGTGAGGAATCAGGATAGTGCAGCAGGAAGTATTCAACACAAAATTGGTCTCTGTAGAATCCAGCGGGAGTTCCACATCCTGTTGCAAAAATGTATTCAGTCCGTTCAGATCCTTTACATTCACATACTCCATGATCCGGTCGAAGTATACTCCAACGTCTCCATCTATCTGTGCAGTATATGCATTCACAGCTTCATCGAGATAACTGATGCCGGTAGCAGGATTGGTATTGGCAGTGAAGATCCGCTTCTCTACCATATACGATCCCGGCGCAAGATTGGCATACTGGATATACGGATTAATCGAGCTGGCGGAAGCCGGACAGGTTCCGCGCGGAATGATCAACGAATCCTTTTTCGGGAATCCGGCCGCATCGGGCTCCAGGATATTCCTCAATATAAAATATACCTTGTAATCGCAGGTGGAACAATAGGTGCCGCAATCGGCTGTTATGCTCTTCGGTGTGATCTTATAATATACTTTAAGCGTAGTAGGGGTGGTAAAAGCCACGGGTTTCGTAGTGATCATGCCGTTCGGAGCCAGGGGTATTGCATCCGTCAACAGGTCGTTGATCTCATACACTGCTCCGTGCGACTCGGTGAGTGTATCCAGCACAGCAGTGTTGGTGCCGGCGGAAAGACAGGTGGCAATGCTCTGCCCTTCCTTGTTTACATACCGAATGGCGGCTGTATTGTTCTCATCGATATCGATCACTTTGTGGACCGTGTTTGCCTTAGGCGCTTCATCGCCGAATACACGCAGCAACTCTTCTTCCGAAACACCCGAATAGAATTGTTTCTTTGTATGGGATGTTTCATTCGGGTTGGAAAGTATGCGATGCACATAGCCCTGCGATCCAAACTCTGCATTTCTGTTAGTTCCGTCCTTGCTGTAAAGAGTGCGGGAATACGGATAGCCTTCTGCATTCGGGATCGTGAGATCACCTCCGGGTGTATTGTCCGAATAATAATTCGCAAGCAAGCCGGCCGCCATCGGATTTGGCTTTTTATAATTCGTATCCTGGTCGAAGTGAGTGGCCCCATACAACACACCACCTGAACGCTGTGCGAATTGCTCTACATAATCAAAATAGCTCTGCTGAACCGGAGCGGCCATTGTCGTCATCGCAGGTCGTCCCGAAAAATCATAGATCGTCTGGCCGGTCAGTATGGTTTTGTCGGTCGATAAAAGTGATTGCGTTTGTTTGCTTTGCAGTAAGCCATTGGCATAGGTCATCGTCTCTTTGATCTTCACACCGGTTTTTCCTTCATCGCCTTCCGCAAAAAAACGCGAATAGATCCAGTTCAGGTCTTTATCAAACTGATTGTAAAAGAAACAATACGGAGAGATCCCTGCACTTACATTTACGACCGCATTCTGCACGAAAGCTCCTGTAGAAGTAAAAGCGCCATAGTTCTTATCATTCGCCATACCTCCTTCATAATAATTGCCGATCGGCCGGACTCTCCACACATAATAACCGGTCCCTTCTACTATTGATAAAACAAGATTAGGATCAGGTGACTGCGTTTGTATGCTCAAAGCATTGTTCCAGTCTACCTTGCAGGTGATGCTCTGTTCATTCCCTGCTCTTGCTTTGGCCGTATCGATATTATACAGGCGCAGGAGCTGGAATTCATAGTCCGGGAAAAGGCTGCAGGAATTGTTCCAGGAAAAGGTCAGCTTATTGGTGCCGGCAGGACTCGTGTTTACCGCATTCAATGTGATCAGCGGTGAACCAGTTTGCGATACGGCATTTGCATTGAATACTTCCTTATGAGTTACCAGCATCTTAATCGCAGGCTGCACCAGCGTACTGGAGCTGTAACCACTGATCACTACATCGAATCGCTGCACCTGATAATATACATTGGTAAAGTCTGCCACAAACAATTGCTCCGGGTTGTCTTTATTAATGGTCAGCTGTTTCTGGAAACTTACTACCTGCGAGCCCCCGGTATATGCATTGTAACCATTGATCGTTGCCGTGCAGGTGCCGGTGAAAGTATTTGTACCGTATTCATAATCCGTTCCTGTATTAAAGGTCAGATACAGCTTTGCGTTCTTGATTGTCTGAGGTGCACAAAGGGAAGTATTCACACAATGATCCACAATAAGCGGAACAGCAGTACCAGCTGCAATCTGGGCATGATTGAGCGTGATCGTATCATTGTTGGCCGGAGGTGTTGAAAACACAAACACACTGTATGTAGTAGCTGTTCCTACTCCACAAGTATTCGATCCCTTCACAGTAATGGAGCGGGTACCTGCCGATGTCCAGTTGACATTCACGGCTGTGGTCCCGTTACCCGCAAGTATCGTTCCTCCTGAAATGGTCCACACGTATGATGTCGCATTCAGAATGGAAGTGGTAGTATATGTGGTAGAGTTTCCTGTTACACATGCAGAAACCGGCCCGGTGATGGCACCTGCAGCAGAAGGTAAGGGTGTTACCGTTACATTCAGGGTCCTGCTGACCGGTGAAGAGCAGGGATTGGTCACCGTCAGTGCAACCTGTCCCGATTGCGCATTGGCCGGATAGTTTACAGTAATACTGTTTGTTCCCTGTCCGGAGGCTATGCTTGCATTCGGTGGCACTGTCCATGAGTAGGTAACGGTACCGGTCACGGCAGCCACGCTATAGGAAACGGAGGATGTACCTGCACAGACAGTTGACAGTCCGGCTATAGAAGCAATTGTTCCGGTCAGCGTATTCACAAAAACCGATTTGTTGGAAGGCGATGTTGTTGCGCAACCATTCAGGTACGTCGTCAGGGTCAGGGTCCGGTTTCCTCCCGGGTTGCTCCAGTTCACACCTGCTGTATTGGTACCCTGGCCGCCGGAAATACTTCCACTGCTGGTTGTCCAGGTATAGGTAACCCCGCCTACCGGTTCAGGAGCAACCGAATAATTGTTCACTGCAGAAGGGCATACGGTAGCAGACCCAACGATTGTTCCCGGTGCTATATTAATGACCGAAACCGTTACGTCGATTTGTCCCGTGCCAATGCAGACACCTGCTTTCTCCGCATAGATCCGATGTGTGCCGGTCGACACACAATTCCATTTTACGGTGATGGAATTTCCGCTGGTAGTGCAGGTCGTAGAACCGTTGCAGGGAGACGGTGATACGATCACGCCTCCCGTTACTGTCCAATCCACATCGCATCCGAATACTGAAGACGCGGTATAAGTTGCTGTTTCGCCCATATCCACACTCGTAGGGCCACTGATAGTAAATGCTTTCACCTTACCTGCACAAACGAACAGGAACAAGGCGCCGATAAAGTATTTCATTGATCTGTTCATATTAGTTTCTGTTAACGGTTGGTGAATTGTATTGTGTTTCCTGGATCGTCTTTTTGCCTTTTTCGGTTTCTATGATCTTGCGGATCAGTTTTCCTTCACTGTTGTACTGGTAATACAAACCGAAGTGCTGATCATCAAAAACGGTGAGCAAATGCAAAGTAACCGGATCATAGACATACGAGGTCATTTTGGATTGCAGGGGTTGTACGCGCACATCATCGATCCAGATCTTATGTCCTGACGGGGCCGAACCATAAGAGATGAAGGGTTGAAAGCTTTTATCACTCAACACGCTTGATACGGTCATCGTGGCTTCGTAAAGACTCCACTCACCGGTCTGAGCCTTCTTGATAAAGTTCAGCGGCGAAAGTCCGTCAAAGGCACCAAAGGTCACTTTCAGATACGGATGCGCCTGACCGTTCTGAACATATATATCATTGTTCAGCTGGTAATTTTCTTTCACCCACACTTTGAACACAAATAAATTATTCGGGATCTGGGGAGTAACCCTGTTCAGTGGAAACACTGTAGAAGACGTCGTCGTCAATGTCATCGATCGCTTGCCCGCGTGCGCAACGGTGGCGTCGATAACCGCCGCCGGGGAAAGCCCCAGGTTATCTTCAAGGTAATAGATGCCGTCCTTCGGGTAAGAAGATTCGAAGCTCTCGAACTGCACGGCTGCATAATCTGCATTGGTAGCAGAAAGCACCGGCAGGCAATTGTTATACCCATATTTGTAAATACTGTAGATATTAATCGCATTACTCTGAACAAGCGGAGCGCCTGCGGGTGTGTATGACTTTATTGTGTTGGTAGCAATCCAGTTCAGTGAATCTGATCCGTTTTTCGGCAGGAGCTTAAAATCATTGAATATACCGGCGCCGTTATAGTTTCGCCCCAGCGTTCCGGAATTTCCGGGTAGACTTACCGATTCATTATTTCCCGGTACAACACCGGTCCGGTAAACATAGGACTTCTCTACTCTCCAATGACCACGGCGACCTGTTTCAAAATCGTTTACAAAACCAAGCGGAGGCGGAGGAAAACCTCCAAAAATAGTGGTGTCGTAATTCCAGTAATCTTTCAGTGCCATAGCCTGTGCGGCAATCACGCCATTCAGCGAATGATGAACGGGATCCGGTTTTTCCATAGCACCATACGTAGTAATATTCGCGTTCATCTCATTCAGCTGATTGGTTCTCCCGCTGCGCAATACTTCTATCCACACAGAAGAGGAGGAAGCGTTCGAACGCTTGTAGACTGTAGTTGGTAACATGTAAAGTGTATTCGCCTTCAACTCGGAAACATGATAGATCCCTTCCAATGCATTATTGGATTGATAGACTGCAATCAGGTCGCCAGGGGCCAGCAGATTCAGTGCCTCCATGATGGATGGAGGCGCACCGCTTATATTAATGTAAATTCCGTTGCCGTTAGCGCCTTTATTCAGAACGTTGGAAGCAGTAGGTTTAATGACGGCTCTTTCGTTCAGGCTTTTATTCGCCATTTCAGTGAAACCGGAAGCAGCCGGCAGGCAAATATTCCTATATGTGCCATTGTGGGCAGGCGATTGCTCCGGCGACAGTCCGTCGTATCCATCGGTGGTAGTGGTCACGATCTCTCCGCCGGTGAATGGATTCACCGCAATGTTATTGGTAGTGGCATAAATTCCGTCCGCATACTTCACAATGGATTTAATAATAGCCGGATAACGGATCACTTTTGAAGTTACATGGGTTCTCAACTTACATTCGCTGTGAATATAGTAAGGGATGACGGAAGCCATTGGCAGTGGAGGAACAGTAAGTCCCACATCCACATCAGGCTCTATGCTTAGATCATGTGAAACATCTTCGATCGCTTTGCTCTCAAACACCAGCTCCGTTTCCTTGCCGGGATTCTCCATCACCGGGTCGTCATGAATATCATACAGCACCGGAACTTTTTCGCCCGGCTCATAATACGTATAACTGGCTTTGGAGCTCAGCAACCAGGAAGACGGGTCGGTGAACATTCCACCATACGTTGATACGGATTTGCTTTGCCCGTGCATCGTATTGGTGATGAAACGGAACCCCTGCGAAAGCCAGAGGTTATTGATGCTGGACGAAACAACAGGGGTCGGCGTTACCAGCCAGTCGCGCACTTCGTCCATAGGTGTAAAGTCGGTTGCCTGCTTATTGCCATCATTGAGATACGCACAATGCATATCGAAAGGATAGTCTTTAGCTGTAAAATATTCATGAACCGAGAAACCCGGATTTGTTTTACCACTGAAAATATTTTTGATGATCGTGCGCGAATAGCCTACGGATGGCCCGGGCAGAATGCCTTCTCCAATAGGTCCTTCCGTTGTTTCCTTATCACGGCCGCTGATCACCTTGTTCAAAAAGCTCTGCCGGAAGCGGGGCAGAAATCCTACCAGCGCATTTTCTTCCCGGTTGGATGCCGGCTCGTTTGCCGCTACTCCATAACTGATCAGGTTCCCCGTTACCGGATCTGCTCCTTCGTACACATATTCTTTCCCATACAGGTTTTTGTCTCCGCTTTCTATTCCGGCATCATACATCAGTACCCGCTTTACACGTACACCCGCACCTTTTTTAGGCTTCAACAGCGGCAACCTGAAATACGAATCGCCGAAGCTGATCGTTGAACATACCGTTCCTCCCAATCCTGGGATCCCGTTCTGGGCGAATTCATTCAGCATGCCTGCAAATGAGGTGACGACCCCCATAGGATCTGTATTGCCCGCCACTGCTCCCGAAGCATTGCAGTCATCGTTCAGCACCGCCATGCCAGCGCGATTGGTTTTCACAAAATCCTTACAGACTTTCTGAGGCAAGTCATCACCATTCTGGATCTTAATAAACAGGCCGGTTGCATCGGTATTTACATCCGTTACGGTTGCATAGCCGGTAATGAATTCACCGTTGCAGCTTCCATCGGTCACCTGGATGCCGGAAGTTCCCAGCAAGCGGTAATAAAACTTAAAATAGATCTTATCTTTTTTATCGATGAACTGCTCTTTGATCAGTTTTTTCAGTGCAGTCTTTTCCGCAGCTGTAGTAACACCAATAGCTGCGGCATCGATATAAAATTTGTCGGGCGACGGGCTGGAGATCAGTGGAACCATTCCCATCGCCCTCCTGTTCTGCACATAGCTGTACGTGTTCTGCTCATACTGAACATGGATCTCTCCTTTGGTAGGAAGCTTAATAACTTTCAAATGCCAGGCGGCCGGATCAAACTGTGAAGCCGCTGCGGCCTGATCGTTCCAGGTGCGGAATTTATTGTAACGGTTCAATCCCTGATACTGGTAATTGCCCCAGCAGTCGATATCGAACGGACTGTAGGATGGATTCTGGTTGGCCGACAGCATATAGTTGCCAAACTGCGACTGGTACATAGCAGGATAACCGCCGGCCAGGTAACCCGGTTGCCAACCGCTCACCGACTGAGGATACGTATATTCGAAAACATAAGGGCTGATCTTTACATTTTTCACATCGTTATAATCGAACCATACTTTTTTCAGTGTGAGTTTGCCGCTATTGGCAGCCTGTGGGTTCGCCGGATTGTAATTCACATTGTTGGGCATGCCCGGACAGAGTGAATAGTCATATTCGAAATTGACCGTCTTTATTTTCACCGATGGATTTCCGTTCGCATCCTTTGCATACAGTTCGATCCGCTCGAGCTTCTCCAGTGTTTTTGTTCCTTTTGCAGTGGAGAGTCTTGCAGCTGCTGTGTCCGAAGCCGCTTCAAAGCCGTCTTTTCTCGACTGGCCTGAACCTGCAATCACGATCCCATTCGGTGTTGTAATATTTGTATTACCAAGGACGAAATAAGCGATGTGTGTTTTTGTTTCGATTGTTTCGAGGTAGTAGATCTCTTTTTCTCCCGATGCAAGTGTTCCCGCATCGTCTTTGTTGTCCGAGAGCTGATTCCGTTCGTAAAGTAATCCTGTGTAGGGTGTACGCCATCTGAACCAGTTAGTACCGGCTGATTTATATCCCTGCGCGGCAGTAGTTCCGTATTTCTGTTTATAATTGAATTTGGTATAAGCACCGTAATCATCGGCACTTGGTCCATTACCGGTCTTATCGATATAATCCGGGGATGTGATCTCCGTCAACAGGAAAGAAGCTGCATACGGCGCATTCCGTTCCTCGCCCACTTTCAGCTTCAGGCTGTTGTCGTCTTTTATGTTTTTGTAGGCCAGGTAATTTTGCTGAACCTGCGCGCCTTCTATATCGTACTGCATGTTCACTTCTTTTCGTGAATACACCGGCAATCCATAGGTGTAGCGGTTTCCCGATTCATTGAACACAGTAAGCTCACCGATCCCTTTGTTCACTGGATTTGCAGTCCCACCTGTCCTTTTGATCCATTGATTGGTTTGCTGGTCACGTGTATACGCTTTGTAGTTTTTTCCAGTGGAAGGAATATCCAACAATGCCATCTCTTCGTTGGTGTGATAAGAGATATACGCGGACCGTGCACTTCGTTTGTTATTGTTGGCGTTGGTATACACTTGTGAAGGAATGTTCACCTCGGCTTCTTTTATTCCGGGAACGGAGATGAGGGTATTCAGATCTCCTTTTACAAAATCATCGCCGGAAGAAAAATCCAGGCTGCCACCCATATCATTATTGAACCGGAAGAAATACGCTTCATCGGTGGAAGTCGTATCATGGGCAAATGCATAATCTCCTGTATTGCCGGGATTGTTCCAGTCTTTCACCTCCAGCGTCTGCAATCCTTGTCCTATATCGGAACCACCGCCTACATTCGTTCCCACTTCTCCTTCGAAACCGATGTTGTGAATGATGGTCGAGCTCTTTTTACTGTTCGGATGAAAATGACCGGGCCGCTTATTATACAAACGGAAACCGCCGTTCAGTCCTTCTGCATTCACCGTAAAATTATCGGCATTGCTGAACGGAATACCCAGGAATTTATCAAAGCGCTCATATGATCCGCCTTTTTCCACATGGTAATCCATCATGTCTTTCGGGCCGGCTTTGGCCGAATACATATAACCGAATGTTCTCAGTTCATCCGCTGCACCTGCCACACCATTCTTACCAACATTACGCTGAACGGAATAGCTGCCGCTCATCTTCGCATTGGGGCCGGCTTGTACAAAAATGGCTGCTGCCAGCACGGATGATTCGAAATTGAACGACTCGCCCGTGTATGCAGTAACAGCAGTAGCCCGCGAAGCATCGCCATACGAAAAGGCGCTGAAACGGCTGCCGAACAATCCGAGTTTGTTCATGGTTGGGCTTTCTTTGGTAGGTTTGGAATTGGCGTAGGAGGTGGCTTTCCGCTGTTCGTCGTCAGATCCGGAACGCTGCATCTGCGAAAGTATTTTGGCTGGATTGACCGATGCGGAAAAGCTTCCTTCATTCTCATCCAGGTTGTAGGTCAGGCTGGCCAGTCCTTTTTTGGTGCTTACACCAATAGTGGTATTGAACCCGAATCCTTTGTAATTGTTGAAGTACATTGACTTGCTCGCATTCACCGGCAGATCAAAGCTGAATGCTTCTCCGGAGCCGGATATTCCTAAAGTCGCGGTCCGGTTGGCAGGCACACGGTTCCAGTATCTAACGGTATCGCCCTGGGAGTCATCGGCGAAGCCTCGTTTGTTGCGGTTAACAGCGCCCGGATTCAGTGTCCAGCCAAACCCAACCCAGGATGCTTCTTCTTCCGGCGAAAGGCCACTGTGATAAGAAAGCATAACAGGATATCCACCTCCGTTCGCACCCGGAATATCCAACACGTTTATTCCATAGGTAAAATCTCCGGTAAAGGGATTCACCAGGTTATCTGTTGAAACGGATTCGAATTTCGTAAACTCCGGCTGGGTAGGTCCGCCTGCCAGCATAAGGGTAGGCAGTACTGTTTCGGCTGTCAGGATCGCAGCCAGTAAAAAAGAGATCTTCTGAAGGGTAGGTTTTTTCCACATAACAAATTAGATTGGATAAATGTTTAAGAATGTTTTTGAATTCCGGATCCTGCGGATAACAGGCACCGGACAGGTGTGACATAAACAAGCAGCCTGAATACCCGTAAGGATACTTTCAGTAAGAAATTCTTCGAACAGGTAAACAAGCTTCTTGCAGATTATTAGCATGAAGCGAAAGTAGAGCTACTGCAATCCGATTACATTGCACAAATCAATCTTTCTATTGCATTTTTCAATTCAGGCTTGTATGCTGCCTGTATTCGGATGGTGTGATGGACATGTTCTTCTTGAAGAAGCGATTAAAATAGGCTACGTCCTTAAAGTTGAGTGCAAAGGAGATCTCTTTCACACTTAGATTGGTGCTGTATAATAAACGGCGTGCCTCCAGCAATACGCGTTCGTGGATCAGTTGAATGGCGGTTTTGCCGGTTTCTTTCTTACACAGGCTGTTCAGGTAATTGGGAGAAAGCCGGAGCTTATCGGAATATCCCTGCACATTCAGATCGGTAGAATAATATTTATCCACCAATATTTTGAATGCAGTAATGCCATGGTGCGTAAGCTTTACATCATCCTCGTCCACATGGGCGTTTTCCAGGAAATAATGTTTGATCTTTAGCAGAACAATATTCAGGTACGAACGAATGATCTCTTTTTTATAAGGATGATCCGAATTGAAGATGTTGTTCATGGAGATCACCAGGTCAAAGATCTCTTTGAATAATTCCCTGTCCAGCTCAAGGTGAGGCGTAAAGACATTAAAATTATAGAACGGGAATTCATTGGCAAAATTCCTGCTTTTTTCGTGGCTGGAGTAAACGGCATCATGTGTAAAGCACAGTACAAAACCTTTGGAGGTATTGGCTTTTAATTTATGCACCTGGGTAGGTGATACAAAATGCAGGGAGTTGGGCATGATATCATAATCCCGAAAATCCACCTCATGTACGCCACCTCCTTCACTGAATACGAGCAGCTCGAAAAAATTGTGACGATGCGGAACGATCCCATCGTAGTTCCGCTCTCCTTTTCCATTCAATGCAATTATATCAAATTCAGCATGCTGAAGATCCTTGATCATTAAGTCGTGAACCGGAATAGTGGCCATAGTTATATTGTGTGCTAAAGACCTGACAGGAATACACAGAAAGCCACTCAGCTGAAAATGATGTGCTGTTGCCTTGCAGAACTGTTTCCTGAATGCAGATCCTGAGTAAAATTAAGAAAAGAAAGACGATAAATCAAGAAACTGAGTTATCGTAGGAAGCCGGGAATTATCGGCATGCTTTATCCCTTGAAACCGGATGCATCCATTGTATATTTAAAGTTAAGCGGAAAAACTGTGCAGATTGCAGGATCCAAAAAAAAAGAAAAAGAACCCGGGCGGGATCCGCGACCTGCCTTCGATCAACACCAAAACCAGCAGCCTATTCCAGTACCTCACACACAAACCCTTTACTGGAAAGGGATTCGGAGATCAGCGAATAGGGAATCGTACTGCTGTCGATGCGCAATATCCTGTCACAATCTTCGAGGTCGAAGTTGATAACAGAATCCGGCATTGCTCTGTGCAGATCCCGAATGATCTCTTCCGCAACTACCGGGTTTTGAACATTTGTTTTATATACTTCTATCATTTTTACAGATATTAATGATCAGCGTTTTTATTTCAATCGTACCATACAACGAACATCGTTCATCCCCATATACCATTCAATGCAGTATCCCTGCGGATCAATACCCGGTAGATGGATCAGTTCGTCAAATGCGCGGCCGATGGAAGAAATATCTTTTGTGAAATCCTTCAGGATGCGGAACACATACTTTCCTTTCGGGATCACAAAAGACTCGAAACCGTATTGTTCCAGCTCACCTTTCTCTAGTTCTTCAGCTGCTGCTCTGTACAGGATCTCGCCGTTTTCGGGCCTCGAAATGCCAAAATACTTCCGGCCTTCCGTGAAAGGCACTTTTGCATGCAGTGCCTGATGTGCTTTCAATACACCATCGGGGAAAGATGCTGCACGGATGCAAAACACCTGTATGTCTTTTTCCAGATCGAATGTTTCCATAACAGTGGCTTTATGATTGAGTCTCCAGTACCTGCTTTAATTTTGCTGCATTCTGATCCATATCCTTTTGCAACATTTTTGAGAGCATCGGAACTATGATGTTCATCGGGAATGGCGTTTTGGCTTCGAACACAGTGGTTACCTTCGACCGGTCCGGAGATACTGCTTCTACCGTAGTATGTGCATAATTAGTGCCTTTAAACGGTTTTTCGAAACGGAGCTCCACATCATAGCGCTCACCTTCTTTTATCCGGGTGATCTCCTGCTCCCCTACTCCTACATTTTTATCTTCGCTGTTCCAGGCCGCTTTGAAACCTACCGTTCCGTCGGTACCGGTATAGGTAAGCTTCACATTCGGATCGGCCATCACCCACTTGCTGTAGTTTTCCTGGTTGCGCAAATGCCTGACATAGTCAAACACTTTTTCCTTCGGTTGCATGATCACGATGGAAGAAGAAAGTGCGTACTGCTTTTTCATAAGGGCTGCGATCAGTAACACAAGTACAATAACAGCTCCGACAACCGACAAAATGATAAATACTATATTCATATGTGTTTTTTTAGATCTGCATTCCCGGCACAAAAGTACTCCAAACATATTTGATTTCAGGAATGCTTTAGTTTACGTTGATGCAAAGCTACAGCCGGATATTCCAATTCCGGATGCGTAAAAACGACAAAGTAACGGGTTGATTGCGTCAAAGTATTTTAGTTACTTTGTTGTATGAAAAATGTAGTCATTCTCGTGCCCGAAACAGCAATACCTGCCGCAATCGTTGATCCGCAATACATGTTCAATGCAATAAATGATTTTTTGCAGATAAAACAACTGCAGCCCGCCTTTAAAGTAAGCCTTGCCGGCCTGAGCAGGGACGTAAAGCTGAGTGAGGGAACCGTGACCATACATACCGATCATCTGCTGAAAGACGTAAAGAAAGCAGACCTCATTCTTATACCGGCCATCAGTGGCAATATCCAGACTGCCCTGAAAAAGAACAAAGATCTTATACCCTGGATCGTTGAACAATACAAGAACGGGGCAGAAGTTGCCAGCCTTTGCATCGGGGCTTTCCTGTTAGCTTCTACCGGATTGATGAATGGTAAATCCTGTTCCACACACTGGCTTTTCACCAATGAGTTCCGCAACATGTTTCCCGAAGTGAAATTAGTGGACGACAAAGTGATAACCGATCAGAATGGCCTGTACTCAAGTGGCGGCGCCAGTTCCTACTGGAGCCTGCTGCTGTATCTCGTAGAGAAATATACGAACCGCGATATGGCCATCATGGCATCCAAATTCTTTTTGCTGGATATCGACAAGAACAGTCAATCGCCTTTTATTATGTTCAAAGGACAGAAAGACCACGAGGATGCGGAAATTGTAGAGGTGCAGGAATATATCGAAAAGAACTACAAACGCCGGATCACCGTGGAAGAGCTTTCCGACCGCTTCGGGATCGCGCGCCGCACTTTTGAGCGCAGGTTTAAAAAAGCAACCTCCAATACACTTATTGAATATATCCAGCGGGTAAAAATAGAATCGGCAAAAAAACAGTTAGAGAGCGGACGAAAAACAGTGAATGAAGTGATGTACGATGTTGGATACACGGATACCAAAGCCTTCCGGGATGTATTCAAAAAACTGACGGGGCTATCACCGATCGATTACAGGAATAAATACAATAAGAATTGATCCGGTTTTTAACCGTAAAGGGTTCAGAAGGTTTCTCGCAGAGACGCTAAGAACGCAAAGATGTTTGCTTTTTACCTGTTGGATGCAAAACGCTGCTCTACAAACTTTGCGCTCTCTGCGTCTTTGCGTGAGAGATTGGGTTAAGTCTTTAGCCCTTGTCGTAAGCTGCCTGCAGGTCTTTAATGATGATCTTGTTCATCTTCAGCATCGCCTGCATCGCAGCGCCCGCTTTTGCAGGATCCGGATCACCCATTAATTTTGCCAATGCCGAAGGGATGATCTGCCAGGACAAGCCATACTTATCTTTCAGCCAGCCACATCTCGATTCCTGTCCTCCGTCCGCTGTCAGTTTGTTCCAGTAATAATCCACTTCTTCCTGCGTTTCGCAATTCACATACAGGGAAATAGCTTCCGTAAATTTAAACATAGGACCGGCATTCATCGCCATGAATTGCTGTCCGTTCAGCTCGAATGTCGCTCCGAAGAATTTACCGCCCATACGATTGACACTTACAAGCTTTGAATCTTTAAAAACGGTACTGTAAAATTGTATGGCTTCTTCGGCATTGTCGTTGAACCATAAGAAAGGGGTGATCTTTTGCATAGTATGATTGATTTGGTTTATATACTTTATTTTCCGGATTTCATTCCCATATATTGCTTCTTCTCTTTTGCATTGAGGTGTTCGATCGCATAGCGTAAAGCCACACGAGGCATGGTTGCCGCATGTTTGTCAAGGAATGACAGCAAGGCTGCTTTGTCGCTCTTCCCTGCCTGTCTGATCCAGCCACCGTATGCTTTGTGAATAAGGTCTTCCGGATCCTGCACTAAGATCTCTGCTATTTTAAAGGTATCCGCAGTGTCTTTTTTCGAAAGGAAGTAAGCAGTACTTACGATCGCAGTCCGTCGTTCCCAGATGTTCTTTGATTTTGCCAACTTGTATAAAACGGTACGTGGCTTATCGGACAAATACCTTCCTACCACATGGATGGCCGAACGGTCGACCAGGTCCCAGTTATTGATCCGGTCATGTCGTTTTATATACAGATCGAATAATGCTTTGCGTTCCTGTTCCGTGATCTTTTTGCTGCGTGCCCTGAAATCCATCATACTCACTGCTCCCACCCTGGCTTCGTGGATAGGACTTTCCAACAACTTTTCAATTTCGGCCAGCGACATATCCATGTGTTCCTTTGCAAGAACGAACACCTGTCCCATTTTCACGCCGATAAATTTGTCGCCTGCATCCGGCTTAAAATAACGCTGGATCTTTTCACGTTCTTTGTCCGATTGCAATACTTTCAATTTAAGTATGAATTGTGAAGCGGTAAGAGCAGTTTTTTTATTTTCCGGGCTGATCTTTATAACTGAAGATTTTTTTGCCGGGGCTTGTTTTTTTACTACTGTCCTTTTTATCGGCATAGAATGGCTTTTTACAAAAATAGGTTCTTTCTTTTTAAGAATACTGCGCACAAAACGACAATATAAGGGGCCGTTTACGCCAATCTGATACTACGAGCTGAACACAGATCTGAGTTTTATTTATTAAATTGAAGCCGTGAAATGGATACAATACGCTGAGCGAATTTTTAATACCTTAAGTATATGAAGCTAAAAGCGTTGATCGTTGATGATGAGAAGGACGCAGCCAATGCCCTGAAACTATTGATAGAGGAAACATGTGGATACATAAAAATAGCAGGAGTAGCCGCATCTGTGGCAGAGAGTATAAAATTCATAAATAAAGAAGAGATCGCTATTCTTTTCCTGGATATAGAAATGCCCGGCGGATCGGGTTTTGACCTGTTGGATCTGATGGGAGAAAAAGAGCCTTACATTATTTTCACTACGGCACACAGTCAATATGCCATCCAGGCCATCAAGCAGGGAGCGAAAGATTATCTCCTGAAACCGATCGATCCGGATGAGCTGGTAGCTGCGGTGGAAAAGGCCCGGAGCTATTTGAGCAAAGAACAAAACCATCTCCCTTCTTCAAAAAGCATCGCTACACTGCCGGTGGCAACTCCAAAAGGCATCCTGCTACTGAATAAAACGGACATCCTGTATATCAAAGCCGACGGAAGATATTCCGACATTCATTGTGCAGATGGCCAGCATTATACCATTTGCAGAAATATCGGGGAATTTGAACAGGATCTGAGCACTGATTTTTTTTTCCGGGTGCATAAATCTTTCCTGATCAATTGCAAACACATTTTTAAAATAAAATCTTCGGACGGAGGGTCTGTGGAGATGAGCAATCACAAAGAGATCGAAATTTCGAAACGGAAAAAGGCGGAATTCTTAAAGTTTTTAAAGTGAAGCTTTCTTTTGCATAGTAAGCAGCCAGTTGTACGCCTTATCGTAATCTGAAAATACTTTGGTCGGCACTTTTGGCTTACTGATGCCCGCAAAAAAGTTCTGGAGCAGGTTGCTCAGGCCGGAACCCTTTACAACAGCCCGGGCAAGGGTTTGTTTCAGATCAACGCTCCTGATAAAATCCAGTGCTTTTTTATCCATGCTGAAATTTTCCCGCGCATCGATCAGCTTCAGTACCTGCCGGTCATTGCTCAATCGTTTTATAACAAGTGCATTGTCCAATGCATCCTCATAATCGAGCTGCACATCTTTCAGCATAATCATATGCAAAATATGATTATCATCCATAAATATAGTTGCCGTACGCGTGGTGGTTTTGTTCACTTCCCTGATGTATGCTAATAAGTCTGTAACCGGGTACAAACACAAATATAGTGCTATTCTTTCAGCATAGAAAATTAAGAGGTAAATCCGCTAAAACAACCGCTGTTCATGGATTTTATCCTTTTACCAGACGGTGCGAAGCCGCTGCAGTATATCGCTGCGCCCTGAAAGGATATCAAATCCGGTTTTTGTTTTCTCCGTATTTTTTATATATTCGGTTATCCTTAAATCCACCTTTTATGAAAACAAGTACGGCAAGTCTTATCGGCCTTATTGGCTTTTGTTTCTTCAGTTGCGGAATGAGCAGGGAAGAAAAAACACAGATCGTTGACAATGCGGCTACCATGAGAGCCAACAGCTTCTGTTCGGCAGATACTGCAATGATGGGAGGTTCCATGGCAACCTACCAGTTTTATCTCGATGCGCTTTCCATCGGTCTGAAGGACCAGGGGGTGGATGAAGAAGGGATGAGTGAAGCTATGGATCTGTTCGATAAAAAGATCAAAGATTCCTGTCCGGAAAAGTATCCGAAATAAATATCCGGTTATAGAGAACGTTCGTAAGTAAGGCAACCTGCCTGAGGTGGGCTTGCCTGATTTAGTGTGGTTTTCTGTTTTTCCACAACAAAAAAGAATTAAAAAGAAAACATCCACAGTTTGTTGCTAAAATTCCACACTTTTTATCGTCTATCTTGTATAGAACTTTCCCCAGCAGCTTAAACACTTAAATATCAACTGCAAATTTTAAACGCTGGTAATGGGTATGGAACTTGTCATTCCGTACTAAATTTATCATGAATAAGACTCTCAACACCCTCCTCAAAATAAATAAGAGTGATCCGTTTTCTCTTTTAAAAACCAATTATTTAAAACCTTCAACAAAGCTCTGAGCAGGGCCTGGGATGCCTCTTAACCTGATAAGAAATAAAACACAGTGAAAAAAAATAACACCCATAAAAAATTTGCGCTTCCTAAAACTCCGACAGGGGTTGAGGGCCTGGATGAAATTACAGAAGGCGGCTTGCCAAAAGGAAGGCCCACATTGATCTGCGGAGGTGCAGGATGTGGAAAAACATTATTGTCCATGCAATTCCTGATAAAAGGAATACTCGACTATAAGGAACCCGGCGTATTTATGTCGTTCGAAGAGACAGCGCCTGATCTCGTACAAAATGTACTATCATTGGGATTTGACATCGAAAAACTGAAAAACGAAAAGAAGCTTATTATTGATCATGTACGTGTCGAACGCTCGGAGATCGAGGAAGCTGGCGAATATGACCTGGATGGATTATTCATTCGTCTCGGATACGCAATTGATACCGTGAAAGCAAAACGTGTAGTGCTGGATACGATAGAATCCCTGTTCTCCGGTCTTGACAACCAGGCCATCCTGAGAGCAGAATTACGACGCCTGTTTAGCTGGCTGAAAGAAAAAGGTGTAACGGCTATTATAACAGGCGAACGGGGTGAAGCTACGCTCACACGCCAGGGACTGGAAGAATATGTATCCGATTGCGTAATATTGCTGGATCACCGGGTGATCGACCAGGTCTCTACACGAAGAATGAGGATCGTAAAATACAGGGGTTCTACGCATGGCACCAATGAATATCCTTTCCTGATCGATAAAGAAGGGATCTCCGTGCTTCCTATTACATCGCTGAAGCTGAATAATAAAGTCTCTTCCGAGGTAATATCCACCGGTGTACCCGGCCTTGATCAAATGTTTGACGGAAAAGGTTTTTACAGGGGAAGCAATATCCTGATATCCGGGACGGCAGGAACTGCCAAAACTACTATAGCCGCTTATTTTGCCGATGCGCAATGCAAACAAAAACACAGGGTGCTCTATTTTGCTTTTGAAGAATCGCCACAGCAGCTCATCCGGAATATGTCGTCCATTGGTATTGATCTCGAACAACATATTAAAAAAGGATATCTTCAGATCCATTCCGCGCGGCCTACTTTGAACGGATTGGAATTGCATTTACTGAACCTGCGCAAACTGATACAGGAGTTTAAGCCCGATGCGGTCGTTATTGATCCGATCAGTAACCTGACAAGTGTTGGAAATCCTCATGAAGTCCGCTCTATGATGGTACGCCTCATCGACATGCTTAAAATACATAACATAACTGTATTGTTCACCTCGCTCAGCAAGCAATATGATGGCCGTATTCCCGATCCGGCTGAAGATTCCGTTTCTTCCCTCGTAGATACCTGGATCACGGTAAGAGATATGGAAGGGATCGGTGAAAGGAATCGCGGTATCTTTATTATAAAGGCAAGAGGAATGGGGCATTCCAACGAAGTAAGGGAATTTGTCATCACCAACAGGGGAATACAATTACTGGATGTGGAGATAGGACCTGAGGGAATACTGACGGGTGCCGCAAGAGGAAAAAATGCACTGAACAAAAAAATATCGGCGTTCAAATTACAGTCCGAGCTCGACAGGAAGGACAGGGAGGTTGCACGAAAAAGACAGGTACTGGAAGCAAGTATCATGTCATTAAAAAATGAATTTGCTTCACTTGAAGAAGAATTAAGCATCCTGAAAGTTACGGAGCAGTTACAATCGGGACTGACAGTGGATAAAAAAGGAACGAATAAAAAAGCAACATGAAAAAGCAGCCGGCCGAATGGCAACTCATTCTTTATATAGCAGGACAAACACCCAAATCGGTGAAAGCTTTCAGCAATATAAAAAAATATGCAGAGGAGCACTTGAAGGGAAAATACAGCATTGAAATAATTGATCTGCTCGTCAATCCCAAACTCGCCGAAGGCGATCAGATATTGGCTGTTCCAACGCTTGTAAGAAAAGTGCCGGAACCGATCCGCAAAATAATAGGCGACCTTTCGAATGAAGAGCGGGTTTTGGTGGGCCTTAATATTAAAAGCTTAGTCAGTGAAAAATAAAGAAGCCACATTGACCCGTACCGACCTGTACAAATTCACTTTGTTCATATCCGGTATGTCCTCCAAATCATTGCGGGCTATCGGGAATATACAGATGATCAACGAAAAGTATTTGAATAAAGGATCGGAGCTTACGATCATTGACATCCGGGAAAATAAAGAGCAGGCAGTGCTTCACCAGATCATCGCCGTACCTACATTAATAAAAACAGCTCCAATCCCCGTTCGCACTATTGTAGGCGATCTTTCGGATATAGAAAAAGTTCTACGCGTCCTTGATATTTGAGCCATGAGTGAACATAAAGTAGACATACGGAAGTTAGAAGAAGAGCTGGAAGAGCTAAAAGCCCAACTGGATGAGGCGAATTGCATTATCGAAGCCATCCGGGAAGGAGCTGTGGATGCGCTCGTTGTACAAAAAGACGGCGAGCACAATGTCTATTCCCTCGAAAGTGCGGACTATACCTATCGCATTCTTATCGAGAAATTCGGAGAAGGTGCCCTGAGTATTTCCGAATCCGGCCTTATTCTTTATTGCAATGAAGCCTTTTCGCGCCTTATGGGTAAACCCGGCCATAAGATCGTTGGCACTTTCTTTAATTCCTATGTAGATTCGGTGGGAAGTTTCCAGGAATTAAAAAACGCCCTGGCAACAGGCCCGAGCAAAGGAGAAATAGTACTGAACATCGCCGGGCGTAAATTACCTGTGTATGTTTCGCTTTCCGATCTGCAACCCCAGGTACCGGCGATCGGTATTATCGTTACGGATCTCACCGAACAAAGAAAGCATGAGGATGCCATTGCGCTCTATCATAAAAAACTGGAATTAAAGGTAAACGAGCTGAACGTGGCAAACCGGAAACTGGAACAGTTCATCCATGTTATCTCGCACGACATTAAGGAACCGATCCGGAAGATCGTCACTTACAGCACACATCTAAACCACAGCAATACCAGCCTGAATGTAGCATCCGTTAACGACCTGAATGTCATCACCACATCGGCCCTGCGTCTGAATTCGCTGGTGGAAGACCTTGTGAAATATTCGTTCAGCACGGCCGATAAAGAATTCAGGGAAACAGATTTGAACACGATTATCAAAGAAGTGTCGGAAGATCTCGAGCTTTTGATCACAGAGAAAAAGGTTTCCCTCCATGCCGGCAAGCTCCCTGCCATTATAGGTTCGGGGGTCCAGGTGCGCCAGCTTTTTACCAACCTTATCGCCAATGCCATCAAATACAGTAAAAAGGACCTGAAGCCCCGGATCACCATACTGGCAGAAAAAGTGGATTGCATCGATAATAATTATCCGAACAGGGAATTTCACAAGATCATCGTAAGCGACAATGGCATTGGGATGAGCAAAGATCAGATCGGAAGGATATTCACTATTTTCCAGCGCCTGCATATGCCGCATGAGTATTCGGGAAATGGAATAGGCCTGGCCATTTGCAAGCGCATTATGGAAAACCATAACGGGAAGATCGAGGTAGAAAGTTCGCCGAATGAGGGAAGCAGCTTTCACATATATTTTCCGGTCCAGCAGGAAAAAGACAGTGGCAGCACCCTGATCTTCAAGCCTATGACTTAGTGGACAGATGTGTCACTTACTGGCATCCTATGCTTCATTTCAGGCTCACAGCCTTGTTATCAAAAGGAGAATGGTTTCTTTTCGTATCAAATACAGTGTTCTTTCGATTATTGTCTTACCTTACACAGAGATACTAAACCTCCCGGAAGAGTGCTGGCGCTTTGTGTTGATCTTCCCGGAATGCTTTTGAATTTAATTTTTCCCTTATCATTTATACGCTTGCAACGTTATTAATACTGCTGATCAATGAAAAACGAGAAAAAGGCTGCCGCTGACTTATCTACACTCCCTGCGAATGGGGTGAAAAAGGCAGCAGAGCTGATGCTTGCAAACCAGGAGCTGTCTTTTCAGAACTATGAAAAAGAAAAGAAAGCAGCAGAGCTGATCCTTGCAAACGAAGAACTGGCTTTCCAGAACAATGAAAAAGAAAAAAGAGCAGCAGAGCTCATCATTGCAAACAAAGAATTAGC
>JAJNDK010000006.1 GCA_021156365.1 Bacteroidota bacterium
TCCTGGTAACTGAATTTTTTTGGTTCGTCTTTGTTCTCTTCCATGCTACGTTAAAATTAAGTGATTTTTTAATTTTGACACAGTTTAGTGAATAGACCCCAACACTTCGTGTGGGAGCACAGTACCGACAACACCACCTGGAACGATGCCGGCCGCGGCACCAAAAGCTCGCAGCTGGTAGAAGGCCTGCAACCCGGCACCCGCTATTGGTTCCGCGTAGCCATCATCGATAAAGACGGGCAACATCCTTTTTCGGAAGCGCTTAGTCTGATCGTGGTGTAGGATCCCGCACATCTCTTCTAAATAAAAACAGGACCTGGGTGGGGGGCCTGTTTTTTTTTGTTTCCGTAAGTTTTATTGAATTGCAATGGGATCAGGGATCCGGTGATTGTCGATACTCCTTAGTAAACAACAAGGATTTACACAGGTACAGGGAAGCTAAACCTTTTTTTGCTATTTTTATAGACTCAAAAGCAGAAACCTGATAAAACCGAAACAAATGAAAAAGCTGGCCATCTTATTGATCATTGCACTGTATGCAAATTTGTCTGTAGCGCAATGGCGCAATACAAGCGGGCCATTCGGAGAGATCCATTGCGTAGAATCCGGCAATGGAAACCTGTTTGTTGGAACAGACAAGGGTCTTTATTTATCTTCCGACAATGGAAACACCTGGACATCTGTAAATACCGGATTGCCGGCTGGGCGTGCGGTTAAAGCAGTAGCAATAAACGGTACTACAATTTTTGCGGGAGTAGACAGCAACGGAGTGTACCGGTCAACGAATAACGGAAGCAGCTGGACCGCGGCAAATGCAGGTTTGACCAATACGCATGCAATCTCTTTTTTGGTTTACGGCTCAACCATATTTGTAGGTACAATTGACGGTGTATTTTCATCCACTAACAATGGAAATTACTGGAACCCTTCAAATACCGGAATGACCTACACTGTTGTTAATTCAATAGTATACAATGGAACCTATATATTTGCGGGAACGAGCGATGGCGTATACATCTCCTACAACAATGGCAGCAACTGGTATACAGTAAACAATGGGATAACAAACGATCATATTCATTCTTTATCTGTCAGCGGAACTAAACTTTTTGCTGCTGCCTATACCTATGGAAGCTCAGGCGGAAGTATGTATGTATCTACGGATAATGGAACCACCTGGAATGACCTGAGTACAGGACTGGATCAGATGAATGTTTGTGCAGTCATTGAGAGCGGTTCAAATTTGTTCGCAGGGGTCAATAATGATGGTGTAATTATGTCCAGCGATAACGGGAACACCTGGACGGAGGTAAATACAGGAATGGACAGTCCGGGATTTTCTACAGATATATATACTTTGACCTTAAGTGGTTCTACACTTTACGCAAGTGGTAATGCGGGCAATGAATATAACTTATTCAAAAGCACCGATAACGGAAGCACCTGGACGGGACTAAGCACCGGGTTAACAAACAGGAGGGCATACGGATTGGCTGGCGATGGTTCGAGGATTTTTGCAATTACTGCTCATGACGCCTTGATGTCAACTAACAACGGGAGCACCTGGACCGAGCCAAATACAGGATCGGATAATTTTTTTAGCAGCATTGCGATAAATGGTCCAACTATTTACGGAGGTCTTAACGACGATGTCGTATTCTCTACCGACAATGGGAGTACCTGGACTGGCATGAATGCATTCCTTTCGTATGGTGCAGATGAGATCGCATTTAACGGATCTACTATTTATGTGGTGGACCATATAACCGGCCTGCAGTTTTCCACTGATAACGGACTTACCTGGACACCGGCTGATGCTACGGTACCAACTGGTATTTATTCACTTGCCATACAGGACGGAAGCATGTACGCAGGTTCATATGGAGAATTATACATATCAATAGATAACGCAAGCACATGGACACTATTAAGTACAGGCATTACAGATGATATTCTTACCTCGCTGGCAATAAGCGGTACCAATATATTTGCATCCACACTTAGTCACGGTATATTTTTGTCTACCGATGGCGGTCTTACCTGGGCACCGGCAAATACCGGCTTAACAACAAATGCCATTCACTCCCTTACGATCAGCGGGACAAACATTTATGCAGGAACCGATTTTGACGGTGTATTTACCCGGCCCTTATCGGAAATGATCAATTGCGTCTCCTTTTACACAACATCGTATGATACCCTGTCGAATACGTTTACGCTGACAATCGATTCGCTTTCATCCGCTATGGCAGTTGGCTATCATTGGGATTTCGGGGACGGTGCCTCATCAGCTCTTCAGGCTCCTTCCCATACGTACGCGGTAGATTCATTATACAATGTCTGCATGACAATTTACACATCCTCCGGAGAATCCTGCAGCTATTGCCATGTAATAGGAATTGATAGCTTAGGGAATATAATAAGAAACGCGGGTTTTAATCTTGTTGTAAATCCTTTTAATACAACGGGTAGTATTCAAAAAGAGTCAGCTGAACCAGCCATCAGGTTTTTCCCAAACCCTTTCTCTTCCCAAACGATAATAGAGACTGACCATTCTTTTAAAGATGCAACCCTTACACTCTACAATTCCCTGGGCCAGCAGGTGAGAGAGATCAAAAACAGCAGTGGAAAGAAAATTATTTTGCACCGCGAGGATTTAGCGGGCGGAATTTATTTTCTGAAACTTAGCCAGGATAATAAAATAATCCTGGCAGAGAGAGTATTGATTACAGATTAAGGAATTGCCGCTACGGGTTCCGCTCTCTTCTAAAAAAAAACAGGACCTGGGTGATTTGCAGATTCAGATAGGATCATTTTGTAATAATTACTTTTTTCCTTATACAGCCTTTGATGGTCCGAACTTCAACTATGTAGAAACCTTTCCTAAGACTGCTTAAATCCAATGTGCAATTTTCCTTATCAATATATTGTACAGGCGTTTTTAATTCTGCACCTTTAACATCATATAATAGCGGAGGATTCTCTCTGTTAAAATATCTATGTTTGCTCTGTAAAAACAACAAATTGGCATCAGGCTGTATTGCAATGGTTAGATCACTTGAAATATTGCTATACTCATATAGAGCGACAGGAGCCGGAAAGCCATATTGTTTAAATCCAAAAAACTCTATCCAATTCAGTTCTCCACCAATAGCACCATCCCATCCAATATGAATACTATCATTTTGGAAAAGCTGTCCGGCTATAGTTTGATAAACAGTATCCCAAATAGTACTATCATCCCGGACTTCATAGATACTGAAATAATATGCCTGGGGGATAGAGCAGGTAGTGTCCTCAATAGTAATTATGGGATAGTTAGCAGTAGCTCGCACATTACAGGTAGCATAACAATCTGTTGAGGTATCAAAGTTAAACCGCCCTATACCGGTATAATGGCCCAGCAAATTATCTTTGGGTGACTGAGCCCTGAAAAGAGAAGGGAGAAGGAAAAGAAATAAGAGTTTTTTCATGGCTTTAATTTATATAAATATAAGGCAATAAAAGTCCTTCATTTAATCATATTTCATAAGTGGTGGGATTTTCCTTTTAAGTGGTTAACTATCGAAATAAACTGACATAGCCGCGGTGCTTTTCTTTTTCACCCAGAGAGTTTTTAAACTCGACAAGGTAATAATATACCCCTTCGCTACATGCAATTCCGCCAGTGGTTCTTCCATCCCAGGCTTCCTTTGGTTTTGAAGAAGTAAACAGCATTGTTCCGTATCGGTTATAGATAGTGCAACTGTACTCTTTGGTGTAACCGTTACTCCTGAAGCATTATAATTTAACTGGAAGAAATAAAGATCTCCACCTGAACTTGCCAAATTTACGCTATATGTACCCGAACACATATTATTAATACTGAAAGAGATTCCAGGGCCGTTAGGGCCGTTTGTTGAGATTGAGTAGAGGCCGCAAGTTCCAATCCGTAAGGTACCGTCACAAGATCCGGTGCCTGCAAAGCCACTTACGTAAAAGTCAGCCGGAGGCTGGGAAATTCCTTTTAAGGATAATATGAATAATAAAATAACAAATTTAAGTTTCATTCTTTATTTTATAATTATGATTCTTCTAATGGCATGAACTCTACCATTTACAAAGAATTTCAAATAATAAATGCCTTCCGTTAACTTTTCAGTGTCTAATTCGCTTTTTGTCTGCTCAATTATATTGGACGCAGATACTTCTCCAAACACATTATAAAACTTTACCTCAACAATGTTAGTATGTATGAAGTCTGGAAACTCTATTGTTAATTTATTTTTAGCGGGGTTAGGATACGCGTTAACCGCCTCATTATCCCTTATTTTTTCTTTTATCCCAATCGCAGGCACTGTTGCACAAGCCGTATCTATGCAGTATAAAAAAACATCATCCACAAAATAGTAACTTCCGCTGTCTGACGAAGCACTGTTATAATTGGTCGGAATAATAATGCTGTTTACATCATCCCTGAAATTACCGATTGTAAACCATTTCTCGCCCCCTTGCGCAACAAAGGTGTCTGCCACCAACACCCAACCAAGTGTATCGGTGAGGTTAAAAGTAGTATCGTTTATGACTTGGGGAGTTTGTTTTATTACCCCCCATTGATACCAATCACCAAAAAAATAAGAGGAGTCATAGGCAGGTATTGAATCCGTAACAAGCAAGCCAAAATTATTGACCGAAAACCGTTTATAGCTCTCACCTAAATTAACGTAGCATCCGGCATAGTATTTTTTTCCGGCTTCCAACGGCATTAATAACTGAGTTTGTAAATACTCTCTGTAGTTAAGATTTCTATTAGGTCTATCCGTAGCACAAATTCCTGCAAAACAATCTCCTGTTCTCGGATATTGGTTGCCACCTGTACAAACCGGATAATTACCATAGAGGGTATTTGAAGGAGTACAATAATAATACATGTAGTAATCTGTAGTCCCTTCTCCATTTCCATTCTGCCAGTAATAGAGCCATTGTGGATTGCCAACGCCAACGAACACAGCGGTATCGTAGCAAGGTTTAAGTCTTTCAAAACCCGAATCAGGAACAATATTGGTATGGGCCTGGGCGTACCCCGCAAAAGAAAAACATACCAATATGGCAATTAAGAGGCGTTTCATAACAAAAAGAACCTATCCCTAAGATAGGGAAAGGTTATAGATCTCCTGTTTATTTAATGATTATAAGCCGTCGGGTTGAAATAGGAAGACCCTGCGAAATGAGTGCGCAGTAGTAGATCCCATTTTCAAGTTCTTCAAACTTAAAAGTCGATGTTTGGGATTCGACAATAGTTTTTAAGATGAGTTTGCCTTCCGCTGAATAAATTAGTAATTCGGTTAATTGACTATTTTGACTCCATAATGGGCCGCAGTCTATTGTTATACCTCCATTTGAAGGATTTGGATTTATTTTCCAATTCGTTCCTAAAGTAGAATCATCCACGCCTGTAGCAGCATTGCCCGGCATAGTAAAACTTGTGGAATAATACGGGCAGCCACACGAAGACATAGGAGTAATAGTGTAAGTTGCTTGCGCAAGATTGATGATAGTATCGGTGTAATAAGTTTGAGTTGTTGATCCGGTACAATTCCCAATAAACCCTCCTCCAACAATATACTGATCAACCGGGCATAATGAAAGTGAATCCAGCGCATGTACAACCATTGAGCCATCGCAACAAATACTCCAACCACTCATGCAACTGGCATTATTTACAACCTGGGTATAACAATTAAAAAATGCATTAAAATTGGGCAGTACCCCTATATCAGATGCAATACACCCAAGGTTATCCATAATCGTAACGGAAACAGTATCTCCGAAAGGTATTGAATCAGACATACTTGTAGTATCGCCGTTGTACCACAGATATGTAAATGGGGGTTGGCCGGAAGCGTTGACGGCAACTATGTTGTTATTGATTTGAAAACAATCTGTTTGGCTTAATGTGATCTGAACTGAACATTGCGAACGAGTAGACTTATATGAAATAAGGAGTACAAAAAATAAAAATTGTTTCATGGTCGATTATTTAAGTATAATTAGTTTCTGAACAGATCGGACAAATCCATTCATTATTACTTCAACAAAATAGGCTCCGTTTGGAAGATCAGCAATTGAGGTAATACCTTTTCCAGAATGCAGCAATAATTCATCACTTTTTCTGAGGCGACCGGCCAGGTCATAAATTCTTAGTAGCGCTGATTTCTGATCGTTAAATGCATCGATTTCTACAGTAATTTCATGTATGGCCGGATTGGGGTAAAGGCCAAAATTGTGCCGATATGTTTGTGTTTCTTTAATGCCGATAACTGGAACAGTTGCACAAGATGTATCTATGCAGTATAAAAACACATCATCTACAAAATAATAGCTGGCACTGTCAGATGAAACACTATTGTAATTGGTAGGAACAAAAACGCTGTGCGCATCGTTTCTGAAATTTCCAATTGTCAACCACTTTTCGCCGCCTTGCGCTATAAAAGTATCAGCTACCAATATCCAACCAAGTGTATCCATAAGATTAATAGTGGTATCGTTCATTACCTGAGCTTCCTGACGAATTGGGCCCCACTGCATCCATGATCCAAAGAAGTAAGACGAATCATAAGCGGGTACACTGTCTGTAAAAAGCAAACCAAAACTATTGACCGAAAACCGTTTGTAACTCTCCCCTAAACTAACATGACATCCGGCATAGTATTTTTTTCCTGCTTCAAGTGGTATGAGAAGTTGTGTTTGTAAATATTCTCTATAGTTTAGATTTCTATTAGGCCTATCTATGGCACAAATACCCGCGAACACACCACCTGTACGCGGATATTGAGCTCCACCTATACACGATGGGTAGTTTTCCATATACGCGTTAAATGGGGGGCCGAAATAACATCCATGGTATAAATCGGTACTACCTTTATTACCACTTTGCCAATATGTAGAAGCTGAATCAATTTGACCTAAACCATAAGTTGTACCGCATCCGGGATTTAAAATTTCAAAGCTGCTATCGGGAACAATATTAGTGTACGCCTGGGAATACCCGGCAATGGAAGTACTTACCAATATGGCAATTAAGAGGTGTTTCATGATTAAAAGAACCTATCCCTAAAGATAGGGATAGGTTCTGAATTTTACAATTATTTCATTATCACAAGACGTTCGTTGGTTAACACTACACCGTTTTTACTGAATTTGATAATGTACACCCCGTTTTGAAGGTCTTTTACAGACAATTGTGCAGTATTGGAGTATACATCCAGATCGGACTTAACAAGCAGCTTACCATCCATAGCATATACACTAATAGCGGCATTTTCGCCCGTTTTTACAGCGTCAAATTCAACTGTAAGGTTCCCCGAAGTAGGATTAGGATACAAGTTGAAGCTTACAGGCTGAGTGTTCCCTTCTTCTATACGTGCAATTCGGGCTTCCGCCGAAGTATTGCAGGTATGGTTAAAAGGCACATAACCCTCTGAGATTTTGTTAACCAATGCTCTTGCTTTCAGTACAGCAGGACCGGATGCTAATTCACATTCAGAAGCAATTGCATAAAGGGCATTCATTTCATTTCCAGAGTATACATAGGTTGTATTAATCAATCTATTTAATTCCAACCGGTACACATCTGCTAAATATTGCTCCATGTTATTTTCAGGACTTACAGTATTTAGCATCGAATTAGCATCTGTATATAACCCATTTTCCATGTATTGTTCAGCTTGTGTGAGCAATCCAATGGGTGCATTTATCGTCGTCGAGTAGAAAGCCTGTAAATTGGCATTGTCAGTTAACAGATCGGAATTGTGGTGGATCTGCTCAAATGCCCATTTGTTGTTTACCCATAGGCGCTGGCTATTATATTCCAGGCTTACAGTTGTATCGTGAACCAGGCTTTCAAGAACCCTCTGCATTTCTTCATTTCCCGAACCTTCTACTTCATTTTCGCTTTCCATAGATTGATTTTCGTTATAGCCTCCGGAAGCAAGCATTTGCCCTTCTTCTTCTTCGCATCCTTCGCAATCTATTGGAGGGAAATTGTAATTGCCTCCGCAGGTTGAGGCGCAATTTAAGCAACTCGGAGGATTAATAGAAGTTGTTATGAAACCATTACCAGCAGCTGCACCTGTGGTGTATACAGCACTGCCAACTGCGAAGTCGTGATTTGTTGGTGCATATGTATATCCTGTACCTGCACCGGGGCCCGTGTAAACATTAAATTTAGCCATTGTATTCACATTAGCTCCATTAGCGTTATAGGTTTGGAAAGTAGTAACAAATGAAGCCGCTGTACCCCATCTGTTTTTAGTACCCGCCGCTTGGGTATTAAATGCAGCCCCGCTATTCATGTATAGGCCATATCGTCCTGATGTCATCACGTTTCGCTGAATAAGTGTAGCGGTTGGATTGGTTCCCTGAAAAACCATGCAGGCACCTAAATAACGAATGTCATTCGCATCAATGGTATTGTTATTGCCAGCTGCTGTGCTATTGTTTATATAAATACCCGTAAGAGCTAAATTCGCAACCTGCGTGTTTCCGCTGCTTGTACGGATATAATTATTGAACCGATTAAACGAATTTCTGCAATTATCCAAGCGGATCACGTCAAAGGTCGCACCGCCTGCCATAGTTCCGCCAGTCGCACGATACCTAAGAGAAAGTTCATTGTTGCAGGCAATGTTTAAGCCTGACTGAACGCCCGAACAATGGATTACTTTTTCTTCAATATTTGTAATTGTATTCCTTTTGATCTCGATAGATTCGGAAGCCATGCAGGTGGTACAGCTTGTTACGTCTTCCATAAAGACACCTTTGTTGCAATACGCATTCGTAGTGCCGTTCGCAGTAATAGTATTATCGTTTATATATATTCCTGTTCCCGTATAGGTAGAGTTACGTAAGAAGTGAATACCCAATGCACAGTTACTAATACTGTTGCTATCAATGTTCACCACCACACCTGCGCCACCTACCGGCTGCATATAGATTCCATACTGCCCCGTACGATTACCTGTTGGGAAGTTGGTGTATGTGTCGGTGAAGGAATTGTTGAAGGTGTTTTTATGGATATATACAACTTTTGTGTTGTTGCCGATATGAATGCCTCTCAGCAGGTCTTTGAATACACATCCTTCATTCGCAGCAATTCCAGTTTGAGAACAACCTACCGATATGGAAGGATCACGTAAACTGGCAATACCAACTCCTATAACGGCTGTGCTGTTTCCTTTGCTATATTGGAACTGACAGTTTTTAACGGCAAAATAACTGTCTCCCGCAGAAATACCAAGATCGAGATTATCGAAAAGATTTACTTTCCCTGTGCCGTGAGAATTGGTTGTTCCGGCTTCACCTATAATAAATGGATAGGTAGGACTTCCTACGCGATGTATACGAATACCACGTAATGAACGTACTCCTGCATTGGTGGTAGACAAGGAGTATACGTTATTATACACGCTGTCTTTTATGACGGCAAAGTTTGCCTGAGCCGTAGCAACATTAGTTACTGTAACAAGTCCCGTACTGCCTATGTTGCGACAGGTAAATACACAATTATCAATAATATTATTGGTAAGTGAAGGTTGATAATTGGTAGTGTTTTGAGTGCCTAATGCTATTGTTACACCCGAAGTGTTCCGGTTAAAGATGGTTTGTGTGATCTGTATATCCGGAATAGGTGCCGCTGCAACGTACCCTTGTACGCTAACAGCGTCTACAGCATCTTCAATCCGGGAACCTGCGCCAATAACAAGCTTACCACCATTTTCCACATAAATTCCGTCCCACATACCAGTGCCGCAAGTTGAACAGCTATGAAGATAAGAAGCGGCAATAGTTAAAGTTGCAGTGCTCGCAACTGTTACTTTGACACCGGGAGCAATACGAACGTCGTTACATCCAATAACGTTATTGCCGGTTGTGAAGGTTACATTTCCCATAACGGCAATAGAGCTGTTTATTGGTAAACCTGTTCCGAAGTTAGTTTGTACAACTGAATACACTGTGTCCCGCGGTACTTTGCCCGTGGCCGCAAAACACGTGTTTGCCGCTACGGTAATTGTTGAAGTAGCAGGCGCATTACAACCGGATGCAGTACCGGTTACTGTATAGGTAGTGGTAACGCTTGGGGTAGCTGTAACGCTTGCGCCGTTAATTGTATTCAATCCAGCTGAAGGCGACCACGTATAGGTTGTAGCTCCACTTGCTGTTACATTAAGCGGTGTCCCAACACAATAAGTTGTGTTGGTAGGTGTTACGGATACAGTTGGAGTGGTATTAATCGTTATCGTACTTGTAGCCTGTGCAGTACATCCGGCAGCGTTAGATCCTGTAACAGTAATGGTTGTTGTCGTTGGTGGTGTTGCTGTAACAGTTGCACCCGTTGGAGAGCTTAAACTGCCTGACGGTGTCCAGGTATATCCTCCTGTAGATCCACTTCCGGTAAGTCCAACACTATTTCCACTGCACATTGTATAAGTAGTTGGGCTAACACCGACTATTGGAACCGTATATGCGGTTACCGTTCTTATTTGTTGTGCTTGACAGCCCGCCGCACTTTGTCCGTAGAGTGTATAGGTAGTATTTGTTGTTGGAGAAACTGAAACTGTATTGGTATTTACGCCACCGGCATTAGGGCTCCAGGTGTAGGTAGATGCCCCGCCTCCCGTAAGTGTTATTGAAGAACCTATACATACAGTAGGGGTTGTAGGTGTGATAGTAATAGTTGGAAGCGGATTAACCGTAACCGTAACAACGGCAGTATCCATACAACCGGCTTGTGTGCCTGTAACGGTGTACGTTCTCGTCGAAGGAGGATTTGCGGTAACGACACTTCCCGTTGATGCACTCAATCCTATAGGCGATACCCATGTGTAAGTAGTTGCGCCGCTCGCTGTTAAAACTACTCCCGGCCCACCCTGACAGATAGAAGCAGAAGTTGGAGCTACTGTAACAGTTGGTGTATTCACCGTGACTGTGGCCGTTGCCCAGGACTTACAGCCATTTGCTAATACGTTTTCTACAGTATAAACAGTAGTTACCGTAGGTGCAACGTATTGCGCGGACTGATTGAAAGGCATTAAATTTCCATTTGCATACCATTGGTACGGAGAAGTACCGCCTGTTGTTGACAGTAGAACACCCCAACCAGGGCAGATAGTAGTGCTTGCAGGGCTTAATGTCATAACCGGGCCTCCTGAAACTGTTACCTTAACGGAATCAAATGTAGTAGCGCAGCCGCCATTGGTAACTTCAAGAACATAAGTAGTAGTTGTGGTTGGTGTCGCTATTGGCATGGCTACATTAGTAGCGGTAAGTCCGGCGGAAGGAGACCAAAGATAAGAAGGTCCGCCCGATCCGCTTAGCGTAACACTTTGACCATAACAGATAGCTGTATCAACTCCGGCAAATGCCGCTGCGTCTGAAGCATTATTTCTACGTAATGAAATATCATCCAAAGCAATATCATACTGCGCAGAATGGAAATTACGAACTTGCCTGATCTGCACAATTACCCACCCTGTATAGGAGGGATTGTTGAACAAGTAACTATTTTGTTCCCAATATCCGCCATATATTCCTTGCATAACTTTTATCGTATCGAAAAGAACATTGTTTAAGCTGTCCAGTATTCGGGTTTCTAAATGCACCTCCGAAGCATTTGTATAATTTTGATGCGTAAAATAATCCAGGTTATAGTTGTGGCCGGCAGTAATAACCGGAGTACTTTGCTCCCAAACCACGTTTTGAAATGTAGTGTTATTGTACATAGGCGTAAGGAATGGAGTGTTTTTTCCGCCGGGGGCTGTAGCCTGTGTAGAATGCGTCGGGCCATCATAAGCAAGTGACATATGTTTATGATAATTTGTACTATTGCCAGAGAGCATTGTTCCTACATAGGCAGGAAAGGATGCACAGATATTCGTTGGATAAGTATTAACGCCGTAGTAACCCTGGGAAGTTGTTGTACAACTATAAATATTATCGCTTGAAAAGCCCGTATTCCCGTTTTCAAAATCTCCATTGGTTACAAGATTTTGGCAGCACTCAACAATTTGAGTGGTGTCCCTTCCAACATTGGTAGCTGTACAACCTGTTGCATCCGTTACACTTGTCAGCGTGTAGACCGGATAGTTAGGATCAGCTACGGCGTAATAAATTGCTGTAGAGGTATTGGACGTATCAGTAAATGTAGTGTATACATTACTTATTGTGTATTCAAATGGCGGAACGCCGCTTGTAAAATTTAATATAAAATTCTGAGGTGATCCGCTGCATACCCTGCCCGATGCCATTGAAATTATATTGGCTTCTGGTCTACTGATATTTATATAGTCTGGTTTAACGATTGTAACCGTTCCCGTAGTTGTTGTTGCTGTTAAAGTGGCACTTAGAACAGTTGGCGTAGCTACAGAAATAATAATATTTTGTGAAGAAGAACTACCCGAAACGTAAGTAACCGCAGAGCTGAAATTCCAATTCCATGCAGTAACAGTTACACCGGGGCCAGCGAATGCGTTAAGCGAAATATCCGATCCCGGACAAACGCTTGCCGCACTTGCAGAAAAATTAGCGATAAAAGAGTTATCCGCAATTAATCCAGCTGCGTACATATCAATAACACCCGTACCCAGTTGCCCCGTATATGTTGGATTCACCGGGTAAACGTCCCTTGCTGTACTCAAAACAATATTCTTTATTTGAGCGGCAGTTAATGTATTGTCAATTCCGTAAATGTAAGCACATAAACTGGCTACCATTGGAGTAGCCATAGATGTGCCGCTTTTATATGTATAGTAGCCTCCTGCAATTGGAGAGATTTCCGTATTATCTGTGCTATATATGTTTGATCCCGGGCCCATAACGTCTACCCAGGCACCATAATTTGAAAATACCGATTTGTGATCTTCTTCGTTCGTAGATCCTACACAAATAATATTATTGGCGTATGCTGGATTTTGGTTATAAGCGGCAGGAAAGGCTAACGTAGAATCAGTAGTATTTGAATTTCCGGCAGCACAAACAAAAAGCCTTCCATTTCCAACTGCCGTAGCAATAGCGTTTTCAAGTGAAAGATTAGAAAAACCACCCAATGACATACTAATAATGTTTGCCCCGTTTGCATCTGCATACATAACAGCTTGAATTATTGCCACATTACTTAAACTATTATAATTTACTGTCAGATCAGGTGCGACTTTAATAGGGATTATTTTTAAGTTCGTATTACGGCCAGCTATTGAAGCAACACCCGTAGCATTATGCGTGTTCGCCCCTACAAGTCCTGCCACGTGCGTTCCATGTGAAAGTGTGGTAGGCCCAACTGTATTTGCATCAGTATCGGCCTGATCGCTTGCAAGAATAAAACGCCCAGTTAAGTCAGGATGGTTCAGGTCCATTTCATTATCAATAACTGCTACCCTCACAGAATTGGTAGAAGCTATATCCCAACCATATTCGGCATTTACTTTTTTCAAATGCCAGTTTTTGTTGTTGAAAGTACTTAAAGCGGATTCGCTGTCATTTGGAACGAAAGCCAGTCTGTAGTAATAAACTTTGTCCGCATCTTCAATGTAGGCCAATGCCATCAAGTCAGTAATAAAGAATTGTACTGAATCAATATTGGAGAACTCAAAGAGATAGGTTTTCTGTGTCCAGGGCGCAGCGGTATAAACTGCGAACGGCCTGGAGATCTTTGTTAAACCATATTTACTCCAAAAGGGTACGAGATCATTGTGGAGGGTAGAAGTATCACCATTAAAATCGGCGAAGACTTCACTTGATGGATTGGTGATTTTGACAAGTAATTGCCCATCGACGGCATTAGTATCAATGGTTTGTGCTTTTGAATATGCAAAACAACATAATACAAAGAAAAGGAATAGTACTTTTTTCATAGGTTTTTGGCTTTAGTGATAAGGGTGTTTAATTTCTGCCGCAAGGTATGGATTCTAATTTACTTAAAAAGGGCGGAATTCCGCCCTTTTTAAGATTTAATGATTTCTTATTGCACCAAACTTGTTTCAGGCACTGAATAAAGTTTAGAATGTCATGAGCGATTGACCGAATGCCATTTTTCAACTAATTGAGACGGAATTATATATCTGTGGACTAATAGTAGACTATCATAAAAGCAAAAAACACCTATTTAATTAATAAATAGGTGTTTACGATTTTTATTGTGGAGAATACCGGTCCCGATAGCTATCGGGACGAACCGGTCACCTCTTCACTGCCAGCGAAGCGCTCTAGCCATCCCGATAGCTATCAAAATCCACTTCGTTGTTTTTACTTTTCATGCATTTATGCAATTGGGTACAATTGCAACATTCCTGAAAAGCAAAAATCCCCGCTATTGCGGGGAGATTTTGATCAATCCGTGGAGAATACCGGATTCGAACCGGTCACCTCTTCACTGCCAGCGAAGCGCTCTAGCCAAATGAGCTAATTCCCCAATCTTATGGTGTGCAAATATAATTAAAGTTTCGCTTTCACCTCTACCATTTCGTATCCTTCGATGATATCACCTACCTGGATATCGTTGAAATTATCGATGTTCAGACCGCACTCATAACCTGCTGCCACTTCTTTCACATCGTCTTTGAAACGTTTCAGTGAACCCAAGCCGCCGGTGTGAATAACGATACCATCGCGGATGATCCGCACTTTGGTATTCCTGTTCACTTTTCCGTCCAGTACGTAGCAACCTGCAATGGTTCCCACTTTCGTGATCTTGAACACTTCGCGGATCTCGATGTTGCAGGTGATCTTCTCTTCGAATTCCGGAGCCAGCATACCTTCCATCGCCGCTTTGATCTCGTTGATAGCGTCGTAGATGATCGAATACAAACGTACATCGATCTCTTCCGTTTCTGCTAACTTACGTGCATTGGTGGTAGGACGAACCTGGAACCCGACAATGATCGCGTTGGATGCAGATGCTAACATCACATCACTTTCGCTGATCGCACCTACTGATTTCAGGATGATATTGATCTGAACTTTTTCCGTAGACAGCTTCAGTAAGGAATCCGATAAGGCTTCCACCGAACCATCCACATCACCTTTTACGATCACGTTCAGCTCTTTGAAATCACCGATCGCCAATCGACGGCCGATCTCATCAAGCGTAATATGTTTACGGGCACGCATACCCTGCTCACGCTGCAATTGCAGACGTTTGGTAGCTAGTTCCCTTGCTTCTCTTTCATCAGCCAATACGTAGAATTTATCACCTGCCTGCGGAGCTCCGTTCAAACCCAATACCATTACCGGTATCGCCGGTCCTGCGGATTGGATCTTCGCGCCTCTTTCGTTGTTCAATGCTTTCACACGTCCGTGGAAAGATCCGGCAAGGATCACATCACCTACTTTTAGCGTTCCGGCCGATACAAGCACTGTTGCTTCGTAACCACGGCCTTTATCCAGCTTGGTTTCGATAACGGTACCCACAGCGCGTTTTTTAGGATTCGCTTTCAGATCCAGCATTTCTGCTTCCAGCAATACTTTTTCCAACAGGAGATCCATGTTCTTACCCTGTTTGGCAGAAACCTCCTGGCACTGGAACTTACCGCCCCATTCTTCCACCAGTATGTTCATACCTGCCAACGCTTCGCGGATCTTCTCCGGGTTCGCTCCAGGCTTATCGATCTTGTTGATCGCGAAAACCATTGGTACACCTGCTGCCTGTGCATGGGTGATCGCCTCACGTGTCTGTGGCATGATGCTGTCATCGGCCGCTATCACAATAATAGCAATGTCAGTAACCTGTGCTCCACGTGCACGCATGGCGGTAAACGCCTCGTGACCCGGAGTATCGAGGAAGGTAATATGTTTTCCGTTCTCTAATGTAACGTTGTAAGCCCCGATATGCTGCGTGATACCACCGGCCTCACCGGCAATAACGTTCGCTTTACGGATAAAATCGAGGAGTGAGGTTTTACCGTGATCTACGTGACCCATAACTGTAACAACAGGCGGGCGTGAGATCAGGTCTTCCACTTTATCTTCTTCTTCGATGATGGCTTCCTGTGCTTCTACGGTAATGAATTCCACTTTAAACCCAAACTCTTCCGCTACGATGGAGATCGTTTCCGCATCCAGTCGCTGGTTGATACTTACGAATAAGCCCAACTGCATACAAGTGGAAATTACTTTGGTAACAGGAACATTCATCATCTGAGAAAGCTGGCTGGCAGAAATGAACTCGGTCACTTTCAGTACACTCTTGTCCGCTTCAGCCTGATTATGCTCTTCCTGCATTTTCTCGCGGATCTCTTCGCGTTTTTCTTTCCTGTACTTGGAGGCTTTCGATTTGGAACCTGTTTGACTTAAACGTGCAAGCGTTTCCTTGATCTGTGCCTGGATCTCTTCATCCGTAAGTGCCGGCTTGGCCACTCTGCTTTGTCCGGGTCCTTTACGATTGTCGCCGGGTCTGCTGAATCTGTCTTTTGCTGCAGTTGCTACCTGTTTCCCGACATTTTTAATGGTTTCCTGGGAAACACTTCCTTTTTTGATCCGTTTTCTTTTTTTCTTTTCAAAGGATCCGTCGGAAGAAGACACCGGTTTTTTCTCTACCGGGAGAATGATATTCCCTAAGATCTTCGGACCTTCCAGCTTCTGGAATTTGGTGGCGAGGAAATCCTCTTTCGGCTCTTCTCTTTCTTTTTCTTTCGGTGTTTCTACTATCTCTTTCGGAACTTCTTTTACCGGTTCTTCTTTTACTTCTTCCTCTTCTTTTTTAGATTTCGCGGTTTTCTTTTTCGCTGAAGTCTTTTCTTCTTCTTTTGCTTTCGCTTCGTCGTCCTTTTCTTTCTTCGTTTTCTTGTCCGGTTTGGTTTTTTGGTTCAATGTGCTTAAGTCCATTTTACCCAATACTTTCGGCCCGACAGTAGCAGTCACTTCAGGAGTAACAACAACCTCTTCCGGTTCTTTTTCTTTCTCTACAACCGGTTCTTTTTTAGTTGTCAGCTCTTCGATCCGCTCGCGCTCTTTTTTCTTAATGCCTTCAAGCACTTTATCGGTCGCAGAAAGGTCTTTGATGATGATGCTATCATCAGCGTCCTCTTTTTTCTTCTGCGTAACCAGCTTGGTGTTATCCAACGCAATTGTTTCTTTTTTCTCACGAATGATCTGTCCCACCTGGGCAGCTTCTTCCTTCGCGGATTTATCACCCTGGTACTCCTTCAGCAAAAGTTTATACTCCGCCTCCCCAATTTTGCCATTGGGATCCGGCTTGATCTTGTGTCCTTTTGCGGAAAGGAAGTCAACAATCGTACTTAACGATAGGTTAAATTCTTTTGCGACTTTGCTTAAGCGATATGTTGGTTGATTTTCTGACATATGTTGTCTTCCCTTTTTTCTTCTTTATGTTTAAATCCCGGTCTAATTAGTTTAATCAGTGTTCATAGGAGGCTTTTTTTAAATGATTTATTCTTCAAATTCAGCCAACAGAACCTTGCGAAGATGCATAATTGCTTCTTCATCCAGTGAAGTTCTGCGTTTCAATTCATCTATCGAAAGCTCCAGTACGGATTTCGCTGTATCGCAACCGATATTTTTCAGCTCTTCCAATACTGCTTCGTTGATCTCGTCGGAGAATTCTTCCAAATCCACATCCTCATCATCTGCATCTTCCACATCCCTGTACACATCCACTTCGTACCCGGTCAGTTTACCTGCTAATTTGATATTGTATCCGCCTTTCCCGATCGCTAAAGAGATCTGGTCCGGTTTCAGGTATACGGATGCACGTTTTGTTTCGTCGTCTAATTTTATAGTAGTGATCTTTGCAGGGCTCAATGAACGCTGGATGAACAGGCTCGAATTGGCAGTGTAATTGATCACATCGATGTTCTCATTTTTCAATTCGCGAACGATACCATGGATACGTGAACCTTTCATACCTACACAGGCTCCTACCGGATCGATACGCTCATCGTAAGATTCCACCGCCACTTTTGCTCTTTCACCCGGCTCACGTACGATCTTCTTGATCGTGATCAATCCGTCTGCGATCTCAGGAACTTCCAGCTCGAACAATCTTTCCAGGAATGCGGGTGAAGTTCTCGATAAGATGATCACCGGTGTACCATTCTTCATTTCCACTTTGGAAACAACCGCTTTCACGTTGTCGCCTTTTTTGAAGAAATCGGTTGGGATCTGTTCTGTTTTCGGAAGCAATAATTCATTTCCTTCGTCATCCAGCAACAGGATCTCTTTTTTCCAGATCTGGTATACCTCTGCTGTGGAAATATCTCCCACTTTTTCTTTGTATTTATTGTATACTTCGTTTTTCTCTAATTCAAGGATCTTCTGCACCAGGTTCTGACGAACGGCTAATACAGCCCTGCGTCCGAAATCTTCCAGTTTCACCGGCTCCGTTACTTCTTCCCCGATCTCAAAATCATCACCGATCTTTTTTGCATCGCTGAGGCTGATATGTTTACTTTCATCGTATTCGAAAGAATCTTCTGCGAATTCATCGTCAACCACCACACGGTTTTTCCAGATCTCCAGGTCACCTTTATCGGGGTTCACAATGATATCGAAGTTTTTATCGCTGCCGTATCTTTTAATGAGCATACTGCGGAAAACATCTTCAATAATGGACATTAACGTAACCCTGTCAACATTTTTTATGTCTTTGAATTCTGAGAAGGATTCGATAAGATTTACTGCCTGCATCATAGCTTTGTTATTTAAATGATAAAACTAATTTTGTCTCCTTTACTTCCTGTAAAGGAATTGTTATTTGTTCTGTTATTGTTTGTTTTTTGCCTTTTTCGTTTTTTTCCGTCCTGGAGTTCTCTATCCGGATCTCCTTTGTATCTTCCAACAGCCCAAGTAGTTTGCCTTCCAGTTTCACTCCGTCTGTTTTCAGGATCTCTACGTTCCTCCCCGTATTTTTAACATATTGTTGCTCCATTACGAGGGGCTCATCGATACCCGATGAAGAAACCTGCAGCTCAAAATCTTCCGTCTCGCGGTCGAGTGAGGATTCAATATGACGGCTCATGTCGATACAGTCTTTTATGCTGATATTCGTCAGTCCGTCGAGCAGTATTTCAATGCGATTGTTCACGCTTACTCTAATGGAAACGATGAATCTGTCGCTGCCTGCGATCTTCTCTTCTACCAACTCTCTTATTATACTTTCTGCGATCATTTCCGGTAAACAAAGAGGGGACTTTCGTAGTCCCCTCTTTTTCTTTTTATATTTCGGGTGCAAATATACACACTTTTTGTTGAAATCCGAAACAAAACTGCAAAAAAACGGCCCAAAAACTACGTGTTTGTTAAATTTTAACGAATTTCCACAGGTTTAATTTGCAAGATGCGGATTCATTGTAGCCGGGTGCTTAGCTGGCCAGACACAGATTTAGCTACGCTGAGAAAAGTTCACGGATGGTACTGATAAATAGTCTGCTATAAATTTTCACGGATTCTTTTAGGGTTTAATTTTTAAGCTATGCAGGCCATCTGTGAAAATTTAAAGCTCAATCGGCCATCAGCGAAATCAGCGCAATATGTGTCTGTATTCTTAGCGTGTAGCACTGCTGTCCTGCCGCATCAGCGAATGGTGGCTGGTGCTTAGCTGGCCAGACACAGATTTAGCTACGCTGAGAAACGTTCACGGATGGCACTGATAAATAGCCTGCTATAAATTTTCACAGATTCTTTTAGGGTTAATTTTTAAGCTATGCTGGCCATCCGTGAAAATTTAAAGCTTAATCGATCATCCTTAAAATCTGCGAAATCTGAGTCTGTATTCTTAGCGTGTAGCACTGCTGTCCTGCCGCATCAGGGAACGGATCTTCTCCATTTCCAGGTCTCGCCCCTGCATCAGGTCGAGGATCGTGTATTGAACCGGGTAGTCAGGCATCAGGCCTCTTTTGGTGTCCGGCACCGGGATGGTGTGGTCGATACGGTAGAGCGGAATGGTGAGCTGAGCCCCGGAGGTAGGAAGCACCACTTTGCCACTGAGCATGGCATTGCTCCCGCACTGGGTACCGCCGGTTTCTTCTCCTATCAGCGTAGCATTGGCTTTGTATTTAAGATACGAAGAAGTTACCACGGACATGGAAAAGGACCTGCCATTGGTGATCACATACAATTGTCCTTTGAAACGGTTTTTGTGCTTTGGCATTTTGATGAACCAGTGCGTCCACTTCCTGTCTTTTACCCAGGAAACAGGATACAAAAAGAAGGAAACAGGAGTAATGCGTATCCCCGGACCCATTTTTAAACCCGGGTTGATCGGGAGAAGATTCGCTTTTCTGCCAAAACGAAAAGTGAAGGCTTTTGGCACAAGATAAGTGAGCATGGCATTCCCTTTGGAAACACTGCCTCCGCCATTATCCCGCAGGTCGATCGCCAGGCTGTTTATCTCCGGGTGTTTGTGAAGATACCGGAAGCTCATGCGCATCAGCTTTCTCCATTTTTTACCCCCGAAATTATTAATGTCCAGTATGGCCAGGTGCGGATCTTTCTCATCGATCTTGAACTGTGCTTTGGTGTTTTTATAAATGATGGTGTACCGCTTATTGTTTTTTGGTTTCAGTGTGTCGGCAATGGAAGAAAGCGAGCGCACTTTTAATGTTCTCAATTCACCTTTTAGTGTCATGACATCTACCGTATAGGCAGTATCGAATTCATACGCTGCTGCATAAAAATAACGGAACCTGTCGGATTGCAAACTTTGCTTCTTATAGGTTTCATTGAGCCCGTCACTTGGAAAAGAGGTGTAAATCCTTTTGAGGATATCCGCCACCGGAACCTGGTTGATACGCAGGATCTCATCGCCCCGGTGCAATATGGAATCTTTGTGCAGGTATGCTTTCACAAAGATGCGGTTGGTATCGGTCAGCCATACATCCACCGGGAACACCTGCCGGTCGATGCTGTCCACTGCTTTCATGTATGCTTTGGAAGGGATGAGAGAGGTATGTCCGCAGCCTACTTTCGTAACGATCTGCCTTGCATAAAAACGGAACTTGATATCTGTAAGCGGCGCATTGATCTCCTGCTTAATGCCCTGAACAAAGAGGTGCAGGGAATCGCGGCTGATGTAATGAAAAGGATCCGGATGATATTTGCAGAGTTTTTTTTCGATGATGTCCAGCTCTTTGTGCATTTCGGCAACCGTGTAGGTGCGGGTGACTGCAGTACGGTCTATTTTTTTACTTTTTTTTTGAGAGAACAGGGAACTGGTAAGAAATAGGAAAAACAGGATGCCGGCCATTTTCATGGCAAATGCCCCGGGATATATACATTTTACTGGCAACATAGAAGACGCGCGTATAAATGTACAAAATTTTGTTCCTTTTGCATACTGAACAGGCGGGTAGATTTTCAAAAGCTTTCTATATTTAAGTGTTTTTAAACATTATTATGACCAAAATCACCGGCTTTATCGCTGCCCTTCTTTTCAGCGGATCTGTATCCGCCCAGTCCCCCATACTTTCCATTAAGCCGGGCGGGCACACAGCGCTTATAAAAGCCGCCCTGGTTACGAATGACGGGAATTATATTCTCTCTGCCGGCGATGATAAATCGGTAAAAGTATGGAGTGTGGAATCGGGGGAGGTAGTGAGCGAATTCCTCGGAGAGGTGGGCCTGGGCTCAGCAGGTGTGATCAGTTGCATAGCACTTTCTCCCGATAACAAATACCTGGCGGTAGGCGGAAATTTCGGAACGAGCATGACTTCGGTCAAAGGCCTGGGCGATGTACGGATCTACGATTTTCAGACAAAAAAAATGCTTGCCCTGCTCACGGATAATGGAATGCCAACCTATGGGCTTGCTTTTTCACCGGATGGAAAAATGCTGGCAACAGGCAGCTCCGGGAGAACGATCAGGCTGTACTCAACAAAAGACTTTTCTTTGAAAACTACCATAGAAGCTCATTCGCGGGAAGTGTGGAATATCTGTTTCGCAGGAAATAAAAAACTGGTGAGCTGTTCGCTGGATGGAACGGTGAAGCTCTGGGATGTTTCCAATGGCAAAGAGCTGAACGCTGCAAGCCTGCATACCGGTATGATCACGCGGGTAACAGCAAGCACGGATGGCAAAAAAATATACAGTGCCGGAGAAGACAAACAGATCATCGAATACGATGCCGATCTGAAAAAAACAGATGTGACCAAAAGCTCGCAGGAAGTAGGATCCCTCGCTTTTTCGAAAGATGAGACAAAAATGCTGGTAGGTGGCTGGAGCACTCCTTTTATGTCCGAAGTGTATTCGAAAAAGGATGGGAAGTGGAAGCTGATCAGTGCCTACAACGGACACGATCAAACGGTTGCAGCCTGTGGGTTTGTAAAAGATAAACTGTTGTTTACAGCCGGCGGTCTGAACAATGAAATTCATTTGTGGAACTATGAAGAAGACAATAGCGGAAGCATTTCTTTTGTGCAGCAAAGCAGGAAGCTGGCTGGCTATGGACAAAAGATATGTGGAGTGGGATGCAAGGATACCAAAGTCGGATTTGCCGATTATTACTGTTCTGCCTGGAGAGGAAAAGCGGATCTTACTCAATCCTTCGACCTGTTCACACACGAAATAAAGAAGATCGAAAAGCAGGAGGAGCAAGCTTACGGAGATATCATGAGCACGCTCAATGACCTGGAGATGTCTGTGCTTTCGGATCCTGAATACGGCCTGAGCGATGCGATCCTGAAAGTGACAAAAGGAGGAAAAAAAATACTGAGCATATTACGAAATGAATTCACCGGGTACAATCATGCCTGCTGCACATTTACGAAGCAGGGGAAAATTGTTTCGGGCGGAACCGGCAATATTCATTTATATAGCGATAAGGGAGATCTGTTGGGAGAATTTATAGGACATACCGGAGAAGTGATTGCGCTATGGGTTTCCCCCGATGGAAAGCGCATGATCAGCGGTGGTTATGACCAAACGATCCGGATCTGGGATCTTACGAAAGTTTCCGATCAGCCAAAGCTATTGAGCCCCGACAGGATTTTGCCGGAGTTCAAAGCCACCTATAAAAAAATATTCCCTCAATACGATATAGAAACGCAGGCAGGTGTGGAGAGTATTTACAAAGCATTGCAGGACAATGGCGCAATGACAACGATCAGCTGGTTCCTGTGTGAGCCGAAAATGTATGAGCCGATCGTCAGCATTTTTGTTGGAGCGGATAATGAATGGGTGATGTGGAGCAACGATGGCTATTTCACCAGTTCGCGGAAAGGAGCGAGATACATTGGTTTTCATGTAAACCAGGGAAGCAATAAGGAAGCGAAATTTTATCCCTTCGAGCAATTCGATCTGAAATTGAATCGCCCGGATATTATTTATGAGCGTCTTGCCATTGCGGATAAGGATTACCTCGATCTCCTGGTGGCAGCGCATGTGAAACGCATCAAAAGAATGGGGATCAAAGAAGAAGACCTTTCTGCCGAGCTGCACGTTCCCGAAATTACGATGGCATCGAAATCGGAAGAAGTAATTGCGAAAAATTACCAGTTAAATTTTACTGCACTGGATGATAAATACGAGCTCGACAGGATCAATGTGTACATCAATGATGTTCCGGTATATGGCAAGCAGGGAATTTCACTGAAAGGCAAAGGAATGAAAAAGAGCAGCCAGAACTTAGGCATTGAGCTGATGCCCGGAAAAAATAAAGTGCAGGTATCAGTAATGAATGCGAAAGGTGCAGAGTCGCTGAAAGAAACGATCCATCTCTATTACAAGACAGCAGAAGAAAAACCAGTACTCTATATTGTAACCATCGGCACCAGTAAATATTCGGATCCGAAATACAATTTGAGTTACGCAGCAAAAGATGCCCAGGATCTTTCTAAATTGTTTGCGGATGCTAAAAGTGCCAACAGTCCGTATTCGAATGTGGTTACCAAAACACTTACCAATGAAGAAGTGACCAAAGAAAATATCAAAACCCTGAAAGCTACATTGGCTGCGGCAAAACCGAACGATGTGGTGCTCTTGTTTGTGGCAGGTCATGGGATCCTGGATGATAAGTTCGATTATTATTTCGGAACGCACAATATCAATTTCAACAAACCGGGTGAGAACGGAATTGCCTACGAAGAAATAGAATCTTTGCTGGATGGAATAAAAGCGATCCGCAAACTGTTGTTCATGGACACCTGCCACAGCGGTGAAGTGGATAAAGAGGATGTAGTGGCAGTGGCGAGTACTCAAACGGAGGCGGGCACCGTTGCATTCAGGGCAGTAGGAGCCACAGTGCAGGAAAAAAACAAAAGCCTTAAAAAAACATCCGAATTGATGAAAGAGCTGTTCACGGATCTTCGCAGGGGAACGGGAGCAACGATCATCAGCAGTGCGGGTGGAGCGGAGTTTGCTATGGAAAGCGCGGAATGGAACAATGGATTGTTTACCTATTGCCTGATTCATGCATTAAAGGACAAAGCAGCGGATGAAAACAAAGACGGACAGGTGTGGCTTTCTGAGCTGCAAAAATATGTAACCGAAGAAGTGAAAAAACTGAGTAAGGGAAAACAGGTGCCTACTGCAAGATCAGAGAATTTAGTGCTGGATTATAGGATCTGGTAACAGACTTATATCTGCATTTATCCCCCTGCTTTCTTCGCTTTGTATCCCGCTTTCACCAATAGATCCACGATCTTGTCGCGGTGATCACCCTGGATGAGGATCTCTCCGTCTTTCACGGTTCCGCCCACGCCGCATTTTTGTTTCAGCATTTTTCCGAGTGCTTCGAGGTCTTCTGTTTTTCCGATAAAGCCATTTACACGGCTCAGCATTTTACCACCGCCCAGGCGATCGAGATACACCTTTAATTGTTGTTGGTTCGGCTCCGGTGTTTCTGCATCGTTCTCTTCTTCGTATTCGAACTTGAAATCCGGATTGGTGCTGTAAACAACGTCTTTTTTATTTTTTTCTTTCTTGCTCATTTTGTTCGCCTGATTGCTACCACTAAAATTACTAAAAACACGGCTAAAACGCCAATGATGTATTTCAGCAGGTAGATCTCGTTTTTCAGCTCATGCACTTTGGTGTCGTCCACTACGGCGTTTGCTTTGCCCGGCTCTGAAAGACCGGAAGCTCCCGGACTGATCCCTGCCCCATCAACAGTCAAAAGTGTTTTTTCTTTTTCCTCGTAAAACAGTTGCTGATAGTATAGGGCCGATTCCATATTCCCTTCGGCGATATAAATATCTTTCAGGAAATTATAAATGCTGATGGTACCTTCGGAGTATTCATTTTTCTTACAGATCACCAGCGCTTTTACAAGCAGGTCTTTGGCTTTTACGAGGTCCTTCAGCTCAAAGGAAGTGGAAGCGATATTGATATAGCTGTCGGCTATCTCCACCTGGTTGTCCATCAGCTCGCGGAGTTCCAATGCTTCTTCAAAATATTCCTGTGCCAGCTTAAAATCTTTCAGGTTCTCGTGGATGGTGCCAAGATTATTGTTGGCAAAGGCTTTCAGCTCATAGTCATTGAGCTTTTCTCCGATAGCCAGTGATTGTTTGAAGTAATTTTCTGCAACTCCGTATTCTTCCGCATCGAATTTCAGGATACCGATATTATTAAGCGTATTGGCCACCTGTTTCTGGTTGTTGGTTTTATTAAAGACCTGCATGGCTTCAAGATAGGCCGTTTCTGCTTTTTGTGCCAGCTGCTGATCCACATACACATTTCCTATATTGAGCAGGCTCAGCGCAATACCTTCTTCATCGTTCAGCTTGCGTCGAAGGCTGAGTGCTTCCGTATGATACTGAAATGCTTTATCGAGCTTACCGGTACGGAAATACAGGATGCCCTGCAGGTTGTATGCTTTGGCCAGATGCCGCTCGCTTCCTGTTTTTTTTGCGGTAGCGAGGCAGAGGTCGGCATATTTGAAAGCGGTACTTATATCTTTTGTGCGCAGCTCATAACCGGTTTTGTAAAGCTGGCTCACTTTGCCGGTATCGTCCGGTAATGAGCTGTAAAAATTATCGAGAAGGCTGTCGGCCTGTTCGGGCGTTTGCGCATTTAGCAGCAGAGAGCAGCAACAAAACAGCAGTATCTGTATTTTTTTTAGCAGGCAGGGCATAGGTGATTCAAATATATTGTAAAAAAACGGAGAGAAATAAAATATCCGGATCCTCCGGCTCCTGATCAAAATAGAAAATTAATGATTAATAGATAAAAATTGCTTATTTATCGTAAATAAAATTATATTTGTCGAAAATACGTTTATTTCGAATGTATAACGGTATACCTTTTTTGTCGAATAACCTTTAACAAAAACCCTTATGAAACAGCTATCAAAAACCCTGACATTCCTGTGCCTTTGTTTTCTGCTGATCGGAAAAATATCAGCTCAAAGCTATACCATAAGCGGAACAGAAACAGTTTCAGCGTTAACGAGTCCTACACCATTGCTGACTTTATCTGTATGTACAGATTATAAGTTTACCTACCAGTTAAGCAATGTCAGTTCGGCCAGTACTCCTGTTTCTGATATTATAACTATTGACCTGCCGAATGGCATTCAATATTCATCGTTTGTTTCAGGTACCGGTGCCACTTTTACCAATTTATCAGGTGGTGCCAGCCCTACTTTTTTGGTAGCAGGCTGGGCAGCAAATTCTGCAGCCACTTTGGTTATCATTGCCAAAACACCTCCGTGTAATGCTATTTCTACTCCCAATTCTGTTTCACTGATACATGGGATCAACTCCAATATACATGCAGTAAGTAATAACCTGCAAATTGTTACTCCCACACTACTGGCTATTAATAATGCCGGTAGCGGCGCTCTGTTGACAAACATCGGGGATGTGCGGGAGCTCGTTTTTAAAGTTCAGAATATAAGTACCAATGGCGCCGAGATCCCAAACATAAATTTATCTCTTAGTCCGGATGCCACTATTTCCATTTCTCCTTCGGGCTCCGCTCCGTTTTTAGGACAATATTATCTTTCCACTTCGGCTACTTCACCCACAGGCACTAATATATACACCTATACACTTCCCCCGGCGAGCGCCTCTGTTTCTGCACCGGCAACGATCGGTAGCGGAATAAGCATTGGCTCTGCCGACTGGAATTATTTTTTCAGCACCACTAATTTTGGCCCCAACCAGGTTTTATACATCCATGTTCCCTACAAAGTTACGACCTGTGCAACCAGCGGCGGAACGTATACATTTACCTGGGGGTGTGGAAGCACTGTATGTAGCACCACCACGGTCAATTCCAACATCAATGTCGTTACAGGGAATCCGTCTGTTGCAGTTGCGGCTCTTAATCCTCCCGTTGAAGGTACTTTTTGTACGAGCGCAGGAACAACCAGCTCGAGTGTGGTGTTCAGGTATCAGAATACGGGAGTGCCGATTGCCGGTGCGCCATTCGGTAATGCCAAAGCCACTGACCTCAAATTTTATTTATACGGAGAGCAGTCGATCGGCTCTTTAAATACAAGTACTTTTAAACTGGTTTCGGGTGCGAATATTCTTCCTCTTGCTTATCCGAGCTCTTATATAACGAATTCTGTTGTTACGTTTAGTGGTAAGGTTTATGAGATCTATGAGCTGAATCTGAATAACCTTACCATTGCGCTGGCCGGTTCCTGGAATCCGTTGGGAACAGCTAACACACTTGCCGATCTTGACGGTGATGGAAAAGTGGATGACATGGCAGAAGGAGGAATTGTAAATTTTTCAGCTGATTACACGTATAATCCCACTTGTCTTTTTACAGCACCCTGTGGCGGTGCAAGCTCACTTATTTCTGCTACCCAGGTAAAACATAATAACCAGTGCTTTGCTATTCCTGCTACAGATCCGCGGCAAAATCCGCTGAACCTTGGTGTAAATGTGGCCAATGTTTCCTATAACTATACCGCTATAGGTGGTGCAGCCAGTTTAACATTGCCCAATGATGTACAGGAAGGATACGGAAATGCTTTTAACGCGACCTTATGCACAGCACTTTATTATGAGCGCTTTGCTCCGATAGGATTTGATATTACCTGCCCGAACGGATATCACCAGATCAAATATATATTAGCTCCGGGGTATCATCTTAATACCACAGGATTAATAAATGTATCAGGCTCAACTATTGGAATAAGCACAGGTGTATTCCAGCTTCCGGCTATAACGGCTACTGCGCGATGTGGCGGAAGTACACAGACCATCACGCCAACTGTGCAGGAGTTCTGCGAGCAGGGAGCTACACCGGGTTATATCCTGGTGAAATTCGGAAGAATAAATTCTGCGGCCTGTGTGCCTGCATACGATGAGACCAGGGATCTTCCATGCATCAATCTTCCTCTCTTCATGGATTGCCAGCAATCTGCACCTTACTTCTGTTCGTCCACTCCCGCCAATTTCGGATTTGATAATATGAATTTTTCCCTGGAGTATATCTGTGATCCGGGATGCAGTACCTGCGCTTCACCAATAGCCTGTGCCGGATCCACAACCTACCATCATTGCACCGGCTTGTGCGACTCCTATTTTTCTACCAATAACGATTTCAAATTTGCAAGGAAAACACTTGGCTTTAATAACTCGAATCCGCTATATGGCTGTACACCGATCACAGCGCCATTAACGGTTTCTACACAACCTCCGCTTGATCTGCAGGCTGCTTATCCGGGTGATGTAATAAATGTAGGGGTTACAGGCAGTTTCTCCGGCACACATACAGGATACCCGGTGAATACCGGTACGAGCTATACAGATATATATTTGCAGGTGCGGCATGACGATATTTCTCCGGCCAGCAAACGCGCGAACTTCCGGTTGTTTGATCTGGATCTGTCGCAGGGTGGGATTACCATTACTAACACAACAACTTCGGCAACTTTATTTGTGCCTTCGTCAGCCTTAAGTTATACCTGTTCGCTGGTTTCGGGAAGAGCGGAGATGAATTTCAATCTTTCCGCTTTGGGCAAAGCTTTCATATCAAGTTCTACGGATCTGTATACATTCAGCTCGGATATTTACCTGATCGCCCGTTCTACTCCTGCCAATCCTGGCTGGCCGACATTTTATGCACAGGGCTTTTATAAATTGACCAGCCTGCGTGCGGAATTTATGGGTACACGTCCCGATCCTGTAACATCCAATCCATTGGTCGATGGTTCCTGCGATTCGTGGGGCGCTTCCTTTACCATGTTGCAACCCCATTCACGTGTTTATGTTCAGGCAGGTGCTTCAGGCACTTCTACCTGTGGCATCCTGCAGGTTAAACATACACTGCAAACACAAAGCGCCAGGTGGGGAATCAGCCAGAACGATTTTTCAAAAGAGTTCAGGCCTTATTCCACATTTGATCCGAATGTCACGATCGAAATTCCTCCCGGATATATATACCTCGGGTCACGTTATCTTATAACGCAGTCGCCTTATTCATCTTCTGACATCAATGGTTTTTCGAGCACGGCACCAACTTTTATTTCCCATACCATAAGCGGCGAAAATGTTACCGGCAGCCCGGCCACAGGTCATACCATTAACTACCAGGGTATTTCAGGAGGCAGTTCCTGCTGGCCGCCAATGGATCTTGATTACCTGCTTTTTTATCCGGAGGCCACTATTTTAGTTGAGCTGCAACCGACCTGTACGGCGCTCCCGCAGGACACCTTTAAATGTTCGGGTGGCTATATGATGAGCATTAATCAGAATAATCCTGCTTACCAGGTTCATAACACGTTTAATTATTCCAATAGTGTGGTTAATCACGTGAACCCCGTTCTTTCCATCAATCCGCCGGCATCTACCATAAATGCATTTACCAATACCTTGACGTTTGATTTCAGTATTTGTAATAACTCAGTAGCTACAGCCAACAGGCCATGGATAGCAATAGAGAATTCCATAGTGAACGGTTTAAATCTGGCAGGAGCTTCGGTTCAGATCCTGCCATCCGGACCTATACTACCGGTGTCAACTTATCTTGATGGGTTCGGAAATACAGCCCTGATGGTGAACCTGCCCACAACAGGGACATTTTCAGTCCTTCCTGTTTCTACCTGCTACCAGTTACGACTAATAACCACAGTGGATTCCAATGGATGTCTGCCATCGGGCTCGGGGCCTGTGTTGGATTTTATTACCGTTAAATACGGGAATGAATGTTCGGGAGCAACTCCTGCATCTCCTGTTTTATCCTGCCAGCAAGGCTCCACGCAATTCCCGTTTCAGCGCTATCCTTCCGATCTGCAACTAATCGTTCCGTCGAATGGATTCCCGTCTGCGCCGGTAGATCTTTGTAATGGAGCGCTTCAATATAACTTCACCATCAACAGCTCGGAGATCGGCTCGGTAACGAATCCTGCATTCTGGATGAACCTTCCAACAGGGATCTCACTTCAGAATATTACATTCACGTATCCGTGCGGAACAACTGCCTATACGGCCACAGCGCCGGATGCTTCAACTTTTGGAACATCAGGTACTTTGCCCGGGTGGAACATCAAGACACATTTCCCTGCAATTAATACAAATGGTTTAACAGGTACAACTACATTCCCCAACAACCAGGTGTGTGTCACTGTGAACCTGTTGACGAGCTGTGCATACAATGCTACCGATTATATTTATTTCTATGCCGGAGGTGTTTCATCCTGCAGCCAGGTTTTAGTGAAGGGACCGGCACAGCACAGACCTTCTATTAATAATATAAGTCCTGCAGATAACCTGTCGATGGCTTTAAGTATGAGCACCAGTGACAGCGCCCCGCTCGTTAATTGTGATAATACAGCTACCTATACGGTCACTGTCACCAATAACGGCACTACTTCCAATAACCATAACAACACCGTAACAGTGAACCTTCCTGCCGGGCCATTTACGGTAAACCCTGGCTCCGGAACTTTATCGGCAGGTACCATCACCTGGTCCCTGCCTTCGGGAAGTTTAAATGCATCGGCAAGTACCACTTATACATTCAGCATTTCATTGAACGGAGCTTTGTATTGCCAGAACAACAATGCAGTGTCTGCTACCTTTGGCTACAATCAAAATGTAAACTGTACGGCCAGCGGTGGATCCTGTGCGGTATCGTATGTTTCATCGCCGGTACAATCAAGCTTTGATGCCTGTTGTCAGTGCCAGATGGCAATTTCAACTACGGTGTCAAACGCTATTTGTAACGGAACAGCTACGGGCAGCGCAACGGCTACTGTCACCGGTGCAGCACTTCCCGTAACATATCTTTGGAGTGACGGACAAACTACTTCCACAGCGGTAGGTTTATCGGCCGGCACGTATTCGGTAATAGTAACGGATGCAAATAATTGCACCATCAATGCCACAGTTGTGATCACAGAACCGCCTGCAGGCTCTGTTACGGTTACGCCGATGTCTGCCATTATATGCCAGGGAAGCAGTGCAACCTTGTGCGCTTCGGGTGCGCTTAGCTATATATGGAGTGATGCGTCCACGAATGCATGTATCACGGTTTCTCCTGCAATTACCACTACTTACAGTGTAACCGGAGCAGATATAAACGGATGTACTGCTACAGCAAGCGTAACGGTAAGCGTATTGCCATTGCCGACGGTAACGGTAACGCCAAACCCGGTAAGTATTTGTTCGGGTGCGAGTGCAACGATCTGTGCGAGTGGCGCGTCTTCTTATTTGTGGAGCGATGGAAGTACATCTGCCTGTATAACAGTATCACCAATGTCAAACACAACGTATACGGTAACAGGTTCCGATGGTGTCTGTACAAGCCAGCCGGTAACAGCAACAGTTAATGTAACTCCTAATCCTTCTTTATGTATGTCTCCGGCACAAACCTTATGTTCCGGAAATTGTACTACGATAAGCGGAGCTTGTGATGGTGGTTTGGATCCGGCTGTCGCCTATAGCTGGAGTCCTGTTGCAGGCCTTTCCGATCCGGGCCGGCCTGTAACAACCGCCTGCCCTACAGTAACAACCACATACTCACTTACAGCCACGAACACGATTACCGGCTGCATCTCAACGGGAATGGTGACATTAACAGTTGTTCCTACACCAACGATCACTGTGACACCGCTTACGCAAACGGTTTGCGCAGGAACAACCGTATCGGCCTGCGCGAGCGGAGCTACCACCTACCTGTGGAGCAACGGGGCTACTACACCTTGTATCTCCGGCACTCCTATAACGGCAGGTACATTTACATTGAGCGTAACAGGCTTTAACGGGCCTTGTCGTAGCAAGGCGGTAGGAATATCTGTTACGGTATTGGTAGCGCCGGTATTATGTATGACACCAACTCAGTCAATCTGTTCGGGAAGCTGTGTTACCATAAGCGGGCAGTGTAATGACATACAAACACATTTCCTGTATAGCTGGAGCCCATCCACGGGTTTGCCCAATCCGAATGCACTTACAACTACTGCCTGCCCTACAGTGACAACTACATATACGCTTACTGCACTCAACCCGGGTACCGGTTGCGTTACAACAGGAACAGTACTGGTCAATGTTACACCAACACCAACAATTACTGTAACACCTCTCACACAAACAGTTTGTTCGGGAACCGCCGCAACGATCTGCGCAAGTGGAGCATCAACCTATGTGTGGAGTAACGGTGGCATAACACCTTGCATAACTGTTAATCCTGTATCGAATACAGTATATACAGTAACGGGTTATAACGGATCCTGTGCAAGTGCAACATTAACGTCGACAGTTAACGTATTGCCTAAACCGGCTTTATGTATGTCGAACCCGCAGTCGATCTGTTCGGGAAGCTGTGTTACCATCAGTGGCAGGTGTCCGGGATTCCAGGCCTTTGTAGGCTATAGCTGGGCCCCTTCAACGGGCGTGTTAAATCCTAATTTGCTGACCACGACCGCCTGTCCTACAGTAACTACTACCTATACGCTAACGGCAACCAATTGGCTGACCGGTTGCACGAATACAGGTACTGTTACTATAACAGTGACCCCAACCCCATCTGTTGTGGTAACACCGGCAACGCAAAATATTTGTTCGGGAACAAGTGCAGCCATCTGTGCAGGCGGAGCGTCTGCCTATTTATGGAGCACCGGCAGCACGGCGCCTTGTGTAACTGTTACACCAACAAGCAACACTGTATATTCGGTAACAGGTTATAATGGACACTGCTCCGGTACCACAACAGCAACCGTGAATGTATTGCCGAAACCTTCGCTGTGCATGTCTCCGGCTCAGACTATATGTTCCGGCGGTTGCACAACCATAAGCGGCAAATGCCATGGGATCCCGTTTGGTGTTACTTACAGCTGGTCGCCGACTACAGGATTATCCAATCCGAATGCAGTAACTACCACAGCTTGTCCAACCGTTACCACGGTTTACACACTGACGGCAACCAATATTTTTGGCTGCTCAACGAGCGGAACGGTGACAGTAACAGTTAATTCAACGCCGACACTCACGGTAACACCGCTTACACAAACTATCTGTGCCGGAACCAGTGCTTCTATCTGTGCCAGCGGTGCTTCCACTTATTCCTGGAGCAATGGAAGCACAACGCCATGCATCACCGGCAGTCCTACAGCAGTTGGTACGCATACGATCAGTGTGGCCGGGTCTAACGGGCCATGTTCCAGTACGGTAACAGCAACGGTAACTGTGTTATCCAAACCAGTACTGTGTATGTCAGAATCACAGTTTGTATGTAAAGGAAATTGCGTGAGCCTGAGTGGCCGATGTCATATACCGCAACCGGGTGTAATATACAGTTGGAGCCCGATCGCAGGCCTGGTTTCTCCGAATGCAGTAACGACCACAGCTTGTCCTTCCGTTACTACGGTTTATACGCTTACTGCAACCAACACTGCTACCGGCTGTACGACAAGCGGTACGGTAACAGTAACTGTTTTCCCGACACCAACGGTAACAGTAACACCTGCCACGCAAACGATCTGCCAGGGATCTCCTGCAGTGATCTGCGCAAGCGGGGCTTCGGCCTATGCGTGGAATACGGGTGCCACCACGCCTTGCATAACGGTTACTCCTTCCTCTACGACTACGTACACCGTAACAGGTTACAACGGATTCTGCCCGGGCACGGCAACAGCAACGGTTAATGTGATCCGTCCACCGGAAATAAATATCGTTGGACCACTATTGGTTAAGTGTAAAAAATTGAAAACGTATGCCGTGAGCCCTGTTATAACGGCACCACCTACATCGTATAGCTGGACTGCAACAAATGCTTCACCGTCCAGCGGCACCGGGACTACAGCTAATATCCAGTTCTTTTCTCCGGGAGGCACAATCACCTGGACCGCTACACAGGCTGGTAATCCATGTGTTGGTGTCGCCACAATGAATGTGGTCTGTATAGAACTTCCGTTTGACAATTCCCGGATAGCGGCAGAAGATCCGGAGGACGAAACCAAATTGCTTATGGTGTATCCGAATCCGAACGATGGTAATTTTACAATTGAATACAGTCTGGATGGCAATTCAAGCGGTAAGGTCATTATCTATGATCTGTTGGGCAAGGTATCAGGGATCTACGATCTGAGTGAATTAGAAGGGAAGCTGATGGTCCGGACAGAGGATTTACCAAATGGCACCTATATCTATAAGCTCATTTCGAACGAAAAGATCCTCGAAACAGGAAAAATAATTATTATGAAATAAGGGGATCGATCATTGAATAAGGCTACCTCAAAAGGGTAGCCTTTTTTTATCATTTTTTATCGCCGGCCGCATGGCTGCTATTATCCGGCGATAAAGGGCAAGTGGTACTTAATATTTTGTTAATTAATAATTTGCTCAATCAGGCATAAAGCAAGTATTTTTACGGGCTCAACCCGCATTTTCTTCTGGAATAATTAGTATCCCACTGACAAAATGTAAAAACAAAAAACAATATGAAATTTTTTATTGATACAGCTAACCTTGCTCAGATCAAAGAAGCACAGGAATTAGGTATTTTAGATGGTGTTACTACCAATCCTTCATTGATGGCAAAAGAGGGCATCAAAGGGATCGATGCGATCAAAAAGCATTATGTGGACATCTGCAATATCGTGGATGGCGATGTGAGCGCAGAAGTAATCTCTACGGACCTGGCCGGAATGATCAAAGAAGGCGAAGAGTTTGCTGCCCTGCACCCGCAGATCGTAGTGAAAGTTCCGATGATCCCGGAAGGTATCAAAGCAATAAAATATTTCACAGGAAAAGGTATCCGTACCAATTGTACATTGGTGTTCTCGGCCGGACAAGCATTGCTGGCTGCCAAAGCAGGAGCATCGTATGTTTCTCCTTTTATTGGTCGTTTGGATGATGTAAGCACGGATGGTTTAGGCCTGATCGAAGATATCCGCCTGATCTATGATAACTATGGTTTCGATACAGAGATCCTCGCAGCTTCCGTTCGTCATCCGATGCATATTATCGAGTGTGCAAAGATCGGAGCAGATGTGATAACAGGACCGCTCTCCGCTATCACCGCGCTTGCCAAACACCCGTTAACGGATACCGGTCTGGCAACTTTCCTTGCTGATGCTAAAAAATTCGCATAAATCAATTTGAAAATGTGTTGCCCCGATAGCTATCGGGGTGAGGATTTGATAATGCGTGTAGAAACCATCTTCAAATTATTTCATCTTCAAAATATCAAATAAAAACAAAACACAATATGTCATATATCCTTACAATAACCGCCCGTCAGATCCTCGACAGCCGGGGGAACCCAACAATCGAGGTAGATGTGTATACCGAGAACGGTGTAATGGGAAGAGCTGCTGTACCAAGCGGAGCATCTACCGGAACACACGAAGCAGTAGAATTGCGTGACAACGATAAATCACAGTACCTCGGTAAAAGTGTGAACAACGCCGTGAATAATGTAAACACGATCCTGCGCGAACAGCTGAAAGGCATGTACATTTTCGATCAGAACGGTATCGATGCAAAAATGCTGGAGATCGATGGTACTCCGAACAAGGCAAAAATAGGAGCCAATGCGATCCTTGGTGTTTCTCTCGCGGTAGCTAAAGCTGCAGCAGAAGAGTCCCGTCAGCCTTTGTTCCGCTATATCGGCGGTGTGAATGCCAACTTATTGCCGATCCCGATGATGAACATCCTCAATGGTGGTGCGCATGCTGATAACGGGATCGATTTCCAGGAATTCATGATCATGCCGGTGGGAGCTCCGAGCTTTTCGGAAGGCCTGCGAATGGGAACAGAAGTGTTCCATCACCTGAAATCAGTATTAAAAAAACAAGGATTATCTACTAACGTAGGTGATGAAGGTGGTTTTGCACCGAATATCAAATCAAATGAAGAAGCATTAAAATATGTACTGCAGGCTATCGAGAGCGCAGGATACCGCCCGGGTGAGGATATGTATATTGCCATGGATGCTGCTGCTTCCGAATTTTATAGTACGGAAGAAAAAATGTACATCCTGAAAAAATCGACAGGAGATAAACTGACATCGGATCAAATGGTTGATTTCTGGGCAGATTGGGCGAAACGTTACCCGATCCTGTCTATTGAAGATGGTTTTGCAGAAGATGATTGGGATGGCTGGAAAAAAGTAACAGACCGCATTGGTAAAAATGTGCAGCTGGTAGGAGACGACTTGTTTGTGACCAACGAAAGCCGCCTTGCAGAAGGAATTGAAAAAGGAGTGGCCAATTCGATCCTCGTAAAAGTGAACCAGATCGGCTCGCTTACAGAAACGATCAATGCTGTGCAAATGGCTCAAAGCAACAGCTATACTTCGGTGATGAGCCATCGTTCGGGTGAAACGGAAGATACTACTATTGCTGACCTTGCAGTGGCATTGCGTTGCGGGCAGATCAAAACCGGATCGGCCAGCCGCAGCGACAGGATCGCAAAATACAATCAGTTGTTGCGTATTGAAGAACAATTAGGAGACAATGCAAGGTACCTCGGCAAAGATTTCAAATTTTTGAAAAAATAGGTTGCATTATTTTATGGAAAGTCCGTCGTATCATGGGATCGACGGGCTTTTTCTATTTGGAATCGGATCTATCCAAACCCCTTTACCGAGGCAGATCTCGTTACCATAGATCTTTCGCTTACCGGAAAAAATGCAGAATTCAATCTTTTTGATATAAACGGCAAACAGGTGCTGCATATAGCAAATATCAGTACTTCTACGCCCCTGATCCGGAAAGACCAGCTGGAAAGCGGTATCTATTTTTATAATTTCATCAATAATGGGCAGAAAACAGGTTTTGGAAAACTGATTATTAACTGATTTTCAGAGGCCCCGGATACCCGAAGATCGCTCAAACTGCCTGCGGACGGGTACGAACCGGGCAGATAAGATGGTTGAAAGAAATTTTAAAAGGATAGGCAGAAAGTAACGTAAAATTATTTGTTTATTAAGGTGAAACGACTAATTTTAGTGCGATAATAAACGACAAAATCAAGACACAACATGGATAGGTTAAAAGAACAATTCAAAGAAAAAGCAACGGCTCTTTCTGCGGACATCAAGGACATCATTAAAAATCACGGCGATGTAAAATTAGGTGAAATTACTGTAGCCCAGGTATACCAAGGTATGCGTGGTATGGTAGGTATGGTTACTGAAACCTCTAAACTGGATCCTGAAGAAGGAATTCGTTTCAGAGGATACAGCATTCCTGAATTACGTTCAAAGTTACCAAAGGCACCAGGTGGTACAGAGCCACTCCCCGAAGGGATCTTTTATTTGATGTTAGTTGGTGAATTGCCTAGCCAGGATGATGTTTCGTACATCACAAATGAATGGGCAAAGCGTTCTCACGTTCCAAAGCACGTATTTGATATTTTAGATAAAATGCCTGTTGATGCGCATCCAATGACGCAATTCATCACCGCGATCCTTGCAATGCAAACTGAATCCGTTTTCGCAAAAGAATATTCAAAAGGGATCAATAAAAAAGACTACTGGGATCCGGTATACGAAGATGCAATGAATATGATCGCACGTTTACCGCGTGTAGCTGCATACATCTATCGTAGAAAATATAAAAACGGTGTGCACATTGAGCCGGATCCGAAATTGGATTGGGCTGCAAACTTTGCTCACATGTTGGGTTACGAAGCAGTTGATTTCCGTCGCCTGATGCGTTTATACATGACCATTCATGTGGACCATGAAGGAGGTAACGTTTCTGCGCATGCAACTCACTTAGTTGGTTCTGCTTTAAGCGATCCTTATTTGTCTTTCTCGGCTGGTATGGCTGGTTTAGCAGGCCCTTTACACGGATTGGCAAATCAGGAAGTGTTGGCCTGGATCATGGAATTGAAAGAAACTTTAGGTGGTGGTTTACCAACAAAAGAACAAATTGCTGATTACATTAAGAAAACATTGACAGAAGGAAAAGTTGTTCCTGGTTACGGACACGCGGTGTTACGTAAAACGGACCCTCGTTTCTCTGCCCAGCAGGATTTCTATAAAACATGGATCAAGCATGATGATATCTGCGAGATCGTTCAAATGGTTTACGAGGTTGCTCCTCCGATCCTTGAAGGAACAGGCAAGATCAAAAATCCATGGCCGAACGTTGATGCGCATTCAGGTGCATTGCTGGTTCACTACGGAATGCATGAGTATGAATTCTACACTGTATTATTTGGTGTATCACGTGCATTAGGTGTAATGGCAAGTTTGATCTGGGACAGAGCAACAGGTGCTCCGTTAGAGCGTCCGGGTTCTGTTACTACCGAATGGATCCAGAAAAAGATCAAAACGGAAGCAGCTGCAAAAGCATAATCAATAAAATCCCTTGTTTAAATCCACATCGAAAGATGTGGATTTTTCATTTCAATATATACCATGGCTTACCGGCAGGATTATTTAAAAAAGCAGATAGATCAGATGGCCCGCGTATTGGGCAAGCTGCTGGCTGATGTATTGGGGCTGAAAAGCGATGGGAATATCCTGGATGCAAACGAGTTGGTGCAGGAAGTGTTCACAAAGGAATTGGGTTTTGAATTCGATGAGATCCTACAAACACCGGTCGATGATCAGCTCAGGTTTTGTAGGGAAGAGAAGAAGTTCACTGAGGAGCATATGGAACACATTGCCAATATACTGTTTGAGCTCGGAATGGAAAAAGAGCTGAAAGGGGAGAAGGAGATCTATTATTCGAGAGCAAATGTATTGTACACTTTTTTGAACACTACGCGGAACACGTTTTCGTTTGACCTGCTGCTGAAAATGAACAGGATTAAAGACGAACTGAATGGTACGACATAAAAATGATTTAAGATGAAAAAGATAGTTATGCTATTCATACTTGTAACATCGGGTCTTTTTTCTCAAACACTGAAAAAGGGTATCTGGCAGGGAGTTCTGACGCTTCATGAAAAAGAAGAGATCAGGCTGCCATTCAATTTCGAAACAAAGCTCATTGGAAAGAAAACCGTACTTGTTATCTGGAACGATACGGAACGTATTAAAGCAGATGAGGTGATCGTAAAAAAAGATTCGGTCAATTTTAAAATGCCGGTCTTCGATTCGGAGTTCAAAACAAAGAATTACGGCGATTCCTTAGTTGGAGTATGGATCAATCATGCAAGGAAAGATAATAAGGTCATTCCTTTTAAAGCGTATTTTGGAAAAAGCAATCGTTTCGATTTTCCACCCGGTAAACCCTATTCGGCTTATGAAGGCCGATGGGATGTGACTTTTAGTCCCGGCACTAACGATAGCAGCAAAGCCATCGGTGTTTTTAAACAGGGAGGCTCGGTGTATGCAGACGGGACTTTTTTGACTGAGACCGGGGATTATCGGTATTTGCAAGGCATGCAGCACAATGGTAAACTATATCTTTCGTGTTTCGATGGCTCACATGCATTTTTGTTTACAGGAAAACAGAACGAGAAAGGAATGATCGAAGGGGATTTTTATTCAGGTGCACACTGGCAGGAGAAATGGATCGCGGTGCGCAATGATAGTATTCAATTACGGAATGCCAATGATATTACAAAGCTCAATCCGGGTTTCGAATCGGTGTCCTTTGCATTTAAGAATAGCGACAAGAAGACCGTTTCTATCAACGATGAACGCTATAAGAATAAAGTGGTGATCGTTCAGCTGATGGGAAGCTGGTGTCCCAACTGTATGGATGAAACCAATTACCTGTCGGGGATCTATAAAAAATACAAATCAAAAGGGCTGGAGATCATCGGGCTGGCTTACGAACGTACAAATGATTTTGATAAAGCGGCTGCCAATGTAAACCGGTTGAAGAAACGTTTCGATGTTGGTTATGAGATCCTGATCACCGGTCTCACGGGGAAAGAAAAAGCTTCGGAGAGTCTGCCGATGCTGAGTAAGATCAGCGCCTTTCCCACCACCTTGTTCATCGACAGGAATGGCAAAGTACAACGTATCCATACCGGTTTCTCCGGCCCTGCTACCGGTGAGGACTATGAAAAATTCAAAGCAGAAACAGAAAAGCTGATAGAAGAGCTGTTGAAATGATAATTCAATACAAAAGCATATGACCCCAACTGCACAAATAGCAAAGCATGTAAGAGACGTTCATTTCGGCGGGAACTGGACCTTCTCCAATCTTAAAGACACCCTGAAGGATGTGAGCTGGCAACAAGCCATCACACAGGTACATTCGTTTAACACCATTGCGGTGCTCACGTATCACGTGAATTATTTTGTTGACGCGGCATTGAAAGTACTGCAGGGAGGGCCACTCGATTCCAAGGACATCTATAGTTTTGATCACCCGCCGATCCGGTCTGCGGAAGACTGGCAAAAATTGCAGGATAAAGTATGGGCAGATGCGGAAAAATTTGCTGCGTTGATTGAACAGCTGCCGGAGAGCAGGCTGTGGGAAGACTTTACGGATAAAAAATATGGGAATTACTACAGGAACTTCCACGGGATCATCGAACATATGCACTACCATTTGGGGCAAATTGCCCTGATAAAAAAAATACTTTTGTCGGAAGATAAAACGAATAAATAAGTACCAGGAATTTTTTGACAATGGGCTTCTTAACCGGATCAGCTCTTTTTAAGCGGAATATGGAAATAGGAAGCTAAGCTGGCGATCAGCTTGCGGATATGGTGCAGGTTGTTTTTTCCTTCAGTTGCATCATAGGTAAGCTGTAGCTTTTCCGAATACTGCTTACGCTCGGACACGATCCATTGCGAAGCATAATAGTAAGCCGAAATAGTGAGATCGTTTTCTTCGTTAACAGAATTTCCGTTCGTGGCTTTCTTATAACGCTTGTAGCATTCCGCCACTTTCTCATATTGTTTGAGACTGAAATAACCAATGATCATGCTGGCAAACATACCATCAAGGAATTTTTGAAATGGGATCTGCTGGTAGGTGATAAGCGTTTCTTCGGTAAGCTGCACGGCCTGCTCTATCTCCTGTTTGGTACCTAATAACAGTAAGCCGCTGTACAGACTTCGTGTATTGATGAGCTTTACAATATATCCTTCGTTCCAGATCGGTTTATCCAGCTCATTCTCCAGTCTGCCTTTCAGGTAATTGATGTTTCGTTTGATGTCCTCCGGCAGATTGCGGAAATTGTCTTCCCTGAACGTTTCGCCGTAATGGCTTACATAATGGCTTGCCTGGATAGCGATCGCAAACAGCTCGGGAATATTGACATAGCTCTGCCAGAATTTAAGATGGGAGCTTTCTTCAATGATGCGGAGCGATTCTTTCATCATACCCTGCGAATCCATCTTGTGTATCATGTATTGAAGCTTTAATCCCAGTACTTTAAAGAAAACATCATCGAGGAAAGAGAATACGACAAAGCTGTTGTTGCTGAGGTCACGCTCGATCTTCTCCAGCTCGGCAAGTGTGGAATCATTGAAAAAATCAGGATTGTTCAGGAAGCTCAGCTCATAATACTTGCCAAATCGTGCCAGGATACTTACAGAAAAACAGGGATGGTCGATGTATTTGTCGAAAAGGCTTTTTGTGAAGTTCTTTTTGTTTTCGACCAGCAGGTTCTCTTTGCGTTTAAAGTGAAGATTCTCACGGAGCAATAAATACGTTTCGTTCAGTGCTTTTTCGTTCTCTATGAGCTCGGCAATTTTTTTATGATGTTTTACCTGGTCTTTTGATTCAATGATAAAACCCTGTTGCGACAGGAATTTGAGCGCATTGATATGTGTGGTAAAGTCTTCGATCTTTTCAGCGATGTCACACAAATATTCCGCAATTAAATTCGCACGCGGACTATCACCGATATTGGTCCTTTCTTCTATCAGCAGCAGGTTGTGTTTCAGGTACGAAGGATAATTCCGGCTCAGATAAGAGCTGAGCTTAAGTGTGTGATGTGTAAGCTGCAGGAATTTCTTTTTTGTTTTTTCATCAGCGGATCCATATACACGCTCACACAATTTATCCGATTCCGGTTGTTCCCATCCGAAATTCCGTATCTCATTGATCAGTTTATGTGATAGCTCAGCCTTCACCGTTCGCAGGTGTGCGCAGAATTCCTGGAAATGGAAGTCATTAAGAAGTAGTATGTGTTTCTGAATGCTTAACATTTAATTTACTTCGTTAAATTTAAGCAAAGTAAATTAAATAGTGAAGGGGATTGATAAAATTTATTTACTAACCGGCCGGAATGCTTCCAGTTTGCCACCTGCAAGATCGCCCAGGTTGATGGTAAGTGTGTCCACTTTCCGTTTGCCGTTGTAGTTCTGGTGAAAGATCGTGATCAGCTTGTTCTTTGCTTTATACACAATGGCTGTATGCTGCGGAAAGGTAGAAGAGTAATATTGTCCTTTGAACTTTACATTCTCGAACTGCAGGATATCTGCCGGCAGCAAGGGGTTTGTTTTGAAGTCGATCTTCGTGCCAAAATTCAGTGATCCGTCCCATTTGGCGCCCGCATTGTTCAATGCAAAGGCCGCGAGGTCCCAGCACTCGCCACGGTCCACTTTTTTGCCCATATTACTTAACGAATAAGCAACGATCTTATCTGCAACCGTTGCAGGCTGGTCAAAAGACAAGCAAAGAAGCAGGCATACCGAAAGAAGAAGTTTCATTTTTATGTTGTTTGAATTTCTTTCCGATAACCAATTATTATGCCACCCACGACCAAAAGTACCAGCAGGATAGAACCAGCCATAGCGATCTTCTCGCCATTTGCATACACTTCCGGTTCGAAACGGTATTCGATCACGTGTTTGCCGGCCGGCACCTTCATCGCACGCAATACGTAATCTGCATTGATGTGTTCGGTGAGCGCTCCATCTATGTAGGCATTCCAGCCTTTGGGGTAATAGATCTCCGAAAACACGGCTAACTGGTCTTTTTTCGCATTTGTTTCATACACCAGCTTATTGGGAGCATACGAGGTGAGCTTTATAGTGGCAGTAGAATCAAATACCGGATCGAAACCATTCAGCACCGGTTTGAATTTTTCATTTACGACCGCATACCATCTCGGGTTTATTTCGCCAAGCGTAGTTATCTCTTTGTCAGCGTCCGGAACATAGTTCACTTTTGTAACGAACCAGGCATTTCCGAAAGCAGATTTGTTGATAAGCGGTGGAGATTCCGGATCGTAGATCACATATTTTGCGTTCAGCATATTCAGCGTATATTGTTTTTTGAACATGGCCTGGATGCTACTGTCTGTGGCTCCTACTCTCAGGGCGCCTACCACATTAGCGTATTCGGGATCGATCCTGAAATCGATCAGCTCTGCATAGCGCTTCAGTTTAGCTCCGTGGTATCCTCCGATCGATTTGTGGAAATAGGAAGCCGAGGCATCATTGAACGGATTGCCTAACTTTAGTACCCTGAAGTCAGGTGTTTTGTCGGACAGAATGAACTCATCCGCTTTACTTGCAAAGAACGGCGTTGCATTCTCCGGTTTCGAAACATAGTTCTCTTTGTTCAGGTAACGTGCTGCTACCGGCCACATATCAGCCAGTACAAATACGCCGAGTAAAATGCCTAACACAGGCAAGGTGATGGTTTTCCGGATGAACAGAATAACAACAACAGCTGTGAGGATCACAAACAACAATGTACGCGCCACATCTGCTTTGAAAATGGTTTCGCGGGCCGTTTCTACTTCTGCCATAAACGGAGCCACGTAATTTTCGATCTCCTGTTGAGATACTTTCGGATTGGATTGTTTTTGTGAAGCTACGATCTGTGCAAATTCATCACTGCCCTGGAAGGTATTGAACATACCCGGCATCAGCCAACACAATAAAAGAAATCCGGCCACCACACCAAAAACGATGTACGTTATTTTGGTGATTTTTATTTCTTTTGAAAATACTTTTCGTAAGAAGAATACCGGTTTTATTTTACCTTCGCCGCCTTCTGCCGAATTTTTGATAAGGGAATCGATGGCAAGTATGGCAAGCAAAGGAATGGTGAGCTCGGCGATCACAAGTATCATGGACACCGCCCTGAATTTATTGTAGCCCGGCACATAATCAAAGAACAGATTGCTCAGTCCCATAAAATTTTTCCCCCACGAAAGCATAATGGTAAGCAGGGTACCCACCAGTAATGCCCATTTCAGAGGCCCTTTGATAACGAAGAGGCCAAGAAGCGCCAATACGAACATGATCGCTCCTGCATACACAGGGCCGGAAGTAAAAGGCTGATCGCCGAAATAAGATCCGAAACCACCTACGTTATCCCTCATCTCCGGATTTACTTTTTTCAAAGCATCCTTGTTGCCCTTACTGATCGGTTCGGATGCACCGCCTTTGAAGTTCGGGATCAGTAATGTAAATGTTTCATCCACACCGTAGCTCCACTGGGTGGCATAATCTTTATTCAGACCACTTTTGGTTTTAATGTCGTCGTTGCTTTCCTTGTTGGATTTGATGGTAAGCTCTGTGGCACCGCGTGTGGAGAATTTTCCGTATTCATAGGTTGCCCACAGGCTGGTGATATTTGGCAACAGACCGATCACTGTAGCCATTCCAATAAATACGCAGGAAGTGAAAAAAGATTTTACTGTTTTCTTTTGGATCGCATCTCCGAGCTCAAACAACAGGATGATGAACACAAGTATGAAAAAGTAGTAGGTGATCTGCACGTGATTGCAATACAGCTCGAGCCCCATGAATAGGGCCGTGAGGGAAGCACCCAATATTCGTTTGCCCCGTAAGGTTAAAATAATGGAGCCCAGGAGAGGTGCCATATAGCCGATAGCATGCGCTTTGGAATTATGCCCCGCTTCAAGTATAATAAAGAAGTAGGATGAAAAACCGAATGCCAGCGCTCCCACAATCGCCAACCAGGGATTGATCCGAAGGCAGGCCAGTAAAATATAGAACCCGATAAAATAGAGGCACACCTGCCCCACAGGATGCGGTAGCCCAAGTGAGAATGCCTTGTCGATATACTTCAGCCAGTTGTTCGGATACAGCGTTGAGATCTGGTAAGCAGGCATTCCACCGAACATAGAGTTGGTCCAGAGTGGCTCCTGTTTGGTCTCCGCTCTGAAATCGGCGATCTCTTTGCTCATTCCCTTGAAATTGATGATATCACCCTGCTTCAGTTCTTTTTTATCAAACACAACCGGCTTGAAATAAAAAACGGAAATGCAAATGAACAGCAGGATAGCAACTGCCGGTGGAATAAGTTTTTTAATATCGAATTTCATATGGGATATGTTGTTTGTTGATGATTGGTAGTAGCTTGGTTTTGGGACTATTTTATTTCTTCGAAATCGGTGTACTCAGCGTCATCGATATTCCTTTTTGTTTTGGTGTCGGTTGTCTGATTTATTTTTACTTCCGGTTCCGTATGATAATGATGATGTTCGTTTTTCTGGTAAACGGTGGAATTTCTGCTCACAAACGCAGTGTATAATTTATAAAACACCCAAATTCCTATTATCGTCCAGATTACGTCGCGCATGATTTTGAAATAGATTGACAAAAATAACAAAATAAGTCAGGTACGGCTATTATTTTACGTACACATTTTTGCAGGGAATTTCGTTAAAAATGCAGAAATAGACAGTCAGGCTGTCCTTCGGAAAACGCACAAACTTATCGTAGTACAAAATGTCGGGATCGGGAAGTTTTTTGCTGATGTATATTTCGTTTTCCGGGGTGATCGCACATGCATTCGCGATCTCTGACCGGCGTTCGAAATAGGCCTCCGAAAATGAGCGCACTTTCGGGTAATGCCTGATGCTATAGGTAAGAATAAACAGCAGGGACACGAAAGCCGCTCCGGTAGATACAGCAATAGCTCCGGAAGTACGGAGCCTTGTGCCGGCATACAATAAAACAGCAACAAGCAATAAGCACATATGAAAATTTACCGGGTACCAGATCCGCAGGTATCCATACGAATCAAAGATAAGTTTTGTTATGGCCAGGTGGATCAGCACAGAGATCGCAAAAGACCAGCAACACCAGTAGAATATTTTTTTTACCAGGCCTTTTTTTTCACCCGGGATGAGTGTGCCGAGGTAGATGAACCAACACAACAACAGCACACCGGCAAGGTTGGAGATATGAAAGTATTTGCCAAGGAAAATATCCAGCTGATGCGGAGCGAAAAGTGCATTCGATTTCAGCAGTAAATTGGTGGCCTCCTGTGCGGCCCTGTTGCTCGCCCCCGGAGCAGTGTATGCAATAAGAGTAAACAGGGAAGTGAGGAGCACAAACACAAAAAGCTTCAGGATGCGTTTGTCGGCAAACAGGATCCGCAGATCGAATTTACTGCGCAGGACAGCAACCAGGAAAAAGATCCCCGCGCAGGCCAGGAAGGAAGCAGAAACATTTTCTGCCGAACCGCCAACGGAAAAGGAAGCAATGAACAGCATCAGCCAGCTCCGGAAGCCGTTTTTTTCGGAGATAATGACGCTCAGTGCCAGGCAGAAAAATGCCACCGGCATAAAATAACTGTAAAAACTACTTGTATAGGTGTATATCTCCACGATCTGTGAGGTCAGATAATAGAGCCCTGCCCCAGTGATCAATGCGGAAACAAGAAGATGCAAACCGGAAATTGCCATGTTCAGCCAGCTGCGGAAGATCGTTTTGAAAACAGCGTACAGGGAAACGAGGAGAATGGAAAATGTAAAAAGCTGGCTGATGAAAACAAAGATCCTGTAGCTTGCAGGTCCGCTGAAGTTAAAGGTAAGGTAGATATAAAAATGTGTTGAATACCGGAAGCTCATCGAGTCATATATATGCCGGAAGAAGCCGGAGAAACCATGCCGTTCATACAGTGTTTTCCAGATGTACTCATCGTATCCGAAACAAAGATGAGAAAACAGGAGCAGCAGGAACAGCAGGAAGGCGATTCCTGTCACCAGCCATATATTTAGTGTTATGTTGTACTTATTGAACACGTTTTGCGATCAGGAATATACTGGAGTTACTGATTTTTATATGAGAGCGGCCTAAAAAAAACAAACGCCCGAATAAAGAGAACAGGAAACCTAAAAAAGAATAGTGATACCTCCGGAGCCGGTCGTTTATAAATTCATGATCCACAAGAGAAACTCCTCTTCCGGCATGCAGCGTTTCGAAGCCATTGTCAGATAGCAGGCCGATCAATCTTTTCCGGGTGAAATAATTGATATGCTCTTTGGGCTTGAACTGGAACCATTTGCGCCCATACACTTTTCTTGCAAGACTTCCGTAATCGGGTGTAAGGATAACAAGAAGCCCGTCCCTTCGGCAGATATCATGCAGCTTCCGGCAGGCGTTCTTCAGATCCGGGATGTGTTCCAGTACATCAAAAAGAGTAATAAGGTCATACTGGTTTTTTGTGTCGAACAATTCCAGCGGTTGATCATAAACCGTAAATTCTTTAGATGCAGCAGTAAACATTTCCTCGTTCAGCTCGATCCCTTCATTTTTTTCGAAACTGTTCTGTTGTGTAATGCGCAGAAAGCTGCCGTCGGAGCAACCAACATCCAGCACACTTTTTTTGCGTACCAGGTATTTTTGAATAAGACGGAAATAATAACTGAACGTAACTGCACGGATCCTGCTGTCCTTTTCATAATTGCGGTATCCCAGCTCTTCCGTACTGTTGAAATACCGGTGTTTGTATAATGCATGGATCGATGCCTGCACATCCAGCGGTGTGATATAGGCAAAGCCGCATTGGCTGCATTCCAGTACAGTGTATTCTTTTATGGAGTATTTTGTAAAAGCGTCCGTTGAGCCGCACAATCTGCAGATTTTGCTCATGATTTATTTGACGTTGAATGTATTCATGGTCCGCTCGATACCTATAAATGCAAAGGAACGAATAGCATCGCAGGCAATTTTGATCCGTTCGCTCAATATTTTCTTTTCTTCATCCGTCCATTTGCCCAGCACATAATCCACCTGCTGGCCTTTGGAGAATTCTTTACCGATACCAAAACGAAGGCGGGGATATTCGGCATTTCCTATGCTTTCCTGGATGCTTTTGAGCCCATTGTGCCCACCGTCGCTGCCTTTTGGTGTGATGCGGATTTTCCCTAAGGGCAAAGCCATTTCGTCTACCAGCACCAGTATATTTTTCGGATCTATCTTTTCGGCCTGCAGCCAGTAATTCACTGCTTTTCCACTCAGGTTCATGTAAGTAGTGGGTTTGATCAGTACGATCGGTTTGCCCTTTAATTTTAAATGAGCGACATCTGCATGCCTGTCGCTTGAAAATTGGACTTTTTCTTCCTGTGCAAGAACGTTTAGTATATCAAAGCCGATATTATGCCGGGTGCCTTCATAGTCGGAGCCAATATTGCCCAGTCCGACGATCAAAAACTTACTCATTTTGCAAAATTAGCTTTAATTTAACTATTTCTTCGATAATCTTTGCCCGACCACTTATTCCCCAAAGCCGACCACTTATCAAATGGAAGCTACCGGTTATTGGAAAATTTGCAAAAATCCGGCAAATTTGGTAATTTGGAGGAACCAAAGACTACCCTTGTATTTTAGAATTAAGTCACTGAAAATTAACTTTTAACGAAAGGGGGAAATCAAATACAAAATGAAAAAATCGATGATAAACGGCAAAATGTTAAATTAATTTGTTTCAAAAAAACAAATAGTTATGTTTGCCATTCTGAATTAGTAACAATTGTTTAATCTAAAATCAATAAAATGAAAAAATCATTACTTTTAAGTACTGCTTTATTAGTTGGAGTTGGTGCATTTGCTCAGTCACACCGGATTCTGAATAATAAGGCTTACAAATTGAACAAAATACCAAAGCTGGAAGCTACGCTTCCGGTGAATAGCGGCCTTCAGCCAAAAGCGAACAATCACAACAGCGTAGCAGTGGCACCGCCATATACGAGGTTCTCTTCTGCCAGAAATGCTTTTGGTTTCGCCGTAGCTGAGACGAATGCGCTTACTTATAACCAGGATCTGAACTGTGTGGCATTCTTTCAGCGTATGACCCAGGATTGGCCGGGTAATGCATTTACTCCTCCTCAAAATGCAGCTACTTCTACTTCTATTAGCGGTTACCAGGCGGTGAAATTTACCACTGACAACGGTGTTACATGGGATTCGGTATCGTACTTTAACAATACTACAAACTGGGCGCGTTACCCAAGCGGGCAGATCTATAACCCTGCAGGTAACACAACCCTTGGAAATGCATGGTTTGTTGGTACAGGTCCTTGTACAGGTGCTTCTTCTATATGGCAGTCCGCATTCTTTGCAAGTACACAAATTCCAACGGGAGCTATGCCAAGAACATTATCTACAAACGATCAGCAGGCACATTCAACCAATCTGGCAGGATCTATCGCTGATAATACGTATTTCTCTTCCTACTCTACCACTCAGGGTGGACCTGCAGCTAACAGAACGATCTACTCAGGTGGAATTAAATATTCCAACACAGGTGCAACTACTCCAACCGGCCTGTATGGTGTTGCTATCTTCAAAGGTGTATTCAACGGAACAAACGGATTTACCTGGACACAGGATTCATCACTGATCAACAAGTGGACTGTTTCCGGTGGCGATCAGGATGTAAGTGCTCCTAAAATTGCATTTGGTCCTGATGGAATGACAGGTTACATTCTGACTTGTGGTGGAGATGCTACAGCTACTTTACCTACTGCAAAACAATCCTACCAGCCAATGGTTTGGAAAACGATTGACGGTGGTGTTACCTGGAACAGGGTAAATGCTGATTACGACTGGGCTACAAACAACCCGGAAATTTTCGGTAACCTTCGTCCGACTGTAGCGCAAAATATCACTTTGCCGGCTTTCTTCGATACATGGGGTGGCGGGATCGCTGTTGATGCCAACGGCAAGTTGCATTACGTAACAGCTACTACACCTTCTTATTCAACAGATCCGGATTCTTTGGGATATGGTTTTGCTTATCCGTTCGGTTACCAGCAATATGTTTGTGACGACCGCCCTTGGGTATTCGATTTTATGACAGATGGTAACGGAACATGGACTACTGCTAAAGTAACAGATCTGTTCACTCCGAAATTGGGAAGAACAACAACAGCTGACTCCAATGCTGCAGATAATATCTGGTCAGGACAAGCTGCCGGCGAATACTTCGATTACGACAACCGTCTTCGCATTTCCCGTTCCAATGACGGAACAAAGATCTTCTATAGCTGGACAGATGGTGATACAAACAGTGTGATCCCATACATCGACGGATCTACTGTACTTTACAATGCATACCACACCAACGATTACCCATGGATATATTACAGAGGTATGGATGTTAACACAGGAATGTTCACCCCGATCCATGAAAATACCGGAGCTAACTCAAACTCGGGTGGTTATTTCTTCTTTTATGCTCCGGATATTATTCCTACAACACCAGGCGGTTACAATCTGCCAATGACGTATATCGATTCAAGATCAGGTTTATATGCTTCTACAACAGCAGTGGATCTGTATTACATCGATGATAACGATATATCTTCTACTGAATTTACAATGTCTCCATATGAAGCTTGTATTATAGGTATTAAAGAAATGGCAGGTACAACTGTATCTAATGTGAGCCAGAACTTCCCTAACCCGACTGATGGTACTTCTATCGTGAAAGTAAGCCTGAACAAAGCGGAAGACATCACACTGAATATTACCAACAGCATCGGACAGGTAGTTGCTACACAAACAGTAAAAGGTACTGCAGGTGAGAACCAACTGACCATCGACGCTACTTCACTGAACAGTGGCATCTATTTCTACACAGTTGTTTCCGGTAACTCTAAGGTTACACGCAAAATGTCTGTTACGAAATAAAGATTATCAGGTCACTGATACATTAACATAATTCAACAAAGCCCCCCACAATTAAATTTAATTTATGGGGGGCTTTTTGCTAAATCGCGTACAAAATCGTAACTTAGCAAAAAAGAAAAAACGAAATTTCTTTAATTAATTGTTTAAATAAATTCATCATGAAAAAATCAATACTCTTAAGTGCAGCGTTGTTGATTGGTGCAGGGGCTATTGCTCAAACGCAGTACCAGACCAACACTAATAAAAAGTACAAACTGAATAAAGGTGCCAAAATAGAGGCACAAAACTTCCAGTTTAATACAAACCTGCAGCCAAAAGCAAGCAATCATAATAGTGTGGCAACTGCTCCACCTTATGTAAAGTTCTCTTCACAAAGAAATGCTTTCGGTTTTATCGAAAGCACTCAAAACTGTTTATCCTATAACCAGGATCTGAATTGTGTGGCATTGTTCCAGCGTATGACCCAGGACTGGCCGGGTAATGCATTTACTCCAACTGTGAATCCTGCAACCTCTACTTCTTTCAGTGGTTACCAGGTGGTGAAATTCACTACTGACAACGGAGCTTCCTGGGATTCGGTAGCTTATTATCAGAATGCAACAAACTGGGGTCGTTATCCAAGTGGTGTGATCTACAATACTGCAGGTAATACTGATATTTCAAATGCACGATTTGTTGGAACGGGTCCTACAGTTAACGGATCTACCTGGATGGGTAACTGGTTTGCAAGCGTTCAGCCTCCTACAGGTGCTATGCCAAGAACCGTGCAAAACAATGATCAACAGTCGCCTTTAGCAACCGCCGCAGGTTCTGCGTCTCTGAGAACTTATTTCTCCTGCTACTCTACCTGTGTAGGTGGATCTGGTGCAAATATGAAAGTATATACTGGCGGGTTCAAAGCGTCTGATCCGGGTGCTCCTGCAGGTACATACGGCGTTGCTATTTTCAAAGGAACTTACAATGGTACTAACGCTTTCACATGGGAGCAGGATTCTTCTCTTGCAAATATGTTTACCATCTCTGATGGAGAGTCGGATAACCAGACACCGCATATTGCTTTCGGACCTGATGGTATGACCGGATATATTCTGGTAGACGGTTCAGATGTCAATGCAACATTGCCACTTTCTAAACAATCCTACCAGCCAATGGTTTGGAAAACAATTGACGGTGGTGTAACCTGGAATAGGGTAAACCAGAATTATGACTGGGTAGCGAACAACCCTGAAATTTTTGGTAACCTGCGTGAAACTTCTCCTGGATCAGGAGTAGCTCTGCCAGCTTTCTTCGACCTTTGGGGTGGTGGAATCGCGGTGGATGCAAACGGAAAATTACATTACGCAACTGCAGCATGCTCTGCGGGATCTACTAATCCTGATTCTTTAGGGTTTTATACAAAATTTGCTTACCCTCAGTTTGGTTGTGACGACCGTCCATGGGTATTCGACTTCATGACAGATGGTAACGGAACATGGACTACTGCTAAAGTAACTGACCTCTTCACCTCTGATCTTGGAAGAACAACAGCTGCTGATACGAATGCAGCGATGAACATCTGGAGCAATGTAGCTGAGCGTTTTGATTACGATAACCGTATCCGTATCTCCCGTTCGGCTGATGGAACAAAAATGTTCTACTCCTGGACCGATGGCGATACGAATTCGGTAATCTCTGTTTATAATGAAGCAAGCGGAACTTTTTACGATGCATACAGACCAAACGATTACCCGTGGATCTCTTACAGAGGTATGGATGTAAATACCGGAATGTTCACACCGATCCACACGAACTCAGGTGCTAACTCAAACTCAGGTGGTTATTTCTTCTACTATCCTACGGATATAGCTATGACAACCCCGGGCGGCTATACTCTTCCTATGACGTATCTGGATTCAAGAGCAGGTTTATACGATGCTACAGCAGCGGTGGATGTATATTATATCGATGATAATACTATTGCTTCTACTGAATTTACAGAGCCGGCATACCCTGTTTGTCCTCTTAGTATTGGGATCAAAGAAGTGGCAGGTACTACTGTATCGAATGTAAGCCAAAGCTTCCCTAACCCGACCAGCGCTACTTCTATCGTGAAAGTGAACCTGAACAAATCAGAAGACATCACCTTGAACGTAACGAACAGTATCGGACAGGTAGTTGCTACACAAACAGTAAAAGGTACTGTAGGCGAGAACCAGCTGACTATCGATGCTACTTCACTGAACAGCGGTATCTATTTCTACACAGTTATTTCCGGTAACTCTAAAGTTACACGCAAAATGTCTGTAACGAAATAATCACTATTGAATACTAAACTTGAAAGCCCTTCCGTTTTAACGGAGGGGCTTTTTTTTATTCTCCCCTATTATCGTAAAATGGCACCTGTGAAGTAGTTAGGGTCCCTGTAGTTTTCCACTTTTGTTAATAACCTGTTCGCTAACTTTTATAATTTTTTTAAAGCCACAAGCCGTAGGAATTCCGTATTTTTAAAGTCCGGCTTTAATTCCGGAAACACCAATGAATCCTATTGATAATAAGAACAGGCCCAAGCTAAAATCGACTACCTATTCACCCATTTTATTGGATGGAAAACTACAGCCCCAGGCTGTGGAACTGGAAGAAGCGGTGCTTGGAGCGATGATGCTCGAGAAAGAAGCCCTGAGCCAGGTTATTGATATTTTGAAACCCGAGTCTTTTTACAAACCTGCGCACCAGGCTGTTTACAGGGCGATTGTTGAGTTGTTTAAAAATTCAGAACCGGTAGATATTCTAACGGTGACTACGCAGTTAAAAAAATCGGCTGAATTAGAAATTGCAGGTGGGGCTTATGCTATATCGCAACTGACCAACCGCGTAGCATCTTCTGCCAATATAGAATACCATTCGCGTATCGTAGCACAGAAATTCCTGCAACGTGAATTGATCCGCCTGAGTACTGATACTATCCATAAATCCTACGAAGAGTCTACCGATGTATTCGACCTGTTGGATACTGCTACTAAAAATATTTTCGAGCTGGTAGATTCCAACGTACGTAAGCAGCATGATAAAATGAGCACGCTCGTGGCGGAAGCGATCAAACAGATCGAGATCGCCGGTCAGCAAACCAGTGGTGTAACAGGTGTTCCAAGCGGTTTTACAGCGCTCGACCGTATTACAGCCGGTTGGCAGAAGAGTGATCTTATTGTATTGGCTGCCCGTCCCGGTATGGGTAAGACTGCATTCGTATTGACTATTGCACGGAATGCGTCGGTAGAATTTTCGAAGCCTACAGCGGTTTTCTCACTCGAAATGTCTTCGCTTCAGCTTGTAAATCGTTTGATCTCAGGGGAAGCAGAGCTGAACCAGGATAAGATCCGGAAAGGAAACCTGGAACCTTATGAATGGCAACAATTGAACTCACGCATCAATTCATTGACCAAGGCACCTTTATACATTGATGATACCCCCGCGCTCTCCATATTCGAATTAAGAGCCAAAGCGCGCCGTTTAAAAGAGAATTTCGGTATTGAGATGATCATTATTGATTATCTGCAGCTGATGACTGCCGGATCGGATAACAAAGGAAATCGTGAGCAGGAGATCAGTTATATCTCCCGTTCATTAAAAGGTCTGGCCAAAGAATTGAATATTCCGATCATTGCCTTGTCGCAGTTAAGCCGTAGTGTAGAAACAAGGGCATCGGGAAGCAAAAGACCAATGTTAAGTGACCTCCGTGAGTCCGGAGCTATCGAGCAGGATGCGGATATGGTATTGTTTATTTATCGTCCCGAATACTACGGACTTACCGAAGATGAAAATGGTAATTCAACCAAAGGGCGCGCTGAAGTTATTATTGCTAAAAACCGTAACGGATCCCTGGAAGATGTGCCTTTGCGCTTTATCGGGCAGTTCGCCAAATTTGCGGATCTCGATTACCAGGAAGATACGAATGCGCTTTACAATGCAAGCTCAGGCCTCACACCATCGGATGAGTTTTTAGCAGGTGGCCCGCAAACCAAAACCGTTGCCTCCAAGAACTGGGGGAATGACGATGTGACAAATTTAGGTGCAAGCGATATAAAAAGAGGAAGTCCGAATCACGATATTGAAGAGCCGTTTTAAAATTCTCCATTAGCTAAACAGATCATACTGTATGTTCACAATTGATACCCACACGCACATCATTCCAAAAGAAATTCCGGACTTTGCAAAGAAATTCGGCTATGGCGATTTTATCCGACTCGAGCACCACGAAAAAGGAAAAGCCTGGATGATCCAGGGCAACAAGCGTTTCAGGCAGATCGAAGAGAACTGCTGGAATGAAGGATTGCGTATGCAGGAAATGCAACAGCATCAGGCGGATATGCAGGTGATCTGCACGATCCCTGTTATGTTCAGCTACTGGGCGCAGGCAAAGGATGCATTGGAAGTATCTGTTTTTCTGAATGATCACATTGCTGAGGTAGTGAACAAATATCCTCAACAGTTTATTGGCCTTGCCACCGTTCCCATGCAGGATACAAAGCTTGCAATACAGGAGCTGGAACGCTGCATGAAAGTAGGTTTCAAGGGAGTGCAGATCGGCAGTAATGTAAATGATAAAAACCTGAACGAACCGGAGATCGTTGAGTTCTTTGCTGCCTGCGAAAGCCTGAATGCAGCTGTATTGATCCATCCCTGGCAAATGATGGGGCAGGAGCACATGTCGAAATACTGGCTGCCCTGGCTGGTAGGAATGCCTGCAGAGATCAGCAGGGCTATCTGCTCGATGATCTTTGGCGGTGTTTTCGAAAAACATCCCGATCTGAAAGTATGTTTTGCGCATGGCGGAGGTTCTTTTCTGCCGACTATAGGCCGGATAGAGCATGGATGGGATTGCCGGCCCGACCTGGTTGCTATAGACAACCCGGAGAATCCAAAAAAATATTTGGGAAAATTCTGGGTGGATTCGCATGTATGTGATCACAAGATGTTGCAATACGTGATAGATCTTGTAGGAGCGGATAAAATAATGCAGGGCTCGGATTACCCTTTCCCGCTGGGAGAAGCCGTTCCGGGTGAGCTGGTGCGTAGCGCTCCTATTACAGATACAGAAAAAAGAAAGATACTCGGCGACTCCGCAAAGGCCTGGCTGGGGATCAACTGATAAATGCCCGGTGCGGCTATTCAATAACACCTTTTTTCGTACATTCGTTAAAACAGGAATCTACACTTTATCGGAAATGAATAATCAGAAGGTCTTTCAGCTGCTTGGTTTGCTTCTTGTTCTTTTCCCTGCAACCTTATTTTCACAAACTCCCACTTCGGATTCCCTTCAGCAGATTTTAAAGTCGGCGAAAACGGATACGGCAAAATGCCGTATACTCAGCGCATTGGTCGATTCGGAGTACGATGATAAGATCTGGCCTCAATACAACAGGCAGATAGAAGAAATATGTGAATCGAATCTTAAAAGAACCGATCTGGACAGTGTGTCCGAAAGAATCTTCAAGACCAGCCTGGGAGCCTCCTATACCAATTCCGGATACATTAAAAAGCAACACGGTGATATTCACACTGCCCTGGACTTTTACTTCAAAGGCCTGAAAATACTGGAGGAAATGGGAGACAAAAAAGGGCAGGCTGAAGCGTACAACAATATCGGTTTTATTTATAAAAGCCAGAATGAATATCAAAAAGCCCTCGATTATTTTAAGAAGTGCCAGGCGCTCTTTGAAGGATTAAAAGATAAGAAAGGAATAACTACTTCTTTAAACAATATGGGTTACATTTATCATGCTCTGGCGAATGTGAAGCAGGATAACAATAAGAAACAGGAATTGCTGGATAAGGCCCTTTTTTATTATGAGCAATCACTGACCAATAACCAGGAGCTGAAAAATGAGCGTGGAATAGCAATGTCGCAATACAATGTCGGCTATGTATATCTCGACAAAGGAGATACAACAAAGGCCCTGGATTACTTTGCAAAAAGTCTTGAGATCAGGCGTGGCCTTAATGAAAAGCTTGGCATTGCTCAGACAGTTAATGTTGTCGGAGAAATATTGTTTTCCAGGGGGGAAACTTCCGAAGCCCTGAAAAAAGCGGAAGAAGGTTTCAGGATAGCCAAAGAAAACGGTTTTGCCAAAGCATTGGAAAGCTCAAGTAAGACACTCGGTAAGATCTATGCCGGAACCGGCAACTGGAGAGGAGCGTATGAAATGCAGCTGCTGTATAAACAAATGAGTGACAGCATATCCAATGAAAAAAATCAAAAAGAATTGTTTCAGAAAGGATATCAGTACGAGTATGAAAAAAAGGCTGCTGCGGATAGCGTAAAAGCGGAAGAAGAAAAAAAGGTGGTTGCCATTCAGCTAAAACAGGAAAAAACACAGCGATTCGCCTTGTATGGAGGGCTGGCATTGGTACTGGTGTTTGCAGGGTTTATTTTTAACCGGTTTAAAACAACACAGAAACAGAACAGGATCATTCAGCTTCAAAAGGAAAAGGTGGAAAAGCAAAAAGAAGAGATCGAGCATCAAAAAGAGCTGGTAGATGATAAACAAAAGGAGATCGTAGACAGCATTACGTATGCGAAACGCCTGCAACAGGCTATATTACCTCCTGCGGCTTATCTGGACAGGTACCTCGGCTCTAATTTTGTCCTGTATCGTCCCAAAGATATAGTAGCCGGTGATTTTTACTGGATGTTCGAATCGGAAGGCCTGGTGCTTATAGCGGCTGCCGATTCTACAGGACACGGAGTTCCGGGAGCAATGGTAAGTATTGTTTGCAGCAATGCATTGGACAAGGCCGTAAAAGAATTTAAACTGCGTGAGCCGGGTGAGATCCTGGACAAAGTAACGGATCTGGTGCTGGATACCTTTGCAAAAAGCGGGGAAGAGATCAAAGATGGAATGGATATTTCCCTGCTGTCTATTGATAAAAAGAATCAATCCATCAAATGGTCCGGTGCCAATAACCAATTGTGGTATGTAAAGCCAGGGATTGCCGGAGGTGTTTTTACAGAAATAAAAGCTAACAAGCAACCCATTGGAAAAAGCGACCACCGGGTGCCATTTACAACGCATACCATTGATTGGATACCCGGAACACTGTTTTATCTGCTCACGGACGGGTATCCCGATCAGTTTGGTGGGCCGGATCTGACCAGTCGTCAGGCAGGTGGAAAAAAATTCAAGTACAAACAATTGGAAGAGCTTTTGCAGGAGATCCATTATCTTCCCCTACAGGAGCAATCCCGGATTTTGGATCAGCGTTTTGAAAGTTGGAAGGGTAGCCTGGAGCAGGTGGATGACGTTACGATCATAGGTGTCCGGATCTGAGCGGAGCATGTTAATTTACCTTTAATCCGGTGAGCAGGCCGGTTTTTGTAGCCCAAAAAAGCCTATTTTTGTTGAAGATTTTTAAAACTGATGAGTAAGCTTTACTGCAACAGCCTTACCGAATACAGCCGTTTTGTAACGAGGGAAGTAATGGTAGGAACCATCGGCTTCGGGGGCAATAATCCGATCCGACTGCAATCCATGACCACTACCGATACCATGGATACGATCAAAACGGTGGAACAAAGCATCCGGATGATAGAGGCTGGTTGTGAGCTGGTACGTATCACAGCGCCCAGCCTGAACGAAGCAAAGAACCTCGAAGTCATAAAAGCGGAGTTAGTAAAACGCGGGTATCACACCCCCCTGGTAGCGGATATCCATTTCACACCGAATGCAGCAGAACATGCGGCGCGGATCATCGAAAAAGTTCGGATCAACCCGGGTAACTACGCGGACAAGAAAAAATTCGAGCACATTGATTACACCAACGAATCCTATGAAGCGGAACTGGAACGCATTCAAAAACGTTTTTTGCCTTTGGTGAAGATCTGTAAAGAGTATGGAACTGCTATGCGCATAGGGACCAATCATGGTTCGCTGAGTGACAGGATCCTGAGTCGTTACGGAGACACGCCACTTGGCATGGTGGAATCGGCATTCGAATTTCTACGCATTTGCGAAGCGGAAAATTATCACAATATCATTCTTTCGATGAAAGCCAGCAACACACAGGTGATGGTGCAGGCATACCGTTTACTCGTTCAGAAAATGATGGAGACGGGCAGGAATTATCCTTTGCATTTAGGTGTTACGGAAGCAGGTGAAGGGGAAGACGGGCGTATCAAATCGGCTGTGGGTATCGGAACCTTGCTGGAAGATGGCCTGGGTGATACCGTACGCGTGAGCTTAACGGAAGAACCGGAATTCGAGATCCCTGTTGCACGGGCATTGGTAGAACGCTACAGTAACCGGAAAGGACACGGTCCTATTAAAAAGATCGATGGAGCGCTTCCGTACGATCCGACAGATTACAAACGCCGGGAAACCCGCGAAGTGATCAATATCGGTGATCACAATGTAACACGGGTGATCGCTGACCTCAGTGCAAAAGAAACGATCACGCCTGCCAATTTTTATGCTTACGGGTATACCTATGCGCCACAGCTCGACAAATGGAACCTGAGCGACATGGCAGTGGATTATATGTATCTCGGGAACAACCGTATTGATTTTGATATCCCCGGAACGCTGGGCCTGATCTATAATTCGGAAGTGTGGAAAGAATTGAAGGGCGCTGTCCGTTCCTATCCCTTGTTTTGCGGAAACGAATTTTTTGCATCGGACAAAATAAGCAATGAACTGAATTTTGTAGTGGCAGATTCAAACGTGCTGACGAAAGAGTTTATCGAAAAATTAAGTGCACAAAAAAATGTGACATTGATCCTCGACACCTTCAATGCGCATGCCATGGCCGACCTACGCCGGATGTTCATCGACCTGGAATTAAACAAGTGTAAGATCCCTGTTATTATAAAACGCAATTATGTAGACCTGGATGACCAGGATTTTCAGATGCATGCCGCAACGGATGTAGGCGCATTGCTGATCGACGGAATGGGCGATGGTGTCTGGATCAAACAACAGAATTGTGTTTCACCTGTTGTCTGCAATTCAACGGTATTCGGGACTCTGCAGGCGGCACGTACACGGATCTCCAGAACGGAATACATTTCCTGTCCGAGCTGTGGGCGTACACTTTTTGATCTGCAGGAAACGACTGCAAAGATCAGGGTGCGCACCGATCATTTGAAAGGGATCAAGATCGGCATCATGGGCTGTATTGTGAACGGTCCCGGTGAAATGGCTGATGCGGATTACGGTTACGTGGGAGTAGGAGTAGGCAAAATTTCCTTGTACAAAGGAAAAGAAGTGGTAAAGAAAAACGTGCCTGCAGAAGAAGCCGTGGATGAGCTGATCTCCCTGATCCGTGAGCACGGTGACTGGGTGGAGAAAGTTGTATAGTCTTTTGATGCCGTTGTTGGTGTTGTCACCAAGGAACCGGATATTTCCTTTATACAATCTGTAGTAGAAATGCGCTGGATGAAACGACATGTCAGTACCCATCATCCGCGTTAATTTAATTCAGCTAACAATTATCTGCGCAATCCGCGCAATCTGCGTCTGGCCAGCTAACCTATACTCGTAGAAGCAATATAAGCTACAGATCATTTGTTCCCCACTGCAAATATCTTATCCGAAACAGAAAGAATGATCTTTTCTTTTGTTGCACGCGGTGCTGTATAGGTCTTGCCGGACAAGGAATAGAAAAGCTGTATCTCTCCTTTTTTATCAATAACAAGCAGCCTTCCTTCTTTACGTGAGTAATAATAAAAACGTTTCTCAAAAATAAAGGGATAGATATACCATTCATGCCTGCCGGGAAGGCTCCAGGCTTCTTTCCCTGTTTTTATGTCGTAGGCATGCAGGCCTTCATCTGTAGCGCTTACCGCGTACTCATCAAAACCGAACAGGAAGGGTGACTTGCCCTGTTGTGTCCAGATTATTTTTTGAGAAGTAAGTGATATTGCTGTAATTACCTGTCCCGTATCACTGAGCACAAGTATATTATCATAGATAACAGGTGGCATATACATCGCTCTTCGTTTCGCTCCACCGAAGCTTATTTTCGGTCCCGGTTTTCCGGTTTGTTTGGAGACCTGGTAAATATATCCGTTGGCACAGGTAACCACTACCATATCGCCGTTCAGCACAGGAGGGGAAGTAATGCCGCCTGCCTTGTATTTCCATAGCTCTTTGCCCGAATGGATATCCAATGAGACAATGGTAGAATCGAGTGAATTAAAAATAACCTGGTTCCCGTTTTTCACAAGGAGGCAGGGAGCATCGTCGTCAAAATTATAACCGTTTTGTGCTTTCCAGTTTTGCATTCCGGTTTTTTTATCAAGGGAGAGCACAACATCGGAAGATTTTGCACAGGCCATGATAAGAGCTTTATCGGTGCTCACCATATTGTGATACAGTCCTCCGTCTACCTTGCTTTCCCAGAGCAATTTTCCGCTGGCCACCTCGATTGCCATTACTTTCCCTTTTTCATTAGCGGTATAGAATACTCCATCTTCCAGTAAAGGATTCCCTATGCAGTATTTTTCGGTTTTGAGGCTCCATAAAGTATCCGTTGCGAGCTGGGCCCGGACATCCTGCAGAATAAGGAATAAGAAAATAACAGCGATCGTTCTCATAAAGTAATTTTTTATAGTTCTTGGTTTAAATTTTCGAAATAAGCCGGAGAATGGATCAGGCGGGACCCGTACCAGCTGAAGAGCTCCCCATCGACTATCCGTATTTTTGCTTCCGGAACGATAGCCTGGAATTCGTGGATGTGTTTTTCATTGAATGGGTAAGGCTCTGAGGAAAGCAGGATCAGCTCGGGATTCAGCTCTCTTAATTCCTTCTCGCTGATCTCGGGGTATCTTGAATCGGGATCATTGAGGATGTTCTCAAAGCCACATCGCGAAAGCATATCGTTGATAAAGGTATCACGGCCAGTCATCATCAGCGGATTTTTCCAGATGAAATAAGCGGTACGTTTGGTCACGATTTGAATGGGCAGCTTTGCAAAGCCTTTTGCGATCAGGTCCCGGATCTTCTCTGCCGTTTTTCGTTTTTCGAAAATAGCTCCAAGATTTGTGATCATGTCAAGGGAGTCAGAAAGATTTTTTATATCACTGATCCAGACCGGGAACAGCCTGCACAGCTCTTCGATCTGTTCTTTTTCATTTTCTTCCTTATTGGCAATAATGATATCCGGATTCAGCTCTTTTATTTTTGCTATGTCCAGTTTTTTCGTTCCGCCTATACGTGTTTTGGTACTGAACATTTCTTTGGGATGAATACAGAATTTGGTAATACCGGTCAGTTCTTCCTGCAAGCCAAGATCCCAGAGCAATTCACTCTGTGAAGGAACGACAGAAACGATCCGCCTGGGCGTTGCGTTTAGCTCAATGGTTCTGCCGGTTTGGTCTGTAAATTGCATGCTGATTTCTTTATGATCAGGAGCTCATGGCCCGTTCGTTGTTTATAGCAACACTGGTAAATTCAAAAGTGGATCCGTTGAACAATCCTTTATCACTTAGTTTTAATTGAGGGATTACCAGAAGCGCCATAAACGAAAGTGTCATAAAGGGCGCATCCAGCTTACTTCCGAGTTCTTTTGCCTTTTTATCGATGTTCGTATATTCTTCCGCAATGGTGTATCCGTCCTTATCTGTCATGATCCCCGCGATCGGCAATGCAATGCTCATGCTCTCCGATCCCGAATTCAGAGAAAGCCCGCCTTTATTCTCAATGATCGTATTCACGGCTTTACACAGGTCTTCGTCATTCGTGCTCACTGCGACGATATTGTGACAATCGTGTGCTACACAACTGGCGATCGCTCCTTTTTTTAGCCCGAAATTTTTGATGTAGGCCACACTTACCGGTGCATCGTTGTATCGGTTCACTACGACAATTTTCAGGATGTCTTTCTCCACATCCGACTGGAAGTTGTTGCCCTCCGGTAGTATGTTCTCATGGAGCTCTTTCGTGATCAATTGCCCGTTCAGCGCTTCTATTACGCGGATGGTATTTCCGTTTATGTCCAGCGCGAAGTCAGCCTGCGATCTTTTCTTGCAGGAAAAGTTGTTGATGGTAGCGGCAGGGATACTTGCTATCAGCGGTTTTCCGTTTTCTGCCACCAGTATTCCTTTGATGTAGGTTTTAAGGATATTAAAATCATCCAGTGTATCGATCTGAATAAAATCTGCAGATTGTCCTTGTTGTAGCACGCCTACCGGCAATTGATAATGATTGATCACATTCATGGAGGCGGCCTGCAACACATCGAACAGATCGTAGCCTGCTTTCAGTGCACGTTTTACATGTCCATTGATATGCTCGTGGATCAGGCTGTCCGGATGTTTATCATCACAGCAGAACATGATCTTAGAGGGATAATAATTCAGCAGGGGGATCAGCTCGTTGAAATTTTTAGCTGCACTTCCTTCGCGAATCATAATATTCACACCCTGATCCAGCTTTCCATCCGCTTCGTCAAATGTAAAACATTCATGATCGGTACTGATCACCGGCCAGCGGTCTTCGGTGCCTGCATAAAAGTAGTTGCGCATCTGTTCGCCCTGTAAGCCCGGAGCATGGCCATCAATTGGCTTATTGTGTTTTTGTGCGATCTTTATTTTTTCGTGTACTTCTTTGTCTCCGTATATCACGCCCGGGTAATTCATCATTTCGGCCAGGTAAACGATCTCCGGCCTGCTTAGCAGCGCATCGATATCAGCGGCATTGATCTCCGCTCCCGCTGTTTCGAATTTGGTGGCAGGAACGCAGGATGGGGCGCCAAAGAAAAAATGAAAAGGAACTTTTTTGCCATTCTCTATCATGTAATTTACGCCTTCCATTCCCATTACATTCGCTATTTCATGCGGATCGGAAATGGTAGCTACTGTTCCGTGCACCGTCGCCAGCCTCGCAAATTCGGAGGGCACCAGCATGCTGCTTTCAATATGTACATGCGCATCGATAAAACCCGGAAGCGTAAATCCCTGCACTGTTTCGCTGATCCGTTCGATGGATCTTATTTTTCCTTCCTCCACGGTAACCTGTGCTGCATAGATCTCGCGGTCCAGAATGTCTATAAGATTTGTTTTGAAACTGAAGGTCATAAGAAGCGGTTTTATTAGCCTAAATGTACGTAATAAATTTGCATCTTTGCAGCCATGAATGATGGATTAAAAGCGCACGTTTGCCTGTTTGCAGCACAGGTTATTTATGCCCTGAACTATTCCATCGCCAAAGACCTGATGCCCCTTCATATACAACCCCTGGCCCTGGTTCTTTGCCGTATTGCCGGTGCCTGTTTGCTTTTCTGGATCCTCAGCCTTTTCTTTAAACGGGAGCCGATCGAAAAAGGAGATATGAAAAAACTCATGCTGCTGGCGCTTTTCGGTGTGGCGGTCAACCAAGTGTTTTTTATATGCGGGCTCAATCTCACGCAACCTATCAATTCTGCGATTATCATGATCTCTAACCCGATCGCGGTGATCCTTTTTACGCTACTGGTGCTGAAAGAGCGGATCACGATCTATAAAATATCGGGATTAGGACTGGGTCTTGTTGGTGCAGTGACGCTCCTGCTGTTCAAAGGAAATTTCACACTGGGAAGTGATACGATCCTTGGTGATCTTATGACGCTTGTTAATTCACTTTCCTGGGCGGTTTTTGTAGTGATGGCCAAGCCGTATATGCAAAAATACCAGACCGTAACGGTGATGAAGTGGATCTTCCTGTTCGGCCTGATCTACGTGAGCCCCTTAGGTATTGCGGATGTGCTGAAAACCGACTGGACCGGTTTCGATCAGCATGCCTGGTTTGCATTGGGCTTTGTGGTGGTGGCGACTACCTTCCTGGCCTATCTTCTCAATACGTATGCACTGAAAGCGCTCAGTCCTTCGGTAGTAAGTATGTACATTTACCTGCAACCTTTCCTCGCAACATTATTTGCCGTATCTTTAGGCAAGGACCATTTGAGCCCGATCAAGATCCTGTCGGCCGTTTGTATAATAACAGGAGTATATTTAGTAAGTAAAAAAACAAAAAAAATATGATGCAATCCATGACAGGGTTCGGGAAAGCCGGAAAAGAACTGCCGAACCTGACCATACAGGTAGAAATAAAATCACTCAACAGCAAGGGAATGGATCTGAATATGCGTCTTCCGTCGGTGTACCGCGAGAAAGAGCTCGAGCTGCGATCCGAAATTTCCAAGCTGCTGGAGCGCGGTAAAGTAGATGTATCCGTGAACATCGAAAGCAAGACAGAAGAATCGGCTGTGAAGATCAATAACCAGCTTGCCCTGAATTATTACAATCAGCTGAAAGAACTGGCTGTATTGCTGAAGGAAGATGATCGTTCGCTGATGGGAGAGGTGTTGAAAATGCCGGACGTAGTGAAGAATGAAAAGAAGGAGCTGGACGAAGAAGAATGGAAAGCCATCAAGGAAGCCTTGTATGCCGCGATCAAAGATCTGCAAAAGTTCAGGAAAGAGGAGGGAAGCTCTATTCAGTCGGATTTCACCAAACAGCTGAACAGTATCCTCGATAAGCTGCAGCAGATCGAAGCACATGATCCGAAACGTATTGAAAATATAAAAGGGCGCATCTCCAAAAACCTGGCGGAATATATTCCATCTGCATCCGTTGATCAGAATCGCTATGAGCAGGAGTTGATCTATTACATCGAGAAGATCGATATCAACGAAGAAAAGGTACGTTTAAAAACCCATTGTAATTATTTTCTGACCACGATGACAGAACCGGCCAGCGGCAGAAAATTGAATTTCATTGCACAGGAGATCGGCAGGGAGATCAATACCATCGGTTCGAAAGCGAATGATGCTGATATCCAGAAGCTCGTGGTGCTGATGAAAGATGAGCTGGAAAAGATCAAGGAACAGACGAATAATGTGCTTTAAAAATTGAACCATCGCGAGGCTTCGCGATGGCATATAAGTTTTAGCTGCAGAATACGTATTGATTTCCGATAGTTATCCGGATTGTGATTGTCACCGACAATCGTTTTTAATGATTTTCTTTGCGCTCTCTGCGAGCCATATGCTTCATCAGCTATCCCTTATTCCTTGGATGATACGAAATGATATTATCCCTCAGGTAATGATTATCGATATGCGCATAGATCTCGGTAGTGGTAATCGATTGGTGGCCTAACATTTCCTGGATCGCACGCAAGTCTGCACCGCCTTCTACAAGGTGGGTTGCAAAAGAATGCCGGAAGGTATGCGGTCCGATCGTTTTAGTAATGCCGGCTTTTTCAGCGAGGCCTTTAATAATGTAGAACACCATCACTCTCGATAATTTCCCACCCCGTCTGTTGAGGAACAAAATATCCGTACTGACTTTATTAACGGGAATATGCACCCTGATCTCTTTCAGGTATACATTGATGTATTTTTTTGCCAGGCGCCCGATCGGCACCAACCGTTGCTTATCACCTTTCCCAATAACGGAAATATAGTTATCACGGAAATGAAGATCGGATATCCGGATGTTTACGAGCTCACTTACCCGCAGTCCGCAACCATACAGCGTTTCGAGCAGGGCCCTGTTTCGCTGCCCCTCCGGTGTAGAGTAATCGATCTTTGCAAACAGGGCATCCATTTCCTGTATGCTGAGCACTTCGGGCAGGTGCCGCGTGGTTTTGGGGAAATCGAGCAGCTCGGTAGGATCGTCCCTGATCTCGTTCTCCTGGATAAGATATTTATAGAAACTACGAACACCCGACAGTATCCTTGCCTGCGTGGTAGCACCCAATCCCAATTCATTGATCTCTTTTATGAATTGCTGCAAATGTTTTAATTCCACTTTGACCGGACCGATGGAAAAAGCAGTGTTGATGAAATTTTCCAGCTTATTGATGTCATCCATGTATCCTTCTGCCGTGTTTTCAGACAGGGAACGTTCCATCAGCAGGTAATGCCTGAATCCTTTTTTGTATATACCCCAGTTGCTCAATACGGTAAAATTGCAAAAAATGTTTGTAGCTTTACGGTATGGTAATTTTAATTATTAACGGGCCCAACCTTAATTTATTGGGGAAACGTGAGCAGGAGATCTATGGCAGCGAAAATTTCGAAAGCTACCTGGAGAACCTGCGGAAACAATTCCCGGATCACCGTCTTGATTATTTTCAAAGCAATGTGGAAGGTGAGCTCATCAATAAGCTGCACGAGGCAGGCTTTTCAGCAGATGGGATCATCCTCAATGCCGGAGCGTATACTCATACTTCCATTGCCCTCGCAGATGCCGTTGCAGCCATTACCTCGCCGGTAATTGAAGTGCACATTAGTAATATTTTTGCGCGGGAAGAGTACCGCCACGTTTCCTATGTCGGCCGGCATTGCAAAGGGAGTATCTCCGGGTTCGGTCTCCGGGGCTATGAGCTTGCGCTTAGCTCTTTTCTATAGATTAAGGCATATCCTACCACAGGATTTTATTAAAACTCTTTTGATCCTTATTTCAGGCATAAAAAAAGCCACTGACCTGTTTCGGACCAGTGGCTTCTTTCATATTTTGAATGCTTATTCTACGATCAGTTTTTTAGTTGTCTTTCCGGCAGGGCCTGAAGCGATCACCGTATAAACACCTTTTGCAAAAGAGCTTACATCAAATGTATACGCAGTACCGGAGGTGTTGATCGAATCGCTGTATACAACACGGCCCAGTGCATCTGCTACCTGTATGGAGCCGAAGGCATTGTTTTTTGCAAACACTAATGTTACCTGTGCATTTGCAGGGTTCGGGAATAACCGGATATCATTGGCAGAAGTAATATCCTTCATGCCGATCGAGTTAGGCGATTTGATGTTCGAACGGGAAGTATTGATCGCACCACGTGTAGGATCGCAGGTAGTTAACCATTCGATTTCGATGCGGTATCTTGCGCCGCCACCCGGAACCGGGTTGTTATCTACCCAGGTTGTAGCCGTAGGATTGATAGCTCCGTCCAGCAGATCCCATGTTCCGCCTACTGCAAATGAATCTCTATACACTTTATAGAAGTCAACGGTTTGCCCGATGTATAGATTCCACTGAAGATTTACAGTACCTGCTCCTAGGCTGGTACTCATGAACATAGTTGTGTGGTATGCTGATTTGGCACCTTCGTTACCGCAGCTGTCAACCGCTGATATGGTGTACTGTTCAAGGCTGCTGTTCGGATCGTAATCGGAAAGTGTATCCACAATATACGACTCATCTTCGTATGCAACGGTTCCTACTAAAGTGTCAACGAGCGCACTGATCCTTCTGTATACACGGAAGCTGTCAATATCGCTGCTTGCAGGGCGCACCCAGTATACTTCATTATATTGGGAAGCTGTATCTACAGTAGCCACACACACATCCACGATCGGAAGTGAATTGAAATTCACGATGTATGCAGCGCTTGAATCCCTTGTACCGCATGCATTCGTAGGTACTACCTGAATACTTGTTGTGCCCGTAACGCCTGTGAAATCAACAGTAATACTATCGGTGCCTGTGCCTGAAGTGATGGCTCCGTTACTCAGGATCCAGGTATAAGAAGTTGCATAAGCCACAGGATCGATATCATAAGAAACAGCATCGGCAGTAGGACAAAGCTGCAGGAAAGCTGTTCCGGTAATTGCTCCGGCATTGGCAGGCAATGGGTTTACCGTTACTGCAAAATCCGTAGAGTCGCCTGTACCGCAGGAATTTTTACCTTTTACATAGATCCTTCCGTTCTGTTCGTTAAGCCCGATGTTGAATGTTTCCGTTGCAGGTACCGGGTTGGTGTTTGTTCCATCCAGTGCAGTCCATACATAAGAAGTAGCTCCAACGATCGTAGGAACGGTATAGGTCACACCCTGTTCTCCCTGGCAAACGATTGCAGGACCTGATATGGCTCCCGGTGCCGAAGGAAGTGCGGTAAGATTTACCATAAGACTGTTAGTGGAGCTGGTGCCACAGGAATTGGAAGCACTTACAGTAATGTTGCCCGGAATAGCTGTATTGTCATATTCCAGTACTATGGAATTAGGAGAAGGGTTGGCAACGATATTTCCTCCTGTCATTGTTGTCCAGTTATAACCGGTAGCATTTGTTACCGATGCAATTGAATACGTATACTGGTTAGTAGTGTTTCCTGCACAAATAGCGGAACTGGTACCGAACACTGTTCCCGGAGTGGCAGGTGCATCGATCACCGTAATTGTTTTTTGTGTATTGTAATACAGGCTGGTTGTAGTACTGTGAATTCTCATGTATACTGTATACGTTCCGACAGTGTTGTAGGTGAAAGAAGGATTCTGAAGCGTGGATGTATAGTTCGGCATAGATCCGTTGTAATTAAAATCCCACTCCCAGGTATCCGGATTTCCAACCGAAAGATCTGTGAAATTCAAGGTGGAATTTTTACAAACAGTGATAACAGGTATTGTAACGTCGCTTAACGGACTGTATGAGAAATTGGCAGCCGGCGCACAGGCAACGTTTGCGAAATTAGTTGTGATAGTTATTGTATCTTTTTTTGGAGGGCACACACTTCCGGTTTTTGTAACCGTCCAGATGTATTGATAGGTTTGTGGCGAAGTTAAACCGCTTAAAGAAGTACTGTTGCTGCTTGCATTTCCGATAGATGGTACCGGGGTTCCACTGAGCCATGTCCAGGCCCCGGTGTTTCCGCTTGCAACAGAGGTAGCAGTAAGGAAAGTTGTTCCCGAACAAACAAGTGGCTGATCAAGTCCTGCATCAGGAGTGGATGCCTGCGCGTCTACCTGGATGGATTTGGTGGAAACAGTTCCGTTACCGCAGCCGAATGTATTGCTTCCATACACACCAATGTTTCCGGAAGGTGTGGATGCAGAAGTGGCGATCGTTACAGTTGGAGTTCCAAGTCCTGCGGTGATGGTGTAATTAGCCGGAACACTCCAGTTATAAGTAGTGGCATTCGCAATGGCAGGAACAGTGTAGGTAGCACTTGTACCCGCACATATCGGTGTAGATCCGCTTATTACACCTGCAGCTGCAGGGATAGGCCGTACGGTAATTGTAAATGTAGCAATAGCTGTGTTCGCAGTATGCCAGCCGTCATTCACAGTAACCGTTATGATCGCTGTTCCCGACTGACCTGCTACCGGAGTGTATTTAAGTGTTGCGCCGGAGGCCGGGCTCGAATACGTAATGGCAGGATTCGGAATGAGGCCAGTGTTATTGGATACTGCCGATACACTGATCGTTTGTGATTCTGCTGTGCTTCCATCGCTGATACCGGACAGGTTTATTGTTTGCTGGCTTGCATTCTGGCAGACCGTCACACTGGAAACTGCATTGATAGTTGGTGGATTGTTCAGGGTATAAAACGCGTAAGAAGAGCCGCTGACATAGTTTTTTGTGTTTACTGCATAAGAAGAAGATGTTGGAAAAGTTCCGTTTGAAAAAGCATGTGAATAAGCATAATACAAAGTGGCAGGCTGAAGATTGGTAACGCCAACACTTGTTCCGCTGCCCGCATACACCGCATATCCGCCGCCTAATGCCGAGCCTCCCCCATATGTACTGGAAGCCGGATAATGGTATCCATCTGTAGGATATACATTTGTTCCGGTAGAAGGTCTTACATAGATGAGTCTCCCATCAGCGCCCGTACCTGTAGTGCTGAATATGGAAGCGCTTGTATAGCTTGGTGTGACAGAACTAATGCTGGCAACTGCAGAAGGCGAGGTGTCAAGCGTATAGAACTGCTCATAGTTGGCCGAGCTTGTTGAATTATTATAGGCATATATAACACTTGGGAATGATTGTATGGTTACATACTCATATACATACGCGTAATAGGCCGTATTTGCAACAAGGCTGGATACAAATACGCTTGTTCCCGTTCCTTCATAAACAAGAAAATTGTCCGAAGCACCTAAAGATGTACCATTCCCATAAATACCACTTGCAGAATAATTGGAAGTAGTAGAAGAAGGAGGTGCAACCTGGCTACTGGATAATTTACGGATTACTACTATACATGCGTTGCCGCTTCCACGGGTCCAGCTAACCGTAGCACCCGATGTAGTTTTATAAGTTATTTGAACATTGCTGGCCTGCGTTTGAGCAGAAATTGACATGCTTAAAAAAAGGCCGAATAATAAAAAGTAGAGTTTTTTCATGGAATAAATATAGTTTTCGTCATACAAATATAGCGTATTTGTCTGAAAAAAAGTAGGGTTAATCGCAATTGCCGGAAAGATCTGATAAAAAATAAATGACTGTTTTTCAGCGATATAAACCCGTTTTAACAGGTCAAACTCCTGGCATTGGCTTACTTAACGTATATTTATGTTAGTTAACGTATTATGACCGAAACAAGCAATATTAACTCTATCATATCGTATCTCGCCCATTCCTTAAATGAAGCTCAGACAATAGATGAATTAGTGTGGGATCTGTCGCAGAAATGTATTTCCAAGCTGAATTTCGAAGACTGTATTATTTACCTGTTTGACAAGGAAAGAAGGAAGCTGGTTCAGCGGGCGGCATACGGCCCGAAGAACCCAAAAGGCAAGATCATTGCCAATCCCATTGAAATACCTCTGGGAAAGGGGATCGTTGGTTCCGTTGCGATGAACGGAGTAGCGGAAATGATCGGGGATACCACAAAAGACAACCGGTATATCATTGACGATAAAAAACGCTTTTCAGAATTGGCAGTTCCAATCAAATATCATGATTATGTGGTAGGTGTTATCGACAGCGAACACTCGCAAAAAGAATTTTTCACCACCGACCACCTGCATGTATTGACCGTGATCGCCAGCTTTACCGGTAATAAGATCCGGGAGATCAACCAACGGGAAAGCCTGAAACGTGCAGAAAAAGAAAACGGGAACCTGCTCGAAAAGCTGAAATATTTTGAACAGAACGAAAGCGAGCACATTATCCTGAATACCCAGGTACGTACCTATAAACTGAACAAAACGGATATCGTAAGAGTAGAAGCCGACGGTAATTATTGCATTGTGTACACCAATAGCGGTCTTCGCATTATGCTGGCCAAAACGCTGAAAAATATTGAAAAGGAAATAAATTCGAAGCAATTTATACGTCCGCACAAATCGCACCTGGTGAATTCAAAATATATCACAGCACACGCCAACAATGAGCTTTTCCTTACGGATAACACAGCTATCCAGATCTCTGTGCGTAAACAATCGCTTATCAAAAAAATGCTGCTGCCGCGGTAAGAATTTTCAGTTATTTGCTTTTCAGGAAATCCGTCAGTTTTTTTACGGCCAAAGCCCGGTGTGAGATCGTGTTTTTTTCTTCCGGCTCCATTTCCGCAAAGGTCCGTGTTTGTTGTTCGGGTATAAAAACCGGATCGTAACCAAATCCTTTCGTGCCTTTTTTTTCTGTTGCGATCGTGCCCCTGATCGCACCTTCGAAAAGAAATTCCTTTCCGTCCAGAATAAGCGCTATCACTGTCCTGAACTGTGCATCCCGGCTTGGCTTGTCGGCTAATTCCGAAAGCACTTTCTGCATATTGGCCTCATCATTTTTTTCATCGCCAGCATAGCGTGCCGAAAAAACACCGGGTTCATTGTCAAGCGCATCTATCTCCAGACCGGAGTCGTCGGCAAAACAATTTTTTTTGTAATTCGAATAAACGTAACGAGCTTTTATCAGGGCATTCTCTTCCAGCGTAAGGCCGGTTTCGGGAATGTCTTCTGTGCAGCCAATATCGGATAAGGTCAGCACCTCGTATTGACCTTCGAGCATTTTGTTGATTTCAAAGGATTTATTTTTATTGTGTGTAGCAAATACAAGCTGTGTCATTTCAGGACCGTTGGATATGGAATAGCGCAAAGATAAATTTAAAAAGCCGCGTTGCAACTTTGTCAATTTGTGTAGAGTACAATTGAAATTTAGTTTCTATCTTGCAATTGCAATATATGTTCAAAAATGGGAATTAAAATTCCAAGGAAAAAGCCCGCTGTTTTTATACTGACTCTTATTTACAGGCTGCATAAGTTATTGCCATTGCGTGCCGAAAAAAAATTCAGACTTTATCTCAACCTCGAATGGATCTTTGATCGCCTGGCACACGAAATGTCCTTTAAGATATATAAACCAGCCGATCACCCCATCCGTCTTCATTCCAAACCTTTTATACTTCAGCAGATCACCCCGCAAAGTGTAGTGCTCGACCTGGGCTGCAACTTAGGAGAGATCACTCATTTTATTGCAGAAAAAGCAGCCGAAGTAACCGGGATCGACTACAGCGAAAAGGCTATTGCCATTGCACGCTCGCGTTATCAGAGAGATAATCTCAGCTTTGTTCACGCGGAAGCGCTCGGTTTTCTGACTTCCAATAAAAAGAAATTCGATACGCTTATCCTGTCTCACATCCTCGAACACCTCGACGAGCCCGAAACATTCCTGATGCGCCACAAAGACTTTTTTAAGCAGATCTATATAGAATTGCCCGATTTCGACAGGTATTACCTCAATCAATACCGCGTTGATCAGAAATTAAAACTGATCTACTCCGATAACGATCATGTTACCGAATTCAACAGGTATGAGCTAATGGATCTATTGGAAAGATGCGGCCTGCAGGTTGTCCGCTCCGAATACATTTATGGCCTGCAAAAAGTCTGGTGCAGGGTTGCCTGATCATATAAAAACGGAACGCAGTACAAATGTTTAAACAATCACTGACAAACGAGTTTACAAAGAACTTCATAAAACTGGTGTCAGGGAATGTCATTGTTCTTGCGCTTCCCATTTTTACTGCTCCCATTAACAGCCGTCTGTATGATCCGGTCGATTATGGGCTCTTGGGGATCTTTTTGCTGATCGTCGGTTTTTTTACGGCTCTTTCCACTGCAGGGTTTTGCCATGGAATTATCGTGTCGGGCAGGAAGAAGGACATTGCTAATTTTTTTCAGCTGAGTATATACACGATCTGTATTTCCGTGTTCCTCAGCCTTATCTTTATTTTCCTCGTGGCCCGCTTCGGTCTGTTTTTTAAGCTCGATACGACTTTTGCGTATTTTGTCCCGCTCCATGTGCTGCTGCAGTCGCTTATCATATTGCTACAAACGCTTATTAACAAAACGGCTGCCTATGGACTACTAACGAAAGGAAGGATCATTGCTTCCGTTTCCAGCGCCGTTATCCAGATCTCTCTCGGCTATGCAGGCATGGGATTCAAAGGCCTTGTTATTACGTATATCTGTTCTTCCGTATTTACTTTTCTGTACTATTATATTTCTTACAACAAGGAACTACGGATAACCTATCGCCTTATTTCACATCGCTATTCTACGAAGCTGATGCGGCAGAACATGAAATACATCAGTTATTCCACACCTTCCGAAATGATCAATAACCTCATTCACCAGGTGCCGGTATACCTCTTTACTAAACTATACAGTGCCGAACAGTTAGGTGCTTATATTTTTTCCGAGCGTCTGTTGGGAATGCCTTTCTCCGTGATGAGCGGCGCTTTTATCGAACTGTTCCGAAAATCGGCCAGTGATGAGCTGCGTACAAGCGGGCATTGCCGGACAAGCTTTAACAGGGTACTGAAAGTACTTCTACTGATCGCTATCCCGGGTTTCAGCATTATAGCTTTTGCATCCCCTTTGCTTTTTGAAACAGTGTTTGGTGAAGAATGGCTGCTGGCCGGTAAAATAGCAAGTGCCTTGTCCATCCTTTATTTTTCAAGGTTTGTGGTGAGCCCGCTGACCTATGTATTTGTGTTAAAAAGCCGGCAAAAAGAGGATTTTATATTGCATGTTTTACTGCCTTTCTGGATCATAGCCGTGGTGTGGTCGGCCAATTACTTTGGTTTTACGGCAATTACAGACCTTATGTTTTTTTACAGCCTCGGTGTTTCTATGATTTATATTCTGTATTTTTACAAGTCTTATAAGTACTCCAGATAGCATGTGGCCCTTTACCTATTTCAGATTTATTAAGGAAACCAGGAATACCCAAACCCCCATAACATTCAAAATGTGGTTCATTCAGCGTGTCCTTGGATTTAATAAATCCGCCTACTGGCCTATGCACCATTCCAGCTACGTTACAATGTCGTCGAGAGTGATGTGTGGTATTGAGACCTGCCCCGGTTACATGCCCGGCTGTTATATACAGGCGATTAACGGCGTGCATATCGGGGATTATACACAAATTGCTGCGAATGTAGGTTTGATCAGCTCCAACCACGATATAAAAGATAACAGGAAACACCTGCCTGCCGGACCCATAAAAATAGGGCGTTACTGCTGGATCGGAATGAACGCTGTTATACTTCCTGAAGTAACATTGGGAGATTTTACCATCGTAGGAGCAGGAACCGTAGTCACCAAATCCTTTCCGGAAGGCTATTGTGTTATTGCCGGCAATCCGGCCCGCAAAATAAAAGATCTGAGCAAAGAGGAATGTGTGAGCCACAAAAGCCATTTCGAATACAATGGCTATATAAAAAGTGAGAGCTTTGAAGCCTATAAAAAAAGATACCTCTATATAGAATAGTGAAGATGGAAAAGGATACTGCCAGGATATGCAAAAGATGTGTGTTGGATGAAACGGCGCCAGAGCTGGTGATCGGTGAAGATGGCGTGTGTAATTTCTGCAAAGGATATGATATACTGGCCGCGACTACTATTAACAGGCAGGAAGCTGTAAAAAAGCAGGAGCTGAACGAAGAGCTGGCAAAGATCAAACGGAGAGGCGAAGGAAAAAAATACGATTGCATCCTTGGGGTAAGCGGCGGCGTGGATAGCACCTATCTGGCACTGAAGGCAAAGGAATGGGGCCTGAAACCGTTGGTGGTGCATTTTGATAATGGCTGGAATTCGGAACAGGCGGTGAAAAACATCGAGAATATTGTGAACAGACTGGATTTCGATCTTCATACCTATGTTATCGACTGGAAAAAATTCAAAGACCTGCAGCTGTCTTTTGTCAAGGCTTCTGTGCTCGACCTGGAAGTACCAACCGATCAGATCATCTTTTCGGCCCTATATAAAATCGCAAAAGAACACGGAATAAAAACGATCCTGAGCGGACATAATATTTCCACCGAATCCGTTTTGCCACGCTCCTGGTATGCCGACAAGCTGGATTATGTAAATATGAAAGACATACATAAGAAGTATGGAACGCAGGGCATTTCCGGATTACCAAAGCTCAGTCTCTATCATAAGTATTACTATCAGCAAGTGCTTTGTATCACTACAGTGAATTTGCTGAACTATGTCGGCTACAATAAAAAGAAGGTAAAGGAAGAGATCATTTCCCTGCTCGACTGGAAAGATTACGGAGGAAAGCATTACGAATCCATCTACACCCGTTTTTACCAAAGCTATATATTGCCGGTTAAATTCAATATTGATAAACGGAAAGCACATTTGTCCAATCTCGTTGTATCCGGCCAGATGCAGCGGGAAGAAGCAGTGAAGGAATTACAAAGCCTGCCTTACGATTTGGAAACCATTGAAAGTGAAAAAGAATACGTAGCCAAAAAATTATCCGTTTCAGTGCAGGAGCTCAACAGATATATAAGTCAGCCTAACAGGAAACATTCGGAATTCAAAACCGAAAATGACAAAGGCGTACGTTTCTTTTATTTTATTTTCAGGCTATGTGTATTCATACCTGTCAGGATATTGAGACTGTTACGTATACTGGAAACTCCCAATAACCCACGGTTCTATTAAATGGAAATTGTCTACATCGCCATTGCTGACACCGGCTTAAAAGGAGTATTCTCCAAGGTAACCGGCACCATCAATGCTTTGGCAGATGTGGGTTTGAATATCCGCGGCCTGATCATGAGCAGTGAAACGGCTTCAACGGCCGGGAATGCGATCGACGTCCTGCAGTACACCGATCCCGCCAAGATCTATCCTGCCATCGAACAATATCTAAGTAAAAATTACCGTACATTTCCATTGCTTTATTTCCGGTACCCCTTTGCTGACAGGCATTTGTCGGACTTTGTAAAAAAACGCGGCACTCATATTGTTTTCGAGCATAATACCATCGAGGAAAGCGAGCTTGCTCTTTATTTCAAATATTATACAACAAGAGACTTTTTTTACAACCTGCGAAAGCTTGATTTTTCGGATGCGATCGGGAAAAGGAAATTACTAAAGGAAGAAAAAAATACCGGTAGGGAAATTCTTTCGTATGCAAAAGCAGGGATCGCTGTTACTACAGAAATTGCAGCCTACGAAAACTCCCGCGCAGGTAAAGCCTATTGCAAACATGTGCTCGGTAATGCTGTGTATGCATCTGTCTTACCCCGGATAAAAAAAGTACTAAGTACAGATACGAACAAGCTTCGTTGTATTTTTGTGGCAGGTCACGCCAACAACTGGCATGGTATCGACAGGGCCATACAAGGTATGGGGGCCTACAAAGGAACGTATGATATCAGTCTTATCTATGTCGGGAAAGTATTGCATACCGTGAAAGAACAGGTAGAGGCCCTGGGTCTTTCATCCAAAGTGGTGTTTGCAGGTATGTGTGAAAAAGACAAGCTGGAAGAACTGATGTTGAATACCGATCTGGCCATCTCAACCCTCGCCCTGCATCGTATCCCATTGAAGCAGGGAAGTGTTTTGAAAACAAGAGAGTATTTACTGCACGGGGTTCCCACGCTTATCGGATACGAAGACGAAGAGCTGGAAGCAGATACACTGCTGAACAAGTACCTGATTAAAGCAGGAGCAAATGATACGCCCATTGATTTTGAACTGGTGATAGGGGAGCTTAAAAAGATTACCGCTTCAGGGGTCTCACCTGTTGAAATAAGCACACAGTTATTTAAAGAATATGGCATTCAGGCAAAAGCACAACAGTTAAAAAAAGCCCTGCTCGAATTGAGCGCCTGATACGTAACAGATGAAAAAGAAAGTACTGCATATTGTAAATGATCTTCGTATAGGAGGTGTGAGCTCTGTTGTGCTAAATCTTGTGCGCGATCCTGCCAATAGCAGGTATCGGTATGAGATCGTTAATCTGAGTGGCGCTGCATATCCCGATGTGTTGGATCTGTTTCGCAATAGTGGTATCACCATTCATAATTTCAAGTATGTGTTCGAAGATGGATATGGTTTGAAAGACCAATTCCGGAAAGCCTTTGGCGAAAAGAAATACCTCGGAAAAAATGCAGAGCTGATCCGTTCCATTCAAAACCTGGAAGCTGATATATTACATTTTCATACGCTTCCGAGAGAGCTGATGCTGGGCAGGGCTGCTGCCAAAGGAAACGAAAGCCTGCTTGTATATACCGATCACCTGACACGTATACGTAAAAAAGAAATTAAAAACATCAGTAAACTCCTGGTTCCTTTTCCTTTTAAGCAATTCTATAAAAAATACCATGTGATCGCTGTGAGCAAAACGGTAGCCAATTACCTGCATGAATTCGGTATTACAACTGTTCTTGAAAGCCTTACTGTACTCCCGAATAAAATACCACATTATTTGCCTGAAGTAAACTATGCAGCGAAAGGGCAGTTGAAAGTTGTATATGTCTCGAGGATCTCTGCGGTGAAAGGACACAAAGACCTTCTCAACGCATGGGCACTGCTACCTGCCTTGAACATCAGCTTATACATTGTAGGGCCGGATGAGCTGAACGGGGAGATACAAAAGCTGGCAGCCGCTTCTTCGTTTGCTAATGAGATCGTTTTCACCGGTTCCCGTAAAGATGTGCAGGCTGTTGTATCTGCCGCCGATATCGGTGTATTTCCTTCGCACCAGGAAGGCCTGCCCGTGGCCCTGCTCGAAATGATGCAGGCCGGATTGCCTTGTGTGGTTTCGGATATAGACGAAATAAAAGACATTGTTTTCGACGGTATTGATGCCCTGTCTTTCAAATGTGGTGATAGCAAAGACCTCGCAGCTAAACTACAATTACTTGCTGCAGATCGGGAGCTCCGGGAAAAGATCGGGAGAAGCGCCGCTGCATTGGTAGCTGCAGACTATTCGGAAAAGGATCGTAGCCTGAGCGCTGAATACGAAGCGTTCTATGATAAAATAATTCAAGCGTAAGAGCTATAATAACCTGTATTCCAGCTGGTTTAGCACTGAATTTTATTTTTACTAACTTTAAAGACAAATTTTCAGGACCGCGGATTTATATTTTAGTTCAATTACCCTATGAATTGTCTGTTTTGTTGTAGTGAGAGTAAGGTGGATCAGGGGTTGCCGGCAAATCATTTTAACAATAAAGTTTTTCAGTTTATCTCCTGTCCGAACTGTGGACTTTTATTCATCGATCCGATCCCGGACGAAAAGGATCTCCGTGAAATGTACCCGGTCTCTTATCAGCAGGGTGTTTCGAGGGAGAAAAGAGATCCGGGGCAAAAACCACCCGGACTTCGGTATCCATACCAGGCTTTTTATGACATCATAAAAAACAAAGGCGTATCGGCGAAGGTGGTTGATTTTGGTTGTGGAAACGGACAGTTCGTATACAATGCCTTGCAGGAAGGCATCACTGTTCACGGTGTCGAATTTTCACCGGAGCAGGTCCAATTGATGAAAGAGGAATTAAAAGAAACGGCTTTCTATACCATTGAAGAATTCTATAAAGATGAAGAGAAATATGATGTAATTGTTTTGAGCAATGTACTAGAACATTTTACGGATCCCAAAGCAGAGTTGAGCAGGTTGATCGGAAAGCTGAATATAAACGGATTGCTGGTGGCAGAAGGGCCTTTGGAACATAACAGCAGCTTCGTTAATTTCTGCAAATGGGAATATTTTCGCTTACGTAAACTGATGTCAGAGAAATATACAACCTTCTTTCCACCGGTGCATATTTTTTATTCAAACTACCGGAACCAGCTTGCATTTTTCGAATCGTTCGGGCTCAAAACGAACCGCTATGAATGTGCGGAGAACGAATGGCCCTTTCCGGCACGCAGGAGCAATGCCCGTTCTTTGGGAGATGTGATCAAATATTTGCTGGCAAAGCTTAGTAAGTTGTTTAAATTCTTTCTGCCGAAATACGGAAATACATTTATATATGTCGGAGAAAAAAAATGACATACGCGTTTTGTACCTGCATGGACGGCCTCAGCCGCATCCTTTGCATGGAGCTTTTGCCAAAGCGGTGAATGGTGTTTTTCGTTTTATAGATCCGTATATGCGCTGGCAGGACAAGAACAGGAGCTTGCTGTACCGTATCATAAGCTCTTTTGTGAATGCCTGCATGTTCCCGGTTCGCGCTTTCGATTGTATCCTCGTGGATAATCTTCACATTGCCCCGATCATTGCAAAAAAGCTGAGGTTCTGGCAGCGGAAAAAATACGTAGTGCATCTTGGGAGCCATACCTTGTTCTTTTTATACAATGGGCAATATTCAACTATGGTAAAACGGATCCACCTCTGGGCCTTGCGCAACTATGATATGCTGATCTGCGAAGGCGAAATGGCCCGTGAATTGGTGCAGCATCTGTTGCCAGGCTACAACAAACAGATCTATGTAAATTTCCTCGGCCCGAAAACAGAACGGAACAACAAGCTCCTGCAACTCGAATACAATGCCGCTTCCGGCCTTATTTTAATTATAGCGAATGGATCCGGTGAGTTCAGGAAATACTACAAAGGGATCGATCTGATGATAAAAGCATTTGGAATAGCCGGCACAAAGAACAGGAATTTGAAGCTGGAGATTGTAGGCCACTGGGATGAAGAGATCAGGAACCAATGCCTGGAACCATTAGCAGAAGAAGTAAGGGGACGTGTTTTGTTTACAGGGACTACGGATGATATCGATCAGAGAATTGCTTCCGCCTCTTTGTTATTCCATTGCACACGGGGCGATGCATTCCCTACTTCTACTATAGAAGCTATGGCAGGCGGGCTTCCTGTGCTGGTATCCGAGTGGACAGGCACAAAGGAGATGGTCATAAAAGCCGATCCGAAATTTGTTGTGGAAATGAATGCAGAGGAGATGGCAGAGCGGATCTCCTGGTTCTATTCCCTCGACCTGCCGCAACGAAAGGAGTATTCTGAAAAATTCAGAAATTTAGCAGCTCCGTATACGGAGGAAAACGCAATTAAACAGTATCAACACATTTTTTCATCCATTGCCAATGAGCGCTAAACTACTGTTCTATTATCCTTCCAATAAACGGACGATCGCTTTTAATTCGGAGCTTAACGAATTAAAGAAGCGGGGATATGAGCTCTGCCTGCTCACTACCTGCGAAGAAGGTGTTTTTCATGAGGACTGTGGGAAACTGGGGATACAGGTGTTCAGCCACCCGGTAAACAGCTCTTCTTCTGTTTTATATTATTTTAAACAAATACGTTTCCTGATCCGCTTCTGCCGGAAAAACAGGATCGATACGGTCTTATCCAATCTTCAGCATACGAATTTTATTTCGGTGCTCGCACGGTTTTTTATGCGGGCAAAAGTTGTTACGTACCGGCATCATTTTAATTATACGAATCTCATAGATACCGAACAGGCAAAGAACAGGAATGAAATGCGCTTCGACCGGATCATCAACCGTTTTGCAAAAAAGATCGTGGTGCCTTCTCTTTCCGTGAAGGAAGGAATGGTGAAATTCGAAGGAGCCGATCCGGCAAAGATATTCCTGATGCAGTACCTCTATGATTTTGATATGTACGACAAGCCGGATCCGGCGAAGGTAGCTGCACTGAAGGAAAAACACAAAAGTGGACTGATCTTATTGATGTGTGCCCGGTTGATAAAGCTGAAAGGGCATGCAACGGTGTTCGGGGTAATAAAAAAACTGGTGGAAGAAAAGAAAGCGGACCTTCAATTGCTGGTGCTGGATGAAGGGCCTGAAAAAGAAACGTTACAAAAATTCATTTCCGACAACCAGCTCCAGGATCATATTCACCTGATCGGTTTTTGCAAAGACATTCAGAATTACATGGCCTGTGCAGATCTGATGGTGCATCCTTCCCTGACAGAAGCCAGCAATTCGGCCGTTAAGGAAATGGCGCTGCAGGGCAAAACAAGTATTGTCTGTGCAGGCGTGGGAGATTTCAGCGAATACTTCAATGACGGGAATGGTTTTCTCATCGATCCCAATCGCATGGAAGAGGAAATTCATCGAATTATTTCCGGAATCAGGGAAAATAAAAGTATCTTGGCTGGTAAGGGCGATGAGCTGAGAAAGGCCGTGATGCAGCGTTTCGGTGTGACGAAAGAGAATGTAGATAAATTTATAGACAGCTTCGAAAACTAACATACATGTCTTCAGAAAGGCAACTGAATAATACGAACAATCCCTGGTGGGGTGAGCACATTCACCGCTATGAAGAGGCAGCAAGGCTTCTTCAGGGAAAAAGCTGCACCCTGCTGGATATTGCCTGTGGTACGGGTTTCGGTTCCAATTACCTTGCTTCAAAAGGACATACGGTTGTTGGTGGTGATATTTCGGAAGAAGCTATAAAGGAATGTGTGGCCAACTACCAGGCCGGAAATCTTTCCTATAAAGTACTGGACGGATTGAACCTTCCCTATGACAACGAAGATTTTGATGCACTGATCTCGTTTGAGACCATCGAACACACCACCTCCTACAAACGGATGCTGGAAGAGTTCAGACGGGTAGTAAAGAAAGACGGTATCCTTATTATTTCCACACCCAATTTTCTTGTGAACAGTCCGAAAGGAGTGATCGTAAATCCCTATCATACTCAGGAATGGCGATATGGAGAATTACGGGAATTACTTACAAGTGTTTTCGGCGATGTAAACATACAAGGGCAAAAATATTCGAGATACGATACCATGCAGGGCCTTCGGTATAACATGGGAAATGCAATGGAAGAAGTATTATACATGCGTGGAGTGAGGAAACTTCCCATCTCCTTCCAGGATTCCATCATGAAAGCTCTGATAGGAAAACCAATGTATCCGACAAAAGATGATTATACACTGGTGAATGATCTGCCATCCATAGAAAAATGTAAAACCTTTTTTGCTGTTTGTAAGGGATGAAAGCACCGGCAATAAGTATTATCATTCCCTGCTACAATGCAGCGTTGTATCTGGAGGAGACAGTACGATCTGTTTTTGAGCAGCACTGTGATACAGAGATTATCCTCGTGGATGACGGTAGCACCGATAACACGGAAGAGCTGCTAAAGAAAATAAATAACTCAACCGTAAATTATTTCCGGCAGGAAAATACAGGCGTTTCTGCTGCGCGCAACAAAGGCCTGGAGCTCGCAAAAGGTGAATACCTTGTTTTTTTTGATTCGGATGATCTTATGTCGCCCCGGTTTCTACTTACACGTATGCAGGAGCTCGAACAGAATAAAGAGATCGGTTTTGTTTGCGGTGATGTGGAAAAATTCAGTGAACAAGGCATGAAATCCGGATCATTTAAAGGCCCCGACCCGGGGAAGATAGAAGAACAGATACTACTGTATACAAAAGAAGTGATCACCTGTCCTTCTAATTTTATGTTCAAAAGAGAATTCCTAACAGAAAATAAGCTCCGGTTCAATGAAAGATTGAGCAGCACCGCCGATCGTTTTTTTTTGCTGCAGTGCAATAAAGCAGGCAGCTTTCAGAAGGCCGGAACACCTTTGTATTACAGGGTATCCCCGGGAAGTATGTCCAACCGCCTGGATAAGAGCCTTGTGGAAGACAATGAAAGGTACTACGATGAGCTGAAAAAGGCCGGCCTGATCCCTGAACGAATTAAAAATAATTCTTTATTTTTAGGCGATTTTATATTATCCGGATCTTATTGGAAAACAGGTAATAAGTGGAAGGCGTTGAAATATGGTAGCCGATGCTTTTTCAGGGATCCAATCGGGATGATCAGGAAACTAAACAGATAATTGGTATAGTGATTCGATTTTTAAAGGAGCACAAAGCTCTTATATATGGTGGTCTTTTGTTCCTGAGCCTGATCCCCCTGCTGCTTAAACTGGGAAAGAAAGAGCAGCCGGTAAAGAGTAAGAGCGAACGGTACATTTCGAGCCTGAATACAGTAAACAGCCTGGAAAAAGCAGAAACGTATGTGGACGAACAATACGCATTAGAAGGATTGAAGGAGTTCGATACAGCCGTATATGTAAAAACTGCCACCAGATTTACAAAGGACCGTTTTTTTCACGGCCTCGCACGCTATGATTTTGCCGATAACTGGATCTGTTACCTGAGCTCAAAGATCGCCTGGGATCATTTTTCTGCTATCGTCGATCCCGATGATATTCTTGATCATGCAGAAGGGCTGTGCAGTCAGCAATCCATTGTGTACATGGAGCTGCTGAAGAAAAAGGGCATTAAAACACGAAGTGTTGGGCTTGGCTATAAAGAAGGGCCAGGACACTTTCTGACAGAAGTTTTTTACAAGGGATCCTGGCATTTGCATGATGTGACGATGGAGCCACAATGGGAAAGGGTAAAGCCCGATCACGGAAGCATGGCATATTATCAGCAGCATAAAGGCTCTTTGTTCCCAGCATATGAGAAGCGTCTTTCAAAAAGCACATTCAACAAGATAATGGAAAGAGTGGAGTATGGTATTGTTGATACTTTTCCTGCCCGAAAGATGCTTTGGTTCCACAGGATCACCAATGTGATTACTTACGTTATCCCGCTCTATTGTTTGTTCGCAATACTTGTGGTGATACTAAAAGAAAGGCCGGAAGAAAAACGTAAGCCGGAAACTACCTTGAAACATGTCATTCCTGTAGTAGAAGAATGGGAAAAATTTAATCGCTCATAGCACTTTTGCTCTTCACTACCGCATATTTTTTTTTGAATCTTAGGATAGGTCCCTCAAAAAAACGGTAAGACAAATATGCCAATCCAATAGTGGTCACTGTTATAAGTGCGTATATCAGGATATAGTTCGCTACAGATCTTGTGGTAAAATGAACGAGCCTGGAAAGGTAAAATATTACCAAGGGATGCAGGACATATATGCCAAAGGAAATTTTGCCCAGGAAATCGAATATTTTGCTCTCGAGATTAATCAACCTGTTTTTCTGTTCGATCTGTCCTGTAATGATGCAAAGCGTAACCAAGGAAATAAACTCGCTGTCCAGTACAGAAATAAGGTGGAATCGGTTGACGGCCGCCAGCACAATTATTATCCAAGCGGCCAATTGTACAATGCGTAAGTTAAGTAAGCCAATCAGTTTGTGTTTCCTGAAATACAATATCCCGCCAATGCCTCCAATGATCATACATTGAAAACGTGTAACATGAATAAAGGTATAAATAAGCTCAAGTGCAGGATGTTTTTTGGAAAGCACATATATTATGAGCTTAAATACAATTAAAGCAGTACCCAGCAGGATACAGATTTTCAGAATATTCTTTGTGGATTTAATGATGTGCGGCCAGAACAGGTAGAATTGTTCTTCTACTCCCAGCGACCAGTAATGACCGGCAAACTCCAAAGCACCGCCAAAAACAAAAGGAATATTGGCAGACAAGAGTAGATAATAAATAAAGGAAGTTTTTTCGAAAGAGATTTGATTCAGGCTCAGTGTGAGTAACACAATGCCCAAATATAAAAAATACAATGGCCATATACGGAGGATCCGGCGTATATAGAATTTTTTTATACTGATCTGTTGCCAGTCTTTTTCTTTTAATAATAATAAGGTAATAAGAAAGCCGCTGATCGCAAAAAACATGGAAACTCCAAATCCGGCGAGGAGCGTTGCTTTAGGAGAACCATCTTCATATTTACCGAAAATGTACAGGTCCAGCCCAAAAAATTGCAGGCCGAGAGTGCTATGAGAGAACAATACGGCCAATGCAGCAATAGCCCTGAGTCCGTTGAGCCCGGGAAAATAAACGGAAGGACCTGTATGCACTGTCATATTCTCCTGATGTGGTGAGCTAATCTAATAAAAGTTCTGTCGCTATCGGATAAAAGTACTAATTTTGCAGAGATTATCTGCCTTTTGCTTCTGCGGGCAGCGGAAAACTGAAGTCTTATCATGTGCGGCATTACCGGCTTTCTTGATTTTACCAAAAGGTCAGACGAAATTATCCTGACAGGGATGACGAATGCCCTGCAGCATAGAGGCCCTGATGAACACGGTAAAAGAATGATTGACACTGCTTCGTTTCAGCTGGGGCTCGGACATCGAAGACTTTCTATCATCGATCTTACGGAGACCGGGAAGCAGCCAATGCGCTTTCAAAACACTGTTGTAACTTTTAACGGGGAGATCTATAATTTTGCGGAGATAAAGTCGCAGCTTTCAGCATTGGGACATCAGTTCGCCGGGCATTCCGATACAGAAGTGCTGTTGCATGCTTATACACAATGGGGCATAAGCTGTGTGCAAAAATTCATTGGTATGTTTGCCTTTGTACTGTATGATGCAGACAAAGAGCTGATCTACTGCGTAAGGGACAGGGCCGGTATAAAACCATTTTTCTACTATCAGCACGAAGGTTTGTTTTTATTCGCCTCCGAATTAAAAGCATTTCATCAACACCCTTGGTTCAAAAAAGAGCTGAACACAGATGCAGTTGCGGCATTCATGCAATTCGGGAATGTCCCTTCACCGCATTGTATATTTCATCATTGCTACAAGCTGCCTCCGGGGCATTATATGGAATGTTCCCTTCGCTCTGCTTCTGTTGAATTCAGCATACATAAATACTGGGATGTATACGATGCGTATAACAAACCCAAACATAAAATTGATTTTGAAGAAGCAAAAACAGAAACCGAAAAGATCCTGAGATCGGCTGCAGACTACCGGATGGTGGCAGATGTGCCGGTAGGCGTTTTTTTGAGTGGTGGATACGACAGCGCTTGTCTTACTGCTTTGTTGCAAAAAGACAGGACAGAGAGATTAAAGACCTATACAATAGCAGTGCCTGACATTGGGCTGAACGAAGCCCCTTTTGCAAAGCAGGTAGCGGACTATCTCGGCACAGATCATCATGAATATACCTGTACAGCGCAGGAAGCCCTGGACCTGGTCGATGGCCTGCCGTATTATTACGATGAGCCTTTTGCCGACAGTAGTGCGATCCCGACGAGCCTTGTATGTAAGATGGCGCGAAAAGAAGTAACCGTGGCTTTAAGTGCCGACGCCGGCGATGAAGTGTTTGCCGGCTACAACCGTTATGATTACCTGATGAAGCATGGAGAACGGTTAAAGAACATGCCGTCTTTTCTTCGCAAAGCAGCTGCTGGTATGATGGGCAGTGTGAATGCAGGCAGTATCCCGTATTTCCGAAACAAATATAATTTCCCGAACAGGTATGAAAAAATGAAAAGCCTGTTGAACGATCCTTCCGACCGCAACCTCATGCTGAGCCTGAGCAGGCAATTTGATGAGCAGGGTCTCGCCGCTTTATTTAAGAATAAAGTGAACCTGCCGGAAACCCGCTACACCAATACGGATCTCCGCGATGAATTCTACAGCCCGCTTTCCTACATGATGGCGGTTGACTATCAAACCTATCTCGTTGATGATATCCTGCAGAAGGTAGACAGGGCATCCATGAGTGTGGGACTTGAAGCAAGGGAACCCTATCTTGATCACCGGCTGATCGAATGGGCTGCACGCCTGCCGGATGAATTCAAGTATAACAAAGGGAATAAAAAATACATTCTGAAAGCGATTACACACAAACACATCCCGCAGGCCATGATGGAGCGGCCAAAAATGGGTTTTGCCATCCCGATCGAAAAATGGATGCTGCATGAATTAAAAGAAAAGATCGACCATTATCTTGATCCGTCACGCATAGAAAAACAGCAGATCTTTAACACAGGAAAAGTAAATGAGCTGCTAACGAAATTCAGGAACGGAAAGAAGGAGTACGGTGTGAAGATCTGGTACCTGCTTATGTTTCAGATGTGGTATGATAAGTGGATGCCATAGTAAGGCAATAGAAAAACCTCCTGCTGTAGGACAAAGTTGGAAATAAATTAGGCTGTCACGTCGAGTGTTCCGACAATGCCCAGCAAGAGTAGTAAGTCTGTTACTTTTAAAAATATTCATCGGGCACGACATCGGAATGTTCGCGAAGCCTCGCGAGAGACGCTTACGAAGGCTGCTATACTACTCCGAGTCGTTCTCGATACACCCCGACTCTTTTATTAAGGACATGCCGGAAAATTCAACAAGATATTTTCTTTTTATCAGTATCGTCACGCCATGGCGTGATCGAACTGACATGACTACAAAATTCCAGCTTTTTTCACTTCTTCATCCGCGTCAATTTAGTCCAGCTCAATTATCCGCGAAATCCGCGTTAATCTGCGGCCGGTCAGCTAAACTACAGCTCAGTACATATTGTTAGAATCGAACCTTCTTCCCGCTTTTTTGCTCATACAAATACCGGAGAATAAAGATGCCCGCCACGAAGAACGGCAGTTCCGGAATCCGCAATCGCACGAGTGATCCGAAATTAGCCACAGTGAGTCCTACCGAAAAGGCAAAGAAGATGGAGAAGAGAATAGAGAAGAGCAAGAGCGGGTTTAAACGAATGAGATTCAGAAAGCCAAATACCTTCAGCTTGATCATCAGGAATATGGTAAGCAACAGCAAATACGTATTTTCCAGTGAAGAGACCAGCATGACGGCATTTCGTACATCCCAGATGCCCGGCCTGAATAGCCCGGCAAATATGGCAACATGCGCTTTCGATGCAACACCCGTAGCGCTGGCATCAAAGTCGCCGATGTCGAATGTTTTTCCTCCGTAGTATTCCGCTTTCATATCTTTCTGAACGATCGTGGCCCTTTCCAATACGGTGTCGACTTTGTACAGGCCCAGTTTATCCCCGAGCTGACTGAGTGCGAAAAAACCGCCGGCAACACCCAGGGTCAAAAGAAAAGGCGCGGCTACAAACCGGATCACTTTGTTGTGTATTTTTTTTATGATGTCATTGCTCAGCCACAGTATAGCACCTGGCAGCAGGGCAAAGAAGATGTAAGGCTTTATGGAAATAATGATGAAACTTGAAATAAGGATCTGGAGAATGTAGCTGATCTTTCGGTGCTTTCGTATGAAAAGATAATAGAACGAATAGGTGAACCAACCGACTGCCGAGAGCGTGAATGAATCTTTCATCAGGCCTGAGCCCCAGAAAACACAGGAAGGAACGAAGATAATAGCAATGGCAAGCTCTCTTTTCAACGCAGGAAATTCCTGCAGGAAGGTCTGGTATAATTTCCATACACCCGTGTAGGTGATAACGGCTGTTAAAGCTGCGCTGGCAAAATACGATTTGCTGCCGAGGAAAACGATGGGAATTAATAAGCGCACTACAAAGAACGAATGATGATCGCGGTGATAATAGACCGGCCGGCCTGTTTCTTCCGAAAAGAATTCACCTGCGTTCAGAATGTGCGGATTGCCCAGCCAGCCTTCCATAAAATCTTCCTGATTGGTGAAAGCAAGATTTACATATGCCCGTGCGGTTTGAAAATAATTAGTGGTATCTCCGCCGCCATAATAGAAATAGTAAACAAAGCCCAGTGCAAAAGCGCCCAGGATCTTCACAAAAAGTCCCGTTACAAAATATTTGTATTCAGGTCGTTCCCGTATGTTCTTTTGCCGGATGTGAAACGCAATGATCCAGATCACGAAGAGATAAACCGGTGTGAGCAGCAGGTCGAAAATGGATAAATCTTCTTGCATTCAGGTATAAAAATACTAATTTTAACGCTTGATCCGGCAAATGACTAAAAAAGCTCTTTTTGTTTCCATCGACGGAATGACTGACCAATTGGGGCAATCGCAGGTTTTACCCTATCTGGCAGGTTTGCGCGGGAAGGGATATGCCATCGAAATTTGTAGTTGTGAAAAACCAGTGAATCTTGCAAAGAACAAAAAGGTCGTGACTGAGGCTCTGGATGCGGCCGGTATTCAATGGAACTATTGTTTGTACGAGTCCAAATTCCCGGTGATCTCGCAGCGAAAAAATTTCAAGAGGCTGAATAAGCTGGTCAATGAGCGGATTGCTGCAAACGGGAAGAATGTTTTTTTGCATTGCAGGAGCTACCTGCCTGCCCTGATAGGACTTGCCTGCAAGATAAGGAGCGGTATTCCCTTTATTTTCGATATGCGTGGCTTTTGGGCAGATGAGCGTATTGACGGAAATATCTGGAAACTGAAAAATCCTGTACAAAGGAATTTGTATTCCTACTTCAAGCGCAAGGAAAAAGAAATGCTGCAGCATGCCGATCATGTGGTAACACTCACCGAAAATGCACGTCGGGAGATCGGTTCATGGAGTATCCCTGATATCAAAGGGATAACGGTGATCCCCTGTTGTGCCGACCTGGATCATTTTTCGATCCGTGATCCGCAGCAAAAAGAATTGCAACGCAAAAACATAGGGATCCGGAAAGAACAATTCGTGATCGGTTACCTTGGCGCATTGGGAACCTGGTATATGCTCGAAGAAATGCTTGCTTTCTGCAGCGAAGCAATATTGGCTGATCCACAGGCAGTATTGCTCTTTGTCACGAACGATGACGAGAAAATGGTGTTTGAAGCAGCAGAAAGGAACGGGATACCAAAGGAAAAAATATACGTGAAAGCGGCAAAGAGAAATGAAGTACCGGATTTTATTTCCTGTTTTGATATCGGTTTGTTTTTTATCCGGCCTTTGTATTCCAAGAAAGGCTCTTCACCAACCAAGCTGGCAGAGATACTGGCTTGCGGGGTGCCGGTAGTGACCAATAAAGGAGTGGGGGATGTGGACGATATTATTGAAGGACATCGTGCAGGTATTTGTATCAGTGCTTTCACGAAGGAAGAATATAAAACAGCAGTGAGCCGTCTTCCTTCATTGGTGCAAAAATCCGGTACAGCGTATCGGGAAGTAGCAGCCTCACTGTTTTCCCTCGAACAGGGTATTGAAAAGTATGAACATATTTATTCAGAGATCATAAAAATATAATTACACTATATGTCAGCAACTATTTTAGTCACGGGCGGTTCCGGCTACATCGGTTCACACACCATCATCGAATTGTTCAACAATGGATTCGATGTGGTATCGATCGATAATCAAAGCAATTCCTCTGTGGATGCCTATGATCATATCGAACAGATCACCGGCAAACGCGTGGTCAGCTATTCGGCAGACGTATGCGATATAGCACAGCTGCGTGGGTTGTTTTCCAAACACCGCATTGAAGGTATCATTCATTTTGCGGCCTTCAAAGCCGTGGGTGAATCGGTGGAAGATCCTTTAAAATATTACCACAACAACATCGCTTCCCTGGTTTCCGTGCTTCAGTTGTCGGAAGAATTCAATGTAAACAAGCTGATCTTTTCTTCCAGCTGCTCTGTGTATGGCAATGTGACCAGTTTGCCTGTTGATGAGAATACCGCTTTACCGAAAGCGGAATCGCCGTATGCATATACTAAACAAATAGGCGAAGTGATGATCGAGAATTTTTGTAAAGTGCATCCTGCACTGCAGGCTGTATCCCTTCGTTATTTTAACCCGGTGGGCGCACACAAGAGTGGTCTGAATGGAGAATCGCCGATCAACAAACCCAACAATCTTGTTCCGGTTATTACTGCCACTGCCATTGGGAAGATCCCGCAGCTTACCATATACGGAGGTGAGTATCCGACACGCGATGGTACCTGTGTACGTGATTATATTCATGTTTCGGATGTGGCCGATGCACATGTATTAGCATTAAAGTACCTGATCGACGGGAAGAACAGCGTCAATTACGATGTGTTCAATCTTGGTACGGGCAATGGTGTGTCGGTACTCGAGGCGATCCATGCGTTCGAGAAAGTATCGGGACAGAAACTGAACTACCGTATCGGGCCACCGAGAGAAGGAGATGTGGTGGCAGTGTATTCCGACAGCAGCAAGGCAGGAAAACTCTTAGGCTGGACCTGTAAATTTGATATCGATGAGATGATGCGCACCGCCTGGCTTTGGGAACGGAATGTGGCGGAACGGAAAAAGTAGTTCTGCTGAAGCGAATACATTAACTGGCCAGACACAGATTACACGGTCCCGAGAGCTCTCGGGATGGATGAGTATTAAAGGGTCAATACTTTCATAGATTGGTCCTTGTATTTGCCAGTTTTGATGATAGCACCAGCAAAAGCAGAAATATTTTCAATCTGCCATCTGCGTAAATTTATTTAAGCCATAAGTATCTGCGACATCTGCGTAATCTGTGTCTGTTTTCAAAAAGCTTCACGGGCAGCATATTCCACCCTCCTATGTAAAGAAAAAATTAAATTAATCTGTCTTTTGTGCTAAACACATGTAGCTGAGTTTACAATTTCTTATTGCTCCATTAATCCGCTGCTGATGGCAATTGGATAGTTTAGCCAAATGAAAAAATTAATACTATTCTCCTCTTTAATTTTACTCAGCACGATCAGTTTCTCCCAGGTAAGCCTTATTTCAGCAGGATCTTCCTGGAAATATCTTGATAACGGTTCTGATCAAAACACCCAGTGGACAAGCCCGACATTCAGCGATGCAGCCTGGAACACGGGCAATGCAGAGCTTGGCTACGGTGATGGCGATGAGGCTACAGTTGTTTCCTATGGCCCGAACTCGGGAAACAAATACATAACTACCTATTTCAGAAAAACATTTACGGTTTCCAATCCTTCCCAGTTCACAAACCTGGCGCTCGAAATGGTACGTGATGATGGCGCTGTAGTATACATCAACGGGCAGGAAGTGTTCCGTACGAATATGCCTTCCGGAACTCCGTTCTATACGACCGAAGCCAGCTCTACTGTTGCTTTCGGTGCCGAGGACGACTGGAACGCATTCAGCGCAAGTCCTTTGACACTTGTCAGCGGAACGAACACTATCGCGGTTGAAATTCACCAGGATGATCCGGGCAGTTCCGACATAAGCTTTAACCTGAAGATGGACGGAATAACAGTTCCGCAGAATTTCACGCTGGAGCGCGGTCCCTATCTTAACCAGGCTTCTCCTTCAAGCATTATCGTGAAATGGAAAACAACGCAGGCCACGGATACGAAGCTGAGCTATGGATCCAGCCCCTCCGCACTTACCCAAACGATCACCGTTGCGAATTCCTCCACCGATCACGAAGTGCACATTACCGGTTTGCAGCCGTTCACACAATATTATTATTCGATCTCCTGCAGTGGCAATTCACTTACCACACCGGCGGCTGATCTGTATTTCAGAACCATGCCGAATTACGGACAACGCGGTGATTACCGTTTCTGGGTTACGGGCGATGCAGGAGCGGGAAGCACCGGCCAGAGAGATGTGAGAACAGCATTCGACAATTACAATGCAGGCAGGGTGCTGGACGGTTGGCTTTGGCTGGGCGACAATGCATACGAAGGCGGTTCACAAAGCGAATATCAGTCCAATGTGTTCTCTAATAACACGTATGAGAACAATCTGAAAAACACAGCGGTATGGCCTGCTGCAGGTAATCATGATTACAACAACCATATTCCTTTTTCACCAAGCCCTGCCTACTTCGACATTTTTTCTTTGCCTTCTAATGGCGAGTGTGGTGGTGTAGCATCCGGCAGCGAACAGTATTATTCTTACAATTACGGCAACATTCATTTTATCGTGCTCGAATCGTTTGATGTAAGCCGTGCCAGCAACGGGCCTATGGCTACCTGGTTGCAGAGCGATCTGGCTGCGAATACGCAGGAGTGGACGATCGCTTACTGGCATCATCCTCCGTATACCAAAGGAAGTCATGATTCGGATAATCCTACGTTTATTGATTATGAATTGCCAGAGCTTCGTCAGAATATTATTCCCATTCTTGAAAATTACGGAGTGGATCTCATCCTCAACGGGCACAGTCATGTGTATGAGCGTTCTTACCTGCTCGACGGGCATTATGGATATTCCAGCTCCTTCCAGCAAAGCATGAAATTAGACAACACTTCGGGCTCATACCCTGCGGATTGCCCGTATATGAAAAATACCACGCAGTCTTCATCGCACAAAGGAACCGTATACGTTGTCTGCGGATGTTCGGCAAAACACGACAGCTCGCCTGCTTCCGGCTGGCCGCATCCTGCATTCTATAATTACACCTTTGCCGAAATGGGTTCTATGGCGATTGATATAAAAGACAATATGCTGCAGGGGAAATTCGTTACGACCAACGGCACTGTTTTCGATTCTTTTACGATCGTGAAAAATGCAGGTGGCAATACCGATATTACTATTTGCCCGGATGATACAGTTACACTTGTTCCTTCGTTTCCATCGGCGATGAACTGGTTTCCCGGTAACATGCAGGCGGATTCCATACAAATAAACACACCGGTGAGCACAGTCTATTATGCATCCGATCTTGCGGGTTGTCCTACGGATACATTTACGATCAATGTAGTGAACCTGCCATCCTGTAACCCTGTTGGCTTGTCGGAAGCTCAAAACACTATTTTCAAAGTGTATCCGACTATACTGAGAGAAGACCAAAAAGAAATCACCATCGAAAGCGGCATCTTTGCCGGATCGTTTATTGAACTGCTCGATATAAACGGAAAAAACATCTGGAGCACGAACCTGTCGCTGAAGGAAGGCAACAATGTTTTGTTACTGGATGCAAAGATGAACGGCGGACTTTATATATTACGAATTAAGACAGCTAACCAGGAAGAACAAACAATCAAACTTTTATATGCAGAATAAATTACGTTTACACATTACATGTATAGTACTCTTCGTATTCGGCAGCCTGTCGTTATGGTCGCAGTGCGGAACCACTACCATCAGCGGTAATTACACCGTGAATGCCGATATTATCCTGAGCGGGATTTACAATGTGAGCGGCGAGTTCAAAATTCCTGCTGGCATTACCGTTTATGTGAAGCCTTTCTCTTCCGGCGCTTGCGGAACCCTTGAGATACATGCACAGAAAATAACGATACTTGGTACGATCAATGGCGACTACGCCGGAAAGACCGGTGGAACAGGTGGCCCGGGCGGCTCCCTCGTAAGCAGTATTACCGGTGATATTACGGCCCTCGATGATTGTAGTAACAAAGACAATACGGGCGTTGTAATGATCGCAGGCGGTTCGGCAGGCAATCCCGGTACTGGCAATGGTCTGGGACTGGCGGGTCAGAACGGGCAAACCGGCTCGGGGCCTAAACAACAATGTTTGAACAATGACGATGAGTGCGGAATGATCGGTGGTGCTTCGGGTGCCGGCGGCGGTGGCGGCGGAAGTTATGGTGGCGCCGGAACACCAGGTGGTAACGGAGGCAATGGATCGGATGCATATGTGGCAACGGATGTGAATGTGTCAACCGCTTACCCGGTGGTTGGCGGAACAGGGACAGCCGGTGGAAATGCAGGAAGCACCTATGGAACGATAAGCGGTACTGATATTGACTTAGGATCGGGTGGTGCAGGAGCAGGCGGCGGTGGACGTTCGTTTGCAACAGGCCTCCAGGGAGGTAATGGCGGTGCGGGCGGCGGATTGGTAAAATTAATAGCAAGCGATTCGGTAAAGATCAACGGTAGCATTTCTGTGAATGGAGCGAATGGCGCTGCCGGAGGAATAGGTGGCAATGGTGGGATCTCTACCAAATGCTGTTCGGACGGATGTGATGATGCAGGTGAAGAAACCATGTCCTGCGGTGCAGGTGGTGGTGGTGGCGCAGGCGGCGGATCAGGTGGAGGAATTTACATCGAAACACAAACAGCGGCGCTTATCTCCGGAACACTGAACAGCAAAGGCGGTAACGGTGGCAATGGCGGAAGCAAAGGCATAGGTACCAGCGACAGTTACAGCGGAGGTATTTTCTGCGGAACACAATCCCTCTCAAGCTCCGATGGAAACAACGGAGATAAAGGCGGAGCAGGCGGCGGCGGACGCATCAAAATATTTGCACCGGTTTGTGCAGCTTCATCTGTCACTCCACTTACGAACCTGCAGGGCGGAACCGGCTTAACAAGCGGCACTGCGGGAACTTATACATTCGTTTGCAGCCCGGTGTCTTTGCAGGAGCAGGAAAAAGAATTGTTCGCACTCACTGTATTCCCGAACCCTGCTACAGAGCAGATCAGCTTACAATTTAAAAATACGATCAACCCTGAAAAGGTGAGTGATATAACGATATACTCATTGATGGGCCAGCTGATCACAAGCCAGGATGGTACCGACCTGAAAACGAACGGATCGCAGGCCATAGATGTTTCTATGTTCCCCGCAGGAATGTATTTTATTAAAGTAACCATTAACTCCATCAGCTATGACTACCGGTTTATCAAAAACTAAGTGGCTTACATCGATCCTGTTTTTCTTTGCCGCCTGCATCACAGCGGGAGCACAGAGTGTATTGCATACTTCAACACTTGAAGCCTGTCTTGCACCTTTTTATCATGGCGTTGCTTCCGGCGACCCGATGGCAGACAGGGTAATTATCTGGACAAGGGTTACACCCGATACGGTGAGCAGCGATCCGGTACTGGTGTCGTGGAGAATGGCTACCGACACGGGTATGACGACGATCATTCAGAACGGAAGCCTGATGACGGACAACACAAAAGATTATACGGTGAAAGTGGATGTGCAGAACCTTACACCCAACACCTGGTATTATTATGAGTTCTCTGTGAATGGCTTCAACTCTCCGCGTGGAAGAACAAGGACAACACCGTTGGGCAATGCGGACAGTCTTCGTTTTGCGGTAGTGTCCTGTGCCAATTACGAAGCAGGATTTTTTAATTCCTATAAAGCCTTGCTCAACAGGGCCGATTTTGATGCTGTCATTCATCTGGGTGATTACATCTATGAATATGAAACAGGAGGCTATGCGCCCAACACAGCAGTGAACAGGCAATGGATCCCGGCCAACGAGATCCTGTCGCTGTCCGATTACCGCGAGCGTTATTCAACCTATCACCTTGATGAGGACCTGCGCAAGCTGCATCAGCAGTTCCCTTTCATCACGGTGTGGGACGATCATGAATCGTCCAACGATGCGTGGATGAACGGAGCGGAGAACCACCAGGCAAACGAAGGTCCTTTTGCCCTGCGTAAGGCCTATGCAAAACAAGCCTATTTCGAATGGCTGCCTATCCGCGAAACCGGCGTAAGCGATCCTTACCAGATCTTCCGTAAACTTTCCTATGGCAATTTAGTCGACCTGATCATGCTGGATACACGCCTTCATGGCCGTGAAGTACAAAGCGGCACTTCAGGAGCAGTGGTTACCAATACGAACAGGCAACTCTTAGGGACCGACCAGTTCTCGTGGATGTCTGAGCGGCTGGACTCTTCACAGTGCAGGTGGAAAGTGCTGACACAACAGGTAATGGTGGCACCTTTGAAAGTATTTGGGGTGGCTGTGAACGGTGATCAGTGGGATGGTTATCCGGCAGAACGGGATCGTCTCTTCAATCACATCCTGACGAACAATATAAAAGACATCGTAGTTATCACAGGCGATATTCATTCTTCCTGGGCCAATGATCTTCCTACTTCTTCCTACAATGGTTCTACCGGTGGCGGGTCGGCAGGCGTTGAGTTTGTAGGACCAAGTGTTACCTCACCAGGCATGAGCATTCCGGCCGGTTCTGCGGTTATTATGGCATCCAACTCGCATATCAAATATGCAGACCTTTCGCAGCATGGCTTTATGATAATGGATGTAAATCAGAACAGGGTGCAGAACGATTGGTACTATGTGCCTTCGGTGGATATTTCTTCCGCTACCTGCAATTGGGGGAAATCGTTTTATGTGAATCATCTCGAACGTTTTCTGCGCAGCACAAATACAGTGAGCTTCCCGAGGAACAGTATTTACGGTGCCATGGCGCCACTATGCCCGAGGATCATCAGCCCGGTTGCGATCAAAGAAGCAACACCTTTCAAAATTTCCAACGTGTATCCGAACCCGGCAAATAACAATCTCGTAGTTAGCTTTATGAATGCAGCCGGATTGGAAAATGGGGAGATCAGCATCATGAATGCGGCAGGGCAACTGGTGAAGAAAATTGATTTCAGTAAAAATGACTTATACAATGCACAACTGTTGATAGACGTGACGGAGCTGGCCGATGGTTTTTACACCGGGCTGGTGAAACAGGGACCAGCAAATGCATACTTTAAATTCATCAAACAAAAGAGTAATTGATTTTGATCAGAGGTTTAGTAGGATCCATAGTTCTTTGCACTGTTTTTTTTCTTTTGTCTTTTCACACAAAGGACGAAACCAACATAAATACCTGTAAAACGTATATTCATGGGGAGACAAAAAAGATCATCGAAGTTCTCGATCAGTCGCTTGTTAATCTTGATAGTGTTAAGGACGATGCAGCAGGCAAACGACTAAAGGAACTTTATTTCCGGATGCGAAAGCACTACAAACATGTGGAGTGCTTTGTGGAATATTATTCTCCTCACGATGCCAAATATTTTATAAACGGCCCGCTCGTAAAAAAATCGGAGCTGGAATACGGCAAGCGTGTCTACGATCCGCGTGGCATGCAGGTAGTAGAAGAGCTGCTCTTTGACGCGGACAGCCTCGATCGCAAAGCGCTGGCATATGAGTATCAGTATCTCCGGGAGGCGCTCAAAGCAATACTACCCAAAATACAAGCTGTTACCTTCGACGAACGACGCCTGTTCGATATGCTGCAATTTGAGCTGTACAGGCTGAGCTGCCTGAACCTGAATGGCTACGATGCCACCTTCACACAAACCAACCCGGGCGAATGTGCCTGGTCGCTCGAAGGATGTGAGCAGCTGCTGCAAGTCAGTTCCCAGCCGCAGGACAAAGTAAAATATACAAAATTACTGTCCCTCTTCGCGCAGGCAGAAACGTACTGCAAAAGCGCGAAAAGTAACAACACATTCAACCGCCTGTATTTTATTACGCGTTTCATGAATCCTTTGTACAAAGAGTTAGTGTTGCTTCGTAAGGAATTGAAAATAGAGCAGACGCAGGTGAATTATGCGTTGAACCTCGCTTCGCCCGACATGTTCGGCAGCCGGATGTTCAACCCGCTTTTCTTTTCGGTGAATACAAAAGATACAGCCAACAACGCATTGCAATCAGACTTAGGCAAGCTCCTGTTTTACGATCCGATTCTGTCGGGCAACAACGAAAGGGCTTGTGCATCCTGTCATCAGGCGGGCAAGGGTTTTGCCGACGGATTACAAAAGGCGCTGTCTTTTTCCAAAGATTCCGTTCTGTCGAGGAACACGCCCGGCTTGTTGAATGCTATGTATCAGCGTAATTTTTTCCTGGACGGAAGATCACGCCAGTTGGAGCAGCAGGTAAACGATGTACTGCACAATCGGAATGAAATGAATACCACGGTGGATGCAATTATCAGCAAGCTCAACAAATCAATAGAGTACCGGAAATTATTCCAATCGGCCTTTGCCGGCTCTCCCGACACCAGCATCAGTTATTATGGCATCCTGAAAGCCATTACCGAATATGAAAAAACGCTGGACTCGCGCAACAGCCGTTTTGATAAATACCTGCGTGGAAATTATACCCAGCTGTCGGCTGCTGAAATAAAAGGCTACAATCTTTTTTCCGGGAAAGCGCTCTGTGCCACTTGTCATTTCCTGCCTTTGTTTACAGGACTTGTGCCGCCTTACTTTAACGATACGGAATACGAAGTAATAGGAGTGCCTGCCACAAAAGACAGCAAAGAAGTGGATGTTGACAAAGGACGCACGGTTGTGTCGTTGGTCGCTATCCACCAGCATGCTTTTAAAACTACCACTGTCCGAAATATTGGGATCACTGCGCCGTATATGCACAATGGTGTTTACACAACGGTGGATGAAGTACTAGATTTTTACAACAAAGGCGGCGGGAACGGAATGGGCATGCAGCTACCGAACCAGACACTGCCTTTCGATTCCCTCCAGCTCAACAAACAGGAGCTGAGTAGCATAAAATCTTTTTTGTTGTCCCTCACCGATACCTCCGGGATACCGGGTCCTCCGAAAAGATTGCCACAGTTTGAAGAAGCGGCGTTGAACAAAAGGAAGATCGGGGGGACGTATTAGCAGACCGGGAAGAATACTAAGCTTTTCTACATTGCTATGAGCAATGTTAATTTAACACGCTCATCCACTTTACATTCCGAACACACGGGTAATGATTCGGTAGTGTTGCCATAATTTGCATCAACATACAAACCTGTAATTTTCTCTTTTTTTAAATTCAAGCCCTTATTATGAAAAATAACTACAAAGCTTTATTGAGTATTCTTTTTGTTGGCCTTAGTGCAACATCCTTCGCCCAAACCCAACTGGCGATCTGGGATTTTGCCACCGTGGCCAATGCAGCTACAAACGCTATCAATGCTACCACGGATGCGGTGCCGGGCACACCCAGCCTGAAACAATTTTACCAGACGATCGATAACAACGGAAAAGGCGGAACTACCTACACAGATGCCAATTCGGTAGCACACACTGCCGGAAGCGCCATTGCATGGGATGATATCAAAGGATCGGGCATCGATGCAGAGCTACAGATAACACTCAGCACCACGGGCTGGGAAAATATATTCTTTCGTTTCAATTACAAAAGCGAATCGGCCGAAACATTCGATCTCCGTTACTCGCTGGACAACGGCGCTTCCTGGACACTGATCCTGGACGATGCTGCTATCACGGGAGATAATGCATATCATGCAAAGGTGAATAACCTTTCTGCCTTCAGCAATATAGAAGATCAGCCGACTGTTATGTTCAAGATCTCCGAATTGGATAATACAGGCAACGATCAGTTCGTATTTGACAATATCGAATTCTACGGCAGCCAGATCGCTCTTGTACCGGGTGTTCCTTCTATCCAGGCGCATTCATCCACTACCCGTTTCCTCAATAACAACACCCATAGCGGAAGTGCCAGTGGCGTGATGAGCGATCCTACGGATCCGTGCAGGACCAAAGGACTGAACTTCCTGCTGAGAGACAGCAATACGCCGCTCAATACATTGGTGGTTACTGCTTCCAGCTCTAATACAACTGTAGTACCCAATGCAAACCTGGCGCTGACTACTATCAACGACAGTATCCGCAACCTGGAGATCACACCGGCTGTAGCTGGCTACTCCGATATTACCATCAGTGTAAGCGACGGTTCCAATTCGGATTCGTATGTGCTCAACTACGCCGCTTCGGCTCCTACTTATGATATTCCCAACACGGTTTTCCACACAGGTATTTCCGATGGCTCTACAAGTATTGATGCCGGCAACAATTACATCATTGCCGCTGACGATGAAACAAATGCATTGTTGTTGTATCACAAAGATTCTTCGGGGCATATTTTAAATCAATTCAATGTAGGCGCTGCTATGGGTCTGCAGGAAGAGGGCGATTTTGAAGCATCCTGCCGCAAAGGCAACAGGACCTATTGGATGGGCTCCCTGGGCAATTCGGTGAACGGAAATATCAAGCCATCACGTCATCGTTTTTTTGCTACGGATGTTTCGGCCAGCGGGAGCTCGGTTGCTGTAAACTATGTTGGCAATTACGATATCCGCAATGCTATTATTTCCTGGGGCGATTCGCACGGATATAATTTTATGGCAAGCGGTGCAGACGGGATGATCCCTAAGCAGATCGGCGGGCTCAATGTAGAAGGTATGTGTCTTGCACCTGCTACTTCTACCTTGTATATCGCATTCAGGGCGCCATTGGTGCCGGTGAGCAACCGTACCAAAGCACTGATCTGCCCGGTAACGAATTTCGAAACCTGGTTCAACAATGGCTCACCTTCGGGATCTCCTACTTTCGGTACACCTATCGAACTGAACTTAGGTGGAAGAGGTATCCGTAGCATCGAACAAAATGCAAACGGGCAATTCCTGATCGTTGCAGGTAGTTATGACAGCAATCACAATGCCGCCCTGTATGAGTGGGACGGCAACCCTGCCAGCGCACCGGTACTGCTCACAGCAGACCTCACCGATCTGAACCCGGAAGGGATCGTAAGTTTTCCATCTCCTTTTTACAATGGATCGACGGTGGAGCTGATGAGCGACGATGGAACGGATACCCTCTACAACGACAACATCGAGAACAAACTATTGAACGATGCTAACAAAAAAAAATTCAGGACAATAAAAATTGCAACCACCGGCGGAACCCTGGCTCCATGTGTCGGACCTAATTTGACCGGTGTTACCGCATCTCAAACAGCTATCTGTGCAGGAGGTTCTACCACACTTACCATTACAGGCACACTCAACAGCGCTACTGCATGGCAGGTATACACAGGCAGTTGCGGATCGGTAAGCGCTGGCAGTACAGCTACGGGAACCATGAGTGTGTCGCCGACCGCCACCACTACTTATTATATCAGGGGTGAGGGTGGATGTACAATGCCCGGTGCCTGCAATACTATCACGATCCAGGTAAATCCATTGCCGGTAGTGAATACCAATCTTTCGGCGATCGACTCGCAGTGTGTGAATACATCTGCGATCGCATTGAGCGGCGGTAGCCCGGCAGGCGGAACATATTCAGGTGCAGGTGTATCAGGCGGGAATTTTTCTCCTGCAGCAGCAGGTACCGGAGTTCACCAGATCACTTATACCTACACGGATGCCAATAGCTGTGTGAATTCTGCAGCGGCTTCTATGACTGTACTGGCTTGTGTGGGGATCGCGGATCAGAAAGCAGGGTCTGCCACTTTCCTGTATCCGAATCCGACAACTGGTAATTTCACTATCGTGCATCCGGTTAACGGGAAAACAAAATTGAGCATTTATAATACGCTCGGACAATTGGTGAAAAGCCAGGAACTGACAGCTAGCGGGCAATCGATCAATACCAGTACATTCCCTGCCGGTGTGTATTACATCCAGCTGGATAACGGTATATCGGTTTGGACGAACAGGCTTATCAAGGAATAAATTGCTTTATATACACCTGAAAAAGCCGGATGTAAATTTTACATCCGGCTTTCTTTTACCAATTGATAATATTGGCACAATGCCTGCCTAATACTGCTGCTTTAGTTTTGTTGAGCAAATTGAACATCCTGCAGGATCTCCACATCCGAACCTCTTTGCATAGCTAAAGCACACATGAAACATTTGCCTCTTATTGTTCTTCTTTTTCTTTGCAGTTCCAGCATGTTCCCACAGGCTGTAGTAATAAACGGATATTTTAATGCAGCCGACCCGAAGGATGAGTGGATCGAGCTGTTAATAATAACAGATAATACGGATATACGCGGTTGGACCATCCGTGATAATAATGCGAGCCAAACCTCCTGGCAGACTGCTATTACCTTTCAAAATCATGCACTCTGGAATAATTTACGTTCAGGCACTGTGATCATGATCTGGAATCGCCTTATCAGTACTACTTCTGTTACGCATGTAATGCTGGATGTAAATAAGGCAGATGGTTATATTGAACTGAGTGCACAGGACGGAACCTATTTTACCGGTAGTGCTTTCGGAACCTCTCCTTCCTGGGCAGGAGCTTCATTGAACATAGCCGGGGGCGGAGAGATCATTGAATTGCGCAATTCGGGAGGAACACATGTACATGGCCTGGGGCATTTGTCAAGTGCAGGATCTGACTGGACAGCGATGGCCACTCCGAAATTAAATCATGCCAACAGTGCAAACTCCGGTGATGCGATCTATGTATGCCCTGGCGCTTCCATTACCGATTACAACGGCCCCGCTACGGGAAATAATTTTACTTCCAAAAATGATGTAACGATCACCTTTGGTTTGCCAAACACCTGCGGAGCAAGCGCTACAGGTAACACCAATTACTGGCTCAGCCTGCGTCAACCGGTAATAACATCCCAAACCGTGACACCAACAGGTGTAGGCGGAAATCCGGGAAGCCTTACATTTAGCTGGACTGCTGCTACGGATCCCAATACTGCTGATAACGTAACCGGTTATATTGTCCTGAAGAATACCATAAACACCTTTACCGCACCGACTGACGGAACCACATATGCGGTCGGAGCTACGATCGGATCGGCTACCGTGATAGCACACACGAATTCCACTACTTACACCTATACGGATAATACGGTGAACACAAGTAACTGTTATTATTACAGGGTGTATGCGTATCGATACGGAACCGACGACAGGAACGGGAACAGTTACAATCAGGCAAGAGGCCGGGCATACAATCAGCTTAACTTTATTACAGTTCCCTGCTTTACGATTGTTCTGCCGGTTCAGCTCAGTTATTTCAAAGCACTGCGGAATAAAAAAGAAGTAGCTATAAGCTGGGAAACCGCCTCTGAATTCAACAGCCGTTTTTTTGAAGTAGAGAGAAGCATGGACGGTAGCTTGTTTGAAACAGTAGCGCATGTGGAAGCAGGATTGTACAGCAATCATACAAACAGCTATACTGCTACAGATGCCGACCCACTGAAAGGAAGAACTTATTACCGGCTGAAACAGGTGGATGTGAACGGTGAATATATGTACTCAGCGATCGTGTCGGTAGAACCGGCTGCATTGGACTTTTCTATGTATCCCAATCCTGTTACTACCGGCAAGCTGACCATTACGGAATACGATTGCGGAGAAAATATGGAATATGAAATATACAGCCTTCAGGGCACGCTGCTCAAAAAAAATGCAGACTACACAACAGGTGAAACGATAGATGTATCGGACCTGGAGAACGGGATGTACAGCATCAGGATCAGCTGCGAAGGGCAGCAGGCCATGAAACAGCTCTGTATCATTAAATAAAAACAGTCTATGAAAAAAATAGTTTTCTCCCTGGTTATTCTGACGGCACTGGCCGCTTGTTCGCATTCCGGTAAACATCCCGAAGCCTCCGGAGAAAAAAGCCAGCTCCGGGTGATAAAAATAAAGGGCAGTGAAACCATACGTCCTTTTATTGAACAGGCGATTGTAAAGTACGAACAATCACATCCGAATATCATTATAGACTACACTGGTGGCGGAAGCAATCTGGGCCTGATGGCGCTGAAACAAAACGAGGCGGATGTTATCTTCACTTCCAAATCCTTTAACGAAGATGACCTGGAAGGAATGCCGCAGGGAAAATCGCTACAGACAGAAATACTCGCATATGATGCATTGTGCGTGATCGTAAGTATCAAGAACCCCATCAACGAGATCAGCAGGGCACAACTGTCCGATATTTATTCGGGTGCAGTAAAGAACTGGAAAGAGCTGGGTGGTCAGGATGCTCCGATCCAGGTCTATTCACGTGACATATCTTCGGGCTCGTATAGTTTTTTTAAAGACCGTGTGTTGCTGAACGAAAATTATTCTTCTACCGATATCAACCTGGTGCACAACGAAGAGATCGTGAACAATGTAAGGGATAAAGTGAATGCGATCGGCTATGTAGGACTTGGAAATGTGAATGCAGAAGTGAAAAGCCTGAAGCTGAAGAAGGAGGGAGAAGGAGAGTTCACTGCACCGAATCTTGTGAATGTAAAAGGCAATTCGTATTTATTGAGCAGAGAGTTGAGCTGTATGTATTTCCTTGAATCGGATATGGCCGTGAAAGATTTTATCACTTACCTGAAATCCGCTGAAGCAAAAGAAATAGTACAGGAAGTGGGTTTTCTGAATAAATAAAAGTGGAATAGCTCTAATGTGTTACATGAGATTCTTCTACCTGTCTCACTTCATAATAAGAAGAGCTGGAATTATCGGCGTTGTATATGAACGCAATGATATGACAATGCTCCGGAACAATATTGGCAGCTAACTGAATACTGTTCCTTTTAATCTGGTAACGGCCCTTGGCCCAGGATCCGCTGAAAATCTGTTGACCCCAGGTACTGTTAAGCGAAGCCCGCAACACATGCATGAAATTGTAATCCTGGATCAGCTGCTGGCCGGTAGGCAAACGGTAATCCAGTTGTTCGGCTATGATGCTGTCCTCAAGGAGCAACACGGAAAGATTGTAAGTACCGCTCATATCCTGGTTGGCCGTAACAGTAACAGCAGAGGTTAGCTGCCGCGTGCCTGCATTGTAGGTGTTGTTGATACTGATCTTAAAATCCGCTATCTCGGCTACTGCAGGTGCTGCATTGGTTTCCCAAAGTGTCCAGCCCACTATGAAGTCGGATGTTCCAAAACCTTTGCGGTTTACCAGTCCGTTGGGATTTCCGGCATCCGAAATGTGAAAGTCGCTGTCAAAAGTAGTTCCTTCCGGCGTTCTGAGATCTGTAGGGTATACTACATTTACAGCAGCAAAACCACCCGCATGAATAGCCATGGGGATCACTTTTCCTGCATAGATGGAATCGATCCGATGGAGGTCTTCTGCCGCAGCCGGGCAATTGCCGCAACGATGGCCGGTATAGTCTTCGATGAGCGCTTTGCGAAGGATGACAGTGTCAAAAATAGTAGAATCCATACCGCTGTCGGCGCTTCCGTTACCTCCGTTGCCGGTATTCTGTCCGGGTTCCATGACGTTGCTGACATAGTCGCAGGAATTGAAAACAAGACCCGAAACACAAATACCTATAAACAGAGATAGTTTTTTCATCTTATGCAAAGTTAACTAAAAACTGGTAGAAATACTAAGCTGGAACCCTGTGAATGCGGGCACTAAACGACAAACCCCACCTGCGCAGAAAATACCCTGGCGTTGCCGGCCGTAACTGAGCATAATACGTGTAGGTCCTGAAACATGAGTAATACCTGCGTAATAATAGTGAAGTTTCTTATAATCCAGTGGATTGCTATAGTTGAACTGATCCATCAGCACAAAGAACCATTTGGATGTAGGTGTCCATTCGATGGTTTCGGTAACCCAGCTTCCGGTATTGCCCAGAGCTTCTTCCGCCTCGCTTAAATGCACCGTCTCGTCTTTTTTATATTCACCAAGGAATAATTGGGTTTCCGTGCGAATGGCCGATCCTGTTTTGTAGCGATAGGTAAAGTCTGCAACGAAGATATTGGAGTATACATCCGGGTGTTCGCTCCGGTCGGGAGTATTGAACTGAACGATCGACTGATTGATGAACTGGTTGGCATACATGAGCGTAAGCTTCGCTTTTTTATTGAATTTTTTACTGATCTCGATATTGATGTCGTGAAAGTATTTGTCTCCCACGCCATATGGATTGACACTGTATTTGCGTTGTTTTACCGAGTCCTGGGTCGGATCGATGCGCGTGGTATCCGTGCCATAGAACAGGGAAGCATTCACACTGATGTCCATACCGTATTTGCCACCAAGTACAGTACCCTTTTTAACCTTGTACTGGATATCCGCCGATCCGCCAACTTCTCCGTTAGGCTGCGAAGCATATGGATAATAAGCCATCATCAGATAGGTGTGTGGCTTGGAAAGTGCCGGGAGAAAATTCATGAAGGCAACAGTGCTTTGTTTATCCCTGTCGCTCCGGTAGCTCATATTGTCGATGTATTTTCCGGAGAGCAATACGGAGAAGCCTTTTTTTGCATACGAAGAAGTCAGGTAAAGTGCCTGCCCGTCTTTAAAACTATAATTGTTCTGATAGGAGGGGTCATTAATTTTATAAGCATATTCTGCATAAAAATTAAAACTTTCATTCAGTACGTTCAACCGTCCGCCGTAGCATCCCACATTTTCAGGGAGAACCAGGCTCGGGTTACGGTCGCTTTGGTATTTGCTTACAAAACTCCCGCCCAGAATGACTTTTGTTTTGAAGCGTTGAGCGGAGTCGAGCAATTCCATGAAGTTGATCTCACCGTCGAAACCTTTCACGATACCATCGCTCAGGCCCCAGAAAACCCGTTGACGGCCTACAATTCCTTTAAAGGTAAGACCTGCTCTCGGTGTATAGATCGCCCTGACTCCATCCATGGCATTGTCATACAACAGGCCGCGGTCTTCGTAAGATCTGAATATCAAACCGGAGCCAAACTGCTCGTAAAAATTTCCTACGGTCACATCAATGTCTTTGTGTTTGTATCGTGCATACCTGTATGGAATTCCCGATCTGTTGCTGTAGTCGGGTAAAAAACCCAGCATCACGGGGTTGTAGCTTTCGTACCGGAATCCCATCGAGAAATCGCCGGAGGTATAATTGACATTGCCAAAAGCGTTGTAACGAAAGCTCTCGCCCTGTACATCAGGAGTACCCGTGGCGGTGTCCTGTTCGCAGTTTTGCATTTCGATCTGGAAATTCCCGTGAACGTTTTGCAATGCGTCATTCAACTGCGCAAAAAAAGGATTTGCCAAGCAAATCCCTATTAAACTGAAAAATAAATTCTTGTAGAGGGTCGAATACTTCTTCACTAATTCTGTAATTTTTTTAATGGCTTAGTTTTTCTCCTTTGGCAACTTTTTTTACATTTTCATATAAAATATCTTCGTCGCCTTCGGCATATGAGTTGTGGCTCCATACGATCTCGCCGTTGCCATCAACTAAAAAAGTGTGCGGAACGTTGTTTACATTCATTGCACGTTTGAAATCCTGGTTCTCATCGATGTATACTTCATACTCCCATGCTTTTGCTTTTACATCGGGCGCTACTTTGGTAGAGCTCCTTGCATCATCAATGGAAATAGCGATCAGTTTCACGCCGGTCTCTTTTTGCCACTCTGCATAATTTTCGGCAATCGCATCCAGTTCTTTTTTGCAGGGCTTGCACCAGGTAGCCCAGAAGCTGATCACAATGGGTTTACCGTTATTGCTGAATGTATTGGTATTTACTTTAGAGCCATTCAGCTTTTTCACTGTTGCAGAAGGAAGTTTGTTCCCATCTCCGGGAAACGAAAAACTCATAAGGACAGCGATGGATACAAATAAAAGAGCTAATTTTTTCATGGTTGATTTTTTCTCTGACAGGGCAAAATTGGTACCAAAAAATATCCCCGCCCGGAAAAGGCGGGGATACAGATTGGTTAATATTTATTAGTGGTTAACAGTTAATTTCTGAATAGATTTACCGTTTGCAGTATTTACACTGATTGTGTAGAGACCATTGGCCAAAGCAGTAGTATTCAATTCAAATGTATTAAAACCGGTAACGATCTTTTCTGACATAACAGAAACTTCCTGACCTAATGCGTTGTATACAGCAATGGTAGCCATACCTGAAACTGCACTGTTTACTTTCACAGTAGCGTTAGTGTTTGCAGGGTTTGGATACACGCTCACATTGGTAATAGCGTTGTTATTTTCTGTGATTCCAACCGGGTTGGATACCAGGTTGATATTATCAAGGTATACGTTGTTACCATATCCATTGATGACTTTGAACCCAACGATCACATCAGACATTCCGTCATATGCAGCCAGGGAAACAACATCCGTTCTCCAGTTAGAAGCCAGGGAAGTTGGCGTGTAAACAGCTGTTTGTGCGGCTCCTGTTGCCAGGGTAGCTCCTGTTTTGCTGTACAGCGTAGTCCAGTTTGTACCGCAATCAGTAGATACTTCCAGTTCCAGTGTCTCCAGGTAAACGGTGTTGTATGGTCTGTGAGCAACACTGAAACTGATCTGCATACCTGTCATCCCTGTAAAGTCAGTACGTGGCAGATAGAAATAATCAATATCACCTTCGTTACCATTTGAGTATGCATCGTATTTTAAAATACCACCCGCATTTGCTACGCGTGTCCAGGCAAATCCTGCATCAGGATTGTAGACACCGTAACCTGCAGGAATACCAGCTGTTCCGAAAGCCTGAGTAACAGGAGCAAGGGTAGGAGTACTGCCGTACATTACAAAAGTAGATGTTTTTCCGTCGTTTTGTGCATTGTTATCGGTAGATCCGTTCGGAGCGCTTGTATATACATTGAATGTATGTGTTCCGCCTGTTGCAGTCTGCACAGGAAGAGTAACCACATCGGTTGCCCCGGTTGCAAGATTACCTGTCCATGGCATTGTTTGTACGGTACCGTTATCGATCTTGTAATTGATCGTGCAGGAAGTAAGTGTTGTAACACCTGCATTTTTAACAGTAACTGTCGGAGTAAAGCTTGGAGAACACTGAGGGGTTGCAGGAACACCGCTTAGCAATGATGCAGTAGCATCCAAAGCCAGTGGCTGAGGAGGACCGAAAGCTGCCTGGTGAACTGTTCTTACCGTGTTTGGTCCCGGGCTTGGAACATCTTCCTGGATGAAAGCAACGATCGCTACTTCTCCTTTGTTCCAGATATACGATGGAAGTGTAACAGTGTTCGTCAATGTTTGAGTCTGACCGTTTGTCCATGTAGTTGCAAGGGTTTGACCGTTCACATCAGGAACCATTTTACGCATAATGAATTCAAAATCTTTTTCGCCGTTTGATCCCGGAGCGGTAGCATAATGAATGTTCTCTTCGATGATCGCTAATTGCAGTTTCAGCGGGTTAGCAGTTGAGAATGCCTGTGCTGCAGTGATCGTTGTAGTGATATCCATTGCATCAAAGGTAGAATTCCAGGCATACGAAGTGGTTAATGAAAATGGCGCAGTCACGGTGTAAGCACCATTGATCGTTGCCTGATCCAGAAATCCGGCATGTCCCTGGTTAGGATCTCCTAAACCCAATTCTCCACCGTTGAAACGTCCCTGAGGAGCAAACTGATCGCTGCCTGATGGATAATAATAATCCTGGCGTGCATTCGGCTCAGCTGGATTTTGTTGATACAAAGAAGTTGGAGAAGATGGAGCGGAAGGAATAGGAACCTGGTAACGTAACAGGATCATTTTCATTGGTCCGGCGAAATTGGCCTGTGCCAATGCTGTAATTCCTGGATTTGTAGCCGCACAAGGAGCACAGTTCTCACCGGTAAACTCTTCGAATAAAGAGATCCTTTGTGTTTGTGCATTCATGTTTAGCGATGTGCCAAAAGCTAAAGCAGATAATACGAGTAAAGGTTTTTTCATTTTTCTTATTATTAAATTATCAATAAAATCTATCTCACAAGTTATTAAAAATAAATTTTACCGGTGGTTAGTAGATGGGGGTAAAAATAGAGAGAAATACATCCAAAATACAAAAAATCAAATTTATTATTTGGTTTCGGAAATGGAATAGGTAATTATGCCCTGTATTACAGTGATTTAGCGGTTTAATTTTAACACTAAACTGTTTTAGTTAAAATTAGTTTTCGAAAACAACGATAACTAAATGGTTTATTGATCACTTCCGCCATTGTCTTTGTTTTGCTTGTTAAAAGCATCAAAGTCAAACGACAGGCTGAAACGCAGGGTATTCTGAAGCGGATTGTTTCTTGGCACCGTTGGGATCAGGTAAGCAAAATCAAAACCGAATACATTGTATTTAACCCCGATCCCCATGGTGAAGAACTGTCTTCCGCCTTTGGTTTTGTTTTCGTGGAAGTAACCTGCACGTACGGCAAATAATTTATCATACCAGTATTCTACACCTGCCTGAAGAATGATCTCTCTTAGCTCTTCTTTTGCTCCGCCCGGCGCATCGGAAAATGAACCGAATAACCCTTCTGCAATACCCCTGTGCGGATCTTTTCCTGCTTCGATCTCTTTCTCGCCATCGGCATTTTTTATGTAGGCACCGCTTGCATCCAGTTTGTACACTGGTGGAGTAGGTACAAGAAGTTTGTTGACATCGGCCGTGAAAGCAAAACTGTTGAATTCGTCCGCATTGATCTTCAGACAACCTCCTAACTTCATATTCATCGGCAAAAAGTTTTTGCTGTCGGGGCTTGCATTATCGGTGTAGGACATTTTGTTTCCCATGTTGGAAATATTGAAGCCTCCGCTTACAACCGCCTTTTTCCCGCTTATTTTGATCTCATCGTCGGTGTAAAAGCCCGAAATATCCACTGCTACTGCCTGACCTGCATGTGTAGCTGTGTTACCCACATTCACACCACCCGTTAAATTGGAATTGATATAACGCAATGCCATACCTGCAGAGAATTTTTCACCTAACTTACGTGTATACGCTACATCAATGGCAAATTCGTTGGGTTTGAAATTTCCGGTAGTGTTACCAACTACATCCGTGAACGTAATATTTCCTAAAGAGAAGTATCGCAGCGATCCGCCAATGGCAGAGTTTTTATCTATCTTTCCATAACCTGCAAGATACGCAAGGCTGATATCCGGGACCAATTGCCTTAACCAGGGAGAATAGGAAGCCGCAAAGCCCATCTTCTTGTCCATAAAAGCATATTTGGAAGCATTCCAGTGCATAGAGTTGATATCGGGGCTGGTTGCAGCGCCGCATTCGCCCATAGCACCTGCTCTTGAGTCCGGTGAGATCAGTAATAGAGGAACCGCTGTTGTTATGGCATTGATATCCGATCCGCCTAACTGGCCCGTCTTGATCTGAGCAAATGATATATTTTTTGCAACAACACCTATCAAAAGGCTTAAAACAACTTTTTTACTCTTCATTCTGCAATATCTGAAATGAGCCACGAATTTAAGTTTTTAATTTAATATAACCAGTTTTTCAATTTTTTCTGCACTTTTTCCGTCCGCACTTTTCAGCTTTATCCGGTAGATGTATACCCCTGCACCGATTTTGTCGCCATAATCGTCTTTTCCGTCCCAATCAATCCCTTCGATCCGGTATCCTTCATTCTGAACGGCTGTCTGGATGGTTTTTACAATTTTTCCGGAGATGGTATAGATCTGTACCAGCATTTCCAGCGGCACACAACATTGATTGTGCTCCACAAAAAATTTGGTACGTGTGGTGAAAGGATTCGGATAATTCAGTACGTGCTTCAATGCCATATCGGCCGAAGGAGCTACCACAAACTCCGTATGTGCTGTTGATGAATTGTTCTGCACATCCCACACTTTGGCATCCAACGTGTGACTGCCTTCGCCCAGGCCGCTCAGTGGATAATATAATTTACCGGCCTGGTAGCTGTTGGTGTTCGATTCATAAAAATCATTCAGCACCATTGGGTTGGTTGCACTGTTGTCAAGAACGGCCGTGATGTCGTGCCCGATACCATTCCCAACCGTATTGATCCCACTCGAATCGAACATGGTCATGTATATTTTCGGGCTTTCATTCGTGGTACCACCAAACACAAAATTATCATCGTTCATGAAGAGACGGATCTGTGGGCCTGCATTGTCTATCGGGGCATTCGGATCCGATCCGCCTACAATGATGTCATCGTAATAGCCTGCCGCATCAATGGATCCGTTGTGTGCATAGTAACTTATCTTACCGGGGCCGAACTGGTAATTAATGTCTTTCGGAACGATGAACGTGAATTCAAAATCACCGTTCGTTACACTTGATTTTCCTTTGTATAAAACATTTTTCTGCATGGTGAAATTGATCACACCGCCCGGCCCCTGGTCATTGCCCAATGTGGCAAGCTGGCTGGGCTTATCAAACACAGTAGGAAAAACGATGCCATTGAAACCGGTCAGTTTCACACTGTCTTTTGTTCCTACAAAACCTTTGATCGTTATTTTGGAAAGCGCCTTGAGTGTATCATTGCCACCTGCCACTACCGGCTGCGCATTTATTTCCGTGGTAAATACGCGCTGTTTGGGATAAGCAAGCGTAACGGCAGGATCTCCCAACAATGCAAAATGGGTATAGCTCCGGTTGCTTCCCTGCTTGGTAAGCCGGATGATGTCACCCGTTCGCGGGAACCAGCCGTTCAGCTCATGCAGGGCAGCATCGAAAAAAGGCGGACACAAATTGTCGGCATCGCTGGAGAATGCAATGCGTGTGGTAGTGAACAAACAAATACCGCCTCCCTGGGAGTTCAGCAACACATACTCGCCACAGGAAGTTCTTGCCGGATCGTCAAAACGGCTGAACTCGCAGGTAGCTGTTACGAACATCGGCAGGTTGTTCAGGTTTTTCCATCCGTTCACAATGTTTACATCCACTACGCCTTCCGAAGTAAGCTGCAATTCGCCACCGTGGCCGGAATAATTCACTATCAGCGAGCCTTTCTGGATCCGCCTGTTCAGTGCAGCTTCGGCATCCGGATACTTTTGCCCGCCGGAAGTAGAATACTGCTGATAGGCATCGAGGTAAATTTTATCGATGTTAAAGGTTGGATCAATACTTTGTACCTGTGTGGCAAATGTCTCGCTGTGTTGCGAAACGAACATAAGCTCCCAGGCACTTAGGGGACCTGCTTCTGCGTCGTCTGCGAGGAAGGTGATCCAGTTTCTCCAGTCGCCGAATGTAGTGTATGAGCTGTTGTCGCAGGCAGTGGTTGTCTGGTTGATATCACCCTGCTGAAGATAATAGTGTTTTACCTTCTCTACCATGGCAGTTGCTTCCTGTGTGTTTTTCACAGGCAATCGTCCGATCCCAATGTCTACCAGATCTGTGCCAGGTATGGCTCCTTCCGAATCATCCATCAGCCCGAAAAAATCATCCGTGGTTTTGGATGCAATAAAGGCAAGTGAATTGGCAGACTGGTAGGTGGGAATAAAATTGGTGTTCCCGCCTGCAGTCCCTGTTTTATTAATATAAGAGCCATCGCCGAATAGTAACAAGTATCTTGGTTTTACCGTCGCTCTTTTGTACAACATCCTTACAAACTCGCGAAGCGCAGTAATATCCTGTGCACCGGAAGAAAATTCATTATAGATCTCCTGCGGGGTAGCGATCACATAATCCAGTGTGTCGTATAGCTGGTGAAGCTGGGCCAGCTCCAGCGCCTGCGATTTGAATGAAGGATGGGTGATAATGATATAATCGTAATCCTGGGTCAGCGAATGCAGGTTCTGATTCGCAATTTTTCCAAAAGCAGTTGCTGCTAAAAACGAATTGTTGGCAAAAGCAACATACTCACGCAGGGTATCGGTTTGCGCTACAAATTCGTATTGGCTTCCTGAATGCAATGCCTGTTGTTCAGCTACATTCAAATGATCGGTCACATCCCAGATCGTCAGGTCGGAAGAAGAAACGATCCCGAATTTGCTAATCCTGCCAGGCGCGTAGGTCCTCGAGTCCCGGAAATATAATTGTGCACCGGCATACTGAAGATTCCTTCTCACGTTCAGCCGGACATAATTAAGCCAGCCGACAGAAGAAGCTGTCTGTTTGCTGATCGTAAGGTTAAAAGAAGAAGGAGAATTGGCAATGTATTTTTTGAAGCCGGAATTCTCTACACCGATCGCGCAGGTGTAGGCAGCGCAGGTAGGACCACAGGGGATCAACATGCTTTGGTTGCCGGGGAGGGTGAGATTGAACTGAGTAGTAGCCGAAGTATTTCGGCCGACCACCGAGGCTTTTGCAAAAACAGTATCTCCCTGCACCATATTCGGGAAGCTAAAGTTAAATGAATGTTGAGTGAGAATATCAAAGCTCTCTCCGTAAAACTCACGCCCTGATTTGATAAGGTTCTGGCCATCTACTTCGTGAAAACCAAAATCATCAAAGGTAGTGGTCGTATAATTTTCTGCGCCGGCCAATGACGTTTTTTGCTGAACCCTTTTTCCGAATGTGTTTCCGATCGTAATAAAATAATAAGCCGTATCGCTGTAGAAATGTTTGATGAAAGTGTACTTCAGGTCGTTTGCATTTTGGGGATTGAACTCCCATTGATCGGGGCCTTTTCCATAGAAAAGAATATAATCACTGTTATCGAAGCTTCCGTCGTTTTCACCGTCAACCACAATGGCATTTTCGTTGAGGTCATCGTATTTGAAATCCGAATTTTTCTCACTCAGGATCCTGCCGCCGTTTCCGTAGATCTGTATGTTACGGGGATCAATTCCCGTTACGTTCATTCCTAAGGAAGAAAGGAATTGCCGGTCCAGTTTGTAAATTCCGTTCTGTGTGATCCCGATCTTATACCAATCGCCGCTTGCAAGCACCGAGCTGTTGGCATAAGTAGCTGCTGTTGCATTGATGGAAAAATTCTTTTCGGCAGAAACTTTTGGCTTCCACGTAACGAAATAGGAGATCAGTTTGTCGTAGGAACCCGAATTATTTTTGCGAAAAACACAGATCTCTCCGCGGTTATGTCTGATTCCACTGCCAATACCGGAATAATATTTTATTTCGAAGGTTTCAGCGATGTCTTTCCAGGTGGCCGCGATCGCTTTTCTTTCCTGTTCGGTTACTTCGGAAATGGCTATAACAGTGAGTTGTGGCTCGAGCAGGGTAGATGCATCACTTTGCTGAGCACAGGCAACATAGGGTCTGAACAGGTTGTCCCTGTCAAACTCATTTTTGGAAAAGCTGAATTTTGGAACTTCCAGTCCGGATAGTTCATCCGGAACAAATTTGGTTTCTTTCCAGGCAATGGTTTCGGCATTGCTTTGCTGCCTGATCTTTTGTGAGAACAGGGTATTGGTCATTAAAACCAAAAGAAAGACACTTAAAACTTTTCCGCCCTTTGTTACCATTTTTTGTTTATTTGTTGAAAAACGTATCTTTTGAAGACAAATAACGTAAACAGAAGCAAAATATTATCAAAAATAATTTTTCTTTTTATGATTTTTTAATATTATATTTGTGTTCCTTTAAATTTAAGGTATTTTGTGTATGATGAAGAAATTACTACTTATACTCAGTATCATTGGAATCGGATCTATAGATCTGATGGCCCAGGATCCGGCATTTACGCAGTTCTATGCGAATCCGCTTTATCTGAACCCTGCATTTGCGGGAACAGCCAAATGTCCACGTATCTGTTTGAATTACAGGAACGAATGGCCGGGGCTGAACAATGCCTATATCACCTACAGTGCGTCTTACGACCAGCACGTCGATAACTTATCGGGAGGTATTGGTATTTTGGCTACTTCCGACCGTGCAGGCGACGGAACGCTCACCACCAACCGGATCAGCGGGATGTATTCCTACCAGCTGAACGTGAACCGTGAGTTTTCCATGAAATTTGGTCTGGAAGGTACGTATCACCAGAAAAGCCTCGATTGGAGCAAGCTCACGTTCGGTGATATGATCGACCGCAGAAGAGGTTTCGTATGGAATACCAACGAGATCCCTGTTTCCAACAGAACACAGGCAGTTGATGTAAGTGCTGGTCTCTTAGGATACAGCAAGCGTTATTTCTTCGGTTTTGCAGCACATCACATCACACAGCCGGAAGAAGGCTTCATCACCAAGCAAAATGTTAAATTACCGATCAAATTCACCGGTCACGCCGGAGCGATGATCCCATTGGAAAAAGGAAACGAAACATATATCTCCCCGAATATCTTATACCAACGCCAGCAGGATTTCCAACAATTGAACCTTGGATTGTATTTCGTTAAAGATAAGATAGTTGGAGGTTTATGGTACCGTAACCAAGATGCGTTCATCGTATTGATCGGTTTCCAGACCAAAAACTTCAAATGTGGATATAGCTATGATGTAACGGTGTCGAAGCTCGCCAATGTTTCTGCGGGTTCCCACGAGGTTTCCATGCAATTACAATTTGAGTGCCGTCCGAAAAAGAGGAAGTTCAGAACAGTAAGCTGTCCTTCTTTTTAAAAAAATTGTAACTTTGTCGAACTTTTTACGTTATAACTGTACTTTAAGCAAAAGTCATGATTAAATTAAACTATAAATCAGTGTTGTCGGTAGCAGCAGGAGCTATACTACTAACGTCTTGCGGAAGCGAGCGTTCTCCTGTTACGGGTTGGGCCTATAACGATCCTCAGAACGGTGGTTTTGAGAAAGTTCCTTACGAAGAGCAGGAAACAGGTCCTGGTTTGGTATTGGTAGAAGGTGGTACATTCACTTTCGGACGTACTGAGCAGGATGTTACATATGACTGGAACAACGTTCCGCGTCGTGTAACCGTTTCTTCTTTCTACATGGATGAAACAGAGGTAAGCAACTTTTCTTACCTTGAATATTTATATTGGACCAGCCGTGTGTTTGGTCCGTCTTATCCTGAAGTATATGTAAAAGCACTTCCGGATACACTGGTATGGCGCGAAAAACTGGCTTTCAACGAGCCTTATGTGGAATATTACCTGCGTCACCCAGCTTACCGTGATTACCCTGTTGTAGGTGTAAACTGGCTGCAGGCAAATGATTTTTGCTCCTGGCGTACCGACCGTGTGAACGAGTTCATCCTGATCCGTGAAGGATTATTGGAGCACGTCCCTACGGCTACAGAAACAGACTACTTCAGTACAGAAGCTTACCTCGCCGGAAAATGGGGCGGACAGCTGAAACAAAAATTACCTTCCTTTGATGAGCAGGCTCCTGAAAGAGATGTGCGTATGGAAGATGGTATCTTTTTGCCGAAATACCGTCTGCCGACAGAAGCTGAGTGGGAATATGCAGCATATGGTCTGATCGGGAACACGATCGGAGAGCGTATCACAGATCGTCGTATCTATCCATGGAACGGACATGGTGTTCGTAACCCGGATGAAAAATACATCGGGCAGATCCTTGCCAATTTCGTAAGAGGAAGTGGTGACTACATGGGTACTGCAGGCTGGCTGAATGATAACGCCGACGTAACTGCTCCTGTTTATTCATACTGGCCGAACGATTATGGTTTGTACCATATGGCAGGTAACGTTTCTGAGTGGGTGTTGGATGTATACCGTCCTTTAACCTCTGAAGATGCAGATGAATTCAGACCATTCCGTGGTAACGTATTCCAGACACAAAAAAGAGATTCTACAGATGGTACTATCCTCGTGAATGATGATGTACCTGTATTCCAGAAATTCAAACATAAAGTTGCCACCCCGGTTGGAACAAATGGTTCTAACGTAGGAACAGTAGAAACAGAAGTGGAAGACAGTATCCTCGTTTCGATCCCGGGCCGTGTAATGTGGAGAGATGTAAGTATCACCTATGCTTCAGATAACCTGGATGAAAGAAGAAATTATAAAACTGCTGATTACATCGGCGATAAAGATGGTGATGTAAACTCGTCTATCTACTTCGAACAGGGTGAAGATGCGTATACCAACAAATCAGGTAAACTGATGTATGAGTATGCCAAATCATCTCTCGTGAATGATGTAGCTCACGTATTCAAAGGAGGTTCCTGGAGAGACCGTGCATATTGGCTGAACCCTGGTACAAGACGTTACCTGGATCAAAGACAGGCATTGGCTTACCTTGGATTCCGCTGTGCAATGACCCGTGTTGGTAGTCCAACTGGTTTAGGAAGCAAATAATAAATACCTGAAATAAACATACTGAAAGGGCCGCTTGATGAAAGCGGCCTTTTTATTTGAGAGAACGTCATAGCTGCGGCATGTTTTACAATGTCAGCTGGAAACCGGCCTATGTCGCTCCTACGGAGCTATGGTTTAGCTGGCCAGACGCAGATTACGCGGATAATGATTAGCTGAATTAAATTGGCGCGGATGAGGGTTATTGGCATGTCGCTCCTACGGAGCTAACTAACTGGTTTATTACTTTTACTATTGAGATGCCGTCCCTATACGCTGTCGCTGAAGCTTTAGCGTAAGCGATCGGGACTACTCTTTAGCTCCGTAGGAGCGATATAGTAATAGTTGATATACGAATGTTGTAATTGAAGTTCCGTAGTTGCGGCATATTTTATACCCAAAATCTTCTGCAGGATTAATGTATCGCTCCTATAGAGTTGAAATGAAAAGATGTAAATAAAAAAGTCCCTTCTGTTCAGGAAGGGACTTTTTAAAATGATATGAAATGTCCGTTTAAACGGTTACTTCTACTCTTGGCGCTGCTGCTAAGATCTCAGCGTTTGCAGCAGATGCATATTGTTCAAAGTTCTTAACGAATGAAGCTGCAAGGCTTTGTGCGGTTTGCTCAAAAGCTCCTTTATCAGCCCATGCATTTTTCGGTTCCAGGATCTCTGTAGGCACATTCGGGCAGGCTTTAGGGAAGTTCAGCTTGAAGTAAGGTGTAGTACCATATTCAACTTTATCCAGATCTCCGTTCAGTGCTGCTGTGATCAGCGAACGTGTGTATGACAGCTTGATACGGCTTCCTACGCCGTATTTTCCGCCTACCCATCCGGTGTTCAGTAACCATACATTTACCTGGTGTTTTTTCAGTTTTTCACCTAACAGCTCTGCATATTTGGTTGGGTGAAGTGGTAAGAAAACTTTTCCGAAACAAGCAGAGAAAGTCAGTGTCGGCTCGGTGATGCCCATTTCTGTTCCTGCAACCTTGGCTGTGTAACCACTGATGAAATGGTACATAGCCTGTGCAGGTGTCAGTTTAGAGATCGGAGGCAGTACACCGAATGCATCGCAGGTAAGGAAGAAAATGTTTTTCGGGATATCGCCGATAGCAGGAGTAACTGCATTGTCGATATAATGAGAAGGGTAACTTACACGTGTATTTTCTGTTTTGGAAATGCTGCTGTAATCAACAGTTGTTGTTCCTTCATAAAAATCAATGTTTTCGAGCAGGGAGCCGAATTTGATCGCATTGAAGATCTGCGGTTCTTTTTCTGCCGAAAGGTCTACACATTTTGCATAGCATCCGCCTTCGAAATTAAATACGGAGGTTTCGCTCCAGCCGTGCTCATCATCACCGATCAGCTTGCGGGCAGGATCAGCAGAAAGAGTAGTTTTACCGGTACCCGATAAGCCGAAGAAAATAGCTGTATCACCGTCTTTACCAATATTAGCAGAGCAGTGCATTGGAAGCACACCTTTTTCGTGTGGAAGGATATAGTTCAGCACAGCGAAAATTCCTTTTTTGATCTCACCTGTGTAGCCGGTTCCACCGATCAGGATGGTCTTTTTAGTGAAATTGATAATCGCAAAGTTATGCTGACGTGTTCCGTCGATCTTAGGATCTGCTTTAAAGCCCGGGGCATTCAGGATGAGCCATTCGTGCTGGAAATTCTCAATTTCGGCAACAGTCGGGCGCAGGAACAGGTTATTGGCAAATAAATTGCTCCATGGCGTTTCTGTCACTACACGGATATTGATCCGGTATTTCGGATCGGCACATGCGTAAGAATCACGTACAAACACCTCTTTACCAGAGAAATACGCCAACATACGGTTATGGAGAATATCAAATTTAGCTTCATCAAAAGGGTTGTTCACATCACCCCACCAAACACTGTCTTTTGTATTTGCATCTACTACCACAAATTTGTCTTTTGGCGAACGCCCGGTAAATTCACCGGTATCAATAGCCAAAGCTCCTGTATCTGCAAGAACGCCTTCTCCTCTAACGATAGTTTCCTCTACAAGCTCAGATGGGTGCATGTTCCAGTAGACCATAGAAACATTGGCAAGCCCCAGGTCCGCAACACTCGAATTTTTCGATTTTATTCCTAATTCATTCATTGTTAAGTAGTTTTATAAGAAAGTGCAAAAATAAAAAAAATCGGCCACAATGAGCCGATTTTGTATGTAAAGAAATGAACAGTCGTTTATAATTTTTTCTTCATTTTCCCGTTGGGAGCCTCGTTTTCCTTGTAGGAAACCCGGTCGCTGTTACCTATCGCTGCCTTCAATTCTTGGATGAATTTGGCCTGGTCGCCGGATTTGATCTCTTTCAAAGAAAAAGCATAGTCCGTTTCGCCTTCCCTGCCCCAGGCATAGACGTCATACTGAGGCTTTTTAGGGTGTTCCTTGATGAATTTCTCCATTTTGGCATTTGCATCAAGATCGATACCCGTTCCTATACTTTTAAAGGAAACAACCAGTCTCGATTTTTTGTCGGTTGTAGCGCCCAGTTTGGCATCGGAAGCAGTATTGGGATCAGCGGTATTGGAGCTTGCGGCTTTTTCCTTGTTTTTACAGGATGCACCTGTAAATATGGTCAATACGGATAGGATCAAAATGATATTTTTCATACAAATTAGTTTTTACAAATGTACTAATGTAAACGTTAATTCAAACCCTGTGCCGCTTTTTAGGGTAAACCCTCCTGCCAGGGGATCTACTCCTTTTTTGAGCGGAGCTTGATCTCTTCTACCAGGACTTCCTTGTCTTTTTCGAAATGGCGGATCCGGATATAAGATCCCTTTCCAAAGCGGGCTATTTCTTTTAAGTTTACAAGCGCATCTTTGTCATTCCCGAAAGCCACGGCCGACAGAACGATAGCTTTTCCTTCCGACTCTTTGAGCCATTTTTCATAATGTGCCTCATAAAAAGGAAATTTGCCATCGGTGGCCAGGAAAACCTGGTTATTTCCCTCTTCTATATAGTTTTTCTTTGCCGTTTCGAGCGCAAACAATACCGCCTTTGCACCCCGTGTATATCCTTTCGAGTTCAGGGATTGTACGGTTTTCTTCAGCATTTCTTTGTCAGAGCCATTTACGGCTTCGCAACGGAGCAATACCGAATCGGAGTAGGTGATAAAGGTAACCCGGTCAATATCCCTGAGCTGATCTATTAAAACAACGAGCGCCTTTTTCATCAGGGGCAGCTTGGACGAATCTCTCATGGAACCCGAAACATCTACGAGGAAAACGATATTGTTCGGTTTGTATACAAAACGGTTCAGGGGCTCGTTGGAAACTGTTACTTCAGGTTCTTCCACGGGTGGCGGATCCACCACTTCAAATTCGCTCGTATCGATGTCGTCCCGATTGCTATCGGGATCGATTTCCTTAACGGGATTGACCGGTGGCTTGTTCACTGTAGGAGGATTGTACACAATTACATCGCCGGAATGATGAGGTTTGTTTGGCCTTCCGAAATAATAGCAGGCTGTTTTGTCGTCGTTTTTAATGCTTTTGATCGTGCCTTTTACAGCCAGGAGGTAAGGTTGACCGTCAGCGCTGGTGATGAGCTTTATTTCCCGTTTGAACTTTCCGGTGGAAGTGGGTTGATAAAACACCGATAAATGAACGGTATCGCCTGGCGGCAGGGCTTTCTTATACACCATCACTTTTACATCCCTGTCCACATCCGCCCGCATGAAATAAAGTGTTTTCTCCGCGTTATTTTTCAGGATGAATTCGGAACGGAGGGTATAAATATTTTCCAGGTCACCGTAATCGTGCGTGGTTGCATCGGCCTCGATAGTTGAATTCTGGCCATAGGCAATGGAAGCAAAAAGCAAGGCGAAAATCAGCGTTATTTGGAAGGAAAATCTCATACAGAATGATCTCATAACGCTAAAAACCGTACCAAATTACACTATTTCTTCCTCCTTAGAGCTGCCGGGAGCATTTTTTTTGCTTAGTTCTTGAAAATCTAAAGAAAAAAGCTACTTTTGGAGTCATATAAACAAAAATCATAGATCACACAAAATATGAATATTCACGAATACCAAGGAAAGCAAATACTAAAGAGTTTTGGAGTTGCGGTGCAGGAAGGTTTTGTTGCTGAAACAGTTGAACAGGCTGTAGAAGCGGCGAAGGAATTGAAAACAAAATACAACAGCGATTTTGCTGTGATCAAAGCGCAGATCCATGCCGGTGGTCGTGGTAAAGGTGGCGGAGTGAAAGTGGCAAAAAACCTTGATGAAGTGAGGGAAAAAGCAGGAGCAATCCTCGGGATGCAACTGATCACCCCACAGACAAGCGCAGCTGGTAAAAAAGTGAATAAAGTATTGGTAGCCCAGGATGTTTATTATCCGGGAGCGAGCCCAACCAAAGAATTTTATATGAGCGTTCTGCTCAACCGTGCTACAGGCCGCAACATTATCATGTACACGACCGAAGGAGGTATGGACATTGAAGAAGTGGCAGAACACCACCCGGACAAGATCTGGAAAGAAGAGATCGACCCGAAAGTAGGTCTGCGCGATTTCCAGGCACGTAAAATTGCCTTCAACCTGGGCCTGAGCGGAACAGCCTTCAAAGAAATGACAAAATTCGTTGCGTCTCTTTACAAAGCATATGATTCTATCGATGCTTCCATGTTCGAGATCAACCCGTTGTTCAAAACATCCGATGACAAGATCATTGCAGTAGATGCAAAAGTAACTTTCGATGGTAACGGTTTGTACCGTCATCCGGATTACGAAGCAATGCGCGATGTAACAGAAGAAGATCCTACAGAAGTAGAAGCAAAAGCGGCGGAGCTGAATTACGTAAAGCTGGACGGTAATGTCGGCTGTATGGTAAACGGCGCCGGACTTGCTATGGCTACTATGGATATCATCAAATTATCGGGCGGAGATCCTGCAAACTTCCTGGATGTGGGAGGAACTGCCAATGCAGAACGCGTTGAAAAAGCATTCCGCATTATCTTAAAAGATCCGAATGTAAAAGTGATCCTCGTAAATATCTTCGGTGGAATTGTTCGTTGCGACCGCGTTGCACAGGGAATTGTAGATGCTTACAAAAACATGGGCACCATCAATGTACCGATCATCGTTCGTTTGCAGGGCACCAATGCCGTAGAAGCAAAAAAGATCATCGACGAGTCGGGACTGAAAGTATATTCCGCTATCCAATTGCAGGAAGCGGCGGACCTTGTGAAAGACTTAATTAAATAAAAAAGGAAACCCCAGTTTAAATTATGAATAGATTCTTTAAAACTGCATTCTTAGCAGTGCCTTTAGCGGCAGGTGTAATACTCACATCTTGCGGTGGAGACCACCCTGATGGAGAGGAAGTAATAAATGACTCAACGAAAGTTGATTCCGCCGGAACAGTAAACGACGGCCTGGAAACAGGAGAGTTGTCTTTCCAGGTTCCTTCACCGGGCGAAATGCTGACCTTCATAAAAATGGTGGGCGGCAAAACCAACAAGAGTACTGCGTTTTTAAATTCGCCGGATAATAATAAGAACTATACGGACGCAAAATCGAAAGCCTTGAATTTCGGTATCTATAGCTGCGATCTTAGCTACTGCTCTACTTTTGAAATGGGGCCTGAAGCATTGAAGTATTTCATAGTAGTGAAAAAATTAGGAGATGAGATCGGAATCTCTACTTCAATCAATCCGGAAGTGGCAAAACGCCTGCAGGAAAATGTAGGAAACTCTGATTCACTGGCTGCTATCACCGACGATCTGTACTACTCTTCATTCGAAACGCTGCAAAACAGCAAGCAGGGAAGCACCCTCGCGCTGGTAATTGCAGGTGGATATATCGAAAGCCTTTACATTGTTACGAACCTCGTGAAATACGAGGCTAACAGTCCGGGTATTCAACGTGTGGCCGATCAAAAGATCACCCTTGAGAATATCATCGAATTCGTTAAGAAATATGAATCGGATCCTGCAACTGCAGATGTTATAAAAGAGCTGAATGGTTTGAAAGACGAGTTCGCTAAGCTAAAAGAAACAGAAGTGAAAGCAGAAAAAGGAAAAGACGGAGTGAATGTATTAGGAGGTGGAACGAATATTGAAATGACCGCTGACCAATACAAAGCAATTTCCGAAAAAATTAAATCAGTTAGAAATACATTCACTCAAACCAAATAACAGATGAAAAAAGCATTTATACTACTAACGATATCTATGCTGGGTGCGCTAAGCTCGCAGCTTCATGCGCAGGCAGGTGTTTGCGGCAATTTCCATAAGAAAAACTGTCATATGGAAGGCTCAAAGGATGATAACAAAGCATTTATGTATAACTCCCAGTCGAAAAGCGGTTTGTTTGCACAGGGAACTACTTCTAAATTGCGTTGTGTTATTTATAAAGGAATGGATTACCGTATGACTGTTTGTTGCGAGACTTCCGGATCTACTGTAAATTTCAAGATCATGGACGCAAGAACGAATGAAGAATTGTTCGATAATGCAAAAAATGAAAATACACAGCAGTTCGAATTTCAATCGGCAACAACACGCCAGTTGGTTATCGAAGTGATGATCCCTGCAGGAGAAGCTTCTTCTGCAAAAGGAAAACCACAGGATGCAGCTTGTGTAGGTTTACTGATCGAGCACAAGATCTCTGACAAAGTAGGATTTTCAAAATATTAATATCGGATTTTCAGGTTATATGATCCCCTGTCTGCATTAGGCTGACGGGGGATTTTTTTTGATGTAAAATGGGAAAGGATTACAAACAGACAGTGGAGTATCTCTTCAGCCGCCTTCCAATGTTCCAGCGGATAGGGGCTGCTGCCTACAAGGCAAACCTGGATAATACCTGGAAGCTAATGGATGCGCTGGATCATCCCTACAGGCAGTTTAAAAGCATTCATATTGCAGGCACCAACGGGAAAGGATCTACTTCCCATATGATCGCTGCGGTATTACAGCAGGCAGGATACAAAACAGGTTTGTATACATCCCCGCATTTAAAGGATTTCAGGGAGCGCATCCGTGTCAATGGAAAAATGATCCCACAGAACTACATCGTTGATTTTGTAGAACAGCATAAGCAGGGATTTGAAGCCATTGAGCCTTCTTTTTTTGAATGGACGGTAGCGCTTGCTTTTGACTATTTTGCAAAAGAAAAAGTAGATGTAGCTGTGATCGAAACAGGGTTGGGCGGCCGGCTGGATTCTACCAATGTGGTCATACCTGAACTTTCGGTTATCACAAACATAAGTATGGATCACATGAACCTGTTGGGGGATACGCTGGAAAAGATAGCGACGGAAAAAGCAGGGATCATGAAGAAGCAGGTGCCCGTTCTGATAGGTGAACGGAACAGTGTGAGCGATGAGGTCTTTATAAAAGCGGCCAAAAAGAATACGGCCCCTTTGTTTTTTGCCGAAGATAATTTCAAAATAAAGGCAGGTAAACAGATCTTCAAAGGCGGGCAGCTGATGCTGGAATACACGGTCAATTCATCCGCGCAAAAATATACCTGCGATCTGCCGGGATATTACCAGGCAAAAAATATAGCAACTGTTTGTGCCGCTTGCTCGTTGCTGAATACGAACGGTTCTTTCCATATAAAACGGGAGGATTTTCACAAAGCATTGACGAAAGTAACAACACTCACCGGTTTGAAAGGCAGGTGGCAGGTATTGGACCGTAAGCCACTGGTGATAGCAGATACGGGTCATAACGAAGCAGGCATCCTCGAAGTATTGAAAAATATAAAGAGGACACCGCACAAAAAACTTCATTTTGTGATCGGTATGGTAAATGACAAGGACGTGCGAAAAGTTCTTTCCATGTTGCCCAAACAGGCAGTTTATTATTTTACCAAAGCTTCCCTGCCGCGTGCATTGAACGAGCAGGAACTATGCACCATTGCCGGCGAATTCAAATTAAAGGGTGAAACGTATGCAACAGTGAAAAAAGCACTGAAAGCTGCAAAGGAAAATGCATCAAAGGCAGATCTTATTTTTGTGGGCGGAAGTACGTTTACGGTGGCGGATGCGATCTGATCCGCTTACATATAGATCGGGCAGGGTCTTTGTTTCGGAACAAAAGCTTTCGGTTTCTGAATGATACAGATCACCCCGAATTCAATGGCGCCTCTTCGGTTCGTAGCAGCTTTGAAAGCAGAAGTATTAATGTCGTAGCTCATGCCGAACTGCCAGTTCCTGAAATCATATCCGATCCTGGTGATCAGGGCATCTTTGGCGCGCAGGTAGAAACCCATGTTTACATTTTGTTTTACTTCCGACAGGAAATTGTAGCCTGCTTTTAATCCGAAAACATTTTCTTTGTACGTGCCTTGTTTCTGGAACAGGTATTCAGCGCTGAGGTCTATTTGCGTAGCAACAGGATAGGTGAATGACAGGTAGGTATTGAATTTCGGATCGAGTTGAATATCCTCGTTCTTGAAATACGAGATCTTCGGTGTGCCTAAGTGAGACAGGCCTATTCCCAATGTTACGGCTGAGCGTTGTTTGATCCGGTACTGAAGCGCCATTCCGGTATTGATATCGAAATAGGTCCTTTTCATTAAAGGAAAATTCTCACCGGTGGAAAGCGCAGGGTTGTATGCATCGCCGTCCCACTGACTATCGAAAGTCAGTTTGTTCGTGCGGAAACCTACATTTGAAATGCCTGGCTGTAAACCAAGACTGAGAAAAAGATTGGAATCGGCCGACAGCATATGAATATAACTAAGCGGAATGTAGAATTGCGTGGTGCCGTATTTACTATCTCCTGCCACATCATTGTTGAACAAGATGCCTGCTCCTACGCGGTTGCTTTTTAGTTTCTTCAGGTCCGTATTCATATCCGCCGAAACAGAGACGGTGGAATACGAGACAGGAACCGTTGTCCACTGGCTCCGGTAATTGGCTGCTCCACGGTAATCTCCGTCAAAGAACCCGGTGAAAGCGGGATTGAGATTCAGTGGCGACATGCTGAATTGCGAGAAATGAATATCCTGGGCAAACGAAATGCAGCTCAACAAGGTAAGCAGGAACAGCAGGTATGTATGTAAATGTTTTTTCATGTTATCGTATGAGTGTTACATTTCCTTTTTCTTCCGTAAACTCTACTCCATCGCAGCTTGCCTTCATATAATAGCCGTATACACCCGGATCAGACGCCATGTTGTGGTAGGTACCATTCCATCCGTTGTTTATATTGTCCGTATCGAATACCTTTTCTCCCCAGCGATTATATACTGCAAGGTAAAAAAAATTGAGCAAAGGCCCGCGTGCCCTGAAAACATCATTGTTGCCGTCTCCGTTAGGGCTAAAAGTATTCGGAACAAAGAGAGCAGTCTTTGGGCTGATATAAATGGATTGACTTGACACAGTATCCGAGCAGTTCACGCCACCAACTGCATTCGACACGAGGGTGATCACAAAATTACCGCTGCTTTGATATTCATAATCAAACTCGGGCAGATTTGATTGCGAGCCGTCTCCGAGGTTCCACAAATAATGTGTTGGCAATGAAGTAGGATTGACCGAATGTGCAGTAAAGTGTATTTTACTTGTGTTGCATGCGAAGGGTTCGAGTGTGAAATCAGTGGAAAAGGCGTGTTCTATAGTTACCACCGAGCTCGCGGTATCATTACACTGTGGCAGTGCAGGAGGGGCATAAGCGATCAGTGTGGCAGTATAAGTGCCTGCTGCAGGATACGTGTAATCGGGAGCGCTAACGGTTGTCACGTCACTGCCGGTAGTGGGATCACCGAAATTCCAGAGATACGAAGAAGCGCCCTGGCTGTGATTTACGAAATTCACCGTAGGCTCGCCGCAGATCACATTCGGTGCAATGGCTGCCGCTACCACCACATTCGTACAAGGCTTCACGATGAATTGAAAATCACGATACGTTTCACCAATCAATACACCATTCCTGTATTCACTTACTTTGATCCCGATCACAAAAAGCCCAAGTGTGCCCGGAGTGGCAGTCAGCAGCCCTGTCTGGGAATTAATGGAAAGCGGAACGCCACCTAACATATTCGATTGGGAATAAGGGGCCTGCCACACAACGGATGTATAGGGAGGATTGTAGGGCGGCTGCGGTTGCGGATCATTGTAATCTGCACCGTGAAAAGGATTGTAGAGGCTGTAGACCAATGAATCACCATCGTAGTCGGTAGCGGAATGATCAAATATGAGTTTTTTGTTCAGACAAATAAAAGGTGGAGGCCAGTTGTTGAATTTTGGATTACTATCGCTTATCACAAGGGCTGTGTCGGGAATGTGCGCGTAATAAGTCGCTCCGGCCGCCAGTGGATTAACAAGGTTAAGAATACTTTGATTGCGGCAGCAACGTTGATAAGCTAACTGGTAACCTCCGGGAATAGGCGGAAGGTGCACGATGGTGATATAAGTAGTTACTTCATAACAAAAATCAGTTGGTACAATGGTGCAGGGATCATTGATAAGGCCCGGTAATGTATCCAGCGATACAAAAGGAACCAGTACCTGTTGTACGAATGCATTGTTCTGGTTAAAGATCCCGATCGAAGCAGGATTATCAAACGGCGGAACGCCGGTGTAGCAATCCCTGTAAACAGTCAGTTTTAGCTCGTAATCAAAATTTCCCAAATGCCGGTAATTCAATTCACCGCCGACAATATGCGTAGCTTTCATGTTCAGGGAGAACAATGCAAAAAGAGCTATGTATAAAAATACTCTCATCGTATCAGCGTTACATTTCCTTTTTTGAAGCTTTCCTGGCCGTTGGTGCAGGTATATTTTAAATAATATCCGAAAACGCCCGGATCTGATTTCATTCCTTTGAATATACCGTCCCAGCCTTTTGCAATGTCGGTTGTTTCAAATACACGCTCACCCCAGCGGTCATATACGGCAAAGTATAGGTCAGCTACAAAATTACTTCTGATGTACAGGATATCGTTCGATCCGTCTGAGTTTGGCGAGAAGGTATTCGGGATAAACACACTTCCTTCATCGCATTGCCGGCTGAGTACATAAATCGTGAGTGTATCCAGCGGGTACTGACATCCATGGTTATCAGTTGCTATTGCGGTATAGGTAGTGGTATGCAGTGGAGTAGCAATGGGATCATAAACCGTGGTACTGGAGAGTGCATAAGGAGGTGACCAGTGGATCGTAAAAGGCGCCGAGATATTGCTGTTGATCTGGCTGCTTTCACCTTCATACAAGGTATCAGGGTTAGCAGATGTAGTAAGCAGTGTTCCGCCTAATGTGGAAACATTTACAGTAGTTACAAGATTGGAATAACAGGTAGCGCCGAGCGAGCTGAGCGTAGTAACAATAACTGAATACGTAGTGGTAACACTCGGGCTTGCTGTTGGGTTGGGAATGCTGCTGCTGTTCAGGGATGCTGCCGGAGACCAGCTGTAAGCAATTCCCCCGCTTGCATTTAATTGTGCAGATTGATTGAAACAAATGGTTTGCGTAGCACTGATGTTAAGCGGATTAAAGCCTGCCAGTGTCAGCGGTTTTATAATTGTATCCGTACATCCGAAACTGTTTTGCACTGCCAGGCTTACAGAGTATGTGCCCGGTGTAGTGTAAGAGTGATTGGGATCCTCTGATACAGAAGAATAACTATCTCCGAAATTCCAGCTCCAGGAATTTACTGCACCGAGGGAAGTGTTTGTAAAATTGAATGTATTCCCGCAGGCATTGGAGGTGTATGTATAATTAGCGCTTACAGTCGGATAAACGGTGATATCGATCGTATGAGTTGATGCACAAACATTGCCTCCGAAATCGGTTTCTGAAATGGTAACCGTGTAGGAAGTAGTTGAGCCGGGCATTGCAACTGGATTTGCAATAGAAGGATTGTTCAGGCCGGCAACAGGAAGCCAGGAATAACTCGTTCCTCCGCTGGCCGTTAATTGGATCGGTACAATACTATCACCACAATAGGCTCCTCCTCCGTTCGCCACATCGGGAGTCAGCAGTGTCTGCACGGGCAGGAAGACCGAATCCACACAACCCTGATCGCTGGTAACATGCAGGGAAACAGTATAGGATCCATTTGTTGTATAGCTATGTGTTGGAGAAGTCAATGCAGAATTTGTGTTGTCTCCGAAATCCCAGTCATAGGACAAAATACCTGCGCTGATCGTAGAGAGGTTGTTGAAATCAAAAGTGCTGTTGCATGGCTGTATAGTCACTGTTGCCTGCGCATCCGGAGCAGGATGTACAATGATCCCGACAGTGTGTGTAGATGTACAGACATTGCCGCCAAAATCGTTTTCTGAAATGGTAACAGTGTAGGTAGTAGAAACAGCAGGGCTTGCAACAGGACTTGCAATGGCCGGATTACTAAGACCGGCAGCCGGGCTCCATGAATAGCTCGTGCCACCGCTTGCATTTAACGAAGTCGGAGTGACCACATTTGCACAATACGCTGCATCGCCGTTTGCACTATCAGGTGTCAGTATTGTTTGCACAGGCAGAAACACAGAATCTGTACAACCATGATCGCTGGTGACATGCAGGGAAACCGTGTAGGAACCATTACCTGCATAAGTATGCGTTGGAGAGGTAACTACAGAATTTGTAGCATCATCAAAATCCCAGGCATAGGTCATTGTTCCGGAACTGATCGTAGAGAGATTGGTGAAATCGAATGTATTGGTGCAGGGCTGAATGCTCACCGTAGCCTGTGCATCCGGAACAGGATAAACAATTATGCTTACCGTTTGATCGGAAGGACATGGATTCCCTGCTGCATCGTTTTCGGAAATGGTGACCGTGTAAGTGACAGAAGCAGTAACCGTTGCGACTGGATTTGCAATGGCAGCATTGCTCAGACCGGTGGCAGGGTTCCATACATACGTACCGCCGCCGGTGGCAGTGAGGGGAACAGGATTGATACCATTTTCACAAAACGAAGCACCGCCGCTTACACTATCGGGATGCAATGTTGTTTGTACCGGGAGGAGAACAGTGTCCTTACATCCGTGATCCGAAGTAACGATAAGCTGCGTAGTGTAAGAGCCTGCTGATGCATAGGGATGTGTTATGGTTGGAGTGGAAGCAGTTCCGCTGTCGCCAAAATCCCAGGCATAGCTGAGTGTGCCGGAGCTCACTGTTGACTGGCTGGCAAAATCCCAGGTATTGGTGCAGGGCTGAAGTGTTGCAGTAGCCAGCCCATCCGGTTTCGGGAATACTGTAATCACGGTATAAGCAGTATCCCACACATTAAAGCAGGCGCTGTTCTTGGCAAGCAACACAACAGTATAAGTTCCGGGTGTGGTAAATGTTTTAACGGGGTTAAGAATAAGGGAAGTGGTATCGTTACTTCCGAAATCCCAGAGATACTGCACGGCAGAAATACTGGTATTCGTAAAGTTTACAGTAAGTGGAGAACAACCACTCACAATATTTGATGTCATTTGTGCAACAGGAATGGCATATTCAAAATTAAATTTAAAGGTTCCGTTATTGCAATTCGAAGATTGATTCCAGTTATTGCCATACAGGGAAGTAGGCCAGGAACCGGATGTTACCGGGAAGTCATCATAACCGTTGCATCCGGCACATACACTCTGGTAAATAATTCCTTTTTTATCGAAGCGACTGGTACCTCCATCCACATGCTCACGACTGGATCCGCCTCCGAAATACGTTGCATACAACAGGGACCCTGCATTTTTGCTTAATACCATTAAATAAAAATTAAACCCGTCTGTGGAGGGCTGATGCGCGTTGGCTGTCAAAGGCATATTGAAAGTAGCCGGGCCCGTAATGATATTTCCTCCCCATCCGCTCAGATATATATTCTCTGCACAATCTACCAGGAAAGCGGAGGGTGAAATATTTATCGTTGGATTACCATTGCCGAATTTTGTTTGCATCAGTAATGTGCCCATCGTACTATCCAGTTTGGAAATAAATTGCCGGCCGTTTGTGTTGGAGTAGGCAGCGTTCACAACTGCCATAGTACCTTGCGTCTGGCCAAAGACAAAAACATTGGCGCTGTTGTCTAACTGAACAAAATAACATTGATCGTAATTTGTCGTTCCAATGTATGTTGAATGCAGCAGGGCTGTTCCGTCGTTTTTTATTTTTGCTATGTAGCCATCTGCTTTCCCGCCTCCATAGGTTGGAGAAAATGCTCCGGCGGTTATATCAAGATCCTGGCTACAGCTTCCACCGGTAAAGAATACATTGTTGTTCGCATCCAGGCAAAGGGCATGACCTGCATCCAGGCTTGAACCTCCGAAAAAAGTACTCCAGGTGAGTGCATCTAAGTTTGAAGTGAGTTTGAACACAATAGCATCCTGCACGCCACCTAAGGAATTATCGAAACCATTAACAGGAAAATCCGCTGATCGTGTTGTGCTGGCTACTACCACATTCCCTGCATTGTCCAGCTGGATCTCTCCCCGGTTCTGATCACCGTAATTAAAAAGCAATGAGTCATAGTTGGGTTGATAAATATTTCCGTATGGGAAAATGGATCCCTGGAAAGTTGAATCTACCGTATAGTTCAATCCGTCGTTACTGCTTCCACCAATGAATGTCGAAGAAAGCAAGGCTGTTCCGGTACTGTTCAGCTTGGAAATATAAATATCCGTTCCGTGCTCGAAAAAGGCCCCGTTGTAATAATACCGCACTCTTTGGCCACCATTGAATGTCTGATCATAAGCGCTGGCAGAAGTTGGGAAATCAGGAGAAGCCGTAACGCCGTACATATACAGGTTATCCTGCGCATCTACTATCAGACTGTTCACTACATCCGCATCATCGGCTCCTCCGAGGTAAGTAGAGTAACGGAGAAAAGTTCCTGACGAATCGTATTTGGTGATCACTACATCTGTTTGCCCGTATTGTACAAGACTGCTGTAATTCGGATCGTATGCGCCGGCAGTGACAGGGAAGCCAATATCGAAAGCAGTTCCACCGGAGTACAGATTCCCTTCTTCATCATAGGTTGCTGTCATTCCGAAATTATCCGCAGTGGATCCGGAAGAGCAGGCAAATACAAGTACGGGGTCGATGACCAGCTCAAGGCTTTTATCATAGCCTTCCGGAAATTCATAGCTCAGTGTGTTTTTCTTCAGCTTAAAATTGCAAGGCACTTCTTTTTTAGTTCCGTTTATGACCTGGTAAGCGTATGGTTCATGCTCCGTCATTTCATTGATGATGGTAGAAATGCTGAGAACATTGTTTTTTAAGCTGATATTCTTTACACCTTCATAATTCAGTTGAATAGCGGAAGCATCAGTACCTGGCGCTACATAAAAGTTGGACTTCATGCTGTTGTCTTGCCCGATCATCTGCAGGTCGATACCCGGCCAGATGTTCTGATACATCACCTCACTGTAGTTCTTTACATTAGCCGCCCATTTTGCCGGATCTTTCCCGATAAAATAATTGTTGTAGTCGGGTGCCGGAGTAACTGAGGTATAGCTGACATCCGGGTTCGGATTCAAAAAATTAACATGGAACCAGACTCTTTTTATATCTTTTACTTTAGTTTTTGGATTCCCGTGAATGCTTCTGTAGGTATCCTTATCGTAAAAATGATAGGTAAGCCGGTTGTTTTGCAGGAAAAGCGCACCGCCATCCAGCTGGGCCCGGTATTTAATAAAACCGTCCCATTGATTTTTGTTCTCGGTAAAACGAATGAGGGATGGTTTAACAGCGGGATGCTCATGAGCCCGAAGCAGATAGCTGCCCGTTATACAGAGCAGAAAAACGAGATATTTGAACCTCCGGACCATCAAATATCAAATATAAAGAATCGGGTGGAGAAAACATAATTTTTGGGCCTTTAATAATGTGCTAAAACTCCCTTTTCAGAGGCCATTCAAACTGATTTTTTATATATTTGTAGCTATAATTTTTAAAGCTATGGCTAAAGTTGCGGAAAAAACGGAAAAGAAATTAAAATTCACGAAAGAACAATACATTACCTGGTACGAAAGCATGCTCCTGATGCGAAAATTTGAGGAGCGTACGGGACAACTTTATGTTCAGCAAAAGATCAAAGGCTTTTGCCATTTGTACATCGGGCAGGAAGCCATAGTAGCAGGAACCGTGAGCGCTACCAAAAAAGACGATAAACATATTACCGCTTACCGCGATCACGCGCATCCTATCGGACTGGGATTACACCCGAAGTATGTGATGGCCGAAATGTATGCCAAGATCACCGGTTGCAGCAAGGGGAAAGGCGGTTCCATGCACATATTCAGTAAAGAACATAATTTCGTTGGCGGCCACGGTATTGTGGGCGGACAGATCCCTTTGGGTGCAGGTATTGCATTCGCGGAAAAATACAATGGAACCGACAATGTATGCGTTTGCTCGATGGGCGACGGAGCCGTTCGTCAGGGTGCTTTGCATGAGGCATTCAATATGGCGATGACCTGGAAATTGCCTGTTATTTTCATCATAGAGAACAACCATTATGCAATGGGAACTTCCGTAGAGCGTACATCCAATGTGCACGACCTGTGGAAGCTTGGTCTGGCGTACGATATGCCTGCAAAACCGGTTGACGGAATGTCGGTAGAGGCAGTGCACGAAGCAATGGAAGAAGCAGTGGCAAGAGCAAGAAAAGGTGACGGGCCTACTTTGCTCGAAATGAAAACTTATCGTTACAAAGGACACTCGATGAGTGATGCACAAACATACCGTACGAAAGATGAAGTAAAAGAATACCAGGCACAGGATCCGATCGAAAAGGTACTTGCTGTGATGAAAAAGAACAACTGGATCGATGATGCAGGAATAGAAGCAGCAGAAGCAAAAGTAAAAGCGATCGTGGATGAATCCGTTCAGTTTGCCGAAGAGTCTCCATACCCGGATGCAGAAGAACTGTACCATGATGTGTATATGCAAAAAGACTATCCATATATTATTGAATAAGGAACGAACGATCGACAAAAAATTTAATTCGTATTAAGGAAAAATTATGGCGGAAATTGTAAGAATGCCGAAGCTGAGTGATACCATGACAGAAGGCGTGGTAGCAAAGTGGCACAAAAAAGTAGGTGATAAAGTAAAATCAGGAGACCTGCTGGCTGATATCGAAACAGACAAAGCTACCATGGAATTTGAATCGTTCCAGGATGGTATCCTGCTGCATATCGGTGTGGAACAGGGCAAACCTGTGCCTGTCGACAGCGTTCTTGCTATTTTAGGAAAAGAAGGTGAAGATATTTCCGGCCTGCTAAAAGGCAATACAGGAGGCAGTACAACTACTGCTGATGCTAAAACAGAGAAAAAAGCAGAAGAAACAAAAACAGAAGCTAAACCGGAAACAAAAGAAGTGGCCACTGCTGAAGTAAAGATCCCTGCGGGAGTAGAGATCGTTCGTATGCCCAAGCTGAGCGATACCATGACAGAAGGTGTGGTAGCCAAATGGCACAAAAAAGTGGGTGATAAAGTAAAATCAGGTGAGCTTCTTGCAGATATTGAAACGGATAAAGCCACCATGGAATTCGAATCGTTCCAGGAAGGCGTATTGTTATATGTAGGAGTGGAAGCCGGTAAAGCGGCTCCTGTTGACGGGATCCTTGCTATCCTTGGCAAAGGCGGAGAAGATGTGTCTGCTATTGTAGCTGCCGACAAGAACAAAGGTGCGGCACCGGTGGCAGCAAAAACAGAAACAAAACAGGAAGTGAAAGCAGAGACAAAAACTGCCGAAACAACCGAAACGAAACAAGCAGTTGCACATACAGCCAATGGCGATGCCCGGATGAAAATTTCTCCACTTGCTAAAAAACTGGCCGCAGAAAAAGGCATCAGCCTGAATGCATTGCAGGGAAGCGGCGACGGAGGAAGAATTGTGAAAAGAGATATTGAATCTTACACGCCTTCGCAGCAAACGGCTAAATCCGGAGCAGCATCAACTGTTGCTTTGGGCAAAGAAAGCTTTACGGACGAACCGGCATCACAAATGCGTAAAACCATTGCACGCCGGCTCGTAGAAAGTACGACCACCACACCGGTGTTTTACCTGACCGTTGATGTAGATATGGATAATGCCATTGCTGCACGTACTGCGATCAACAGCCTGCCCGACACCAAGGTTTCGTTCAACGACCTTGTGATCAAAGCATGTGCGGTGGCTCTGCGTAAACATCCGAAAGTAAACAGCAGTTGGAAGGGCGATAAAATAAGAACCAATCACCATATTCATGTAGGGGTGGCCATAGCGGTTGAAGACGGGCTCCTGGTTCCGGGCATTCGTTTTGCTGATCAGTTGTCCTTGTCGCAGATCTCATCTACAGTGAAAGATCTGAGCAAGCGAGCAAAAGACAAAAAATTGCAGCCTGCCGATTGGGAAGGCAATACATTTACGGTTTCCAACCTTGGGATGTTTGGGATAAGCGAATTTACTTCCATTATCAATATCCCTGAATCGTGTATTCTTTCGGTGGGGGTTATCAACCAGGTTCCTGTGGTGAAGAACGGCCAGGTAGTGCCGGGCAATGTAATGAAAGTAACACTGGCCTGCGATCACCGAACGGTAGATGGAGCTACAGGTGCAGCGTTCCTGCAAACTCTGAAACAGATGCTGGAGAACCCGGTAACGATGCTGGCATAATTATCAACGAAAAAATAAAGAAGAAGCCGTGGAGAGATCTGCGGCTTTTCTTTTTTTGGGCATACTTTCTCCGAGGGGTTAACCGCAAAGGGCGCAAAGTTTTCGCGGAGAGCGCAGAGAAAAAATCAGTGAAGTGTTGAGCCATCGCGAGGCTTCGCGAAGGCTTATAAGGTTGTTGGATTTAAAAAGACTTGCTTAGGATTTTTGCTGCTGTTACATGAAAAACGTTAGGTGAACAATAAATGATTCATACTCCTTCTACAGATAAACCTCTGCGGCCTTTTGCGTATACTCCTTCGCGCTCTTTGCGGTAAAAAACTGTGTTACTTTCCTACCATCACAAAGGCACCCCAGAAATAAGGGCTCGGATAGCGTTTCTTCACTTCCAGCTGTGCTTTACGGAAAGCGGCACGTTTGTTTTTCGAAGAGTAATTTTGCAGCCACTCCGTATAAAAATTGGTCATCAGTTCCTGTGTTGCATAATCGTCTACCACCCACAGGCTCATAAGCACCGATCTGGCTCCGGAAGTGAGGAATGCCCGCTGCAGGCCATACACACCTTGTCCGTTCAACAGCTGATCACCTAATCCTGTTTCGCAGGCAGAAAGTGTAACGAGCTCTGTGTTTTGAAGATTTAATAAAGAGGCTTCATAAGCAGTCAGGATTCCATCATCCTTTTTTTGAATGAGCGTATCTTTTGATGCTGCACCTGCCATGATCACACCCGAACGCAATAAAGGATTCTGCCGGGCCACTTCCGTTTCAAAGCCCATGATCTTTTCATCGCTGTAATCCAGGTTGGGAAGAAAAAATCCGTGCGTGGCAATGTGAAGGATCGTAGGGCTTTCCACTTCTTTCACTTTCTCTTCAGTTGCTTCTTTCGCAAGATGCAAATGGGTATCCCAGCCTTTGGCATTGAATACATCCGAGATCATTTCCGTTTCTTTTTTTGTTCCCGGCAGCTCCGGTAATTCGGAGAAGCCAAAACGCGATACGATCATTTCCTGCTCGGGTGCTTTTTTCGAATCTTCTTTTTTCCATTCATAATCCGGGTAGCCAAATAAAACAGCGCTTCCGGTTTTGGCCAAAACTCCTCCTTCTTTCTGCAGATCGTTGAGCGATGTGACTTGTTCTATTTCCAGGGTTTCCAGCAGGTATTTATTCGTAACCGGGTTGAACAGGGTATATACATTCAGTTTCTGATAGGCTCCGTCCGGCGAAAAATAAACTTTATTTATTCCGCCGAGGTATTTTTCGAAGGCTTTGAAAAAACGATTGTAAGACACACGGTCGGTGCTCCTTGCATGAATATTGAATTTGTATTTATCCACGAACAGTGTATCGAAAAACGCAGCACTGTCCAGTACCACCAGTTTCGGAGCGGCATAGTCTTTTCCAACGATCAAAGCGGAGTAGCTGACAGTAGAAACAGAATCGTTGAGCTCCGGCTCATTGCGAACGATCTCGATCGCCAGCTCAGATTTGGATAATTTGTTTTTAAGGGTTTCAAAATTCAGATATTCCTTTTGCTGCGAGAATTGTTTGGAAGCTTTGGACAATTCTTTTTCGATCTCGTTCAGGTAACTCTGCTCAGCATCCATATCGATCTTGTTTTCTTCCAGCTCTGTTTTCGAGAACTGGTATAGCTGGTGCAGGTTTTTTTTCTGTTCGAACCATTTGGAGAAAAGACTTCGAATAGTGGTGTCCTTGCTGTTGAGCATGCTTTTGTGCAGGGCACTTGATTCATTTAACAGCAGGGATTTGCTCCACAAACGTTCATCGATGAATGCTTTCAGCAGGCTGTCGTCCCTTTCGTTCTTTGTATTGGTAAAACGTTTTACCACGAAGTTCTCGAAATCTGCATAACGTGGCGAATTCGCATAATAGAAATTGGTTTTCTCCTCATCGCTCATAAAAGCAAGGTTATCACTTGCTATTCGTTTATAGCCATAAATAGCTTTCAGGTGTGCGCTTCTGGCTGCAGTGTAATTACCGGCCTTATCATTTGCCATGGCCTGGTTATGCACCATGTCGATGTAATTATAATTGGTAGCTCCGAAATTTGTTTTGAAAATAGCAGCAGCTTCATCAAAGGTGTTCACAGCTGTTTTATATTCTTTCATGCTCATTTCCACGATCCCTTTTCCGGAAAGGAACAAGCCGTATCGGTCATTTTGCTTGCCTACCGTGGTTTCCATCAGACGCAGGCATTTATTCTTGTATTCGAGCGCTTTGGAAAATTGTTTCTTTGCTGCATACACAGCCCCTAACTGGTTAAGGATGCCGGCATAGCGATCGTTCTTTTCACCGAGCTTCGCCTTATAAATTTCTTCACACCGCAGAAAGATCTTTTCCGCATCGTCGAGCTGGTTGTTTTCGTAACACAACAAACCAACATTATTATACGCGTTGGCATAATATTCATGTTCCTCACCGCTTGTATTCCTTCGTACTTCCAGTGCATACATCAGGTAATTATAGGCTTCCTTTGCATTTCCGAGGATCCGGTACATATCACCAAGATTGTTGCAGGGGTTTGCAAATTCCACGGTCCGCTGCATATTTGCTTTCTGGTAGAGTTCAATGCTTTTAAGAAAACATTTCTCCGCATTGGCATAATCGCATTTGGCTTTGTAAACGATCGCCAGGTTGTTCAGCAGGGAAGCCTGCTCTGCCAATGGGATAGATGAACATTGTGTCTGCAGCTGATAAGCTTCTATAAAATAGCGTTCTGCTTCGTTGTTATTGCCGGTAAGACGATAACAATAAGCCAGGTTATTCAATGTGATCGTTTGCGTCAGCGTATCTTCGGGAAAATTAAGTTTGGTCTCATACACCAGCTGGTTGAAGATCGGAATAGCCTCGTTGTATTTGCCCAGTCCCTGCAGGATCCTGGCTTTATTGGTGAGGCAGGCGAGATACATATCGTTTTTCTCACCTTTTGTCATTTTGTAATAATACAGGAGGGCATCATTATAGGCTGCCGCCGTCGTATAATCAGCCATGTCTACTTTCAGGTCTACGTATTGTTTGCAGTAAGCAGAATACTCTTCGCTGGAAGCTCCTAAGAAATTGGCAAGCCGCGGTAAGGCCACTGCGTAATACTTGTCCGAAGTTTCGTAATAACCCATTTCCTTGAGCACAAAAGACATATTGGCAAGGTAATAGGCATATTCAAAAGAAGTATCGGCTTTTACCGAATAGACAAGATTCACCGCACGGGCAAAGCAGGCCTGAGAGCTATCGAAATTGCTCTGCTGGTAATAATAGTTCCCGAAAGTATTGTTGAGAGAGGCCAGTTTCATCACATCCTTTTGCAGCTCTTTCTGGTATTTGCCGAGAAGCTTGTTTCCAAGAACAAATGCTTCCTCACTTTTGCCATTGTAACGCGCAGTATCGAAATCGTTGCTGAGTTGCTTATAAGACTGGGATTGCCCCGCCAAACCCTGAAAAAGGAATAAAACAAGCAGAAAATAATTTCGACGAAACATGACTTAAATTTAGTCTAAATTAGCTATTTTAACGCTAAGTAAAACATGTATAAATTTCATTTGTATAATGAAAAAAAACATACATTTGGAGCCTCAAATTTAAACCCATATTCATGGAAGTAGTAGATATCAAAACAAGTCCTTTGGCGGAAAATCCGGTGATCGGGCAAATGCTGCAATACAATCACGAACAGGTTGTTTTTTGTAACGATAATGAAACCGGACTGAAAGCGATCATCGCTATTCACAATACCGTGCTGGGCCCAAGTCTTGGTGGAACGCGTATGTGGAACTACAACAATGAAATGGAAGCGCTGAATGACGTACTGCGTTTGTCCCGTGGTATGACCTACAAATCAGCAGTAGCTGGTCTTAACCTCGGAGGAGGTAAAGCAGTGATCATCGGCGATCCGAAAAAACTGAAGAATGAAGCGTTCCTGCGTCGTTTCGGTAAATTCGTGAACAGCCTCGGTGGAAAATATATTACTGCAGAAGATGTGGCGATGAACAGCCGCGATATGGAGATCATCAAAATGGAAACGGACTTTGTGAGCGGTCTGCCTGAATCAATGGGTGGAAGCGGTGACCCGAGCCCGGTTACAGCATATGGTGTATATGTTTCTATGAAAGCGGCAGCCAAAGAAGCATACGGAAACGATTCATTAAGTGGTAAAAAAGTATTGGTGCAGGGTCTTGGAAATGTAGGGATGCATTTAGTTGAGCATCTTTACAAGGAAGGCGCTGTGATCAGTGTATACGACATAAATGAAGAACGCGTGAAAATGGCAGTGGATAATTTCAAAGCTACCGTTACCAGCCCTGAAAAAATGTTCGACCTGGATATTGATATTTACGCTCCCTGCGCATTGGGCGCTACTGTGAACGATGATTCACTGAGCAAGCTGAAGTGTAAAATTATCTGTGGCGCGGCGAATAACCAGCTGGCCGAAGAGAAAAAACATGGGGAAGCAGTGAAAGCAAAAGGTATTATTTATGCCCCTGATTTCGTTGTGAACTCCGGCGGGATCATAAATGTGTTCTATGAGCTGGAAGGATATGTACGTGAGCGTGCTATGAAACATGCGGAAGGCATTTACAATACCACCTGGAATATCCTGCAAATCGCTAAGAATGAAAATGTTCCGACCTATGTAGCTGCCAACAGGATCGCGGAAAAGCGTATTGCAGATATCGGAAGAATAAAAATGTCGTTTTAAGACCTGAGCAGCTCCGGAAGGAGCTGTTGTGATTTTTTTTGAATTTAGTGGCTGGAGTCTGGAGTTTTGAATATATTTTTGTAAATTAGAATTAGAAAATTTAATTACGTTCTTTATGATCAATCGTCGTTTTTTAAGAGTGAAGGTAATGCAGGCTTTGTACAGTTATTTCCAATCCGGAAGTACTGACCTTGCCAAGGCTGAGAAAGAGATGTTCCAGCAAATTGAAAAAGTGTACGAACTGTATGTATACCTGTTGGTACTCCTTACCGACATACATCATGCAGCCACCCTGGTCATAGAGGATCACAAGAACAAGCGACTTCCTACCAAAGAAGATCTGAATCCCAATACCAAATTTATTGATAATCCCATCCTTGTTAACCTAACGCAAAGCCCTTCTTTGAAAAAGGAAGTAGCTAACCGGAAAGTAAGCTGGCAGAATGATATGGACATGGTCCGTAAATTATTCAGCGAGATCCGCAATGGCGAAGATTACAAAACCTATCAGGCTTCGGGCGAAAATTCTCCGAAAGAGGATAAAAAATTCCTGGAGCTGATGATCCGCAACCATATTGCCGATAACCAGTTGCTGGAATTCTGGCTCGAAGAAAAAAATATTTACTGGACCGACGATATATTCCTCGTGCTGACCACTGTACTGAAAACCATCGAAGCAGCAGATGACAGCGGTAAAGTTACCTTGTCTGCTTTATATAAGGATCCGGAGGATGATAAACTCTTTGCCCGCACCCTGTTCACTAAATGTATTGCCTATAACCACGAAGCGGAAGAAATGATCTCTGCCAAAACCCAGAACTGGGAAATAGAGCGGATCGCCTTCCTGGATGTGTTACTGATGAAAATGGCGCTTTCCGAAGTATTGTATCTGCCCAACATCCCGATAAAAGTTTCGTTAAATGAATACATCGAGATCGCGAAACAATACAGCACGCCGAAAAGTAAGATCTTTATCAACGGGATCCTGGACAAAGCCGTAGCAGAATTAAAGGAAAGCGGCAAGATCCAGAAAACAGGCCGTGGATTACTCGAAAGCTAAATTGCATTCATGAAGATCACCCTGCTTCAGATAGACAAAACCGATCAGCCCTGGGTGGCCGAAGGCTTTGAACTGTATGAAAAACGACTGAAGCATTATATTCCTTTTGCTGTGCAAACGATCGTCTTCCCGAAAGCCAACCGCAACAAGTCTTTCGAGCAGCAGAAAAAGGAAGAGGGTGTATTGCTGTTGAAAGAACTGGAAAAATTCGATCATATCATTCTTCTTGATGAGAAAGGAAAATCGTTTACCTCGAAAAATTTTTCCGAACAGCTGAACAAACAGAGTCTCTCCGGCAAAAAACACATCTGTTATGTGATTGGCGGTCCGTATGGCTTCGACGAGAGTATTTATGCGAAAGCGCAGGATAAGATCAGCCTTTCCGAAATGACCTTTTCGCACCAGATGGTCCGGGTTTTCTTCGTGGAGCAGCTGTACAGGGCTTTCAGTATCCTGAAAGGGGAGAAGTATCACCATGAATGAATACCCTGATGTGGTGGAGAAGCAGGCCCGTTTAAGACATATAAGGACATATAAGGTTTTTACTCGTTAGAACTATATGGTCTGTTCCATAATTTTCCCGTCGACTTTTAATGGAAGGAGTTTCTTGAGTACCGGGCTTATATGTCCTTATATGGTTCATTAAATAAGTAATATGTTTCCATTTATATACCTGTTCCCCGAATTCCGTATATTTGCACTATGACCATGTCGACAGCCTCCACCATCGAAGTCCTTTACGAAGACAACCATATTATTGCCATTAATAAAAAACCTTCTGATATTGTGCAGGGTGATAAAACCGGTGATGAGCCGCTGAGCGAAAAGGTAAAGCAGTTCCTGCGGAATAAATACGATAAACCGGGCGAAGTGTTTTGTGGAGTGGTGCATCGAATTGATCGTCCTGTAAGTGGAGTGGTACTGTTTGCCAAAACCTCCAAAGCGCTGACCAGGTTGAACGAACTGTTCAGGACAAAGGATATTAAAAAGACCTACTGGGCAGTGGTGAAAAATAAACCGAAAGAGGAGGAAGGAACCCTTCTCCATTACTTAATAAAAGACGAGCAAAAGAATAAAAGTCGTGGATATGCAGAGCCACGCAAAGGCGCTTTGAAATCCGAGCTGCATTATAAGGTCCTGGTAAAAACAGATACCTATTTTATGCTGGAAGTAAATCCAATCACAGGCCGGCATCACCAGATCCGTGTGCAGCTCTCGGCTATGGGCAGCCCGATCAAAGGCGATATTAAATATGGTTTCGATCGTACGAACAAAGATGCGAGCATTCACCTGCATGCACGTAAGATAGAATTCACGCACCCCATAAAGCAAACTCCATTAACTATTGTAGCCCCGACTCCCGATGAAGTGGTTTGGAATGCCTGTGTAAGGGATTTTAATTTATTGGAAGGAAGTTAGTATATCCGCAGATTTCTCCTGTAACATAGTATAATCTATATCCGCGAAATCTGCGCTCCCGAAAGCTATCGGGACCGTGTCTGGTCAGTTCATTTCTTCTTTATCTATCCTGTTAAATACGCCGCGAAAAAAATCAATGATTACTTTCTAATCGTTCACAAATTTTATTTTACTGAATTGTAGCAAAATAGCTTTGTTAAGAGATTTTCCATTCGACCTGAATGGCAGTAAATTTAAGGTATGCAGGAGAATGAAAATAAGGACAATTATTTCAAGGGACGGGGAGCGCAGTTCAATCCGAACAGTAAGTTCGATAAATTCAAAGTGGTAAGGGAGCATATCGAGGGCCTGGATGAAGAATTACTGGAACAACACAAAACGGAATACATCGTAACGTATCCGAAAACGATCATCAACAAAGTAGACAGCCCGGATGTAGGCGCAGCGTATTCGATGAATCCCTACCAGGGTTGCGAGCATGGTTGTATTTATTGTTATGCACGTAATTCGCATGAATACTGGGGATACAGCGCAGGGATCGATTTTGAGCAGAAGATCATCGTAAAACAAAATATCGCAGAAATACTGGAAAAACAGCTTTCGAACAAAAACTGGCAGCCTTTACCCATCATGCTTTCCGGAAATACGGATTGTTACCAGCCTGCCGAACGTAAACTGAAGCTGACACGCAGTATCCTTGAAACCTGCCTCAAATTCAAACACCCGGTTGGTGTGATCACTAAGAACGCACTCGTGACACGTGATATCGACATCATGCAGGAAATGGCAAAGGAGAACCTGATCCATGTGATGGTCTCGATCACGGGACTTACGGAAGAAACAAGGTTGATGCTGGAACCGCGAACCGCTTCCTACAAATCACGTTTGAATGCCCTGAAAAAGTTAAGTGATGCCGGCATTCCCTGCGGAACAATGGTAGCGCCGATCATTCCGGGACTCAATAACCACGAGATCGCCAATGTGGTGGAGCAGGCTGCACTACACGGAGCCACTTCGGCCGGTTATACCATCGTACGCCTGAACGGTGCCATCGGCGATATATTCAAGGATTGGCTCTTCAAAAATTACCCCGACGGTGCCAACAAGATCTGGAACCAGATCTGTGATTGCCATGGCGGCAATGTGAATGACAGCCGTTATGGTACAAGAATGCGTGGTGAAGGAAAAATCGCCGAATCCATTAGAATGCTTTTTACGATTGCCAAACGCAGGCATATGGGGCATTGTAAGCCTTTCGTATTTAATCTGGATGCCTTTGATTACAGGGCAGGGGAGAGTCAGTTGAGGTTGTTTTGAAAAATACTGCCGCGGATTTTCGCAGATTACGCGGATAAGTTCAATGTAAAAGATATCTTAACATAGTTTTCACATCGGCGAAATTTGTGAGAATCTGCGGCAAAATTCACGCTAAAAATAACTACTCACCCCAAACTGTATCGCTCCTGTCCTTGCAGGGGGATTACCTAAAAGATCTTTTTGCCATTGCTGGCGGTAGTTCAGTCGCAATACTGTTTGCGGAGAAGTACGGAAGCTGATCGCAGGTACAATAGAGAACAGATCATCTGAGATATTGCCTCCCGTTTCTTTGAAGGTGCCAATGTTCCAGTCTACATATTCCACACGCAGGGCTGCATTAAAGCTGGCTTTTTCGAAACCGAACATTTTCTTTTTAATAATGGGCTGTACAATGTCAATAAAGCCTCCCTGTTGTTTATTCCCGAACTGCTGTGTGTAGGTATCCGGTACATCCACAAAGGTCCAGGCAAACTCGGCAGTGATCACTGTATTTGCTTTCGGGATGGTTGTGTTGAAATCGATGGCCATCACGTCCACCCTGCGTTTGCTGTCGAGTTCTAAACCATCGTCTTCAAATTTGTTGTAAATGCCTCCCATGTAGGAAAGACCGATCTCTCCGATCTTTTTGTACCGGAACGATGTTTTGGCATTCGTCAGAGGGATACCGTTGAAGCTTTCTTCAAAGCGCTCCGGATCGAGTTTCGTAGCAGGCAGGAAAGTTTTATTCTCCGTATTGTTGATGATATTGTCATTGAAACCATTCGTCAGGTAGATCTCATAAGCCCATACGAATTTCGGTTTGTAGGTTTTTCCGTAGAAACCAAAACCCACATTGCTAAAAGTGGCAGGAAGCATTTGCGTGGCAGCGATAGGGCGGTCTATAAATTCCCAGCGTGGACCATCGTGGTTCTGGTTGAAGCCCCCGATAGGGTTCATAATGATACCTCCGCGAAAGGTGAGTAGGTTGTGCAGCTGAATATCAAGTGCAGCGAATTCGATGTTGATCTCTTTGGTGCCATCTTCAAATTCTATTTCCGAAAGAAATTTTATTTTCCGGTGAATGGAAGAAGAAACGAACAAAGTCATCCGGCGCATCTGGAAAGAAAATCCTTCTGTTACTCCATCTGTTACTGCATACTGTGTGTTGGCTTCAGCATAACCACCAATGGCTACGGGGATCTTTCCGTATTGCAGGAAAGGCCGGTTGTATACCGCATCCATATTGAGCTGCATTTTGGAAGTGTCGGTAGGTGTACGGCTGATCTTACTGCTGTCTGTTTGTGCAAAGCTGCTCAATGACATCAACAGGGAAAACAGGATGCTATAAAAGCGCAGCATGAGCTTATAATTGAATATAAATGGTTTCATTATCTTCTGTGGTTGTGAATGTTCTTAAATTGGAATCGGCAGGGCCCTGTGTCACTTCTCCTTTGGTATTGAACTCTGCGCCGTGACATGGGCACACAATAGTGGTTTCGTAAGGAGAAACTTCACATCCCTGGTGTGTGCATTGTAGCAGGATGGCTTTGTACCCGCTTGCATTCACTTTGTACAATGCGATGGGAAATTGAAGGCTGTCGGGTTTGAGCAGGATGTATTTCTGTTCTACCGTTTTATCTTTTTTTACCACGGTAAAAGCTGTTTTCTTAACGCTTATTTTGGTTCCGCTCTGTGAAAAATCACTGATGTACTTCCCTGTGGTGCAGGCCTGCAAAAGTACCGTTAAGCCGGTCATTCCGGCACAAGCCATGCAGGAGGCACCTATAAAATCCCGTCTGTTCATTAAAGACTTTCTAAAAATTTAATTACTTTTTCTTTTTCCGTTGCGGGCAGACTTTGATAATAATTTTTGGATACGAAGCCTTCTCCACCATGCATTAATATGGCTTCTTCTATGGAGTGTGCACGCCCGTCATGCAGCAGGAAATAACTGCCTCCCTGTGAAGCTTTCGAAAGACCTAATCCCCACAGGGGTGGTGTTTTCCACTCATAGGTTTTGGCAGAGCCTTCGGTGTAATTGTCATCCAGTCCGCTGCCCATATCGTGCAGGAGCATATCGGTGTAGGGATAGAATGTTTTATTGGATAAGGCTGCTATAGAGGAAGCTCCTGTTTTCAGCTCCGGTGTATGGCATTTATCACAACCGGCTGTCATAAAAAGCTGCTCTCCTGATCTCACATCGGCATCATCAGCGTTTCTGCGGTAGGGAGCTTTCAATGCCTTTAAATAAAACACAACATTGTTTACCGTTTCGTTGGAAACTTCGGGATCCATGTCCAGGTGTGAATAGGTATCATAATGTTCAAAGCTGCTGCTCACACCCATATCCTGGTTATACGCGTTGGCTGTTTGTTGCAGGAGATCATAGGCAGCCCCTTTTTTACCGAAGCGGGCAATGTATTTGCCATTATGCGAAACGGTATTTGCTCTTTCCTGGCAATAGGCGGGTGGATGGATCCAGTTGGGCACACCTGAGATACCATCACCGTTCAGATCGTTCGGATCGGCAAGGGCAAGAATATCTGCATCGCTGACTGCATCGAGGTAACCGAGCCCTGTATTGGCAGGTGGCAGTATTTTCGAAAAGCCCACACCTGCAGGCAGCGTTTCGGGTGTATAACCCGGAATGGCACGGTTCTGCAATTGCGGTGCCCCCACATGTAAATACTGGTTCCCGCTGCTGTCGGTTTGTCCGAAACGGGTGAGCGAAGTAAAAGGATGGCCTTTTCCATCACCTGCATGGCAGGTACCGCAGGAATTGGCAACAAATAGAGGCCCAAGCCCTGTTTGCGAGGTAAAGACCTCATCATTAAAAGCTACATCCCCTTTCAGGAACTGTATTTTTTCCTGGGAGGAAAGCCCGTCCACCGGACCGTCCAGCAGTTCGTTCTCTTCCGGTGCTTCCGGCATTATCTTTTTACAGCCTGTTGCGATGCCCAGCAAACAGATCAATAGGATTACAATCGTTCTCATTTTCGTTTTTATTCGGCACAAAGTTCTTTTTATTTAGCCGGATAAAATTATTATTTTTGGCAGACCAAAAAAATAAATTATGCAGTCCGAAACGATCGAAAATTACCTGAAGACCATTTACCATCTTTCCGGTGGAAATGCATCCGTGGTTGGCAACAAGCAATTGGCGGATAAGCTGAACGTGATCCCTGCCACGGTGACGGAAGCTGTAAAAAAGCTGCATGAGCTGAAACTGGTTGTATACGAAAAATCCTATGGTACCCGGCTTACGGCGGCCGGTTCCAAAATAGCTCTGACCATTGTACGCAGGCACCGTATCTGGGAAACCTACCTGGCTAAAGAGCTGGGTTTTGGTTGGGATGAAGTACATGAGATCGCAGAAGAGCTGGAGCACATAAAAAACGATAAGCTGATAAAAAAACTGTCGGAGAAATTAGGGCATCCCCATTTTGATCCGCACGGGGATCCGATCCCGGATGAAAAAGGCAAGATCCGGAAAAGTAATTTCATTAAACTATCGGAAGCAAAAGTGAATACCAGCTACAAAATAACAGGTGTTACGGACCATTCCCCGGCTTTTTTAAAATACCTCGAGAAACACCAGCTCATCATCGGTGCATTACTGAGTATAAAAAATGTTGAAGCTTTTGATAATTCCCTGCTTTTGCAATGCCGTAAAAAAGAGATCAGCGTAAGCTCAAAGGCAGCTGAATGTATTATCGTAGAGGAATTGCCGGTACAGACTGCAGCATAGGCGGATTTTTCCTTTATTGTGATTTTTTGTTCCCGGAGGATTTTAAATACGGTACCTTTAGAACTGTTCTATGCTCATTCCGAAAAATCAATTTACACGGCTCAAGCTCTTTGTTACAGAAATGCAGCGCATTCCTGTTGAGGATGTCTCTGACTTCAATGCAAGTCTCGCACTATTACTGGCGGAATACAGGAAGGATATGTTATTTGGAGAGCAATTAAACGCCTTTGCATCTCTGCTGCTGGATCAGGCGCATTTTGTGAATGCCTTTACCGATTATGGGATCAGTTCCAGCCGTGGTTTTTTTCCGGAGCTCTATTCGCGCATTAAACACAAGCTGCTTCCTCCCAAACTCGAAGAAGATGAGCTCAGTCATTTCATTCGTTTTCTTTTTCCGGAAAAGAAAAACCTGCTGCGCCTGAGCCGGATCAACTCACACAACTGGCAGCTTATCCTGGAGTTTTTGCATGACGAACCGGCCGCACACAAGGAAAAAATCATACAACAACTTTATAATTCCATCCTTATTCTCAGTCATCGCTTAACGAGCCTTGGCATCGATCCGTATGTGGTGAAACGCCTGCCAAAAGCGGATGATAACGATTCACCTTTTTTTGAGCTGAACGAGCTCGTAAGCATACTCGCAAAAAAACACCTGCAAACACATACACAGGTAGAGGACGAGGAAATAGAAGCGGCCCGCAAAAAACTGCAGCAATGTGAAAGCCTGCTGAGAGAGCTGGAAGAACAAAAAGACCGGACGGGTATCAGCCTGCACCTCACGTTCCTGATCCGGCTGGCATTTCAGCAGATCGAACGGATGAAGCTGCTGGTACAGTTGTTCCTCTCCAAAGACCAAACGTATAGAGTAGTTGTTATTTCGCGGCTCATTACCGAGCTTGCCATAGCAGAAAAGGAAAGAACAAGCGTTGGTAAATTCTTTAATGAGAACACACAACTACTTGCTTACCGGGTTATCAGCCATGCTTCCGAAAAAGGCGAGCACTATATCGGTTTTTCCAAAGAAGAGAACCGGAAGCTTTTTCGTTCGGCGATGGGTGGAGGCCTGGTTGTTGTTTTTCTCGTGTATATAAAAGATCTTATTCATCTTCTTCAGCTTGCACCTTTCGGGGAAGGATTTTTATTCGGGCTCAATTATGCTATTGGTTTTGTTTTTATGCATCTCGCGCATTTTACTTTGGCGACCAAGCAACCCGCTATGACTGCTTCTTATATGGCTGCATCGCTGGAAGGGGAGAACATCGATATTCCCCGGGCAGCAAGAGCGTTCCGACAGGTAATGCGAAGTCAGTTCATTTCACTGTTTGGGAATTTACTGATCGTTCTGCCGCTTTGTTTTGCTTTTGCATACGTGCTTAAAAATTTCTGTCATTTGCAGGTCTTTACCGATGAAGAATCCACTTCACAATTTTATTCCAATCATCCCTTGTTGAGTGCTTCCTTGTTCTATGCATTCATCACGGGCATTTTTCTTTCCATCTCGGGATATGTAACAGGTTATATCGACAACAAGGTCGTGTTCTCTGAAATTCCTTACCGCATTCAAACCCACCCCGGTCTTACCCGGAGATTTGCAAAAGAGCGTCTGCAAAAATGGGCCGGCTTCATCGAAACAAATGCCGGCGCTATTACCGGGAATGTGTTTTTAGGTTTCTGCCTCGGAATGGCCGGCAATATTGGAAAATTTATGGGCCTGCCATTCGATATCCGGCATATTACTATTTCTGCAGGAAATTTCGGTATTGGATTAGGCAGCATTGATAGCTTCCCACTGCCTTTTCTGCTGACCGTGTTTGCAGGTGTTATGGGCATCGGGATCATCAATATTATTTCCAGCTTCCTTATTTCCTTTGCACTGGCCTGCCGCTCGCGAAATCTTTCCTGGAAACAATCGCTCCGGCTGCTGGCGGGTATTGGCAGTTAAATGCTGTCCCATGTAAATAATTTGTAAATTGGTATCCTTCTTTTCCGGTTCTATTTACATAACAGGGTTTATTTTCGCGCACCATGAAGATCCTATCAGCAACACAACTAAAAGAGGCAGACCAATACACGATCGCCAATGAGCCTGTTCCTTCTATCGAGCTGATGGAAAGAGCAGCACGAGCCTGTCTTTTCAGGATCCTGCGCTATGGCGACGATGATACCGAATACAGTATTTTTTGCGGTAAGGGAAATAACGGTGGGGATGGCCTTGCGATTGCGCGTATGCTCTCGGAAAGGAGCCTGCAGGTGAGTGTATATATTGTGGAGCATACATCCAACAAAAGTCCTGATTTTACCGAAAATCTCAGGCTTCTCACCAAACAGGGCAAAGTGAGTATTCAGTACATTGCTTCAAAAGAAGACCTCGCTGCAGTAGTCACAGAAAATAAGCTTGTTATTGATGCTTTGCTGGGAACCGGTATTTCAAAACCGGCAGAAGGAATTGTTGCAGAAGTCATTGGTTTCATTAATTCCAGCAGGTGCAAGGTCATTTCCATAGACGTACCCAGTGGAATGATACCCGATACGAACAATGAAGGCAATACGATCATTAGAGCCAATAGGACGCTTTCGTTCCAAACACCCAAGCTGGCTTTTTTCTTCCCGGAGAATTATGCCTGGTACGGTTCTTTTGAGATCCTGGACATTGGCCTCGATAACGCATTCATTCATGAATTACCCTGCTCTTATTTTTTCACGGATAAAGAAGTGATCAAACAGGTATTGTTGTTCCGCAAGGCAAATGCGCACAAAGGCAATTTTGGTCATGCTTTGCTGGTTTGCGGAAGTACGGGAAAGACCGGAGCAGCTCAGCTGGCTGCCCGTGCCTGTCTTCGGTCCGGAGCCGGCTTACTTACCGTTCACATACCGAAGTCTGCTTCTATTCCCATGCAGACAGCCGTTCCGGAAGCGATGATCTCGCATAGCGAAGGGGAGGAGTACATAAGCGATCTTCCGGATGTTGCTCCATATGCCGCTATCGGCGTAGGTTGTGGCCTGGGCACTGAAAAACAAACGCAGAATATTTTGAAATTGCTGATCCAGAACAGCGTGCGCCCCCTGGTGATCGATGCTGATGCCCTGAATATCCTTTCGGAAAACAAAACCTGGATGGCCTTTTTGCCAAAATACTCCATCCTCACACCCCATCCGAAAGAATTTGACCGGCTGGCTGGTGCGCACAGCTCTTCTTTCGACAGGCTGAACAGCGCAAAGGAAATGGCGGCTAAAAATGTCATCATTATTGTGCTCAAAGGCATGTATACTGCAGTCGTAATGCCCGACGGGAATGTGTTTTTCAACTCTACCGGTAATCCGGGATTGGCCAAAGGAGGAAGCGGCGATACGCTCACCGGGATCATCACTGGTCTGCTGGCGAGGGGCTATGCTCCCAACCATGCTGCTATTTTTGGGGTGTATCTTCATGGGATGGCGGCTGACCTTGCACTGAAAAAAAATCATGTGGAATCCTTACTGGCCAGTGATGTTATCGATAAGCTGCCAAAAGCCTTCGAAAAGATCTACCAGTAAACCGAAGTGTTTTAGCAAAATTTACCGAATAAAGAAGAGAAATTCTCCGTATTCCCTTCCCATTCTATGCCCCAAAATAGTATCTTTATAGCTTTATTGCAGCTATACTTATGAGGGATTTTTTCCGGTTTTTGCGTACGAAAACCTTTTTTATCCATTTTACCCTGGCCGTTCTCAGCGCTTTGCTGGTACTTTGGATCGCATTTAAATGTATGGGGATCTATACCAATCACGGAGACGTGGTGCAGGTGCCCGATTTTACGGGACAGCCAATTACAGAGCTGGATGCTTTTGTGAACGGGAAAAATGTTACGTACCGGATCATTGATTCGTTGTACAACCCCAAAGAGAAGCCAGGGACTGTGATCAGCCAGGATCCGGAAAAAAATAGCGAGGTGAAACACAATAGAACCATCTATTTGTACGTTACTTCCGTGCTGCCCCCACAGATTGCTATGCCCAAGCTGATTGACCGTTCTTTGAGACAGGCTACAGCAATGATAGAGAGTTATGGATTAAAGACCGGCAAAACGAAATTTGTAGCGGATCCCTGCAACAATTGCGTGCTGAAACAGCTGTTCGATGGTAAGGAAATAACACCCGGCACTCTGATCAAAAAAGGCTCTGTGATAAGCCTCGTGGTTGGAAAAGGAGCCTCGTCAGATGCGCAAACGTCCGTTATCAACGTAACGGGATTAACGTATTGCCAGGCGAAGTCCAAACTGGTAGCGAACGGTCTGAGCATTGGCGCACTTATACTGGATGCACCGATGAAGGATACCTGTTCGGCTTTCATTTACAAGCAATCGCCGGGAGCTGATAACATAGTGAATATGGGGGCAAGCGTAGATCTTTTTATTACTAACGATAAAAAAAAATTAACGAATGAAGATGATGAAATCGATGGCGGTGATGATGACGATGGGAAGTAAAAGAGTTCCATACCTGGCAATTCTGCTTCTTTTTGTATCTGCTTCTTTTGCACAAAAGGACACCCTTGTTCCTTTGAGCTACAATCCTGTATTGCAACAACAATCGACGCAGGAAGATCTCAGCAACCTGCGGCTCATGATTACCGGTGGAGATACAATGATGGAGCTTCCTTTTTACGACGACTTCTCCAAACCAGGCCCTTACCCCGATACAGCAAGGTGGATGAAATCCCGCTCCGTGTATGTAAACCGCACGTATGGCTACAATCCACGTACATTGGGTGTAGCAACTTTTGACGGATTAAAAGCAACAGGTTATCCTTACAAACCATTCGGATCTTCTGCCGTCGAAAATTCAGATACCCTCACTTCCAAATATATCAGGCTCGATTCTATCACTTCTCAATCGTTACCCATTGTTGCCGGTGACAGTTTGTATTTAAGTTTTCATTACCAGCCTACAGGTTACGGACGCTATCCGGGAAGCACGCATACACTCATCCTTGATTTTTTTAATCCGACTACCCAAGCCTGGGTGACCAAAATGACGCTGAGCAGATCGGGCACCTCTATCACACAAACGAAAGATACGGTCTTTACGAAAGTAATGATCCCGATCACCGATCCTCAATACCTGAAAAAGAATTTCCGTTTCCGTTTCCGTAACAAAAGTGCAGGCACCGGCGCTGTCAATCACTGGAACATTGATAACGTTTATCTTGGCAAAGACAGGTTCAGGACAGATACCACGATCCGCGATCTGAGCTATGTATATCCGGCACAATCCCTTTTGGAGCAATATTCGGCAATACCTTACAATCAGTACACAGGCGCTTCTCAAATGGCTGCGCATTCCTACCTGAAGATCCGCAACAACGATGTTTCACCAGTGAACTTCACCGGTTTTATGGAGGTAAGGGACAATACAAATTCAGTGGTTGTGTCCGATACAACAGGAACGGATAATGCACTTCCTTTTTATCCGAACGGTTATGTAAGCAACCCGGATATTACAGATCCGCTGACGACCGGCGTGAGTCCTGCCATTAATAATTACGCATTTAACAATGGTAATACCTTGTCTGATAGCATTACCTACACTGTAAAGCATTCCTTTGCTTCCGGAGGTTCGGATTTTAACAAGGGAAATGATACGCTGGTGCATAAACAGATCTTTCATAATTATTTTGCATACGATGATGGAAGTGCAGAGCTGGCTTACGGTTTGCAGGATCCTTCTTTTTTCGGCGCTCAGATGGCTGTGAAATATGGCATGAGCAATCCGGATGTATTAAGAGCGGTTGATATTTTTTTCAATCCGGTGCCAAGTCCGGGAAGCAGTGTTGATGCACAAACCAATCTTCTTTTCGGGCTTCGTGTGTGGAGCGATAACGGTGGTGTGCCGGGAACTATATTGTACGATGATAACAACTCAGCACTCAGAAGTCCCAACTATTATCAATGGGGACCGACCAATTATTTTACACGCTACTACCTGAATTACCCGATTTCAGTGTCTGCCGGTACCTTCTATGTGGGTGTTGAACAGGACGGCATCCCCTCCCTGAATATTGGTTTTGATCAGAATACCAACAGGCAGAGTAAAACTTTTTACAACGTAGGTACATGGACCAATGCTTCTTTCAAAGGAACACTGATGATCCGTCCGGTGTTCGGTGATTCAGCATGGGCTGCTACCGGTGTGAAACAGGAAGTATCGAAAGCTACTAATGTTCTCCTGTATCCGAATCCTGCCAGCGACAAACTTTTTATAAAAATGACGGAGCCTGTATCCGATCTTACGATTGAACTGATCGATGCTTTGGGTAAAACACAGATCAAACAGGCAGTGAGCGACGGACAATCCGTTTCTGTTGCAGAACTGGAACCGGGCTTTTATTTCGCCCGCGTTTACAGCGGAGACCAGCTGATAAAGGTCCGGAAAATAATTGTAAGTCATTAAAAATATGAAGGACGAGGCGGCAGATATTGAAGAATTGCAGGAAGACGATGCGCAGGATCTATACGAACATCACCGCATTACGGTTGATAAAGGGCAGGTGATGATCCGTATCGATAAATTCCTTGTGAACTGCATTAAAAATGCCACCCGTAATAAGACACAGAATGCGATCGATGCAGGCAATGTATTGGTAAATGGCAAACCGGTAAAGTCCAATTACAAGGTGAAGCCTTTTGATGAGATCGTTATTTCTCATGCACACAAACCGCACGATACCGAGCTTGTTCCGGAGAACATTCCGATCAATATCGTTTACGAGGATGATCATGTAGTAGTAGTGAACAAAGAGGCAGGCATGGTTGTTCACCCTGCGTTTGGTCATTACAGGGGCACCCTTGTAAATGCGCTGGCCTATCATTTTCAGAATCTTCCCGACCGGAAACAGGTAATAGATGGCCAGGAAATTTCCCGTCCGGGTCTATTGCATCGTATCGACAAAAATACTTCGGGCATCCTGATCATTGCAAAAACGGAGCTGGCGATGCAAAAGCTCTCACTCGATTTTTTTCATCATAATCTTGACCGGAGATACATTGCGCTAGTTTGGGGCGATTTCCAGGAGGACAGTGGAACTATTACAGCACATGTGGGCCGCAACCTGAAGAATCGGAAAGTGATGGATGTATTCCCTGCAGGTGACCAGGGTAAACATGCTATAACGCATTATAAAGTATTGGAGCGTTTTGGTTATGTTACACTGGTGGAATGCAAGCTGGAAACAGGTCGTACGCATCAGATCCGTGTGCATATGAAACACATCGGGCATCCGCTTTTCAACGACAATGAATATGGAGGCGACCGGATACTGAAAGGAACTACTTTCTCGAAATACAAACAATATATCGACAATTGCTTTGCGATGTGTCCACGTCAGGCCCTGCATGCAAAGTCACTTGAGATCACGCATCCCGGCACCGGCAAATTATTGAAATTCGAAAGTGATTTAGCTCCCGACATGAAAGCATTGGTGGAGAAGTGGAGAAATTATGCGAAGGGATTGGAGCTGGAATAGATCTCCGTTCCTGAATAGATGTTCAACCCCTTCAGGGTTGTAAATAAATCAATTGATTATAATATTATCCATATTCAAGCTCTTCAGACTTGGATTGTATGAAAATTAAAAATTTCATTCTTTAAAACCGAACCCCGAATGGGGTTCAATATGAATAAAAGTAGTACTCATGTACCCCCACAACCCTGAAGGGGTTGAATCTGTTACTTACGTTTTTCCTTCCAGTCCTTAATAATAAGGTCGCAGCGTTTAATGGATTTCTCCAGCCAGTTCAACCACAGCTCTTCCCGCTCATCTTCCGACAAGTGATAGTCTATGTTTTTATCCGCACGCATTTTTGTGGAAAGCTCATAGAGACATAAAGCCGCACTTACGCTGATATTGAAGCTCTCGGTGAAGCCATACATCGGGATCCTTACAAACTCGTCTGCGCAAGCCCTGACATCATCCGTGATGCCTTCGATCTCCGTTCCGAATACCAGGGCTGTTTTCTGTGTAACGTCCAATTGACTCAGTGTGCAGTCTTTTTCGTGCGGCGTGGTGGCTACGATCTTATACCCTTTTTCTTTCAAACTGTTCAGGAAAGGGATCGTGTTATTTGTTTCTTTATTTGAAACACGGTGTATATCGAGCCATTGCGATGCACCCATGTCCACATCGGTGCTGATCTTATACTTATTCCGGCTTTCAATAAAATGCACATCCTGTATGCCGAAACTTTCACAGCTCCGCAGGACAGCGCTTGCATTATGTGCCTGGTATATATCTTCCAATACTACTGTGATGTGGCGGGTACGTTCTGCGAGGATATCATCAAAGCGCACCAGACGGTCTTCCGAAACAAATTGCTTCAGATATCCGATCAGTTCTTGCCGTTCCGTATTCATTATTTTCCCTGCGAATGCATAACTAAATTAGCGATGCGGTACAATAAGCGGGCTGCTACATTGGCATCCCATTCATCTGCACCCGGACTCACTTCATTGATGTCGAAAGCAATGATCTTTTTGCCGGATTTTACCACCTGCTCGATCAGGAACAAAACCTGCTCAGCTTCGAATCCACCTGCAACCGGCGTTCCCGTATTCGGACATAGTTTCGGATCGAGACCATCGATATCAAAGCTCAGGTAGATATTATTGGGCAATGCTGCAACGACCCGGTCGCAGGTTTGCTGCCAGGTTTCGCCTGCATAGGAAGCCTGCTTGATATCCCGGTCGAAGAAGGTTTTTATTCTTCCGTTCGATGCGTTAATGATATTTAATTCTTCTTCGCAATAATCGCGGATACCAACCTGCACCAGCTTTTCAACCTGTTCAATTTTCAAAGCGTTGAACATGATCGAAGCATGGGAATAGTGGAATCCTTCGTAGGCATCACGCAGATCGGCATGGGCATCGATCTGCAGAATGCCGAATTTCCCGAAATGCTCTGCGAGTGCTTCCATCATACCAAGTGGTGTGGAATGATCCCCACCGATGAGGCCGACTGTTTTATCTTGTTTCAGGTAACGGAGCACATTTCCTTTTACATGACTTTTTAATTCTTCGCAGGCCGTATTGATAGCAGCATACGAAGGACTATTGGAAACATCTTCGCCATTTGACATCCGGTTGATCAGCTCTTCTGCCATCAAACGGAATTTCTCGCTTTTCTTTTGCAGATCGTATGGCATATCACTCATCCCGATACCCAATTTCCAGGCATCTTTTTTATTCGGATCATAAAGATCTACCTGGAAAGAAGCATCATAAATAGCCTGAGGTCCATAAACAGTTCCACCACCATAGCTCACGGTTACTTCCCATGGAACGGGAACAATAACGGTTTCGCATTCTTCCAATGAGAAAGGAAGTCCGAACATGCCGGCAGTTGTATCACCTACACTGTTCGGGTCGAAGCTGTCAATTTTTTCTTGTTTTGTCATTTCTTATTTTTTGTTTCTTAAGGAGCGAGTCGTTCTATTTTCCAGCTTCCTCCGTTTTGTAAAGTATATACAATCCTGTCGTGGAGACGGCTTGCACGTCCCTGCCAGAATTCGTAATAATTTGCTTTCAATACATAGCCACCCCAGAAATCAGGGCGGGGCACATCTTCGGTCGGATATTTTTTGTCAAAGTCAGTAACCAGATCGTCCAGCTCTTTCCGGTTTTTCAGTATTTTACTCTGCGGGGAAGACCATGCCCCGATCTTTGAATGATGAGGACGTGAATAAAAATACGAATCGGACGCTTCTTTACTGTGCTTTTCCACGATGCCTTCTATACGAATTTGCCTTTCCAGCTCCGGCCAGAAAAAAGTGAGGCAGGCCTGTTGATTATTGCTGAGCTCTTCGGATTTTCTGCTCTGATAATTGGTAAAAAATGCAAAATTATTATCGCCGTATTCACGTAGGTAAAGCACGCGTGCAGACGGTTTTCCGGAGGTGCTTACGGTGCTCAGTACCATTGCCTGGGCCTCTCCGATCTTCGCTTCCAGCGCCTGATCCATCCATAAGCCGAACTGCATTGCCGGCAGCAGATGTACCTCTTTTTCATCCAGCGATGCCATGCTGAAATCATGACGCAGGTTGTAAATAGATTTGTCTGATTGCTCCATTCGGCTAATTTTGTACAAATATAATTGATTAAAGGGACTGATGCAGGTCGAGCAAGGAAAAATACTGGTAGCGCAGCCATTTTTGAACGACGGATATTTTAAACGTACCGTGGTTTTGCTCACGGAGCATAATGAGCATGGCACGATGGGCTTTGTAATGAACAAACCCATGCACCTCCGTTTGAAAGACGTACTGCCCATGTTCCCCGATCTCATGCATCCTTTGTACAAAGGCGGACCTGTTGCAGATAACCAGTTGTTTTTTATTCACCGTTTCGGAATTGAGATCAACAACGCGATGCCTGTTTCCAAAAGCGGCTGGTATTGGGGTGGTGATTTCGAAGATGTCGTCCGTTTGCTTCGTGATAACAAAATAGGTATGGACGACATTCGTTTTTTTATTGGTTACAGTGGTTGGGAAGCCGATCAGCTGAACGGAGAGCTGGAGTCCAAAGCCTGGTATGTGGCCAATGCAGATTACAAACTGCTGATGGAGGAAGATATGGAACAGGCATGGGGCAATGAGCTCAAACGGATGGGTAGTAATTTTGCCGTGCTTGGGAATTTTCCCGAAGATCCGAGCATGAACTGATTCCGGATGTCCATCACCAATGGGATTATAGGAATAAGATCCTATATGTCCTTATAGTTTACACTGAACTTGTCGAAGTGTGCCTTATATCGTTTAAATTTACAGTCTTAATTATTCTCCTTGTCCGGAATCTACATCCATATACCTTTCTGTCGCAAGGCTTGTATTTACTGCGATTTCCATTTTTCCACACAACTGGATTACAAAGGAAAGATGGTGGATGCTATTTGCAGGGAAATAGAATTGCGAAAAGAATATCTAAAAGGCGAACCGATCGGAAGTATCTATTTCGGAGGCGGTACACCCAGTGTATTGAGTCTGACCGAACTGGAGCAGATACTGAATGCAATCCGGAAAATCCATTCGGTAGAACCCGGTGCGGAGATCACGCTGGAAGCCAACCCGGATGATCTCGATATTCAAAAATTGACAGAGCTGAAACAGGCCTGTATCAACCGATTGAGCATAGGTATCCAGAGCTTTCATGAAGATGAGCTGAAATGGATGAACCGGAGTCATACAGCAGAGCAATCGGTAGCCTCCGTAAAAAATGCGAAGGAACTTGGTTTTGATAATATAACCATTGACCTGATCTACGGATCTAAATTCCAGGACATGGATAGTTGGAAATATAATTTACAAAAAGCTTTCGATCTAGATGTGCAGCACATTTCTGCATATAACCTTACGATAGAAGAAAAAACGGTATTGGGTACTTTATTAAAAAAAGGCAAGGAACCATCCGTAAATGATGAATTCAGTAATCAGTGTTTCGATTGGCTGATCAGTGAAAGCAGGAAACACGGATTTATCCAGTACGAGATCTCCAATTTCGGAAAAAAAGATCTTTTCGCCGTGCATAATAGTAATTACTGGAAAGGGATCACTTACCTCGGACTTGGTCCCTCGGCGCATTCATTTGACGGTGAAACACGGCAGTGGAACAGTGCCAATAACCAGTTGTATATGGATGCGATCGCTAAGGATACGATTTCCGGAGAAAAAGAAAACTTAAGTATACAGAACAGGTACAACGAATACATTCTTACCCGCCTGCGTACGATCTGGGGAGTGGATGCAGACTACATCCGGAAAACATTCGGAGAGACATTCCTTGATTCTTTTTTGCAGAAGAGTTCGGAGTATATTCAGTCGGGCGATCTTTTTGTTTCCGGACCTGTTTATGCACTTACGGACAAAGGCAAAGCATTTGCAGATAAGATCAGCTCGGAATTTTTTGAAGAGTAACAAAAAAAATGCCCGTCCTTGGTAGAACGGGCATCTTCTTTGAATTATTTTTGTTGTTATTTCACGAGCATCACATATCCTTTTTCTTCCAGCTCGGTTCCGTCTTCTCCGCGACCTTTTGCAATAAAGAAGTAGGTTCCTTCGCTGCTTCCTTCACCGTTCCAGCCGCTGTTCAAACCATCGAAAGAGATCATTTTTTGTCCCCATCTGTTATACACATCCACTGTAAGCTCCTTCATACCTGTAGTGATCGGTTTCAGGATCTCATTCAGGTTATCTCCGTTTGGAGAGAAGATATTCGGAATGACCATGGTTGCATATTCTTTTACTTCAATAATAACATACGCTGTACTATTACAGGAAGGTGAGCCATTGCTGGCTACCAGTGTTACAGTATAAGTACCTGGTTCTGTAAAGGTATTTGAATAATTATGCGCAACAGCTACCGGTAATCCGGACGGTGTACCGGAGATATACCACTGGTACGTATTGGAAGCGGTACTGGTATTGTTATAAACAACATTCAGGGGAGCATAACCTTCATAAATAGAAGCACTGAGGTTTGCATCCGGAACAGTTCCCGCTACGATGATCACACTGTCTTCGCTTTCGCATCCTGTTGCAGGGTTAACAGCAGTTAAGGTATAAATTCCGGTCACTGTAACAGGAGGAGGGTTGAAATTTGTGGAAGTATAACCATTCGGTCCTGACCAGGTGTACTGATAACCGGTTTGTTGTGAAGTAGGATGAATTGTTAATCCTGTTGATCCGCAAGGTAAGGTAAGAGTCGCAGGTCCTGCATTTACAATTGTAGCCGATCCGTTAGAGCTAACAAGAACAGTAGTGGTACTTGTACATCCGTTTGCCGGGTTTGTAACCGTAACGGAATAGGTTCCTGCCGCAGTTACATTTGTGATGTCGCTATTCGGTGTGGTTCCTGCAGGTGTGCCGCCGGTTGGTCCGGTCCATGCATAGGTAACGTTAGGTGTAGTAGAGGTGGCCGTTAAATTTACCGAGCTTACCGTACAGGATAGAAGCGGGTTTGGTCCTACTGATACCTGCGGATTGGTGAGATTGGTGTTTATGGTTACCTGTGTGGAAGAAACGCAATTATTGGCTGGATCTGTTACTGTCAAAGTGTATGTTCCTGCCGCACTTACGTTAGTGGATGCAGAGGTAGGAGTGCTTCCTGCAGGTGTTCCCGAAGTCGGGCCAGTCCAGGCATAAGTCACACCGGTAGTTGTGGAGGTACCTGAAATAGTTGCATTGTTTACAAGACAAGTCAGGGTTGTGCCGGCACCCGGTGTAACATTCGGTAATCCTGTACTTGCACTCACGGTAACTGTTCCGGTTACAGTACAACCATTGGCTGCATCGGTAACTGTCAGCGAGTATGTTCCTGCTGCAGAAACAGCGGTTGAGGATGAAGTAGGGGTAGTACCTGCCGGAGTCCATGCATAGCTGATCGCACTTCCGATCTGTGAAGCACCTGTACCTGATATAGTAACAGTGTTTGCAGCGCAGGTGATCGATTGATTAGTACCCATTGTAACAGTAGGCGGTGTAGTATCGGAAAGTACGAGCCCTGTTGTATTGGCCGTACAGCCGTTAGTAGGATTAGTAACAGTCACTGTATAAGTACCCGCAGTACTTACATTGGTAGAAGCTGCATTTGGTGTTGAACCTGCCGGAGTTCCTGCTGTAGGGCCTGTCCATGCATACGTATTACCTGCTGCAGAGCTTGCGGTTAATGTTACGGTTGTAGTAGTACAAGTCAGTCCCTGTCCGATCACCGGATTAATAGTTGGTGCAGTAGTGTTGCTTGTTACCACAATGCTGTTTACACTGGTACATCCGCTTGTATTATCCGTAACGGTGATCGTGTATGTTCCGGCAGCATTTACGGTAGTGGAAGTTGCGGCAGGAGTAGTTCCCGCAGGAGTTCCTGTTGTAGGTCCTGTCCAGGCAAGTGTTGTATTCGGTGTGCTTGTTCCGCTGGTAAGTACTGCTGTTGTATTGATACAATCCAGATTGTGATTGGAAGTTGGTGCTGTTAATTGCGGTGAGCTGCCCGGAGGATTTACCAAAACGGTGGCAGTGTTAGTACAAGCACCTATCGAAACAGTAAGGGTATAGGTTCCGGCACCATTAACAGTAGGAGTAGCTGTATTGCCACCGCTTACCACACCCGGACCTGCCCATGAATAAGATACGCCGCCTGTGGTAGAGTTACCGCTCAGTTGAACAGTGTTAGGATTACAGGCCAGACTAACTGGTGTGGTAGCTGTTGCATCCGGTCCCGGACTCACAGTAACTACAACAGGAGTTCTCGGACTTTCGCATCCTGATGGAGTTTGAGACACATACCAGGTAAAGGTACCGGTTGCTGTGGTAGTTGGAGTAGGGGCAGTGGAAACACCGTTTCCTCCGGTTGCTGCCGTGTACCACAATAAATTGGTTCCTGTTGCCGTAAGAGCGGTTGGTGTTTCTCCCTGGCAGTAACTTACATTGGACGCCGCCGGTGCCGCAGGAGCATTCGTTACATTAATAGTAACAACTTCTGTTGCAGCACAATTGGTAGCATCAATACCGTTGAGGATTGCTGTGTAAGAACCCGGATTAGCATATGTAACTGTATGAGGTCCTATACCTGTTGCACTTGTGGGTGATCCCCCGTTTATAAAATTCCAGTTCAGACCATTCGGTACATTGGAGGATGCTGAACCGTTGAATGTTACAGTTTGCCCTGCACATATGGTTGTTGCACTGGTGGAGATATTCGGATCAGGTCCCAGGAAAGTTCCGGTACCACCAAAGTTCATCGTGAAGCCGTTATTACCGCTCCAGTTATTTACAAGGATCCCGTATGAAGTTCCGGCAACCATATTAATATATTGACAATAGGCATTTTCTCCCGGATCACATCCCGGATCTTCTTCCGTATTGGTATCCGTCATGCTTAAACCGGTAGAACCGTTTGCATTTAAGCAGGCAGAAGTATTACAACGAAGGATCGTTCTCGGTCCGCACATATTAGGTCCTGACAGTTGGTATACAATATAATCGATATCATCGTTTGGATTGATCGGGGTAAGATCGAGTGTTAATGGACCGGATGTACCACATGTCCAGTAATACCAGGATGAATTTCCTTCATCGGCTCCGAAGGTTTCTTCCATACAGGAAGAAGATTCAGGCTCATCGGCGTTGGCGCCACCTCCCGATAAAGATCCCACACTCACCGGGTTCTGGTTACAGAGAAAGGCTGCTCCCCCGCAATCCGCACCTGCATTGGCAGATGGAGTATAATTGTTTACACACAGCTCAAATGATCCTTCATTGGCTTGTGTAGTACTAATACGTATAAAATAAACAGTACCCGGATTAAGTGGAGCAAAATACAGCTGTGTTACGCCTGATCCTGCCGTACCATTGGCACAACCGAATTGATTGATCGTTCCACCGCAATTACCGGTGTACATAGCAATACGGGGGCGAACCATCGTTCCGCCTGCACCGGATCCACCTGCCGAGATAAGGATGTCTGTTCCTGTTGCAGTGAACTGGAACCACACATCTTCTGTGGCTGCACCTGTAACACAGGCGGCATTGGCAAATCCGCTTGCGGTAGATCCTACATTCGTGTAGGCACCTCCACCTGAGCAAAAATTCATCACATTGGTCAGCTGCGTAGCCGTGCTACAATCGTCTCCCTGTGCTTTTGCAAAGGAAAAAAGGCCGGCTGAACTGATTAAACTTAGGGTAAGTATGAGTCTTTTCATTATTAGTTTGATTTATACGCTAAGATAACAGAATTTCCGAGACTAAAAAATTCCCGTGTTTTTTGTAAAAACAGGTAAGAATAAAAGGCGGATCAGGCGATCCTCAGCAGGCGCGCCATATAAAAGCCGTCTGCATTTACTTCATCGGGATGAATGCGCAGTTCATCTTCCAGTTTCCAATCTGTGTGATTTTGCAGGAAATCTACGATCTGTTTTTCACCTTCCGATGGCAATACGCTGCAGTTAGCATATACCATGGTCCCGCCTTTTTTGCACATCCCGGAATAATTGTCGAGGATCTTTTTCTGTATTTCGATCAGCTGAAGGATCATGGAAGGCTCCATATTCCATTTAGCATCCGGGTTCCTTTTGAATACGCCGCTCCCGCTGCAGGGCACATCCAGCAGCAACCTATCTGCGGTATTATTCAGGTTCTTTATTACTTTATCGCTATCGATCACCCTGGTTTCTATAGTTTGAATGCCGGCCCTTGCCGCTCTTTTTTTCAATACTTCCAGTTTTGCGGCATTGATATCCAGGGCGATCACTTTTCCTTTATTTTCGAGTAGCGCAGCAAGGTGCAGACTTTTGCCACCGTTTCCGGCACAGGCATCGATTACCCGCTCGCCTTTTTTTACTCCGGTAAATTCGCTCACTTTTTGCGAAGAGATGTCCTGTATCTCGAACAAACCCTCATGGAATTCTTTCAGTGCAAATAAGGGGCGGCTGGAAAGATTTTCTATAGCAGAAGCTGTGTTGGCAACGGCCTTATTTTTTATGCGCTGTTCCCTGAGCAATTCGCTCAGTCTGTCGCGGGATATTTTGAGGGTATTGGCGCGGATGTACTGAAGGGGCTTCCCATTGAGCGCAGCAGCAAGACTATTCCATTTTTCTTCTCCAAGATCATTGACACAATACGTGTCGAGCTCATCCGTATACGATTCCCGGAATTTCCGTATGTTTTGGTTTTCGGCAAGCCGCTGCAGGAAGATTCTTTTGTTAAAAGTGATCCGTGTCAACGGTTCCGGCAGATCCATTTTTTTGAAATAATAATAAGCGGGTAAAAAGGAGAAGGGATGTTTGAATATAAAAGCGTTGTCCTCCCCGAAACTTTCCTGCAGCAATCGCCAGTTACGGATCAGATCGTAACACAATTCCGAAAAGAATGCTTTGTCCTGTGGCTGGAGCTTCGTATGCCTGCTGAAATACTGGTGCAGGCATTTGTCGGCATGTTTTTTTTCGTTGAATACTTCTTTTAGGATAGAAAAAAGAGGGATGATCAGTTTTTCGTTAAAAACAACGGCAGGGAGCATATTTTCAGTTTTTTTTGCGGAACAAAGCCCGCGTTTCGATCCCAATCCCTTTGATGGTGATAAAGTTCAGGGGGAATTCCAGCAGTACGTGCATCATACTGAACAGGAAAAGTATTTTAAAGCCGAAGTTATAATCGACCAGGTAGGAAACAACGGCTCCTATCCAGATGACAAGGATCAGGATCATTCGTTTTTTAGAGACCTCGTGCCATTTGATCACCGATGTTTTGGAGAACCAGTTCAGGTAATGATACGTGTAAGCAAAGGCAATGAAACGCGCTACAACAATGGCAGCAGGTTGGATAAACAATAAATTATCGGAAAAATCGAGCGCCTGCTCCAGGTTGGTAACACTTCCGTCCAGCCCGAAAAGCAATAACAGAGATTTGTTGATGACATTAAAATTGATCAGGGACTTTTCAACGAACTGCTGAACAGGTGCGGAAGGACCGGAAGGCACAAAAAAGAAAAGACTGGCGGCACAGGCAATAAAAACGAAAAGGGAAGCAATTCCCGTCTTGCTCTTGTTTTTTAATGCTCCGTACAAAATAAAAAGTCCCGTGAAAACAAAAACATGGATGATGGTTGGAAGCATGATCCCTACCCAGAATAGCGTCGACTCGTTGGTATCAGGATTAAAACCGTAAATGAAAAAAAAGACAACCACGGTCGTGATGTATTTTAGGATGGGTTGTTTGAAAAAGAAAATGATGAATGTAAAGCAAGCAGCGGTCATCAGGAACGTAACTCCAAAACGGGCCAGATACGCATCCGGGTCAAATGCGGGAATAGTAAGCAGTATGGACATCAGTAGGTAGAGCCAGATATCGCTTTTGGTTTCAATAAAAAAACTTCTTCTTTCCAGCCACGATATTTCGGTAATGTAATGAAGAGGACCTAACACGGCATATACGAACAGGAAGAGGTGAAAAGGAAAAGCAAAGGACAGCAGGGCACTGATCACCATCAACGACATATTGGTGATGTTGATGCCTTTATCTGTAGTAAGCGCTGTCTGAAATATACTCATTATTTGATGAGCTGTACAAAACCTTTGTGCTCGAGCTTTGTAGAATTAATGGTTAACTGAATGTTGTAATAATACGTTCCATCGGGGCAGGGCATTCCACCGGTAGTGCGTCCGTCCCATGAAAAATTTTGTTTTGTTGTCTCCACTAACTTTATTCCGAAACGATCGTATATTTCCATTTTATAGCTCTGTATCCTGCTTTCGAAATTGAAAAGCGGTTTAAAAACATCATTCATGCCATCCGAATTAGGTGTGAAAATATTCGGCACGAATAAGCTGTCTTTGATAGATTGGGCTTTCGAAGGCATTGCCAGCCACATAAAAAGGGCAAAAAAGCAATATATAAAGGTAGCTTTCATAAGGAGAACACTAATATAAACAAAATCGTTCTATGCTGTGTCTTACCTTTCTGAATTATTTCAGTATTCCCGTGTTAAAAATTAATACACGTGCTGGCCTCCATTGATGCTGTAATTTGCGCCCGTAATAAAGCTGGTTTCGTCGCTTGCAAGGAAACAAACGAGGTGCGCTACTTCATGCGTCCCGCCGAGCCGTCCCATGGGCACCTGCGCCACGATCTGGTTCAGTACTTTCTCCGGAACTGCCATTACCATATCCGTGGCAATATAACCGGGAGAGATCGTGTTCACCGTGATCCCGTATTTTGCTACTTCCATCGAAAGCGACTTGGTAAATCCGTGCATGCCTGCTTTTGCCGCGCTATAGTTGGTTTGCCCGAATTGGCCGCGCTGGCCGTTTACGGAAGAAATATTAATGATCCGGCCGAAGTTCCGGTCTATCATCCCCTGGATCACATGTTTGGTGCAATTAAAAACACTGTTGAGATTCGTATTGATAACCGCATACCAGTCTTCTTTTTTCATATTGATCAACCGCGAATCTTTGGTAATACCCGCATTGTTTACCAATATATCGATCGTACCCGCTTCTTTTTCGATCTGTTCGACCATTTTACCGGTACTGTCAAAATCACTTACATCACCTTCAAAAAGCAGGGCATCGTACCCTTCCGCTTTTAATTTTGCTTTCCATTCATCGGCTTTCGCTTTGTTGCGGTAATTGCCCGCCACCGTATACCCCTCGTCGAAAAGTTTTTTGCACATGGCCGTTCCGAGGCCGCCTGTTGCACCGGTTACAAGTGCTATCCGTTTGTTGTTCTTGTCCATGTTGTAGAAGATTAGTAGGTAATGAATTCCAATAATATTACTTTCTCAGGATATATTCAACTTTTTCGGGAGAAATTTTAGTTACTTTAATGTTAGGTGCCGTGCACTGCACATTCACCTTCAGTTTATTTTTAGCGCCTTCCTTATAGTCCACGCTTGCTTTGAACAGTTCATCCTTTACGCTTTCGAACTCGCTCATAGGTACCTGCACCGTGATCTTTACCTTATCGGGAAATGTTTTCAGCTGGTAGCCTGTCGGTACATTCCTTGCCTCCACAGGTATCTCCGCATAAGTTTCCGTGTATTTGTCCACATCGATCTCCAGCAATACTTCATCAGCGGATAAACCGACTCTGTTTTCGAGCTCTTCGGGCAAAAGGATCTTTGCTTTTTGAGAAATGGAAGAGTTGAAATCATTTAGCACGATCTTGTCCGTTTGCACGCTGTCAATACCTGAGAGCAAAGTACTGTCGCCAAACAGGGTAACAGAAGAAGGGGTGATGCGCACTTTGTTATTGTAATTGTAGAAAGGATCAAAATTGATCAGCAGCACAGGCTTCACCGGAACGATCTTTTTGTAGGACCTGCCGAAGCTGAAATAAATAGAGTCGGGTTTTACTTTTATCAGCTCTACTTCCGTGTTCAGCACCTTCGAGAAATTCCCGATCGCCTGGGCCGTGTTGATGGCTACCGTTTGCTGATTTTGTTTTTTTGCGAGGGCAACGGACGCATCGATGACAACAATTGTTTCCGACAGGTTGAATTTAATGAAGAATAGTTTGGCACCTGTCGTTTTTATTTCTGCCTGTATGAATTTCGGGAGCTCTGTCGCAAGCATTTTGCTTTTCGGCAGATTGATGTATTTAATGGCTATCGGAAGTGTTTCTTTGTAATTCCGGTTCAGTGCATTTATCAACCATAAGAAGGAGGCAATGAAAAGACAAACAAAAAAAGTAGCCACTTTTTTATTCAGGAAGACCTTACGTATGTATTTGAATAATTTGTTGTTCACGATCGCTAATGCACTAAAATACGCATTTATTCTGCATCGGACCGGAGGGCGCTGAATGAAAATCCACAATCGTATTGTTGATTACCGGCCAGGCAGATAATGCCTTCTTTTTTTGTGAGGTTGCCATCCGCATCCCCCTGATCTGCAATTCCCGCCCAGGGCTCGAGGCAGACAAAGGAATCACAGTTGTTTTTTGTCCAGATCCCGAAATAAGGCATGTTATACCAGTCGAAGAAAAGAGTATACTTTGAGGAACGGAGCTTCAGAAGATCGGATTGCAGGTTTTTCAACACGATCGCGTCCTTGTCGAACAGGCTTCGTGTAAGTGGTATGCCTGCATCTTCCGTAATTACGGGTTCGGTTTTATCAGAGAGCAATCCGTTTTGCAACACTACCCGCTCTGCAGTTTCGTGGTGTTGGAATAAAACGCGGTAGTCGGAAAAAATTTCATCAGGGAACAAAGGACAGTTAAAACCCGGGTGTGCACCAATGGAGAAATACAGGTCTTCATCCGAAGGATTGTGAACCGAATAGTGGCAGGAAACACGATTTGTTTCAATAGAGTAGGTGATCTTCAACACAAAACGGAAAGGGAATTTCAGCAGGGATGCTGCATCTTCTTTCAGCTCCAATACAATTTTTGTGTCGGAGGTTTCGCTTACTGAAAATTCCTGGTCGCGTGCAAAGCCGTGTTGAGGAAGAGAATAGGTTTTATCATTGAAGATATACGAATCATTCTTCAGCCTGCCTACGATCGGAAACAAAACCGGCGCATGTCTTCCCCATACTGCTGGATCAGCCTGCCAGAGGATCTCTTTACCCAGCGTTTTGGAAAATACGGAATGCATTTCTGCACCTTTCGCGGAAATCTTTACAGATAAAAAAGAATTGCTTAATTCATAGAGCACCTTAGTCCAGCTTTATTTTTTCATTCACCAGTTTAATGATCTCTGCTTCTATTGTGATCGCCTGTTTTTCGATCTCCGTTCCTTTGGCAATGATATCTTTTACATAGTTCTTGTCCTTGTAGCCCGATGCATTGATCTTCACATTCATGAAAGCACCGATAACAGCCGTACGTGCACAAAGCGCACCCACACCTGCATCCGTAACGGAATTAGGATTACCATGTTCTGCCATTGCCCTGATGACCCCCATGCTTCCTAAAGAGGCCTCCATTACTTTGTAAGGGATCTCGATCGCATATTTCGTGGCATCCTGGATGGCAGCATCCCTGATCGTTTTCTCATCTTCGGTAGATTTAGGAAGGTTGAAGGAATTCATAATCCGGTTGAACGCAGCAGTATCCAGATCTACCAGGCGGATCAATTCATCTTTGTACTGTTGCCCTTTTTCCGCCCAGTCGCTGAATTCTTTCCAGCGATTGTCCCAGCCTTTTTTATGCGAAGAAAGATTGGCGACCATGGTTGCAAGCGATACACCCAACGAGCCTACATAAGCAGAAATGGAACCACCGCCCGGAGCGGGACTTTCACTGGCTGTTTCATCTGCAAAAGCTACCAGGTCCATACTTACCAGTTTGCTATCTGCTTTGTCTTTCAGCATGTATTCAATGATCCGCTCTTCCGGGTTGAAAGGCCCCAGTTCATCAAGGCCCATTGATTTGATCGCAATTTTGATCAATTCTTTTTCACTCACCCCAATAGACCGTTGCTGTTTCGTTAGGAAGAATTTTCCGGCATCCAGCATGGCTTTCAGCGGGATCAATCCTACAAGCTCACTGCCGGTGACACGAATGCCACGAGAGGTAGCGCTCTTGCATACTTCATCGAAAGCAACATGCACGGAAGTTGCATTGATATTCGTCAGGTTCATGGAGATCTGTGCCACTCCGTATTCTTCAATATACCAGCCGATCGCTTTTACAAATTTCAGCGTACCTGGAACCGATTTCGGGTTGCCTTTTTCATCGGTCACAATTTTTCCGGTGATCAGGTTTCCTTCACGCAGCACACGCCCTGCTTCACGTACATCGAATGCAATGGAATTGGCTCTGCGGGTGGAAGTGGTGTTGAGGTTTACATTGAATGCCACGAGAAAATCACGGGCACCTATTACCGTGGCGCCACGTTTCGCATCAAACTCCTGTGGCCCGAAATCCGGTTTCCATTCCGGTAATTTTATTTTTTTGAAAAAACCTTCGTATTCTCCGGCACGGATCACCGAAAGATTGTTACGTTCTTTATTGCTTTGCGCAGCTTCATATAAATATACCGGCAGGTTCAGTTCCTGTCCGGCCCGTTTTGCGAGCATGTGTGCATACTTCGCTGTTTCTTCCATGCTGATATTGGCGATCGGGATCAGGGGGCATACATCGGTGGCTCCCATCCGCGGGTGCTCGCCCTTGTGCTTGCTCATATCGATCAGCTCTCCCGCTTTTTTGATAGCAAGGAAAGCAGCTTCTATTACGAGGTGCGGCTCACCTACAAAAGTAACGACCGTACGATTGGTAGCTTTGCCCGGATCCACATTCAATAAACGAACACCTTCCACCGATTCGATCTCACCGGTGATCTGTTTGATGATATTCATGTCGCGTCCTTCACTGAAATTAGGAACGCATTCGATTAATTGTTTCATAAGAAGCTGCTTGATTTTGAACAAAACTACTAAAATATTTGTTTGGAACTATGCTGCTCTTAAGGAACTACCGTTTAGCTGGCCAGACACAGATTTCGCTGATTTTTGTAGGGTTAATTAAAAAGACCGTGATAATTTAACGGATTAATTCACTATGTGTCAATGCTGATCACATAGTATCTATAGTTTTAGCGATGATGCAGGCTAAAGGCAATTCATGGCTCTCTCAATCCTTAAAATTATATCAGCGGAAGCTGTGGCTGCTTTCAAAAGCTTCACAAGGAGCAGCTTATGCATCTACATCTCAAATTGTATGTTCATTAACATACTGAACTAAAAAAAGCATGCATATCAGTATGAAAACAAAAAAAATTAATTTATATATTTAGCCATCTGATTATGGAGATACCCGCCCATGCAACTGAAGTGACCTGTTTCCATTCCTGGATCAGGGAGGATGGAGTGGCCTGCACAAAAGTAAAAGCAGGTTCGGAAGTGACAGTGGAATTGGCAAGAGAGAATTCGAATGCAGTAAATTCCCTTTTACAGACAAAAAAAAGACCCCTGCTGGTTGATGCGAGAGGGATCAAATCGATGACACGGGATGCACGCAATCAGTTTTCCACAAAGGGGAGGGAAACACAAACACTTGCTTTCGGCATCCTGATCGGATCACAGGTGAGCAAAGTGATAGGTAATTTTTTTATGGGTATAAATAAACCGGCCGTGCCCACACGACTGTTTGATAAAGAAGAGGAAGCGATAGTATGGTTAAAGCAATTTCTGAGGGAGTGAGAGAAGAAACTCTGAATAATGCCTATTCAGAAGAACGGGCGAATAATATCCTGGAAGTGGTGATGGCGTACGCACGGATGGAATTTCATCACAAGACAAAAGTGACCGAACCGGGCGATGTGTTTGATGCGATCGGGGCCGGGGTGAATATGCTGGGAGAGGAGCTGGAAAACTCTACTGTATCACTGAAAGAGAAAGAGCAGTTGCTGAAGGAAGTCCATCACCGGGTAAAGAACAACCTGCAGATCATATCCAGCCTGCTGAATCTCCAATCGGAAAACATTGTGGATGAAAAATTTCTTTCGCTGATCAGGGAGAGCAAGAACAGGATCTCTTCCATGGCGCTGATCCACGAAATGCTCTATGCGTCCAAAGACCTGAGCAGGGTAAAGATCAAAGACTATATCGTCAAGCTGAGCCAGAGCGTATACCAGTCTTTTTATACCGTTGATTTTAAAATACTGTTCCAGTATGAGATCGACGAGGAGCTGCATTTCGAGATCGACCGGATGATCCCCATCGGGCTTATCCTGAACGAGATCATCAGCAACTCATTGAAATATGCATTTCCGAAAAAGGAAGGAGTGATCCGGATCAGCCTGCATAAAAAGGAAAATGAATTCGAATTGCAGGCAGGTGACAATGGCATTGGCTTCGGCGATGACTTCGATTACAAAAACTCCAAAAGCCTTGGTATGCAATTGATCCACATGCTGTCGGAGCAGCTGGCAGGCAAGATCAGTGTTAGCAATAAAAAAGGGATCAGTTACGGGTTGATATTTGCTTAATCTTCTCCGCTCAGTAACAAATACCCTGAAAGATCATCCAATTCCGTTTCAAACGCTTCTTTCAGATCAGCGATAAAATTTTCATTCCTGATCCAAAACTGTGAAAAATTGTCATACCGTTCCTGGATCGAATCTTCGGGAAATAATTTTTGCTTTATGCCTTTGAGCTGATTGATCGCTGTTTCGTTTTTTGTTTTCAATGCGCGTACGATCTTCTGCTCGATATTTTCAATGCCTTTCAGCGTTTTTTGCAATTCGCCTTCTACCGTTCCGCTCAGGGTTTTGTCGGTTGCTTCCGCCTGTTGTTTGATGGAAGCGAACACGGCAGCGAGCTTTTCTTTCTCTCCGGAGAAATTGATCTGTTCGGTGTCTGCACTTATTATTTTTTTGATGAGTGATTCGGTATCGGTAAAAATATCGACAGCCTGTAGCTGCAGTTTTTGCAGTTTATTTTTCGAAGTTGCATCTATGATCAATGCAAATTTTCGTGGCAGCAATACCGGGAAATGAGTACCGGTTGTATCGAATTCTTTTTTCAATTGCAGCCAGTAGGCAATTTCTCCCGGACCGCCCACGTATGCAAGATTCGGCAGGATCTTTTGCTGATACACCGGGCGCAGGATCACATTCGGACTGAATACTTCGATCTCGTTCTGCAAAAGTGTTTCTATTTCTGTTTTTGAAAAACGCAGTTGTGTGTTTAAAACACTGAATCCGTCTCCCGTGCGTTCGAAACGTTCGCGGATACCATCTTTTGCATAGAACAGGTTGATCTCTCTCGGGTTTACCTGTGTGCTGTATCCCTGTTGTTTCAGGTATTCACTGGTTTCCGTTACGGCTTTGTGAGAAAAACTGCTGAACAATTCTTTTTCGATCTCCGCCTTGAACGCTTGTTTCAGGTTCTTTGAATCACCGTCCAGGATAACCAGGCCGTATTCCCCGAAAAGCTCATTCACCAGGTAGCGGGTTGCTTCTGTGAGGTTTGTTTTTGAGTAGGCATCTTTTAAAAGGGTTACCAGTTTTTTAGCGGATTCACTTTCTCCCACTATCTGTTCCAGCTCTGCGATCACCTCCTGCATGCCATCCAGTGAAAAGCTACCGACTTTGCCGGTCTGCTCACTGTTCCAGGTTATTTTTTTGCCGAATACATGCGCATGGTTCACTTCTGCAAAATCATGGTCTTCGCTTGCCAGCCAGTACACCGGCACGAAATGTCTATCAGGGATCACTTTGTTCAGGTATTCGCAGGTATTGATAGCAGTAATGATCTTATAGATAAAATAAAGAGGTCCTGTAAATAAGCAGAGTTGATGCCCGGTTGTGATCGTAAACGTGTTGGCATCGGACAAACTGTTGATATTTTTTATACTCAATCCGGACAGTGTGATGCTTTCGTTTTGCTTTTTAAGCTCGTTTACCAGGACATTCCGTTCTACATAGGAAAAAGTATTTTCGGCGAGATATTTTTTTACGGAGGCCAGGTCAAAATGATGACTGTAAAGGCTTTTCAGGCTTTTATTCTGTTCTGTATAATCGAGAAACAGCTTAGAGAATTGCCCGGTGAATGTGAAAGGAATTTGTTTTTTTACAAAGGTCATGGTATACGGTTTGGTTTCAGAAATGGTTCTTAGTTCCATTTCATGTGAGTGAGCACATCTAGTACGCTCGGAAAGGTATTCTTAATTGTTTTTTCTATCCCGGTTTTTTTGAACCATTTGATCTGCGTGATCCCTTCTTCTTTTTGCGGTTTCAGTTTTTGTCCCGTAACGGTCGACATCTCGAACCAGTATGTTTTTTTCAGTACCAGTTTGCCTTTTATTTTATAAAAGTGGAATGTTTCGGGCAATTGTTTTTTAATTTTGAGCTTACTGATCCCGCATTCTTCTTCACATTCGCGGATCGCAGCTTTTCGGGGAGTTTCGCCTTTGTCGATCTTTCCTTTCGGGAGATCCCATTTTTTATTGCGGTAGATGAACAATGCTCCTTCGCTGCTGAGGATAAATCCACCTGCCGCTTCGATCTGCCGGTAAGATTTCAGGAAATTCGTCTGTGCTTTTGAAACGGTAGCAGAGCAAAAGATCAACGTAGAACATTTTTTTTGCTTCAGGAACCAGTTGAAATCACGTTTCAGGTCTTTTTCGGAAACTGCGCTGCTAATGACAGACATGTGCCCATCCTGCAAAAGAGGATATTGATTTTCGTTGATGAAACATATTCGCTTAGTTCCAAAATAGATGGTTAAATTGTTCATAACTCGTTTTATGGGAAATTAGTGAGAATGGTAAATTTGTGCCATGACTAACACCGACATTTCATCGCACAAAATTGCGGAATATTTACTTCAAATCAAAGCTATCAAATTACAACCTGAAAATCCATTCACCTGGGCATCGGGCTGGAAATCCCCGATATATTGTGATAACCGAAAAACCCTGTCTTTCCCGGCTGTACGAACATTTATCCGCCAGCAATTTGTTGATACAATTAACGAAGCTTTCGGTAAACCGGATGTGATCGCAGGTGTTGCTACCGGCGGAATTGCCCAGGGAGCCCTGGTAGCACAGGATCTGGGACTTCCTTTTGTATATGTAAGAAGCGAGGCAAAAAAACATGGCCTGACCAATATGGTTGAAGGCGTGGTAGAAGCAGGACAAAGCGTAGTGGTGATAGAAGACCTGATCAGTACGGGCGGAAGCAGCCTGAAAGCTGTGGAAGCACTTCGGGAAGCCGGCTGTATGGTAAAAGGCATGGTAGCGATATTTACATATGGATTTAATACAGCGGAAGAAAATTTTGCGGCTGCCAAATGCCAGTTAGAAACGCTGAGCAATTATCATGTACTGATAGAGGAAGCCCTTCGTAATAATTACATTACCGAAAAAGATCTCGATTCGCTGAAAAAGTGGAGAGAAGCTCCCGATAAGTGGGGAGTGTAATGCTCCTGTTCTGAATCATTTAGAATCTACCACTCACTCAGTTTTTGGCACGGAAACGATCTAATACTTAAAGTGATACGATTTTTTTCATCCCTAATACGTATCTTTGCCTTGTGAATGCATGCTATACCTGCTACCTTAAAAAAGGACGCATAAATTATTTATTTCTGCGGGCAAGAAATCTTTTCTTCGTTGTTGCATTCTTTCTTTTTCAGCAAGCCTTGTTTTCACAAACGTTTTACCGGAGCTATGGCCAGACCACCGTTAACGAAGGAGGACAATCCATGGCTACGCTATCCGATGGCAACCTTGTAGTGGCAGGCCATAAAGGCGATAGCGCATTCGTGATGAAAATAAATCCGACGGGTGATGTACTCTGGACACGTACATTTAAGCCACAAGCCGGAGCCCAAAACATCATACAGGGTATTGCGGTTACCCCCGATAATTTCATCATCGGAACAGGCAACACCAATTCCGGCGTTAACTTCTATAGTTTTTATTTTAAAATAGATCTGAACGGAACTATCCAGTGGATGAAACAGTTTGCCCAGACGCAGACTATCTATTTCCGGCGAATGTGGGCTAAAAGCAGTTCGGAGTACATACTTCACGGAGCGTATTTCGATAACAATTCAAATCCTTATGGCGATGAAATGTGGAAACGGATCGATGCGGCAACAGGTGCTGTTATATACACTTCTCCACGGATCAATATTTCCACCCCTGCGTATGTGGATGATATGTATTCCTCTGTGATCGGCCGTGGCGAAGCTTCCTATATCACCGGGAGGATGTACCTTTCGGGGAATACTCCCACGGGTATGCGTGCATATATAACCAAAGCAGATGCCGCTGGTACGTATTTGTGGTCGAGATACCTTATGCAGACCACTGCACAGTCGGCCAGGGTATATGGAACAGATATCATTTATGATAATGATTCGCTGATCGTAGGATATACCGGTGATGTGAATGCCGCCTCCGGCAATTATACAGTTGGTTTAATAAAAACGGATACACTCGGCATTGTAAAATGGGCAAAAAATTATCAACTGGCAGGTAGTAGTACGGAATTTTGTTTAAAGGTGCTGACAACTGCCACGGGCTATGTGATGACCGGCGTGAGATCGGGAGGCGCAAGTGATTTTTTTATTCTGTCTGTCGACAAGCAGGGAAACCTTTTATGGGCAAAGGCATATGGAACCACGGCCAATGAAACACTGACTATAAATAACACGAGTAATTCGACCATACTGAACGGGGATATTTATTTTACGGGAGCAACTATCAGTGGCGCAAACAGCGATCTGGTAGTGGCAAGAGTGGACAGCGACGGAAACCTTGGCTGCCTCACACCTGCCACTATAAATGTAACCGTAACAAATAACCCTATCAATTCTTCACTTTGTACGGTAAGCACACTAACGGCTTCTGTGGCGGTTTCTACTTCCACGGCTTTTGGCAGTGTGCCTATGAACAACAATTGCCCGGTTTTAAACCTTGGGAATGATACTTCCATTTGCACGCCTCATACGTTGAATGCAACAGTGCCGGGGGCCACTCAATATACCTGGTCCGATGGATCTGCCTTGCCTGCATTGAATGTAACACTGCCCGGAATGTATTGGGTGACTGTTCTTGCAGGCTGTTGTATTATAAGTGACACCATCGTTATCACTTCCCAGGCTCCTCAGGCTAATGTATTGGCTGTTCCTTCCACATGCAGCCAGAGCTATTCTTTTTTCGTGAATACCTCCAATACGATTACTTCTTATCAGTGGGATTTCGGTGATGGTGCATCTTCTGCATCCGCTGCACCATCTCATGGGTATGCGAATGCAGGAACCTATACTGCATCGGTGACAATAATTACTGCCTGCGGAACAGCTGCCTTTGATACTGTTATTACGGTTCAGCCTTCCAATGTGCAATCGGGCTTTACCCATATAATAAGTCCATGTCTGGGAAATGAGCTGCACTTTTCCAATACTTCCGCGAATGCAACAGGCTATGAATGGCATTTTGGTGATGCGCAGACAAGCACGGCCCAGGATCCTGTTCACACTTATTCAGCACCCGGTACCTATACGGTCATACTGATCGCGCATCCTGCCACGCCTTGTGCGGATACAACTTCTTCCATTGTTACAGTATATGCTCCGCCGCAGGCACAATTTACAGCAATGCCTGTTAATTGTTCGTATGATGTAAATTTTACCGGTACTTCTCTGAATTCCACACAGTATACCTGGGATTTTGGTGATACAAACACGTCTGCTCTGCAGGATCCCGTTCATACATATAATGCGCCTGGTACCTATACGATCACTCTTATTGCTGATAGCGCAGGTGTGTGTGCAGATACGATCTCACAAACAATAACAATTCCGGATATTTATCCACTGGCAGCATTTTCTACCTCTTCCTTTATTTGTGCTGATAGTACAGTCTTCAGTAATAGCAGCGTGAATGCCCAAAATTATCTCTGGGATTTTGGTGACGGATCGGCTATCTCTGCTGCTGTTTCGCCGGTTCACACGTATGGTGCAGGTACCTATACTGTTCAGCTGATCGCTTATAATACGACCTGTAATACGACAGATACAGTTCAGCATGTAATTACAGTGAATGCATTGCCAACTCTTTCTGTATCTGATACTAGTATCTGTATTGGCGGAACCGCAGTTTTGAATGTAAGCGGCGCGCTGTCGTATCTATGGAGCGATAGCCAGATCGGATCTCCTGTACAGGTTTCACCCCTTGTTACTACTTCATATACTGTTACCGGTACAGATGGAAATACTTGCTCGTCAACAGCCATAGTGCTGGTAACAGTAAACCTATTGCCTGTTCTTACTGTTTCCGATACTGCGATATGTACAGGACAAACAGTTGTTTTGACAGCGGTAAGCAGTGTGTCCGATTATGTATGGAGCACCGGAGAAACGACCGATCAGATCTCCGTATCCCCTGTATCATTTACGTCTTACTCAGTGACAAGCACGGATGCGAACGGTTGTACTGCTTCAGCAATTGCAGACGTGACTGTTAACAGCCTTCCGGTCGTAATGACCAACCAGGCAATTATATGCATCGGCTCGGCTGCAGAACTGGTCGCAGAAGGCGCCTCTACTTATCTCTGGAGTACTGGGGAAACAACCGGTACTATTTTCGTAAGCCCTTTATCGGATAATGTATATGCCGTTACCGGCACTGATAACAATGGTTGTTCGGCCAGTAGTACTGCTCTGGTTACTGTGCTTCCGGTGCCTGTTGCCTCATTGATAAATGATACGGTTTTGTGCAGCGTTACCAGTCTTCTGTTGAATGTGGCCGATGGAGGGAATACTGTTTTGTGGAATACAGGTGCTACCAGTAATTCGATTACTGCAACACAGCCGGGTGAGTATTGGGTAATGCTGAGCAATGGAATTTGCAGCGACAGGGATACGGTGAATGTACAATTTTTCGATCCCCCGGATCTGGGATCTGACCAAACGCATTGTGAAGGCGAGGTTGTTACGTTGAGTGCAAATTCAGCTAACCCAACTTACGTATGGTCTACCGGTTCTGTTTCGTCTTCTGCAACCATTGGTACCAGTGGTATGTATTGGGTGGACGTTTCATTGGGAACCTGTTATGCACGCGATTCCGTAACCATAAAATTCCTTGCCGTTCCGAACGTAAATTTAGGCAGCGATACCGCACTGTGTGATCAGCAATTTACTGACTCTTTGCTATTGGATGCAGGTGCAATGCCTTCTGTTACTTATTTGTGGAACACGGGCGACACTACTCAAATGATTGCTGCATCTTCTGTAGGCACCTACTGGGTCCTTGTGGCAAACGGTATCTGTACAGATATGGATACACTTACCATCAGCCGTTTTGAAGGAATAGAGCTTGGAGAAAAACAATTGTTATGTGCACAGGAGGAACTTATGTTGATCCCAAAACTTGCACGTAATGTTCCATCAGTGTATACCTGGTCTACCGGGGAAACAACTCCTTCCATATCGGTTGGCGGACCGGGTACCTACATTGTATTTGTTGACCAGGGCGAATGTATATTTGTAGACTCCGTTGAAGTGGCAGGCTCTATAAGTGAAGGTGCTTTGTATGTACCGAATACATTTACACCCGGCCCTGATTATATCAATGATGTATTTTATGCGGAAGGTGAAGCGATCTCTTCATTCACTATGAAGATCTATAACCGCTGGGGAGAGCTGATCTTCGAAAGCCATAAACAATCAGATGGATGGGATGGCACCTATAAAGGCAAGCTCGTTCAAATGGATACGTATATCTGGATCATTGATTATATAACAGATTGCAGCGAGGAAATGTCTATACGAAAATCGGGTGTAGTGACGGTGATACGATGATCCGGCAATGCCTGTAAGCTCTTTAATGTCCATGCTTTGCTCTTTTCCACTTATTATCCTGTTATTGTTATGTTCCTTGCCTAATTTTTTATAATTTTGGGGATGGGTAAGGTCTTATGTCTGCCCGGATATATTCATGAAATCACTTCTTGGAAAGCTACTTTTGTTTTACATGCGTAAAATGCCTGTTGAGAAAAAAAAATACCTGATAGAAAGGCATTTTTCGGGTCTTTTACCCTCAAAAGATATTAAAACGATCTATAAAAATAATGACGGTATTTCTTTCTATATAGAGAACCATGATTTTGTGATGAACAAAATATTTACCCGGAGTGTGTATGAAAGAAATACCATCCGGATGGTGAAGCCTTATATTTATGGAAAATCCGGCGCTACTATAATAGATTGCGGTGCAAATATCGGAATGTACTCGATGTATTTTTCCAAATGGGCTCCGGGATCAACGATCCATGCTTTCGAACCGCTTAAAAAAAATCAGGAGCTGTTTTTGAAAAACTGCGAACTGAACAATTTCAGGAACATTAGACTGAATAGCTTCGGTCTTTCAAACGAAGAGAAAGAGATCGATATCTATGTTGTGGATGAATCGAATCTCGGCAGAACGAGTGCTTTTTCACTTAATAAGGACGAAAAGAAAGAAAGGATCAAATTATCTACTCTCGATAAGTATTGCGAAGAGAATAAGATCGAACAGATCGATTTTATAAAAGTGGATATAGAAGGTGCAGAACATGATTTTATCAGGGGAGCGGAAAAGGTCATTTCCAGATCGAAGAACCTCAAAATGCTGGTGGAAATAAATGAATGTGCCTACGTATCCGACTCCACGCCGGAAGACCTTTACAAATACATTATGAGTTTTGGCTTTCGCAGCTATATCGAAAGAGACTATCCTTTCTCCAAAAAGGAGATCTTCAAAAACGATAACTTCCGCGGAAATATTCTGTTCGTTAAATCAACTGCCGCAGAGTAAGGAATTTCCCGATAGCGATTTAAGACAGCATATTTAAAATACGTGCAACCAGTTTTTTCCGGATCGTTACAGAAGTAGGGTTACGCTTGTATACAATATTCCTTCCTGCTTTCGCCAGCACGATCTGCTGGTAATCATTCTCGTTGTGAAAGATCTTATAGCCCGTCAGCTCTCTCAGGTATAACCCATTCTGATAACAGATCGAAATCAGCCTGTCAGAGTGCACGGCGAGGTCAATAATTTGTTGTTTATCAGGTGATGTTTTGCTGCACCATTCGTTGAATGTGGGTTCAGGGATGTTTATAAAAATGATACCGTCATTACTAAGCAGGGCGCTCATTTTTTTAAACAGCTCGTTATGCTGCTCAAAAGGAATATGTTCCAGTACATCCAGTAATACGATGAAATCATATGTTTCCTTTGTATCCAGGTGAAGCAGATCAACTGCCTGGAGTTTTACATTTTTATAACCGACAAGATTTTCCTTTGCTGCTTCTACGGTTTTTTCGCTGATATCAATTCCCAGTATGTTCCCGCTCATGGATTTTGCGATCAATCGCGTTACGCCACCATTTCCACAGCCGATCTCGAGGCAGTTCTTCGCCTGGCGGATCCCCAGCTGTTTTAGTTTAAGGATCAGCAGGAAGTGTCTTAAATTATTCCTGATCTTATATTTGGCAGTAGTGTCTTTGTCGTAAAACGATTTTACCTCTTCAACTGATGTTGTCATTTGGGAAAAATTGGATTTTTATTGTCGGCAAAGATAGTAATATTATATCTTCCGGTAGTGCCTCCCTGTAAAGATCTGTAAGAGGTTGAACAGGTAAGAAACATGGTTTCAATCATTTGAAAATTAGTTCGTTGTGATTTATCTGGCATATATGCAGGATCCCGTAATTTTAATAAAAACACGATGATGTTACTGGATTTTCCATAACTTTATCCGGCTAAATGAAGACTATTAATGATTTGTCCCCCGGGGACGTTTTTTTTTCTGTGGTTCTCCCTGTATTCAATCGGGAAGAGATGATTTCAAAGGCGATCAAAAGTGTTTTGCAGCAGGAGTTTCCTTTTTGGGAACTGATCGTGATCGATGACGGATCCACCGACGGGACACGGAAAGTAGTTGAGTCGTATACAAATGATCCGAGAATCAAATATGTTTACCAGCAAAATGCCGAAAGAAGCGCTGCCCGGAACAATGGAATAGAGCTATCGGCCGGTGATTTTATCTGCTTCATCGATAGTGATGACTATTACCTCAACAATCATTTAAGCGAGCTGTATAAAACGATCTCGGCCAATAACTTCAAAGAGGCCTTGTATTATACACATTACTACAAAGAAATTTCCGGGAAACGGGTAGAGGGAAAAATGTTTTCGGAGATCCGCAACAAAGGCTTGTACAACATCTTTCATGAATCATTGCTGCAAACGAATTCCGTCTGCATTCATAAAAACCTGGTAAAGGATCATAAATTCCCGCTTGAGTTTAATTTGTTTGAAGATAATCATCTCTGGATCCGGGTAATTGCTTTAAGCGGGCTCATCTATAGCAGAACACCTACCACCGTGATGGTGGAGCATGACAGCCGGAGCCTTCGTACAGATAAGGAAGGCCTGCTTAAAAAAACCGGAAAGTATGAAGCCGTGCTTACAGACTTGTTGCTCCGGGACAAATATCCGTTTCTCGACAAGTATCTTAGCTTTAAGGATCGTAAACGTTTTTTGGCAGCGAAATATATTGTGCTCGCGTATGAAGCTTTGGTGATGGGGGAAGTAGTGCTTACCTATAAGCTGTTGTTCAAATCACTGCGTATTGATATCGATCTGAAACGAGCTCCCGAATATATTAAATTATTGGCAGGCACTCCTTTTTATGTTCTAATGCAAAAAAATGGAAAGTAATACGCGGTGCGACATACTTTTGATCACTAATTCATTTCCTTATGGAACAGGGGAGTCGTTCATAGAGTTGGAAATACCCCGTTTGCTTGCCAATTTCGATACGGTTTACATCCTGCCGTTCAAAATGCGAAAAGGAACCGGAGAGCTGGCTAAAAGAGATATTGATCCGCGTGTACAGATCGTGCTCCCTTCTCAAAGTGTAATTGATAAATCGATACCGTCATTAAATTACCTGTTTCCCACCTTACTGCTTTTTTGCCGTGTGTTTTTTATGGAATGTTCCGACCGGAGGTCCTTTAAAAAAGTAATGAAGCCACGAAATTTACTGCTTACGTTTATCCGGACCTACCGCGGAGTTCTGTATAAGAAGGAATATGCAGCTATTGTGAATAGGCTCCCGCTGAAAAATCACATCGTTTATTCCTATTGGACCGATGCCTGGCTGACCGGTATTTTGGACTATCACCGCAGGAAGGACAAGAACAGGTTAGTAGTATCGAGGGCGCATCGGGGCGATCTGTATGATGAAGCCAGCATGCAGAAATACCAGACCGCCCGGAAATTTATATTCAGGTATATTGATTACGTATTCCCGATCTCCACTTCCGGATATACGTATCTCACCGAAAGATATGAGGAACTAAAAAATAAATGCAAGGTACATTACCTCGGCATAAAACTGTATGAGGCACACCTGAATAACGAACCCCCTGCTGTAAGCGCTCAGTTTGTAACAGCTTCCTGCTCGTTTGTTACGAAAGTCAAACGGGTTGATCTGATCATAAAAGCGCTTGCCCGTGTTGACCGGAAAATAAGAATAACGCATCATCATTTTGGTGACGGGCCTTTGATGGAGGAGCTGAAATCTTTGACAGGATCTTTGCCTGAGAATATTAATTTTGTGTGGCACGGATACAAAAGCCAAAATGAATTATATGATTTTTATGCCAACAATCCGATAGACCTGTTTATGAATGTGAGCGAAAGTGAAGGATTACCGGTTTCCATTATGGAAGCGATGAGCTTTGGGATCCCCGTTATCGCTACGGATGTGGGAGGTACGTCGGATGCAGTGGATGCATCGGTAGGGTATCTGATCCCAATGATGCCTGACCTTGCTGAAATCACTGGGCTACTGGAAAAACATATCGTATTAGATACGGCTGCAAAACAACAGTACAGAAGATCGGCGAAAGAGAAGGCCTTTGAGAAATTTAACAGTGAAGTCAATTATGACAGGTTTCATGAAGACTTATATAATTTGAGCTCATGGGAATAGTACAAAAAAATGCACTTAGAACCACGATCATTTCCTATGCGGGAATGACCATTGGTTTTTTGAATAAAATTTACCTGTCGTTTGTGTTTTTAACCACCGAACAGATAGGATTGCTTAACCTGATCTTCAGCGTTTCCATCCTGTTGTCCAATATTTCGGCCTTCGGAACCTCCAATTCTATTGTGAAATTTTTCTCGTATTTCAGAAACCAGGAAAGGAATCACTCCGGCTTTCTGGCATTTATTTGTATAATAGCAGGTATCGGTTTTCTGGTCATAACCGCGTTGCTGTTTATTTTTAAGCCTTTTGTAGTAGGTCATTACATCGAGAAATCTCCGCTCTTCGTGGATTATTATTACTGGCTGATCCCGATGTGTGCAGCCAATCTGATGTTCCTGGCCCTGGATAGTCTGTTGAAATCCATGTACAAAAATGTGATCACTACCTTTTCGTATGAGATCGTTTTACGCTTATTGTTCACCGGTTTGATCCTGGTGTATGGAGCCGGGATCATTTCGTTTGGTTTATTCATGGCGCTCAATGTGCTTACCTATTTTATTCCGAACCTGATCCTTTTTGTATACCTCGTCAAAACCGGGGTGGTGCAGCGGGTGGTTCCGAAGATCCGGATCCAGAAGAGGTTCAAGAAGATAATCCTGAACTTTAGTTTTTTCAGCTCTTTGAATACAGTAGGCGGCATTTTTGTAGCGAGCATCGATAGCCTGATGATCTCGAAGTACCTGAGCCTCCAGCTAACGGGTATTTATACAACGCTGATCTTTAGCATGGGAGCGCTTCAGATCCCTTACCGCTCCATCGTTCGGATTGCGGTGCCGCTTGTGGTTAAGTTCTGGAAGAATAAGGATATGGTGGAAATGGAGAGCTTGTATAAAAAAATAAGCACCGTTAATTTAGTGATCGGTATTTATATCTACGCGACCGCTTTTTTATGCAGGGAAGAGCTATTGACTTTTTTTCCAAAGGAAGTCAGACTGGGCATTGATATTATCGGGATCTTAGGCCTTGGATATTTGTTCGATATGTATTTCGGGCTGAATGGGATCATATTCATTACTTCGAAGAAATACAGGTTTGACAGTGTGTTTACCCTGCTGATGATCCTCCTCGTATTTATCCTGAATATTATTCTGATTCCTTTGTATGGCATTGTGGGTTCGGCAATCGCGACGCTGGCTGCCATTCTCAGCTATAACCTTGCGAGGATGATCTATGTATGGATTGCTTATAAAATACATCCTTTCGAAAAAAAGCAGCTAAGTATAGCCCTGATAGGTGCTGTTGTCGTCCTTGGCATTCAGTATTTATTTCCATCGGATCTTAACAGGTGGACTCTGCTTGTCGCCAAACCTTTTGTAATGGGGGTATTGTTCCTGCTGCCGGTATATATATTAAGGCTTTCGAGCGATTTTTCAGATTATATCGACGCTGTTTTTCTGAAGATCTTTAAATTGCTCGGGCTTAAGAAAAGTTGATAGAAGACAAATAGGCCGCCAAAACTTGCTTATCCTCGCTTCTTTGTCTAATTTTGGGCTTCTCAATTTCAATAAACAATATGGCAACAAGATCTTCCTGGATACAATACGCAGCTGATTGCGACTTCAGTATTTATAATATTCCGTTTGGAGTGTATGCGGATGCGGACACAAGGCATCATGCCTGTAGTGCGATCGGTGACCAGGTCATTGATCTCTATGAGTTGTGCCACCATGGATATTTCGGAATCCTGAACCTGGATAGCTCACTTTTTAAACACGAGTTCCTCAACGAATTTATTGCATTGGGTAAAGAAGTTACCAATCCGGTACGGAACAGGATCATCGAGCTGTTCTCCGCAGGAAATACAGAGCTACAGAACAATCCCGTGCATTGCAAAACGATCCTGAAAAAACAGGCAGATGTCCGGATGCTGTTGCCTGTTCATATAGGCGATTATACCGATTTTTATTCGAGCATCGATCATGCAACCAATGTGGGGACCATGTTCAGGGATCCGGCCAATGCACTGTTGCCCAATTGGAAACATTTGCCGGTAGGATACCATGGAAGAGCTTCTTCTATCTGTGTTTCCGGGCATTCCTTTCATCGTCCGAAAGGACAGCAAAAACCACCTGATGCCGAGCTGCCGGTATTTGGTCCCTGCAAGCTACTGGACTTTGAGTTGGAAACCGCTTTTGTGATCGGAAAGAAAACAGAGATGGGCGAAAGTGTTTCTACGGCGAAAGCGGATGATCATATTTTCGGGATGTTGCTCTTCAACGATTGGAGCGCCCGCGATATTCAAACCTGGGAATATGTTCCACTGGGACCTTTCCTCGCAAAGAATTTCGCATCCACTGTTTCTCCGTGGATCGTTACACTGGAGGCGCTGGAGCCATTCCGTACCAAAGGATACGTGCAGGAGCCAAAGGTATTGCCTTACCTGCAATACACAGGCGACAAAAATCTTGATATCAAACTGGAAATGTTTATCCAGCCGGAAAAAGCGGAGCCGACTAAAATATGCACGTCCAATTACAAATATATGTATTGGACCATGGAACAACAGCTGGCACATCACACGGTGAACGGTTGTAATCTCAATGTAGGTGATCTGATGGGCAGTGGAACGATCAGCGGACCGCAACCACATGAATACGGATCGATGCTCGAGCTCACCTGGAAAGGCACTAAACCCATGAAAATGAGTGACGGAAGCGAGCGTAAGTTCATCAACGATAACGACACGGTCATCATCAAAGGCTGGTGCGAAAAAGACGGTGTACGTGTAGGTTTTGGTGAATGCAGTGCGAAAGCCTTGCCTGCCCTGTAACTCGTGGATCTGCTGGAAAAAATAAATGATCAGCTCTTTACCGATAAGCAGCTGCAGGTATTTGTGCTGCGGCTTGATAAATTACATCCGCTTACCGGGGGCAATAAACATTTCAAACTGAAGTACAATTTCCAAGAAGCAAAAGAACAGAATTATTCTTGTATACTTAGTTTTGGCGGCGCCTATTCCAATCATATTGCTGCACTTGCTGCGGCAGCAAAAGCAGAAGGTTTAAGATCGGTAGGCGTTATCAGGGGCGATGAGCTGAGGGATGATGCAAACCCGACTTTGAAAGCTGCTGCTGCCAATGGAATGCAGTTTCTTTTTGAAACACGGGAGGGATACCGCGATAAATACTCCCCGAAATTCATAGATACACTTAAAAATAATTACGGTGATTTTTTTATGGTTCCGGAAGGTGGTTCCAACGCACATGCGGTAAAAGGTTGTATGGAAATAAAGGACCTGATACCCATTCCTTTTGATCATGTGATTCTTGCCTGCGGAACGGGCTGTACGATTGCAGGCCTTGCACTTTCACTGGAAGCGCAGCAGGAGGCAATTGGGATTCCGGTTCTGAAGGGTGCGGAGTTTTTGGAACAGGACATCCGGCAGCTTCAGCTGGAGTATTCGGAAACATACAATGACAAAATTCTTTTAAAAATGCCCCGGCTGATCCATGCGTATCATTTTGGTGGTTATGCAAAATCCACGAAAGCGCTGGAGGATTTCAAAAACAATTTTGAACAGACTACACAGATCCCGCTGGATAAGATCTATACGGTAAAAACTTTTTTCGCTTTATACGACCTGGCCGCAAAGGATCATTTTCCGCCCGGAAAAACAATTGTAATTATACATACCGGCGGCTTGCAGGGAAATTAAATTACAATAAAAAAAACCGTTCCAGGGTAGGAGCGGTTTTGGTTTAGTTAGTCAATTGTTTAGCTTTTTACTTTTCTGAATCAGTAGACTTTAACACTGAATCAAAAGTAGATATTGTTTTAATAAGGTGGCAGTGTTATTTAGTTACTTATGTAACAATTTTGAAAAAACAGAGTTATATACTATTGTTTTTCAAAATCTTAACCGCTTACTGGATTTTTAGCACAAGTGGGGCAGTGGTAGAAAAATGAGGATTAAGGAATTGCCGGAAGAATTATAACAAACGTAAAAGCTCGTTCATTTCGATCTTTTTCCTTCTGCTCACTTCGTATTTCATATTATTATTCAATGTTATTGTACATTGATCGCCTTTTGTATAATTCAAAATATAATTCAGGTTTACGATGGCGCTGCGGTTTATTCTCCAGAAATTTTTGTACTCGGCAATGAATTCTTCAAAGTCTTTCAGTATCCTCGAGGTAACGTATTTTTGACCATCGGAAGTATAGATATCCGAGTAATTATTAGCCGCTTCGATGCATACGATCTGGTTGGTATCTATAAATATGACTTTATTGCGGTCGTGAACAGCGATCTTTTTTTCAATGGCTGTGTGATCCATGTTGTGAAGTAAATTGAGAATAATGTTTGTTGGCTCCTGCGGTGCACTTTTCTTATTCCTTACTTTTTCAACAGCCGATACCAATTCACTTACTTCAACCGGTTTTAGCAGATAGTCGATAGCGCTGAATTTAAATGCATTGATGGCATATTTATCATAGCTCGTAACAAAGACCACATCAAAATCGACGGTTTCGAATTTTCTCAGCAGGTCAAAGCCCGAACTACCGGGCATTTGTATGTCCAGGAGAATAAAATCAGGATTATGCGTTTTTATTTTAGCATAGGCCTCTGTCACATTTTCAGCTTCGTCGAGAATAACCACATCCGAACACCTCGTGTTCAGAAGCTCACGGAGAACTATTCTTCCTGATGGCTCGTCGTCGATCAGGATGCAGCTAAGTTTATTCATGTTTGTAGATTTGTGGAATGGTAATTTTAACTATCGTTCCTTTTATCGTATTTTCTTCGTCGGTAACATCTTCGATTTCAACGGAAGCGCTCACCGAATCATTCATCAGGTTCAGGAGCTCTACCCTTTTTTTGTTCAACCCGAGAGCTTTCGACTTATGGTTTTGATTTCTTGATTTTCCTGCTTCTGTGCGTCCTACACCATTGTCTTCGATACTGATCCGGAGGTTGGAGTCTTTCATAACTATTTCTACTCTCAACCTTCCATCACGCGTTTTCTTCAGGTTCATAATGCCGTGCCAGATCGCATTCTCAATATAGGGCTGGAGCAGGAGGGAGGGCAGATAAACAGAGTTCGTACGTATTTCTTCGTCATATACAATTTCATACGTAAAAAAACCTTCATACCGCATTTGCTCCATCTGGATATAAAGGTTTGCAATTTCAAGCTCTTCTTCGAGTGTAATAAGCGCATCATCCGAATAATTCAGCACCAACCGGATCAGCTTACTGAATTTTGCAAGGTAATCATAGGCGTCGTTGGTTTTATTGGTGAGTATATACCGCTGAATAGAATTTATACAATTAAAAATGAAATGAGGGTTCATTTGTGCTTTTAATGCAGACATCTGGTATTCCGTCAGTAACTTATCTATGCGTGTCTTTTCCTCTGCCTTTTTCTTTATTCTTTTTGAGATCAGGGCAACGATAAGAACGATCAGCGAGATCCCCATCAGGATCATAAAAATAACAAAGGGCCACTTTTGCCAGAAAGGGTATTCAATGCTTATCTGAAGGGTGTTAATATCAGACAGGGTTTTGTTGTTTTCGTCCACCACCGAAACCTGCAGCTGAAAATTGCCCGGAGGAAGCTTCGTCAAAAGGATCTCGGGATTATCCAGGTAATGGATCATTTCATCGTATCCGAGTACCTTATAGGCCAGCCTGACCGAATTTTCGGCACTGTTATAATCAAGGATATCATATTTTACCTGTATGGTATTTTCATTGTAATCCAGTGACAAGCTTTCCTTTGGAATTTGCTGTATTTCACTATCATTTACTTTTACCGAGTTCAGATAAACCGGAACGCGGAATTTGTGCGAAAAAGGAGTACTTGTAAGCGGGAATTTGCATACTGCGGTTTTTGTGCAGGCCACCAACTCTTTACCGGTTCCTGTAATTTTAAAAAATTCTCCTTCCGGCAAACCGAATTCCTTTGTAAACCATTGTGGTATCCAGGTATTGTTCTGTTGCCTTAATTTGAGCAGTCCTATATTAGTGGCCACCCAGATATTGGCCATCTTGTCTTCGTATATGTCATTAAAATCCAGTTCTGCGGATCCGAAATTTAAGCCCACGTGACTCAGGTTTTCCGTTTTGCCCTTCTCATACTTATAGAGTCCCGCATTTTTGGTAATGATCCAAAAACGATCTTTCGAATCGATGATTACTTTTATCATGTTTTTGAAAGAAGCTGTTTTCGTAAGCTTAAAACGTAAGTCATCTCGTTTGGAATAAGTGTCCTCCAGCTTGTAGATAATATCATGAGAATATATAAATATCGCATCCGATGAATCTACTACCATACCCCGGATATTTGAATCCATCTTAAGGATAAAAGCATGAAAACGGTCATTGACAATTTCGCAAAAACAAGTATAGTGACAGCCAAAAAGCTTACCGTTTTTCAATTTGATCAGCTGAACCAAACTTCCTGAGACCGTATTGGAACCAAAATACCCGAGACCTGTGTTCGTAGATAAATTATAAGAGTACCTTAGCATTTCCTGTTTCCCGGCGATCATCCACTTATTTTCAATGAATAATACATCGCTTATGTAAAGTTTTCTGGGACTGGTTCCAATAGAATCTGCTTTGTTTTCTATAAACCGGATAAGATCGCCATTGTTTTTAAAGAGGAATATAGAATCGTTCACACACTTCACTAAAAAAGGTCTTTTGTTCTTTTCCAGGCTGTTTTCGTAGATCAGGTTCATCTTTTTGTTCCTACAGCAGAAGACACCGTTTTCTACGGTAGTGCACCAGATATTACCTTCCGTGTCTTCAACGATGTCGCTAACGGAAACTCCCTCCAGCGCTTTCAAAGGTTGTTTATGCACATCGCTTGCGTTAGGATAATAAAGCAGGCCAACGGAACGCAATCCCAGCCACAGACCATTGTTTTTATCCATGCACATGCAAAGGATGTCGGCTCCGACATTTATAGTAGATTCCGTCAAATCTTTTTTTAGTACGACCAAAAAATCACCGCCGGTAATCAGAAGGTCGCCGGCATTATTGCGTAGCGTAAGTATCCGATGCCGTATGTTTTGTAGCTCTGTTTTTGTTATGGTGTATAGTTTTTCTGTAGTTCCTGTATTCAGCGCTATATCAAACTTTTTGGTGGATTTAACTGCAATGTATGGCTTGCCATACCCAAAAGTCGAAATTGGATGCAGAGCCAAATCGTAGCCATGGTAACTCCTTATTTCACAATCTATGTCTTTCAGATCGGAGCCAAATTCTTTCATCCGGTCTTCCGAGAGATGTACTTCGTACGTATAAGCACGCGTAGAAATAAGCATGGAGGTATCTCCAACGAAGTTTAACGAATTGACAAGCAATTGCACTTGATTCAGCCGTTTTGAAAATTGCCGGCTTACCGGTATTTCAACAAAGCTTCCATTGCTGTATTTGAGGATCCGGTTCTTGGAAGTGATCACCCAGATGGTTCCCTTTCGGTCCTCTTTTATGGCATAGCAGGCTCCCTCCGGAATGCCCTCTTTTGCCCTGAATGTTTTCAGCTCCCGGCCATTATACCTGCATACACCTGCTTCGGTACAAAACCAGATGTACCCCGATTTGTCCTGCATGATCTTGTAGGTTTCGGACGATGGCAGGTCCTTTAAATTATCAGGTTTTTCAAAAATTAACTCCTGCGCCAACATCGCCGGCAGGTACAGGAAGAAGAATAAACAGATATATATCCTGTTCATACAAATTTAATTTTCCTCTAAAAGTAATGACATTCCTGAAACCCCTGCCTTCTTGTGACAAAAACTTAGTAAGCGGAGTTGGAAAGCGGTAAACCACATTTATTCAGGTTCCGGGAATTTATTTTATTTTTTAAAAACCGAGTTGTTTTTATAGGTTAAAAAAAGCAGGTAAAGCTCCATATACCCAAAAAAACAGATACGTTCACACCGTCAAAGACACCTGTGGTAAAAAAAAATTTCACTAATTGGGCAAAAATTTGTTCCTTTAATAGTTGAATTTAATACTATCAGAATATGAGCGAAGAAACGACTTTGGAAAACACCGGCGCAGAACAAAATGAAAACGCGGTCACACAAACCAAACAAGTATCAGAACAAAAGGAAGAGCATGGGGGGCATGGACACCATGGTCATAAAGAAGAAAAGTTCGATATGAAAATGTGGATCAAAGATTCCATCACCATCATTATCGGAGTATTGTTCGCTGTTGTTGGCCTTGAGTTTTTTATCGTTCCCAATCATTTGTTGGATGGAGGGGTAACGGGTATTTCACTGCTCATATCGGGGATTACCAAGATGGACGTTTCTATTTTCATCTTTGTGATCAATCTTCCTTTTATTTTTATGGGCTACAAGCAGATAGGAAAGCTGTTTGCATTGAAAACCTTTTTAGCCATTATTACCCTATCGGTTATCATTCTCGTTCTGCACTCTTATCATCCAAAGCCTATAACCCAGGATAAGTTACTTATCGCAGTTTTTGGCGGTATCTTTTTGGGTGCAGGTATTGGTTTTGCAATGCGCGGAGGATGTGTGCTTGACGGAACGGAGGTATTGGCCCTTTGGCTGACCCGTAAAGCAAGTTTACAGGTAGGTGAGATCATTCTTATTCTTAATGTATTAATATTTGCCGTAGCGGCTGTCCTCAATGGAATTGAAACTGCTTTGTATTCCATACTTGTGTTTATGGCCGCCTCCAAGACCATTGAATTCCTTACCAATGGTCTCGAGGAGTATACGGGTGTTACCATTATTTCAGAAAAAAGCCATGAGCTGCGCAAAGCGATCATTGCCCAGTTGGGCCGTGGTGTTACCATTTACAGTGGTAAACGTGGATTGCGCGGTAAAAAGGCACAATTGAGCGGCTTAAACGAAAGAGAGATTATTTATACAGTGGTAACAAAATTAGAGCTTACCAAAGTTCGTAATATCATTGATGAGATCGACCCTACATCTTTTGTTACCACACAAAGTATCAGTAGTGTAAAAGGAGGTATGGTGAAAGAAAGGAAATTGCATTAATTTTCTAAGCATTAATTGGAGAGTCCTGATCGGTTGTAAGCCTTTCAGGGCTTTTTGTTTAAATAACCACCTGCGGAGATGCAAAGAAAGGCTGACAGCTATTTTGGGAATCCACAGAAAAAATAATCCCTGTAAGCGATCATAAAAAGGAAATGCTTCCGAAGCCTCGGTTTTCATCGGTTTTTATCGCAAAATCATCTAAATTACTGCCGAAATTGAAGAATTATTGCTTACTTAGCGTTATTAATCGGCTGTTGTGATAAAATTTATCTTTAAAAAGATTTTTGAAGGATTCCTTGTTCTCTTTGGCGTAGTTACCGTTATTTTTTTTCTATTCAACGTTCTTCCCGGCGATCCTGCTACTGTGATGCTGGGGCAGCGCGCCAATAAAGACGCGATAGAAGCCATTAACAAAGACCTGGGAAGGGATAAGCCGCTCGTTACCCAGTACTTCATGTATCTTAATGATCTTTCCCCCATTTCTTTTCACAATGCGGATGATAAATCGAGCGCATATTATCTTGATAGCAGCAAATACAGCTACCAGCAATTACTCGCGATCGGTGAAGGTGATGTGATCGTTGCCAAAGTGCCCTATCTGCGGCGTTCCTATATCACCAAGCGGAAAGTGTCGGAAGTGATAACGGATACCCTGCCCGAAACGGCTGTACTGGCGCTCAGCTCGATCATTGTGGCATCTATTTTCGGGATCTTCCTTGGGATCGTTGCCGCTGTAAAAAAAGATACCTTCTTCGACCGCCTCGCCCTCGTGCTTTCTGCGCTTGGCATGTCGGCACCTGCTTTTTTCGTAGCCATTATTATTTCCTGGCTGTTCGGGTATGTCCTGGCCGATTATACTGGCCTCAGTCCGATCGGTAGTCTCTATGAAGATGATGTGTGGCAGGGCGAAATGCTTTCGCTGAAAAATCTTATCCTTCCTACGATCACCATGGGAATGCGTCCCCTGGCAGTAATTGTGCAGCTGACCCGAAGCTCCTTACTGGATGTATTGTCGCAGGATTATATCCGTACGGCACGAGCTAAAGGTTTGTCCTATTACAAAGTACTGGTGAAACATGCATTGAAAAATGCTCTGAACCCTGTAGTAACAGCTATTTCGGGTTGGTTTGCAGGTTTGATGGCCGGTGCGGTTCTCGTAGAAAAGATCTTCAGCTGGAAAGGTATCGGCTATGAGGTGTTCACGGCGCTGGAAAAAAATGACCTGCCTCTCGTAATGGGCTCCACTGTAGTATTTGCGTTGTTCTTTGTCTTCATCAATATACTCGTGGATATCACCTATGGTATTCTTGATCCACGTGTACGAAGGGCAAAATAAAGAAGGTGGATGGTTTTGCTTCCTTTCGGGATTCTTGTAAATTTATCGGATGAAATCAATACTAATAAGTGGCTTATTATTTGGGATCCTTGCATCTGCATCGGCCCAACCGGTGTTTGTAAAAGACAGCCTGGATATTTACGTGAACCGTGAAATGAACCGCTGGAACATTCCGGCTGTTGCAGTGGCGATCGTAAAAGACGGAAAGATCGTGGCCTGCAAAGGATACGGAACCACCGAAAGCAATGGTGCCAAAAAAGTGGATGAAAATACCCTGTTCCAGATTGCATCCAATTCCAAGGCTTTTACGGGTACTGCTTTGGCAATGCTGGATGCAAGGAAGAAAATTTCGCTGGATGACAAAGCGACCAAATGGCTGCCTTATTTTTCACTGAAAGATCCGTATGCATCGAAAGAAGCAACTGTACGTGATCTGCTTTGTCACCGCATCGGATTTCAGACCTTTCAAAGCGATTTCCTTAATTGGAACTGCAATCTTACCCGCAAAGAAATTATTGAAGGCATGAAGAATGTAACGCCCATGTATTCGTTCCGTTCCCGCTGGGGATACAGTAATTCGGCTTTCCTGGCAGCAGGTGAAGTGATCAAAGCAGCTACGGATACTACCTGGGATGATTTTGTGAAATACAATTTTTTCAACCCGCTAAACATGACGCGCAGCAGTACCTACAACAGCGAAATTGTGAAGGACAAAAATGCTGCCGTGCCTTATACGATCCTGAAGAACAAGCTGACCAAACTGAGTTACGCAAATGTGGACAACCTTGGTCCTGCAGCCTCCATCAATTCCTGTGTGAAGGATATGAGCAACTGGTTGATGTGCCAGCTGGATTCCGGGAAATTCAATGGCAAACGGGTGATCCCTTACGAAGCGATCCGGACTACCCGCACACCGCATACCATTGCAGGTCGCGGGGGCAACAATCCCGATTTTCCGAGCAACCATTTCAACCTGTATGGCCTGGGCTGGGGTATAAAAGATTATTTTGGAAAAGCCATGTACGAGCATACCGGCGGTGCTGATGGTTTTGTAACCTCTGTGTGCCTGTTTCCGGAAGAAAAACTTGGGATCGTAGTGCTCACCAATACTGATGTGAACGGATTGTTTCTTGCCCTGCGTGAGCAGATCATGCTTGCCTATTTTAATCAGCCTTATGTAAACCTAAGCGCTGCCGATTACAAAGGATATGAGGAAGGAAACAAACAGGCAAATGAACAGATTGCCGAATGGGAAAAAAAGACGAGTACGAAAAACAATGAATTGGTCTCCGCTGCCGACCTTGTGGGAACCTACATAAATGAAGTTTATGGAGAGGTGCAGATCGTACGGATGGGTTCGACCTTTGCCCTGAAATTCTCTCATCATCCTCAGGCAACAGGAGAGCTGAACTATATGAGTGACGATACATTTATGTGCACTTATACCTATGCCACCTGGGGGATCCAGCTGTTAAAAGTAAAGGTAGAAAACGGAACAGTGAAGTCGCTTATCGTGAAAGTGAATGATTTTGTGGATTACCAGAGTTATGAGTTTGTGAAGAAATAAGCGGATTTTTTATCTCTGCATTTTTTCTGTTAGCAGATAATTATTCGAATTAATTATCCATATACACTCTTCCTTCTCTCCAGGCATCCACTGCTAAATACCAGGGATCTTTGAAATAGGTATCGCGGCTCATTAAATAATCATTATCCGAATACATGTTGTTTATCCGGTTGAACTCAAAACGCAGTGCTCCCGGTGAGCCCGTATTGCCATAGGTCCAGATCTCCTGTCCTTCGCTCTGGTATACATACTGGGGCGGCCCGAAAATGATATAGATCATTCCCCTGTCCGTTCTCCAGCCTTCTTTCCAGGAAGAGAATTTAGTGTTGGCATCCTGCACCCGTCCGTAGTATTTTTTTATCAGGCTTTTTGCCCGGTCCCTGTTGCCGCCGATCCCGATCCAGAATTTTTCGATCGCTTCCTGTTTATTGGTAGCGCTCACGAGGTCCGAGTATTCTTCTTTGCTGGTAATAAAACGGATACTTTCTATCATCTGGTAATGCGAAGTTACCTTTGGGAAATCTTCGTTCACTCCGTATATGGTACATCCGTTTTTATCGCTGCTGTCGGCACTTAGAAAATAAATTCCCTGCTTATCCATGTTCAATACAAACCAATTGTCCATTGTTTTGTTCAGTGCAAACACCGTATCGTAGCGGATGTTCAGGGGAGGAATCTCCTTCAGGCTGAAAGGCGGAGGAGGCAACAGGTTGTCGGTTTGTTTGTAATGCACGTACAGAACGCGGTTGGCTATGCGCTGATTACTCAATACAATGGTTCTGGCACCGTTGATATAGGATGAATAGATGAGCGAGCTGTCGGTGTTTTTCAGCAGGTAGTTTTGTGCATTCAAACGGGAGAGTTTGTTGATGGCAAGCTCCGATTTATTATAAGCTTTCCGGTTGATGTCCCTGAGCTCCAGCTCCAGGTATGCTTTTGTACCCTGATACACACAAATAGTTTTGCTGCCGGTGATCATTCCTTTTTTCACTACTGCCTGCCGGTCTTTGATAACAAGGGTGGAAGTATCGCTGAATTGTTTGGAGCTGACAGATAGCTGAAGCTTATAGAATAACCTCAGCTCTGCAGTAAATAAACTGTCATCCGGGTTTTTTTTGTAAACCAGTTCTTTGTTATCGATCGTATAATACAGGCGGGATACAGAATCGTTTTCATGGCAGATCACATAACTAACGTCAATATCGATATTGTTCTGCTTATACAGGTTTTCGTTCTTTCTTGCACCGGGTGTACTTGTTTTGCAGGAGATAAGAACACATAAAGTAAAAAAGCACAAAAGTCGCAGGGGAGATTTTAACCATCGCGAGGCTTCGCGATGGCATTGAAGGACATATAAGAGAAATGCCCCGGTCTTAAATACTCTTATATGCTTTATATGGTTCAAACAAAAAGAATTTTAATTTACCATAATTTCAATGTTTCGACTGTATCCCCGGGGAAACCTATCCTCGTAGCTCTGCGCCCAATTGCTCCGTATAATTTTTGATCAGCTTATCCATTGTTTTCGTGATCTCTTTTTCGTTCAGGGTGTTCTGTTCATCCTGGAAGATAAAGCTAACGGCATAGGATTTTTTATTGCCTAATTTCTCTCCTTCGTATACATCGAACAAATTGATCTCTTTCAGCAGTTTCCGTTCTGTTTTCAGTGCAATTTCTTTCACCTGCTCGTACTTCACCGATTTGTCCAGTACCAGAGCAAGATCCCTGCGAACACTCGGGAATTTCGGAACTTCTTTGTAATTCAGCTTATCGGGATTGATGAGCTTGAACAACACTTCGGTATAGATTTCCGCGCAATATACATCCTGTGAAACGTCTGTTTGTTTCAATGCAGTTTTGGCAACCTTGCCAATCGTGCAAAGTTTCTTGTTATTGATAGTATAAGTAATGCCGTAACTCAACTGCTCTGTCTGCATTTCCTCCAGTGTGTAGCCCGAAACAGCAAAACGCTGCAAGAGCTTTTCCACGATTGATTTCAGGGTGAACAGGTCGGCAAGGCTGTTTTGCCCGTATGCATTTTCCCGGAAGCGTTTCCCGGTAACAAACAAAGCGATCTGTTTTTGCTCCGTGTATTGAAATTCCTTTTCCGTGTTCCTGTGATAGGTTCTCCCGATCTCGTAAAGCTTCAGGTCTGCCTGTTTACGATTCACATTCCAGGCAATAGCTTCCAGTCCGCTGTACAGGAGGGTAGGACGCATCAGTCCCAGGTCGCTGCTCAATGGATTCAGCATATGTACCAGCGTGTTTTTATCTGTATCCGGGAAATAAGATTCTTTGGTAAGTGATGTGGACATGATCTCCGTGAAGCCATTAGCCGTAAGGTAATCGGCAATGATCTCCTCCGTTTTGTACAAGTCTTTTTTCTCCGTGAATGAAACCGAGAAAGTTGTTTTTTCGGAGACAGGGATGTTGTTATATCCGTATACACGCATTACTTCTTCCGTAACATCTGCCTCGCGTACTACATCTGATTTACGGGCCGGCACACTAAGCAGGAGAGCATCATTCCCTTCCGAAACAATGGCGATCCCCAACGAACGTAAAATAGTTTTTACAGTTGCGGTTTCGATCTCTTTTCCGATCAAACGATTAGCGCTCGCAAAAGAGAAAGCGACCTTTGCAGGCTCAATTGGAGTGGGGTAGAGGTCAGTCACTTCGCTGCTGATGGTTCCTCCGGCGATCTCCAGGATCAGGTTGGTAGCCCTGTTAAGTGCATTTACAGTCATTTCAGGATCGGTGCCCCGCTCAAAACGGAAAGAGGCATCGGTTTTCAGACCATGCAATTTCGAAGATCTGCGAATGCTTGCCGGATTGAAATAAGCCGCTTCGAGAAAAATGGAACTGGTAGAGCTGCTTACACCGGAATGCAAACCGCCAAACACACCGGCGATACACATCGGTGAGGTGGCATCACACACCATCAGGTCGCTGGCAATTAATTTTCGTTCTGTCTCATCAAGGGTAACGAATAGCTCGCCTTCTTTTGCATTTCGCACAACGATCGTATCGCCTTTTATTTTTGACGCATCATACGCATGCAGGGGCTGCCCCAATTCGTGGATTACAAAGTTGGTAACATCTACTATATTGTTGATCGGTCGTACACCGATCGATTTCAGTGCATTTTTCAGCCAGTCCGGAGAATCTTTTACAGCAATGCCGCTGATACACACACCTGAGAAGCGCGGACACAGTGCAGCATCTTCTACCTTCACTTCTATCTTCATCTTTCCGTCGTTTGCCGGCAGGTGTTTGATGCCTGTTAGAGAGGCCGCGTATTTTTCTTCATTCAGTTTGCAATTCAATACGGCAGCAAGATCTATTGCCACGCCATAATGCGATGCTGCATCACCCCTGTTGGGAGTAAGCCCGATCTCAAACACATGGTCTGTCGTAATTTTAAAGTAATCTGCAGCCGGCATACCTACAGCCGTTTCCGGTTCCAGCACCATAATTCCGGCATGGCTTTCTCCGAAGCCGATCTCATCTTCCGCACAAAGCATCCCCTCGCTCAATGCACCGCGTATCTTCGATTTTTTTATTTCAAAAGGATCACCGCTTGTCGGATACAGCATAGTACCTATTGTTGCCACGATTACTTTCTGACCGGCAGCCACGTTCGGAGCGCCACACACAATGCTCAGCAATTCGCCGCTCCCGATATTTACTTTGGTAAGGCTTAGTTTATCTGCATCCGGATGTTTTTCCTTTTCCACCACTTCGCCTACCACCAGGCCTTTTAATCCACCCTTCAGACTTTCAAACGTTTCTATGCTTTCTACTTCCAGTCCGCAGGCAGTTAAATGCTCCGATACTTCTTCGGGGCTAAGGTCCATGTTTATAAGCGTTTTCAGCCAGTTATAGGAGATCTTCATACAATGAAAATTTAAACAACGAATTTACAAAAATAATCAGGGTGTCGCAGTAAATGAAGGATAATTTCTGTGCAGGAAGCTTTGGATGCAGGGATTAATCGATGCGTGTATACCAGAGTTTTAGTTTGGCGGGATAGGCAGCATTGTTTTTTCCACCTAACACAACTCTTGCCGGATTGGCCTGGTGCTGGAAAAGACGCATCGAATAGTTCAGGTTGGTATAATCGCCATTCGCTATTTTCTGTGCGCTGAAACCTATCGGGAAACTGAACTGGGAATTGTTGCTGTCATAAAACCCCCAGTTGCCACTCAGGTTTGAATTCTGATCGATTGAAAGCGGGAAGAGCGTTCCGTTGTCATACAATCCTTCCAGCGCCATTCGTCCGGGCACAAAATATTTGTTGCTGTTATAGTACGTAGAACTTTTATCCACCTTAAAAACAACTTCCGCGCGGTTCACTGCAATTTTTCCGGAATCACTGAAATGCTTCAGATACGGGAAGACGATCTTTATTTTGCTGTTCCCCATTCCCTGGATGAACACATTGGTAGCGCCTGTGCTGGTATTGCCGTTGAGCTGTTGTGCGTATGCCGGATCTATATTGGTGCGGTCGTAATCGTAGTGATTAAAACGGGTAGTTCCATACAGGCTGAGATCAAGTGTGGTAGCAGTTGCTAAATTCGTTCCCTTGTGGTAGTATATGGTTAGCCTTGAAAGAGGATTGGTAAGATCGAAATAACCGATGACCCCAAAATCATTACTGCCTACAGCTGTATGTTTGGTAGTGATGCACAATCCTTTGAAGGCATTACGTAATGCGGTTGTGTTTGCCAGTTTGGAGGTATCGTCCATGAATTCCTGTCCCACTTCGTTTTTCAGACGTATGCGCAGGTGCGGCGCCTTTTTGTCGTCGCCGTCATACGTATCCGTAACGGCATCTATTTTACTCGTTTTGCCGGTTCCGAAATACGTAAGGTCATTCAATGAATCGTGTGCGATCCGCGAATAGGAATAATAGGCAGAGTCGTAGTAAATGGATTCCGTGAGGCGGTATACATTGAAATTCAGCGCATCGTCCTTGTCGCCATACCAGGCATTTTTTTCATAGGCAAGAGAAAGAACAACCGAATCCAGCTTGGGCTCGGAGCCAAAACCGATGCCTATTCTGTTATTAGGATTGGAAAGGTTGACGTAAATGGAAGCGTCGGTACGTCCGAACACAGGATCGGCAATGGTTCCTATGAGGTTTGAAATGTTGCCGATGTAGCTTTCGTCAGTACGCAGGCTGTCATCTGTAACGGTGTAACAGATCACGGTGGCGGTGTCGCAATACGTAGCACCGAGAATATCTCCTTCCGGCAGTATATCACGCCCGATATCCGAATTTGATTTTTTGCACGAAGCGGTAAAAAACGCGAGGGCAATGAATATACTATAGATGCTTGTTCGTATCACAGCGCAAAAATAAAAAAGTTTAACACGTTATTGAGTTTTTAAAATCAAAAAGGTGTTAAACTTTAATAATAAACGTAAGTATAATGAAAATATTATTCAGCTAGTTCTTCTACGCCTTCCAACACTGCGTTGTAGAACTCGGAATAAGCATCCATGTATTCTTCAGGAGATTTGTAGCCCAAAGCCAGTTTACCTGACTTTTTCACATATTTCTGAATTTCAGGGTTCGGATTTTCTGTTGCGAAGATCACTCCGTCTGCATTGTCGATAGCCAGCTTGGTAAGGTTTACGAAGCTTGGATCGCTTGCCACGTGTTTCACGTCTTTTGCAGAAATGCCTTCGATTGGAATTTTGGAGGCGAACTCTTTGTCCAGGGATCCGTCGAAACCGTCGTCGTATATGGAATATACGATCTTCGTGTCGGCGAACAATGGATTATCAGCAAATGCTTTTTTAATATAGATCGGCATCAAACCGGTGAACCAGCCATGGCAGTGGATAATATCCGGTGCCCAGCCTAATTTCTTAACGGTTTCAATAACTCCGCGGTTAAAGAAGATAGAACGCTCATCATTATCGTCGAAATACTTGTTTTTTGCATCCTTCAGCGTTTGCTTACGGGAGAAGAAGTCTTCATTGTCGATAAAATAAACCTGCATACGTGCAGATTGGATGGAGGCTACCTTAATGATCAGCGGATGATCGTTGTCATTAATGATCATGTTCATACCACTCAGGCGAATAACTTCGTGCAGCTGATTCCGGCGCTCGTTGATGCAACCGTATTTTGGCATAAAAGTTCTGATTTCGCGACCTCTCTCCTGAATTCCTTGCGGCAGATACCTACCGATGGTGCTCATGTGTGATTCCTCAAGATATGGCGTGATTTCCTGAGAAACGAATAAAACTCTGGCTTTCTTCATAGATTGTGTTTGGCGTTGTTTGGTAGTATAAAGACTTGTTTTGTAAAAAGCAATACAAAAATAAGCAAAAAAAAACGAATTTTCAAAGTCTTTCTGTTAGTTTTACGTTTTAGTAACCATTATTGCGCATTTTTCATGCATGTTTTCGGGCATATTAGCGATCTGCAGGGCTTCTTATCCGCCCAAAACAAAATCATTGGCTTCGTGCCTACGATGGGAGCCTTGCATACAGGGCATGTTTCCCTTATAAAGGAAGCCAAAGCTCAAAGTGGCCTGGTCGTATGCAGCATATTCGTAAATCCTACCCAATTCAACGATAAAAAGGATCTGGAGCGTTATCCCCGCACTTTTGAGGCTGATGCCGCGCTTTTGCGTGAAGCGGGCTGTGATGTCTTATTTGCACCTTCTGTGGAAGAAATGTACCCGGAAGTGGATACCCGGAAGTTTGATTTCGGGTTTCTGGACCGAACCCTCGATGGCGCTTTCCGGCCCGGACATTTTAATGGGGTGGCACAGATCGTAAGCAAGCTCTTCGAAGCCGTAAAGCCTCATAAAGCCTTTTTCGGGCAAAAGGATTATCAGCAGGTATTGGTGGTGAAAGAGCTCGTAAAACAGCTGAAAATGCAAGTGGAGATCATTCCCTGCCCGATCCTGCGGGATCCTGATGGTCTGGCGATGAGCAGCAGGAACGTGCTACTGACGAAAGAAGAACGGGAGCAGGCTGCTGCCATTCCGAAGCTTATGCAGGAAGCGAAAGCTATGTTCAATGGAAGAAATGCGGCGGAAGTAAAAAAGCATGTAGAAAACAGAATTGCATCCATTCCTCTTTTTAAGCCGGATTATTTTGAGATCCGCAATGCAGAAGACCTTAGTGAATTCGATCCGGCCAAAGACAGGCAGGCTATTGCCCTGATAGCTGTGTTTTGCGGGAGGATACGGCTGATCGATAATCTTTTATTGCAATAGGAACATATACAAACAAAAAAGCCCATCTGTTATTACAAATGGGTAGTTTTTGCGTTCGTTAAAATCTAAATCCTGAGAGATTCTTTAGATCCTTTTAGTGGTGCTTTTCACAGGAGCTTTACCATAAGCAGGACATTTTTCACCGTGTTTACAGGAAGCGCCCATTGTTAAAACCGCTGCGATTGCTAATATAATTACCTTTTTCATACTATTTTTTAATGATTATGATGATTGATTAATTTCTTATCGGGATGCTTTACCGTATGCCGGGCAAGGCTCGTGCGTTTTGCATGATGTGGAAACTGTTGCGATAGCTATTGCTATTACTAAAAGTGTTATTACCTTGCGCATACTTCTTGTTGTTTTAGGTTAATGATTTGAAGCAAAAATAGACGAATTAATTGTTTGTACAAATTTTTCTTCTCTATTTTTATAACTTTTTTTGCAATCAAAAGATACAATAAATGGACCAAAGTTCTGTAAAGATAGATCCAAGCTGGCTGACGGTGCTGGAAGACGAATTCAAAAAGCCTTATTTTGCTTCGCTTAAATCCTTTTTGGAGGAAGAACGGACAAAAGGCCGGATATTTCCTCCGGGTAACCGGATATTTGCCGCCTTTAATTATACACCTTTTGATAAAGTAAAAGCAGTGATCATCGGGCAGGATCCATACCATGGTTTCGGTCAGGCGAACGGCCTTTGTTTTTCTGTTGCCGACGGGATCCGCAAGCCGCCTTCCCTTGTCAATATCTTTAAAGAGATCCAGGACGACTTGGGCATCCCGGTGCCGGAATCAGGAAACCTGGAAAAATGGGCAGAACAAGGTGTTTTACTGCTTAATGCTACCCTCACTGTACGGGAAGGAGCGGCAGGCTCGCACCAGGGAAAAGGTTGGGAGCAGTTTACCGATACGGTTATAAAAACAGTCTCCGATCAAAAGGAAGGTGTTGTATTCCTGCTTTGGGGAAATTATGCAAAAGCCAAGGAAGCTTTGATCGATGGTAATAAACACACCGTGCTTTCTGCTCCGCATCCTTCACCGCTGGCAAGAGGCGGTTTTTTCGGCTGCAAACATTTTTCCCGAACCAATGCGATCCTCGAAAAGGAAGGAAAAAAACCGATCAACTGGAGCACTGTCTGATCCGCCTGAGGAATTTTCGTCAGGAATGACGGGATTTACTATTTAGTTGCCATTCTGACGCTCAAACTGCCATTTCTTTTATAAATTTGTCGCGCAAAAGCAAAAAGGCTTGCTGGCACAGTTTGTGACTTCCGCAAGCCACAACGTTTAACCTTTAAAAAATAAATTCATAATGGCAAAAGCTAATGTAAACATTAAGCCCCTGGCAGATAGAGTGCTTGTAGAAGCAGCTCAGGCTGAAACAAAAACCGCAGGTGGGATCATTATCCCTGATACAGCAAAAGAAAAACCGCAAAAGGGAAAAGTAATTGCAGTTGGAACAGGTAAAAAAGACGAGCCGCTTACGGTGAAAGTCGGAGATACCGTTCTTTATGGCAAATACTCAGGTACCGAGCTGATGATCGATGGCAAGGAATACCTTATTATGAAAGAAAGCGATATTTACGCAATCGTATAATATTTCAGGTTTCGCGTTGCGGGTTTCAAGTTTTGGGTTCCCGGCTAACGACAGTGTTTTAAAACCCGAAACATCAAACCAGAAACTTTTTAAACAATAAACAAAATGGCAAAAGATATAACCTTTAACGTTGAAGCCCGCGACGCACTGAAAAGAGGCGTGGATGCTCTCGCAAATGCAGTAAAAGTAACATTGGGACCAAAAGGCCGTAATGTGATCATCGATAAAAAATTCGGATCTCCGCAGATCACCAAAGATGGTGTAACAGTAGCAAAAGAGATCGAGCTTTCTCATCCGATCGAAAACATGGGCGCTCAGATGCTGAAAGAAGTTGCTTCCAAAACAGCCGATGTGGCAGGTGACGGAACAACTACTGCAACAGTATTGGCACAGGCAATTGTAACTGCAGGTCTGAAAAACGTAGCTGCAGGCGCTAACCCGATGGATCTGAAACGTGGTATCGACAAAGCTGTTGTAGCTGTGATCGAAAATCTGCGCGAGCAATCGAAAAAAAGCGGTAATATCGGTAACGATAACAAAAAGATCGAACAGGTAGCTACTATTTCTGCCAACAATGACAATGCGATCGGTAAGCTGATCGCTGAGGCAATGGGCAAAGTGAAAAAAGAAGGAGTTATTACCGTGGAAGAAGCAAAAGGTACGGAAACTACTGTTGAAGTAGTAGAAGGTATGCAGTTCGACCGTGGATATATCTCTGCTTACTTTGTGACGAACGTTGACAAAATGGAAGCAGTACTTGAAAGTCCATTGGTACTGATCTACGATAAAAAGATCTCTAATATGAAAGAATTGCTTCCGATCCTGGAAAAAGCAGTTCAAACAGGAAAACCGGTATTGATCATTGCAGAAGATGTGGATGGCGAAGCGCTTTCTACTTTAGTAGTGAACAAGATCCGTGGTTCTTTAAAGATCGCTGCTGTTAAAGCTCCCGGCTTTGGCGACAGAAGAAAAGCAATGCTGGAGGATATCGCTATCCTTACGGGCGGAATCATGATCAGCGAAGAAAGCGGTTTCAAATTGGAGAACGCAGACCTGAGCTTCTTAGGAAAAGCTGAAAAGATCACTATTGATAAAGACAATACAACGATCGTTAACGGTGCCGGTAAAAAAGCGGATATCGTTGCGCGTGTGAACCAGATCAAAGCCCAGATCGAGAATACTACTTCCGATTACGATCGCGAAAAACTACAGGAGCGTTTGGCTAAATTAGCCGGTGGTGTTGCTGTATTGTATATTGGAGCGGCTACTGAAATGGAGATGAAAGAGAAAAAAGACCGTGTGGACGATGCATTAGCTGCTACACGTGCTGCAGTGGAAGAAGGAATCGTACCGGGTGGCGGAACAGCTTACCTTCGTGCGATCTCTGCTCTGGAAAAACTGAAAGGCAGTAACGAGGACGAAACAACAGGTATCCAGATCGTGAAACGCGCGATCGAAGAGCCGCTTCGTCAGATCTGTGAGAACAGTGGTATCGAAGGTTCCATCGTGGTGCAGAAAGTGAAAGAAGGAAAAGATGATTTCGGTTTCAATGCACGTACCGAGAAATACGAGAACCTGATAAAAGCAGGTGTGATCGATCCTACTAAAGTGAGCCGTGTGGCATTGGAAAATGCAGCATCTATCGCAGGTATGTTATTGACTACCGAGTGTGTACTGGCTGATAAAAAAGAAGAGAAACAAGCTATGCCAGGTGGAATGCCGGGCGGCATGGAAGGGATGATGTAATATCATTTTCCTATAAACTAAGAGCCCCGTTTTTCGAAAGAAAGGCGGGGCTTTTTAATTTGCCTGTTGTGTCAGGTATTATTTCCTCTCCATATACTTCTTCAAATTCCCCATCGCATTTTCCTGCACTTTATTTTTCAGGAAAGAAGTACCACCTAACAGCCATCCCCTGAAACCGAATGCCTGCTTCGACCAACGCTTAAAATCGAATACATCGGTGTGCTTTATGATCTTTCCGTTGTCTATTTCAAAAGTGGCTTTAATACGGTTCTCTACATGCCGTCCCGTTGCAGAGAAGGTATAGTTTGCCACCCATTCGGCGCTGCCACCTGTTGAGCTTGACTGCACATTCTTAAATTCCAGTGTCATGTCTTTCCCGCGCAGGATCAGCATTTCCCACATAGCACGTACCTGCTTTGCATCCAGGTTGGTAAATACAGGATCACTGAAAACTGCAGTATCTGCATACAATTGCTGCATGGCCCTGAAATCTTTTTTTTGGAAGGCAGTGTAAAAGCGGGTGATGACTTCGTCGTTATTCATGGTAGGTTGATTTTATTCAAACAAAAAATGCGGCTGTTACACCGCACTTTCAATATGATTTTTAATGGATCTTTAGTTGTTGAGCATCACCGGCATTACCAGCATCAGCACTTCTTCCGAAGCATTTTCTTTTTTGGTTGGTGTAATGATCCCCGCACGGTTCGGAGCGCTCATCTCAATGTTGATCTCATCGCTTTCGATATTGGTCAGCATATCCAACAGGAACTTGGAGTTGAAACCGATCTCGATATCTTCGCCTACATACGTACATACAAGACGCTCGTGCGCTTCATTTGCGAAATCGATATCCTCGGCGCTGATGTTCAGCTGGCTGCCTGCAATTTTAAAACGTACCTGGTGGGTAGCTTTATTGGAGTAGATACTCACACGTTTCAGGGCACCGATCAAAGAAGTACGGTCCACGGTCATTTTATTCGGGTTCACCTTCGGGATCACCGCTTCGTAGTTCGGGTATTTTCCATCGATCAGGCGGCAAACCAGTGTAGTGGTGCCGAATGTGAAAGAAGCGTTCGTTTTGTTGTATTCTACGTTCACTGCATCGTCCAGTCCGGACATCAGGTTTTTCAATAGATTCAGGGGTTTTTTAGGCAGGATGAAAGCAGAAGCCGTGGCAGATTTGGCATCCGTACGGCGGTATTTCACCAGTTTGTGTGCATCTGTGGCCACAAACAGCGTGTCTGATTCGGAGAACTGGCAGAAAACACCGCTCATTACAGGGCGAAGGTCGTCATTACCGGTTGCAAAAAGCGTTTTGTTGATGGCAGTAGCGATCACATCCGTTTTGATCACAATGGATGCAGAGCCTTCCAGCTTGGGAACACGCGGGAATTCATCACCGTTATGTCCTGTGAGCTTGTATTCTCCGTTATCCGTGCTGATCTTGATCCCGTGAACCTTTGTGTCGATACTGAACGTAAGCGGCTGTTCCGGAAAGTTGCTGAGTGTTTCAATAAGCGGGCGCGCAGGAATAGCAATGCTTCCGGCATCTTTTGATTCTACTTTAACCGCTGTGGTTATCGTAGTTTCCATATCGGAAGCGTGTATGATGATCTGTCCGGGAACGATCTCAAACAGGAAGTTTTCGAGGATAGGTAGGGTGTTATTGCTGCTCAACACACCGCTGATCGATTTTAAATGTTTCAGCAGGGTAGTGGTAGATACTATAAAGTTCATATCATCATCGATTTTTAAGTCCGAACAAAGTTAATTTTTATGCCCTGTCCGGGGCCTCCTCAATGATATAGTTTTAAACTATTTTTTAACAAAAGCGGGATGCATAAAGTAGTCCCGGGACTGGATCAGCTTGCCGAACATCAGGTATTGCACCACCCCGAATTCCTGGTCGTTGCTGAACAGCATGTAGGCAAAATTCGGATCCTTCATCAGTTTTACACCCAATGTTTCATCTACTTCGTCCGTTAGCGGTTTTTTGTTGAATAATTTCATTTTTTGAACCAGGCCGTTCTTCAGCGTGATCGTAATAACCGTAAAGGGCTGCGAACGTTTTACCGAATCTATTTCGGTGTCGCTTTTTCCGGTCAGATATGTGTCTACATCAAGGTTGCAGCAGTAGGTAAGGTACTGTTTGATGGCAAAAGTATCCGGATTGGCGATAGCTTTTTTGTTGAGGTCGGTCAGGATGAATTTATTTACACCCAATACCTCGATGATAAAGGATGAATCGGGCATACCGGTATGCTCCACCCTCACTGTGAAAATTTCGGGTGGTGTGGTTGCAATGATGGCATTGCTTTTCCAATCGTTGTAATTTGTGAAAAAGCGGGTGTTTAAAAAGCCTTCAAATCCTGGAATATATGTCACATATGCCTGTTCATGCTTGTCATCGCTCTCCGTATCGCCCAGTACCATATAGGTTCCGAGGTGATCGGGGGTGGTTGTGCCTATATACCAAACCCGTATTTTTTTGTCACCCGCGTAAAATTCCACTCTTTTTCCTATCGTGGCAATGGACTGGATCACTGTATTCATGGCCTTTTCAGACGCAGGATATTTTACATGGATCTGTTTCAGTGTATACAAAAGAAGGTCAACATTTTTTTCCCGGGCAGGGAATTTTCCGTTCACTGTCCAGATCTTATTTTCCTTGCGCTCAAGAATAGCTTCCTGGCCGTTCTTTTCAAGGATCCGGATCTTTGTGATGCTGGCAGTATCATTATAGCTAAAAGTGGCAGATTCGCTATCCAGCGTGGATCTCTTCGCTTTTTTTACAAGTGTGTAGGCAGTTACTCCTACGAGTATGAGCACAATAACGTATAAGCCTGTTTTTTTCTTCATGACAATTTTTTTGGTTTTAATACCTGGAAGTATACCTGCGTTTTCTCAGGCGGAACAGGATGATTCCCAGGACCGCAATGGAAAGGATCGGAACAGAGACATTGATCAGCTTCCATTTTCCCGATTCATTTTTCAGTTTTTTCTTATCAAGGATCCGGAGCTTTACTTCGCGGGTTCTCAGGTCGAGCAGGGTAGAACCTTCGCAGAGATAATTGACGCAATTCAGAACAAATGTTTTATTGGCAAATGTTTGTTTCATGTACCGGTCGAAGCCAAGCGGGAATGGGGTCATAGTAGCTCCCTGGATATCATTGCGGAGGACATCACCATCGGCAACAATGATCACTGCGCTGTTAACATTGGCTTGCCCTGTAAATCCGATGGCTGTATCGGAAGAGATGGAGATCGGGATCCGGTGATCATACACGGATTTGAACTTACCTTCCAGCAGAACGGCAACCGGCTGCGGTCCTTTTTTGAAAAGCTCATCTTTTGGTTTCATCATAGCTGCGGCCAGTGTGATCCGTGCAGGCGTGTTTTGAATGCGAGTGTTCCTGGATGTGCTTAGCAACACGGTTTTCCGGATGCCCTTTGAGCTGATGGTGTCGATGTTGCTGACAAATTCGAATTTGATGGAGCCCAGGTTACTTACGATCGGATGTTCCTTGCCTGCCAGCACCAGCGGGTTGTAATACCAGGGCGACATCTGGAAATCAGGCGCACCTTTGAAACCACGGTTGATCGGGATGTATGAACAGTTGTAATCGTTCAGCAGGTTGTAATTGATCCGAGCGCCATAGCTGAAAAGCATGTCGTCCAGGTTTTTGGACAATGACAGTCCGAGGGTGTATCCTTTTGCTTTCAGGGTATCCATATCGGTATACACCTGGTCGATGCAAAACAAGGCCCTTCCGCCTTTCAGAATGAACTGATCGATAATGAATTTATCCTTTTCATCAATGGCGCTGTCGGGTTTTGCAACAATGATGGCGCGATATGGCTGCAAAGCTTTCAGTCGGTGATTAATGTTCACATAATCGATCTCGTAATATTCACTCAGCGCATCATAGATGTCGGCTGTTTGCATGGTATCCAGTTCGTGATGTCCCTGGATAAAAGCAATACGCGGTTTTACGACGCGCTGCAGCTTTTTGATCGCATTGCTCAATTCGTACTCCAGTCCCGATACGGAATTGTTCACGCATTCTTCGGGCGGGATCCCCTGTTGCTGGCGGAAGATCTGCCACACGGCTTCCCTGCCTTTATAGGTAACGATAGCACCCGGAAAAATAACCTGCGATTTATTCCCGCTTTCACTCTTGATATTCAGCTCGGTCGGAATGATGCCTTTCTGGTAGAGATCACGCTGTATCTTCTCCAGCTCGCCTTTGTTGGCTTCATCATAAATATTGATGAATTCGTAATTAAAATCGTTTTTTGCATAGGCCCTGAACTCGTCCAGCATCTCCTTTGTTTCGTTCTGCAGGCGGGTGAATGCAGGGTTGAATTCTCCTTCGAGGTATATTTTGATATACAAACCATCATCGAGGTCTTTGATCAGGTCGATCGTTTTGGAATTGAGTGTATACCGTTTCTCTGTTGTAAGATCGAAACGCTTAAAAAAATACGTGCTGATAAAGTTCACCATGATTATAACGGCGATAACCAGTACCAGTGTTGTTATATCTTTTGTTTTTTGATTCGATGCCATTACCACTTCCTTTTTTCTAAAACCAGCTTGGTCAGTAAAACAAAAACAGCAATGAGGCTGATAAAATAGATCAGGTCTCTTGTGTCGAGCACTCCACGGCTCATAGAGAGATAATGTGCATTGATCCCTAACTTGATGATCATCGCATCCAGGCCACCGAATAAACCTGCATTGCCAAGGAAATCAAAGCCGAAATAGCAGAGGTAGCAGAGCGCCATCGACAGGATAAAAGCGATCACCTGGTTCTCGGAAACGGAAGATGCAAAAATACCGATAGAGAGAAAACCTGCGCCTAAAAAAGTCAGACCGATATAGGAACCCCACATACCACCTGTATCCACTTCGGAAAGTGCTGTCCCGTGCATATCACGCGGAACCAGTTGTGTCACTGTATAATAGTATAACAGTGTTGGCAATAAGCTGATCAGCAACAACACTACTCCTGCAAAATATTTGGCAAGGATTATCTGCAGATCGCTGAGCGGGCGGGTGAAGAGCAATTCGATGGTACCCGATTTTTTTTCTTCCGAAAAGCTGCGCATTGTGATCGCCGGGATCAGGAACAGATACACCCAGGGTGCAATGCTGAACAGGGGATCGATATTGGCATACTGGTTCTCCAGGATATTGAGCCCGGTGGTTTCCGTACCGATGATCCACAGGAACAAGCCAATGAGGGACAGGAATACAATAATAGCTACATACCCCACAAGGGATGTTAGAAAATTCCGTATTTCTCTGATAAATAGCGTGTACATGCGTCTTCGACCCTAAAAGTGCACAAAAATAACAAAATTAAGGCATGTTTTTTTGTAAATGGCAGCTTTGAATTAACAAGTGGTTGTGATTAGTGAAAGAGAGGTCTCTTTTACATCATATTTCCCCGCTTAGCCAGGTAGGCTTTTAGTATGGTATCGAAGCCCTCGTTGATGTTTGCCTCAATAAGATCAATGCGATACTGGGCGCATTTCAGCTTCAGGTCTTCGTAAAAGGCAGCCATTTTGGTCAGGTACTGTTGTCTTACGTCGGTCGGATTCACCTTCAGCTCCTGCCCGGTTTCCATATCAACGAAGCGATACGGCCGGTTTTCGAAATCAAAGTCGATCTCCTTTTGTTTATCGGTAACGTGGAAAAGGACTACCTCGTGCTTCTTGTGTCTCAGGTGCTGCAAAGCCGAGAACAGGTATTCGGTATCCGTGCCGGTTTCGAACATATCACTGAAAAGAACCACTAATGAGCGTTTGTGGATCGTTTCGGCTATCTGGTGCAGTGCTTCTGCAATGTTCGTATCTCTCCGGTTTTCGGGCTGATGATGCTCTAAAAGCTTTTCCAGCTCACTGTAGAGCATTTTATGATGAACAGTGCTCGAGCGGGCATTGAAATGGGTTTTTACCTCATTGTCAAAAATGCTCAGGCCTACTGCATCGCGTTGTTTTTTCAGCAATTCGATCAGAGCCGCTGCACATTTGATGGAAAATACGATCTTGTTTTCCTGGTCTTTCAGGTCGGTACCTTCCAGGAAAGGGAAATACATGGAAGAAGAAGAATCGATCACTATCTGGCAGCGAAGGTTGGTTTCTTCTTCATAGCGTTTCACAAATAATTTATCGCTGCGGGCAAACAGTTTCCAGTCCATATGCCGGGTCGACTCACCTTTGTTGTAAAGCCGGTGTTCGGCAAATTCTACCGAAAATCCATGGAAAGGGCTTTTGTGAAGGCCTGTAATGAACCCTTCCACCACTTGCTTGGCAAGTAGCTCGAGCCCTGAAAACTGGCGGATCCGTTGTTCGTGAAATATGCTCATAAATGAAAAAAGGCTGTCTCCCGATGCTTTGGGTAAAACAGCCTTTATGAAGTTTTTATCGGATTAAAGGTGTGCCTGAAGCTTTGCAACCAATGCTGCTTTCGGAACTGCGCCTACTTGTTTGTCAACGATCTCCCCGTTTTTGAAGATCAATAAAGTAGGGATGTTACGGATCCCGTAGTTCTGAGAGATCGCAGAATTATGATCCACGTTCACTTTACCTACAACTGCCTGCCCGGCAAAATCTTTGGATATTTCTTCTACGATCGGTCCAACCATTCTGCATGGTCCGCACCATTCTGCCCAAAAATCTACTAATACAGGTTTATCTGATTTAAGTACCAATTCCTCAAAATTGCTATCTGTTATTTCAAGTGCCATAATTATTTGTGTTTTTTAAAGGATTAAAAATTTTATAAATATACTTCGTATTCCCCTCTTATCAATCATTAAACCAATTAAAACTTTCTGACAAATTGGCTTTTGGTGTTAAAAAATTAAAATTGTATCATTACAGCTATATTAAAAAACCTCTTTAAAAAATTTAAATTCACTATGACACGTACAGTACTTATTACCGGAAGCACCAGCGGAATCGGCCTGGGCATCGCAATTGAATTTGCCAAAGAAAAATACAATATCGTTTTCAACGGGCTGGAACCAAACGGACCTGAAATAGCAGCAGACATAGCAAAACAATATGGCATACAAAGCCTGTTTTTCCCTGCCAATATGCTAAAGCCTGAGGAGCTGAAAGACATGGTGAATAAATCGACAGAGAAATTCGGGAAAATAGATGTTTTGGTATGTAATGCAGGTATCCAATTCGTTTCTCCTATCGATGAATTTCCGGAAGAAAAATGGAACGCTATTATGGGCATCAATCTTTCTTCTGCATTTCATTTGAGCAAGGCGGTATGGCCAAAAATGAAAGAACAGAAATTCGGCAGGATCATCAACATCGCTTCGGCACATGGATTGGTGGCATCGGAATTCAAATCGGCGTATGTGGCTGCCAAGCACGGAGTAGTGGGACTTACAAAAGTATTAGGACTGGAAGGCGCTCCGTTCAACATTACTGCAAATGCCATCTGCCCCGGTTATGTGAAAACGCCTTTAGTGGACAAACAAATTGCTGATCAGGCAAAAGCACACAACATGAGCGAAACGGATGTGGTAAACAAAGTAATGCTGTACAAACAGGCGGTGAAAGAATTTGTACCTGTGGAAACTTTGGGTAAACTGGCTGTATTCCTTGCATCTGATGGCGCACAAACGATCACCGGTACAGCAATGCCTGTGGATGGCGGTTGGAATGCGCAATAAAGAGAAAGAGATTTTAATAAGAAAGGCGCTGATATTATTCAGCGCCTTTTTTTATTTCGTGCTTTCCTGCAATTGCAGGTACATCTCATTAAAACGCTTCCTCACGTTTTCTATAAAAGCATCATTGACGATCTCTTTTATATGCTCCAGTCCTTTTACCTGCTCCGTCGTAAATTTGAAGGCCTGCTCCATAGGGCCGGCCTCAAATTTTACGATGTATTTTTCATTCATCTGAAAAACAGATATGCTGATAGAAGGGTGAGGTATGCTTGCAATGATCCGCATTGTTCTACTGAGGTTTTATGGTTCTCGGTGCAGGACCGCTTGGCTCTCCAACTTTTGGTTCCGTTTTCGTTTCTTCTTTTGGTTTGGTTTCCTCTTTTTTAGGTTGGATCACACGCGGTGAATTCGTTTGTGGCGTGGTCGTTGGTTCCGTCGCTTTCGGAGCCGTGGTTGTTGTCGTAGCCGGTGTCACCTTCGGTTGTTGAGTTGTAGGCGTTATCGTTTGCGTTTTAGGTGGCTCTACCTTCGGAGTCGTAATGATCTTTGGAGTGGTAGTGTTTCCCGGTTTGCTTCCGGTAGAACATGGCCCCTGCGAATCGCCGTGTGCCTGGTGTGCAGGCCATGCGCTTGTAGGGATCTGTATTTGCTGCGGATTGCTGGTGTTGCCCGGAGGATAGTGACAAATGGTGATCATCGGATCGTTGTTATTATTATTTCCGTTTCCATTCCCATTTCCTCCATTGTTATTTCCTCCGCTATTGGTAGCGCAACTACCCTGGTAATCGCCATGTGCCTGGTGAGTAGCCCAGTCGCTGGTAGGTATCTGGATCGTTTGCGGCGTACTATTAGGACCGTTCGGGTAATGGCAGATGGTGATGAGATCCGTAGTTGCATTCTCTCTCGGCGGTTCCTCGTATTTGAATGTTACTGTTTTCGAATCATTTCCGCCTGCATTGGTAGCACTTACCGTAAATGTAGTATAGGTATTCGTTAGGGTATAGCTGAAAGCAAATGCCAGCGTATTCGGATTGTAAGTGAATGGGATCGTTCCACCGTTATCGGAAACAACGTTGATCTCGCTGGAAGAAGAAACATTCTGTATCGTAGCAGTAACACTGATCTCTTTCTTATTGGTCTTGAAAGGGCTTTCCGTTGGTTTGATGATCGTGATGGAAGGAGCAGGAGGCATTTTCCGGAAGATCGCTACCGTTTTACTATCCGATCCTGCAGTGTTGGTACCGGTGATAACAACCGTATTGTTCCCGTAATTCAGGTTGGCATCGAAACTTACATTGCCGTTATTGTACATAAAAGTAGTAACGGATGCCCCGTTCACGGTAATGGATACCTGTGATGACATGGTAATGAACGTAATATTGGCAGTCACTGTTTGTGTACTGTTTCCGGTAGTACCGTTGTTAGAGGTAATAGTAACAACCGGTTTAGGGGAGAGGTTGCCAGGATTGGAAATTCCACCCAGCTTGTTGTAAACGATCGTTACTGTTTTGCTGTCGTATCCCGCTGCATTCGTTCCTGTGATCGTAACCGTATTATTGCCGATGTTCAGATTGGCATTCAGGGTTACTGTTCCATTGTTGAAAGTGAAATTGGTTGTTGCAGTTCCGTTCACCTGCACGTTTACCTGTGATGCAGTAAATACATTGGTTACAGTTGCCACAATATTTTGTACGGCTAAACCGGTGGTTGAATTGACTGTAGAAGGTGTAATGAAGGTTACTACCGGTTTGTCAATACCTGTTTCTGCCTGTCTTGGTTTGGTATAGTCAATATACGCTGTTTTGGTATCGCTGCCTGCAGCATTGGTACCGGTAATTTTAACCGTATTATTGCCTAATGTGAGGTTAGCTGTGAAAGCCACATTCCCATTAGCGAAGGTAAAGTTAGTGACCGGCGCATTGTTCACCAGCACATTCACCTGTGTAGCGTTGATCACATTGGTCACCGTTGCAGTAATTGGCTGTGTAGACAGCATAGTAGTGGTAATCCCGTTTCCAGCTGGAGTAGTGATGGTTACTACCGGCTTATCGATGCCGGCATTCACACTGGTTTTGTTATACTGGATACTGATCGTTTTGCTGTCTGTTCCCGCAGCATTTGTTCCTGTTACCGTTACCGTGTTATTACCAATATTCAGATTGGCAGTGAAACTTACATTGCCATTGCTGAAGCTAAAGTTCGGTACAGCAATTCCGTTCACCGTTACATTTACCTGAGTAGCATTGATCACGTTGGTCACATTGGCAAGTACCTGCTGTGTAGCGGTGTTTACAGTTGAATTAACGGTAGATGGTGTGGTTATAATAACAACAGGTTTCTCAATACCTGTATTCACTGCAGTTTTGTTGTACAGGATAGTTACTGTTTTACTGTCAGAACCTGCCGTATTTGTTCCTGTAATGGCTACGGTATTGTTTCCTAAATTCAGGTTGGCAGTGAGATTTACATTTCCATTGCTGAAGCTGAAATTACCTGTAGCTACACCATTCACCAGCACACTTACCTGTGATGCATTGATCACATTGGTCACCGTTGCAGTGATGTTTTGAGATACACTGGTCACCGTTGAATTTGTTGTGCCCGGATTGGTTATCGTAACAACCGGTTTGTCGATGCCGGCATTCACACTTGTTTTATTATAAAGGATGGTCACTGTTTTACTGTCAGAACCAGCAGCGTTCGTTCCGGTGATCGTTACTGTATTGTTACCTATATTCAAATTCGCCGTGAAATTTACAGTACCGTTATTGAAGCTGAAATTACCTGTAGCCATACCATTCACCAGCACACTCACCTGCGATGCATTGATCACATTGGTTACGGTTGCAGTAATGGTTTGAGCAGCATTGGCTACTGCTGAATTTTGGGTATTAGGTGTGGTGATCGTAACTACAGGCTTGTTAATGCCCGCATTCACAGCCGATTTGTTGTAGGTTATAGATACTGTTTTACTGTCGGAGCCTGCTGTATTTGTTCCTGTTACAGTTACAGTGTTGTTCCCCAGATTCAGGTTGGCTGTTAATGTTACTGCACCGTTATTATAGCTAAAGCTGCTCGTCGGAACTCCGTTGATCAATACAGCCGCCTGTGAGGCACTCGTAATGTTGGTAATGGTAGCTACAATGGCCTGGCTCGGCACCAGTGTGGTAGTGTTTGCGCTACCCGGATTGGTGATCGTAACAACAGGTTTTGGTAATAGGGTAGCCGTACCGAGCTTTTTCATGAAGGTCATCACAACAGTCTTGCTATCGCTTCCGCCGCTGTTCGTTCCTTTGATCGTATAGGTATTACTCCCCGATGCAAGCGTAACACTGAAAGTCACAATATGTGTTACATTATCGTAAGTGAACGGAACAGCTGTAGCCCCCGATGTGATATTAATATCAGAAGCTGTATTTACATTCAGTACTTCGGCTGTAACCGTATACGTTTGTGTAGGTGAAAGGAAAGGAGAAACCTGTGGGTTCAGTACGGTTACGATCGGTAATAATACTGTCGGCTGTGTAAAGCGCTCTATAACCTGTGTTTTACTGTCGCTGCCTCCCTGGTTCGAAACGGCAATGGTAATGATATTGCTTCCAAGGTTCAGATTTACCGGCACTTCTACTTCTTTGGTAATTGTATTGAATGTAAAGTTAGAAGCGGCACCGTTTACACTTACTGTTACTTCTGCCTGTGAGTTGACATTAACAGTAGTCGCTTTCACCAGGAACTGTGCATCGGAAGTGATCAAAGGGTTGCTGGCTGGATTCACAATGGTTACGGAAGGTTTTGGAATTGCAGTAACAGGAACAGAGTAGTTGATCGTTAATGACTTGGTATCACTGCCTGCCTGATTGGTCGCCGTGATCACAAAGGTATTGGCTCCCTGGTTCAGGTTCGGGGAGAACATGATCTGCTGCGCCGCGGCGTTGTGTGTAAAAGGAACTGTCACATTGTTGCCATCGGTAATTGTTATCGTTTTCGAGGTGTTCACATTCAGGATCTGTGCAAGTACATTTCCGGGTGTAACACTTGTAGCGAACGGATTTACGCCCGGATTCAGTATAGTGATCACAGGTTTTGCCATCGCTGCATCTTTACGCTCGATCGTCTGGGTTTTGCTGTCGTTGCCAAAATTATTTGCCGCGGATATTTTAACCGTATTCATTCCTACATTCAGTGTTACAGGAATAGTTACCGTTTGATTGCTGGTATTATACGTGAAAGGAACAATCGCATTGTTGACCAGCACGGAAATATTGCTTTGATCGGCTACATTGGCAACCGTTGCAATAACGTTGGCAGAAGCAGAATTGCTTGCACTCGGATTCACGCCCGGGTTGATGATCGTTACAAGTGGTGGGGAGCCCGCTTCTTTGTAATTGATCGTAGCTGTTTTTGTATCAGAGCCTGCATTGTTCGTTCCGGTTACAACAACCGTATTCGAGCCTGTGTTCAGGTTGGTTGTGAAATTCACAAAACCATACTGGTTGAAGGTGAAATTCGTTACCGGCATTCCGTTGAACTGAATATTTACCTGGTTAGCAGAACTTACGTTTGATACATGTGCCGTTACATAAAACACCGGGTTAATGGATTGGAACGGAGAAGAAGAAGGATTATTAAAAGAAACCACCGGTTTTTGTTCGGCAGGAGGAATGATAACAGGTGTGGTCGGGTTCACCGGATTGTAGGTTACAAATACCTGTTGTGCATCGTTCCCGGCTGTGTTATATGCACTCACAATAACGGCGTTATTGCCCTGGATCAACGGCGCTACAAAACTTACCGAACCATTGTACGGATTGAAATTAAAGTTGGTGATAGCATATCCGTTGGCCGAAATAGCGATGTTGGAGCTTCCGGATACATTTGCCACAGATGCATTCACGTTTACGGAAGGAGAGCTTGTAATGTAATTGTTAGAAGGATAAGTGATCAGAACTTTTGGCGGGAGTTCCTGTATTTGTGTTGGATTGGTAACTACCGGGTTTTGCGGATTCGCATAATTAATGGTTAATGATTCATTGTCCTGTCCTGCCGGGCTACTTGCCACAATGTTCACCTGGTTAGCTCCCGGAGCGAGATATGTTTCAAACGAGAAAGATCCGTTGTTCGGATTAAAGCTGAATCCATTGGCAGGAGCAGAACCGTTAATGGTTATGTTCAGCTGATTGGCAGAATTGATGTATTGCGCTACACCTGTAACCTGTTGTGTCGGGTTGGTAGTAGTGTGTGGATTAGCGGAGGGAGAATAGATGGAAATGATAGGTTTAGGCTGGTTGTTAGCGGTTGTATAGGTATTCGGGTCCGTTTGAACCGTTGTTGTATTGGTAGTGGTTGTGTTCGGGTTGGTGTTGTAGGAACCACGTGCCCTGCCCCAGATAGTAAAGATCAGATTGGCAGCCGTATAATGATAAATATCGTTTTTAAGTGGCTTCGGAGAAGAGGCTGCATATTGCTGCCCGTCCAGTGTATTCGTAAAAGGGAAAGAAACTTTGTGCTCTATTACAAAAGCAACATGTTTGCTGAAACGGATCCCGACACCAATCCCGAGAGAAGGTGTAAAAACGAAGGAACCGTCTTTATTATTCCCGTCTGCATAGGTTTCGAAAGTAGCATTACCGCTGTTATAGAACGATTTTACATTGGAAACAGACGGAGAGGCAGGCAATTTCGTGAAATCATAAACGTGGCTGGAATCATCCAGTGCATTGATACGGGTTTTGTATTTGGTGACACCAAGTCCGCCAAAAACATGGAAAATGAAACGGGTTCTTTTTTCCATTGCCGGAAAATTCAGCTTCAGCTCCAGGTCGCCCTCCGCAAGATGTGTGAAATAATTGTTGTAGAAATAGCCAGGGGTGCTGTCGTATCTTACAATGCTGTTGTGTGTACCATTGAGAGCCTGGTTGAATTCCAGTGCGTCGTTCTTGGTATTGTCATATCCCGTGCTGTTACCACTGAGGTAGCGAAATCCGAGTGAGAACCCGAGTGGTGCATCTTCCCTGCGGTTGAGGATGCGTTCGATATTAAAACCACCGGCTAAGCCTGCATAATTTTTTTTAAGGTCGCTGGTCTGCCAGGTTCCACCTCCGTTGAGGCCCAACCGCCATTTCGGGTATTTGTCGGAGCTCAGGTACGTACTCTGGGAAAATCCCTGGAAAAGTGTTCCGAAAATAAATAAAAGGTTAAGAATAGTGCGGGTAGAAATTGTTCTCATGATAAAGCGTTTGGTCGGCAAATTACATAATTTGTGCCAAAAATAAACAATTTGGTGATACCCGCCCAGGTATTGCCGATTAAAGGGGCGATACCTGCACTTTTTGCAAATAAAAAAAGGATTTCCCTAAGCAGAAAATCCTTTTTTATGAGTTCATAAGGTCTTTGATCCGGCAGGTGTTTTGGCTGCCTGAAGATGTAATTACCAGAGCCCGCCCATGGAGAACGATTCCTGTTCTTCATGTGATTCCGGTTTGAAACAAAGCACCGGGATTTTAGAGTCATTGATCAGCTGATGGGCGTAGTTGCCTAATAAAATAGAAGCTGCTGCACGTTGATCGCTCATGATAGAGATCAGGTCTGCTTTTACTTTATTTGCATATTTAATGGTTTGGGCTGCAGGATCGCTCGATGTAACGATCTTGCTGGTAACAGCCAGGTTGCTTTTTCCTGCCAGCTTTTCGATCTGTCCGAGGATCACCTCAAGGTTGTGCTTATAGTTTTCTTCGTTTTTTCCCAAAATTCCGAGTACATGGATCCTTGACGCGAATTTTTCTGCGAATTTGAGCGTTGGAAGTACTTTTTGACGGGTATGGCTCGAAGAGTCGATAGGAATAACAATATCTCCGTACCCTATCTTGGCTGTGTTGGCTCTTACTGTAATTACCGGGCAATGAGATTTGGTCAGTACGCGGTATGCATTGCTACCTAACAGGAGGCTGCTGTCCGAATCACCACCCTGTGTTCCCATTACGATCAGGCCTGCTTTATTCTCATCTGCTATATCCACGATCTCGGAAGTGACACTTCCCATGGAAACAAGCGGTGTAACTTTTATACCGTATTCTTTGCGGATATCTTTTGCAAGGGTTTCCAGTTTTTCAGAAATAAACTTGGTTACTACGCTAAGATCTTTCAGCTTGAATGCCGGAAGGAAAATATCGACCAGGTCGCTTTTTTTCTGAACGTTCAGCAGTATCAGCTCACCTTTATTCAGGCGCGCAATAAAAGCCCCGTGTTTAATTGCTTTCAAAGAAGTTTTTGAAAAATCTACGGGGATTACAATTTTGGAGGCGTTAAACTTGATCATAAGGTTGTTATTTTGAGTACAAGGTATATATTATTTTGAAATAGCAAAACACCCCTAATCTATTTTTTAGGTTTCAGTTTATTATAATCCCGCTGCTCTACCATCGTTCCAAGGCTGTCATAAAAAGTCCAAACACTGTCGGCATCGTCCATTCTGTAATGCCCGCTGTACATCAGCTGGCCGTTGGGATGGTATACATTCGATTCGCCGTCCATTTTATTGTTTCTGAAAAAGGCTTCACTCCACAGCTTTCCATCGGGAAAAAAATACATCCATTTACCGTTCTTTTTACCGAAACGGAAGGCGCCCCGCACCTTGATCACACCACTCGGGTATTTTTCAAAATAATCGCCGGAGTATGTACTGTCAGGTGGTTCAAAAACCCCGATCGCGTCTGAGGTTTTGTTGTCCCGATAGCTATCGGGATCTTTTTTCAGGCTGTCTGTTGGAGCTTTTATATCCGAAATATCTTTCTGATCGGATTTGCAGGCGTGGAAAGCCACAGCAATCATAATACTTAGTATACTGATAATTTTCATCACTTATTTTTTTCTGTTCGTTGTATAAATAACCAATTCTCTTAATGCTTCTTTTGCCTCTGAGGCCGGAAATCCTTCTAAGATCACCAATGCCTTGTCTTTGTATTCGTGCATGCGTTTTTCCGCATATTTGATCCCGCCTTTTTCAAATACAAAGTTGACCACTTCCGCTACTTTTTTAGGATTGTCGTTGTGGTTTTTTACGATATTGATGATCCTGCGCTTTTCTGCAACTGAAGACTGGTTCAGCGCGTAGATCAGCGGCAGTGTCATTTTCTTTTCTTTGATGTCGATGCCGGTTGGTTTACCGATATCATCGCTGCTTCCAAAGTCAAAAAGATCATCCTTGATCTGGAAAGCAATACCGGTGAGGGTTCCGAATGTACTCATCTGTTCGATCTGTTGTTTGTCGTCGGTAACCGATGCGGCACCGGCAGCACAGCAGGCTGCGATCAATGTGGCTGTTTTCTGGCGGATGATATCGAAATAGATCTCTTCGGAAATATCCAGTTTCCGGGCTTTTTCGATCTGCAGGAGCTCACCTTCACTCATTTCGCGAACGGCTTTACTGACGATCTTCAGCAAATGAAAATCATCGTTGTCGAGTGAAAGCAACAGACCTCGTGAAAGCAGGTAATCACCGATCAGTACAGAGATCTTATTTTTCCAGAGGGCGTTGATGGAGAAAAAACCTCTGCGCTCGTTGCTGTCATCTACCACATCGTCGTGCACGAGTGTAGCTGTATGAAGCAATTCGATGAGTGCGGCAGCACGGTAAGTAGATTCATTTACGTTTCCCACAGCTTTGGCAGCCAGGAAAACGAACATAGGACGTAATTGTTTGCCTTTCCGTTTTACAATGTAAGCGGTGATCTTTTCGAGTAGCGGAACACTGCTTCGCATGGACTCACGAAACTTACTCTCAAAAATTTCAATATTTTCGGCAATAGGAGCCTTTATTTTATCTACTTGCGACAAGTTGCTGGTTCAAAATAATCCGCCGAAAGATACTAAAATTTCAGGTTCGGGTTTGTTTGTTTCGGGTTTGTTTTAAGCAGATCCGGCATTTTATCCGGGAAGTAAACCGGAAACCTGTCGCGAAGCCTCACGCTAATAATTAATTTGCTGTTTTTTTCGAAACCGAAAGGCTGCCAATGGTCACTATGTACTCGGTGTAGTCTTTATCCTCGCTCTCGATCTTTTTGGCGTCCGAACGCTGATTACCCAGTTTTTTCAAGCCTTTACCGATCAATGCCAATACATCGAATCCTTTTACCTTTTTCGTTGGAGGGTTCTCCGCTTTGGTTTCAGCATCCTCTTCACCCCAGGCTGCCTTGTTTATTTGTTGTGCCACATATTGTCCGGGGCCTGGCTTTGTATCTTTTGCTGCCAGGTTCTGTGCGGCAGGATCAGGATCCGATTCGCTCTCAGTATATGGATTGAGGGCGATCAGGCTTCGGGGTTCCACCGGAGCATTGTACTTGTTTTCAGGTCTGTTCGTATGGTTCCTGGAGTTCATGGTGTCAACAGGCGGAACAGTATTGTTGGTTACGCTTAGGCGTGATTGCGGAACCTTGTTATCCGGCTGCAGCTGATCTTTTTGAATTATCTGCTGTTTTATTGTTTTATGAATGCCGGGAGAAGAAGCGATCTGCGTATTCTGCAGAATATCATTGGAAGGATCGGTAGCCTGTTTTTTGAGCGGGCGGATCTTTTTCAGTGCTATGGAACCATCGGAAGGGAGACTGTTCTCTTTTCCGGATGTTCTGAGCAGCCAGAAAAGCCCGAACAGGAGTACGATGGATGCAGCAATGGAAAGTGTACTGCGGTAAGAGAACAAGCTCACTACTTTTGCTTCGCGTTTCAGTGACTTTTTATCCGGGAAAACGACCGAAGTATCGGCTTTCAGACGTGTTTTTTCATAGCTTTCCAAATGGAAGCGTGCTGTTTCATCAGAAGCGAGCACAGCTTCAAAAGCGGTACGTTCCTCCGGACTCATTTGTCCTTCGATATAAGCAATGAAAGCATCTTCAGCTATTGCCGGTTTTTTTAGCTGCATTTTTGCAGGATACACCCTGTTTTCCTGGCTTAGGATCGTTTTTCGATAATCGGCCAGAAGTTTTTGACGCTCCGGGCTGGCAGCGATCTCGTTTTCAAACTCTGCTTTCTCCGGGCCGGACAGTTGTCCCTCCAGGTAGGCCACTATATTTTCTTCGATCTCTTCCGGAATATGTTTCAATGACTGTTTGTCGCTGAAACTAAGTCCTTCCGTCTCCGGCATATCTGTATGTATGGAAATGCTGTCAAATTCAATGAGATCGGGCTTCAGTTCCGGGTGTTTTTCCAGGAAAGCAAACAAAGCCATAGTAGCTGCTTCATCCAGGTTTCCCTCGATGTGGTCCAGCCAGAACGCTTCATAATTATGTTTGCCTATTTTTTCCATTTTTATACCAGTACTTCTGCCTTGCCAATGTAATTCTTTAAAAACTGTCTTGCCCTGAAAATATACACTTTTACCTGGCTTTCACTCAGGCCGGTAATTTCCCCTATCTCCTTGTATTCATATCCTTCATAATCCCTGAGCAGGATAACTGCTTTCTGGTCTTCCGGGAGTTTATCCACAGCTTCATTCAGGATCTGCTTCAGATCGTTGTATTGTTTGCTATGCGAATGCAGGTCTTCGTACCCGTCATTCCAGACCTGTTTTTTCTTTTCGCGCCGGATAAAATCGATCATCGTGCGATAGCCGGTAGTGAACATATACGATTTGGCATTGCTGCTTTCGACCTCACTCACCTTCAGCCACAGTTTTTCGTAAGTGTCCTGCACGATGTCTTTGGCAATATCCTTATCCCGCACCGTTTTTAAGATAAAACGATACAGGTTATCCGCATATTGATCCACACAGGTATTAAATTCGGCTACGGTCATTCAGAGAGATTCAGTCATAAGACGAGCGGTGTCTCCGTAAAGTTACACAAAAGGCGTAAAAAAACGTATGAATAGCAAAATCAGGCAGTTAAATACGAAAACAAATAGTGCCCAAAAGCGCATTTCCCGGTTCCTGCTGATTTTTGTAGCTTCATCGTTGAAATATTCCCCTTCATACATTTTTTGTCAAAATTGGGAAAAAAACTATGATGATAGATGAATTTTTCTTATATCTTTACGTTATAGGTGTAGTTAAAACAGGTTTATTAGAACCCTTATATAATAAGTACCAGGAAATTATTTAAATTTTAAAAAAGACATGAGCTCAATGATTGCATCCCCACTCCAGGAAACCCTTCAGAAATTTTTCGGGTTCGATTCCTTTAAAGGAAACCAAGAGAAGATCATTAACAGCATTTTAGACGGTCAGGACACTTTTGTTATAATGCCAACCGGCGGTGGTAAATCACTCTGCTACCAGTTGCCTGCATTATTAAGTGAAGGCACGGCTATTGTTGTTTCTCCTTTGATCGCATTAATGAAAAACCAGGTGGATGCTATCCGCGGATTCAGCAATGAAGATGGTATCGCGCATTTCCTTAACTCTTCATTGAACAAGAGCGAAACGACCAAAGTGAAGAAGGATGTATTGAGCGGAAAAACCAAACTATTATATGTAGCGCCGGAGACTTTAACAAAAGAAGAGAACGTAAAGTTCTTCTCCGAATTCAAGATCTCTTTTTATGCTATTGACGAAGCGCATTGTATTTCCGAATGGGGACATGATTTCCGCCCGGAATACCGTCGTCTGCGTCCGATCATGGATAAAGTGGGTAAGGCCCCGGTGATGGCACTTACGGCTACAGCTACTCCTAAAGTGCAGGTAGATATCCAAAAGAACTTAGGGATGCAAAAAGCCGTATTATATAAATCTTCTTTTAACAGGGGTAACTTGTATTACGAAGTGCGCCCGAAAACCAATGTTATTAAAGAGATCATTAAATATGTAAAACAAAATGCGGGCAAATCGGGTATTGTTTATTGCCTGAGCCGCAAAAAAGTGGAAGAGATCGCTGAGGTACTTCGTGTGAACGGTATCCGTGCGCAGGCATACCATGCCGGTCTGGACGCAAAAGAACGCGCTAAAACCCAGGATGGTTTCCTCATGGAAGATGTGGATGTGATCGTGGCTACTATCGCTTTCGGTATGGGTATCGATAAGCCGGATGTACGTTATGTGATCCATCATGATATTCCTAAATCCCTCGAAAGCTATTACCAGGAAACAGGACGTGCAGGCCGCGACGGAGCAGAAGGAAACTGTGTTACTTTCTATAGCTACGATGATGTGGTGAAATTTGAGAAATTCATGAAGAGCAAACCGGTAGCAGAACAGGAGATCGGTAAACAATTGTTGAATGAAACTGTTTCATTTGCCGAAAACTCTACCTGCCGTCGCAAATTCTTATTGCATTACTTCGGTGAAGAATACAATGAAAAGAACTGTAATGGTATGTGCGACAATTGCCGCAATCCGAAGCAGATGTTCGATGGCAAGGAAGATATCACTATGGCTATCGAAGCAGTGCTGGAAGTAAAAGAACGCCACAAAACAAAAGATGTGGTAAATGCAATGCTTGGATTGTTAACCGCTACAGGAAAAACATACAAACACAACGAGCTGGAGTTTTTCGGTAAAGGCGAAGAAGAAGGAAAAGACGAAAAATACTGGAATGCAGTGATCCGTCAGGGTCTTGTGAACGGTTTGCTCGCAAAAGATATTGAGAATTACGGTTTATTGAAAACCACCGAAAAAGGAAAAAAATTCCTCGACGATCCATATACCATTATGCTCACGCGTGATCACGACTTCCAGGGAACGGATAAGGTTGATGACGATGATATATCAATGGGTGGAGGAAAAGGTTCCGGAGCTGCCGATCAAACATTGTTCGCATTATTGAAGGATGAAGTGAAGAAGATCGCGAAAATAAAAAAACTGCCGCCGTATGTGGTGTTCCAGGAAACCTCTCTCGAAGAAATGTCGATCCAGTACCCTATCAGCATGGACGAGCTTACACGTATAACAGGTGTGGGAAGCGGAAAAGCAACAAAATTCGGTTCTACTATGATCGCATTGATCAAAAAATATGTAGAAGAAAACGAGATCGAGCGTCCGCAGGATATGCTGGTGAAATCGGTGGTGAATAAATCCGGTTTAAAAGTATACATCATTCAGAGCGTAGATCGGAAAGTTGGTTTGGAAAGTATTGCCAAAGGAAAACAAATTTCCATGAGCGACCTGTTGAATGAGATTGAAACGATCGTTCTGTCCGGAACAAAGATGAATATCAATTATTACATTGATGAGATGATGGATCCGGAAAAACAGGAAGAGGTATACGAATATTTCAAAGAAAGTGAAAGTGATTCAGTTCAGGCTGCGTTAAAAGAATTAGGTGAGGATGACTACAGTGAAGAAGAAGTACGCTTGATGCGTATTAAATTCCTTAGCGAATTCGGTAATTAAGCTTGTAATGTATAAAAGCGACCCTGATGGTAATGTCCGTCAGGGTTTTTTTATGTCCGGGATTTTCTGAAAATATTGTTGGTGTTTTAAAAAATATATGTCGCTCCTACGGAGTTATGTTTTTAGCTGGCCAGCCGCGGATTACACAGATTTCGAGGATAGTAACTTGTTTGAATTAAATTAATACGGATGATGAACAACATATTTATAAAACGAAAATTAATACGGATCTGTTTACAGACAGCGGGCTATTATAGGAATTTGTACATTTGACCTAATAAACCGTTTTATGAAAAAACAATTTCTTTTATTTTTTTCGATGTTCTTTCTTGTCATCGGCATCTTTTTTATTCCAGGCTGTTATCTCGGAAAAAACATCGACAAGCCGGTGAGCGTGTATATCGACTATTCCTCCATGAATGCGCAACTGAATGTTGCCTCCGTAGAACAGCGCTATATCAATTACCGTACGATCGATGACTACAAAACTGAATTCATCAACGGTTTGACGAATGAAACAACCTATCAGAAAAATGTAACGATCGTTCAGCAATTGCCGGCAGATTACACACTCAGAATAACGTATTTTGAAGTGGCGGAAAGCGAAATAAAAGAAACGGTGAACGACGAAAAGTCGCCTTATAACGGGCAGTCTTATATGCTTACTGCTGTAAATACCAAAGCCACATTTGACATACAGCAGAACGGGAAGAACCTGGACAGTTATACTGCCTATGCCGATAGATCGGAGAAACTGAAGAATAACCAGAGCCTGGGACAAATGATCATCGGTGCCAACAAGGATAACACTGTGTACCGCGAAAAGCTTTTGCAGGATGATATCTGCATGGATCTGTCGGGGAAATGCGGCCGGCGTACATGGAACCTGTTTACACAGAAGCTGGTGAAGAAGATGAAATGATGGAGGATTTTCACCAAGTTCGAAATGCAATACACCCTTAAAATCCGTTCACTGACCAATTAGATAGTTTAAGGGAGGTGCTTTGATCTAATTTAGATCATGATTAAAGCGCCGAACTATGAATAAAAAGATACCCTTTCCGTTTTTTTGCAGCCTTCTCTTCGTACTGTTTTGCTCCGGTACCGGATTCTCACAGACTCCCGGAACCCTGTGGGCCCATAACGCAGGTGCAGAAGGAAAAAGTATAGCGGCCGATGCTGCCGGTAATGTTTATACCACCGGCTTTTATAACGGTACACACGATTTCGATCAGGGACCGGATAGTTTAAAATATACTTCTGTGAATAACAGCAGTGATATTTTTATTCAAAAGCTGGATGCTTCCGGGAACCTTGTATGGGCAAAGTCACTGGGAGGAAAATATACCGACAACGGGAATTCCATCGCAGTGGATGCTTCCGGTAACGTTTATATCGCCGGATTTTTTTATGATACACTGGATGCGGATCCTGGCACCAATGTACTGCAATACATATCAAAAGGAGGAAAGGATATACTCATCCAGAAATACGATGCTTCCGGAAACCTGCTTTGGGCCGATCAGTTCGGGGAAACGGGAGATGATGAGGCAAAAGGAATTACCGTTGATGGTTCCGGTAATGTATATGTAACAGGTGCTTATTATGACACCGTGGATTTTGACCCCGGAGCTGCAGTAGCCAATCTTGCTCCCACAGGTGCAGGTGATGTATTTGTTTTAAAACTAACTGCTTCCGGCGCGTATTCATGGGCTAAAACAGTGGGAGGAAATTATTTAGGAGTTGTTACTGATGTTGGGTTTGCTATTGCTCTGGATGGTACCGGCAATGTATATGTAACGGGTTCTTTTTTAGGTGCAGGAGATTTTAATCCGGGCACAGGAACGGCTACGCTTACCTCTGCCGGCAACGCAGATGTTTTTGTGCTCAAGCTTACATCAGCAGGTGTTTACTCCTGGGCAAGAAGAATAGGAGCGGCCAATTATGAGGAAAGCTCGGCTATTGCGATAGATGGATCTTCCAATGTACTCGTAACCGGATATTTTGTCGGGACCGTGGATTTTGACCCTTCCGGTTCCACAGCGAATCTTAGTTCTTTGCAAACCAATTATAAAGACGCTTTTGTATGGAAGCTGACTTCTGCAGGTAATTATTCATGGGCCAGAAGATCCGGCAGTACTTCAACCGCGCAGGACGGAGGAAACGGAATCGCAACCGATGCATCCGGAAATGTATATGTGACCGGAGGTTTTGGTTTCAATAGTACCAACACAGATGTTTATATCCAGAAATGGAATTCGGCCGGCACCCTGCAATGGGATGAAAACATCGCTACCAGTTCTACTTCGTCGAGAGGAAATGCTATTGCTTATAGAAATGCCGCTATTTATGTTACGGGATATTTCAGTAATTCCTTTTCAGGTACGGATGATTTTCACCCGGGTACCTATGTAATGTCTTTGTCTCCTTCCAACGGGAATGGTTTTGTTGTGAAGATGAAGGAGTGTACTGCTACCAGCAATGTGGTCATTGCTTCTTTCTGTACCGGCGGCACGTATACTTTTGGCAATCAAACGCTGACTACGATCGGATCGTACACCGGACAGTTCCTTACTACTAACGGTTGTGATTCTACAGTTACCCTGCATTTAGTGATCGAAAATCCTTTACCTGTTGTTACGGCCAATGCTTCAGTCGATTCGGCATGCGGAGGCCAGTCGGTGATCTTCACAGGTGGAGGTGCGAATACCTATACCTGGTCGGATGGGATCACGGATGGCGTACCGCATCCGGTTTCTGCAACACAAACCTACACAGTTACAGGTGTCGATACCAACAATTGTCAGGCAACAGCGGTAGTCGATGTATTGGTCGTTCCGCCTCATGTGCAGGAGATCTGTGTGGTAACAGTTGATTCTGCCCTTGCCGATCACACTATTATTATCTGGGAAAAGCCAATGGATCTTTCCGGCATCGATAGCTTTTTTGTGTATCGTGAGATCACACTGAACAACTACCAGAAAGTGGGAGCTGTTCACAAAGATTCCTTAAGTGAGTTCCATGATTTTGGAGCTAATCCCAACTCAACGAATTATAAATACAAGATCGCAACGCTCGATACCTGCGGAAATACAGGCACCTATGGTTTGTATCATAATACGATCCAATTGCAGTATTTCAGTTCGGGCAATTTCCAGTGGACCAATTACGAGATCGAAAGTTTGCCGAACCCGGTTGCTTCGTATAATTTTTACCGCGACGATAATTCCACCGGTAATTTTCAATTACTGCAGATCATTCCCGGTGGTAATAACAGTTATACCGATGTGAACTATGCTACGTATCCGAATGCCAGCTACCGGGTAGATGTGAACTGGGCGGTCGCTCATTTCTGTGCACCAACAAGGGGAGCGATCAATACTTCCCGATCCAATATCAAATCGCCTTCTTCTGCAATTGGCCTGCATACAAACACTGCCACGTATGTAACCATTTATCCGCAACCAGCCAAAGATGCGATCAACATTGAATTTGATAAAACAAGAACGGAAGTAAACATCTCTGTATATGACAATCTTGGAAAATTAGTACTGGATTTAAAAAGCACAAATACAAAAATAGAAACGATCGATATTTCCGGGTTGGCAGAAGGAATGTATTGGCTGAAGCTGGTATCGGACACTGAGATCATGACGAAAAAAATTGCAATTGTAAAATAAAATGAATATGAAAAATTTTAAGAACAAAATAGGTCTGCTGGCCGGAATTGCTTTTGCAGGAATAAGCATGGCCCAGGATATTGGTTTCGAATGGGTACGCTCAGTGGGTGGTTCGGGTGCCAATAACAGCCAGGCATATGCTGTGGTCACAGATGCTGCGGGCAATGTTTATACAACGGGCAGTTTCGAAGGAGTGAATGATTTTAATCCCGGTACTACCACCAATTTCCTTTCTTCTGCCGGAGGTACCGATGTGTTCATTCAAAAAATGGATGCAGCAGGAAATTATCTGTGGGCGAAAAAGATCGGGGGCACGGGGGCTGATGCCGGAAGTTCTATTGCCCTGGATGCATCGGGTAATGTATGTATTACCGGTAGTTTTTCGGGAACAGTGGATCTGGATCCGGGTACCGGTTCACAAGCGGTTACCTCTGCAGGTTCTACAGATATATTTGTTTTGATATTAGATGCTTCCGGGAATTTTGTGCGGGCATACAACTATGGAGGCACGGGAAGTGACTTAGGTAAAACTATCAGCACGGATGGGAGTGGAAATGTATATGTAAGCGGCGATTTTAATGCTACGGTTGATTTTGATCCGACAGCAGGTACTTCCAATTACACTTCACTCGGGTCTTCAGATATGTTTTTTCAAAAGATAGATGCAACGGGAGCTGTAATGTGGACCAAACAGATCGGGGGAACAGGAGCTGAATCCTGTTACACATTAAAAAGTGATGCCTCCGGAAACATTGCTGCCAGTGGCTTTTTTAGGAACACGGTCGATTTTGATCCGGATGGAGGAATACAAAACCATATCTCAGTAGGTAATTCTGATATTTTCATTTTACGTCTTAATTCTTCCGGAGCCTACGTGTGGGCAAAAGCAGCAGGCGGAACCAGCAATGAAATAGGAAAAGCCATCACGTTTGATAACTCAGGGAATGTACTGATCACAGGAACCTTTAACCAGACCGTGGATTTTGATCCGGGTGCAGGAACGTTTAATCTCACGGCTACCGGCGGCGGATTTGATATGTTTATCCAGAAGCTGGATGCGGCGGGGAATTTTATCTGGGCAGGAGCAGTGTATGGCTCGAGTGATGACAATCCATTAGGCATTTGCGTATATCCGGATAATAAAATACTGATCGGCGGAGAATACAGGGGCACAACGGACTTCGACCCGGGTGCGGGTACCTTTACGCTGGGAACAGGATTGGCTGCCGGGTTTATTCTGAAGCTCGATTCCACTGGTGTATTCAATTGGGTGAAAGCGATCACGACCAATGGAAATATCGGGATCATCAGCTCGATCACTCTTCATTCTTCCGGAACCATCTATACCGCCGGATATTTCAGCGATAACATCGTTGGGAACGGACCGGACTTCAATCCCGGTAATGCAGTGAACATGGTTTCTACAACAGGCAACAACGACATTTTTGTATTGAAGCTTAAGCCTTGTACAGCTTATACTCTCAGCATGAATGATTCGATCTGTAGCGGACAGACCTATACATTCGGTGCGCAGAGTTTAACTACTGCCGGCACGTATACGGAAACATTTATTACCACCACGGGTTGCGACAGTGTGGTAACACTCAACTTATCGGTAAATTCTTTGCCGGTGGTTATCGCTTCTTCTACGTATTCTGTTACCTGTCCTAATCAGGAGATCATGCTTACAGGCGCAGGCGCTCATTCCTATTCCTGGACGGGTGGTGTAACCGACAGTATTCCTTTTTCAATCACTGTTTCTTCTTCGTATACTGTTACAGGAACAGATACAATGACCGGCTGTTCCAACACGGCCGCTGTCAGCGTCACTATAGAAGATCCGTATGGACAAACGCTCTGCGTGGTAACGGTTGATTCTCTGACAGCCAATCATAATGTGGTGGTCTGGGAAAAGCCTGCATCATTGGGAAGCATAGACAGTTTTTATATTTACCGCGAGATCACGACCAACACCTACCAGCAGATAGCTGTGGTGCACAGAGATTCGCTCAGTGAGTATCATGATATCGCTGCGGATCCGAATGCAACCAATTACAAATACAAAGTAACCACAAAAGATACCTGTGGTAACGAAAGCCCGATGAGTCTGTATCATAATTCGATCCACCTGCAGTATTTCGGATCAGGCAATTTTCAGTGGACAGCTTATGAGATCGAAAGTACGGGCAATCAGGTGGCTTCCTATAATTTTTACAGGGATGACAATGCAAGCGGGAATTTTGTGCTACTGCAGGTAATACCGGGTGGTAACACTTCTTTCTCCGATGTGAATTACGCTTCTTTCCCTTTAGCTCGTTATCGTGTAGATGTGAATTGGCTGAACGGAACGATCTGTACACCGACTCGCGGAGCGATCAACACTTCACGTTCCAATATCAAATCGCCTTCATCTGCGATCGGATTGCAGGCTCCATTGAATGAGCACGCGGTGAAAATATATCCGCAGCCTGCAGCAGAAATGCTGATCGTGGAAACAGCTGAACCAGTGAAGCAGGTAGAATTGACCGACTGCCTGGGCAGGGTAGTGCTTACACAAACAGAGCTGGGAACGAAGAGATCGGTCATCGATGTTTCCATGCTGGCAAGCGGAATGTATATGCTGAATGTGACATCGGCAGGAGGGAAGTACAGCAAAAAGATAGTGATCGAATAGTAGAATTTGAATTTTCAGTAAATCAAAATACAGGGTATGAAAAAAATTATCAGTTGCGGAATGCTCTTTTTATCGGTACAGCTTTTATTGGCACAGAATGCAAGTTTCGACTGGGCCAAACGAATTGGAGGTACTACTGCCGATAAAGGGAATGCTATTGTATCGGATGCCAGTGGCAATGTATATACGATCGGCTCTTTTGAAGGCGCTATTGATTTTAATCCGGGGCCTGGAGCTGCGGTGTTGATCTCCAATGGAAATGCCGATGTGTTTGTAGAAAAACTGGATGCATCCGGAAATTTTGCCTGGGTGAAACGGATCGGTGGAACCGGTGCGGATTACGGAAATTCTATCGCCATAGACGGCAACGGGGATCTGTACATCATTGGCTCGGTGATCGGGACAGTGGATATGGATCCGGGAACAGCAGTGCTGAACTATACATCAGCGGGCGAAGATGTTTTTATTGAAAAGCTGGATGCCGCCGGAAACCTGATCTGGGTAAAGGAGATCGGAGGAAGCGGCTATGAATATGCAAGTAAGATAAAAACGGATGCAGCCAATAATATTTATTTTTCCGGGCAGATCAATTCCGTAACTGATTTTGATCCGGGTGCAGGCGCAGCTCTTCTTACTCCTGTGTTATCTACGGATGGCTTCTTTGCAAAATGGGATGCAGCCGGAAATTATATGTGGGCTAAACAACTTTCTGTCGACCAGTCTTATTTACGTGCTCCTTTTATGGATGTGGATGCAGCCGGAAATGTTTATGCAACCGGAAATTTCAGAAATTCGGTAGATCTCGATCCGGGTGCAGGTATGAGCAATTTTACGAGCAATGGCATGGAAGATTATTATGCACTGAAGCTGGATGCTTCCGGAACACTGCTATGGGCACACACGTTTGGCGGAACAAGTATTGATTTCGGAAATTCGATCGCAGCCGATGGAAGCGGCAATGCATATATAACCGGAACTTTTTCAGGAAGTATAGATTTTGATCCGGGTGCAGCTACTAATGATCTGATCGGTGGTCTTGCGGATGTGTTCATTCAGAAACTGGATGCCGCCGGAGATTATGTGTGGGCAAAACAGATCACCGGCACGGGATATAACGATGTGGGTTATATTACAATTGATGCCACAGGAAATCCTTTGCTGACAGGCGCATATGACGGAACAAGCGACTTCGATCCGGATCCTTCCACCGATCATTACCTCACTGTTTCAGGCTTCAAGGATATTTATATAGAAAAGCTGGATGCAATGGGAAATTTTTCCTGGGTAAAAACAGTGAATGGAACAAGCAATGCAATAGGGCTGGGTTTATACGGCGATGCATCGGGTAATATATATGCTACCGGTTACTTTTCCGCCACCGGTGATTTTGATCCGGGAGCTGACAGTGCAGAGATCACAGCTGTCGGAAGTCAGGATGCTTTTATCCTAAAACTGAAAGCTTGCACACCTTACAATCTCACTGCGTCAAGGACTTTGTGCACAGGAGAGAATTATGTCTTCGGTTCACAAACCCTCAATACAGTCGGAACGTATACGGAAACATTCATTTCAACTGCAGGTTGTGACAGTATGGTTACGCTGACGATCACTGCTATCGTTCCGCTTCCGGTAGTGACTGCGAATGTGTCGCAGCAAAACGTATGTCCGAACCAGGCTGTTGTTTTTACGGGCAGCGGAGCTTCTTCCTATGTATGGTCCGGTGGCGTGACGGATGGAGTTCCTCACAATGTGGGAGCCACCACTACATATACTGTAACAGGAACAGATGCAAGCGCATGTTCCAATACGGCAAGTGTGACGGTAATAGCAGTGCAGGCTCCTGTTCAGCAGGTATGTGTGGTAACGGTTGATTCAGCCCTTGCAAATCACACCGTCATTGTATGGGAAAAACCATCCGATCTGGGCGGCATTGATAGTTTTTATCTTTACCGGGAGATCACGCTGAACAACTACCAGCGGATCGCAGCTATCCATAAAGACTCCCTGAGTGAATGCCATGATATGACTGCGAATCCAAACAGCACGAATTACAAATACAAATTGTCGACGCTTGATACCTGCGGGAACGAAGGAGTGAAGGGCCTTTTTCACAACACGATCCATTTGCAGTATTTCGGGCTGGGGAATTTCCAGTGGACCAATTACCTGATAGAAAATACGGCGAACCCGGTGGCATCCTATAATTTTTACCGCGATGATAATTCCACGGGTGTCTTTAATCTTTTGCAGGTGCTGCCCGGAAATAACAATTCATTCACGGATGTGAATTATGCTTCGTTCCCGAATGCAAGTTATCGGGTGGATGTGAGCTGGCAGTCTTCGATGATTTGTACGCCTACACGTGGTGCGATCAATACCTCGCGTTCCAATATCAAATCGCCTTCTTCGACAATAGGTTTGCAAACAGCGTTGAACGACAGGTCAGTGAAGATCTATCCGCAGCCTGCAAATGACAGATTATATATTGAAACAGACAAACAATTCAAAACACTGGGTGTGGAACTTACAGATGCTTTGGGCCATCAGCTGATAAAGCAGGAATATGCAAACAGCGGAAGTACGGACCTGGATATCTCAGCAATTGCTGCAGGTGTATACACATTAAAAGTAAAATTTGAAGGAGGAAGTATACTTAAAAAGATCGTGGTGACGAAATAGATCATCAATTAAAAAAGCCGTCCCCTCTTCGTCAAGCTCGGAATGACAAGGGGACGGCTTTTTTGCATGTTTAGTAAGGATGGGGTATTTGTAAAATTATTTTCCGCTCACGATTAGTTTCACCTGGCGAACTCCGCTGTTACTTACCATTTCGCAGAAATATACACCATTGCTGATGTTTCCTGCCGGAGTCCAGGTAAGAGTGGTTTGTCCTTCGTTTAAGTTGCCATCAAACAGTATGGATACGGTTTTACCGGTCATATCCTTCACAGATACTTTTGTAGCGCCTGCCACAGCAGTATTCACCTGGATATTCACCTGTGTGTTGAAAGGATTAGGGAAAGCCGACAGGTTATATGCTTTGTCACCGATCTTTTCACCTGCAATGCCTGTCATTTTTCTTTCTCCACCACCGCAATCTTCAAGAACTACTACGGTTACAAGACCTATACTGGAGCAGCCATTAAAATATTCGCCGGTGAGTGAGTAAGTAGTGGTAGTAGCCGGAGCTGCTTTTACTATTATACCTGTAGAAGGCACAGTGCCAGGCGCCCATGAATAGCTTCCGTTCATTGTGTGAGCCCCCAGATCCGACACATTGTCCTGCGGAAAAAGATCCCATTCGGTTGTAAGTGTAGTGAAGCCACCTGGTCCGGACAGAGCTGGATTTACAGTGATACCGGAATAAACAGATAATTTTCTGCGCAACGTGTGATCAACTGTAGAGTAGCCACCTGTTCCTGACCAGGCAGATCCCGGATTCTGGCCGATCACTCCAAAAATATCCACGTACACATCTTCTGAAATTTTGTACAATGCCAATGCATCATTGCCGTTGTGCTGTACATCGGAATCATCTGTTGCTGAACCTGTATACAGGGTAGCATCCGGGTTGCTTAATACAAGTACTGCCCCATCGGCTAAAATACCTGAAAGCGAAATCTCAAAACTGGGAATAGAAGCTCCATTGTGAAAAGCCTGGTAACGATAGTCGGAGAGATCAATGTTTATCCCGGTTCCGTTATAGATCTCAATATATTTTTCAAGGCTGCTTCCTTCCACATATTCCGAAAAAATAAGGTCGGTTGTAAACGACCTGCCAGTGAGTGTAACGGAGTCTCCCGGGCATATTGTATCAGTTGAAGCGCTTGCACTCGGTGTTGGGATTGGGTAAACTAGTACTCTTGTTGCAGCAGAAGTTGCGTTGCAACCTGAAGTTGTCACCTGCACTGAAAAAGTTCCGGAAGAGGAAACATTGATCGACTGTGTGGTTTCCCCGGTCGACCACAAATAGCCGTCTCCGGAGTTAGCAGTCAGGTTAACACTGCCGCCGGCGCATAAAGTAGTAGGACCGTCAGGTGTAATATCAGCCAGACAGCTGCCACCGGACAATATAACATCATCAAGGCGATACTGAGCTGAGCTGCCGGTGGTGGCGAAACGAATGCGCAGGTTAGCTGCAGAAGGAATAGTACCAACAGCTGTACGCAGATACCAGTGAGAAGTTCCCGATCCGGTTGGTAAAGCAGTGAAGGAGAGTGGGGTATAGTTAACTCCATCGGTGCTCACGGAGACTGCAAAATCAGATCCGCTGGAAGCATTGGTGCTTTTACGGATTCCGAATGAGAGCGATAAACCGGTTAGCGAGGAAGTATTAATACCTTCGATCTGGAAAAAACGTCCGGATGTGGTAAAAAAAATGTTTCCTGCACCCGATGCACCTGTGTACCCGGTGGAAGCATCTGTTGTACGTACATCAGCCGTTCCGGTCATTGTGAAAACGTCATTGTCAAATCCATTGTTCGTTTCATGCGTAGAGATGCTTGTTGTCGATGAAACCGTTCCCATCGATTCATTAAAGCTTTGCGCAAAGGGGGTAAACGCAAGCAATGAAAACATAAGTGTTCCAAACAAGGAAGCTTTTCTTGTACGTTTCGCATTCATGCTGTTCGTACTGTTTACTGTTTTTTTCATTTTTAATAAGGATTAAATTTTTACCGGAATTATTTCCGGCAGAACAAAACTATGTCCGCATCCGGAAGATGTCCTGAAGGAAAAGTTACCAGATGCTTATAAAATCAGATGCGTATTGTAATTTTAAAAACAATAAGTCAACGAAAAATTAAAATTTTACCACGATAAATATCTGCCTGGTCAGGTAAATATGTTCCGTAACTGGTTGATTGCTTGTTGATACCTGTGTTAATTCCGATGAGGGTCTTGTAAATAAAGATTGGGGAAGGATTTTCGCAGTTTAACTTTCTTAAATTGAGAAATTTTCGGCATGATTTTTTTCAGGACAATTAAAATTGAAAAATCAGATGTTACGGAAGCGAAAAAACTATCTTTTTCGGAATACTCTTCCCCTTCTTCATTGAAAAAAGTAAATAAATATGCAGAGGAGAACATGTTGACGGAAAAATTGTCTAATTGATCCTCCCCGCCAGCAAAAACATCACTGCCATTCTCACAGCCACGCCGTTCTCCACTTGTTCGAGGATGATGGACTGATCGCTGTCGGCTACTTCGCTGCTGATCTCGATACCTCTGTTGATAGGCCCGGGATGCATGATGAGAATTTTTTTCGAAAGGGATTGAAGCAGGTTCATGTCGAGGCCATACAGCATGGTGTATTCACGAAGAGAAGGAAAGAATTTGATGTCCTGTCTTTCTAACTGGATCCGGAGCATATTGGCCACATCGCACCATTCCAGTGCTTTGCGTAAATTCAATTCTACTTTCACACCCAGGCTTTCAATGTGCTTTGGGATCAACGTTTGCGGTCCGCATACCATTACTTCCGCGCCTAATTTCTGAAGGCAGAAAATATTGGAAAGGGCTACGCGCGAGTGAAGGATATCTCCAACGATAACAACTTTTTTTCCTTTCAGATTGCCTAACTTATCCTGTATGGAGAATGCATCTAACAGGGCTTGTGTAGGATGTTCGTGCGCACCGTCGCCTGCATTGATGATTTTTGCTTTTACTTTTTTTGCAAGGAATACCGCAGCGCCCGGGCTCGAATGGCGCATGACCACCATGTCCACTTTCATCGCAAGGATGTTGTTTACGGTATCCACTAATGTTTCACCTTTTTTTACGGAAGAGGAAGAAGCGGCGAAATTGACAACATCTGCCGAAAGGCGCTTTTGTGCGAGCTCGAAGGAAAGCTTGGTGCGTGTGGAGTTTTCGAAGAAAAGATTGGCAACCGTAATATCACGCAGGGAAGGAACTTTTTTGATGGGACGATTGATCACCTCCTTGAAATTTTTTGCAGTATCCAAAATAAGCTCAATATCTGCTTTGGTAATGTATTTTATGCCGAGAAGATGATTTACACTTAAGCTGCTCATTGATATGGTTTAGTCTTTATCAGTTAATAATGTTACCCTGTCTTTTCCTTCTGTTTCCTGCCATTCCACTTTCACTTTCTGCGATTCGATGGAATCTATTGTTTTACCAATGTATTTGGCTTGTATTGGCAGATGCCTGCTGAAGCGTCTGTCGATCAGCACGAGCAGTTCCACATCCTTTGGTCTTCCGAATGCAAGCATGGCATCCAGTCCTGCCCGGATCGTGCGCCCGGTGAACAGCACATCATCTATCAGCACCACATTTTGCTCTTCTATGATAAAATCGATATTGGTTTTGTTCGGGATCAGTTCTTTTCTCCTGAAATCATCGCGGAAAAAGGTAGTGTCCAGCTCACCCAGCTTTATGTTCTTATTTTTCAGGATAGCACACAATTTTTGGTGGATGCGTTTAGACAGGTAGATACCGCGGGGCTGAAGACCAATGATTACACTATTTTGAAATTGATCGTGAACTTCTATCAGTTGGTGGCACAATCGGGTGATGGTAACTTCCAGCTGCTCGCCTTCTAAAATGATTTTTGGCTTCATTACGTAGGAATTGCAGGAAACAAAAATAAGATTAAAAACCGAACTAAAGCCCCGGTTCCTCCAAATTATAAAAATGTTATCAATAAATTGCTGAACAGGCGCTAAAACTCTATTTTTGGAATTGAAAGCAAGCCATATGCCTGATTATCTTATAAAACAAGCCACGCTGGTCAATGAGAACGAGATCTTTGTAGCGGATGTACTGATCGAGAACGAACGTATCTCACGTATAGAGACAGAGATCGATGATGTTAAAGATGCCGTAGTGATCGATGCCAAAGGTATGTATCTCCTGCCTGGTGCTATCGATGACCAGGTCCATTTCAGGGAACCGGGTCTCACTCACAAAGGCGAGATCTATACGGAAGCCAAGGCGGCTGTGGCAGGCGGCATTACTTCTTTCATGGAAATGCCCAATACCAACCCACAGACCACTACGCTCGACGAGCTGAACAAAAAATACAAACGCGCATCCGAATGTTCGCTTGCCAATTACTCCTTCTATATGGGCACCACCAATGGTAACCTTGATGAGATCCGGAAAGTTGATTTCAGAGAGGTTTGCGGACTGAAGATCTTTATGGGCTCTTCCACTGGCGATATGCTGGTGGACAACCGGGAAGTGCTGGAAAAGATATTTTCTTCCGTTAAAACACTTATCGCCACGCACTGCGAGGACGATCCGATGGTGAAAGAGAACCAGCAACGCATAGTGGAAGAATACGGAGAAGAGATCGATGCTTCTTTTCACCCGATCATCCGCAACGAAGATGTATGTTACCGTTCTTCAAGGATGGCGGTAGAGCTTGCTAAAAAATACAACACGCGCCTGCATATCCTTCACATTTCCACGGCAAAGGAACTTTCTTTGTTTACCAATAAGATCCCGCTGAAAGACAAACGAATCACGGCAGAAGCCTGTGTGCACCATATGTGGTTCAGCGATGAGGAATATAAAACAAAGGGCAATCTTATCAAATGGAACCCGGCAGTAAAAACGCTGTACGACCGCGATAAGATCCTCGAAGCAGTGGCTGACGGCACAATCGACGTGATCGCTACCGACCATGCACCGCATACGATCGATGAGAAATCACAAGTCTACCTGAAAGCTCCAAGCGGAGGCCCGCTGGTGCAGCATGCCGTGATCGCTATGATAGATCTGTATAAACAGGGTAAGATCTCCCTCGGGACCATTGTTCAGCGAATGAGCCATAATGTAGCCGAGCTTTTTGAGATAAAGGACAGGGGCTATATCCGTGAAGGGTATTTTGCCGATCTGGTGCTGATCGATATGAAGACAGGGACAAAAGTCACGAAAGAGAATATCCTCTATAAATGCGGATGGTCGCCTTTCGAAGGGCATACCTTTGGCTCGAAGGTGCTGAAAACCTTTGTGAACGGGCGCCTGGTATTTGACAATGGAAAGTTCGATGAATCAGGCTATGGAAAACGCCTAACGTTTAATCGATGAAAAATGGTACATGATTTGTTTACAATAAGTTAAAATTTTGAAATTTTGCCATCTTGGATAATTAATTAAATTTGTAAAAACGGACAAAAAACATGACCCCCACCCATTTTATCAAAACAGGCTTCCTTGTACTGGTTCTGACTGCATCAGTAGCATTTAAAGGAGATAAGGATAAATTGCATAAACGCGATTTTACCGTGCAGTTAACCGAAGGAAAAAAGCCAAAACCTTCGGATGATGAGGTTTCTTTTAAAGATGGCAAGATCTACTGCGGGGATGTATTGAACGAAAAAAACCCGGATCTCAGCTGGATGCGTTATGAGATAAAAGTAGACTCGACTTACATCGAGGACGATGTGGAAAAAGAGTACATCGAGATCATCGCCACCAAAGAGCTGGAACGCGCGGATATGTTCGAGGTAAAATGCGTAATAGATGACCACAATATTGAAGGCTCCATGCGTATCCACAAAAACAACAAGGATAAAAAGACCTTCTCCTTTACCGGGAAAGAAAAGCCGAAGAAAGAAAAGGAGAAGAAGAAAAAAGACGAATAACAGGGGCTTGCCCGATCCCATTACTTAATAAATCAAAAATAATCTCCTTTTCCGGGAGATTATTTTTTTTAAGGCTTTCGGATTCCAAAAAAATACATACTTTTGTCGCGGGTAAGTCTTTCACGACCAGCTCCTGCTGAATCCCCCAGGCTGGGAACGGAGCAAGGGCAAGCGGTTGTAGCGGTGCGATGAAAGTAGCTTACCCTTTTTTTATGCCTTTTTTTTCGGGCGAATTTCCAAAAACCATACATTTTTAAATGCAGACACCGGTTTAATGAACCATATAAGGGTGGGAGCTAGGTAGAGCAGAAGAAAACTAAACAACAAACTCTATTCTACTTTCACATATAGCAGCATAATAAACCCTTTGCGCACTCTGCGGGCATTCCTCCTCGTAAAATTTCAATTGGAGATTTTACTGAACAGTAACCGTATCAAAAGCAGGGCTGTATCCGCACCACAGGCCGATCACATTTTCCCCTGTTACATTCGATTCCACATTACTGGGAGCTGCAAAGGGATTGCCATTGCTGAGTATGCTGGCATCACGCGACCGCAGGAAACGGTATTCACGCATCCCGATATGACAGAATTTTACGACTACCACATCTCCTGTCTTAAAATAACCTCTTTCAACATTATTATCATCTTCGGCCTGTGAGTTCTCTATGGATCCACGGTCATAAGCAAAATCAAATTGTTTTCCTTCAACGAATTTATCTTCAAAAGCACTTCCGAAAGGTGCCAGGTAATCATTGTCCTTTCCGATCCGCTTGGCATACCAGCGATACGCATCGCCCGATCCTGCAGGCTCGCTGAGCCGCGCCCACACAAAGCCTAATGAATCATTTCCTTCGTGTTTGTTCCAGAGACTGTCCAGCGAAACCGGATTCAGAAGTGTTGTTTGGGAAACATATGTTTTCCCGTTCAGTATAATGGTCAGGTAATAGGTTCTGCCGACAGCGCCGGTCATATGGAGTGCCTGGTAGTAATAACCGGCGGTAGGAAAAAGCTCTTTCAGCGTATCGGTGGTCAGTCCGTCACTTACTGTAACAAATGCGCCTTTCACAGCAAAATCTTCCAGGTTGTTCACATTATTGCTCCCGAAATAGGGGATGGTCCAGGAAAGCATCACCTGTGGGTTTCCGCCCGGTTCCACTTTGCCTTCCACCACCAGGTATTGTTTATACTCCGGCAGCTTTACATCCACATTTTTGGTACAGGAGAAAAAGAGCACTATCGAAGTAACAGAAAGTATGTATAGTAAAGCTTTCAAGACAGATCAAATGTACAAAAGGTTTTCGGTTTCTTGTTTCTTGTTTTTATTTTTTCAGAAACTCCATCACTGCATTGAAAAACGCTTCCGGCTGCTCAGCATGTACCCAGTGACCTGCATGGGGGATCGTTACCAGTTCATGATTCGGGAAACGGGCTGAAATGGCAGGCAGATCTGTATTTTCGACATAATTTGATTTTTCTCCGCGTACAAACAAGGTTTTGATCTCTGAGCTTTTATTGGGAGCTTCCACCAGGATCTCATCGTATTTTTCGGTGATCACTTTCAGATTGAAGCGCCAGTCCATTTGTTCGGTTCCACCGTCTTTCCAGTAAATGTTTTTGAGCAGGAACTGTTTAGTGCCAAAGTCGCTGATGTATTGGGAAAGAATGGCTTCTGCTTCTTTCCTGCTTTTTACGGTATTAAAATCCACCGAATGCAGGGCTTTGATCACCTCATTATGGTGTCCGGCATAGGTATTGGGTGAAATATCCGCTACGATCAGCCTGTCGGCCACATCCGGGTAATTGAGGGCGAAGAACATAGCTGCTTTTCCGCCCATCGAATGCCCGAGGACAAGCGGTTTTTCCAACTTTTCGGCTTTGATCAGCTCCATAAGGTCTTCGGCCATGGCATCGTAGTTCCATACATCGCTGTGTGGCGAAAGACCGTGGTTACGCAGATCGATGGCATAGGTGCTGAATCCCTGTTCCCCGAAACGTTTGGCCAGGGTATTCCAGTTATCGCTTTGCCCGAAAAGGCCGTGTAATATGAGTAAAGGCTGCCCTTCCCCGAATTTTCTGAACGCTAATTGCATGGTGCAAAGATACCGAGGATTTCGCGCAAAGACGCAAAGTGCGCAAAGATTTATCTCTGAGATCAGTTCCCCGTCCACGAATTATAAAGAAAATCCCGCGCTTAATCAATTCCCGGAAAAATCCCTTTGAAATCAACGAAGTTTGTCAAAAATTACGACATTTGTCCCCCAATTAAATGCTACCATGAAAGCGCTTTTAAAAACCTTCATCCTGTTTGTAACACCGATCGCCATCGGGATGATCTCCTGCGGAAATGAAACAAAAACAGAAAAACAGGCAGTAACGAATACCGATACGATCCCGAAAAAAGATACGGTTGACGGATTTGTTGAAACAGCTGCAACATTTGTTCCCTGTGCCAACGACTCGATGAAAGAACTGGCGATGATCATTTCCGGAAAAAATTATGAGGGAGCGAAAGTGCTTCCGAAGTTTTTTGCAAGCGCTGACTTTAAAGTTTTTGCAGAGAATTTCGATAAGAAATGGAACAGCTATGATACTTCGCGTATCAAACGCCTCGTAGAGTTCAGGGAAAAAGAACTGGTTCCGAATGTGGGCACGACAAAAAAATTATTTTATCCATTTTCAGGTCCCGATATTCTCTACGGTTATACCTTCTTTCCGGAGGCAGATGAATATGTGATGCTGGGACTTGAGCCCGTAGGCACCCTGCCGATCTATGACGTGAAAAGTCAAAGCCCGGATTCGATGGATGCGTATTATAAAATGGTAAACAGCTCGTTGCTGGCTATTCTTAAGTACAGCTTCTTCCGTACCAAAGCGATGAAGACGGACCTGAAAAACCAGGAGTTGGATGGCACGCTGCACCTGCTGTTCCTTTTTCTTACCCGTACTGGAAATACGATCTGTTCGGCAAAACCACTCTACATCGACACTACAGGAAGTCTCCAGTATGTTGCTTCCTTCCCGAAGCTGCAAGGCAAAAAATGCCTGAACAAAGGAATAGAGATCGTATTCAACTCACCGGACAACAAAACGAAAAAACTCTATTACTTCTCGCTGAATATTGCGGATGGCGCTGTAAAATCCAATAAGGGAATGCTGGCTTACCTGAAAAACTTAGGGGAAGTGAACACTTACCTGAAAGGTGCTTCCTACCTGATGCATGAGACATATTTTAGTGTGATCCGTGATGCGATCCTCGAACACAGCCAGCATGTGATCCAGGATGATTCAGGAATTGCCTTTAAATATTTTGAGAAAAACGGGAGCTGGAATTATAAATTCTACGGAACGTATACCCGCCCGATCCCTATGTTCTCGTATGCGTACCAGAAAGATCTTGATTCTATCTACAAAGCACAAGGATCGAAACCGATCGGCTTTGGCATCGGCTATAACTTCAAGGATAAGAATTCGAATTTCATGATCGCGACGAAAACGAAATAATGTTTCGGGTTGCAGGTTAGAGGTTTCTGGTTTTCCCGGTATATTATGTTTACAAGGAAAACAACAAGAAACCCGAAATAATAAACCGTTTATTTTACCGCGTATTGCTTCACATCCTTATCTGTGATCGTCTTGTCGCAAAGAATAATTAATCTTTCGATCACATTCCGGAACTCACGGATATTTCCGGTCCAGTTCACTGCCTGTAATGCTTTGATCGCTTCTTTGGTGAGCGTTTTCTTCGGCATTCCGTAATCGTTGCAGATCTGTGTGATGAAATGTTCAGCCAGTAAAGGGATATCGTCTGCACGGTCGTTCAGTGACGGAACATGTAGTACGATCACACTCAAACGATGATACAGATCTTCTCTGAAATTCCCGTTTGCGATCTCTTTTTGCAGGTCTTTATTGGTAGCTGCAACAATACGCACATTCACTTTTATTTCTTTATCGCCGCCTACACGGGTGATCTTGCTTTCCTGCAATGCACGTAATACTTTGGCCTGTGCGGAAAGACTCATATCGCCGATCTCGTCCATGAACAGGGTGCCGCCTTCTGCCAGCTCGAATTTTCCTTTACGTGTAGCAACTGCTGAGGTAAAGGCACCTTTCTCGTGTCCGAACAATTCACTTTCGATCAGCTCGGAAGGAATAGCAGCACAATTCACTTCGATCAGGGGGCCATTGACGCGTGCACTGCTTTCATGGATATGACGTGCCACCAGTTCTTTCCCGCTTCCGTTGCTTCCTGTGATGAGCACACGTGCTTCGGTCGGAGCTACTTTCGCGATCATTTCTTTGATCTGTTCGATCGGTTTCGATTCCCCGATCATTTCGTATTGTTTGTTTACTTTTTTCTTCAGGACTTTAGTTTCTGTTACCAGGCTGGTACGTTCGATCGCATTACGCACGGAAACCAGCAAGCGGTTCAGATCGATCGGTTTGGCCAGGAAATCGTAAGCACCTTTTTTTACAGCTTCCACAGCCGTTTCGATGGTACCGTGTCCGCTCATCATAACAATAGGCGAATCGATCTCCTGCTCGTTCAGCTTGTTCAGCAGCTCCATACCATCTAACTTCGGCATTTTGATGTCGCAAAGCAACAGGTCGTAGCTTTCGGCAGTAGCCATGGACAGGGCACTCATCCCGTCTTCTGCTTCATCTACTTTGTATTTTTCAAATTCGAGGATCTCACGCAGGGACTTGCGGATGCTTTTTTCGTCGTCTACTATTAATATTTTTGCCATTGTTTGGTTCGCTTGCTATGCAAATGTAATTGAAAATTTCGATAGTATCGGCTGTAGAATTGGGATGGTGGTTTAGCTGGCCGGACGTGGATTTCGCAGTCCCGATAGCTATCGGGATCGCGGATAAAAAGCAGTTGAAAATTTACGTGGATTATCCGTGGAATTCGCATAGTCTATTATCTGCGTCATCGGTAAAATCTGTGTTTGCATTTTTGATACTCCTATTCCCAGAGCTTACCACTCCTGTACACCGTGCCTTTGAACAGTGCCACAAGGCTTCCATCCTCTTTGGTAATTTTTACGTCGTAAATGCCCGTTTTGCCTGTTTTCACCAGCTCTACTGCTTCTGCCGTGAGGATATCGCCAACTTCCACACGTTTGATGTGGGAAATGGATGTCTCGATGGAAACACTCTGTTCACCGCCGCTGTTGGATGCAAAAGCCAGCGCGCTGTCGGCAAAGGAATAGGTAATGCCTCCGTGTGCGATCCCGAAGCCATTGGTCATTTCTTTGCGTACTGCCATTTGCAGTCTGCAATAGTTCAGACGGATCTCTTTCAGCTCAATGCCCAGCCATTTGCTGAAGGAATCGTTCGCCATCATTTGATTTTTTACAATGTCTTCGTGTTTTTCCATGACTTATTCGTTGCAGGTACACAGTACTTCTTTTGTGACCTTTGGTTTTTGATAATTGGGAAGCGTGGTTTCTTTCATATAGATAACCTGTAAAGAACGGATACGATTTTTGCTATGCTCACTGTTCCATTTCTTCAGCATGTAGTTGCACCAGGCAGGACGCATGTAGGAATAACTAACCATGATGTAATTTTCCCCGAACTTTCGCCAGCGATCATCTTCAATTTCGCTCAGTACATTCTCCGGCTTCTCATAACTAACGGAAGTTTTGTTCCTGTAAAGATCCACTTTATTGTTTGTAACGTACTCCGTACCTTCCAATACAAACCAGCCATCGTCTTTGAAAACACCCGGCGAGAACATGCCCCAGTTCTCTTCGAGACGCAGGAAAAAAGCCATGGTACGAAAAGGCCCTGTTACTGTGAGGCCTGTTCCCGGTATGTTTCCGAGGTTCCAGATGATACATACACAGATCACAAAGAGCAGGGAAAAGCTCAGGATCGTGATGGAATAAAAATTACTTATTTTCCGGATGATGCCTGCATAGACATTTCGAATGGTATTAAAAGCCGGCAAATACCTGGCAAAAAAAAGGTCGGGCCGTATCTTTTTCAGAAAGGCAGGTAGTTTACTCAGCTTCCAGTCGATAAAGGATGCAGGCAGCATACCAACCAATGTGGAAATTCCGATCAGGAAAAACAGACCAACAAAGAGCGTGAAACTGATCCCGAAATGCATCACAATTAAGAGGATGATCGCTGCTGTGCGGAAGAATTGATTTTTCCAGGGAATAAAAAACAAAATAGGGGCAAGGAGTTCGGTATAAAAAACAACATGCGTAAGTACTTTACATAAACCGGGTTGGTTTAATAATACCTTTCCCAGTGGCAGCACCATTTGATCCAGTGATAAGGCATAATAGATAGCGGTTCCCTGCGAGTGCCATTCGGAAGATGTTTTTTGCAATGCGGAAAAAAAATAAACCCCGAATACAAGGAACATAAAACCGAAGCCAGCCATGCTAAAAACGCCGGTATCACCGGCATTTTCTTTTTTGTGAAGAGCATCTACCGAGTATTTCCGGTCGAGCGGCAGGAACAAGGCCCAGAATAAAGTGAGTCGGAGCAATTCATCACCACCCTGCAGAATAAACGGATTGCGGGCATGTACCGAACAGATCAGGATCCAAACAATGAGATTAGAAAAACGCGTGAAATATCCGATGGTGAAAAAGAATGAAAAGAGTATGGCCATGAAGAAAAGAAAATACTGCCAGCCCAAAGAATCGCTGAACACAAAGAGCGAATAATAGCCTTCTTTCCATTGGTAATTGAACAGGATGTCCTGCGGAAGCACACCTGCATTGGTATAATGTGCGGTTAGTGAATTCAACCGGATGATCCAGTCGGCCATCAATACAAGCCCGAGACAGATCCGCATCCAGGAGAGCGCACGTGTATCGAGCGAGAATTGTTTTTGCAGGTGTGTGCGGATCCGTTGGAGCATGAAAACAAAAGTAAGGTTTTCACGCAGAGGCGCAAAGAACGTAGAGAGTTTTAGTTGGAGTGCTTGAGTGAATTTACAAATTAGCCGGCCGCTCGCTGATCTCGTGATATTTGATCACATCTTTGGCAAAGTAGTGAATGACCATGCTTTTGCGGGTAGTGCCCGGTGTGCTGATCGGTTCACCACCATGCAGCAGGTTGGCATGCCAGATCAGGATATCGCCTTTTTTTGCAGAGAAGACCTGCTTCTGAATTCCCGAAGCTTTTGCCACTTCCGCAATTTTATTTTCGTAAGCGCTGTAATGTTTATCGTCTCCTATTTTCAGTGCGGATGATCCTTTTTCGTAATCTTTGCTCAGTACATAATCCAGTCGGTGGCTACCCGGATAATAGCTAAGCGGGCCTTGTTCCGGTCCGATATCTTCCAGAGCCACCCAGATGGCGATGAGATACCCGAGCGGATAGGTGGTCATGTGGATGCTGTCGGAATGTGTACGCTGCTCACTACCGGTAATGAAATTGATGGTCTGGAACGGAATTACTTCTCTGCCCAGGATAAAGGAGAGAATAGAATGTAATTTCGGATCCAGTGTAATGTTTTTGATCAGCTCCGATTGTTTGTTGGCAAACATAATCTTATTAAAATCATTGATGTTCGATTCCTTGTCTGCCAGCAAGCGTTCGATCTCTTTATTGACCTGATCTGCCAGTTCTCCTGTGAAAAAACGATCGAAAATAATGTACCCCTTGTCTCTCCACTCACGTACTGCTTTTTTCTCTGTTTCTGTGAAGTTTTCAGCGTTCAGCTTATTTTCGAGATCTGCTGGCACTTCTTTGGTATCCAGCCAGGGAGTATCGCCGGCTTCTTTTCCTGCAAATTTTTCGGAGGAGATATTCTGAAATAAGAACTGGTTGAATTTGTATTTTTTGAAGGCTTCTTTATTGTGCTGCAAAGTATCCTGGTGCAACAGGTTGTATACAGGTGCGGCACCACGAAAGAGCTTGAAATATGCAGACAATTTACTCATGTGAAACTATTTTTATAACATTCTGCAAAAATATTTACAACCGGAAAGATTTTACTTTCCGTACTGTAACCCGAAACCCTAAATAATCAATTGCTCCGTCCCGGATATTGCTTCAACGCTTCCGCCAAACATTCCATTGCATTTTTCAGGTCTTCCAGGTTCAGCACATAGGCCAGGCGCACTTCATTCGTTCCGGCACCCGGAGTGGAATAAAATCCTGTAGCCGGTGCCATCATCACGGTTTGTCCGTTGTGAGAGAAATCCTCCAGCAACCATTGACAGAATTTATCCGAATTATCGATCGGCAATTTTGCTATGCAATAAAATGCGCCACTCGGTTTCGGGCAAACTACGTCCGGCATTTTGTTCAGCGCATCGATCACAAAATTCCTGCGCGCCACATATTCTTTTTGCACCTTGTCGAAATAGGATTGCGGAGTAGCCAATGCAGCTTCTGCACCGATCTGCCCGAATGTAGGGGGGCTCAGACGTGCCTGTGCAAATTTCAGTGCAGCAGCCATAAAACCTTTATTTTTTGAGATCAGTGCTCCGATCCTTGCTCCGCATGCGCTGTAGCGTTTGGAGATCGAATCCAGCAGGATCACATTGTCATCAATGCCTTCGAGATGCATCACGGAAACATATTCTTTTCCATCGTAGCAAAATTCTCTGTATACTTCATCGCTCAACAGGTACAGATCATGTTTTTTTACCAGGTCGCGAAGTTGTTCCAGTTCCTGGCGGCTGTATAAGTAACCGGTTGGATTGCCGGGATTGCAGATCATGATCCCTTTTGTTTTCGGGGTGATCAGTTTTTCAAATTCGGAGATCGGAGGCAATGCAAAGCCGCTTTCGATCGTACTGCGTATCGGTTTGATCGCCACATCAGCGGCGGTTGCAAATCCATTGTAATTGGCATAAAAAGGTTCCGGGATGATCACTTCATCGCCGTTGTTGAAACAGGTCATAAAAGCTATCGACAGGGCCTCAGAACCACCACAGGTAATAATGATGTCACTGCCGGATACATTGATCTTAAATCCCTGGTAGTATTGGGCCAGTTTGTTGCGGTAGCTTTCAAACCCGGCACTGTGGCTGTATTCCACTACTTTTATATCGCTGGTTTTGATAGCGTTCAGCATTACTTCCGGTGTTTCGATGTCCGGCTGGCCGATGTTCAGGTGATAGATCTTTGTTCCTCTTTTTTTGGCTGCTTCGGCATATGGAACCAGCTTCCGGATAGGGGAAGCTGGCATATTATGGGCTTTGTTGGAGATGATTGGCATACGTTATTTTTTCGGATAGCAAAGATGCAACAAAATGTTAGATTTCGGAAGGAATTATACAGGAATAATAGCGTTGGTAATTGCGCTTTTTTTGTAGATTTAGCACAAATTTAAAAATCCATGAACACCCTTAAAACAGTATTTTCAGCTTGTATGCTGAGTTTTTCCATTGCCGGAGCACAAACCTACAACGGACCGGAAAGTATAGAGTTTGATCCGAATGATGGCAAGTATTTCGTAGGGAACAATGGAAGCGGTACAATTATTAAATTATCACCAAATGGTACCCTTCAGAATTTTGCAAGCGGTATCACTTCCGGACCTCATGGCCTGGAATTAATAGCAGACACCTTGTATGTTTGCGATGGCGCTAATGTGAGAATGGTAGACCGGGTAAGTGGTAGCATAATCGGCAGCATAATGATGGGTGCTAACTTTCTGAATGGAGCTACGCACAAAGGAAATGATCTATTCGTTACCGATTTTACGGCGAAAAAAATATACCGCATCAATGTGCTGACACGCCAGTTCAATCTTTTTTGTTCAACACTGAGTGGGAAAACACCGAATGGAATTATTTATGACGATATCAACGACCGCCTCGTATATTGCTGCTGGGGAAGCAATGCCCAGGTACACGCGATCAACCTGACTGACTCTACTATTACTTCTATCGGAACCACGACACTGGGTAATTGTGATGGTATTGCCATGAATTGCTCAGGCGAATTCTATATCGCTTCCTGGTCACCTAACAGGGTTACGAAATTCAGCAGCACGATCACTTCACCTACAACCTTTATCGCGACAGGACTTTCTTCACCTGCCGATATTTATTATAACCGCATGCAGGATTCTTTATATGTTCCGAATAGCGGATCGGGCAATAATGTTTCCAAGGCCGGAGATATTTCCTGTACCGTTTCTTTGAAAGAGTTGAACGGAAAAAATGCACCTTCGTTATTCCCGAACCCTGCAACGGACCGCATCAGCTTTAAGCCGGAAGAATTGAATGGAACGGCGATCTGTACTGTTTTTGATGTACAGGGCAAAAAAGTACTGAGCCAGTCTGTTTCTTCCTCCCATGCAAGTGTTGATATTTCGAAACTGGAGAAAGGCATTTACATGGTGAAACTACAATCCGAAAAAATCGATAGCTCTTACAAACTGATCAAAGAATAAACATGCGGTTTATCGTTTTATTTTTTGTAGCGTTTTCTTTTTGTCTTCATGCGCAGGAAAAGGCGGGTGTTGACAAAATAAATACCCTGCTCGAAGAATACAAGAACGATCCGCAACTAAAGCCTGCTGTTGTGAGCTTCTGTGTGCTTAATGCAAAAACAGGTGATCAGCTGATCGAGAACAACAGCAAGCTGGCCATGACCCCTGCCAGCACACTGAAGATCATTACCACTTCTGCCGCCCTGGGAATGTTAGGAGCAGGATATCGCTACGAAACGAAATTGATGGTTGATGGTGTGTATGATTCCATCACCGGTATGCTCACTGGGAACCTTGTTATCAAAGGAAGTGGAGATCCCACACTGAATTCGGAGTATTTCAAAAAAAGCGATGGAGGCGAATTAGTGGAAGAGTGGGCATATGCATTAAAACAAAAAGGCCTGAAACGCATCATAGGAAAGATCATCGTAGACAATACCTGTTTCGACAACAATGTACCAGGCAACTGGATCTGGTCGGACATGGGAAATTATTTCGGTGCACCGCCCAATGGTTTGTCGTACAATGATAACAAGATCAAACTCTATTTTAAAACAGGTACAAAGACCGGAGACAGCACACAGTTGGTAAAGCAGGTACCCGAAATTCCCGGATTGATCTTTATCAATAAGATCACAACCGGTGGAAAAGATGATAATGCCTATGTATACGGAGCACCGAAGCAGAACGAGCGCCTGATGACAGGAACATTGCCTCCGAACAAAAGCTCATATGAAGTGGAGGTCGCGATGCCGGATCCTGCCTGGTACTGTGCATATGCTTTGAATAAAGCGCTGGTGAATGCAGGTATCGGAACCACGGATAAAATAGAAGTGACCGAGGTACCGATGAAACAGCTGACAGAGTCATTGCATATCCACAAATCTCCTGCTATGAGCTCGATCGTGTACCAAACCAATCTGCACAGTAATAATTTATTCGCGGAAACATTGCTCAAAACCATTGCACTGAAAAAAAACGGCTACGGCTCTTTGTATGCGGCCATCGACATCGTGCTCAATTACTGGAAAGGCAGGGGAGTGGATGTGGAAGGATTCTTTATGAGCGATGGCAGCGGTCTGTCGAGAAGCAATGGTATTTCTACGTTTCAGCAGGCTACGATCCTTTCGAAGATCTACCGCGATCCGAATATGTATAAAACATTTAATAGCTCTTTACCGGTGGCCGGACAAAGCGGATCCCTTGCCAGTTTGTGCAAAGGTACTTTTGCCGAAAAGAACATGCGCGCAAAGAGTGGCTACATCAGCCGTGCCCGTGGTTATGCAGGGTATGTGAAAACAAAAGCTGGAACGGAGCTGAGTTTTTCGGTGCTCTTTAATAATTACAATTGTTCGCCTACGGAAGCTAAGCTGAAGATTGAGAAGTTTTTGGAGGCCTTGGTGGATCTGTAATTTTTACCGCAAAGAAAACAATTCTGCTTTCTTCATAAAATCGTAACGGCAAATAAATTTTATTTTTGTATTTAACTGTAAACCAATTATCAAGCGTGTAATGATGGTTGGAAACTTTTAGAACAAAATAAGTTTCCTTAGTTTTGCATCCGATTTCAGACCACTATTTATTCATTTAATACCCCATATATGAAAACCACTATTTTATCCATCGTTTTGATCATCGCTCTTTCAAAACCGATCCAGGCAAATGCAACAAAAGTTCCTGTAGGTGAAAAGATCGACGAAACCACCTATTTCGAATTTCACAGCAATTACCTGATGAACCTGCACCATTTCCTTGTAAAAAAAGGCCTGCAGCTTTCCAAAACGGAAAGCGATCCTATCAAACAATTCGACATTTTGTTCAAGGACGATGTAAAAACAGTGCTGCGCCCGGAAGTAAAAGCGAAAGTAATGCAAGCGATACAGTTTTACGCCGACAGTATTTCCAAAAGCAATTTATTGTTTGATCCGAGGCTAACCGAGCTGAAATACGCACTGGAAGCTACTACCGTGCTGAAAGACCTGAAAGCAAAAGAACCGATCAAAGGAACAGTAGATGCGCTCGAAAAAGCCAGCCGTTTTTATGCGGAATTTTTCTGGCAGGAACAGGACAAAAAGAACCGCGCCTACCTGGGTACGATCCTCAAACAAGTGAAGCAGATCGAAAAGGCAGTGATCGACAGCTCTTCCAAATACTATGGCTATAAACACAATGGAAAAAAATTCAGGGTAGACCTGGTAGATTATGCTACTTTCTATGGAGCCTACACCACCACAGAACCCTACATCAATGCAGTGATCTCTTCCACCGATAAAAAGCATGATGGCACACAGGGTGTAGAGATCGTTTTTCACGAAGTATCACACGGCATGATCGACAATGTATTCCTTGCGCAGGAAAAACTGTCGAAGGAAATGGGCAAGGAATTCGATCACAACGTTTGGCATACGATCCTTTTTTATTCTGCAGGCACCTTTGTGAAGAATGAGCTGGCGAAACAAAACACAGCGCACGAGCTCTATATATACAAAAACAAGTTAGGAAGTATCGCGCCTTCTTTCCAGAAAACCCTCGATGCAGTGGCAATATACTGGCAATCCTATCTGGACGGGAAAACGGACATGGAAACAGCGGTTAAGGATATTCTGAAGGCGCTGTAAATCAGGCAATCCTTGGAGGTTGATAAAACCTTCAAGGATTCTTACCTTCTTAATCGTATCTTTGTATACGATGTTCCTGAAGAAGCTGAATCTCATCAATTTTAAGAATTATACAGAAGCAGAGCTGTTTTTTTCGCCCCGGGTAAACTGTTTTACCGGCAACAACGGAATGGGAAAAACCAACCTATTAGATGCGATCTATTACCTTTCTTTTTGCAAAAGTTTTTTCAATCCTATCGACAGCCAGAATATCCGCTACGAGCAGGGATTTTTTATGGTGCAGGGCGTTTATGAGAAGAATGGTGAAACCGATGAGCTGCATTGCGGGGTGAAGAAGAACCAGAAAAAACAATTCAAACGGAATAAAAAAGAATACGAACGTTTGTCAGAGCACATCGGTCTGTATCCGCTGGTGATGATCTCTCCTTCCGACAATGAGCTGATCGTGGGCGGAAGCGAATACCGAAGGAAATTCATCGACGGCATTATCTCCCAATACGACAAGATCTACCTGGAGAAGCTGATCGCATACAATCATGTGCTCGCGCAACGGAATGCGCTGCTGAAAAGTTTTTCGAACAGCCGCACCTTCGATTCGATAACCCTGGAGCTCTGGGATGACCAGTTGATCCTGCATGGTGACGGGATCCTGAAAAGAAGACTGGATTTTCTGCAGGAATTCACGGAACTGTTCAATAAGAATTTTAATTACATCACGGATTCGAAAGAAACAGTGGAGCTGGAATATATTTCCTCGATAAAAGACAAGGATTACAAAACCGCCCTGATGACCGCCCTGGCAAAGGATCGTATATTGGAACATACCTCGGTAGGTGTTCACCGTGATGACCTGGATTTTAAGCTGAATGGCAGCAGTCTGAAAAAATTCGCTTCACAGGGGCAGCAGAAATCCTATTTACTGGCCCTGAAGCTGGCGCAGTTCGAGTTCATCAAAAAAATAAAACAGACCAATCCACTACTGCTTCTCGATGATGTGTATGACAAGCTGGATGAGTCACGGTTCAGGAAACTGATCGGTCTGGTGAGTGGGAATACTTTCGGGCAGGTGTTTATTACAGATACGCACAGCGAGCGGATCAATGAATTGTTTACCGAAGCAAAAGTGCCCGTGAAAATGTTTCATGTGGAGAACGGAGAAGTAAAAGAGATCGAACATGCGTAAGAGCAATCAGCAAACCATCGGCGAAGTACTGAAGGAATTCTTAAAACAGAACAGCCTTGATAAAAAGCTATTGCAATCGCTTGTGATGCAGGAATGGGAAAACATTGTAGGACCTATGTTCTCGAAACATACAAAAAACATATATTTCTATGAAAACAAGCTGGTACTGGAGATCGAATCCCCTTCGCTCCGCAACGAGCTTCTGATGCAGAAATCTGTTATTATTGATAAGGTGAACAAAGTTGCAGGGCAGGTACTGATCTCGGAGATACTGCTTAAGTAAAGCTAAGGCTCAAAAATTAACCATATAAGGTATATCGATTATTCAATAGCCTTATACCTTATATGGTTGTACAATCAAATCTATTTTTCTTCCCACTTCCCGCTGGAGATATTCGCTTTTCTGAATTTATATCCGTCAGAAGTGTTATAGATAACCCAGTATGCATATCCGCCGCTGATCCCAACCGGGATATAGTTTTCGGCAGTTCCTGTTTGCAGGGTGGATTTCGGTGCAGCTGCATTTGCAGATTTTGTAGAATACATAAAAGCAGCTCCCGAAAGCAATACAAGTGATATACCTGCACAAATGCTTAAGAACCGTTTGGAAAAATTGTCTGTTGTTTTCATAGAATATGGTTTTTGAGATTAAGCAAATATAACCAAATCGGACTGCAAAAATGGTGGATTTTGATGAGATGGTCAAAAAATGTGTGTTAAAGAATAAAATTATTTGTTTGATAATCAATATATTATATATTTTATTTAATAATAAACTAGTTTATATTATAAACCAATTTATATTTGCAGTGTAATTAATAAAACAGCAATGGAAGAAAAAGAAATAACACCCGATCAGAGTTTGTTCATCATTCAGTCGATGATCAATACCGCAAAAAACAAATTAGCCGATGATGGTTTCCTGCTCATCTTTTGGGGATGGCTGGTTTTTGTTTCAGCAATAGTCAATTATATTTTATTCCTGTTAAAGTTCGAATGGGGCTTTATCGTTTGGCCGATACTGATGCCGATAGGCGGAATTATCACAGCTATCTATAGTGCACGCTCCAAAAAGAAAAAACTGGTACGTACTTATATTGATAAATACCTCGGTTATCTCTGGACAGGATTCGGGATAGCAATGGCGCTTGCCTTGTTCTCACTGGGTGTGTGTGGAATGAAAAGCAGTTATTTCAGTCTGATGCTTCTATATGGTTTTGTGACCTTTGTTTCCGGCGGTCTGCTCGATTTTAAAGCACTTCGCATCGGTGCCCTGTTCTCATTTGCTTTCGCCCTGGGCTCTCTTTTCGTACCCGAGCTGGAACAATTCCTTTTCCTGGCAGGTTCTATATTGTGCAGTTACATTATTCCGGGCCATTTATTACGTAACGAATTCAAATCGCAACAAAATGTTTAAAGACCTGGATCCGGTACTGCATTCACAGCTGCGGCTGGCAGTGGTTTCCATACTGGTTTCGGTAAAGGAGGCAGAGTTTACCTTCCTGAAAGAGAAAACCAGTTCCACTGCCGGGAACCTGAGTGTGCAATTGCAAAAAATAAAAGAGGCCGGGTATATCGAAATAGAAAAAAAATTCAAGGACAATTATCCGCAGACGATATGCCGTATTACTCCTAAAGGTGTGGAAGCCTTTGAGAAATATGTGAAGGACCTTCAGCAATACATTAACATCAAAAAATAACAACGAAGCGAAACGCTTCATTAAAAAACAACAAGCATGGAAATGAATGAACAATTAAAAGACGAATTACGCTGGAAAATCGCAAAAAAACGGGTGGCGTTCAAAAGAGCTTTACTGGCCTATGTGATCGTGAACGGATTCCTTTGGTGCCTCTGGTTCTTTACAGGTATGGAAAAGACGGATCAGTTTATCCCATGGCCGCTTTGGTCAATGCTGGGCTGGGGGATCGGCCTGGTATTCCAGTACTTCGGGGCATATGTATTTCACGATAAAACAGAAGCCATCGAAAAAGAATACACAAAAATGAAAACTACCGAATAAGATCAGCGGGCTTCGTATTCACTTTTCAGTAAGCCATAGGCAAGGGAGTCTTCGAGCTGCCCCTCTTTAAAATAGTGCTCACGCATATGTCCTTCTTTTACAAAACCAAAATGCTCCATCAGTTTATTCGATGGGGCATTTTTTGGTCCCACAAAAGCCTCGATGCGGTTCAGCTGCATTATTTCGAAACCATAGCGAATAATAGCAGCAAGTGCTTCTTTCATATAGCCTTTGCCTTTGTCTTCATCCAGCGTCAGTCCATAGCCGATCTCCGCCCTTGAGTGCATCTGGTATACGGTATGATAACCGCAGGCACCGATGATCCTTCCGGAGCTTTTTTCGATCATATGGAAAGTTAAAAAAGAAATATAATAAGTAGTGATCCCTTTTTTGTGTTTCTCTTTTTCAGCACGTAATTGCTCGTTGTTTATAAAACTAAAAAAAGCCCTGATGTCATCGTCTGTGCCTTTGAGCATAAGTCTGTCATACTCTTCAGGTGTCAGCCTGCGAAGCATCAGGCGTTCGGTTTCTATGTATTCGGATTGAATTATGCTCATGGTTTTTTGATCTGTAATTGTTCGAGCATTTTTTTTGGAGCTACATTGCAATAGGCAGTTTTTAATACATCCTTCAGTACCGTTTTCCGTACTTTTTTCAGGTCGATATAGGTCCAGCCCTGCTTGCCCCAGGCATTCGGGATGGGGTAAATTATTTTTTCATCGTAAGCGAAAACAGATTGTTCGAGCGCCGTCAGCTTTACGCAGGCAAGATCTTTCGTTGCATCATAGGTGGCAAAGATCTTTTTCTTCACCCGGAAAGAGATCTTATCAAAGTGCGGATACTCTTCCGATTCAGGCAAAGAAAGTGCAAGCTCTTTATAATTTTCAAAACTGACCATACTTCAAATTTAATCTTTTGAGCGTAGAATTTCATGTATCAGCCCGTTTATTTCGCTTCCACGGGTCAGTGTCATCATGTGCGAGCCTTTTTTGACAGTATAATTACATTTGACTTTCCGGTAAGGCAATGTATGATCCTTGGTGCCGTGGATATGAATGATCTTATCAGAAAATGTTTTCCGGTCCCAGGTAATGATCATGGCGACCGTGCGTTTCAGGTAACGTTTGTCTTTTGATCTCAGCATGCTTTTGAAAACGGCTTTGTTCTTTTTTCGGTCCGGTTCCACGATTGGCTGCAGCATCCGTGCACCGCCCTTGATCAGACCTCTGGGAACGAGCTTATAAATCGGAATAGCTTTTTGGAATTTGTACCGGAATGGTAATTCGTTCCTGCATTTGGCGCTGGAAATAATAATGGTCTTCTGCGGCTTCATTGTTTCCGTCAGCTCCGTGCAGATCATTCCACCGAGCGAAACACCAATGAAAATATAAGGTCCGGTAGTATCGATCTGCGTGCTTACCTGTCGGGCATATTGTTTCAACGAGGTCTTTTTTTCAGGAACCGGATATTTTATAGATACAAATGTATACTCCGAATCGGGCTTCAGCTCAGCAAAGATCCGCTCGTCAGATCCCTGCCCGGGAAATAGGTAAATAGTTGTTTTGACGGATGTCTGGGCGAGCTGCATTTCGGGAAAAATGGTAAAAACAGCCAAAAGAAGCGGAAAAGAAAAAATGATGCGGGTATATCTTTTTAGCACACAGTAAATTTAGTAATTTAGCGCTTCATTTCGAAATCTCAATCCTCTGCGGTAGCGGAGATAAAAAAATAAACTATGCCAAAAGGAATTTACAAAGTACCTGTTCCGCACAACGAACCGGTAAAAAGCTATGCCCCCGGAAGTCCTGAAAGAAAAGAGCTCCAGGCCATGCTGAAAGAACTGAGAAGTAAAGAGCTGGATATCCCTATGTATATCGGTTCGGAAGAAGTACGCAGTGGCACTAAAACCCGCCTGGCTCCTCCGCACGATCACAAACATACCCTGGGACATTTTCATAAAAGTGATAAAACCCATGTACAGCAGGCGATCGATGCGGCACTGGCAGCAAAAACAAAATGGGCAGCACTTAGCTGGGAACACCGCGCGGCCATTTTCCTGAAGGCAGCAGACCTGATCGCCGGGCCTTACCGTGCAAAACTGAATGCTTCCACCATGTTAGGGCAAAGCAAAAGCGCCTACCAGGCGGAGATCGACAGCGCCTGCGAGATCATCGACTTTTTGCGTTACAATGTAAAGTATATGACAGAGATCTATGCCGATCAGCCGGAAAGCGGCCCGGGCATGTGGAACCGTCTGGAATGGCGACCACTGGAAGGATTCGTGTATGCATTGACGCCGTTCAATTTTACAGCGATCGCAGGTAATCTGCCTACGAGCTGTGCCATGATGGGCAATGTGGTGGTATGGAAACCAAGCAATACGCAGGTATACAGCGCCAACGTGCTGATGGAAATTTTCAAAAAAGCAGGTGTTCCGGATGGTGTGATCAACCTGATCTACCCAAGCGGTCCGGACGCTGCGGAAGTGATCTTTAACCACAGGGATTTTGCAGGAATTCATTTCACCGGCAGTACCGAAGTGTTCCAGAGCATCTGGCAAACGATCGGGAACAATATTCATAAGTACCGTTCGTATCCGCGCATTGTGGGCGAAACGGGTGGTAAGGATTTTATCCTTGCGCATAAATCGGCCGATGCAAAATCGCTTGCAGTGGCTATCAGCAGGGGCGCTTTCGAATACCAGGGGCAAAAATGTTCAGCTGCTTCACGTGCCTACATTCCTTCCAACCTTTGGGAAGAAGTAAGAGGATATGTTTTGGAAGATCTGAAATCTATGAAAATGGGGCCTACGGAAGATTTCACCAATTTCATCAATGCAGTGATCGATGAGAAATCATTTGACAAGCTGGCTTCATATATTGATGCAGCAAGCAAGGATGCGAATGCACAGGTGATCGCAGGTGGCAAATACGATAAAAGCAAAGGCTATTTTATCGAACCAACGATCATCCAGGCAAAAGATCCGAAGTATGTAACCATGTGCGAAGAGTTGTTCGGACCGGTGCTTACTTTGTATGTATACGATGAAAATAAATTCGAAGAAACCTGTGAGCTGGTGGATAATACTTCTATCTATGCATTAACGGGCGCGATCCTTGCACAGGACCGCTATGCGATCGAGCTGGCTACTAAAAAACTGGTGAACAGTGCAGGTAATTTTTACATCAACGATAAACCTACCGGTGCGGTAGTGGGCCAACAGCCATTCGGAGGTGCAAGGGGTTCCGGAACAAATGATAAGGCGGGTGCTAAGATCAATTTATTGCGTTGGGTGACTCCACGTACGATCAAAGAAACCTTTGTTCCGCCGACAGATTACAAATATCCGTTCTTACAAGCCGATTAAAAATCAGATTAAAATTACGGCTAAAATTAAACCCCGTCCGATGTCAACCTGAGCAAGTCGAAGGTTGGTCAAAGGACGGGGTTTTTTATTTTCGGGTAAATACGGTATATTTATAGTATGAGAAAAGTCTGGCCGGCACTACTACTTGGCTTTGTGATGTTGGATGCAAACGCGCAGCTTTCCACCAGTACGGCTATGACTCCCACACAACTGGTACAAAATGTATTGCTGGGCGGAGGAGTTACGGTTTCCAATGTCACCATTCACGGGTATTCCAATGCGATCGGGAATTTCAGTCTCGGTTCGGCATCTACTATCGGTTTTCAGAACGGGATCGTGCTCACTACCGGAACTGTTTTGGCAAACGATCCGATACTGGGCTCCGGCTATGGTCCGCAGGGACCGAATAATTCCTTCAGCAATGGAAAAGACAACGGATACCCGGGCGATGCTTTACTTGCAAGTCTTACGGGCGGGGATATCTTTAATGCAACGGTCATAGAGTTCGATTTTATTCCTGCATACGACAGTATCCGTTTCAATTATGTGTTTGGCTCCGAAGAGTACCCGGAGTGGGTGTGCTCACAATACAATGACATTTTTGGTTTTTTTATCAGTGGCCCCAATCCGGCAGGAGGCAATTATGTAAACAGGAATATTGCATTGATCCCGAACACCGGACTTCCGGTAGCTATTAACACGATCAATTCCGGGAATATTGGAAGCAATGGCAGCTTCGGTGGATGTACGAGCCTGAGTTACTCGAATCTATACGTATCGAATGGAAGCGGCGTACTTCAATACGATGCCTACACACGAAAATTGCCGGCAAAGGCTGCAGTCAGATGCGGGTATACCTACCATTTTAAAATAGCTATTGCAGATGTAGGAGATGGAATTTATGACTCGGGCGTTTTTATAGAATCCAATAGCTTTGTTTCTTCCAACAATATACAGATCACGCAACAAATAACCATGTCGGGTAATAATTCTTCGCTGAACGAAGGATGTGGAAATGCCGCTATTACTTTTACACGGCCTCCGCAAAGTACTTTTGTCAGTGATACCATTTTTCTTTCGTATTCAGGATCTGCTGTGTTAAATACAGATTACACCGTGTCGGCCAATCCTTCTTCGTATGTGATCATACCGGCCGGCCAGGCCAGCACTACATTGAATATTCTCGCTAATTCCGACGGCTTGCAGGAGATCCAGGAAAATATACAGATCCAGGTAACCGGCCTGATCAATACCTGCACATCGCAAACAGAGAACCTGCTGATACATATCAATGATGTTTTACCTGTCACTTTACTCACAACCGATACTATGGTCTGCCCCGGTACTTCCCTCGATATGTATGCGTTTGCGAGCGGAGGAAGTAACAATGACATACAGTTTGAATGGCATGACCTATCAGGTGCATTGGTGTCGGCTAATTCACAACTGACTATCCCATCTGTTTCCAATACGTATTATATTGTTACCGCTCAGGATGAATGCCTGAGTACTGCAGTTTCCGATACGGTTTATGTACATACCGTGTCTGAGAATTATATGTCTGCAGCTTATTTCGATGTATTGAACAACCCGGTAGATATTGCAGCGAGTGAAAAGTGTGACAGTGTGGTACTGATCATGAACAGAACAGGGATGTCGCTTTCGGTTCAGGATACATTTTATTACAGCCTTACCGGATCTGCTCAAAACGGCATTGACTATACAAATCTTCCGCTGTATTTGGTCTTCCTGCCGAATGAAACAAGCAAGACCATTGGCCTTGATATTTTTGATGACGGGATCTCTGAGATCTCTGAGACGATCATTGTGAACACATTGCCGGTTGCTTCCAACAGGTGCGCAAATCCGGTGTTCTCGGATACCTTGTTGATAAAGGATCTCAAACCACTTGTTGTCAGTACCTTTGATACTGTTTTATGTATCGGAGAAACAATAACGCTCTCTGCCAGCGCTACCGGGGGATTCGGTGGGTATACCTACACCTGGAGCAATGGTCTGGGTGCAGGGCAAACGCATTCGTATACGGCAAGTGTGCCGGAAGTATTTACCGTGCAGGTTCAGGATGATTGCGGGAATACCTCACTGCCGGATACCTGTTCTGTGAATATTCATTACAATGATCCCTGGCTTGCTGATATTCCGGATGATACTGCCTGTTATGAGCGGGATTACTTTTTTTATGTGAATGCAGTAAATGCAAGTCTGCCGGTATCGTATACATTCCAAACGGATCTTTCCCAGGTACATCATTCTCCTACTGTTTCGAATGGTTTTATTGTAGGCTCTGTTACTATGGAAGAAACCATCATTGTGCAGATCACCGACCGCTGTTTTAAAACGGCAAGCGATACCTTTTCGCTGGCTATCAAGGATTGTGAGATCGTGCTCCCCACTATTATTACCAACAACGGTGATGGGATCAATGATATCCTGTACTTCAAGAACCTGGAATACTATCCCTATCCAAAGCTCATTATTTTTAACAGGTGGGGAATGAAAATGTATGAAACCAGCAACTACGACAACCGGTACAGGCCGGATTACACCGATGGTACATATTATTACATCCTCGAATTGCAGAATGGCAAAAAATACCCGATGTACTTCCTGGTCACACACTAAAACGGCGATTGGAAATAATTGACTAATTTTGTAAAAAAAAAGAATGAAAAAGATAGGAATTATAGTGCTGTTGATCGTTTCAGCAGGTGTTTTGAAAGCACAGCCACCAAAAGGAAAAGCAAATGCAGGTGATACATACGGAGCAAAAGTAGATGTGAAGGATGCGATCCAGGCGGCAGAGCTTCCTGCACAGCTCGCAAAAAAAGATACAGTAAGTGCAAAGATAAAAGGAAAAGCAATGGCATCCTGTGCAAGCAAAGGCTGCTGGATGACACTGCAGGTGAATGACAGCACAACTGCTTTCATCAAAATGAAAGATTATGCATTTTTTGTTCCGATGGCTATTGCAGGAAAAACAGTGGTGGTTGATGGCGTAGCTTATACCAAAACAACTTCCGTTGCCGAATTGAAGCATTACGCAGAAGATGGAAAAAAATCACAGAAAGAAATAGATGCCATTACCCAGCCGAAGAACGAGATCCGTATCATGGCCAACGGTATCACGGTTGTTGAATAAGCAAACCGAATTTTGTACGCTAAAGAGCTCCGTTTTACCGACGGAGTTTTTTTATTACTTTCGTAGGGCATGTCATTTTTCAGCTCCACATTTTTTGATTTTGGTGTAATCATATTCCTGGTTACTTTTTTAACCGATCTCATTTATCTGCTTCTTTGTTTTATCTGGAAAATAAAAGTGGATGAGATCAGTGTTTTCTTTAAGATCAAAGCGCCCCTGTTCAGAAAAGAGATTGCCGGTGTTACCTACCTGTTGGGCTGGATCCCATACGGATCCTATATCAGGCCCATAGGGATGATAGATGAAGACCTCGAAAAGATCCACGCAGGCGATCTTCCTTTTACCTTCTTAGGTACATCCAAAACAAAACGTTTCGTTTTTTATCTCGCACCTTATGTGTGGTGGACGCTGGTGTTTTTTCTTTCCTGTATGTTTATAAGCCCGGGCGAAGGCCTGGGTAAGGGACTGCAACTGATGCAGGATTTTGTAGTAACAGTGATCGATTGTGCATGTGGAAAAATAAACAAGGCGGATTGTCTTTTGCTTATTAAAGGTCTCCTTGTTGGAAAAAATCCTGTCGCATTTTTACTCGGTTTTTTTATGATCATTAATGTTGTTTTTACGCCCCTGTCGAAATTAATGAGCTGGTGTATAGATGAGCGGAGAAAATGGCCGGTAAAAACCGCTGGCTTTCTCCTCGGAGCCCTGATGATGTATTTTTATGTATATAAATTCATGGTTTTACTATTCGGGATGGCGGGATTCGGGAAAGGGTTTGCCTACCTGCTGAGCTATTCTATGGGGATGTACCTGGTGGGAACCGCCATTTTTTTCCTGATGGTCTTCATCGCCAAAATAAGATCGCGTTCCGGTGCCGGAAATAACATCTAATTTCCTATTTTTGGGGATTATGCCCTATCGCCTAATCCTGATAGCCGCGCTTATTTTTTGCGCGCGTATTGCCAGGTCGCAGTTTGCCGACAAAAAATATTACCTGGTCGATTCGCTGGTGATCAGTGACCTGGGAGAAAAAGACAGGCATAAGCTGGACTCCCTGCTGCGGCATTACCACGCAGAGAAAGTCGATTCCATCCGCCTGAAAGATCTTAACAAGCTTACGCTCCTGGAGGATTTTGAGACCTGGGTTAAGTATGAGAAGGTTTTACTGCGGGAGATCAAAATACTTTTTCCCAAACATAGAACCCCCGGTTATGTAAAGTTCCTGAACCGCTTTTACGGAACGGCGCTTTACAATATGAACTATTATTATTCCATGATCAACATGGAAGATTCCTCTTTCAAATACCTGCAGTTGTGTATTGAGCCCTTCACTGCGGCAAACGATCACGATGGGCTGGCTGATGCCTATAATGCGATTGGTGTTTATTACAACCGGATCGGAAAAACGGAGGCGTGCCTGAAATACCTTCAGAAGGGGCTTAAGATCCAGGAAGAGATCCGGAACAAGCAGGGCATTGCCCGGGCGCGTATTTCCATAGGGCTTATCTACCGCGATCTGGGCCAGTATGATAAAGCCCTCGAAGAATGCAATAAATCGCTGAAGATCCAGGAGGAGATGAAAGACATACGCGGTCAGTCAGAGCTCTGGAATTACATGGGGATGATCTACAAATGGAGCGGAGACACACTAAAGGCAGAAGAGTCCTATAAAAAAAGTCTTGCATTCGGAAAAGAATCCGGCGATCTGTACCAATACTCCAGCGCTTTACTGAATCTGGGGATCATTTACCAGGACCGGAAAGAATATGACAAGGCGATCAGCAATTACGAACAAAGCCTGGAGAATTTCAGAAAACTGAAGAGCACGAACGGGGAATCGTATGCGCTCAATAGCCTTGCCATTACCTGCAACCTCACCGGCCAGTCTAAAAAAGCACTGAAGTATGCGCAGGCATCACATGAGCTGTGCCTGCAGATGGAGTATCCCGAAAGTCTTGTTAATAGCAGCCAGGTATTGTATGATACTTACCGTAGGCTGGGCAGATACAAGGAAGCCTTCGATATGCAGAGCTTCCACTTTATGATGAAGGACAGTGTGGAGAATGTGGAGAACCAAAAAAAGATCCTGAAGTCACAGCTGGAATTCGAAAGCAAAGAAAAGCTGCTGAAAGTGGAAAAGGCGCAGGAGCAAAAAGACCTGAAGACAGCCGAAGAAAAAAAACAAAGAGAGATCATTATCGTATCGGTGGTCGTATGTCTTGTGCTGGTAATAGGATTTACGGCATTCCTGTTCAACAGGTTCAGGCTGATACAAAAACAAAAGAAGATCATTGAGCTGAAAGAGCAGGAGACACAGAAACAAAATGAGATCATTACCGAGCAGAAACATATCGTGGAAGAGAAGAACAAGGAAATACTGGATTCTATTTCCTATGCCAAGCGATTGCAGGAAGCTATCCTGCCCTCTTTTGCAGATGTGAAGAACCACTTGCCCGAAAGCTTTATTTATTACAAACCCAAAGACATAGTAGCCGGCGATTTTTACTGGATGGAAACAGTTTCTTCGGCAGGAGGCGAAACCGTTCTTATTGCCGCTGCAGATTCCACCGGGCATGGTGTTCCGGGAGCGATGGTAAGTGTGGTTTGTTCGAATGCATTGAATCGTACGGTCCTCGAATTCGGGATAACGGAACCCGGAAAGATCCTGGATAAAACCCGGGAGATCGTTTTGGAAACATTTGCAAAAAGCAATAAAGATGTAAAGGACGGAATGGACATCAGCCTTGTTTCCATACAACGTTCCACTAATCCCCCGGGAGTGCAGGTAAAATGGGCAGGCGCGAATAACCCGCTTTGGTATGCTTCAACAAATTCCATATCCGGGGCAGCAGAGCTGAAAGAAATAAAAGCCGACAAACAGCCTGTGGGAAAAACAGACAATCCACAACCGTTCAAAACACATGTCCTGGAACTTGGTAAAGGCGATCTGATCTATCTGTTCACAGATGGTTTTGCAGATCAGTTTGGCGGCCCTGCCGGCAAAAAGTTTAAGTACAAACCCTTTGGGGACTTATTATTGAAACTGTATTTGGAAGATCCGACCAGGCAATCCGAAGCGATCGATGATGCCTTTAAAAAATGGAAAGGTGAGCTGGAGCAGGTCGATGACGTATGCATTATAGGCATTCGCCTATAATCTGCAGAGTCACGATCCTGGCTACCCGCCACGGGTAGATGACGTTTGTATCATAGGTATTCGCCTATAATTCCAAAGTCACCATCCTGATCTCTGCATCAGGGTTGATGATGTGTGTGTGATCGGGATCCGCGTATAGTGGTTCAATCCGTTTTTTTAGCCGCGATCCCCTATATCATCTTGATTTACTTTTCGTATCTTTGCGCTTCAAGTTTTTTATATGTCACGTATACTTACAGGGATACAGAGTACAAACATTCCGCACCTCGGAAATATTCTGGGAGCAATGCTTCCTGCTATTTCCATGAGCAAGGATCCTGCAAACAACTGTTTGTTTTTTATTGCAGATCTTCACTCCTTAACCACTATCAAGGATGCCGCTTTCCGCAGGGAGAGTACGTATTCGGTGGCTGCGGCATGGCTGGCCCTGGGCTTCGACATAGAGAAGAACCTCCTGTATCGCCAGAGCGATGTGCCCGAAGTATGCGAGCTCACCTGGTACCTCAATTGTTTTGCCCCGTATCCGATGCTGGCGAATGCACATTCGTTCAAAGATAAATCGGACCGCCTGAGTGATGTGAACGCGGGTTTATTTACCTATCCTGTGCTGATGGCTGCTGATATTTTATTGTACGATGCCAATTTTGTTCCGGTAGGAAAGGATCAGCTCCAGCACCTCGAGATCACAAGAGATATTGCAGAGAAGTTCAATCATCTGTATGGCGAAACATTTGTAGTGCCACAAGCGAAGATCGATGAACAGGTAATGATAGTTCCGGGGATCGACGGACAAAAAATGAGCAAGTCTTACAACAATTTTATCAATATTTTTCTGCCGGAAAAGGAGCTGAAAAAAGTGATCGGAGCGATCGTAACGGATGCGAAAACCCTCGAAGAGCCAAAGGATCCGGATACCTGCAATGTTTTCCAGATCTACCGCCTGCTGGCAGATGCATCGCAGCTCGAAGCCATGCGTGCGAATTATCTCGGAGGAAATTACGGATATGGACATGCGAAGGCAGCTTTGTTGCAACTGATCCTGGAGAAATTCAACGCTGCCAGAACTGCCTATGATCAGCTGATGACAGATAAAGCCATGTTGGATGCTCAATTGAAAAAGGGAGAAGACAAAGCACGCGTTATCGCCACAAGTGTGCTGGATCGGGTAAGAGGCAAGATCGGGTATTGACAGAGTGCGCATAATCATATATTTATGCATTGCAATTCCCAAACTTTTGCAATAGCCTGATTTCCGCGAAAACAATCGGAAACTCCCTTTGCGCTCTTAGTGTCTCTGCGAGAAAACTTTAGGATCCGATCTGTCGAAGGTTTGCATCTGAGAAATCGAGATCAATGGGTTGTAAATCAATGATAGTGCGGAATTTCCGGATGTTAAAACACAAAAAACCTGCTCTTAAACCGCTATTTCGCCTTTCGTAGAAAATTATGTTGCCGTATGTTCAAAATCATTAATTTCACCTAAATTTTATGACAATGAATAAATACTGGTTGTTACTTTCGATCACTGCCTGTTCGGTGGGATTTGCACAAAAGAAATCCGGGATCCGCTTGGAGCTGATGGATAAAAACATAGATCCGAAGCAGGATTTTTACCAATATGCATGTGGCGCATGGTTAAAAAGCAATACCATCCCCGAAACAGAATCCGCCTGGGGAAGCTTTAACGAGATCAAAGACCGCAACGATAAAAATCTGGATGCGATCCTGAAAGAAATATCAAAGGATAAAACTGCAAAGCCGGGAACCAACCGCCAGAAGATCCGCGACTTTTATAACCTGGCGATGGATACCATAAAGCTGGAGAAAGACGGGATAAAATACATGGACCCGTATCTGAAAAGCATCGACAAGATCGCTACTACGGACGATCTTATCAAAACGATGGCATCTTTCCATAATAGCGGGATCGAAACCGGTTTTGGTTTTTATGTGTTCTCCGATATGAAGAACAGTACGGCAAATGCGGCATACCTGGCACAGGCCGGAACCTTTCTCCCGGATAAGGATTATTACTTCGAGGCAAAATACGAGCCGATCCGCACTGCATACATGAAGCATCTCGAAAACATGTTCCTCTTATTCAAATTCTACCCGGAGTCGGCGAAGGCAAATGCAGATATCGTTTTTAAAGTAGAAAAAGCATTGGCATCGAAAATGATGAACAGGCTGGAGCAACGTGATATCGAAAAACAATACAATAAATTTCCGAAAGGCGAGGTATACAAAAAATACCCGAACCTGAAGCTGGATATGTATTTTCCTTTGTTAGGAGTGAAAGCTGTTCCGAACGACCTGATCGTAAGCCAGCCTGATTTCATGGCTAATCTGAATGACATGATCAAATCGGTTCCCTTGAACGAGTGGAAAGTATACCTGAAATTCTGCGTGATGCATGAAGGAGCCCCTTACCTGAACAAGGAGATCGTACAGGAGAACTTCAGCTTTTACGCCACTACATTAAGCGGAGCAAAAGTTCAGAAACCGCGTTGGAAAACAAGCCTGACCGCTACGGATGGCGCTTTGGGCGAAGCCCTGGGGCAGGAGTTCGTGGAAAAATATTTTAATGCGGATTCCAAGAAGAAAGTGAATGAAATGGTGGATAACCTGATGGCAGCATACAAAGAACGCATCCTGTCACGCTCCTGGATGAGCGATTCCACCAAGAAAAATGCCATCTATAAACTGGAGAAGATCAGCCGCAAATTAGGCTATCCTGACAAATGGAAAGACTATTCGACACTTGCCATCAAACCGGATGCCTATGTATTGAACCATTTCCGTGTAAACAAGTTCGGGTACAAGGATATGATCAATGATATCGGCAAACCGGTGGATAAATCCAAATGGGGGATGACACCTCCAACAGTAAATGCGTATTACAACCCTACCAATAATGAGATCGCATTCCCTGCAGGCATCATGCAGATCCCTTTCTTTGACGGATCGGCGGATGATGCATTCAACTACGGGATCATGGGTTCCATCATCGGACATGAGCTTACACATGGCTTTGATGACCAGGGTGCACAATTCGATGCGGTGGGGAATTTCCAGAACTGGTGGACAGAAGTTGATATTAAAAATTTCGAATCACGGACGGACAAGCTGGTGAATCAATTCAATTCTTATATAGCTGTGGATTCCACACATGTAAACGGAGAACTTACACTTGGCGAGAACATTGCCGACCTGGGAGGTTTAACGATGGCGTATTATGCGTATAAAAAATCATTGGGCGGAAAGAAATCAGAAATAATGGATGGTTTCACCGGCGAACAGCGTTTCTTCCTGGCATGGGCACAAGGCTGGAAGATCATGATGCGTCCGCAGGCATTGAAACAATTAGTAGCTACAAATCCTCACGCACCGGGCAATTTCAGGGCAAACGGTCCTTTGACCAATATGCCGGAATTTTATGAAGCATGGGGCGTGAAAGAAAATGATAAGATGTACCGCAAAACAGAAGAAAGAGCGGAGATCTGGTAGTCTTCATTAAAAAGAGTATAAAAGAAACGCATTCGCTCCGGTGAATGCGTTTTTTGTTTTAAATCACATCTAAGGGATGTTACGACAAGACTACATCCAATCCTTGGCCTCTGTTGGCCGCGAGGGTTCGCGACCAACGATGGCTGAATTGGTAAGATTCTCCAAAAAATGTTCTCCTCTGACCTGAAAAAATGACTAAATTTGGTTCCAAATCCTGAGTCATGAAAAAAATTGCTCTTCTTGGCCTGATCGCCGTATTCGGCCTTGCCTTCATCTACAAACCCAGTGTAACACTGGATACCTATAAAGTTATTAAAGTAACGGGAACCATCACGTATAAAAAGAACAACAAAAGCGTTCTGCAGGGCGATCTGTTCCCTGAAAATGAGCAGATCGTTTTTAAGACTACCGAAAGTAAAGCAGCTGTTATCAGCACGGCCAAAGGAAGATTTATCCTGGCACCGGGTGCCGAGAGGAACAGTGCGGTGAAAGCCAACCTCCTTCCGGCTTCTTCCAACATCAGCTCGAGGAGCGGTGCAGTGATCAATATTATCGACCTGCAGAATATGTTCACCGGAAATTATGTAGTGCTGGGCAAATCAAGGATCCATATCAATAAAGACAACTTCCCGATGAACGACAATAGTTTTTTTTTCCTGCGTTATAAATACAAGGGTGAGGACATCAATAAAAAACTGAGCAACGAGGGTGAAAAACTGATCTTCGACAAAGAGCAGATCCTGATGGTGGACGGAAAGCCAATTACTGCATTCGATTCACCGGAAGTAAAATTATTCTACAGCTCAAACGGGGCCAGCAGCCAGCTGATCAATAGCTTCAACCTGTATATGCCTTCAGATGAGGAACTGAAAAAAGAAACGCAGATCCTTTTGAACGAGATCAAAGACAAACCGTATACAGCAAAAGTAGATGAGTTTTTGGCATACATGAACGACTTCTACGGAAAAGCTAATAAACAAAGTGCCATGGACTGGCTGAAAACAAATTTCGCGCTGGAGCCTTAATTCCTTAATCACAGAAATAACATAATTTTTTGCAGTATGAAAAAAATGCTGACCGCAGGTATTTGCCTACTTGCTAACATATTCCTTATTGCCCAAACCCAGACAAAGCCTACTTTGTTTGTAAACCCCGAGGGACATAAAGGCCAGATCCGTTCGGTACTTGTAACGAACGACAGAAAATTCGTTGTCACCGGGGGCTTCGACAAAACGATCAAGGTCTGGGATATAGAGGCAGGACAATTGGCGCGTGAAATTTTTGGTGAGATCGGAACCGGAAGCAACGGGATGATCTATTGCATGGCTTTATCACCTGATAATAAGATGCTGGCTGTTGGCGGGTGGTTTGGACGAAATGACGGAGAGACAGAAGAATTGGGAGACATACGTGTTTTTGATTTTGCAACGGGAAAAATGCTCTTTGTGCTCAAAGGACATCTCAATGTGATCCATGCAGTGGAATTTAGTCCCGATGGAAAATTCCTGTTGTCTTCATCGGCAGAAGACGAGCTTTTTCTCTGGGATCTCAGTACAAAAAAGATTGCACGCAGATACAATCATGCAGATAAAAAACTACCGGTAGGAGTGGACGATGAAGTGAGGGACATTGCAGCAAATGGAAAAAAATTCGTAACAGCCGATCAGTATGGCAGGATAAAGCTCTGGGACATTGATAAAAAGGACACGATCTCCTGCGATCATTATTACGAGCAGATCCAGGCCGACGGCGTTGCATTTTCGCCGGATGGCAAATACATTGCAGCAGTGGCAGACACCTTCATGTCGATCTATGACAGTAATCTGAAACTGGTGACAGAAGCAACCGGTGAGTTTGATTTTATTTTTCCGGTGTTCTCTCCCGACAGCAAAAAAATATTCTTCGGCTCTGCAGGATTGGGAGACAAACGAGCCTGTACGATCATGAGCCTGGAGAACAATGAATGGAAACCCTATACCGAATTTACGGAGATTGATAATTCGGTGATTGCAGCGGCGTTTATCGATAATGAAACCGTTGCTCTTTCGGGTGGGAGTAAAGACGAAGTAACTATCATCAGACTGAATAAGCTAAACGAGCCGCCAACGATCGTGAAACGCATGGCAGGCCTTGGAAAGATCATGTATGCAGCGGCTCTCACGGAAAAGAAGCTGGCTTTTGCCGACGACTGGACAGAGAATTTTGGATTTTCAAAGCTCAACAAACAATTCGACCTCTTCGTAAAACAGTTTGAAAACATTGATAAATCAGCCAAATGGAACAAGCCGGTGATAGAGAGCGGTGAGTATAGTTTAAAACGCTACCGGATCGGTGATGCATTGAATGCAGGATTGTATATCCGTAAAAGCGGTAAGAATATAGACTCCATTCCACTTGAATACTGGAACGGAGATCAGCATCATACTTTTTGCCTTGCAAATAATTATGTGATCACAGGGAACTGTTGTGGTTTACTTCGTGCATACAATTATTACGGAGTGGAGGTTTCTACTTTTGTGGGGCACGTCGGGATCATTAAAAGTATCAGTATTTCTGCCGACGGAAAAAAACTGATCACGGCCAGTGATGACCGCACGATCAAGATCTGGCCGCTGGATGAGGTGGGCAAAGGAAAAGAAAGTGATACGCTCATTTCAGTGGCCGATTATTGCAAACGCATGAAGATCTATTCCACCTTCGAAAAGGTATTCAAGCTGTTGAAAGTAGAAGAAGAATCGAAGACCAAATCGCGGCAGGCCTGGCTGAAAGTGATAGAAGCCCTGAAAAAGAACGGATATTCCTGCCTTACGTTCACCAATAAATTTGCCGACTATTGCAGCAATGAGATCCTGCCGATCGCTTCCGTATTCCTTGCTGAAAATGGGGAGTGGCTTATCTGGGACGAAAAGGGATATTTTGCCAGTTCCAAAAAAGGAAGTCGTTTTGTAGGTTATCACATCAACCAGGGCAAAGAAAAAGAAGCGAAATATTATCCCTTCGAGCAATTCGATCTGAAATTCAACCGCCCCGACATTATTTTGCAGGAGCTCGGCCTTGCTTCCAACGATGTGATCCGTGCCTATCATATTGCTTACGAGAAACGCCTGAAACGTATGGGAATCGATGAGAATCAGTTGTCCGGTGATATTCACCTGCCGGAGCTTCAGGTAAAGAGCCAGGTGTATGACGAAAAGAAACAATCAGTGCTCGTTTCGGTGGAAGCTTCGGATGACAAGTATTTCCTCGATCGTATAAATGTTTTTGTGAACGATGTGCCGGTCTTCGGAACAGCAGGCATCTCCATTAAGGATAAAAACAGCCCGCAGTATAAAGGTGACATCATAGTGGAAGTAAGCCCCGGAAAAAACAAGATCCAGGTTTCGGTATTGAACAGCAAAGGTGTGGAATCGCTGCGGGAAACATTCTCAGTGATCGATAAAGAAACCATCAAGCCTGATCTGTATATTGTTGCTATTGGTGTTTCCAAATATGCAGACAAGAATTTCAACCTGAATTATGCTGCCAAGGATGCAGATGACGTAGCGAAGTTTTTCGAGCTAAGTAATTTATATAATAAAGTATATGTAAAAGAGCTTACCAATGAACAGGTAACGAAAGAGGCCATACTCGCATTAAAAGACAATTATCTGAAGCAGGCAAAAACAAAAGATGTGGTAATGGTGTTTACTGCCGGGCATGGTGTTCTGGATAAGGAGATGAATTATTATTTCGGGACCTACAATATGGATTTTAATAATCCTTCCAATGGCGGGATCGCTTATGAGGAGCTGGAAGAATTGCTGAACGGGATCAAACCGACGAAGAAATTGTTTTTTATGGACAGCTGCCATTCGGGAGAGCTTGATAAGGATGAATATTCGGTGGCCGTGGCAGATAATTCAAAAACCACTGCCACCACCGGGGGGATCAGTTTCAGAACAGCAGGTAATGTAGCGGTCGTATCCAAAAGCGGGATCGGGCTGAGCCAGGCTTCCCAGTTAACAACCGACCTGTTTGCCGACCTGCGGAGAGGCACAGGAGCTACGATCATTTCTTCGGCGGGTGGAGCGGAGTTCGCTATGGAAAGTAAAACATGGAACAACGGGCTTTTTACCTATTGTTTTTTATCAGGCATGAAAGAAAAATCGGCAGATAAAAATAAGGACGGCAGTATCATGCTGAGCGAAATTGAAAGCTATGTACACGATAAAGTAACTGAATTATCCGGTGGCAAGCAGATTCCAACAGCACGCCGGGAGAATCTGGAATTTGATTTCAGGATCTGGTAATAGGCTCGCAAAGACGCAGAGACCGCAAAGAATTTTTTCGGCTATCTGATCTTAACTATTGTGGTGTAAAAATCGAAGATCCAACTCTAAATTGAAATCGCATTAGAACTTAGCGCTCTCTGCGTCTTTGCGCGAAACCCGCGAGCCCTTATTCGTGTTTCCACGCTTTTTCCTCCTGCAATATCCTGATATCAACAATTAGCTTATCTACTTCTGCTGAATCTATCCCGGAATAATACCCCCGGATATGCATATTCCAGTCTACCAGTGCGAATTTATCGGTATGTATAAAATCCTCTTCTCCGCCGTTTCCTTCTTCTGCATCCAGTAAATAGCTTTTACGGGCCTGTTCATATAATGCAGGTTTATCGCCGGTGAGGAAGTGCCATTTACCCTTGATGGCTTTGTGTTTATCAGCGTATGCAGCTAACACTTCCACGCTGTCTTCTTCAGGATCTACCGTGTGAGAAAGAATAAGTACATCGGGATCATCCCTGAAAGCATCCTGCACACGTTCCATTTGTTTGCTCATTTTCGGGCAGATGGATTTGCAGGTCGTAAAAAAATAATCGACTATAAAAATTCTCCCTTTTACGGTTTTGTTGGTGATATCAGCGCCAAACTGATTGGTAAAATGGAAAGACCGTATCCGGTGATGAATGGTGTCGTCTTTTTTGTCCACATGGATAGGCCCATAGAATGGCAGTATGCGCACCGGCCTGTTCTCCTTACTTTTGTACAAATAAATACCTAAAAAGACCCCGATTAGAAGGATGGGAGCGATATATTTAATATTTTTGGAGAACATCATCCAGGCACAAAGGTAAGTCAAATTATTGCATCATATGAAAAAAGACACTGTTAATGCGAAAAGCAACGAGCTCGGATTTGGTTCTAAAAATGTAAGCGGACGCAACCGTTTTCTTAATAAGAACGGGAAAATAAATATCCGGAGAAAAGGAAAGAATTTCATGGAGTCTTTTGATGTGTATCATACGCTCATCAACATGTCCTGGATAAAATTCCTGCTCCTGATCGTTGCCAGCTATATTGTGGTGAATATAATTTTTGCAGGCGTTTATTATTACCTCGGTGCAAAAAGCTTTGGTAACATTGAAGTGAGTGATCCGGTGAAATCGTTCGAAGACCTGTTCTTTTTCAGTGCACAAACACTTACCACGGTCGGATATGGCTATGTGTATCCGAAAACGGCTGCTGTAAGCTCGGTGGCTGCTGTGGAGTCATTGATCGGCCTGCTTATTTTTGCGATTGCCACAGGTGTACTTTACGGACGTTTTTCGAAACCCAATGCAACCATTCTTTACAGCGAAAAAATGCTGGTGGCGCCTTACAAAGGAATTACCGGGCTTATGTTCCGTATTGCGAATCCCAAACGGAACGAGCTGATCGAGATCGAAGCGCAGGTAACCGTAAGTATGATCAACCGGGAGACCAATTCCAGGAGTTTTTTGCAATTGCCGCTTGAATTAAGCAGGATCAATTTCCTGTCGATCAACTGGACAGTGGTGCACCCGATCGATGAAACCAGCCCGATCTATGGAATGAGCCAGGAAGATCTGCTGGCGGCCGAAGTGGAGTTCATCATTATGATCAAAGCGATGAACGATACCTATTCACAAACCGTATATTCAAGAAGCAGCTATGTGGCGGATGAAATTGTGTTTGGCGCCAGATTCAAATCCTTCGATATCAAACCGGGCAATAAAGGGAGAACAATTGTAGATATTACGGCTTTGAGCGAGTATGATACTGTGGAACTGCCGGTTGAAAGAGTAGCTGCCGGGTCCGTATAATTTTGTATACTTGTTCAGAATCGGGAAATATAAAAATCCAATGCATGTATACCGGAATATAACGTTTTCTTTTAAATTTCTCATCGTGCTCCTGATAAGCATCTGTGATAACGGGTCGGCACAAACCAGCACTGTTGATTCACTTCGCAACCTATTGAGCACTGTCAGCCGGGATACCGCACGCTGCTGGCTGATGAATGACATAGCTGAGGAGCTCTTCGGCAGCCAACCCGATACTTCTATTGTGATGTGGAACAAATGTCTTGCGCTGGTTGAAAAAAAACTGGAGACTGAACAGGATGAAAAAAGCCGGATTGTTTTTTTAAAGTGCAAGGCCCAGGTGTTTAAGAACATAGGGTTCTATAATCAAAGCAAAAACGGTGCAAAGAAAGCGCTGGAATATTTTAGCCGGTCATTGAAAATAAGCGAAGAGCTTAAGGATGTGGGTGAGATAGCCAATTCGAATACCAATATAGGTGGCGCATATTCCAGTCTGGGGAATGTTTCCCTTGCCTTGACGTATTACACGAAGGCATTGAAAATGCTTGAAAAGACAGGCGATCCGGATGACCTGGCTTTTTGTCTTGTGAGGATGGGCAATATTTATAAAGATCAGAAGGAAGGTAAGGAGGCGCTCCGGAATTTTGATCGTGCACTTGGAATATATGAAAAGAGGAATAACAAGGTAGGTACAGCACTGGCCATTGCACAGATCTCCTGGGTGTATAACGAGCTCGGGGATCCGTATTGTTCCCTGTCGGAGGCAGAATGCCTGGAAGCCTCACGAACAAAGGCATTAAAGGGATATCTCCGTGCACTGGGCATCTGGCAGGAAACCGAAAACAAAGTAGGAGTGGGAGCTGCAGCCAATAACATAGCCAGCATTTATAAAGCGTCGGGCCAACCGGAGGAAGCCCTGAAGTATATAAAACTTTCATTGGAAGCATCTGAAGAAGTAGGGCATAAGCAGGGAATTTTGAGTGCATGGAGGGAATACGGCGAAGTGGCTTTCATGCAGGGTAATATAAAGGAAGCAAAAAAATATGCCCTTAACAGCCTGCAAATGGCCAAAGAACTTGGGTATCCGGAAAAGATCAGGGATGCTGCGGGTTTGCTGAACAGGATTTATAAAGCGGAGCACAATTACAAAGCCGCCATGGAAATGAATGAGCTGCATGTGCTAATGCGCGATAGCATCACGAACGAATCAACACGTAAAGTCAGCATCAGGAATCAGCTTCAGCTGGAATATGAAAAGCAGGTGGAAAAGGACAGTATCCTTAATGCGGAAAGGATCCGGGAAGAGCACTTCAGGAATGAGCAGGCCATTTCCGAACAACGCGTGTATACCTATGCAGGAATAACCGGCTTTGCATTGATGCTGGTAGTGGCCCTGATCTCGTTCAGGGCTTATCGTGCGAAACAAAAAGCAAATTGGTTGATCACCAGGCAAAATGAACAGATTGAAACAAACAACAAAGATCTGGAACGTCAGCATCTGTTGAACCAGAAGATATTTTCGGTTATTTCCCACGACTTCCGCGGACCGATACTTTCGCTGAACTTAGTGCTTGATAAATTCAAAAAAAGCAGCGAAGACCCGAAGCTGAATAAATACCTGCAGGATACCGGTACCGCAGTTCGAAATGCAAACGAAGTACTGAACAGCTTACTGAACTGGGCAAAGACAGAGATCAATATCAGCGGGTTGGATAAAACCGAATCTACGATACAGGCTGTAATGACAGAGATCAAAAACGAACTGGCCGGCAAACTGGAAGAAAAACAATTGAGTATTGAAGAACGCATACCTGTTGATGCAATAATTGCTCTTCCGCCCAATATTTTGCGGATCAGCTTGCGCAACCTGCTATCCAATGCGATCAAATTCAGCTATGCAGGAAATAAAATTGAAATAGCGTTTACAGAAAACAAGATCCTTTCGGTCCGCGATTTTGGCGCAGGGATGCCGGCCGATATAGCGGCTCAGCTTTTCAGGCAGCAGGTAAACCCGGAGATCGGAACGAACCGGGAAGAAGGCTTCGGCATTGGCCTGTATATCGTTTCGGAGCTTTTGTATAAATATAACTATACGATCTCAACGGAAAGTAAGCCGGGCGCAGGAACCAGCTTCTTCATCACACCTAACGTGTAAGATGACAAAAATTCCGTTATTTTTGTAGGTAATGGAAAAAAGAATCCGCGTTGGCATATTTGATGACCATGCTTTTTTTATAAAAGGTCTCACCGGATTTTTGGATACTTACAAGGATATCATTCTTGTAGCCTTCACTGCCAACACCCGGGAAGAACTGCATAAGAAGCTTGACACCCAGACCTTCGATGTGCTGATCATGGATGTGCTGGCCCCGGATGTAACAGGGCTCGAATTGTATGTGGAGGTGCTGAAAAACCAGGAATCGGCCCGCATTGTTTCCTACACATCCCTTCGCAGCGAGATCCTGATCGAAACCTTACTGAGCCTGGGCGTGAAAGGATATGTGAATAAGAACCAGGCACCAGAAGACCTGATAGAAGCGATACGTGATGTGTTCTTTGGGCTCACCTATGTGCCGGAAGCATACCGTTCGCTTATACCGGAAGAGGACAGAAAAGTAAAGGACATTTTCACCAACCGCGAATTCCAGATATTGCAGCTGATCGCAAAGGGAGCTACTTCGGAGCAGATCGCAAATGAACTGCAGGTCTCTCTCCGCACCATCGAGAACCTGAAAGTGACACTCTTCAAAAAGATGGAAGTGAAAAATGCAGCCGAATTGATCATTGCAGCCGGCCGGCTGGGTTATGTGTCATAAGCCTTCTTACCGGAAATTTTCCTGAAGCAATAGTTTTTCAAAAGTGGCAATAAAAAACGCCCGTCCTTTATGCAGGAAACAGGCGTCAGTTTTTTTCGATAAAATCAAAAATTATTTTGCAGCTTTTTTAGCAGCTTTCTTCGGTGCAGCAGCTCCGGTTGCAGCAGTAGCTTTTTTACGTGGACGTAGTCTTCCGTATGATCCGATATGAATTTTACCTTTTTTTGAACGTTGATCTCCTTTTCCCATGATGATTTTAAATTTAAGAGCTACAAATATACAATTCTTTTCTTTTTACTCAACTATTTTTTAGCCGGGATCTGTTTCTCCAGCGAATCCTGAGCGGCTTTGGCCCAGGAGATCAGCATTTTTTTCTGCTCTTCGTTCAGTTTTGCATCGCCGTGCATCCAGGTGTAGGAATCCATGGGCATTTCACCGTTTTCCACCATTTCTGTTATTTCTTCCATTTTATGTGCCTGGCGCTTTACGGAATAGGTATTGAAAACAGAAAAATTCAGCTCGTCCTTTCCCTCTTCGATATGATGATTGAGCCACCAGCCAATGGGTTGAATGTTCTGATACCACATCTTGTCCGTATGGTTCGAGTGGCAGTCGTTGCAGGCTGTTTTGAGAAGATTGTTCACATCCGGCGGAACAGGTATAGCTGCAGCCAGCGCTTCTGTGGGGTTTTCCGGGAACTCATTGTCGGCAGGGCGAATGAACTGGATGAGGATCAAAATACCTGCAATGACCAGTAGGATCTTTTTCTTTTTCGACATTCAAATTATTTTGGAGCACAAAGGTATCTCATATAACTTGTTTGCCTAATTTAAACAAAATTTTTAATCGGTTTTGTGAGAACTATTTCGATCGTTGGAGGTGGCCCGGCTGCCATGATGCTGTCCTGTATGCTGGATCCGGCAAAATACCGGGTGACGATCTGTGAAAAAAATGTCGCTTTAGGAAGAAAATTCCTGGTGGCAGGAAAAGGTGGTTTCAATCTCACACATTCAGAGCCGAAAGAAGAGATGCTGAAAAAATATATTCCTGCTTCATTTATACAACAAGCTTTGTTTTCGTTTGATAATGATCAATTGCAGAATTGGCTGCAAGAGTTGGGAATAGAGACCTACACCGGAACCAGCAAGCGTGTTTTTCCCATAAAAGGGATCAGACCTATAGAGGTGCTGCACGCATTCCTGAAACGCATGCAGGAAAAGAATGTGCAGATAAAATACGGCCACACCTGGCAGGGCTGGAATGAAGAGCAGGAGCTTTTGTTCGGGCACGAAGGGAAAACAGAAATGCTGAGATCGGATATCACCGTGTTTGCACTGGGCGGTGCCAGCTGGAAAGTGACCGGTTCCGACGGCAGTTGGCTGGAATTGTTTCAGCAACAAGGGATCGGGACACATCCGTTCCTGCCTTCCAATTGCGCGTTCAGGGTAGACTGGAAAGAGGAACTGATAAAGGCAATTGAAGGTACGGCGATCAAGAATGCGGTTTTTAGTTGCGGGACATTACAAAAAAAAGGAGAGGCGGTTCTTACACGCTTTGGTATAGAAGGAAGCGCGGTCTATGCCCTGAGCAGTGAAATAAGGAAACAGCTTCTCAATGAAGGAAGCGCTGAAATTCGTATGGATCTCAAACCGGATCTTCCTTTGGCAGAAATAGAACAGCGTTTGAAAAACGAAAATTTATCAGTAAAGGATGCTCTGCTGAAAAAAGTAAATATCACTGAGGCACAATTGGCCCTGATAAAAAAACACACAACAAAAGAAGAGTTCACTTCTCCGCATAAACTGGCAGCTTTGATCAAATCGTTCCCGCTCCGGATCAGTGCCATGGCTCCCCTCGACGATGCCATATCCAGTGTGGGAGGAATTGCTTTGCAGGAAGTGAATGAACATTTTGAATTAAAAAAAATGAAGAACAGCTATTGCATTGGTGAAATGCTGGACTGGGATGCACCCACAGGTGGCTATCTTTTGCAGGCCTGTTTCAGTATGGGACATTCACTGGCAGCTCACCTTAACAGGATCTAAGAAAATGAACGAACAGCCACAGCTACCCGATTCCCAATTGCTTGTTGACCTGATCCGCATGAAAATGCCCTTCGGAAAATACGAGGGCTGGCAACTCTATAAACTGCCGGTTTCCTACCTCGAATGGTTCAATCGCAAAGGTTTTCCCCAGGGTAAGCTCGGAATGCTCCTGCAGACTTTGTACGAAATAAAACTCAATGGGCTTGATTACCTGCTTATTGAACTGTCGAAACAGCTGGGAAACAGGTCGTGAGAGAGTTTTGCCTTTAATTGAATGCATCGTTTTCCGCTTCGAAATAATTGTTAATTTGCGTACAGAATTGGAGATCCGGGGAGAGGAAAATAACGTATGTGTAAAAAAGGATGTTTAAAAACAATTTGGGTTGATTGATATGATTGTTTTACTGTTTTTTATATCTCACTGGTTTTTGTCTTTGTTCTGTCAGACATTTTTCCTGCATCGCTATGCATCGCACAAAATGTTTGTAATGAATGCATTCTGGGAGCGTTTTTTCTATGCTTTCACATTCATCACACAGGGCTCTTCATTCCTGAATCCCAGGGCTTATGCTATTTTGCACCGTATGCATCATGCCCACAGCGATACCGAAAAAGATCCGCATTCACCACATTTTTTCAGGGATGTATGGCAGATGACCATGCACACAAAGGATATCTATCTTAATTACGCAAAATACAACATCGAGCCGGAAAAACCATTCCAGGGAAATTACCCTGAGTGGAAATGGATAGATAAGCTGAGTGATTCGTGGATAGTACGGATCGGCTTCGGCGCTCTTTATTTTTTATTCTACCTGCAGTTTGCCACACACTGGTGGATGTTCGTCTTATTGCCCATTCATTTTTTTATGGGACCTGTGCATGGTGCTATTGTTAACTGGTGCGGGCACAAGTACGGTTACAGTAATTTTAATAATGACGACCACAGTAAAAACACCTTACCGATCGACTTTCTTCTTATGGGCGAGCTGATGCAGAACAATCATCACAAAAGCCCCAACAGTCCTAATTTCGCTAAAAAGAAGTTCGAATTCGATCCCACTTATCCGCTTATGATCGTTCTGCATTGGATGAGGATCATAAAAATCCGTAAACAGCCTGTATGACTTTAACCCACTAATCCTATACCCCAAATCCATGAGCCCTTATCTATACATACCTCTTATTTCCCTGCTCGCCGTTTGTATCATCATGACACTTGTTTTTTTGTGGGCGCTTAAGCTAAAGAACTATGGCATCGTTGATATTTTCTGGGCCTTTAATTTCCTGGTCATAGCAAGCATCATCTGGTTGCTGTCCGATGGAGATGCGTTTCGGAAAACGGTTGTGTGTGCCTTGGCTGCCTTGTGGAGCATACGCCTGGGTATATACCTGCTGATCAGGGTAGGCGGGCATATCCATGAAGAGGAAGGGCGTTACAAACAATTACGCGCGGAATGGAACACACCGAAATTTTTTGCATTCTTTCAGATGCAGGCAATATCCAATGTGATGTTATCGATCCCGTTCTTCGTGATTGCCCTGAATAAAGAACCTGGCTTTTCTATTATTGAATGCATTGGCGCTACTTTATGGCTCATCTGTATCATTGGTGAAGGGATCTCCGACTGGCAATTGCAGTATTTTAAAAAACAACCGGAAAACAAAGGAAAAGTGTGCCAGTATGGCTTATGGAACTACTCGCGCCATCCGAATTACTTTTTTCAGTTCAGCCTGTGGATATCGGTTTTAATTTTTGCTCTTGCAAGTCCCTATGGTTGGCTGGCTGTTATTTGCCCTCTTTCCATCGGTTTCCTGATCTTTAAGGTAACAGGCATTCCGATGACCGAAGAGCAGGCCTTACGTAGCAAAGGAGAAGCATACAAAGAATATCAGCGCACGACCTGCGTTTTTGTTCCATGGTTTAAAAAGAAGTAAAGAATCAATATGGCAAGACGTAGAATGCAGATGCAAGAACCAAGACGTAAGAGCCAGGATGCATCTTGTTAAACAAGGAAACCTTTGCGAACTCAGGGTCTTTGCGTGAACCAGAAACCTGAAATAATAAATCATATAGGGACATAAAGTTCCGTAAAATTTGAAAATGTAATAATAACCCCAAATAATAAACTATATAAGGACATATTAAGTTGGGACTTCGATTAAGAATTTTAGAATAAACCAACCCGAAACCTGTAACCCGAAATATTTATGTGGTTAGACTCACTTGTAGAAAAGAACAGAATCCCCGATCCGCTCATTCGTGTTGGTATCCGCAAATTGCTGAAACAACGTTTGCGCGATGAGAAAAAAGGAAATGCAGAGCTGCAACAGGCACATCTGATGAAGCTCATCGATGAGCTAAAAGCATCACCGATCGCTATTCACACAAGCGATGCCAATGAACAGCACTACGAAGTTCCTACAGAATTTTATCAGTATTGCCTGGGGAAACACCTGAAGTACAGCAGTGGTTATTGGAAAGAGGGGGTAACGGATATTAATACCTCCGAGTGTGATATGCTGGAGCTCACCTGCGAACGGGCAGAGCTGACAGACGGACAGGATGTGTTGGAACTGGGTTGTGGCTGGGGCTCACTTTCTTTGTTCATGGCATCAAAATATCCGAAAAGCAATTTTACTGTTGTATCGAACTCACGCACGCAGAAGATCTATATCGATGAAGAAGCAAGGAAACGTTCGATGACAAACCTGCAGGTGATCACTTCCGACATCAATGTGCTGGAAATAGATAAGACCTTTGACAGAGTCGTTTCCGTAGAGATGTTCGAGCACATGCGCAATTACCAGAAGCTGATGAAAAAAGTGGCTGGCTTCCTGAAAACAGACGGGAAGCTCTTCGTTCATATTTTCACACATAAAGAATTTGCATACAAATTTGAAGTGGTAGATGAAAGCGACTGGATGAGTAAATATTTTTTCACGGGTGGTATCATGCCTTCGGATGATTTGCTCCTGTATTTCAATGATAACCTGTCGATCCGGAAGCACTGGCATGTAAGCGGGATGCATTACAGCAAAACTTCCGAAGCCTGGCTGAAAAACATGGATGCACACAAAGCGCAGATCATGCCATTGTTTGAGAATACCTACGGGAAAGAAGATGCACTTAAATGGTGGGTATACTGGAGGATCTTTTACATGGCCTGTGCGGAGCTATGGGCATACAACGAAGGTGAAGAGTGGATCGTTAGTCATTATCTTTTTTCGAAGAACATATGATCAGATTGTGTATTGCTATAGTTTTATTTGCACTGTCTCTGCTGGTACTGTTCATAGCGCCTACGAATTTTTTCTGGAGAGTGGCCGTAGCCATCACCGAGTTTCCCTGGGTATTTGTGCTGGCAACGCTGATCTTCCTGATCAGCTGTTATTGGGCGGAGAAATATAAATTATTGAATTTGTTTGTGGGCTCACTTGCCTTTGCCATCTATTGTATCCCGATTGTATGGGCTGCTGTTATTGATACGTCGCATGACAAAAAAACGGTGAAGTTTTTTCCGTATACCCAAACAGCCGGAATGATGCAGCAGCCTTTTTCGTTTGGTGCAATGTTCAGTGGTTTGGACTATGAAGAGAGAAGGCCGGATACATTTGTCTACAAACAAATAAAGGACCGCGATCTGAAAATTGATTTTTATGCTGCCCGGAGTACAGTTAAAGCTCCCTGCATTGTCATTGTTCACGGAGGATCCTGGTCGGCGGGAGACAGCAAACAATTGCCCGAGCTGAATAGTTATCTTGCCTGTAAAGGATATCATGTGGCGGCCATTAATTATCGCCTTGCACCAGCGTTCAAAAGCCCCGCGCCTGTGGAGGATACAAAAGATGCAATAAACTATCTCAAAGCAAATGCGGAGCGTCTGAAAATAGATACATCCAATTTTGTATTAATGGGACGATCGGCGGGCGGACAAATTGCACTCGTAGCTGCTTATACATTTAATGATCCCTGCATCCGGGGAGTTGTCTCTTATTATGCCCCGGCAGATATGGTGTGGGGCGGGCAGGTGAAAACAAATAAGCTTGTATTGAATACCGAAAAAGTATTTGCCGATTATTTAGGCGGAAATTTTAAAACGGTCCCTGGTAAATATTACGAAAGCTCCGCCTGTGAATTTGTGGACGTAAATTCGCCGCCCACACTCATAATCCATGGAAAGATCGATGCCATGGTCTCTTTTCATCATGCCGAACATCTTCAGCGGAAACTGGATTTGGCCGGAGTTAAAAACTACCTGCTTGACCTGCCCTTTTCTACGCATGGCTGCGATTATTCGCTCAAAGGGCCTTCCGGGCAAATATCGACCTATACAGTAGAACGGTTTATAAAATCGGTAACTTCACGCTGATGGAAAAGCTGGCTATCATAGGGACCGGGGTTGCCGGGATGGGTTGCGGACATTTGCTGCAGCGCAAATACGATCTTACTTTTTTTGAAAGGAACGATTATGTGGGCGGGCACACCAACACGATCACCGTAGATGAAGACGGATCGCCTGTTTATATGGACACGGGTTTCATGGTGTTTAATTACGAAACGTACCCGAATCTATGCAGGCTGTTTGAAGAGATCAAAGCTCCTGTGAAAAAAACTGATATGTCCTTCAGTGTGCAGCATGTGCAAAGTGGTTTGGAATACTGCGGATCGGGATTGAACGGTTTGTTTGCACAACGGAAAAATATATTCAGCCCTCGGTATATCAAAATGCTGATGCAGATCTCGCGCTTCAATAAAGAGAGTATTGCTTTGCTTGACAAACCGGAGTATGCAGATTATTCATTGGGGCGTTATATAAAAGAATTCGGCTTTGGTGAAGACATGCTCTGGAAATACCTGGTACCGATGAGCTCTGCAGTCTGGTCCACTCCTATGGAGCTAATGCTGGATTTTCCGGCACTTACCCTGATCCGCTTTTTTAAGAATCATGGCTTCCTGGGATTGAACACACAACATCAATGGTACACATTGCATAACGGAAGTCAGTCGTACAGGGAATTGCTGATAGCTCCTTTCCGAAATAGGATCCAGGTAAGCAATGGTGTGCAGCGTGTGAAACGTATAGATGGAAAAGTGATAGTTGAAACTGCGAAAGGCGAAACACATTCATTTGATAAAGTTATTTTCGCGTCGCACGCAGACGAAACACTACAAATGATCGCCAACCCGACAGCAGAAGAGAAACGTTTGTTATCACCATTCAACTATCAATATAACAAGGCAACGATCCATACAGATGAATCCATCATGCCGAAGATCAGAAGTACCTGGAGCAGCTGGAACTATAGAATAGAAGAAAGGAACGGAAAGCAGGTTCCTACTACTATTTATTGGATGAACAGCCTGCAGCAGGTTTCGAAAAGGAAAAATTACTTTGTTTCCATTAATGCCATAGATGGTTCGGTAGACAAAAAAAAGATCATCAAAGAAATAGATTACACACATCCCTTGTTCGATGTGCCGGCTATACAGGCACAGGATGAATTACAATCCCTGAATAGAACCGGTCCGCTGTATTTTTGCGGAAGTTATTTCAAATACGGTTTTCACGAAGATGCGTATGCGAGTGCAGTTGAACTATGTAAACATTTATAAATGGACACAACTTCCTGTTTATATAAAGCACAGGTAATGCACAATCGGATGAAACCGAGGAAACATCGATTCCATTACAATGTGTATATGTTCTATGTGAACCTGGATGAGATCGATGTATTGACGAAACGCTTGTGGATGCTGAGCCGCAATAAATTTAATTTTTTCAGCTTTCGCGATAAAGAGCATTTGCAATTGCCAACCGTGGCAGGCGGAAAACCGGACACCACAAAGAACACAAAAGAGCAGATCACGGAATACTTAAAACAAAATAACATAGATATCAGGGGTGGAAAGATCATGTTGCTGACGAATATGAATATCCTCGGCTATAATTTTAATCCTGTTTCGTTTTATTATTGTTTTGATAAGAACGATCAATCCGTTTGCGCGATAGCAGAAGTAAGCAATACCTTCCGGGAAATGAAACCCTATTTTATGGGGCCGGACAAATTGCAATCCGGGAGTTTTGCGCTCAATACACAAAAACATTTTTACGTTTCACCATTCATGGACCACGATGCTTTTTTTGATTTTCATCTTCGACTGCCCGATGAGAAACTGAATATCCGGATCGATAATTTTACGGAAGGAGAACGGATCTTTATAAGCACACTTACCGGCATTAAAAAAGAGCTAACGAACGGCCGACTGTTTTGGTACAGTATCCGTTTCCCGTTTCTTACACTGAAAGTGATCACGCTAATTCACTGGCATGCTTTGCTGCTGTGGATCAAAAAGATACCTTTTCATAAAAAAGAGGCTCATCCGGATCTGCAACGGGATGTTTTTCGTAAATATGAAAAGAGCAAATAAGTAATATATTCGTACTATAAAACCATAAGCACCAATGGCCATTGCACTGAGCAACACACGCAAACAGGGACTTTATGAAAAAGCCATTCTGAACCTTTTGTCAAAAATGGAAAAGGGGAGATGTGATATTACGCTGCCGGGAGGTGAAATGATCAGCATTGGCAATGGAGAAGGGAACATCGTGGCGCAGGTACGGATCACAACAGAAAATTTTTTTAAACGGTGCGTATTATACGGTGATATTGGTTTTGGTGAAGCATACATGTACGGCGAATGGGAAACAGACAATATTACCAATGTCATTAAATGGTTCATCCTGAATATTGAAAACGCTCCTTCTGTTTCGGGCAGCCAGGTGCAGGCTTTTGCACTGAATGCACTGAAATTTTTCAACAAGACCTATCACTCCAGTCGGGCGAATAGCATCCTGGGTTCGCGAAAAAATATTTCCGAGCACTACGATCTGCACAATGATTTTTTTGCTTTGTTCCTGGACGAGACCATGACCTATTCCAGTGCTTATTTCAGAGAAGAGAACATGAGCCTGGAGCAGGCGCAGAACGAGAAATACGACCGGCTGTGCAGGCAATTGCATTTACAATCAGGGGATCATGTGTTAGAGATCGGTACCGGTTGGGGAGGAAATGCGATTCACATAGCCAGGAATTACGGCTGCAAAGTTACCAGTGCAACTATTTCCGAAGAGCAGTACAAACTGGCAACGGAGCGGGTGGCGAAAGAAGGCCTCTCCGATAAAATACAGGTGATCCTTCAGGACTACAGGTTGCTTGAAGGGCAATATGATAAAATTGTTTCCATCGAAATGCTGGAAGCTGTTGGACATGATTACCTCGAAACCTATTTCAAAAAATGCAGCGATCTGCTGAAGAAAGACGGTATCCTCGCTTTCCAGGTAATCACAAGCCCCGATTCGCGCTACGAAAGTTTACGGAACGGTGTGGACTGGATCCAGAAGCATATTTTCCCGGGCTCACTTCTGCCTTCGGTAGCGGCTATGAATACGGCAATTAATCATACCAGCGATCTTACCCTGGTGGATCTGAAAGATATCGGGCTGCATTATGCAAAAACCTTGTCCATCTGGAAGGACAGATTCAATCAGCATATTGCGGAGATCAGGCAAATAGGTTTTGACGATGTCTTCATCCGCAAATGGAATTATTATTTCAGTTATTGTGAAGCGGCTTTTGCCATGCGTAATATCAATGTGATGCAAATGGTATATGTCCGGCCGAACAATACGCTGCGCTGATCAATTCGGTCGCTCCTCTTTGAAGCGGGTAAAAATAACAGCCGCGAGGAAACAAAGCACGCAACCTAAGATACCGTTCATTCGAACCCCGAAGTCATTTCCTACATCCTTGCCGTAGATCAGGAACATGGAGAACAGAGCAATTCCAAATGTTTGCGCGATCTTCACAAAAAAATAACGGACTGCAAAATAGATCGCTTCTTTATTTTCTTTTGTTTCCCTGCTGTCTTTTGCAATGATCTCTGCAAGTATTGCATTGGGAAGTATATTCAGCGAAGCAACCGGGATCGCTGCAAGGCCGATCAGTAAATAGATCTGCACCTGCCGGTCGATATCCGGTTTGCCAAGAATATAGATTCCGAAAAAAATAAGGGAGAGGAACAACAGCGAAAAGATCACGATCACTTTCTTCCCGATCCTTTTTGCCAGGTAATTCACCACCGGGTAAAACACAAAAGACACCAATACCATTGTGATCATCAGGGAGTTCCCGATCTCTTCTTTTAACCGCGCCAACACGGTAACGAAATACATAAGGCCTGAAGTGATGATCGTAACAGCAATAAAATAGGAGAAGTCGGCTACGATAAAAAGCAGGAAGTTTTTATTGGAAAGTGTTTGCCGGAGCGCGGTCTTCATATTAATATCATTGGGTTTGCCATTGCTGTATTTACGTTCGTCAATAGCCAGCACAGGGATCAGCATACAGATACCGGCCAGCACAACCATTATGAGGATTGTTACCTGGATAGCCTGGATGCGGTTATCAAGGGCGAAGCTATGTTGCAGCGAATCGCTTAGGTTGAATGCATTGGAAGCGATCCCGATCCCGAATACATACCCTACCGACTGCCAGGTGGCGAGCCGTACTTTATCCTGTGAGCCGGGAGCGAGCTCAGGAAGAAGAGCATTGTAGGGTATTATATAAGAAGTAGAGGAAACATAAAATCCGACAAGGGCGAAAACGAGCCAGGCGATATTAAGAGAAGATTCTTCCTGTTTCAGGGGGTAAAAAACCAGGAAACAGAAAACGAGGGAAGGCAGAATGGCCCATTTCATCACAGGGATCCTTCTTCCTTTGGGATTTTTGCTTCGGTCGCTGAATTGAGCTATAAAAGGATCGTAAAATGCATCGATCAGCCGTCCGCCTGCTGTGATCAGGGCAATGGCATTAAAGATCCCGAAAATGGCAACCTGGGTAATAAGCAGGGGAATACCGCTGTTGGCCGGTGGAGCATAGAGATACACCAGGATAACGCTGATCAGATTGGTCAGGATGCTCCATCCCATCATACCGAAAGCGTAGGCTATTTGTTTGCCAAAGGGAAACGGACTGGTCATACCGGTTTATAAGGACATAAATGTATTGATTTAATCTGTTCCGGGGATTTTTGCAGCCAAAAACCAAATTATGGCAGATTTTTGTATTTCCGAAGGTTTTTTAACGGGTTCCGGGCAAAATAAATCCTCATTCCGGATCCGATATTAGATCAAAATGGAAAAATAAATCGGTTTAATAGGTTTGCGTATTCGAAAAAAAGTCTAACTTTGATAGAATAAACTTTAGAATATTTAACACTTAATTAAGTATTTAAACCTTTTAAATGAACATGAAAAAAATGAAATCAGTATTGTTTGCTTTCTTTTTCCTCGCTTTCGGAATCGGATTTGCTCAGAATAACGCTCAAACCCGTGAAATGGGGTTTGAAGTGCGTCTCAAAGATCCTAAAGCTGATATTTCAAAGTATACCAAAGCGGCTTCAGGCTTCGGGTATTTTGATGAGTTCCGTTTTCTTGATAAACGTCGTGAATTAATCTTTGATGACGGCAATGCCGTTCTTGTTCTATATTCGGCAAATGAGATGTTTCAAAATTCTCAAAAGCAGGTATCCCCGCTTACCATTAAAGAAGGCGCTGCTTATCCAAGTATTGCCCTCGCTATTGTTATCGACGGGAATAGTGTGAAACCCATGCCAACCGGCGCAACGCTTATAAATAAATAATTAATCAAAAAAACCTTAATTAAAAAAACGGAAATGAAAAAAATTACTTTCGTATTCATTCTACTTTTAAGCGGGCTTACACTCGGTTTCGGTCAATCGTACAAAATGTCGAATGGCAAGATCACAGCAAGCGGTTCGGGAACCTTCTATGACGACGGCGGTCTGGGCTCCGGTCATGGCAGCAACAAAACGCTCACCCAAACATTCTCCGCTCCGGCAGGTCAATATTTGACCTTTACCTTTTCGGAGTTTGATCTCGGGATCAATGATTATTTATATATATATGACGGAGCCAGCACTTCTTCTCAGTTGCTGGGTTCCTACACAAGGAATACGGCTCCGGGTACCATCAGGACATCAGAAGCAGGCGGAAGTCTGACCTTTTATTTTACCTCAGACAACTCTGCAAGTGCAAACGGTTCAGGCTGGGCAGCAAGATATGGTTCCGGTGGAGGGAATAATACTGTATTAACCGGTGAAAACTGTGCTAATTCAGCTCCTTTCTGTACGGGTACGAATTACAACTTCCCTAATAGCACTGGTGTACCAAGTTTAGGTGGCGGTGGTATTTATGGTTGCCTTGGATCTACTCCTAATCCTGTTTGGTATTACATGCAGGTTGCAAATCCGGGTAACATCCAAATCACTATCAACCAGGTAAGTAATGGTGGTACACCTATCGATGTCGATTTTATTGCCTGGGGACCGTTTTCATCCCTTGCTGCAGGCTGCGGATCGCTTTCTACTTCCAACGATGTGGATTGCAGCTATTCTACAGCAGCTACCGAAGTTGTTGATATCCCTAATGCTCAGGCAGGCCAGTTTTACATATTATTGATGACGAACTTTAACGGAGCAGCGGGGCATATCTCTTTCTCACAAACCAATGTCGGACCCGGCTCAGGATCTACCAACTGTGGTATATTATGCAGCACCGTTGCCAATAACGGCCCGGTTTGTATAGGTAATACATTCAACCTGACGGCTACTTCTGTTACCAACGCTACTGCTTATAACTGGACAGGCCCTAACGGATATACTTCGTCCTCACAAAATCCTACTGGTGTTACACCTCCTTCTACTGCGGGAACATATCCATATACACTGGTTGTTACAACTCCTACCGGGACCTGTACAGCTACAACAACCGTTACTGTAAGGCCAACTCCGGTAGCCAGCGCAGGAACAACTACTACTATTACCTGTATACAGCCGAGCGCTTTACTGGATGGTTCTTCGAACATAGCGGGTTCAACATTAACATGGACAGGCCCTGGTGTTGCAGGAGCATCTGATCCGGCCAACGCATTGCAGGCGGGAACCTACACAATAACTGCTGCTCTCAATGGTTGTTCATCAACAGCGACGATTGCAGTTACATCCAATACTACAGTGCCTGTTCCTTCATTCACCACACCGGATGGTACTGTATTGAACTGTATAATACAGGCTGTTAACCTGAATGGATCAGCAACACCAGCCGGCGCTACAGTATCATGGACAGGTCCTTCCGGAGCAATTGCCGGTAACCCCGCAAATGTGAGCGCTCCAGGAACATACACACTGACAGCATCAGATCCTTCCAATGGCTGTACAGCTACTACAAACGTTGTCGTAACATCAAATGGTGCAACGCCTAACATTTCTGTTGCTTCCTCACCAAATACTACTATCATCAGCTGTACTGACAGTGCTATCGTATTGACAGGTTCTTCTAATACGCCTAATATCACAGACGGATGGGTTGGACCAAACGGTGGTATACCAGGTAATCCTATTACAGTTACATCGGCCGGTCAATATACCTACCAGATTACAGATAACGGAAATGGCTGTCAGTCGTCTTCAACTGTAAATATTACATTGGATACTCTGGCTCCTGCCATACAGGCTACCGTACCGAATAACAATATTACATGTGCACAAACATCTGTGTCACTCACAGGAAGCTCTACCTCAAACCCTGTAAGTTACGCCTGGACACTTAATGGCGCAGCAGTGAGTGGTAATCCTATCACTGTTACGGATTCAGGTTTGTATGTACTGGTGATCACAAATACAGCAAATGGCTGTACCTCTACTACTTCGCAGCTTATAACCAAAGATCTGACAGCACCGAATGCGGGTATTACAGCACCAAATACGACACTAACCTGTGTGATCACTTCTGTTTCTCTTTTGGGAACATCCACTACAACAGGTGGCGTTACCTTCTCATGGGATGGACCGACAGGAGTGTCAACATCCAATCCGCTAACCACATCCACACCGGGAACTTATACATTGACGGTGACAAATCCGACCAATGGTTGTACTTCTCAGCAAACGGTTGTAATATCAGAAGATATTGCTCAGCCGAATGTAAGTTTTACTACTCCTCTGGGAACAACACTTGATTGTAACACTCCAACCTTAACATTAAACGGCGCTTCCACACTTGGAACGGCTACACTTGCATGGTCAGGTTCTTCCGGAACACTTGCGGGTAACCCTGCTACAGTTGGTTCACCCGATACGTATACGATCACGGCTACCGATCCGGCAAATGGTTGTCAGTCTGTTGCTACCGTAACTGTAGTATCTACAGGCGCACAGCCAAACGTCAGCTATACAGCTTCAGCTCCCGGAATTACCTGTGCAATTCCTTCTGTTACACTTACCGGCGCTTCTATAACTCCGGGTGTTACCATTGCATGGACGAACTCAGCTGGTCCGCTCAGCGGCAACCCGGTTATAGTTAGCACTGCAGGTAACTATACAGTTACTGTAACGGATCCGGGAACAGGTTGTGTATCTTCCAGTTCAGCTTTTGTAGCTATGGACACTATTCGTCCGAGTGCAACCATATTTCCTTCGATTACTACATTGACCTGTGCAAGTCCTTCTTCGAATCTTACCGGTAGTTCAACAACTCCGGGTGCGATGTATGGCTGGACCGGTCCTTCCGGACCATTGGCAGGTAATCCTGTTTCTGTAAATACAGCAGGAACTTATACATTGACTGTTGCGAATCCTGCAAACGGATGTATCAGAACACAAACAGTTACACTGGGCTCTAACACAGCTGTTCCGGCTGTAACGATATCTTCATCGACAACAGTGCTTACCTGTACTACCACGTTCATTAGCTTAACGGCAAATGGTAGCCCGGGCAATGTGAACTATGCATGGTCTGGTTCAGGAACGGGTTCTAACCCGGTTGTAAATGCAACTAACCCGGGAACATACGGTGTTACTGTTGTTGATCCTGCTAACGGTTGTTCGGCAAGTAATTCGATCATCATCACACAAAATACTACATCTCCGGGTGCCAGTGCAGGTCCTAACGGAATACTGAACTGTGATGGCTCTCCGGTTCCTATGACAGGAAGCTCACCATTAGGAGGTGTTACTTTTGTATGGTCAGGCCCGGGACAATTTGTGGATAGCGTTGCTACTACTTCTAACAATGTTGTTGGGACCTATACATTAACGGTTACGAATCCGGCAAATGGTTGTACGGCAACATCAATGATGTCCATCCTGACCAACACGAACGTACCAAACGTAAATGCCGGTCTGAATCAGAATATCAAATGTAACAAACCAACAGTGCAGCTTACAGGCAGCTCCAGTACTCCGAATGCTACTTTCGAATGGACTTACCAGCCACCGGCACCAACAACTGTACCTCCGGCTGCGGCTCCGGTTACACCTAATAATACCAGCGCAATATGCACGACCGCCGTTGCTGGTACCTACACACTTACTGTAACCAATCCGGCAACGGGTTGTAAAGCTAAGGATGTAATGGTGGTATCTAATACGCCTCCGCCAAATGCAGTAGCATCGGCAACACCGGTTGTTGGATATGTTCCATTGGATGTGACCTTCAGCTCTGCAGGTACTACCGGTTCCAATACCTACTTGTGGAATTTTGACAACGGAGCCACTACAACCACAGCTCATCCTGCAGTGACCTTTATAGAAGCAGGTATATACGATGTATTCCTGGTTACTTCTATCTCCGGCCAGTGTAAAGATACAGCATGGGTTTCCGTAGAAGTAAAAGAAGTTACAGAGGTGATCATCCCGAACATTTTCTCTCCGAACGGTGATAACTCAAATGATCTTTTCTTCCCTAAAACCAAAGCTGTAGCAGAGCTGACTATCGATATCTGGGACAGATGGGGTAAACACATTACTACTTTCGATGGTCTGACAGGTAACTGGAACGGAGCGGGCAGCAGCGATGGTACTTATTTCTATATCGCAAAAGGTCGTGGAAAAGACAAATCAGAAATTGAACAAACCGGTTTTGTATTGCTTGTGAAATAAACCACATTGAATAAACACTAAAAAGAGCCGTCCTGACATGATCGTCAGGACGGCTCTTTTGTTTTAATAGTAGTCTAAAGTATGTGTGAATAAGCGGGACTTAATTTTTTTGTTCAGCATACCTGGCGGAGAAGTTTTTTTCGAAACTATTGCCAATAGGGATCTCTATACCTTCGAGGAAAATTGATTTCGATCGCACCGATCCGATCTTTCGGAACGGAACAATATACGACCGGTGCACCCTCACGAATTCTGATTCAGGCAGTTTTTCCAGCATTTTTTTCATGCTCATAAGCGTGAGAACCGGTTTTTTTCCGGCCTGGTGAATTTTAATGTAATCATCAAGGGTTTCGAGATACAGGATATCTGAGAATGATATTTTTACGAGAGCATATTCCGACCGGACGTATAAAAAGCTTTCTTCCGGTGTTTTTTTTGCCCGTGTATACCCGAAATAATCGTTCGCTTTGGCACAGGCGGCCTCAAATCTCTTGAATTCAATGGGCTTTAATAAATAATCCACGGCGCTCAGGTTAAAGCCTTCTACTGCATATTCACTGAATGCTGTAGTAAAGATCACCATTTTTTCCTGGTTTATGCCTTTGTAAAAATCGATCCCGTTGACATCCGGCATTTGAATGTCCAGGAAAATCAGGTCGACAGGGAAATTCTGAAGATAAGCTTTAGCCCGGGAAACCTGGGTAAAAGACTGGACCAGGTCTACAAAAGGGATCTTGTCGCAAAAAGTTTTTATTACTTCCAGCGCCATCGGTTCATCGTCTATTACAATACAACGGATCATGCTAATTTTATTCGTAACAATACTTCGTACTGTTCGGGATTCTGTTTGATATTGAATACATAGTTTTTGCCATAAATAATATTCAAACGCTTCCTGATATTATGAAGACCTGTTTTGGCCGACTCGGTTTTTTCTGCCAGTCCTTTGCTCTTGTCATTTTTTACGACTAAGGTCAATTCCTTATTTGCCACCTCAATACGAACAAGGACTTCTGTTTCGTTTTCGGTGCTGACTCCATATTTAAAAGCATTTTCAATGAAACAGATGAGAAGAAGAGGAGGGATCTGCCCTGTATGTGTCTCACCGCGGATATCAAAGATAACGGTTGTTTTTTTCGTTAAGCGTAGTTTCTGAAGTTCGATGTAATTACTGAGGTACCGGATCTCACTTTCCAATGGTACCATATCTGCATTCGCTTCGGTGATCACATATCTCATCAAAGACGACAATCTCGATATGCTGTCGGCAGTCTGATCCGATTTGATAAGCGCCTGGCCGTATATGCCATTCAGGGTATTGAACAGGAAATGCGGGTTGATCTGGGCTTTTAAGGAAGATAATTCAGCTTTGGTCCTTTCCGTTTCGCTGGCCCTGTATTTAATATAAAAACGAAGGGCAAATGAAGCAGCGAAAACAACAATAAGCCGCAGGATATAGAAAGCACGGAATTTAGAGACAGGAAAAAGCATATTGGAATGAAGGGCCCGGATAGTTGTTTTGGTGAGGAACGACAACAGGACGAGGAACACCACAACAGCGATGATATAATACAGGTATTTTTTGCGAAAGAAGAATTTCGGGACAGCCCAGCAGTAATTGTAATAAAACAAAGAAAGACACAAAATACCGCTCAAAATAGCAGTATTTATAGGATAGGCATTCGTCTGGGAAAGAGAGGGTTCCTGCGAAGCAGCAAAAACAGGCAGTAAAAGGAATATGATCCATCCTATGGTATGAAATAAAGGGGTAGCAGCGGCTTTAAGGTATCTCATCTGTAAGCAAATATAGATCTTTATGGGAGAAAGCTGAAAAGTCTCGCTTTTTGAAGGAATTGTGTCGGTTATTGAGCAAAAAACAGCTGATTTCGTTGAGCCGGCATTTCAATAAAAGCAGCGAATAGTGACAAATTTGAGTGAAACGGATTAATTTGAGATTGAGTCACTTAGAATTAAAATAGCAGGAAATTGTAAAAAATATTTGCAGTTTTTCAAAAATCGCTTACATTTGCACTCCCAAATAAAGGGAGCATAGCTCAGCTGGTTCAGAGCACCTGCCTTACAAGCAGGGGGTCACAGGTTCGAACCCTGTTGCTCCCACAAAGCCTTACAGAAATGTAAGGCTTTTTTTATATGCATTATTTATACATTATATATAGCTATTCGGCTAACAAATATTATCAGCATAAAAGCGGGTATTATGCTGGCAGTTATACAAAACAGGCAATCGATTGGGAGTTAAAATTGGTCCTGGAGTTTGATAATATTAGTCAGGCAAGAAAAGCTGAGGCTTTCATAAAAAGGATGAATTCCAGGAAGTTCACTGAAAAACTGATAGAAGATTCTGCCTGGCTGGTAAAAAAATTTAAGATATAGCAAAGCCTTACAGAAATGTAAGGCTTTTTTATTATGCATTATTTGTACGTTATATATAGCAGCTCGATTAATAAATACTATGTCGGAGAGACAATAGATGTAGTAGAACGTCTTCAGCAACACAAAAGTGGTTATTACGCAGGCAGTTATACAAAGCAGGCAATCGATTGGGAATTTAGATTAATCCTGGAGTTTGATAATATCAGCCAGGCAAGACGGGCAGAGGCTTTCATAAAAAGGATAAATTCCAGGATTTATTGAAAAACTGATAAAAGATCCTGCCTGGTTAGTGGAAGAAAGGTGTAGCAGGGGGCACAGTCGTGAAGCCTCGCGACGAACCCTGTTTCTCCCACAACAAATAAAGGCCTTTCCATGTCGGAGAAACTCTTATTTATCCTTCGTGTACGTAATACAGGTACCGGATTGTTAGTACATTTGTAAAAAACCGACGTATGCAGCTACATTCATTCACATTCGGGCCTTTTCAGGAAAATACCTTTGTTCTTTACGATGAGAGCAACGAATGTGTGATCGTTGATCCGGGCTGTTATTCCTCTGAAGAAAAGAATGCACTGAAAGAGTTCGTTTCTCAGAATGGTCTGAAGCCTGTGATGCTGCTCAATACCCATTGTCATGTGGACCATGTGGCCGGAAATGCCTTTGTTTTTGATACCTGGGGCCTGAAACCCATTGTCCACAAGGATGATATGCCGGTGCTTGACAGCCAGCAAAGAGTAAGCGATATGTATGGTTTGCCCTGTGAACTGTCGCCCCGGCCGGAAAAATTCATGAACGAAGGCGATGTGCTGAGTTTCGGGACTACCTCACTGGAAGTGATTCACACACCGGGACATGCGCCCGGGCACGTGGTTTTCCTTCACAAAGCTTCTAATACACTGATAAACGGGGATGTGCTGTTCAATGGCAGTATCGGCCGTACAGACCTCCCTCTGGGGAACCATGAACAATTGCTGGAAAGCATCCGCACAAAGATCTATACCCTGCCCGATGAGACCATTGTATACTGCGGTCACGGGCCTTCTACTACTGTCGGGAAGGAAAAGCTTCACAATCCTTTTGTTCGCGCCTGAAACCTGTTATTTATTGATAATCTTTCTTGGCATAACCTCAAAAATTAGTACTTTTAAGGCTCATTTATTTTAAGCTTTCCATGAAGTACAGCAAAACAATTTTAGAGACCATCGGTAACACTCCTTTGGTAAAGATCAATTCCATTACCAAAGATATCCCGGCCCTGGTGCTCGCAAAAATAGAGACAGTAAACCCGGGTAATTCCATCAAAGACCGTATGGCCCTGAAAATGATCGAGGACGCGGAAAAAGACGGGAGACTGAAGCCGGGCGGGACCATTATTGAAGGAACCTCGGGTAACACCGGGATGGGTCTGGCCATTGCAGCTGTCATTAAAGGATACAAATGCATTTTCACCACCACTGATAAACAAAGCAAGGAAAAAGTAGATGCCCTGCGTGCTTTTGGCGCTGAGGTTGTAGTTTGTCCTACGGATGTAGATCCGGAAGATCCGCGTTCATACTATTCAGTTTCTTCACGCCTGGTGAACGAGATCCCGAATTCATGGAAACCTAATCAATATGATAATCCATCAAACGCTGTTGCTCATTACGAGCAAACAGGGCCTGAGATCTGGGAGCAAACAGACGGTAAGATCACTCATCTTGTTGTAGGTGTTGGTACTGGCGGAACCATTAGTGGAACCGGGAAATATTTGAAAGAAAAAAATCCTAATATCAAAATTTTAGGGATTGATACCTATGGTTCGATTTTCAAAAAGCTAAAGGAAACAGGGATTATTGATAAAAATGAGATCTATCCATACATAACTGAAGGTATCGGGGAAGACTTTTTACCGGAAAATGTTGATATAGGTTTGATCGATCATTTCGAAAAAGTAACGGATAAAGATGCTGCGGTTATGACACGCCGCATTCCCCGCGAAGAAGGGATTTTTGCTGGGAACTCTGCAGGTTCTGCTATGGCAGGTTTAGTGCAGATGAAAGATATGTTCAAAGAAGGTGATGTGGTAGTGGTTATTTTTCATGATCACGGAACGCGTTACCTGGGCAAGATGTTCAATGATGACTGGATGCGCGATCGCGGATTCCTTGAAGTGAAAAAACCAAAAGCAGCCGACCTGGTGAAAAAACACGGCAATAAAAAACTGATCACAGTGGATACGGAAACTCCGCTTGGAGAAGCTGTAGCGCTGATGACCAAATACAATATTTCTCAGATCCCGGTAATGAAAGGACATGAAATTGTAGGCTCGCTGAATGACAGTTATGTGTTCTCACAGCTGATCGCCAATGATCATTTAAAAGAAGACAAGGTGGAAAAACTTATGCAGAAGCCTTTCCCGGTAGTGGACGGAAATCTGTCGCTGGAGGATGTTTCGAAGCAGATCTCGCGCGAGAATAGCGCTGTATTGGTGCGTGACCTGGGTGGAAGCGTGCACATCATTACCAAACACGATATTATCGAAGCAATCAGCCACTAAAATTACCCGCTGAACATCTTCAATTACCTTTTGTAGAAGTTCACATATATTAAGAAACGTAACGGATCATTCTTCGTAATATTGATAAAATTAAGAAACACATGAAACGCATATTCATCTTAGCCTCCTTATTTTTTACGTACACAACATTTGCGCAGAAAGCACCGGAGAACTGGTTTAACCTCGATCCCGCCACTAACAAAGTAAACGGCGTGGGTACAGAACGTACTTACGAAGAGCTCTTAAAAGGAAAAAAATCAAAAACAATAATTGTCGGTGTGATCGACAGCGGTGTGGACTTCAACCACGAGGACCTGAAAGAAGTAATGTGGACCAATGAAAAAGAAGTTCCCGGCAATGGGGTGGATGATGATAAGAACGGGTATATCGATGATATTCACGGATGGAGCTTTCTCGGTGGTAAAGATGGAAAGAATGTGGATCACGAAACACTGGAGCTTACACGCATATACAGGGAACTGAAACCGAAATACGACGGGAAAACAGAAAAAGATATAGATGCAAAAAGCAAAGAAGAGTTTGCGTTATACCTGAAGGCAAAAGAGGATTTTGAAGCCGAGACGAATGAAGCCAACCAGAATATGATGCAGATCGCCTTCATCCAGCAATTGGTGGAGAGTATGAATTTGCGTATCAAAAATCAATTGAGTGTGGAGAAAGTAGGTCCGGAGGAGTTGGCTAAATTCAAAGCGGAAGATGCACAGCAAAAACAATTACTGCCTGTCCTTACCGGCATGGTGGTGCAGTATGGCGACCTGGATTCTTTTCTTGAAAAAACAGAAGAAGGCTCCAAACATTTTGAGGATATGCTGACGTACAACCTGAACCTCGAATTCGATCCCCGCTACATTATCGGTGACGATTACAAGAACCAAACGGAAAAGTATTATGGTAATGCCGATTGCAACGGGCCAAGCAGCCTTCATGGAACACACGTGGCAGGTATCATTGCAGCAAAAAGGAATAACAATGTAGGTATCAACGGTGTTGCCGACAATGTGAAGATCATGGCGATCCGCGCGGTTCCCAATGGTGACGAACGGGATAAGGATATTGCCAATGCCATCTATTATGCAGTGGACAACGGAGCAAGCGTGATCAACATGAGCTTCGGAAAAAAATATTCCTACAACAAAAAGATCGTGGACGATGCTGTGAAATATGCAGAAAGCAAAGACGTACTGATCGTGCATGCGGCAGGTAACGAAGCCCTCAATATCGATGAGGTAAAACATTATCCATGCAAACAATTTGAAGGGACTAAAAAAGAAGCCAAGAATTTTATGGACGTGGGCGCTTCTTCCTGGAAACCGGGAGAAAAACTGCCGGCTGAATTTTCTAACTACGGTAAAAAAACAGTGGATGTATTCGCACCGGGGGTTGATATTTACTCAACTAACAGCGGTGGGGGTTACATCAATGAAAGCGGTACGAGTATGGCCTGCCCCGTTACAGCAGGTGTAGCAGCGGTTCTGCGCTCCTATTTCCCTGATCTCTCTGCGCAGGACATCAAAAAGATCCTGACGAAATCGGTGAACACGGATTATAAGAAGGAAGAGGTTCAGATGCCGGGAACATTGCCTGCTGAAGATGGCAAACAGGCGGTAAAAGTAAAATTCGCTGAGCTGAGCAAAACAGGCGGCCTGGTGAATATGTACAATGCCGTGCAGATGGCCATGAAAATGAGCAAGGTAAAGCTTTGATCCATACGTATTCCTGAAGTGAAGCTCCTGATATTAGATAACTACGACAGTTTCACTTACAATCTTGTACATCTTGTAGAGAAAGTTTCGGATATTTCATTTGAAGTGAAACGCAATGATGAGATCGGTGTGAACTATGCCGGTTCATTCGATAAGATCCTTTTGTCGCCCGGGCCTGGTTTGCCGGGTGATGCAGGAATACTGAAAGAGGTGATCGATACGTACAAAAGCTCTGTTTCCATTTTAGGTGTGTGCCTCGGGCAACAGGCAATAGGTGAAGTGTTCGGTGGAAAGCTGAAGAACCTTGATACTGTTTATCACGGTGTTGCTACGGCTATTCAGATACTACAGCAAGACAACCTGTTTGACAATTGTCCGGCGCAATTTAAGGTAGGGCGTTACCATTCCTGGGTGATCGATCCTGTGGGTTTTCCGGAAGAGTTAGAGATCCTTGCTACTGACAGCGAAAAAAATATAATGGCCATCCGCCACAAAAGCTTTGACGTAAAAGGAATTCAGTTCCACCCGGAATCTATTCTGTCGGAATATGGGGAAACGATCCTAAATAACTGGCTGAACGTTAGCTAAGCCTTTTAATCAGTTCTTCCAGATTTCCTTTCCATTTAGGATACAGTTCTTCATTCTCTGACCAGAGTTCGTTCAGCTCCGATTTATCGCTGAGTACGATCTTTAATGCTTTTACAGCAGAAGCTTTCAGATCATTTAGCTGTAAGCCGGGATGTTTTTTACTAAAGGTATTGATATTGTTATCCTCTTCATCATTTTCGGATTTATAGGATGTTCCATTCAGAGCAGCATCCATATAGGCAGCTGAAACAGTAACGGCATGGCATTCATCGTACTCCAGGTAATCTGAATGAAAAGCTGCTTCGAACGATGTTTCGAAGATCTCTTTCGGATCCTCTGCATTTTCAATTATATCTACATAGTCGTAGGCGGTGTCGTCGTCAAAAATCCCGTAATTCCAGGCTCCCATATTTTTGTTTTTGGTGATGGCTAAAATACAAATTATTACGTTTCTGACCGGTAGCGAATAAAAAACACTCCGCATAAATCCGCAGACCAGGTAATGAAGTTGAAAATTCCAGTTCACCATACAAAAGAAAAAGAAAGCCGCTTCCCGGGAAAGCCGCTTTCTTTTTCAGCAGGTCGCCGCTACACTACGATCGCAGTGATAGGCTCCGAAAAGGGATGTTCTCCGTCCTTGTCTACCCAGCCATAGCGGAACCAATACCGCGTGCCGGGATTGAGGCGATCGACTTTCGTGCGGCTCTGCACCGTGGATCCTGCATCGAACCAGGTGGCATTGTCGATGCTGTATTCCCAGAAATAGGCAGCGCCCTTAATTGCTTTTACACGGAGTTGGATAGTCCCGCTTCCACGGCCGGCTTTCACCTCGAAGCTGACTTTGGCAGCTCCTTTGCTCCGTTTGATGCTGAGGCCGGCCATGTGCACGATAGCCGGATCGCCATCCGCCACTCCTTCTACGTAAGCAGCTACCCGACTCATTATACTATCCAGCTCCGCTTCCCTGTCGTGCATAAGAGCAGTAAGGCTTTTACCGCCATCCTGTGCATCGGTCCAGGCTGTTTCCAAAGCGGTGATGGCAGTACCCAGGCTACCTAACAGAGGAGCTGCCGATGCAAAAACAGTAGTATTGGAGCCGATAGCTGCATGCACCATTTTCGACTTGTTCAATTTACCAGGCACCGATAGTCTCGACATGTTCAGTACGACCCGGAGTTTATTTGTGTTCATTGTATGAGTTTTTTTAAATTGTTTTTTTTTGGAGTCTTGTTTTTATATTGAAAGCTTGACTTACCTCCCTGCAGGTGTCGACTCCTGCTTATCCATCCTGCATACTACAGGAGAGGTAAAGAATTTCTCTGAAGTGTTTCATACCGTTCGCCTTTCTTTTTCTTTGTTTGGGTAGCAGTCTTTTGCCGCTACTGAATAAGCTTATTTTTTAGTGTATAACGTACAGGGTTTCAGAAAAGTTACCCTGACTTTGCAATTGGTTGTTCCCGGAAAATAAGTGGATGAAAATGATCCGTAAGTGGTTGTTTGATGAAAAAAGAAAAAGATTTTCCGGAAAGCGGAGATGGTTTTTTAACAGGTGTTAAGAGTTCCCGCCTAAATCATAGCGTCTACTACCTTGAACAAAGCAGCTACCAGCTTAACCATAGCAGCTTTGGCTTTAAAAGAAGCTCCTTTGTCTTAGGTCTTAACAGTTAAAGTAATGGCCATAGCAGCTACAACCTTAGCCATAACGTCTACCACCTTGATCATAGCAGCTACTATCTTAACCATAGCGTCGTTGGCCTTAAAGGAAGCTCCTTTGTCTTAGGTCTTAACAGATAAAGTAAAGGTCATAGCGTTTACCACCTTGATCATAGCTGCTACTAACTTAACCATAGCAGTTTTGGCCTTAAAGGAAGCCCCTTTGTCTTAGGTCTTAACAGGTATATCATAGGAGTATTGTTCGCATAAAACAAAAAGCCCTGCCGACAGATCGGCAGGGCTTTTTAAATTTAAAGGATTTGAGATTAATGCGTAACCACCAACTTAATACTTTCGCTCACTTTGTTGTCAATGACAAGTGTAGCCACATACATTCCGTTCGGTAAGTTTTGCCCATCAAAATAGGTACTCGTTTTGCCTCTTTCGAGCAGGTAGATCGTTTTCATTGTTTTACCGCTCATGTCTGAAACGATGATCTGCGCATCTTTTACTTCTTCTTTCAGGTAAGTTTCGATAGTTGTATAGTCATTAAAAGGGTTCGGGTAATTGGTCAGCAGTTTTGTCACCTCTGATTTGATCTCGCTATCTGCCTTTTTCTTGATGGCTGCATATTCTTCCACCGCACCGCCGATCTTTATCTCTACGCGCCTGTTCAGTATTTTTCCTTGTTCCGTAGCATTGTTGTAGCGGGGTTGTGTTTCACCTTTGCAATTCATTACAATACGGGAAGGATCCACTCCTTTGCCTTTCAGGTAATCAACTACTTTAGTGGCCCTTTCGCAGGAGAGCTCTTCGTTCAGCTCTTCCGCTCCTTCATTATCTGTATGCCCTGTTATCAGGATCTTTCCTTTCGGATTTTTTTTGTACATGTTTGCAAGATTCTCCAGCAGGGTTTTGTATCCTTTGTCAATGTCAGAGCTGTTTTTATCGTACAATACATTGTAGCTTTTTTCGTAAGCCACAAAGCTTTGCCCTTCTATCAGTACACCGCTGTCGTAGGAATTATCAGAAACATCGGCAATGGCCATCTTTAAATGATACGTTTCATAAGGAGTAACCGGCTGGCGGATCTCCATCAGTTTTGTAAGACCATCGTACTCAATGGAAATTGCCCCACCCATATTATTTACATAATAGGTGGAGTTGGAAGCACGTGCACTGTATCCGTTGGTCTGACTTCCGTTGTTTATAGTATTTACACTTACCGGTGCATTGGAGCCCGGAACAACAGCGAGGTTTTTCTCTCCCGTAATACCTTTACCCGAAATGAAAAAGCCGAATACATCATTATAGGTAGATCCCACAAATTCATCGTATTCCTCCGAACCGAACACATAATTAAAGCTCAGGGTATCGGCAGTAGGAACAATGTCGAGCTCAATATAACAAACGTCGAATGTTTTTTCGCCTCTGTTCAATAGTTTTTGTAGCTCCGGGCAGGGAGTGCCGGTATTGTTATAAGGGACGCGGGCCTCCGCTTTTGCATGTGTTACATTGGACATGCTTCCCGAAGTATTGCCTGAGCATAAGCCTACGATACCGCCGGTGGTCATGATCAGACCTTTTTTCATACCAAGGGAAGACTTTTTATCTTCAAAGAACCCGTAGGCTTCATCGGAAGGTGATTTGGTGATGGAAAAGCTTTTCAGTACTACGCCTTCCCCGATGAGAGTTTGAAAGAGATGCCGGGCATCCAGATCTCCGGATGGCTGTGCTTTGTATGTTTTGAAATCTGAGATGGATTGCGCCTGTATTGCAGTAGAGGCAAGAGTAGCGCATAAGAAAAAGGGAAGTACGGCTTTTTTCATGGTATGGTTTTGTTTGATTTTATAGCATAGTGATGCAATCCATAATGAAATTACATAAAAAAAGTGACATTTTTCCGGGGAAGTATTGAATTAACATATGCCGGCTACACCTATTTATTGAACGTTGTTTCGGCTGCAATTGCAATGAAAATGCATGAGAAAAGTTCCTTCAGGCCGATATAGGTGATTTTTTTATGAAGGGTAAGCGAATTTCCTATAAATTTGAAGGATAAGCATAAGCAGTCACGTGCCTTGTTTAAAACGTATTGATCCATGAGTGAGCTGATCCTGAAGAATATTGCCAAGCATATTGCGATTACTGCTCCACAGCAGGAACTGTTCCTGTCTTTGCTGGAGCCCAAAAAGATAAAGAAACGCCAGTATTTTTTGCAGGAAGGAGAAGTGTGTAAAAATTCCGCATTCGTTATTTCGGGCTGCCTGCGCTCTTATTTTGCGGATAGTAATGGCTTTGAGCATATCCTCCAGTTTGCGATGGAAGACTGGTGGATGGCAGATATGATGAGCTATACCACACAAAAACCCGGCAATTTATTTATAGATGCGCTGGAGGATACGGAAGTCTTGCTGCTTTCGAGGGATAACCAGCTGAAATTATTTGATCAATGCCCTTCTTTTGAGCGGTATTTCCGTGTTATTACGGAAAACGGCCTGGTGAGCCATCAGCGGCGGGTACTGGAAAATCTTAGCCTGCCAGCCATGGAGCGCTATAAGATCTTTGCAAAACGGTATCCTGCCTTTATTCAGCGCTTACCGCAGACACAGATAGCCTCCTACCTCGGGATCACCCCGGAATTCCTCAGCAAGATCAGGCATCAGATGATGTACCAGAAGCCCTGATACCGGCTGGCATCGACATTATATGGAAGGATTGCTTAACATAGATTAAGTTGCTTTCTTAATGTAGTTTATTTTTTTCGCCCTGTAACTACCCTAATTTTGTGTTGTAAAAATTAATAATCAATAAAACCAATAAATTATGAGTACCTACAAAATTGACCCCATGCATTCGGAAGTGTCTTTCAAAGTAAAACACTTAATGATCAGTACCGTTACCGGCCAGATCGGTAAATTTGATGCTACGGTAGAAGCAGCTGCAGAAGACCTGAATAATGCAAAGATCAGCTTCGAAGCGGAAATGGACAGCATTTCTACAAACAATGAGCAGCGCGACGGGCATTTAAAAAGTCCTGACTTCTTTGATACGGCCAATCATCCGAAGCTCAACTTTACTTCCACCGCCTTTACTAAAAAAGACGGGCACAATTACGTACTCGAAGGCAATCTGAGTCTGAGAGGGAAAACACTGCCGGTGAAGCTGGATGTGGAGTATGCAGGCAAAATGACCGATCCTTACGGGAACGAAAAACATGGCTTCGAGGTGAACGGGAAGATCAACCGGAAAGATTTCGGACTGGGCTGGAGTGCAGTTACCGAAGCAGGTGGAGTAGTGGTGTCGGACGAAGTAAAGATCCATGCCAACGTTCAGTTTGCAAAAGTACAATAAGAAGAAATATAGTCCTGTTGGTGATCGCGTAGCGAAGCATCGCTACCTCGCAACCAACAGGGTTTTAAAAGTAGTAAATAACAATTGCGGTGAAAATATCCTCAATTAATTTTCAATAAAATGAGCACAACAAAAAAAATAAAAGCGATCCTGCCCAGGCCGGTAAAACCAGGCATGGTAGGAGATGGGTTCAGGGTGTTTAACTATTTTCCGAGTGGCAATAACATACGCAAAGAGATCAGTCCCTTCCTGATGCTCGATTTCGGACCATCTTTTGATTTCGGGCCTTCCGACAAACCGCGCGGAGTGGATGTGCATCCGCACAGGGGGTTTGAGACCGTTACCATTGCCTACAAAGGCGCCGTGGAGCATCATGACAGTGCGGGTAACAGCGGGATCATCTATCCGGGCGATGTACAGTGGATGACCGCTGCATCCGGGATCTTGCATAAAGAATTTCACGAGACCGAATTTTCAAAAAAGGGCGGCCCTTTCGAAATGATCCAGCTGTGGGTGAACCTGCCGAAAAAAGATAAGATGAGCACTCCGAAATACCAGGAGATCTCTTCCAAAAATAAAGTGTTGGTTTCCCTCGAAGGCAATGCAGGTGAGGTAAATGTAATAGCCGGCGATTTCAAAGGAACCAAAGGAGCTGCGAGCACGTTCACACCGATCAACCTATTCAGCGTAAAACTGAACAAAGACGGAAAGCTGCAATTCGATATACCTTCAGGGCACAATACGGCCATTCTTGTGGTGGAAGGCAGCTTGCAGGTAAACGGGACCGATGCGATACTTCATGATTTTATCCTCTTTGCCAATGAAGGCGAGACCGTAGATATCACTGCCTCTGAGAATGCAGTGTTCCTCGTGATGAGCGGAGAACCGATCGATGAGCCGATCGCACAGTACGGTCCTTTTGTAATGAATACCCAACAGGAACTGATGGAAGCGATCGATGATTTTAATAACGGAAAATTCGGGCGGCTCGAATAGAAAACGGCTTTAAACATGCAAAAAGAACAATAAATATGTAAATTCGTTGTTTTGAGCATATGATCATACGAAGCAAAGCGCCATTGAGGATCGGACTGGCCGGGGGGGGCACGGACGTGTCACCTTATTCCGATCTTTTCGGTGGTGCAATATTGAATGCAACCATCGACCTTTATGCATACGCCTCTCTTGAACCATTGAACAACGGTAAGATCGAGTTTTGTATCGACGGTGCAGGCAGATCTTATACTACCGATAGCGCAAAGGAGCTGAAATTGGCAGAAGGCTTCGAATTTTTTATCGGCATCTACAACAGGATCATTAAACAATTTAAATTAGAGCCACTTTCTTTCCGGCTTACTTCCTATATCGAAGCTCCTCAGGGCTCGGGGCTGGGGACTTCTTCTACCATAGTCGTATCTCTTTTAGGCGCTTTTGTAGAATGGCTGAAACTTCCTTTGGGCAATTATGACATCGCACGTCTTGCATACGAGATCGAGCGGATCGACCTGAACATATCCGGTGGGAAACAGGATCAGTATGCGGCTACATTCGGCGGCTTCAACTTTATGGAATTTCTGCCGGATGACCGTGTGATAGTAAATCCACTGATCCTGAAACCGGAGATCCTCTACGAGCTGGAATTCAACCTGCTCTTGTATTTTACGGCTACACAGCGTTTCTCTGCACAGATCATCGACGACCAGGTGAAGAATGTGGAAAATAAAAACGCCCTCGCGATAGAAGCCATGCACCATATGAAAGAACAGGCGATCATGATGAAAGAGCATCTGCTGCGTGGTGAGCTGGACAAAATAGGCGAAGTGCTGCATTTTGGCTGGCAGAACAAAAAGCAGATGGCTCAATCCATTTCCAATCAGCTTATCGACTCTATTTATACAACTGCTATTGAAAATGGTGCGGCCGGTGGCAAGATCTCCGGAGCAGGCGGCGGCGGATTTATGTTCTTTTATTGCCCGGGCGTGACAAAAGTAAAAGTAGCACGATCGCTGGAACAATTCGGCGGGAAAGTGCAGGCTTTCAAATTCACAGCGCAGGGGCTTACTACCTGGGCGATATGACCCATTTCAAAAGATAATTTTTTTTAGTAAATTTGAACTAAGAAATTGGATCATGAAACAACTACTGTTAGATATTCCCGAAAAGGACTTTGATCTGTTTGTTCAATTGTTGAAACGTTTTAATTTCAAATACGAAGAAGCAGAAGAAGCAGAAGTTTCGAAAGAGGTAAAAAGGCTTTTGGACAAAAGAAAAGCCGGTGCAAAAGAAGAAGAGTTCTTATCTTTAACTCAGTTCAAAAGAAAATTCAAGTCGAAGCATGGCTTATAATATCCGGTTTGAACCCCAGGTATACATTGATGTAGAAAACACGTATCTGTATTATACTCTCCACAGTGCCGTTGTAGCAAAGAAGTTTTATGAAAAATATCTGTCTGCGTTAGAAACAATCAGATCGAACCCCTTTTATCAGGTGCGATATAAATCTTTCAGATCATATAAAATAGCTGGCTTTCCTTATTCAATTTACTATGAGGTAGACGAAACGGCAAAATTAGTGACTTGTTATGCAGTTGTACATCTATCACAAGATTCAGATAAATATCCAAAGTAATTAGTAATTTAGCGCTATGCAAGACTTCATTAAATCCAAACTGCAAATATCCATCGATCTGAAAACACGTGTGATGAACGACGCTGTTTTGATGGGAACAACGGAGAAAATTGCAAAAAGAATAGTGGAGTGCTACCGGAACGGGAATAAGCTGCTGTGGTGCGGAAACGGGGGGAGCGCAGCCGATGCACAACACCTGGCAGCCGAGCTGAGCGGACGTTTTTATTATGACCGCCCTCCCTTGTTTTCCGAAGCCCTGCATGTAAATACCAGCTATATTACCGCCGTTGCCAACGATTACAGCTACGATGAGATCTATGCACGCCTTGTACGCGCTATGTGTAAAAAAGGAGATGTGCTCATAGGGCTTTCCACCAGTGGGAATTCGGGCAATGTGATCAGAGCTTTCGAAGCCTGTCGTGACTTAGGCGTTACAACGGTTGGTTTTACAGGAGAAACAGGCGGCAAAATGAAAGAACTCTGCGATTACCTGATCAATATCCCGAGCAAGGATACACCAAGGATACAGGAATGTCATATGATATTAGGGCATACACTCTGCGAGATCACGGAGATAGAGCTCTTTCCTAAGAAATAAGCTTCTTTATTTCAAAACAGCCGTTTCCCATTCGCAAAGACGAAGTCCTTCTGCCATGTTAGCATCGATCATTTGAAAAAATGAATCCGTCATATGAGGAAGATATTCTGCCAGGAAACTTTCCGAATAGGTCACACCCTTGTACTTCGCACACATCATATAGTCCATTTCCCTTCCCTGCAGAAAGAAAAAGTATTGCATATAATAGTATTCCAGTATTTCCCGCTGATGCTGTCTCGGCTCCAGCTTCAATACATCCTGCAATAGTTTCCTGTACTCATCTTTTGAATTGGCCAGGTGAGTGAAATCGTAGGAGGTAAAAGGATTGTCATAAATGGTGATCACCGGGAATCCCTGGTAGGCAAACTCAGCTGCGGCTGTACCATAAGCAGTAATGATAGCTGCCGGCCTGGAGTTGATGATTTGTAGCTGTGAGGTCTTTTTGTCAATGAAGCGGATATTCGTATTTGCATACCGTGCAGCCAATTCCGCAAAGAGCGGTTCATTCATTGGCAGTCCGTTCGGATGTTGTTTCACCAGCACTGTAAGCCCCGTTTGTTTTTTAAGCTCTTCCAGTGTAAAGATCATCCAGTCATAAAAATCGGGAAAGAGCAAGTCCCTGTATATATGCGGTGAATCGAAAAAACAATGTGCAAGTACTACCACTGTATTGTTCCAGTCGATACCATCCAGCTCTGTATTGGTAGCAGCCGAAAATGCCGACTCTTTCATATAAGCAGTAGCGCTGTCTATTTTTCCTTTGAAGCGGTTCTCGAAAATTTCTTTGTATCCGTCTGCTAAAGTTTCCTTATCCTTTACCTGTTCGAATAGTTCTTTGAAAAGATAGTGGTTGTTGGCATGGCTTGGAAATTCTTTCCGCACCTTGTGCACCAGCGAATAATAGGCGCCAACCGTATAAACGGGAATGTTTTTTTGCAGGCACACTCTCACTGCAATGCCATGATATATATAAGTAGTATAGCTGCTCACCAATGCCACTACATTGTATTCTTCGATCTTTTTCCTCGAAACAAAAAGGATATTAAGTGTTTGCAGCAGCAGCGTTTCCAGGTACGGATCCTTCAGGTCCAGCTGCGGCTTATCGGCATAACGGAGGTAAGTGTCGTAGATAAGATCACCGACTTTGATGCCTTCTGTTTCCAGGTTTAATACATCTTCCTTGGTTTTCAGTTTCGGCAGGATCTCCGCGGCTAAGCTCTTTATTTTTTCCTGATCGGAATACAATTCATCTACCCTGAACAGCATTTTGCCTCCGAAAGACAGAAAGATCTTATCGAGATTACGTTTGAAGCGTTTGGCAAGCACATTACCGATCCTGGTTTTATACGTTCCAAGGTAGTCGGCGGCATACAGGCCAATATTGGCTTTGTGTTCCACTGCGAGTTGATGCGTAAGGGAAGCAAATTTTATAGCTGTCTGGTAATCACAGATCGTTTGCGTAAGTACGGTCTTTTTGTTTTCGGCCTGCCAGCGGATCCTGTACCTGCTGAGTTTGTGGATGTAATTACGTTGTAAGGAAGAAAGGGAGCGAAAGTGTATGGCAAAATTGTTATTGTCTAAAACAGGTCTTATGCTTTCCCGGTAGAATCTCGCGGGATTTTTTATGAATTTGAAAAATGAGCGTACTGTTCTCAATGTAATGGTCCGTTTCTGCTTTTGCCCTGCAAAGATAAGAATTTACCCTCAGTTAAGCTCGTCGGGCTGCAGCGGCGTTCCTTTTTTATGATCTTTTTTGGCGGTCTTCCCGAGCAGCTGAAAATAATGGCGTGGATGCAAACCATCACCTGGCCGGATCACGCGTATGTTCTTTTCAGTAAATGCTTCTCCGGCTTTGATGTCTTCTGCCACATAAATGGAACGTTTGAAGAAAAGGCTTTTGGTTTCCGCTTCCTGCACTCCAAACTGCACTCCGCCTAAAGCAAGGAAGGCACGTTCGGTTTCAATAACAAGTGCTTTCAATTCTTCCGGTTCCAGTGAGAATGCCGAATCAACACCTCCGTCTGCTCTTCGCAGGGTAAAATGCTTCTCGATGACCCTTGCTCCCAATGCCACTGCCGCTACCGATGCTCCGATTCCCATGGTGTGATCGGAAAGGCCTACTATCGTGTTGTGTCGTTTTGCCAGTTCCGGTATTGTATTCAGGTTGGTGTTTTCAGGACTTGCCGGGTAGGTGCTGGTGCATTTGAGCAATACGAGGTCTTTACAGCCCGCATCTCTTAATACTTTTACGCTTTCCTCAATGTCTTCTGCAGAAGAAACACCGGTTGAAACGATCACCGGTTTTCCTGTTTTCGCTACTTTCACTAAAAGCGGGTGATGCGTATTCTCGAACGAAGCGATCTTGTATAAGGGAACATCCAGGCTTTCTAAAAAATCCACAGCCGTCTCATCAAAAGGAGAACTGAAGGCGATCATTCCTTTTTCTTTGGCCCGGTCGAATATAGCTTTGTGCCATTCCCAGGGAGTATAGGCTTCCTTATACAGCGTATGTAGTTCTTTTCCATTCCACAACGAATTCGGATCGTTAATGGTATAAGCGCCCTTCATCGTGATTGTATCTGCGGTGTAAGTCTGCAGTTTTAATGCATGTGCGCCGGCTGCTGCAGCTGCATCTACCAGTTCCAGGGCACGCTCCAGCGACTGGTTATGATTGCCGCTCATCTCTGCGATCACGAATGGTTTTTGATTGCTGCCAATAAGTATATTTCCAATTTTAATGTCGTTCATTGTTGGTCTTTTTGAATTTATAACTACTGTGCCCGCTTATGGATACATTTTCCGTTCTACTAAAACCGGCTTTTGTAAACTGATGAAGGGAAGCTGTGTTTTCTTCCTTGATATAGGCAATGATCGCTGCATCCGGAAATTTTTGAAAATAATTTTCGGTCGCCCGGTTCAGCATTTCAACTCCCAATCCTTTACCCCTGAATGCCGCATCAATAGAGATACCAATAACGATCTCCCCGTTCGATCTGTCGATCCGTACCTGTCCGGCAGGGATGTTTTCCTCATTTAAAAACAGGTAAAAAAAACAATCGTCTGACTTTAATTTGCCGGTGAACCAGTTGATATGGGTTGGATAGTCAATTTCTGCTGTTTGAAAAGAATTCTGCCTTACCAGCGCATCGTTTGCCCAGTTAAAATAAAGATCAGCATCTGTAGCTTCTGCAAATCGCATGTCCAGACCGCTGCAGTACCAGGTATGTATCACCACATCTTTTAGTTCCTTGTTGATCTCAATGAAACCCTTGATGCGCTTCGTTTCTGTGAATCCGGAATTTTCAAGCGCTATGTATAAATTCGGACGAATGTCGTATGCATAGGTGTGAATGGAAGCAAAATGCAAATGATCTTTCGCTATTCTTTTCAGGATGGAGAGATAAGTGCTCCAGTCCGAAATGAACTGATCTTTTGATTGATTTCTTGAAGTTTCCGTTAAAAATGAAATTTCACCTGTTTTGTTGATCCAGTCAATATGAACCAGGCCTCCATATCCGATAAGTTTTCCGTTCTCCAGGAAGGACCAGAGCAGCTGTCCGGGTTGTTCCTGTTCAAACAGGGATGCTACCGTTGTTTTAAAATAAAGGTCCTGTTGTTCCTGGGTCAACGGAGCTTGCTGCCTCAGGATATCGATCTGCTCATTCCTCCATTTTAAAATAGCGTATTTGTCTTCGTCCCGGATAGACACTAAAGAATAACTGCCTTCTGAAAACTCATTGATATGTAGGCACTGATAGCTGCGCATCGTTATAGATCAGGAAATAATAAGGAATGTTTCAATTCGGCTATTTTCCAGTCGGTTTCATTGTCAATATCCTGTACTTCCAGTTCGTTCAGAACAATAGCTCCGCTGTTGGAAGTATATAGTTTTTTTTCCTGCCCGAACTGCGCGGTGTTCAGCCAATAGAACTGTCCTGCATCATGGTAGCTCGGTGGAAGATCCTGGGACCGCTTCAACGCATTCTCCGGCCAGCGCATTTCTATTTTATTATGATCATCCAGCTCCAGGCTTCTTTGCACGGGAAAAGAAAAAGCGCAAACAGGGAATACACTATTGTAGTTTTTTTCTTTCAATAATTCAAAGGCTTCTTCCAGCTTCTCTGCCGAAATAAAAGGAGCAGTGGGATATATTGCACAGGCATATTCAAACGAGCGTCCTGTTCTTTTTAATTCTTCTATCACTTCAGTCAAAACCTCCGCTGTTCCCGAAAAATCATCTGCAGTCTGCGGGCTGCGTTTGAAAGGAACTTCCGCGCCGTATTGAACAGCGATAGTTGCGATCTCATCATCATCTGTGGACACCATCACATAATCAAAGAGTCCGGACTTTACTGCCGTTTCAATGGAATAAGCAATGATCGGTTTTCCGCGGAACAATTTGATGTTCTTTCGAGGGATCCGTTTGCTTCCGCCTCTTGCCGTTATGATCGCTAATTTATGCATTCAGAAAATCGTTGATGCAATCGATTACAAATTGTTGTTCTTCGTTGCTGAGTGTCGGGTACATGGGCAGGCTTAAACAGGAGCTGTAGTATTTCTCAGCATTCGTAACATCGCCCTGTTTCCAGCCCAAAGCCTGATAATAAGGTAAAGTATGAACGGGAATGTAATGCACCTGGCAAAAAATATCCTTCGATCGCAGATGATCGTACAGCTCTTTCCGCTTTTCGGTTTCGATAATGTATAAATGATAGGCATGTCCTTCCACCACACCCGATTGACCTTTGATCTTTGTGTTAGTTTTAAATGCATCAAAATAGGTTTGTGCAATTTCCCTTCTGCGGATCAATCCTGCATCAGCTCTTAATAGTTGAGAAATTCCGAGTGCTGCCTGAAAATCAGTCAACCGATAATTATAACCTAAGTCCTGCATTTCATAATACCATCCGCCATCATTCTTATGCATCAGGCCCGGATCTTTGGTGATCCCATGTGTACGAAGCAATATGAGTTTTTTATACAGGACTTCATTATTGGTGGTGATCATGCCACCTTCCCCGCAGGCAATATGTTTCACCGGGTGAAAGGAAAAGATCGCCAGGTCGGCAAAGTTGCTGTCGCCGCAAAAATATTTTTTCGAATCGCTGCCGGTAAAAAAACCACCCGGTGCATGGCAGGCATCTTCAATGATCCAGCATCCGAATTCGTCTGCCAGTTTCCGATAAGCTTCCATATTAACGGCATTGCCTGCAAAATCAACAGGAATGATCCCATGGAAATATCCTTTCGGATGTTTTTCCAATAACGCTCTTACTTTATTGAGATCTAATAAATAGGTTTTCGGATCGATGTCGGCAAAATGCACTTCTCCTCCGCAGTAGCGCACGCAATTGGCAGAAGCCGCAAAGGTGATGGGGCTCGTAATAACTCTTGTCTGCTCATTGACGTTTAATGCAAGTGCACATAAATGCAGGGCTGCAGTACCATTTGAAACCGCAACTGCGTATTTGCTCCCAATGTATTCTGCAAAAGCCTTTTCAAACTCAGCGATCTTTGGCCCCTGGGTTAAGAAATCCGATTTCAACGCTTCCGTTACTGCACTGATATCTTCCTCTGTAATATGTTGCCTTCCGTAAGGGATCATTGCTTATGGTTTAAAGGTAGGATCTACATGCTCTACGATCAGCTTACGCAGGCTGTCCACTGTTTCCCATTCACTGTTCTCTCCCGAAGTGTAGTTAAAGCCCTGGGCAACCAGTCTGGCATTAAAATGTTTAATGTATTCATCCAGCCTGAAATTCGGAACCTGTGGGAGGATCACATAATATTTTCCGAGATCGTAGGTAGTAAATGAATCGGAACTGGTGATCATTTCTTCATGGATCTTTTCACCCGGACGGATACCGCTTATTTTTATTTCGCTATCAGGAGCTACTGCTTTTGCAACATCGGTGATCCGGTACGATGGGATCTTCGGTACGAATAATTCCCCGCCCCAGGCTGTTTCCAGCGCATGCAACACCATATCTACTCCGCCATCCAGTGTGATGTTGAAACGTGTCATGTTCGGATCGGTGATCGGGATCACGCCTTCTTTCTTTTTGTTGAGGAAGAAGGGAATGACAGAACCGTTCGATCCCATTACATTCCCGTAACGCACAACCGAAAATTTTATATCCCGGCTTCCTTTGAAATTATTGGCAGCGATGAACAATTTATCGGAGGTGAGCTTGGTAGCGCCGTACAAATTGATCGGTGCACAGGCCTTATCGGTAGAGAGCGCAACAACTTTGGAAACGGTTGTTTCAAGACACGCTTTGATCACATTTTCAGCGCCGCCGATGTTTGTCTTTACACACTCATCCGGGTTATATTCTGCAATGTGTACGTGCTTCATGGCAGCTGCATGAATAACATAATCGATACCTGTAAAGGCTCTTTTCAAACGTTCAAAGTCCCGTACATCACCTATAAAGTAACGGATGGCTTTGTATTTGGATACAGGGAATTCCTGCTCCATCTGGAATTGTTTCTGTTCGTCCCTTGAGAAAATCACGAGGCGCTTCACATCCGGCCAGTTGCTTAAAATGGTTTTGGTGAGTGCTTTTCCCAAAGAACCCGTCCCGCCGGTAATTAATATCGATTTGTTGTTTAGCATGCTTAGGTATTAAAATCTGAAATTTTTAGCGTATACAGGATTGTTCTTACAAAACTGTTTAAATTCTTCCGATGCATTTTTTATTTCGAATGTCGGGTAATTGGATCCGAACATAGAGCTGGTGTATTCGAACTCGAGTACCAACCGATGTCCTGATCTCAATGGTGTTCCCTTGTGCCAGCATTTGGTGTCTTCGGCAAAGACAGCGCCCGCTTCTCCGTGAATAACAATGAAGTCCTCTTTTTTATGGTATTGCGCAATGTCTTCGTCCGGTATCCGTGCATAACCTCTTTTCAGAAGCTCCGTTGGTTTTGCATCCGGCAAATGTGAGCCCCTGATCAAACGGTGCGGACCATTATCCTCATTTACATCGGTCAGGTAGATAAAGATCTTTAACCATTTGAACCGGTCGAGATCAAAGTGGTAAAGCTGTGCGGCTTCCGACGATGCTTCTTTTAAAAAGGAAGTCGACCACCACATGGCAGGGAAATCAAATATCGGTTCGCAGCCAAGATACTGCCGTGCAATATTTATCAGAACAGGATCCATGATCAGTGCCTGGATATCCGGGTTGTTGACCAGGTCCTGCATATCGAAACGGTATATTTCAGAAACAGGATGAGCAGGATCGTACACCATTTTTTTGTCGTACTTCGGAGCAGTGGTAGTTTCCGTACGCAAGGCGAAGTTGGTTAGTTTTTTTACGAGCTCCGGGGAAACTTTCCGGTGCAGGTCAATATATCCGTCTTTGCCAAGCGTATTGTTTATAGAATGGAAGTCACCGGAAGTATAGCTACCAATCACACCGGATAAGGTATCTTCCGTTCTTTTCGGAGGATTGTTTTGAATGGCTTTTTTATGCTCTGCCTCCTGGAACTTGCCGTTTGTATTGCAATACAGGTTCAGGAAGGCCAGGTAGGCTTCGTTGGATGTTTTTCCGGTAGACAGGAATTCGCTATAACCTTTGTTGAAGGTATCCAGATCAGCTTTCAGCGGATGGATCGTTTTGGATATTTTTTGTTTTACCCGGTATAAGAAGTTTTTCATGCCTGTTGATTTGAGGTCATTTTCGAAATAACTACACAACGATCATCGTCGCCATAATAGTGATCGTATTCAAGTACCAATTTATTACTTATGGAAGCATCCAGCATTTTTTTGATGTCAGCTGTCGAGTTTAGCGTATTTACCCTTGGCGCTTTTATTCCTTCGGCAGCCTGCTTCGGATTATGATCCAGTCCGATTCCCAGTAAACCATCATCTTTTAAGATCCTCTTACATTCTTTGAACACAAGTCCCGGATCTTTGGTGTAACTAATCATCCAGCCGAGCAACACAACGTCATATGTCTTATCTGCAAAATCCGTGTTGTGTATATCGCCGATCAGGATATGTTTGGAATAAGAGAAGAGATCCAGTCCATAGGTGTCAGAAAAACCATAGCTCTTCAGCCAGAATATATCGTCCTCGCTCCGGCAGCCAACAACCAATATCCTGATGGAAGCACGGTTCTTACGGAAATAGGATACGATCGGGTAAATAAGCAGCTCCATTCTTCCTCCACAGCCAAATGCTGCACGCGGCATATCAAAAGCAGTCAGGTTGTGTTTTACAGTTGTTTCACCGATGCTCTCATTGTTGTAATTTCCGAATCTCATTTTACGTTTAAGCAGCCTGAATCGCCAGGAAACAACAAAATAGCGTATACCCGAATGTTTCAACAAGGACCATAAGGCTCTTTTTATTTTCTGGATCCGGAATAATCTATATAAAAATGTTTTCATATTATGCTTTCACATCAAGTTTATAAGGGATCGAAAATAGCCCCATGTTGGAATGCGGATCCATATCAATGGACGTGATCGTTAATGCCGGGAGATTTACATTGCTGTCCACCACATCATACCATTGCTGACCTTTCGCATCTCCGATAGTGAAGTACAGTAAGAACTGTCCCACCCGCATTGTTTTAGGCGGGATCGACACAGTGAACGAAATTTTCTCTCCTGCAAGCACTGTTTTTTCTCTGACCACTACTTTGATATTGGTAAGAATATCAGTCGTCAATGGATCCGACAAAGCCATGTAAAACAAGAGGCCATCTTCCGAATCATTTTTGATATCACAATCTATTTGAAATGTAATCTCTTCATCGTATCGGAAGTCCCAGGTTTTCCTTCCATCCGATAAAGCCTGAATGTTCGAAAATAAAATATTGCCATTGCTGTTGGTACGGTTCAGGCGGTCTTTGATACTTGCGATCCCGATCACGGAATCATTGAACAGGCCATTGTATTTTTTTACACAGGTATTGATATCGCCGATCTCATCGATCATTCCGTTCTTCAGTAAAATACCTGTTTTGCAAATGCTGGACATAGCCTGCATGTTGTGGCTCACGAACAGAACAGTTCTTCCTTCTCCTGCTACATTTTTTATTTTGCCCATGCACTTTTTCTGGAACTCCGCATCACCTACGGCCAGCACTTCATCCACGATCAGTATTTCCGGCTCAAGGTGAGCTGCTACTGCAAATCCAAGGCGAACCATCATACCGGATGAATATCTTTTTACAGGCGTGTCGATGTATTTTTCGACACCGCTAAAATCAACGATCTCATCAAATTTGCTTTTGATCTCTGCTTTGGTCATACCGAGGATGGCGCCGTTCAGAAATACATTTTCGCGACCCGTAAGCTCCGGGTGGAAGCCCGTACCTACTTCAAGTAAGGCAGCGATCCGACCCCGTATCTTCACTTTCCCTGTAGTGGCGGTTGTTACCTGCGAAAGGATCTTTAAAAGAGTGGATTTGCCTGCACCGTTTTTTCCGATGATGCCTAACACATCACCTTCTTTTACATCAAAATTAATATCCTTCAGCGACCATACATAATCACTTCCGCCTTTTGCGCTGCGGTCGTTTGCCTCGCCGATCCGGAGGTAGGGATCTTCTTTGCCGCGCGCCTTGTGCCACCAGCGGTTCAGGTCATGAGAAATAGTACCGGTTCCCAACTGTCCCAGGCGGTACTGTTTGGAAATATTCACGGCTCTTAAAACTATTTTACTCATCCTCTTCTTTTCGAAATTAATTACACAGTATCCATGAACGATTTTTCAACTTTATTGAAAACAACCAGCCCGATGAAAAATATAACAATAGTAAAACCAAGACTATATGCGAGATACCACCAATTGAATATCCCAACGCCAAGGAAAGCATATTTAAATGTTTCAATTATACCTGTAAGTGGATTAGCAAGCATCAGGTATTTGTATTTAGCGTGATGGTTTATGATCTCTGATAACGGAATAACAATCGGTGAAGCATACATCAGCAATTGAATTCCAAATGTGATCAGGAATTTAAGGTCACGGTATTTAGTGGTCATGGACGAAATGATGATCCCCATGCCAAGTCCCATGAAACCCATCAGAATTACCAGAAAAGGAACCAATGCAATTGCTGCATTCGGGTGAAGAATGTCTTTTGTAGAAAGATAATAGATCCACACACCAAGGAACAATAAGAACTGGATCCCGAATTTGATAAGGTTGGAAACTACTGTGGAAAGCGGAACGATCATCCGTGGAAAATACACTTTTCCGAAAATGCTTGAATTGGCAGTAAAGGTATCGGATGTTTTGGTGAGTGTATCGGAAAAATAGCTCCACATGGTCAGGTTGCAGATATAATAGAGCAGGGGTGGCATTCCTTCCGTTGAAATATTCCCAAAAATGCTGAACACGAGTGAAAATATGGCGGCGGTCAGTACAGGCTGAATAAAAAACCAGACAGGTCCTAATATCGTTTGCTTATAGATCGCCACAAAATCTCTCCGCACAAACAGAAAAAGCAGATCCCTGAACCTGAATAATTGTTTCAGCCGCAAAGAGTACCATTTGGACTCAGGTTCCAAAACCAGATCCCAGGGTTCATTCTCGTTGTCAAAGTCTTTTTCTGCCATCGTTTTTTTGTCGCTGCAAAACCAAAATCCGGGGAATTTTCCGGGAATTGGCAGGCAGGAAATAAGCACGCAAATTTAACAGAAATTATTGAATAAATCCGGTTTTTTGGATGGTATTGGCTATTCTTAACTGTCGTTAAAAGCCTTCGTATCCGGTACAATCAATACAAAAGCTTTTTATATCTTTGAGGACTCATGCAGGCATTGGCTCCTATAATTCTTTTTGTGTACAACAGGCCGGAGCACACTCTCAGGACACTGGAGAGCCTGGAAGCAAACAGTCTGAGTGCGGATTCGGACCTTTATATTTTTGCCGATGGCCCCAAACGCCCTGAGGACAAGGATCTGTGCGAACAAATACGCAGAACAAGAGAAGTGATCCACAGTAAAAAATGGTGCAGGAACGTTCATGTTACAGAAAGTACTGTAAACAAAGGGCTTTCGGTCTCGGTAGTGGAGGGAGTCTCTGCTGTTATTGGGAAACAGGGAACAGCGATCGTGCTGGAAGACGACCATGTAACATCGCCGTATTTTTTGCAGTTTATGAACGATGCATTGCTTGCCTACAGGGATGAGCAGGAGGTTGCCTGCATTTCAGGATATATTTACCCCGTAAAAGGAAAATTGCCGGAGACCTTCTTTTTGAAAGGAGCGGATTGCTGGGGCTGGGCTACCTGGAAAGATCGTTGGGATCTATACAGGTCCGATGGTCAGCAGTTGTTGGAAGAATTGGAGAAAAAGGAACTGAATCCGGCTTTTGATTTTGACAATACGTATCCTTATACGCAGATGCTGCGTGATCAGATAGCCGGGAAGAACGATTCCTGGGCCATTCGCTGGTATGCGGCTGCATTTTTAGCAGGGAAGTATTGCCTCTACCCGGGTGTATCGCTGGTTAAGAATATCGGCACGGACGGATCCGGTATTCATTCCGGTTTCTCCGACAGGCATGATGTTCAGCTCAGTCAAAAAAAGATCCGGGTTGAAAAGATCCCCGTGAAAGAAGACAGAAACGCAAAAGAATCAGTGAAAAAATACTTTACAACACTTGGTGCAAAACCCGGCATGATGAAGAAGATAAAAGATAAAATAAAAAGCATAGTAAAAAAATGATGCCGGTAGTCTTCATACATTTCAACGAGATTCCTGCATATCTTATCAGGGCATTGAACCAGGCGCTTCTGCAAAACAGGCAGGTAGTGCTGATCACGGACGCGAAAACGGAGATCCCGGGCGTTTCCGTTCATGATGCAGCTGTATACGCCAAAGGATTGGAAGCGTTTGAGAATGCCTATGTGCATATGAGCACCAACAGCGAAGAGTTCGAAAGGATCTGTATCCACAGGTGGTTCATCCTTAAAAATTTTATGAATGAGAGCAATACGGAGGTAGCTTATTATTCCGACTCCGATACGATGATATACAGCGATCTTGCTCTTGTGTATGAACAGTATAAAGAATACGATGCTTCGTATACACTTACGGAGAACCAGGATAATTACAGGTGGTCGGCCTCGGCTTGCTGCTCCTATTGGAAAAAAGAAGCGATCAATGGTTTTTGTGAATTCGTTCTTGATACCTATAAAAACAACCTTGCCACCCTTCGTAAGAAATGGGACTATCACCTTCAGAACCAACAACAGGGCGGTATTTGTGACATGACCTTACTGTTTCTGTTCATTGAGAAAATAAAATTCTTCCCGCTCTCCAAAACCCGAAACGGAATGTGCTTCGATCAGAACATGCTGTCGGACGAGAATTATCATGAGCATGAATACGATTTTGGTTATAACAAAGAATTGGGCAGGGAAGTGAAGACCATAAAAATGATGGCCGGTACGCCTCATTATATCTCAAAAAAAACAAATTCCCCGATACGTATTAATGCTATCCCGGAATATGCGAAACTGTTAGAGCACAAAAAAAGCTTTAAGGATCTTGCTGTTAATTTTCTAAAACGTGGTATCCGGATCCTTATTCCTGCTGCGAAACCGAAAAAGACACACGGTTGGTTCGGGAATTATAAAAGCTGGCAGGAAGCAGCCAAAGAGTGCAGGGGATATGAAGCAGGCAATATCCTGGATACGGTAAAGACTTCTGTTCTGAAAGTGAAAAACGGTAAAGCTGTCTACGAAAGAGACTCTGTATTGTTTAATCAATTGCAGTTTTCATCGCCACTGTTGCAGGCATTCAATGCATCTGTTGAAAAGGGCAAATTACATATTATCGATTTCGGAGGCTCTTTAGGCAGCAGTTATTTCCAGAACCGGAAATTGCTCACAGTGAATGAGCTTCGATGGGCTGTAGTAGAACAAAAACATTTTGTAGAAGCAGGCAAAAAGGAAATAGCAGAGCAAGGTTTGCAATTTTATTATACAATTGCCGAAGCCGTACAGGAACAGGATGCGCAGGTGCTCCTGTTATCCAGTGTTGTCCAGTATTTTGAAGATCCTTATCAGCTTATCGCAGAGCTATTGTCGTACAATTTCAAATACATTATCGTGGATCGTACGGCGTTCATCGAGGATGCTGCAGAACGGATCACACGGCAGGTGGTACCTCCTGAGATCTATACGGCTTCGTATCCTGCCTGGTTTTTGAACGAATCGAAATTTGTAAAAGCCTTTGGAGGAAAATACGAATTGCTGAATGAGTTCAAAAGTGCATTTGACGATGATGGATCACTGGAAGACGGCAAGAGAATATACAGGAAAGGTTTCTATTTTAAATTGAAAACACGATGAAACTGAATTTCTGCACACTCTTCAATACCAACTATCTGTCACGCGGAATTGCGATGTATGAGTCCCTTCAACAGCATTGCCCGGATTTTCATCTCTATGTCTACGCTTTTGACCAGAATTGCTACAACTATCTGAAAGAACTGGATCTTAAGAATCTTACGGTTATTCCGCTAAGTGAATTCGAGGATCCACAATTGCTGGAGATCAAGCCTACACGGTCTGCAGGAGAATATTGCTGGACCTGTACACCCTCCACGATATTGTATGCAATAAAGACATATGGTCTCGATCATTGTACCTATGTGGATGCAGACCTGCTTTTTTACAGCGATCCTGCGGTGCTGATTGATGAAATGAGAGAGAAAACTGTTATGATCACTGAACACCGCTATACACCTGCCTACGACCAGGCTGCAACCAGTGGAAAATATTGTGTGCAGTTTGTTACGGCACGCAATGATCCGGATGGCATAAAAGTGATGGAGTGGTGGAGAAATGCCTGCATCGACTGGTGTTATGCGCGTGCAGAAGACGGAAAATTCGGAGATCAGAAATACCTGGATAGCTGGACTTCTCAATTCTCCGGAGTTCATGAGCTGCAGCATTTGGGCGGCGGGCTGGCTCCCTGGAATGTGCAGCAATATACATTTGAAAAAAACGAAAAACACTTTACCGGGATTGAAATTTCCAGCGGTAAAAAATTTGACGTCATATTTTTCCATTTCCACGGATTGAAATTTTATGAAGACGATATCGTATCGCTGACGGATGCCGGGTATGAGATAAGAAAGGAGGTCATTGATCTTTTTTACAGGCCTTATGTCAGGATACTGAATTCCATAGCTGGCCGAATCCGGAAATCTCATCCCGGAATGAATGCAAATGGTGTTTCGGGCAAAGCGCCGTATGGGGCTATGGGCCTTTCTACACTTGCAAACTACTACCGGCAGGGACTGAAAAGCAGCAAAAGGAATCTTAGCGGTTTACACTTGTTGAAAAAGATAAAACACCATTACTTTTTTAAGGCTGCAAAATTTTAAAAATGCGTACTTTAGGGGATTAAATTTACCGGATGGCAAAGATTCTCGACCTGCAGACATTTACCGACAAAAGAGGAAACCTTACTGTGATCGAAAAAGTGATCCCTTTTGATATAAAGCGGCTGTTTTACATCTATGGTGTTGATGATTCCAAACGCGGTGGTCACCGGCATCACAAGACAAAGCAGGCTGCCATCTGCATTGTAGGAAGCTGTACGATCTATAACAACAATGGCAAACAAGAAGAGATCTTTGAGCTGGACAAGCCCAATAAATGTTTGCTCATCGAGCCGGAAGACTGGCATACCATGTATAATTTTTCTCCCGACGCGATCCTGATGGTACTGGCCTCCGAAAATTTTGACCAGGGAGATTATATTTTTGAACCTTATTTGAAATGATCGAATACGAAAATTTACATAAGCTCAACAAGCCTTTTTTTGAGGAGTATAGCAATGCTTTTAATGAGGTGATGGAAAGCGGATGGTACATCCTGGGAAAAAAAGTAGAGGAGTTTGAAAAGTCTTTTGCAGCTTTTTGTAGCACTAATTACTGCCTGGGAGTGGCAAACGGCCTGGACGCCCTTTATCTTTCGCTGAAAGCCTTTGATTTTGAGCCCGGATCTGAAGTGATCGTTCCTTCTAACACCTATATTGCTACCATTCTTTCAATCGTACAAAACGGGCATAGACCAGTGTTGGTGGAGCCGGACATAAGTACTTTCAATATCGACCCTTCGCTGATAGAAGCTGCTATTACAAAAAAAACGAAAGCTATCATGGTCGTTCATTTGTATGGCAAGGTCTGCGATATGGATCCTATCATAGCCATTGCAAAAAAGCATGACCTGAAAATAATTGAAGACTGTGCACAATCGCATGGTGCCAAATACCGGAACAGGTTGTCCGGAAGTTTTGGAGACTATGCAGCCCACAGCTTCTACCCGACAAAAAATCTCGGAGCGATGGGCGATGCCGGCGCAGTTACCACGGCTGATGCAGAGCTTGCTCAAAAAATAAAAACACTGAGAAATTACGGCTCCGGAAAAAAATACTACAACGAAGTGATCGGTGTAAACTCCCGCCTCGATGAATTACAGGCAGCCCTTCTTTTAGTGAAATTGAAATACATTGATAAGATAAATGAACGCAAACGCAAGCTGGCCGGTATTTATCTCGAGGGATTGAAACAGGATTTTATTAAACCTGTTGTGCATCCGGATCATTATGATGTGTACCACATATTCAACATCCGTCACCCGAAACGGGATGCACTGAAAAAATACCTTGAAGACAATCAGATCAAAACGGAGATCCATTACCCGGTAGCGCCTGTGAAACAAGCTGCCATGAAAGGGATCCTTGATCATTTTGAAACACCCATTGCCGAAGAGATCCACGCAACCGAGCTTAGCCTGCCTGTCTCGTATTTTCATACGGAAGCGGAGATAAGGCAGGTAGTAGAAACCATGAACAAATTCTAAATGCCGGTACTGTCTGTCATAACCATAAATTACAACGATGCAGCCGGGCTCGAAAAAACGATGGCGAGTATCCTGGGCCAATCGTTCAGGGACTTCGAGTATATTGTGATCGATGGAGGCTCGAAGGATGGAAGTACGGATGTTATTGAGAAATACAAGGATAAGCTCAGCTATTGGATCTCTGAAAAAGACGGCGGAATATACAACGCACAGAACAAAGGATGGAAGAAAGCGAATGGAGAGTATTGCCTTTTCCTGAACAGTGGCGATTTTCTGGCGAGCCCGGATGTACTGGAAAAAGTGTTTGCTTCGAAACCAACAGAAGATATTGTATACGGGAATATGTATATCAATTGGGGACCGAATACAACATTAGGTGAAATGCCCGATACGATCACATTTGAGCAGATGTTGCTGGATACGATCTGGCACCCGGTTTCCTTCATAAAGAGAGAAGTGCTGAATGCCTGCGGAGGTTATAATGAAAACTATAAAATGGTAGCGGATTATGCCTTCTTTTTTAAAGCGGTGGTTGTGAAAAATGTTTCTACGCGCCATACTCCTGTTCCGATAGCGGTATTCAATACCGAAGGCCTGAGCTCGAAGCCGGAAAAGAAACAACAGGAACTGCTCGAACGACAGGATGTTCTCCGGGAAAACCTGCCGGAAAAAGTGGCGGAATACCTTATCAGGACTGCAGCCCAGGCCCCTTCCGAAAAAAGCCTGTTCAGAAATCTATTAGCTAAATTCAGGTCATGAGCGTAAAGGTATCTGTTATCATACCCTGCTACAATAGCGCTGCGTATCTTACCGAAACGCTGGATAGTGTGATGCAGCAAACATTCACCGATTGGGAATGTATTATTGCCGATAATGCATCCACCGACACCAGTAAAGTGATTTGCGAATCATATGTGGAAAAAGACAAGCGTTTCAGGTATCTGTACCTGGATAAAAAAGGAGTATCGCTGGCAAGGAATACGGCTATTGCTAACAGTGCAGGGCAATATATACTTCCGCTGGATGCAGATGATAAGATCCATCCGGATTATCTTGCCCGTGCAGTCGAATTGCTGGAAAAGGATAAAGACCTGAAGCTGGTGTATGCGGATGCAGAGCTGTTCGGAGCAGTGAACAAAAAGTGGACGCTTCCTGAATATAACTACCGGGACCTGCTGATCGAAAATTGTGTCTATTGCACGGCCCTTTTTCGCAAAGTGGATTTCGAAAAGACAAAGGGCTATAATGAAAACATGGTGGAGGGATTTGAGGACTGGGACTTCTGGATAAAATTCCTCGACGGGCAGTCGAAAGTCCATAAGATCGATGCTGTCCTGTTCTATTATAGAATACGGAAGGAATCCAGGAACAGCAGTCTCGACGAAGAGCTGCAGCGGAAATTGAGAAAACAGATTTTTGAGAACAACAAAGAAGTATATAATAAATACATCGATGCCGATTTTATATTTGAGTTCTACAGGATCCGTGGCCGCCTCCATGCCATAGAAAAGTCCACTGCTCTCAAAGCCGGGAAACTGCTGGTGGATCCGCTGATCGCCTTTCATAAACTAATCAGGAAACAATAAGCATGAACAGTATCTGTTTTTTTGCATCCTATTTCAATGGCGAGAGGATCCCTTATTATATAAGGTTTTACCTGCATGAGTTCAAAAAACAGTTTACAAAGGTGGTGTTTGTTTCGGGCAATCCGGTTTTGGATGAAGAAAGCAAAGCTTTCCTCACTTCTCATGATATACAGCTGATGCAGGAAAAAAACGAAGGCTTTGATTTCGGACTTTGGTACAAAGCCCTGCAGAAACACTCCATTGATACGTACGAACAGGTGGCGCTGATAAATGATTCTGCAGTTTTAGTGAAACCTCTTGATGAATTCTTTGACTGGATGAAAACAGTGAAGGCAGATGTGTACGGAATGACGGAGTCCGCTGCGGTTTCGAGACACCTGCAATCGTATTTTTTAGTGTTGAACAAAAACACTTTACCGCTATTAAAAGACTATTTCGAAAAGAACGGGATCAAAAAGACGATCGGGGAAGTGATCAGCACATACGAAATCGGCCTGAGTACATTTCTGCTTCAAAAAGGATATCACCTCGCTGCGTATATGGGTAACAAAAACTACCGCGGAGAATTCAGTCCCTATTATTATCTGTTGAAAGATCATATCCGGCAGGGTGTGCCGCTTATAAAGAAAAAAATAATATACTCTTCTTACCGGAAACAGGAGCTGGGCACACTGGCAAGAATGAATTTTGAGACCGATCCTGAAGTATACATCGATCTGATAAAACAGGCCAATAAGGATCGGGTATTGATAGACTTTGATCGCTTGAAAAGAGACGCTGTTCAGGGCATGACAGGAAGCGACAGGTTTATGTATGCACTGAAGAGATTGTTCTATACTATATTCAGGCCGGTATACAGGCTGATTAAAAACAAATGATAAGCAGAGTTGTAAATAAGGGCATGTACTTCATTAACCGTGCACTTGGCTCCTTCAGGGATTTCCTGGAACGCAAAGGCATTATCAAAGAGATCCCTTATAAAATTACCTGCAGCAAACCACGCATCCAATACGAACACCCGTATCCACTTAATTTCAGAGAGGAAGACAAACCATTGTTCCATAGCGAGCACAGCTATAAATCCTATAGCACAACCGACGAATGTCTGTTTGAAATGAACGATGTGTGTGTATCCATTGATGGGATCGTATTTCAGAAGCTGAAGACCTCTACCCGCGGATTGCCACATCCCGTATTCAGGAATACCTATGGATGGCTGTATGTTATCGGGCAGCGCCTGTTCCGCAAAAGAACAAAGACCGATGCTTCCGTTTCTTATGTCCTTACATTCGATCACTGGTCAAAAATAAATTATTATCACTGGATCGTTGATTCGCTGCCAAGGATCCTGCTTGCAAAAAAAAATAGTACGGATCCGGTATTCCTTTTGCCTGAAAATCCACCGCATTTTATTACGGCATCCCTGAAAGAGCTTGGGATTGAGAAAGTCCGTTTCATCAGAAAGAACGAATACCTTTCCTTTGAAAAACTCTATGTGCAGCAGTATGCAGCCGCTCCGGGACAACACCATAAGCTTTTATTGGCAGAATTGCGTTCTGCCTTTTTACAGAAAAATACCAGCCCGGTTGGAACCGGAAAGATCTATGTAAGCCGTGGAAAACAGGCTGTGCGCAAAATAGCCAATGAAGATCCGCTGTTAGAGATCGTGAAAAAAGAAGGTTTCCGTGTGGTGTATTTTGAGGATCATACATTAGCAGAACAGATAGCGATCATGCGCACTGCACGTATATTGGTCTCCAGCCACGGAGCCAATATGACCAATATGTTATTTATGCCGGAAAATGCGACTATCTTTGAGCTGATCCGGAACGACCAGCCTAACTTTTGTTACTGGAGCATGAGCAACAGCCTCCGGTACAACTATTATTACCAGCTGTGTCAGGTTGCGGATAAAGATAATATTATGGTGGATGTGGAAGAATTCAAAAATAATTTGCAGGAGATACTAAAAGCATGAGTACGGATCTTGTCAGCATATGTATCCCTTCTTATAACGGCGCACCTTTTTTAGAGAGGTGTATCCGGTCCTGCCTTTCCCAGACCTATCCTGAAATTGAAATTATCATCAACGACGATTGTTCTACAGACGATACCTTTGCTCTTGCAGAAAAATGGATGCAGGAAGACAAACGTATAAAAGTCCACCGGAATACTTCGAATCTTGGCCTTGTGGGCAACTGGAATGAAACACTGTCAAAAACAAAAGGAGAATGGATCAAGATGTTGTTCCAGGATGACTGGATGGAGCCGCAGTGTATCGAAGAGATGATGAAAGCAGGAGCGGCCCTCCCGGAAAGCCTGATCGTTTCTTCCCGCAGTTATTCCTTTGCAGATGGAGTATCGGAGGAGACCAAAGCTTATTACAACAATGGTGTGCGCACGTTAAAAGCAGGAGTAACACCTGTTTATTTTTCGCCGGGGGAGATCAGCAAAGCATTTGTTGCCAACATTGGGCTCAATTTCATCGGGGAGCCTTCGCTCGTTTTTTTTCAAAAAAGGATCTTGCTAAAAGCAGGTCTGTTCGATAAAGACTTTCTTCAGCTCTGTGACCTGGAACATGCCCTGCGTATAGCTACATCTTCCGGGCTTGTGCTCATCCCCGCGCCGCTGGTACATTTTTCGGTACATACGAATTCGACCACTTCAAAAAACATATCGGTAAATACATTCCGGATCCGCTATTTTGAGGTGCCGCATCTCATTTACAAGATCCGGCAAGCGGAGATATTTAAGGAAATGCTGCAATACCTGTCGGTAGTTGATAAATGCAAATTATTCCTGTATTCAAAACTACGCGCAATAGAAGCCAGGCAGGCAGCAGGTACCAATGGCGGATCAATAAAGGCATATGATGAGCTTGTGGAGAAATTCCCGCATATGCGTATTAGTACCTGGGACCGGGTTTTTCTCTTTCCCTTGTTTATATTTGTAAAATACAGGTTTTCGAAACAAAAAGTCAGTAAGGGTTAGATCATGGAAGTAACAGGAAAGCCGTTGGTAAGCATAATAATTGTAAGCTACAATGTAGAACAGTTGCTGCTGGCCTGTGTCCGTTCCATAAAAAAACACTTTTCTTTTTCTTTTGAGATAATTGTAGTCGATAATAATTCCTCCGACAATTCGATTACAGCATTACGTTCGGAAGATAAAGAGATCCGGATCATTGAAAACAAAGAGAACAAGGGCTTTTCGGAAGCCAATAACCAGGCGATCGCTCTTGCAAACGGAGAACTGATCCTTCTGTTGAATCCCGATACGGAGATCCTGGATACTTCTATAAACGACTACCTGACTGCATTTGAAACAGCTGCCAACAAAAAACTGATCATGGGCCCTGCATTGCAAAACAGTGACGGAAGCTTTCAACATTCGGTCTGGAAATTTCCTGTGGTGTGGCAACACCTGGCAGAGCTGCTGTTTTTAAGCAGGTGGATCGATCCTTCTTTATACGATCGGGACAGTTTGTTGAAGACGTGTGAGGTTGATTTTGTTTCCGGCGCAGCATTGCTAACAAGCGCTGAGAACATGAAGGCACTGCAGGGATTGGATGCTACTCTTTTCTGGATGGATGATGCCGATATTTGTTACCGGAATAAGATCAAGGGTGGGCAGACCTGGTATTACCCGGAATGTGTAATTCGTCATCATATCGGTCAGTCTTCCAAAAGGAACTGGAACAAAGTAATTTCCAATCAATTGATAAGCAAGCTGAAGTTCTATAGAAAGCATGGGAACTACGGAGCATTCCTGTTTTCGGCTCTTATCTATTTCCTGCAGATCATCACCCGTATTCCTCTGTTCTTTATAGCCGGTTTTTTGAATAGTACCTATTTCAAAAAATCAAAAGCCTATGCTTATTCCTTTGGCAAATTTTTCCAATATTTACTTTTCAATAACAAAGCTATTTCCTGATGAAAATACTTCTATTGTCCAACAGCGCATCCGAACATACCCAGAAATGGGCGCTGGGACTTGCACGCAATGGCATAGAAGTAGGCATCTTTAGTTTGAACCGTTCCGAAAAGAAATGGTATGAAGCTGAACCGTTGATCACCATATTGCATGAGCCCGGTGAGAATAAAGGGAATAGCCGGCTTTCCACCAAGCTCGGCTATGTTTTTTACCTACGGAAACTGAAGAAAGCGATCCGGGTATTTAAGCCGGATATCCTTCATGCGCATTATGCCACAAGCTATGGGATGTTAGGTTCCCTGTCGGAATTCAACCCTTTTGTGATCTCTGTATGGGGTTCGGATGTGTATGATTTTCCTGTAAAAAGTACTGCGCGCAGAATAGTATTGAAAAAGATCCTTGCTTCCGCAGAGCTGATCTGTTCCACCAGCAACAGCATGAAGGATCAAACGGAGCAATATACCAAACGCCCGGTTCGGGTAGTTCCTTTTGGGATCGATCCGGCTTATTTTGCAGTGGAAAACAGGAATCATACATCCATTACGATCGGAACCATTAAATCGCTGGAAGAAAAATACGGCATCGACCTCCTGATCCGTTCATTCCTTGAAGTGCAAAAGAGATTTTCGCATATGGAGCTTAATTTGCTTATCGTTGGCGATGGGAGCAAACGAGCGGAGTATGAAAGTCTCGTACAGTCTCTTGGTATACAAAACAAGGTTACCTTTGCCGGCAGGATCCCGCATGAGCAGATCGTAGGCTATCATGATAAAATAGATATTTTCGTAAGTCTTTCGATACTGGACAGTGAAAGTTTCGGCGTTTCATTAGTGGAAGCAATGGCGATGGCAAAACCGATCGTGGCAAGCGATGTAAGCGGCTTTAAGGAAGTGTTGGGCAATGAAGAGTGCGGAATACTTGTTCCACGGAATAGTGTCGAAGCGGCGGTTGAAGCGATAGCTGCCTACATAGCAGATCCGGAATCGGGAAAAAGAACCGGTGCTAATGCAAGAGTACGTGCTATGAAGCTTTACAATTGGAATAATAACCTGGATGAAATGATCGATATATATAGCAGTTTGAACACTAAAAAAAAGAGCAGCAAAAGCCATGTTGGGCATTGACGTAAGACATATAAACCTGTATTTTGCCCTGGCTTTCGTTTTGCTTTTGCCTTTTTCATTCCTTTTATCCCTCGTGATCGTTTTCTGGGGGCTGTGGCAAATAGTAGATTATAAAAACCTGAAACTGCAGGGTATATACAGGAATGGCTGGGTGTTGCTTTCCGTTCTCTTTTTTCTGTTGCATGTGTTCGCCGTTTTTTTTTCGCATAACACAAAAGAAGCACTCACAAGCATAGAGATAAAGCTGGGATTTTTCTTTCTCCCTTTGCTTGTATACAATGCGGGTTTCAATGTACATTCCATAAAGAGGATCGCTGGCTTTTTTTTGCTTTCTACTACAATTGCAGTATTGGTATGCATTCTGCGGGCTTCGTACCTGTATTTTTCAAGTGATAAAGGTTTTGTTACCTACAACGATTTTTCCTGGTTCCTGCACCCGAGCTACTTTGCGATGTACCTGGTTTTTTCATTGCTTATATTATTCGTGAACAAGGTGCGCCTGTCATTCAACAACTGGCTGCATTGGTTTATGCTGCTGCTCATATCCGGCTTGCTGGTCAGCGGCATCTTTCTCTGCGCTTCAAAAATGGGCATGCTGACTTTCGGGATCCTGGTGCCTGTTCTGATTCTGATCCTCCTTTTACGGAACCGGCAGTATATCCTTGCCTTGCTTTCCGTTGTTGTATCTGCCCTGGCCCTGTTTGTTATTCTGCGATCGGACATACCTGCAGTAGCAAGGCTGAAGAACGCTTTTGCATTTGCAGAATCTTCCGCCGTACCGATCGATGTTACAACTGCAGAAAGCAATGCCGTGCGGGTGCTGATCTGGACCGAAGCAGCACAGATCATAAAAGAAAAACCAGTGTTGGGTTTTACCCCGGGCGACGCGAATGACAGGCTGTATGAATCATATAAGCAGAAGGGACTGACAGGAGCAATGGAAAAGCATTTGAATGCACACAACCAATACCTGCAAACCACCATTGGCCTCGGTGTTGTGGGTGGGATTATTTTATTGATACTTACCCTCGGTCTTGTTATAGCCGGTGCTCTTAAACGGAATTCTCTGTTGGTGCTTTTCGGATTGTTGACCGTGTTGAATTTTGCAGTGGAATCCATGCTACAAACACAGGCAGGTACGCTTTTCTTCGTCTTTTTCTTTGCCGTGCTGGCAGTGCCAGAACAGGCTTCCGGGCAACCAGGAAACAGGGCATACAGAAAATAGAAATCTTCACAATTTTTGGCCCTGTATTTTTAAAATAGATTACTTTTATCATTGTTTTAGCGAATATGCAGGAGTATCCCGAAATAGTTTTATTTGACGGTGTATGTAATTTTTGTGATGCATCCGTGCAATTTGTTATTGCGCACGAGCGCGAGCCGCTTCTGAAATTTGCTTCCCTGCAATCGGAAACAGGGAAAAGCCTGTTGAAGAAATATGGGCTCGATAAGCAGAATATAGACAGCGTGGTATTAATAACAGGAGGGAAGGCCTATACCAAATCTGCGGCAGTATTGCGTTTGACAAAACGAATGAAAGGATTGTATCCTTTGTTCTTTGGATTCATTATAGTACCACCTTTTATCCGGAATGCAGTGTATGAATGGATAGCCCGGAACAGGTACAAATGGTATGGAAAAAAGGAATCCTGTATGATCCCTGACCCGGAGCTAAGAGCCCGATTTGTGGATTTATGATTTTTTTCGGTTATTTGACCATCAAACAGTAAGTAAAACAACCAATTATGAACGAAGCGGAATATCTTGCGGGACTGCTCAATAACACACGTGTCCTGGCCTATTTTTACCTGGATAAGCTAAACAATTCGGATTGGTATGCGCAATTTGAGATCCGGGGGAACAGGATCAATTCCGTTGCCTGGAACCTTGCTCATATGGCCTGGGCACAGAACTTCTTTGTACTGGTGGCTACCGGCAATAATGCGGTAAATATCCGTTGGCTGGACCTGTTCAAAATTGGCAGTGATCCCGCTCCTGCTTCGCTGTATCCCAGCAGGGAAGATATTTTAACCGCTTTTGAGAATATACACACACTTGCCCTGCATCAGGTCCGTACGATGCCTAAAGAGCAGTTTGACGAGCCGAACCTGATCGAGCTGAAGTTTAAGAACGGGAACTCCCAGCGGCTGTCCATTCATCATCATTTGCGTCATGAAGGTACCCATATCGGCCACCTGGCGCTTCTTGCCAAAATGCATGGTATTCAAACGATTTAACTAAAAAAAGGTCACCGGCTTTTTGAAAAGAAAAAAAAACAAGTTAATATTGCAGTATGGCACGGTTTTGGTTGCCATTTTGAACACTAAAACAGATTAAAAAAATGAAGAAAATACTATTAACATTCGGAATTGCTCTGGCGCTGGTTTCGGCTAATGCGCAGGATACCAAAGCAAAAGCAGTAGTTACTCCACCGTCCAACAACGCTACTCCTGTAAGTACGGCGGACATCAAATTTGAAAAACTGGTACACGATTATGGTACTATTAAACAAGGTGCTAACGGTGACTGTGAGTTTATTTATACCAATACCGGAAAAGAACCGCTTATTATCAGCAATTGTCAGGGAAGTTGTGGCTGTACAGTGCCTTCCTGCCCGAAAGAGCCTATTTTGCCTGGTAAAACCGGCGTGATCAAAGTGCATTACGATACCAAGCGTGTAGGGATGATCAGCAAAAGCGTAACGGTTAACTCCAACGCGAAATCAGGAACACTTACCCTGCAGATCAAAGGAAACGTAGAGGCAGTGCCGGTAGAGGAGCCATTTCCTACTCAGCAGAACAAATCAGGTGCTCCATTTGAGAAATAATGGCATAATAATTGGTAATTCTCTAAACAAAAATTAAAATAAACATCAAATGAAAAAAGTAATTGCAACCCTATCGTTAGTATTCTGCTTCGTAATGATGAGCCACGCTCAGGAAGTAGCAACCCCAAACATTGATCCGAACGCTCCGGACCTTAAATTTGACAGTGAAGTTATTGATTACGGTATGCTGGATTACGACGGAAACACCCTGAGAGAGTTCAAATTCAAGAACACAGGTAAATCTCCATTGATCCTTTCAAATGTTCAGACGCAGTGTGGTTGTACAAACGTTGACGGATGGCCAAAAGAGCCAATCGCTCCGGGTAAAACAGCTACTTTCAAAGTAAAATATGACAGTAAACGTGTAGGTAAATTCGATAAAAAGATCACTGTAACTTCCAATGCTAAAAATCCTTCTGTGATTTTGACCATCAAAGGTGAAGTGAAACCGGCTCCTGTAGCTCCTGCTACTGCAACTCCGGCTCCTACCAAATAATTTTCAATTTTCAGGTTTAAAAGCCTTCCTGACTCCCGATAGCTATCGGGACTGTCAGGAAGGCTTTTTTTATTCCCTTTTCCGGATGCAGTCTGGAATTTCTCAAGCCTTGATCTTTTGCCGGGAAAGAATAAATCCGGAGGCTCCGAACAAAATTGTGATCCAAAAAACAGGATGTCCCATTTTCACTGCATCTACCCAGCCGTCCTGTGTACCCAAACCCGGAAAGAAATGGATGCTGGCAAGACTCACCGGAATTACCAGGATAGCGGTCAGGCCAATAATAAAGAGCTTGTACCATTTTGTTTTCTGCAGTAGCATATTCGTGATTAGCCAATATAAAAAACCGCAAAGCAGGAAGGTGAAAAATGCGATTAAGAGAAGGATCCATGGATTGAAAAAGCAAAAACGACAATAGATCAGGTAGCTGATTTGTTTCCCGATCTCAAAACAAAGGATACTGCTGCCATACAATAGAACAGCCGCAAGAATTGTTTTCTTTATGCTCAGTGTTTGTTTCCTTATCAGAAATGGTGTGAGAAAAGAGAACACCGGTATGCATGCAATAATGTATGGAGAAAGGAGCACTCCGTTCAGCCAGTTCAGGCCATGCCAGCCTTTGATCTGTGTGATCTCCAATAGCCATAAAACCAAAGCTGAAACGGAAAGGAGAAGCACGATCAAAAATATCCGGATGGTTGGTCTCATATCCATACTATTAAATTCCTTTTCCCCCAACGATCTCTAACTCCTGGCCTTTCTGCGGAGCTTCACCTATAATAGGCATGGCTTTGGCAATTGTTGCTTTCACACTTTCCAGTTTCAGGGAATTGTCGTGATCTTCCTTGCTGTCCCAGATCTCGGTGATCCATACAACATCACTGCTGACAGCATCTTTTCCGATCGCATATACATTACAACCTTTTACAGTCATTAACGAATCTGCTGCTTCCAGCAAAACAGACCGGAGCTCTTCTCCTTTGCCTGCTTTGGCTGTTAATTTGCCATGTAGAAAGTATTTATTCATAGTGTTTTTATTCAATTAAAGATACGGTTTTATGCAAACAAAAAAAGCACCCTGACAGCCCCGATAGCTATCGGGAGTCAGGGTGCTTTGTACTGAAATATACTGATTAGTTATTTTCTACGTACTTTTTGAAATTGTCCAGGATAGCCTGCCAGCCGCCTTTCTGCATTTCTATCGGGTTTATGTTTTCCGGATCGAAGGTCTCCGTTACTTTTGTGCCTGTGCCTTCCGGTGTAAAAAGAATTTTGACTTTTCTTCCGTCACTCATCGTATACGCGATTACCTTATGCGTTGTCACTTCATCATATACCCCGCCGAAATCAAAGCCGAAGCTTCCGTCTTTTGCTTCCATTCTGGTTGAAAAATTTCCGCCAACTTTAAGGTCGTTTTCGGCCTTTGGTGCATGCCAGTCGTCTGAAGGGGAACACCATTTGGTGATGTGTTGCGGCTCGTTCCAGAACTTCCATACTTTCTCTACCGGTGCATTTACAGTTGCTTCAACTGTGATTGCCATTGTGTTTGTTGTTTCCATGTTTTATTTTTTAGGATTAATTTCTTTATTCAAAAGTAGCACAGGAATGCGTCATTCGTGAGTGGCGAATTCGACAATTTAAGGGGTGATTACGACAATTTGCAAAAAGACTTATTTTCCGGTTGTTTTAATATTCACTGTATATGCTTTCAGTGGTGTCGCTTTCTCTGTCCGGAATCCTTCTTCTATGACGAACTGGTATTGTTTGCCGGCCTGCAGTTTCACCTGGTAAATAATAGACATCCCGTCATTCGCAAATTCCGCAGAAAGTATTTCCGGAAAATGATCTTTTCCAGGCTTGCCAAAACCAAGAGAGCGGAAACGTTTATCCATTTTTTGAGAGAAATGAATGGTGAGCTGGTTTAATGCAGGATCTACCTGCTGACTGCCATTCTTAAATTCGCTGATGCCGGTAACTACCGGGCGGCTCTTTTCATATGCTGTTTTCAATTGATTGATCGGTTGGGAGAAGTAAGCAGTTTTATCTATAAAGCGCTCTATCTCATCCAGCTTGTTATAATCCAGTTTGATCAGTGTTTTGATGGCCATTTTTTTGTCTTCCGAGTGTTCGTAGTATTTTTCGGCGATCGCATACCCCACATAATAACCAAGGTCGCGGATGTTGAAAGGATTGTCTGCAGTGTTCCAGATCCAGTTATAGATCCAGGGGGAGAACATTTCTTTTTCAAAAGCGTCTTTTACTGTTTTATCATTGCTTTTTCCATAATCGATGGCGGGTGTAGGAGAAGCTTTTTCTAAGGCCAGTGTCGGCAAAAATTCAGCTATTCCTTCATACAGGCTTTGCGATAGCAGATCATATCCACCTGCCGTTTTTTGTTGTGTATGTACATATTCGTGCACATTCAGAAAAACGATCTCTTTGATGGGGTTGGTTTTAAAATATGTTTTCAGGTGCCCCAGTTTTTCCGGGAATTCGGAGCTTACCGTCTCTTCATCGGCCATAGCCAGCTCACTACCAATAAGGATCATTCCATCCATCGTGGTCCCATTGCTGCGGAAAGCGCCGATAGTAAAATATACTTTTGCGGGCTTCAGTCCGGGATACAATTGTTTTAATTTAATGGCTCCGTTTTCGATCTCTTTTGCCAATCCTTTTGCTTTATATGTATTCGGACGAACAGACGCCCAGAATAAAGGCTGCGCTTCAATGGCGTCGATGTATGATTTGGCAGTGTACTGCCTGGCCTGCATCATCGCTTGCAGACCGGGCGATCCTTTGTCGATATACATCCGGTTTATTAATGCATATTTTTCGGCACTGTCTTTTGCAGAAACGATCTTATCGTAGGCGGCCCAGAAATTATCTATGTCATAGGTGACAAAATCCGGACTGTCGTTTTGGGCAACAGATGTCAGGAAAGAAACTGCAAGAAGTATGGTGGCGATCGTGTTTTTCAAATAGCTCGTTTTATATAGAACCAAATATAATCACATTTACCATTATTCCTTCACCGGTTTTACTGCAGTGCTTTGTGATCCGTTTTCTGTAAGCAATAGGTGTATCAGACGCTCCGTTCCGGAAGCGATACGTTATATGATTAGTTTACTTCTTCGTTCCAGGAGAACAGTGTTTCTCCAGGTGTTGTCCATTTTTCCGATTTTTTCCCTGTAGCCTACCTGTCTGAATCCCATGCGATCGTGCAGTTGGAGACTCGCGGTGTTTTCGGGAAAAATACCAGCCTGTAAGGTCCAGATCCCTTCGTTCTCACTATCGGTGATCAGCTTCCCGAGCAGGGCAGTTCCGATCTTCTTTCCCTGATGAGCAGTGGAAACATATACGCTCACTTCTGCTACTCCTGCATATACACAACGGGAAGATACAGGTGACAAGGCTGCCCAACCTGCAATTCCATTTTCTGTGCAGGCAAGGATCCTGCATGTTTTCAGATGTGCTTTGTCCCAATCTGTCCAGTCCGGGATCTCCTGCTGGAAGGTTGCATTCCCTGTATCGATACCTTGTTTATAGATAGTTGCAACTTTTACCCAGTCTTCCGCAGCTATCGGCCTGAATGTGATGCTCATTTCGTTTTTTTCTTTTTCGCTTTTACCGCTGCGTTTTCTTTGTCTTCGGCGAGCCTGTATTTCACGATCTTTTTTACAAGTGTTTTCGGAATGGGCCCGTCGATAGGGAACTGGATCGCGCCTTTGGAAGTTTTGTATTTCGACAATTCTTCTTTGAAGACAGCGACAGGGGAGCCCGTCGGATAAAAACCGATATGTGCTTTTGCAGCAGCATAGTATACCAATACGCCATGTTGTTTGAAAGCCGGCATATTATAGCTGATCACTTCTTCTGCTTTCGGAGCTGCCTGCCGGATGGTTTCCCTCAGATCTTCTAACAGAGCAGCTACATGATCGGGGAACATAGAATGATATTCATCTATGCTTTTGAATTTAGTGGATGGTTTTATTTGCATATGAATCGGTATTAAATGTGTTTTAAATTTACAATTCGGTTGTTATTTGTACAAGTCTCCTTTCAGGTATTTAAGCCCCGAATCAGGAATGATCGTTACGATCTTTTTTTCCGGCCCGATGATCCTTGCCCGTTGAAGCGCTACCCACACATTGGCTCCTCCTGTAGTGCCGCCGAATATTCCTTCCTCTTTTTTTCTGCACCTTCTATCATGGAGAGCGCCATCCGGTCTTTCATGCTCCCGGTCGGATTAGAGCCTTCGTATTTTACATAGATATCGGCACAGCCTGATCCCACCAGTCGTTCTAATTTTATTAAAGGCGTTTTTCCTATTGCTTTCATTTACTAAAATATTGTTCGGTTTTCCGGATGAGGAGATCGATCAGTTCCTGCTGGTAATATTTGTACAGGTCCTCTATGGAAAGGACGATCATCTTTTTCCCGTATGTGTCTCCGGTATGTTGTTTTATCTGTTGCCGGTGCTTCTCTTCCATCACAAATACAAGATCTGCCTCCGTCAGCATTTCTTCTGTGAGAGGATTGGTGCCTTCCTTTTCACACACTTTTAAATTCGTCCCTGCAGATAAAAAATTTATATGAGGGTAGAGCGCACTGAAATAGTCCTCGGCAGTTTTGGAACGTTGCTTGTTTGCCGAGCATACGAAAAGAATAGTAGCAGGATTTGTTGTCATGAGAATTAGCAGCTTAAAAATACACATCTTTCCCTTGCGGGCAAAATGAATTCCCCGCAAGGGAGTGTGTTACTGCATCTTCCTGATCTCGGATGTTTTTTGCATGATCTGGTGAATGATCGTGTCGAAAGCCAGGGTTGTGCTCTGTAGCTTCCGGATCACTTCACTGTTGAGCGGATCATGCGGATTGTCGAGATTGAAGAGGTTGAGCAATCCCAATACGTTTGCAACCGGGGCCCTCACCTGATGCGACTGGAGGAAGGCAATTTCGAACAGTTTTTCATTCTGGAGCTTTAATTTTTCATCGGCCAGTTTTTTTGCCAGGATCTCATCGACTTCTTTTAATGCCCGATGGATCTTTTGGTTCAGCACCAGTAGCTTGTCTTTTAATACGTAATCCGTAACGCCTGTTTTGATAAGCTCTACGGCATTTTCCTCCCCGATGGTACCCGAAACAATGATGAAGGGAATATCCGGATATTTTTTCTGCTTTATGTGAAAGGCAGAAAGCCCGTCGAAAGAAGGGAGCGAGTAATCAGATAGAATGATATCGGGCCGGTAATGATCGAGCATTGTTTCATATGGATCGCGGGCCTGGACTACCTCGCAAGAGAACTCCATACCCGATTTTTTCAATTCCCGCTGGAGCAATTCCGCATCGCTTTCATTGTCTTCCAGTATCAGTATTTTTATTTTCGGACTCATGGTAACAATTTTATGACGTTAATACTAAATCTTCATCGAAAGGATCATTGTTTGATAGCCGGTAATGAAAAATAGAATACAGCTCCTTCATCCACTTTACCCTCGGCCCATATTTTTCCTCCGTGCTTTTCGAGAACACGCTGTACAATGGCGAGGCCAACGCCGGTACCTTCAAATTCTTCCTGGGAATGTAAGCGCTGAAACACACCGAATAATTTGCTGTAATATTCCATATCAAATCCTGATCCGTTGTCTTTGATCGAATACACTATTTCCCCGCTCTTTTCTTCTCCCGAAATTTCAATCACTACTACTGGTTTGTTTTTTGTGTATTTCAGTGCATTGGAAATAAGATTGATCCAGACCTGTTGAATAGTAGATCGTTCGGCGTATGCTTCCGGCAATGTTTTCAGCATGAACTCGACATTTCGGTCTTTTTCCTCTTTGTACAACTCGTTCCAGCAGCCCGAAACAATCTCGTGCATGGATACCTTTGTTTTTAACAGTTCTTTCCTCCCTAACTTCGAGAATGCGAGCAGGTCGTCGATCAGGCGCCCCATTTTATACCCGTTTGTCAGGATCATTTGGATCAGCCGCTTTCCTTCCTCATCCACCTGCCTGCCATATTCTTCCGAAAAAATGTTCATATACCCGTGTATGGCTCTCACAGGCGCGCGGAGGTCATGCGATATGGAATAGGAAAAGGATTCGAGCTCTTTGTTTACCGTTTCCAGCTCAAGGGTACGTTCCTGTACCATTTGCTCAAGGTTTTGGTTGAATGCGTTCAGGGCTTTGTTCTGCTCATCGATCTGGGCAAGCATTTGGTTGAAGGCATCCGTAAGCGATCCCATCTCATCATTTCCCGATTTGGTTGCACGAACGGAGTAGTCATGGTGACCGGAGATCATTTGAGCTATGGAAGCGAGATCAAGTATGGGTTTGGAAATTTTTTTCTGAAGGATGCGGGATAAGGAATAAGCCAGTAAGAACGATACTGCCAATACCATTGTAGCAATGATCCCAAAGAGCCGGAGCCGTTCATTCATTTCTTTCAGATCCGATCGTAAGTATAGTGTCCCTAAGCGTTTGTTTCCCTGGATCACGGGCTCAAATCCTTCGAGATTGGAATGCAGGAACAGATAGCCATCCCATGTGGGCCTCACCGGGAATTTGTCGGCAGGAAGCCCGGCAGGATAGGTTGAAAAGAGCTGTCCCTTTTCATTGTAGAGGCTGGCAGCAATGATATGTGGCTCAGTTTTTAAGGCCAGGAGTATTTCCTCTGCATCCGCGCTGTTATCAAATGCAAGTGCAGCCGTACTGTTGGCAGCGATCACTTTTCCAATGGTGGAAAGTTTTTGCATGGTTGTTTCGCGGAAGGTAAAATATTCATAAACAAAATAGCTTCCGCATGTTACGAGTAACACGATCCCACTGATGAGAAGGATGTATCTCATCAATTTCTTTTGTATGGGAAGGTCTTTAAATCGCATATTCAGTTATTTTTTATCGGACTTATAAATACTGGCGAGTCTTAGCAACTTGGAGCTGATAATAAGATTGTCGGATTTTACGGCATCCGGATTGATCTGAAATTGAATTTTATTGTCTTTGGTAAAAAAGCGGATCATTCCTCCCTGTTTTAAAAAGGTGGACTGATCGCTTATGGTGAGGATGCCCTCGTTCTTTAAACCGGATAAAACCTGTTTTTGTTTATTCGATTCACTGATGTTGATGAATAATACATGACAGTTTTTGATATCTTCTTCACTGCTGTATCGTTTCACAACAAGGGGATGGTTGTTTGCTTTTTCACCGGCTATTACTTCGTCAATGTATTTTCCAAAAGGGTCGTCGCCTAAAATACCGATCACAAGTGGCGCTTCAGGAGAGGAAAAGGCGTTTGCGGGCCATTCGGTGAATTGGGTGAAATTGAAAAGGAAAACGGCTTTCACTTGTTTCTCCATAGCAGTGGGCGGCTGCGCCTTTACTGCAGTCCCATATATCAGGATAAAAGCGAGACAGATGAAATATATTTTTTTTATAAAACGCTTCACAGATCAGTCAATGTTTAATTAAGATAGAATATAATCTTTCCATATACGCCCCGTTGCATTCTGCGGATAGGGGAGTCCGCGATAAATTCCGTATTATGGTCATACAATAAACTCTGCCCGGTTACGCTAAGCTCCAGGATTTTTTTGAACTTCCATGCAAGCCTTGCATCCAGGCCGCAATAAGGTTTCAGCTGCGGGGTGGTCAGGCTGTCGACATAACGCGCAACTGTGCAAAACTGGAAATGGAAAGGAAGATCGAACGTCGCCTGGAGCAGTGCCTGATGCCCGGGATCATTGCTTTCGACCGTAGCGTTGTTGGCATCCTGGTGCCCTTGTTTTACCCAAAGGTGTTTCCAGAAAAAAGTATAGCCGCCACGAAGACTTAGCCACTCCGTCAGCTGGCTGTTGAAAGCCACTTCGGTGCCATAGCTCTCCCCTTTCACACCGTTCTCAATGAGGAGAGGAAATCCAAAGGTTGCAGCAGGTCCCGGCTGCACACTGCGCAGGTGGTCATATACATTGTAAAAACCGGATACCGAAACCGACAGCTTTTTCGATACATTGAAACGCCAGCCAGCCTCGTAGGCCATTACAGTTTCCGACCGGAAGGTATCAGTTCCTGCAAAAAGCGGAAAACGAGGATTGCCAAAAATATTGGCATAAATCCCGAAGTCGCGATCGATCCTTGCCGGATTCCTCACAGCCCTCGAAGCCGCAGCCCACACCGTTTGCTGCTTCGTGATCATCCAGGTAAGACGCACATTAGGTTGGTATTGAAAACCCGTGTAGGTATTGTGCTCGATCTTGGAACCGACAGTGAAACGCAATTTGTCTTTTACCGGCATGATCTCGTATTGAGCAAAAGCATTGTAAAGGTTGAGCGTTTTATTGAGCGGAAAAAAACCGAAGTTAGGAGTGCTTTGCATACGGTGGTCCATCAGGCGGTATCCCAGGCCGTAGGTAAGTGTGTGCCGGCTGCCCATCTGGTAGCGATTCTGCCAGTCGACATCATATGTTTTTACATCCTCGGTGAAATCATTTCCGTAGTCGCGCCAGGTATGGTCGAAGTATACCTGCAGCTGAAAATCACCTTTACCTTCCAGGAAGGAACGGTTCCAGCGGACAAGTGCATTTTCGCCGCTTACATTGAGAACAGCGGTATCTCCTTTTGGATTGAGGTGCATATCGCCATAATATCCGTTTGCCTGAAACATCACTTTGTCTTTTTCTGATGCATCCCAATCGAAACGGACGCCGCCTTGTCCTAATCCCCATTCGTCTTTTGCACTAACATATTTATTACTATCGACGTTGCCGATACTGGAACCGGTAGTATCCATAGTAAACGTACTGCCCATGTGAAAGCCGGTGGCATAGGCGCGGTAGCTGATCTTATCGTTGATCTTTCCTCCATAGCGCAGGCTGCCCATGCCGGGCATGGTGTTGCCATACGCAGCTTCTACAAAAAGTCCCTGTGTGTCGGCTGAATTTTTGGTGATGATATTGATCACACCGTTTACTGCATTAGCTCCCCACAGTGTTCCGCCCGGCCCGCTGATCACCTCTATACGGTCCACATCTTCCAGCATCACATTTTGTACATCCCAGAAAACCCCTGCATACATGGGTGTGTACACTGTTCGTCCATCTACCAACACCAGCAGCTTGTTGGCAAGGACATTGTTGAAGCCCCGCGAACTGATGGCCCACTGGGTGGAATTAACCTGGCCGATCTGGATGTTGGCCACGAGCTTCAGCGCCTCAGGCAGCGTTTTTACGCCGGACCGCTTTATATCTTCTCCTGTGATCACCTGGATGGCGGAAGATACTTCATTCAGCTTTTCAGGACGTTTGGAAACGGAAGTCACTTCGATGTTCATCAGGTCTTCGAGGCTCAGTTTTTTCAGAGCGACCGGAGACAGCACACTATCCTGCGTTTGGGCAATTACCGGCCCTGAGCATACGATCAGGAAAAGGACGGACCATAGCCATAGAAAATGAGGTTGGAACAGAAACCGCTTAAAAGGATGTTGCGTTAAGTAATTTAGCAGCATAAAAGGAGTATTACATTAATTGGGTTTTAGAGACTTGCAATTTTTTAATTTCTACGATAGTTCTCTACTTTAGTCAGTGAGGTCCCTGGTTCAATATGATCCAGTATAAGCCTAATTCGGAAACCGCTTTTATAAACTTGTCAAACTGCACCGGCTTTACTACATAGCTGTTTGCTCCGAGGCGGTAACACTCCTGTATATCGGGATCTTCATTGGAAGAAGTGAGAACGACTACCGGGATCTTTTTTGTCCGCTCGTCGGCTTTTATTTTTTCCAGTACTTCCAGCCCGTTCACTTTGGGCATTTTCAGATCGAGCAGTATTACTTTGGGTGAATTCTCTATATTCCGCTCCGAGTAATTTCCCTGTCCGAATATAAAATCAATTGCTTCGGCGCCGTCTTTCAGGTGCACTAATTTATTCATCAGGTGGTTTTTTGTGAGTGCCCGGATGGTCATTTCGGCATCACTCATATTGTCTTCCACTAATAGAATTTCAACTTCTGTGCTCATATGGTTTTATTTGTTAGTTATTGAAAAATTAAAGGTGGCTCCTTTGTCCACTTTTGCGTTTGCCCACACCCGGCCATTGTGCCTTGCAATGATCCGTTGTACGATAGCGAGGCCCACACCGGTACCTTCAAACTCCTGTTGTGAATGCAATCGCTGGAACACGCCGAATAGCTTATCTGCATATTGCATATCGAAACCGGCACCATTGTCTTTTACGGAAAAAATGATCTCTCCGTTTTTTTCTTCCGAAGATATTTCCACCAATGGTTTTTCTTTTTTTGAAGAGTATTTCACTGCATTTGATACGAGGTTGTACATGAGCTGATATATCAGTCCGTAATCGGCCTGAAGGTGGTGCAGTGGGCTCATTTTTATTTCTGCTTTGTGCGAAACGGATTTGAGCAGATCTCTCAGAACGGCTTCTGTGAGATCGTTCATATCGATATCCGTTTTGTTCAGCTCTTTTCTTCCGAGGCGGGAAAATGCGAGGAGATCGTCAATAAGCGTTCCCATTTTAACTGCATTGTAGCGAATGGCTTGTATGATACGTTTGCCTTCGTCATCCAGTTTGGATTCATAATCTTCGCTTAAGATTTCTGCATACCCGTTCACCGCACGGAGTGGGGCACGCAGGTCGTGAGAAACGGAATAGGAAAACGCGTCGAGTTCTTTGTTGAGTGTTTCCAACTCAGCCGTGCGCTCTTTTACCTTTCGTTCCAAGGTATCGTTCAGTTTTTTTATTTTTTCACGATCCTGGCGGATGATCTCTTCTTTGGTCTGCATATATGCTTCGCCTACTATGCCCATTGCAATGTCCATGAAATGGCCCATCCCATTCAATGCGGAGAATAATTCAGGACTGTTTCCGTATTCTTTCTGCAGGTATGGTTTGATATAGGTTCTGGCAAGTCCAATGACTTCGTACCATACTTTGAAATCGAATCCCATTTTCGCATATACGGAACCTTGCTGGATCTGGTATGCGATGTAGGGATACCAGTTGTTATTATAGATAGCATCTTTCTGCAGCTCTCTTGTCAACCTGTTTTGTTCTGCGGAAACTTCGGGTGGAATATCACGGATGAGCTTTCCAAAAACGGGATGATCTTTCAGCTCTTCGAGAGCAATACGGGAGATCTCTGCTTCATATTTCTCGTAGGCAGTGAAGTAGGCAAGCATATCTTTCTTTTCTTCTTCGGATAAAACAGGGATGAGCTTTCTTACAGGGTCTTCTTTTTCGGGTGCTGAGTCCATAATTGAAGTATTGGTTCTACTTGTGTGTTTAATAACTGTTTCCATGCCCGGATTCCTCCGAACTGATATTATCGTCAGGACCAATAAACACTGAGGTTTTTGGCCTTTTTCACTTTATTAATGCCAGCTGTAGCAATTGTTTTTTGCCATAGCAAATTTTAGGTTTCAGATAGGGTAGCAGAGTAAATGTACAAAAAAAACGTATTCCTGAAAATTTAAGACTAATTTTAAGTAAGATTTTCGTTATTTATAGTGGCTAAGGGATTATTTCCCATAATTGAGCTTTTTTCAGATGGCTTTTGGGTGGTTTTTCGTTAGTTGTTTCCAGCGATTCATGATCATTTCGGTATACAACTCTTTGTCCTGGTGTTCGGGTCCCATCCGTCCGTTGTCATACTTATGAATAAATGCCTGTTCGAACATCTTATTTTTATCTTTTAACCCGTTCTATTCGATCCGTATTTTTTTAGTGATGGTCGTTCCACCGTTGGTTATCTGCACGAAATGAATACCGCTGTGCAGAGAGGAAACAGGGATCGTTATTTTTTCAGTATTGCAATAGACGCTTTGTTCTTTTCTTCCTAATACATCATAAATAGTAAGTACGGAATGCAGGGAAATATTTTCGATGTTCAGGTATTCGGAAGCAGGGTTGGGATATACTTTAATGGTTGAATGATCGCTGCCTGTTGTTCCAATACCTACCGGGCCGGGAGGTCCGCATGTAGGGTTCCCGAATTTGGCAACAAAGAAATCGTAGGCACCTCCTGTTGTGTTCAGCTGGTTGCCATTCACGACCAGGTTCACTTCAAACCGGCCACCCACAAAATAATTACGGTTTGTGTCGGCAACGAGTGCAAAGGGATATTCCCAGGCGGTAGTGGTTCCCCCGATAGTATCTGTTTTTATATAATTGCCCGTGGTGTTATCAAAGCGGGTAAGCGCAATGTTGACACCAGTGGTGCCCGATGTGGAATGAAAAGATTCGGGACTTCCATTCCAGGTAAAGGGTCCCCTGTAATTATTGGTGAGGGCGACTTCCGGGCCGGAGACCACCACACCGCCGGGCACAAGGGCCCCCAGGGCAGAGCTTCCATGGCTCCACAAAGCATTGCCATTCGGATCTAATTTCTGAATGAATGGATTCTGGTGAGTAAGTGACGTATACACATTGGTTTGTGTATAGCCATTGAATGAATATCCGGTGCCAAGCACGGCCACAAAATAAATATTGTTTTGCTTATCAATAGCCGGTTTGTGAAAGATTCCCGACCAGGCACCGCTGCTTTGGTGTACCCAGTTGAAACCTCCTGTAGTTGCATCGAAAGAGGCAAGAAAAAGCGGCTGGTTGATGTTGTTGCCACCAATGGTCAAAGACGGATCACCGGGCCCAAACCCTCCGCTTACGATATAGCGGTTATTGCCTTTGCTATAATTGAGCCGGTCGGAATAATAACCGAGAGGAGTATAAGAGTAGGGGGCATAATTCAGGCCGACAGGAGTACTGCCGGTAAAATTGCCGTTGCGGTCGTAACGCAATACATGACAGCCATTGGTAGTAAGGATCAGTCCGGTACCTGCATAATTGGCCGGAGTGAGTGCATTCATCCAGTGCACTGTTCCGTCTTTTTCCACATCCATGTCTACAGAATAGGACTGCGGAGAAGCGGCGTAGATGGTGTCGGGCTGGGGCTGCCGGATCCATTCTTTGTTGCCGAGTGTATCCAGCTTTGCCAGCAACAGGAATTTCATATCGTAGCTGTATATATTCCACGAGGTGTCGGCATCATGATCGGTGAGATCGCCCATAAAAAAAACATTGTTGTTGATCATGCCCGATATATACACACCACCGAGTGTGTCGGTGCCGAGCGCACAAACATCGCCTAACTGCATGAGCTTGCCCCAGCGGAACGTACCATCGCAGGTATAGCTGAACAATAAGGTGGCGTCTGTATTGGCAGGCAGCGTGATCGGATGGCCGTCCACATTCAGGAAGCCCGAATTGGCGACCCTCGTCACTGCATAGATATTGCCTTTGTTGTCGGTGGCCATGTGGGTCACTTCTTCGCGATTATTACCGTTGCTTTGATCCTGTGTCCCGCCGCCGGAAATGCTCCATTGCCAGTTCTGGGCGTTTAGTGGGAATTGATAAAAAAGAATGCTGAAGACAAAAAGTAGAATTTGCTTTTTCATGGGTGGGGTATTGGTTTTTAAAAACATGATCTTTACAGGTTTTGTTAATGCATCAAAAGCCAATAATGTAAATGTATACCTAAGATAAGAAATTATTTTCAGGAAAGTAAGAGTGAAGGGAAATAAAAATGATTTCGGCGGCTATTGGCGGAGCAAAGTAAACAGCATTTTAAAGCCCGATATAGAATTCGAGCAGGAAGGTTCCCTTTGAGGGATGTATCTCCGTTTTTCCATACTCCCGGAAACCTATGTCGAACGATCCTTCGGCGCTTACGGTAGAATCGGTGTAGGCAGTTATTTTATTAAGAAGGAGGTATCCTTTTGTTTCTGAATCGCTGGTATATTCGACCTGCGTATCGAAAAAGTAGAAACGCGAATAAATTGCTTCCGGATCTGCATTGTCGGTATAGATCTTTTGGCCTACCAACTTTTTGAAATCGCTTATTTTCAATTTCGTCCCTTCGGGAAATGTCATGAACATCTCTATCATTTTGTCTTTGGCGGGATTCGTCATTCTTCCGCAGAATACATTCGGGGAGCTCAGGCGTGTTTCTTTGATATGTTCGGGCGTGTGGTAATCGGGCCAGTTGTGGGAATAGAACGCAGATGTAATATCGCTTTTTCCTTCGAGGGACCGGGATTTATCATCGAAGCTGAATTTGATAAAATGCGTTGCGGTTATAGTCCCCGTTTCTTCAGTGGCCTGAGCATTCGCTTTTTGTTCCTTTATTTTTCCGGAGCAGGACAGGAGAAAAAAGAGGGGTAGAAGATATCGTTTCATCGGAGACTAAAATACTTATTTTAATCCGGGCTTCAAACCATTTTGTTTTTTACTTTTTTCTTATTGCTTCTGTGTGGGTGTACTCTTCCAGTTTCGCAATTATTTCTTTGTGGAAGCGATCTTCTATCCGTTCGCGCTCCCCGCGTTTTATGTCTTCTCTTAATTTCCAGCCTCCTGTTCCGTTGTGAACAGCTCTTACGGCAAGGATTGATCGGTCCGGATAGTTTGCCTGCATCGCAGAGTCGCCGATGAAGGATACATAATACATTTCTTCCGGGGAAGAAGCGAAGTAAAAGATCCGGGTATCCAGGAAGTCGTATCCTCTTGCAGTCCAGTCATCGAAATGTTTCCATTTTCCGGGAACGGCATATTCGGGATATTCTTCGTATAAAGCATCGAGGGCCCATTCGAGGGTTCGTTTATTTGCTGGAAAGACCCGCTGGTCGAATCCACCCAGGGTACCGGCGCCAAAGAGAAGAATAATGCAGCTGTTTAACAAAGGCAGAAGAAGGATGCAAAGCAGGATCTTTGGCCTGAGGATATTTGTTGCTGAAAACTGCATGCCCTGTTCCTATTGGTTATAGCACGAAGATACCTTATAGCAAGTGACAATAATTTGATATAGATCAAAAAAATCATGTATCGATTTTTCTGTTTGTGAGCCTGTGCCAAAATAACTGAGATATGTTTATGCAACTAATGATCAACCACGAAAAGGTAAACTACCGGTAGATAGTATTGCGGGAACTCTTACTCCGTATAACGTGCCAGCTTCTCCAGCGCAGAGGCTGTTCCCGCTTCATTGTCTTCCGGCCTGATAGCGGAAGGAATGTTCCTGAAGACGATGGTAACGTTTGTGCCTCCGTCTATTGCTTTCAGTGTAACTTCCATGATCATTTCTTCTGCAAAAGCGGGATCCGGTGAATCGAAACGGATAGCCTGCACTATTTTTTGATCAGGGACAAGCTCCGTATAACGTGCCGTATACCTGTCTTCCTTGTCTGCTGTTTTGCCCGGCGTGCCTTTTTCGGATGCCGGATAGAACAAGGACATTTCATAGCCACCTCCCACGCGGAGATCGAAGTGGTGTACTTTGCCCTTCATTTCTCCGGGCGCCAGCCATAAAGCCAAAACTTCCGGATCGGTAAAGGCTTTGTAGATCTTCCCGGGTGTGGCTCTAATGAATTTTGAATTAGAAGTGCTTTGCATATGGAATGGACTTCTCTGAGTATGAAAAATTAATCAATTATCAGCATGGGCTGAGCATACAGATCCTTCTGAAGTTAAGGCGATACCTGGATTTAATGCATTGTCCGTTACTGCTGTATTTCCATTTACGGTGAAAGGACTTTTTTCCATCGGATGATTCGAGGATGAGCTTACCGGATCTCATTTCCCAGGTACCACTGATGAGCTGCTTATGAGCAGGATCCGAATTATCGACATAGTTGAAGGTATTGTCTTTATTAACGGATAGCTCGATGAGCTTATTTTTGCTGTTCTCCGACTGACAGCTGCAAACACCGAAAACGCCGTTTATTTGTTTGGGCTTTTCAATTGCACTAGCAGTTAGTGAGCTCCATACTAAGCTCAGCGTCGTGATGATTGTCGGAATTGCATTCATGTGTAGTAGTTTTATTGATGAACTCTATACTAAAGTATAAAAGCGTTGATTAAATGTACAAAAATTCTTTTAAAAATGTGCAGAACAATTATTTCCCGATGGACTGCACTCCCGAATCGGGAATTGTTTTAAAGTGTATCTCTGTTTTCGAGGAATGGCTGCCCGAGACCACTTTGGAATGGCAAGAGCAAAGACCGGCAATGGAATCACCTATATCTTCGGTAAAGCCGCTTTTTGGATAAGCGCAAAAAAGAGGAAAAGATTGTACTGCGCAGAACCTGTTCCATAAATTCTCCAACTGAACAGTGGCACCATTAAGTCCCTGTGCCCATAACAATGCTACCATTTCGCCGAATGCGCGCACTCTGCGTCCCCTGCTGTGCGCTTTGCCGATCACTGCTGAAATGGTTTGCCGGAAAAGTGTTTCATCGGGCCATCCGTTAACCATAAAAGCGGAAAGCACATCTTCTGCGTTCAAAGGAATGTATTGCTCATTGATAGTTAAAGCCTCGGCAGAATAACCTTGTTGGTTTATGCGTGTGGTAAGTGCGGCGAGGTGTGAAGGTGTGGCAATGACGATCACACATTCATGGGCTTTGAAACCGCTGCAGACAAAACCTGTGAGCAGGTCCAAAAAACTTTCGTCATTCTCATAGATCTGGATCACATGATCGGTAGGAGCGATCTCGCCCCAAAAAACATTTTTATCGCAAGTTTGCCATTCTCTATTTTTTTCTGCTCCCATAAACGTTTTGATTATATGATTAAGTCTACGGCATTTATCTATAAAAAATGTTGCCAGGTTTATTTTCTATCATTCTCTGCAAAACGGGGATTATATTCCCCGGTATTTGGTCGTGGAGTTGTATCACACATTGTGCTTCACTCTTTGGGGGATATTACCTTCTTCGTCAAGCCCGGGATGAGCAGGAGTAGCCCTCACCCTTTCGCACGGGGCAGCCCTCTCCCGCGGGGAGAGGGAACGCACGGGGCGGTGGCTTCGTTACGAAAAGATTGCGAAGGAATATTGGTTGGGTGTGAGATTGCGGTGTGTTATCTTCTTTTGCCTTTGGCTGGTTTTCTTTTTGTTTTTTTTGCGGCTGCATCTGAGTCTTCGTCATCCTCGCTTTCTTCTGTTCGCGCAGCAGCAGGGGCTTTCTTTTCTGCTTTTCTTCTTTTTGCTCTTCGTTCCGCTCCATCCTCTTCTTCTTCATCACTGTCTTCTGCTGCTCCTGCAGCTGCAGCCGCTGCTGTTTCTTTTCTGTTTCTTTTGTGCGTTACCTTTTTGTCAGGATCCTCATAGTCGTCGCCTCCTGCAGCGGCAGCTGCTTTTCTTTTTTGGGATTCTTCCTGAATAAATTTCGACCCACCTTCGGCAGCTTCACCTTTCTTTGACTTACCTGCTTTCCAGGCAGGTCTGTAGGATCCTTTTTTATTTTTGAAAGCTTTTCCAAAATCCTCTTTACCGTCAAGGAATTCGTTTACCAATGCCGATCCTGCGGACCCTCTCGCTTTATCACTCATTAATACTCCGGCGGTCTCCGCAACCAGCCGGCGGGACTCGTCATCCAGTGGATAGGTAGGAGGATCGCCTGCCATCAGATCTTTCAGGTTCTGTCGTATTTTAGCAGCCGACTGGTTTTTTTTCTTAGCGATCTTATCGAGCTCCTTTCCCAATTCCTCATAGGAACGGGCACTGCCGACTCTCCTGCGTCCGCCACCGTCTGCATCTGCGGTCTGGAATACTCCAACATCCTTGCGCCAGGGGCTTGGAGCCATTTCCAGCATCTGTGAGCCCATACGAACAAGAATAGGCGTATTGTCGGCTTCAGTGGCCGTTCCTGTACGTAATTTCCGGATGCTCCTGGCTGTTCGTTTTACTGCTCTCTGTGGATTGTATACTTTTGCGGAAATTTCGTCGGGCGCCTTTGACTTCGGCTTTGCTTTTGATTTCGTCTTCTTTTTTCCTGTTCCTTTTGGTTTTCCTTTTCCTTTTCTTTTTGCTGAAATCCGAACCAGTTTTACAGGATCCTCTTCGTCTCCATCGGAGAGACCTTTTTCCTTTAGAATTTCGTCGGTATCATATCCACTATCTTCTTCTTCGGATTGCTCTTCGCTCTCGTCGTCGTCTTCCTCATCTTCAACTGCGGATCCGGCTGCCGCTGCTGTTTCTCCTGCTGAATCTCTTCTTTTTCTTTTGTAGGTGTCTTCTTCCTGTCCTGCGCCTTCCATATAGTCTGCCGCCGGATCTGCTGCTGCGTGGCTGTCCTCGTCATAGCCGGGTTTTCCGGCCGGGCCTTCTGCTACGGCGTCGGCGGCTGCTGCCGCTGCCCGTTTTTCTTTGGCTCCATTTTTTTTGCTTAGCCCGCTATTTCCCGATCCTGAAGCTGCCGTTTCCTGATCTTTTCTTCTTAATCCATAGGAAGCTGCTACCCCTGCAGCGGTGGAATTATCATCTTCCATATCATTTTCCGCTGCCGCTGCAGGCCGTTCCATTTTTTTTGCTGCTGCCGAATGCCGGCTTTCTTTTTTATCTCTACGATCTTCTTTCTTTCCTGCGTCGCGTGCAGCTGAAGCCGCTGCGGCACCTTTTTGCGCGTTTATTATTTCCCATGTATCCTCCTCATCGGCCGCTACTGCAGTTTTTTTCTTTATTTTTTTTGCGTAAGCAGCAGACTCCCGCCGCTCTTTTCTTCTTTCTTCGCGTTCCTCTTCGTCATCTTCCTCCTCATCCCGGTATCGCGCTGTTGTTTTTTTGCCTCCTCCGCCTCCTGCACCTGATCCTGAATTGGAGCCAGCCCGACTTTCAGCAGCAGCCTCCGCGCTCACCACCATCGCATCGCTTTCCTCATCATAACCAGGCTTTCCGGCCGGGCCTTCCGCTAAGGCTTCTGCTGCAGCCGCTGCGCGTTTTTCTTTAGCTCCGTTTTTATTGCTTAGCCCCATTCTTCCCGATCCTGAAGCAGAAGCAGCCAGACCTGCCGGATCTTTTTCCTTCGCATAAGGAGGTTTCCTCGCCGCGTTTCCTGCTACCGGATATGCGGCGGCGGCAGACTCTTTTTCCTTTACTTTGTTTTTTTCCTTTTCTGTGCCTATATAATAGGGGGCTCCCGCTGCACCTTTGCCTGCTTTTTTTATTTTCGCTGCCGAAGGCCGGGTCATTTCTCTGCCACCTCCGGCAGCCGCTGCTGCAGCGCTGACTGCATTTTCTATCTCAATCCTTCTATACTCTGCCACCTGAGCGCTGTTATCGATTTTTCCAGTCGCTGTGATCAATCGCTTCAGAGTTTCACCAAATCCTGAGTGCGGGAGGGATTCTTTATCCTTTATCGCTGTTGCTATTATATTTTTGATTTGCAGCGGTTCATAGGTTTCGTAAATCGTCTTCAGCATAGCTCTTGCGTTCGCAATAAAACCCCGGTTAGCAACGTATGCTGCGTCCGGGGCCTGGTTGATGGCTCCGGTGGCAACCTGATGTAATGCGCTTACAACATGAATTCCACAATTGCCATCATGTCTCGTCTCAATTGTATAGTTGCCTGCCGCGTTTACTATTTCTACGTTCCAATGATCGCCACCCGTATTTTGTAAATTTTTCTGAGGCATGGGTGGATTGTCTGCGAATAGGATCGTGTATAAGGGAGCTATATCTGCCTGACTGAGGTGGGTGTGATCATGGAGGAGGTCTTCAATATACGCTTCGACCCATTTATCCGGAATGTTGTTAGGGTCTAAGTAATCATCCAGCCCTTCGATCATACGCTGAACCGGCTGGTGTGAGGCTGCCGTTGCGGATCGCAGGTAGGAGCGGCTGTGCCCGCTGAATTGTATGGCTTTATGGCCCATTGTACTTGCCTCTGTTTCGAGGGAGCGGTCGTCATTGATCGTATGCCCGCCTTTCATCTGTATGGGCTGCACCCGTCCCTGTTTTTGCTGCACTACATGCCAGGCTTCATGCGGCAGATGCTTTTCCTGACCGCTTGCAATGTGTATGTCCGTTCCCTGTGCATAGGCGTGGGCCTGCAACTGAGCCGGTTTCGCCGAATCGTAATGTACCTTTACATCATCGAGGGAATACCCGGAGAGGTTTTCCATTCCTGTCTTTAACGTGTCGGGGAGACCGGTGTTGTTTTCTTTTCTCTGAAAATTATCCTGTTGTGTTTCTTCGGGACTTTCTTTTCGCTTGAGGGGTTCGGGAGCTGCGGTATTTGCTATTTCCTGGAAAGCCTGTCGTTGGGCAACCTGCGAACTGCTGTTAACGATGTTCTGCAGATTCCGCTGTACAAGGGTTTCCGGACGCTTGTCTTCGAATTGAAATTCACTTTCTTTCTTTTTCTGAGCAATACCATTGGCTGCAGCTTTACTGCTGTTCTGTTGAGAGGTATCGGCGTTGCTTTTCAAATTGTTTATTGCCAGCTATGCGTGTTGCTATGACGGCGCGCGTAAAAGCTAATTTAAATCAGTCGGGCGAGAATTAAATACTGAATTATAAATTGTTATTCACGGAGGGGTATCCCTCACCCTTCGCACGGGCTTCCCTCTCCCAGCGGGAGAGGGAACACACGGGGCCTGGGCTTCGTCGCGTAGCCTCGCTACATCGCGAGGGAATGTCGTGAGGGATGTTGGTTGGGTGTGAGATTGTGACGTGTCAATTCGAGAGTCCCCTCAGCCTTTCGCACGGACTTCCCCCCTTCGTCAAGCTCAGGATGACCGGAGTAACCCTCACCCTTTCGCACGAGGCTTCCCTCTCCCAGCGGGAGAGGGAACACACGGGGCCTGGGCTTCGTCGCGTAGCCTCGCTACATCGCGAGGAAATGTCGTGAGGGGATGTTGGTTGGGTGTGAGATTGTGACGTGTCAATTCGAGAGTCCCCTCAGCCTTTCGCACGGACTTCCCTCCTTCGTCAAGCTCAGGATGACCGGAGTAACCCTCACCCTTTCGCACGAGGCATCCCTCTCCCAGCGGAGAGGGAACACACGGGGCCTGGGCTTCGATAGAAAATGGTTGTTAGCTTTGTGGCTTTGGTGTGTGGAACTGTTGTTAGTTTTCCATTTTGATCTTTTCAATGAGGAGGTGTTTTTTGAATTTGTGTACCATTTCTGCCATTTGGATCTCCCGTTCCTGCAGATCCTTCATGTCAAGATCCGAAGCTTCTGTCACTGGTTTTAGTTTAGCGACATTGGCTTTCATCTGTTCCAATCCCTGCATGGTTGATTCACGACCCGGATCAGCAGGATCAAGGTCGGTCATTTTTTCTTCGGTGTCTTTGATAAATTTTTCGACGTAAGGGATCATGTCCCAGGGATTATTGGGTGTGTTCCATACGAATGCAATATTACAGCGGCGGCATTTGTACTTGTTGCTTTTCCAGCCTTGCGCGCTCGTATCGAAACCGATGAGCCTGAGCATTTCATTGCTGTTGCATTTCGGACATTTGGCATTGTCCTGTATCATGCTTTCCAATTGCGCGCGTTCGGCCAGGATGTTTTCCCTGTTCTTTGCGTGCAGATACAATTGTTCGGTGAGCTTGTCGCAGGTTTCCAACATCCGGCGGTAATCTTCTTCCAGCTTATTTTCGGTGATGAGGACCTGTGCACGTTTTTTGAAGTACTGCACGAGCTTTACCAATTCGCGTTCTTCAGGTTTCAGGTTGTGGTCCATATCATTTCTGTCTTTTATTCAAAGATAGGAAAATCGGAAATTGGTTCAAATTTATTTGGGATGGAACGAATGGATTTAAAATCCTGAGATTGCGGTTATTCCGCAGGATTACAAATCCTGCGGAACGGGGATCCCAGGATCCTGCATGTTCCACAGTCCCGAAGCCTCGGGACCATGTGGGACATGCTGGAGCGGAGTAGTGGAACCCTCTCCCATGGGGAGAGGGTACACACGGGGCCGTAGCTTCGGGAGAAGATGTTGATTGGCTTTGTGGTTGTAGTGTGTAAATGTTGGGAGTACTATATATTCTTAAATTGTATCCACGGGGAACACACGGGGCTGCGGCTTCGAAAGAAAATGTTGGTTGGCTTATCATAAAAAAACACGCCCCTTGCGAAGCGTGTTCCTTATTAAATATGTAGTACGATTTACTTCGCGTAGCTGGTAGCTCTTGTTTCCCTGATCACGGTTACTTTGATCTGGCCCGGGTAGGTCATCTCGGTCTGGATCTTCTGGGAGATATCGAAGGCTAATTTCTCTGCTGTCTGGTCGTTTACTTTTTCGCTGGCAACGATCACACGAAGCTCACGGCCTGCCTGGATAGCGTAGGTTTTTTCCACACCCTGGTAAGACATCGCCAGGTTCTCCAGATCTTTCAGACGTTTCATGTATTGTTCTGCAACCTCACGGCGTGCTCCCGGACGTGCACCGCTGATGGCATCACATACCTGCACGATAGGAGAGATCAAAGATGTCATTTCGATCTCGTCGTGATGGGCTCCGATGGCATTGCACACTTCGGGTTTCTCTTTGTATTTTTCTGCCAGCTTCATACCGAGGATAGCATGCGGCAATTCCGGTTCTTCATCCGGCACTTTACCAATATCGTGTAAGAGACCTGCACGTTTCGCTACTTTCGGGTTGAGGCCCAATTCAGCTGCCATGATCGCACAAAGATTTGCTACTTCGCGGCTATGCTGCAATAAATTCTGTCCGTAAGAGGAGCGGTATTTCATACGGCCTACCATGCGGATCAGCTCCGGGTGCAGACCATGGATACCAAGATCGATACAGGTACGTTTTCCTGTTTCGATGATCTCTTCTTCCAATTGTTTTTTTACTTTCTCCACTACTTCTTCAATACGTGCCGGGTGAATACGTCCGTCGGTTACCAGCATATGCAGGGCCAGACGTGCGATCTCACGACGGATCGGATCGAAGCAGGAAAAGATGATCGCTTCCGGGGTGTCATCCACGATCACTTCGACACCGGTGGCGGCTTCGAATGCACGGATGTTACGTCCTTCACGTCCGATGATGCGTCCTTTTACTTCGTCGTTCTCAATATTAAATACGGTTACGGAATTTTCGACTGCCTGTTCGGTAGCTACACGCTGAATGGTCTGGATAACGATCTTCTTCGCTTCTTTATTGGCAGTGAGCTTTGCTTCATCCATGATGTCTTTTACATAGGACATGGCTTCTGTTTTAGCTTCTGCTTTCACTGTTTCCACTAATTGTGCTTTGGCATCGTCTGCTTTGAGCCCGGAAATTACTTCGAGCTGCTCGACATGACGTCTGTGGGATTTATCGAGGTCTTCCTGTTTCTTCGCATTGAGCTCCAGCTGATGTGTTAACTGTTGCTTAAGGGCATCGATATCGGTGGATTTGCGCTGGGTTTCTTCGATCTTTTTCGATAGCTCCTGGTCTTTTTGTTTGATGCGCTGTTCGTTCTTAACGATCTCATTGTTCTTTTGAGCAACGGATTTGTCATGTTCTGCTTTCAGCTGCAGGAATTTTTCTTTAGCCTGGAGGATCTTCTCCTGTTTGATGGCTTCGTTCTTGAGCTCTGCTTCTTTTAGGAGGTTGTCTTTTTCAAGGACGGCGCTTTTGTTGAGCCTTGAATTGGAGAGTATAAATCCGGCGATGACTCCTCCTATGAGGGCTACACCGATACATATGATAGCTATTATCAGGTCCATTGGGTCTACGTTGTTTGTTTATATATACAAAACGCATAAACATAACTGACACTATGGGCAGCATGCCTATGCGGGAAAATTCGTTTCTGTAAAAAGGATCTAGCTTACTTTTTGCTGGTGTTGTTTCACCATTTCGGTGAGCTCTTCCAGCAGCGATTGTAGTTTATTGATCTCATCCGTTTTTTGGATGCTTTCTTTCATCAACTCACTGAGTGTTTGTAAAAACACCATCGCCAACACATCTTTTTTATCTTTTACCGGATACGTTTTCTCAAATCCGACAATTTTTTCTTTAATAAGTGCTGCGGCCTGCTCAATGATCCCTATATCCTCGTTTTTCACCGTGAGGGAATATTCGGCACCCGCAATTTCTATTTTAATAGAGGTTTCACTCATTAAGTATAATAAATGCTGTAAATTAATCCTTTATACACTGAGTAATGCAATACATTTGTCAATTTCCCGCACTAACTCATTGATTTTTAGTTTTAAGCTGGCTTTGTCCGAGCCCAATCCCAAAAATGTTTCCGCTAATTTAGTCTGTTTATTTGTCTCTTCCAAGTTTTCTATCAGATTCTTTTGATTTTCAATTGTTTGTGTCAATTCTGAGCAACTGGATTGCAGTCTTTCGAGGGACAAATGCGCTTCTTCGTTCTCTGTTTGTAGCAGGGACTTTTCCTCGTTCAGGAGGTTGATCTGCTGGAGTAATTTATCGATAAAAACCTCGTTATCGGATCCTGCATTTTCAGATCTGGTTTCCCCGGCAGCCATTGCCTGTTTTTCGAGGTCTTCCAGTTTGAGGAGTAAATTGTTTTTTTCAAATTCGAGCGCCCCGATCTTTAGCCTGGAACCGGAGTTAAGCTCTTCTAAACTGTTTGTTAAGGAAATGATCTCTGCATTTAACATTCCTATCTGCGAAGTATAGGATTCTTCATCCACATAGGGCTTGTTGTTCAGCTCGGAAATGATCCCGTTGAGTCTTTCTTTCTCTTCTTCCAGCGAGAGGATGATCTGTTCTTTGGAACGCAGCTCGCTCAGTGAATCGGCAAATTCTTCGATCTGCAATTGCAGCTCATGTACTTTTGTCTGCAGGCTTTTTTGTTCTGCATACAGGTCTTCGTTCTCCAGTGTAAACGCTCCCATTTCGGCAATCAGCTCTGCATTGTCGTTCACCAGGAGATCTTTTTCCTCAATGAATTTATCTACCACAAAAGAGAATTCGTCTTCAATGGCTTTCAGGTTGTTTTCCAGCTGCGCTATTGTTGCATTTTGTGCCTGGATCAGCTCGATAGCCGTTTGCCTTTGTGCTTCTAATAAAATTACCCTTGTTTTGGTGGATTCCAGTTCTTCGTTAAGTGAAGTGATGGATTCTTCTTTGGTAGAGGATTCGGAAAGATCGAAAGCGAGCTGTTTTTTCTCGGAATCGATCGTTTTGAGTGTATCGCGCAGGTTTTGAATTTCTTTTTCCTGTTTTTCTTTCTGCGTGTTTTGTTCGTCGATATGAAAAATGAGCTCACGGATCTTTGCTGCAAAATGGGTATTCTCGATGCTGAGATTACCGGCTTCTTCTTTCATGCTGGTCAGCTGTTCCTGTGCTGATTGTAATTCGGAAGCGCTGTTCTGAAGTGCGGAGATCTCTGCGAGGTAATTGTCTTTGCTGGCTTCAAAAGCGTTCCTTTCTTCTTCGAGAGCGGCGCGCATTTTTTCCAGCTCCGCCTGCTGCGACAGGATATCACTTTCTTTTTCGGAAACGGCAGAGCGCAGGCTGAAGATCTCGGATTCTTTTTCCGCGATCACGCTTTGCGATTTCTGTGAATGCTCTGCATTCAGAAATACATTCCGGCGCATTTCCTGCAGCGAATGTCGATTGCTGAGGTCTTCGCTCAACAATTTCTCCAATTCTTGTTTTAGCTCAATATAGGACATAATGATATATACCTGGTGTGAGGATAAAATTAGGGAATTGAAAAGGAGGTATTTGGAACTCAGGGCATTGTTATTAACACCGGGTTCTTAATTACTCGGGTTATATACAATAAAAACGCCCCGTTCTTCGACAAGCTCAGAATGACGGGGCGTTTTCAATATAGGGTGGTGAATGCTATTCTTCTTCTTCTTTCTTCACTTCTATTGTGAGTTTGGCATCTTTCAGGAATTTGTCTCTCATTTTAGGACCGGCGATGTTGTATTGGTACGCCGGACCTTTGTCCACATCCATTTTCCTGCTCTTAGGTTTTTCTTCTTTGATGATGGTGTTGAATTCCTGGTTGCTGGACACAACGCTCATTACGCCTTTGAAGTAGCTGAAATAGTACCAGGTGCTTTGATCGAGCTGCAGCAGGATGGTGAGCTTATCGCCGGATTTTTGTTTTTTGATCTGGACATATCCGTTCACATACCGGTAGTATTCGTTCTTGTAAACACTGCCGATCCCTATTTTTCCATCGCTCAGGAACGATTTGCTGGCTTTGTCATACCGCATGTTAATATCGCCTATAAAGAAGGTTTTCTCCAGCTCATCCGGAAAACGTTTGAAGCCTCCGTTTAAGTTGAGATCGGAGATCGCTTTATCGCCTTTTTCCTGACCCAGGATCTCACGCAATCCTTTTTCAAAGCCTGGCTTATCAAATTCCAACGCTGCCGAGCTGCCCATATATACTTCCATGTCGGTGAACATTTTTTTCATGGCCGATTTATTCATAAAGAAGTCAACCGTCATCATCAGGCTCAGTGAAGAAGAATCGTTCACGGTATAATGCGATGCGGAACCGGCAGTAACCACTTTCACCTGGCCGAAATCGGCACCGATATCCAGCAAGCCCTCACCATACACTATACAGTTGGTCGTATTCAGGCTCATGTAATTGCCCGGCAGGGAATTCTCCACTAATTTCTCTTTGCTCGAAATACGGTATTCGTTCGCCTCCTTATCATAGAACATAAAGCCGTCTGCGGAAATGATGTTCTTGTCTTTTCTACCGGGAACCGGCGAGATGAATGCGGAATATACTTTGGTAGAATCATTGCTGTAGATAATGCCGGAGCCCACCTCGTTGTTGTTTACATCTTTCAGGTCTTTGGCAATAGGAATGTAAATCTCTTTCGGATCGATCTCTCCTGCAAATTTCAGGTACGATTTACTCACACGTCCGCAATCATGAACGATCTTCGTTCCTCCGTCAAAGGTCAGGAACTGCTCGGATGCAAAGAGCTTCACCTTACCTGCAAAGCTGAAATACGGATTGAATTTGAAATTCTCAGCTTCCGTGATCGTGCCTTCGGATACTGTTTGCCCGGAAGTATCGGGTGTGATCTTCGCAAACTTTATAAGGAAAGGGGAATTGTTCTCGTCATAGTAGGTATACTCTCCACTCGCCAGGTACGATTTTTTTCCATAGATATTCGCACGTACTTTTTTGATATTGTGGAATTTGGTTACCGTGTTGGCAAGGATCACTGCATTCCGTAGTGTATCCATCACAGCCGATTTGTAGATGGTTACTTTACCGCTGTCAGGGAACATACGTGCATCCGCTACATTAATGAAGGGTACATTTTTACAACCGATGATGTATTTCCGCAGGTTATACGTTGCAGCAGGTGCAAAGAAACGAAGGGAATCCTGTTTCGGATGGATGGATATGAATTCAGGCCCTTCGAGATCGAGTGCATTTTCAGCCGCAGCCGCATCGATCTTTTTCTGATCATCACCTAACTGGATGTTCTCGCTGTCCATATACCATTTGAAACGGTCCATGTAGGCGATGTACTGGTTCTTATCGAAACGAACATAGGAACCGGCACCATTGCTGACGAACTGCCCCGTACGGTCTTCGAAGTTGATGGTTGCATTTACGTTTTCGGTAGAGAAGGTAAATCCTTCCTCTTCAAATGCCTTTAGATGGAAGTTGGCGGTATCGGAGAAGAATTTCTTTTGTTTGAAAAGGATCTTTTTGGACATAAGATCGGCGCGTTCAAAATCAACTTTCCCTTTTCCGTATAGCTCGGACGGCGAAAGATCGAAACGTCCCCTGAATTCTGCCTGTTTGTTGTAAGCGCTGAAGGGAGTGGTTTTATCCGAAGCCTGCATCAGATCTTTGTAAGGCATCCAGTGGATATACACATTTTCTCCGTGTGCCTGCGGAAATTCATCCGGCGAAGAAGTTTCCTTCACATCGAAATTCTGCGCGACGCCATTCATGGAATCCGGGAAGAAAATGAAATCATCGGAATGTGTTACAGAAGGGCCGAAAGTGATATCACCGTCGGCACGCAGACCTTTGTTGCTTAAGCGGATCTCGTTCTCGAATTTTGCTTTTCCTCCATATACCTGGAATCCGCCGGGAGGCGTTTGCCGGATGAAACCAAGCGAGTAATCTTCCTGCAGTGTAAGCTTTTCCCTGAAAGTAGGGAAGATGTCGGCAGAGACGAACTCACCGTCGAAAATGAGGGCTTCGTTGCGGAAGTTATCCACGCTGTCGATCGTGTAAGGATCGAGCTTGAAATAGAATTTGTTTTTGTTATACACACCGCGCTGAATACTTCTCTTGTCGTAGTACGCGTATGATTCCTTGAAACTTTTGAATATCGGGAAGCTCGGGGCTTTTTTCCAGCCGGCATGATTGGTAGGCCCGTCCACGAGGAGCTCACCGTTCACATTCTCGATAACGGTCTGAACCCTTTTATAGCCGTAATTACCGTTGATATCCGGTTCGCGCGAATCTACATAGATCCTCAGGGAATCCACGTTTTTGAGGTCGATCTTATTCAGGTCATAATCATAGGTGAATTCTTTCCCGTGAAACTCAAATTTACCGGCAGCTACCACACCTGAGAACAAACATTTTCTTCCTTTCTTTACCGTTACTTCCTGTTTGGCCGGGAATACAAATACCTGCTGGGTATCGCTCAGCAGGAGCTGCTTTACACCGCGTATCCGCAGGTCAAAATTATTATTCAGCAGGTTGAGCGTTGCATTGTAATTTCCGGGACTGGTGGAATGGAAGGTGATGATATCGTAATCTGCCTGTTTTTTATGGGCTTTGATATAACTGAATAATTTATCTTTTATGGTGACCTCATCTGTTTCCGTATTGAAGCTGATCAATCCGTACTGTGCTACTTTAAACAGTACCGGACGCAGATCTACTGCCAGCCACTTCATATAGATAGCGAGGTCTTTCGCAGTGAATATTTTTTGTTTTCCATTCGATTCATAATACTGGTTGATCTTGGAAATAGGGTTGACATCTCCTGCCGACAATTTTTCGTACCGGTCTGCTGTAAAGAAATCCTGCGATTCGAAATAGGCCTGCCCCTGGAAATTGTTGGCAAGGAAGCCCATATCGATCTTTGCCGAATCGATCTTCCAGATCAGCTCTTCAAAATACATATCCAGCTTGTGATACGAATCGTAATACGGGCTTTTCTGCATCCCGTCGTCGGTGCGTAAAAGAGATACTTTGCGTTTATCGGCTTCGTATTTAAATGTAAGTCCCGGATGTATGATAGAATCCTTGTCGATGAAGAATTTTACGGAGGCATTTTCAGAAGTGACCTTGTCCGTGCTCATGGCAAAGTTACGCGCGGTGAGCTGCAGGAAAACCTGGCCGCCTCTCCTGAACAGGATCTTTGCCGGATTTTTGGAATCTCCGCTTCCTACGAATTTAGCTCCCCGCATGGAGAATCCGCCTTCATAATCAACATCTTTCAATACGTTCTTTACCAAGATCCGTTTGGTGTAGGTATCAAACCGCGGATACGTATCGGTTTTGTTTTCCGTGATCACTTTATCAATTATTTTTCCTAATTGTGGTTTTTCAAAATAATCGGGATGGTGGAAAAACACTGAGTCGCAGGAGTAACCACCGCTTTTACAATCAATGCTTACTTTTTTCAGATCTACATATACATCGTCATCGAGGCCCGTTCTTTTCCAGGTGGTTTTCCCGCCTTTCCCTACGAACCTCCCGGAAGAAGGATAATAGGTTCCGATAATGTCGGTGATCTCCAGGGAGTCTTCCCGTGCATTGCGACACTTCAGTGTAAACTTCGGGAACACAACTTTTGGAACAGAGTCGTATGCAAAGGTATATTCACCTTCTACCGAATACCAATCGAAAGCCGGGGAGTGGAAAAATATATTGGCTTCAAAAAGATTCAGACTGGTCTCGAGCAATTCACCGAACGCTTTGTTGTTTTTAGCGGCGAGTGATTTTTCGAGGCAGGCCTGCCAGCTCAGGAAACCTTCACGGTCTTTACCGGCATCAATGTAATTGGCAACTGCGGTGAGATAATCACGGAAATACGGATAGGGCTTCAGTTTTTTTACCAGCATTTTGTTGCTGATCTCGTATACACTCTCTTTGTATTCTTTTGTAAAAGCAGGTGTTTTCCAGAACCTGCCAAAGTCCTCCACAAATTTCTTTGCTTCATCTTTATTGGCCGTGTTGTCCTGAAAATAAGCATCCAACTCCTTGATGTATTTCACCGAATCTTCGGAGAACGAAGTGAATTTTTGTGCTTTTGCCTGTATTGCAATAAAGGCGGCAAACAGAAAAACGATCTTTTTGAATTTAAACATGATGCTGATCTTTTAAGAATTTGAAAATTTCCTCTGGTCCTGCTTTCAGGATTTCCTGTTGAATACTTTGAGCGCTGCTTCCACAATGTTCTCCGTTTCCAGCCCATATTTTCTCAGCAGCTCATCCGGAGTTCCGCTTTCGCCGAAGCTGTCGTTCACTGCCACGTATTCCTGCGGGTATGGATTGTTGCGTGCAAGCAGCTGTGCAATACTGTCGCCAAGGCCTCCGTGCATCTGGTGCTCTTCTGCCGTTACCACACAGCGCGTGCGGCTAAGAGATTCCAGTACAGCTCCCTCATCCAGCGGTTTGATGGTATGGATATTTATTACATCGGCATTGATCCCTTTTTCTGCAAGGATCTCCGCAGCCTGGATGGCTTTCCATACAAGGTGTCCCGTAGCAAAAATGGAAACGTCGTGTCCGTGGATCAGATGTACTGCTTTACCTATCTCAAAAGTCTGATCGGCGGGAGTAAAGTTAGGGACTGCCGGTCTTCCGAAACGCAGGTACACAGGTCCTTTGTAATCCGCGATAGCCATCGTGGCTGCTTTGGTCTGGTTGTAATCACATGGATTGATCACGACCATGCCCGGCAACATTTTCATCAGGCCAATGTCTTCGAGGATCTGGTGTGTAGCTCCGTCCTCACCAAGTGTAAGTCCCGCATGGGATGCACAGATCTTTACATTTTTCCCGCTGTAAGCAACGGATTGGCGGATCTGATCATATACACGTCCGGTACTGAAATTAGCAAAAGTACCCGTGAAGGGGATCTTTCCACCGATGGTTAAACCGGCCGCAATACCGATCATGTTTGCTTCGGCAATACCTACCTGTACAAAACGTTCCGGGAATTCTTTCTGGAATGCATCCATTTTCAGGGAACCGGTAAGGTCGGCACACAAGGCCACCACATTCGGATTTTTTTTGCCCAGTTCAGAAAGTCCTGCGCCAAAACCGGAGCGCGTATCTTTTTTTTCAGTGAAGGTGTATTTTTTCATAATGCTTAATAAAATTTGATCGAAACATTTTGCTCCGAAACAACGGTGAATTTTTTCTCTGCTGTTTTTTCTGATTCCTGTTGTGTTTTCAGCCGGTATTCAGCCCTGTAATTTCCGGGTAAAAGGTAGACGATTTCGTTTACAGATTCGCTTTTTAAATTGCAAACCCATGTTAATTTTTTTCCTTCCTCGAGGTAAATGCTCCCGAAGCCTTCCGCTCCTTTATTGATAAGCACCTGACCGGAAGCGGGTATTTTGAGTGTATTGGTGGAGCTCTGTTTGATCTCTACATCCTGCATCTTTATACGGGGCAGGGTAAGGACTTCGATGTCGTAGAGGCCGGTGATGTATTTTTCGGTCTTGCCGATCTCCTGCACATTCAACGTATTCATTGTATTTTTCTTGCGTACGATGTAGTTAAAATTCTTAAAAGGATTGGTGCCCTGTATATCTATTTTCAGGAAGCCCTGCGGAGCGTCCAGCGGAATCATATTGTGGATTCCTTTTTCGAGTGTAATGTTTTCTTTGGTGAGCTCGGGGATGGTGTGTACGACCATTTTATAGGTGATCTCCGGATCGAGGATAAGTGTGTCGGGGTTGCCACGGTGATTGAGCGTGTGAACATAATCGTATTTGATCTGTCCTGTTTTCTGATCGTAGAAGGTCATCGTCACATCTGTTTCCAGCGGCTTTTTGGCAGTGTTGTTGAGGTTCACCTGCACGGTGGTCTGGCTCAGGGCTTCTATCATAACCAGCTTCATCACATTTTTAAAATTCGCTTCGTTGCTTACATCGTAGAATTTTCCCATACAACCGAACACATCCGCAAACTTAACGTCGAGTCCCACACCGATCACAAATGGACGCAGGAAGATCCCTTTGCTTTGCAACGCTCTGGAAACGGCACAGGGATCGCCATTGCATTCTTCGATCCCGTCGGTGATGAGGATCACAATATTCCTGCAATTCTCTTTTTCGGGAAAATCCGCGGCGCATTGTTCAAGTGAGTAGGCTATAGGTGTCGTTCCGGTCGGAGCAAGCTTGTTGATACGGTCTTTTACTACTTTGGCATTGGTAGCCACGGGTGCGAAAGGTACCTCCAGTTTGGAATCTTCACAATTTCGGGTGGGGCGGAAAGGTGTCTGATGTCCGTAGCAGCGGAGCGCAATTTCCAGCTTGGGTGTTTTTTTTAGACTGTCCAGGAACTCTCCCATCAGTTTTTGGGCTATTTCCATTTTTACCCCGGAATTCCAGTTGCCATACATGCTGTAGGAATCATCGAAGATAAAAAGGATGCGTGTGGTAGCATCCGGATCGTATTTTTTGCCCTTCGTAAAATCTTTGGTGTCGTTAACTTTTACTTGTCCCTGGTATTTTACCTGGGCATGAAAGCGTGAAACAAGCACAACGAGCAGCACAGCAAAAATCAGCTGCACGGGGCGTCGGGTGTTTTGTTTCTTCAGCATGTTGTAAAAAATGAATCCCGGATATCAACACACAATCTGAACCGGAAATCGCAGGGATTCTTTGTTTTAACGTAAATTAATAATCTTCTTCCGTACCGGTAATGAGCTGCGTCAGTGATTGAGCAAGCTGCTCATCATTCGGCGCTACTCCGTGCCATTTGTGTGAGCCCATCATAAAATCGATGCCGGCGCCCATTTCGGTTTTCATAATGATAATAACCGGTTTTCCTTTGCCAGTCAATGCTTTGGCTTTATTCAGGCCTTCTATCACTGCGGCCATATCATTCCCTTGTTCGGTTTCCAGCACTTCCCAGCCAAAAGCAAGGAATTTGGCCCGCAGATCGCCGAGCGGAAGCACTTTATCCACATCGCCATCGATCTGGCGGCCATTATAATCGATCGTTGCAATATAATTATCCACCTTGTTGCCGGCAGCAAACATAGCCGCTTCCCAGATCTGGCCTTCCTGCAATTCACCATCGCCATGCAGGGAGTATACGATAGATTGGTCTTTATTCAGCTTTTTCGCGAGGGCTGCGCCGATAGCCACACTCATGCCCTGGCCCAGGGAGCCGCTGGCAATACGTACGCCCGGCAGGTGCTCATGCGTGGTAGGATGCCCCTGCAGCCTTGAATTCAGTTTACGGAAAGTACTTAATTCGGATACCGGAAAATAACCGGAACGTGCTAAAACACTGTAGAATACGGGCGAAATATGGCCGTTGCTCAGGAAAAAGATGTCTTCACCGGTGCCGTCCATGTTCCATTTGTCGGGATGATGCTTCATGATCCCGAAATAAAGCGCTACCATGTATTCGGTACATCCCAGTGAGCCACCCGGATGGCCGGAATTAACAGCGTGGACCATCCTGACAATATCCCTTCTTACCTGTGTGCAAATTTTTTGTAATTGCGCTGTATCCGCCATAAATAGTGAAGTTTTTGCAAAAGTAGTATTATTCGTTCGCCGGCTTTTCCCTTGTTAATAAAGAACTTATTATGTTAAAAACTCTGTTCATTCTGTCAGGTGAGGCAGGTTCAACAAGGCCTTGCCGTTCGTATATTTGCAAGTTTTTAATTCGGTCAGAAATTCCGATATTTCCCGCCTCTTGCAGGGATCGATATCATAACGCTTTCTGACTAAAAAGTAACGAGAAATATGGCTTTAAAATGTGGAATTGTGGGGTTGCCAAACGTTGGAAAATCAACCCTTTTTAATTGTTTAAGTAATGCAAAAGCACAGGCAGCGAACTTTCCGTTCTGTACGATCGATCCGAATGTAGGAACGATCACGGTTCCGGACGAACGCCTGAACAAGCTGGCAGAATTTGTGAAACCGCAGAATATCCTGCCTACTACTGTAGAGATCGTTGATATTGCGGGATTGGTGAAAGGAGCAAGCAAAGGAGAAGGACTTGGGAATAAATTCCTGGGCAATATCCGTGAGTGTAATGCGATCCTTCACGTGCTGCGTTGTTTCGATGATCCGAATGTGGTGCATGTGGACGGTTCGGTAAATCCTGTTCGTGACAAGGAGATCATTGATACCGAATTGCAGCTGAAAGACCTGGAAAGTGTGGATGTGAAAGCCAAGAAATTCGAAAAACAGGCGAAAACCGGGAACGATAAGGAAGCGGTGAAAACATACAATACCCTGCTGAAAGTAAAACAGGTGTTGGAAAGTGGCCAATCGGCGCGTGCTGCAGGTCTCGACGAGTCGGAGCTGCCATTTGTGGCGGACCTGCATTTGCTGACGATCAAACCGGTGATGTATGTTTGCAACGTGGATGAAGCCTCTGCAAAAACAGGAAATGCTTACGTAGAGCAGGTGAGGGAAGCAGTAAAAAATGAGAATGCGGAAATATTAGTGATCACGGCGCAGATGGAAAGCGAGATCGCAGCTTTGGAAACATACGAAGAAAAACAAATGTTCCTCGGGGAAATGGGACTGGATGAGCCGGGTGTGAACAAGCTGATCAAGTCGGCCTACAAACTGCTGGATCTGCAAACGTATTTCACGGCTGGGGTAAAAGAAGTTCGTGCCTGGACGATCACCAAAGGCATGAAAGCACCGGAAGCGGCAGGAGTGATCCATACGGATTTCACCAAAGGATTTATCAAAGCGGAAGTGATCGCCTACAACGATTTCATTACCCTTGGTTCGGAAGCAGCTTGCAGGGAAGTAGGAAAATTACGTATTGAAGGTAAAGAATATGTGGTGGCAGATGGAGATGTGATGCATTTCAGGTTTAATGTTTAATATTTTTAGTTTCGGGTTTCTTATTTAAAATGACATATAGGACTTACATAATCTTTTCAATTCTCTTATTTCAATTCATGGGACTTGAATTGTATTGTCAATCCGATCCATTTAGAAAGAATAGAGAAAAGGGTGCCATTTTCAAATATGAAAGAAAAGATTTTGATGAACTATTTCTGTCCGTATTTCATAGAAGCAATGACATTTATTATTTCGAGTACTTCAAAATAGAAGCAAATGCGGTTGTAACAATTGATAGCATTGGAAATGTTATAGGGATAGCATTTAAAACTTTTGTATTCGACTCTTATTATACTTCAAATAATCCTGGCGAAAAAGGAAGGTATAATAGCGAGGAAATTTGTTCGAAAGTAAAAGCAGAAGTTCGTAGAACACTTACTTCAACTAATGGCCTTTGGTTACCAAAATTAAATGGGAATAGGACTATATCTTCAGCAGTAATGGTTAAAATAAATTTCAAAAGCCCTGATTTCTTCCATTCGGTTACAAATCCTACTTCTGATGTCTATTACGAGTCTATAATACAAAGCAATATCGGAATTCGGGATAGTTCGCTTATTAAATTAAAAGCAGAATGTGTCAGGGAGGTCGATTCTCTTAAAAATAATAAAGTTTATTGGGCGATTGAATTTGATACTTATAGTAACAAATATATTTTTGAAAAAGCTAATAGTTTATTAGATCAAAAAATCTTGGATTTAGCTAAAGTGTATTTAACTGAATTAGAACGAAGATTCCCTAAGATGGAACAACTAAAAGATGCCTTGGCTAAGTGCCAGGCTTAAAAAACAAATGCAATAAGGACAAACAAAATGGCAAAACAAGCATCAAGTTACAACGAAGACAGTATCAAATCCCTCGACTGGAAAGAGCATATCCGTATGCGTCCCGGTATGTATATCGGGAAGCTGGGTGATGGCTCTGCTTTCGACGACGGGATCTATGTACTGATAAAAGAGGTGATGGACAACTCGATCGATGAGTTCATGATGGGGGAAGGAAAAAAGATAGACATCACAGTGAAAGAAGGGATTGTTTCTATTCGTGATTACGGACGTGGAATTCCACTGGGAAAAGTAGTGGACGTAGTTTCGAAGATCAATACAGGAGGTAAATACGACAGCGATGCCTTCAAAAAATCCATTGGTCTGAATGGGGTGGGTACCAAAGCAGTGAACGCTTTGTCAGTAAATTTCAAAGTTGTTTCTTTCCGTGACGGGCAAAGCAAAACAGTAGAGTTTACCCGTGGTGAAGTAGTGAAGGAACATAAACTGCAATCAACGAATGAAGCGAACGGAACTTATGTGGAGTTCCGCCCGGACGATACCATCTTCAAAAAATATCATTTTGTACATGAGTACATCGACCGAATGATCTGGAATTATGCCTTCCTGAACACCGGATTAAAACTGTATTTCAACGGACAAGAGTACAAATCGGATAACGGGTTGAAAGACCTGCTGGAAAAAAATATCTCCGGTGAGATCCTGTACCCGATCATTCACCTGAAAGGCGAAGACATCGAGCTGGCGATGACACATAGCAACGAACATTTTTCCGAAGAGTATTACAGTTATGTGAACGGACAATATACCACGCAGGGTGGTACACACCAGGCAGCTTTTCGCGAGGCAGTTGTGAAAACCGTTCGTGAGTTCTTCAAAAAAGATTTCGATCCTACCGATATCCGTAAGTCGATCATTGCAGCGGTCTCTGTGAAAGTACAGGAGCCTGTTTTCGAATCGCAGACCAAAACGAAATTAGGTTCCCAGGAAGTTGCACCTGGAGGACAATCGATGCGCTCGTTCGTAAACGATTTCATCAAGGAGCAATTGGATAATTACCTGCACAAGAACCCGGAAACAGCACGCTCGATCGAAGCAAAGATCCTTGCCAATGAGCGGGAACGGAAAGAATTATCCGGGATCCAGAAATTAGCAAGAGAGCGCGCAAAAAAATCATCGTTGCACAATAAGAAGCTCCGCGATTGCCGCGTTCACCTTGATGAAGTGAAAAACCCGCGCGCACATGAAACCACGATCTTTATCTGTGAGGGTGATTCGGCCAGCGGCTCCATTACCAAAACACGTGATGTAAATACGCAGGCTGTATTCAGTCTCAAAGGAAAACCATTGAACTGTTTCGGACTGGGCAAAAAAGTGGTGTATGAGAACGAGGAGTTCAATCTCCTGCAGGCAGCATTGAATATAGAGGACGGACTGGAAGAATTGCGCTACAATAATGTGGTGATCGCAACCGATGCCGATGTGGACGGAATGCATATCCGCTTGTTATTGCTCACCTTCTTCCTGCAGTTTTTCCCCGACCTGGTAAAGAACGGACATGTCTATATCCTGCAAACACCGTTATTCCGTGTGCGCAATAAAAAAGAAACGGCGTATTGTTACAGTGATGAAGAACGGAAAGCAGCGATCGCTAAATTAGGGCCAAAGCCGGAGATCACACGATTCAAAGGTTTGGGAGAGATCTCCCCGGATGAGTTCAAACACTTCATCGGGAAGGATATCCGACTGGAGCCGGTGCTGCTGGATCAACAGGCCTCCATACAACAGTTGCTGAATTATTATATGGGCAAGAACACACCGGATCGCCAGGAATTCATCATCGAGAACCTGCGTGTGGAAATAGATATGGAAGAAGAGCTGGTGAAAGCATAGAAACGAAACAACAAACAGAATTTAAAGAAGAATATCTTTTCGAAGAGGCGTAAAAAAATACAGAGAACAGAAATGGAAGACAGTAATTTATTTGATGCGAACAATACGGGCAAGGGTGATGATCATGGTGATCTGAACAGCATCACCCATGTGTCCGGTATGTTCAAGAACTGGTTTATCGACTATGCCAGCTATGTGATCCTGGAACGTGCGGTTCCGGCGATGGAAGACGGATTAAAACCCGTACAGCGCCGTATCCTGCATAGCATGTGGGAAATGGAAGATGGCCGTTACAACAAAGTGGCGAATGTGATCGGTAACACGATGAAGTATCACCCGCACGGTGATGCCAGTATCGGAGATGCAATGGTTGCCATCGGGCAGAGAGATCTCCTGATCGACATGCAGGGTAACTGGGGGAATATACTGACAGGCGACAGCGCTGCGGCTCCACGTTATATCGAGGCACGCTTATCAAAATTTGGTTTGGAAGTATTGTACAATCCGAAAACGACGGATTGGGGAATGAGCTATGACGGCCGGAACAAAGAGCCGATCACATTGCCCGTAAAATTCCCTTTGCTGTTGGCACAGGGAGTGGAAGGGATCGCTGTAGGTTTGGCCTGTAAGATCCTGCCGCATAATTTCAATGAGCTGATCGATGCGTCGATCCAGATACTGAAAGGAAAGAAAGTACTTATTTACCCGGATTTCCCTACGGGCGGTGTGGCCGACTTTGCCGATTATAAAGACGGTTTACGCGGAGGAAAAATAAAAGTTCGGGCTCGCATAAAAGAGCTGAATCCCAAAACGCTTGTCATCACCGAGATCCCTTTCGGAACGACAACTTCTTCGCTGATCGATTCGATCATTGCAGCGAACGACAAAGGAAAGATCAAGGTAAAAAAAGTAGAGGACAATACAGCAGAGAACGTAGAGATACAGATCCACCTGCAACCGGGTATCTCACCTGACAAAACAATAGATGCGCTCTATGCCTTCACGAATTGTGAAATGAGCATTTCGCCGAATGCCTGTGTTATTGAGAATCAAAGACCTCGTTTCGTAGGTGTGTCGGAGATCCTGAAGATCAATACACAAAATACACTGGATCTTTTGCGCAGTGAGCTGGAGATCGAAAAACACGAGCTGGAAGAGAAATGGCATTTTGCATCCCTCGAAAAGATCTTTATCAAAGAAGAGATGTACATTGACTTCAAAAAGTACAGCAATAAAGAAACCTTATACGAATATTTATACGAGCGTTTTGCACCGTTCAAAAAGAAACTGATCCGTGCGATCAATGATGAAGATCTGCACAGGCTCACGCAGATCCCGATGATCCGTATCACCCGTTTCGACAGCCTGAAGGCGGAAGCGCACATGAAGGAGCTGGATGAGAAGATCGCACAGGTAAAACACCACCTGGAACACCTGACGGAATATGCGATTGATTATTTCAAAAACCTGAAAAAGAAATACGGAGCCGGCAGAGAACGCAAAACGGAAACCAAGCAGCTGGAAACGATCGTTGCTACGGAAGTAGTAATGGCCAACGAGAAGCTGTATGTGAACCGGGCAGAAGGTTTCGCAGGAAAGAGCCTGAAAAAAGATGAATTTGTTTGCGACTGCAGCGACATCGATGATATCATTGCTTTTACCAAAGACGGTAAAATGAAGGTGTTCAAGATAGCCGATAAAGTTTTTATCGGTAAGGACATCGTTCATATCGCAGTGTTCAAAAAGAACGATGAGCGCACTACTTACAATATGATCTATACGGACGGTCCGAAAGGCGTTACGTTCATGAAGCGCTTTAATGTTACGGGTGTTACCCGTGATAAGGAATATGATCTTACCAAAGGCTCTGCCAACTCTACCGTTCATTGGTTCACCGTGAATCCAAACGGGGAAGCAGAGCGGGTGCAGGTGATATTGAAACAGGTTCCGGGACTGCGTAAATTTGAGATCGATGTGAGCTTTGCCGACATTGAAGTAAAAGGACGGACATCCACGGGGAATATTGTAACGAAGTATGCAGTGAAAAAAGTGGTGATGACCTCCAAAGGAAAATCCACACTCGGCGCGGAAGACTACTGGTTCGACGATGCAACGCACCGCCTGAACAAGGACGAGCGCGGAACGTACCTCGGGCAGTTTGCAGGTGATGATAAGATCCTGGCGATAACAAGCAAAGGAATGTACAAACTGTATACCTATGAATTACTGAACCATTTCGATGATGACATTGTGTTCATTGAAAAATACTTCCCTGCGCAGACACTTACCTGCATCTATTTTGACGGAGAAAGCAAATCCTATTTCACTAAGCGTTTTAACCCTGAGAATATTTCCACGAAAGTGTCGATCATTACAGAGCATGAGCAATCACGTGTTGAACTCATCACGGCGCAGATCAACCCGGTAGTGGAGATCAAGTTCGCGAAGGAGAAAGATCGCGAGATCCCTGATGAAGCGATCAGTATGGTAGAGTTTGCACCGATGGTACAAATGAAAGCGAAAGGAAAGAAACTCTCTTCCTACAAGGTGAAAGATATCAATCTCCGGATCCCGCAGGAAATAAAGGAAGCACAGGCTTTCCTGGACCAGGAGGAAAATGAGACAGGACTTTCCCCGATGGAATTGCACAGAAGAGCGATGGACAAGATCAGCAAGGACAGCGCAAAAAATTTCATGGAAGGCGACGGGCAGATGGGAATTAGTTTTGATTAGTAATATTCCATGTTTCTGGTTGCGTGTTTCTGGTTATCCGGGAAACCTGAAACCCGGAACAGGAAACCAGAAATAACACTATGTATCATTCAATAGATCCAAAAAAGAAACTTTCCTTAGAGGATGTCCGGAATATCCTGGATAAGAACCTGAAATTGAAATTATCGGATGGGGCAGTGAAAGAGATCAATAAGTGCCGCGCCTACCTGGATAAAAAATTAAAATCGCACAAAGAGCCGATTTATGGTATCAACACCGGTTTTGGTTCTCTTTATAATGTAGCGATACCAGCCGACCAGATCGAGAAGCTGCAGGAAAACTTAGTGATGTCGCATGCCTGCGGAATGGGCGAAGAAGTTCCTACAGAGGTTGTACGTTTGATGCTTTTTCTGAAAATACAGGCATTTTCGTATGGAAAATCAGCTTGTCACATCGAAACGGTGGAACGATTGATCTTCTTTTACAACAACAGTATTTTTCCTGTCATTTATCAATTGGGTTCGCTCGGTGCTTCCGGCGATCTGTCACCACTGGCACACATGTCATTGCCTTTATTAGGCATGGGAGAAGTGTATTACCAGGGAATAAAACAGGATACGGAAAAAGTGTACAAGCAGCTGAAGCTTTCTCCTTTAAAATTACGATCGAAGGAAGGTCTTGCTTTATTGAACGGTACCCAGTTCATGAGTGCGTATGGTATTTATTGCCTGATCCGTTCAGAGCGATTGAACCAGGTTGCGGACACTGTTGCCTGTGTTTCGCTGGAATCGTTCGACGGAAGGATCGATCCATTCAAAAATCACCTGCATACGATACGTCCTCACAACGGGCAGATCGAAACAGCTTTGTTTTTCAGGGAAACACTGAAAGGAAGTGCACTGATCGAACGGAAAAAAGCACATGTCCAGGATCCCTATTCGTTCCGCTGTATTCCACAGGTTCACGGCGCTACAAAGGATACGACAGGCTATGTAAAAAGGGTGTTTGAAACGGAGATCAATTCGGTAACGGATAATCCAACCGTATTCCCTGCTGAGGATGAGATCTTATCGGGAGGTAATTTCCATGGGCAACCATTGGCGCTGGCTCTTGATTTTTTAGCGATTGCGATGGCCGAGCTGGGAAATATTTCCGAGCGCAGGACCTACCAGCTTATTTCCGGATTGAGAGGATTGCCTCCTTTCCTCGTTTCCAACCCGGGCCTGAATTCGGGAATGATGATCCCGCAATATACGGCCGCAAGTATCGTAAGCCAGAACAAACAATTGTGCACACCTGCTTCGGTGGATAGCATTGTTTCTTCCAACGGGCAGGAAGATCATGTAAGTATGGGGGCCAACGCAGCTACCAAATGTTACCAGGTGGTGAGAAATGTGGAGCGGGTGATCGCGATCGAAATGCTGAACGCCTCTCAGGCCATCGAGTTCAGGAGACCCCTGAAATCTTCTGCCAAACTTGAGAAATTCATAAAGAAATTCAGATCTACCATTCCTGTTATAAAAGAAGACAAGATCCTGTACCAGGAAATGGAAGCCGCCCTGCAGTTTGTAAAAGAAGTAAAGGTCGATTAATGAAAGCGACACGGTACATACACGTTTTTTTTCTCAGTGTATTACTGCATTTTGCCTATAGTACAGCTGCCTGTGAATGTCCGGAGCTTCCGCGGCTCAATAAGGAGTATGCAGAAACATACCAGCTCATTTTCAAAGGCGCGGTAAAAACAGTTGGCACCTGCAACAAAGTCAATAAGGCCCATTTTATTGTTCACGAGCTTTTCAAGGGAAGTAGCCCGAAAGAGATCGATGTCTATTTTGATTGCACCGGTGATTGCGCCATGAGCTTTAACCCGGGCGAAACCTGGATCATCTATGCGAATTATGCACAGTTGGGAAAACCGGATATAAGCTTTTGCTCACGGAGCCGGAAGCAGGTGGATAATGAAGTACAGGTGCAGGCGAATTTTATTCCTTCCGACCTGAGCTTCGGGCAGGAACTGGAATGGCTACAGACTAATTTAGATGCGCAGGCTTTTCTCGAAACAAACAACAATGCGGATTTTTCACACAAGAACGAGTTGCCTACACCCGAAAAAGCGATCGTATTGGTGGCGATTTCATTTGCGGGAATGCTGATCCTGTATTTTGTGATCCGGAAATTTATGAAATAAAAAAACTGATATGAATATTCCTTTGTTCAAACCGCATCCCTGGCATGGGATCCAGCCGGGAAAAAATGTTCCGGATGTTGTTACTGCTTACATAGAGATCGTTCCCACCGATACTATCAAATACGAGATCGATAAAGTGACGGGTTACCGGAAAGTAGACCGTCCGCAGAAATTTTCCAATATCGTTCCAGCCTTGTATGGGTTTATTCCACAAACCTATTGCGGAACATCCGTTGCCGAATATGCCACTACCAAAGCCGGCAAAGCAATGGCAAAGGGAGACGGTGATCCATTGGATATCCTGGTGCTTACCGAACATATTATCACCACAGGCGATATTATCCTCGAAGCGAAGCCTATAGGTGGATTGCGCATGTTCGATAAAGATGAAATTGATGACAAGATCATTGCCGTAATGGTGAAGGATGAGATCTATTCGCAATACATGGATATAAGCGAAGTCCCCGAGTCTATTATCCGGAGACTGAAACATTATTTCCTGACCTATAAAAATTTACCGGGTGCCATGGAGCAGGTGTGCGAGATCACACATACATACGGGAGATCGGAAGCACAGGAAGTGATCCGGAGAAGTCTGTTTGATTACCAGAAAGAGATCCTTGAAAAGAATGTGACTTTCAGCAATCTGTAATTCGTTTACCGAAGTACACTTATAGAACCGGATTTCCGTTCGGAATGATCGGAGTAATAGTCGATGTCGGCAACGTACATGTATACACCTTCTTCCACATACTGGTTTTTATAAGTGCCATCCCAGCTGTCATCCAGGTTTTTCAGCTCCGCGATCTTTTCTCCCCAGCGATTGTAAATAATACAATTGATCGACTTTACACAGGAACCTTTTATAGACCAGGTTGGATTATTCAGATCCGTATTGGGTGTAAAACAGTTGGGAATATAGATCGCTTCAATATCAAAATATTCGCTGATGGTAAAGCTGGTGTCGTATAAACAATTATTATTGTCTTTTACACGGATCGAATAGATACCTGTTGACAGTTCGTTATAGTGTGTAGCACTTGTATAAGAAGCATTGTTCAGGCTGAAGAGATAAGGTGCAGTTCCGCCATAAACAGCTTTGATACTTACAGCTCCACCCGAATCACAATTGAAAGGCGCAGTGAAAATATCCACCTGGTAAACAGGAGCGAAATCTGTTCCTATAGTAATGGGTATATCCAGCATACAGCCTGCACTATCTTTTACAGTAACGGTGTATGTATTGGCATTGAGCCCTGTATACACTGTATCCGTAGAAAAGCCCTGGTTGTTGAAATTGAAAAGGTAAGGAGGGATTCCTCCCGTAACTGTTTGCAGGGTAAGCGCTCCCGGAAGATTACAGGCGATATTGGTCGTGTGATAGGAAACGGAACCAGGTGGGAAGAGAAAACCGGGAGAATAGATGCTTGTATCGAACGAGCAACCTTTGTCATCTTTTATGGTTAAAGGATACGTGCCTGCTGTTAGTCCTGTATAAGTGGTAAGGGCTGAGAAGCCCAGGTTATTGAAATTATACTGATATGGAGAAAAGCCTCCGCTTACCGTTCCTAAAATGATCGTTCCGATCGAATCACATGGAAAGGATGCTGCAATCGATGTGGGAAGGGAGGAACTGATGAAGACAGTGATATTATCAGTATTGATGCATCCATCGGCTGTAGTGGCTAAGAGGTTGTAAGTGGCAGTTCCAGTAACAGTAGCTGTTGGATTGTTGCAATTAGTACAGCTTAAGCCTGCAGAGGGTGACCATGCCCAGTTGGTAAAAGTACCATTGGATGTGTAGTTCAGAGGAAGACTGCCTGCCGCGCAAAGGATCGTGTCGTTTGGTAACAGCAGTGTAGGAGTATAGATATATCCCGGTGTTTGTACAAGCGTATCAAAAAGACAACCATTCACATCTTTGATCGTTAAGGGATAAATGCCTGCATTGAACCCGGGATAAACAGTGGTAGAAGAGAATCCAAGGTTATTAAAATTGTATTGATATGGAAATGCACCACCGCTTACCGTTCCGATACTGATCGCACCGCTCGAATCGCAGGGGAATGTGCTTACAACCGCTGTTGGTAAGCTTGAGGTAAATGTAATAGTGACACTGTCCATATTGGTGCAGCCCCCGGCTGTAGAAGCAACGAGATAATAGGTAGTGTTGATAAGAGGAGAAGCAATCGGGTTAGCGCAATTCGTGCAGCTTAATCCTACTGCCGGTGACCATAAAAAATGCGTGAGTACCGAATCGGATGTGTAGGTGAGCGGGACATTACCGGTCATACAAAGTACAGTATCATTCGAAAGGGTGAGTGTGGGAGGAGGAGATGAAAGCACCTGAACGGTATCCCTTTGAAATCCACCGCAGGTGTCGGTTACAGTTACCCAATAGATGCCGGGCTGGTAAGCAGTGAATGTTTGGTCGATGCTACCGTCCTGCCACAAATAAGTAAGGTGTGAACCTGCATTGAAAGTATGCGTACCGGAAGTACACATATAAATATCATCACCAAGATCTAAGGGTGGGGGCGCATCGTTTGAAACAGTTACCTGCACCGTATCGCTGACGGGACACAATTTACCGAAATGGAAATCATCAAGTCCGAAGTCAACACCGCCTCCGTCTGTTTCCAGGTTAATGATACGAATGGTGACACTTGTATTGGCTCCTGAATTCCAAAGCGGAACACCATATTCATCCCAATAGGTAAGACCTCCGCCGGGGTAAGGAACACCAGGTGTGGTAGAGAGGACTACATCGCCGGTGACATTTCCGATAAAATGAATTTCGAATATCGGTTCTGCCACGTCTGCGCGTGTAGCCCAGAAGGAAAAGCTGTAATTAGTGGCTGTTTCTACAGAAGAGATTGTTTGCTCCCAGATCATGGTCGGTCCGTTCACACATCCGTCAAGGCTCATGTACATGTTATCACTTGTAGGAGTATGATCGGGCATGTTATAATTGAAGACGAAAAATAAGGGACCCACGTAATAATTGCAGGGAGTATAAGTAGTGGAATAGTTGTGGTTACTGGTGAATCCGAAGTTACCGGCGCTGAAATCCGGGTTCACAATCAGGTTAGGCCCAGGTGCATTAGCTGTTAAAGTGTAGGTAGTAGTTGTGCCGGGAGAAGCGACAGGATTGGCGATAGTCGGATCATCAAGACTTGCTGCCGGCACCCAGGAATAGTCAACGAAGTCAGGAGAGGCATTTAATTGCACACTATTGCCATTGCACACGGAGGTATCGTTTCCTGCCGATACAACAGGGCAGGCACAGCCTTCATCAATTTCACCATTGTTGTTGTCGTCGATGTTATTTCCGCAAATCTCTATGCAGGAAGCTACACAGCTCGCTCCGGTAAGAGGTGGCTCGTCCGGGGACCACAAGGGTGAATTGAAGACCCCGTCCATGGAATTGGGGCTGGCATCTATTATCACTGAGCCGGCTGATTGATTGCACCGATAATACAGTAGCAGGTTCGGCTCATTACCGCTCATGCAGGTGGAATAATTGGTCATGATCTCAGCGTCGCTCTTTGGTACATTCCAAATACGTACTTCATCCAGGTTGCTATACAACGGTCTTACTTCAGTTGTCCAGACAGGATCGAAACTAAGCTGGGCAGCGAGCACATCGGTAATAGGCGCTGTAGTAATGGTGCGCGAATCTACCAACTGTCCATTCACAAATAATTTAGCTGTTTGCGTATTGTAATTCATTACGCCGGCAGCATGATACCAGGTACCTATGGCGAATCCACCCGGTGGGGAATAAGCGCAGCTGGAGGCGCTGGGTATTGTGCTGAAAGGCCCATCCACCCTGAATACGAGCTTTGTGTTTGGCTCGTTGAAATATCCTCCGTCCCATCCAAAGCCCAGGTACTGATCTTCAAATAATATAAGGTCGAGTGCGCCGATAATGGGATGTGCTTCCGTTCCGGGAAAAGGCTGATTGCGGCGAAACCAGCATTCCCAGGTATAACCTCCATTCGTTCCCGAATAATACTCGTTGCTGGGTGGAAGGTCAGCAGCAGGATGGGCGTCGTCGAATTGCATCGAACCTCCGCAATTGGTTACGACAGGTTCGGTCACAATGATCTGTACGGAATCCATTCCGTTCAGGCAATTGAAAGGATTGTTGGTCAGTGCGACAAATTTTACCCAGTAGGAACCGGCTGTTGTAAATGTATAAACGGCAGTGGTAGTTGTGCTGATTATATTGGCCGGATCGATATACCATTGAAGACTGCCTGTACTGTTGGTTGTTCCGGTAAAGTTGACCGTTCCCCCGGTGGTAATGATAGTGCCCGAAGCGGGTGAAGTGATGGTAGCAGTTATGGGATTCGGACAGGGTGGATTACAGCTGGGGCAGTTGAGCAGACTGGCGCGTGAGGTAGTGAGAAAAAACTGCATGCGGCTGTACTGGCCGGGGGTAAATTGGTTGTAGCAGCTCAGATCACTATAATCCATATAATCTTCGCCGAGATCCACCACATCGGTAGAGAACGGATTATTGGCGCTGGCATCGTCAGCATCGGTGCTGCAGGAATTACTTGGAGGATTGCAGGAAGCGAAGGTGGTTTGATCGGGCGGTGTATCGCATACCTGGTCTCCATCAGCAAGACAGTTGTTGTTGGTGCAGCCGTTCTGGAACGTATGATACAAACCCAGGTAGTGGCCTATTTCGTGAGCGCCTATCGCATCGTCCTGTGCACTGGTGCCAAAGAAACCGGCTTCGATCACAATACCATCCATGTTTTGGCCGGCAGCACTGGGAAAATAAGCATAACCTACCACTGCACTGCCCATGCTCACACTCAGGATCTCCTGGACCACCCAGATATTCAGATAGCAGGTCGGAGGCCAGCGGTTGATATTCTTCAATGCGATATCATCCACTTCCATGGTTTCCGTGGTCAGTGGAGACACATCCCTCGTAATGCCTGTTGTGAAATTCCCTTGTGGATCCTGCTGTGCAAGGCAAAACTGGATCTGGTAATTATTGCTGGGAAGGAAGATGGCATTAAAATGTGCAATGGCAGCCTGTACCTGTGCATCGCTTATGTTTTCCGGGCCATTGGTGTGGATGATATGTACCACCACCGGGATATTGGCAATAGCAAATGTAGAGTTCTGGCTGTGTGAGGAGGTTAGAAAATGCTGGTAAGCCAGGGAATCGAGCCCGTGCTGCCCGGAAAGCGTAGCGGCATTGTTCTGGTGGAGGGCATCGGCGCCGCAGCCGGTAAATACACCCGTATTCGGGATTTGGGCAAGGAGGCCGACACTGCTGAGCAGGAAAAGAATGATATAGAGCTCAAATTTTAAACGCGAAGTCCTCTGCATTTTCGGGTAATTAATGGTTGTATTCTAAAGTTAAGGAAAATTGCTCATACGGACAATGGAATTGAGTAAAAAGGGCTTTTGGCTTTGTAAGTGGTCGTTCCTGTTTTGTATCGTTTTTTCAGGAATTGTACTCAAAGGTGCCGAATGGAGACCGGATCGTGACTTTTTTCTCCGGAGCCGCTTCCACACGTCCTATGATCTGCGCTTCGATATTAAACGAATTGGCAATTCCAATAATTTCAGCGGCAAGGGATTCCGGAACATAAAATTCCATACGGTGTCCCATGTTGAAGACCTTGTACATTTCTTTCCAGTCGGTTTTCGATTGTTCCTGGATAAGTTTGAACAAAGGAGGCAATTCGAATAAATTATCCTTGATGATATGCAATCCATCGACAAAATGAAGCACTTTGGTTTGTCCGCCGCCGCTGCAATGTACCATGCCATTGATCTGTGAACGGAATTTCCCGAGGATCGCCTTCACAACAGGCGCATAGGTGCGGGTAGGGGACAATACTAATTTACCTGCATCTACCTGTTCGGAAACCGGCTGCCCGTTTTGCGAATAACTTACACTCACTTTATCGGTAAGCTTCATCGCTCCAGAGTACACAACTTCTTTCGGCACATTAGGATCAAATGATTCGGGATATTTTCCGGCGAGATAATGTGCAAACACATCATGACGTGCTGAGGTAAGTCCGTTGCTTCCCATACCGCCGTTGTATTCTTTTTCATAGCTGGCTTTTCCGGAAGAGGACAATCCTACGATCACATTCCCGGCCGCTATCTTATGATTGGAAATAACATCCGAGCGTTTCATACGGCATACAACAGTGGAATCTACAATAATAGTACGTACCAGGTCGCCCACATCTGCTGTTTCACCACCGGTAGAGCGTATGTCCACATCGTGTTTACGCAGCTCTTCCAGCAGCTCTTCTGTTCCGTTGATGATGCCGGAGAGTATTTCACCCGGGATCAGGTTCTTGTTGCGACCAATGGTGGAAGATAAAAGAATGTTATCGGTAGCGCCCACGCACAACAGATCGTCGATGTTCATGATCAGGGCGTCCTGTGCGATGCCTTTCCATACGGAGGCGTCACCCGTCTCTTTCCAGTACAGGTAAGCTAAGGAAGATTTGGTGCCTGCTCCATCGGCATGCATTACAATACAGTAGTTTTCGTCTCCGGAAAGGTAGTCAGGGACAATTTTGCAAAAAGCTTTCGGGAACAATCCCTTGTCTAATTTTTCAATTGCTTTGTGCACATCTTCTTTGGAAGCAGAAACTCCACGCTGGTTGTAACGATCGCCCGACATAAAATGAATTTGCGCAAAGGTAAAAAAGAAATAGCTAAATTTGAGGGTAATTAATGAGCAAATTATCAGCCATATCCCTGTTTTTACTGCTTGTTTTGAGCGCCGTGCGTGCCCAGACAAAGGTGATCCATGTATTTGTGGCTCTTTGCGATAATAAATACCAGGGAATTGTTCCTGTACCGGCAAAAATAGGCAACGGGCAGGATCCGAAAAACAATCTCTACTGGGGGTGCGGGTATGGGGTGAAAATGTTTTTCATCAAGCACAGCACAGACTGGAAGCTGTTGAAAACGATCCCTAACCCAAAGAACAAAGTGCTGGAACGTTGCGTGTATAAACACAAAACAAAAGACTGCTACCTCGTGGCGGATGCCTACGATGGGCAATATATCAAACAAACGACCATTGATTTTCTCGATGCCTGTGCCGGTAAGTATATAGATTCTGCGGCTGTTTCAGACAGCAAATACATCGGAGCGGGAGGCAAGTCGGACCTGATCGCTTATGTAGGGCATGATGGACTGATGGATTTTCAGCTGGATAATTTACCGGTGAAGGCCAATGAGAAAAAGCGGGATGCCATGATCTACGCCTGTGCCAGCAAAAGTTATTTTAAGGAGGCGATGCTGAAGAACGGCGCGTATCCGTTGGTGTGGACAACAGGCCTGTGCTCACCGGAAGCCTATTCACTTTCATTTGCCATCGACAGTTGGCTGAAAAACCAAACACCTCAGGAAGTGCGGAAAGCGGCCGCTACCGGCTACAGCACCTATCAGAAGACCTGCAGCCTGAAATCAGCGATGGGTTTAATGAGTACGGGATTTTAAGCTCTGCACCTGATTGAACAATTGAAATACAGACACGGATTACGCAGATTGCACTGATTTTATGTACATAAAGTATCAGCATTCTACACCTCTTAAAATTATAGCTGGCAAGAAGAATTTTTAGCTGCAAATTTTCGCTGATAACACCCAAATCCGTGAAAATTTAAAGAACTGCAATCAACTAATAATATCGGACATACGGATTGAAATTACAGACACGGATTACGCAGATTGCACTGATTTTATGTACAGAAAGTATCAGCATTCTACACCTCTTAAAATTATAGCTGGCAAGAAGAATTTTTAGCTGCAAATTTTCGCTGATAACACCCAAATCCGTGAAAATTTAAAGGCAGCTCAGGCACCCCAACTCTACCCAGGCAATTCTCATTCAATCTGCGTCCGGCCAGCTACCGCTCATACAGGAAACTGCGTATACAACCTTTTGTAACATAAATACTGCCGTTCCAAATTTTTCGGGAAAGAAAGCCTGTTCTCTCCACTAATTTTGTGTTGGAAACAACATAATTCCCGGAATCATGAACAGAAAACAATTTTCAACAGCCTTTTTTATTTTTATAGCAGTCCTTTGTGTTGCAACGCCACCCGCGCGCAAAGCGATCATGGGAATGCAGCTGAGCCAGGTGGAGGGCGGACTGCGCATAGATTCTGTATTTATCAATACAACTGCTTCTGCATTGAAGCTGAAAAAGAACGATGTGCTGCAATCACTCAATGGTTCCAAAATCCTGCTGATGGAAGATTACCAGAAAACAGCGACACAGATCAGGGCAGATGATAACGTGACAGTGGAAGTGCAAAGGAATGGAAAAAAAACAAAGCTGAGTTCCAAAGCAGTGATGCGTCCTTTCGAAACTTCTGAAATTGCGGATGTCACCTACGACTGGGTGAAATTCAGGAAAGGCTATCTGCGTACGATCACGCGCAAACCCAAAGCGAAGAACTCTGTTCCCTGCATTTTGCTGATCCCGGGTTATGGTTGCGGAAGTATCGAAAATTACAGCAGCAGCTACAATGGGAAAATGATCAATGAGTGGCTGAAGAATGGCTATGCAGTTGTAACCATTGAAAAATCAGGGCTTGGGGACAGCTACGATTGTGAATCCTGTTTTGAAGCCGATCTGAAAACCGATATCGAAAGCTTCGATGCGGGTTATACGTATATGGAAGGCTTGCCTTTCGTGGATAAGAACAATTTATTCATCTGGGGACATTCGCTGGGTGGCATGGTAGCTCCGGAAGTTGCCAAGCGACACAATCCGAAAGGCGTGATGGTCTTCGGAACGGTGTTCAGACCCTGGAGCGAATTCCTGTTGGAAATGCACCGCATACAAAAACCTCTTTTAGAAGGCATGAGTTATGAAAAAACGGAAGAGTTCACACGGCTGATCCAGAAAGTATATTTCGAATTTTTTGTACTTAAAAAAACACGGGACCAATTGCACGATAATTCGGAATACAAAGCCATTGTGGAAAGTGAGCTGGAATACAAACCCAACAGCAATAACATGTGGGGCCGGCACTGGCGTTTCTGGCAGCAGATCGATACCCTGGATCTTGCAAAAACCTGGTCGGAGCTCAATTGTAAAGTGCTTGTATTACACGGAGGCAGTGATTATGAGTCCTGCGCACCTATTGAACCGGTACTGATAGAGAAAACAGTGAACGCAGCTCATGCCGGTAATGCCACAATGGTGCAGATCGATGATCTCGATCATTTTATGATGAAAAGCAACGGTTATGAAGATGCAGTGAAAAATTTCAGGGAGCAACAATATGCAAAAGGGAATTTTAATTACAAGATCGCGGAGGAAACGATCAAATGGTTAAACAGCGCTAAAAAATGAGCAGTGGACAAGGGAATACCGAACAAAAACCCGCTGTCACGTCGAGTAGCCTGTACCCGGGCGTATCGAGACGCATGTAACAAATAACTAAAAAGTAAACACAATGAAATATATAAACAGTATTCTTTTCCTGCTTGTACTTTCCATTTGTTGTGGATTTTATTTTATTCCGGGCAAAGTACATAAAAAGCCGGCTCTTGCATTGATAGGGGTGAATGTGATCCCGATGAACAAGGAGCAGGTACTGAAAGACCAGGTAGTTGTGATCGAGAATGGGAAGATCAGGTCGATTACCGATCGCCTGAAAAGCAAATTAGGTAAAGATGTACAAACGATCGATGCAAGCGGAAAATACCTGGTGCCGGGCTTTTTCGATATGCATGCTCATTTTTTCTACGAGCAGGGTAATAATGTAAATACCTGCGCAGAAGAGCTGAAGGTGATGCTCGCCAATGGACTGACCACTGTGCGGATCGAATGCGGTGATTCCGTTTACCTGGATGCACGAAAAAAAGTGGAAGAGAATGTATGGACAGGACCGAAGCTTTTTGTAGCGAGTCCGCAGTTTGTAGGGAAATGGGCCTGGCCAGGGAAAGTATTTGCAGAGATCTGTACGACACCCAAAGAAGCTGAAGTTGCTGTGCGCAAATGCAAAAAGCAGGGCTACGATGAGATCAAGATCACTTTCATGGTGAAACGGGATGTGTATGATGCGATCATCAAAACGGCAAAAGAAGAAAATATAAAAGTGACCGGTCATGTAGGCCCGCTGGTAAAGCTTCCTGCTGCCCTGCAGGCAAAACAGCAGATCGAGCACATGGACGAGTTCATCGATATGTTGTTGCCGGACACCAGCTATAACCACGGGGAGTGTGTATCGGACATGAATATCTGGCGAAAAAATGCCTGGGCAACCGTTCCTTTCCTGGACGAGAATAAGATCCCTGCGCTGGTGAAATCTGTGAAAGAAGCAGGGATCTGTGTAACGCCTACGAATTATTTTTTCTTTTCCTCCTTTGCGGATAGTATTCCTAAAGAAGAATACATGAAGCGTACCGACTATGGCTATATTCCTTCCGTGATCATCAAAGACCGCTGGGAGATCCGCGAGCATTACTGGAAAAATCCTCCTTTGGCTGATAAGCGTAAAAAGTATATCGATATCCGGAAGAAGATCACGTATGCTCTGTGGAAGGCGGGTGTACCGCTGATGGCGGGTTCCGATTCGCCCGAATGGTTTTTGGTGCAGGGATTTTCTATTCACGATGAGCTGGAGGTTTTTACGAAAGCAGGTGTAAGCAATTATGGTGCATTGGAAACGGTAACAAAGAATCCTGCTACCTATGCAGGAGTGATAAAGAACAAGGGAACGATAGAAGCGGGCAAGGATGCGGATCTTATTTTGCTGGATAAAAATCCGCTGGAGAATATTTCGAACACCCGCTCCATAAATACAATGATCCTTGGCGGTGAGTTGTATGATCGGAAAAGCCTGGATAAAATGTTAGGTGATGCGAAGAAGGTGCTGTCGAAATAATCAGTGATATCAGTCTGAACTGATATTTCGGAGGTTTTGATTTGCCAATTTAGATTTCCACCACATTCTTCCGTTTCGCCGACTTCACTTCTTCCGGGATATGCAATAAGATCTCCTGTTTCAGGACTTCCAGTAAATTCCGTTTCACAAAGTACCGGTAGCTGACCATGCTGATCTCCCTTACCGGCGCAGGGTTTTTGAAGTAACGTATGTTTTTCCGGTCTTTTGTGCTGAGGTTGTGAATGGCGAGCTCGGGCAGGATGGTAATGCCTTCGTTGATGTCCACCATACGTTTGAGTGTATCGATGCTGCCTGATTCGAAATCCAGCTGGTGAACGGCTTTTTCTTTTTTCTTCAATTCGCAGAGATTGATCACCTGGGAACGCAGGCAATGACCTTCTTCCAGGAGCCAGAGCTTATTGATATCGATGTCTTCCGCCAGCAGGTATTTTTTGCTCATCAGTTTTTTTTCGGAAGGTGAACCGTATACCACGAATTGTTCATAGAAAAGGGGCTCTTCTATAATATCACCGGTATGAAGCGGGGTTGCCAGGATACCTGCGTCAATTGTGTTTTGCTGTAACTGGTGAATGATCTGTTCGGTAGTGATCTCGCTGATGCGGAGCTGGACGGCGGGATATTTTTTCAAAAAGGAAGAGAGGAACAAGGGCAGCAGCTGCGGTGCCAGGGTAGGGATAATACCGATCCGGAGCTCGCCTTTTATTTCTTTGGAATCTTCCTGCACGATCTCTTTCAGCATTTTTGCCTCGCTGAGGATGATGCGGGCCTGCCGGATCAGTTTCTGTCCGATCTCAGTTGGCACAACGGGTTGTTTGCTGCGGTCGAAGATCTTCACATCCAGCTCCTCTTCTAATTTTTTGATCATCATGCTGAGGGTGGCCTGGGTAACGAAGCTTTTCTCTGCTGCTGTCACAAAATGCCGATGCGTATCCACGGCAATTATATATTCCAGCTGTTGCAAATTCATACTTATAGTTTTTGTCTATACAAATATAGAGAATATCAGTTTGATTTATGAATAAAAGCACCGCACATTTGTACTGTCAATTAAAAAAACAACCCAACCCGATATGAATATCGCTAATAACATCGGACTGAAAAATGCGGATGTCTCCGTATTGTCTGAAAAACTGAACCGGCTTCTTGCCAACTACCAGGTTTTCTATATGAATGCACGTGGCTTTCACTGGAACATAAAAGGAGAAAAGTTCTTTGAGCTGCATGTAAAATTTGAAGAGCTGTATACCAACCTCCAATTGAAAATAGATGAGATCGCAGAACGTATTCTTACGCTGGGGCACAGGCCGCTGCATTCGTACAGTGAGTATCTGAAACTGTCGGTCATTAAGGAGCAAACCAATGTCAGTGATGGTAAAACGGCATTGACGGAGATCATAGCCGATTTTGCAGTCATTCTCCCTATGCAGCGCGAGTTGCTTAAGCTGGCAGGTGATGCAGACGATGAAGGCACCAACGCCCTGATGAGCGATTATATCCGCGAACAGGAAAAGATGCTTTGGATGTACAATGCATACCTGAATCAATAATCATAACCCGAAACAATAAACCCGAAATAATAAACCCAATAAGTTTGGGAGACAAATGAACAATAGAGTAGATATCAACCCGAAACAATAAACCCGAAATAATAAATAATATGGAAACAACAAAAGTAGTATCAGTGGGGGCAACGTTCCCGCAATTCAAAAAACAGGCAGTCGTATCGACTGAAAAAGGAAAAGAATTTGCCGACATCAGCAATGAGATCCACAGCGAAAAAGGCAAGTGGATGGTGATGTTCTGGTGGCCAAAGGACTTTACCTTCGTGTGCCCGACAGAGATCGCAGAATTCGATAAGCATAACGGAGATTTTGCCGACAGGGATGCTATACTGATAGGTGCATCTACCGACAGCGAATTTGTACATCTTGCCTGGAGAAAAAACCACGAGGACCTGAAAGATCTTTCGATCCCGATGCTGGCCGATACTTCCAAATCATTGGCAGAAGAATTAGGTATCCTGGATACGAACGAGAAGATCGCCTACCGTGCAACGTACATTGTAGATCCGCAGGGAACAGTACGCTGGCTGAGTGTGTATGACCTGAATGTGGGAAGGAATGTAAAAGAGGTGATCCGTGTGCTGGATGCATTGCAAACCGATGAGCTCTGCCCTTGCAACTGGCAAAAAGGAGAAGAGACTATACATGCGTAAACGCTCGGCCTGACATTCGAATAAATAATTAAATACATTTTTAGTATGGAAACAATAGTAAATGATACCTTAAAAGGTTTAACGGAGAACATTCGTTACACAGATGAAGCGCCGGAGTCCCTTCAGCAAATGGCAAAGCTGGATGCCCGGTATCTCAAAGACCTGAAAATAAATGTAGGCAATGCGCTTGCATTCGATACGCTGAGCGAAAAGGAAAGCTCGCTCCTCGCATTAAGCGTGGCGATCAATGAAAAATCGAAAAGCCTGATCGCTTCTTTTACACAGCGGGCCATCGAAAAAGGGGCAACAGAAGCAGAGATCTCGGAAACCTGGGCCTGCACTTCTTTGCTCAATGTGAACAATGTGTTTTACCGCTTCCGGCATTTTACGAAGAAAGAATTTTATACAACCACGCCGGCGGGGATCAAAATGACGATCATGGGCAACCCGGTGATGGGAAAAGAATTCTTCGAGCTGATGAGTCTGGCGGTGTCAGCGCTCAATGGCTGTGAGCTCTGTGTGAATGCACACGAAGAATCATTGATCAGGATGGGAAGCAGCCAGCAACGCATTTATGATGCGATCCGGCTGGCTGCTAACATCCGTGGACTGGTGATCTGGTTTTAGTTCCGACTGCGCCTGTCACCTGTCTAACGGCAGCTATCGGAGGTTATATGATTTAAATGCCGTTTCTTTTCAGTAATGAGAAGAAGCGGCTTTTTTTATCTTATCTACTCCTCGTATTTCCTTCCGAAGAGAATAGTCATACCGATGTTCAAATGCCAGGGCCAGATCCCAACACCTTCACCTATCTCAGTCAGGTTTTTGAAGGCGAAGCCGGTACCGTAATCAAAACGGACATGCCGTCCCCCGATACTGCCTTTAACATAGGGCTCATAATAAAAATGATTCCCGTCCATGTTATTCACCACACCTTGTTTGTCGGTCGTGATCCCGTTATATGTGAGATAATTGAAACGGACAGAAAGTGCGGCATCTGCCCGTACACCATGGCTCTTTGTGCTTACCTTGCCCAGCGATAATACGATGAACGGACGGTTGAAGTCCCCGTTGTAACGTTTGTAAACGGCTCCACTGTCCTGTTTGAAATTGCTTCCGAAGCCATAACCACCGCAGATACCGAACATGGTACGGTGGTTTGCACGGCCATTGTTAAAGCCTGCTGAAAATTCCGCTTCCTTTGCGTGGTAAGGACCGAATCCCGGATTACCGGCATACATACCCATTACGGAAATACGATCCGTAACAGCTACTCCGGCTGTGGTAGCGCAACCGGCAGAACCCATATAGCCACTCACCTGGAACTCACCCTGGTTGGCATAGAAACCATTGCTTACCGTATGTGGATAATAATTGTAGGTGTTGCATGAAAATAAAACACACATCACAAGCAGGCTGAACGTATAAAGTATTGTTTTCATGATCCGGTTGTTTCAGACAAAGTTCCCTCAAAATCCGCCCGGGAACAATCCCTGTAAACCGTGTTTTCTGCCCAAACGTATCCCTGTAAACAGGGAGGAGCATAGTTTTACACGGTATTTCTGAATGAATTGTAACAAGAAAGAGTTGGAATAAATTAACCTTACTGCCTGTCAGTTCGATCACGCCATGGCTTGACGACACTCCTATCGGTGATATCTTCTTGTTATTTTACAAATACCGTTTTGGTACGGCATCGGGATTTATCGAGACCCTTCCGGAGAACATATTACACGGGTCTCGATACATTTTTCCTACATTTTTTTTAGTAGTGTTCTGTAAAAAAAGTTGTATCGTAGTTTTAACGCATAACCAGAGGCAGAAAAAACGACCTGACAGCCATTGGATATTTCTGAAAAAGAATTCTTTAATTCACAAAGCCCTGCTGAACGGCATATTTTACCAGGCCGGCAATATTCTTCACGTTCAGCTTGCGGATCAGGTTTTTGCGGTGGGTCTCTACGGTGTAGGCGCTGATAAATAGTTTTTCGGCTATTTCGGGAGTGGTGTGCTCGAGGGCAATTAATTTCAGGACCTCTATTTCCCGTTCGGTGAGCACCGGGTTTTCTTCTTTGTGCATTACCGGGTGTCCCGGATAGCTTTCATTGGTTTCGGCGCCGATCATTTTTAAGGTGATATCGCCGCTGAAATGTTTTTTGCCTTCGGTGACGGTAATGATCGCCTGCTCCAGTTCTTTCATCCCGGTATTCTTCAGGATATATCCCGAAACACCGATCTTCACTAATTCTTCGATGAATTGCTTTTCGAGGTACATGCTGAGTATGATGATCTTTATTTCCGGGAATTTTTTTACAATGTGCCGTGCTGCATCGAGCCCGTTCATTTCGGGCATATTGATATCAAGGAGTATGACATCGGGCGTTTCGTTCTCCAACAGGCTCAGCAGTTGTTTCCCGTTATTAGCAGTTGCGATGATCTGTATGGATCCATTGTCGGCCAGGGCGGAACGGATGCCATCGATGAACATCTGGTGATCATCTGCAATAATAAGCCTGATACTCTTAGTTGCCATGCATGCTTAGTTAAGACCGGTTTTGTAAGGTAATTCAATGATGATGCTGGTACCTCTTCCCGGTTGTGAATCAAAGATAACTTTTCCGCCCAGATACGAGACACGCGATTCGATACTTTTCAAACCCATGCCGGATGCTCCTGTTTTTTTTCTGTCGAAGCCGCTGCCATTGTCCTCGATCATGATCGTCAGGCTGGCGTCGTGCCGGATAAACTGGATGCCTGCTTTCGTTGCCTTCGCATGTTTGATAATATTGTTGGTGGCTTCCTGCAGTACCCGGAACAATGCTATTTCCGTGATCTCGTTCAGTCTTTCCTCCATGTCGTATGTTTCGAAATGGATCTTCAGGCTTCCGGAGGCATTTACTTTTTCGAGGTAATCTTTGGTAGCCGAAACCAATCCGAGCTTTACCAGCACACCGGGCATCATGTTGTGCGAAATGGTTCTCAGATCGGCACAAACCTCGTCCACAAGGGCAACCGATTTCAATACGTCTGCTTTGTCCTGTTCATTTTTCAGCCGGTTGCTGTAGGTATCGAGATTCAGCTTAACGGTAGAAAGGAGTCCCCCGAGACCGTCGTGCAATTCCACTGCGATGCGTTTTCGTTCTTCTTCCTGCCCGCTGAGCAATGCATTGAACAGCTCTTCCTGGTGGTGATTTATTTTTTTCAGCAGGACTTGTTTTTCTTCGAGGCTCTTTCTTTTCTGGTTGGAGCGTCGCTGGTTCAATACGAGCGTGACCGTTACCAATAAAAAGAGAGCAAGGCCGATGATGTTGTACAGGCGGCTGCGTTCCTCTTTCAGCTCACTGTCGCGCATCGCTATTTCAGCATCTTTCACCAATTGCTCGTCCGCATTCCGTACACTGTCCTGGGCCGCTTTTTTATCGTAGAGGTATTTCATTTCCATGCGGGTGATCTCCTGCTTGTTCTCTTCCCTGAAAATGCTGTCGCGCAGCACGGCATACAGTTCGTAGTGGGTCAGGGCTTTTGCAGGTTCGCCCATGGCTTTGTATGTTTTGTAGAACAGCAATTGTACATCGCGCTCCGTATCCACATCTTCCACTTCTTTTGCCAGCCTGAAGCTTTTGTTGGCAAAGTCGAGCGCTTTCTTATACTCTTTGGTGCTCAGATAGAGGTTGCCGATATTGCTCAGCGTAAAAGCAACATCCTGGGTATGGCCCATTCCTTCTTTCAGCTGCAGGCATTTGGTCTGGTATTCGAGCGCTTTGGTGTATTTTTCGGAAGGGGCGATGTTGAAATAGCGGCAGATGGAATCGGGCATACCGGAATAAAACCCGCCAAGGTTGCCGTAAGAGATCGCTACACCACTTGAATCACCTTCCGCCTGGGCCACTTTCATTCCGCGCAGGGTGTAATCCATGGCGAGCAGGTACTTTTGTTTCTGGCTTATTTTTATCCGGGCGCAGGCGGTATCATGCAGCTCGTGGTAAATGATCCCGATATTGCCAAGCGTATTTGCGATCACATACTTGTCTTTCACTTCTTCCGCTATTTTCAGTGCACGCAGGTAATAATCCAGGGCTCTCGCGTTTTCCGACAGGTAACCATACACGCCGCCGATATTGTTCAGCGAAGCAGCGATGCCCGGTTTGTCGCCAAGCTCTTCGCGGATCTTCAAGCTCCTGAAATAATAGTCAAGTGATGCGGGATAATTGCCCCTGTAGAAAAAAGAAAGACCGATCGTATTCAACAACCGTGATTCCCACTTTTTCTGTTTGGAATCCTGTGCCAGCTTCAGTCCTTCTTTGGCAAAGAGCTCGCTCGAATCGGGTAATACGTTCAGATAGAAGCGTGCCTGGTCGTTGATGGCTTTCAGGCGCGTACTGTCGGGGAGGGTTTTGTTGTGATAGACCGAAAGCAGCGAATCGTTGTTTTGCGCATTCAGCCCTCCGGTTATGAGCAGGAGCACAAAGGATAACAATAAACAATGAGAGAGCTTTTTTAACATGGCGGGTTCTTCGTATGAATACGAAAGCAATTTACAAAAATTGTGGTAATAAGGACAAGTGTATCCTTTTTCCACATCCGTAAAGATCAGCCACAATCCGCTGTCTTCTTCTTGTTTTAGCTGAAGTTATATTGATTATCGATCTTGCTCCGCAGTGTCACTTCCCACTACTTCTTCAAATTGGCTTCTGCTATCAAGGATCATTCGGAGCTGATTAGTATCCGGTATATATACCTCCTGCCGGATTTTCAGTGAATCATAGACAAGATAAGAATTGGACGGATCGTCTTCCTGGAAATAAATGTATAGACTATCGCCTCTGTCGATATCGTATCCGGCATCCGGTGAATAGCGTCCATGACCGTTATAAACAAGACCATTAAAAAAGAATCTGTATTCCGCTATCATATTGGATTTGGCATAATCTATAGAATAAACCATTGCTTTGCCAAATACCGGATGTTCTTTCGCTTCATTTTGCCGATGTCTTGGGTACCAGAACAGAAAAACCCAAAAGGCAATACTCGCAGCTATGATCAGGGAATAGACAATGGGATGTTTATTAAATCCGTCCATGTATTATTTATTCAATTGTTCTTCAAAATACATCCCCGTAAATTTATACGTAATAAACTTATTCGTCACTTTTCCTTTATCCGTCACTACCGGTATTTTCAGGATCTTGCTGGTATCGTCGAAGTATATCAGCTTCACAGGTCGTTCTTTCCGATCCACTACGGAGAAGAAGTCAAAATCACAACCTACTTCATTCCGGATACCTGTTTCGGTTTTGATCAGGGAGAGCGTGTCATTCAGCAATGAGCCATCGATGCTGAAAAGCTTTATTCCCTGGTAGGCTTCTTTGGTGGAATAGATGGCGTGGAAATATCCAAGATAAACAGTCCCGGATTTGGTGTTGAGCGTAAAGATCTCAGAGAACCAGGTTCCCGGATCACCTTCCTGTCGTTTTGGCGATCGCGCTTTTTTTCCGTTGCTGAATTGGTAGACATTCTCAAAGTGCTGCATGGTGCCGCCCAATTGTGTGTTCCACGAATAGATCCTTAATTTCCCGTCGGCAGAAGTGGCGATGCTCAGTCCCTTAGTCTGCAGGTCTTTGAATGCGTAGCTGATCGTGGAAGGATGATCGGATGTGTAACGCAGCATTTTTGTTTTGAAGATGTAGTTTTCCTGTATCAGGGAATCCAGCGCCAGTAGTTTCTTTTCTGTACCGTAATAGCCCTGCCAGTTTTCGATCTTGTTCAGATGCTGCAGGAGTTCCTGCTCGATGGGTTTCAGGTCCTGTGCCAGTAGGGCAGGAGGAAGGCAGGTAATGAAGAGAAGGAAGAGGAATTTCATTTATTTCAAAGGTAGTGAAATTTGAGGTGGAAGGAATAGTCTTTCGCACTTGAAGGCTTTTTTAACTTTCAGATCTTTAGTGAGCAGAATTCATTTTTTTGTTTGCTGCATGATCAGCTCAAGTGTATAGCTCAATTCCCTGTCTTCTCCTTTTATCAGCTCATCCGGACCTATGCTCACCGGTTGATCGGGAAGGGTGCCCCGGCCCTTATTCTTCGAAGGATCTACATGGTTGACATATTTTTGTAAAGGAACACCAATGCTAAAACTAAAAGGAGTAACCATCGTTTTCGGTATGATTCCACTGGTATTGCCCTGGTATCCGCCACCGGTCTCTTCCCCGATGCAAATACATTTTGAGTTATGCGACAGGATGGCTATAGCATCGGAGCAGGAAGACATGCAAAAGCCATTGATGAGCAGGTACGTTTTACCATGGAAGGAATTTTTTGCAGGCTTTTGTTCTTCATAAAAATCAAAATCCTTCACGGTCTTTGCCTTTTGCCAGAGCCAGGTACTGTCCTTTTGAACAGGCTTCCGGTAGAACATCCGTGTCATCGGACCTTTTATTTCTTTGGCAATGGCATCGGTCACTTCGATACGATCCCAGTACCGGAAAGGCTTGTCGAAAAAATGACGGGTGAAGTAAACGGCATTTTCGTCGGAACCACCGGTATTGTCTCTCAGGTCAACAACAAGGTTTTGGATCTGCTGTTGTTTCAGGCTCGCAAAGGTCTCATCGATGAAGGTCTTAAAGTTTTGCCCGCAGGCTTTTATTGCAGATTGTGCAAAGGTATGAATAGTAAGAATGCCTGTATTGTTTTCGATCCTGAATTCCAGTTGCTTTGCAGGCTCCGGTTCTTTCAGAAAACCATTCCGGCTGAGATCGTCAAATGTTGCTCCCGGCAATGTGTAGCCGTTGGTACCGGTGGACTGTTTCACAAGCAGGGTAAAACTTTCGGCGGGATCCACATTCCTGTACCACAAAGGAAATGAATACAGCAAAGCCCTGTATTTCATCGTGAGGTTGTAGCCATCGGAAGGAATTAGCGGAAGCAGGCCGGTGACTATTTCGCTGACAGGCTTACCGTTTATACTCAGGATCTCGTCCCTTGGTAAAATAGCGGGAATGGTAGAATAGTTCTTCACCACAAATGCCCTTTTGCTTTCGAAGTATACCTGAAAAGGGAACAGGTTGGCACGGGTGTTTAAATAGGTATTGTATTTTTCAGGAAGCACTATACCTGTATGCAGGCAGCCGATCTTTGCGATGATCGGCTTTAGTTTCAGGTAGACGGCCATTTCGGTAAGCGAATCCGTGATCGTTGATCTTAGAGAATCAATGTATTTGCTGAATTTTTCTTTGGAATGATAACGATAGAAGCCCGGATGTTTCAGGCTCAGCTCTTTTGTGAGGGCATCAATCGTATGTTTGATCGTATCGGCGGAAAATCTCTTATGCATGAATGCAGGGGGCTGCGACTGTGCAGGTACACACAGAGCAATCAGAAAAACGATGCAAAGGAATAGTGATCTCGCCATGTGATGGATCTTTATCCGGATCAGGCAAATGTGCGAAAATTACTTTGCTGTAAAAACGTTAATATTCCCAATTTGTCTTAATTCCTCAATCCTCATCTTCAAACCATGCGATCCCGATGGAGCTTTCACCAACCACGATGATCCCCGAATCGAAGGTTGATTCCGTCAACGGATCCCAGCTGCTCAGCTCGTTTTTTTGACTGAGTACATTCAGCTTCCAGGGAGAATTGGAATAATAGCGTGCCTCTTCCCCAAAATGCGAAATGAAAATTTCGGCTAACTGTGCAGCTTCTTTCTCCGGTATGATCTCGCTATCGTAAGCCATGTCCTGGTGTATGAGTCGTGTGAGAATTTTTACGGCGTGCTCCCGCGTACCGATCTCTTCCAATGTATCTCTTATTTCTTCCGGCAGAACGGGTTGCTTCTTACCGTCTTTTTTATTCTTTCGGTATTCTACGATGGTGTTCCACGAAAAAATAGTTCCCGATTGCGTGATCAGTAATTCTTCCCAGGAAGCGCCTGCCGGTTTTTCAATGACCAGCATACTGCAATTGCGGTCTTTCTGTACATATTGTATGAGTTGGTTGATATCCATGAAGCGAGTGATGGCTAAGAATTCTTTTTCTTTTTAGAAACCTTCGCCTGTTCGTTAAATTCCAGACACACATCAATAAACCAGGCAAGCTCCTTTTTCGTTTTTATGCCCTCGGGGGAGATATAACAATAACCGCTGAGCTCCCGGCCTTTCATGATCATGGGCTCAAAACCTCTTTTTCCTGCTAATTCCTCCATCCGTTCGGGATCAAAACGGCACATCAGGTTTTCGCCGCTTACATTTACACACATTTTCCCGTTTACCATAAAAGCCAGACCACGGAACATTTTTTTCTCTTCGATCTCCAGGTCCGGAAGATCTGCCAGGTATTCGCGGATGCGGTCGGCAAGTTGTGTGTCGTATGCCATTTTTAATTTTTTCTATGTGCAGTAGCTTAGAGCTCGTGGTTTTAACTGACTTATTTGAATAGATTGCAAATCTAAAGATCAAACTTATTCCGCAGGATTGCAAATCCTGCGGTGCGTTCAACTAAGTGTTTTATTTTTCCCTGATCCCGGAAAGCTCTATTTTTACAGGATCAAAAAAAGGATATATGAAAAGCAATTTAATTTATCTCGTTATGGCGCTCATCACAGGAGCGCTGATCCCTATCCAGGCTTCCACGAATGCTGCCTTCAGCAAAAGCGTCGGTAATCCGTATGTTACCGGCCTGATGGTCTTTATCGTAGGGCTGGCGGGAATGCTTTTGTTTACCCTTGTTTCCGGGACTTCTATTCCAACTGCGAAACAATTGGGAGAAGCGCCTCTTTACGGATATCTTGGCGGGATCATTGTAGCTACCTATGTAGTTATGATCACCATCTTAGTGCCGCGCCTCGGTGTAGGAACAGCGATCGGTTTTATTGTAACAGGACAAATACTGTTTGCCGTAATCATCGATCACTTTGGTCTTTTTAGTGTTGCTCCGCGTTCCATTGATATTACCCGTTTTATTGGAGTGGTAATGGTGGTGGGAGGCGTGTACCTGGTGATGAAGAAGTAAATGAGGATCTGATTATTACTTCTCCTTATCGATCAGCTCCCGGACCTTTTCGTTATAATTTGCTTTTGTTATGCCCGTTAGCTTTTCAAGCGTTGCATAGTATTTTTCATTCCCTTTTTCGAAAGGCCCAACCATGAGCAGCTCCCATACACCTTCAAAGCCTTTCTCTTTTTCGATTTTCTGAACCAGCAGTGCATTTACAATGTAGTCGGCAGAATTATCGAATCCTTTTGTTTTAAAGTAAACCGGTGTTTCTTTTATTTCTGCCCAGTTCGGATTCTTATTGACTACTACCTGTTCTTTGAATGCAGTGAAGATCTCTTTCCACGACAGGCCCCAGCTTCCACCATACAGGTAGGCGCAGCCTTCGTCAACAGGTTTGTTTACTTTACTCCTCGGCATGACCAGGCTTAAGCGGTCGTGAAACAGATCGTGCGGATCGAAGTCGTCGAAAGCAGCGTTGTTGTTGCCCAGTACAATTACTTTTTTGTCGCCCGCGGATGCGCTCCAGACACTTTCTGTTCGTCCGTTATAGTCGGACTTATAGGTAACACCGATCAGCTTCTGAAGCTCGGTCAGGTTATCACAGCAATAAAAATCGGTGATCTTGTTGCTTGCTTTCAGCTTCTGGTCAAAGGAAGAAGCCAGTTTGCCGAACTCCTTTAGTTTATCTTTGTTGATCGTGTGCTGGTAGTGAAAAGTGTTGTTCCCGGCTTTTTCAACCTTCCAGTTTTTCGTGTTCCGCAGAAGCGGTGAAGTGAATACAAATGAATCGCCTGCTTTGTGTGCAATAAATTCGAAGCTTGCTCTTAAATAAGCGGTGTTCTCATTTGTGCCGATATAAGAAAGCTGTATGAGGTAGGTTTGATCCTTTAGAGGGACCACGTTGTTCAAGTAAGGCTTGTAGAAAAATTCGTCTTTGAATTTCCCGCTTTTCTCTATGCCGCTGATCTCATCCAGTAAAACAAAAGTTTCCGCTTTTTCACCTGCGGCAACAAGCTTGTTTTCCTCGTTGGGTTTCCGGGCAGCTATCAAAAAATCATTCAGGGAAGCGATCAGGCCTTTGCTTTCCACACTGTCTTTGGGCAAAACGATAGCGGGGTTTATACGAAGAGGGCTGGTTTGGGCATTGGCAAGAAATAATGTGATTAAAAGTGTGAGGGTGTAAAATACTTTCATAAGGGGATTGGGGTTTGTGGGGTGGATAAATATAAAGGATTGCGGTCACAAAAAGGGTGCCATAAGAGGGGTGGAATGAGCGGGTTAAATGAAAGCTGCTGATTTTTCTATACGATAAATTACTATTTGCACTTTTTTATCTGCATTTTACCTTCCATCGCCCTTATGTTCTGCATCCGCTCCTACCTCCGCTGCCGCTCCCCCTCCCACAACCGGTAAGGGAGCAGCCGGAGCCGCCACAACCGGTTTTCTCCGCTGAAGTATGGCCGGTTCAATGGCATAAGCAATTTCGGGATGCTGTGGAGCAAATGACTTCAGGGTAATACAAATTTCACGATCGCTTTCATCCGCATCATCTGTTTCATTGAATATATAATTTCCCTGGAAGAAAAAAGTGGTTCCGGCTGCATTGATCTCTCCTTCCGGATCTTCTCCGTTCTCGGGATCCTCCATCTTCGCGAATTTCGTTTCGAGCTCTTCCTGCCTCTCGATGGTTAGCAACAATTCTGCAATGACCTGCGACTGGCGATTCTCGAATTCGGCGCGGGGATCATTTTTCCAGAAGGTATTTGTACCTTGAATATCCCATGCGAAATTTTCGATCGTATGGCGCTGGTAGATATGATTCCAGGCTTCCGGCGGCACTTTCACAACCACGATCACCGGGAAGGAGCTTTTGGATAAGACGTCTTTTTTGCCTTTTTTGCCTTTCTTTATATCATGTTTTTGCATCAGTAAGCGTTCCATAATGAACATGGGTTTGTTGTTGAAGCCCATCCTTGTTCCCAGCCTGGCGAGCATAGGATCCTCTTCTCCGAGGTACTGGGCGGCCACTTTCTTTACCATTTTGCCTTTATGCTCATGCCATTGTTTTTTATCGAATTCCGGCACATTTCCTTCACCTCCGAGGTGGGCCATTGAATCTGCAATAGCTCCGATCTCCATGTTGAGTTCATTCATAAATTCCCCGATGGTCTCGGGATCCAGTGTATTTATCCGGTTGATGATCTCTTCTTTCCGAATGATCGAACGCATCATCCGATCCATTGTTTCGAGGTGGGCAGACTGTACGGTTTCTTTTACCATATCTCCGTCTACCACCACCTGCGGATCGAAGCGGTGGCCGGGATTGCCAATGGTTTCTGTGTATCCCGCTGTGATGTTGTTTCTCAGGTTAAGCAGGGCGCCGACCCCAACCTTGGTGATCTCCTGTGCCCCGAATACTTTATCTCTTATTTTCACGTATGCAGCATAGGCCGGCGGACTGATCGTTTTTTCCACAGCTCCTACTTTGGTGATCACCCTGAAAAAATTCTTCATTGTATCCTGCGAAATGGCATGATCCAGCTGCATGTCTTTACCCGAAGCTTTTTCGGCCTTGTCTCTCCGTGCGTCGTTTATATCGTCGGAGAACCGCTGCGCCGTCTGCGAACCCTGAAATGCAGGTCGGTGCTGCAGTGCGCCTGTATAGAAAGAAGTATTGTTCAATGCACGAAGTCCCATAAGGTCGGCTTCCTTCTCCAGCTGCGAATCGTCGTTCACAGGCCCGCCTTTCATTTGCAGGGTAGGTTTTACCCTGCCTTGTTTTTGCTGTACTACATGCCAGGCTTCATGAGCCAGGTGCTGTTCCTGTCCCTGCGCGATGTGAATATCGCTTCCCTGTGCATAGGCATGTGCTCTCAGCTGAGCGGGTTTGCCGGAGTTGTAGTGCACTTTCACATCGTCCATCGAATAGCCTGACAGGTTCTCGATCCCCGATTTCAGGTTGTCGGGCAGGCCGGTATTGTTTGCCTGCGTCTGTATCCCTTCCCGCTGCTGCCGATCTTCTTCCTCTTTTTCTTTTCGCTGAAGCACGGATGCATGACTGTTGTCTGCCATTTCCTGGAATGCTTTCATTTGTTTCAGTCGGGGACTGTTATTGACCATGGCCTGCTGTTTTAGCTGCGCAACGGCTTGCGGCCTGTTGTCAGCAAATGCAGGAGATGATTTGACGACACTATTTTGCTTATTGGAAAGCTCTTCCGCTATCGATTGACTTTTGTTTTCCTGTGTCTTGTCGGCATGAGTGCTCATGAATGGAATGCGGAATAGGATCGCTAACAAATATATTTCATTTCCGGCATAAAAAAAAGGGCAGTATACCGCCCTTTTCTTTTTTTTGGAGATACTCAGAAAGAATAACAAAGAGGCCGGATCAGAGATCCTGTGATAAGGGATATTCCGCAGTCCCGAAGCCTCGGGACCATGCGGGACATGCTGCGGAGCAGGGGAATAGGCTGAGAGAAAAAATCAGTACAACAGTGACCGGTTTTTACCGTTGTCTTTTAATGAGCAGGCGGAATTCTTCTAAGTTGTTTGTCGGTACTACAAATCCCCTGAGAAATGACCGTGACTTTACGGCACTAATAGCTTCATAAAAATGAAGGGAAATGGCATAGGCTGCCGTTTGAGGAACATCGAACCGGAAGCACCTGACCCCGTCCTCACCAAACCATTTGAAGCGGAATTCATGGATGGCAATCATTTCACCGGTCGTCTTATGGACGATCTCCAAACGGAAGTACGGACTGATCTTCACTTTTCGCGCGCCAAAAATGTACACAACATACCGACCTGCAAAAAAATCAACAGAAGTGATCTCGTTATTGAATGGTAAAGTCGTATACATGCCTGAGCTGTTGCGAATATAAAGATACTCCTTCCGGATTGGTTTCAAAAGAATTACCCTGTTTTTATGACCGCATAAATAAAAAAGGCGCAGTTCCTTCGCGAAACGAAACCACGCCTTTCTGTTTGTCAGCATATGTCAGCAACTCAGACCACGATAATGCTCAGCGGTTCCGACCAGGGCTGCTGGCCATCCTTGTCGATGAGGGCATAGCGGAACCAGTAACGGCTGCCCGGTGTGAGCCCGTTTATCTCTGTCCGGCTTTGTTTGGTACCGCCTGCATCTACCCAGGTGGCATTGTCCACGCTATACTCCCAGAGGTACGAAGCACCCTTCACCGCTTTTACTTTCAGGTTTATACTTCCGTTCCCATCACCATGCTTTGCTTCAAAAGAAGCTGGACCCGTATGGTTAGGAGTTGGGCGAACATCCAGCCCGGCAAGGTGTATGATCTCCGGGTCGCCGTTCGCTGTCAGCTCCACGTAGTAAGCCAGGTGGATCATAGCCGCATCGAAGATCTTCTCCCGGTCGTGCATGATCGCTGTCAGGCTTTTGCCACCATCCTCCGCGTTGTTCCATGCGTTTTCGAGGTTGGTAGTGGCAGTAGCCAGATCGCTTACCGCCGTACCGGGCGATGTAAATACATTGGAATTAGTAAGGATGGCATTCATCACCCTTTTTGCTTTGTTCAGTTTTTCGGATACCGACATGCGTGCCATGTACAGGGCTACCCGTATTTTATTTGTATTCATAATAAATGTAATTTGAAATTTGTTTTGCGGGACCTGCTTTCAGGTGGAAAGCTGTTTACCTGTCCTGCAGGGCTGCGTCCCTGCTTATCTACCCTGCATACTACAGGAGAGGTAAAGGAAGTGGCGGTAGTGTTTCATGCAATTTTCTTTTTTGTTTGTTAACCGTTTCGGGAACGGTTTAATTGTTTATTTCAAGGTATAACGATCAGTGCCTGCAGAAAGTTACAGCGACTTTGTAAGTGGTGGCTTCTATAAAATAATTGGTTGAATTTTCCGGTCAATTGGTAAAAGCTGCTCCCAAAGAAGGGAATAAAATGAACCGGAATATCGCAGCGATGTCTTAGTACAAAAAGGTTATGCACAGGAACATCGCTGCAATGTATCAAAACATCGCTGCAATGTATCGCTGCAAAGAAGTTATGTACAGGAACATCGCAGCGATGTTTTAATGCAAATAGCTTATTTAACAGAACATTGCAGCGATGAGTCAATACAAAGAGGTTATCTACAGGAACATTGCGGTGATGTATCAATGCAAAGAGGTTATGTACAGGAACATGGCAGCGATGTATCAATGCAAAGAGCTTATGCACGGGAATATGGCAGCGATGTATTGTTGCAAAAATGTTATTGAATGGAAAATAGGGAAGATGTTTATGGTGGATTGGAAATCCATGGATATTGCTTATTCCGCAGTCCCGAAGCTTCGGGACCCGGTGGGATAGGTTACGGAGCGGGTAAATTTATTACGGTTTTAAACCTTTTAATAATTGAGCGGGAGTTACTTTGTAGTACTTGGCCAATTTTCGCAATGTAGCGACAACCCATCGCCAAAGTGCTCAATGCTGAGAAGAATTTCAAAGTGGTTCTCGAAGCAGATAACGGAAAGGTATTGCTACAAAAGCTAACGACGGTCAGGGTGGATTTAATCCTACTTGACCTTCGTATGCCGGTAATGGATGGCCAAGCAACAATCAAAAATCTTAAAAATTTATATCCCGATATAAAGGTAATTATTCTTACCGGGGAAACGGAAACTGCCTTTGAAAGGGAATACATAAGATTAGGAGCAATGGCCTTTCTATCGAAGTTTCAGGATATGGATACCATTATAAATACCATTTATCGGGTGTAGCAATCCGGCTTTAGTGCTTCCTCCCCAAGCGAACTATTAACCAAAAGGGAAATGGAAGTACTAAAGGAAATAATACAAAAACGCTCCAATAGCGAAATTGTCGGGACTATGGGCCTAAGTGTACGAACTATCGAAAATCACCGTTATAATATTTCCCGGAAGACAGGAACCAACACTATACAGGAATTAAAAATCTGGATGGAAAAACACCACCTTTCCTGATCGCATAACCTTTTCTTAACCAAAATTAAGTAGTTTTTGGCAAAATTGAGTAGTTAGCCCTCTTTTTTTCGGCTCCTTTTTAGTCTATGTTTGCCTTTCATTTCTCCTTTTAAATGGCTACATTAGTTAGATGAGAAAATATATATACATTCTACTGATCGTGTTTAATAAAAGCATACACAGCGCATATAGTCAGACTAATATAGTCCCAAATCCTTCTTTTGAAGACTATACTAATTGCCCTAACGATTGGGCACAAGCCGCCAATGCTAATGGCTGGTATGAATTTAGTTCCGCTGATTATTACAATGAATGCGGTGTCCCAGACAGTTTTGGAATCCCTTCTAATACAATTGGTACACAATATGCAGCCAGCGGCAGTGCATATGCTGGTATAGTCGCATACTCAAATGCTACACATGGCTCAGAGGTCATAGGGACGAATCTTATAACCCCTCTTATTATTGGACAGAAATATTTTGTTTCATTTAAAGCTGTTTTAAAATACAATAATCCTTGGAATATATGTTGTGCAAGTAATAATTTAGGGGTACGCTTTGCTAAAAACAGTAATTGTCCGCCAGTTGATAATTTTTGCCACGTTAATACTCAACAAGTCATAACTGACACCAGTAATTGGACAAGGGTTTTTGGCTCTTTTATAGCGGATTCAGTTTATACGAATTTATGTATTGGAAACTTCTTTTATGTCTCTAATACATCCGCAACAATTGTTAATCCGGGTGCTACAAACACATATAGCTACTATTTTATAGATGATGTTTGTGTATCGACGGATTCAGGATATGCTTCCAATTATTTCTATACAAACATTCAAGAAATTAGCTTAGAAACTTATGTGCAATTATATCCAAATCCCGTTAAGGATTTTCTTTCCATTTCAAATAAATATTCCCATCCAATAGAATTTAATTTATATAACGTTCTTGGGCAAAAAATAAAGACAGTTGAAATTTCACCTTATTCGAAAGCATCAATAGATTTGACATTTCTTAATAGTGGATTATATACTATATCAATAGCTTCTTTTTCCAATATACAAACAAAAAAAATCATCAAACAATGAAAAAAATCTATCTATGTTTATTGCTATGCACCTCCGCAGTCCCGAAGCTTCGGGACCCGGTGGGATAGGGTGGGGAGCGTACGCTGTAATCTATTCTTTAAAAATAATATTTGGATTTCCATAGATATGCATCGCAGCCCATCCGGTTGGAGTATAGAAACCATGGTATTCATTGTAGCCTTCTTTCGAAATTTTGACATTGGCTGCTTGAACGGCTTCACTAATATATACTCCTTCTTTGATTAATTCAATAAACCTCGCGAGCCATACGCCAGAAATATCGGGATTTAGACCCCAAGCCGGAGCAATGACTGCTTGATAACCTAATGCTAAAATTTCATGAGTGAAAGCTACAAGCTTTTGCGCATAAATCTCTTGTGAAATAGAAGCAGAGTTGCAAACAAAGAGTACGGCTATTATTCCTTTGCCAAATAATCTTTCAATTCCCCCCTGCTTTATATATGCATGTCCTTCAGAGTGTTTTGTATATAAGGTTCGGAAACCTTCTACGCCCTTTCCGCCATGAGCTAAAAATATATTTATAGTAGATGATAATGCTTGCTCAGGTACGATTGCAGTATGAATAGTGCCATGATACATTTCAATAACTGGCTTTAATTTTTCATGTCCAATAATAAGAACAATATCTTCGTCAATAATGGGTATCCATGCTTCTAATGAGATCTCACTTTTCTTTAGTTCTATAGTTATACAATTGTTAACGAACCACTCTAAGGATATTACGTTAGTAATTGGTGAATGGTAAGAAATGAAATCTATCTTTTCGGTTTTTACTATTCCTTTTATTAAGTCTTCATGATACTCAGTGTTTTTTTTGATATTTATCGAATTTTGAATTAGGTTGTGGGGAAACGTTGAGAGGGATAAACTACATGAAAGTAACAATTCATCAAATTGCTCTTCAATTTCAATATTAGCAAAACTTAAGTCTCTTAACGTTTTTTCATAGTCTTGCTCCTGCATGTTGATCGGATAATCCCCTTTGTCATCAAAATAAAATTTAGAAATATTCTTCAGCCATGAAGTCATATCGGTTATACTCCATTTACTTAATTTTTTAACATGTGCATTTTTTTCTGGGTTAATTGTTAAGGTGTAAGTGTTATTGTGGATGTGAAATATCCAACAAAATAATTGACCTTTTCTTAGGTTTAATTTTGAAACGATTTCAGTTGAATATATGGAAATTCTGTTCAGGGTTTTGGTAAGTTCTTTTGACACAAAACTGGTTCCTTCTGGATCAGATTCTTTGGCTATGAAGGTGAGTGTATTGTCGTTAAGAACAATTCCAGAAAGTAATAAATTATCAATGTCAAGAGGTTTAATAGATAAACTTGCAACGTTTTCGGCTAACAATTCTAATTTACCTAATTCAGAAGTAAAATCTTCTATATTTCTTGTTTCAAATATCTTGGCTAAGGAGTCTTTATATATTTTTTTGGTAGTAATATCAAGAGGAAAAAAAGCACCCTCTAATGAATCTAATGTTTCTTTATCTATATTTTGAGCAAGTTTAGTAAAGAAAGTCTCAAACGGAGATATATCTTTTATGAGTTCTTTTGAATGCAATATTTTAAGATTATATATAAAAGCAATCCATGGTAGAGCACCCTTTTGACCATATTTGAGTATTGAATCAATGTTTTTTGAAAGAAATTCTTCTGCTTCTTCTAAAGTACCTTCAATTGAATCGATGAAACCTGTAAGTTTCGAATTAAAGTGACTAAGGGTTATTTTATGCCGATCATATTCATCAAGTTTTAATGGTTTAAGAGCTTCATAAATATTTTCGGAGAGTTGATTATAACCAAAATCTCTAAAGAAAAGCATGCCATTATAAAGAGCATCAATGATTTGATATTCATAAACATGTGGAGAGGTAAGTAATGTTGATATGTAAAGACAGCCATAGAATGCAGCATCAAACACATTATTTTGTTTAACATAGCATCTAAATAAACAATACCATCCTAATACCGGTAGTTTTTCATTCTTAAACGAAAATTCTAATATTTCCTCGCTCAGATCTCGCGCCTTTTGGTAATGGTGATTGTAGTTTAACAGATCAACCAAATTTAAACATCCCGCTGAGATGTTTTTTTTATGTTTTTCATTACCTTTTGATAAACAAGTAAAAACGCTTAAGATGAAATAGTTGTTTTCTAACTCTTCTTCAGTGCAATACCTTGGGTTGAAGACAGAAAGTGCCTCAACCAGATATTCAATCAGATTCTCAAGATCTTTTTCTTGCAAAGAATGATTAAATTCTAAAGTTGATAAACTTGCTTTAGTCGAGCTGTTTTCAGAAAAAAGTTTAGCCAGGTGCTCTTCTGCCTTTTTAATGTCAATTTTTGAACTTGTGTAAGAATTATCTTTTTCAATATTTTTCTTAGTTAATTCTTTAATTAATCCATTGAGAGAAAATATAAGCTGTGACATACCAAAAACTTTGGTTGCTTTAAATATTTTCACTACCTCAATCCTATTTCCGCGATTGCTCGAGTCTGTGGAAATGAAACGGAATACCTGTGGAAGAAGGTAACTAAGTTGTTTTTCTATATGTGTTCTAGCTTCGGTTTTTATTAAAGATTTTTCAAAATAATAGAGTTGTTTTAGAAAATATTCAACCTCATTAACCATGCTCCAGAATGAAGATTCAATTGGAACAAACTCAAATCCATCTCCATGGATTTGAGTTGACATATCTTTATGTACTATGGGAACTTCTATTGCTTTTAATCGTTTAATCGTTTCATGAATTGGGACGGGGTCAATACAAAAGTTCCTGAAATTAGCGCAGAATTCTTTTTCTGAATCGTAGTATTTAAAAGAAGAAAGTTCCTGCGAATGTGTTTTTTTTCCTTCATAAACAACAACACCTTTTTTAAATTCTCCAACTTTTAAATAGTTCGTTAAAAGATGAGAATCTAATACAAATATCCCTTCTATATTTAAACCGCTCAAAGAAGTATGATTGGTTACAATGACACAAGTAATATCTTCAATTTTTGTATCTGTAACCTGGGTTAAATTATTTTCAATAATCTGACGAGTTTTATGCATTCTTTCAGCTGCTTTGCCGAGTTTTTCCATCGCAATAGAATAGTCGTCGGAATCAATGCAGTATGTAAACAAGCAAATTTCAATAACGATTAAAGTATTTATAGTTTCATATACTAGTAGGGTTTTGCTTTGTTCACCTAATTTATTTAAGATTAAAGTATCTACTTTCTTAAATTTATAGCCGTTTTTTATATTATGACTTAATTCTAGTACAAGTAATTCAGAAAAGTACTTCTCTTGCTTATCAGCAGTAATTACCTTATCTAATGAGTTATCGACTTGGTAGGTCAAGTGGCCATGCGCTAGAGGAGCAAAAAGAAAATAATATGAACTTTTAAAATTTATAAGTGGTTTTTTCCAAAAATTAATTGCCCCAGAAAACGGTTGACTTATAGAACTAAGCAAGGCTTCAATGTTTTTTTCTTTTAAAGATGTTGTCTTTTGCAAGTATTTAATAAGTCTTTTTTTGTCTATTTTGATAGGCACTGAGGATAGATTCTGGGTTTTAATGGCAGTATCGATGATTATGGATCCATTTATAGTTTGCAGAAATGATCGTATAGAAACTAAGAAATTAAAAACATCGTTAATAGTTATAGAACCATCAAATTTTAAAGGTTTTAAATGTAAGTGGAAATAAAATGTAGTTTGAACAGATGAAAAAAACTCTCGAAAAATTTCCTCTTTTCCTGCACTTAAATTTGAGATATAAATCGTCCCTTTTTCAATTGAAAATTTAGGAATGTTAATTGTTTTGTTTGGGAGTTTCGATGCATAAATACTTGCTTCTTGAATTAAATTGCTTTCTCGTTGCTTGCCAACAGTTTTTAATGCGCTATATCCGATTGGGTAATTTTTGAATTTAATAATTCCATCTTCTTTTGTAAGATCCCCAAATTCCTTTCTGTAAAACTCAATGGCAGTTTTTATATTCACAAGTAAGTTAGTCGTCATCATTAACTTCCTAATAAGCAAAGACCTTTCTTTTGGTGTGTGGGGCTTGGCTTTAGTATCAGTTTGTATGTTGAAGCCAATTATGAAGTTAATTAGCTCATTACAAACATCGGTTGAAGTGTCCACGGCGTCTTGAATGTCAATATTTTCACCAAATATATTTTTTGTTTTTATGGAGCGTGAAAAATCAAAATGCAAATCAGTATTTGAAATTAGGTTTTTTCTTTGTTCTGAAATTAAATTCAAATAGTCAAAATTTGTCAAGCTTAGGATTTCCTCAATAAGAGAAATCTCTTTTAAGTTTATTTCTTCAAGTAGAGTTTCGATTTGGGACATTAATTCTTCATAAATTTCATTCAACTGAATTATAATTTCTATTATTTCAGGAAGAACTTTTTCATCGATTATAGTATGTGTTTTTGCATAATGTTCTAAGTCCAATTTTAGTAATTCATGAAGTTTTTCCAGATTAAAATCATCACTGAATGGATTGGCTTCTTCGTTCTCTGAGATTGTTCTTCTAATTATTTGATTTGCTGTTATGCTAAGCATTTGTTAATAGCTTTGATGCGTAAATATATGAAATCTGTGTGTTGTTTTGTATATAAAAAAGAAGGCCGGTATTCCGCCCTTTTTGAAATTCCCTGAAAATAAAAAAGCCGAAGTTTTCACCCCGACTTCTCCTAAAATCTATTATTCCCTAAGCTACCACCCTCCCAAACTTCTCCTGCCATTCATACTCCCCGTTCGCAGCTCCGCGGGTTTGCAATTTACCAAAGCCCATGGCGGTTTCCGTAGCGTATACAATGCAGTAGTCGGGGTTGTGGGCAAAGAGCATTACATTGTTTATCCAGTTGGCGCTGGAAGGAAAACGGTCCTGGGTTTTTTCGCCGTTCTTCAGTATTTCCAGTTCCACCTCTTTGGCAGAGATGCTTAGTTTGATCTGGTCTTTCCCGTTGGTGTGGATCCAGGATCCGTGCATGCGGCTTTGGGTGAGGAGCTTTACCTTGTCTTCGCCCGAGAGTGCATGGCGGGTGCCCTGGATAGGAGGGAGGCCGTTGAGATCGGTGAACTCATACTGGTTGAGACTGCCGCTTTCGCCGAACACGAAGCGCAGCACAAAGCCATGCTGGATCTCGCCGACAAAGAGGATCTCCGTGCCGGTGTCTTCCACCCGGATCTCTGTTAGCTCGGCATAACCGCCTTCTTTTTTGCTGGCCAGCTTTTCGCCGATCAGCCCAACGAATATATTGCGGGCATTTTCTGCTTCTATTTTTGTGAAATATTCTGTCATATTGATACTATATAATTTCTTCTTTAATAGATTGCGTAAGCGTCTCGATACGCCTTGGGTACAAGGCTACTCGACGTGACACTGGGTGTGTATTCATTTTATAATCCTGCTCTTAAATACGGTATCGGGACGTATCGGGACTTCTTCGAAGGAATAGCTTACAGGACGCGTCTCGATACATTTCGATACGGAAAGCTGATAGTCTATCTCGTAAAATAACAGCATTTCAGTTTTTTATAACATTGTCGAAATACTCGACGTGACATTTTGGTGAATAGAGCATTCCTGTTTATTTAATCCAACTTTTCATACGACATCCTATTTGTAAAAATAAAAGCCAGCTGTGTTGAATAGCTGGCTTTATACTTTTATTCTGATAAAGACTTTCTTCTTTAAGAACTGTTATTGTCCGTGACAGTTCTTGTATTTCTTCCCGCTTCCGCAAGGACAAGGATCGTTACGTCCTGTTTTTGCTTCAGCTTTTATCGGCACTGCTTTTGGTTTTTCCTTGCGCTGCACTTCTTCCTCGCTGCGTGTTTCGGTGTACTGCGGTTCCTTTGGTTTCTGCTGCGGAGCCTGTGAAAAACGTGCCTGCTGGGCAGCCTGCTCAGAGTTTTGCGCCGGCAGGTTTCCTTTGATCAGGAAAGAGATCGTATCCTTGCTGGTTTTCAGGATCATGTCCTTGAACAGTTTGAACGACTCTAATTTATAGATCAGCAATGGATCTTTCTGCTCCAAAGAAGCATTCTGCACCGATTGTTTCAGATCATCCAATTCCCGCAAATGCTCTTTCCAGGCATCGTCGATCATGATCAGCGTTACCATTTTCTCGAAGGCCAGCACTAATTCTTTTCCTTGTGTATCGTAGGCTTTCTTCAGGTTGGCCAGTACCTGTATGGTATGGATCCCGTCGGAGATAGGCGTTACGATATTCTCGAAGGTATTGGATTCGTTCTTGTACACATCCGTCACTACCGGTAATACGGTAGCAGCGATGCGCTGGTTCTTCGCTTTGTAATTTATTTCTGCGGCATCAAATACACGCTGAACCAGGTCATCGTGTTTGATGCTGTTGAATTCCTGTGCGCTCACCGGGCTTTCGATCGCCAGTGATTTCAGCAATTCGAACTGGAAGCTTTCGAAATCCCTGGCTTCATGGAACTCGCTCACTACGCTCTCCGAAATATCGTAGATCATGTTGGCGATGTCGATGCTCAGGCGCTCCCCGAACAATCCGTTCTTACGGCGTTTGTACACCACATCACGCTGCGCATTCATTACATCATCGTATTCGATCAAACGCTTACGGATCCCGAAGTTATTTTCCTCCACTTTTTTCTGTGCACGCTCGATGGATTTGGTGATCATACTGTGCTGGATCACTTCGCCTTCTTTCAGACCCATACGATCCATCATCTTCGCAATACGCTCACTTCCGAACAAACGCATCAGGTTGTCTTCTAGGGATACGAAGAACTGCGAGCTTCCCGGATCTCCCTGGCGTCCTGCACGACCGCGCAGCTGCCTGTCTACACGACGGCTTTCGTGGCGCTCCGTACCGATGATCGCCAGACCGCCTGCATCTTTCACTCCAGGCCCCAGCTTGATATCCGTTCCACGACCCGCCATGTTGGTAGCGATCGTCACCGTTCCGGCCAAACCGGCTTCTGCAACCACTTCTGCTTCTTTCTGATGCAATTTCGCATTCAGTACATTGTGACGGATGCCTTTTAATTTCAGCATGCGGCTCAGCAACTCGGAGATCTCCACCGAAGTAGTACCTACTAACACCGGTCTTCCGGCTGCCACCAGCTTCGTTACTTCTTCGATCACCGCATTGTATTTCTCACGCGTGGTTTTGTAAACGAGATCTTCTTCATCCTTCCGCTGAATATTTCTGTTGGTAGGGATCTCCACCACATCTAATTTATAAATATCCCAGAACTCCTGGCTCTCCGTACTTGCCGTACCGGTCATACCCGCCAGCTTGTTGTACATACGGAAATAGTTCTGCAAAGTAATGGTTGCATAGGTTTGAGTAGCCGCTTCGATCTTCACGCTTTCTTTCGCCTCGATCGCCTGGTGCAGACCATCGCTGTAACGACGCCCTTCCATGATACGACCTGTTTGCTCATCCACGATCTTGATCTGCCCGCCTTCGATCACATACTCCACATCTTTTTCAAATACGGTGTAGGCTTTCAGTAACTGGTTCACGGTATGGATCCGCTCGCTCTTCACGGAGAAATCCTGGATCAGCACTTCTTTCCTGCGCAGCTTCTCTTCTGCAGGCGCTCCCGATTTTTCGATCTCCGCGATCTCATCACCCACATTCGGCATCACGAAGAATTTCTGATCTTCGGAGTTGGTGGTGATCAGGTCGATCCCTTTTTCGGTAAGCTCTACGCTGTTATGTTTTTCATCGATCACGAAATACAATTCCTGGTCGATCTTGTGCATTTCCTTTTGCTGATCCTGCATGTAAAAGTTCTCTGTTTTCTGCAGCAATGCCCGCACACCTGTTTCACTCAGGAATTTGATGAGCGCGGTGTTTTTCGGTAAGCCCCTGTAGCAACGCAGCAATGGAATGCCCGCCTCTTTTTCTTTTCCTTCGGCAACTAATTTTTTGGCATCGGCCAGGCAGGTTTGCAGGTACTGGCGCTGCACGCCTACTAATTTCTCCACACGTGGTTTCAGCTCTACAAACTCATGCTTATCACCTTTCGGGGTAGGACCGGAAATGATCAATGGCGTACGCGCATCATCGATCAACACGGAATCCACCTCATCCACGATCGCATAATTGTGCTTGCGCTGCACCAGCTCTTCCGGGGAGCGCGCCATGTTATCACGCAGGTAATCGAAACCGAACTCATTGTTGGTCCCGTAAGTAATATCGGCTAAATAAGCCATCCTTCTTTCGTAGGAATTCGGCTCGTGTTTGTCAAGGCAATCAACCGTTAATCCATGGAACTCGAACAAAGGAGCATTCCATTCGGAGTCACGACGGCTCAGGTAGGTATTCACCGTTACAACGTGAACACCGCGTCCGGACAGTGCATTCAGGAAGATCGGCAGGGTAGCCACGAGGGTCTTACCTTCACCGGTAGCCATCTCGGAAATTTTTCCGCTGTGCAGTACGGCTCCACCGATCAGCTGTACATCGTAATGTACCATGTTCCACACCACTTCATTGGCTGCTGCCAGCCAGGTGTTTTGCCAAACGGCTTCCCCGTTCTCAATAGCTACATTCTGGTTTTTCGGGTGGCGTTTGATATAAAATTCATCGATCACTCCTGCTTTCACACGGAGCTCTTTGTTTTCGGTGAAACGACGGGCGGTTTCCTTGCAGATAGCAAATGCTTCGGCCTGCGCATCGTTCAGGGCAGCTTCAATTTTTTTGGTGATCGCTTTTTCGATCTCGTCGATCTCCTTGTAGAGGTCTTCTTTCTGATCCACGTTCATTTCGGTCTCCGCTTCGATCCGTGTGCGGATAGCAGCGATCTTTTCATCTTCCGTTTTGTACGTGTCTTTTATTTTCTGTTTCAGATCGGCAGTGCGCTGGCGCAGCTGATCGTTAGAAAGGGATGAAAGTGTTGAGTATATGGTATTTACCTTGTCAACGATCGGTTGAATTTCCTTGACGTCTTTCTCGGATTTGGTACCTAAGATTTTCTTTAAAAAGCCTAACATATTTGTTTTTTATTTGCGGGGAACGAAGATACAAATATTAACCCAAATTGCGCGAAAGACGTAATTTGTCAGGACGAAAACTTTTAGTTTTGTCATGGTAACCCTGATAAAAGACTGCTTTTCGCAGCTTTTCGTCAGTGGTTAACCCAAATGGCAGATTTTTACTTTTTACGGAATAATTGACAGAAAACGAGACAGAAAGGGAAGAAATCCTGTTTTTTTAGCGCTAAAAAGTCGGGATTGAGAGAAGGCAATTTCGGATAGATCGAAAATACCGGAGCGTTATTAATACCCGCCGCAGATTAACGCAGATTGCGCAGATATAATTTAATGTGTATAATTTTTAATACAAAAATCCGCGTCTCATTCCTTAGCCGGATTTTCCAGGGTCCGGGAAAAAAATCCGCGCCATCCGCGCAAATCTGCGGCAAAAAAAAGGAGGCTCCTGCCTCCCTCTAATTCATTATATAGTACGTATTACTTATTCTTATCCGCATACCCGAACACTTTTTTCAAAATGTCGGTAGCGCGGGCCATCGGGTCTTTACGGATCTTTGCTTCCTCGTCTTTTACTAAGGTGAACAGGCCTCTTGCAGCCAATTGAGTTACATAGCTGTCCAGGTCCGGGTTTTGTTTTTCCACAAACGGGATCTTGTTGTAGGTAGTTACCAATGGGTTCCAGTATTTGGTCACCTCCACTTTTGCAATTGCATTTTTCACGGTCGGCTTAAAAGTCTCTACCAGCGATGCATATGTTTTTTCGCGCAGGTAATGGGTAGCGGCCGTATCGCCTCCTTTTAGGATCCCCATTGCATCGGTTACCGTCATGCCTTTGATCGCGTTGACGAAGATAGGAGCGGCATCTTTGGCAGCCTCTTCCGCAGCACGGTTCAGGGAGGTCTCAAATTCCGTTACCTTATTTTGCATCCCGAGGTCGATCAGCTTTTGTTTCATTTTTTGTGCTTCCGGCGGGAAAGGAATGAACAGGCGTGGATTTTTGTTGAAGCCATCCAGTTTGGAAGCGAAAGAGGAAGAGTTGACCGCGCCGGTGCTCAGGGCTTCTTTCAGGCCGCTGATGATCTCGTCATTGGAAGGGGTGAGGTCGGCTGCAGTGCCGCTTCCGCCTAAAATACCGTTGGCGGTGTCGGTGATACTTTTGGTGGTGGCAGGATCGCAGGCCCAGAGAACTGCAACAAGGGCAAAAACGGAAAGAAGCTTGAATTTCATATATGCTTTTTTAATTGGTTTGCTGATGAAGGGTATTGATAATAAGTGAAAGCTTGGTTTTTAAAATCGAACGAATTTACTGAATATTGCAGCGAAGTTCCAAAAATAATACCAAAATTATGATCGCTGAGATAATAACTATAGGAGACGAGATACTGATCGGACAGATCCTGGATACCAATTCGGCCTGGATGGGAGTGCAGCTGAATATGGCCGGTATCAAAGTGAAGCAGATCACTTCCGTGTCGGATGAAAAAGAACATATACTCAGCGCCATAAAAGATGCGGAGAGCCGGGCCGACCTGATCCTTATGACAGGCGGGCTGGGGCCTACAAAAGATGATATTACGAAATCGACACTGGCGGAGTATTTCAATTCGAAGCTGGTGATGAACGAAGAAGTGCTGGCTATGGTCCGTACATTTTTTGCACAACGCGGGCGCGAGCTCACGGAGCTGAACACGAAACAGGCGGAAGTGCTGGAACTGAGCACCGCCATTAAGAACTACAACGGAACGGCTCCGGGCATGTGGATAGAACGGAATGGAAAAGTATATGTAAGCATGCCGGGTGTGCCCTTCGAAATGCAGTCGATGATCAATGAATACGTGATCCCCGAGATCCGGAAAAAATTCAAGCTGCCGGAGATCTATCACAAAACCATTCTTACCAATGGAATAGGAGAGAGCTTCCTTGCCGAAAAAATAGAAGCCTGGGAAAACAGCTTAAGCGAAAGAGGTATCAGGCTGGCTTATCTTCCTTCTCCTTCTATTGTCAAGCTTCGGCTGAGCACAAGCGGAACCGATGCTTCCGTCGTACGATCGAATGTGCAAACTGCCATCGAAGAGCTGAAGCCCCTCATTGAAGAATATATTTTCGGATACGAAGAATTTGGCAAAGAACCGGAACAGATCGAGCATATCATTGCAGAGCTTTTTATCAAAAAAGGATTAAAATTTGCTTTGGCGGAGAGCTGCACCGGTGGTTATATCTCGCATCTCATCACTTCGGTGGCAGGCTGTTCAGCTTTTTACCAGGGCTGCGTGGTTCCGTATCACAACCAGTTCAAACAGGAATTGCTGCAGGTAGATCCGGAGATCTTTACAAGTGCCGGCGCGGTTTCCGAAGCCTGTGTAGTGCAGATGGCACAGCATACCCTGAAGAAATTCAGCTCGGATGTAGCCCTTGCTGTATCCGGGATTGCCGGCCCCGGCGGAGCCACGGAAGAAAAACCGGTAGGGACCGTATGGATCGCAATAGCATCCAAAGACCGGGTGGAAAGCAAATTGTTCCGGTTCGGTACCGACCGGAACCGGAACATACGGATGACTGCTGTGAGCGGACTCAATATGCTCCGTAAATTCGTTCTTGGGCTATAGAAAACAGGCGGTCGACCTAAATAATACCCGGTTTACCCCATTGATTTCTAAATCAATAGATTTTTTTATATGTTTGTAGGTTGAACACTAACCCTATATAATGAACGCTATTATTGTTGATGATGAAATCCACGGTAGAGAAAATCTCAAGATCCTCCTGGAAAAACACTGCCCTTCCGTTTCGGTGAAGGGACTTGCCTCTAATGTTTTTGAAGCTAATAAACTGATCGGTCTCCACAAGCCGGATGTGGTTTTTCTTGATGTGGTGATGGGGCTGATCGATGGTATCAGTTATCTGCAGTCGCTGAAAGAAAAGGATTTCCAGGTAATAATTGTTTCTGCACACAAGGATTATGTGATGCAGGCGATGCAGAGCGGTGCATTCGGCTACCTGTTGAAACCCATGCTTGCCAAAACCCTCCAGGAGCAGGTGAAATCGCTGGAGCTGTTCTTCGAGAACCACGGCAGGAAAGTAAGCAAACCGGCTGCAAAGCAGGAAGAAACCTTCCTGGGTGAGAACAAGATCGCGATCACACACTCCAATGGATACATCATTGCGGATTATAACGACATCGTGCGCTTTGAAGCGCAGGGCAATTATTCCAGGATCTATATGACGGACGGGAATGTGCTGGTGACTTCCAAAACACTGAAGCGCTATAACGACCAGATAAAGACCAACCATTTTTTCAGGATCCACAAATCTCATTTTGTGAATGTCTCTTTCATAAAAGAAGTCATCAATAAAGGAAACGGACATGTAGTGCTGAAGGATGGAACCGAATTGCCGATCGCTGTACTGAAGCGTCCGCAGTTCAATAAATTCATGAAGAACAAGCCGGGTGATTAACAGGACTAAAATAGCGTTTGCCGTTTTATTGTTTACTGCACATTGCTGCTTTAGCCAAAACTCCTATAAAGTCACCAATTATACGTCCCGGGAAGGTCTGTCCAATTCTTCCGTATACGATATCGTGAAAGACAGCAGCGGTTTTTTGTGGATAGCTACCGAGCTCGGGATCAATAAATTCGACGGAAAAAAATTCTTCAATTATACACCCAACAGTCACGGGCTTCCCGATAACTCCATCACCAATATGGCGGTGATCGGCAGTCACCAGTTGTTTTGCGCTACCAGCACTTCGGGGTATTTTATCTTTGATTCGAAACAGGGGAAACCGAAGCCATTGTCTGTTACCTTTTCCTCTTTTGCTTACAAGTCCCACAAAACAAAATTCATAGAGGGCAGGGTTTACATCAAGTCGATCGCTTCCGACGATATCCTGATCTTCGGATTGAAAGAGAACCGGATCCTCGATACGATAAAAATGGGCGCCGCGCAGGTCTATGATTTTGATGCGGTGGAGAACGGGAATATTGTCCTGGTTACCAACCAGGGCCTAAAGGTATGGAGGTCCGGAACCATCAGCGATTATGGCCTGATGGGGTACAATACTACAAGGGATCCGGTGCAGTCTTTTTTCAATATGCCATCTTCTGTTTTTTTTTCCAAACGCGGAACACTGTATCTGTACGACAAGTTTACGGCTGCTGTCAGGGACTCGGTGAAATACAGCACTGCTTCCGTACCGCCCAATAAGCTGCTTGTGGATAAGGAAGGGAATGTATGGTTCAGTACTTTTTATCCGGCCGGCATCTATCAATACAATCCCACAACGAAAAAACTGCTCGATTTTTCTTCTTATCTCACCGGCAGTGAAAATTCGGCAGGCTCCATTATTGAAGACGATGAAAAGAACATCTGGGTGGGAACGAATGGCAGTGGTCTTTATAAGATCTCTCCTTCCGTCTTCAATCCCTTACCGGCGCTCAGGAATGAGAACGTGTATTATGCAAAAATGAATGATGCCGGGAAACTGCTGGCAGCGACCAGGACGGGGCTGAATATTGTGAACACCGCGACCAGTCAAATGGAACATATAGATATAGATGAGAGCAACAACGGATATATCTATTCGGTAGAAAAGGCGGGCAAAAAGTATGTGGTACTGAACAACAGGATCGATGCGGTGAAATACGGAAAGGATAAAACAAAATTCCATTTCATCCGGAGAAGAAGCATTTGTATGCTGAACGATACCCTTGCTGTGACAGGCGGATGGGCCAATACCATTGAGCTCGTGAGCCTGGCAGCGGATACGATACGGGTGATAGGTTCCAGGACACTGAGCAGTGATGACGGGGACGGGAACAGGATCAACTGCTTTATGCTCGACAGTAAAAAACTGCTATGGTGCGGGACGGATGCGGGCCTGTATGTATTCTCCGGTAGTCTGTTCTGTAAAAAGATAAAGAGCAAGGCTTTGCAAAACAGGATCATTGATATCCTGGAAGTGGATGACGTTGTATATATAGCCACTCAGAAAGATCTTGTAACATACAGCCGGGGAAAACTGAATGTCGTAAGTGAGATCAACAATCGCCCTATCGATAAGATCAACAGCCTTTGCAAAGACAGGCAAGGCTCCGTATTCCTGGGTACTCTCAATGGGATGTTCAAGATCCGCCCGAACGGGCTGAGCACCTATTTTGATGAAGATGACGGGCTCATCTCCAAAGAGATCAATAAGCTGGTGTACAATCCGTATTCCAATGCATTGTTGATCACAACCAATAAAGGCATTTGCGGGTTCGACCTGAACCGCTTCAAATACATGGTCAAAAATGTTCCCAAGATCCATTTTGATAAGATCACATCAACGGGCAGGATCGAATATAATTCGGGAGTTTACAATCTCGAGAAAAGGAATATGAATGTGTATTTCGGAAGCATTTGTTTCAGCCATGCATCTTCCATCAGTTTCAAATGGAGAGGCGATGACAATCCTGTCTACCATTATATCTACAATCCATCTATTGAGCTGGCCGCTATGACCTATGGCCGGCATACCATAGAGATCTATGCAACCAACGATGGCACCAACTGGTCGAAGCCGCTGGTCATCCGGTTTAATGTAAAAACGCCGTATTACCTGACAGTGTGGTTTTTCCTCGCAAGTGCGGCATTCGTATTATTACTGACCTGGTTGATCTTCAGCAGGCGTTTGCGGAAAGTACGGAAGGAAACGGGAGTGAAAGCAGAGTTGGAACAGAAATTAGTGCTGCTGAAATACGAAGCGCTGAATGCGGCCATTAATCCACATTTTATTTTCAATGCGCTTAATTCGGTACAGCATTATATCAATACCAACCGCAATGATGAAGCTTCCGATTACCTGGCCAAATTCGGCTTCCTGATCCGGCAGACGATCGAAAATGCAACGGAACATTTTATTTCTATCAACGATGAGATCGAACGCCTGAAAATGTACATGGATCTGGAGCGGGTGCGTTTCAATAATGGTTTTGCCTATGAGATCAAAATAGATTCTTCTCTTAATCCCTTCAAAACAAAGATCCCGAACATGATCCTTCAGCCCCTGATCGAAAATTGCATCGTTCACGGGTTTAAGCAGATCGAATACCAGGGCTACATCCACCTGCAGTTTATGAAGGTAGACCAGGGACTACTTATTATTTTGGAAGATAATGGCAGAGGGCTTATAAAAGCCGAGAAGATCCGCCTGCAACAGGGCGACAAAAAGAAATCCATCGCCCTCGAAAATGTGAAGGAACGGATCCGCACCGTGCCGAAAGCATCCATTAAGATCTCCGATAAATCCTTTATCCCGAATAAGGGAACGGGGGTTTTTATAGAGATCACCATTCCCTCAAATCTATAGAAAAAGGAGGATGAGTATACGTACTGGTGGGTATATAAAATACCCACTGCAGAGGATTTCGAAACCCCTTGATTAGAAGCATTTTTGGTGTATAAAAAAACATCAAAATGGAAACAACATCAACATACGGAACAATAGCGGGTACGTCGCTTTAATTAGTTGGTTGGAAGTAAAAAAACAGTATCTTAGCCAAAAAAACTTAAAAAATGGATACAAATCAACCAAACGAACAACAAGTCAACAATCAGTTCCAGCAACAATTCGGCGGTGCCGGAATTCCTCCGGGCGGAATAAAGATCCCGAATTCGGTAGGTGTGCTGGTGTTAGGTATCTGCTCTATTTTCCCGGGCTGTATTTGTGCGGGTTTAATAGGTATTACCTGCTCTATTATTGCATTGGTATTGTCTAAAAAAGCATTTGAATTATATAACGCCAATCCATCCCAATATTCGGAAGCATCCTTCAAAAACCTGAAAGCAGGTAAGATCTGTGCTATCATTGGTATGTGTACTTCCGCTGCTATCCTGATCATCTACATTATTTATGTAGCGGTATTGGGTGCTGCCATCTCTGCAATGCCATTCGGCAACTATTAATCATCTGAATGATAGCTGACTGGCTTGAAAAACATCAACTTACATGCTCTGTTAAATCACATCTCGGGATCGAATGCCCGGGATGTGGTACGCAGAGGTCACTTATCGCTCTTTTTCGCGGCGATATCATAGCATCCATTCAATACCATCCGGGCGTGATCCTCTTCCTTATCACCCTGATCATCGTGGGGCTGCAGATCAAATTTAATTTCAGGAATGGCGGAACGGTAGCCATGTGGGCATTTATCAGCACCGTAACCGTTACAATGGTAAATTATGCACTGAAAATGGCGCACGTTTACTAAAATATTTCTATTTTCGCTTTCAATATTTCATTTTTAAATACCAAAGCCATGAACGAACAGGAGATCAACTCGGAATTTCAGAAACAATTCGGTTCCGATCCAAACATCAATCCTTCACCTATTCCTCTTCCCAATGCCGTAAGTGCCCTCGTTTTGGGTATTGTCAGCGCTTTTTTCGGACTGATCTGGTGTTACTGGATAGGTTCTCTCATCGGGCTGGTTTGCGGTATCATTGCGATCGTTCATGCAAAAAAAGCAAGGGCTTTGTATGAGGCAAGTCCTAATTCGTTCAAACAGGGTGTTCTCGGCAATGTGAATGCCGGCCGGATATTAGGGATCGTAGGCCTTTGCCTGTCGATACTTGGTTTTGTGGTGCTGATCATCGGTGTGGTAGTGGTATTGGCCGCAGGATCCAGCCACCTGTTCTAAAAGATCTTATTGTTGAAGTTAAAAACAATTCAATTGTATTGATCTATGTCCTCCAATGATTTCAATCAATCCCGGCCGAACGAGAACTTCAACCGGCAGTATGTGCCTCCGGCTCCCGCTTCACTGCCCAATGCAACCACGGCTTTGGTGCTTGGGATCATAAGTACGTATTTCAGTATGCTTTGGTGCTACTGGGTTGGATCTATTGTAGCCATCGTATGCGGGATCATAGCTATCCGCAACGCGAAAAAGGCCAAAGAGCTTCATGATAGTAATCCGTCTTTGTATAAACCAAAATCGCCAGGCGTAGCCAATGCAGGCAGAATACTGGGCATAGTTGGTGTTTGCCTCGGATCTGTGGAGTTGCTGGTGCTGATCATCATCGGAATAGTGGTGGTGGCAGTGGGTGTCGACAATGGGAAATTGAATTTTTAATTCCCGGAAATTTCTTAATATAAATTAAGTACTTGCAGGGGAGCTATTTCGTACATTTGCTTCCGTGAAAATCCTCTTCTATTATCTTAAGCCTTATTGGAAATTAGTTGTATTGTCGCTGGTATTGGCCACCGTCAATCAAACCTTCTCTCTCTTCGACCCTATGATCACGGGGCATATCATGGATGATTGCATCGCCATGATCAACACCAAATTTGCCGGCAAGCAATCCGAATTTGTGATGGCAGTGCTCAAGCTACTTGGCTTGTCGATATCGGTAGCTATGATCTCCCGGATCGCCAAGAATTTCCAGGATTATGTAGTGAATGTCATCACCCAGAAAACAGGTGCCAAAATATACTCCGAAGGATTAAAACGCTCGCTCCAGCTTCCTTACCAGCGTTTTGAAGATCAGCGCAGCGGTGAAACCCTCGGGATCCTGCAAAAAGTAAGATCGGATAGCGAACGGCTTATCCAGTCCTTTGTAGGGATTGTATTTACCAGTATCATCGCCATTGTCTTCGTGTTCATTTATTCGCTCACCGTGAGCGGCTGGGTAGGCCTGATCTACCTGCTTTCTATCCCGGTCATTGGCCTCGTAAGCTCTTACCTGAGCCGGAAAATAAAAGTGATCCAGAAAAAGATCGTTGGAGAGACAACGGCACTTGCAGGCTCCACCACCGAATCGCTGCGTAACATAGAGCTGGTAAAAAGTCTTGGACTCGAAGGACAGGAGATCGAACGCCTGAACAATAACACTATTAAGATCCTCGGCCTCGAGCTGAAAAAAGTAAAATATGTCCGCAGCTTAGGCTTCATCCAGGGAACAGTGGTGAACATCACACGCAGCAGCATGGTCTTCGTATTATTGCTGCTCATTTTCAAAGGTGATATTTCGGTGGGACAATACCTTACCTTCCTGTTCTATTCCTTCGCTATTTTCAACCCGCTGCAGGAATTCGGGAATATCATCCTCGTGTACCGTGAAGCGCAGATCTCACTCGCGAATTTCAAAAACCTGATGGAGATGCCGGTAGAACATCATCCCGAAAATCCATCTTCGTTGAACGCACTGACAGAGATCGAATTCAAAAATGTTTCGTTCCAGCACCAGACAGCCAAAACCAAAGCGCTGCACGAGATCAATTTTCATGTAATAACAGGAGAGACGATCGCCTTTGTAGGCCCTTCCGGAAGCGGGAAAACCACCCTGATAAAAATGCTGGTGGGCCTCTATCGCACGGAGCAGGGAAATGTACTTTATAATAATACAGATGCCGGTGCGATCGATATCAGCGAGCTGAGAAGGCAGATCGGTTTTGTGACGCAGGATACACAGCTCTTCTCGGGCACGATCAAAGAAAACCTGTTGTTCGTAAATCCACATGCAACAGATGAGCAGATACTGGATGTGCTGAAGAAAGCTTCCTGCGATAGTTTGCTTGCCCGTGCCGATAAAGGAATTGATTCGCTGATAGGCGAGGGAGGCGTAAAAGTTTCGGGTGGAGAGAAACAGCGTTTGTCGATTGCAAGGGCCCTGCTCCGCAATCCAAGGTTGCTGGTATTTGACGAAGCTACATCTGCACTGGACTCATTGACGGAAGAAGAGATCAGCGATACGATCCGGAAAGTTACATCAACGAATAAACACATCACGATCCTCATCGCACATCGTTTATCCACTGTGATGCATGCAGACCGCATTTATGTGCTGGAAAACGGTCATATCGTAGAGCAGGGCAAGCATGAAAAGCTGCTGGAAGAAAAAGGCCTGTATTATGCCATGTGGCGTCAGCAGATCGGGGAGCGGAAGGCAACGGCAGTATAAAGTGTAATCCAGGCGGATCGCGATAGAGCTCACCAAACGCAGATTGCGCAGATGTCACGGATTTAATCCCGTAACAATAGAGAATTGGCGCGATAAATTAACGCAGATTATTGGAGTGTGCTGTTGATTATTAATGCATGTTTCTTTGCTGGGAATGAGGAGCTTTGATTCCTTCATCCGTGTTAATTATCTAACACCATTTATCTGTGCCATCTGTGAACTTTTCTCAGCGGAGCTAAATCCGTGCCTGGTCAGCTAACCATTTTGCTTCGTAGGAGCGATACAAGAGCTGGCCGGACGCAGATGTCGCGGATTTAATTCCGTAATAATTATGATTCGGGTTGATGAATTAACGTAGATAATTTGGTAAATAGTATTTTTGCAGCCCCTGTTGGTCGCGAGGCTTCGCGACCAACGAAGGCATCGTTTAATTACTGATCTCTCCTCTCAGGTTCTGACCCAATTGTTTTTTGATAGCAGCAGCAGGCAGCTTCTGTCCTAACAGGAACATCAGTTTGGTAATAGCGGCTTCTGTCGTTATATCTTCTCCGCCGATCACACCTATTTGTTTTAACTGGGAGCTGGTTTCGTATTTGCCCTGGATCACTCTGCCTTCAAGGCACTGGGTTACATTAAAAACAACAATGCCTTTTTTGATCGCATTCCTCAGTTCATCGATGAACCATTTTTCGGTAGAAGCATTGCCTGCTCCGAAGGTTTGTAAAATAACGGCTTTGATGCCTTTGCTGTTCAGAATGGAAGTCGTGATTTTTTTGCTGATGCCCGGGAACAGGGCAAGAACGGCAATATCGTTCTCCAGGTTCTTATGTACGATCAATGTTTTTTTCGCGGCTTTCTGAATGTAATTTTCTTTGTATTCGATCGTCACACCTGCTTCTGCTAATGCAGGATAGTTCGGTGATTTGAAAGCATCAAAATGCGCGGAATTGTATTTGAGCGTGCGGTTGCCCCTGAAGAGCTCATACTCAAAATAAATAGCGACTTCCGGAACGATCGGCTTGTTGTTCTTTTTAGCTGCTGCTATTTCGATCGCCGTGATAAGGTTTTCTTTTCCATCCGTACGGATGATCCCAATCGGTAATTGAGAGCCCGTAAGGATCACCGGCTTGGACAGGTTTTCGAGCATGAAGCTCAGGGCCGAAGCCGTGTATGCCATGGTATCGGAGCCATGCAGGATGACAAAGCCGTCGAATTTGTTGTAGTTCTTTTCGATGATCTCCGCCATTTCGATCCATACTTTCGGATGCATATTGCTGCTGTCGATCGGTTTTTTGAAAGCGACCGATTCCAGTTTCACATTCAGGCGTTTCAGCTCGGGAACTTCTTTGGTAAGAAAACGGAAGTCGAATGGTTTGAGCGCACCGGTTTCCGGGTTCTGCATCATCCCGATGGTTCCGCCTGTGTAGATCAGCAATACTTTTGTCATAAATGTCAGACTAATGTACTGCGAAGATAAAAGGTTTCGGGAGATAATGGAAATAGCGCATAAATACTAACGTAGGTTGAGCTGACCAGACATAGTCCCGTCGCGAGGCTTCGCGAGCTATCAGGAGCGCAGATTCCGCAGATCTGGTTTGGTGTTTAAATTTTCACGGATTTTGATGAATGAGAATTGCCTGGATAGAGTGGAGGCCTGAGCTGGCCAGACACAGATTACGCAGATGCCGCGGATATTGGATTTGCATAAATTGGCGCAGATGATCGATGACCAAAATGGTGATAGTATTGGCTGACTCTGTTTGATTTGTGGAATCAATTATCAGTGAAAATTTACATTTGAAAATCCTTCTTGCCAGCTGTAATTTTATGAAGCGTAGAATGCTGATTCTTTCCACATATAAAATCAGTGAACTTTCTCAGCGGAGCTAAATCTGAGCAATCTGTGTCTGCGTTTCAACCCGAATGCCACCTTATGCCAAATAAAAAAGCCCGGAGACATTGTCACCGGGCTTTTGCAAAATAGCTTTTTTTCTTAGAACGGCAGATCATCATCCGCTGCGCTGCTGTTGAACACAGGAGAAGCGGTATTGTTCTGCGGCATAGAGGTAGAAGCATTATTGGAAGACGCATTATTGTTGCTGCCTGCAGTCATTTTCTCAATACGCCATGCATCGATGGTGTTGAAATATTTGGTCTCGCCCTGTGGGCTGTTCCATTCTCTTCCTCTCAGGTTAAAAGAAACTTTCATTTCTTCACCTACATTAAAATTATCAACCAGGCTTACTTTATCCTGTGTCAATTGGAAAGTTACGTGCTGAGGATAAGGCGAAGTGGGTTCGACTGTCATGACGAAATCGCGTTTTTTGAATTTGTCACTCACCTGTTGTACATCGTACTTTAGTTTTAAGATTCCTGTTACTTCCATGATATATTTATTTTATTTATTTACTATTGACTGAGACAGCATCAGGAGCCATGCTTCCCTGATAGTGCCTTTACTGATTAATTCTTTTATTTTCTGATGAAAGCTTACTTCATCTGTAAAAGGGGTAAGCCCGTTTTTATACTGCTCCACTTCTTCATCCGTCGGCATCTGCTCAAGGTTACCCAATTGCCCGAGGTCATTCCCGCTGAGCACTTTGCTGTTACGTATGGCCGGAGGCAAGATGTCCACACCCAGGCCCAATGTCGTAATCGGCTTTTGTACTTCGAACAAGGCATCGCCTGAAGCACGGCAATACCAGTTGCCTCCCATGCGGGCCACAAGATCGATCTTCTGCTGGTCGATCACGCCATTCTCGTTCAGCACTTCTTCGCTGATGTGCATTTTCACTACCTCGCAGATGATGAGGTTGCCTGCGCCTCCGCTGGTACCCAGCTCTTTTACTTCGAGCACTTTGCATTCGAGCTGTACCGGTGATTCGGCTACCCGGAAAGGCTTTACTTTTTCGGAAGCCAGCTTGGTAAAACCTGCTTTCAGGAATTCGTCCACACCTTTTGCGTAGGGACTGCTCGTAAGCGACATCTGGTGCACCATCCGGTAGCTCACAATATTGATCACCACTTCTGGTACCTCTTTCACATTGTCATGTGTTTGCTTGGTCTCGCCTGTTCTTCCGCTTCTGTTGGGCGAAAAGATAAGCAGGGGCGGCCTGGAAGAAAACACATTGAAAAAGCTGAAAGGTGCCAGGTTCGGATTCCCATCCTTGTCTACCGTACTGGCAAACGCAATAGGGCGCGGACCCACAGCACCCAGCAGGTAAGCATGGAGTTGTGGTACCGGGATATCGGATGGATTTATACTCAGCATAAGAAAGACAAAGTACGTTTTTTTATAAGAAATTTGGAAGCGAAAAGCCGGCGAGTTATTAACCAATTTGAACAATAAATCCTATTTTTACCTTTTCTGAAACCATATGAACCAGCGCGACAATAGTATAGATATTCTCAGGGGTTTTGCCATTTTTGCCATGGTGGCGGCTAATATGTCGGCTCATAACTATGCAGAGCCGCATCCCTTCTGGTTCAGGATCTATGGCAGTTTTGCCGCGCCTACTTTTGTGTTCCTGGCCGGACTGATGGTAGGTTTTACCACCTTTCACAAAAGTTATCCCCTGTCGTATTACCTGAAAAGAGGGCTGTTAGTGATGCTCGCGGGTGCCTGTATCGATATGTTCTGCTGGGGTGCCCTTCCTTTCGCCACTTTCGATGTATTGTATGTAATTGGCTTGTCGCTGCCGGTCGCAAAATTAGTGATGATGCTCCAAAAATGGGTGCGGGTAGGAGTGATCGGTCTGTTGTTCCTGCTGACACCTGTATTGCAGCATTACCTTGGTTATAATGAAGCAGTGGCAGAGCCCTCGCTGAAGTTGTTCCTGAGTGAAGGCTGGCAGGGCGCTGTGGTATGGAAGCAGTTTCTGATCGACGGCTGGTTTCCGGTGTTCCCCTGGTTAGGTGTTTCATTGCTGGGAGCCTATATCGGTACACTTCGTTGTTCGCTGCCTATCGATAAAGCGAATGCTGTTTTTGCCTTTGGGGGCACTGTTATGCTTACGGCGGGTATCGTACTCTGGGTTGTTACGAAGCCCGTTCTGGTGGAGCGGGAAGGCTACAGTGAGCTGTTCTATCCGCCAACTCTGCTGTTCTTCCTGACCTTTCTCGGGGGTGTTTTTGTACTTCTCGCGGCCCTGTATTATGTGCGGGAGAGTAAATTGCTTTGGTTCTTCAGTGTGTACGGAAAGTCCTCGCTGCTGATGTACATCATGCATACCGTATTCAATGTATATATATTCAATGTGTTTTTCGGTACCTACACATTGCCCGGATTTGCAGCCGTCTGTATGGCTCACCTGGTGATACTCTGGTTCATTGCTTATGCGGTGCAGTATCTGAAAAAAGGGAAGAAGCTGCCGCTGGTACTGAGTGTGATATTGGGAGGGTAAGGGTATTTATCAGGCGGAGATTGCCGCACTTAATTCCTTCACCAAAAAATTCCCATCTGCATCGATGCTTTCCAATTGCACATCGATCAGTTGATTCGACAGCGCTTCGTTGAAGGGCATTTTTATTTTGATATAATTCGGAGTAAGTCCGTGCATGATCCCGTCGCGGTTCTCGTGTTCCATCAGTACAGTGGTAGTGCTGCCTGTATGCTGCTCGTAGAAGGATCTTGTTTTTTTGGCAGATAAGATCCGGAGCATTTTATTTCTTCTTTTTCGTTCTGCAATCGGTACAATACCTGTCATCGTTGCAGCATCCGTGTTGGCGCGCTCGGAGTAAGTGAACACATGCAGATAGGAAATATCCAGCCCGTTCAGGAAATTATAGGTCTCTAAAAAGTCTTCTTCCGTTTCGCCGGGAAAACCAACGATCACGTCCACACCGATGCAGGCATGTGGCATTACGGCTTTTATTTTTGTAACACGGTCCACATACAGCTCACGCAAATACCGGCGGCGCATCAGGTTCAGGATCTTATTGCTGCCGCTTTGCAGGGGCACATGGAAATGCGGAACGAAGCGTTTGGATGTCGCCACAAATTCAATGATCTCATCTTTCAGTAAATTCGGCTCGATGGAAGAGATCCGGAAACGCTCGATCGGCTCTACTTCATCCAGCGCTTTTACCAGGTCGAGGAATGTTTCCTGTTTGCGGCCATGTTCATTCGTGTTTTGGTTCAGTCCAAAATCACCGATGTTTACACCTGTCAATACAATTTCTTTGATACCCGTCCCGGAGATCTCGTAGGCATTTTGTACAATATTTTCGATCACATCGCTTCTGCTGGCCCCGCGTGCCAATGGAATGGTGCAATAGGAGCAGGTGTAATCACAGCCGTCCTGCACTTTCAGGAACGAGCGGGTGCGGTCTCCGTAAGAGAAAGAGCTGACGAAATTAGTCACATCATCGATCTCACAGCTGTGGATCTCGGCTGCTGCATTTTTTTGAGAATGGTTGATATAATTCAGCAGCTTGAATTTTTCGGAAGCGCCCAAAACAACGTCCACCCCTTCGATCTTTGCGATCTCTTCGGGCTTCAGCTGCGCATAACAACCAACGATGGCCACAAATGCGTCCGGTGCATTTTTCAATGCGGAGCGTACGATCTGCTTACATTCTTTGTCGGCATTTTCCGTTACGGAGCAGGTATTGATCACATACACATCGGCCGGCATAGAAAAATCCACTTTCTCGAATCCTTCTTTTTCGAATAAACGCGCAATAGTAGATGTTTCCGCAAAATTCAATTTGCAGCCAAGTGTATGAAAAGCGACTTTTTTACCGTTCATGGGGCCGCAAAGATACGAAATCGCAAGGAAATGGGAAAATACGGCGAAAAGGCTGTTTTTAAAGCATAGTTCAGGAAATTCAGGGATTGCCAGGATCACTTCAGGAACCCAAACTTGCCATTATTGTAGTCCTCAATAGCTTGCTTGATCTCTTCTTCTGTATTCATTACAAAGGGGCCGTAGCTCACATAAGGCTCGTTAAGTGGTTCTCCGCTCAATACAAGCAAAATGGCCTTTTTGTTTGCTGTGATTTGTATTTCACCGCCCTCGTTCTTTAGTTGCACGTAATGATTTTCGGCCGCTTCCTTTCCGTTTACGTTCACTGATCCGTCTACCACGAGGATGCCTGTGTTAAACCCGGGAGGTAAAGTAAAGTTACAATCACCTTTTTCGTTCAGGTGAATATCGTAAATGTGAATAGGAGAAAAAGTGGAAGCTATACCTTTTGTGTTCTTGTATTCACCCGCTACTACATAAATACTTCCTTTGTTCCCCGGTAGTTTTACTTCCGGTTTCGTTCCATGCGCAATACTCTGGTATTTTGCATCGGTCATTTTATGCTTCTTTGGCAGGTTTATCCACAGCTGGAGCATTTCGAATGCGCCGCCTGATTTGCTGTAGGTTTGTTCGTGGTATTCTTTATGCAAAACACCGCCACCGGCTGTCATCCATTGTACATCACCAGGATTGATGATGCCATGATTGCCTTTACTGTCGTGGTGCTCTACACCACCTTTATAGGCAAAGGTGATCGTTTCTATGCCACGGTGGGGATGAACACCTACACCTCTTGAAATTTCGGAAGGAGGGAAGTTGGTCTCCGCATTGAAGTCGAGCAAAAAGAAAGGACTCATGCGTTCTTCAAAGCCTTTACCGTTTGGAAAAAAATTCATCACCTTAAAACCATTACCCACCATGTGTGTATTTGTCGGAGACCACACCCCCTCCACACCGCGGTATTTAGGATCAGTAAAATGTTCAGTCTTTTCACGGAAAATTCCGCCGAATGCATTGGAAAACATGGCAGATAATCCTGCAAACGTACCTGCTTTTATAAAGTCTTTTCTTTTCATGATGATCCTGATTAAAAAGTTGTCATAACGAACGACTCTCTTTCAAAGGTAAGGATTTTTCAAATAATTTGCAGGACACGAATCATACATTCCCTAATAAAAAACATACTCGTACCTGGTTTCATCTTCGTTTGCACCTTTTATGTTTTTATACGAGATTATTAAACCCTTGTCATTGTATTCATAGATAAAATAAGCATCCACAAGTCCGGTCCGGTGTTGCTTCAACAATTGACCAGCTTCGTTATATTCAATAACATCCTTCGTGTGCAGGCCCATTATAGTAGCAGTTTCGCTGATCTTTAAACCATTTTCATCATACTGAGCATTGCCTGAGCCCATCAGTTTCCCTTTTTCATCATAAGACTCAAACTGCACACGCAGGCCCCTGTTGTCATAAAACTCCTTATCTATCCCTAAGTCGGAAGATTCGATCCGGGTGTTTAGGGCACCATTGTATCCAAAGCTGGTTACGGAAGTTTTTCCGTCACTTCCTGTATAAGATCTGCTGATCAGCCTGCCTTCCTCATCGTATTTATATATTTGGGTGGTGATGGTCCCATCTTTATATTTCATTTTTTCTTTCGTCACCTTTCCATTCGTATCAAATTCGTAGGTATATGTTTTTTTTCCGGAGTAATCGCTTTCCTCACTTACCATATTCCCTTTTTTGTCGTAGGTTGCAATGGACCAACCGTCGGTATATATTTGTTTTACGGTTTTTATCTTGTGTTTTTTTATAAGCTCTTCCTGCGTAGGCGCTTTTTTTACCGGGCCTGTATAGGCTGAATGCTGAATGTATAATTGACATGAATCTGCTGATGGCGAAGCGTTTTGGGCTTTTTCCATTTCCATGGCAAGCGATATAACCTCATTTGCTTTGTCGGTATCCGACTGACAGGAAACAGCGCAGACAACTACCGGCATCAGTATTATAAACCGAAGGAAGTTTTTCATACGTACGATTGGTTAAGACGTTCTTTAGTTTAAAGAGAGAATCGAAGATAAAGTTTTTTTGTCATGGAAAAAAAGTCAAACGACTTTTAGAATGATCGGTTTCCGCTAAAAACAAAAGAGCCATCTTTTTTGGATGGCTCTTCGTTTTAGGTGTATTATTTCTGTTTTTCGTCCTTGTCTTTGATGTTGAATTTGATCGGGTTATTGGTCATGTCTTCCATCAACTTCAATCCAAGCAATCCGCTGATAGGACCGTTCGGCCCGCTGTCGCCGCTGATCAGTACTTCCGGGATGATCTTGATCTTGTCTTTACCGATAGCTTCCGTTATTTTCAGACGGGTGAAATTATCGCCACCCATCGCAGTTACGGCGAGGTTGTATGATTCCGCATTGGACCTACCGATAGCGAGGATCTTCTCAGCTTCCGCTTTACCCGTAACACTGATCTGCTCTGCATTTGCATTTGCCAGTGCTTTGATCTTCTCCGCTTCTGCATTCGCCAGTACTTTTGTTTTCTCGGCATCCGCATTTGCAATTACTTTCAAACGGTCAGCTTCCGCATTGGAAGAGATCTTTACACCCTGCGCCTCACCCGTAGCTTTTTTAACGGCTGCATCCGCAATGCGTTCGGAGATCAATACACCCTGATCGGCCTTTACGATCTCTTTCTGCATATCGGCAACCGCTGTTTCTTTTTCAAGTGCCTGGCGTGTTACCTCCGCTCTTTTCTGTGTTTCAAAAGTAGTGTTCTGCTCTTCTGCGATCTTACGATCCGTTAATGTTTTCATCAGGCTTTCCGGCGGAACGATGTCACCGATCAGTGTATCCACACCGTTCACATTGTACTGATCCAGTACCTCGCTGATGCGTTTCTTTGCAGCATCCTGGCGTTCTTTACGGGAGCTTAAGAAAGCGATCACATCACTGTCCTGCGCCGAGTTACGGAAATAGTTACCGATAGTCGGCTCCAGTACCTGACCTACAAGATTCACCATATTACCGAAACGCGCGATCACTTTCGGCGCTTCGTTGGTAGGAATGTGAATGATCTGCGATACATCGAGGTTGAAAGGGAAACCGTCTTTCGAACGCACAGTGATAGTCGATAAATGTTTATCCAATTGATGTGCCTCGCTGCGTGCATTCGCCCAGTTCAATACCAGATTGGTCGTTGGAACGAGCTCTACACGCATGATGTAGGAGTTCACCGGGTATTTTCCGGGCCCGAGTGGTTCGGCCCAAACTCCTTTTTCACCTTTGCTTACGATATTCCCGTGTTTAAATTCTGCACCGCTGAGGTCCGTTCCGTCTTTACCCACATAGGATATCACAACACCTACATACCCGATCGGGATCTCCGTCATTTTGATCTGCTCTACCTGGATGAACCATGGATTCAGGTAATACGAACCTGCGAGGATGATCTCCGGCTGTAAACCTTTGTTACCACCTTCTGCAAGGAATGCATCACAATCCTGGAAATTATTATGTCCCTTGGTGGGCTTACCGGCAATGTTCCCTTCTTCGATCGGGCGCCCGTCCATGGTTGTTACCACACCTACCATATTCTCATTGATGTGCGTCATATCATAGGTCATGATATCGAACAGGAAGGTATTGATACGATAAGTACCCGCGGTGATGATAGCAGACTGACGTCCTTTGCGCCCGCCGTTCTTAAAAAAAGCTTCCGCATCCTGAAATGAATCGCATTCCACTTTCCGGGCTAAAATGAATCCGGTCTCGAGCTCCTTACCATCTTTGGCAACGAGCAAGCCGATCTTGCCTTCCGGGATCACGGTAAAGCTTTGCATTTTTATTTCATATTGCCATACCCAATACCAGAAATAAATACCCGGAGCCAGACTTTGTGCCTGGAAGCCGGCTTCCCCCATAACGGCAATAATTCTGCCGGCAGGAAGTTCTTTGTTGGCACCGAAGAGAACGAATTTTTTTGTAACGAGACCGATCTTGTCCTCGGGGATAATGATGATCCCGAACAAGCGGAAAATAAGTTTGTAGAAGATCAGACAAACAATGGGTATAAGAACCCACCAGTACTTAAGATAAGAGTCCATAGTAGTATAAAATTTAGTAGGGTAAAAGTAGCTGGTAAAAATGTCTCATGGAATTGAAAGGACAAGAATAGTTGTTAACCAAAAGGTAGTTTATGAACAAATCTATCCATACTTTTTCTACTTTTATGAATATGAAAAAACGCAGAATAGGAAATACAGAATTGCTGGTAAGCCCGCTTGCATTTGGTGGCAATGTGCTCGGCTGGACTATCGATGAAAAACGGTCCTTCGAAATTCTGGATCAGCTATTGGCGAATGAATTTAATTTTATCGATACGGCGGATGTGTATGCGCGCTGGGCCACCGGCCAGGGCGGCGAATCGGAAACGATCTTAGGAAAATGGATGAAACAACGGAAGAATCGTTCGTCTGTGATCATCGCTACCAAAGTAGGGATGGATATGGGGGATGGAAAGATCGGCCTGAGTAAAAAATACATCATGAAAGCGGTGGATGAATCGCTGAAGCGTTTGCAAACTGATCACATCGATCTGTATCAAAGCCATAAGGATGATGAGAAAACGCCGCTGGAAGAAACACTGGATGCATACGCACAACTGATAAAAGAAGGCAAGGTGCGTTATATTGGTGCCTCTAATTATTCTGCTGCCCGTCTGCAGGAAGCGATGGAGGTGAGTAAAAAATTCAGCCTGCCCCGTTATGAATGCCTGCAGCCTCATTACAATTTATGTGAACGTGCCCTGTTCGAAAAAGACCTGGAGAAGACTTGCCTGGATCACCAGATCAGCGTAATTCCGTATTATGCATTAGCGGCCGGTTTCCTGAGTGGCAAATACAGAACCCCGGCCGATAGCTCCAAAAGCGTGAGAGGCGGAGGAGCAAGCCGCTACCTGAACGAGAAAGGCTTGGGAATTCTGAAGATTCTGGATGAGCTGGCAGCAAAACATGAGGTAAAACAGCCTTCTGTAGCGCTTGCCTGGCTAATGGCCCGGAAATCCATTACAGCGCCTATTGCCAGTTCCACTTCTCCGCAGCAATTAAAGGAGCTGATGCAGTCTGTAAGCCTTGATCTGTCGGCATCTGACATACAATTACTGGATAGCGCCAGCTCTTGAAGGTATAATTAACATCAATCCAATGTAAATTCTAAGTTAACGAATGGTTTAAATAATTGACTATTTAAGTAACCTTATGCTTAATTTTGAAGTAGAAATAAGAAAAACACCGGGTTATGAAAGCAATAGTTTTAGGTTTGGTTTTAGTGATGGCATCTTCAGTGATGACCGCACAGGATGTAAAATTGGTAAATGGCCTGTACTGCAAGAATGATGTTGCGTACAGCGGCAATATAACTATTTCGGATGCCAACGGAGCGCCTAAGTCACTGCTGACAGTGGTAGAGGGCAAGCTACAGGGCGATGCGGTTTTTTATTACCCAACCGGGCAAACAATGGAAACGGGAAGTTTTGTTGCAGGTCAGAAAAGCGGTCTGTGGGTACGTTTGTCGGAAAACGGTAAAAAGATCGGCGAAGGAACGTATTTCAACGGGCAGAAACACGGCAAATGGATGGTGTGGGATGAGAATGGCACCAAGCGTTTTGAAATGGAATATGTAAGCGGGGAAAAATCAAATACCTGGTACAACTGGGATGAAAAAGGAACCCTGGTCGCCACTACGAATTACCAGAAGATGTAAATCGATATAAGCACAATTTAAAAGCCTTTGTTGATCTTCAGCAAAGGCTTTTTTGTTTCATATCAATTTGCCTGAGACGGATTGAATCAACTCAGTCTAAATTCAGAATAATACCGGGAAGCAATTTCACATCCACCTGCTCGATCGGGTGTTTGCTTTCGGCCAGCATATACATTGTGGCATTTGGCAGCTGCATGAAAACGTTATTTGTTTCTTCCTGGCTTACCATATTGTCTTTATCTCCCAGGCCTACGAATACTGTGTTCGGAATATTTTTCAAAGCCGCTTCATTCAACAGATTTTTATCTGCAAGCTCCAGCATCATCGCTACTGTTTTTGATAAAAGTAATTTCCAGTTCTCTTCGCCATGCCGTTGTTTGAGCGCTTCTGCAAATTTCGGGACTTTTTCTTCTATAGTTGCCGGGTTCAGCATGGCACTTTCTTTTATCGCTGTTTCTTTGTTCCAGTCGAATTTGGTACCGAGTGTGATGATCCTGCCAAACAGCTCCGGATGCTGAGACGCAAGATAAAGGGTTACAAAACCACCCATACTGTATCCGAATACAGAAGGCTTTTCTAATTGATGATGGATGATAAACTGATGAAGCTCTTCTGCGAAAATTTCAATTCCGAATCCTTTCGTACTGAAAGGCATTTTCCCATGACCGGAAAAACTGAAACTATATACATCCCGTCCTTCTTTTTGCAAAAGGGCTTTCAGTGGTTCCAGCTGATCGGCTGCGCCAATGGCTCCGTGTAATAAAATAATGGCAGACAAGATCTGTTATGCTTTTTGTTTGAATTTATTGATAGCATTGATCGTGAACTCGCTCAGCACCAGCTTACCACTCATGGCAGCACGCTCGATCAGCAGCGTGTCCCAGTTCTCTGTGCCTTCCCACATGATCTTTTTCAACATCATCATGGCCTCCGGATTGCTCTTTGCCAGGCGTTGCGCCAATGCATCGATGCCTTTGTCCATTTCTTCCACCGTGGCAAACAATTCGGCATACAATCCTTTTTCTCTTGCCCAATCCGCACTTTGCCATTCGGTAGCATTGATCGTCAATTGAAAGAAAGCGGATTTTCCTACTTTGCGTTCCACTGCTGGGCCCACTACAAAAGGGCCGATACCTACCGCCAGCTCACTCAGCTTTACAGATGCAGCTTCTACCGCATAGGTGTAATCAGCAGCCGATGCAATACCTACGCCGCCGCCCACTGCTTTGCCCTGCACACGTGCCAGTACAAATTTGGGAGCTTTGCGCATCGCATTGATCACGCCGGCAAAACCGGAGAAAAAAGTAGTTCCTGTTTCCAGGTCTTTGATCGAGATCAGCTCATCGAAAGAAGCGCCCGCACAAAATGCTTTGTCTCCATCACTTTTCAGTACGATCACTTTGGCAGCGTCGTTCTTTCCGGCAGCTTCCACTTCAGCAGCTAACTGCCGCAGCAAAGTTCCGGGCATGGAATTACTTTGCGGATGAAAAAAAGTGATGTATGCAATTCCGTTCTCGATGCTGGTTTTTACAAATCCGTTTTCCATGGTAGTAAATTTATTTTTTTGATTAATGTAGTTTGGACGAAATAAGACTGATGAATTCTTTGCGGGTAGGGTCTTTTAAAAATTCTCCCGTAAAAGCGGAAGTGGTAGTAACCGAGTTCTGTTTCTGTACGCCACGCATCTGCATGCAGAGGTGTGAGCATTCCATTACTACTGCTACTCCTAATGGATTCAGCGTAGATTGAATGCAATCCCTGATCTCGTTCGTTAAGCGTTCCTGAACCTGCAGTCGCCGGGCAAAACAATCCACTACGCGTGGAAGCTTGCTCAGCCCTACTATATGCCCGTTAGGAATGTATGCAATATGTGCTTTGCCAAAGAATGGCAGTAAATGATGCTCACAAAGGCTGTATACTTCAATATCTTTTACGATCACCATCTGGCTGTATTCTTCTTTGAACATAGCGGATTTTAATATCTCCACCGGATCCAGGTCGTAGCCCTGCGTGAGGTACTGCATGGCTTTTGCCGCACGGATCGGGGTTTTCAGCAATCCTTCACGTGTGGTATTTTCGCCTACATCGCTTAATATCGTATTGTAGGCGGAAGAAATGGAATCAACCAGCTTTGGATTGTAGTGGTCAATTTTTTTGTAACCGTCTTCATTTTCAAAATCGTCGTTTAACATGCGTTCTTTGGTTTAATTTTCCCCGAAATATTCCACAAAATTATTTTCCGTTTCATAGAGCTTTATACAATGTAAAGCAGCGCCCAAAGCTTTCACTTTTGGATCAAGGATATCCCAGATGGCGATGGCAACATTTTCTGTACTCGGCAGTATATGTTGGAGAAAAGGCACATCGGTGTTCAGATTTTTATGATCCAGTTGCAGGCAGATCTCATTCCGTATCAGTGTACTCAGCTCCTTCAGGTTAACGATAAATCCTGTTTCCGGATTTGGTTTTCCTTTCACTGTTACGAACAGGTCGTAGTTGTGTCCGTGCCAGTTCTTATTGGAACATTTTCCGAATACTTCGAGGTTCTTCTCATCGCTCCAGTTCGGATTTGCCAGTTTATGTGCAGCATTAAAATGCTCTTTTCTTGTTAAATATACCATATCAGGACTGCAAATATACTATTTGTGCCGCATTTGTTAAAAGATCGCTTTATTATACCTATAAATCCGCATCCTTTTCCTCTATAAGCGTATTGCGGAGAAATAAAAACCGTATCTTTCAGGCCTTGAAAAAATTTGTTTACATAGCAGCATTCCTGTTGAATACAGTTCTTGCTTTCGGACAGCAATATCCTTTCTGGACGGCGACAAGAGGTAATTATTTTATAACGAATCCAGCCGTGGCCGGTACCCGGAAAACACTGGATGTAAGGGCCAGTTACCGCTATCAGTGGTCCGGTTTCGACGATGCGCCCAAAACAGTGAGCCTGAGCGCACACAGCCGTTTTTTCAAAGGCAAAATGGGAGCCGGTATGTTCCTCTTCCAGGATAAGCTGGGCCCTCAAAAGGTTACCAGTGTAGCCGGAGTGTATGCCTTTCATCTGAAATTCGAGGATACAGAGTTTTCGTTCGGCCTGAATGCGAGTTACAATTCGAATGGGATAGATGCCAACAAAGTAAGTTATATCAATTCGCATGATGCCGTCTTATACAATGCGATCAACAGTCCCAAATCGAGGATATTTAATATGGCGGCAGGTGTGCTGATGCACAACGAGCATTTTTACGTAGGTCTGAGCATGAACAATATGACCGGGATGAGCTATAATTTCAGGCAAACCAAAAATTCAAAAAAGGAAGCACAGCTCACCACCGTACCTCATTATACCATCGGCGCAGGATATAACTGGGCGGAAAATCCGGATTTCATCTGGGAGAATACACTGATGGCTAATTTTGTACCGGGAACGCCTTTATTGATCGATTATAATTTTAAAATGCATATACAAAATACGTTCTATGCAGGGTTAGGGATCCGGTTGAAAACCTGTGTATACGGACAGATCGGATACACACTGAAAGGTATCGGGCAGATCGGGTACTCCTACGATTTCAATACGAATGCGCTCATGAGAACAAATACCGGATCGCATGAGTTTAAGCTGATCTATGTTTTTGATAATTCTAATAGTAAGCACCATGGAAACAGGCAATTCCAAAAACAACATTTCCAATACTTATTATAAAAGCTGAGACCGCTGCAAACGATGAAGATAAAACGAATAAAAAGGATTGTCAGCATAAAGAACCAGCATAGCATTTTTTTATACGCCGTTATCGTAGGTGTTCTCTCAGGGATCGTTTCCATGATCTTCTCCTGGTTGCTTCATGTACTCGAGCATTTCTATAACTCTTTTCATACGCACAGGGCCGACGAGTATTTTACCTTCCCCGAAAAGATCAATTACATATTCCGGCACCCGACCTCTTCTCTTGTAGTATTGTTGTTGCCTGCATTCGGTGGTTTAATGGCCGGCCTGATCGTGTATTTATATTCACGCGATTCGAAAGGAACCGGTACGGATGAAATGATCGATGCTTTTCATAATAAAGAAGGAAAGATCGATACGCGGATCCCGGTGTTCAAATCACTGGCAACTTTGTTTACATTGCCGACAGGAGGAAGCGGTGGGAAGGAAGGCCCTATTTCTTTTATAGGTGCAGGAGTAGGTGTGTGGGTAGCCAACCTGGCCAAAGCAGGAGCAAGAGCCCGCCGCACGCTGATGCTGGCCGGAACCGCTGCCGGTTTGGGAGCCGTTTTCAAAACACCTTTGGGAGGAGCGCTTACCGCCGCAGAGATGGTGTATAAAGAAGACATCGAATCGGATGCCCTGATCCCCTGTTTTATTTCTTCGGTTACTGCTTACCTCGTGTATACAATGTATGCCGGTACCGATCCTTTTCTGAATGTTTCTGGCCTTACAAAGTTTCATTTCAACGAGATGGGTTTCTATCTGGCATTGGGAGTGCTCTGCTTCAGTTTTGGTTTTTTATTCATCAAAGGTTTTAACAATGCAAAGGTCTTCATCGGGAAGATCAGGATACCTGTGTATGTAAAACCTGCTATCGGCGGTTTGCTTACAGGGGCTATTGCATTAGTGTTGTTCGAGGTTTCCGGCACCGGCAGTCTCTTTCTCGAAAAGACCATCCAGGGACATATGCCTGATTTTTTCGGAGGGGCGCTGTGGTTCGAATTGTTGCTTAGCTTGCTGATCGTTGCTTTTGTAAAAATAGTGGCCACTACACTGACCATCGGAAGCGGAGGCTCCGCCGGTATTTTCGGGCCTTCGCTTTTTATCGGTGCTATGTTAGGCGCTGCAGTAGGTATAGCGGCACAGCATTTTATAGGTCCGCAGGTAAGTGTTGCTTCCTTTATGGTAGTTGGGATGGGCGCTTTTTATTCGGGGGTGGCCAATGCACCGATTGCAGGGATTGTAATGATCGTGGAGATGACGGGTAGTTATGTGCTCCTGCCGCCATTGATCCTTGTATCTATTTTTACTTTTATCCTTTCCAAGCAGATCTCCTTTTATAAGAACCAGGTGGAAAATCGTTTCAAGAGCCCTGCACACAGCTGGGAAATGAAGAACGATATCATTGACCTGATCCTGATCAAAAATCATTTTCCCGAGTACCGACTGCTCGCTGTGCTCAAACGTAATACAACAGTAGTGGAAGCTCTGAACCTGGCAGGTGACATCCATGCCAGTGATTTTGTGGTGGTGAATGATAAATTGAAATACCAGGGCATGCTATCCCTTCGCAGTGTGGATTATGAAACCACCCGGAAGGAAGGAAATGAAAAGATCCCCGTTTCACGTTTTATGGACAAGTCGGTGCCGTATGTAACTCCCAATGATCAGCTCAGTAAAGCGCTCGATGTGATCATGCGGTTCGATGTAGACAAAGTAGCAGTGGTGGAAGGGGAGATCATGGTCGGCTATATCCGTTCCAAAGATATCTTCGATGCGTATACGCAGCAATTGAAGCAGAAAAAAGACAACTCCTGATTAACCGCAAAGAAATGCGACGCAGAGAACGCAAAGTTAGCAGTTGTAAAAAAACGCAGAGACATATGCCTCTGCGTCCTTTGCAAAAACTTTGAGCTTAAATTATTTCTTCATGTTCGTATAATTCCTGTAGAACAAAGGAATGGTCTCAATGCCTTTGTAATAATTGAACAAACCGTAATGCTCATTCGGGGAATGCAGTGCATCCGAATCCAGGCCGAATCCGAACAGGATACTGTCGAGACCTAATTCTTTTTTGAACAGCGCAACGATCGGAATACTTCCGCCTCCGCGTGTTGGTACCGGTTTTTTGCCGTAGGTTTCTTCCATGGCACTGGCAGCTGCTTTGTAACCTTCCGATTCGATAGAAACGACTACCGGCTCACCGCCGTGATGCGCAGTTACTTTTACTTTCACCGAAGCAGGTGCGATGCTTTCGAAGTGTTTTTTGAAGATCTCGCTAATCTCGTGTGAATCCTGGTTCGGAACCAAACGCATAGAGATCTTGGCAAATGCTTTACCAGGCAATACCGTTTTAGCACCTTCGCCCGTGTAGCCTCCCCAGATGCCATTTACATCCAGTGTCGGACGGATACCGGTACGCTCGATCGTGCTGTATCCTTTTTCTCCTCTTACGTCATCTATAGCGAGGTCTTTTTTGTACTCATCCAGGTTGAAAGGCGCTTTGGCCATTTCTTCTCTTTCGTCAGCGCTCAGCTCCACTACTTTATCGTAGAAAGCAGGAATAGTAATGTGGTTGTTCTCATCGTGGCAGGATGCGATCATTTTACACAATACATTGATAGGGTTGGCCACTGCTCCTCCGTAAACACCGCTATGCAGATCCCTGTTAGGGCCGGTTATTTCCACTTCCATATACGCCAGTCCGCGAAGACCGGTGTCAATGGATGGAGTATCGTTTGCAATGATAGAAGTATCGGAGATCAGGATCACATCGCCTTTCAGACGCTCTTTGTTTTCCACGATCCATGGCCCGAGACTTGGCGATCCTACTTCTTCTTCGCCTTCGATCATAAATTTTACATTGCAGGGCAGCGTATTTGTTTTCACCATGAATTCGAATGCCTTCACGTGCATATACATCTGACCTTTGTCGTCGCAGGATCCGCGGGCGAAAATAGCGCCATCGGGGTGAATATCCGTTTTTTTGATAACCGGCTCGAAAGGAGGGGAATTCCATAAGTTCAGCGGATCGGCAGGCTGCACATCGTAATGTCCGTAAACAACTACGGTCGGTAATTTCGGATCAATGATTTTTTCACCGTATACTACCGGGAAACCTTTGGTAGGACATACTTCCACCTTGTCGGCTCCGGCCTCCACAAGGCGTTGTTTAACAGCCTCTGCAGTTTTCAGTACATCTTCCTTGTGTTTGCTGTCCGCACTGATGGAAGGGATACGTAATAGTTCCAGTAATTCATTCAAAAACCGGTCTTTGTTGCCGGCGATATAATCGGTCACTTGCTTTTTTTCCATAATTTTTAAATAATAGGCTGTAAGATTACACAATTTGCCTGAATTATTAGGAACCGTTCACAAAAAAACTATTAAAATTGGAATGAATTGTTTAAATTCGCGTATCTTGAAAATCAACTACATGAAAAATTTTTATTATGTTTTTGTTACCGGTATGCTCTTGTTGGGACAAGCCGGTTTCTCTCAAATCACCACTAATGGTTCAATGACACCGGTCCAACTGGTGCAAAATGTTCTCTTAGGAGCGGGTGTAACGGCAACCAACATCACCTACACGGGGTATGCCAATAGTATCAGCTCCTTCAGTGCGACTCCTTCACCGGCGACCAATCTTGGTTTCAATGCAGGTTTGTACCTCACATCAGGCTCTTATCTGGCTACGGATCCATCCGGTAACGGTAATCCGGGAGAGGACGGCCCTTTCGGACCGAGTAGTAATTTTCAGACAGTGGATAATGGCACAAGCGGAGATACGGACCTGGATGCGGTTTCGGGTTTTTCAACCTACGATGCGGCTGTGCTTGAATTCGATTTTATCCCCCAATCCGATTCGGTGAAATTTAAGTATGTATTCGGTTCGGAGGAGTATAACGATTATGTATTCGGCTCGGTAAATGACGCTTTTGCATTTATTCTAAGCGGTGTTACTACCACGCTGGCACCTGTGAATATTGCGATCATTCCCGGGACTTCGACACCTGTTTCTATTAATACGGTTAATAATGGAGGTCCAACAGGAGGTGTATCTACCGGACCCTGCCTCAATTGCGCTTTTTACCGCGACAATATAAACAGTTCTATAAATTGTGCGTACGACGGGCTTACCGCTGTGCTTACTGCAAAGCATGCGGTGATCTGCGGAGAGACCTATCATATCAAAATTGCGATTGCCGATGCAGGTGATCACGTTTTCGATTCGGGTGTATTCCTTGAAGCTGGAAGTTTTTCCAGCTCAGCACCATTTGCCATTTCCACTATCGGAACGAGTGTAGGACCTATCGGCAGCGCTAATACCTTGTATGAGAACTGCGGCGCATTGAACCTGGTATTTACACGCCCTCCGGGTACTGTAGCAACAGCAGATACATTGGTGGTTACTATAAATGGAACAGCATCTCCGTCTGATTATACAGGACTGAATGATACTGTATTCTTTCCGATCGGTGTTGATACCGTATTGTTCCCTGTGTATGCACCGAATGAAGGGATTGCGGATGCAGGTGAAACAGTTCATATTTATTATACCTATACCAATCCATGTAATGTAGTGGATACGATCGATTATACCTTTACGATCCTGGAGCCACCTCCGTTTACACATACACTTTCGAACGATACTACTATTTGTTCTGCCGCCAATGCCCTGCTCAGCAGTACAGTTATGGGAGGTGTCAGTCCTTATCTCATTAACTGGAGCAACCAGGGCGGAGCCACCGTTTCTTCGGGAACTTCTTACAATGCTCCTCCGGTTATCCAGACCTATTATTATTATGTGACAGATGCCTGCAGGCAGGATACGCTGTTCGATTCGGTACATGTGGGTGTAAATACCTTCCTGTATCTTACGGGATCGCTTAATGTGATCGGATCTGCCAACGACACTGTCATGGTGGAAGGCTGCGGATCTGCTGTTCTTACCTTCACGGAAAATGGTGCCGGTGCCGGTGTGGGTGTACACGTTTATAATATTACCATTAACGGGACAATAGACAATGCCGGTGGAACGGATCTGGGTGTTACGATCCCTACAACCATTACCATGAACAACCAGACGACGCAAACCTTCAATCTGAGCGCGCTCACAGACGTATTGGCTGAAGGTGATGAATATATTACCATCACGATCGACTATGCAAATAATCCTTGTATCCCGGTGAGCGGCCTTGTAGTAAAAACATTACACATAAAAGATCCCGCGCCATTCTCTGTTCAGCTTCCGGAGGATACTACGATTTGTAAAGGACGTGGAATTCCAATCAAGGCGATCCCGACCGGTGGCGGTGGAACCATTACGTATGCATGGCAACCGAATAGTACGGCGACAGCTTCTCTCGTTGTTGTTACACCTACGGTTACCACTACTTATTACGTAACCGCTACAGAAAGCTGTAACGGAATGACGGATACAGATAGCATTCATGTGACCGTGCTTTTTGATCCGCCGGTTGTAAATGCACTGAGCCTTGATTCGGTTTGTGCAGGGGAAAGCTATCATTTTGTTACCTCTGTTTCTCATGGTGTAGGCCAGGTAACAGGCCATTGGCTACCGGGATATGTGAACGATCTGCAGGCAGATGCAGCACCTAACTCCTGGGTTATTTACGGTGCGGGAACAACGGAAAATTATATCTACAGTGTAAAGGATCAGTGTAACGCAGTTGATTTTGATACACTCAGTCTGCAGGTGGTGGATTGTACGCCTATTGTACCGAACGTTGTTACAGTGAATGGTGATGATGTGAATGATGTATTCTATATCCGCAACCTCGATAAAAATCCGGGAACGGCAGTTACTGTATTTGACCGTTGGGGCAAAAAAGTATTTGAAAGCGCTGATTACAATAACAAATGGAAACCTTCCGAATTACATGACGGGGTTTACTTCTATATCGTAGAACCGCAGATCCGGGATAAACAAAACGGATACCTGCATGTGTTCTCCAATTAAGATCCGCTAAAAGAAAATCAAAAGCCCCCTGATAACCCGTCAGGGGGCTTTTTGTTTTTAAATAACAGGACATTTTGCTCTGTGTGTTTGTGTTCCGCTAGTTCAATGTTAAATCTGTTTATCAGTGCGGAATAGCATAGATAGCAACCTGTAAAACTTTTAATTTTGTACGCTGCTTTACTTTTAATTTGCGTTTAACATAATAACTGGTATTGATACCGTTGATAAGCCCGCATCTTTTCCTTTTTTTTATATAGAAACTTTGATATTCTGCATCGTTCAGACCCAGCTCAGCCAATGTAGTTTTCTGCCCTACACGTATATTGTCGGGAGAAGCGAAAATTGAGCTTTTCGATAGTAATATTTCATGCAAAAAATAAGTACCTGTTTCCCGATCCATCGAAAAGAACAATGTAACCCCTTCTTTTTAAAATTTTAGGTTGCAGTGAAAATAGGTGCTGCATTCATCATCTATACTTTTAAAAGAAGTTATGGTGCGGTTTTCTTCCGGCTCGCTGCGGAGTGATTTTGCGAAAGCAAGATTTTTATAATTTTCAAGAGTAACTTCGCCCTGGTTGAAATTCTCTACGATCACCTGCCCATCTGCGGAACAGCAAATACTAAAAAGAAGTACCAGTAATTTAAACCGGAGAATAAAAGTACCTGTCATTTGTTTTCCTTCTTTTTCTTTTCCTTTATATATGTGAGTATGACAGGAATAGTGGTTATAATGATCAGCCCGATCACGATCCAGCCTAAATAGTCTTTTGTTTGTGGATACTGCCTGCCGAGGAAATAACCAATACTACTGATCGAACCGATCCAGGCTACGGCACCTATCACATTGTACAGCAGGAATTTTTTCACATCTATCTTGATCACTCCGGCAAGGATAGGAGCAAAGGTGCGAATGATGGGCAAAAAACGTCCGAGTATGATCGTTTTCCCTCCGTGCTTTTCATAAAAAGCCTGTGTTGCATCGAGGTGGCGTCTCTTAAAGAAAAAAGAATCCTTGCGTTTGTAAAGCCGGTCACCCACTTTTCTTCCAAACCAGTAACCGGTCATATTCCCTGCGATGGCAGCTGCCGACATGCTTAAAATAAGCGTGATGATACCGACACCTATATAATCATTATTGGTGGCGCAAATGAGCCCTGAAATGAATACGAGGCTGTCGCCGGGAAGGAAGAAGCCGACCAGCAATCCGGTTTCGGCAAAAATGACAAATAAAAGAAGCGGCAGGCCCAGCCGGACGATCGATTCCGGATCTACTAAGTCTTTAAGAAATTGCCAGGTGGAATCCATAGCTTCTAAAGTACGAATTTAAAACAACATGCCTTCTTTCACCCCTGATAAACGAAGCTCGTGCTGCAGGAGCCAGTCTTTTCTCCACAATCCGCCTGCATACCCGGTCAGCTTATTGCCGGAGCCGATCACACGATGACAGGGAACCGCCACCGCAATGTTATTCTTACCGTTTGCCGAACCCACTGCACGAATGGCTTTCACATCCCCGATCCGTTTCGATAATTCCAGGTAGGAAATGGTATCGCCAAAGGGGATGTTCAATAGCTCGCTCCACACTTTTTGCCTGAAATCGGTACCTTCCTGCGCCATAGGGAAATCGAAGGTCTTTCTTTGTTCGGCAAAATATTCTTTCAATTGCAGGGTACACTGCTGGTGGACAGGATCGGGCAGAATATTTTCGGGACTCTCTTCGTCTCTAAAATGGATCTTATTGATAAAACCATTGGCACTCCCGATCTGTATTGTGCCAACAGGCGACTGTATATAGGAAAATGACTCTTCGTACTCTTTCATGAAATAAAAGTATAAAATATTGAGTATTCGATTAAACCTTTTGTGATTTATTAGATCAAAAGGCATAATTTTAGCGTATGCGTACAGGTATTATTTTGATCTCTTGTTTTTTGCTCTCTCTGGTCTCGAATTCCCAGACTTTTTCCATAAAAGGTAACATAATTGATAAAAAAGACACTTCTACTTTAATTGGTGTGGCAGTGATCCTTGTCAATAAAACAGATTCGGCTCAATTTAAAGGAGTAACTACCGACCTGGATGGGAATTATGAATTTCCGGCAGTTGCCCCGGGCAGTTATACGCTTAAAGTAGAATACATTGGTTATAAACAATACTTACGTGCAATTTCCGTAGTCGATAAAAATATTACGGTAAATGTGAAGCTGGAGCAGGATGCGCTGTTGCTGAAAGATGTGGATGTTACGGCCACGCAAACACGCGTTACACAAAAAGGTGATACCACCGAGATCAATGCCGGGGCTTATAAAGTAAATACGGATGCCACCACTGAAGACCTGGTAAAAAAAATGCCAGGCATTACCGTAGAGAACGGAGTTGTAAAGGCTCAGGGCGAGGACGTAAAAAAAGTGCTGATCGATGGCAAGGAGTTTTTCGGGGATGATGCAGCCCTCGCATTAAAAAACCTTCCTGCAGAGGTAGTGGACAAGATCCAGGTATTTGATAAGCTGAGCGACCAGGCACAGTTTACCGGTTTCAATGATGGCAATACCTCCAAAACATTAAACATCGTTACCAAAAAAGGAATGAACAACGGCACATTCGGAAAAGTATACGCAGGTTATGGCACCGACAACCGTTACCAGGCAGGTGGAAATCTCAATTATTTCAAAGGCGACCGGAAGATCTCCGTGTTGGGGATCGCCAATAATATCAACCAGCAGAATTTTTCTTCGCAGGATCTCTTAGGTGTTTCACAATCGAGCAGCGGTGGTTCGCGTGGAGGTATGAGGGGTAGCGGCATGAGAGGTATGGGCGGCAGCAGCGATCCTACTTCTAATTTTTTATCCGGTCAGCAGGGAGGTATCAGCGCTACAAATTCTATCGGCCTGAACTATTCCGACCTCTGGAACAAAAAAGTGAAATTCACAGGAAGCTATTTTTTTAATAACAGCAACAACTCCAACGAAAACACAACGAACCGGAGCTATTTCCAGGCTTCGGATGAAGGCAACCAGTTGTATTCGGAATCCAGCAAATCGGAAAGCCATAACTTTAATCACCGGGCCAACATGCGTATCGAATACACGATCGATACAATGAACACACTGATCTTTACGCCCCAGCTGAGCTTTCAGACCAATAATTCGGAAAGCATACTGAATGGTTTTACTTCCTATGCCAGCAGCGGACCGGTGAGCTCTCTGAATAACTCAACCAAATCGAAAAACGAAGGGTACAATGCATCCAATAATATTCTGTACATGCATAAGTTTATGAAAACCGGTCGTACCATGTCTTTTAATCTCGGAACTACTTTCAATTCAAAGGAGGGCACCAGCAATCTGTATTCTTCTTCGGTATTTTACAACCCGGACGATTCTGCAGCAGTGATCGATCAGCGAACAACGAGCTCTTCAGGCGGTTACAATCTATCAGGTATGCTGATGTATACCGAGCCTGTTTCCAAAACGGGGCAGTTTTTTGTGAACTATTCTCCATCTGTGGCAAGCAGCAATTCTGCAAAAAATACCAACCGGCTGGACACGCTCTCCGACAGTTATTCTACATTGGATACGATCCTGTCGAACCGTTTTGATAACATGGTCGTTACCCAAAAGGGAGGTGTAGGCATCCGTATCCGGAAAGAAAAAAGCATGTTCAATATCGGTGTGGATTATCAGAACCTGTATTTGTCGGGCGAACAGGTATTCCCCCGTTCATTCGCCGTGAACAAATATTTCAACTCCGTATTGCCCAAAGCCATGTTCCGCTATAAGTTCAGTAAAACGAATGAGGTGCGGATCAATTACAGTGCGGGGACTCAGGTTCCTTCCATCAACCAGCTGCAGAATGTGATCGACAACTCCAACCCGCTGTATCTTTCCTCCGGTAATCCCAACCTCGTGCAGCAATACAATCACACTTTTAATACCCGCTACAATAAATCGAACCCTGATAAAGGAAGAACCTTCTTTGTGTTATTGAATGCAACTGCTTCACAAAACTATATCGCTAATTCTACTTTCATTGCCCGGCAGGATACTTTTATCAGTGATGGAGTATTGCTTGCACGTGGATCGCAGCTTTCCAAACCAATGAACCTTGATAATTACTACAGCTCCAGGGCGCTTGTCACCTTTGGCTTCCCGGTTAAATTCATCAAATCGAACCTGAACATGAGTGCCGGAGTAAATTACCAGCATTCGCCGGGCCTCATCAACAGCGTTACCAATTACTCCAATTCGTATTCTATAAACGGTGGATTGATCGTTTCCAGTAACATCAGTGAAAAAGTCGATTTCACTTTAGGATATACGCCCAACTATACCATTGTAGAGAACACGATCCAGAAAAGCTCCAATAACAATTATTACATCGGTATGGCCAGTGCGAAGATCAATGTAATGCCATGGAAAGGTCTTGTACTGAATACAGAAGCTACGCACTCAAGCTATGTAGGTTTGTCCAGCTCTTTCAACCAGGAATTCCTGTTGTGGAATGCAGCTGTAGGATATAAATTCCTGAAAAACAATGCTGCCGAGCTGCGCTTATCTGTTTTCGATATCCTCAGCCAGAACAACAGCATTGCCCGGAATATCACGGAAAATTATGTGGAAGATGTGCAGACGAAAATATTGAAACAATATTTTATGCTTACGTTCACCTACAACTTCAAGAAATTCGGCAGCAAAGAGAAGGCCGGTGATAACACCAAAGACGAAACGGGAGGTTAATTCAGCAGGATCTGCAAGGCATAAAAATATCCTGTTGTAAGGAAAGGTTGGAATTAATTAATCTACTGTCAGGTCGAGTGCCGCAGTTCATTGATTACGGAGGCAAAGGCTGAATGTTAATTTAATTTCCTTTCATGAAGTACTGCGGTGTTCGCGAGGCTTCGCGAGAGACCCGTGTAAAGAATCCCGTGTGTGTCTCGATACGTCCCGACGCCTTTTACGAATAGCGTTTTGGGAATGTCTGTACGAATATAACGTTTGAAGAGTTTCGGGACACTCGACATGACAAGATTAAAGTAACAAATAGAATATTTAAATAAACCTTTTCCTATAATAGAATACATAAAAAAAACGGGAACATAATTCCCGTTCTCTTTGATCTGTATGTGCTGAACAAATTTACTCCATTCCTTTTGGTGTAGAGCTGGTTGCAGCGGCTGTAGCATGTGCAGCCATATCCCTGTCGAAGAAATACAATGCCGCTTTTTCACCACCCATAAATTTCAACTTGTCCACACTCGTTCTTGCAAGCGCTTCTTCCTCGATCTGCTCGGTCACATACCATTGCAGGAAATTGTGTGTGGAATAATCTTTTTCTTTGAGGCAAAGGTCTACCAGCTCATTGATGGACTGGGATACTTTTTCCTCATGGTGTAGAACGGTTTCAAATACTTCATTCACCGATTTGTATTTTGCAGGAGGCGCTTTTAATGCCGGAACCAAACCATGCCCGCCACGTTCGTTCACGAAACGGATCAGCTTCATAGAGTGCATACGCTCCTCATCCGAGTGCCCGTATAAAAAATTGGCCACACCGTTAAGACCCTGTGTTTCTGCCCAGGATGCCATGGACAAGTAATAATTCGAGCTCGCAGCTTCCAACTCGATTTGTTTGTTTAATGCCGCTTCAACTTTTTTAGAAAGCATAGTTATTTATTATTTTGAGTTTAATTATTTCGGGTTGTAATTGCTTAAAACTGTAGATCGTTACTTGAGATAATATTTTCTGTAGTTGGTTTTTTAAATTTCGTTCCTTTAATTCCTGAATTATTTAGATAGCTCATAAATTTTCCAATTTTTTCAGCTAAACTCAGGCAACTATTTTGGAGTGATTCATTTTGTGTTTGGTTGATGATTTTTCTGTCCAATGATCTGTATAGTTGAGATCTTACCTCGCCTAAAGAGCCTTTGGAAATCGAGAGAAATTGTATAAACTCCCTGTTACCGTTTCTCTCAAAGCCTTCAGCAATATTGTCCATCACGGATCCGGCTGAACTATCCAACTGGCTTTTCAAACCATAGGCCTTTACTTCGTCTAATTTATCCAGTATAGGACTAATAGCACGATTGAGCTCTCTGGCCAGCTGCCAGATCTCCATGTCCTCAAATCTTTTAAGAGTAGCCATAACCCGAAATAATAAACAAATTAAGCATTTTCGGATGAACAATCAAAATTCTTTAGGAGATAGTACATGGCAAAAGATTAATACTCCTGGCAGGCTACCAGATCTTCATTTCCTCAAGCCTTTTTAAGAGTAGTTATAACCCGAAACTCGAAATAATAAACAAATTCAGCACTTTAGAAACGAACATTTCAAAATTCCCGCTCGGATCTCAGAAGGCGGAATAATATCTAATAAGCTCTCACCATCTTCCCTTCCATAAAATGGATATAGGATTTGTTGGCTACCTGTACTCCGCCTGGTGTTGGATAATTTCCGGTAAAGTACCAGTCGCCTGTATGGTTAGGGCAGGACTGGTGCAAACCTTCAATGGATTGATAGATCACTTCCAGCTCACAGCCCAGATCACCCGGTTTGATCAGCTGTGCGATCTTTGCCGAGATCTCTTCTGCGGTAAAAGGTTCGTAAATTTCTTTCACTACGTTTACCTGCTCTTCTTTTGGTAAGGTGATCTGGTATTTGGCTTTTTCATATACACTGTCGATCACATCATTCATGCCCCGTTCTTTTAAAAGCGATATCGCAGCTTCGAAGGCAACAAATTTATTGATGATGGCCATGTCGATCCCATAACAATCCGGGTAGCGGATCTGGGGCGCCGAAGAAAGAATGACGATCTTTTTTGGCTGCAGCCTGTCTAATATTTTGAGAATGCTTTGCTTGAGGGTAGTTCCGCGAACGATCGAATCGTCAAGTACAATAAGGTTATCCACCTTTTTGCGGATGAGGCCGTAAGTAACATCGTACACAAGGCTCACCAGATCTCCGCGGTGTGCATCGTCGGTGATGAATGTACGTTGTTTGGCATCTTTCAGCACCAGCTTTTCGATGCGCGGGCGGATGCTAAGGATATCGCTCAGCTCCGGTTCTGCCACCGAGCTACCCATTTTCAGGATCTTGCTTGCTTTTACTTTGTTGAGGTAGCTGTTGAGTCCCTCTATCAATCCCCCGAATGCAACTTCTGCCGTATTGGGGATATAAGAGAACACCGAATTACGCAGGTCGAAATCGATCGCTTTCAGTGTGGCAGGTACCAGGTATTTTCCAAGATCTATACGCTCTTTGTAAATGCTTGCATCATTGCCTCTCGAAAAATAGATCCGCTCGAAGGAGCAGGCTTTTTTCTCTGCCGGTTCTATGATCTGTGTTTCGGAAATGCTGCCGTTTTTCCTAATGATCACAGCATGTCCGGGAGTAAGCTCCTGTATTTTTTCTATATCTACATTGAATACGGTCTGGATAATAGGTCTTTCGGAACATACTACTGCTATTTCATCATCATGATAATAAAAAGCAGGACGAATGCCATGCGGATCCCTGAGTACAAAGGTGTCCCCGTTACCGATCATGCCGCCCATCACGTAGCCACCATCCCAGTATTTGCTGGAATCTTTCAGGATCATATCGATCTCCAGGTTCTGCGAGATCTTTTCGGAGATCTCCATATTGCCCAGACCCTGCATTTTAAAGATCTTGAAGAGACGGTCATTTTCCCTTTCCAGGAAATGTCCGATCTTTTCCATTACGGTTACGGTATCTGTTTTTTGTCTTGGATGCTGTCCCAGGTCTACGAGGTGACCGAAAAGCTCATCTACATTCGTAAGATTGAAATTTCCTGCAACAGCAAGGTTTTTGGTCATCCAGTTGTTCTGGCGTAAAAAAGGATGGCAGTTCTCTACATTGTTCTTTCCGTAGGTGCCGTAGCGAAGGTGCCCCATCAATACCTCACCGAGGAAAGGGATATTTTCCTTTTGCCATTCCACATCCTTATAATTTTCGGGATGTTGCTGCTGTGCGTCCAGGAAGTTCTGATTGATCTGGGTAAAAATGTCCTGCGTAGCGCGGGTTCTGATAGAGCGAAGGCGGTCGAGGTATTTGGTGCCGGGTTTTGGGTCCAGCTTGATGGTTGCAAGTCCTGCGCCATCCTGTCCCCGGTTGATCATTTTTTCCATGATCAGGTACATTTTGTGGACTCCGTACCTTGCCGATCCGTATTTTTCACGGTAATAGCTCAAAGGTTTCAGCAGCCTGATTACCGCTATTCCGCACTCGTGTTGTATGTTATCGCTCATGATAAATAGCTATATGCAAAAGTACTACTATTAAATCAAATGGGGGGAATAGTTTCATAAAAAGTGAAAAAAGCGGATCTGAGTTTTTTTTATTACTCCTGTAAATAATCAGCTATATTTATACAAAAAAGTGAAGGTGACACGGACCGGCCAAAAGTGGATCATATTCTTCCTGCTATTTGTTTCGATCGGTTCGCTGCAGGCCGAAACAAAGGAACAATTGCTGGAAAAGATCCGCGGATCCGCCGCCGATTCGGTAAAAGCAGCAGCATACATTGATCTGGCAGGCATTTATCTCGGAAGCGATGTGGATTCGGCACGCCTGCTGGCATTCCAGGGACTGGAATTAGCTGAAAAAGCCGGTTATCTGAAGGGCATGTGCCTCGGAAATATCCAGATAGGGATCCTTAACCAGAACACCGGTAAATACCGGGATGCGAATACATATTTCTTCAGAGCTTTAAAATACGCCGAATCGCTCAATAGCGATAGATACAAAGTACAGATATTCAATTCCATTGCCAATGCCTGCTCCTATCAGAAAATGTGGGACCAGGCTTTTGTCTATTACGACAAAGCCCTTGTAATGGCCAATATACTTGGAATGCAGGGCAAGACAGGAACCATCCTGATGAATATGGGCAATGTAGCCTATGCAAAGAATTATGCAAAAAAGGACTTTGACCTGTCCTTCCGTTATTTCGACAGCTCCCTGAAAATAGCGCTGGCTATCCACGATACCAATCTGCTGTCCAGCCTGTATGGCAATTATGCGCTTGTATACACGGATGCGAACAAAATGCCGGAAGCATTAAAGATGATCGAAAAAGGAATGGAGCTTTCGAGGTTAAAGAATGCGGAAGAGGATTTTATATTCCTGAACTACTATGCAGGCAGGGCCTATGCGCATATGAAACAATATGATAAAGCCACTTATCATTTCGAAGAAAGTATTAAATATGCCAAAAAGCTGGACGATAAAGATTATATATCGGAAACCTACCTCTGCATGGCGGAGATGTACGACGATATGAAAGACTACAAAAAAGCCTACGATTACCTGCTCAAACACAATATACTGGAAGATACCCTCATCAATGATGAAACAACGCGGCAGCTGAATGAGCTGAAAACCATTTACGAAACGGAAAAGAAAGAGCAGGAGATAGCCCTGAGCCACGAGAAATTGCAAACGCAGGATGCACGACTGAAAACGATCCTTATCTCTTCTGCAGTAGGAGGGGTAATGCTGATCATCCTCGTGTTCTTCATTTATAGCAGATATCAGCTGAAGCGAAAAGCCAACAGGAAGCTGGAATCGGCTTATGGTATCATCGAGGAAAAACAAAAGGATATTACGGATAGCATCAATTATGCGCAGAAGATCCAGTATGCCATTCTCCCCAACGATGAGGAAATTAAACATGCCTTTGCGGATTCGTTTGTTTTCTTCCGGCCGCGCGATGTGGTCAGCGGTGATTTTTACTGGTTCCATTCAAACGAAAAGCAGGTGATGATCGCAGCGGCAGATTGCACGGGGCATGGAGTACCTGGCGCGCTTATGAGCATGATCGGTTCTTCTCTCCTCGACCAGATCGTGCTGGAAGGGAAAGCAACCACTACCGGAACTATATTGGATCAACTGCGGCAGGGTATCAAATCGGCCTTTAAACAGAAACCGGGCGAGAACAGGAGAAGGGATGGAATGGATATCGGCTTACTTTCTTTTTCTAAAACCGGTAACAGCCTGCAATTCTCCGGTGCTAATAACGGTGTGTATTTTATCCGCGAAGGAGCGATCAGTGAGCTGAAACCGGACAAACAGCCGGTAGGTCAGCACGAAGGAACAGAACAGACATTTACCACACAGGAGATGGAAGTGCAGGCAGGAGATTGTTTTTATCTGTACACGGATGGCTTTGCCGATCAGTTTGGCGGGGAGAAAGGAAAGAAGTTCAAATACGCGAAGCTGAAGGATCTATTGCTGGAGATCAGCGCTAAGCCAATGACGGAGCAAAAAGCGCTGCTGGAAAATATATTCTCGGAGTGGAAAGGATTGAATGAGCAGGTTGACGATGTATTGATCATTGGAGTGAGAGTGTAAAGTGATGAGTGAAGCGGATACAATAGGAGTGAAATTCGAATCGGAGAAGAGAGAGGTGCAGGTCATCATTCAAAGAGTTCTGCCTTCGGAGGAAGAAGTGGTGCAGCAAAGAAAAGACAGGTTCATGATGTACGGCATCAATTTTCTCTTACTGATAACAGCTGTGGCCATCGGATTCATCTTCTTTAAAAAAAGGAAAAACAAACAATGAAAAGAATCTTTATCCTATGCACGATCCTGTTTGCAGCCTGTAGCCACAAAAAGCAAAAGGCCGATCTGATCGTTTACAACGCGAACATTTATACGGTGGATTCTGTTTTCTCGCAAAAGCAGGCCATGGCTATCAAAGACGGGAAGATCCTGGAGCTTGGCAGCACGGAATACATCCAGAACAACTACGATACAAAAGAAAGTTTCAATGCGGATGGAAAAACGATCTTCCCGGGGTTCATTGATGCGCATTGTCATTTTTACGCGTATGGAAAAGGCCTGCAGGAGATCGACCTGGTAGGTACAAGATCGTACGCGGAGGTGATTGAACGGGCTTCGGAATTCTGGCAAAAGAACCCGGAGAATCTACCGGTAACCATACTCATCGATCCTGCCAAACAGAAGTGGATCGTTGGTCGCGGTTGGGATCAGAATGATTGGGATGTAAAGGAATTTCCTACCAAAGAAAAATTAGACAGCCTGTTTCCTGATCGCCCTGTATTACTCGCGCGTATTGACGGTCACGCCGCAATTGCAAATAGTGTTGCTTTGAATATTGCTAAGTTTACGGTGAACACAAAAATAAAAGGCGGGGAGCTGATCGTGAAAAACAACAGGCTCACAGGAGTGTTGGTAGATAATGCAGTAGACTCCATTCAGAAATTCATTCCGCCTGCCGATGCGGAGACCATCAAAAAAGCGCTCTTAGCAGCACAGAAGAATTGTTTTGAAGTGGGACTCACTACGATCGACGATGCCGGGCTGGAGAAAATAACGGTAGATGTGATCGATCGCCTGCAAAAGGAGAAAGAGCTGAAGATGCGGATCTATGCCATGCTTACACCGACCGAAGAAAATCTCAATCATTATCTGAAAAACGGAGTATACCAAACAGATCGCCTGCACATCTGCTCCTTTAAATTTTACGGGGATGGCGCTCTGGGCTCACGTGGTGCCTGTATGTGCAATCCTTATGCAGATAAACCAGACTGGAAAGGATTCCTGCTGAGTGATATTTCTTATTTCGATAAGCAGGCGAAATTAATGGCGGAGAAAGGCTTCCAGATGAACACGCATTGCATCGGTGATTCCGCTGCCAAAGTGATCTTAGGCATCTATACCAAATACCTCGATGGCAAAAAAGACCGTCGCTGGCGTATAGAGCATGCGCAGGTATTGGATGCTTCTTCCTTCGATCTGTTCAATGCGAATATCATTCCTTCCGTTCAGCCTACACACGCCACCAGCGATATGTACTGGGCGGCAGACAGGATCGGGACCGAACGGGTAAAAAATGCTTATGCTTACAAACAGTTGTTGCAGCGATCGGGTATGATCGCCCTGGGAACGGATTTTCCGGTGGAAGACATCAGTCCTTTCAAAACATTCTATGCTGCTGTGGTGCGTAAGGATGCCAAAGGCTTTCCCGAAGGAGGCTTTCAAACGGAGAACGGTCTCACGCGCGAGGAGACGATCCGCGGCATGACGATCTGGGCAGCCTGGTCCAATTTTGAGGAAAAGGAAAAAGGCAGCCTCGAACCCGGCAAATATGCAGACTTCGTGATCCTCGATACGGACCTGATGAAATGTAAGGAGGATGTAATGTTGAAGACGAAGGTGTTGTATACGTATATTAACGGGGAGAAGGTGTTTGGAGTGAATACGAATTAAGAAGAGCATCATGAGCACAGAAAATGAATTGACTGAATTTTTTGAAAATGTAGCGTATAACCTTGATGCCATATACAGAGAGCTACGAAAAACAGACTATTGTTTTAAAACAGCTGCTGTGTATAATTTTGAAAGACCACTTCACCGGCCGCTTCCCGATACGGAAGATCTCTTAAAACAATTGGATGATATGGTGAAACCATATGGGTATGTTCCACTTTCATTGAAAATGTTTTACCGTATTGTTGGAGGATGTAATTTTTGCTGGGATTATGAAACAGAGGAAAATATCAGATGGCGCTATGCCGATCCGATCCAGATAACAAGTCTGGATGATACGCTTCGCAGTTTAATGAACGATAATTCATTTGAAGAGATGTATACAGATATGGGATATGTCAGTATACCACTTTCGGCAGATTATTATCACAAAGATAATATAAGTGGTGGAGAGCAATACGCAATACGTATTACAGAAACTCCAGTGTTTGATAGCGAATTTCTGAATGAAAAACACAATACTACCTTTATGAACTATTTGCGAATTGCGATAGATAATTGTGGATTCCCGCAGATGCAGAATCCGGAAAACTCAGGAGAATATTTGTCCTTTTTTCAAAGAGTAAAACCACAATTGAAACAAATCTGATACTTTTGTACAATGATCAGGACACTTGGCCGGCCTTATATTTTAGCATTGATCATAGCATCGATCTTCCTGGCACTTTTTCTGTTCATGGGAAGCCTGACGCTGGATCTTACTGTTCATGACACCTATTTTGTGATAGAATACAAAACAATGGCTGTCGTGTTATTTGGTCTTCATCTGTTGTGTGCTCTAATCTATTTCCTCTTGCGGAAGTATACAGTTATTTTACTCGTAATTCTTCATTTTATATTGGAAGCTCCTCTGCTTGTTTTTGGTTTTTTGACAATTGAACATTATGCAGCGTTGGCAGGGGTTCCTCGCAGGTATTATACCAATTCCAATCTTCCGTTTGATTCCGGGCACGATACCATGTTTTACATATTGATTGCTTTGTTGTTGCTTTTTGGAATAAGTCAATTCATCTTTCTTGCCAATGTTGGAGTTTCCATTTTCAGAATGATGAAAAATAAACCTCTTTAAACTGTTATGAATAAAATAATCCTATTCTTACTCTTCTTTTTACCTGCGTCGTTTTTCTCCCAGCCAGCGACCACCCTCGATAAAAAATCCCGTACAGCCATTGTAAACAAAGTCAGCCAGCTGCTGCTGGATAATTATGTATATCCCGATACGGCCCTCAGAATGAGCAGCTATATCAAAAAACGGCTGAAAGAAGGCGCTTATGACACTATCAAAGATCGCATTGCATTTTCCGGAATTGTAACGAATGATCTCTATGCTGTATACCATGACGGACATTTGCAGCTGCAATACAATCCGGCAATGGAAACCCAGTTGCTGGATCCTCCTGCAAACAATGCTTCCGGCACGGAAGATCCCATGGAACGAAACCGGCGCGCAAACTTCGGTCTGAAGAAAGTGGAGATCATCAATGGAAATATCGGCTACCTGAAAATGGATAATTTTTGGGCAGATGATAAATACGGCAGGGAAACCGTAAAAGCTGCACTGAAATTTGTAGAGAATACCAATGGCCTGATCATCGACCTGCGGACGAACGGGGGTGGCTCACCGCAAACTGTTGCCATGATCTGCGGATTTTTCATGAAACAGCGGACGCACATCAATGATTCATACAACCGTGCAGCGAATACCACCACCGAATACTGGGGCGAACCGGATAGCACACTGAAAAAGATGCGGGACATTCCTCTGTATGTGCTCACCAGTAATAAAACATTTTCTGCAGCCGAAGAATTGGCCTACGATCTGCAGAACCTGAAACGTGCAACAATAGTCGGAGAAGTGACAGGGGGCGGTGCACATAATACTTTCGAGCAGCCGGTCGGCAATGGTTTTGTTTTATACATTCCATATGGCAGGGCGGTGAACCCCATCACAAAAACCAACTGGGAAAAGATAGGAGTACAACCCGATTTCGTGACAACAGCCGATAAAGCCCTCGAAACAGCAGAAATGGAAATTTTCCGGGAGCAAATGAAAAATACGACCAATGAAAGAGAGCTCTTCGACCTGGACTGGCAGCTGGATCTCCTGAAAGCGGCTAACAATCCTGTTTCCATCGATGCAGAAACCCTGAAGAAATTTGCAGGAGTATACGATGACCGGACCTTTACATTCGAGAACGGGAAATTATTCTATCAGCGTACGGGAAAACCGAAATTCGAAATGGAGCCTATCACTTTCACCCGCATGAAAGCAAAAGGCAACGATTATTTTAAGATCGAGTTCATAGCCAATCCTCAGGGAAAAGTGGAGGAGGTAAAAGCTTATTACCAGGATCACCGGGTGGAAACATCGAAGCGGACGAAATGATCCAATAATGCCAAAAATCTGTTAAAGTATGAAGTTCCTGTAAACTCTCCCCCGCTTTATCATTTGCATAAATGCCCGGAATTGTTAACTTTATGAGACATTCCGGTCATCCATGAAAAAGGATATTCTTCTATATTATATTTTCGAACGTCTTCAGGCAGTAGAAGAAGATCTGGATGCTTACAAACAGAAAAAAGATCCGGAACGGCTTCATCATTTACGTGTAGAGATGAAAAAGATCAGAGCTGCTTTTACTTTTGCCAAAGAGGTATACAAGCAAAAAACCGACCTGGAGCCGCTGAAACCTTTGTTCCGTAAAGCCGGGGCGATCCGCGAGCTGCTCATTAACACAAATATGCTGGGACGCTGGCCGGAATTTCCCAAAAGATCCATACAGAAGCTGAAACAAAAAGAGAAGGGCCTGGAACAGCAATTCCTGAAACAGATCCCGGCTTACAGCAGGAAAATAAAAACATTCCGTGCTTCGATCGATCTGCCCCATGAGCTGCCGGACAGGAAAAAAATAAAGAAGTATTTCGAGAAAAGGATACGTAAAGCATCCGGCGACCTGGATACAAAGGAACGGGAGAGCCTGCACGAGCTGAGAAAACGGATAAAAGTGCTGATGTACAACTGGCACATGCTGCCCGGGAAGATCCGCAAGTCGCTGAAAGTAAACGAAGCTTTTTTGGACACGCTGCAGCAGAAAGCCGGCGAGTGGCACGATACCTATGCCATCGTTGATTTCCTTTCAGGAATGAAACTGCCTGCTATCCGCACCCGCCTCGAAAAACTGCGCAGGAAAGAACAGCAGCAGTTTAATTCGCTGGTATCAGCTGAGTACGGCAAAGAGCTGTTTTTCCAATAATGATACGAGTGCCGGTAACTCTTTTATTAGCAGATCTTCCGGGCATTTGCAATATACATGGACTTATTCGCAGCGCACAAAATCTCCTATGCACAAACTCCCGCACTATTTGCATTTATTCGTATTTAATATGCCTGAACTCCCGTGTGCCCGGCCACGCATTCTATTTTATACGCCTGTCGCAGTTCTTTATTCGCCCTGAACCCTGTTTTATATGCACAAATTCCCGGCTTATTCGCCCTGAACAATTCTCCATATGCCTGCTCCTTTGGCCTGTATGCCTGCTCCTCTGACTTATTCGCCGCGTACAGTTCTTTATACGCCTGCTCCTCTGAGATAAATGCCCGCTCCTCTGACTTATTCGCCGCGTACAGTTCTTTATACGCCCGCTCCTCTGAAATAAATGCCCGCTCCTCTGACTTATTCGCCATGTACACTCTCAGAAATGTTTGCTCCTCTCTCTCATATGCCTGCTCCACGGACTTATTCGCCGTGTACACTCCTCCAAATGTTTGCTCCTTTATCCCATACGCTGCGAATAAAGCGTACGTATACCTGCTCCCCGGAGACTATAAATAATTTTGTGTAAATGAAAGAACTCAAAATTAATACAAAACATTGTTATTTGGTTTAAACCTGTCTGGATAGAGTATGGAGAGCTGG
>JAJNDK010000007.1 GCA_021156365.1 Bacteroidota bacterium
CGGACGAGGGAATAGAAACATTAAGCAATAAATAAACAGGGTACGTTTAGATAGGTGAAGCTCCGAAAGCCCGCCGAACGCAAGCCCCGAAACCGTTAGTGAGCATTCCTGTTGAAATATAAATTGACAATTTACCTGACAAAACTATGGCAATCCAATCAACCAAATACTTCGGAGAAATAGACATTGATAATACAAACGAATACTATGACTCGGAAATTACGCTGAATTTAAAACCCGTGGAAGTTACAATTGACTTCAACGTTTTAAGAAACATAGACAAAGAATATCTCAATCAGATTGAAATATACATTGACAGCCTAAAAACTCACGAAACAAGTATTCGAAATTTATTCCAAACTGATTTTAAGGAAAATGGATTTGCAAAAGCATATGTTGACGCGCTCATAGAATATCAAGACATGGAAGAACTCGAAGTCTTGACAGAGAAATCAAATGGCAATCTTAGTTTTGACGAAAAGTTACTGTCTGAACTTCAGCTATTAAGGATTGTCATTTACCCCGACAAAGATGATAATGTTTTTGCCGTTTACGACTATACAATAAGCGAAGAAATAACCAACGATCTACTTGTAGTAATTGTATCGAAAGACGGAGGGATAAGACTGACAATAGAAAGTTAAGTAACGCCCACTAACAGCATGCAAGCGCCAAGCGGCGAAAAATTATTATATTTGAGAACGCCGCCTGCGCCTGCACGCGAAACGTTGGGCGAAATTATGAAATATCCTATACCATATAGAAAAATTGACAAATGGGGCTTTTCAGACCCTGAGAAGTCTATACTTATTGACTGTATTTATGATGACGTTGTGTTTCCATTTAGCGAAGAAAATTTTAATCTCGCCCTTGTAAAACTTTCTGACAAAATCTGTTGGATAAACACAAATGGAAAGCAGATATCGCCTCTTGCTGACAACGTATTTCCATTCACCCAAAAAGAAATATCGTTGATAATTATTGATAAGGAAAACTTTAATAAAAGACAAACGACTGAGAATTGTTTATTCATAAATCGATTTGGCGAAAGTGTATTTAAAATTCAAGCAATAACTGCAAATGGTTTTCAAAATGACAAGTGCATTGTTTATTTTCCAAACAATAATTATGGTGCTATAAATTCAAAAGGAGAAATTGTTGTTGAACCAAAATTTGACAATTTTGAAGCTATTTGGAATGAAACAGGGCGACCATATTTTTATGATAGAAATGAAAAGCCTAAGAAAAATCAAGGGTTGATAAAATTTGAAAAAGATAGATACTTTGGGTTTAAAGACATTGATGAAAATGTGATTTTAACAGCAAATTATTTTTTTGCCAGTGAGTATAATGAGGGGGCTTGTATTGTCGCAAAAAATTCCAAAAAGTTTTATCATATTGACATAAGAGGACAACGACTTTACAACAAAGAATACTACTTCGGATTTAATTACGAATATGAAATTGCAAAAGTAGTAACCGACATGCCAAACGTTGACCCATTTGTACATACACGATGGGGAGTTGACTACTATATTCCAGAAAGCTCAAAATGGGGGTTTATTGATAAAAAGGGAAATGAATTTTGGGAAGACGATTAACTTCGCCCAACATCGTATTGGCAATAGTGGGGCTGACAGTTGCAAACTCAACATTTGTAATTCTATTGAGCATTTGTGCAAATGTTGGGCTGACGTTTTTCAAATGCCCCACCACCGCCAATACGTAAACCGTTAGGGGTAATTTATACGAACGATGAAACTATTTACAATTCTTACTTTTTTGCTAGGCTTCGCTTCATGTAATACTTCAAATTTCAACGAAGCGGACGCGAATAAATTTGTTGTTTTGAGTCAAGACGACCTAAATATGTATGATGGTCTTAAAATGAAATCTTGTCAGACCTGACTCTAATTAGAAAAGAAGCGAAAACTTTGAACTACGCGCCTGACACTACTTTTCTTGGCACTAACAGTTACTACTTATATCAAATTGACAAGAAAAGCTATGAACCTTTAATCGAAAAGCTCAAAACCAGGAATATTTATATTGACGATATAAATACGACCTACGATGGTACTCTGGAATTTCGTTTAAAAGAAAATACTGACGAAAGAAATCTACCACATTTCAGCTATACTCATTCATTAGTATACAAACCAGGGGCTCAATACATACCTCCATACTCTGGCCAGATTGAGGTATTAAAAGATTCAATATTAAATGAGAAATGGAGCTATATATATTACAAAGCCCAAGTCGGACACTAAAAACTACCGCTAACACGGGTTTTGCGTTAGCGGGCGGACAGCGCAGGTATGAACATTAATTGTTTTAGCTCGCAAAAAACCTGTTGGTTTAGCGAAGTTTGTTGTGTTTTAAAACAATCTGGCTGTAATTTAACTAATTGATAATTAAATAGTTGAATCAAAAAGTGAGCGAAAATACGCTGAAAAACTGCTCACTCCATAGCTCACAATATATTTGATTTTTGATGTATTTTTTTGTGCCAGGAACAGGCATAAAATACAAAAACCCCTTGGTTTACAAGGGGTTTAGGGTTCTTTGACGGTGTTTACCATCTTAGGTTGTGGACCCGGAGAGATTCGAACTCTCGTCCAAACAAGGAAATACTAAGCTTTCTTCACGTTTAGAACTTATTTGGTTGTCGGTCTACCCCAGGCATAAATTCAAACCAAAGGTAAACGTAGATGTAAATATTGTTTCAGTTAACATCATCACTGAAACAACCTGCCATTTTACGATGCAGGATCCTTGTCGCTAGGCAGAGGCGCTACAAGGGCTGCAAAGGTTGCTAAATCTTAGATTAAGCAGCCATAGCGTAAGAATTCTCTTCGCCAGATAATAGTTTGAGAGTTAGGATTAACGTGCCATATTCCCAATACACGACGTGCTTACTTAATAGATGCGCTCGCTGTCAAAACCGGGCGGGCCCATAATTCAGTTTCAATGAACTAAGGGCAAAGATACGAATAAAAAAAGCCGGTAGCACTCCTATTTGCATATTTTGTAAATTTGCAGCCTATGCATCCAGGTGATTTCAAACATCAGTTCCCCATCCAGCTACGCTTTATCGATATCGATAAGCTCGGACACGTAAACAACGCCGTGTACCATTCCTATTTCGAAATGGCGCGTGTAGCCTATTTCGATGATCTCTTAGGTGATCGTGTCGACTGGAAAGCCAAAGGAATGATCCTCGCCAAAGCCTTAGTGGATTTTAAAATTCCCGTTCGGCTGAGTGATAAAATAACCTGTTACACCAAAGTAAGCAGGATCGGCACCAAAAGCTTCGACCTGAGCAACCTCCTTGTGAAAGCCGGCCCCGAAGGACAGGAGCTGATTGCGGCAGAGGCGGTGTATACGATCGTTTGTATGAATTATGAAACGCAGCAGACGATCGTCATCCCTGATAACTGGCTGGAAGCGATCCGGGCGTTTGAAGGAATGTAAAAAACTATCCGAGTTTTGGTAATACCGGTGCAACGCCTGTTTTTATGAGGGTAGTATAATACTTGCACCATTGTGTAAGCGGACATTTATCACATTGCGGATTCCGTGCCAGGCAAACATAACGCCCGTGCAGGATGAGCCAGTGATGCGCACGCGGCACTAATTTTTCAGGAATGAACTTCATCAGTTGCATCTCCGTTTGCAAAGGAGTTTTGGCATTGGTCGTTAAGCCGATGCGTGCCGACACCCTGAAAACATGCGTATCCACTGCCATTGCAGGTTTATCATAAACAACGGAAATTATCACATTTGCTGTTTTCCTGCCCACACCGGGCAGTTTTATTAAGTCTTCTACTGTCGATGGAACTTCTCCCCTGAAATCTTTTTGCAGCATCTGTGCCATGCCCACTAAGTGTTTTGCTTTATTGTTCGGGTAACTGATGCTGCGGATATAACTAAAGACCGTATCGGAATTGGAAGCGGCAAGTGTATCCACATCCGGGAATGCTTCGAAGAGGGCAGGAGTGACCATGTTCACGCGCTTATCGGTACACTGTGCCGAAAGGATTACTGCTACTAACAATTCGTAGGGATTGCCATATCTGAGCTCCGTTTCTGCAATCGGTACATGCTCTTCGAAGTAAGCCAGCACATGTTTGTATCGTTCCGCCTTTGTCATTTTTCAAAGTTAATTGTTTTCGCGCTTGTTTTAAAATTAACACAAGCTGGCACCAATCTTGTTTCGAACGGAATGCAAAAATACCGGTCTATGAAAAATATATTACTTCTCATCTTTCTTCTTAGTGTTTCCTCTCTCGCAGCACAGCAGCCGATAAATCCCAAAGCGCCGAAAATACAGTTCGATCAGGAAACACTCGATTACGGAACGATCGAATATGGCTCGAGCGGACACAGGGAGCTGAAGATAACGAACATAGGGAAAGAACCGCTTATTATCAGCGCTGTATATGGAAGTGACGGAGGCTTTTATGTACATTCATTTTCGAAAGAACCGGTCGCTCCGGGAAAATCAACAGTCATAAAATTCAATTACGATACCAAACGGTACGGCAGTTTTACACGTTCAATAACGGTGATCTCCAATGCAGATGAGCCTTCAAAGACCATCGTAGCAAAAGGACAAGTGCGGATACCGGCAGTTAAAGATTCTGTAGTTATTCAACAAAAAGCAGCAGAGCCGGTCTTTCCTCCTGTCAATCCGAATGCACCGAAGATCCAGTTCGATCCGGAAATACTGGATTACGGTACGATTGAAAAAGACGCAAATGGTATGCGGGAAATAAAATGTACCAATACCGGAAAAGAACCGCTGATCCTGATCGATGTAAAAACGAGCTGTGGTTGCCTTGTAGCAAGTTATCCAAAGGAACCTTTAGCTGCCGGCAAATCCTGTATCATCCAAGTAAAGTACGATACCAAACGTACAGGCCCTTTTCAAAAAACGATCACCGTTATTTCCAATACGGAAGAAAAAACACATGTCATTAAAGTAAAAGGTGTGGTGAATCCTCCGCTGGTTGAAGAGGTGATCCAGCGGCCAAACGACAATGTGAAGGGAAAGGATTGATCATTTTATAAATGCTGGCCCCTGTTGGCTTTGTTCGCTCTCTTTTTGCTTTTCTTCATGCGTTTCTGCACACCCTTGGTCTGGATGCGTTTGTGATGCGCTTTGATGGCTTTTTTATTCGCCTTTTCCAGCTTCCTTTTTTCTTTCAGTTCTTTTCGCGCGGCTCTTGCTTTGGATCGTTTGATAGCACGACCCATGCTTTTGTTGGTGCCTCCGGGTCCGGTTCCTGCCTGTTCCTGGGCTACAGCATTCGAAGCTAAAAGGCTGAGAACAAAAGAGAGAACAAGTATCAATAAACTACGTTTCATATAGCAGCAGGTATTGCAGGTTTTTTTGTATAGCGTACAACATCCACGCCGAATTTTTTAAGGAAATCCACGCCTTCGTCGCTTGCTATCTTTTTGTATTCGGCATAGGAATGCATATAATACACTTTGCGGATCCCCACAGAAAAAATCACACGTGCACAGGCGATGCAGGGCGATAAGGTTACATAAAGCGTAGAACCCTCGATAGAGAAATTATTTTTGGCAGCATACAGGATCGCATTCTGTTCGGCATGCAGTGCGAGCGAGCAGCTTCCTTTGCTGTCGCGTGGGCAGCCTTCTCCCGGCCATTCCTCGTCGCAGTTGTGTGTTCCGGCAGGCGGACCATTGTAGCCCAGCGACACAATGCGTGTATCTTTTGTAAGAACGGCCCCTACCTGCGCTTTCACACAGTGTGAGCGTTTGGCAAGGTTTTCGGCCAGTTCCATATAAATATCATCAAACGACGGTTTGCTCATTTTTTCTACTTCCACTCGATTTTTACTTTTTTCCCTACTACAAAATTCGGCTGTTTCTTCCCGTTGATCGTGATATTGGAGGTTTCTTTGATTATTTTAAATGTAAGCGTTTTGCCTTTCACGCCCGTCAGCGAAATATCGCCGATGCCCATCCAGCCGCTGGAGATCGTGAGGCCAAAAGGATTCTTGGTGCCGGAGATATCTTTTGAAATGCTGCAGGTATCTGTTTTCAAAGGCAGGGGCTCTATCGCGTCGGCTTTTACCGTAAATATTTTGCCGCTCACCGCAGCGATCACACCGGTTATTTCTTTTTGTGCCAAAGCAGCGCCGGAAAAACAAAGGAATAAACAGCAGACGAGGATCGTTTTTTTCATAAGGCTTGTTTCAGGTTGAAAAATAATGGGCTGATATATAGTTGTTTATGTATTATTTTTTGATTAAAAAATAATTTTTCTTTTGATTGATACTTAATCTTTGTATTTTTGTTGAACAATTACATCATGACAATCAAAGCCACCACATACCGCACTATTAATTTGCCATCCCTCCAGGTTATGGGCATTAAAGTTAATCGTTTTCCGGAAGATGTGCAATCTACTTTTGATTCTTTGGAAAAAAAGATCCTAAAAAAGTCGCAGCGGAAGATGCTGGGTGCTTTGAATGTGAGTAATGACATACCGGAGTACAAGGCCTGCATTGAGCAGTCGGAGATCGATAACCCGGATTTCCTGGGGCTCGAGTCCTATATGCTGCCCGGCGGAAAGTACATCAGCGGCAAGCTGATCAACTGGACGCTGAATACACATCTGATCAAGGAAATGTTCGGGGAAATGAGCCATAAGTATCTCTTCGATGCATCCCGCCCCCAGCTGGAGTATTACAAAAGCAAGCGGGAGCTGATACTGATGCTGCCGATCGTGCCCCGGGAAGAACAATTAAAATTCAGTTTTTAATTTGCCTTCGCCCCGTTCTTTTAAGAAAAAATTCCCGCCATGGTTTTTGATTTTGAATGGGATGGGGCAGGCAAATTTTTAATAACATTGCATGATCAGCAAATGATCAGCTAAATAAATTCAAAACATCAGCTTATGAACTTAAGCAGTAATTTAAAACTGTTACGCAAACGAAAAGGCCTCACGCAGGACGAAGCGGCAGAGCAGATGGGGATATCAAGGACCAAGGTAAATGCATACGAAAACGAGCATTCCGAGCCCACCATCGATAGCCTGATCATGCTGGCGACCTTCTACGGCATCAATGTGGATACCCTCATTAAGACCGATCTGTCGCGCCTGTCCGAAAAACAGCTGGAAGAGGTCGAAAACGGCTATGATTCCTATATCAGCGGCTCCAAATTGCGTGTACTGACCTCCACCGTGGACAATGACGACAATGAGAACATCGAGCTGGTGCCTGCCAAAGCCAAGGCCGGTTACACCGAAGGTTACAACGATCCCGATTTTATCTCCAAACTGCCGACCTTTCAGCTGCCTTTTCTGTCGAAAGAACGTAAATACCGAACTTTTCAGCTGGACGGCGATTCCATGTACCCCATCAAGGACAAATCCTATGTGATTGGGGAATTTGTGCAGAACTGGATCGATATCAAAGACGGCAATGCCTACGTGATCCTCACTTCCGATGATGGTATTGTGTTCAAGGTCGTTTTCAATAATATCAAGAAAGACAAAACCCTGCTGATGCACTCGCTCAATCCCCTATACAAGGATTACGAGATAAAGATCAACCAGGTAAAAGAAATATGGAAATTTGTGAGCTATTTCAGCCATGAGCTGCCGGACGTAAATAACAACCGAAGTGAATTGCTGACAGCCATTAAAGACCTCGAAGAAAAGATCAACGAGCTGAAAGTGACGCTGTAAAAGGCAGTTTTGAGAAATTTTATCTTTCTTTTTTATAGAATTGGAAAAATTGTTACATTTGCAGGCTCCAAAATGGTAGATGTAGCTCAGGTGGTTAGAGCACCAGATTGTGATTCTGGGGGTCGTGGGTTCGAGTCCCATCATTTACCCTTAAAGGCTCTTCATAATTGAAGAGCCTTTTTTGTTTTTAATGTATTCTGTATATATACTTTATTCGGAGAAACTGAATATTTTTTACAAAGGTCATACAAATGACATTCAGGCGAGATTGAGCCGGCATAATAATGGCCAGGAGGATTTTACCTCTAAAGGAGTTCCATGGGTTTTAATAACCAACGAAAGCGGAAGCTTATCAATTGGAATTGAAACTGAAAAATTTATCTAAAGAGCGAACGATAAGGTTTATCCTTAAGTTCCGGGAAGGAGTCGTGGGCGCCGACGAATTGTTGCGATTGCAACAATTGTCAACATGCTGACAAAGCTCTGCTTTCGTCAACATTCGAGTCCCATCATTTACCCTTCAAATTGATCCCTTCAGTGAAAGCTGAGGGGATTTTTCTGTTTATAGATCTTCCGGGTATGTTCCTGATGCCCGCTTTGTTTTTTTAATTTTCTTATTCAATGAATAAAAGTTCATTTGTCGGTAGCATTGCTACAATGCGTAACCTTTTGGTAAAACAGATAAAACCAGAACCTTTTGGTGCAACAATTTTTTTCTCTAGCCCGTAACTTTGGAGAAATTTGTCGTTATACTAAATAATTTTCAAAACCTTGTAACAAGCATAAACCACATAAAAGCATATGATAAAGTATACAATTTTATTTATTTCCTTATTTTTATTGACAGGCTTTGCATACGGACAAACCTGTGATTGTGCAAAGAACTTCGAATGGGTAAAAAAGACCTTTGAGGAAAATGATGCAGGATTCCAATATGTTATTGATATCAAAGGAAAAGCAGCCTATGACAATCACAATAAAATTTTCCTGAAAAAAGTAAATAGCATTAAAACATCAGAAGAGTGCACACAAACACTTTATAGCTGGCTGCGTTTTTTCCGGGCAGGACATATTGCTATCAGGAGATCAGGAAATGATAATAGCACTCCTCAACAAACAGCCAAGCCAAAACCGGTTGAGAAATGGGAAACACTGAATGTGGATGTTCCAGGCTTTGAAAAATACCTGGATTCGAAGAAAGAACCGGATTTTGAGGGCATTTGGGAAACAAAGCCTTATAAAATAGGAATTAAAAAAAGCGGGGATTCTTACCTTGGATTTATTATCGAAACAAGCGCAGAGGGCTGGAAACCGGGACAGGTAAAATTGAAATTCACCGACCAAAAAGGAACGTTCTACCTAAGGGACAGAACGGGAGAAGAGTTTGACAATATAGAAGCGATCGGGAGGAATTACCTGCAGTTGGGAAGATTTACCTTAAAGAGACTAAGCCCGGCATTTGAAACAGAAAAACCGATTGAATCATTCTTCAGATCGATGGCGGCTGAAGAACCCTATTTTGAAAAGCTAAATGAAACAACTGTATTATTGAGGATCCCGTCTTTTGACGGTTCTCAGAAAGAATATATTGACAGTGTTATCCTGGCCAATGAAGCTAAAATATGTAAAACAGAGAATCTGATCATCGACCTGAGAAACAATGGCGGTGGAAGCGATGATAGTTACAGTGAACTTATACCTTTTATTTATACCAACCCGATACGGGAAGACGGCGTTGAGTTCTTATCGACCAAACTAAACAATCAACGTATGCTGGATTTCATTACTAAGCCGGAATATGAAATGGATGAGGGAACAAAAAAATGGGCAAAGACTTCTTATGATAGCCTGGAAAAACACTTAGGTGAGTTTGTGAACCTGGAATCCACCCGGGTAAGCACAGAAGAGTATGATACGATATATCCGTATCCGAAAAACGTAGGCATACTTATTAACGGGGCCAATGGCAGCACAACCGAGCAATTCCTGCTGGCAGCCAAACAAAGTAAAAAAGTAAAGCTCTTTGGTACGAGTACATTCGGGTCTTTGGACATATCAAACATGAATTTCGTGAAATCACCCTGTGGTGAATTTGACCTGGGCTATTGTTTATCGAAAAGCTTCAGGATCCCGGATATGACAATTGACGGTAAAGGTATACAGCCCGACTTTTACCTGGGCGATGAGATCCGGGACTATGAATGGATCGACTATGTGACTAAAATCCTGAACCAAAAGTAAAGCCAGCCGGATCTGGAACAGCAGAGCTCTGTTTTAAACAACTTGCTGTTATTTTGATGCTGTGGGCGCTTTTTTCAGTCTGCCCCATGCAATAAATGCAGCTAATGCTATGCAGAATATGTTCATTCCGATCACTGATGCCTCTCCTCTTGAAAGATGGAATACGGTTGCAGCGATCATAAGGGCAATAACACCAATAGAGGCCACAGTTGTTAGTTTCGGCTGAATACGAAGTAAAGCCGGAAGGATCAGGCCCAACGCTCCTAACAGATCTATTACACCAAGAGCTCTTACAAGCACTGAAGGGATCTCTCCTGTCCAGGGCATTAGTTGGGATATTTTTTCAGTAGGCATGAATTTCATAATCGCTCCCATCAGGAGAAAGAGCGCTAAAATTACCTGTGCAATCCATAAACTGATATGCATTGTTCTGATAGCTGTAGAGAAAGATTTTTGTGGACCTGTCATAAGTAGTATTTTGTTGATGAAACAAAAGTAGGTACATTTACTATCCAATGGATATTACTTTCCCTTTGGATAGCGCTATCCAAAAAGGTAGTATCGTAAACTAAAAAAAGAATGCTGACTAAAGGAGGTTGCCCAAAAACTGCTCTTTCCATCAAAGATGCTTTGGAAGCATTGGAAGGCAGGTGGAAATTATTGATACTGTTTTCGCTGTCGGCAGAAAACAAACGCTTTAAACAGATATCAAAAGAGGTTCCCGGTATCACGGATAAAACCTTATCCAAAGAGTTGAAAAGCCTGGAAGCAAACAAACTCATAAAACGGGATGTATATAATACGTTCCCTCCGACTGTAGAATATTCCATTACATCACACGGTAAATCTCTGGAGAAAGTGATGGAAGAATTGCATTACTGGGGTTTGTTGCATCGCAAAAAGATAATCGGAAAATAATCCGGATAATCGGAGTCTTAAAAACGATCTGTATATCATACAATTTTTGCAGTCGTTTCACGTTAAGCAACAAAAAATAATATTCATGCACTTAAAAACGTTCCTGTACACTTGTCTTTTTTCTGTATTGTTTTTGCCTTCACGGGCCCAGCTCGAGTACCTTGTTACAGTCGATCCTTCTGATATCAGCTTTGTGAAGATCGATACTATTCCAACAGTGGCATGGATCACGCTGATGCCTGCTTCTTATGACCAGGAACACCAACGGTATATTTTTCGCGGTGCAGATAGTAATTTCAACTGGAAATTATATACCCTCGATGCCCCGACGGGAGCCGTACTGCACGATCCTGTTTTTCCCGGAACGCTTGATCCGGGAGACAACATTTTGTACCCACAATATTCGGATTCACTGGATCATTTACTGGGAGTGTATTGGGATAATTCTGCCGGTGTTGCTATTTTCGGTACAATTGACCTTGCTTCCGGGGCATTCTTCGGCCTGGATAGTATTCATGGTATGACTTCCATTCTGGAATCGACCTATGATAATAATGCAAACCGTTATTTTCTCAGGGTCGCGGATGCCAATGGTATATATCAGCTTTTGTCTATTGATGCCTCAAGCGGCACTATTGTTTCGTCTGTTGCCTGTTCAATGCCTCCGAATGGATTTTTTCACGGGATGTGTTTCAGTAATTCACTGAATAAGCTTTTTGCGTTGCATTGGGACCCGGTTTCGCAAACCATCAGCCTTACGGTGGTTGATCCGCTGACCGGCATCATGAATGATCTTGCAGTTATACCGAATATGTATGGAGTTGAAAGTTCTTTTACCACTTTTGATGAGCTTAATAAGCGATATACTGTGAAAGGTGTTGACAATGCCGGCACTCGTACCGTTTATACACTGGATGCCCTTACGGGTGCAATTGTATACAATCCGCTTTTTCCGGGTAGTGAGAACATTATCCTGCCCTGTGTTGACCGGTCAAGTGGTATTATGTATGCATTACACTGGGAGGAACAGGCTATGCTTCTTCCGGAACCGACAGGAACTGGTATCCGAAGTTTGTTCCCTAACCCCTGCCATGACAGAACAAGCCTGATTTTAGACAAGGCGTATCGGGAAGTACAGGTATTTTTATATACCTCTTCAGGACAATTGCTGAAACAAATAAAAGGGACCGACTGCACCGAAATTAGTATACCTGTTGAAGATCTAAAGCCTGGCTTGTACGTTGTTTCTGTGTTTGGCGATCATGCGCAGTGTGGGATGATTAAAATGATCGTGGAATAGTCTTCATAAACTGTTCACAAAGCATTCCGGTCCCGAAAATCAGCTCCCGATTTTTAGTTATTTTTGAGGCAAAATAGATGTATGCTGGTTTTCAAATTCGGTGGGGCTTCGGTAAAGGATGCAGATGCAGTGAAAAATGTAGCTGCGATCCTGCAGCGTTACAAAAGACAAAAAGTGATCGTGGTGATCTCAGCAATGGGAAAAACCACCAATGCGCTGGAGCAATTGTCAAAAGCATTCTTTTATAAAAAAGAAGATCCGCACGGGATACTGGAAGCGATAAAAAAATATCATTTCGATATTGTAGAGCAGCTGTTCCCTGATAAAACCCATCCTTTCTACAACGAGCTGGAAAATACATTCGTAGAATTGCTCTGGGCGATAGAAGACGAGCCTACGCACGGCTTCAACCACGAATACGACCAGATCGTGAGTATGGGCGAACTGATCTCCACAAAAATTGTTTCCGCTTATCTCAACTTCGCCGGCATTGCCAACGAATGGGTGGACAGCCGCGGCGTTATCCAGACAGACAATACCTACCGCGAAGGGAAGATCGATTTTGAGCTCACACAATCATTGGTGACAAACGACTTATTGCCGAAGTTCAACAGCTCGGATATCCTGATCACACAAGGGTTCTTAGGTGGTACTTCCGAAAATTTCACCACTACATTAGGAAGAGAAGGATCGGATTACACAGCCGCCGTGCTTGCTTATTGCGCCGGTGCGGAAAGCGTTACGATCTGGAAAGATGTACCGGGGGTGCTGAACGCCGATCCCAAGTGGTTCGACAATACAGTAAAGATCAACGAGCTTACTTACCAGGATGCCATTGAGCTTACCTATTACGGAGCTACCGTGATCCACCCGAAAACCATCAAGCCGCTGCAGAACAAAAATATCCCGCTTTATGTACGTTCCTTCCTGAAACCCGAAGAGGAAGGTACGGTAGTGAAAGATTCCAAGAAAAAATTACCGATCGCTTCTTTCATTTTCAAAGTGAACCAGGTACTCATCTCTATTCAGCCGAAAGATTTTTCCTTTATAGCAGAAGATAATATGAGTGCGATCTTCCAGGTGTTTTTCCGGCATGGAGTAAAGATCCATATGATGCAGCTTTCCGCCATCAATTTCTCCCTGTGTACGGATAATGATGAAGAAAAAATAGCAGGAGTACTCAAAGAGCTGCAGGATGAATACCGTGTTTTATACAACGAGGATGTGGAGCTCTGCACCATCCGTTATTACGATCAAAGTACCATCGACAGGGTATCGATCAACAAACAGGTACTGCTGGAACAAAAAAGCCGGTATACAGCTCAGTTGGTGTTGAAATCTCTATGATTAATCATGTAGTGGCAGGCACAAATTTTGTTGTATCTTTGATTTGTATTAATTCACTACCTGAATTCTATGAAATTTGTACGATTCATCATCCTACTTATTCTGCCTTTGCATGCCTTTTCACAGCTCAACGACGATCTGAAGGACGAACTGCTTGCGAAGCTGAATGCTAAAGAAGCAGCCAATCTGCGCATCGCCGATCATTATTTCCTAAGCCGGGAATACCTGATGGCACTCCCGTATTACGACACACTCTCTGCGGCCAATAAAGACAATATGTACCTGAATTACCTCGTAGGTGTTTGTTACGCATACGATGCGGTGAACCATAAAAACAGCGAGGCGAAGATCAAAAGTGCAGAGCCGATCCGCGACCAGTTAGCCGACTATGATTATTTCCTGGGAAAAGCCCTGCTCGAAAATGAAAAATACGATGAAGCCATTGTGCATTTCGAAGCATACATGAAAAATCCACTGGATGGAGAGTTAAAGGCCGAAGTGAAACACCAGATCCTTATCTGTAAGGATGCAAAGTTGAGCGATAACAAAGCCACTCTTGCCAGGATCACGAATATCGGACAACCTGTAAACACTAAAGGTTCTGAGTATTCACCGGTTTTCCCTTCCGACGAGCGTTTTATGGTATTTACCTACCGTGGTGAAAAATCAAAAGGCGGCAAACAATCCATGCCCGGAAAAAAAGATGAAAAAGAAGGGCTCTATTTCGAGGATGTTTTTATTTCATACAAAGGTCCGAGAGGCGAGTGGTCCGAACCAATGGCCATCGATGCGATCAATACCAACGGACACGATGCAGCCATCTTTATTTCACAGGACGGGCAGCGTCTTTTCATCTACCGGAATATAAATGCAGGGAACGGTGATATCTACGAAAGTCACCAGGACGGGAACTCCTGGACCAAACCCGAAAAGGTAAAAGGTATTAATTCCAATGCATGGGAAGGAAGCGTGTGTTTATCGCCCGATCAGAAAACCATTTACTTTAGCAGCGAGCGCCCCGGTGGAATAGGAGGCAGGGACATCTATTTTGGACAGCTGATGCCGGACGGCAGCTGGGGAAATGTAAAGAACCTCGGCCCGGATATCAATACAAAATTTGATGAAGATGCACCCTTCGTTCACTCGGATGGTAAAACACTTTTCTTTGCTTCTACCGGCCATAACACGATCGGTGGCTACGATATTTTCAGGAGTGAAATGAAGGATGGGAAATGGCAAAAACCTTTCAACGTAGGGAAACCGATCAATACACCGGGCGATGATAAATTCTATGTAGTGTCTTCCGACGGGCAGCGTGGTTATTACTCTTCCGAAAAAAGCTCGGGGCGCGGACAACAGGATATTTATATAACGGAGCCGGGTATGTTTGGCAAGCCAACAGCGGTCGTGCTGCTTACGGGAAAAGTGACATACAACGAAAAACCGGTGGATGCAGAGATCAAAGTAATTTCCAAAGTGTATAAAAAAGATTTTTCCGGATTGATAAAATCCAACCCGATCACCGGTGATTACCTGATCAACCTGCCATCAGGGAATGAATTCGGGCTTATCTTTCGATACAAGGATGCACATACGATCAAAGACCTGTCGACTGCCTTAGTGGATTCTTTTGCCCGCCTCGAGATCAATGTAGACCTGATGAGCGCAGATTTTGAAAAAGATAAATTCCTGAAGCTGGATTCTATGCAGATAAAATCCGACGATGTAAGCAAGATCGGTTTGGACTATTCGGATTTTGTGATCAAATTTGGGAATAAAACGGTGGATAGCCTGACCTACACGGTGCAGATCGGCGCTTACCGTATTATCGAGAATTTTAACTATGCCAGCATCATCGGTTTGCCGAAAGTGGAGCGTAAGCTTTACCGTGATGGTATCACCCGTTTTACAATGGGTGAATTCACGACGATAAATGAAGCCAACGAATTGAGTGTAAAAGCAAAGAAAAAGGGAATGAAGGATGCTTTTGTGATCGCTGTATACAAAGACCAGCGGATCTTCTTCAACGAGCTGATGACATCGGGGATATTGGAGAAGTAGCTAATTTGTCCCGATAGCTATCGGGATTGAAAATTTGATGATGTGCCAACGTCCATCTACAAATTTTCAAATTATATCTTCCGATAGCTATCTGGATTTCAAATCGCTACATTTTTAAATTGCCTTTCTGTATAGAGCTCACCAAAGGATCAGCAAGTTCATTTGAAAGTGTGTGAATCCACCTTCAAATTACCACATCATCAAATTTTCAAATCACTTCAGCTCCTGCTTTCTCAAAGCGATCCACGCTATCAATAAACTGAATGCCGTTAATATTCCCCCTGCAAAAAACGGAACGCCCGGAAAATATACCGGATTGGCTCTGTCGGTGAAATAAGCGAACAATCCCGTCATCAGCAGAGGACCCACAATAGAAGTGAGGCTCATCAAACTCGTAATGGCTCCCTGCAGCTCTCCCTGCGCATTGGCCGGTACCTGGCCCGACATTATGGTTTGCATGGCAGGTCCCGCAATTCCGCCCAGGGCATAGGGGATCATAAATGCAAACATCATCCAGCCCTGATTGGCAAAAGCAAAAAGCATGAAGCCGATAATATAGAAGATCATTCCTGTATACACGGATTTTTTTGCACCCAGCTTATTCATAGCCACCTTTATCAGGCCTCCCTGCACAATGGCGATCGTGAGACCAACAAAGGAAATGGAAAGCCCGTTTATCCCTTCTGTCCATTTGAATTTTTCGATGGTGATATACATCCAGGTGGATTGTGCCGCATGACCTGCAATGTAAATAATGATCAGGGAAGTGATGAGACCAAGGATGGCCGGATATTTTTTCAGGTGCAGGAGCGAGCCGATAGGATTGGCCCGTTTCCATTCAAAATTGCGCCGGTTCTCCTTCTTCAGCGATTCCGGTAAAATAAAAAAGCCGTACATACAATTGATCAGTGAAAGAACAGCTGCTACAAGGAAGGGTACCCGTACACCGAAACTACTGAAAGCAGAGCCCAAAGCAGGCCCGATGATAAAACCCAGGCCGAAAGCGGCTCCGATCATCCCGAAATTCTGTGCACGGTTCTCCTTCGTGCTCACATCCGCTATGTAGGCAGATGCTGTAGTAAAGCTTGCACCACAGATACCTGCAATGATACGCCCTACGAACAGCCAGCCGAGGGTTGGAGCGAGGAAGAGGAAAATAAAATCGATACCGAGCCCAAACAGGGAGATCAGCAATACCGGCCGCCTTCCGAATTTATCGCTCAGTCCGCCCAATATTGGCGACATGATAAATTGCATAATGGCATAGGATACGTTGAGCCACCCGCCAATGGTGGAGGCCTCACTTATATTGGCATGCCCAAGATTCTGGATCAATGTGGGCATCACCGGGATGATGATCCCGATCCCGATACAATCGATCAGGAGGGTGATAAATATGAAAAGGATCGCCTTTTTGGAGCCTGTTTGAGACATATTGTAAAAAATAAGCGCAAATGTACTGCAAAATTGCTTTGTCGGGAAAGGGATTTAGTTATAGTATTTGGTTCTTGAATCACAATAATTATCTTTAGACTTCGTTTTACAAAAGGTGAGAAAAGGACATTTACTTATAGCTGCTATGATCATGTGCTCGTTGAGCGGTTTCGCCCAGATGGGCGGGCAGGCAGTGTATTCCTTTTTACGTTTACCGGTACCTGCGCGCACCGCAGCACTCGGGGGGAACACCATAGGCCTGAAAGACGATGATGTGAACCTGGCAGCACAGAATCCGGCATCTCTGAATGCAGGAATGAGCAACCAGCTCAGCCTGAGCTATATCAATTACATTGCGGACATCAATTACCTCTACGCTACGTATGCCCGTAGTTTCGATAGTGTAGGGCATTTCGCAGCTTCCCTGCAAAAGGTAGGATACGGAAAATTCAAGGAAACAGACGAATACGGGGCCGAGATAGGGACCTTCCGTGCCAATGACTACAATTTTGCACTTTCGTATGCACGCGATCTCGATTCGGCTTTTACCTGGGGTGTAAGCGTAAAAACGATCTTTTCCAGTTATTATACCTATTCTTCTGTGGCCAATGCGATTGACGGTGCATTGACCTACCGGAATAAAAAACGCCAGGTAGTTGCTTCGGTTGTATTCAGCAATATAGGCATGCAATGGAAAACCTATTCGGGTGGTCCGAAAGAAAAGCTGCCGTATTACATCAGTGCAGGTGTATCGAAGAAAGTAGCCAAAGCACCGTTCCGACTGATCCTGTCATATGAGAACATAAATAAATGGGATCTCACCTACAGCGATCCGAACAATCCGGAGCCAACAGTAGATCCTTTTACCAAAGAGCCGATCAAAAAAAGCAAGTTCCGGACGGGTGGCGATAAGCTGCTGCGTCATCTGGTGTTCGCTACCGAGATCATCGTTTCGAAAAACATCAACCTGCGTGTAGGTTATAATTACCGTCGCTTAAAAGAAATGCAGCTTCCGGATAAAAGCGGTGCTGTCGGGCTCAGCTTTGGGCTTGGTTTCAAGATCTCCAAATTCCAGTTCAGCTATGCCTTTTCCAAATACCATGCAGCCGGCAATGTAAATCACTTTACGGTGACCACGAATTTCTCTTCTTTCGGGAAGCAGAATAAACCGGCAGTTCCTGAGCCAGCTAAGTAGAAGCAGGCTTTTCAAAGAACGTATTCGTTCTGAATGTTAACTGAGATAGAATAATTGTCTTTTTGAATCTGATCTGCAATGAAAACATATATCCTTACTACAGTAATTTATTTCCTGTGCATATGGTTAACACTTGTTTCAACTTCTTCATATGACGGCCCTGCACTTGTATGTTTTATGACAGTTGCACTCTTTGTCGGAGGAATATTGCTCTCCATGTCTGTCAGCCTTTGGTATGTAGACGATCGCCAGACGATAACACCCCGTGGAGCTGCGATTGGATTTCCCTTGAGCGGGATCATCTACCTCTCCGGTTATGGTTTTATTCTTCTTAAATCACTGATCTGAAAGAAATGAAATTCTATCAAAGAATAGTAGCTGTCATCTCTACATCACTCATAGCCTTTGTCTTATTCAGTTTCGGGCAGGCTCCTTTAATGGAAGGATATAATCCCGTAAAGCCGGATGTCGATACGCAGTATTCGGAGAAATTCGATGAGGCTAAATTCAGGACAATACAAAACGGAATGGATACGGCGGAAGTCATTTCACTGATCGGCATGCCAATGAGCCGGCAGCGTTTGGGAGATACAATGACACTCTGGTATTATACCTGCGACGGAAAATGTGAATGGGCTGATTTTGCATGGCTCGGCCGGGTGATCTATGTAGCAGAAAGTGGCCGGGTAAGCTCTACAGCAATGCCGGTTTGCCACGACTAAAGAATAGTTCCTTCGCTGTTTTCTGCTGAATGCTCCCTCATCAGCTTCCTGCACAGTTTATCCACTTCGATATTGTAATTCTCCACGTCCGTTGGTTTCTGATGCGCTTTGATCTTAACGAATGTCAGGGAACTGCTTTTTGAAAGCGCTATCAGTTCTTTCACCAGGTCCACATTACGGATATCATCACCGGCTTTGGTTTTGAAATTACTTGCTTCAAATTTCGCCTGCCTTCTTTCGATGCCGATCACGTACTGGCTGTCGGAAACGATCTGTATTTGCGTAATGGCAGGATGATTTTGCTGAATATGCCCGACCGCTTTGATCACGGCCAATAGCTCCATCCGGTTGTGCGTCGTGTCTTCGACAATGCCGCTTAATATCTCTTTTTTGCCGGCATTGAAAATAATGGAAGCCCAGGCACCCGTTTTTGTTTGGGGATTGCAGCTTCCATCCGTAAACACTTCTGCTATCATTGCATTTTTAATTTAGAATTATAACAGAAGGATGAAATTACATCTGCTCCGGAACCTCGATCCCTAATAGTTGCATGCTTGTTTTAATGGCTTCACTGCATTTGTAGCCTAAGGCCAGACGGAATTGTTTTACTTCCGCATTTTCCTCCCGTACAATATTCAGCTCAGGTACATTGTAGAACTGGTTGAACGCTTTTGCCAGTTCATATACATAATTCGCTACCAGGGCAGGACTGTAGCCTTTACCGGCTTCTTTTATTGCATTGGGCAATTCGTGCAATTGACAGATCAGTTCTTTTTCTTTTTCGTGCAGGTTTGTTTTTGACAATACATGCCCGCCCTCAAAGCTATATCCCGCTTTACGTAAAATAGATTTGATCCGTGCATAGGTATACTGGATAAAAGGCCCTGTGTTACCATTAAAATCAATACTTTCCTTCGGATCGAAAAGCATTTTCTTTTTCGGGTCTACTTTCAGGATAAAATATTTCAAAGCACCCAAACTGATCGTGCTGTATAGTTTCTTTGCCGAATCGTTGTCAAAATCATCGATCTTGCCTAATTCCTTCGTTGTTTCTTCAGCGGTTTCATACATTCCCTGCAAGAGGTCATCTGCATCCACTACCGTTCCTTCACGGCTTTTCATTTTACCTTCGGGCAGCTCCACCATGCCATAGCTCAGGTGATAACATTCTTTTGCCCAGCTGTAGCCTAATTTTTGCAGAATAAGAAACAGCACTTTGAAATGGTAGTCCTGCTCGTTCCCTACCGTGTATATCATTTGTGTTACATCAGGGTGGTTCTTGTAACGCTCCACTGCAGTACCGATATCCTGGGTAATATATACCGAAGTTCCATCGGCACGCAATACCAGCTTCTGGTCCAGGCCGTCTGCCGTGAGGTCGATCCATACCGATCCATCATCCTTTTTGAAGAATATGCCTTTTGCGAGACCTTCTTCGACAATGTCTTTTCCTAATAGGTATGTATTGCTTTCGTAATACATGGAGTCGAAATCGACACCGAGTGTTTTGTAGGTGATGTCGAAGCCCTCATATACCCAGCTGTTCATCATCTTCCAGAGCCCGATCGTTTCGGTATCACCGGCTTCCCATTTACGCAGCATTTCCTGCACTTCGAGCATAGACGGAGCTTTTTTCTCCGCTTCTTCTTTACTGATGCCCTGTGCAACCAGTTCCTCTATTTCTTTTTTGTACTGCCTATCAAAAGCCACATAGTATTTTCCTACCAGGTGATCGCCTTTGATACCGGATGATTCAGGGGTTTCGCCGTTCCCGGATTTTTTCCAGGCGAGCATGGATTTGCAGATGTGTACACCCCGATCGTTCACGATACAGGTTTTGTGCACACGCTTGCCATTCGCTTTCAGGATCTCTGCAACGGAAAAACCCAAGAGGTGATTCCGCACATGCCCCAAGTGCAAAGGTTTGTTGGTATTCGGCGAAGAGTATTCAAGTAGTACGAGTGGAGAACTTGCATCGGCTTCAGTAGTTCCGTACGTCTCGATCTTCAGGATCTCCGAAAAGAAATTTTGCCAGTACTCATTGCTCAGCAGCAAATTGAGGAAACCTTTCACAATGTTGAAGGACTGCAGCTCTTTGCAATGCTCCTTCAGGTAATTCCCGATCTCTTCAGCGGTTTGTTCCGGGCCTTTTTTGGATGCTTTCACATAAGGGAAAGTAACCAGCGTAAAATCTCCTTCGAATTCTTTTTTGGTTTGCTGTAATACGATGGAAGAAGCATCTACCTGTAACTGGTATAAATGTGCGAGCGCCTGTTGGATATGTTGGGCTAATATGTCGGTTGCTTTTGTGAGCATGATTTCTAAAATAATTTGGAATACAAAGGTGCAAAAAATGTTTGAGTTAGAAAGAATCGTTTAAACAAACAATGCTGTATTCAATCCTCCGATCAACTTCAGCTCCTGCGCCTTCTTCATCATGAGATTCACAGCATTTCTGCCCAAGTCTCCCAGATCAACAGAATACTGATTTACATACAGGTCGATATGTTTTTGCATCACGGCTTCGTCCATTTCCTGTGCATGCTCTTTTACAAATGCACGTGAAGCCATGGGATTGGCAAATGCATATTCCACACTTTGGCGGATCAGGCGATCCACTTTTTGTTTCAGGGCTACCGGCAGTTCTCTTTTGATCACAATTCCGCCCAGTGGAATAGGAGCGTGGATGAGGCTTTCCCAGTATTCGCCTAAGTCGATGATCTTTTTTAAGCCTTTCTGTTCGTAGGTAAAGCGGTTCTCATGAATGATCAGCCCGGCATCGAACTCACCGGATAACACGCCTTCCTCGATCCCTGAAAATACCAGCTCCGTTTTATTGATGGCATTTGGAAAAGCAAGTGAGAGAAGAAAATTGGCTGTCGTTAATTTGCCAGGGATGGCAATTTTCAAATCGGTATGTTGTACCTGTTCCCGGCTTATTTCTTTTTTCGAGATGAGCAAAGGCCCGCAATTAAAACCTAAGGCACTTCCTGCATTCAGCAACTGGTACATTTCTGTTAAGTACGCATAGGCATGAAAGCTCAGTTTGGTAGTATCGAGCTTTCCTTCTATTGCCCAACGGTTCAGGGTTTCTACATCTTCCATTTTAATGTTGAAGTCTAAACCTTCGAGATCGATACGTTTGTTGACAATGGCATCGAAAATAAAACAGTCGTTGGGACAGGGACTAAAGCCTAAAGTGATGGTGGTGCTCATGCGATCTCGTTCAGTAATTGTAAAAGTGCGGTATTCAGATTTTTAATAGCCAGCGGAATATCCCAGGCATCGCGGTTACGTTTGGTTACATAGTTGGAGATCGACCGGATCTGCAGGTACGGAACCTGTTCCTGTTCGCATACCAGTGCCATGGCAGCTCCTTCCATTGTTTCCACTTCCACATCAAAACGTTTCAGCAAAAGAGAGATGGAGTTTTCATTTCCATGCACCTTGTTCACGGTGGCACCCATTACTTTTTTTAATTCATCGAGAGTAGCAGTGATCAGGTGGCTGGAGTTGGAAAAGGTATTTTTGCCCGGCAGGCTGAGATCTTTGAATGGAATGAATTCCTCATCGTCTTCGGCACCCAGCTCTACAATACAATCGCTGATCACCTGAACCACTTCGCCGACTTTGATCCCGCGGTAGAAGGAACCGGCAATACCCGCATTGATAACCAGGTTGTAACTATTCCTCAGCTCTTTTGTAAGTGCATATGCAGTTTGCGTCATTCCCACGCCGGTGTGCAGGAAATGAACTTCGTGCGACCGGTGTTTCACAGCCTGGCCGTTCTTCACACCCAATTCATCCAACAGGGGCTGAAGCTCGAAAACGGTGGCGGAAACGATCAATATGCGCATGGTACAAAGGTACATAATTCGCTGCGGATATACATGCTATAAAATTGTTTAAAATGAACAGGAATTCCGGAAGCAGTCTAAAATAAATGTAACTTTGTGAGTATATGAAGAAAGTATCGGTGATCGTATTTCTTGTCCTGTCTTTGTCAGCTATTGCCCAGGACGATGACCGTTTCCGGTTGGTATTATCAGCCGGAGCGATCGGTTCGCAGGTAGACGGCGATTCCTATGGGGGCTATACCAAGCTCGGTCCATATGGCGGACTTTACCTGGATAAGGCTATCGGTGAAAAAACGGCTTTTGATTTCGGGATTACCTATGCACAAAAAGGCGCCCGGAAAAATGCGAATAATATGGATCCTACCTATTATATCTCCCGCCTGCATTATGTAGAAATGCCTTTTATGTTCTCTGCCAATTACAAAATAAAATACCGCTTTGAAGGTGGGCTGAGCTTTGCCTATTTATTCGATAAACATGAGGAAAGCTCGCAGGTAGGCACCATCAATACGCCTTTCAAAAAATTCGATTTTTGTTACAACCTTGGATTCGGTTATCGATTCAAAGAAAAACTATATGTGAACCTGCGTTACAGTTATTCATTCATCCCCATCCGCGATTACCAGGCGGGCGTGTACCTGGGAACCAATTTCCTGACACGGTTTTTTAATAAAGGTTTGTACAACAACGTACTTCAGCTTTCCCTCAATTACATCATCTCACCTAAAGAAAGACTCAGTGAATAATCCAAAAGTAAAAATAGTTGTAGCAGTTACAGGTGCCAGTGGTGCCATCTACGCCAAAGTACTGTTCGATAGCCTGGTAAAATTATCAGGACAGATCGATGCAGTAGGAGTAGTAATGAGCGACAATGCAAAAGATGTATGGAAGGTGGAATTGCAGAATGAGGAATACAAAAACTATCCGTTTCAGTTCTATGAAAAAAATGATTTTTATGCGCCTTTTGCATCCGGTTCGGCAAAATATTCACACATGATCGTTTGCCCTTGCAGCATGGGCACACTGGCGCGTATCGCAGGCGGGATCAGTAACGATCTTACTTCGCGTGCGGCAGATGTGATATTGAAGGAACGCAGGAAGCTGATCCTTGTTACACGCGACACACCGTTGAGCCTCATCCACATCAACAATATGAAAACGGTTACCGAAGCAGGCGCTGTTATTTGTCCCGCCTCTCCAAGTTTCTATAGTGGCCCTAAAGATTTCGAAGCCCTTGCGCGTACAGTTACGGATCGGGTGATCGATCTCTGTGGACTGGAAAATGAGAGCTTTCGCTGGGGAGAGAAATGAGTTTTAAGCCGGTAACAATCTAAAAATTGATATTAAATCCGGCCCTGTACACAAGCGGAGAACCAAAAGGCCCATAGGTGTATGGTGAATTTGGGGTAGGGAGAAATTCATACATCAGCAGCAGGTAATAGGAAGAATTGTCACCTAACTGATTGCGGAGACCAAGACCTGCGAGATTTACATCAGCCAGTGTTCGTTTTACACTGCCCGAGCCGATCGAAAAATGATCCGGCACACTCAACAGATCATATTCAGCCTGCAGGAAAAGAAAGTTGAGTGGTTTTACGCGCAAAAAAACACCGCCTCCGTAAAATGTATAGCGTTCATTGAATCCACCGTAGTTAACAGAGAGGTTCGTAAAGATCCCCTGAACTCCTACCGAAACATATTTCACCACTTTGTATCCTACGTTCGGGGAAAGGTCTACGAGACTTCCGCCGCTGCTTAGCTGCAATCCGATGTTACCACCGTAGTACAAACTGTCTTTTTCAAAAAAGGTTTTTTTCGGTGATTTCTGTTTAACTTTGGCCGGACGGTTGTCCTGGGCGATCCCTTTTAATGGGAAGATCGCCAGCACGAGCAGAATAGTGGTTACCTGAAACAGCTTTTGCATTTGTAAGGTAAAGATAGCGAAAATTGCTAATTTATTTGTTAAATGAATTTAAAAACAGAGGAATGAAGACAGTATTGATAACGGGAGCATCGGGAGGAATAGGCCTGGAACTGGTAAAATTATTTTTGCAAAACGACCATCGGGTGATCGCTGTTTCGAGAGCCGTGGAAAACATAAAGAGCATACAAAATGATCGTCTCATTGTTGTGAAAGCAGATATTACCACCGAAGAAGGACGGACTGGTATAACAAAAGCCGTGAAAGAGGCAGGATCGATCGATGTGCTGATCAACAATGCCGGTGCAATAGTGAACAAGCCTTTTTCGGACATAAGCCCGGCTGAGCTGGAAACAGTATACAGGGCCAATGTATTTGCACCTTTTCATTTGCTGCAAAGTCTGCTTCCGTTTATGGGAACAAGCAGCAAGGGCCATGTGGTAAATATCGGCAGCATGGGCGGCTTCCAGGGAACCGCTAAGTTTGCAGGCTTAACTGCCTACAGCTCTTCCAAATTTGCACTGGCGGGCTTAACAGAGATCCTCGCTGAGGAATTCAAAGAAAAAAATATTGCATTCAATTGCCTGGCGCTCGGGGCTGCGCAGACAAAGATGGTGGAAGAAGCTTTTCCCGGTTATAAGCCTCCGGTGAGCGCCGAAGAAATGGCTTCATTTATAATGGATTTTTCGCTGAAGAGCCACTATTTTATAAACGGAAAAGTCATTCCCGTTTCACTGAGCACGCCATAGCATTTAATCACGGAATTCCCAGTTCACACCTAATCTGAAAGCCCTATCGGGTTGGTAATAGCCATTCAGGAGTGTATAATCAGATCCCATGAATCCCTGGTTCAGATGTTCGGCTTTGAAGAAAAATTTCACCGGCTTGAAATTCACACTGAAGAAAAAATCGGCGAACACATAATTCCCTTTTTGCTCATTGGCATACTTCAGGTAAAAGCTGTTCAATGCGGGATCGTAAGAAATAAGATCCGTTTTTGAAATATAATCTGCCTGCACACCTATCTCGAATTTCAAACCGTTCTTTTTTACACGGTGCTCGAAATACAGCTGATGCCGTGTATACAGCTGCGGAAGTGCAAGAGCATAACTATTTTTGCTTTGATAATTGATCGTATTCACCAGGTGAAATTTATACACTTTCAGATGATGTTTGATATACAGGCGTGTCGCCAGTACATTTTCTTTTATCTGTACCGGCAGGGCATTGCTTCCCAAAACGATCATGTTTGTAGCAGTGGAATACACGGCTCCTATCTCCAGTCGGAGCTTATCGGATGCAATGGAAGCTTCTAATTTCCCGGTCTGTGTTTTATCGAATGCGTTTTTCCAGTAATAATTGTTGCTGCTGTTGTAATTGAAAAAAAGATCAGGACTCCTGTCTTCATACAGGGCTTTTAAAGACAAACTTGTTTGAAGAAAAGGCAACTGATACCGGGCAGACACATTCACCTGGTAATCGCCGGTGTTGTCGCCGGAAGCAATATAAGAAGCTCTTTCTTTTACGATGAGCTTGCGGTCGAATCCTCTCCAGGCAAAACCCTGCAAAGCAATGATGGAGCTGTAGTAATGGCCGCTGTCGGGTGTTTCCCAATGGCTCCAGTCATACATGCCGCCCAATTCAAAATTACTGTTGCGTGTATTTAAGTTGTAGCTAAACGAAGGGCTGAGCTTGGATAACTTAGTTGTATCCGCGGTTACAGCCGGATCTTTGTAAACGGTTTTGTAATAATTCGTATCCGGTACATCCGTATACTGGCTTTTGTTCGCATAGCCTTTGGTGCCAAGCAGGAGATAATGGTTCACACTACTTGCCGAATCCCGGTTCAGTTTAAAAAAGAGCGAAATGTTGCCGGTCATGAGGCTGTAGTTGCGGCGGGCTTTCGAGAGATACACAGGCAACAGCTCTTTGTTTACAAAGATGTCGGCCACAATGGATGTATCGCTGGTAATGCCGCCATTCTCCTGGTGCCTGAACCGATCGAAACCAAAAGATGCAAAATACCCGAAGCGTTTTTTTTTGCCGGTATAGTTGGAAGAAAACAACACGTTGTTTACAAAGCTTTGCTGGAACTGATAAAAACCGAGGGCTCCGTAGCGATCCAGCTTCAGACTGAAATTCAACCGTTCGTTTATGTTTTGAATATGAGAAAATTTCAGCACCTGTTCTTTTTTGGAACCGACCGCTCCGAAGACTTCCGTGTGAATTCCCTTTTGCCAATAGTACCGATCATCCCGCAAACCAAAAAGGCGATTGTCGTAAGGAGAGCTGAACCATTTGACACCAAGGGGATCCGTATCACGGAATGAAAGCAGGTAGGAGTAATCCGGTAAGCCGATATTTCCAATCAGACTGCGTTGAAAATAATTCGGCAGCTCGTTGAAGCTGGTATCGTTTTTACTGAAATTGCTCCGGGTACGCTGATCGAAAAAATAGAAACGGCTATCATACCGAACAGTGCGCATGGAATCTTTCGCAGTTTCTGCAACATCCAACGAATCCTGGCCTACAAGCGTATAGGCCGGAAGCAGGAAGCAAAACAGGAAATTACGAATTCCGATAGCTATCGGAACGGAAAGTATAGACAAATTGTTCTTATATTGTTTTGTATAACGCACTCTACCTGTTTTTCTTGTTCTACAGGATATCTTTCACAAGAACATTGCCTTTATTTTCGTCAAGGATATGGTCAAAGTCGTCGATCAGCTTATGAATACTGTCCAGTTCCTGTGTATGCTGGATCGGCATTTCATTCACCCCGTGCCTGTCGAGCTTATCCATGATGTACCGTACCGATAATTTATTCTCACTCATAGCCGGCTGATACGCAAGATCTTTTTCGCCGTCTGTTTTTATTCCGCTGAAAATGCCGGTTTCGGTGAATTCAAAGATGATCGTACGTACCAATCGCACAGGAAGATCCAGCTTAGTGGCGAGGTCTTCGGCCGTAAGCGCGGGTTTTCCTTCCACAAAATTCTTGATCACCTTGTGAGCCACCAGCAAAGAAAGCGTTCTTTTGTAGCGTGTACTGATCCCCTGGATCTCGTTCTCTAATTCGTAATGATCTACATGCTGATTGGCAAAAGCCAGCTCGGCACCGAACAGTACAATGAACCAGCTATACTGTACCCAGATGAGGAAGAGCGGGAGTGCGGCAAAGCTTCCATAAATAGCGCTGTATTGGGCCACACCGATCTGGAAAGTAATATACCCCCATTCCAGCAGCTCGAACAGAACAGCGCCCACCACAGCCGCCATAAACGCCGATTTAAACTTGACCTTTGTATTGGGCAATACCATATAGATAAAGGTGAAAAGCCCGCAGATCAACAGAAAGGAAATTAACTTCAATAATACTTTGAACAGCGGACCTATTTGTTGAAGCCAGGTATAGGCATTCAGTATATTGTCGACCTGTGTTTGAATGATCACTGTAATACTTCCGGAAACAATGATGAAAATAGGAGCGATCAGCACTATCGACAAGTAATCGGTGAATTTACGCACCCAGGTCCTTGATTTTTTGATCTCCCAGATCTCATTGAAGGACTCTTCAATACTGCCTAATAATTTCATTACCGACCAAAGCAGGAGCACAATACCGATCCCTGCGATCAGCCCGCCTTTGGCATTGGACAGCATACTGTTGGCATATTCAAACACCTGTACCAGCACTTCTTTCTGATCGCTGAAATCAGCTAACAGGTTTTCCTCTAATTTTTTTTCGAGCCCGAATCCTTTGGCAATGGCAAATGCAAGTGCAATAACGGGAACGATGGAGAACAGCAGGTAATAGGTGAGGGCAGAGGCTTTCAGTAAACATTTATCCTCATTAAAGCCTTTTATAGCAAGGGCAAAGATCCGGAGTTGTTTTACGAGAAATCCCTGTTTTTTGTCCATTTTCTCCAGCCGTATCCTCCAAAGCTTATGATTGATGAAGTGAGAAGAACTACGTATCAGCGCAAAGATTTTCGACATTATCCGGATATAATTTCCGTAAAGGTAAATTTTTTTGATAAAAAGGGAACTTTTTTGAATCTAAATCGTTTAAGTATATATCTTAGCGCGACTTTATATGCTTTGGGACCGGATAAAATTATTCTTTGGTGGACAGAAATGTGTGGTGAAACCCGCATCTGTGCCCAAAGCTCCTGTTTCCTTTTTTGATCTGTATGCCAAAACCATCTCCGGCGAAAAATTTCACTTCTCTCAGCTGAAAGGAAAAAAAACACTGATTATCAATACGGCTTCGAAGTGCAGTTACACCGATCAGTATACTATTCTTGAAAGTTTCCATCAGACCTATGGCAACTCTGTAACTGTGTTGGGCTTCCCCTGCAATGATTTCCTGGGCCAGGAACCGGAAAGCGAAACGAAGATCATGGAGTTTTGCAGTATCAATTACGGCGTTAGTTTCCAATTGTTTGAAAAAATGACCTTAAAGGGCGAAAGCCGCTCACAGGTATATGACTGGCTGGGCTCCAGGCAGAAGAACGGTTGGAGCAATCATACACCTACCTGGAATTTCTGCAAATACCTCGTCGACGAGAACGGTGAGCTCCTGCTTTTTGCCAGTTCTTCGGTACTTCCTACTCACAAGGATTTTATGAGTTTGATAGACGGCTGATCTTTTGCTCCAAAATTTCGTATCTTTAGGAATTCAAAATGAGGATAAGATCATTCGTCATATCTGTTATTTCCGTAGCTATCGGGATCCTGTTTTCTACCTGTAAGAAAGATCCTGTGCTGGAAAATCCTCCTGATCTCGGCTACGATTATTTTCCGGTGCATGTGGGCAAATATATTGTATACAATGTCGATTCCACAAAATACCGGGCCATTGAAGCAGATACCATCCATCTTCTGTATCGCATCAAGGAACAGATCGATTCTGTTTTTAATGACAACCAGGGAAGAGAAACCTTTAAGCTGGTGCGTTATGTCAAATATTACAGCCCTACCGTTTCTTACGATTCTATGCCCTGGACGATAAAAGATGTATGGGCGGTGAATCTCACCAAAACCACGGCAGAAGTGGTGGAAGAGAATGTGCGTTTTATCAAACTGAGCTTTCCTGTGATGATGAACACTACCTGGAACGGTAATTCGCAGAACACGATGGTGCAATGGGATTATAAATACACGGCCATGAACGGGCAGGAAATGATCAATACCCGTAATTATGAAAATATACTGACGGTTACACAGAAAGATTATTCTACTGCACTGGGCAGGCAATTTTACGAGGAAAAATTTTCAAAAGGGATCGGGATGATCTCCAAAGAGATCAGGGATTATGTATTTAAAGTAGAGAACGGAGTGTTGCAACCCGGGGTCATCAGTGAAGGTGTGATCTATAAAATGTCGATTGTTGATTATCATTTGTAATATGCATTTCAGAAACAGAATATTCATTCCACTGTCTTCCCTTTGCTGGCTGGTATTCTTATGCAGCTTTTCCAGCCTGCTTTTTTCGCAGAGCGGCGACCGGTATTTTATCCGGCTGAACCATAAGAATAACACAGCCTACAGCCTTGCCAACCCGCAGCAATTTCTCAGCCAGCGCGCTATCGACCGGCGAACACGTCAGAATATTGCCATCGACAGCACTGACATTCCTGTTGATACGGCTTATGTTCGTCAGATCAGAACAGCCGGTGCAACAGTATTGTATACTTCACGCTGGTTCAATGCAGTAGTGGCTGTAATACCAAATGCAACGGTTCTTTCTGCTGTAAACACACTTCCTTTTGTGATCAATTCCAACCCGGTGAATCGCTATAAAAGTGATAAGGAAACAGAGACGATCTTTCCGTTTGTTTCTTCTGAAAGAGGTACATCAACCGCATCGCTTTATAATTACGGACCATCGCTTAACCAGATAAGTATGCTGAACGGAGTGTGTATGCACGATCAGGGCTATAACGGAGAAGGAATGCAGATAGCAGTTTTGGATGCCGGTTATGCCAATGCCAATGTACATTCCGCCTTTGACAGTTTGCGGGCCAATAACCAGATATTAGATACCATCGATTTTACTTTCAACTTTCCACCCAGTCTTTTTTCGCCTTCCACTTCAGGGCATGGAACTGCTGTTCTCTCGTGTATGGCAGGAAACAAGCCCGGACAATTGGTTGGAACGGCGCCTAAAGCAAAGTACTGGCTGTTCCGGAGCGAATATGCACCCAATGAGTATATTGTGGAAGAATACAACTGGGTAGGAGCGGCGGAATGTGCGGATAGTGTGGGAGCGGATATCATCAACTCTTCACTTGGCTACAATCAGTTCGATAACTCAGGACAGGATCACGTTATGTCTCAGTTAGACGGGAAAACTTCCTATGCCAGCAGAGCGGCCACCATGTGTGCACGCAAAGGTATGATCGTATGCAACAGTGCCGGGAACACCGGTGGTTCGGGTTGGCCGAAGATCACTTTCCCGGGCGACGCAGATAGTATTATTACAGTGGGTGCAGTGGACCCGAACAGGAATTATGCTTCTTTCAGCTCCATAGGTCCGAGTGCCGACGGAAGGGTGAAACCCGATGTAATGGCGCAGGGTCTGGGCTCTGTAGTTGCTGTCGGGGTCAATACCATTTCCACCAGCAGCGGAACTTCTTTTTCGAGTCCGATCACAGCGGGAATGGTAGCCTGTTTATGGCAGGCCAATCCCTTAAAAACAAATATGGAGATCATTAATGCCATTCGTCAAAGTGCTAATTTATTTGAAATGCCCAATAACCAGTTTGGCTACGGGATCCCTGATTATTGTAAAGCGGATGATATACTTAAGGGAGTTGTGGATACTATTGTCATTCCGGCACCGGTTTTTGTCACTTCACTTGTTTTGTCTTCTTCCAATCCTTTCAGAGATGAGGTACGGTTTACCCTTACTACTGCCGCTGATCTTTCTTTCACGGTGAAGATCTACGATATCACCGGCAAGCTGGTGCTAAAAGAGAACCGATCTGTAAAAGCAGAAGATAGTACCGAATACATTATTAACACAGGTTCTCTGTCAGTGGGTGCATATGTAATGAAGATCACTGCTACCGTGAGCGGGGAGGAAAAAGTGTGGCAATACAAACTGCTGAAGGTGCAGAATTAATTTATGGAGCAGAAAACTTCCTCTTCCCTTAACAAGCTGATACTGGTAGCCGCACTCGGTTATTTTGTGGATATCTACGATCTTTTATTATTCAGCGTTGAGCGTATCGACAGTCTCGTGGATATTTTAAAAGTGGATGCCAAACATCCATCCATTAAAAGTGTGGGAATGGATCTGCTCAACTGGCAAATGTTCGGAATGCTGATTGGCGGTATCTTCTGGGGGATCTTAGGAGATAAAAAAGGCAGGCTTTCCGTTCTCTTCGGTTCTATTATTACCTATTCGCTTGCTAATATTGCCAACGGTTTTGTACAGGATGTGAATACGTATTCGGTTCTGCGTTTTGTTTCGGGTTTTGGTCTCGCAGGAGAGTTGGGCGCCGGGATTACATTGGTGAGTGAATCGATGAGCAAAGAACGGCGTGGGATAGGAACGATGATCGTTGCAACTGTCGGCGTGTTTGGTGCGGTAGTGGCAGGTTTCATGGGCGGTGTGATCAGCAACTGGAGGGTGTCTTTTTTTATCGGCGGAGGCATGGGCTTATTGTTATTGATACTCCGTATCGGTGTGCTTGAATCCTCTATGTTCAAAAATGTGAAGGAAAGCAAGGTGCGGAAAGGTAATTTCTTTTTATTGTTCAGCTCTGCCAAACAAATAAGGAAATACCTGGCGATCATTTTTGTGGCCGTGCCGGTTTGGTATGTAATGGGGATCCTGATCTCCTTCTCTCCGGATATCATCGGAAAAATAAATCCGGCCATCATGCCGAATCCCGGAACAAGTATTATGTTCGCATACCTTGGCATCACAGTTGGTGATGTGGCCAGTGGTCTTATCAGTCAGCTGCTGAAGAGCAGGAAAAAGGCCCTGTTTGTTTTTCTAACGCTCACGCTCATTTCTATTATCATGTATTTTACCGTCGCCACTATTTCGATTGTGGCATTCTATTCGGTGGTAACATTTATTGGATTTGCTACCGGCTATTGGGCTGTCTTTATGAGCTCTGCAGCAGAACTGTTCGGGACCAATATCCGGGCTACCGCCACTACTACTGCACCAAATTTTGTACGTGGCGCAGTAATTCCCATTAGCTTCGGTTTTAAATCGCTCGAAAAGCTATTTGTGAACTCCGATGGTACAGCAGATTCGGTAACGGCTGCTATAGTGGTGGGGGCGATCGTGCTGGTAGTGGCATACATTTCCCTGTATTCACTGGAAGAAACATTCCATAAGGACTTAAATTATACCGAAAATGAATAAACCAACCGTAGTGATCGGCGCTTCGGACAACCCGGACCGTTATGCATACAAAGCAACTGTTTCCTTGCAAAGTCACGGACACACCGTATATCCCGTTGGCCTGAAAGACGGCGAAATAAACGGCATCAAAATGACGGCAGACCGTTCTTTCATTCCCGATGTGCACACGGTTACGATGTATGTAGGACCAAAGAACCAACCTTCCTGGTATGAGTATATTCTTTCCCTGAAACCAAAGCGGATCATTTTTAACCCGGGTGCAGAAAATCCTGATCTGGTTAAATTAGCGGTTCAGCAAGGTATTGAGTGCGAGGAATCCTGCACGCTGGTGATGTTGTCAATAGACCGGTATTAAACCGTATTTTATAAAAACAAGAAAGGCTGATCAAACGATCAGCCTTTCTTGTTATAGTGTGTTTATCAGCAGATTATCTCTCGTCGATAATTTCGTATCCTTTTGCTTTGTAGGCATTAGTATCTACGATGAACATGGTGTCAGAAAACTCTGTATTTGTTGTCATTTTCTTCACCTCAATGGTTTGTGAAGATTGGTCCTTCATCATGATCTTCATCATTTTCACCTGTTTCTTTACTTTATCTACGTAGAGTTTTACAGTGTGGTATTTTTTCTTCTCCGGTTTTACACTTGGAGAGAGATTGATAACACTTACATTGGTGCCATTTACTTTTTCGTCTTTATCGTATCTGTATTTGAATCCGTTTTCATACATCGTGAAGATCTTTGTAGGGTCCATAGCATCGTCTGCAGAAGGCTCGTAGTTTTTTATGGAAACTTCTTTTGCATCATCGTTGATCGTCCAAACTGATTTGTTGTCGGATACAATGGTGTTGCCTTTCAGGTACAATTTAAATTTGCTTCCCTTTACTTCGATCTTGCCGCTTTGCGCATCGGTTTGTTTGCCGTCCTTGTTCTTAACTGTTTGCGTGTATTCAGTCGTAATAGTTTTATACGCTTTCGTTGTTTTGGAAACGTCGTCTAAAATTGCTTTTGCTTTTGGATCCTGATCCTGTGCGAATGCAACTGCTCCTACGAATAAGAAAAGAAGTGTTGCTTTTATAGTCTTGTTCATCTCTTTGTTTTTATAAATGTTAAAATGCAACATATGTGCCACTTTAATAGATGTGCAAAAGTAGAAAAAGTTTAACGAACTAAAGATAGGGAGTCAAAAGTATAATGCACTAAAAATCAATTAATTAAATTGGTTTTCAGTTCGTTTAAGGAAAACGGGGCATCCCAATATATCCTAAAAAGTGGGATCCGGTAAAAATTATTTCTTCAATACTTTGAAAACCGTTCTACGATTCGCGGCTTTGTGCTCGGGTGTATCGTTCGGAACTTTTGGTTTCGTATCACCATAGCCAATAAAGCTGAGGCGGGTTTTATCAATTCCTCCTTCGGTGGTAAGATAGTTGTATACGGATTTTGCCCGGTTTTCCGAGAGCACCTGGTTTTTCTTTTTATCGCCGGTATTATCCGTGTGCCCTTCCAGTTGTCCTTTTATAGTCGGATTTTTCTTCAGGAAGTCCGCCAGTTTGTTGAGCTCCGCTTTCGATTGCGGTTTCAGATCGAATTTATCCACATCAAAGAAAACGTTCTTCAGCTCTATATCTCCCACATCCGAAATAGGCTGCATGGGAACATTCAGCACAAACGGATTGTTGTAGTCGGCTACTACATTTTTCAGACTGAAATTGTCAGAGTAGAACAAATAGCCGTTCTTCGAAACATTCAACAGATAATCATGATTGGCAGTGAGTGTGATCAGGAATTTTCCATCCTTGGCAGATAAAGATTTCAATACCTGTTTTTGGGTCTCCAGGTCAATGAGCTCAAACTCTGCCTCTAGGCCCACACGTGAGAGGGAGTCGTATACTTTTCCTTTTGCATAGGTGATCTGCTCGGGACGAAATGTTTCAGGCATTTCGAACTGGTAGATGTCCAGCCCGCCATAGCCACCCGGGCGCTCACTGGCGAAGTAGGCGATCTTCCCGTTCGGACCAACCAGCAAACTGTTATCGTCCACAAAGGTATTGATAGGATAGCCCAGGTTTACAGAAGGCCCCCATTCTCCGTTTGGCTGTCGTTTGCTCATAAAGAGATCGAGGCCGCCCATTCCCGGAAATCCATCGGATGCAAAATAAAGTGTCATGTTATCCGGGTGAATGTATACGGACTCTTCTTTCCCATCTGTATTGATGTTCGGCCCCAGCTTTACCGGATCGGAAAACTGACCATCGAAACCGATCTGCGACATGTAAATGTCCTGAGATTTAATGCCTTCACGTGTTACAATACCTCTTACAAAATACAATGTTTTTCCATCGGAAGAGAACGAAGGCTGCGTTTCCCAGTTCCTGCTATTGATAGGCTCTCCCACATTTCTCGGCTCGCTCCATTTCCCGTTTATTTTCTGGCTGAAAAAGATATCGCAGCTTCCGTATCCTTTTCTGCCATCGGCGCCGTAATTACCAAACTGGTCGGGGCATAAAACAAAAAACATAAATTGTCCGTCGGCAGAGATATTAGGAGCGCCCTCATTTCCCGGGGAGTTGAGGCCTTTCATGGGTGTAGAGGACATCCATTTGCCATTGTTGTTCATGCTTATATAAAAATCTTCCTGCCCTGCCGTTCCGCTCTCTTCACGAATATTGCGGGTGAAGAGGAATTGACTGCCATCAGCTGTAATAGTGGGAAAATATTCGTAATAGTTGGAATTGATCGCATCTCCGGCATTCACCGGTTTGAATGGCTGTGGGTTTTTCAGTGCATTTTCCCCGAACTTGGCATTCACTAAGAATTTATCGGCATTTTCTTTCAGGGTTGGGTTGATGCGCGGGTATTTGAGGTAGGCTTCGTAGGCAGCTCTGCCTTCGGAGTATTTCCCCTGCATCATATAAAGTCCACCGAGGTTGTAGAAGTTATTCGGAAAGAAATCGGCATTGATCTCTACACATTTTTTGAAATGCTCGATGGCTTCGTCGATGCGTTTGTGGTCGGAATACAGGTAACCGAGCGCCATGTGCGGCTCTACGAAATTCGGATCGAGTTCGATAGCTTTCAGGAAATTTTTCTCTGCTTCTTTGTCTTTTTTGTATTCAAAGTTCTTTTTCCCTTCGTCCATCTGCTTGATGGCTTTCTTGTTGGTGGAGGTATAACCGGGAGGTTTATTGGTTTGCGCTCCGCTATTTAAAAAAGAGATAAGAGCAAGAAAAAAAACGAGTAGTTGGGTTCTGAAGTTCATACCGTATTGTTTTTATCGTTCACACAAATCGTATGCGTAAATCTAAACAAAAATAATACCGCAAGTAAATAAAAGATACAAATAATTATTTCGGCTCCGTAATTTTCGCGTATTTATTGGCATTGGCCGGATCGATGAGGTTCAGGGTTTCGATCACGGCAGCTTTTTCATCGGAAGGCGCTTCTTTGAATATATTGATCACTTCATCCGCTTTTGCGTTGAAGAACAATTGCATACTGTAGGAAGCCGGACGTAATTTGTGAAGCTCCTTGAGAGATTCCAGAGCTTTTAATACTTCCGCTCTTCCGCCATCCGTTTTTTCATACATCACATCCAGTCCCTTGCGGTGATACTGATAATAACAATTGCGGATCGGGTTGAACATAGGGTTAAGGATATTATCGATCATCCAGAAACGGTTCTTGTTGCCATCAAATGATTTCCAGCCCGGTCCTGAATCGCTGCCTGCCTGTGCATTGTTCACGATCTGCTGTGCATACTGCCAGTGTTCGGTTCCGCCCATCGGAGCATAAGAATCGTAATCGAGGGCGAGGATCACATAGCTGTAAAAAGCAAGTATGGAAGTGAGGTTGTTATTGTATTGGTTTACGTTAAAATCAAAAGGCTGATTTTCGATGTAGCTGAATTCGAAATTTATATCGTTGTAGTTGAAAAGCGTGGAAGGGTAGGATGTTTTGTAAACCGGGCGGCGGCTCTGCACCTGGATCGTGGCTTTCCATTGAGAAGCGCTTACTTTTTCGGTAACATTGATGAACATCGTACATTCGATACGTTCGTTGGTAGAGAATATATCTTTGGTCCATTTGCGGTTGTTCACGAATTCGAAAGCCTGTTTCTGAAGGTTGTCAAAAATACGTTTGTTATCGGTTCCCTGCACCTGCTGGGACGAAACAGTAACCTGGCAGTTCAGCTCCTGTGCATTGGCTCCTGTAGCTATAAAAAGTGCAAACAGTGCTGCAACGATTATCTTCATTTTTTGTCTATACATTGTTCAATTGCATTCAAAATATCCAGGGCAACTTCTTCTTTGGATTTTAACTCAAAATTATGCAAATTATTGTTCCGATCCATGATTATAACCTTATTTGTGTCGAAACCGAAGCCCTCGCCACGTTCGTTGCTGAGATTGGCCACTATGAGATCCAGGTTCTTTTTCAGCAGCTTATTTTTGGCATTTTCGAGCAGATTTTCCGTTTCAAGGGCAAATCCGACTAAAAACTGGTGGGTTTTGCGTTTTCCAAGCTCTGCCAGGATATCGGTGGTTTTTACGAGCTCCAGTGTAAATGACGCATCCGTTTTTTTGATCTTTTGGCTGGCTGCCTGAGCAGGTTTGTAATCGGCTACCGCTGCGGATTTTACAACAATGTCGGTTTTTTCGAAATGCTCCAGACAGGCGCGGTACATTTCATCACCGGTTTCCACCTCTACTACTTTGATAACCGGGTTTTTCGGTCGCAGGTGGGTGGGGCCCAGTACCAGGATCACACCGGCTCCACGGGCTGCGAATGCTTCTGCAATGGCGATCCCCATTTTTCCGGTGGACCGGTTGCCGATAAAACGCACCGGATCTATGGCCTCATAGGTGGGGCCGGCTGTGATCAGTATTTTTTTATGGTGGAAAATGGTATCCGTCATTGTTTCAGGAGATCAAAGATACGAATTGTCTATAGTTTTTGATCGAAACGGTACTTGTTTTCCTGTAAAGCAAACAGAAAAGATACTTTCATACACGATTTGAATTTAAATGTCTGCAATTATCCATAGTATCAGAAACAAGAGGAACAAAGCTGCGGCGCTGCACAGAATGATAAGCCCGGTCGTTATACTGAAAATTAAAAAAACAAGACCTGTCAGGAGAGCAAGCGGAAGGATAAGAAGAAAAAGGAGGATCCCGAAAACGATCACAAATCCTTCGAATTCGGTGAAAGTGTGGTGACGCGGCCAGGAAAAGGAAGCAGAAGATTGCTTTTGTGAAGTTACCGAAGCTATCTGTTCACGCGATGCCGGCCTGTTTGCAGATAAAAGCGGATAATGGGATTCTTCTTCCTGTTTTATCAGGGAAGTATTCCTGATCGTTTTTTTCTGTTGTGGAATACCCGGAGAGGAAATGTTCTCAACTACCGGAATGTCCTGCTCTTTGCTGATGTACGCTGTCGAAGCAGTTTCAGGAGCTGTAGCAGTTTTCTGGTATGGTTTGTTTTTTGCAGGTCCGGCAATAGTTTCGGAAGGAGTCCTATACTTATAATGGGTGTATTTCTGTCGCAAAAAACTATTCCCTGTGCAGGAAGAAAGTAACAATACGATCAGGATTGGAAGGAGTGTACGCATGTTGTGTTTGTTTTGAGTAGTTTATTTAAACCATTTCAATTCAGGCTCGGCATTGAGCCATACAAAGAAAAACAGGACAGCCAGGCCGATCAGTAACAATCCTATCCAGAATTCGGAAAAGAGCAGGGTAATGCCCGCTATAAGACAACCGGGTATTAAAAGGAGGATCATCAGGAACCAGGTGCCGTAAGACATTTTCTCTTCTTCCTCTTCTTCGGCATCCTGTTTGTTTGCATTCACGAGTGGTTTCACGATGGTCGAATGAATAGCAGAAAATGCAGTTGCTACAGGTTGTTTCTGCGCCCCGATCATTCTTTTGGCTGCAGCCATTTCACCGGTGTTTTCATCCGGTGCTTTGGGCATACTGCAGGGTGATGAATCGTTTTTTTCTTTGGCCGCAAGCGCAGATGGACGCTCAGGATGGCGATCATGTCCATAGCTCGTGTATTTCTGCTTCAGGAAATTGCTCCCTGCACAGGAACAAAGCAAGAGGCAGATTGATAGATAAAGTAGTTTACGCATAGTTGAGATTTTAGCCGATAAGGAGATTGAATAACAAGATCACTAAGAGTACTGCTCCCAAAATAATCAGGCTTATGATCCAGTTGATGAACAGGAACAAAACAATAAACACTATAGCCAAGAGGAAAAGTGTAAATATGATCGTGAGCGCTACTGCCAGGTCGTGCCATTTGTCCCTGCTCTGAGAAGTAGCCTGGAACCTTTCTGCGTAAGGGTTATCCGGTGCAGTATCGGTAGTAGCATCAATGATCCAGGATGCTATCAAAAAAGCAAGAACGGCAGCTCCCATAACAATGAGCGCTATTCCTGAATCATATAATAAAAGTATAAGGCCCACAACAAAGGCAGCGGGAGCTAAAACCAATAATACGAAGAAGATAAAAAAGGCAAAAAATATTTCCGCGTCTCTGCCATACGATCTTTTCCTGTGTTCGACCGAATGAATTGTTTTTTCGTTTTTTATTTTGCTGATAGTACGGACAGATGATTGCACCGGATCTTTTTTGGAAGATCTACGGGGGCTCATTGAGAGAGGAGTTTCGGAATGTTGTTTGGCTGGAGCAGCGATCTCCGGGTGTATTGAAACAGGAATGTTACCTGTATCATGAATCGTATCTATTGTAGCCGGCAGCTTGTTTGCAGGAGGAGGATCGGCGAGGTCCGGAGCAATTTTTTTTCTTTCGTAAGTATAAGACTTGTGTGAAAAACGGGTGTACTTCTGTTTCAAAAAGCTATTGCCTGCGCAGGAGCAGACTGCAAGAGCGATCAGTAGATAAAGGATAGTACGCATTTTACAGTATCTGCCTGAGTGATCAGTGGCAGTATTGGTTTTAGTATACTTAAGAGCAAAAGTAGAAATAAGGAATATGCATTTCCCTGATATTAGGAAAGCTTTGGATTTTTTAGGATTTATTATGGAAACCTTAGAGAAAGAACTTCTCCAGGAAAGTTACAATGTGCTCAGGCTCAGCCATTCTGCCATCACCCACCAATCCGCTGGCCAGTTCCCCGTGTTCGCTGGGGATCACTACTACATTGTCTTTTTTCACCTGTTCGAGGTTGCGCAGGGTGGAAGGATGCTGGTACATATCGAGGTCCATCGCAGGAGCTATCATTGTTCTGCAACGCGCCGAAAGATAGGTGGCCAGCAGTAAGTTATCGCAGAGCCCGTTGGCCATTTTCGCGATCGTATTGGCAGTGGCAGGTGCAATTACGAATGCATCAGCCCATAAGCCAAGTTTCACATGATTGTTCCAGGTATTGTCCTTATCAAAAAACTGTGACTCCGCTTCATTTTTAGAAAGTACGGAAAGTGTTTTGGAGGTGATAAAGTGCTCCGCATCGCTTGTCATGATCACTTTTACTTCCGCACCGGCCTTTACAAGCAGGCGGACCAGTGTAGCGCTTTTATAGGCAGCGATACTACCTGTAACACCGATCAGTATTTTTTTATGTTGGAGTGATCCCATGTTTTAAAAAAGAAAGGCAGAGAGCGGATTGCTAACTGCCTTAAAATTATCCTGTAATTTCAATCCTTATACCAATGGAGTATTTTCCTTTGAAGGATTACGGTAATAGGTTTTATTTTCGATAAACTCCTGAACAGCGATCAATGTCGGTTTCGGAAGTTTTTCGTAATGTTTGGAAATTTCGATCTGCTCGCGGTTTTCGAAGATCTCTTCGAGGTTATCGTTATGAGAAGAAAACTCAGCCAGTTTACCCTGCAGCTCTTCTTTCAGCTCGATAGCGATCTGGTTAGAGCGTTTTGCCATAATGGCAACTGCTTCATACAAATTACCTGTTGGTTCGTCAAAAAGACGGATGTCACGTGTAACGGTAGAAGATTCTGCGTTTGTTTTTTTAAAGTCCATTTTTCTGTGAAATATTAAGTTCGTCTTTCAGTTTTTTGCAGCTCTCGTATATGTCCTCAGCCTCCCTCAAGTAACTACTTTGGGGGTACAAATCTAAGAATTTTAAATAAGATTCTATCGAATTATCCAATCTTTCTCCTTTTTTCTTATCGATACTGTTTCGGGCAAGTAAATAACTGGATTTCAGATTGATAAAGTGAATTTCTTCACATTTGGACGAGGTCTGGAACTCTTTCAGGAAATTATTGCTCTCCGCAATAGCTGCTTTCCAGTCCTCGATGAAATAATATTGTTTGGTGATCTCGTATGCTTTCCGCTCCAGTTTTACCCGTAGCTCATCCATCAGTTTGTTGCAACTATCAATACGAACGCTCTCCGGGAAATTGTTGACGAATTCCTGCATTTCAAACACTGCTGTTTTCGTATCCTGCTGATCAAGACTGTATTTCGGAGAATTGAGGTAATAACAATAAGCATTCAGGAACGCGCATTCTTCCGTGTGTTTGCTTACCGGGAAATTGCGCACATACATTTTGAAGTGATAGGCAGCCAAGCCGAAATCGCCGAGGTGATAATTACAGTAGGCTACATAGTAGTATACTTCTTCGGCCCGATCGGTCCCTTTGAAAACGGGGATCAGCTCTTCGAAAAGCGTAAGTGCATTGGTGTAATTTTCTTTTTCGTAATAATATTTGGCCTTGGTGTATTTCAGCTCATAATCAGAGCTTTTTACGATCTTATCGAATTTGCTGCAGGAGGCGACACTGATAATGCCAGCCAAAATGATCAGGAAGGAGTATAAACGGATACGTTTCATTTTTTAGCAGCGTCAAAGATACGATTTTGGTATCAATATCATGAATATTAGCAAAGTTTGGGAAAAATAGCTATTTCGATGATCCGGATGGAATTTCATTCAGAATTTGTAAATTTGCGCTCTATTACCTTAAAATCAAAACATGAAGGATATTTTTGAAAAGATCAAAAGTAACAGGGGGCCGATCGGTGAGCACTCCAAAGAATCTCACGGATATTTTACGTTCCCGAAACTGGAAGGCGAAATAGGTCCGCATATGGAATTCCGTGGCAGAAAACGCCTGAACTGGAGTTTGAACAATTACCTTGGATTAGCGAACCATCCGGAAGTGCGTAAAGCAGATGCGGATTCGGCAGCTCAATACGGTTTTGCACTACCGATGGGGGCACGGATGATGAGCGGGAACTCCAATAATCACGAAGCGCTCGAAGCGGGCCTTGCAAAATTGGTTGGAAAAGAAGATGCCATCCTTTGTAATTTCGGTTACCAGGCAATGGTTTCCTGTATAGATGCTTTGGTTGACCGCCACGATGTAATTGTATACGATGCCGAAAGTCATGCGTGTATCCTCGATGGTGTACGTCTGCACATGGGGAAACGTTATGTGTACAAACACAATGACATGGCTGATTTTGAAAAACAAATGGAGCGTGCTACGAAGCTGGCTGAAACAACAGGTGGAGCGATCCTTGTGATCACTGAAGGTGTATTCGGAATGCGTGGCGACCAGGGAAAACTGAAAGAGATCGTTGAGCTGAAGAAAAAATATAATTTCCGTTTGTTGGTAGATGATGCACATGGAATCGGTATCATGGGACCAAAAGGCGGTGGAACAGGAGAAGCACAGGGATGCCAGGATGGTATCGATGTGTATTTCGGAACCTTTGCAAAATCATTTGCTTTGATAGGTGGCTTTATTGCTGCTACTGAAAACTGTGTCGAATACCTGCGTTACAACATGCGTTCACAGATCTTCGCGAAAGCACTTCCAATGCCATTAGTAGTAGGTGCACAAAAACGACTCGAGCTGATCAATGCGCATCCGGAGTTTCGTGAAAAATGCTGGGATATTACCCGTGCATTACAGAATGGATTAAAAGAAGCAGGATTCAATATCGGCGATACCAATTCGATGGTAACGCCTGTTTATATGAACGGCTCTATTCCGGAAGCGACCAACCTGATCCTCGATCTGCGTGAGAATTTCAATATTTTCTGTTCGATGGTGGTATACCCGGTTGTTCCGAAAGGAATGATCATCCTGCGTTTGATCCCTACAGCGGTTCACACGATGGAAGATGTGAAATATACTATTGAGTGTTTCTCGAAAATTGTAGATAAACTGAAAACAGGAAAATACCAGGCAGAGAAAATTGCTGCTTTCGAATAAAGTTATTTCAATAGAAACAGGATCGCCCTTTCTTGCAAAGAAAGGGCGATTTTTATTTACCGCTTTTCACGATCTTCTTTACTATTGTTTCCGTTACATCTTTCCCTTTGATTGCTATCGATAATAGATAGATCCCCGGGTTCAGCTCCGACAGATCCAATTGAAGTGATCGGTTGCCGTCGTTGAAAAAGTAAGTGCTATTTATTACTTCTCTGCCAAACATATCTGTAAGCAAATAAATACAATCTGTTGTGCCCGCACCGGATACAGCTATTACCAGATGATCGGTGGCAGGATTGGGAAACACATTGACGAAAAAATGATCTTTTTCGGAATGCTCTAATGAAATGATAGGGGAGTAGTTGAAATTTCCATTGTGATCGGTTTGTTTCAAACGGTAATAAAAAACAGGAGCTACATCGTAAACATCCTGCAGGCCGTCTAAGAACGTATAGTTGTTGATGGAAGAAGAATTTCCCGCACCCTGCACATTTCCTACGGATATAAAATTCAATGCATCTGCGCTTCTTTCGATACTGAAATAGGCATTGTCGGTTTCGGAACTGGTGGCCCAGGATAAGAGCGCTTTCTTTTCTTTCCATGTTCCGTTGAAAAATAAAAGCTCGACAGGCAGTGAGATGAGCTTTCCGCACGGATCTACCGATACGGAAGGAACACCATAACCCGGATCGTATTCATCAGCACCTATAGATGTACCTGCCCGGCTTTGATTATCATAATCGGTGGAAACGCCGACATTTATTCCGGTTGTTATTGCAGGGCTTCCTGCCTGCAGGTGCATGTCAGGAGGAAGTGTAGTAAGCTGGAACAAAGCATCCGAAGAAATGCTGTTGTTGTCGAAACCTATCCCTTGCCAGGCGGTGAATGCTGTGTAATCTACGGTAGCGGAATTTCCGCATTTATAACCCGTACCACTGCCCCAGCAGTCATTATAATTACTTGTAACCGTGTTGGAGTTATCGAGGTAAACCGAATAATGTGATCGTGTACCAGTGCTGTTGGAACGGCTGTTGATGAAAATATTATTCTTTATGTCCACTGTGTTTTTCGGACTGATGTTCGTATTGAGCCGCCGGAAAGCATAGCTATTATTGGTTGTTCCTGTTATTCCTGTTCCGGCGATATAAACACTGTTGTAATAGTAATTCATATAGGTAGTATTGCCTCCGCTGGTATACCCTGATGTATTGTCCAGTATACCCGTGATCTCCGCACCTGAAGTGATCGAAGAGCCATCTATCCGGTAACCCAGGTTGATCATATTGTTGCTGAAAATGTTGGTAACGGCAGAGGAAGCACTCGAGCCAACAGTTCCGATCCCTGTGATTCTTGCATTGGTGCTTCCGTTAGGCGTGTCAAATCCAAAGATCAAATTCGCATCAATTATATGTGTCTGACCGGGATCGCCTACTCCCGTATAGATACCATAAAGCTTGTTTGAATTGGTACCCGTGTAGGTGCTTTTCAAATTATAAATAAGATTGTTTGAAATGGTTTGAGTAGTGCCGTTGTAACTACTTTTATCTGCGATCCCTACCACGCTTGCATCGTGCGCAATATACAGCTGGTTGACAGCCGTTGGTACAGCACCTGTCAGATTAAATATAGTATTCCCGGTTATGGTATTGGAGCCGCAATCTGTGTAGATACCCGTTAAGGTAGCAGCGGAATTCCCCGCATTTGCTGCAGTCATATTCGCAATCGTATTATTGGCAAGCGAAATGGTTCCGCAGGTATTATCGCACCAGATGCCCACTGTCTTCCATTGACCTCCGCTGCGTACGCTGTTACAGGTTTCTGTGCTTCCGATCAGGTTATTGTTGATGGAATAGCTGCCCGACGAGCTTGCTCCTGCAAGATGGATGCCTCCGAATGAAGTCCCGCCGGTACCAGTTAAACTGATGTTTTGAATTGTATTACCATTGATGGCAGTTGTTCCTGCCCACACATAAATGCCTTCGAAGGTCTGGATCGTATTTCCTGCACCGCCGACATTGCTGGTCCAGATAGTTCCTCCGCATAAAGGCGCGCCTCCCCCGATATAATTATCAGAGATGGTATTTCCTGTGGATCCTAAACCCGGAATAAAATTGATCACGGTATACCTGTGCAATTGTTGTTCTGCACAATCAAGGTAAAAGCTATTTCCTGTGATTGTCCAGTTATTGCCATAATTCGTATTCAGACCGGTGCCGGTCACGGTAACTCCCGTGGCTTCAGTGGTGATGCCGGGAGTAAAGCTGTGAATGTTGTTATTTAAGATATTGATATTGCTGTTCGGGTTTGCTGTTTGCCCGTATGCATATACGGCATTTATATGCGTCGTCGTTGCACTGGTGTATTTTGTAATATCACAATTCTGAATAGTGATGTTATTGTTGCCTGCAGTCCAGAGCGGGAAGCTGCTGATATAAATAGTGCCGCTGGTTCCTGTGGAATTCTGGCTTTCCGCACGAACATATTGTAATACATCATTGGTGGCTCCATTGCCCAGCTGGATCGCAGGTCCTACCAGGGAAGCTGTTCGTGTATTCCGGATGATCCAGTTAACGGTAGTTCCCACACCTCCGGCTCTGCCATCGAGTGTTACGTAATCCGCTCCGTTAAAGTTGATCAATGCCAGGCCCGAACCCGGATCACCGGCGGTTATCAAAGTGCCGGCCCCCGTTGCAGGCCGGAAGGTGGCTGTAACAGAAGAGCTTCCCGAATATAAAATGCTGATCGGGAAACTTTCTCCGGAACCCGTATATGTTGCCTGCAATTCAAAAAGGACACTGCAGGACACTGTTCTTGTGTTCAGCGAATTCACTGCTGCCGTTACGGTAGCAAAAGTGCCTGTTGGTCCTATGGTGTATGTACCACAAAGCGGACTTGTGTTTTTGGTGCCGATCACAAAATACCCGAGTGAAGATGGTGCGGAAAGAGTGGAGCTCAGTACAGGCGCGGCTACGCTTCCACCGATCGAGCTGTAACTTCCGGCAAGTGTTCCCGATTGAGCAACAACGTCCGTTGCATTCAATGCAGGTGTATTGTCTGTAAGGTTTATGATACCAGGGCTTGAGAGACTGGTGGCATTCGCGATGACCTGCGCATACCAGTAATTATCCGTATGAAGCGCTGTCATACTCTGGTCGAAAGTGCCGCCACTGTTTGCATCAAAGGCTTCTACCCGTATAACTGCCGTGCTTGCAGAATTTGTCGTGGAAAGACCGGTGAACGAAACCCGCTGACAGGCTGTTTTCCCAACCGGGAAGAGAATGGTGACAGCACTCAGGTTAGGGCTCAGGGTACGCTGCAAAGCACCATTTACATAGGAGTCGGTACCACCCGTATTCGTAACTGCAGCAACTGCACCATTTGTTACGGATATAAGATTTCCGTTGGCATTGATTACTCCGTCGGTAAGATTCAGTGTTCCGCCTGTGCTGATAGTGATGGCTTGCGTTAATCCTACCGTGCCGGCTCCCGACCTGTTTATGGTGAAGGAAGTAAGTGTTGGGGCAGCAGTAAAACGAAGTGTTCCGTAATCTCCTCCGCTGCCTCCAATGCTTATAGCCCCGCTGGACGTAATGGTTCCTGCTCCGCCGGCTGACATAGTCCCTGTCAGCGTAAGGGTGTTTGTTCCAACGGCAAACGCACCGGATGTCAGGGTAAGCACTCCTGCAATGGTAGGACTGCCACTGAATAAAGTCAGCGTACCTGCAGAATTGATGGTGACATTCCCGAATGTCTGGGTCATGTTGTTAATGGTGGATGTGCCTGCTGTGAAATTAGCAGTAGAATTGCTGTTGTACGTAGCGTTTGGGACAGATACCTGAGTAGTCGTTATATGATTATAGTTGGAACCACTGGCAAATGTAAGCGTAGCAGCGGAACTAATGACCGGGATACCTGCACCCGTTTGATAGTTGTTGGTAATGGCGCCGCCACTGCCTACCGTCACTAAAGTCGTTGCAATGCCGGATGTATTGAACAGGCCTCTTGTGTTCAATTGCAAAGTGCCGTCGATCTGTCCCCGTTGACTGGCAGTTGTGAGAAAATTCAGTGTGAGCGTAGTACCCGCTGAGGTAAGCTGTAGCGTAGAACCTGCATCGATCACAAGGTTATTCGTCAGCGTAGGGCCGTTTATAGACAAGGTTAAAGCGCCGGTGTTTCCGGTCAGGGTAATATTCGAATTGCCTGTTATTGTTAAAGAACGAATGGTTTGTGTAGGAACAGCTGTAATGTTAAGCGTAGTGCCGCTATTGAATAAAATAATATCAGTAGCGTTAGGTGTTGTACGTGTTGGTGACCAGTTGGCAGCTACAGCCCAGCTTGCTCCTGTTGCGCCGATCCATGTATACGTTGTTTGTGCGGAAGAAAAATTGTACAACAGGCACAGCAATGGAATATAAAGACATTGTAAAATGTCTTTATATACGCTTACAAAACAATGTTTATGGAATTGGGGTACACTCACGTAAACAACTACAGACTAATAGGATTCAGACTAAGAAATTTACAAAAAAAAAGTGATTTGTAGTAGGAAATATTTTCAGACAGTTTTTAATTGTTTGAAAATCAATAAGTAATGCGTTCGTTTTAACCCTGAAGCAGGTTGGTGAAAAATAAGATCAGCCCTACACCAATGTTATAGAATACATTCACTTCGTACTTTGTGAAAGACTTATTCGCTCTCTTTTATGAATTGTCCGTGAATAACTTTGTCGCCGGATATCATCCGGATCTGGTAAATACCTTCCTGCAAATGAGCAATGTTGATCTGTAGTTTATTCTTTTCCGGGAGTAGCTCGAAAGCTTCGTCAACGCATACTTTTTTTCCTGTGATATCAAAGATCTCTACCTGGAGTCTCCTGGTTTTATCCGACTCGATCAAAAAATTCAAGCCATCTGCCGCCGGGTTAGGATATAAGCCGCGAAGTGTTAGATCCGAATTTGTTTTGTTTTTCGGCACACCAACCGGAGCTCCCCAGTTTTCATTCAGTGCGATGATCACCGTAGCGTCTGCATCCATTGTAATGCTTTGGCCTGCCGCGTCCACCTGTGGGCTTGCATTTGAACCGCTTGGGTGCTGAATGTCCAGTACGAGGAACTCCCCATCGGGCGTAAAATAAATTCCTGTTGGTTCGGCGCCTGAAGGTATCACTGCAAAAATTTCGATCTGTGGGTTTGCCGCAGTATGTCCTGGTTTTACCATCCAGAGGTAGTTGCCGCCACCATCCTGTGTTACCCACATATTTCCCTGGCTGTCAAAAGCAATATTATCCGGTGAATCGAAAGCTACGTTTTGTGTCCCGCTTCCATAATTGATCGTATAGCTGCTGTTTGAAACAAAGGTTTGGAAATTAGAAATGGTAGTGCCATCGTCATCAAAACGAAATATCTTGCCTTGCGAAGTGGAGGCAAAATAAACTTTTCCGTCGGGGCCTACTTCCACATCTTCCACGCGGTCGAAATAGGTTCCTCCTGCGGTTATTGCATTGGCGATAACATCATTGCGTTCCGAATTCGTTGTATTCGGGATCTGTACCCAGCTGCCGGTTGTTCCATTCCGGACCAAAACGTAAAGTGTACCGGAAGACAGGTTGGCTTTTGTGTTGAGGATATACTTAAATACAAAGCCGGTACTCGAGTTATCTTCTCCTTCATACACAGTAAGACTGTCCTCGCGGAAACATACATTTTCGTGTTTCATATGCCCCATTCCCCAAACTTTATCTTTATTACCATCGCTATTATAGTCTTTTACCTGGCGGGTAAACGGGTTTATTTCGACAGGCCATCCATAATCTCTCTTTCCGTCAAAATTAATATCAAATGTCAGGTCGGTCTCTTCGCAGGTAACCATCGTTCTCCAGGGTGTGATTCCTCCGCTGCAATTAGCGGCAGTAGCAGCACCCGAAAAGCTGATCGCTTCCGAATGGTTCAGTTGCCAGTAGCCTGCCAACGAATCGTATTGAACATCTAAAACGGTAACACCGCCCGGTGCAAATTCAGAATTCACGCAAATAGTGCCCTGACGGCTGCTTCCGGTTTGAGAAACATACCCGCAAAAATCTGAATTGACAGGCATGGTGCCACCAGCGCTTAAATTGTCGCCTGCCTGCAGGATCACCTGAAATTTATGACTGGAAGGGATCACCAAGGTTGGTCCCTGTGAGGTGGGCTGTACGGACGTAAAGTTTCCGATGTTTTGAGCAGAGGCAGTTCCCATGCCTGCCAGCAGAACGAAAAATAATGTTTGTTTCATAGTAGCTAAAGTAGTGTCCTGCCTGTGTATTGCCTTTACCTGAATATTAAAAAATCATTATGCCTGCTTGCGATGTGCATAGAATATCTAACCGTAAAGAAGAATTACTTTTCCAGCAGATTCGTGAAAAATAAGATCAACCCTACACCAAAGCCTGCCCCGGATAAAAAAAGATTCCACTCCCGGTGTACTATACGGAATATGCGGTTCAGCAAAAAATAAGTGCAAAGGATGCAGAGTACGATCAGCAATTGACCCAATTCTATTCCGAGGTTAAACGCAAGCAATTCGGCAACGATGTTCTGATCATCACCCAACAGGAATTTGAAATTGCTGGCAAAGCCCATCCCGTGAATGAATCCGAACAACAAAGCGATCAGGTAATTCTTCCGGACATTTCTATCGAATGTTTTAGCAAGGTTTTGTTTTTTCTGAAGGATGTTACTAAGAGCTGTAATAACAATTGTTGCAGGTATAAGGATCTCTACGATTTTCACCGGGATGAAAACAATATTGAAGGCAGAAAGAGCAAGTGTTATGGAGTGCCCGATGGTAAATGCGGTTACGATCACCAGGATCTTTCTCCATTCCGTGAGTTTGAATAAGGCACAGAGCACCGTTATAAATAAAATATGATCGTAAGCGCTGAAATCGATGATGTGCGCCCATCCCATCCCTAAAAAGCTCCAAAAATCCATGGTTAAAAAATTACTGTTTCCGAAGTCAGGTTTTTATCGAATTGTATCACCTTTTTCAGCTTATCCGGAATATTGATCACCACTACATTTGCCTGGTTAGGAAAATAATTCAGTAACATTTTGTTTGTGATATCGATCTTCTGTTTGCCCTTGAAAGTATAGTTCTTCAGAATGGTGGTGCATACAAAGGAGTTTTTGTCCTCATCATTCAGCACTTCATCATATTTCAGTGACAGTACTTTATCATTGATGCTGATGGAAATGAATTTATTGAAGAATGTGTAAACGGCATCTGTGGCGTCTTTGCTGTTGTAGTAATGAATAAGATCGAAGCGGCTATTGAGCTCCGTATTCAGGCTTTTTTGAAAATCGTCCCTGAAAACACTGATGCTCACCTGCAGCTCTTTTTTTTCGGGCAGATATGTAATACGTGTACTTGTGGCTTTCAGCGGATGTATATACGTGAAAGAGGACTGGAATAATCCGGCGCTGATGAGCAGTATAAACAGCAGTTTTTTGTGTGTCATAAAAAAGAAAAAACCAATCTCTGTGAGTAAGACAGAGATTGGTTTTGAACAGCAGGTTAATAAGGGGCAATAATGAGCTTATAGGTGTGTACGGTCCGGTTATCCTGGTAGATGCGAACAAAGTAAGTACCCGGCGGCAGATCCGTATTCACGAACGAAAAATTGTTTGCTTTTATATTATTGGATATAAAGATCTCCTGCCCCTGTGAATTCAGGAACTGAATACGGTCGATCATGTATTTCGATTCGATGACAGTTTTGCCTCCTTTGGTGGAAGGATTGGGATACATCTGGATGCTCATATCATTTCCGGATACGTTTTTAATGCCGGTTGCGGTGGTATCCACGATCTCGAAATAACAACGGTTCGAAACCTCGTTGTATGAATCGTTGGTAAACATCACAATAAAATAGCTACCGGTTTGGGCAGGCAGTACGGTATCCTGGATAACTTTTACTCCGCTGGCCGTTCCACCGAAATAAGTATATGTAGTCAGCGGATCGATGTTTGGATTGGCAAGCGAATCATAGATACCCAGCCAGTCTTTAACAATGCCCGGTGCATCATACCAACTTGCGGTAATGTATTCGTTCAGGTTGTAGATGGATTTATCGATCATCAGGTTGGTGATCGTATCACCTACGGAGAAGTAGATCCTGCCGGTGGGCTCCGTATATCCATCTGTCAAAAAGTAATTCGCAAAATAATATCCTTTAGGCAGACCGTTGAATATAAGCTGGCCATTCGTTCCGCTGGTATATTGCCAGAGTGTTGAAGGAACAGGGCCCGGAGTGTTCCCGACTTTGTATATTCCGACCCAGTCGTTGGTAAAACCGGGGCAATTGGTGTATGTTATCTTTACTGGTGAGCCGAGGTGGTAATGAGTTGAATCACTTGCCAGGGAAGGAATAGGGCCGAGGTAGAAAGTATCTCTCGGTGCAACTTCCGTATAACCGTCGTTGGTGAAGAAAGCAGCGAAATACATCCCCGGGGTAACACCACTCAGATTGGTGAACTGCATCACACCTGCTGGCCCTGTTACATAATGCCATTGGGTGGATCCCACGCCTCCCGGTGTCTGGCCAAGCTGGTAAATCCCGATCCAGTCGTCGGTCAATCCCGGACCGTTGTTATACGTTGCAAAAATCGTATCCGTTAATTCGTATGCATCTTGATCGAGGCTAAGGGTAGGCGCTCCCGAAGCTGAGCTGTTGTATATTTTAAATGAATCTACCGCAGACCATGCCGACCATTCGAGATTGCGGTCCCTGTGTCGCACACGTATATAATGCCAGCCATTCGGCAAATATCCTGCAGGCATGTCGAGGTTTTGAATGTTCACACCCAGGTTTACATCGGCACTTGTATCCACGTCTCCGGCTGAGCCAAAGAGATTTTCGTAATCGCGTAAACGATCGATCTCATTGCTTGCAAAATTGGAAGTTTGAGAGATCTGGAATTCTGTAGTATTCAATAATTCTCCTGCCACACTGGTGCCAAAAGCAGAGCCGGTAATGGTATATGGAAGCTGAAGCGAATCGGGGAATATATTGGTAATGGATGGAGTATTCGGCACTGCCTGATTTTTGTAACGATGGAACGAATCGATCAGCATGTTGTTGCGATGATGATAAGCGCTACCGATCGAATAGGTCTCTGCATCCATTTTCTGATTTGTTACGTCGAAGTCGAGGATAGAATACGCCCATTGTGAAATGGTTTTCTGCACATCATCAAAATCCTGCTCTGTAGCCATTCCCCAGTATTGATCCCAGGCAGTTCCCCCGGATATTACATTGTACACAGGATTTGATTTTAGCTGCCCGCGTGCATACAAGTGATGATGCGCACCGATATGCAATACATATTTGGAAGAAGTGCTCATATACGGAACAGCTGTGTTGCGCACCCATGCTGAAATATCACCTACATATTGTTCTGCCTGGTACGGACGATGTCCTAAGGAAACGATCCATTGAACGGTGGCATCGCTATTGGCAGCCGATATCACCTGCTGCAGCCAGCTGAATTGTGTAGCGGACTGTGAGCCGGAAGTATGCTCTGTACTGAGGCTGATAAATAAAACGGGCCCTGCCTGAATGGCGTAATAATTTTCGGTTCCTGAATTGATCCCCTGGTAAGGAAGGCTATCGAGGTAAAAATGATTGTTGTATGCACCTAATTGCAGTGTTCCGTATAATTCATGATTACCAACCGTTGTTTGTATTGGAATATAAGGGGAAAGGTCTTTGTTCTTTGCAAAATGTACATATTCATAATGATCGAGTGTGCCCACATCTACCTGGTCCCCCACCATAAAATTAAGCGCGATGTTGTCGCAGAAATCTCCTGAACCATACAATTGGGTAAGTTTCCGTTTAGCCTGTGCATTCAGTGAATCGAAGCGTGGTTCTGCTTTTATCTGGTTATCACCCATGATCAGGAAACGGATGTGACCATTGGTTGTAGAAGCCTGGCCGGGATTAGGCAGGGTTTTGAAAGAACAGATAGCAGAGCTTTGCCCGCCTGTTGTTACTTTATAATAATACTTGGTATTTGGTGTCAGTCCACTCAGCTTTACTGTATGGTAGTAATAATTATTCGGGTATCCGTTATCGCTCCAGATCTGATTGGTACCGTTACTGCTCATAGTGAGGCTGGAAGCGCTAAGGCCATATTCCACGAGAGTTTGAGGATTAGAGCTTGTTTTCCAGGTGATGTAAATGGAAGTAGGTTTGGGAGTTTGCAGATACGGATAAATGGTTTGTGCAGTTGTTTTTGCAAAGAAGACAGAGATCAAAAAGATCAGGATAGAAAAGAGGATTATTTTTTTCATAGCAGCGGATTTGTTCTTGTTGAATCGTTTTAGTGATCCTGCTGCAAATGTATGTGGACATGTTTACCGGAATATTATGGAAATGGTACTACAACAGTAATCAATTGTATAGTCCGGGATATTTTAAAGGATTCTTTGGTTTCGGGATGCAAACCAATCCAATCTGTCCGAAGCATTCTAACTCCGGACAGATTGTTGGGATTTTCGTTCTTAAGCAGCAGCCGGCGTCTGTTTTGGCGTCTTGCGTTTCAGGATCAGCGCACACACCAGTGTAGCCAGCAAGCCAATCGGAAGCACTTCCAGGTATGTCATTACGATCACCCAGAACGGATTTTTATACATTTCCTTGTACCCTTCCATTTCTTTTATCTGGGCATTTAATTCTGCCGCAGTGGCTCCCGATTTTTCTGCCTGTTTGATCATATGATCAGCGTATGTGTCCATAAAATCAGGAAAAAAGCAGTAATATTCGATCAGCCAGGTCACTACATAAAAAGTAGAGGAGATCAGCGCAATAAATAAACCTACCTTAAATGCCTTGCCAAAAGTAATGAGACCTCCGTTATCTTTGTCCCTTACCTGTTTGATCCCGACAAAGATAAAAGAGAAGGCGAGCAGCATACTGGCATAGCCCAGCACCATACTGCCTTCGAAATTTGAGTTTTTCATGAATACGATCGTGGAAATCACCATAAACGCGGTTACAATAAGACCCGAGATCGATCCAAATACAAGTACTTTCTTTTTCATAGTTTTGTTTTTTTTGTTTGCAAAATTCGGTACACTTCACTCGAAATCCGTCATACTTTAGGATGATTTTCGGGATGAGTCCGATCTTTTAAGTAATGATCCTTAATTGTTTAGCTATTTCTATAGCCTGGGTTCTTCGTTTAGCTTCCAGTTTTTCGAAAATCCGGGCCACATGGGTTTTTATGGTGTTGGCCGAAACGAATAGACGGTCGGCAATTTCCTGGTTGCTCAATCCTCCGGCTATCAGCTGCAAAACTTCCAGCTCCCGTTTGCTGATATTCAGTTTTTTGATCTGTTCCTCATCTATAGTTCCGTTTTCCGTTTGTTCGGAGGCAGGTTCTTTCTCTATATAAACAGTCTCGATTATTTTTTCTGTTTTTGGTTTCCGGAGGTGGAAGCTCAGCCAGATCCCGAAGCCGGTGAAAAAAGCAGCCATGATACCCGAATAGATCCGGATCTGACGGTCGCTGATGATGAATCGCCACTCTATCCAGCTGAGAAGCAATAACAAAAGCCCAAGCGAAAGGGCATATAATAACAGGCTTTTGTATTTGGAGATCAGGCGGAGCATTTGGCTAACAGGAAGCTAAGATACTAAGAATTTGAAAAATGATTTTTACTATCTTTGTACCGTTAAATAAACGCCTCTGTTAATTACCATCTGTTGCCAGCTGCCTGGCATTGTTTAAAGCTCAACACCAATCAGGGATTCATACAAAATTCCCGGTTAGTCTTTTATTGAATTTTAAATCAAACAATCCAATACATGTTTCAGATACAAACAGAGCGATTGAGCTTAGTGGCTCTTTCCTACGAACAATTACTATTATTAAATGAAAGCAGAACCAGCCTGGAAAAACAGCTTGGGCTTACAATTTCTGATTTCGAAGTGAACAGCCCCTATGATTTTATCGGCGGGCTACAGGAAGCGATCAACAATTTCATGCTGCACAATGTACGGCAACATCCTGAAAATTTCCAATGGTATACACACTGGCTGATCATTGAACGATCTACACAGTTAACTGTTGGCGGGATAGGAGCAAGCGGACTTCCTGATCCGAAAGGTGAAGTAATGATCGGTTATTTTATCGATGCGAAATCGGAAGGGAAAGGGTATGCAACAGAAGCTGTAAAAGGGCTGACGGCCTGGATGCAAGGTCACCCGGAGCTGAGAGCTGTGATAGCCGATACACTGATCGACGGCTTTGCTTCACAGTGTGTTTTGCAAAAGGCAGGTTTCGAAGTGCAGGGATCTTCGGAGGATGGCCTGCGTTGGGAATGGAAAAGGAAGTGAGTGCAATAAAAAAAACGCCCTGTCATTCATTTCAACCTGAGTAAATCGAAGGTTGTCGAAGAACGGGCCGTTTTTTTTATTTTAGTCTTTCTTTATTTTATTCTTCTTCTCAAATTCTTCGATCAGTTGCTTATCGCTTTTGGCTACATTGTTTAGCAGGTTGATGGCATCTTTGGTCACCGGCGAATTGGGATATTCCTTTTTGCAATCGTTGTATGCAATTTTAGCCTCCACATAGTCGTTCAGCGTGAACTGGTAGATATTCCCGATGCGGAAAAGGCAATACGGAGCGAGTGAAGATTGCGGGTAATGATCATAACATGACTGGTACAGCTCAATCGCTTTTTGCGGATAGCCCATATTATCAGCGATCTCTGCTGCTTTAAACATAAAATCAATCGACAAAGTATCCTGCCAGTAATATTTATGAAACTCCTGGTATAACGAGATAGCCCTGTTGCCAAGTTTTTTATCCAGTTTTTCCGAAGCATACAAGGTATCCTCCAGGTTTTTGATCTGTTTCAATAAACCTTCTTTTGAATTATCGGGTTTTAGGGCAACAGTATCTTTCTTTACGGTATCGGCAACAGACGCTTTTTCTTCAACAGCTTGCTGGCCGCAGGCAGATGCCAATAGAAATACAGCGGCAATAACAATGATCGTTTTCATGATGTTACTTTTTAGCAAGGTATACTTTTGTTTTGTAATCAGCGCTCAGTTTTCCTTTACTGATATCATTCAGCTTCCCACTGATCAGCTTGCGGCGCAGCGGGCTTACCCGGTCGGTAAATAATTTCCCTTCGATGTGGTCATACTCATGCTGGATCACGCGCGCGATCAGGCCGTCGTAGGTCTCCGTATGTTTTTTGAATTTTTCGTCGTAGTATTCTATTGTTACTTCTTCATTGCGCAGCACATCTTCTCTCACCTTCGGAATACTCAGGCAGCCTTCATTGAATTTCCATTCCTCACCTGTTTCTTCAAGTATACGCGCATTGATAAACACCTGTTTGAATTTTTTCAGTTGTTCGCGTTCTTCTTTTGTGAACTCTTCATCGTCCTCCTCATCATCGCTATCGGCAAATGGCTCGGTATCCACAATGAACAGGCGGATCGCTTTTCCTATTTGCGGAGCAGCCAATCCCACACCCGAAGCATTATACATGGTTTCGAACATGTCCGCGATCAGCTTTTCCAGCCCCGGATAATCTTTGGTAATGTCAACACCTACTTTTCGCAGAACAGGATCGCCGTACACAACAATCGGTAATATCATAACTCAATTTTAAAGGACTACAAAAGTACAAATTTGCGGGGATATTCAGATGTTAAAATAAGTCATACAAAAAGGCTTTATGCCGTATGAAAACGGAAGCCCAATGTACTCTTTTTCTCATCTTTTGCAACAACAAATTCCGCCACATCCACCATTCTCAGGCTTTGCAGCTCTTCTTTGGTCCGTTCGGCTGCCGTCATAGAAGCCATCCGCAGGTTTTGGTTTTTTACGGCCTCAGCTATTACCTGCCTTACCGTACGGGCATTCCCGAAGAATTTATCCCGCTGCTCATACAAGGTGATGAAGTAATTTTTCAAATGTTCTTCCGCCTCTGCATCCGCTTTCAGGTCTTCTTTCTTCAGAAGCGATTTGGCGATCAGCAGCAATTGTTCCGGCGTATAATCGTGGAAATGGAAGGTCTTGTCGAACCTGGATTTTAAGCCCGGGTTCATCTCCACGAACTTCGACATGTTCTCCGGATAGCCGGCTGCTATCACACCGAATTTTCCGCGGCTGTCTTCCATGCTTTTCAGCACTTCTTCTACCGCTTCCTTACCGAAAGAATTGTTCTCTCCTCCTTCACTCAGCGCATAGGCTTCATCAATAAAGAGAATACCTCCCATGGCTTCTTTGATGCGCTCTGCCGTTTTTAATGCGGTTTGCCCCGTGTAGCCTGCTACCAGCCCTTCGCGGTCTACTTCCACCACATGACCTCTTTCCAGCAATCCGAGTGCTTTGTAGATCTTCGCAATGATCCGCGCCAATGTTGTTTTCCCTGTTCCGGGATTACCGGTGAAAATACTGTGTAGCGAAAATTTGTTCACCACATCCTTTCCTATCTCATTGTAGAAACGGATCAGCTTCACCAATTCTGCAACTTCCTGTTTGATATTGTCCATGCCGGTCAGCTCGTTCAGCTCATCCAGCGCTTCCTGCAGGTGTTTGTCATTGATCGTAAGGTTGAGTTTTTTACGTTCGTTGGCGGCAAAAATAGGACGAAGGTCGTCCAGTGTAATGACTTCAAAATCCTCTTTCGTCAGGTCTTTTACATTCGGGAGCTTCATCAGGCGGATACCCATGTTCATTTTTGCTTCTTCAATGATACCATGCACAAAGCGGGCATTCCCGAAGCTGTGATCACGTTTACGATAAGCTTCTATCAATTGTTCTTTCAGGTAATTGTCTGCATCCGGTGTCAATACCACTTCCTTGTTTTTAGCTGCATACAATGCGATGGCATACAATTCTTCCGGCAGATAATCTTCGAAATTGAAGTAGTGCGAGAAACGCGATTTTAAACCGGGATTGGAATTGATGAATTCTGTCATTTCCTTCGGATAGCCTGCACCGATAATAGCGATATCACCTTTACCGTCGCTCATTTCTTTCAGCAGCACTTCTATTACTTCTTTCCCGAAATCTTTGCTGTCATCACCCGAGCGTGCAAGGGAGTATGCTTCATCAATAAAAAGAATTCCGCCCCTTGCTTCGTCAATCGCTTTTTTGGTACGTGGTGCCGTTTGCCCGATGTATTCTCCCACAAGGGCTGCACGATCTACTTCATGCACATGCCCTTTGCTGAGCAATCCCATTTTCTGATAGATCTTGCCAAGCATTTTTACAATGGTTGTTTTTCCCGTGCCCGGATTACCGGTAAAAATACTGTGGAGACTGATCTTCGAAGAATCTTTGAAACCCTTTTCCTGTCTGAGTTTGGCAAAATTGAGGTAAGAGATGTTCTCGCGGATGCTTTTTTTCACACTTTCAAGTCCGATGAGTGCATCCATTTCGATCAACAGGTCATCCAGTGTTTTGGAATCATCTGCGCTTGTGCCACCTGCTGATTGCGTGTTGACCTGGGCCGTAGCTCCTGTGGCTGCAATGGTTTGCTCGATCGAAGAGATAAGCTGCGGCACACCTTCCACTTCCGTTGCACCACTATCGAACGAAACGGCCGCAATGAGTGTATCCATAAATACAACTTCTACCGTATACTTGTCATCTTTCCAGGAGCCCGCCACATCATTTCCCCAGCCCACATCAAAGGTGTAGCCGAAATCGAGCTTGCCGGCCTCCAGTTTTCCTTCCCGCTGTGTTTTACCCTTCAGTTGTCCTGCATCATCATAGAAGTTAAAGAAGAGCTCATAGTTGTATTCAAGATTGCTTTTGTTCTTTATTTTAAATTCCACCCACAGGTATTGTGTGTTATCTTTATTGATCGCGGTCAGGTATTTACGCTGTTCTACCGGGATATTCCAGCCTTCGTAGCCACCTGCATATAATTTCAGGTGCGATACTTCAAAATACGGATTGGTGGTTTTATTCACCACACCGATCTCGTTAATGAAGAATTCATGCGAGCCTACAAATTTACCATCAATGTATGCATCCCACGAAAAGCGGCCTTTTTTCCAGTAGGTGCCATATTCCTTATTCCCCCAGCCATCACGCATATAGATGATGTTCTCATCTTTGCTGATCTTTTTCTGTGTGTCGAGATTGCACAGCTCTACTTTACCGGTCCCGGTAATTTCAAATGCCTTGAGCTCTATTTTGCATTCCCAGTCCGTCTCGTCGAACAGCTTGTTATAAAAAGCAAATTCCACACGCAGGTAATTCACTTCGTTCCGTTCAAAAACACTGCGGTATTTTTTTGTGGCGCCACTCATCCATTCATCTGACGAATAAGTCTGAACACCTTTTAGTTTATAGTTTAGCATGCCCTCTATCATTAAATCTATTTAAAAATAAGTCATTTAAAGGAACTAAAAAATCGGGAAAAAAGCAAGTAAAAAATGTCAGGTCGCGGACCTTGAATAGCGCCGGTTGCAGCAAGTTTCGATAGATCATGGCCAATTGCCGGGCTGTGTTTTTGTGGAAAATCTGCTGAAAAATCAGGCCTGGCTTTCCCCTTGCTGTATCAATGTTTTGATCGCTTCCGGGATATCGGTTTTTTGCTGAGTGGTGTAATTGAACATGACTACGATGTCTTCTGCCTCCGCCACCAATTCACCTGTAGCATTGTGCAGCTGATGCGATAACCGGAAACTGGAATTTTTCATCCATTCCACTTTTGTGTTTATGATCACTTCACCGGGAAAATAAAGCGGTTTTTTGAATTGGCAGCTGACGGATGCCAGGGTAGGGCCAATGTTTTCGGTTTTATGAAGCTGATTGATCCCTACCTGCTCCCAGTAATTTACCCGCGCGGCCTGCACATATTTGAAAAAGGAAACGTTGTTCACATGTCCGAAGAGATCCATTTCGCTCCAGTCGATGCGGAGTTTGAGTTGAGTGCTGTGTTTTGCCATTTGTTTTCCATTTGATGTACAGAAATACAAGAATAAGAAAATTAATAACAATTTCTTAACGCGTTTGGGAAAAAAGGGCGGTTTTCCGTATTGTTTTACCCCTCTGCGATAGTCTATACTTGCAGGGTAGAAATAAACGGTTCGTTTTTTTGTTGTGGATCGCTGACTAATACCTCCTGATTTCTTAATTATTCACTTTAAAAACTTAAAAGCATGAAAACAAAAAGCAAATTAAATTTACTGATGCTGGCCCTCGGAATAGCAGTGGCATCAGGGTCTGTTGCGCAGCAGACACTTAATTACGTCCCGAAATGGAATGGCAGTACGTATGTAAATACAGCTACTCCTATTTTTGAGGATGCAGCAAACACACGAATTGGTATTGGTACAACCACGCCGGGTCAGAAGCTGGATGTAAACGGGAACCTCAATGCGGGTGGGAGCAGTACAAGTACTACCAATGGTTACTATTTAGGGACGAACCGGATCCTTTGGCACAATGGCTTAACTTCATGCCTTTTTGCGGGTGTAAGTGCGGGTGCTTCCAACACGGGTGCTAATAACACATTTGCAGGAAACAGCGCCGGTACTACCAATTCTACAGGTGCAGGTAATAGCGCTTTTGGCTACCAAGCGATGTTCAGCAATACGAATGCCGGCAGCCAGTGTGCTTTTGGTTACAGGGCTTTGTATGCCAATACCACCGGGGGAACGTTCAACAATGCCTTTGGTTACGAGGCTTTGACAGACAACACTACCGGCGATTGGAATGCTGCGTTCGGGTATGCAGCACTGGGTTTCAATATTACGGGAAGCGGCAATTCAGCCTTTGGCTATCAGTCGCTGGCTACGGGAACTGCCACTTCAGGTAATTCTGCGTTCGGGTGGAATGCTTTGGCTACCACCACAGCATCGGAGAGTTCTGCGTTCGGCAGCCTTTCTATGCTGAGCACCACTACGGGGGCAGCAAATGCTGCAATGGGATACAGAAGTATGTATGAAAATCTCACCGGTGAGAATTGTACGGCTATGGGACACCAGGCCCTTCAGGAAAATGTGGATGGGAACAACAATACGGCCCTCGGCAAGAATGCCGGAAACACCAATGTTTCGGGAGATAACAACACATTTCTCGGCTATCAGGCAGATGCGAGTGGAGATTATACCAATGCGACGGCGTTGGGTAACGGAACAGTTGTAAACGCAACGAATAAGGTGCGGTTAGGGAATACGGCAGTAACCGTAGTGGAAGGACAGGTATTCTATACCACCAGCGACGCCCGTTTTAAGACAAACATCACCGAATCGGTAAAAGGTCTTGAGTTCATCAAAAAACTTCGCCCTGTTTCGTATCAATACGACGCAAAAAAACATGCTGAATTCTTAGCTCAGAATATGTCGGAAGAGACCCGTTCATTACACCTGAATGCAGATTTCGGACCTGCCTCGGCCATTGTTCATTCCGGCTTCATTGCCCAGGAAGTGGAACAGGCGGCAAAAGAAAGCAATTTCGTTACGGATATCGTTCACACACCGGAGAACAAAGATGATAACTACAGCGTTTCCTATCAGGCCATTGTTGTTCCCCTCGTAAAAGCGGTGCAGGAGCAGCAGGAAATGATCGAAAAGCTGCAGGCACAGCTCAATGAGCTTAAATCGCTTCCTGCTGTTCAAAACAATGCTGATGTGACAACAGTTACGGTTGAGCTGAGTGATGCAGATATCATTGTGCTGAATGACGCCGTTCCGAATCCTTTTGCAGAACAAACGATGATCGGGTACACAATTCCTGAAAATACAGGTGTGGCACAGTTACTTTTCTATAACAGCGCCGGGCGTATCATCAAGTCCGTTGATATTAAAACAAAAGGCAAAGGGCAGCTCAGTGTTTTTGCGAATGACCTCACGAATGGCGTATATTCCTATTCACTTATTGTGGATGGAAAACTGATCGATACCAAAAAACTGGTGAAAACCGACTAAACCGTTTTGTACATTAAAAGAAAAGCTCCCTGGATCAGGGAGCTTTTTTTGTATGAAAGAGATTGCAGATGGATTATTGAATTCCCATTTTTTCCATCATTTCCATGCTCACGCCGGTGTTGCTATAACCGCCATCGTGATACAGGTTTTGCATGTTTACCATACGGGTAAGATCACTGAACATAGAGATGCAATAATCGGCACAGCTTTCTGCGCTTGCGTTGCCTAATGGAGAGATTGCATTAGCGTAATCGTAGAAATCGCCGAAGCCTTTGATACCGCTTCCGGCAGTGGTTTTTGTAGGTGATTGTGAAATAGAATTTACACGCACTTTTTTCGCTTTTCCGTAGTGGTAGCCAAAGCTTCTGCAGATGGATTCAAGCACTGCTTTTGCATCGGCCATATCGGTATAAAAAGGGTAGGTACGCTGTGCAGCAATATAACTAAGTGCAACTACGCTTCCCCATTCGTTGATCGCGTCCATTTTGTAGGCCGCGCTCAGCATTTTGTGCAGGGAAAGTGCAGATACATCTATACTTTTGTTGTAGAAATCGTAATTCAATTCGGTGTAAGGGATATTCTTACGGATATTCGGACTCATACCGATACTGTGAAGAACGAAGTCTAACTTGCCACCCAACACTTCCTGCGATTTGGTGAACAGGTTCGTGATCTCCTCTACATTGGTTGCATCTGCAGGTATGATCTCGGCATTGGTAGCCTCTGCCAGTTTTTTGATCTCACCCATACGCATAGCGATAGGAGCATTGGTCAGAACGATTTTAGCGCCCTGCGCATGCGCTTTTAAAGCTACTTTCCAGGCAATGGAATTTTCATCCAGTGCACCGGTAATAATACCTCTTTTTCCTGCTAACAAGTTGTTACTCATAGTGTGTGGTTTTTTTGATGGAGCAAAGGTACTATTTTATATTAAACGGATCGCCCGGGCAGGAACCTTTGGAATGCTTCATTTCAGTAACAATTTGCATAAGCAGGTGCCGGCCGCTACATTGGATTGAGTCTTAGGTACTTTAGCCTGATTATCAGGAGGCAATTGTGAATATTTATTGATTAAAAAGCGAAATATTTCAATTATAAACCCGAAATTCGTGCTTTGTATAAAACTAAAAAACCAACACAGATTATATGGAATTATATTTAGACTCCGCAAACCTCAAAGAAATTGAAGAAGGCTTTAAATTGGGTTTCCTGAATGGATTAACAACCACACCCACTTTCATGCAGCGTGAAGGAATTACGGATATCGATGGTACTATTGTGAAACTGTCAAAAATGGTTCCTGTGTTGCAGATCGAAGCATTGGGAAATTCGGCAGAAGAAGTGTTAGCTGAAGCAGAACGTCAGTTGGCTCTTGGTCTGGATCCTCAAAGAACGGTGTTTAAGATCCCGGTTTCTCTCGAAGGCGTTCGTGCATGTAAAATGCTCAGAGATAAAGGATACCTGGTAAATGTACATTTGGTGTATACCTTGCAGCAGGCTTATATGGCTATGCATGCCGGCGCATCCTATGTATGCCCCCTGGTAGGACGTTTGCAGGACCAGGGCCACGATGCACTGGCTCTTGTAGAGCAGTGTGTGGATGCAGTGGACGGATACGGATACGATACGAAGATCATGTTCTCTTCGGTGAGACATGCAGAGCACGTTAGAAATGCTATTAATATCGGTGTGCACACGATCACCGTTCCGCTGAAAGTATTGAAACAATTAACGGATAATAATTTCACCACCCTTGGTACCGAGCAGTTCATCGCTGATACACGTTTGATGACGGTGCGTGTGAAAGAAGCGATCAATGGTGTAAATCCGATCGTTTCTGCAGATACCGGCATGACCGATGCGATCATCAAAATGACGGAATATGGTTTCGGATGTATCACGGTAGTAAATAAAGATGGTTCGCTGAAAGGAGTATTTACCGATGGTGATTTGAGAAGACTGATCACAAGCGGCGGACGCGATGTGCTGAACAAAAAGATCGGTGATGTCGAATACAAAGCACCTATTTCTATCGAGGCGAGTGTGTTACTGAATGATGCAGCTGGTCTGTTCAAGAAAACGAATGTAGATACCATCCTGGTAACGGAAGGTGGCAAACCGGTTGGTATGCTGGATATCCAGGATATGAAAGGGTGATAGTTCCGAACATATGATAATTTAAATTCGGGACGCACTGCGTCCCGAATTGGTTTATAGATAGCCCCATTAAATGAGATGAAACCCCGGAAAAAAACTTTATACAGCGAAATCAAAGGGATTCTTGAGGAAGCAAGAAATAGTGCGGTGCGCGCCGTTAATTTTTCGATGGTACTTACATATTGGGAGATTGGCCGCTTAATAGTGGAGGAAGAACAGAAAGGGAAAAGCCGCGCCGGGTACGGAGACATGATCATTGAAGAACTTTCGGACAAATTATCCGCAGAGTTTGGATCGGGATACAGCATAACGAGTCTCAAGAATTTCAGGCAGTTTTTCAAGGCTTTTCCTCAGGATCGAAAAAGCTCCGCACTGCGGAGCCAATTATCATGGACCCACTATCGTTTATTGATGCGGGTTGTGAGCAAGGAAGCCCGTCATTATTACCTCGAAGAGTCCATTTCTCAGAACTGGAGTTCCCGCGTTTTGGAAAGGCAAATTAATTCACTTTATTATGAGAGACTTTTGTCTTCGAAGAACAGGAAAGCGCTGGTGAAAAAGTCGTCGCTTGAGGCATCAAAGGATAAACCTACTATCTTGGATTTTGTGAAGGATCCATATGTACTTGAGTTTCTATCTTTAAAGCCAAATTCAACCCTTTACGAAAAGGAGCTCGAAACGGAATTGATAAACAAGCTTCAGCTGTTTATGCTTGAATTGGGAAAGGGCTTTTCTTTTGTGGAAAGACAAAAGCGAATTTCTGCAGATGGGGAGCATTTTTACGTAGATCTTGTTTTTTATAATTATATCCTCAAGTGTTTTGTACTCATAGATCTGAAAGTTGGAAAGCTCACGCACCAGGATATAGGGCAGATGGATCTGTATGTAAGGTATTTTGAAGAAGAGATAAAACAAAGCTCGGATAATCCGACTATCGGTATAATTTTATGTACAGAAAAAAACGAAACAGTCGTCAAATATTCTGTTTTAAAGGAAAGTAAGCAGCTCTTTGCAACTAAATATAAATTACATCTTCCTTCAGAAAAAGAGCTGATCGCGGAAGTAAATTTTGAGCTGAGTCAATTAAAAAAGAGGAAGCTGAAATAAAAAGAAACCACACATGGAAAATGATGAGATCATAAATAAAGTAGCAGGCAGTGGTTTAATTACTATAGACCTCGAAGAGTTCTATCCCAAAGGCGAACGGAAGCTGATCGATATCAAAGATCAGTTGTTCCAGGGATTAATCCTTAAGGAAAAAGATTTCCGGGAGTTTATTAAAACACACGACTGGGAGCAGTACAAAGATTGTTTTGTCGCTATTACCTGTTCGGTGGATGCGATCATTCCTACCTGGGCATTCATGTTGCTGACACTGGCCCTGCAGCCGTATGCTAAAAAGATCGTGTTCGGCGACCTGGAAAAACTGGAAACAGTATTGTTCACAGAAAAGCTGCAAAAGATCCGCCCGGAAGAATACAAAGATGCGCGTGTGGTCATCAAAGGATGCGGAAGCCTGCCTGTTCCAACCAATGCTTTTGTTCAGCTTACTGCTTTATTGCAGCCACAGGTGAAAAGCCTGATGTATGGCGAGCCCTGCAGCACGGTGCCGCTCTATAAAAAACCAAAATAAAAATGATCTTTATTGCTTTGTATCGAATTTCCCTTTCGGAACAGGCTGGTTAAATTTAGTATCATAGTACAGCTCTTCCTGGTACAGCTTTCCATCCACATAGATCAGTAGTTTTGTTTCCACCTCTGTGTTGCAGGCCTTTTGTCGTTCTGCTACATCCACGCGTAAAAGAGCCCCGTTCGATCTTTCTGTGAACGATTCCAATAATAAAGTGGACTTGTTGATGCAGATCTGCGGAATATTGGAATCGGGCTTTGATGCACCTATCACATAACAGTCTTTCCCGTTTACCTGCTGTTCGGAGATCAGGCTCAGATCGATCCCTTCAGCATTGATACGTTTCAGTACATCATCGATTTTCCGGAAGTACATGCCACCTAACAATAGCATGATCAGATTCTTGTTCTCATCCTTTTTATAAAATGCAAACTCCCGGTAATTATAGGAGCTGTCATTCTTAAAAACGACAAAATTACCTTTTAAGGTGTCTCCGAATTCGATCCGCAGTTTATCCGGATATTCAAGGTATTCGGTCCAGGTCGTAGAGCTTTTCAGAGAATCGTTGCGGTATTTATTAGTGGTTTGTTTAAAAGCGAGTGTTTTGCAGGGCTTTCCGTAATTCTTCTTATGTAAAGAAATGATTAAGTCCTTCCCGGTTTTGAACTGGGCAAAACAAAACAGTGGAAACAGTAGTAAAAGGAGTGATTTTCTCATACGTTCAATGGCTTTATGTGAAATTAGCTATTTCTGCGGTTCGGGCAGGATCAATTGGTATCAGGGGTTTTGTTGGAAATTAAAGGAAGAAAAGTGATGGATGACCGGTAATTAACAGCTTATCAACAGAAATAGCTAAAAAAACGGTCCCGAATAATAAACCTTAACTATTTGGTAACATTACAATGTAACTAAAGTAACATTCAGGAGGTTTTTTTGCATTCAAATTAATAATGAGTTAATATGAAAGGAGCGGTTACTATACTTTTGATTAATCTAATTGCAACATTTGGTTTTGCCCAGCAAAAGACACCGTATTTTAGTTTTAAGAACGGGCTTGGTTTTGCTACCCCCGATAGCTCGTATTCCATGAATATCCGTTTCCGGATGCAAAACCGCGTTCTGATGAACACAGCTTCCGACGAAGATCTGAGCCCTTCCTCATGGGATGCCCGGGTAAGACGTTGTCGTTTGAGCTTTGCCGGTCATATGTATAGCCCTAAACTGTCATACTATCTCCAGTTGTCGTTCTCGCGTGGAGATATGGACTGGAGCATGAATGATCCTTCCAACACGAATACAAGTCCGAATGCGGTGAGGGATGCCGTGATCTATTATAAGCCGAATCAGCACCTGCAGTTGGGCCTTGGACAAACAAAGCTTCCCGGAAACAGGCAGCGGGTTATTTCATCGGGTGCCCAGCAATTTTACGATCGATCACCTGCCAATGCGAATTTCACACTCGACAGGGATTTTGGTGTATTTGCCAATTATAATTTCAAAGCAGGCTCAACTTTTAAAACGATCATAAAAACAGCCATTTCTTCAGGCGAGGGGCGAAACAGCCTCATGAGTAATTCCGGGCTTGCTTATACCGGCCGTGTTGAGATCCTGCCAATGGGCGATTTTTCGGAAGGTGGCGATTATTTCGAAGGCGATGTGCTGCGTGAAGAAAAACCTAAAATGTCTTTCGGAGGTGGTTATCATTTCAATGACCTGGCGATCCGTGCACAAGGAGAGCTTGGAAGAGATCTGTATACACCCAAAAGCTTTCATACGTATTTTGCGGATGTATTGTTCAAATACAAAGGCCTGGCAGTTACTGCTGAATACATACGACGTGATTGTGATAACCCCTTTACAAAAAGCGGAAGCAGCACACGTTTTGTGATCGATGGGGATGGTATCAATACGCAGCTGAGCTATTGTTTCAAAAGCAAATGGGAGATCGCAGCACGTCACACGCTTGTCAGCCCTCATAAAGATCTCTACGCTTTCATGAACCAGAACGAGCAGTTTGGTCTTGGCATTACAAAATACCTGATGAAGCACAAGGTAAAAGGACAGTTCAATGTTTTTTATAACCGCGACAGGAATTTACACACCGCAAAAGAGATGAATAAGTACTTTTTTGGCGTATTCCAGGTAGAATTGGGTATTTAATACTAATTTTACGCCCTCTAAATGATAAATTTACATTAAACGAAAAGAGATTATATGTTTGGATTAGATACAGGATTAGCGATTTTACTTATACTTTGCTTATTATTAGCTTGTTTTTTTGAATTTATCAATGGATTTCACGATACGGCAAATGCTGTAGCCACCGTTATCTATACCAATTCCATGAAGCCTACCGTAGCAGTAGTGTACAGTGGAGCTTTGAATTTTATCGGTGTAATTACCGGTGGTATAGCCGTGGCGATGGGAATTGTAAACCTGCTCCCGATGGAGGTGCTGGTAGATGCCAATCCGTACCATGGAATTGCCATGATACTCGCACTCCTGATCAGCGCGATCGCCTGGAATTTCGGAACATGGTATTTTGGTATTCCTTCTTCCAGCTCGCATACACTCATCGGCTCGATATTAGGGATTGGGATTGCGTTTTATTTCCTTCCGGACAATGTGGGTGGAGGTGCAGTGAACTGGGACAAGGCAAAAGATACCGGCTGGGCTTTGCTCTTGTCGCCGCTCGCAGGTTTTTCCATGGCCATCATTGTCATGTTCATATTTAAACGTTTGGTGAAAAGCGAAACCGTATACAAAGAGCCTACTCCCGGCCAGAAACCTCCGATCTGGATCCGTATGATGCTTGGATTGACCTGTGGCCTCGTGAGCTTCTTTCACGGACAGAACGACGGACAGAAAGGTGTTGGTATTATTATGATGATCCTCATCGCGATCCTTCCGGGATATTTTTCACTCGATGAACGGGTGAACATACAAAGTATTGCCGGCAACCTGAACAGGATCGAACACATCATTGTACATACGGATACCAGCAAGTTCGGGGAAGACGAGTTCAAGCATTATCAAACTGTCATAAAACACAATGCCGGATATAAATCCACTGCCGGAGAAAAATTCAATTCCAATGAGATCGTTCTAACGGATCGTTTCAGCATCCGCAAAGATGTGGTAAAGTTGACCAAATCAGCAGAAAAACTGATCAAAAGCCCGAATTTCGCCATTACCGAAAATGATAAAAGGGATTTAGAAGCTGAAATAAAAGAGGCAAAGAAACTGGTAGAATATGCACCGGGCTGGGTGATCATCATGATCTCCGTTTGTCTTGGTCTCGGTACTATGATCGGGTGGAAACGTGTAGTGAAAACGATCGGGGAGAAAATCGGTAAGCAGCACATGAGCTATGCACAGGGTGCAAGCGCGGAGATCGTTGCATCCATCGGTATCGGGATGGCAACCTGGAAAGGCCTGCCGGTAAGTACCACACACATGTTGTCCTCGGGTATCATGGGAACGATGGTGGCGAAGAAAGGTTTGAAAAATTTACAAAAGAAAACAATTATCAATATCTTACTGGCATGGGTGCTTACACTCCCCGTAACCATTGTGCTTTCGGGCAGTCTGTTCATTTTGTTCAGATGGCTTTTCTAAACCGGCTTTAATAAATCTAAAGATCCTTCCACCCGGAAGGATTTTTTTTTGAGTATACCGGTATTTAACTAATGCTTAATATTAAGTTAACTCCACAAAAGAGCAATTGGGGCTACATTTGTGGAAATTTAAATGAGTTTATGTTTGGATTAGATACTGGCCTGGCAATTTTATTGGTTGTTTGTTTATTATTAGCTTGTTTTTTTGAATTTATAAACGGTTTCCACGACACAGCTAATGCAGTAGCCACCGTGATCTATACCAACTCAATGAAACCTACTGTTGCAGTTGTATACAGCGGGGCATTGAATTTTATCGGAGTTATTACAGGCGGTATCGCCGTAGCAATGGGGATTGTGAATCTCCTTCCAATGGAAGTGTTGGTGGATTCTAATCCCTACCATGGTATAGCCATGATCCTGGCACTTCTCCTAAGCGCGATCATCTGGAATTTCGGTACCTGGTATTTCGGTATCCCGTCTTCCAGCTCACATACACTTATCGGTTCTATTCTTGGTATCGGCCTTGCATTTTATTTTTTACCCGATAATGTAGGCGGAAGCGCCGTGAACTGGGACAAAGCAAAAGACACGGGCTGGGCGCTTCTGTTGTCGCCAGTTGCGGGTTTTTCGCTGGCGATCATCGTCATGTTTATTTTCAAACGACTGATAAAGAATGAGACGGTATATAAAGAACCCGTTCCCGGCAACAAGCCTCCGATCTGGATCCGTATGATGTTAGGCCTGACCTGTGGTATGGTGAGTTTTTTTCATGGGCAGAACGACGGACAAAAAGGGGTAGGTATCATTATGATGATCCTCATTGCCATTCTGCCCGGATATTTCTCGCTCGATGAACGGGTGAACATGCAAAGTATCGCAGCGAATGTTGCAAAGATAGAATACATCGTTACACATTCCGATACTACTAAGTTCGGTGCTGATGAATTTAAACATTCCACCATCGTCAGGGAAAATGCTGTGGCTTACAAGCAGGTCACAGGAAAAAAATTCAATTCAACTGATATTGCCATAACGGACCGTTTTGGTATCCGCAGGGATGTAGTGAAGCTAACAAAGTCAGCAGAAAAGCTGATCCGGAGCCCGAATTTTGCCATTTCCAAGAATAACAAAAAAGAACTGGAAGCAGAAATAAAAAGTGCTAAAAAACTGGTGGAGTATGCACCCAGCTGGGTGATCGTTGTGATCTCCATGTGCCTCGGACTGGGTACGATGATCGGCTGGAAACGTGTCGTGAAAACGATCGGGGAGAAAATTGGTAAGCAGCACATGAGCTATGCGCAGGGAGCAAGTGCGGAGATCGTTGCATCCATCGGCATCGGTATGGCTACCTGGAAAGGGCTGCCGGTAAGTACCACACATATGTTATCCTCGGGCATCATGGGAACGATGGTGGCGAAGAAAGGTCTGAAGAATTTACAAAAGAAAACCATCATCAATATCCTGCTGGCCTGGGTGCTTACATTACCTGTAACCATTGTGCTTTCCGGAGGATTGTTCCTTTTCTTCCGCTGGGTTTTCTAAAGAGAATTTTGCGTCCAGGATTTCATTCCTAACTACATAGTAGTGTTGATTAAAGAATAAACAAAAAACATCAGGTCGTCCGACTTCGTATTTTTTGTTTTATCAACAATGGGCTTTTGAACAATTTCTTAACTCTTAATACTGGCTTCACAGTTCCTTAATCGAATACTAATGCTGTGTATATAGCTTTGCACTAAACTTAATTAATTGACAACATTTGCCCACACACTAAGCCGCAAAGAGTTCCTTAAGTTTTTCGCCTCCCTGATAGTTTTTTTTGTTCTCCTGAATATACTAAAGACAGTGGCGGTTTTCAAAGCCGTCTCTCAGAAATTAGCCGAACCGTTTCTCCTGTACGATTCACTCCTGTATTCCGCTTTCAGAAGCAGAGCTATAAATAAGCAACATAAATAAAAATAACCATATGAGCCAGACAACTACGATCAAAAAAAAGAAGCGCAAAATAGACCTGCTGGTGATCTCCGACATCCACCTCGGAACCTATGGTTGCCACAGCAAAGAATTGTTGCGTTACCTGAAAAGTATCAAACCTAAGATGATCGTACTGAACGGCGACATCATTGATATGTGGCAATTCAACAAACGCTACTGGCCGAAATCGCATATGAAAGTGATCCATAAGATCATCAAGTGGATAAGCAAAGGTGTGAAGGTATATTATATAACAGGCAACCATGATGAAATGCTTCGGAAATTCGCCGGATTCAAAATGGGCTCCCTGGTTATTGATAATAAGCTGTTGCTGGACCTGGATGGAAAAAAGACATGGATCTTTCACGGAGATGTGTTCGATGTAACGATGAAACATTCCAAATGGCTTACCCGCCTTGGCTCTCATGGCTATGATCTGCTGATCCTTATCAATGCATTTTGCAACTGGGTATCCGTAAAAATGGGCCGGGGAAAGATCTCTTTGTCCAAAACGATTAAGAACAGCGTGAAGCAGGCCGTGAAGTTCATTAACGATTTTGAAAAAACAACTGCTGAGATCGCGATCGCAAATGGATATGACTATGTACTTTGCGGACATATCCATCAGCCGGAAATAAAAACGATCGTTACGGAAAAAGGATCGGTGCAATACCTGAACTCGGGCGACTGGATCGAAAACCTTACCGCTCTTGAATACAATGAAGGTGCATGGAGCCTGTTCCAGTACAAGGATGAGGATTTCCCGCATGATAGCGAAGAAGAGGCAGACGAAAACATTATGCAGATGAGCAATGATGAGATCTTCAATCAGATGCTGAGCGAATTCATGGTGAGTGGAAACAAGGAAGACCTGTCGACGGGCAAAGCAGAAAACAAATCTTCGGAAAAATCAGCTCTGAGTAAAATGATCACCATTACATTCTGACAACATGAAAATACTATACGCTGTTCAGGGCACCGGAAACGGTCATATAACAAGGGCGATGGAGATCATACCGTATCTGCAGAAGAAAGGCGAAACCGATATTCTTGTCAGTGGCATTTCTTCCGACCTGCAATTGCCTTTCCCGGTCAAGTTCAAATTAAAAGGCCTGTTCTTTGTGTTTGGTAAGCAGGGTGGGGTGGACATCTGGAAAACGTATAGGAAAATGAATTCCCTGCGCCTGCTACGCGAGATCAAAACACTGAACGTAGAAAAATACGATCTCATCATCAGTGATTTTGAGCCCGTTTCCTGCTGGGCTGCCATACGGGCGAAGAAACCCTGCATTGGACTGAGCAACCAGGTAGCCACCCTGCATCCGCTTGCTCCCAAACCTGAAAAGATGGATATGCTTGGCAAAATGGTACTGGAACACTATGCGCCTTCTACCTATAATTATGGATATCATTTTAAGAGCCTCGACAAGAATGTGTATACACCTATCATCCGGAAAGAAGTGCGGAAGATAAAAACATCGAACGAAGGATATTATACGGTTTATCTGCCTTCGTATGACGACGAACGTATCATTAAAAATCTTTCGTATTTTGATCACATCAAATGGCAGGTGTTTTCGAAGAACAGCAAAAAGAAATACAAGGAAAAAAACATCAGTATATTTCCCATCCAGACAGAAGCTTTTCTTCAAAGTATGGCTGCTTCGAACGGAGTCCTTTGCAATGCAGGTTTCGGTACCACTTCCGAAGCCCTGTTCCTGAAGAAGAAGCTGCTGGTCGTGCCTATGAAAAAACAATATGAACAGCACTGCAACGCAGCTATGCTGAAAAGTATGGGAGTTCCGGTAATAAAAAAGCTGAATAAGAAATTCAGGGAAGATATTGCTGAATGGATCGACAGCTCCAAAGTTGTAAAAGTAAATTATCCCGATATGACGGAGCAGATCATTGATACGATCATTACCAACCATGCCGGAACGCGGATCATTGATGCCGATTCCGAATCATCTCACTACAATATGTTCCAATAGTATATGAAGTACGAACACCCGCCATTAAAAGCAGCGGCGAAGAAAATAAAGAAAACGGATTTTGGTGATGGTTTTACCTGGGGCGTTTCTTCCTCTGCACTTCAGACGGAAGGAGCCTGTGATGCTGATGGTAAAGGACCTTCCATCTGGGATGTGTTTTCGAAAGAAAAGAAAAAGATCCTGAACAACGATTCACCTGCGGTTGCCTGCAACTTTTACGGGCAGTATAAGGAGGATATTGCTCTACTAAAAAAACTGAACATCCCTAATTACCGTTTTTCCATTTCCTGGTCGCGCATTCTTCCAAACGGTACCGGGCAGGTGAATCAGAAAGGGCTCGATTTTTATCATAAAGTAATTGATGCCTGTATCGGCGCGGGGATAGAACCCTGGGTAACTTTGTATCATTGGGATCTTCCTGCGGCTTTGCAGGAGCAGGGCGGGTGGACCAACAGGAAGATCATCGGATGGTTTGAAGAGTATGTACGTGTTTGTGTAAATGCATACAAGGGTAAAGTAAAATGCTGGATGGTGCTGAATGAGCCGATGGTGTTTACCGGTGCAGGATATTTTTTAGGCGTGCATGCTCCGGGCAAAAAGGGCTTGTCGAATTTTCTTCCTGCCATACACCATGCAGTGATGTGTCAGTCAGGAGGAGCACGCATCATTCGACAACTGCAGCCGGATGCGCAGATAGGTACTACGTATTCCTGTTCATACGTAACTCCGCAAACCGATTCGAAAAGAGACAAAGAAGCTGCCAAACGTATCGATGCCCTGTTGAACCGGATGTTCATAGAACCCGCATTGGGGTTGGGTTACCCGATGGAGACGATTCCCTTCCTGAAGCGTTTGCAAAAGTATATGAAACCCGGCGATGAGGAAAAAATGATCTTCGATTTCGATTTCATTGGTATTCAGAATTATACACGCGAAGTGGTTTCGTACACGTTTTACATTCCTTACCTGCAGGCGAAATTGGTGCCGGCCGACAAACGCAAGGTATTCCGTACGGCAATGAACTGGGAAGTGTATCCCGAAGCCATTTATGAAATGATAAAGAAATTCGGGCATTACAAAAAAGTAAAGAAGGTGATCGTAACGGAGAATGGTGCCTCCTTTCCCGACCTGCTGGAAGATAATGCAGTGAACGATACGGAACGGATCAATTTTTTAGGATCCTACCTGGAGCAGGTGTTAAAAGCAAAGCAGGAAGGCCATAAAGTAGAAGGGTATTTTGTATGGTCGCTCACTGATAATTTTGAGTGGGCGGAAGGATATCACCAGCGATTCGGCCTTATCTATGTTGATTTTGCAACGCAGCAGCGCACGGTAAAGAAATCCGGCTATTGGTACAGGGATTTTTTGAAATGAAGGTACCGAAAGAAGGATAAAATCCCATTCAGGATCGCTTTGGCGTTAGAAAACCAACGGAAACCATAGAAAATACTAAGTCAGATGCCCTCCGACTTGCCCTTCAGCACAAAAAGAGTAAGTCAAACTCAATCTGACTTGTCGAATAACAAGTAAAAAGCTAAGTCAACCCGAATCTGACTTACCTAATTAGTGGAAAAATGATAAGTCAAACCCAATCTGACTTGTCGGATAATGAGTAAAAAGCTAAGTCAACCCGAATCTGACTTACCTAATTAGTGGAAAATGATAAGTGAAACCCAATCTGACTTGTCGGATAATGAGTAAAAAGCTAAGTCAACCCGAATCTGACTTACCCAATCAGGAGAAAAATGGTAAGTCAAACCCAATCTGACTTGTCGGATAAGGAGTAAAAAGCTAAGTCAACCCGAATCTGACTTACCCAATCAGGAGAAAAACAGTAAGTCAAACTCAATCTGACTTGTCGGTTAAGGAGTGAAAAGTTAAGTCAACTCACATTTGACTTGTTAAAACAGGAAAAAAACCAGGTCAGGATCGGTTTGACTTGCTATACTACCGGAAAAACGGAAGGAAAAAAGAGAACAAAACAAAGTCAACATCCTTCTGACTTGCTGCTTACTTCCCCATCAGCTTCAGCACCTTCTCAATATCGTCCGGTGTGTCCACGCAATGACTATCATATTTGGTAGTGATGCATTTGATCTTGTATCCCGCTTCCAGCCAGCGTAATTGTTCCAGCGATTCGGCTTTCTCCAGCGGCGATGGCATTAGTCGGGTGATCCGTTCCAGTATATCAGTGCGGTAGGCATACATTCCTACATGGCGAAAATAATTGTGGTGTTTGTGCCAGTCTTTTTCTTCGATCCCTTTGATAAAAGGAATTACCATACGGCTGAAGAACAAAGCTTCCTGTTTATCGTTCAATACGATCTTCACTTCTCCTTTATCAAACAGGACATCGTGAGAATCTACCGCTATCATTTGTGTGACCAGCTCTGCATTGTCTTTGCAGGCACCCGCCAGCTCATCGATCTGCTCGGGAGCGAGGAAAGGCTCATCGCCCTGGATATTGATCACATATTCATAAGTGCCTTCTGTTTTTTTCAATGCTTCAAAGCAACGATCCGTTCCGCTGGGGTGATGCGGCAGGGTATTCACTACATTTCCTCCAAAGCTTTTTACATGCTCCATGATCCGTTCGTCGTCGGTAGCTACTACTACTTTTGCCAGTTTTTTTGCTTTGGCAGCCTGCTCATATACGCGCTGTATCATCGATTTGCCTTCGATCTCTACAAGTGGTTTGCCCGGAAAACGGCTGGATGCATAACGTGCGGGGATAATTCCTAAGATCATATTGGTTGAATATTTTTGGTTTCGTGTTTCGGGTTAGTAATTACAGGATTCAGGATAAGCGTCCCAATCTTACATCTTTTTAAATGGAAGAATCCACTGTTATTATCTTATCCTGCAAAGTGAAATAGGCAGTGCTGACCATTTTCTTTCTGTGCACATAAGTAGTATAATCTGCCGAATAGTCCGTACGGTGCCGGATCACCTCTTCAAATGTCCCGTTCAGTCCCATCAGCATTTCACAGGCTTCCCGGATAGCGTAATTAGCGCCATTATTAGCTGTGATATAATCAGCCAGCTTATTCTCCCGTACATATTTCTTGAAAAGCAGGCCGGCATCCCTGTTCACCATGATGCGCACGCCGCATACTTTTGCAATAGACAGATCCAGTACATCATCGAAGAAAAAACAGATCTCTTCCGGTTTTAGGTTGTGTTGTTTGCAAAAATGTTCGAGAGCATGAACCTTATCGGCAACCTTGTAATAACAACCATGAAAACATTCACGCTTGCTGAAGTTAAATGAGATCTGGTTTCGTTCTCCCGAAATAACAGCGATATAAGGCAAGTCCTGTTTTTGTGTGAAATGAGAGAAACGAAGCAGGTTGGTGCCCATGCTGTCAGCTTCATTAAAATTACTGCTGCTGCCTTCGCCTTTAAAAGCGCTGTTGAAAACGCCATCCCAGTCGAACAAAAAAGCTTTGACTTTCGCGAATTTTTCTTTCAGCATTTCTGCCGGGCTTAAAAACTCTGCTCCGGCATTGCTGAACAGCTGGTAAATCGTCTGTGTGTTTTTATCCATAAGAGTCTCAAAAGTATCTAATTTTATTGAAATTTCCATCCCTGCGGCGGGTCACTGCCGTTTTTTTTGAAATCTTACTAATTCGGAATCCGTGCCTGCCCATTCAATATCTTTGATTCATGAAATTAAAAAGGTATTGGTGGATTGTTGTGTGTATGCTCTCTTTCAGTGCGATACAGGCATGTCCCGGCTCCGTAAATTTTACCTTTCAGAGCCCGTGGTGTGTGAACACCGCCATCACTTTTGTAAATACGTCCAGCGGTAGTTCTCCCGTTTCTTTTACCTGGACCTGGGGAGATGCTTCTGCTCCGACTACAGTCCCTACGAATGCCAATCAAACACATACATACAGCACCAACGGACCGAAAACAGTAAAGCTTGTACGGACTTTTGCCAACGGTTGTATGGACTCTGTTACACACGTGGTCACCATTGTGAACAATACCGTAAGCGCTCCTACTTTTAATTTCTCACCGAACAACGGTTGCGCAAATGTTCCTGTGAATTTCACGAATACAAGCGGGGGCGGACTGAGCTACAGCTGGGATTTCGGAGATCCTTCTTCCGGCGGGCAAAACACCTCTACGCAGTCGAACCCGTCACACAGCTTTACGGCTACCGGACCAGGTGGCAGCACTGTTTACACTGTTACACTTACAGGATCCAATTCATCGGGCTGCAGTAATGCGACGACCAATACAGTGAGTGTCGGCAATAAGCCGGATGCCACATTGCTCGACTCGAATATTTTTCAGCCTTTCAGCAATTGCGGGAATCCGAATCTTACACCGGCCACTCCAGGATACCATATCGCGATCCAGAATGGTTCTACCACACAGGCAACGAATGCTAACTATTCGATCAACTGGGGTGATGGCTCTGCTGTTTTTTCAAGCGCTACGTTCACGCAGGAATCGCATGATTATAACGCCCTTGGAATTTATACCATTACATTAACAGTAACGGGGATGAATGGTTGTGTGGCAACGAAAACGTACCAGGTTTTTAATCTCACGAATCCTTCAGTCGGTTTGAACAGCCCGGGGAATACCCTGGGTTGTGCGCCGATCACACTTACCTTCCCGGTTACATTGGATAGCGCCAACCTGAATTTCACAACCTACACTTTTGATTTTGACGACGGCTCTCCGACAGTTACCTGGACTCCGCCAGCTGTGTTTACTTCCATCACACATACCTTCAACACTCCATCCTGTGGAAGAGTCGGAAATCAGTTCACGGTGAAAGTAACGGCGAAGAATGCCTGCGATTCTACAACGGCAACGGTCAATAATATTAAAGTTTCTTCCAAACCGACAGCTAATTTCTCCGCTTCCCCGAATCCCGGTTGTGTAGGCATTCCGGTGAGTTTCACCAACTCTACCACACAGGGCTGTAATGCAACGAACGGAAGTACGATCACTTCCTATGTATGGAATTTCGGTGACGGAACGCCAGCTACTTCGCCCAGCACTTCACCGGTGGCACAGGCGCACACGTATACTGCTACCGGCACATACAACGTAACACTTACTGCCACTTCTTCCTGTGGACCCAGCACCATGACTATCCCGGTAAAAATACTCGGACCACCTGTAGCTGCATTTACCATTACACCGCCCGCCTGCGCACCCGTGACGATCAATACGACCAATCAATCTACCGGCGATTCCCTGACCTACAATTGGAATGCTGTTCCCGGTGGCTGGTCGTTCACAGGTGGAACAGATGCAGACGATCTGCAGCCTAAATTTTTATTTTCCACAGCAGGAACTTACACGATCACACTTACTACCACCAATCCCTGCGGAGTTCGCATAAAAGACACAGTGGTTATTATTAAATCCATTCCGACTGTAACCTTATCTGCAATTCCGGGTGGTTGTCAGCCTTACGCAATTACTCCTTCTGCAACGTATACTACAGGCGGCGGAACTATTTCCACGTATGCATGGACTTTTGCAGGCGGTACTCCTACAACAGCTGCTACATCGGTAGCTCCTGGCATTACGTATAACGCAGCCGGAAATTACACGGTGAATATTACTGCTACCAATGAATGCGGGCCTGCAACGGCAAGCCAGAATTTTTCGGTGAGTCCGCAGCCCACAGCCAATGCAGGTGCAAACACATCGGTGTGTGGTGGAAGCCCTGCCAGCATCGGATCTGCCAGCTTGCCCGGCCTGAGCTATTCCTGGTCTTCGATCCCTGCCGGATTTTCTTCAGCGGTCTCTGATCCGTCCGTAAGTCCTTCTGCTACCACATCCTATGTAGTAAGTGTTTCGAATGGTTTGTGTGCGAAGACAGATACAGTAATAGTTTCGGTGAGTCCATTACCTGTGGTGAATGCCGGTGCTCCGCAAATATTTTGTATCAACGGAGCAGCTGCTACTTTAACGGGAACACCTTCGGGTGGAACCTGGAGTGGAACAGGTGTTTCAGCTGCCGGATTGTTTACGCCTTCTGTTGCAGGAGTCGGTGCACAAACTTTAACGTATAGCTATACAGACGGAGCAACTACCTGCTCCAATTCATCTACGGTAAATATCACCGTAAGCGCGTTGCCGGTGGTGAATGCAGGAACCAATATTATTGCCTGTAACCAACCGGGTACCATATCCCTCACCGGATTTTCTCCTGCGGGCGGCGTATGGAGTGGAACCGGAGTAACGGGAGCAGGTGTGTTCACACCATCAACGGCAGGATTCGGAATTCATGAATTGATCTATACCTATGCAGATGCAAACGGTTGCGCGAATAAAGATACACTACTTGCAGATGTTCAAAATCCATCCACAGCGAATGCAGGAAATAATGATACGATCTGTTTGAATAACGGTGTTTTGAATCTGGTTGGTTTTTCACCTGCGGGCGGAACCTGGAGCGGAACAGGTGTTTCAGGAAATACATTCGATCCTTCTGTGGCAGGTGTGGGCACGGTTACACTTACCTATACATTTGGAGTGGGGACATGTGCTACTAACGATACACGGAATGTAGTGGTAAAACCATTGCCTGTTGTAAATGCAGGGAACAATCAATCCGTTTGTATAGATGCTGCTGCATTTAACCTTACAGGTTTCAGTCCGGCAGGCGGAACCTGGAGCGGGCCCGGAATTACCAGTGCAGCATTGGGAACATTCAATCCTGCAACAGCCGGAGCAGGTGCACATGCACTTACTTATAGTTATACCGATCCTGTGACGAACTGTACAAATGCAGCTGTAAAAACAATAACCGTAAATGCACTTCCACTTGTGAATGCAGGAACCGGAACCTTGTATTGCAATCAGCCTGCTGTTATTATATTGAGTGGATATTCGCCTGTAGGCGGAACCTGGAGCGGGAACGGAATTGTAAGTGCAGCGGCAGGAACATTCGATCCATCCACTGCTTCCTTAGGCAACGATACCTTGCGTTATACATTTACCGATGCGAATGGATGTACAAACAATGATACGATCATCAATACGATTATTGCTCCGAGTGTTGCCAATGCCGGGACCAACGATACAGTATGTGTGGATGCAGCTGCTTTCACCTTAAGTGGTTTTACTCCTGCCGGCGGAACATGGACAGGTACAGGAGTTTCAGCTGCGGGCCTGTTTACGCCTTCAGCTGCCGGTGCAGGAACCTATACTTTAACCTACACATTCGGAGTTGGTACCTGCCAGACTTCCGATACAAAGGTAATCGTGGTGAATGCATTGCCTGTTGTGAATGCCGGACCGGGGAATATCACTTGTCTGAATGCTCCTCCTTTTAACCTGAATGGATTTTCTCCTGTAGGTGGTGTGTGGAGTGGAACAGGCATCACCGGTGCAAGTGCCGGTACATTCGATCCTGCTGTTTCCGGGACCGGAACTTTTACACTTACCTATACATTCACAGATGCTGTTACGCATTGCATCAATTCAGCTACTACAACGGTTACGATCAATCCACTTCCGGCAGTAGATGCAGGAACGGGATACACGGTTTGTAACCAGCCCATCACTGTTACACTCACCGGCTTTACACCTGCAGGTGGAACATGGAGCGGGGCTGGCGTTTCAGCAGCAGGTGTATTTAATCCGGCAACGGCAGGTGTGGGAACCGAGATCTTAACGTATACTTTCACGAGTGGTATTGGTTGTTTTAATACCGACACGATCCGTATGACAGTGATCGCACCGGTGATCGCCAATGCAGGGCCCAATGATACGATATGCCTGAACAACGGTTTATTATTGCTGAGTGGTTTCACACCTCCGGCAGGAACCTGGACGGGAACAGGCATCACAGCTGCCTCGGGTACTTTTGATCCGCTGGTATCAGGTGCTGGTAATTTTCCCATTGTCTATAGCTTCGGAACAGGAACCTGTCTGACCACTTCCACTAAAAATGTGATCGTAAAATCGTTACCTGTTATGACAGCAGGACCTGACCAGACAACCTGTATCAGCAGTAATGCATTTACGGTAAGTGGATTTTCACCTGCGGGTGGCAGCTGGAGCGGAACGGGAATAAATGCAGCAGGAGTGTTCAATCCATTGGTGGCAGGAGTGGGAGTACATACATTAACGTACACCTATACTGATCCGGTTACCAATTGTACGGACACACGTACCAAAACCGTTGAAGTAGGAGCCTTGCCGGTTGTCGCTTTCAATGTTCCTGCCGTGAACTGTATCAATCTTTCTACAGTATTTACCAATACTACAACAGGAGCCAATGATTATCAATGGTTCTTTGGCGATGGCGGAACCTCTTCTTTGCAGTCCCCTTCACATATCTATACTACAACAGGTTTTTATACCGTGGAATTGATTGCTACCAGTCCATTAGGTTGTACAGATTCAGCTTTTCAATCCACACAATTGATCGCACCGCCGCTTGCTGTTTTTACGACCACACCGGATTCAGGCTGTGCACCTTTGAATGTGATTTTTACGAATAGCTCATCAGGCGATTATATTTCATTTACCTGGGATCTTGGTAACGGTGTTTCGGTAACAGATACAGTAGCGCCTGCACAGATCTATCAACAAGGTTTGTACGATACCACCTATTATATATCATTAACGGTAAGCAATCAATGTGCGAGTGTCGGGTACTTTGATTCAGTGGTCGTAAAACCGGTACCTGTTGTTGATTTCGGAACCAATGTGAGCGAAGGATGTTCTCCGCTTCCGATCCTGTTCAACAATATATCTACAGGTAATGCAGATGTGTATACCTGGAATTTCGGAGACGGGACAGCTAACAGTAATGCGATCAATCCTCCGGCACATATTTATTTCACAGGAACCAACGATACTACATTTACGATCACGCTTACGGGAGTGAATGAATGCGGTAGTGATACCATGCGCAGGAATATCCTCGTTCATCCAAACACAGTGAATGCATTTTTTAATACCAGCAGCCTTGCAGGCTGTGCACCGCATACCATTGCTTACACCAATTTTGCATCCGGTGGGAATTTCGTTACCTGGGATTTTGGTGACGGGAATACCTCCACACAAGCAAGCCCGACACATACGTATCTGAATGCCGGGATCTATACCTGTTATCAATACGTGAACAACGGCTGCAGCTACGATACCTTTAGTGTGGTGATCACCGTTCATCCGCCTCCGGGACTTTCTTTTAATTCAACACCGGCTACTACCTGTGCTAACCAGGCCATTACCTTCAATAATACTTCTGTGAATGCAGTGAATTTTGATTGGTTTTTCGGTGATGGTGATTCTTCGAACCTTGTAAGCCCTTCCCACAGCTTCGGCAGTCCGGGAAGCTATACGGTAACACTGATCGGTACTTCCACCACATTCGGATGCAGGGATACGGTTACTTCAACAGTAAATATCAATTCATTGCCTGTGCCTGTATTTGCACCGAATATTGATTTTGGTTGTATGCCGCTTCCTGTCAATTTCTCCAATAATTCAACAAATGCTGCTTTTTATATCTGGAATTTCGGTGACGGAAATACATCTACAGCGGCTACTCCGTCACACACCTACACTAACCAGGGAATGTATACCATTACATTGGCGGCAGAGAACCTGAATGGCTGCAGAGATTCCATCACTCACCAGGTGAATGTATATCCGAAGCCGGTAGCTGATTTTGCTTTATCCGCTACTTATGCCTGTACGTTTCCTGCCAATGTATCACTTACCAATAATTCCACCGGAGCCACAGGATATCAGTGGGACCTGGGTAACGGACAGACTCCTGTGACGAATAACGCTGTTGCCACTTACACTGCAAACGGTCTGTACACGATCTCATTGATCGTGAACAATACCTACGGTTGTAAAGACACTGCTCTTAATACCTTCAACGTGTATCCGACACCGGTAGTGAATTTTACGCCGAGTGGGATATTAGGTTGCGAAGAGTATGCGGTCACTTTCAGTAATGAAACACAGGACGGTATTTCCTATATATGGCTTTTCACCGATGGTACCACTTCTACAGACAGCACACCAACGCATATTTTCCAGGACAGTGGCGTGTACGGCGTAACACTGATCGCTACCAGCTATGCTACCTGTTCCGATACATTAGTGAGACCGAACCTGATCACCGTGAATCCTTCCCCGCAATCGGATTTCTCCTATAATCAATTGTATTCGGAAGGTATTCCTAACGGGACGATCCAGTTCCTGAATGCTTCTGTAGGCGCGCTTGCCTATACCTGGAATTTCGGGGATGGTGCCGGAACAAATGCCGAAACACATCCTGAACACCAGTTCCCGGGAGTGGATACCTATAATGTAACGCTCATTTCCGAGAATCAATATCACTGTACGGATACGATCGTGAAACCGGTGAAAGTGGATTATTTCCAAGGCTTGTTCGTGCCGAATGCATTTATTCCCGGTTCTGCTTATGAAGACCTGCGTTATTTTATCCCGAAAGGAAAAACATTAAAAACATATCGTTTACAGATCTTCAACACCTGGGGAACCTTATTGTTTGAAAGTGATAAGCTGGATGGCAGCGGTGCGCCGGTAGATGGCTGGGACGGCACCTTCCAGGGAGAGCCCTGCGCACAGGATGTATACGTATGGAAAGTAGAGGCGATTTTCCGGAACGATTCGATCTGGCTAGGGAAAGAGTATACGGATAAGGAAGTAAAGAATACGGGGACAGTAACATTATTAAGATAATACGATAATGAACCATATAAGGACATATAAGAGTGGAAGCGGTCTGGTATCAGTTACCGTAATTAACCCGAAATCTGTAACCCGAAATCCGGAACAGATGAAAAAAGGCATACTTTACTTACTTGTACTACTGCTGTCAGCATCTGCTATAATATGTAAAGCTCAGGATCCTGCTTCTTCGCAGTTCTTTTTTAATCCGATGTATTTGAATCCTGCTTTTGCGGGAACCACAAAGGGCGCCCGTTTCGGTGGAATCTATCGCAATCAGTGGCCGAACGTGCCGAGCAAATTTGTCACCTACAATGCCTGGGGTGATATTTACAATCCCTTGTTCCACGGTGGTTTGGGGCTGATTGCTATGCAGGATGTGTCGGGAGAAGGTATGTTCAAAACGACCAGCATTGGTTTCATTCAGTCTTATGAACGTGCTATTCCGAAAATTGTCCGTTTACGTGCGGGATACAATGTAACGATGATCAATAAAAAGATCGATTGGAGCCGGCTTACCTTCCCCGATCAGCTGGATCCGGTGATGGGGCAGGTGTACCAGACCAAAGCCAATCCCGGGAACGCAGCCGGAAAAACATTTATTGATTTCACCGCCGGGTTCATGGCCGACTTTCCGAAGTTCAGGGTAGGGGAGAGCCAGATCACGAATACGATCGGTTATGTGATGAATCACCTGACGGAGCCGCAACAGTCGGTGATCGGCGGAACAGCCATCCTGCCTGCGAAGCATACGGTTCATTATACAATGGTTATCTCTATTGCAGATGCCAATCCCAATGAAAAAGCATTGTACATCTCTCCGAATGTGATCTGGGAAAAGCAGGCCAATTTTTCTAATTCGGTTTTAGGTTTTTATGTAACGCGGGATCCATTGATCGGCGGGCTTTTCTACCGCAAACGTAAATTCTCCAACTTTAAGGACAGTGATGCGATGATCGTGTACCTCGGTGTGAAAGCAAATTTCAGTAAGTATTCGGATGTGCGGATCGGGTATAGCTACGATGTAACAGTTAATAAATTATCTTCCAATACACTGGGCGCGCATGAGCTTTCACTGGTCTTCGATTTCAAACATTCCACCTTATTCTCCAAAAACCATAAGCTCAAACGCCGTAACAGACGTGCGATGGATTGTGAGGATTTCGGAAGTAAGAGTTTGATTTTTTAACCGCAAAGATCTATAAGAGATCATTTTTCTTATGAATTATGATCGAAGCATTGTTATATTTGAGCGATGAAACACTCTTTCCTTCCTATCATCCGACACGAATTAGCCGACACTCCCGGGAATGAAAAGATGCTTAACTACTGCAGCGACCTTATCGACCATTATGAGTCAATACGTCCGGAGACTACACGAAAATTCAGAAAACTGCTGGAGAAATACAATTACGATACCATCCCTGTTTTCGCAGAGTACCCGGAGTATCCGCATGTAACGCTGATGAAAAGTATTGGTGAGCTGAAATTCTGCGCAGTGATCGATTACGAGGGTGGTGTAACAGGTATGGATGATGAGATCGGGATCATCGGGTCAGCGCCGGATTTTTATTATGAAGATGAGTCAGGCATGGAAGACCGGAGCTGGGAATTCCATACGAATATTGTATTTACCTGGCTGGCTACGATCTGGCAGGAAATCAAAGGCTGGGAGTATGGTATTGTTGTAAAAACGCTGGAAAACAATAGCGTTGCTGTTTTTGTATTTAATGATTTGGCCTGCGATCAATTGTCGGAGTATGTCCATTATAATGATAAGACAAAAAGGCTTTCATCGTTTTTCAAAACGGACCTGTCTGTACTTGAGATATACAGCCGGGTTTCACTGGAGGAATATCCGCATGATCTGGCGAAGAGCAGCAGGTACTGTTTTCGAAAAGACAATGAAAGAAAAGAAATGACTGTGAAAGGCAACGAAACAGAAGAAAAATATCTGCGGGAAACGCAAATGGAACCGATCTCTGAAATTAAAATTCATAAGAACCCGGTTGAGGCAAGGCGATATGTAATGGCTACCACAAAAAACTGGATCGAAGAGGGGTTCAGAGAAGAGATCTGTACTATTTCATAAAATACGGCACAAACTTTCCCTGATTACACCCAACCACAGGAATCAGATCATTCGACATGATATTCAGATCGCTTTTGTAAGTATGTGCTTTGATCTGCGGATACCACGTGCTTCCAAGGTCATCCATACGCACGAGGCAATGAAAACCACCGTTCGTTTTGATGAAAGTTAGCTTGTCTTCCGCAACAATGGATTTAATGAATTTCGCGATCTCCAGATAATCTTCGCCTTCTTTGATGTCTACATCAATGTCCATAAAATGTTTGGTGCCGTTGCTCGCCTGGATCACATCATTGGCCATGGATTTAATATTGATGCCTTGCTTATTGGTACGAATCACTTCGAGGCATTGATTGATCAGGTCGAAGCTGGCTTTATGCTGGTCTTTGGGATTGAAGCCCATGTACACGCCTAAATTCACCTGCGGGATCGTTTTTCCATCGTTTTGATACAAGCCTTCTGCCACTTCCCACTGGCGGATGGTCTGGATGATCTTTTGCTTGTTATTCACTGCTTCCCGCTTCAGTTTGAGGGCTGAAGGGATGTCGCTTTCCGGGTTCCATTTCTTCCGTGCGATCAGGATCAGGAAATAACTTTCATTGATCTTTAATTCGGGTAAAAAGTCAATGAACTTTTGTAATTGAGCTTCGTCGTGTATCAGTTTGTAATTCATAAATTGATTTTATTTCTTCAATCCTTTCTCCGCCTTTTTCAGATAAGCCAGCTGTTCATCCACCTGTTTTTGCTGAGAAATGACGGCCTCATTCATTTTCACAAATATTTCCCTGTATTCGCTGGTATTGGCTCTTGACTTCAATAACAACCTGTTTACGGATTTGTGATTCCGGCTACAGTTCAGGAGCATTTCCCTTGCTTTTTTGAAATTGGTTTTAGTCGGCTTTTTAACCAGCGTGTTGTTGTGAAAATAGACATAATCATCGTAATAAATACTGCTGGAGATCAGCTCGCTTGCCGCTGAATTATTAATGAAAATGTCCAGGTTGGAAGCAAAGATCTTGCTGCTGGTATCCGTTTGATAGTAGTGCAGGTAGTCGGTATACTCGCGTTCTTCTTTTGGGAGTTTCAGATAGGCATGAATACTGTCCCGGTAATTATATTTTTTTTCTATTCCAGGGACCAGGCTGTCTGCCGCAAAACCGCTCCTGTTGACCGGTGAATTTAATAGCTGCCACATCGGATCCAGCGGAAGATGATCTTTGATAAAAGATTCGGGCCGGCTCAGGAAGTATTTGTCTGAAAATTTTTTCACGAGGTTTCCCTTCGGATCAATGTACCCATTGGACCAGGTGACGTCCAGTAATCCCAGGGTACTGTCGATCTTCACAAAATTCCATACGTGCAGAATGTCCGTAGAGACCACTCCGTCGGGCATTTTGGTATAGCCCAGTACTTTTTCACAGGGAATGGAAGAGGCTGCACAAAATTTCACCATCAGGTTGGAAATACCTTCGCATACACCCGTTTTTCTTTTGAAAACCGTATCTGCTACCTGCGAAAAATTATTGCTGCCATTCACATTATAGATGCTCATGATCTCCAGGTCTCTCAGGCGTTTGGTATCATAGCTCACGTTCAGGGCAGTCCAGGTGTAATAAGCACGCACCCTGTCTTCAGTCTTGCTGAAATTCTTATTTACGAAAGCGGTAACGGAATCAAAACTCTGCTTGTCTTTTTTACTGAACAGGAAAATTTTGTTGTCGATGGAGTTGTAATATTCGATCTTTGAAAATTGTGCAGGGCTGCAGAGCGGTAGCAGCAGGAGAAGGAAAGGTAGCAGGCACAATCGTTTCATACTACAAATTTAATCTAAAAACGATGGTTTTGCCATTTTCCTTAACGTTCTTTTGGAAGAAATGCCGCCGAATGCTATATTTGGATCTATGTTCAAAACACTACTATCTCTATCAGCTTTGTTTCTGCTGGTGTCCTGCTCGGGGGATCAGCCCCCGCAAACAGTGAAAGCAACACCTGATTTTTGCAGCAGTATTCATCGCAATGATTCGCTGAGTATCACTGAAGCGTTGAAACCGATAGAAGAACAGATGAAAAACAAAACAGGTGTGTTCGTGTTGGAAGAAGGCGGAACGTCTATGATCACCCGTGCCTGGCTGAGCGAATATGCAGAGAAGAAGATCGATATCCAGTATTTCATTTTTTCGACGGACAATGTAGGACTCATCGCATTGGATTATATCGTGCGTGCAGCCGACAGGGGAGTGAAGGTGCGGATCCTTCTCGACGATATTATGGTGGAGGCAAAAGCACACGATCTGCTGGTACTGGATGCACATGAAAATATTGAAGTGAAGATCTACAACCCGGGTGTGAACCTTGGAAAGAACCTGATCGATAAGTATACTATACTGGCGAATGACTTCAGAGGCGCCAACCAACGCATGCACAATAAAACATTTACGGTCGATGATAAAGTGGTGATCACAGGCGGGCGAAATATTGCGGATGAATACTTTGATTACGATCATGAATACAATTTTCGTGACAGGGATGTGCTGATCCTTGGAAAGGCTGTAGGCCAGGTGGAGCAATCCTTTGAGCTTTTCTGGAACCATTCCCTCAGTGTAGCGGTAACAGAGGTGGTAACTACAAAAGACACGATCATTACCGGGCATTGTTTTGACAGGCTGCATCAGTATGCCTGCGATACCCTTAATTTCTGGCCGCAGGTACGGGACAGGATCCAACAGCTTCCACAGGCATTCTCAGCGATCCAACAATCGGGCGGCCTGGTGTGGCTCGACAGTGTATGTTTTGTTTCGGACTTCCCGGGGAAGAACGATGGCTCGAAACAATTGGAGGGTGGGGGAATGACAACCTTTGAGCTGATGAAGTTAGTGGCGGAAGCAAAAACATCTGTTGATATTCAATCACCTTATCTGATCACAACGGAGCTTGGACAAAAATTATTCAGGGGTGCTGTGAAGCGTGGTGTCAGGGTCCGGATCCTCACAAATAGCCTCGCTTCTACCGACAACCTCGAAGCCTTCGGTGGTTACCAGAAATGCAGAAATGCTTTGCTGGAAACAGGCATCCGCATCTTCGAGTTCAGGCCGGATGCCCCTGTGCGTTACAAAGTGATGGCAAGTGCCCTGCAAAAGAAACTGAGCTATGCGCCGATATTCGGACTGCATGCAAAATCAATGGTGGTTGATGGAAAAACTACGGTGATCGGAACGTTTAACCTGGATCCGAGAAGCGCCAATCTCAATACAGAATGTTTTGCGGTGATCTATTCGGAGCAGATCGCACAGGGAGTACTGAAAGGGATGGAGGAGGAATTCAAACCGGAAAATGCCTGGGAAACGACGAAGACCTATAACCCGGATGCCCTTGCCGGCAAACAAAAAAACACCGATTTGATCCACAAAAAACTGATCCCGAAAGAAATTCTTTAAGCGCTTATCTAAAATTGTTGTGCATTAACAAATCTTCAAACCACAGACCTCCTGCGCTTCGTATATTTGTATAAATAAGAACAGCATGTATACTACCCGCATTCTCTCTTCCGTCGCATTGTTTTGTGCAATTTTTTTCAGTGGCAACATCAATGCCCAATCCACCGAGCTCTCTGTAGCCGGATCATCTGACAACCTTTATTTTCTTCCTGTCGAAGAAGAGCCTTCTTACAAAGGTGACCCCGATTCTTTAGTGCATTTCATCAGTTCCGGCATCGCTTATCCGCAGGATGCCATCGATAAGAATGTTTCGGGAACCGTTTACGTCTCCTTCGTGATCCTCGAAAACGGAGAATTGAGTGATGTAAAAGTGTTCAAAGGTATTGGCAGCGGCTGTGATGAAGAAGCAGTCCGCGTTATCAAAATGACAAGCGGTCGCTGGTTACCAGGCCGCCAGAAAGGCAAGACCGTGAAAGTGTTTTACAACCTGCCGGTCCGTTTTTCACTAACATAGACTTTTTCGACCACTTATCAAGTTTGTTCAGCCACTTATCAGTTGCTGCTTTTTATTCCCATGTGCATGCAATAGCTTTGCTCAAAAAAAATGAGAAGATCTGTTGCATCGTATCTGCTGTCTGTTTTGTTTGCCTGTTTTTTTACGATCGGTATGCAGGCGCAGGTGGACGCGATCAAAGTAGATGAAAACAAGGTATTTGAGTTCATGGACCTGGACGAAAAGCCTGTCTTCAGGAAGGATGTATCGGACAGCTATGATTCGCTCAGGCGGTATGTACAGGACCAGATTGTTTACCCAAACGAAGCACTTAAGTACCATGCCTTGGGAAGGGTTTACGTTTCCTATGTGGTGCTGGAAGATGGAAAAGTGGATCAGGTAAAGATACTTAAAGGCCTTGGGTATGGACTTGATCAAGAGGCAATGCGGGTGATCAGATTGACAAGCGGCCTATGGACTCCGGGAAAGAAAAACGGAAAACCGGTAAAAGTGCGGATGAGCCTCCCGATAAAGTTTGCCATGTAAAGCCGCAAATCAGTGAATTTTTTTTTGATGGCTTACGGAACGTATAAAATTGGTAAGGAACTGATTTAAAGAGGGGTCAGCGGAGCGTTTTAACAAAACTATCCTACTGTTTTTTTCATTATCTTTACTTACATTTGTGAGCTTAGCATATGAAAATATATATAATACCGGTTCTTGCTTCTATCCTGTTTTTTTCCTGCAAAAAGGAGAAGCCGTATTGGGATACGGATATTGTGGCTCCGGTAGCTACTTCATCGCTCAATCTTACCAACCTCTTCCCGGATACACTCCTGGAGTCCAATTCGGACGGCAGTCTGAAGATCGCCCTGGAAACGGATCTCTTCAAGCTTGCAGCCGATACCCTGCTGAAATTGCCGGATACCACATTTGAGAATGTATATATCCCTTTTACTTTTCCGGGTTTTTACACCTATCAGCCTAATGATAATATCAATTTCCTTCCAAACAATGAAGTGAAATTCGATATAGCTAATGGTGTAAAGCTGAAAGAGGCGATCATTCGTTCAGGAAAGCTGCATATCGAGATCTACAATCCCTTAAGGCAGCCTACTATTTTTACCTGTTCGGTACTTTCCGCCAAACTGAACAATGTACCGTTGAGTATCGCTATGCAAATGCCGGCAGGTACCCAGGCTTCACCCGCTTACCGCGATACTTTTGTAGATGTGAGCAATTATCGTGTTGATTTTTCAGGAGCTATCGGCAATCAATCCAATACCGTTATTGAGAATATGGCTGTACTGATCTCTCCTGCCGCAACGGCGGATACTTTAAAATATGGAGATACATTACGCACCAATATTACCTTCGTAGATATTGTTCCGCAGTTCGGACGGGGATATTTCGGAACGCAGACACTTAACTTAGGACCGGATACCACTGTGTTCGATGTTTTCAACCAGATCAGCAGCGGTACATTAGGACTCGATGAAGCCACGATCGAATTGCTGGTATCTAACCAGTTTGGTATCGATCTCCGGAGCACTATCACTGCATTGCAATCATTGAACCCGCAAAACGCTACGGTGACACTTACAGGCCCGAGCATTGGTTCTTCTTTTAATGTGGGCAGGGCTACAGCAACAGGAAATCCTGCTTCGCCGGTAATACCTTATAACAAGACACTGGTATACAACGAGCTGAATTCCAATCTTACGCAATTCATTGGTAATCTGCCGCGCAGCATTTCCTATTCGCTCAATTCACAGCTGAATCCGTTGGGCAATGTTTCGGGATTCAACGATTTTGTTTACTACGGAACTTCGCTGAGCGCCCGGATGAAAGCAGAGATACCATTGAAGTTTTCGGCTAACAATATTGTTCTGTTGGATACTACTGAATTTGACGTGTCTTCTCTTACCGAACAGATCGACAATGTGAACGAAGGGAAACTGAGATTACGTGCTACGAATTCTTATCCTTTTAATCTTTCACTCACGGGTGTGTTGCTCGATGAGAACAACAATCCTATTGAAACACTGATAAGCGGACCGAATAATGTGATCCTGTCTCCGAATGTGGACGGAAACGGCATTAGTGTGGGATCACGCGAGACCTGGCTGGAGATCCCTTTCGATCGCAGTAAGCTTGAAAGTATGAAGAAAGCTAAGAAGATCGCATATTACATTGGTTTCAATACTACTAACCAGCCAAATTCGGTCACCTTCCTGAATTCATATAAGCTGGATCTTTTATTAACTGCGGACTTTAATTATTCTGTCAACAAGTGAGAAATTCTTTTTTTATACTCTCCGTCATTCTATTGCTGTGCAGTACTTCAGTAACGAAAGCCCAATTCGGTATTGCCTTCATGGATTATGTGGAAAACAAACGCAGCATTAATCTTGGAGCTGAATACGAGATCAACTCGGATTTCCTTTCCAATGATTTCATTAACCGTTTTTATCTCGGGGGATATATTGATAAAAGCATGAAAGACCGGCAAATGGGCAGGCTTTCGGGCTCCAACGTGATCGGTGGTCTTGTGAATACACATCTCACTGCGTTTTTCGGAAAAGACAGCAGTCGCTATCGTTTTTTAGTAGGTGTTAATCATCGTCAGTTCTTTAATGCTTCGATCACCGATGATACCTATATGCTGGGTTTTTACGGGAATAAACAATTCCAGGGAGAGTCGGCGAATCTCGGGAAATCCGAAGTGAATAACTACACTTTCCAGGAATACAAAATGGGGTTCGTTATTGACGGGATCGATACATCCAAAGCGATCATGGGTATGGCATTATCGTACCTTCAGGGGCAGAATTTTATCCGTCTTCGTACCAATGACTCGCAAATGAACACAGCCGCAGATGCTTCCTCTATCAGTCTTTCCACAGATGCCGAATTGTCCCTCAGTGATACAGCTGCAAAAAAATGGACCGACTATACAGGAGGGGGGATGAGTGCAGAATTTTTTGCACAAACGCCTTACACATCAAGGTTAGGAAAAAGTAAATTCTTTTTATCTGTTTCCAATCTTGGTTTTATCCGCTGGAGCGATCAGTCTCTCAATTACAAAGCGGATTCTACTTTTACGTTTTCGGGGGTGAATGTGAGCAATGTGTTCGACCTTCGCGATTCTACACTGAATGCTATCTCTCTCGATTCGATCGTTACTAATTCCACCAGCTTAACGCGCGCGCATACATCCACTAACCTGCCGGTTACTTTCCTGATCATCCATAAGATCCGTTTTAATAAACTGTTCGAGCTTACCAATGGTTTCCGCCATTTGTTCAATGCCAATTACAAGCCTTATTTATTTGTAGACGGAGCTTTTTATATATCGAAGAACTTCGCAACCAATGTGCATGTGGGTTTTGGAGGCTATGGAAAACTAAGTGGTGGTATCGGAATAAATATAAATATTAAAGATCATTTTGTCTTAAAGTTAGGTTCCAACAGCCTGCAGGGTTTTGTAGCGCCGAAGAGCACACTGGGACAAAGCGCGTATTGCACCGTTTCCTATAAATTCTAAACAACATGAGAATCATACGGATCATACTTTTTGCCATTGTCTCTTTCCAGGCAGTAGCACAACAGCCACTGAGATACAGAATCTATGGAGGAGCGAACCAGGATGAAGCCGAAGATTTTGTGGAAACACACGACAAAGGTTTCCTGATCTGCGGATCTTCCAGCAGCTTTGGGCAGGGGGCCAGCTCTGTTTATGTAATAAAAACCGACAGCAACGGGATCTTCAAATGGGGACAAACCTATGGATGGATCAATTCGGATCGTGGAATGAGCATTCAAAATACACCCGATCATGGCGCCTTTATTTCGGGCTTCAGCAATTCATTCAATAATTTTGATTACGATGCGTATGTGGTAAGAATAGATTCAGACGGTGTTTTTCAATGGCAGCGTACCTATGGAGGAAACGATTGGGATTTTTTGTATGCTTCGTATCCGACTCCCGACAGTGGTTTAGTGTTGGTAGGTGAAACCTATAGCGATACACAGGGAGATGCGGATGCGTATATGATCCGGATCAATAAATCAGGTGACGTGGTGTGGTCCCGAAAACTGGGAACAGCTTACCATGAACGTTTCAATTCGGTTACGATCATGGAAAACAGTATTTATGCCTGTGGAAAAATAACAGATCCGGCCACCATGACATCCGCCATGCTGATCGCACGTTATTCTCCCGACGGTACGTTTATCGACAGTAGCATGATACATCCGGTACCGGGCCGGAATTACGAATTGAGCTCTATTACCAATGCTTCCTATAGCGATCTCCTGCTAAGCGGTGGGCTTGTGGATCCGGGTGCTCCCGCCGGTGCCCAGCAGGCAGAGATCCGGATGCGTATCGATACGAACCTTACGGTTATGTGGCTGGAGTCGCCCGCCAACCTGGGAGCTACCAAAGTCTGCAGACACACGTTTGAAGACAACAGGGGGCATATGATGTGTACTTATACAGTGAACGGAGGGAACGGAAAAACTGCTATGTTCCTTGCTGATTTTAATGCCGGCAATGGATATGTGTATGGCCAGACCTATGGCGGTCTCGAAGAAGAGGAAGGGGTAAAAGGAATGATCACTTCACGCAATACCCTCGCTTTTCTGGGCAATACATACAGCTGGGGGCACGGGGATCAGGATTACTGGCTGGTATTGTTTAAGGCTGATACGCTTATCAGCGATGCGGGAATGCCGTCAAGCGCTTTTTATTATCATATGGATACGATCTATCTGTCGCCTATCGGCCTTAAAGAAATTGCATCTTCTGAAACAAAACTGTTCCCGAATCCTGTTTCAAACAACGGAGTGCTGACGATAATTCATGATCCTTCTACAGCAAATTTCAGCTCCATCGAATTACTGGACATACAGGGACGAAAACTTGGGGCTGTTGCGATTGACAATGCAGAAGAATTCTATTTCGATCTTCGTGATCTTACTCTTGCTACAGGTATGTATATCGTACGTTTGAAAGGCGATGAGGCTGTTCAGACCATAAAGATCTCCGTGCAGGATTAGGATATCTTAACATCTGCCCCTACGCTTTTTTTCGTAAATATGTAAAACCAAATCATGAAAAAGCGAGCGATCATCTTATTTTTCAGTTGTTGCAGCATCCTGGCTTCCTGCCAGAATAACAGCAATAAACCAGTAAATCAAAAACCAGCAGGTATGGAAACAGATAAAGTAGTGAAAACAGAAGAGGAGTGGAAAAAGATCCTGACTCCCGAACAATACGAAATAATCCGCAAAAAAGGAACAGAGGCACCGTTCAGCGGCAAGTACGATGCGACCTTTGAAAAAGGCACTTATACCTGCGCTGCCTGTGACTTTGAGCTGTTCAAATCCGATATGAAATTCGATTCGCGTTGTGGATGGCCGAGCTTTGATAATGAAATAGCCGGCGATCGCGTGAAAAAAGTGAAAGACTTCACACATGGAATGGTACGTACGGAAATTCTCTGCGCGCGTTGTGGCGGTCACCTCGGGCACATTTTTGATGATGGCCCTACTGCTACCGGTAACAGGTACTGCGTAAATTCCGTTTCTATTCATTTCATTCCGGATACAACGAAAACGAAATAAGTACGAATGTTAAAAAATCTGATCCCTGTTTGTTAAAAAGCAGGGATTATTTTTTTAATTAAAATAGTATTTAGACATTTGTCTAAATATTTAATTAATCAGGTGAATCTACTGTTCAAAGCACTGAATGATCCGACACGCCGGGAGATCCTGGAACTGTTGAAAGAAGGAGATAAAACGGCAGGTGAAATCGCCGATTGTTTCCATATTTCCAAACCCAGCATCTCTCATCATCTTGATCTGTTGAAACAGGCGGGGCTCGTTGATTCGGTGAAAAACGGGCAGTTCGTTTCCTATTCATTAAATATGACAGTGATGGACGAATTGTTCTCCTGGCTTGTTCAATTTAAAAAAAAGAAACGAAATGGAACGGAAAGAAAAAAGAAATGAGGTAGTGCTGTTATTGCTTGCAGTATTGCCCGTGGTGTATCTGCTGATCAGCTGGAATGCATTACCGGATCCTGTACCTGTGCACTATTCTGTGAACATGGTGCCTAACGGTTACCAATCAAAGATTTCGCTGCTTCTGTGTCTTGTACTTTTTAATGCAGCTTTTTATGTATTGTTCAAATATATTCACCGGATCGATCCGAAGAAGAAAATAAACCCCCAAAGCAGGATCTATACCATCCTTCGGTTTGCTACCGGGGTGTTGCTCTCCTTCCTGGGAATGCTTATGCTGGTGATGGCGCAGGATCAGACATTAGTACTGGCCGGGAATAAACTCATAGTATTGTTTGTAGGGGTGTTGTTTATTGTTTTAGGAAATTACCTGCCCGTAGTAAAACAAAATTATTTCATTGGCATTCGCACGCCCTGGACACTCGATAACGAGTCTGTATGGACAAAAACTCACCGGGTAGGAGGAAAGCTGTTCTTTATTGGTGGTTTGTTGATTGCCGGTGCTGCATTTTTCCCGGATCCGGAAATTTCTTTTTGGATAGTGATGTCTGTGACCATTGGTGTAGCCGTGTTTTCTATTCTCTATTCGTTCCTGATTTTCCGCAGGGAAAAAAGAGGACATGCCTGAGAACTTCTACTGCTATTTTAATTCCGGTCGGGATTTTGTATCTTTAAGCGACCATGCTACGTTGCTTTAAAATAGGGATATTTTGCTGCTTTGTCCTTGCCTGCACTTTTGTGTGTGCACAAAATGATTCTGTTCAGTTCATCCAGGTTCACTTTTTGTATGGCTCCAAACCTGCGCGTGGACATAAGAAGACAGAATTTAAATACTTCGGAGGTATACACGGCGGTCATGTGACGATCCAGATCGATAGCATGGATTATGGCTTTGAGCCTTCACAGGGTTTTCATGTATTTGCGCATCGCAAAAAATACAAGAGTGATTATGTAGACAAACGATTAAGCGGAACACAACGCTACCCGGATGGAAATAAAGCGGTGACATTTATTGTACCCGTTTCCAAAGAGCAAAATGAAAGAATACGGGCCATTATTTACGGCTATTGCTCCAGCACTCCTTACGATTATGCCTTTTTCGGGATGCGCTGTGCGGCTTCTACCAGTGATATTCTTGCACAGATCGGTCTCCAGAAAAAGCGCAATCGTTTTTTAACGATCTCCCGAACCTTCTATCCCAAAAAGTTACGTAAACGCATGTTCCGACTGGCCGAAAAAAACGGATACAAAGTCGTTCGGCAGGAAGGAAGGAGCAGCCGGAAATGGGAAAAAGACTAAGACCTGCGTCATTTTTGCTTTCACTTTCCATTCCTGTCATTCACCTTCCGGAACAGGTTATTTACCAAAAATTAATTTCCATATTAAATCCTTTTTTATACATTTACTTAAACTTTTAAATTTTTTAAAACATGGGATTATTTGATTTTGTAAAGGGCGAATTAATAGATATTATCGAGTGGGTCGACTCCAGCAATGATACGATCATGTGGAAGTTTCCACGGAAAAACAATGATCATGAAATTAAGAACAATGCCAAACTTACGGTAAGGGAAAGCCAGCAGGCTGTTTTCCTAAATGAAGGAACGATTGCCGATGTTTTCAAACCGGGAATGTACACGCTTCAAACTCAGAATATGCCGATCCTTGCTACACTGAAAGGATGGAAGTATGGCTTCGACAGCCCGTTCAAAGCAGACGTATACTTTGTAAGTACTAAACAATTCATCGATCAGAAATGGGGAACCAAGAATCCGATCACAGTAAGTGATCCACGCTTCGGTATGGTTGAGCTAAGAGCTTTCGGTAACTTTGCTTATCGTGTTACGGATGCGGGTTTATTCCTGAAAGAGATTGCCGGTACGGATGTGAATTATACCACGGACGAACTGGAAAATCAACTGAAAACAAAAGTAATGCGTAAGTTTACAGATCTTGCGGCAAGCAGCAACCTTACCATTGATAAATTTGCCAGCAACCTGGACGAGCTTTCAGATATGGCAAAAGAAAACCTGAATGCCTACTTCCTGACTCTGGGTCTTAGTATTACAGACTTCAACGTGGAGAATGTGTCCATGCCGGAAGATATCAAAAAAGAGATCTTTGCCTACTCACGTATGAATGCGCAAGGGGACAACTGGACGAAAATGAATGCCATGAATGTGATGAACACTGCCGCTCAGAACGAAGGTATGGGTGGAGCAGGAATGGGCATGGGAGTTGGAATGGGCATGGGTAACATGATGGGCAATATGATGGGCAACATGTTCAATCCGAACCAACAAAACCAGCAAACAGGAATGAATACGCCACCGCCGCCGCCACCGCTTTCCAGCTATTTTGTGGCTGTAAACGGACAGCAGACAGGCCCTTTCAATATGCAGCAACTGCAGGGAATGATCGCAGGAGGACAATTCAATCCGAATTCGCAGGTATGGAAACAAGGAATGGCCGCATGGAGTGCAGCATCTGCTGTTCCTGAATTGCAGGCTTTATTCGGAGCAATGCCACCACCGCCACCACCGGTAGGATAATCCAGTACATATATAATTGAAGTGCCACATTCAAACCTGTGGCACTTTTTTTTCGGACAAAATCATAAACAAACAATACTACACCTTAAGATGAGCAACGACTTTAATGAAAAAACAGCTGAGATCGATCAGAAGAAAATAAAATGTAAGGACTGCGGTGGCTTTTTGACTTTCGCTGTCGGCACTACCCATTTGAACTGCCAGTATTGCGGCGCAAAAAATGAAATAGAAGTGGAGCTCGCTAAAACAGAAGAGATCGACTTTGAAAAATTCCTCTCCGAAGCATCTCACAAACAGGATGAACAGCAGATCAGCACCGTGAAATGTGATGGCTGCGGAGCTTCTACCACGATGGCGCCGAATGTGACTTCTGATAACTGCCCGTTTTGTGCCACACCGCTTGTCATTAAGAACGGTACCACCCGAAGTATTATCCGTCCCAAATACATGCTGCCTTTTAAGATCGATCGGAAAAAGGCAGATGGCCTTTTCACGGGCTGGGTAGGTGGTTTGTGGTTTGCACCGAATGACCTGAAAAGATATGCTGCCCACACCGCAGAGAAGCTGAACGGGATGTATATGCCGTATTGGACTTATGACAGCAATACCGCCAGCGATTATACAGGTATGCGCGGTGATCATTATTATGACACAGAAAGCTACACCGACTCGGAAGGAAAGAGCCAGACAAGACAGGTGCAGAAAACACGCTGGACACCAGCCAGGGGCCATGTGCATAATAAATTTGACGATATACTCGTGTGTGCGAGCAAGGCATTACCCGATAAAATGACACGCGACCTGGAGCCCTGGGATCTGCCGGAGCTGGTAAATTTCAACGATTCGTTCCTGAGCGGTTTTAAAACAGAAAGCTACCAGGTAGAAGTGAAAGAAGGGTTTGATGTAGCAAAAAAAGTGATGGATAAGGAGATCGGTGAAACCGTAAGAAAGGATATAGGCGGGGATACACAAACCGTAACTACTATCAGCACAGACTACAACGACATCACTTTTAAGCATATTTTACTGCCTATCTGGATCAGCGCTTACCGGTACAACGAAAAAGTGTACCGTTTTACGATCAATGCGCGTACAGGGGAAGTGCAGGGTGAGCGCCCGTACAGTGTGGCGAAGATTGTCCTGGCTGTGGTAACAGTAGTGGCGGTGATAGCAACCGCCATCTGGTTTTTCAAAAGCCGCGGATAGTTAATGCCTTGTGGATAACTGATTTTGCATAAACCCAAAAAAAGACTATTTTTGTAGTCCTTTAAAATAATGTTATGGATTTAAGCGGAATTATTTCAATTAATGGCATGCCGGGTTTATACAAGGTAGTGGCCAATTCAAAAAGCGGTGTTATCGTAGAGTCGTTAACGGAGAAAAAACGTTTCCCGGTATTCGGTGCAAGCAAGATCAGTGCTTTGGAAGATATCAGCATGTTTGCGGAAAGCGGCGACAAACCTCTTTCTGAGATCATGAAGTCGGTCTTTGATAAAGAAAAAGGTGGAAAAGCCATCGATCACAAGGCAGATGACAAGGCTGTTGAAGCTTATTTTGCAGAGATCCTGCCCGATTACGACAAAGAACGTGTATACGTTTCCAATATGCGCAAGCTGTTCAACTGGTACAACCTAATGCAGGAAACCGGTAACCTGAAGGAAGTGGAAGAAGAAAAAGAAGGCGAAACAAAAAAGCCGAAGCTTACCGCCGAAGAAAAGAAAAAAGTAGCTGCTGCAGGTGCCAAGAAAGACACAGGCAAAGTGAAAACAGCAGCAGGTAACAGAAAAACTACTGGTGTAAGAAAAGCAGGAACAGCATAAGTTGTTCCCGTTCTTAATATAATTAATAGTAGGGCGTATCGTAATTGGTACGCCGTACTTATTTTCAATACATATGAAATTATTCAGATTTTTCACGCAGGGATTGCTGGTTCTTGTTCCGATAGGGATAACACTCATTATCCTGTTAAAACTGTATTCTTTCCTGAACGGTATGTTGCTCCGTTTTAACCTTCCGGCAGATAATATTTTTGTAGTAGTTATCAGTATGCTGGCGGTTGTCGCTATCATTATCGTAATCGGCATCTTTGCTTCTTCCTTCATTTTTAAAGGTGTTTTTGCCTTCTTAGAGAAGATCATTGAGCATACACCCGGGATCAAACATGTGTATTCGCCCGTAAAGGATTTTATGCAGGCTTTTGTGGGCAATAAAAAGAAATTTAACCGGCCGGTGCTGGTTCTTACCAACCCGGCTGCAGGAATAGAAGAACTGGGCTTTATTACCAATGAGGACCTGAGCGATTTTGGGGTGACAGGTAAAGTGGCCGTTTACATGCCGCATTCCTACGCATTTTCAGGCAGGGTGGTTTTTGTACCGAAGGAAAATATCCGGAAAGTAGAGGCAAAAGCGGGCGATACCATGAAATTTATCGTTACCGGAGGGGTAGTGGAAGCGCACGACGATTAACAATTGCGGGAACTGAATTCTGTCCAAATCCCTTGTTTCAATTAAAGTATTTTTTGTACCTTGTTCGTAAAATATATACTATCATGAAGCTATTTTATACTACTGTTTTTTCGCTGCTTTTGTGTGCAGCGGCTTTTGCACAAAAAGTTGAAGTAAGTGAAAGTTCCGAAAGTTTCTCGGTGGGCAGGCAGCCGGCTATTGTTGCGGTATTCCAGCACAGTGATAAAGATAAGATCGAGAAGGAATGGAAAAGCCTCATAAAAAGCTTCAAACCCGACGATGTAAATGATAAAAAAGGGGAGTATTTTTTTGATAATGCCAAATTCACTTCATTGGGAAATAATACGGTGGATGTGCATTCAATAGTAATGGCAAAAGGCAAGGACGATGAGATCCGTCTGACGGTATGCTTCGATCTGGGTGGAGCTTATGCGAGCGGAAGCTCACATAGCAAGGAAATGAGCTACTTCAAAAACATGGTGAAGGATTTTGCTGTGAAAATGACGAAAGATCACTACGACGATAAAGTGAAAGAAGCCTCCAAAGCGTTGACCAAGCTGAACGACAAGCAGGCTGACCTCGAAAAAGATAACAAAGGTCTCGAAAAGGACATTGTAGATTACAACGACAGGATCAAAAAATCGCAGGAGAAAATAGAGCTGAATAAAAAAGAGATCGAAACGAAGAAAACGGAAGTAGGCGCTCAGCAAAAAGTCCTGGACGGATTAAAAAGCAAACAAAGCAGCGTAAACTAATCTGCAAAAATGCATTTCACATACAGCATACTTTTAAAAAAAGGAATAAAGAACTTGTTTTTTTTATTCCTTTTTTGTTTTGGAATATACGGAAACGGGCAGGCACAATCCCTGAAATCCCTTTTGAAACAGGGTGAGGAAGCCATGGCGGATAAGAACTATTATTCGGCTGCACAGATCTATAACCGGGTGATCCTGATCGATTCTGCTTCCATTGATTTTCAATACAAATATGCCACAGCCAGCCGCCTGAATGCCGATCCGGAGATTGCCGAACGCTGGTATCAGAAAGTATTTAAAAAAGACAACGGGAAATTGTATCCGGAAACAACTTTTTGGCTCGGAATGATCTATAAGAACGAGGCTAAATACAAGGATGCAAAAAAAATGTTCCTGAAATTTTACAGCAAGAATAAATCCAGTAAAGATGCTGCCCGGAAACAGATGGCGGTGAAAGCAAAGCTCGAATCCGAAGCCTGCGATCTTGCACAGATATTGATCAAAAATCCTTTACCGGTAAAAGTGGAGCACCTCGATAGCCTTGTGAACAGCAAGGTTTCGGAGTACGCACCTTTTGAGTGGGACAGTACGCTCTATTTTTCCTCACTCCGGTTCAGCAACAACAGGGATAAAAAGAACAATGTAAATTTCAATAAGCTGTACACGGCAAAACAAAAAGGAAATGCATTCCTGAAGGCACAGGAATTAGATACACTGTTCAATAAGAACGACATTCACAATGCCAATACCTGTTTCAACAAAGCTTTCACTAAAATATTCATTACCCGCTGCAATCAGAAGGATGCTTCCTCGTTCCAGTGTGAGATCTGGGTTTCGGACTGGCAGAACAGCAAATGGAGCGATTTCAAAAAACTGCCGGAGCAGGTGAATGCGCTGAACAGCAACAATACCCAGCCAAATGTAGCATTGCTTGACAGTATGGAATACCTGTTCTTCTCTTCCAACCGGACTGGTGGAGCAGGAGGGCAGGATATCTGGTACAGTAAGATCAACGAGAATGGGTCCTTCGGCCCGGCTGTCAATGCCGGAAAAAAGGTGAACAGTACGGAGGATGAGATCACCCCTTTTTATGTGCATCAGCAAAAGTTTTTGTACTTCAGCTCCACCTGGCACAAAGGCCTTGGCAGCTTCGATATTTTTAAATCGTCATGGAAGAACGGAGGCTTTGAAGATCCGGAAAATGCAGGCTATCCGATCAATTCGCCACTTAACGATATTTATTACAGTGTCAGCAGTCGTAAAAACATGGCTTATATTTCTTCCAACCGGAAAGGATCTTATTTTGAAGAAAAACAAAGCTGTTGCAACGATATTTACCGTTTCACTATTCCACCGCTGGAAATCCCGCCTCCGCCGGTGGATACATCTGTTGTCCTGATCAACCAGATGAAAGTACTGGTGCCGCTCACGCTTTTTTTTCACAACGATGAACCGAATCCGAAAACCAAAGCGATCGTCACTACTAAGAATTACAAAACGACTTATGATGAATATAAACAGCTTCAGTCGAAGTACCATGTGGAATATCCCAAAGGTCTGGATCCTGAAGCAGCCATATTAGCAGAGAACAGGGTGGAGAATTTTTTTGAGGACAGTGTGGATGCCGGGATGCACGATCTCGATAAATTTGCAGAGCTGCTCGAAAAAGTACTGGCCCGTCATGAAAAAGTGAAAATTACGATGAAAGGTTTTTGCAGTCCGCTGGCTTCTACCGACTATAATGTAAACCTTGCGAAACGAAGGGTTTCCAGCCTGCAGAACTATTTCAGGGAATACAAGAACGGGATCTTTGTAAAGTATATCGATAATACGAATGAAGCGGAAGGCCGGATCGAATTCTTTGAAGAGGACATCGGTGAATTACTGCAAAGTAAAGTAAGTGATGATGTTAAGGATACACGGAATTCTGTATACAGCCCGTATGCAGCAGCAGAACGGAAGATCCAGATCATTGCCGTGAGTTATCTGAAGTAATTCTTATACTGTCTATACTTTTTCAAAAAAACGCAGACAGTTTACTTCCTTATCCAATTCTCCTTTCCCATCCAGGTACTCTACAAACTGCTTTGCAAAAAAAGGAGCGAGCATAACAGCCTTGGTGCCAAAACCATTAAATACCAATGCTTCCGGATGATCCGGGTGTTTTCCTATAACCGGCCTCCTGTCGATCACTGATGGGCGCACTCCGGCTTCGTGTTTTAGTATTTCATACGCGAAGGGCACCAGCTTCCTGAATTTCTCTTCTAACTCGTTTCGTCCTGCAGGACTCACGGCATCGGTCAGATCCTGCCAGTTGTAGGTAGCGCCTATTTTATACAGATCGTGACCTAAAGGCAGTATAAAAAAACCTTTGTTCAGGATGTAATCGATGTCTAAGTCTTCACAGTGGATCGTAAGCACCTCGCCTTTGGCAGGCTTCATAGGAATAAAACCAAACAACGGATTGTTTTTTATCAGGTGACCTTCGCAGAAAATAATGGAAGCCGCACTATTACCTTTATAAGAAACGCTGCCGTTCTTTATCTCAAGTACAGCATGATTAAATATTTCTCCAAGGTAATACTGAAGAGTGCTTAGATGGCTTTGTGTCTTTTCTAAAAAAACAGCCGTATAGATGTTGCCCGTCTGTAACACAGCTCCGGCCTCTGATGCGACCGGGCTATGAATGCTGAACGTGTCAGGATCGAGGTAGTCTTTCATTTCTTCCCCTGCCTTTTTTTTCCAGAAGATCTTTTCCTGTTCTTCGGTAAAAAGCTTCAGCATTTTCCGGTTCTCAAGAAAAGTAGCGCCGAGCATTGTTTCCGCCTCTTCGTAAAAATCATGCAGTGCGGGAATTACATCATCGGCCAGCCAGCTTTTGGTAAGCCGTTTGAAAACAACAGGGTTCCAGATGCCAGCTGCGACTTTTGATGAGGAAGAAAGCTCCGGTTTGTCAATCACCAGGACGGATTTTCCTTGTTTGATCAGCTCCAGGGCCAGCACGCTGCCTGCGATTCCCTGCCCCACAAGTATATGATCGAAGTGTCTGATGATGCTATTTTTCGAATTGGTATTGGCTGTAATCCATCAGCACCACTTTGATGAATTGTTCATCGCGCAGCGTGGTGATCACTTCCATTTTTGCTTTTACTTTTTTCGATAGCTGCATAAGCCCTGCACTGTCCCCATTCCGGACGCAGTGATCAAATACATCCTTGATGATGCCCATGTCTTTATCGCTGAGCTTGCTTACTTCCTGGAATACGATCTTATAATCGCTGGCGGTTTTGTACAGGATGGTGTTTTTTAGGCTCACTTTTTGTTTCATACTTACAACGGTAGTGCCTGCAGCCATATCGCCGAGCCGTTGCGACCGTTCACTCAAAGCTACTGTGAGCAGTGCGATAACCCCATTGAAAAGCACCGTATCTATGATCCGCATCACCCAGCGCACAAGATAGGCGCCAAATCCGGGTTGTGTACCATCCAGTTTCACCACTTTTATCTTCATGATTTTTTTTCCAAGGCTCTGCCCGTTGAAGAACTGTTCCATCAGGAGGTGATAGAGCAGCATCGGAAGTGTGATGGCCATTATGAAGGCAAAAAAGCCAAAGGATGTCATATTATCGAATGCATTACTTACGCCAAATCCGATACAGGCGGCCACAAAATAGGCGACCATAAACAAGGTATCCAGCAGGGATGCAAGTATCCGCTCACCAACCCCGGCAGGCTGATAGCTGATGAGTACATTTTGTGTAGTATTGATGTGAATACCGTCGTCGAACATGTTTAAAAAATAGTCCCTAAATATCGAAAAAAAATTGCATTTTAGCATGAAGATTAAGGCCTCTGTGAAAGAAATTACCTTTTTAAAGCAAAATTCGGAAAAGTGGGAGCAAATGGAAGCAACCATTGAAAAAGGTATTGCCAATAATCCCCGTGAAATTGCTGATATTTTTATAGAGCTGACGAACGATCTTTCTTATGCGCGTACCTATTACCCGCAGTCCAATACCACACTATACCTCAATGCGCTGACTGCCAAAACGCACCAGGCGATCTATAGGAACAAGAAAGAAGAACGTGGACGGTTCCTTCGTTTTTGGAAAACGGAAGTACCTACCATGTTTGCAAAATACCACGTGCAGTTGTTGATCGCTTTCCTTGTGCTTATGGTAAGCGCAGTGATAGGTTTTGTGTCGCAGGTATACGATGCCGATTTTGTAAGACTAGTCTTAGGTGATGAATATGTGAATAAAACCCTGGAGCGCATAAAAGACGGGAATGCATTGGGCATCTACGGCGAGGATTCGGAGTCAGTGATGTTCATTGGGATCACGATCAATAATATTCGTGTTTCTTTTATAGCTTTTGTATTCGGGATGATCTTTTCGCTCGGAACGGCTTATGTACTTTTTCAAACGGGTATGATGATGGGCTGTTTTCACGCCATGTTCTTAAAATACGGGCTGTTTGTTAAATCCCTCTTAGTAGTATACATTCACGGCACCCTCGAAATATCGGCTATCGTTATTGCCGGTTGTGCAGGTTTTGTATTGGGTAATAGTTTTATGTTCCCCGGCACGTATACACGGATGCAATCTTTCAAAAGGGGAGCGCTGGATAGCCTGAAGATCGTTATCTGCCTCGTACCTGTATTTATTGTTGCGGGTTTCCTCGAAAGTTTCGTTACCCGGTATACTGACATGCCTGTATGGCTCAGTCTTACCATCATCTGCGGTACCGGTGCTTTTATTATCTGGTATTTCGTTATTTATCCTCTCTATTTAACTATAAACTCAAAACATGTACCAACAGCCACGCTCAACTAAGGTTATCTTCAACCAGCAACGTGATTTCGGAAAGATATTTACCGATGCGTTTAAATTCTTTAAGTATAATTTCAAAAGCCTGTTAGGAGCTGTCCTCCTGGTCGCTGGTCCTCTTTTTATGATAGCGGGTGGTATCAATGGGTATCTCCAGGCAATGGGGAACGACCTGTCCAGTTTGTTTAGTTTCAGAAGCATAACGCGCCGTTCGTATCTCAGTGATTTTGATGTATCCGATTACCTGTTCATGATGTTAGTGTACTTCATTGTCCTGATGGCAGCTTATGTGGTATACAGTGCTATCGTTAACAGGTATCTGATCCTTTCACAAAAGAAGCAGGAAGGTGAAAAGATCACGACAGCGGAGCTGATGCAATACCTGCCTGCCGATGCATGGAGATTGTTCTATAACTATCTCCTGCTGACACTTGTAGCCCTGGTTTTTACAATCGGATTGGTGATCGTACTGATGATCCCGATATTAGGTGCACTTGCTTTCCTTGTCGGGTTTCTGTTGGTGGGACCTAACCTGATGTATGCATTGACAAACGCTCCTTATCTTGTGCTGAGAGATGAAATACTGATCACGCAGGCTTTCGGAAAAAGCTGGAAGTACATGCGGATAACCGGGAATTACTGGTGGACCTGGCTGCTGATGGTGGTGGCGTATATTATGATAAGTGTGGCAAGTGTTGTTTTTGCGCTTCCACAGCTCGTACTTACGATGGTGAGCACATTTTCCCGTTTGCGTTTTGATGAGTACGGAGACGGTGGCGATAGCGGAGTAGGAGCGATCTGGTTCATTATCTTTGCCATTATAGCTGTAGTAGGGCAGCACCTGCTTATGCCTTTGCTGAATATGTTCACTGCCCTTACCTATCACAGCCACGAGGAAATGGAAGAAGGAACAGGCCTTAAAGACCGGATAGACCAGATAGGGCTCAATAATTAATTTGTTTTTGATCGCTACGCTGGTTTGAAATTCCTGAAATTTACATATTGTTTATTTATTTGCCTGGTGCTTTTGTGCCATGGCCGCAGTGTGGGCAACACGCCTGCAAAAGATACGCTTGCTCCTGCAGCCCTGAAAATAGACAAGGCTACAGAGCAGGAAGTATTTTCGGACGATGCATATAAAACAACCGATTCGGTTGATAAATCGGAAAAGGAAGGATTCTGGGACTGGCTGATCCGGAAGCTGTTTGGCGATGTAAGCGACCGGAATGTAGAACGGTTCTGGAACATTTTTTTGCTGCTCCTTGGTGTTTTGTTTATTGCGGGAATTGTTTTCATTGTAATAAAAATGAACGGCGGAAAGATCTTCCGGGGAGAAAGCTCCAAAACATCTGTTTTTACCGACATAGGTGAAAATATTGATTCTATTGATGTGGACGCTTTAGTGAAAGAAGCGATCGATAAAGGAGATTACCGGCTTGCTTTCCGATACAGTTACCTGAAAAGCCTCCAATTGATGAACAATAAGGAGCTTATTGACTGGAAGCCTTATAAAACAAATTATGAGTACTATATAGAATTTAAAAAACAATCGTCTAAATCCCTGTTCAGGGACCTGTACACAGGATTTGAATACGTTTGGTACGGAGATGCTGTACTGACCAGGGATACCTTCGAAAAATACAGAACAGAATTCAATAATTTTAATCAGCAGTTAGGTGTTTAAAGGGAACAGGAAATATATCGTCTTTTTTCTGCTGGTGTTTGCTGCCATTGTGTATGTACAAATGAAAGCGCCCCGCCCCGTGAACTGGCGTAAAACATACAAACAAAAAGATATGATCCCTTTTGGCTGCAATGCTATGTATGAGCTGTTGGACCGGTCGGCGTTTAAAGACAAAATGGAAGTGACGGAGGAGACAATTTATTCGGGGCTTGATTCTACAACAGAGGCCCGCTCTTCCACTATATTTATCAATGACCTGTTTAAGATAGATGACATTGAAACCAGGATGTTGCTAAACTATGTTTCAAAAGGAAATAAGGTATTGATAGCGGCTAATTTTTTCGATGGAAAACTGGCAGATACGCTTAAAATAAAAACGAACCTTAGTTACGGATATTTTATTCCGAAAAAGGAAGAAGGAAAATTTACAGTCGTATATCACCAGGGGCTGAAGGATCAAAGGCTGTATTCCTATAATGACGGAGTAACTCCTTCTTATTTCACTTCTTTCGACACTTCGCGTGCAAAGATCATCGCAGCTGATACAAACAAGAATCCTTTGTTCATTTCCCTGCAGTTTGGAAAGGGCACATTTTACCTGATGAGTAACCCGGAGGTATTTGCAAATTACAATGTGGTGAACAGGCTTGCCCGTAATTACCCATACAAAGCTTTGTCCTATATAGATATGCCGCGCATCTGTTGGGATGAGAATTACAAAACGTACAATTCGAAAATAAAGAACCCGCTGCAGTTTATTTTCGGGAACGATGCATTGTATGCGGCTTATTCGGTTGCGCTCCTGTCTATCCTGCTGTTTATGGTGTTTAATCTCAAGCGCAGGCAGCGTCCGATCCCGGTGATCACTCCGCCTTCCAATTCCACACTGGACTTTGTGGAAGTGATCGGTAATGTATATTTTAATGCAAAGAACCATAAGATCATTGCGGAAGAAAAAATAAATTCATTCCTCGATACGATCCGTTTTAAATTCCAGGTAAACACACAGCTGATCACAAACGACGTACTGAAACGGATAGCAGCCTTATCCGGGATCGAACGGACAGAAATAGATACTTTGTTTGAACGTATTGAAACGATACAGTACAAAAGAACCATCTCTGAAAAACAATTAATAGAATTAAACACCTTAATAGAACAGTTTCATAAAAAAAATAAACGCTAATGGAAAACACATTTTCAAACAGGGTTGATCTTCGCGATATCAACAACGCTTCGGAAAAGATCAAAGCCGAAATAGGTAAATACATTGTTGGGCAGCACCAGATGACCGATCTTTTGCTCATTGCTTTGCTGGCCGATGGACATGTATTGATAGAAGGTGTTCCGGGAGTTGCAAAAACATTGACGGCTAAATTGCTGGCCCGTACTATCCATGCGGATTTCAAAAGGATCCAGTTCACTCCCGACCTGATGCCTTCTGATATTATCGGGACCTCTGTTTTCAATGCACAATCCAATAGCTTTGAATTCAGGAAAGGACCTTTGTTTGCCAATCTTGTGCTGGCGGATGAGATCAACCGTGCTCCTGCTAAAACACAGGCAGCATTGTTTGAAGCAATGGAAGAACGGCAGATCACCAGCGACGGAACGACCTATCCGCTGGGTTATCCTTTTATGGTGTTGGCTACTCAAAACCCGATCGAACAAGAGGGAACCTACCGTTTGCCGGAGGCGCAGCTGGATCGTTTCCTGTTCAAAATAGAAGTGACGTATCCAGATCTGGCCCAGGAAACGGAGATCCTGAACCTGTACCACCTGAAGAAAAACACGGTTGATCTCTCTACGATCAACCAGGTGCTCAGCGGATCGGATATCAGGGCGCTGAGAGATACGATGGCCAATATCCATGTAGAGCAGAACCTGCTGAGATACATTGCCGAGATCGTACATGAAACGCGTCACAATACCTGGTTGTTCTTAGGTGCATCCCCGCGGGCCTCCCTGGCTATCCTGAATGCTTCCAAAGCCTGTGCGGCCCTGAGAGGAAGGGATTTCATCAGCCCGGACGATATCAAATATGTTACGCCGCATGTACTCAAACACCGCGTGATCATTACTCCTGAAAAAGAAATGGAAGGACTTACTGCCGGCGATGTGGTGAAGAAGATCATTGAGAAAGTGGAAGTGCCGAGGTAATCTTGAGGTGCCGGATTGGCACCTTTAAAGAAAAGCACCTGTTATAACTTATAGCTAAGCGACATGGCAAAAAAGGAAACAGCATTGATGATAGCCGATGAAGTGGTTATGAATAAGATCTACTACATCAGGGGGCATAAAGTGATGCTGGACAGTGATCTTGCGGAGCTGTATCAGATAGAAACCAAACAATTAAAAAGGCAGGTAAAAAGGAATATCGACCGGTTCCCGGAGGATTTTATGTTTGAACTGACCGAAGAAGAATTTGAGATCTTGAGGCGCCAATTTGGCGCCTCAAGTTGGGGAGGTACAAGATATTTCCCAATGGTGTTTACAGAACATGGAGTACTCATGCTGTCGAGCGTTTTGAACAGCCAGAAGGCAATTTCTGTAAATATTCAAATCATGCGCATCTTTGCGAAAATCCGGCACATGTTGATGGATAATACCGAGCTCCGACTAGAGATCGAGAAGATGCCAGCAAAAGGAAAGTAGATAACCAGAATCAGAACATAGAAGTGGTATTCCGATACCTCGACGAGTTGCTTGAAAAGAAGGAGCAGCTGGTTCCACGAAAAAAATCGGGTACAAACTGCCGGAAAAAAATAGCCAAAAACCTGGAAAATAATTCCCATACTGGCATAACAAACTATGATAACTATTCGGAATTGTCTGTAATTTGTTTTATACTTTCTCAGCGGACTTTGCGGTAAAAAGGCGTTACATTCTAAAACTGAAAATAAATAAACTCATTCGCATTGAACTTCCCGATCAGGAAGATCGTAAGCAGTACCGTCACATAAAAAGCAGGGCGGGCAAAGTCTTCAAAGAAACGAAGCCTGTTCAGCAAGGCATATTCTTCGTTCAGCTCTTTCAAAAACAAAAACAGGATCAGTGACAAGGCGATCAGTAAAGGAAAAAGATCGGTCACTGTTTTTAGCTCGGGCATACATGCTGAGGCATTAAAGGAAGTAAAGATCTTTTGATAGATCGTAAAAAGATCGCAGGTACTGAGTGCTCTGAAAGCGATCAGCGAAAGTGTGTGAAAAAGAAGCAGGTACAACCAGCCGGTAATTGCAGGTACTTTGAATGGCCGGCTGCGTTTCGAATTCATCAGCTCCAGGATATAAACGATCCCATGCATGGCTCCCCAGATCACAAAGGTCCATTTGGCGCCATGCCACAGACCGCTGATGAGGAATACAAGGAAAATATTGAAAAGCCAGCGCCGGTAGGTACACCGGTTGCCGCCCAGCGAAATATAAAGGTAATCCCTGAACCAGGTAGTGATGGAAATATGATTGCGCTGCCAGAATTCAATGAGCGATTTCGAGAGCAATGGGCGGCGCCAGTTCAGGCTGAAGTTGATGCCGAAATATTTGGCAACACCGGTTGCAATATCCGAATAACCCGAAAGATCGCAATAGACCTGCACCACAAACAGGAAGCCTGCAAATAGTAGCGTAGATCCTGAAAAATGAGATACATCATTAAAAACGGGTGTGACGATCTCTCCTAAGCGGTCGGCGATCACGATCTTTTTGAAAAACCCCCATACAACGAGACGGGTGGCTTTTTCCCATTCTATGTTACGCAGGAAATGTTGTTCATACAGTTGTGGCATCAGGCTGTTGTAGCGTACTACCGGCCCTGCCACCATATGCGGGAAGAAGGAAACATACAAGGCAAACATACCCAGGCTGTCATTGGGCTTGTAGGTACCCCGGTATACATCTATCGTATAGCTCAGGGACTGGAAGGTATAGAACGAAAGCCCGGCTGGAATGACCAATGCCTGCAGCATAGAGAAATTGCTAAGCGAAAGGATATTCGTAACAGAGAAAACCGTGTTGAGGGCAAAGATGCTGTATTTGAAGGCAAACAACACGCCGAGGTTACTAACGAGACTCAGCAGCAGCCATTGTTTTTTTTGTAGTTTGTTTGTCGACTGGCTGATCTTTTTTGCAGCGTAATAATCCACGACTGTGGTTCCCATCAACAGAAGACAGTACCAGGGATTGTAGCTGAAATAGAAATAATAGCTGGCGGCTAATAAAAGAAGCCATCTGAAACGATGCGGAAGGCACCAGTAGAACCCAAACACTATAGGAAGGAAAAAAAGGAAGTGCAGTGAGTTGAATAACATGGACGATCTTGATATTTACAATTTGTAAATTTTAATCCGGCAAAAAATAAAATGGTCATTCATCCCGATAGCGGGTCTCCGAATCAATCATGCTTTTTTTTAACCATTGCATTGTTGTCGTTGATCTCAAAGATCCAGGAACCGTCGAAGATCTGGGGCAGATACCGTTTGTACAAAAGCATGCGTGCATTGGTATGTCTTCCGTCTTCATCATCTTTGTCCACCGCATTGAATTCATAGGTCATCATCTTCGGGTGTTCGCGCATAAATGCCCGTACGATCTCAGAAATAGTGCGCATTACGCCGTATACCTCACCACGATTGGTGGCCACATATTCCTCGCCTTCGAACTCATCGTTGATCACACCGAAAACAATGGTTGCATGCAATATATTGTCCTGCCTTCTTCCGAACCGAACTTCATAACGCAAACCGGAAGGCGTGTTGAAATAGAACACACTTGCTGATTTGATGGCCGGGTATTCGATCGGGTATATATCTTTAGGCTCACTCATATATTGCTCTTGCCAGGTTTACTGTTTTTTTGCTGTAAATTTTGATTTAAGAAAACCGATAATCACCGGGAGAACAGAAATTAAAATGATCCCAAACACTACTTTTTCGAAATTCTTCTGCACCCATGCGTTTGTTCCGAGGAAATACCCGGCAGTGGTAAGCGCCGTAACCCATATCACAGCCCCGATAACACAGAAGGTGATGTACTTCCTGTAATTCATATTACCGATACCGGCAGCAAAAGGTGCAAAGGTGCGTACGATCGGGATGAAGCGGGCCAGGATAATGGTCAGGCCCCCGTGCTTTGCATAGAAGGCTTCGGTTTTTACAAGATAATCACGCTTGATGATCCTGTTCAATCCTTTGATCTCGAAGATCCGTATGCCCAGTGTCCGCCCGATCAGGTAATTGAGATTATCGCCTACAATAGCGGAGAGGATGAGTAAAAAGATGATCATCACCGGGTTCAATACTTCCGGGTAGATAGCTGAAAACATGCCCATGGTAAACAGCAGGGAATCTCCGGGTAAAAAAGGAGTAGCCACTAATCCTGTTTCGCAGAAAATGATCAGGCAAACGAGGAAGTAGGTAAGCGTTCCGTGCTCTTTAATAAAACATTCGAGATAACATTTGGTGTGCAGTATAAGGTCCAGTATGCCAATCGATGTGCAGTCGCAATTTTCCATAGAAGCTGATAGAATTTAGTAGTTTGGCATGGATGGATCGATCTCCTGCGCCCACGCGAGAATCCCACCCTGCAGGTTATAGAGATTGGTAAAACCATGTTCCTGCTCCAGGGCCATGATAACGGTGGCAGAGCGTTTTCCGCTCCGGCAATGTACAACCACGGTTTTGTCGCGTGATATTTTGTCGATATGATCCATCACTTCACCCATCGGGATCAGCTCGCCATTCAGATTACAGATATCGAACTCGTGTTCTTCACGTACATCGATCAGTTGAAAATCCTCTTTTTTGTCGAGCATTTCTTTCAGGCGGCTAACAGAAACTTCTTTCATGTGTGTGTTTTTAATTGTACCAAACCATCCTTTCTCTATCCATATGAAGCTCAGGGCTATTTCAGGATCTTAGAGGACTCATTTCCCAATATGTATCGGGACTCCAAACATAACCATTCGCTTAAAAAAAAACAATAGGGGCTTTCCGTACTTATTAAAAGTAAAAAGGCTCCTTTGTGGATAAAATATCCTGAAAAAATTAGGCTTTCACCGGATCCGCTCTTTGCAGGCCGGGAATATTACAGGTAGAGCGGCTTTTATTTGCATTTGTACAGCAGCTCGGCCATTTTTTCATCCTTCCGGTAGATGTCGATATAACGATGCAGGCCCGTAGAATCGGCAACAGTAGAGTAATACCGTACAAAGATCGGAATGGTTCTCTTCATATTGATCTGACGCTGCTCCGGGGTTGCAAAATAAAGAGCCAGGGTATCATACGGCACTTTTGAAGTGTCTTCCCTGGCTAAGAACTTGGCGGTTTCCCAGTATTTCTCCAAACGCATGCAACCATGGCTCTGGTAACGGTAAAAAGTTTTGAAATAACGTTTGCTGTTCGTATCATGGAGATAAACCCCGTGTTTATTGTTGAAGTTAAATTTTACAACCCCTAAACTATTGTCATCACCAATCCGTTGTCTGAACTTGAAAGGAAGATTTGTTTTATTGTACCTTTTCCAGCTGATGGTTTTGGTATCCAGTACTTCACCTTTGGAATTGATCACTTCAAAATTCTTCTTCCGCAGGTACGAGCTGTCTCTTTGTACTGCCGGCAGGATCTCTTTCCATGCGATGCTGTAAGGAACGGTCCAGTAGGGATAAATGAGCATGTAGTTGATCCTCGAAGTAAGGGTAGGAGTTTGCGTTTCTGGTTTTCCTACAACGATACGTGAGTAGAGCACCAGTGTATCTTTCCCTACCGTTTTCATGATCAGCTCTTTCGCTTTTTTACTCTTACGAAGCCTTCTGTCGATTTTACCGTTGTTATATTCATAAATATGCAGATCGGCAGCAGGAATATTTACCCAGAAATATCTGTCCGGAAAATCTTTGGGCTCCCATCTCCATCGCTCCAAGGCCATTTCCATTTGGCGAATACCTGCCTCTTTCGACAAACGCAGGGTTTGTTTGGTGAGCTTGCCCAGCTTACCGTCCGGATCCAGGTTCATTTTCTGTTGATAAGACTTTATAGCCTTCGCCATTTTTAAACTGTCCGGATCGGTTCCGGTGCTGTCATAATCGCCCGATGCTAACAATCGCTTTTTTAAGCTGACCAGGAATACGGTAGTATCCGTAATATTGGAGAAAGAAACAGAATCCCAATCCGTTTTTTCATATTCAAGAATGTATTTTTTTAGCTCTTTTTTCAGGAAGAGATAGCCTTCATGCCTGGGTTCCAGCGCGTCCAGTGCAGCACGGATGTTCTTTGAGCTTAATCCTTTGGCCAGTGTCAGGTTCCAGCCACTGTCCAGCTTTGCGGGTTTCCATTCTATCAGCAGACTGTCGGGATAAAACCGGCCTTTGTTGAGATGTGCGCCGAATTTGTAATAGGCATCCGACAAAAGCAGATCTATTTTTGCCAGCGCCATGGCATCGTAGTTTTCTTCCTGCTTGTTGTAAACGGATTTATAAAGGCTATCAATTGTTTTGTAATGATAATCGTTGGGGATCAGGCCATAGAACCGCGCATCTTTAATGATCTTAAACAGCGTGTCGCCTAATGGATTCCAGGTACCTTTGTCGGTAAACAGGGTTTGCGGTCCTGCAGTATAATTGGTTTTGAAAAAAGGATAGGTGATCAGGGTGTCTTTCGACAGGATCAAAACAGTATCCTTCACATTATTTTTCAATAATTTTTTCAATTGCTCACCGGATATCTTGTTCACATCCTGTGGTGTCTTTGCAATGACTTTTTTGTCGGAATTTTCTTCATTACCACATCCGCAAAGGATCAAAAGGAAGAGAAGAAAAAGCAGGAAATGTGTACTCTTTGTGTTCATATGAAATCTAATGTAAAGATACCGATTTCTTCTACATCTGTATTTTAATATTCGTGAAAGTTTGGTTTTGATGGGTGAACGACCTGCTTTTGGACGTGAATGTCATGCGCTTAAGCAAAAGAACCCTGCGTTTGTTAATGAAACGGCTGCGTTAAAAAAAGTAAATAAAAAGTGAACTAAATTAGGTTATAATTCCTGTATTCCCCGGCCCGGTAACCGGTAGCTTTTTCCAGTTTCAGCAAAAAGCGGTCTTTCAGCGAAAGCTTTATTTTAGAAGGATCGAAATTAAAATCCCAGTTATACCGGTTTAGCCGTTCCTTCATTACCAGCGGATGCGAACCGGTGAAAGGTGCGAGCACATCAATGGCCGAGTAATCAAATTCTTCAGCATCGCCGATATGTTCCTTCATCCAGGTATCGTCGTGCCAGAGCTTATTGAAATTCTTTTGTTTTTCCTGCTGGGCTTTCGGAGGTTTTACCCAACCGTAATGGTAAACGAATGCATCCACGGGCTTTACTTTCAGCTTACTGTTGTCGCGCTTCCGGAATCCCTGCGCATCCTTGTAGGATACAATATCGGGGCTGTTCCGGATAATACGGATCTCTTTCCGGTACCATTTCCGGGAGTCACCTACATAATTATAACTGCCGTAGAAATGGGTGTAGTTGAAAAGCAAACCATCCACTTCTTTGTGATCTTTCCACTTTTCCATTGTTTCACGAATGCCTGCATGATATTTTTCGTGGATCACTTCGTCGCTTTGAATGTAGAATGCCCAATCGCTGTCTTTCGAAATATGCGATAAGGCTTTGTTCGTTTCGTCGGCTAACACTTTACCTCCCACACGCAGACTATCATCCCACACGGATTCCACGATCTTTATTTTCGGCGATTGGATGGATCGGATCAGCTGCATGGTTTCGTCTTCCGAATTGCCCACACTGACAATAAACTCATCGCAAACCGGAAGTATGGATGTAATGGCTTCCACCACCGGGTAATCATATTTAAGCGCATTTCGAATAATGGTAAAACCGGAGACTTTCATTAAGGTGTTTTCGTAATGTCTTTATCAATGTTGAAAAAAATGACCTCGTAAAGCGTGCCCTGTTCCGGGAGCTTGCGGATAGTGCCATTCAACTGGTCCACTAAAATATTGATCAGCTCTAATCCGAAGGAAACAGTGCCCTCATCTTTTCTCTCTTCGAAGCCCTTACCATTGTCGCCGGCTAGCATCCGGTATTTTTTTGGTTCGATTTGCTCAATACGGATAAGGATCGTTTTATTTTTGATGCTCTCGTCAAATGCATATTTAAAAGAGTTGGACACGATCTCATTGATCAGCAGCCCGATCGGGATCGTTGTATCAAGGCCTATTTGTGAAACATTGATGTCGATCTCCGTTTTGATCTCCAGATTGTTTTTGTACACATATGCCAGGTATTCCACGATCCGCTCGATATAAGGTCCCAGTTTGTTATTCGTAAGATCCTTGGCAGAGTATAGTTTTTCGTGCAGGACAGCCATGGTATACACACGGTTCTGACATTCTTTAAAAATGGCAAGGGTGTTTTCGTCGGTAATATAAGAGGACTGAAGATTGATAATACTGTTGATCACCTGCAGATTGTTCTTTACACGATGATGCACTTCCTTATAAAGCGTTTCGATCTCTAATTTTTGTTTGGTGATCTCCCGGGTCCTTAACTCAATAAGGCTTTCTAACTTCTCATTGGAAAGCTGTATTCTTCGGGTCCTGAATTTCATGAAAATATACACGCTGGCAGCTAACAGGAAAAGCATCAGTATAATAAACCACCATGTTTTCCAGAAAGCCTGCCTGATCTCGAAAGCAAACTGGGTATAAGAAGCTTTATTGATATCATCGGTATAGGCCATTACTTTCATGGTATACCTGCCTGCCGGCAAATTGGTATACGTTGCATTTTTTGTGGTGTTGTCGATCCAGTCTCCGTCAAAACCTTCGAGGAAAACCCTGTACTTTACCTTCTCAGGATGAAATAAATTGATCCCGGTAAAATCGAAAGAGATATTGTTCTCACTGTAGGGAAGCACCAGGTCGGTAGGCAGCTTGAACCAATTGGTAAGGTTGTCGGAATACCCCGCCCAGTCTGTTTTGTCGTAGGGGAACAGGCGGATGTTGGTGAGGTGGATAGATGTGCGGTGATCCTCGGCCTTGTCGTTGGCAGGAAGGTATTTGATCACGCCTTTGATCGTTCCGAAGAAAATATTCCCGGCCGTATCCACCGATACGCATCTCGAATTGCACTCAAGTCCCTTGAAACCTTCCGAGATCCCGTAGTTCTTGATCTCCAGGATATCGCCATTGGGTTGAATGGTCATTTTATCGATCCCTTTATTTGTGCCCACATACACTCTTCCTTTTTTATCGGAAGTCAGAAGATAGATCGTATTGGAAGTAAGCGCATCCGAAATATTGAAACTCGAAAACTCCTGCCCGTTATAGCGGATAAGGCAACGATCGGTGCCGAACCAGACATTCCCAAAAGAATCCTCGGTAATGCTCCCGATGTATTTGTTACAAAGATTGGTTCCAAGCACAAAATCCTCTATCAGGCCATCTTTCATCCGGTTGATGCCATTCCCCGTTCCGATCCAGATGTTGCCTTTCTTATCCTGAAACAGACTGTGGATAAAGTCATGGTTAAGTCCGTCTTTTTGAGTATACAGCCTGAAGCTGCTGCCATCGAACTTCAAAAGTCCTTCGCCATATACACTGATCCAGAGATTGTTTTGTGCGTCGCATAACAGGGTACGAACGTACTTTTTAGTGGTGGGCAGGTCGAGCTTATACACTTTTCCTTTATCTATGTAGTTCAGGCCATTCTTGGTACCTATCCATATTTTTCCGTTTTTGTCCTGGGCCAGTGCACGTATGGATCGTGACAGGATCCCTTTGGTTTCGTCAAAGCATTCGAGCTCGTTGTTGTATAACCTGTAAAGCCCGAGGCTTTGACTGGCAGCCCACACAGCGCCATCCTTGTCGCAGAGTATGGAAAAAACATCCGCCCGTTTAAAACCCTCTATATTATCGAAATAGGAAAAAGGACAGGGAAAATATTTTATCAGGCCGCTGCCATTTGTTCCGAACCAGATGTTCCCGTAATGATCCTCGCAAAATGCAAGGATGTTATTATTCGGAAAGCCATTGGCCTGGTTGATGAAAGTGATGGTTTTATAATCGTACTTTACAATGCCGAAATCATTTGTCCCCAGCCAGAGATTGTTCTCTTTATCAATGAGGATAGATTGAGCGGAGATCTGGTTGAGCTGTTCGTTTTTGGTATAGGGGGTAAGGATGTACTTATCGTTATGCGCTTTGGAAAGGATGTAAAGGCCATTTCCGTAACTTCCCAGCCAGATATTCCCGTTTTTGTCCTGGGCGATGGAGGAAAAAGGAAAATGAATATCAAAAGCGCTGTTCAGGTCTACAAGGCTGTAGCCGTTGTAGATAAAAAGACTTTTGTCGGTCAGGATCCAGATATTGCCCGATTTGTCGCGAAACAATTTATAGATCTTATGGTTGGCAAAGATCTCGCTGTGAAATTCGGAAATGGATTTCCCTTCGAGGATATCGATGCCATGATCAAAAGCCACCAGCATCTGGTTATTCTTGGCCCGGCAGATAGAAATAACCCCTCCGCTTTCCCGGAGTCCATCGTCTTTTGTAAGTACCCTGAATTTTTTTCCATCAAAGATCGAAAGCCCGCCCCAGGTAGAGCCTACCCAGATATTCCCGTTGTGATCTTCTTCGATCGTATTTACGATATTCCCGGCCAGGCCGTCTTTTTCGTCGTATACTTTGAACGTGTTCCCATCGTACTCGTTGATCCCTCCCCCGGCCGTACCGATCCATAAAAATCCTCTCGAATCTTCCATAATGCAGTTCACCTGCGATTGCGAAAGGCCATGTTCTACCGAGATGGCTGTAAAGTGGTACGTTTGGGAAGAAAGGCGAAAAAAAGTAAACAAGGCAATTACCGGCAGTATATAACGGCAGGCCTTATTTACAAATGGGGACATAAACGGAAAATTGTGTAGGATGAAGATAAGAATAAAATTGAAAAAGCCCCGGATCACGGGGCTTTTTTTATTCTGAAACTTTTATGACCTCAAAGCTTTTTATGTCGGAAATGGTTCCTAAAAATTCGCTTTCGAGAGTAACCAGGCCGATCTTCTTAGCCTGTTCCTTGTTCAATGGTTTTACAGGATACCAACGGTTGTCGTCAGCAACGGCCAGTTCAACTTCTTTATTGCTCAGCACCTGGTTCAGTTGTTTTTGTGTAAGGAACACGATTCCCTGTGCCTCATCTTCTTCGTTTTCGTCTGCAATTAATATATTACCAATTACCTTCAGTTTTGGTACTTCAGGTTTGTATTTAAATTCTATTCCATCAATAGTATTGTATTCAACGTACTCTATTCCTGTCAGGTGAATCTCTTTCATGTTCCTTAATTTCAATATTTCCGGCAAATATACTATAATGAATGGTTGTAAGCCAATTTTAGTCGTTATTTTTTAACAATTTATCTTAATTTCCACAAATTTAGTGTGTTTTTTTACGGATTTTGAGCTCCTTTTTGGGGATAATTTCACGGGAAAACAAACCGGGGCAAGGTCTGCTAAAGAGCCTTTATTTCATTTTAGCGGTTGAGAATTCGACAAGCAGCTTTTTCACCTCTGTGTATTTGGTCAGGGGGAGGGTTTTGCCGATATCATACACATCGTGGTAAGCTTTTATCCCTCCCATTGTATAAATGAAAAAAGCAGGAACCCCTTTTTCCGTGAACCAGTAATGATCACTGTTGGCCGCTTTTCCACGGGATTTTACCAGGGGAAGCAGTTTCCCGTTCTCATTGATCTGCTTCAGAAGCTCAAAATCGTTCTTATATTCCGTGGCATTTACCACTGTTATTCCCTCATCGCCTGTTCCCAGAAGATCAAGATTTACAAGAAAACGGATCTTCCCAAGCGGGAACAAGGGATGATCGACATAATATTTTGAGCCCAGCAGCCCTGCTTCCTCGCCGGCAAAGGCAATAAAGGCAACGGAATAAGCCGGTTTGTTCTTCGAAAAATGATCGATCAGGTTGATCAGCATAGATACGCCGCTGGCATTGTCATTGGCACCCGGAAAGATCGTTTCCTTTCCCATCATCCCGAGGTGATCATAATGTGCCGTGAAAACAATGAACGAATCGGGCTGCCTGCTGCCTTTGATAAATCCACATACATTCTGCAGCTTGAATTTTTTTTCCAGCTTACTTTCTATCCGGATATCGAGACTTTTTATTTCACCCGGGAAGGAGTCTTTCAGGAGCGTGATCGCCGTATATCCTGCCTGTTCGGTGGCAACACTCCAGGTAAGCTTTTTCTCTTTTTTTACCAGCACTGGCAGGCGCATGTTATTGGCAACCCAGGTGATACTGTCTTTTGGAAAAAAAGTGAAACTTCCTGAAACACCTTTGCTTTCGGGACCTACGATGTAATGAACCCCGGGGATCAGTTTTTTTTCACCCGCGATCACCGACATTTTTCCCGGGAAGGTATTTACATCCGTCGTGAAAAACTGAGAGTACGAGTGTTTATTGAGGGGTGTTAATAAATAGTCTTTATAAGTATTATTGAGATAAGTGGCCGCTTTTTCGTTGCCTTTTTTCACATAGCCTCTGCCGGCAAATTCTTTGGAAGTAAGCTTTTCAATTACTTTTCTGGCAAGCACAATATCTTCCGATTGTGAAAAAGAAGGACAACAGATGCTTACAAAAAGGAGCAGGCAGAATGAACGAAGCATTTATTGGAAGCGTTTTTGTGTGAGCGAATAGATCATCTTTACAAGCGGATGCTCCGGTTTCCAGGAATACAGATTTTTCAGGTTTTCCAGGTAATTCTCTGCATCTTCAGGTGTTTCGGTCAGGTTTAACTGATCGAGTGCGGCAGAAAATTCGGAAGCGCTTTGATGGAACAGCTCGTTGATCATCCGGTATTTGTCGTTAATGCCAAACTCCACTTTTTTACGCATGATCACTTTACTCTCTCCCGTTTTTTCTTCTTTATGCTCAGAGCTGATCTTTTGTGGCTCCGGTTTTTTCGCTGTTACAGGCTCCGGCTTGGCGGCAGTGATTACAGCGGGCTCCGGCTTCACTGTTTTTTCTTCCTGAGAACTATCCGGATCGGCAATTTCTGTAACAGTGCGCACCTCTTCCTGCTTATTGATGTTTTCCATTATCTTGAGATGTACATTCAGATCGGAGAATTGTTCTTTTTGCTCGGAAACGAATTTATAGGCAGACAGGATCCGGATCAATTGTTCGCTTTCATGCAGCGTGTTTTCTATTTCTTTTACGCTCAGGTTCAGGTTTTCGGGAGAAGAGAGGAGAGGCAGTAGTTTGAGCAGCTTTTCAGCCTGCTCACGCATTTTTTCTGCTAATACTTTTTTTTGCATAGGCTATTTGCTAAATCAGAAACAACTTCTTAAAATTACATTTATTTTTACAGCTTTAACGTGATGGCTTTTATTTTCATTTCACGTTTTATAAACAATTAACAGATGTTTTTAGAGAACATAAAAAGCGGGCCGCATCGCAAAGGCTGGATAGAAGTAATATGCGGAAGTATGTTCTCAGGCAAAACGGAAGAGCTGATCAGGAGAATGAAGCGCGCCCAGTTTGCCAAACAGAAAGTAGAGATCTTCAAGCCCTCCATTGATACCCGCTACGATGAAATAAACGTGGTGAGCCATAATTCAAACAGCATTGTTTCCACACCTGTTCCCTCCAGCTCCAATATCCTGTTGCTCACAACGGATGTAGATGTGGTAGGGATCGATGAGGCGCAATTCTTTGATGAAGGGATCGTAACCGTTTGCAACAAACTGGCTGAGAATGGTGTACGTGTGATCGTAGCCGGCCTCGATATGGATTACACGGGGAAGCCGTTTGGTCCCATCCCGGCCTTACTTGCCTGTGCAGAGTACGTAACAAAGGTGCACGCCATCTGCATGCGTTGCGGGAATCCGGCTCTGTTCTCGCACCGGAAAACAGCCGACACATCGCTTGTGCTGCTGGGCGAAATAGAAAGTTATGAGCCGCTTTGCAGAGAGTGTTTCAACAAAGAAAAATAAGGAACCGTTTTTACGAATAGTGAAACCCGACAAGGCAATAAATTCAGTATCTTGTCGTATTATTAAAAAGTGAAGTCCACCTCTAACATATTTATTCTTCTGATCATTTTGTTTTTGAGTGCCTGCAGTGGGTATTCGAAGCTTTCCAAAAACCAGAAAAAATGGGTGCGCAAACATCCTTTTGCAGCATTGAAAGTAAAGAAGATCAACCAGCGTACGGATGTTGTTTATGCCTATGTGAAAAGTAAGAACCTGCTCGATTCCTTTGAAAATGGAGGAAAGCTGGACGCATACCGGCATATTTATTACATGGCTATGCTGGCGCAAAAAATAAACCCCGGGAAATTAAGATCTCTCGGAGAAGCGCACGAAGAAGACAATTACCTCGATTATTTGAAAGGAAAATATGAGAACGGGGAACCGCCCGATAGCCTGTCCTGTGTAATGGATATTTTCAATAATTCGGTTGGGATAGAGTTGGTGGATGATGCCAGCAAAACCCTTTCGCCCGAAGCTTTATCGAAAAAATGCATGGATGCGATACGAAGCGGTCAGGCCTGGTTTTTCCGGCGCGATGAAAAAGGCAATTATGTCAATTGCCACGGAACGGTTATCGATATGGCCTCCTACAAAGGAAAATGGAACATTCCCAAATGTTTGGTGCAGCGGTAAAAAACTTTATTTTTGATGCAGGAAACGACAAATCAGTATGAGCAGGATCCTGTTTTTTGTATACACATTTCTTTTTTCATTCGCTTTGTCAGGACAGGAACAGTTCTCTATCGGGCTGGGTGCCGAATATTCCGAGAATTTTTCCATACGTAATTATTCCGGAACGATACAGGTGGAAGTTCCGCTTGGCGACCGTTTCGGGATGAATTACAAGCTCGGTATCGGAGGCTCCACCGACAGGGTATTTTACCTGCATTCTCCGGTAGGAGCGGCTTTCGGGACTATTTTGCTGAAAAGCCTTGGCGGGAACAATTCGAGTGCTGTCAATACGATCGGTGTTTTGCTGATCGCCATCCCGGAAGGCATTACTTTTTATCCCAACCCGGATGCCGATATCAGGGTAGGAATTTATGTGGCTCCCTTAGGTTGTGATTACTGGTATAAAAATTCAAACTATGAGTATTTCCGTTTCTCCGGTGAAGTGGGAGGGAAGGTGAAATTTCCATTGGGCAAGGATGACCGGATAGACCTGCAATTGCAGGGAGGACTTCGGTACCTGTACCGCAACAAAGTAATAGAGCCCTTTTTTATCCATGCCGGGGCCGGCCTATCCTTCAATTTTTAAGAAAGCGTTTTTTAACTTGACTCTTTGTACCGTAAAGACTACATTTGTAGAATGTACACAGCAACGGTAAATAATACTTCTTATAAGGTCGAAAAAGAAGGCAATAACTTAACGGTAAATGGCGAAAAGATCAGCCTCGATACCTTTGAAGTTACTTCTTCCTCTTTTCATATCCTGAAAAATAATGTTTCATACAATGTGGATGTGATCAGGGTGAACAAAGAAGAGAAAACAGCGCTTATTCGTGTGAACGGAAACAAATACGAAGTGAAAGTAACCGATAAGTTTGACGAGCTCCTGAAGAACCTTGGGATGGATTCGCTGGCTGCGAAAAAGGTCAATAATATCAAAGCGCCAATGCCGGGCCTGGTATTGAACATCATTGCGAAAGAAGGTGATACCGTGAAAAAAGGCGATCCGCTATTGGTGCTGGAAGCCATGAAGATGGAGAATATCCTGAAGTCGCCAACGGATGGAGTGGTAAAGCGGATTGCAGTGACGAAAGGAATTGCAGTAGAAAAAAATCAATTACTGATCGAATTTTAAAACTTCAGACCATGAGCGATAGTCGCAGAGATTTTTTGAGAAAAGGAGCCCTCCTGTCACTGAGTGGCCTTGCGGGTTCTGCATTGGGAAATGAGAGTGCTGAAAAACTGGAAACTTTAGGATCTTTTGCAAACGGTACTGATGGAGGAAAATTCACACTTCCTGTTCTTCCTTATGCCTACGATGCACTGGAGCCTTTTATCGATCAGCAGACCATGGTGATCCATCACAGCAAGCATCACCAGGCATATGTGGATAATCTCAATAAAGCATTGAACGGCTATACCGGTAAGGATATAAAATCGCCACAAACGTTTCAGAGCATTTTTGATGTGGCGTCAAAAATTCCTGCTCCTCTCCGCAACAATGCAGGCGGACATTACAACCATTCGCTGTTCTGGACGCTCATGAAAGAGAACAAGGATAACAAGCCTAATCTGCCAACGGGAAAATTAGCGGATGCTATTACTGCGACCTTTAAAAGCTTTGATATCTTTCAAAAAACATTTAACGAAGCAGCTACCAAGCGTTTCGGAAGCGGCTGGGCCTGGCTGTACCTCGAAGACGGAAAACTAAAGATAGGTTCTACTCCCAACCAGGACAATCCGTTGATGGACAATGCAGAGATTAAAGGCAAGCCTGTACTGGCGCTGGATGTATGGGAACATGCCTATTACCTGAAGTATCAGAACAAACGTGCCGATTACATCAATAACTGGTGGAGCGTAGTGAATTGGGAAACGGCGGGTAATTTGTTCCAAAAAGGCTAAGCACTTACTAACAGTCACTTCATTTCATTCCCTTTTTCCCCTATCTTTGTTGCTTCAATAAATGAATCAGGAATCACATTATTTAGACGAGTTAAATCCCGTTCAGCGGCAGGCTGCCATTACCACCGAAGGGCCTGTTATGATTATTGCCGGAGCAGGTTCCGGGAAAACACGGGTGCTTACCTATCGCATTGCGCATATCATTGAAAAAGGAGTTGATCCTTTTAATATCCTTTCACTCACCTTTACCAACAAAGCGGCGCGTGAGATGAAAAACCGTATCGGGAAGCTGATCGGCGAGAGCAAGGCAAAAGCATTATGGATGGGAACCTTTCACTCTGTGTTTGCCAAGATCCTTCGTATTGAAGCGGAAAAGCTGGGCTATCCGGCCAATTTCACCATCTATGATACGGACGACAGCAAAAATGTGATCAAGGATGTCCTCAAACAAATGAACCTTGATGATAAGATCTACAAGCCTTCTATGGTATACAACCGGATCTCATCGGCCAAGAATAATCTCATATCACCTAAACAGTATCTCAACAACAGCACTATTCAGACGGAAGACCGGCAGTCACAGAAACCCATGATGGGACTGGTGTACGAAGCATATGCCAAAAGATGTTTTAAGGCAGGAGCGATGGACTTCGACGATCTGCTGTTCAACACGAATGTACTGATGCGTGATTTCCCGGATGTGCTGGTGAAATACCAAAACAAATTCAGGTATATTTTAGTGGATGAGTACCAGGATACGAATTTTTCGCAGTACGTAATTGTAAAACAATTGGCTGCCCGTTTCGAGAATATCTGTGTGGTAGGTGATGATGCGCAGAGTATCTATGCCTTTCGCGGAGCCAATATCCAGAACATCCTCAATTTCAAAAAGGATTATCCCGATCTCAAAACCTTCAAGCTGGAACAGAATTACCGTTCCACGCAAACCATCGTGAAAGTGGCTAATGCCGTGATAGCGAATAACAAAGACCAGTTCGAGAAAAATGTATTCACGGAGAACGACCTCGGTGAAAAGATCCGTGTGTTCCGCGCCAATACAGACAACGAAGAAGGCATGCGGGTTGCGAATTCAATTTTTGAAACAAAATTGCGGGAACAGGCATTCAACAGCAATTTCGCCATATTGTACCGCACCAATGCACAATCCCGTTCACTGGAGGAAGCATTGCGTAAGCAGAACATCCCCTATCGTATCTATGGCGGTGTGTCCTTCTACCAACGCAAAGAGATCAAGGACCTGCTGTCTTATTTCAGGCTGAGTATAAACCAGAACGATGATGAATCGCTGAAACGGATCATCAATTATCCTACGCGCGGAATTGGCGGGACGACTATCGATAAGCTGGATGTATGCGCTGCAGAGCACAATATCAGCATCTTCACGGTATGTGAGAACCTGAGGGATTTTAATCCCGGCCTGGGTATTAACGCCGGAACAGCCAACAAGATCAATGATTTTGTGACCATGATCAAAACATTTGCATTGATGGTCCCGGTAAAAGATGCATTTGAAACAGGTAACTCCATTGCTGCCAATACAGGTTTACTGAAAGATCTGTATACCGATAAAACCCCGGAGGGACTCAGCCGGTACGAAAATATCCAGGAGCTGCTCAATGGATTGAAAGACTTCGTGGAACAGTCGCGCACCCCGCAGGAAGAAGAATTGAAAACTGCCATTGTGGAAGGACAGACAGAGAAGGATCCTTCCGATCTTTTTGCAGAAGCGCCGTCCCAGGTATTACGTACGCTTGATGAATTCATGCAGGAGATCACCCTGATGACGGATGTGGACAAAGAAGAAGAGAAAGGCAAGGAAGATAAGGATCGTGTTTCCCTGATGACCATACATGCCGCAAAAGGCCTCGAATTCCCGTATGTGTATATTGTCGGGCTGGAAGAGAATCTCTTCCCTTCGCAAATGAGTGTGAATTCACGCGCTGATCTCGAAGAAGAACGCCGTTTGTTTTACGTAGCGCTTACCCGTGCCGAAAAGAGAGCTACGCTTACCTATGCAACTACACGCTATCGTTTCGGAAATGTGCTGTACTGTGAGCCGAGTCGCTTCCTCGAAGAGCTGGATGCAGATTATGTAGAATATCCGGAGGAACCTGTAACGAATGCTTTTTCGAACAATGTATTCGAAAAGATGCGGGGCGATTATTTTGAAACACATCCCAACGAAGTGGAATTCAAAAGTAATTTTGCTCCCAAACCCAAAACGCCAATTAAGAAAACCCTCGTCAAACTTAATGTTAATAAGCCTTCCGGGCCGGGTATCGGTTCCGATCCCGAGATGCTTAAAAAGATACAGCCCGGAACCATTATCGAGCATGAGCGTTTTGGAAAGGGAAGAGTAGATATCATCGAAGGGGAATATCCGAATCTCAAGGCTACCGTGCAGTTTTCGGTGGGTGGAGCCAAGCAATTATTGTTAAAATTTGCCCGGGTAAAGATCGTAGAATAGCTCCTAAACCCATTTAAATTAAAAAAGTCCTGCTTTCAGGTAGAATTTTGGTGCTCGCGTGGGAAAATGCGGAAAAATTGCTATATATTTATAGCTATCTTACTATAAATCTTACGCATGAAAAGAATTTATCTATTTACCCTGATCACAATAGTTTTATGCAGCACACATTCCATTGCTCAAAATGTAGGTATTAACTCAACAGGAGCGGCTCCTGATGCCAGTGCCGGGCTGGATGTCAGCTATACAGATAAGGGGCTTCTTGCCCCAAGAGTTGCCTTAACAGCAGCGAATGCAGCAGGGCCTATTACATCTCCTGCAACTTCATTGATCGTTTATAATACCGCTTCAGCCGGAACAGGGCAGAATGTAGTGTGGCCGGGTTATTATTACAATGCCGGAACAGCAGCTGCGCCTTTATGGGTCAGATTTGACGGAAGAATGACATTTCATGCTGCATCCACTTCCGCTTTAACGGTCACTGGTTTGGGAACAACTGCCGTAGTGCCCGGTACAGGCGTTACTTTTACCATTCCTACAGGCAAATCTGCCGACGTTTATATATATGCCTACACCGGCCTTTCATTGACAGGAGGAACCGGTACAGCATGGTCCCTGGCCAACGTATTGCTCTGCAGGGGAGGCACTTTTTTACCCATTGGAGGATATAACCGGGTAAAATTGAATAACGGTGACGGAACGTCTGTAGATATGAGAACGACAAGTTTTGTATGTAAAGAAACATTAGCTGCAGGGACCTACACATATGATATACGTGGAGGACTGAACAGTGGCAATCAGATTACCAATATTGGCGCCAATTGTGCAACAGAAGTGGGCTGTGCCGAAATAACAGTTGACGTAATTTTTAAATAATAGCATGGTATGAAGAAATTATTTTTTCTGATAGCTGTTTGTGCAGCGAATTACGCTTTTTCTCAAAATCAGCTATTGATCTCTGATAAAAAAACAAGTGCTGATGCCGGGAAAAGCAGCGCCTTACATGTTTCAGATAGTTTGCAGAACCCTTCAGCAAATTGTACGCTGGATATGAAAAGGACTACGGATGCTGGCAAGGGTACAGCAGGGAATGAGGTTTTAAAAAACGATAATCCTGCCCCAAAAGAGCTGTTCCTTAAGAATGCGGGGATCATTGCCAGTCCACTGAAGGATGAAAAATAATATCATTGGATGAAACCGGAGTAGTAAAATGAAAATAACTAAATACATCATTGTTTTTCTTGCCGTGCTTGGATGCTCTGTCGGTATGCAGGCGCAAGGCCTTCTTAATAACGGCGCCCGGATCGTAATGACCAATACTTCCAATATATATATCAACGGCGCCACTGGCCACTACACCAATCAGAGCGGTGGATTGATCACCAGTAATACAACCGGCGGAGTGATCACTTTATTGGGTAACTGGATCAACAATGCAGCAAATGTCGCTTTCAGCAATGATGGAGTAACGACAAACTTCAGCGGAGCAGCGCAATCCATCGGTGGCAGCAACTCAAGCACATTTTTCAATGTGAATTTACTTGGCTCCGGAACCAAAACACTCAATATCAATACTACTGTTGGCGGTATTTCAACATTGACCGGCGTATTGGCTGTAGGTGCACGCACACTCGATCTTAACTCAAGAACACTTACGGTTACTAATCCTGCAGGTGCTGGTATCACTTATGGAACAGGCATGATCCAGAGCGAGACCAATCTTGCCATCAACCCGAGCATTGTGCAATGGAACATGGGAACCAACACAGGCGCACATGTATATCCCTTTGGTGCCGGTGGAACACAGATCCCGTTCACCTTTAATAAAACAACTGGCTCTGCTTCCAACATTGCAGTTTCCACACGTGCCACTGCCGCTTCCAACAATCTTCCATGGGCAGGTGTGAGCACTGTGGCAGCAGTTACTACGATGGAATCAAATGCCGGCACAATTTACCCCGATGCTTCCATACCTTCGGTGATCGATCGTTGGTGGGACATTACCGCTTCCGCGGCAGTAACAGCTAATCTTACATTCTCTTACAGAGGTGGCGAAAATACCACTACTAACAACCCCACCGGAACTATGCAGGCGCAGCACTGGAACGGCACAAGCTGGGATGCCCCGGTTGGATCCGGAGCAGGCGTTACGGCAGGTGTAGGAACGGTTTCCGTAACGGGTGCCAGTAGTTTTTCTCCCTGGGTGATTTCTTCCATTATGGTCCCTTTGCCGGTAGAACTGGCGAAAGCGAGCGGTACCTGTGAAAAAGATATCATCCGCCTGGAATGGACGACCGCAGTTGAAGTAAATAATAATTTCTTTACGATCGAACATTCGATGGACGGCATCCTGTTCTCGGAAATAGGCCAGATAGTCAGCCAGGCAGTCAATGGGAACAGCTCACAAATGAAGTCCTATTCTTTTGTGGATATGGATCCGTTTAAAGATGTAAACTACTATCGTTTGCAGCAAACAGATGTAAACGGCAATACAAAAGCATTGAAGGTGCTGGAGGTAAAAAGCTGTTCCGTTGCTTCCGAAAGTATAGACGTATACAACCAGGGCGAGAAAGACTTTACGGTGATGGTCAACAGCGATTTTGATCAGCCCTGCAAAGTGAACCTGCACAATGCACTGGGTCAATTAGTGTTTTCTTCCGAAATACAGGTAAACGAAGGTGTTAACTATTTCCGTTTCCCGATGCAGGAAGTGGAATCAGGAATGTATTTTGTGACCGTCTCCGGATCACAAGGCAAGTTATTCACCAAAAAAATAATCATGTGATTTATCAACAAATCACGGGGGTATTTTAGTTCGCTATTTCTTTTTATTTCCTTACATTTATTCCTTTAATTTTCTTTCGGAGCTCAAACACTGCGTATACCAGCGTGAGGTCTTGACGGAAATGTTTACACGGAATTACGCATGCACAAAGCCTGTATATTTATTATCGCCTGTTTGTTTTGCGCGGGACTGGCTGCACAGAATGATTTTGCCGCCGGTTATATTATCGGGCCTAAAAATGATACGATCAGGGGCGAAGTGAAATTATTTGTCAAGAATGAAATGGATTATTACGTAAAGACCATGTTCCGTAATAAACCGGCCGGTGGAGGAAAACAATACTTCCCATCCAAGATCCATGGCTACGGAGTGGAAGACAGGCATTATGCGTCCATCAAATATTATGACCTCTGGGTTTTTATGCAGGTTGTTTGCAAAGGAAAGATCATGTTCTACGAATACAAACCGCCGGTTGCCCTCGGAAATGATAAAATGCAAAGCCAGTTTTTTATCCTGAAAGGAGGATTTGAAGAAATGGAACAGATCTTCCCCGATACCAAAGTGAAGAAACAGATCAGATCCTTTATTTCAGATGACAAAGAATTAGTGAAAGAGATCGAAAATACAGAATTACATTATGCCGAGCTGGTACAGCTGATCGACCGGTACAACCAACGAAATAAATAAATTTAGCTCCCACCCTTTTATGACACAGGATCATCCGAAAAAATTATTTTTACTTGATGCGTATGCACTAATTTACCGTGCTTATTTTGCTTTTGCCAACAACCCACGGATCAATTCCAAAGGCTTCAATACCTCTGCTATCTTTGGGTTTACCAATACGCTGCTGGAAGTATTAAAGAAAGAAAAACCCACACACATTGCCGTGGTATTCGATCTGTCAGGTCCTACACAGCGTCACGAGGAGTTTTCCGACTACAAAGCCAACCGCGAGGAAATGCCGGAAGACCTGCAAAAAAGCATTCCTTATATTTTCCGCCTGCTGGAAGGATTCCGGATTCCCTGCTTGTCGAAAGAAGGATATGAAGCAGATGATGTGATCGGAACATTGGCAAGGAAAGCCGAGCTCGACGGTTTTGTTACCTATATGATGACACCAGATAAAGATTACGGGCAGTTGGTAGACGCCAATACATTCATATACAAACCTGCCCGCCTGGGCAATGGCCACGAAATATTAGGAGTAGAGGAGATCTGCAAAAAATGGGAGATAACGCATGTGAGTCAGCTCATCGATATCCTCGGGCTGATGGGCGATAAGGTGGACAACATCCCGGGTATTCCGGGTGTGGGAGAGAAAACAGCGATCCAGTTTGTAAAAGATTATGGCAGCGTGGAAAACCTTTTGGAAAACACGGATAAGCTGAAAGGGAAAATGAAAGAAAAAGTAGAAGCCAATAAAGCATTGGCCCTGCTTTCGAAAAAGCTGGCAACCATTATCTGCGATGTTCCTGTTGAGCTGAACGAAGAAGAACTGGTTCGTAAAGAGCTGGACAAGGATATGCTGAAGGAATTGTTCCAGGAGCTTGAATTCAGAAGACTGGCAGAGACGCTTTTGGGAGAAACAGTGGAAGTGCCGGAAGCAAAGATAAAAGAAGTGAATAAAAAAGGACAGTTCGATCTGTTTGGAACCCCTGATGCTACAAGCGCTGCAGACAATACCGAAGAACCGAAAGAAGTAGTGGCTTATAAAACCATCAACGATATAGCGCATACCTACATCCTTGTGGATACACCGGAGAAAACAACTGAATTGCTACAAAAGCTGCAGGCACATACAGAATATTGCTTTGATACGGAAACCACTTCCCTCGATACACTCGAAGCGGAGATCGTCGGTATGTCATTTGCAGTGGAGCCCTATACCGCATGGTATGTGCCTTTTCCGGCAGATCAGGCCGAAGCGCAGAAAATAATAGAGCAATACCGCTCTTTGTTTGAAGACACTTCTAAAGTACTGATTGGGCAGAATATCAAATACGACCTGCAGATCCTGAAAAATTATAACATTGAAATAAAGAACAAACTTTTTGATACGATGGTTGCCCACTTCCTGCTCAATGCGGATATGCGGCACAATATGAACATCCTCGCAGAGACCTACCTGAAATACACGCCGGTGAGCATCGAAACGCTGATCGGGAAAAAAGGCAAAGGACAAACAAGCATGCGCGATGCGGACCTGGAGCAGATCAAGGAGTATGCATCGGAAGATGCGGATATCACCCTGCAATTGAAACATGTTTTTGCTCCCGAACTGAAGAAAACAGAAACGGAAAAGCTCTTTGAAGAAGTGGAAGTGCCGCTGATCCATGTGCTTTCTGATATGGAACGGGAAGGCGTTCACCTGGATATCAATAACCTTCGTCAGTATTCGATAGAGCTTGAAAAAAGCATTGTATCCGTCGATAAAGAAATACAGGCACTGGCCGGCACGCCCTTCAACGTGTCCTCTCCAAAGCAGGTAGGCGAGGTCTTGTTCGAATACCTGAAGATCATTGAAAAACCGAAGAAAACAAAAACCGGTCAGTATTCCACAGGAGAAGATGTACTGTCGAAGCTGGCCAACAAGCACCCCATCGTAAACAAGATCCTCGATTACCGCGAGCTGGTAAAACTAAAGAATACCTACGTGGATACGCTGCCGGAGTTAGTGAGCAAAAAAACCAGTCGTATTCATACCAGCTACAACCAGGTAGTAGCAGTGACGGGCCGGCTGAGCTCCGATAATCCCAACCTGCAGAATATCCCGATCCGCACCGAAAGAGGACGTGAGATCCGTAAAGCATTTATTCCCCGCAGTGAAGACTATGTGCTGATGAGCGCCGATTACTCGCAGATAGAGCTGCGTATTGTGGCAGCTATCAGCAAGGACCCGAATATGATGGAAGCATTTAATCTCGGTAAGGACATTCACACGGCTACTGCTGCCAAAGTTTATGGTATTTCGGAGGAAGAAGTGACCAAAGAAATGCGTTACAAGGCAAAGAGCGTGAACTTCGGGATCATATACGGGCAGGGTGCTTTCGGACTTTCTGAAAATCTTGCTATATCACGTGGGGAAGCAAAAGAGCTGATCGATAATTATTTCAGGGAATATGGCAGCATCAAAAGCTATATGGACGAGATGATCAATTTTGCAAGGGAAAACGGATATGTAAAAACACTAATGGGACGGAAACGCTACCTCCGCGACATCACATCTGCCAATGCAGTAGTACGTGGTTTTGCCGAACGAAATGCTATCAACGCACCTATCCAGGGATCAGCTGCCGATATGATCAAGATCGCTATGATCAATATTCACAAAGAGCTGAAACCGATGGGACTGCGATCGAAAATGATCCTGCAGGTGCATGATGAATTGGTGTTTGATGTACACAAGGATGAGGTTTCCGTTATCCGCCCGATCATCGAAGAAAAGATGCGCACTGCCATGGACATTGGTGTACCGCTGGAAGTAGGTATCGGTATGGGCGCCAACTGGCTGGAAGCACATTAAGAAATTCTTGAATTTTAGATTTTTCGAGATGTTTTGTCAACGGCTTGGAAACTCTGAAATTCACTACTGAATAATTCCCTGCTGATGAATGGCTCCGACAAATACGGGTATAAAAAGCAGGCAGGATTTGTGCAGGTTGTTGGTGACACCATAATTACGTGTGTACCAATTATCAAAGTCGTTCGAAAAATCTGTTCGCATATCCATTACATGCGTTCCGTTGCGGTAAACAGTCCAGTTATCCCAGTCATTTGAAAATGTTGTTTTGATCGAATAGGTATCACCTGTTGTATAATCTTTTAATTCCCAGTTGTCCCAATCTTCGGCAAACACGGTTTTAAGTGTTACCTGGTGTCCGGGGAAGCTAAGTTGCCAGTTGTCCCAGTCCTCAGAGAAGACAGTGCGCATACTCATTGTAGAACCGTTTGCAGTAATGTTCCAGTTATCCCAATCGTTGCTGAACACCGTGCGGAAACTACCGGAAACACTGTCGATACTATAGGTCCAGTTATCCCAGTCATTGCTGAACACAGTGCGTAGATCACCCTGGCTGGATGTGCCGGTTCCCGGGTACACAGGATTTCCCGATGGGGTAACAGGCTGTTTCTCGCATCCTGCCAGGCTCAATAAAAAGAATAGAATAACAGCGTACTTCACAAAAAAAGTTTCTCTAACAAATATATTCAAATTGCACATTAATTACTAATTTCCGCAAACCTATGAACAAGCATCATACTATAGTTGCCCGGAAATTTGTCTATCGGATGTTCCTGCTGCTGGTACTCCTTTTTTTCCTGGTATTGATGACAGGGATCACGCTTCAATACATTCCTTACAATACAGATGTGGCTTTTCTACGGATCAAGCAGGACTATATCGGCGCTTTTCATTACAGACTGGCTTTTTTTGTACATGTCTATTCCTCACTATTTGTATTATTGGCAGGCTTCACACAATTTTCGGATCGTATTCTGAAGACGAAAAAATGGTTGCATAAATTGTCGGGACGTACATATATACTGATCGTATTGTTGTTGTCGGCACCTTCCGGATTTATTATCGGTATGTATGCAAATGGTGGTATCAGTTCCAGGATCGCCTTCTGTACTTTAGGTGTTTTGTGGTTTGTTTTTACCTTGCTGGCCTGGATCCGGATCCGGAAAGGCGATTACAAAGCGCATGTTTCGTTTATGTACCGGAGCTATGCCCTGGCGCTTTCTGCCATTACGCTCCGCGCCTGGAAATATTTAATTGTATATTTGTTCCATCCGCAGCCCATGGATGCTTATCGAATAGTGGCCTGGCTGGGCTGGATACCAAACTTATTAATTGCAGAATACCTGATCCGGAAAAAATTCAATAAAAATAAATCGTCATGAAAAGAACCATCCTCTTACTTTCTGTATGTACATTGGTTATTATTGGTATTAGCTCTTGCGGCAACCAGGCAACGTCGCCGGAATCGCTTACTGCTGTGGATTCAACGACAACAGATTCCGTTGTTACTGCGGAAGTCCCGAAATCGGGTCCGGGTGCGGATGTCCTGGGTATTTATGCAGGTGCTTTTAACGCAGCAGAAGTGAAGAAGAGTCGCGCCTATCACTATATGAACAAGATCAACGTTTCAATCGATTCGATAGGTGATGGAAAAATAAAAGGGCACAGTGTGGTGGCAGGAAATAACCGGCCGTTTTCGGGAACCTATGAAGTGAAAAATAATGTATACATCGTTCAGGCTTCCGAGCCGGGTGATGATAAATACGACGGCAAGTTTTCGTTTACCCTTGATCCTGCACTGCACGTGGCAGAGGGTACCTGGGAAGCCAATAATAAAAAGCTGGAAGTAGTGAAACGCAGTTATAAACTGAATGCTGCTACTTTTGCATATGATGCAAACAATGCATTAAGTCCGTCCCTGATAGGCAATTTCATATCCGATTGGCAGTCGATCAGCCAGCTGGAAGAAGAAGGCGGGGAACTGATCACATCTGATGCCATGAAGATCAATCCTTCGGTAACGAAGCTGAAAACCGAAGATGTAGAGAATATGTACAAAGGCGATCTCGAAGTAATGCGGAATTCCATTTATGCACGCCACGGCTATTCGTTCAAAAACCGTAGGATGCGGTATATCTTTGATAACAGTGTGGATTGGTACATTCCTGTTACAACAAATGTACAGAACGACCTGACAGCACTTGAAAAAGAAAACATCGCACTTATCAAGCGTTACGAAGAACATGCGGAAAATTATTACGATTCGTACGGACGTTAGGAAATAAATTATGATCTGATCTGACTGACTCCCCCGTTAGCCCATTATGAAAGGAGATCCTTCATACTTCTGTTTGGATAGCCCTGTAAGAGCGACATCTAAATAGCCAATTCGTTGTCATGTTAATTGAAGCTCCATGGGAGCTATATGCTGGTAAGCATCATCCATGTTAATTTAATTAATTCAGGCTTATCTGCTCCCGATAGCTATCGGGATGTGAAATCTGCGTCTGGCCAGCTAAAGAACCTGCCTTCATTTGTCAGGCTATTCTGTCAGGAGAAGACAACGGGAGCTAAGGGCATAAAAAAACCCTGACCGAAGCCAGGGTTCTTAATTGTATTTACGATTTCGATTAGAAATGTAAGTTCAGACGGATTGTTCCGTTAGGACCACCGATGTTGAAGTTGTTGTTGCTGATAGGGTTGCTGTCAGTATCAAGGATGAAACGAGAGCTTCCTGCAGTTTCAGTTTCAATTGTAGCAGTAGAATAAGTACCACCTGGGTTAGTGAAGCTTTCTGATTCAACTTGCATAGTAGATTTACCTGTCATTGCATAACCTAAGCCCCAACCGAATTCACCTGCGATAGAGATTTTAGGGAAGATGAAGTATTCAGCACCGATGAAACCACGTACACCAATACCAAATGTCATACCTGCTTTTCTCTCGATAACACGTCCTGCAACGTGATCAACAGATCCGTCATCAGAAACTAAGTTAGCACCACCTGTGTAACCAGATACAGTAGTGAAATCTGTAGTGAAAGCGCTTGTTGGATCAACATCCGGATCAGCACCTGGAGCACCTGTTAAAGCATTACCATATTCGAAAGATTCTTTCGAACCAGCTTGCCATAGGAAAGCTTCTCCACCATAGTATCCTTGCAGACGGGTTTTACCACGACGCATCTCGATACCAGCACCTAATCCGATCAGGTGAGAACCAACTTTTGCTTTTTCTTCAACAGTTGGAGCTACAGTCGGGTAAGATTGTGCAGCAACTACTGCAGCAGATTGTGCCTGAGCCATGTTGTTTTTGAAAGTTTGTCCGGAGAAACCGATACGTACGATAGCACGGTAAGCAGTTTTCTCATCTTTGAACATTTTACCAACGATAGTGTTGTTTCCGTTCAAAAAGTTGAAAGTTGGAGAAGACGCACCTGAACCAGCGCCAATAAGTGATTTTGTGTAGCTGAAGAAAGGAGTAGCGTCGATACCGATTGACCAGTCGCCAGCTTCCGGCAGATACGGCTCACCTTTTTTCGATGTTAAATCTTGTGCAAATGCGCCCGTTACGCCGAACGCCATTGCTAATGCTAATACTGATTTTTTCATGTTTTGTTTTTGTTTAGTTAAACATTTATGTTGCAAATGTAAGAACATTTTTGAAACTGATATTGACAGGTATAATAAATATCAACGTTTTTTTGTTAATAAGATGTTTATTTCTTGTCCTTCAGCATCGGAACGAACTTAAATTTTCCGAGCTCCCGCTTGTCAAACTCCATGCCATTTTTTCGGGTAATAACGTTCATTACCTGTACCTCGCCCTCACCCACAGGAATAACAAGGATTCCACCGTTTTCCTTCAGCTGGATCAAAAGCTCTTTCGGGATATAAGGAGCCCCGGCTGTCACAATAATTTTGTCGAAAGGAGCATGGTTTGGAAGCCCTTTATACCCGTCTCCATAGAAAAAACGGGCACTGTATCCCATTTTTGGCAGGAATTCCCTCGTTTTTTCATACAGTTTCGATTGACGCTCAATACTATACACTTTGGCGCCCATTTCCAGCAGAACAGCCGTCTGGTATCCACAACCGGTACCGATCTCCAGTATTTTTTCCCCCTTCCGGATGTTCAGCAGCTGGGTTTGAATAGCCACTGTAGAAGGCCTGGAGATCGTTTGCCCTTCTCCTATATGGAAGGCATTGTTCTCATCATAAGCGAAATGCGAAAGCGCACTGTCGTAAAACACATGACGGGGCACTTTGTACATCGCATTCAGCACCATTTCCTGTATTCCGTGTTTCTGACGTAAATCGTCAATCATCTTTTTTCGTTTCCCCTGGAAAACGTAAGTATCCAATCTGTCTATCATAGCAAAACAAATGTAAAAGCAATTAACATCGCTCTTTTGATATTTAATTAATGATACTAACAAAGGGCTTTTAATTACAGGGTACATTTGTTTAAAAGCAAGGCATATGAACATAGGATTTATCGGGGCAAATGATTTTACGAAGGAGTACTACAATGCGATCACGTCCATGGGGCTTGCTGCAGAATGTTTTTTTATCGAGCCAAGCCTCATCAATGCAAGGGCTTTGATCAAGCGCTATCCGATCGTTTACAAGGATTCCGAGCAGGACTTCCTTAAATCGATAGATGTGCTCATTGTTTGTTCGGCGTATAAAAACAGTGATGAGCTGATCAATAAAGCGGTGAAAATGGGCAAACATGTGTTACTGGCCAGTCCTTTCATGGTAAGCTATCAGGTGTTGAAACAATTGAAAACACTGGCACACGAGGCGGGAACGGTAGTGCAGAACGCCTGGTCGGAAAAATACAACTCTGCTTTTTTAACCGCTCTTCCGCATGTAAGCAATGTGGTGTTTATCGATGTGGCCCGCCTGTCGCAATACAGTCCTTCACAGGCAAAAATATCGGTGGTGAACGACCTGCTTTATAAAGATATAGAATGGGTATTGAGCACTGTGCGATCGAATATCCGTAAGATAAGCGCCAATGCTTTATCGGTTATAAATAACGAGCCCGATTTTATAAATGCAAAGCTGGAGTTCGACAATGGCTGTATTGCCAACCTCACCGCAAGCCGCGTAAGTGAGCTCAATTTGCGAAAAGCAAGGATCTACAATGATAAATCGGTCGTATTTATCGATTTCCTGTCGCGGCAATTAAAACGCTCCTATAAAAAGGCCGCTTTTCTCGAATTTGAAGAAATACCCGTAGATCAGCAGCAGGAAGCTGTAAATCAGCTAAATGATTTCTTTTCATGCATCCGTTCCGGCAAAGAACCACAAAGTACCTTACAGGATATTCTCGATACAAGAGACGCAGCAATGGCAGTTTTAGAGAAAATTAAAGCAAAAACGAATCTTTTTGTAGCATAACCCGGATGAAAACATGGGTTTATCAGGCTTGTCCTGACGAAATGATCGCAAAAAAATAACCATTTCGTCAATTAAAAAACAGAAAATCTGTTTTTAATTTTAGGATAACACAATAAGGATTCTATTTTTGCGTTCTTTTTAGTGCCAATGGTTCCACTTTTACTAAGATATGTTTCCGTTCTGTGTATAGCTTTCTGCTTTTCCTGTAAAAAGCTGGATACAAAGATCGACGTGCCCGCCTACCTGTCTGTACCTTATTATACAGTTCAGTACTCCGGCAATTATACGAATGGCGGCCCCGGCACCACCCATCATAATTTCACGGATATCGATGTAAGTGTGAATGGCACCAACATCGGTATTTTCCCGATCCCTGCCAGGATCCCTATCCAAAATGCCGGATCGAACCGGATCTCTATAAAGCCTGTTATTAAAGTAAACGGTGTTGCTACCGTCCGGGCGGATTATGCACCGATCCGGCTGGTGGATACAGTACTGACCCTCGAAGCAGGAAAGGCCACCACCTTTATTCCAAAATTCGATTATTATCCTACAGGTGTTACTTTTTACTGGGTAGAGGATTTTGAGTTTGCAGGTTCTTCCCTCGTTGGCGACAATGCCATCGTCCTGCAATCGGCAGAAAAATTTGAAGGCAACAGGGCCGTTAAGATCGAGCTGCAGAACGGGCAGACCAACTGCACCGCTTTTTCGTCCACGCTGCTTCCATTACCAAACACTTCGGAAATGCTGTACCTCGAAGTGAATTACAAATGCAACCAGAAGTTTACTGTTGGCCTCACCAATTCCTCGCATTCCGATATCCGTGAGGTAGGAGGTGCCAATGCCAGCGACGAATGGAAAAAGATCTATTTTTTCCTTACTCCGGCTGCCAGCAATTTACCGACGTATCCTGCCTATTACGTGTATTTTAATTTTCATAACGATGGGACCGTGCAGAATGATAATCCACGGCTTTTTATCGATAATATCAAAGTATTGAGCCAGCCATAGAGAGAGAGGTATGAATAAAAGACTACAGGTAGCCAAGTATTTATTTTTTGATCTTGCCAGTGCGGTGGCTGCCTGGACCTCATTTTTTATTTACCGGAAATACTACATCGAGCCGGAGAAGTTCGGTGTGGATCCGGTGAACATCTTTTCCGAAAAATATTATTTAGGCGTTGTTGTCATACCTGTTTGCTGGCTGATGTTTTATTACATCGTAGGTAATTACAACAACATCTATCGTAAATCACGTTTGAGTGAATTATTGAATACGATGCTGACCTCTATCATCGGGGTTACTATCATTTTCTTCATTTCCATCCTCGACGATGAGGTGCGTGTGTATAAGAACTACTACCAGTCTTATTTTACCCTGTTAGGCCTTCAGTTCGGGCTCACAGCTATGTGCAGGTTTGTTCTGTCTTCCATCAACAATTACCAGATCCATAACCGGAAGAAGGGATTCAAAACCATTATTGTTGGCAGCAATGAGAATGCGTTGAAAATGTACGAAGAGATCCAGGCGCTGAAAAACGGAACGGGAAATCTTTTTGTGGGCTTCGTTCACGTAGATGAAAAGAACGGCTTTTCCGAGCAGCTGCAAAAACAGGTGCCACATTTGGGAGAGTTCGGTGATATCGGGAATATCATCAATAAATACGAAATCGAAGAGATCATCATCGCGATCGAATCCTGGGAACATGAATACCTGGGGCAGGTGATCAACGACCTGAGCGATACGGGTATTATCATCAAGATCATTCCGGATATGTACGATATCCTTTCCGGTTCGGTAAAAATGACCTCAATATTCGGAGCCCCGCTTATCGAGATCAACCGCAAGATCATGCCGGAATGGCAACAGGCAATGAAACGCCTGTTAGATGTTTCCATATCCGTTTTTGTGCTCATTTGTTTTTCCTGGGTGTATATTCTTGTGGCTATCATAGTGAAATTAGGATCGAAAGGTCCGGTGTTTTATTTCCAGGAACGGATCGGCATACATGGAAAGCCATTTAAGATCATCAAGTTCAGGAGTATGTACATTGATGCAGAAAGGGCGGGGCCAGCCTTGTCAAGCCAGCACGATCCGCGGATCACGCCATTCGGACGTTTTATGCGTAAGACGCGTGTGGACGAGCTGCCGCAATTCTTCAATGTATTGATCAGCGAAATGAGTATTGTTGGCCCGCGTCCGGAGCGACAGTTCTTTATTGACCAGATCGTTCAGAAAGCGCCGCATTACAAGCATTTGCACAAAGTCCGGCCGGGTATCACTTCCTGGGGGCAGGTAAAATACGGCTATGCAGAAACGGTAGACCAGATGGTACAGCGCCTGAAATATGATATCATCTATATTGAGAACATGAGCCTGATCGTGGATCTGAAAATTATGATCTATACCGCGCTGATCATGATACAGGGGAGAGGAAAGTAGTGAAATTTTTGAGTTGTGGAATTTTAGACTTTTAGAAGGATCAGATTCTAAAATTCTCCACATCTAAAATTCAAAAAATTATTCAGTGCTTCCCAAATGCACTAGGGCATCTCCCACATTCACCACCGGCTGGTTATTGATCCCCACTACATATCCGCTGATCGGGGAATAGATCTTTTCCTCCGTTTCGCCGTAAGGGCTGCACAGGGAGCCGATCACTTCATCTTTGTCTACAAAAGATCCGTTGGCCTTATTGAAATGGAAAAGCCCCGACATCTTTGCACGCACCCAGGTATCTTTCTGGATCTTTACAAAAGGGTTGGGTGGAACATCGATATCGATCATTCCATAGTTTTTCATCAGTCGCAGGCAGCCGTTCACTCCTTCGTTTATGGCATTGTAATCGAAGCGCAGCGATTCACCGCCTTCATATACCAAAATAGGTTTTCCTTTTTTAGAAGCTTCTTTACGTAAAGTTCCGTCTCTGTATACCGAATCGATAATGAGCGGGGCGGAAAATCTTTCGGCCAGCTCCAGGTTCGCCGGGAAATTATATACACAGCGGATCTGCGGATAGTTATTGATCTTGGCTCCTCCTGTATGAAAGTCAACTCCGAAATCGATGATGGGCAGGATCTGTTTCATCATATCGTAGGCCACGCGGGCGCCTAAGGATCCGTTCTTATTCCCCGGGAAACAGCGGTTGAGGTCTCTTCCGTCGGGCAGGTCGCGCGATCCGAATAAAAAAGATACGATATTGATCACCGGGATAGCGATCAGGCTCCCGCATTTGAGCTGTTGTACATCCGGTCGGGTGATCACTTTGCGCAGGATCTCGATGCCATTGGTCTCATCACCATGCATACCTGCGCTCAGCAGCAGGGTAGGGCCTTTGTTGTTGGAACGATAAACGTGTACAGGGATCTCGATCGATGTTTTGGTAGGAAGGAAATACGTGTTTAAAGGAATGGTTTTGTTCTCGCCGGGTTTTATAACGTGCCCGTTAATGTTGAAATCTGTCATAAGCGCTTTTAGCCTTCGTTGCCGTTAAACTCATTCCGTTCTACATATTCGATTATTTTTCCGGCGATGTCGATGCCGGTGGCTTTCTGTATGCCTTCCAGTCCCGGTGAGGAATTTACTTCCATTACCAGCGGACCTCTTTCCGATTGCAGCAGATCCACACCGGCTATCCCAAGTCCTAATTTCTTGGCTGCTTTTATCGCGGTAGCGCGTTCTTCGGCGGTCAGCTGAACAATAGATGCAGTGCCACCCCTGTGCAGGTTGGAACGGAACTCACCTTCTTTGGCCTGCCGTTTCATAGCGCCTACCACCTGTCCGTCTATCACGAAAGCACGGATATCGGCGCCTTTTGCTTCCCGGATGAATTCCTGGACGAGCATGGCTGCATCCAGCTTGAGGAAAGCTTCGATCACCGAAGTAGCCGCTTTTTTATTTTCTGCAAGGATCACACCGATGCCCTGTGTGCCTTCTAATAATTTGATGATGCAGGGAGCGCCACCAACGCCTTCTATCAGGCTGTCGATATCTTTGGTCTGGCTGGCAAAAGCTGTTTTAGGCATGCCTATTCCGGCACGGGCGAGGATCTGCAGACTGCGAAGCTTGTCACGCGAACGAACGAGCGCCTGTGATTCAACAGCCGTAAAGATCTTCATCATTTCAAATTGCCTTACTACCGCCGCTCCGTAGAACGTAACGGATGCCCCGATGCGCGGGATCACGGCATTGATGTCTGTGATTTCTTTGCCCTGATAATAGATATGCGGCCTGCCTTTTTCTATCACCACCACACATTTCATGTGGTCGAGCACAACGGCTTCGTGTCCTCTTTTTTCAGCGGCCTCTACCAGCTGGTTGGTAGAATAAATATTCTTACTCCGGGAAAGTATAGCGATCTTCATACAAGTGATTTGTATGCTAAAATTAAAGAAAAGTTTTGGATACAGGAAGGCCGCCCGTATATTTTTTGCTTACGTCCACAATAAACTTCCCTTTGATGGTTTTGCGCCCGATAAGCACCGGGTAGCGCATATTGGTGCGGTCGGTGAGAGAAATGGTGCAGTTGATCTTTTTGCCTGCCAGGTGGATCAGGGTTTTGATGATATAACGTTCTTCCGACTCACCAAAGGAGCTTTTGATCACCTTCCGGCTGAACTCCGTGAACAGGTATTCGTTGTCGCTGTATTCAGGATGCGTTTCATCTAATAGTTTGAAACAAAGGGTATCAGCGCCATTTATGTTCCTGATCTCGATATCCTTGCAATGCAGGGCCGATGTGTAGGCACCTGTATCGATCTTTGCTTCCAGCCCGGAGAGACTGAGCATAGGAAAATCAGCCAGCTCTCTTCTGCCGATGAGCACCGATAATTTTTTCCTTATTTTCTTTTTCTTCATTTTTCCCGGGCGGATATTTTCTCAAATATCGAAATCAAATGGAAAAAAACAATATTTAATGGGCGTTTGAATGAAAATGGCGGTTTAATGAGGGAATTTTGAAGATGGATTACCGCAGCAAAGTAATAAAGCCCTTGTATTCTTTCATCACCGCATCCCGGTCTTTGATCCGGATCCTGTAAAAATATTGTGGAAGATTATTATAAGGGATCAGGTTTACAATATACGTTCCGCTTTCTATCAATCATTGGTAAGATATTACGATAAGTGATTCAAATTAGAAAAGAAAAAGATTTTTTCGATGATTTTAACATAAAAAGGGCGGTTTACCGCCCCTTTCATGAGGATAGAATAGTTTAGCTTTGTTACAGTAGAATGAATATTTATAAATTAATAAACTCATCATGAACAAAAGAACTGTTTGCCTATTGCTATTATTTTGTTTGGCATTGAAAATAGATGCCCAAAATCCAGTATTGAGTTTTCCGCCTAATTGGGTTCCGTCTCCTGGCGCTCCTCAAACCCTCCCTCAATCCCCCACCACTCCCACTCCTACCAATGGCTATGCAGGCGGGCTTTCCGATGGCCCGCACAATATGTATGCAGGAGCGGATGGCAATCCTTTGTTTTTTGTAGCCGGCGATAATTCAGCTTTTGTGCCTGCAAGTGGATTTTATTCGACGGGAATATATAACAAACATGGCTACCGCATTGCCAACCTGGTGCAAAATAGCTCCGGGGACCCTATAATTTCACAGTCCGAAATAGCTATAGTACCCGATCCGGGAGACTGCAGCAGGTATTATATATTCGGTTCGGCAGAAGATTATTCTTTGGGCGGAGGGAAGTATTATCCTTTTTATACATATATCGATATGGATGAACAAACGCCCTCTTCTGCTCCTGTGAACGAAAAAGGCAAACTAATACAGCCAGCCAATCCTTCAGGGGGCAATATCAAGAATATGTATGATGCGGATCTCACGCCGAATTCAGGATATATAACGCAACAAAGACCTTACCTGACAGGACTGTCTATTGCTGTTACCAAACCACGTAGTGGTGATGGGAATTCCAGGCTGGTTTACATATACAATGGGTATTACTTTTATGTGTATAAAGTAACGACTACCGGTGTACAGTATGTAGCTATGTATAATCTTCAGGCATCACTCACAGCAAGTACCTACGGATCGGATATTCTGCATCCTGCTGAAATGGAATTGTATGAAGATGCAGCTTCCGGAAAAATAAGAGTAGCTGTTCCTTTAGCTGACGGCTCTTTTTCGAACCGGGAGGAAATAGGATTGTTTGAATTTTCGCTTAGCACGGGAGCATACATTGGCAGCTCTTATCGCATATTTTGTATTTCCGATGAATGCTCCGGGCTTTCTTCTTCTTCTAATCCTGATGTTACCGGGCTCGAATTCTCTCCTGATGGTAATTATCTTTATTTCACACATACTCCGACGCTTGCGCACCCCGACCCGGTTGAGTGGTTGGAATACTCCAATCTGAGCAACTGGGGAGGTCTCACACCTTCCTTAATTACAATGACAAATTATCAATACTCGCAAATTGAAGTAGGATTGGATGGAAAATTATATTTACCCGCTTCCAATAGAGTTTCCACAATGAACAGCCCCAATAGTCCTACCAGTTATACCTGGACCAATTTTGCTATTACTCAGACTATACCATTATATAACAACGCTTATTTTATGCCCGACCAGGTAGACCAGGAAACCTACGGCGGGTTTTATACGGCAACGCCCGAGTGTTGCAAAGCTTACAGCACCTATACCATCGAAAAAGAATTTACACTGGATATACCTGTGAGCGGCACGCTTACCATAGCGCCTACATCAACCGTAACCGGAACCGATAGCCAGAGCAATCCGATGACGGTCGTGTTTACCGCCACTACAACGGCAACGGCTGATATTATTGTACCGGCGGGACTTTCCGTGACCTTCAGCAGTGTTACGGTACAGTTTACCAAAGACGCAGGGATAATTGTGAAAAAAAATCCGGCAGCTGGACAAGGCGGAAAATTAAGACTGAACAACTCTACCCTGACCTGGCACACAGGGTGTGAGAACGAATTCTGGAAAGGTGTGTACCTGGAAGGGCACGATGGAGTGGCCCAGGGCAGTGCAAGCAGCTCCCCTAACGGCGTGCTTACTCAAACCAATTCCCAGATCGACCACGCGCTTACGGCCATTTATATCGAACACGGTGCTATCGCGCAATTTAACGGGCGCCTGTATGATAATAAGGTGGCTGTAGAGGCGAGCGCTTTCAATCCGGGTGCCGTATTGAATGATGTTTCCTTGTTCCAGGGCACAACGATCAAAACCCAAAGCAGCTATCTGACCGCTCTTGGTTCACCTTCCTATTTTGTGGGGATTACCGACCGGAGAACCAGGATCCGTTTCCTGAGCTGTGATTTTGTCAACGATGCCACTGCATATGATAATGCCTACGATGGTATTATTGCCAATACATCGGCTTGTTATACGACCGGATCCACTTTCACCCGCCTGGCTTTTGCAGTTTTCCACTCGGCAGCTTCCGCTGCAACCAGCCGTTTAGCAACCGTATCTTCGTCTACTTTCAACAATAATGGTGTAGGGGTATATATCGGAAGCAGTAATCTTGCAACAATCGGAGGAAATACGAATTTTTATATACTCGATAATACCACCATTTGGGCAATACCAATGGGAATATGGCTCGACGCATCCAGCAAATATGCCATTTCAAATAATATATTAAGAAATTTTTCGCTTACCACGGCCACTACTTCGGGGCCGGGCGGCGGTTCCGGTACGGTTGGAATATTTGTGCAAAACACCTGTATTAATGATCCTAATTTCGTTAATATCATAGAAAGAAATATTTTCTCGAAACTGCATGCGGGCATATGGAATGAAGGTGTCAACTATTGGGAGAACCCGGGTAATACGCCTTCTAATGACAGAGGAGTACGATATTATTGTAATAATTTCACCGGTGGTAACATTCTGTTGTATGATATCGGGATCACTTCAGGAATTATTGATAACCACCAGGGTGTTACCAATTGGGGAGCGCAAAACCAATTCAGCCATTCGGGAAGCCTGGGCGATCTTTATATTGATGTTGCCAGTGTTCCCACTTTTACCCCTGCTCCTACGATAGGTTACATTTATAATAGTGTAGGGCCCGCGTATGCTCCGGTTATTAATTCTCCGTCCAATACCATCATCTCTACTGCCACCACCGGTAATATGGATAATAATTGCTCGGTGAGCTCCGTTGGCAGCCCCGGAGGAAGAATGTTTGAGCCCAACGAAAATCCTGCCTTCTGGCTTACCCGCATTGCAGAGCTGCAAGGTATGATAGAAGAAGCGCAGGAAGAAGAAATGAATCCTGAAATTTCTGAAAATATCGCACACTGGTCGGGACTGCAGGATCAGCTGAGAACACAATTAGTGGCCTGGTATCTTGACGATACGGTAACGGTAGCTGCCATGGATTCCGCCTATAAATATATGCTTCAATTCGCTCATGACGATAAGCGTCAGCTGATAGAAATATACCTGGATAAAGGCGATGTCGCATCGGCGCAGGAAACTTATGACCTCCTGCACGCGGAGCAGCCAGGTACGCCGCTTGATAAATACCTCGGAGTTAAAATGTATTTGCATGGAAAGAATACCAGGGAAGAATTATTAAATGACCTTGATTTGTACAATGACGTGCTGGAGCTCGCTAATGACAGTAGTGATCCGTCTGTGTTTCTTATGAGCCGGACTCTTTTAAATACCATTGATCTGACTACCTACCGGCCTTATAATGGCACTCAGCTCACTGGTTCCGGGGAAAGGAAAATGGATCCGATGAACAAACCGGGGTCTCCTTATAAACTCAGCAATTATCCAAACCCATTCAACGGCTCTACTACCCTGAATGCATTCGTACCCAAAGGAAGTACATCTGCAAGCCTGATGATCACAGATGTATTGGGCAAAGAAGTTGCCGCATACAAACTGAATGAAGGCGCCAACAGTGTTGTATTTGAAAAAACCGAAGTGAACGGATTGCTGTTTTATACCTTATTCATTGATGGTATTCGCAAAGAAACCAAACTAATGATGAAGAGCGGCCAGTAAACTACGTTACCGATACTTTTATAAATCCCTTCTGTTATGCAGGAGGGATTTTTTACTTCCTCTTCACCCTGATATGCGTCACCGAAAAAAGTGCAAGGAACACTACAGCAGGATAGGTGGCATATAGCAGGAACTTGTTCATCGACCAGCTTTTGTCGGCGATGATCTGGTACGCTAAAAAACAGCCGATACAGCTGAGCATAAAATACAGAACGGCTACTCTTTTTTCGGTCACGCCCTTGAAAAACAAATGATGTGTGGTATGATCCTTTCCACCCACAAACGGCGACTTGCCTCTCCCTGCACGATTGATCACAACAGTAACGGTGTCGCTGATGGGGATCACAAATACGGAAGCAATTACAAGAATACTTTTTGTTGCATAAGCTACAGGGAAGAGATCCTCAGCAAAAGGTTTGATGTTCCAGCAGTATTCGATACCGATGATGGCGAGGAATACCCCTAAGAACTGACTTCCCGTATCACCCATAAACATTTTTGACGGATGCCAGTTGTAGATCAGGAAACCGCAAAGCGTGCCTACCATCGAAACGGATAAAATAGGAAGCGGTGAAAATGCAGCTCCCTGCAGGATATTCAGGCCCGAAACGAAACCGAGCGCGACCATCGAAACAATGGTGGTAATACCGTCCATATTGTCCAGCATATTGATGGAATTCATCATACCCACTACCCATACGATCGTGAGTGCATAATTGAGGAACTCACTTTCGAAACATTCGAGCCGTGTACCGCTGATGAGTAATATCAGGGCGCATAAGAACTGTGTGAGGAATTTCAGCAATGGTTTGGTATCATAGGCATCGTCGGCCAGTCCCATGATGAATGCAATACTGATGCTCGCAAGTATACCGAATGTTTTTTTGTCGGAAAGATAAATGGTGGTGCGCCCTAAAATAAACTGGATGCCGATAAAGGAAATAAGGAACACCACGTAAAAAGAGATCCCTCCGAGGGCAGGTTTGGAAGTCGGGTTCCACCTGATCTGCACGCCGGAATTCTGGCGGGTACCGAGGTTCTTCGAAAAATTAAGCAGGATATTATTGATGAGCGCAGAGAAAAAAAGAGATGCTGAAAAGATCAGTAAAAACAACAGTGGTATGTTCTCCGAAAAATTCATGGTGCTCAGAAAGGGCTTACGAAATCACGGAAAGGTGTTCCTTCGAGGTCTTTTTGTGATAGTTGAGGTTTATCGGTTTTCCAGTCGATCTGCAGGTCTTTGTCGCAATAAGACACACAGCCTTCGGATGCTTTGTTGTAATAGTTGGTGCATTTGTATACGAAGATCGTATTGTCTTCCAGCGTGGAAAAGCCGTGAGCAAATCCTTCGGGCACCCACAGCATCGTCCGGTTCTTTTCGTTCAGCTCAATGGCCACATGTTTTCCATAGGTAGGAGAATTTTTGCGGATATCCACCGCCACATCCAGTACAGCGCCTTTCAGCACCCGCACCAGTTTCCCCTGTGCAAAAGGCGGAGCCTGGAAATGCAAACCACGCAATACGCCTTTCTGCGAAAGCGATTGATTGTCCTGAACAAAGTTTGCGGCTATGTTTTTTTCGAGGAACGATCGCTGTGTATAGCTCTCAAAAAAATAACCCCTGTCGTCTTCAAAAACTTTCGGTTGAATAACAAACAAATCCTTTATAGCTGTTTCAATAAATTCCATTAGCTGATCCTGATTTTTTTTGATTTTTTCCAGAACTTCTTCTTCTTCTCCGTATCGCGGTCATCGTAATAGCCGTATTTGGAGCCATATCCATACCCGTAACCATATCCGTACCCGTAGTTGTATCCATATCCGCGCCGGTTGATGTCCACACCGTTCAGCACCACCGAGATCTTCGAAATACTGTTCTCATTCTGCAGGCGGTCGAGGATCTGGATATAATTTTTCTTGGAGTACTCGGAGCGGAATACATAAATAGGGTAATCGGCTTTCTGGATGATCGGCAGTGCATCCGTCACCAATCCTACAGGCGGATTATCGATGATCACAATATCGTACATGGCTTTCAGGCGCTCAATGATCTCATCCATCCGTTTCCCGATGATCAGCTCCGAAGGATTCGGGGGAACAGGACCGGCCGTTATAAAATCAAGATTGGAAACCGAGCTTTTGTTGATGCATTCCTCTAATGTGTTGGTGCCGATCAGCAGGGTGCTCATACCTTTTGAGTTGCTCACCCCGAAGCCTTTATGGATCTTCGGTTTGCGCATGTCCAGATCCACGATCACTACTTTCTTTCCTGAGAAGGCAATAATACCTGCTAAGTTCAATGCCACAAATGTTTTTCCCTCACCCGAAACGGTGGAAGTAAGAGCGATCAGTTTTGCATCCGGATTGGAAGAAATAAACTGGAGATTGGTACGTATGGATCGGAACGACTCTGCCATCACGGATTTTGGATTCTTGTCCACAACTAACTGTGAAGCAGGCATGCTTTTGTCGTAGCTCGGGATGATGCCCAAAATACTTACGCCGGCATGTGTATGTTTCGTGATCTCATTAAGCGATACGATCTGGTCGTGCATCAGGTACCGGATAATGATCAGGAGAATACTTATTACCGTAGCTCCGAGGAAACCTATCAGCAGTGCATTTTTTTTGCTTGGGGAGAAGGAAGATCTGGCAGGTTCCGCTTTTTCGAGGATGCTGGTCTGCGACACGTATCCTGCATTGGAGATAGAGAACTCTGTTTTCTTTTCGAGGAGCAGGGTATAATATTTTTCGTTGATGGAGAACAGGCGCATTAAACGTGCATACTCAATATCCTTGTCCGGCTTCGAAATGAATTCAGAAGCGAGCGCATCCGATTTCTGTTTCAGGTTGAGGTACCTCGATTTCATTTTATTCCGGAAAGAAAAAATACTTTCGATCAGTAATTTTTTCTGGGTTTCTATCTGGGCATTTATCTGCTTGATGGCATCGCTGTTGGGCGTTACCATGTACAGCAGGTTTTCTTTCTCCACCAATAGTTTCTGAAGATCAGAAGTAGCTCCGCGAATGGACAGTTCATCTTCGGTGCCCGTTACCATGGAGATCAGCTGGTAGGAATCGATGCTTTTCCGGTTTTGCAGATCCTTTTGCAATTCGCCCAGGATCTTTTCATCCAGCTCGATCTTCAGCAACTGATCTTCAACGGAGCTGTACTGCAATTCGGATGTTTTTTTGATCTCGTTGTTCAGCCCGTAATTATTTTTTTTGCGAAAATCTTCGAGCTGCGTTTCGGATGTTTTAAGATCGTAGAAAACATTGTTCAGCTGTCCGTCGATAAAAGAAAGGATATTTTTAGAGCTCTCGCTTTCTTTTTCAACGCCGTAGGTTTTGAATTCCTCTACCACTGCATTGGTAATGTCGGCAGCTTTGTGGGGCACAGCATCCTTGAAGCCTACCGAGATGGACTGTGACTGCTCATTGATCACTTTTACTTCCAGCTTCGATTGTACATAGGAGATAATATTATTCTCCGAGTTGCAGATAATGTAAGGCCTTTCCAGATTTTTAATACTGTTTATGCATTCGGCCTTTTCCATTTCGGGATTGTATGAAACGCTGAACTCCATGTCCTGGTTGCGTATCCATTTGTCTATAGAAAAAGCATAGCTGAGCTTTTTGTTCTCTCCCACCAAAAGCCTGCCTGTTTTGGAGGAGGCATCAAAGACCACATATAATTTTTCAGTATAGAGAGATTCGTTCTTGAGCTTGATGTCGATAAAAAAAGGAGAGGCCTTATACAGTTCGTAGCTTTTGAAAGTACCTTCGTTGTAATAGGTAACAGATAAATTGAGCTTCTGGGCCACCCGCTGCAAAAACACCTTGGATTTAAGTACCTCCACTGCTTCGGCCAGCTTATTATTGGTTTCATACACATTCCCGACCTCCAGTATCCGGTTCACTTTATCCGAATTGGTAAGCTGGATCACCGCTTTGGATTCGAACAAGGGCTGCGTGTAGCGCAGGTAAAGGTATACGATAACGGCTGCACAGGAAAAGAAAAACAGGATCCACCAGATGGACTTTTTTGCGATAACCATGAACAGCCCAAGCTCAAACTCACTGCTGAATTTGGTCAAACGGTCCTTGTATCTTTCGATATTATCGTTTTTCTGATTTAACTCTTCGTGAAGCATGTGAAGATTATCGTTTTAGGAACAGTACCAGGGTGAGTGTAGTTGTAACCAGTGTAAGGTATGGGGCAATTTCCTGGATGAGCCGGGTGGCTATTCTTGGTCTCGGTTCCACATAAATAACGTCGTTGGCCAGCAGCGTAATGTTTCCTGCGGCAATTCCGTCAATGGTAGAAAGATCGATAAGATACACCACAGGTTTGTTGTCGATCGTCCGTATCAGCTTCACCCTGTATGCTTTCCCGTCTTCCTGGATACCTCCGGCAGCTGCCAGCGCTTCAAAAACAGTTGTATTGTTATTTGCAATAGGCACCACACGTGCAGTACCCGCCATTCCGGGGAAAACGATCACCCTTTTGTTCACGATCTTCATCTGCACAAATGGTTTCCGGTAATATGTCTCGTATTCTTTTTCCAGCAGGGCCTGCGCTTCTCTCACGGTAAGTCCTGCTACTTTTACTTTACCTAACAGGGGCACTTTCAACATACCGTCGCTGTCTACGGTTTCTTCTATACTGGGTCCGGTGCCGCTTCCGTTGGCGGTGCTGGAAATATCGATCAGCTTAAAACCATCGTTGGAGAATAAGCGGATCAGTACCGCATCGGTAGCGGTAACCCGGTAATTTTCTTTTGTCAGCGAATCGGTTATCTTCGCAAAATCGTAATTTTTGGGAGTTTTAAGCATGATGCTCGGCCTTAAGATCCGGCAGGAACTGAATGCAATAAGCAAAAGGCCAAAGAGCAGTATTTTCTTTCCTATATTCATACGGTCATTAAACACCCAAAGGTAAGAAAAAACAGGAAATAATGCCGGGTTGGATATATTTGGATAATGCTCCGGCATAAAACCGACACAGATTTCACGGATTTCGCAGATAAAATCTCAGGTAGTTCCATGTACACAAGCTGCTTTCAGCCGAATGATCAGCGTTAATTTTATACCGGAATTCCACAGATTTGGTATCAAAAATCAGTGCAATCAGTGAAATCTGTGTTTGCATTTATAAAAAAATTGGTATCAGATGATTTAAACTAATTTACAGCCCGATTATTTGGTCTATAATTTGTATTTTTGAACGCATGAAACTTTTTATCCTGATAGCGGTAGCTATTCTTTTTTGCGCAAAAACCCATGCACAGTCCGATCCGGTGGATATACAGCTGAAAAAACTCCAGGAGAAAAAAGCCGACTATCACAAAAGTACGGATGGTGAGTACGATGGGTACCGCATCAAGATCCATTCCGGCCCCGACCGTTCAAAAGCAATGGAGATCAAATCGAAATTCCTTTCAAAGTATGGTGATTATGGAGCCTATGATGAATACCAGGTGCCCAGCTTTGTGATCGTTGTCGGTGATTTTAAATCAAAGCCGGATGCTTATGGTTTCCTCAAAAAGATCCAGTACGATTTCCCCAGCGCCTTCATCATACGGGATAGGATCAAATCCGGAAAAAAATAAAAAACATGATCCGATTCCCCAATGCCAAGATCAACCTGGGCCTTCAGATCGTTGAAAAACGGGAGGATGGTTTTCACAATATCGAAACCGTTTTCTATCCTGTGAACTGGTGCGACGCATTGGAATTGCTTAAAAACAGAGAGAATACTGTTGGCGATCTGTGCACGCTTAGCACAAATGGCTTGCTCATTGCAGGCGATCCGAAAAACAACCTGCTGCTGAAAGCATATCAATTACTTAACACAAGGAAAAAACTACCTGCTCTTGATCTGTGGCTGTATAAGAACATTCCCATGGGAGCCGGTCTGGGCGGGGGATCTGCCGATGCAGCCTTTTTGCTGAAGATGCTCAATGAGTATTTTGCTCTTGGTCTGAGTAGGGAAGAATTAAAAGAAGAAGCCGCAAAATTGGGAAGCGATTGTGCCTTTTTTATTGCCAATGAACCGGTGTATGCAAGCGGCAAAGGAGATCAGTTCGAACCGATTGCTTTTTCGTTGAAAGGATATAAAATTATGATCGTATATCCGGCCATTCACAGCGATACCAAATTGGCTTATTCGAGAGTGGAACCCAAACCCGGTAAAGTAAAGCTGAAGGATTTTATTCAGCAGGCGCCTGTTTCCGAATGGAAAGAACACCTGAAAAATGATTTTGAGCCTTCCGTATTTTACCAGTATCCCGAAATAGCAAAGCTAAAAGAACAGTTATACGAATCCGGCGCCATCTATGCATCCATGAGTGGCAGCGGAAGTGCGCTGTTCGGGATTTTCGTGGATCGTTTGCCGGAAATAGAATTCAAACCGGAATACAAAGTGTTTGTTGGTGAGCTCTGATCGTATTCAATAAAGCTTCTGCTCTAAAACGTATTAGCGAAATTATCCACCGGATCGCTGAAAATTATTTCCTACTTTAGTTTCCTGTTAAGCCAAAACCATGAGAAAATCAGTACTTATTCTTTGCCTCATCGCACTGAAAATTCACGCTGCCGATTATGTCCCGAATCCGTATCAGCCTGTTTTTTACCAGGCATATGTACTCCATCCTTCCATCCCGAAAGGAATGCTGGAAGCTATTGCTTTTACGCAGAGCCGTTTCAGCAACATTCAGCCTGCCGAATACGGAAGCTGTACAGGCATGCCACAGACCTATAGTGTGATGGGACTGGTAGAGGACGGAAAAAATTATTTCAGGAACAACCTGCAAACCGTTGCTGCATTGTCCGGATATACCGCAGAAGAAATAAAAAATGATCCTACTGTCAATATCCTTGCTTTTGCAAAAGCATATGCATTGAAGCAACAGGAACTGGTTACAGGCAACAAGGCGGAAGACCAGGTGCCGGTATTGATCGCTCTCAGCGAGCTTCCGAATGATGCAGATATCGTTCGTAATTTTGCTGTCAATTCACATCTCTATCAGGTATACTGGTTCCTGCAACAGCGGGCCTACCAGGAGTTCTATAATTTCCCGGATCATCATGTAAATATGGAGCAGCTCTTTGGCGCTGAGAACCTGAAAGTACTTTCTTCACCTGCTTTGCAAATGAGCTCCGATCATATAAAAGGAGAAGGAAATTCAGCCTTTCGTTTAAATACATTCAACACCGTTCAATCGGCCGATTATGCACCTGCCTTATGGAATCCTGCCGGTAGCTGTAACCAGAGCAGCAGGAACGGAACGGCAGTGTCGGCGATCACAATTCACGATGTGGAAGGAAGTTATGCAGGATGTATCTCCTGGTTTCAGAATTGCAATGCGCAGGTGTCAGCACATTATGTGCTTCGGTCGAGTGATGGGCAGGTAACGCAAATGGTATTAGAGTCGGGGAAAGCCTGGCATGTAGGTTCGGAAAATCCATATACGATCGGGCTGGAACACGAAGGATTCAATAACAACCCGGCGTGGTACACGAATGCTATGTATACGTCATCGGCCAATCTGTGCCGGGATATCTGCAACAGCGGTTACGGCATCAATCCCTTGCGTTGTTACAACGGTCCTTCCTGCAATGGCATCTGCACTTTGGGAAATTGTGTACGCATCAAAGGACATCAGCATTACGCCAGTCAGAATCACAATGATCCGGGGCAGTACTGGGACTGGTACAAATTTTATAACCTGATCAACAATGCCCCTGCTGTTATAACCCTTACCACTGCCACGGGAACTATCTACGATTCGGGTGGCGCTTCTTCCAACTATGCGGATGATGAGCGGAGGGTTGTACTGATCCAGCCTGTGGGAGCCACTAACATCACACTCAATTTTTCGCAATTCAATTTAGAGAACAACTGGGATTATTTATTCATTTATGATGGCGCTACCACTTCTTCAACCCTGATCGGAAGATACACCGGCACTACCAGTCCGGGAGTGATCACTTCGAGCAGCGGAAGCCTGTTACTGGATTTCAGAAGTGATTGCGCTACAACCGCTGCAGGCTGGGCAGCCAACTATACCAGCACAGTAGTTACGCCGCAGCCCGGCGATGCGACAGCTCCATCCACACAGGTGTTTACCAACGGTAACTGGCAGACTCAATCGTTTACATCTGCCATTCTCGATACCGATGATACAGGTGGGAGCGGCATACAAAAAGGATATTACCAGGTGATCGATTTTGATGGAACAGAATGGAGAGGCAATGACCAGAACGGTTTTTTTGCGGATAATTTCGATGTGGCCATTCACCCTGACTGGACGCAGAAAACAGGTACATGGGGCATCAACAACCAGGCACTGGAACAAGCGGATGAGGCATTGGGCAACACGAATATTTATGCAAAGCTGAAACAGAATATATCGAACCGGTACCTCTATCATTTTTATGCAAAGATCGACGGCTCGGGAACAGACAGGAGAGCAGGTTTTCATTTTGCCTGCAGCCAGCCCGATTCACTGAACAGGGGAGACGGGTATTTTGCCTGGTTCCGGACAGACGATACATTGCTGCAGATCTATAAAGTGGTGAATGATGTGTTCGGCTCACCGGTCGCTTCTTTTCCTATGCATGCAGATGAAGGGCAATGGTATGATTACAAAATTATTTATGACCGCATCGGTGGAAAAATATGGGTGTACCAGGATAACAGCCTGGTGGGTACTTATACGGATGCAAGCCCGTATGCAAACGGAACGCATATTTCATTCCGGAGCGGGAATGCCGCTTTTGCTATTAACGAATTAAAGGTGTATCGTTCCCATGCTGCTTCTGTCAATGTTTCTGTGGGACCTGCGGCAACAAATGATATACGTTACCGGAACCCCGATCCACAGACACCTGCTGCAAAGATCAAATCGATCTGCCAGGACAGTGCGGACAATCTCTCCGCTGTTTATTATCAGAACCTGAATATCGACTGGACGATACCGATGTCCATTGATTCCGTGAGGGACGGGCTGGGTGCGGATATTGCAGTGACCGATTCTATAGACCGGCTTTCGGCCAATTGGGACAACTCTTTCGATACCAGCTCTGCTATTCTGAATTACTGGTATGCGATCGGCACCACTGCCGGAGATACGGATGTGGTGGGCTGGACCGTGAACATGGTAGCCATGGATGTCACGCATACCGGGCTTTCGCTGGTGCAGGGGCAGCTGTATTATTTTTCGGTGAAAGCACAGAACGGAGCCGGGCTTTTTTCCGCTGTTTATACCAGCAACGGGCAATTGGTAGACACCACGGCAAATGCAGTAGCTATTCATTCTCTTAAAAACGAAACGGGAATGCTGGTGTATCCCAATCCGTTTGAAAATGAGCTGATGTTGAAGATACCGAATCTCGCTGCCAATGAGCAGGTAGAGCTTGCATTAAGTGATGTGCTGGGAAGAGTGCTGTTCGAAAAAAAGATCACCATAAATAAACCCGGCGAATTGATCAGCCTGCATTTGGGAATGAGCGCTATCGGTTCGGGTGCATATGTAGTGCGTGTAAAAACGAAAGCAGGTTCCTATGCAAACAGAGTGATCCGGAAGTAATATTTTGAGAATGATGTAAATTATTTGTAATCAGTAAATTAAGGCTGTTTTTATTTGCTTATATCCATTGTGGTTTAGCTTTAAAAAATGTATCTTCGCAGCCCTAAAGTTATGAGCCAAAGAAATTTCGTCACAAATCTTGCCATTCTTATTATTCTGAACCTGCTGGTGAAGCCTTTCTGGCCTCTTGTGATCGAACCTGCAGTTCAGGCTAAGATCGGGAATATAGCATACGGAGAATATTTTTCTTTGTTCAACTTCTCATTCCTGCTGAATATATTGCTCGATTTCGGCATCACTAATTTCAATAATAAGAACATCGCTCAAAACAATCACCTGCTTACCAAGCACTTTTCGGCCTTGTTCGTATTGAAGATCTCCCTTGCACTGGTTTACATCGTTGTTACGTTGTTGATCGGTCTCACAATCGGTTTTGATTTCAGATTGATGAAGCTGCTGATCGTTCTTTGTATCAATCAATTCCTTATTTCCTTCATTGCCTACCTGCGTTCCAATCTGCTTGGGCTTCACCTGTTCAAGACCGACAGCCTGATCTCAATCCTCGACCGGACGATCATGATCATTCTTTGCGGCCTCGTGCTGTGGACCAATGTGACAGGGCTGGAAATCGATATCATGATCTTTGTGTACATACAAACGCTTGCTTATGCTGTGACGGCTATTGTTGCCTTCATTGCAGTGCTGCGCAAAACCACCGATCTGAAAGTCACCTGGAACCTGGCATTCTCCCTGATGATACTCAAAAAGAGTTATCCTTTCGCTATCCTTGTTTTACTGATGACCTTTTATAACCGTCTGGATGCCGTTATGATCGAACGTTTGCTGGGAGGCAATGTGGGTGCATACGAAGCCGGTATCTATGCCAAAGGATTTCGTTTGCTGGATTCGGCCAACATGATCGCATATCTGTTTTCCGTGCAGTTATTGCCTGTATTCAGCCGTATGATCAAGTACAAGGAAAATGTAGAACAGCTGGCCAAACTCTCTTTCACACTCTTACTCACCCCGGCTTTTATTGTTGCTATTGGCTGCTTTTTTTACAACAAAGAGCTCACAGCGCTGATCAACCATGGAAACACTGATTCGGCAGATATATTCCGGGTGTTGATGTGCTGCTTTGTAGCGATCTCTACTACGTATATTTTTGGTACTTTATTAACGGCCAATGGCAACCTGAAACAGCTGAACTATATGGCTCTGTTCGGCATCCTCGTAAACCTGATCCTGAACCTCATTCTGATCCGGTATTACAAAGCGATGGGTTCGGCTATGGCCAGCCTGATCACACAATTCCTTACAGCTATTGTTCAGTTCTACCTCGCTGCCCGGATCTTTAAATTCAGGGTGAACAAGCGGCTCATTATCCAGCTGGCAGCCTTTATCAGCGGTATTGTAGTAGCTAATATTTTTACTTATGGTGTATTTCACAACTGGATGATAAATTTTGCCCTTATGACAATAATCAGTTGTGTTTGGGCGTTAGTAACAGGTTTAATAAGTGTCAAATCAATTTTCAGATTCTTAAAATACTAATATGGAGAATTTAAACTTAGAGATCATTAAATTACTTTACAAGAAGCGTGTTCATATACTCGTTATTACGATCCTTGGTGCCTTTGTGGCCGGAGGATCTTCTTACCTGATCAAGCCGCGGTTCAAATCATCGGCAGCAGTATATCCTGCTAATATATCGCCGGTGAGTGACGAAACACCTACCGAACAGCTCATGCAGTTCTTCACTTCCTCCGAAGTAAAAGAAACGCTGCGGAAAAGATTTGATCTTGGAAAGCACTATGGTATTGACACGACCAGCGACCGTTTCGAGACCTATTACGGATACTATTTTGATGAGAACATCAAGATCTCCCAGACCCGTTTCGAGTCTATCCAGCTGGAAGTACTTGACACCGATCCTAAAATGGCACAGGATCTTACTTACGGACTGATCGATGCGGTGAATGATCATATCAGGAATCAGCTGAACAGTAAGACAATGGAGTTTATTAAGATGCACGAAACTTATATGGCTACCAAAAAAGCAAAAATGGACAGCACGTCTGCCGCGCTTCGTCAATTGAGCAAAGAGTATGGTATCCTGGATTATTTCATACAGATCGAACAAGCGTCCAAAAGTTATTACAAAGCGATCCCTACAGGCAATGCAGGTAAGCTGGAACAGGTAATGTCCAATCTCGGGGAAAAAGGGATCTTATACATGAGCCTGTTGGAGCAATACAAATCGGATATGGGATTTTTCAATGAGTCGCGTCAGCATATCGATAAAGGATGGAATGATATTAATAAGAGATTTACCTACGTTACCATTTCTTCCAAACCCACCTTGCCCGAGATAAAAGCCACTCCGAAACGAAGCGTGATCGTTGCTATCGGGACCATCGGGGCATTCCTGTTCGCTTGTTTGTTTTTTGTCGTGTTGGATCGCGTAAAAAAAATAAAAGCACAACTTGCTTAAGCACAAACATATTACAGCATTTTACGGCCTTGGAATTTTATATCTGTTAGGCCTTGTTTACTTTTTGCTCTACCAGTTCAAAGCGTTCCCCCTGTATTGTTTATCTCCGCTTGCCCTGTACATGCTTTATGCTGCGGTCGCTCATACGGAGAAGATCGTGCTCGCTGCTATTTTCCTCACTCCATTGTCCGTTACCTTACGTGAGTTAGGTATTTCCGAAGGGCATCAGACCCTGGATCTGAGTATTCCTACCGAACCCATTTTTGCAGGTCTGTTATTGCTCGGGATCTTTTATCAGCTGAACAGGAGCTTTATCAGCAGGAAGATCCTTACACATCCGCTTACTGTTATCATCCTCATTCAGCTTGGCTGGATCATCATCACCACATTAACAAGCGAGATGCCGGTCGTTTCCCTGAAATTCCTTATTGCACGTTTGTGGTTCGTCTGCACCGGTTTTTTCTTTATGTCCTACCTGTTCGAAAAGAGAAAAAACCTTCATGCCTTTTTTTTCCTGTATTTAACGGGCCTGTGTCTTGTGATCGCATTTGTCACTGTTAATCATGCCTCACTTGGTTTTGATGAAGAGGCATCTAACTGGATCGTAACACCGTTTTATAATGATCACACTGCTTATAGTGCTGCTATCGCTATGTTCATACCGGTTACGTTCGGATTTATTTTGCAGAGTATGAAAGGCGGTTTGTCGCGTACATTGCTTATTGTCGCTTTGATTTTATTATTTACAGGCCTGTATTTGTCTTTTTGCCGGGCGGCCTGGTTGAGTGTGGTAACAGCATTTGGTTTCCTTGCAACTATGTTATTCCGCATAAAGTTCAGAACGCTGTTGTTCGGGACGCTTTCCCTGGTACTGATCTTCTTTGTTTTCCAGACCCAGATCCTGATCCTGCTGGCAGATAATAAAACGGATTCGCACGAAGCGGATCTCGCTACCAATATCGAATCGATGACCAATATTTCGACAGATGCGAGCAATGTGGAAAGGATCAATCGCTGGGCCTGTGCTATCCGGATGTTTGAAGAACGCCCTGTGTTTGGATTCGGACCGGGAACATATATCCTGCAATATGCACCGTTCCAGAAATCGAGCGAACGGACGATAATCAGTAATAATGATGGCAGCAACGGGAATGCCCACAGCGAGTACCTCGGGCCTTTAAGTGAACAGGGATTGCCGGGAACCCTTATTGTCGTTTCGCTGATGCTGACGGTTTTTTTTACCGGTTACCGCTTGTATTATTCCATCAAAGAGCGGAACATGAAGATCCTTGTTTGCAGTATTACCATTGGTCTTGCAACGTATTTTATTCACGGTTTTCTGAATAATTTCCTCGATACGGATAAGCTATCCATTCCTTTCTGGGGCTTTATTGCTGCCCTCGTATGCATCGATGTATATCATAAGAATACGGTGAAGGAAAAAAACACGCTTATTCAAAGCTGAGGTAGGGCTTTATTTTTTCGAGTGAAGCGTCGTTTATAGTTCCGGTTTCTTTCAGATCATTCACTTCTTTGTACAATCCATGCTTGAGGCGGTAATTCACGATCGAAGAAGCGATCGGATAGGTAACATAGGGATGCTTTTTCAATTGCTCTATAGTTGCTGTATTTACATTGATCTTTTGGATGTTCTCAAGTGAAACACGGATGCGGTCTTTGATCTTATCATAAATAGAGTCATGCATTCCGTATACTTCTTTTAACTGTTCGATGCGATAATACCCGCCCAGCATATTCCTGAATTTCAGGATCCGGTTGGTAAAGCCCGGTCCGATCATCGGAAGACTAACGATCTGGCTGCTATCCGCCATATTCAGGTCTATGATCGTTTTCCCTTTTTTTGTAAAAGGCTCTTTCGACCAGGCTGCCTGTTTTGTATCGGAAGCTGCTATAAGGATATAGGGCTCGAGGCTATTGAAGAGCTTCTCTTTCATTCCATATAGTTTCCGCAGGTCTTCTTTGTTTTTGAATTTTCCGCCTTTGCTCCTGAATTTTTCAAGCGTGCCGGCCAGTTTCTCCGTAAATCCAAGCTGCTTTGCTTCTTCAACAGAAACTGTATTCGGATCGAAAGGGAAGAGTGTTGAAGATGCCTGGAATTTATTTGTGTTCGTGTTTTTTCCTTTGTTTGTTTTAGTGCGGTCTGCATCCTTTTCAGCTGCCTGTTGCTGTAGCGCCTCCAGCCTGGTAATAGTTACTTCAGGTTGCCGGGAGTGAGAGGGAAGGAAAATGCGGACGAAGATCAGGATAATGATAAGGGCAAGTAACAGGATGATCCCGTTCCGTTCACGCTTGTTGAATCCAAAATATTTATGCAAAAACTCAAAGAGCCGCATGTTTTTTTCGTGCTATAAAATAGTATACAGGAATTCCCAATGCTACTATACACAAGCCTATACCGGTACTGGCCGTTTTAAAATACAGGAGATCTGCGCAGATAGCAAATGTTACTACAATATACAAAGCAGGGACTATCGGATAACCAAATGCTTTGTAAGGCCTTTCAGCTAATGGATCTTTTTTTCTCAGGATAAAAATGGCACCTATCGTCACCATATAAAATACCAGTGAAGCAAAAGTAGCATATTCCAATAGATCATTATACGAACCGCTCAGACATAATACACTCGCCCAGATGCCCTGGAATACTAAAGAGTTTCCGGGAACTCCTTTGCTATTCAATGCGGCGGCACGTTTAAAGAACAAACCGTCTTTTGCCATTGCCTGGAACAAACGGGAACCTGCCAGGATCAATCCATTGTTGCATCCGAATGTAGAAACGATAATAAGGCCCGCCATCAGGTAAGTAGCTGTATTGCCCGAGAAAACAACGGCCATAGCTGCTGCTCCCACCCGGTCGTGTCCGGCAAACTGGATATCGTGCATCGGGAGCAGGCATAAATAAGCAATGTTTGCCAGTACATAAATAATGGTTACGATAAACGTACCGAAGAACAAACCCAATGGAATATTTTTCTGTGGCTCCTTGATCTCTGCTGCAATGAAAGTGACATTATTCCAGGCATCACTGCTGAAGAGTGAGCCGATAAGTGCCACGCCCACAGCTCCCAATAAAATAAAGCCCTGCAGTTGCATCGGTTCATAGGCTCCGGTAGGTTTTCCCTCCAGGAGCACAGGCACCTGGGCCGTAGAGGTCCAGGCATCCGTAAAATTGAGAGAAAGTGTGTCGGTGTGAAAACCGAAATAAATCCCGATAGCGATCAGTCCGAAAAGAGCGATCAGTTTTGCCGAAGTGAAGGACCGCTGGATCAGTTTACCATATTGAATCCCCTGGATATTGAGCCAGGTAAGAAAGGCGATACAGGCAATGGCTAAGAGCTGCGCATATTTTAATTTGAACGTACCGATCGTCAGCAATACATGATCTTCATTGAATACCGGAAGGAAAACACCTGTATATTTTGCAAAGGCAACAGCTACTGCCGCGATCACCCCGGTTTGTATTACAAGGAACACAGTCCAGCCATACAAAAAAGCGACCAGTGGATTGTAAGCTTTACGCAGGTACACATATTGCCCGCCGGCCTGTGGCATCATGCCGGCCAGCTCGCCATAACTAAGTGCGGCAAAGACGGTGATCAGCCCGGTAAGTACCCAGCAAACCAATAGCCAGGCAGGGCTTCCGACGGTACGCGCCATTTCGGATGATACAATAAAGATCCCGGATCCGATCATGGAACCCGCTACTAATAGCGTAGTGTCGAGTAGTCCTAAGGTGCGTTTGGTGCTTGTTTCTTCCATAAAAAAAGGCGGCAATAAAGCCGCCTGTTAATTTTCTTTTGATTATTGTGCCATTTTTGGTTTACGCATCATTCCCGCAAGGAAGATGACAAGGTGAACACCGCCAACGATCAGTACAAGATAAGGGAATTCCGGTTTTTCATTTTCCGGATTTTTAGTAAAAGCATTTAATTTATAGAAGTAGCTGATCATACCCAGTACAAGCATAAATACAGCACAAAGAACTCCTGCAATGGATGTATTACGCGCACCTCTGTGTCTCACGGATGCGGCTTCGCTCACGCCTAAAATACTGTGCCTGATGCTATACAATAAATATACATCCAGCCCGATCAGCATCCATCCAAGTGCGCTTAGCTGTGTGAATACATCCAGTGAAATGATCATTAAGCTGCAAACCACAATACCTAATATCGGCACCAATGGAACCAGGGGAGTTTTGAACGGACGCGGTGTATGCGGATCACTCTTTCTCAATAGCATGATACCGGCGCAAACCAATACAAATGCAAATAAAGTTCCGAAAGAGGTAAGATCACCGGCAATGCTTCCCGGAACAAAGGCGGCAAACAATCCAACAAAGACAAACAGAATAATATTTGATTTGTAAGGTGTCTGGAATTTAGGATGTAAAGCAGAAAACGGTTTTGGTAACAATCCGTCTTTCGACATGGTATAAAATACCCTTGATTGTCCCATCAGCATCACGAGGATCACAGAAGAGAAGCCTGCCAGGATAGCTATCGTTACGCTTTTCTCCAGCCAGCCGTATCCTATCATGTATGTTTTAATGGCATAAGCAACGGAAGCTTCTTTACCCGCTGTTTCAAATTCTTTCCAATTGGCAACGCCTGTAAGCACATGCGAGAATAAAATGTAGAGGATGGTACAAACGACCAGTGATCCGAGAATACCGATCGGCATATCCCGTTTCGGATTTTTTGCTTCCTGTGCGGCGGTAGAAACCGCATCAAAACCAATGAAGGCGAAGAAAACAATTCCGGCACCGCCAAGTACCCCACCCCAGCCCCATTGAAAGAAACCGCTGTGACCTGCTGTTCCTTCAGGGATCAGGTAAGGTGTGTGATTAGCAGGGTTAATAAAGCTCCAGCCGATAGCGATGAATATAAGTACGATAGCAACTTTCACAAAAACGATCAGACCGTTAATGAAGGCGGATTCTTTTGTTCCTTTGATCAGCAGCAATGTAAGAGCGCCAAGAATGACCAGGGCAGGAGCGTTGATGATACCGCTTGTAGTGGTTACCATTCCTCTCATATTTTCAGCAAGACCGGATACCTGTTGGTCTGTCAAAAACAATATTCCGTTATTAGCTGCTTTTGCAAGGTCAGCCGGGAATTGAGAAATAGCTGCACCCACTACTTTATTGATGTGTTCAAAGGGCGAGTGACACCATTCATAGGGTATGGCACCGCCGAGAAGATTATTCAGGTATTCGCTCCATGCAATAGAAACCGTCGCTGCACCCAGTGCATACTCCATGATCAGTGCCCAACCTATGATCCATGCCAGCAATTCGCCCATAGTAGCATACGCGTATGTATAGGCACTGCCAGCGATAGGTATCATGGCCGCAAATTCGGCGTAACACAAACCTGCGAAAGCACAGCCAATGGCAGCAACCACAAACGATAAGGTAACTCCTGATCCTGCTGCTTCTGAAGCTGCTGCTGCCGTTCTTACAAATAACCCCGCCCCAATAATTGCTCCGATTCCCAAAGCGATCAAAGACCACATTCCAAGGGTTTTCTTTAAGCCTTTTTCTCCCGAAGTGGCATCACTTAATAATAACGACAGTGATTTTTTTCTGAATAAATCTGACATAGATAGTACGTTAAATTAACAATTTAATAATCCTCCAAATATAATGAAGTTTTGTTGATCGCCAAACCCGTTCGTGTATTGTTAAATCCCCAGTTCTTTCGCGTGTTGCGAGGATTTGGAAGGGTTCCACGGATCCTCGTAGGAACGCTTGAAAAATAATTCATCTATATAGGCGATCGTACGCACCACCCTTAGGTATAGCCCGAAATAGAAAACCATGCAGGGCAGGTAGGGAAGAAAATAAACAACCCTTTCGTTCTTGCGTACACGGAACAAAGAGAAGACCAGGAATTTCATGAAATTGGTAACGGTATACAAAAGAATATTGAAAGGCAGGATAAAACCCAATTGCGAAGTAAAATTGATCGCCATGTCCACAATGTAGAACCACCATTTGAAATTGAGCAGGAGGTTATACGTAATGTTCTCAAAGGAAGAAATGAAATTGGAAAATTTGAAGGTTGCATTCGGGAAAAATACATCGCGGTGTTTACGGACCCGGAAACGGATGATCGATTTATCCCAGCGTAAACGTTGCTTCACTAATTTTTTAAAGGTATTCGGAACACTGGTCTGGCAAACAGCTTCGGACTCAAATGCAATTTTATAATTCAGCTTCCGGAGCTTTACGGTAATATCGCCATCCAGTCCCGGACCAATATCCCAGCCGCCCACACGGTCCAGTGCTTCTTTTTTGAAAGCGCCGAAAGCCCCCGATACCACCCGGTAAATACCTAAGTAGCTGGAGGTGATCCTTCCAACCGAAATAGTATCCGAATATTCGATGGCCTGTAAAGTAGCACAGAGGCTTTCTTTGTAGTTCCGTACCATCACGTTGCCACCAACGGCCCCGATATTGTCATCAAGGTAAAAAGGAATGATGATCTTTTCGATCGCATCATTGTCATAACTGCAATCCGCATCCAAATGCACTACTATTTTTCCTTTCGAATACCGATACCCTAAGTTGGCAGCCGATGCTTTCCCACCACGCACATCATTCCGCAGGAAGAGATCGATAAGGCCGTTCTTCTGCAGGCTTTTGCAAATACGTTCGGTATCATCGTCCGAGCCATCATCAATTACAATGAATTCAATATTGGTGTAGCTCTGTTCTTTCATCGACATCACTAACTTATAGATATGTTTCCCTTCGTTTTTTCCGGGAACGATGATACTCACGAGTGGACGGTCGATGAAGAGTTTCTGGCGTGCCACTTCATAACGCATTTTACGTGTTTCTTTTCCAATGCGCCAGATGATGAGTGTAGTGAGCTCGAACAGGAAGAAACGAAGGAATTCGAAGAACACAAAGAACCAAAAGATCCTGATCAGCTTGTTAGCTCCGACCGCTGCAATGTAGCTGAAAAAGTTATCTATCGACTCAATCATGCTGTTCGGTTACGGCCTTGGTAAGCTCCTGCAGTTGTTTTTCGAAAGCCCCTTCGGTATTCAGCGGTGCTGTTTTATAATGCATCACCAGCTGGAATTTATTGAAGTTGTTGAACACCATCTCCTCGATCTTATCGTTCACTTTCTGCATGAGCTGCAAAGCATCTGTACTTACCGTATCATTCATGCAGATCAATATAAGCGAAGGGTTGGAGATATTGATGAAGTCGGCCGGTGTGATATTTTCGCGGATCAGCTGCACGAGCTCGGTGATAAAAGCTTTCTCTTTCGATTTGCCCAATTTACGAAGCAGGTCGTAGATGTTCTCGATGTGCAGTACGGCGATCGTGGTGTTTTGGGAAGTATTGTGTTTGATGCGCTCCTGTTCGTAATGCATCATTGTATTGAATGTCTTATGATCTACCGCGCCGAATACTTCTTCCATCCCGCCGTATTCGGAAGTGATAATGCCAGAAGTAGCAGCGTTCCTTCCTTTTTTGGTAAGACGGTACACATTGATATTTTTGGAAACAAGGTATTGCACATCCGAATCTGTTTTGCACTGAAGGCAAAGCGCTTTCACAATATAATCCTGGAACACTTCATTGCAGGTGAGGCAGTGATTGATGATGGATGGTTTATCATAATCAACACCGATATGGCGCAGCGCCTTGTTGCATTTAGGGCAATTGAGCACGGAATCCACTTTGTTCTTGAAATCAGAGATGGGCCCGATATTCCCGCAGGGGAAGTGATGTATAAGGTCTTCCGATTTCATATTGGCTGAATCGCAGCTCGGGCAGATCTCGCGATACGACAGATGTCCTGCCCCGCAGGAGTTGCAGAGGTATACACGGTCATAAAAATCCGGCCAGATCAGGTTTTCTTTTTGTGCCCAGTCCAGTATTTCCAGCACTTTGGTTTCCTCGAACGGCTCAAAATTTATACTTAACAAAGGATAGGTGAAGCCAACCGCCGAATTCAGGTTCGGATACGGTTTGAATGAACGAAGCTCCCGCGTATACATGTAGTTCAGGATCTTTTTCATCAGCAACACTTCGAACGAACCGGACGGACTGTTATCGATGTGTGTCGAACGGACAAACAATTCCTGAATATCGTTTACTTTTTCGGGGATCTGGTCAAAAGAAACAAGGATGCCATCATGCAGGTGCTCGATGATCGGATCGCCGGAGCTTTTGTAATTGATAAGGAAAATAGGTTTCAGGTAAAATTCGGGATTGGAATGCGAACGGAATTTCTTCAGGATGATCCGTGTGAAATCCGCATCATTGGCTTCCAGTACAATGGCATCGTATCCTACGAGGTGATCGATCTTCAGCCCGCTGAAACTTTCGAACAGGTAGAGATGCTGGTTCTCGTAGTTGAGAACATTGTTGTCAAATTCTATGCGTGATTTATGTTTAGTGGTTTCCATGTAGGTCTTGTACGCTTATTCAATATTTGAATTTGGAGATGTCGACACTCATTTTATAAAAGGTTCGCCATTTGCCCATTTCCTCTCCATTCACCGGGTAAATATCGCCGGCAATGCTTCGTGTGGTAGGTTCGTATTTTTTCTGGAATTCTTCCGGAAGGGTGTAGGTAGCAATGTAAAAACGTTTCAGGTAACCGAGGCTGGTCGATCCGTCGGGGAAGGTGATCTTGAACACATCACCCTCTTTGAAATGCCCTACATCTTCCTGGTCAAAGAAGGCCTTGATATAAGCAGGGTGATCTTTGTGCAGTGTCATAATATCTTCCGATTTCAAAGCCGTTTCAAACGAATGCACATAGATCCGTGTGATGATGCCATCCATCGGAGCTCTGAAATAACGATTTTCGCTGAGGAGCTCGTCGCTGAATTTGATCTCCTGTCTTTTCATGTAGTCGGAAAGGCCACCGCCACTACCACCACCTGCATTTACTTTAATATCCTTTGCTTCATATTTTGCTGTGTTGTCAAATGGTTTTAATGTTTTCATCAAAGCATTCAGCTCTCCGTTCTCACTCCGCAGTTTATAATTCTGGGTTTTCAGCTTCATGATCTCTGTCTGCACATAATCAAGGCGTTGTTTTGGCAATACATCGAGGATCACTTCGTTGGTAAGACGCTTCAGTTCATTTTCATAATTTTTGATCAGCTGACCGTTTTCTACAATGGATACATTGTTGATCGCCATGTTTTTTTTGATATTATAGATCTCTTTCAGCCACCAGTAATCCTTATTACCTGTGGAAGTAACGCCACCCAGGGCCAGGGAAGAAGCGCCGGAGCCATCAGTATCCTGGTCGAGGTCCAGGGAATAGCTGAAAAGCGTATCATCCTTGCAAATGCTGTCTCCTTCGTGCACATACATTTTGTCAAGGCGGGCATCATCGGTCAGGCGGATCTTGGTGCTTTCAATGATCACGTGACCGAATGCATGCACCATTACCAGCTTATTTAAAAAATAATAAGCCATGAAAAGAACAAAAGCAAAAAGCAGAAGCAGGTACACGATGCGGTCCCAGTTCCTTCGCTTTTTTATCTTTTTCTCATTCGTGATCCGGATGAGCGATTTATTTCGTTGAAAGTTTAAACTTTTCATTATTTCCCCTCGTCTTTTATCTGGATGTCTGCTTTATCCAGTTCGAGCAAACCCTCGTAATCGTGATAAGCAGTATGCCTGATGCCGATTTTCTTAAAATGCTCGTTCATTTGCTGCCTGCTCTCAAAATCCTTGGTGCGTAATGCCAGTACTACTTTGTCTTTGTTAAGAGCGATCTCTTCGGCTATTTTTTTAGTGATGACTTCCACCTTCACATTTTCGTAAGCCATCAGGTATACCTGGTCGCACACACTGAATATTTTTTTCAATACGGTGTCCGGGTAATGAAGCGGAATGGAAATGCTCAGCCGCAGGTTTTTTCGCTTGCAGAAAACCGCAGCCGAATCCAACAGCTTCATATATTTGCTGAAATAGGCGTCTTTATTCTCTTTGAAGTCAGGCAGTGTATGTGGCTCCACATCAAGGTGCAGGCCTTTTACAAAATTCAGGGGAAGCTGACTGGCCAGGCTGTCTGAAAAAGCCCTGAATTTCCCATCAATGAGATTGTTGTTCCCTGTCATTACAGATATGGTGCGGCTGTAATTTTTGTTGATGAATGCATTCAGCTGTTTGATGTATTGCTTGTCATTTTTATACGAAATGATAAGATGGTTAAAATCATTCAGGTCGCAGTATTCCGTTACCATTTCCGGGGTATAGCTCAGCAGCGATTTGCTCCAGATATACACGGCTTTTACATCCGGGTTGCTGAAGCTTGTATCTTTTACATCATTTTTAATCGTAACCGGGAAGGTGAATTCATTGATCTCTGTGCCGGGCACCTTTTCCTTGATGTTAAGCAGGATCTTGTACATGTCCTGGTGAAGGTCCAGTAGCTCAACTGCATTGCTCCAGTAGTCGTCCAGGATAAAAAGAGCAGTATTGGGATTGAACTCCAGGTCGCCGAATTCCTGCTTCACTTTTTCTGTCCGCACATATTCTGCAAATACATTCCGTTTTTCGATCAGGTTAAAATATTTCTTCAGCTTGTACCTGTACTCGTAATAATAATTCAGCAATAGATATTCAACACCCGGCTCGCTATGGCTACTGAGTTTTTGCTGCTGGAATTCCAGCTCTTTGTTCACGAGGTAGAGCTCCTTTTTTTCTTTGCCTGAAAATGTAAGCGGCATGGAAAGATTCAGTCCAAAAGAGACAAAGCTCCTGTTCCCGATATTCTGCGTATACACATCGTAATAATTGTAGCGGGTGTATGCTTTCAATCCGATCTCCCGTAAATACTTCGATTCGTATTCTGCATTTTTCAGCAGGGATGCCGGAAGGGAAGTGTCTGAGGCCTGTGTGATATAATTTATTTTTTTTAGCAGCTTGTCAAAATCAACATCCAGAAGCGGTGTTTCCAGTGTGTCGTTCGGGCGTATGCTCATCTGCATGGCCTTTTCGGAGAACGAGCTGTAGAGCTCAAAAAGCCCGTTGATATCGGTTTTGTTCTGGATGGCTTTCAGGTAATCGTCTTTGGTGATGTGTTTGTAGGCCCAGAGTTTTTCGATCACCTCCATTTGTTTTGCATTCAGCTCTTTTCGTTTTTGGAGTATGCTGATCTTTTTCAGGTTGAAATTGGCAACGATCTGTTCGCCGCTGATCAGGAATGCACGGTTATTCTTTTGAACGAAATCGGAATGTTTGATAAAATCCACTTCATTCTTCAGCGTTTTTACTTTCAGCCGGTTGTCATAGAGTCCGCCCTTCAGCAGATCCCAGTCAAGTCCGAATTGTGCTTTTTGCCGGAACACCACCACATCTTCCTGGTCTACAAAAGGTGCGCTGCTGTTGCGCTGATAACCGGCTGTAAAATTCAACCCCACATCTTTTTTATAAATGCGCTGCTGCAGGAAATTCCTTCTTAATAATAATTCACTTCTTTTATTGGCAATGACAAGCCGGGAGCTGGCAGTAACATTGGTAGGTTTTTGCGAATGATCGTTCAGCAGCTCATTAAAAGTCTCTTTGTTATGGCTATCCCAGATAGCGGTCAGTTGGCCAATGTAGCTGCTTATAACAGAGTCGATTTTCGGATTGCTTTGGGCATAAGACGGACACGAGCTAAATAGTATTAGCTGTAGAAGAAGTAGTATAATTCCGGCCTTAGTCAGAAAGTAGGTTTTAGGGGCGGTAAATATAGTAATAAATACTGAACCGGAAAGATAGACGGAGGTATTCTGTATTTTATCGATAAAAAACAATTATTTGTCGCCAATTATAAGCCATCTGAGTTTTAAAAATAATTCGGAACGGATTTAAATCCTGTACAGGTTTACTGATTACCTTTGCCTGCAAAATTTCTGCATGTTGAAATCCAATCCCCATAAAGGTGTTATCCTTTGGTTATTTTCCGGTTGTTTTCTGGTGTATGTGATGGTAGTGATCGGATGTCTCACACGCCTTACACATAGCGGGCTTTCTATCAACGATTGGTCTGTGATGGGTTCTTTACCGCCTATGAACGCTGAAAGCTGGAACGAGCATTTTTCAAAGTATCAGCAAAGCCCGGAGTTTGCGAAAGTGAACTTTGATATGAAGCTGGATGAATTCAAACATATTTTCTGGTGGGAATACATTCACCGCATGATCGGACGGTTTATCGGTTTTGTTTTCATTGGAGGTTTTGCCTGGTTCTATTTCAAAAAGAAGATCGATAAAAAGCTATTGGTAAAGCTGCTCATACTGGTTGGTCTGGGAGGATTGCAGGGCGTGATCGGCTGGTGGATGGTGAAGAGTGGGATCCAAAACAAACCTGCCGTGAGCCATTACCGGCTTGCTACCCACCTGATGAGCGCTTTCACTGTTTTTGCATTTACTTTTTGGTATGCACTGGAATTATTGAATACGGAAAGCAAAACAAACGAGACAAAAGTATTAAAGCTTCGTCCCTGGCTGATCACTTTATTTGTTGTGTTAGTGATCCAGATCATTTATGGGGCGTTTACGGCGGGTTATGTGGAGATGGGTGCAGAGAACAAACCTTTGTTCCGCCCGGGACAGATCTTTAATACCTGGCCGAAGATGGGCGATCAGTGGATAGCGGAGCAGGTAACCATGAAGAGTTCTTTCTTTGCCAACTATTTTGAGAATGCAGCAGGTATCCAGTTCGTGCATCGCACATTAGCTGTTATTGTTGTATTGCTGGTAGCTTTTGTATGGAACCGGAGCAGCAAACTTTCCCTGAACAAATCACAATACCGTGGAATTACGTTCCTCGTCTATGGCATCACCGTTCAGTTCATATTAGGCGTATTCACCCTGATCTATCACGTACCCGTAATTCTGGGCGTATTGCATCAATCGGGGGCTTTCTTTTTGTTTGCCGTGTGTGTGTATTTGTTGTTCCACTTCAGGAAACGCCGTGAGCAGGTGATTGCATAGTTATCGGATCTGTAAGGGTAAATCTCATTGTAACGATAGCTTTCTTACAATAGGAAATTGTTAGTTTTAATTTAATTAGGATATATTTACTTCAAATATGTATCCTATGAAAAAACTCTTATTTATTATTTCTCTTCTTTTTTTCCTGTTCCCGGCTTTATATGCCCAAAACTGTTTTAACAGCGGAACCGGAACTGATGGCGCTTACCTTGCTTCTGCAAATACAACGCTGGTGGGAGGCACCTATAATTTTACATCCTTTACGATCGATCCCGGAGTGGTGGTTACTGTAACAGGTACTCAACCGCTTGTTGTGCGTTGTACAGGTGCTGTTACCATTAACGGAGCTTTGAGCGCTAACGGGGGCAATGGAGCCAATGGTGTTACCTATAGCAATGGAGGTACAGGCGGAATAGGTGTATCAGGTGGTGGTGATGGAGGAGGAGGAACATTTGCAAGCAGTGCAGGCCCCCTGCCAGGTGTAGACGGGAACGGTCCGGGCGGAGTATTAACAGCGGGCGGAGCGTGGTCAGGCGGAGGAGGTGCAGGATATGCCACTCCGGGTACTGCCAGTGGTAATGGAAGTGGCGGTTTTGCCGGTCCTTCTTATGGAGATAGTAATATTAGTGGTTTAGAGGCTGGATCCGGCGGCGGCGGTGGTTCCGGTGGATATGATTGTGGCGCAGGTGGCGGTGGCGCGGGCGGTGGTATCATTGTTATACACGCAGGTGTTTCTATTACGATCAGTGCTACAGGTTTAATAAGCGTAAACGGAGGCAATGGAGGAAGTGATGGTACAGGAAGTTGCGGCGGCGGTGGCGGTGGGTCAGGCGGCGCGCTTTGGATCTCTTCTCCGTCGGTTACACATAATGGATCTCTTCAGGCACTTGGAGGTATTGGAGGAACGTCTAACGTGCCAAACACTCCTTATTATGGAGAAGGACAAGCAGGCTCCGTAGGTCGTATCCGCGTGGATTATGCCGGATCGTTAATCGGTGTGGGAACGGCAAGCCCGGCTATCGGATCTTCTTCTTTGGTTCTTAGTACCACTTCCATACAAACAAATGTTAGCTGCAACGGATCAAATGACGGAACAGCTACTGTAAATGCAAGTGGAGGTACTTCTGCTTATACCTATTCCTGGGCACCTTCAGGTGGTTCGGCTGCAATGGCAACTTCGCTTGTTGCGGGTACCTATACCTGTGTGGTTTCCGATGCATGTTCGAGTGTGTCGCAAACAGTTACTATAACAGAGCCAGGTGTTATCAGTACTTCTCAAACCTTGTCATTGTGTGCAGGTCAATCGGTAACAGTCGGATCAAACACATACAATACAGGCGGAACGTATACAGATCTGCTGACCTCTGTTAACGGCTGCGATAGTACAGTTACAACTAACTTAACGATCAATAATCCTACGACAGGTACAGATGTGCAGACAGCCTGTGGTTCTTATACCTGGATCGATGGAAATACCTATTCTTCCAGTAATAACACCGCAACCTATGTATTGCCAAATGCAGCAGGTTGTGATTCAACCCTTACATTGAACTTAACCATTAGTGTTCCGGATACAGGGATAACGATCCTGATACCTACCTGCGCCTGCCCTGCCGATATTATGGTTGATTCGGTAGCTACTGCTTACCAATGGTATGATTGTACAACAAATACTATTATCCCGGGGCAAATAAATCAGATTTTCTCGCCTGTGATGAGTGGAAGTTATGCCGCCATTATTGATCAGAATGGTTGCATCGATACAAGTGCCTGCGTTGCATATACGCATACAGGCTTACAATCATTATCGCAGGTATCGTCAGTGCTTACTATTTATCCAAATCCGAATAACGGTGAATTTACTGTTAAGTCGGTGACTGAAGGGATCTATACACTTTCAAACGAGCTGGGGCAGGTGATCAGGACATTCGAGCTGAATTCAGCAAACAATAGAGAAGTAAGGATCGAACACCTGGAGGCAGGAGTATATATAGCGATGAGTAAAAACAATGGAATACCGGTTAAAGTAGTTGTTACAAAATAAAGGGTGGTTTTTTTAAGATACAAAACGGCTCCGTTATCGGGGCCGTTTTTGTTTTATACCCGCAGTTGGCATACATTAATCTGCTTGTTCAAAAGCCTTGATAATAGCAGCCTTCGTTTCTTTTGAAGTAGAAGCAGATGTGATCTCTTTCCCATCCAATTTTACCGTAGCCCAGCTGAAGAAATCGTCATAGCCGTAAAATATACCGGCAGGTGTGTAAAAAACAGGATACAGCTCGGCATTGGTAATGATCGGAACGATGGTGCAAAGCAGAGATTGATTTTTAGTGCTCCAGATCTTAATCGTTTTGTCATCACTTGCGCTCAATAAGAATTTTCCATCAGGTGAAAAATCAATGCAATTTACATTATCAGTATGGCTTTCCATGGTACGGATGCATTGTCCCGTAGCAGGATCCCAGATCTTTATGCTTCTGTCTTTCCCGAACATAGTTCCGGCACAGGAGTACAGGAATTTCCCGTCTTTGGAAAAAGCAATATCATTGATCCAGCCGGTATGCCCTTTTAGTTCAAACTTATCTGAAAGATCGGCGTTTAAAAGCAACATGCCTTCTCTGCCGCACACCACAACCTGTAATTGATCCGGGCTTATCTCAATATCATTCACCACGGATATTTTTTCGATATTCTTTGTTGCGGTTATTTTGTTGGTCTGAATGTCGTAGATCCAGATATGGCTGTTACCTCCCACATACATTTTTTTGCCGTCTTTGCTCCAGGCGATCACGTTGGCGCATTCATTTTCCGGCGTTTTGATGGTATCGGCGGCTTTTCCATCGGCGCTTTTCCATACTGCGAAATCGCAGTTCCAATTGATAGCGAACCTTGAATTATCAGGGGAAAAACGGATCACCTTTGAATTCACATAGCCGGGCGCATATTCTCCATAGCTGTATTTCACTTTTCCTAATTTCAGATCCCAGTATTTCGCTTCATTATCGATGCTGGTAGCCACCATGTACTTACGGTTGGGGGAAAAAGCAAAAGCATCGGGCTTTCCCTTCAGACCGTCGATTTTGTTTGTGCTTAATTTGGAAAGATTGATCAGGCGAATGGAAGAATCCGGCCCCGAAAAGGCAATTGTTTTGTTGTCGAGGAAGCGGGCATAAAAAATACGACTGCTGAATTCATTCTCAATAATAGGACTTACCTCCAGGGTTTGTGCGGAGGCATTTAGTGCCAATGTAGCAAGAATCACCAAAACAGGATTTTTCATAACAGGAGTTTTGGTAAATATAGAAATCGTATGGTTTGCACTTTGGCTGATAAATGCAAAATCTTACCTGACAGAAAATTTAGACACCAACATGGTGAGCAGATATTCGTTTTATCGGGGTACGTTATCCGGAAAAATAGTGACCAAGGCAGTTGGCATACATTAATCTGCCGTTCAACCCATTTCTATTTTATAGTTTACCAAAAGATCTATCTTAGTAGTACCCAAAAATCTCTACCATGGATCAGCAATTACCCTATCTTCCTTATTAACGGGCCTGAAACAGTTTTGTTATTGTTTTATAAAGGTCTTATTGCTTTTATACGTTTTACCGTTCGGGATATTCGAAACCGTTTCGAGTATATAGAATCCGGCTTGCAGATTATCCAGCTTCAGGGAGTATGATGCTTCATCAGTAGATACCTGCAGTAATTGCCTTCCGATGGCATTGTATACCCGGATGGTTTTATCCGTATTGTTGAAGCTGTTGAATTTGATATTCAGTACATCGTTTGCAGGATTCGGGAACAGGACCATATCCGAATACACAGCCTGGTTCTCTTCGATGCCGATAACGTTTGGAGTGCCTTTGAAATAAGCAAGCCCCCCGCTGTAGTTCCCCAATACCATATCTTTCAGCCCGTCGTTATCAAAATCGAATAAATGCGGAGCTACATTTTCACCCTCACGAATGCCGCAATAAATGGTGTCCATCAATGAAAAATTACCGGCCAGGTTTCCGTCGATGTTTCCGAACCGGTATATGTAGCCCCTCTCGGAGCCTACTAATACTCTTGTCACTCCGTTTTCACGAACCATGCAGGGAGCAGACTGGCCTTCGAAATAACCGGGGACAACAGTATGTACATTCCCGAAATGGCTTACAACCGGGTTGAACTGAGGCACAGTTACAGTTCCGCGGTTCTCATAATAATTCAGCCAGCCTTCGTATTCGCCTACCAAAAGGTCTTTCAGCCCATCGTTGTTTACATCGAAGATCTGTGGATAAGCATTCAGACCTACATCCATCCCGGCTAAAATCCCTGTACTGAAATCGGATTCGAAAACAAAATTTGCAGGAGAACCAATGGGAGCCGTGTTTTTATAATAGGTCATGCGTCCATTGGCATCGCCTACAATGAGGTCCATATCGCCGTCGCCGTCCAGATCACCGGTTGCCGGAGCCAGATTACGCAGGTTAAGGGAAGAGAGTCCTGCATAGTCCGGATTGACCAGGTTGAATTTCGGATTGCTTGCAGTGCCTGTATTTTCCAATAAGGCAAGCTTGGTTGAATAAGTGCTCACGGGAATATAATATCCGAAATTGCCTACTAACAGATCCATATCTCCGTCGCTGTCATAATCCAGGGTAGTTGGAAAAGCGCCTTCACCAAAGTCGAGCATTTGTTCCTGCAGAAAGGTTTTTTTTACGAACTGAAAATTGGGAGCATTGTCCGGACCGTTGTTTTTATAGAACCATACGGATTTATAGTTTTCAGAAGCTACGATATTCGGTGCAGCAATGAGATCACGTGCACCGTCGTTATCCACGTCTAAAAAATACGAACATGGAAATTGTTTGAAGCTGATCGGATTGGTGGCATTCGGGAACAGCTTGGTAGTGTAGTCGAAATGAGCATTGGTTAAACTGCCGGCATTCCTAAAGAACTCTACCGAATCGCAGGAAATATCGCCCAACAAAAGATCCTCGTCATTATCCCCATCTATATCGAGGCAAAGCAGGCAGGACCCGGAATGCATAGTGTTGTTGGTAGTGTTGGTTTCTTTCTTTTTTGCCTGATTATAAAGACGCATTAATGGGCAGGTCGACTCGTTAAGCGTAGCTTCACAGTTGTTTTCCGTTGCATCACCCCAGCAATAGTCCACCACATCGAAGCGGAGACTGTCCAGGTGCCCATATTGCTCGATCGAAATATTTTTGTGGAACTCAAGCTTGGTGCCACCGGACTGGAAGGTGAGCGCATCGAGGTCGCCGTCGTTATCGATGTCCGCTACGGCAGGAATGGCAACTGCGTTTACAGGAGTACCCGTAAGGCCACTGCCACCTAGAAAATTGGAAATGGTGGCCCTTGTCAAAAGAGTGAACTGCACATTTCCGGGAGTTGATATGTTTTTGTATACACACATTCCGCCGCCCAGTGTGTAGGTGAATAGATCTTGTCTGGTATCATTGTTATAATCCTGGAAAAAAGCCCAAGAACTGATAGGAGTGGGCATTTGCGACTGGAACTGTGCTGCATGCGAATACGAGGAAACACCCGGGATTCCGTCATTCTTAAAGATGCGTATGATCTCCCCGCTTTTATCGAATACAGCCAGGTCCTTGTGCCCGTCGAGATCGATGTCCACTGCGCTCCACTCGGTAAAGTTGAAACCGCCCGCCCAGGGGTTTTTCAGCTGGTTCCCGAAATTGTATACTTTGACCGTATCCAGGCGTTGAAAAAGCGGTTGAGCGCTCAGTTTTGAAAATAGCAATATCACTATCACCGGAATATACTTCATCACTCCTAAAAATTTTGTTCTATAAATTTACTGATTATTTTCTATAAAACAGGCACTCAAAAATCCAATGCGCGATCTTTTTTCTTTTCTATGTGAAAAGCACTGATAGCGGGGTATTTTAACACTTGTCGGACCTCAAAATGATCGTCTGGTAACAATGAATCCGGGTAGCTGTCCAATACCACAATGGTATTGATCTTATATTTTGTTAATTGTTCGCTGATAGTGCTTTGTGTATTACCGGTATAAAAAAGAGCGCCCAGGTACTGTCCCTGATTGTAATAGATCAATCCTTTTACCAAACCGAGGCGTTTGTCATTTTTGTCACACAGCCATACCGTACGCTGCATGTCAAGTTGTTGCCCCGTCTGCCAGATCGCTTCGGTGATGGGCTTTTCCGGAAGCCCGTACTGATATTCTTTATAAAGGGTGAAAGCGTTCAATGCAAAAAAACAAATGGCTACAATCGCAATAAAAAAAGGTTTCTTTAATACGGGAAAATAAAAAAGGGCAAAAATGCTTAAAAGATAGAAAGAGATCAGTCCCGGCCAGGTGTAGCGGTCCATAAAGAAAAAAGGCAGGTACAAAATAAAATTGGCAAAGAAGATCAGCAGCAGTGTACTGTTCTGGATAAAATAGAAACGGGCCATACGCCTGTTGGCAACATAGGCAATGAGCAGCAGGATGCAGAAAACGGATCCGATGTCGAGTCCGAAGAACATACTCCGCGCGCTTTTTATATTCTTCAGTACAATCTTGCTGTAATAGCTAACGATCTCGCTCTTTGTCATCCCTTCCCAGGAAAGATAGGGCTGGTGGGCATGTTCCACGCAGGCATCAAAAGCATTGGACGGGTTTGGTTCTGTCAGTGTACCCAGGTGATAGGGATTTCCTACTTCTCCATAAATATCGGGCGTAATACGGGGGGCATTCATCTTAAAATTGTGTTTGGAACTGGTGCCTAAGGTAAAGGATCCGTGTTTCCATGACATCAACCAGAACCAGGGTGCGCAAAACAAAAGAAGAAAGAATACGGTAAGCAGCAGATGCCCGAATGATTTAAGTGGTCTGAATCCCTTATCGACAAGCGAACGAAAGATGACTGCAAAGAAAGAACGAAAAACAAAACGAAGTGTTCTGAATCCGCCTTCGAATAAAAAACGTCCGATAAGGACTATAAGAAAAAGATACAGACCGATAGATTTTATATAGAACAACAATGCTCCGATGAGGGCAGCCATCAGCGCCTGTTTCCAGCTCATCGCTCTTTCTTTGGTATAGAAAAGGATAGCGATCAGTACAGCATTCAGCAAAAGCAGGTCGGGTGTAAGGTAGAACCAGGCAAAACAAACCATCAGGGGAACAGCAATGAGCGTAAATAAAAGAGCATACTTGCCTTCCGTGTTTTTTCTGCGCAGGATGGTATTGATCAGCAAAAGTGCGGTGAATGCGAGTGTCAGCTGTAGCACCCTGAAGCGTAGAAATGGTTCTGCTATCAATGGTTTAAGCAGTAACAGCAGCCAGCTGATCATCGGCCCCCAATAGGTATTGATCGCGTTTTGCCAGTCACCTTCTGCATATTTGTCGGCTATCCAAAGGTAATGTACGGCATCTGAAAAATTCTGATACCAACCGTTTCTAAGCTGAAGGAACAGGACAAACAGGAAATAAACAAGTGCGATGGGAAGAAGTTGTTTTTTGAGCACGGATGTTTTCACCTGTTCTTATTTTGTTAGGGCTTCTGTTTTTTGCAGCAGGAATCCATAGCTGATCTTTTTGAATACAAACTCACGCTGATCCCGGCGTATGAACAAAGTAGCGGGAATAGCACCCGACCAGTCCTTATCGATCATATCGATAAATTTCCCGTCTGTCTCATCCAGGATAATAGTTTCGCTTTTGTATTTGTTTTTTTTCAAAAACGGGATCACGCGCTTTTTCATGTCTTCTTTAAAATCCATGCTCACCAACAACACTTTTACTTTCTTCGTTTTGAATTCTGTATTTATTTTTTCAAAGTCGGGCAGTTCTGCTACACAGGGCTTGCACCAAGTGGCCCAGAAGTTGACAATGTAGAGTGTGTCGGAGGTATTGGAGATCCTTTTCTGTAATTGTCCGATCTTATATACAGGGATCTTTTTTTGGGAATGAACAGCAACTACTGAAAGAAGAAGGAATGGAAGTAGCAGGCGCTTTATGGTATGTTGAAAGACAGGCATTGAAACAGTAGAATTAAGTTTGAACCATATCTCTTGCGCTAAAGCTTCAGCGACGGAGCATAAGGCATTTAAGTTCATATAAGGTTAATACTATCTTGATCGCAAATATCAAACCCGAAACACGATCCTGATAGCTATCGGGATTTACAGCTCGCTTACCAGCGTCTTCATAATGAGCGTCATTTTCGGCTCCTGGATGCTGGCTACACGCTGCACATCTTCGTGCGTTGTTTTTTCTATTTTTCCGGGAACACCAAGGTCAGTGATAATGCTGATCGCAAAACAAGGTAGTCCCATGTGTCTTGCTGCAATTACTTCCGGCACTGTGCTCATGCCTACTGCATCACCGCCGATCACGCGTACGTATTTATATTCTGCAGGGGTTTCAAGTGTTGGACCGGTAAGCCCTACATAACAACCTTCACTTACTTTGATGTCCAGGCGTTTGGCGATCTCGTGTCCTTTGGCAATAATGCGGTGATCATAAGGCTCGCTCATATCCGGGAAACGCGTTCCCAGCTCATTGTGATTTTTTCCGATCAGCGGGTTAGGGAAGAGGTTGATATGATCGTTGATGATCATGATCTCACCGATCTCAAAATCAGGGTTCACGCCGCCGCTTGCATTGGAAAGAAAAAGTGTGCGGATGCCGAGGTGTTTCATCACACGCACCGGGAACACTACCTGCTCCATGGTATATCCTTCATAATAATGAAAACGTCCCTGCATGGCTACTACTCTTTTGCCACCGAGCGATCCGAAGATCAGCTTGCCGGAATGCCCTTCTACGGTGCTCACAGGAAAATTGGGGATACTTTCGTAAGGCAATACAAACTCTACGGATATTTCTTTTACAAGGCCACCCAGCCCGGTTCCTAAGATGATCCCGATCTCCGGGTTGAAGTTATTAGTCGCTGCCTGTATATTTTCGGTGGTAGATCTTATTTGCTCTAACATATTTTAATATTAAATCATTAAACTCCTGTGTTTTGTTTCGCAGATCAATTTCTATCGGCAAAACGAACAAAGGTAGATTTTTTATCCGTTCGGAGAAGGGGCTGGAGATGAATTTTACCGCATCTTTTTCGGTAGTAATTAACAATTTATTCTCTCCGGGTATTTTTTCAAAAGCAGCGAGGATCGTATCAATATCACTTTCGGTGTAGGCATGATGATCGGGGTATACTTTTATATCCACATCATTCGCATATTCTTTTACAAACGTGTGAAGCGGTTTTGGATTGGCGATCCCCGAAAACAGCACTACATTGTATTTGAACAGGTCGAGCGCCGGCTTGATGATCTCCTTCGGATCCGAGAAATTGTAGAGGTTGCCGTATTTCAGGTAGGAGAAGAACAGGCTCTGATAGGGAAACGGCTTGATGTCTTTGATCACACTCCGGATATCCACATTGCTGGCCTTATCGGGAGTTTTTGTAACGATGATGATATCTGCCCGGATCGAATTGGTTTTGGATTCACGCAGGCGTCCTGCCGGTAAAAAGGAATCGTGGATATACAGCTCCGAATAATCCGTAAGAAGGATGTTGAGCCCGGCTTTTACGGCCCGGTGCTGAAACGCATCATCGAGTATCACCACGTCCGGAGCTTCTTTTTCCAGCAACAGTTGATCGATGCCATGCACCCGGCTGGTATCCACACTTACCATTATTTCCTCATGTTTGGTATGGAAGATCATCGGTTCGTCGCCAATGGTTTCGGCTGTGGCTGTTGAACCGGCCAGGATATACCCCTTGGTTTTTCGTTTGTATCCGCGGCTGAGCGTAGCTATTTTGTAGTTTTTTTTGAGCAGCTGAATGATATAATCCACATGCGGTGTTTTCCCCGATCCGCCTGCACAAAGATTCCCTACGCAGATCGTTTTGATTTCAGGGAAAGATCTGGACTTGAATATATTCCAGTCGTAGAACTTATTCCGGACAGCAACAACCATTGCATAAATGATCGAAACGGGGTAGAGAAATATGTATTTCAGTGTTTTCAGGAACGGCGCTAAAATATATTAAGGCTAAACATAAAGATTATTATTTAAAATCAAAAATCTTTGAGCCATTATTTAACGCAGATAGAATCAGGCAGAAGTGAATTTGTATCCGATCCCTCGTATCGAATGAAAAAAGCGCGGGTTCCTTGTGTCTTCTTCGAAGATCTTCCGGAAGCTGAGGATGAAATTATCGATCGTACGCGAAGAAGGATTTTCGTCCGGAGCCCAGATGTTCTTCATGATCTCGTCGCGCGAAACAACTTGGTTTTCGCGGCTTGTAAGCAGTTTCAACAGTTGCATTTCACGGTTGGGCAAAACGGTTTTGCTGCCGTCTTTCAGCGTGATCTCGAAGGAAGAAAAATTAATGCTGAAAGGCCCGAAATTGTATATGTCTTCTTTTTCGGAACCCGGATAACGTTTCAAAAGTATCTGTACTCTCAACAACAATTCTTCGAGGTTGAAAGGTTTGGTCAGGTAATCGTCGGCTCCGCTTTTCAGCCCTTCGATCCGGTCGCTTCCGGAGCTTTTGGCGGAAAGAAAAAGTACCGGGATCTCGGGTTTTATTTTTTTTAATTGCCGGCATGCATCCAGTCCGTTGAGCTCAGGAAGCATGATGTCGAGTATCACCAGATCAGGGTTTTGTTGCCTGAATAATTCAACCGCTTTTTTGCCGTTTTCGGTATGTTCTACCACATAGCCTTCAATAGACAGATTGAGCTTGATAAGGCTTGCCAGGCTTAGTTCGTCTTCTACCAATAATATTCTTCGCTTGTTCATATCTTTAACCTCCGAAAATCCCAAATTAGCCTCAAATTTATTTGTTAAAATTAAAATAACAGTTGTTTTTTCTGTAAATTTATGATAAGATTGCCGTCCCGATACAATCGGGATAAAATTTCAGTAACTATAAACAAAAATAAAATGAAAAAACAACTACTCACAATGGCGGCATTGGCGGTTTTCGGATCCTCAGCCATGTTTGCTCAGCACAATTTTGTGAATTCGAACGCTACGTTCACGAAGCAGCAAGATGGAGCGATGACAGTTAAGGAACGCTGCTCTACATTACCACCTGAAGAAGCATGGGATGTGGAATTTAATAAGTTAGTTGAAAAATTCAAAGCAGAACATACAGATCCTACAGGAAGAGCTGCAGTTGTAAATTATTCGATTCCTGTTGTTGTTCACGTTATTCATGGTGGGGTTGCAGTAGGAACTTTTCCTAATATCACCGCGGCTCAGATCAATTCACAGATCACTTCATTAAATAATGATTATGCAGGTACAGGCTTGAATGTTGGAAACGTTCCGGCAGTTTTTGCAAGTTTGGTTGCTAACACAGGTATTCAGTTTTGTATGGCACAAACAGATCCGGGTGGAGCTACACTTGCTGAGCCTGGTATCCACAGGTTTGATTACAACAATTTAACAGGAGTAACAACAAAAAATCCGGCAGCGGCAGCTTATAATACACCGGCTACTTTCCAGAGCTTCATCAATACATATGTAAAGCCACAAACGATCTGGGATCCTACAAAATACATGAATATCTGGGTAACAGATGAGAACAATGCTGTAGGTTTATTAGGATATGCGACATTCCCTGCAGCTTCTACATTGACAGGTCTGCCAGGCGGTACAGGAACTTCTACAACAGATGGTTTATGGTGCTGGGGCAGAGCTTTCGGTACTACCGGAACTCTTTCAGCTCCTTATAACAAAGGACGTACTGCAACACATGAGATCGGACATTGGTTAGGTCTGCGTCACATCTGGGGAGATAACGGACAATGTGGAGCTACTGATTATTGCGTAGATACACCTCCACAAAGAGGAACTACAGGTCCTCCTGCAGGTTGCTACTACGGAAGTCCTACACATCCGCAAAATGCAGGAACATGTACAAGACCTGATGGTACTGCCGGAGCAAACGTTACAAATACGAATGGTGATATGTTTATGAACTTCATGGACTATACCGATGATATCGCGATGTACATGTTTACCCCTGATCAGACATTGCGTATCCAGACAGCTATGGCAAACGGAACGCACCGTAAATTTTTAGGTACGCACGGTATTTGTAACACAACTCCTGCTGCTCCGGTTGCTGCTTTCACTATTCCTGCTACAGGTTGTACAGGTAATGCGGTGGCTACTACCAATAACTCTACAGGAACTCCAACTCCGACTTTTGCATGGTCTTCAGCACCTGCAACAGGCGTTAGTTTTTCCAATGCAACTGCATCTGCTCCGACTATTACATTTACAACTCCGGGAACATACACGATCAGTGTTACAGCTACCAATACACAAGGCAATAACTCTGCTAACCAGACGATCGTTATCACCAACTGTACACTTACACAGTGTGATACGCTGATGAACCTTGCGGATACCAATACCATCACTATTTACAGGGTTCCGGCTGCACAAGGTGGTGGATATCTGTCAGGTAACAACGGTTATGGCGATACGCACAAAGGCGAGTATTATACACAATCAGGTATCAGCGGAAGCCAGGTTACAGGTGTTATCACTTATTTCTATGCGAACGGTGCTATCGGAACAGGCGGAAACCCATCCGGAACATTGGCGTTCCAGCTTTATACCGGAAATGGTACAACTGGTCCTGCAGGAACTGCTGTAAGAAACGATAATGTTACTCTCGGTACTATTGCATCCGGTGGTTTTGCAAGCGGAGCCCTCCTGGCTTATGCGCATACATTTTCCACTCCATACACACTGGCGGCTAATGAATTCCATACGGTTATTCAATTGCCTACTACCACCGGTGATACGGCAGTTGTATTATCCAGCTTGTTCAATATGACGAATCTGGGTGCTACAGGATGGGAAAAATGGAACGGAGCATGGGCAACTACTGCTGCCAATTACTCGCAGACTTCCATGGCTTTTGCTATCTTCCCGATCGTTTGCCCTGCATCGGTTGGTCTGGCTGCAAGCGAGCTGAACTCACAGATCGCTGTATTCCCTAACCCAAGCACTGGTGTGATCAACATGGCATTTGCATTAAGCAATCAAAGCGATGTGAAGATCGATGTAACCAATATGCTGGGTCAGTCGGTTTACACTTCCTTGGAAAAAGCAATGAGCGCAGGTACTAAAACAATTGACCTGAGTCACGTTAGCAAAGGTGTTTACCTGGTAACTATCTCTACAGGAAAAGATAAAATGGTGAGAAAAGTGGTTATTGACTAATTAACATCTCTTTCATATTTAGAAGCCGTTCCGACACATTCGTCGGGACGGCTTTTTTATTTGTCTAATTTTCCTGCCCGGAGCGTAGAAACAGGTGCGAAGGGGGTATCTTTGCCACGTATTACCTTTAAAACCTAACTAAATGCTTGAATCTACTGTTGAACTTATCGGAGAAGCGCTTACAAGTGTACTCATCCGTTTGCCAGGTGCGTTTATACGCTGGATCGTTTTCGGAAAAATGGATTTTAATGAATACTTCGAAGATGACTGGGAAAGCAATTCAGTTCCGGTAATTATGGTGTTGGTCCCTTTGCTTATTGTTGTTACTTCTTTCAGAAGCACCTATTACATCTAAGTCTGGTTTTTTCTCTTTTTAGAATCATTAACACGTCCTTCTGAACGAAGGTCTTTTCTTATTCTATATTTGTTACAACTTGTTGAAGCAAAATGGAGGAACTTCTCTTTTATATTTTAGCTGCAATTTTAGAATCGGTGCTTGTGCCCGTGTTAGGCTTTCCCGGGGCGCTTATCCGCTGGATAGTATTCAGAAAAAAGACATTACAGGAATACTGGCAGCGACATAAAGAGAAAGATGCGTCAATTGTATTCCTGCTATGTTTTGCAGTGTTTATTGGTATCGTAACGTTTCAAATATACATTCACTCGTATTATCATCATCCCGTGCAGACCTTTGCCGCCTGATGCTCATTTTACAATCATTAACACGCCTTGTGTAAAAGGCTGGTTGCTTTTTTTATTTTTGATATAGTCAATCTTTGTATAGTATGAAAGATCCCGGATACGTTTTTGTAAAAGTTATTTTATGGATATTGTTTCCGATAGATATGTTGTGGAACCTGATCGCAGGTGAAGAGAGGCACCACGGCCACTTCCGCCGGTGCATATAAACAGGAAAAACAGAGATGCCCGCAGGCAAAAAAGAAAAAAATGCCTGTCCGTCACGTAGATTGATTTTTCAGTTTTGATGTGTTTCTGTTTTCCAATATTCCCTATTATAAAATTCTTCAGTCAGCATTTCCTGTTTCCTTTATGAACTATTAACAAGAAACTAAACATAGCTTTTGGTGCTTCTTTTATCTTTGTTTAGCCCCTTTACCGGTAAACAAAAGCATAATGGAGATTTTTATAGAAATTATACTTGAAGTGTTTTTTTCTCGTATACTCAGGTTATTAAACCTCTATTCTTCTTTCCTCAGGATCTTTTTTGCAGGTCTTCTTCTGATATGTTTTTCACTTGTACTCATTGCGGTCTACTTGATATACATGGTACAAACGCACGCTCCTTAATTCAGGATCTTACAACCGGGCAGCAATATTCTCAATTCTTCAAGGTCGTCTTTGGTAAGCTTGTTTCCCCGTAGGTCAAGCTGTGTAAGCTTCGTAAGCAGGCAGATAGTATCCGGGATCTTTGTGATCTTATTGTTTTTCAAAGAAAGATGGATCAGCTTATTGCATTTATAAATGGAACGCGGGATCTCTCTGATCTGGTTAAAATCAAGGATCAGTACTTCCAGTTCAGGTGTTCTGTCCATTTCGGGCAATGCCTGCACACGTGAATTGGAAACAGATATATATTTTGCGCCGGGTACACGAAAGATCTGTTTCGGGCAGCTGTCCAGCACCACACTTTCAAAAGCGATCTCCTGCAACAACGAAAGACGTTTCAGCTGGTTGCTGATGCGAAGTGTATCTTCTATATTCCCGATGTGCAGTACTTTCAGGCTATTCAGCGCCGCTATTTCATTGGGGATCGAATCGATCTTACAACCGAACAATTCCAGGTAGGTAAGATTGTGCAGGCCATGCATGTTTTTAGGGAAAGCGCTGAAATTATTATTGATAGATGCAAAATACATCAGGCTGCTCAGCTTCGAAAAGTCCGGTGGGAATTGTTCCAGGCCATTGGATGACAACTGCAGCGCCTGCAGATGTTTCAGCTTGCCGATCTTGTTGAATAATTTAGGTTCCACGGTCTGGTAACTTAGATCCATCCTGTAAACATCCGAGGATACTTTTAATGCGCTTTTCAGATCTTTATAGGTTTGCGCGCCATACGGACCGTACTTTTCAAAAGGAGTTGCCTGTGCAGCGGCCAGGTAAACAGAGACAAGGAAAAGTATAGAGAGAATGGACCGCATAGCTAAAACAATTGTAGGGAATATTTTTAACAAAAGCAATGTTTTACACGGCGAGAATTCACATTCCGTCAACACTCTATTACGCTGCGGTCATACAGGTACACCAGGAATTTTTTGCAGTTCGTATATCCCATCTCTGCCAGAGCGGTTGCATAGGAATCGAGCTGACCGATATAGGTATCGGAATGCTTACCTGTTTTGAAATCAATAATAAGAGTTGCATCGTCCTTAAAGATCAGGCGATCGGGGCGGAGCACATTTCCGTGTTGCGAAAGGATCTCTGTCTCATTCAGCACCTTCAAACCCTCTTCAAAAAACGGTTGGATAGCTTCGGAGTGAATGATCTCCCGGATCTCTGTTTTCATCTCTGCCGCTTCTTCTGCATTGATCAGTCCTTCTACGATACATTGCTGTATTGCTTTCTCCACATCGACAGGAGTATTGATCCTTGAAAAGATATAATGCATCAACACACCGATCTCCCTGTTTTCGTGGTCGGCTTTCCGTCCTTTTTCTTCGTAACCCGATTTTATACTGATCACACGGCTCCAGTTTTTCAGTTCTACATCATAGGAAAAACGATTGATCTCTTTCTCGTGTTCCGTTCCCTGTGCAGGGCTTCCTATCTGCAAATGCATAGCTGTTTCGGGCAATCCGTGTTTTTCTTTTGCAAAATCCCGCAGAAAGGAATAGGTGTTCAAAGCCGTAGCCCTCGGTGCTTTGGAAATAATATGCAGATGATCGGCAGCCCGGGTAAAAGCTACATACAGGAGGTTCACGTTGTCCAGCACCTGCTTCTGTTTTTCTTCGTCATACACATCTGCAAACACGGTACGGCTCATTTCGGATGTAGGCTTCACCAGCGCTACACCGATATCCTCACCGGGTTCTATCCAGATGTAGTCGCTTCTGTCATACGCCCAGTTACAGAACGGAAGGATAACGACCGGGAACTCCAGCCCCTTCGATTTGTGAATGGTAATGATCCGCACGGCATTGCTCCCTTCCGGCATTTTCAAAGAAGCGCTTGCACTCCGTTTGTCCCACCATTCAAGAAAAGCGGCAATACTGTTGGTGTTGAATGCAGTGAAAGAGATCAGCTCATCAAGGAAGAACTGTATGTAATTTTTGCTCTCCTTCAATCCGAAGGTTTCGATCAGCTTGATCACACATTCCAGCAAGGGAAGGCTCACAAAGTCTGCAGGATTAAATTCAATGCCTGCTTCTCTCAGAATACGCCTTAGGTTTGTGCTCACGAACCCGGCATTCAGCTCTACGAAATACTCGCTTTTGCTTTTTCCGATCAGGATATTTTTATCCACCAGGAAATTGAGAATGGAAGTTGTGGACACGGCATTGTCCGGTTGCGACAGGAATTGCAGCATATCCAGCAGGAAACGGATCTCCGTGCTGTTCTTCAGCAGGAGCGAATCGGAAGAGATCACCGGGATGTTTTTTGAGGTAAGGAAATCAGCAACCAGGTTCCCTTCGAAATTTTTGCGTACAACCACAACGATATCTCTCAGCTGATGGCCGTATTGCAGGTTTTCGTTTATATACACAAGCATCTGTTCGAGGCTCCTTTCCGGATCTTCGTCTTTCGCAATAAAGTCAAGCGTCACATAACCACCCTGTTTTTTATCCGTTGTTTTCTGGTTCACGGAATGGTAGATCTTTTTCCAGCGCTCGTGCAGCTCTTTTTCGCTGATCCAGCTGAAGAACGCATTGTTGAATTCGATCACATTTTTTAAGCTTCTGTAATTGTATTCCAGCTGGCGCACATGTGCATTCCTTGCCAATGATGCTTCCCAGAAATCTTTATTTTCTGTATTCCTTACCAGGGGCAATTCCGGGAGCGAGTCGAACTGCTCAGCCTCGCCACCTCTCCAGCGGTAAATGGATTGTTTACCGTCGCCAACGATCAGGTTAAAATTCCCTTCTGATAAAGAATTGTCGAGCAGGGGCAGAAGGTTCTGCCATTGTGTGGAAGAAGTATCCTGGAACTCGTCGAGCAGGAAATGTTTGTACCGCTCCCCGATCTTTTCGTAAATGAACGGAACCGGCTCGGTACTGATGATCTGTGCTATGCGCTGGTTGAATTCGCTGATGAATAATATATTCTCTTCTTCCTTGAAAGCCTGCACCAGCTTATCGATCTCGTTGATCAGGCTCAGTGAATACAGGTCTTTCAGAATGGAACGCCGGATAATATAATCACTGATGTTCTTTTCTATCAGCTCCTGCGCTTTTTCGAAAAGCCCGCGGATCTTTCCTTTAATGGAGTCGATCGTTGTTTCAGCAGCTCCGTTGCCTTTTTTTGCAGTGTACCATTTGTCTTCGTTAATGCTTGCCCGTACGTAACTTCCAACGAGGTTGTCTTCCGTAAATCGCAATTCGGACAGTTTTTTGAAATAGCCGCAAATCCCTTTGTCCGAATAATAAAAATCGGTTACCTGCAGGTTGTTTTGACGAAGCAATTCAAAAAATGTATCCCCAATCTCTTTCAGCTCTTTTTCCAGTGATTTGTTCCGCACGATCAATTGCCTGCGGATCTCGGTGAAATCGGAAATGCTCAGTGAACGTAGTACGGAAGTCTTTTCCACATCCGAATTGCGCAGGATCTTTTCTGCAAAGCTTTTGATCTCTTCATCTACCTGCCAGCTTTTCTGTTCGTCGGTCTTGCTTCTGGAAAATTCCAGCACCAGCTTTGTAATGTCTTCGTCGATACCGATCCGTGAGATAAGCTGATCGATACATTTCGAAATGATCTCACTTTCGTCGGTCTCGATATCGAAGTTCACCGGCAGATCCAGATCGTGCGAAAAATTCCGGATGATCGTATGCGTGAAGCTATCAATAGTGCTGATCGAAAAATTTCCGTAATTGTGCAGGATGTCGAAGAGCAAAGTGAGTGAGCGTTTTTTCAATGCTGTCTGATCTATGCTTAGTTCCGCGCAAAGGATCTCTTGCAGGTTTTCGTTCTTTCCTTCCGAAAGTTCTTTCAGCGCTCTCAGCACACGTTCTTTCATTTCGGCCGCAGCCTTGTTGGTAAAAGTGATGGCAAGGATGCGTTTGTATCGTTGCGGTGGGTTTTGCGTATCCGACAGAGCGATCTTCAGGAACTCTTTCACCAATGTGAAAGTCTTCCCTGAACCTGCTGAAGATTTATAAATGACGAAGTTTTTGCCGGCAGCGCTCATCTTGCTTTAAACCCCTAAATTTAGTATTATTGTAGTAGAATCCGGGTACATGAAACGCCTTTTTTTATTTTTCTTTTTTCTTTCTGCCGGGGCATATGCAACGGCCGGTACTGATACCGCTCCCCACCGGAAAGGAGAGCTGATCGTATTAATGAAAGCAGGAGCGAATGTGCAAACCTTGCTGGAAAAAAACGCATGGTGTAACGGCATTCCTACAAAACTGCAGATCTCTTTGTGCCTTGCAAAAACATCGGGTATCTGGCTCCTGCAATTCGATTCGATAGCAGTGGAGGAAGAACAATTACTCAGGAATGTTCGATCTGCTCCCGGCGTAGCATTGGCACAATTCAATCATTACATCAGCCAGCGTGGCATTCCGGATGATACTCAGTTTGCCAACCAGTATGCATTGAATAACACCGGGCAGGCAGGAGGAACAGTGGATGCGGATATCGATGCGGTGGAAGCCTGGGATGTTACTACGGGAGGTCTCAGTGCATTAGGCGATACGATCGTTGTAGCGGTTATCGATGCAGGCTTCCAGGTAACACATCCCGATCTTAATTTCTGGAAAAATTATCATGAAATAGCAGGCAATGGAATAGATGATGATGGCAATGGGTATGTGGACGATGTGAACGGATGGAATGTTTTTCTGCACAACAATACGATCGTTAACAACCAGCACGGCACCCATGTGGCAGGCATAGTAGGAGCAAGGGGCAATAATAATTTAGGTGTATCGGGTGTATGCTGGAATGTGAAGCTGATGCCGGTGGTAGGAGCAACTACGGTTGAAAGCCAGGCCATTGAAGCGTATGATTATGTGATGGAATGCAGGCGACTTTACAATACCAGCAATGGTGCGAAAGGCGCTTTTGTAGTAGCTACCAATTCATCATTTGGGGTGGATCATGGCTTACCGGCCAACTTTCCGATCTGGTGTGCGTATTATGATTCACTGGGCAGGGTAGGGGTATTGAGCGCCGGAGCTACGGCTAACAGCAATTGGGATGTGGATGCAGCAGGTGATATTCCCTGCAATTGTCCGAGCCCGTTTTTTATCGGTGTATCCAGTACCGACAGGAACGATGCGAAAGTGGGTAATTCAGGTTACGGCGTGCAGTCGATCGACCTTGCTGCACCGGGAGCTTCCGTTTATTCAACGTATACAGGCAGCTCCTACAACACGCTGACTGGCACATCCATGGCATCTCCGCATGTGGCAGGATCTATAGCACTTATGTATGCCGCCGCCTGCGATTCGTTCATGATGGATTATCGTTTGTATCCCGATAGCATTGCCGGCATCATGAAAATGATCCTGATGAATGCGGTTGATCAGAAGATAGGGTTTGACACCCTCTATTATTCGGGTGGACGGTTGAATGTATCCAATGCAGTGCATGGGGTACAGCAGTATGGAGATTGTTCTACAATAGGGATGGGGGAACAGCCATCGGTATTTATACAGGCAATTTATCCGAATCCTTCTATTGATGAAGTGAGTGTCGTATTTACGGAGACGAATGAACAAGTCAGCATAGAGTTAAGCGACATGGCAGGAAGATTGCTGAAGAATGTAGCTGTTGGCAAGGGATCTCCCATGCGGATCGATGTGTCGGGGCTGGAAACAGGGATTTATTTTTTAACAATCGTATCGGGAGCACAGAGAGGCAGGGCAGAAAAGCTGATCAAAATAAATTAGGTAGTTAATAACTTTTACCTTCAGATTCGTTCCAATCTGATTAATTTCACAAAAAAAATGCTGAGCTGGAAACTTGCTTTTAAGAACAAACATTTTACGACGAAGTTTATTTTGTCGTTTCTGTTGCTTGCGGCGCTCATGTATTTTCTTGCATGGTTCCTTAATTATGTGGAACAACGCCAGGGGCATGTCTTTTACGATCCGGTGCTCAATTTTTTCAGGCCGCGTGATGTTTCCGATATTATTTTTTATACCACCTATGGGGCTACACTGATCGCACTGGCCTATTCCTTCGGAAGTCCATACCGTGTGTTGCACCTCTGCCAGATGTACTCGCTGCTCACCGTTTTCCGCATTATTACTTTATTTCTTTTTCCGCTTGATCCGCCTTCGTCCATCATCCCGTTGAAAGATGCGATCCTCGAGGGCACCGTATACAATGATGTGGGAAATGTGAAGGATCTTTTCTTTTCAGGGCATACTGCCACGCTCTTCCTGTTCTTCTTTTTCACGAAGAACATCATCCTGAAATGGTTGTTCTTTGTATGCGCCTTGTGTGTAGCGGTAGCTGTGGTGATACAACATATCCATTACAGCTACGATGTGCTGGCAGCTCCCTTGTTTGCATGGTTCGCCTGTAAGCTGGTGAAAAGACATTCAAAATTATACGAGACCGGCAACAATCTTCCGCAGTTGTTCTAAGGGCTTACAAGGATCTTTTTTGTTATTACGGAAGAGCCTGCAATACATTTTATAAAATAGATCCCCGGCTCAAGACTGCTCAGTTCCATTGAAATATTGTTGCTTCCTTTTTTGTATCTCTGCGCGGCGAGCTCTTTCGTTTTTTTGCCATTGATCGTATAGATGGAAAAGGATAGCTCTTTTGCTTCCCTGAGCTGAAAACGGATATAGATCTTCGAAGAAGCCGGGTTAGGGAACACATCCAGGAAGGTAAATTCATTCGGCACTTCTTTTATCGAAACAGTGGTATAGGGCTCGATAAAGACCCGGTACACGGTATCATTAACAAGCGAGCTCCCCAGGTTGGGCAGATCGGCACGGATGCCACCGTATAAATATCCGGCGAGTGTTTTCCCGCTTACCGCATTAAAATTCAATACACCGTTTGAGTACCAGGTTGCATTCGTGTTTGCCACAAATTTTGCATTGCTTCCCAATAAACCCGGAAGCTGCACCGGCAGTATCGCTTCTTCGCAGATATTACCCGGTTTGATGGTGAAACAGGTAATATCGGAAATGAATGGAACATTGGTGTCCTGCACGATCGTATTACCGGCCGGTTCGTAATCATTGAAGCTTATGCCTCCTAAAAAAACAGTATGCATCTTTTTCGAAACACTGTCATATACCGGCAACGAAGCACAATTGTAATGGCTCATCACCTGTGTGTAATTAAGCACGGCATAAGAGCTGTTGTCAATAAATACAGGCTCGAAGTAAGGAAAGTCGTGCTGCTTCTGAAAAACACCACTGTAGGCCATCAGTGCCTCGCTCCCGTTTGGCTGAATGATCGGTAATACATTAAGATCACGGCGGTGAAAATTATTGGTGTCGGTAACGGTGCTGTAGTTATCGATCTGAAGGTTTCCTGCATTTTCGCTGATCGTGAATTTTTTTACCGAATTGGAGTAAACCTGTGTATAGATCGGTGCAAAGGGATTGGCATAGCGACCGTTGAAATCATGACCAAATACCAGGTAAAACATATTGTCGTAGAAATGCATTTCACCGCCGCAGATCCGGAGGTTAGTGTCCGATACCTGTTTTATGCAATTCTGCATAGAAGTCTGATTGACAACGGCATCCATGATGCTGTCGATGCGGATCCGGCTTATAACGGGAAAGGTGACAAAGCGGTTCAGAATGCTGTCCCTGCCGTATCCGCCAACCATGTAGAGATAGTCCCCGTGCTGCACATATTGCATGTTCGTAGAACGAAGCGGATCAGCCACCGGTTTTGGTAAAGCGCTGAGAGAGGAGGTATAGATTTGCCAGTTAGTGGTATCGAACACCACAACATTGTTATTGGCCGATTCCAGGGGAAAAGGATCGTTGGAGTTAAGTCCGTGAAGGCCATTGGTCCTGCCACCCACGATCAGCCACCTCGATCCGAGCTGCGCAAAAGCAAATGAATGGAACCCTGCCGCTGCATTGGAGTTGAGCACAGGTTCTATGCTGATCCGGAAGGGTGGTTGTTGGGCAAATTGCGCCCTGAGCTCTACGTTAACTAAAAAGGCAAAAACCAAAAGATAGCTGATTACGTATGAATTTTTGAGCACTGGCATGATATTTTGAATAAGGTTGCCAAGTTAGTCGATTGTCGACAAATATGGGGCCTTAACCGCAATTATTTTTGTTGAAAATCAAATGATTCGTATCTTTACCATGCAATTTAAACTTTAACCTATGAAGAAATTAGTATCATCTTATCTTCTTGTTTTTACCTTTTTCACTTTTGCAGCTAACGCTCAGGTAACATTATATTCACAGGCTTTTACCACCAGTCCGGCCGATTGGTCTGTTTCACACGCTGCACTTACAAAATTCCTGGCAACAGTTCCTACGCCTCCGGGCAATACCGCAAGTGTAGGCGGATCGGGTGGTGGAGGTGCAGGTTTGTATGCAAGCGGTGGAACTCCTACCGGTGGGGCGTTCCTGTCGATGACTACGGATGTAAGCACAGTTGGTTATACCGGGCCCAAGGTACGCTTCTTTGCCTCCAGCAACCTGTTGACAGGGATTGCTTCTCCAACGAACATGACAGTTGATTTCAGTACCAACACGGGAAGCTCCTGGACACCGGTAACTTTCACACAGGTTACAGCCACCAACACCTGGACGCCGATCATTGTGAACCTGCCTGTAGCTGCTGAAAACCAGCCTACTTTACGGGTACGTTTTACGTTCAAAAACACCGGGAATAATAACAAATATTATGTCGACGACGTTACCCTTACGGGTGAATCATCTACAACATTTTTTTCCAAAAGCACCGGAACACTTGATCTGCTTAGCTCCTGGACCAATGATCCGGCGGGTGTGGCGGGTACTTCTCCATCCAACTTTACAAATGCCGGGCAGGCATTCATCGTGCGGAACGGGAATCCCGGAACACTGGCAGGCAATCTTACCATCTCGGGTTTGAACTCTACGCTTTCCATCGAATCAGGACATACCTTCTCCACCAATGCAACCAATTCATTTACCGGAACAGTGAACGTAAACAATGGCGGTACATTGAACCTCGTACATACGACCATACCAACATTCGGTACCCTCGGTTCTTCCAGTACGGTGATCTATGCCGGGGCAACCAGCCAGACGATCCCGGTGGCTACCTATGGAAATGTAACGATCAGCAATGCAACCCATACACTTGGCGGAAACGTTTCCGTTCCGGGAACACTGACCATCAATTCAGGCGCTGTACTTGCTGTAGGAGATAACAATACGCTGACCATAACCGGTACTATTACAGGTTCAGGTTTTTTAGGCGGGGCTGCTACTGCCAATGCTACTACTAATCCATCCCTGACGTATTCAAGCGTATCGAGCGGAACGATCAATGTTTCATCCAACTATCATTTCAGGAACGTGACGATCTCCAATGGAGTAACACTTACGCTCGGAACATTGCAGAGCTCACGGTTTGAAGTAAACAACATCCTGAATTATGGTAATGCAACATCTACCATAAGCATTGGAACCGGGGAATTGATCGTGGAAGGTAATATTACCGGATCGATATGCCGCATCGTGGGAAATAATGCAGGTAGCTTATCCATCAAGAACACATTCATATCAACTCCTGTCACACAATCTCTGGTATTTGTCACCACTGCAAGCCTTGCTAATTTTTCCATAACGGGCCGTAGTGTTACATTGAATTCCAATTTAACAGTTCTTACTTCCCTTTCTCTGGATGCTGCAGCACTTACGGTAGTAGGTACCAGAACAGTTTCGGTGCAGGGCGCATTCCCTGTTACGAACGGAGGAAGTTTAGTACCGGGATCAAGTACCTTCAATTTTAACGGTTCAGGTGCTCAATCCGTTCCTGCTGTGAATTTTCATAACCTTACACTTGCAGGTACAAGAACAACCAATTCTATAACACTTGCACCCGGAACAATAGGTGTAAATTCAACTTTAAATGTTGTGGCATCTTTTACCAGCGGAAGCTATATTGTAACTGGAAGCACCATGAATTTTAACGGTACTACGACGCAGATCCTTAAGTCAGCTACACAGCCTTGTATTTTAGGAGGCCTGATGGTATCTACGGGTACTTTGACCGATGGATCAAGCGGTTCGGTTGGTCAACCGGGAATCCGTGTAAGAGGCGATTTTACCAATAACGCTACATTTGTCTGCCACAGTACTAATCCTCTGATCCTCGATGGTACCGGGGCTCAGAATATCGGAGGAACTACCACTACTAATTTTAATAACCTGACCATTTCTTCTTCGGGAACGAGGACACTGAGCTTTGTAAACCCGATCACGATCACCAGAGACCTTAGCATTAGCGGACCGGCAACAGGAACCATTACTATTGCCCTGGGCGGAAATGTGAGCCTCAAATCGACCAGCACTTCTTCCACTGCATATATGTCTGCTGTAACCAATCCGAACAATGTAACGTTTACAGGCAATATGATCGTGGAGCGTTTTGCTCCGGGCGGGCTTACCGGCTGGAACAACCTAAGCTCTCCGGGCCTGAGCAATCAGACATTTGCAGAATGGAATGACGAATTTACCATTACCTGTGCAAACTGTCCTGACGGATGGGATGTGGCCGGAGATCATTTCGGTTCTATCCAAACGTATAATGAACAGCTGAATGTGATACAGGACGATCCTTCCCGTTACGAAGAGATCGAGAACGTGACCGATCCGATGGTTAACGGAAAAGGCTACTGGGTATATATGGGAGACGATGCGGTTAACACGGGTAATATAATTATCGATCAGAGCGGAACACCTGTAAAAGGGAATGTAACGTTCCCGCTTACTGTTACCGGAGGCGCATCACAGGATCATGGCTGGAATTTCCTTGGTAATCCATATCCTGCAGCTATCGATTTCGATCTGTTGAGAAACGGGAATGCCAATGTGGAAAACCTGATGCAGGTATACAACCCGGATGTATCTGATTATGGTGTTTATTCCGGTGGAGTAGGTACCAATGGACTGGATAATAACGGAACGATCCCGATGGGCCAGGCATTTTATGTGCATGCCACTGCTGCCACCACGCTTACCTGTACCGAATCCTGCAAATCAGCAGTGAGATCAGCTCTTTTAAGAACAGCTAATCCTGCACAAAATGTATTCCGCCTCAAAATTGACGGGCTTTCTTTCCACGATGAAACCGTATTCCATTTTAATACGAATGCTACAAAGAAATGGGATTCCGGTCTGGACGCACCAAACTGGTATAATCGTAACAAAAAAGCAGTAAATCTTTCGAGCTTGATGGGCGGAGAGCGTATGGCGATCAATGCCCTTCCTCCGGTATCGGATAACGGGATCACGGTTCCTGTGCTGGTATCGGCCGGTACTGAAGGAGAATACACCATTTCACCGGTAGATATCAATAGCCTGCCTGCCTGCTACAGCGTTATTCTGCACGATATTAAAAACAATGTGGATCACGATCTGAGAAAAGGAGCCTATACAGTGCTGATCTCTGAAACAGATGCTACCGAGCCTAATTTTGAGCTGATCATCAGCCCGGAAATGAATGTAAAAGCGGCTTTCACTGCACCAAAAGAAGTATACATGGAGAATGGCGCGGCGCCGGTTAGTTTTAAGAACACTTCACAATCAGCTAATTCATTTACCTGGAATGTTGGAGACGGATCACCGGTGATCAACACCCTGAACCCTTTCTATGTGTACAATGCAACCGGAACGTTTACGGTTACACTGACTGCTTCCAATACAGGCTGTGGAAAATCAGATGAGCTGCAGCAGGTGGTGGTGGTAATGAACCAATCGTCTACGGTAGGTTTGATGAATAACCCGGTTCTGGATAATACTTCGGTTCAACAGGACCAGAACGATGCCTATGTTAGCTTCCAGACAGAGAATGATAAAAACGCCGTGATCCGTGTGACGGATGTTTTGGGCAGGGAGCTGGTAAGCCCGATCACTGTGAAAGCCACAGGTAACCAAACGGTGGCACTGGGCCTGGGTGATATCAGGAACCAGGTGGTATTTATTACGATTACATCCGGTAACCAGCAAAAAACAATGAAAATCGTTAAAAACTAAAAAACAGAACTGATTTTATACTATATAAAGAAAAGCTCTCCTAATGGAGGGCTTTTTTTGTTACTTCCGGTTGTTTTTTGGAAGATTTTTGTGGACGATCGCAAAGCCCTGCAACGAATAAAGATAAAAAAGAGGAATAAGCGGGTATAAAAAATCAAAAAAGGCCCTGGATCCGCTTCAAAAATCCCGTATCTTTGCCTGATTTTTCAACCGGTCAATAGCCTGAATTCCAGTTTGTTTTGAACCGTAAGCTAAATAAGTGAACAATTTTTATTTATTAATTTGTTCAAACCAAAAACTTGTACTATCTTCGCACCCCCTAATTAAAGGGGATGTTGTATATTTTAACGAAATAAAGTAAAGAAAAGTGGACGCATTAAGTTACAAAACAGTACATGCCAACAAGGCTACCACCCAGAAAAAATGGATACTTGTTGATGCTGAAAACGAAGTAGTAGGTCGTTTAGCTTCTAAAGTAGCTGTTATTCTATTAGGAAAGCACAAAACTGATTACACACCTCACGTTGATAACGGAGATAATGTGATTATCATCAACGCGGAAAAAGTTCGCTTTACCGGCAATAAAATGCAGGATAAAGAATACGTAAGACATACCGGTTATCATGGTGGACAACGTATTGCTACTCCAAAACAGTGGATCTCTAAAAAACCAACAGAGATCTTAACCTGGGCTATCCACGGGATGCTTCCAAAAGGCCGTATGGGTCGTGCATTGAACACTAACGTGTTTATCTATGCAGGCACAGACCACAAGCACGAAGCACAACAACCAGTTAAAATAGATTTAAAAACCATCAAAGGCTAATTATAAATAATGGAAGTAACAAACACATCCGGACGCAGAAAAACAGCGGTAGCCCGTGTTTACCTGAAAAAAGGTAAAGGAGACATCGTAGTAAACGGAAAAGACTACAAAACGTACTTTCCGGTAGCTACTTTACAGTATTATGTTGAGCAATCGCTTAATATCTCTAAAGTAAGAAACGAATACGATATCACTGTAAATGTACAGGGAGGCGGAACAACAGGACAGGCGCAGGCGATCCGTTTAGGTATTGCAAAAGCACTGGTTGAGCTCAACGCGGAATTAAAACCGGCTTTACGCGCAGAAGGATTGATGACACGTGATCCACGTATGGTTGAGCGTAAGAAATTCGGTCAGAAGAAAGCCCGTAAACGTTTCCAATTCAGCAAACGTTAATAGTAACACAAATTCAATACAGAATAGAAATGTCAAGAACATCATTCAACGAATTATTAGAAGCAGGAGCGCACTTTGGACATTTGCGCAGAAAATGGAACCCTGCTATGGCTCCTTATATCTTTGCTGAGAAAAATGGTATCCATATCATTGATCTTAACAAAACAGTGGTAAAAGCTGAAGAAGCTGCAAATGCTCTGAAGCAAATTGCACGCTCCGGTAAAAAAATCCTGTTTGTTGCTACCAAAAAGCAGGCAAAAGAGATCGTTTCCGAAAAGATCAAAGCGATCAATATGCCGTATGTTACTGAGCGCTGGCCGGGTGGTATGCTTACCAACTTCGCTACGATCCGTAAAGCGGTACGTAAAATGGGGCAGCTGGAAAAAATGGAAACAGACGGAACGTTTGCAAACGTGTCTAAAAGAGAGCGTTTGATGTTCTCCCGTGAAAGAGCGAAACTGGAAACCCAGTTCGGTTCTATCGCTGACCTTACACGTCTTCCTTCAGCTATCTTCATCGTTGACATCAGCAAAGAGCATATCGCTGTTGCCGAAGCAAAACGTCTGAACATCCCTACATTTGCGATCGTGGATACTAATTCAAACCCGAATGATGTGGATTACGCTATTCCGGCTAATGACGATGCTTCTACATCTATTTCTTATATCATCGACGTAATGGCCAAAGCAATTGCTGAAGGTCTGTCGGACAGAAAAGTAGATAAAGAAACGCAAACTGAAGAGAAAGAAGCTACTTCTTCCAAAGAGCACGCAGAAGAATTGGCAGAAGCAGTGAAAGGGAAATTCTCGAAAGACGAAACCGAAGAGTCCAAAGGACCAGGAAAACGTCCTCGTACGAACCCGGCTTTCGCAAAAAAGAAAAAATAATTTTATAACATTTTAGAGAGGGTATAAATCATGGCTATTACAGCTTCTGAAGTAAATAAATTACGCCAGCAAACAGGCGCAGGAATGATGGATTGCAAAAAAGCCTTAGAAGAATCTAATGGTGATTTTGAAAAAGCAGTTGATTTCCTGAGGAAAAAAGGACAAAAAGTAGCGGCTAACCGCGCTGACAGAGATGCAAACGAAGGATTGGTGATCGCTAAAACGACTGCTGACAACAAACGTGGCACACTGGTAGTGGTTAACTGCGAAACAGATTTCGTAGCGAAGAACGAAGATTTCGGTGTGTTCGCTGATACCGTTGCAAAAGCAGCTATCGAAAAAAATCCTGCAAGCATTGATGCACTGAAAGCATTGCCTTTCAACGGTGAGATCACTATCGGTGACAAATTCATCGAGCAGATCGGTAAGATCGGTGAGAAGATCGATCTTCCATACTACGAAAATGTAACAGGGGAAACAGTGATCGCATACAACCACCCGGGAAACCGTTTGGCTTGCGTAGTTGCTTTCAACAAAACTGTTACGGACGAAGTTGCTAAGAACATAGCAATGCAGGTGGCAGCAATGGCTCCTGTAGCGGTTGATAAAGAAGGTGTGAGCCAGGAAATGCTGGACAGGGAGTTGGATATTGCCCGTGAGCAGGTTCGTGCTGAAGGTAAAGCAGAAGACATGGTAGAGAAGATCGCACAAGGAAAGATCAATAAATTCTACAAAGAATCTACTTTACTGAACCAGGAATTTATTAAAGACAATAAATTAACTATCAGACAGTATTTGCAGAGTATCGATAAAGACCTAACGGTTAGCTCCTTCAAACGCTATTCGTTAAGCTAATAAGTTTTTTAAAAATCTCCCTCTTAGTTTAAGAGGGATTTTTTTTGCCCTGTTGAATGTAAACACACAAACAAGACTATATGAAGTACAAACGTATACTTTTAAAATTAAGCGGTGAAGCCCTGATGGGCAGTAAAAATTTCGGGATCGACAACGACCGTCTGGCGCAGTACGCGATAGAGATAAAAGAAGCAGTAGATGCCGGCTGCGAGGTAGCGATCGTGATCGGGGGAGGAAATATTTTCCGGGGGATACAGGCGGAAAAAGGCGGAATGGACAGGGTGCAGGGAGACTATATGGGAATGCTGGCAACCGTTATCAATTCCATGGCCCTGCAATCGGCGCTGGAAGGAATGCAGGTTCAGACGCGCCTGCAGAGCGCCATCAAAATGGAGCAGATCTGCGAGGCTTTCATCCGCAGAAAAGCGGTAAGGCACCTCGAAAAAGGCCGTGTCGTGATCTTCGGTGCAGGTACCGGGAATCCTTATTTTACAACGGATACAGCAGCTACGTTGCGTGCCATTGAAATAGAAGCGGATGTGATCCTGAAAGGAACACGTGTGGATGGTATCTATACCGCAGATCCGGAGAAGGATCCAAACGCAAAGAAATACGAGACCATTACCTTTGGTGAAGTATACGAAAAAGGGCTGGAAGTAATGGATATGACGGCTTTCACCCTGTGTAAGGAAAATGAATTGCCGATCATCGTATTTGATATGAACAAAAAAGGCAACCTGAGAAGGATCCTGGATGGAGAGAAGCTCGGAACTTTGGTGACCTTTTAAGAGGTAATAATAAATTTTAAAAATCGTATCTTTACATCGCTAAACAAAACAGGAATTGTATGAACGAGAATCTTAAGAAAATAATGGACGATGCAAAGGATGGTATGGAAAAAGCCATATCCCATCTGGAGCTTGAATTGGCCAAGATCCGGGCAGGAAGGGCAAATCCTTCCATATTCGACAATGTGCATGTCGACTATTACGGATCCAGTGTTCCCCTTAGCCAGGTAGCTAATATCAATACCCAGGACGCACGTACCATCGTGATCCAGCCATGGGAAAAAAGCATGCTGACACCGATCGAAAAATCGATCCAGGCAGCTAATCTGGGCTTTAACCCGCAGAACGACGGGATTATTATCCGTATTGTGGTGCCGCCGCTTACCGAAGACAGGCGTAAGGACCTGGTGAAAAAAGCCAAGCAGGAAAGCGAAGATGCCAAAGTCGGTATTCGCAGCGCCCGTAAGGATGCGATGGAAGCCTGTAAAAAACTCGGCAAAGAAGGTGTTACCGAAGATGAGGTAAAAGATGCGGAAGCGAAGATCCAGCTGCTTACCGATTCGTATGTGACCAAATGCGACAAACACCTTGAGTCGAAAGAAAAAGAGATCATGACCGTGTAAACTGTTGATAAAACAATAATGAAAAGCCCGATGAGATCACTTATCGGGCTTTTGTATAAGAACAACACTGATACCTTCATCCGCGTTAATTAATTAATTCAGATTATCCGCGCCATCTGCGCAATCCGTGTCCGGCCAGCTAAACTGCGGCCCTGAGGAAGTAATCAGTAGAATGACCAAAACCTCATATGTTTGACCTGTCAAATCATAATTTTTCTATCTTTGTTTCGCTTTTAAACTATGGAAAATAAAGAGTATTTCGCGCACGAGAGCGCCTTTGTAGACGAAGGATGTAAGATCGGTAAAGGAACAAAGATCTGGCATTTTTCACACATCATGCCCAACTGTGTTTTAGGTGAGAATTGTAACATCGGGCAGAATGTAGTGATCTCCCCTGAAGTAGTGCTGGGACGAAATGTAAAGGTGCAGAACAATGTTTCCATTTATACAGGCGTTACCTGCGATGATGATGTATTCCTCGGTCCGTCCATGGTATTCACCAACGTGATCAATCCGCGCAGTGCCGTTAATCGTAAGAGCGAATATGCCAAAACACATGTAGGAAAAGGTGCCAGCATTGGTGCCAACGCAACCATCGTTTGCGGGCATGATATCGGGGCTTTTGCATTTATCGGTGCAGGAGCTGTGGTTACGAAAAATGTACCTGCATATGCATTGGTGGTGGGTAATCCTTCCCGCCAGACAGGATGGATGAGTGAGTTTGGGAACAAACTGGAATTTGATAAAGACGGGAATGCTACCTGCAAAGAAAGCAACGAAAAATATAAACTGGAAAACGGAACAGTTAGAAAAGCCTGATGTTTATCATTTCGGGTTAATGAACAAAATGAACGTGCACAACCCGGAACAAGAAATAATAGAATGAGTAAAATTAAATTTGCCGTAATAGGGCAGGGACATATCGGAAAACGCCATGCAGAGATGGTTCGCAGGAATGAAGATTGCGAGCTGATCGCGGTGTGTGATATAGTACCAAAAGAAAAGATAGGACTGGAAGGTCTGCAGGAAAACTATTACACTTCGGTTGACGAATTGCTGAAAGCACATCCTGAAGTGGAAGTGGTGAATGTGTGTACGCCAAACGGATTGCATGCAGAGCATTCGTTGAAAGCATTGGCAGCAGGGAAGAATGTGGTGGTGGAAAAACCGATGGCTTTGAGTAAGGCAGATTGTGAAAAGATCATTTACGAAGCATTGCACCAGCACAAAACTGTTTTCTGTGTAATGCAGAACCGTTACTCACCTCCAAGTGTGTGGCTGAAAGAAATGGTGGACAGCAAACGGCTTGGCGATATTTACATGGTGCAATTGAACTGCTATTGGAACCGCGACGACAGGTATTACAAAGCGGGTGGCTGGAAAGGTACACAGGATCTCGATGGAGGTACCCTGTTCACACAGTTCAGCCACTGGATCGATATTATGTACTGGTTGTTCGGTGATATTACCAATATCCAGGCGAAGTTTGCCGACTTTAATCACAAACACTCCACGGCTTTTGAAGACAGTGGATTTGTGAGCTTTGATTTCGTGAAAGGCGGAATGGGTTGTGTCAATTACAGCACTGCCGTGTGGGATAAGAATCTCGAAAGCTCACTGACGATCGTAGGCAGCCAGGGAAGCGTTAAAGTAGGGGGGCAGTATATGGACCAGGTAGAGATCTGTAATATCAAAGATTATGTAATGCCGGAACTGGCGGCAGTGAACCCTGCCAATGATTATGGCGCTTATAAGGGATCTGCCAACAATCACAGCAATATGATCGAGAATGTGGTGAGTACCATCAAGGGCACCAACAAGATCACTACCAATGCTCTCGAAGGTTTGAAAGTAGTGGATATAATCGAACGCATTTATTCATTAAGAAAAGAAGATAGAAAATCATAATGATGTAAGACCGATCCCGTCGCGAGGTTTCGCGAGCTATCGGGACTAACACAGAACAAACAAGAATTAAATTCATATATGAGCATTTACAACAAAATCCTGAAGAAAGAAGCAAAGATCGCCGTTATCGGCCTTGGCTACGTTGGACTACCTATTGCACTGGCATTTGCTAAAAAAGTAAAAGTGATCGGTTTCGATATCAACGAAAAACGCGTTGGTATGATGAAAAAAGGGGTCGATCCGAGTAATGAATTAACGAAGGAAGATTTCAAAGGCGCGGATATCCAGTTCACCCATAAGCTGGAAGACCTGAAAACCGCCAACTTTTTTATTGTAGCCGTTCCTACACCTATCGACGATCATAACCTGCCCGATCTGAAACCATTGATCGGTGCCTCTACTACAGTAGGCAAGGTGTTGAAAAAAGGCGATTACGTGGTCTATGAATCCACGGTATATCCGGGTTGCACGGAAGATGATTGCATTCCAATCCTCGAACAGCATTCGGGCCTGAAGTTCGTGAAGGATTTTAAAGTGGGTTATTCTCCGGAGCGTATCAACCCGGGTGATAAAGAACATACCATTACTAAAATATTGAAGATCGTTTCGGGTTGCGATAAAGAAAGCCTGGAGAATATTGCCAAAACCTACGAGATCATTGTAGAGCCTGGCACACACAGGGCATCTTCCATTAAAGTAGCGGAGGCAGCTAAAATTATTGAGAACACACAGCGCGATGTGAACATTGCCCTGATGAACGAATTGTCCATCATTTTCTCCCGGATAGGTATCAACACCTACGATGTGCTGGAAGCGGCAGGCACCAAATGGAATTTCCTGAAATTCTTCCCGGGCCTGGTAGGTGGGCATTGCATCGGTGTCGATCCGTATTACCTTACGTATAAAGCCGAAGAAATGGGCTACCATGCACGTGTGATCAACAGCGGTCGTTATGTGAACGACAGTATGGGATTCTATGTGGCAAAGACCTGTGTAAAAAGGATCATTGCAGCCGGCAAGAACATCAGTAAATCGAAAGTACTTGTAATGGGCGCCACATTTAAAGAAGATGTAAGTGATATCCGTAACAGCAAAGTGGCAGATATCGTGAAGGAACTGAAATCCTTCGGGGTGAAAGTAGAGATCGTGGATCCACATGCCGACAGTGGCGAGCTGAAACATGAATATGGATTTGGCCTCAACAAGCTGGGCAAAGGTTACGACGGTGTTATTGTGGCTGTAAACCATAAGGAATACAAAACCCTGGATGAAAAATACTTTACCGGTCTGCTTTCCAAAAAAGGAGTGCTGGTGGATGTAAAAGGCATGTACAGGAGCAAGATCAAAGGAATTACCTACTGGAGCCTGTAAAACTCCTAACGCAGACATAAAGAATACAAGCCTGCCGGAGAAGATCGCCGGTATTTCTTTGCGCTCTTTGCGCCTCTGCGTGAAATAGTTTATTTTTTATGGAATTGAAGCAATTCCGCCGTCTTATACTAAACGAAATAGATTTTCGTTATATTTAATACGTATAAGCCGAATGCCCATGAAAAAACTTCTTATTCTCTTTGTTGCACTGATTACTGCAACACCTGTTTTTTGCACTACCATCATTCCCGATAATAAAGACATGACAGCCGAAGCGAAGATCGTTTCGGCTACTTTGTTTTTCAGCGGGGTGCAATTGCAGAACGAATGTTCCACAAGCATTACCGCCACCGGTAAAACGCTCATTAAAATAAAGAACATATCTTCCTATGCCGATGAAAAAAGCGTGCAGGTAAGCGGTGAAGGCAAGTTCACTATCCTTTCGGTGAATTACAAAAGCTCCACCGAAAAGCCCGAGGATACGGATGCCTACAAAAAAATGGAAAAGGAATCCAAAGCCATTGAAGACAAAATAAAGGAAGAAAAGACCTGGATACAGATCCTGCACAAACGCGAAGGTTTTTACAATTCCAATATTTCCGTGGCCGGCAAAGATCAGGTGATCACGGTAGAACAGCTGAAAGCGTTAGGCGATATGTATTCCAAAAATATCGAGACCATTAAATTCGCCATTACCGAAAAGGCAAAGAAGATCGACGATCTGGAAGAAGACCTGAAAAAAGCGAATGAAAAGCTGAATGGTTTCAAAACAGAGCAGCTTACCTCGGGTGGTGAGATCTGGGTGTTGCTGAGTACTTCTGCACCACTCACTGCTAAATTCAGCATTTCTTATTTTACCTACAACGCGGGCTGGTACCCGAGCTACGATATCCGTGTGAACAAGCTGAACGAACCCATGTCCTTTATCTACAAAGCCAATATTTACCAGAACTCCGGGCTCGACTGGAAAAATATTGCGATCAAATGTTCTAACGCCACACCTTTCCAGCAGGGCGATATGCCGGAACTGGACCCATACTATCTCAACTATGGGAATTATTCGCAACCCTCGCAATACAATCCTGCTATCCGCCAGGTGAGCGGCATGGTGAAAGACCAGGAAACGGGAGAAGCCCTGCCTTTTGTAAATGTGATGATCAAAGGAACGAACTTTGGCACCACAACGGATATAGACGGAAAATTCAAACTGAACATACCGCAGAACTCAACAACGATCCAGGTTTCTTATGTAGGGTACTCACCGGCAGATTACCCGATCAGCAATACTTACATGGATATCGCACTGAGAGCGAATACTGTTCAGTTGGATGAAGTGGTGGTGAATACAGGTGGTGTTCCTGCTTCGTATGGAGCAGTACAAGGTGAGCTCTATAATAAAATTTCTGCTGAAAAATTATATTCTAAATCCGCAAAAAGAAATGTCATACGTGGAGGTACCTGGAAAGATGTTGACGGCCAATCGGCTATTCCCGAAGTAAACACACAATTCGCAGCCACCAGCATTGATTTCGAGATCAAAGAACCCTATACGGTGAAGTCCGACGGGGCCATCATGACAGTTGATATCAAAGAAGCGGAAGTAACTGCTTTCTTCGAATATCACACTACACCTAAGTTAGAAGCCAGTGCATTCCTGATCGCACGGATCCCTGATTGGGAAAAATACAGTTTGCTTGCCGGTGATGCCAACCTCTATATCGAAAATACTTTTGTAGGAAAATCGACGCTCGATATTTCGCAGATGAAAGATACGCTCAGTATTTCATTAGGGCGTGATAAAAATGTGGTGATCAAACGTGAAAAAATAAAAGAGACCTCGCAGAAACAATTCCTGGGCAATAACCGCACCGTGACCCGCTCCTGGAAGATATCTGCACGAAGCAACAAGAGCAGCCCTGTTCAGTTATTCATCCACGATCAGCTGCCCGTGTCGGAGAACAAGGATTTCACGGTAGAAAAGATAGATATCTCCGGTGCCAAAGAGAATACCGAAAAAGGAAGCCTCGAATGGAAGCTGGATATGCAGCCGAATGAAACCAAAGAAGTGCTCCTGAAGTATTCGGTGAAATTCCCGAAGAACTCCGGTATTATCGTGTATTGATCTTAAATTAAAATGAATCTCAAATCAACCCGCATGAAAACGTATTGCATTTTATTTATCACCCTGTTTACAGCAAAGGCTGTCTTTTCCGCTCCTGTTGTTCCCGACAATAAAGAGATCAGCACCGAAGCGAAGATACTTTCGGCTACCCTGTTTTTCAGCGGGGTACAATTGCAGAACGAATGCTCCGCAGGTATTACAGCTACAGGGAAAACACTGGTCAAAATAAAAAATATTTCCTCGTATGCCGATGAAAAAAGCGTGCAGGTGAGTGGCGAAGGAAAATTCACTATTCTTTCTGTGAATTACAAAAGCTCTACCGGGAAACCGGAGGATACCGAAGCCTACAAAAAAATGGAAAAGGAGTCCAAAGCCATCGAAGATAAAATAAAAGAGGAGAAGACCTGGATACAGATCCTACATCAGCGCGAGAGCTTTTATGATGCCAATGTATCGGTAACCGGGAAGAGCCAGGTAATAAGCATCGAGCAGCTGAAAGCATTGGGCGATATGTATGCAAAGAATATCGAGACCATAAAATTCGCTATCACCGAAAAGGCGAAGAAGATCGATGACTTAGAAGAAGAGCTGAAAAAAGCAAACGAGAAGCTGAACGACTTTAAGAACGCGCAGCTGACTTCGGGTGGCGAGATCTGGGTGCTGCTGAGTACTACTGCACCGCTCACTGCTAAATTCCATATCTCTTATTTTACCTACAATGCAGGTTGGTACCCGAGCTATGATATTCGTGTGAACAAGCTGAATGAACCGATGTCTTTTATCTACAAAGCTAATATCTACCAGAATTCCGGGCTCGATTGGAAAAATATTTCAATTAAATGTTCCAATGCTACACCTTTCCAACAAGGTGACATGCCGCAACTCAATCCTTATTACCTGAATTATGGCAGTAGCTACGAACCTACTGCAGCTGTGACGGCTGTGAAACAGGTAAGTGGTATGGTGCGTGATGAACGAACCAGTGAAGCATTGCCGGGTGCAACTGTATTGGTAAAGGGAACCAATTTCGGGACTGTAACGGGCAGTGACGGACAGTTCAGGTTGAATGTCCCGGCAGGTGAATCGAAACTGGAATTTCACTATGTGGGATATGTATCTACCGACCGCAACGTGATGGATTCCTATATGGATATTACTCTGCAGCCGCTGAGAGTGGATGTGGACAAAGAAGTTCTTTACCCGGATATAACAGTGGCCGGCAATACCCATGAAGTTACCCGGCTGATCAAGCAGGTACCAGGTGTTACCGACTCTAAAAAAATGTTCTTCAGCGGTAAGCGAAAATCTTCCGGGTATACCAATCCCAGGTTCTTAGACGATGGTGAATCGGATATCCCTGAAGTGGCTACTCAGGTAGCAGCAACCAGCATCGACTTCGAGATCAAAGAACCCTATACGGTAAAATCGGACGGCGCTATCATGACCGTAGATATTAAGGAAGGAGAAGTGGTCGCTTCTTTCGAATACCATACTACACCTAAGCTGGAAGCAAGCGCTTTCCTGATCGCACGTATTCCCGACTGGGAAAAATACAACCTGCTGGAAGGCGATGCCAACCTGTATATCGAAAACACCTTTGTGGGAAAATCCACGCTTGATATTTCGCAGATGAAAGATACACTCAGTATTTCATTAGGACGTGATAAGAATGTGGTGATCAAACGCGAAAAGATAAAAGAGACTACGCAGAAACAATTATTGGGCAGTAACCGTATCGTTACACGCTCCTGGAAGATCTCTGCAAGAAGTAATAAGAATACAGCCATTCAATTGTATATCCATGATCAGCTGCCGGTGTCGGAGAACAAGGATATCACCGTGGAAAAGATCGACATATCAGGCGCCAAAGAGAATACCGAAAAAGGAAACCTCGAATGGAAGTTAGAATTACAGCCGAATGAAACCAAAGAAGTGAGCCTGAAGTATTCCGTAAAATATCCGAAGAATTCGGTGATAGAAGTGTATTAGGTTTCTGGTTACTCGTTTCTGGTTTTACGATTCCGTGTATATATTATTTGGACAAGTAACTGAAACTTCAATTTTGTTATTGTTGAACTATTTTTTAATGACCTTTCTGATTGCCATTCCTTTGTCCGTGTAGGTACTTATAAAATAAATACCACTCTCTAAGTCTGCGAGGCTGATCTCACACTGATTTGTTTTGCCGATAGCTACATTCCGGATCGTGCGTCCCGTGATATCGCTGATCGAAATTGTTTCGATAAATGCATCTGTATGAATATTCAACAGATCGTTCGCCGGGTTCGGATAGATGTTGAGATAAACAGCCTCTGCCTTTTTTTCTTTAAGGCCTACTGTTACCGGAAGCATCAGGGAAGTGCAGAGTCCGTCATTATCCCTGTCCGTGTCGTGCTCATGATCGGGGACACTGGTATGGAAACAAACATTTATCGGCGCAGAAGAAGGGACCGGACCCGTTGATGGTGTATTCAAGGCCTGGCTGTGTTTCCACCCGAGGTCGAACACCAGGGTATCACCTGGATTAAGATGCAGGTTCGAAAAATTGGCGGTATCAAATACATGATAGCTGCAGCCAACATTGACATTAAGAAAATGATTGATCTGTAAATTCTCTACCGGGCTAAAACCAAAATTCTTTACCGTCACTTTCACTTTATAATATCTGTCGGTAAGCTGATAATAAGCGGGGCCGGAGGGAGGATACCAGCCTACATAGGGTACAATATAGCCGGAATCCAGCCATATTCGGGTTACTCCCACATCTTTGGTGAAACTATAGATACCATTATCGGGCATGGAGTAAATACCCGTGATGCCGTTGGATACCGGCAATCCTTGCAGGCTCGTCGCTGTAGGCATGCTTTGTGAATTGAGCAGGAGCGTGGTTTTCGTATCGTGTACGATCCCCTCCGGGCGGACTCCCTTAGTGAAATTGAAATTCATACCCATGATATGCAATGAACTGTCCATCCGAAGTGTAAAAGAAGTGTAAGGATTACCGGATATATTGTATCCGCAGGCATAGATTGTATCATTGTGAAGCACGAAGTCCGTAATCACATTTCCGAGCAGGCTATCCTGCGACATTGCACTGCTTGCCATTATCTGCATGGAAGCATTCCTTTTCTGTATCGTCTTATTAAGTGTATATAAACTGGAAAGGTTCTTCAATACGGTTTTGTCGGATATTCCGTTCAGTACCTGCTGGCTGATCAATACGGCACTGGTATCTGTAACGTAAACCGTATTGGTTGAGAATGGATGGTTTGTGGCTAATACCAATTTTCCATTACTGTTCACATTGATAGAAGCGAGCCCGGTGAGCCCGGTATTCCTTCGCGTATATTGCTGGCCCGTTTTCGAAAAGTGAAAAAGAATGCTGTCTGTGATCACAAAATAGCTGCTGTCGCTGTATTGTACCAGATCTCTGAAATTGTCGCTGTTTCCGTCAGGCTGAAGTGAACGGTCGATCAGCGTAAATCCAAAAGAAGCATTGATTTTCATAAAGAAGGTCTTGCTGCTGTTATCTATAAAATCACATTGATTGGCGCTACCGATAAGGGCAATCTGGTTATCCAGTGTACGGATCATTTTCGTAATGCCCGTGTAGGCATTTTTTATGATACTTCTTCTGAAAAGTACCTGTCCGTTAGCATCTATGCCTGTGACCATTGTTGTATCAGCATAAGGTGTGTATACGATAGAGGAAAAGTAGCTCTTGTTATTGATCCTGACCAGGCTTGTTGCCTGATCGTTGTAATGATTGAGCGCCCGGTTGATGAAGGTTTGGCCGTAAAGCCCGGCAAACGAAACGGTAAAGAGCAGGAAGATGTAAATTTTTTTCATAGACGTTGGTTTAAATTATTCTTTTACAACTTTTCTTGTCGCTGTTCCTTTATCGGTGCTGATCGTAACAAAATAGATCCCCGCTTCAAATGCGCGCAGATCAATGCTTTCAGCCGATCCTGAGATCAGGATAGTTCTTCCTGAAAGATCCGTAACAAATGCCGATAGCACCCGCGCATCTGTTTTTATACCAAGCAATCCATCTGTCGGATTCGGGAACAGGTTTAGCAACAGATCGTTCCTATTGCCCTCCATTCCCACGGTGGAAATAGTGAATGAAGCACAGGCTCCGTCGTTATCAATGTTTACATCGTTCAGGTAATTGGGAATACTCGTATTGAAACAGATCGGTCCGAAAGAGATCTGCGCCGGCATCGTGGCCCCAAGAAAATACTGGTAGCCATTGGTGATCCAGTCGGTGAGAATATTCATAGAGGCTCCCGGAGCAAGATTGGCCCCACCTATATACTTGGTGTAAAAAACTTTTCCGCATATCCAGGTATCTACATAATGGTTCAGCTGAAAATTGTTGATAGTAGTGCTTCCGAAATTGGTAACGATAATCTTCAGCCGGTAGGATTTGGAGTATAAAACATAACCGTTTGCTGCACTCAGGTAGCCTGTGTTTGCGTAGGCGGAATCCATTGTGACATTACTTACGCCTATATCTGCCGTAAAATCATAATTCTGATCTTTCGGAAAGTCGGAATAGCTGATCAGGGCATTGTTGGCCGGTTGGCTGGTACAGTTGCTGATCATATGGATCGTATTGTCCACATAGATGCCGGCCGGATGAATATTTTTTGTACTGTTTACAATTTGCGAAAGTACATTCAGCGAAGTATCCATCAGTAATACAAAGGAGGTGTTCGCTGTTGGATTATCCCCGCAGGCATAGATCGTATCATTGCGCAGGCAGAAATCCCGGATCACGGTTCCTGCAGGCTGAGTGGCGCTACTGTTGACTACTTCTGTCATTGAAGCATCTTTTTTACTGATGCTGTTTTTCAGCGTATAAGTAGTGTAACTGTTTTTTATAAGTGTTTTGCGCGGCAGGTCGTTCAGGGTGTATTGGTTCAGGATAGTTGCCGTGGTGGTCATTGTATTCATTGCAGCTACTCCAGCTTGCAAGGTACTTACCAGGAGGTTTCCATCCGGTGTGAGGTCGATTTCCCGCTGCCCGCTGAGTGAAGTGTTTGTAACGCTTATTATGTTCCCGTTCTTATCGAAGTGATACAGCGTACTGTCGGTAATGCCATAATAGCTGCTGTCGGGATACTGAATGAAGTCGAAGAGTGAATTGTTGTACCCATCGCAGTTTGCATCCTGAAAATTGGTTTCGAAAAGAGTCAGACCATTCTCATCCAGCTTCATAAAAAACAGGTATGCAGTATCTACATAGTCGCAGGGCATTCCATAGCCGATGAAAGCAATTTTATCATCGAGCGTATGGCGGATGCGGGCAATATTAGGGAACTCATACCTGTTGATGATCTTTTTGAAATTGATAAGTCCTGCGGCATCGATGCTGGTTATTGTACAATCATCAACAAAGTCGAAAGTGTAGGTATGCGAGTTGAAATAATAATGTCCGTTGGCTTCTGTCAGCTCATAAGCATTGTCATCGTAATCATGAAAAGCCCTGTTGATGATTTGAGAACGAACTGAGCTAAACGAAGCACATAAAATGATAAACAAATAGATTTTTTTCATCGATAGTATATTATTCTTTTATAATTTTTCTGGTTACGGTTCCTTTATCCGTGCTGATCGTTATAAGATAGATCCCCGCTTCAAATGTCCGCATATCAATGTTTTCAATCGATCCGGATCTCAGTATGGTTCTTCCTGAAATATCTGTAACAAATACTGACAGTATCTTCGCATCTGTTTTTATAGTAAGCAGCCCATCTGTGGGATTAGGAAAAACACTGAGCTTTACTTCATTTTCCGAACCTTCCAGCCCTGTGACAGCTATAGTGAAAGCCGCGCAGGTCTGATCATTGTCAATGTTCACATCGTTTTTATCGTTTGGTATGGTAGTAAAAAAACACACGTTACCGGTTGATATAATACTTGGAAGAGTTGGAATTATAGGAATAGGACCGGGAGCCGCTGAATGGATCCAATCGGAAAGAAAGGTAAGGGAATCGCCGGGTGCTATATTCACACCATTTATTCTCTCAGAGTAAAAATTGTACCCGCAGATACGTTGGTCTAAATAAGCATTTGCCCGGAAACTATTGATCGAAGTGGCACCATAGTTTTTTACCGTTATCAGTACCCGGTAATGCAATCCTGAGATAAAATAACCGTTCATTGAAGAGACATAGTAGGAAGAAGCATAGGCTGTATCCATTGCTACATGGGTCACGCCTATATCACTGGTAAAGGAGTATGTTACATTTCGTGTGAGCCTGGAAAAGCCTAAATGCGCATTAGTGGAAGGAACACTTCTGCAGCTGTTAAAAAGCGCAACTGTTGAATTGTCGGTCAGTATAGCTTTTGGAGATATTCCTTTGGAAGTATTGATGCGTGTATACAAAAGGTTCAATGACGTATCCATCGCCATGAAGCCGGAACTACCAGAGGAGGTATTGAAACCACAGGCATACACAGTATCGTGGAGTAACTGAAGACCGGTAATATGTGTAAAGTTTCCGTTCATTGCAGCAGTACCATTGGCTGTCACCTGCATGGCAGAATCCAGTTTGTAAATGCCTCCGTTCACAACATAAGTAGTGTGGATGCCGTTAACCAGGGTTTTACTCATTGCACTGACCCCGGAAGGGTAGAGATGAATGATGGTGGCTGAAGTATCGATAAGTGCAAAAGCGTCTGCTACGCCCCACTGAATAGTTGCATACGTCAGCAGCAGTTTTCCATCCGGTTTCAGCTTGATTTCGGAGAGACCTGAAAGCAGCGTGTTTTTGCGGCTAAGTATATTTCCGTATTTATCGAAATGTAACAGCAGGCTGTCACTGATGGCAAAATACGAGCTGTCGGTATATTGGAGAAAATCTTTCAGGCGATCGTTGCTATTACTTGCCGGATCAAAAGTAGTGACCATACGATCAAAAAGAATAGCCCCGTTAGCATCCATTTTTATGAGAAAGCCTTTTTGCAACGAATCCAGATAATCGCATCCCTGGGCGAAACCTATAAAAGCGATCTGATCGTCAAGTGTGGGAATGATCTGAAGAATCTGTGTGTATTCGTGTTTGACAATATTTCGCCTGAACCGTAAATTGCCAGCTGCATCCAGGCAGGTGACAAAGCAGGAATCTATAAAATCATTTGTGAAAACGTTTGAGGACAGGTAATAATTACCATTCGCTTTTGCCATTCCCAAAGCCTGATCGTTGTATTCATGCATGGCCTTGTTAATGTGTGACTGGGAATGAAGGCTAATAAATGAAACACAGAGTAAAGCAACAAAGTAGAGTTTCCTCATAGGTATTATGATTTAATGCCCTAATATACTGCTTTTAAAGCCGAAAACCACTCAGAGTTAGCATACATCCATTTTGGCTTTATAAGTGGTCGGTTTTCCAGAAAGCCCTATAGAAAAGGCAAAATAGCCGATAAATAATTTTTCCCTATCCCCACGATTTTTAGTAAATTTAGGGCTTATTTACCACTATCAAAATGAAAATACTCATTACAGGAGGAGCAGGATTTATCGGATCGCATGTCGTACGATTGTTCGTGAACAAATACCCGGACTACACTATTTATAATCTCGATAAGCTTACCTATGCCGGCAACCTGGCCAACCTGAAAGATATAGAAGACAAACCGAATTACAAATTCGTGAAAGGTGATATCGTGGATGCGGAATTTATCAATAAGCTCTTCAAAGCCGAGCAGTTCAATGCCGTGATCCACCTTGCTGCCGAAAGCCATGTGGATCGCAGTATCACCAACCCGCTCGAGTTTGTGTACACCAATGTGATCGGTACGGTGAACCTGCTGAATGCAGCAAAGGAATTGTACAAAGCAGAAGGAAGTACCTTCAAACGTTTTTATCATGTGAGTACGGATGAAGTATACGGCTCGTTGGGAGAAACCGGTATGTTCACCGAAACCACGGCCTACGATCCGCATAGTCCATACTCTGCATCCAAAGCCAGTTCCGACCATTTTGTAAGAGCGTATCACGATACCTATAAAATGCCCTGCGTGATCTCCAATTGCAGCAATAATTACGGGCCTTACCATTTCCCGGAGAAGCTGATCCCGCTGTGCATCAATAATATCAAACACAATAAATCACTGCCCATATACGGGAAAGGCGAGAACGTACGCGACTGGCTTTTTGTGGAAGACCATGCACGTGCCATCGATGTGATCTTTCACAATTCGAAGGACGGAACGACCTACAATATCGGCGGACATAATGAGTGGACAAATATCGATGTGATCCGCCTGCTTTGCCGCATCATGGATAAAAAACTGAACAGGACAGAAGGCAGCAACGAAAAGCTGATCACGTTTGTTACCGACAGGGCCGGGCACGATCTGCGTTATGCCATCGACAGCACAAAGCTGCAGAACGACCTTGGATGGAAACCAAGCCTGCAATTCGAAGAAGGACTGGAGCGTACCGTGGACTGGTACCTGCAGAACGAAGAGTGGCTGAACAATGTTACTTCGGGTGAATATCAAAAGTATTACAACGTTCAATACACACGTTAATGTACGATACACCTTTTCATACAAAAGACATTTCGAAATTTTCTTTTCTCGTAACGGGTGGCGCCGGGTTCATCGGATCGCATATCGTGGAGTACCTGCTGAAACAAGGAGCAGGTAAAGTTACGGTGCTGGACGATCTTTCCACCGGTTCCATAGAGAATGTACATATCTTTGAAAAGCATCCCCAGTATCGTTTTATCCGGGGCGATATCCGCAATCCTGACGATTGTAAAAAAGCCTGTGAAGGAATAGATTATGTTACACACCAGGGAGCGCTTGGTTCGGTGCCGCGCAGTATCGAAAATCCGCTGGCAACCCATTCAGTAAATGCAACCGGTTTTATCAATATGCTGGTGGCTGCCCGCGATGCAAAGGTAAAACGGGTGGTATATGCCAGTTCCTCTTCGGTATATGGTGATCTGAATGAATCGCCGAAAACAGAAGAACGCATTGGCAAGCCTTTATCTCCGTATGCAGTAAGCAAGTTAGTGAATGAACAATATGCGGCTATCTTTGCGAGTACCTATGCCATGCAGATCACGGGATTACGTTACTTCAATATTTTTGGCCCGCGCCAGAATCCCAACGGAGCCTATGCTGCAGCCATTCCTTTGTTTATCCAATCGGTGCTCAGCAACAAGCCTGTTTACATCAATGGGAGCGGGGAGCAAAGCCGTGATTTTACGTTTGTGGAGAATGCTGTGCAGGCCAATATCAAAGCCCTGCTTACGGATGAACCGTCAGCGATAAACAAGGTATTCAATATTGCATGTGGCGACAGCATCAGTGTGAACGAAATGTTCGATAAGATCCGTACGCAGCTGCATTCCGGTGTGAAAGCCATTTACCGCGAAGAGCGTTTCGGTGATGTTAAGAATTCCAAAGCCAATATCAGCGCTGCCCGGCAGGAGATCGGGTATGTTCCTGTAAAAAGCTTTGATGAAGGATTGACAGAAACGATAGCGTATTACAAGGAAATTCAATAACGGTTAATTGTAGATAGCGCGAAGAAAAAAGACAGCCGCAGATTTTCGCGGATTCCACAGATTTTTGTTGACACTTATAGCTGATGAACAATAGAATTTTGCGTTAATTTTATCTGCGACATCCGTGAAAATCTGCGGCCAAATCAAAAGTTTTATTTAATTGTTGCGGTTAAAGGAGTTAATGCATTTCCCCGTCTCTAAGCTCTCTTGTGAGCTTGGTAAAGCCAATGACATCGTCGTTCTTGTTATGCAGTGCAGTGATGAGGATGCTTCCCCAGAAAGTAGTTCCGTCTTTTCGCACTCTCCGACCGATGTGCCGGGCCCTGCCTTCTTTTTCTGCGAGTGCCAACAATTGCTCGGGAAGCTTTGCCTGCCGGTCCTGTGGCATATAGAAGATATTAAAATTCTGGCCTATTATTTCAACCTCGGAGTAACCTTTTATTTGTTGAACTCCCTTGTTCCAGGAAAGAATGGTGCCGTCTTTATCAAGTAATATAATTGCGAAATCCTGGATCTCTTCTATCATTTTCTTATGCAGCTCGGCCAGCACTGCTATTTTTTCATCAGTCATCTTGTGAAGATATGTTTTTGAAAAACTTTTGCCTGCATAAAGCCCGGGGTAAATGTTCCCCAAATCAAACTATTTTACATGTTTTAACATAAGATCCTTTCATCATTTCTGCCATAATTTATATGCAGAAACTTATATCCGGAAAACATAATAGTGTAATTTGTTTCGCAAAAAAGAGCGGCGCGGGGACAAAGATGTACAAATTCCCTGCAGAGATGCTGGCATTTGGTTTTCTACAGGAGGATATCAGATCGTTTTTAAGTGTTTCGAAAAAAGGGTAAGCCCCTGATTCGGACAAGAAAACTTACAAATGATCAAAACTTAAAGGTCTCCTTTACGGGAGGCCTTTTTGTAAAGCACATACAATCTATATATACCGGATCATCTGTAAATCGTTTACCAGGGGAAGACCCCCTAACAGGATACTAAGTTTACAGACGACCAAAAACTTAAAGGTCTTTCGTCCCGAAGCATCGGGAGAAGGGCCTTTTTGTGTTATGATCTCACGCAAAGACGCAGAGAGCGCAAAGCTGTATTGTTCTGATCAGTACTATGATGAGCAAAATCTACCTAATATGAAATACTGTAAATAATTTGAACGGTAATATCTATCCTCTGCGCTCTCTGCGTCTTTGCGCGAAAATTCAGAGTAAAATTATCTCCCTATCAGATCCCTGATCACCACCGAAGCACAGGCCAGGCCGAACACTGCGGGAATAAAAGACACCGTGCCGTATGCCGATTTTTTAAAATTGCTGCCATCAGTGAACATCACTGATTTCTTATCCGGTGGCTCGGTAGAGTACACCGTTTTTATACCATTACGGATACCGTATGTTTTAAGGACTTTCCGCACCTGCTGCGCAAATGGGCACATCTCTGTTTTCGAGATGTCGGCTACTTTCAGTTTGGTGGGATCCAGCTTGCCGCCCGCTCCCATAGATGAAACGATGGGATGTCCGAGTGCATGACAGGTTTTTATGAGGAAGACCTTCGGGGTAATGCTGTCGATGGCATCTACTACATAATCGAATTTATTTTGCAGCAACTTTTCCATTTTATCCGGAGTTTTGAATTCCTTGTGCACATGCAGTTTACAATTCGGATTGATCTGAAGGATGCGTTCTGCCATCAGCTCTGCCTTCGACTGGCCATGTGTAGTATAGAGTGCCTGCAGCTGCCGGTTGCGGTTGCTCGGGTCCACCACATCGCCGTCTACGATGGTCATTTCTCCCACGCCAGCACGGGCAATGGCTTCTGCGCAGTATGAGCCCACGCCGCCAAGTCCTATCACCAATACATGTGAGGTTTTTAATTTTTCGATGGCTTCCGTTCCTACGAGGAGACGGGTGCGTTCCATCCATTTTTCATTTTGTTCGATCAATTCCATGTACAAATACTTTTTTGTAGTTGCGCAGCACCTGGTCCGATAATTCGTTTACGGACATGCCTTTAATTTCGGCGGCTCTAAAATACACATTTTTAATATCCGTGCTTCGGTCATCTGTTTCGAGGAAACATTTTTCCGGGTCCAGGCTTTTGAAGATCGTTTCCGCATTGCTTCCCGGCTGCAATACAGCTGTTCCGAAGGAGAAGAAAGCATTTTGCATCTGCAGGAATGGTTTTATGTTTTCGGGATTCGTATTGATCCCGTGAAGCATAAAACGACCTCCGAAGTTCTCTGCTTCGAGACAATGCAGTACTTCGGCAAAACGTTTTACACAATGGATGATCAGTGGTTTTTCCAGTGCTGCTGCCATTTCGATCTGCGATCTGAAAACGGATTCCTGTAGATCTGGAGCGGAGCCTTTCAGTTTGTCGAGCCCGCATTCGCCGATAGCGATGCACTTGTCGTCGGAAGCAAGGACAAAAAGCTCGCTCAGCTGCATTTCAGGAAGATCCTCATTAATATACCAGGGATGAATGCCTGCACTGAACAATCCTACCGGATCTTCATCCTTCCCGATAATGCAGTTGTAGACACGGATCGTATCGGATTCTGTTGACCGGGAATGACTATGGATGTTTATGAATGGAGTGGAGGCCATCAACTGATTAATGGATGCTAAGATAATTTATCCTGTTTAGAAAACAATATCATCCGGGCATTCAGGTAGAGTCCTTTATTCCACTCCCAGGTACTTCCGTAATTCCTTTTCGATCTTGCTGCAGGGAATGATCCCGGGTTTATCGGTGATCTCAAAACGGATTGTGCTGTCCTGCGCAGTGTATGTACCGCTAATGCTGCCCAATGCTGTGGGGATGGAATAGTTTCCTTTTTCATTGTTGCCTTCAAAGCTGCCGTTGGCCGAGCTGATGCCGCTCCGGGCTTTTGCTATGAGTTGTTCAACCGGCTCTTTCACCGCGATATCAAAATTACATTTTGCCATGTTGTGCTTTTTTGGTGTTACAAAAATGGCTCCTGATATTGCTGAGTGGGGTGGACAAATATACGCAATTTTTCGACCGGATGTTTTATACTTCCTGTCGTTGTGGATCTTCCGGCGATCGGAAAATATTATGAAATTTCTTTAGGCGCATCCTCCACATCGCTGCTTTTCCCTCTGTATTTCAGCTGTAATCCATGCAGGAAATTCCGGAGGATCTGGTCCTTGCACTGGCGGTATTGTTTTTGTCCGGGCTTGCGGAAAAAGGCACTCAGCTCGTGTTTGCTGATCCGCATATCCACCGATTCGAGGATGGCGAGGATATCTTCATCCTTCTGGTTCAGCGCGATCTTCAGCTTACGGAAAATGGAATTGTTGCTGAGCTGTGGCTCCGGGGCAGGCTGTTCGCCTTCTTTTTTGCCGCGCTTATCACTGATAAAGCCATCCAGGAAAATGCAGAGATGCAGGTCATCAATGACGGCAAAACCTTCGTCCTCTTCTTTACGGAGCCAGTCGCTGATCTCGGCGCGCGTGGCGGTGTAATTGGCATGGGCAAAGATCTCCGCCATTTTTGTATCGCTCAGTTCAAAGGTGTAGCGCAGGCGGCGCAGGATATCGTTGTTGGTCATTTTATTCCGGGTTTCTTATTTGGAGTTTCGGGTTGTTCTAATGGCACGCAGAGACGCAGAGTTCGCAAAGAGTTTATCGATTTACGAGATGCGTCCTACATCTTGCGTCCTGCTATCCTGTATCTGTTCTACTTTATCTTTATAAAAATATGCTTGTGGTGTTTGTTCCCTGTATCTCTTTCGTCGATCAGGAATTTATTTGTGCTTTTGATGAGGGGCAGTAATTTACCGAAGCCATAATTCCGGGAATCGAAATCGGGTTTCTTTTTCAGAATGAAATTACCCAAGTCGCCTAAGAAGGTCCAGCCATCTTCATCGGCCAGGTCGGTAATGCTTTCTTCGAGCAGGTCGATCAGGGTGTCGTCCATTTTATTCAGGGCCTGGTGGGCAGGTTTTCCTTTCTGCTCTTTCGGCTCTTTTGCTTTGGTGGCAGCCGATTTCAGGATCTCGATGTAGACGAATTTATCGCAGGCCGTAATAAAAGGATGTGGTGTTTTTTTCTCCCCGATGCCGATCACTTTCATGCCTGCTTCCCGCAGACGGGTTGCAAGCCTTGTAAAATCACTGTCGCTGGAAACAATACAGAAGCCATCTACTTTTTCGGAATAGAGGATATCCATCGCATCGATAATGAGTGCGCTGTCGCTGGAATTTTTCCCGCTTGTATAGCTGTATTGCTGTATGGGAGTGATGGCGTTTTCAAGCAATACGTTTTTCCAGCCGGCCAAAGTGGGTTTGGTCCAGTCGGCATAAATACGTTTGATGGTAGGAGTACCGCTTTTGGAAACTTCTTCCAGCATTTCTTTTACGTTAGCGTAGGGCACATTATCTGCGTCGATGAGGACTGCAAGGCGAAGGTCATTCATGATCTCTGAGATTTAAGCAAATATAAGGTTATTTATTGTTCTTGTTGTGATGGTTTTATAGGAAGCGAAGCGACCATGTCCGACACCCTTCTCCCATCGGGAGAAGGGGCGCGAAAGGCGGCAGCGCAGGCCGGGGTTGAGGGCGTACATCCCAACCCTGCGGCTCTGGTATTGTGGAGGCTACACAACAAAAAAGCATTCGCTGCAGCAAATGCTTTTTCAAATAGGGTAAGCAGCAGATCAAATGTAAGGGTTTGTGAGCGGAATTCATGTGCATTTAGTGGACATCCCCCGGTGAAGCCGGATTTAAGAAGTAGAGCAACAGAAATACAGCTATCCAGCCTGCGGCTCTTATTGCGAGACCTGTTTGTAATGTCCATTTTACATTTACATTCCCTTCGATTAACGATGCAGCAACAATTGAAATAGAAAGTGAGAAAAAGCCCTTTAAAAAGATTAATTGTATACCGTTAAAACTTTTCCCTATTAATAGTTCTCCAAATAGGATTATTGCACCGCATAAAAGTAAAAGTGGAATGCCGATGTATAGTTGTAATTTTATAAATTTAGTTTTCATTGTTTTGTTGAATTTCTGATTAAAACCACTAATTGAAATACCTTTATCATTGAAGGATTTTGTTAAATTCTTTTTCGAGGATTCTTCAGCGAAAGTATTTATAAATCGTTGTACAGTCGTATAGGATTTCGGGGAAACTTTGATTTTTGTTAATCCTTTTGAACTTGCAATTTGATTTATTGTATCGATCAGTTTTAACGAAGTGGGAATGAAATTTTCCACTGTCGCCACATAATCCTGCTGTAAATCTTTGTTTTCAAAAAAATCTTTTTCCTCATGCAGTTCAGCAATTACTTTATTGACGGTATTCAAAATCGCAGAATGCTTAACAGACATTTCCACGACTAACTGAGATACACATTCTTCCGTGTTACAATTATTGAAATTACTGATAAAGCTTTTAAGAGCTTTGTTCAGTTCCTCTTTAGCATTTAGTATTTGGTCCGAGCCACTGATTGCCACTTTATTTCTTGTTAATAATATCCGCTATCATATCAATCAAATAATCAGTATCGCTAAAATCGATAGATTCTTTTATCAAGTAGTCCCCGGAACTTATTTTAGTCCGTATTTCATCCCTTGTTGGTGCTGATAACACACTTAAGGTATCGACAATGCTATCAATTTTTGCTGTAGATAAACTTGTGATTTTCTTTTTTTCAAGAAGTAGATGTACTACTACCTTGATCTCATCTTTTTTATTCATTTTCCTGGTTTTATAATTTACTATTATTATTCTACTGCTTCTTCATATACAGCTCATTGTCTTCCATCCTTAGCTCCCGTGTCGGGATCACATTGCGGTCCATATCACCGTTCAGGGTAAATACTAAGTCTTTCAGGAAAGCATCGCTCCAGAAATGCCAGGAGTGTGCTTTGAAAGCACGTTCAACTGTCAGCTCATTCTCATGTGCTTTGTAATACTCGCTGCAGTTCACATCTACGGCTTTCATCGGCGATCCGTAGGGAAGCCCCACACGACCCACCCGGTTTTCCATACCAAGGCGTTTTACATTGGAGAGGGCCAGCACCGAATCGTAATTGCTGAAATAATTGGTGAAGCGCGCACAGTGCTTATAGATCGGATCGCCTTCCGGCCCTTCCATCGATCGGGAAGAAACATCTCCGGCAATGAAAACGATCTGCGAGGCTGTCCATTTGTCGTGGGCATATTCGGTGCTCTGTGCATCGCAGAAAGATTCACGCACAATAAAAGCGCCGGTGGAATGAGCGATCACATGTACATTGATGCGGCAGCCTGCCTCTACCTGCTGTGCAAAAAAGCGGAGACCTTTGTCCACCAATTCCATCGATACTTTTTTGGCATCGTGACGGTCTTCCAAATAGAGCAGGGGTTTCGTGGAGCTGGGCCAGGCAAAGGTAACGAGCTCACCTTTCCAGCCATTGCGTTTCAGACCTTCTTTCAGCACCTTGTGCCGGTGCACCACATTAGAAATATCCATATCGAAGCCGTGCACATATACCAGGATGTCTTTGATGTCGCGGCCGGCTAACAATTTAGTGAGCCATGCTTTCTGGCTGGGCACTTTGTGTTGCGGACCGAAGGTTTCATTGGCTTCGGGAACAGCAAGGAATGTTGCTTCTCCGGGTTCGTCACCAAAGCGGGAAGTAGCTCCTTTGCCTTTTGTGTTGCGTGTGCAGATAAAGTAATTGTCCATGTGTTTGAGTTTTAAAGTTCTGTATTGGTAAGATCAAAGCTCCAGCGGCATGCTTGCCAGCTGTTCCTGCATTTTTACTTTCACTTCGTCCCTGTTAAAGGAGGCAACCCATTCGTTAGTGGTCTTCAGGTGAATAGGATTATAGGTACTGTTTACGATAGCATCCTGGTCCTTGTTTATTTCCTGTGTAGCTTTTCTCACAAAGAAATGATGGAAGACACGATAGAATTCCGTGAAATAAATATCGCAAACGCGTCGCAGGTCTTCACCCCCTTTGATCACGATCGTATTCTCATCGTTGGAACCAACGGAAGCATCACTGAAATTGGCAGAGCCTGTAATGATCACCGGTTTCTCCCCGAGCGGATCGATCAGCAATACTTTGTTGTGCACATAATTGGTACCGATGGTGGGATTATGGTTTTTGTTCAGCAATACACCCGAATTGATCTCTTCCAGCCAGTCGAACATGGGCTTGGCAAAATAAGCTCCGTTCACGATCACCGTGTCCCCGTCTTTTTTCTCTATGCCTTTTGCATTGCCGATCTTGTCTACGAGTATGTATTTCAGCGCACCTGTTTTTTTACCGATCGCGGCTTTCATGTCTTTGCTGAAAGAGAAAGGAAAAATACCACAGACCATTTGCTCTGCATTCTCCATAAAGTCTGCATAGGTTTTCAGGATCGTTTTTTTAGGCCGCGGACTAAAGAAGGCAGTGATGTCGCTGGTAAAATCAGTACTGGCAGCGATGTCATCCTGTATGCCTGCCACTTCCGTTCGTATATCGGTAAGCTCCGGATCTTTGCGAAGCGCTGTCCAGTATGCGAGGTATTGCGCAGCTAATTCAGGGGAGCGGATGATATGTCCCACGTTGCTGTGCCCGAGGATCCCTTTGTCTGTGATATTGGTAGAGCCTGTCCACACTTCGACAGGATCTTTGCCATCCATCAGGATCATGAATTTGTTGTGAGCAGGCACCTGCGGATCGTTGCTGCGCCGGGTGAGCACTGCAGTTTTTTTTCCATTGATGGTGGCGCTGCGTTTCAGCCCTGCCTGCGCAATGGCTTCATCATTTTCCTCTTCCTGTTCTCTCGAATCGTAAACGATCTGTACATCGCAACCCTGTGAGATGGCTTCCTGTAATCTCTCTAACACAGGCTCGTAGGTAAACTCATAAAAAGCGATCCGCAATCCGAATTTGTTCTCTATAGCCTTGTCGATGAAACCTAAGAGCGCTTCCTCCAACCCTCGTGAAAGCCATGACCGCACTTCCTGTTTTTCTTTTTCGGTCATCTGGTCAGGACGCTTGTTCGCGAATTTCCTCGAATAGGCCAGGCTACCGGATACGCCCATATTAAAATAGATAGAATGCAAACTGCCTTCCTTATGCTCCGATGCAATATCTACCGACACGCCTTTTCCGTAGCGGATTTTTTTAGGCTTGCCATACACGGGGATAATGTGGTAAGTATAGCTGTGCTCGTATTTTGCCGTGAAGTCTTCCCAGAAAAAAGACTGTATAGGATGTTTGTCGGTGTCCAGCAATTGCCCCGGTTCCAGCTTTCCGGCAGTTTCCGGAAAATATTTGAAGCCCCGCAGCGGATAGCTTTCATCCTCGGTGTGGTCATCGCGTTTTATAGCAAAGCCCAGGAAGTCGGGTTTGTTCACTTTATCGCTATCGGTTATGCGAATAGAGATCAGCGCTCCGTTGGTACCTGTGATAACGGTTACTTCCAGGCCGTTTTCTTCGTTCCGGTTTCTCATGGGTGGGTAAGAGTTTGGTGGTTGATTAGTTTATATTATGTTGAGTGTGTAGGTAAAGTCATTGTGCATGGATTGGTTGTTTGAGAAACTATTAATATGGAGTCGCTATTATCGCATTCCACCCCAATTTTTTGCAGGCTTGTGGTCTATTTAGCTTCAGTTTAAAAGCAGTAGTGCTGTGAGCAGGAAAATACTCAAATATAGTATACTGTTTTCTGTCTAATTCAGTATCTGTTTCACTATAAAATATTACTTCTACTACCACATCTTTATAATTAGCAACTGTAGCTTTGTTAGTTATAGTCCCCTCTACTTTCATTGCATCTCCCCATAAATTTTCTCTATAAGTTCCACTGGCATCCAGGAACCGAGCGGGATCAGCTTGTTCTATTTCTTCTACAGTCATTACTTTTTCCTGGTATGTTTGATTATTAATGGCCTCGTTTCCTGCGGCACCTGATTTTTTTAGGTTTGCCATAACCATAGCAACTATAATAATTACGACTACGACTACACCAATTAATATAATGGGTAAGGAATTATTTCCTTTAGGTGGCGTAGCATTTATTGGATTTTTTTGTTGGGTTTGTTCATTTGTTTTTTGAATAGGTGGAGGCATAGATTTGGTTTCTCCGAATGGAGGCGGACCTGAAATCTTAAACAAATCATTTAATTCTTCTATTTCACCAGCTTTTTTCCATTCGGAAAGCCCTTCATACCATATTGGTGTTTCTTTTGTAATGATTTTTGATTTTAATTCTTCCAGACTAAAAGGTCCCGATTGTGCCGTTCCATTATGAGTATAATATTTTTGCATATTACCGTTTTGTTATTATGATTAATTTGTTGTTAACACTAGCTCCCTCGTTCCATGTCAATAGTATGCTGTTATTTCGACTCTGGTAGATTTTTTTAATTCGAATGAATTCCAGTACAGCCGTCTGTTTTCATTTTTGGGATGTCGGTGGAATTAATAGTACAATCCGGGGGGCTGTGATTGGAACAGCAGAACATGACCAGGCTGTACTCAACGATCTTTTTTTGCTGGGTTTTTTCCTGTATATACTCTACGATCATTTTTTTTCCGCCTTCCAGCAGTCGCACTTTTCCATAGTACGACAGGAACTTGTGGCTTTTCGCATCAAGGACTGAGTTTTTGATCGTTGCTTTCCCTGAATCGGTACTGATGATGGTAGTAAAGTTCAGTGAATCGGAAGCGGGTTTGATAAGGATCATTGAATCTTTAAACAGATCGAAGGTCATGGTTTGGGGCATAACTGTTTTTTCGAACTCTTTGGTTACTTTCCAGCTGCCTAACAGGGATTTCTGTGCAGACAGCGGATTTGCGCAAAGCACGAAAAACAGGACGGGAATAAAAAATTTATTCAGGATCTTTTTTGTCTTTTTCATTTTTGAAGAGTTTGGTTTGTGCAACATGCGTAAGAAATTCATAAAAGTGGCGGGAATACATGCCTGCAAAAAGGCTGAAAAAAAGAAGGGTAATAGGTTTTATTTTATTACTCCCTTCCACGAGCAGCGTAGGCACCAGGTAGCTCAAACCAAGGATAACGAGCCCCGTAAAAAAGCTCAGCAGGGGAATCGAGACGTAATTACTGTCTTCCGGTTTTGCTTTGTCCAGGGCTATTCCTTTCAGGATGGAGATGATGCCACCTAACATACCGAAGAAACAAGCGGTAAGCAGGTAGCCAATATAATCGGGAAGGGCTGCAATAAAAGGAAAGATCTTTTTGGATTTATCGTATTCTTTTACCAGCATCATTTCAGCCTTGTTGCTGTATATGACTTTTGTCTCAAAATCCTTTGCCTTTATCGTATCCTTAAAGTCGTATTTAGCACTGATCTGGTTATAGATCTCCGTATTCAATGCTCCGCCCAGTCCAAAATACAGACTGACCAGTGCAAAAAAGGTAAGGGAAAAAATGGCAGGGAATTTCTTTTTCATGATGTTTCTGTTAAGTAGTGGTGGGAGGCTCTTTGGTTGTCGTCGTATTACTCTGTGTAGTACTGGTGGTCGTTGTCACTACCGGCGCCGGCGGATTCGGGTTCGGTGGCGGGTTGTTGGTAGGAGGCGGGTTTTGTACCGGCGAAGTCCTTGTTTTTCCAAGTATGTAACCGGAGATCCCGGCAAGTATCGCAGCTAATTCTTTACCTTCTAATATGCCTAATATCCCGAAAAGGATGATGGCAATGATCAATACAAAAATGGTAATGAACTGAAGTCCCGTATCGCTGAAAAAATAATCTGCCACATTTTTTCGTGAGCGCAGGATCACTACAATAAAGATGATCAGCAAACCGCCTAAGAGGAAAGCAAAGCCGATGCTGATGTCCTTACGGAATTCCTGGTTGTGGTATTCCGGTGCAAGCGTGGAGTCGAGCTGATCCTGGCAGCAAGCCAGATCGGCTTTCACTACCCTCAGGTTCTTCTTCAGCGTTTCGTATTCCTGCTGGCGTTTTTTCTCTCCCAAGGCACAGGTCTGCAGTTGTGATTTCAGATCCCTGAGCTCAGGAATGGTTTGTTTGGTGCTGCCATATACATTGATATTGCAGTTGGGCAGGTACACATCTATCGCCGCATCTTTGGTTTCGGAAGCAGTCGCAATTTTAATCGCTTCATCGATCTGGCCGCTTTTCAGTGTGATCAGCTCCAGGTTCCGATTGATGTCGGTGTAGTTGGCGAGCTCCATCTGTATCAATTCCTGCAGGTTTTGTTTCTCCTGCAGATAACCGCGCAGCTTCTTGAAATTTATTTTGTCGTCGGGGGTATCAAAGGTTTTGGCAAAATCCGGCTGGATCGAATCAGTCTTGTACTCGTCGATACTTATTTTTTCAGGGTTCGGATTCTCCTGCGCTCTCAGTGCCGGAGTGGCAAAGAACGCAAGCAGGATAAGTAGGCTGAAGGAGGATAGAAATGTTTTCTTCATTGTTTTTTAGTTTAAATGGGTTAGATCCGGGAGTCCCGGCTTTTTATTTTTTAAAATCCGTTACCTTGAGATTGTACAATGGAATATCCACCACGATCGATGCCTGCCAGCGCCATGCCCTGTTTGCAGTGATATTGGAACCGGAGCTGATCTGGTCTACATTGTTAAGTGCCGGTACCAATTGTCCGCCACCGGTGAGGGTGATCGGTGTTTTCGGGATGTTGATACCTAACTGTGCACCCGGTGCAAAAATATTGGCCACGCTCACTTTAAAGTCAGAAGGAAGTGCTGTCTGATCACCGTTCAGCATATAAAAATTCACCAGGGCACCGAGGTCGGCAAGCTGGAAGATAGCGCTCACACCCCAGCCGCATTTCGAACCTTTGTTGAAGGCAATACCAATAGGTGCATACAGTCCGTATGAATTAAAAGAAGCCGCTTTGCGAATGGTGTCGTATCTGTTCATGGTGGCATTCCATACCGTATCGCTGATATGCGTATTCACCTTGCCGTAAAATGCTCCGCAATAAGCGTTGAGTGTAATACTGCAGTTAGAGTTACGTTTGATGGCAGAGCTTCCTACCGGTAGTACCGATGCTTCGAGAGCTTTTTTAACTTCATCCGAAGACTTTGCGCTGGCCACGGTTGAGATCACGGTTCCGTATTTTACAAAAGGACTGCCAATAGGCTTTAATAAAGGATCACTTTTGGTAAGCTTGCCCAGCAGGATACTGGCATCATATATAGCGGCTGAGTATTGTTTCACCGAGATGTGATACACCATGTCTACGGATGGTGTGAGGTAGGATTCCACCAAAAAGTATTTTGCTTCCAGGCTGTCACCCACCATGCGTTTCAGGATCGGGCTCTGGATCACCGGTTTCAGGGAAGCATTGAAGGTTTGATAATAATTATACAGTGCCTGCGGATCGGCTTCGGTGGAATTGTCGATGGCAATTTTTATTTTCTTTACTGCATTGTTGGCCGCATTAAAGGCAGCATAGCCGTTCTTTACCAGTACTTCATATTCTTTTAGCGTAACAGCTTTATTCATTAAGATCTCCTGGAAAGTGACAGTGGTAAGCTTGTCATTCTTATAGAATTTTATTTTTTGTTCCTCTGCTTTCACCTGCTCAATGGCAAGCAGCAGTCCTACGTATGCTTTGAAAGCCAGCTTTGTTTTGAACAGGGCAGTCAGCTCTTTCTGGTTGATCCAGACTTGCTCTTCATCCTTGCTTAGCAGGCTCTGTGAGAGCAGATTGCTCAGCTCGATAGAAGAGACCACATTATAACTTAGCTTGTTCTTGTCTTCGGTGATCTGTTTCAATTCTGTAAATTCAGAAGATTCCGTTACGGAATTAAGCAGGACAGAAGGATTGGGAGTTTGGGGAGCTTCTTTGGCAGTGTACATGCCCAGCGCAACCCATTTGCCGGCTTCTGTTTTAAAGAAGGCCTCTATTTTCAGCATTCGTGCCTTGCAATCAGCTTCCTTGGTTGTTTTCTTTTTCTTCCTGTCGCCATCAAGGCTCACGTCTTTACAATCGTTTGTATCCAGATCCTTTATCCCGTAAAAATTCTCGGGGAGGTTCCGTACATCAGTTTCGAATGCTTCTTTTAATATCTGGATCACGGAAGCATAGGAATAAGATTCGATGATCTTCAAACATCCGGTCGTTTTAGGGAATATAGTTGTCAGCTCCGGATAGGCAATGAGCTGCTCTTTCATATGACGGAAAAAGGCTTCGTTCAGTTCTTCTTTGGTACGCTCTGCAATCAGGCGGGCCATGCCGGCTGCAGCATAAGTGATATCGGTACTCCCGATCCCTGTTACCAGGCTGGCAATGCCACCGCCATGGATATTTGTGTTGGGAAAGGGATTGCGGCCCAGAACATCTTTTAAATATTCGTTTTTTTCCAAAAGGTCGTAATTCAGTCCGTATTGAATGAGAATAGTGGACCGAAGGCTATCGGATGTAGAATCATTGACGAGTTTCAAGGCATCATAATATACATACCCGGATTCGTAGCCTTCTTCTTCTTTTCGCAGCTCCTTTTTGCGTACTTTAGTTCCAGGGACAGTTGTTACTGTTGGCGTTTGTGGTGAAGTGGAGAGGATCTTTACGGTAAAGAGCTCATTGCCGATTTTAAATCTGAACTCATTGGGATTCAGTTTTTCTACTCCCATGTTGGTGGTACGGTCTTCATTAATTACAATTTTATACCCGCCGTCCCTATTGCGAAACCCTGCAGCGTTATCGAAATTTTTTGCAGGGAGTGTCGGGAAGCCGCTGGTTCCCGGGAATTCTATTTTTTTTCCGTCAAAGCCGGCGCTAAAATATAAACGGAGGGGCAGCACTACTTTCTGCAGGCTGTCTTTGTTTGTTACGTTAATAGTGGTTCCCTGTATGTCAAAGGTAACATTGGTGCCCTGTGCAAAGGTGAACACAGATAGGAATAAAAATGCTGCGAATAATAGATTTTTCATGTGTTATAGTATATTAAAGTTAAATGAATCGAGAGTTGGATGAACCGGGAGAACAAAAGAGAATTTATCATTACCACCCAGAAGCATCCCGATGAGCTTACCTGTTTTTTTGTGGTACACTGCACTGCCGGAGTCGCCTCCTACAGATATACCCTTCGATTTCTGCCGGTCGTTATTGGTCCCGATCAGGATAATATTGCTCAGCTCCTTGCTTATATTGGTGTAACTGATCTCGAAAGAAACATTGTAATCAAGGATATAGGCATCACGTTTGTTGTTTCGCCGCGATACGATAGTAACATTCGGCTCCGGACTGTGCAGGTCATCATCTGAAATAATATACTGTCCCTTGCTGAACGAAATGTAATTTTTCAATAAGTTGGATTTATTGGTAAGCTCCGCAATAGCCAGATCCTGGTTGAATTGCATTTGCTGGAAAAGCAGTGTTGCTTTCGGCTCGAAATTTATCAGCACATTTCTTTTCTGTTCCTCAGAAAGAATGCCACCATAATCTATGCATTTCCCATGAGTAAAAATATGTCCGGAGGTTACTACACCTACGAACTCCGGGTTATCACGCGGGCTCACCAGGCAACAGATGGTACCCATGTAATTGGAACTTACGCTGTCACTCAGCTCATCCGTAGCCTGCCCGATATGCGGGATAGCTTCGCCCATGCCTGTTACTATTTCGGTTTTCACTTTGATGGAAGAACCATCAGGAAGCATTACCTCCAGCTCCAGGGGAAGACGTGTTTTATTCGAGTCCTTTATATATATAGCTACAATGTGTTTGCCATTGTGAAGGGTATCGCTCAGCGACAGGATGTTTTTGAAATTAGCCATCAATACGCCTTTGTGCTGTTGGATCGCTAAACGGGTAATATCGGTAGGGCTCAGGCCGTGTGCGGAAGGAGCCGGCTTTGTTACTTTTTTAGTTATAACTTTCGTTGGTACCGGCTTCGGACTTTTCTTTTTCACGATAGGTGCCGTTGTTTTCCTGGCAATTGGTTTTACCGTTTTCTTCTTAACAGTCTTCGTGATTTTTTTAGGGGCAGCTTTCACTGCCTTCTTCTTTGCAGGCAGTTTGGCTTTTGCCGTTTTTTTAGCAGCGGGCTTCACCGCTTTCCGGCGGGTAGGTTTCGCTGCAGGCTTTGTTTTCTTTTTTCCTGCCTTAGCTGCCGGCGCTGTTTTTTTCTTTGTAGCCATTTGGATAGTGGTATTTGTGTGTTTGTTTTCAGTATTAGTATGTAACGTAATGCAGTGTCAAAGTCCTTTCAGCATCGCGATCAGGTTGTCCTGTGGCGAGCAGTCCGATTTGTCTTTGCGCACATTGGTATGTGTCCACAGGCCCGGTTTGCCCTCTATGGCATCCGGGTGTTGCAAAAAAGCTTCTGCTCCTTTCCCTTCATTCAGCAGTGCCGGCAGACCGCTTTTCAGATCGATGTTGTAGCGCGTTCCAAGATCCAGCAGCAGGTCCTTCAACGCACTTAACTGTTTGTCGGTATACCGGTGATAATACTGATACCCTTTGAAAGGAGTTTCCAGCTTCACTACCATTTCTTCGGGAACAGGCTTGTTCACATAGTTGTAATACTTACCATCAAAAGATAGTTTGAGCGGACCGTAGTTGCAGATCTCAATAGCTATCGACTTTTTGTTGAGTGCGGCGTTGTTGGATGTTGTCAGTCCCAAATGATGCGCCCAGTATTGATCGGGAAAACAATTGCAGATCACACCATCCCAGGATACATCGTTATCGTATGTGGAGATCCCTCCGATGATATATGCCGTAGCTACCCGCAATTGCTCGTCGTTGGCTGTACGATCACCATTCCAGCCTGCTATTGTCCAGTCGGGACGATGCCCACCCGCAGTGTGATGGATCACGATCGTATCTTTTGCGATCTCTGCTTCGTAATACTCTCCTTTTTTCAGAGGAATATTTTTAATGGTAAGTGACATGTGCTGATTTTATGATTTATTTTTATTACTCTTTTGTTTTCAGGCCGGCATACAATCCGCTGCTGATCCCCATCAGGGTCATCATGGTCTCGCTGAACTGTGGTAATTTCAGACAATACAGCACCTGCCAGATAAAATAGATACCAAGGAAAATAGTGAATAGCAGGAGCTGCAAACGATGAAGGCTGATGGTTTTTCCGTCGTTCAGCAGGTCATATGGCCAGCCTTTGCTCTTTGATTTCTTGTCGATAAATTCCTGCACCAGCGCAGTTGATTTCTGTTTGGATTCTGCTGCCAGCTGTTCGGGCGTTTTATTAGGATCGGTATCTTCTTCGTTCTCCGGCTTCGAATCGATCAGCTTACCGAGATAGAAAGTACTTCCGCTGATACCTAAGAGGATCAGCACCGTTCCGGTTGGTGCAGCGAGATCGTCGGTTACAGCCCAGATATGAATGATACTGAAAAAGATAATGAGCAGCCAGAAGAGGAATTGGAAACGGGCAAGGCTGTAAGGAATATCTTTTATATTAATAGTACCCGATGCAGCATTTGTTTTAGTATTGTCGAAAACGATCTTTACGCCATTCTGTGCATACAGGCCGCTGTCCTTGCCCATGCCCTTTCCATAGCGCCACAGCAATATAAGGATGATAACAATAAGCGGATAGGCGATCAGCCACATCATCCACCAGGAAGAAGTGTGCAGCTTTAAGCTGGATATTTCGCAATCCGGGCTCCGGAATTCGTCGTAGAATGTTCCCAGGCTGAAGATAGCTATACGGCTCTTTGTCCAGTAGTTGGGCCATGCATAGAACATTTTCCAGGGAGAAGTGCGGGTCGTGTCCGTATTCAGCCGGAAAACAATGGAAGAATTGGTTTTGTTTACAAAGAGCGGTTTGATATTCGTGAAGCAGACCCCGTTGATCCAAAGCCTTAGCGAATCAGGACGTTTTTGAGCATACTCTACTCCGGCGGCGTTTGTATAAACGATTATATAGTCTTCGGGATACACACACTTGCAGGTGGACGTATCCTGTTTGCCACAGGCATCGGCACTGGTGAAAAACTTTGTTACTTTAAGTGTCACGATCTTTTGCTCCGCTGTTTTTTTTGCTGCCAGCGCCTTTTTCAGGGAATCGATGGTGACTTTTTGCTTTGTGTCGTCAGTTGCAGCAGGTGTTGTTGTAGTTGTAGCAGCAGTTGTTGTTGTTCCTGTGGGTGGCGGAATTGGCGCCTGTGCGTTTGCAGTAAAGAATAAAAAGCAGCCTGCAATGATCAGGAGCGTGTTTCGGCGAATTGCCTTTGTGGGTAGATGAATATTCATAATTTAACTGTCAAGGGGTTAATGCACCAAACATATAACATTCCTGCTCCTAAAACAAGCGTAGAACTACGGTATTTTTTATACGTAGAAATACGGGTGTTTTCATACGTAGAAATACGGGTAGGGGCGTGGTGTTTTTACGCAGTCGGGCAAAAAAATCCTTAATTTACGGGCTTTTTATGGAGGTGCCCGAAAAGGGTTTTTTCGACCTTTTTTTGCACCGGAAATGAGCCGGAAGAAAGCAAATCCTGCCCGGAACGAAAAAATCCGCTATTGTTTTCCAACTGCTGCAGTACCAATTTTTATTAGTTTTAAAGCTGAAAAGCCCAATTCACATGAAAACACTTTTTGTTAGTATAGCCTGTGTAGCAACTTTCTTCGCAAAAGCACAGAACATTTACCAAAACCTGGATACGATCAAAGCCCCGGCAGTTTACGACAATATCTATGTGCGCCCGCTATACACCGACAGCGTTACGGTTTCGGGTTTTGTGATCTTTATTAAGAAAGAAGTGAAAGCCCATAAGCATCTTGGTCATACGGAGCAGGTGCTTGTACTTGAGGGGGAAGGACTGATGAGATTAGGCGAAAAGGAATTTAAAATCAAGAAAGGCGATCTGATCCCGATCCCGAAAGATACCTTCCACTCCGTGAAAACGATCTCCAAAAAGCCGCTGAAAGTGTTGTCGGTGCAGGCGCCTTATTTTGATGGAAAAGACAGGGTGTTCAAGGAGTAGATTTAAGTTTATAGCTTATTTCCTCGCATACTTCCAGTGCCGGATCTTGCCTTCGCTCATCCATTCGATCGCATCGGCCAGTCTTTTTTCGCGGGTGGCTTCCGTTTTCGCATCCGCCAGCCATACTACGTATTCTTTTTTATTGCTGTAGCTGAATGCATCGAAGGTCGCTTTTGCTTTTTTGTTTTTCTTCAGGGCAGCTGTCAGGAAATCCGGGATCTCCAGCTCCTGGGCCACATCCGTTTTTTTTCTTCCCGGAGTTTTTATACCCGCCTCATTCAGCTTCATAGCATCTTTAATATAATCCAGCATGATCTTATCCGAAGGCAGGTCTTTCAGAGAAGTTATCCGTCCCAGGTGTCCCATGGCTTCTTCCGTTTTTGCCATGCCCACCAGCTTATCCGCATCTTTCATCAGGGCCGCTTTCCAGAAACTGAAGGCACAATGCTGTTTAAAAGAAGCCATGCTGCACATCACGCTTCCTTTATAATCAAAATGCGGAAAGCTCCACTTCATGGTCTCTTCCACTTCGGGGCAGGCTTTGTGAACCAGTGCACGCAGATGTGTTAAGATCGGTTTTGCAAATGTTTCGGCATTTGTAATGTATGCGTCGATACGTTTGTCTTTTGTTGGCATAGTAGGATCGGTTTTATTTTTTCAAAATACGAAGACGTCCGTCTATATATATCGTCTGCCCGTCTTTTTTCGCTTTAACTTGTGGAGCTGAGTCTTCCCAATAATAATGCAAATTCTTCATATCAGGAAATTCGTCCAGGAAAATAAAATGAAAAGCATTCGGGACACAAACCGCAACACATTTATTGCCATTAACGATACCGGCAATATACATGGCGTAATCGCTGCAGTATACTTTCTGCACTTTGTCAAAAAATGCCGGGGTTTTGCATACGAAACCATTAGTGTTTTCCGGGTTGTAAAAGCTGAACAAGGCTGCCCCGGTTTTGCCATCCCGGTTAAATAGAAAAGCCTGGAATCCGTTATCTTCTTTACTGCTTACAACAGCCCGGACAGGTATATAGTTGACGGTGCTGTCATAAACAGTCAGTACACCGTACATCAGATTTGCTATCTGCGGTCCTTTTCCGATATCGATCATATACACCCACGAATCCTCCTTCTCATACAGGAGCTTATAAGGTACGGCTTTGCCTTCTTTCGAAAATACCTGCAAGGTGTTTTTATACTGGTCAGGATCGGAAACTGCAATAAAATCTTTTATCGCCTTTCTTTTGTCATTTACTATATCGGTTACAGTCAGGTTGGCCTTCGGATTCTGTGCAATAATAGTGCTATTCATGGCCAATACAGGTGGAGCATCGTCGGAAACATTTTGCAGCAGAAAAATAGTTCCGAAGCCATATTCGATGCCCTGGTATTCGTCTTCAGTAGCCGGCCATTTCAGAAATAATTCGCCCTGTTCCGTGTAGTATTCTGCCACTTTTCCATTTAGCAGGGAGAAGTACGGAACATACTTCCCGCTTACGTGATCCTTATAACTTGCAGACTCTGTTATTTGACTGGCCGGCCTTGTGAAAAAAGGTTTAGCTTGCCCGGTTTCATATACTTCTGCCTGTTGGACCCCGTTTACTGTACGGAGCCGGATCGCTTTGCCATTTATGAAATCAAGCTCATCGTTATCGAAAGGTATAAGTGTACTGCCGTTTAGATCTATGAGTCCGTACTTCCATAAATTATTCATGAGTACGAGGTTGCTGTCGACAAAGCGCGGATAGCTGTAACCGGTATATTCTTTGAAAATGCTGCCATCCATACGATACAGGGTAACAGTATCCCTGATGTGCGGAAAATAAATGAGCTTCGTTTTTGAATCGGCCTCCGGTCCCCACCTGGACCTTGCTTTGCGGGTAAACAACACTTTTCCGGAATTGGTAATAATTGTCCATTCTTTTAATCCTGGCCCCTTTTCTTCCGATAGTTTGAACAGAGAATCGGAGAAGGGTATGATCTGGCCGGTAGACCAATTGGAAATAAAACTGCCGGTAACAGGGTTGAAAAGATTGAACTCTTTTTTTTCTTTTTCAGGGTAGCGCGAAACATAGAATACACCATGAAGTACGGCAGAGTTGAATTGGTAATCATGGCCCCATTGGGCTTTCAGGACTTCTTTTCCTCCGGTGTTTTCAAAAAGCTGATAATGCACTTCCGAAGCAGGCTTTTCGGGCAATTCAACCAATCGGAACTTTTCGTTGCTGAAAATTGTTGTCTGGGAAAATAATACCGTGGATTGCAGCAAAAGAACGTATACTGCAAGCGTGGTAAAAACTGATCGCTTTGTTCTATAATTTTTTTCCGTTGACATCAATATAGAATTCCTCCTCTTTCAGCGTTACTTTTGCTTTGCCGTTTGCGAAAGGCTCTGCACTGTCGTAGATCGTGGCGATCACTTCTTTACCTGCCTTGTTTACAAAACCTTTTTTCTTTTTGCATTCCACTATGATCAGGCCATCGCTGATCCTATCCGTAATGTCATCGTATTTGAGCGAGAGCACTTTTTTTGCAGCCGTATCGGCTATTCCGAAATGATCGTTCAGCTTCACCACGATGAGCCCGGTAGCATACTGCTGGTATACGGCATCGTATTTTACAGGGGTGATCTCTTTGCCACTCCTGTTGATCAGTCCGTGTTTATGGTTTTTCATCACTTCCGCTATGCCTCCCTGGAAATCATGGATGTTCTCGTATTTCATCGGAGTCAGCTCTTTGCCGGTTTTGGAAATGAAGCCCCATTTGTCCTGCATCGCCACAGCGGCATATCCTTCGTGGAAACTATGGGCGGAGCTGTATTTAAGATCAATGACCTCTTCCCCGGTTCTGTCGATAAAGCCATACTTGCCATTGTTCATTACATCAGCCATGTCTTCATCAAAATCATATACAAAATCATATTTGGGAGCAACGATCTCTTTGCCCTGCGGATTGAGGAAACCCCACTTTTTTGCGTTACGGATCCTTGCTGCTCCGTGCACATAGGCATCCACTTCGGCATAGGGCAAATTGGCAGCGATTATTTCTTTCGTGGTTTTATCACTGATCTTCCAGTTCCCACTGTCCCCGCTGATCTGCAGCGAAGCTTCTGCACTATTTTTCTGTGCATTCAGCCCTGTGATGCACAGGCTAAGGATGGCTATACAGGCGCCGGTCTTAAAACGTTTTTTCATAATTTTTCGAATGGGTAAATTTAGTTTTTTTCCTTGAAATGGATACTGATCTGCGTTCCTTTATCCTGATGAAAATGAACGCTGGCATCGATCTGCTCAGCGAGTAAATAAATAAGCTCGGTGCCAAAGCTGGAATTGCCTTTACTGATGGGCTTTCCGGTGATGCCGATCCCGTTGTCGGATATGCTGAATGAATCGTCTTTGCTGCGGACCGTGATCTCTCCCTGTCCTTCCGGGAATGCATATTTGAATGAATTGCTCATAGCCTCATTCAGGATCAGGCCGAGCGGGATCATTTTATCCACCTCAAAGGAAACAGAGGAAGGGATCTGCAGCTGAAGCCGTATACCCGGTTTGTTGTAGCTGGTTTGCAATTGTCCGAAAAGCGAACGTACATATTTCGACACATTGATAGCGCTCAGGTTGGAATTGGCATAGAGCATCTCGTGGATCAGCGCCATGGAAATGATACGGTTCTGACTTTCGGCCACCATCTCGGAGAACTGCTTGTCGTTGGCTTTTTCTGCGTGCAGCTTCAGCAGGCTGGTGATCACCTGCAGGTTGTTCTTCACCCGGTGATGGATCTCACGAAGAAGCGTTTCTTTTTCTTTCAGCGCGGCTGCAATTTTTTCTTCATTCTTTTTACGTTCGAAAAAGAGCGGGACATTGTATTTTGTTCTGCGTTTATCCGGCTGCGATTCTTTCTTCAGGTAGTCATTGATCCGCGAAGGTGGTGCCATGATAAAAGTGCAGTTCTTGTCGCCCTTTGCCCTGCAGCTTATTTCCACGGCAGTAAGCTCGATACCGAAGCTCTCTTCGCACCAGCCCGACGAATAGCCCGCATTCATGGAACAGACCGCAAAATCCGTTTTCTCACCCGAGCGTATCCAGGAGTCCGCTTCGAAGGAATAGGGATGATGGTATTTGATGTAAAATTTCTCATCCGGTGAAGGATTACTTTCCGGTAATATATCCACAAAAGCCCAGCCGGTATAGGCAAAATGGATAGGGCCTGCAGAGAGCTTGGAAATAGGATCTTTCAGCTTCATTTTCGAATGGAAGTTCCGGGCATCTTCGATTCCGATCAGGTGCGCCATATCGAACAGCAGATTGCTCCCGATCCGGATCGCTTCGGGAGTGGGGCGATCGGCATACAGCTTAATGATGTTCTTCAGGAAGTCGCTGGACAATGCTTCGGCGCGCATCAGGATATAACGTTGCCCGCTGATCTCTATTCTCGAAAGGCTCGGATTGGTTTTGAAAGACTGAAAATATTTTTTCACACTGAGTGCTGCCTTGTCAAAAGCAGGCTCGATATTCTTAGGTGTTTTAACTGTTTTCTTCTCGGTGTAAAAAGGCTCTTTCTTTTTTTTGAGCAGCGCATTTTCTTTCTCCAGGTCGCGGATACGCTTTTTCAATTCCGGTATGTTGTCCCTGGTTTTCATTCAGAAAGGAATGCGATTTTGAAGAGTAAAGGTATAAAAATCGAATATCCGGGGAAATTTATTTTAAATCCGGAAAGATGTGGGTAACCACTCGCGAGCACGCAGAGAAACCTTTGCTGCCTTCGCGTAAAACTTCGCGCTCCTTTGCGGTTAACCTTTCACCGCTGTGGCAACGATCTCCGGCTCCCGCTTCACAATGAAGAGCAGCCCGAGAAAGGTCAGCAATCCGTTCCAGATGATCAGGTCGTTGCCGATCACATATCCCCCGAACCAGTCCTTGGAGTATGTACTCAGCAGGTAACAAAGAGCGGGTGCGATCACACAGACAAGAGGCACCATTTTGTCCATCAGTTTTTTCTTCAGCAGGAGCCCGAAGGCGAACAGCCCTAACAGCGGACCATAGGTATAGCCTGCCACTTTAAGGATGGTATCAATGATGGCCGAATCATTCAGTGCGTCAAAGATCAGGATCACCAGCCAGAGCAATACGGCAAAGCTGATGTGGATAATATGCCGGTACTTGTTTTTTTTCTGTTCGGAAATATGGCCTTTTTTATCCAGCTCCAGCATATCGATGTACATGGAAGTGGTAAGTGTGGTTAGCACAGAATCTGCACTGCTGAAGGTAGCTGCAGTGAGCCCGATGATGAAGACCAGGCCGGCAAAAACACCCAGGTGATTCAGAGCGAGGTTCGGGAATACTTTATCGGTGATGACTTTTGTAGCGGTGCCGTCCATCGGCAGGGCAATACCGTTTTCATTGTAATACAGGTAAAGCAATGCGCCCAGGGCCAGGAAGAAAATATTGACAATGATCAGCACAATGCTGAACCAGAAAATATTTTTCTGCGCTTCGCCAAGTGTTTTCATGCTCAGGTTCTTTTGCATCATGTTCTGATCGAGACCTGTCATGGTAACGGCAATAAAGATCCCGCCGAGGAACTGCTTGGGAAAGAATGAAGCGGCCTTCCAGTCACCAAAGAATGTTTTGGAATACTCCGAAGCACTGATCTTAGAAACGACATCACTTATGTTCCAGCCGGTATGGTTCATAATGGCTGCGATAGAAAGCACTACGCCCAATATGAGGAAAAGCGATTGAAAAGTATCGGTCCACACGAGTGTTTTGATGCCGCCTTTGTAAGTGTATACGAGCATCAGGGCAATGATCACCGAAACGCTTACGGCAAAAGGAATATGAAATCCTTCGATGCGGTCGAATACAAAATACTGGATCACGCCGGCTGCAAGGAAAAGCCTGCCCGCCGCTCCTAAGACGCGCGAAAGGATAAAGTAAAAAGCACCTGTTTTCTGTGTAATGCGTCCGAAGCGGGTTTCCAGGTAGGTGTAGATGGAAAGCAAATTCATCCGGTAATAGAGTGGAAGCAGCACATGTGAAATGATCAGGTAACCGAAAAAATAGCCCAGCACCAATTGCATATAGGAGAAACCATTCGCGCCCACAGCACCCGGAACAGAGATATACGTTACGCCCGAAAGAGAGTCGCCAAGCATACCGAATGCCACTGCGTACCAGGGAGAAGCTTTGTTACCGATGAAATAGGATTCGGAATTACTGTTGCGGGAAGTGATCCAGGCAATGACCAGCAAAAAACCGAAGTAACCGAGTATGCAGGAAATGACGAGCAGTGATGACATAGCACGAAGTTCGCCTTCTGAATGCTAAAATACCGGTACGGGAGCGATTAGTTCTTCACAGGAATTTGTTCACTAAATAGCCTGTTTTTTTAACTCTTTTCGGGACTTTATACCACGGAATTGCCGTATTTTTGCAGTTATGGAATTTTCTTCGAAACTGATCGAACGCGCAGTAAATGAGTTTTCTCAGCTACCGGGTGTTGGCAAGAAAACGGCGCTCCGTTTTGTGCTACATATGTTGAAAAAGGAAAAGGAGGAAGTAGAAGGTTTTTCCGAATCACTGCTAAGGCTCCGCAATGAGATCTGCTTCTGTAAGAACTGCTACAATATTTCGGATAAAGAACTGTGTGAGATCTGCTCCAATCCTTCGCGCGACGAAAGGGTGATCTGTGTGGTACAGGACATCCGTGATGTGATGGCGATCGAGAATACCGGTTTGTTCAGGGGACAGTATCATATTTTAGGAGGAGTTATTTCTCCGATCGAAGGAATCGGTCCGGCTAACCTTACTGTAGAACCTTTGGTAAGGAAAATAGAAAGCACAGGAGTGCAGGAAATCATCATGGCGTTGCCGGCTACCATGGAAGGAGAAACAACGAATTTTTATATCTACAAAAAGATAGCGGCTTTCAATATCACCGTTTCCACTATTGCACGTGGTATTGCCATTGGCGATGAGCTGGAATATGCAGATGAAGTAACCTTAGGAAGATCCATTCAGTTCAGGGTGCCGTACAGCAATCAATTGGTAAATAAGTAAGCCCTTAATTTTCCAGTTTCAACACCTTCACCGGTTTGCACTGATCAATGCTGATATAATACACACCAGCCGATAAGTTGGAGCCTACCGTGATCTCCCCCGAATTATTTTGTAGTACTCGCTCTTCAGCCAGTCTGCCAATATTGTCGTATACTTTCAACGTATGTTCCTGATCGTCGCTTTTTAATGTGTAATATACGCTGAGCTCTTGTATAAATGGATTTTTTCCGCATTTGAAATCCGTCACCTCATTTGCATAATCCGCAATGCCCGTACCCAAAGGAAGCAGCTTCCTGTTTAAAAGCGTTAGCACTCCGTTTGTAAGTATCACATTGTTTACCACCAATGTCTGGTATCCGGCTTTGGAAAGCTGCACGGAATAGCTTCCCGCATCCACTGTCCCTGTTGCATACGTTCCGCCATTGGCAGTGGTTACGTCTGCTGTGCTTAATCCGATGATCTCTACCAGCACACCATTCAGGTTGGCTAATGTAACGGAGTCCTTTATGTTTCCTTCCAGCCAGCAGGCATGGATGTAAGTGGGTGTAAGCACATGCAATCCGTCTTCGATATTGGATACGACAATGGTGCCGGAAGGAAGGAAAGGATACACCCCCCATGCTCCGTGAAAGCCATCGCCCAACGAACCGCTGTAGGTATCGTATTTGCCCACTTCGATCATGTTGTGCGGACGGCTCACGTCTACAATATTAAATCCTTCCGTATACCAGGAAGTAACGGCAAAGCTGTCGTTTCGCACATGTACATTGTGTACAATGGAATTGCTTCCCGGATTGGTTTGCAGCCGGTCCAGTTCTGTAACGTTCCCCAGGTCACTGATATCATAGGAAGTAAGGAAGGAGTTGTTCACTTCATCGGTAGTGAACAATGTTTTTTTATCGGGCGAAGGCCAGGTATTGTGGGTGAAATTTCCGGGAGTAGGAAAGGACGAAATGGTTTGAGGGCTTGTCTTATTAGTAAAATCAATGATCGTACAGGTACCGTGAAAAACTTCTCCCCCGTAAAGTGTATCATTGTCTACATATCCGTCGTGCACATAACGCACATTGTATCTGCCCAGGTAAACGGGATTGTATGGATCTGCAAGACTTGCACACAAAGCACCGCTGTTTCCGATATTGGAGCCATACAGGTATATATTGCCTTTAGTGGTATCTACATGCAGTGCATGAATGCTACTTAATGTATTTGGACCGAAACTCGGTGTCCAGTGATGATAAGGCAACGTAGTTCCCGGCAAATTGCTGAGATCCACGATTTGTAAACCGCTTCCCGCCTCTGATGTTACATAGGCATATTTTTTATAAACTTTAATTTCTTTCCAGATCTGGTTAGGGCCTGCAGGCCATGGAATAGCTGCCAGCTCAAAAGGATTATCAGGATCGGTAACATCCACTATCGACATGCCGGTTTCCACACCTACCAGTGCATATTCTTTACCGGTGCTGTCAACATAGCCACAAATATTGGCACATTCTTCCCCCGGATACGGGAGATTGCTGCGGTGGACGATATTGAAATTCTGCGCCATGCCGCTCAGGCTCAGTAGCGTGATGGCTATACATACCAGTGTTTTCATGTGAATAGTGCTTGGTCCAAATGTAGCAAAATAATTTTTTATACTTTTGAAGAATAGGTTAAATGATAAAACCCCGCGACATATTGGCCCGTTACTGGGGTTATGACAATTTCAGGCCCGGCCAGGAAGAAATTGTTAAATCCGTACTGGACGGGAAGGATACACTTGCTCTGCTGCCAACCGGCGGCGGAAAATCCATTTGTTTTCAGGTGCCTGCCCTGGCGCAGGATGGTTTGTGCCTCGTTATATCCCCGCTGATAGCCCTGATGAACGACCAGGTGGAAAACCTCATGAAACGGGGCATCAAAGCGATGGCCATTACTTCGGCCATGAACTGGCACGAGATCCGCATCGCCTTTTCCAACTGCATCAACGGGAATTATAAGTTCCTGTATGTTTCGCCTGAACGGATGCAGACGGAGGTTTTCCTCAAGAATTTGCATGATCTTTCCATCAGCATGATAGCAGTGGATGAGGCGCATTGTATCTCCCAATGGGGTTATGATTTTCGTCCCAGCTACCTGAAGATCGCAGAATTGCGCGATTCGCTGCCGAAGGTTCCCATTATTGCACTCACGGCCAGCGCTACACAAAAAGTAATAGTAGATATCCAGGAGAAGCTGCATTTTAAGGATCAGCAGGTTTTTAAATCCAGCTTTGCCCGCCCCAATCTGCATTACATTGTGCAGCCGGAGGAAGATAAGATCGGCAGGCTGTTTTCCATTTGCAACAAAATAAAAGGAACAGGAGTGGTGTATGTGCGTAATCGCCGCAAAACGGTAGAGACTGCGATGCTCCTGAGCCAGCACGGGATCACAGCCGACTATTACCATGCCGGTCTTTCATCGGATGACCGGAAAACAAAACAGGCAAACTGGATCGCAGACAAGACACGTGTTATTGTAGCCACCAATGCTTTTGGAATGGGGATCGACAAACCGGATGTACGATTTGTGGTGCATCTCGATCTGCCGGACAGCCTCGAAGCTTACTTCCAGGAAGCAGGCAGGGGAGGGCGCGATGGGAAAACAGCCTATGCAGTGCTTCTGTTCCAGGAAATGGATGCAGAGCAATTAAAACAATCCATCGAGCTTTCGTTTCCTTCCTTCGATGATATCAAACAAACCTATGCAGCTATTTCCAATTACTGCCAGGTAGCGATAGGAGCGGGTTTGGGAATGGCCTACGATTTGGACCTCGATGCGATCAGCAGTAATTATAAACTAAAACCCGCTACTGTTTTTAATTCCGTACGGTTCCTTGAAAAGGAAGGATATCTCTCTTACCAGGATAATTCCTTCGAACAATCGAAAGTATTGTTGTTGTATAACAAAGAAGATCTGTATAATTTCGAGATCAAGTATCCGAAGTTCGAGCGGGTGCTGAAATCACTGCTGCGTAATTACGGCGGCCTGTTCGAACAGCATACCTACATCAATGAGAACCAATTGGCCAACCGTTTAATGATGCGCCCGGAGGAATTAAAAGAACAGTTAACGCGTCTTCACAAAATGGAAGTGCTGGAGTATATTCCCAAATCGCAATTGCCGAAGATCATCTATACAGCCAACCGTATTGATAATAAACACCTGGATTTTTTGCCGGAGAATTACAAAAAGCTGAAACAGGTGGCAGAAGAACGTGCAGCTGCTGTGATCCGCTATGCAAAAGAAAAGCATGTGTGCCGCAACCGTTTGCTCCTTGCTTATTTTGATGAAACGAACATCAAGGATTGCGGACACTGTGATGTATGTCTGAAAAAGAAACGCGATGAACACAGCTCGGAGCTCGACAGCCTCTCCACACAGATCCTGAATGTATTGCACAACCACCCGCATAAGTTAGACGAGCTGATCAGCCTCTTCTACCGGCATGATAAAGTATTGGTAGTAGAATCCATCAATGAGCTGGCAGAAGCCAATGAGATTGTAATTACGAGAGAGAAACTGGTGAGGCTGAAATGAAAAAGAGCGTTTTGTATATATGTTTTTTGCTGCCTCTTCTTTTGACAGGACAAACGAATCTCGTAACGATCAGTAAAGCTTACGAAACAGACACCGAACCGTATGTCAGTTATAAATGGATCCTCAATGGAAAAGTGCTGGGACCAAAAACAAAGACCATAAAGGTGAAAACGCATTATCCGCTTTTTGATACGATAATTTTTATGAATGGTGTATCCCGGGAAAAAGTGATCACCCGATTTAAGCCGGGCAAAAAATATGTGATAACTCTTGGTTGCTGTGATGCAGGATTTGATATACATGATGCAGAACCCAGACACTATGAGAGACTATTTGACTCGATCCCCGACTGGCAATATGATTCGATCCGGCTAAGCGAAGAAAATCCCCCGATCGATTTTAATGTAATTAATCATATCTCAAAAGATACACTGATAGGTTTGTATGCAGATTTATATGCCTGCCTTGGAAATGGGTTTATGCTTAAAAATAATATGCATAAAAGGGATCTTTGGCCTTCTAAATCGGGTTATGCAGATAACAGGGATTTTATCATGGTTGCCGTGCGAAAAGACACGTTGTTACCTGAAGTATGGGATAATGGATGGTTTCGTATAGATGAAAATGAAGGGTTCAATCTCTGGTGCGAAAGCATACGTGTTGTAACAAAAGTGCAGGTTCGGTTTATGTATCATGAAAAAATACTCGCGGTATATGATGCAAAAAGAAAAAGGTTGAAGTTGAAGATTCTTAACTGAGGATCGTTTATTTCCCCCCTCCTTCTACCAGGAACATCAATGCTTTGATACGTGTGATGGTATTTTCCGGGCAGCTTTTGTCGAGCAGTGAATAGTATTGTTTTTTATAGCTAAAGGTGATAATGTGTGGAATGCAGGTACTGGCAGGCAATGTTTTCACTGCTTTTTCGTAAGTACTTGCCTGCAGGTAGGTTTTCTCACCCTGGGTATATTCGTTAAATACATCATCGGTGAGCCCCTGGTATTGCAAACTTTTATACCGTCCATCTGCTAATCGTGTAATGGCGATCTTTTCGTAGTTGATAGACTCAAGGCCGGAAGAGATAATAAATACCGTGTCGTTTGTCTTCAGCTTGTCCATAAAAGAAAGGGTGGTTGGAACTTCTGCATATGCTGCACGCAGACCCTTTACTTTCAGTTTGTATTTTTTCTTTGATCCGATGCTAATGTTTTTCCTAACCTTGTCGCCGAACACGGAATTGAAAGTAAGCGTATACTCGCCCGGCTTCAATACTTCTATTATATCTTTTTTCTGTGAATGCAACAGGTAATAAAAAGAAGTGTCTTTGCTCTGCACTTTTACATCCGACCAGAAGCTGAATCCGTGCTTGGAAGTTTTATCGTCTGTGCAAAGGCTTATTTTTTTCGGGCTTTGGGCCCACAGGGAAAAGGATGCCGAAAGCACCAGCAATATGGTGAAGCGTAGTTTCATTTAATTGTTTATGGCAATAACGGATTTTATTTCAGGAACAGAACGTTTGATCGTTTCTTCAATTCCTGCTTTCATAGTCATCATGCTCATGCTGCAGCTTTTGCAGGCGCCTGTCAGCTCCACTTTCACGGTTCTGTCTTCCGTCAGCTCCACCAGCTCCACATTTCCACCGTCTGCTTCGAGGTATGGCCTGATGGATTTCAGCGCTTCTTCTACTCTTGATCTTAATTCTGTATCAGGCATTTTTGGTCGGTGTTGATTAACAAATGTATTAAATTAAATGGATCTATTGGCTAACAGCAGCTTCTTTCGGCCTGCTGTTCTGAATGGCTATCTGCCGTACCAGATTGGCGGCGAGGTCCATAAATGCGATTGCCTGTGGTGTTGTGTCCTGCAATACAGCCGGGCGTCCTGCATCGGCAGCTTCACGGATGCTTTGCACCAGCGGGATCTGCCCCAGAACCGGTACGTCAAATTCATCTGCCAGCTGTTGTGCACCACCTTCACCGAAGATGTAATATTTATTTTCCGGGAGCTCGGCAGGTGTGAACCAGCTCATGTTCTCCGCAATTCCCAATACCGGCACATTTACATGCTGGTTGCGGAAGAAAGCCATCCCTTTACGCGCATCGGCAATAGCTACCTGTTGTGGTGTCGTAACGATCAGTGCTCCTGTCAAAGGCACGGCCGTAGTAAGGGAAATATGGATATCGCCGGTGCCAGGAGGAAGATCAATAAGCATGTAATCTAATTCGCCCCAGTACGCATCGCTGAATAATTGTTGCAAAGCACGTGTGGCAATAGGCCCGCGCCAGGCAACTGCCTGCGCCATATCTGCGAAAAAGCCGATCGATAATAATTTCACACCATAGCTCTCTACCGGGATGATCATGTTCTTCCCATCTATTTCCTTCACATACGGACGCTCGTGCAATGCATCGAACATCATTGGCATGGATGGCCCGTATACATCGGCATCCACTAAACCTACTTTTGCCCCCATTTTGGCAAGGGCGATGGCCAGGTTGGCCGTAATAGTACTTTTGCCTACGCCGCCTTTTCCGGAAGCGATGGCTACGATATTCTTAACGCCGGACAAAGACGAGGCATCGTTCTTTTTCTGCGTGGGCACATTGGCGGTCATATTCACTTTTACGATCGCTTCTTTATCCACAAAGTGTAGGATCGCATTTTCACAGGCTTTCTGGATCATATCCTTCATTGGGCAGGCAGGAGTAGTGAGTACAACTGTAAAGGAAACATTTTTGCCATCCACTTCCACATCTTTCACCATTCCGAGTGTTATCAGGTCTTTTTTCAGATCCGGGTCGTCCACATATTTCAACGCATCAATAACCTGTTCTTTTGTAATGCTCATATCCATGAAATTTTGCGTAAAGATACGGATTTTAGCTGTAGTTCGATTCCTGTCGAAGCCACAAAAAAGCAGCCCCGTGTACAGGGCTGCCTGGTGAAAAACAGATAAGAAATAGTATTATTTCACTACAACCAGTTTGTTGCTGTATGTTTTGCCACTTACTGTTGTGTTTAGTATATAAATTCCTGCACCGGTGTTGGCACCCAGCTCTACCGGGATGTTGTTGCTTCCTTCCTGCAGCTCCATTGTTTTGCTGTAGACCACACGTCCCATCAGATCGTTTACACGGATCTCCGCTTTGCCGGCCAGGGCATTCTCAATCTGCACCTGGTAACTACCCGCTTCACCGGTAGTAAGCACATCCAGCTCCATCGCTAACTGTGCCTGCTTGCCCTGCGCCATGCGGGCATTGCTGCCTCCTGTAACAGTGGTGGAATAGCATTTGGTTTTGTCGAGACCGGCACTCGTGTTCACGGTGGCGGTATCCTTAATCAGGTGTGCCACCAGGTTAGGGCTGGGGTTGCTCAGGAAGCCGGGTCCTGTTGCTTCGGTAATGGTATTGGTAGAATAATCGCAGGACGTGATCCCATTGAAATACGCTTTGTAGATCGTGAGATCGGATGAGCCCAACAGACCTGTCGAGCGATAGCCGTACATGCTGATCCCATTCACGGCTCCGACAGTGGTAAGTGTGTTTACGTCAATAGATACAAGCGATTCGCCCACTGTGGTGCCATAGGTAAACTGCCCCACGCTGGCCCCGTTGACAGCGGTTTTGTCTACTTCGATATCCACAGTACCTGTTGCACCCGTGCTGGTGGTGCCTCCGGCATAGTATTCATAATTGCCGCTTGTATTCAGCCGCTCTTTTACATCGTAAAAATAATTGTTCACGGCGCTGGCATTGTAGTCATATGTATTCGCCCAAAGAGTAGCAAGCGTATTGTCGATCCGAACCAGCCATCCATCCACATCGGCTGCTGACGTATTGTCGGTGTAACCGCTGATGATGTAGCCATTGTTATTGGCAGCATCATTCGACAGCTCGATACCGGTAAACGTTTCATTGCTTCCGGCTGTTCCATACGTGTTGGCTCCGATCACCGCTCCGGTAGCAGGGTTCAGACGCAGTAGAAAGGCATCGCTTGTACCAGCGCCCAGCGTGGTTTGGCCCACTACGATCAGCTCGCCGGTAGCAGCATCCTCCGCCAGGTCGTAGGCTACCTCATTGCTGATGGCACCAGGCACCATATCATAGATACTAGCCCAGGCAATGTTTCCATTGAAGCTGATCTTCATCACCACGATCTGTGTTTCGCCCGTAAAATTCCGGATGGCCGATCCCGCCATGTACTGCTGGTTGGCCGTAGTTGACGAAGCCACAGATGTGATGCGATAAAAGCTGTAACCCTGGCTGAAGTACAGATGGGCATTAAGTACGGGGCCGTTGGGATTCAGCTGCAGGTGATAGGCGTAGTCGACTCCCGTAGCTGGAATAACGCATGCGCCGCTCAGACCAAAAGAGTTAGGGCCCTGTTCCAGTATCCGGGCATCCCTCGAGTTCATAGGCGTACCAGCCACTGTACGTACCCGGTAGCCATTGGTAAAGTAGGGTGCTCCTGAGTTCATGCCCGCTGCATTGGAACGTGCCACAATTGATCCTGTAGCCGTCCCCGCAGTATTAGTGCCGAGGCCCGAGATCACAAAACCCTCACCCATGGCTACGGTGTTCATACCACGTTGCGGCTCATCTATAGTTGTTGAGCCATAGTCATGGTCAAAATACTGCGCATGCGTTTGCAATCCGATTGCCACACATGCCATTAAAATAAGTTTTTTCATGATTGAAGTTTTTATATGGTTTGACGGGGTTAAAGTAGAGCAGAACCTGAAAAAATAAAAAAAAGGAGAAAGTGTAACCTTTTTTAGTAGGACTGAAAAACAATTGCTTAAGAAAAAAAAGTTCGGTTTTCCGCCCTTAGGAAATTATGAACAAAAAACAGTGGATAAGGGAAAGGACAATGATGCTGCATGGCTTACTGGTATTGAAATCGGGGAGCCTTTTCCACAGTTCATAAATTCCTTGTTAAAAACGCTGAATGAGTGAAAAAAAATCATTAAAATTTCACTAAAGAAATTTTTACCGAATACTGAAAATTAAAGAAATCACGATAAATTGAAAAAAGAGGAATTGGATATGTTTTTAGCCTGGAAGAATGAGATCAGGGAGCTGATTTTGCAGGGCTTCGACATTGTTCTTTTATAAATTCAGAAAAAAATGTACCGCATCATTCCGTTTTTTTAGAGCAAATTTTCTTTGGTACTGTGTTCAGACTGCGCTTGAAATCACTGTAAGTTTGCACTAAGCAGACGGTTCCGGGAGAAAAATGGTTTCTTCTCCAAATAAGTTCCAAAACTGGTTTGTTTTAACTATTTTTGCAGCGGTTTTACCGGGCACCGTAGTTCAATGGATAGAATAGAAGTTTCCTAAACTTTTGATCTCAGTTCGATTCTGAGCGGAGCCACTACCAAAGCCCTGATCCGCTGCAGCGGATCGGGGCTTTTCATTTAACTGCAATAAAGCTACATTCATGAATACGTATCTTTTCTCGTGGAATCCGGATAAATGGCCCTGGCCCGAAATAGAGGAGGACAGCCTGCTGCTAAAAAAGGACGGTAAAGTGCAGGAACGATGGATCTGCGTGAGTCATAAAAAAGTGAAGCCCGGCGATCGCGCATTTGTTTCCCGCGTGGGTTCCGAGCCGCGTGGAATTTTTGCATCCGGTTTTATTGCATCCGAGCCGTTTTTGGCACTAAGCCGGAAGGGAAAAGAGATCTACCATGTAATGATCGAGTTTGACGGGCTCATCAATCCCGACAAAAGCCCGATACTAACTTTGGAATTGTTGAATATCGGTGCGTTTGCCAAACAATTGTGGACACCACAGTCCAGCGGTATTTCCATAAAAAAAGAACTGATAGAAGAACTGGAAGCACTCTGGCTCGATTTCCTGTCGCAGGAAGGTTAGAAAGAGTTCAGTATTTATAACGCAAGTTTGCCTATTCATTAAACGCAAAAAAAACCGGTATCAGTACCGGGATTTTATTTTTTAGAATAATATGGTAAGAAGGTTATTCTTCTGTTTTTTTCTGTTCTTCTTCTTTCTTTTTAGCAGCTTCTTTTTTCTTTTTGCTATGGTCGATCACTGCACCGGATATGGCACCTGCGCCTGCACCGATCAATCCGCCTACTATCGCACCTTCTCCACGTTTTTTATCGATCAATGCACCTGCTACCGCACCTGTTCCGGCACCGATCAAAGCACCTTTAGCAGTATTGTTCAGGCCTTTTTTCTTTGCAGCTTCGGTAGTAGTGGCAGTAGTAGCTGTTGATCCGGATGAAGGATTTGCCGGATCTGAAGACGAAGTATGGTAATGATGATACACAGTGGCTTTGTTTCGCTCTTCTTCGGCTTTCATCGAATCGATGGTTTGCTGACGAATAGCATTTACGGAAGCAATAGAGTCGATCGTTTCCCGTTTAGCAGCTTGTATGGCTGCTTCCGATTCTTCCTGGTTTACTGAGTTATTGCAGGCTCCGAATGTGAAAGCGGCTGCAACTATAATGATTAACTTTTTCATGTTTTGTATATTTTATTTGATGAAGACGTGTTTGTCCTGTACACCCTGAATGGTGTAAAACCATACCAAAGCTGTATTCTTCCGGAATGTCTTGATACATGGGTGTTTGGAAGCAGATCGTAACAAAAAATAAGTAAGCTTCCTGAGGAGTCTTTTCCTCAAACAACTGAATTTTAGAAGCAGCAAAAAAATGCCTCACCGGTTTTTCCGGACTGAAATTTTCACTTGCAGGTGGCACAGATTTCTTATAGGCATCAATAAAAAAACATATGAATAGTATAGATAAAAACCAGCAGGAAGAAAATCATGAGAACCTCGTTGGCCAGAAAACGATCGAAAAGATAAAAGAGCTGGTTGGGAAGAACAATACCTGTTTCTTTTGTACGGCTGTGGTGACAAGTGAGACCAACGGCTCAAGACCGATGACCGTTCAGAAAGTGGACGAGGATGGAAATCTTTGGTTCATGAGCGCCAAAGACAGCCATACCAATAAAGAGATCTGCGAAGATCCGAAAGTGAAATTGTATTTCCAGGCTTCCGCACATTCCGGGTTTATGGAGCTGTATGGGACTGTATCCATTTCGGATGATCGGCAAAAGATAAAAGAATTCTGGGAGCCGGTCATGAAAACATGGTTTACGGAAGGAGAAAACGATCCGCGGATCTCTGTGCTGAAATTCGTGCCTGTCTCCGGGTATTACTGGGACAATAAACACGGGAATATAGTGGCAGGTATAAAAATGCTGATCGGATCCGTTACCGGTAAGACGCTGGACGACTCTATACAGGGCAATTTGCGGGTATAGACCCAACGTAAAATAAATCTAATAAAAATAATTTACCCGTTTGGGTAAATTGTGTATATTTGCATCGGATTATGGTTACAGATAGTAATACCGAACAAAAAATACTCGATGCAGCAGAGGAGGTCTTTCACCAGAAAGGCTATGATGGAGCACGCATGCAGGAGATCGCAGAAGAAGCGGGTATCAATAAAGGATTGCTGCATTATTATTTCAAGACCAAAGACAAGTTGTTTGAGGCCATCTTCAGTATGGCTTTAAACAGGATGGTTTCCAAGATCTCAGCCATCCTCGACCTGGATATTTCGCTCGATCAGAAAATAGATCTGATCGTGGAACAGTATATGGCCTTGTTTACCAGAAATCCTAATCTCCCGCGTTTCGTGCTCAATGAGCTGAATAAGAATCCGGATGAGTTCATTGCGCGGCATTTCAATGGGGATATCAAGAGAGCATTCGCGGGTTTCGCCGTATCCGTTCAGCGGGAAATAGAGAAAGGAACTATTCAACCGATCGATCCAAGACACCTGCTGATGAACATGATCTCGCTCATTATCTTTCCTTTTATTGGCAGACCGATGATCCAGGTAGTATTCGGGATCGACAATACGGAATTTAAAAAGCTGATCAGCGAGCGACGTGAGCATATCAAACGCTTCCTGAATGCTGCATTGAGACCATAGATTTTTTTTTGACTTTTATTTACCCGTTTGGGTAAAGTATGATATAAAAACAAAAACAATACACATGAGACGATCCTGTTTTATACTCGTTTGTTCCTGCTTTCTCGCGGTGCAACTATCTGCCGATACACTTACGATCAGCCAGTGTTATGAGAAAGCCCGGCAAAACTATCCGCTTATCCGGCAGGCCGAGCTGATCAAAAAAAGCGGAGAATATACGGTAGCAAACATTTCCAAAGGATACCTGCCACAGATCAATATTACCGGACAGGCCACCTATCAATCGGCAGTCACCCAGCTCCCTATCAGCCTTCCTGGTGTTAGTGTTCCTTCGCTGAGCAAGGATCAGTATAAAATAGCCGCGGAGATCTATCAGCCACTGACGGATCTTGCAATCACCCGGCAGCAGAAAGAACTGGCAGAAGCCAATTCAGCCATACAGGAGCAGCAGCTGGAAGTAGAGCTGTATAAACTAAAAGAAAGGATCAATCAATTGTATTTCGGTGTATTGCTTGGCAAAGAACAATTAAAACAAAACACGATCTATAAAAAAGACCTGCAAATAACACTTACTAAGATCGCTGCCGGACGCGAAAACGGGACTGCACTGAAAAGCGATATGGATGCACTGAAAGCGGAGATACTGCAGTTGGATCAGCGGGATATACAACTGTATGCCAACTGCAGTGCATACCTCGATATGCTGTCTGCTTTTACAAATCAAAAGCTTGATACATCCGTTGTTTTGATGAAGCCTGAATTAAAATCCGTTTCGGAAACCATCAACCGGCCCGAGCTAAGCTTATACGAACAACAGAAAAAAGTATATGAAATTCAACAGAAACTGATCGGCACAAAAAACATCCCGCACTTCGGTTTGTTTTACCAGCAGGGATATGGAAGGCCTACATTAAATTTCCTGGACAACAAATTCGATTTCTATTACATCACGGGTGCCCGTCTTAGCTGGTCGATCAGTGGTTTTTACACGGCGAAGAAAGAAAAAGGCATTGCACGAACCGGCCGGGAAATGATCGATAACCAAAAAGAAATTTTCCTGTTCAATACCAATCTGAATCTGAAGCAGCAGAATACAGAGATCACCCGGTTACAACAATTACTGGGAACCGATACGGAAATTATCGGGCTCCGTAACAATGTAAAAACCGCCGCCGCCGCAAAACTGGAGAATGGAATGATCACTTCCGGGGATTACATCCGGGAAGCCAATAAGGAAAGCACGGCCCGTGAAGACAAGGCTCTGCACGAAATGCAGCTCTTACTGGCACAATACAATTACCAAACAACAAGTGGAAATCAATAATTCAATGCATATGAAAACAATTTTATCCTGTTCCCTCGTAACCATACTGGTGCTTTGCGCCTGCAGTAAAAAAGAAGAAGACTTCGGTGCCTCCGGCGCTTTCGAAGCGGAAGAAACCATTATTTCTTCGGAAGCCTCCGGAACCATCAAAGCATTTGACATCGTGGAAGGGCAGGAGCTCAGGGCAGGGCAGCGGATCGGCTTCATCGATACGATTCAGCTGTATCTGAAAAAAGAACAATTAAAAGCACAGGTAAAATCCATCCTGGTGAATAAACCCAACGTATCGGCTCAGTTAGCTGCTTTGCAGGAACAATTAAAAGGAGCAGAACGTGAGCAAAAACGGTTTGCCAGTTTAGTAAAAGCAGATGCTGCCACACAAAAACAACTGGATGATGCTACCACGCAGGTGGATGTGCTCAGGAAACAGATCGCTGCGCAGCAATCCAGCCTGGGGATCTCCACAGCAGGGATCACAGAGCAAACCATACCGGTAGAGCTGCAGATCAGGCAGCTGAATGACCAGTTAGCCAAATGTTATATCATAAATCCGGTGAAAGGGATTGTACTAAGCAAATATGTGGAAGCAAATGAAATGGCAGCGCCCGGAAAACCGCTTTATAAAATTGCCGATATGTCATCCATAACACTGCGTGCATATATCACCGGTGATCAGCTGGCAAAGATCAAACTGAACCAGGTGGTAAAAGTGATGACAGATGATGGCAACAAAGGCTACAAAACCTACGATGGAAAGATCACCTGGATCAGTGACAAAGCTGAATTCACTCCCAAAACGATCCGTACCAAAGATGAACGGGCCAACCTCGTGTATGCGATCAAGGTGAAGGTAAAAAATGACGGCTATTTGAAAATAGGGATGTACGGTCAGTTAAAACTTCAATAAGTGAGCGCGGTAACATTCGAACATATCACCAAAACATACGACAAAGGAAAAGTACTTGCCGTAAATGATGTTTCTTTCGATGTGAAGAAAGGAGAGCTCTTCGGTCTGATCGGCGCAGACGGGGCCGGTAAGTCCACGATCTTCCGTATCCTGACAACATTGCTCCTGCCCGATAGTGGAAGGGCCGCAGTGGACGGATATGATATTGTAAAGAATTACAAGATCATTCGTGGCAGTGTCGGTTATATGCCCGGAAGATTCTCACTTTACCAGGACCTGACCATTGAAGAGAACCTGAATTTTTTTGCAACTGTTTTCGGTACCACGATCAAAGAAAATTATGAGCTCATAAGGGATATCTATGTGCAGATCGAGCCCTTCAAAAAACGTCGGGCAGGTCAGCTATCGGGTGGTATGAAACAAAAGCTCGCCCTGTGTTGTGCGCTTATTCACAAACCTTCGGTGCTTTTTCTCGATGAGCCCACCACAGGAGTGGATTCAGTGTCGCGGAAAGAATTTTGGGAAATGTTGCAGCGGCTGAAAGAACAAAACATTACGATCCTCGTCTCCACTCCGTATATGGACGAAGCGGTGCTTTGCGAACGGATCGCATTGATACAGGAAGGACAATTGCTTTCCATCGATACACCCGCTGCGATCATCCGGTCTTTTCCTTCGGAGCTGTATGCGGTAAAAGCTGATAATATGCATAAGCTGCTGAAAGATGCCAGGGCTTTTGAAGGAACGGCGAGTTGTTATGCCTTTGGAGAATTTCTTCACCTGACGTTTAAAAATGAAAACAATGGCAGTGCTGTTTTTCTTTCTTACCTCTCAGGAAGAGATACGACGGGCATAGAAATACGGCGGATCGAACCTACCATAGAGGATTGTTTTATTCAGCTCATGCCCGAAGGCCAAACAGAAAATAAAAACGGAGGTGCCGAATGACAGACCTGATAAATCATATGAACAACCCTCCGGTGATCAGCTGTAAGGATCTGAGTAAAAAATTCGGATCGTTTACGGCTGTAGACAATATATCTTTTGAAGTAAAAGCAGGAGAGATCTTTGGTTTCCTTGGAGCCAACGGAGCCGGTAAAACCACTGCTATGCGTATGTTTTGCGGACTTTCCATTCCTACATCAGGGGCGGCTACCGTAGCGGGTTTTGATGTGTTCAAAGATACCGAGAAGATCAAAAAGAATATCGGGTACATGAGCCAGAAATTTTCACTCTATGAGGATCTCACGGTTGCCGAGAATATTACTTTTTTCGGCGGGATCTATGGACTCAGTAATAAACAGATCAAAGAAAAAACAGAAGAACTGCTTGGTCGTCTTCACCTGGAGAACCAGGCGAAAAAATTAGTGAGGAGCCTGCCTTTGGGCTGGAAACAGAAGTTGTCGTTTTCGGTAGCTATCCTGCACCAGCCAAAGATCGTTTTCCTGGATGAGCCGACCGGTGGCGTGGATCCTGTTACCCGACGGCAGTTCTGGGATCTGATCTATGAAGCATCGGACACAGGTGTGACCATATTTGTGACCACTCATTATATGGACGAAGCAGAATATTGCAACAGGATCTCGATGATGGTGGATGGTGCCATCAAAGCGCTGGATACACCTGCGAACCTGAAAAAACAATTTTCGGCCGACTCGATGGACGCCGTTTTTTATGAACTGGCAAGAGGAGCCAAACGAAAAGCAGATTAAATGAAACAGTTTTTGGTATTTGTAAAAAAAGAGTTTTATCATGTTTTCAGAGACAGGAAAACACTGCTCATGCTGTTTGGTCTTCCCATTGTACAGATCGTCCTGTTCGGTTTTGCGCTGACCAACGAAGTGAAGAACTCGAAAATAGTGGTGGCTGATTATGCGAAAGACATCGCATCGAAACGGATCATCGATAAAATGGAAGCCAGTAATTATTTCGAGATAGAAAGAACATTGCCGGATAACAAAGCGATAGAACAGGCCTTCCAAGAGGGGAACATCCGGCTGGCGGTTATTTTTCCTTCAGGTTTCAACGATGAGCTCCAGCACCAGAACAAAGCACAGATCCAGGTGATTGCCGATGCTTCCGATCCGAATACGGCAACAACACTTACAGGTTATATCAGTTCCATTATACTGGATTATCAATCGGAGCTGATGCAGAACAATGCAATCCCCTATCAGATCATCCCGGAGGTCCGGATGCTTTACAATCCTGAATTGAAAGGTGCGCCCAATTTTGTGCCTGGCGTGATGGCCCTGATCCTGATGCTCGTTTGCGTGATGATGACTTCCGTTTCCATAGCGCGCGAAAAAGAAAAGGGTACAATGGAGATCTTATTGGTGTCACCATTCAGGCCTATCCTGGTGATCCTATCGAAAGCAGTGCCTTATTTTCTTTTATCACTGATCAACCTGAGCATTATACTTTTATTAAGTGTGTTCCTGATGGATATGCCGGTGAATGGCAGTATCGTACTTCTGTTCCTCGAAAGCAGTTTGCTCATCATCACTGCACTTTCGCTCGGTCTGCTGATCTCTACGGTGGTGGAATCGCAACAGTCGGCTATGCTCATTTCGCTGATGGGTATGATGCTGCCTACCATGCTTTTCACCGGTTTTATGTTCCCGATCGAAAACATGCCTTTGCCGCTGCAGATCATTTCCAATGCAGTGCCTGCAAAATGGTATTATGTCATTGTAAAGGCCATTATGATAAAAGGCCTTGGCTTCTCTGCTATCTGGAAAGAAACATTGATCCTTGCAGGCATGACACTTTTCCTGCTTGTCGTGAGTTTGAAAAAATTTAAAATACGCCTGCAATGAGAACCATAAAATTCCTGCTTCAAAAAGAGTTCAGGCAGATCTTCCGTAACAAAGCGCTCCTGCCAATGATATTGGTGCTCCCTATCATCCAGCTGGTCATTCTTCCCCTGGCGGCAGACTACGAAGTAAAAAATATTTCCATAGCGATCGTAGATAATGACCATTCTCCTTATTCCCGCAAACTGATCAGTACGATCACTGCTTCCGGATATTTTAAGCTGACAGGTTACACCGCTTCGTTTAAGCAGGCCGATCAGCTGATCGAAAAAGACCAGGCCGATCTGATCATCGAGATCCCGGCCGGATTTGAGAGAAACCTGGTAAGGGAAAATACCGAAAAGCTGTTCATTGCGGTGAATGCCATCAATGGTGTGAAAGCCGGTCTGGGCGGCGCTTACCTGAACCGGATCATTGCAGACTTTAATACAGATACCCGCCTGGAATGGATACAACCCGGAAGATACAATGCAGTTCCTCAAATCGAGATCGCACCTTCCAACTGGTTCAATCCATTTATGAATTATCGTTTTTTTATGGTGCCCGGAATTTTAGCTGTACTGGTTACAATGGTTGGCGGTTTTATGTGTGCGTTGAATATTGTAAAGGAAAAGGAAGTGGGGACGATCGAGCAGATCAATGTGACCCCAATCCGCAAATTTCATTTTATCCTGGGCAAGCTGATCCCGTTTTGGGTGATCGGGATGTTTGTATTCACAGTAGGGCTGTTTGTTGTTGCACGACTGATCTATGGGATCGTGCCTTTGGGAAGCATCGTATTGCTCTATGGTTTTCTCGGTGTGTATCTCGTTGCCCTGTTGGGTTTCGGCTTACTGATCTCTACCTATAGTGATACACAACAACAGGCCATGTCCATTGCTTTTTTCTTCATTATGATCTTCATGTTGATGAGCGGATTGTTCACACCGGTAGACAGTATGCCGGGCTGGGCAAAAATGATCGCACAGTTCAACCCTGTTACGTATTTTATTGAAGTAATGCGTATGATCGTATTGAAAGGAAGCGGTTTTTCCGATATAAAATATCATTTATTGAAGATCGTTGCTTTTGCAGTTGTGCTTAACACCTGGGCGGTGATGAATTATAAGAAAACGAGTTGATCTGCGGTTGCAGTTCGGATTTTTTATATCCGTAACCCATACGCTCATTACATCAGGATATTGTTCTCGGATCGGATCTTATCGGGGATCTCGGTTTCTTTTAGCATCTGCAACAAGTCGATCTCGATATTCCGGCAAATGGCCGTGATCGGCACATCGTTTATCGCATTTTCAAAAGGATTCTCACTGCTGTCGCCTACTACTTCCATAGTATAAAAGATCCAGCTGAGTGTAACCGAAATGGGAATGGTCATCCAGGCAAGATTTTCATTGATCTTCGATAATTCGCTGTAGATAGAGAATGGTAAGATCCCTATCAGTAAATAAACGAAGAGCTTGCTATAATATGCATATTGTCGTGGAAATGGGAAACCTTTGATCCGCTCGCAGGAGCCCTGCTGTGTGTAAAAATCCGTAAGCATCCGTGCTATCTCTACGTGATGCATGTCTGTTATACATTTTTTGCAATACAGCATCTGCAGATCTTCACTTTGCATTTTTATGATATGGACGGCAGGATTATTCTGAAGTACTGCGTAATCTACCTCGTCGTCAGCCATGTATTTACTTAATTCGGTATCCAGGTCGTCGTTGGTAAAACTGGTATCTGCCGATACGATCCGGTGTCCTACTTCTTCCAGTTTCCATACCGGTTTTTTTCTCAGCTGCATTCTCACAGCAGTCATATATGCCAAATGTCTTTTGATGATGCGTTTTTTGATCTCCTGCAATTCTGTTTTATTAATAGCTTCGGAGGGATAGATGAAATCGAGCACATACACGGCAAAGCTTCTGCTGGAGTTAACATAGGATCCCCAGATCTTTCTCGCTTCCCACAAACGTTCGTAAGATGAATTGTTTTTAAAGCCTACATAAAAGGCAACGGCAATACCGGTTACGGAAATGATGGCAAAAGGCAGTCCATTGAACCGGGGCAGGACTACAGAAAGTATAAATACAATAGTAGAAGAGTATAAGGTAAACACCAGGATAGATTTCCAGGAGAAGCGAAGTACTACTTTAAAGCGAATGTTCTTTCCAACGTACATAGTTTGTTAATTGACCTGATTAGCATGATAATATTATGCCAGTCCGGCGGGCAATAGGAAAAAGCGAAACCCTCCTGAATTTAATCAAAGAGGGCTTCTTTTAATCCTACGGTTTTAGGTAGGTATGTCTTTACTGTAATCTTATTCGAGGATCAACTGCCCGGCATAGAGCTGTTTGGAAGCAGAGAATACACGGTAACTGTAAATTCCTTGTGCATGGCTGCTCATATCGATAGCATTTGTTCCTTCTTCCAATACGGCGCTGTATATTTTTGCACCGAGCAGGCTGTATATCTCTACCGCTATGTTTTTACCTGAGCCCGCCGGAACTGAAATATTGAACTGTCCCTGGCTTGGGTTCGGGAATACATTGAAGCCACCTGCTACGCTGTTTTGTTCGAGCCCTACAGCAGGTGCATTCATCACTACAATGACAGACGATACAGAATCGGAGCAGGCATTGTGTGTAGCGATCAGGCTAACAGTATAGGTGCCTGGCTGCGAAAATAAATGGGGTGCAGGTAATTGAGTGGTATCCACAGCACTTCCGTCCCCGAAATTCCAGCTGTAAGCAATGGCACCTGTAGTTGTGTTCGTTGTAAACAGTGTATCGTTGATCCCCACTACCAGTGTGTCGTTTGATACGATGAATGCAGCGTCCAAAGCAAGCGGCTGATCAATGCTGAAGCTCTGGCTGATGTTCCCGCAAGCGCTTCCTGCATCGATGATCGTTACTGCATAGGTACCGGCTGCCATATTTTGCAGAGTGTCTGCAGATACTGACTGAATGCTTGTGCGAATGGTGTCATTGTTTGCATTGGTCCAGATATAATCATGCGGGCCATTTCCTGCTACTGCTGCTATCGCCAGTCCGTCTGCAGTGCCGTTGCAGCTTGTAGCCAGTGTTTGTACAGCTACGGCAGACGAGCTTACATGCAGGAGGAAGCGTGCAGTCCGTGTAGTATCAGAAATAGAGAAGGTATAGGATGGTGTATTCATCAGGTCTGTTTTGATCCCGGTGAGCAGGTCTTCCAATACGATGCAGTAATCCGGAAGATCGGATGACAGCGTATCGCGTGTAATGGTATAACTACCTGAGGCGCCTACAATCGTTTTTACGGGGATGGAAATAGTGCTCGTAACCGATGGGATACTGTTGATCGACATATCTGTGTTCGTTTGATCGATGGAGCTTAGGGAAGGAACACCGGGAGTGGTTGTAAATACTTTTCGTGCATCCAGCTCGGTGTCATACCCATTGCTTGCGACATCGTCAAAGCGGATAAATGTTTCATCCGAATATCCGTTCCCGTTCAGATTCAGTTTTAGAAAATCAAAAGAGAAGGTTTGATTGGTTTCGCGGATGAATGAACGGTCGACTGCTGTTTTCACGTTCTCCGTGCATTCTAATACCGGGTTATTTGCGTTGGTCTGTACCCAGAAAGCCTGTGAGGAAGCAATGATATTGGAGCCACCATTCACACCTACACCTGCCACCCAGCTTGAATACTGCTGTAGTTGTGGATTCCAGATATAAAGAGCATTGTTGATGTGCGATTTGGTCCATGCAGCCGATGTCCAGTCGATAGAAGAAGGGTAGGGGTTACCGAGCATTACCCAGCCATCATGATCTGCACCCGCGCTGCTGGTATAGCTTACCGGGAGGGTCCGTTGAAATGTAGCAGGAGGCCCGGTAACATCTACAGTTACAGGTGTAGGCCCAACATATGCCCAGTAGCCTGTTCCGGGAAAAAGCTTATTGCTGATGTCGGTGGGAGCAATATAACCATAATCGGCACTGCCTGTTACCGTTTCGTCGTAACTATAAATAGAAACGAAAGGAAAGCCTGCATAATGACTGTTTGGGATACCGCTCACCGCAAAATCATCCTGCCAGTCGGCCATGGTAGCGTCAATTACGGGTGAAGCCAGGAACCGCCAGTCGGTAGGCCCTGTTCCGAGGTAACGCTGCATGGTAATATCTCCTGCAAAATTACCGGTAATAGGTCCGATGCTCGCTGTTCCGTTAGCATCGGATAATAAGGTTAAGGTATGCCCTGTTGTAGTAAATGTACCGGTTGTTATAGTAAGTATACCTTTCAGTTGTTCGTTTGTGCTCAACGCAGCGCCCACAGGGTTGTTCAGGGTAACGTTATTGAATGTGGAAACTGCAGTACCGCCGATGGTTTGGAGCGAAGAGCCACCGAAAGTGATCATCTGGCTGGAGTCCTTGAATGTTCCGTTGTTGCTGAAATTCCCGTAGAAGGTAACGTTGCTGCCCGCATGGAATTTCAGATTGCCGTTGTTGGTAAGCTGGCTCTGGCTTTGAAGGCCTAAGGCGGATACGAACAGGCTGGTGATGATATATAACTTTTTCATACGAATCGTTTTTAGATGAATGAGGGGTTGGTTGGATTACTTGATCGAAAGATTAAGATTTTCTACTGTAATATCGGAGTTGTCGGAATTATTCTCTACCCATACTTCAACATAATCATTCGGTGCCATCAAAACGTTACAGGAAATGGTCAGGGAACCTGTATTAACACCTGTAGCCAGTTTCATGGATTGTGTTGATTCCGGTAACTTAACCCCGTTTTTATAGATATGGAATGAAAAGTTTTTGTTGTTAGACGAAGCAGTAGCTGTGATTGAACAGACCACCTGGAACCTGCGGGTTTTGGCCCCAATGTAAGTAAGCTTATTGCTGGTTGGCATGGTAACCCTGAAACTGGTTGCAGCGGTGGTAGTTCCCGCAACTTTTACCGGAACGTCCTGTGTAGCGATAGCAGTGAGTGTTGGACTCGAAATATATAAGTTTGCCCCGGCAGCTTCGTCTTTTTGGGTAGCAAGTCCCCCTGCTTCCACCTCCCAGGAGTTGGAAAAATTGCCGACAACGGTAGTTCCGTTACCGGTAAACATTACTGTTTTAAGATTAGCGGCTGTGACAGAAGTAATACCGCTCACGTCCAGTGCAACTGCTCCATTGGAAGAAGCTGTGCCCCGTATGCCTCCGAAAAGCTGGATAATATTGAAGGTTCCGACATATTTTTCGTAGGTACCGTAATTGTTCACATCCCACAATGAATTGGAATTAATGATACTAGTGATATTCTCGAAAATGAGCCCGGAAGTATTGTATTGGTATCCTACCGACCGGAAATAAACAGTCCCGGCAATTCCTTTTACAGTTCCTACTGCATTAGAAGCTATTATATAACAATCGCTCATCAAGAGGTCTGTAGCTGCACCTGCTGCGTCCAGGTTAAATACTTTTCCGGATGCAGCTGTGATCAGTAGGGAAGTGAGAGTGCCTCCTTTGTTTCCGGTGAAGAGCTCGGCAGATCCGGTATATATCAGCTGATCGTGTGATGCATTCCATCCTTCCATTGTACAGCCATTCAGGTTTATTTTGTTTGCAATGGTTATTATGCCGGATATTTCGTAGTACGTGCCGGATACAAGAGTGATCACTCCGCCTGATGGAGCAGGAAGATCCGCTTCGGATTTTACCAGCACATGGTTGGTTCTTACAGCGCCACTGGTACTTAATCCGGTCCATTTGACACCGCTCCAGTAATAATACCCGTTGGCCAATGTTCCGCCATCACTATATACCAACATACCTTCGGGTACGGTACCTGTTAACGGAGCTACTAATGTTTCGTTGGAAAGTACAACCCGTGGGGGTAGAAAGCCTTTATTAGTGCTTTCCATTTCAAGTAAGGAATTCGGATCAATGGTGTTTGGGTTGTTACCGATCTTAACCTGTGCAACTGCTCCAGTGATTGTTGCTACGAACAAACAAAGGCTTAGAGTAATTTTTTTCATTTTATTTTGTATTTAGGATTATTTAATTTTCTGAGACAAAGGTGGGGAGAAAGTGCCCCGTGTGTAAGCCAACAATCTCCCCTGCATTTCATATGTAAGAAAAAGGGCATTTTGTCAGAGCCGGATTACCGGATCAGAACCGTTCATAAAGTCTGAAATCCCTCTGTTGAAAGGGATTTCAGGCTATAAACAGTAAAATGAAGAAAAAAGGGATTTAATTTATTTTTTTTAGCTCGTGGGTTTTATCTACGATCTTTTTGATGATCCGGTCCAGTTCATGGGCCGAATTTACGACATGATTCAGCAGTTGAGCAGTTGCGGGATCCGGGTTGTATTCTTCCCGGTTAAGTATGGATATAATTCCCATGATCCTTGCCATTGGCGCTCTTACCTCATGCGACTGGATCCATGCGATATCTTTCAGCAGGATATTTTGCAGCTCTATTTCCTGTATATGGTGGATCCGCTCGGTAACTTCCCAGAAATTACAAACGAGGGCAGAGACGTTGGGATCCTCTAACAGGTTGGTGATGGTTTTTTCGCACCAGCGATAACTTCCGTCTTTATGCCGTACTCTTACTATAAAGGAAGTGGAAGATCCGGGGACGCTGATGACTTCATCCATTGCGATCCGCAAAATATCTGTGTCTTCTGGATGCACAAGTGAGTAATGGATCCGATTCAGGTAATCTTCTTCCGTATAGCCAAGATAGGCAGTGATGGAAGGCGTTCCATAAATGATCTTACCTTCCGTAGTGACGAGGGTTTTCATATCCGGGCTCTTTTCGATGAGCGCCCGGAACAAAGCCTGCTGCTTTTGCAATTCTCTCCTGATCCTGTTCCGCTCGAGGCTGTAATTAATACTTTTGGAAAGTGTGGTAGGGTTTATTTCATCCTTCACCAGGTAATCTTCTACACCGGCGGCCAGGGTTTCTATTGCAAAATCCTTGTTGCCGAAACCGGTAAGAACAATAACAGGCGCAGAATTCGCGACATTTACGACCTCTATCACAGACTGAATACCGCTGCTGTCCGGGAGGCTCAGGTCAAGCAGGATCACATCAAATTGTTCTTTGGAAATAGCAGTGATCGCTCTCTCTAACATATCCTCATGCTGTATGACCGCATTCCTGAATACTTCCTGCAGAAAATGCTTTACCAGTATGAAATCACCATCGTTATCTTCTACAACCAATATGTGTAATGATTTTTTTGGAATCATAATCGTATGAATGTGATTTTTTTTACCACTCTGATTTTAGTTTAATTTTTTTGGCAGTGTAAATATGAATTTACTGCCTTTCCCTGGCTCGGATTCTACCCAGATCCGTCCTCTGTAACGCTCCACTATCTTTTTGCAGATGGCGAGTCCCACACCCGTTCCGCTGAACTGTTCTTTGGTGTGAAGGCGTTGAAAGACGACGAAGATCTTATCATAGAATTTCGGATCGATCCCGATGCCGTTATCTTCAATGGTAAACTTCCATTCCTCCTCATTCTCTTCCGAGTAAACTTTGACCTGTGTTTTTCTGCTGCTTTTGTATTTGATGGCATTCCCGATCAGATTCTGGAATAATTGCATCATTGCCGTTTTCGCTCCCTGCACTACAGGAAGGGGGCCAATGTCAAACTCAGCATCTGCGTCTTTATATAGCACCAGTACTTCGTCCACCAATTGATTCACATCGATCGATGCGATTTCAAGCGATGCGGTACCTGCCCTTGAATACTGCAGCAGGTCAAGTATAAGACGTTTCATCCTGTCTGCACCATCTACTGCATAGTGAATGTATTTAGTCCCGGTCTCGTCCAGCTCACCTTCATATTGTTTCTGCAACAGATGGAGGAAGCTGCTCACCATGCGCAGGGGCTCCTGGAGATCGTGTGAAGCAACATAGGCAAATTGTTCCAGCTCGGAATTCGAATTGCTCAATTCTTCTGCTCTTTTCTTTAATTCAAGGTTCAGTATGTTCATCTGTTCTTCCGCCCTTTTACGTTCGGAAATATCGCGGGCAATTTTTGATGCCCCGATTATTTTTCCGTCAGCATCAGCAATAGGCGACACCGTTAGTGAAATGTCTACAAGGCTGCCGTCTTTTCTTTTCCGGTATGTTTCGAACTGTTGAATATGACTACCCTCAATGATCTTGTCGATGATTTTTTCTTCCTCAGCTATCAGCTCAGGTGGGATCAGCGTTGAAATGTTTTTACCGATCATTTCGTTTGCAGTGTACCCGAAAAGCTTTCTTGCACCCTGGTTCCAGGAAATGATCGTTCCATCCAGCGTTTTACTGATAATGGCATCTTCCGAATAATTGACGATCGAAACAAAAAGGCCTTTCTGATCTTCCAGCTTTTTCCGGTCGGTAATGTTCTTGGTATACATAGCAGCACCGAGGACTCTGTCATGTTCCATGATCGGATCGAAATAGGTCTCGCTCCATATTTTCCCGTTGTCTGTATCAAGGAAATTGATGACGCTAAAGCTCTCCCCGGTTAATACCCGATCATAGAGCTTGTCCCAATACTCCCGCTGTGGGGCATCAAAATAATCTTCGTCGATAAGTGCTGCTCCGGGACTGAGTATGGTACCTGTATGGATCTCAATGAATTTTAAAAAGGGAGTATTTCCCACGATCAGTCTTTTTTGCGTATCTATACTCCAGATCAGATCGTTTGTACTATTGATCAATGCCTGGGTATTCCGGGTATTGAATTCTTTCTCTCTTTCCGCTTTTATCCGGTCTGTAATGTCGTGTGCTAAAACAAGATTTGCTTTTTCTCCATTATATATTATACTGTGAGCGGTAACTTCTACCTGGATCACTGTTCCGTCTTTCCGGAGATGCTGCCAGTGGCCACTGTGCCTTTTGAACTCATTAAATGTTACATGCTCTATCTGTTGCAGCCTGGCGATATCTTCGATGGGCCGTATATCGGCAATAGTCATTGCGAGGAACTCTTCTTTGCTGTATCCATAGTGCAGGATAGCGGCTGTATTCACTTCAAGAAAGGCAAGTGATTCACTATCATATACCCACATAGGCATCGGATTGTTGTAAAACAGCTGGCGGTATCGTTCTTCCGATTGCAGGAGCTCTTTTTCCTGTTCCAGCTCCTGTGTTATATCCCGTGAAACACCTATCAGCTTGATCGATTTACCTGTTTTGTCAGCAAGCACCTGCCCTTTGTTTTCAATGAATTTGATTGTTTTATCCTTTGCCACTATACGAAAGATCTGGGAGTATTGTTCACCTGTTTTAATGGAGCGCTCAATAAGCTGCTCCATTTCCTGTTTGTCTTCCGGGTGTGCGATGTTATCTACAAAAATGTCATAAGACGGTTCGAACGATTGAGGTTCAAAACCACATATCCTGAAAAATTCGTCCGACCAGCGAAGTTTCCCACTTACGACATTCCACTCCCAGCTTCCGATCTTTGCTATGTTTTCTGCCTCTTTTAGCTGTTGTTGCTGTTTGGTGATCTCCTGCAGGGCGTTTTCTTCTTTTGTAATATCCCGCGCATTGACCATAATAGCCAGTACCCTTTTATTGACCTTTACCGGAGTAAAATGAAGACTGAAAACAACAGCTTCTTTTTTCTTATTTAGTACGCTGTATTTATATTGATAAGTATTTCCGGCCAGGATATAATCATACATTTTCCGAAGCTCTTTCACCCTTTCAGGGTGCCCCAGGGATAAGATCTGATCGCCTTTTTTGAATGATTTGCCCAGTAATTGAGTTACCATGCGTTGGGCGGTCTTATTAAAAGTAACGATCTTTAATTCTCTGTCGATCACGAAAAAGGATTCTTCCGTGTTATCCAGGATCATCTGCATATGAAGATTGGCTTCAAGTACAGCATGCTCCTGTTTTTTTCGTTCTGTAATGTCAATGATGGTTGTACTGGAGCGTTCTTCTCCTTCGCTGTTTTTAAACAATACAGAGACCACTTCGCAGGGAAAGTGCTCACCGTTCTTCCGGATACCGGTCATTTCGCCCCGGACCTTTTTTTTCTTCGAACGTTCCCTGATCTTTTTGAGAGCATCAGGGGAAGTACTATCGATAAAACCGCTTCTGTCAATCTTCAAAAATTCGGCAGGTGTATAACCAAACATATCACAGGCTGCCGGGTTTACTTCGAGGATCGTACCATCCGGTTTTCCAAGGAACAGTGCGCTTAATGAATTATCTACGATCGCATTGTATTTTGTATGGTTCGCCAGGAAATCTTTTTGGGCTGTTTTCAGCTCTTTGTTCTTTTGTTTTAACCGCGCTTTTAGTGTTTCCACATCCTGCAAGGCCTTTTTTAATTTACCATCGGCCTGTTTGGATGAGGCACTGCTTTTTTTTCCTTTCGCAGTATGCTGTGTTTTCTTGAGAGCCCGCTTAGCTATCGGAGTTTTTTCCTTCTTTTTTTGAAGAGGGACTGGTTTGGATAGCGCCTTAGAATTTTTTTTCATAGTCTGTAAGTCAGTATTATTACTTTACAGGAATCGGGGATAGCTTGGGTCCAAATTTACGATAAATAATCAAAAATATACGACAGGTAATTTTTTATTTACTATTATCTTGGTTTTTACTATTATTCCCCGGGCCCTCTATCTGTTTGCAGTGCTTGTTGAATAGAGTTGTTTTTTAATATTTGCTGTATATTTTTCCGAGTTGAAGAATACTCCTTTTCTCGCGTCGTAGCTTATCAATGCGACAGGGAAATCCAGGGCTTCTTTGTCCAGTTCCATGGCTTCAACTTCTTTCATAAGATTTGTATCGAAATGGAATTTGCAAAAAACATCTGCCTTTTTTTTATCATTGATCACCGTACAGATACTTACCATTTTGCTTGCATACCCTTCTTTCGAGACACGGATGGTGTAGTAGGCATTCTTTTCCAATAAAAAGCGAAAGGTCGATTTGTTTTTTGAATAGATCGATTTTATTACGGTGTTGTAATGGATCAGGTCCACTCTGTAGATATTATCATCCGCTGCCTTGTCGAATTTGATCTTGCCTGTTATTTCAAGACATACATTCGCCATGTTCTCTTTTGGCTTGTTGTTTTTGTTGGTGAATGCGGCAGTAAATAGAATTACGATAACTGCTGTAAAAAGGATTTTTGCTGTTTGAAGACCTGTTTTTTTCATGGGGTTGATTTTCTATGGGGTTATTTTATTATTTATTTAATTGACTGGAGACATTGGAAATGGTAGCGTTCTTCTGCATCAGCAGATTTACAAAAGAGATGATATCATCTGTTTTATAAGGTTTTTCAAAATACCTCACATCTCCTTTGCAGGGATCGATGACGATGGTATCCGTTTTGAAATCGTGCATATCGCCGGAGACAAGATGATTCAGAAAATGCAGCCCGTTCGTCCGGATAGCCATAGGGATCAGCGCGTCAGGTGAGATGGAATTTCTCAGGGATTTGGCACTGCTGATAACTATTTCTGAGAAACCAAACAGAAATGTCTTTTTAATATCCTCATATGATTTCTCATGAGAAACGCAGTAACCTCTTTTTCTTAGTTGCTGCTCAAGATCGAAACCGATGATCCTTTGTTCTTCCAGTATGAGGATCCTGTTTTTTGGTATGGATGTTTTTTGCATGACTCTGTTGTTATTTCTTTAGCAAAGGAACGGTCAAATTCGGCCGCCCGCATCCGAATAAACAGGGACAGGTTACGTATGTAAGATTTTAGCGAAAAACGTAAGGGAAAAAGAAGCAAATACCGGCGTTTTTAGGGAAAAATGCGCTGAAACCCTTGATTATAAAGCCCCAGGGGCCAAATATTTCTTTTGGCTTGTTTTTTTGTTTATTAAAGAAAAGTAGTACTTTAGTTAAATGCTACTTTTGTTTATTTAAAGTTGGTTGTTAATGAATAATAGTCATTTATGGAAAAACTAAAGAAAACCATTCAGCAGCTGGATACCGATAATTTCGCAGCTTTTGAAGCCATGTTACTGAAGAATAAATCGGACAAATTTCTCTTTCTGACAAAAGCCTACCGCACCAAAGAGGTTCCTGATACTGACCTGCAGGACTCGCTGGATTGCACCGGAAATGCATTGTATGTGCTCAAATCACGTTTGTATGATAAGGTGCAGAAGTTTCTTATTGATAATAAAACAAGCGATAAAACGGTTGTTTCCGATAAAAAAACGGAGTCTTATGACCAGTACCTGTATGAGTTCCCAAGGGAAACAGCCATTGCCATGTTACTGGAGCTCGAAAGTAAATGTCTGACGAATGATTATACGAACGATCTGATAAATATATACAGCGCGCTGAAAAAAGCCCATTCGTATTCCGACAAATACTATGTGTATTCACAGCTTTACAATAAGCAGGTTGCTTATATGATCGCTTTGGAAAAGGCGGAAGATGTACTTTTTAATTTTAACCGGACACTGGCTAATTATTTTTTTTCCGATTCGCTTACGGATCTTGAAATGATGGGCATCCTTAAAAAAGAGATCAGGAATATCTTCGCACTCAATAAATCACACCGTATCGAACTGATCCTGAATACCATTATTATCCAGTCGCAGTTGTTTGCAGGCATTGGTATGGATGAGGAAGAGCCCCTTGAAGACCTTATAGAACGGAACGAGACGATCGTAGAGCAACACGCATCAGATTACAGGATCAGTAAGTACCGGCAGGTGAATGCCTTCTTCCGCTTTGAATATTACATCAAGATCAATCAGTTCAAAAAAGCAGTCCCTTGTTACGAAGAAGTTACGAAGGATACGAAAAGCTGGTTGCTTATGAACAATACCTGCCTTGCATTCAAGTTCCTGCTGACGAAAGTAGATTTCCTTGTGAAATCAGGCCGGAAAGAAGAGCTGCCCGAAGGTATGGAGGAGATGGTATTTGACCGGGGCGATTTTTATACTTCCGTTGTGTATAGCTTTCACAGGGGAATTGCTCTCTATTTCAATGGTAAGATAAAAGAAAGCGTGACTGCTTTAAACGCCATACTGAATGAGATCAGCCTGGTGAATTTCTTTTTTATAGAACTGGAGATCAAGCTTGCATTGGCCTTTATCTATTATAAACAAACGGAATACGACCTGGCAGATAATCTCCTCAAAAGCATGAGCAGGAAAATAAGCGGGGAGAAAAAATCGGGATATAACAATACCAAAACCTTCATTAAGATCCTTGGGTTGAAAATGGGAAAATCAGATGCAGCAGCTCTGGCGAAGGTCAGTGCGGCTATCGAGCAGCTGGATTTTTACAATACACGAGAAAGAAAAATACTGGAATACCTCGGAAGCGAGATCACAATGCTTGGAAAATCAAAGTAGAGCAAGGGCTTCGTCTGTAAGGGGTTTGTTGATAAAAGCGATCTCCGTTCCCATGTCCTTTGTTTTTGTTTTGTCTTCCGGATTGATGGAAGAGGTCAGGATCGCCAGCTTGATCTCCTTGTTGATGGAGCCCGAAAGCTTGTTGAACTGCTCGATGAACTGGAAACCGTCCATAAGTGGCATATTTATGTCAATAAATATCACACTTGGAAAAAGCACATCAATAAGATCGTCGTTTACCAACAGGTTTTTCAGAAATTCAAGAGCGCTTTGCCCGCCTGTATTCACATACACTCTCTCCGCGAAATGATTTCCTTCAATTATTTTTTGATTAATGAAATTATCCAGTTCATTATCGTCAATAAGCATGACTGTTTGGTGCTTAAATCCCGGTTTGTTATTTTTGATTGTTTTTCTCATGCGATTCAAATCTAATTAAAAATACTGATAATTTTAGTATTCGTGTGAAAATTAATATTCTTCTTATTCTCCCTCAATGGTCGTAGTGGTGGTATTTCCATCCGTTGTTTTTATCTGTTCCCATTCCCCGTTTGCATTCTTCCGTTCGATGATGTAATAATCCACCCCGGAATCCCACTCCGAATAGGTGCTCCATTTAAGATCGGTACTGAATTCGTTCTGTTTTGCTTCGAGAAGGACCGATACCCCTTTTTGTCCTTCACCCGAAGTAAGATTACAATGATTCACGATCAGGATCTTGTATAGGTACACAGATGCATTTACATCCACCTCATCATCAGTGAAGCTGTTCTGACCGGCCGGAACAGTAGCTATCAATGTATAGCCCTGGTTGTTCACCTTTCTGAATATTTTGTAGGAAGCCACAGCACTCGGAAAGATAGCAGGAGGAGCCCATTCGGTATAGACGGAAGAATTATTGATCACGGTAGAGCGGATAATATCCACTTTTTGGTTCTTGAATATATTTGCCGGTTTTGCAGCACTGGTATCACTCAGGGATACTTCCGTTCCTGCACACACGCCGATAGCCGTTATCCGGTAAATGAACCGTATCGGGCACCAGGCCATGGAATCAACGTACCAGGTCTGTACTACAGGCACGGTAGCCAGCTCGCTGAAAGCAGAACCATTATCGGCACGTTCTATTTTATATCCTGAAACACCACAGCCTTCATAGGCATTCCAGTTCACCTGGATGGAATTGTCCTGCAGAAGATAGGCGGTAATTTCAATGCTCCTGTGTGCAGGTAGTTCGTTCAGCTCTTTTTTATTTCCGCAGATATCGATCGTTTGCAGCTTGTACAGGTATGAATAACGAAGTGTGTTCAGTCCGGTATCGGTAAAACTGGTGATGTTTATATCCGTGATCGTATCGATAGAAACGAAATTGCCGCTGCTGCTGTTTTTCCTGAACAACACATAGGCATAAAAATCGGTACAGCCTGCCTGTGCCCATTTGACAGATATGGTGGTATCGGAGCTTACACTTACCACCCGGATCGGATTGATTGCCGGAGCCATACTGTCTGCGATGGTGATGTAATTTTGTTTGGTCAGGGTATCGCTGCAGCCATTGTCATTTGTAACGATCAGTGATACCGTATGCGCTCCGCTACTGTTCATTGTTAGTGAAGGATTGCAGGAAGAAGAAGTTAAACCCGGTGCAATAACCCAGGAACAGGAAGAATGTATGGTATCCGTGCTGGTATTGATAAGCTGAAATACAGTACCCGGACACATGGAAGTCGTGGAAGCATGAAAGGAAGCATCCGGTTTCTGGAAAACATGCAGAATCACCTGTGCTGTATCCGCGCATCCGGCATTGTTTTTTACAATAAGGCTGGTCGTGTAGGTTCCAGGCTGGGAATAAACAGGCACAGGAGCCTGGGAAGTCGTGGCGGTGGATGAATTCCCGAAATTCCACATATATTGCGTGGCATCGGTAGAATAATTATCAAAATGAACGCTTGCAGGGGCACACCGCGCGAGTGTATCAACCGTGTAGTGTGCAACAGGAGTGGCTGAAACAAAAAGGGAACTGTCGGCAAAAAATGTGGAACAGCCATGAATATCGTGGGCGATCACGGATATGAGGTAATTTCCTGCTTGTGTGTATGTATGCGTTGGAAGTGTATCCGAAGAGTTTGCGCCGTCACCGAAATTCCATTGCCAGCTGGCTACATCGGAAGAGTGGATCTGCAAACCGATTGACATCGGATTACACAGTGTATCGTTTTGCAATGTAAACGAAACAACAGGCCCGATGATCTTGATATAATTGTTAATGATCATAGTGTCGCTGCAACCTAATGAATTGAATGCGATCAGCTTCACCGTGTATAAACCGGGTGTATTGTATATATGGGAAGGGCTTGCATTGGTAGAGCCCGATCCGTCACCAAAATCCCATGCATACGATTGCCCGCCGGTAGAGGAATTGGTGAAATGAACAAAATGCGGAGCGCAACCTATCGTATCGCTAGTGCTGAAACCCGGAACAGTAGTACTGGTGTAAACATTTGTGTTTGCTGTATCCCTGCAGCCATTCATATCGGTACTGATCATTTGTACCGGGAAGATATTTACACTTGTATATGTATGGATTGGATTTAAAAGAGAGGATGTAGCGCCATCCCCGAAACTCCAGCTAAGCGATACGGAATCCTGCTGGCTGCTGAAAGTAACACCGGAATTTACACATGCCGAATCCGCGCTGAGCTGTACCTCATTGGAGAAGAAATTGAAATCTTTCTTATATAACGTGTCTTTACACCCTCTGTAATCAGTTACGATCAGTCGGATAGAGTCAACAGGAAGCTGGGTATAGGGAACCGAGGGGTTTTGAAGAGTGGAAGTTATTCCGTTCCCGAAATTCCAGTCCCAGGAAATTCCATTAGCAGTGCTATCGACAAATGAAACAGTCATAGGAAAACAATCCCTGTTCTGGTGCATGGAAAAATCTGCCTGAAGCAGGTTCACCACTACCGTCTTTGTGATCGTAGCTGTACATCCGCCGTTGGTTTTAATGTTCAGTGTAACCTGATAGGTACCCGGATATGTATAGATATGTGAAACAGTTGGCAGGTATTGGGCAGAAGTAGTTCCATCACCAAAGCTCCACTGGCAGTGCCCGGTAGGGCCCAGGTTGAGCGGAGTGGAAAGATTTATAAAATTCATTTCATAACGGGAGCAGCTTCCACTGCGTACATAGTTAAAATCAGCAACGGGCTCATAAACAGTTATATTCTGAGGAAGATTGAATAGCCTGGAACAGCCAAAACCATCCGTAACCGTAAGCTTTACAATGTAGGAACCGGCGTGAGTATACATATGCATCGGGTTTTGAAGGTTGGAAGTGCCGCCATCCCCGAAATCCCATGCATAACCGGTGTAGGAAGCAGAAGAGAAGTAAAAAGATACGGGCCCCTGTGTGCAGGCCACATACTTGTCGGCCCAGATCATGTTGTTGTTTGAAAGGAACAGCGTACTTGACTGATGTGAAGAACATCCGCTCACGGTATCAATAGCGTGAAGGGAGATCGTATAATCGATCTGATCACCCTGGTACACATGTGTCGGATTGACTGCGGAAGAGACCGTGCTGTCTCCGAAGCTCCATACATACTGATTGGCATTCGTACTGGTATTGGAAGTAGATACGCTGTATTGAATACAATCCGAATGCAGGCTTGCAGTGAAATGTGCCTGCGCTCCGGCTACTGATATGAGATCGGTGTATCGTATGGTATCGGTTGCTCCGTAAATATTTTCATATACCAGCAATACTGTATATACACCCGGGATGCTGTATGTATGTCCCGGATTATTTGCAGTAGAGGTGCTGTTGTCTCCGAAGATCCATGCGATCGGGCCGCCCGAAGAAAAAGGATAGGTAAAATGCACGCTCATAGGAATACATCCGTCGATCTGGTTGGAGCCGGCAGGAGGTGTGGTTGGTGTGCTTCCTCCCGAATGAGGTTCTCCGGCAGCAGGAGGAATTAGTCCGCCACCGGACAAGCCACCGCCCGGACAAGCCTGAATGTCTAACAGGTTAACAAAGCTCATCGTTTCCGAACATCCTTGTGCATTGGTCACGGTCAGGGTGAGGTTGAAAACTCCGGTTGCAGCATAGGTATGTGCAGGGTTCAGCTGAGTGGAATTGCTTCCGTCATGGAAATTCCAGAGATTACTGATTACGTTGGCGGTTGTATCTGCAAAAGTAACTGTTCGTGTATGGCAATTGTAGGTATAGGTGAAGCCGGCATTCACAGTACTCACTTTTACCTGCTTGAAGCTCGAATAGAATTGTGTGCAGCCTCCGTTCAGTCCAATGTTCAGGGTGACGGTATATACTCCGCTTTGTGTATAGGTATGCGTTGGATTTCGAAGTGTAGACTGTGTTCCGTCGCCGAAATTCCATAACCAGGAATTGGCACCAAAGGTCGAATCATTCATGGAAATGGTATAAGGAGCACAACCGGTAAGCGTATCTACGGATGAATAATTTACTGTTGGATTGATCACCGTAAGGTAGTTTACACGTTTCAATGTATCCCTGCACCCATTGGCATTGATAGCGATCAGCTGAACATTAAAATTGCCGGGGCTTGTGTAGGTATGTGTCGGGTTGGCCTGGGTGGAAGTGGCTCCGTCACCGAAATCCCACAAATAGGAAACTGCACCTGCATTGGATGTATTTGTAAATGGAACAGTGAAAGGTGAACAGTTTACCTGGCTTGGTGTCGTAAAATCAGCATGTGGTTTAGAAGAATGTACGCCCGCTGTATAAGTATATACCGTTATGCATCCTGCGCTGTTGATCGCATGAAGCGTAGTCAGGTAATTGCCATTATTTAGATAGGTGTGCGTAGGGTTATGTAAAGTGGAGTATTGTCCGTCGCCGAAGATCCAGTTGAATGTGGCCGCATTTTGTGAAAGATTTGTAAAGTTACAAACCAAAGGAGCGCAGCCGGAAGCATCATCCACACTGAAAAGCGCGGTAGCAGACTGGGGTATGTTTATCAGATCGTTTGCAAGCGTTGTTTCCACACAACCGTTCGGCCGCGTGATCGTGAGACTTACATCATACAGCCCGGATGAGGAGTATGTATACGAAGGATTGGCAGATGTAGAAGTGATGCCATTGCCAAAATCCCACAGGTAAGAATTAGCCGTGGAGGTGGAAAAATTTACGGTAACCGGTGGACAGCCTGTTGTAACATTTGTGGTAATGGGAGGGCTTGCCATAGGAACTACTGAAATATAGGAGTTTTTTGTAAGTGTATCTTCGCAACCATTGGCGTTACGGGCAATCAGTGTAACATGATAGCTGCCTGCCATAGTGTAGCTGTGAGAGGGGTTTGCCAGAAGCGAAGTACTACCGTCGCCGAAATCCCACTTTTGCCAGGTACAGCCACTGGTAAGATTCGTAAATGTTGTTTGGCTCTGTGGAAGACACAGGGATGTGGAGGATGCAACAAAATCGATATCCGGCTGAGGGATCACATGCACTGCATTATTCAGCACTTTGATATCGTTGCAGCCCAGGCTGTTTTTTGCAATAAGCTGAACGGTATAGTTCCCGTTATTGGAATAAAGGTGCGTAGGATTGGCCTGGGTAGAGATGGTTCCGTCTCCAAAATCCCAGATATACATAGTGCTGTTTTGTGAAGTATTGGTAAAGCCTACCACAGCGCTGTTTTCGCAAACGGAGGGGTTCATTACCTGGAAATTCGCTACAGGATCGCCAAGAACGGTAATGTAATTGGTGCGGATGAGACTGTCGCTAAATCCTGAAGGCCCGGTAACATGCAGTTTTACGGTATACGAGCCGGGATTCATGTAAACATGCGACGGATTCTGAAGTATGGACGTAATTCCGTCGCCGAAATCCCAGCGATAATGCGGAACCGTTAAACTGCTTGTAAACTGCACATTCAGCGGTGCGCAGCCCGAATCAACCGCAGCAGTGAATTGAATTTGTGCGGCGGCTTTTTTTCCGGAAAAGCAAAGGAATAGAAGGAAAATAACGGGTAGTACTTTGATTATACGCATATTAATATGATTAATCGTTGTTATTTTTGTGTTAAGATATAAAAAAAATTATTTAAAGTACAATAGTTACGGCTCCACTTTTGTAAATATTTTTCTTTTGGAGACCCCCTTTTGCAGCAAGTGAATAGGTGTAAGTTCCGAGTTCTACTGCTTCGCCTTTATAGGTTCCATCCCATTTTGTATTGATATCGGTGCTTTCGAAA
>JAJNDK010000008.1 GCA_021156365.1 Bacteroidota bacterium
CTGGAGCCACATTATCATCATGCTCCTGTCCATTGAATCCAAACCTGTAATCACCGCTGATTCCACGTTGTGGCAATTGACTTCCGAATGAATAGTAATCTGTAGATGAAAGCACATCCGCTTTGTAGAAAGAAACTACCGTTGGCGTAATTGTGGAAGCCACCGGTGTTTTAAGATCCGAAACCACTGTTAGCACATTGCCCAGGTGATTAGAAAACTCGTATGATTTTTCACCAAGAGTACGCAGATATTCGGTACCAGCTGTGACGATACTTCCACCCATATCTATTCCTAAAGCAGGCGTATTGGCCCCAGGTCTCTTCATTCCCAAACGACTGCTACCATATAGGTGTTGCTCAGTAAGATACAAATTGGAAGGATTAGGCTGCAAAGCACGATCAGTTGGATTGATAGTATATACCGCCATTGCATTACCCTGAGCATCCCGCACATAATAAGTGCTTGTTTTCAGAGCGCCGGTAGCCACATCCCTGGTGTGTTTGGCGATGCGTTGACCCGATGCATTGTAGTCAAATACCAGGTCATCTTTGTCTGAAGTACCAGGGGTACGGGTAATGGATTTAATTTTTCCATATGCTGTCCATTCGACATGATCGATTTTTTCGTTCTTATCTTTTATGAGATTTCCAATCTCATCGTACTGATAATTGTTCAAATTATGGTTACCTGCGTCGAAATCCTGGTCATCGATATCCGTAGTATTAACTCCACTTCCAACAGCATCATCAACTCCTCCTAATTTATTGGCGTCTTTTGAATAGCCATTGGCTACCGTCTCATAATTGTAGGTCAGGTTATCCATCGCAGTACCTGTATGGTCTTTCCGAAGCAAGGTCTGGATATTACCATTAGCGTCATAGGAAAATTCTTCGTGGTAGGCATTATCCAAGGTTGCTGTTGACCAGCTATTGCCCGCAAAACCACTGTATTTATTCGTCGTTTTGATCCGGTTCAGCTGATCATAGCCATACAAACTCATTAATGGAAGTGCATTTCCGCTGACATCTGTAATAGTAGTGGCCATATTACTGATGTTACCATTAAAGAGGTTTATATTGGCTGCATTAACCGTTCCTGCAGTGCTTGCAATAAAGCTGGAAGGCGTAAGGGTATTAGAGGCCGCTTTAGGTATATAATCCCCATTGTAATAACCAAGGGTATACCCAAACTTATCGATCGCGAGATTCTTATTCAGGTTCGTTGAAATACTGAACTGACCATCCGTTCCGATATCATTATCTGCTTCGAGACTATTAGAATTTACACCTTTCATCCATCCCTGGATCGTGTAGGCAAAATCCACTCCCTGCACTTTTTGGTCACCAATCTCCATTCTTGCCATAGGTCCATGCTTGTAATAAAAATATTTGGCATCCTGGTCCCACATCACCCCATCGGAAGATGTATAGGCACTAGTGAGTCGATTATCAGCATCATACTCATATTTATGATGGAATTCGTCCTTATAGCCTTTCTGGTATACAACTTCGTTCGTTTTTCCGGAGATCAGGTCATAATTATACTCCAGGAATTTGAACTCATTGTCTCCCTGCATATACGGATTGTGCTGCACCAATTTTTTCACATTCCCGTGAATATCGTAATCAAAGTAAGAAGCGTGTTCATAATCTGTTGTAAAGCCGGTCCTGTCAAGATTATCATAGAAGACACTGTACGACACTCGGTTTCGCAGATTAAAGCCATTTTGAGTAAAGCCAGGAATGGTAAGCGATGTGGCCTCATCATAAAAGGTACGTGTAACTTCCGTTTTATTGCTGGTTCCGGCTCCGAGCCATGCTCCAAAATTGGCTATATTGATCTGCCCGTTTGCAAGTCCTGGTATCAGTTCGATGGAAGCCGAAGCCAGGTATTCACCCACTTCCCTGATCCTGCCCAATGCGTCAAAGATCGTATAGCTATAGGTAAGCGGATTTTTAGCAAACTGTTTGGAGTTCTGCGAAGCCACAAGCCGGCCCAGCTGATCGTAATACATACGGGTAGAAAATTCATTTTTCATATCCGCTACTGAAGCAGAAGCTCCTGCATTACCTGCCACCACATAGGTAGAGGAAGTTCCCGATGGTGCAGCCGCAATGGTATTGATACTGCCTGTAGGAATAGTAGAATAGGTTTCAACAGTCCAGCTGGCGCCGCCATTGATCGTTTTCATTACGAGACCATTATCACCCGTTACATATCCGGTAGCATAATCCACGAAGTAAACTGCATGCTGATCTTCTGTTGACCAGTTGATCACTCCATTGGTAGAAGCTGTCCAGTCAGGTTGGAATTTTGAACCGCTACTGAACCCTCTTTCAGCTGTCAGGATAAGCCCCCCATCACCAACTACACAAGCAAAATGCCCGTTTTTATTACTCACTGAATTCAGGGAAACTGCGGGACCCGGGTGTGTATACTGAGTTGACCAGGATGTAACATTATCCGTCTCAAATATTTTACCCATATTGTTCACCGCGACAAAATACCCATTCGAAGCCTCAATGTCATTCAGATTTCCGCTCAGGCTGGTACCCGTGAGCGCCGATGCGGTATAGCCGCCGCTAAAAACGATCTCCACCAGCGCATAATTGTCACCTACTGCATATGCATGTGTTGCATCCGATGCAGTAACTGCATTCAGATTATCTGTAACACCCGGAGCGCTTCCAACATTCAGATATAAGCTCTGCCAGGAAACACCTGCATTGGATGTCACAAGAATATTCCCTGCATTACCAACTGCTACCGCATGGCTGGCATCGAGGTAAGTGATATCATTTAATACCGGCGGAACGAATGAATTTTGAGCTGTAAGTGCATTTACTGCTCCATAGTAAATAGTCCCCACACTTCCGACCACTAACAAATTTCCGCCATTCATATCCATGCCCAGGAGATTCCCCGTACCTGGCGTGTAAGTAGCAGCCGTACCGGAAGTAAGACCAACTGTGGCAACCGTATAATTGTCTCCCATCAGATAAGCATTCGTTGCATCTGTGTATACTTTCCTGATGTTTTGTGTGGCAGGATTGGCAACAAGGCTTACACTTACAGGGCTTATTGTGCCGTATAACACATCGTTGAATGCTCCGGTAGCAGCTGAATAATCACCTGCCGCCGCCAGGTATATTCCATTGTTGGCAATATCATTCAGGTTGGTATTGGTATTGGTAGCCTGCGCCTGCCACGCGGTTCCGCCGGTTGTTTTGATCAATGTACCGTCTCTGCCAGCTGCAATGGCCGATGTAGCGCCAAGGGTACTCACACTGCTGAGAGCGGGAAGATCGATCGTTACCGAGGAAACCAGCGAATTGAACCCTGTAGACGTTCCACTGAAAGGATAAATATGCCCTCCTGATCCCACCACTACGGTTTGATTATTGGAGGCAATAGTAAAGGCGCTTAAACCGCTTGCTCCTGAAATAATAGTACTGCCTGTAAAGCCTGAAGATGTACCACTCACAACAGTGCCTGTTGCGTCAATCGCGTAAATAGACGTAGGCGCAGGCGCAGAAGAAGGATATATATGCGTATAATTATCGGACGGAGAGCCCAATAAAACAGGGGCAGAAACCGGTCCGGGATTCTCAATATAATAAACATTCTGGAGAGATGAATTAGCTGTTCGTATAAACCCCTCCGCAAAGGAGGAGAAATAGATCTCATCAATACTGCTTCCATTGAGAGGATTGACTGTATAAGTTGGACTTGTATATGCAGGTGCTGCTGAAGTTACAGATAAAGTAGTTGTTATGGTATACAGATCGCCTGTACTTGTACCAATATATCCATCGGAAGTAGAGGTCATGAACAGGGATTTTGCATTAGCAACGGGGCTTGATAACACAGAAGTCCATGATGTACCGGTAGTTGTATAAAACAGATTCCCGTCGGAAGCCAGGGCATACACTCTACCCGAAGTTGCCTGGAGCTGAACTACCGTAACAGTACCTGAAACAGCGGTACTAAGCCATGTTTGTGCAGCGTCGGTAGTTCTATATACTTTACCGGTTACATCCAGTGCATAGGCATCGCTGGCAGATGTGAAAACCACCTGGCTAAATGTCGTATTAGTTGTTGCTGCAGTAACGCGGCTTTCTATTTCTTCCCAATCCGAAAGACCGGAAGCGCTTTTTAACACAGTACCATCAAGTCCGAATGCGTAAAAATCGGTTCCGTTAGATGCAACCGCTGTGAGATCAACGGTATTGAATGTAGTTCCGGTTACTAAAGTCCATACAGCTGTTGGGCCGTCATAAGCATCAACCGTATAGAACCTGTTATCACTTGTTACCGCCCAGCCATAGCCCGAGGTTTTATCCACATCGATGTCCATAATTATTTCACTTCCGCCAAGTGTAATGCCACTACTGGTTGATGACCAGGACGTTCCTGATGACGAAGATTTGTATTGGCTACCTTTATTATCATATACATATACATTTGTTCCTGTATTATCCTTGTGCAATCGTATCAGGTTTTTGTTCACATTAGGGAACGGCAACAAATTCCAGCTGCTTCCGGTGTTGGATGTATATAATACCGTACCGTGATCGCCGACCGCGTATGCAGTTGTAGGATCTATAAACAGCACATCATTCAGATTGTATACGGATAAACCGGTGATCAGCGACCAGGAATTGGTAAGGTGATCAAACGTATAAATATATCCGTTGGTTCCGTCATTGGCAACAGCAAGTCCGGTATTCCCGTTGAAACTGATCGATTGTACATGATGCGACGGATTGATCCCTGTTAAAGATGTGGAACCCGAAATATTCATATCCTGATGATCCGGCATGCTTTGGGATACCAATTGATTGAGAGAATTGTACTTATAGGTGGTAGCGTATGAATGATTGGTGAATACCGATCGCATTCCGCTTTCCCTGTCGATTGCGACCTGATCGAGTGTATCGGGATCGGTGATCAAAACAACTCCATTCGGAGGCACTGTTCTTTCCAGGTTCCCTGCCTGATCATAATAATATAAGGTATAATGATGCTCGGTATCCTTGTATTTCATTTCAAGCTCTTCGTATACATCAAGGCAATGGCGTTTATATGCTTCAATGAATTTACCACGCTGCTCCGCAATGTATTCATCGTATTCATTCTGTGCGCCTTCTACAGCATTGTTGATCGCCGATTCAATACAATCGTCATTAATAAGTATATCTTCTGAAGGTGGTGGCAGCGTACACATGTAAGAACCAGGAGTTCCGCAATAAGTCATTGAAATATCATCTATCGCGAACTTGGCGCTGGTAGAGCCGTCTACCAACATTTTCACCGTAACTGTATGTGTTCCCACTGTTGTAAGCGAAAGATCAGAGGCATTGATAATGTGCATGAATGGCCTCCACATATTGGTAACCGCAGCTATGCCAGGATACATACAACCGGATGGAGTAGCTGAAGGAAGACAAGCCGGAATATTCAGCCGTACGCCATCCACATAAAGCTCAAAAGAAACATCAATAGCGCTTACCGACACATACTGCAGGAAGAATTTATAGTCGGTGGATGGATACAATAAAACTTCCTGTTCCCAAACGGTACTCGTATTGTCCGATGAATTAGGTACTAATACAAGGTAACGGCCCGTTGTACAATCTGTATCAATGTCGTCACCGCAGGTAGTGTGATCGGAAAGACTTGCGGTTGTTCCAACAACTACTGATGAATAGGTAGATGTAAACTCTTCAAACCCTAAAGAAAAATCACCATTTATAATAACTTCCACAGGTGTACATTCGGTATGACTTCCGCAACCCAGGAACTCTTCGCAGGGAGCATTACCATTTACTGACATGTGTGTTCCGTCGTCCATGATAACATCCATGATAAAATGCGTGGTAACGCCTCCCGGTACAAGGTAAGCCGGATCAGCATAAAACTCCACGATATCCGCTATTTGTGTGGTGGAGGTAAATCCGAAAGGATTTGGTGGAAACGTTATATCCATCGTACATGCATTCGGACCGGGAGTTACTATCACATAATGACCTGCAGTAAACGTATACGTTAAAGATGTCATCAAATCCTCGAGATCAGTACCTGTTGCATCTTTTAAGAAGCCAGGAAAGCCGGGGCCGGCTTTGGGCAGTTCCGGGCACATCAGGTCAACAGTCGTAGAGCCGCCAAAAGCTGTACCCAGGATATTTATTTCCGTTGAACAGGATCCCATATCCAGGCAAGGCATATTACCGGTTACTTTTTCGTACTTCGTAGGGGAAACACCAACAAGAGCAAGCGCTTCAAAATCTCCGGGCGCCCCACCCGATACCGGTTTTACATTAAAGAGTTTCCGGATATCCGTTACAGCTACAGTAGGACTTGTGGAAGTAGTTGCCATAGTAAGCGTGCAGGTATACGTTCCACCGGTAATAGTTCCAATATAGGTAGTACCTGTGGCCGAAACCTGGTCCCAGGTAAAGCTTGTCAGTGAAGGAGTTGTAACTCCACCTAACTGTGTAACTAAATTTTCATTGTTACTTAAGAAGTCTGAATAGGGAAGATTGTTCAGGCTCACTCCTGTTTGAAAAAAGTCAACCGGAGGAGGTGACATCCCCGGCTCTTTAAATAGCAGGGCATTTAATAAATCCTGAAAACCATTACCAACAGCAGAAGTATTACAAACCGGCTCAAAGGTACAATCACCAAGGTTGAGGCCTGTAATATCGCCCACCAACTCAATATTCCTGTACTGGTTAAATTGCGCATTGTACAAAGGATCCGGAGCTTTCACCAATACGGTTGCCAGACATTTGAAATTTCCCGGTCCGCCGCCCATTACACTTGATGGCTGATAGGTCAGACAGCAAATATCTGTTACATCAGAAAAAGTATAGGGATGTACAAAAGGAGCCGCGTTTACCTGCGATGGCAAAGCTCCTATCTGATCGACTATTTTATACGGGAAAATAAGCCGGAGAATTTTTGGCGAGCTTGACGCGCCGTCAATTGTTCCTCTCAGGTAGCTCCTTGGATTGCCTCCAACAGTATAGGTAGTAACAGTCGCGTCATAATTCCAGTTTACTATTTCAGTCGCTCCAAAAAGAAAATCGTGATGGAGGTCAGGTATGAATTCGCTGTGGAGCGATGTAGGATAGCAGGTCAATAAAACCGGTCCGGAAGTTTCCATGAGGTCCTTTGCAGCCGGAGTACCGACAGGATCACTGTCAATCTGAGTCAGGCCTTTCAATAAGGCTTCGAATCTTGTCGCTTTCGGACATTGCTTGCAGGCCTGATAATTGGTGAGCTCCGCTTCATTCTGCATGGCAGCTATCGCAGCATCGTCAATAGGCGGGCATTCAATCGGGTTGCCTGCATCGTCATAACAGGTCTGGTAAGTAGTATTACCGGAAGAAGCCATCGAAAGCAAGTGGCTGGTAGTAGGAAACCGAGGCTTTTTTTGTTTGTATAAATCCCTATCCCACCTGTTGCATGGCTGTTCTGTGTTATAATATTCGGAAGTATTGGTAGTGCCCCAGATCCAGGCTGTATATGCCCATATGGAAGACCATGGATTCGGGGCAGGCGTAACTTCATGAACATAAAAACCATAATCAAAGGGATTGAAGTTTGTTTTCCCGATACAGCCGTTGTAACAACCATTATCAATCGCATACTTCATGTTTTCCCGATCCTGGAACGATTGTTTTAAGCTCATGTACAAAGGCTGGAAGATATCCCAATCTGCCTGCGTACTTAAGCTCATGGTACCACTTGGAAGTACACATGCCCCACAATTCATCAGTGAGCTTCCGATAGTAGGACAATGCTGCATCACCCATACTGCCTCCCATATGGTGTAATACTGAACCGGAAAAGTGCCTGGGATCTTCATATAGTCGATCATCGCCTGTTGGATATCCGCTAACATATAATTTCCATTGCCTAACGGTGTTCCAGGTGCAAAATAAGGATCCGCTACTATTGTAACACTGCTGCCCGGCATATTGGCAACCGGGTTAAACAATTCTGTTGCAGGATCGCCTGAATAGTGGGGAATATTATGAACGTCTGTAAGTGTAGCAGGAAGGCTCATTTCCGAATCGTAATTATTACTCGCTTCGTCCGCCAAACAACGCTCATACAGACAATACTCCGGATGTATATACACCAGCGACTGCGCCCAGGATGGTTTCCAGCGGTTCTTAAAGTCTTCGGAATACCGGAGGTATCTCGGTTCAACGGATTTGGATCCATCGGCATTGGTTACTATTTTGGAAAGGTTATCAAGATCTACCGAAGGGTTATAAAAACCACCGCCAAGATCCTGCAGCGCGATCATATCTACATTTCCATCTTCATCAAGATAGGCAAACTGAGCTGCGCCTGTAGCGGTGGAATTATATGGATTTCTCCAGCTTGGATACCAGATACTGCCCGTCCCGGAAGTATACTGGAAAGCATTAGTACTACTACCCGTTCCAAATATGCCCACATATACAGACCTGCGTGGAAGCTCGTTCCATTCACGCAACAATGATAAAGGAAAAGTCCATGGCGTATAGGTTGAGCCCTGTGCAACGGGGATCCCATTGCTGTTTGTTCCGCCACCTGTTGTATACTGGCAATATTGCCCACCCGGGCTAACATCGGCAAGCATGCTTTGGTATGCCGATTCGCATTTAATGGATTTATAACTGCAAAGCGCGTTACATTGTTCAACCAGCGCATCATACTGTTCCACGGTAAGACAGTTGGTACAACCCGGCGCCGTATAAGTCGAAACAGGTCCCAGCTGAGCCAGACACTCCGTGCAGGTAATATTACAACCACTAAAATCCGCCTCGCCCAATGACTGGGAGTAAAAATCTTCCAGTGTAAGCAAACAATTGTCTGTACGGGCTAAATAATCATTTGCATATTGATTCAACACATCCGTATTCAGGTTCAAACTTTTCGTAAGTGTATAAGATCCGGGAGCCAGGTTAACCGGGTCGGTGGTTGTAGGATTTTCAATATTAAAAAATCCGTCCGAGCTGAAATTGATCTGCGAAACCTCGCAATTATTACTTTGATTACCTACGATCGCTGTATTTCCTTCAGGACTTCCGCCAGCCTTCAGGGTTTTTATCATTTCATTGTGACAATCATCCTTAAGGGATATGGTAAGATCGTATACACAATTATAACAGAAATGATTCTCAAATTCCTCCGAGGACAAGGTCAATGGATTGATTTGTGTGATCGTTTGATGTGTGATCGTACAGGAACTGTCATATACAGGAGGATGAGCGCCATAGCTGAATGAATACTCTCCTTCTGCTGCAACTGGGATGGTTTGCTGCACTATAATGGTACCCGTTGCCGGATCTATCACATTATTAAGTCCCGAATTATCTGTGTTCCTTATTTTATTAATAAGATCCACCTGTCTGAACGGGGGGGCGCTTGGGAAACTTCCCAATGGATCCATACCTTCCGGTGCGTGGCCCGCAAGAGAAGTGGCAATTACTTTTCCATCAGGAGCAATGTAAGAAATACTTGTTTGTCCGTTGGCATCCACGACCATATTCTGCTTGTACCTATTAGCATCGCCGGCTTCGGAACCAAACATCATGTCAAGGCTTTCCTGGAAAGGAGTTGCATATACATACTTTGTCTCTTTCCCTGTATTTAACTGATGTACGTTCCCTACTCCGCCCTGCGCCTTCACGCGTCCGGTATTATCCGGAGTATATTCCACCTGTGTAAAAGGAAATCCTTTTGCAATGGGTGTAACCTTGTTTTCATAAGTTGCCATAGCATCCGTACTATAATAACGGGAAGCGCCGGATGTGCTATCCAAAGTCTTCGTATCTGTAGCGCAATCGGAAACATTCAGATCAAAATTAATTTTTCCGCCATTTGGATTTATTCCGGTGAATACATTGAAGCTATGTTTATAATCAAGACGGCTGGAGCCCGATGGGACAGGTAGCACATTTATCGCAGGTCTTCCTTCATAATCATAAATGGTTTCCCCCACAATTACTTCGTTATCTGTCTGGATTTTTGTTACACTCTGTCTTCCATGTAAGCTTCCATCCATATAACTCACTACTGCTTTGCTTTTTCCATCTTCCGCATAGGTGATAGAAGATTGCCAGTTCAGCTTTTCTTCGTGCTTGTAAAATACATCGTTGGTCTGGCAGGTACCCGGTGAAGAATTTGGGAATTTATCAGTAAATGAATCTGCTGTAGGATAAGGCCCCGGAGCATCTTCGTAAGACCACCTGCCCGCTACCATGGAAGCATAATTATCGAGTGTGGTGCGGCCAATTCCTCTTACACGATATAATATATACCCCTTTTCATACAAATAAGGTAATTTGTAAAATGTATTCGCTGTTGTAATACGTGTGCTATTGAACCGGAAAAGATTTTCATTTACCGTAATATCCGTACCAAGTTTCTCATAATTATTAACGAACACCCATTCCAGATCGTACTCCTCAGCGCCTATAACAGGTTCCCAGAAAATCTCCAGTTCCCCTTTTGTCAGCAATTCATCCGAACAATGTGAAAGATTTCCGGAATAAGCTACATCGGGATCAAAATTATAATATCTTTCCAGCTCCATCTCTGCTTCCAAAACAACATTGTACCCACTTAATCCTGTTGCGCTTGTCACTTCTACCTGCAGGTCATTTCCACCCGCAAAGTCATACACGACTTTATCTGTCTTATCCGTATTCGGATTTAACTGCAGGGATTTAGTAAGGGTGTAAGTAGTAAATGTGATCCCGTTGAACGCTTTGTAGGATATATTTACAGCTACCGTAAACGTTCCTGTCCCCGTAGGCATTTGCGTGCTTTCGTGATTAACTTTCAGTATCACCCGGTTCCTTACCGAAACGTCCTGGAAACCCATAGGCCAGGTAAGGCTATTGGTAATAAAATTGGCATACTGCGGATCAGTGACAATAATAGCATTCCCATTCGTTAGTAAAGTTGCTCCCGTTCCTGCCGTTGAAAGCTGTCCGTTGTATTTTTCTCTTCCTCCCAATAGTGACAGAGAACAGAAAAGTAAAAGGCTAAAGAATACAAGATTTGGTTTCATCATAATCAGATCCGTTTAAATATTTTATTATCAATATGCGTATAATGTGTATTTTGAAAATTCGGGTTTCAATTCATATGATTTTCCTTTCTTTACCAGGAAACGTTCATAATTAATATCTTTTTCTTGTATGTTAGGTGAGGCGTTGAATTTTGAGTACACAACTTCAATACGTGGCCTGGTCTTTTTTTCTTTATCATCATCCGAAATATCCATTTCATCGAAGGAAAAAATCATGCGTTTAACAAGGAACGTGTTCTTATCGAACTGAAGCTCAAGTTTTGCATAGTCCCAGCCTTTCTTCATAAGAAAAATATAACTGTATAAAGTCCCGCTTAGTTTTTTAAACTCCACTTTATCGTAGAATTTAGAAAGGGAATCGATATTCACTCCAAGAGCGGGTGTGGATGTAACCATCGTCTTTTTCGGAAGCAGTGTGATCGTTTTACTGTCATTCTCCACACGCACCGAATAATCGAGTGTATTGATCGTTTCCGTATCTCCCTGTTTTATATAGTTGATAGTGTTGTATTTTTTTATTTGCCCCTTTATTATTGAATACGGAACAGCTGCTGCCTGATCTTCAAAATACAGGTACTCACAGTCCATGCTATACTTTTTCGCATTAGCATAGGCTGCATTTATTTTATCCATGTCTGCTTTGAGACTTTGTGCATGATGTGTCGCAAAACAAAGGCAAAACAGCAGAATGAGTATTTGATTGATTCTATACATTATTTTTTCTGAATATTATTTCGTGCTTCTTTAATTGTTTTTATTCCCCGCTCTGTTTCCTTTTTCACCCGCACAAGAGCTCCTTCTTCATCATATTCATAAAAAGTGGCATAATTATTTTCATCCAGCTCCGCAGACAACCTCAAGGTGATAGGATCGTACACATAAGTTTTGGAAGTGGAATTAAACGGATGGATGCGGATGTCATCGAAATACACATCATTTTCGGATCTATTGTCCAGCGTGACCTTGAACGAATTGGTTCCCACCGGAACAACAAAAGTCCCTTCTACCTTCTGCCAGCCATCAATGATAGGAGAAGCGGCAACAGGGATAAACGTAGTGGTGGAAGTGTTTGGTGAACAGGTAGAACAATCCGTTGTAACAGATGCTTCTATCTTATGATCATAAGTGGTGACTGCCGCGGGAACATCTTCCCGGACCCACACACTGAATACATATTTTCCGGCATCCGGAGCAAACGTTGGGATACAATCCAGGCAGGTGATCTCAAAACATTCCTCGATGGTTACAGACAAGGTATACGTATATGGACTGCAACCCGGTAAAGTAAGACTTGCCTGTATGGTATAAACTCCTGTTGTTGCAAAAGTGTATTCTATATCGTCCCCTGTGGCGGTATGGCCATCGCTAAACGTCCAGTGCACTTCGCCCAGATGTCCATTGAATAAACAACTGCTTGTTTTGGTAAGATTGAACACCAGTTGATTCCCCAGGCAATGCTTCCCTTCGGGAGAATCGTTATCATCCACTATGATACCACTCGTAACCGAAGGGCAGCAGCTCTCCACAACAGTAATGATAAATTCTTTGGTAGCAACATCTTCACCGTAACAATCGGGTGCAGAGGGATTATCGTAAGTGATCGTTAATGTATAAGTGCCCACAGATGCATAGGTATGCGATGCCGAACTACCGGTTGTAGTATATCCGTCTCCAAAGTCCCAATCGTAAGTAAGAGTCCCGGTTGAACAGGTGTAACCTGACATATTAAAGCTAAACTGCGTTCCAAGGCACAGGGTACCATAAACAGCATCCGCTTTATCCGGATCAGGAGGAATCGGTGGAGGACATTTTACAAAACCACTGCCGGCATATTGTGGAAAATCAGGATAGCAGCAAGGGGGCGGCGGAAGAGTAAAGTAAACTACTTCACTCGTTCCTCTTGGAACTCCACCTGCATTTCCCATAGAGGTTACTGTACAGGCTATTCTGTCGCCATCACTTAATATAACTCCCATAAGAGGGGTAACAGCAGCAGAATAAGTGCCCGATATACTAAATACTCCATAAGTTCCTATAAAGTCCAGTAAATGACCGGAAGAATTGGATTTATAAAAATCTATAAAGCTCACAATATCGGAAGAAATCGAACCCGGAAGAGAAATTTCGGCATTCAGATTTCCACCACTTAAACTGCTTGAGCTTATAGTCGGAGCAAGGATACCTCCGTTTCCAACGCCGTAATTCAAAGAAATGGGTTGTGTATCCCGTATCTTGTTACCCCTTATAATTGCATATTTTCCATGATGGTAGCCTATTCTACCACATCCTACTCCAAGATCCAGACCTGCAATATTTATTCCTGCTTCAAAATCCTCCTGGATATGGATCGCTTCAACGGTTGTGTTTGAAAATGTATTACCGGTATTTACAGGTGTAAAAGCGAATGGGTTAGAGGTTTCGATAAAATCCAGGCCACATATCTCACCTCCCATAGAATTATCCAGCCAGATATCAAACTCTCGATCGCTTGTTGTAGGGGTGTTTACAAAGTCATTATCTTCCACTTTCCAATGCCGGAGCGGGCTGCTCAAGATCATCCCATCATGTATATTATCAAAATTATTATCCTTTATGCTAAATGTAAACAAAGGATCGGTAGTGGGTGAATAATAAAGAAAATGTTGATTTGAACAAGCAAGCCCAATGCTAAGATTTTTAAACTGGTTATTTTCTACATTCAGAGTTGTTTCATCCAGATCAATCATATTAATTAAGGTCAAACCATTTCCTGCAACAGCTGAAGAAAGATCACCAAAAATATTGTTTTTTATTTCGACAACATTTGGCTGAATAGGAAGTCCACCTGTATTATCATAATAAAGGCCTAAAAAATTGTTTCCCGCATATTTAACCGAATTATATGTAAACTTGAAATTACTGGCTGTCATAAGGACAACCGACACTGAATTATTTTCAAAAGTACAGTGGTCAATTTCAACATTTTTGGTGCCTCCAAGACGAATCCCTTCACGGGGAATAAATGTCGGAGATGAAAAATAATCCAGAAAATCGCTCACCGTTAGATTTTTGAAGGTAACGGAGGAAGGCGCGTCATTATCAATTACGGCGAAGCCATATAAAAAAGTAGGATCGCTTGCCGTACCTGCAAATTGAATTCCCTGAGGGGAAGAAGCGGTCAATAGTTTATCGAAGGTTATAGAACCAGCTGTAATAGTAATATACGGAAGAGATGTGGTAATCTGGATTAGCCCCGATGCATCAAAATAAACCGTAACATCATTACCTGCATTGGCATCGCTTATAGCAATTGTGATTACATCATCCAACTCCCCGGTAGCCATAGTACCCACCGTTGTTGTAGTAACAGTATAATCAATTGCAGTACTGTGTGCAGCAAATCCAATAAGGCAGAATAAAACAATGAGTGATCTGATCATAATCAAAATTTAAAATGTTCTTTTTTAGTCAACTTTCCCTGCGCGTCTTTGGCATAAATAGTCAGCCATTTTATACCCGTCAGGTTTTTCGGTAGTTTAAACAGGTAATACCCACTGGTATTCCATATTTTGAAATTTTCTCCGGCCCCTTGCAAAAACACTTCATCACCCCTTTGTATTTTGCTTAGTTCTCTTGTCAGAATGCTCCCATTATCAACTGTTGTTCCAACCTGGATATAGATCTTTGCTAATTTTGGAACATCGCTGATCTTAAACACCAGGCGGAAAGGCATAGAATCAGGTAAAGCAGCCGGAGCCGAATTCGGCATGGTAGTTACCGGTCTGAATTCATTGTTCACAACGATATTGTATAGCCTCAATGTATCGGTTTGTGCCCCTGAATAGGTATAGCAGCTGAGGCATAGTGCCAATAAAATAAAGTGCTTGATTTTTTTCATATTTTCCGGTAATAATTCCTGTCTTTTTTTAGTGCTTGTCTTTGACCATGTTTCAATGTCCATCACCGCCGCCTTCAAGACCGCCGCCGCCTGTTGTACATGGATTTACTTCTTTGTTGATCTCTACTTTTTTGCCAGGCTCCACTCTTACACTTCTTCTTCCTGTGTGTGAGTATTTTTGATACGGAGAGCCAGTTTGTTTTACATCCACATCACTATCCGGCATATCTGCAATGGCCTTTTTCAAACCAAAATGCTCTATCCGGCAGGTGTCAAAGTCATAATCCTCGAATCCATCAAAAGCCGTTTGGTAATATTTGGAATTGGCCGTAACCTGCTTCGGAAGACTGTTATTGTATCCATACACTGCTGCAGAATATCTTCCTAATGCATCTTTATTTTCCAGTTCGAAACCGTATGGGCTGTATATGCTCACTTCAGACGAATGCTGCCAGCCACTTCCCGGGTTTGTATTCTTCACCCACTCAACTGAAGATCCTACGGGCACTGTCCAATAAGGCACATAGCTTGTGTATGTTCCATCCTTCCGAATATTGACATTGTTATTCTGTCGGGTTTGTTGCCTTCCCGTAAGGAAAACGTAAGGCTTCACCGGTCTCCAGTTACCACGTATGCCTTTCAGGTATGGATTATATGCATCAGCAGGTTCAACCCCACACTTACAAACTGTTTTCCATTTTTCGCCAAATTCAATTGCCGAGGCATTTATGATCTCGGTAGCAGCTGAAACCGAAAGCTCAAATTTACCCGTTCCCGAATTCCACACCAATGGATTTCTTAAGGAGACCATCTGCCCTACTGAAGCGGTGAGCTGATTTCTTCTGCCCGAGCGGATCACCCGGAAAGAACCTACGGAAGAATTACTGATAATAGTTCCCGCGGCATTAACGATCCTGAATGGATTAATGCCTGTTACCCATAATCTGGAGGTTCCGTTTACCAGCAATTCATCACCTTCTGTAAAATAGGCAGCATAGGCCGGATCATCTATGTGGCTGCCGGAAGGAAGACCAATAACATATCCCGCATTTTGATAAGCCCCTCCCATACGGTTATACGCCCAATGTGCGGGGTAATTAAAGGCATAAATATTGTCATCGAAATTGTTTTTGGTCTCTGTCAGCAACACAGAGCCCGTTTCCGCGTCCCAGAGCTTGTTTTTAGTAACCACATTCGAACCGAGGTCATACGCTACCACTTCTTCCAATAGTCCAAAACGATTGATCACTTTGGTCACAGACGCTGATTTAAATGCCACTTCTTCCTGCTGATATTTAGGCCAGAAAGTTGGCACCACAAAGAACAGTCCGAGTAAAAAATTATCAGCCTGTGCATCGCCTTCGGCATTACGTCTCACAGAACGATGCTCGTTCATATCAACAGCAACATCATATTCAAGGCCCACAAGGTTGTTTTCTACCGCCCCGTTGGCATTCATTACCATCACTTCGTTTTCCAACTTATCTCCATTATGCTTGTATTTATACTGAATTCCTGAAATAAATTCATCCGGATTTTCTTTCCCCTGCGCATATACATATTGTCCTTTTTCCTTTCCATGCATATCGTTAAGCTCTATTACAAATCCCTGTGACACTGCTAAAAGATCATGAGTGGTAATTTTCAAAGGATTCGGAAAATACCGGGAAGGGTGATACACTTTCCTTTCCACAGTTGTCCTGTTCAGCTTAACCGGGAAATCCTTTGCCGTATAAAATTCATGAACCACTTTACCCGTTCCGTGTTTATCCAGGTTGGCAACCTCGCTGCTGATACTTCTTACTTCCACTCTTGAATACCCGACAGAAGCCGCAGGAAAAAACGATTCTCCGTATGGCTCCTCCTGGTAATAGTCGTTGTCCGGGGCAAGAATATTTCTCTCCGAATAGAATACCGGTTGGCGCCATGGGTTTTCATCGTTTCCAATAAGCGGCTCGTAGGTGGCAACCCCCGAGCTTACCTCGTTCCCAAAACGGTCTTTGGTAGTGTACTTATACAATTGCCCGTATTCGGAATCTTCGTAATTCGAATCTTCACTTAATTGCTCCCACTTGTCATTCAACCTCAATTCTTTTACACGATAACCTCCACCCAGCTTCTTGTTTAACGGACTATACAAGCGAACGAAGGATTTATCAGGAATAAATTGAGAGGCACAACCTGTTTTCCACATTGATTTGGTTATACCTCCCCTGAATACGTCAATAATAGGATTAAAGGCCGCAACGAGCGAACTAACAAAATCCTCCATTCCAATTCCATCATCAACGTCCTGGGAATTATTATAGGCTACCTGCGGAAAATATAATTTAACAAAATTCATCCCTGCCATGGAAATAGGATTCACATTATTATTGGTGGTAACTCCAGCAATTCCATCATCAATACCAACTCCTTTTAGCTTAAAAAAAATGTAATGGTGCACCACACTGCCAGGGTCGGTTCCTTGTTTATACCCAATATTTCCATCATTGGCGAGATCCAACTCTGCATAACCTGATACATATTCATATTTGGAATCGATCTGGTAGCCTATCGCGTCTGTACGACTTAGGTCTACCAATGCCCTGAAGTAGACAATTGGTAATTGCGTTGGCGAAGGGTCATTTCCTGCGCCTGCATTGTTCCTTACCGTTTGAAAGACACCATTCTCATTATAAAAAAATGCTTTCCTTATTTTATCCGCGTCACTACCCGGCCCGGAAGTCACGGCGGCAGCAGTAACAGGATCAATTTCAACCGCCATGAATAGTTTACTCATCGGATCAGGAGTTTCAGTAGGATCAAAAAGATCTTTGCCTTCCGTCGTGGCCAGATTCGAACTTTCCAGCTGGTCATCGTTATAGAAACCATGCATCCTGAACATTTGCATAGCCCGTTTGTTCTGCACATAGGCGTAATCATCCGCTTCGAGCTTTACATTGATCTCTCCGCCCGAAGGCAATTCGATCTTTGTTAGCGCCCAGGCAGATGCATACTTGTCCGCATTGGTTTTGTTTTGCACTGCATACGGATCTTCACCGGTGGTCGTAACCCCGGCGACAGTGTAACTGTAGTTTACTCCGTTCACCATACTTGGCAGATTGGGTTTGTAATTTCCCCATCTTTCATAAGCTCTCGGTTGATAATTATAATTAAACAGCTCATCATAGGTAAATTTATAAGGAGATAATTTTCCTTTGAAAGAACCCTGGTAAGTGAAATAGACCTGTTTCAATGTCAGTTTTCCTTTGAGCAGATTTATGTTGTCGTCTCCTGATGTACTGTATGGCTCCGGAATTCCGCTGTTGTTGGGCAAAGGGTATGCAGCTGTTCCATGGCACAAGCTGTAATCATACACAAAGTGAACCGTTTTTAAGGGCACTGGAGAAGAAACTGTTTCCAATTCCTTTTTAGTATACAATTCTATACTATCCAGCTTATGTAATGGAAAAAGCGTATCTATTTCACCGTTCTCACCCCTTACGCCAAATCCATCCCGGCGGTTACTGGTATAAAATACAGCCACATAATTTTTTGTTTCAATCGAATGCAGGTTCCAGATCTCTTTTTCACCGGAGGTATAATTCGCTTTATCATCGCCACGTTTTCCCTTTTTCGACAACATTCCTTCGTTTACGGAAGCGCTGTCTTTATCAAAAGGAATTCTCCATTTAAAATTAGTTGAACCATCACCTCTTTTTCCCATCGAGTAATTGAACTTCGTATAATTACCCATATCATCACTGCTAGGTCCGTTGCCACTCACATCAACATAATCAACCGACAGAACAGAGGTAAGAAGGTATGAGTGGGCATAAGGAGGTGTGATTGTTCTCGAATAAAAATTATCGATTTGCTTGTCATTCGAGCCACCATTATCAGTACCCGGGGTATAATGCACCATACCGGTTTTGTGATTTATCGTATTATGATTGCCAAAATCGTCAGAAGTATTCACTGCGAAAGAAACTTCGTTTTGCGAAAGGTTATATATAGGCGTTCCATACACATAACGTGCTCCATCCGATCTTACCACAGAAACTTCTGATATATGATGGTTAACACTGGAGGTATTCTTGGTATATCTTACCGTACTATCGATATCCGTGACGGATCCGGGCGTCGTAAACATTGTCTTGATATTCGGCCTATAGCTTTTTAAGCGTTTGGATACTCCAACAATAGCAGCTTCACCTGCATTCAGGTGTGAAAATAATTCCGAGCGTTTGGCCCGGTGTTTTCTTGTATTTCTTGCAGGAATAGGCAGATTGCCAACACCTTCTATATAATATTCATTTTTCGCGATCAAAAATTTTACATTTCTACGTTCAAGGGCGATCCGCATCGGTTTGGTGCCCATAACAATAGCATCATAGAATTCCCTGTCACTTTCTGCTACTTTTTCTCCTGCCAATGCAAAGTAATAAGGCTCGTACAAAGTATCCTCAGCACTTTTCGTTTTAAAAGAAAGCGCTACTTCGCTTTTTCCGTCCTTTCTTGTCCACATGCCCGATTCGGAATTAGACTGACCGAGACCATATGCATTAAACTCAAGACCAGCTGCATTACCGAATTCATAACCAAATCCGACACCGGCATTAATAGATTCGGTTCGGTTATATACCCTGGCATCAAATAAAATTCCTATATCACTCCTGTGAGGTCGGTAAATCCCCCCAATCCCCTGGCCTTTAACCGCGAATATATCGTAGGAAAAATTAGTAAGATGCAGGTTAGGTGTGTTTTTGGTAAAGGAACCGTCTTTTTCGCGGTTCATATCCAATAATATATTCTGTCTATCATATGCATCTTTATTGGCAATCCTGTCTGTATTCATATATCCATAGGCATCCAATGTTTGTCGTTGACCGTCACGGCGCTTCAAAAACTGAGTAGAGTAGTAGGCTGATAGTTTCTCGCTCAAGGTTATACCACTAACTTCACCCCCAAGTGCAAGGTCGAAAGAAATTTTAAAATTCGTCATTTCCTGCCCTACATAAGGTGTATAGGTAGGGCTCGCAAAAGAATAGGCCCAGCCTGTTTTTCGGGATTTTGATTTTACCGAAACATTCCCCTCATCATCAACCTTGTATGTTTTCTTATCAGACTCATATGAATAGTTAATGGATTGCAAGCCTTGGCCTGAGCTTAAATGTGCTTCAATACCATGCTTTCTGTTAGATATTTTTGTTATCTTGTTTTCAATATCATATTTTTCTACATGTCTTGAATACGAAACACTTGGAGATATTCCTAATCCACTTTCAGAACTTGAATTGAGTCCTAATGAGGCTTCATATCCACTTGCATCTGCGGCATGCATCTTTGCCTCTAAATTGGCGCCCAGATCCGTAGCAAAACCTGTATAGTTGTTATATTTTATACCTACACTCATTGATAAAGAGCTTTCCCCACCAAACAAACTACTCAGATTCTTTCCAAACAGCTCTTTCTTATTATGTTTATAGGCCACCCCAATTGTCCGGTTAGGGCGCATGTGCATTTCCTTTTTGATCTGGTCCCCGCTAAAATCATCCGGCAGCGAACGCATGTTACGGTTAATAACCCCCGGATTGATATTCCATCCCAATCCTGTCCAGCTTGCTTCCTGGTCCATCGTGATCCCGCCGTCATAGCTTAAGTTCACCGGATAGCCTTCTACATCCAATAGGGGAATATTATAATTAAAATCGCCCGAAAAAACATCCACCATATCGCTGGTAGATACGGGAGTAAAGCTTTGCACCTCGGGCTGTGAAGGACCACTGGTCAATGCCAGGGCTGCCGTAGGAAAAAACGCATCGCCAAGCAGATTGATTGCCAGGAAGAATGCTATTGCCTTTTTAGTTCGTTTGCTTACCATACAATTTTAAATTTCTAATTTTGGAATATCGTTCAGTTTCTCTTTGGATATGGTAATGTATATATTACCCATATTAAATGTTTTATCTTCAAACAGGATCTGTTTTGTTCTGATCTTTGTGTCAGCGCTCTTCGGGAACCCTAATACAAATGAGGCATGAGGAGCCAATCCGTACACACGCTCATAATGGAACAGCGCGCAATCTGCCGTATCAGTTCCGGAAATAAGCTTAAAATCCTGTTGCATCCTGAAAGAGAAATACTCAAGCCGCGAATAATACTCGCTTTCATCCCGGATACCTTTTCTCAATAATTCTTCCTGCTCACCGTTTGATTTGATCCGGAAAGAGAAGTAATCCATTCCTTCGTACTCCTTTATTTTTTTTGGTAATTTTTCTTTCAATGAACTGTCGATCTCCAGCTCTTGCAGCGCCACATATTCAAGCGGCTTGTAAAAAGCGGAAAAGGTAAGATCCCCGATCGTTTTATCGGCTATCAGGCCATTTTTTGGATTCTCTATCCAGGCCATATATTCGGCAGAAGATAAAGAAACCGAACTTGCTACCATTGCTTCATCACCTTCTGTGCCCTGTTCATCTGAAGACTTGTTAGTACAGGCAACTAAAAACAATGTTAGTACAGCCACCCAGGTATTTAAAATTAGCTTGCTCATCAAAGTCCTTTGTATTTAGTGTTTATATACGTTATCATATCTTTTGTCACATTGATCTCTTCTTCTGCATACATAACCGCCCCTTCTCCGTTGGCTCCCAGTATAACCGAATACTTTTTTTCAATTCCGTATTCTTTTGCATACTGGTTTATCTGGTTCACGATCTGTTCATAATAATTCGCCTGCATGTTCTCACTATCTTCCTCCAGTTCCTGCTTCTTATTTAAGAAATAAGACCTTTTGGTTTCGAACAAAATGTTCTTTTCCTTATTTTCGGGACTGATCTGCAACTGATTAAAAATCAGCTTCAGATCCAGCTCAAGACTGTCTATTATTTTTTTTCGTGCCGATTCCGCCTTCATGAATTTGGCATCCAGTTCTTTTTTGCCGTCAAACTCATTATACACTTTATTCACTTCCACCCAGGCTATTTTATTGCTGTCATTTCTTAAAAGAAAATAAAGCCCAAGCGCCAAAACAACCACTGCCCCTATTCCTATACTATATACTTTTTTCATTATTGCTGATATCTGAATTTTAATACTAATGATTCCTTCTTCTCACTTTTAACTTCCAAAACAAAGAACTTTCCTACATCACCACTGCCAAAGCCACAATCCGTATCAAGGTCCAATACATACCTGTTATCGCCATATACTTTTGTCATTGGAACAGTAAGTTCTGTAGCTCTTACATCACGCTGGCTGTCAATAATTGAATACGTAATGTTGCCGGAAATATACTCTTCGTTAAAAATGAACCGTAATTTGTCGTCCACTACCTGGTAAAAAGAACCGTCTACTGCTTTTTTTAATACTCCATACGAATATGCAGGATCGGTAATAGAGATCATGACCGCGTCGTCCAGCTCACATCCTAATACATCCGTAACAGTAACCGTATAAGTAGTAGTAACAGCCGGAGTAACCGTAACGGTTTGCACCGATCCTGAAGGAACCATAGTTGTGGTTGGTGTCCACGAATAAGTAAGCGGCGTTTCGCTGGAAGTAGTATTGGCATTCAGTGTAGCTGAATTGCCCCCAATAATTGTTTGATCAGAACCGGCATCCAGTGTTGTGTTACTGTAGTTTACAAACACATTATCAGAAGACGAACATCCGGTAGCAGTATAGGTAATAGTGACAGAATAGGTAATATCGCTGGTTACGGTTACACTCGGGCTCGGCACCGTAGTACTGCTAAGTCCTGTGCCGGGGCTCCATGAAAACGAATAAGTACTTGTATTCGTAGGAGTAGCGGCTAAGATTCCGGATGCAGACGGACAGATCATGATATCACTCCCTGCATTCGTAGCCGGTAAAGGATTTATAGTCAAGGTATGAGATGCGGTAGAGAAACAACCCGTCATAGGAAGATATTCAACCTCGGCGGTATAGGTGTATGATATCGGGCTGCTTCCTGCATTAACGGGGGTAACTGAATAGGTGTCACCACTCACAGAAGTAGGCGCCGTCCAGCCGTACACATAACTTCCACTACCTGGTGTAACCGAAGCCGTCAGGTTTACCGTACCTGCACCCGAACATACACTTGTGGAGCCACTGATAGAAAGTGGTGAGGTAGTTTGTTTTACATAACAGGCATTCTGTCCTAAGGTAAAATGCCCGAAGGAGCCCAACGCAGAGGATGAGCTGATTGTTGTTCCCGCGAGCGAGTTACCAACACCGGTCCACTGGGAACCGTTCCACCAAGCAAGCCTCATTTCCGAAGGCACAGCTGCAATCATACAACTTCCCGAATTCCAGGTAGCGCCTACTGTTACAGAGGATGACCCTGCATCTCTTGTAAGGCTCCAGTACTCACAATTGCTCAGGTTAGCAATAGTCGTTGCATCAAGTGTCGAACCGTCTGTTTGGCCTGTTGCATAGTATCTTGCCGTATAAGCATCCGTTGCCACAGCAGGGGCCGAAATAGTCAGCGGATGATATGCACCACTGCTCAATGCATCATCCCCGATAGGGAACACAAATGCATCATCTCCTGTTTTTTGAACATCGGCATGAATATAACTCAGGTCTGATGCTCCCGTAGCAGTTGCATTATCCGTAAATGAAACTGTGGAAGTATTGGTGGTTTTTAAGATCCCCTGATCAAAACTAAGTACCCCAGAAACAATAAGGGGATAGGAGAACTCTACAGGATCAGAAGCCACTGGACGAGCCAGCGTAAGGTTGTAAAACGTTTCCGTGCCGGCAGTAGAGGGGCCACTGATCGATTGAACTCCGGCAGCTGCCTGAAATTTCACTGTTCCGTTGCTGCAGGCAAACGTTCCTGTATTTGTCCAGTCTCCGTATACCTTGAGCATGGAAGACGTGCCCGCAGTAAAGGTCGCCCCGGAACCGATAGTTAACGCTGTCAAGGTCATAGCAGCAGGAGAAGTGAATGTTCCCGAGCTTAAGGTAAAATTATTCGTGGTTAAATCCGTGATACCTGACAAGGCAAGCGCTGAACCAGTGCTTCGGGTTACATCGTTAAAAGTAGTATTGGAAGCGCTTGTAATGGTCTGCGTTCCCGAACCTGTAAAATTCAGCACATTGCTTCCTGAGCCACAGGTAAATGTGCCACTGTTATTCCAGTCACCCGTTACATTTATTGCGGAGGAAGTACCGGCTGTGAATGTTGCCCCCGAACCGATAGTCAGAGTAGCTATGTTCATCGTAGCAGGGGAAGTGAACGTCCCGGAGCTTAAGGTAAAATCTTTTGAGGTCAACGTGGTAATGCCAGACAGGGCAAGGGATGAACCTGTTGAGCGTGTCACATTGTTAAAAGTTGTAGTAGAGCCACTTGTAATGGTCTGTGCACCTGAGCCGGTAAAGTTCACCACATTACTCCCTGAGCCACAGGTAAACGTTCCGCTGTTATTCCAATTACCGGTAACATTGATAGCAGAAGAACTGCCCGCTGTATATGTTGCTCCCGAACCAATGGTCAGAATAGCGATGTTCATTGTTGCAGGAGAAGTAAATGTTCCCGAGCTCAGCGTAAAATCTTTTGTGGTCAGCGTGGTAATACCAGACAAGGCAAGTGATGATCCCGTGCTGCGTGTCACATTGTTAAAGGTAGTTGTAGCGCCACTTGTAATAGTTTGTGTACCAGAACCTGTAAAGTTCACTACGTTGGTTCCTGAGCCACAGGTAAATGTTCCGCTATTTGTAAAGTCTCCCGTTACATTTATTACGGAAGAAGATCCTGCTGTATAAGTCGTTCCCGAACCGATCGTCAGAGTTGCTATGTTCATCGTTGCAGGAGAAGTGAATGTCCCCGAGTTCAACGTAAAATCTTTTGTGGTTAGTGTGGTGATACCGGATAAGGTAAGCGCTGAACCCGTTGAGCGGGTAACATTACTGAATGTCGTCGTTGAGCCGCTGGTAATGAGTTGTGTTCCTGATCCCGTAAAATTTACTACGTTGGAACCAGTACCACAGGTAAATGTTCCGCTATTCGTAAAGTTCCCCGTAACATTCATTACAGAAGAGATACCCGCTGTAAAAGTTGTTCCCGAACCGATCGTCAGGATCGCTATATTCATTGTAGCAGGAGATGTGAATGTACCGGAGCTCAGGGTAAAATCTTTTGTGGTTAAAGTCGTAATTCCTGAAAGAGCGAGGGCTGAACCTACGGTGCGGATCACATTATTAAATGTGGTAGTAGCCCCACTTGTAATGGTTATTGTACCTGAGCCCATAAAATGGGCTGTTCCTGTTCCTGCTGTATACGTCCCGCTTGTATTGGTCCAGTTTCCCTTTAAATATATGGAATAATTATTCGCATCAAGAGTTCCTGCTGTTAATGTAAGAGTTCCGCCAATAACTATATTATCCATCAGAGTGGCAATATTGGATGGGTTATTCAGCGTTACATTACATAAAAAACCTGTTGATGTGCTACCGTTCCCCGAAATATTTTGCCCGCTTGATCCATTGATTAGTATAGTTCCCGAACCACCGCTTCCACTACCGGTATTACTATTCGCAACGTTTCCTTTACAAGCAATAGTTCCGGTATTTATTAACAAATTATTACCTCCTCCGGCCAGTGTAGTTGTACCTGTGGCCGTTACGGCATTAGAAACAGTCACTGTAAGATTCGCAGCAGGAGTAATCGTAAGATTAGCTATAGTAAATGTCCCCGCCACTGTTATACTGTTCGATGCATTATTTGTCAGCGTAATAGTAGAAGAGCCCGCAGATATGGTACCTGCAGTATAAGTAAGGTTACCCGCTATAGTGGTGATATTGCTTAAGGTAAGTGTGTTCGATTTATTAATTGTTACGTTACACAGATTACCCGCCAAAGCTGTTCCACTTCCGGCCAGTGCCTGGGCACCTGTACCATTAATAAGGATAGTTCCGGTTCCGCCACCACCGGTACCAATATTATTGACCGTAATATTACCCTGGGCTGCGATCGTTCCGGTGTTGATGGTAATACGTTTGGCACTTGTATTCCCCTCGAAGGTTGTAGTACCTGTTACCGTCACTGTATTGGAAACAGCTACTGTCAGTGTAGTTGTGGGGGCAACCGTAAGATTAGCAACCGTAAATGTTCCCGCCACTGTTATACTGTTCGCTGCGTTATTTGTCAATGCAATAGTAGAAGAACCGACCGATAAAGTACCAGCGGTGTGGGTAAGGTTACCCGCTATGGTGGTGATACTGCTTAAAGTAAGTGTGTTCGATTTATTGATAGTTACATTACAAAGACTGCCGGCCAAAACAGTTCCGCTGCCGGCCAGAGCCTGAGCACCTGTACCATTGATCAGGATCGTAGCGGATCCACCGCCACCGGTACCGGTATTTGTTACAGTAATATTCCCCTGTGCAGTAATGGTACCCGTATTTATTGTTAAACTATTGGCACCTCCGGCAAGCGTAGTTGTACCTGTTACCGTCACCGTATTGGAAACAGCCACCGTAAGTGTCGTTGTGGGAGCAAATGTTAGATTATTCAATGTGAACGATCCGGATACTGTAGTACTATTCGCTGCATTGTTTGTCAGTGCAATGGTAGAAGAGCCTACCGATAAAGTACCAGCGGTGTGGGTAAGATTACCAGCTATAGTAGTGATACTGCTTAAGGTAAGTGTGTTCGATTTATTGATAGTTACATTACAAAGGCTGCCACCCAAAACAGTTCCGCTGCCGGCCAGAGCCTGGGCACCTGAACCATTGATAAGGATCGTAGCGGATCCGCCGCCTCCGGTACCGGTATTCGTTACAGTAACATTCCCCTGCGCTGTAATAGTCCCGGTATTTATGGTTAAACTATTAGCACCTCCTGCAAGAGTAGTTGTCCCTGGTACGGTCACCGTATTCGAAATGGCAACAGCAAGCGCGGCTGTTGGTGCAAATGTGAGATTATTCAATGTGAACGATCCGGATACTGTAGTACTATTCACTGCATTGTTTGTCAGCACAATGGTTGAAGAGCCCGCAGAAATTGTTCCCTGAGTATATGTGAGGTTTCCTGCAACAGATATAGTATTTGCTAAATTCAGGGTGCCGGTTGCTTTATTAATCACGAGGTTACAAAGTTTTCCAACATTAACTGCGGAAGAATACCCTGTTATCGTTTGAGTTCCTGTACCATTTACTTCAATGGTAGCCGTACCTCCACCGGTCACAGCCAGGTCTCCATTGGTAATGGTAATATTTCCTTTTGCATTTATTTTTTTACTGGTACTGGTATTAATAATGATTGGGAAATCTTCTCCACTAAGCGTAAGTGTATTATCAACCGTCATATCCGTATTCAGAACAAATGTGCCTTCTGTAATATCATATGCGCCAAAAGTCAGGTTGTAAAATGTTCCGCTATTCATCCCAAAAGGGATATTGGTTCCCCAGCTGAATACTGTACCTGAATTGTGGTTATAGGTACCAGATGTTTTGCTCAGGCCTCCATACATATTTGTAGTACCGGAAGATACAGTCAATGTTCCACCTGATTGGGTGAGCAAGCCCACAACAGACATGGTTGGTGATCCGGCAGTGAATGTTCCTGCGGAGATGGTAAAGGCACCATTACATAAAAAGGCACCTGTGCTCGAAGCTGCAGTATATGTTCCTGTATTTTGTGAAAAGCCCGAAGCTCCAACTGTCACATTAAAATTGCCCTGGGTTATCGTTCCTGTATAAGCATTTCCATGCGAAGACAGTATAGTAAGACCGGCAACACTCACTGTGGCATTTATGTTACAAGCCCCGTTCGGTGTAATAAAAAAAGGTGAAGTCCCCCAGCTATCACCATTAAAAATAGCCACATCTGAGCTGCCAGGAACCGATGCTCCACCGGTACCCGTACCAGTTGTAGTGGACCAGTTATCAGTATCGTTCCAATCTCCCGGACTGGTAGCAATCCAATACCTGTTGGCAGCAAATGACACACTTGATATACATATAAAAAACAGACAGAGCAGTTTTTTGAAATAATGTTTCCTACCCATAAATTTTAAAAATTGAATAAATAGTATTTGGACGTATAGAATGACTTTTTGTAGAAGTAACATGTGAGCGAACCTGCTGTTGTATCAATTGAAGAGAATGAGATATTGCCAGAGGCATATATCTGGTGTTGAAAAGCGCCGCCAAAACGAAATATGAAATCAACAGGGGGGTAGTTCATAATAGTTGTGTTCTGAAATGCAATTATATGGAAATACTTATCTACGCTACAAACGTTTTTTAAATTTGTTTATAACTTAACCTTAAACAAACATCTTAAACCCTTGCGTTTCAAGCTATTTACCAGTCACTCAGTTTTTTGCACATTCCTGTTTTTCATCTGATGGCTCGCATTTATATCTCGCTATTATTAGCTAATTTTATGCTAATAATAGCAGAGTGAAACTTTTAAATTCTTTTTTCGTTACTTGTTCTAATACTTATTTATTATGGAAACAAAAACGACCATAATGATTGCCGAAGATCATAAGCTGATACTCGGTGGCCTGATCAGGATCCTGAACGAACGGGAAGATTTTGAAGTGATAGGTGAAGCCGTCAACGGCAGAGAACTGTTAGAGCTCTTAAAGACAAAACAACCGCACATCATCCTGCTTGATCTTGAAATGCCAGTGATGTCGGGCGGTGAAGCATATGAAGAAATCAAGATCCTGTACCCGGAAATTAAAACGATTATCATCAGCACGCATTATACAGACAGTTATATTTCCGAATATTTTTTAAAAGGTGTAAACGGATACCTGCCAAAGAACAGCGATCCGGAGCAATTGTGCGAAGCCATTGATGCGGTTATTGCAGATCAATACTACTTTAACCAGGGCGTATCCAAACTGCTCCTGTCAAAAATGATAGAAGACTACAAACAGAAAAAAAACACGCAAAAAACAGAGCTGACTGAAACCGAGCTCTCGATCCTAAAAATGCTGTGTGAGGAAAAAACCTCAAAAAAAATTGCGGAAGAGCTGAACCTCACTCCTTATGTAGTAGATCACCAAAGACGAAGCATCCAATCAAAAACACAACAAAATACAACCGTCGGCCTTGTTAAATTTGCCATAAAGAACGGGATCATCCGTATTGATTAAGGCTTTACACTGAAAATAACCGAAATTTAAACCGGATTCCCTGATTCTTTTATTTCTTTCACTTACATTTGTCTTCCCTGGAAACAACGGATCACATACCACTCAGCCTCGAACAACAGCAACTGGTCAACAGTGACCAGGCCTGGTATTTTGGTATCATTCCAAAAGCTGCTACAAAAAGCAGCATCGAATTTTATATCGATCCGGATAAACTGCGGAGCGATCTGCCGGATGAGTTAGAAGTACTTTTTGGCAAAACGGTTATGCTCGAAAAAAGCGATCCGACACTGATCAAAAAAACACTGGCCAAGTATTACCGGAAAAATGAAGGAACCAGTACCAACCGGAAAAACATCAATGTAAAGTCGGATGAGTTTTTACATTCGCTCGTATCCGAAGCACGGGAGCTTGGCAGTAGTGATATACATATCGAAATATACGATGACAAATGCCGGATCCGTTTCCGTATCGATGGTATGCTTATCGAACGGCATGCCCTGAGCAAATCCGAATATCCTACTGCAGTAAATAAGATAAAGATCTCGGCCAACTGCGAGATCTCCGAAAAACGATTGCCGCAGGACGGAAGGATACAGCTGTTCTGGAACGGGAACAAGATCGATATCCGCGTTTCCATACTTCCAACGCTGCATGGCGAAAAGATCGTACTGCGTTTATTGAGCAATGATGCCGCCAATATCGATATCCGGAAATTAGGTTTCTCGGATCTTCAACTGGAACATTATCTCGAAGGTGTAAAAAAACCGCATGGTATTGTGCTCATCAGCGGGCCAACCGGTTCGGGTAAAACAACTACGCTATATGCTACCCTGAAGCTCCTGAATAAAACAACGAATAATATCCTCACGATAGAAGATCCGGTGGAGTATACACTCGAGGGAATTAACCAGGTACAGCTAAAAGAGGATATTGGTCTGAGCTTTGCCGCTGCTCTCCGTACTTTCCTGCGCCAGGATCCGGATGTGATCATGCTCGGGGAGATCCGTGATGGAGAAACAGCACAAATGGCGATCCGCGCTTCCCTTACAGGGCATTTGGTATTATCTACCATTCACACCAATTCGGCCTGGGGAACTATTGCCCGTTTGGCCGATATGGGAGTTCCGCCTTTCCTGATCGCCAGCACCCTCAACCTGAGTGTGGCCCAGCGTCTCGTACGTTTGTTGTGCACGATCTGCAAGGAAGCAAAGCCTTTTGAGTCCCTGTACCTGCCGAATACCTATATAGCTCCTAAAAAACTGGACACCCTCTATCACGCAACAGGCTGCGAACACTGCCATTATACAGGCTATAAAGGCAGAAAAGCACTTTACGAGGTCATTCCGGTAGATATGCATTTGGCAGAATCTATAAAAAACAATACTTTTACTATTTCCGGGTATTTAAAATCAAGGAATATCAGCTCTCTGTCTGATAATGCTTTTGAGCTTCTTTCCTCGGGGGTGACTTCTGCTGAAGAAGTGTATACGTTGCTTGTAAATGAATACTAAACTATAACAATGAAACTGTTTTTTTTACTCACCCTTAGCATCTGCCTGTCAGCAACAGCCCTGGCACAGGATCGCTTTACCATACTGGAAGAGAAGCTCAATCAGGCAAAGGTTACCATGCCCGGTCTCGACGAAAAAGTACAGATAGCCGTAAACAGCATGACCATCCAGGATTTTGTGCAGGGCATCGCACTCAATCACAACCTGAATGTGACCGTAGATCCGAATGTGGATGTGAAAGTCACCAACACCTTTAAAGATATTACAGCCGAAGATATTTTCCTTTACCTCTGCAAACGTTACGACCTGGACATCACGTTTATCGGGCCTATCATGAACTTTTCGAAATATGTGGCACCTCCCCAGGTGATCCAGCCGAAAATTGTAACAAGAAAGATCAAGGTGTCATATGATTCCACTGCCAACCTGTTGAGCTTCGACCTGAACAATGACAGCCTGGAACTGGTTACCCGCGAAATTACCCGCGTATCCGGAAAGAACATCGTGTATGCACCCGACCTCGGAAATAAAGTACTGAACGGTTTTGTGCAGAATGTTCCTTTCAACAGCGCCATGGATAAATTAGCATTTTCCAATGAGCTGAAAGTGACGCTTACTGCCGACAACTTTTACATGCTCGAAAAAAACGCAAAAGAAAAAGATCCGAAAAACACGAACAGCAATAATTCCAGCGGCAACTTTGCCAACGCTAACAGCCCGAAACAGATAAACGGTCTTAATTATAAAGTGGAGAACGGCGCCATCACACTGGATGCAATGAATGTACCGATCGGTGATATCGTGAATGCTATTTCTGCGCTGATGGGATATAATTATTTCCTCTTCAATGAACTGAAAGGAAATGCAACGGTTAGCATAAAAGATGCAAGCTTCGAAGATTTTCTGAATCATCTCTTCAACGGTACAGATTACACCTTTAAAAAAGACGCGAACATATATTTGTTTGGCGACCGTAACCTCGAAGGCCTTCGTGTAAGCAAGCTGGTGACACTAAAGAACAGGACCGTGGAGAAGATCATGGATTTCATTCCGGCAGATCTGAAAAAAGGTGTTGACCTGAAAATATTCGAGGACCTGAACGGTATTATCCTGAGCGGATCGCAGCCACGTATCAATGAGATAGAAGCATTCCTGCGTCAGGTAGACCTTGTGGTACCGAACGTATACATTGAAGTGATCATTGTGGATGTGAGAAAAAGTAACACTTTTTCTGCCGGTGTGGCAGCGGGATTGGGAACCGCTCCTACAACAACAAGTGGTACTGTGATCCCTTTTGATTTCACCTTAGGCGCTCAGTCCATCAACAACCTTATTACGGGCATCAACGGCATTGCATCGGTGAATTTAGGGCAGGTAACTCCTAATTTTTATATCAAGCTCAAAGCGCTGGAAGAACAGGGCGTGCTTAAGCTGCGCTCTACTCCGCAACTGGCTACACTGAACGGACACAAGGCAGAATTGAGTATAGGACAGACTGAATATTACCTGGAAGTCTCCAACAACCTTGTTCAGAATGTGAACCAATCCAACATCCTTCAAAGCCAGCAATACAAGCCGGTGAATGCAGATCTTTCGGTGAGCATCCTTCCGCAGATCTCTTCCGATGAACAGATCACGATGGACATCCATGTAAAACAATCCAGCTTCACGGAGCGTATTTCCAACACAGCGCCTCCGGGCACTATCAACCGTGATTTCAAATCACTGATCCGGGTGAAGAACGGCGAGATGATCATGTTAGGTGGCCTGGAAGAAAATACAAAAAGCGAATCCGGCTCAGGTCTGCCGGGTATTTCAAGAATACCGATCCTGAAATGGCTGTTTGGGAGCCGGATCAAAAAGAAATCACAAAACAAACTGACGATCTTCATTAAGCCGGTTATTATATACAGTTAAAAATGAGTGCGGGAAGCTTTATTAAGGAAAGCATTTTTAAGACTAAAACAGTAGCCGGAGTAGAGATCATAGCGCGGCCCGATTCCACATTTGTATACCACATCCAGGTGCTTGTGAAAAAAGGAAAAGGCCTGGTCCCTGCAGAGAGCTTTACGAACATACGTGATAAATCCGTATTCCTTAAAACAGTAAAAGAGCTCAAATGCCCGGTGGTGATCAATTACCAGGGAAAAGGGATCATCCATCGCGCTTTCCAGGATTCGGTAAAACAGAATTTCACGGAAGCGCTGAACCGCGTGGTTCCTTCAGGAAATGAAAATGAATTCCATATTCAGCTATACAACGGAGCGGCAGGCAATTCGTTTGTAAGCATTCTGCGTAAGCATCAGTTAGACGAGTTACTAAAAGAATTTATAGAGAACAAGATCGACGTGATAGGACTGTTACTGGGCAGCTATCACCTGGAGCTTATTTTGCCGCTTACCGAACAGGGCGGTTCTATGAACAAGCTCCGGCTTCCAGCGCAGGAACTGATATTTGAAGATGGCAGTCTGCGTGAAATGAAAAACATGGAAACGGATCCCGCTAACGATCGGGAGAGAATTGAATTCCTGACGATCGATAACAAAGAGATCTCTTCCCTGCTCTACCCTGCCCTCGCTGCTGCTATGATCTATTTTATTCCGCTCGGCAGGATCATCCACAATAACAAAGACATTCATTTCCTCGAAAAGGAATTTTCCAATAAGAAAGCTTTTGTAACACTTTCACGTACGCTTATTGCTTTTCTGTTAGTGCTTACGCTGGGTAATTTTTTCCTGTTCAACGGCTATTATAAAGAACAGGCAGACCTCGAAGGCCAGCTGGCCGTATACGAAAATTCCATCAATGCATTCGATGCGCTGAACACGCAGCTGAAGAACAAGGAAGAATTTATTGAAGCATCCGGCCTGCAGAACGGTTCACGTATCTCCTATTACACCGACCGGATTTTATACGATATGCCGCAGGAGCTGCAGCTTAGTTATTTTTCGGCCGCACCTATGGTGAAAAAAGCGGAGAAGGATTCGGTGATCCGTTTCGATCCGAAGAAAGTATTGATAAAAGGAAGCTGCCTGAAAAGCATTGCACTGAATGAATGGCTGAAGCTTTTGAAAACAAAGGATTTTGTAGCCGATGCTGTGCTGGAAAATTACAACCAGGAGTCGGACCACCAGGCAGGAAAGTTTGACGTAGCCGTAACATTAAAATAGATGCTGAAAGGAATGACATACCAACGCAAGTTAAGATTGCTACTACCGGTAGCCATCGCTGCTTTGTTGTTTGTGTATCTGTTTGGGCTCAAGAAAACATTTGCCACCCGCAGCGATATCCGGGACAAAAAAGAAAAGCTGGCTCTTTCAAAAGATGTGAATGCCAAAATGAGCCTCGTGAAAGCAAAGCTCAACAGCATCGATAACATGATCGGTCAAAAACCCGATAGCAGTAAAAAAGTGATCGATATTATCCTTGAAGATGTAACTACCTATTGCAATAATGAAGGCTGCACTTTAAAAGAGATCCCGGAAATGCATCATGCCGAAGACAAAAACTTCCGCATTGAGACCTATTTTATTACCGTGGAGGGCGATTACAGGAAATTGCTTAACTTAGTGTATCTGCTGGAACAAAAGAAAAAAAGCGGAGGCCGGCTGAGTTCCTGCACACTGTATACCCGGAAAAACAACCAGACAAAAAAATTAAGCCTCGAAAGCACTTTGTATATTCAACAATACGATAAAAAAAATGAAGCAGGTAAATAAACTACTGATGATCCTTACGCTTGCTGTGATCTTTGCATCCTGCGAGAAAGACATCATCGTGAAAGACATCACCGGCAAGACCATAACAGTGCTGGCCCCGGGAGACGGTGTAAGCACGCCTATCAACACTATTACTTTTTGGTGGGAACGAGTGGACGGAGCGGAAAAATACAACCTGCAGATCGTATCCCCTTCTTTCACCAGCATTACACAGCTGATCGCCGACACGAATGTAACCGGTGATAAATTCGTACAAACACTTCAGCCCGGAACGTATCAATGGAGAATACGCGCCACGAACAATGGAGGCAGCACCCCCTGGGTAACGCGTACACTCACCATCGATACCACCAGCAACCTGTCTTTTCTGACAGTTGCACTCAACTCACCGGCCGATTCGTTCTATACGAATGTATTATCACAAACCTTCTCCTGGTCGCCAATCAGTGCAGCTACAGCGTACCGGATACAAATAACCGGAACGACATTTGATAATTTGCAAACCGGTACATCTGCTGCATATACCTTCCCTAGCACGAATGCAACGTACACCTGGATGGTAAGAGCTGAAAACAACACCGGCTTTACTCAATTTTCCTCGCGGAAGATCTTCATTGATGTTACTGCTCCCGGTTTACCGACACTCTATTCTCCTGCCAATACTTTTACTTCTACAGTTACACTCGGAAGCGATTCAATTAAATGGATTCGCGGCTCCGGAGGATATTACGACAGCCTATACGTAAGTACCGATTCTATGTTTATTAATCCATTCGTACTTCAAAGAATTACAGCTACGACCACACCGGTGGGATATGCGATCACATTAAACAATGGGTTTTCAACGGCCCAGCGTTACTACTGGAAAGTAAAAAGTATAGATAAGGCAGGCAATCAATCGGCATTTACCTCTCGCTTCCAGTTTAAAACGAACTAAAGTGCTAAAGAATAAAAAAACGGCATATATTCTTTTACCTGTAACGCTCATCATTTGGGTGTTGATCGGTTATAAGATCTATCAGTTCCTGAATACGGAAGACGAAGACCTCGTATTGGATACCACTATGGTAGCGCCATCCAAAGATAAGCTGGCTGGAGATTCCTTTATCGTATTCAATAATTACCGCGATCCGTTTTTAGGGAACGACGGAAAAGAGCTTGCCGGGATGGGAAAACCAAAGAACAACTACTCTTCCAATTCCAACACCAACTATTCTTCTTCGACTGTACGGCACAACATGAATCCGAAAACACCGAAGAACCCGGTGATCACGCCTGTTGTCGGAGATGGCTGGCCAAAGATCGTTTACCATGGTATGATCACCAATTCGTCCAAACAACAATCGATGGGCTTCGTATCGATAGATGGAACTTCCAACCGGGTGAAACCGGGCGATAAAATAGGAGGCGATCTGAAAGTAATCGATTTTAATCCGAATGAGATCACCATCGCCAAAGGGAAAGAGAAAAAGACATTCGGGAAATAAACGCTCTGTGTTTTTCTTTATTTTTTCAAACTCCGGTTAGCCGGCTATCTTTTCGATCTCCTGTTTTAATTCTGCAAGAAAAGCCGAGCTGTTTTTCCTGAAAACGAAGCCATTCGGATGGTGCTTCAGCATATCACTGAAATACCCTTCCTCCAAATTCACTTCCACTACCATGCCCGAATTGGCCAGCACATCATGCGCGATCATTTGCGGCAGTGTGGTAGCGCCGGACGTACCGATGATAAACAAAATGCCGCTTTGTTGTGCGACACGAAGTGCCGAATCGCGTTTGAAATACTTCTCGTCATAATACTCATCGAACCAGAGTACATGGGGACGCAGATCTTCACCGCATTTCGGACAACGTAACAATTGCCACTCCGTTTCAGTGATAACATCCTTGTCGCGGTTCTTCAGATCCATTTCTTTCGGGAAGGGATACAATTCTCCTGAGCATTCATCACCGCAACGGACAAAATCAAAATCACCATGAATGAGATAGGTTCGCTCTTCCGAACTGCCTGCCTTGCGATGCAAGCTGTCCACATTCTGTGAGATCAGTGCAAACCTGTCGCCTAACAGCTGCTCCATATCACGTAGTATATAATGACTCTGATTAGGGCTGGCCGCTTCGGTCACTGATTTGCGGTACAAAAACCACTTCCATACTTCCTGCGAAGCCATCTTGAACATGCGATACGTACCGATCTCCTGAGCTTTGTAGTTTTTCGATCCCGACACCCAGTAGCCATCCTTCCCGCGAAAGGTAGGGATCCCGCTTTCGGCAGAGATGCCGGCACCTGTAAGAAAGGAGATCTTCTTATCGTTCTCCAGGCAGTAGTTTAGTTGTTCTGTGATCCGGTTATTCATCATGGTGTATTATTTTTTCAAATGCTTCGATGAGCCCGTTCACTTCTTTTAGTGTAGCTGCATCCGTTATTTTATTTTCCTTACTGATCTTTGTTTGTGCATAGGGGATCAGTAACTGTAATTCCTGCGGGATCTTCGCTTCAATGATATACAGTGTCTCCAGCAAAGCCGCATGTCCTTTTTGTCCGACGGAAGAAGCAGTGATCAATGCTGTCGGTTTATGAGAGAATTCGCAGGAAGACACCGTCCAGTCGATCGCGTTCTTTAAGCTTCCGGGAACACCCATTGCATATTCGGGCGTACAGATTAAAATACCATCACTGCTTCTCAGCCTATCCCTGAATGCCGTTACGGCCGCCGGAGAATTTTCCGTATCCAGATCCGGGTTGAAATGCGGGAGCTCTGCAAGGCCCGTAAATATATCCAGTTCAATAGTATCTGCCACTATCTCCCCGATAGCTTTGATAAAACTCAGATTAGTGGATCCGGCCTTGGTGCTGCCGCAGATCGCTGTTATTTTCTTTTTCGCATTCATTGTACCGGCAATTGCTGTGGCTTTTCGATCCACTTTTTATAAATGAAAAACTCTATGAAAGGAATACTCATCAAAAGCAGCCAGATCAGGCTACCGGAGATCAGCGCCGAATGATAATACCTGTCGATGATCCTTTGCAGCTGTTCCGACAAGGACCGTTTTATCGCAGCTTCTATCTTCTCCCGTTTTTGTGAATACAGCAGGTCCATTGCCCTGTCGACCTCTTTCGATCGTATGTTGGTATCAAACTTTGCATCTGCTGCATACAACAAACCGTTCAGCGCAGCTCTGTATATTTCCTTTTTGTACTTCCGGGTTATTTTGCTGATGAAACCATTGCCACTGCTATCCCTGAGGTAGCGCTCCGTTATCTGTGCTTCAAAATAACCGGCAAAAGCAATACCGGAGACCTGCGCTTCTTCTGCCATTTTTTTTACATCATCCAGGAAAATGTCCTTTTGTATTTCGGTTGTGAACAGTTGGTTTACTGTAATGTGGTACACGCCCTTCACGATCCGCGGATTCTCCTTGCGCATGATCTTATAAACACTCCGCACAAAACCAAGATGACCGAAACTGTATATCGTCACCAGCAGGATAAAAGGGATGTAAATGATCCGGATAATAATTTTGTAGGCCAGATTGGAACGTGTCATTACTTTTTTCCTGAACATGATGACGATCAGCAAAACAGCGATCAAAAGTCCCAGCAATGAAAAGCCGGCAATGGTAAAGATCATCCTGCCCGTATGTGGCAGTACAATATCCCTGATTATTTCCCATGTTTCATTCACCGAATCGTACACTAATTCCTTTTGCTAATTTAAAGTTTATTTAAATATCCGAATGGCAAAGAACCAAGGACTTACAGAAATTTACATTTTTTTTCGGTTCTGAAAAGACTAAAAAGATCTGTTTATCCTTTTTTATAAAAACGGATGCCGCTGAAAACTAAAGACAAGTAAGTCTTTTGTTTCTTTAAATAATGATTATTTTTAGAAATGAAATTTATACTCCCTGCTCTTCTCGCGCTTGTAGGTATCTGTACAACTGCATACGGCCAAAATGATTCCAATGCAGTGGTTGTCCTACATACTAAAATCGACGGGTTTATCGGGAAGAACCAGAACGATTCAGTGATTTTTTATGCAAAAACCGCACTGGAGCTGTCAAAAAAAATAAACTATAAACAAGGGATTGCAAAATCACTGAGCTCGGAAGGGATCGGCTACATGCACAAAGGCGAATACCCAAAAGCATTGGAAAATTTCTTTACAGCGCTCTCCGTTTACGAATCGTTGAAAAACAAAAATGGTATCCTGGTGCAATACGGTAACATTGGTATTGTGTATGATAACCAGAACGACAATGAAAAGGCGCTGGAATATTACTCGAAAGCGCTGGAGATCTCGGAAGAAACCGGCGACCGGAAACATGCGTCGATCCAGTACTGCAATATTGCCATTGTGTATACGAAAAAAGGAATGCTTCCGAAAGCCGGGCATTACTTTATGAAAGCAATGGAAATGGACAGTATAATGGGCGACCGGGATGGCGTGGCCCGGAACCTGATCAACCTGGGAAGTGTGTTTTTAGACAGGAAATTATTCAGTGATGCGCTCGGCTATTTCTCGCGAGGACTGGCCATTGCCGAAGAAGAAGGCAACAAATCACAAATGGCCGGCTGCCTGGTAAACCTGGGCTATGCCTATATGGACATGAAAGATTATAAAACAGCAGAAACATACATGCTGCGCTCTATAAAGACACTGGAAGAAGTGGACGACCTTAACCTGAAAAGCGAGGTGGAAAAACTGGTCAGTGATTTTTATATCGAGGCGGGCCGGCACAAGGAAGCCATGCAGCACTACAAAGCTTACGTTTCTCTACGGGACAGCGTTTATAATGAAGAGAATACAAAAAAAAGCCTGGCCGCGGAAATGAATTATGGCTTTGAGAAAAAGCAAGCTGCCACCCAGTTCGAACACGACAGGATCGTTTATGAGCTGGAAGCGGAGAACAAACTGCACCGGCAGCTCCGCCTGTTCCTGATCATTTTTATTGTACTTGTGCTTGTGTTGTTATTCTTTGCAAAGCGTGCCTATGACAATAAAAAAAGGATCGCCGAATTCATGGGTTCCGAAAGCGAGCGGAAAGAAGTACTCTTGCAGGAAGTGCAGCACCGGATCAACAACAACCTCCAGATCATTTCAGGATTACTGACCCTTCAGGCAGATAACGCAGGAGATGCAAAACTTTCGGAATGCCTGCACCAGAGCCGGCGCAGGATCGAATCGCTATCGGTGGTCCATGAGCTTTTGTATAAAAGCGATGCCTCGCTGACAATAAAGATGTACCAGTACATTAACCAGGTGCTGGATTTTCACCGGAGCATAGCTTTAGCCGGTACCTCCAAAGTAACAATAGAAACAACGGTCACAGATACGGGCTTTGCTTCCAAATATGCTGTTCCGATCGCGCTCATCGTAAATGAGGCCGTAACCAATTCCCTGAAATATGCTTTTGATGCAAACACGGGCGGAAAGATCTTCATTTCGTTGCTGCCGGTAAAGAACGAAGCGGGTAAATGGCGCTTATATATATCAGATACCGGGAAAGGTCTGCCCGAAGAAAATAATTTCAGGAAGGACAGCTTGGGGATCCGCCTTGTTTCCATCATGAGCAAACAGATCGGGGGAATACTTACGAAAAGCAACAGCCCTGGCGCAACATTTGAAGTAGTGTTTACTATGCTTGAATAATAAAAGGACGATCTATGAAAAAAACAGATTTTTTAATAGTTGAAGATGAATTACTGATCGCGGAGACCATCTCCGAGATCCTTGAAAAGGCAGGATGCACGCAGATTCGTATCGTCGATTCTTTTGATAGTGCTATCACTGAGATCGAGAACAGGAAACCCGACATGGTCCTTACGGATATCAATTTAGAAAAAGATAAATCCGGGATTGACCTGGGTGAGGTACTGCATAGCAAGTACCGGATCCCTTTTATTTATATCACCTCACATTCAAGTGCTGAGATACTGGACAAGGCAAAACATACACGCCCGAATGCTTATATCGTAAAACCGTTTAAAAGCGAAGATCTTGTGGTAGCGATTGAACTGGCCCTGTTCAACTCCTTTGACAAGACGGTGGAAGAAACAGGCCATGCCGAACTGATGATCAAAGACGGAAGAGCGATTGTACGCCTGAGCTGCAGCAGCATTGTATGGCTGGAAGCAGATGGTAATTATACCACTATTTACCTGCGTGAGAATAAAAGAAGGGTGACGCGTACTTCGCTCACAGAGCTTACTGAACAATTACCTGCCGATCAGTTTATCCGTATTCACAAATCCTATCTTGTCAATAAAAACTTCATCCGCGAGCTGAGATCCGGCAGCCTGATCATGGAAGGCCATGAATTGCCTATCGGCAGGACTTACCAGCAGCATATCACGGACATATTCAAAAAGTAGGGGTCAGTCTTAGAGATCTCCGTTCACATTACATGCATGTAGAGTGATTTGCATTTCCATATTTCTATGAAGTATTGTCCGGATATTTTCTGAAAAATCCCGGCTCCGGCAGGTGATCTGCTGTTTGCATACTTTATTCCGTCGTTCAACCCAAAAAAAAGAGCCCTCTTTTCCTTTTCGGTACATTCGCTGATATCTGAAAATTAACCTCCGCACTGAAAAAATTCAGTGCACAAAAAAATTGATCCATGAAAAAAAAATTCCTCTTCTCTTGCCTCCTGCTCGGCTCCTTTTTTATCACAAGGGCCCAAACCATGAACCTTATATGGGCTAAAAAAACGGGCGGAGCCTCCTATGACATCGGAAATGCATTAGTTACGGACGCTGCAGGCAATGTATATACAACAGGCTTTTTTTCGGGAACAAGCGATTTTGATCCGGGTACGGGCACTTTTAATTTAACCTCCAACGGATCTTACGACATCATTGTTTCCAAGCTGGATGCATCCGGAAATTTCGTATGGGCTAAACAAGTAGGAAGCACTTCCCTTGATATCGCTACTTCTATTGCTGTTGACGCGGCCGGAAATGTGTATACCGCGGGTTATTTCCAGGGAATAGCCGATTTTGATCCGGGAGCAGGCACTTTTAATTTAACTCCGGGTAGCATTGGCAGTCCTGATAACTTCATTTTAAAGCTGGATGGCGCGGGCAATTTTGTATGGGCAAAAAGAACAGGTAACTCTGGTGGTGAGAACACAAATGGTATAGCTGTAGATGCTGTCGGCAATATATATACAACAGGCTATTTTGCCGGAACTGTCGATTTTGACCCGGAAGCGGGAACAAGCAACTTAACTTCAGCCGGAGCTGCCGATATCTTTGTTTCCAAACTGGATGCTACGGGCAATTTTTTATGGGCTAAACGAATGGGTGGTGTTGATGCTGATATTGGATATGGCGTTGCTGTTGATGCTACCGGTAATGTTTATACAACAGGTTCTTTTTCAAACACTGCCGATTTTGATCCGGGCGCAGGTACTGCGAACCTGTCCGGGGCCGGCGGATTTGTGTCGAAGCTGGATCCGACCGGCACTTTTATCTGGGCCAAAAGGCTTGGAGCCGGAGGTACTTATAGTTATGCTATTGAAGTGGACGCTACCGGCAATGTATACACCACCGGTGGATTCCAGGCCACCGGAGATTTTGATCCGGGTGCAGGTACAGCTAATTTAACTTCCGCAGGATCCTGGGAGGCATTTGTCTCGAAGCTGGATGCTGCTGGTAATTATGTATGGGCCAACTCGCTGGGGAGTACTGGCTTTGATACCGGGAATGCCATTACTGTAGATGCGGTGGGCAATGTATATACAACGGGTAATTTTTCCGGGACTGTCGATTTTGATCCGGGCACAGGTGTTTCTAACTTTGTTTCTGCCGGTAATGGCGATATATACATATGGCAGCTGGGAGCTTCAGGCAATTTTATCAGAGCTTATCAAATGACCGGCGCTGGTAATGATGAAGGCAACGGTATTACAATAGACGCCTTTGGTAATGTATACACTGCAGGTACTTTCGAGAGTACGGTAGATTTTGATCCGGCCACTCGTGTTCTTAACCTAAGCTCAGCCGGTATCGGTGATATATTTATTCATAAGTTAGGTACTGCCGCGGTGGCTTTAAACTTTGACGGATCCAACGACCGGGTGTCTTTGGGATCATTCGGTATTAGCGGAGCAGCAGCAAGAACCGTTGAATTCTGGATAAAAACCACTGTTACCGGTGGTTTTCAAAATCCTTTTTCTTCAGGTACAGCTAATCCAAACGCGGCTTTTAATATCAAGGTCACTCCTACCGGTCATTTAGGTCTTATGGGCTTCGGTAATGACTATTATCCTTCTACGGGAACGCTGATAGCTGACGGCAGCTTTCACCACGTAGCGGTTACTTACGACGGCACAAATGCCATAGCGTATATCGACGGAACATGGGAATGGACATTTGCAACCATACTGGCAACTGCCGGATCGGATAATTTTATCGGCTCATCCAATCACACCGGCGCAGAACAATATTTTAAAGGCACTATAGATGAGCTTCGCGTATGGAATGAAGCACGTGACGGGTGCGAGATCCTTACTTATAAAAACTGTGAAATATCCGGTGCAGCAGCCGGGCTTGTAGCGAACTACCATTTTAACCAGGGTGCACATAATTCTATTAATACCGGTCTGACCGCCCTGGTTGATTCTTCCGGGAGCAGTAATACGGGAACACTTGCCAACTTTGCTTTAACGGGCAGTACATCTAACTGGACATCGCCGGGCGCTGTCGCGCTCCACTATACCACGCCACTCGTTTCAACGGTTTCCTCCACAGGAACTTCCACAAATGTAAGCTGCTTTGGTGGATCAAATGGTACTGCTTCGGTATCTCCGGTTGGTGGTGTAAGTCCTTACACTTATTCATGGGTACCGGCCGGAGGAACAGGAGCAGGCGCTTCAGGGCTCACAGCCGGTAATTACACCGTTACGGTGAGAGATGCAACCGGGTGTACTTCTCGGGCATATACAATTATTCAACCCACGGCTGTTTCAGGTGCAACGGCTGTTACAAACACAACCTGCTTCGGCGGATCGAACGGAACTATTGATCTGACTCCTTCGGGGGGTACTCCGGGATACACATACAACTGGGGCAGCGGGATCACAACACAGGACAGAACAGGATTGGCTGCGGGAACGTATACCGTGATCATCAGGGATGCAAGCGCATGTACAGGGACAGTAACTGCAACAGTTAACCAGCCTGCTGCAGTTTCAGGAACAACAGTTGTAACAAACACAACCTGCTTCGGTGGATCGAACGGAACTATTGATCTGACTCCTTCGGGGGGCACTCCGGGATATACATACAACTGGGGCGGCGGAATCACAACACAGGACAGAACAGGATTGGTTGCGGGAACGTATACTGTGATCATCAGGGATGCAAACGCATGTACAGGGACAGTAACAGCTACTATAACTGCACCACCTGCACTTGTATTAACTGCTGCTGCACAAACCAATGTATCCTGCTTCGGCGGATCGAATGGTGCTGCAAGCATGAATGCTGCCAATGGTGGAACGGGAACAAAAACATACGACTGGGCACCGGGAACACCAACAGGTGACGGAACCACTTCTGTTAGCGGCTTAACAGCAGGCACATGGACTTGTACAGTTACAGATGCAAACGGATGTACTGCATCCCAGGTATTTACTGTTTCTGAACCGAGCGCTGTCTCATTTACTGCTTCTTCGCAAACCAATGTATCTTGCTTCGGCGGATCGGATGGTGCTTCAGCAATGAACGCAGCAACCGGCGGAACAGGAACAAAAACATATGACTGGGCACCGGGAACACCAACAGGTGACGGAACCACTTCTGTTAGCGGCTTAACAGCAGGCACATGGACTTGTACAGTTACGGATGCGAACGGATGTACTGCATCACAGGTATTTACTGTTTCTGAGCCAGGCGAACTTGTATTAACCGCTGCTTCGCAAACCAATGTATCCTGCTTTGGCGGATCGAATGGTGACGCAGGCGTTAACGCTGCCACAGGTGGAACAGGAACAAAAACATATGACTGGGCACCGGGAACACCAACAGGTGACGGAACCATTTCTGCCAGCAACTTAACAGCAGGCACATGGACTTGTACAGTTACGGATGCGAACGGATGTACTGCATCACAGGTATTCACTGTTTCTGAACCGAGCGCTGTCTCATTTACTGCTTCTTCGCAAACCAATGTATCTTGCTTCGGCGGATCGGATGGTGCTGCAGTAATGAACGCAGCAACCGGCGGAACAGGAACAAAAACATATGACTGGGCACCGGGAACGCCAACAGGCGACGGAACCACTTCTGCCAGCGGTTTAACGGAAGGAACATGGACTTGTACAGTTACTGATGCGAACGGATGTACTGCATCCCAGGTATTTACTGTTTCTGAACCGGGTGCAAGTGTTTCCACTGTTACTGCTACTTCATGTGATGCATACACATTAAACAGCACAACCTATACATCGGATGGAACATACACACAGATCCTCACAGGCGCAAGCTCGACAGGTTGCGATAGTACTATAACACTGAGCCTTACCATACGTCATTCTTCCGCTTCCACAATGAATGCGACAGCATGCAGCAGCTATACACTGAACGGAACTACATACAACACAAACGGAACGTACACACAAATGTTCACCAATGCAGCAGGTTGTGATAGTACGCTTACATTGAACCTGACAGTGAATCAGCCAAGCACTTCCACGCTTAACGAAACAACATGTGTCAGCTACACACTGAACGGAACTACCTACACTGCAAGCGGAACCTACACACAAAACCTGACGAACGCGGCAGGTTGCGACAGTACACTTACATTGAACCTGATAGTGAACCAACCGAGCGTTTCCACGCTGAACGAAACAACATGTGTCAGCTACACACTGAACGGAACTACCTACACTGCAAGCGGAACCTACACACAAAACCTGACGAACGCGGCCGGTTGCGATAGTACACTTACATTGAACCTGACAGTGAACCAACCGAGCGTTTCCACATTGAACGAAACAACATGTGTTAGCTACACACTGAACGGAACTACCTACAATGCAAGCGGAACTTACACACAAAACGTAACAAATGTGTCCGGTTGCGACAGTACGATCACGCTGAATCTGACCATCAACAACGTAGATGTTTCTGTAACTCAAAACGGAGAGACAATTACTGCCAATGCAAGCGGCGCAGCTTACCAGTGGATGGACTGCACTACTAATCTTCCTGTTTCAGGCGAAACCAACCAAAGCTTCACCGCAACAGCTAACGGAGATTACGCAGTGATCGTTACAAACAGCGGGTGTTCTGATACCAGTCTCTGTACAAACATTGCAGGTATTGGCATGAAAGACATAAAAACTGAGTTGAACCAGGTAACTGTATTTCCAAACCCGTTCAGTAATATGATCACAGTCTCAGCCACAGTAATGCAATCAGCTACCATCGAGATCTGCAATGCGATCGGAGAGAAAGTGTATATAACAGAAATGAAAGGAACAACTATGAACATCGATCTGAATAAATTAGAGAACGGTGTTTACATACTGAAACTGACAAATGGAAACATACTGAGCACAAAACGTATTGTGAAGCAACAATAAAATACTACAGTTACTACTACCCTGCAAGAAAAAAGGCAGTCTTCAAAAGAGGCTGTCTTTTGCATTAAACTACTATTGTTTCCTGTTGTTTCCCGGCTTATTCTTGTATATGACAAGTATGAAACAATCTTCCGTAAACTTTTCCATCATTCCGCAGGTGATCCCGGCCTGAATGTTCTTATATTCCACTACCTGTTGAATAAAGGGATACTGTCCGCGGTGTCCCTTTTTTTATATACCAGCATCTAAGTTAAAAGGAGAAGTTTAGCGAGGTCCCTACTCTCCAGCCACGCATATTCCTGTTTTCGGAGCTGATCGGCAAATAATAATTCACATTGGTATCGAACAGGAAGTACTTATTCTTGAACAGCTCTATCCCTGTGCTCGGGCTCGCATAAAAAATGCCTTTGGATGCTTCATCGCTGTATGCAATGGAATAGCCTGCCTGGTAACCGATATAAAGGTTCATGAATTTGTTGTTCCCTCTTCCCAAATGACGGCTGTACCAATCCTGCCCGAAGGTGAAAGTAAAAAGCTCATCGTAGGCGGTGGAATCCGTACTTACTTTCCCGTTCGCCTTCAAAGCGCCTAAGGAAAAATAACTTTTGCCTTTTGTAAATAAATACTTCAGGTACACGCCCTGGTAAGAAGCATACGAAATACCCTGCTTCGGGTTCTCTGTAAACAGGTACACATACTCGGCTCCCGGCATATGAACAAAATTGACCTTTGAATTCGTAGGACTGCTCTGCTCATCATTCATATCGATAGAGACCGTGTACATGTTCTTTACCGACTCCAGCTTGCCGATCTTTTTCTTTGCATTGTAGATCTCCATTTCAATATCGCGGATCTTTTCCCAGTGCTGGTAGTAGCGTTCCGATTTTACAGAATCTATCTTCACAAGCATCTTTTCGTATTCTGCCTTCTTGATCTCAAGGCGTTCCAGCTCCAATTGGGTTTCAGCAAGCTTTGCCTGATTGTTATAAGAGTTTAGGTTTTTGGAGCTCACGTAGCCAAGCGTTGCACAAAAGGAGTCGATCGCTGCCACTTCCTTGTCCTGCACCGAAAACTCGTAATGATGCGAATCCTTGGTTTCATGCTGGTTGATCACCGTAAATCCTTTGATACGGATGTATTCCTCGATCCGGGTCTTCCCTACTTTGTACTCAACGGAATAGATGGTGTATTTCAGCACATTGGCTGAGGGGAAATCTTTGGTGCCCTCGTCATACGCATTGTATTTCTGGGCCGGGGATGCCACTACTATGAGCAGTAAAGCGAAAAGGAAGAGTTTTTTCATGTCGTTCTGATTTCCGGTAAAGGTATTTTTCCTTTTCCCGGGAATTTTTGACATAGATCAAAAAAACAATGCTCTTTACCGGTCAGATCTACTGAGCAGGTTTTTCAAGAAATTTCAATAAAGGTGTGATAAATTTCTCAAAGGATTGAATATGCGGCAGGTGTCCTATTCCTTCCAGCTTCACCAGCTTACTCCCTGGAATAGCTTTCTGAGCCTTTGCGCCTATGTCCGGATAATTGCCCATGGTTTTCCGAACCTCTTCCGTAACCAGGTCTTTGCCCAAAGCCGTGCGGTCCTTTGTTCCTATGATGATCAGCGTAGGGGCTTTGATCTTCGATAATTCATATACGACCGGCTGCGTCATGATCATATCTGTTGTGAGTGCATTGTTCCATGCAATAAGCGGGTACTCTTTGTTCATCGTCCAGCCGGCAATGGGTGCCAGCCATTCTTCGTATTCCATTTCCCATTTGTTATCGTAATAATTTTCGAGCTGGTACTTTTTCAGGGACTCGTAGGTCTGTTTCAGCTCTTTGTGATATAACGAATCGAGGGGCTGATACGCAACTTTGAGCTTATAATCTTCGAGGCCGATAGGATCCTCCAGGATCAGCTGCGAAACCATTTGCGGATACATCAGGCTGAAACGAACGGCTAACATGCCACCCATCGAGTGTCCTACAACCGCCGTTTGGGTAATGTCCAGCCGGTCTAATAGTTTTTTTGTATTCAGGGCCAGTTGCTGAAATGAATACTGAAAATGTTGAGGCTTGGAAGATTTTCCGAAACCTACCTGGTCAGGGATGATAACCCTGTATCCTTTTTTTACGAGTGCATCGGCTGTCCGCTTCCAGTAATTGCCGTTAAAATTCTTTCCGTGAAGCAGCAGGATCGTTTTCCCGTTAGCTTTTTCCGGTTTGATATCCATATAGCCCATTACATACGCCTCTTTCTGGATCGTGAGATCGATAAAAGCAACCGGGGCGAAATAAGGATAATTCTCCAGGCTGATCTGCATTTGTTTTTCCTGCGCTTTTACAGCAAATGTAAAACAGCTCAGCAGAAGGCAAAGTCCGAAATGGTGATTGATTTGTTTAAGTATATTCATGTGCTTTGGTTTGGCACATACACGCAGAGAAAATTATTCCAGCCGGCTAAAAAACAAAAGGATCAACGGGAAAGAAAAAAACAGGTGAAGAATAATCCCCACCTGCTGCATTAATAAAAGTTACTGCTTATTTCTTAGCAGTCCACAATGACCAATCCTTGTCAAATTTGTTCCACACCCCGTCATGGCCTTCCCATGTCCAGTCAGGAACCTGTGACCAGGTCTTGCCACCGTCTGCCGACCACTTCAGATCTTTGTCAACGATCTTCAGCCATTTACCCTCTTTGTCCTGCCACATGCCGTCTTTCACCGCTTCCCATTTTTTTCCGTCTTTCGACCACCAGATAGAAGCATCTTTCGGATTTAGTTTGTACCAGGTCTTTTCAGCGCCCATCCAGGTGCCTGCTGCAGACTTTTCCCATTTCGGCTCACCTACATTAACAGTAAGATCATTTACTACAGAAGCTTTTGCTTCTACTGCGAAGCCTGCTACTACTAAGGCTGCTGCTAAAATTAATTTTTTCATGATGTAAAAAATTTTTATTGGTTTTATAATAAGTACGTGCAGTTTCGCGATACGGATTTCGACTATGCATCTTTTTTTTGCCGGATTTGAGTTTACGTTCGATCCCGTGAAGAATATTCCCCATATATTCCCCAAAAAACTCCCGGTTCTGTGGAACTATGTATCAATTTATGCTGGCATTTGATTGGTTATATAAAAGCAGCATTGCATTTGAAGATGTCAAGGCTCAAAAACAAGAATATAATTTCATTATTATATACGCATCTCGCTCTCATTTTTGTATCCATTCAATACCCCGAGTCCAAGCCTCTTTTTAAAGCTGGTGATCGAGGACAAGGTATCGGAAAGGTTCTATAAAAATGAGGGCGATTTTTTTACAGGTCAGACCTACGGACTTAAACTTCGTTTGTGACCACACCAACAAAGGCATACAATAGTAAATTTCACGTATTGACATTATTTCTTTATCCGCGTTAATTTAATCAGTCCGGTAATTATCTGCGCAATCCGCGTAATCTGCGGCTGGTCAGCTGAACCATATAAATCACTTCCCGAATTTTATTTTGTAGAGCCCGTTCCACGCAAAGTACCCAAACTGCAAAGAGTTCAATAACAAAAAGACCTCCTTTCTGCTGGCATATAATTCTTACTATATATAAAACAAAAACAACTATTATGAAAAAGATCATATTTTGCCTAAGCATCTTTGCAGGCATGAACATGTTTGCACAACAGACTACCAGCTTTTCTATCGGACCTACAGTGGGAGCATCTCACAGCGTACTGATGCCATATAACAACTGGGAATTCAATCCGCAGTGGACAGCAGGCCTCTCCTGGATTTACGGGCCGATGCAGCACTTCGCTATCGGCGGAGACGTAAGATATTCGCTGGAAGGTGGCAAGTTCAAATCAGGATCCGAAACAGGATCTTCTGTTATCCGGATGGATTATCTCCGTGTACCGGTAAAAGCCATGTATTTTTTCGGTACTTATGAGCAGGACTTTCGTCCGAAAATTACACTTGGGCCTTCAGTTGGTTTCCTTGTAGACGAAAAGAACACGGAGCCGGCACCTGCCAATAAAGTTGATTTCGGTCTGAATGGTTCCGTTGGGTTCAATTACCGGATGATGGAAAATCTTTGGCTGAATGTGGACGCGAATTATTACCAGGGATTATTAAAAGTACGTGATGCCACCAGCCTCAGTGAGCACAATGCAAACATTGGATTACAGTTGGGTGTGCTGGTTGGGCTATAAAAATATCCTGAAACACCTATATATGCTTACAAATTCTCTTTCGTAAACTTCAGGATCTTTTGAAGAACGTTTTCCTGTTCTTCTACTATTGAATAAGCAGTTTACCGGAACCGGACTTACCGCTTGCCGAACAAAGCCTGTATAAGTAAATCCCTTCTGAAAGATCTCCTTTTTCAAACAAATAAATACCCGAAACAGTGCTCCCTTCCCTTACTACTCTGCCCTGCGCATCATACAACAGAAAAGTGTAGGTTTCTTTCTTCGGGTTATTGAAACGGATCTCCGCAGAAGTAGTAAGTGGACATGGGTATACAACAGAACGAACATTGATATCAGACTCCGAAATTCCACTCTCCGGCGAAACAACCGACATAGTATACCAACTTTCATTGCCATCGAACTGATCATTGATATTATTCTTTAAATTATCATAAGCCGTCAGAGCAATGGAATCGTTGAAATTATTAATACCAGTGAGCACGAAGGATGTTACATTACCCACATCAAGTGTGTTGGTAAACGAATAGCAGGGATCCATTCCCCAGTGAATTTTATATCCGGCAATATCCATTTCAGGATTCGGTGCCCATTCCATGTAGACAGTTCCTCCCCCAAGATCGTGTTTGGTTACATTACGAGGCGGAGAAACAGGAGCAATTGTATCGAGATCGATCAGGTAAGGAATAAAATCGATCACCCCCAGCGTTACATCATCAAACCAATCATACATATTGGCCTGCACCAGTCCAGGATTATTGCTTCCCCACCAGTTACTCTCAAGATTTATGTCAGGATCTGCAGCATAATTATAATTTCTGAGGTAAGCTATCGGATTGCCGCCGATGCTATTATTATCCAGCATATTGTTATAATGAAAGGCCGGATAATCTTCAAGCCATACCTGGAAAGAGTCTCGGGACGTATTCCTTACTATCGTGTTTTGTTTTACGTCACCTCCATCAGCTTGGATGCGAATGAGCCCTTCGTTGTCCACAAAATGGTTGATGGAGAAATTCCCGATCTGCCGTGTCAGAGCATTCAAAAAAACAACAGGATATTCCATCGTAGATCTGTTACGTGCAAAAATATTGTTACTGATTACTTCATGGCCATTCATTTCCCACTCCAGCGGAAAGGTACCAAGGGGCGATACGTTTCCGAGGATCAGGTTGTTTTTAAAAATACTACCAGCTGTGCCTCCCGCCAATTCGATTCCTCCGCCGTAATTGTTACATACTGTATTCCACTCAATAGTGTAATCCGGCCCCCATTTAGCCTGAATAGGTTTAAAGTTCAGGGCATAGGAATTCATTGGATTACCGTTGTTACGGATAATGCAATGTGAAATAGTCAGATGGTTAAAAACATGCACCATAATGCCCCCTTCCAGTCCGTTATATATCTCACAGTTCGTTACTTTCACATGATCGACGGCCGTTGCATAAATCCCCGTAGCTAACATGTCGTGAATAATGCAGGAATTGATCTTTGGATGCGCTGATAATAACTTTATCACCCCTTCATTATTGAAAGTCTGCTGCGCTGGCACTCCGGCATATTCTATAGTGCAATACTCCAGGATGCTTCCGGTTCCTGAAATTGAATCGTAATCAATGCTTTCGTCTTCGAAAAGAATGTATTTCCAATCGCCGGCTGCCGGTGAAGCTGCATTACTGGTGAAAACAATACCGGCTGAAGAGGTTCCCTTTGCCACCAATGTTCCTCTTACCTGAAGTGCTTTACCGCTATCGAATTTCAGTACAACACCCGGATCAATAGTCAGCTTACTACCTGAGCTTATTAATGTATTATTCGTTACAATATAAGGGCTACCGGCAAGGCTCCAGGTAACATTACCACTAATAAGACCTCCAACAATGGTTTGCGCATGACACATGCCGGACAACAATATAAAAGTTATAATACTATGAAATTTATTCATTGGACATTTTTAGTTATATACAAAGATAAGCCCTCCTTCTAACATAAAAAAATCCCGTGCGCCTGAGGCGGACGGGATTTCACATGTAGTTATACATGCTTACAAATTCTCTTTCGTAAATTTCAGGATCTTTGTAAACAAATGCAGGCGTGTGTTACCGCCGTAAATTCCGTGATTTTTGTTCGGGTAGAAGAACTGATCGAAAGGAATGTTGTTCTTCACCAGCTCTTTGGTCATTTCCATACTGTTTTGCAAATGCACATTGTCATCAGCGCTTCCGTGGATCAGCATATATTTTCCTTTGATCTGTTTCGTGAAATTGATCGGCGAGTTCTCATCATAACCTTTTGGGTTTTCCTGTGGCGTGCGCAGGAAACGCTCCGTATAGATGTTGTCATAATACCTCCAGTTGGTAACAGGCGCCACTGCAATACAGGTCTTGAAATAATCTGCTCCCTTGGTGATAAGCAATGAAGCCAGGTACCCACCGAAGCTCCATCCCTGGAAACCGATGCGTGTTTTGTCTACGTAAGACTGCGCTCCCATGTATTTGGCAACTTCTATCTGATCCATCGTTTCCAGCTTACCGAGCTGCATATAGGTGCTGTGTTTGAAATCACGACCGCGACCCATTGTACCACGCCCGTCCACACACACTACAATATAACCCTGCTGGCAAAGCAACTGGTGCCATGCGTAATCATAAATTTCCCATTGGTTGTTACATTCGTTGCTGCCCGGTCCGCCGTATGCAAACATATAGACAGGGTATTTTTTCTTCGCATCGAAAGAGGTGGGTTTCATCATCCAACCATTCAGCTCTACATTTTCGGAAGTCTTGAATGTGAACAATTCTTTCCTTGTAAAGTCATAGCCTTTCAACATCTCGTTCATCGGTTTGTTCTCTTCCAATGCTTTGATCAGTTTACCGTCGCTGCTGTGTAGCTCGGAAACGTATGGTGTATTGGCATCGCTCCAGGTGCTCACATAATACTGGAAGCTGCTGCTGAAGGTAGCATCGGTCGTTCCTTTTTTAGTCGACAGCTTTGTTTTCTTTTTGCCATCCAGGCTGATGCTATACAGATCCCTGTCGGTAGCAGAAATTTCGGTAGAGATATAATACAGCATTTTCGATTTCTCATCAATTCCTTTAAAATCCATTACATCCCAGCTGCCTTTGGTGATCTGGTTGATCAGCTTACCGGTGATATCATAATAATACAAATGATTGTAACCATCCATTTCGCTGCTCCAGATAAATCCTTTTTTACCTTCAAGGAAACGCAGGTTATCAGCAATATCAATATAGGTTTTTGCTTCTTCGGTCAGGATCACTTTGGTACTTCCCGTTGCAGCATCTGCAAAAAGCAATTCCAATTTATTCTGCAAACGATTCATCCGCTGAATAGATAATACATTTGCATCGGTTGTCCAGATCACACGAGGAATGTAGATGTCTGTTTCTTTGCCGATATCAACAGGTGTGGTTTTTCCACTCGCCAGATCATAGATGTATACACTCACGATGGAATTGGCTTCACCTGTTTTCGGATATTTGAATTTATATTGCGAAGGATACAAACCATCGTACATCGCCATTTCATATTCCTTCACTTTACTTTCGTCAAATTTCACATAGGCGATCTTTGTCCCGTTACTGTTCCATTCAAACATTTCTGCCTTACTGAATTCTTCTTCATATACCCAATCAGCCCAGCCGTTCTTGATCTTGTTATATTCACCGTCTTTGGTCAATTGTGTTTCCGCGTTATTGTCCAGGTCTTTTACAAACAGGTTGTTGTCGCGTACAAAAGCAACTTTATTCCCTAAAGGAGCTATCGTGGCAAACATCTGGTTCCCTTTGTCTGAAAGCTTTTTCAGCTTGCGTGTTTTGAGGTCGAATACGTAATTGTTTGCAGTTCCCGAGTGACGATAGATCGATTCGTAATCCTGCGGGAAAACGATCTTGCTTTCATCTTCGCTGAAATAATAATCCTGCGGAACAATAGCTGCTCCTCCGCCTTCCGGAACCAGCTCGCCTGCTTTTACCACATTACTAAGGAGTGTTCCTGTTTTTAATTCGTATTTATTAATGTCACCGGTCTCTTCCAGCTGTGAATAGCTGCTTCCGTCCTTCATGGAATTAAAGCCGCCGAACATGGAAGGGATGAACGTGTAATCACGCCAGAGATCCTCTACAGTTACCTGCTTCTTTTGCCCGAAAACCGGGAGAGAAACTGCTATAAACAGCAGCATAGAAATGATTGATTTGCGCATATAAATTTGTTTTAAGGCAAGGTGAAAATACATAATTTTCATAAACAGGCTCCATTGTTTTTACCAATGGTTCTTTTGAAGGCTGGAAGGACTATTTGAGGGTTTTCAAGATCAGGCGTAATCGACCTGACAGTCCATTAAACAATCCAAATTCCCTACGACAGCGTACTTCTCTTCTTCCAGACCATCACGAAGTCATTCATGTAATAACCTTTACCAATATCAAAATCAGCTACTTGCTCTATCACAAAACCTTGTTTGAAATAGAAGTTAATGGATTTGTAATTTCCGCGGTTCACCGTAAGGCGAATACATGTCAGATCCTGCATTTCCTGTTTGATCGCTTCAAACACCAGCGTTCCGGTGCCTTTACCCTGGTATTCGTCCAGCACATAAAATTTATGGATCCAATAGTCGCCGTTCTTTTCCCTGCTGATAGAAATAAAACCGATCGGATCAGGAATTCCGTTTGCATGGATCAGGTAAAAACGATGCTGCTTTACCTCCGTTTGCTCCTGCAGGCTTTGGGCATTGTAGATGTTGGCAAGCATATAATCTACCTGCTCCTGCCCGATCATCGGAACATAGTGTTTGTTCCAGATCGTCCGGGCCAGCTCTTCAATAAGCGTAAAGTGACTGCTATTTGCCGGTATTAATTGGATTTGCATTTCCCAAATGTACTAATCTGTTCAGAATCTGCGTATATTTGCATCCTTAATTTCACAAAGTGGCTGATCTGAAAAACCATATAAATATCCTGAACCGCAGGGCTTCTTTCGAATACAGCTTCCTGGAGAAGTATGTGGCGGGTATGGTATTGACCGGTACGGAGATCAAATCCATACGGGCCGGGAAAGCCAACGTAACTGACGGCTATTGTTTCTTTAAAAATGATGAGCTGTTCATCCGGAACCTTCACATCACCGAATACGAACAGGGGACTTATAACAACCACGATCCCAACCGGGAACGGAAGCTCCTGCTGAATAAAACGGAAATACGGAAACTTCAGAAAAAGCTTAAAGACCAGGGACTCACCATCATTCCCTTACGCCTCTTTATCTCCGAAAGTGGATACGCCAAGCTGGAAATCGCACTGGCAAAAGGTAAAAAGCTGTTCGATAAACGCGACGATATCAAAAAACGCGACATCCAACGGGAGACTGCAAGGAAAATAAAGTAGTGCTGACTCGAGCTGGCCAGACACGGATTACGCAGATGGCGCAGATAATAGTGGCTTTAATAATTAACGCGGATGAAAAGTATTTGCATGTGGCTCTTAACTATATAAAAAGCTCTAATAAGATCCGCTTCGTGGCATCATTTTTCCGGCACAAGCCACACATCCCTTTGTTTTCGACCTCTATACCTCTTTTACGGTATTTTATTAAACTTCAAGAAATAACCTATTTATGGTATTGCCCAAACTCCAATCCCTGTGCATCTTTGCGAAGTTATTTAAAATCATTCTAAGCAAATATAATATGAAAAAAACGCTACTCTTTGCCGCTCTGGCACTCACTACTTTAGCCACAAATGCCCAGGTGGTTAATGATTCCGTAACCCTTACTACCAACGAAGTATGGTATCGTCTTTCTGACGGGAACGAAACCGCCCAGCCACGTAACAACTGGGATCTGGGACTGGAAACCAATTCATTCGGTGTTTCGGTTCTGTTCAACAACGCGGGTGGAAATGCAGTGTATGAAATACCGGGAGGAGCTCCTGCTGATTTTTTAACACTGGATACAACAGGTATCGGCACATGGACGCAGCTTTATAACAGCGATACTTCATGGAGCAATGGCGCACTGAACCACGCTTCTGCCACATACGGCTGGGGTGAATACAATGTGATCTCCCACAACGTGGAAGGATCCGTGGTATTTATCATTAAATACACGAATAATACCTACAAAAAATTTTTCATCGAAAAAGTAGACAATACTACTCCGGGTAATTATTTCTATTCGATCATCTCTGCTAACCTTGATAACTCAGGTGGAGATACGGCAACAGTAGTAAAACAAGCCTACAATACCAAAAACTTCGTTTATTATTCATTCGTTACACAAAGCATTATCGACCGCGAGCCGGTAAGCACTGACTGGGATCTGTTCTTTACAAAATACTACGGCGAAGTAATGGGACAAATGTATCCGCTTACCGGGACCTTACATAACAAAGGCGTGACGATAGCACAGGCAGATGGTTTAGCTGATCCTGCCAATTATGTAGACTACACTGTTCATCCCTTCCTGACGGCGATCAATACCATCGGTAGCGACTGGAAATCCTTCAGTGGCAGCGCATACGTGATCGTGAATGACCGCGTGTATTTTGTACATGCAAAAGACAACCATATTTACAAAATGATCTTCACTGGTTATACAGGTGGGGCTTTATCAAAATCCAATTTCTCAAAAGAAGACCTGGGAGCAGCAGTAGGCATTAACACGATCGACAATTCTGTTACATCCATGGCATTGTGCCCGAATCCTTCCAACGGAAGCAATGTAACACTGGTGTTCAGTGCTGAAACAATGAATGTGGCTCCGCTTGTTACCCTGATGGATATGCAGGGCAGAACGGTAAAACAATTCGCTGCCGAAACAGCTGTTGCCGGTGCACTGAACCAGGTAAACCTGGAGACAGGATCGATTGCTAACGGTATTTACCTCGTAAGCCTGCAGATCAACGGAAGCATCATTACTAAAAAACTGATCATCAATAATTAATTACAGCCATGAAAAAAGTATTTATTTCCACATTGCTCATTTGCTCCATTGGCGCTTTTGCGCAAAAGCCGGCAGGCAAAGCTCCTGCTACAAAACAACCGGCTGCCAAAGCAGTAGTTGTAAGTGAAGAAGAGAAAGCTGCCACTGCAAAAAAAGCACAGGACCGTGAGGCTATTCTTTCACTCGCAGGCTGCCACACGGTAACATTCAAATTTGCCGAAACATTTTCGCCGATCGCAGATTACAAATACCATGATCGTTATTTCGAATCGGGTACCGAATTCGTAGCGGTGATAGAGAACAGCGAAAACAAGATCGTATTGCAGCACCTGCTGGTAGTGAACGATAGTATGATCATCAAACACTGGCGCCAGGACTGGCTGTTCGAGAATACCGAACTGCTGAAATTCGTCAGCAACGATAAATGGGAAAAGATCACCCTCAGCAAAGATCAGGTAAAAGGTCAGTGGACCCAAAAAGTAGGACAGGTGGATGATAGTCCGCGTTATGAAGGAACTGCTACCTGGGTACACGTAGACGGAAATCACTACTGGGAAAGTGTGGCGGATGCTCCGCTTCCAAGAAGAGAATACACCAAACGGAGCGACTACAATGTACTGAAGCGTGACAACAAGATCATCCTTACCAAAGACGGAGGCTGGTTGCATGAGCAGGACAATCAGAAGCTCGTTCGTAAAGAAGGCAAGAAGGACAGCCTGCTCTGCTGGGAAAAAGGGATCGAGCGTTTTACCGACCTGCCGGAAGGAAAATGTATCGGTGCTATTAAATGGTGGGATGTAAACAAGAACTATTGGAACGATGTAAGAGCTGTATGGCAGAACCTGCAGTCTGAAAACACCGGTATTGCATTGGCCCTGATCGTAGACAACATGAAATTATACGAGGCCCTGTTCAAGCTGGGAGAACAACAAACCAAAGCAAACGCAGATTCTCCAAGCAATCAAAAGATCATTAAAGAAACGATCGTGAAATATTTTAAAGTATAAGAATTTTATGAGGCAGCTGCTTTTCTTTGCCCTCTCTGTTTATTGCTTTGTTGCTGTTTCACAAACAACAGTTAAATGCTTATCGCCTTCGGACAGTTTAGGACTTCCGGGGGCGGTTGTGCATTTGGTAAAGGACGGAACGCTTGTGTACATGAATTCGACGGATCTGAATGGTGAAGTGGAGTATTATACACAGGCACCCTACATTCTAAAAGTAAAATGCCTGGGCTATACTACATTTATTGATACTATTACATCCAACCGGAAACGGATCACCGTAAACCTCACAGAAGATCTTAAGCAGCTGAAAGATGTAGTGGTGACTGCACAGTATGCGCCTACCAGCGCCGACAATTCGATCTACAAGATCAAGATCATCGACTCCAAACGCATCGAAGAGCTGGCTGCCGTTAACCTGAAAGATGCACTCAGTAATGAGCTCAATTTCCGTTTTTCACAGGATAATGCACTCAGCATATGTACGATGAGTATGCAGGGTGTTTCGGGACAGAACGTGAAGGTGATGATCGATGGGGTCCCGATGATCGGACGGCAGGATGGTAACCTGGATCTTGCACAGATCAACCTTAACAATGTAGAGCGTATTGAAATTGTGGAAGGACCGATGGCTGTGAATTACGGAACAGATGCCCTCGCAGGTGTGGTAAATATAATCACCAAAAAACCAAAGAAAAACCGCCTGGAATCAGGTATTCAGACTTACTACGAATCGAATTACACCTACAATGCCAATCTCTATTTCTCCTTTCAGAAAAAAAATCACGGGATAAAGGTCAGCGGAGGAAGAAATTATTTTAACGGATGGAAGGCCAACGAAGCCTTTTACCTGTTCCCTGAAAAAACTCCGGCAGATACCAGCCGTTTCAAAAACTGGAAACCACGCGAACAATATTTTACCAGCCTGGATTACACCTTTTCCAAAAAAAGGGTTGATATCGCTTATAAAGGATCTTATTTCAATGAGCTGATCCTGAGCCGGGGATTTCCGGTAGCTCCTTACTACGAATCAGCTTTCGACGATCATTTCCGTACGAACAGGATCGATAATTCGGTGAGCACAAATGTGAAATTTAAAAAGCATCTTTCTTTCAACAACATATTGGGCTACAACTATTACGAGCGGAGAAAAAACACGTATTACAAAGATCTTACCAACCTGAAGGAAACACAGGGTGATGTATCGATGCAGGATACCAGCATGTTTACACTGATGATGGCTCGTGGCTCTTTCATTTCTTCCAAACCGTTCAGCGAGCTAAAGGACAGCGTGGAGAAACACCATTATTTCAATTACGAAGCAGGTTATGACCTTAACTATGAAAGTGCATTCGGTAAGCGCATCGAGAACAAAAAACAATACATCAGTGACCTGGCAGCTTATGCAAGCGCCGAAATTCAGCCGGTAAAAAATTTCGTGATCCGCCCGGGTGTTCGTTATGCCTATAACAGTGTGTACCAGGCTCCCCTCACTCCTTCCCTGCACCTGAAATACAATACCGAGAGCTGGATCTTCAGAGGCTCCTATGCAAGAGGATTCAGAGCACCCACCTTAAAAGAGCTGTATTTTGACTTTGTGGACATCAACCATAATATTACCGGAAATACCGGCTTAAAAGCAGAAACATCCAATAATTATATTGTTTCGGTGAAATACAAAAAGGAAAAAGATAAAAAGAACATGTGGATAGAGAACAGTTATTTCTACAATAACATCTCCAATCTTATTACTTTAGGGATCAACAGCGGTACTCAATATACCTATATCAATATCGGCAGGTACATAACATACGGAACCTCACTGAATGCGAATTATAAATACAAATCACTTACCGTATCGGCCGGCGGATCCTATACTGCACGATACAACCAGCTGAGTGCTGAGTTCGCTGATGTGGCCACTTATAATTATTCACCGGAAGCAAGAGGATCTGCCCAATACGAATTCGAAAAAATAAAATCCTCCGTCAACGTGTTTTACAAATATACAGGCAAACTGCCGGGTGTAGCGCTGTCTGCCAGCAACGAACCTTACCAGACCTTTATATCCGACTACCATACCCTGGATGCAAATTTTTCCACCCGCTTCTTCAAAAAGAAATTTACCGTAACCATCGGCTCGAAAAACATCCTGAATGTAACCAACCTGCTTGCCAGCTCAAGCGGTGGAGGTACTCACAGTTCCGGAGGCTTCTCTACCCCTATTGCCATGGGGCGTACTTATTTTTTAAAACTGGATTATGTCTTCAGCAAATAAACTCTTTTTCATACTCAGTGTTGTTCTTTTCTTTTCCTGCAGAAAGGAAGAGCTGCCCATTAAACCTCATAACAGCGGTGGCGGGGACAATGAGTATCCCGTAGTCACTTCGCAGGTAGATATGGGCAATGATTACAAAACACAGATCTATTATTCACTTCCCGGCAACAACATTGTGGCCACGCATATCAAAACAGACTGGGACCTTGCTTTTGAAAGCGCTACCGGTGGCTATCACATCAAGCTGAATTCGGCCAAATGGATGGCGTGTTATCGCACTACGAAAACGGATTTTGCCACTGTGACTGCTGTTTCAGACACTACAGGACATACAAATACTGTGCTCTATGATGTGCCCAGCGGAAACCTGGACAGCACTGCGGTGAACGACTGGCAATCGCATTCTTTTGTGTATATCGTCAATCGGGGGTTCACGCCTGCGGGATCGACGATCGGCTATAAAAAAGTACAGTTCCTTTCGGCCGATGCAAACAGCTACACCTTTAAATATGCAAGCCTGAACGGAAGCAATGAACAGACAGTTACCGTAAACAGGCAAACCGCAAAGAATTTCACCTGCTTCTCGATGAATACGAATGCAGTGGCCAACAATATAGAGCCCGACCGTGAAAATTACGATCTTCTTTTTGGGCAGTTTACACATATCTATCCTGACGGAATGCCTTATCTTGTTGTGGGTATGCTTACCAATCCGCACAAAGTACGCTCGGCACGCTTCACGGATATGGATTTTGCAAATATCCAATTATCCGATACGATCAGTCATCCACTGGTTTCAAACATCAATAACATTGGTTTTGACTGGAAGACCTTCAACCTGACGACCGGCGTATATACGGTGGATCCGACCTTTTCTTATATTATTAAAACTGTGGATGGCTCTTATTACAAGCTTCACTTTATCGGTTTCTATAGTACCACAGGACTCAAAGGGTCTCCGAAATTTGAATTTCAAAAGCTGTAAGTACTGGCAGCGCATCAGTCTGAAGACAGCCGCAGATTTTCACAGATTTCGTAGATGCCGCCCTTAGCAAAAATCCGCGTAATCTGCGAAAATCTGCGGCTCCACCTGTAACAAGCTGTTTTTTTTACTTGCACAAATCAACGAATCCATTGCACAAATCAATGAATTGTCTTTTCTAAATCAGTTAAGCCGGAAACCTTTTGATCCGTCTTCCTGTATTATAGTTATATTAGATTTATATTATTAATATAAAACATTCATTATGAAATCCAGATCATACATTTTTGCAATAGCTTCCCTAAGCGTTCTCTTGTTTACCCAATGTAAAAAAGAAAAGAACGAAGCTCCTGCTCCCACTAATCCTACTACGCCTGCAGCAACCGGCCCCGCTAACCTGGCTGAGCTCTTTGTTCAGAACGGCGTGCAGGTGCAGTCTGCGCAGATCAATGCTTCTGCCGGGCAGAATTTTACGGTAGGTGGAGCGAAAGTAACTATTCCTTCCGATGCATTCGTGGATGCATCTGGTACACTTGTAACAGGTACCGTAAACGTGATCCTGAAAGGGGTTTTCACTAAAAAAGAGATCATTCTTTCCGGGGCGCCGGCCAATGCACAGGGCAGGCTTATCGCCACCAAAGGCTGTGTAAAAGTAAGTGTTTCACAAAACACCCAGACCTTACGCGTATCTCCCAATGCAAATGTGTTTGTGGATGTTCCGGAGCCGGGAATCACTCCTTTGAACAACATTAAAAAATTCTATGCTACGGCGCTCTCCATTACCGATACTTCGAAAGTATGGAAAGCCGGACCGGATACCAATGCGATAAGCCCTGTGTTCAACAGCACCGATCAGAAATACTATTACCATGCGCGCCTGGATTCTGCGGTATGGCTCAATACGGGTTATGCATGGGATACAGTGGCTCCAAAAACCACCGTTACAGTTACACTTGGCAATACGTTTGATGCAACAAGCGGTGCAGTTTATATCTCACTGAACGGATCTACAACGGTAGGTGCATTGTATCATCTTGGACAGGGTGTTTACTCTATCTCCAATATCCCGATTGGCAAAAATGTGGTCCTCGTGGCCCTGGGTGTCAAAAACGGAACTTATTATTATGCTTCATCAGCCACCGTCATCACTGCCAATCATTCTCAAACTCTGACGCCGCAGACCAGCACACTGAGCGCTATAGAAAGCCAGCTTCTCTTACTCCCCTGATGTTATTTATAGTATATCTCAAAAAGGCTGTTCCCTATGAACGGCCTTTTTTTATATCTTTAGTGCGTATGGTTTCGCGAACGTATCCTTTAAATACATTCTTTTTCAGCTGCTGCCTTGTGATCGGATTGTTCGCAGGGGTTTCCTGTTCCAACGAAAGAACAAAGGAACCGGCAGCTGTTTTTCAGAATACAATCATCCCATCCCCGGATATTGAAGAGATCCTGAAAGACACCACAGCTGTAAATCCACAGGTAGACAGCCTGAAGAAAGCTTTTTTCAGGGTTAATGATTCCACGCGTATCGACATCCTGGCGCAGCTTTCCGAAAACTGGCGCGATTTCTCTTATCCGCTGGCACAGGAAATTTTGCTGCAAAGTAAAAAGAACAAGGATGCTTATGCCGAAGCGCTGGCCTATTGCAAATACGGGATCTATTATTACAGAGCTTATAAGCTGGACTCGGCCAATTACTTCTTCGATAAAGCGTTGGAGCTGGGCAAAAAAAACAAGCTCGAGCTGATCAATGCGGAAGCCAGCGGCTGGAAAGGTGAAGCCGAGCGCCGAGCAGGCCACACAGAGAAAAGTCTTGAGCTACAAAATGAGGCACTGCAGATAGCCCAACGGATAAAAGCAGAAAAAATACAGGCCTTTATTTATATGTCGAAAGGAGAAGCCTTCCGGAGCCATAATGAATATGAACAGGCTTATGACTGTTATAACAAGTGTATTGCCATTTCGCAAAAAATAAACGACAGCTATAAGATCATCATCTGCTACAATGGTATCGGCGACATAAACCGGGTAAAAGGCGATTATGTAAAGTCCCTGGACTATTTCAACCAGTCGATGGAGCTGGCTAAAAAGAACGGGCACAAACGTCCGCTGGCATATATCCTCAACACCATGGGTGATGTGTACAATGCACAGAAGGAGTTTTCAAAAGCACTATCCTACTATAAAGAAGCCATTAAGATAGCCGAAGAGATCGAAGACCGGATGCGCATGTCCGGCATCTACAACAGCATGGGGAGCACATATCACTTGTCGGGCGATAATGATATGGCGTTTGAGTGTTTCAAACGTTCCATCAAATTATCGGAAGAGATCGGCAATACGGATAACCTCGCATTTGCATACAACGGCCTGGGTATTCTCCGTGAAGATGAAAAGAAATACCGGGAGGCATTGGACTATTTCCTTAAATCTTACGGGCTGGCGAAAGAATCAGGCAATGCAGGGCTGATGTGTGGCGACCTGCGTGACATCGGCGAATGTTATTATGAGCTGAAGGACTATGCAAAAGCAAAAGAAGCTGCGCAGGAAGGATTGGAAACAGCCAAAGAAGCGCAGCTTATGGAAGTGATCAAATCCACTTCGTTCCTGCTATACAAGATCAACTCCGAGCTGCACCGGTCGGACGATGCGCTGAAAATGCTTTCGCTCTATATCGAAACAAAAGATTCGCTCAGCAACGAAGAGCAGGTGAAAAAATTTGCGGCAGTTGAATACGAAGCAAAAGAAAAAGGACTGAAAGCAGAACAGAAAGCAAAAGAAGATACCTACAAAGCAGAACAGGCCCGCAGGGAGGAAGAGCTGAAACGTCAGAAAACCATCCGCTATGCTTTCACCATTGGTTTTGTGCTGGTGCTTGCCCTTGCCGTGATCGTATACCGGAACCTGAGAGAAGGCAAACGGAAAAACAAGATCATCACCGAGCAGAAAAAAGAAGTAGAGCATGCCAAAGAGCTGGTAGAAGAAAAGCACAAAGAGATTACCGACAGTATCAACTATGCGGAAAGGATCCAGCGCAGCTTTCTTGCCACCAAAGAAATGCTGGATGAAAACCTGAAAGACTATTTTGTGCTCTTTCAGCCGAAAGATGTGGTGAGTGGGGACTTCTACTGGACACATCAATTATCGAACGGAGCTTTTGCTTTGGCCACTGCCGATAGCACCGGGCATGGCGTACCGGGTTCCATTATGAGCCTGCTCAACATTACCAGCCTCGAAAAGGCCTGCGAATATTCATCGCAGCCGGCAGAGATCCTGAACCATACACGTAAAACGATCATCGAGCGATTGAAAAAAGACGGCAGCCCCGAAGGCGGCAAGGATGGCATGGACTGTAGCCTGCTGAGCTTCGATTTCGCCAACAAAACAATGACCTATGCAGCCGCCAACAATCCGGTATGGATAGTACGCGACTCCGGATTGTTAGAATTTGCGCCCGATAAAATGCCCGTAGGCAAACATGATAAAGACCAGGTTCCTTTTACACAACATACCGTTCAGCTGCATGCAGGCGATGTTGTATATGCGCTTACCGATGGTTTGCCGGATCAGTTCGGCGGCCCGAAAGGAAAAAAATTCATGTATAAGCAGCTGAAGGAATTACTGGTCTCTGTTTCCATGTTACCAATGCAGGAGCAACAACAAAAGCTCAGCAACGCTTTTAATGAATGGAAAGGTGCGCTGGAACAGGTGGATGACGTTACAGTCATAGGCATTCGCCTTTGACTTTGTAAGTCACCATCATAACATTAAAATGTAAGTAGAAAGAACGCCGGCAAAAAACATACCCGGACCGGTGATCGAAGGTATTTACAAATAAGGATCCGGAATATATCACATCGGGTGGAAGTGAGCCCTGCATGTTAGCAGGCGTTTATTTTATCAACATCACAAATAATAACAAAAAGTATACACAGCGCCTCATCACGGTGCATACTTTTCTGTTCCTTTCTAAAATCCCACAGATCATACGGTTTGTGGGATGTTTATTTTCCTGCAGGTCCTGTTGCACATTACTACTACTTTTCAGGAGGTAATGCACTTTCTTTTAGATACTTCACGATTTTTTATATATTCGCTTACCAAAACAAACTACTCTTAAATGAATACCTCGAAAATTATCCTTTTCAGGACAACACTTGCCTTACTGATAGTAACAGGACTCTGCAAAAAGTCGGAGGCACAAAGCACCCTTACCTTCGATCAGCCTTTTTTCACCCAGAACTGGGTGGAGAACAGCTACACCTTTTTCTTCGACGGGAATGACGATATACGACAATATTTCCCCCGCAACGGTGCCGGACACTGGTATGCACGCGGCGATATGAACGCCGGTCATCTGGGTACCATCATGAACGACATAAGAGTAAACGGCATTTACCTCTATGCCGATAATGCCTCCGACATCAGTAACCTTATCATCAGGGGCTATGATGAAACCGGAAGCAATGTCATAAGCAGCAGCATTCTGAATCCGATGTCTTACATGTCTTACACGTATGTTCCATTGAATTTCACACGTGTACGAACAATAAAGATCGAGTATACCACCGGTACAGGCATAGGCGCCATATATGCCGATGACATGGATTATTGCCCATTGCCAACCGTCGTTACCAATCCTTCCAACTACGTGATCTGCACTAACGGCATGAGCGCGGATTTCAGCATCACCGATTTCAGCGCCTACAATTACCAGTGGCAGGAAGACCAGGGAAGCGGATTCGCCAATCTCAGCGAAGCCGGAATTTATACGGGAACGAACACCAGCGCACTCCATATCAGCAGTGCAACAGCTTCTATGAACAACTGGCACTACCGCTGTATTGCAATGGGAGGCTGCTCACCTTCCGACACCAGTTCTTCAGCTGATCTTATTTTCACCAATTTTGTTACGGCTACCCTTACTTCCAGTACCAATGTCACCTGCAGCGGAGGTAATAACGGTACCGCTCTTGTAACACCCGGCACTTTTGTTGCTCCACCTATAAGTTATATCTGGTCGTATGGAGGAAGCACTACCAATTCGGCAACAGGACTGATTGACGGCGCGCACACCTGTATTGTATTCAACGGGTGCTCCAACTCCTACACGGTAAGCGTTCCTATTTCCTCGCCTTTACCTTTAGGAGCAACTCTTGTTTCGCAGAACGATCCTACCTGTTATGGATATAACAACGGTGAGGTCAGCCTTAATGTTTCGGGTGGTACCGCTCCGTACACCATGGGCTGGCACATAAGCGGCAGTCTTTTATTCACCGATAATAATCAATCGCACAACGATCTGCCTGCCGGAACACCCTATATAGAGCTAACGGATGTCAATGGATGTACGGGCTCCTATACTTCTTACGATCTGAACAACCCGCCACAGGTAGGCGGTTCCATAGTATCACAAACAAATGTGGACTGTAACGGTAATGCCAACGGATCTGCTACAGTGTCGGGCAATGGGGGTGACGGAGGTCCTTATAGCTATAACTGGTTATTCTCAGGCAATACAACAGATACAGAATCGGGTTTGTTCGCAGGTACTTATTCCTGCTCCATTTCCGATATGACCGGATGTTCTTATGTCCTCAATGTTCCGATCACCCAACCCTCACCTCTCTCGTATAGTGTGGGTACGGTAGGAAATGCCAGCTGTTTTAACCTTGCCGATGGGTTTGCCAGTTTTATCGGGATGGGAGGAGCCGGTGGTTATACATTCAGCTGGGCTCCATCCGGAGCTACAACCTCTTCGGCTACCAATTTAGCGGCGGGCACTCATACGCTTACCATTACTGATATGAACGGATGTGCTGTAATGCCTACGGCCACTATCTTTGAACCCGCCGAAGTGCTTCCGAATTTCAGCGTAACAGATGTAAGCTGTAATGGCGCCTCCGACGGAGCTATAACAACAGCGGCTACAGGCGGTACCGGAACCCTTTATTATAACTGGATCGGACACGGAACCAATTCCTTTATCAGTGGTGTACCTGCCACCAGCTATAACCTCGAAATTACCGATGACAACAGTTGTTTTCGTTCATTTTCCACCACAGTTAATGAACCCGCGGTGTTGAGTACTATTATTAACGGCACCGATGTTCAATGCAACGGTTTGTCAAACGGATCAGCCACAGTTACTCCATCGGGAGGAACACCTTCCTACACATATAGCTGGGCACCCAATGGAGAAATTTCTGCCGGTATTATCAATTTACTGCCGGGCAGCTATACGGTTAATGTTACCGACCTGAACGGCTGTTTCACTTCCAATACAGTTACCATCAATGAACCATCATCACTTTTGGGCGCAGGTTCCTCTACGGATGCTTTGTGTTTCGGAGCAACGGATGGAACTGCAAGCAACGGCGCTTCAGGCGGTGTAGCTCCATATACTTATTTGTGGGCTCCTTCCGGGCAAACCACAGCAACAGCTACTGGTCTCGGAGCAGGCGTCTACACGGTTACGATCACCGATATGAATGGATGCGTGATCACTGATTTTTCTACCGTGAACGAACCGGCTTTGCTTACCGCAGGCATTATACAAACAGATACAGCCTGTGCAGGTTCCAATGCAGGAGTAGCCCAGGTGAGTGCAACGGGAGGAACATTGCCACATACCTTTTTATGGTCATCGGGAGGTACCGGAACAACAGAGGGCGGACTCGACGGCCAGCCTTATACCTGTACAGTTACGGACAACAACGGATGTATTATGGTCCCGACTGTCAATATATATGAGTTCTCTACAAACATCACCGGGCATATCTCCACACAATCTCTTCCATCGGTATCCATGGGATCCGGATCTGTATACATATTCAAATACCAGCCGGGAGCTGCGGGCTACGATACGGTAACTATTGCAGGTATCGATGCCGCCAGCGAGTATTTTGCATTCAACCTCGACAGCGGGCAATACCTCGTGAAAGCCATTCTGAACCCGGCAACTTATCCGCTGGCTATTCCTACCTATAACGGGAACGCCTTCCAGTGGGATTCTTCACTGGTGGTAAATCACGGCTGTGTTACGAATACAGTTGCAAACATTGAAGTGCTGGAATTGCCGGTTGCAACAGGACCCGGTGTTGTATCGGGTTATGTATTAGAAGGTGATAGCTTTGGAGTGGGTGCACGTTACAATGGTCATGTCGGACCTATCTATCCCTGTGTACCGGGAGGTCCGCTCAAAGGTATCGATGTGAAGCTGGGTAAAAATCCTGGTGGCGGAATTCAGGCGCGTATGATGACCGACTCTACCGGGAAATATGAATTCACCAACCTGCCTTTGTATGGATACAAGATCTATGTAGACATACCGAACCTTCCTATGGATTCGACAAGAGAGATCATCCTCGATGCCACCAACAATGTAAGTGTGCAGAATAATTATTATGCAGATTCCGCCAGTGTATATGTAGCGGATACTACGATCATTCCGGTAGGGATCTACTCTTCCGAAAAAGTATACGGGAATAATTTCACGGTATTCCCGAACCCTGCTAAAGATCGTTTATCCATAAGCTTCGATCTCAGCAAGGCAGGCGATGTAAGCATTGAGTTGACAGATGCACTCGGGCAAACAATCCTTTCCGGGCAAAGAAAAAACAGTTCTGCCGGAACATTCACACACAAGCTGGATATCGCTTCGCTGCATTTAAGGGCCGGTGTGTATTTCATTTCGGTAGTGAATGAGAATAAAAAGTATACACAAAGGCTGGTGGTGATCGAGTAGATCATGGATTTGCCAATACATGAAAGCCGGTTTCAACGAAGCCGGCTTTCCTTTTGTCTGAAAAATTGACCGATTGAACGAATATTTGTGCCGATTAGGAAACAAGCTAAAACCTCCTTTTTCTATTTTGTATCTTCGCGTTCCGAAAAAAATCAATTATGAAAAAAATCTACCTCTTATTTCTTCTCTCAGTATTTACGGCCGGCCTTCTGCCTGCACAAACCATTTGCCTCGACACGCTCTACAAGTCGTCCGACATGTTTGGCGATACCCGCGACATTGCAGCAATAGACTGGAACCATGACGGGGCCATGGATTATGTATTCGGCAATACCGACAGCAACAAAGTGTATATTCACCTGCGGAATACAAGCGACAGGGTATTCGATCCGGCTGCACTCAGCACTTTTGCAAACATCAATGACCCTAATAAGATCCGGACAGCCGACTTTAACAACGATACCTACATGGATATCGCAGTGCTGTATACCGGCGTGGGATTCGATGATTCGGTAAAAGTGTTTTTCAGCGACGGGAGCGGCGGCATTCTTTCCGTAAGCAACCTCGATGTACCTTTCGCGATGTTTATGGAAGTGGCCGATCTGAACATGGACGGCAGTCCCGACCTTGTTGTGTCCGAATCTGTTTCGGGAGGAAGCCCGAATATTATTTATACCTTCAGGAACCTGGGATCCGGAAGCTTTATCACCAATGCATCCAGCTCCATTCCTTATTCTTCGATAAAAGGAATAAGGCTGGCAGATATGGACGGCGACGGCGACATGGATATTTTTGCAGGAAGCTCCGACTCCTTTTTTGATGGCAGCGGATTTATCGACACCAGCAAGGTGTTTGTGATCGAAAACACCACAACTCCCCTGGCGAGCACCTTCAGCTTTTCCAATCAGTACAGCTTTATGTTCCCCCCGGATATCGAAAAACGGGTGAGCGGGATCTGTGCCGGCGATTTCAACGGCGACGGCAAAGCGGATATGGCCGTGAGTCTCGACCTGTCGAATAAAGTAGCTGTTTTCCTGAACGATGGCAGTAACGGATACGGCACACCGGTCTATTTTTCGGCCGGTAACTACCCGCAGGCTATCGATTGCGGCGATATGGACAATGACGGGGATATGGATATTGTTACCACGCTTTATTATGGAGCCGCCGACCAGGTGTTCCTGAACGATGCAGCCGGAAATTTCTCTGCTGGACTTACGCATATCAGCCTGCCTTATTACACCATCCTGCATCTCGTGGATATGGATAACGACGGTTATAAGGACCTGCTGAAATGTTCATTCGTTAATAACCCGACATTCGATGCGCGCCCGGCTGTTATTTACAATAACACGAATGCTTCCGCCAGTATGACTTCCTACAACGGTAACATCCTGTGTGCAGGCGCAGCGGGTATTTTCTATGTATCGAGCACCCATCCCGGTTTCCAAACGGGTCTCAGCTATGCATGGCAGGATGCGAGCACCAATGATTCATTGATCTTTAACACAACAAGTCCCGGAGTCTACACCCTCAACGTAACGATCACCAACACAAGCGGATGTACTGTCGGCGCCGGGGTAAGTGTAACTGTTAATGCTCTTCCTGCGGATCCCAACCTGGGCCCGGATATTGATACCTGCGCTAATTCAATGATGATAGGTGTTCCGGACGATGGCGTATCCAGCTACATATGGAGCTCCAACCCGCCTTACTTAGGTTCCTCCAACTCCATGGAATCGGTTACCGTACACAGCAATGCCGCTGTAGAATATGCACTCACGGTTATAGACGGCACTACCGGCTGTTTTTCTGAAGACACGGTTACAGTAACTTTAAAGGAAACACCAAACCCGTCTTTAGGCAATGATCTCATCCGTTGTAATTTCAGCCCGGTAACACTTTCCCCGGGCCTGGATCCAAACACCGATTATTCATGGACCTCCAATCCTGCAGGTTTCACAAGCACGTCCTACACCGTGAACGTTACACCCGGCGCTGCTACTTTTTATTATGTAGTGGCTACCAACAGCGTTACGGGCTGCTCCAACTCCGATACGATCAGTGTGTATTCGAACGGATCTCCTTCCCTGACACTTACCGGGTCTTTTATGAACCATGTTTGCCTGGGTGATTCCATTCGCATGGGGACACTCATGACGGCAAATGGTGGTACTCCTCCGTATTCGTTCAACTGGTTCTATGGTGCGGGCACGCTTCCGAATGTGCCGGATCCGCTATATACTCCTACATCAACCGCCACCTTCAGTGTAGGTATTGTTGATGCCAACTCCTGTACACAAGGCTTCAGCACTTCCGTTTCTGTGATCGTGGATGGAAGCAACACTGACCTCAGAGGTCATGTAACCACTCCCCTGCCGGCCGATGTAGACAATGGATTGGTATACGCATTCCGTTACCAGCCGGGAGCTGCAGGCTATGATACATTGGGAGCAGTTCCATTGGATGCAAACGGTGAATACAATTTCGTGAGCATGGACAACGGAACTTACCTCATCAAAGCCATTGCAGATGAAACGGATTTCCCTCTATTGGTGCCTACGTATTTCGGTGATGCATTCCAGTGGGATTCATCTGTTGTTGTCAACCATGGTTGCACACAGATCGATACAGCTGACATTGAGATGATCGAACAATCCATTCTGACAGGGCCGGGAGTTGTTTCGGGATATATATTAGAAGGTGACAGCTTTGGTGTAGGAGCACGTTACAATGGTCATGTCGGGCCTATCTATCCCTGTGTACCGGGAGGTCCGCTCAAAGGTATCGATGTAAAACTCGGGAAAAATCCCGCGGGTGGAATCCAGGCACGTATGATGACCGACTCTACCGGTAAATATGAATTCACCAACCTGCCTTTAATGGGCTATAAAATTTATGTAGACATTCCGAACCTGCCGATGGATTCAACAAGGGAGATCACTCTTGATGCCACCAACAATGTAAGTGTGCAGAACAATTATTATGCGGATTCGGCAAGTGTGTATATCGCCGATACAACGGTCATCCCGGTTGGCATCTACTCTTCCGAAAAAGTATACGAGAATAATTTCACCGTATTCCCGAACCCTGCAAAAGATCACCTGTCACTCAGCTTCGACCTCAGCAAGGCAGGAGATGTGGAAATTGAAATAAGCAATGCTATCGGGCAATCCATCTGCTCCGAAAGGATCAACGATGCACCCGCTGGCAATTTTGTCCGCCCTGTGGATATCCGTTCACTGCATCTTAAAGCAGGCGTGTATTTCATCTCTGTATTGAATGATAATAAAAAGTGTACTCAACGAGTGGTGGTGATGGAATAAGACCAGCAAAGTCAACACTTCATATAAACTCCCTGAGAGAATCGGGGGATTTTTTGTTTCGCGAAATGTCAGGTCCGGATTGAGATCTGGGGATCACGTTTATTCCGCAGCATGCCTCCCGAGTCTTCGGGGGGGACATACTGCGGAGCGGAGATTTTTTTTATAAAGCAGGAAGCAAAGTGAGTTAAGATCCTGTGATAGGATAACACGCCGAATAGTAGTTGAAACATCCTTGTCCCCTGCCTGCTTACACCTTTTTCTGCTTTAAATGTATTATCTTCGTTCCGCAAGTTATAACCCCATGAAAAAACTCATACAGCTGCTTACTTTCGTGTTTTTATTTGGTGCATCTGCGGGCCATTCCCAGAATTTTCAATGGGCTCAAACCGTTGGTGGCTCCGGGGATGATTTTGGTCTTTCGGTAACAGCAACCGATGCATCGGGCAATGTATATATAGGCGGGAGCTTTGAAGGAATGGTTGATTTTGATCCGGGACCCGGTACGCACAACCTTAGCTCCATAGGGTCAGGAGACGCTTTCGTTCTTAAGCTTGACCGGGAAGGAAATTTTGTATGGGTATCCCGGATAGGAGGCCTGGAAAACGACGTCGTTAGTGGGATAGCAGTGGATGCGTCCGGCAATCCATTCCTTACCGGTTATTTTAATTCCACTGCCTGCGATTTCGATCCGGGACCGGGCACCCACTATTTGGCCAGCAATGGCAGCGACCTGCAGGCTTTTGTTGCCAGGCTTAACCAGTCGGGCGGATATGCATGGGCCTTTGGCATTGGGAACCAGAGCTACAACGATATCGGAAACAATATTATACTGGATGCATCCGGCAATGTATACGTTTGCGGATACTTTCGGGGCACGGTAGATTTTGATCCGGGTGCGGCTGCTGCTTTGATGACTGCTGCCGACCAAGACGGTTTTTTAATAAAAACAACTGCACTCGGGTCATTGGTGTTCGCTAAACAATTTGCTGGCACCGGTGCCGCATCGCCCACAGGTATCTCCCTTGATCCTTCGGGAAATATATTGCTAAGCGGTGAATACAGCGGCACCATTGATCTCGACCCAACTGCAGCCGCTGACAACCACGTGTCCAACGGAAGCACCGACGCTTTTTTCTGCATGCTGAATAGTGTGGGAAACCTTACTTTCGGCAGCACCTTTGGCAGTAGCGGATCCGACCAGGCCCAATCGATAGCTGCCGATCTTCCGGGGAACATTTATGTAAGCGGACATTTTACAGGAACAGTGGATTTCGGGGGAAGCAGCGCAACCAGCAATTTTTCTTCGAAGGACCTGTATATTGCCAGATACAACCCTGCAGGAGTACTAAGCTGGGTAAAAAGCTGGGGAGGTGACAGTAACGAGTATACAGAAAATATGGCCATCGATCGTCAATCTAATATTTACATGATCGGCGGTTTTTTAGGTACTGTTGATTTTGACCCTGCCCCTGCCGATACCTTTAACCTGAGTGTGAATGGCAGTCCTTTTTACCAGGATATATACATTACCAAGCTCGACGGGGTCACAGGCAACTTTAAATGGGCTGTGAGCTTTGGAAGCAACCTTACCAACGACATGGGATTTGGGATCGGTGTCGATACGTCCTATAATGTATATGCCACCGGTCTTTACCGCGCCACTGTCGATTTTAACCCGGGCGCCGGAACTGACAACCACACGTATGGCGGCGGGATCTGGGATGCCTGGGTAATGAAGCTCGACCAATGTTATGTAGCAACCAGTGCAGGTCCGGATCAAACTCTTTGTGCAGGCTCTTTAACAACGCTGACGGCTGCCGGGGCAGGCTCGTATGTGTGGAGTACGGGCGCAGCAAGTTCAGCCATTGCTGTAGGTCCGCTAACAACCACCACTTATGTAGTAACGGGGACGGATTTTCCGGGATGCAGCTTAAACGATACAGTTGTGATCACGGTAAACCCGCTCCCGAATGTAGAAATGGGAATGGACAGCTTCTTCTGCTCAAATTCCTATGTGATAGGTGTATTACCCGAAGCATCTGTTACCTATACTATCACCGCAAACCCAAACTATATTTACTCCAATAACTCACAGTATACAATTAATCCGGTGGGTGATACGGTAACTTATTTTCTCCAGGCGCAAAATACCGTCAGCGGTTGCGTTGCGCTTGATTCCGTTCATATATATATCAGGCCTGAGCCCACCGTTAGTTTGGGAAACGATATAATTATGTGCGGCGATTCGGTAAGCATAGGAACAGCTAATGAACTATTCGTAACATATTCGTGGACCTCTAACCCACCCGGCTTTTTTAGCACGCTGAATTCGCAATACGTGTCGCCGGCGGTTCCTACCGGGTATGTTATTACTGCCGTAGGATCGGTATATAATTGCACAGTTACAGATACCATTAATGTTACCCTTCATCACAACCCTTCGCTTACCCTTAACGGACAGTCCGCCATCCACGCCTGCTTTGGCGACACCCTGCAGTTAGGCAGCATTCTTACACCAGGCGGCGGTACCCCTCCCTATACCCTCGACTGGTGGTACGGACCTGCACATTTGTACGGATCTAATCCAACGTATACGGTAACCGGCAGCTATACATTCAATGTATCTGTTGCAGATTCAAATTCCTGTACCGGTTTCACTACTTCCTTCTCAGTGCTTATGGACGGTAGCTCGAATGCTGATCTGGTCGGACATGTTACTACACCATTGCCGGCCGATGTCACCAATGGCCTCGTCTACGCATTCCGTTACCACCCGGGCAGGGCGGGCGGTGACACTATCGCCAATGTACCTTTGGATGCCAGCGGCAAATACATCTTCACAGCTTTGGACAACGGAAGCTACCTTATCAAAACTCTTCCTGACACTGCTGCCTATCCGCAGGCTGTTCCTACTTATTACGGCAATGAATTCCAATGGGACTCTTCCGTAGTAGTGATACATGGCTGCATGCAAACAGACACAGCAGATATAGAGGTGCTGGAAGTTTTTAGTGCCACAGGTCCGGGAAGCATCTCCGGCTATATATTTGAACAGCTTGGATATGGAAACGGCGGGAGCAGGCTGAACGGCGGCATTCACCACCCTGATGTGCCCTGCGTACCAGGCAGCCCTTTGAAAGGCATAGATATAAAGCTTGGCAAGTACCCGGGCACTGGCATCCAGGCACGAACCACGTCTGATACTGCAGGCTATTACCAGTTCGACAATCTTCCTTTGCAGGGCTATAGAATTTATGTAGACATTCCCAACCTGCCTATGGATACTATCCGGGTGGTTGTGCTGGATGCGGGCAACAGTGTAAGCGTGCAGAATAACTATTATGCGGATTCGGCCAGTGTGTATATCGCCGATACAACGATCATCGCGGTTGGTATCTACTCTTCCGAAAAAGTATACGAGAATAATTTCACGGTGTTCCCGAACCCTGCAAAAGATCAGTTGTCACTTAGCTTCGACCTCAGCAAGGCCGGTGATGTGGAAATTGAAATAAGCAATGCTATTGGACAATCCATCAGCTCCGAAAGGATCAAAGATGCGCCGGCTGGCAATTTTGTCCGCCCTGTAGATATCCGTTCACTGCATCTTAAAGCAGGCGTGTATTTTATTTCGGTATTGAATGAGAATAAAAAATATACACAACGACTGGTAGTGATGGAATAAGACCAACAAAGTAAACACTTCATACAAAAGGCCGGAATACCATCCGGCCTTTTTTTATGGTTATTATAGAAAAGGTTGAATTAATTTATACTGATTATTTTCTTCCTTGCAGGAACTTCTTTTCTGCGAAGCAGAACCAAAAAATCTGTTGTCTTGGTTTCCCTCTCCCTCCAGCAGGGAGAGGGAAACCACACAGGGCTATGCTCCCGGCCTTCCGCCGGAATGTAATTTCGTTAAGAACATAACATGTACTTTCGCAGGCTTACGGGATTATGCACAATCCTACCATTTTCCTGCTTCTTTAAATTCCTTATCTTGCGTTCCGCAAAAATCACTAACAGCTCATTATTCCCCTTATCACAAACATGACAAAAAAAACATCTTTTTTCTTAAGCACAGCACTCGCCTTTTTATCGTTCAGTACCATAGCGCAAACCCCGGTTTTAATAGGAACAACATCGGTTGGCGGGGGAGCAGGTAACGGAAGCGTTTATTATGTTCCTACCGGTGCTTCTTCATCCAGCCATTTAACGGGACTTCCCGGCGGTTCGGGCGGATCACATCCTTACGGGTCTATTGCCAAAGCTGCGAATGGTAAATTCTACGGTATGGCTTATGATGGCGGGGCAAATGGTTATGGCGGTATCTATGAATTTGGTTATACCGGTCCATATGTTATTAAATACAGCTTTACAGGAACAAGCACCGGCGCTAATCCCAATGGCGCACTGGTGATGGCGAACAATGGATTGATGTACGGAATGACCAGGCAAGGTGGGGTCAATGGCTATGGAATATTGTTCAGCTATGCTCCCGGCTCCGGGACCATCACCGTGTTGAGAAGCTTTGGCAACCCGGATGGGATCTATCCCAACGGCAGCCTTATACAATCCATCAATGGCAAACTATACGGCTTAACTACCAACGGCGGCGCATACGGATACGGTACTTTGTTTTCTTTCGACATTGGCACCAGCTCCTACACCGTACTGCATGATTTCAACTCTTCGATAGACGGAGGCGCTCCCAAGGGGAGCTTACTGGAGGCCAGTAACGGGAAATTATATGGCCTTACAAGCACCGGTGGCTCAAACTCTTCAGGAACTATTTTCGAATACAATATCGGCAGCACCGTCTATACTGCTTTACATCATTTCAATACGGCACTGCAGGGAGCCAACCCGGAGGGAGACCTCGTAGAAAGCGGAATACCCGGCCGCCTATGGGGATTAACAAAAGCAGGCGGAGCAAACGGATTCGGAACAATCTTTGAATACGTGATAGGTGGAGGATTCACCAGGCATTTTGATTTCCAGAACGGGCTCGCTGATGGCGGACAACCTTCAGGCTCATTGACCTACTCCGCCTATAGCGGAAACCTGTATGGTGTAACCAATACCGGGGGATTAAACAGTGTGGGAACCTTTTTTGAATTCACAACAACCGGAAGCTTCTCGAAAAAATTTGACTTTAATAACTTCATCCAGGGTAGCAATCCGCTTTTCGTAAAGCTGCTTGAGTATGAGCCATTAACAGCATCTATCAGCGGGAGCGGTCTTGCACTCCAGTGCAACGGTATGACTACTGCTTCTGCTACAGTTACACCAACCGGGGGCACACCTCCATACACATACAGCTGGGCGCCAAGCGGCGGAACCGGCCCGGTAGCATCAGGCTTAGGCGCCGGTAATTATACCTGTACGATCACAGAGCTTGGTGGTTACCAGATCACAAAAAACATCAGCGTTACACAACCACCTGCATTGTTCAACAACACAAGCGGAACGAATATCCTTTGCAATGGAATGGCTACCGGTTCTGCCACCATCACTCCTTCCGGAGGCACAGGCGGATATACGTATTCATGGGCGCCTTCGGGCGGAACCGGGCTTACTGCTACCGGGCTCGGACCTGCCACCTACACCTCCTCCGTAACAGATGCCAATGGATGTATAGCAACCTATACGGTTTCTATCACAGAACCGGTTTCGCCATTGACCGTTTCTTTGAATTATATCACCAACGCCGGATGTTATGGCGCCAATAACGGGGAGATCTCCATGACCGCTTCGGGAGGAACACCCGGCTATACCTATAGCTGGTCTTCCAGCGGAACTTCAGCCACAGAATCCTGGCTTGTTGCGGGCAACTATACGCTTACCGTTACGGATGCAAACGGTTGTGTTGAATTACAAAATGCCACGGTCACAGAGCCTACGCAGATCATTACCACACCTTCCGGAACGAATCCTTCCTGCTTTGGCGGAAACGACGGAACGGCTACAATGGGCGTAAGCGGGGGAACACCCGGATACACCTATTCGATCGATGGCGGAACTACTTATTTTCCTTCCAATACATTCACTAATCTTAACAGTGGTTCCTTTAGCATCTTTATAGTAGATGCAGTCGGCTGTTTTGCAGCGGATGTAGTAAACCTGAGCGATCCTCCTGCTTTATTGGGCGCAGGCTCTTCGACTGACGTAACCTGCTTTGGCGGAGCGGATGGAACTGTCACCACAGCCCCTACTGGCGGTGTGCAGCCCTATACTTATTTATGGAATTCCGGGCAGACCACCGCTACCGCCACAGGAGTGATCGCGGGCAATTACACCGTTAACGTAACAGACGCGAACAGTTGTGTCATCCAGGATTTTGCCACTGTCAACGAACCTACAGAGTTAGTTGTTTCGCCTTCGCAAACCTTCCAGGGATGTGCGGGTACCAACCTCGGATCTGCCGACGCCAATGCTTCAGGAGGTTCGCCTCCTTACGGCTATTCATGGTCTTCGGGTGGTTCGGCTGCCAATGAAGTGAATATCCCTGCAGGCAGCTATACGGTGGCGGTAACGGACGATCATGGTTGTGTGACGAATGGAAATGTAACCATTACTGAGTTCGCCAGCACCGACCTTACCGGATTGGTTACAGCGCTTACACTTAATATCACAAGCGGAACCGTATACGCTTTTAAACAACAAGGCTCCCTGAATGGTATCGATACCGTAGCCACGATCCCCATCGCTTCCGGTCCGCCTAATTCATATACATTCAGCAGTCTGCCTGCCGATAATTATTATATCAAAGTGATCGCAGACACCTTGTTATTCCCTACGGCTGTTCCTACTTATTACGGCGATGAATTCCAATGGGATTCTTCACTGGTGGTTTCACATGGCTGCTCCGTTACCGATGTAGCCAATATCGAAGTGATCGAACTATTGCCTCCCGGAGGAAGCGGTTTCGTTTCGGGATATGTATTTGAAGGAGAAGGTTACGGGGCGCTGCGTATCATGCACAACGGGAATACGCCTAACCTGCCTTTTGTTCCGGGTGGCCCGCTGAAAGGCATCGATGTGAAGCTTGGAAAAAATCCTGCAGGAGGAATCCAGGCGCGTGTGATGACGGACACTTCGGGTTATTATGAATTTGAGAACGTACCCGATGGTGATTACAGGATCTATGTGGATATTCCGAACCTGCCGATGGATTCGTTACGTGAAGTATCAGTTGGTGGCGCAGCGCCTGATTCCAGCGTACAAAACAATTACATCGCCGACTCGCTTAGTATTTTTATCATAGACACGATCGTTCCGGAGCCGGTTGGCATCTATTCTTCGGCAAAGGCCTACGACAATAAATTCAGCATTTATCCGAACCCTGCAAAAGATCGTTTGTCGCTCAGCTTCGACCTTGGCAAAGCAGGTGATGTAAGCATTGAGTTGACGGATGCACTCGGACAAACGATCCTGCACGAGCAAAGAAAAAACAGCGCTGCGGGAACGTTTACACATCAGGTTGACATTACATCTCTTCACCTGAACACCGGTGTTTATTTTGTAAGCATTCTTTCGGAAAACAGACGGTATACCCAACGGATCGTGGTGATAGAATAAGATCATGAAAACAACCGAAGAAAGCCCTGTGCCTTATGGTACGGGGCTTTTTTATTTTCTCAAAAAGAGAATGGATCTCTTGAATACCCGACAGCCATTTTGCTCCTTATTTTAATTCCACATTAATTTAATCTCCGGACTTGCCTTGTTTTCGCAATTTTGTATATTTAAAACTTAATTCTCAGAAACCTGAATCTGAAATACTAAAACCTATGAAAAAAATTTTATCCCTGTTCCTTTTTCCTGTCTTGTTTTTTTTCGCCTTTACTGTTAAAGCGCAGGACCTGCTTATCGGTGCAAGTGTAGTCGGTGGATCCGGCTTCGGTTCCGTGTGGAAGATCCCGGTTAACGGTTCTGTTGTAACAGGCACCAACCTTATTAACTCTGCTGCCGGCAGTGGCCCATACGCCTCTCCGGTAAAAGCGAATAACGGTAAATTTTATACGGTAACAAGTACCGGAGGCGCCAACAACCTGGGGGCAATTATAGAAGTAAGCCCGGCCTTTACCGGAATTACAACAAAAGTAAACTTCACGGGAACCGGCAATGGCTCTGCTCCTTATGGTGCCCTGTACCTTAGCATAAGCACAGGCGAACTGTGGGGTACCACTTCTACCGGCGGCGCCAACAATGCCGGTACTATATTCAAGTACACGCCCGGGGCAACCAGTGTTACTACCGTATACAGCTTTGTTACTGCATCAGGCGCCACACCAAAAGGTGGCCTTTTTGAGAACGGGGGGTTTTTATATGGAGTTACTGCGACTGGTGGTGCCAATTCGAACGGTGTCTTATTCAGGATCAACATGAGCACCAACGCCTATACGCTGATCAGCTCGTTTACCACTGCCCAGGGCAGGGTATCTACCAGTAAGCCTGTGATGAGCCCGAACGGCTACATATTATGGACCTGTAAGAACGGAGGTACGGGCAATTACGGCACTATTATGAAATACGATTTCACCACGGTAAGCTCCGTATACAGCTTTACCAACCTGGCCACCTCGGGATCCTACCCCGAAGGGGATCTTTTATCAATGAGCCAGAACGTAATGGTGGGCATGTGCCCTACCGGCGGACAATACGGAAATGGATGTATCTATGAATTCAATACGCTTACGAACACCCTTACCGTGACATACTCGTTTCCAAGCACTGCCACTACTGTAGGAAGAAATCCCAAAGGAGGGCTTACCTGGGCTCCGGCCATCAGTAAATATGTAGGTGTTACCAATAGCGGGGGGGTCAATGGCTATGGAACAGTTTTCAACTATGATGAGGCAAGTCATATGGTAACCAAAATGGCGGACTTCACATCCTCTACGGGAACAGGGGCTGCCAATATCAACCTTACCTATTACGCTCCGCTCAGCGCTACTATCAATAAAACCAATGTAGCCTGTTCGGGATTCTCTACCGGCTCCGCAACTGTTACAGCGGTCGGGGGCACTGCACCCTACACTTACAGCTGGAACCCGGGTGGACAAACCACCGCAGTACGGACAGGCATGGGCGCGGGCACGTATACCTGCACCGTTACCGAAATGGGAGGAACTACTTACACAATCAGTACAACCATTACGCAGCCGGGTACGACGGTTTCAGCACTTGCTTCAACCACCAGCGTTACCTGCAATGGCGCGAGCACAGGTTCCGCTTCTGTATCGGCCGCTAACGGAACACCGGGTTACACCTACCTATGGACGCCGGGGGGACAAACCACTGCAACCATCACAGGAAAACCGGCGGGTGGCTATACGGTTACCGTAACTGATGCGAATGGCTGTACAACAAACCAACAGGTCTCCATTAACCAACCGGCAGCCATGACCACTTCCGGCTCATCATCCAGTCCTACCTGTAACGGAGGAACCAATGGCATTGCTACTGCAGGTGTTACCGGCGGTGGAATATCGCCTTATACCTACCTCTGGAATACAGGCTGGACGGGTTCATCATTGAACGGAATTGGTGCCGGCACCTATACCTGCACGATCACGGATAATAACGGATGTCCGAAAACACAAACAGTTACTGTCACCCAGCCTACGGCTATTACGTCCACAGTGACTTCGGTTACAAATGTACTCTGTAACGGAGCATCTACCGGAGCGGCAACACTAAGCGCGAGTGGTGGAACACCCGGCTATACCTATAGCTGGTCACCGTCAAGCGGTACTGCAGCTTCTATTTCAAGCAGACCCGCAGCTACTTACACCTGCACCATCCGCGATCTGAATAACTGTACGGCTACTCAAACCTTAACGATCTCACAACCTGCTCTGCTTACATCCACGATGAGCTCGCAAACCAACATTACCTGCAACGGAGGCACAAACGGAGCCGCTACGGTACTTGCAGGTGGCGGAACGACTCCCTACAGCTACAACTGGACGCCTTCCGGCGGAATATCAGCCACCACAACGGGAAGAACGGCAGGAACCTATACCTGCACGATCACGGATAACAACGGCTGTGTGAAAACACAAACCGTTACACTCACCCAGCCTGCAGCGATCACCAGCAGCATCAGCGGGCAAACCAATGTTACCTGCAACGGCGGAACCAATGGAAGCGCTTCAGTACTTGCAGGCGGAGGAACAATCCCCTATGTTTACAACTGGACACCATCCGGCGGAACATCATCCACCACAACGGGAAGAACGGCAGGAACCTATACCTGCACGATCACGGATGGCGCAGGTTGTGTAAAAACACAAACAGTAACAATCTCCCAACCGGCAGCCATTACATCCAGCATCAGTTCATCAACCAATGTTACCTGCAACGCGGGCACCAACGGGGCGGCTACAGTGCTTGCCGGCGGAGGAACAAGTCCTTATACATACAGCTGGGCACCATCAGGCGGAAACGCAGCCACCATCACAGGAAGAACAGCAGGCACCTATACCTGCACTATTACAGATAATGCACTCTGTGTGAAAACCCAAACTGTTACACTCACCCAACCGGCAGCGATCACATCCAGCATCAGCTCACAAACAAATGTTACCTGCAATGGTGGCACAAACGGAGCTGCTACAGTGCTTGCAGGAGGAGGAACAGCACCTTATACATACAGCTGGGCACCTTCGGGCGGAAACGCAGCCACCATCACAGGAAGGACGTCAGGAACCTATACCTGCACGATCACAGATAATGTGGGTTGCACCAAACTGCAAGCCGTTAATCTTACGCAACCGACAGCGATCACCAGCAGCATCAGCTCACAAACCAATATTACCTGCAACGGTGGCACAAACGGCGCTGCTACAGTGCTTGCCGGCGGAGGAATAACTCCCTACACCTACAACTGGACACCATTGGGTGGAATTGCTGCAACAACAACAGGAAGATCAGCAGGCACTTATACCTGCACCATTACGGATAATGCAGGTTGTGTGAAAACCCAAACGGTAACACTCTCTCAGCCAAGCGCCATAACGGTTAACTTTTCTACGGCCAATGCAAGCTGCGGCGCACCGAACGGATCGGCCACTGCTATTCCTTCCGGTGGAAACCCTGGCTATACTTATCAATGGAATGCTGCTGCCGGAAATCAAACCACTGCAACAGCAACAGCACTGCTGGCCGGGCCTTACCAGGTAACGGTAACGGATCTGAGCGGCTGTACCAGGGTTGGCAGTGTAAGTGTAAGCAACTCGAGCGGCCCTTCGCTCACTGTTTCTTCCACACCTGCAAGCTGTAGCGGTTTGTGCAATGGTACAGCAACTGTAACACCAACAGGTGGAACACTTCCCTACACCTATAACTGGACACCTGCAGGAGGAACCGCCGCGATCACTACCAGTCGCTGCGCAGGAACCTATACGATCACGGTTATCGACAACATCGGCTGTGCAGCCAGCTCCACAGTTGCTATCACAGAGCCGACAGCGGTTACTTCTTCTTTCACTCATACAGATGTAAGCTGCAATGGCGGAAGCAATGGAACGGCAACAATAACTGCTTCTGGGGGAACACCAGGATATATGTATAGCTGGGCTCCTTCGGGAGGAACCGGCACCACCGCTACCGGTCTCATCGCAGGAACTTACACCTGTACTGTAACGGACGCGAATTCGTGTGTTACCATACACACGGTTACCATCAATCAACCAACAGCCCTCTCTGCTACCAATAGCCATACGGATGTGAGCTGTAATGGAGGAAGCGATGGTACCGCAACAGCCATACCTTCGGGTGGAACAATGCCTTATTCATTCAGCTGGTTGCCGGTAGGCGGATCTTCTGCAATAGCTTCGGGATTGAGTGCAGGCAATTTCACCTGCACCGTTACGGATGCCAACTCCTGTGTTACTACTACTTCGCTTACGATCTCAGCGCCATCAGCACTCGCGGCCGGGAGCTCTCAAACGGATGTTACCTGCAATGGTTTGAACAACGGCTCCGCTACAGTTACTCCTTCCGGAGGAACAATACCCTATTCCTACAGCTGGTCTCCGGCGGGAGGAACGGCCGCTACAGCATCCAATCTCTCTCCTACAAGCTACACCTGTGTGATCACTGATAACAACGGTTGTTTCATCAGTCGGTCGTTCACCATCAGCGAACCTCCTGTACTCAGTGCATCTTCTGCTCAAACAGATGTGAGCTGTACCGGCGGTACTAACGGATCAGCTACGGCTACTCCTGCCGGTGGAACAGGCCCATACACCTATAGCTGGGATCCTGCCGGTACGGGAACAACTGCAACAGTAAACGGACTGAGCGCGGGCACTTATACCTGCACCATTACAGATGTCAATACCTGCACCACTCCATTGGTAATTACTATCAATGAGCCAACTCTTATGAGCACTTCCACTTTCGGCTCCAACGTGCTTTGCAATGGCGGTAATTCGGGAACAGCCGGCATCTCGGTAAGCGGCGGTACACCTACCTACATATACAGCTGGGCGCCGGCAGGAGGAACAGGTTCCACTACCAGCAACATCGCAGCCGGAACCTATACCTGCACAGTTACCGATGCCAACGGTTGTATTACTTCAAACACTATTACGATCGCCGAACCTTCTGCTTTAAGCGTTTCCACTGCTTCCACCAATGCAAGCTGTAACGGAGGCGCCGATGGATCAGCAACAGTTACTCCTTCCGGCGGAACACCGGGATATACCTACAGCTGGTCTTCGGGCGGAGTTGGCGCAACAGAAAACAATCTCGCAGCCGGAAATTACACCTGCACTACTATTGATGTAAACGGCTGCAGCTCTACCAACTTTGTCACCGTCAATGAGCCATCCGCAGTATCTGTTTCCATTACTCCTGCAGATGTAAGCTGCAACAGCGGTAACGATGGCTCTGCAATTGGCGCAGCGAGCGGCGGTACGGGTGGTTATACATTCAGCTGGTCTTCGGGTGGAACAGGAACCTCTGAAGGCGGCCTCGTAGCAGGAACCTATACTTTAACAGCAACAGATGCAAACAGCTGTACCGGCTCCAATACATTTACGCTCAATGAGCCTTCAGCGATCACAACTACTATAACAGGAACAGATGCAAGCTGCCCGGGTGGCAACAATGGTACCTCCACGATTTCTGCAAGCGGAGGTACGGGTGCATTCAGCTATAACTGGCTTCCTTCGGGCGGAACAGCTGCTACTGCGTCAGGACTCATTGCCGGCACCTATACCTGCGATGTAACCGATGCCAATGGTTGTCCTGCATCGGATGTATATACTGTAAACGAACCGGCAGCATTCAATGCGAGTATCGTACAATTAACGAATGCGGGTTGTTCGGGTGATAACAACGGATCGGCACAGATCACTGTAGCAGGCGGCACAGCTCCTTATTTCTATACATGGAGCTCTGGCAGCAACACTGACACAGAGACAGGTCTCGTTGCCAATACCTATACCTGTTCCTTCACCGACAACAACTCCTGTCCCGGATCGGCAACCGTTACTATCACACAAAACACCGACGCCGACCTGTATGGCGCACTCAGCTTTCCCGGCGGGACCATCACCAGCGGATTTGTTTATGTATTCAAACAGCAAAGCTCATTGAACGGTATTGATACAGTGGCCATTGTTCCTGTTAATACCGCCTCTCCGATCAGCTACCTGTTCCCTGCCCTGCCTGCTGACAATTATTTAGTGAAGGTCGTTCTTGATACCAATGCGCATCCGACTTCAGTGCCTACATACTACGGCAATGTCTTCCAGTGGGATTCTTCCATTGTTGTTACACACGGTTGTTTGCAAACGGACACAGCGAATATCAATGTGCTCGAATTACTTCCACCGGGCGGCAGCGGTTTCATTTCCGGTTTTGTCATCGAAGGACTGGGCTTCCAGAACCTGCGACTGAATGGTACTGTTGTGCCAAACCTGCCTTTCGTTCCGGGCGGACCTTTGAAAGGCATTGATGTAAAGCTTGGCAAAAATCCTTCAGGTGGCATCCAGGCACGTGTAATGACGGACTCATCAGGATACTACGCGTTCGAAAATGTTCCGGATGGCGACTACCGTATCTTCGTTGATATCCCGAACCTGCCAATGGATTCGCTGAGAGAAGTAACGATCGCTCCGGGCGGAGACACCAGCCTGCAGAATAATTACTATGCAGATTCTGTGATGATCTTTATTGACACTAATCAATATGTAGGGATTTACTCATCTGCGAAATCATACGGGAATAAATTCACGATCTATCCGAATCCAACTACAGGCGCAATGAACCTGCAATTTACGATTGCGGAAGAGTCGACGCCTGTTTCTTTTGAGGTCACGGATGCGATCGGGAACGTAATTCACTCTGTAAAAAAACAAGACTATGCAAAAGGTGATAATACGGTGCATATAAATGCAGCCGCATTAAATTTGAGAGCAGGTGTATATTTTGTAAGCATCCTTTCCGGCAACACGCGCTATACACAACGGATCATCGTGCTGGAATAAAAATTTCCCCAGCATGAATTCAATCAAAAAAAGCAGGGACAGGTCGCGACCTGTCCCTGCTTTTTTTGATTCCTGCTTTCAACAATTGACCCTGTCGCCATGTGACTTCGGCTCGGAGATCACCAGGAAATGCAGGTCAGCTATAGTCCTGTTACTGATCCGGTGTTTTTGGCCTGCCTGTATATGAATGCTTTGGCCTGCAACGAGGGTGTGCTCCACTCCTTCTATTTCCATTACCGCAGTTCCACTCAGCATATAGAACAGCTGCTGCGTCTTTTCATGATAATGCCTTGCTTCTGAAGTACCGGGCGGCATACGTTCTTCGATCACGCTCAAAGAATCGGACTTTAGCAAATGCCAGCCATCACAGGCATTGCCCCAGGTATAATGTTCGGAATTCGTTTTATCTTTCATATGACTTCTCAATTAATTTAAACTTTTCGCAAACGCTGCTCTTTAGCAAAACGAATATATCATTTTTTGATTTAATTTTGTCTTATGATCCACATTACCGAAACAAAAGACGCACTCCTTATTGCTTCCCTCAATGAAGATGTACAAAACCTCCATGCAGAGATCCACCCGGAGATGTTCAAACGCTATAATAAAACCGCTATGGAACAGGCGATCGCTGAAATGATGAAAGATCCGGATTGCCGTGCATTTGTTGCGATGAAAGATGCAGTTGCGATCGGTTACATACTTTTATTTATACGCGAAGCAAAAGAAAACGCCTTTCATTATACGATCCGTTCACTCTACATTGATCAGATAGCTGCTTTACCAGGGCAGCGGAGATCCGGAGCAGGAAAACTACTGATGGAACAGGCCGAAAAACTGGCAAAAGAGCTGGACATCAAAAAGCTGGAATTGGATCACTGGAGCGCCAATACAGTGGCTGCTGCTTACTTCCGGAAGAATGGCTACGAGCTGTGCAAAGAGCGCCTGTGTAAATTTATTCCCTGAATTATTTATACCCGGATCAGAAAATCGGAAGACCCGGAAGGTCCTTCGAAACGGGCTATTACATCCATGATTATTTTCTGCAGGTTCCTTAGATTATCCGGTTTTCCCGAATAATAGTTTGCTCCTAAGTCCCGGCTGATAGACACCGAAGTAGAATCCACACTGGTTGAATACATAACCACCACCACAGAATCGAATTCTTTTTTTTCTCGTATTGCCTTCAGTATAATAAAACCGGTTTTCACGGGCATATTAATATCAAGGAATACAATTGTTCTGTTCACAGGACTTCTTTCCAGCATCTCAAAAAAAACAGAAAAATCGGTGGTCGTATATATTTGCTGTATGTTCTCTACCGATTCTGCCGCCAGTTTGAATAGCTCAAGATCGTCCTCATCGTCATCCAGATATATAAAGGTCATGTGGTTGGGTTCCTTCACACGTAAAGGTAAAAAGTAAAAGAAGAATCCCGGTTACAATATTTACAGATTCGCTTATAAATTTTACTGCTTCTTTCTCTTAGCATGCGGTGTAAGCTCATGCACGGCCAATCGCCTTTTCTCTTTCAATTCCATATAATGAGAAGGACTGAAGCCTGTGACCTTTTTGAATTGTGCAGTGAAATGCGAAGGATAACTGTAATGCAGCTTTTCGGATACCTCTGCGATCTTCAGGTTGCCAAACAGGATGAGCTCCTTGGCATACTCCACCTTCAAAGCAGAAAGATAATGAGTGATCGTAACACCTTCGATCTCTGTGAACAGATTCGACAGGTACGTATAATCATATTTTAATTTTGCCGACAAATAATCGGAAAGATTCAGGGAAGGACGGCGATTGCTGTGAACATAATCCCGGATCGCACCTTTTATTTTTTCGATCAGCACGCCTCCCTGGTTTTCCACCAACTCCAGTCCTGCTTTCCGGATCAATCCGTTGAATTTTTTTTTCTTTTCTTCACTCAGCTTCTCTTTGATGTCCACTTCTCCAAGCTCCACTTTTAAGGGATGCAGCTTCATATCCTGGAGCACATCTTTTATATATATTTTACAGCTTTCACAAGCCATATTCCGGATGAATAGTTTCATACACTCTCTATTTAAAATTTCTTCCATAGAGAAAACCAAATTTATGCCACCAGGGAACAAAACAGGATTTACTGCTGATTATAGTGAGTACAAATAGCCGGGGCGGTAAATATGTAGTGCATTGTTTTCTACACTTTGGGGAAGAAGACCAGGATGCATATATCAATAAGGGGGATTTTACTGCCCGGATCCGAAAACAAGTAAAAAAGTCAACAAAATAAAAAATCTCTATCTCTCCCGGATAATAGTGGATTTACGGAACCTGCAATACTTCACAAAAATGACGATCGTAAGGATAAATGCCACAAGCAAAAGAACAGCCGCTCCCAATAATGCAAAACCGGGATAAAATCCATTCATCTCATCGTATTCCTTTCTTCCTGCTTTGGTGAAAACGCCCCAATAACCAAAAGAGCCGAGAAAAATGGCAACTACATACAAGAGGATGGTTAAGATCTTCATTGGATTAAAGGTAGGCTTTTATCCACAAAAACCACATAAAGAGATCAGCCTTTCAGTATATAGAATTTAAAGGATTTCGTCAACTCGCTTCTTACTTTTTTATCAGAAATAACGACTACTTTCTCAATAAATATTTTCCTTACTCCCTTCGAATCTCCCGCTTTCAATTCCTGAAAATTATCTAAAGCAGAAAGTGGCAATTTATTTCCAAAATAATGTATCTCCCGAATAGAACCTTTGATCGGAACGACGACCAAATAGGAAAGGATCCTGTAATTAGTGCTGCCAGGCCCTTTAAGCACAAGACTATCACAACTATCGATCTCGCTGTAATACAAAGCCGTATCGCCATGAGCACAATCCATGCTTACCTTCAGTTGGGCTTTGCAATTGAATAAAAACAGGAGGAAAACGGAAAGAAAAAACAGTTTCATTCGATAAAATTAACTGATCCTATAATGCCGGTTGCTTATAAAAGATACAAAAGCCTGGCACACCGAATAAAAAAACCGTCCCGCGAGAAGCTGCCGGGACGGTTTCGAATATATTGAATCGTAAAATTTATATCTCGGCGATCACACTCTGCGATCCTTTCACCACATCATCGATCTTCACATTTACTTTGGTTCCCAACGGCAGAAAAATATCCACACGCGATCCGAATTTGATGAAGCCGAATTGCTCGCACTGCACCGCCACATCACCTTCCTTGCAATACCAAACGATACGGCGGGCCAGCGCACCTGCGATCTGGCGGAACAATACCTGCTTTCCGTTCTTGTGTTCTACCACTACCGTTGTACGCTCGTTCTCCGTACTGGATTTAGGTTCCCAGGCTGCAAGGAATTTACCCGGATGGTATTTAAAGAATTTTACGATCCCGGAAATAGGATAACGGTTTACATGCACATTGATCGGCGACATAAAAATGGAGATCTGCAGGCGTTTGTCTTTGAAATATTCACCTTCCTCTGTTTCTTCGATCACCACTACTTTTCCATCAGCAGGTGCGATCACCAGGTTCTCACCGGTGGTGAAAGCACGTGTCGGGTGACGAAAGAACTGCAATATGGTAATGATCAGGAATCCACTGAGCAAATACGCAAACAAATGAGCGATAAAATAGGCAGGGAAGAAAAAGTGAGCAATAAATGTGATGATAGCACTGAATACAAGTACCAGGATCAAACTGGCAATACCTTCTTTGTGGAATTTCATAGTAGTAATTTAATTCCGGCAAAGATAATAATTTGATTTGAAACGTAGCATTGGGATCCTAAGAAGCAGTGTGTGCCCACGAAGCATCACAATAGTATCGTAAAATGACAAAAAAGATCTCAAATCATTAAAAACCTGAAACCTAAAAATTGAACCATATAAGACATATAAGGGCATATAAGGTTTTTGTAAAAGAAGGCCGGTCTCAAAATACAAAAACAATAAGAAACCCGAAACATGAAATAATTAACCGACTGCTCCGCCTGCCCTTTGTTTCACATCATCTGCCCCGCCTGTTCTTCTTCTTACAGGAGCCACATTGCTGTTGCCGAATTTATAGGTAAATGAAACAGTTGCCACACGCGTTTCTCTCGACACTACAAACTTTTCTTTGTAATCCGTAAATGCCACCGAAGCAGTTGTTTTATTGCTAAAGAAAATATCGGACATATTCAGTTTCAGCACCGCCCTGTTGTCCCACATCTTTTGCTGGAAACCAAGCGACACAAACCAGATCTGCTTCAGTTTGTCGTAAGCATACCATTCCGGTGCGCGATAATTGCCGGTAAGCTCCATCGAGCTTTTTTTGCCTAGTGCAAAGCTGTTCACCCAGTTGATATTAAAAGTAGGACGTCCTGAGTTGCGCAATGTTGTGTTGGCCACTCTTCCGCTGTAACTGGCGTAGTAGGAGCTGATATCCGTATTCATGTTCCACCATTTTTTTATTTCCAGCGGTAGGGAGAGGTTAAGTGCATACACATCCACCTGCGCCAGGTTGATGTTGGTTTGCACAGTGGTATTCTGTATTGTCGGTGAAGGTGCGAGGACTTCTGTGATATTATTGATCGTGCGTCCGTATCCGAGGGTCGTGTAGATCTTTTGTTTAAAGACATGACTGAACTCAAACGAATGTGTGGTCTGCGGTTTCAGGTAGGGATTACCTTCCTTGTAGGTGGAAGGATCAAGGAAAAATTTGAAAGGGTTCAGCTGATCATACCCTGGTCTGTTGATCCGGCGGCTATACGTGAGCTCCAGGCCGTTCTTATCATTGATCGTATATCCTACAAAAGCGCTTGGGAACAGCTGGATATAGGAAGTATCAAAACCCGTATTATAAACGATCTGCTTGCCGGTAACATGGGTCTGCTCACACCGCAGTCCGAGCTGGGTACTCCATTTTTTATATTCCTTGCTGACATTGAAATACGCAGCGTTTATATTCTCCGTGTAAATGAAATGATTGCTTTTCGTGGAGTCGTAAGTATTCTGTCCGCTGCTTTGATTGTAGAAAGCAAGGTTATTATCGGCTGCCACATAGCTTGATTTGATGCCCGCTTCCATCTTCGCATCTTTTTTCAAGGGTTTCGCAAAATCCGATTTCACCGAATAAATATCCAGTCCTCCTTGAATATCGCCATACAGCAGGTACACCGGCTGGTATTCCGATCCGGCAAGATCATAATAACGCGTAGTGAATTTCTGGTCAGTCTCATTCCCGAAATGTGCGTAATCCAGGTCGGTGGTGAGCTCCGTACCCGAGGAATCAAACACATGCTTGTAGTTCAGGTTGGCAGAATAATTATACCAGTTGTCCTTCGACCTGTTACTGGTTTTGAAGCTCGATACTTTTTGATGCGTCTGATCATACACATCCGATACATTCTCACCGATCGGGGTGAATTTATTACTGGTACCGTTCAGTACAAGGCCTACTGTATTTTTCGGATTGATATAAAAATCGGCCCCCGTACGTGCAATGTGATTCTGTACAGGAAATATAAGATAATTGTCCTGCAGATAGGCCCCGTTAAAAGTATCGTTCTTATAGAACTGCCTGTCGAGCACGAGGTGATTGAAGCCTTTGCGGTTCGTGTAATTATAGCTGGCAAATACGTTTATTTTCTTTTCCCGGTGATTCAGGTTAAGTCCTTCGCTAGTTTTATGGTACACACCATGCCCGAAGCTTGCCGTGAGGCTTCCGTTGGTACCCATACGTTTGTCTTTCTTCAGCTTTATGTTGATGATACTGCCACCTGCTGCATCGTATCTGGAAGAAGGGTTGGCAATGAATTCGATCTTTTCTATAGCCGAAGAAGGAATGCCCCGCAGGTAATTCGCAAGATCTGTCCCCGTCATAGGAGTTGGTTTTCCATCGATCTGTACGGCAATACCCGAACGTCCTTTGAACGAAATATTGTCGGTGGAATTGACCGTAATGCCCGGTGATTTTTCAATGATCTCGAAAGCCGATGAGCCCGCGGCATTAATGCTGTTCTCCACATTTACGATCACCTTGCCATGGTCATGCTCGATATACGGTTTCTTCACTTCCACCGTTACTTCGCTCAGATTAATGTTTGTTTTGGATAGCCGGGTGACAGGCAATACCAGATCTCCCTGCACAACAAACACTGCAGAAGCGTAGGCAGGATAATTCAGCAGGTTGGTGCGGATAAAATAATTCCCGCTGTCTACATTCGGAAAAATGAAGGTTCCTTTTTCGTCTGTGAACTCTGTTTTCACCAGCACAGAGTCTTTGCTGCGGATGAGCTGCACAATAACATCGCTCAGCGGTAAACCGGATTGTTCATCGGTAATCTGTCCCGAAACGATATACTTTGTTGCCTTGATCAGCGTGCTCCCGAGGCTTCGGGAGGAGGCCATTCCGCTTAGCAATGCAAAAGCAAAAATCATATATAATTTAGAGCCGCTCATACTTTTTTTGATACAAAGTTTCCTTTTTGTACGGAACTTGCGCTTGTAAAATCCTGCTATTTACTTGTGCAGCGGTTTTCATCGGTCGGCGGGTATTTATAAATGATGATCGGGAAACAAACATGAATGAACCATACATAAATCATGAGCATATCAGATCGCTCGCACTCGGGTTAAAGATATCTACCCGTGAAGAAGCTGTCCGGAAGATCGAACAGGCGCTGTCGTACATTCACTCGAACTGGAACCGGTCACTTTCCATAAAAGAGATCGCCCGGCATGTTTCTTCGGGCGAATCCCGCTTTCACTTCCTTTTCAAAGCGCTTACGGGCCGGAGCCCTTATGAATACATTACCTGCCTGAAAATGGAAAAAGCGCTGGAGCTGCAGCAGTCAAGTCTTTACACCTGGACCGAAATAGCCGAATTATGCGCCTATACCGACATTTCGGCTTTCAGCAAGCAGTTCAAAAAACACTACGGTGTGAGTCCGAAAAATTTCAGGTAGCGTTCTGAATATAGACACAGATTACACTGATCTCACTGATCATAATTGCGGGTAGAAATTAACGCAGATATGGGTTGGAAGATATACGTGGGGGAATGCAGCCGCAGCCCCGATAGCTATCGGGGGCGAATTTCACAGATCTTATTTCCTACAGATCATAATTAAGGTTAGAAACTAACACGGATATAGATTGGAAGGATATGTTTGCCTTATTCTGCAACGCATAGCAGATTATCCGCGTCAATTTAATTCACAGCCCTTATCTGCGCCATCAGTGAAATCTGTGTCTGGTCAGCTAAATCTTGTCGTTCCTGAGGAGCTATCATTTTTTCACCCCGACCATCTGCGTTAATTTAATCCGGTACTCCACCGCTTATCTGCGCAATCTGTGTCTGGTCAGCTATCTCGCATCCTTGCCAGACCGGAAATTCTGCCGGGCGCCCTAAAACCCCACTTTTTCGAAAATAATTATAGCTTTTTAGGCATATTTTGCCCAAAAAATATATATTTGGCTTCGCAATTAACTAACAAATCACTATAAACAATATGAGCAAAATTAAAGTGGCCAATCCCGTAGTGGAACTCGATGGCGATGAAATGACACGTATCATCTGGAAATTTATCAAAGACAAGCTGATCCTTCCTTACCTGGATGTGGATATTAAATACTATGACCTTGGAATGGAGCATCGTGATGCCACCAACGACCAGGTTACCATTGATGCGGCAGAAGCTATCAAAAAATACGGTGTAGGGATCAAATGTGCTACCATTACCCCGGATGAGGCCCGTGTAAAAGAATTCAACCTGAAACAAATGTGGAAATCACCAAACGGTACGATCCGTAATATCCTGGATGGTACGGTATTCCGCGAGCCGATCGTTTGCAAGAACGTTCCACGTTTGGTGACCAACTGGACAGCTCCTATTATCGTTGGCCGTCACGCATTCGGCGATCAGTACCGCGCTACGGATATGGTGGTAAAAGGAAAAGGAAAACTGACCATGACCTTCACTCCTGAAGATGGCAGCGCTCCGGTTACACACGAAGTATACAATTACAAAGGGAACGGTGTTGCATTGTCCATGTACAATACAGAAGAGTCGATCCGTGGGTTTGCACATTCCTGCTTCAACCTCGCTTTAACCAAAAAATGGCCGCTGTACCTGTCTACAAAAAATACCATCCTGAAAAAATACGATGGTTTCTTCAAAGACATTTTCCAGGAAATCTACGAAAAAGACTACAAAGCTAAAATGGATGCAGCAGGTATCGTTTACGAACACCGACTGATCGATGATATGGTGGCATCTGCACTGAAATGGAACGGGAATTTTATCTGGGCATGTAAAAACTACGATGGTGATGTACAATCGGACAGCGTTGCACAGGGCTTCGGTTCATTGGGTCTGATGACTTCCGTACTGATCACTCCTGACGGGAAGATCATGGAAGCAGAAGCTGCTCACGGAACGGTTACACGTCACTTCCGCGATCACCAGGCAGGAAAACCAACCTCTACCAACCCGGTTGCTTCCATCTATGCCTGGACAAGAGGTCTTGAATTCCGTGGAAAACTGGACGGGAACCAGGATCTGATCAAATTCTGTAATGCATTGGAAGAAGTGTGTGTGGAAACGATCGAAAGCGGTAAAATGACTAAAGACTTAGCAGTTTGCGTTCATGGGAACAATGTGAAATTAGGCGAGCATTACCTGAACACAGAAGATTTCTTAACTGCATTGGATGAGAACCTGAAGAAAAAATTAGGTAAATAATCAAATACGCTTTTAAAATACGGAAAAGCCCGTTTACCTCAGGTAGACGGGCTTTTTACTTACCGCAAAATATTCTCTTTTTACCTCAAAGTATTTGGTCAATTCAATGAAGTGTGTACATTTACCCCTGAAAAACAATAAGACATTAGGGGTAATGTCGGTTTTTTCATGATTAGTAAGGATAGTAATGAGCCGTTAAGCAATTAACGGCTTTTTACTTTATCAGATTCGTCTGCGGAGCCCGGCTACACGATTTCCGGCTACAACCATACATTTTCCCGGCTCACCTAAAATCCGTCCGGATCGCTTGTAAAGTATATACCTTTATATCCGAAAGCCACCCGAAGAGGGAAGACATTAGGGGTAATGTCGGTTTTTTTCATGATTAGTAAAGATAGCAAGGGCCGTTGTTTTGGTAATTCAGAACAGCGGTTTTTTGCTTCCAGACTGTACAACTAATTCCGACGGGAAAAGAAAATTACCCTATAAACAACAAAACCGCATAGACTTAAAGCCCTCCTGCCCTTTACCAGCAACAAAAGCAGCAGAATTGCCTATAATACAGGCTTGCAGAAGGCTTGACTATAAAATTACCAGTTACGACGCATTTTTTGCCGATCCCACCTAAAAGTATTTTACAATGCCCGGAAAGTATATACTTTTACATCAGAAACCACAAAGACATTAGGGGTAATGTCGGTTTTTTTCATGATTAGTAAGGATAGCAAAAGCCGTTGAGAGATCAGCGGCTTTCTGCTTTTATGTCATTTTTTCGCCGCGGATTAACGCAGATTTCGCAGATATTTACTTTTATAAAAACCGTCATAAGTATACGAAGTGTTTAAATCTGCGAAATCTGCGCAAATCTGTGGCGGCTATTATCCTTCCAGCACCTTCCGCATAGCATTCGCTTTCAGCAGGCATTCCACGTATTCATCTTCGGGATTGCATTTGTCCGTAATGGCGCTTCCTGCTGCATACGATACCTGTTTTTCTTTTTCGTTGTAGAGGATAGAACGGATCACTACATTAAAATCAAGATCGCCGTTTGGAGTAATATAGCCAGATATACCCGAATAAATACCACGTTTAAACGATTCCGTTTCTTCTATGATCTGCATCGCGCGGATCTTCGGTGCACCCGTCATGGAAGCCGGCGGAAAAGCAGCCTGCAGTAGTTCTCCGAATGTGCGGTTGTCTTTCAATTCGCAGCTTACAGTGGAAATGAGCTGATGCACCTGCCGGAAACTGTATACCCCAAACAGCTCGTCTACTTTCACCGTCCCCTTTTTTGCGATCCGTGAAAGATCGTTGCGGGAAACGTCCACGATCATTACATTTTCATTCCGCTCCTTTTCATTGTTGCGAAGCATTTCTTTTAATCGCTCATCTTCTTTCGGATCAGCCGAGCGTGGTGCTGTTCCCTTGATAGGTTGGGTGATCAGCTTCCCTCCTTCTTTCTTCAGAAAACGCTCCGGACTGGAACCTATCGCATATATATCCCGGAACCTTGAGTAGAACGAAAAAGGAGCCTGTGAAATGGCATTCAGATCTAAATACGTATGCGCAGGAGAAAGTTTCGCTTCCGCAAAAAATTCCATACAGAAATTCATTTCATAAATATCGCCCCTGCGGATGTGTTCCTTAATAGTTGTGATCTTCATGAGGTACTCCTGCCGTGACAGACTCTCCTGCAAATGAACGGGCTGAGATACAGGCGCTGCTTCCAAAAAAGAAGTGCAGAGCTTCCGGAAGATCGCAGCTTCCTGATCGCTGCTGCCGGCAATGATCTCTATCGTAGAAGGTTTCCACACGATCACGATCTCCGGCACGAACAGGAAGGTATCCGGGGCTTTGATCCGATCGGGATTGACGGAGCTCAGCCGTTCGATCCTGTTCTTAAGATCGTAGCTTACATACCCGAACTTCCACTGACCATCATCCAAACGCACCTGCTCTGTAGTTAGCAGCTCTTTCATCCCGAAAGCAGCGAGGAGCTCAAAGGATTCGCCCTGTCCGTTGGAATTCAGGATAGTGAACACTTCGTAAGATCCGGAAAAAGAAAGAAGCGCTTCTACAGGTGTTGAAGAAAATGAATGACTGTTGTATTCAAACTCCATATCATATCATGTTATAAAGTTTGCTCGCCTGGATCTGTTTATACCAGGTCGGATACTTCACTTTGAACCGGTAGCCGATCGTAAAGTTGCCCGAATAAAAGGTAGAGCTGATAAACAGCTTACCGCTGTTATAAAGATTCATGTCGTTGAGCGAGCTAAGTGTCAGGAAGAAGTTTTTATTATTGATTCCCAGTGAAGCCCGCAGGTCAAAAGAAGAGGTAAAATAGGCAACTTCGTTATCCGAATTATCAAGCCAGTCGTTCTTTCTCCATTGCGATTCCAGATTGGCTATCCCCGTTAAATTAAAGAACACTGCTTTCCACAATACAATATTTACAGAAAAACCACCGCCACCCGAAACACCCAACATCCGCATTCCTTTCAGGTTCGCATAGGCATCATAATATTTTCTTACCAGCGGTGACACAAAGCCCGAATCGGTTCGCAGGCTGTTGTAATACAGGTTGGAAGTAAGCACCCAGGAGGCGGAAGAACGTATCTGCCTGTACACACAGGTATACGAAGATTTGTAGGCAAACCTTTTGTTATTGGTAAAGTAGAAAAATTTTGCTTTTACACTTTCATTCACCATCGAAGAATTTTGATAATACGCATCGCCTGCATCGTAGGTAGTATCGTATGCGCTGGTGTTCTTATCATAAAAGCCTTTGAACTTCCGGTAGGAGCCTTCGAGGAACCATTTGTTGCCTCCTACCGAAACACCGAAATTGGAATACGTGGTCTTGCCTTTTAATGCCGCATTTTGTGGAGCTTCGGAACGGAAACCAAAAGAAACCGAGATCTTATCAAAATCCACCTCTATGCCCGTTACTTTATTGGCATCGGCATAATAATTCTGGTTGGCCTTTCCACTGTCAGCAGGATTTTGCGGATCCAGCTCTATATGATAATTCCGGGCCGACTGGTAAACAGCAATGATCAGCCGGTCGGAATATTTTTTATAATAATTGGTATCCCATTTAAGTTTTTTGACACCTTTCACTGCACGGCTTGTATCTATAGCTTCCTGAACCTGCGGATCCTGGGCAAAGGCAAAAAAAGTACTAAGCAGTATAAAAATTAAAAGCGGTATTTTGATCTTGTTTGTTTGCATACGGCTGTTCTGCATCACAAACTTACGAATTTTCCTCCCAAACCTGGCAAAGGTGTACTATCGTGTCTACTGCCCTTTGCATATCCTGCACACTCACCCACTCCTGCTTGCTATGGAAAGCGTGCTCACCTGCAAAAATATTCGGACAAGGCAATCCCATATATGAAAGGCGCGAGCCATCCGTTCCCCCACGAATGCTTGACAGAACCGGTGTTACACCTGCGCGTTTAACCGCTTCCATGGCATAGTCGATGATACGGGGTTCTTTATCCAATACTTCCTTCATATTGCGGTATTGTTCTTTCACCACAAAGCCGAAAGAACATTTGTCGTACTTCGCTACTTCTTTTGCCACAATAGCTTTCAGCTCATCTTCCAGCTGTAGCAGGCCCTCCGTAGAGAATGCACGGATGATGAACTGGATCGTAACCGTTTCAAGTCCACCATTGATAGCAACCGGGTGAATGAAGGGTTCCATCTTTTCCGTTGTTTCAGGGCTTTTTGAGGCAGGTAATTGCCCTACAATAGCTGCTGCGATCTTAATGGCATGTTGCATCTTATTTTTCGCAAATCCGGGGTGTGTAGGAAAACCGTGTATGGTAACGGTAACCCCGTCTGCCGAAAACGTTTCATTCTCGATATGGCCAAGCGTTTCACCGTCCATGGTATAGCCATAATCGGCTCCTAATTTTTTCATATCCACTTTATCCACTCCTCTGCCGATCTCTTCATCGGGTGTGAACAGGATACGGATCTTTCCATGCTTTACTTCCGGGTGTTTCATCAGGTAATAGGCTGCATCCATGATCTCCGCTATTCCGGCTTTGTTGTCGGCACCCAACAGAGTAGTTCCGTCCGTAGTGATGATATCATTCCCGATCTGGTTTTTGAGCTCTGCATGTTCGTCAAAGCGGATCACCTGGGAAGGATCTTTCGGCAGTACGATATCACCGCCCGCATATTTGCTATGCAGCACAGGGTGTACATCTTTTCCACTGCAATCAGGCGATGTATCCATATGCGAGCAGAAACAAAGTACTGGTACTTTTTTGCGGGTGGTAGCAGGGATCGTCGCATATACATATCCGTAGTTGTCTATTTCCGCATCCTGTATGCCCATGTCTTTCAGCTCACGTACCAGCTCGCGTCCGAGCGTTTTTTGCTTTTCGGTTGATGGCACCGTTGGAGATGCGGGATCCGATTGTGTATCGATCTTTACATACCGCAGGAAACGATCACTTACTGTATAACTGTATTTTTCGAGGCTCATATATTTAATAGGGTTGATTATTAAGCTCTTCTTTTGTTTCTTCTGCTGAAACCTGGTTCGATGGCTGCTCCCGTATATGCATACGATGAGGTCTCAGCCAGTTCAATCCATCCTGGAAACTGGATACTGCTTTGAAAGGTTTGTTGGGTTTATGTACCCGGTGATAGAATTCTGCCACCAGGCGGTAGCCAAGATTGTTGACCACGGTGACTATGGATCTCACAGGCGTACGACCTTCATAATGGTTTGCATGCTCCCGTGCTTCCTTTGTCAGAGAAACATGCTCGCCGGCTTCAAAAATAAAATCGTGTGGTTTTCCTTCGGTTATCAGGAGAAGGTGCTCCATCAATATTTCCTGCAGACGGACATTCACTTCCGTGCCGGATTTTAAGTACACGTGCCCGATGCCGTCTTCCCGGAGCCCGATGATCGCTTCCTCTATCTCGATCTCCTTTATCAACATCTCTCTTTCCTCCATATTCGGTATTGTGGGGTGTACAATTTCAAATATCGAAAAATAAATCAAGAATGCAAATAAAAAAGAAAAGAGATACGCAAACTAATAATCTCTATACCGGAACAAACTGACTTCCGATTGCCCTATTATTATGTTATAGGGGAAAAGGTTGGATTTTTTAGCAGACGTCGGGTCGAGTGCCGCGTCGCGAGAGACCCGTGTAATATGCTCTCCGAAATAGTCTCTTCCGATGGCTATCGGGAGTCCCGATGCCGTATTTAAGAGCAAGGGCACAAAATTGAAGAGAATTCTCTCCGTCAGGAAAGTATCTCACGCTATGGCGTAATCGACCTGACAGGCGGGTAAGTAGGGATTACTGATCAACCAGAAACCCGCAACCGGAAACTCCTGACAAATTACTTCACCGGTTCCCCGTCGGTTGTGAGCTCTTCTACTTCATAACCCAGCTTCTTCACTTTCTCCAGGTTACTTTCCTTGTCTCCTACTACCACGATCACGAGGTTATCATATTTGATGTATTCCTTGGCGATCATATTGATCTCCCGCTCCGACATCATTTCGAGAATAGCATTCTGTTTCGACGGAAAATCCGGGCTTAGTTTGTAATCCATCAGCAGCTTCAGGAAATACAATTTCTGAACAGGTGTTTCATATTTCAACGCTTCCGAATTGGTGATCCCTTTTTTGGTGAAATCCAGCTCTGCAGTTGTGATCCCTTTGTTAGTATATTTTTTCAGTTCATCCATTACAAAATACAGCGACGAATCGGTCGCATTGCTTCGCACCCCGGCATTTACAAAGTAATAACCTTCGTATTCATTCCCCGCAAAACGACCGCGGATACCGTATGTATATCCTTTCACTTCGCGGATCAGGGTATTGATACGGCTGTTGAAATTTCCGGCCAGGGGATAATTGGCAATACCGGTTTTGTAGTAGATGCCCGTTGCATCATACGGATTGGCAGGAGCGCCGAAACGGATCTCCGACTGGGCAGCACCTTTCTTATCTACGAAATACACCTTCGTTTTTGCAACAGGCGGAATAGCCGGCTGCGTGCTGCTTTTCGGAGCGTCTTTTTTCCAGGTGTTCAAAAAAGCAAGCTCTTTCAATGCACTTTCTTTTTTCACATCGCCCACTACGATCACTTTGGTAACGGAAGGAGCCATTTTCTGGTTGTAATAGTTTTTCACATCGTCGATCGTGATACCAGCTACCGTAGCAGCAGTACCGTTGAGCGGGCTGGACAAAATGTGTTTATTTCCGTACAGCACTTTATTGAATACCTTATCGGCGATCGGCGCTGCCTGCGTGTTCTGGTTGGCCAACAGATCCAGTAATTCTTTCTTCACTCTCCTGAATTCGGAAGTATCGAATTTAGGTTTCAGCAATATCTCTTCTGCAATTTTCATGGTAGCAGCAAGGTTAACCGATAAGGACGAAATATTGATATTGATCTCCGTATTATCGGTAGACACATCAATCTTCGATCCCATTTTATCCAGCAGGTCTGAGATCTGTTCTGCCGTATGCAGCTGTGTCGATTCGTTCAACAGATCGGCCATCAGGTAGGCGGTCCCGGCTTTCCCGGCATCTTCAAAACGGTGGCCGGCGCTGATACTGATCAGTATGTTCACTTTCGGTATTTCGCTTTCGGAACTGCCGATGAGCCGGGCGCCATTTGCAAATTTTTCTTCCCAATAAGCAGGAGCTTTCACTACGGGACGGTTTTGCGCTTCCGGTTTTTTGAACCAGTCGAATTTTTCTTCCATAGGCCGTGGTGTCAATGCTTTGTACTCTGCCGACTCCGATTCGATCTTACGCTCATACATTTTCCAGTTGTCGGGAGCAGCGATGAGATCGCTTTTTCCTTTCGGCACACAGCTCAATACGATACAGTTCTTGTTTTTGATATACGTTGTATAAACACGCATCAGGTCCTCCTTCGTTACTTTCAGGTAACGGTTCAGGTCGTAGTTCAGGTAGTTGGCATTTCCGGTAAAGGTCTGGTAAGCTGCGAGGCGCCCGCCTTTTCCTCTTACACTGGTAAGGCCGTTATAAAAATCACTCTGGATCTGTGCTTTGGCTTTTTTCAATTCGTCCTCACTCACTCCTTTATTTTCCCAATCGCTCAGTACTTTTTTTACATCGGCTTCCAGGTCGGCTAACTTTGTATCCTTATTACCGCGGAGCGTGATCTCGAATTTGCCGGCAAGCTCACTTGAGCTGTTGTATACATTCACCGAACTGGCTTTCTGGCTTTTTACAAAAGCAGTATAGAACGGAGTGGATTTACCGCCATACAGGATACTGCCTAAGATATCCAATGCAGCCTCATCCTTGCTGTAGGCAGGTCCGGTAGGCCACACCATCTTCAGCATCGGGAATTTCACATTGTCTTCATACGAAATGTAACGTGTTGATTCGAGCTTAACCGGAGTCACTGTTTGCTTTTTCACTTCAGGGCCCACCGGCACGCCTGCAAAATATTTTTCTGCTAACAGCAGGGCCTGATCGGTATTCACATCTCCCGAAATAGTGAGCGTGGCATTGTTCGGCCCGTACCATCGAAGGTAAAAGCGCTTCAGGTCGTTCACATCCACCCGGTTCAGATCCTCGATATAGCCGATGGTTGTCCAGGAATACGGATGTCCCTGCGGATACAATGCTTCTCCGATCTTTTCCGGCACTACTCCATACGGAGCATTATCATAGCGTTGCCCGCGCTCGTTTTTCACGGTGGAGCGCTGCACTTCAAATTTGGGCTGGGTTACGGAATCCAGCAGGAAGGCCATACGATCCGCTTCCAGCCACAATGCCATTTCGAGGTTGTTGGAAGGAATTACTTCCCAGTAATTGGTCCGGTCAGGGTTTGTGCTTCCATTGAGCTCACCGCCCGATTCGGAAACATGCTTAAAATGCATTTCATCACCTACGTGCCGGGATCCCTGGAACATCATATGCTCGAAAAAATGTGCAAATCCGCTGCGTCCCTGCTGTTCGCGTGCAGAGCCTACATGATAGGTAACATCCACATACACCACCGGATCACTGTGATCTTCATGCACGATGATCGTGAGTCCGTTGGGGAGACTGTATTTTTTATAGGGGATCACCAGCTCTCCGGCTTTTGCCTTCACTTCCTCTACCAGCTTTGCATTGCTCAGTACAGGTACGTTTGCTATCGGCTTCAACGCTCCGGTGAGTGGTTTGACCTGGGCTATTGCCGACTGGATACTCAGAACACTTAGTACGGACAGAATTAATTGCTTCATTTTTCGGGTGTGTTTTTATGTCTTTTTTACAGGTCTCCTGCTATCAACAGGAAGAGCGCTGAGAACAAATATAAAACAAAAAAAGCCCGTAAAATACGGGCTTTGAGAAATCAAAGAAGATTTTATATAAACGGTAAAAGCGTACTAATGTGTGGTATTCGGGTTGTTCCCGGTACCATTGTCCTGTGAATATCCAACAGAAGCACCATCGTTACTTTCCTTTTTGCAGGCAACAAAAACAGTTGCCGCGAAAGCGAGGCATACGAAAACGAAAAACAGTTTCTTTTTCATGGGTATTTTTTTTGTGTGTTTATTAGAATACTAAGATAGTGTTTTTTCTATGTAAAACCACAAAATTACCTGGAAATTAACAAGGTAGCGGATATTTCTCCCTCTTTTATGTGTTTGACTTGCCTGCCGGACGATCTCCCGGACAACAAAGCGGTAAACTTAATTTTACATACCAACAGCGAATTAATCCTTTCATAATATTTAAACAGGCTATAGCTTACACTGTCTTGCGAAAATTGCAGTTCAAAACAAGCAACATGAAAAAACAAGTATGTATTCTTTTTACCCTGATCTCCGGAATGAGTGTGTGGGCGCAAACCACGATCGCTTCCTGGGATTTTAATTCTACAGTTAACGACGGCTTACCTTCAACCGGTGTGATCACCCCGGTAAGCGGCGCAGGAACATTAAGCATGATCGGCGGAACAACTGCTACTTATGCAGCGGGTAATGCTGCAGATCCTAACACCACAGATAATTCAGGATGGAATATTACGACCTGGCCAGCGCAGGGAATCAATCCGAAAACAGCCGGGATACAGATCGCTGTAAACACAACCGGCCTACAGAATATAAACATCGAGTTCCTGCAACGCTTAAGCAATACAGGCGCCAATACCTGGGTGCTTCAATATACGCTTGATAATTCGGTTGGCGTGCCGGTATGGACAGATGCCCAAACCTTTACATTTGTTCCTGCTGTTACCGGTACGGGCGATACCTGGCATACTAGGACCTGCAATCTTTCTGCCGTTACAGGTCTGAATAACAATGCCAATGTTTCTTTCCGCTGGGTTTCTGATTTCGATCCCATTGCCGGGCAATACCTCGCTGCAAAATCAGGAAGTACTTACGGAACGGGCGGTACCAGCCGTTTTGATATGATGAAGATCGAAAGCCTTCCTACGGTTGTGCCTTATGTTCTCAACTTTGTAAAAGCTGATTACACAACAGGTGAAGCAGCCGGAACAGCAAAAGTATGGCTGAAAGTAACAACTGCAGGGAACACCACAGGTTCTATCGATCTGAGCATCTCCAACTGGAGCAATGCATCGGCTACCGATTACACCGTTGCTTCTGTTACGATCCCGGTTACCGACACACTTGTAGTGAACGACACCATCGCTTTCACCATTAACCTCAATGATGATATATTAGCAGAATCGGACGAGTACCTGATCTGCAAGCTCGCAAACGGTGTTAACGCAAGTTTCTCCGCAACTGCACAACACACGCTCTATATCCGCGACAATGACCGTATGGCTCCGACTGCCACCAATCAATTATCCCTGAACCTGCTGGGGAGTTTTAACAACGGCGCTTTCGCCACCAACTCTGCAGAAATTTCCGCATACGACAGTACCAGCAAACGTATCTTCATTGCCAACAGTATCGGCTCGAAGCTGGACATTGTAAACTTTGCCAATCCTGCTGCTCCTTCACTGATCTCTTCTATCGATATCACACCTTACGGCGCTATCAATAGCGTAGCGGTAAGAAACGGATTGGTAGCATTAGCTATCGAGAATATGCCAAACCGGCAGGATCCGGGTAAAGTTGTTTTCATGAACAGTGCCGGTACATTTATCAGCCAGGTGGATGTAGGTGTTCAGCCCGATATGATCACATTTAACCATGCAGGCGACAAAGTATATACAGCTAATGAAGGTGAGCCAAGCGATGATTATACCAACGATCCGGACGGCTCTGTGAGTATTATCGACATTTCGGGTGGCGCTGCAGGAATAACAGCAGCTAATGTTTCACACATTACCTTCACCTCTTTCAACGGGCAGGAAACAGTATTACGCGGACAAGGTATTCGTATCTACGGTGTGGCAGGTATTGCATCAAAAGACTTCGAACCGGAGTATATCACTATTTCCGATGACGATAGCAAAGCCTGGGTAACGCTGCAGGAAAACAATGCAATGGCGGAATTAAATCTTACTACCAATACGGTAACACAACTGATACCATTGGGAACAAAAAACCATAACACCGTAACGAACGGAATGGATGCTTCCAACCAAACCAGCGCAGTAAATCTTTCCAATTTCCCGGTAAAAGGTATGTACCTGCCGGATGCCATCTCCCACTATACAATGGGTGGCAATGTATACCTGATAACTGCCAACGAAGGTGATACACGAGCCTGGACAGGACTGAATGAAGAAGCAAGGATCGGTTCCGGAGGATATGTACTGGATCCTGTTCTTTTCCCGAATGCAGCTGAACTGAAAAACAACTCGGTACTGGGCCGTCTGAATGCAAGCAACAAATTAGGTGATATAGACAACGACGGTGATTTTGACGAGATCTATACATTCGGTTCCCGTTCGTTCTCTATCTGGAATGCAACAACCGCAAGTCTTACGTATGACAGCGGTGATGATTTCGAACGTATTACTTCCACTACTCCCGGATTCAGTAGTATGTTCAATGCCAGCAACGGAGCGGGCATCACTGTGAAAGACCGCAGCGATGACAAAGGTCCGGAGCCGGAAGGTGTTGCAACCGGTGTGATCAATGGAAAAACTTATGCATTTATCGCACTGGAACGTATCGGCGGTGTAATGGTATACGACATCACCAATCCCGCTATGCCGGTGTATGTAACCTATATGAACAACCGCGGCCCGGACAGAGGATCGGAAGGGATCATTTTTATTCCTGCTGCCGAAAGCCCGAACGGAAAGAACCTCGTAATCCTGTCGAATGAAACCAGCAGCACACTGAGTATCTATGAGATCGAAGCCTGCCAGGCAGCGGGAGTTGCAAACATTGCAAACAACAGCGCTTTGAATTTCTGTACGGGTGATTCTGTAAAGCTGTTTAACATCAACAGCGATCCTTCTCTAACTTACCAGTGGTTCATGAACGGACAAGAGATCAACGGAGAAACGGATTCTGTTTATTATGCAAATACTTCCGGCGCTTATGAATTGTTTGCATACAATGCTATGGGCTGCGAGGATACTTCTGCAAGCATGAATGTGATGACCGCTCCTGTTCCGACTACAACCGTAACAACCATCGGAACCACTACTTTCTGTGCAGGCGACTCGGTTGCATTTATTACTGGCCCTCTTTCAGGTTATACCTTCCAGTGGCTGAACAACAATGCCCCGATCGGCGGAGCTACTACGAACGCTTATACCACAACCGCTTCCGGTTCGTATGCAGTGATCGTTACCAATAACGGTATTTGTTCCGATACTTCGGCTGCAACGGCAGTAACCGTAAATCTTTCTCCTGCCATGCCTACGATCAATATAACAGGCAACGGAGTTGTATTGGATTGCCCCTCGACTGGTGTAACATTCCTGTGGTATATGGGACCAACACCGATCAGTGGAGCCACTGCTTCTACATATACAGCTACACAAAACGGCAGCTATGCTGTAGAGATCACAGATGCAAACGGTTGTACTGCTATCTCGAATACAGTAGCTGTTAACTCGGTAGGTCTTGCAAAAAACAATGCATCCATTCAATCGAACCTGTATCCGAATCCGAGTGCCGGTTCACTGAACATCGAATTACATACTTCTTCTGCAGATGTATTCACTGTGGAGGTTTATAATCTTGTCGGACAAAAAGTGGATGTAATTGCATCTAAACTAAATGTAACACGCCATGATTCGATCAGCTATGAATTCCCTGCTGCCTTAAACGACGGTGTTTATTTTATAAAGATCCGTAACAATGCTGGTGAAACTACCAAACGTGTGGTATTGCAGCGATAAATTAACCACAAAGCACGCAGAGATCTACGCAAAGAACACAAAGGAAATGCCCTTCAAAATGAAGGGCATTTTTTATATATAAACTTATTTGCCTTTGCCGGTGTTGTCACCGGCAAAATTACTGTATACGAAAGGATGTCGCTCCTATGGAGTGATGGTTTAACTGACCAGACGCAGATTTCGCCGATTGTGTTACTTGTTAAAAATTAATAGGATTGTATCTGTGAGAGAAGAGAGTTTATTTGGGTTAGCTGACCAGACACAGATTCGCCGATTGTACACAGATTCGCCGATTGTGTTACTTGTTAAAAATTAATAGGATTGTATCTTTGAGAATTACATTCCTGATACATTTATATCTGCGTCATCTGTGAAATCTGTGTCTGCATTTTAGTTTCTCTTTGCTCCTTCGCTATAGCTTCGGCGTAAGCGATGCGGTTATCAAAGCTTCACCATCCAGAATGCCCCTGGTTCTTTTCCTTCCTGGATGTCAAACACAGGGCATTTATCTGCGAATTCTTTCCGGTGGTTACATTTCAGGTAGTTCAATGCACCGATGATCTTAAAGCCGGCATTACCGGTTAAAAAGGCTTCCAGTAAATACTGCTCGTTCCACAACAAATGATAATTATATACCCAGGTATCCGGATAATCCTTTGGTGTGAATATATCATGCACATGCACAATAACACCTGGTTTTAATGTGGGCAGTAATTCGAGGTATTCAAATAGCACATCACCCTGCGGACGGATAATATGTGAAGAGTCAATAAATAAAATATCGTTGGCTTCCAACTGCTGAAAAAACGCAAGATCCACATCCTCCACTTTTTTTCGAAGCAATTCGATCTCTAATTTCTCGAGCCAAGGCTGTTCATACGGCTCGATGCAGATATGATGACAGCTATACTCCGGCTGATCTTTTTTGTTCTGTGTGATCGCATTCCTTGTCATCAGGGTAGAATGTCCGCTGCCGATCTCGATGATGCGTTTCGGTTTAAAATGACGGATGATATTGTAGAGGTATTCCGAATCCCCGGAACCATAGGATGTATTATTGTAATGGTATTCTGTGTCTTTTTGTTTATCCAAAGAAAAACTCAGCAGCTCATTATTGTAGTTGAAAGAAGCCAGCAGGCTCAATTGCTCTGCGGTATTCAGATCAATGCCATTCAGCGGGCGATCCTGCCGTAATGGTTTCTTTAAATGTTTTTTCGGATTGATCATCGGCTGGTAATAATGATCTTCAACCGGTAAAACGCCCAGCGTCATAAAGATCGTATCCTCGATCTTACCGGGACGTGCAAGTTTTACAAGCTTCAGCCAGAGGGTGGCGAAAAAAGTGAAAGGAATTCCTATAAACAGGAAAACCTTCGAGCCAAGTAGTATGGACTTTATAGCAATTTGCTTCATAGGGTTTTGCAAAAATAATAAAATTCCCGAAAAAAACCGGAACCACTCGCGAGAGCGCAAAGAGTTTACGCAAAGGCCGCAAAGTTTGTTTTAGGTTTATATATTGTTTGACGGGCTCATTGGAGATTGTCTTCGGGAACTTTGCACTAAAAATTATTTCCAGGTAAGCGGCTTCAGGCTTTTCAGATCGACAGTATAAGGTTGTGCTTCTTTCTTTTCCCACACTTCACATTTGCCATCCGAGATCGTTCCTATATCGGCGTATTTATTTTCGAGTATCAATTCTCCCTTTGCATTCATCAGACCTTTCAATCCTTTTTTATCTGTGAAAAGATAATACACCTCTTTGCTTTGCATGTCATACTCCATATAAGCTATTTTAGCTTCGCTCATCTTTCCGAGCTCCCTTCCTTTAAAATCATACAAGCCCGGTGCGTTTTGTTTTTTCAGTCTTTTCACAAAGATGTATCCTCTTTCGTGATCGTAATGATCGGGGGGAACTTCAAAACCTGCACTCATTTCACCGTATTTATTGATGATAAAATAACGGTTGAGACAAAAGGCGATGGCATAATGATGCTCCGTATTCAGATCCTCCACCCGGTTGAGGGAAGCAAGCGGTGTTATATTCAGGGGAATCTCATTCAGTGTTTTTTCCTCCAGCGCTACATAATTATTATCATGTTCCGTAATACTCACTTTACTGAAATCAAAATAAGCTTTGCCGGTAGAATCGATAAGGAACTTTTGTCCGTTCTTCACTCCCATATCCGGCTTGTTTTTGCGCCAGCCGATACTGCTACTGTACTCCGTATTCAGTAGCAGGGTATCGTATCCGTAGGGACTAAGAAATTTATCGGCATATCTGTAGAGATGCCATTGCTTTCCTTTTTTCAGTGCAAACTCCCTATACATTAAGCGATCATTGAAATTCATGCCCGAGATCCCGTCGTATTCGAAAGGGACGAGTGTCTGCAGATCACTGCCTATGAAACCGGTTTTCCCGTTTCGCACTGCTACATGTGCCCCGATCGTATCGTTCCAATAGCTCGTAAGTAACGAACGGCTCAGGAACTCATATTCGAAGGAATGAATGATATTCCCTTTCAGATCGATCAGTCCGTATTTGCCGTTTTGTTTAACAGCAAGCAGGTAGTGGTTTTTGGAGATACTATAGAAAAATACATCCGTATAAGCAGAGGTGCCAAGCACCGAACGATCATATGGATTGTAGACAAACACACATTTCTCTGTAGCGCCCGAAATGGCATATACGTAGAAAGGCAGGAGATCGTAACTACCTTTTGTTTGATAAACGGTAGAAGGTGTTTTGGAAAGAGCCGTTACCAGCCTGCCTCTTTCATAAAAGAACACCGAGTCCTTTTTGTGCGCAACGATCAGCTGGTGGCCATACAATGTATCAAAAACAGCCGGCAGGATATCTTTTCCATAAGGCGAAACAAGCCCGTATTTGCCTTTCTTTTTTACAGGTACCAGGTCGCTGCCCTCTATGAACAGGATCTCTTCGCTTTCCGCTATTTTGTGCATCAGGCTGTTGTACACATCATAGGTAGTTCCTTTCAGTGCATAAGCCCTGCTGTACAATTCCACCTTATCGTAAACCGGGGCAGCAAACACTTTTGCTTTGGTGCCGGAGCTCAGATGCGAGATCCCGTACAGGGTTTTGTTACCTGTCTTTTTGCTGATGACCCCGATGTTCTTGATATAGATGCCGCCGTAATTACTGAGCCAGTACATGGTGCCCTCTGCGTTCTTCAGCCAAAGCTCATCATTGATCATCGCATTAAATACCGGTTTGAACTGCGGCAGCTCATCGCTCCATTCTTCTTCTACAGGAAGTATATCTTCCATACCGGTACTGAACAGTACACAATTTTCCAATACATTCCTGCCTTCCGTGACCGAATAAACGGAATAGGTCTTCCCGTTCTTTGAAATAAACAGATCAGCGCCCAGGTATTTTTTTGCAGGCACACGAAACGGTGAAGTGCCAAAGTCAAGTTTATACCAGGCCGAATCCTTTCTGCCCAGGTAGCCCGGCTCCGGGTATCCCTCATACCTGCATACACATTCATAAACAGCAGGGATCGTATCCGTTTTATCTCCATCGCCATAGCGCACCAGTCCGTAACGTAGCGAAGCCTCGCTACCTTGTTTGATCCGTTTCACAAACATATTTGTGAATGCATCCGGTTCCCAGGGTTGCGCGAAAGAACCCAATTGCAACAAAAGAAAAAGTGCGGTGAAAATGCGGATGGTATACATACTGATGAGCGTTTAAGCCCAAAGATAATCATCTTATGGATTGCGGCCGGATAGTAGTAAGAAAAACGGGAATTGGTTTTACTCATTTATTTCCACGCATGCGGCTTCAGCTTATCGAGGTAGGCTTTCCCTTCCCTGCCGTTGATAGCAATGGTACATACACCATCCGTAATGGCAGAGATATGATCATAGATACATTCCATCATCAGCTCGCCTTTGGAGTTCACGAGTCCCTGCTTGTCGTTCTTGTCATAGATCCGGATATAGGTTTCCGCATCTTTGTCGTTATTTTTCACCAGCTCTGCATACACGTACTTACTAATCTGTCCCAGCTCGTTGCCATTCATATCGTAGAGGCAGGCGGTTTTTGATCTTTTTGTTTTGTAGGTAAAAATGCTGTTGTTGTGCGAAATAAAGGCGATCGGCTCACGTCCGAAACCGGTGCTGATCTCTGCATACCGGTTTATCACATAGTAGTTTTTGCCCGAACGGACAATGGCCCCGGATATTTCTTTGCTGATAGAGCAGAGCTTGTCGATGGGAAGCTGCGGACAGATATTCAGCGGTGTTCTGTTCCCTGAAGTATCTTCCAGCATCACTTTTCCGTGGCTTTTGTGAATGCGGATATTTTTGAAATCGTAGGCTGTTTTGGATATAGTGTCGACCTGGGCAAAAGAAGGTAATACAGCTGCCAACAGGCATAGCAGTATACAATATTTTCTAATTCCGGATCGCATACCCAAAGATAGCTATTTTCAACCGCAAACGGCCGCAAGGGATTTAATTAGCAAACCTTTGAACCATATAAGAGCATATAAGGTTAGTGGGTTAAAAAAGCAGGCTAAAAAATTTCGCGAAACAAAAACACTTGCACCCCTTCAAAAAACTTTGCACTCTTCACGGGCATTTCCTCGCGAGGCTTCGCGAGCGCCCTTTGCGATTACCCATGTTAGTTTTTCCGCCGGAAAATACCTACTTTTGCCCCCATTATGAGTACACCTGAAGATCAATTCAAAAATGTGATTTCCCATGCCAAAGAGTATGGCTATATTTTCCAGAGCAGTGAGATTTACGACGGCTTAAGCGCAGTTTACGACTATGGTCAGAACGGAGCCGAGCTGAAAAAGAACATACGCGACTACTGGTGGCGCAGCATGGTGCAGATGCACGAGAACATTGTGGGCATCGATGCCGCCATCTTTATGCACCCGACTACCTGGAAAGCCAGCGGGCACGTGGATGCTTTCAACGATCCGCTGATCGACAACAAGGACAGCAAAAAAAGATACCGTGCCGATGTACTGATCGAGGATCATGTAAAAAAGATCGAAGAGAAGATCAAAAAAGAAGTGGAGAAAGCCGCCAAACGTTTCGAAGGTTTTGACGAAGCGATGTTCCGCAGTACTAATGCACGTGTGCTGGAATACCAGGCTAAGGCCGATGAGATCGAAGCGCGTTTTAAAACTGCTTTAGAAAATAACGACCTTGCAGAAGTAAAACAGATCATTGTTGATTTAGAGATCGTTTGCCCGATCAGCGGAAGCCGCAACTGGACGGATGTACGCCAGTTCAACCTGATGTTCTCCACCTCGATGGGAGCGGTTACCGATGAATCAAATATAATTTACCTGCGCCCGGAAACAGCACAGGGAATTTTTGTAAACTACCTGAATGTACAAAAATCTGGAAGGATGAAAATTCCTTTCGGTATTGCACAAACCGGTAAAGCATTCCGTAACGAGATCGTGGCAAGGCAGTTCATTTTCCGGATGCGCGAGTTCGAACAGATGGAAATGCAGTTCTTTGTGAAACCAGGAACTGAAATGGAATGGTACGAAACCTGGAAGACCAGGCGAATGGCATGGCACAAGGCTTTGGGTATAGATGAAAAGAAATATAAATTTAAAGATCATATTAAAGTTGCGCATTATGCCAATGCAGCTGCCGATATCGAATTCGAGTTCCCGTTTGGCTTCAAAGAGTTGGAAGGCATTCACTCACGTACGGATTTCGATTTGAGACAACACGAGCAATTCAGCGGAAAAAAATTACAGTACTTCGATCAGGATTATACCGGCCCGCTCAATTCGGAGCTGGCCAAAACTCAAACACCTGAAGACTGGAAAGACAATCATAGCTACGTTCCTTATGTAGTGGAAACATCGGTTGGTCTGGATCGTTTGTTTCTGGCGATATTATCTACATCTCTGCAGGAAGAAAAGTTGGAAGATGGTGAAACACGTACATTACTGAGCCTGCCTCCACAACTGGCACCGATCAAAGTTGCGATTTTCCCTTTGATGGGAAAAGATGGTATGCCGGAAAAAGCAATGGAGATCTTCAACCTGCTACGCTTCGACCACAATGTCACCTACGAAGAAAAAGACAATATCGGTAAACGTTACCGCCGGCAGGATGCCATCGGTACGCCGTATTGTATCACCGTAGATCAGCAAAGCTTAGAAGATAATACTGTTACCATCCGTGACCGTGATACCATGAAGCAGGAGCGTGTGAGCATTGACAAGATCGCTGCTATTGTGGATGAAAAGGTGAATATGAAATACCTATTAAAAAAAACATCATAAAGACATCATGACAAAATCTTTGATTTTCGTCAGTGATGAAGTATTGGCTGAAGAAGATCGCACAATAGGTGATCATTTAAAAGAAAAAGATCACTTTACAGAACATTATAAAATAAAGAAACACCCGGTCAATACACCGGGTGTCCTTTTTTCAGATCGGGCAAATTTGAGTATCTTTACACAAAGCATTTTACAATGAAACTAAAACTACTGCTCTTCGCTTTTTTTATCAGCTCATCCGTTTTTTCCCAGTTCGAACTCAACTGGGCACGTCATACCGGTTCTTCCGCTTCAAATTATTCTTTCACCTCAAGTGACATGATCGAATACGATAATTTCATTTATGGTACAGGAGCCTATTTGGGTACTTTTACCTTCGGTGACACCGCATCCAATGTATCGCTTCAAAGCTGGGGCATTTCGCCGTATATCGTAAAACACGACACTGCGGGGAAGCTTATCTGGGCGAAGGAATTCAAAACCGACGCAACTTACAGTTTTAGCAGCACAAAGATAGCCGCGAAAAACGGGTATCTGTATGTAACCGGGTGCCTCAAAGATTCGACGGACTTCGATCCGGGCCCGGGCGAATACAAGCTGTACAATCCCAATCCTCAGGTTAATCTTCAGAACAATCTTGATGTTTTTGTATGCAAGCTGGATACAGCAGGTAATCTTATCTGGGCGAAAAGCTTTGGCGGAGCAGACAGGATAGAGCCACAGTCCATAGCCATAGGCCTGAACGACGAGGTGATCATTGGTGGATTTTTTACCGATACGGTTGATTTCGATCCCGGCGCAGGTACAGCCTTGCTTGCTTTACCTCCATTTATGCAACAACCTTATATAACAATATTGGATGCAAGCGGCAATTTTGTGAAGGTCATTCACTTAAACACCGGTGGCCGCGTAATGAGCCTGGCTGTTGCACCTAATGGAGCTATACTCGCTACAGGACTGTACGCGGGCTTAGGTGATTTTGATCCGGGACCAGGGCAGCTGATCTTCTCCAGCCAGGTGGGAGATGCTCTCAATGCATTCGTATGGGCCCTGGATCCGGCCCTGGATCTCCTGTGGGCGAAAAATCTCGATGCAACAATGAACGTGGAACCGCGTTACATCGTGTCGGACAGTGCAGGAAATATATATGTGTGCGGCGCATATAACGGAACACTCGATATGGATCCCGGAAGCAGCACCAGCAACCAGACTTCATCCGGCCTCTCCGACGGATATGTGATCAGGCTCGATTCACTGGGAAATTATGTGTGGGGAAAATCCATCGGCGGTACAGTCTATGACTATATAATGAAAGTTATTCCCACCAATTACGGCACAATAAATATTTCAGGAGTTTTCCAGGCAACCTGCGATTTTGATCCGGGTCCCGGCATGTATAATCTTTCTACGACTTCCAATATGGCAGGTAATTATGATATATATCTGTGCAGCTATACTACAGAAGGACATTTCATCTCTGCCGGAACTGTAGGATCCTTAGGTTCTGATATGGTAACTGGTTTGTGTATGGATCAGAGCAACAGGCTGTATATTACAGGAGCGGTATTGTCCGAAGCCGACTTCGATATGGGCGCAGGTATCAGCCTATTGGGGAGCAGCAGCGCAGAGAGTTATTTCCTTGCGAAGTACGCTCCGGGTGTATGCCCGACTTTTGCTGCTGTTGTTGAATTTGTTACCGACATCAGCTGTTCGGCAAGCGGGTTTGCAGCGGCCCATGCTATTAATGGCAGCGGCAACTACACATACGACTGGGAAAATGTGGCGGATAGCTCAAACACTTCGGCCACATTTATTTATCCGGGAATTTATCAGCTTACTATCAGCGATACGACAGGTTGTACCAGTATACGCCAGATCCTGGTAAACGGTCCTGACACGTCTATGATAAATGCGATCGAGCTGCAGGTCAATGCATTTGCAGGTCCTTTCCAGACGGGGTTTCCGGCCTTTGTGAGCGTTAGTGCCTGGAACAACGGCTGCCTGCCGGCCAGCGGTTCTTTACAGATCGTTACCAATCCTCTGCTGCTGATTGACTCTATAGTTCCGCCACCCGATGCTGTTTCGGGAGACACCTTAACCTGGAACCTGAATAACCTTATTTATGGAAGCACAGTGCAGGCATATATAGCCGCGCATATATCTGTTTCGGCGGGCATTGGCGATACGATCTGTATACAGGCATGGGTGACACCGGCCGCAGATACATACCCGGATAATAATAGCATCGGATTCTGCGTCCCGGTGATCAACGCTTACGATCCGAACATAAAAAGTGTAATTCCACAGGGTGAATGCGCTGAACATTATACACTAAAAAACGAAACACTGAATTATACGGTCCAGTTTCAGAATACAGGGAACACCGCAGCCACGCATATTTATATACTTGACACACTTGATGCTTCACTGGATCTGAGTACGCTCGGGATCCTTGAAAAAAGCCATGACATGGTAACTGAAATACTGCCGGGCAATGTGATGAAATTCCGTTTCGATAATATCATGCTTCCCGACAGTACAAGCAATGAAGCGGCAAGCCACGGGCATGTGACATATGAAGTAAAAGCCTATGCCGGTGTGAGCGAAGGAACTGTTGTGGAGAACACTTCCTATATCTATTTTGACTTCAATGAGCCGGTTGTTACCAACACTACTTATAACAAACTGGTAAGCAGCATTCCTGCCTGTTCTGCTGTGGGGCTCAACAAACCTGCTCAATCAAATGAGATCTCCTTGTATCCGAATCCCTGCAGGAATGAGTTGAACATTCGCTTCAGCAACAGCGCCGAACGAACACTTAGTGTCCTCTCGCTGCAGGGGCAGGAAATGCTCGCTGTAAAATGCACCGGGCTTAGCTGCGAATTGGACCTGGGATCTCTGGCTCCGGGTTTTTATATGATCAAAATAACAGAAGGCAAAAAACATAGTCTTCATAAACTGATCAAAGCAGAGTAGTTTATTTATTTATTCAATTCTTTGATGGAAGATAGAAAGCCGGTCTGCCTGAGGCGGATCGGCATTTTTTTAAACTTTATATATGCACTTTCCTGTAAGCAATTCCAATCTTTCCGCTAAGCACCTTGCAAGGTTTGTACAGGAAACCTATGCATTGGACAAAGACATTTCCTGCAGCCTCATCCGTGCTGGTATCAATGACACCTATCTCATACAGGACGATAAACACCGTTATGTATTCAGGGTATACAGCCTCAACTGGCGCACAAAAACAGAAATAGAGGAAGAGATCAGCTTACTGAACCTGCTCAAAGAAAACAAGATTTCCATCTCCTACCCTATTAGGGATAAAAACAATAATTACATACAGATTTTAAATGCTCCGGAAGGAGATCGCTTTGCTGTGCTGTTTTCCTATGCCGACGGAAAGAAGATCTACAATTATCCCGAAGAGACCCATTTCCGGATCGGGCAGCTGATGGCGAATATGCATCAGCTCACCCATAACAGGACACTGCAAAGAACAAGCTATACACCGGAAGTGCTGCTGGTAGATTCCCTCACAGAGATCGCAAAATTCCTGGGAGCAGACACGGAAGAAATGCGTTTCCTGCAATCGACACAAAGCTATTTATTGAAGGAACTTGCACAAGCGGATGTGAACGCAATCCGAAAAGGTATTATACACCTCGATATCTGGTTCGACAACCTGAACATAAATGAAAAAGAGGAAGTGACCATTTTCGATTTCGATTTTTGCGGGAATGGCTGGCTCTGCCTCGACACCGCCTATTACCTGATGCAGCTGGCACAAACGGAGCGCTACGATGAAAAATTGTACAAGCCTAAAACGCAGCAATTCCTGGCTGGCTATGAAAGTATATGTCCCCTGAGCGCAGAAGAAAAACGACTGCTACCCCTGTTAGGTGTCTGCCTCTATTATTTCTACCTGGGCATACAGTGCAGGCGTTATGACAACTGGTCCAATTCTTTTTTAAGTGAAGACTATCTTAAGCGGTTCGTAAATGGGATTGTGAAGAGGTATTTTGAATTGGGGCAGGTGCAAAATCCGAAGAGTAAGTAATGGACTAACCGTTGAAAATAAGCAACAAATAATTTAAACAATGAATCAAGACCAACTAACAGTCAGACTCCGCCACGAAAAATTCGTTAAACGCATCTGTGAGACAACTATCGTATACGGATTAGAATCCGAAGAAGGCTTTGCAACTTCCGGTTCCAACGAATATGATGATGAGAACGACGAACCGGTTGAGATAATTTGTTTCTGGTCGGAAAAAGCCCTGGCGAAAGCTTGTATAAAAGACGACTGGACAGAATACCAGGTCACAGAAATACCGCTTTCCGAATTTATAGAGAACTGGTGTATAGGAATGAATAATGATGGCTTACTTATAGGCACCGATTTTGACCAAAACATGTTTGGTTTTGAAACAGAACCACTGGACCTCGCCCTGGAATTGGTGAAGAAATTAAAAACAAACGGAAGCAGTATCGCATTTCAAAAGTTTGAAAGTCTGGAGGAATTGGAGCAACAAATCAGTGGTGCAAATACCTAATTAAAAACAATCTACCGTTTTACAAATGGAAGAAATGACATTTAAGTACCAACACCTAACGTTCACAAAGCAGGATAAGAATGAACCAAGGGAGTATGAACTTTTATTGCTGGCCGATCCTTCAAAAGACCTGGTTGACCAGTACCTGGAACAATCAGACACTTTCATTGCAAGGCAAAACGAAGAAACGCTTGGAATAGTAATATTGCTCCCATTGACAGAAGAAATCATTGAAATCAAGAATATTGCTGTAAAACCGGAATTTCAGGGCCAGGGAATTGGTAGCTACCTGATAGAAAATGCAATCAAAGTGGCTGCTCTTAAGAAATATAAAAAGATCCTTATCGGAACAGCAAATTCAAGTATCGGACAACTTTATTTATACCAGAAACTTGGCTTTGAAATAAGTGAAATACGAAAGAATTTTTTTACAGACAATTACGCCGAACCAATTTATGAAAATGGTGTTCAGGCCAAACACATGTTGATATTGGCAAAACAACTATAAAACAGCATGTCGCACAAGCCCCACCCCGTGGCATGTCACGCAGGGCAATTACAAAAATTGTTAAGTCATCTGCCTGCCACAGCCCGATGGAGGCCTTATGCAACAACAAATCTGTACTTTTGCACATGCGATTTTTTTATTCTCCTGCACTCATTATTTTTCTGCTCATTCCACTGCTGCTTCCGGCTCAGAAAGGTCCCGATGAAAGCCGGCCATACATTATCGAGCCTTACTGGATGGCACTCAACAACCGATCCTATTCCGACTGCAAGACAGCCTGCCTGTTTTCACAAACCGGTGTGTGGACCGTGAGCGTATACAAGCTACAGCCATCCGACAATGGAAAAGACAGTGCGAAGATCCTGGACAGGAAAATAGTTGTGCTTTCCAATGGCTTCTCCGATTCGATCTGGTATGCGCAAAAAAGAGAAGGATTTAAATACAGGAAAGTGGGCGGGCGTGAGCAGAAAAACATGAGCTGTGACTGCAACGACCTTTTGCCCGCCAAAGGTGAGCCCAACAGTACACTTACGGTCAATGATTCGATCTACAGCGATATGGAAGATATCTACCAGTTTGGGGCCGATGGCTACCTGCATTCCAAAACCCGCATGCTGAAAGGAAAGATCAAACACAACAACTCCTTTGCCGGGAGCTGGAACACCAAAACGATCTATACCACCGGCAGCAAAGGACAGCTTCTCGGAGCTGACTATTACCATTCACACAGCCGGTTTTTTCATGAACCTTACAAAAAAGTGCTGTATACATATGATGCAGAGGGGCGGTTGATCAGCCAGCGAACCTTTGACCCGCAGAACAAAACGAGCGAGCTATACCGTATCGAGTATACAACCGGTAGGTAGCGACAGCCGGATCGAATGTCTGTGTGTTCAGTCTTTTTACCTGCCTTTCAATTCATCAAACCAGTCCATCACATCAGCAGCATTGCCAAAATTCAGCAGCTGGCTTTCGGCTATTTCACAGGCTGTTGCCTCATACCTCGCTTCGTACTTAAAAGGATCGGTCCCGCTCCAGCATGTCCCGTCCCGAGGCTTCGGGACTGCAGAGCAAATCCTGCACAATTAACACAACCAGTCTCCGCAATAGATACCATTCCTGCTTAATTAGGACAATCGTATAATGAAGAATCGCTACCACTCAGCAATCTGCCCCGCAGCGCATTCCAACGCTTCAGGATGGATTACAATAACCATCGGAATCGCCGCAACAAATGGTCGATCGGCAGATCCAGCCAGCCGTTGATACAGAAGCCCATCCACTTAAACTAGACCGGCTTTTTTTGTCGGAGAAAATTTGGTAAATTTGAGTATCCTGCCATATAGGGAGGAAAGATTAAGTGAATAAAAATGAAAACAGATTTAGCAAGAGTATTTGCCTACTCTTTTTCGGGCATCTATAAGCTGTATATACAAAAAGTCGAAAAAAAGGGGCGCACAAAAGAAGAGTTGGATACCGTTCTTTTATGGCTGACCGGGTATACAAAAAAAACATTGCAACAACAGATCGATAAGAACAACGATCTGGAAACCTTTTTCGCCCAGGCGCCGCAGATCAATTCAAATGCTTCAAAAATCACAGGTGTAATTTGTGGATACCGTGTCGAAGAGATCGAAGACAAGCTCATGCAAAAGATCCGGTATATGGATAAGCTGGTGGATGAACTGGCAAAAGGAAAGAAAATGGAGAAGATCTTAAGGAGCTAAGGAGCATCCGGTATAAAACAATTGATATGAAAAAGTACACAGTAATATATAAACTTCTCCTTTTAACATCGTCATTCATACTGATGACGGTATCAAACGTAGATGCTCAAACAACCCGTAAAGTTTTGTTTTTGGGGAACAGCTACACCGGGGTAAATAACTTACCACAGCTGGTGCATGATGTGGCTTTATCAACGGGAGATACCCTGATCTTTGACAGCAATACTCCCGGAGGATATCAATTAATAAATCACTGGATGGACGCTACCAGCAAAAACAAAATAATGGCAGGCGGATGGGATTATATAGTGCTGCAGGGACAAAGCCAGGAACCGATCGCACAAAACAGTGATTTCCGAAACGGTATCGCCCAGTTAAATACATTAATACTGCAATACGACCCTTGTTCGGTACTTATGTTCTATATGACCTGGGGAAGAAAAAACGGGGATCTCTCGAGCGCCTGCAATTACTTTCCGGTGATATGCACCTATGATGGCATGGACACTACACTAAGGAATGAGTACCTGGATGTAACATCCCGCCTGAAGGCGGAGGTATCTCCTGTTTCTATGGTTTGGAGGTACCTCCGGCAAAATCACCCGGGCATTGAATTGTATCAGCCGGACGAAAGCCATCCATCCGTAGCAGGATCCTATGCTGCTGCCTGCTGTTTTTATGCAACCATTTTCAAAAAAGATCCTACCCTGATCTCTTTCAATCCCGGTTTACCTGCAGCCGATGCAGCTGTTATAAGAAGCGCTGTTAAAACACAGGTTTTCGACCATTTGAATTTGTGGGATTATAGCCAGCCACCTGCCTCTGATTTTCTCTACACCATAGGTACCGGTGTAAATGAATTTATTTTCAATCCTGTAAATAACGGTTACCACGAAACTTATTTCTGGAATTTAGGTGACGGTACTACTTCCACTTCAAGCTATTCACAACATTCCTATGCAGCCAGTGGAACATATACGGTGTCCTTAACCACAACATTCTGTGATCTGCAGGGATTGCATTCCAGCACTTCGGATACGGTTATCCAGATTTGTAATCATACGCCAACTATTTACACCTCTCATCCCTGGTTGTGCCAACATGATACACTCTGGACCCAGGCCGCGGATTCTTACCAATGGTTTCACCAGGGAATGCCTATACCCGAAACCGATCAATTCGTGGATTTTCGTCAATACGGTAGTATAGGGTCCTTTTATGTGATCAGTACTGTCAATGGCTGTTCTGAAATGTCAACAGCATTCTCGGAAAATGCAGACTGGTCGGGTTATTACTTTGACGCAATATCCACAACCGGTCCCTGCGAGGGAGGCACAGCACCCTTTGCGGTATTACATACAAATGGCTCCTTACCCGGTTCTGAGATCATACAATGGTATATGAATGATACGCTTTTACCATGGGCGAACAATGAGGACACCTTATTTATAACTACAGGAGGAACCTATGAGTGCCAGGTAGTCAATCCGAATTCGAACTGTCCTTTAGACACCACTTATTCCGTTGTTACATTTAATTGTGGAGCGGTTGGCATGGAAGATAACATCCAGGATCCATTTTGGAACGTATTTCCAAACCCTGCATCGGAAAGCATTACCATTGAATTTGCAAACTACCCTGTAAAAGAACAGCTTGAAATTTACAGCGCGATCGGGCGTACACTAAAAATAGTGGAAACAGCAGGAACAACAAGCATTGATATTGCAGACCTACCGGATGGACTTTATTTTATCCGGCTGAAAAACAATAAGCAGCATCCGGTAAAATTTATTAAGCAGTAAAGAATACCAGCGTATCCACAACACAACATCCGAAAAATGAAGATCGGCCTGGTAAGACATTTCAAAGTCAAACATACATTTCCAAAAAAATTGTTACTCACGGCAGATGAAGTGGTGGAATGGTTTGTGGCATATGAGTCGGCCGAAGTAGAGCATAAGCAGGTTGATCTGTGCGGGATAGAATGGACAAAGTGTTTTAGCAGCCCGCAGGAAAGAGCGGTAAGAACGGCCTGCACTCTCTTTAGCGGAGACATCCTGAGATCTGAGAAACTAAAAGAGTGGGAACATTTGCCCTCTATGAATAAAGCCGTAAAGCTGCCGTTCTTAGTATGGGGACTGATCGTTCGTCGCAAGGTTTCTTCATCGGCTAAGACAAGTAAAGAATTCAGCGCCAGGATCAGTGCTTTTGCAGATGAGCTGCTTTCCGGAGAACAGAGTGATACACTTATTGTCAGTCATTTCTTTGTAATGATCCGGCTGCAAAAAGAATTGCTGAAAAGAGGATTCAGGGGCACTGCATTTACATCCCCGGATCATGGGATCGTTTACCTGTTTGAGAAATGATCTGAAGATCTCCGCTTCGCCTAAAACCACAAAAAAACGGGACACCTTCCGATGTCCCGTTCTGACTGCAGGAATCGGGAGCAGAGCCCCACCTGCTCCCTTGTCAACAAACAAACCCAAATCTATATTCTTTTTACTACTACTTTTTTTACATCACTCACGATGCCGACATGTTCGTTATCGATCACGTAGATCGCTTTATACTCCCATTCGGCCAGGGAAATATTGGCAGGCAAAGCAGTGGTGTCTATATAATCGGTTTTCGTCAGACGGCCTACCAATACGAAACCGTTTCCATCCTTTCGATCGGACCAGAGATCGATGGCATCTGCTTTCCCCTGTGTACAACGGATCCTCGGCTTACCTCCTTCTAACTTCACTGTGAGGTTCGGTTGCAGGGTATCTGTGTTCACTGTTTGCGTAGCAGCTATGATCCCTAAGTCGCTTCCGATCGCTTCCGTGTAAGCGGGACTTGCCTTAATACGTTTAGCCAGCTTACTGATGCGGTCGAAGATCCCTTCGGGCACTGCAGGTGGAGCAGCGGTCAGTGTGGGCATAACCGGTACTCCGCCGATATTAGGCTGACCCGAAGAATGCCGGAGCAGGTTCTTATAGCTGGTCATCGTGATCGCCATTTGTTTATAGATATCCAGCGCATTCATTACGTAGCTGTACATCGCATTGTCTTTTTGCACCGAGGTTATTTCTGCGGCTGTGATGCCCAGAACGGTTGCATAACCGGGCAACTTTATAGTGAAATTATTCAGCCAGATCCCCCTCTCGCTATCGGATTGAGGGATAAAAGTCATTGCTTTCATTTGATCTTTATTTTGATTTTAATTCCGGGGTTCTTAAGACCTATTGCACCTGTGCACTGTCTTAAGCGAAGCCCTTGTTCACCCTGAACAAATTACCCGCGCCTCTATCGTTCTTCACTTTTTTTGTATGGTGGCATTTATTTTTGTTTAATTACTTTCTTTAACGCGAAAAATAGTTCGGTGGTTTCAGTGCTCCGGAGCTCAAAACAATAAGTGGCCGGGATCGGGGAATTAAGTGGTGGAAATGGATTTATATCCGGTCATACTGACTTGATAATTGGCGATCATACGAAGCACCACAACGATAAAAAATCATGCTTTACCAGTTTTTTTGGTCTTCAGACAGCTATAACATAGTTACGTAGTAGCATCGCAGGGCAAAATAGTACTTGTGGATGATTGCACAGGACTATTGTCTCCAGGTGTAGTAGTATTGGCCGGTTCCGTAGTAGTATCGGGCAGGAGATTAGTACCCGCAGGTGACTGCGTAGCACTATTGTCTCCGTATATAGTAGTATTGGACAGTTGAGTAGGAGTATCGCGCCGGAGAATAGCACTCGTGGATAATTGCGTAGTACTACTGTCCCTGTAAATAGTAGTATTGGATAATTGCGTAGCAGTATTCGACGGCACAATAGTACTCATAGATGACTGCTTAGTACTTTTGAATGGTAAAGCAGGCGAAACACATTTTACAAAATTCCATTATATTTGATATGGGGAACAAACACGCAATACGATGGGACTATTCAGCAGGAACAAAGACAACAATAAAAAGCCGGATGAGCAACAACCGGCGGTGGATGAATTTACACAACGAATGATAGATACCGCAGCTGCCTGTGTGGAGCATTTTGAGATCAGGTCCGGAGGCAAGCTGGATTATAGCGAACAAAGCCTGCATATAGTGGATTCGATATTAGATGAGGCAGCCGATCATTATGAAGACATGGAACCCGAACAGCAGAAATGGCTCGTCAGCTCCTTTGGTGCCTACATTTTTGAAGTGGCCCGCCGGAATTACGGAGGCCGCTATTATTGGTACGATGCCGGCAACCAGCCTATCTTCGTAACAGGACAACCCAAATTCGAGATCTCCATTATTGTTTTCGACAAAGTAAAAGGCCGTATGGTAAATGGTAAGGAAGATCATATTCCTTTTTTCTTTAAAGGCTACACCGAACGGCTCGCAACTGCAAAAGAAGGCGATCGTGCTACTATTGTATAAATACGAGGCTCAGGGTATGCCCAAAGATCTTTCCGAAAAAAAACATCCGTTGATCCGGAAGAAAAAACCGTTGGTCATTATCTGTTTCACTTTATGTGGCTTTTACTTATATTTGATCAATAAACCCTTATGAATAAGATCCTTCTGATAGTGTTTCTCTTTGCCGGTAGCTTTTGCCTGCAGGCACAAAAAGAAAACCCGAAATACAACAAAGCCCTGGCCGACTCGATGGGAGCCGATGTATATGGCATGAAAAACTATGTGTTCGTGATCCTGAAATCCGGGCCTGTGAAGATCAGCGACAAGGCAAAGAACGACAGTCTGTTTGCAGGACATATGGCCAACATCGAACGGCTGGCGAAAAAAGGCATTCTCACTGTAGCCGGACCTATGGGCAAGAATGACAAAGGGTATCGCGGCATTTTTATTTTCAATGTAAAGACCGTGGAAGAAGCAGTGAAGCTATTGGATACGGATCCTACCATTAAAGCCAAGGTGCTGGAGGCCGAGTGTTATCCCTGGTATGGTTCTGCGGCCCTGCCCCTTTACCTCCCCTATCATGATGAGGTTAAGAAAAAAGATTTTTAATATATACTATCTATAAAAGAGAAAGCCGTCCTGACGAGAATCTGTCAGGACGACTTTTTTTATTGGAAAAACGGACCCTGTACTATCATCTGAAAAAATCCTATATTTGATTAACCTGTTTGTACACTGAATGAAACTACTGCCTTTTGTATTGCTGCTGTGCTTTTTTACATCCTGTAAAATGCTGCAGAAAGCCGGCTTCGAAAAGCGCAGGTATCGGAGCGGTTTCTATCATGTCTCTTCAGGCAATCATCAAAAAGGTCCGGCGGTTTCCATTGCAGGTATTAAAAAGACAGACAAGGAGCAAACACTGCAACTGCAAAACACAAAGATTTTTAATGATACTTCAGATACCCGCATTTCCGTTGCATTGAAAAGAGAGATGTCGCAGGAGTCTGCAGCACAGAAAAAAACACAAACAGCGAAAAAAACGATTCCCTTTATTGCCGCGAAAGCTTTTCATACACTTCCGCCCGAAGCAGCGAAGGAGCAAAAGGCAAGCGCCTCCACACCCGACGTATGGTCTGGTCTGTTCAGCGGTCTCACACTGGAAGAGAGTTTATGGATGCTGGCTTTTCTCTTACTCACCCTTCTGTTCGCTTTCCTGCTGGTCGCCTTGTTCCCGGCCATAGGAAGTACAGTGGCTCTCATACTCGGCGGTTGCCTAAGCCTGCTTACGATCATAGGTCTCGTTCTTCTTTTCAGCTGAGATCGCCGGTCGGAAACATTTTATGAAATAATAGTGTAGTAAATAGCCAATCCCGTAAAAGCTTCATTGCTTTTACCAGATCTTCCGATATAAATAAAAACTGAGGTCTTAATTCCTCAGTCTCTGCCCAGGTGTTTTTTCACTGCTGCTACCGAATTGCCAACAGTTTTCACTGCATCGGTCAGTTCTTCCACGCTGCATGCAAGTGTCTTACACCAGTATTTTACTTCCCAGTCTTCGGATAAGCTGATCCTGCTTTGGTCCTGCGGGATCTTTTCGTTCAGATCATCTGCCATGAGGTTGCATTGTTAAGTATGTGAATAGCCTGCAAAATCGCTGCCAGCATGCAGAAAACAGGGTTTAGATCCGGCTTCGAAAAAATTTCTTATATTTATTTATGAAACTGATGATCCTGCTTCCACTTCTTTTTTCCTGCGCTTTCCTGCCGGCACAATCGCCCGTGATCACTTCCGCTGTGAATTTTCACCCCGGCGACAGTCTTTTGCTGTATCACAAACACGATGCATCTCTTGCCGGCTTTTCACCGGGGCCTTCGGGCGCCAATGTGAGCTGGGATTTTTCCGCTATGGATTTCAATCACCCTTCCGTGATTGTGGATACACTTTTCTACCTGAGCCCGGTCGGAACACCTTTTTATCCCGTTACCCTATCGGCTGATTATTCGCAGTCCAACCTCTGCCGCCTGCTGAAAACAAATCCCGTGGATGTGCGCAATGAGGACTACAGCTACTACCTTGCTTCCGCGGATTCGCTTTCCTTTATCGGACACTGGGCGGATAACTCAGGCTCGGAACAATGGGAAGATCACTGCAGTAATTTCATTAAAGAATTGTCTTTTCCTTTTTCGCACACGGATAATTACAGCGATTCGTTCACTCGTTTCTTCAACGATATGTCCGGCAGCGACGAGCATTATATCACTGGTACCTATGCGGTGATGGCAGATGGCTACGGCAGCCTCATCACCCCGGACGGAACAACGATACCCGATGTGCTGCGACTGCACGCCGTAGAAAGCACACGTGATTCCAATGGCCTGTTCGGCATCACCATGTACACACGGCATATCTACCGCTGGTATACGCCTGCTTCCAAAGGCTTTATTCTGTCGCTCGAAATGGATCCGGGTAATTCAACCGTGTCACTTGCCGATTATCAAAAACAAACGAATGAAAGTATATCCCTGCCGGAGAAAATGCAACAGAACAATGGGATCAGCATCTACCCGAATCCGAACAATGGAATTTTTACGATACGATCCGCTACTCCGTTCTCCTGGATCGAAATACGGAATGTATTGGGCGAAGCGGTATTCCGGACAGATAGGAGTGTCTATACGCAGCAGCAGGAATTTAATATTTCTTTTCTTCCTGCGGGTATTTATTTTATGAGAACAGGTGTGGCAGAAAAAAGTTCGCTCTCAAAATTCGTAATAGAGTAAGCTCCTTATTTTCAGAACTCAGTATGCCGGGGATCCTGAGCCCATGACTGGTAATTTAATTTTTTTCTACCCGCTTTTTTTCCTTAAGTTTGTGTTAAGTACCTTCTGCCTGTCAGAAAACGGCTATGTCTTAGCTCCGGATCTCCAAAGTATTCATTTGTATGCTGCATTTTCCGGTTTAGATAACTGTTTTTGCTTTGCGGAAATTTTCAAACACACATTAAATTAACCAACACACACACCATGAAAAAAATTCTACTTCTTCTTGCCGGTGCCTTTTTGCTGAATGTACCAGCTTCAGTGCAGGCGCAAACCGGTGGTCCCGATGCTTTCGGCTACACCTGGATAACAAGCCAGGCCGCAGGCGGTCCCACTTACAACTGGATCGACATCAGTGCCCGCAGCGGGGTGCAAACCGTAACAGGGCTGGCCGATGATAACTCGGCTGCCTCGATGATCAATGTAGGTTTTCCGTTTCACTATTACTGGTCGGATTATTCGCAGCTGAAGGTTGGCTCCAACGGCTGGCTGAGCTTCAACAACATCAGCAACATCGCATCCTGCTTTCCTACCATACCTGCTGCAGGCGGTGCTGCCGACAATTACCTCGCACCCCTTATGGGTGACCTGAATTTTACAGGCGCAGGAAATACCGGACAGGTAAAATACTGGACCAACAGTGTGGATACCTTTATTATTTCCTACATCAATGTTCCTTTCTGGACCGTTAACGCTCCGGGCTGGACCGGCGCTAATAATTTTCAGGTGATCCTGTGCAGCAGCGATAGCTCCATCACATACCAGTATGGTTCGCTTTCGGGCTTCACTCCCAATGCGGCATGTACCGACATCACGGTAGGTATCGAGAACAGCACCGGCGCTATCGGCCTGCAGGTGCATAGTGATGCCCTGCCACCAACCAATTATGCCATCCGTTTCGAAGCTCCTAATGTACCTCTTATCAGTATACAGGATCTGTTCCCAAGATGGAACAGCAATGTGAACAACAAAGGTGTTATCATCCTGAATGCGGTTCCCTATCAGCTGAACAGCAATATCCGTAATGGCGGTAATGCCGATATCACCGTAACAAGCAACCTGCAGGCAAGCATACTGGATCAGGCATCCACTAATGTATTCAGCGCTGCGGGCACACTCCCTTCCCTGGCTGCAGGCACCGATACACTCTTTGCTTTCAGCCCGGCCTGGACACCTGCAGGAACCGGTTTATATACATTCGAAACCACTACCACCTGCAGCCAGGATATTAATGCGGCCAATAATACCAATCGTACGGAGATCATGGTGGTAGATGGCTGCAGCCCTTCCATGAACCTGAGCTATGTGTCAGGTACTACACCCGACGGATCGCTCAACTGGAATGGCGGTGCCAACGACGATGGAGCTGCGGTATATTTTGCACCACCTGTGTATCCTTACACCGTTACAACACTGCAATACTATATTTCCTCTAATGCAGGCAATGGTTTTACAGCACAGATATTTGCCGATGATGGCCCTAACGGAACAGCAGGCACCCTCTTGTTCAACACCACCGTTGCTTCAGGATCTATAGTAAGCGCGAACTGGAATACCGTAGCGGTGAACCCCGGTGTTACACTCAACAGCGGAGGTTTTTATGTAGTCTGGCTCCAGAGCGGTACAACTATTTTTCTCGGCACACAAAGCGCCGGACCTCATTCACACCAGAATTTTGAGATCCTGGACGGAGCCTGGGCAAGCTATCGTGAAGACAATATCGAAGAGCTCTGTATCCGCGCTTCGATCACTAATTACAGCACAGCACCACTTGCATCGTTCAGCACAGCCTTCACTTCTTCTCTCACATACGATTTCAGCAATACCAGTACCGGAGTTGTGGTTACTTCCGCGTGGGATTTCGGCGACGGCATTACCAGCACCCTGCAGGATCCTACACATACCTATGCCACAGAAGGAACCTATAATGTTTGCCTGATCACAGCTTCACACTGCGGACACGCCGATACCATCTGCCAATCGGTAGCAGTATGCGCAGCACCGGTGATAGATGGACAACCTCTTGCCGCTACTGTATGTGAAGGAACAGACACTGTGTTCAGTGTGAACGCTAATGGTACAGGGATTAGCTACCAGTGGCAGGAAGACCAGGGCTCGGGCTTTACGGATCTTGTCAATACATCGGTTTACAACGGAGTGAACACGCTTCTTTTAAACATTACAGGAGCCACCACAGGCATGAGCGGATATCAGTACCGTTGCATTGTTACCGGTACATGCGGAGCCGATACATCCGATGCGGCCGCTATGGTGGTAAATGCACTCACAGCTGCCAGCTTCACTCCTGTCAGTCCGGTATGTAATTATACTCCTGCATTTGCACTCAGCGGCGGAGCACCTGCAGGCGGAACCTATTCGGGAACAGGAGTAAGCGCAGGTAACTTCGATCCTGCAACAGCCGGAGCAGGTATGTATCTCATTACCTATACATTTGTGGATGCCAACATGTGTACCGATACTGCCGCCACTTTCCTTACCGTGCATCCATCGCCGGTAGTAACACTGGATCCCTTTGCCAATGTATGTGTGAACGATCCTGCTATGACCTTATCCGGAGGCACACCTGCCGGCGGAACATACTCGGGTACAGGAGTGAGCTCCGGTACATTCGATCCGGCACTTGCAGGCACCGGCACTTACGCTATCTCCTATATATTCACCGACACCACCACCTGCCAGGACACAGCTATTCAAAGCCTCACGGTGGATGCCTGTGTAGGCATAACAGAGCTTTCATCCGTTGCGGGCTTCAGCCTGTATCCGAACCCTGCCACGGGAAGTGTGACGATCAGTACCACAGCTACCGATGCCACCTTGTATATCTATGATGCCCTTGGCAAACAGCTGCGCATGGAAAAACTGGACAGTAGCACACATATCCTTTCTCTCCGTGAACTGAATGCAGGTATTTACACCTTCCGCCTGCAAAGCAAAGATGGCAACACCTTACGTAAACTGGTGATAGAGCAGTAAGATAAAAAGCATATAAACGAAAGCCGGTTCGCCTGAGGTGGACCGGCTTTTTTATTTACTTCTGCTTCGCAGGATTTGCAATCCTGCGAAGCGAAAAAACAAAACAAGAGACTTGTACGATTTTAAATAAAATTTTACATTTGATTATCAAAGAAGGTGTTAAACATACTATCAAATCAAACAGCTCTTACTTCCTGACATTAACGGTAGTTAACTGGATCGACGTGTTCAGCAGGAAAAATCACCGGGACGCTATAATTGATTCATTACGCTATTGTATACAAAATAAAGGCTTAAATGTTTTCGCCTTTTGCTTAATGACCAATCACCTTCATATGATCGTAAATTGTAACGAGCCTTTCCTGTTAAAAGATACTATCCGGGATTTTAAGAAATTTACGTCCAAGAAGATCCTTGAACAAATAGAAACAGAGCCGGAGAGCAGAAGGGAATGGCTGATCAGCATTTTCGGAAGCAAAGCTCATAATAGTCGCAAACATACAGATTATAAATTTTGGGAAGCCGGGAATCATGCAATCGAGCTATACAGTGAACCATTTGTTTGGGAGAAGATCCATTACATTCATCAAAATCCGGTGAAAGCAGGTTTTGTAGCGAAGGCCGAAGAATGGATCTATTCATCCGCCTCCAATTACCAGGATTTGCCATCCATACTAACTGAAGTAGAGTGTTTACCACAAAGGCTGATCACGTATTAATACCGCTTCACAGTCCCTATGCGGAATGTAATCCTGCGAAATAAACGAAAAAGTCTGGATTTTAAAACCACACAACCTGCATTTTCCGAAAGAATTACTTTTTTTGTTATATTTGAAATGAACTGACTGTGCGGCTTCGCAGGATTTGTAATCCTGCGAAATAAACGAAAAAGCCTGGATTTTAAATCCACACGGCCTGCATTTTCCGCAGGATTGCAAATCCTGCGGGGCAGTATATAAAAATTACAAAACATGAAACAACCCTGGTCTATCGACGAACTACAGGACATCTGGCACCTGGCCTCTCACCTGCACAACGGGCAGAAATACGGAGGCGCCAACAAAGACGAAGAGATCGAATACCTCAATCATATTGGTGGTGTGGTGTTCGAGATCCTGGCGGCTGCCGACCATTTTGAAGGTATGGACATGAATTTTGCCCTCAAATGCGCCATCCTGCACGATGCACTTGAAGATACCGATTGCTCGTATGAACGAGTGAAGGAGCTCTTCGGAAGAGAAGTGGCCGACGGGGTGCAGGCGCTTACCAAAGACGAAAAGCTGGAAGGCAAGCGTGCAAAAATGACCGACAGCCTGGAACGGATCAAAGCGCAACCGAGGGAAGTATGGGCCGTAAAGCTGGCCGACCGCGTGGTGAACCTCTATGCACCACCCTGGTACTGGAGCAACGACAAAAAACGGGAATACATGGAAGAGGCGTGGCTCATTCACACCGAGCTGAAAGATGCCAACGCTTACCTTGCACAGCGCCTGGAAGCAAAGATCGAACGCTACAACCGTTTCCTGGAAAAAAAATCTTCATGAAAATCCGCAACTACACTGCAGCCGACAAAGAAAAGGTGGTCGGCCTGTTCCGCATGAACACACCACAATACTTTGCACCGGGTGAAGAAAATGACCTTCTGTATTACCTGGAGCAAGAATCGGAAAATTATTTTGTACTGGAAGATGACTCTATGCTGATCGGTTGCGGCGGATTTAATTTTTCAGAAGATAAAACAATGGGCAGGATCAGCTGGGATTTTTTTCACCCGGTGCAGCAGGGAAAAGGCCTGGGCAGTATGCTTCTCCAATTCAGGATCGAAAAGCTGAAAGAATACGAAAATGTAAAAATAATTTCCGTGCGTACCTCCCAGATGGCTTTCCGCTTCTACGAAAAATCAGGCTTTGAGTTGAAAGAAACGGTAAAGGATTATTGGGCCAAAGGTTTCGACCTGTATCGGATGGAAATTTTACTGTAATACTATTTGTACAAGGCAAAAATAGAAGCGGGACATACGGCAGAGATCAGCGAAAAAAAAGCAAAGGGTGGTTTCCAACCCTTTGCGATGTTATATGTCTGTCGTTTTATGCCTCTGGTACTGTAATAAAAACTTTCAGCAGGCGGCTGTATACATGAACTCCCTGATCGCGTGATTCGCGATTAATGGATTCAAGGCGGTAAACAGTAGTCACATCCGGCTTATGCTGTGCCGTACCGGTACCTCCACTCACTATCTTCACTTCTTTAAACGTTGAACCGCTATCCGTACTATACTGCAATATATGTTTATCGCCCCAGCCGGTGCTGTATAAAAAAGTTACCAGGCCACCGGTAAGTCCGGTCTTTGCATCTATCTTGTCCGGGTAATTATCAAAAAACAGGTCGGGCGCAGGTGGCAAAGCCCTTGAGGTCATTTCGGTAAAAAGCCTGAACTTGCCATCTCCGTTCGAAGAGTCGCCGGTCAATTCGGTTACCGGGCCATCTGCTGCAACGATATTTTTATCTATAACGGCAGTGCCCATCGAATCATTTCCTCCATTCAGAAAGGAATCAAATTCTGTCCCTGAGCAACGTGCACGGACAAAAGAGCGGTCTACGCCTCCGGAAACGGTTTTACTTACATTCTTAAAAAGCATTTCTTCGTTGTCTTCAAAGTTGCCGGTATTTGTTTCGCCAAGCGCATAGGGAGTAACAAAGCTACCCTGGTGTATTTCGACCGAAGGAAAGAATTTTATATCTCCACCGGAAGCATCTTCCGAATTGTCTATGACAAGGTTGCGGATAAAATCCACAGTAACAGGTTTAGGGGTGTCCTTCGCCATCAGGCGTGATGCTTTCCAGTACTCCTTTGTAATACGGACCACCGCGTTGAAAGCACCGTCATCTGTGCCCGACGAAAATTCTGCAAAAGGCAGGTCCACTGGAATGCCCCATTCGAAACCGGCACCGGCAATACCTGCCTGGATCGAAGCAGTATCAAGTGCTCCCTCATCGAGTTCTAAAGCCTGATCGGGATCGCCGGCAGAAAAACGGTGAAAGGTTTTTTCTATCGACAAGGTACGGAGAAGTGTGAGATCGGATTTCATCACTTCACAATTAATACCCAATCTGAAAGAGGCCAAAGGATCGCTCTTATCATACACAAGCATCTGTGACCAACCACTTCCAAACTCTTCGGCAATATCTAACACTGCGCCGCCCAGCAACTCGCTCACAATCGTTTCGCTTCCCAAAACGGGTATCAGGCGGCTCGTTTCAAACACATTCCCGTTCAGGCTGGCTTCCAACCGGATTACGTCGCCATCTTTTACAGGAGCGTCTTTGCCCAAACTTGCTACGAGGTTAGCCAGCGTATAATTCTGAAGGCTTACTTCCACCTTTTCGAATTTCTCCGCAAAAGGCAGCTGCGTCATTCGAAAAGTGATAGTAAAGGGGGCCGGTTCGAAGTCGTCCCGGATTCCCCTCGCCGTGAAGGTGGTCTTTCCGGAAGTAGCCAGTCCAACCGTTTCATCCATGCCAATGTTGAACGAAAAATTTCCCAGGTCCATATTTACGGAAGTACGGAAAAACACTTTTCCTTTTACACCGAAAACGGCATTTCGGGGCGCATCACTGGTAGGCCATTCGGCAAATACTTTATGGGCCATACTATGATGCGCCGATATTCGTTTACCCGTGAAAGGCAGTTTTTTTTCATGTTTCCGGATCACCAGCGCTCCCTGCGACAATTCACCGTTTGTCAGCGGAATAGCATCTACCGTCAGCATATCTCCGAACATGCTGTGAAGGCATGCCGCCTGCCACTCGATCGTAATCCGTTCATTATTTTTATTCACTCCTAACAGCTTTTTGTTCTTGCTCATGAAGTCGTCCGTAAATTCTATCTTTTCGATACTTACCTCGTAACGCATACAGGGCACACCTCGTTGCCTGCGAGCTTCCATTCTATTGTCGTTATCATCTGCATTGGTTGAAAAATCCGTAGCTGCAAACTGTTCATGCGAAAATGTGACTTCCGGAGCAGTGGCTCCAAAATCAACAGCTGTGTATTTTCCTGTCCGGTTCAAAACATGCGAGAACTCTACTGATTCGCTTAATATCCTTTCCTTTTCTTTCGGAACGACTTCCTCCTCGATATACTTCAGTAATTCATCCTCTAACGATCCGGCAACAGCCGTCCATTCGTCAATTATTTTTTGAGAAATCCCACTGCTAAAATCCCCTAAATCCTTCAGGTCTCCGAAGGTCTTTAAAGCGTTTACAATATTCTGGTATCCAAGAGCGCTATTGAAAAAAGCCGGATGATAAAGAGAGACAAACGTGTTTAGTTTAAAAGCAGTATCCATCGATTGATTGATACCTTCCACCGGACGGAATGGCAGGGCAAGCAGAATATTCCCGATCAGCTCCACATTATCGATCAAAAATGCTGCCGGGAGTGTGCCTAATTGTTTGGCTATTTCTTTTGCAGCAGGTCCGTCTTCCGATGCGAAACCACCGGTGCTGAATGGGTTGTCTTTCGATTGGTGTGTACGTTTAAACTCTGAAAGCATTTTCTTCTCGGTCTCATTCAGGTCTTTTGCTGTGAATTTGCTGCGGATCCGGGCTTCTATATCGGGGTGCGAAGCGGAAAAGAATTCCTGATTAAAGTTCTGGTTCCGGGCTACGGAAACAAAAGACATAATAGCCCAATCCCACAACATTCTTCCAGCCGACAGCCGCGGGATCATAAAAAGACGCAACACTAACTTATCGAAATCTACATTTATTTCACCACTGACTTCTTTACCCCGGGTCTCGGGTTCTATAGTAATTACCAGGCCCTGTGCCTCCCTGTTCCATTCCATAGTAAGAGATCCGCCGCCAGGATCGGATGGAAACAGGCGGATATCCTTCAGCGCACCATTCAGTATGAACAGATCAAGTGGAAATACCCGGATCCCTTCAATAACGGACCGTACCGCCTTGTTAGTATCAGGCAGGTTGAATTCTAAAGGAGAAGTGATACCTGCAAGAGTCGCTACCGCCGAAGGAAATTCTATTTTACCGCCATTGATGCCTGAGCTCATAGTTACCCGGAGTGGTTGCACTTCAGAAAAAAGGTTCACTGCCTCCGGATCATAAGGACTACCGGTAGCTGCCTTGTTGAAAAAATGAAAAATAAATTCTTCGAAAGGTGCAGGCAAGCCCTTAATAGGTTCGTCAGCAGTTAGTGTGCCTAATTCGCCTTCGCGCTTAGATGCGAGTACATAGGAATCGCGCAGTAAAACGCCTAAGAGCAAATTCATTGCTTCGTCTTTGATTGTTTTTGTTGCCATAATTTTTAGGTATTGTTTGTAATTAAGGATCTATTATGGAGGAAAGGTAATCCTGCCAAAACCCTTTGTTGGAAAAATATGGTGAGCGGATGATTTTCATTGGCAAACGACTGATTTTAATAGGCAGATATTTGATTTTTCACGACGAATTGTTATCATTGTATATACATCCCCTCAGGCCGGTCACGTATTTGTACTATCCATATAGCTTGTCACAGACAATACATCCTTGTACTTAATAAGAAGAGGAAAAAAAGGATGTGATTTCTTTGAGTGTGTATATACTGTAGCCGATTTCGGCATACTTTTCCCATACTCAATTTTTAATTATATTTGATCTATTCGAAACACTATAGCAGGGTAATACACTTATGAATAAAGAGCTCTGGTATTTTCTTATCAGCGGGCAGGCCGATAACAACACCGGTCTGTTCGGCAATTTCTACGCATATGGCGGACATATGGGCGAAGCGCTTCAAAATGCCTTCATGGCAGCACTGATGTATAACTTTCATCAACCCTCGCTTGTGGAGGCCGATCTTATGGAAAGCTTCGAGGCAATAGGAGAACCGGCTGAGCTGATCCAGATCGCCGATGAAGTGCACCTGCGGATCCCCATCTTTTCTTTCCCCTACAATGATCCCGACAGGTCCTTTGAAGCGCCCACAGGTATTGTGAAAGCGGCGGGCGAAGACACTTACGATTATGAATTGATCCGTGAGTGTTTCATTACCTACGAGAAGGATGCGGAAGGCATTTATGAGCTGGAGCTGGTGGCAGGGAAAACACGGCTGGAAGAAACATTTGTTGCCCTGATCAAAAGCATGCCTTCTATTGATGGCTTCTGGGTGTACCTCGACAACGACTGGGAACATAACCTTACGGAGCTCTGGACAGCCAAACATCTGACCAGCAAAGAAAGTGTGATCGCTTTTCTGCAGAAGCAAAAAAAGAATACGCTGGAAAACGGCTTTGTAAAACTGGTGGTGCATTCCTCCAAAGGTGATACCAACCTGAAGCTGAACGATCACAAAAAGATCCGCCTGCACACGGAGGATGAAGGTGTGTTCCGCAGTTTCATCCTGCAATTGCGAAGTATGGGCTACGAGCAAAATACGGAAGAGTATTACAACCTCGAGTTTGGTTTTCATCACTGGCACTATCGCCCTGCCGGCAGCCTCACGAGATCCGGGTTCATCAAAATGCTGGAAGCAGAACAGTTTGAATGGATAGATGAGTGGGAGGAATAACGAATAAAAAATAACAGATGCAAGAAGACAAGGGCTCCTGCCGGATGACCGATCATCCGAATATAAACAATTACGCACTTACACTCCTGAAGAAAAAAGGATTCAAATTATTGATCCAACCGCATGACACTGAAGATGATTCAGGCTTTACCTGGTGGGCAAAAAAAGGCGGCCGGAATTTCGACGCATCCGATCCCCTGCGTTTGCTGGCGATGGTAAACATCTGGGAAAGCTACGGTGACGACTGGTACACGAATCCGAAAATGGGAATTGAAAAAGTATGGGATCAGCTTGCAGACAGGGCTTTCCCGAACGGACCGGAAGATTTTGAAAATATGTCCGAAGAAGAATTCCAGAGCATGGTCAGTGATTACCGCGAATTTTTCGAATTGCACATGTTCCCTGCTATAGAGCTGACAGCGTCCATTTCAAGGAAAGAAATGTATAAAGTAGTAGAAAGCTATTTTTTAAAATCAAGGTACGAAGATGAAGCCTGAATTCCTTTTTAACAGATTTGTTCTTATAGTTTTTGCAATTATCTTCACAAACTGCGCCTTTAAGGCAAAAGAAAAAGGTTCCGCACCTGATAACGATATAGGAATGGGCGTGATCGACATCAGCTTTTCCACCAACGGCGAAGAAGACAGCACCCTCACTTTTTTCAGAACTCTTGAGCAAACTATTCCTGAAAAGCGTTTATCTTTAGATCAAATAGATTATGTATTACGAATGACAAATGATACCTTAGGTATCTGTCCGCTGGAGTTCATGCCAACGCCAAGGGGATTATTTTTTCGTTGCCTTGACTCTACAAAAGAAGCATACCATATTCTGGTTAATGAAAATTCCGGGCAAACATACTGGATCCGTAAAAACCGGCTCAGTTCTTTCAGCAGCTGGCTTTCGTATCTGAATGCTTCGGATTATGTCTTCACCTCCGAAGCCCTGCATAGCTCTCCCGACACTGCATCACCGGTAGTGCTGAATCAGGATTCCTGCTACACCTACAACATATTGAACATGAAGGATGACTGGATAGAGGTGCTCAGCAATGATTACTGGCATATGTACAAAGAAAATCCGGTGATCAAAGAAGTAAAAGGCTGGGTGCACTGGAGAAAAGGCAAAAAGATCCTGATCGGAAAAACATACGCAGAATAAAAATATGGAACCAATCATTAAAAATATACCAGAGAAAAAGCTGATCGGTAAACGGCTTCGCATGTCGATAGCCAACAACAAAACGTTTGATCTGTGGAAGAGCTTTATGCCTTTCCGGAACGAAATAAAAAGCAGGGTGAATACAGAGATGTTTTCCATGCAGGTATTTGATCCTTCCTTTAGCTTTCTTCCATTTGATATCCATGCGGAATTTGACAAATGGGCTGCTGTGGAGGTTTCGGAAAGCGTTGCTATTCCCGAAGGAATGGAAGCTTTCACCCTGCCAGGTGGATTGTACGCTGTTTTCCTTCACAAAGGCCCGGCCAGCGGCGCAGAAAGAACATTTCGCTACATCTTTGAGACCTGGTTGCCCGCATCGGGCTATATCCTGGACACCCGTCCGCATTTTGAACTACTCGGAGAAAAGTACAAAAACAATGATCCGGATTCGGAGGAGGAAGTATGGATCCCAATAAGGAAATGAATGCAAGCCGTCTTTGCGTGAGGCATTGGCAACCACAGGCATGTAAATTGCGTATACCTATATGTGAAAACCCTGCTTGCCATATTCCTTTTCAATTGTAGCCTCCTTTCCAGGGCACAGGTGAAGGATATATCCGGCTACTACGCAGGCGAATTTTCCACAGATACGGTATGTATCCGGGTTTTCTTCGATCTGAAAAAAGACTCCACTTACAAGATCCAGCTCGCCTATAACTTTATGGAATTCTGCGTAGGCAAAGGAAAAGACACCCTGCTTTTTGAGGGGCGCTGGTCTGCCGAACAGGAATGGCTGTTCCTATACCCTTTCAACAAAGGCATCGATATTTTTTATCAATACGGAACACAAAGCAGGCGCGACAAACGCATTATTGCCAAACATACGAAAGAAGACATGGTTGCCATGGAAGTAGAATTTGCCAACGATTGTCCGCGCATTTATTTTCGGATCAACACCGAATGTTTCAAAGATGCCTGGAAATACTATTACATCGAAAAGATCAGCTGCCAGACAGAGATCCCGAAAGTGGCGAAATGATCATTCTTCTTTTTAATACAAAAAGTTATTGTACGGATACCTTTTCACATGTAGGTCCTTCACCGTATCGTAGATCACCTTTTTGAATTCTTCGATATTCTGCTTATCGGTAGCGGAAATGAATACGCAGGAATTGTTCAGCTTGCTCATCCAGGTTCTTTTCAGGTCCTCCAGGCTTAGATTCTCACGCGTTATGGGTGTGAGGTCGTCTGCTTCTTTTTCTTCGTAAGTATAGGCATCGATCTTATTGAAGACTAATATCGTCGGTTTGTCGGAAGCCTTGATATCCGTCATGGTCTGGTTCACCACATTGATCTGGTCTTCAAAGCTCTTATGCGAAATATCAACCACATGTAACAGCAGATCGGCTTCTCGGGCTTCATCCAGGGTAGACTTAAAGCTCTCCACTAACTGATGTGGCAGCTTACGGATAAATCCAACCGTATCCGATAACAGGAACGGTACATTGTCGATCACTACTTTGCGCGTAGTGGTATCAAGTGTAGCAAACAATTTATTTTCTGCAAATATCTCGCTTTTGCTTAGCATATTCATGATCGTGGATTTACCCACATTGGTATATCCCACCAATGCCACACGGATCAGCTCTCCGCGGCTCTTGCGCTGAGTAACCATTTGCTTGTCGATCTCTTTCAGTTTTTCTTTCAGCAGGGAGATCCGGTCGCGGATATTCCGCCTGTCTGTTTCGATCTCCTTTTCACCCGATCCACCACGTGTGCCGGTTCCACCTCTTTGCCGTTCCAAATGCGTCCACAAACCAACGAGGCGCGGAAGCATGTATTGCTGGTAGGCCAGCTCCACCTGTGTTTTGGCATAAGCCGTCTGTGCGCGCTGTGCAAAGATCTGCAGGATCAGAAAATTCCGGTCGATGATCTTTACCTTCATTTCCTTTTCAAGATTTCTTTGCTGGGCAGGAGAAAGCTCATCGTCGAATACCAGTAGCTTAATGTTGTTGGCTTCTGCATATTCCCTGATCTCCGTTATTTTCCCTTTTCCTATATAGGTTGATTTGTCGGGCTTTTCGAGGCGCTGAACAAACCGTTTTACAGTAATACCACCGTACGTAAGTGTGAGGAACTCCAGTTCATCCAGGTATTCATCTATTTGCTCCGCATCATCACGCTTGCCTGCCACTGTTATCAGAATGGCGTCTTCCTGTATGTCTGCTGGTTTTATGCTGTATTCGATCATGTGAAAACAAAAAGGCAAAATTACTCCAAATTTGCTTATAAATCAAGTCCCGGGGAGATAGATAGTGTATCAGATCAAATGCAGACACAGATTGCGCAGATTGCGCGGATAAATTCTTGTATGAAATTTATAAGACAGTATCAATCTGTGTTAATTCATAATCAATTATTGTCGCGTGTAGCAACCAACTATCTGTTTGAATCTGTGAAATCTGTGTCTGGTAGCTTATGGATCAGGTTATTCGGAGGAAAATTTAACTTTGTCGTTCTCGAATTTTTTACGGGAAATGAACTTCTTATCAAGCTTTATTACCGGAAGCTTTTCGCCTTCCATCCAGTATTTTTTCATCTGTATCGTGTATTTCTTATACAGCACCTTCTCTACTGATTTCGATCGCTGCGCATCCATGCAATAGATCATAAAAAAGTCATTGCTCCCGAATTTCAGCGTATCCGTTTTTCCATTGGGAAAGGAATAACTTTCTGTTGTAACTATGCCGGGGCGTGAAGAGATCAAAAGAAACTCAACACCGGTTTTGTTTGTCAGAAGTACCTTATTTACTTCAGCACTCAGCGGATCTCCATAGAGCGGATTACTCTTTATCTGATCCATGTATTTCAATGACTGTGTCAACGCTTCCATGTTCTTTTGCATCCGGTCCAGCTGTTCGGAGTCGAAACCTGTATTGTATTTATAGGAGCTACTTTTATCACCGCCTCCGAGACCTATCTTCAATAGTATTACAAGGAGGAGTAAACCACCGTATACGGCAAATTCGGTCCATTTGCTATTTCCGGATGATTGGGATTGTTTGGAATTACTGCCCGGAAACGCATGGCCAGATTTGACCTTGTTATACAGCATCAGTACCATCGCCGACCATGTGCTATTGCAATTTACCAGTAAAAGCATTTCACATACGCTCAGCAAGTATTTCCGGTTATAGTTTGCGTGTTGAGAATAATCTGTCATTGCATACAATATATTGCTCACGACAGAAGTTACCGTATCTATAAATTCGGGAGGTAATACGTTCAGAAATTCCGCGAGGGCTTTCTTTTCGAGGAAGCTTAATTCTTTATCGATATTCCCGCAATTATCGGCCCGTTTTGCTCTTACTTTTTCTATAAGACGCAATAACTGTGTATGGATCGTATCTGTTACATCATAGAGATCAGGATCGGGAAGCAGGAGAATTTCTTCTTTCAACTTCAATGCTCCTTCAAAATCTCCCATATCCATTGCTCTTTTCATTCCACCGTTTATACGGTCACGCAACAAAGGCTCCAGCTCCGTTGCTATTTCTTCCGGAAATTCCACCAGACCCAGTTTCCCGGGACCTGCCTTTGAATCGTTGTTTTCTAAAAAATCCAACAGCCGTTTATTGTTGAAGATAAAAACATGTGTTGGCATCAATGTATCATTCAGCAGCAGATCAATGATCTTAATAATCTCATCTTTACTATAAGACTGCCCGTTTATTTGAATGGTGGAAGAATTGCCAAGATTAAATTCTAACAGTAGTTTTTTACGCAAACGGAACAGATACTCCTCGTCTACCTTGCCCGAATCAGGCAGGTCTTCCATGGGAATAATATGTAAAGGAGAACTATACAACAAAAATTATCTGTTTACGATGTTTTATGAATTACCTAAAACAGGTTCCGGACTGTTATTTCGGTGTTATCGAAACCTCTTCCAAAGCCTCTCCCTGAACCGGTGGCGGATCCGATATTTCTTCCTGGTATGGACTCTGTGCAGAAAGTTTTACTTTCTCATTTTCGAAACGATCGTTTTGGAAAAAGTCCTTACGGATCTCAATAGCAGGTACCGGCGTTTTCTTTTTCTTCTTCTTTGATTTTTTCTGCTTTTGTTTTAATTCGATCGTGTAATCTTTCTCTAAGATGTCATAAGCCGACTCTTTTACATCCCTGAAATACACATCGTACTGTGCTTTCAACACGGTAGTGGCATAGGTGCTACCCGAAGAACTTTTCAGGCTGAGGGAATCCCCGAAATACAGGCACACCTTATCCCCTTCACTGAAACTAAGTGTATCCGGTTTGCCATTGAAAAAATAATAAGCCTGGGCCCTTGAGTAATATTCATTGAACACCGTTATGATCAGGTCATACCCGCTCGTGTTTTTTATAAGTACCCTGCGCAAACTGGTATCTTCATAATCATAGCGCGAATCTCTTTTCAGGACATACAGGAAAGGATTGTCACCACTGATGGAAGAATCTACCGGCGCCAGATCGTCGTATCTTGCCAACGCAGACGGATAGGTTTTCCGGTGCTGTACATATTTACGGTAGGTATTGAATTCATCGTACTCCGATTTCTCTTTATTCAGGCTCTTATAAAAATCGGAAGACAGGTTCAGGTTATTATAGTTATAGCTGGAAGAGTTTGAATGCCTGCTGCAGGTAGCTACCCTGATCAGGAAAACAGCAACGATCAATATAATATAGATAATACGGCCGGCAGAAATATCTCCGCCGCTCTTTTCACCGGATGATGAGCTTCCGGAAGATCTTCCTTCGTAATTTTGTGTAAACACCAGGTGATTGGCTTTGACCAGCTTCATCAGCTCCTCATCGCATTTTATTTTGCATAGGTTCGTACTTACATAGTATAAGTAAGCGCGGTCGTGCCCCTTCACTTTCTGGTAACTTACCATGGCATTGATGACCTCTCCCACAAAAGAATTGATCGTATCAATGAAATCTGCTGGAAGTTTATTCAACAGAATGGCCAGCGAATTTTTTTTCAGGTAATCGAGATCTTTCAGGATATTCGCACTGCCATTCATGCGTACCGACTGGATATGTTCCTGCAGGTTCAATACATTCCTGCTGATCTCTTCATTCAACATGGCTCTCTCGTGCTCCGAAAGATCCGGTGACCAGGTGAGCAGTTCGGTAGCGGCATCAAAATTCCTTGTATGAAACGCCTTTTTCAGGTTAAACCCGATTCGCTCCAGCATCACCGGGCTCAGCATTGGCTTTATTTCTTCAGGAACCACGAGATCCCTGAACTCCTGCGGGCGCACCCTGGAAGCATCGTTCTCCAGGAAATCAAGCAGGCTCTTGTTTGCAAAAATAAAACTATGCAGGGGCATGAGCGGATTTCCTAACAGGACATCAATAGTTTTGATCACTTCATCCTTGCTGTAAGGCTTGCCATTGATATCGATGGTCGATGAATTACTCAGGTTGAATTCTGCTAACAATTTTTTACGCAAACGGAGCAAATAATCCGGATCGATCATCTCTTTTGCATCCGCATTCAGATCCGACAAGATATGTAAGGGCGATTTGTACAAGTTGAAAAGGGTATTTAGTTTGTGGTTACAGTGTTTTTAATTATCGTTATCCAAGACCGGTACCGGAAATTTTCTGAACGGAAGCGGATCTTCTGATGAGTCCGTACAACTGGCTCAATACACTTCTCAGCTCTTCATAGTTTTTCCTGTCAAGCGCACGCTCACCGGAAGCTATCACACTGCGTGCGCGATTTATGTCCGTATACTCATCATCGGACAGACTGGCGCAATTGTGATAATGTGCTACCAACAATGACGGAGTGTACATGATCATTTTGCCGGCCAGGCGGTCCTGTGCTTTTTGCAGACTGTCGATCTGGAAAAAACTATTGCTGGCAAAAGCCGCTGTTTCCTTCTGCTTGATAACTTCGAACTCATCCCTGTGCTGCTGCGGCATGTCGGAATATTTATCGCACCAGTATTGCATGATCTCCCGCCAGTGGTAATAATCGGCTTTGATCTGCACAATGCGCGGGTTGTTCTCCGAGCCGTAGATCTGCTGGGCCAGCTTACGTTTCTGCTCCTCTATCTGGTATTTGAGGTCTGAGAGATCGTCTTCCTTCAGTCCCATGGCATCTTCATGCAGCTTCTGCAGCTTCACCGAAAGCTCCTGCATTTCTGCCGCTTTCTCAAAGTCTTCTCCATTGGCTGCTTTCTCCACTTCACGCATCAGCATGTTGCGGATCTCTTTGATCTCTTCACGTAATTTTTGCAGGCTGATGTATTTTTCGGTCGGACTGAATACATTGCTGAAATGCTGGTTGAAAAGAAGTAAATTCACTTTTACACTTACATCGCGGCTTTCGCTCATTTCTATTTTTATCTCCACATCGCTGCCCCTGATCAGGTCGCCCTGCAGCTGGCTGGCTTTTATCTCGATCACACCGATACCCTGGTTGGTATTGGGATGAGCCTTGCTGTTACCTTCGAGCACATTGATGATGATCTTATCGTCCGAGCCTTTTTTGATCGTCCGGCTCACCTCGCGGTAAATGGTTTTGACAAGGGGCAGAATACTGTTACGTTCAAACACGAGCTGGCACTTGGTGGTATTGTTATCCACATCATCCACCTCTATCGAAATGTCTTCCGGAAGCGGTTGCCCGAAGAGATTGAATAAACCATGTGTGATCTCGATCGGCTCTGCTATGAACGGGATTTCGTTCATCTGCCCGTCAAAGATCCGGATCTTAAATTCATTCAGCCCGTTCGTACGCAGCGTCACAAACTCACCGATCTTTGATTTCAGCGGCTTGATGCCGGTATCGAATCCCCCATCCGTACGGGTGATCCGGAATTGCAATCCATCCGAAAAATTATGCACGTTGGCAGTGATGTATTCTTCCGTGTCTTTGGTCGTCTTATTATACGAAAGCTGGAGTGAAATGGCCGTTGCCTTATTCAGCATAGGTCCTGTTCCTTCTGTTTCTTTTTTCACCTCCTCCACCCTGCTGGCTTTGCTTCCTGCATAGTAGGCAGCGCCAACCGCCACTGCCGTGGTCGGATCTGCCGTGCAATTCACTTTTATACCTGTGGTGTTGAAAATGCTTTCGCGTACATAGGGTATATAGGTGCTTCCACCGATCATAATGATCTCGGTAATATCCGCCGGAACAACGGAATTCCTGCACAACACGAGGTTGATCATTTCCAGTGTACTTTCCACACGTGGCTTAATACAATCGTTGAGCTCTCCACGCGTAAGCTCTATAAAATAATCCTCATCGCCGTTGCCATGCAGATCAAACGAAAATTCGATCTCCACGATCTCCGAATTACTCAGCTCTTTTTTCGCTTCTTCGGCTTTCAGCAATAAAATATAATACAGCTTCTCGTATTTTCCCTGGCGTTTGTTTAGCTCTTCTGCCAGGTCGGCAACGCCTGTTTTTTTGATCAGCTTGGGCAGGATGATATCCATCACGATGCTGTGGTCAAAGTCCAGCCCGCCCAGGTAATTGTCTCCCTGGTGATCGATCACGCGCATCTCTGTTTCCGTGATCCCGATGAGGGCCACATCGAAGGTGCCGCCACCCAGGTCATACACCAGCCACTTGCCTTTTTGAAGATCGGCATCATTCAGCTTATTGAAAAAAGCAAGGGAAGCCGCGATCGGTTCCTGCAGCAAGACCACTTCTTTGAAACCTGCATCGTAGCCCGCTTTTTTGGTGGCATTGCTTTGTACCGTATCGAAACTGGCAGGGATCGTGATCACTACGTGCTCGGGCTTTTCCTGTGTATGCACGAAGTTTTTAAGCTCCGATAATACCATGGAAGAAAGCTGCACAGGTGAAAAGAAATCTCCTTTTGTAGGACAGAAATAATTATCGGAAGTGCCCATTTTACGCTTGAAACCGGCAAATACATTGAGCGCATCTTTCAGCAGCCATTCACGCGCCTTATCTCCGATCAGTGTCCGCTCGCCACGGAAGGCAATACAGCTGGGAAGTGTTTCTTTGAACCCTACCGGGTTTTTGAAGACCTCCACATTACCGGCATGGTACTTGGCAATAAGTGAATTGGTGGTTCCGAGATCTATACCAAAATTAATTGTTTTCATTTGTTAGCTTATAATGTTGGGCTCACCCGGCGGGATCAACAAGCCGGTAAGCCGTTTCACAGGTTCTTACTTTCCTTCTACAATTACAATCCCTCTTTGTGTGATAGCTCCGTCGTGAACAATAACCGGTTTGATGACCTGTGTAATGACCATGTGTTTGGTTCCTTCTCCTGTGATGTTGGCTTCCACATCGGTACGCGTTTCGCTGTATTTTTCATTGATAGGAGAGTAATAGCTGATCCCCATTTCACCGAACGACTGTTTGCAGCGGGTAAAATAACGTTGGTATTCCTCATTGTTGTTGAGCCTGCTTTCGAGCGCCGACAACTGATTGATCACTTCATAAAGGTGTTTCATGACTTAACTGAAAAAGGTGAATTACAAATATACCAATATTGAGACTAAAAAACAGTTTTGGAATAGAGACTTTTGGAAACAGTTCATAATTTTCCTTAACAGGAAAACAACGGGTTTATTCGCTTATAGCCGAACTATGAACGGATATTCGCGCAATGCGCACGAATACTCATTTACCGGGGTGGAATCGGTTGATTTTTGCAAATAAAAGCCGCCGCCGCAGATCCGCTGTCAAATTTATTGGCGATAATAGTTTATGTGAATTGCTGAGCTCTATCATTTTAAAAGTCGCCAATCTGTGTAATCTGCGCTAATCTGCGGCAAGTTCAGCTACCGTATCAAGGTAAGATATCCCCTGGAGGAATTCGACTCGTTCGTTAAGAAGGTATAATCCAGGATCCAGTAATACGTTCCGTCTTCGCTTTCCTTTCCATTGAATTTACCATTCCATCCATATTCGATAGTTGTGGTTTCAAATAATTTCTGCCCCCACCTGTTGAATATCGTGAGCCTGGCATCCCGTACATTCTTCATTTTTACGGGAACAAAAAGATCATTCATCCCGTCTCCGTTCGGGCTGAATACATTCGGCATTTCCAGCAATGTCTCTCCGCAAAGCTCCGTTTTCACCTGGATGGTATCACTCACCGTACAATTCCGAATCACTGTTTTCACCCAATATGTTCCTTCCTGGCTTATGGTATACTGCGGGGCAATCGTATGATCGTTCCACACATACCCCATGCCGTTAGAAGCCGGATGCAGTACCAAGCTGCTTCCCATACAAATGCTTGTATCATTCCCCAGGTCAAAAGCAAACGTATTTGTACTGTCGGTGGAGCGGTACTTTGCAAAAAAAGTATTAGCACCTACCCCGCTCGCTGTTAGTGTTTTTGTTCCGGGTCCCGGATCAAAATCTCCCGATTGCTTAAAGCAGCCTCCGATATACTGGTGATGATCCTTCACCGCCAGTGCAGAAGGTATTGTGCTTCCTCCATACCCATTGTTACCGATCATCTTCGCCCAGAGATAATTTCCACCCGCATCATATTTTGCAAAAAAATTCATGAATGCGGAAGGTGCATTCGACATCAGCACTTCTGTAAGCGGGGAAGGATCGAAATCCGCTACGGTAAAAGAACCCGTAAGATAGATATTCCGTTCGCAATCCAGTTCGATTCCAGTTACATAACAACTGTTGGCATTGATGCTCTTTGCCCAGGCGAGATTGCCCGACACATCATACTTGCACAAATAGGCTGAATATCCTCCCGGAGATGCTGTAAGAATAGCCTGCGGAGCATTCGGATCAAAATCAACTGTTCCTTTGTAATTACCTGTGAAGTACAGATTTTCATCTGAGTCTACGGCCAGCCTGCAATCTCTGCCTACTGCAAAAACGCCGTTATCGTTCATGTTGATTGCTTTGGCCCAGATATAATTTCCGTTGCTGTCATACTTTGCAAAAAAACGCTCGGCAGTAGTGGAAGCTGTGATCGTTTGACTGACAGGGCCGGGATCGAAATCCACCGTATTGCCAAAATAACCAGCTACAAAAACATTCCCGTTATCGGAGCAGCTAATGGCAGAGGCCCCGCCGTACATTCCCACACCTGACAAATGCCTTGCCCACAGGTATTTTCCCGCGGCATCGTACTTCGCAAAAAACACACCGGATCCGTTGCTTGACAGACTCGCAACAGTGGAATCCGGATCAAAATCAACCGTATTGTAAAAATTCCCCGTTACCAGGATCGTGTTCGTGCTCCTGTCTATCTCCATATCAAAGCTCATCACGCCAAAAGAATTGCCAATGGACCGGGCCCAGATCAATGCCCCGGCCGGCGTATATTTAGCCATATAGAAAAAATTGGCATGTCCGGGTGCGGGTCCTACTATCAATGTGCCCGGTCCCGGATCGAAATCGGCGCTGTTGTTTCCATGCCCGGAAATAATGATGTTATTTTCATTGTCCACCTCTACATTGGTGGCATAGTTCCATCCTGCACTCGGAAATGCATGTGCCCACAACAGATCACCGCCCTCACTGTATTTTCCCAGGTAGATATCATCGTCGCCACCACGCAGGAAAAGCTCATTGGTCCCCGGATCTACATCCACGGAATCATTGAGATAACCGGTTATATACACATTGTTCTCCATGTCGACCGCAATACTGCTGCAGACCGATGTACCTGGAGTAATATTGGATGGAGTGGATGTTCCCTTGCCAGCAAGATGTTTTGCCCATACCAGCTCCTGTGCAGAAGACTGCGTACAGAAAAAGAAAAACAGGATTATAAATGCAGCACGCATGACATTGTTCTATGTTCCGGATTAAAGATACGAAACTCAAATTGTTTCTACAAAATTTTTCCGGATCACTTCTCCGAATTCCTTCCACAGTAAAGGATTCGAAGCCATGATCTGCCTGCCGAACAAATAATTTTCGCCGAAGGAAAAATCACTTACCTTCCCTCCTGCTTCCTGCACAATGATGATACCTGCCGCCACATCCCATGCGTTGAGATTAAACTCATAAAAAGCATCTACCCGCCCGCAGGCCAGGAAACAGAGGTCAGAAGCAGCAGAACCGATCCGGCGGATTCCACGTGTATTGCGCATAAAATGATCGGCGCTGGAAAGTACTGCCTGCATCTTTTCGAAATTGTTTACAGGAAAGCCGGTTGCAATGAGTGAATCATTCAGTGTGGCTGACCGGCTGACATTAATTTTAGTTCCATTGAGGAATGCTCCCCCATCCTTCCAGGCATAGAACGATTCGTTGCGTGACACCTCGTGCACCACACCTGCTAATATTTCTCCCTTGTGTTCCAGGCCAATGCTAACCGCATAGCAGGGAATGCCGTGAATAAAATTGGTGGTGCCATCGAGCGGATCGATGATCCAGTTGTAGTCCTTTTTCTCCAGTTCTTTATTCTCTTCCGCAATGAAACCATAGTCCGGAAAATGTTTTTGCAATTCGGATACGATAAGCGTTTCTGCATTCTTGTCTACATAGCTTACGAGGTCGTTCTTTGCTTTTTTTTCGATATGCTCATCGGAAAATTTCAGGCGTTCTGTAGCAATGAACGATGAGGCAAGTGATGCGGCTGTTTTTGCCCGTTCGGTAATTTGTTGAAGATCCATTTCGGTTTTAAAGATACGGATTTAGCACGGTTTATCCGGTTGCTTTTGTCTTTCTTCCGCCCGGCCAGCAGATCGGGCAAGGTTCCGGTCCTCTGTACTTATGCCCGCGGCTGCAGGTCTTCCAGCCATTGTTTGTTGATTTTTTTGTTGCTTTCTTTGCCATGGTTTAATGTTTTTATACATATACAAAGTACCATGCAAAGCTCATTCCAGTGATAGAGCTCTTCTGCTTTTTTTGAGGCAGTCAAGAGATTTGGAGACAGCAAAGGCCAATCTTCTATGTGATTGTCGATTGTGCTTCTCACTTGTTAATGATTAGTACGACTTCATTTCGACTAATCAAGAAGTTGAAATTTTCACTATAGTTTCCCGGGTTTCAATAAATTTTGCTGCCGCCCTCTGTCTGAAAGCCCGTAATTTTTCTTTTGCTGTGCCCTCTGTTGTTGTTTCCTTTTCTGCACAGGCCGTTATCAAAGCATTGTGCACCTCCCCAAGAAGGTTTGTCGCATTCTCTACATCTTCTTTTCTCAGATTCCTTTCAAAACCCGGATTAGGAACAGCCTCTTCATTTTCCATATTCTCTTTCATTCCTCCGATCACATTTCGTACATCGTTGCAATAGCTAATGATATACGCGTAAAGATCTGCATAATCCGAACTTAACTTCACGCCTTCCTGAAGCTGCTCTACTACCCGTTGTGCATAAGTACCTCCCGTGCGTTTGATGGAAAAATCTTCTTCCGAGATCGTGACATTCCACGGTGTGATAAGCTTCCTATGCTCCGCGGGATCTTTTGTATTAGGATGTCTTCTGTCATTTGCAGCAGATCTGTTTCCTTCATCATCGGAGCGCAAAACATGAAGGTCCATTTCATGTTGCAGGGCATATGTGGCAATGCCGGTTCTGAATGCCCCTTGCACTGTACAGGCTTTTTTATAAAGTGTTATCTCATATACAATAGGAACTCCTGCTCTGACCAGTCTTGTATCGGCATAACTATTCGGTTCGTCTTCGGTGTTTAAAACAATAACAACCTGAATCCCTTCATTAACTGCTACATCCTGAAATACACCCAGCGATTTCGCCATCGTGAGCGAGCCCAGTACTTCTGCATCCTCCACCTGTGAGGTATCTAATTTTCTCTGTATGGGTGCAGACTGGGACGGAATATTTCCGGTCGGCTTCTGAACCATCGCTGATGCTGCGGTTTCCAGATCCTTCCTGTTCTCCTTTCCCACTACTGGTTGCGGCAGGCGTGCAGAATGCTCATTAGCCATTTTCTGAACGGAGTGCAGCTGCTTTACCTGTGAACTATTGTTGGCTATATTCTGAAGCTTACGTTGCACAATGGCTTCAGGATGATTATTCACAAACAGGGCATCAGTCTCTCCTCCGGCTTTTTTCTTAGTAGGCGTTTCAGCTACAGATGTGCTTTTATTTTCCTGTGCTTTGTCTGCGTGACTACTCATTTCCTTCTTTCAGGCTTCCGGTTTTTATATAATAAATATAGAACATTTATTACTATTTCGCCACTCTGAGACAATTACACAACGCAGCCAATGTTTTACCCTGAATAATTAGCTTGTTCCTCGTGCTAAAACAAAAAGCCCCTCCACGTTTCCATGAAGGGGCTTTTAAACTTATGATTTTGCTATTTAGTAGCTGAATTTAGAGCTTGTGCTTGTTGACTCAGAACGATCCGATTTCTCGTAGGATTTTTTTCCTGCAAAACTGCTTCCGCCATCCGAATATTTCTTTCTTCCTGCAAAGCCGCTTCCGCCTTCTGATTTTCCACCACGGTCGCCTTTGTAACCACCTTTGTAGCCACCACGGTCACTACTGCCGCCTTTGTAGCCTCCACCTGAGTAACCACCGCTTTTTCCGCCGCTGAAACGCTCAGAACGGTTTCCACCGCCATAGCTGCCGCCTTCTCTTTGTTTTTTCTGAGATACTTCAAAGCTCAATTTACGATCGTTGAAATATACTTCTTCATTGTTCTGAGAAAGGAATTTATCGTTCAGTGCAGTTTCCGTTTCAAAGAAAGCAAAAGAGTTTTTCACTTCGATATTGAAGAGCATACGGGCTTCCACTCCTGCAACTTCCATCAGGAGGTCTTTCAGGCTGTTGCGGTTCAATCCGTCCATCTCACCTAAGTTCAGGAAGAAACGGGTAGTGCGGCTGTTGCCACCATCACCTTTTCCGTCATTTAAGTCAGGACTGTTTTGGTAGTACGCCAGGAAACGGTTGAATTCTTCGGCAACGATACGCTTGATCAGCTCTTCTTTTGAAAGATCAGCTAACTCAGCCATTGCTTTTGGTAAAAACTCTTCGATCTCTTTTTCGTTTACAGCAGCAGTATGCAATTTGGTCACTAAATGGAGCAATTGTCTTTCACACACATCTTTTCCGTTAGGAACTTCCTGCTTGGTGAATTTTTTGTTGATGATACGCTCGATGTCTTTGATACGACCTGCGTCACGTGAAGTAACAATAGCTATAGAAACACCTTTTTTACCTGCACGGCCTGTACGACCGCTACGGTGCGTGTAATTCTCTGTTTCTTCCGGTAAGTTGTAATTGATAACGTGTGTAATATCATTTACATCGATACCACGTGCTGCAACGTCAGTAGCAACAAGCATTTGCAATGTTCTGCTACGGAACCGCTTCATTACGAAATCACGCTGAGACTGGGAAAGATCACCATGCAATGCATCCGCACTGTATCCGTCTTTGATCAGGTTGTCAGCCACTTCCTGGGTCTCTGCACGGGTACGGCAGAAAATGATCCCGAAAATATCCGGGTTATGATCCACCACACGTTTCAAAGCCAGGTAACGGTTACGCGCCTGAACTACATAATATTTATGCTCAATAGTATCTGCACCTTCGTTCTTTTTACCTGCACTCAGCTCTAATGGAGAGTTCATGTAGTTTTTAGAAATACGGGCAACTTCCTGTGGCATGGTTGCAGAGAACAACCAGGTATTTTTTGTTTTAGGGGTTTTATCCAGGATAAAATCCAGGTCTTCTTTAAAACCCATGTTCAGCATTTCATCTGCCTCATCCAATACTGCAATTTTTACATTGCTGAGATCGATTGCACGACGCTCGATGAGATCAACCAAACGGCCCGGGGTTGCAACAACGATGTTTGCACCTGCGCGGATGTCTTTGATCTGTTTATCGATGCTGGATCCACCATACACGGCCACTACTTTAAGGCCTCTCATGTGTTTCCCGAATTTCTCAAGATCTTTGGAGATCTGTACACCCAATTCGCGGGTTGGTGATAATACTAAACCCTGGATAGTTTTTTCCTCAGAGTCAATGATGTGAAGCATTGGTAAACCAAATGCTGCGGTTTTTCCTGTCCCTGTTTGTGCTAAACCAACAACGTCTGTTTGTTCGGTTAATAGTTTTGCCAAGGTTTGTTCCTGAATTGGCGTAGGATTTTCATAGCCAAGTTCAACAATGGCTTGCAATAGTCTGGAGTCCAGACCGGATTCTTGAAATGTCATTAAATAAATTTTAAATTAAATAAACTGTCTAAGAGCTTAAACAGTCAGCAGAAAGAAAGTAGTCTATTGTGCCAAAAACGGGCCGACGAGTACTTTGAGAGTTGATGACTATATATTCACTCTTCTAATCGAGTGCAAAAGTACATCATTATTCGGATAAATCACTATTTATTATCAGTTATTAACAAATACATTAAATTATACCACTGAAAATCAAAGGATAAGACTTTATTTTTAACAGAACCAGCCGGTAATTGATTACCGGCTGGTTCATAAATGTCAGGTATCATATATTATAATTTGATAAAGCTCTTTACAAATATAGAGGTGCTGGTAAACACTTTCAGGTAATAAACGCCACTCAAAGTGCTGGTGTATTTAACGTCCAGAAGATTTTCGGAAGAGCCGGTGACCTGGTAATTTTCTGCAGCGATCATACGACCAAGGTTATCATATATTTCGACTTTTACGTTCTTCATGTCTGCTTCTCCCGGCAAACTAACCGAGAACATGCCTTCATTCGGGTTGGGGAAAATCTGCATCTCACCATTGGAAGAGGATGTGGATTCGATAGAAGCAGTGGCATCGGTTGGATTAGCAAGACGAAGGGTTGAGCAGGGAGCATAACTCGTTGTATTGGGCTTGAAAGCATAAAGATTCGAAACAAAGCTAAGTCCCGTATGCCTGAAGGTGAGTAAATGCTGCTGCTTTGAATATTTGTCCGTATTTAAAAACATATAGTTATCATAGATGGCAGAGCCTTTTGGTATGCTCCAGTCCGAAATAATGGAATTATATGTTCCATCCCATTCTACAGCATAGGTAGACGGATTAAAATTAAACGCCACACAATAATTTGCGTTGATCCCAAGAATTTCATCATAGTTATCCGAATCAAAATTTCCTACCTGCAAATTACCCCGATATGCTCCCATTCCTGAAGTATTACCTGTTGCATCATACCACTTTGCGATCCATTTGCCATCAGCTACATTTCGTTTAAACAAGGCCATTGGAGTGCCAGCGCCAGGCTGTATACCGAGCAATTCTGTCATTCCGTCTCCATCAAAATCACCGGTAACAAATTTTGATATATACGGAGTCAAGGCGCTGATTTCATAGCCCGGATTTGAGTTTGGTACCGTGCTATTACTATACTGACTGCATACCCAGGCATGATTGGTATATTCAAAGGAAGCTACATAACCACCAGAATTTACACCAATTATCAGATCTCTACCCAGGCCGTTGAAATTGCCTGTTACAACATTGCTCGAATAATATCCCAGTCCCGATAAGTTACTCATATTTCCCATATTGGAATCCCAGAAATGCCAGTCGTTATCCGTACCAAAATAAAAAGAAGTGGTCCAGCTGCCCACACTGATAATATCATCCCTGCCGTTACCGTCAAAATCACCAACCACAAAATTATTGCGATATGGATATGTGAGGCTACTTGAGTTGCTGTTATTGTCCCACAATACTTTCCAGCCCGCCCTTAAAATATACTGGCTGTTTGTATTATAGGGTGGATCCAATACAAATTTTTCGCTATAGGTAAGCACTGCCATACGATCGGTGTTAACACCCGCTGCGCTATATTTTATACAGAAAAGATCTTCCTGTCCGTCGCCGTTAAAATCGCCCTTATAGAACTTGTCAACATCGGATAAAATCCAATCTTTGGTGGGATCATCAACGACCTCCAGTTTATTGAAAGAACCATTTGTGCCTTGCTTGACCCAATTGTTACGGTTGATCTTTGTAAGGTTATAGGTTTGTAAGGACGGAAGCCCCCCTGCTTGCCTGTAATCAAGATTGGAATACCCAGGATAGGTGATAGTCAAACTAACAATCGGGTATCCATGTGTATTGACACTGAAATCCCCCACTGTTCCGGCAGAAGCTTCTTTTGCATATGTTCTGTAGGTATGACTTCCATCCGATGCTATGATCAGCGCATTGGCAATTCCAACATTGTTCTCGTCTTTTACCGAACCCGTAAATAATCCTGAGCTTCCCTGTTGAAATGTGTAGTAATTTGATGGCCTGGCGCAGTTACTCGCATTCATAGACATACCCTGGTAAGTGGGGGCAGTGTTTTTTAATCCATCAAATGCTGCTCCTACGGGTTTCTTCACCTGGCCGGCCAGTGTGTTAGGAGGGCCGAGATATGTTTTATAGGTTCCCATATAATCCCCACCTGGATAATTCCCATGCATATCCTGGAAAAGCCACCAGGAATACCCTTTACAATTGCAATTTACCGATAAGGGTGCCGTAGTGCTTGCGAAAGTTGCCTGGTCTGTCTCTGTTCCGATCTTATGGTCCGGGTCATTGCTATCTCCATAGATGGCAGGATTGGAACTCCCACCGAAGCCTGTTTCACCTATGATCCAGGGAAGCCGGGTTGTTTTTCCCGACCAATAATTATATACTTTCATGTAATCGAGGCTGGTATTTATGTAGTCGGTGTAAGGATAAATATGATACGAAACGAAATCAATGGGCATCAATTCGTAATCATACGCATATGAATCAGGATAGGTGCCTATTGTTATTAAATGATTCTGGTCCGCTTTCCTGATAGAGCTGCACCATTCTGCAATAACCTTGGAAAGCTGGTATTTTTCAGTTGTTATACCGCGTGTGGTATGAAGCAAATTTTCCGGCTCATTATAGAGATCGTAAGCCATAATAGCCGGTTGATTCTTAAAATGATCTGCGAATGTATACAGGAAGTTTTTAAAGGTCTCATTTTGTGTAAACTCCCCTCGACCGGATGCCATCAGTAAAATTACTCTCATGCCTTTGTCGTTGAATAAAGCCATGAGCTGATCCATCAATAGAAAATACTGGGTTTGATCAGGCATCGGCCAAGGATACACCCCACCAAGCACGGCGTCGGTTAATCGTACCTCCGTAAAACCCATATCTTTCATTTTTTGCAGATCGTCCGTTAGTTTATCGAGGGCTTGCTGCCTGTTAAGATAAACCTCGGAAGCCTGCAAATTCGGCGAAATATAATACTGATCCCCGGGAAGAGTATAATCTTTCGCAAACGAAAGCTTATAGTTGCAAACCATTGGCCGGTAAGTGCTCCCGTTCACACTGAAGCCACATGTACTGTTCACGGTGGCAAAGGTTTGTGACCTGAGATCATTGGTAATGGCAGAAGTGCAGGTTATCAATACAATCAGCAGTATCAGCTTACTACTTTTTAAGGTTTTAGTCAGACTCATAATTTTAAATTTAATTTCCCCAAACATAGCTACATCTCAGGAATCCATTTAATACGTTTTAGCGGAATGCGTGTTCAGGTTAATAAGTGGTCGGTTCCTCTGAGTAAACTATACGAAAAATTTTGTGGGGTTAAAACAAGAATCTCCTAAACCGATTAAACTTCATTTTTTAACGATTAATTAACTTTTTCTTTCGTTTAAATTTTGATTAGTCGGCAGGAAAGGTATACTTTTGCAAAAAATTTCTATTAACATGAATTACTTCGAAAACATCTATCTCGGCAAAAAGTCCGACAACAAAGCGCTGCAGACCAGCAAAAAGCTGCAAAAACTACTTGGTTCCAAAGCATTGAACAGCTCTACCGATTCTAAAAAACTGACTGCCGGCGACTTCAAAAAAATGCAACCAACTGCTATGAAAACATGTAAAATCGCCGAGATCGACTTTGACAATTACATCCGTCCATACGAGATCATCTAATTGATTATCAGAGACTAAAAAGAAAAGGCATTCGTTAGAAGCGAGTGCTTTTTTTGTGCCCCTGATCTTCCGGGAAAATCTTTATTCAAATGTATCTGAATCCATAGAATTAATTAACTTGCAAACTATTTTTAGCTACAAACTAACGGTATGAGTGAACGAATATTACGCGCCCTTATGCAGCTTTTTGCCATCATTGCAAAAGTTGATGGGGTAACCAATACAGGGCGCAGCATTGTACAATCTTTTCTCAAGCAACAGCTCACCCAGGAATTAGTTGACCGTTATCTTGCATTGTTTGATGAATACCTCGAAAGCCATCACCAGGTTTCCAAAAAGAAAGATGGTACCGCCAAACGTACATCCGTAAATTCGGTTAAGGTTTTAAAGATCTGTACAGAGATCAACAAAGAGCTGGAGCAGAACCAGAAGGTGATCGTGCTCATTCGTTTATTGGAATTCATCTACTCTTCTGCCGAGATCTCCGAACAGGAATACGATTTCGTTTCTACTGTAGCCGATACTTTCAACATTCCATTCGAAGAGTTCAAACAGCTGAAATCATTTGTTGAAGACAATGCCACCATATTTCCTGATGCCGCTCACTTGTTGGTAATGAACAACGTGCCCGACACCGGGAAAGAAAACACCAAGCACCTATATTGCGATCAGTTCAACACAGATGTAGAGATCTGGGTGATGGACATTCCGAGCGTGAGTATGTATGTGATGAAGCTGGTAGGCAGCCAGGACCTGATGCTGAACGGTCAGGCCATCGCACCCGGCAAGATAAATATCTTTACACCGGGTTCTTCTATCCGGAGCACAAAAGTAAAACCGATCTATTACAGTGATGTAATTTCCAAATTCCTTTCCGATAAAACACAATCCAAAATATCTTTCGTTGCCAAGGATCTCGATTACAAATTCAAAAGCGGTAATTTAGGTTTACGCAACATCAACATTGCCGAAGAAAGCGGCAAGCTGATCGGTATTATGGGTGGTTCGGGTGCAGGTAAATCTACCCTGCTGAATGTGCTGAACGGACAGGAAACCCCAAGTGGCGGCGGTGTATACATCAACGGCATCAATATTCATACAGAGAAAAACAAGATCGAAGGTGTGATCGGACACGTATCGCAGGATGACCTTTTGATAGAAGAGCTTACCGTATACCAAAATCTTTTTTATAACGCCAAATTGTGTTTCGGTCATCTGAGCGATGAAGTGATCCACGACATGGTAATGAAAACACTGACTGATCTTGGTTTGGAACACCGCAAGGATCTTAAAGTGGGATCGCCACTGGAAAAAACTATTTCCGGCGGGCAGCGTAAACGTTTGAATATAGGTCTGGAGCTTATTCGTGAGCCGGCTGTATTGTTTGTGGATGAGCCTACTTCAGGTTTATCATCCCGCGATTCGGAGAACATTATGGATTTGCTGAAAGAGCTCGCCCTGAAGGGGAAGCTTGTATTCGTTGTGATCCATCAGCCATCTTCGGACATCTTTAAAATGTTCGACAAGCTGAAGATCCTCGATGTGGGCGGATACCCGGTGTATTATGGAAATCCGGTGGATGCCGTGATCTATTTCAAACGACTGGTAAACCACGTGAACTCCGAAGAGAGCGAGTGTGTAAGCTGCGGTAACGTAAACCCGGAGCTGATCTTCAACATTATCGAAACAAAAGTAGTAGATGAATACGGTAACCAAACGAGCACGCGTAAATTCACGCCAAGCGAATGGAACTCACATTACACCGAGCTCATCGAGAGCAAGCTGGAAAAAGTAGAAGAACAAAGCACCACCCCGGAAAGCACGCTGAAGATCCCTACCAAGATCAAGCAGTTCCTCGTGTTCATGATCCGCGATGTAAAATCCAAGCTGACCAATACACAGTACATGGCTATCGGTTTGCTGGAAGCACCGGTGCTTGCATTTGTTCTTGCTTTCCTGGTTCGTTATTTCAATACGGATGATGAGGATTCGGTAGGATATGTTTTCAATAAGAATGAGAACATGCCCGCTTATATGTTCATGAGCGTAGTGGTAGCATTGTTTATCGGTCTTACCGTTTCTGCCGAAGAGATCATCAAGGACCGTAAGATCCTGAAACGTGAATCCTTCCTGAACCTGAGCCGCAGCAGTTACCTGATCTCAAAGATCACTATTATGTTCACCTTGTCTGCTATCCAGACACTTTTATTCGTACTTGTTGGAAATGCAGTGATGGGCGTGCAGGGCATGTGGCTGGATTACTGGCTGATCCTCTTTACTACTTCCTGTTTTGCCAATATGTTAGGATTGAATATTTCGGCGAGCTTCAACAGCGCCGTTACGATCTATATCCTCATTCCTTTCCTCATCATTCCGCAGTTATTGCTGAGCGGTGTGATCGTGAAATTTGACAAGCTGAACCCGGTGCTGGCGAAACAAGGCAGCGTGCCGCTGGTAGGTGAAATGATGACATCCCGCTGGGCATACGAAGCTTTGGCAGTAAATCAATTCAAGAGCAATGCTTCTTTCAAACCATTCTACAAATTCGAAAAAGCCATTTCGGAAGCGGAATACAAAAAGAACTACTGGAAAGACGAGATCGATAAAAAACTGACAAGTATTGAGAAGGAGATCGGCGATCCTGCAAAAAAGGAAAAACTGGTAGCAGATGTAGCATTGGTAAAAAATGAATTGGCAAAAGAAGGCAAGCTGCATCCGAAGATCAAATACAAAGATATTGACAAGCTGGATCCTGCCACCATCGACAAGGCTACACTCAATGGGATCCGGAATTTCCTGAATAGTTCTTTCAAAGATTATTACCTGGGTCGCGACCGCAAAGCAAGAACGGAAAAAGATGCGATCGTTTTGAAGATGACAAGAACCGCGGAGCAAAAGGCGCACTTCATCGAAATGAAAGACAATTATGAGAATGAAGCGCTGTCACACCTGATGCTGAATGATAATGACCTGGGACCGAAATGCCTGGAGAAAGACGGACAGCTGATCCAGCGGGTGGATCCGATCTACCTGAACCCGGATAAAAATGACGGGCGCGCACATTTCCTTGCACCGAATAAAAAGCTTTTCGGAAAGTTCTTCCCTACTTTCTGGTTCAATATCTGTGTGATCTGGATCTTCTCTATTGCATTAATGGTAACCCTGTATTTTGACGTGCTGAAGAAATTTTTAGACCTGTTGGGCGCTTTAATGGACAAGCTGCCGTTTGGGAAAAAGAAAAAGGCGTAGCTTTGCGCCGCCTATGAAAAAACTACTCTCTTACAGCCTCCTTCTTTGGAGCGCTGTTTCCTTTGCTCAATTCGACACTCTTGTACTTGTTAATGGCAGCAGAAAAGCTGTTATCCTAAAAGAGATTGGTGATAAAGATGTAAAGTACAAACTTCCTGCAGATTCATTGGGCAGTATCTATGTCATCAAAAAAAAGATGATCGAGAAATTTATTCTTAAAAACGGGTGCATCGATCTGAAAGAACAGGGATACGAAAACTGTGAGAAAGATCCGACTTTTGGTGTAATACAAGATAAAGATTTTAGCCGGGTAATTGTCAGCACTGATATAATGCAGTTTACGATTCGACATTTTCAGGCAAATACAGAATATATTTTAAAAAACAGAAAAGCAGGCTTGGAATTTTTTTATAATATTCATTTCAGTGACGAGTTCATTGACATCCGAGTAAACCCGGTAAGAAGTGGCGGCAAAGGGAATTATTATAAATATAATTACTATGGCTTTAATATAAAAATATATCCTTATGCACATAAAAAAGCTACTTATTGGCTGGCCTTCGGATCCGAAATGGGTAAAGCAACTACTAAGATTACCGCAAATGCTATGATACCCGCTTATTGGGATCCTTACATATTTGTTCCTTTAGGCGCTCAAACAACTACTAAATATGAAACAAACTACTATGGCTACCATATAAATACAGGTTTCAATTTCAGACCAAGTAAACATTTTATTTTACAAACAAATATAGGTCTGGGATTAAACCAATTTATAAATCCACTTACAAAAAAAGCAGATATCTCTGCTAAATATTCTTTGGGCCTGATGCTTGGCTTCGCTCTTTAATAGCGTTACAGTCAATGAACAAATTCTCTTTTTTATGTCGGTGTGCTTTGGAGAATCTCAAACACTTCTATTATACATGGTAGATGTAAATCTCGGAGTGAATCTTTTAATATTGCCAGGGCCAACTCCATTTGAAAGCTATTCCCGGAAATATGGGTTTGGTCTGATCACAGGTATTTCTTTCTAAGCTAATTTTACCGTTATCTGCTAATTTCCCGTACTTTTGTTACCATGGCATCACTGGTAAGCGAAAACGTAAAAGTAGCCTTTGCTTCGATCAAATCGCAGGCCTTGCGTACGGTACTTACTATTGTGATCATCGCATTCGGGATCATGGCTTTGGTTGCTATTCTTTCCCTTATTGATATCATCAAGTCTTCTATCAACAGTAATTTCAGCAATCTCGGCGCCAATACCTTTACCATCCGAAACCGTGAGACCAGCGTTAAGATAGGCAGAGGCGGAAAGAAACCGAAAAAATACCGCAGCATCAGCTACGAAGAAGCCATGAAATTCAAGAAGGATTTTAATTTCCCGGCTACGGTCTCTGTGTCCACCATGGCTTCCTTCAGTGCCAAGCTAAGCTACGGCTCCAAAAAATCCAATCCCAACATCCAGGTATTCGGCAGCGACGAGAATTATATATTGGCATCAGGCTATGAGCTGGAAGACGGAAGGAATTTCAGTGAGACCGAGATCATTTCGGGAACGCCCTTAGTGGTTATCGGCCAGGAAATAAAAACTACTTTTTTCAATGAAGGCGAAAGCCCCGTCAACAAAACACTGCGCATCGGTAGCGGCAAATACAAGATCATTGGGGTGCTCAAGGCGAAAGGCTCCAGCATGGGCTTTGGTGGCGATAAGATCTGTGTGATCCCGATCCAGAATGCACGGCAATATTTTTCCGTTCCCAATGCTACTTTCACGATTAATGTGCTTTGCAACAATATACAGCAAATGAATATTGCCATTGGTGAAGCCACAGGAATATTCCGGCAGATCCGTGGTGTGGAGCTGCCGGAGGGTGATAATTTTGAGATCAGTAAATCGGACAGCATTGCCAATATGCTGAATGATAAACTGCATCTGTTTAATTTGGGCGCTACTGTTCTGGGCTTTATTATTTTGCTCGGATCCGCAGTGGGTTTGATGAACATCATGCTGGTATCCGTTACGGAACGTACCAAGGAGATCGGCATCCGGAAAGCATTAGGCGCTACACAGAAAACGATCCGCAACCAGTTCCTGATGGAATCCATCGTGATCTGCCTGCTCGGAGGTGTGTTCGGCATACTCTTCGGGATCATTATCGGCAACGGGCTTTCCTTAGGTGTTTTTAAGATCGGCTTCTACATGCCCTGGCACTGGATCGGTGGCGGTGTAGCCATGTGTGTTTTTGTTGGTACCATATCAGGCATCATTCCTGCAAGGCGTGCGGCGAGGTTGGATCCTATTGAGAGTTTGCGGTATGAATAATTTAACCCGCAATGTGCACAAAGGAAAACGCAAGGATCACAAGTTTACTATTGCAGGTCAAATCTCTTCGTGGCCTTTGCGAAAAACTTCGCGTTCTTTGCGGTTAATTAGACGCGACTTCTGTTCCTTTTCCTAATGCTTCAAACTTCATCGTAACACTGATCCCATTCTCATCTACCAGCATAAGCTTATGCTTACCTATAGCAGGATTCAGAGCCATCTGGTGGATCTCTTTTGTCTCGCCAATAAATGTATCATCTAAATGCCAGTAGATCCTTGTACCTACATTCCGGTGTGTGGCCTCAAACACCGTACGTCCCATATTGCCGTCGATCTCTATCGGTACATAAATTTTACTGTTCGGTTTCGGATACAACAAAGTCATGGCTCTGTCGGAAACTTTCGCCAGGCATTCCGGTTTGAAATCGGGAAGGATCTTATAATTCGGATGATTGAATTTGTAATACTTTTCTACCAGAGGCGGTAATACGAACCAGGCCGTGTGTTTCATATTGTACACGTTCTCGCATTCACTGTCCACCCGCTGCTTACCGTTCTTAGTGAGATGCACTACCTGATGATACGGACAGGCAACAGAGCTGAGACAGGCAGTTGGAACAAGAACGGTATCTATATGTTCGCAGATCTTCGAAGCACGGTATCCGCTTTCACGACAGATCCCTGTTTTGCTCATCATTTCTTTGGGTGCTTCAAACCACTTTGTTGAATGCGGCAGCTGATCAAACACAGAAAAAAGTAATGGCGCTGCTGCTTTTATTCCAGTCAGTCCGGGCCGGCCTTCACCATCAGCATTGCCCACCCATACCGAAACCACATAATCAGGTGTGACACCGATTGCCCATGCATCCCGGAAACCAAAGCTGGTACCGGTTTTCCAGGCGATCTTCTGTGCCGATGCGAATGCTCTCCAGTTACCGTCTTCATCCGGCCGGTTCACTTCTACCATCGCTTCAAAGGTTTTGTAGATACAGGCTCTGTCGGTATGCAGGCGGATCGGGGTCGCTTTTTCCTTTTTATAAGCAAGTACCTTTTTATCACTGATCAATGCCAATGGTTTTGCTTTTTTGTATCTCAGTTCCTGCGCCATTTGTGTGTAAGCTGCATTCAGATCCCAGAGCTTTGCCTCTGCCCCTCCTAAGATCAATGAAAGACCATAATGTGTGGCAGGTCTGTTCAGGGTTGTTAATCCCATTTTCTTCAGCTCTCCGTGAAATTTTTCCAGCCCGTATTCATTCAGCATGCGCACCATCGGAATATTCAGACTCCTTGCCAGCGCTGCACTGGCAGGAACTGCCCCATCGTATTGCAGACTGAAATTCTTCGGACTGAAGCTGCCATATTGAGTAGGCACATCCGGGATCAGCATGCCCGGTGTGATCAATCCGTCTTCCATACTCTTGGCATATAAAAACGGTTTTAAAATGCTTCCTGTACTTCTCGGAGCCAGGATACAATCAACTTTATTGCCCTGGTCGCTTTCCTCCGAATCTGTATTCCCAACATAAGCCACTACTTTCCCTGTGCGGACAGAAGTGATCATCACAGCACCGTTATAAATTTTATTTTCCTGCAGCAGGTTGCTTTGTGCCTGCAGGAGCTCTGCTGTTTTTACCTGCAGGTTACGATCGATTGTGCTGTGAATGGTTTGCCCTTTGTGTCCTTCTTTTATCAAACGCGCCAACAAATGCGGGGCGATCTGCGGAAGTGCCAATGGCTTGTCGGGCAAAGGCTCGGTAAGTGCCATCTGATAGGTTGTTTCATCGATCTTTTTTATATCGTACAAGCGACGCAATAGACGGTTACGTTTGGCCAGCAGACGGTCATGGTTTTTTCCCGGATAGATAAGCCCGGGAGCATTGGGCAATACCGCGAGGGTAGCGCTTTCCCCCCAGCCCAGCTTATCGGAGCTCCTGCCGAAATACCGCCAGGATGCTGCTTCCAGTCCAACCACATTGTTGCCGAAAGGAGCATTGGAAGCGTAGTAATTCAGGATCTCTTTTTTGGAAAAACGGATCTCCATACGGGTAGCAAGGATCATTTCGAGGAATTTCTCCGAAAAAGTACGTTTAGGGTTTTTGAGCATGATCCGCACCAGCTGCATCGTGAGCGTACTGCCCCCGCTCACCACCCGTTTATTCTTTACATTCTGTACCACTGCCCTGCCAAGGCCTTTAAGGCTAATGCCGGGATGCGTTTCAAAATCCCGGTCCTCGAACTGTATCAGGCAGGTAGCAAATTTGGAAGGTACCGAATCCACCGGGCGAAAACGCCATTGTCCATCGGCAGCGATCTTCGCTCCCAACAGGTTCCCGTCTTTGTCGAACAATACCGTAGAAGTACTGTCCTTAAAGAGTTGATAGGGCAGGCAGTTGATGTACCAAATGATGAATATCAGCATTCCTAAGCCCAGGCATCTCCTGCGCCATTTACGGATACTGGGCCTATGTATACGGTATAAATGTAAAAAACGACGGATCATGGGACAAAGTTACTGTCCCAAAAGCAGCTGTTTTAGCCTTTTTATTATCTGCCCTGTTTTTAATAGAAAGCGTTTTTTACCTTTGATTATACGATATGGGACGTTTTCTGCAATTGAACTATTATGGACGTATAAGCCTTGGGATCGTAGCCGGACTGCAATTGCTGTCTTTCATACAAACCGGCCTTGCTTATGAGAGTTATGACAACCCTTTTGTGCCTACCTATGTCATTCCTTTATCCTATCTGATGACCGCTCTGCCACTCGTGAGCAAAGGATGTATCGTTGCAGGCTTCATCCTGTTGTGGATGAAGAAAAAAATTGGCTGGATCATTGGCATTCCCGGACTGCTGTTCAATATGTTCTATTATTTATACCTGGGTATTGCAAGCGGCAATATGTCTGTGAACATACTCATTCTTGCTTTCCTGCTGTTTGGCGTTGTTTGCATTGCCATCCTGTTTTCTCCTTCCGTCAGGCAACAATTAGAGATCAATCTGAAAAGCTGGGTTATCAGCGCATGCATATTAGTCGTATTTTTGCTTATCCATTTTTATGAGTTCGAATTAGCGATGTTCATTGATATGCACTTTTATTGAGAACCGGATCTGTCATATTATTTTTTTGTTTTTGCTGCTTTTACCTGAGGGCCCAGCAATTCAATTTTCATAATTATTCGGTAAAAGACGGAGTAGCACAATCACAGGTATACAGCCTGCTGCAAGATAGCCGCGGTTACCTTTGGATGGGAACACGCGGTGGTGGTATCACGCGCTATGACGGAACCAGTTTTAAAACCTTTACCGTAAAGGACGGACTCATCAACAATTATGTATTCTGTATCAAAGAAGATGCGGAGCACAATTTATGGATCGGTACCAATAACGGGCTTTCCAAATACAATGGCATTTCATTCCGGAATTTTCTTCCTGCGGGAGACTCCGCACAGATCTGGGTCCAGGATATCGATTTCGATAAACAAGGAAGAAAAGTACTGGCCACAAACATTGGTGTGTTGCTATATGACAATACAAGCTTCATCAATTTAAGCAGTGCAGCCGGAGAAAAGAAAGAGATCGTAAACACAGTGCTCGTTGATAAAAATGAAAACATCTGGTTCGGCACCGGGCGAAACCTGTTCCTGCTAAACCAAAGTGCCGGCAGATATACCAGCGAAAAATACAACAAGGAGCTTGGTTTCATGAACAATGCCATAACCTGCCTGAGTAAAGATTCAGCCGGTAATATCTGGATCGGAACAGCCGGAGACGGAGCCTATGTGTATGATGGCAAAAATTTCTTCCGGATCGATCTGAGTCTTGAACTCTACAAAAAAACAGTGTTGGATATTTATTTCGACAACCGCAACAATGTGTGGCTGGCTACTTTGAACAGCGGAGTATGCCAATACAATTTATTATCCAAAGCATTCACCTGGCTGAGCGAGAACGAAGGCCTGAGCAACAATCATGTGCGCAGCATTATCCAGGACAAAAGCGGCAATTACTGGTTCGGTACTTCCGGTGGCGGCGTGTGCAATTATTTCGGGAAACAGTTTACGCATTATGATAAATACTCCGGGCTGGGAGGTAATTTCATTTACAGTATTTTTCGTGATAGCCGGCAGCGCTTATGGATCGGCACTTCCGACAAAGGGCTGAGTATACTGGACAGCTCGAAGTTCAAAAATTACAATTCTTCCAACGGGTTCCTCGACGTGAAGGTGAAAGCCATCAACGAGGATGATCTCGGCAATGTATACCTGGGAACGGATGGGCAGGGAATGTTCGTCTACAACAATATAGAATTCAAACAAGTTGCCGGTCTCGAAAAAAAATTCATCCGCAGTATTGTGAAAGACAAAGCAGGAGCTCTTTGGATCGCCACAGCGGGCAATGGTCTGTATAAAATGAATATTTCAGCGACGGGCACCGAACTGGAAAACTTCACAGTGAACGACGGTTTATTGCACAACCGGCTCACCTGCCTGCATTACGATAAACAGGGACGCTTGTGGTATGGCACAGAAAACAACGGGATCGGCATCCTTGCGAATGGTAAGATCCAGAAACGCTTTTTCTCTGTTAAAGACGGTTTGCCTTCCAATACCATCCGCTGTTTTACAGAAGACAAGAGCGGTTATCTCTGGCTGGGTACCGCCGGAAATGGGATTGCCTGCTTTCCGCTCTACCAGGGTGATTACCCCATCCAAAGCTTTGATTACAAAAACGGGTTGACTTCTTCCAATATTTATTTGCTCACCTGTGATGACAAAAACAATATCCTCTCAGGAAGCGAAACCGGCCTGGATTATCTCACACTTGCTAAAAACCGGAAACCTACAGAGATCAGGCATTACAGCAAAGGTGAGGGATTTACGGGCATCGAAACCTGTCAGAATGCAGTGTTCAACGATAATGACGGAACCATTTGGTTCGGTACCATCAACGGGCTTTCGCGCTATAATCCCGCCAACCAGGTGAAGAATGAGAACGAGCCGGTAACAAGCATTTCAGACGTACGTTTGTTTTATGAACCGATCGCAAAAACCACTTATAAAAATTTCGCCGGCGACTGGAATATTCTCTCCGACCTGGATCTGCCATACGATCAGAACCACCTTACCTTTGATTTTCTCGGTATCAATTTCAGTAATCCCGATGCCGTGCGTTATAGCTGGAAGCTGGAAGGCTTTGATAAAGAATGGTCACCGGTCTCTTCACAACGTACCGTTACATACTCCAACTTAGGAGCAGGAGATTATACTTTTTTGGTGAAAGCCTGCAACGAAGACAATGTGTGGAATAAAAGCCCGGTAGCATTGAAATTCAATATTCATCCACCTTTCTGGCTGCGCTGGTGGTTTATCCTGCTGATAAGTATTGCAGCCATTCTCATCGTGCTGGTCGTTTTTCGCTGGCGGGTAAATCGTGTGAAAGCAAAAGCGGCGGAAATGCAGCAGAAGATCCAGTTGGAAAAAGAAGTGATAGAACTGGAACAAAAAGCGCTGCGCCTGCAGATGAATCCACACTTTATTTTCAATGCCCTGAATTCCATTCAATCACAGATCGGTACGGATAATGAGCAGGCAGCCCGCTACTATCTTGCCAAATTCTCACGCCTGATGCGGCAGATCCTCGATAACTCACGCAATGCACTTATTACGCTGGAAGAAGAGGTAAATACACTGGAAAATTATCTGTTGATCGAAAAATTCTGTAACGGTGATCGCTTCGATTATAACATACAGGTAGATGAAAGCATCGAAAAAGATTATGTAAAGATCCCGCCGATGCTGATGCAGCCATTTGTAGAAAATTCGATCAAACACGGGCTCAAATTCACCGATGAGAAAAGAGGTTTTATACAGCTGAGCTTCTCCGAAAAAAATGAGATCCTCGAATGCAGTGTAACAGACAACGGGATTGGGAGGGTGAAAGCAGAAGAGCTGAATAAAAAAAGTAAGGAAACCTATCACCAGTCTACTGCACTTGCTGTAACACAGGAACGGCTGGAGCTATTGAAGATCAGCCCATCCATACAATCGCTGGAGATCATTGACCTGTATGACGAAGCAGGGAATGCAGTGGGAACAAAGGTGATCGTAAGGATCCCGATTGGCTAAAAAAATTACTTCCTGTTCGCAGCGATCCAGTCTTTGAAAGCGGCAATACGTGTCCAGCCCATCACCTTTCCATAGTATCCGTTTTTTATCTCATCCGCACTCCCATCACCATAAGAAGCCAAACCTATCAGCTGCATATTCCCTTTTCGAAAACGGAACAACGGGCCACCGCTGTCACCTCCGCCGGTGCTGTATTCCAGATCAAGCGGCTTGCTGCTGCCAAGACGATTGGTTTTCTTCTTCGGATCGGGCTGATCGAAATCTGCAAATAACACCGTAGCTATGCTTGCTGCTTTCACGCCACCGATCGAATCTATTTTATTTTGACCGGCCAGTTTAGTACTGTAGCTCATTACATGTTCCGGCTTATTGGCAGGTCCCGATACTCCGTAACCAACACCTGTTACGGTATCGCCGAGCTCATCTGGAATTTCATTCAGCGTCAGAACAGCCTGCCCGCTCAATGGCTTGTCGAGTGTAATAAGAACTATGTCACAGGAACCATTTTTCATATAGTCCGGGTGCATTACAATGCTTTTTGCAGTCAGCAAAAGATTCTGTACGGAAAATCTAAAGTCGCTTGCCGGCCTCTCGTAATGACCGGTTACAACATATGTTTGTATTTTCATGCCTTTGTAATCTACGATCGTATCCTTCCGCTTCTCACCTATAAAACAATGTGCTACCGAAAGAATATGCAGGCTGTCTATCAATACAAAGCTTCCCGCGTTTTCCCATTTTCCGTTTTCAATACGTAATAAGCGGCCCACACCATCGAACTGCGGCTCGGCTGCAAGCTGCATGTATCTTTCCACAGGACGGTCGTGGCGGTATATTCCGCTCGACATTGTTACTACCAAAACAACCGGGGTTAGAAGTTTTAAAAGCCGCATAACTAATTTTTTGGCTAATGTATAAAATAAATTGATTTTAGTATTTTAGTACAATGATAAAAGCAGTAATAATCGACGATATCGAGCAGGCCCATGTAACGCTGAAAAAAGATCTGGAAGTGTATGCCAAAGATGTGACGGTGATCGGTGAAGCGAATGGCGTAGTGGAAGGTGCCAAACTGCTGAAAAGCATACAGCCCGATATTCTTTTCCTCGACATACAAATGCAGGATGGCAGCGGATTCGACTTGTTGGATATTTTAAAAGACATTTCTTTCAAGATCATATTTATCACTGCTTCCGATGCACACGCCATCAAAGCATTCCGTTATGCGGCCATCGATTACCTGATGAAACCCGTAGATCCGGACGAGCTGATGGAAGCTCTGAAAAAATACCGTCAGGAAAAGCCGAACGAAAACGACAAATACAAACTCCTCAACGACTCGTTGAAAAACCACCAGAAACCACACGAACGGCTGGCTCTGCATACACAGGACAAGATCCATATTGTAAATATCCAGGATATTATTCGTTGTGAAAGCAGTGTGAATTACACCGAATTTTATTTTACGAATGGAAAAAAATTACTTGTCACCAAAACACTGAAAGACTTTGAAGACCTGTTGAGTGAACAGAATTTTTACCGCGTACATCAATCGCATTTGGTCAATACCCGTTTCATCAAAGAATTTGTAAAAACCGATGGCGGTTACCTACTGATGAACGATGGAACGAATGTGCCGGTTTCTACCCGGAAACGACCGGAAGTGATGAAGATGTTGGAGGAACTGTAGCTTCTTTTAACCGCAAAGAGCGCAGAGTTTTCGCAAAGGGCGCGAAGGTTTTAGTTGTGATGGATGTTTTTTGTCAGAAATGTCCGGTAGATTATCATTAACAGTGCAGGCTATTTTTTGTTGTGAAAACCACGAAGCCTCGCCTTTAAATTTTCTTATCGGTCTTTGCGGGTATTTTCTTTGCGACCTTTGCGGTTACCCTCAAAACTCCCCGAAAGACTTCAAATAAGCCTCCAGTGCTTTCTCCGTATGTTCATCGCTCAGCTTCCCGTTCTCATCGAGAAGTTTTTTGATGGAGGAAATCGGTAATTTATTGTAAAAAACCGTCATTTTCAGGTAGTTAAAGACCAACGTCAGTTGTTCGATCCCACGGAGGTTGCCTGCCCGGCCGTCGGAAACGCCGATCAGTCCGGCTTTTTTGAAATTCCAGTGGTTGGGATGCACGGAATCGAGGAAAGTCTTCAGGATTCCCGGATAGCTTCCGTTGTATTCGGGCACTACAAAGAGAAATTTGTTACTGCTATCTACATACGTATGGATCATTTGCTCAAATCCGGGGCTTCTTTTGCCAAACATTTCCGAAAATGCAAGGTTTTCAGGCACATCTTCCAGCGAATAAAAAAGAGTGGGAATTCCCATTCCATTCAATAGTTCCTCACAATGTTTTGCTATTTTTATGGTGTTGCTTCCGGGCCGGTTGGTGCCCGAAATTATTGTTATTCCGCTCATTAGGGCAAATCTCGCTTTTTAATCAAAATGTGAACAATTTCTTAACAAAAAAACTGTTTATATATAATCCTGGCTTTTTACCTGTATTCAGGATCAAAGCCGTAAATTTACCCTTTATACTTAAAAGTAGCTACTTTTTATGCAAATTACTTATTACGGACATTCCTGTTTTGGTGTGGAAGTGAATGGCAAAAAGCTCCTGTTCGATCCTTTTATCAGTCCGAATGAACTGACAAAAGGCCTGGTAGATGCTACCACAGTGGAGGCCGATTACATTCTTATTTCCCACGGGCACGAAGACCATATTGCAGATGCGGTTGCTATTGCAAAACGTACGAAAGCAAAGGTGATCTGCAATGCGGAGATCTGTTACTGGCTGGAAAAACAAGGAGTAGAGAATATTCATCCGATGAACATTGGCGGAAAAGTAAAGCTGGAATTCGGAAATGTGAAATGTGTTGTAGCAATACATTCCAGCAGCCTGCCGGATGGCTCCAATGGCGGAAATCCGATGGGGTTCGTGGTGGAAAGTACGGAAGGGAATTTCTATTATGCCGGAGATACGGCGCTTACCTACGATATGAAACTGATCGGTGATTACCGCAGTATCAACTTTGCCTTTTTACCCATAGGTGATAATTTCACGATGGGTGTAGACAATGCACTGATCGCCTGCGATTTTATCAATTGCGGGGATATCATCGGGATGCATTACGATACATTTGGGTTCATTCAGATCGACAAAAGTGAAGCAGTTTATAAATTCAACAGGGCAGGAAAGAACCTGACATTACTGGAAATAGGACAGACAATCAAGAAATAACAAGACCGCCTCCGCAGGGCTACTGCGGTTAAAATGGGAAAAATAATTGCAATAGCGAATCAGAAAGGTGGAGTTGGAAAAACAACAACCGCTATTAACCTTGCGGCAAGTTTAGCTGTGCTGGAATACAAAACCTTGTTGATCGACGCGGATCCACAGGCCAACTCGACATCGGGCGTGGGATTCGATCCCAAAAATATAAAGACAAGCATCTATGAATGCCTAATGGATGAAGCCAATCCTAAAGATATTATTCTTACGACCGATACACCGAACCTGTACCTGCTCCCTGCACATATCGACCTCGTTGGTGCAGAGATCGAACTGGTAAAACTGCCGAACCGCGAGTACATGATGAAAAACGCACTGCTGAAGATCAAAGATGATTTTGATTTCATTATTGTGGATTGCAATCCTTCACTCGGATTGATCACGATCAACTCGCTTACGGCATCCGACTCGGTTATCGTACCTGTACAATGTGAGTATTTTGCATTGGAAGGGATGGGCAAATTACTGAATACGATCAAGATCGTTCAGTCGAACCTGAACCCGGCACTCGATATCGAAGGCATCTTATTGACGATGTATGATATCCGTTTGCGCCTGAGCAACCAGGTGGTGGAAGAAGTAAAAACACATTTCCAGCAAATGGTGTTTGATACGGTGATCCACCGGAACACCAAACTGAGCGAAGCTCCAAGCTTTGGTAAAACGATCATCATGTATGATGTAGCCGGAAAAGGAGCAACGAATTACCTGAACCTGGCACGAGAGATCCTGCAAAAGAATGGTCTGACAAAGATCAGCAACGAGAACCGGATGATCGATGTGGCAGATGAGGAAGAAGAGGATGCAGACGAATTCACCGGGTAATTTCGAAGATGGCATCGGGAGCCTCACAAACCCGGAATAAAATTAAACACGAAATAAATAATCATAATGAGTAAGAGTAAATCAGCATTGGGAAGAGGATTGGGTGCATTGCTTGAAAATGCAAAAACGGATATAACCACCAAAGGCACCGGCGAAACTGCTGCTGTAGTAGGCTCTATTGCTTCCATTCCGATAAAGAATATTGAAGCAAACCCTTTTCAGCCACGTACTGATTTTGAAGAGCAGGCATTGCAGGAATTAGTGGATTCCATCAAAGAGCATGGCATTATTCAGCCGGTTACGGTTCGTAAATTAGGCTTCGATAAATATCAGCTGATCTCCGGTGAGCGTCGTTTCCGCGCTTCGCAAATTGCAGGATTAAAAGATATTCCCGCGTATGTGCGTATAGCGAACGATCAGGAAATGCTGGAAATGGCACTGGTGGAAAATATCCAGCGCCAGGAGCTGAACCCGATCGAGATCGCACTGAGCTACAAACGACTGATCGATGAGTGTAATCTTACACAGGAAAAACTGGCCGACAAAGTTGCCAAACAACGTTCGACCATTACCAACTTCCTTCGTTTATTAAAACTGCCTGCAGAGATCCAGATCGGTCTGAAAGAAAAAAATATTTCCATGGGCCATGCCCGCGCACTCATCAATATCGAAGACAAAGATCTTCAGTTGGCATTGTTCGCCAAAACGATCGAAGAGAACCTTTCGGTACGCGAGATCGAAGACCTGGCCAAATACGGTAAGGTCCATACCAAAGTAAAGGTAAAAGCAAAACAGGCTCCTGCCCCACTCTCTTTAAGCGATAAAAAGATCAATGAGAAATTAGTGGCTATTTTCAATCAAAGCGTGAAATTCAAACGTAATTCTTCCGGAACAGGGAATGTTACTTTGACTTTCAGTAATGACAATGAACTGGAGCATATCCTTTCGTTTTTCGATATTCATTAAAATACAAGAGGGATGAAAAAAAACCTGTTCTTATGTATTTGCGTATTAATGAGTTTTTTTGCCTTTTCCAATCACGATATTCCGAAAACAGGGCGCCCTTCTTTCCTGAAAGACACGATAGATCCTGAAAACAGGGCGGCTAACCGCGAGGCCAGAAAAGCCATGCTCTTTTCAGCTATTGTTCCGGGGCTCGGACAGGCTTATAATCACAAGTACTGGAAAATCCCACTGTTCTATGCTGCTGCCGGTGGTCTTGGTTACCTCGCCATACAAAACAACAAAGAATACAAAAAATACTCCACCGCACTGACCAATGAATATGATGATGATCCCGGTACGGTGAATGTGTATGACGGGATCTATACAACCGATGGCCTGGTCATTCTCAAACGGCAATACAAACGCAGGCGGGACCTTTCATTGATCGGTGTAGGTGCTGTATACCTCTTCAATATTATAGATGCGAACGTAGATGCACATATGCGGAAGTTCGATGAGAAGATCAATGAGAAGCTGAGCCTGTCTGTGAGACCAACAGCTAACGTACTGACTACTTTTGACAAACCTGTTTATTACTCGGGTATAAAACTAAAATTACATTTTTGAGATGAAGATAGCGCTTTTAGGATATGGAAAAATGGGCAAAGAGATCGAAGCGATTGCCATACAAAGAGGACACAGCATTGCAGTTAAAGTGGATGAAAGCAATGCAGGAACGATCGCTGCTGAAGAGCTGAAAAAAGCGGAAGTCGCTATAGAGTTCAGCACGCCACATACGGTATTGGAAAATATAGAAAAGTGTTTTTTCGTTCAATTACCTGTGGTTGTAGGAACTACCGGTTGGTATGATCATTTTGAAGCGATCACCGAAAAATGTATACAAAGCAACGCAACATTGTTTTACTCCAGTAATTTCAGCCTTGGCGTGAATGTTTTTTTCAAAGTGAACAGCTATCTTGCTTCCATCATGAATAAATATCCGGATTACGAGATCAGCATGGAAGAGATTCACCATATCCACAAACTGGATAAACCCAGCGGAACAGCTATTACGCTTGCCAAACAGGTGATTGAAAAAGTAGAGCGAAAAAACAAGTGGAGCATTGATAAAAAAGATCCGGAAACACTTTTCATTAAAGATATCCGCGAAGGCGAAGTGCCCGGCACGCATATCCTGAAATATACATCAGCCATCGATGATATCGAGATCATGCACAAGGCACATAACAGGAAAGGCTTTGCCCTGGGAGCTGTGCTGGCTGCCGAATTTTCTTTTAATAAAAAAGGTATCTTTACAATGGACGATCTGTTGTCAATCTGATAAAAACCCGAAACAATCCCGATAGCTATCGGGACCGAAATAATAAATACTATGGTAGGAATAATAATGGGAAGCGCATCAGACCTGAACATCATGAAAGATGCAGCCGAAGTTCTGAAAAAATTAGGAGTTGCTTACGAGATCACCATCGTATCTGCCCACCGTACTCCTGACCGGATGTTCGAATACGCAAAAAACGCTGTCAGCCACGGATTGAAAGTGATCGTTGCAGGTGCCGGTGGCGCTGCTCATCTACCGGGAATGGTGGCATCACTTACACCGCTGCCCGTTATCGGTGTCCCGATCAAATCCAGTAATTCCATTGACGGATGGGACTCTCTCCTGTCTATTGTGCAAATGCCGAATGGTGTTCCTGTTGCAACTGTAGCGGTGAATGCAGCACAGAATGCAGGTATCCTTGCCGCACAGATCCTTTCTACCGGTGACCTGTTGTTACAAAACCGGATCGTTGCTTTTAAAGAAGAATTGAAAGAGAAAGTAATGAGCTCGCTGGGAGAAACAGATAAATACAAATAGTACAATTACTTTTGGATATATAACCACCCTGCCGGATCAATAGCCTTAGCTCCCTTCCAAAGCTGGAAGTTCAAAATCGTTTCATATTCGCTGGTCGCAATGATTCCGATTTTTGTTTTTGAACTAATTTTATCGCCTGGTTTTACCAATACACTGGACAGCCCGGGATATACCGAAAGGTAATCTCCATGCTGGATGATCACCACCCAATTCCTGTTTATTTCCATTACCCGTGTTACTTTTCCATATGCAATGGCTCTTGCATGTGTTCCGGGTTTACAGACGATATCCATTCCAACAAGAACATTTCCGGTTGATTTCTTTTCCGGCTCGCCTGCACCTTCGCAGCAATGCGTGTAGGATACGAAAGAATCAACAGGAAAAGGATAAAGACCTTTGTACGATTCGAATTTTTTTGTTGCTATGGAGTTAGGCGTATACGCAGCATATCCCGAAAGTGTGCAGTTGAATTTTTCTTCGGCTTTACGGATCCTTTTTTCTTCCTCCCGGAGCGTCTTATGTAGTTTTTTAAGCATTTCAGGCACGGATTCCGATGTAAAAGTCACTCTATGCGTTTCAGCAGAGGTTTTTACCTGGATCCATTCCTCCAGACTGTCATTGCAGTCAGGACAGGGAATACGTTCATCCAGAGCAAAGAACTTTTCCAAGTCTGCCTGCTGTTGAAGCAACTGCCATCTTTTCGCTTTCGTTCCTTCTTTATACCGTTCCCTCGGGATGTACTTTTTATTCTTCGGAGACGCTACATACTGAGTTGAAACCGGGTCTATATTCAAAATATTAGTGTAGATACCTTTGGGTTCATCAAAATTATTTCCATAGCTGATCCTTATGACTGCAGTTTTTTGCGCAGCCGAATAAATCACCCATTGCACCAGTACTATGGAAAACCATAACCTCAAAGCTCAAGCCGCATTACTACAATATTCTTATCCTGGATCGTTAGGCTCTCCGCTTCTTCCCAGCCTATCCGTGCATAAAGATCTTCGGCAGTATGCGTGAACAGATACATTTCTTTCAACCCCATTTCCTTCGCCATTTTCTGGATCTCCTCGCACAGCATCCTGCCATATCCCTTGTTCCTCTCTGCAGGGATCGTATACACAAGTGCCAGCCAGGGCTGATACACTTTGAAGCGGGGCTCCCTGTCAAGTAAAGCCACATGATCGTATACACCACCCGTAGCTACAGGTTTTTCTCCAGCATACATCATCACCTGCAGGGGAAGGTTTTTTGACGGCGTCTTCGAAAGATTGTTTATCGTTTTTTCTGTTGGGATATTCCATTCCTGCTGATACCAGTCGCTGATCAGCGCAATATGGTTCGCATCACCCGGCGTAATCTTATGAAAAGCTGTAGACATATGATTTATTTTTTCAGACATTATTCTTTCACTCGAACAAATTGTTTCGCATATATTTATTCTGGCTAACCAATCTCTACGTCAACTCCCTGATGATCTTTTCATAAGCCGGATATTCTCTGCTTAACTTTTCCCTGTCTGCCAGCTCGAAATCCTCAATATCGAAACCAGGTGCGACTGTACAACCTACCAGAGAGAAGCCCCCTAGAACCTCACAACGGGAACCAAACCATGAACCTGCGGCTATTATACACTGGTGATGCTGTCCTTTTTCGATATCCCTGCCAAGTGTATGTACAAAAAGGCGCCCACCCGGATGGATCTCATAGATATGCAAGGGATCACCTTCATAAAAATGCCAGATCTCATCAGCGGCTATTCGATGCATTGCACTATACTGTCTATGTTCGAGCAAAAAATAAATAGCGGTGGAAGCATTCCTGTCTCCTTTAAATATATTCCCGATTGCAGCATTTGGAAGCACCATCGGAGAACGATAACTTTCTTTATAGGATCCGCCTTCCACATGTTTTGTCAGGCCTAGCTTTTTTATATAATAAGCAGCATTTTTTTCTACAGACCGACTTCCTTCCTTCTGCAACTTCCAGAGCTCTGCTGTCATTTCAAATTTCAGTTCCCTCGTCTTCAATAGTTGTGTGATGATCCATCCTGCTTTTTTGTAAAATTCTTCGGCGCGGGTATCGATAGCAGTGCTGAGCCATAAGCTTTGATCACTCTGCGCGAAATGCCAATCGAGCATGGTATCGTGCAGGGTGCGGCCGATGTTCTTTCTTTCGTGGCCGGGTGATACGAACAAGGCCCAGATGTTAGTACCGCTTGTGTCAATGATCGCAAAACCAAGTACCTCTCCGTTCTCCTCACAGAGCCAGCCTTTACCTTCCGTAGTCAGGTAGTTTTTATAATCCGTTTCCGTCACCAGATCCGGGTTATTCAATACATTTTCTTTCACCGCCATCCGTACTACATGCATAGCAGGTATATCATTTATTGTCGCTTCCCTGAAAATCATTTTACTTTGTTTTAGGTTCTATCAGGTCCCACAGATTGCCATAGAGGTCTTCAAATACAGCTACCGTTCCATGTAGTTGTTCTTCCGCTTCGCGCACAAAACGAATTCCTTTTGCCTGCATCGACTTGTAATCTCTCCAAAAATCATCTGTATATAAAAACAGGAACACCCTGCCGCCGGTCTGATTGCCCACCCTGCTCAGCTGCTCTTGGTTGGCAGCTTTGGCCAGCAGCAGACAGGTTTTGGAAGAGCCCGGTGGAGTCACCAACACCCATCGTTTGGTTTCACTCAGAACCGTATCTTCCATCAGGGTGAAATTTAATTGTTGTGTGTAAAAGGAAATGGCTTCATCGTAGTCGCGTACCACCAAAGCCATATGCGCGATGTGTTGTTGCATGATTTACCAGGTCGTGTAAGGCCGTAGAGCCAGGTTGGAATTGGAATAACGTTTGTCCTCCGTGATGTTTTTATCGATCCATTCGGGGAGATCGTAAACCTGCCCTTCATGACTGAGCTCTATCTCAGCTATCATCAGGCCTCTGTTACTGCCAAAGAACTCATCCACTTCCCAGGTATTGCCATTATAGTCTACGTAATGTCTTCTCTTTTCGATCACCTGTGTAGCAAAACCAGCGATCAGTTCCAGAGCATCTGCATGCGGGATCTCATATTCATACTCCGGGCGTGATGCACCAACTGTTTTCCCTTTGATAGTAATATAACCTTTGCTATCCATTGTGCGGATGCGGATGGTTTTGTCGGGATCGGAATGCAGGTAGGCTTGTTTCACTTCCACACTTTTATCCGGGTGTACTGTTTTCCATATCTCCGGCTTTACCGAGTATTTATGTTCTATTTCGTATGTCATTTTACAATCGTCCTCCCCAACAGCTTGTTAACACGGGCTTTGAAAGATTCGTATTTTCTGATCTCAGACAAGGTCATGAACATCTCATCATCATTCTCCGGATCCTTCAATGTTTCTTTCAACTCCTGGATCATATCCATCAGGCGTTTGTCTTTATATACATACAAAGCATGTTCTACTGTTTTCTTTACATTGTGGATCTCGGTTTCAATATGCACTCCATATTTATTCAGCCAGTTCTCACTGAGCTGATAGGCATCTTCGGCCAGCTGAACCGCCATTTGCGAAATAGCGGGATTCGGATGCATGATGAAATAATTTTCCTGCGGGATCCTGTCTTCGCGTAATTCGTGCACATATTCGTCCAGCAGGAGCTGATTGACCGGGCTCACAAAAGTAAGCTCATCATGAAATAATTCCACGAGAATAAATTCTGCCACCGAGATCTGCATTGTCATCAGCTCACCTTCCTGGTTGTATATTTCCACATCCAGCAAATAATGTCCGAATTTCAATAGCAGGCGGCAGATGTTCTTTTCGATCACATCATACACATCCAAACGCATCTGCCGCTGCTCCGTTTCAATGGCCTCCAATGATTCGGGAGCAAACAAAGCTTCATCCGGAAAGGGCTCATCCGGATGAGGTGCATAATAAGCGGGATTCTGGTTTGGATTCTGATTCGAGCTCTGGCCTGAATTCTGATTTGGTTTCTGGCCGCTGTTTTGCTGACGGTTCTTATCTTTTTGTTTACGCGTCTCCTTGTCAAAACGGATCTTATTGACCTCTAACGTAAGTATCTGTTCATCCACATCTACAATACGGCTGCATTCTTTTATGTATACAGAACGGGAAATAGAATCCGGGATCAGGGAAATGATCTCGATGACATGACGAATGAAACCCGTCTTTTTGATCGGATCCTTTTTCTCTTCTTCCGAAATGCGCGATGCTGAATAGGTTATAAAATCGTGCGAATTGTTTTTTATAAAACTCTTCAGCTCATCGGCACTTACTTTTTTCGCATAACTGTCCGGATCGTCATTATCAGGAAATAATAATACGCGAACGTTCATGCCTTCCTCCAACACAAGTCCTACTCCCCTGTCAGCTGCTTTTTGCCCGGCGCTATCACCATCATATAAAATAGTGATATTATTCGTGAATCGCTGAACAAGCTTGATCTGATCAACGGTCAAAGAAGTTCCCGAAGAGGCCACTACATTTTCAATACCGGCCTGGTGAAGTGCTATAACATCCGTATAACCTTCCACCATAAAACAAAACTCTTCCTGCTGTATACTCTTCTTGGATTCATACAAGCCATAGAGGATCTTGCTTTTGTCGTAGATCTCACTTTGCGGAGAATTTAAGTATTTCGCAGTTTCCTTATTGTTGCCTAATATCCTTCCTCCAAAACCAACAACATCGCCTGAAACACCACGGATAGGGAACATTACGCGCCCTGCAAAACGATCGAATATATGTGCTTCGGTAATGTTCGTTTCATTTGCATGCCGTTCGGGTAAAATAGAAAGGCCGGTTTTTACCAGGTATGTCGGATTGTAACCTGCCTCTATGGCTGCTTTAGTGAGGGCTTTCCGGTCTTCGAATGAAAATCCTAATTCAAATTTCCGGATAATATCATCCCTGAAACCGCGCTCCCGGAAATAGCTGAGCCCTATCGATTTTCCTTCATCCGTTTCCCAAAGATTGTTCTGAAAATATTTATTCGCAAAGGTATTGATGATCCGGAGGCTCTCTTTTTCACCCTGGGCTGCCAGCTCTTCGGGGGTTACCTCTTTTTCCTCGATGTGGATATTGTATTTTTTCGCGAGGTAACGTAAGGCTTCGGGATAGGTCTTTTTGTCTACCTCCATCACAAAATTGATCGAATTGCCTGCTTTTCCACAACCGAAACATTTATAGATGCCTTTGGAAGGAGAGACACTGAAGGAAGGTGTTTTTTCGTTGTGAAAAGGACAACAGCCCCACATGTTCGAACCGCGTTTTTTCAAGGGCACAAAGTCACCTACCACCTCGTCGATACGTGCGTAATAAATGATCTGCTCTATGGTGTCCTTTGAAATCACAGCTGAATTTTGCCCATCAAATGTACGGTTTTGAGGGCATAAAAAGAAGATTCCGGACTAAATTGAGAGCCTGAATGCCAGTGGATTCGGGACTTTATTTCCCTCCCGCCTGTTGCAAAAGTACTTCTATCGCTTTTTCCAGCTGCTGGTCTTTCCCGCCTGTTACCTGGCCGTATTCGTTCATTACCTTGAAATCAGGCTCCAGCTGGTTGTTTTCGTAGTATTTTCCATCCATCGTCATTACTCCTACCTGCGGAATGCCAAACACCAGCGTCTGATCCTGTAGATTTTCCCACCAAACAGCCGTACCGGTACCGGGAACAGGCATACCAATGGTTTTACCGATATTCAGGGTTTTGTATACCACCGGGAACATATGCGCATCCGAATAGTTGCCTTCGCTCATCAATACTGCAGAAGCCCTGGTCCATTTGGCCTGTGGCTCCACTCCTATTTTCCGTTCGCGTGGCATGAACTCAATGTATTTTTTTCCACTCAGGAACGTGGCGAGATCGTCGTGCAGCCATCCGCCACCATTAAAGCGTGTATCCACGATCAATGCCTTTTTATTGCTGTATTTACCCATCACCTGCTCGTAGAATGCCCTGTAGCTCTCATCGTTCATCCCGCGGACATGCATATAGCCTACCTGTCCGTTCGATGCTTTCTCTGTGAGGTCCTGCATTTTTTTCACCCAGCGCTGATACAACAGTTCGTTCAGAGCCCCAGGACCGATCGGCTTCACCGTTTCTTCCCAGCGCTTTTTACTTGTTTCATCGTACAAAGAAAGTAAGGTGTATTTTCCTGCCTTGCGGTTCAGCAGCTTATATATATTGGTTTCTTCTGCGATCTCCTGCCCGTCTATCTTCTCAATGATCGTTCCTGTTTTTATCTGTGACACTGCCTGTATCAAAGGGCTTTTGTCGATTACTTCGGCCACCTTCATTCCTTTGCCGGTATAGGTATCATCGTAAAAAATACCGAGACTGGCTGTTTCATCCGGGTTTTTGAAACGCGGACTGTAACGGCATCCCGTATGCGAGGCATTCAACTCTCCCAGTAATTCGCTCATCATTTCCGCATAGTCACGGTTGTTATTGATATGCGGCAGAAAACGCACATAGTTTTCTTTGTAATAGTTCCAGTCCGTTTTTTGCAGATCGGTTACATAGAATTTTTTAACGACCTGTCTCCACATGTGCTCAAATTCATAGGCACGTTCTTCTACGGTGTTCAGGTTCATCTCTGCATTAAAAGCAATTTCCTTTTTTTCAGGTTTCTCAATGTTCAGCTTTAGTATTTTACCATCCGCCAGGAGAAATAAATTCTTTCCTTCTTTATCCATTTTCAGGTTCCCTGCGGAAGAAGCATCCAGGCGCATCAGCATTTTTGTTTCATTCTCCCTGAATTTGTTTGCCCACAGATCGTATCCTTTCTCAAAACGGCTCAGGTAAAACAATTGTTCTCCGTCCTTCGAGAGAATGGCATCCGCCAGGTCCGAGGAATGGATCGTGAGACGGGCTTTCCTGTCCGCTATATTTTCCAGTTCTATCTTTACAGGCTCCTGTGCTTTTTGCACGGAATCTGCTTTTGCCTTGTCTTTGTCTTTATTTTTATCCTTGTCTTCTTTTTCTTTCAGCAGAGCAAAATCTTCCTTGCTTAGTTTGAAACGATCATAAGCAGCCTGTGTAAAGAACATGCCGTATACATCTAACTGATTGCCGTGGCTTCCGAGATTTTTCATTCCATGCCGGTTCGACATCCACAACATCATTCTTCCATTCATGGCCCATTTTGGGGCTGCATTATCGAAACCACTTTGTGTGAGATCCACTAATTTCCCGTTCCCGCTCGTTTCTATCAAACCTGCTTCGGTAAGCCAGTTGCCATCCTGCAGGAATTGCACCAACAGGTATTTACCATCGGGTGACCAATCGAACCACTGATCGCCGTCGGAATAGGAATAATTTTTTTCAGCGGCGAGGATCTGGCGTACTGCTTTTGTTTTGAGGTTGATGATCTTCACGGCGGTGCGGTCTTCCAGATAGGCTATCTCTTTACCGTCCGGTGACCAGGCCGGCTGGAAAGCTTCTGTTTTGCCTGAAAGTATGGATTCTTCCAGCAGCACCGTAGAATTGAAAAACAAGGATTCTTCTTTGCGTGTAAGCGAGCTTTGGTAGATGCCCCAGATATTGTTTCGCTCGGAAGCATACAGGATACTTCTGCCATCAGGTGAAAAACTTACGGAGCGCTCCTGCCCCGGAGTGTTGGTGATGCGCTTGGTAATGCCGCCATCCACGGAGGAAACGAACACTTCTCCTCTTACCACAAATACCACTTCTTTTCCATTCGGCGATACATCCATATCTGTTGCCCCTGTTGTAAACGTTTCTGTTTTTGCATCCGTATAGCGTTCATCTGTTTCTATTTTAACCGTCACTTTCTGTGCATCGCCTGAAGCCGTTTTGGTATAGAGCTCCCCGTTCTGCGAAAAGCAAAGCAATCCGGAAGCTGACATACTCAGGAAACGGACAGGATCTTTTTCGAACTTTGTGATCTGTGTGTTTTTGGAAGGATCAGTAATATTCATTTTCCATACATTGTAAGTCCCGCTTTTTTCGCTCAGGTAGAACAAATCCGCTTCATCCGTGCTGAATACAGGATTGCGGTCCTCGCCTGCAAAGTCGGTAAGTTTGGTGTATTTGTTTTCTTTCTTTGTATACATCCATACATCCCTCGCTACTGAAGACACATGATGTTTTCTCCAGGGATCTTCGTATCCTTTACGATCATGAAATACGAGGCGATTTCCGGCTTTGTCCCATTTGGCATCTTCGGCCGGAACAGATACTACCTGTGTTTCTTTTCCGCCTTTTGCAGGCACCATGTACAATTCAGGTAAAACACCTGAAGGGAACATTACATTGGAAACATTGTCAATACGTGTAGAAGTAAAATAAACCGAAGCTCCATCGGGACTAAAACAGGAAGGATAGTCGCCGGAGGAATAAAAAGTAAGACGTTTCGCAGTTCCTCCTGTGGCCGGCATAACGTAGACATCGTAATTGCCATTCCTGTCGGATGCAAAAGCAATGGATTTTCCATCAGGAGACCAAACCGGCATGAAATCGTGTCCTTCACTAAGTGTAAGCGGAGTAGCGGTTCCGCCGGTAGCGTTTACTTTATAGATGTCACCTTTGTAGGTGAATACAATAGTAGAACCGTCCGGTGAAATGGAAGGATAACGCAACCATAAAGGAGCGGGATCAGTAGCAGTGAAACGGAAAGCACAAAGTGCAATAACAACGGTAGTTAATAAAAGTAGTTTTTTCATAGTGGGGATTTCTGTATCAAATATAGCAAAGTTTGGATAGCAGAAACAGAAAGACCACAAGGACTTATTTATCGAAAATACGTACCTTGGCAGAGCCGCTTAGCCGGCTTTAAAACCACACATGTATTTCATGAACCAATATGTTTTCACCATTTATTTTTCGTTGCTGCTTCTTGCGGGAAAAGCAATTCCCAAAAGTATTTTTCCGCAGTTGCAAAAAACAAAAGGACTCAGCATTACTGTAAAAACGCATCCGGATTTCAAGGAATACTACGAAATAAAGATCGATCAGCCACTGGATCATTCCAATTCCGAAAAAAAGAAATTCAGGCAAACCATTCATGTAGGTCTCAATGATGTATCAGCGCCTGTTATCCTGATGATCGAAGGATATACTTTTGGAAAAAGATATGAGCCTGCCTGTTTCAAAAATTGTAACCTGGTTTGGGTAGAACATCGCTATCACGGCTCATCCCGGCCCGATAGTCTTCAATGGGAGTATCTTACCATCAAACAGGCAGCTAATGATCTGCATCGGATCCGGCAGACATTTGGAAAGATCCTGAAAGGCAAATGGCTCAGTACCGGTATAAGCAAAGGCGGGCAAACAGCGCTTGCTTATAAAATGTATTTTCCGAAAGATGCCGATGCTACGATTGCATTTGTGACGCCGGTGAAGGATCAGCAAAATGATAAACGCATGCAGGATCACCTGAGCTCACTCGCGGCAAAAGAAGAAAGCAAAATCGTTTTTTCTTTTCAGAACTATGCTTTCAGAAACAAAGCTAAGCTCCTGCCCGAATTTGATACTTATATAAAGAAAACAACTTATTCTTTTGGTTCCCTTGACACCGAAACCTTATTTGACTACCTGCTGTTAGAATATCCTTTTGCCTTTTTCCAAAACTGCAATAATTACAATTTAATCCCCGATACTCTGAATCCCTCACCGGATAATATAATCGGTGAGATCGTTTCGGTGGTTTCACCCCGTTTCTTTTCTACAGCATTCCGGCCGAAGCTGGAACCTTCTTTTTACATGTTCTATCACGAGCTTGGCTATTATGAGTATGCTCTGTCCGGCATGAAGCAATGGTTAAAAAACGAATCATATCCAAACAATATTTTTGCTCCAGAAAAATATGCTTCCACTTTTGATCCCGGGTATCTGAAACAATTGAATACATTTATAACAAGTAAGAAGATCGGGCAGGTAGTCTTCATTTATGGAGAAACAGACCCTTATACTTCTTTGCAGGCAGCAACAGAAGGGAATGAGAAATGCCTGAAACTTATTGTAAAAAACGGCTGCCACAAAAGCCGGATAGAGGACCTGGATCAGGCTCAGCAAAAACAGCTCTTCGAGAAGCTATCCCAATGGCTGAAATGGAAATTTTAAAATTTATTTATGAAAAAACATATACTTTTCCTTCTCGTTATTTTGCCCTTCCTTGTTTCGGGCCAAAAAAAAGCGGTATTGGAGATCACAAAGCTGAGAGCAGATTTTTATATTTTCACTACCTATAATTTATATAAAGGCGTTGCTGTTCCTGCCAACGGTTTGTATGTAGTTACTACAGATGGTGTGCTGCTGATCGACACTCCCTGGGATACCACACAGCTCCAGCCTTTGCTGGACAGCATCGAACTCAGGCATAACAAAAAAGTAATACTTTGTATTGCCACCCATTCTCATGAGGATCGCACCGGCGGTCTTGAGTATTACAAGAAACAGGGAATCAAAACATATACTTCCCTGCAAACGGATAAGATCTGTAAAGAGCAGCATCAAAAACGCCCTGAATTTATTTTCACAAAAGATACCGTGTTCACACTGGGACAATACTCTTTCACTACTCTGTATGCAGGACCCGGCCACACGCCCGATAATCTTGTGATCTGGTTCGGAAAAGAAAAAGTTTTGTATGGTGGCTGCTTTATTAAAAGTACTGAATCCACTGACCTGGGAAATCTCAATGATGCCAATGTGAAGGAGTGGTCCAACACACTAAAAAAGATCCGGAAAAAAGTCGGGCAACCCGATCACGTAATTCCCGGACACATGGATTGGAGCAATAACAGATCAATGGAGCATACACTGAAGCTGTTGAAAGAACACAAAAAAAAGAAATGATCTCCAGGAACGATCGTAATAGCTATTCCCAAACTAAAAAATCCGTATATTTGAATTTTACAAACCGGATTTATCATGAACACCACTTCCCTCGAAGGATTTTACAGTGAATTCAAAGATGCGGCAGCGCTGATTCCGGAAGGCATCAGTAAAGAAATAGGGCATTTCAATGTATTCCGGATCGACGAGCTGAACCGGAGGCTGAAGGAAAAGCCAGGTATGCCCTACAATCGACGCACCTATTATAAGATCAGTCTTATCCGCGGAAAAAACAAAGCCGAATATGCAGATAAGGTGATACACATTGAGAAGAGTGCCTTGCTGTTTGCCACACCGAAAGTTCCCTATCATTATATTCCGCAGGATGATGATCAATCCGGTTGTTTCTGCATTTTCACGGACGATTTTCTTGCCAAAAGCAAAACAGGTATTGTACCGGATGAGCTGCCGATATTCCAGCCCGGCGGGTATCCTGTTTTCCAGCTCACAGATGAAGCGGTAGAAGAAATAAATACCATCTTCGAAAAAATAATAAAGGAACTGGCCTCGGATTATGCCTTTAAATACGACCTGATCCGCAATTACCTGATGGAGCTGATCCACTTCGGCCAGAAACTGCAACCGGCTTCCGTTCTGTACCCGACACATAATGCAGCGGCACGTGTTTCCTCGCTGTTCATCGAATTGCTGGAACGGCAATTCCCGATCGAATCGCCACAACAGAAGCTCGGCCTTCGTACTGCAAAAGATTATGCCGATCGTTTATCCGTTCATGTCAACCATTTGAATAAGGTCTTAAAAGAGAACACCGGTAAAACCACTACGCATATTATCAGCAGTCGCATTGTACAGGAAGCAAAGATCCTGCTGAAACAAACCGACTGGAATGTGTCAGAAATCGCTTATTGTCTCGGTTTTGAAGAAGTAGCGCATTTTTCCAATTTTTTTCGAAAGCAAACCTCCGTAGCACCTCTCGCCTTCCGCGCCTGAGTTATTTGATTTTTACAAATAAGAGATTGATCTTCGCAAACACCTGCGTTCCCGGTTGCCTAATTTTGTATCCTTAAATCAAAACATAAACAACGATGGAATCAAAAAACAAAATTGCACTGGTAACCGGCGGAAGCCGCGGACTCGGAAAAAATATGGCTTTAAGCCTTGCAAAAAAAGGGATAAACGTTCTTCTTACGTATAACAGTAAAAAAGAAGAAGCGCTGGCAGTGGTTGCTGAAATTGAAAAAACGGGTGTCAAAGCAGCGGCCCTGCAACTGAATGCAGGCGATGTAAAAAGCTTCGATGCTTTTTTCTCCGCGGTGAAAACGGTATTAAAAGATACCTTTCAGTCGGAGCATTTCGATTTCCTGATAAACAATGCTGGAACTGCTCTTTATGCACCCTTTGCCGAAACTACGGAAGAACAATTTGATACAGCCCTGAATATCCATTACAAAGGTGTCTTTTTCTTAACCCAAAAAGCATTGCCGATCATTAACGATGGTGGTCGTATCATCAACATTTCTTCAGGGCTTGCCCGCTTCGCTTTCCATGGCTCTTCGGCTTACGGCTCTATGAAAGGAGCGATCGAAGTACTTACACGCTACCTTGCAAAAGAATTAGGTCCTCGCGGCATTGCAGCAAATGTGGTTGCACCGGGCGCTATAGAAACTGATTTTGGCGGTGGTCGTGTAAGGGATAACAAAGAGATCAACGACCATATTTCAGGGATTACTGCTTTGGGCCGTGTAGGAGTGCCGGATGATATCGGCGGTGTAGTAGCTTTCCTCTGTACGGAAGAAGCGCGATGGATCAATGCTCAGCGCATCGAGGTTTCGGGTGGTACTTATTTATAGTATACGCTTACCGGAGCCCGAATTCCGCGGCGAGGAGTTCGAATGAGCGAAGACGATCGGCATGCGACCAGGTCATCGTAGTCACGATTATTTCGCTTGCCCTGAATTCATTAGCCAGCGCCATCAATTGTTTTCTCACATTGTCCGGTGTTCCCGAAACGATCCTTCCCCGGTTGTTATGGATCCGTGCAAGCTCTTCGTTCGAAAATTCATAATCTGCGATCTCCGCAGGATCACCCATCGGCTCGAAACGGCCCTGTTCGAATTTTAAAAGTGTGTAATCACTTAATTTTCTGAGCAGGGCTGCTTTCTCTTCTGTCTCTGCACACAAAACACTTATAGAAAGCATTACTTTGGGTTTGGGAAATAAGGCAGAGGGTTTAAAGCTTTGAATGTATTGTTCTACCATGCGGGCATCGGCATGACCGTTAATAAAACGTGCGACCACTAGTCCCATCCCATACTTAGCTGCCAGAGCGCTGCTTCCTCCCGTACTGCTGCTCAGGATCCATTGCAAAGGAATTGTATCGCTCTGCGGAACTGCCAGCAGCGGACCATGGGAAGTTGCGGCCTCATCGTAAAAATAAGCCTGCAGGTGCTCCAGCTGACGCACATAACTTTCTTCACTGAAGGTATTGGAAGGATTGAGCATGGAAGCTGTTATCCGGTCACCACCCGGCGCACGGCCCATTCCCAGATCTATTCTGCCGGGGAAAAGTGTTTCGAGCATCCGGAAATTCTCTGCTACTTTCAGTGCGCTGTGATTCGGGAGCATGATACCACCCGAACCAATACGGATCGTACTTGTTACATCAGCCAGCTTCACCATCAGCACTTCGGGTGTGGAACCAGCGATCATCGTGGAATTGTGATGCTCCGAAACCCAAAAGCGGTTATATCCCAAACGCTCGGCCAGCTTTACCGTTTCAATTGTTTCGGCGATCGCTTGCGCAGCCGATCCTCCCTTGCGTACAATGGACTGGTCGAGAATACCTAATTTTACAGATGCAGACATGATGAAAATATATCCGTGAAATTACATCACGGATATATAACAAAGCAATTAAAAACAAGGTTTTATAATAATTTAGATATCCGTTTGTATCATTTACACCTGTTTTTATTTCATTGTATCTTCCACAAACGCCTTGAGGTTCTTTCCAATAATTTCTGTCCAGCCTGCCTCGAAGCTGGTTTGTGCAAAATCCGGATTGTCTTTCGGGAAGCTGTCGAGACCTTCGTGTGTAAGACGCAGGCGGGTTTTCTCTCCTTCGGGAAATAACTCAAATGTTACATAGGACATTCCTTCATACCCATCGTAAGCCCAGCTATGCTTGAGCTTTTTGTTGGGGATGACTTCCGTTATTTCGCAATTATGCATATACTGTTCGCCTTTGTGTCCCTGGCCGCTAAAATGAAACCGAAAGCCCACTTCGGGCCTGAATTCTTTCAGATCGAAGTACCAGCGCTTCATCAGGTCTCTTTCAGTAATGGCGCGCCAAACCATTTCCGGTTTCGCATTAAAAACGCGCTCTATAACAAATGGTGCATTCATAATCTTTGTTTTATTTTATTGCTCCCTGTTCAAATAATTCATCCAATCGCTCATACGAGTCTTTTACCCCTCTTTCCATTCCGGACTGCACCATTCCATCACGGTCGGCTACTGATTGAAACACCGATTGGTTGGTGAATTTTGTCCGGCCGTTTGGCAGTGCTTCAAAACGGGCTGTCTCCAATACCACATGGCCTCTTTCCGGCAATCCTTCAAACTCAAATGTCTGAATGATCCTTTCCGGAAAAGTCACCTCATGGATCACTCCGCTAAATGCAAAGGAATTGCCTGCCTCGTCCGAATGAATATAACGGTAGGATCCACCATTTTTCGGTTCGAATTTTTCGATCTTCATTTTTAATTCGCGCGGTCCCAGCCAGCGGGCTATCAGTTTGGCATCTGTGAATGCTTTGAATACCAACTCGCGTGGCGCATCAAATTCGCGTGTAACAAATACTTCCTGCTTACCGGGCTCTGCGGTAATGATCGTTTGATTTTTTGGTGTTGTTTTCATGATTATTTCTTTTTTGTTTTTTTCTTATGTCGTTCTCCTGCTTTTAATTCTTCAAGTATTTCGTCGATGATATCGAAGCGATTCTCCCACACCTTCCTGTATTTTTCCACCCAATCACTCACCTCATTCAGCTTTTGTAATTTGGCTTCACAATACCGTTCCCTCCCCTGCTTTTTGATCACGATCAATCCACATTCGGTCAATATTTTGATGTGCTGTGAAATGGCAGGACGGCTGATATCGAACTGATCGGCAATGGAATTGAGGTTCATGGTATCCTGCGCGATCAGGCCAATAATGGCCCTGCGCGTGGGATCTGCTATGGCCTGAAAAACATCTCTTCTTGTTTCCATGATAGATATGTAAGTATTTGCTTACAAATATATATGTAAGTAAATGCTTACGCAAATTTATTTTATAAATACCTTATAAACGATTGTTTTTCAGCGATCATAAAATCTAACTTTACGGAAATTTATAGTACAACTCTTATGAAAGCCTACAAACTGATCAATATCGATGGCACCGATTGTTCTTTCCTGGAAGGTGAAGTTCCGGAATCAGTGATGATCGATAACACGCATTTTTTTATAAAAACACAAATTGAAGAATACCAGCTGCACGCGCATCCGGCTCCACGTTATCAGTTCGTCATTACACTAAAAGGCAGGCTGCGGTTCACCGTTACCAACGGTAATTCTTTTGTCATTGAGCCCGGAATTCTGCTGATAGCCAAAGACCTCGAAGGTGAAGGACATCGCTGGGAGATCCTTGATGGAAACGAATGGCACAGGATCTATCTTGTTATGCCACCGGATGGGAACGATGGCTTTGTGATGAAACCGCAAAATTAGTTACAAAAAAACTCCGCCGGTTACCAACGAAGCTTTACCCGAAAACAAAGAATTATTATTTAAATCGTTTGTAATTAAAAGGGATCGTATCAAAACCTCCTTTTTGATTGCGGCCTACGATAAAAGCATTTACCACATCATTATCGGGTAGTGTATAATTGATATCATTCGGGAAATCGTGTTCCGGATTGCTGAATTGGATAGTATTTTCACTTACAATACCTGCTGTAAACTTCACCGTTTTACCTTCGTTCTGTCCGTTCACTTTGTTTTCAAACACCCATTTTCCATTCTCTTCATAGATGTTTGCCTGTTCATTGAAAATAGTATCCGAACCTTTCAGCTGGTAAACTACCGAACGATACGTACCATCGCTGTTCTTTGCCCATCGCTCGAAACTGCTGCCATCCTCCGACTGCCAGGTTCCAACCAGCTTGTCCAGCACAAATTGTTTCACCGGCTCCGTTTCAACGGGAGTCGCTGTCACTACTGCTTCCGTTTTCTCTGTTCCGCAGGCAACCAAAGCTATACCTGCCATTCCACAAATGATCGATTTTAATTTTGAATACTTCATCTTATTTTTTTTCACAAAGATGGAATATGGCCGCTTATCAGAATTGTACAAATCCGACCTCAGGCCCCGGACGTAAAAAGCCTGGTGAACTTAGCATTTTCCTTGAAATGTTCTTTCGGGCTGTGGCCTGCAAACTGTTTAAAATCCCGGTAAAAATGGCTCTGATCGAAATAGCCTGCCTTGTAGGTAAGATCGGTAAGACTTTTAATCTTTCCTTTTTGAATGATCTTAAATACATTCTGAAAGCGGAGTATCTTCAGGAAAAGCTTCGGCGTCATTCCGAACTGTGCATTGAACTTCCGTTCGAGGTGGCGGCTGCTCACATCCAATTGTTTCGATAATTCTGCGATCTTCACAGGTTCTTCCCGGCCGGCGATCTGTTCCAGCGTGCGTTGTGGCAATAGCGGATCGGTAGTCTTTTCCTGCTGTACTACCGAAACAAGAAACGCTTCTATTAATGATTGCCTCACTCCCGGTGATGTTGCAGCGCAAACTGCCTTTTCAAGCTCCGCACCTTTCTTCCCGAAAAGCTGAGAAAGTGAAACATACCTGTCACTCAGCTCTTTCACCGGTACGCGGATAAATGATGCGAGAGCACCCGGATAAAAACGGGCTGCTATCATACCAGTGCTGCCGGTGGGGCCAATTTCGATATGCCGGGTAAGCGGACCGAATACAAAACTTCTCCCTTGTTTCTTTATTTTTCCGGCAGGATCTTTTATCAGGAAAAGATCACCGTAATGAATGATCAATTCCGGGCAGGCATCCGGCAACACCTTTTCAAGCGGCCTGTTTTTGCTTGAAGTTTTATCTTCGAGTATCCATAAACATTTGATGTAAGGAGCGAGCGCTGTCCCTGGTGGAATTTCCTGATAATACATAGAATTCAAAAATAGGAATACTTCACATTAATTTACCTGTTTTTTACAACTACTTATACGGCTCTATTCCATGCTCTTTATAAGCCTTTTGTTCATCTTCGGCGATATAGGCAAAGATGCGGATCTTTCCATCCAGCTCCTGCAGGAAGTAGATCACATCGAATTCGATCATAACTTCCTGCAGATCCTTTTTCACGAGACCTGCGCTCCAATGGATCTTAGCCATGGCATGATACTCATCGAGGATCGTAATTTCCTTTTTAACGATGTCCATGGATTCGGTGCCAATGCTCCTGTAAAAGGCATAGCCCCGCTCCACTCTTTCTTTGAATTCTTTCCCGTTCTTTCCGCAGATCACACCCAAAGGGCTTGATTCTATAAAACAATCGGTAAACACGGCTGCTGTTGCATCTGCGTCCACTTTTTCGGCAGCAAGTGCATTGTCATACAGCTTCTCATATGCAATAAAAAAGTCTTCGATCCTTTGTTTTCTTGTTTCCATATTAATACCCGTTTTGGTTGTATAACTGCTCACTGTTTTCACCACGTCTTCCACATCGGTTTTTTTGCCGGGTTCATTACAGGCTACCAGCAATACCAATGCGATCATCAGCGGGCCATATTTCTTATTCTCCGTCATATGCTTTTTGTAATGCAGCAATGTCAAGTTTTTTCATTTGGAGCATGGCAGCCATTGCGCGCTGTGATTTTTCCGAAGCGGGATCACTGACCAGGTCCGTAAGAACAGTGGGGACAATTTGCCACGAAACGCCGTATTTATCTTTCAGCCATCCACACTGATGATATTTCGGATCTCCACCTTCCTTCAGTTTTTCCCAATAATAATCCACTTCTTCCTGGTCTTTACAGTTTACAATGAACGAAACGGCTTCATTGAACTTAAAAACGGGCCCGCCGTTCAATCCCACGAATTGCTGACCATCCAACTCAAACGTGATCGTCATCACGGTACCTTCCGGCATTTTATGGATCTCATGCCCCTCTTTTCCATAATAAATAATGCGTCCAATGGATGAGTTTTTGAAAACAGATGTATAATATCCTGCTGCTTCTTCGGCTTCTCTATCGAACCATAGATTGTTTGTGATCCTTTGCATGATTGTGGATTTAAAAATAGTTACTGATCTCCCCGCAAAAAGATTGCCAGCAGCCAAAGCAGATATGCCTTTCATAAAGTCTACACCCGGAATAAACAAATGTCCGAAACCCACCTGACCGTTTACACCGTTTATTTCACATATTCCAGTTCAATAAAAATAGTCTGCAGTATTGCGATAAAAATTATCTATTTTTGGTTTTAAAGAATCTTTTTGCGATTTGTTACTCCTGTCATAGTCGTTCTCTGCCTGCATATGAACCTGTATGCGCAGCAACATCTGTTCAGCAATGCGGCCATCAGTGACATCATCCCTTCTCATGAGTGTTATAATATTTTTCAGGACTGCCGCGGATACATCTGGTTCGGAACGGAAGGAGGGCTGTGCAGGTACGATGGCCATACAGTAAAAATATATGATGATAAAAAAGGCTTTCCTGAAAAATCCTGTTACGGTATTTACGAAAGCCCCGACAAAACCCTGTGGTTCATCGGATCCGGCAATCGCATTTTGTACTACACTATTCAAAAAGACAGCCTGTGCGAAGCTGCCTTTTCAGCCGAGTTGAATAAACACCTGCAGCACGTGTACACTGCCCAGTTTTATCTAATACAATCCGACGGTGACAGTTGTCTGCTGATTTGTAACCAGTCGATGAGTTTTTCAGTGAACAGATATACCAACGGGATAAAGGAAATCAACTCGGATAGCCTGAGCTATTCTTTCAGGAAAACAAAGGGTGGCCTTTTTCCTTTAAAATACAAACCAACGATAGATCTGCGCCTTCTACCAGGTCCGAAGAAACCAGTAATTTATCCCGATAAGATCCGGCTTTGTCTCATCGACAAGGATACTATCAAATATGAAATAAAGTGGCACAATAAAAATACACCTCAGTGGCGCTGCAATACTACAATGAACAGTAAGGGGGAACTTTTTATAGGTTGGGACAACCAGGTGATCCGGATAAAGCCAGGCCTTATGCCGGAGGTCTTCTATATTCCAAATTCGGTACTTAGTGTGTACACGGATAAGGACGACGGTTTGTGGGTAGGTACGCTGAAAGGCGGGGTGCTGTTTTACAGGAACGGTGAATTGAATTCAGCTGTTGCTTCATTGGATGGCATTTCGGTGACGGGTATCTGTGAAGATCACGAAAAAGGGATCTGGTGCAGCACCCTCGAAAGGGGTATCTATTACTGCAGGGATAAACGGGTTGTCAGTTATGCAAATCTATACGGCAACAACAAAACTGAAGGACTGTTGAAACCCCTCGACGGAAAATTATTCTGCCATGTGGATACAAAAAAAGTACTGAAGATCGGAAACAGCGAAATAGAAGAATATCCACTCGATCTGAAAAGCGGATATAGTGTTTCGGATATCATTTCTTTTAACAATGGATACCTGCTTGTAAGCTCTTCCTGCATAGTCCATACGGATAAAAAATTCCAGTCAAAGTCTTACCTGAAAGAGATAAGCGGGAGTATTATCGGAGCTACCGATCTCAGCTTATCTCCGACCGGACGGGTATTTGCTATACAATATGGCACCCTGATAGAGCTAAAAAAAACAGAAGTAAAGCGTTTGGTCAACCTGAGGTCAGGGGGCGGATGCCTGCTATCCAGAGAAAAGGATGTACTGATAGGATGCAAGGATGGTATATACACCTTTTCACTCAAAGACAGCAGATTGGAAAAAATCTCTGGGCTAAACGCATCAGTGAGTGATATTATTCAGACAAAGCCTGGCAATTTTTATGTTGCATCGAAAGAAAAGGGTTTGTATACACTAAAAAATTTTACCTTGCAGGCCTTTGCCGTAAATGCGACAAAGAGATTGCGGGTCTTCGACCTCTGTGCCGACGAGGCAGGTTATATCTGGGCAGCCACCAACAGCGGACTCGTAAAAATAAAAGAAAAAGATCCGGCGGTGTTTTATGTATATTCCGTGGAAAACGGTTTACCTTCCAACCAGGTGAATAAAGTCTCTTATGTAAACGGAAAAATATATGCAGCCACTGTGGAAGGGCTGTGTGCATTTGACACAAAAGAAAATTTAAACAACACCAGTGCCCCGCAGCTTTACCTGAGCCATCTGTATGTAAACGGCAAAGAAAAGATCCTCTGTGCCAATATGGAACTGCCTTCGAATTATGTAAACCTGCGTTTCGAATTTGATGTACTGAGCTTCAAGCGGAACGGAAGTAACAGGATTGTATACGAGCTAACCCGTTCCGGTGATAAAAAAACGGCAGAATTAAGCAGCAACGAATCGGCCATAAACTTTAACAAACTCGCCCCGGGCAGCTACACACTTTCTGTGCAGGCGCTTAATAATGACACATTGAAAAGCACCCCTTTGAAAATATCTTTTACGATCCGACCGGCATTCTGGCAAATTACCTGGTTCTATCTCCTTTGCGGAGTATGCTTGTCAGGTATCGTATATCTCCTGGTCCGGATGAGTATAAAACGGATAAAAAAGAAAGAAGAAGCAAAAACGGCGATCAATAAAATGCTGGCAGAATCGCAGCTTACAGCCTTGCAGGCCCAGATGAATCCGCATTTTATTTTTAATGCGATCACGAGTATACAAGGCTATATACTGAAGCGGGATCCGCAGGAAGCATACGATTACCTTGCTAAATTCAGTAAACTGATCCGGCTCGTTCTGAATAATTCCCAGGAGAACTTTCTGCAGCTGAACCAGGAGCTGGAAATGCTGAATCTTTATATTGAGCTGGAACAGCTTCGTTTTGACAAGAGCTTTGAATTTATACTGAACATCGACAGCAGCATCGACCTCTTTGAAACACAGGTCCCGGCTATGCTGGTGCAGCCCTATGTGGAAAATGCCATCTGGCACGGCTTGCTGAAAATGGAAAAGAACAGTAATGGGAGGCTCCGCATCAGCATCGGCAGGCAGGAAGACGTATTGAAAATAATCGTAGAAGACAATGGCATCGGGCGCGAACGATCAAAATTGCTGGTAAAACAAACCTATCACCATTCGATGGGAATGAAGCTGACCGAACAACGCCTGACCATGATCAACAGGCTCCGGAACTATGAGGGACTAAATGTGAACATAACAGACCTGTATGACGAACAGCAACAAGCATCCGGTACACGGGTTGAAATTTTTATACCAGTAAATTTATGAACCAGATCATCAGCGCAATTATTGTAGATGACGAAACTCAGAGCAGGGTAGTTATCCGAAGCCTGCTCGGGAGGTTCTCAACAGAAGTTCAGATAGTGGGTGAAGCAGAAGATGTGGAAACAGCACTCTCACTGATAAAAGCAAAACAACCCCAGTTGGTTTTTCTCGACATCCAAATGCCAAAAGGCGATGGGTTCCACCTGCTTAAACAATTCGATAGGATTCCTTTTGAGGTCATTTTTGTAACCAGTTACGATAAGTATGCTATCAATGCCATTAAATTCAGTGCGCTTGACTACCTGCTGAAACCGATCGAAGTGAATGACCTGAAAGAAGCCGTCTCAAAAGCCCTGAAAACAATCAGCAGAAAACAAAGTACGAATATCCAGGTGGTGAACCTGCTTCGTAACCTGGAATCAGAAGACAGCATAACGCATAAAATTGCCGTACAGGCCGGTGAGCAGGTAAAACTGATAAACACGGCTACTATTGTGTATATCGAAAGCGACGGCAGTTATTGCAATATTTATACGCAGGAAAACGACCGTTTTGTAACTTCAAAATATTTAAAGGACTTTGAGGATTATTTTGGGCCCGAATCAGGTTTTGTGCGTATCCACAGGGGGATCCTGATCAATGTTCAGCAAATAAAAAGCTACAATAAGGGCGAACCCTGTGTAATAGAAATGTGTAACGGAAAGAACTTTGAAGTAGCGAGAAGGAAAAAACATGAAGTATTGGAGAAACTGAAGAGATGATCCCGGTGCCTCACTCCTTACACGGCCTTGCTGCGGAAGTTGTATCCATAAAAAATAATCCGTCGAATTGATAGGGGATCGAGAAGCGTGTCCAATAAGAATATTCCGAGCTGACATGATTCGCGAACCGAACGGGAAGCGCTTGTACAAACCAATTCATTTTCCGGGCTTCCCGGAGGTCCAGTAACAGCGTGCCGGCTTTCTTCTGCACGGATACCTGGTGCAGGGCCTCATCCAGGCTTCCTTTTGGTCCCGGTAACAAAGGGCAGCTGATCTGGTCAAAATTAAAATAACTAATCTGCGCCAGGTAATTCCCGGAATAGGTAAACTGACCGAAAGCTTTATACGAAGAACCGTATTTTTTTGTAAGATGCGCGCCCATGGAAATGCCGTGGTAATAATTATTCTCCGCCACCGGATCTTCTCCTTTGCTGATGTGATTGTCATGCGCCCACAGGAGCATACGTGTACCAGGCTTGTGCATGGAAAGTATCCAGGATACATTTTCGGCCATGGCTACATCACGGTATAACGACATATGTCCTTTATATGTATTCTCTGCATACTGTTTTACCAATGTTGCATACTGCATCCCCCACTCCACATTCAACGAATCGCTTTTGTTTTTTGCTGCCGCAAGCCAGGCTTGTTTTTGGGAAACTACCAGGTCAAACACCTTTTCTGCATTCTGTGCCCAGCTAAGCTTAATACTATCCGAAAAATTGTAACTGTTTGCTCCGTTCTTTTTCAGGGCAGCCAGCCACTCATTCACTTTCGGTACCGATGCAGGATCGTTCCGGGTTAAAAAAACAGAGAGACTATCATAGGCTTGTGCCGGGTTCTGCATGTCAAAGCCCAGGAATTCAACCTTATCACCCGGATGCAGCTCATTGTATGACCGCACCCATTTTATCAGATCGAGCATTTCCTGGTTTTGCCATACACTGAACAAACCATACATACTGCTCCTTGCCGTTCCTTTCCCTCCCAATACATATTTATTTACCCGCTCCACGATCAGCTGATTATCTTCGAGGCCAAAAATCCGGACACCAAGCTCTGTAACTGCATATTCAAGCGCACGATTCTTCATCCGGAAAAATTCACCAGTGCCATGTGTGGATTCACCCAATGCAATTATCTGCGCATTGCCTGCTATTTCGCCAAACGTTTTCAGATCTGCATTAGAAGATTTGATCCCGGGAGCTACTGCATTCACCGAATGAATGGCAGATGCTTGCTGAGAAAGCCATTTTACCTGTTCAACCGAAATAGCTTTGGCAATCTGAACTTCTTTCACCACTTTACCATCGATGGATAAGCCCAGATCATCAAACCAGGCATTGCCTTTGCCCGACTGGAACAACAGGATCGAAAAATTACTGAGCGCGGCCGGCAGGGAAAGGCTCAGTGAAATTTTTTGCCAGTTGGTCGTGCCTGCTATTTTGGTTTTCACCGTGTCCGTCCGCCCGATAAGGGTGCCTTTTGAATCAAACGCATAATAACAGGCGAAAAAAGCTGCACCTTTCAGGTCTTCCGTTTTTATCCAGGCTTCAATTTTTACTTTTTTGTTTTTCAACGTGTAAGGCTCCACAGATAGTACGAGAGACTGGAAGGAAGAAACGGCGTTTTCCTCCGTACCTTTCATCAGTAAACTATATTTCCCCCCGTGTTTCTGAAGGCTATCCATACGCACTCCGGTATTTGCCGAGTACAGGTCGTTGCTCCATCCCCAGGGCCGTGTGAAACCTTCCGGGCTTATTTTTTCAAAATCAGCATTCAGTGGTTGCTGTGCATAAATAGCAGTGCACACAAAAGACAACAACAGAAACAATTCTATTCTTTTCATATCAGGATACCTGAGATAAAAATAGCAAATTCCGGATAGCCGGTACCAGCGAGTTATTTTACGTTGCCGGTAAAAAATGGAAAGATCCTGTTTTCCCATGTGTAGCAAATACTCCGCACCGTGTTTTAACCAAAACAACTGCAAGAGCGGAAAAATAAGCTATAGCTTCATTAGCACATTTTTTGCATGTTTATTTTTTCAAGTGATCAAATGGCTATTGAAAATTTAAATATTGTCCGGTTTGCTCCTTCAGGGAAAGACAGTTTTCATGAAACTGTTATCTCTCATGTCAATTTCTATTTTAAAAGCAATAACATTTCTCCTTATGCAAATACTACCATGTGGGTGAAAACAGCTGTAATGCTCCTTTTGTATTTTGTGCCCTATGTATTCATGGTACTTGGATTTGCGAAAGGCAATGCATGGATATTCTTCGGGTTTTGGTTTGTAATGGCCTGGGGGATGATCGGGATCGGCACATCCGTGATGCATGATGCCAACCATGGCACCTACTCTCCCAATAAAAAAGTCAATAGCTTTATAGGTTATATCCTGGAAATTATCGGAGGCTATGCTGTGACCTGGAAAATTCAGCATAACCAGCTGCATCACACATATACAAATATTGCAGGCCTGGATGAGGATATTGATAGTATAAAGCTGCTACGTTTTTCTCCACGTCAGCCTCTGTATTGGTTTCACAAATACCAATACCTCTATGTATGGTTTTTTTACATGATGATGACGCTTTTTTGGATGACAGCAAAAGACTACCTCCAGGTAATCCGGTATAAACAACATGACTTGCTTATTAAACATAACGTATCATTAAAACAGGCCATTTTTCGTATTACACTCTATAAGCTTTTTTATTACGCATACATAATAGCACTTCCGATCCTTTTTTCAGGCATGCCCTGGTATTTTGTCATTTTTGGTTTTCTACTTATGCATTTTACTGCTGGACTTTTCCTTTCCTGTGTATTTCAACCTTCTCACATAGTGGAAACTTCTACATTCGAATTGCCTGTTATCACTAACGGAAAAAGAGAAATGGAAGATTCATGGGCAATTCATGAAGTTGAGAACACTACAGATTTTGGGCCGGACAAGCCTCTATTGACATGGTTTATCGGGGGACTTAATTTTCAGATCGAGCATCATTTATTTACAGGAATATGTCATGTTCACTATCCCAAACTCGCACCGATCGTAAAAAAAGTAACGGCCGATTTTGGCGTTACCTACCATGTGGAATCCACTTTTTGGAAAGCACTGAGAGGACATGTAAGGATGCTGAAAAAATTAGGAAAAAATTAAACTGTTTGATGTGTTAAACATTTTATTCGATGCAGGGACTTCTTTAAGTTAAGGTAATCTTCAATTTGGGACCTGTAAAAATAAACCCGCAGCTTTCATAGAACTTTATGGTGCGTTTCCAGCGCTCTTCTGTAGGAGCAGTAACATCGATGCGCTTCCATTTCCGTTCTTTGGCAAGGGCGGTGATCTCATCTATCAGTTTTTTACCTGCGCCCGAAGACCGGAACCGGGGACGGATATACATCTCATCCAACAGTCCATATTTTCCACCTGCATAGATAGCCTGGCATTCGGTGAGCGTAAGTATACCTACCGGCTGCTGACCTGCAGTTTTTGCAATATAAATTTCCGTTCTGCCATTGCTCACGAGATTTTTTACGAGATCCGTATTTAAAAAAACGATAGAGCCCGCTTCTTCACCCAATTCGAGGTACAATTCTTTCAGCAGCTCTACCACCAGATCGAACTCTTCTTCTTTTGCGGTATCGATGTGAATTTCCATTTTCGGTTCTTTCTTATATACGTCTATGGATTGTTTCAAGCTTATGTAAATATAAGACTTCTATCCTAAAAGCACATCATGCCGTTAAAAGTATAATTATCCCAGTACCTGTTTCACCAAGTGTAAACGCCTATTCACTAAGTGCCGTTATGTATTTATTTCAAAGCGACCTACGTTTGTATTTCATAAAATAAAAAATGATGAAACTACTTTTATTCTCAGCCATATGCCTCCTGACCTTTAGCAGCAGAGCTACCGAAACGGAAAAGATCATAAAATCGAAGCCCGAAAAAGCAACCGTATATCTGCAAGGAGCCCAGGTGTTCCGATCAGGCACGATCAATATACCACAAGGCCAAAGTGTACTGGTATTTGAAGGCCTGGAAAATTCCATTGATCCGCAAAGTATCCAGGCGTCCGGGAGCGGTAATTGCATTATCACAGAAACCCAATACCTGCTGCATTACCCGGAATTGCAAAAATTTAAAGTCAGCTCGGGGGGTGCTAAATATGCCAAAGCGAGGAAGCAGATCAGCGACTCACTCACACTAATGAGCTATGAGATGGAGGAGATGCAGAATCAAAAGGATGTACTTACAACCGAAAAAGAGGTCTTACTGAACTATGGCTTGTACAAGGGCCTGTCAAAAAAGGATTCCCTGGCATTTTTAAAAGAAGGACTTGTCTTCCTGAGAGAAAAGCTGAATAATATCAATAGTGAATTATTAAAATTAAAAAAACTGGAAGCGAGAACCCAGCTCAAAATAGATCTTCTTACTCAAAGACAGATACAGATCGAAAATGAAGAGAACAACATCAACAGCTCATCCCAGGCAGAAAATAAACCGGACTATCGCATCACCGTAACCGTGATGGCAGACGCACCAACAACGGCAAACATCGGCATCAATTATTTTGTTCCAAATGCGGGCTGGGCTCCTATGTATGACCTGCGCACGGAAAGTGTGGACAAACCCATTCAGTTAAGCTATAAAGCTACTGTTTTTCAAAACACCGGAGCCGACTGGAAAGAGGTAAAGCTTACCCTTAGCACAGCCGATCCAAAGCAGAATTTTACTATTCCGGAGCTCAATCCTTATTTTGTGGATGTTTATAAAAACCTTACAAAAGAATCCTATAAACTAAACCCTGCAACGGTAACCGGTTCTACACTTAATATGACTACCACACTGGGTGCATCCACTCCCAATTTTTCCGTCAACAACCCGGCCACACAGCAAAAAGACGTGGTGATCGGTTCAAATGAAGCTTATGAATACGTAGTGATGGATGATAATATTATACAGGCCGAATTTGAGATCAAACTGCCCTACTCCATTCCAAGTGATAACAAAAATCATTATGTATCGATCCTGAACAAAGAGCTAAAGACAAAATATGTTCACAAGACCATTCCGAAAATGGATCTGAAAGCGTACCTGACAGCACGGATCACGAACTATGAGGAATTGAATTTATTGCCCGGCAAAGCAAATGTTTATTTTGGCGGGACATTTATCGGAAAAACATTTATTAAAACAGGTGATACCGGAGATACGCTGGAATTATCATTGGGGCAGGACAAAAATGTAAATGTCAAGCGAACCAAAATAAAGGATAAATCGAAAGAGAAGGTTTTGGACAACGATAAATTTTACGACATGGCGTATGAGATCATTATAAAGAACGGGAATTCTAAAAATATCGAAATAGAAGTAATAGATCAGATCCCGCTGACAAAGAACCAGCAAATAACTCTTGAGAAGATCGAACTGCATGGTGCACAACAGGACGAAACAACCGGGGAGATCATGTGGCGCAATCATATCAAATCGAAAGAGAATAAAAAGAATGCATTCAGTTTTACAGTAAAGGCACCTAAAAATATGCAGTTGGTAGTTAAATAGATCCGGTTTGCCCTTCTGCGACAATCGGTTGCAGAAGGGCGTCGATCGACAGTAGGTTTAGGTTGTTTATCCTTATCATTCCTGGTTCGGAAGAGGTTTTAGTAATTTCGCACTATCGATATAAAAACTCAACCATCCAAAATGAAAAAAAATCACATTGCACTGCTTTTATGGGCCTCCTGCTTTTCGGTATCGGGACAGAGCACAGACACTATAGGCGTAAAGGATTTTGACAAAATCAGGGAAATAGAGGCCTTTCATCATCGTAACCTGATGTATAAAGTAATAAAAGGTAAACCGGGTATAAATGCATTTGTCGAACTAAGTGCAAAGGAAATAAACGGGAACCTGATCTTTACCCGTTCGACTACGTTAGCGGCTAGTGAGTTCATTGACTCAATTGTTGTTGATCCCAACACACTGCTGACCAAACAGGTCATATTAAAGAATGCAGGAAGAGACAGTTTGCAAGTGTTTGATTTCACTGAAAAGAGCCTTGTTAAACTAAGCAAGAATTTTGATCCCTCTTTCAGCAAAGAAACTCAGGTGCCTGAAAATACATTTTGCTCTTTGATCGTAAATGAGCTATTCAAAAAAATGGCACTAAAAGAAAAAAAAACGTATGTGATTCGGAATTATAATCCTTATTCAAACAGGACGGATTATCAGAAACTAAGCGTTGTCGGAAAAGAAACCATTGCTATTGTTGGTGGTGGCCAAATAGATGCCTGGAAGCTGGAATCAATTCAGGGTCAATTCATTTACAGGATATGGCTGGAAGTGAAAACAAATGAATTGATAAAGCAGGTAAGTATTTTTCCGAACGGAGCTGAGTATTGGGAAAGCAGGATCTATTAAGCAGGCAATCAGACCTGGTAAGCAAAGAAATAAATGCCACGACCGAAAAGCCGTGGCATTTACATTTTCGCAGCGAGCTGTTAATTATCGCCTGTTGTTGGCGGGGATGCTACCGTAATATTGACAGTAATGGTGGTCATTTCTTCAGGATCGTTCTTACATTTCCCTTTTTTCGTTATCTGTAACACCACCTGATCGCTTGCAGCAACGGAACCTGCCGTATAGGAATACTTAGCCGGAACCTGGCAGGTACCTTCGGTTAATCTGCTTTCAGCAGCATTTGTTGTTTGTTTGATGATACTGCTCTTTGCGCTATAAGACGACAGATCCAGGTTATATGTTTCTCCCGGTTGTAAAGCGATTTCCAACACAACATTTTTACTCGCCATTTGTGGTGTTATCTCTTTTTTGGAACAAGCGAATCCAAGAACTGCTACAACTATCGCAATAGCGAACATTTTTACCATTTGTTTCATGATGTTTATTTTTTTAAAGTTTAGTACATCTTACCTTTCAGGTAAATATACGGGCGGTTTAAAACAAGGTTTAAAAAATGCGGCGTTCGGGACAAATAATAAGATGAATACACAAGCAGTGAGATAATTACAAAGGGATGTGTCGGTTTATTTGTCCTACAAGTTGTGATGGTAAAAGGTTGGAGTATTTTGTTTTAAACACATAGGCCACATAGTTTGGTTAGATTCGTTGAGGTAATATAGCGCAGGCTGTACACATAGACTATGTGCACAGCCTGCGCTATTGAATCCTTCGCATGGTTAACCAATTTAAACGCATATATCTATGTGCTCTATGTGTTTAAATTAATTCCAACTTTCCTTACAAAAGGAAGATTACATACTATCCATAAAAAGAAAGAAGGGGCTCAAATGGACCCCTTCTTCTTTTGCCCCTTACGGTGCCTTAATATAATCTACATAATCAAGGCACACGCCGGAGACTCGGTTTGTCACACACACAAACGTCTTACTTAGTGATCTCGATCTTTCTTGTTTCCACTACATTGCCCGATCGGATGCGCAAGAGATACAATCCTTTTTCCAGTTGCTCTGTACTGATGCGCAGTTCTTTTTCATTCGGACTTGCGTGCAATATCGTTTTGCCCAGGATATCTGTCAGTTCCACTTCATCCAGTGCCTGTTCCGAAGAGATCATGAATGATTCTTTTGCCGGATTCGGATACACGCGTGTATTACTTTGTGTTGCCTGTGTACTCAGACCTACTGATCCTGCCACGGAAATCGTATCGCCCATAGCATTCACCGGCAGTACATTGCCCATATTGTCGATGAGACGGATATTACTGAGCGTAAAATATGCATCCATTGCCAACAACTTGCCCGACACGTTGTCGATAGTGATCACATTCATGCTGCAGATATTCCCGAAGCCGGTAACCGGCAGATGATCGTTGAGACTGATCGCTACATCTATGCTGGAAGAAGCCGGTGAGTTGTGATACAGGTTCAGCAGGTTAGCTGAAGTACCCATCCAGCAGGAGCTGAAGTCAATGTTTACATTTGACGCGTCCACAAGCGTAGAAGGATAGTTCACAGTGAATGCTATTCCGTATATGTTGGTTGCAGGCACAGCTGCCGTTCCAAGTGTTATCGGAACGCTTACAGATGATCCGGTCGAATAAGTCCCGCTTGGGAAACGAACAGCCAATGTAGGATCATTCGGATCTACAAATGTTTGTTGCGGTGCACTGAGTCGGGAAAGTACGTGGGACTGACCGTAGTTCAACACAATAGCATTCGTATCGGGATAATCAATCAATCCGGTGCCATCACAATCAGCATGTTTGTAATTAAGACCCGATGCAAAATTCTGTGTCCAGTCTGCACAAGATTGCGCTGTCCAGCTATTGCTCGCCCCCGGACGGGCTACATCACTGGCACCAAAACCAAGTCCGATATTCAGTACGTCCATGTTGTTAGCTACACCATCACTGTTGGCATCGCCTGGGTATACATCGCTATTGAAGCTGATGAATTCAACAATCTGACCCGAATTCGAAAGACCGATGTTAGTATAGGTATAAGTAACCTGGTATACCCCTGTATTAGTATAGGTATGCGAAACCGGAACTCCATTCGGATAGGTTTGCTGAATTCCCTGTAATGTATTTGTATAGGTGGTAGCTGGTGTTCCATCACCCCAATCAACCGAAAATCCAAGCTGATCGTTAAAGCTACCGATACCTTTCATAAGTAGTTGCAGATCCCTGTATATCGTAGCTGTGTTTGTATAGCTCAAAGCGCTGTCCGTAACACCACAAAGTCCTGCATAATAAGCACTCTGGCTGTTTGCGGAAATTCCAAAAACCGTTGCAGTTTGATCAACTGTACATCCCTGGCTATCGGTTAGCTTGAATGCATATGGGCCTACAGGCAGGTATTGCGTGGCTGTAGATGTAAGCATTGTAAAGGTGGAATTATTCTGTGTATACTCGATGATATACGGGGAAGAACCTCCGCTCGCTGTAAAGGCAACCTCAGCCAGATCACTGCAGTTTTCAGGAAACTGGACACCTTGCGTAAAATTGAGGATTGCCGGTTCGCTCAGTGTATACGTTGCCGAATCGTAGCAACCGCCATGGCCTATATCCACAATATAAATAGTATAAGTGCCCGCTCCCTGATTCGTCAGTGTATAAGTAGGGGCTGCATAATTGGTTGCATACGGTGCAATAGGGATCGTAGGGAACTGGTAATCTATATACGCCTGGATGTTGTAAGGCCCGCCAAGGAGACCGAGAGTGAGCTGAACATTGGTTTGTTGCGCATAGCAGTAAATAGTACCCGGTACAGCTGTTGGAGGAATACCGCACTGAGCACGGAGCCCACTACTAAGCAACAGCATAAAAGCCATTGGTAACCAGATAAGACAAGTGGTAGTAATTTTTTTCATAGTATTTGTTTTTTTAAGGTAATCATTTTTTTTCGTCATTTCCATATTTCCACACTACAAAAATAGAACAGACATCCCGGTAGGTGAAATATATTTTTGTATATTTATCGGAGAATAAATAGTCATAAATTTAAATAAATAACACATAAATAACTGATAAACAATATATTATTAAATACACTTTTATTTAATGATCACCCAATCTAAAACCCTTGCTTACCTGCATTCCCTGAATAATGCCGAAAAAGCAGCCTTGCTGGACTACCTGAGCTCTCCTTTTTTCAATAAAAGGAAAGAATTGTTGCTGCTTTGTAAGGAGCTACTGAAAGAAAAACTGCCTTCCGAAGAAAAATTGTACGAAAAGCTCAGCGGTAAAGCCTACGAAGAACAGAAGCTGCGTTACCTGCTCTCCGATCTCAACCTGCTTATCGAAGATTTTTTCGTACAGCGTAAATGGAAGCAGGAAGATACGCTGAAAAAACAACGGCTCATCGAAAGCCTGCAGGAAAAAAAATTGCTTAAGTACATTCCGCAACACCTGCAGGAGCTGATAGCGGGGGCGGAACGCACGACGTTGCAGGACGGCGATTACCTGGGCACACGCCTGCATCTGGAAGAAGCCGCATTCCGTTTTGCTTCCCTGCACGACAACCGCTCGGTGGATTCAAGGCTGCAAACCCTATCGGATAGCATCGATACCTATTATTTTGCCAAGAAGCTGAAATACGCCTGTGAGATGCTGAACCGAAGCAATGTACTACAAGTGCAATACCAGATCCCTTTTATACAGGAGATCAAAACATTTTTGCCTGACTCTGGTTTTTTGAAGGTGCCGGTAGTGGCCATTTATTTTCACATCCTCAATTCCCTTATGGAGCCGGACGAAGAACAACATTACCGGCAGATGAAAAAGGCACTTGTTGCGGGCAAGAGCGCTTTCTCTCCTGCCGAGCTCCGCGACATGTTCACCTTCGCTCAAAACTACTGCATTCGCCAGCTCAACTCCGGAAAGGCAGCTTACCTCGATGAGCTCTTTGCCAATTATGAATTCCTGTTAGAAGAAAAGATCCTGCTTGCACAGGAACAGCTTTCCCAATTCGATTTCAAGAATATTGTGACCATTGCGCTGCGTCTGCACAAATACGATTGGACAAGGCTGTTCATAAGCCGGTACCTGTCTTACCTGCCCGTGGCTGACCGGCAAAATGCCGAAGTTTACAATCTTTCGAGGCTCTATTATTCCGGTGGCGATCCGCGCAGAGCCAGGAAGCTCATGCAGGATGTGGAATTCACCGACATCTATTATCACCTGGATGCCAAGGCCCTCTTAGTGAAGATCTATTACGACACCAATGCCTTTGAATCGCTTATTCCGCTCATGAGCAGCTTTGGCAATTATCTCAAACGCAACAAAAAGGTATCGGCCTACCAACGTCTCACCTATCAGAATTTTTTAAAACTGGTGCTGCGCATGTTCAACTATAAGCTCTTCGACAAGGGTAAGCTGGAGCAGATCAGCCTTGCTCTTTCCGAACACCAGCAGATCGCCGACATCAACTGGCTGAAACAAAAGATGGAGGAACTGGCTTAAAGCAGATTATAGGTAGAATAATAATTGCTACAAATGTTATATAAGTGCATCATTATTAATCAATAACGTTATTAATGTAGCAAAAGTACTGCATTTATTTAAAATAGTACTAAAATAATAGCTATATTTGTCATATAAATGCTACATTAACAAATAAAATAGCTTATAATGTCAGATAAGTATAACAAAAAAGATTGGTATAGCATGAGTGACAGTGCTGTTCTACGGGAACTCGGCTCTTTTATAAAAGAAACCCGCTTAAAGAAAAACTACACGCAAAGTGACCTGGCAGAAAAAGCGGGTATGCACAGAGTCAGCCTCAGTGAATTTGAACAGGGACTGCGTGGTTCACTTACTGCCTTTATACAGCTTCTAAGAGCACTGAATGAATTAGAAACATTGGATGTGTTTATACGATCTGCCGATATAAGCCCTTTGGAAATGGCCAAGCTGGAAGCAAAAAAAAGAAAACGTGCTTCCGTCATCCGACCAAAAAAAATGTCCTATCGCAAAAAAACACTTCTTACACCTAAAACAAAAAACAAAAAACAATGATAACAGCCACCGTAAAAATATGGAACCAGGTTGTTGGCGCTGTGCTATGGAACGAACAAAAAGAGATAGCCACTTTTGAGTTTGATCCTGCCTTTATAAAAAACAACTGGGATCTCGCCCCCATCATGATGCCTTTAACAGAAGTACAACGTGCCAATACTATCTTTCAGTTCCCGCGTTTAAATAAAGATACATTTAACGGATTGCCGGGCTTGTTATCGGATACGTTGCCGGATGCCTACGGAACTACTTTAATAAATGCCTGGCTGGCCGCCAACGGAAGAACAGCAGAAAGCATGAATCCCGTTGAACGTTTGTGCTATATGGGGAAACGCGGACTGGGGGCATTGGAGTTTGAACCTTCTCTTAACACGATCAAAGAAGCTGCTGTACACGTTGAACTAAAAAGCCTGGTAGAAATGGCTCAACAAATTTTAGGGCAACGAAAAGCATTCACCACCAACATAAAAGAAGATGTAAAAAAAGGACTGGAAGATATTATCCGGGTTGGCTCATCAGCGGGTGGTGCAAGAGCAAAAGCCATTATTGCCTACAATGAAAAAACAGGAGAAGTGCGTTCGGGCCAGGTAGCCGCACCAAAAGGATTTCAGCACTGGTTATTAAAATTTGATGGAGTAGACAATAAAGCATTGGGAGATCCTGCGGGGTATGGACGCATCGAACTGGCTTATTATTACATGGCCTTGGATTGCGGGATAGAAATAAGCGAATCGCGTTTACTGGAAGAGAACGGTCGTGCCCATTTTATGACCAGGCGTTTTGACCGGGTGAGAGGAAAAGAAAAACTGCATATCCAAACCTTATGCGCCATGCAGCATTTCGATTTTTCTTTGGTGGGCGCTTATGCCTATGAACAGGTATTTCAAACCATCCGCAAGCTGAAGTTGCCGGCAAAAGCCACTGAACAACTTTACCGGCGAATGGTATTCAATGTTATCGCACGGAACTTAGATGATCACACAAAGAACATTTCGTTCCTGATGAATAAAAAAGGCCAATGGCAATTAGCGCCAGCCTATGATCTCACGTATTCCTACAATCCGCAGAGCAAATGGGTGAGTCAGCACAATCTATCCATTAATGGCAAAACTAAGGATATTACAAAAGATGATCTTCTTAGTGTTGGAAAAGAAATGGGTGTGAAACAAGCAAATGCCATTTTAGAAACAACTCAAAGAACAATAGCTCAATGGCCGGCTTATGCAAAACAATCAGGGGTAACAGCTAAGCAAATAAGTGCAATCGGTAAAACCTTATTGACGGATCTGTAGAATGGAGTTGCCGGAATTCTTATATTTAATAAAGAAATTATAGTGAGCGTATCATGATGATACTGGATACTTTCGGCGATGAATATCTTGTATATAAGTAAGAATAAGACCGGATGAGTTTTTCCTAAATTTTAGGAGTGCAGCTGAGATCGTGCACATTCTTTACACAGGCCAATAAGAACACAATTTAATCTTTGAACTTTATAGCCTTTAGGCGCGGAGAATTGAACAAGCGCAGGAAGACATTCAATTGTTTCACAGTTTGTGCAACGGAAATGGAAGTGATTGTCGGGAAGCATTTTCTTAGTATCATCAAATTTCACGCACATGGCAAAATACTGTTTCCCATCATCGGCTACTATTTTATGAATCACCTCATCTTCACAAAAGCGGTTCAATATTCTATAAATTGTAGCTCTATCTACATTCATATTCAGTTGCTTTTCGATAGCATCCTGACTCATTGCCTTTTTGGTAGTTGCAAGTAATTCCAGTACTGCCTCTTTGGATTCAGTGTTCCTTCTTTTCATGTTAAATCTGTTAATGCGATATATTTGCAATAATTTATTGCGACTATGTTGCAATAATAGAAATTATATCTAACTTTGCCAAAAGTTTTTTGCAAAAAATTGACAAGAAAAGAAGAAATAAAGCAAAGGAATCAGCGGTATTAGTGATGTGCCGGCTTCATTAACAACACTTAAAAATTATAATCCTATGACAGACAGTAAGAATTTTGAAGTAATCATTATTGGCGGCAGTTACGCAGGCCTTTCTGCAGCAATGGCCTTAGGGCGTTCGTTGAGAAGCGTATTAATTATAGACAGTGGATTACCCTGCAATCGCCAAACACCTCATTCACATAATTTCATCACCCAGGACGGAGAAAAGCCCGGTGTAATAGCAGAAAAAGCTAAAAAACAGGTTTTAAATTACAGTTCGGTCAAATTCCTGAGTGACGTTGCGGTTAGCGGAAAGAAAACCGAGAATGGTTTTGCGATCACTACACAAAAAGGCCAGGAGCTTGAAGCAAAGAAACTGATTTTTGCCACGGGCATAAAAGATACGATGTCTGAGATAAAAGGCTTTGAGGAATGCTGGGGCATTTCGGTAGTGCATTGCCCGTATTGCCATGGATATGAATTACGAGGTAAAAAGACCGGGATCATTGCCAACGGCGAAAGAGCCTTTCATCTGGCTTCGTTAGTAAATAACCTTACTGATAACATCACTCTTTTAACTACAGGAAAAGCAGATTTTACGGAGGAACAAGAGCAAAAGCTGGATAAACACACCATCAAAATTATTGAAAAGGAGATTACAGAAATAGAACACCAAAACGGATATATCAAAAATGTAGTTTTCAGTGATGGAAGCAGGATAGCTTTTGATGGTGTTTACGCTACACTCCCATTTACACAATATTCGGACATTCCAATTGCATTAGGTTGCGAACTAACCGAACACGGTTACATCAAAGTAGATGGTTTTCAGAAAACAAACATGGAGGGTGTTTTTGCCTGTGGCGATAATGCAAGTATGATGCGTACAGTTGCTAACGCTGTTTATACCGGGAACCTGACAGGTGTGATGGTGAACAAGGAATTGACTGATGAACAATTTTAAATATTAAAAACATGATAGAAATTTTCAAAACAAATGTTCTGGGAAAAAGTGATGCTGAAAAGCTATTGCAGATCCTTACTGATACTTTTCCCTGTGCCAGTATCAATTTTGATCTTACCGATTGCGACAAAGTGCTTAGAGTTGAAGCGAATGAAATCAATGCCGATAAAGTAACATCAATTGTAAATAGTTGGGGATTTACCTGTAAGATAATACCTGACAAAATTTGCAAATAATAAATGCCACAACAGAATCCAATGAAAAAAAACTACTTACCAATTCAAATTTGCAGATTATTGCTTGCAGTTATAATCACTTCATGTAGCGGTAATGAACAGTCAAACTCTAAAGAAAAAAACATGGAACATAAAGAACATCAACACGAAAACCATTCTCATTCAGGACATGAGTTTACGGATAAACATACGGTAGAAGAACTTGCGAAAAAATTCGAATCACCTGAAAGAGATTCCATGCAGCAGCCTCAAAAGATAGTACAGTATCTTGGAGATATAAAAGGGAAAACTCTTATGGATATTGGAGCAGGAACAGGCTATTTTTCGGTAAGATTTGCTGACAAAGGTGCCAATGTTATTGCTGTAGATGTAAGTGATGAATTTCAGAATTATTTGAAACAGCGTATTGAAAAGAATAACATTAAAAACATTGAACTAAGGAAAACACCTTATGACAGCCCTTTATTAAAGAATGGTGAAGCGGATATCGTTTTTATTGCAAATACATATCATCATATTGAGAACCGAACAGACTACTTCAGCAAGGTAAAGAACGGTCTTAAAACGACAGGGGAATTAATTGTTGTTGATTACTTTAAGGCTGATCTACCCAAAGAAGTAACAGCACCTCCAATGGAAATAAGAACACCTGTTGACCAGGTTGTGTTCGAGCTAAAGAAGGCCGGTTTTACTTTTTTTGAAATAGAAGTGAATATGTTACGCTATCATTATATTATAAAGGCGAAATAACATGAACGTCAGGGCCCAAATAGAATGAAAATGGTTCCTGCCATCATTGTGAAAAGCCATTCTTTGTAGTAAATTTCCGGTAAATCCGGTATAGAATTTCTTAAGGTTGTGGCTGTATAAAATATAACGATGAACATCTATAAAAAGAAAAAACCGCAAAACATAAGTCATGCGGGTTATCCTGAGAATCGGATTAAGTCTTAATCCTTAGTCGGGGTGGCCATCACGCCATGGCGTGAGAACTGACGACCTCCTAAATGATATAATAAATATTATTTCTTTCTAAATACTTTTTGCTCCATTCTTCTTTATCTGTTTCTCCAGAGCCATTGCCGATTTTTTATCAATGCATTCAATAGTTGCGACAACAATCCACGGAATTCCTTTCTTTGTAAAATGGTTCATACCATCATTGTGAAAAGCCATTCTTTGCAGCAGATCCCCGGTAAATCCTGTGTAAAATTTCTTAAGGCTGTGACTATATAAAATGTATACATCGAACATCTATAAAAAGAAAAAACCGCAAAACATAAGTCATGCGGTTTATCCTGAGAATCGGATTAAGTCTTAATCCTTTTTGTCGGGGTGGCCAGATTCGAACTGACGACCTCCTCGTCCCAAACGAGGCGCGATACCGGGCTACGCTACACCCCGATTTGGTATCTTTTACTGTGCTTGCCCCTCTGCAGCGGGGCACCCATTCAAAGGTTTTTAGCGGTGAGGGAGGGATTCGAACCCTCGATACAGTGTAACCCGTATGACAGTTTAGCAAACTGTTCCTTTCGGCCTCTCAGGCACCTCACCGGTTCCTTAAAAACGGGATGCAAATGTACATACTGATTTTTGATTCTGCAAATTTTAATCCTGAAAATTTTTTAATTTTCCTGCTGCATTTTATCCTTCCATTTCTGCGACACAATGCTATCTTTGTAATCCATCATCTAAAAACATCCATAATGTTGCGTAAAATCGGTTTTTTTGCCATCGTGATCAGTGCGGTTATGCTCGTTTCCTGCGGAAATGAGGAAGAAAAAGAAGTAAAAGCAACACAGGAAGCAACGAAGATCAATGAAGGAAAAATGGTGGAAAAAATAGCCGATGCCACCACCTGGGATCCTTCCTGGAAAACTGCCAATACAGTCATTTATCACATATTAGGCGAGCCTAATGATATGCATCCTACCAATGGACTTTCTGCTATGCGCCAGGAGATCACTTTGTATACGCAGGTATACCTGATGAACACCGACCTGCCCAATCTTAACCTGATGCCTCAGCTGGCAGCATCCATGCCGGAGATCTCCGCCAACGAGCTGGAATACACCTATACACTGAATGACTATATGAAATGGGACGATGGCAGCCTTATCACTCCCGAAGATGTGGTGTTCACCTATAAAGTGAACAAGTGCCCGCTGGTGAATAACCCGCATGCCAAACCTTACCTGGAGATGATCAAAGAAGTGGTGGTGATCGCTCCCAATAAGATCAAAATGGTGATGGCGCAGAAATATATTCAGAACGCTTCTATCAGTACAGATTATGTTATTCTTCAGCGCTCCTTCTGGGATCCGGCAAACGTACTGGCCAAATACAGTTTCCAGCAATTCAACGATCCGAAATTCGTAGCGGATAAGAACGAAGACCTGAAAAAATGGTCTGCCGATTTTAATTCCAACGACAATGGTCACAAGATCGACAGGCTGGCTGGTGCAGGCCCCTATTATATTGAGAAATGGGATGTAGGACAATCGATCACGCTCGCTAAAAAGAAAAACCATTGGAGCGAAGGAAGAACCGGACTTTATGAAATGGCAAACCCGGAAAAGATCATATTCAAAGTGAACCAGGATGCCAATTCCATCAAGAACGATTTCCTCAACCAGGTATTTGATGTTACCGGTTCTGTTGATATCGGCGTATTGCTTGATCTACAGAAAGATTCGCTTTTCAATAAGAATTACAATGCCCGGTTCATGAATACATACAATTTTACCTATGTGGGAATGAATATGAAACCGGATGGAGTAAAACACAAAAAGATCTTCGACGATGTGAAAGTGCGTAAGGCAATGGCCATGCTCATCCCCTACGACAACATCAATAAAATTGCCAACAAAGGTGTTTACGAACGTATTGTAGGTCCTGTGAGCCCGATGAAACCGGAATACAATAAAGATCTGAAACTGATCGAAATGGATGTGGAAGCTGCCTCTAAACTGCTTGCGGAAGCCGGCTGGAAAGACAGCGATGGCGACCAGGTGCTGGACAAACTGATCGACGGGAAGAAAACCGACTTCAAATTCAGGTTCAACTATATGGCTACGTCTCCGGCATGGGAAACCAGCGCCAAACTGATCGCGGAAAATATGCAGAAAGCTAAAATTGTGGTGGAGCTGGAAAAACTGCAATTGAATGTGTTCATCGAGCATGTGCATTCACATGATTTCGATATGATGATCATGCCTTTATCCGGGACCTCTGTGCCCGAAGACTTCAAACAGGTATGGCATACCGAATCCTGGCTGAACAATGGCTCCAACTATTTTGGTTTTGGAAATGCAAAAAGCGACGCGCTTATCGAAAAGATCCGCATAACACTTGATGAGGCCGAGCACACCAGACTGGTGAAAGAGCTACAGCAGATCATATACGACGAACAACCCTGCGTGTTCATGTATGCACAGAAACGGCGGATCGTTGTACACAAACGTTTCGGTAACCAGGAATTCTATTTTGATAAACCGGGCGTGTTACTGAACAGACTTAAGCTAATTCCCGCCAAGCAATAAGCAATATGTTGCGATATATCGGTAAACGCATATTACTTTTTTTTCCGACCTTATTTATTATCACCCTTCTGGGCTTTGTGATAGCTGTGAATGCTCCCGGCGATCCTGTTGCAAAAATGATGACGGCTGCCACAGCCACAGGAGATCTCACTTCGCAAAGTAGCTCGATGAACGAACAAAAATTGCTTTGGCGGAAGAAACTCGGTCTGGACCTGCCTGTCTTTTACTTTAGTATTTCTAACCTGTCCACTCCCGATACGCTTTACAAAATTTACGACAAGGACGAAAACATGGCCGCGGCCCGCTTGCTCGACCAATATGGCAACTGGGAACAGATCCAAAGCTATTACATGTCCTGCGATAACTTTTACCGTGGGGCAGCTCAAATGAACCTCGATACAGCAGGAATGGATGAGCAGAAAATAAATGCAGGAATGGAAAGGCTTAATACCCTGATCATGGAGTCCAAAGCGCTGAAGTCATGTTATGATGAAGATATCATTCAAAGTAAGCTGGCCACTATCGGTTCTATTTTATCTCCTGTTTCCCATTCTGAAAAGATCCGGAGAGCTTTTGATGAAGTGTGGCAGTCACATGACGCGATGACGAGCGCTACTTCCAAATGGAAAAATTACATTCCTGCGATTCATTTCTATGGAACCAAAAACCAATACCATCGCTGGCTTTTCGGCGACGGTGAATTCAGCCAGGGACTTGTACGTTTTGATTTCGGCACTTCGTATTCCAGCAAATTACCCATCAGTGATATCCTCAAAAGTAAAATAGCCTGGTCCCTGTTCTTTACGCTCTTCTCTGTCATCCTCGCCTATGGAGTAAGTATTCCTTTGGGTGTTCGTGCTGCGCGAAAAAGGAACGGGTTCTTCGACCGGGGTTCTTCCCTCCTGCTTTTCATACTGTATTCGCTCCCGAATTTTTTTGTTGCATTCCTGCTGATGCTTTTATTTTCGAACCCGAACATCTGGTCGGTGCTTCCTGCATCGGGAGTAAAGCCTGCAGAAGGATATCCGGAAGCCGCAGGTTTTTTCGAATGTGTGAAGATCTCATTGCCTTATGTGATCATGCCCCTGATCTGCTATACATATAGCTCGTTTGCATTTCTGTCACGTACCGTGCGGGGCGCTATGATCGAAAATCTGGAGCAGGATTATATCCGGACTGCGCACGCCAAAGGTTTGCCGGAAAAAAGAGTGATCTGGAAACATGCCTTTCGTAATTCGTTGCTCCCGGTCATTACCGTATTTGCCAATGTGTTCCCGGCTGCCATTGGTGGTTCCGTGATCCTCGAAAGTATTTTCACTATCCCGGGAATGGGGCTGGAAGTTTTTAATGCGATTGCCGGGCAGGACTACCCGATGATCATTGCCGTAATGACACTGACCGGCATCCTCACGCTGATCGGTTTCCTGATCTCAGATATTTTGTATGCAGTAGTGGACCCAAGAATAAATTATGGCTGATGTTTAAATTTTTATCTTTCAGACATAAAGCCCATAGTATCGTCGCAGAAACGGAAAACAAGCAATTTAGCTTCCGGGAATACTCATGGAAACAATTCAAAAAGAACAAACCTGCATACTGGTCACTGGTGCTGTTGGGAATATGGATCGTGTTGGCTTTCCTCGCTCCGGTGCTTGCTAATGAAAAGCCGCTTTACTGCATTTACAAAAGCAATAAATTATATCCCGCCTTTTCCTTCAAAAAAACATACGAGCTCACGGATGCCAATGGTGAAAATAAAGAAGTCATCAACTTAGCCACCTTCGACTGGAAACGCGCTGACTATGATAAAGTAGTCTGGCCATGGTGTGCTTACAGTCCGGGCAATTCGGATGTTTTTAATATTTCTGTGAGTCCCGGCGGAGAGCAGGTGTTTTCCAAAATCAATGAGGAGCTGATCCAATCGCCAAAAAAATTCAGACATCGCTTAGGTACGGGCAAAGACGGTGGTGATGTATTTGCAGGCCTCATGCACGGGATCCGGTATTCCCTTTTCATCGGCATACTCAGCATGCTGATCGCTTCGGCAACGGGCATCACACTGGGTGCACTGGCCGGCTATTTTGGCGACAGCGGTATGAAAACAAAAAGAGGAATATTCATCTTTTGCATCGTCGGTGTTTTTTTCGGCTGGTATTATGGTTTCTTTACACGCAGCTTTGCTTTAAAAGATGCGTTCGAAAGCGGGGGGATTACTTTCATTCTGCAATTACTGTTCAGTTTCGGTATCCTTGTAGCTGTAACCGGGCTGTTCATGCTTCCCGGAAAATACCTGAGCCGTTTTTCCTTCTTCCGCAATACGATAAATGTTCCCCTGGATAGTATCATTTCACGGCTCATTGAGATCATCAATTCGCTGCCGCTGTTCCTTGTGATCCTTTCCATCGCCGCCATTTCCAGGCCTTCCTTTACCACACTTGTTCTTATTATCGGTTTCAGCAACTGGACTTCCATTGCCCGGCTCACCCGCGCTGAATTGCTGAAAGTAAGCCGGCTGGAATATATTCAGGCTGCCCGGTCGCTTGGCCTGCAGAACCGGAGGATTATTTTCAGGCATGCGCTTCCGAACGCTATTGGGCCGGCACTGATCGCGATTGCATTTGGTATTGCAGGCGCTATTCTTACCGAATCGGGACTTTCTTTTATCGGTGTCGGTGTACCGCCGGAAACCGTTACCTGGGGCAAGATCCTGAGCGAAGCACGGGAAAGTACTGCTTCCTGGTGGCTGGTCGTTTTCCCGGGGCTCGCGATCTTCCTTACGGTTACTATGTATAACCTGATCGGTGAAGGCCTGCGGGACGCACTGGATCCAAAACTGAAAAGATAAAAGGCCATTCGACCGCCGCTAAACCGTTTTTGCACGGCCATCTGAGTAAATGCTTTTTACGAAGGAAAATTCGCCTGACGGCTTGAATGTATCGTAGAAATGTCTGTTATCAATACTTTCATTGAATTCACGCACTGTATCCTAAAATCGCCGGGTAAAGAAAAATTTGCCAAAACAGAAACTTATTGTTAAATTTGGTTAAGACGATTAAAATCTTAGCCCATGAAAAAACACTATTTTTTTCTTTCAGGCCTGTTCCTTTTAGCTTGCCTGACGGCAGACGCACAGATCTTATATTCCAACGGAGCCCTTGTTCACATTACAAGTGGTGCCATCGTAACAGCGAATGGAGGAGTGCATGTTTCCAATGCTTCTGCATTTACCAATGATGGAAATCTTACTATTACCAAAAACTCTACTTTACCCCTGGCCGGTACCTTCGATCTTTCCGCTTTGGCTGTAGTAGATGGGAACGGAACCTATCGTGTGGAACAGGACTGGATCAATGATGCAACTTTTACTGCCGGCACCAGCCAGGTGGAACTATACGGAAACACACAACAATTCATTACAAGCACAACAGGTATATCCACTACTTTCAACAAATTATTGCTTACGGGTACCGGCACGGGTACCAACCGCAAAAAAACACTGCAGGGAGTCAGTGCAAGCGTAAATACCACCGGAACACTGACCATCAATGATCGTGAGCTGGAAACACAGGCTAATACGTTCTTCGTACTCAATCCCTCCCCTACGGCTGTTACCAATTCAACCGTCCCGGGAAGTGAAGGTTTTGTCAGCAGTGCTTCACCGGGCACACTTTCCCGTGAAACGAACAGTACTTCCGCTTATTTATTCCCAACCGGTTCCAGCAACGGAACGCTTCGTTACCGGCCGGTAGAAATGACACCGGCTGCTGCTGTTGCGGGTGATGTATATACCGTTCGTATGAACAATACGGATCCGAACACAGATGGCTTCAACCGGGCAAATAACGACGGCAGCATGTGCGTCATCAACAATTTCTATTACCATTCTATCGACCGTGTTTCGGGTACCACAGCGGCCGACATCCGTTTGTTCTATATTGCTTCTGCCGATGGTAACTGGGCAGGCATGGGCCACTGGAAAAATGCTTCCACCGATTGGAACAATATGAGTACCGTAACACCTGCTACGAGTGGTATTTTTACCACACTCAACCGCTCTTCCTGGTTGTTCGCTGATCCGGGACATCCGTATTCACTTATTAATGTAAGACCTGCACAGCCTTCTCTTACTACCTGCCCGACTATCTGTGAGAACAGCGGAGGAAATATATTTACAGTTACCGGAACAGCAACCTCCTATCAGTGGTCTGTCCCTGGCGGATCAAGCATCGCATCAGGCCAGGGCTCTTCCAGCATAACCGTTAACTGGGGTATCGGCAACGGCGCAGTAGATGTATACGCAGTAGGAACTGCAGGTTGTAATTCTTTGCCTGCCAGCTGCCAGCCAACCGTATTCTCCAGCCCTGTTGCGCAATTCATTGCTTCTGCTTCGGGTAACAGCAATTATGATGATAACTATACCTTCACTGATATCTCCACATCCGGAACGATATGGAACTGGAGCTTTGGCGATGGAGGAAGCTCTGCTTCACAAAACACATCCCATCAATATGCAGGAGCAGGAACCTATACTGTAGTACTGGAAGTAAGTAATGCCGGCGGTTGCTCGGATACTGCAAGCTTTGTGATCACCAGCGATGAAGGCATCAACATTCCGAATGTATTTTCCCCGAACGGTGATGGTATAAACGACGAATTCTTTATCAGCAGCAGCAACCTGAGCGAATATATCCTGGATATCTTTAATCGCTGGGGAGAGCTGATGTTCCACTCGGAAAACAAAACTGAAGTTTGGGATGGCACCAATCACAACAATGGCAAATCCTGCCCTAACGGAAATTATTTCTACGTCCTGAAAGCTGCCTCTGCTACGAGAGACTATAGCTCTAATGGATACATTTCAATAACCGGAACAAAATAAAAAACATAAAATAAAAATCAAGCCCATGCGTAAATTAATCGTAAGTTTTATCCTTTGCACATTCTTCATCGGATTAAAAACACAAGCTCAGAACAATGTCGGAATGGGGACCACGACTCCCGATCCTTCATCCATACTGGAAATGCAGTCGACCACTCAGGGTGTTCTTGTACCCCGTATGACTACTGTACAGCGATTGGCTATCGTCAGTCCTGCCAATGGATTAATGGTTTTCGATACCAACGTCGGATGCTTCTTTTATTACAGCACACTTGCAACAGCCTGGCAAAACCTTTGTTCCTCTACTACTTCGAACGGGATCAATTGCTGGGATACGGATGGTGACGGCGTGAACGATCCTGCGGAAGATGTGAATACAGATGGTTCATGGAACTCACTGGATTGCCAGGGTGCAACAGGAGCTGCGGGTGCCGCCGGAGCGGCTGGCGCTGCAGGAGCCAATGGTACGAACGGAACAAATGGGATCAATTGCTGGGATACGGATGGTGACGGCGTGAATGATCCTGCAGAAGATATAAATGCAGATGGCTCTTTCAATACACTGGATTGTGTAGGAGATACGGGAGTTGCAGGCTCGAATGGAACAAACGGTACTAATGGTATCAACTGCTGGGATACGGATGGCGACGGTGTGAATGATCCTTCGGAGGATGTGAACACGGACGGCTCCTGGAACGTATTGGATTGCCAGGCTTCCGGAAGCTCGGGAACAAATGGTATTAATTGCTGGGATCTCGACGGTGACGGAGTAAATGATCCTGCTGAAGATGTAAATAGTGATGGTTCCTGGAATGCATTGGATTGTACGGGACCTGTGGGCGCAACCGGAGCTACCGGTCCGCAAGGACCAGCGGGTCCAACAGGGCCTGCCGGTGCAAATGGAACCAACGGAACAAATGGCACGAATGGAGCTACGGGTGCAACAGGAGCTACCGGTCCACAAGGACCTTCAGGCGTGATCAACAGGTATCATGTATATGGAACTGCAGGCCGTCTTGCCGTTACAAGTACTGTTGCTACCATGCAGCCTGGTATGAGTCAAACATTTACACTTACAGCACCGGCCACTGTTATCATCTGGGCTACCATTGGAACCCGTAATACGGTAACTACCGCAGGAGCCTGGTCGAATGTCGATATGATCGTTTATGTCAACAACAACTTCCTGGCTAACGGAGGATGGAACCGGTTCAGTACAGTGAACTCCAGTGCAAGCGCCAATGCCTTCAACACCTGCGCCATCAATACGATGATCACATTACCAGCAGGCACACACACGATCGATCTGAGAACGGCGCGGTCTAACGGGACCACGTCCGTTGATATTGGAGGGAACTCAGCGACGGATACAAACCCGGGCGAATTAACCATTATGGTCGTTAATTAATTATGATACATATGAAAAAAAATATTTTTACAGCACTCTTCGCTTTGACTTGTTTCGCTGTTACTGCGCAGGAAGCCAGCAGCAGCAAAAAACAAACTCCGGCCCCGCCTGCAGCCCAAACGCCGGTAGTGGAAACGAAGGAAAATACACAAGGTGCGTTATCGAATAAGAAAAACGCAACGGCTCCGGTACAAACTCCTGCAAAGGAAGAAACCTCTCCGGCTACTACGGCTCCTGCTACTTCCGGTAAACGGAAACCGGAATAGCCGATCAATAGCATTCAAAAGCCCCCTGCCCCCCGATAACTATCGGGACTGTCAGGGGGCTTTTTTTATTCTAAAACCGTATCTTTGCCCCTCAACTCATACCCTATGCAAAAGATAAAGATCGGTGTCCTTCGCGAAGAAAAAAGCCCCCCTGATAAACGTGTTCCGCTCACTCCGCTTATTTGTGCCGAGCTGCTGAAAAAATATCCCCAATTGGAAATTGCAGTGCAGCCAAGCGATATCCGCTGTTATGCCAACGACGAATACCAGGCATTTGGACTGAACCTGCAGGAAGACCTAAGCGATTGTGATGTATTGATGGGCGTGAAAGAAGTTCCTTCCGATAAGCTGATCCCCGGTAAAAAATATTTTTTCTTTTCGCATACGATCAAAAAGCAGCCGCATAACAAAAAACTGATGCATGCCCTGATCGAAAAGAAGATCCAGATGATCGATTACGAAACACTGACCGATAAAAACCACAACCGGATCATCGGTTTCGGGCGCTATGCCGGCATTGTAGGCGCTTATAACGGTATCTTAGGATATGGAAGAAAATACGACCTGTTCCTGCTGAAACCTGCCAACATGTGTCGCGACCGGGCAGAAATGGAAGAAGAGCTGAAGCGCGTGAAATTACCCAATATAAAAATTGCATTGACAGGCGGCGGACGCGTGGCCAACGGCGCTATCGAAACCCTGAGCGCCCTGCGGATCCGTAAAGTGACACCGGAAGAATACCTGATGTCCTCTTTCCGCGAACCGGTGTATTGCCAGCTGAATCCACGCGATTATGTGGAACGCATGGGCGATCACAACTTTGACCTGCATGATTTTTTCCAGCATCCCGAGCATTTTATTTCCAAATTTCCCGCCTATACCAAAGAGACCGATATTTTCATTTCCGCACATTTCTGGGATCCCCGTGCACCGAAAATGTTTACGGTGGAAGATATGCAGGCCAAGGATTTTCACATGAGTGTGATCGCCGATATTACCTGCGACATCGACGGATCGGTACCTACCACGATACGGGCAAGCACCATCCAGCAGCCTTTCTATGGCTATAATGCACAAACGCAGAAAGAAGATGTCCCTTTCAGCAAAGACACTATTTGCATCATGGCGGTGGACAATCTTCCCTGCGAATTGCCACGCGATGCCAGTGATGATTTCGGGAAAGACCTCGTGGAACGTGTGCTCCCAAATGTTTTTTCGGAAGATACAGATGGAGTGATCGAAAGAGCTTCGATCTGCAAAGATGGGAAACTGACTGCAGCATTCGAATACCTGAGCGATTATGCTTACTAACTGATCAAATCCTTTACAGGAAATGAGAACCCTACCAATACTATTGTTTTGGGCTATGGTTTTAACCATTTCTCTTCTTTCATGTAAACGGAAGAAAGTCACCGTTGATCATAAAGAGCTGATCGGAGGCTGGAAACATCATCCCGGTGCAAATGAAATTCATTATCTGTCGATTGACAAAGATGGGCAGAGGAAGAATGGATTGGTATAAAAACGGCAAATTCGTGAGGGACACCCAACCAGGAAAATGGTTCATTAAAGATGATTATTTGCTTTTCGGAAGACTTGCCGGCAAGTCAGATAAAGAAACATATAAAATAACAAGCTATCCGGATACAGCTGCTGCCTCATTTATTACGGGCTGTGATACAGTGAACAGCGGTCAGCGATACATGGTTCTTGACGGCAATGTATATGCAGACTATTGAAATTAATTGCTACAAAAAATAGCAAATGAAATTTATCAACACTGACCTTTTCTTCTCAGGACTTTAGTTACTTTGTGTAGCTTATTTCCTTTCGCATGCAAACCGCTTCTTCTTTGTCCGATGCTGCCCTCCTGGCTTCCCGGTTCATCAACCAAACCAACAGGCACATTTTCCTTACGGGTAAAGCCGGAACGGGCAAAACTACGTTCCTTCGGCACATTATCCAGCATACACACAAGAAAACAGTGATCGCAGCCCCGACGGGAATAGCGGCCATCAATGCAGGCGGTGTGACACTACATTCGCTTTTTCAATTGCCATTCGGGGCCTTCATTCCAAAACACCAGTCGGAAGCGCCGCACACGGCAGAAGGTTTGTTCAATAATATCACCACTATCGCTTCCAACAACAAAATGCATGCTACCAAACGTCAGCTGCTACGCGAAATTGAGCTGCTGATCATCGATGAAGTAAGTATGCTGCGGGCCGATCTGCTGGATGCTATCGATACGGTGCTGCGTGTTGTGCGTAGGAAGAACAGTACGCCTTTCGGGGGAGTGCAGTGCCTGTTCATCGGTGATCTGCTGCAATTGCCTCCTGTGATCAAAGATCCGGAATGGTTTGTATTGAAAAATTATTACAAAAGCGTTTTCTTTTTCGATTCGGTCGTTTTGAGCCAGAACAAACCACTCTACATAGAACTGGACAAAGTATACAGGCAATCCGATGAAGAGTTCATCTCTCTTTTGAATAACCTCCGGAACAACAAGGTTACGGAAAAAGACATTGCTACCTTGAACCGGCATTACAAACCGGGCTATCTCATCGATTCCAAAGAAAATACGATCACTCTTACCACGCATAATTACAAAGCCGATGCGATCAATAAAGATTTCCTCGACAAGCTGAAAACACCTTTGTTTACCTATGATGCGGAGATCGAAGACGAGTTCAGTGAATTCTCGTATCCGGTAGAATATAAGCTGCAGCTGAAGATCGGTGCACAGGTAATGTTCATCAAAAACGATTACAGCGGCAATCAGCGGTATTTTAATGGCAGGATCGGAAAGATAAGCGATCTGTCAAAAAACAATATTGAAGTAGAGTTTGAGGATGGAACTAAGATCCGGGTTGATAAATACGAATGGGAAAATAAAAGATATGCGCTCAATCCGGTTACCAACGAGATCGAAGAGACCATCGTAGGGAAATTCATCCATTACCCGATCAAGCTCGCCTGGGCAATAACCGTGCATAAAAGCCAGGGACTGACATTCGAAAAAGCAATCATCGATGTGGGGCAGGCTTTTGCCCCCGGCCAGGTATATGTTGCCTTATCGAGGCTACGGAGCCTGGATGGGCTCATCCTGACCTCGAGGGTAAATTACGATGCGATCTCCACCGATATTTCTGTTGCCGAATTTTCGACAAGCATTCAAACACAGGCCTCTCCCAACTCTTTATTGGAGCAGGATACCCTTGATTTTCTTCGGAATTATTTATTGAACAGCTTCGACCTCAGCCATCTTTGCAATACCTGCAACGAGCATGTAAACGAATATAAAGAAGGTGACAAAAAAAGTGTGAAGTCGAAATACTTCAAATGGGCGCAGGAGCTGAAAGTAACTACCAACGACATGAAAGCGCATGCCGATAAATTCATGCACCAGGTAGAACGCATCCTGCACGAAAAACAGGCAGATCACCTCACGCATCTGGCAAAAAGGGTCGGTGATGCAAAAAACTACTTTGAACCTATCCTGAAAAAAGCTTCTTCCCGTATCCTCTCGCAGATCGACACACTGAAAGAAGAGAAAAAAACCCGGCAATACGCCAAAGAGCTCAGCCAGCTGGAAGTCCAGTATTTTGAGCAGGTAAAAAAACTGAACAAAGCCCTCGGGTTGTGCAATGCGGTTTTGTTCGGGCAGGAATTCTCGAAGCAGCAAAGTGAGCAGGCCACCGGTTCAAAAGAACGGGAAGAAGAAGTAAAAGCAATAGCTGCACTGAAAGTTAAAAACACAAAAGAAAAAAAATCAGCGGCAGGAAAATCAGTAGATAAAAAGCCAAAAGCCGAAAAAAAGGTACTGGGAAAAGAACTGAGCTATACGCTGTATAAAGAAGGAAAAACCATTGAAGAGATCGCACAGATAAGAAACTTTGCCGTATCCACTATAGAAAGCCACCTCGCCCAGTATGTGAAATCGAAAGATCTGCCTGCCATTGCTTTTGTGGATTCCAAAAAAATAAAAAAGATCCTTAAAGTGCAGGAAGAGCTCCAGACCACCTTATTGGGGCCCATCAAACAATTGCTGGGCGATGACTATTCATACAGCGATATCCGGTTCGCGCTGGCCACATTGAATAAAGATGTATAGATAAGGTATCTTCGGATCTATTCCTCTATTGGTCCCATCTCCTTTTTCACTTCTCTTAACAGATCGAAAAGAGCAATTTTTTCCCCAGACTTATTTCCCGATGTGACGTATTTTATGCAAAGGGCCATATTTAGCAGACATTGATCAGCTGGTATAATTTTCTATACTATATTAAAAAAACACAGTCATGAAAAATTATATCTACTTAACTATACTTGCCGTTGCATTTCTTTGCAGTTGTAAAAGCAATTCTTTTTTATCGCAGCGTTACACTCATTTCGGACATTCCTCCAAAAAATCCGAACAACAGAAACCTGCGGTAACAGAGCCTAAAGAACAAGTTTCCATTGCAGCTGCTCCTGCAAAAACCGAAATTGCGAAAGAAACACCGAAACCTGCTGAAGAGCTGGCTTCCGAAAAAGAGAACACAGCGCATAACAAATCCGCCAATGCAAAGGCAGATGAAAACGAAACTTCAACTACCAATGGCCTCCGTGCAGAGCAAAAATCAAAAAGCCTGCCCGGTATTGTTATACATTCGTCGCAGCGTTTGCTGAAAGCTGCCCAGGATCAACAAAGAGCAGCTTCACAACGCGGTTTACTTTTCGGCGTGATCAATTTTCTCTTTTCGATCATCATTCTGGTAGTGGTCGTTGCCCTGATCGTTTGGCTGGTATTGGTACTTGTTGCCGTATAAATAGAAGCCCCTGTTAAAACAACAGGGGCTTCTATTCTTTTTTTGATCAGTATCTCTTAATCTTCACCACCACCGCCGAGCATCAACATCATATTGTCGTTGCCTGCTGCGGTAGAAACCTTCGGTGGTTTGGATCCGAAATTCCACTTATTGTTATCCGGTTTACGATCGATAAGCTTGCCATATGGATCGATACCTGCTTTCACCGGCTTTTCATTCACCACGAATTCAAAGGTCTTCACATCCTTATCCATTTTTACTTTTTTCAGGAAAAGCTCTTTGTCTTTCGTTTTTCCATTCTCGATCTTTTCAGCGAAAATCCCTACATCTATATAGTCGGCTCCAACAGGGGCTGTTTTCTGCTTGCCCAGACTGTCCACTTTGAACTTCACAGAGCCTAAGGTCAGCTTCACACTGTATTTACCGTCATTTGTCGGAGTGTACGAAAGGTCCTTGATATAATTCTCATAGATAGTGATCGTTTCGAACATATCCGTGATCAGGTATTTCATGCTATCCGGCGTAGCTGCTTTCAGGAAACTGATAAACTCCACCGAATTCGTATACATCGGTTCCTGGAAAGCCACCTTTTTGATGTAACGGCGCAGTGCTGCATTCAGTGTATCTTCACCGATATAATCTTTTAATGCATACATCACCACGCTTCCTTTGTTGTAATGAATATACTGCTGGTTCTCACAAAGCATCAAAGGCAATTCCTTTTTACGCTCTGTAGCACGGCCGGTGAGATACGTATTCATTTCATATTCGAGGAATTTTTTCATAGCTGCCTTGCCATACTCCTGTTCCATCACCATCAGCGCCGAATACTGGCTCATGGTTTCCGACATCAATGTTCCGCCCTGCACATTTCCCCCTATCACCTGGTGCGCCCACCACTGATGCGCTACCTCGTGAGCTGTTACATAGAAAGGATAATCAATGCTCTTCTCATCTTTCTCGTCTATTTTTGCAATAAAGCCTATACCTTCTGAAAACGGAATAGTGTTCGGGAAAGATTGTGCAAAAGTTGCATAACGCGGGAACTCCAGAATACGTACCTGCCTGTGCTGATATGGACTGAAATTCTTTGTGTAATAGTCCAGTGATTTTTTGATCCCTTTGATCATACGATCGAGGTTATACTCGTGCCCTTTCTGGTAATAGATCTCAATAGCCACCGGTTTCGAAGGATCGGCCGGATTGTTCCACTTGTCTTTTTTCACTTCATACCTTGCAGATAAGAAGGAATAGAAATTCAAGATCGGGCTGTCCATTTTGTAATGAAAGAAATTCCTTCCGTTCTCTGTCCATTGTTTTTGCAGGTAACCCGGAGCGATCGCTGTCTGATCTCCATTGGTGCTTACCACAGCTTCGAAACGGATCCAGTCGGCATCACCGGAGATATAGGTGTTCATACGCGCCAGCGAATCATTCACGTCAGCCATACGCGGTTTCTTTTTCAGGCCGTATTTTTTACGGGCCGAATTCTCCGTGAGCTCAGCTGCGTCATTGTATCCGATAGAAGGGAAAACCGAGCTATTGAAGAAAGTGCCGTTATATACCACCAGGAGCTCCGGTGTATTGTTCTGAAAGCCATGAGGCACTTTGTCAATCTCAAACTCCAGCTTAACGGAATCTCCGGGAGCTACGGGTTTATTTAGTTTCCATACTCTAAACCCGACATCTGTATCCTCCACAATTTTTGCATACCCACCACCTACTGATAGTTTTTTATAATTAATATCCGTATCATAGTTGATGATGAGGGTATCCACGGCCTTCGCATGCTTATTCTTTAACCAGAAGAAACCGCTGGCATCCATACTTCTTTCGTCAGGATATATATTCACTTTCACATTCGACTCTACAATCCGTAACTGAGGGATTTTCTCATACTTCTTATAGTGCTTTTCAAAATCTGCCTGAAGTGCTTCCAGCTGTTTTGGTGTGGTGTACTTGTTCAGTACTTTGATATTGTAATAGATGTAAGAACCAATACCCACTGCTACCACAAAACTCAGCGCCATTGCAATACGAAGGCCTTTGGAGCTGGAATGTTTTGATAAGCGGTACCGTGCTCTTAATCCTTTTTCTTTTCCACGTGCATAGAATTTCAATGCCAGGAAAGAAAGGAACAATACAATGCTCAACCAGTATGTTTTGAATATAAAGAAAGTAAACACACGATGGCCGTATTTATTCATATCGGAATATTGCAGACCCGGTCCGGAAGAATTAAAAATGTACAGGTTATTGTTCCATTCCAGCAAACCGAATAAAGCAGTAGTGGCAAGGATCGGTATTACACATATAAAGAAAGCGAGGTATTTGTTCGGCAACAGTACCTGGATGAAAAGACACAGACCTATCACGATCATCATACCCACCAGCCGGAAGCCCAGCAATTCTTTGATATAATGAAGCGGTTCTACATCCGCATATCCCTGCGACAACTGGATAACAATCCCCGTCAACATAACAACCAGCATCAAAGCGCCTGTCGTATAGATCAGTCCGAGGTATTTGGAAAAGAACAATACCTGGTTATTAACAGGGGTTGTACCCACCAGCTCATCCACTTTATTGTCACGGTCTCTCCAGATAATGGTTCCTGAGAAGAAGATGATAAGGATCAGGATAAAAAACTGGAAGATTCCTGCCACAGCTTCTAATATCTGGTAGGTAACCGGGAAGGTTTGTGTACCGTATATAGCACCGGTGAACTGAGAGATCACAAACATCATGGCAGCGCCTAATGCACAAATGATGAGGAAGAAAACGCTTTTGGTCATCTTCTTGAATTCAAAAGATGCCAGGTAGAACAATTGTTTCCAGGATGCTTTCAGTGAAAAATCGCGGCCTACCTGCGGAAGGTCGGAAAGACTCTGCAATTGAGTGGAAGCCGGCGACAGGGATTCTTTCACCTTCTTTTTAAACCAGACAAAAGGAGTGAGGAATTGGCTGAAGCTAAACCCCCTGTAACTTAAAAAGGTGATCAGTAAAGCAATGCCTATCCACAGGATCCGGTTGTAGAGCAATACACCGGTTAAAGGCACGAGGTAATTGTTTTGTTCCTCCGGTGTCCAGTATTCTGTCATCTTCTGAAATGCTTCCTGTCCGAAAGGCTCAAGGATAGCAGCCAGCGTTTTATTATCGATATCTGAAGTGATCGTATCGGTGATCGAACGGATCACCAGCAATATGATACTAAAGAGGTAGGCCGTCATACTGCTGCGTGTGTAGGTAGTGAGGGCAAAGAAAATGATCCCTAACAACAACACATTCGGCATAGTGAACAGCACAAAAGGCTCCAGGAAATTGATAAGGTCCAGCGGACCCACAGCCGGATTTCCGATACCGAACACACAACCAAGGTAGTAACCGAGTATTTGCGAAAGAAAAACGAAAAGACCAATGCAATACGCTCCGAAGAAACGACCGAAGAAATAAGCGGATTTTTTGATCGGTTTCGTATAAAAAAGCGAATGGGTATTGTATTCGTAATCCTTTTGTATCGCTGTAGCCATTATAGCAACGAGGATCACACTGTTCACCAGCCCGAAGATATTCTGGTTAAGACCAACCAAAATACCCGTAACAGATGCAGCAGAAGTAACCAGGATATTGGAGTCGCCGCTTGCAATCGGAATAACACCTGAAAAGATCATCCCGAACAACAGGTAAATGATAAAGAATATCCCGAAAAAGATATAGGTAGAGGGCTTTTTGAAACCCTGCTTTAATTCAAAAAGAAAAATTGATTTGAACATAGAGTTTCTTAGTTTTTAGTGATATGAGAAAAATAAACATCTTCCAGATCAGGCGTCACTGCATCAAATCCTGCTCCCGGGTTGTTATCGTTTTGCACATGTATAGCCAGCTTACCATCCACTACACGCGAATGGATCACATGCATATTCTTTCTGTAGTCACTTAGTTCTTCCTTATCGATATATTTTCTCCAGATCTTATTCTTAATAGTGTCTATTGACTGGTCAGGAGTTCCTTCAAATAAAATAGTTCCCTGGTTCATAACTACCATTTTTTTACAAAGGTTCTTAACGTCTTCTACAATGTGTGTGGAAAGGATCACGATCACGTTTTCACCGATCTCACTCAACAGGTTATGGAAACGGTTACGCTCCATCGGATCAAGTCCGGCTGTCGGCTCATCCACGATCACCAGCTTCGGGTTGCCCAATAAGGCCTGTGCGATACCAAAACGCTGGCGCATACCACCCGAGTACTCACTGATATTGCGTTTACGGGCATCATACAAATTCGTCTGGTTCAAAAGTGCATCCACGATCTCCGTACGCTCTTTCTTGTTGCTGATCCCTTTCAGAACGGCAAAATGAGTAAGCATATCCAGCGCCGTCACCTTCGGATAAAAACCAAAATCCTGTGGCAGATACCCAAGCACCTTGCGCAGCTCATCTTTCTGCTTTAACACATTGATATCGCCCAGCATAATGGATCCGGTATCCGGTTCCTGCAAGGTAGCAATGGTACGCATCAGGGAAGATTTACCGGCCCCGTTAGGTCCCAGCATACCAAACATTCCGCGTTCAATGGTCAGGTTAATGTTGTTGAGTGCTTTTACCCCGTTAGGGTATTGCTTGGTTACATTTTCAATTTTCAGTTCCATATTCTTTTTTGTATGAGGTTCCTAAAGTACAAACATATGACGAACAGCAAAGAAAAATGTTACAAACGGTTTTTTTTCCTTTCTCAGATGAAATTCAGCCCGGTTTTGCTCAAAATTACCCGGCTTTGGGTACATAAAATACGTACTGGCACGGATGCAAAAAAATGTTAATCCGCCGCACCTTTGTCATGATAAAACAACCCTTATTAATTACTTAACATGATCAACAAGAAACTACTAATTGCTTTATTAGCCTTCCTCAGCGTAGGAATGTATGCACAGGTAGGTTTTAACTGTCAGTTTGTTCCCGGCCTGCAGGTGGGAAGTGTAAAAGTTAAAACCGATAATACCAGACTTAAAGACTACAAGTTCGGAGCAGCTCTCCCCATTTTCATGATCGACCGGATCAAGACGAAATGGTACACCAACCTGGAGATGAACGCCTTGTATTATGCCACCACCCAGGTAAACAACGTAAATGCCGGAAAAGTAAAAATTGCAAAAACGGAAGGCGCTTATATTGCCGGACGATTGGGATACGGATTCGGCAAAGGAGATGCGATGCGCGTGGGCCCGAATATCAATTTAGGCTGGGGCGCTTCCAACCTTGATTCCAGCAAAAGAACACTGAACGTGCCCAGCTATTATACTATTGGCGGAGGTGTCTTTTTCTATCAGAAAATCGGCAGCCGTATCCGCGCCATGGCAAAAGTGGGATATGAAAAATACAAAAACAAAAGCGCGAACGACAATGTGAAAGGGCTTTCCGGAAGCGGAATTTATATGGAAGGTACTGTTGCTTACAATGTCTATCAGAAATTCGGTTTAGCAGTAATGCCTGCCTTTTATTCCAAAAAATTCTCCTATAACTACGGCGGCGAAGCCGTATCAACCAATGCCAAGGTAAGATCACTTTTTCTGCGCATCGGATTTGTAAAATTCTTCTAACCACCTAAAGAAAATAAACCATGAAAAAAATATTTTATAGCGCAATTATTTTAATGGCTGTATCTTTTGGTGCAGGATTAAAAGCGCAAAGTGTAACATACAGGGTACAAAAAGATGATCCCTATGATGTTAAAAACCTTACAGTTGCTGTCGATCCATTGTTCTTCGATCTTAACGGTGAGAACGGGTATGCTTTCGGCTGGGGAGCCCGCGCCAACTGGCTGATGGGAAAAAGACTGGATATCAACTTCGATATGAGAACGGGGTTTGGAACCCAGGGCTACAACAAATCGGATAAGTTCAATAACACCCGCAATTACTTCTATACGGAAGGAAGCTTAGCGCTCACCCTGAGCCACAAAACAAGATCAAACAATGTGCGGGTGATCCTGAGCCAGTCTTCTTATTCATCCGGTGGTTATACTTACACCAACACCAAATCGATCACTGTTCCGGCCGAATCGCGTCATATCGTTGCTTTAAGAGGCGGTATGTACCAGATGACCAACAGTATCAACATGACCAAAGTGTTTGACGACAGTTTGCTGATGTTCACCAACAAATCTACCGGAACCGAATTCAGTATGCAAAACAACAGCGATACCATTGCATTTATTCCCAATACTATGGGAAGAAACGGAAACGGTGACCTGTACGGTGGCTATGCATCCACTGCCATTTTCGCAGGATTCAATTTTAAAACCATCCGCCAGCTGATCATTGATGTAGATGGCTATGGCCTCCGTTCTAACCAGGTATACTCCGACTTTTATGTGGATTGTATTTTCTCGCCGGTGATTGCACTTAAAAATTACAAAGCTGTTGCCAAAAATGGTAAGGAATATGAATACGATCTGAAATACGAAGGTGGTAAGCGTGCGATCGGATGGAGAGCTGGATGGTATTTCCGTAAACCGAAAGACCAGGGATTCAGCTACCGTTGGGAATTCGGCCAAAGACCGGGCTTCAAATCCTACAACCCGGAAAAAAAATCGATCAATTTCAGGAATTGGTACACGATGCTCACCTTCGGATTATACATCCCGCTGAAAGTGAAACCTATTGCCACAGAAGACTAATTTCAGCATTTGATTTTAACCTAACCTAACCCTTAGCAGAAAAAAGAGCAGCTCATTTCGGGTTGCTCTTTCTGTTTTTCTGTATGTTTGTAAGAAAACGGATCCATGCTTATCAAAGATATTCTACAATGCCTCGAAACCTTTGCGCCGCTGAGCTACCAGGAAAGTTATGACAACTCCGGTCTGCTCGTAGGGAACAGGAATGCCGAAGCCACTTCTGCCCTGCTCTGCCTCGATGTAACAGAGGACATTCTCGATGAGGCCATTTCCCTGAAATGCAACCTGATCATTGCCCATCACCCGGTCGTTTTTTCGGGCCTCAAAAAGATAACCGGCAATAATTTTGTGGAACGGGTGATCATCAAAGCGATCAAAAACGATATTGCCATATACGCCTGTCATACCAATATTGACAATGTGAAGGCAGGGGTGAATAAAAAAATAGCCGACAAATTAGGACTGAAAAACCAAAAGATCCTGAGCCCGAAAAACGGGGTCCTTCAAAAATTGGAAACCTTTGTCCCGGAAGAGCAGGCAGCACAAGTGCGACAGGCCCTCTTTGCAGCCGGCTGCGGGAATATCGGCAATTACAGCGAATGTAGCTTCAGTTCGGAAGGCATGGGCACTTTCCGGGGAAATGAGGAAAGCAATCCGGTAGTGGGAACTAAAGGCATTTCTGAAAAAGCAAAAGAGATCAAAGTGGAAGTGGTCTTCGAAAAAAACCGGCAATCTGCTGTGATCCAGGCACTAAAACAGTCCCATCCCTATGAAGAAATTGCGTATTACATCCATAGCCTCGACAATTACCTGCAAACCATCGGTGCCGGAATGATAGGCGAGCTGGAAACGGAGGAAGAACTGTTTGCTTTCCTGGAACGGGTGAAAACCACATTCCGGGTACCGGTTGTAAAACATACGGCGGCGGTAGGGAAAATTGTCAGGAAAATAGCCCTTTGTGGGGGTTCGGGCAGCTTTTTGTTAAAAGATGCTATCCGAAGCGGGGCCGACCTTTTCCTGACCGCTGATTTCAAGTATCACCAATTCTTTGACGCTGAGAACAAGATAGTTATATGTGACATCGGGCACTACGAAACGGAGCAGTTTAGCCCCGAAATATTTTATGAGGTAATTAGCAAAAAATTTCCTACATTTGCCCTCCATTTATCAAAAGTTAATACGAATCCGATAAATTATTTTTAAAACATGGCAAAAGCAACGATTAAAGAGAAAGTTGACACCTCAGTAGAAGAAAAATTAAAAGCACTTTACGAACTTCAATTGATCGACAGTAAAATCGACCGGTTGAGAATTATTCGCGGAGAATTGCCTCTGGAAGTGCAGGATTTGGAGGATGTTGTTGCAGGCCTTGAAACCCGTTTCGGAAGCTTCTCGGAAGAAGTGAAAGAAATGGAACAGCAGATCACGGACAAAACCAACGCGATCAAAGATCACAAAGCAAATATCAAAAAATACGAAGCACAGCTCGGGAAAGTGAAGAACAACCGTGAGTACGATGCGATCACAAAAGAAGTTGAGTTCCAGAACCTGGAGATCCAATTGTGTGAAAAACGTATCAAAGAATTTAAAGCCCAGATCTCTGCCAAAGAAGAATTTCTGAACAAAGCAGAAGACGATCTGAAAGATAAAAAGAAAGACCTGAAAGTAAAACGCTCAGAGCTGGACGAGATCATCGAAGAAACGCAGAAAGAAGAAGAAGACCTGGTAAAGGATTCGGAAAAGCGTTCCAAAGCGATCGAAGCCCGTTTGATCAATGCTTACAAACGTATCCGCAGCAACTCCAGAAATGGTCTGGCTGTAGTTCCGATCGAGCGTGATGCCTGCGGAGGTTGCTTCAACAAGATCCCGCCTCAGCGTCAGTTAGACATCAAAACACACAAAAAGATCATAGTGTGTGAGCATTGCGGACGTGTACTGGTAGATCCGAACATCATTACGGAAGAATAAAAACTGCATTCCGTTCATTTATGAACGGGTTGTTGAAAAAATAACATAATTTAAGCCCTGTTATCCCACATAACAGGGCTTTTTGCTGGGTTTTGGTCAGGTCGTCCGGCATGGATTTCGTACCTTTATGGGAATGAAAAATGCCTTTAAGAACCTTCTTAACTTAAGAACACTCAAACAAACAGGAATTGTTTTGGGTAGTCTTGTCCTCTTTTCCTTCCTCGTCAGTTTTTTCTCCTATGCCTTCAGCAACAATCTGAGTGAGAAGCAGGAAGATTACATGAATTCCAATTACCGGATCTTTGGCCTCAACATTCCGAAAAACCTCAACTTTGCGGGTGAGCGGGTCCCACAGAACGATTTCAGCATCAAAGAAAGCCTCGACCGGGAATTCCTGACCAATACCTACTGGCAATCCAATGCCCTGCTGCTTTTTAAACGAGCCAACCGCTGGTTCCCGGTGATCGAGCCCATTTTGAAAAAGAACAATATTCCCGACGATTTTAAATACGTGGCCCTGATCGAGAGTCACCTCACCAATGCGGTTTCCCCTGCAGGCGCTACGGGCTTCTGGCAGTTCGTGGAGCCTACGGCAAAGAATTACGGACTGGAGATCAATTCCGATATAGATGAGCGCTACAACGTGGAGAAATCAACCCAGGCCGCCTGCCAGTATTTTAAGGATGCCTATGCAAAATTCGGTAACTGGACCCTCGTAGCAGCTTCCTATAACCTCGGGATGGGTGGAATTGAGAACCAGCTGAAAAGACAGCAGGCCGATAACTATTACGACCTGCTACTGAACGAAGAGACAGGAAGATATGTATACAGGGTGCTTGCCCTGAAAACCATCCTTCAAAACCCCAAAGGCTTCGGTTTCGAGATCCGCAAAAAAGACCTCTATCACCGGATCCCGACCACTACCTTGAAAGTGGACAGCAGCATCACCGACCTGGCCGGATTTGCCATCAACAAAGGTTTTAATTACAAAGTACTGAAGCTGTTCAATCCCTGGCTGCGGAGCGCTACCCTGCCAAACCCCGAAAAGAAAATGTACCTCATCCAGTTCCCGAAAAAAGAATACCTGCAAAAAGCCTTTGATGAGATAGAAGCCGACTCCTTAAAGAATGCGCTGAAGCTGGATTCTTCTTCCTATTACAATCCGAAGGACACAACGGCGATTCCAAAAAAACAGGAGCAAACGAAATAACCGGGTGTTTTTGTCACAGATAACATAGTTCTTATCTTTATAGAATGAAATTGGCTTGTGATTTGTAATAAATGCTGCATTCAAACGTTATAGTATAGTGATAAACCCTCTTTCCATACAAAAAGCTATCCGGCTTACATTCGCATTGCTGCTTTTTGTCCTTGTATCCGGCAATCTCGCAGCACAACAAACCTTGTCGGACAAAGACATCGTATACTTCAAAAAGCAGGAGCTCCGGCTCCAGGCACTTCAGAAAAAAATATACACGGCAAAAACGGACTCACTGAAAATGGCACTGAACAAGGCTTTCCTTGAGCTCTGGGATACCACTTTAACTGCGGAGCTTTCCTTTTCTTTTCCGTTCGATTCGCTAAACCAGGTTGGACGCCTGATCTCGCCCGATAAGAATTTTCGGATCATCAACTGGAACATTGATAAAAAAGACGGCTCCCATTTATTTTTCGGATTCATTCAAACCTACGACAAACAAACAAAGAAATACAATGTAGAGAAACTGATCGATAAATCCGGAACGATCAAAAACCCGGAGACATTTATCGGTTCGCCTGAAAAATGGTTCGGTATGCTGTATTACGACATCATCAAAACAGACGATTATTACACCTTGCTGGCCTGGGACGGAAACGATAAGCTCACTTGCCGCAAATTCATCGATATCATGTATTTCAAAGACAATGGTGATATTGTTTTCGGGAAAGATGTTTTCAAAATGCCGCAAAAAAATCCCCGGAGGGTTGTTTTCGAATATTCTGCAGAACTGGTGATGTCCTTAAAATACCTCGACGACAAGGGCATGATCGTTTTTGACCACCTTGCTCCTAAAGATGAGTATATGATTGGCCAATACCAGTATTATGGTCCCGATTTCAGCTACGATGCCTACGACTTCAGCAAAGGTAAATGGAAGTTCATTGCAGATGTGGATGTAAAGAACCTGAAAGATAAAAACGATAATGCGAAACATAACAACCGGAAAGAAAAACCGATCTATGTTCCACATTGATCTTTACACTTTCCCGTTAAAAAGAAAATCCGCCCTGATAAAGAAGCGGATTTTTTTATTGTATAATGTTTTTGCCATTACGACTGCTGCAATTTCTCCGGCAGGTAATGAAAAAAGGTATCTCCGCGCAAGCCTATACGCAAGGTCTCCAGCGGGATCATGTCTTCGTGGCTGATATTGCCCACATTTACATTCGCTCCGAACAGTTTGATAAAATATACCTGTTGTGATTTCTGCGGTGTTTCCCAGATGATATTTTCAACCGGTACTTTGCTCGTGATCTTGTTTACCAGCATTACATGGGTACTTCCGTTCTTGTGAAAGATGCCCACATTTCCACTCTCACGTGCTTCTGCAATTACTTTGAATGCGCCTGCCTGCAATTCGGTGTTCATCATTTTCACCCATTTATTCGGATGAATGATGATGCCCTCTTCTTTAGAGCCAACTTCCGATAATACGGTAAAGTTCTTCGCCAGCTTGCTGATGTATTCACATTTTTCATCGTGCGGCAATTCGATCGATCCGTCGGAAACCTCAGCGGCATCCAGTTTGAACTTATCCAGCAGTTTTTGGTATTCATCAAACTTACCACGGATCAGGAATGCTTCCAGCAACGTTCCGCCTAAGTAGACTTTCATATTCGCATCCTTGAAAAGCCTGATCTTTTCTTTCAAATTAGGTGTTACCAGTGAGGTACCGAAGCCGAACTTTACAAAATCAACCTTATCGCCGGCCATTTCGATCATGTCTTCGGCCTGCCTGGTGCTCATGCCTTTGTCCATAACCATAGTAATACCGCTTGTCCTGCTTTTTTTGGTCCTTTCGGGGAGATGATCTAATTCGAAATTGTACATACGCTTTATCTATACTTTTTTATAGGTATTAATGATTTGTAAAATGCTTGCATTCTCTTTCAGGTCCGGCACATATTCAAACAGCTCATTGTGTTTTTCATAATCCAGTACCAGCGCCTGCTGAAGATATACCAATGCCTCCTGCTTTCTTCCAAGGACAAGCAACATCGCACTCAGGCGGTAATTCAGCTCGGCTATTTCCGGGAAAAGACGGATACCTTCTTTCAGCATCTCTATGGCTTCTTCTTTGAAGCCGGCTTCCATCAGGGTATTTGAATAATCGAGGAATACATCGAACTCATCGTATCCTAATTCGATCACCTTCGCAAAAGCATTGATGGATTCTTCATGAAAACCGATCTTCTGCTGGATCTCTGCATAAATATACCAGTATTCCGGATTTGTTGGATTCAACTCCGTTGCTTTCTTGATGTAGTGGATGCCCTCCATGATCCGGTTCTGCGCTTCCAGTACAATACCGATCGCTAACCAGGCATCTGCAAAAGAAGGATCCAGCTTCACACACTTGTTGTAATTCAACAGGGCGTGCTCGTACTCATTGAGGTTCTCATAACATTCCCCGATATAATAATAGGCACTTGGATCCGGATCTTCAAAATTGAAGGTCTCTTTATACACTGCAATGGCATCTGCATATTTTTCCTGGTTGGCCAGCGAATTCCCTTTGTTGAAATAGGCGGATGAAAAATCTTCTTTTATAGCGAGGCAATAGTCATAGGCATCGATCGCTTTATCGAACTCCCCTTTTTTACTGAAACAAACACCGAGGTTGAACCAGGCCACATGATTGTATGGATTCTCTTCGATGAAATTTTCGAAGAAACTCAATCCTTCATCTGTCTTTGCTGCCAGGTCGAAACACAGTGCCAGCTCATTCAATGCAAAATCAACATCTGCTTTATGCTTCAGTGCTTTTTTGAAATAATAGATGGCATCGTTGGCTTTTTCTTCGTTCAGGAATTCCTGCCCCATTGCGAGATAGATCTCACCGGGCTCGTCGCTGTGTTTCAGTGCGATCTTGTAATTTTCGATAGCCTGCTCGCTCAGCCCCATCTGGCTGTATATAAGTGCGCGGGTTGTATAGATCTCCGGGTTGGATGGCTCTATCAATTCCAGGTCGTTCAGAATGGATAAGGCTTCCTTGGTCTCATGCAGGCCCGAAAGATATTGTGCTTTGTAGATTTTGAACATTACATTGTATGGATACTGGTTAATGGCAAATTCATAAGCCATCTTTACCATATCCATTTTGAAAATCGAAAAGTAATGCTCTATGATGTCTTCCAGTTCTTCTGATTCAAAATAAGCCGGAATATTTTTTTTAACAGTGTTCTCAAACTTCTCCACCAACTCCGTGAACCCATTAGTGTGATCGTCCATATAATCCTCCTTTTTGTGATTTTCCCTTCGCCTCTGTCCCTTCCTGTGTTCCCTGTCAATAAGCATACCAATGCTCTTTTGTCAGTCTATACAAAGATACGATTAAAATTCATGCAATGTTTCAGTTTGGGCCTGTGCTGCCGGATACATTTATTTAACGAACTCCCTTCTTTTTTACTGTAAATGAACATATTAGCCATTATTGTATGTTTTCCTGCCGGGAAAAAACCGCTTTTTTTATAAACAGTTTTTGTTTGATATGTTCAGAAAAATACCGGAAAACCGCCGCTGCGAATGACTAAGTTTGTAATCCCAAAAAACGAACAATTTGACACTCATAAAATCAATCTCAGGCATACGTGGAACCATCGGAGGAAAAGCCGGTGACGGTTTAAGCCCGCTGGACATTGTAAAATTCTCTTCTGCATACGGATGCTGGCTGCTTAAACGAAATGAAGATCAGAAAACTACTGTGATCATTGGCAGGGATGCCCGCATTTCCGGCCCTATGGTCAATCAACTGGTGTGCGGCACACTGACAGGGCTAGGCATCGATGTCATCGATCTGGGGCTTTCAACAACACCTACTGTAGAAATGGCAGTTCCGCATTACAAAGCACAGGGTGGTATCATCTTAACGGCAAGCCACAATCCTAAGCAATGGAATGCATTGAAATTACTGAATGAATTAGGCGAGTTTATCAATGATGCTGACGGAAAAGAGGTTCTGAGCCTTGCTGAATCAATGGACCTGGAATATGCGCAGGTGACAGCACTGGGAACTTATACGCAGACAGGGAATTTCCTCGAAGAACATATTGAAAAGATCCTCGCTTTGCCCTATGTCGACAAAAAAGCGATCGAAGCACGGAAATTCAAAATCGCAGTGGATGCAGTGAACTCAACAGGAGGTATAGCCGTACCGATGCTGTTGAAAGCATTGGGTATTACAGAGATCGTGGAGCTCTATTGCGAACCGGATGGCAATTTCCCGCACAATCCGGAACCCCTGCCGGAGAATCTGCGTGATCTGTCCAAAGCGGTTACAAAGAACAAAGCTGATCTCGGGATCTCTGTAGATCCGGATGTGGATCGTCTTGCATTGGTATGCGAGGATGGCGAGATGTTCGGAGAAGAATATACATTAGTAGCAGTAGCAGATTATGTACTGCAGTACAACAAAGGTGGCAACACCGTTTCCAATCTTTCTTCCACACGTGCGCTGCGCGATGTGACTGAAAAGATGAAAGGCAAATACAATGCGGCGGCTGTAGGAGAAGTGAACGTGGTAACAAAAATGAAAGAAACAAATGCGATTATCGGTGGTGAAGGGAATGGCGGAGTGATCCTGCCGGAGCTTCATTACGGAAGAGATGCATTGGCAGGTGTTGCTATTTTTCTAACGCACCTGGCAAAATACGGAAAGTCGGTTTCCATGCTGCGTGCTTCTTATCCTGATTATCACATCTCGAAAAATAAAATAGAGCTTACGCCGGAGATCGATGTGGATAAAGTGCTGGAACAGGTAAAAGACAAATACAAAAACCAGCCGGTAAATACGATCGATGGTGTGAAGATCGAATTCGATAAGGAATGGGTACATCTGCGCAAATCGAATACCGAGCCGATCATTCGCATCTATTCGGAAAGCAAATCGATGAGCACTGCTGAAAACCTGGCCAATAAGATCATCCAGGATATCAGGGAGTTTATTAAAGGCTAAGCTTATTTGTTCAGTTCATCCTGCACCCACTTCGGTACATAGTGCAGCTCATAACCATCAGCCAGCAAACCTTTGGCAAGATCCATGTATGCTTTACGGACAGCTGTCTCATCTGCATGTGAAATATCTTCTTCAATGGTCTTGAGCTCTGTGTTATTACGAATTTCGATACATTCGTAGTCTGCACCGGTTTTCAAAAAACAGGAAATGGTTTGCGGACGAAGGCTCCGGATAAATGCTTCCAAATCGATATTTTCCTTCGTGAGCTTATACTGCATCCATTCAGGGTCTACTATATCGCTGACATGGAATATATGAACCGAATTCTTTCCCGAATTCAGCAGTACAATTTCGCTTCCAAGAAAATGGCCGAAAGGAATAAATTCAGCAGGAATATCTTCCCTGTATTCTTCTTCGAACATGTTCATCCATTCGGCATCATCTTCGAAGCTGAAGGGCTGTTCGAACTCCTCTTCGTCTCCCGGGATCAGCAACTCAGCTGGCACAGCAAGACGACCGCCTCCGAATACTTTGTAGTTATGAATAAGCTGTAATGCCGGAGGCAGAGATTTTTTTCTCTCTTCGCTCAATTCCGAATACAAGGAATCATGGGCGACCTGGCTTTCCAATTGTTTTAAATACTGTTCCATTGTTTACTATATGCACCCAAAATTATTCAAAAAGGCCCAAAATATAAGATCCTATCGGTTTCGCCTTTGTTTTTTTATGATCTTAATCAAGATTTTTCACTGCAAACCAGATCGCAGCTCCATTCATCAACAGTACTAAAGGAATTCCCCATTTAAAAAGTGTTTTGACAAACTTGTGTCGTATCGGTGCCAGCATCCCGAGAAAAATTCCTGCTGCCCCCAGTAAAAATGCAATACCGAACAATGTCTTTTCAGGGATTCTTCCGTTTTTACCTTTCGAAAGAATTTTATCGATCACCATGCACAAATAAGCAACAACATTAATGATGATCAGGTAACTGAAAAACAAATGAGAGATACTCACACAAAAGGGTTTGGTTTATACATGCATTACACCTTCACTTCTTTCCACTTCCCTTTCTTAAAATAATACCAGGATATGATGGCAACCAATCCCTGAGCTATGGGAATAGCCATAAAGGCGCCTGTTGCTTTCATGTGCAGGTAGTTGGAAAGGAAATAAGCAAGCGGGATCTGGAAGATCCAGAAACAAAAGAAATTAATGAGCGTAGGTGTTCTTGTATCTCCTGCTCCATTCAATGCCTGGGTCATGACCATCGAAATTCCGTAAAAAATATAACCGGCTCCGATGATGCGCAGTGATTGTGCGCCAAATGCTATTACTTTTTCATCGATGGAAAAGATCCGGATGATGGGCTCTGCAAAAAGCATGAATAAAAGGGTAACAAAGCTCATAAATATCACATTGTATTTGGTAGTGATCCATACACTTTGTTCCGCCCGGTTCACTTCTTTGGCACCCAGGTTTTGTCCCACCAGCGTTGCAGCTGCATTGCTTAAGCCCCAGGCCGGAAGAATAAAGAAGATCACATTACGAATGGCGATCTGATACCCTGCAGAAGCGCTGGTGCCTCCTGTTTCTGCCACTATGCGCGCGAGTACGATCCAGCTGCCACTTGAAATTAAAAATTGCAGGGTAGCAGGTGAGGCAATTTTAATGATCGACTTTACAAGGATGTTGTCATATGCAAAGTGATGCCGGTGAAATTTCAGTATGCCGCTTCCTTTGAACAAATGATAACACTGGTAAACAACGCCTGTGCTTCTCCCGATAACCGTTGCAATAGCAGCTCCTTTTAAACCGAAGAAATGAATAAATACCGGGCACAGGATAATATTGATAAGACTCGCTATCCACAAGCTTTTCATAGCCATCGCCGCATCACCTGCTCCACGAAAGATCCCATTGATCAGGAACAGGAGCATGATCGCAATGCTACCGCCAAACATGATCCGGGTGAAAACAGCACCTTCCCGCACCACTTCCTTTTTTGCTCCCATTAGCGATAAGATCTCCGGTGCAAAAACAACGCCTGCAATACTTATTAAAACCGTGATCCACAAAGCTACGATCAATGACTGAGCTCCCGCATGTGCCGCGTCTTCCGGATTCTTCTCCCCGATCCTGCGGGCTACTATGGCAGATGCAGCGGTACTCAGACCGATAGCAATCGAATAAACAATGGTAATAACGGATTCGGTCAATCCAACGGTTGCAATGGCATTTTCTCCCAGCTTTCCTACAAAGAACATATCTACAACTGCAAATACACTTTCCAGGCTTAGCTCCAGTATCATAGGAATGGCTAAGAGAAAAACCGCTTTTGGTATACTGCCTTTTGTATAATCAAGCTGCTCGCCATTGAGTGATAATTTAATAGCGGACCATATGCGATGGAATTTGGATAGTAGTGTCATGCGGACGACAAAAGTACTAATTTGTTTTAAAAGCTATAAAAAAAAGCCCCCTGACTCCCGATAGCTATCGGGACTGTCAGGGGGCTTTTCTTAATCCTATTTTCTTTTACTCTGTTACGATCAATTTCTCCGAAACCATTCCTCCGTTTGTTTTCACCCGGATAAAATAAACACCCGGAGCAATATTCATACTGCCGGTGTTCAGCTGCATTTCGTGTTTCCCTTTGCTCAGGTTATTTAACTCTTTAGAGAATAGTACAGCCCCTTGTATGTTTATCAATTCCACCTGTGCCTTATTCCCTTCGTTTGTATTGAATCGGATCTTTACATTTTCTTTGGAAGGATTCGGGAAGAGGTTAATTGCATTCGCTGTTTCATTCACTGGCTTCGATAATCCAACAGCTGTAAATAATGGATACACGGAATTGGAATCTGCAAAATAATCAAGTCCGGTATATGTTTCTGCTCCTGCAGCAATGATCACATGATAGGATGAATCCATTGGTAATCCCGGAATATCTACATAGATCGTGAATGTATCAGCAGGAAGATTTTCGAATTTATAGAAACCGGTAGTATCCGACATAGTCCTTGCCTGAATCCCTCCGCCCGGGTTCTTACCGATCTTCACGTCGATCCCTTTCAGCGGGCCGCCCGGTACCATTACATGGTTGGTTCCGTTGATACGCGCACCGAATCCCGGATCTTCTATAATATGTCCGGAGACAAAACCGGTTCCACTGAGAGCAGGTAATTCTATCATGGTAATATCCGCAGTGAAGTTAACCGCACATCCGTGGTTAATGACCAATGCAGAATCCCATTGGAAATCGTCGCCATAGTAGGTAGGAACAAGCGTTGGAAAAGCGGCTGTATCGGCCACTACTTTTACAAGATAGTCGCCCGACAAAGCCGAACTGAATGTATATTGATTGGAACCTAATGTAGTATTCTGGATCGTATCAAAAATAAGCTGAGAGCTATTGTATTGAAGCAGGTAAACATCCGCAGTAATAGTACCCAGTGTAGTGCTGATCGTTCCCGAAATATCCGTGCTTGGATTTACAGAAACCGTGCAGGTAGCTGTGTTTACACAACCTGCCGAAGAAGATCCTGTTACCGTGTAGGTGGTAGTAGTTGCAGGTGATACCATGATAGTAGCCCCCATAGCTCCGGTGTTCCAGGAATAAGTAACAGCGCCTGTTGCAGGCAATATTGCCGTTTCCCCTTCGCAGATCGTTTGCGAGTTCAGTAAGATGTTCGGCAGGGGATTAACGGTCACGTTGTGAGTGAAGGTGTTCATACAGCCAAATGAATTCACTACAGACAGCGTATAAGTAATAGTGCCCGGAGGTGTAGGTGTTATCGAGGAGGTAGTGTAAGAACCAGGCTGCCAGTTGTAGGTGCTAACCGGCCCGCCGCTCATGGTGTTGGCTACGAGGCTTACCCCCTGCCCCGCACAGATCGCGTTAAGCCCGGATATATTAATTACCGGCATAGGGTTTACGGTAACAGTAACCGGCGAACGATTTACGGAAGGGCAGGTTAAATATACATCTTCCACATAATACGTAGTGGTAGCGCTGAGTGGTGGCGTTATATAATTCGTCCCTGTAAATAAGGATGTTCCACCTGTCGGCGTTGTATACCATCCTAATGAGCCTACACCGGAAGCAAAAAGCGAAGCAGTGCCGCCTTCACAAATAGTGGTAGGGCCAGTAGCCGGAGCTGCCGGTGTATTGTTGTCTACCACCAGCGTAAATGTATTGGTAGGCGCACTGGTAACAACCGTGATCGTATATTGCGGATCAGTACCTACAACTGTTATATTCGGGTTCTGAATAGCAGGATCCGAAATATTGGCGACACCCGCCGGAGAAACAGACCAGGCATAACCGCCCGAAAAAGCAGTCTGGTAATTGTTCGATACATTCATACAAACATCAATAGGTCCGTTAACCTGGGCTTTTGATGCAGAATAAGAAATAGCAAGTAAGGCGAAAATAAAGAGTACGTGTTTTTTCATGTAATGTTTTAGAATAAAAATTAATTCGGAACTATTATAAAGATACATTAAAAAACCTAAGCTAAAAACCGGTCCTTTGATTACTTAAGCTTCGGGGCTTTCTATTTATTTACCGTTGATTATGTCTTCGTTCATTTGTGCGAAAAAAAGAAAACCCCGTTCATTGCTGAACGGGGAATTTAATTATTTTATAGATTGTAAATTCTGCCTTTGTTGGCATGAAAAAATTAAATCGAATTAACTCACATTTATATAGAAGTAATAAGACTACGTATGCAGCATAGCGAGTAAATCAAAACACTTCAACATCAGCAATTAATACATTATATTCATTCCTAAAATGAATCGTGCAACGCACATTTTTTCCCTCAAAATTCAACACCGTAGTATTCTCTGTTTTTGGAGAACCATTTTTTCGAATGGAAACATTTGGTATTCTGATTATTTCATAGTCCTGATAGTTAAACTTATTATGAGTACCAATCCTATTAACCTTCATTTTAAAGGTTCTTTGATCGTATATACTTATAACGGGACCAATAGCTATATCAAGCGATGCAACTATATCTTGTTGTTTTTCTTTTGTTACCATAATTTAAAAGACAAGTTTAGTAGAAAAGCTTCCTTTCTTGTATCAAAAACCATGCTCACAAGAGATCTATAAATAAATCCAGTAAAGTTGACAGTAATTATCTAATTTGCTATTGAAGATTGTGGAATTTTATGCTAAAAGGGCATTTTTTTTCTCAAATCGAAAATCATTCAAAAAACACATCACCATATAAACGATTATATGCATCTCTATAACGCACATGACACTTTACTCGTCTGCCTATTAATGCATAGGATAAAACTGTTTGGTTAGTAAGATTTGGGTTTGGAGCTATAAACACTATTTCAAGATTGTTATATCCATACTGATTATGCGCACCAACATGAGTTACCTGCATTTGGAATGAGTTCCCATCAATGACACGTATTATTGGCCCAATTGCTGTATCTAACATTATTTTACTTAGTTTTTTTTCGATTAAGTCCTTTTTCGTATTCTTCCTGCCTTAATTCGGTCTGTCTATTGCGAATTATAGTGCCAATCTCATCTGCACTTCCTGCTATCCTATTCAAAGCTAATAAATAACTATCCAAGGGATGTTTTGTTCCCTTTTTTAACACATACCTTAATTTATGGTCAATTTCACTCCAACCATCTTCAAAAACAGTTCTTACTTGAATTTCCGCAAATCCTATTTTCTTTTGAGGATATGGATCAATTATATAATGAATAGATCTATATGCCTTTGGATGTACCTTAGCATCGCATCCATGCTTTTTACATTCATCAATAAACGTTTTTTCATCGCCCTTTCGATAATATGCGGTTGGACTTTCTTTTACTTTATATTGGCAATCATTAAGAATGAAATTATGAATTCCGAACCAATCATTTTTAAAAACATGAAGAATTCTAATTCCAATCAAATCGTTAATTTCATTGGTGTAATTTTTGGCCGTAATATTTTTTACTACTCCTTTTTTCTTTGCTTCAATCGTTTTACGAATGATCTTTTCTATTAAGCTATCAGATTTTTTAAGTCTTGATCGTACTGAGTGAATACCAACTTCCTTTGCATCATTAGTTAAAAACTTACTTACTATATCTGTGACAATTCCTTGTAATAATCCTTGATTGGAAACATAATCATCATAAATTTTCTGTAGCTCGTTCCATTTTATTTTTGTTGCATCAAAGTCTTTTTGCGAAATACTATACTTTTTAAGAAAACTCTCTTTAGGCAATAGAGCATTTTTTTCAACTGAATTTGCAGTGAAGGAAGCAGTATTATTTGTTCTATTTATTGAAGATTTTCTGTTCAAACTATTCCAAATATAGTATATTTTCCTAACAATAACATAAGCTAAATAGAAGCAAAACAAAGCCCCATCCGATATCCGGATAGGGCTTTTATAATCAAATTTACCCGATAGATTATTTCACTTCTTCGAAATCCACATCGGTTACTTCGCTGTCTTTGCCTTTTTCATTTGAAGTACCATTTGTATTATTCGCCTGTGCATTCGGATCTGCATTGTTAGCACCTTGCTGGTTCATAGCATTGTACATATCCTGTGATGCCGCTTCCCATGCTTTGTTCAGACCTTCCAGAGAAGAATCGATCTTTGCCAGATCTTTAGCCGCATGTGCTGTTTTCAGCTCTTCCAATGCTGCTTCGATCGCTGTTTTTTTCTCAGCCGGGATCTTGTCACCGTATTCTTTCAGCTGTTTCTCGCTTTGGAAAATGGTGGTATCCGCCTGGTTCACTTTCTCGATCTCGTCTTTCGCTTTTTTATCCGCATCTGCATTTGCTTCTGCTTCGCGTTTCATTTTCTCGATATCTTCTTTCGACAGTCCGCTGCTTGCTTCGATACGGATGTTCTGCGTTTTCCCGGTTGCCTTGTCTTTTGCCGATACATGGATGATACCATTCGCATCGATATCAAAGGTCACTTCGATCTGCGGAACTCCACGTGGTGCAGGCATGATGCCATCCAGGTTGAACTGCCCAATCGTACGGTTATCTTTCGCCATGGAACGTTCTCCCTGCAGTACATGCAGCTGAACGCTCGGTTGGTTATCGCTGGCAGTAGAGAAGGTCTCCGATTTTTTGGTCGGGATCGTAGTATTCGCTTCGATCAGCTTGGTGAACACTCCACCGTAGGTTTCGATACCCAATGAAAGCGGCGTAACATCCAACAGCAACACATCTTTTACTTCACCTGTCAATACACCACCCTGGATAGCTGCACCGATCGCAACCACTTCATCCGGGTTCACACCTTTGGAAGGAGTTTTGCCGAAGAATTTCTCTACTGCAGCCTGGATAGCGGGGATACGTGTAGAACCACCCACAAGGATCACTTCATCGATCTCGCTTGCACTGTAGCCGGAGTTCTTAAGAGCTGATTTTGCCGGCTCTATCGTACGCTGGATCAATGAATCTGCCAACTGCTCAAATTTTGCACGTGTCAGGGATTTCACCAAATGTTTAGGGATCCCGTTCACCGGCATGATATACGGCAGGTTGATCTCGGAGCTGGTAGTGCTCGATAATTCTATTTTCGCTTTCTCTGCAGCTTCTTTCAAACGTTGCAATGCCATCGGATCCTGGCGAAGATCGATACCTTCGTCTTTTTTGAATTCGTCGGCCAGCCAGTCGATGATCACGTTATCAAAGTCATCACCACCTAAGTGTGTATCACCATCGGTCGATTTTACTTCAAATACACCGTCACCCAGCTCAAGTACGGAAACGTCATGTGTACCACCACCGCAGTCAAACACAACAATTTTCATGTCTTTGCCTTTTTTATCGAGGCCATACGCCAATGCTGCTGCTGTAGGCTCGTTGATGATACGACGGACTTTCAGGCCTGCGATCTCACCCGCTTCCTTGGTAGCCTGACGCTGTGCATCATTAAAATAAGCAGGAACGGTAATAACCGCTTCCGTTACTTCTGTTCCCAGGTAGTCTTCAGCTGTTTTTTTCATTTTTTGAAGAATGATCGCTGAGATCTCCTGTGGAGTATATTTTCTGTCGTCGATTTCCACACGCGGTGTGTTGTTCTCGCCTTTCACTACCGTATATGGAACACGGGTGATCTCTTTCTGGCTTTCTTCGAATGAAGAACCCACGAAACGTTTGATCGAGTAAATGGTCTTTTTAGGATTGGTGATGGCCTGGCGTTTCGCAGGATCCCCGACTTTACGCTCGCCGCCTTCTACAAAGGCTACAACAGATGGAGTTGTACGCTTGCCTTCGTTGTTTGCGATCACAACCGGCTCATTTCCTTCCATTACGGCCACACATGAGTTGGTTGTACCTAAGTCTATACCTATTATTTTGCTCATAATTTATATTGTTTTTTATTGATTACTTGATTGTTTTGCAAGCCTTTTTCAATGATTATGCCAAGGCGGAATCAGCCACTAATTATGTCAGTATACGAAAAAAAAGAGTGAAACGGGTACATTAATATGACAGCTTGTCAGTTTTTAGCAACCTGGACCTACCGGCCAATTCGGCCCTCTGAAATGCAGGTGACAGGTCATGGTGCTATTCATAAGATTCTGTACAGTAGGTTGGGTGATCACATTGACCTGCGACCCACCTCCTGTATAGTTGAACATCTTCTTTATGACTGTAATTTTGGTCCTGCTTGAGAATACTCCCACTCCGCCGTTGGAAATGTTGGTATAGATCGGCTTTTCCTGTCCGAAAGAGCCGGAAATATTATTGATCGTTCTATAGAGGTTGTATTCGTTCCCACCGAAATTAAAGATGAATCCCATACTGTCGGCCTGATGTTCTTTAAAATTGGGTTCATTCTGAATGCCGGATCCCACGGCGGTATACCATTGCAATCCTTTGAAAGAAAAGTCCATCACCTCGTCTCCGCCAGTGGAGGAAGTAACCTGGTTGCCCTGCACAAAATCGAAATATTTATTCTCCCTGGTGCCATTCAGGTATTCCGTCGTATAATAAAGCCTCATTTTGAACCCGCAAATAGCGGCATTAACAGGAGATAAGAACTTCATGTTGGAAGAAGCGTTTGATACGGTGGTAATACCATAAGATCCCTGCGTAAAAAAACAGTTTTGAATCCCCGCATTACACAATGCAGAGCCCGAATTGGCAGGTGTAACACCTTCGATCAGCTTTGTAGTGGCAGTGAACTCTTTACCTGTTTCACTTACTTTTACGATCAGCTTGTATTCAAAATATTTCCCGGAAGAATCGGACTTGAATTTTTGGGTGGATTTGTAGATCAGCTGGTTGGTATTGAATGTTCCGGGCTGAAGCGGAACTTCGTAGGTTTCGGAGAACACGTAGGTCTGCTTTTTAATGTTGTTCCAGTATTTCTCCACTATCACACTTGCTTCATTGGGCTTAAAATAAACCGAATCCTGGATCTGTGCTATCTCGTTGGCGTTGCCCTGGCCCAGGAATACGCGGTTCACGCGGATATAATTGACCGAATCGTTCGGATCAATAAGCCCGTAAACAGCTACACTTTCCACATAGGGCGCAAGGGAATCAAGGTCATTTTTACAGGAGTTGGACACCAGCAAAACAAAAGACAGGACACCAAAAACAAAGATCTTTCTCATTATGCAAAAATAAAGAATTAAGGCGAATAAAATTTATATTTACCTTTGTTTTTTACAACTGGTAAGTTTTGCCCAATAACTGGAAAATTATGTCCGTAGCCAAAAAAGAAATTAAGAAAGTAACCACCAATGTGCTCCAGGCAATGAAGCGCGCGGGAGAAAAAATATCCATGCTCACTGCCTACGATTATACGATGGCGAGAATCGTGGATGACGGTGGTATTGATGTGATACTGGTAGGCGACAGCTCCAGCAATGTAATGCACGGACATGAGACCACACTTCCGATCACGCTCAACCAGATGATCGATCATGCAGCTGCTGTAGTAAGGGCTGTGAACAGGGCACTTGTGGTTGTCGATCTTCCTTTCGGTACCTACCAGGGGAATTCGAAGGAAGCGTTGAACTCTTCTATCAAGATCATGAAGGAATCGGGAGCGCATGGCGTAAAATTAGAAGGTGGCAGGGAAGTGAAAGAATCGGTAGAGCGCATATTATCCGCCGGAATCCCCGTAATGGGACATTTAGGCCTCACTCCACAATCGATATATAAATTCGGTACCTATACTGTAAGGGCTAAAGAAGAAGAAGAAGCTTCAAGATTATTAGAAGATGCCCAGATCCTTGAAAAATCAGGCTGTTTTGCTATCGTGCTTGAAAAAATACCGGCTGCCCTGGCTGAAAAAGTAGCGAAAACCGTTCAGATCCCCGTGATCGGGATCGGGGCAGGTGGCGGAGTGGACGGGCAGGTACTGGTTACACATGACATGATGGGGATGACAAATGAATTCAGCCCGCGCTTTCTGAGAAGATACCTGAACCTGTATACCGAAATGACCGAAGCTGTGAAAAGCTATGTGAAGGATGTAAAATCAAAAGACTTCCCAAACAGCAACGAGCAGTATTAGGAAAGTTTTTTAAACCCTTCAAAAGGTTCTGAATCGTTAAAAATAATAAAGGGGTATAAACCGGATATTTGTGTTAATTAAATAGTAATTTTGTGTGCAAATAACCTGCATTATGGCGCATTCACTTACTCAACTTATATCATCTTCTGCCTTAGATCCATCCTTAAAAAAAATAGCCGAAAAAGTGTTAGCCGGAGAGCGGATCACCTTTGATGACGGCCTGCTGCTGTATGAAAAAGGAGAGCTTGGTTTCCTGGGCACACTGGCAGAATTTGTAAAAGAAAAAAAATCAGGGAACAAAGTTTTTTTCAACCGCAATTTTCATGTGGAGCCAACCAACATCTGCGTGTATACCTGCTCTTTCTGCGCTTATTCGAGACTGATCAAAAACCGCGAGGAAGGCTGGGAAATGAGCATCGACCAGATGATGGACATCATCAAAAAATACGACGGACAACCGGTAACGGAGGTTCATATTACAGGTGGCGTTATTCCCAAACAGGATTTTAAATTCTATACGGATCTGTTCCGGAAAATAAAAGAACACCGGCCCGAGCTGCACATTAAGGCACTTACCCCGGTTGAGTATCATTACATTTTCAAGAAGGCAAAGCTGAGCTATGCAGACGGAATGAAAGCCATGAAGGAAGCGGGACTGGACAGCATGCCCGGTGGTGGCGCTGAGATCTTTGATCCGGAGATCCGCGATCAGATAGCAGGTGGAAAATGTTCGGCCGATGAGTGGCTGGCGATCCATGAAGAATGGCATAAGCTCGGAATGCATTCCAATGCGACGATGCTGTATGGCCACATCGAAAAATTCCGGCACCGGGTAGACCATATGGAACGCCTGCGCCAGCTACAGGACAAAACGCAGGGATTCAACTGTTTTATCCCGCTTAAATTCAGGAACGGGAACAATGAGATGTCTCATGTACCCGAGGTGAGTGTGATAGAAGACCTCCGGAACTATGCGATCAGCAGGATCTACCTGGATAATTTTGAGCACGTAAAAGCCTATTGGGCCATGATCGGGCGGAGCACGGCTCAGCTATCGCTCAATTTCGGGGTAGACGATATCGACGGCACTATCGACGATACCACAAAGATCTATTCTATGGCAGGCGCCGAGGAGCAAAGTCCGAAGCTGAGCACGCAGGAACTGGTGGACCTGATCAAACAAACCGGCAAAAAACCGATCGAACGAAGCACCCTGTATGAAACGGTGATGGAGTTTTGATGAAATATTTTTTTTTTCCGGATAATTGTCTACATTTGAACACTTCTTTAGAAGATTGTATCTCAATCAGTTTGTGTACAACACCAGGCGATTACTACTACATTCCTTAATAAAGAAGGAAGACGCCCTTATCCAAAAACATCGATTAAACTCATTAGGTGATCTGGCATGTACCGTGCCGGCTACCTGATACTAAAGAATACAACAAATAATAACCAGTCCGCCATAGGCGGACACAAAAGAACAACACACAATGAAAAACGGAGTAGTAAAATTTTTTAATGAAGCAAAAGGCTTTGGATTTATCAAGGACAACGACGGACAAGAGATCTTTGTTCACGTTTCCGGTTTAGTGGATAAAATCCGCGAGAATGACAACGTAGTATACGAGGTTCAGAATGGTAAAAAAGGCCTGAATGCCGTGAATGTGAAATTAGCTTAAGAGTGCTATACCTCCTCAAAAGCCCCCTGACTCCCGATAGCTATCGGGACTGTCAGGGGGCTTTTTTTATGTCCCTTCCCAACTATGGTGGTAATTCATTAAATCTTAACTATTTATTAATCAAACATATTAAGCAAAGCATAGATTCTTCGGCCTTTTTTTGCTAATTTTGCCGACTGATTTTTAAAGCAACCCGATGAAAAAATTGCTAACCCTTTTGGCTTTAGGTTTTTATACCTTTTCATACTCACAAAACGAAGCTACGACCAGTCTTTTGACTGAATCGGACAAACTGAAGAAAGAACAGGCAGACAGCCTCAAAAACTGGAAAAAAGGTGGTGTTATGACCATTTCAGGACAACAGGTATCGCTTACCAACTGGGCTGCCGGTGGGCAGAGCGCTATCTCTGCCAATGGGATCGTAAGCTTATTTGCCACTTATGTAAAAGGAAAAAATACCTGGTCAAACAACCTGGATATGGGTTATGGTCTGATCCGCCAGGGAGAAAGCAAAAACTGGTGGAAAAATGATGATCGTATCCAGATCACATCCAAATACGGAAGAAAGGCCTTTGATCATGTCTTCTACACCGGGCTCGTGGATTTTAAAACACAATTTGCTCCGGGTTACAATTATCCGAACGATTCGGTTGTTATCTCCAATTTCCTTGCTCCGGGTTATGGCCTGGTAGCGCTTGGTTTGGATTATAAGCCGAACGAAAATTTCTCCTTATTAGTAGCGCCTTTAACGGGAAAATTCACCATTGTAAATGATCAGACATTAGCAGATGCCGGTGCTTTCGGAGTTGATAAAGCTGAACTATACATCAGCGCAGCAGGCGATACAACTGTTACGAGAAGAGGTTTAAAACACCGGGAGGAATTCGGGGGATACATTAAAATGCAATACAAAGAGCAGATCATGGAGAATGTAACTTTTCAGACCATGCTCGAGCTATTTACCAACTACCTTGAAGAACCAGGCAACATTGACGTTAACTGGACAACACTCACTTCGATGAAAGTGAACAAATACATTTCCGCTACACTCAGCACGCAGCTTATCTACGACGATGACATTAAGATCGTTCGCAGCAGCGGCAGCAAAAAAGGCTCCATTGGTCCTGACGTACAGTTCAAACAGGTATTGGGGATAGGCTTCTCCTACAAGTTCTGATCGCTTGTACGTGCCGTTTTTTCTGCGTAAATTGCCTATTATGAAAAGAGCTTTTTCGGGCATATACCTCCTTTCCCTGCTGGTCTTTTTGCTTTCCGCCTGTAAAAAAGAAAAGAAAGACACCATACCTCCAACTATAGATGTGATCCTTCCTGCTTCGGGAGCGGCCTATGATATGTTTGATACCATTGTTATTTCCGGCAACCTGAAGGATGAAACAGGTGTTCAACGACTGGAGATCACACTCCGCGATCAAAACGGCGACCTGGCCCAGCCCGGTGTTATCCTCAACGTGTCAGGTACAGATTATCCGCTCAATGCTTTAATAGAGCTGTATGAATATCGTATGCCTACCGGCAATTACACTCTGGAGTTTTCGCTCAGCGACGGGAACAATGTAACGATCAAATCGGTTCCGATATATATTACCGAATCGCCTTTCCTAAAAAAAGGATATTACTTCGTTGCCCGGAATGCCACCGAACATTTTTATTACCGCACGGATACCAATTATACACAAAGCAATGTTATCCATCATACGGGATCGTTCGAAGGCGCTGCGATCACCAACTATTATCAGCAGCTTTATACTGCCAGCGGCATCGGGCAGAATTTCAGAACCTATAACATGCATACCAATATCGTTAAATGGACCTTGAGCAATGCGGTTACCGGAGCCAATACAACCTGCTGCATAAGCGATGGAAAAAATGTATACCTGGGCAAGAACGATGGAAATGTATATAAATACAACTCGGATGGCGCTATCATACGGTCTTATTTAACAAGCGAGGTCAATTATTTCGTTAAATATATTTATTACTGCGATGCCTACCTGGTCGTTTGCCTGCAGGATATGTCGTCGACGAATGTAAAGAAAACATTGGTATTCGATAGCTCTACGGGTATCGTCCGGAAAGTGATCCAGAACACGGATATAAGAGCGGCTTGCCTGAAATCGGCTTATGAGATCTACCTGTTCTCCAACAATCCTTCCGGACACGCAGTTATTGAGATCCTGACACTACCGGGAGGAAGCATTCAGCAGCGTTTCGATTTCGGTGCGTATGAAGCCTATGGTGCATGCATGGTCGATAACAATACGCTTTTGCTTTCCACTTCGGAAGGAAAGATCTGGCAGTATCAAAACAGTACTACCAATGTGATCCCGGTGTTGAATACAGTACAGGCCAAACAAATGAAATACTCCGGACGGGCGCGGGAGCTGTATGTAGCCTCCGACAGGAATTTTTACGTGTACGGTGTCGCTCCTTTTTTACTGACTCCCAAAAGCAATACGGTGCGCAACGATACGATCGCGGATTTCCAGGTGATCTTTAATAAATAGCGTGGGGGATTTAACCGCTCGCGTAGCGAAGCCTCGCGAGAACGCAAAGTTGTATTGTCTTAAGGTTCGCGCAAAGACGCAGAGAGCGCAAAGCTTTTTATGGAAGAGACGTGAAGATCTTCTATTCTGCTTTTTTTAAAATCCAATACCTTTCCCTTCAATATAATTCAACAATTTTTTCCGGAATTTCTCTGCGCTCTCTGCGTCTCTGCGTGCCAAAATCCTTCGCGAGAATTTTTGGTTAAGCTATTCCCCCTTCACTATAATAAAATTCAGGTTAAAGCTAAAGCCATAACCGCTTCCTTTCCATTTGGAGATCACAAATATATTAGCGAGCTCATCATTGCTCTTCATTTTGGAATAATTCACAAAAGGTGTGTAGAACGACATTCCTACTCCTACCCGCTTCGCAATAACGAACTGCGGGCTTAGCTGGAACTGGAAATACGGACCGTTCCCTCTGATGATGTTGCCTTCATTATTGTTCGATGCGAGTTTGATATTATCATTATAGTACAGATGCGAGCCTCCTACACCCAATCCGGCAGAAAGATTGAATATTTTTTTATCCACCAGGTGATAATTCGCAGTGAGCATATAATCCTGCGATTTGGCTGTAGCAGCTGCCGTACCATTGCTGCTGTCGCCGGAAGTATAATATGTATTGAGCTTTACCCGCAGGCCCAGTGCCAGTTTTTTGATCACTGCATAATCGCCGCCGAATGAGAAATTCCGGTTGGCGGCTTTATCTGTTGTTTGCCTGTTTTCGGACACACCATTAATATTGATATGCTGCGTGTATTTCACATCATAGATCTCAATACCGAAATTGGTATGGGCGGAGATCGTTTCTTTATTAAAATTTTGTGCAAAAGCAGTTGCTCCAAGTGTAAGGCATAACGCCATCAGTTTAAAAACTTTCATAAACAGGTGTATGATCAAATATACAAATTTCCTGCTTTTTATTTGCAGGTAATAAACAGATCTTCCGGGATGCAATCTGCTTTTTCGAATGTATAAACCGAAAATACGCATGCTGTCATAGAAATATCAACAGTGTATACAGCATTTGCACCTGCGGGAATTGAAAATACACCGGTGTAAACCGATTTTACACCAGTGAGCAAGTGATCATCACCGGTGTAAACCAATTTTATAGCAGTGAGCAAGGGATCATCACCGGTGTAAACCGATTTTGCACCAGTGAGCAACCGATCATTACCGGTGTAAACCGATTTTACACCAGTGAGCAACCGATCATCACCGGTGCAAAATGAATTTAAACCTGCGAAAAATTGATCCACACCGGTGCAAAATGAATCTATACCTGCGAAAATTGGAACTATACCCGTTAAAAGGAGATACAGCAGAGGTATAAACCGGATCTGCACCTGCGAAAATTTGAACTATACCAGTAAAAAAGGGATGATGACAGCGCTTTCTGCGGGCTAAACTATCAAATAGCGTCGTAATCCACCACTAACTTCTCTGTGAGCGGGTGGGCCTGGCAGGTGAGGATAAAGCCTTCTTCCACTTCACTGTCGGTAAGTGCAAAGTTGGCATCCATTTTTGCTTTTCCTTCGATCACTTTTGCACGGCAGGTACAGCAAACAGCACCTTTGCAGCTGTATGGAACATCCACACCTGCATCGAGGGCAGCGTCCAGCACATTGATACCGTTCGTGTTGAGCTTGAACGAAGTTTCCATACCGTACTGGATCACCGTTACATTGCTGTTAACAGCTTCGCCTGATGGGGCTGCTTTTCCTTCGGCTGCTGCTACCGCTTCTATTACGGCGGTGAAATATTCGATGTGAACGCGTTTGCTCTCTACTTTCAGCTTTTCCAGACCTTGTTTTACATTCTCCATCATGGGTCCGGGACCACAGATAAAATATTCATTATCGAGATGGAGCCCGATATGTCCTTCGGAAAAGGCAATTACTTTTTCCGGTGTTATGAAGCCTTTGTAAAGCTCGTTGATCTCCGCTTCCGGTTTGTCGAATACATTGATCACTTTCAGCCTGTCGGCATATTCGGATGCTAATTTTTTGATCTCGGCATCAAAGATCACCGATTTCTCATCGCGGTTGGCATAGAACAGCACAACCGTGCTTTGTTTTTCGATATACAATACGCTTTTCAGGATACTCATCATCGGGGTGATCCCGCTGCCACCTGCAAAAAGCACGTAATTCTTTTTATTGGAGCCGGAAAGCACACTGTGAAAATTTCCCATCGGTGTCATTACCTCCATCACATCCCCCACTTTGAGATGGCGGTTGATATTGGTAGAGGCTCTTCCCCCTTCCACTTCCTTTACGGCAATGCGAAGGTCCTTTTCGCTGAACGGGGAGGTACAGATCGAATAAGAACGGCGGATCTCCTCACCGTTTACCGTCAGCTTCAGGGTAAGATACTGCCCCTGTTTGAACTGGTAGTCGGCCATCAATTGAGGTGGCACCTCAAACGAAACGGATACGGCATCTGCAGTCTCTCTTCTTACATCCTTAACCTTAAGCGAATGGAATTTTGCCATTTTGGAATAATTTTGGACTGCAAAAATAGTAAAATAGCCCCAACAAGCAATTTTTAGTACTTTTGTTGCATGGAAAGTGTAAGACAAAGCAAGGTAAACCGTTTACTTCAAAAGGAGCTCGCCGAAATATTCAGAAGCGAATCGAAAACCCTGCTGGAAGGGGCCTTTATCTCGGTTACCCAGGTGCGCGTTACTCCCGATCTGGGGCTGGCGAAAGTGTACCTGAGCATTATGCTGCCAAAAGACAAGGAAAAAGCCCTGGAATTGGTAAATTCACAGAAATTTGCGATCCGGAAGCTCCTGATCGCGAAGATCCGCAACCAGTTCAAAGCCATGCCCGAACTGATCTTTTATATCGACGATTCACTGGATTATGCCGAAAGGATCGATCAATTGCTGAAGTAAGGATTGAACTTAGCTTTTTACATAGCCAAACGCTACATTGTTTCCAAAAAGTCGAACAATGCCATCAATATTATTTCCTGGATCTCCGTATCGGCTATTGCTGTAGGCACCGCCGCGCTTATTATTGTGCTTAGCGGGATGAACGGGCTCACCGGACTGGTGGAAAGCCTCTACAATTCCTTCGACAGTGATATCGAGATCCGGGCGGCAAAAGGAAAAAGCTTTGAGGTGAACGAGGAGCTGAATAAAAAGATCCGATCCATCGAGGGAATTACCGATGTGGGCTATTCCATCGAAGACAATGCGCTGCTGAAATTAGAAGATAAACAAACAGTGGTAACTGTAAAGGGTGTAAGCAAACAATTCAAATCCATTACTTCTTTCGACACACTTGTGTTTGAAGGCGATTACCTGCTGCGCAAAGGAAATACCTGGTACGGTGTATTTGGTAAAGGGGTGGCTTACCGGATCGGGGCCAGCGTTAATGACCTGTATACTCCCATAAGCATCTACAGCCCGAAAAGAGGAAAATCCAATTCGCTGAACCCCGAAGACGCCTTCAATGAATTTAAGCTTTATCCTTCGGGGCTATTCAGTATCAACGACGAGTTCGATTATAAATACATCCTTGTGGACATCGACCTGGCAAGAGAGCTGTTCGATTACACCAATGAAGTAACTTCTATAGAGCTAAGCTGCGACCGCAATGCAGACATCGGAGAGATCCAGGATAAACTACAGGCTGTTATCGGCACGGGCTTCGTTACTAAGAATCGTTTCCAGCAGAACGAAACGCTGTTCAAAACCCTGCAGACAGAGAAACTGCTTACTTTCCTCATCCTCACTTTTATACTGATCGTTGCCACCTTCAATATCATAGGAGCGCTTACGATGCTGATCATCGAAAAGAAAAAGGATATTGTGATCCTGAATAATATGGGTGCTGATGCACGCCTGATCCGGAGGATCTTTCTGACAGAAGGTTTCCTGATCACGATCATAGGCGCCAGTGTCGGGCTTTTCATAGGACTGGGGCTATGCTGGCTGCAGATCAAAACCGGTTTTATCACGTTCGATGAAGGTTATGTGGTAAGTGCGTATCCGGTACGGATCATGTGGACGGATTTCTTCTCTATATTAGGTGTGGTATTGGTGATCGGATTTTTTGCTGCCTGGTACCCGGTGCGGATCTTCACTAATAAAAGTATCAATAAGGATTTTGCGGAGTAGGCTTAAACCGCAAAGCACGCTCGCGAAGCCTCGCGAGAAAATGTACGCAAAGAGCGCAGAGAAGTCTGCCGTTTTTATATTCGTCTGAAAAACTGTAACTTTCTTCGTTAATTTCGTTATTCCTTCAGCATGAAAAATCCTAAACCTATCGTTAAGATCCTTACCATTCTTGGTTTTGTCACGCTTATTACCGGCTTCGTTGCATACCGCGCAGGTAGCTTTGAGAACAAACCGGCGGAGATAGATGCAGGAGAGCGGGATGCTTCCGACACACCGGATGTGAAACAGGCAAATGCCAATGATTCTTCTGCAACCAGCCCTTTTTACCTGGATGAAACGATGTCAAGCTCCAAATCGGGATATGTTTTTGATGAAGAACTGGTATCGAAAGAAGACAGCGTAAAGAAAACAGAGAAGAAAAAGAAAAACACTGCTAACAATAACACTAGCCCTCAAAAACCAAAAACGCAGACGTTGATCATGGGCAGCTCCAAATCCGACAAAATGTTCACACCGCAAGACGACACTATCCGCAAGAAAAAATAAGCTCTTTTTCTACCCATGAATTTAGTAAGTCTCATAGAAGCGACCGGGCTCAGCATCGTTTTCCTGCTGCTGGTGTTTGTACCGATGGAGAAGATCTTTCCCGCCAAACAGGGACAGAAGATCTTGCGGCCTCACTGGTTTGTGGATCTGTGTTTTTTCCTCGGACAGTATTTTATATTCGGGGCTGCGGTACTCTGGGCACTCAGCTATTTCAGTTTTTTTTTGGACGATATTGTTCCGGCAGGTTTCCGGAATGCAGTAGCCTCCCAATCCTGGTGGCTGCAGGCTATCGAAGTGATCGTTTTCAGTGATCTTATTATTTACTGGGGGCATCGCCTTCAGCACAAGGTTGGTTTTCTCTGGCGGTTCCATAAGGTGCATCACAGTGCGGAGCATCTCGATTGGCTGGCAGCACACCGGGAACACCCACTGGATACTATTTACACGGTTGGCCTCATCAATCTGCCGGCTTTTGTGTTAGGATTCCCTTTGGAAACGATCGCAGGTTTGATCGCGTTCAGAGGCATCTGGGCGATCTACATTCATTCCAATGTACGTTTGCCTATCGGTCCGCTGCGTATGCTGATCGGAGCGCCGGAGCTGCATCACTGGCACCATGATCTGAACAGGGACGCCGGTAATTACGCCAATATTTCCCCACTTATGGATCTGATCTTCGGCACCTATGTATGCCCCGATAAAGAACCGGAAAAATTCGGGATCAAAGAAGAATTTCCGAAAAGCTATTTTGGGCAACTGCTGCATCCTTTGCTGCCGGCTGCCTGGACGAAGAAGAAAACAAATGATCCTTCGGGCTGAAACTATTTTATTCGCCTACTGAGAAAGTTGTATACAAACACCCCGGGGATAATGCCAATACCGATCGGGATGAGCAGTTCGTAACTGATCATACTTTCCCGCCAGCCCATATACAAAAAGCTAAGACCGGTCATTGCTGCAGAAGTGATGAGACCGGAGATCCCGGAAATAATATATCGTTTGTAATTGACAAGCACGCCGCCCAGCAAACCGGAGCAGATATTGATGAGCCACACTTCTCCTTTTTCGAGGCTGTATTTAGGGGATTGATGGTCTATATATTCTCTTCGAAAACCAAGGTGAACCATCACCAAAGCCACAGTGCTGATAAAGCACAGGCAACCAATGATAAACAGGATCCCTTCCAGGCGGTTCTTTTGTTTGAATGTTTCTTCCACTGTCATAGCGCTATAGATAAACTGAAATCAGCTTTGCTTCAGCAGACTTTCCCATTCCGTGTAATCCTTCACAAGGATACGCCAGCTGATCCCATTCGCATCTGTTACTTCAAGGACATTCTTGTTGAACCCGTGCTTTCCCCTGCTTGTTTTGATCGTATGGAGATCGAAGGCAAAACCTTCGGTGTCCATATCGTTCTTTTTCTTAAAGAGCGCCCGGAACAGGCCGCCATCTTCCACACTACGCTGGTACGCTTCCAGTACAAGCTGTGTTTTCGTAAGGGAGAGTATCCCGTTCATCAGGTTGAGCTTTGATTTCAGGTAACCTACGTGCTCCTGTTTTAGTACATCCGTCAGCATGTTGTTTATTTTATTCAAATATATGCTTTTTACAAATCCGGAACGGCAACATGACGGATACTGTTACTATTTGGGCATATCCGGTCTGACAATCACTTTCCATTTCCCGGAATCACTGGTCCGGAATTTTGCTTTGCGAACAAATTTAAGCGTCGATTCAGGTATTGCCGGTTCTACATCCGACCAAATTGTATTTGGCACATGCCAAGACATCCAGAAGATCTTACCGAAATGAGGGGTCTCCGACTGGTGTATATCGATCTCACACACCCCGGATGTTATGATGAAAAACATAAATTCATTAAACACAAGCGACCTGTTAGCTACTTCGAACTCTGTTTTATTGAACAGCAGCTTATCCACACACAGCCAATACAAATGCTCGCACAATCGCGCATACCAGCCTTCGGGGTTTACCCTGATCTCATCACTTAGTTTGTACCTTATGTTCCTGAACCGATCGGATGGAAAATCCTTTATCATTTTTTCCTTTTCGATCGCTTCCACTTCTTTCATGTAAGTGTTTATATCGAAATAATTAGCAACAACTGCGCCGATAGTATCAATGATCAGCCTGGAATAATGATCATCGCAATAAGAAAAGGAAATAATTTTCTGTGTAACATGGCGCTCGTCGAAGAGCATCTTTATCTCCGTGGAATTCAGCATCCCCTCAGGCAATCGTTCCAGACCTGCCTCCCGGTCCTTAAGTCTTGCACGTACGATGTTCAGGTAGCGTTTTTCCACTTGTCCGGTGGCTTCCGGGTTATCTTTGATCGCATCCAGTGCCGCAATCATTTTTTCCTTCTCACCGGATTCGATGAGTGCAAAAACCGTTTCTATGTTATTGGCATCCACTTTATAATTCAATACCTCTCCGTGTTTTCCCATTAAAAAAAAAGATTATAAAACCAATCTTGAAATCTCCCCGGAGATAAATTCATTTGTCAGCTCCTGGTTAAATGGATAAGTAATCAGGATGTATACCGCTTCTTTTTCCCTGCAACTTACCGGTAAAAGCGTATTCGGGTTGATAACATTCACTGTTTCACCCGCTGCAGGTTTTACAAAAGGCTCTATCAGCTCATCACCCGGGTGTTTGCTATGGATCTTCTCTATCCATTTTATTCCTGCTATTTTTTCTTTCTTCAGTAACTTACCTTCGTAAAGGTCGCTGATGTTTATCACCACCATGTCAAATCCACTGCTCAGCAATACCCATGCATCGTCATAATCGTTTGCTTCTTTCGTCGGCCTGGTGATCGTGCGCTGGTAAATAAAAGTATCCCCTTCCTTTACCTTTTCGTATTTCGTGGTATCGAAATCTTTCTTACCCGGCAGGGCCAGCGTTGATTCGCCGTTCTTCCTCATTCCGGCGAGTAAATAACTTGATTTTGGCGCATACCGTTCGATGGAAGAATAAGGCTTCAGTTTTTCTTTTTCAAAGTATCCGTATTTATCGGAAAGTACATACATCAGTGTATCCGGTGTCGGGTTGTAGAAACGAAGCATTCGGATCGTGTCTGCTACAGGATCTTTTGTTATACCAGCAAGGCTATCTTTCTTTTCCCCACCACTCAATAATAACCATGCACTCAAAGCACCGAATATACCAGCCCAGAAAATGACCGGGACAAAAAAGAAATCATGTTTCTTCTTTGGAGCAGAGGTTCCGTTTTCATTCGTTTCGCTTTTGCCCATCCCAAGGGCAGCCGCTCCCAGCAATAAACAAACGATAGCCGAATACAAACAAACCCAGCCAATGTAGGTTCCGTTGCCCAAGGTTGTATCCTTGAACCAATAGGATACGATCCAGCCAATGAGAAAAAAAACGATAGGTACAGCAATTCCAATTCCTCTCCAGACAAACAGCATATAAGTAGTTTTTCAGTTTAGTAAAATTCAAAAACCAGGCAGTTTATCACTGCCCGGTTCCTGGCCTTTGTTTTATTTCGGGTATTCTATTCTTCAATATCTATTTTATAACGTTCATACAGCTGCATGGCATACTCTGCCCACGCTCCAGGCTTTTCACGTAGTTCGGGTCCTCGCCTTTTGCAGGATACAGGGTTTTAGCATAAATGACATACTGGTAATAACATTTTTTTCCGTTTTCTTCGGTACCAATATTCACCGCTTCTATTTCCTTACGCATTACAGCTCCTGTTGCCTGCCCTCTTATTTCTCTCCAGTCGTCTTCCAGTAAAAGTACCTTTGTCACTTTCACTCCATTGCTTTTATTTCCCTTGTTCGCTGTCTTTAGTAGCTCTGTAGATACCGCCGGATTACTCATTGTTTTTTTGTTGAAGCAGTAACCGCTATTGAGCAGATCCGCCGGGCCTTCCACTGATATTTCACCAACAGCTACCGGGGGCAGAAAAGTCTTTGTCATATAATTGTTTGGCACCAATTCTAATTTCAGGGTATGCTTGCCCGTGAGCAGCTTATCGAGGTTTCTTTCAAGGAAGCCATCAAACGCCCTGGCAGAAACGTACCTGTTGGACTCGGAATTATCAGAAGTAGCAATAACATCGCGGAACGTAGTCCAGTTGTATTTCTGATTGTTCTCCGACATGGATTCCGTGTTAATGGTATCCAGCAGCACTCCGTCCAGGTAAATGAAATACTGGAACCATAGCGATTTCTCGAGATCCATACCCGTTGGCTGCAGATAATTGGCAATACTGTTATCAAAATAATTCCTTACATACAAACGCTCTCCTACTTTATAGGATGTTATAAACTCCGCTTCTTTTTCCTGGCCTTTTTCAACTGCTGCCATTGTATGTGCAAATACGATTTTGTTCATGTATTTTTTATGCAGCTCGCTGGAAGGTGGATCCGGTAATTTTGAGTTTTTGTTTGTACTTCCTGAGGAAGAAGAAGTTGATGATGAACTGCTTGTAGAAGAAGATGTTGTTGTGGACGAAGATGAGCTGCTTTTATCATCTTTTTTCGTCAACTTATCTTTTATTTTACCTAATCCAAACTGTGCGTTAGCAGTTGCTACAGATGTTACGAGCGCAATTGCAAAAATGATCCTTTTGTACATAGTATTTTATTGATTTTATATTATTCCTGACTTTTAATACCTGAGTTATTTCAGGCTGCCGATAGATTCGAAATTCTCCTCAAAATAATCGCCGTCATTATTGAAAACAGGTGTTATTTTATAAGCACGGTTCCCTTTTTTGAAATAGAATAAGTAGTCTTTAAACGTTTCTGTTTTACCGTTACCTTCATAGATAACACCAAAAGCTCCGTTCGCCAGGGTTTTCTTATCCAGTATTGCTTTGAATTTTTTATCTTCTTTTACTACGGCTTCCACCATTGCCAGATCAGTCGGGTAAGCAGACATCTCAATTTCCTTCACTTCGATCCTTTTGCCACCTATCTTGTATTCGCAGCGTGCTTTGGTGTATTCGGTGCTATCATAAGGTGTAAGCTTGGTCTCACCGGGTATTGTTACAGTCAGATCCAGGTGTGTTAATTGGTGGTCCTTTTTATCTCCAAGGCTTTTGCTGCCACATGCCACTAAAAGGACACAAAGTCCTATACTCATAAAAATGCTTCTCATTTTCGTTCTGTTTAAATTTCAGAAAACAAAAATAGAAGCAATTAGCCGGGTAAAAAGGGCCAATGTATATTCGTAGGGAACGAACAGATAAACAGAATGAGAAGATTGATATTCGTGAAATAGTTTCAGATAGAATTCAGCAAACCAAGCACCAGTTCCTTTTTACGGGCTGAAACAGGGACCCTGGATTCATCTTTCATTACGAGGATATTCTCTGCTTTTTCGAAAAAGAACATGAATCCGGTGTTGATGAGATGTGACTGGTGTATGCGGGCAAAACCATCATTGGTCAGCAGCTCGTCAAATTCCTTCAGCAGGCGCGATACCATGATCTTTTTGCCGTCCGCCAGAAAGATCTTTGTGTAATTGCCTTCCGACTCAAAGCGGATTATTTCGTTGATCCCGACCGAATAGATACGGTCCAGTGTTTTCAGTACAATTTTCCTGCGGTTTTTAGCAGGTTCGGAAACATTGCCCAACAAAGCCTGCAGTTTTACCTGCAGCTCTTCATTCTCCAGCGACTGCTCCGCCTTTTTTACAGCCGTGATCACATGAGCAGGCGAGAGAGGTTTCAATAAATAATCGAGCGCGCTGATCTTAAACGCTTCAATAGCAAATTCCTGGTGGGCTGTAACAAATATCACTTTGAAATCAATGGTTTCGAAGCATTTTAAAAGATCGAAACCCGTACCGTCCTGCATCTGAACATCGAGGAAAATAAGATCGGGCTTGTGCTCGAGAATGGCTTTATAGCCGGATTGCACCGAATCGGCTATACCAGCTACTTGTACATTTTCGCAATACAGCTTCAGCAGATTGTTTATCAATTCCGAATTGTTGCTTTCGTCATCTATTATTACTGCTTTCATATTGCCGGTTTAAATTTCTTTAAAAGGAATTGTAAAGGTAACTTTAACTCCCGAACCTCCCGGCGAATTTTTTCCAAGATCGGTCACTTCTATTGCATTTTCAAGACCCCGGGAGGATTTTATAGATTCCATGCGTTCTTTCGTAATAATGGTTGCCAGGGATTTATGCATTGCTTTCGCCGTTTTGTTCAATTCCAGGGATCTTTCCAGCCCCACCCCATCGTCTTCGATCTCGTACAACAGCTTTTCATCTTTCCTGGAGATCTTCACTTTTACCGTTCCTCTTCCCTCTTTATAAAAGATCCCATGTTCAATCGCATTCTCGATAAAAGGCTGAGCCAGCATCGGCGGGATCTGAACACTTGCTGTATCTATCTCTTCACTTACCGTAAGTGTATAATCGAATTTATTCTCAAAACGCAACTGTTGAAGCTCGAAATAATTCGTCAGCAATTTTATTTCCTCATCGAGTGAAATAAGATCCCTTCTTGAATAATCCAGGATCATACGAATGAGCTCTGCAAACTGGGAAAGGTAGATCCCCGCTTTCAGGCTGTCCTGCTTAAAAATATAATTCTGGATCGCATTGAGCGAATTGAAGATAAAATGCGGGTTCATCTGGGACACCAGCAGTTTTTGTTTTAAAATATTGGCTTTCTGATCGGCAATGATACTTTTTTGACGAAAGTAATTGAAAAGAAAAAAGGCCCCTGCAAGCAATAATACCGATACCAGTATCAACGCAACGATCCATACATTTTTCCGGGCATGATCTTTTTCTGAATCCAGCTTCACCGCAGCTATTTTCTTTTCGTTTTCATTTTTGGCAAGGAGTTCCTTTTTCTCATATTCATACTGTAGCTGGTTTTTAAGAACGGCTTTCTTTGTTTCCTCATTGCTGAGGCTGTCCCTGATCTGTACATACAACTCATAGTTTTCCAGCGATTTTTGGTAGTTCCCCGTGCTTTTGTAGATCAGGTGTAGCTGTTCTGCCGCATCCTTTATTTTCTGCGGCCGCATCGATTGTTTTCCCATTTCCAACGCCCGTAAAGCGTACTGAAGACTTTTCTCTTTCTGTCCTTTTTCGAAATAGATCTCTCCTATCCTGGTCAACGAAGAAGAAGCGCCGGCTTTATCATCAAACTTTTCGCTTATCGCCAGGCTTTTTTCATACAGCTCAAGTGCATCGTCCGGTTTTCCCTGGCTAAAATAAACGGCAGCTATACTTCTATAACTGTTTGAGATCCCCATTTGGTCCTTCACTGCTTCCAGTACCTTAAGGCTTTTCATATACAGATCAAGGGCTTTTTCATTCTGGCCCCCGATAAAATAAATGTATCCCAGGCTCGTCAGCCCTTTTGCATATCCAAGCGAGTCCCCGTCCATTTTCTTTAAATTGAGGCTTTCCTGATTGTACTCAATTGCTTTTAAGGTATCACCCTGTGCAAGATAAATCTTAGCAAGATTGGCCAGCGCATAGGAAGTTCCCTTTTTATTATTAAGCTCTCTGAATAGTTTTTCGCTTTTGCTGAAATAATCCAACGCTGTCAAAACATCCCCTTTTTCAGAATAGATCTGCCCGATATTGTTATAAGTTCCTGCAAGCCCTTTTTTCTCCCCTGATTCTTTCCATAGCCTAATACTTTCGAGGTTACATTCGAGTGCCTTTACCGGGTTCCCATGCTCTTTATATACTACTGCAAGGTTATTCAAAGCATTGGCTGCACCTCCTTTATTTCCCTGCTCCTTCATTATCTCCAGGCTGGCGCGAATATATTTAAACGTATTGGTGGTATCTCCGAGCTTAATATAAAAGGTACCCATATTGTTTAAAGCGTGGGCTATAAATTCCCGGTCTTTACTTAACTCTGCCATTTTCAGCGACTTTTTCTGATATTCCAGTGATTTGTCCATTTCTCCGTGATACCTTGCTATCATAGCGATCGCATTGTATGCCGTGCAAAGATTCATCGTATACTCTCTGTATAACCTGCTTGAAACCGGGGCCGTTTTTATTTTTTCTTCCGCCAGCTCTTTCAGCTCATTCGCATACCGTTCATACTCTTCCCCATCCGTAACCTCCAATATATGATTCAGTATGCTGCAACGGATAGTATCGGGCGGGGAAACAGCCAGTAAGTTTTTGAGTGAATCAAGAGATTTCTGCTGTGCAACTGCAGCCGTACAAAAAAACACTAACAACAGTACAACACTACTCTTTTTCAAATCAGATCGTTTAAGTATGAACAAATTTACAAAAAATCAGGTACTACCATCCCTTTGACCCGGGTCTGAAAGATCAAACAGCTTCGCGGAGCACAATAGAGTTTCAATACGCCGGCTGAATTATTATTTTCATCATACCATCTCCGTAAAAGGAATTGCAAAGGTAACCTTAACTCCCGAACCACCCGGTGAATTTTTTCCAAGATCGATCACTTCTATAGCATTTTCCGGAGCACCGGGAAATTTTATAGATTCTATACGTTCTTTGGTAATAATGGTTGCAAGGGATTTGTGCAATGACTTCGTTGCCCTGTTCAATTCCAACGATCTTTCAAGCCCAACCCCATCGTCTTCAATCTCGTACACCAGCTTATCCTTATTTTTAGAGATCATTACTTTTACCATTCCTTTTCCTTCTTTATAAAAGATCCCGTGCTCGATGGCATTCTCGATAAAAGGCTGGGCCAGCATGGGAGGTATTTGCACGCTTTCTGTGTCAATCTCTTCACTCACAGTGATCGAATAATCGAATTTATGCTCGAAACGCAATTGTTGCAGCCCGAAATAATTTGTCAGTAATTTTATTTCCTCATCGAGTGATATGAGGTCCCTTCTTGAATAATCGAGGATCATCCGGATAAGCTCCGCAAACTGGGAAAGGTAGATCCCCGCTTTCAGACTGTCCTGCTTAAAAATATAATTCTGGATCGCATTGAGTGAATTGAAAATAAAATGCGGGTTCATCTGGGAGACCAGCAGTTTTTGCTTTAGGATATTGGCTTTCTGATTGGCAATAACATTTTTTTGGCGAAAGAAATTATAAAGAAAAACAGAGATCAACAGAAACAATAAACTTAGTGATATCAGCCCGAGCATCCAGGCATTTTTCCGGGTTTGTTTTTTTTCGTTAACAAGCCTGAGGGTAGATATTTTCCGATCATTTTCGTTTTTGGTTATTAATTCCTTCTTTGAATAATCATATCTTAGTTGCTGCTCCAGCATCTTCTTTTGCGTTTTTTGGAAATCTATTGAATCCCTATACCTGTTCGATAATTCAAACATCTCCAATGCTTTTGTATAGTTTCCCGATTCCTTGTAAGCAATATATAAATATTCCGCCCCCTTGTATGCTACCTGCATACTTTGCGCTTCCCTGTTCAAACTCATGGCTTTTTCGCCATACATAATGGCTTTTGGGTACTCCTTCTTTTGTGTGTATGCATTGCATAACAAAAAGTAGTCTGTCACTATCCAACCTTTGATTGATCCTGCCTGAGCCGCAGCCAGACTTTTATGAAAATTCCGGATCGCCTCATCGTACTTTTTCTGTCCTAAATAAGCCAGCCCTTTATTTTTAAAGATCTCATACTTTATGTCCCCCGGCATGGAATCAATTAACAAACTACCCTTATCAAAACATGCAACAGACTGCTGGTATTTTTTTTCAGATAAATAGACAAGTCCCAATCGGGTGAGGGCTTCATACATTCCATATTCATTTCCTGCTTTTTCCTGAATATCAAAAGATTTTTGAGCATACTCAAGCGCTTTCTCACTGTTCTGCAGCTCCAGGTAGATATTAGCCATTTCTGTATATATGTCACCTGTTCCTTCCTGGTCCTTCAGTTCTTCCAGTATTTTCAGCGCTTCAAACAAAACTTCTATCGCTTTGGAATTGTCACTCATTCCATGATAGGCCTTTGCTAACTCCACCATTGTATAGGCCGCTCCGCTTTTATCACCAATCTGCTTGCTAATGTATATACTACGATTATACGCTATAGATGCACGGTTCCATTCTGTTTTTTTTGTCAGATCTACCCCTTGGTTATGAGTGGCTTCCGCCAGAAAATACAAGTATGTTTTTATTATCTTTCTATCAGCTGTGTTTTCGGCAAGCTTTTTTTCGGCAAGCTTTTTCATTTGCAAATTGTATACCTGCCATTCTCCGTCAGGTGCTGCATTCGTGAGGTCTGCCAATAACTTCAGCCGGGTAGTATCATGCATGTTTCTTTCCAGGAGCGACTTTAATGAAGCAGTCCTCAGGTCCTGCGCAAATACAGAGGCAAAAGAAATAAAACACAGTAGAATGTTTTTTATTCTGGACAATGGAAAAATTTAGATGGTGCCAATTTACAAAATTCCGGGTTGGTTTACCACTCCACCGGGCCCAGCCATTTTTTAGCGAGCTTGTTCTTCGGGAAAAGAGCGAGTGCCAGCTGATCCCAGTAGATGATCACACCGCCTGCATACAAAGGAGAGTTTAATTTTTTACCGAGGTATTTGTTGTTTTTGAATACGAGTCGATAACCTACAGAACCACCTAAGCCAAGCCAGGTAAATATTTTATATTTCACGTTCACACCCGGCTCATACAAAAAAACAAGGTATTTTGATTTGTGTACTTCCGGTGTGCGGAATGAATACTCGAACTGGGTGAAACCGGTGCCAAACTGTGTAGGAATACTATATTGCCAGCGTTTGGATTTATAAAAAATATAATCCACGTAATAACAAATGTAGTTCAGCTTTACCCTGCGTTTCAGCGATACATCCGATTTAATCTCACTGTCGTAGAATTTATAATCGTCGTATAACTTTGTTTTCAGCCAGGAATAGCCTCCGCCCACACTCAGCTTCCGCCCGAAGGTGACTCCGAATTTAAGACTCTGTACCTCTACCCGTCCCTGGTCGACAAAGGAATTGCGTGATTCGAAACGGAAATCGAACGTTTTGCTCCCGGTAAGTGCCACATGCAGCGAATCCATGAACTGCCCCTTTGCATGGAACGCAAACAGGAAAAACAGTAGAATATGACAGGCTGGACGCATCTTAACGAATGAATAAATGTACAATATGAATAAACGCATGTTTATATATTTTTATTCTTTTATCAATACAGTTTTGTTGATTACCTAATTTTACAGGCGAATGAAGCCGGATTTCCTTCAAACCCCCATAGAATATGTGAAAGGCGTTGGTCCCCAGCGTGGCGAAATGCTGCGCAAGGAACTGGGCATTCACACTTTTTTGCATTTGCTTACGTATTACCCCTACCGTTACGTAGACCGTACGAAGTTTTTTAACATAAATGAGATCAGTGCCGATCTCCCGTTCATCCAGCTGCGCGGAACGATCATTAAAACGGAAGTGCTCGGTGAAAAAAGAGCAAAACGTTTTGTAGCTTATCTGAAGGATGCTACAGGAATCATAGAGCTGGTATGGTTCCAGGGGATCAAATGGCTGGAAGGGAAATTCACCGGCGCTACCGAATACATTGTGTTCGGAAGACCTAACGAATTCCATGGTAAATTTTCCATCCCTCACCCGGAAGTAGATGTGGCCAGCGAGGAAAACATCCGCCTGCAGTCAGCTTTGCAGGCTATGTACAACAGCTCCGAAAGCATGAAGAACAGGGGGCTGGACAGCAAAGGCATTTTTAAGCTGCAGCAAAACCTGAACGTGCTCATTCATACTAATATCCCGGAGATCCTGAGTGAGAAGGTCATCCGGGATCATCGCCTCATCAGCCGGGAAGAAGCGCTGAAGCAGATCCATTTTCCGCAATCGCCGGCACTTTTGAAACAGGCAGAGACGCGTTTAAAATTCGACGAGCTTTTTTTCCTGCAACTGAAGATCCTGCGTCAGAAGTCTTACCACAAGGCTGTTACAAGTGGTTTCGTGTTTTCAAAAGTGGGAAATTTTTTCAATGATTTTTACAAGCAGTATCTGCCTTTCGAATTGACGAACGCACAGAAACGGGTGATCAAGGAGATCCGGGTAGATGTGGCAACAGGCAAACAAATGAACCGCCTCGTGCAGGGTGATGTGGGAAGCGGAAAAACGATCGTAGCACTGATGAGCATGCTGATCGCTATCGACAATGGTTTTCAGGCTTGCCTGATGGCACCGACGGAGATCCTTGCTTCCCAGCATTTCGAAGGTCTTTCACAATTGGTAAAGCCCCTTGGAATTAAAATGGAATTTTTAACCGGTTCGGTAAAAGGGAAAACAAGAGCCCGTTTGCTGCAGGAACTGGCCGATGGAGACATACAGATATTGGTGGGGACCCATGCCCTGATAGAAAACCCGGTGATCTTCAAAAACCTTGGCTTTGTAGTGATCGATGAACAGCATCGTTTTGGTGTGGAGCAACGGAGTAAGCTGCACCGCAAAAATTCGATACCGCCGCATGTGCTGGTGATGACTGCGACTCCTATCCCGCGTACCCTGGCAATGACCCTGTACGGCGATCTCGATACATCCGTCATCGATGAATTGCCGCCAGGCCGTAAACCGATCCAGACAAGGCATATGACCGACAACCAGCGTTTGCGGATGCTCGGTTTCATTCGTGAGCAGATCGCTTTGGGCAGACAGGTGTATGTAGTGTATCCACTGATCAAGGAATCGGAAAAGATCGATCTGAAAAATCTTGAAGAAGGTTTCGAATCGCTGGAGCGGGAGTTCCCACTGCCGGAATACCGCATCAGCATTGTGCACGGCAAACAGAAAAACGACCGTAAGGATTTCGAGATGCAGCGGTTTGTGAAAGGTGAAACACAGATCATGGTAGCTACTACGGTGATAGAAGTGGGTGTGAATGTGCCGAATGCGAGCATTATGGTGATAGAAAATGCCGAGCGTTTCGGTCTCTCGCAGCTGCATCAGCTGAGAGGAAGGGTAGGACGGGGCGCCGAACAGTCGTACTGCGTGCTGATGACTTCCTTTAAGCTCAGCAGGGAAAGTAAGATCCGGATGGAAACCATGTGCAGAACGAACGATGGTTTTGAGATAAGCGAAGTGGACCTGAAGCTGCGTGGACCGGGCGATATTGAAGGAACACAGCAGAGCGGGATCCTTGACCTCCGGATCGCGGACCTGGCAAAAGACCAGCAATTGCTGCAGATAGCCCGGAATGCAGCACAGGAGATCGTGGACACAGATGCCAATCTCGAACGCCCGGAAAACCTGCCTATGAAGAACTTTATCTCCATGAAGGCCTTCTCCAAGACAGATTGGAGCAAGGTTGCTTAACACTATTTAAACCCGGTAAAACGTAAAAAATCAGTAAATTAGTTCCATTTTCAGCTTTGTTCATAAGGAAATTCACATACCTGTTCATTCTGCTGCTCGTTGCAAAAGCAAGCTGTCTTTCCCAGACCGACGATCTGAAAACGATGGACTATTCCCTTGCCGATAAAACAGCTATCGAATTCCCGAAGAAAAAATACAAGACCGTTTCTGAAATTGCAAGGCCGCTTACGGAAAACCTGGAAACGGAGCACGAAAAATTCCGGGCGATCTTTCGCTGGATCACCGAGAACATCGAATACAACAAAAGCGCAGCCAACGCGGCTGATGCCGACAAGGTAGTACGCAAGAACAAAGCGGTGTGCCAGGGTTTTTCCAATCTGCTGAAAGAAATGTGTGAAGCGGTGAATATTCCCTGCGATGTTGTGGTAGGCTACACGAAAACAGATGTGAAAGACATCAATCGTAAATTAAAAAAAACGGATCACGCCTGGAATATTGTAACGCTGTATGGAAAGAAGTATTTAGTAGATGTGACTTGGGCTACCAGTAAATTCAACGTGGTGACGCGGAAATTCCAGAAGGAATTTGACGAACATTATTTTCTCACTCCTCCTGAAAAATTCATTCTCGATCACCTTCCTGAAGAAAAGAAAGACCAGCTGCTGGAAAAACCGGTTTCAAAAAAATACTTCTCCTCTACTCCCCTGCTCTATGCCGATTATTTTCACCTGAACATTGCCTCCATCAGTCCGAACAAGGGTAAACTAAAGCAAAAATTATCGAAGCCTTTTATATTTGAGTTCAGTACCGAAAAAGGCGCTACGATCAGCTCTGCAGCCGTGTTAGCTGACGTTGACAGATACCTCACTCCTGTTACGCTTAAAGACAACAAGCTGGAATATACCTTCGAAAAAGAAGGCGACCATGACCTTACAATCTACCTGGATGGTAAAGCAGTGGCGGAATACCTCATTAAGGTGAAGTGAAACGTATTATTATCACTCTTGGCAAACGCCGCTTTTTTTAGCCAGCTTATTGGTGCGGTTATGCCCTACAGTGGCAATTCAACTATAAATTCTGCACCCTCTTCAGGCTTACTTCTAACCCTTATTTCACCTCCCAGCGTTTCTATTTGAGTTTTTATCATAAACAGTCCCATCCCTTTTCCTTCTATATCCAGATGGAAACGCTTATAGAGCCCGAATATTTTATCTCCGTGTTTGTCAAGATCTATTCCGATACCATTGTCTCTGAATGAAAGAACAACTTTTTCATTCTTTACTTCGCTTATAATTGTGATCATGAGTGGCTTATCCGCCTGCCTGTATTTTATACTGTTTAAGATCAGGTTATAAAAAACACTATGAATATAACTTTTAAAAGAGCTGATCTTTTCCACTGCGCTAAAATTGGTTACAATCTGTATGGCTTCTTTATCTATAATCGTATGGATGCTCGATTTTACGGTATCAACCAATTCACGGAAACACACTGGTTCCTTAAATTCATTTATTTCCGATCGTACCTGTAAGATCTTATTCAGATCTTTGAATACCTTATCCAATTGCTCGGTGGCATGAAACAGAAACTGCTGACTCCGGGCCCGGTCCGTCTCCGAGATATCCGTCTTCAAAACATTCGCAAGGCCCAGGATATTGGCTACCGGTGCGCGCAGATTATGAGAAACAATGGATGCAAATTGTTCGAGGTTCTTGCTGTGTTGAATAATATTGGTGATCATTTTTTCCCGTTCTTCTTCCGCCTGTTTTCGGTCCGTTACATCCAGGACTATTCCATACAAGCCCGATGGCTTACCATTTTCGTCCAGTTTAAATTTACTTTTTGCATATATATGTTTTATACTCCCATCTTCTAAAACGATACGATGGTTCAAAATAATATCGCTCAATGTTTTTTGCGCCTGGTCCGTTATACTCATTACGTAGTCCAGATCTTCCGGATGAATAAAAGACACCCAGTCGGAATACATAAGTTTCTTTTCAGTCAGGGTAAGTCCATAAATTTTGCAGGCTTCTTCTGACCATATTGATTCCTGGGTTTTAAAATCGACTTCCCAGTTTCCCATACGCGCTATTGCCTGGGCGTCGGTTAACCTGGCCTCACTTTTTATAAGCTTCTGCTCGGATATTTTTCTTTCTGTAATGTTGCGCGAATAACAAGCCGTACCTATAATTTCTTCTCCTTTTCGGATAGGGCAAAAAGAAGTTTCCAGCCAATGCTCCTCAGGTACTGTCCCATACTCATATTCCGTAAATGTTTCACCGGCAAACGCACGCTCATAACAGGCTTTAAAGCGGGCTGACTGCTCTTCTGAAAGTGCAGCCGCAAGAATATTGGCCCCCTGTACTACACCTATAATTTTATTAAATGTCTGGTTGGATGTTATAAGGTTAAAGTCCCTGTCTACACTCCACATCAAATCAGTCGTATTATTAATTAAAGCATCCAGGTTATTGCTGTTAAAATCCTGCCGTTCATTCAAGCGCACCTTTTCAGTCACATCCCGGAAATTATCAACAATACCATTAATAGAAGGCTCGTGCAGCATATTGGTAATAACAGCTTCCAGCCATCTCCAGCTGCCGTCCTTATGACGCATCCGGCCTGTATAGCCGGGAATAGGTACGCCCGGGTTTGCCATCACGAGCTCCCATACCTTTGCTACATGCTCTGCATCATCCGGATGGATAAGTGAGAACAGGTCCAGCTTCATTGCTTCTCTCTCTGTATATCCCAGCATTCTCTGAATGGAAGATGAAATATATAATACACCACCTAGCGGCGATAATATAGCCACGGCATCTGTCCCATTTTCAACCAGTGCGCGAAACCGCCTTTCGTTGTTCTCTATCAATTGCTCTGCCTTTTTATGCCTTCCTTCTTTCTCAAAAACATCAAGAGCAAAAGAAATATCTCCGGTTGCTTCTTCCAATAACCGGATCTCCTCTCCATCGAAAAAACCCACCTCTGCGGCGCACAAATTAAATGTCCCTATTACAAGCCCTGCACTTTTTACAGGAAGCGTGATGTAAGACTGAATACCGGGAACAACTGCTAAGTCTTCCCGGCTTCTCAATCGCGGATCATTTTTTATATCGTTGCAGACATAATAAGATCCTGTGCGCAATACATAATCCTGTGGCCCGCCACTTTCAATGGAAGTAGTAAAGAGATGAACATCCATTTCGGGGATCCCGTTATGATCAATGAGAATTACCCGGTTGCCGGTCCCGTCAAACCTGGTTATCCATGCCATTTTGAAATTGCCAATATCAAATGCGATCTGGCAGCTTTTGCGAAAAAGAGCCTGTTCATCACGGGTATGAACAATGCTTTGATTGATCTGGCTGATAAACTGATACAGCCGGTTCGTCTTATTTAATTTTTCTTCCGACATTTTATTGTCCTGCAATGACTTTGTCAATCCCTTCAATAAAAAATTCACGCTCTTGGAACAGGCAAAGCTCAACAATACAAGATTGGAGGTAACGGCAATCCAGGTACCTAAGGAATAATCATTAACAACCGGAATATCTGCACCAAAAAAATTCAACATCCCGAAGGCAAAACAAATAAATGTATTGGCCCAGGCCGAATAGTAGCCGGCAGAATATGAATAAATAATAGAAGAAAACAAGGTAATGGCCAGTAAGAATAATAGTCCTGGTCCTGCCTTACCTATATAATAAATAAGCACGATGGATAACATATAAAAAACAGAAATAAAAACAAGCTTCCGTGTATTGATCGACATACGGCGGTTTACCAATATGACGATCAACGAGAAAAACGCCAGCAGATCTACTATTCCTACTACAGTAGCGTTATTGGCAAAAGACATATAAACACCGGGAATGAGTGCAATGATACTCAAAGGAGTAAAGTAGATAAGCGCCCGGAAGAACATTTCATTACGCCAATACGAAATACTTTTTTCACTGCTTTCATTAGGAGGTAAAAGGTTTCCGCGCACGTATTTTTGATAGATATTCCACCAGGAAATAAGAAAAAATTCTGCTTGTCTCATTTATATTTATCGGTTAATAGAATTGTTTCGATAACATTTAAACCAACACAAAATTAGCTCCCTTTTTATTCTCAAAAACTGCAGTTTTGATGTATTCCTTACATTCCTGCAATTAAAGCAATCAGATGATTACCAAAAAAGCGGATGCAGAACATGAAAAAACAAGAAAACAACACGATAGATCAACAACGACGGTTGAAGAAGCATGACAGGCATATGTAACGATCCGTGGTTTGATCAATACTGACAGGATGGAGAAAAGCAGATTCAACAAAAAACCCGGTCTTAAGAAAACCGGGTTCTACTATTAAAGATGTTATTATTATTTCCTGCTATAATTTGGTGCTTCGCGTGTGATCACTACATCATGCGGATGACTCTCTGCCATACCTGCACTGGTGATCCTGATAAACTTAGCGGTCTGCAATGCTTTCACATTCTTCGCTCCACAGTATCCCATACCTGCACGTAAACCGCCCATGATCTGGTAGATGACTTCCGACATATTGCCTTTGAACGGAACGCGCCCGCTGATACCTTCCGGAACCAGCTTTTTGATATCATCTTCCGCATCCTGGAAATACCGGTCTTTGGATCCTTTCTGCATCGCTTCGATGGAGCCCATGCCACGATAGGATTTGAATTTTCTTCCTTCGAAAATAATGGTCTCGCCCGGAGATTCTTCCGTACCTGCGAACATAGATCCCATCATCACCGTACTTGCGCCGGCTGCTATCGCCTTTACAATATCACCGGTGAAACGGATACCGCCATCTGCGATCAGTGGTATATTTTTCCCTTTCAGGGCGTGCGCCACTTCCATAATCGCTGTTAACTGCGGTACGCCCACTCCGGCAATTACACGGGTGGTACAGATGGAACCAGGACCGATCCCTACTTTCACTGCATCTGCACCTGCTTTTACAAGTGCAAGAGCTGCCTCTCCCGTAGCGATGTTACCTACTACTATCTGTAATTTCGGAAATTTCTTTTTTACAGCTTTCAGCATTTCGATCACTCCTTTGGAATGACCGTGTGCCGTATCGATGATCACTGCATCCACACTTGCATTCACAAGGGCCGTTACGCGCTCCATCGTATCGGCTGTTACACCAACTGCAGCAGCAACACGGAGCCGCCCCATTGCATCCTTGCAGGCATAGGGCTGAACTTTGCTTTTGATAATATCTTTATAGGTGATCAATCCGATCAGTTTATTTGACGAATCCACTACCGGAAGTTTTTCGATCTTATAATTCTGGAGGATCTCTTCGGCTTTTTTCAGGTTGGTGCCCTGTTTGGCAGTGATGATATTCTCTTTGGTCATTACCTCAGCTACCGGGCGCTTCATATCTTTTTCGAAACGAAGGTCGCGGTTGGTAACAATTCCGACCAGCTTTTTGTCTTTTGTGATCACAGGGATGCCACCGATCTTATTGTCGGCCATCAGCTTCAGTGCATCGGCAACAGTAGCCCCGTCCTGCATGGTAACCGGATCCACGATCATACCGCTTTCCGAACGTTTTACCTTACGTACTTCATCGGCCTGGGCGGCAATACTCATGTTCTTATGCAATACCCCGATGCCGCCTTCCTGTGCAATGGCAATGGCCATGCGGTGTTCGGTTACGGTATCCATTGCTGCTGTTACAATGGGCGTATTGATATCAATACCTTTGGTGAATTTCGAACGGATGTCGACTTCCCTCGGAAGTACTTCCGAATACGCGGGAACCATTAAAACATCGTCGTACGTTAAACCTTCAGCGGTAAATTTGGATTGCAGAAATGCCTGAAAAGAAGAAGCCATAGTGAATTTTATATTCTAAAATTCCGGCAAATATAAGATTAATAAACGAAACGACAATACAACCGGCTTTGCGGAATTGTTAGCCTTGTGTAAAATCAGAACTTCGCGCGGGTTTTTTTACGCTTTTTGGTCTTCAGCATATAGCCTATTTTCACTTCGAGCGAAAGGTAGGAATCCATTTGTTTATCTCCGCGTTGGGCACCACTGCCATCACCGTTAGGTGCGGTGGCATTGGGAATAAGTCCAAGGCTCGGGTCGGCAAGCGCAACGGCTACCGCACCTTTTTGCTGGTATAAGGTGGCGGGATCGTAATAACTTCCATGCACATCATCAATATAATCGGTAAAGGTCTTCCGGAAATTGTATTCAATACCAATAGTCCACTCCCTGCTGATCGAATAGCGATATCCGGCCCCAAATGGCAGGCTTATTGAGAAACGGTAGTACTTGCCCGGCCCGTTGGGCAATCCCTGTCCTTCGGTAGACAATGGCTGAAGCGCATACCAGTTGTTTCCGAACTGAGCTTTCGGGTTGAAATAAAATGCGCCGATGCCCCCAAAAAGATAAATATAATGGTTTGACGATTTGAACCTGCGTTTGCGGGTGTTTTTGATGTGATACATATTCCCGCCTTTGGAAATATTCAAGACAAACTCCAGATTGGTAGAGATCTCATAAATATTGGTACGGAAGCTCAGGTTGCGGTTGTGCCGGAAACGTTCCTGGGTAAGCGCATCCTTTCCCCACAAACGCATATAATTAAAATCTGTTCTCCATCCGAAATTTTTCGCAAGACGATACCTGTAACCAAAAGTAGCCGAAGGGCGGGTCAGGGATAATTCAAGATCGGCATAACTGTAGTCTTTCCCCACTTTATCCCGGCCGCCAAGATCGCCAAGGAAATTGCCGACTCCACCTCCGAAATAGATTTCGTTCCTGTATTTTTTCCAGGCGGTAGGCGAATTAAAATACTGCGCCGATACCCTGTCATGAGCAAGCAGGATACACAATACGATAACAAGAGTTAAGGGGCGCAACATCTGTCTTTTATAATGAAGTAAGGATAAAGTACACACAGCAAAAGCTTAAGAATAATACGGAACTGATCCAGAACGTAAGTTTTTGAAGTTGGTGTATCTCTGTAATTCTATAATTTTTAAGTTTATTTATTATTCGCGTCATTGGGTAGTTGAGTATAGTAAATTTAGATAATCTTCTCTAAGTCACAATCTTTTTTAGACAAAACTTATTTAAAGGCGGATTAATTTTCTGCTACGTCCACATCACTGGGTTGTAAAGGTAAGCAGGAGACAGGGAGCCCACAGTAGTGATTACCACTCCGTTCGATGGTCCCCCTGCCATTTCTTTTATCCTTCTTATCTTATCATTTATTCTTCTTATCTCACCAGTAATATTGTTCCTTTACTCTCAAACTCCTGTTTATCAAGGCCAGTCGCCGTCATTATATAGAAATAGGTTCCTTCACTGACATCGGAGCCAGGGGTCCATTTATCGGTAACGTTTTGTAATTCAGTCACTAAAAGCCCCCAACGATCATAGATCTGGCAATTGAATGTATCGATCCCATAACTTTTTACTGCAAAATAGTCGTTTATAAAGTCATCGTTAGGTGAGAATATATTTGGCATTGTTATGAAAACCTGCTCTTTCAATACAATAATGGTAACCGTATAATAGTCGTAGCAATAAGCGGCATTGGAACCGGAAAGAAAAACAGTATAGGTACCTTCCTCCGGGTAAACCGTTTCAGGATTCGGCGCAAGGGTGGTAATACCGTTTCCGAAATCCCAGAAGAAACCAGTTGCATTAACAGAAGTATTCGTAAATCCAATACTAAGCGGAGCTAAACCGATTATCGTATCCGGCACAAACGACACATCAATAGTAGACTGACCGATCGTGAAAGGCACCGGTGTTGACCCACAGGCATTTGTCACTGTCATTGTATAATTTCCAACCCCACTGATCACCACAGAGTCTACATCGGATAAATGCGTGCCTATTGCATTTGTCCATACATATGTCTGTCCGGTAAGCGTGTCGTCCACATGCAGGTAAGCCGGCAGACCATTACAGATGGTAGGCGTTCCAAAGATCTGGAGCGGAGCGGGTCCCAGTATTACATTGACCCCTACATGCGTACTGTCTGTGCAGCCATTTACATCTGTTCCGATAACTGTGAACGGTTGGGATATGATTGCCGAATAGTGAAGTGTATCATTCACCAGCCCGGTACTCCATAAATAGGTAGCTGCTCCTCCTGCGATAAAATTTGTATCAGTGTTTATACACATAAAAAGGCTGTCGTCCTGTATGCCATTGATCGTTATTACAGGATTGGGATGTACGGTGAGTGTTGCCACTACGGTATCCGAACAGCTATTTCCGTCTGCACCGATCACCGTATAAGTGTAGGTTCCTGCTGCTGGTGCCGAAACGCTCACCGTGTCGCCGGTAGACGGAGTAGTTCCGCCAGTCCAGGTGTAGGTATCCGCCCCCGTTGCAATGAAAGTTGCCGGAGTATTGATACAGGCGGAAGCATTGGTAACCTGCAGATCAGGCCCGGCGCTAACAGTTACAAAAGAATTGGTATAGGCAAAACATCCGTTCGTATCGGTTCCCATTACGTTAATAGCATACAATCCGGGTGTATTACCGGCAACATAAAATACCGTATCACCTGAAGACGGTGTAACGCCGAAAGCCCATGCATAGGTATCAGCTCCTGAAATAATGATCGTAGCCGTATCCAGCAAACACACCGTAGGATTGGTTACAGTTAGGATAGGCTGCGCATACACCACTACCGTTGCGGTATCAGTATTCACACAACCGTTGGTATCCGTACCTGTAACTGTATACGTAAAAGTTCCGGGTGCAAGTGAAGATACCAACACACTGTCTCCAACAGCGGGCACAGCCCCTGCAGACCAGGAATACGTAAGAGCGCCCGTAACAACGAGCAGGGTGCTGTCTAATGTACAAGCGGTATCACTTAATACCTGAACGACAGGCAATGCAAATACAGTGATCTGTACTCCTGCTGAAAGTGAATCACAACCATTGTTGGATACAAGTACCTGGTAATTTCCGGCAGTTGTTGCCGTATAAGTTGCAGCAGTAGCTCCTGAGATCGGAGTACCACCCTGGTACCAGACATACGTATTACCTGTTGCCGGAAGTGAAGAGGATGCATCCAGTACCGTATTGGCACCGGAACAGAAAGCCGTATCACCGGTGATAACAGGAGTAGGAACAATAGCAAGCGTTACAACCACCGTGGAGAATCCCGGGCATACTCCGTTATTTACTTCAACGGTGTATGTTCCCGTATTGGAACTATCTGCATCAGATACGTTAATAGTAGTAAGATCCGTACCACTTTGCAGTGTATCTCCGGATACCACCCAGGTATATACAGCGCCTGCCAGTGGATTGGTAACCGTAAGTGTAAAATTGCTTCCTGCACACACAGTAGGAGAAGCTGCAAAAATTGGTGCAGCAGGCCCGCCTGTATTGCTTAAGGCAAATACCTGTGTTGCCGTACAGGTCGTTGTTACATCCGTAACAGTAACTGTATACGAACCTGCTGCAAGGTTAGATGCGGAAGAGCTTGTGCTTACAACGGTAGAAGACGCGTTTGTCCAGCTATATGTATAAGTTCCGCTTCCGGTAATGGACAATCCCGAGATATCTCCATCCGTGTTTCCACAGGTAGGTTGTGTCAGGGTAGCAGAAGAAGAAACGGTTAATACATGCACCGCTATTTCAATAGAAGCGGTATCCGAACAGGAGTTCAAATCAGTTCCTGTTACTGTATATGTTGCCGTAGCTGCTGGTGACACGGTAACTACCGTGTCTGTCGGAGCACTTGTTCCGGAAGACCAGGAATAATTAATAGCACCTGAGGCAGTAAGTGTTGCGATAGAGCCTGCGCATAAAGTATCTTCATCTGTTGTTACTCCTACTGTTGGCAATGGATTCACTGTTAAAGAAAAAGTACTGCTGTTAGTTCCGCAAGTGCTGGCAGACGTTACAGTATAAGTGCCCTGAGCCTGCACATAAATGCTGGCTCCGGGAATAGCGCCCGGAGCCCAGGTAAAAGAGCTTCCTCCCGTTGCAGTAAGTTGAACACTGTCTCCCTGACAAACAGAAGATCCGTTGGAGCTGGTGATCACAGGTTGTGGGGCAGCCGTCAAAGTAAGTGTAACGTTATCCGTAACCACCGTTCCGCATACACTGTTTACCGTCACAGTAAGTGTTACTGGGCCGCTTTCTCCTGCACCCGGAGTATAGGTTGTAGCTAAAGCATTCGGAGAACCGAAAACACCGGTGCCTCCGCTCCAGGTAACAGTTGAATATTGCCCGCTGACAGTTGCCGCTAAATTGTACATAACATTCGCGCAACCTGATTGGGCAGCACCAGCATCTACTGCAAGAGGAACAAAAGCTCCCTGGCAGCCACGGTTTACATAGGTCGGATTACCTGCAACATCGTAATCAACAGCGCCGCCATTTCCGCCAGTAATCAATCCTGGCTGGTAAACAACCGTATCTCTGCAACCGGTAGCGTTATCGATCAAACAAAGGGATCGGGTGCCGGTTCCCGAGTTACCAAAATGCCCGTTATTGGCACCTGCTCCCTGGAAGATCAGGTAAATGGTATCATTCAGGGTGGCAAAGGAATTTGTTGTTACGCTCATCGCAGGCGAAGTGACAAGGATCACGATCGAGTTGGCAGGAATAATTCCGAGTGGTGGTTCTTTGATAAAACCACAACCGGAGATCGTTGCATTCAGGGCAGAAACTGTTCCTGCCGTTCCTGCATTTTGCACAATTCCATGCCAGGTCTGGCTGGTAGTGGGCCATACATTAGCTACAAAAACACCGGTTGCCGGTGCCGACGAGATCCCTAACTGGGTCACATTCACAGCTGTGCTTCCTGTTTTGAAGCGTACCATTTCATTATCATACTCATTCACTCCTGTGTTACAGGCATCTACAAGGATGCTTTCTACCTGGAGGCATTGCGCCAATCCATTTCCTACAAAACAAATGCACGCTGCAAGCGTAATTATTCTTTTCATAATCTATCTACTGTATTATTATTTTATCATTATATACTCTCGTTCCATTCTGTATCCTGGCAATATACATTCCTTTTTCAAAACTTTCTTTACCGATCTTCAGAATTCCATTGTCGGCCGGATCAAACATATACGTTTTGATCACCTGTCCTGACAGATTATACAGAGACAAGCCTGCATCTGTCGATACTTCTTTTATCCTGAATAAAATACTTCCTTCGGAATACGTTATGGTGTATGCTTCTGCAAGCGGATCACTCTGATCATAACTGATCGTTTGATGGTATTGTTTTTTTCCATCCTTGCTTACCGTGAACAGCCTGTAATAATTAATACCTGTACCCGGCGCTTCATCGTTCAGCATATATATATTGTTCCGCACATCCGGATTGGAATTTAGAAGACCAAGAACAGTATAGGAGACACCCTCCCCGCTTTTTTCAACTCCGAAATGGTCTACATTCGTTTCTCCCGTCGTGATCCAGTTGAGCCGAACACTGTTGTTTATTTTTTGTGCGCTGAAATGAAGAATGTGTACCGGCAGCACGATCACCGACAATGCACAGCCATCATTAAAATATCCTGCCGGCGCTCCGCCTGAAGTTCCGTATACGATATACGCGCCATTACCGGCGGGAAGCACGTCGGAGTCATAGGAATAATCGGTAACACATCCCGAATAGGTAGTGCGAAAATACCGCATGCCACCACTGCCGTTCACAAAATTTCCTCCTACAGCCCAGGACGCATCCGTAGAAAAAAGTACATATATCGGTCCGCTTCCGCAAAGGTTGGTCCAGTCATATCCGTTCTGGCACAAGCTGCTTCTTACAAGGAGCACCGTGCTATTTGCAGGTATGGTGGAGCCGGAGCTGGCATCAACAAAAAGACCTCCGCAACCAGCCGAAGTGTTCATGGCAGAGATCGTAGCAGCATTGGTCGCAAAAGATTCGGAATAATTGGTAGCCGGTGCAGCAGAGCTTCCGTAATACGTTTGAACATTGGCAGGAACAGCGTTCAGCGGCGATGAGCCTGTATTAAGAAAAAGGATCTCATTATCTCCTTCGTTACAACCACTTCCATCACAGGAGTTCACCAGCACAGAGGTGATATAGGCACACTGGCTGGATGCACAGGCGGAAGTGGTAAAGGTGACCGTGGCGGGTGAAGACAGGTAACAGGTTCCTGTAGTTGCATATTCGTACACGGCAAAAGTATATTGTGTATTTCCGGCGAGTCCCGTAATCGTAACGGTAGTGCCGGTTCCATTGTATACTGCATATCCTCCGCCGACAGAAGAGCCTGCCGTGAAAACGGAATTCCCTGTATATCCGGTGCCACTTGTAGGATTGGTAGTAGACGAAGCGCCTCCGATCCCCGTTACCAACACCGCATTCCCGTTCCCGCGAACCCAATCGAGCGTAACCGATGTACAGCTAAGCGGTGTGGAGCTGAGAGAAGATGCCTGGGTGGAGGGTGGACTGCAGGCAGCAGCAAAGGCCGCAGTTACATTTACATTGTCAATTCCGATGCCCTGTGAATTGGAACCCGTAGTATTCAGATTCCATCGCAGGTATATGTCGCCGTTCGTTGCAACAGTAAGACCGGTGATAGTGAAAGAAGCTACACTAAAGGTTGCCTGCGGAGCAAAGCTATAGGCACTGGCACCCGTCCCGATAGTAGCTGCAGCAATATCTCCTGCGGCTACGGAAGTCCAGGTGGAGCCATCCGTAGAATAAAAGAATTGTACGGAAGCAGCAGCTGAATTGATCCTGTAGCGTTCAAGATCATAACTTACCGTGAGCTGGCTCAGGTTAGAAGCATTGGTGTTCCTGAACCATCCGATCACGCTGTTGGGACTGGAAAAACTCCCGGAGGTCATAACCCCTAATGCCCGATCGGTTCCGGCTGTAGTCCCCCAATTGTAATGATCACCTGTGGCCGGTGTTCCCGAATTAGCCGCTGTCAAACCGGTGGTGGTTGCTCCCGCCCAGGCAGGCACTGCACTTTGATGGATCCTCCAGTTAGCCGCTGTAGTCGTACCGGCATTCATCGTATTAAAATTTTCTACAACGGGGGTGGTATTGGGTATATTGATCTGGGCATGGGCGCGTCTGCACACACCCACGATTACAATAATTGTAAGAATGACAATTCGTATGACAGAACCTATTCGATAAACCAATGTCATTTTAACATCTTAATTATTTATGCGAAGTTGGTTTCGGATAGCCGGTGTGTTATTAACAACAGCATCCTGTAGGAAGTTCAACCTCAAAAATTTTACACTCTGTTTACGAGTTAGTAACCAAATATTATCAAGCGATCTCTATTGTGGTTTCGGTTTTTGCCGGTGGGGTTTTCTGCAAAAGACCTGTAGGATATTCACCCAGCGAAATCTAAGGGTACAAAAATATAACATTTACCCGGAAATACAGTTAACAATTTATTAAGAAAAATTGATTGTTGTTCACTATATTTGTATTCTAAATCTACTAAAAATGAGAAAGTTAACAGGCATCACCACGATCATTGTTTTATCATTGGTTATTTTTGGATTATCGTTTACTTCTTCCGCCGATCCGGAGCTTGCTATTGGTGCAAAGCTGCCGAAAAGCGACAAAAACATGATAGATGTTTCCGGCAAGGAAACCAACCTGAATACACTGAAAACAGCCAAAGGGCTCCTCGTTATATTTTCCTGCAATACCTGCCCATATGTGAGATTAAGCGAATCGCGCATAAAAGAATACAGTGACTTCGCTTCTCAAAACGGTATCGGTGTGGCACTGGTGAACAGCAACGAAGCACAACGTGCCGACGGAGAAGATGACAGCATGGATGCTATGAAAAAATATTATGCAGATCAGAAATTAAGCTGTTCCTACCTCGTAGATACCAAATCGGAAGTAGCGGATGCCTTTGGCGCCACCCGCACACCTCAGTGCTTTTTATTTGATAAAGACGGTGTTCTTGTATACAAAGGCGCGATCGATGACAACGTAAAAGATCCGAAAGCCGTGAAGGAATTCTACCTGAAAGATGCCCTGACAGCTGTAAGCGGAGGAAAAAAGCCTGTCGTAAATTCCAGCAAATCCATTGGCTGTACCATCAAGCGCCTGGAGTAACCGATCGTTAAATACTTATATCCAGCAGATTATTTTTAACGGCATACATAACGATTCCTGCAGTATTCTTTGCGCCCGTTTTGGAAAGGATCCGTTCCCGGTAGCGGTCCACTGTCCGGATGTTGAGATTCAGCCGGTCTGCAATTTCCTTATTGGTATATTCCGCACAGATGAGCGAAATAATCTCTACATCTGTTTCTGATAGCATCGTACTTTTGAAATGCGGATGGATCTGCTGAGCCTTTATTAAACCACTCAGAATGGCTTTGGATATATCGTCGTTAAAATAAAAACCGGTTTCGATAACTGAATGGATCGCTTGCACCACTGTTTCGATCTCCTGGTTCTTTAGCAGGAATCCGTTTGCTCCTTTACCGATCAATTGAAGGATCATGGACTCATCGTTGTACATTGTCAGCGCCACTATCTTCACATCCGGATAACGTGCCTTCACAAGCTCAGTAGCTTCGATACCATTCATAACGGGCATTTTCAGGTCCATCAGGATAACATCCGGAATTTTACTGCCCAGTTGATCCATCAGGTCCGCCCCGTGTTCAGCTTCTATGATCACTTTGAATTCAGGATAATGGCTTAGCAAAAGTATAATTCCCTTACGGAATAACTGATGGTCATCGACAATAGCCAGCTTAGTTCTTTTTTTCATCTCAGGTAGCGTTTATTTACGGGTCTCCCGTTAAAACAATGGCAAGGTAAAATATTCTGTGAACCTGCACAAGAACCGTTGAAAATTAAGGAAAGCATAACATTGGGAAATTTGCTCAACTGAACAATACATCGTTGTATTCGGGTGTTTTGCCGAATACTGCCTTTGCAAAAGGGCAAAGCGGAAGTATTTTTAGCTGCCTGGCTCTCGCAAAATCCACTGCCGCTTTTACCAGCAATTTCCCAATCCCTCTCCCCTCATTCCCTTCATTCACCCGCGTGTGGTCAATAATGAATTTTGTTTCGCCGGCAAATACGTAAGTCATCGCAGCGATCTGGACACCGTTCTCCTCTATATAGAAAACACCGTTCTTTTCATTTCCATTCTGTTTTACTTCCATATTCCGGTCTTTGTTTGGAGTAAATATAGTTTTTTCTGAAACAAAATAAAGCAGATACCCGTATATTCAGGCAGGCTATTATACCGTTTCAAAAAAACGGAATGTTTTTGTTTTGTCTAATTATCATATTGAGAAAATATTCCCGGTTTGATAATATTTGTCTACACCTTTACTTTTTAATATTTTGATTTTCAACTGAGTAAAATCGGGAATGAAATTCGATTATCAAAATGTGGACAAGCAAAAATTATATATATGAAAACCCCACAAAATACGGACTCATTTGTTGTAGGAACATTAAGCGTTCTGCCTAATACGTCAAAATAGAAAGACAGGCTGTGTTTTTATTTGTGGCGTTAGTACCAACGCCTCATAAAAACTTAAGCCCCATGAAAATTTCCAAACCCGGTATTCCAAAATTCAAGATCGCAATTTTAGAAGACAATCTTTATTATAATAAGCTGATGAAAAATCAGATCTCCTGTTATTTTGAAGATTTCGGCATGTACAATCATTGCTCTTTTTCTGTCAAATCATTTATCAATACCTCTGACTTCGTTTCCAATCTTTCCATTAATCCGGATGTAGTATTATTGGACTTTTATCTGCAGGACGGCGAGAACGCATTAGAGGTGATGGATAAGATCCAAAAGGCAAATGATAAATGTAAAATATTAATTATTTCAGGCAGCCAGAACCTGGATACATATTATAAAACCTTCTGGAAAGGAGCGGCCGATTTTATCATGAAAGACAAGTTTGCTGCATTAAATGTATGCAGGATAATTGAAGCCATCTGCACGGAAAAAATGACGAAAAAGTCATAGTGAAAGTCATAGATTATGACTATTTTTAGATACTTATGAACCAACGAAAGATTGAGTGGATAATCGTTTTTTTTACAGTCGTTCTTGTTTGTGCTGTGGTCACAGTGGGTTACATCACGTTTGGCAATCTCAAAAAGATAGAGCACCAGACCGAACGTATTTCCGAGCCCAACCGCACCATTCTCAATTTGAAACTGGTCATATCAGAGCTTCGCAATTCGGAAAGCAATGTATACTCTTATAATCTCTATAAAAATGAAGAATATCTGTTGTCCTATCACCATTCGCTGGAGCTGATAGATGAATATTTCGACAGCCTCTATTTTTATCAAAAAGATGAGAAGAACAGCCAGGCGATCATAGACAGCATCCGGTTTTTGACAGAACAAAAATTCCTGCTGCTGAATGAGCATCTGAACCTGCGGAACGATGAAAAACTTTTAGGAGAGCTGAACAGGATCAACGTAAAGTTGGACTCAATCAAACTGATCGATACGCTGAACTTACGCAAAACGAACGAAGCCATACCAAAAAAGAAAAAAGGTTTTTTTTCACGCTTGTTCAAAGCAAAACAAAAACCGGATACTACTAATTACAACAAACTACTCACCGACTCCATCAACGCCATCACAAAAAGATCGGTGAACGATGTGAAAACGGAAGTAAAACAAGTGAAAGTAACCCAGGCCCGGCAGCTGGACGAAATGAAATCGAAAGAGCTGGACCTGATCGCAAGAGACAACAGTGTAATGAGCCACCTGCTCTCCCTGATCAATGAGCTGGAAAAAAAACAAAATGAAAAATTGAAAACGATCGCCCGTGAAAATATAGATCAAACGGTGAAGACCAATAATTTCATCCGGATCTTCGGCAGCCTTATCCTGCTGCTGATGTTATCACTGATCGCTTTTTCGCTCTTTTATCTATACCGCAGCAAACAATACCGCAATAAGCTGAAAGAAGCCGCTAAAGTAGCAAGAGAGCTTGCAAAGAGCAAAGAATACTTCCTCGCTACGATGAGCCATGAGATCCGTACGCCACTGAATGCTATCGTAGGCTTCAGCGAGCAGCTGTTACAATCACCCCTCAACGAAGAACAACAGAACCAGAGCAAGATCATCCATTCTTCTTCTAACCACCTGCTGGAGATTGTGAACGATGTGCTTGATTTCAGTAAGATAGAAGCGGAAAAGATCAGCCTCGAGGAAATACCTTTCAATCCAAGGAAACAAGTTTGGAAAGCGATACAGTTATTGAATCAAAAAGCCCTCGAAAAAAATCTTGAGGTCCGGTTTACGGAAAGTAAAGATATTCCGCATTATGTGATCGGCGATCCGCTCCGGCTGAGACAGATCATGCTTAACCTGCTGAGCAACGCAATCAAATTCACACCCAAAGGACATATTTCGGTTACACTCGCTACCAAAAGCACCGGCGAAAAAAACAAGATCCTGTTAACTGCTTCGGTAGTGGATACCGGGATCGGGATCGCGCCTTCCCGCATCGAAACCATTTTTGAGAGCTTTACACAGGCCGATAACAGCATCACCCGCAAATACGGAGGAACAGGCCTTGGACTAAGCATTACCAAACGCCTGGTCGATCTTCAGAAAGGGACCATTTTTGTGAACAGTGAGCTCAACAAAGGTACTTCCATTGCGTTTGAGATCCCTTACCTCGTAGACACCAAAGGTACCATTCATTCACACAAGGGCAAGCTCCCGGTGGAAAACAAGCTGGCCGGAACCAAACTGCTGATCGCCGACGATGAGGTGTTCAACCGTGTACTCATCAGTACCATTGCAAAAAAATACGGGATGGCCTATGATGAGGTGGAAAACGGAGCAGAAGCGCTGGAAATGATCCGGAAGAATCAGTACGATGTGGTGCTCATGGATGTGCGAATGCCGGAAATAAGCGGAATGGATGCTGCCGTGCTCATCCGCCAGATGGCCGACAAAACAAAAGCAGGAGTGCCGATCATTGCGCTGACAGCAACTTCATCCCCGGAAAAAAAAGAAAAATATATACGGGCGGGCATGAACGAAGTACTTACCAAACCATTCAAAGAACAGGACCTGCTTTCTACTATCGAAAACCTATTATTCAATGTATAACTCAATGAAACCGAATATGCCAGGCATGAAAATTTCATATAACCTTTCAGGACTCGACGGACTCGAAGACAAACACGATCAGTTTATAAAAGAGATGATCCGCCTGTTCATCAAAGGCACTTCATCCGGAATGAAGGGAATGCAGGTAGCTGCAAAAGAAAAGGATTGGAATACAGTGGCTGAGCATGCACATAAGATCCTGGGGCCCTGTAAGCATCTCGAAGTAATGCCCTTAGCAAAAACACTCCGGTCGATCGAGAATACTATTTTCGATCTCAAAAAAACGGATGGTATCCCCGAGCTGGTGGAGCAGGCTGAAGAAGAAGCGAAAGAAACAATCAAAGTATTTGAAAAACTAATTTCGGAGTAATTCCGTATATTAAGTACCGTGCGGAGCGGACAAGCCTATGAAGGACAAAAAAACAGTAGCTGTGTGGATAGTAGAAGACAATGAGTGGTATAATAAGCTGCTCAAACATACTATTTCACTCAACCCCGAATACAGTGTACGTACTTTTTTCAATGCACACGACTTCCTGAAAGAGCTCGAAGCCAAACCGGATATAGTGACCATCGATTACAGGCTCCCCGACATGGACGGCATCGAGCTATTGGCAAAGATCAAAAGCTTTGATGAGAATATTAAGGTGATCGTGATCTCCGAGCAGGACAAGATAGATACTGCTATTGAACTGCTGCGACTCGGCGCTTACGATTACATTGTGAAAGAAAAAGATGTGCGCAACAGGCTTCTCAACACGATCAACAACGCGATAAAGGAACAAAACCTCGTGACCAGGATCATGGCCCTGGAGCAGGAAGTGATCAATAAATATGATCTGAATAAAACCATCATCGGTGCGAGTCCTGCTATACAAACCTCGCTCAAACTGATCGAAAAAACATTAGAGAATAATATTACAGTGATCGTTACGGGGGAAACCGGAACGGGTAAGGAAGTGGTAGCGAAAGCTATTCATTACAACTCCTCCCGCAAGCATAAGAATTTTGTAGCAGTGAATGTGGCTGCTATCCCGGGCGAGCTGATAGAAGCGGAATTGTTCGGGCATGAGAAAGGCGCCTTCACAGGAGCCAATAACCGCCGGATCGGGAAGTTTGAAGAAGCCAATGGTGGCACGCTTTTTCTCGATGAGATAGGCGAACTCGATCATTCCCTGCAGGCAAAGCTATTGCGGGCCCTCCAGGAAAAAGAGATCGTACGCATAGGAAGCAATGCCCCGATAAAATTCGACACCCGCATCATTGCGGCCACACACAGAAACCTGAAAGAAGAGGTGAAGAAAGGGAAATTCAGAGAAGATCTTTACTATCGCCTGATGGGATTCCCGATCGAGCTGCCACCGCTCCGTTCAAGAGGAAAGGATGTACTGATACTCGCCAAACATTTTATAGATGTGTTCTGCAAGGAAAACAAAGTCCCGTTGAAAACACTGAGTGAAGAAGCAAAAGCCAAATTACTGGGTTATCACTACCCGGGCAATATCCGTGAATTGCGCTCTACCATAGAGCTCGCCATTGTGATCGGTGATAAGAATGAGATCATGGCCAACGACATTACTTTCCTTTCGGATGAACTGAACCCTGAGAATGTAAGTGACGATCTTACCATGCGCGAATACGAACTAAAGATCGTGGAAACGTATCTGAAAAAATACAACAACGATATCAAGCTGATCGCCTCGAAGCTGGATATCGGGCAGGCTACGATCTACAGGATGATCAAGGAAATGAAGGAGAAAGGAACCGCTTAATCAAAGTATTTTTCAAATTCTGCTTTCAAGTCAGGATTTTCCATAATTATTTCTCTTTTAAAAGCAGTAAAATTTGAAGATCGGTTCAATTGTCCTTTTATTCTAATCAAAAAATATTTTTTATCTTTTTTAGTATAAGTGTCATTAAAATAATCTAAGAGATTTTGTTGAAAACTCAGAATTTCCTCTAAAAGTTTATTCCGCAAGTTGGAAGATTCTATAGTTTTCAATTTCGTAGTTCCATTATAAATATCCATGAGCAATGATTTTGTCATCAATGTCTCTGCAGAGGTGTCGAGCTCTTCAATTTTCACCTTTTCAAGAGGGAAAGGCTTAAAGCCATATTTTAATCTATTTCCTATATTTTGTGTCTTATCGGTACAATTAAGAATATTCTTATAATTTGCCAATTTAGTATTATTACAATGGCTACAAGCCCAAAACAAATTATTCCAATCAAATTTCAAATCAATATTTCCCTCATGAGGAGTGAAATGCTCTACATTTATAGACGTAGGCTCTTTATATTCACATATATAGCATTTATTCTTAAAGTCATCTTTTATTCTATTTAAGACATTTAAGCATTTATAATCTCCACTTGTTTTAAGCTTTTCTTTTTCTAAACAATCCGGTGCCGGCTGTGATTTTTCGAAATAAACCATTTGCCTTTATTTTTTGTTATTTAACTCTATTAATTCTATTTGCTGTAATTTAACCAATAATTCTTTGGATAAATATTTCGGAGTATGAGCAAAATAATCACGTAAATATCTTAATCGCGCTGAATTTGGTTCTGATAAATCATTAGTATTTATTAGCATTTCAAACTCTCCGATTAGTGCTTTTACTTCTTCAGAGTATTTATCTGTATTAAAATAACTTTCTAATAAAGCATCATAGGAGTATGCAGATAAATCTGTAATGACAGTCTTAGATTCCAAATCACAAATGACAGTATTAGAAAGAGAGGAAAGTACAAATGGCGAATGAGTAGTTACAATAAATTGAATCCTTGGAAAAAAATCAGTCAGAAATGGTAAAATTTTTTTTTGTAAATCAACATGTAAATGCGTCTCAATTTCATCAATAATAACTATTCCTTCTAAATCATAAGATTTCACTTCGTGAGCTTCCATCCGTAACAACAACTCAGTTACAATACTAATTATAGCAGAATATCCATCAGACAAGTTATTAAAATTAAAAGGTTGCTTCCCTGGAGCTATGATATCGAAATTATATGTTTTTCTATCAAAAAGAAGCATAAGATCTTCCACATCAAATATTTCCTTAAGCCTATCTTCAAATTTACTAAACCAACTATCAATTTTATCAACTACACCCTGCTCGTTGTCGTCCCTTGCAAACGATCTATCTGCTTTAAGGTTTACAATATATTGAATGAAACCAATACTTGCCCTTTCCTTATAACCATACTTTTTCTTCAAATCAATTTTTTTTACGCCTGTTGGAATCGTTAAATTTGTATGCCTCTTAGAGTCAAAATAAGCCAAAATAAATTCTCCTTTTTGGCATTTGTCATAAATTCTATCTTCTGACAAGGAAAATGATATCTTGGTACCTCCAAAATTTTTGAACCATTCTAAAATGCCTTTATACTGATTATTAGAGTTTTGCCTTATTGTTTCTGGAAGATTGGTATTTGATATTTGATCTTCTAAATGCATTAAATTCCTTTTTTGGCTCTCATAATGCACAAAACTACCACCATCAATTTGAGTTAAATACTTATTTATTTCAATTAATAAACTGGTCTTTCCACTTCCGTTTTTTCCCGTTAGAATCAAATGCTTTCTTTTATCCTCCGAAAAAGGTATTTCCAAGTCTTTAACATTTCGAGACTCTTTAACCGTTATACTTGTTATAAAATTTTCCATTATTTTATAGGTTTTTCTAATTATAAGAAGCTAAATAGCTTATTCAAATTTAGTCCATTTATTTCAATCCCTTATCTCTTTCCCATAATTAGCCTACTTTTCCTATCTTTGCAGTCTAATGGCGAACTTCGAAGAACTTAACTTAAATAAACCACTGCAAAAGGCACTGGCTGATATGGGCTTCGACAGCCCCACTCCTATCCAGGCAAAAGCATTCCCTACCATCATGTCGGGCAAAGACGTAGTAGCCATCGCACAAACCGGTACCGGGAAAACATTCGCTTACCTGATGCCGATCCTGCGTCAGTTGGAATTTTCAGAAATCCGTCAACCCCGTGTGTTGATCGTGGTTCCTACACGTGAGCTGGTAGTGCAGGTAACCGGCGAGATCGAAAAGCTTACCAAATTCATGAATGTGCGCATCGGAGGTATTTACGGAGGTACTAACATCAATACACAAAAAACACTGGTTTACAACGGACTTGATATATTGGTCGGAACACCGGGACGCATCAACGACCTGATACTGAGCCGCACCCTTCAATTGCACGCTGTAAAAAAATTCGTGATCGATGAGATGGATGAATTACTGGCACTGGGATTCCGTCCGCAATTGCTCACACTGATGCAAACGCTGCCGGAACGCAGGCAAAACCTTCTGTTCTCCGCTACACTGGATGAAGACGTAGAAAAGATCATAAAAGATTATTTTACAAAACCTGAGTACATAGAGCTGATCAGCCGCGGTACTCCTATCGAAAAGATCATTCAGAAAGGCTATACCGTTCCGAATTTTTATACCAAGATCAATTTGCTGGAGCATTTATTGCTGAAGAACGAGGACATGAGCAAGGTGCTGGTATTTACAAAGAACAAAAAACTGGCCGACCTGCTGTTTGCAGCAATAGAGCCTGCTTTCCCTGGAACGATCGGCATCATTCATTCCAACAAATCACAGCCGCAGCGTTTTGCTGCATTGAATAGTTTCCAGGAGGGCAGCTATCGTGTGCTGGTGGCAACAGATATCATTTCACGCGGTCTGGACATTCCGGATGTAACACATGTGATCAATTTCGATACCCCGGCCGAACCCGAATCCTATATTCACCGGATCGGACGTACTGGCCGTGCAGATAAGATCGGACATGCCCTGGTATTCATCAGCCCGATGGAAAAAGAATTCCGGGTGCAGATCGAAGAGCTGATGAGAAAACCCATCCCGATGGAGAAAATGCCGAAAGAGGTGGAGGTGGTAGACAAGCTCATTCCCGACGAAAAGCCGGAGAAAAGAGACAAGAACATCGCCAAATTCAATAAGAAGCTTGAAGTAAAAGGCGGAGGTGCTTTCCACGAGAAAAGTGAAAAGAATAAACAGACTCCCAACATCGGTAAACGCAGGCAGGAAAGTCAGCGCCGGCAAAAACTGAAATTCATGCAAAAGAAAAAGAAATAAGGGAATTTAAAGAAAACAAAGCAATTTCGGTTCCTTAATATTATTTGCCATTGCTGCATTATTTCGCAATATTTGTGTTTTTGTAGCGTTATTGACCCCGTGAAGACCGTTCAATCCCATTTCATTGCCTGCTGCCTGTCTGCGTTATTCGCTTTTGCGGTATTTTTTTCGCAGGCGCAAACGGGTACTGTGCGTGGGAAGATAGCCGAGCTGGATGGGAATACTCCTATACCCGGTGTTCAGGTATTTGTGGAAGGCACTTCCATTTCACCACAATTTACAGACAAAGATGGCTTGTATTCTATCGAAGTGCCGGCCGACAGAGACCTCGTTATCGTCTTTGCCAACCTCAGTTATAAAACAATCAAAAAAAAGGTAAACCTGGATCCGGGAGAAGTACGGGTGATCAATCCCTTTCTGGACATGAAAGCCGATCTGATAGAGATCGTTGTTACCGATAAGAATGAGAATGTAGACATTATAAAATTAAGCCATAAAGAGATCGTTCAGCTCCCCGGAGGTATGGATATCAACCGGTTGCTGCCATCGCAGGGCCTCGGTGTCAGCGTGAGCAATGAGTTAAGCTCGGGCTATTCCGTTCGGGGAGGTAATTTTGATGAGAATCTCGTGTATGTAAATGGCATTGAAGTATACCGTCCTTTCCTGGTGAGAAGCGGGCAGCAGGAAGGCTTGAGTTTTCCGAACCCTGATATGGTAGCTAATATGGAATTTTCTGCAGGTGGATTTGAAGCCAGGTTCGGAGATAAATTATCGAGCGTGCTGGACATCAGCTATCGCAGACCCCGTAAATTCTCCGCTACTACCTTCGTCAGCTTATTAGGTAGCAGTGCACACATAGAAGGGATATCGAAAAACAAGCTCGTAGCCTGGCAGGTAGGAGCCCGTTACAAAACCAATCAATACATATTGAAAAGCATAGACACGAAAGGTGATTATAAATCTCATTTCTACGATGTACAATCACTGGTTAACTTTGCCATCAATCCGAAATTCAACATCGAACTTTTAGGTACTTTCTCCAGCAATAAATACCAGGTCGTTCCTTCCACACGTGAAACTACTTTCGGAACCTTCAACCAGGCTTTACAGTTCAAGGTATACTTCGACGGGCAGGAAGTAAGTCAGTATGAAACGTATTTCGGGGCGATCTCTGCCACCTACAATCCGAATAAGAAAACCGAGCTCAAATTCATTACTTCCGCTTTTCATACCAAAGAAAGTGAAACCTTCACCGTACAGGGGCAATACTATATCAATGAGCTGGAAACCGACCTGGGAAGCTCCAATTTCGGGAACGTGGCCTTTAACAGGGGCATCGGTACTTTCCTGAACAATGGTCGGAATTATCTCGAAGCATGGGTAATGAACGCCGAGCACAAAGGGTCCTGGACGCCAAAAAAAGGTCAGCAGCTGCAATGGGGCGCACGCATTCAGCACGAGATCATTCATGACAAGCTGGGCGAATGGAATTACATCGACTCTGCAAGCTATTCGATTCCGCTGGGTAACCCAACCACCATCGATCTCAATGATGTTATAAAAACAAAAATAAACCTGGAATCGAACCGGGTGATGGGATATGCCCAGTACGTGATCCGCAAACAATTAAAAGATACATCAACACTTACTCTTACTGCAGGCATACGCAGCAATTACTGGACACTGAACCAGGATAATGTGATCAGTCCGCGTGCAACACTTGCCTTCAAACCCAACTGGAATTCGAACTGGGTATTCAAAGCATCGGCGGGGATGTATTATCAGCCTCCTTTCTACCGTGAAATGCGCGGGTTCGACGGAACGGTGAATACCAACCTGAAAGCGCAGCAATCTATTCATTACATTCTTTCCGGCGACCTCGAATATATCATGTGGGGAAGGACGTTCCGTTTTATAACGGCCGCGTATTACAAACAGCTGAACAATCTCGTACCGTATGAGATCGACAATGTGCGGCTACGGTATTACGCCAACAACGACAGCAAGGGATTTGCTACAGGGATCGATCTTCGCCTGAACGGAGAATTTGTAAAAGGTGTGGAATCCTGGGTGAGCATGAGCGTCATGACGATCCAGGAAGATATCAAGAACGATTCTTACACCACTTATCGCGATTCGTTGGGAGATCCATGGTACAAAGGCTACAGCAACCTGCCCGTTCATGACAGTGCTGTACATTATCCGGGCTTCATCCCGCGACCTACCGATCAGCGTGTTACCTTCAATTTATTTTTCCAGGATTACCTGCCAAAAATACCTTCCTGCAAAATGCATTTGAACATGATCTTTGGATCGGGCTTAACTTTCGGCCCGCCTTCACATGAAAAGTACCGCGACACACTGCGTATGCCTTCCTACAGACGCGTCGATATTGGTTTCTCTTACCAGTTATTGAAAGAAGATCGGGAAGTAAAAGCTAAAAGTATATTCAGGGTTCTCAAATCTGCCTGGCTCAGTCTCGAAGTGCTGAACCTGCTTGCTGTGAACAATACGGTTTCCTATACCTGGATAAAAGATGTGACCAACCGGCAATATGCCATCCCGAATTACCTCACCAACCGGCAGCTGAATCTGAAGCTGCAATTGAAATTTTAGACTTAGGTAACCGCAGGGTTTCGCGCAAAGACGCAAAGGCCGCAGAGTTTGTATCTTAATGATTGTTCAAATTTATCTGTCCTTTACTATTCAAAATTAATTTCATGCTATGTCTTTTGCGCTCTCCGTAGTTAAAAGCTGATCCCAAAGAAAACCTCTTTGCGCTCTCTGCGTCTCTGCGTGACACTTTACACATTCTTTGCGGTTGAAACTCAGTTCCCGAGCAGATTAAAACAATGAAAGATAATGCTCATATCATTCTCCAGCTTATAATCTTTCGAATAAACGATATTGAGCTTTTTAAGCGTCTCTTTGCTTAATTCCTTGTCCTGCAACTTATCGGCCGGAGACAGCACCGAGGGCTTGATCTTCGGCAATTCCTTTTCCATCGCTTTCCCATAGCCTACCCAGGTTTTAATACCAATTAAAGTACTGAAGATATTGCTCAGGAAATGCAGCTTTCTTTTTTGGAACAAAATGATAATCGGGAAGAAAAGGAAAAGCAAAACAGAAACACAGATATCGAAGATCCTTTTCTTGCGTTTGTTGTGTGGCTTGTTCACCGAATTGGTATCGATCACATACAGGTCACCGGCCGTGTCGATACTGTTACTTCCAATGATCGATATACTCTCCGGCGGGGCTATCTTAAAATCGATATTGAGACTCACCAGCTTCAGCATGAAATCGATGATCGTTTGAGAAGGCAGGTCCTTGGCGCAAAAGATCACTTCATCAATGGAATAAACAAGAATGATCTCTTCCAGGTCTGCTATACTACCAGAATACGCGTGATGTTGTGTATTGTTCCCCGTTATATCCACATACCCGATAAAATCAGGATGTACATTCGACATTTTTACCAGCTTGCTCACCCGTTCGAATTCCTCCTCACTGCCGACAATAAGGATATTCTTTGTTTTTTCCGTACGCAGATTATATCCGCGTGCCTTACCAATATGCAGGACCAGACGCAAAAGCAGGTAACTGACCGTTGTCCATAAGGCGCCAAACAGGATCAGGGCCCTCGAAAAACGATAGGCTTCAGGTAATAGGGAATAGATGATCAGGATCAATCCGGTTCCGACTACAATCCCACGAATGATACGATACAAGCGTACGGGTTTATCATAGCCGCCGCTCAGGTAGATCATCAGTTGCCAGATCAATACATACGCAGGAAAGGCTATAGAAATAAGCGCTTCGGAGTAGTTCCCGCCTTCTTTAAAAACAACGTTCTTCTCATAGAAGAATTTCATTACGAATAACCCTGCCAGCACCAGCGCAAAATCAAGTGCCGGGACAAATATGGCTTTCACAAACCGGAAAAAGACCGCTATAAAAGCACGCAGATAGATCGCCATATTGATAAGCAGCGAGAATGTTTTGGCATTGCGTTGCGAAAAATGTTTGCGTGCAAAGATCACCATGGCCTTGTAAAAAACGAACACATAGTTGACGCTGCTTTTTTTTGTGCTCTCCCCTTTGTAGTGAATGATACGGGTTTCGGGGAAATAATAATTTTTGTAACCGCCTTTCACGATCCGGTAAGAAAGATCGATATCCTCTCCGTACATAAAAAACTCTTCATCCAGCAAACCCACTTTGTCCAGCGTTTCTTTACGCATCAGCATAAATGCGCCACTCAGCACATCCACCTCGTGCGTTTTTTCTTTATCAAGGAATCCAAGATGATATTTTCCAAAAGCCCGGGATTTCGGGAACAAGGCCGAGAGCCCGAATATCTTGTAGAAAGCCACAGACGGTGTAGGTAAACCGCGTTTCGACTCCGGCAGAAAAACACCTTTTCCATCCAGCATCATCACTCCCAGTCCGCCGGCATCTGCATGGGCATCCATAAATCCGATCACCTTTGTAAAAGTGTCTTCCTGCACCACCGTATCCGGATTCAGGAGCAGCACATATTTCCCTTTGCTTTCGCGGATCGCCTGGTTATTGGCCTTCGAGAACCCGACGTTCTGCTTATTGGCGATCAGGTGTACCTGCGGGAATTTCTCCCGGATCAGCTCCACAGAACCATCCACCGAATTGTTATCTACCACAAATACTTCGCAGGAACAGTTTTTGGCTGCATTGAATACGGAATGCAAACATTGCTCTACGAAATGCTTGACATTATAATTCACTATGACGATTGACAGTTGCAGCACAAAAAAATACGGGTAAAGATACCATTTTTGCGTTATTCTCCGTATGTTGTAATAAACGTGGAAATCAGGGTAATATTATCCGGATTTTCCTCAATTGTCCTTTATAATCAGTGGTACGGTGCTGTCCTGAATAAGCCAAAATTTGTATCTTTATCGCCAATGTACAAATTGCTTTCTTTTTTCTGGCAGAACAATATTCCCCGCTGGACGATCCTGCTGATCGACATCCTGATCTGTGCATTCTCCCTCACCCTTGCTTTTTTTCTGCGTTTCAATTTTGCCAACATCCCGGAAGCCGATCTCAAAACATTTCCCGTGGCCTATACAGCTACACTATTGATCCGTGTAGCTACCTTTTTTGTTTCCAAAACCTACAAAGGTGTAGTGCGATACACCGGTTCGCGGGATGCTATCCGGATCCTGCTGGTGATCATGATCGGCAGCGCTTTCCTGTTTTTGTTCGATATTATAACGCGTTTCACAGTTGGGATGTATTACATACCTCTTTCCGTGATCGTGATCGATGCACTCGTGACCATGTTCATCATGATCTGCTCACGCCTTGCCATCAAAGCAGTCTATTTTGAAAGCAAAAATCCGGAACGGCAAAAGACCAATATCATTATCTACGGTGCCGGCGAATCGGGCCTCATCACCAAACGGACACTCGACAGGGATGCCGCTGTAAAATACAAGGTCGTAGGTTTTATTGATGACGATGAAAAGAAAAAGGGACGGAGCCTCGAAGGTATATTTATCTACCCGCCTTCTAAATTAGAAGAGCTGATCAAAGAAAAAGAAGTGGAATCTGTGATCATCAGTATCCTCAATATCTCCGGCCAGCGCAAGAACGAGATCGTGGAAACCTGTATCAATTACAATACAAAAGTATTGACGGTGCCTCCCGTTACCAAATGGATCAACGGAGAGCTCAGTTTCAACCAGCTCCGCAGCATCAATATCGAAAGCCTGTTGGAGCGTGATGCCATTAAACTGGATGTGGAACGGATCCAATACCAGGTCGAAAAAAAGGTTGTGCTCATTACAGGAGCTGCAGGTTCCATCGGAAGTGAAATGGCAAGGCAGATCATGCTTTATGCCCCCGAAAAGTTGATCCTGCTGGATTCTGCCGAAAGTCCTTTATACGAGCTGGAGATGGAGCTCGCCGAAAAACTGCCTCACTCCCGTTTTGAAGTGGTGATCGGCGATATCCGCAATAAGGAACGACTGGCCAATGTATTCAAAACATTCAGGCCTCAGCTGGTTTATCATGCCGCCGCATATAAACACGTGCCGATGATGGAGAACAATCCTTCCGAATCCATACTCACCAATATATTCGGGACAAAGAATGTAGCAGATCTGGCAGTTGAGTACAAAGTGGAAAAATTCGTGATGGTCTCTACCGACAAAGCCGTGAACCCTACCAATGTAATGGGTGCCTCGAAACGCATCGCAGAGATCTATATCCAGTCGCTCGGAAAAACAGTGGACACCAAATTCATCACCACCCGTTTCGGAAATGTGCTGGGCTCAAATGGCTCGGTGATACCGCGTTTCAAGAAGCAGATCGGGAACGGCGGACCTGTTACGATCACGCATCCCGATATCACCCGCTTTTTCATGACCATTCCCGAAGCCTGCCAGCTGGTGCTGGAAGCGGGCTGCATGGGCAATGGCGGTGAGATCTATGTATTCGATATGGGCAAATCGGTAAAGATCGTAGACCTTGCAAGGAAAATGATCCGTCTCTCCGGTTTGCAGGAAGGAAAAGACATCCAGATCGTATACACCGGATTGCGCCCGGGAGAAAAATTGTACGAAGAATTGCTGGCCGATAGCGAGAATACACTACCGACGCATCATTCGCAGATCCTTGTAGGCAAAGTGAAGGAATATGACTTTACAGAGATCAAACAAAAAATTAACGCTTTGATAGAATTATTCGATACACAAAATAACGTGGAGATCGTTACTTTGATGAAATCCATTGTTCCCGAATACATCAGCAATAACAGTGAATTCGAAAAACTCGACAAATGACAAAAAAGACCTTACTCCTGCTTCTGCTCATTCCCATTCTTATTCTCCTGATCATCAAATTCTCCGTCAGTCCGAAAGCGGAGAAAGTTATTTCCGTTAGCCTGCCAAAACCAAAGTTAGTAGTAGGCATCGTAGTAGATCAGATGCGGTACGATTATATTTTCAGGTACTGGGATAAGCTGAGCGAAGGCGGTTTTAAACGTTTGGTGAACAAAGGCTTTTTCTGCAAGAATACAAATTACAACTACGTACCCACCTACACAGGCCCTGGGCATACTTCCATCTACACAGGCACATTTCCTGCAGTCCACGGAATTATTTCGAATGACTGGTATGATAAAAAAAGTGGTAAGACCATTTATTGCACCGATGACAGCACTGTGACCGGAGTTGGCAGCTCTTCAAAAGCAGGGATCATGTCGCCGAAGAACATGCTCGTTACAACGATCGGTGATGAATTGCGTTTACATACGATCCAACAGTCGAAAGTGATCGGCATCGCATTGAAAGACAGGGCTTCCATCCTACCCGCCGGCCATAGCGCCAATGCAGCCTATTGGTTCGATGGCAGCACCGGTAGTTTCATTTCCTCCAGCCACTATATGAAAGCGCTGCCGGCCTGGCTGAATGAGTTCAATGCAAAGAGATCAGCTGTTTCCTACCTGCAGAAAGGCTGGAACACGATGTTACCGATAGAGGCGTATACGGAAAGTACAGCAGACAATATGCCTTACGAATCTGTGCCTAATAAAAAAGAGCAGCCGGTATTTCCGTATAGTTATGAGAAACAATTAAAAGAGAACAATTACGAAATTATAAAAGCAACACCCTACGGTAATAGCATCACAAAAGACCTTGCCATTGCAGCCCTGAAAGGTGAACAAATGGGAAAAGGCAAATTCACCGACATGCTCTGCATTAGTTTTTCTTCTACCGATTATGTAGGACATAGTTATGGTCCGAAATCAGTAGAGATCGAAGACACTTACCTGCGCCTCGACCTTGACCTGCAGGAGCTTTTTAATACACTGGACGCAGAAGCAGGAGAAGGCAATTACCTGCTTTTCCTTACGGCAGATCATGGAGCAGCCGAAGTGCCTGCTTATTTGCAACAGCAAAAGATCCCAGCCGGCCTGGTGAGTGAATCTAAAATAGAGAAAGAGCTGAAAACCTATTTATACAAAGAGTTCGGCGATTCACTCGTTTTGAGTATTAGCAACCAACAGGTCTTTATCAACCACAAAGTGATAGAAAAAAAGGACCTGGCATTACACCTTGTGGAAAAAAAGATCGCTTATTTTCTCCTCGACATAGACGGAATTGCAGAAACATATTGCGCAGAAGACATTAAGATCCAATCCTATACCGGCAACAGCTTTAAGGCGCTGCTGCAAAACGGCTACAATTTTAAACGCAGTGGTGATGTCCTCTTCCGCTACAATGTGGCTTACTTTGAAGACTACATGAAAAAGGGAACTACACACGGAGCAGAATTCAGCTACGATACCCACGTTCCTTTATTGTTCTACGGATGGAATATTAATGCCGGATCTACTGTGGATCCGGTAAACATCACCGATATTGCACCAACTATCTGCAGTTTGCTAAACATCCCGTTCACCAATGGCTGCAGCGGAAAACCCATAAAAGCTGTCTTGGATAAATAGATCGCCGGATCAGTTAAAGCGAACGAAATTAGACATGCCGGTGGAGGTGTTCCGTTCAATACCGTATAGCATTCCCCCGAAGCTAAGAATCCTATCCAGTCGGTACACGCTCACTCCTGTGCTTAAGCAATTCACCCAAAGATCTTCCGCAGGATCATAGCAGGACAAATACCCGTCATTACCATTGTTACATGCCGCGATAAGTACACCGTTATGCGCTTTCAGACTTCTGCAAATAGCAGGCGGGTTATTCGATCCCACTTTCTGCCAGGTAGCGTTGTATCCCGATAATGAGTTCACACGGTTGAGTGGTGAGCCTGCTGCACTGGTCGACATATTGCCGCCGGCGTATAATTTCCCATTGAATACTTCCATGTCATACACGATGCTATTGAAGCCACCGCCAGCCATCGTCCAGTTGGATCCGTTATAGAATACACTGTTTTTTTCACCCGAATTGCCCAAATTACCGCCAAGGAAAAGCCGTCCGTCAAACGACTGTATAGCATTTACTGCGGGGGATACGCTGTATAAAGGAGCATGCGAATACAGCGTATACGATGAACTATAATACCCGCAACTTGTAGCATTGGAATTTACAGAATTTACAGATCCGCCGAAGTAACAATCTCCCTGGTGATCCTCCAGTTGGCTAACAGTACCCGTCACGCCGGTGATACCGGTCACGGTGCTTCCTGATAAATATCCTAAATAGCGGGTAGTTCCGCTGACAAGAGTCGTAAAAACACCCCCGATCATCAGACGGTTATTGAAATACCCGGCAGAATAAATATTAGAGCCGCTGCTCAGGTTATTACTTAAATTAGTAATGGTATTTCCGTCATACCTCACAATGCAGCGGGAAGAACCCGATCCCAAACTGCTGAAATTACCAACCAGGTAGATCTGGTTGTTGATCACATACATATTATTGATGGTAGACGTAGTACTGGCTAAAATAGTTTTGCTGGTCACCGAAAAGGGAATGGAAGGCGATTTAGTTCCGGATACTACTTCAAGCTGCTTAAGCGGATCAGCTTTTTTGCAGGAAAATACTCCGGCAAGGATAAAAACAAATAGAAAGGAAAGAGGTAATAGTTTGGTTTTCATAATCAAATATAAGAAATATCTATGAAATGAATTGCCCTGTTCAGGCCTTTATACGGTCAAACTCAAACCCTTTGTCAAGCAGCTGGTCAATAGCACGCGGCAAAGCATAGGTCACGTTTTTTTCGGCCTTTATATTATCATGGAACACAATGATAGAGCCGGGGCGTGTATACTTCACTGCATTCTGCAAACATTTTTCGGGTGTGATACTATGCGAATAATCGTAGCTAAGAATATCCCACATGATGATCTTGTATTTTTTAGCAAGAATACGCTGTTGCGAAAACTTAAGCTGGCCGTATGGAGGACGGAACAGTTTTGTCTGCATCACGGCATTGCAGGCTTCCACATTCTCAAAATAGGCTTCGTTGCCGGTGTAGAATCCCTTGATGTGATTGTGTGTATGATTTCCCAGGCTGTGGCCCGCATCCTGAAGGCGCTTGTATATGGCCGGGTTCTTCACCACGTTGTCACCTACACAAAAAAAGGTTGCCTTGATATTGTAGGTAGCCAACTGACCGGCGATCCAATCCGTTAATTCGGGAATAGGTCCGTCATCGAATGTAAGATAGATCTTCTTTCCGGAAGAAGGCATCCGCCAAACGCATTGTTTGTACATGTTCCGTAATACGTTTGGCGGGCTGACTATCATTCAATACTTATTATGGGTTCACCGGCATACCCGGAGCCTGGATCTCTTCCTCAGGCACCACATTCTTCAATCGTGTCGTAAGCTGGGCCGATAGCTCCTTGGAACCGAAAGCACCGGTAATAGTGGCAAGACGGCTTAATATATCAGATGCCTGGCGGATCTCACGTCCATATGCATTCCTGTTATCAGGTTTCATTTTATTGTAGACCATCAGGTCACGCTCAAAAATATCGAACAGGCGTTTTGCGATCTCCGACGCTTTCTGCACATTACCTGCCTGGTAATAGGCAAGACAGATAGAATACATGGTAGCATCATACGGCACATTCTTCTCCGGCATATCTGCCATTGCTTTGTCCAGTACTTTCAGTGCCTGTGCTTTTTTGCCCTTATCGGATAAAGTAGAAGCTAACTGGCCGATCTGGATACGCATATTGGAAGCCATACGCAGACAGTTCTCATCCAGGTAAACACCATCCTGGTTCATACCACCGTTTGCAAATCCCATCACATTTTTGTACATGATATCTTCCGCAATACGCGGGCCGCCGCTTGCCATCTCCTGAGGAGTGGATTCGATCGGTACCAGTCGGAACGCGAGACCTTCCAGCTGAAGGAACTTATCCAGGTTCAGGTACGAATCAGCACCTGTGGTTACTGCAAAATAAACCGGACGTTTCCAGTCATTGGCAGCCAACAGATCCAGGATCATCAGGTCATTCTTCAACACATAATTTTTACGTACTTCCCAGTTCAGGCTTTTCAGCATACGGCCGGCCATTTCCTTCGGCACCGTTCCGTTGTTTACCACTAATGCTGAATCCACGCTTATTTTCATTTTCTTGCTCGGCAGGATATCAATTGGTTTTTCTCTGCCCGGAGCCAGCCACTTATCTTTCGGATCATCGCTGGCAACGAATTTCATCAGCTCTTTGATATCCACATATCCAAGGTTCTGATCATTGAAATACACTACATCGCGTGTTCCCTGAATATATTTTTCAGGAGCCAGGGTAAACGGAACAGGATCCGAATCATAGGCCTTGCGACGCATCTGGTTGATATACCAGTCCGTCTGCAATAAGCTCAGGTTCACTACACGGATGTCCGTACGGATACCTTCTACTTCCTGTGCATACCACAATGGGAACGTATCGTTATCACCGTTCGTAAACAGGATCGCATTTTTTGCACAGCTGTTCAGGTAATTCACTGCAAAGTCACGCGACATCGTTCTTTTTGCACGGGTATGATCATCCCAGCCTTCGGAAGCCATGAGACAAGGTATCGACAGTGTTACGATCGTTGCAATGATCCCTGCAGATCTTGCATTTCCTTTTTTTGCGATCATTTCAAAAATAGCGAGCACACCGAAGCCTATCCAGATGGCCCAGGCATAGAACGAGGCTGCGTAGGCATAATCCCGCTCACGTGGCTGGAATGGATACTGGTTCAGGTAGATCACAATGGCAAATCCCGTAAGGAGGAACAGGGCCGACACCACGAATGCCGAAGACCGGTGCTTCCGTATATGGTACACCATTCCTATCAAACCAAGGATCAGTGGCAGTCCGTAGAATTTATTGGTTGCCTTATTATTCATCACATTGCTTGGAACATTTTCCGTATCGATGCTGTAAAGCTTATCATCAAGGCCTTTGAAACCCGTAATTACGTTACCTTCCGTAGGGTTGCCCGTAAGTCCCTGCACGTCATTCTGCCGGCCGATAAAATTCCAGCCGAAGTAACGCAGGTACATATAGCCGATCTGGTATTTCCGGAAGTAACGAAGGTTCTCGGCGAAAGTCGGAACATATACCGTTTCATCTTCTCCGTTACCGCTTGATTTTCGCATCGCCCTGCCTTTCACATCACCCCAGTATCTGTAAGCCGCCTCGTGGTTGCTTTGCGTGCTCCACATACGCGGGAACACCGTACAAAATTCAGGATCATAATTCGGGATCGACTCTTTACGGTCATCCGTGATCACATATTTTCCTGTTTTTTCATTGCGTGCATACACCGGATTACCGTCTTTATATGGCTTTTGTGCATCGAGCGGTGCATTGTAATAATTTCCGTATCCGATCGGCCAGTCGCCATACTGCTCACGATTGAGGTACGACAGGAGCGTGATCGCATTTTCCGGATCGTTCTCATCCATTGGTGTGTTGGCTTGTGAACGGATAACGAGTACGAAGAACGAAGAGTAACCGATCAGGATCATGGCAAAGCTTAGCGCTACCGTATTCAGGATCTCACGTTTGTTTTTCAGATAATAAAGTGCTGCTACCATACCTCCCATAATGATCAAACGTACAACGATAGCACCGAATCCCTGTCCGGTAGCTGCACTGATCACTGCAAAAAGAATAGATGAATAAAAAGCGATCTTGAATTGGCTTTCCTTACCACTGAGTGAGTACATAATGGTAGATACCAGGAAGCTTAACAGGAGAATGAAATAAAGGATGGTACCGGTGTTGAAGCCCATACCCAATTTATTAGTGAAATACAGCTCATAATCCGCGGAAAGCTTCACAATGCCGGGAATAACGCCCGCCTGGATACCACCTAAGATAATAAGCGAAAGGATCCCCGTGATGATCCAGCCTCCCCAGCTGAATTTGTATTTTTTGTAGTAGAAAATAAAACAGATAGCAGGGATCACCAGTAAGTTCAGTAAATGGACCCCAATGGAAAGCCCCATCAGGTAAGCGATCAGGATCAGCCAGCGGGTAGCGCCGGTTCCGTCCGATTCTTCTTCCCATTTCAAAATAGCCCAGAAAACAATAGCCGTGAAGAAAGAAGACATCGCGTATACCTCGCCTTCTACTGCCGAGAACCAAAACGAATCAGAGAACGTATAGGCAAGAGCGCCTACAGCACCCGCACCTAAGATCGCATACATTTTACCGTCTGTGATCTGCTCCCCCGCTTTGATCATCACTTTGCGCGCCAGGCGGGTGATAGACCAGAAAAGGAATAAAATAGAGAAAGAGCTGCAAAGGGCGCTCATCACGTTTACCCACATGGCGGCTTTTGCTGCATCACCAAACGAAAACAAGGAGAAGAATTTGGCGATCAGCAGGAATAGCGGGGCTCCCGGAGGGTGACCAACTTCTAACTTCTGCGCACAGGCGATATATTCCCCGCAATCCCAAAAACTGGCGGTTGGTTCTATCGTGGCACAATAGGTGAACGTGGCGATCGCAAAAACCAGCCATCCGACAATGTTGTTTAAGTTTTTATAATTCAGCATAATAAATTTTAGAATAGCTGCGAATTTAACGAAAAAAGGCAACTTCGGGAGCTTTTTTTGGTTGTTAATTAAAAAAAATAAATGTTAATACTGGACAGAACAAAAAAAATTATTATTTTTGCAGCCCGTTACAATGATGAACGTTTTTTGTCCGATGGTGTAACTGGCAACACGCTTGATTTTGATTCAAGAAAGTCCAGGTTCGAGCCCTGGTCGGACAACAGAAAAGAAAACCCCTGATACTATAGCATCAGGGGTTTTCTGCTTTTATAGACTTAACATTGGTCCGATTCACCAACAAACACATTAAAATGGCCCTATTGGAAGCTTTTCTGCCCTTTTCCGCAACGATTTCATAAATAATATAGCTTGCAAGAGCTTTTCCTTCGTAAGTTTGTATGGATCCTTAAACAAGCAATGAATTAAAAGAATAGATACGGAGAGCATTAACGCATACGTAACAGTTTCAATCACATTATAAAAACAACATGAAAAAACAAACAACAAAGAAAACAGCCCCTAAAAAAGCAGCAGCTAAAAAATCACGCCCTGGCGTGGCTAAAAAGACTGCGGCCCCGGCAAGCGGAAAGACTGCATCAAAAAAACCGGCTTCCAAACCTGCCGCTAAACCCGAAAAAAAACAAAACAAAGTAGATGAAAAACTGATCCACCAGATCGATTGGCTCACACAGGATGTAGTGAATGGATATTTTTCCGGTGTTGACAGCGATATCCTTTCCAAATCCGATATTAAAGAACTAATAAAAACCACCAACAATCACCAGGAGATCTTTGATTACCTCTCGGTAGAAAAACAAACATCAGCTGATTTTGCAGAATTCATGTTATTCTATATGCACACCATCGCATTCACAGGCGCCGCTGATGCCATCTACAAAGAATGGAAAGAAGATTATAAAAAAGCCGGTAAGAAAAAGAAAAAATAAGCTCAATACATTTTCTATTGAAGGGGACTAATGGTCCCCTTTTTTGTTTTCTATACTTTACGTTCGTAATAATTCCCTTCCGAAGCCCGGCCCCGTGCGTTCCCTCTCCCCCCGGGAGAGGGCTGCCCGTGCGAAAGGGTGAGGGCCTTCATCATCCCGACCCCGCCGAATAACCACTTATTCCCAAATTCCTGCCACTTACAAACTCATCCCGGCATTTTACAATTTTTCTATGCTTATAGCGCAACAATTTTAAAATCACTTGCGTTCTATAGTTAAATAAACAAATGGCACATAGCGGCCACACTTAAAAACTTAACAACATGTATACTACAGAAAGCGGCCATGCCAAAAATGTCGCAAACTTCGAACAGCTGCTTACCGTGCTGGCATCATACGGTAGCACCTACTCACCTTCCAAACCGGAGCTTTCAATCTCCAATCTGCAAACGGTTTTGCAAAATTCAAAGCAGGCCTTGCTCACAGTCCACAACACTTTCACCACCTGGAAAAACGCGACCAACGATCGGGAAATAGACTTCCTTGTTCTTCGCCCCCTTTCCACCCGCCTGCTGAGCGCTCTCATTGCTTGCGGTGCAACAGAGCAAACAGTTAATGACCTCCGCACCATCAACAGGAAGATTCAGGGTTCTCACTCCAAATTAACAAAAGCAGATGCAGGCAGGATGGCTGGTGGAGATACTGCACTTCCAACCACACCTGGCGAAGAAGCCGGAGAGATTCCGAAACACATTTCCGTTTCCCAGAGAAGTTTCGACAGCCAGATAGATCATTTCGAAAAGCTCATTATTCTGCTTAATTCAGAAGCCCGGTACACGCCTGCCGAATCCGACCTGCAGGTAACCACTTTACAGTCACACCTTACTTCATTTAAAACGCGTAATACAGCTGCTTTTTCAGCCTACACAGCTCTTTCCAATGCACGTATTGCCCGTAACAAAATTCTGTATCACGAAACCGATGGATTGGTTATTCTCGTACGCGCTGTCAAAGCCTACATCAAATCACAGTACGGATCATACTCGCAGGAGTATGAGCTCGTCAACCGCATCAAATTTGTCAAAGTCGTCCGGAAGATCAGGTAAAAATCCATGGTTCAGAAAGGAGTCGCTCAACAGACTCCTTTTTTTATGTCCTGGCTCTTACTTCCTTTTTTATAGCATGAAGACTGCCATCAGTAGCACTTCCAACACCATCGGTAGCACTTCCAACACCATTAATAGCACTCGCTATACCATCGGTAGCACTTGCAACACCATTAACAGATTTAACAATACTATTGATAGCACTCGCTATACCATCGCTGGCACTCCTAACACCATTAACAGATTTAACAACACCATTAATAGCACTCGCTATACCATCGGTAGCACTTGCAACACCATTAACAGATTTAACAATACTATTGATAGCATCCGCTATACCATCGCAGGCACTCGCTATACCGTTAACAGATTTAAGAAAATAATTGATAGCATTTCCGGCACTTATGGCAAACCACCCCACAGGAAAAAAACATGAATCAACCAAAATTCCTCGCGATGTTTCGCGACGAAGCTACGGCCCCGTGTGTTCCCTCTCCCAAGGGAGAGGGCAGCCTGTGCGAAAGGGTGAGGGCTACTCCGTTATCACCTGGTTCAGCTTATCCAGAAAGAAAAGCGACTGCTTATTCGTATAAGTCTTCGTTTTGTATTGTTCCACCCAGCGGATCCCTTTTACTGCATTCGTCAGGAACACTTCATCCGCATTCATCATCGTATTGAACACGATCGGGATCTCGTAACAAAGAATACGGTTCTCCTGCGCGATCCGGATGATCTGTTTGCGTAATACGCCTTCCACACAACCTTCAGTCAGTGCGGGTGTGTATAGCGCACCATTCTTCACAATGAAAATATTCGAGCTGATCGTTTCGCAGATATTGCCCTCATCGTTGATGATGATGCAATCGTCCATCTTGATGTCTTTTTTGTAGATCCCCGCCAGTACATACAACAGGGCATTTCCCGTTTTCAGGTTAGAAAGCTTGTTCCTGTGCTTTTTAATATCGTGGAACACCTCCATCTCGTAACCTTTGTCATTCATGGTATAGCCACCTTTTTCTTCCAGGTCTTCTGTTTCGATGAGGAAAGAAATATCATTCACTTTCGGCGTATAGAATCCACCTTCATTGCGGAAGATCGTCAGGCGAACGCGCACATCGTTCTCTATATTGTTATGAGAGATCAGCTCGGTGATCAGTCTCGAAATATTGTCTGTATTAAAATCCCCAGGCACATTCATTCGCAGCACCGTCATGCTTAGTTTGATCCTGCGCAGGTGATCATTGAGGAACATCGCCTTTCCGTTGATCACACGGATCGTTTCGAACAAAGCATCGCCATAGCGGAATGCCCGGTTGGCAAACGATACTACGGGTTCGTAAATACTGATCAGGTGTCCGTTATAATTGCAGAAGTAATCTTTGATTTCCATTTTCTATTTTACAAGGTATTCTTTAGAGGTTTTCACAAAAACGAAATCAAGCCGGGAAATGTACTCATAATCCTGACCTGCTTCAAAAAGGTCTTCGTCGTTGTAGAACCATTTTACTTTTACTTTTTTTCCCATGCTTTCGATCTCCTGCAATTTGTACAAAACAAACAGTATCATTTTAGAAGAGGAAATATTAAAGTAATCGAGGTTAAATACAAACACGGTTTCTTCAAGAGGAGCTTCAGCATATTTTTTCATCCAGTCTAAAACCGGTTGATAAAATTCTTTGCCATCGGTCGGAACCGAAACACCGATCAGCTCAAAACGCGCTTTTTCTTTATCAAGAATGACCAGTGGAGTTTTTTCCGTAGGATCTTTAAAGAAGAGTTTAGGCATAGAGTTCCGTTTCCGCAGGCTGATTAGCCCCCATTGTTAAGGGATAAAAATACTAAAACAAATGTAATTTCCTAATTGTAAAAAATTAACAACATTCAAACTCTTTTATTCGTATTTTTGGTAGAGAATGAAACGGCTCAAAAACATACTCATCCTGTCTTTCCTGTTCCTGTTTGCAACGGAGACATTTGGAGTATACAAATTCGTTCATTTCTGCGGAGAAGAAAAAACAGCCGAAAGTTTTTACATCGAAAAAAATGATTGCTGCTGCGGCGATGACGAAGATGAATCCGATGATTGCTGTACCGATCAAACCGCGGTGATCCAGCTAAAAGAAGAAACCTCCCTCGTTTCAGCCGGCTTCCTCAAAACTCCTGACAATATTGCTACCGAGCTGTTTTACGATCCGACTGAAAAAACAGAATTTGCATCACAATCCTGGTTCAGTACCATTTCCAAAGTTGTGTATCAACACAGTCTTTATTCCAAACCACCGCTTCTTATCAAACACTGCATTTTTTTAATTTGATCCGGCACATTGTTACCACTTTGTGTTCTTATTTAGTATACCCGTAAATCAAATTAAAAATGAAAAAATCAATCATCATATTCCTGCTGATAGCCTTCAGTCAGGCCCTCAGTGCCCAGCAAAAGCCGGCAAAAGAAGTTAAAACAGCCGAATTTAAAGTACAGGGCAATTGCGAACAATGCCGGAAACGCATTGAAAATGCAGCTTATATAAAAGGAGTAAAATCAACTTCCTGGGACGAAACCACCAAAATGCTGAAAGTTACCTATCGCACCGATAAGGTTACCGAAATGCAGATCCAGGAAGCTGTCGCCAAATCAGGCCACCAGACCGAAAAAGTGGCAGTGGACAAAGCCGCATACGCAGAGCTCCCTGACTGCTGCAAATACCAGGATAAAGACTGCACCAATAAGAAATAAGTAGCCAAACAAAAACGTGATGAAACCAACACTCTTCATTACGCTTTTTTCTTTTATCTGCCTCGGGTTGTTTTCACAAAACCAGATCGAAGGCAAGGTATTTGAAATAACGGGCAAAGGCGATACCAGCGCTTTACCGGGCGTACTTATTAAATGGCTGCATACCGGCAAGGCAAATATTTCCGATGAAAAGGGATATTTCCGGCTTGCTGTTGACCCCTCCACCGACACATTGGTATATACAAATGTCGGTTATAAAAGCGATACGATACAGATCGACACCACACAGCGCTATATTGTTCTATACCTCTCGGAGATCAAAACCCTGCAGGAAGTACAGATCAAATACAAAACAACAGGCACTGAATTCTCGATGCTCAACCCGATAAAAGTGGAAACACTCGGGCAACGGGAGCTTATGAAGGCTGCCTGTTGCAACCTTTCCGAAAGTTTCGAGACCAATCCTTCTATCGACGTAAATTTCTCGGATGCAGTTACCGGTACCAAACAGATCCAGATGCTGGGGCTTTCAGGTTCCTATGCACTGATCACCAAAGAGAACATGCCCTACCTGCGGGGACTCGCAAGTATTTATGGTCTGTCTTTTATTCCCGGAAGTTGGATCCAGTCGATCCAGCTGAGCAAAGGTGCAGGAACTGTTATCAATGGATATGAAAGCTTTACCGGGCAGATCAATACCGAGTTACAGAATCCGCGAAACAGTGAGCGTTTGTTTTTCAATGCCTATGTAAATGCAAATGCACGTAACGAATACAACCTGAATCTCTCGCACAAGCTCAATGATGTATGGAGTACAGGGCTCTTATTGCATGCAAGCTCCAATCCCCTGAAACAGGACATGAACCACGATGGTTTCCTCGACATCCCTACGGGCTCACAATTAAATGTAGCCAATAAATGGGCCTACGAAACAAAGAAAGGATTCGAAGGTCAGTTCGGAGCCAGTTATGTAACAGACAAACGCGAAGGCGGACAGGCCCGGCAATTCCTGCATCATGCAGACACCCTGCCCATGTATACCATCGGTATCAATACAGAGCGCGTGGATGTATTTGCAAAGAATGGTTTTGTATTCAAGAAAAGACCTGCTACCAGCATGGGATTGCAACTGAATTATTCTTCACACACACAGGATAATTTCTACGGCAATACAATTTACACAGGAACGCAGAATACAGCTTATGCAAATCTCATTTTCGAAAGTTATATCGGCAACACCAATCACAAATACAAAACGGGACTGAGCTTCCTGAACGACAATGTAAAAGAGCGTTTCAAAGACCTTGACTACAAACGGAATGAGATCGTGCCGGGCGCATTTGTGGAATACACCTACAACTATCTCACAAAATTCAATCTCGTGGCAGGGCTTCGTGCCGATCAGCACAACTACTACGGTTTGTTCTTTACTCCGCGTCTTCACATGCGTTACGAAATGAACAAGGGACAATCGGTACTGCGTGCTTCAGGAGGGCGCGCACTGAAAACAGCGAACATCTTCGCAGAGAATACCAACCTGATGGCCAGCTCCCGCGCTTTTGTGATCATGCCGGCAGATTTTGCCATGCCATACGGATTGGATCCCGAAACCGCATGGAACTACGGACTCAACTTCACACAGAAATTCAAAATAGATTTTCGTGAGGCTTACGTAACGATAGATGCTTACCGTACCGATTTTGAGAACCAGGTAGTGATCGATCTTGACGACAATACGCAGCAAGTCCTGTTCTACAATCTGAAAGGAGTTTCCTTTTCCAATACTGCACAGTTCGAGTTCGGCTGGGAAGCATGGAAAAACCTGAACATAAAAGCAGCCTATCGTTTTGTGGACAACCGCACTTCTTTCACAAAAGGATTGTTGGAAAAAGCCCTGGTATCACAGCATCGTGCATTTATCTACGCCGGTTATGAAACCAAAGACGAGCACTGGATGTTCGATGCCACCCTGCAATGGTTCGGTTCCAAACGTTTGCCGACAACAGAAAGCAATCCTCCCGGGTACAGACGTGCAGATCGCTCACCCGATTATTTCAACCTGAACGGGCAGATCACCTATGCTATTAAAAAGAAACAGGAGTGGAATTTTTACATAGGTGTAGAGAATGCATTAAACTTCAAACAACGTAGCCCGATCGTTTCGGCTTATTATCCTTTCGGTCCTTACTTCGATGCATCGATGATCTGGGGATCAGTGTATGGCAGGATGTTATACGGAGGATTGAGGTTTAAAATTAAATAACGATGGTCCGGGAAGATCAAAGAACCTTCCCGGACTAATTATTTATACCGTTCACCGACTCTGGCCTGCCTTTCCCCTATTTTTCCCTGTAGTCCTCCTTTGCTTCTGTATCTTTGTTACATCAAAACAAGACCATGAAACTCATTAAATACCTGCCTCCTTCCATTGCCCTGTTTATCTTCAGTCTTTTTCTTTCCCGCAGCAAGGCTAAACAGGCACCGAAAAAAAACACCAGGTGTTTGGCATTGATCCCCGCCCGTATCTGTAAGTAATCTCTTTAAAGACATACTACTTAAATGTAGACGATGAATCCGGAAGCTTAAAGCTCGCCACAGATTCACGCCGATTCTGCAGATATAATGCATAAATCATGCATCCTGATATAACGACAATTAAAAAATCCGCGTGATCTGCGCAAATCTGCGGCAAAGACTCAGGGCTTAATGATCAGTATCGAAGGTGAGTTGGAAAGCCATACACTCTGTGTTTCCACTGCTTTTTTCCAGCTCTCCATGCTGATGATCATAAGGTCCTGCTGCTGAAGAAAATCCCTGTCAATTTTATTCTCATTGAAGAGCGCGATGTGATTAGGCGCCGTCTGCTCAATGGAACGGATCGTTTCCTTTAGTTCCGGATTTTGTTTGATCACTCCGCCTGCATCTAATATAATGATCTGTGCATCATTGTTCTGGATCAGCTTTTGGGCATAGATCAGCAGGAAGCTATCACTTATAGAAAATACCGGGATGAATACACGCTCTACTTTTTCGAGCTCCTTGTCTACAAAGATTCCAACAGGCACTTTGGCCGACTTGATGATCTGCCGGGTGCGCTCATCGAACAGCGCTTCCTCGAATAGTTTTTCTTTACCAGTGATCGTTCCGTAGAGTCGCTCCGGAGTAATGATACGGGTAGTAAATCCAAGTACCCTTCCTAACAGAGTACCCTCAAACACCGAATTACCAAGGCCTACAAGCAGCATATCAAAATTACCGGTGTTGGCTGTTTCCGTGATCTCTTTTTCAATATCCTGCGAAGGCTTGAACAGGGTAACAAGCGGAAGTTCCAGTTTTTTTGCTTCTGTTTTCACCGGAAGGAAATTCTCCCGTTCGTATTCATTCCGGTTGAACTGGTTGATTTCGTTACTTGGTGAAAGATGCATTGCCGTAACACTCGATTTGTTCATCGATTTTTTGATCAAGCTGTTGGCAAGACGAAGCATGGATTTCCCTTTCTTAGGATTGGCAAAAGAGATCAGGATCTTGTACTTCCCGGCATTCCCGACCTCTTCCGGAACAATTGGTGCCTTTTTTTCTTTGAACAGCTTATTGATCAGTGTCAATGCCGGCCCGGTCATGAATGTAGTGACGAGCGCCATGATCACCATCATGGTAAAAACCTGCGGGCTCAGTACACCAAGGTCGTACCCGATATTCAACACTACCAGCTCCATCAAGCCGCGTGTGTTCATTAGTGCACCGATAACAAGACTGTCTTTCCAGTTCTGCCCTACAAATTTTGCAGAGAGTGTACTGCCAAAGAATTTGCCCGTAACCGCCACCGCAATGATCAGGAAACAGATCTCCCAGAGATACGGCTCATTCAGTAAGCCTACCTGCGTTCGCAAACCTGTGAACACAAAGAACAAAGGAAGCAGAAGCACCAGTGAAATATCTTCTACCTTTTCGATGAAGATGCTCCGGAAACTTACATTGCTTGGCATGATCACGCCTGCCATAAATGCACCGAACAAAGCATGGATCCCGATCAGCTCAGCCGTATACGCTGAAACAAGCAGGGTTACAAAAAACACGGCTACGACCGGTTTGCTAAGGCTTTCACGATTGGAATAAATATCGCCGATCCGTTTTAAGAAAGGTCGCACTACCTGCCACATAACAAACACATACATTACTGCCAATACGATCGTATAAACGGAGCTCCCCACCGATCCTGCTTTCACGATGGCGATCACCGCTGCGAGGATACACCAGGCTGTGATGTCATCAGCCGCAGCACAGGTGATCACAATATTTCCCACTTTTGTCTTCGAAAGACCGCGCTCCTGCACGATCCTGGCGAGCACCGGGAAGGCCGTAATGCTCATTGCAATTCCCATGAACAAAGCAAAAGATAAGAAACCGATCCCCTGCGGTGCAAATTGTTCGTAGGTGAAATAAGCAAGACCGATCCCTAATGTAAACGGAAAAACGATACTGGCATGACTGATCACAACCGCCTCATGCGCCTGGTTCCGCAATACTTTCAGATCGAGCTCCATCCCAACGATGAACATAAAAAGGATAAGTCCGATCTGACTGAGGAACTGCAGATTGCCGAGCGATTCCTTCGGGAATAAAAAGCCTGAAAATTCAGGAAAGTACATTCCTATGAGAGAAGGTCCCAGCACAATACCTGCCACGATCTCTCCGATCACACTTGGCTGCCCGATCTTCTTGAACAGGAAACCGCAGAGCCTTGCCGTAACAATGATCGTTATGATCTGCAGCAGAAGGATCGCAAGCGGATGTTTCAGATTGTGTGCATAGGTTTCTTTGAAATGATCCCAGGTAGAGCCTGTGAACTTCGGAGTGTTATTGATCGCTTTTCCTGTTTCGAGAGAACCACCGTTTCGTACGATCAGGTATACCAGAACAGAAAACCCGCCGATCAATAAAATATAGAAAAAAAGGGGTTTCAGTTTTTTCATAAAAGGCTGATTTTTGCACAAAAATACGATCCTTTTATGCGCAGATCGCACATCAAATGCCGTAAACAGGGGAATTTGTAACAAAACAGGAAAATTTTGTAATGAAATTAACGGCTCGCTTTTGCAAGGAATTCGTTGCGGTAATTTTCGCCAAGGGAGAGCTTTTTTTCGCCATTTGTTGCCAGTGAAACCATTATTTCATCGTGCACAAAAAAGCGCACTGCCTGCAGGGAAATAATTTCCTTTTTATTGACACGGCAAAACTGCTTGGCAGGAAGCTGCTGCAGCAAAAAATCAAAAGAAACATTCTTTACCAGGATCTTTTGGCCTTCCTGCATAAAAAATTCCTTGTCTCTTTTATCTGTATCGGAAGTAGTAATATAAAGTACCTGGTCGAAAAACACCAGTGCCCTGCCCTTGCTGGTATTTAGCTGTATGAACTGTTTTTCTTCCTCCGGTTTACTGAGTGCCTGGGTGGCTTTATTAATGGCCTTTTCCAGCCGTTCACGGGTGATAGGTTTACGAATATAGTCGATCGCCTCGAGATCAAAGGCTTCTGCCGCATATTCTTTATAGGCAGTAGTAAAGATCACCGGCTTTCCTTTCAATTGTCGGGCTACTTCCAGGCCGCTCATACCTGGCATTTCGATATCGAGGATACAAAAATCGAAGTCGAGCGTTCCCGCATCCGCTACGAATTTTGCAGGATCGTTGAAGGACTTTACCACTTCCAGGTTCGAAAACTGCTCACACAACATGCGCAGGTACGTAAGCCCCGGTAGCTCATCATCCAATAGCAAGCATTTTAGCTTTGTGTTCAAGCAGATCGATTTTTAAATGTGCAATATAAATATCCTTCTCTACAAACTGGTCGAAGGTATAATTCTCTTTGTAAATAATATCAAGACGCTTTTTGAAATTTTCCTTTCCAAAGCCGCCCTTTTCTTTTTTGAAAGCCGGTTTCTGGCTGATCTTATTGGAAACCGTAAGAAAGAATTTATTGTCTTTAAACTCAAACACCACGGAAATAAACGATTCCGGGCTTTGCAGGTCAGCGTGTTTGAATGCATTCTCGATCAGGTCTACCGTGATCAATGGAGCGATCAGCTTTTGTTCATACAGCGGCTCATTGGGCTCCACTTTATTCTTGATCCGGAGATCGAACAGCGGACTGATCTTTAAACGATTGATCTCGATCAGGTTCAGTGCAAACTCTGTTTCTTCTTTTAAGGAAACCAAACCCTGGTCTGTTTCATACAGAATGTAATCCAGTACATTGGCAAGTTTATCTAAGGAGTAATAAGTTTGGTAAGCGTGGGATTGTATCGAGTTCAGTACATTTTTGAACAGGTGTGGATTCAGCTTGTATTTTATACTTTCGAGCTCCAGACCATGCACTTTCATTTCCAGTTCTTTGTACTTGTTTTCAAAGACCGTTTTTTTATCCTTCTCCCGCAAATACTTCACTGCCATCAACACAGCAAAAGCTGCAAGAAGAATAAAAAGTAAAATAATGATGAGAATCTGGCTGTTCATGAAAGATCGTGAACTGTAAATTTACGAATTATCCGCTTAAGCATCTATCAGCCTTACGAATTAACCTTCGCAGATCATTTTTTCTATTTTTCTCGCTTCTATCTCCAGTGCCCCGAAAGGATAACCATGCGAAAGGCATTCAAGAATGTACCGCTCGAGGAAGACATCAATACCTCCCAGTCTTTCATACTGCATAGTATGAGCTAATTCATGCACAAGTATCCGTCGGTTATTCCAAAATTCAGCTTTGATATAAATCCCATGCCGGAGACAAAGTCCGGAAACGTTATCACCCAAAAGTCCGATATCCCTTAGCTTGGTTCTCAGTGCCGGAACTTCCGGCAAAGGGATTTGATCTGTTTTCAAAAGCCTTATTTTTAAAGGATCCTTCACTCCTGCGAGGTAAGCATCGATCTGTTGGTCGGCATTCAATTCAATCCCTTTCGCCAGAATAATGGATTCCTGTTCTTCCACCCATTGACTGGCTAAAGGCAATAATATACTAATATCCGCTTTCGTCATGAGGCGTAAACATACAAAAAAGGCTGCTCTTTCGAACAGCCTCTCTTGCTTTGTTTGTTGTTTACTGAACATCCAGGTCGGATAGCTTAAGACCTTTCATTTCATCCTTCGTGAAATTCTTCTTCTGGATCTGCTTATCCAGCTCGTCGTTGGAAGGAGTTTTAACGTTCGGATCTGTGGCCGCCTGTTTTTGACCGGGTTGTGCGCCACCGTTACCGTTCTTTTTATAATAGTCGTCGTTGTAATAACCACCGCCGCCACCATTATAATTTCCACCATACATATCATCGTCCCAGCCATCATAACCTGGATTCGGGATCATGCTGTAATTAAAATTGATCGACTGCCAGGCCAGGTAACCCGCTCTCCGCGAATGATACAGGGAACCCATAAAATCACCACAATTGTACAGGTATTTTGCAAAACGCTGATGCTGCACTGCATCGGAAAGAACCGGGTTATACATTCCATTCCAATTGGCTTGCTGTATGGCATTGTATATTACATAGGCTGTATTACGAATGGTTTTGCGGGCCGCTTTACGATAGGAGTAATTATTTCCACCACCGTAATAATAATTGTTGTAACCCGGGTTGTTGTAATAACCGCCACCATAATATCCGTAGTTTGGAGGAGGTGGAGGCCCGTAATGAGGTCCGCCATTTCCACCGCCGATCGTGATCCACCATTTCTCATTCGCATTGCCGTTTTTAGGTTGCTGAGGATTGTTCGGGCCTTTCCCGTGATCCAATTGTTTGGGTTGGGTAGGCTGTGAAAGAACTTTTTGGGCTGATGCCGTATATACGGCTATACCTGCAAGCGCCCAGAACATTGCGAGGCGGATCTTTGTTTTCATATATTTTTTGTTACACCTTTCGGCTGCCCTACAATTACCAATAGCAATGCCAAAGTACCGGTGTGAAGCCACCGTTTGGTAAGTGGTCGGTTTTAACGATTAAGTGGTTTACTAAACCGATTATTGCTAATTTTACAGCTTTAGACCGGACACTTGAAATTACTTATACTCACACAATATTTCCCTCCGGAAGTCGGAGCACCTCAAAACCGTCTGTTTGAACTGGCAGTTCGTTTGAAAAAAGCAGGTGTGGATGTTACCGTGCTTACCGCCATGCCAAACTATCCGCAGATGAAGATCTACGCGGGTTATGAAAACAAAAAATATCATTTCGAAGAAATAGAAGGGATCCCGGTTCACCGTTCTTCGATCTATATCCCAAGAAGTAAATCGATCGTACAGCGTTTGCTGAATTATTTTTCTTTTGTATACTCATCTGCACGGACAGGAAGGAAAAAGGTAGGATCCGTAGACCTTATTCTTTGCGAATCACCGCCTTTATTCCTGGGCTGGTCGGCACTGTACCTGAAACGAAAAAAGAAAGCAAAGCTTATTTTTAATGTATCGGATCTATGGCCGGAAAGCGCCGAGAAATTAGGAGTGGTTACCAACAAATGGATGCTGAAGCTGGCCTACAACCTCGAAGCAAAACTTTATAAAAAGTCCGTACTCGTTTCCGGGCAAACACAGGGCATCTGCAAAAGCGTTTCTACCCGATTTCCCGGGGTGCCTACCTACTGGCTTCCAAACGGAGTGGATCTGAATTACTACAATCCTGCTGAAATTGCTGCGACCGACTGGAGAAAACGAAATGGGTTTTCAGAGAACGATGTATTGTTCCTGTATGCCGGGATCATCGGATTGGCACAGGGACTGGAAGTTATTTTATCCGCTGCTGAAAAAGTAAAAGATCAGACACGCATTCATTTCATCCTCTTAGGCAGTGGCCCGGAAAAAGAAAAGCTGATCCGTTTAAAAGAAGAAAAAGATCTTTCCAACGTTCTGTTCCTGGATGCAGTAGGCAAAAAAGAAATGCCGGAAATAGTTAACTCGATCGATGTGTCGGTGATCCCCTTAAAAAAGATGGATCTGTTCTTAGGAGCGATCCCTTCCAAGATCTTCGAAAATCTTGCGATGCAGAAACCCATCCTCTTAGGTGTGGACGGTGAAGCACGGGAGCTGTTCATACAACAAGGGAATTGCGGCTTGTATTTCGAGCCTGAGAATGCTGATGAACTGGCTAAGCAGGTTATTCTTCTTTCCGAAGACAAAGAATTACGCAAGAAATTTGGAGAAAACGGCCGAAACTATGTGCGGGAAAATTTCAACAGGGATACGATCGCGATGAAATTCTACGATCGGATCAAAAATCTATGATCAACCTGCCAAAACAGGATTAAACTTCTCCGAAATGCTATCGAGGATCTCAACTATATCACTCAGATGATCTAAAGTAACCAGCTTCAAACGTGTTTCTTTAAAGTGATTGATGCCTTTGAAATAATTGGTATAATGCCTGCGCATTTCGACCACACCTAACTTCTCCCCTTTCCATTCGCAGGATTTCAGCAAATGTGTTTTGCACACTTCCACTTTCTGCTCAATCGTTGGAGGTGCCAGTTTTTCGCCGGTTTTAAAAAAATGTTTTACTTCGTTGAAGAACCATGGATTCCCAATCGTAGCACGACCGATCATAATTCCATCCACTCCATACCGGTTCTTCATTTCCAGTGCTTTCTCCGGACTGTCCACATCTCCGTTACCAAAGATCGGGATCTGAATACGCGGATTATTTTTAACCTCCGCTATTTTGGTCCAATCGGCAGACCCTTTGTACATCTGCGCTCTTGTGCGTCCGTGTATGCTCAATGCTTTTATGCCCACGTCCTGCAAACGTTCGGCTACTTCCATGATATTGATGCTTTTTTCATCCCAGCCCAAACGGGTTTTTACCGTTACCGGGAGGGAAGTAGATCTGACCACGGCTTTTGTAAGACGCACCATCAATTCCACATCTTTCAGTACGCCTGCTCCTGCTCCTTTGCATACCACTTTTTTTACCGGGCAGCCAAAATTGATGTCCAGCAGATCCGGCTGAGTGGCATCCACGATCCTTGCAGACATAGCCATTGCTTCTTCGTCACCACCAAAGATCTGAATACCGATGGGGCGTTCGTAATCAAAAATATCAAGCTTCTGGCGGCTTTTGATCGCATCGCGGATAAGTCCTTCGCTCGAAATGAATTCGGTATACATCAGATCAGCCCCGTTTTGCTTGCAGACATAACGGAAAGGCGGATCGCTCACATCCTCCATAGGAGCAAGCAACAAAGGAAAATCAGGGAGCTCTATGTCGGCAATTTTTACCACTGTTTTTGAGAGGGCAAAGATAGGACAAAAAGTGCTTGATTTGAAGGATTTTAGACGAAGCGGAGTTGTTAAGAATGTAAAATAAAAGAATCCGTCTGCGGTAGATCTTTGTGAAAAGATACAACATGTCGCTCCTCCGGAGCTTAAAAACTATTGGATGATCTTATTTCTATTGATACCACCCCTCTGGGGCTATAGCACTGATCTATGAAGAAACACATTACATCGTTGCCAGCTCTTTGTCTGTGAACTTGCAATTGATCCATTCTCCATCGAAATGTGCGGGATATTTTTTGTAGAAAGAGATACCCGTTTCGTTCCAGTCGAGCACCTGCCATTCCATTCTGCGTACTTTTTCGGTTCGGGCTACTTTTATCACCTCAGCAAAAAGCAATTTACCGATCCCCTGACCGCGCATACTTTCTGTTACAATGATATCTTCAAGAAAAAGGCATTTGCCCTTCCAGGTAGAGTATTTGTAATAATACAAAGCGATCCCGACAATCCCTGTTTCCGCATGGGCCACAAAAAAATCGAATTGCTTGTCGGCGCCAAAGCCCCATTCCTGCATTTCTTCCAGCGTTACTTCCACCTCATCCGGGGCTTTTTCAAATGCGGCAAGCTCTTTTACCAGCGCCAGCACCTCCGGCAGATCTCCCTGTTCTCCTACACGTATATTAATCTTCATGTGGTTTGGTTTTAAAATAATTTCGGTAAACTATCTTTTGCAATTCACGTTTCATGATCAGCTGTGCTAATACTTCTGCTTCATCACCTTCCTGGCCGGGCTTTTCAAATTCCTTTTTGAGCTGCTGTTCACTGATGTCGATCTTATACAAGGTATTTTGCAAGGCACCAAAGTCTTTGTCCATCAATCGTCTTACTTCTTTGCATACCATCGGAAAGACTTCTTCCGGCTTCAATGAATGTATGTCCAGCGATTGTACAGGCTCCGAAAAATAAAAATCCTTTTGCAGCTGCTCGATAAATTGCCGCAGCAGATCGGGATTAATAAAGTGCTTTTCTATATCAGCTGTAGTTTCCATTATTGCTTTAATGCATTTTGCAGCAACAGGCGTTCCACCGGCTTGTTACCGGCAATATGCGAGTCGATGATCTCGTTTACATCGGATACTTCTACCCCTACGTAAAAGGTTCCTTCGGGATATACCGCAACTGTGGGGCCAAAGGTGCAGATACCAAGGCAAGCTGTTTTTTGGGCGCGTGTACGTATCGGCAGGTTCTTTTCTTTCAATCCCTTTTTAAATGCTTCCACGAGATCAGTCCCATGCTGCAATCCGCAGCTGCGTTTCTCTCCCGGTTTCCGCTCATTCGTACATACAAAAATGTGCTTGTCGTATACATTGGTATTTTCCATACATTCGTTTCTTTGAAACAAAAGTACCTTATTCTTACAACTATGGCAAACGTATTGATAACAGGCGCTTCCGGTCTCTTAGGCCAACCGCTCAGCGAATTGCTCATGAAAAACGGGCATTCGGTAACACACATCGGGAGGAAAGAAAAACTGCAGGGAAAGATCAAATGTTATCAGTGGGACATCGGTAAAGGAACCATCGATCCACGGGCTTTTGAGAACATCGATACGGTTGTACATCTTGCCGGAGCCGGAATTGCCGACAGCCGCTGGACGGATGAAAGAAAAAAAGAGATCATCGACAGCCGGGTACAATCGGGAAAAATGCTCATCAATGCTATCAATGAACGTAAAGGTCAGATACGAACATTCATAGGCGCTTCTGCTATCGGGTATTACGGAGCTATCACCAATGAAACCATCTATACGGAAACAATGCCTCCACATACGGACTTTATGGCAAGCGTATGCACACTTTGGGAAGAAAGCTATAACGGGGATGCACAAACCCGAAAAGTCATTGTACGCATAGGAGTTGTGTTGAGCCACGAAGGAGGAGCTTTCTTAAAGCTCAGTAAAACCGCAAAAATGGGAATTGCATCACCATTGGGAAGTGGAAAACAATACATGCCCTGGATCCATATTGATGATATGGCAGGTGTGATCTTCGAGGCCATTACGAATACAGCTTATACCGGAATTTATAATGCTGTCACTCCTCAGCATATCAACAATACCGAATTTACAAGAGAATTGGCAAAAGCCTACGGAAAACCTATGTTCATGCCGAAAGTGCCTGCTTTTCTATTAAAGCTGATGTTAGGTGAAATGGCAAACATAGTGCTGGAAGGCTCGCGGGTAAGTTGTGAAAAACTACAGAAACAGGGCTTTACTTTTCAATTCCCGGAGATAACAGGCGCTTTTGCTAACCTTAGTAAAAGGGCATAAAAAAAACCCTCCGGTTCAAAAAGAACAGAAGGGCTTTTACCCGATTTAAAACAAAATCTATTTGGAAACGATCAAACGTTTGGTTGAAACAACTTTATCGTTAACAGTAAGCGAATAAAAATATACACCATCGGTAAGGTTGGAAACATCGAACTGCGCTTTTCCTTCTACTCCCTCTACTTTGATCTCTTTCACCATCACACCCACCATATTGTACACTTTGATGGAAGATGTTTTCGGCAATGCATTGAAGTTATATTTTACGGAAACTGCATTTGCAGAAGGGTTCGGCATTGGGTTCGACATATTGAAGTTTTTTGCATCAATTTTCGACAATCCTACTGCATTCACTTCATAGGTAATTTCTACTGCAACCGAATCATTCACATTATTCACATCATATATAACATACAGTGCTTTAGAAACTCCATATGTCATAAAATCATCAAAATAAGGTGCCAGACCATAAGTTCCCTGACCATTTGGAATGGATCCTCCGGCTGCTATCACTGATGTATGTGTTGGTGAATAAAAGGCGTTGGACGTATAGCTGAAACATAGCGTTCCAAAACAGTAATAGGGCTCCTGACCGCTTGTATTCGTTATAAGATAACGTTTTGATCTTACAGTAATCGGACTTCCGCTGTTATTATGTATGTCAAAATGTGAAGTAAAAGTCGGGCTTCCCGGAGTTACTTCATACGTGTATGAAGTGGCGGCAGGCAATCCGTTATCAGCATCAATAATCGAAAGCTGCGCAAATCCTGCAAGGGACATCAGAACCAGGGAAAGTGATAAATAGATCTTTTTCATGTTGTGTTTTTACTGTACTTTAATCAACTGTTATACCAAAAATCGGCAAAAAAGTTACCTTTTGCAAGCTACTAAGGTAAAAAAACCTAAAAAGCCTCTTCCTTATATTTCAACAAAGGATTAGGTTTCGGCCTTAAAGTTTCTTAAACCGGGTATTTTACCATAAATTCCATGACTTTTTCCACCATTTCCGGCGATCCAATGAACAAAGGTGTACGCTGGTGAAGCTCCGTGATAGGTATATCCAGGATACGTTTCCTGCCGTCTGTAGCTTTACCTCCTGCCTGTTCGATGATAAATGCGAGAGGATTGCACTCATACAGGAGACGCAGCTTCCCTTTCGGTGATTTAGTGGTGGTCGGATAGATAAAGATACCGCCTTTCAGCAGGTTCCTGTGAAAATCTGCCACACCACTGCCAATATAGCGGGATGAATACGGACGATTGGTTGCTTTGTCTTCTTCCTGGCAATATTTGATGTATTTTTTTACACCTTCCGGGAAATGGAGGTGATTTCCTTCATTCAGGGAATAAATAGCTCCGTCCGAAGGTGTTTTAATGTTCGGGTGAGACAGGCAAAACTCTCCGATGCTCGGATCCAGTGTAAAACCATTCACACCTTTCCCGGTGGTATACATCAGCATAGTAGAAGATCCGTAAATTACATAACCCGCAGCTACCAGCTCGGTGCCCGGCTGCAGAAAATCCTCGAGGGTTCCCGGACCACTCAGCGACAAACGACGGTAGATGGAAAAGATCGTACCTACAGAGACATTTACATCGATATTACTGGAGCCATCCAATGGATCAAAAGCTACAACGTATCTGGCACCTTTGGAGGAAACCGTATCGATAGGGATGATATCTTCATTCTCTTCGGAAGCGATCGCACAACATTCGCCACCTGCTTTGAGTGCAGCAATGAATTGATTATTGGCAAATACATCAAGCTTCTTTACGGCTTCTCCCTGCACATTGATATCCCCGGTTTCTCCGAGTATCTCTACCAGGCCTGCTTTGTTCACTTCCCGGTGAACGATCTTGGCAGCAATGCCGATATCTCTCAGTAAACGGGATAGTTCGCCTTTTGAATAAGGAAAATCTTTTTGCTTCTCAATAATAAATTGTCCTAATGTTTGTGTCTGCATACTATGATTAAAAATTATGGTATAAAAAAAACGGTCAGAGTATCCGACCGTTTTATATTGATTTGATTTTTTTAGAAATCGCGTTGAGCTTTGTGATCCTCGATGTTGGCCAGCTTTTTCAGCGCTTCATACACTTCGTATTCTGCGCGACCACCAATGGCAAGGTTCCCTGATTTTTTGTTCTCTTTGTAATCTTTTGCTTTAGGGAAATTTTCGCTTTCCACTTTCACCACAAATACACCGATCTGTCCTTTGAATGGTTTGGAAGTACTTCCTGTTTTGGTAGCTGCAATAACTCCCATGAAGTTATCATCACGTCCCATGTTCGGAATGGAATAGCCACTGAAGTTTACATTGTCAGCAGTCATTACCTGCAGGCCAAGCTTGGAAGCATATTCATCCGGTGTTTTTGCTCCGGCTGCTTTGCCTGTGAACTCTGCCATAAATTGCTCTGCTTTTTTCTCCTGCTTTGCTTTCAGGGTTACTTCCTCCTTCACTTGTTCCAATGGAGCAGGACCTTTTTCTTTGATCTCGGCAACTTTCACTACTACAAAGCGGTTCCCGAATGTAAATACCTGCCCGTTTTTCTCATCTGCAACGATCTCTCCTGCATTGGCTCTGTAAATAGCCCTGATCAGCTCTTTTGGATTCTCCAATCCCGGGATGCTCTTGTCGTTCTCTTTGATATTATCAGCAATACGTTTGTTGATCTTCTCTGTTTCTATAGCCTTGTCGAACAAAGCACCGGTATTGTTTTTACCTGCAAATTCCCCTGCCTGTGCGTAATACATATCAGTGGTTGTTTTGCTCGGAGCGATCGCAGCAGAAACAGTTCCCAGTGTATAACGGTTTTGTTTGCCTTTGCTAACATCCATTACTTCCATGATATGGTAACCGAATTGCGATTCCACTACTCCAACATCACCTTTTTTACCATCCAGACCGTAACGTTTGAAAGGCTCTACAAATCCGCTGCTTTCGTTCAGCCAGCCGTAGTTACCATCTTTACCCATCCAGTCTTCGTTCTCTTTTTTGTTAGGAGGCATTTTCTTTCCGCCGTCATCCGAATACATTTTTACAAGATCAGCGAATTTTCCGCCTTTTTTGAGCACCGCTGTTAAGCTGTCTGCCATTCTCTTAGCCTGTTCTTTGGTACGCACTACGTCCTGAGCTGCGCCCGAACCTGCATAAGCGATCAGGATGTGACGAACTTTGGCAGAATCCAGAGAGGAAGAAACATTCATCAGCTTGGATACTTTAATGCTGTTGTTATCCATATACGGCCCAAAAACAGTTCCCACAGGAGCTGTATAAATGGAAGAGTCGATGTTCGGATTGATCATACCTTTCTTGAAAGTAGCAATATCCATATTCTGGTTATCATTGGAGTTGGCAATGAACATGCTGTCTTCCACCGGGCTTTTTCCATCTGCATTTTTTTCACGGAAATCCACCGCCACTGTTTCCATGGATTTATTCAGGTCAATGATATCTTCTTTGGAAGGAACTGATTCCCATACAACGTATTCGATCTTGCGTGTCGTTTCGTCGTTGGTATACATATACGAATGCTCGTTGTAATATTTCTGGATCTCTTCATCCGTAACTTTAATAGCTGAATCAGGCACAGAAGAATACGGTTTGTAAACGAATTTTGTATTCACCAAACGTTTCTGAGCGTTGTAATCGTTCATTGCTTCATTCTCCGTGGTGTAAAGTCCTTTTTTGATCAGGTTAAAGTATTTTTCGTTCATGCGGATATCACGGATCTGCTCTTCGAGCTGTACCCAGAATTTGATCTGTTCCGGTTTCATTTCCGCTACAAACTTGTTCAGCTTTTTGATATCCAGATTACCCATCGGATCTGCAAACTGCTCATACACTTTATTGGTTTGCCTGTCGGTAAAGTAAGAAACCACATACTGATGCGGGTGCACCAACATCAGGTCACTCAGCTCTTTCTCGCCTACCTCGATCCCTAACTCTTTCCATTGGGTTTTCAATACTCTTTCATTCACAAGGGAAGTCCAGGCCTGATCTATGATCGACTGGCGGGTTGCATCATCGATCTGCTGTCCGTTTGCTGCATAATTAGCAACATATTCATCTACTTTGCTTTTCAGCTCCATGTAATCCACATCTTTTCCGGCAATTTCACCAATGGAATTGGCATTGCTTCCGAAAAGGGAACCATTTGAACTTAATGCAGACTGCAAAATGAAAATAACAAGGGCCAAACCTACGATCCCTATTAGTAAACCTGATTTACTGCGAATTTTTTCTAAAACGCTCATATCTAATTTTTAAAGTTTGCAAATATAAGAGATTTTGTGCAAACAAGAAATTAAGTAGACTTATTCAATAATCTGAAAATCAGGTAGATAATAAAATTATGCGTTTTTAAGGGGATATGTACCTGAAAATGGGGCGGACCTGTGAAACAGCTCAATTAAGTATCACAATGAAATAATTGAGAATGGCTTCATACGAAACCCAAAGGATGTAGGGAAGCAATAACAAGGCTGCAGGTCTTGAGAATTTATAAAACATAAAAATAGTCAATGCAATAAAGATCAATAGAATCACCATGTCGAGCAAGGCATAGAAAGGATTGTGAAGCCCGAAAAAGAGAAGTGACCATGTCGAGTTGAGGAGCAGTTGAACAAAAAACACGATAATGCTCAACCTGTTTGCTTTATTAACTCCATGCTGCCAGGCCAGCCATAAAGAAATTCCCATCAGAATGTAGAGAATTGTCCACACCGGAACATAAAGTGTGGAAGCAGGATAAAAAGAGGGTTTTACAAGATCGGCATACCATGCGGTTTGAATACCTTCTGCCGTAGGGAAGTATGCCAGCAGACCAAACTGCAGGGGAATTAATACCGTTGCGATGATCTTTAATACTCTCATATGTCTGATTGTTTAGAACAAATCCTTCAAAATATGTTCCTCAACCAGGTTAGGCAATGTTACCTTCAGGTTCGGGCTTCGCTGCATTTCGCGTTTGATGGCAAATAAAGCTTCTTCGTTCCTTGCCCAGCCTCTGCGTGCAATCCCGTTGTTCACATCCCAGAAAAGCATTTGTTTCAATCGCCGGTCTGCATCAGCGCTGCCATCGAGCACCAATCCAAATCCACCGTTGACCACTTCTCCCCAGCCTACTCCGCCGCCGTTGTGAAGGCTGATCCATGTAGCGCCCCGGAAACCATCTCCCACAAAATTCTGTACGGCCATGTCGGCAGTAAAAGAAGAGCCATCGTAAATATTACTTGTTTCACGATACGGCGAATCGGTGCCACTCACATCGTGATGATCTCTTCCCAATACAACGGGAGCAGAGATCCTTCCTGCGGCAATAGCTTTGTTCATCGCTTCCGCAATACGGATACGCGCTTCACTGTCGGCATATAAGATACGTGCCTGTGATCCCACTACAAGGTTGTTCTTCATGGCATCCCGGATCCAGGTAATGTTGTCCTGCAATTGTTGTTTGATCTCATCGGGAGCGGTTTTGTACATATCCTCCAACACGCCGAGTGCAATGCTGTCGGTAAGTGCGAGATCTTCCGGCTTCGCACTTGTGCATACCCAGCGGAAAGGCCCGAAGCCATAATCGAAGCACATCGGACCGAGGATGTCCTGCACATAACTTTTGTATTTGAATGTTCCGTCTTTATTTACGATGTCTGCTCCTGCCCTGCTCGCTTCCAGCAAAAAGGCGTTCCCGTAATCAAAGAAGTACATGCCGTTTGCAGCAAGTGTGTTCACTGCGTTTGCATGGCGCACAAGTGTGGACTGTACTTCTTTTTTGAAGCGTGCAGGATCTTCGGCCATCAGCTTATTCGATTCTTCGAGCGAAATACCAACGGGATAATATCCGCCTGCCCATGGGTTGTGCAGAGAAGTCTGATCGGAACCGATATCTACTTTTATCTTTTCTTTTGCGAGGCGTTCCCAAAGATCCACTACATTGCCCTGATAGGCAAGCGATACGGCTTCTTTCGCCGCCGTTGCTTTTTTGATCCGTGCGATCAGCTCTCCGAGGTCTTCATGCACTTCGTCCACCCATCCCTGTTTGAAACGTGTTTGTGTGGCTTTCGGATTGATCTCCGCCACTACCGCCACTAATCCTGCTATCTTTCCTGCTTTTGGCTGCGCCCCGCTCATTCCACCCAGACCGCAGGTAACAAATAGTTTTCCCTGGCGATCGTTTTCATCCTTGGAAATTTTTCGTGCTGCATTCATTACCGTGATCGTTGTTCCATGCACAATCCCCTGCGGGCCAATGTACATAAAGCTTCCGGCGGTCATCTGCCCGTATTGTGTTACACCTAAAGCATTGAATTTTTCCCAGTCGTCCGGCTTGCTGTAATTCGGGATCATCATGCCGTTGGTAACTACCACACGCGGCGCATCCCTGTGAGAAGGGAACAAACCCATCGGATGGCCGCTATACAAGGTAAGCGTTTGCTCATCCGTCATCACAGCTAAGTACTGCATGGTGAGCAGGTATTGCGCCCAGTTCTGGAAAACCGCTCCGTTTCCACCATAAGTGATCAGCTCATGCGGATGCTGCGCCACGGCATAATCGAGATTATTACTCAGCATGTGCATAATGGCTGCAGCCTGTACCGACTGATGCGGATACTCTGCAATAGGCCGTGCAAAGATCTTGTAATCGGGGCGGAAACGATACATGTAAATACGCCCGTAGGTTTTCAGCTCCTCTGCAAATTCTTTTGCCAACACCGCATGATGTTTTTTATCGAAATAACGTAAGGCATTTTTGATAGCCAGCTTTTTTTCTTCGGTGTTCAGAATGTCTTTGCGTTTAGGCGCATGGTTGATCGTGGATTCGTATGGTTTGGCAGGAGGCAGCTCGGAAGGGATCCCCTGAAGTACCAATGCGCTGAAATCAATTTGTGTAAGCTCCATATTCTTTCGTATTTAATTGCAGGATGGCCTGCCTATATTTTATTATCCGGGAAATTTTTACTGAACCATTCCTGCGCACTGTCGGCCGGCAGAAAAGAGGATGAATGTTCTTCTATTTTTTTTTGTGATTTGGTAACCGATTCCGCGATGATCCGGTGTTCGACCAGCTCGCCTTCTTTCATTCCCATTCGTTTCATCAGAACGAGAATCCTGTCGCCGCCAAAGATCTTAAACAGCGGTTCATCAAGACCGGCATATACATGCAGGTCGGCCTTCGGGTTCACAAGAGCCAGATGTCGCTGGAGCTTGTTAAATTCGAAATGAGAAGGGAAATAATCAATGCAATAAAAAGTCCATTCGGCTGCCGGGGCAGATGAGCTGAATTTAGTAGCATCATGCAGGTAAACAGCATCTGTCTTGTCCAGCGGTGCGGCTTCTTCGTGATATGTTATGCCGTGTTGCTGCAGGTAATTGATAAACTGATTTTTCGTCTCCCTGAAAAACCAGAACACATGTCCGGGTTTCTGCTTCAGCTTTATTGCAAGGGCGTTCAATGCTTCCGCCCGCGAGGCTGCAATGTGGCTCATTACTTTAGCTTCCGCTATCTTATCTTCCTTTTTTCCGAATAATCCGAACATCTCAATTTGTTTTAGGCGGTTCCTTATCCCATTTACCTGTTTTCTTATTAAATCCGTATGGACAGTGTTTACAACCGTTTTTGCAGCAATATCCGCGTTTTAACAAATATTTCTCTGTAAAAATGATATAACCTTCGGGGCTGTAATAAAAATCCTCGGGATCTAATTCTTTCTTGAACACGGTACTTTGATTATTGTCTACAAAAGTATAATTTAGTTGCTTAATATACTCTAACCCATGAAAAAGATCCTTTTATTAACAGCCTTGTCTGCTTTGGTCTTCGCTTCCTGCAAAAAGAAAGACAAAGATGAAGATCCTGTGCAACCTCAAACAGCACCGCGCCTGATCTTTAAATTCAAATTCGATTCGACACAGGTTCGCTTAAATAATTTCGGACAGCCCGCCGCTTTGCCTTCTGATCACAGGGGACAATCACCTAAATTCAATAAAATGAGCGGGCATTATATTGAAATGACCAGCAATGACCACACTGCAGTTGGCGGAGGTGTTGTACTCTACAGGGCACCGGAAGTAACGACGGGTGGAGCTACTGCTATCGACTTTAATCAATCAGTGCGCGTGGGGCAGGACCAGGAGTTTTTCTCTGTACCCCTGAGCTCTGTGGCCGCGGGAACATATAAGTGGTTACGTGTTTCTCTGGCGTATCAGAATTATGATATTACCTATAAAAACAGCCTGATCCCGGGCAATGGATTGGGAACGGGAACGATCGCATCTTTTATCGGTTTCAAAACTTATATCACCAATTATACTATTAAAACGCAGGTAGAAACCATAAATGCCAACAGACTTCAGGGCTACTGGGGTTTTGAAACAACCGTGTTCGGAACGACCTACAAAACGACCGGGCAGGCACCTGCAACTACTGTAGTGAACCCAAATCCGGATCCAAATGCAGCTATTCCTCCCGGCTCCTGTCTTGTAACCGCTCAGTTCGTCGCAGCTAACGGAAGCAATTCACCCCTGATCATTACCGGCAATGAAACGAAAGATATTACTGTAACGGTTTCTTTGTCTACCAACAAAAGCTTCGAATGGGTAGAGCATGGCGGGGATAATTATTATGAACCCGTAAATGCTTCCAATCCTTCTGTGCAGGATACGGTTGTTGATATGGGGATCCGCGGAATGATCCCGAAATGGGAGTAATTGTTAAAAGGCCTTATACGATCAAACTCCTGAAGATTTTGAAGTATCTTAGTATTTAAAATTTAAAGTTTATGCCTTCAATCGCAAAAAAACACAAAGATGCCGCTCATACAATTGAAGAGAATAAAAATGAGCTGGCTATTAAATTGCTTTCTTTAAAAGATGAAGAAAGTGTTCAGATGCTCAAAGTTATTTTTGAAGACATTACCTCAAATTCAAAAAAAATCTCTAAAGTCCGCTATAATAAAGAAATAGATGCCGCGGTAAAACGTGTTCGCAATGGAAAATCCATCCCTAACCAACAGGTTATGGATGAAATGGATACCTGGTAAGATGTCAAAAGGCAAAAGACATTTTCAGATTGAATGGGACATTAATGAACAGGAACGCCTAAAAGATCTCATAAAAGATATCAAGAGGCGTTCCGTCCATTTATCCCGATTTATCAGGGACAAAATCAAGGAGAATATTTCTTTGATCGAGCAAAACCCATACTTATTTGAAAAAGATACTTTTAAGACTAATAATGACGGGAGCTATAGAAAGTTTACCGCAATTCATATACGTATTGTATATAAAATAGATACTGATAAAATAATTATCGTTCGCGTACGATATGCAACAAGCGAACCGACGAGCTATTAAATGACAAGACAACTTATTATACTCCTGATCCTGTTTTTCTATACAGCTTCCCTTTCCGCACAAAAGGGAGACCAGGGATCGTATAAGATCAGCAGGGCGAAAAGAAACAAACAGGTGCAGGAAGGAAAAGCGAAACTGATCGTTCAGTTCATTGGCCCTAACGGCAAACCTGTTACCAGCCAGATCAAATTTGCCATGAACACCGATTCGGTCGTTCCTGTAATTGATGAAACAGGGACGTACTCGATGCAGCTGAAAGCAGCCAAATACAAATTCAATTTTGTAGCTCCTACCTGGTGGTACAGTGTTCCCACCGATTCGATCCGTTTTAAAGCAGGGAAAGTGCGAACACTGCAGGTGCGATTCGAAGCAAAGGAATACCCGCTGAAGGGTTTTTGAGTCAGCTGACCAGACTATTTACGTTTCTCAAGTAAAACTACATTCTCCACGTGATGCGTTTGCGGGAACATATCGACTGCCTGCACCCTCGTTACTTTGTACATATGATCCATCGCAGCCAAATCACGGGCCTGGGTAGCGGGATTACAGCTTACATACACTACTTTTTCCGGGGCCGCTTCACAAATTACCTGCACCACTTTTTCATCCATACCTGCACGCGGCGGATCGGTGATGATCACGTCCGGCTTGCCATGCTTTTCGATAAATTCTTTTGTCAAAACGTTTTTCATATCACCTGCATAGAAATCCGTATTGTTTAAATTGTTCAGTGCAGCGTTCACTTTTGCATCTGCTATCGATGCTTCCACGTACTCTACGCCTACTACCTTTTTCGCCTGACGTGCTACAAAGCAGGCAATGGTACCGGTACCGGTATAAAGATCGTATACATTTTCATTTCCGGTAAGTCCGGCAAAATCGCGTGCTACTTTGTACAAAGTATACGCCTGTTCCGAATTGGTCTGGTAAAAAGATTTCGGACCGATCTTGAAACGCAGTCCTTCCATCTCTTCAAAAATATGATCACGTCCGTGGAAACAATGTACATCAAGGTCGTTGAAGGTTTCGTTTCCTTTCGGGTTGATGATATACAGCAGGGAAGTGATCTGCGGGAATGTATCTTTCAAATGGTTCAACAGTGCTTCGCGGTTCTCTTTTTCTTCACGGAAACAGGAAAGGATCACCATCACCTCTCCGATAGAAGTAGTGCGGATAATGAGATTCCGTAAAAATCCTTCTTTCTCTTTAATTAGCATAAAGGAAAGATCATTCTTTAACGCAAAATCCCTTACTGCATTCCGGATCTGGTTGGAAGGATCCTGCTGCAGGTGACATTCTTCGATATCGAGGATCTTATCGAAGAGGCCGGGAATATGAAAGCCGAGTGCGTTTCTGTTACCGAAATTCTCTCCGCTTTTTATTTCTTCTTCAGTGAGCCATTTTTTTGCAGAGAAGGTAAACTCTAACTTGTTACGATATCTGTATTCATTGGCAGAAGCAAGGATCGGCATCATCTCCGGGAAATCTACTTTTGCCAATCGTGTCAATGCATCGAAGACTGTTTTTTGTTTGAAACGCAATTGTGCTTCGTAGCTCAGGTGTTGCCATTTGCAACCGCCACAGGTACCAAAATGCTTGCACACTGCCGGGATCCTGTCGGGAGAAGGCTGCTCGAGCTTTAGCACTTTTGCTTCGCCGAATTTTTTCTTTACGCGGTAGATGTTAATGGTGCATATATCTCCGGGCACAGCGCCTTCCACAAACACTACCATTTCATCCACACGCGCCACTGCCAGTCCTTCGGAGGAAGTATCGAGGATCTTTACGCCTTCTACAATTTTATTCGGTCTTTTGATTTTCATGAGGGCGCAAAAATACGGATTTTCGGCTAATGCGAACTTTTATGGCCGGATCATTCTTGCTGAACCGGAAATAGAAACGCCGCCGGAAACAGGTGAAAACGTTGCCGGACAAAGAGTGGTTGCCGTTTGTGTGCCTGTTTTCACTACAAACACTCTGCTGTCTGTCGCCTGGTAAGTACCTGATGGCGACCCGGAATTAAATGTAACCAGCACCCGGACTTCATTGGCAGCCAAAGCTCCTGAAGCGCCTGCATTCACGTTGTAAATTCCGGATGCGGGTTCGGTTGTGGTACCAAATTCTATCGTAATAACTCTTGACGTAAAAGTACTTGTCAGCGCGTAATTACCATTGGGGAGCGTGCTGTTACTCACGCTTTGCAGAAACTCTGTACTACCATTTGTAAACGTACTTGTATTGTCACCCACTCCACAAGCAGGACCTACATTCACAAGAAAAGTGCCGGCGGCACTTGTACACCCACTTACATTAACCGTCAACGAATAAGTACCTGCATTGGCTGCGGAAAAATTAGCAATAATAACGCTGTCGTTTGAAGAACTGAATCCATTGGGCCCTGTCCACTGATAACTTGCATTGGCTACGGCTGCCGTTGTCAACGTCATCGTACCACCTTCAGGTGTCTCATTATAACCGGTAATTACCGGAGTAGCAGGCGTCGTACAGGCAGGTGTGGTGGGCTTGGGATCTTCTTTCTTTTTCTTACAATCAGTCAACAGGAAACCGGCAAGAATCAGCAAAATGGAAAGAGGGTAATAAATAGTTTTCATAGTTATTTGTTTCTGAGAGCAAAGATAATAAATCTTAACAAAGGCAGGAACAGGGGCTTACGCATACCTTATTCGGCAAAAAATGCGTAAACTTGCAGGATGAACAAAACGGTTCTTAAGATCAAACTACTCAATATTGATAACGACGGCTACCACCTTAGTATCAAAGCTAAATTGAATGGCAAGCTTGCTCACCTGCTGATCGACACCGGTGCATCGCGTACGGTATTCGACCTGAACAGGATGAGCAAATTCATCAAAACAGCAGATATGCAGGAGAATGAGCGGCTCTCGACCGGTCTTGGTACCAACACCATGAAAAGCCAGGTAGCACAACTGAAGAAAATGGAATTGGGCGACCTGGTCATTCCCGATTACAAAGCTATTTTCCTCGATCTTTCGCACGTAAATATATCGTATGTAAATGCCGGACTGAACCCGATAGACGGTGTGGTGGGCAGCGATATCCTGCACGATCATAAAGCCGTATTGGATTACGACAAACTGGAACTGGTGCTGAGATCAATTGAGAAGAAAAATTTGTCTCCCCGCAAGGCAGCAAAGAAAAGTGTAAAAAGGACAGCAAAGAAAACAACAGCAAAAACAAAAAAGAAAAATGACTCCAAACGAAGATAAGATCCGGAAAGCATTTGAAACAAAAGACTGGAACGATATAAAAGCCTCCGATAGCTGGCAGCTTTTCAAAATAATGGGTGAATTTGTAGAAGGATTCGAGCGCATGTCGAAGATCGGTCCCTGTGTTTCCATATTTGGTAGCGCACGCACCAAGCCCGATAATATTTATTACAAGTTAGCAGAAGAGATCGCTTTCAAACTCGTGAAAGAAGGATACGGTGTGATCTCGGGTGGTGGTCCGGGTATTATGGAAGCGGCTAACAAAGGTGCAAAAGAAGGTGGGGGAAAATCAGTAGGTCTGAACATCGAATTACCTTTCGAACAGGAGCCGAATAAATACATCGACCGTGACAAGAGCATCGATTTCAATTATTTCTTTGTGCGCAAAACTATCTTCCTGAAATACTCACAGGGTTTCATCGGTATGCCGGGAGGTTTCGGTACCATCGATGAATTGTTCGAAGCGCTTACACTTGTTCAAACGAATAAGATCGCACAATTTCCGGTTGTATTGGTTGGGAAAACGTATTGGGAAGGTCTGATCGCATGGATCCGTACCACTATGCTGGACCAGGAACACAATATCCATGCGAAAGACCTGGATCTTTTTAAGATCGTGGATACAGCCGATGAAGCAGTGAAACACATTGTTGATTTTTACTCCAAGTATTTGCTCAAACCGAACTTCTAAACATGGGAGCAGTACTGTATTACATATTCGTACTTCCGTTCCTGTATTTTATTTCCATCCTTCCATTCTGGATCCTGTATGGAATAGCCGATGTGTTTTATGTGCTGATGTACTATGTGATCGGCTATCGGAAAAAGGTGGTGTATGAAAACTTAAAAAATTCCTTTCCGGAAAAAAGTCATGCAGAGTTGAAAAAGATCGAACGTAAATTTTTTCGCTACTTATGCGATCTGTTCTTAGAAACACTGAAAACACTCACCATCAGTAAACGTGCAGCAATAAAACATTGTGCATTCAGCCCGGAAACAATACGGATCTTCCAATTGCTGAACGAACAAAAAAAAAGCTGCATTATCGTGATGGGGCATTTCGGTAACTGGGAATGGGCAGGCAACAGTTTTAGCTTATTGCTGGAACAACAGCTCTATGTCATCTATCACCCGCTCACCAATAAACAATTCGACAAGCTGATGTATAACATGCGCACCCGCTTCGGCAACAAGCTGTATGCAATGAAAGATACCATGCGCGAAATGATCCGGAACAGGCATGAGGTAAATGTTACCGCATTTATTGCCGACCAGACACCCTCACCGGAAGGAGCCTACTGGACTACCTTCCTGCACCAGGATACGCCTGTATTTTGGGGGACAGAAAAGATCGCGCAGAAATTAAATTTCCCGGTAGTATATGTAACCGTGAACCGCCCGAAAAGAGGCTATTATGTAGTACATGCCGAAATACTGGTAGAAATTCCGAAAGACACAAAAGAAGGAGAGATCAGTGAGCTGCATACCCGCAAGCTGGAAAAAGACATCCTGCATCAGCCGGAGATCTGGCTCTGGAGCCACAGGAGGTGGAAACATAAACGTAAAAAACCGGCGGATGTTTAACTACTGAACAGGCCATTGTTTGTTAATTTCCCCACTTTCAGCACTCTTTTTGGTCGAAAAAGGCCTTTATTTTTTACAGAACATTCTTACCTTTGCATACAATGCTTTCAGGAAAAGAACTTATTATGGCTACCCGCAAGTATGCCAAAGAAGACAGGGCCAAAAGCTGGCTGCTTACCATCAGCACGCTTGTTATTCTCATTGCGCTACTTTTCGGGACCGTTTTCAATTTTCATATTTCATTACGAATAGCCTGTAGCATCCTCGCCGGCCTCGTGATCGTTCGTATGTTCGTAATCTACCACGATTATGAGCATCATACCATCTTACAGAAATCAAAGCTGGCAGAGATCATCTTTACCATATTCGGTGCCTATGTACTGGCTCCTACCAGTATCTGGAAACGTTCGCACGATTACCACCACGTGAACAACTCGAAGCTCTTCAGTGCGAGCATCGGTTCCTATCCTATTTACACCAAAGAAAAATTCCGTAAATCGCCCAAAAGCGAACGCGCAATGTATCTGTTCATCCGCCATCCGCTTACGATCACATTCGGGTACATCTTCGCTTTTCTGTATGGGATGTGTATAAAATCCATTATCAATAGTTTCAAAAAGCACATCGATTCGTTGATAGCACTTATTTTTCACTTTGCTTACCAGATCGTCGTATTTTATTTCCTGGGCTGGCAAACCTGGGTCCTTCTGTGTGCGATCCCGCATTTCATTTCAGGGGCAATGGGAGCTTACCTGTTCTATGCACAGCACAATTTTCCGGGCGTTACCTTCAAAGGAAACATCGAATGGAGCTACGATAATGCTGCACTGGAATCATCCAGCTATATGGATCTCAACCCGTTTATGCATTGGGTAACTGCCAATATCGGTTATCATCACATTCATCATTTGAATGCACGGATCCCTTTCTACCGTTTACCGGAAGTGATGCGGGATTTCCCTGAATTGCAAACACCGAAAAAAACTTCCCTGAAACCCTGGGATATAGCTGCCTGCTTTCGCCTGAAAGTATGGGATCCGGAGCAGAACCGGATGGTGGGGGTTTGATCATCTCCATTTAAAAGATCATATTATTTGTGATATTTTTTCCTTTCCTGCGAATAATAGGTAAACAATATCTATCGCATGAAAACAAAAAGTATGATGATTATAGTCCTTGCTACCCTCCTGGTATGCAGCTCCTGCAGTATAACAACGAATTTTATTTTCAGTTCTTCCAAAAGAAAAGACGTGAGCGTAGCTGACAAATCGGGTTCGGATCCTTCTAAAAAGGCACAATAAGCAAGGGTTCTGAACTGTTGCTGATCCCATCAACAAAACCTATCTTAGCGCCCTTATCCGGTGTATATGAGCAATACGTTTATTAAGCAAGCTTTCAATGGGGCTGACTATACAAAAGAGGCTTTCAGAAAAGGTGAATACGAGAACTGCAGCTTTTCGAACTGTAATTTATCGAATGCGGATCTGATGAATACAACGTTTATTGATTGTGCTTTCGATAATTGCAATTTCAGTACAGCCAAGCTAAAGAATACCGCTTTAAAAACAGTGAGCTTCAAAAACTGTAAGCTGCTTGGCGTCAATTTCAGCGATTGTAATCCTTTCCTGCTTGCATTTACGTTCGAGAGCTGTATGCTGAGCCTTGCTTCTTTTTACAAACTGAAAATAAAAGGAACGAAGTTTAAAAACTGTAATCTGCAGGAAGCGGATCTGACGGGAGCAGACCTGAGCGGTTCCGTATTTGACAACTGCGACCTGAGCGGAGTGATGTTTGAAAGCACGGTACTTGAAAAAGCCGATCTGCGGACTGCTGTCCACTACTCCATCGATCCGGAGCTAAACAAAATAAAGAAAGCGAAATTCTCAAGAGAAGGAATAGCGGGCCTGCTACACCGTTACCAGATAGAGATCGAATAAAACTTATAAACTCTGAAGCTCATCGGATTCCGGAAGTGCTTTTATCTGCTCCTGTAATTCGTCACGAAGCGTTTGATTTCCTTTACCCACTATGGCAGCGCGGATGGATTGCGGATCATCAATTTTGATTTGTGCTACCGTATTGAACAGCCAGAAGATCCTTCCATCAAACTCCGTTTCCAGCTCTGAGATAAATTCTTCAAAATCAGTGGCCAGTTTGCGCAGCATCACATCCGTAAAAGGATTGTTTACTTTGAAATAAAGGGATGAATTCAAATGGCCTTCTATCTGTGTTACCTTCACTTCGTATGCATTCAGAAATCCAAGTATACGTCCTTTCAATCCCGCAGCATGCAGCTCTTCGCTCGCTTCATAGATCAGTAGCAATTGTCTTTGTGTGCCGATCTCAGGTAAAGACATCCTGTTTTCCGCATCGTTCTTTACTGCATGTCTCTCGTTCAATAGTGCTGTCATTGTATAATAATAAGATGAGATTTTTGTTTTTCGGGAAACTACTAAGCTACTACGTCTCCATACAGGTCAAAATCATTCGCATCATTGATCTTAATGTTTACGAAATCTCCCTGTCTTAAATACGTGTCCGATCCGGCTTTCACCAATACTTCGTTGTCCACATCCGGACTATCGAACTCGGTGCGGCCTACAAAATATTCGCCTTCCTTTCGGTCGATCAGTGTTTTGAAGGTCATTCCGATCTTTTCCTGGTTCAGGTTATACGAAATTTCCTGCTGGATCTTCATCACGGCATCCGCACGCTGTTTCTTCACTTTTTCGCTCACATCATCGTTCAATAAATGTGCGTGCGTATTTTCTTCGTGTGAATAGGTGAAAATCCCAAGACGCTCGAATTTTGTTTCCTGTACCCATTCCAGCATTTCCTCGTGATCCTTTTCCGTTTCGCCGGGATACCCAGCGATAAGTGTAGTCCGTAAAGCAATGCCCGGTACCTTGTCTCTGATCTGTTTCACGAGGTCGAGGCTTTTTTGTTTGGTGATCCCGCGGCGCATGCTCTTCAGCATATTATCGCTGATGTGCTGCAAGGGCATATCGAGGTACTTGCAGACATTCGGATATTGTTTCATCACATCTAACACTTCCATAGGGAAACCGCTCGGGAATGCGTAATGCAGGCGGATCCAATCGATCCCTTCTACCTGTGCCACGCTTTCGATCAGCTTCGCCAGCTCTCTTTTCTTGTATAGGTCTAATCCGTAATAAGTAAGATCCTGCGCTATCAAAAGCAATTCCCTGGTTCCTTTAGCACTCAGGTTCTTTGCGCGCTGCACCAGTTCTTCAATGGGAACCGAAATATGTGTGCCACGCATGAGCGGGATTGCACAAAAGCTGCAGGGACGATCGCAGCCTTCGGATATTTTAAAATAAGCATAGTGGTTCGGCGTTGTCAATAAACGTTCGCCCACCAGTTCATGTTTGTAATCTGCTTTTAAGGTCTTTAATAAACGTGGCAGCTCGCGGGTACCGAAATAAGCATCCACTTCCGGGATCTCTTTTTCGAGATCGCTTTTGTAACGCTCGCTCAGGCACCCCGTTACGTATACTTTCTCCACTTCCCCGTCTTTCTTTGCCTCCACATATTTCAGGATCATATCGATACTCTCCTGTTTGGCATTGTCCACAAAGCCGCAGGTATTTATAATAACGATCTGGTTATCCTCATCTTCACGTTCGTGCGCCACATCAAAATTATTGGCTTTCAACTGCCCCATCAGCACTTCACTGTCTACCAGGTTTTTGCTGCAGCCCAGTGTCACTACATTTACCTTATTTTTCTTTAAAGTCTTTGTTTTCATTTGCGCTGCAAAGATACCTAAATATTTGTAAGCCCCTGATTTTTAATGCAAGGCAGCTTTGTTTGTTATGTTAAAATAACTTGTTACTTTAGTTTCTGCTGATTTATACATGCTTATGAAATTCACCAGTACGCTTCTCCGCTTTATCTGTCTTTTTTTACTATCCATCACCAGCTTTTTGCAGGCCCAAACGAGGGAAATCGACAGCTTAAAGACACTTCTTAAGAAAGCTCCTAACGATTCCGTTAAGGTCGCGATCATGAACAATCTCAGCTTCCAGTTGGGCACTGTAGACGCCGCACAAGGATACAGCTATGCAAAACAAGCGGTAGAACTGGCCGAAAAAAGCGGGCTGAAAAGCAGGCTCGGACTTTCTTACAATAATTTAGGCATCATATACGATCAGCGCGGACAAGGTGATTCAGCCCTCATTTATTATAATAAAGCGCTGAAAGTGTCTAAAAAGATCAAAAATATTTACATTGAAGCCAGTGCACTTGGCAATATCGGTTATGTTTACTGGAGCCAGGGTGATTTCAATAAAGCGCTCGATTACACGCTGAAAGGGCTTGCGATCCTGGATACAGGAAGGAACTATACATCAACGGCTAATTCACTGGAACACGTGGCGATGATCTATTACGACCTGAAGGATTATAAAAATTCCGTTAAATACCATCGCCTGGCCATTCCTATTTACCTGATGGCAAAAGCGGAACCCGAGCTCGGAGGCCTGTATTGCAATATGGCGCTCAATTATCTCGAATCGAGCAAAGACAGCATGATCTTTTACCTGAAAAAAGCCGAAGCGATACTCCTGAAATATGAGGAACACTGGGGACTTGGCCATGTTTACAATAACATAGGCGGGGTGTATATTGAAATAAAAAATGCGGACCTTGCATTGCTCTACCTGAACAAGGCAATAAACGAACGCAGACTGGTAGGCGATGACAGGGGCATGTGCTCTACTCATTCGAGCTTCGGGATGGCCTGGCTGATGAAAGGCAGAACGGAGCTGGCAAAGGCTCACCTGGATACAGCTGTAACAATGGCAAAAGCGATGGATATGCAGGATATTCTTGCTGAAGCCTACCGCAACTATGCACTGGTGTATGCAAAATTAGGCCTGCTCGATTCCGTTACCAGTTATCTGCAAAAAGAAAGTGATATCCAGGACACCATCTTCAGCAGCGAAAAAACAACAGCCATTGCCGATATGCAAACAAAATACGACACGGAGAAAAAAGACCTCGAGATCGCCAAACAAAAAGCAGAACTGGAAGCGAAAGAGATCGAAAAAAAACGCCAGCAAACCTTTATCGCAGCTTTGATCGGCCTGGTAATATTGATCATATTGCTTGGGTATTTCATTTATTCCCGAAATAAGATCAGGCAGAAAGCGCGCATGGATGCGGAACTTGCCAACCAGCGGGAGATCCGTTCGAAAGCCGTAATAGAAGCGGAAGAGAAAGAACGCAGGCGCATTGCCCAGGACCTGCATGACGGTGTGGGGCAAATATTATCGGCTGCCAAGCTCAACCTGAGCGGGCTGGAAGACAAGCTGAAACTTACCAACCCCGAACAATCTGCCTTGCTTACCAATGCACTCGACCTGGTGAACGACTCCGTGAAAGAAGTAAGGGAGGTTTCACACAACATGATGCCGAACACATTGATCAAATTAGGATTGGCCAGTGCGGTACGTGAGTTCATTACCAAAATAAGCTCCGTTCCTAATTTAAAGATCGATCTGCAGATAGTAGGAATGGAAGAACGTCTTGACAATACGGTGGAAACAGTGCTGTATCGTGTGATCCAGGAAGTGGTTTCCAATATCATTAAACACGCGAAAGCCAATGTGATCAGCATGCAGCTGATCCGGCATGAGAACGAGCTTACTATTATGATCGAAGACAACGGGGTGGGTTTTGATAAGAAAAAGGTCACACAGTTTGAAGGGATCGGTTTGAAAAATATCATTTCGAGGGTTGAGTTCCTGAGCGGGAATGTGGATTTTGATACGACTCCCGGGCAGGGAACGACTGTGGTCATTGAGATCCCACTCACATAAAATTTTTATGGCACACGATGACACCCGTATAAATCCTGCGAGCGGTTACCCTTTTTTCGGACCGCCTGTTACTTTATATAGCACTCTTTCCGCTATTGCCATTGTCCTGCTTATTTTTTATTGCAGTCGCCGGCATACCATTAAAAGTGGCAGGCAGGCGGTTGCCGTGATAAGTGACACTGCTTTGTACACCGGTAACCGGGTAAATATCTATTATACATTTACCGCCGGCGAACGATCCCGGACCGACTCGAAGGTATACGACAAGCTGGATCACAAAGATGCTGCCTGCCTGATGCACAAAAGATTCGTGGTGCTTTACAATCCGTCCAACCCGAAAAAAAATGAGCTGCTGATGAATAAGGAGGATTTTGAGGATGCCGGAAGGAAGCAGCCGGACAGCCTGAAATGCTTCAATCCCTTATTTGATTTTTGAACTCTCTTCTTTCTCCAATCAGCTGAAAAACCGTATCTTTAATGCCTGTAAAGCGTTACTGATAGTATGAATTACCGAAAAACACTTGTTTCAATACTCTTCTTCCTGCTTTTTCCTCCTGCTTTTTCTTTTGCTCAAAATTCGCTTGCCGACAGCCTGATCAAAGTTGTTCAAAAACCGGGCATCCATGATTCCGTTAAGATCAAGCTGTACGGCGATATTGCCTGGGAATTATTGGCCAGTGATATCAACCAGGCTTTGGACTATGCCAACAAAGAGCTGGAGCTTGCCACCAAAACAAACCGGAAGGCTGATATAGCCCAGGCCGAAAGCGATATCGGGAATATCTATAACCGGAAAAGCAGTTACGATACTGCACTCATTCATTACAACAAAGCACTGGAATTGCGGAAAGCCCTGAAACAGGATGTAAAGGTTGCAGGTGTGTATTCGAACATTGCAACGGTGTACACACGCCAGAGTATGTTTGAAGAAGCACTCGATATCAGTTTCAAATCACTTAAACTATTCGAGCAGGTAGGCGATGAACAGAAACAGTGCATATTGTTAGGCAATATCGGTTATTTGTATTACGACCTGGAACAAAATAAATCCGCCGAGGTCTTTTATCAAAAAGGGTTGGCACTGGCCCGGAAGAACAAGCTCCGGGTATTGGAAGGCAGCCTCCTGATCAGTGTGGGAGGAATTAAATTTGATGAAGGTGTGGTGAATGACTCCATCGTCAATGTAAGTAAAATGGATTCCGCCCTGTATTATTTCCTCGAAGCAGAAAAAATACTGGTAGCTAATAATGTCATTTACAACCTTGGAGTTGTATACAATAATATCGGGCGTATTTATACACAAAAAGGAAAGTATGATCTCGCCGTTTCTTTTTACGAGAAAGGTCTGAAGAACAGGGAAGCTGTTGAAGATCTTCTTGGTGTAGCACTTTCTTATATGAACCTGGCAACAACAGAACTGCTGAGAGGCAATGCAGATAAGAGCATAAGCTACCTGGAGAAAAGCGCGAGGATCTTTCACTCCCTGAAAAACTACCTCAATCTGAAACAGGCATATGGCAAGCTGGCCGAGGCATATAAAGTAAAAGGGAATTACCCGGAAAGCTTAAAATACTTCGAGCTCTATGCCAAATATAAAGATTCGGTGTATACGGAATCCAACGCCGAAAAAATGGCGGAGATGCAAACCAAATACGATACAGAGAAAAAAGATCTTGAGATCGCCAAACAAAAAGCCGAGCTGGAAGCCAGAGAGATCGAGAAAAAGCGTCAGCAAACCTTTATCACTGCTTTGATCGGACTGGTGATACTGATCATATTGCTTGGCTATTTTATCTATTCCCGCAATAAGATCAAACAAAAAGCCCGTATGGATAAGGAGATCGCTAATCAGCGGGAGATCCGTTCGAAGGCAGTGATCGAAGCGGAAGAAAAAGAGCGAAGACGTATTGCCCAGGACCTGCATGACGGTGTGGGACAAATACTATCGGCAGCCAAGCTGAACCTGAGCGGACTGGAAGATAAGATGAAGCTGATCCCCGATAATTATCAGGACCCGGAACGCTCTTCCCTGCTTAGCAATGCATTGGAGCTTGTGAACGACTCGGTGAAAGAAGTACGCGCCGTTTCGCACAACATGATGCCGAACACATTGATCAAATTAGGATTGGCCAGTGCGGTACGTGAGTTTATTACCAAAATAAGCTCCGTTCCTAATTTAAAGATCGATCTGCAGATCGTAGGAATGGAAGAGCGCCTGGACAATACGGTGGAAACAGTGCTGTATCGGGTAATCCAGGAAGTGGTTGCCAATATCATCAAACACGCGAAAGCCAATGTGATCAGTATGCAGCTGATCCGGCACGAGAACGAGCTCACCATTATGATCGAAGATAACGGGGTTGGTTTTGATAAGAACAAGGTCACACAGTTTGAAGGCATCGGTTTGAAAAATATTATCTCGAGGGTTGAGTTTCTGAACGGACAGGTAGAGTTCGATTCTACACCCGGACAGGGAACCACAGTAGTGATCGAAGTTCCTTTGGTCTAAACCGGAGTTTGAAAAACAGCCGCAGATTTGCCCAGATTTCGCGGATTATTCCACTACACTTGTGCGACCGTTAAAACTATAGGCGATATATAACTGCTTAAAACATAGTTAATTCTTAATTTTTCCAAATTTATATCTGCGTAATCTGCGCTAATCCGCGGCCGGCCAGTTAAATCACACCGGTTCCCTTCCTAAATTTCGTATATCTTACTCAAACGTTTTTTGTTTTTTAAAACGCAGTATTTTTAACCATGCACCTGCGTGTCCTCATTTTATTCCTGTTGCTGACGCTCCCGTTTTTATCTCCTGCACAAAACGGGGAGATCGACTCGTTGAAAAAGGTCCTTGCTTCCTCCGCTTCAGATACTCTGAAATTGATGGCCTACAGCGATCTCAACTGGTTGTATTCACAAAACGATTACGAGCTCTCCAAAAAATATGCTATGGACGAGCTCGCACTGGCTCAAAAGATCAATAATACCAAGTGGATCGCACAGGCCTATAATGATATGGCCATCTCGTATTACCGCCTGAACCAGGTAGAGAGTGCACTCGTATATAATTACAAAGCGCTTGCCATACGCAAAGACCTGAAAGATCAAAAGCTGATCGCATCCTCGCTTAGCAAAATAGGTGTGCTTCAGATAGAGACCGGTGAATATGCCGCTGCCCTGAAAAGCCAGTTCGAAACCCTGAAGATATTCGAATCCGTGAACGACCAGCGAAGCACAGCGATCACACTCAACAATATTTCACAGACCTTCCACAAGCTGAAAAATTACGATAAAGAGATCGAGTACGGAGAAAAAGCCATTGCCATCGATCTTAAAAACAATTTCGAATACAACCTTGCCGAATGTTATGGCAATCTCGGGGCTGCTTACAAAATGAAAAAGCAGATCTCCCTGTCGAATGATTACCTGCAAAAAGCGCTCGCCATCTTTCATAAATACGGAGATAAAGCCAACGAAGCGAGTGTACTGAACAGTATGGGCCTCAATTATAAACTGGAGCTCAACCATAAAATGGCCTATGAATATTATAAAAAAGCATACGATCTGGCAATGGAAGCCGGCGACAGATCGGGAGTAGCGATATATGGTCATAATATCAGCTGTTCACTGACTGATTTTGGCAAATATGCAGAAGCAGAAAAACACAGCCTCGAGGTATTGAAAATGACCGAAACAAAGAACAGGAACCAATTGATCCTTACCTACCGGCAGCTGGCTACTATTTACGGATACATGAATGAGGGTGAAAAAGCCCGCTTCTGGCTCAATAAGTTCTCGGATCTCAAAGACACTTTGTTTACCCGGGAAAGCGCTGCTGCGGTAGCAGAAATGGAAGTGAAATACCTGTCGGAGAAAAAAGACCTGGAGCTGGCGAAGAACAAAGCGGACCTGGAAGCGAAAGACCGGCAGAATTTCATTAAGAATATGATCATTGTTTCTATTCTTGTGGTGATGATACTGCTGAGCCTTCTCGTTTTCTCCATCTACAAACGCAGGCAGATCAAACAAAAAGCGGACGTAGCCGCCGAGCTCGCCAGGCAAAAAGAGATCCGTTCCATAGCCGTGATAGAAGCAGAAGAAAAAGAGCGGAGGCGTATTGCCCAGGATCTCCATGATGGCGTAGGACAGATCCTGTCTGCCGCCAAGCTCAATCTCAGCGGGCTGGAATCGAAATTGAAATTACAGGACCCGGAACAATCTGCCTTATTATATAACTCGCTCGATCTGGTGAATGATTCGATAAAAGAGGTGCGCGTGGTCTCGCACAACATGATGCCGAATATCCTGATTAAACTTGGACTTGCCAGTGCGATCCGTGAATTCATTTCCAAAATGGGGGCTGTGGCCAATCTCCGGATCGACTTAGAGATCATCGGGCTGGATGAGCGCCTGGACAGTACCGTTGAAACCATTCTCTACCGGGTGATCCAGGAGGCGGTATCCAATATCATCAAACATGCGAAAGCCAATCACATCAGTCTGCAATTGATCCGTCACGACAGGGAGCTTACTGTGATGATAGAGGACAATGGTGTAGGCTTCGACAGATCGGCAGAGTTTGAAGGTATCGGATTAAAGAACATCACTTCCCGCGTCGAGTTCCTGAACGGCCATGTGGATTTCGATACTACACCAGGGCAGGGAACTACAGTCGTGATCGAGGTGCCTTTGGTTTAGATCAATTTGGATGTAGTGCGATTCGATTTGAATGCTTCGTAATTAATTCAATTGAAATTGCAATACGATTCAACACGTTTTCAATCAATTTTGATATCTGCGAGGGAGTGTAAATAAAACTGTGTAAATGGTTAATTAAATAAATAGTAATAATTTAACCAAACAATTTTATGAGTAAAGATCAGGAAGCAATTGTAAAAA
>JAJNDK010000018.1 GCA_021156365.1 Bacteroidota bacterium
AAACACAAAACGTAGTGATCAATGATAATACAGCGCCGGTAGCAGATGTAGCGAACCTTTCGGACATTACAGCGCAATGTTCTGTAACAAGCTTAACAGCTCCAACTGCCACTGATAACTGTGCAGGTGTTATTACAGGAACACACAACGCTTCACTTCCAATCACTTCTTCCACAGCGATCACCTGGACATTCGACGACGGAGAAGGGAACCTCACTACTCAAACACAAAACGTAGTGATCAACGATAATACCGCTCCGATAGCAGATGTCGCGAACCTGTCAGACATTACATCCCAATGCCCGGTAACAAGTCTTATTGCTCCTATCGCTACAGACAACTGCACAGGTACTATTACGGGAACGCAAACTGCAATACTGCCCCTTACTTCATCTACTACCATTACCTGGACCTTTGATGACGGGCACGGCAACACATCCACCCAGACACAGGATGTTGTGGTCACGCCTATCGACAATTCAGTTACTGCTTCAGGGATCAGCCTGACAGCAAACGCAAATGGTCTTGACTACCAGTGGATCGATTGCGACAATGGGAATAGCCCGATTGCAGGAGCGACCTCGCAAACATATACCGCTACAGCAAACGGGAACTATGCAGTGCAAATAAGCAACGGATCCTGCTCTGTCACTTCTGCCTGCACAGCTATTACAGTAGTCGGAATAGCAAATTATGTATCCGCTCCTGCATTTGTTCTTTTCCCAAACCCTGCTTCGGAAACAGTTAACATTGATCTGGGAAAAAAACTCAGCGGTGTTGCATCCATCCATAATAGCATCGGTCAGTTGATCTGGTCAGAATCATTTGATACCAAAGACCAGCTTCAATTGCAGCTGAACGGTGAGAACGGGATGTACTACATCGAAATAAAAACAGCAGATGGAAATGCTTCCCGCCTGAAAGTAGTGAAAAGCAACTAAGACATTAAGACATAAATAAAAAAAGCGCCCTTAATTTTCAGGGGCGTTTTTCTTTTAGAACCACCCGTCGGTTTTTATCGTATATTTCATTCGGTTTTATTACCGGTTTGTAAAACACATACGCATTGTTCATTCGCGCTCTATACAAAGTAGTTAAGATAGCCTGCTGGTCGCTTGTGGCATGGCTGTTTGTTCGGGCTTTTCTTTTCCAGGCCTGCCGGATCCCCAGTGAATCCATGTGCAACACGCTGCAGGAAGGCAATTACATTGTCATCAATAAACTGGCCTACGGTGCCCGCATCCCTATCACTCCGCTGTCGATCTCATTGGGCAATAAAACCTGGTCACTTGATTTTGCAGAACTCCCCTACTTCCGGCTTCCCGGCTATTCGTCGGTGCAGCGAAATGATATTGTCGTGTTCAATTTTCCACAGGAGGAAAACCTGCCCATCGATCAGCGAAAAAAACAGATCAAACGGTGCATTGCATTGCCGGGCGATACGCTCCGCATACAGGATGGAAAAACAAGTGTGAATGGAAACGCTTTACCGGACGATGAACAGATCCTATACCGTTATTCGTTTTCCAGCTTCTCAGACACCGTTCTTATAAAGAAATTCCCGGCAGCCTCAATTGCTGCGGATAAGCTGGAGTTTTATATCAGCAAATATATTTCCGATTCGCTTGAAAAACAGAAAGAGCCAGGCCCTTTTCAAAAACAGGGATTCGCCACAGACTTTTACCGACCCGATTTTTTTCCACACAATCCTTTGATAAAATGGAACCCCGATCATTTCGGTCCTTTGCTGATACCAAAAAAAGGCAGCAGCATTGTGTTAAATGACGCCGCTTTTGCATTGTATGCCCGCCTGATCGAAAAGAACGAAGAAGTGCAGATCACACAGCTGAATCATTTGTATTATATAAATGGAAAAGAAGCAAAGAACTATACATTCCAAATGGACTACTATTTTGTGATGGGCGACAATCGCTACAATTCCATTGATTCCCGTTTCTGGGGGCTGCTACCCGAAAGCCATATTATCGGGAAGTACTCTTTTGTGCTGTTTGAGTAAGTCCGCACGCAAAAAACCTGCCAGTGAACAATTCTCTCCTCAATCCATTTAGCCAGTTGATTTCCACTCTTTTCAAATTTATTTTCTCTTCCTAAAATCCGGCACACGGAATTTGTCGTAGATATCTTCGGTTTATCGGTTCAATAGGCCAATTGGGCGACAGCATACTGAAGAACAAAATTAATCCTAAAGAAAAGAACATGAAAAAATCTACGAAAGCAATCCTTTCGCTATCCGGTGTGCTGGCAACGGCGCTCTGCATCGGCGTTTGGGACGCCCGGCATTCCACCACGGAAGCGTCGAGCCACAGGGAAGCGCCCCTGATCGCCAATGATCCGCTGGCAGACAATACGGATCTGTATGCGTTCCGCAGTCCGGACGATACCAACACGGTAACCATCATCGCAAATTATGTCCCTTTGCAATTGCCGCAGGGTGGACCCAACTATGCATCTTTCGGCGAGAACATCCGCTACGAGATCCATATTGAGAACGATGGTGTCTCCGGCGATGACATCACCTATCGTTTCACCTTCGCAAAAGTGAACCAGGATCCTACCACTTTTTTCGACATCCGTTTGGGACAGGAAAACAACAAGGTGACTTACACTGCCGAGAAAAGTATAAACGGTGGCGCATTCAGTACCATTGTTACTACCGGCGATGTTGCTCCTCCGAATATCGGGCCACGCTCTATCAGCAATGCAGTTGTAGGATTAGGTGCAGCTAACTACGATGCTCTGATGAACGGTACGATCGAAACCGCAATGGGTGCAGGTGGAGAAATGATCTACTGCGGACCTGCCGACGATCCTTTCTTTGTAGATTTGGGCGGTATCTTTGATTTAGGCGAAACCCGCTCCGCTACAGGCGCGCGCGATGGTTTATACAAAAAGAATGTACATAGCATTGCGATCAAAGTTCCGATCGCAACACTTCAGAAAAACGGACAGCCGGTTACAGCCGCTGCCAATATCCTCGATGCTGATTATGTAATAGGTGTGTGGGCTTCTGCAAGCAGACCATCAACGCGTACACTGAGCATGACAGGAACAAATCCGAATGATGCGGGCGCTTATGTGCAGGTGTCACGTATCGGAATGCCACTGACCAACGAAGCGGTTATTCCTATCGGATCCAAAGACAAATGGAATTCACTGACTCCTTACAATGAAGATCCTGCAATGGAAGACTATTTCTGTAATCCTGAATTGGGATTGTACATGGATGCTTCTTTGTTTGGCGGAGCTGTTCCGGGAATGTCTGCGTTGCGCATCCAGCGTAACTCTTTGCAATCATTCGATTTTGGTAATACACATGATGGTCTCTGGCCGATCCGTGCTACCAATGGCGGAGCAGGAACTGCACTTGATACCAACTTATTCGGTAACTATTTACTGCGCCAGGGAAAACCGCGCTCGGTGGATCTCTTACCTATTTTCTACACCGGTGTGCCTAATCTTGCTCCTTACCAGTTAGCTACCGGTAAAAACGGAAATCCATTAGCAAACGGAAAACCGTTCATTAACAATTTCCTTCCCACATTCGGCGACATGCTTCGTCTGAACATGGCTGTACCTGTTACACCACGCAACCATCCGCAATTCAGCTCGCTGGGCATCGTTCAAGCCTGTGTATTAGGATTAACCGATCCTGCTTACAACGCAAACGCTAACTTGCAGTGGATCCCGAACATGGATGGATTCCCGAACGGGCGCCGGCTGGAAGATGATGTTACGCGTATCGAATTACAAGCGGTGAGCGGTGTGGCATTAGCCGCGATCGGTCTCTGGTACGATGATTATACTGCAGGCGGGCCGAACCCGGTGACACCGAACCTGGTGAATGTATTGGGTTACACTACAGGCGTCGAACAGAACGACACAACGTTCAAACCTGCATTCCCATACGTACAGGCTCCATGGAGCGGATATGCTAACCACAGCGGACAATAAGAAACAGGTATAAATTCAATTAAAAAAATTCAAATGAAAAAGATATCAACTCCAAAAATACTGACACTAAGCGCCGTGCTGGCAACAGCTATTGGTATTGGTGTTTGGGACGCGCGGCATTCCACCACGGAAGCGTCGAGTCACAGGGAAGCTCCCCTGATCGCCAATGATCCGCTGGCAGACAACACGGATCTGTATGCATTCAGAAGTCCTGATGATACAAATACGGTAACTATTATTGCGAATTACGTCCCGCTGCAATTACCGCAGGGTGGACCTAATTACGCATCGTTCGGCGAAAATATCCGCTATGAGATCCATATCGAAAATGACGGTATAGCAGGAGACGATATCACTTATCGTTTTACCTTTTCCAAAACGAACCAGGATCCTACTACTTTCTTCAACATTCGTTTAGGTCAACAAAATCTGAAAACAACCTATGTTGCGGAGAAAAGTGTGAATGCTGGTCCATTCACCACTATTGTCCCGGCAGGTGTTGTTCCTCCTCCGAACATCGGGCCACGCTCCATTAGTGATCCGACTGTAGGATTAGGGGCAGCCAACTACGATGCATTAATGACGAATGCCATTTCGAATGCAACAGGCGGCGGCGGAGAGACCATCTATTGCGGTCCTGCTGATGATCCGTTCTTTGTAGACTTAGGCGGTATTTTCGACCTTGGACAAACACGTGCAGGCGGTTCGGGAATAGATGCTCCGGAAGATGGTGTGGCATGTAAAAATGTACACAGTATCGCTATCAAAATTCCGATCGCTACACTCCAGAAAAACGGACAGCCTGTGACGGCCGCTGCCAATATCCTCGATGCTGATTATGTGATCGGTGTATGGGCTTCCGCAAGCCGCCAGCAGATCCGCACTTTGAACGGGAATGGAACCGAATCCTATTCAGGTACTTATGTGCAGGTATCCCGTGTTGGTATGCCACTGACCAACGAAGCGGTGATCCCTATCGGTGATAAAGACAAATGGAATTCACTGACTCCTTACAACGAAGATCCTGCAATGGAAGATTATTTCTGTAATCCTGAATTGGGATTGTACATGGATGCCTCTCTGTTTGGTGGTGCTGTTCCGGGACTTGCTCCGTTGAGGATACAACGTAACTCTTTGCAGGCATTTGATTTTGGTAACACACACGATGGTCTCTGGCCGCTACGTGCTACCAATGCCGGCGCAGGTACTGCACTTGACACCAACTTATTCGGCAACTATTTACTGCGCCAGGGAAAACCACGCTCGGTGGATCTCTTACCTATTTTCTACACCGGTGTGCCTAACCTCGCTCCGTATCACCTGGCTACAGGCAAAAACGGAAACCCGTTAGCGAACGGAAAACCGTTCATCAACAATTTCCTTCCTACATTCGGTGATATGCTGCGTCTGAATATGGCAGTGCCTGTTACACCACGCAATCATCCGCAATTCAGCTCCGAAGGTATTATATCTGCATGTGTGTTAGGTCTGACTGATCCTACGTATGCATCCAATGCGAATCTTCAGTGGATCCCGAATATGGATGGTTTCCCGAACGGACGCCGACTGGAAGATGATGTTACACGTATCGAATTACAAGCGGTAAGCGGTGTGGCATTAGCTGCGATCGGTCTCTGGTATGATGATTATGTATCCGGAAGTCCTGTTACTCCAAACCTGCTCAATGTATTGGGATACACGACAGGCGTTGAAGCGAACGACACTACATTAAAAGCTGCATTCCCATATGTGCAGGCTCCATGGAGTGGTTTCGGAAAATGCGGAGGACCTGTAGTGAACAGCAATCCAACCGGTATCGGTTCTTTCGGACAGATGAACATCGGAGCGCCTTCACTGGCCATGATGCAAAACTTCCCGAACCCCGTAAAAGACAAAACAACGATCAAATACCGCGTGGCTGAAGACATGCAGGTAACGATCAGCGTATATGATATGTCGGGCAAAAAAGTAACCACACTGGTGAACAATCCGAAAGCTGTTGCAGGAAACTACGAAGTAACCTGGAACACAGAAGGACTGAGCAGCGGCGTTTACTACGCAAGCCTTGTATCCAATAAATATTCTGTACAAACCATCAAAATGGTAGTTACGAAATAACACTAAATACCTTTAGGCCGGAAGCATTTTGTTTCCGGCCTTATTTTCTTTATTCAACAACACTGAAATTATACCCACGATGAAAAAGAAAGCCTACCTGATCCTTACCCTTGCTACCGGACTACTGGTTGCATCTATATTTATCTTTGCAAAAGAACCAAAAAAAACCGTTCCTTCCTTTAAAGAAAGGTCCGGAAGCATTGCCCTGTCGGCTGAGTGGCTCAACACCAAAGAAGCCATCAAAAGCCTGATCACTGCGATCGACATCAACCCCGAAGATCATAAATCCAAGCTCCAACTGGCGCAGGCCTATATCCAGGAATCGAGAATCACCGGCGATCATGCCTACTATGACAAAGCCGCGCTCGAATTGCTGGAAGATGTGGTAAAAGCCGAACCAACTAATTTCGATGCACTTTGCTGTAAAGCAACGGTGCTCCTTTCCCAGCATCACTTTGCCGAAGGACTGGCAGTGGCTAAACAAGCGCTGCCCATCAATCCCAACAATGCATTTATATACGGTATTATGTGCGATGCCTATGTAGAGCTGGGTAACTATTCGGAAGCCGTAAAACAATCCGACAAGATGGTTTCTGTGCGACCTGATATCCGTTCCTATTCGCGCATTTCTTATCTGCGCGAGATCCATGGAGATCTCCCCGGCGCGATCGCTGCAGCCAAACTTGCCGTATCTGCCGGTTACCCTGGACTGGAACAAACCGAATGGACACGAACGATCCTTGCGCATCTATATGAAAATATCGGGCAATTGGACAGTGCCGCTATACAATACAAAATAGCATTAGCTGAACGTTCCGATTATGCATTTGCTATTGCCGGCCTGGGCAAAATAGAAAAAGCAAAAGGCAATTATAAAGAAGCGATCACGCTTTATGAAAAAGCAAGAACACTGATCGTGGAATACTCCTTCGACGATGAGCTGACGGACCTGTACCGGCTGAACAAGCAGGAAGACAAAGCAAAAGTCTCATCGGAAGCAGTGATCGCTATGCTGAGTCCGGTTTCAGATGTGGATGAAAGCAGCAGCGGCCACGGGCATTATGCCGACAAAGAATTAGCCTATGCCTACCTGAAAGTACCCGACCTGGAAAAAGCTCTTAAGCATGCAAAGCTGGAATACGAAAGAAGACCGGATAATATCGATGTGTGCGAAACCCTCGCCTGGGTGAATTATAAAAAAGGAAATTTTGCCGAAGCTAATAAGCTGATCAACAAAGCGCTCGTTACCAACAATAAAAATCCTTTGTTACTCTGTCATGCCGGTATGATCAAAATAAAAGCAGGTGAAACCGCCAAAGGACAGGAACTGATCAAACAGGCGCTGGAAAGCAATCCTTACCTCGATGTGGAATTGAAGAACGAAGCCGTAAAATATTTACCTTCGGCCTGAGCATATGAACACAAGACAAAAGAATATCTTCGTCATTTTTCTTTTCGGTATCCTGGCATTACCACAGTTGATGCAGGGACACCCCAATGATGATGCGCTCAACCAGCTCAGTAAAACAGAGGCGACCTGGATTTATCTTCGCCTCGGATTTGAGCATATCATTCCGATGGGCCTGGATCATATTCTATTTGTGCTCTGCATTTTTTTCCTGAGCCCGAAATTAAAGCCCGTGCTTTGGCAATCCCTGGCCTTTACCCTCGCCCACTCTATTACCCTGGGCCTGGCCATGTGTGGTGTATTGGAAGCTCCTTCCTATATCATCGAGCCACTCATAGCTTTGTCCATTATGTTCCTGGCCATAGAAAACATTATTTCGGATAAGCTGCGATCGTCAAGGATCATCATTGTGTTCCTCTTTGGGCTTGTACACGGAATGGGCTTTGCAAGTGCATTGGGTGACCTGGGACTGCCTCAGAACAAATTTTTCCTTTCATTGATCATGTTCAATGTAGGTGTCGAGCTGGGCCAATTAGCTGTGATCCTGCTGGCCTGGTTCCTGGTAGGCAAATGGTTCGCACAAAAGCCCTGGTACCGCAAACGGATCGCAACACCTGTTTCCATTGCGATTGCCGGCATTGCACTTTTCTGGACCATACAACGTGTATTCTTTCCATAAACCGAAAACCAAAGCAGGAATAGATTCGTAGATATAAAAAATGAAACCGACAGAATACATAAAAAAAGGACTTACCTACCTGATGCTTATCGCATATGTATTCGGCATCCTAAAACCTCTTTCTCCCATTGCTGCAGATATTATCGCTCATACCTTTGACCAGGCCCATCACATGGCGACTGTACATTTCGAAAATGGAAAGTACCACGTTCACAAGGAGATCGCAGTAGAAGCTGCTGAAGAAAGCCCGAAGAAAAATACTGCTCAGACCTTTTCTCCCGACGAGCTGTTAGGCAGTCACGTACAATCGAATGTATACACTTTCAGCGTAAACTATACCGAAACATCCGTCATCGATACGGATACAGACACGAGGTTTTCCGATATCTTTTTCAAAACCTTCAGTCCTCCACCCGAAGTTTAGAGATTAATTTTGTTTTAATTTCTTTTGCCGCTGAACCCGGCGATCCCTTTCTCTTTTTACAAAATTCTTTTCTAATTCAAAACGGCATGAAACAATTTTACCTTTCATTCTATTGTCTTATTCTTTCCTTTGCAGCTTTTGCTCATGAAGGCGGAATAAAAGGGCATATACAGGATTCCCTTTCTGGAAGCAAATTAACAGGCATTACCATACAAGTCCAGGAAAGTAACCTGGTGACCTCCTCCGACTTTTTAGGCAACTTCAATTTTCCGGAAATAAAACCCGGAACATATACACTCAAGGTCTCCGGACTTGGCTATGAAACACAGACCATCACAGTGGCGGTTGAAGAACAGAAAACAACTTCCATTACTTTATATCTTTTACCCGGTTCTTTCAACCTTTCTGAAATAACCATTACTCAGGATCAGGGTAATACTAAAACTTTCCAGGACATCACCAAACTGGATATTGGTCTTCGCCCCATGAGATCGTCGCAGGATGTACTTCGTCTTGTACCCGGGCTTGTGATCGCACAACATGCAGGCGGAGGAAAAGCAGAGCAGATCTTCTTACGTGGCTTTGATATCGATCATGGAACCGACATCCGTCTCTCCGTAGATGATATGCCCGTGAACATGGTTTCACACGCACACGGCCAGGGCTATGCCGATCTGCACTTTCTTACCCCGGAGCTGATCGACAATGTGAATTTTAACAAAGGGATGTACTATGCCAACCAGGGTGATTTCAACACGGCCGGTTATGCAAACTTCAATACAAAAAATTATCTCGATCAGAGCGCAGTCAAATTCGAGGCAGGCATGTTCGATACTTACCGTGCAGTAGGTATGTTCGACCTGTTAGGTGACTCTTATAAACAAAAGAACCAAAGCGCCTATATCTCTTCGGAATACATGTATACCAACGGATACTTCAAGAGCCCGCAGAATTTCAACCGCATCAACCTGATGGGAAAATACCACGGGGCCATTGCTAAAAACAAAGTGCTCACCGTGAGCGCTTCCACCTTCAGCAGTAAATGGGAAGCATCCGGGCAAATACCGGAGCGGGCTGTGAAAGAAGGACTGATCACACGTTTTGGTTCCATCGATGATAAAGAAGGTGGAAAAACGTCACGTTCGAACATCAATATGAAATTAGTGCAACAGCTGGACAATGATGCGATGATAAAAAACCAGCTCTTTTTCATTAATTACAATTTCCTGCTCTTCTCCAACTTTACTTTTTTCCTGAACGACAGCGTTAACGGTGATCAGATCAAACAAAGTGAGAACAGGAATATTTACGGCTACAATGGTTCCTATACTATAAATCATCACTTCGGGAATACTAAACTCACAACAGAAGCAGGCGTTCAATTGCGATATGACGATGTGAACAATATTGAACTGTCACATACCAAACAACGTAAAGTAACCCTCGATCAGCTTGCTTTCGGGCAGATCGATCAGTTCAACGGCGCTGTGTACCTCGACGAAACATTCCGGATCGCAGATAAATTCACGATCAATGCCGGTGTTCGTTACGATCATTTCCAGTTTGAATATGTGAATGACCTTGATACGAATTACAATCGCCAGGTGCAGTCAAAAGGTATTGCAAGCCCTAAGCTCAGCCTTTTTTACAATGCTACCAAAAACCTGCAGGTCTATGTAAAAGGCGGAACAGGCTTTCATTCCAATGACACTCGTGTAGTGACCGCACAAAACGGACAGCAGATCCTGCCGCGTGCTTTCGGAAGTGATCTTGGTGTAATTGTGAAACCTGCAAAAAATCTCTTAGTGAATGCTGCTGCCTGGATCATCGACCTGGAGCAGGAATTTGTGTATGTAGGTGATGAAGCGGTGGTGGAAGCAGGTGGTTATACCCGCAGATACGGAGCAGATCTTTCGGTACGTTACCAGGTATTGAAATGGCTGTTCATCGATACGGATGTAAACTATACCGTGCCCCGTGCACTTAATGTATCCGCAGAAGAAGCCTATATTCCACTCGCTCCAACATTAACAAGTATCGGAGGCATCACCACGATATTTAAAAATGGATTGCAGGCAAGTGTTCGGTACCGTATGGTGGGCGACAGAGCTGCCAATGAAATGAATACTGTTACGGCAAATGGGTATACCCTATTCGATGCTGTGATCAATTTTAAACGTCCGAAATATGCAATCGGGTTGAGTGCAGAGAATTTACTGAATACCGAATGGAACGAGGCGCAGTTTGATACCGAGAGCCGTTTGAAAAATGAAACCTCCTCTGTTTCCGAGCTGCATTATACTCCGGGTACTCCTTTCTTTGTGAAAGGAAGCCTGACGTATTATTTTTAGTAACGATGAAAAACAAAAAGAAAGCCCTGTTATCCTTGAGGAGAGCAGGGCTTTCTTTTTGATATATCTTCAGGATCAGGCCGGGATCTTTTGCCGGCTGTCGATATCATAGTGGACTGCCATGTTTACCCCGAATTCCACATTAAATATCGTCACCGTACCACTCATATCGCCATGAACCTCGGCTCGCTCGTGGTTTTTATATAGGAGGCTTCCGGAAAGAGATACACCGGCAATCGTTACGCTGCCATCATCGACCGGGGTCCGGTAGTCAAAACCGATACCTGCACTTGCCGAGGCACTGATATAAGCGTCATTGATCTTAAAAGAAGGTTCGAAGCTGATATTGGCATAAGCATCTATTTCAAAACCAAAATTAGCCCAGCCTTTTACACTCAGGTTATCTCCACCTATCCACGGGGATTCAGCTTCCACGCTTACATTCTTCATAAAACCCGCTTCGATCCCTGTTTTTTTCATTTCGAAATAGGCTGCAGACATGAGGTTGTCCTTGCAAAGGATCTTTACTGCCAGCGGAGATACTTTTTTACCCACATACACTTCCCACACATTGTTTTTCCCGTCTACTTTTATGCCCATTTCACCACCGGCACATAAGAGCGGCTCGGTATTGAAACGCAGGCTGAAAACACCCTGGAAACGTTTGTCAGCGCTGTAATAGCCGATCGTGCCGGTAGCCGTTGCAACGGTGAAGCTGCTCGTATTCCCTACATCTGCCACTCCCTCAAACTGGATGGCAAAATTACCCCCGCCAAATTCGGCACCTAAACCTAAATTCAGCTTTAATATCTTTCCTTTGCTTTGTGTATCGAACATCAGCATGCCGGCTTTCATACCATAATTAACGGTATTGTCCGGGGTCGGCTGCGGATTGCCCATTCGCTTCATATGATGGTAGAACATTCCGTCGAAGCCACAAATAGTAAGAGGAATAGAGCCCAATGGGATCTCGAAACCGGTTACAGCACCACCGAAGAACCAGTAGGTAAATTTATCTCCCTGCGTTGTTTTACCATTGATGAAACTGAACATCCCTGAAATAGGCTTGTCTTCTTTAGGAACATACAGCTTCACAAATACGGAAGCCTGCCAGGAGTCGCCGTAAACAGGATCATCCTTGGTGAATTTCAGCTGGCCTTTCACTTCAACCTTCTCTGTTTTTATGTAAATATTGGTTGGATCGAATTTTACGATCTGGTCGATCTCCCCGTTTTTGAGCTTGTCGCCGACATTGGTAAAATCAAATTTCACGGTGGAAAGAATCGCACTGGCCACTCCGCCTCCTGCCCCTCCTAAGTTACCCAGCTGATTCTGGATCAGCCCGGTCACAGCCGCACTGAGCCCTTTACTGGCCAGCTCATTCAGGATATTCTGGCCAATACGGTCAAAGCTGATACCTGTGACAATATCATTGCCGATATTCTCCGTCGTGTTTTTTATTGTGGTGAAATTAATTGACGTGACGGCGTCTGCAATGGTATCGCCGATGTCTTTGAAAAGTGTTTCGGCATTGTCTACCATACTACGCAGATTCACACTATTGCCAACCCCATTCTCAATAATATTAGTAGCTACTGTTTTTATCTCACGGTTCACATAACCGGTAACTTTATTGGTAACACCCACCTGGATAAAGCCTGTGATCTTGGAAGTAACGTTGTTTTCCACTGAATTCCTGATCGATGTCACCACTTCGTTCGTGAGATTCGTCTTCACTGAATTTACAGCCACTTCCACCACCTGTTTCACCTGTTCATTTTCTTCTCCCAAGGAATTCAACAGTGTCTCTTTTACTTTATTCAGCGCTTTTGATATCAGTGTATCTACTTTGTCCGTCACTGGTTTCACTGCCGTGTTGTTGATAGTGGTACGCACTTTCGTACAGGCATTGTTGCTGATCTTAATGATCGGCGCATTTATTTTGCGGGAGATGGCAGCTGCAGCATCCAGTATCAGATCATTCACCAATTGTTCCGGCGATGTGTTTACGGCGCTTCTCACTTCATCGCTGTTGAGTATCTGTTTGATCACTGTTATATAATCCTGTGCTTTGGGCTGCTGAGCCGAGTCAATGAATGGAATAAACGCTTCGGCAATGGTCACTACTTTTTGAATGTTCAGGTAAACCGAGTTCGGGATGATCGCATCCGGGTTGTCTCCTCCGCTGCCGTTCATGTTTCCGCCTCCACCACTGCTTCCGGGAGAACCTCCTGCGCCCATATCCTCTAATGTCTGCCCAAGATTGGTAGTAAGGTCGTTCGAAACATCCGTTCTCACACCATTGGAATCCACCCGGATGGAGTCGCCCATAGTAAAATCCATTGTGGTATAATCTCCGGTAAGCAAAGGATTTTTATACATGCTATACGCATTTACCAAAGGTGCACCGTCTTCCCCTGCTATATCTTCCGACATCACAATACGTGAAGAGATCCCGAATGAATAGAGGTTGGCTACGCGTCCACAGCCGATCCGGTCCACCTGCAGGTCGTAACCGCTGGCAGTGGCATTGGCCTGATAGGTGAGCGTAACAATGCCGTTGGGATTTTCGAAGCCGATATTCCCGTTGCCCCATGCACAGAATTTCTGAAGCTGATTAAGTGAAAGGTTAAAATGCGGCCAGCCCAGGTTCATATCCATCTCGAGACGATTGTTGTTTTTAAACACGGCTCTTGTGATGGTCATATTAATGGTTTGCTCCTGCCCGCCCGCTGCATTGAATACAAAGGAATAATTGTTCAGTCCGTTCAGCAGATAGCCTGTCCCGAAACCATACTCATCCATACGGATAAAATAAGGGAAGCCCGACACGGTATCGAGAACCGGCACCCGGATCTTTCCGGAAAGGTGCGATTGCTGCACCACATTATCATTAACTGCCAAAAAGAATTCATTGTCCACCGCCGGAAAAGTGTTGAATTTAAGCGTATCGCTTACAGGATCATAAGCAAAACGTGCGCGGAGATCAAGACCATTCTGATCAACTAATATAGTAGTACTATCGCCAGCCTCGTTCAGGAAAATCTCACTCAGGGTTGCGCTTGCACTGATCTGTTTGCTTTCCTCTGCATTTACAGGAACGACCAAAGCGGCTTTGTTCACATACAAACCTTTCCAGGTGGAGTCGGCTGCACAATCACCTTCCGAATACCGGTCCGAGAAATCCAGTACATAATCACGTGGCCGGAGCTCGAGGGCGGCATTGTTGATCAGTCGTATACTTTCCGAGTTGGGAACATTGGCCTGCCGGATAAAAAATAACTGCCCGGCTTCAGCAAATGAAATTTTCACACTCGAATTGGCCATGTCTTTTACACTCACCGGCAGATCGACACTTCCATTGAACCGTAAATTATATTTGCTTCCGTATACATACACCTGCGAAGAGCTGTTCAGATTCATCAGGAATCCACCCGGTTCAAGCAGATTAAAACTATAGCTCCGGTCGAGCGAATTATAATCCTGGCTGTATAATTTAAAATCATTATCAAGGATGAGCGCCTGTCTTTTTCCTTTAACGTATGGGATGCTGTTGCCGGTAACAGCCAGCGGGAATTTCCAGTTCACGAATCCAGAGAGGTACAGGTAATCGAGATCGATGAGGATGCTATCTACTACAAATTCCGCATCACGGTTGGCAGCTACACTATCGGAAGCGAGCATAAACGGATCCGAGATGATCCGGTCTTTAATGAGGCCCTGGTTCATTACCCAGGTATTGTTACCGATAGCAGTCAGGTATATATTACTGAAATTAAATTCGGGAGCCTGTCCGCTGCTGGTCAGGATCACTTTTCCTTTACCGCTTATTTTGTGCGTGATGGAGTCGAAAGAAGAAAGACTTGTTATCCGCACTTCGAAACCACCTGCAAAAAAACGATCGATCGGAGGCGGGCCCGTGAATTTGTAGACGGGACTTTTAGCAATTTCCTGCTGGCCGCTGATCCCTTTTACCTGCCATACATACGGTTTCATTTTTTCCACACGCATCATATCCAATACATCCAATGCGAAATTTTTCGGATTGGTGGTGCTCGGATACAAGTATTCCTCGTAAAAAGGCTCATTATTGATAATGGCTGTCTGCGGATCCTGTCCTTCCAGCAAAGGTGCTATCACAAACTGGTAACCTACCTGCTGCGAATTGCTGATCACATTATTCGGACGGCTCCAGGTAAAATACGGATTGTCCGTAAGGTTGAACTGAAAATCATTCGGCAATGCGATCAGGTTGATCGTGCCGCCTTCGGGATAACCATAATAGAACCAGCAGGCCTGACTGAAACCATTATTCTTGATCTGGCTCTTGCCCTGCTCTATGGCTTTTACGGTATACACATACCGCTTTCCTTTTTCCAAAGGCGGTTCGGCAGGGCCGTACAAATAAGAATTCTGTGATATGGGCTGCGACTGCCAGATGGGCAATGCCTGGTTGTTCATGATCGCATTCTGCGGATTGGCATACCCGCTGTTTACTTCATACAGATCGATCTGGTAATTGAGCGAAGATACATTCAGATTGCCATTGGTATTGGAGATCTGCCATTGAAACAGGATATTTTGCTGGCTGAGATTTTCAATCGCAACGCCACAGGTCGGTGCAATTACAATTGGCGGATCATTCAGTGCCAGGTATGCGGAGCCACAGCTGGGAAGAGAGATCTTCTTATCCGTTTCATAATCCATTACTTCGAAACAAAAGGTATAGAGCCCTTCCGGAAGCCGGTTGTTGTTGGCTTCTAACTGGGCCCGGCTGATACCTGAAAAATTAAGGTTGTTGTGATTGAAATACCAGTCGAGATCGGCGCCGGAAATGTTATAAGGAATGCCCGGCACTACATACTCGGGCTGTGGCGGACGGATCCCTGCTTTTGTTTCCAACACCATGCCCGGCCCGGTGACTTTCAGCTTCAGATAGATGTTGCGGCCCGGTTCGGTGAAATCGGTAAATAGCACAGAAGCCTGGAGTTTGGGTGTCATCGGGTTGGCATACTCATCCAGGAAAATGGTGTACGGTGCATACAGGATAGTAGTGACGCTGCTTGGATACGTTTGCGCGTATTGCTTTAGCGAGAACAGCAAAAACAGGATAACTCCAATTCTTTTTAGCATAGTTCTGTTGCGTTGATACATTAAAAATAAACTATTTTTGATATAAAACAAAAAAAACTCCTTTTATTCGCGTGTCTTGGTAAAATAAAACACAATCTCAATTAATTAAAACATTTCTTTTTTGCACAGGTTAACTGTTTTTAAAATGTGATATCACCTTCTCCACATCATTTAATATAAAATCATTCCCTGCAAACAAGATCCGGTAGCGTGAGATCAGTTTTTCCAACTGTTCTGACTTGGCCAGGTGCGCGGATATTATCCCGCTCAGGGCCTGGGGCCTGTAAAAGAAAGACTTGAGCCTGTTTATCGTTTCTTCCGTGTTGAATTCAGCGTCATCTGCCTGAAGTACCCTGTCATTTATATACCCGCTAATCCCTTCAACGTTTTTCAATTTTTCAAAAAAAGGGAAACCGAGCTGATCCATAAAATGTTTGTGATCTTCAACTATGGGTCGGAGATCTGTGTCTTTTTCTACATCATACTGATAGGAAGTTCCTCCGCCTTCGTGATAGATCATATATACTGATGTGTAATTGCCCGTTTCCTTCACCAGGTCATTCTGGCTTTTGCCGATTGTTTCATAACTAAGATCTGCAGGAAACAGATCCTTAAGGACCTGTTCGATCCTAAAATTCTTCGCCCAGATCTGTGGACGAAAAACAATGGAGTCCGGGTATGTTGAAGACGATCCCCAAAACACCCTATATTCATTTTTAATAAAACTAAATGTCTTTTTATCAAAGCTATATTCTAAAGGAGAATAATACTTTGCTAATTCAGTTGCCATGTCACTTTTGATCTTTGTTAAATCTGCCTTATTCATATTAATTCTTAAGCGTTACTATTGTTTTTACAGATTGCTGATTTGCGTTGCTTCCAAAAATACGCAATGATGTGTTAGAAAAATTGATTGTACTGTTATTAGCCAAACCGATCTGAGAAAGTGCTGACAGTTTCTCCTGTGTAGTGGCTTTTACAATAATACTGTTTACATTTCCATTCTGAAACAATGGAAAAATAATTCCCTGGTTGTCAGTAGCAGAATTGAGCCACTCATTTATCCAATCCCTTTCTTTCGTGGAAAACTTTGCATCTCCGAAATGGTATTTACCCGAAGCATCCCTGCCCAGATAATCAATGCGTATTGTTGTTCCATTTATTTCGAGCGTAACCTGTTCAACAATTCGTATTTCGTCTGTGATCCCTGTTGCTGCCTTGAATCCGTTGACACCTTCGCGTGCAGTCGTTTCATACGTTTTTGCTGCATCCTTTAGATCTTTCCACCAATAGCCCTGGCCCCAGTTCGTTAAAGCTGTATTGGAAGGTATATTGGCTTCCTGCAACACATCCCAGTATTTACCGGGATTGCTCAGTATCTCATCAAATGTCTCAAACCAGGCCGGATGATTTACAAGATCCTGTTTCAGAGCAGGGTACTTATTAAGACGCTCCATCATCTTACCTATGAACACATCGTCCACATGACTCATATTCAGGCGATCCAGTATCTTTCCAAGTGTTACATTATCAGCCGCATTCAGAACGTCGATCAAATGTGTGTTCACCAGCTCTATCAATTTCGGTCTGGTTACTCTTCCACTGGTCAGGATCGTTTCCAGTTTACTTATCGCATTCGTACGATTCACAAGCGAAGGGAAGAGGGAGGCAAGATCGTCACTCACATTGAGTCCAAGAGTTACTTTACTTACTCCATTGATTGGAGTGGAGCCGTGCATCATCGAACTACTGCTCTCTACTCCGTTCTCAAATTTCATGAACACATTCTGTGAGCGAATCTCTCCTGTCACATACAGATCCACCCAGCCATCGCTTGCATAAAAAGGCTTATTGGTAAGGAGCGATAATTGTTTGGCCGCATCAAGGTCGTTACAGGAAAGAAGACGGACTGTTTTTCCCGGTGGTGCTGCATTAATAATTCCTGCCAGGTCCTCAAGTGGGATATCCTTAGTGAGACCACCTTCTTTAGCAAGAACGAAATTTCCGTTTTTATAATGTACGATCACATCAATATAGTTGTCTGCTGCGGGATTGATCACTACCTGTGAAAAATCCAGGTTGGTATTCAGTTTCGGTCTGAATCCCAGTTTCGACTTCATTGTCTGAAGAAAGTTCTGACAGTTTGCGTACCTGGTAAGATTGGCCTGCGCAATCAGTTTCGTTTTTTCCAGCCGCAGCGCATTAATGGCATCAATATCCTTTGAGTCTACGGAAAAACGCTTTGCATCAATAAACAGATCAATTTCATCCACTGCTTTGCTGACCTTTGGGAGACAAGTCAGCAGCTGCGGAACGTTCAATGCAAGGCTGGCCAATTGCAGCTTGATGCGCAATGAAGGAGACATAGCATCATTGTCAAGCGACTGCACTACGATACCACTGGCAGATCCAACCAGGTCGCCAACTACAATAGCTTTGCGAAGCCAGTTACCGGCAGTAAACAGTATTTTCGCTCCTCCGATACCGAGGCACAGACTTCCCACATCCACTGCCAGCCAGGAAGCTTTTTCACCTACCTCACATGTATTGTTATAGTCGAAGATCCTGGCCTGGATAGCAGGAATGGTGATCAGCGTTCCCTGGCGATATATTTTACCACCCATACTAAAGCTTCCGGCAATGCGTATAGTTACCATCTCATTATACGCATAGTTTACGCCGTTGATCGTAATTGTGGTAGGCGATGCAAAGGCAGATGAATACTGAGCAAAGCTGAACAGGTTTTGTTCAGTGGCGGGCAATTGCGGATCCGCTGCAGCGAGGTATTGATTGATCCTGCTGCTATCGTATATACCTGTGTTGGCCGTATTGATCAGCTCGGCAATGGCAAAGAAAGCGCCGGTCAGGTTATCATCTCCTCCTACATCGTTAAACGTGGTGAAGATAAACTGAAACCCCTTATAATCATTCCCCTGGTAATTCGGGAACTGATAATTCTCCAGTGTCAGTAATAGTTTCTTTGCTGCCGTTTCTGTTCTGGCAGATAGCATTAGTTTAATAACTGCTGTCTCTGTTAAATCATCTATGATGGTCGCTACAACCTGAAAATTAGGATCGACAGGAGCATCCAGTATTTTTTTCATGCAGCTGTCGCGCTTGGTATCAGGAATATTCTCGAGGTTGAACATAGCCGTGCTCATTACCCACTCGATAAGGCCATTACGGCTGGTACCTGCAATACTCCCATTGTTCCAGAAATTATTGCTGACGATGTTCCTTTGTGCAATATACATCTTGAAATCTGTCAGAAACGTATCCAGCAGTGCGGGAATTACCGAAGGAGAATAAGGATAAGTGATCGTGGAAGCATCAGGAGCTTTGAACCTGGAGCAGATATATTTTTCCCAAGGCTTTAACCCCGACACATCACAATACGTAGAAAGTGATGTATTTGTATGCACGTGCTGGCCGAAGGCATCGACAATAGAACCGGCAGGAAACAACCAGTGTTCGCTCGAATCTGTAAAACGTGCAAAGTATTCAGGGTAAACAGCGCGCAGCTGGGCTATTTTATCGGCGACCACGTAATGCGAAGTTTCACAATACTCTTTGGTCATTTTGATGGTCTCTGCGTTTGCGCAAAACCGGCAGCCGGCATAATACGAAAGCTGCTTCTCCTGCTCCTTACCTGCTATAGGAGAAACAGCGCCAAAAAGATCGATGCTGAATTCTACAAAATCACTCATAGCTCTGCTGCCTTTTACATACTGCTCCAGGTTATGTTTGATGAATTTTCTGGCTTTGTATTTTCCTTCGCAAATCGTCAGGAATACAAATCCATCCACCAGCTGATAATTGGTAACATCATTGTATAAAGCACCATCCGCTATAGTTGTATAAGCAGCGTCGCCTTCGTTGGCCCAACCGGTTTGTTTATACGCTTTAGCCGGATCGTTCCATTCATAGCGGTATACTTTACCGCTACCGGTAGTTTCTTTTAACACAAATTCATCCAGCGTGCCGGACGGAATATAATTCGCATAGATCAGCTGCTCTCCTTTTTTTGCCTGAGCCCCATAAGTAAACTCAACTCTTTTTAACTGACCTACCGGAACAGACACAATAGTACCAGCCTTGGACAAAAAGGAAATTGTTTTATTATCCGGGTTTTTAAAAAGCTCATAATCCAACCAGGTAAATGAATAATTTGCTCCTTCATCATCATCACCTCCAAACCAACCTACAAAGCCGGGATTGTGAATGAGATCCCACTGGTGTTTGTATAGCTGATTCTTCCATGCTCCCAACCCGTTATAATAATCCATGAGGTTATTGGTCGTGAATTTATTTCCCGCACCTAACTCATCGTTACAAAATATATGTTGCAGGTTAAAGGCTCCATGTCCCAGCTCGTGAGCAATCGTTGCATAAAGCGTAGCCGGTTCATTCGGATTCCCGAAGATAAAACCTGTATTCCGGCCACGTGGCATATAGCCCTCCATATTGCCATCATTGGTTGCTCCGAACAATAAATAATACGTATCCTCATTACCTGAATCGTATGCAGTGCAATTATCCTTAAAGTCATTTACGATTGCCTGCATATCCGGCATGTAATTACTGAGTAGGCTCGAGTTTTCCACATGAATGTTTTTGCTGATCGTAGCGGATAAGCTATAACTGCTCACCGTTTCTACTGTCCAGTTCACAAATACATTTCCATATATCTTGTTTAAGCTATCGCGTACCTGTGCTGCGGGGGGCATGTTGTTATAGCCTCCCAGGTTTACCAGCTTCAGCTTATATGTTTTCGGCTGATAAAAAAACACATTGAAAGCGCCGATCGCATACGTGTGGGCAGGTGATGTGGTAGTATAATACGCAACCACTTCCTTCATCGTACCTGCACCCTGCCCGCTGATACTCAGGCTGAGCGTACTATCCGACTGATAAGTTGCATTATAGGTTTCATTGCCGGCTGCATTTTTAAACACGACTTTGGTGATGTCGAAATTCTGGCTGTTCTTCTTCAGCTTCAGGCGGATGTTGTCGGGGCCGGAGGTGGAAAGCGCTTTCCACGCGATAGGATAATTACTATTATCAGCTTTATCTACCGCACTATTGTAAAACTGGACCAACTCCGGATATTGCTGTTTATCTACTCCACCGTTATTACCGGAGCTTCTCATCCCATCTTTCACGAAGGTAAGCCGCGAAGGAGTAGAGTTTATTTCAGTCAGCTTAAATTCATTCCCCGGGTCGGGGCCGCATTGTCCGGGTTTGCTGTACAAAACCTTTCGGCAGTAGCGGCTGGCTTTGCTCACAATGCTATCGAAAGGAAGCGCTGTAAAATTAGTGAGATTAGCGCCGGAAGGAATATTCTGATTCAATATACTCTCAACACTATCCTTTTGTACATCAGTGAACTTACACCACAATTCCTCGCTGGTATTAAAGGTAAAAGGCTTAGTGGTATTGGAAGGATTAAAATAGAATTTGATGCTTCCCTGCACATTGTCTTTGTACACCAGGAAAGAAAGCAGCTTATCGAAGGCTTTCTCGATCCTGCTGTTACCAGCGGTATCACTTGCGTTGAGCCGGGGCAGGATCATTAACTTTACATTCGTGCTCTGCTCGAAGTTTTGTTTGGCGAGGATAATTGTGGGGTTCAGCCATACTTCTTTGGTGAAGCGGAAGACCATTGAGCTGGCTCCGGGAGCCTGGGCGCGGACGACCGTGCTTATCAGCAGGATCATCATTGCGGGAATTATTCTTTTATAAGCAAACATGTTTATTTGTTTTCTATAAGTTTAATCTCACTTTTAGCCACCAAACCTTTTGCATTATAGGCTCTCACCTGCACGTATGTTTTTTTCTCTTTCTTCGCTTCAATCGTACATTTGGTATCCTCCAGGTTTTTTGTTTGCGGCTCGAAATTTTCGTCCCCTTCCTGTAAGGTGTAAACTACAAAAAAAATTCCGGATCCGTTAGAGATTTTCCATTTTACCTGGTATTTTTTCACATCTTTCTGCGCTTTTACCTCGAGGTGGCTGAATTCATAAGCTACTTTGTCCTCTTCTTTTTTAATATTGATCCGGATACTGTTGGACGGTTTCGAAACATTATTACTGCTGTCGATGGCAGTGAGGTAATACTTCACTGTTCCGGCTCCTTCAAACGTACGGTCGATATACCGGTACGAAAACCGATCGATCATCTTAGTGTTCACTTTTTCATGGATCTCCTGTCCGTCATCGCTGTAAGACCTGTACAACTCATACCCCTTCAGATCTATCTCGGTATTTTTAAAGAACTCGATCACGATCCCTTTTTTTTCATCCTGGTAACAATTGCTGATAAAAGGCTCTACAGGCGCAATGATATCCGGCAAAGTAGTTACAGTTGCTTCCGACAGGGCGCTCCTGTTGTCGGAAGAATCGACCGCCAGCACTTTGTACAGGAATTTGTTCTTTGCATTTTTCGGGAGGTTCTGCTGAAAACTGTTTTTTTTCAAAGGCTCAGGAGTCACCAGTACGTAAGCAGCATCCGGAGCATTTTTATTGATATTCTGGTATACGAGGTATCCGCGGATATCCGGCTCCGTATTTGCCTGCCAGCTCAGCATCACGATTCCGGTGTCGGAGCTTGCCGTAAGTCCACGTGGTGCGGCGGGAGGTTCTTCGTCTATTATTTCCAAAGCTACTTCTTCACTCAGGCCTTCATTTCCCGAGCGGTCCACTGCAGCGATCACATACCTGAAAAGAGAATTCGAGTGGAGGGTTTCACTGAACACCGTGTCCGTTTTTCCGAGGAGCGTTGCATTTACTTTTATAAATTTCTCTTCTGCCCGATACGCCCGGTATACATTGTATCCCGTAAAATCATTTTCGGTTTTTTCTTTTCGCCAGGAAAGACGAACGCTCTTCTGTTTTACTTGTGCCGTACAAACAACCGGCGACGGAGCATCCAGGTCTTTGACAAAAACGTGGATCGGCTTGCAGCCCCTGCTTTCATTCCCAAAAAAGTCGAGCGTGGTAAAAACATAATAATAAGCTGAATCTTCTTTTAGCCGTTCATCGAGATAAAACTGCTCAGGGTAGGTGGAAATACCTTCTTTGTTCTTTGTTTTGGAAACGATCACGGGATCCTTGTTCACCAGTATTTTGTCCGGCCCTGTGCTATCCTGCATCCTGTATATGTTCACCCCGTAATAACGCATCGGTTCAGGCAGCCATCGGATGCTCGTTTTTTTGTTGCCGGCTTTTATATCAATTTCTGCCGGCGGAGCGGTTTCAATGATCACCCCTGCTTTTACTACAGCGGATGTACCGAGATCGGTCTCTGTTCCGTTTTTTATAATAGTGATCTTATACTGCACATTCCTTCCTCCTGCTACGTTATTGTCAATGTATTCGATACCGAGGTAACGACTGAATCCTTCACTTTTAAACGATTGAATATATGCCCCCAGGAGAGCTATCCCTTCCAGCTTAGGCAAGGCATTTACCATGTCCACATAACTTTTCAGTTCCTTATCCTTTGCATATTCCTGGCTGCCGGGTATATAGTCGCCCCGTTTCAGCGCCTTGCCATTCAATTTGTCCCAGGTAGTTCCATCCGCATCTTTCCGGTATATGTTCACACCTTCGGGGTAGATAAACTCCTTACTGTACCATTTTACTTTTATAGCAGCAGGGTTTTGTTTATCAACGGCGGTAAGCACAAATGTATCCTGTGCTGTCAGGCTGCTGAGCACAATCGAAAAGAGAAACAGTATATATGTTCTATTTCGTTTCATTTACAGGCACGGCCTCCGGTTTTTTTCTTTTAAACATTTTTTTACCCGATGCTTTGAACGTTGTAAGAAGACTCACATTCAGACGGTTTTCCGCAAAGCTCGGACTATTGCTTACTTTCGACTGACGCTGCAAGAAATTATAATCCATTTTAAAAGAGGACCATTTGCTGATAACGTAGCTCACTCCGGCCAGCGCACAGAGATTATTAAAGATATTCTCTCCGTCCGTATTGGCTACCTGGTAATTGCCGGATGCGGTCAGCCTTAGTTTTTTATTGAAGAACCCTTTTGATACACTGAGTGTGGGCCCGAAGCTTTGTGTAATAAAATCGTTCACGTTCGACTGATTGACCAGTACCCCTGTTGCAATAGTAAAGCCCGGTTTCTGAAATACAATGCTGTGGTTAACAGAAGCGGTAAGGTTGTTCGTTTTTTGTTGCTTGTTGCCACCCGATTCCTGGTAATTAGAGGTAAAATTAAAACTGTGTTTGGCTTCCTTTTTCCCGAAAGAATAATTGCTGGTCAATCCACCCGATTGCGTAAGCTGCACCAGTTTGATGGTATCCGAAGTCCCAATGCGAACAGGCACTGTATTGGAGCTGAAGTTGGAATAATTGACCCCGCAATTGAAGTGATCGGTAAAATTATAGGAAGTATTGAGGCTCCCGATAATGCGTTTGGAAGTATAGCTCTGTATCCTGTCCAGGTTATTTTGCTGAAGACCTATACTGGATGAAATATTCAGCTTATTATGAATAAGTGAAAAGCTGTTATTGAATGAATATTCTTCCACATCATTGGTAAGAAAGATAGCTCCCATTGTCCGATAATCCGGATCGATGCGTTTGTATTTGAAGCCAAATCTGAATTTCTCCGGGCTAAAATTGATCATGGCAGTGATGGCCTTACTGAATGTGGTGCTGGATCGTGGTGAATAGATCTGGTTCACATAGGTAAAACGCTCAATACGTGTTACATCCTCAAACAGATTATCAGTATACATGCTATAAGCAAAATCGCCTTCGAATGAAATGATCTTCGTGATCTTCTGTTTGGTGCTTAAGCCGAATACCTGGTTTTCGGCAGGAGTGATCTTAACGGCTGTATCAAAAGGAATGGAGTATTTATCGTCTTTCGCACGAAAAAAAATGATATCCGCATTGTGGTCATCGTTCCCCACCCTGACCTTTCCACCGCCACCCATGCGGTTGTATGCAGGCAAACTGACAATAACACCACTTACTCCTCCAACCGGAACTGCTTTTACCAATCTCCCATAAAAAGCCGATCCGCTCACGAGTCCTTTTTCCGGTTTTACCTCCACTCCTCCTCCAAGGAACATTGTACCCGAATACGTATACTCCGAAAAATCCATTACCCGGAAACCGGCATGCAGGGTCAGCCATTTGTATCTTGGACTAAGACCAAACTGATTAAAAGGCTGACTGAATTTATCCAGGCCGTTCGTGAAATTTTTATCCTGCTGGGTGATCGTGGCACTGAAAGGAACGCTGATCTTGTCGAAAAGCATAAAGTTAAGATTGGCATTCAGCACCCAGTAAAAAGGATCCCTACGGGGTTTGATACCGGAAGCATTGTAAAACACGCTGCTGGCATTTATACTGCCGGTCATGCTCACCGGATCCTGCTTCGGAAGATTCTTCAGGTCTTTCAATGTCTGATCTACATCCTGCCCAAACGCAGCAACTGCCGGCAACAGCAATACAAGCGCAAGACTATATGTAAACCCGGATCTCACTATGTATATTATTTATTTCGTAAAAGCGCTATAAAACCCTTGTACACTCTTTCGGAACCTTCGAAGGTAAGCACGTAATAATAGGTACCGTCAGGCAGTATTTCTCCGCGTTTGTTCCTGCCGTCCCAGCTATTGTCATATCCAGGCATGGTATATACTTCCACACCCCATTCATCTAATATCACTACGGAATTTGCAGGATAACTCTTAATATTCTTTATGATCCATGTATCGTTCTTACCATTGTTGTCGGGTGTAATTATATTGTAGGGCACTACGAGGAAGTCGTCGGAAATGGTAATAACGATCGTATCACTGCTGCTGCAGCCATTCGCACTGTTTCCATACACAATATAAGCAGTGGTGGTTTCGGGTAGGGCCACAGGGTTCGCGATAGCCGGATTGCTCAGTCCGTCCGGCGGGCTCCATGAGTAGGAGAAGGCGCCGGAAGCATTCAGCTGCACGGGATAACCTTTTGAAACAGTGGTGTCATTTCCTGCAAAGATCTGCGGAATGGAATATACCTGCACGAATTTGAAGATGGAATCCACACAACCGTTGTTGGTTGTCACCACTAGTTTCACTTGTTTGGTTCCATCGAATACATACGCATGTACAGGCGAATTCAAAACGGAAGAAGTGGTGTCACCAAAATCCCAGGCTGAATTATAAGTGCCGGAACTAAGCGCTGTAAGATTGGTGAAGGGTATCGATTGAGCAGCACACTGGCTTACAAAAGAAAAGTTGGCAACAGGTCCTTCATACACACTTGCAGTTTGCATACTGCTGCTCGCACAACCATTGGAAGAAACAGCCTGCAGTGTAACGTTATACGTTCCAAAGGAAAGATACTGCTTCACCGGGTTGGTAAGTGTTGAATTGGTATTATCACCGAAATTCCAATTGGTAGTTGCGATCGTTCCGGAATTTACAGTAGAAGTGTTAGTGAACTGGATCGGGTTACCATCACATGCATTACTGAATGTAAACGAGCTTACCGGTGAATCATATATCAGTACCGGTTTGGACAGAGAGTCCACACAACCGTTATTGCTTATGGCAATCAGCTGAATGATATAGGAACCCGGACCGCTGTATAAAATTACCGGATCTGCAACTGTAGACGAAGTGCTGTTGCCAAAATCCCACTGCCAGGTAAGCGAGCCGGCACTGATCGAACTGAGATTACTAATATGCAATGAATCGGCACTGCACACATTGGCAAATGTATACGAAAGATTGGGAAGCGGATGTATATTGGTGATCAGCGTAGCAGCCGATACACAACCTGAATCGCTTGTAAGTGTGGCCTGCACCTGGTAATTGCCGGAAACCGGGTATACATATACAGGCGAATCGCCGGATACGGAATTCCCGTCGCCAAAATTCCAGTTAAGCGTGTAGTTGCTAATGGCAGGATTGATGGTTTGTGAAAACACGGTATTCTTGCCAAGGCAAACGCTCAATGTACTGATCAGCAGATCGGGTTGTTCGTTGATATAAAGCGGCAGGATCAAGGTATCCCGGCAGCCGAAATTGCTCGTGGTGATCAGGCTCACATTGTAACTGCCTGCATTGGCATATAAATGCGAAGGTGAATTAAGCGTTGAGCCTTGTGAATCGCCAAAATCCCAGGCATAGGTTATTCCGCCACCGTTTATAAATGAATTATTGGAAAAAGCTGCTGCCGTTTTTTTGCAGGTGTTGCTTACAACAAATGAAGCGATCGGCTTGGGTGAAACAAAGAGTACGTTTGAAACGGAATCTGAGCAACCATTATTGGAAGTGGCAAGTAATTGGATCAGGTAATTGTTGGGATTCGTGTATAAATGCGATGGGCTTGCGGCATTACTCGCAGAGCTTCCATCTCCAAAGGTCCAGGTATAGGAAGTAATGGTGCCACTTGCAATAGAGCTGTTATTGGTGAAGGCAACCATGTTATAGCCACAAATGCTGTCCACTGCCGTAAAACTCACCTGTGGCTTCGGATATACGATCACGTTTTGCGATACGGAATCGATACATCCATTGGAAGACGTGGCAGTGAGACTTACACTGTAGGTTCCGCCACTGGTATAAGTGTGCGATGGATTTGCAATACCAGCATTGCTGCCGTCATCAAAATCCCAGCTATACACATTGGTACCACTGCTTGTATTGGTAAATGAAACAGCCCTGTCTTCACAGGCCGTAACGAATGTAAAATTAACAGCAGGCAAAGGATTAACAGTAACTGTAAAAGGAGACGAATAAGTGGAAGAACATACACCATTTACGATCTCTACACGATATTCCGTGTTCTGTATAAGATTGGTAAATGTATAGGAAGAAGTATTCACCGGGGTAGCATTCCAGGTTGCCCCGCTGTTGACAGAGTATTCCCATTGCACGACAGTGCCGTTATTTCCATTGAGATTAAGTGTTCCACTGTTCACATTACTGCAAACCATCGGTGTGCCTGTTATAAAGCCACCCAGGCTATTGGCATTCACATCAATGAAAACCGAATCGGAGATCGCTTCCGGGCAATTAGCACTTTTAAGGATGGCGCGGTAATAAGTGCTCCCGGTGAGATTGCTATAGGTCAACGAACCTGTTGTATTATTAATAACCGCCCAGGGATACAAACCGGTGGAAGAATATTCCCAACGCACAACAGTGCCGGTATGTCCTGACAGGTTGAGTGTAGCGCCATTGGAGCCTGCACATACAACAGCTCCGGCAGACACAAGTCCGCCAACAGATGCAGGAGCAACTGTAACTTTCACCGAGTCCGAAAATGCAGATGGACAAACACCATTTTGAACGACTGCCCTGAAAAGCGTATTGACTGTGATGGCAGGATAATGCAGATTAACACTGTCGTTGCTGGAAGCGATCGGGTTCCAGGAAGCACCGTTATTAATGGAATACTGCCAGTTGAGAATACTACCGGTGTATCCGCCCAGCGACAGGAGCGCTGTGTTTCCTGTACATTCGGTTAGGTTAGCACTGGATGCTGTACCGCCCTCGCTCTGCGCGTTTACCGTTATGGCAACCACATTGGATGCTCCTGCAGCAAAAGAAGGAGCCTGTACGATCACACGAAAATAAGTAGTTTGGGCAAGATCGATATAATTATAAGTAGCAGAAGTATTGGCAATGGGTGTCCAAAGGGAAACCCCGTTAAATGAGTATTCCCAGCGGATAATATTCCCATTGTATCCGCTCAGGGTAAGTATGCCGCTGTTGGAATTGGCACAAACGGTAGCAGGCGTTGCAAGTGTGCCCGGAACTGTTTGCGAGAACAGCCCAGACATTGAAAAGAGCAAATAAAAAATCACATAATATTTTTTCATGCTATTATTCAAAAATGATTAGTACCCATGGTAAGCCATTCGTTACCGGCTCCGTTTTTTTTGAAAGATCTGACCGTACCTGTTTCAATTGCTGCAGGGCTTCTTCCGTGCTGCCTTTGTGTGTTTTGTCCACTACATAATAATAACCGTTGCTTCCATCGCCCAGCTGGATGAGCTCAGTAGAAATAGCATGATCACGCTGTAACAGTTTTACATATTCTTTAGCACTTGAATACACCTTGTATACACCATAAACAACATTGTAATTTGCTTTTCCTGTATTCTTATATTTATCCGCATCTCCATAGCTAACGATCGACCCAAAACGTTTTTTTCCTTTCGGCTCAGGTCCTGCATTGTTATCCGGATCGGAAGGATTCAGCAACTTCAAAGAATCCACCAGTTTTTTGATCTCTTCCTGATTAAGGCTTTTTTTCTTCACCTCTTTCATTTCATCATTCAGCTTCTGCACATTTTTATCAAGTGTGTCAACACGTTTGTTGCTCTCTTCCACTTTCTGGTCCACTTTATCGAGCTCTTCGTACAGCTCATTGATCGCTTTGTTAGACGGTTTTTTACTGTCCGAACCTTTCGGTTGTTTGCCGAAGAGATAGGAAAGATTGATCTCATGCCCTCCTTTCGTGATCCGGTTCAGCCCGTTCATAGTGAGCTCATAGCTGTATCCGACCAGGAGGTCCTGTGTTACCCGAACCCTGGCTATGGCAAAAGTGCTGTAGGAAAAACGGTAACCGACACCGAGTGAAAAACGATCCTGCCAGGTAATGATATCAGACAGCTCCGGCTGCAATGGCAGTCCCTGGTGGCTTCTCAGGAGCAGGCTCAGCGAATTGGAGAATGATCCTTTGAGATCTTTGTTCCAGCGGGTGCCCAGGAGATAATAAGGAATAAGCTGAGAACGGATCACCGGCTGAAAAGTAGGATCGTGATACCTGAATTTGCCGGACAATAGCTGATTGGCAGTAACGAAGACCACGAGACCTTTATTCTTATAACTCACGGAAAAATCAGCAGTAGGCAGGGTGCTTGCCTGTTGTTGAGGAAACCCGGCAAACTCACTCATGTCTTCTGCATTGAGCTTACTAAAATCGATCTGCAGACGTTTTATGCCGGCCTGCAAACCGAAACTCAGCAGATTATTCTCGTTCAGCTTCACTTTATAGGAGAAAGATCCCTGCACATTGAAGTAGCTGAACAAACCCAATTGCTGGGAAGATGCGGTGAGCCCCACTCCTGTTTTTGTGTTCCTGACCGGAGCGCCCAGTGTAAAATGAAAATATTCGGGAGCATCGGAAAAACCGGACCATAGTTTTTTGTAATACAGGTTTGCCTCTGCCTGGGGCGCCAGAGCGGAAAAAGAAGAGTTAATGGCAAAGATATTTTGTGAATACTGATTCAGTATAATTTCATTTTGTGCGCGAAGCTTAAAAATGAACACGAAGGCAATTGAAAGAAATAGATACTTCATATTGCGAACCAGTTTAAAGCAAAAATATGTTTTATTGTTTCATTTATACAACAATTTGCCATTTTAAATAAAAATTCTTTTTTTTCGGAATTGGTCAAATTATTTTATATTAGCAGTTACGTTCTTAATCATACGAAAACAGGGATCGGATCTTTTTAATACAAACATGTTTTATAACTAACAGGCATGAGATCATTCATCAAATCATTCATAGTGCTTTCTATCGGCGCTCTTTCCTTAGACAGTTATGCCCAGGTAGGCATCAATACGGTTACGCCCGATACTTCGGCGGCCTTACACATTGTATCTAAACCTTATGGACAGGGGCTTTTGATCCCAAGGCTTACAGAAGCGCAACGGGTTGCTATCCCTAATCCGGCCCAGGGATTGATGGTTTATGATCTGACAGCCAACCTGTTTTATATGAATCTGAATGCAGGAAGCCACAACTGGTTTGCTATAAATCCATTACTCACACAAGGAAAGGCTACTGCACCTAATGTGGCTTACACCAGTCCTGTTGTAACCAATGTAGGAATTGGAACGACTAATCCCATGGCAACACTGGATGTGGCAGGGGATATTAACGCCAGTACTTCAGTAACTACCAACACGCTAAATGTAAACGGCTTTGCACCGAATGCACTCGTCCCTTCAGGCGGGATCATTATGTGGCGGGGTGCTTCAGTTCCACCGGGCTGGAATTTATGCGACGGTACAAACGGCACTCCCGATCTCAGGGGCAAATTCGTGGTAGGAATTGGCCAGAGCGTAACTGCTGCGCCAGGTGATATCAATCCAACCTACACAATGAATCAAACGGGCGGAGAAAACCTGCATACTATTAAAGTCCCGGAATTACCCAAACACACACACAATGCAAATGGAGATGGGGCCACCATCAGTGCAAGCGGCGGAAATCACGATCATACCGTTAGACCTAATGGCCAGGGAACAGGCGAAGAAAGATCCAGCGGCCAGACAGGTGGTTTGGCTAACGACAGCCCGGCGACCATTACCACAGATCCCAATGTCCATAACCATCCCAATGGCGAGTTTTCAGGTGTAGTAGGCGATGGTACCACGCAGGGGATGAACAGCGTGCCGACAGAAAACCGTCCACCATATTATGTGTTAGCATACATCATGAAATTATAATGAAGAACCTGCACATCAAATACCTTCTTCTTTTTCTTTTTGCCGCTGCGGGGGCGAATGCGCAGGTATTTATTCCCGGGCAGGAAGGACTCTGCGTAGACAAAAAAGCAACCATGTATATTTCCCCGTCTACCAGCCTGTATATAAACGGTAACTTTTTTGTGAAAGAATCCCAGTTTCCGCGATGGGTCCGCAGCAACGGTACCATTACATTGACCGGTAACCTTGAATGCAACGACCCACTGATCTGCGAGCGCGCCAGCTCATCCACTCCCACCTCACAATTCATATTCAAACCAAAAACAGGCGCTGCTTCGATCACATCTTATACAGACTCACTGGTGCTGTATCATACTATTATTGACAAACCCGGATCGGTGGTGACGATCAATCCGGGCAGCAATGTGAAAATCCTGGACACTATAGACTTGAGAGCGGGCAGCATCCGGCTGGACGGTGGAAATATTTTATTAAGCTTTCCTTCGGGCACACCTTCTTATGTCAATCATCCCTATATCAAGAACGAAAATCACCAGAACCGGATCTTTGGCGACAGCGGTCAGGTTATTATTTCTGCCACAGCTACTAATTCATACCTCATTGGCCCCGCCACCTACAGTTTTGCCAACCTGGGACTTGTTTTAAAAGGACCGAACGTTCAGAGCTCCAGATTTACTATAAAGCGCGGGCACGCCAAACAGCTGTATGCCGGAAATGGAAGCATCGCCAGGTATTTTGACATAAAAGTCGATTCAGGAGCACTTACAAGCGATTCGCTGCTGATCAGCTATATCGACAGTGCGGAATTCATTAACCTTGGAATAAACCGGAACCGCCTGAAAGTATTTGCAACGCGGAATTATGATGATATGGATTATTTCCAGTTAGGGAGCTCAAATGTGCTCGCGCAGACACTTGCACGCTGTACTACTTCGGATCTTGCTATCGCTTACATCGATCCGCAAAAATTCCGGGTTACCGTAGCGGATGAAGACTGCCCGGATCCGCCGGTAAGCAGCCTGCTTTCCGATACCGTCAATATGTGCCAGGGAGCGGTCTCTGTGCTGGATGCAGGCAATGCACCATGGATCCCTAATACTGCATTGTTCTGGAACTGGAGTACAAACGATACTACGCAGACTATTTCTGTGAACAGCCCCGGAAGCCCGCAAACGATCACTGTAAGCATTCGCGATCTGAGAGGATGCATCACAAGGGATACGGTTGTCCTGATGCCGGCACCAAACCCGGTTGCCCTCATGTACGGCGCTTCTGCCTGTTATGGTGATAGTATCCGCTTAAAAAGCAATTCAAGCATCGGATCGGGATCCATTACAAATTATTACTGGCAGTTCGGTGATGCCAGCACGTATTCGACCTCGCTGAACGATACGATCCATAAATGGTATGCAAGTCCCGGAAGCTATGCCGTTACTTTAATTGTAACATCGAATTTCGGATGTACAGATACTGTTTTGCAAAATGTAGTGTCCCTGCCACCTCCGGTTGCAGCTTTCAGCAGCCTGTTCAATTGTGCTGCAGATTCCATGGAATTTACAAGCAATTCTTCCGTACCTCCGCTGGCCGGCGCCATCACTCAGAACTATTGGAATTTTGACACGGTAAGTTTCGCCAGCCCTGCTTTATATTCTCCTGCCGTAAACCCTTCCTTCCATTACTCCACTGCCGGTAATTACTGGGTGAAGCTGGTAGTGCGAACCGGACTGGGCTGCAGGGACAGCATTACACAAAACATCACCATCGTTCCACGCAATACGCCTTCCTTCAGCATCAGTAATCTTTGTTTCGGGGATACAGCTGATTTCACCAACTCTTCCGTTTGCAACACCGGTTCCTGCAGCTACCTGTGGGATTTTGGAGATGGCAGCCAATCAGTAGCTGCAAATCCTGCAAAGATCTATCCGGCTGCAGGTGCCTATAACGTAAAATTGAAAGTAAGTGCAGCCAATGCCTGCACGGATTCAGTAATTGTGCCCCTGATCATTAATGCCAAACCTACTGTAAGTTTTGCAACGAACCCGGTCTGCGAGGGCGATATTACTTATCTTACCAATAACACAACGATCTCTTCCGGCACGATCACCGGCTATCTTTGGGATGCCGGAAATGCGACTACCTCTGTTTCATTCAATCACTCGCTGGTTTATGCCGTTCCGGGAATTTATCCTGTAACACTTACCGCCACCAGTGATTCGGGCTGTGTTGCATCACAATCGGCTAACGTAACGGTGCATGCAAATCCTACTGCGCAATACTCCATAAGCAACAACTGCCTCAACCAGGTTTCTGCTTTTACAGGCAATAGTATCGGGAACGGATTGCTGTATGTCTGGAATTTCGGGAACAGTGCCACTTCTTCCCTGAGCAATCCAAACTACACTTATCCTGCCGCCGGAACCTATACCACTTCCCTGGTCGTGTCGGATATAAACGGCTGTTCGGACACTGCAACTGCAGGAATTACTGTATACCCGGTTCCGAATCCTGCACTCGGAGGTACCATAAGCACCTGCGGAACTTCCTATCCCCTGAATGCAGGCCCGGGAGTGAGTTATTTGTGGCAACCGGTGAATGCAACCACTTCCTCTATTATAGTAACAGCCAATGGAATATACTCTGTAATAGTTACCGATGCAAACGGCTGCGTGGGCATGGACCAGGTACAAATTACACTCAACAGCGTTGTTCAGCCGGATCTCGGGCCGGATACCGTTTCCTGCGGTACATATATACTTAATGCGGGTTATCCGGGAAGCACTTATGTATGGAACACACCGGGTCCTCACTCACAAACACTTGCTGCAGCAGTGAACGGAACATACATTGTAACGGTTACGGATGTAAACAATTGTTCGGGTAGCGACACTGTTGTTGTTGCAGTTAATCCTGTACCGACACTTTCACTGGGCGCAGATATTATCCAATGTCAAACGAATCAGCCGGTAACATTAACCCCTGTTACAAATGCGGCAACATTTGCATGGAGTACAGGAGCAGCCACACCAAGCGTTTCCGTGAACACTTCCGGATATTATTTACTCACAGTAACAGGTTCAAATGGTTGCAAAGCAAAAGACACGTTGCAGCTTACACTGCTTCCGTCACCTGTTGTCAACCTTGGAACGGATGCCACTGTATGCGGATCAAAATTACTGGATGCACAAAACACGGGCTTTACGTATCTGTGGTCGGATGGAAGCAGCGCTCAGACATTAACTGCCCAGGTAAGTGGCCAGTATCACATAAACGTTGCCAATCCGGGCAATGGCTGTACAGGGACTGACACAATAAACCTTGTGATCAATACTCCTTTGACATTGAGCCTTGGCGCAGATACCACTACCTGCTCCAGCGGTGTGTTTGTTTTGGATGCAGGCAATCCGGGAGCTGTTTACACCTGGTCGACAGGTCAAACTACACAAACCTTACAAGTAGGCAGTGGCGGGGTTTATGGAGTAACCGTCACAAACGGTGCCTGCAGTGCTTTTGATGCGATCAATATTTCCATACTGTCTACGCCGGTTGTAAATCTTGGAACGGACATTCGCTACTTGTGCGGAAACAATACCATTACACTGAGTGCCAATACCGCGGGAACCTATGCCTGGGGCGGCAGCAACGGTTTCAATTCTACACAGTCAAGCATTGCCCTGAGCCAGGCCGGAACATACTGGCTGCAGACCTCAAACGGTATTTGCTCTTCTGCTGATACGGTTCAGATCATTCAGTCGAACCAGGCCCTGGCTGCATACTTCCTTGCATCCACACTTGATACTGCAGGGAAACCTGTTCAATTCGTTGATGTTTCACAACCTGTACCTACCACCTGGCAATGGGATTTCGGAGATGGCTTTAACAGTACGGAACAGAACCCCGAGCATACTTTTTTGATCCCTCAAAGCTACAGTGTTTCATTAACGGTTGGCAATGGTTTCTGTACCAGTCAGATCACCAAATCACTGCAGGTAGTGAAACAGCTGGCTCCCCACCAGGCGCCGAATGCCGTATTACTAACACTCGTCAACTTCGATCTGTTCCCGAACCCTACACAGGGAACATTCAATACGATGCTGGAATTGAATGATGTGGCAAATATCAGCATGAATGTGTACGACATTAGTGGAAAACTATTGTACAACGCCACAAGAACGCAGCAATCCGTATTTGAAGAAGAAACCAATCTTCCCGAATTAAGTAACGGGCTCTATTTTATTGATATTATAGCAGAAAGCCCAAAAGGATTTATAAGACAAAAAGGAAAACTGATAGTACTTAAATAAATTTTTTGTGAAGATCCCTCTCAGAGCCAAAGCATTTGTGATTCATCTGTTGATTACAGCAGGCGCTATATCCCAAACCAATTATGGAAAACAAATAGATCAGCTGATGATACAGGTCCGGGCCGGCACAACACTTTCCGTTGATCGTGCCGGAATACTGGCACAGGCAAACTACAAAAGTGTTTATCCTGCACTGAGTAAATACTTTGCAGATACTACTTTTAATGTCCGGATGGAGGCGCTGGCCATGAGTGCTCAGCTCGCCCGGAAAACAATGGATACAAGTGTTATCCGACAATCCATAAAAGACAACCTGGACAATTGTACGTATAAAGGATCTATAAATACTCAGCTGGTCGGCCTTCTGAAGAAATACACCCGGTCCGATTTCGGACAAAGGGAATTGGGCCTGATGAAAAACAAGCTGGAGGAAAACGGGACGAACTTAGGATTGCTTGCAAAGATCTATGCCTTCGCCGGTAAGGAATCAGCGGCACCGGCACTGAATTCTCTTCTTACAAAAGCGACCCTGAGCAAGATCGACAAAAAGGATATAAAACTCGCACTCATCCGTAGTGGTGACAATTCCCTGGCGGACAAAATGCACGAAAAAATGAAAGAAATGGTAGTAGACGATCAGCTGATCTATTCGGGACTGGACGATATCATTTATACAAAAAACAAATTGCTCTATGGCTTTTTATTAAATGCGATCCTTAAAAATGAAAAGAAATGTACGAGCGCCAATAATGATGACAATACGTATATCAGCTGCGCTTACCGTCTGATCGAGCGGCTCGCCCCGGTGATCACAAATTTCCCTGCCAAAGTAAATAATACGGGAGATCTTGTAACAAAAAATCCGGAAGAAACACTGTCAACTGTCAGAGCCTGGATACAAAAAAATCAGGATTCGTTTGAGATCAATTCTACGGTTTATTAACTATGTGACTGAAAGCAGAAGTTAATACAGGGCTTCCAGCCATTCATCCTTCCCGACGGAACTTGTGTTAAATTTCATCACGGGCATTGTTTCGGGGTTATTTTATCTTATTTTTATACTACAAAATCCAACACCATGAAAAAGACAATCCTTTCTGCTTCCTTTATTGCAGCGTTTATTTTTTCGGGCACAGCTCAAAGCAGCTGGCGAATGGGTGTTTATGCAGGCGCTGTAGGCAATCATTCCGTTTTCACCGGCGGAGACCAGGTAGCCAATGCACGCTTTCACCACAATGAATTAGGTACCGGTGTCTGGGGCATCAGCTTCCGAAAAACCTATACCGATCACTGGAGCCTGCAAACAGGATTTCAATTCTCAGAAGTAGGCTACCAGTTTACCATCGCAGAAAATTATTCGCTCATGAACAAAGCAGGACATTACACCAACAACACGATCAAGGCGACTACCTTTGCCATCCCGGTTTCCGTTCTGTATCATTTCAAACCGAATTGTAAAAATGTACGCTGGTATGTAAGTGCGGGTATCTCCCTTGTAGGAACCAACGCGCAAACGTCCCTTACCAAAAATGTGATCCCGGAAGGAGAAACTGCCACCAACAACATTTCACTTTACCTGGAACAAACGGCAGAAGCAAAAGCAAAATGGGCATTTAACGGGCAGCTTGAAACAGGTTTTGAGAAAACATTTAAAAGCGGTCGCACCTTTGGAGTAGCGCTTTTTGCCAACGGAGGATTTATTCCATTGCTGAACACAACGGTAAACTATTCTATCGACAACCAGCAGTACAAACATACCTTTTCCAATTTTGGCAATTATGCAGGTATTAAATTTACCTATCAATTCCGGAATTTTAAATCGCACAAAGCAGCTGCTCTGCCTGCAGCATATTAAGCTCCGCTGACCGAAATAAAAAAAGGCAGGCTATCTTAAAGAAGCCTGCCTTTTTAGTTTTATGGTTTGTTACTGTACTACGATCTTTTGTGTGTAGTTTTCTTTTCCGTCTTTTACCTGCACGAAATAGATCCCTTTGGCAACAGTGCTCAGGTCAAAGCTGTCAGTTCCATGCACGGTCAATACTTTTTTACCCATCATATCATATACCTCAACATTCATATCCGAAACAGCATTTTTAATTTTCACTGTAAATACTCCGAAAGAAGGATTCGGATAGATCCGGCCACCTGTTTCAGCTGCAACAGAAGGGATCCCCACTGGTGCACCTAAATGCCAGGGTTCGCCTCCCGTGGCTGGATCTATATTCGAGAAAAACACATCGTTATTGAATACATGGCAAAATCCCGTTCCATAGCCAACCAGTATCTTTGAGGTTCCTGCCACCGTTCCGTCCGACTTCCACACTCCCACATTTGTAAAACTGCCGGAGTCCAAACGCGTAATATACATATCATTGCCCAACACATTATAAGAAGCGCTTTTCGCTACATCATACGGAACAGAGATCGTTCCGGCAGCGGTTCCATCTGAACGGAAATAGCTGTAAATGTAGTAAGGAGGGGTTGGAATGAATTGAGCATTCCCGAAAAACAGGTAAGTAGGTGTAGCACCTGTAAAATCATCACTCATAGTAGTTCCGGGTACTACGACCGTGCCGGCCACTGTTCCATCGGATTTCCAGAGATTGGTGCCACCATTGAAATAAATGGCGTTGCTGAAAGAAGTAACAGCTCCTACCACTGTTGAGGTAGTAAGCTTCGTGGCAGTGACCCCGTCAGTTTTCCACAGTTCATTGTAAGAGCCATTGTCAGCAGTAAAATACAATTCATTGTTCAGTGTCTCCCAATCATCCGGCTCTGATCCGCTTACGCCCGGAGTGAGCTCCTGAATTAGTGCCGTCCCTGCAGCTGTTCCATCACTCGAAAAGAGCTCGTAATTGCCCAGCGAGGTCGCCCCGGAAAAATACAGTTTTCCATTATATACAACCATCGGCCTGTTATCCATTCCGGCATATTGCGAACCACCCGATGAGCCCGGATCGAGATCAATGACTTCTACAGTTCCGGCCGCTGTTCCGTCTGTTTTCCAAAGCTCACGACCATGACCACCCGGAGCGCCATGCTGGAAGAAGATCTCATTGCCCATTGTAATAAAATTCTGCGCCGGCCATCCCCCGGAAGTCGAATAAGAAATATCCGTCACCAGCGTGGTACCGGCTGTAGTGCCATCAGTTTTCCAAAGCTCCTGAGTATATCCATCATTCTGCCTGACAATATAATACATGTAATTATTCATTGAAGCCACCATTTCTACACGATCGCCCAGATTTGTTGTAATAATACTGTCTTTTACCAGTGTAGTATTAGCTGCAGTGCCATCTGTTATCCACAGCTTATAAGGATAATACCCGCTTTGCCAGGTAACAATGTACATGGAGCTACCCACATTCATATATTGTAAAGGGTTGCTGGAAGCAGGATGAGGACCGGGAAGAAGGTCCTTAAATAATTGCTGGGCTCCCAGCGTATTGCTGAACAGAAAGCCACCGATAGCTGCACTTAGAAATAAGGTCGTAATTTTTTTCATGAATTCTTTTTTAATTTCAGCCAAGGTCGGGCTAAATCAAAAAACAGGAAATCCACGAGGGTGGGTATTTTTATATGCGTACCTGTACGGATACAATAAAAAACGGCATTCTGTGAGGAATGCCGCCATTGTTTGTTTAAACTAAACAGGGGGTGTGTTACTGTTTTTGAGCCAACACAACAGAAAAGCTGTGTGCTCAGGATAATTTGGTTTATCTCATGATAAGGATGATCATACTTCTTGTATCCGTTTTATACAGGCAACAACAGGATATCCTTTACAGAATAGCTTTCAACAGCTCTGCCTTTTTAACGAATGATTAAACAACAGCTATTGTTGTAAAAGCATTTTTGTTTGTCAGGAAGAAGTACACTTTGAAAACGATCTCTAAAATTGTAATTTTTTTCATGGCCTTTGGGGTTTTTGGGGTAATGTCTGTTAATTCTTTTACAATGTTAGGAAGATAGCAGCCCCCCGGCAAGAGGGCCGCCCCCCTATTTTAAAATAAATAATCTGCTCATTTATAGCATTTTGAGGCCCGCTTGAAGTACTTTCCCATTAATTAGCCAGGAGAAAGAAACCTGTTTTTAGTCCAATTATATCATATTTGCCGGTATAATCAATACCCAAAGTCGTTTTAGTCACCCGGGACAGGCATTTCAAAATTTTCCCGTTTTTTTTGGTTACTTTGTAAAACCTATCCGGTAATATGGGTCCTTTTCGTGAAATGAAAAAATTTAGCTACATATTATTTTTTTCACTGCTGCTTCATTTGAGTTCTTTTGCACAATACAGCGAAGAGATCAAAACCGGCATCGAAAAAGTCCGGGAAGCTTCCTACATTGATTCTGCTTCCCTGTTTTCCCTGGGCGAACAAACCATTAAACGGGCCAAAGAGCTGAAAGAGACGGGAGCTATTGCCGATGTTCACCTGTATTACGGCAATTATTTTTTCTACTCCAACAACTTCACAAAATCGGAAACCTATTTCCTGAGAGCGCTCAAGGAAGCCGAACTGTATAGCAATGAGAATATCCGCATGCTTGCCAATGTACGCCTCTCTTTCCTGAAGTTTGAACGAGGCGACAGAGTAGTGGCTGAAGATGAGCTGAACAAGCTGTTGAAAGAAGCCAAGGAAAAAAAAGATTACCAAAACCAGGTAGAGATCGTGAATTTGCTGGGCATTATACTCGAAACAAAAAATGAGATAAAAGACGCATTAAAATTATACCTCGAAGGACTTACGATCTCCGAGATCCACAACCTCAGCTATTACCCGGCCGTATTCTACAACAACCTCGGGCTTATCAAACTTTATTCGGGGCAAACCAAAGCAGCGCTGGCGGATTTCGAAAAAGGCTTGGCGATCTCAGAAAAGGAAAACAACAAACGTTTGAGCAGTAACATACAGATGAATATTTGTATGATAAAAGTGAGCGACAATAATCCCGAACAGGCCATGAAGCTTTTTGCAAAAGTGATCGATTATTCGAAAAGCAATAATCTGCCGCGGGAGCTGGCCAGCAATTACCTCAACCTGAGCCAGGCTTTTTACAATGCGCGGCGCATGGATGAAGCACAGAGCTACATCGATTCGGCCATTTATATCCTGAGAAAACATAATTTAAAGATCGAGCTCACCAAAGCGTATCTCGGAAAAACCAATTCCTTTATCGAAAGCAAAAATATAAAAGCTGCAGAAGCCACGCTGGAAAAGATCGATAGCCTGACGAAGCTCACCGGTAATCTCGAAGATATTGCTTCCCTGCATTTGCTTAAATACCAGGTGCGGCAGCTGCAAAAAAACGTACAGGGTGCCCTCACAGAGTATCTCGCATACACTAAAATAAAAGATAGCCTCAATAACCAGCTCAACAGTAAAGTGGTGGAGGAATTACAACACAGTTTCGATGTACAGAAAAAAGAGATAGAGCTTGAACGCGAGCGGGCCAAATCACTCTTATTGAAAGAAAGCAGCGACAACGAGCGCCTCCTGAAATGGGTAGCTATTGGCACCGGACTGGTAGTGGTTATTTTCCTTGCTATGATCCTCAACAACCGCTATGTAAGGAAGCTACGCCAGAAACAACAGGTATTCAGCAGACAGCTGATAGAGAATATCGAAGAAGAACGGAAACGCATTGCTATCGACCTGCACGATGATATCGGCCAGTCCCTGTCGATCATAAAATCCAAGATCATAAAAGAGCAACAGTCCCGGTCGCTCTTAGGAGGAGAGAGCAAGCTCGGGAACGTAGATATCGAGCTCAGCAACGTGATCGAGCAGACCCGCGAGATCTCCAAAAACCTGTTCCCTTCCAACATCGAAAAGATCGGCCTTGTACGCTCCATCGCCCTGGTAATGGAAGCTATACAAAACTCCACGCAGCTGGTCTGCAGCTTTGAGATCACCGAAGCCGTGGAATCCCTGTCAATGGAACAAAAAACACATCTTTTTCGTATCATCCAGGAGTGTACGAACAATACTATCAAACACTCGGGGGCTACCGGATTAAAAATTGACATTTCGAAGCGGAACAGCGCCTATACTCTGATATACCAGGATAACGGAAAAGGCATCAACGGCAAAGGCGAAGGGAACGGAATTGGCTTACGATCGCTGAACGAAAGAGCGCGGATCCTCAACGGAACGATCGGTATAAGTGATGAAAAAAATCACAAAGGATTTAAACTCACCATTGACTTCAAACCCTATAAATAACTAATCACCATGCAATTACTGATCGCTGATGATCATCCAATTTTCCGGAAAGGACTAAAAGATATTCTTTTGGGCTCCTATTCATCTGCCGATATCATTGAATGCAATAACGGGAAAGAAGCATTAGAGAAAATAAAAAGCGAGAAACCTCCCCTTGCCATACTCGACATTAATATGCCGGAGATGAATGGCCTCGAAGTCTCCGAACACATCCAGACCGGCAACCTTCCTACCAAAGTGATCATACTCACCATGTACCGCGACCGGGAAATGGTGAAAAAAGCCATGACCGTAGGTGCTTATGGATATATCCTGAAAGATTATGCCGTGAACGAGATCCTGGAATGCATTGAGCAGGTAAAAGCCGGGGAAAGATACATTGGCAACGAATTACAGGAACTTTTTTCCGACCTCGGAAAAGAAGATGTGAAAAAATTCGAGATCCATGAATTACTGAAAGGCCTGAGCCAGGCAGAATTGAAGACATTAAAGCTGGTGAGCCAGAACAAAACCACCCGCGAAATAGCCGAGCTGCTTTTCTTATCCGAAAAAACCATTGAGAATTACCGCTCCCGCATCTGCCAGAAACTACAATTGCCTCCCCGCAACAACAGCCTGCTGCTATGGATCAGCGAGAATAAAACAATGCTCCACACGATCAGCGAGTTTTAAAAACAGCTTATTTAACAGACCTTTTCTGCCTATTAATCGAATTTTAAAAACCGAATACGGTATTTTAGTTAATTTTGCAGTGGTAGAAGAGTTGGTATACTGACGAATTATTTTAAACCTAAAAAAACCGTTTCTGATTTTTCACCGTAGGTATTACGAAACCTTATCTGAAAAGCACTACTAAACCAAATGGAAGACATCAGATCATTCATAGATTCAGGGATACTGGAGTCATACGTTTTAGGTATGGCTACTGAGGAGGAATTACTCCGCGTAGAATCTATGATTGCTGTGCATCCGGAAGTGCGTCAGGAACTGAAAGAAATCCAAAGCTCTCTCGAATCCTATGCGCAGGCAGCTGCTGCAAAACCTCATATGACATTGAAACCGATGATCATGGCGGGTATTGATTATATGGAACGCAGGGAGCAGGGCGAGCCACAAAGCTATCCACCGGTTATTTACGAACATTCGAAAATTGAAGATTACAAAGAATGGCTGGAGCGCGAGGACATGAAAGCTCCCGAAGATTTTACAGGGATTTTCGCGAAGTTCATAAGTGTCACACCTGAAATGGCCTGTGCCATTGTATGGATAAAGGAAATAGCTCCGGAAGAAGTACACAAGGATGAACACGAAAAATTCCTGATCGTGGAAGGCACCTGTGATATCCATGTAAATGATGAGGTTTATCATCTGATTCCAGGCAGTGTATTTTTCGTTCCCCTGCACGCAAGCCATCATGTGATCATTACTTCCGACATTCCATGTAAAGCGGTTCTGCAGCGGGTAGCAGCATAATTCCATTCGCCGCCTGCACCGTTTCCTTTGCCCTCTTTTTTTCCATTTATATTTCGTTGTCCTGTTTGTTTCTACCATTCATCTCCCTGTATTTCCCCTTCACCTACCCTTTTTTGTCTTCATCCGATACATTTGCCCTTTGTCTATTTTAACGTTTCTTAAGATATGTTTTATCTACTTTTGTGGCGTTAATTCAAGCGTATGTTCAAAACAAAGACCTTCCCGTTACTGGTATTTTTAACTCTTGGTGCTGTTGCAGGCTTTGCACAGATGCCGAATATGGGAGCAGGTGGAAAAATGCCTTCGATAGGCCGCTTGTACGGCAAGCTGGTAGATGCACAAACCAAAGAACCGGTAGAATTCGCGTCCGTAGCGCTTTTTATCTACGGGAAAGACAGTGCCGTTGCGGGGGTTCTTACCAAATCGAACGGAGATTTTTCGCTGGACAACCTGCCGGTAGGAGGCTTTAAGCTGCGCATCCAGTTCCTCGGATACAAAACGATCGAACAAAAAATATTCGTCAATTTCGCCAAGCTGGAGCAGGACTTAGGTGATATCAAACTGGTGCCTGATGAAACATTATTGCAGGAAGCAACCGTTACTGCCGAGAAATCAACGGTTTCGCTGAGCATCGATAAACGGGTTTACAATGTGGACAAGGATCTTTCAGTAAGAGGCGGAACAGCGCTCGATGCCATGAAAAATGTACCGGGAGTGAGTGTGGATGCCGATGGAAATGCCACCCTTCGTAATTCCAGCCCGCAGATCTACATCGACGGAAGACCGACTACGCTTACGCTTCAGCAGATCCCTGCCGACCAGATCGATCGTATAGAAGTGATCACTAACCCAAGTGTGAAATTCGAAGCAGCATCTTCGGGCGGGATCCTGAACATCGTGATGAAGAAAAACACCAAACCCGGTTACAATGGAATTATAATGGGAGGTATCGGGAACATAGATCGCTACAATGGAATGGTGAACCTGAATATCAAAGAGAATCCCTGGAATTTTTCGCTGATGTACAATTACAACACCGGCACTAATCTTACCACCGGATACACCGACCGCGTTAATCTGTACAACGGCGCAGTAGTGAATTATTTTAACCAGGATAATAAAACCCGCGGACAGAATACCTTCCAGATGGGACGCCTTGGCATCGATTACAGTATCAATAACCGGAACTCCATCTCTTTTGCACAAATGGCCATGATGGGAGCTTTTAAAACAAGTGATTTCCAGGAATACGAATTGCTGGATCCGTCACAGGCTTTGATCTCGAAAGGAACACAGCTGAATGAATCCAAAGCCGGTTTTACCAATCTGAACTCGCAGCTTACTTACAGACGCACCTTTCCAAAACCCGGAAAAGAACTGACCATCGACGGATCGTTCAACTTCAGCGACAGCAAGAATAATTACCTCTATACAATCTCTGATTATCCGTACCTCTACCCTACACTTCCGGAAAACCGCAATTATCAAAAGAACGATGGTGCATCGGGCGGAAACATGTACACCTTTCAGTTAGATTATGTAAATCCCATCAATGATACGGCAAAGATCGAATGGGGCCTCAGAAGTAACATCAAACAATCGACTTCTTCCAACTCCACTTTTGTGAACAATGCATTTACCAATTACGTGTTTGAGCGCGATTCTTTTTTATCGAATAACTATGCCATCGATGATATTGTGAATGCTGCGTATATCAATTATTCCAACAAGATCGGAAAGATCGGTTACCAGGCCGGGCTTCGGTTCGAGCAATCGTATTATTCGGGAGAGATCCTCGATAAAAAGACTTCGTTCTCTTACAAGTATCCATCCAAACCGGATAATCTCCTGAAGTCCTTATTTCCCGGCATCTATTTTTCACGCAAGTTCAAAAACAACCAGGAATTGCAATTCAATGTTTCGAGAAAGATCGAGCGGCCGAATTTTTTCCAGCTGATGCCTTTCATCATGTTTGCCGACAAACAGAACTACCGGATCGGTAACCCGGAGCTGACACCGGAATTCAGGAACATTGCCGAAACCAATTACAACAAGATCTTCTCCAAAGGAAATTTCCTTACCTCGCTTTATTTCCGGTATATAGAAACACCTATCACCAATGTGGCCTACCCTACTGCCGTAGATTCCTCAGTACTGGTAAATACCTTTGTGAACGGGAAGAACAGTTTCAACTATGGCTGGGAAAACAACCTGAAAATTACACCTTTCAAGAATTTCGATGTGACATTGAATGTGAATGCACTTTACATTATCCTGAAAAGCACCAGCCAGTTCGGGAACACCACCACCGAAGGTTTTACCTGGAATACCAAAGGAACGTTCTCTTACAAGCTGCCGAAAGATTTTACCGTACAGCTGAACGGAAATTACGAAGCTCCGCGTGTCGTGATAAACGGTCATACCAAGCCAATGTATTTCCTGGATTTTTCGGTGAACAAAATGATCAAACGAAAACTGATCATTACTGCCAACGTAAGTGATATCTTCAACTCGAAACGGATGGGAACCACTTACGAAACAGCTACCTATAATCAAAGCCTGATGCGCAGAAGAGAAGCGCGTTTTTTCAAGCTCAACATCACCTATATGTTCGGGAAAATGGATGCATCTATCTTCAAGAAACGTAAGGGAGGAAACCAAATGGGCGGCGGAAACCAGGATGGATTGGATTTCTAATGGTGGCTTCGGCTACGCTCAGCCACCATTTTAAATGTTATGCTATCCTGAAATATATTGGCGGCTGATGAAATAATGACCAGTGGCAAATGAAATAATTACCGGTGGCTGAGCGGAGTCGAAGCTACCAATAATTATTTCTCCAATATCATAAATTCCGTCCTTCTATTCTTCGCTTTTCCCTCTACTGTTGAGTTATCAGCAATCGGTTTGTTCGGCCCATAACCTTTGGCAGTAATCATACTCTTGTTTACACCTTTGGTTATCAGGTAAGCCATGGTATTATCCGCACGTTGCTGAGAAAGCTTGATGTTTTCTGCTGCTCCACCCACATTATCCGTGTGGCCCTGGATCTCCACTTTCATCTTCGGGTGGTTGATAAGAAATTCGGCAAACTCGTCGAGGATGAGATACGACTCCGGGTACAGATCTGCAGCACCCGTGGAATAATAAATATTGTTGATCACAAAAGACTTTCCTTTCTCCGCTTTTTTGATCTCCATGACCTCTGTTTTAGGCGGATCTTTGAACGTTACTTTACTGTCCATTTTGATCACCTGCGAGGTGAAAGCATGATTATCTGCATTGGCAGTGATCACGAGATTGTCGTTCTTATTCTTATCCACCAACACGGCAACCGCATAATGCCCGGTAACCGAATCCACCACTGCATAGGTTTTTTCATGGGTTTTCAGGTTTTTTACTTCCACGCTGAAATTAGTAAGCGGCTTTGCATCTTCTTTTTTGATCTCACCTTTAATGATCACTACTGCCTGCGGTCTTGCTTCTTTATAGAGGTCGAACTGGAACACATCGTATTTGCCTACTCCCCTGCCTGCCACTTTACCTTCGTTATAGGAACAGAAATAACCCGTGGTTCCATCGCCGCTCACAAAAAAGCCGGCATCGTCACCTTCCATATTGATAGGTGTACCGATGTTCTCCGGGTTTTTCCAGGCACCCTTCTCATCTTTGCGTGTAAAGAATATATCGTAGCCTCCAAAGCCGAAAAGACCATCGCTGCTATAATACAGCGTTTCGAAATCGCTGTGTAGGAAGGGGGTTTTCTCATTCTCCGGCGTATTGATCTTGGGGCCTAGGTTCCGGGGTGTCGTCCACATCCGGTTAGACGGATCGCGGGTAGTGATCCACAGATCCAGCTTACCGTATCCACCCGGCCGGTCGCTCACAAAGATCATGGTATTACCGTCTTTTGAAATGGTAGGTTGAGAATCCCAGTAAACAGGATGATTGATTACCGGTACTTTCTTGATCTCGCTCCACTGACCACCCACGCAGGAAGTAACATAAATATCCGTGTTCATCTGCGATCCGCCTTCTGAGCGGCTTTGTGCGTAGTATAAAAATTTATTATCGATAGTCACTGTAGCACCACCTTCGTTCGATGTCTGGTTGAATGGATACGGCATCGGTTTTCCTTCATCGAAAAAACCATCCTTTCCTCTTTTAGACTGGATGAACACTTCTTTCTCTTTGTCCGTTGCCCATGAAACTTTGTTGATATTGTCGTCCGGAAGTGCGCGGCTGAAAAAGAAGATCTGCGCATCCGGAGAGATATACGGCAGGTATTCCGAATATTTGGTAGAGATCCCCTGCACCACTTTCGGATCGAAAGGAACCGTTTTTTTCTTCAGTGCAGCTTCCTTTTTAGCATATTTTATCATGTCTTTGGCATTGGCCAGCTCTCCTTCGTAATCTCTTTCTGAGAATTTTTTCTCATCCTCATCCTTAAACTTTATGAATTTATCCAGCCATATGATCGCTGTATCGTTGATCATTCTTTCATAGTAATCGAAGCCAATATAGTAGTAGGGTTCCGAATGGATCTGCGGACAGGATTCCACCGCCTTTTTGAAAAAAGGGATCGCAGGAGCAAAAGAGCTGTTATTGAGCTTGGAATAGGTCACCATTTCCATACCGAGCTGAAAATTAGCCTCGGCATACTCCGGTTCCATGGCAATCGCCTTTTGCAGGAACTCCATGCGTTCCGGCTTTTTATATTTCTTTTTATCCAGGGCCTTTTCATAAAGGGCAATGGCTTTCTTGTTTTCCACGGGAGGGCAGGCATTTTTGGCGGGCTCATCCTGGGCAAATGCCGGAAAACAGCCAAAAACAAGGGATAGGGTCAGCAGGCTTAACTTCATACTTCGTATAGCGTTGATTGATGGGTAAAGTTACAGCATTGGAGTCAAAAAATATACCGAAGTATTCCACAATGCGACTGTATAAATCCGAATCGTCTTATATGTCTGAAATATAAACTTTTAGTATCTTTGCACAGTATTTGCGTTATACGCTCAAAAAAGATTTATGAAAACCATTTTTGCCTTTGCTTTCCTGCTTATTACAGCTTTTAGTTTTGCCCAGCCCGCAGCCAATAAAACGGATGAAAAAGGCCTGAAGCAAGGATACTGGGTAAAGCTTAATCCAGCTACCGGAAAGCCTGCTTACAAAGGCACGTTCAAGGATAACAAACCGGTGGGTACGTTCAAATACTATTATGCAGAAATGGACACGATCCATTCGGTAATGGTCTTTACTTCCAAACCCGGAGTTGCGTATGCTACCTTGTATTTCATGACCGGTAAGATGCAGGCAAAGGGCAAATACGTAAATGAGAAAAAAGATTCGACCTGGACATTTTATGATGAAAGCGGAAAATTATTGTCACAGGAAACATACAAAGAAGGTAAAAAGAACGGAAAATCCATTGTTTATTACCCGAACGGAGAAGTATCTGAAGAACGGAGCTATAAAATGGATGTAGAGGACGGAAGCTATAAGATGTATTTCGAAGGAAAAAAACTAAAAGGAGAAGGCACTTATGAAAACGGTAAGCTGGTAGGAAAAAATGCTTATTACTATCCCAACGGCACATCGGCAGCTATTGGTTATTATACCAAATCGGGACAGAAGAACGGTGTATGGCTATACAAAGACGCGGAGGGGAAAGTGACCAGCAAAGATGTATATGACAATGGAAAGCTATTGAATGCAAAAGAAGCGGAGGAGTTTATCAAAAAGAATAAATCCAAACCGGAAGAAGAAGATAAAACAAAAACAACACCGGGAGGAAAAACACCTCCCAAAACAGGCGGAAAAAGCGGAGGAAAAAAATAATGAGCAGTAAAGGAAAAGTGCTGGTGGCAATGAGTGGCGGGATCGACAGTTCCGTTACGGCAATGATGCTTCATGAACAAGGGTATGAAGTAATCGGGATCACTATGAAAACATGGGATTACCAGTCTTCCGGCTCTTCAAAGAAGGAAACGGGCTGCTGCAGTCTCGATTCGATCAACGATGCAAGACAGGTAGCGGTTAATCTCGGTTTTCCGCATTATATATTGGATATCCGAGGCGAATTCGGGGATTTCATCATCAATAATTTTGTGGACGAATACCTGGCGGGGCGCACCCCAAATCCATGCGTACTTTGCAATACCCACATCAAATGGGAGGCCCTGCTGAAACGTGCGGATATGCTGGATTGCGAATTCATTGCGACCGGCCACTATGCGCAGGTTCGCGAAGAAAACGGGCGCTATGTGGTTTCGCGCGGGCTCGATACCAATAAGGACCAATCCTACGTTCTTTGGGGACTTTCGCAGGAAAGCCTGAAACGCACCATTTTTCCATTGGGCAAATATACCAAACCGGAGATCCGTAAAATGGCGGAAACATACGGATTCAGTGAGCTGGCCAATAAACCGGAAAGCTATGATATCTGCTTTATCCCGGACAATGATTACAGGGCCTTTTTAAAAAACCGCCTGCCCGAGCTGGAAACCAGCGTGGATGGCGGTAGCTTCCTGTATAAAGGCAAAGAAGTGGGCAAACACAAAGGCTATCCTTTTTATACGATCGGACAGCGAAAAGGCCTGGAAATAGCCCTGGGAGAGCCTGTTTTTGTGAGTGAGATCATTCCGGAGACTAATACGGTGGTACTTGGCGACAAAGACGACCTGGAAAAACAACATATGCGTGTGAGGGATTTCAATCTTATCAAATATGAAAGCCTTCCTGAAAATTTCCAAGCCCTTACGAAAATCAGATACAAAGACGGGGGAACAATGAGCACTGTTAATATAGAAGACAACAAACTGGATATTGTCTTCCATCAACTGGTGAAAAGTGTTGCTCCCGGTCAGTCTGCGGTGCTTTATGAAGGAGACGACCTGATCGGGGGAGGATTTATCGAGCGAAAGCTGCCTGTTACCTGAATGTGTTTATATATATAGAAAAGGTTTTTAACTATAATATGTGCAAAGAAATCAGGTGTTTTTCGTCATTCATCTTCAAAATTTTCGCAAAATTGTGTTAATAATCAAAAAATAAATTATTATATTTACAGCTTATAAAAAAAATCCATGATGAGAAAGTTGTCCTTAACATTAGCTTTTACTGCATTACTGGCAGTAGTTTCTTTTGCTCAAAAAAAATTCCTTATCGAAGCTGACAAAGCATTCGATGCAAAGGAGTATTTTAAAGCGGTTGATTTGTATAAAAGTGCTTACACTGCTGAGAAAAAAGCAGATAAAAAAGCAAGAATTCTTTTCCGTACTGCAGAGTCATACAGACACATCAATCAGATCAAAGAAGCAGAGTCCTATTACTCGAAAGCTATCAAAGCAAAATATCCTGATCCGATAAGTTATTTTTATATCGGTGAGATCAAAAAAGAACAAAAGCTATATAATGAAGCGATCACGGAATACGAGAACTACAAAAAAGAAGTTCCTTCCGATCCAATGGTTGAAGCAAGGATCAAATCCTGCGAGCTCGCTCAGAAATGGGTAGATGCTCCAACCCGTCACAAAGTAGAGAACATGTCACTTTTCAACTCGAAAGATGCGGATTTCTCTCCTTCCTTTGCTGACAAAAAAAGCAATAAATTAATGTTCACTTCTACCCGTGAAGGAACTACCGGTGCAAGTAAAGATGAATCAACCGGTTGGTCACATTCAGATCTGTTTGAAACTACCCTTGATAAAAACGGAAAATGGAGCACACCGGTTCCTATCGGATTGCCTATTAATACAGAAGTGAACGAAGGTGCAGCTGTTGTATCTAAAAAAGGAGATATGATCATCTTCTCCCGCGTACTGGAGATCAAAGGTAAAAAAGAACGTCCGAACCTCTATATGTCTGCTAAAGCAGGTGCAGGCTGGGGCGAACCAAAACTGATCTCTTTCTGTGTAGACAGTATTAACTTTGCACATCCTACTTTAAGTGCTGACGGAAACACTATGTATTTCGCTTCCAACATGGGCGGAACACTTGGTCACGCTGATATCTGGATGTCTCACTACAACAAAAAAGCAAAAGACTGGGATATGCCAGTGAATTTAGGTTCTATCGTTAACACTGCAGGACAGGAAATGTACCCGTATGTTACAGCTGATGGTAAATTCCTTTACTTCTCTTCCGATACTCATTTAGGTATGGGTGGTCTGGATATATTCAAAGTAGAACTGGATAAAGACGGAAAACCAAAAGGACAGATCGAGAACCTTAAATACCCATTGAACTCTGCCGCTGACGATTTCGGTATCATGCTGGAAGGAACAAAAGAAAGAGGATACCTTTCTTCTAACCGTGAAGGTGGAAAAGGTGGGGATGACATCTGGTCTTTCGTTCTCCCTCCATTGGTATTTAACGTAAGCGGTACTGTTAAGAATGCAGAAGATAAAACTCCTGTTGCCAACTGTCCTGTGATCCTGAAAGGAAGCGACGGAACATTGGTTCAGTCTAAATCAGATGCTTCCGGATCCTTCACTATGGCTTTGAAACCGGAAGTAACATACGATATCTATACACAAACAGACAAATCGGTTACTACAAAAACAGCACCTATGGGATTCCTTGCTTCTGAAGATCATGGTAACTTTACAACTGTAGGTCTGCAGGAGTCTCAAAATTTTGAAAAAGCATTTGAACTGACTCCTGTTAAAGACGAGATCAAATTACCTTCCATTTTATTCGAAACGGCTAAATGGGATGTGCGTCCACAGTTCCAGGATTCATTGAACTTCCTCTACAATGTACTGATCAAAAACCCTACTATTACTATCGAGTTATCTGCACATACAGATAGCCGTGGTTCTACAAAATCAAATGACGACCTGTCTCAGAAACGTGCACAGTCCTGCGTTGATTATCTTATCTCTAAAGGAATTCCGAAAGAGCGTATGACTGCTAAAGGATGGGGCGAGCGTAAACTGAAAATCCAGGATGCTCAGGTAACCAAAGAAAAAACCAAAGAAGGAAAAGAAGCATTACATGCTATCAACCGTCGTGTGGTATTTAAGATCCTTAGCTGGGATTATGTGGATCCTACAAAACCTAAAGTAGAGATCCCTGCATATCACCCTCCTGTAAAAGGTGAAGAAGATTCTGAGAAACTGGAAACAGTTACTCCTGAAGGAAAATAGTCCCGGTAGCAATCAGGATAAAACACAAAAAATGCCCTCCACATAACGGAGGGCATTTTTTTTGTATATTCACCACATCAAAAACCCTTGTCATATGAAAAAATATTTTTTGCAGTTCGGCGTGTTGATAACACTTATGCTGGTATTAACAGCCTGCCCGTATAGCTCGGAAAACCCTATGGATGCAAAGCCTTCCGTAAAGCTGGATGACAAGCTATTGGGACAATGGGAAAGCAAAAGCAGCACCGATTACCTGTATACCGTTTCTAAAGCAGATGATAATACCTATAAGATCGAAAAGAAAAGTAATTCATCCGGAGATGTAACAACCTACAAAGGATTTCTTTCTACTATTGATGCTACTCGCTTCATGAATATCTACGAAGAAACATCTTCCGAAACCAAGACCTATTATTTCTACAAAGTGGATATTTCAACCAGCGGCGGAAAAATAACCTTCTCTCCCGTAACGGAGAATATTACGGAGAAATTCACCAATTCAGAAGAACTGAAAGCCTTCTTCAAAAAACACATGGGCCTGAGCTTCTTTTTTGATAAAGACCCGGATGTATACATCCGCCACGATTAGTTTTTATTTTTCATTCATTATAAGAACCTGTCCTTACCGGCAGGTTTTATTTTACCCGACAACATGAAACAATTACGGTTTTTATCCGTTCCGGTGCTCTTTTTATTGGTTGCCTGCGGAAATCCTGAAACTGCTATGACAGAAACTTTATCTGTACCTGCTGAAACACTTTTATTCCCACAATTAGCAGGGACATGGATCAGCAACGGGGATAGCAGCCAATACATAGAGGAATGGACGCGGGTAAACGACTCGCTTTATTCCTCTACAGGTTGTGGTTTAAAAGGAACAGATACGCTTTTCAGCGAGAAGGTGCAGATCAGGGCAGGTAAAACCATCCGGCAATACATTCCGCAGGTAACTGGTCAGAATGGCGGAGAACCGGTTGTTTTCGAAATTACATCACTTTCCGACAGCTCATTTGTGGCAGAAAACCCGGCTCACGATTTCCCTCAGCGAATTGTATACAAGCTGAAAAAAGACTCCCTGATCGCCTGGATTGAAGGCAAAACCAGTAAAGGAACCATGCACCGGGAGTATTTTCGTATGGCCCGTAAATAATTTATGGAATTTAATTCCTGTTTCGTCTATTAATTAAAGATTATGTCCCTCTTTGGCAGAAAAAAAACAGAGCCTGAAGATGACGCTGCTTTGGTACTGAAGTACAGGCAGACCAATGATCTTGTGTACATTGGCGAGCTGTATAAAAGATATGCCCGTCAGGTGCTGAGTGTCTGTATTTTCTATTTTAAAGATAAAGACGATGCCAAGGACCATGTGATGCAGATCTTTGATAAGCTGATCGGTGAGCTGAAAGAGAGGAACGTTGATAATTTCAAAGGCTGGCTGAGCTTCGTGGTAAGGAATTACTGCATCTCGGTACTGCGGAAACAGAAAACGGAGAAAAAACGGCTCAACGAGTATTATGAACAGGAGCTGAGTGTATTGAGCGAAGACAAAGAAATGGCGATCAATGCGATCCATGACAGTGAGCTCAACGAAAGCCTGTTGAAAGAGTCGCTGCACGAGCTAAAAAAAGAACAGAAAGAATGTATAGAGCTGTTTTACCTTCAGAATAAGAGCTATCACGAGATCGCTGCCCTGAAGAATTATTCACTGAACGAAGTAAAAAGTTATATCCAGAATGGTAAAAGGAACCTGAAGATCCTTTTGCTCGAAAAACAAAAAGCCCCGAAAAGTCCCCACTACAAATGAAACCAGATAATTTACATAACCAGGATGCCGACTTTTTCGATTACCTCGCGGACATCGAACAATCCTCCGTATCGGATGAGGATGTGCTCGATCTTCATAAACGGATCGATAAGAAAGTACTGGGCCAGAAGCTGAAAAGCAATTCGAACGGGCTTTCGGTGGTATTGGTCATCGGCTTCACTACCCTGCTCTTCTTTGTGCTGTTCAATAAAAAGACAGTGGTGCAGATCGGAATTACCACTGTGCCGGTGCAGGAAAAAACCGGCGATATTCTCAAGGATGCGATCCTGACAGACACAACCGTAAGCGATGTAGCTGCTCCCCTGCCACTGATCGTAGCAAAAGAACCAATAGCTGCCAAAGAACATTTCATTAAAGAAAGTATGGATTCACACTTTGCGGAAGAGATCCGGTCAGATGAACTGGAAACAAAGAAATTCTCTCTGATCGATACGGCCGACAACGGGAAACAGCTGCCGGACAACTACCTCCAATTGCTGCCCAATGCTCCGGTGATATACATTTACGACCTGAAAGTGACAGAGTTCCAGACCTTGTATTTTAAAAAAATGAAACCCTGGGTAATTGACGGCAAGGGAATCAGCTCCGAATTTGAAAATGCAGAAGCGTACGCAGCGTCTTTGAACGAATGGAACGGACTGAATGATTACACATTGGATATGCTGCTGAAAGATGCTTTGAAAAAATTCAATAAGCAACGATACAAACAGGGATTTGTATTATTCAATGATCTGATGGAATATAATAAACGGGATGTAAATGCCTGGTTCTATTCTGCCCTCTGCCAGTATTACCTGGGCAAATATAAAGACGCTATTGCCCGCTTGAATAAAGTACTCGATGACGAGAATAACGTATTTGATCAGGAAGCCGAATGGTACAAAGCCCTCTGCCTCGTAAAGAACGGAGATCAGCAGGAAGGTGTTGAGCTGCTCCTTAAAATAAATGAACAAAAAGGATTCTACGCAAACAATGCGGGGGAAAAATTAAAGGAGATAACAGAAAAGAAATAATCCCGATAGATCAGCGAACCACTGTCACATGGCCGGTTCTGAGGGTTTTGACACCTTTGTAATCAACGATCTCAGCTTTGTAAATGTACACTCCTTTTTCTACCCGGTTATCGTTAGCGCTTCTGCCGTTCCAACCTTTATCTGCTTCATCTGTACGGAAGATCACTCCTCCCCACCTATCGAAGATCGTCATGATTACTTTCTTTATGCCGGTGCCGTACACTTTGAACTCCTCATTGATATTATCATTGTCAGGAGAAAAAGCATTTGGGATAAACACAGCATGGTCGTCCTGGATGATCAGGGGCTTAACGGTTGTATTGGTGCAACCATGCGCTGAAACAACAGTCAGTTGCACATGGAATGTATCAACATCAGTGAAAACGTAAGTAGGTTGCTCATCGTCAGAAGAATACAGCAGGGTGTCATAATGATAGATATTCCATTCATAAGAGCTGAGATTGCTTCCGGTAGAATAGCTGTAGAAGGTCACATTCGGTTCGAGGATAGATACTGGACTCGGAGACCAGATGAACTCAGCAGTCGGGATCTCATTCACATGAACATGGTTATCAAAGAACATTGTGTTTATACAACTGTTGTTATCGGTAATGGTTACTGCCACATCGTAGGTGCCGCTTTCACCATAGGACCAGTTCAATGTATTGCTGATTGTATTCGTATTCCCGTTCCCCATATTCCATACATAGGAAACAATGGTAGATGCGGAGTTTAAACTGAAACTACCGTTAAAAGGCACACATTGAGCTGCTACAGCAGTTAATGTTGCGGTAGGAAGAGGTCTTACGAGGATTGTGATGGCTGACTGCGGTCCTTCACAGCCTGCTATGCTTTGCGATACATAATAAGTGGTCATTCCTGCAGCTGATGTGGAGGGCACTGTAGCTGCCGCCGAATAACTGCCGGAAGGATTGGTGCCATACCAGTTGAGTGTTGCGCCCGAAGGTACAATGGCTGTAAGCGCCTGTGCTACATCATTTACGCAATAGGAAGTTGCGCCGGGTGTACCTGGTGCAGGAGGATTCGGATTAATGGTAACAGATGTAACATTTGCATTCACACAACCGTTATTATCCGTTACTACTACTGTATAACTACCAGCTGTCATAGATGCTGCCGGGATAAGTGTATCAAATGCAGTTGCAGTAAAACCTCCCGGACCAGCCCAGCTGAACTGAGATCCACCGGAAGCAGTAAAATGAACTGTTCCATCCAGGCATACCGGAGAATTGTTATTCACGACTACGGTTGGAGATGGATTTACAACTACCTGGGTAGTGGCTATATTGACGCAGGTGTTCGTGTCTGTTACAGTAACTGAATAGATCCCGGAATGAGCTACGCTGGCATTGGAGATTACAGGATCCTCCGATCCCGTTCCATAGGTACCCGGCCCTGTCCAGGCAAAAGCAGCACCGCTTGATGAAGTGCAGTTCAATTGTATCGTTCCGTTCGGACAGTATGGTCCGGTGTTACCTGCTGTTACAGTTGGCAGTGGGTTTACGATAACAGTAGATGTATTCGTTCCGTTGCAGCCCGAGCTGGTTTCAGTTACAGTATAAATAGTTGTCACTAATGGATTCGCAGATACGCTTGCACCATTCGTTCCGCTCAGGCCGGTTGCCGGAGCCCAGGTAAAGCTGGTACCGCCTGTTGCGTTTAATATTACGCTGCTTCCGATACAAACAGGAGGTGAATTAACCGCTACAACCGGGATCGCATTGATGGTTACCGTAGAAACTGCTGTGCCGTCACATCCCAAAGAAGTTCCTGTTACTGTATAAATAGTTGTTGCAGTCGGATTCGCTGTTACTGAAGCGCCCGTTGTTGCACTCAGGCCGGTAGCAGGTGACCAGGAATAGGTAGTGGCTCCACTCGCTGTAATGGTAGCTGTGCCGCTTACACAAATACCCGGAGAATTAACGGTAATAACAGGAATAGGATTTACCGTAACAGTAGTAGTCTGAATTCCATTACATCCATTGGTGGTACCTGTCACGGTATAAATAGTGGTTGCAGTCGGATTCGCTGTTACTGAAGCGCCTGTTGTTGCACTCAGACCGGCTGGCGGATCCCATGCATAAGTAGTACCACCGTTTGCAGTAAGTGTGGTGGAAGCACCGGCACAGATCGTACCTGTGTTCACAGTAACAACAGGAAGCGGGTTTACTGTCACTATAAAAGTATCAATAGCAGCACACCCGTTACTATCTGTCCCCAGCACTGTGTAAGATGTTGTAGTTGCCGGATTTGCCATTGCAGTGCCTCCGGTCCCGGATAAGTCGGCAGAAGACTGCCATACATAAATATTACCACCGGACGCATTAACAGCTACAGGGCTGCCCGCACAGGTTGTAGGTGAATTTGCAGTTATCACTGGCAGTGGCTGCACTGTAACCGTAGTTGTTCCCGTTCCATTGCAGCCAAGGCTGGTACCCGTAATTGTATAGGTAGTAGTTACAGGAGGATTGGCAAGTACAGTTACACCGGTAGTCGTATTTAATCCTGTGGCCGGCGACCAGGAATAAGTCGTGGCTCCGGCAGCTGTTATACTGCATGTCATAGTCGGACATACAGTTCCGGATAATGCAGTAATGGTTGGTATCGGATTCACAGTAACGGTTGAAGTAACAGTACCATTACAACCTGCCGTAGTTCCTGTGATCGTATAAGTAGTGGTGGATAAAGGATTAGCTGTTACCAATGCACCGCTGGTGGCACTTAATCCGGTGGCTGGTGTCCAGGAATAAGTCGTGGCTCCGGTAGCTGTTAAAGTAGCAGAACTTCCCACACATATCGTAGGTGAATTGACCGCTACAACAGGCAATGGATTCACAGTAACTGTAGAAGTAATCGTTCCTGTACAGCTCGCAGCGGATGATCCGACAACGGTGTAAGTAGTTGTGACAGTGGGATTGGCAGTAACAGCGAAACCTGTAGTAGCACTAAGACCACCCGGAGGGCTCCAGGTGTAGGTAGTAGCTCCTGTAGCAGTAAGTACGGTATTTGCCCCTACACAGATCGTAGGTGAATTTACAGTTACGGTTGGTCCCGGGCTCACCGTTACAGTAGATGTAGCTGAGCCTACACAGGCACCGCCATTGGAAACGGTATAGGTTGTAGTGGTGGTTGGATTTGCCGTTACGGTAGTTCCTGTAGTAGCACTAAGTCCGGTGGCAGGAGCCCAGGTATAACCGGATCCTCCGCTGGCTGTTAAAGTGGCCGAGCTTCCCGGACAAACCGTTGCAGAATTGACGCTGAGCGTAACCGCCCCGCCTATCGTCACGGTTGCTGTTCGTGGTGCGCTTACACATGAACCGATCGAATAGGTACAGGTATAGGTTGATGTAGTTCCGGGGCTGACGGTTATGGATTGTCCCGTGAGTCCGCCCGGGTTCCATACATATGTTCCGCCGGCAGCATTAGGTGTGGCAGTTAAAGTAGCAGATCCTCCGGGACATATCGTTGCACTGCTTACAGTGATGCTTGGTGTTGAAACCACTTGTATCGTTGTACTTGAGGTTGAAATACATGGAGCAGTACCTATCGTATAGTTAATAGTATGCGTGCCTATACCTGCCGTAGCCGGGTTGAACATCCCGGAGGCAGAGGTTCCAGGTCCTGACCAGGTTCCACCGTTATTCCCTGCGGTTAGTTGTGTAGCGCCGGAGGTAGAACAAAACGGTCCGGCAGGATTAATATTCGCATTCGGGATCCCGGAGCTGGCACTACCTGGTGTAGTTCCCATCTGCAGTGTAAAATTATTAGAAGATCCGCTCCAGTTCTCTACCAATATCATCAATACCTGTCCGGCAGTTACTGCAGGCGCGGGCACCGAGCTGATACAACCAAATGCATTTCCGAACTGGTTGCAACCGGAAGAGAAAGTGGCATAATTACATCCTATTTCATTCCCTACATTTTGAACAGCTGTGCAGGGATTTGATCCCGCAGGTATATTAAAGATGGCTACATCCAAAAATCCGGTGGTCGAGCTTCCGTCGATCTGGATATTCAGGTTGCCCGATTGAGTGATATACAGCATGATATAGCCCATGTTCGGGCCGAAAAAATCAAGGCAGCTACTTACTACCGGGCCCGGACTGCTAAAATTAAAGGGACCTGCAGAGCCTCCCGTACCACAAACAGAGACATTTGTGTTACATTGTGCAACAGCGTTTTTTTGTATAGAAACAAAAAACAGAACGGCCAGCAGGACGACCGAAATTTTACTTTTTAATTGTATAACCATTATAGCTGAATACTTTAACAAGTTTGTCTAAATCTTCGTCGCTTAATGCAGGTGAAAAAGTAAGATTGCATGTTTGATTCGTGAAATCAATTTTGCTTTCCTGGAGGTTGGGGAACATGGCTTTTAGCCGGGGCTCAACGTGTGAGGTTCTTGATTGGGAATAATCCCTGAATAATTCAAAATATACCTGGTTCCCCTGGTTTGTTTTGGTGCGGGTAATCAGTGCTGAAGGAAGATAGCCTTCCTGGAACAGCTTAAGGTCGGTAGATCGGGTGGATTGCTTCTTATTAAGTAAAACAGCTTTATCACTTAACAATTTCTTTACAGATTCGCTTTCTTTTGATGCCTGTTGAGCAAAAGAAGACACATAAAATAGGATAAAAACAAAGATACCTGTTATTTTCATTTTACTAATTTAGTTAAATAAAACTAAAAACAACAAGTGCGCTTAAAAAATTACATATAGAGTTGTACAGAATTAACGAACAACTGTTACATGACCGGTGTATTGTTTTATCTCACCTGTAAAGCTGGTAGCAGTGATCGAATAAATATAAACGCCTTTATCTACTTTGTTATTACTGTCGTTTTTTCCGTTCCATCCTTTTTCCTGTTCGCCGGATGTGAAAATGGATTCTCCCCAGCGGTTGAAGATCGTCATATCTATTTTTGCAATTCCCACACCTTCTACTCTAAACTCTTCGTTGATGTTATCATTGTCAGGAGAGAAAGCATTTGGAATATAAACGGCAAACTCTTCCTTAACCACCACAGGCTTAGAGATCGTATTGGAACAACCATAAGAAGACACAACTGTAAGCTGAACGGTGAACGAACCCGACTCAGGGAATGTAAATCCTGGCTGTGTTTCACCAGTCATATAGATCATGTCCGTATCATGCTGGAAGATAGTCCAGGTAGTAGAAATAATACCACTGCCGATAGAAGCATTGTAAAACTCAGCACTCGGCTCTATAATGGAAATAGGTGCAGGTGTATATACAAAGTCTGCAACCGGTATATCTATTACATGTACAAAATTGTTGAACGAAAGCGTATTTACACATCCCTTATCGTCTGTAAGTGTAACAGCAACCGAAAAATCCCCGCTTTCCGGATAACAATGGCTGATCGAATTCACGGTCGAAGTTTGCGTCCCGTTGCCCATGTTCCAAGAATAGGAATTGATATTGAAAGAGGACGCAGGATTAAAGGTGAACGGGCTACACAGGGGAGCACAGGCAGCTGATACCGGACTTAAGGTTCCTGTAGGCAAAGCATTCACCACTACCGGAATACTTGCTTTGTCGCTCTCGCATCCCGAAATGGTTTGAGAAACATAATAGGTGCTGCTTCCTGCAGGAGATGTAACAGGCACACTGGCTGTTGCCGAAGAGCTACCTGAAGGATTGGTTCCATACCAGTTCAGGATCGCGCCCGGATCAGCTGTTGCTGACAAAGCTGATGCTGTTGCATTCAGACAAAACTCACGTGGGGAAACAAGCGGAGCATTAGGTTTTGGAGTAACGGTAACAGGTACCACATTAGAATTTTGGCAGCCATTGATATCTGTTATTGCAACAGTGTAACTACCGTTTATTAATGGTGTCGCCGATGGAATAAAAGGATTTTGAGCAGTGGAGGTAAAAGCAGGTGTTCCGGGGCCAACCCAGGTAAATGTATTTCCCGCAGCGGAACTCTGGTTGGAGGAAGTCAGTAAAACTGTGGCATTTTCACAAACAGGTGAATTGCTTCCTACAATAACTACAGGTAAAGGATTCACAACTACAGAAGTAGTGGCTGTGTTCTGGCACTGATTCGCATCGCGCACAATCACGGTATAGGAACCTGCAGCAGACAGGGTCGCATTTGTTATCGTAGGATTCTGCAGGGTAGAAAGGAAGGAATCAGGGCCTTGCCAGTTAAAGATAGTAGCAGTAGTTGTAGCGTGAAGATCAACCGTGCTGCCAAAACAAAAAGGTCCGCCATTGCTGGCAGTAAGTGTGGGCAATGGATTGACCATTACTGTAAAGGTATTACTGCCACTGCAGCCTGAGCTGGTTTCTGTTACCGTATAGGTAGTAGTAACTGCGGGATTCGCTGTAATACTTGAACCTGTAGTAGCGCTGAGTCCTGTTGACGGGGTCCAGGAATAAGTGCTTGCGCCGGAAGCGGTTATAGCAGCAGATGTGCCTGCACAAACCGTAGCCGAATTCACCGTTACCAAAGGTGCGGAACCCAATGTTACAGTGGCAGATGCTGAACCGTCACAACCTGAAGTAGTTCCGGTAACCGTATATATGGTAGTTACGGATGGATTTGCTGTTACTGTACTTCCAGTTGTGGCGCTGAGCCCTGCTGAAGGTGTCCAGGAGTACGTTGTAGCTCCTGTTGCGGTCAGAGTAGCAGATCCGCCATTGCAGATAGTAGGAGAATTCACTGTCACTACCGGCAAAAGATTCACTGTTACCGTAGAAGAAGCTGTTCCGTCGCAACCTGATGTCGTTCCGGTCACTATATAAGTGGTTGTAGCAGCAGGAGTAGCAGTGACTGTTACCCCGCTGAGTTCCGGTCACTATATAAGTGGTTGTAGCAGCCGGATTTGCAGTTACACTTGCACCGGTAGTCGCACTCAAACCCGTTGAAGGCGTCCATGAATAAGTAGTGGCGCCGGTTGCTGTTAAAGTACCGGATGCGCCTGCACAAACTGTTGAAGAGTTCACTGCCACTACCGGCAAAAGATTCACTGTTACCGTAGAAGTGCCTGTTCCGTCACAGCCATTGTCAGTTCCGGTTACTGTATATGTTGTAGTGCTTGCAGGATTGGCT
>JAJNDK010000009.1 GCA_021156365.1 Bacteroidota bacterium
ACCTATTGGGGGATGGAAATTAATATCATCTCAACTTATGATTATCTTTGAAGACAGAATGACTCAACATTAAACTGACACAGTTTAGTGAATAGACCCAAGTGTTGAGTTCGATTGACTGAAACCTGAGTTCGATTAACTGAAACTCGAGTTCGATTGATTGAAACTCAAGTTCGATTAACTGAAACTTGAGTTCGATTGATTGAAACTCAAGTTCGATTGACTGGAACTCGAGTTCGATTAACTGAAACTCGAGTTCGATTGATTGAAACTCAAGTTCGATTGACTGGAACTTGAGTTCGATTAACTGAAACTCGAGTTCGGTTGATTGAAACTCAAGTTCGATTGACTGAAACTCGAGTTCGATTAACTGAAACTTGAGTTCGATTGACTGAAACTCAAGTTCGATTGACTGGAACTTGAGTTCGATTAACTGAAACTCGAGTTCGATTGACTGAAACTCAAGTTCGATTGATTGAAACTCAAGTTCGATTGACTGGAACTTGAGTTTGATTGATTGAAACTTGAGTTCGATTGCATGAAACCTGAGTTTGATTGATTGAAACTCGAGTTCGATTGCATGAAACCTGAGTTTGATTGATTGAAACTCGAGTTCGATTGACTGGAACTCGAGTTCGATTGACTGGAACTTGAGTTTGATTGATTGAAACTCGAGTTCGATTACATGAAACTTGAGTTTGATTGATTGAAACTCGAGTTCGATTGCATGAAACCTGAGCTCGATTGACTGGAACTGAAGTTAAAGTGCCTGGAACTAAGGGTCGAATGCATGGATCTGAAATTGAATGAATAGAACCTGAGTTTGATCAGTAATTAACCCTCTTCCATTTACCCGGATTCCTGATAAAACAAAATTGGCAGCCGCCCGGATTTGTAAAATAAGTTTAAAATTTCCCTGCTTAACAAATCCGCCCGCCGAAATTTCCTACCTTCATGGTACCAAACTATTGCTTCCAAAATTTCATACTATGAAAACAATCCGTCTCTTCTGCCTGCTTATGATCTTCTCACCTGGCGTTTTTTTTGCCCAAAACAATGACACGAAAAAAGAGGCAGGCCTGGAATGGCATACTGATCTGATGAAAGCCCACGAGCTCTCCAAGTCTACAGGCAAGCCTATTTTTGCTTTCTTCACAGGGAGCGACTGGTGCGGCTGGTGCAAGAAGCTGCAGGCAAATGTATTTGCGAAGGCGGCTTTTGTGGAATGGGCCAAAAAGAATGTGGTGCTGCTGGAGCTGGATTTCCCAAGGATGAAACAGCTGACTCCCGAGCTTACACAACAGAACCAGAATCTTCAGCAATCGTTCGGGGTGCGTGGTTATCCTACCGTGTGGCTGTTTTTTATGGAAAAGGACGCGGTCAGCATGAAATTTAACATCGATGCGCTTGGCTCACTGGGCTATCCGCAAGGTGCGGAAGCCGGAAAGGAAGAGATAAAATTCCTGCAGGACGGAGAGGCTGTTCTGAAGAATAAAAAGTAAGAGCGGGACCATTCATCCCCGCTCTCATTCTTCACCCCACTTTCACTCTCTATAATTAAGAATTTCTTCCATCATTCAACATCGAAGCGCATTATGCCACACGTTTAGCCTGGTTCTGACCCAATGCCAGCAGCCACTCTTTCCCTTCACTTACCGAGAGAAAGGCCTTTGTTAAAATATTAGGCTCATCAAAGACGGTATACAGTTTTGCCCGTATATGGTCCCTGCCTCCCCGCGTGATCACAGCAATTGCCATAACATTTCCCGGGTCCGGGTTTTCGGCTGCATACGCAAGCGCACATTCGGTAATGTCGGCCGCCAGACTCATATCCAGCAGCATAAAAACAGGTTGATTGCCGGTTAAACGTCGTCTGCACCTGGCTCCGTTTGATAAAACCTCTTCAGTAAGCAGTACACCTTTGCGATACTGTATGTGCAGGATGTCATCATTATAATGAACGATCCCTTCAGGAAATTGATTTGTGCTAATCATGGTATTGGTTTTTATAATTCTTTAGCTAAATTATGTACAGCGCTGCGGGAAAAGAAAGCGACAATAGCTGCTTATTGTCATGTGTAAGAATTTATTTGTTTTCGTGGACGGCTATAGCAGTCGGTTTCTGCCTGTAGCCCAAGAGCACTAATAAGATCAGGTCTTTAAGGGGGATTTTGGAATTTTGCAGACAAGCTGATTAATTCCGGATTTTCTTACAACAGGAAGAATCCAAAAACCAGTATATTTGATCAAACAAAAAACAGCATGAAAAAATTACTCATACTCATTTCGGGCATTTTATTCCTGGCTTCCTGTGCCTCACGCGAAAGATCAGCGGCGTATGGTTACAGCGGTGGCAATAGTGGCGGCAACAGCAGTCACGGAAAGCTCCTTGATTACAACCAGCAGAAAGAAAAGGAAGACAGGCGTATGATGATCTATAATGCATCGCTGTCGATCGAAGGTAAAAATGCAGACACCATCGGATCACGCGTGGTAGGTGTTGCAAAACGGCTTAAAGGATTCGTTGTATCCTCGGGCAATAACTCAACCACTATCCGGGTACCTGCCGACTCACTGAAGTTTGCGATCAGCCTCATCGAAACATTCGGCAAAGTGAAGAGCAGGAATATCTCGGGCAACGATGTTACCGACGAATACAGCGATTTTAACACGCGCCTCGAAAACGCCGAAAAAAGCCGCAAACGTTACCTGGAATTACTGGCCAAAGCAAATACCGTGGATGAGATCCTGAAAGTGGAAAAAGAGCTGGAGCGCTTAAACACCGACATCGATCTGCTGAAAGGTAAAATGAACCGCATCGACCACCTGGTACAATACTCTACCGTTACTGTCTATCATTCGGAAAAAGTAAAACCCGGAATTGTAGGCTATGTATTTGTAGGGGCTTACAAGGCAGTGAAATGGTTATTCGTTCGGAATTAAGAAAAGAAAAAATACTCCATGTCAAAACCCATCGTCAATAAAAAAATCCGGTTGGAAAAATACCCGGGCAAGGGTGGCTGGACCTATGTGGTCATTGATGAGATCGCCCCCGATAAACGGGAGAAGTTCGGCTGGGTGCAGGTTAAAGGCAGCATCGATGGCTTTGAGCTGAAACAATACAAGCTAATGCCGATGGGCAATGGCTGTCTTTTCCTTCCTGTGCGGGCGGAGATCCGGAAGAAGATCAAAAAGCAGGCAGGAGACATAGTACATGTAATTTTGGATATAGATCATTCCACGCTGGAAGTACCGGAAGAATTCATGGCCTGCCTCGAAGATGATCCCAAAGCAAAAAAATTCTTTCTCACATTGACCGACAGTGAAAAACGTTTGTACATACTCTGGATCTATTCCGCTAAACGGGAAGAAACACGTGTCTCACGCATAGCAAACAGCATCAACCGCCTGGGTAAGGGCCAAAAACTATATGAGCCGGCGAAATGAGCGATCTCTTTTCACATACTGCGGATCCTTCAGAAAACCTGCTGCCGGAAGACGGCGTGCTCAACTATTTCGGCCCGGTGATGGAGAAGGAACAGTCGGAACATTATTTCCGCCTGCTGATGGATAGCATCGACTGGAAAAACGATGAAGCGATCGTATTCGGCAAACGTATTGTCACCAAACGAAAAACCGGGTGGTATGGTAACAAAGCCTACGATTATACGTACTCCGGTATTTTACGAAAAGCATTGCCCTGGACTGCCGAATTGCTGGAGCTAAAACGATTAGCGGAAAAGCTTTCAGGAGACACCTTTAATTCCTGCCTGCTGAACCTGTATCACTCGGGCGAAGAAGGCGTTTCCTGGCACAGCGACGATGAAAAAATGCTGAAACCACATGGAACCGTGGCATCCCTGAGCTTCGGAGCCGAACGGATGTTCCAGCTCAAACACAAGCAAAAAGATCTGAAAGCGGCTGTTCTCCTGGAACCGGGTAGTCTTTTGCTGATGAAGGGAGCTATACAACTCAACTGGCTGCATTCCCTTCCTAAAACCAAAAAAATGAAGCTTCCGCGAATCAACCTGACTTTCAGAACTATACTTGAAACATAGACGATCACAACAAATACATTTGTATACGTATCCGTTAAAAAAACATGAATTTTTAGTTACCGGTACTTGTCGGTTCTCCACGAAATACTATTTTAGTGCTCTTAATTTTTAACCCCTGACATCATGATAAAAACTACAAAACGTACCGCTCTTGCTCTTTTTGCAGCAGCAAGCATTTTTACAACTAACATCAACGCACAATTAAAAGTGCCGGCGCCAAGCCCTTCTCAAACGATCAAACAGGCTTTTGCCTTATCGGATATCACTATCGATTATTCACGCCCGGGAGCTAAAGGACGCGTTGTATTCGGCGATGTGGTACCTTTCGGAAAAGTATGGCGTACGGGAGCTAACGCAGCAACCAAGATCACTTTCGGTGAAGATGTGAAAGTGGAAGGCAATGACCTGAAAGCCGGAACTTATGCACTGTACACCGTTCCGAACAAAGATGCATGGGAGATCATGTTCTACAAAGATCTCACTTTAGCAGGAAATGTGGCAGACTACAAACCGGAAAACGAAGTACTGCGTGTAAAAGTAAAACCAACCGTTCTTACTGCTAAAGTGGAAACCTTCACGATCAATGTAGCAGATGTTACTTCTACTTCAGCAAACGTTGAGCTGATATGGGAAAAAACAAAAGTTGCTTTCGGTGTGAAAGCCGATATCGACAGTAAGATCATGAAGAACATCGAATCAACGGTGATCAATGATACCAAACCGTATTTCCAGGCAGCGAACTATTATTATGAAAATGACAAGGACCTGAAACAAGCGCTGGAATGGACCGATAAAGCGATCGCTCAAAACCCGAAAGCATTCTGGATCGTAACCCTGAAAGCGAAAATCCAGGTGAAAATGAAAGACGGAAAAGGTGCCATCGATACAGCTAACTCAGCTATTGCACTGGCAAAAGAAGATAAGAACGATGATTACGTTCGTACCAATGAGAAGATCATTGCCGAAGCGAAAAAGATCAAATAAATAAAAACACTACGTATCAGAGCCCGTTCTTCTACCAGGAGAGCGGGCTTTTTTGTTTTAACTACATCGGAAGACAGGGTTTCTTAAGGAATTTCTTTTCTGCGAAGCAGAACCCGGAAATCCGTGTCCTGGTTTCCCTCTCCCATAGGGAGAGGGAGTGCGGCGGGATGTGTGCTGGCCCAAGGGAATATGATTTCGTTGGTAACAAAAGAATGACGAAAACAATCCAACCTTTTCCTACAAAAAGGATTCTATTAATGTGTTGGTTAAAAAAGTAATGGGGAAACAAAAGCAATACAATAAACCACTACGGCTCAATAGTCTTTATCATTCGATCTGACAGGAGTTGTTTTATCAACAGGGAGAAGATCACCACGAGCAAACAGCCGATCACATTCAGCCACAGGAATGCCGAAAGATCGAAATACCAGGCAATCACAACAAAAGCTTCCGCTAATAAGGCCGCATAAAATACCGCCGTTCCATCCACTCGTTTCAGGTAGAAAGCCACTACAAATATGCCGAGTATGGTTCCGTAAAACAAAGAGCCTAATATATTCACCGCTTCGATCAGGTTGCCTAATTTGCCCGCATAAAGCGCTACAATAAGGCAGAACAAACCCCATAGTACGGTGGTGAAGCGCGAAATATTCAGGTCCCTCTTTTCGTTGCTTTCCTTTTTCGAAAAGCGCCGGTAGAAATCGATGAAAGTTGTAGAGGCAAGTGAATTGAGCCCGCTGGCTGTGGAGCCCATCGAAGCAAGGAAAATAATAGCGATCAGTAAACCCACCATGCCTGTTGGCAGGTATTGTACAACAAAAGAAAGAAAAACATAATTCGTATCGTTCACATCCGCTTTCGGGTTGTTCTTTTTCATCAGGTCGATAGCCTCCTTCCGGATCTGTAAGGCTTTCGCTTCTGTCACATTCAGATTTTTCCGGGCAAAGAAAATTGCCTCTTCGTCTTTTGTCTCTATCGTCTTCAGTAATTGCGTTGCCTGCTCGCTCTTATGTGACTGCACCTGCTTGTATTCCTTTTCCAGCTTTTTATACGCATCCCCGTAATTGCTGTTCTCGATAGCGCTCACCTCTACTTTATTGAAGAACATAGGCGGTGTATGGTATTGATAAAAAGTGAATACCAATACACCGATCAGCAGGATCAGGAATTGCATCGGGATCTTCACAAGGCCGTTCATTACCAGTCCGAGGCGGCTTTGGGTAATGGATTTGCCTGTCAGATAACGCCCCACCTGCGACTGATCGGTACCGAAATAAGACAATTGCAGGAAAAATCCGCCGATGATCCCCGACCAGATGTTATACCGGTTATTGAGGTCAAACTCCGTGTCGATCGCATTCAGCTTTCCCATTTTCCCGGCTACCTGCAGGGAATCCATAAAGCTGACATCGGCAGGCATCAGGTGAACGACCATATACGCCGCCATAAAAAGGCCGGTGAAAATAATGCCCATCTGCAGCATTTGTGTATAGGAAACGGCTTTGGTGCCTCCATACACGGTATACAGGATCACAATGCCACCCATCAGGAAAGTGGTGTAGGTAATGTTGATATTGAGCAAAGTAGAAAGTACGATCGCGGGTGCATAAATAGTGATGCCGGTAGAAATGCCGCGCTGCAACAGGAACAGGAATGCCGTAAGTGAACGTGTTTTAATATCGAATCGCTTCTCGAGATATTCGTAGGCTGTATATACATTCAGCCGGTGGAAGATGGGGATAAAGGTGATGCACAACACGATCATCGCAAGCGGCAAACCAAAATAGAACTGCACGAAACGTAATCCGTCGGTATAGCCCTGCCCCGGTGCAGATAAAAACGTGATCGCACTCGCCTGCGTAGCCATTACCGAAAGTCCTACGTGATACCAGGGAAGCTTGCGATCTGCTAACAAATAAGACTGAATGTTTTTGGTATTGCGGCTCTTCCACACACCGTAGAAAACGATGGAAACAAGCGTAGTACACAATACAAGCCAATCGATCCGGTTCATTTAATTAAAATATTCGGTAAAAAAATACAGGCCCGTGATCACCAATACAAGCACGCCCGCCACAAGCAGGTATACATTCCTCCAGCTTCCCAATAGGGGTGATCTTTCTTCTTCCATTATTTTGTTTCCTTATTCTTTGGAATGCTCAGCAGGTTCACAAACAAACGATACGCTCCCGGAACACCTGCAGGCAGCTCGCGGAAGAACACCAGACCACTGTACACAAAATTCCCTTTACCGTGCTTCGCCACGATCAGGCTTCCATCCTGTGATTTCTCACCGGGATCATTCATGTTGAAAACCGTCTCGTAGTTCTTATCTAATTCCGTCGCAAAATAAATTCCGCGTTCCTGGATCCAGCCATCAAAATCTGCTTTTGAGATCTTATTCGGGAAGTTCAAAACAGGGTGGTTTTCGTTGATGAAACTTACTTCGGCTTTTTCATCGGTCACACGATTCCTTGAAACAGTGAACGGATACGGTCCGATCTTCGCAACTACCGGCCCTACCCTGCTGTTGGTATTGTATTGTACCACCAGGTTACCGCCATTCTTTACGTACTCCATCAGCTTGTTGTAATGTACCTGCAAACGCTCATTCGTATTGTAGGCACGCACGCCTGTAACAATTGCATCGTATTTGGAAAGATCTGCAGTCGCCAGCATATCGTCATTCAGCTCTGTAACTGTATACCCGATCTGTTTCAGGCAAGCTTCCACATCATCACCCGCACCCGGAATATAGGCGATATTGGTTCCGGTCTTCTTAAGATCCAATGGCACTAATTCTGCTTTTGCGTCTGACAGGATGAACTGGTAAGGAATATGATCGTATTCGATCCGTTGAATGCTTTTCGAAAATAGTTCTTCACCGATCTTAATGCTTGCTTTTAATTGCCCTTTCTGTGCATTCGGTGAAGGGATCACCTGTGCAGGAATACTGATCTCATCTCCTTTATTCGCGAGATTGAATTGCGGATCTTTGATCGTTATCACCCACCCGGCAGGTGCATTCAACTGTACCGTACCGCTTACATTAGCCGTATTCGCTTTCACCAGCAGGTAAACATCTTTGGCTTTCGTATCCGAAAACACAAATACCTTTTCGGAAACAGAAACCGTGGCCGGAGGCAATACTTCAAAAGGCCGGTAGATCTCTCCTTTCACGGGGTCCGTGTATTTGTAGGTCAATGGTCGTTCGATCTTTAGGTTCAGATCACCGATCGTTATAGTGTATACAACTTTTGCCTTCGGCTGATTATCCGGAGTGCCCCTGAGCAATTGATCCGTCACTGTGTACAATGCAGGAGAGTGCGCATCTTTCAACCAGTAGGGATCGGAATAAGAAAGCGCTGCCGGCAAATTTGTTTTGTGTTTAAAGGTATACAGCTCATTCATTTTCATGGTCAGCGCTGTGGTAGAATCATCCTGCAAAAAGGAAACCGAATTCAGTTTGATCACTGTATTGTTTTTTACAACGGCCTGTGCAGTAATATTCACGGGCTTCCCGGGAATACCCATGTAATCACTGGCATATGCTTCTGCCCATAAGCCTCCACAGGCCAGCAAGAGGTTTTCTGTTTCTATGAGCTTCTGCTGTTTCCAGTATTGAACATCCGTGTTGGCAGAATTCAGCTTTTGTAATTCTTTATAAATAACCAGTAAGTCTTTTACACTGTTTTCAGGCAGTAACGGGTTGTACTTGTTCAGGCAGGCCTCCACGAGTGCACCGATCTTTTCCGTTTCTTTGAAGCGTTTCCAGCTTTGATCGATCCCTTCGAATACATCTTTTTTTGCCGAATCACCCTTCAGGAATTTAAAATATTCCAGGGAAGTGCCTCTTCCCTTTGCTGATCCGAAGCCCTGGCTCTTGTGCATAGAACGACTGTCTGCAGCGATCTCCCCGTAATATTTTCCGAGCAATGGATTAAAAACACCCACATCGATCTTCAACTGGTCTTCGGCAGTGGTATTGGTAGTGCCAAAATTAAAGGTGTTCCAGAACAGTCGTTTTGTTTTCCACACCTGTACATATTTTAACTGCTCCGGGAATTTTGCAGGGTCGGCCGCTGCATCAAATGCTTCCTGTGCAAGAATGGCAGAAGCTGTGTGATGGCCATGCCCGCCTTCACCCGTAGTAGGGAAACGGCAAATGATCACATCCGGTTTGAATTTACGAATGGCCCAAACCACATCCGCCAGCACCGAATCTTTGTTCCAGATCCCAAAGGTCTCTTCCGGGTTTTTGGAAAAACCGAAATCATTGGCACGTGTAAAGAACTGTTCTGCACCATCCGTACGCCGGGCAGCTAACAATTCATTCGTGCGGATCAGGCCCAGTAGTTCGCCCTGCTCCTTTCCGATCAGGTTTTGCCCGCCATCACCTCGCGTAAGTGAAAGGTAGCCGGTACGCAGTTTTTTTTCATTTGCCAGGTAGCCCAGCAAGCGGGTATTCTCATCATCCGGGTGAGCCGCCACATAGAGAACGGATCCGACTGTGTTAAGCTTTTTGAGCGACTGTAATAGTTCAGCTGAATTGTATTGTTTTTGTGTTTGTGCAGAACAGATACCTGTGAGTGCAAACAGCGTAATAAGTAGTCTCATTTTCATAAGCACGAAAGATACTAAATAGTGAGAAAATGGCAGGTTCATTAACATCTTTTTCAGGCCGTTCGTACCAATAAAATTATATACCTGCGTATTTATTTTGCGGGCCTTCAGATTCCCTTAAGAATTATAGCCATATCTTTAAGTTATGAAAATCCTGCTGGTAGAAGACGAACCTGAATTACGCAAAAGCATCAAACAGTTTTTGTACCAGGAAGGTTATGTAGTGGAATCGGTCGCGGATTTTATTTCCGCCTCCGAAAAAGCAGCAGGGTATGATTACGATTGTGTGCTCCTGGACATTACACTCCCTAAAGGGAATGGTCTGGAGATCATAGATCAGCTTAAAAAAAACAAGTCCAAAGCCGGTATTATCATTATTTCTGCTAAAAATTCTACGGATGATAAAGTAAAAGGACTGGATCTGGGCGCAGATGATTATTTACCAAAACCTTTCGACCTGGCCGAGCTGAATTCGAGGATAAAAGCATTGATCCGCCGGAAAAATTTCGGGGGATCCAAAAAGATCACTGTAAATGAAATAAGCATTGTTCCCGAAGAAAGACTGGTTAAGGTAAACGAAGAAGTGGTTCCTTTAACTGCCAAAGAGTATGAGCTGCTGCTTTTTTTTATCAGTAATAAGAACCGGGTAGTATCCAAAAACACCATCGCAGAACATCTGTTGGGAGACAATTCGGACCAGATGGACAACTACGATTTTATTTATGTGCATTTGCGTAATCTCCGGAAAAAGCTGACAGATAAAGGCTGCCGGGATTATGTCCAAACCATATACGGGATAGGTTATAAATTCGATAACACCATAAACGAATGAAACTGCTTAACAAGACCCTGCTGTATTATGTATTGATAAGTATTCCCCTGCTTATCGCAGCTTGTTTTTTTTCGTACTACACCGTTCGGGGAGAATTGATGGAAGCAACAGATGAGGCCCTGCAAAGGGAGCAGGTGATCGCTGAGAACAGGATCACAAAAGGACTTTCAGCAGACATCGTTTATTTCGACATCGACAGTTTGTCCACGATCCGGCTTTGCCCCGATCCTGTTGTGACAAACAACTACAAAGACACCAGCATCTACGATCCTTTCGAAGAAGAAATGGTGAAGTACCGGGTCCTTCGCAGCAGCCATTCATCCTCCGGGAAAATTTATCTGATCACCATCATGAAGCCGATGGCAGAAGATGATGACCTCCTGGAAAGTCTGAGTACTTCATTTGTTATTATCCTTATACTGCTTATACTGGTATTCTTTACCGTAAGCTGGTTCCTGTCAAGATCCATCTGGAAACCATTTTATAAGATCCTGGAGCAGCTGAATGCTTTTGACACCCGAAAAAACATGAATGTTCCATTTGAAAACAGCTCTACAAAAGAATTTGCACAACTAAGTGAAGCGCTGGAACGCATGAGTCAACGGATCTATGCCGATTACCTGCACCAAAAAGAGTTTACGGAAAATGCATCACATGAAATGCAGACACCACTGGCAGTTCTCAAAGCAAATCTTTCTCTCCTTATGCAATCACAGAATTTGAAACAGGAAGAGATGGACCAGTTGCAGGTGATGGAAAACACCATTAAAAAACTGGGATCCTTGAATAAATCGCTGGTACTGCTTTCTAAGATCGAGAACAAACACTTTGCAGAAAGTACGACTGTAAACATGAACGAACGGATAACTGCAGCACTCGGGATTTTTAAAGAAACAGCAGAAGCAAAGAAAATAGCGATTACAACGGAACTTCAGGACTCGCTGAAAGTGCAGATGGATTCCGTGCTTGCAGATATCCTGATCACCAACCTGCTGCAAAATTCGATCAGGCATAATGTGACAGGAGGAAGCATCAATATCCGGACAGACAAAAACTCGCTGATGTTTTCAAACACGGGGGACCGGCTTAGCATTTCGGAAGAAGAATTATTCATTCGTTTTAAAAAGAACGATGCATCAAAAGATTCATTAGGGCTTGGGCTTTCCATTCTAAAAAGCATTACCGACATTTATAAAATGAAGATCGGCTATTCCTATTCAAACAATCGACACGAATTCCGTATTCAGTTCCCTAAAGATTTACTTTAGATTTACGCAGTACATTTGAATACTAAATATAAACACTATGAAAACAATCTTTATCACCCTGGCTGGTTTATTCAGTATTATATCAGCCAATGCCCAGAAATTAAAAGAAGCAGAAATTCCTGCCCCGGTAAAAGAATCCTTTGCGAAAGAATTTTCGGGAGTCAAAGCCAACGAATGGCAAAAAGAAGGCAATACCTACGAAGCAGAATTCGATCTTAAAAAAACAGAAACTTCCGCTACTTTTTCAGCAGATGGCAAGCTGTTGGAAACCGAGCAGGAAATTGCAGTGACAACTCTTCCAAAAGCGGCATCGGACTATGTCACTAAAAACTACCCGGGACACAAACTATCCGAAGCTTCCAGGATAACCGAATCCGGCACTAATAAAGTCTTCTACGAGGCAGAAGTGAAGAAAGGAAAAGAAGGAACGGATCTCATTTTTGACGATACAGGAAATTTCATCCGGAAAGAGGAAGCCAAACAAGAAGATAAAGACTAACATTTCCTCAAATACCCTATCTTTAGTCCTGTGAATTTTTACAGGCTCTATAAGGAATCAGGTGTGATCGAAAAGGTCACACTTTTTTTATTTACAGCTTTTCTTATTCTTATCGCTTTTTGCAACCGGCTGAGTATTGACGATCTTTTTTTCAAATACAGGATAGATACCGTAGGGCTTTCCGGGATCATCGATACACAGTACAGCCGCGTGATGGCCTATTTCCTGAATGGTTGTATTATTGCGATGGACAGCCGGTTTGTGTATATACTTTACAACCTCCTTAGTATTGCCGCATTTGCTTATTACCTTATAAAATTCGTTATTTTATTGCTTCCCGCTGATTATCTTGCCCGCAAACGGTTTGCCCTCCTGTTTTTCCTCTTCGTTTTCTTCTGTTGCTCGGGACCCGACGAATTGTTTTTCTGGTACACACAGGTAAGCACTTATCTGTGGTGTACTACCTGCATACTGCTCGTTGCCTGTTTTATACTGGATGGATTCAAACACAAATGGCGGATCCCTTTGTTTTTTATTGCCTGTTTGTTTATCGGGAGCAGCAGCGAATTCCTGGCATTGCAATTCCTGTTCTTATTGCTGATCGCAGTCATCTGCAAAAAGATTACGTTTTTTACTTCCAAACATCGTATTATATACAGCATTGGTATTTTATTGCTGCTCACTTCCCTGATCGTTACACTTACTTCTCCGGGAACTGCCACAAGAAGCGAGATCCTTGAAGAGGCGGGAATACCAGGCACGATACTGATCACCCTGGCTTCCATGTTCAGCTACTTTCTCCGCCCGATGCTCTGGCCGGGACTGCTGTATGTGATCCTGTTTGTTTTGCTGTTCATTGGCATGGGAACGCAGCAAAAAAAATCACCAAAAATCCGCTTCGGTGAATTTGCGCTTTATCTCCTTTTCGTCTTTTGTAGCATGCTTCTTACGAGCTATCAGCTGAACGATATTACGCCAAAGCGTGCTCTTCTGATCTGTGACCTGATCGGCTTGTTCCTGCTGGCAAAAACCGCTATGCTTGTGGGTCGTTACATAAAGCTGTCTTCATGGTTCACCGGGTGGCTGAGATCCGTCTTACTCCTGTTGTTGTTAGTATTCATGACCTTTGAAGTAGTGCTGGCGGATCAGTATGCGAATGCCTATGATGCGCGGGAAGAAGTGCTACAGGAATCGAAGCGTGACCCCATTCCGGTGAGCCGCCTGCCCACACCCTATTTCATCCAGGCATGTAATATCAGTACTGACAGCCTTGATTTCAGGAATCAGCACCTGAAGCTGTCCCATCATTTGAAAGCCAATATCATTGAATTGCATATCGACAGATGAATGGGGTGCTGAATTTCTTAATCTAGTTCAATGGATCGGACAGGGATCCCGACATACCTTTGTAGTGTTAAGTTTATGCATAAACACTAAAGACAAGAAATAAATAACATGGATCGTAAAGATTTTATAAAAAAAGGACTGATGGGCACAGGAATGTTTGTTGCAACGGCAAGCCTGGGCAATGTCCTCAAAAACGATATCGATGAGCTGGCAGAGCTCGAACAGATCGGATTCAATCATTTACCCAACCCCAAAACAAAGATCATGGCAAATTCAGTATTACATAAAGCGGAGACCCGCGGACACGCTAACCACGGCTGGTTAGACAGTCATCACACCTTTAGCTTTGCTAATTATTACAATCCCGAAAGAATGCACTTTGGTGTATTGCGTGTACTCAACGACGACCGCGTGGATCCGGGAATGGGTTTTGGCACGCATCCACATGATAATATGGAGATCATTTCCATTCCACTGGAAGGCGACCTGGAGCACAAAGACAGTATGAATAACGTTGCCACCATCAAACATGGCGACATACAGGTAATGAGCGCCGGAACAGGTATTCAGCACAGTGAGTACAACAAGAACAAAGATAAGCTCACCAAATTCCTGCAGATCTGGGTGTTCCCTAACAAGAAAGATGTAACACCGCGGTATGACCAGATAACGCTGAATGCAGCAGACCGGCACAACAAATTCCAGCAGATCCTTTCGCCGAATGCAGACGATGAAGGTGTATGGATCCACCAGGATGCCTGGTTCCACCTCGGTAAATTCGATAAGGATAAAAAAGCTGAATACAATATCAAACGCAAAGGCAACGGAGTGTATATATTTGTATTAAAAGGCGATGTGGCGGTAGATGGACAGCAATTGAATCAAAGAGACGGATACGGTGTATGGGACATGGAGAAAATACAATTAACAGCCAATTCCCAGGATGCAGAAGTACTGCTGATGGATGTACCGATGACGATGTAAACTAAAAAATGTATGAGCGAAATAAAAGAAGCAAAAACACAGTACGAAGTTATTGACCTGATCAGAAAACGCTGGAGCGCCCGGAGCTTTTTAGGAAAAGAAATCACGGAGAAAGACCTGATGGCCATCCTGGAAGCCGGGAGCTGGGCCTTCAGCGGAAACAACGAACAACCCTGGAGAGTGATCCCCGCACACCGCGGTTCGGAGAATTTCGAAAAGATAGTGGCTGCCCTCGCACCTGGTAATACGCCCTGGGCAAAGAATGCAGCTGTATTAATGGTAAGTGTTGCAAAGACCACTGCAGACAAGGAAGGGAATCCGTTTAATGCCTACGCTGAGCACGATCTGGGAACATTTAATGCAACACTGGCATTGCAGGCATTTTCGATGGGGATCTTTTCGCATCCGATGGCCGGCTTCGATAAAAGCAAGATCAGTGCTTCTTTTTCGCTGGCAGAAAACCTGAAACCCATGGTCGTAATTGCGCTCGGGTACCTGGACGAAGCCGACAAGCTGGAAGAGCCTTATAAAACCAGGGAACTGACTGCCCGCACACGCAAAGCCGTAAGCGAGCTGATCTTAAAATAAGGGCTGACCCGGACTTTTTGCAAAGCAGCCGGGTATCGCTTATCTTTGAAAAAGCAAGAAGATCGTATGAAAGAGCTCACAAAAAAATACAGCAACGGTGAAGTGACCATCGTATGGAAACCACATGTGTGTATTCACTCCACCCTCTGCTGGAAAGGAAGCAATGGCCTTCTCAGTGTCTTTAATCCGGCCGAAAAGCCCTGGATCAAACCGGAAGGCGCTTCTACCGAACGGATCGTGGAGCAGGTCAAAAAATGCCCTTCCGGGGCATTGAGCTACTATATGAACAGCGAGGCAGAAGAGCCTGTAAGCGTGGCTGCAGAAAATATTGTAGAAGTACTAAGGGACGGGCCCCTCCTCGTATACGGAAATATCACGGTGAAAAAACAGGATGGGGACGAGACGCATACGAACAAAGTAACTGCTTTCTGCCGCTGCGGGCAATCATCCAACAAGCCCTATTGCGACGGAACACATACCAAAATTGAATTCAAAGGATAAGCTTATTTTGGACTGGTGAAACATGCCGCACCTACGGCGCTTCTATTTTACAGGTTGGATTTTCTCTATTAATATGTCGTCCCTATAGGACTAATCTTTAGCTCCGTAAGAGCGACATAGGCCGATCCCACTGCTTCATAGATGTGACTTAAATTCCGTCAGTATTCCGAATACCGGAATCCAAGCTCCTTCAGGCAGATAATCGCTTTTTGCAAATTTTCTTCCTGCACCAGCAAAAGATCGTATTCAAAAGTAGAAGCGATCGTTATATCAATGCCTGCTTCGGCAAGGGCATGTGTGATGCCCGCGATAAAACCCACGCAATAAAATGGTTTTCCACAGCGGACCCTGAGCAATCTCCATTTCTCCGGATTTGCCTCCAGAACTTCTAATAAGTGTTCATTCTCTTCAGAGGTAACAACGGTAATTTCCGAGCGGTTATGAATGATCTTCAAATGCGCTGCTGCCTGCATATAGGATCGAACCAGGTAATAGCGGTATATGGCAGGCTCCGATACAAATTCACTTGCTGCAATTACTTCCTTTATTGATTTCTGATACGCCATTCTACAGGAACTAAAATAAGAAAGAAATCCGTGTCCGTGAAATTATCTGCGATCACGCATGATGGCATTGGCTACAGGATCCACATTCAGCATCCCGTAATTAAAAACATGTCGTGAACCATTGTCCAGTGTAAGGATCACTTTTTTCGCGAAGAATTTTTTCGAGATCTCCACTTCTTTTATCCGCTCTTTGGGAATTACAATAAAATCTTCCGAGCCCCATTTCACAAACAGCGCCTCTTCGGCCAAACCTTTTGCCGACACATCAAATTTAGCATCGTACAGCAGGCGCTTATTGGTAACCGTCAATTTGCCGTTATATTCATTACCATTGGGTGTCCGGTACAGTATTGTCCAGATATCGATCACCTTTTCGTTTTGCAGGAGGTCCATTTTTTATTTCTTTATTTTTGTTCCGTCCAGGAAAAACACACTTTCATATCCCAGAGCGTAACGGGACTCGTCGAAGGGAAACTTCGGATCTTCGTTCATAAGCGGAGAGTACGGGAAAATAACCGGATCGCTGTATTTGCCATTTCCTTCGTACAGCATGCGGAGCCGGCCTCCCGCAAATTTGTAGCAACCATCCGTATCATCCTTAAAAGCAAAGTAAAAAATATGGTTCCCGATCTTTTCCGATGGGTAGTCATTCAGATCCTTTAAAGCCGTGAAATCCCCACTGCCTTCCGGTACATCGAAGGTAAGCATGTAAACCTCCGACACCTTGAATCTTGCTTTGATCATGGAAATGAGCACAGCATTGCTATAACCCGTGTATCCTGCTTTGCTCGCTTTGGTAAACACAACAGGCAACGGTAGTTTCTTTACAAACTCCGCATGTTCTTTGGCCATCAGCTTGCCGGCATTTTTTTCTGCCTCTTCTGCTATTTTACGTCCCTGCGTATACAGGTCAGCTATCTGCGATCTTGTTATTTTGGAATAATCGATCTCCACTTCACCTGCTGCTTCCATTTTTTTAAAGCCATTGTAATTCATGTTATACTCGGAAGAAAGTTTGAACTCGAACTTCAACACTTTCTTCGGATCCATGCCATTCCCATACAGACTATAAAAAAATCCAAAGTTATTGCTGTATACATCCTTTGCATTTTGCAGGGAAGGATAGATATCAAAATCAATATAGGCATTGTCCAATTCACCCGGGCGCAGCGTTTTTGTATAATCGAAGTAATTGATGTTCTCATTCAGACAGCTAAGATCGATCCGGATCTTATTTGCCTTGTCATTATTCAGATACTCGCGCAATGGTTTGGCAAGTTTGATCCTGCCATAGATCTCTTCCCCTGCCTGGAAAATGGTTGTCGGTTCCTTCTTTGCATTCGTGAATGTGATCCCTGGCAATGCACCGGAGTGTTTCTGTTCCAGTTTTTTCCTGTTCTCCACTACCTGGTTCCCATCGGCAGCCTGGTTGATCTTCTGATTCCAGTCGCTGATCTTCGTAGTGCCCTGATCACCATCCGGCAGACCGGAATAATCGATCGTAAGGTTCCCGGTGTTGTTTTGCCCCTCTATGCGATCCTGGCGGCCATTTAAAAAGAAAACAGCCATCGTGAATTTTCCCTTTTCCCTGTTCTTAAAATACGAAGAGCCATAAGAAGCCACACCATTCCCAAAATTCACGATCCATGCATCACGCGAATTATTGATGGAAGGGGCTATATCAAAGTCGATGTAACTTTTATCCAGCTCATCATTTTTTAAACGCTTCTGAACAGTGGTCGTGCTTTCACCGTCATCCTGTTTCAATTCGAATTCTACCAGGACGGTTCCTGTATAGGAACCAATATTCGATATGGCTTCCGAAAAATTACCGGTCAGTAATTGTTTCAATGGTTTCTCAAAAACAGCCCTGCCGTACATTTCGTCCCAGACCTTAAAATCCTTTGTGGTTGCATTGGCCGGAGCATCTCCCAAAAACGGCTGGCCCGAGAAAATAATGGTACCTGATAGCGTGTTGTTCATACTTTTTGTGTTTATAGTGGCTGGTTGAACTGAATTGGCTGTTTGATCATTTGAAGAGGTAGTGTTTGTCTCCCGATAGCTATCGGGATCTTTTTTAGTGGCATCTTCCTTGGCATTGTGCTTTATCTTTTGCCGGCCATTGTTCTCCACCTTGTTTTTAAGTCCGCTTACATTGAATTGCGACATGCCCGGATAAAACAGGCCTGACCATAACATAGCATTTACTAAAAGAATGTACTTTTTCATAGCTTCGGTTTTAATGTTGGTAAAAGGAGTCACCGGTCAAACCGGAGATCCGTACCGGTATGGTTAAAAGCATTGTTATTTTTCCCATGGTGTGATTATTTCAACCAAAGTTGCGGTTTTCAAAACCTGCTTTCGGAAAAACTTAAGGAACGCCTGCTTTTGAGGAATGAACGCAGACCCATTACTTTGTTCCCGGGAACAAAGTGGGATAACGTTTCATCTCAGTAAGCGGATCTTTCAAAGAAATAACCAGGATGGAGCTATCCGGCATCAGGGATCCCGGATAATAATTAAAGCGGACAAACAAACCATGCTCCGGGTAGGTATAGCTCAGCTTCACGGTTGTGCTCCCGCTGTCGAAAAAAGAATTGTGTTTGCCCAGCAGCTGTTCCACTTCATAGGGGCCTGAATTTTTTGTGAGCTTAAAGGGCAGGGTATTCTTATATAATTTCGGTTCCAGGATGATCTCATCGAGGTAAAAACTGTTCGGGTAGCTTTCCAATACCGATTGCAGCTCTTTTCGCTGTGTCATTCCTGCCCCTTTGCCGGTGTATTTCAATGTCAGTCCAGGATATTCGTAATAAAGGATCACATCCGGGTTATAGCGGTTATCATAACTATTTACCGGATCTACAGACGTTGAAAATGTATAGCTGCCCAGCTGGGCGATCAGGTTCCTGCTGGTGTCGCTCAGAAGCTTCGTATGAATATAGGATACTAACTGGTCGCCTGAAAGATCCAGTTGGATCTTTTGCACAGGAATACCAATATTCAGCCCTTTCTCTTCTGTTTTGGTACTGCAGGAAATGGCCAATAGCATACTAAAGGCTATACATGTATAGAACAGGTTTCTTTTCATACTGCACAAAATACTGCATTATTTATTTTCTGCTCATCTGTTTAATGTTCGCATACCAGGAGAGAAAGAACGTAACCAAAAAGGGAAGGAACGTACTATAAACCTTTCGTAAAAACGCTTCCGGACCCATTACATCGTTCCTGCCAACAAAAACACTTTATTTAATCTGTTTAAAGGCTTATATTTATCTGATCAAAAAAAGACGATCGGTTGAAGACTGCTTATACCTATATCCTGCTCTTGCTGCTTTTTCCTTTGTTTACCAAAGCACAGGAGCTTACAAGTCCTGACTCGCTTAGCCGGGTGCTGAATGCCAGTAAAACAGATTCCCTGACACTGCTCGACTTTCTTCACAAATTGGACAAAATGAGTACGGACAGGGATGAAGATCGCATCCGCATAGCAAACTGGATCATAAAGGAAAGCAGCCGTTCAAAAAATCAGCATGTACTGGCCAAGACCTATAATTCCCTCGGTATTATTTACCTCGAGAACAAGGACGAAGCACAGGCCGCCGATTACTTCAACAAAGCCCTGGTGATAGCAGAGAACAATGGCTACCCCGATATTTCCCTGCGTATATTGAATTCCACAGGGGCCATGTATATTCAGTTCAAACAGCCTGAAAAAGCTATTGCCTGTTATGAGAAGGCCCTGGAGGTCGGAAAAAAAAGCCGCGACTCTTTACGCATTGGCCTTATCTATTGTAACCTCGCTACTGCCTATATGGAAAACGGGCATGCCGACAAAGCCATACAGCAAAAAAGCAGGAACCTGATACTGAAAGGTCTGGAGATCGCGCGTCGTGGAAAAGATACGGCCGGCATGATCACCATCAACAACAATTTAAGTTATGTCTACATTGATCTGAAACAGCCCGACTCTGCACTGCTTGTATTAAAGAACAACGAAGCGCTTATTATCCGTTTCAGGATCAAAGACCGCTTGGTAACACATTACCTGCGAATAGGACAGGCATACGAAGCAAAAAAACAATACCGGGAGGCTATCAAAAATTATGTGGTGGGGCTGGAATATGCCAAACAATTCGGACAGCCGCGCTGGGAATATAATTACTACCTGGCGATGTCGGACAGCTATGAGGAATTGGGCGACTTTAAGAACGCAAACAAGTATAACAAGCTATATATCCAGGTACACGATTCCATTGTGAAAGTAGAAAATTTCGAAGCGGCAGAAGAGATCCAGAATAAATACCAGCAGGCGAAAAAGGAAAAAGAGATCCTGCGACTGAATTTGGATAATGAGATCAAACAATTGCAATTAGAAAAGGAAGGCGAAACAAAGAACAGGCTGGTCATCATTATCATTGCCATTGCAGTAGGATTATTGCTCCTCGGGACACTGATCATTTTCCTGGTACGGACAAACAACGAACGAAAAAAGGCTTATCTGAAACTACAGGAGAAAAATATCGAGATCGAGGCACAGTCGGAAAGACTAAGCGAACAATCGAAGCTGATCTCCCGCTTCCAGAGCCAGATGAACCCGCATTTCGTTTTCAATGCACTGAACAGTATCCAGGGCTTTGTGATAAACGATCAAAAAGAAAAAACCATCCTGCAGCTGCAGCGTATGTCGTTCCTGATGCGGGAAACAATCAGCAATTCCGAAAAAGAAAGTATCGGGCTGAGGAACGAAATAAAATACCTGGAAGCATACATGGATTTTGAGCAGGAAAAATTTGCAAAGCCTGTCCGCTTTGTTATCAGTATACCGGGAGATGCAGAAGGCATTCTTGTTCCACCCATGCTCATTCAGCCCTTTATCGAGAATGCGATCAAACATGCGGGTTTCCATCTTATTGCAGATCCGTTTGTAAAACTTAGTATATCTGTAACAGGCGACCTACTGGAGATCCGGGTGACCGATAACGGAAAAGGCATCGATCCGGAAAAAGAAAACGTTATCCAAAATTCACATGCCATTGCAATGATACGTTCACGGCTACAGGTTCTTTTTCAGGCAGCAGGCCGGACTGCAGTGAAAGATTATTTTGAGATCATTTCGAAGCCGGTTCTTGCAACAGGAACCGAAATCAAATTTTACGTACCTTTATTATACCGATACTAACATGAACTGCATTATAGTAGATGATGATTTCAGCTGTGTGAATGCCCTTGCCGGCATCATCCAGAATTACTGTCCGCAATTGCAGATAACAGGAACTGCCAATACGATCGCAGATGCAGTGAAACTGATCCATGCAAAAAATCCCGAACTGGTTTTCCTGGATGTGGAGATCAACGATGAAACGGGCTTTGATCTGTTCCGGTATTTTCCTTCACCCACATTTGAAGTGGTGTTCACTACGGCTCACGAAAAATACGCACTGAAAGCAATTAAAAGCTCCTGCTATGATTTTTTATTAAAACCGGTGGTCATCCAGGAAATGATAACTGTGGTGGATAAGCTCGAAAAAGAAAAGCAGTTCAGCTCCGGGAAGAACATCGGTGTGCTGTTGGATAATTTGCGCACAAAGGAGAGTGGGCTTCAGAAGATCGCAATTCCCTCTGCCGAAGGATACTCATTTGTGGACACAAGCGCCATCATCAGCCTCGAAGCAGATGGGAAATACACGAAGATCATTACCGATTCGGGCCTCCGGTCTTTGTCAACAAAAAATATCGGTGAGTTTGAAGAGCTGTTGGGCAACGATCTTTTCTTCCGCACACACAAATCCTGGATCGTGAACCTGAACCATGTGAAAAAATTCCTGAAGAATGAAAGCCAGGTCCTGCTATCGAATGATACACTGGCTGATGTCTCTTCCCGGAAAAAAGATGAATTCCTGCGACTGTTCGATAAAGCCTGAGCTATAGCCAGGCCATGAACATACAGAAGGCATACAATTGCAGGCAGGCCATAAACACTGCAGGCACTACGACCACCGCATCTATCACTTGTTTTTTTAATACCGGATCTGTGAGAATTTTTTTGTAGAGATATAGGGCAGAAAAAAACAAACCACTCAAGCCCATTAAAGCCATCAGGTAAGGGATAACAGCTATCATGCCCGTCCCGCTCTCTGCTACCAAGCCGTAACTATTGAATGCAAGCGTGCATAAAACATACAACAGTGTTATAAAACTACCGGCATAGGCAAAGATCAGGGATGTTCCGGCTTTTCTCATTTATAGCTGCACAAGGTTCCTTCAGATCCATTTTCCACTTGTTCAGGTATATCAAGTGAATGGAGACTTAGTTTTTTGATGCGCGCGAGCTTTTCGTGCATAGCGGTATTCGACTGTTCGACAGCAAACGGCAGAGAGCCATCACTGAGATAACGGCGCAAAAAAAAGAAATAGAATACAGGCGAAATACTGATCCTGCTTTCATGCCCTACATACTGACTAACGCCCAGCTCTTTCCAGATCTCCTTTTGCTGAAGTCCCGAACAACCGGTGTTGTATACAAGATGGATCTTTTTGCGAAGCGCAGGATCAACCGATCGTATCCATTCGCAGTAATAGTTGGTATGAGCGAGGAGAAAAACATCCACGCTGTCATTTTCCTGTAATAGTTGGGTGAGCTTTGCTATAAAATCTTCCCGGTGTTCTTCATAGCTGTTTTGTGTATAATAATACGAATTGTCGTAGTAGCGTTGCAGGTAAGCCCGGGTGAAAAGACAGGTCCCCATTTTCTGGAAGTCATTCACATTGTCGCGGATAGCAATAGCCCCATAGGATCCTTTTCTTTTTGAACCTGTAACAGGATTATCTGTTAAAAAAACAATACAACTAAAAGAAAGAAAGCATAATGCAAAGATCACGGCTAACACCTTTATCTTTTGACGATTCATCATTTGCCGGCTTTGATGATCTTCCCGACACTCATCTCCGCATCCGCTTTAAATTTATATACATACACTCCGTCTGCCCAGTCGTTCATTTCCACATGTATGGTGCCTCCCTTCGGATCAGCAGTAAAATCAGTTGTTTCAAACACTTTTCGCCCGCGCACGTCGTAGATCGAGAGTTGAACATCGAGTGATGCCGGAAGTTTAAATTTAAAATCCACTTCTCCGCTGCCCGGATTCGGATATACTTTCATCTCCGTTATTTTTTCAAGGTTATTGAGACTCGAATAGTTAGGCATTGTTATTCTCCAGATCTCTCCTGCATTGGCATTCTCGATCACATACAGTACATTTCCAACCAGTGTAGCATCTGTAGGCAGGTAAAAACCTTCCACGATCCTGTATACGTTCATCGTATAATTGTCGATCGAGGAATTATACGTCAATTTTACATGCAGAAGATCGCGGACAGGATCCACATAACAAACAGGACCTCCCCAGGGTGAAAGAGATGAAAAGCCCGAGCTGTCGCCCCCGGGCATAAAGCTGGTGAGAAAGGCATCGCCGCGGTACGGAGTATCGAGGAGACTGTCTTTATCTATTACCAGACCAAGTGGTGAACGGTGCGGTGTAAAAGAAGAAATATAAGAACCAAGGTCACTTGCATTTTTAATAGTGCCTGTAACAGAGTCTTTGAAAAAATCTGCATCCGGTCCGTAATTCCGGATCGGCTCAGTGAACGTGGTACCCGGCGGAACAGCAGCAAAACCCGGGTTATCGGCAAACCAGCCATTTATATATCCACTGCTGTTGTGGTTCACCAACAGGTCCTGGCTCACATCATAGGGCGAATGTGCCAGGGGATTGGTGTTCCCTCCCATTCTCCAGGGATATCCATAATGCCTGTTGGGACGCAGCCAGTTCAGCTCTTCCGGATCATCACGCTCACCTGCATTATCGATCGCGAACAAATTACTGTTTGCATCCCATGCCATCGAATAGGCATTCCGGTTGCCCCATAAATACACATAACCGGAAGCATCAAGGGCAACCGAATCATTCGGCAGTATAATATTCGTTGCATTGATCGGAAAGCGAAACATGCGGCAGGTCATAGGCACTTCCCGCTTATTGGGCCAGGCGCCACTGTTGGTCCTGATCTCACCTAAGTGTGTGCGCGCACCGCTGGAAACAAAAATATAAGTACCGGCAGGATCTATTGTTACGCCTGCAAAACCATGATCTCCCCACGGTTCCGAGCTTGGATACGGCTGACTGGTTGCAATCGCTGTCCACACCCTGCTTCCGTTTGGCTGTAATTTCCCTTTTACGACTTTACCTATGCCTGTTGTTGCCAGCCATTGGTTTCCGCAAAGGTACATCACGCTATCACGTATGATCATTCCCTGTACCATAGTGATACCATGATCGGTGCTGGTATACCGCAGGGTATCACTAGCATTTCCGCTTCCCGGTATATACACTTCGTAGATGTCGCCATTGGAAATGGAATAATACAAATGCCCGCGCACCTGGTCATACGCTATTTTGGATGCACCGTTCTTTGCCTGGAGCAGTGAGTCTACCTGTATGTTAGGCACAAGGGCATGAACACGTTGAGCGGACAGATCTGTATACGCACAACACGTAATAACGATCAGCAGGTTTATTAAATATTTCATTTTATAGGTATTTAATGCCCTTGTTGGTGTTGTCACCAACAAGGCTGGTTTCGTACTATCTATTACCGTTAGTGATCGCGAAGCCTCGCGACCAACGGTGACCAAATAAATAAAAATCCCCCGCACTAACGAGTAGTCGGGGGATTTTAAATATCGTGGGAATTTTTCTTAGTTGGTCATTCCTTTGAAATCAGCATTTTCTCTCCATTTCAGGAATTCGCAATCATCTTTTGCCATAGCTTTCAATGATCCGTCTTTTTCAATTGCTGTTTTCAGGTTAGATAAACCGGAAGCATCACCTTTTCTTGCAGAAGCAACTGCTTTCAGGTAATAGCTCATTGCCATATCTTTTTCTTTGCTTGCATCGATTGTACCAGCAACTGCATCCGGAGTTCCGTTCAGTAACTGAGCCAATGCCAGGTTGAATCCTTTGTAGCTACCGAAAGCAGAAACTGCATCCGCGTATTTACCATCACGTACAAGTACGATACCTTTGTTGTAGTTCACTTCAGGACCTGCACCGTTCGCTTTGTTATAGTATTCCATAGCAGCACGACGATCACCTGATTTAGCCACACAAGCACCGATGTTGTTCTGTACAACCGGGTTGTTTGCAGATGCTTTGTCAGCACGCTCGAAAGCAGCTTTTGCATCGTCAATTTTGTTTGTCAACAGGTAAGTAACACCTAAGTTGTTGGATGTTCTCCAGTCAGTAGCATATTGTTTTTCAGCTGACTTGTAGATGTTCATTTTTCTGTTTACATCTTCAGTTAAAGTAGCAGCATACATCAGCTCTTCTACTGATAATGAATCAGGGTTTGTGTCTGCCAAACGGTTGATCATATCATCTGTACGTGATTTTTTGTCAACGATCACAGTTAATACCGAACGACGCAGTTTTGGTAAGATTTTATCAGCAACTTCTTTGTAAGTTTTAGAAAGATTTTTGATCTCTTTCTCACGTTGCTCACCATCTGTGTACATAGTTAAAACACGCAGGATAAGGTCTTTATCAGCGATAGAAGATTGCTCCATCAATGTTTTGAAACCTTCCCAGTCTTCAGCAGTAGTAACAGTTTTGTACTGAGCTGCATCTTTACCAAACGTGTTGTCTTTGTTTTTGTCTTTCTGGAATTCTTTTGATAAAGCAGCTGAACCTGATTTAGCACGGTCTGTTGCCAGGTCCGCGTTACGGCTCAACTCACCATCCGGAGATGCGTAAGCAGAAACTTCGATCCCTTTGAATTCATACCAGGTCGTGTTTTTTGCGTTCTGGCCGATGAAGGTGGTTAAGTTTTTAACCTCTTCGCTTTTCAGCTCACCAGGACGAACAACTGACTGATTGATAACGTAATAAATATTAGCGCTTTGGTTGTTGGATACTGATTTTACAAAAGCATCTTTTGCCATGATACCTTTTTCATCATTACGCACCAAAAGTGGAGTAATGATAGTACCATCAGCGATCTCAACTGCTTTGAAATCTTTGGTTTTCTTTTTCACTTTACCTTGTGCCTGAATCTCCAGTTTTGCAACTTTCATACCCGACTCATAAGGAACTTTATCGCTATACGAGAAAGTACCACCTTTTTCATAAGCAATTTTTTGTCCTGCTTCCGTAGCTTTTTCACCTACCAGCGTAACCGGCTTCAGTTTTTTCTCTCCGCCGTTGTATTTAATAACAGGAGTAACGGTTACAACCGCTTTCTTAGCGAACAATTTTGCAGGATATTTACCCGAAACCGACACGGCAACGCTGTCCCCGTGCATTTCTAATGGTTTTGGCGTCACCTCAAAAGTAATGAGGTTTTGCTTTTTGATCATTTTACCTAAGCCGTCACATGCAGTAAATAATACTGATGTTCCTAAGGCAAGCGATAATACTTTTAACGTATTGGTTTGCATGGTCTTATAATTGTTTAAATTCTTTTATTAATGCGTTGCAATATTAAACATAGTTTTCAAATAAAAAAAATTAATGTGTTAAAATGCGACATTCGTCTAAGCTACTCATTTTTAGTTTTTTACAAAAAAATTTCGATCGCGTTTGCAGCAGGAGGCTGGTGTATGTAGCTCTTCAACTCGTGAAACAAACGGTCATATTTTTCCTGTTCATTGGTTTGCAGACAGAATGTGATCACCCGGAAAGGCCTCATTTCACTGGCTGCCTGCTCATACCGTTCATTCAGTTTCGACAGATAGCTGTCTTCTAACTGCTGCTCATATACCCTTCCTCTTTTTTTAATGTTATGTTTTAGTTCATTTACTCCTGTTTTTATAAACACCAGCAATTGAGGCTGCACGATCTGCGATTGGAGGGCCAAGAATTTGTCGCGAAAAACGCTATAGTCCGGCGCATTCAGGTTGAGCTCGGCAAAATACAGGCATTTTTCAAAATAATAATCGCTTACAACGGTTGTGTTCACTAAACGTTCTTCCCAATTCTTTTGCTGGCGAAAACGATCCAGCAGAAAAGAGAATTCCAGCGGAAAGGCAAACTGGACCGGATCTTTATAAAATAAGGGCAATAATGGGTTCTCCTCGAATTCCTCCGGCAAAAAGTGCCCCTGCAAGTCAGCAGCAAGCCTTTGGGCAATACTGCTCTTCCCTGCACCTATATTTCCCTCTATACATATATAGTTGATCATTCTCTTTTCTCCTTATTCTATTCGTTTAACAGTTATCCGCCTGGTTTACAAAACTCAATTTGACTACTTTGTTGGTGACAACACCAACAAAGGCTTTATTCCTTTCCTAATTCTTTTCCTGCCGCTGTTGGTGTTGTCACCAAAGGCTTCCCTGATCCTTATGCTCTTTTTATCCGATCCGTCTGATAACCTTTAGCTTATCCTGGCATTCAGTCAGCAGAGCCGCAATGGTCTTTTTAAAGACCGGGTGCACAAATTCTGCAGCGATCTCATGCAGCGGCTCCAATACAAACAAACGTTCCTGCATAAAAGGATGCGGGATCTTCAATTCCTGCAGCTCCACTATTTGGCTCCCGTAGAACAGGATATCAATATCCAACAGACGGCTCTCCCATTTTACATCTCTTGTTCTCCCCAGCTCCTGTTCAATACGCATACACTGCCCGAGCAATTGCAGGGGATCCAGGTCGGTAGACACTTCCAGCGCCTGGTTCAGGTAATCAGGCTGATCTTCTTTGCCCCAGGATGCCGTTTCATACAGGGAAGAATGCTGCGTAAGCTTCCCGATCCTTTTCTCAATTTCCACACAGGCCTTTGCAAGATTCGCTTCCCTGTTCCCAAGGTTCCCGCCCAGACACAAATACACTCTGTTCATCTTAACATTTCTTTTATGACAAATTACGGTTATAAATTGTAATTTCAAGTCCTCAAATTTATAAATACATGAAGAACTTTTTCACATCCTTTTTCGGCGCCATTGTTGGCGTTATAATAGCCCTGGTCCTTTGCACACTGATCTTTGTGGCATCCATTGTAAATGGCGTTAAAGAAGTCTTTAAGAACGATTCAAAGGCGGAAACAAAGCTGAAGCCAAAATCCGTTCTCTATATGGACTTTAAAGCACCGATCGCCGACAGGACCAGCGACAATCCTTTTGCCAATTTTAATTTCTCTTCTTTAGGTGAAGAAGCCCTGGGGCTGGACAAGATCGTGGAGAGAATAAATCTTGCAAAAGAAGACACCGCTATCAAAGGCATCTACATGAACCTTACCGAGCTGAATGCAGGTGTAGCAACGGTGGAAGAGATCCGCAATACTTTACTGGACTTTAAAGGATCGAAAAAATTCATTTATGCGTATAGTGAAATGTATTCGCAAAAATCCTATTACCTTGCTTCGGTTGCCGACAAGCTGTACATGAATCCGCAGGGAATGATGGAGTTCAAAGGACTGAGCGCACAGATCATGTTCTACAAAAAAGCGCTGGAGAATCTGAATGTAGATGTACAGATCTTCCGTCACGGTAAATTCAAAAGCGCTATCGAGCCTTTTATGCTGGATAAAATGAGCGAGGCCAATCGCCTGCAGACAGAGGTGTTCATGGGCTCCATCTGGAATTCTATGCTGGACGGTGTTTCCAAACAACGGGGCATAAGTAAAGATGAGTTAAATAGTATTGCAGATGAATTGAAATTAAAAACCCAGCAGGATGCGGTAACACTGAAATTAGTAGATGCATTGTTGTACAGGGATGAAGTGATGACCGAGATACGAAAAAAGATCGGGATCGAAGAATCCAAAACGATCAATTTTGTGAAGCTGGTGGATTATAAAGACAAAGACGACAAGGAAGATACCAAAGCAAAAAATAAAATAGCGGTGATCTATGCAGTAGGTTCGATCGAAAGCGGTGAAGGAGATGATAATACCATTGGTTCCGACAGGATCGCAAAAGCTATCCGTCAGGCGCGTGAGGATTCAACAGTGAAAGCGATCGTATTGCGTGTGAACTCACCGGGCGGAAGTGCTTTGGCAAGCGATGTGATGTGGAGAGAAGTAACGCTGGCAAAAAAAGCCAAGCCTTTCATTGTTTCAATGGGCGATGTGGCTGCATCAGGTGGTTATTATATTTCCTGCGCTGCAGATAAGATCTATGCACAACCCAACACGATCACCGGCTCTATCGGTGTATTCGGGATGATGCCGAATGCCCAGAAATTATTGTCACAAAAATTAGGGATCAATGTAGATACCGTGAACACGAATAAACATTCGGATATCGGAACCATCTACCGCCCGGTTACGGAAACAGAAAGAGTCTATATTCAAAAAGGAGTGGAAGATGTATATGATGTGTTTACCAAACGCGTGGCTGAAGGAAGGAAAATGACACAGGCAGAAGTGGACAGTATCGGCCAGGGACGTGTATGGGCCGGATCGGATGCGTTGAAGATCAAATTAGTGGATGAGCTGGGCGGATTGGATCAGGCTATTGCCTATGCGGTAAAAGTAGCTAAGCTCGATAAGTATTCCAAAGTTACCTATCCGAAACGCAAAAATGCATTGGACGAGATCCTTGGAAAAGCGGAAGACAAAGCAGAGGAAAAAATAATGACAAAGAATTTAGGAGAGACTTACAAATATTTAAAATACCTGCAAAACCTGTTACGTATGAAAGGCGTTCAGGCACGTTTGCCCTTTGAGTATGTAATTTATTAATGACACTTCATTTCAGTAAATACCAGGGCACAGGGAATGATTTTATCCTGATCGATAACCGGGATAAAATTATTTCGCTTACACGTGAGCAGGTAAAATTCCTGTGCGACCGTCGTTTCGGCATCGGTGCAGACGGATTGATGTTGCTGGAGCTTACGGAAGGCAGCGATTTCAAAATGGTGTATTACAACAGCGACGGGAATGAAAGCAGCATGTGCGGCAATGGCGGCAGATGCATTTCCGCCTTTGCAAAAAAGCTGGGACTCATACAAAACGAAACTACGTTTATTGCCGTTGACGGGGAACACAAAAGTATATTGAGTGATACTGTTGTTCGCCTGCAGATGAATGATGTGAAAGGCATTGAACGCATCAGTGAGGATTTTTACCTCAACACCGGATCGCCCCATTATGTAAGACTTGTTTCGGGGCTTAAAGACTTCGATGTATATGAAGAAGGCAGGAAGATCCGCTACAACGATCGTTTTGCAGCAGAGGGCACCAATGTGAATTTCATTGAGAAGACCGGTGATGCTTTGCATGTGCGCACCTATGAGCGCGGTGTGGAAGATGAAACTTTTTCCTGTGGAACCGGTGTAACAGCTGCTGCTTTGATCGCTGCTCACCTTCAGCTCTTCGCGGAAAAAGATCAGTGCAGGATCCAAACGCCCGGTGGGCAACTTACCGTAAAGTATCAGCAGGATCCACCGGAAAGCTTCAGCAATATCTGGCTGGAAGGACCTGCTATATTTGTGTTCGAAGGGAACATAGAATTGAAGTAACAAACAATCATCGTTCTTTATACCTTTGCGAAAACTTAGTTCCCGATAGCTATCGGGATTGCGGTTAAAACAACACGTAAATTTAACTGAGTATACGTATTTCAGAATATTAAACCATTTTCATTTTCCACATGCCTCCAGTAAACCAGGATATCAGCAAGCTTAATCCCAAACAACACATCATCATCAAAGGTGCGCGTATGCACAACCTGAAGAATATGGATGTGGCTATTCCCCGCAATAAAATGGTGGTGATCACCGGGCTTTCCGGTTCCGGCAAATCATCCCTCGCATTCGACACACTGTATGCCGAAGGGCAAAGACGTTATGTGGAAAGTCTGTCTGCATACGCACGTCAGTTCTTAGGACGCCTGGAGAAACCGGCAGTCGATTATATCAAAGGTATTTCACCGGCGATTGCCATCGAGCAAAAAGTGATCTCGCGTAATCCGCGTTCGACGGTAGGCACAGTGACAGAGATCTACGATTACCTGAAATTATTGTTCGCGCGCGCGGGAAGGACTTATTCACCCATTTCGGGGAAAGAAGTGAGACGGCACAACGTAAGCGACGTGGTTGATTTCGTTTCTGTCCTGAAAGAAGAGACCGTAGTATTGATCCTTGCAAAGCTGATCGTTCCCAAAGACCGGAAAACAGAAAAACACTTAGAGATCCTTTCCCAGCAGGGATTCACACGGGTCTTCATCGACAATGCTGTTGTAAAAATTGCCGAGTATAAACCTTCGAAAAAAAAAGAAGAGATCTTCTTACTGATCGACCGCATCATTGTCGACAAGGAAAGTGATGACCTTGCCAACCGTGTGGCCGATTCGGTACAAACTGCTTTTTACGAAGGCAAGGGAGAATGTTATGTATTGAACCAAACAACAGGTAAGCAGGAACAGTTTTCCAATTTATTCGAGCTGGACGGAATGTCCTTCGAAGAACCGAATACGAATTTCTTCACCTTCAACAATCCTGTGGGAGCCTGCAAAACCTGCGAAGGATTCGGAAGTATCATCGGCATCGATCCCGACCTCGTGATCCCCAACAAAAGTGTTTCGGTGTATGAGAATGCCATAGCCTGCTGGAACGGGGAAACCATGAGCTGGTATAAAACTCAATTATTGAAGAACGCACACAAGTTCAATTTTCCTGTGCATAAACCCATTGCCGAGCTGAGCAAAAAAGATTACGACCTGTTGTGGGAAGGTAATTCGCATTTTGAAGGGATCAATGATTTTTTCAAAATGCTGCAAAAGGAAAGCTATAAGATCCAATACCGTGTGATGCTGGCCCGCTACCGTGGCAAGACTTCCTGCCCGGATTGTCTCGGCACCCGTTTGCGCAAAGATGCGGGTTATGTAAAGATCGAAGGCAAAAATATTACGGAGATCGTACTGATGCCGGTAAGCGAATCATTGGCATTCTTCAAAAGCATCAAGCTGAATGCACACGATGCCAAAGTAGCCAAGCGTTTACTGACGGAGATCGTGAACCGCCTGCAATACCTGAGCGAAGTGGGATTAAATTACCTCACACTTAACCGTGTAGCGAATACGTTAAGCGGCGGAGAGTCGCAACGCATCAACCTGGCTACATCGCTTGGAAGCAGCCTTGTCGGGAGTATGTATATCCTCGATGAACCAAGCATCGGTTTGCATCCGCGCGATACGGAACGATTGATAAAAGTGTTGCGTTCACTCCAGCAACAGGGCAACACGGTAATTATTGTAGAACACGATGAAGAGATCATGCGTGAAGCGGATGAGCTCATCGATATCGGACCTGAAGCAGGCAGCCAGGGTGGAAAATTAGTGTACCAGGGAACACTGAAGGACTTAGTGAAGAACGGGAAAAGCCTTACTGCGCAATACCTCAACAAAGATCTGGAGATCACGGTTCCCTTCAATCGCAGGAAATGGAACCATTCGATCGAAGTAAAAAACGCAACGGATCACAACCTGAAAAATGTGACGGTGAAGTTCCCGCTGAATGTATTATGTGCGGTGACAGGTGTAAGCGGTTCGGGAAAATCGACGCTGATCAAAAAAGTATTGCTGCCCAACCTGCAAAAATACCTGGACGGGTATTTCGAAAAAACATCTTCCGCTCATCTCATCTCCGGCGATCTGAAAAAGATAGGCCATGTGGAATATGTGGATCAGAACCCGATCGGGAAATCCTCGCGTTCCAATCCGGTTACGTATATCAAAGCCTACGATGAAATTCGTAATCTGTATGCGGAACAAACACTTGCCAAACAGCGCGGATATAAACCTTCCCATTTTTCCTTCAATGTGGACGGTGGCCGCTGTGAGGTGTGTGAGGGAGAAGGAAAGATCACCGTAGAAATGCAGTTCATGGCGGATGTGCAGCTGACCTGCGAAGCCTGCAACGGAAAACGTTTCAAAGCAGAGACACTGGAAATAAATTTCAAAAGCAAAAACATCTCCGAAGTGCTCGATATGACCATCGACGATGCCATTGTTTTTTTCACGGCCAGCGACAGTAATAAAACGGCTAAAAAAATAGCGGATAAACTGAACTCCTTGCAGGAAGTTGGTTTGGGATATGTGCAGCTGGGACAATCGTCGAGTACGCTCAGCGGCGGGGAAGCTCAACGTATCAAGCTCGCTACTTTCCTCAATGCAGGTTCGGCTGCGAACACTCCTACCCTATTCATTTTTGATGAGCCAACCACCGGCCTGCATTTCCATGACATCAAAAAACTGTTGAAGTCATTTACAGCGCTGTTGGATAAAGGCCATTCCATTATAGTGATCGAACACAATATGGAAGTGGTGAAATGTGCCGACTGGGTGATCGATCTGGGGCCGGAAGGGGGAGATATGGGAGGACATGTTATGTTTGAAGGAACACCGGAAGAACTGGCACAGAATAAAAAATCCTTTACCGGAAAATATGTGAAGGAGAAATTGTAATTACCTGCATGAACATTCATGATCTTATTCCCAAACACAAGCATGATATAGAAACAGCGGAGAAGCTGCGAAACTATTCATACGAAGAGATCGAACCGATCGTTCCTGAATTATTGACCTGGCTGCAGGATCTGAACTGGCCGGTAGCAGGCCCTGTTATACGTTCACTCGAAGTCCATGCAGACAAACTTGCTCCCGAACTGATCAAAATACTCCGCACAGACGACGGCATGTGGAAATACTGGGTATTGCATGCACTCTGCCGCAACACCAAAGATCCCGGGTTGATAAAGGAGATCGAACGGATCGCCAATTCTCCTGCAAAAGATGAAAAGGAAGAAGAAGCAGACGAAATAGCCAGGGAAATTATTGCCGGGCACAACAAATAAAAAAAGGCTCCGTTTTTCAACGGAGCCTTTTTAGTAACTACACTTTTAAGCTATTTAGTTGAGAACAATACTTCCCATCTGTTTGATCTGTCCGTTTGTTACGACCACATTTTCGATCGTTTTTTGCTGAGGCGCACCATTCGCGATCTGGTATACAGTCGGGTAAATGGTCATGGTATAGGTTCCCGGATTCACACCGTAGAAAATAAAATTACCGTTCGCATCCGCAAAGGTGCTGCTGTGAAACAAACCGTTGTTCAATACGACCGCAGTATGCGCACCCGATTGGATACTTCCTCTCACGCCTGTTTTTGCATCGTTTATTTCTTTCACCACAGGATTGATAATAAACTGGTTAGCCACATAACTGATGGAATTCACTACATTGAAATCCAGCAACACTTCTCCTTTTGTGCCCACATTGATCTGTTTGTTGATCGGGATCTCCACTTCATGTGGTCCCGGTGTTGCCCACTGCATAGTGAAAGTTCCCGAGCCGGAGCCCATTCCGCCGGAAGCATATGCGTTGATGGTAACAGAGCTCTCTTCAGCGAATACCAGTTTCAGTTTGGTATAAGTACCTGCAGTCACATTGGTATTGTAGCTCAATTCGGTTGTTGTACCATTGGTAAGGCTTACTACGTTCATCTGGTGTACATCGTTGTTCAGCGTGATCCAGCCCGAATCCTGCAGGTAGGCCTGCACCGATACCACTGACATATTCACTGCCCCGTATTCGCCCGGACTATCCGTCATTTTCACTCTCATGGATGATGTGCCCGGCCCCGAGCCTCCCGGTTGCGCCGGATTGACGTTATTATCATCCTTGTTACAGGATGCAAAAAGCAGTGTCATTGCTATGACTCCTGCTGCTATAATTTTATTTGTTTTCATGATTTGGTTCCTCCATTTTCTTTTTTGTTATCCATTGCGGATATATATATTAGTTATTAATTATCTTTTTTAAGGACAATAAAATACCATGGAACGTCTTAAAAAGACAGGAATACAACTAATTGATTTTTAGATAATTAAAAACGAGTATGAAAAAATATGTGGAGAGATAATTACTCAAAATGGTCAGTAATTTGTTCTGTTAAAAAAACTTATTCCACGACTATTCAGCTCCGGACGAGCTATGTGCTTTAGCTGGCCAGACGCAGATGACGCAGTCCCGATAGCAATCGGGAGGTTGATTGAATTAAATTAACACGGATGATTGGCTCCGGCAAAGCGGGCTGTCACTTCTTTCTTCTCTTTTTTTCCTTGATGATCAGGGAAAGCTCGCGGCCGGTTTGTCCTTTTACACTGGTATTCTCCCGTGCGCGGCGGATCAGGTACGGAAGCACATCTTTCACCGGGCCGTAGGGAACATATTTGGCCACATTGTAGCCACTGAGCGAAAGATTATAGCTGATGTGGTCGCTCATTCCAAGGAGCTGCGAAAAATAGATGCGTTTATCCGCTTTGTCGATCCCTTTGTGAGACATCAGTGAAAGCAGGTGCAGACTGCTCTTTTCATTATGCGTTCCTGCACACAAAGCCATGTGATCGATGTGCTCGACACAATATTCAAGCGCTTTATTATAATCCCTGTCCGAATCTTCTTTGGAGTTTTGGATAGGAGACGCATATCCTTTTTCAGCAGCGCGTTTCCGCTCTTTTTCCATATACGCGCCACGCACGAGCTTGGCACCAACTTTATAATTTTTCGCAATAGCATGTTCCACCGTCGTTCTCAGGAAATCCAGGCGGTCTTTCCTGTAAAGTTGATAGGTATTGTAAACAATAACCATTTGTTTATTGAAACGTTCCATGTTATCGTCCGCCAGCTGATCGATCGCTGCCTGTATCCAGCTTTCCTCGGCATCGATAAAAACCGGTTTACCTGCTGCCCAGGCTGCTTCACAAATACGCTCTACCCGCTGCTGCACCCTGTTCCATTCCTTTGTTTCGTCTTCTGTCAGGGATGCGTTCGCACTCACTTTTTCCAGCAGGGCGAAACGTGCTAATCCTGTAACTTTAAATACACAAAAAGGGATATTCTTGTCGTCCTTCGCTTTCTTTATGGTTTGCAGGGTTTCTTCGAGGCAGTGATCAAAATCCGTTTCACTTTCTTTTCCTTCCACGCTGTAATCGAGAATAGTGCCGATATTGTATTTGCCCAGCTCTGCAATGGTTTTGCTGCAGTCATGAATATCTTCGCCGCCAACAAATTGTTTGAAGATCGTATTTTTGATCAGGCCCTTGAAACCGATGTTCAGTGCAATGGGTGTAAAAAAGGCCCCGAAATTCACGAGGGTAGGATTCCCGATCAGCTTGAATAACTGGTAAGATCTTTTCAGATCCTTATCGCTTTTTGCCTTAAAAGCATTTTCGGTATTGTCGAATGAAACCATAGATAAATAAGAGGGACAAATATACTGCTCAAAACCGAAGAAACCGCATAGGACGGAAAGGTTTTATTGAACCATATAAGTCCTATAAGAATTGCCACTTAAAGCCTCTTCCATATAAACCTCTGTGGCCTTTGCGTAAAACTTTGCGGTCTTTGCGGTTAAATCCTTACTTTTGATACAATGGCAAAAAACGCAATCATAGCAGGCGACTACAGCATTTTTTTCGAGGATCGTCCCTTTGCGGCGCTGAAGGCCTTTTTGAAAAAGAACCCTTTCTCTCAACGATTCATTCTTACAGATACCAATGTAAAAAAACACTGCCTTCCGCTGCTTCTGGCAAGTGTGCCGGAACTGAAGAGTGCTGATGTTATAGTTGTAAAAGCTGGCGAGATGCACAAAGACCTCGGAAGCTGCGGCCTCGTGTGGGATGCACTTACCAAAAGCAATGCCGACCGCAATGCTTTACTTATCAACCTGGGTGGCGGTGTGGTAAGCGACTTAGGTGGTTTCTGCGCTTCGGTCTACAAACGCGGCATTGCTTTCATCAACCTGCCTACTACCCTGCTGGCTATGGCAGATGCATCGGTGGGCGGAAAAACAGGCATCGATTATCATTCTTTCAAAAATCATATCGGCAGCTTTTGTGATCCGCAGGCCGTTTTTATTTACGATGGCTTTTGTGAAACACAAAGCAGCCGTGAATTTACCAATGGGCTGGCAGAAGTAGTAAAGGCGGGCTTCATTGCAGATAAAGAGTTGGTAGAAAAACTGACACAGCCGGAAACGGAGCTCCGGGAGCTGATCCGGAACGCGGTTGTGATCAAAAACACGATCGTGCAGAAAGATCCGAAAGAAAAGAACATCCGGAAGATCCTCAATTTCGGGCATACCATCGGCCATGCACTCGAAAGCTTTTACCTGGATAAAAAAGGAAAACAGCTCCTGCACGGAGAAGCGATCGCTATCGGTATGATCTGTGAGTCCTGGATCGCATGGCAATTGGGCCTGATGAAAGAAAAAGAATTTGAATTTGTGAAAGCATCCATCCGCCTTTTATTCAAAAAGGTGCGGATCGATAAAAAAGAGCTGCCTGCCATTGCCCGGCTTGCACAACAGGATAAGAAAAACAGGAACGGAAGCATTCGTCTGGCCCTGATCGGAAAACCCGGAAAACCATTGGTGGATGTGGAATGCAACGAAGCACTCCTCAAGAGATCCTTACAGTATTATACAACTACCTGAACCGGTCAGAATTTCCCCTGCGCTTTGCTTTTGGCTTTGTAGGTCCTGATATCCGTAAGATTCACTTCCTTCTGTACATCGCAGGGCGAATCGGTGATCTCCTTTGCACCATCGTACATCACTAATACTTTGGTATCATAATGTTGGAATTTTTTCGGCAGGTTGGTAGGTCGGATCAGCTGTCCGTCGCTCAAACGGAGCAGGTAGCCGCAGTTGTTGTTGCCGATCGTTACCATTGCTTCCACATACGATCCACCCGGATCAGTTTTGTGTGTTTTGCCTTTATCTCTATCAAGGGCCAAAACAGCGAGGGAAGCGAAGAAGAAAGAAAAGAGAAATAAACGACGCATAGTCTTTAATTTTCGGCAAAAGTAGATATAGTTTCGACTAACTATAAAACTCTTATTCTTAAAATAACTTAATTTTTACAAACTGCATTGTTGACAGCGATCGGAGAAACGCCTGTATCACCAGTAAAAAAGCCTGTTTCGGGGAAATCAGAATTTATCAGTATTTCCCATGCGATCCCGGTTTCAGCCTGTAGGGCTTTATCGACGCAATGTGTACTTCTTTTCGCACATCGCAGGGAGAATTCCGTACATCCGTTACTTCATCGAGTACAAGGACGACTTTTTCGCCGGGGGTGCAGAATTTTTTCGGGAGGTTGACCGGATGGATCAGCTGCCCGTCGTTGAGGCGCAGCAGGAATCCGCATCCGTAATTACCTGTGGTGACAATCGCTTCCACAGCAGCTGTTTGGGGTCCGGGAGCCGGATTGCCGCGAAGCTTCGCGATCGGTTCTTTGCCTTTTGCGATCGGAAATGCAGAAAGGGATACTATGAGAAAGGAAAAAAGAAATGATCGGTACATGATTTCAAAGTATTAATAGTAAGTAGGAATTGTGAAATTTTCACAGGCCTTTGTACACTACTACTTCAATACGCATGCCAGCATACCTATCGCGAGGCTTCGCGACGGGTTGTTTTTTACTCACTTGTAAATACGCATCCCAAACTTATATGGTTTATGCATCCCGATAACTATCGGGGTTTAGCTATTTAACGAGATGTTCTTACATCTTGCGTCTCTGTCTTGGCGCTTATCTCTTAATTTGTATCTTTGATCCCCTATGGCGTTCGATTCTAAAAAATTCTTAATTCGTACAGGTAGTGCTGCTGTTTTTGTTGTTGTATTACTCGGTTGCATATTTTGGAATTACTACTCGTTCAGTTTGCTGTTTTTTGTTGTTTCCATGTGGGGATTACATGAGTTTTATAAGCTGATGGAAATAAACGGGAACAAGCCACAACGCTTTGTAGGATTTGCCGTAGGTGGGCTCGGTTACCTGTTCACATTTATTACAACTACACATTCACAGATCGTATATCAGTATTTCGAGAATCCACATAATACCTTTTATGCCCTGCTTCATCATCTTCCGGAGTTGATGATCGCAGCAATGATCCTCCTCTGCTTTCTATCTCCATTGATCGAACTCTTCCGGAATAAAGAAAAACCCTTTGAAAATCTTTCCATCACGTTTTTTGGAATAGCCTACGTCGTTTTGCCAATGGTGCTGTTAAACATGATTTCTACTACATCGCATTCAAATATCACTTTTTCTGTTACCTATTACAAACCTACTTTTATCCTTTCCATCTTTTTGCTGATCTGGAGCAACGATACCTTCGCTTATCTCTGTGGCAGCTTCATAGGCAAAAACAAAATGTTCGAACGCATATCTCCCGGCAAAACCTGGGAAGGAACGATTGGTGGAGGAATTCTCACCATTGCTGTATCCTTCCTTATCTGGAAGCTCTTCGGATTATTGCAGCTCCAGGACTGGATCATCATCTCCGTTATCGTTGTTATTTTCGGCACTTTGGGAGACTTAGTGGAGTCGATGCTGAAGCGAAGTGTGGATGTAAAAGACTCCGGAAAGATCATGCCCGGGCATGGCGGAATTCTTGACCGTTTCGACAGTTTGATCATGGTTGCTCCTTTCGTGTTTTTATACCTCATTTTGAAGTAAATAAAACACGTATCTGACTATCGTTTCCCGCTGTTTATCTATAAATTTCCGCTTGTTTTAATAAATTGTTACCTTTGTCGGCTGAATTCTGTAACTAGCTTAATACAAACTAAATACATAAATTATATGAGTGCACAAATTGCAAATTCTCCTGCTGAACACGATAGTATGTTTGAATCGGTATTGGCGCGTCTGGATGTAGCGGCAAAAACGATGAATTTGGATGAGAACGTTAACAAGATATTGAGAAACCCTTCCCGCCTTGTAAAAGTTAGCCTTCCGGTGATGATGGATAATGGTAAAGTAGAAGTTTTTGAAGGATACCGTTGCATTCATTCCACTATACTCGGCCCTTCGAAAGGTGGTATCCGTTATGCAATGGATGTGAACCAGGATGAAGTAATGGCACTCTCTGCATGGATGAGCTTTAAATGTGCGGTAGCTAACCTTCCTTACGGTGGTGGCAAAGGCGGTATCAAATGTGATCCGCGTAAAATGAGCGTTGGTGAGCTGGAGCGTTTAACACGTGCCTACACACGCGCAATGAAAGATGTTTTTGGTGTGGATAAAGATATTCCCGCTCCCGATATGGGAACCAGCGGAAGAGAAATGGCATGGATCCTCGATGAGTTCAACAAGATCCAGGGAGAAAGCTGCCCGGGTGTTATCACCGGAAAACCGATCGTTATCGGCGGTTCGTTGGGACGTGATGCTGCAACAGGCCGTGGTGTAATGATCAACACACTCTGCGCGCTGAAAAAACTGAACAAAGATCCTAAAAAAACCACTGCTTCTGTTCAGGGCTTTGGTAACGTAGGCTCACATGCAGCACGTCTGTTGGCTGAGCAGGGCATTACCATCGTTGCGATCGGTGACCATACCGGATCGTTCTTCAACGAAAAGGGAATTGACATCAAAGCTGCTTTGGAATATGTAAAAAACAATAACAACACACTCAAAGGTTTCAAAGGTGCGGTAGAAATTACCAGCGCTGAACTGCTGACCGCTAAATGTGATGTACTCGTTCCGGCTGCATTGCAGAATGTGATCACGGAAGAGATCGCAGCAGGCATCCAGGCTACGCTGATCGTGGAAGGCGCTAACGGCCCTACCACTCCTGAAGCGGATCCGATCCTGAAAGAAAAAAATATTTTAGTGGTTCCGGATATCCTTGCCAACTCAGGTGGTGTAACGGTTTCTTATTTCGAGTGGGTACAGAACAAAATGGGTTACTACTGGAGCGAGAAAGAAGTGAATGAAAAACACGATGCCAACATGGAGATCGCATTTGAAGAAGTGTGGAACAATACACAAGCCTACAAATCCACGATGCGTATCGGTGCATACATCACTGCACTGAAAAAGATCGAGCAGGGTGTGAAGCTGAAAGGAAACTATTGATCCCTTATCATACTAATTAAAAAAGCCTCGTTCTTCAAAGAGATCGGGGCTTTTTTTTAACTGCAAAATCCGTACATTTACTTAGCATTTAAAACCAAACACTATGTTCAGACTTTATATCCCAATCGCGTTTGTACTTGTATTCGCCGCATGGATCCTCTACAGGTTCCTGATCAAAAAAGATCTGAAACAGCAGTTGAATTCTTTATCTGTCGGTTTATTTTTCACCGGCGTCTGGGCGGTGATCTACATAGCTCTTTTAAGAGACTAAGAAAATAGCCTCGTATTCCATATTCAATGATCAGGATGGCAGGTATCCCTGGTAGAGACGGTCTTTCCATTCTTCACATTCAGATCAACGTACTCCCTATCGTTTATATGTACACGCAGAACCTGTTTCTTTTCTATTATGCGGAGCTCCATGCAGGTAACCCACACATTCCTGTCACCAAACATAAGAATAGAACGCGTCCATCTTTTCTTTCCTGCTCTCCAGGCGGTGATCTGCGTTTTAGCTTCAGTAAGAATAAAAAAACTGTTTTTATCCGAGGGATGCCTTATGGTATCCGAACAGCAGGAACAACCAAATATTCTCCTGAACTTTGGAACCACCGAATCCTGCTGGGCAAAGCAGATCGCAGTGATAGTTAAAAAAAGGACAAGAAGAAAACCCCGCATCGGATCAATTTATATAAAACTCCTTTGTACGCCTGTATAAAGGCAGGATCCAGCCGGCACGGAAACCCACCTGCATATCGAGGCGCTGTGCTTTATCGCTGGCCATGGTGTCGTATTGGTAGCCGCGGAGACCTTTGGTAAGTCCCTCGTTGCATTCGAAACCGGCATAGAAATTCGCCAGCCTGTTCTCACTCAAAAATAAGTAGCCGACAAACTGCGTGAAGGCAAGACCGCCCGAAAGCCGGTCATACCCCTTTTTCAGGTCGCCACGTAGTTGCGGTATGTTTTTTCCCACATCATAAATATTCACTTTGTGCTGCATATAACCTACACCAACCATCACAAGTGGTCCGCAGTTCTTGTTCGGGTTCCAGAACGGAAGTATTTTTCCGAAGGTAGCGTAGAAGTTCAGTCCGCGCTCATTGATCCGCAAGCGGCCCGGTGCACCGTCGTTGGCCGTGATCGTTCCTTCCGGTGTTTCGAGGTTAGATACCGTATTTTCCTTCACTTTTTTGCCGAAAAAATAGCTTCCTTCGAGGCCAAAGATCCAGTTCTTCCGGGTTTTGAACATTACCGGGATACCGGCGCTCATCGTATTTCCATAGCGCTGCTGCAGATCGCCCATCGCCAGCTGAGCGGAGAGGTGAAGTCCCGTAAGCGGGATCGCATAACAGGAATCTTTCAGGTTCTGGCTTTTCCCTGTCAAACAAACGATTACACAGCACCAGAGTGCCGTTACTTTTATCCACTTCATGCTGCTAAGATAGTGTTTTTGTCAATTAATTTTTTTAGGTTTGTGAGTCCCGTCGCATCGTTGTTTTTCGCGATCCGTACCGGGATGATATTTCAACGAATACAAGCGTTTTATATTGTATACAGGTTCTTAATTTTACCGGAATATTCTCAAAAAATGGCAGAAGCAATCATTAAAAGCGAAGGAAAAGTGGCAAACGAAATTTCTACCGATTTATTAAAAAAAGCATTCGGATTATTGTGTACCGCCAAGAGCATGACAGAGCTGTACGAGGCGAACAAGGAAGTAACGGCCAAATATGTGCATGCTACTTCCCGTGGGCATGAGGCGATACAGATAGCACTGGGACTGCAGCTTCTGCCGCAGGATTTCCTGAGCGCCTATTACCGCGACGACAGCATTCTTCTTTCCATTGGCATGCAGCCTTACGAGCTGATGCTGCAATTGCTCGCCAAGCGCGATGATCCCTTTTCCGGCGGAAGAACGTATTACGCACATCCTTCCCTGCGCAGGGACAATATGCCGAAGATCCCGCACCAGAGCAGTGCTACAGGCATGCAGGCGATCCCGACCACCGGGATAGCAATGGGATTACAATACCTGGAAGCTACAGGACTGGCAGCAGATCACGGCGATCAAAAGCCGGTGGCTGTTTGCTCATTAGGCGATGCCTGCATTACCGAAGGGGAAGTGGCAGAAGCCTTCCAGATGGCGGTGCTGAAAAAACTACCGATCTTATACCTGGTGCAGGACAATGAATGGGACATCTCGGCCCATGCCAAAGAGATCCGCGCCATGGATGCCACCGAATATGCACGAGGCTTCAAAGGCCTGGAAACACGCACCATCGACGGAACCGATTTCATCAAATCTTATAACACCATACAGGATGTGCTCAACATCATCCGCAAGGAACGCAGGCCTTTCCTGATCCATGCAAAAGTTCCATTGCTCAATCACCATACATCCGGTGTGCGCAAGGAATGGTACCGCGACGACCTCGAAGAAGCTGCAAAAAAAGATCCCTACCCGCGCCTGAAAAATCAAATGATCATTGCAGGTGTGGATGCACTGACCTTAAAAAATATAGAAGAAGATGCCAAGGCACTGGTGCAGGCAGATTACGATAAAGCCGTGGCGGCCGAAGATCCGAAGCCGGAAGATGTATTGCTGCACGACTTCGCTCCTACTCCCGTTACTGAAGAAAAAGGAATAAGAAGTCCGGAAGGCAAGCAGGCAACCGTGATGGTGGATTCGGCGCTGTTCGCGATCCGCGAGCTGATGCAGAAACACCCGGAAGCATTGTTGTACGGGCAGGATGTGGGTGCGCGTTTGGGCGGGGTGTTCCGCGAGGCAGCTACATTGGCACAACAGTTCGGAAATCACCGCGTATTCAATACACCGATCCAGGAAGCCTTCATCATCGGTTCTACCGTTGGGATGAGTGCTGTAGGATTAAAACCAATTGTAGAAGTTCAGTTTGCCGATTATATCTGGCCGGGCCTCAATCAGCTGTTTACAGAAGTTGCCCGCTCCTGTTATTTATCCAATGGGAAATGGCCGGTGAGCTGTATCCTGCGTGTACCAATTGGTGCATACGGAAGCGGCGGACCGTATCACAGCAGCTCGGTGGAGAGTGTGGTTACAAATATCCGTGGTATCAAAGTATGTTACCCTTCCACCGGCGCCGATCTGAAAGGATTGATGAAAGCCGCTTTCTACGATCCGAACCCTGTGCTGATGCTGGAACACAAAGGACTGTACTGGAGCAAGATCAAAGGAACGGAAGATGCAAAAACCATAGAGCCCGATGAAGATTATATCATCCCGATCGGGAAAGCACGACTGGTGCAGGAAGCAAGCGAAGAACATATCAAAGCCGGAAAATCCATGACCGTGATCACTTACGGAATGGGTGTATACTGGGCGAAAAATGCAAGCAAAGCATTCCCCGGACAAGTGGAGATCGTAGACTTACGTACGCTCTCCCCTATCGATGAAGAAGCGATCTATGCTTCCGCAAATAAACACGGAAAAGTATTGGTACTCACCGAAGAGCCGCGTATTGCAGGTTTTGCGAACACCATTGCTTCATTGGTACAGATGAACTGCTTCGAACAATTAGACGGACCTGTGCGTGTATTAGGCGCAGAGAACATGCCTGCTATTGCATTGAACTCTACTCTGGAAAAAGCAATGCTGCCGAATGCAGAGAAGGTGGAAAAAGTGCTGGGGGAAGTGCTGGGGTATTGAGCTTACCATCCCGATAGCTACCGGGAGCGGATTGCACAGTCCCGATAGCTATCGGGAGCGCGGATACTGATTCGGGTTAAAATTAACGTGGATGTTGACAGGATAAAAACAAAGGGCGGGTATACTGCCCTTTTTTGTGAGAGGGATATATTATACTAAACAAACAACAATGAGACAACTTTTACTCAGCCTGACGATCTTTCTCACTGTGACTGCTGTACACGGACAAAAATATGGCAATGTCTGGCAATTCGGTAATAGCGTAGGCATTGACTTTAATACCTGCAATCCGACTGTAGTTAGTGGAAGTAATTCAGGGACCGAAGGTTGTTCTGCCATATGTGACAGCACTGGACAACTCCTGTTTTATACCAATTCCGACAATGTATGGGACAGATCACACAATGCAATGTCAAATGGAACTTTAATTTCCAGTAACGGAACGTTAAGTCAGGTACTGATAATTCCTAAACCTCTTTCTGTAAATCTTTATTACATCATAACTACAAAAGTTCAGGCGGCCGGTAGTTTAACATTGCAATACCATGTGGTGGATATGGCGCTTAACGGCGGATCAGGAGATGTAACCATTAAAAACAATGTCCTTTCCACTTTAAATGTTACAGAACAGATCTCCGCCACTTTTCATAGTAACGGAACAGATATCTGGCTGATGACGCATGAATACGGTTCAGGTAATTTTTTAGCATTTCTTGTTTCATCAACAGGGATATCTTCAACACCCGTCATTTCAAATGCCGGGCCTGCACATGTTGCCTGCATTTCTAACATCAATGCGCGGGGAGAAATAAAATTTTCTCCCGACGGAAGTAAATTAGCATTTAACGCTAATGGTGTTGGTGGAAATGACCCTTCTAATCTTTTAACTTTATGCGATTTTGATAAAAACACCGGAGTCGTTTCAAATCCGCTTAATCTTCCATTCAGCCGGGGCGAATTCGGATTGTCATTTTCTCCCGACAATTCAAAACTATACGGAACAACCTGGAAGGCTTTTAATTTTACATCGGGCGACTACAATTATCTGTATCAGTTTGATCTTTCCGGTGGTGTTCCTTCCACTATTATCAGTTCAAAACAAATAATAGATTCCATGCAGGTTCCGGTAAGCTATGGCTCATTAAAAATCGGGCCTGATGGCAAAATATATGTTCGGTATACCGGCTCAGGCTATCTTGGTGTAATACATTCTCCTAACCAACCCGGCGCTGCCTGCAATTTTGTTAGAAATGGGTTCCTCATCGGGAGCCAAAGCGGGCAATACGGTTTAAATAATTACATTGAATATGCGGCATACTGCAACACTACAGCCATTTCAACATGGGCTGGCTCTAAAAATCAAATAAACATTGCCCCTAATCCATTTTCCACTCAGACGGTTTTGCGTACTGACAATTATTTCCGGAATGCAACGCTTACTGTTTACAATTCTTTCGGACAAATCGTAAAAGAAATAAAAAATATTTCGGGAGAGACGATCCTTCTCTCCCGCGACGATCTTCCGGGCGGACTGTATTTCATTCGGCTGACACAGGATACTAAAGTGATTTCGACAGGTACATTAGTAATAACGGACTAACAAAAGAGCTGGCCAGATGCGGACAGATACAATACACAACATGAAAAAAGGATTAATCATTCTACTAATCGCGACCTCCTTCTGTTTCGGTTTCGCATTTAAAACAATACTTACAAAGCAACCGGAGGACGCGGCAAAATTGAAAAAAGTAACCGGCATCGGTGGCATCTTTTTTAAGTGCAGGGACCCGAAGGCTATGAGAGAGTGGTATAAAACCAATCTCGGGCTGAGCACCAATCAATACGGAAGCGTTTTCGAATGGTACCAGGGAGCAGATTCTACCAAAAAAGGATTTACGCAATGGAGCCCCTTCAATGAAAAAACAAAATACTTTGAACCTTCGACGAAAGACTTTATGATCAATTACAGGGTGGAGAACATGGAAGCGCTTGTTGCGGAATTGAAAAAGAACAAGGTAACCATTGTAGACACCATAGCCACATACGACTATGGGAAGTTCGTACATATTCTCGACGCGGAAGGGAACAAGCTGGAGCTTTGGGAGCCCAATGACATCGTGTATGAGAAATTAGGTAAAGATATGGGCAGTAAGACTACTAAATAAGCAAAAACAGAACATCTGACGATAAGAGATGGGAAAGTGTATGCTGAGTATTTACCGGCACATAGAAGTTCTGACCGGAGATTGCCGAGCTTCAATCATTGAATTTTGTATCCGGGATAAAGCCAACACTTGATGTTGAATCTATGCGTTTGGTTGCAGGAGGAATCGGCTAAAACGACCACTTATAAAACCAAAACAGCAGTATGCTAAATCATACACTGGCATTTCACCGGAAAACCCTTTATTTGGGGCCTCAAAACCAAACTACGCTTATATTATGAAACAAGCCTTTTTGCTGACCTTTGTTCTCCTGAACATTGTCCTGTTCTCTCAAACCAATACGCCTGCTTATGCAGCAAAGCTGGATAGTATTACAAAAAACAAGTTCATTTTCTCGACCGTTTCCGAAACATACAGCAGCTCCCATAGCACGAACGGTGGTTTGACCGGTGGAACAGCCCGTGGAATAAGTGTTTATTTCCATGTGGGCAGGGATGGCTATTTGCAGAACATCGGCCGCAAATCAAAGAACCTGTTGAAAGCGATCAAAGACGATCCAGAGGCTGTAGCAGAGCTGAACAATGCGAAAAAGCATCTGCGAAAAAAACGATTGTACAATACATTGGAATATGTTTCGTATGCCGTTACCCTCGGTGGAGCAATAACTCTATTTGTGGGGCTCGACAAACGTGAAGACACAGGAGAGAGCGGTTTGGCTGCAGGAGGCGGTGTGTTAACCGCAGCTGGATTCGGTGGGATCATAGGTTTTCACCGGCTCACCGACAAAGAAATGGATTCCTGGAGAGACAGTATCAAAAAAGCCGTTGAAATATACAACCAGAATTTACTTGCAAAGATCCAATAACATGAAAACGATTTTATTTGTACTGGCATTGCTTTACACCGGCTTGATCCTTGGACAGGAAAATGATACCTGGCCTTTTTACGTTTACAAAACGGAAGCCGATTTTTTTGCCGGTAAAAGAACGGTGCTCTGCATGCACACAGGATCCTCGACTTCATCGGGCCACGTCTTTAAATTTAAGGATGAGAAAAAGAAGAGATTTAAAGTTTCCCTCCCGGATTCCGCCTTCTTCGGATACGACAATGCAGGATTAAAAAAAATGCGCATACCTTCCATAGATAAAATATTTAAAATGAGCTACTATTCATTCCTGGGCGGGAATAAAGATTATTTTATTATAAGCAAAGGCCAGGAAGGCAGCTACAGTTTTGACGAAGAAGGATATGTAACGGCATGGATTCCTTTCATGTATAACGGCTGGGCTATATCATTCACCTATTTCGATAAAAAAAGGAACCTGGAAAATGTGACCATTGAAGAAATACTTGCGTTCGATCCTGAGCTGAAAGCAAAGTACGATACAGAGACCGCGGGCACCGACAAAAAAGCATTCAAGGCCGCCAAGCACCTAATCGACGTGAAGTACTTCAAAGAATATATGAAAAGGCAAATGAAGACACAATAGCACTGAATGCCGAACCCCGGGAAAGCCATGCTGTCGAAGGTGGAGAAAGTGCTTGGGTATTGAGAGCGACTCCCCATAGCTATCAGGATCGCAAAAAAGTGGCGCTTATCCTGCTAAATTGGGAGTATAAGCGAAGCTTTATGGCGAGTATACAATAGTTAGCGGTCAGGTTATGACAACAGCGAACTCAAAATAGCCTTTTGACAAATAACGTAAAGACAAAAAAAATGAGAAAATTTCTAACGCTAAAACATTGGCAACTATTCGGACTTTTAATGGGACTTCCAATGGTATTTCAATTCATCACAATTGGTTCAGTTATTTCAAGTAACGACCCGACAACTATGTTTTACTTTTTTCCAATTATGATGATATTTTTCATTGGACTTTTCTTTGGTTGGTTCTATGCACTTGGGACAAACCTTCATAAAAAACTTCCACCGACAGCGACAATGAATTTGACACGTTTCAAAATATTTCTTCTTATTCCAGTAGTGTATATGCTACTTATTTCTGTTTTTATGGCAGGTACGTTTGCCAACATTTCAACAGGCGAACAACCTAACCCAGCAATTTTCGGAATAATAGTTCCACTACATTTATTTTCAATGTTCTGTATTTTTTATTGTTTATACTTTAACGCAAAAGCATTAAAGACAGTAGAATGGCAAAAACCGGTGACATTTAGTGACTTTGCAGGTGAGTTTTTCTTGATTTGGTTTTTCCCAATAGGAATTTGGATTATACAGCCAAGAATAAATAAACTCTTTGACACAACGACTACAACTTACTTGACAGCAATATTCAATAGCTTGACGAAAAAAAGCCCGAACCGCTAACATCGGTTTGGCAATATGGCGGCTGATGTGCAAAATTCAAGTTCAGTTCTTCTATTGAACTTTTGTACAAAACTCAACTTTTGTGCTTCGATTTCCGCCACAGCGCAAGCCCGTAAAACGACGTTATAAGACATTTAAAACAATAACATGTATTTAAGAAAATTATTTACTCTCCTAATCTCAAGTTGTGTGCTGATATCATGTCAATTTAACCAATCTGTAAATAAAGACCTCGTGACAGGAGCATATACAAGAGGTGATGGAGTTGGCTCTGACGACGTTGTAATAAAAATTAATGGGAAAGTCGATACCCGAACTAAATTTGTTTATGGTGAAAAGGTAGAGTTTCAATTTCCTAACATTGCTGGTCTCACGAAAGAAAACGGTAAGTTTTTCCCTGCAATGTCAATGTCTATTATTAAAAATGGAAAAGATACTGTGTACAATCAACAAGAATTATTGACAGAAATTGAAAATGGCACAGATCTATCTCCATTGACAGTGCAGTCGGAGTTTTTTGCTACTTTGCCATTTGAAAATAATGAGACATATAAAGCTTTAATTAAAATTAAAGATAAAAAGGGAAAAGGGACGTTTGAATATGAATTACCATTTACTGTTCAAAAAAACAACTTGATCAGCGTAAAACCTACAAACCTTACATACTCAAAAATCTATCTTTGGGACGAGACCGACAAAATAATCATGGCCAACAAAAATATAAATACAGATCACCTCTACGTTCTAATATTTGAAGGAGTTGATGGATTTGTAAAAACAAACACTATTTGTTATCCTGCTCTTTCAACAGATATTATTGATAGCAAAGGCAATCCAATATTATCGAAAGCTAATGTTTTTGAATCTTATAAAGACAGCGGGGTATCATACGAAAAAATTAAAGACCAAAAGATAACTGTCGAGTTAAAATTTGGATCTGGAGTTATAAATAATCCGTGTAAATTTAAAGCCTCACTTACTGATTTAAAATCAAATAATAGGATTGACGTGGAAGCTGATTTAGAATTCCTTTCTTACGCTCATTAGGACAGCAAAACGTCTTATAACAGAAGCTTAGCGCTCAGGTGCCAAAAATACGTTATCTTTTAGACAGCGGTAAAGGCGCCCGAACGCCAAGCTGCAAGCCGTTAGATGTAAAACGAATCACCTTTAAGAAACAAACCGACTAAATAAAAACATATTATGACAAGATTTACGTTACTTCTAATTTTGATTGGGCTATACTCATGTGGTCATAAAGTACTTACGCCGGACAACAAAATCCAAAGGTTTGATAACGAATGGACAAAAGGAGCAAAGATTCGAAATGATTTTGATTCTACTATGCAAGAGTTTCTAAAATCAATAAAGGACTCAGCTATCAGGGAGGCTTGGAAAACCGACATTAACGATTATACTTATCAGTCAACCGTTTTATTTGAACACTTAAGTGACATTGGGACAATACTCAAGGTTCAAGCTGATACAGTTTCATGGCACACAGCTGATACATTGCGTCCTCTTTTCATGAAACATCGTGACGAAACAGATAATACGACCGCACTTTTATCTCATGGACTAAATACAGTTATTCATGAGCATCTAACATGGTTTGACGGTGTCTTTGGAGATTCCCTGTATTTTTATAACACAAAAAAACAAATTCCCCTGCAACATAACAATAAACTTTTAGAATATTGGATTGAGGAACGGTCAAATATAAAGACACCTATTGATTTTGAGGTCTTTCAACTAAATATCCGTCAAAAATCATTCATTGTTTTAGACAGTATGCTAATGAGCTGCAAGCGGACATATAACAATGATCAATCCAAACAAACTAAATAGACACTCTGGCAATCCTGCAAGGAACCGGCATATTAACAGCGACAAATACAAAATTGTTTCTGACCTTCTTAAAAATCGGTTCCGTTCTTTACGGCAGCGGTTCGTTTTGTTCGCATTCCTCGACAGCGAATTGGTTTCACAAGGTCTTTTAACCCGGGTAAAGACATCATTGCTGACTGGCGGACAATTGTAATTGCGTTGACGAGCATCATCGTGACATTTGCATTTAAAAAGGTTAACAGCGTTTTTATTGTAATTGGCGGTTCGATCCTGAGCTACCTGGAGCAACCAATTTCTTTCATCGACCGTATTTCGATGCATAATTGTTAAATAAAGGCATATATTTATTGTTTATCAATAAATATGTTTATGTTTGCAGCATAATCATAATAGCAATTATCATGTCAACAAAAACAAACTACGTCCTGAAAGTGCTGCATGTGATCTCATGGATCATTTTCATCGGTGTCTGCCTGGAAGCAGGAATATTTATTGTCAGCACCGTACTTCCACTCATTCTGAGCCCCGAGGATGCGGCTAAAACATGGAGGGAAGTGGACCTATTGGAATTGTACAACATCAATCAAAGCCATTTTGTTACGGTGAGCTCCTTAATGAGCATAGTAGCCGTATTGAAAGCGATCATGTTTTACATCATCGTAAAAGCTTTCCACAGCAAAAAATTCAGCCTGTCACAACCCTTCAATGAGCCGGTAAAACGGTTTATTCTAATTCTTGCTTACCTTGCATTCGGGATCGGCTTTTTTTCCTCCTGGGGAACCGGATACGTGGATGGCCTTGTGGCGCAGGGAATAAAAATGCCCGGCATCCAACATTTAAAGCTGGCCGGCGCAGATGTCTGGCTGTTTATGGGTGTTACACTATTGGTTATTGCCCAGGTCTTCAAAAAAGGAATTGAATTACAACACGAGAACGACCTAACCGTATAAGCCATGCCGATAATTGTGAACTTAGATGTAATGATGGCAAAACGGAAAATGTCGCTGAACGAGCTTTCTGAAAAAGTGGATCTGACGCTTTCGAATCTTTCCATTCTGAAAACAGGAAAAGCAAAGGCGATCCGTTTCACAACGCTCGAAGCCATTTGCTATGTGCTGGACTGCCAGCCCGGGGATATCCTGGAATTCAGGGAGGAAAGAAAAATAACGAAGCGTTAAACTATTCTGTCAAATAATGGCTTTCTTTTAGAATTCACTCCTTCGTGAATCGGGACAATAATTTTACACTTATCTTTGTCAGGCATCAAAGTACAAACGCAATGAATATATACATCGACTCCACCGTAGAAGAATTAGAAGCCAAAGTAACAGCGCTGCAAAACGTCCTGAATGAAAACAGCATAGATAAGCTGTATTGGCTGGAAGCGCTGTTGCCTCCCGCAAACGGGAATAAAGATCCCTACAAAAATCTTCCCGCTAAGGAGAAGAGCGAAAAGCATGAGCAGTGGCACAGCCTTCGCAGCAATAAATTCAGGGGTCTGAGGAATAATCTGCTTAAAAAGATCCTGGATTCGTTCCTGAACGAGGACATAGATGAGGCCATGTATACAGCCATAAAGCCTTTATTGACGGTTTATCTGAAAGAAGACACGGGACCCGTTCAGTACAAATCAGCTTTGACCCTGGAGAAATACAGTCTGGAAGAACAGGTCGTATCATTTCTTCCTTCGCTTGAGAAAACGGATGAAAAGGCAGTGTATGATGCGTTCGTTTCATTGAACGGATTTAGTTACCAAAAAGAAATTTCCGTTCCTGTTGCGGAACAACTGGTGTCTGCCATGCAAAAAGCATTGACGCGGACCTTCAGGGATCACGAGCTCTACTTTTCCGTATTCGGTTTACTGGAAAAGCTTTCCCCGCAGCATCCACAGCTTTTAGCAAAATTGCAGGAAGAAATAACGGCCGTCCTTGACCTCAAACATATGGATTACCGGGATTATGGCTCGGCGCTGCATCTGCTGGAGAAAGCCTGGGAACATATCCAGCCATACTGGAGGCCTGAAAACATCCGTACCCTGCAGGATAAGATCATTGCCGTGGCGAAAAAAGAAAGCCGTTCGTTTGTGGAGGACAATGTTCTTTCCGGACTGAAGACAATAGGAAAAGACAACCCGGAAGCGCAGGAGTTCCTCGAAAACTGGAATAAGAAGAAAAAGAAGTAGTAGCCGGATCAAATGATGCCGGTATAGGTGTTGAGAGAGCCTTAATTTTTAAGACTACGAAACAATCTTTATTGATCCTCTTGTTTTCATTCACCCATACCGTGCCGATCTGAGATCCGGCCACGGAGATTCATTTTGCAAGCGGTTCAGAAATGGTTATCTTCGTTTATATAAAATCTTCCATGCTGAACAAGTACTTATTCTCCATACTGTTTGTCCTTTCTGTTTTTTGTACGCAGGCGCAAACAACCATCAACGGCTCCTTCGTTCATGGCGGGATCACCCGCACCTATTCTTTTTACGTACCGGCAAGCTATACCCCGGGAACAGCAGTGCCTATGGTGATCGGGCTGCACGGGACCAGCTCGGACGGTGCCAGCTTTGCACAGTACCGCGATTTCCGGCCCATTGCCGATACGGCTAATTTCATTATGGTGCACCCCGACGGATCCACTATGATCGGGATACGCTTCTGGAATTACGGGAATGTGTTCGGATCCACGGTGGATGATGTAGGATTTTTGGAAGCGCTGATAGATACCATATCCGCCTCTTATACCATCAACCCGCAACGCATCTACGCGGCAGGCATGTCGAATGGATCATTCATGAGCTATTGCCTGGCCTGTGAAAGCGATCGTTTTGCCGCCATCGGAGGTGTTACCGGCTCTATGTCGGTGAGCATGTACAATTCCTGCAACCCGGTGCGCCCCACTCCTACCATACATGTGCATGGAACCGACGATCCCACGAATCCTTATGCAGGCACTTCCACCATGGTGGGCATTGATCAGATGAGCCGCTTCTGGGTAGACCAGAACAGCTGCGACACCACCCCCGCCGTCATAAACTTACCGGACATCAACACGACAGACGGCGCAACGGCCACCCGCTATTTATACACAGGAGGAACGAACGGAAATACCGTTGAGCTCTTCAAGGTAACAGGCGGTGAGCATACCTGGCCCGGCTGGCCCATGCCTTCCTCCAACGATATCACCTGCATGGATTTTGATGCCTGTATCGAGCTCTGGCGTTTTTTCTGCCAGTACGAGATCCCCGCTGCTACTTCCATTAAAAAGTATCCGGATGTGGAGCTGAACGTATGGCCGAATCCCAGTGAGGGTCTTGTGAACTTTCAAACAGCAGAGCATACGATCTATGAAGTTGCTGTCTTTGATCTGCAGGGCCGCGAGGTGGAACGTGTTACAAAAGAAGATATACGCTCCATAGACCTCGGTCACCTCAAAGAAGGAATGTATATAGCAAAAATCTCGGGGCAGGGATTTTATGCCGTGAAGAAGCTGAATATCTCCCGATAAATTACCATTACTATGAAAAGAATTTTCCTGATCCTTGTGTTTTCTTTCACCTGCCTTGCGGGCTTTTCACAGCCGCCGGCCATTCTGATCGGGCGATCTGCTCCCCTGAGCGGACTACAGAAAGACACCACTTATTATGAAAGCGGCTTGCTCCGTACGGTTACAAGGTATGCCCCTCATTACTTTCAGCCCTTCGCCTCTTCTATGGAAAAAGAAATAAAAACCATTTACCAGTTTGACGAATGTGGCAACCTCCGGAACAAAACCGTTTTTTATTCCGGCGGGAACCCTGCTATGTATGGCATTTTAGGGCCTACGCTCCGCCTCGAAGATCATATTGTAAGAGATGTAGCCTGCGACAAGGAATGGGGAAAGCCTGTGATTGTTTATTGAAGGGACTTATAGAAAGCAGATAGGATATGGCGGGTACATAGTAGCAGCAACAGTAGTTCGTATTAATTACTACATTTATCCGATTAAATTAAAAACAATGATTCCACTAAGCGAGTTTTTGGAAATGAATCCCTTCAAGAAAAGAGTCGGTTCTTTTGACGAACAGGAATTGTCCGGCCTTGAAGGCAAAATTCCAGCAGAATTACTTGAATTTTTAAGACAGGAACAACGGTCGGTATACGGAGATGATTTTTTCCGGACAGAATTGCCGGCAGATTTTCATGACATACTCAACCAATGGGGTTTGGATGGAAAAAATGCTTATGTTTTCCTTCGTTCGTCATTCGGATGCCTTGCCTATTTTTACAACAACGACTTTTATGTATTGAATCCGCAGGAAGGCATCAATACCATTTTAGGAGACAATTCTGTAGATCTCCTTTTTAATTTATCGCTTGCGTACTCCGGTAATTTGGAAGAAGGTTTTTTTTATGACGTACATTCGCGCCACAAAGCCAATTTACCCGACCTCCAACCGGATGAAATGTATACGCTTGTGCCGCCGGTAACGGCATACGGCGACCGGGAAACCTCAAAAGTCGAATTGGTAAACATGAAGACGGAACTCCTGCGTCTCGCGCGGTCATTCGGAAAAAAAACAACAGACTGATAATGTTCAGGGATATAAACTTCAAGTTTGCCGTTATTTCGTGTCTTAACGAAAAGGGCTTATATATTGACGAGCCCACGCAAATCAAGCTGGCATTGTATGGTAAAAGAAATTTTGCACAACTGGATTATGATGACATCGTTCCCGAAATCCATGATTATTACAAACAGCTGCCCCTCGCAAAATCAAACCTGGACCTCATTACAGAATTCAATCCTTCAGCCAGCAACGCTTGTTACAACCTGTTGGTAAAAGAATGGAGCGGCGAAGATAACATCTTTGATATTCGTTCGCTCGACGGGATAGAAAACCTGGAAAACCTGTCGGTATTTAATCCTTTGGGATTGATGGAACCCAATATCGACATCAGCGCATTATTAAAGTGTAAAAAACTTAAGACAGTATATTCGGATTATTTACCGGATAGCCACTCTGCACAAGCTACTATCGAAAAACTAAAGATGAGCGGAATACTTGTTTGCAATTCGCAATAAGAGATAATTGTTGCTGCTAACCGCGGCTATCTGTCATTGGCGGATTTTGAACTGCACGCTGAGCCAATCGCAGCAGAGCATTCCGGAAATTATTATTTTTATCCTTTCCGGCCTATATGGAAAAAGAGATCAAAAGTGGAAGTAGTGACGGACAAATGAGCGATACGGAACAGTAAGACGTTTAAAAAAACAGATACGATACACCCCATGAGAAAAATATTGTTTGGCATTACGGTTTGCTCCCTGCTCTTTGCCTCCTGCAAAAAAAGCGAACCTGAACCCGAAAAAACACCGGATGATCCGGACTATGAAGGAGGCCCCTATGTCGGTAAGCTCAAAGTTTTCGATGGACTACCGGTATTGTATAACAGCGACGGCCAGCTGACGAAATACAACTACCACGAATGGCAGAGTGCCAATGCCCTGTGCACGGTGAAAATGAAATGGGAGATGGATAAAATGACATACGACATGAGCGGAAGCCCCTTTGGCGTGAGCCACGCTGTGTATCCACGAAATAGCTCCGGCAATTGCCTCCCCAGCCCGCAGAATCCGACCAATACCTGGACCTATGATTCCCTCAACCGCCTGAGCACACTGAACAGCATCAGCTACTACTGGTCACCGGACGGGAATATCGATTCCATCCAATACCTCGGAATGGTGGAGATCTATACCTATTCTTCCGCACTGGAAACAAGGGATTACGGGAACAAATTCATGCCCATCATCACGCAGCTCCCTAAATACCTCAACAAAAACCTGCGTACCAAAACGGTCCGTCTCGACGCTTCCCGCGATACCTTGAATGTGAATGAGTACACCCATCAGTTCAATACGGTGGGGTGGGTGATACAGGAAACGGAAATCATTAAAGTAAACGGGACTGTGCAATCGTCGGGGGTTTATCAGTTTGAGTATTATGAGTGAGATAGTTTCGGAGAAGGTATAGAACTATAGATAAAAGAGACAGATTTATTGAGACAAAAAAGGGCTGGATACCGCCCTTTTTTTGTTGGGGAATTGGGGTATATTTGCCCATTTATTTATCCCGCTGAATTTGGGCAGATAAACAAAGTTTTACGGGCATAAACAATTTATGTTCAAGACTAACTATACACTACAACAATGAAAAACGACAATGACGAAATACTTGGGTACATAAAATATGAAGGACAGCTCGTGAGTGATGGTTATTTGGATGCTCGTAAATCAGCAGACACTTTATTAGGTATTGATGAAGTCATTCGATATTTTATCTATCAAGAGAATCCTCAAATACAAGGATTTGAATTTGAAATTCCAGTGCGTATCCGCAAAGGTAGTTGGGAAACCATTTTTCCTGAAAATCCTGAAAAGTGGGCCGCAGGTGCTTTTGCTTTATGGATGGCTGGAAAATATACAGGAAGTGCACTCGAAGAAATAGCTAAAAATGATTTCAAAGATGTTAGCTTAAAAGAAATATTTAAGAAAGCATTTAAAGGAGCTATTAATGTTATTAAATTAGCAAAACATCTAGGTACAATCTCGAAAAAAAAATTCGAAAATGTTGAGTTTGGAAAAAACAATGAACTAATTAAAATTACGAATGAAAATGGAGAAGAATTATGGATTCCTCCAGAAATGTTGGAATTGTATTCCAACTGCCCTCAATCTATCTTTAATAAAATGACAAAAATAATTGAAGAAGAACGTGAGCTTGTTGTAGGGATGAAAGATGAAAATATAATAATAGAGGAAAAAATAACTTTAAGACACAAATACATATTCACAAAACCTGATGAAGAGGAGGAAATTATACTTCCTGAATTAAAACACGGCGAGTACATTGAGATACAAGGACACGTAACTAGAGGCAATGAAAAGTCAAACACTATAGGTTTCTTGTATTCAGGTCATATTATAACTTGTTTTCCGGAAACAGGAAATGTAAAAGAATACAAAAACAATCTCTTTAATAATTGTCTTTTAAAAGGGTATGTTGACAGGGTAGATAAAAGTGGAAAACTCCTAGAAAAAAGACCCAGAATTAAATTTATCGATATAATTAATCTGGACAGATCTAGTAAGAATTTATTCGATTAAATCAACACATAACAGTCAGCATTATCTTTAACTTCTTTAGCCGTATAGATATAATAAGTCTCGAATGTGCACTTAAATATGCTTATAACATGCTCTGTAGTATGTCCCAAAAGGCAATGCTGCGGAATATGCAAGATCACCGAACCTCTGATCCGGCTTTATAAATGAACAATGTGTGCATAAGTGTATGAAACAACAATTTTAATGAAAAAGGAAAAATTAGAAGAAGAAAGACTAAAACTTGAAATTCAAGACTTAAAAAGGCATTGGCTTAAAAAACCACAATACTTACAAGTTTTACTTCCTACAACACTAGCTATTTTCTCATTATTATATGCAATAACATCAGGTTTGTTTAGTGCAAAACAAGAATTACTAGAATTAAACAAAAAGCTATTGGAAGCTGATATTTTGGCCTTTCAAAAGGAAAAAAAACAATTAATAATAACAAATGACAGCTTAAAATCTCAAATTGGAAAATACAATGATAGTTTACAAAATAGAAACTTGATCCTAAAAAAGTATGAAAAAACTTTTGTAAAAGAGCAAGAAAAAATACAGACGTTAAACTATGAATTAGTTATTCTAAAAAACACTAAGGACGATTATAATAGTAAGATTGCTACTTTAGAAGCAGAATATAACTCAAAAAAACAAATCTATTTAAAAGAGATTGAATCGAAATATTACAAAGAGATTGACAATGAGAAAAGAGATAAAGAATTACAGGAATCCGTTAAAAATTTAAAAGAACAAATTCTTGATTTAAATCATAAAATTAATTTATTAGAAACAAATCCCTATATAAAACAAGATAAAAAATTTGAATTTAATAATTGGATCAGCACAAAAATGATTGAATATTATGAATCAAAATCTGTAAAAAACCAAAAAGAGATTGAACAGTTAGAAAAGAGTCTATACAAACATAAAAAGACATTGGATACAATAAAAGTAAAAGGTAAAATTAAAAGAATAAAATAGAATATCCCAGCTCCGCAACATCTCCCATCCCAATACTCCAGAACACACAGCTCCCCGCACCTCTCATCCAATAGCTCACCCCACTTTCCCGAACAACAAAAATTCATTAATTTAGCAGTGACCTCCCGAATAGCCGGGATGGCGCATGGCCGTCAGCGGTCATTGTAATGCTACACCGAAACAGATCAGGTTAAAAACACAATCAACAAAACTCTTATGACAACAAAAGAACAAATAGAACAGGCAATAACAAATTTTGTAAAAGGAGGCGACAACAGCGACACAGCTATGTTAGACAAGGTCTTGCATACTGAGTTCAGAGTAGTGAACAACGGGTTTATGGGAACTTCAGGCGTTACGATAATTGACAAGGAAAAATACTTATCCAACATCCGGGAAGGAATATTTGGCGGACTACCCAGGAAAATGCAAATTGAAAGTATTGACGACAGTGGAACTATTGCAATGGTTAAGCTTCGGTTGGAGAGCTCAGAAAATCATTTCGTTTCGTACAATTCCTTAGTATTGGACATTGACAAGGAATGGAAGATCATTACTAACCTTGCAGTTGTTGAAGCGAAGAAGTGACGGATAAATTCAGGGAAGCATTTTAGAGCAGGGCACACTGCGAAATATCCACCCTCACCCAACCCGATCCAATCCAATGACCCCGAAAATCCTTATCTTTATTCCAAGCCCCGGATAATTCATGAACCTTTCTTTCTCCTATACCGAATTCTACAGGCACCTGGAGTTTTCCCTCCCGGCAAGCACGGTAGAACAAAGAAAAAAGTGGGCGGCTACCATTATCGAAAAGGACATAGCTATAAAGGACCTTTCCGGGTTGATGAAAGGTGAACAGAAAGTTGCTACCCGGTTTTTATGGCTGCTGACGGAGATCGGGGAATTAAATGCAAACAGGTTATTTACTGAGCTTCCCTTTGTACTGGAGCTGTGTGAGGATCTCAATCCCGTCTACAAAACTTCCTTTGCCGTGTTTTGGCTGGTGGCAGGCGTTCCACCCGAAAATGAAGGGAAGGCCATCGACCTGTTGTTTCGGTGGTTGCTGTCGGCCGATACAAATGTTACGATCAAGTCCAGGTCCTTATTGGTGCTGTTTAAGCTCACAGAGAAATATCCTGAGCTCAGAAATGAGCTGAAGCTTTGTTTAAAGGACCAGATGGACAAACATACAAATGACTTTAAAAAAAGAGCAGATAAACTATTATTAAAAATGGAACAATGATCGAACTGACAAAAACAACGAAAGAAGACCTTGAATCCTTATTCGTCTTTCAAACCAATGAGGAAGGCATCTGGATGGCTGCTTTTATGCCCGAAGATCCGCACGATAAGGAAGCCTATATGAAAAAATGGACCGCGATCGTGGAAAACCCGGAGATCCGGATGCAGACCATACGATTCGAAGACAGGATCATTGGCAGCGTGGCTCACTTTGAGATGATGGGGGAGATCCATGTTGCCTATTGGATCGATCAGCCCTACTGGGGAAGAGGACTGGCAACCGGGAGCTTAAAGGCCTTTCTTGCTGGCTCAGTTACACGGCCCTTGTTTGCACGGGTTGCATACGATAATTACGGATCGCAGAAAGTACTTGAAAAATGTGGCTTCAAATCCATCGGAAAGGATAAAGGATTTGCAAATGCGAGGAATATGGAAATTGAAGAATTTATATACAAATTTGAATAAACGAACATTTAGTTAGCAGGCAAATGAAACTCTCTTCAAAAGCAAAAGATCTTCTGGATCGGATCAATAGGAAAACAACAAAGCTGGGCGACCTACGCATACTTGCAAAGGACATCAAGAAAGATCATGAATTAGCGATGGAGCTTTGGTCTGCGGGTGAATATCTGCCCCGGCAGCTGGCCATCCTGATCATGGATAAGAAATTTCTTTCGCAGGAATTTATTGATAAGCTGGATAAAGACATCCGGACGCACACACCCGAAGAAAGAAATCAGTTAATTGACTGGCTGATGGCGAACCAGCTTTCCAAGGACAAAAAAACGGTTGCTCTGATGGCAGCATGGGAAAACAGCCCTTCTGTACTTCAAAGGCGGATCTTTTGGTATTACCAGGGTCGTTTGCGCTGGGTGGGACAAACACCTCCTTCCAATACGGAGTACCTGCTTTCAGCGATTGAAAGATCAATAGAACAGGAGAAGCCGGAAGTGCAATGGGCCATGAATTTTACTGCGGCCCAGATCGGGATCTTTCAACCTGAATTTCGCTCCAGGTGTATTGCTCTCGGAGAACGGACCGGTTTATACAGGGATGAAGTCGTACATAAAGGATGTACACCTAATTATTTACCGGAATTAATAGCCATACAGGTTGCAAAGCTGAAGAAATAAGCCAAACACAACAGCGCATAAGAAATCGCCGGTTTGGTTAATTGAAACACGTTCAACCATTAAGCACAAACACACAACATGCTGAAAAAAGATTTTGATGTATTCAAACAAAAATACCTTGCTGATTGTAAAACGCAAAGCAGTAATTCCTGTGTGTTAGAGCTCTACCGCCTGATGCTGGAAAAAGAGCGCGTGGACAGTGATTACTGGAGCGAAGAGCACGGAGCGGCTGATATTATCCGCATCTTTGAAAACTGCTTTACTGATCATGACTGGAAAGAGCTGGAAACGGATCTGCCCAACTGGACCCTCGCCCAACTGGAACTGTTTACAGAAGCCATCATGGGCGGTTATCATAGCTATACGGAAAACGGGGTCTATTACGAACACTATGATGTAGAGAGCCTGACAAAAACAATTCCGAACCGGCTGAGCTTATTGATCCCGATCCTCCGCATCGAAAAAGAAAGAGGTCCCGGGTACCCTGAGCTATCGATCATCATCCGGCAGAACATTCATTTTATAAATGACCATTTTGATATAGTGCTCCGTAAAAACCCGGAGAACCTGCAAACAATACAACAGATCGTTGAGCTGTCAGGCATTGCCGCATCACAGGATCAGGGGGCCATCGATCTGAAAAATAAAATTAAAAAGGCCGGGAACTAAGCGTTATTCCCCCCGCTCCGAGCATGTCCCATCCCGAGGTTTCGGGAGGCAATGCTGCGGAATATCCGGGATCGCTACCCTTTTTTATCGCAAAAAATTGGTATATATTTACATAAGTCAATTTCGTTTATCCGGCCAATGGAGTGTATAAGCGATTTTTATTGCGGATATACAGTATTAGCGTCATTAAAAGATGTTCGCAGGTAACCAACAATGAACAGATAAGATATGAGAAAGATAATTGCAGCAATCAATATAACAATTGATGGATTTTGCGATCACACGGCAGGATTGCCGGACGAAGAAATACATCAACACTATACAGATCTGATAAGTAATGCAGATACGATCCTCTACGGCAGAACAACCTATCAGCTTATGCAATACTGGCAAACGCTGATAAAAAATCCTTCAGGCGAAAAAACAATGAACGACTTCGCTGTGGCTATAGACAAGATCCCGAAAATTGTCTTCTCGCATACACTGAAAAATACCGGATGGGACAGCGCGAAGCTGGCAGGTCAGTCTCTTGAAGAAACGGTTGCAGCATTAAAGCGGTCCGGCAATAGCGGGAGCAGAGACATTTTGATCGGCAGCCCGAGTCTGATCGTACAACTGGCAAACCTTCATTTAATTGATGAATACCAGCTTTGTATTCATCCTGTCATCATAGGAAAAGGTTTGTCATTATTTGAAAACATAAACGACAGGACTGTTTTTAAGCTCCTAAAGACTAAAACCTTTAGTAATGGTGCAGTGCTCCATTACTATGAACCGAAAAAAGAATAAGAATCACTAACTCTCTGATCCAATAGCACACTCCTGCTCTGCACCCCAACTCCTTCCAATCCCGAAACCCTAACCCATTAGGTATTCTTCCTGGCGATCACCACGCATGCGATCCCGGCAACCAGGGCAAGTCCCCCGGCATACAGTGGCCAGCTTACCGTCTTTGTTTCTTCTTTATTGATCTCCAGCCGGCCCAGGTCCACAACTTTTTCCTTTTGGGTATAATTCACCCCACGGATGATCAGCATGACCAGCCCTATAACGATTAAAATAATTCCGAACGTTCTCATAGTATTTGTATTTAGCTCAGGTACATTTAAAAATCATACCAGCTCATTCCCTGCCCGGTCCGCGCATCGCTCTCTCTTTTTATCGTAGAATAATTGGCATATATTTACATAAAAAACAGAACCCTATGAGAAAAATAATTTCATTTATGCACCTATCGCTCGACGGTTTTGTAGCAGGACCGAAGGGAGAAATGGACTGGATCAAAGTTGACCAGGAAATTTTTGATCATGTCGGCAAGCGGATAAGCGAAGGCGACACTGCATTGTATGGACGGGTAACTTACGGGATGATGGAAAATTACTGGCCTACCGCAGGAGACAAGCCGGAAGCTACCCGGCACGACATTGAACATTCAAAGTGGTATAACAAGGTTCACAAAGTTGTTTTATCAAAAACAATGAAAGACGAGGGTTTGACTAACACCACAATTATCAGCGACAAGCTTTCGGACAGCATAAATGAACTAAAACGCTCCGGGAGTAAAGACATCCTGCTTTTTGGCAGCCCCACAGCAACACATTCACTTATGCAGCTGAGTTTAATTGACGGCTACTGGCTGTTTGTGAATCCAATTATTCTCGGGCAGGGAATTCCGTTGTTTACAGACATCAAAGACAAAATAAAACTAAACCTGGTGACTACCCGACCATTTACCTGCGGGGTAACTGAGCTGAATTACACGGTGGACAGGCAATAACAAGGAAGCGCTTAATTCATAAGAGATAAAACTATGACAAAAAGTAAATTACTGCGAATGGACAATGTCGGCATCGTGGTGGAATCCCTCGATGAGGTGATTTCTTTTTTCGAAGAGCTGGGCCTGAAGCTCGAAGGGCGGGCCACGATCGAAGGTGAATGGGCGGGGCGTGTCACCGGGCTGGGCAACCAGCACGTCGAGATCGCTATGATGGTCACCCCCGATGGACACAGCCGGCTCGAGCTTTCACGGTTTCTCACACCGGCTGTAATTGCCGATCACCGGAACGCTCCTGTGAATGCGCTCGGATACCTGCGCGTTATGTTCGCTGTGAGCAACCTCGACGAGCTGCTCGGCAGGCTTTACAAGAGCGGTGCGCAGCTCGCAGGCGAAGTGGTCCAATACGAGAATGCATATCGGCTCTGCTATGTCCGCGGACCGGAAGGACTTCTCATCGGGCTGGCAGAACAACTCGGTACTAAATGAGGCAATAGAATGCTCGGCAAGCTCTCCAACTTCTACCACGAAGCAAAAGCCAACCGCTGGTTTCGGCTCTTCACGGTTTTTTGCCGGGTGGTGCTCGCTTTGGGATTTATTCCATCCGGCTATGTAAAAGTGGCGGGTGAGCGCTTCACCGGTTTGTCTTCCAATCATCCCCTTGGGCATTATTTCGATGCCCTGCATGATACGGGTTTCTATTATACCTTCATCGGGCTCGGACAGCTGCTCATTGCGCTCTTGTTGCTAATTCCGAGGACAGCGCTTTTGGGCGCCATTCTTTATCTGCCTGTTATCCTCAACATCTGTGTGCTGGCGTATGCAACCCGCTTCGAAGGAACACGGATCACTACGGTGATGGTATTGGCTAATCTCTACCTGCTCTGCTGGGATGCTGATCGCTTAAAACACCTCTTGCTTTTTAAACGATCCGGTGCAGAGACCGACACCACACCAAAGAAACCACTGAGCAACAAATTTCCCTTTGCGTTTTTTGGCGCTGTGGCTGTGGCCGTAGCTTTGGTCATTGCCCTCAATTTTTTATACGAGATCCGTCCCGGCAATTCCCCGGGCGACTGCAGGAGCGGATGCCCGGACAGCAGCTATCCGAAGGCCTGCGAAGGATTTTGTGATTGCATTCATAAGGAGGGCAAAGCGCTGGATAAATGCCTGGAGGAATATGAGCAGGCAAAAGGGAGAGAAAAGGCAGCGCAATAAAGTCCGCCTCTTCAATTTACATGCAAATAATCTCCCGCTCCGAAGCATCACCAATCTTTGATCCATATCACCCTGTCTTCCATTGCATGTATGCTATCCCGATCAAAATCGCCGCTATCTTCCAACATACTACCGCTATCGTGAACAGGATTTACGCTGTCTCCTTCAGGATCACCGCTATCGTGAACACGATTTACGCTGTCTTGTTCAGGATCGCTGCTATCGTGAACAGGATTTACGCTGTCTCGTTCAGGATCACTGCTATCGTGAACATGATTTACGCTGTCTCCTTCAGGATCGCTGCTATCGTGAACATGATTTACGCTGTCTCCTTCAGGATCACTGCTATCGTGAACAGGATTTACGCTGTCTCGTTCAGTGTCACCGCTATCTTTTAACAGATCACAGCTATTGTGGGCAGGGCAACGTTTATTTTCGGAAAGATCGGCGTTCCCGTATGCCGTTTTTGTTTTGGGCCATACAGCCGGCTTCCGCCACTTTTCGAAAAAATCCAACCACTTATCGGATAAAAATAACCACCTGCAAAATCGCTGTAACTTTTGCGAAACCCTGTGCGTTATACTTATCAAAAAACAACCACAGCTGTCGCCCCGGCGCCGGCTCCAAAAAAAGGACACAGGCATGAAACACTACAGCCATCTTCTTTACCTCTCCTGTAGTATGCAGGGATAGATCGCAGGGACGGACACCTGCAGGACAGGTAAAACAGCTTAACAGCGCAAACAGGTCCCGCAAAAAAATCTTTAATACTTAGAAATAATGAGACAGAATAAAATACGGGTGGCCCTGTACATGGCAAACATGTCGGTACCCGAAAAACTTAAAAAATCAAAAAGAGTGGAAGGTGCCATTCTTGGTAATCCATCCATATTCGTATCGCCTGGAACCGCGCTGAGTGATATGACCAACGCCGCTGCCGCCCTCGAAACGGCATGGAACAATACAGAGGACGGGGGAAAAAGCCTCACTGCTATCATGCGCAACAAGGAAGAGCTCTTCGACGCGGCTATGCTGCAACTGGCAATATACGTGGAACTGACGGCTGCAGGCGATCCTGAAGTGATCTACCTCGCGGGACTGGATGTACGTCCGCTACCTGCTACACATGCGCAGGCAAACTTCGAAGCGAAACACGGGAACGGAACCGGCCTCGTTCAGCTAAAAACAAAAGCGGTGAAAGGTGTCAGCTACGACTGGCAATACAGCAACGATAATGTAAACTGGACGGATGCGGGCGCCAGCTTACAGAGCCGGAAAATGCTGGAAGGCCTCAGCCCCGGTACACGCTACTGGTTCCGATTCGCTGTGATCGACAAAAACGGTCAACAGCCCTGGTCGGAGCCGGTGAGCCTGATCGTTGTGTAGGTTTTCTGAAGAGGAAAAAAAGGGCTGTGCACGGCTCTTTTTTTAGTCTTATTCGGCCAAACCTGAGGTATAAGCTTAGGCGCAATAGTTATATAAAACCATGTGCCTCATACGAGGCACATTTTCAAATTTGGTTATTAATTTGTATCTTCAATGAGTGAAACAGCCGAAAAAATATCTTCTTGACTTTCATATCGACAAATTGACAAACTCGATTGAAAACGTCATTACAAAAGACAGTTTTAAAACCGACATTTTACCATTAACACTTATCCGGTCTGGTCTGAATGTAACCACAGACACTTAAAACTATTGTCAATGCTTAGTTCCACGGATGGCAGAGATTCATTAACTTTGTCATACGAATGAAAAAGATCATCATTATCCTGCTTTGCATACTTACCAGGGCATACGGACAACAAGACACACTGGCCTGGCGATCGGAATTGCTCAGTTCCGGTTTCAAGTTATTTGCAAAACACACTGACATAGATCCGGCTATATTGTCGCAGATCCCGAACCTGAAAAAAATGGCAAATGTAAAGGGGAAATTTAACGCGACGGATGTAGGTAATCGTGATCCGACAAGGCGGCTTTTTTTTGCGGCAAGCTCCGGCAATAAATGGATAATAAGCTATGAGCATGGAGGCATAGGCTATCACACCCACTGTTTGTTTATCACGATCGATACGGATAAAACGATCACTATTAAAGATACCTGGCGCGAATTCACTTCATTGAGCGGACTAAAAGAATATGCAGCCAAACAAGCGATCCCGATTAATAAGGATACCGGATATTCGGAATATTAGTTAAAGCAGTGTATAGGTTTCTGAAGAGGAAGAAAGAAGGGCTGTGCACGGCTCTTTTTTTATGGGAGGAATGGCAGATTTTTTTTTAATTTAGTATTCCAATGAAAAACATCATCCTGTGCCTGTTTTGCATCCTGACGAAAGCCTATGCACAAAATCCGCAATTAGAGCTCCTGCGGAATAAGACATTCAAAGTCATACAAACAGACAAAGATCATCCTCAGTTCAAAGACACATATTTTATCTTCAGGAATTCAGATACCTTACTGGTGAAAAAAGATAACACGTTTTACAAATGCGCGTATTGGGATGGCGATGGCTATGTCATAGTACTGACCGACCTGCCTCACAACAAAGGAACAATAAGCTCTACCGATTATCTTGTTGTAAAAAAGCTGAAGAAGAACATGATTTCCTTAACAGACAGCTTACTGCTGATGAGAGTGAACAAGATAGAATAAGAAGATACTATAATGAAATCATTTTTCAGTAACACCTATCCTTATAAGCACTGGCTGACTTCATTAGTGATCGTCCCCTTCATTCTGTTGATCGGAGATCTTATTTCCGGTAACAATACTCTAAACAATGCGCTTGCTGTCTTTGTCTTATTTATTCTTTTCGGATTGGTATGTTCATTTCCTGTATTTGCAATATACCTTTTAGTGTTTAATGTATTGATCCGAAAAACGAATTCCGTATTTATTATTAAAGCGATTCTTAACGTAATTACAATTGCAGGTGTTTTTATTACCGTTAAATTGATCGGCGGAACAATGATGACAGTTGTATTGGCCGCATACTATTCGGGCGCTATCATTATTTGCAGTCTTTTCTACAAAATAAAAAAACAAACTACATAGGCAATGTTGAACCCCCATCAACTCATACTCCATTGTAACCGTAAAAAAATGGTCCAACCCTTATATGGGTCAAATAATATGCATTTCTATTTTCCGTATATTTGATAGTTAGTCAAAGCATGCAACCAAAAAAACGAATATGGAAAAAACACTATTGGCTGATCCTTTGTTCAGCTATTACTCTTGCCGGTGTGTTTATTTTCACCGTTTACGGACAAGGATACAAGCGGGATACAATTAGATTCCTATCCTTTTTGATGGTGCTTTCTTTGCCCTTTTGCTTATACATTCTTTATTTTCAATTTAACTCAAAAAGGTGGTATGCGAAAATTGTGGATACATTCGTGATGGTTGTTTATGTAGCACCGTTTTTCGGAGGGCTTGTATTAGTACATAATTATTACGAGGAATTTCATCTTAAAAATTATCCGGCAACTGTTTTTGCAAAAAAAACCGGAACGGAGTCTGAAAGGACACGACATGGTAATGTTTATCATTACTCAACTTTTGAATACAGCTATGGGAGTAGCATATACAAACTAAGACTAAGCGATGGAAATTCCAACTACAAAATGGGCGACAGCATAAAGCTAGAAATTTCGTATAGAAACCCGGAAGTATATAAAGTTGAAGAGAAATAATACGCTGTAAAAATGAATAAAAAAACCACAGTCCTCATCATTTCAATTCTCTTTGCAGTGATCGGTTTCCTGTCCTGGAAGCTGTATTCGGTAAGTCGTACTGATACCTGCGTAGCATTGCCCCGCGAAACTGAACAACCACAATTCTTCGCTTTATCCGTCATCGACACCATCGCTTCCAAAGAGCTGAACGAGACCCGCACCATCAATGTATACCTGCCGGAAGGTTATTCTCCGGATTCAGCTGCTACCTACCCGGTGATCTATCTCTTAGATGGCGGTATCGGAGAAGATTTCGTTCACATCACCGGCATTGTGCGTCACAATACACAACCCTGGATAGCCCGCTTCCCCCGTTCGATCGTAGTAGGGATTGAGAATACCCTGCGAAGAAGGGATTTCACCTTCGCCGTTCCAAATCTTGATTTTCTGGAACCGGCCGGTTTCAAAAAAGAGCAGTTCCCTGCTTATGGCGGCTCTGCAAAATTCATTTCTTTCATAGAAAAAGAATTGCAACCTTTTATAGAGAAGAAATACAAAACAAATGCGGGCAAAACGATCACAGGTGAATCATTAGGCGGGCTGTTAGCTACCGAGATCTTATTAAAACACCGGCACCTGTTCGACACCTATATCATTATAAGCCCGAGCCTCTGGTGGAATAACCAATCATTGCTGGCGGAAGCACCGGATCTGCTAAACAAGGGAACAGATAAAAAAGTGAAAGTGTATATTGCCGCCGCCAATAAAGACGAAAACAAAGGCATGTATGACGATGCTGTTTTCCTGGACCAGCTGCTGAAAAAACACGCAGGAAAAAACCTGCAGGTGCATTTCGATTACCTGTCTGATGAAACACATGCCACCATTTTCCACCAGGCCGTCTACAATGCTTTCAGGACGCTCTATCCCAAAACAGCTGTAAATAAATAATGAGATCACGCAAAGGAATCAACTGTGTTGTTAATTCCTGATCAGCTTACCCTTCTTTATCGTCTTGTTTTTATTTCTCACTTTATAAAAATAAACGCCTTTTTCCAGGAATGTTACATTTATTGAAGCAGTACCGGATACTGTAGTTTTCAATACCTCTTCTCCCATCAGGTTGTGCAAGATCAGTTCGCTTGTTTCTTCAATGCCGGTCGAAATATTCAGCTGATCCGTAAAAGGATTGGGGAATACCGTGACATTCGTTCCGGCATGTATTGCATTGATCCCCACGAATGGCGGACAATTCTCTGCATCGGCAATCAATGAAACATCATCTATATAAATATACGAACGTGGATAATCGAAGGCTCCGCTGCCTGCACTTACGATAGCGGTATTTGCATCATCGGAAAAGTTTCCGATAGAGATATACGCATACCCCGAATCGGCAACAAAACAATATGAAAATGCTGTCCAGGACGTTTTATTCGTGATAAAATTACCGGCAGTGTTCGACACCTGCGGCGTTTGTGTAAAAGGCAAATTGTCGTTTCTTGAAATCGGAACGGTGCTGAATAATGCACCAATAGCATCGGATCCGCATTTCGATTCATCAGCGAGGCTCACATACATGGTAAGAGCATATGTTTCACCAATCACCAATGGACTTATCAGCTGGGACCGGATATATTCTCTCCACTCAGCCATCGTACCGCCTGAATTCTTAATGATCATGCCATAGTATGCATTCCCGGAATGCGGGGCCTGGCTGCCCGCAAAATTAGAAGGCGTAGCAAAAAATGTATTTGAATTACAGGCTTGCATATAATCAGGTGTTCCCAAGGTAGGACTTATCCAGTTCAGGGCAGAATTGCAGGCCGAATTAGCTTCAAAATCGCCATTGGCAATCAGGTTTTGTGCGGAAATGAATTTGCCGGAGAATAAAAACAATAGGATCAATAACCTGTTCATTTTGTGCCTGTTTTTATGGCAAATATATCCTTTTACTTCATAAGATTGTGTACATTTGGTTCCTATGCATACACAAAAACTAACTATATCCGACCTTTCTACCCTTCGTTTCATTTCCGAATATCTGATCGACGGCGACGAAAAACCTTCTTTCGAACACCTCAGCAAACTCCTGGAAGACGACCGCACGTACATCTTTGCGGCTATCGACGATGAAACAGTGATCGGCTATGCAGTGGCTTATCGTTTTCCTTCTCTCTACGAAACGGCACAGCTCGCTTATCTCTACGATATCGAAGTGGTGGAAGCTTTCAGGAAAAAAGGCGCAGGAAAAATGTTAGTGAATGCTGTGCGCGAAAAGCTGAAAGCAGAAGGCGTGACTGAGATCTGGCTGGGCACGGGAACCGATAATGCCGGAGGTCAGGCATTGTTTGCAGCTACCGGCGGCATCCGCTCCGGTGAGACCTTCAATGACTTTACCTTTACGCTGTAGGTTTACCTTATCCAAAGAGCTGTTCACCTCATTCTGTCTTTATTAGCCGGATTAGTAGCTAACTTCAACGGAGTTACAACAATTCTCTAATCCATAAAAACAGGAAATCATGAAAGCCATCAAATTCACCATAGCATCTTTACTTATTTCCTTCCTCCTTGTTCCCCAGCTGTCCTGCATAGTGACGACCAGGCATGACAATGGCAAACACAAAGGCTGGTATAAGAACCCGAACAATCCCCACAACCCGAACACTACAAACCCGGGAAAAACCAAAGGGAAATCAAAAGGAAAATAGAGCGGAGTAAATCCTGCTCAGGATCATTCATACCATATAAATACAGCGCAAAATAAACCGGATTTTCTCTCTCCGATAATTCTGTTATATTAGCTAAAAAAATAAACTATGGTAAAATTTAACTTTCTTATTTTATTAGCGGCAGCAGTGATCCCGCTGATCATCGGATTTATCTGGTATCATCCAAAAGTGTTCGGAACCGCATGGATGAAAACAACAGGTGTAACGCCTGAAGACGGAAAAAAAATGAATATGCCATTGGTATTCGGTCTTACCTTTCTGTTTAGCTTTTTGATCGCCTTCGGTATGCAATTCGTGGTGATCCACCAGATGTCGGTATTCTCCGTTCTTGCCAACGAACCGGGCATTATGGATCCGAATTCGGAAATGGGTAGCTGGCTGGTGAATTTCATGGCGAAGTACGGCAACAATTTCCGCACTTTCAAACACGGTATGCTGCATGGAACTGTTTTCGGAATAATGTTCGTAACGCCGCTCATTGCCATCAATGCGATGTTCGAGCGCAAAGGCTTTAAATACATTGCGATCAATGCAGGTTACTGGATCGTGAGTCTGATGCTGATGGGAGGCCTGATCAGCGCTTGCCCGGGAAGCTAATTAAAAAAATAGTTCTAAGAGAAAAGCCCCATGACAGTCCTGATAGCTATCGGGAGTCATGGGCTTTTTTATGCTTAACCCGCAATAATATTGTTTGCCAAAACTACTCTCAGCCAAAAGCTGCTGACACCCTTCTCCCTGCGGGAGAAGGGGCGCGAAGACAGTGTGAAGGCCAGGTCCCGATAGCTATCGGGGGAGGGAGTACACCCAAACCCTGCGGCCTTCCATGTTAAAGAGCGTACAACAAAAAAGCCCTCCGATCAGAGGGCTTCTTAATAAATATATGCAAGAATATTAAGCCAATACCGATCTCGAGATCACGATCCTTTGAACTTCCGAAGTACCTTCATAGATCTGTGTGATCTTCGCATCGCGCATCAAACGCTCTACATGATACTCCTTCACATAGCCGTAACCACCATGCACCTGCACCGCTTCCGTAGTTACCCACATCGCAGTTTCGGATGCAAATACTTTTGCCATGGCACTTGCCTGGTCAAAATTCATATGCTGGTCTTTCATCCATGCCGCTTTCAGGCACATCAGGCGCGAAGCCTCGATACGTGTAGCCATATCCGCTAATTTGAACTGGATCGCCTGGTGCTTGCAGATCTCTTTCCCGAAAGCTTTACGCTCTTTGGAATAAGCCAGCGCCAATTCGTAGGCGCCGCTTGCAATACCCAATGCCTGGGAAGCGATACCGATACGTCCTCCGGACAATACTTTCATCGCGAATTTGAAACCGAAGCCTTCTTCGCCAATGCGGTTTGCTTTCGGCACTTTCACATTGCTGAACATCAGTGAATGGGTGTCCGAAGCGCGGATGCCCATTTTATTTTCTTTTGGTCCTACAACGAAGCCTTCCATTCCTTTTTCAAGGATCAGGCAGTTGATGCCTTTGTGCCCCAATTCCACATTTGTCTGAACCATTACGAGGTAAACAGAAGCACTGTTCCCGTTCGTGATCCAGTTTTTAGTCCCGTTCACGAGGTAGTGATCGCCCATATCGATACCGGTGGTACGCTGGGAAGTGGCATCCGATCCTGCTTCCGGTTCCGACAGGCAGAACGCGCCGATGATCTCACCTTTGGCCAGGGGCACTAAATATTTTTGTTTTTGTTCTTCGGTTCCGAAATATTCGAGACCCCAGCATACGAGTGAATTGTTCACGCTCATCACAACCGAGCAGGAAGCATCCACTTTGGAGATCTCTTCCATCGCGAGTACGTAAGAGATCGCATCCATTCCGCCTCCGCCGTATTTAGGATCTACCATCATACCCAGGAAACCAAGCTCGCCTAATTTTTTGATTTGTTCGGTCGGGAATTTCTGCAGCTCATCACGTTCGATCACACCGGGTTTCAATTCATTCTGTGCGAAATCACGCGCCGCTTTCTGGATCATTAAATGCTCTTCTGATAACTCAAATAACATGGTCTTATATTTTTAATTATAAAAATCTTGAAGCCTCAAAAATAGCCGATTTTCCCAAATAAAAAAACGGATACAGCGCGTAAATAAATATATTTGCATATGCCTTCCATCAAACGAAAAACAGCAGGATTCACCGTTATCGGCTTAATGTCAGGAACTTCACTCGACGGGCTGGACATTGCCTGCTGCGAATTCACGCGGAAGGGCAAAACCTGGAATTTCGATATAAAGGCCGCCGATACCATTCAATACAGCATTTCATTAGCTGAAAAGCTGGCAAAAGCGCACCTTATGCCTGCAGAGGAATTCTGGAGAACACATGTGGAATTCGGGCAATTCTGCGGAACGGAAGTAAAAAAATTCATACAGGCCAAACGGCTGAAACCAATGCTGGTAGCTTCTCACGGCCACACTGTCTTTCATCAGCCGGAGAATGGCTTTACCTGCCAGATCGGCGACGGAGCACAAATAGCAGTGCATTCGGGACTTCTCACCATATGCGATTTCCGCAGCACCGATCTTGCATTAGGCGGACAAGGTGCTCCGCTCGTGCCCATCGGTGATACACAGCTCTTTTCGGAATACGATGCCTGCCTGAACATCGGTGGCATTGCCAACATCTCTTTCGTGAAAAGGAACAAAGTGCTGGCTTTCGATATCTGCCCGACTAATTTCCTGTTCAATTTTTACGCTGCTAGACAGGGAAAGAAATTCGACCGCGATGGTGAAATGGCGCGTGCAGGAAGAGTTTATAAAATGGTCCTGAACCAAATGGATAAGCTGGACTACTACCACACCGAAGGCTACAAATCCATCGGCCGGGAGTGGATAGAGCAGGAAGTGATCAGCCTGCTCGAAAGGAACGGACTGTCCATAGAAGACAAACAGGCCACCTGCGTGGAACATGCCGCGCAACAGATTGCGAAGGTGCTGAATACACATAAGATCAAAAGACTTTTGATAACCGGAGGCGGCGCTTACCACAGCTTCCTGCTCGAACGGATAAAGGCCTACACAAAATGCAGGCTGATACTCCCCGATAAAAAGATCATCGAATACAAAGAGGCCCTTATCTTTGCTTTCCTGGGCCTGCTCCGATACGAGAACAAGGTCAATTGCCTGAGCAGCGTTACCGGCGCCAAAAAGGACAATAGCGGCGGGGCTGTTTACCTGCCTTAAATTATCCAGGCTTTTTTTTGACGAACAGCAAATAATACAGCCAGCTTTCGGAACGATAAATCCTGCATACAACTACACCTTTTGGTGTAGCAACAAATACACCCTTCACTGTATTTGTCGGTACAGGCGGTTTATTTATTTTTGAACCGGACTAAGCGGGACCCGGTTAAAGCTCCTTAGCTTACCAGCATTGTATCTTATTCCGGAAAATACGTTATGGAAATTGACGGTTAAGTTATGGAAAGCCGGGGCTAAAAACGTCTCATCTACGTATGAAGCTAATCAAATGGATCGGCTGAAAGTGTTATTTATTGAGTAAACGGCGGAAAAAAGCCCTGAACAATTTGTACATTTATATAAGATCATAACCGGAAAGAAAAGGGGATAACCTCCTGATCTGAAAAAGTATAGAGAAAACTGTTACCGGAATTTGTTATATAGTGCAGGAACTACTTCATAGAAACAATTACAGACAAAGAATCTCCATAAACCAATAATTTACTAATCAAAAAAATCAGAAGCATGAAAAAACGATTACTCTTTATCAGTTCAACCCTTGTTTGCCTCGCAGGAAGCCTGGCAGCGCAAACACTCACCGCCACCGGCACCAATCCTGTAGTAGGAGATGTGTATATAATGAATGTAGGTAGCTATACCAGTCCGGGAACTGCGGGCGCCAATCAAACCTGGAACCTGAGCGCTATCGGAACAGGTACGGCACAAACCACCAACATGGTTACTCCTGCCTCTACTCCCGGAGGAAGCTCATTCCCGGGAACCAATGTATGTGCAAGTGCAGGCTCCGGTTATTATTCCTACTATACAACCTCCGCTTCGGCCTGGCAAAACGGTGGTGTATTGGGCACAAACGGTACAATTCCTTATTCCGACAAGGAAGACCTGATGCGCTTTCCTTTCAGTTATACGAACACCTACACAGATCCCTTTGCTGCTACCTGGGTATCAAGTGGAGGCTATACCACTTATCGTTCCGGCTCTGTAACGGTTACAGCGGACGGTTACGGAACATTAACGACCCTGGCAGGAACATTCAGCAACGTAATGCGGGTACATTTTCATGAGGTTTACCAGGATTCCACCGATTTCGGAGGCTTTCCGTATGTGATCGAATACGATAATGATGAATACATGTGGTACCTCAATGGTAACCGCGGACCCATTGCAGCGGTGTATACGATCATGGTCAACGGAAGCCCTTCTACTGTTGGTTTGTATAAACCTACTGTGGCTGTCGGCATAGATGAGAACACGGAGAACGACCAGTTGTTCACACTTTTCCCGTCTCCTGCAAGTGACCAGGTATCTATCCGCACAAAAGGATTGAACGATGTGGAAACCATCCGGATCAGTTCTATCTCCGGTGCAGGAGTAGCACAAATGAATGCCGCAGAGGTTTTCACAACAAACGGAAATTATACGCTTGATGTATCCACATTGCCTTCCGGAATTTACTTTGTAGAGCTGACAAATAAAGAAGGTGTTTCGGCCAGGAAGAAATTAGTCGTTACAAAATAATTTTTTCTTCTCCTTTTTCCTGATCCCCGGTCCTCTTATCAGGAACCGGGGATTTTTTATTATTTTTGGACATACGGAACAATAAATTCCGGATCGGCAAATGAACCTGGTGTATGTTTTTATAGGCGGCGGTATCGGCAGTGTATGCAGGTGGGGCATTTCACTCGGCCTTAAAAATATGCCTGTTTCACTTCCCTGGGCAACGCTGATCGCCAATGTGGTTGCCTGTATTGTTTTTGCAGGCGTCATTGTATTCTACAAAAACCAGTCTTTCACTTCCGATAGCTACAAGCTGATCCTGCTCACCGGTTTTTGCGGCGGCCTGAGCACCTTCTCCACCTTCAGCTATGAAACGATGGAGCTGATGAAAGCAGGAAGCTATCTGTATGCAGGCATCAATGTCGCAGCCAACATCCTGCTTTGTTTCCTGTGCTTTTATTTCATCGGTTTTAACAAATCCTGAGCCCCTGATATTTGTGTCCCTGTGGGTGTTGTAGCCAGCAATTAATTCCTTATTTTTGGGGCTTATGAGTAACCATTTATTGTATACCCTTTGGAATGTTGCGCCGGAAATGTTCACCATTCCGGGAATTGATTGGCCGGTGCGTTGGTATGGCTTCCTGTTTGCCATGGCATTCGTAGGCAGCCAGTTTGTAATGAACAAAGTATACAAGACCGAGCTTCGTCCACAAAAACACCTCGATATACTTACCTTGTACATCATCCTCGGAACCGTGTTAGGCGCCCGTCTCGGGCATATGATCTTCTACGAGCCGAAAACATTGCTCGAAAATCCGTTAGAAGTGGTGAAGATCTGGAACGGCGGGCTGGCAAGTCATGGCGGCGCTATCGGAATTCTGATCGCGATGTGGCTGTATTGTCGTAAAACAAAAGAGAACTGGCGCTGGATCTTCGACCGGCTTATAATTGTGGTTGCTTTATCAGGTATGTGCATTCGTACAGGAAATCTTATGAACTCCGAGATCATTGGTAAGCCGACCGATTCTTCAATAGGTGTGGTCTTCATCAACCCAATGGACGGCTACCTGAAAGAAAAGCTGGAAAACATAAAAGACATTCATTACAATTTTGCCAACCGCGATACTGTTATTCAGAACACACCTGTCACTGCCATTAATATGACAGTGGATATCAAAGAAGCGATGCCTCCCGGACATGCTGCTGTGATAGCGGAAGAGATCGGTGAATACAGCACCTATCTGCAGGGCGATGAAAGACACGTGCTCCTAAACAATGCCGATCTTATTTCCTCCACCAACAAAACGGCGGGCACACAGTTTAAATTTACCATTTACGGAGTTCCGCGGCATGCTGCACAAATGTACGAGGCTTTTTATTGCCTGTTCCTTTTCATTCTCTTCTTCTGGTTATGGAAATACAAACGCGATAAATTCCCGCAGCTCTTTTTATTCGGGCTTTTCTGCGTATTACTATTCACCGAGCGCTTCTTTGATGAAATGCTGAAGGAGAACCAGGTAGGCTTTGAAGACAACATGGGGCTGAACATGGGACAGATCCTCAGCATTCCTTTTGTTCTTGCCGGCATCATCATGATGATCTGGAGCAAACGTAAAAATATCTATCACCAATTGCCTCCGGCAGAAAAAGAAAAAGAAAAAAATGGATAAACCGAGGATCTTATATGTGCAGGATGCGATGTGTGGCTGGTGTTATGCCTTCGGAGGCATTATGGACGAGATGCAGCAGCAATACGGAGACTACTTCGATTTCATTGCCGTGAGTGGCGGAATGGTTGTTGGCGAACGTATCGGGCCCATCGGGAAACTGAAGGATTTCCTGAAAACAGCTATGCCCCGTGTGGAAGAACACACCGGAGTAAAATTCGGAGAGAAATACCTGGCGCTACTGGAAGAAGGTTCATACATGAACAACTCCATCAAACCTGCCATTGCACTCAGCGCTTTCAAATCCATGCTTCCTTTTAAAAGTGTGGAGTTTGCACACGATATGCAGTTCGAACATTTCTACAACGGAAAAGACCTGAACGAAAAAGAAGTATACATCGGGCTCGCTGCTCAATTCAACATCGATGCAAATGAGCTCCTGGCACGGATGAACAATGAGCAGTTCCACCAGTTCGCAAAAGATGATTTTGAATTTGTAAAAAAGCTGGGCATCAGCGGTTTTCCATGTGTGCTGGGCGAAACCTCCAAGGGCATGTATATGCTGGCAAACGGATATGTGCCGGAAGAGCAGATGGACGGGATCCTGCAGGCCTTCCGGAAAACGATCGAAGAGGGTGAAAAAGAAATTGAGCTCAACACCAATTAAATGCAAAAAAAGAAACTGCATATACTGTCACTTTTCCTGGTGCTTTTTTGCAGTGGACTCCTTGCACAGCCTTATGTAGATCTTATCAATTTCAATTACCAGTCGGTGCGCACCGATTATTCGGATACTTTCAAAGGACAGAACAAAGTAGATAATTATGTGCTCAACCTCACGGCACCCATTAAGCTCGATTCGCAGAACACCATTATCATTCGCTGGTTCGGTGAGATCCTGAATACGTCCACTACTGTTAAAACCAACACGGAAGTTCCTTTCGCAAACGTAACTGCCAATAATGATGTTACCTACAGCAACAGCTTTTATGCAAGTATCCTCCCGATAGGACTACAGCACGAAACAAAAAGCAAAAAATGGAAATACCTGCTGTTAGCTATGCCCAAGATCGCGGGTACCTATGGAGAAAAACTAAGCTCGTATAATTTTCAACCGGGCGTATTTGCATTGGCAACGCGTAAGATCAACGAGAACCTGTCTATCAAAGGAGGTCTGTTCTATAACCGTGAATTTTTCGGTAATTTTTTTGTGCCCATCATCAGCGCCGACTGGAAAGTGAATGATCGCCTCCGGATGTATGGCACCTTCCCTACTTTCTATAAAGTGGAATACCAGCTCTGCCGCCAGAAAGTATACACCGGTCTTGCCTACCGGTCCTATACGCGGTCGTTCCTGCTGCCCGGTGAGGCGCACAATTACATAAAGATGAACGATATGAGCGTGAAGCTTTTCGTAGACTTCTATATTAAGAAAAAGATCTTCCTTTTTGCAGAAGTGGGACATATGATCAATTACAGCCTGCTTGACTACAGCTATAAGACCAGGGATGAGATAAAAACAAGCGTGCTGTATCGCAAAGACAAAATGCCTGTTTTTTTCAATTGCGGGATAGCGTACCGCATCCGTTTTGATTTTGATAAATAATAATCCTTATGCAAAACATTCGTATCAGTATCATTCAAACACACCTGCACTGGGAAAACACGGATGCCAACCTCGGACATTTCTCTAAAAAGCTGGACGCTATTACCGAAGCCACTGATGTCATCGTATTGCCCGAAATGTTCACTACCGGTTTTTCCATCCACAGGGAACATACTGCCGAAGAACAGGGAGGAAAGGGCCTGCAGTGGATGTTGCAAAAAGCGAAGGAAAAAAACTGCGACATTACCGGCAGCATCGCTGTGAAAGAAGGAGGCAACTTATTCAATCGTCTCTACTGGGTGAAAGCTAACGGTTCTTTTCAACAGTACGACAAGCGTCACCTGTTTGCCATGGCAGGCGAGGATAAACACTTCACGGCAGGAACAAAAAAAATAATTGTTGATGTAAAAGGCTGGAAGATCTGCCCGCTCATCTGCTATGACCTTCGTTTTCCTGTGTGGAGCAGGAATGCATGGAAAAACAAGGAAGCGCAATATGACGTACTGCTGTATGTGGCCAACTGGCCGGAGGTACGTTCCTATCCATGGAAACAACTGCTGATCGCGCGTGCCATCGAAAACCAGGCATATGTGATCGGAGTGAACCGCATCGGTGAGGATGGGAATAAATTTCCTCATAGCGGCGATAGTGCTGTTATCAACCCGCGCGGAGAGATCCTGAGCAAAGCAAATGCCAATGAGGATCGTATTGAAACACTGGAGCTGAGCTACGACTACCTGCAGGAATTCAGGAAACTATTTCCTGTTGGCATGGATGCTGATGCCTTTACTTTGGACTGAGATTTTGGTATAAACGGTATTTTTTGTATCTTCGACGGTACCTTACGTTAAGGATTTATTAATTTTTAAAAATCAAAAACATGAAAAAACTTTTACTTTCAGCAAGTTTAGTAGCTGCATGCATTTCGGCGGATGCACAGTACTGGAACCCCTACTTCGCCAACCTGGATACCACCTGGGGAGTTAGATACATGTCCGCAGTAGATACAAATATCGTTTGGGCGGTAGGGTATGACGGAACGTTCCCGAGCAGGACCTCCAATAAATTCACACGCACCACTGACGGGATGGTTTTTACACCTGGTACCTTTTATGCGGATACAAACAGCTTTTCGCCTTCCAACATCAGCGCTGTGAATGATACGATGGCATACATTGCTACCTACTTTAAATCAGGAGCCGGAACTCCCGGACAGATCCTGAAAACAGTGGATGGTGGTGTTACCTGGAACAACGTGGCAACTGCCAACATGTTCAACTCTGCAGCGAACTTCCCGAACGTTGTACACTTCTGGGATACCGATCACGGTTGGGCACAGGGAGATCCGAACAATACATTCGGATCGGGAAATGAGTTCGAATTATGGAAAACATCGGACGGTGGAGTTACCTGGGCACGTACACCCGGCGCAAACATTCCTAACCCTACTACAGGTGAATACGGCACAGTAGATATCTACTCTGTTTACGGAAGCAAATGGATGTGGTACGGAACCAACAAAGGACGTATGTTTGCATCTGTAGATACAGGTAATACCTGGACAGCAGTGCAGATCCCGGGTATGTTAGGCGGCGTGATCTCCATGTCATTCAGCGATTCATTGCACGGTTTGGTATTGGGCGATGCGACTGCTTCTACCGCTACCACTACATATATGCTGCAGGCTACTGCCGATGGAGGCGCTACCTGGACTAACCTTACAGGCACAGGATCTGTGAGCAGCGATTTTGGAAGATTTGACCTGGATGCGATCCCGGGTGTTGGCCAAATGTATATGTCTGTCGGTATCAACCTCGCCCAGAATCAATACGTAACTTCTGTGACGTATGATAACGGAGCTAACTGGATGGTGCTTGAAAGCGGGATCACTGATATCGAACGCGTGATCGAGATCGATGCAGTTGATTCATTGCACGTATGGGCCGGAGCTTTTTCCGACAATGTACTTCCGTATGGTACCGGTGGTATCCGTAAAAACTGGGGCGCTGCTACCATAGGTCTGAAGCCGCTTGCAGAAACAAACAAATACGTAGTGTATCCTAACCCGGGGAATGGCCAGGTGTCTGTTCGTTTGCACAAAGCTCTGACAGGAACAACTATCAAAGTAACGGATATGTTAGGTAAAGTAGTGTACTCAACAGTGTTGAAAATGGATTACCTGAATCAGGAATTGCACCTGGATCTTTCCGGTAATGCAAAAGGTATTTACCTGATGCAGATCACCAACGGAAAAAACAATGAAGTGCAAAAACTGATCATCGAATAAACGATACGATAAATTAATAAAAAATCCCCGTCCTCTTCGACAAGAGTGACGGGGATTTTTTTTGACTAAATTCGAAATTTATTCCGTTGGAACAGGACTGCTCTGCTTCTTTTTATTGATCAGCCAGACGCCTGTAAGGATAACCACAATAGCAACCAGCTGCTGCCAGACAATATTCTCATGATCGAACAGTCCCCAGAAAACAGCCACTACCGGGATCAGGTAGGTGCAGGAGGCTGCAAAAACAGGATTGGATAGTTTGATCAGTATATTAAAAAGTATCACCGAGATGGCAGATCCGAGGATCGCAAGAATACTTATATACATCAACGCAGTCCATGCACCGGGTGTGTTGGAAAGACGATAAAAAACATCCGGCCACAAATGCGTCTGACTTTGCGCGGGTAAAAAAATATCGATCACAAAAGGAGCGATAAAAGCAATGAGCCCGATAAAGGTAAACGACCATACCGTAGCTGTGATGGAATTTACATCACTCAGGAATTTCTTGATGCTGTTCACGCTTATAGCATAACAAAAAGTGGCAAGTGCTACCATCAGTGCATACCATATGTTATTGCTTCCTTCCTTTGCATTGTCATCAAATAGTACCAGCATCAGCGCACCTGCAAATCCGATCAATACGCCGGTTACTTGGTTCCGGCCCGTTTTCATGCGGAACAAAGCCACACCTACCATAATGGCAAAAAGCGGCGTCAATGCATTCAGCATACCTGCCAGTGAGCTGGTGATACCGGTTTCTGCTTTGGTGAATAAAAAAGCCGGGAAGAGATTTCCGAAACAGCCCATCAGCAAAAGACCTTTCCAGTATTTTCGCAAATTGATCTTATAATGTTTTACCATCAAAGGCAACAGAAAGAGGAATGCAATGCCGATGCGGAGGGCTGCTACCTGCTCACTGGAAAATACTTCCATGCCTCGTTTCATCAGGATAAAAGAGCTTCCCCAGATAAGAGAAAGAAGAATGAGCAGGAACCAGGAGAGTACGTTTTTCGACATCAGTGTTTGCTTAAATTGAGTTTGAAAAGTCCGAGCAAAGCCACGATCGCCCAGATCCCCTCGAGGATCGTAAAGGGAATGGAGTGAATGAGGATACTGCCATAACAGGCCATTGCACCGCCAATGATATTGAGGATAAAATAGATTTTTGCATCCTGCCGGATCAGCTTAAATGTTGAAAGAAAAAAAGCAGCCAGGATAAACGTTACACCAATGCCACTGATAATATCTGCGTATTCCATTCCTTATGTTTGTTGAAGCGAAATTACGCTTTTGATCGACACCCTGCACTCCAAAATAAAAAAGCCCACCCGCACAAGGCGGACAGGCTTTCTCACTATAACAAACAAACTATATTATTTTACTAATTCGATCGCACACTCAATTTTCACCTCTTCGCTAACTGCAACCCCACCTGCTTCCAGCGTAGCATTCCATGCCAAACCGAAGTCTTTGCGGTTAATAGTTGCCTGTGCCAGGAATCCGGTGCGTGTTTTTCCGTATGGGTCTTTTACAACTTTTCCATTGGTAACTGCCTGGAACGTAACCGGCTTTGTAACACCTTTCATAGTAAGGTCGCCAACCAGTATATACGTCCCTTTTGCTTTCCCTTTTTTCATGGAAGTCGATTTGAACGTGATCTTCGGATGTTTCTCTGCATCGAAGAAATCAGCGCTTTTCAAATGTCCGTCGCGTTTGTCATCATCCGTATCAATGCTGCTTGCATCTACAGAGAACTCAACAGTAGCATCAGTGAAGTCAGCGTCCGTTTTGGATGACACCTTTCCATCATAAATCTTGAATTTCCCTTCGGTCTCAGACACCATCATATGCGTCACTTTGAAACCTAATTTACTGTGAGACGCATCTACGCCCCAGTTTGTTTGTGCAAGCATCGAGCTGGCCATCAGGGCCAGTGCTGCGAATGTTAGTTGTATTTTTTTCATTGTTTTTTGTTTAATAAATTTCGTAGAGCAAATATATGTCTATAAATTAGATGTCTATACAGTTAATTTGTTAAGAAAGATTATGCTACTGATAATTAGCAAGATATAATACAAGATTAACGTTTAATTCCCCGCCTGTCCATTTCTTTCTGGTAGGCTGCAGCAAATTTCTGATGCTGTTCGTAGGTAGCCGAAAAATCCGAATAACCCGACAGGTCCGGTTTCGCACAAAAGAAGATGTAATTGTGTTTGGTGTAAGCCAGCACCGCATCGATCGTTTTAATATAGGGCAGGCAAATGGGGCCCGGTGGCAGTCCGCGATACCGATAGGTATTGTAGGGGGAATTGATGTCTTTATCGCCGTTGCGTACACGTTGTATAGTGAAATCACCCAGCGCATAGATCAGGGTAGGATCAGCCTGCAAGGGCATTTCCTTTTTAATACGGTTCAGGTATACACCTGCTATTTTTGTCTGCTCGCTGCCAATGCCCGACTCACATTGCACTACAGAGGCCAGGATGCTCACTTCCGATTGCGAGAGATTTAGCTTTTTTGCTTTTGCTTTGCGCTCCTCCGTCCATACTTTTTTATACTCCGCCTGCATCAGCGCAAGGAATTCGTCAAAATGCGTAGTCCATTCCAGCTCGTAAGTGCCGGGGATAAAAAGTGTGCGTACGGTCTCTTCGTTCAGGCCCGTGCGGTCATTGATCATCGTTTCGTCGTCGAAAAATTCTTCCAGCTCGTCCTTTTCTATTTCCAGCTTGTTCGAGATCTTTTCTATCAATTGCCCGCTTGTCCGGTCAGAAGGAAGCAGCGTAAGCTTTACTTTTTCCTGTTTGCCGTATTTCAGCAAATTGATGAACTCACGGTTGCTCATATTGGCCAGTATGCGGTACCTTCCCGGCTTGAAATTGTTTTTCAGGTCCATACGCCCGGCCAGCCATTCGAAAGAAGCATGATCTACGATCGTATTCTGCTCGTACAGCTCTGCTATCATGTCTTCATACGTAGAGCCGGTACGTATATATACGATCTTCGATTTTTTTCCGTCGAGGTATACATTGCTTTTGAAAATGGTCTTGTATGCATAATACCCCGCAACCGCAGCTACAAGCAGGAAGATGATCAGGAATGATTTGAATACTTTGGAACCGAAAGAAGAATTTTTTGCCAAGGGTTGTTTATTTACACTACAAAAATAGATTTAAAATCTGTTCGTGCTAACAATGGATGCGGGTTTTTCACCCAAGCTGTTTGTTCGCCGCAGATTTACGCGGATTACGCAGATCATTTTTAGCGTTCAGTCGTATCTTAAACATCTTCCTGTTATTAGCTATTCTGCAAAGCCGGAATGTTTTAACTTACTCAACAATGATGACATCTGCGAAATCCGCGCTAATCTGCGGCGGTCTTTTGGCCATCCCTCTCTGAATTTTTGACTTAAAGAACAGTTCTTCCCCGACGGAATTACAGTTAAAATTTGTAAAAACAGCCAGAATGACCTGATTTCAGGGCAAAACACCAAAGGGAACAAGACTTGATATACCTGTACCAAACCTTTAAAAATAAAAATTATGACACTCGTAAAAGTAAACAACCCGCAAAAATCAAGAAACGGCTTTGGCCTTTCTCCTCTGTTTGATGAAGTTTTCAATGACCTGATCCACGGAGGTTCCAGCTTCAAATCTGCTCTCGCAAAAAATGTAGCTGTAAATATCCAGGAGAATGAAAGCGATTTTCAATTGGAATTTGCTGCACCCGGTTTCGACAAGGCAGATTTTAAGATCAATATCGACAATAAAAACCTGACCGTTTCTGCAGAGAAAAAAACAGAAGTAACGGAGAAAGAAAAGAATTACTCCCGCAAAGAGTTCTCGTACAATTCTTTCAGCCGCAACTTCACCTTGCCGGAAAACATCAATGAAGAAGGCATCAAGGCAGAATACAAAAACGGGATCTTATTTGTTGAACTCCCAAAATTAACGGAGGCTAAAAAAGCAGTGAAAGAGATCAGTGTGGCGTAACGAACGGTTTAGCGATGATAAGTGGGGAAGCTGATCCCGGATACGGTTAATCGTATGATTCAATAAAGAAAGAGCGGTTTCTGCCTATGGTGGAGCCGCTTTTTTTGATATTACGTTATATTCCAACCGTATTTTTTGTTTTCTAAAGCTGGAACAAGACTTGTTCTTTTCCCGTTTGAAGAAACAAAAACCCTGACAGTATTCCCTGCTTTAATATATAACAATAAAAAATCCCATTCCGTAGATACTCCAATTTCTTTAGCCCCCGAATTTCCAATATACGAATAGCTAAAAATAATTCTTTCCCCAATATTACCGATTGGCAATCCTGATTTTTCCTCCACAGAAATAATAGTTGCATCCTTTACTTCGCCATTTTTATAAAGTAGGTATCTTTTCAGGGATGAAATGAAGAACAGTAGAAAAAATGGCAGCACCAAAATTATAAATAACAATGGCACAGCATAAAACACAATGTATGGGTAGTTAAATTTGTTCAGTCCCTGGATCACAGATTTACCATTCAGGTGTTTTATAATTACCGTGCTTCCTTTCCATGGACTATTGATTCTATCCAGATCAAATGTTTCAAATTTGTCCACAACCCTTTTTCCGTTGCTACTATATTCATATGTTATGCTCACCGGGCTTTCTCCTCCAACAGATACATTCATTGTATCAATAGTCCTGATTTTTGCTTTGGCAGCCATTCCATTCACGCTAATATCTTCGTAATCATACTTCTCATGTTTGTCCTTTTGGATATTAACGACAAAAGCAATAATCGGGATAATGATTAAGGTGGGAAATAATGTACATATAATAATGAGATACGAGAATGGTTTCTCTATAAATAGCTTCGTTAATACTGCAAATGGTACTTTTCTCATAGATTCGATTCGTTACTGGTCTTGTTTAACCGATCCGGTAGCGGCCTGTTCATTGATTTCAATAACAGTGCCCATAAGAACGGCAGAAGCCAGATCAGGATAAGATGAATGGTTTTTTGTCTTTTTGAGTAGAATGTATCCGTTTTATAAAACTCCTGCGAATATTTCAAGGAGTAAATAAAATACACTGCCAGCAATCCGCATAGCACTATTTCGTTCATCATCGCGGGATTTATTTATTAAAGATAGTATTAATGTCAGAATTTAATCTTCACCCCTTTAAATTCCGCCTTCATTTTTTTCTGCGTAGCTTTGTCAACATTCACTTTATACAAAGACACTTTTTTCAGTTTCTTACAATCAGCGAGCACCGACGGATACACCACAAGGGTGTTTTTGCAAGACAATTTGCCATCAAGGGACTGCGGGGCCGTTTCTGCATTATTCATATCCAGGTACAACAACCCTTTTACTTCGGCAATCTGTTTCGGGATTTCCGCAAAACAATTATTAGTCAGATCTATTTCTTTCAGGCTTGTCATTTCTCCGATATTATCGGGTAAACCGGAAATAAAATTCATACTTACATTCAGAAACTCCAATTGTTTCAGGCCGAGAATGGAGACCGGAACGCTTGTTAATTCACAGGCATCCAGATCCAGGTATTTCAAATGGCTGAGCTCATTCAATTTATCAAACTTAAGCGAAGGAAGACAATAGACCTGCAGAAATTCGAGTTCCTTAAATACAGAAAGATCTGGGTTTGCCGGCAATTTGAGCCGATACCACCGGTTATCAATGATCAGCTTTCGCAGAGCTGTAAACTTTGAATGATTATCAACGAATTTCTGATAATTGAGTCCGTCTTTGTCTACTGTCAATTCAAGGTATTGTATCTCACCCGGACTGAGCAATGCTTCTTCGATACTTTTGAATTTCTTCGCTTTCCGGCAGACGTCGGAATAGTTGATTTTTTTGCCCAAAGAAGAATAGTCCTGTGCTTGCATATTTCTCACAAGGAGAGAAACTAATAGTATCAGGATAATTCTCATCATAGATTGTCGTTGATCCGAAAATATTCCATTTTGGAAGCCCTGCAAAGATACTCATTTATTAGAAGAGCTCTCATCGGACATATGCCTTATTTTCCTACCTTTGCAGCCAATTATTTCCGCTATGTCCCAGACACCCGTTACTCCATATAATTCAACAAACGAATCCAAAAAAGAGCAGGTTGCACATATGTTCAACAACATTGCCAACCGATACGATACGCTCAACCAAGTGATGTCGGTGGGCATTCATCACAAATGGAGAAAAAAAGCGGTGGATCTGTTCGTGAACAACAAACCGGAATATGTACTCGACATTGCGACCGGTACCGGTGACTTTGCTATCGAAGCCCTGAGAGCCCATCCTAAAAAAGTAACAGGTGTGGATATTTCGGAAGGCATGCTGAAATACGGGGTAGAAAAGATCCAAAAAGCCGGTCTGCAGGATAAAATAGAGCTGAAATTGGGAGATGCTGAGAAGTTAGATTTTCCCGATAATACCTTTGATGCAATCACGGTTGGTTTTGGTGTACGTAACTTTGAGAACCTCGAATTAGGACTCAGCAATATGCTCCGTGTACTGAAACCGGGCGGAAAAGTAGTGATCCTCGAATTCTCCAATCCACGTGGTTTTTTCAAATACTTTTATAAGATCTATTTCAAAGGCATATTGCCTCTTATTGGCAGGATCTTCTCAAAAGACAACGCTGCTTACACTTATCTGCCCGATTCGGTGCAGGCATTTCCTGATTTTGAAAATTTCACCGCTATTTTAAGTAAAGTTGGCTATAAACAGGCCGCATATAGGCAACTTACCTTTGGGGTAGCCTGCATTTACACCGCAACAAAATAATTTCGTATTTTTGCCGTTCTATTCTTCCAAATACGGAATTGCGCTTGAGGCAGATACATACATACTTTTTAAAGCTGACATGCATTGCATTGCTGCTGTCCTCTGCTTCAGGTTTTGCGCAGTGGGGACGCGGTGACCAGGGCGGCAACCTGCCAAAATTCTATAAACAGCATATTCATTTCGGATTCGGGCTTGGCGTAAACAGCACGGATTTCCGCGTACATACCGTTCCCAATTCCCAGTTGTATACCGACATGCGGGATACGATCAATTATCCCAAGGATACCCTTAGCCTGAAAGCCATTTCCACCAAGCCCGAAAAGGGCTTTAACCTGGGGATCATCTGTGATGTGCGTTTGCAGGAATACATCCGTCTGCGTTTTCTTCCCAATATTGCCTTTGGTTCACGCCAGCTGAAATATTCATTTACAGGCACGGATACCTTCACCGTTACCAAAAAAGTAGAGTCCACCTTTATTAATTTCCCGGTTGATCTGAAAGTCCAGTCCAAACGATTGGGCAATTTCGGAGCTTATGTGTTAGGTGGCGGAAATTACAGCATCGATCTTGCTTCCCAGAAAAAACAGAAAGCCGATGACCAGGTAGTGCGTCTCAAATCAAATGATATTTATTACGAAGCAGGCGGTGGAGTGGATTTTTATCTTCCATATTTCAAGCTTTCACTGGAAGGCAAAGTAATGGTAGGTGTCAAGAACATTCTCATACAGGACAATAAGCTCTTCACGAAACCCATAGACAAGCTCAATTCGCACATATTTTTATTTTCAATGACATTTGAAGGATAGATCCCTTTCCATGCTATGATAAAAGAACTCAACCTGGTAACGGAACCGTCCGTAGCCTTTACCGAAACGCTCCTGAAAGAACTGGTAGCAGAGGAATTAGGCCTTCGTCCTTCCGACACACTTTCTGTAAAACTTCTCAAACGCTCTATCGATGCCCGCAACCGCAGGGTTAAGATCAATATCCGCTTGCATGCTTTCGTTAACGAGCCGCTGAAAGAAACGGAGCTGAACATTCACTACCAAAATGTAGAGGGAAAGCCTGTAGTGCACATCATTGGTGCGGGACCTGCAGGATTGTTTGCCGCCCTGCGTTGCCTGGAATTAGGCTTCAAACCGGTCATTTACGAGCGCGGGAAAGATGTGAAAGCACGTCGTCGGGATCTGGCAGCTATCAACAAGGATCATTATGTGAATCCCGAATCGAATTATTGTTTCGGTGAAGGAGGAGCGGGAACCTACAGCGATGGGAAACTATACACACGTTCCGGGAAAAGAGGTAATATCGACAAGATCCTGAAAGCCTTTGTATATCATGGCGCCAAAGATGAGATATTAGTAGATGCGCATCCGCACATTGGCACCAACAAACTGCCGCAGATCATCGAAGGCATGCGCGAAACCATTCTTAAATACGGCGGTGAAGTGCATTTCGAAACAAAGCTGACCGATATCGAAACAAAGAATGACACGCTTGTTTCCATTACCCTGCAAAATGAGAAACAGGAAACCCGTGTTGTTGCCATAAAAAAACTCATCCTTGCCACCGGGCATTCCGCGCGGGATATATTCGAATTGCTGCACGCAAAAAAGATCACCATTGAAGCCAAAGCCTTTGCTATGGGCGTTCGGGCCGAGCACCCACAGGAGATCATCGACAGTGTGCAGTATCATTGCGGTACACACGATGAGCTGATCGCCAAACGAACGTTTTTACCTGCTGCTTCCTACAGTCTTGTGAGCCAGGTAGGTGATCGTGGCGTGTATTCATTCTGCATGTGTCCGGGCGGGATCATTGCACCCTGCGCCACCGGCCCCGAACAGGTAGTGACCAATGGCTGGAGCCCCTCCAAACGAAATAATCCGTATGCCAATTCAGGCATTGTAACAGAAATAAAGCTTACCGATCTGAAAGAAGATCCGATCAAAAATCCATTAGCCGCACTCAATTTTCAGCGTGAGCTGGAGCATTCGGCCTGGATGAGTGGAGGCGGAACACAAACGGCACCGGCCCAGCGACTGATGGATTTCCTGAATCAGCGCATCAGCACCGATCTGCCGGAATGCTCGTATCAACCCGGTCTCAAGTCCATTCCGATGGAAATTGTTTTAGGACCATTAATTGGCAAAGCATTGAAACAGGGCTTCAAAGGATTCGGTGAAAAAATGCGCCCGTATCTTACCAATGATGCCGTGATCGTGGGTGTGGAATCACGCACCTCCACTCCTGTACGTGTTCCCCGTGATCCGGAGACACTCGAGCATATTCATCTCAAAGGCCTGTATCCTTGCGGAGAAGGCGCAGGATATGCAGGTGGTATCGTTTCTGCTGCTATGGATGGTGAGCGCTGCGCAGAAATGGCAGTAGCAGGTCTTTGATCCTATACTGCAACCATTGCTAGCGCTGCTTTTGAGTAGTAATCACTATGCTTCCAACAAAACTTATATGCCCTTATATGTCTTCGCGAAACCTCGCGATGGTTCAAATAGCCCTTTAAACGAATTGATTTAACGTATCCTCATTTCATGTAAACTATCCGGAATTTTTACTATTTTTAATTTTAAATCCGAACACATGAAAACGCTTAGTGTACTTTTTGCTGCATGTATCCTTTTTTCGTCTTTTAGTATAGACGATGCCAAGTGTGTGGAAATAAAAGGGAATGTATTTGACAAGAGTAAAAAACTGGACAAGCTACAGGTAACCCTGTTTGAAGACGGAAAAGAAGTTCAGAAACTGGAGAATGCCAAATGTCCCTTAAAATTTGAGCTTCCCCGCAATCATTATTACAGCCTCGAAATAAAAAAAGAAGGTTTCCTTCCCACTATTATGATCATCAACACCGAGGTGCCAAGAGCAAAGGAATGCAATTATCATTTCCAGTTTGATTATGACATGCGTCCTGAAAGCAATACCTATAACAAAGAATATGTAGATTACCCGGTAGCGATCATTAAATATATCAAATCGACCGACGAGTTCCTGATCAACGAAAAATACAGTGCGTACATCAAAAAGATGACAACGCCGGCTAAGTAAATATCAAAACCATTTTTAATCAATAGTAGCGATCACCTTCAGCTCGATAGCAATAGGCGTTGGCAGGCAATTGATCTCAATAGTCGTTCTGCACGGAGGATTTTCTTTAAAGTATTCCGCCCACAGCTTGTTGTATTTCGGGAAATCATCTTTCATGTTGGTAAGGAATACCTGCACATCCACGATCTTATCCCAGCTGCTACCGGCATCTTCGAGGATATACTTGATATTGCGGAACACACTGTGACATTGTGCCTCGATATCATAGGAAACAATACTTCCTTTTTCATCCAGCTCCACACCCGGAATTTTTTTGGTTCCGCGCTCCCGTGGCCCCACTCCCGAAAGGAATAAAAGATTTCCCACTTTGCGCGCATGCGGATATAAACCTACCGGCTCCGGCGCTTTTGATGATTCTATTGAATTCTTATTCTCCATCGTTTTGTATAGAATTTAATTTACAGGTTCTAATATCTGTACCCTATTTGATAATTTGAAGATTTGAAAATGTGCTAATGATTTATCTTCAAATCGGGACATTTTCAAATCTTCAAATTTTACTTCCCGAATTTCTGCTTCAAAGCCGCCAGCGCCGAATTCATATCACCACTGTCGTATTTGATCTCTTCTTTTTTCGGAGCCGAGCTTCCCTTAATTCCAACGGAATCCGGATCTGATTTCATAGACAAGGCGATGCGGTTACGCTTCAGGTCCAGTTCTGTCACCGTCACCGTTACCTGTTGTGCCACCTTTACCACTTTATTCGGATCATCCACAAAGGTATCGGAAAGCTGCGAAATATGCACAAGGCCGTCCTGGTGAACACCCACATCCACAAAAGCGCCGAAGTTAGTAACATTGGTTACGATACCCGGCAACTTCATCCCGATACGCAGATCTTCCGGTTTGTCAATTCCTTCTGTAAACGAAAAGGCTTCGAATGTTTTACGCGGATCCCTGCCCGGTTTTTCCAGCTCTTTCATAATATCCTGCAGCGTTGGTAAACCTACACTGTCCGTTACGTAATTCACCAGCTTGATCTGTTTCCGCTGCTCTTTGCTGTTCATTAATTCTTCAATGCTGCAACCCAGATCAGCAGCCATTTTTTCCACTACATGATACGTCTCCGGATGGACAGCACTTTTATCAAGCGGATTCACTGCATCGCGGATACGTAAGAAACCTGCTGCCTGTTCAAATACTTTTTCGCCCATACGGGCTACTTTCATCAGCTCTTTACGTGTTTTAAAGGCACCGTGCTCATTCCGGTACTCTACAATGTTTTGTGCCAGTGTGGGACCAAGACCGGAAACATAGGTCAGCAATTGTTTACTTGCCGTGTTCAGTTCAACTCCTACTGCATTCACACAACTACTTACTACCTCATCCAGTTTGCTCTTTAATAAGACCTGGTCCACATCATGCTGGTACTGCCCTACTCCAATCGATTTTGCATCGATCTTCACTAATTCCGCCAGCGGATCAGCCAAACGGCGACCGATACTAACGGAGCCTCTTACCGTGAGATCATAATTAGGAAATTCTTCGCGTGCCACATCCGAAGCGGAATACACCGATGCACCGCTTTCATTTACCATGATCACATTAATTTCTTTCGGCAATACATCTATCTTTCTTACGAATGCCTCTGTTTCCCTTCCGGCGGTTCCATTTCCGATAGCAATGGCCTCGATATCGTATTTAGCGCACATGGCGAGTATTGTATGCTCTGCATCCATTGCTTTGCGTGGCTCATGCGGATATATAACGGAATCCTCCATTAGTTTGCCCTGCCTGTTCAATGCCACTACTTTACAACCGGTGCGGAATCCCGGGTCAATAGCAAGGATGGCTTTTTGCCCGAGTGGCGAGGCAAGCAACAGCTCGCGCAGGTTATCTGCGAATACCTGGATAGCTTTTACATCGGCCAGCTCTTTGTGCTGCACACGCATTTCTGCTTCTATGGAAGGCTGCAACAAGCGGTGATACGAATCCTCTACTGCCTGCGCAACCTGTTTGCTGCAATCGTTATTGGCCGTAACAAAATGTTTGTTCAATAACTCAATGGCGTCTTCGCTTGCCGGCTGAATATCAATGATCAGGAAATCTTCTTTCTCTCCCCTGCGCATTGCCAGCATCCGGTGCGACGGACATTGAGAAAGTGGTTCTTCCCATTCAAAATAATCCTTGAATTTCTCTCCTTCCTCCTCTTTGCCTTTTATCACACGGCTTTTGATCGTTGCAGCTTTTTTATACAGGTTCCGAAGCTTCTCACGTGCTTCTGCATTCTCACTCACCATCTCCGCTACAATATCACGTGCACCCTGCAGAGCTTCCTTTGGACTTCCAACCTCTTTTTCTTCATTTACAAAGCTCATCGCTTCTGCATCCAGGTCAATGTTCTTTTGCTCCATGAGCATCAAAGCAAGCGGTTCCAGGCCTTTTTCACGGGCAATGGTTGCTTTGGTACGGCGTTTCGGTTTATACGGCAAATACAGATCTTCCAACTGGCTCAGCGTTTCCGCATCCATAATTTTATCTTTCAGCTCATCGCTCAGTTTGCCCTGGCTGTCAATACTTTTCAGGATACTTTCCCTGCGTGATTCCAGCTGGCGTAGTCGTTCGATCTCATCCCGGATCTGCATTACCTGCACCTCATCCAGGCTGCCCGTTACTTCTTTCCGGTACCGGGAAATAAAAGGAATAGTGGCTCCTTCATCCAACAATCCAACGGTTGCCGTAACCTGTTTGGAATCAATTTTTAGCTTATCCGCTATCTTAAAAAACAATCTCACTTCACTCATAAAAGCAAATATACAGGTTGCTTAAAAGCTTTGCTAATCGGAGTTTTCAACAGATCGTGAATAAAATTTAGAGCAGATTGTAAGAGAGTTAGCCGCAGATTTTCGCAGATTACATGGATTTTACTATTGTGGAGACTTTATCTGCGAAATCTGCGGTAATCCGCGGCGGAAGCTTACCCCTTTTTCAACTTCTTCAATTCCTCATCCGTGAAATTCTTTACCGACTTTTCCTGTGCGAATTTCTTCGCGTTGTAATCACCGGATTTGTTCTTAGGGATCGATAGGCTATTCCATTCGGTTTTCTTCAGCATTTTTGCAATGTATACGATCTGCCCGATATGATAAGGATAATGGGCCAGCTGGCGGTTGATCGCTTCCACTACCGTATGACCTTCATTACGGATATAGATAATGGTCAGCATGTCTTCGGGCTTTAATGAATTCAATGTATCCAGGAAGCATTTCCAGCCTTCGTTCCATATTTGCAGGAGCGCTTCCTTTGTTTGTCGCGAGGCTTCGGGATCATTCTCAAATTCCGCGTCACGGTTACGTGTGGGCTTTTCACCATCTGTGGTCAGAAAGTCCGTCCAGCGCGAAAGCATATTTCCGTGAAGATGTTTTACAATAACAGCAATACTGTTGGAATCTTCGTTCGGGGCTATGAACAATTGTTCCGGCTCCAACTGATCTATGGATCGTTCTCCCAACGTTTTATAATAGAGAAATTGCTTTTTTACACTTTCGAGGTATTGTTGGTTCAGTTCCATAATTAAGAGAATTGATATACAAATATAAGATGAACTTTCCGGCGACTATCAAAAATCATCGTCTTCTTCCTCTTCCTTCTTCTTCTTTTTTGGTTTCGGATCATCACCTGTATCGATAATGAATTTCTGATCCGCCTTTTTTTGTTCTTCCTTTTTGTGGAGAAGAGTGGTATCCTTTTTAAACAAACCGAATTCCTCTTTCAGTATACTTTTCAGGTTTTGTTTCTCGGCTTTGATGTCTTCTTTTACTTTCTCTTTCATCGCTTTCCGGTCGTATTTGATCACAGGATTATCAATACTTCCTGTCATCAGGATAAATACACAGCGTTTGTTGTCCGGATCGTTCTCCACCAGCGAGAGTTCTTCATCAAGCTGTTTGTTCTTACCCGGTTTTTTAGCTAACAGATCACTCAGTAATAATTTGATGTGGTAATCGATCCTATTATCGAATGTATGTGAGCCATAGAAATCCACATTAAGCGCCGAGTTCTGGATCGCTGTTTTGGAAATAGAAATAACCTGGTTCCTTATCTCCAAATGGCTTTGCAGGGTATTGAAGCGAATGTGCTTCAACTCTTTCATTTCTACAAATTTAGCAAGGCTCTCGAGTGGTTTATAGTTGTTCAGCTCGCCCTGCTCCAGTGTAATATCGGATGCCACCACAATGCTGTTATAGTCACAAACAAATTTCCGGTCCCAAAGTGTGGAGAAATCAAAAGAGCAGGTGCCAATACCTTTGATGTGTTTATCCGTGATCGCCTCCTGCGAAAAATTGTTCATCTCTACCATCATCCGGTTCACATCAATATTCACTAACTTTGCAGAACCCGTGATCCGGAGCTTTTCATTGGTTGCATCCAGGATCCCCGATAAAGCCACATCTCCGCCCATGCTTTCGAAAGAAAGATTGTCGCTGAACAACTGTTTGTTTTTTAAGGTCATTTTTCCTGCTATGTTTTTTGCGCTGAACTTGCCCAGTGCGATCGATGCTATGTTCAGACTGAGCTGCATGGAAATATTCTCCGGAAGATCAAAATTAGAAGAAGAAGCTGTTGTCGCACTTGCTGACAGGTCAGAGCTCATCAGCTCATCGAGTGAAACAAAGGAAGAGTAATAGCTGGCCTGCACACCCAAGGGCTCATTCTTCCGCAGCACCCACGGAACAAAGTTCACCAGCTCGCCGGAGATACGTGCATCACTCGAACCGAGCTTTATATTCAGGCTGTCGGTCCTTACATCTTTTCCATTCAGCGTAAAAGAACCTGAAGGAATATTGATCAGCTTTTTATCGTTTTTAAATTGAAGCAGGATATCCGAAACCCTTGCCATTCCTTTAGCATAGTTGGCCGAGCCCGAAAAATCCTTTTTCAGGTCTTCCAGCCTGCCTTTTATCTCTGCTTCTAACTGCATTTTACCTGAGAGCTTTGCAATCGTATCGATCGGGTAAAAAGAAATAACATCAGCCAGTTCTGCATTGGTTTTGAAATCAACATCCAGCCATGGATCGGAAAAATTGACCATTCGATAATTCCCTTCGATCCGGTTACTCTTCAACGAGGCGTGTATTCCTTTCAAATCAAGGCTTTCCTCACCATGCATGTTTTTATAAGCACCCGTAAGGTTTACCTGCTCCAGTGTCACATTGTTTGGTTTGTAAGTGATCCTTGCATTTTTCACTCCAAAGTCTGCGCTGATCTCCGGTATTTCATCTGCATTCAGGATACCTTTCAAAATACCTTTTGCATAAAACTCGCCTTCGCTTTCATACTCCTTTATTTTGTTCTGCGCACTTTCGGGCAATAATGACATCGCCGTCTTTACATCGAGGTTCTTTCCCTCAAAAGCTATATCTGCAAACAGCAGGGAGTCTACCTGCCAGAATTTCCCCTGCGTGTTCAGCTCCACTTCATTCACTTTCACTTCGGCTGTCTTAATGATGTATCGTTTGGTACCCATTTCCAGGTTCACTGCATACCGGATCTTTTTATTGTTCAGGTAATTTCGTTCTTTGAATACGATCGTCTCTGCATGGATAAAACCGTTGCTTTTCAGCTCATAGTCCTTTTCATTGAACTTTCCTGAAAAGGTGGCATCTGCCAAGGTAAAGACCAGCTTTGTTTTATTCTGTTTGTTGCGGTAGGAGACTTTGATGCCGGAAAGATTGATCCTTTCCAGTGCAAAGCTTACAGCACCGGATGTATCGCTTCCTTTACTTTCCTTCCAGATGATATAATTCTCTTTTCCTTTTTTATCCACCTTCAGCCGGAGATCAACCTCCTTTAGATCGATCCGTTTGATATCGTACTTCTTCTGAAAGAGATCCATCAGGTTAAACTGTAGCGAAATTCGCTGAGCGGTAAAAAGCGTATCCCGTTCTTTTTTATCCAGAGCTTCATAACACATGGCATCTGTAAAATCGATAGAAGCATTCGGGAAGCTCCGGATCAGCGTAAGGTCAATATTCTCCGGGGCAATTTTGATCTCTGCGTTGAGATGTTTGTTCAGCTCATCCACCATGATCTGTTTCACCTCGTCTTCGTAAATAAAAACAAGAGCGATCGCAGTAGTAAAAAGAACTACCACACTAACGAACAGCCACAATATCGTCTTCAACAGAAAACGAAACAAACGGATCCCGAATGATCCTGGGATCTTTTCTTCAACTGGCAACGGCTGCGTCTCCATACAACAAAAATGCTGATTATATGAACGGGAAATACCTTACTGTAATACGCGATTTAAACAGGGAAAGCCTGAAAACTATGTTAAGATTTCACAAATGCAGTCCATGCTCTGCGTACTTTTGATGCACCGATGGACAATTTCGATTATTTCAACTGGATCATTTTACCGCTGATGATCTGCCTCTCCCGCCTTGGAGATGTGACACTTGCAACGCTACGACATATTTTTGTTTCGAAAGGATATAAAAAGATCGTTCCCTTTTTAGGATTTTTCGAAGTGCTGATCTGGCTTATTGCTATGCGGCAGGTGTTCAGTAATATGAATAATATTGCCTGCTTCATTGCCTGGGCTGGAGGTTTTGCATTGGGCACCTATTGCGGAATGCTGATAGAAGAAAAGCTGGCTTTGGGAATGCAGATCATCCGGATCATCACCGACAAAGATCCCGGTCCGATGATCGATAAGTTCAGAGCGCTCAAACAAGGCGTAACAATCGTAAACGGTGAAGGAGCGCAGGGACCGGTGAAGCTCATCTTTACCGTAGTGAACCGGGTTCACAAAAAAGAGATCATCCGGATCATCCATGATTACAATCCGAATGCCTTTTATAGCATCGAAGATGTAAAAAGCTCCAGTCATGGTGTATTCAGCGACCGGGAGCAGTTGTCGTATATACGGAGGCTGTTTCCTGAAAAGAGTAAATAATTACTTATCCTTCACAAACTCTTCGAAAGAAGGAGCCTGGCTGTTCCTTCCCATCTCATATACATAAGCTTTCACCAGCTGCGCCCATTCGAGGTGGTTGTGACGTTTATCGAGCAATTCATAACTGAAGGGTTTGCCAACTTTCACATGAATAACCTTATTGTTTTGCTTCATCATCTCATCCGCCAGAAAAAACATTTCGATATTGGTTTTTATTCCGAGGCGTTTCCTCCACAAAGCAAAATTGTAAAAGAACTTCGAATTTTGCCCATCGATAAAGACAGGTACAATAGTTCGTTGGTGTTTGATCGATTGTGTGATAAAACTCTTTTTCCACTGGAGATCCTTTATTACGCCTTGTTGTTTCCGCGATACCAAACCCGCCGGGAACACCAGCAATGCATGTTCCGAAGAATACATCTCGTCGATCACTTTCAATGCATCCGCGCCGGTTTTACCCATTTTATTGACACCAACAAACAGATCCCGGAAATTGACCAGCTTCAATAAAATATCGTTCACCAAAAAACGGACATCCTTGCGCACATTGCTCACTGCCTTTATCAAAGCCATCCCGTCGAGGCCACCAAGCGGGTGGTTGCTCGCAATGATCACACCTCCGGTTGCAGGTAAATTTTCCAGGCCTTCCCAGGTAACTTTCGCACCTACATAATTAAGAGCCGCCTCATTAAAATCATGCTCATATACATCTTTATAGATCTCAATTCCTGCATTGATCTTATCCTGGTGGACCTTTCTTTTGATCCAATTCAGGATAAAACGAGGTAAAATTTTGAATAATCCGGGGTTTTTCTCCCGAATAACACCCTCAACATCAATAAATTTCTTCGTTTTTGCTTCTTCCATCGGATTTTCACCTGTTAAAAACGTGTTAATAGCTTTGTCCTTAAAAACTGCTTTTTTATCGACTGAAAATCAACACATAGCCACAAAAATAAGCAATTCCCGCAGTACAAAGCACTAAAAAAATACGAATAAAAAAATGCCTTTCCAAGCCGAGTTTTCAACAAAGTGGGAAAAAATGGTAATCTATGGTAAAATGTGGTAAAATTTGATTTATTTTTGACAAGTCTTTCGAAAGATAAATTTATGACGAGCCTGATTGGTGAATTTGATTGCAAGGTTGACGCAAAGGGGCGTTTTATGTTCCCTGTCAATTTGAAAAAACAGCTGGATGTTGTTTTTGAGAAAGGCTTTGTCATAAACCGAAACCTGCATCAGAAATGTTTGGTTCTGTACCCGATCGCTGAATGGGACAAACTGAACAGAAAACTGAGCAAACTGAACCGGCTTATAAAAGCAAATGATGTTTTTGTAAGAAAGTTCACCGGGGGAGCAACCGGGTGTGAGGCGGATAGTGCCGGAAGGATATTGCTGCCAAAAGCCCTGAACGATTATGCGGATATTAAATCCGATATAAAAGTTTTGGGAAGTAACAATGTAATTGAGATCTGGGATAAGAAACTGTATGATGAGTTCCTGAACCAGGATATAAATATTGAGAAGTTAGCAGAAGACGTGTTGGGAAATTTGGATTTTAATGATGACACCGAATGACCTACCACAACCCCGTTCTTTTAAAAGAGTGTATTGAAGGATTGAAGATCAGGCCGGATGGAGTTTATGTAGATGTAACATTTGGCGGCGGCGGACATTCGCGGAAAATACTGGAACAATTAGGCGATAAAGGAAAACTGATCGCTTTTGACCAGGACAAGGAAGCAATGAAGAACATCCCCGACGACAAACGCATCCTCTTCATCAACCAGAATTTTATGTACCTGCAGAATTCACTGCGGATGCATGGGATCGCCAAAGTAGATGGTATACTGGCCGACTTAGGTGTTTCATCGCACCAGTTCGACACCGGCGAAAGAGGTTTCTCCATTCGTTTTGAAGGTGCACTGGATATGCGGATGAACCAGCAGGCGACTCTGACCGCAGCGAATGTAGTGAACGAGTATGATGGAATGGCACTGTCGAAGATCTTCCGTTTGTATGGCGAGATCGAAAATTTCAGGAGACTGTCGGACACCATCGTAAATGCCCGCACGGAAAATCCGATCGAAACAACGCTTCAGTTGAAAGAGATCATTACCCCGGTAGCCCCGAAGCACGCAGAGCACAAATATTTTGCACGTGTGTTCCAGGCATTGCGGATCGAGGTAAACAAGGAGATGGAAGTGCTGGAAGAGTTTCTAAAGCAGTCGCTGAATGTGCTGAACAACGAAGGAAGACTGGTAGTGATCAGTTATCATTCGCTGGAAGACAGGCTGGTTAAGAACTTCATAAAGTCCGGAAATACGGAAGGAGCGATCGAAAAAGATTTCTTCGGCAAGATCACACGGCCGTTTGAGCTGATCAACAAAAAACCGATCGTACCCGGGGAAGAAGAAATAAATGAAAACAACCGGGCAAGAAGCGCTAAGCTGCGGATTGCCGAGAAGATATAGACACTGATCGTTTCAGTGTCGCAAAGAAATGGCGAATAAGTTCAGGGAAATACAGGTAGAAGAGGAAGTAGCAGAGCCGGTGATAGAAAAACCAAAAGCTCAGCCGGCACCAAAACCACGTAAAAAAGGCGGTGTGGTGAAATCTCTTTCGCTTGTTTTCAGCGGGACTTTTTTGAGCAATGAAAGTGTACTGAAATATATACCCTTTGTGCTTTTCTTGTCGTGCATGGCTGTCGGTTATATTTCCTATAACTACTGGGCCGACGATAAGCTAAGGCAGCAAAGTAAACTTTCATCCGGCAATAAAGAGTTGCGCAGTGAATATATTGCCAGTAAATCGGATTTAATGTTTATTAGTAAACAGAGCGAAGTGGCGAAAGCCGTAGAAAGTATGGGACTGAAGGAACCAGTTGTTCCGCCAATGAAGATAGTTGTCCGTCAGGACTCTGTTAATCAAAAATAGTTTAGAGGCATATACTATGCGTATGTCGATTTGAAAGCATAGCTCTCAATAATGGAAAACGACTCTATTATTGGCTGGGAAAGGAATGTTCGTTTTAAAAAATGGTTGGTGCCGTCCCGATAGCTATCGGGAGGGAAATAAGACACCAATTGAGCAGAAAAAGTGGAATATAAAAAAGACATACTCTGGAGAACCTATTTAGTATACATACTAATGTTGGTGTTTGCCATTGCCATTGTGTACCGCATTATTGTTGTCCAGTTTGTAGAAGGCGATAAATGGCGCGAGAAGGCAAAGCAGCTCACAACCATGTATGTGGATATTGAGGCGGCCCGCGGAAATATTTTCGATGTGAACGGAAATCTTTTAGCTACTTCCTTGCCCTATTTCGAAGTGGGCATGGATGTGAATGCACCTTCCATCCTAAAAGACACCTTTAACAAATATGCTACACCGCTGGCTGAAGAGCTGGCCAATCTTTTCAAAGATAAGGACGCGAAAGAATACCGGAAAATGCTTCAGAAAGCCCGGAACAAAAACGACCGCTATATTGTGCTGCACCGCAATGTTTCCTATCGTGACCTGCAGGTTCTCAAAAAATTCCCGATCCTGAGAAAAGGGAAGCGGGGCGGCCTGGTATATGTGCAAACCAACAAACGCGAGCGCCCTTTTAAAATGCTGGCTTCGCGTACCATTGGCTATACACAGGACAAGCTGAAAGTAGGGATCGAAGGTGCATACGATACGACTCTCAGAGGTGTAAGCGGAAAACGTTTGATGCAAAAGATTGCAGCAGATGTCTGGAGGCCGATCAACGATGAAAATGAAATAGAGCCGAAAGACGGGAATGACATTTACACTACGATCGACATCAATATCCAGGATGTGGCGGAGAATGCCTTGTACAAAGCACTGGTAAAGAACAATGCAAGCCACGGCTGTGCGGTTTTAATGGAAGTGAAAACAGGTGAGATAAAAGCGATCGCCAATCTTACCAAAACGGATTCGGGCATGTATAGCGAGCGTTACAACTACGCGATGGGTTATGCCAGCGAACCGGGTTCTACTTTTAAGCTGGCTTCGTTACTCGTTGCAATAGACGACGGATATATCGACCTGAATGATGAGTTCCAGGTAGGAAATGGTACTTGTCAGTATTATGACAGGACCATGAAAGATTCGCACGAGCCGGAAGCGCCGAAACTGAGTGCTCAACGCATCTTCGAAGTTTCTTCCAATGTGGGAACAAGCCAGATCATATCAAAATACTATTCCAAAGATCCGCAGAAATTCGTTGATAAACTAAAGACCTTTAACCTGGATAAACCGCTGGGCCTGGGAATTCAGGGAGAAGGGGTGCCCAGGATCAAGAATACAAAATCCGACGATTGGTATGGTACAACGCTTCCGTGGATGTCTATCGGATATGAAACATCTATTACCCCGCTGCAAACACTTACGCTGTATAATGCCATCGCCAACAATGGCAGCATGGTAAAACCCCGATTTATCAGAGAGATCCAGCGCAACGGGAAAACCATCCGGAAATTTGAACCGGAGATCATCAATGCAGAGATCGTAAAACCTTCTACGGTTGTACTAGCAAAAAAAATGCTGGAAGGCGTAGTGGAAAAAGGATCCGGAAAAGGTATCAACATCACTGCATTCAAAGTAGCAGGTAAAACAGGTACTGCACAGATCGCCATCGGTGGAAAAAGTTACGGAACATCTGGCAATCATGCCTACCAGGCTTCTTTCGTAGGATACTTTCCGGCCGACAACCCTTTGTATACCTGCATTGTGATCATATATAATCCTTCGGCGGGAAATTATTACGGTGGTTTGGTAGCAGCTCCTGTATTCAAAGAGATCGCAGAGAAAGTGTATTCCAACAGCCTCGATTTCCAGCAGGAGATCAACGGCAGGCAGCAGATGTTGACGAAAAATCCTGAGCTGATCAAAACGAAAAAAGAAGATGCGGAATATGTATTGAATGCATTCAACATCAAATACAAAAATGCAGACAGTGAAGCCGTATGGGTTGCAAAAGGGTCGGATTCCACCTCGATCAAATTAAGCAGCAGCAATATCGAAGGCACTTTGAAAAAAGGAATGGTCCCTAATCTTTACGGCATGTCGGCGAAAGATGCTTTGTTTCTCTTAGAGAACAACGGCATCAACGTAAAGCTGCAGGGAATAGGATCGGTGAAGAAACAATCGATAGAAGCAGGCAGCAGATTTTTCAAAGGCTCACTCATTACATTAATACTTGGTTGATCTTTACTATGAAGTTATTATCAGACATATTATACAAAGCAGGGCTGGAAGAAGTCGTAGGTACCACTAACCTGGCGGTGTCCGGCATCGTGTTCGACTCCCGGAAAGTGAAAAAAGATTCACTTTTTGTGGCTACACGCGGAACGAATACAGACGGTCATGCTTATATCGACACAGCTATCGAAGCGGGTGCCAATGCGATCGTATGCGAGGAATACCCGTTCAACCTGAATGAGAAGATCACCTATGTGAAAGTGAAAGACACTTCTTTCGCACTCGGAATTATTGCTTCCAATTATTTTGACACTCCTTCCGAAAAATTAAAGCTCGTAGGTGTTACCGGAACGAACGGCAAAACAACGACTGTTACACTTTTATACAACCTCTTCAAACAATTAGGTTATACCGTTGGTTTATTGTCGACTGTGAAAAATAAGATCCAGAACGAAGTTATTCCTGCCACACACACTACTCCTGATGCCGTTGCGCTGAATGAGCTACTTGCAAAAATGGTAGAGAAAGGCTGTCAGTATGCTTTTATGGAAGTAAGCTCTCATGCAGTTGTGCAGCATCGTATCAACGGGATCACATTCTCAGGCGGTGTGTTTACGAATATCACGCACGATCATTTGGATTACCATAAAACATTCGATGAGTACATCAAAGCGAAAAAAGGATTTTTTGACAAGCTAAACGACGAGGCTTTTGCGCTTACCAACCGGGATGATGCAAACGGCAAAGTAATGCTGCAGAATACACAGGCAAAAAAACACACCTATGCATTGAAGAATGTGGCTGATTTTAAATGCCGCATCATTGAGAATCACCTGAGCGGCTTGCTGTTGAATATCGACGGGCAGGAGATCTGGGTGAAGCTGATCGGGAACTTTAATGCCTACAATGTGCTGGCGGTATATAGTACAGCTGTTCTGCTAAAACAGGATAAAACAAATGTACTTACCGCATTGAGTACACTGAACGCAGTGGAAGGAAGATTCCAGCAGATCAAATCCACCAGCGGGATCATCGGGATCGTGGACTATGCACACACACCGGATGCATTGAAAAATGTATTGGAAACCATCAAAAACATTCGTACCGGCAATGAGCAGGTGATCACGATCGTAGGTTGCGGCGGCGACAGGGATTCAACCAAACGCCCGATCATGGCAAAGATCGCCTGTGAGCTGAGCACGAAGGTGATCCTCACATCCGACAATCCGCGCAGTGAAGATCCGGAAGAAATATTGAACCAGATGCAAAAAGGAATTGATCCGGTGGATATGAAAAAGACCATGCGTATCAGCGACCGCAAAGAAGCGATCCGTACTGCCTGCACATTTGCAAAACCAGGGGATATCATTCTCGTGGCAGGCAAAGGGCATGAGAACTACCAGGAAATAAAAGGGGTGAAACATCCCTTCGATGATTTTGAGATTTTGAAAGAAACCATTAAAGAACAAAGTTTATAATGTTTTATTATCTATTTACATGGCTTGACAAGCAGTTCGACTTCCCGGGAGCGGGTGTATTCCAATACATCTCTTTCCGTGCGGCAATGGCAGTGATCGTATCGTTGCTCATCTCCCTCGTATTCGGAAAGCGCATTATTAATTTTATCCGTCGCAAACAGATCGGTGAAACTGTTCGTGAGCTTGGACTGGAAGGACAAACACAAAAAGCGGGAACACCGACCATGGGCGGACTGATCATCCTTGCGGCGATCATCATTCCGACTTTGTTGTTTGCAAAGCTGAACAATGTATACATCATCCTGATGCTGGTATCGACTGTATGGTTAGGCGCTATCGGTTTCCTCGACGATTACATCAAAGTATTCAAAAAGAACAAGGAAGGACTGAAAGGAAAATTCAAAGTGATCGGGCAGGTTGGCATCGGGTTGATCGTTGGAGCTACTTTGTATTTCCATCCGGATGTAACGACCAAGGAACGGGTTTATACAAGCGGTTCTAATAAAAGCATGTCTTTTGACCCTGCATTAAATAATCAGGCAGAATACAAAGCACCCAAATATGCAAGTGAAGAGACCAAATCCATCAAAACAACGATCCCTTTCCTGAAGAACAATGAGTTCGATTACAATGTGATCGTGAAATGGATTTGCGATGATTGCACCAAATGGGGCTGGATCATTTTTATACCAATGGTGATCCTTATTGTTACAGCCGTCTCGAACGGCGCCAATATTACGGATGGGATAGACGGGCTTGCTACGGGCACGTCTGCGATCATCGGAACAACGCTCGGTATTCTTGCATATGTATCAGGTAACACGGTGTTTGCCGATTACCTCAACATCATGTACATACCCCACTCCGGAGAGCTGGTGGTTTTCATTGCAGCCTTTGTAGGAGCATGCATTGGTTTCCTCTGGTACAATTCCTTTCCGGCACAGGTGTTCATGGGAGATACGGGAAGTCTTGCCCTGGGTGGGATCATAGCTGTGTTTGCCATAGCCATCCGGAAAGAATTACTGATCCCGATCCTTTGCGGAATATTCCTGATCGAGAACGTATCGGTGATCATGCAGGTATATTATTTCAAATACCAGAAAAAGAAAAGAGGGCTTGAATTTGCACAAAAAAACCGCTTGTTCAAAATGGCGCCGCTGCATCATCATTACCAGAAAGTTGGTTTCCATGAGTCCAAGATCGTTTCGCGTTTCTGGATCATCGGGATCATGCTGGCAGTATTAACTATCGTAACGCTGAAACTGAGATAAAGTGAGCAAACGGATCGTCATACTAGGAAGTGGTGAAAGCGGCGTGGGTGCAGCAGTGTTGGCGCAGTCCAAAGGTTTCGACGTATTCGTTTCCGACAAAGGTGCGATCAAAGAGAATTATAAAAAGCAACTGAACGAATACAACATTGAATTTGAAGAATTACAACATACGGAAGAGAAAGTGCTGAATGCCGACGAGGTGATCAAGAGTCCCGGCATACCTGATAAGGCAGAGCTGGTAAAAAAACTGAGAGCGAAAAACATCCCGGTGATATCGGAGATCGAATTTGCAGGACGTTACACCGATGCAAAAATGATCTGCATTACAGGAAGCAACGGAAAAACTACCACTACCCTGCTTACGCATCACATCCTGAGCAAAGCAGGATACAATGTAGGACTGGGTGGAAATGTAGGGAAGAGCTTCGCCATGCAGGTGGCAAAAGAGAAGTACGATTATTATGTGCTGGAGCTGAGCAGTTTTCAATTGGATGGAATGTATGAGTTCAAAGCAGATGTGGCCGTTCTTTTAAATATAACACCCGATCACCTGGATCGCTACGACTACAAGTTTGAGAACTACGTGGCTTCCAAATTCCGGATCGCACAAAACCAGACGAAGGCGGATGCTTTTGTGTATTGCACAGATGATGAAGTAATAGAAGAATATATGAAGGAGCATGCGTTGGGCGGACAACTGTATCCTTTCTCGATAAAAAAAAAACTGAGTGGCGAATCAGCGTATATGAACGAAGAAGAAAAAGAAATAATAATTAATATAAACCAAACCCAAATAAATATGACAATCGAACAATTAGCACTACAGGGTAGACATAATGTTTACAATGCAATGGCAGCATCTATCGCTTCCCGGATCGTGGATGTGCGCAAAGAAGTAGTACGCGAAAGCCTCACGGATTTTGTGAATGCAGAACACCGACTGGAATTCGTGGCAACCATCAATGGCATTGAGTTCATCAACGACTCCAAAGCTACCAATGTAAATTCTGCTTGGTATGCGCTGGAAACAATGGACAAACCTGTGGTATGGGTAGTAGGCGGAACCGATAAAGGAAATGATTACTCGCAGCTGCATGACCTGGCGAAGTCAAAAGTGAAAGCGATCGTTTGCCTTGGGCTCGATAACCAAAAGATCATTGAGAACTTTTCGGGTATCGTAGAAACCATCGTGGAAGCAAAATCAGCTTCTGAAGCAGTAGCACTTTCTTACCAGATCGGTAAAAAAGGTGATGTGGTATTGTTATCACCTGCATGTGCAAGCTTCGACCTGTTCGAAAATTACGAAGACAGGGGAATGCAGTTCAAAGCAGCTGTACGCGCCCTGTAAAAAAAGGAATTGGCTTCCTGAAGGTTTTGGGTTCCGAAAGGAAGCCTTGATTCCACCTCTGCCAATGTGTGGAGGAATTAAAATAAAAACAGAAAATGACACGAATATTCGGATACTTAAAAGGCGACAGGGTAATATGGATGGTGGTTCTGCTGCTGTCCATTATTTCCGTTTTGGTCGTATACAGCTCCAGTAATGCACTTGCCCAGAAATTCAAGGCAGGGAATACGGAGGCATACCTGATCAAGCATTCGATGTTCATCGTGTTCGGGGTGCTGCTGATGTATTTTGTGCACCGGATCAATTACAAATATCTTTCACGCATCTCACAAATTGCATTTATCATTTCCATTCCCCTGCTTGCATTTACTTTATTAAAAGGTGTGAGCGCAGGTGGTGCAAGCAGGTGGCTGGAGATCCCGGGTATTGGTCTAACATTTCAAACATCTGACTTTGCAAAGATTGCATTGATCATTTATGTGGCGCGGACACTAACGGTTAAACAGGATCAGCTGGACGATTTTAAAGTGATCATCAAATCCCTGCTGATCCCCATTTCGCTCGTCTGCATATTGATCTTACCGGCCAATTTTTCCACTGCAGCTCTGATCTTTGTTACCTGCCTGCTGATCCTTTTTGTAGGAAGAGTTCCGATTCGTTCGATCCTGAAAATACTTGCCGGTTGTGTTATAGTCGGAACGCTCTTCTTTTCCTGGGTTTGGTTTGCTCCCGAAACGATTCCCGGAGGCAGGGGTACTACCTGGAAAGCGAGGATCGAAGCTTTCCTCAGCGGAGATGCAGAAACCAATTACCAGTCGGAACAGGCAAAGATAGCAGTCGCGAAAGGCGGGGCTTTTGGTTTAGGTCCCGGCAATAGCACTACCAAAAATTTTCTTCCACAGTCTGCTTCCGATTTCATCTTTGCCATTATAATAGAGGAATATGGTTCATTTGTGGGTGTGCTCCTGCTCTTCCTGTATATGATCTTATTTTTCAGGTCTATCCGGATATTGAGAAGCTCCGAGAAAACATTTGGCGGTTTGCTTGCTGTCGGGCTTAGTTTCAGCCTGGTATTCCAGGCATTGATCAATATGGCCGTTGCGGTTAATCTTTTTCCGGTTACAGGTCAACCGCTACCAATGGTCAGTATGGGAGGAACATCGATCTGGATCACCTGTATCACGATCGGGATCATTTTAAGCATCAGTAAAGAAGCGGAGAATAACGAATCGGAGAAAGAAGTATTACCGGAAGCGATATAAACAGGTGAACAAGAAATTAAAAATAATATTAAGCGGTGGTGGAACGGGAGGACATATCTTTCCGGCTGTAGCCATTGCCAATGAAGTGAAGAAACTGGTACCCGAAGCAGAGGTGCTGTTCGTAGGCGCTTTGGGAAAAATGGAAATGGAAAAAGTTCCTGCATCCGGATACAAAATTATCGGGGTCCCTATTGCCGGGCTTCAGCGCAGGATCACACTTTCCAATTTCAAATTGCCTTTCCTGATCATCCGGAGTATGCTGAAAACAAAAGAGATCATCAGTAATTTTCAACCGGATGTGGTAGTGGGAACAGGTGGCTTTGCATCAGGTCCTATATTGAAGGCTGCCTGCAACAGAAGGATCCCGGCTTTGATCCAGGAACAGAATTCCTATGCAGGCATCACGAACAAGCTGCTGTCAAAAAAAGTAAACAAGATCTGTGTGGCTTACGAAGGCATGGAACGTTTCTTCCCGAAAGAAAAGATCCTGATGACAGGCAACCCGGTAAGGCAGGATATTAAAGATGTAAAACAAAAACGCGGAGAGGCTCTTTCTTTTTTCAAACTGGATCCGGAGAAGAAAACCATGTTAGTGATCGGAGGCAGCTTAGGTGCACGAACCATCAATGAAGCAATGGGACATGGTTTGCAGGAACTGTCGAACAACAATATTCAGCTGATCTGGCAAACCGGCAAAGGTTATTTTGAAAAAGCAAAAGAACAAACAGCCACTTTTTCCAACAGGAATATTTTTGCATTTGATTTTATTCAGCGGATGGATCTCGCTTATGCAGCAGCCGACATTGTTGTTTCGAGGGCAGGCGCAAGCTCTGTTTCCGAGCTGTGTAATATAGGTATGCCCTGTATCCTGATTCCTTCGCCCAATGTAGCAGAAGATCATCAGACCAAAAATGCAATGGCTTTAGTCAATAAGCAGGCAGCCCTATTGGTAAAAGATACAGAGGCAGGAAAATACCTGGTAGAAACAGCCATCCAATTGATAAATGACACTACCAAACAAAACGAATTAAGCAAACAAATTTCCACGCTGGCCTTTCATAATTCGGCGAACGTGATAGCGAAAGAAGTATTAAAACTGGCAGGACACAAACTTGATGAACATATTTAATTATAAGGTTATTTATTTTTTAGGCATCGGTGGTATCGGTATGAGCGCGCTTGCCCGGTATTTTAATCACTATAAGATCCCGGTGAGTGGCTATGACAAAACGGAAACCGATCTTACAAGGGAACTGACTAAGGAAGGGATCGCTATTCATTATAAAGAAGACGTAGAAGGACTGAAAAGCCTGCTTCAAAAACATACAAAAGAAGAAGTACTGATCGTTTATACACCTGCCGTTCCAAAAGAACATACCGAGCTCCTCTACCTGCAACGGGAAAAGTATGCGATCCAAAAACGCTCACAGGTATTGGGTGAGATCAGCAAACAGTTCAAAACCATTGCCATTGCAGGCACACACGGCAAGACCACTACTTCATCGATGGTAGCGCATATTCTGAAATCGGCCGGACTGAATTGTTTTGCTTTCCTCGGAGGCATCACTAAAAATTACAATACCAATCTATTGCTGGGTGATGCAAACGATAAAGATGCATACATCGTGGTGGAAGCAGATGAGTACGATCGATCCTTCCTTACACTCCATCCCGATATAGCCGTGATCACCAGTGCTGATGCGGATCACCTCGACATCTATGGTGATGAAAAATTCGTTCACGAGAGCTACACCCTCTTCGCCAACCAGGTAAAAGAGAACGGCGTTTTGATTGTTAACAAAAATGTTGATAAGACATTAAGCCTCAACCGAAAGCGGCTTACGTACGCAGTATCTTTAGAAGCAGATTATCATGCCGAAAATGTGCACATTGCGCATGCGGATTTTTTTTATGATGTGTCAGCCAAAAGCCTTGATATGAAAGGGATACAACTGGGTATACCGGGAAAGCACAATGTAGAAAATTCAATAGCAGCTATTGCAATTGCAAAACAGATCGGTATCGATAATGAGCAGATTAAAGAGGCACTACGTTCTTTCAAAGGTGTGAAACGCAGATTTGATTACCGGATAAAAACGGATCATGTGATATATATTGATGACTATGCACATCATCCCGAAGAATTGAAGGCAACGATCATTGCTGCCAAAAGTTTGTACCCGGATAAAAAGATCACCGGCATTTTTCAGCCGCACCTGTTCTCACGGACACGGGATTTTGCGGATGAGTTTGCGGCAAGCCTGGACCTGCTGGACGAAACGATCCTATTGGAGATCTACCCGGCGCGTGAAAAACCGATAGAAGGAGTGAACAGCCAGATGCTGATCGACCGGATGAAGAGCAGTGATAAACACCTTGTGCAGAAAGAGAACCTGATCGGGTTTTTGAAGAACGAAGATGTACAGGTCTTACTGACGATGGGTGCAGGAGATATTGACACACAAATCGAACCGATTGAACAACTTTTAAAAAGCCGTTCATGAAGAATATAAAATGGAGAAAAATAGGAGTACTCGTTCTTTGGATTACTGTAGTTTCAAGTGTTGTTTTCCTGCTGAGCTTTGTGAATGCAGCAGAAAAAAATAATAAAGGGAAGTCTGTCACCGTCAACATCACCAACCAGGATGAGAACCTGTTCATTGATGAGACAGACATACTGAAATTCCTCGAAGAGCGTAATGATCGGTTGGTAGGGGAAAGTTTTGAGAAGATCAACATCCACGAGATCGAAAAAGCGCTGAACACGCATCCGGCTATCGCAAAAGCGGACGTGTCGATGGACATTGACGGGAAGATCGATATCAAAATAACACAGCGAAAACCATTGGTGCGGATCATCAATGCGGAAGGTGAGAGTTATTACATCGACAATTCCGCTAAGCTGATGCCCCTGTCGGAGAACTATGCTGCCCGCGTGATCATTGCAAACGGGAATATTCCCGAAAAGTATGCGATGTACTACGGCACGGAGATAAAAGGAATAGAAGCCGACTCTGCATTGAAAGCGAATTGTGTGCTGGATGATATTTATACGGTTTCCGCTTACATTGCTTCGGACAGTTTGCTGAACAGTCTGATCCAGCAGCTTTACATCAACGGGCAGAAAGAGATCGAGATGTATCCGGCTATCGGAGGACACAAGATCATCTTCGGCACAACAGAGGATATGGAAGAAAAAATGGAGAAGCTAAAAGTATTTTATAAAGAGGGAATTGGAAGTATTGATAGCTGGAACAACTATTCGGTCATTAATTTAAAATATAAAAGCCAGGTAGTCTGCGTAAAAAGAAATATTAAATAAAAGGAAATGGAAGCATCGGACTTTGTAGTAGGTTTAGACATCGGGACAACAAAAATTGCTGCTATTGTCGGCCGTAAAAATGAATTTGGAAAAATAGAAGTGCTTGCATTGGGCAAAGCGCCTTCTTTGGGTATTAAGCGCGGTGTAGTGGTTAATATCGAAGAAGCGATCGGTTCCATCAAAGCAGCTATTGCCGATGTATTATCCAAAGATATTACACTGACCATCGACGGTAAAGCGCAGACCTATAAAGCAGAACAGGTGATCGACCTGAATGAAGTCGTAGTTGGTATTGCGGGTCAACATATTAAAAGTCTTCAGCACCGCGGTATGATCACGCGCAAATCGGTGGATGATGAGATCAACCAGATGGATGTGGATATGCTGATCGATAACATGCACCGTTTGGTAATGCAGCCGGGTGACGAGATCATCCACGTGATCCCACAGGATTATATTGTAGATCACGAACAGGGCATTCGTAACCCGATCGGTATGGCAGGTGTTCGCCTCGAAGGTAATTTCCACATCATCACCGGGCAGGTATCGGCTGTGAAAAACATTTACAAATGTGTGGATCGTTCGGGCCTGAAGGTAGTGGATCTCAATCTGGAGCCGCTTGCTTCCGCTGATGCTGTTTTGAGTGAAGAAGAAAAAGAAGCAGGTGTAGTATTGGTGGATATCGGTGGTGGCACCACGGATGTAGCGATCTACCACGATAATATCATTCGTCATACAGCTGTTATTCCTTTGGGTGGTAATATCATTACAGAAGATATCAAAGTAGGTTGTTCGATCATCAACAACCAGGCTGAGCAGTTGAAAGTACGTTTCGGATCTGCATTAGCTACGGAGATGCAGGAAAACCAGGTGATCTCGATCCCGGGCCTGCGTGGTCGTCCGCACAAAGAGATCTCGGTGAAAACACTGGCAAACATTATCCAGGCACGTGTGGAAGAGATCCTGGCATTCGTAATGTACGAGATCAAAAATTCCGGTTACGAAAAGAAACTGGCAGGCGGTATCGTGGTAACAGGCGGTGGCTCTCAATTGAAACACCTTCCGCAGTTAGTGGAATACTTTACCGGGCTGGATTGCCGTATCGGTACACCGAACGAGCACCTGGCCAAATCATCCGAGAACATTACCAACCCGATGTTCGCTACCGGTATCGGACTGGTGATGATGGGGATCAAAAAAATGGAGAAAGAGATCGCACGCAACGGATCCAGCGCTATCAAACAAACAGTGGAAGTGCCGGTACAGGAAGAAAAAGACCAATCGGGGAAGAAAGCAAAGAAACCGGTAGACCACTCCAAACAACCGAAAGGAAAGTTTTTCGAGAACTTTACCAATAAGGTGAGCGACTGGTTGAAGGATGATATAGATTAATATATTGATTATTTCGGGTTTGAGGTTTCGGGTTAGTATAATCGAAACAACAAACCAGAAACATGAAACAAAAACCGAATGAATAATTGGAAGTTAAGTGAAAGATAACAGGACCAATTAATTAACGTAGAATTAAAAACGAAGAACAATGATGCAATTTGATTTACAACAGGATCCGGGCTCGATCATCAAGGTGATCGGTGTTGGCGGTGGCGGAAGCAATGCGGTTAACCACATGTTTCGCCAGGGAATAAAAGGTGTGGACTTTATCGTGTGTAATACGGATAAACAAGCGCTGGAAGTTAGCCCTGTTGCTAATAAGATCCAGCTTGGTTTCCAGCTTACCAAAGGTCTGGGAGCAGGTTCTATCCCCGAAATGGGCAGGAATTCCGCTTTGGAAACGATCGACGATATCCGTAAATATTTATCCGATGGCACACAGATGGTATTCATCACTGCCGGTTTGGGTGGTGGAACCGGAACAGGTGCTGCTCCTATCATCGCTTCGGTAGCGCGTGAAATGGGTATCCTGACGGTAGGTATCGTTACCCTGCCTTTCACTTTCGAAGGGAAAAAACGTAAGCAGCAGGCCGACGCAGGTCTGGAAGAAATGAAGAAGTATGTAGACACCCTGCTGGTGATCTGCAACGACAAGCTGCGCGAGATCTACGGTAACCTGAAAATGAGCGAGGCTTTCGCACATGCAGATAATGTATTGACCGGTGCTGCCAAATCCATTGCAGAGATCATCAGTTTGAACCTGCATATCAACGTTGATTTCAACGATGTGAAAACAGTGATGAAAGACAGCGGTGTGGCCATTATGGGTACTGCTTCTGCATCCGGTGAAAAACGTGCGATCCGTTCCGTGGAACAGGCATTGAACTCTCCTTTATTAAATGACAACAACATCCGTGGTGCACGCCATGTACTGTTGAACATCATGAGCGGAAGTGACGATATCTCTATGGACGAATTCACGGAGATCACTGATTATATCCAGGAAGAAAGCGGTTACAGCGCCGAGCTGATCACCGGTTACGGTATCGACCAATCCCTGGGTGACAGCGTAAACGTTACGATCATTGCCACAGGTTTCCAAAGCAATGTTCCAATGGGCTTTGAAGCTCCTAAACAAGCGGAAAAAGTAGTTAGCGTGCTGGATGAGCAAAAAGAAGTGACCCAGGTAGTGAGCACCGTTCAAACCAGCATCATCGATGAAACAGAAGAGGTTAAAACAACGAACGAGCCGTATATTATTATTACAAATGCCAAAGAAAATACGATCGAGGCAGTGAACACTTTAGATCCCGATAGCTATCGGGAAGAAAATGCGTCCGAGCCGGTAGTATCGGATGATTACACACTGGAAACAAAAAGTGAAGAGATCGAAATTCCGGTGGCTAATGCAAATGAGAAAACAGAGGTCTCCTTTGTAGCAGCGCCTGAAATTTCTTTTGAAAACGATTCCAACAGCCAGCAGAGCGAAGAACCGATCTTTACGGATATCTCTTTCGATACAGAGGAAAACAGCAGCGACAACGTTGAAACTCCTTCCATGCCGCAGGACCTGACCGTCGAAGAGATTGCACGTTTCGAGCGTGAAGAGAAGATCCGTGCTGCACAGGAGCGTATCAAAAAGCTGAAAGATATTTCCCTGAAGCTGAAAAGCCCCGAAGGATTACTGGAATTAGAAAAAGAACCTTCTTTCGTAAGACAGAATATTAAATTGAACGATTCCAATTATTCGACAGATTCCAATATTTCCAGATACACCCTTTCCGAAGGTGATGACAAGAAAATGGAGATCAAGCCGAATAATCCTTTCCTGCACGATAATGTTGATTAAAGTTTAGTTAGTTTACTTGAACACAAAAGAGAAGCCTCGTGGCTTCTCTTTTTGTTTTATATCTATAATAGAACTTCTTGTTGTAGAAAAAAGTTGGAATTTTGTAGGCATGTCAGTTCGAGTACCCCGATACTGATGAAAAGAAATGTCTCATCAAATTTTCCGGCATGCTTTAAGTAAATGTATCGGGGTACTCGACGTGACAGCTGAATTTATTCTAACCTTTTCCCACAACAGGATATATAGAAAAAGCTAAAAAAACTTATCGCTCTTTTCTATTTCCGCAACAAAGCGTATACTTATAGTTTCAAAACTGCCTTATGAGAAAAGCATTGATCTTCCCGCTGTTCCTACTTACCTTACTCAGCTCCTGTGTAAAGGATTTCAAAGATATCACCATCAGCAATATCGATAAGTTTAAGGTAAAACAGCTTACCCGGGAAGGCATAGAAGCGGAAGTGAAAGTCACCATCAACAATCCCAATGCTATTGGTTTTACGGTATTCCGCTCCAAATGCGATGTCTATTACGGTGGCGCTTACCTTGGTAAGGCAAAACTGTCGAAAAAAGTAAAAGTAGCACCCAACTCCAATGTGGAACATACTTTCTTATTAAGCGGCAAATTCAAGGAAATGTCCTTCGGCGATCTGGGCACCCTCCTGAGTGGAAGGGGGCAGAACCTGGAGCTGAAAGGCTACCTGAAGGCGGGGAAGTTCTATTATAAAAAGCGTTTCCCGGTAGACCGGAAGGAGAAGCTCAATTTTTCGAAGTAAGTACCGCCTATTCCCCAGGGAAGCCTGCGACAAAAAGCACACATATATATAAGTATGGAAACCCGTTGCAGGAAACTACTTTTTTCAGGGTATCAAATGAAAAACCGGATCTTTGCCAAATGCCTGCTTAGGCTTTAAAATAAGGAGATTTGTCCCTGCTTACGGCTATTTAGTATAAAATACACGTATAGTAAACATTACTTCTTTGATAACTTTCACAAATAGTGTAACAATTTCCCCAATCCTTTCGTAAAATTGACTGAACAAATCCTTCAAACATGTCGGAAGCTGAAATTATAATGCAGTGTCAGCGCAGTAACAAAGACGCGCAACGTATCTTATTTGAGATGCATTTTGACCGCTTTATGCTGATCAGTATGCGGTATGCAAAAGACAAAAACCAGGCCAAAGATATTCTCAACTTTGCTTACGGCCGGATGCTGAACCAGTTGATAGACTTCCAAAAGTCTGAAAAGAGCTTCGAAGACTGGTCCAGGGATCAGTTTATCGAGCATTCTATCGCTTTCCTGAAAAGTAAAAAGAACGAATACTACGTTACCACCACTGTACGGGTTACGGAAACCAAACCCAATAATGATCTGTTCAATACACTCCTCGACGAAGACAATTATGATGATGTCGACGGCCCTGAGCTGCTAAAAGCCATTCAACACCTGCCTCCTTCCTTCCGCGCTACCTATAATATGTGTATGATCGACGGCTTTGATTACAAAAAAGCCAGCAATTACCTCGAAGTGAGCGAAGACACCGCACGTTTCAATCTCGAAAAAGCTAACTACCACCTGCACCAGAATATTCAACAATTTCAAAAAGGATACAAATGAGTACAAAAACTACCTATGTATTGAGCAAAGAGGAGATTGTTTCCAGACTGGAGAGCCTGCATTTTTCCTTTGAGGAACATCATTGGGAATCGTTCCAGCAGTCCTTCCAGGAGGTGAAAGTACAGCACCCTGCAAACGCGTCCAAAATTTCCGCCAAACTTATTGCTATCCCTGCTTTTGTGGTACTTGCAGGCGTTATCATTTATTTCAGTATCAATACGCTGAAGTCGCAGAACAATACTTCTGACGATACAAAAGTGAACATCGAAACGGCAAGCACAGGTACCATGCCCAGTGAGGAGCTGAAACCGGAGGTCGCCAAAAACGAAGCGATCCCTGAAAAGAAGACGGAGACAATTGCTGCCCCGGTAGTAAAAGCGCCGGCGCCAAAAACCATTACCACTGTTCCGGTTCAGCCGAACAATGTGGCTAAAACGGCAGTAGTCAACCAGGTGCCGGAAACTCCGGCCAACAATACGGCAAAAGTGATCGCTGCACCGCAAACTTCGACCGTAACAGCCTCCGGTGCGCCCGTTCAGAACCAGGTAAAACCTTATCGCGTTTTCCGTAAAACCGCCGCTAAAACCGTCCCTGCCGAGCTTGTTCCAAACCCGGAAGAAGATGAAGTGGTGATCCCGGAAAACTAAGCCCTGCAGATCTTTCATGTCCCTTTTTACATCGAAAAAGCCATTCAGCCTCCACGACAATAAGCGAACAGCTTTCTTCATATTGCTTTTTGCATTTGGACTGCTGTCCACGGTTATCCTTTATCCGCATACGATGATGTCTTTTAAAGAAGTGGTGATCCTGTCCCTGCTTTTTCTCTCTGTCGACATCCTGGTCTTAAAGCTGAAAACCCCGCTCAAAGAGCTTCCTGCCTTCATTGGGCTTTGTATTTCCATCCTGCTTTCACAAATGGCCGTGCTCTTCTGGCTCAACAGCGTTCCCTTAGGGAAACATACGGAGAAACACAAGGTAGTGGGCACTAAAAATTTCGATTACGGCATCCTGCTTCAGTTGGAGGACAATGCTTACGCCGATTATTTTGCCATCCGTTTCATGCCCAGTAAAGCGGGGCTGCACCACAGGGACACGGTGGTCTATCATTTCTCCGATGGTTTGCTTGGCTTTAAGATCATTGATAAAGTGGAGTGAGTTATTTAAGAAAACAAACCATTAACCGCAGAGCACGCAAAGATATAGGCAAAGGAACACGAAGAAATCTTGCAATCAAAAGCTTAAACAGACTCATTACACCTCCTCATACCCTATGAAAATCTCTGCGTTCTTTGCGGTTAAACCTCACTAAAATCGCCCCCTTAACTTTTCTTAGCCCGCATTTCGACCAAAATTTCCCATCTTTTCAATAAAACCGTATCTTTGCGCTCCTTTATAAGAGCCTAATTTACAATGATCTCAGTTAATAATATTACCGTTGCCTTTGGCGGCACAGCACTGTTCGAAAACATCAGCTTCCTGATCAATCCTAAAGACCGTATGGGCCTTGCCGGTAAGAACGGCGCAGGCAAATCCACCATGCTCAAACTGCTGGCCCTGGAGCAATCCCCTACCAAAGGTGATATTTCCAAACCCAACGAATGCAAGATCGGTTACCTGCCGCAGGACATGCGCCATCAATCGGGTCGTACAGTAATGGAAGAGATCCTGACCGCTTTTACGGAGATCCAGGAAATGGAAAAACGCCTGGACCATATCAATAAAGAGCTGGAAACACGCACCGATTATGAAAGCGATGCCTATTCCAAGCTGATCACCGACCTTACCGATATTCATGCCCGCCTTGATATTGTAGGTGCAGGCAGCAGGGAAGAAGAAGTGGAAAAAGTACTGAGAGGACTTGGTTTCGACCGCAATGAATTTAACCGCCAGACCTCCGAATTAAGCGGTGGCTGGAGAATGCGGATCGAGCTGGGAAAATTATTGTTGCAGAAACCCGATGTGTTGTTGCTCGATGAGCCTACCAATCACCTCGATATCGAAGCTATTCAGTGGCTGGAAGAATACATGGATACCTATCACGGGGCCGTGGTCCTCATTTCCCACGATAAACAATTCCTCGACAATGTAACAACCCGCACCATAGAGATCGTAAACAGGCGTATATACGATTACAAAGCCAATTATTCAAAATACATAATGCTGCGTGCCGAGCGGATGGAATCGCAGGAGAATGCCGCCAAGAACCAGCAGAAGATCATTGACCAGACAGAGGTGCTGATCGATAAATACCGCGCCAAGGCAAGTAAAGCTGCCTTCGCACAATCCCTTATCAAAAAACTGGATCGTATGGAGCGCGTGGAAGTGGACGAAACTGATAATACCGTTATTCGTTTCAAATTCCCGCCGCCGGCTCATTCCGGGAAGATCGTTCTCACGGTAGAAAATGCAGGAAAAGAATACGATGGCAAGCGTATTTTTAAAGATGCGAATTTCATTATTACCAAAGGTGAAAAGATCGGTTTGGTAGGAAGGAACGGAGAAGGAAAATCGACGATGATGAAAATGATCGCTCACAAAGTGTCTTTCGAAGGAACCGTGCAGCTGGGACATGCAGTAATGCCGGGTTATTTTGAGCAGGACCAGGAAGAAAAACTGGACCAGGAGAAAACCGTTTTCGAGACCATCGATGAACTGGCAGTGGGCGATGTACGCAGGCAGGTACGCGGCCTTTTAGGATCTTTCCTTTTCCAGAACGATGATATCGATAAGAAAGTAAAAGTGCTGAGTGGTGGAGAGCGTGGACGTCTGGCACTTTGCAAACTATTATTGGAGCCATACAATTTGCTGATGCTCGATGAGCCAACCAATCACTTAGACATCCGTTCGAAAGAGGTATTGAAAAAAGCCCTGATGGAATACGAAGGCGCGATGATCATCGTAAGCCACGACAGGGATTTCCTCAAAGGCATGTGCGACAAGCTGTATGAATTCCGCGAAGGGCATGTGAAAGAGCATTTGTGTGACATTACCGAATTCATGGAGCTGCGTAAATTAGAGCGTTTGGCCGAATTGAAATCCGCTGCCCCCGTAGTGAAAGAAGTTCCGGTAGCTAAAGTAAAACCGACAGTGAACGAGGAAGCATCCCGATCGCTATCGGGAGAAAAAGAAAAGCTGCAAAAGCTGATCAAAGGTCGTATCAGTAAATCGGAAAAGGAAATAGAAGAACTCGAAAAACAGATCGCTGATATAGATGCCAAACTATCCGATCCTGCAGAATACGATAAAGCCAGCAAAGAGCCGGGCTTCTTCGACAAATACAATATGCTGAAGAAAAAGCTGGACACACAGATGGAAGAGTGGGAAAAACTGGCTGAAGAGCTGAAGAATATTTAGTATTTCGGGTTTCTTGTCGCGAGGTAGCGAGGCTTCGCTACGCGACGGGTTTATTCTGGTTAAATTATTGAATTTTATCATACTAACCTTCAATGGAAAACGATCCGAAATCAAAAACAGATGGCCCATCCGATGAAGAGATCCGACGGCTACAGCAGTTTATAGATAGCGGCGGTTTGAAAAAAATGGCAAAGCACAGCTCGCGAATGTTCTGGATGAGTATAGTGCTTACTTTGTGCCTGGTGATTTTGACCATTCTGCTCACTGTTTTTATGTAAACCCCGGACCTGAGCTTTCTTAAGATTTCATTTCTTTAACGGAAAACCGGGAAAGGACTTCCTGTAATACTACAAATTTTGTAAATTTGTGTATATGCCTAAAGCTATACCAGACGAAAGAGGCTTCAAATTCAGGTTTTTTTCGAATGAAAGCCATGAGCCACCTCATGTCCATGTTTTTAAAGGAAATGGAGATTTTCCAAAAGCAAAGTGGTGGCTCCTGCCAAAACCGGAATTAGAGTATTCAGACGGATTTACAGTACAGGAACACCGGATAATAGAGGAGATAATCCAGACCAGGTATAAAGACATGGTGAAAAAATGGAAGGAACATTTTAAGCATTAAACAAATTATGGCAGCAGTTAAAAAAAAATATCCCGAGCAGAAAGATAAGTTGATCGCAGCAGCAGAAGCATCTGCTGTATATACGATGCTTACCAAAAAAGAACAGGAGCTCCTGAATGCTATCCAGGCCAAACCGACTTTTACATCCATAAATGTACTTGAAACCAATAACAGCGGGTTGAAGAAAATCTTAAAAAAAATAACCAAAGCATTAACCGGTAAGCAATCCATCGATATTCCTTCGAAGGATTATGTAGATCAGTTTATTGATAAAGAAAAACTCCAGATTACAACTATTGTTATTGACAAAAGTCACGACCGTATGCTTTTCCTTCTAAACAATGGAGCCACTCTTCAGGAAAAAATATCCAGGTACCCGCTCTTAAATAAGGCAAGTGAGAAGAAACTCAAAAATTATGGCCTGTATGCAGGAAATACATGTGTTGAATGGACAGAGTTGGATGAGGATCTATCGCTCCGTGGATTATTGAAAGATATTGTATTCGATCCATTGGTAAAATCTTTAAGAGGGCGGGAAGGCTTTGTTTTATCTAACGGCTAAGCAATGTTTTCTTTCCTTTCGCCTTTTCACGTTTCTATCAGGATCTATTAAGTCCGCATACGGCACGAACTTATGCCGCATACTGACCAATCAGCTCCACCCCACTGATCTTTACAAACCGATTCTTATAAAATGCCTTGGCGATCGTAGGTACATTGTTCTCAAAATACACATGCACGAGCTCGATGGGCAAACCGGAATTCATAATGGCATTTATCTTTGGCAGCAGCTCCTTTTTATAGACCAGGTCCCTGTAAAACACATTGCCGCCACCGGTATCAGGCTGTAATGTAAGATGGATCTTATCGTGCAGCACTTCAATTTTTGCCCGGAAGCTTTCATCGGGGTATTTGGTAAGCAGCTCTTCAAACGGTTTAACAGCCGGGTAGCGTGAGCTGTATTTGATCCCGATACGGGATGCTCTGTCCTGGTATTGCTTTATCAGTAGTTCCATGTTCGGTTTATAAAAGGTGGCCATTGGGAATAGGTGGACTACAAAATTAGGGCCTTCCTGAAGGATTGATGGCTACGATTTATAGCAAGATGTGTTAAAAACAGGGGGAGTTGAAAACTTTCTATCCCGGAAAAAAAACAGGCATTTCCGACCTATAAGATCCGGTTGGCGCGTTGACCATTGCTACTTAGCCTGTTGAGCACCGCTGGTTAGCCCGTTGACTGCTGCTCACAGGATGGCCTACCACTGCTACTTAGCCTGTTGAGCACCACTACTTACCCCGTTGACTACTGCTCATAGGATAGCCTACCACTGCTACTTGCCCTGTTGAGCACCACTGGTTACCCCGTTGACTACTGCTCGTAGGATAGCCTACCACTGCTACTTACCCTGTTGAGCACCACTGATAGGATAGGAAACAAGCACCGGTAGGCAAGCCGACCACCACTGATAGGCCTGTTGAGCACTGCTACTTGCCTTGTTTATCACACCTGGTAAGCAGGATGATCAGTCCTTATCAAATGCGACAGATAGGGCTTTAGAAATGGATATAAGAGTTACTTCAATTGTTGCCCTGGTCTTGCCCGATGCCCTTCTACCGACAGGTAGAGCACAGAGGTAGCTACAGGGGGAGATTTTTATCCGGTTCAGATAAGCAGACTGAACTCCTTCTTCCCCATCGGTTTCCCGTTCACCATGATCTCTACCGCGTGCTTCCCTGCATGGTGCTTACGGGTGGTGAAATCCTTCAGCACCTGCGACTTTTTGATAAGCTCTGTTTTGCCTGGCTGCAGGTTCAGTTCTTTCAGCTTAAAGACTTTCGGAGATAGCTCCCCACCTTTCTTTACGTAGTGGATCACATAATCAACCACTAACTTCTGAGTAGTTTTCTTTTCGGAAGTAATACCGAACTCAAAGGCAAGTGTATCGCCCAATTGTAGTTTTGTTTTGTTCAACTTCAGGTTGTCGATCCGTACTTTTACGTTTTTTTCAAAGTCAAAGACCGAAAGCGAATCGGCATTTCCTTTTTTGATAAGACTGCGGCTGGCATGTTTCACGATCCAGGCCGTGTGGGGATTGCTCTTGTCCCAGGCTTTTACCATCGTCAGCATCTTGTCCGGGTTGTCTTTGGAAATATCGTTCAGGTGATTGGCCACTGATTTTTTCACATACAGCTCCGTATCCGACCTCAGCTTTTCCAATATGTTGGCTGTTACCTGCGGGTTCTTTATAACCTCATCCAGCTTGAAAGACCAGGGCAGGCGCGGTCTCGAACCCTCTGATGCAAGACGGCGCACATGATGGTTTTTATCTTCCGCCCATTTCTCCATCACTTTGATCGTACGTTTGAAATCCTTTTTCAGGAATTCACGGATCGCAAATTCGGAAGAACCGAAAGTAGTAAAATACTTCAGAGCATCCAGCGAGGTATCGAAATCCTCCTTGCCATACAAGCCGGTAAAATCAGGGAACACCAGCGATACATAACCTCTCTGCACATCCGGGATCACCTTCCGGCAAAGCTCTATTTGTTTTTCAAAGGTATAGGGTAAGTGTTTGTGCAGCACCACCGATGTATTCCGCATACGCTGGTTCAGAGAAAGATCAGCCAGACCTGTGGTGACCTCCTTTACAAATTTGTCGGCATGAAAATTCTTATCTGCCTTTGAAAATGCTACTGCAAAGTGCCGGTAGAAAGCAGGATTGAACATGTCTCTTAATTCCATAGTAATTTGAAGATTTGAAAATGAATATAGAAAAATTAGTAAAACAATTAGTAAATCATCAAATTAACTAATTTTCAAATTGACCAGGTACTTTCCTTCCAACACGGGGATCACCGGGGCTGTATTCGGGCTGAGGCAATAGCGGATATCTTTCTTCAGGTTCAGCTTCACGAGACGTTCTTTATGTGAAGCGTGGTTGAGGAATTTCATCGGATCATTCTTCGCCATTTCATACAGGTATTGCAGGGCAAGACATCCATCACCTAAGGCCACTTCTTTCGTGCGCTTACAGATCTCTTGCGTTACGGCACCTGCATACAAAGAATCTTCGAGATTGAATTTATTTTTCCAGCCGGAGCAAAGAAGCAGCACAGGCCGGTTCTGTTTTACGAGCCAGTCGCACAGCACATCGATATTAAGAAAAGAGCCTATTACCACTTTATATGCATTGCGTGCAGCTTCTATTGCCTGGGTTCCGTTGGTGGTAGTGAGTGCAATGGTTTGCCCTTTCACATGATCACCCATATAATCGTAAGGAGAATTCCCGAAATCAAAACCTTCTATTTTTATCGCATCACGCTCCGCGCCGGCCAGGAAACCCTGCTTTTTGTATTCCAGCGCCTCTTCCACTTTTGCTACCGGGATCATGCGTTCCGCCCCATTGTGAAAGGCTACACATATGGCTGATGTAGCGCGCAGCACATCAATGATCACTACAATACTTTCGGCATCTTCGTAAACGGGGTATAAAGCGGGGGAAAAACAAGCGTCGATTTTCATATAGCAGGAATGAGGAGCAAAGATACTATTTTACAGAAAAACTGTAAGGAATAAGTTTACCGGCTTTAATACATCTGTAGAAGATACAGGCATCTCAGGAAGTATTTCTCAGCTGGCAAACAAAATCATTCCATGCTGCGGGATACAGACATATACTTATAACTAAAAATTTGGTGGTAAAAAAAGATGCTTACTTCAGCATAATCCTTTTGATATGCCCTTCAATTCCCTGATCCACTATAGGCAGCAGATCTTTATCGATAAAGAAACTTTTTCTTTCATAACCAGGATAATTGATCTCGAAGAACATATTATCCTTTACGAGACTCTCCGGAATAGAAAAAAGATACAAACCATATGCATCCGTTACAACGCCCACAGAAGTACCCTTCATGGTGATCCGCGCGCCTTTTACAGGAAGATTGGTTTGGATGTCCGTGATAGAACCCCTGAAAACATATTTCTTTGCTTTGGAAGAAGAAATGATCTTACCAACAAGAAGTTTCGGAGCAGGGCTCGGATCTTCCACATTCGGCTTGTCGCCAACACCGTCAGCTTTTGCATTCATTGCAAGCACGAAACAAAATACAAATACCGAAAGCATCGATACCACTTTGTTATGTTGGTTTACCTTCATGATCAAAAAGCTTTGATTTTGAGCAACTAAGGTAGCAAAAAAAAACTATTATTTCTTCAAAAAGGGAATTTTAACAACTTTGGCTTTTATGGCTTTGTCCCTGATCTGTATGAAGATATCGCTGTCGGCTTTGGAATAAGCGGTTTCCACATACCCCATCCCGATCGCTTTGTTCAGCGTAGGCGACTGAGTGCCCGAAGTTACTTTTCCTATCACTTTGCCGGCCGCATCCGTTATCGGGTAATCGTGGCGTGGGATCCCACGATCGATCATTTCAAAGCCTACTAATTTGCGTGACAATCCCTGCTCTTTTTGTTTGATCAGGTAGTCTTTATCAGTAAACTCCTTGGTGAATTTAGTGATCCAGCCAAGACCCGCTTCCAGGGGTGAAGTAGTATCATCGATATCGTTTCCATACAGGCAGAACCCCATTTCAAGGCGCAGGGTATCTCTTGCACCCAGACCGATCGGTTTGATACCGAACTCTGCTCCTGCTTTAAAGATCGCATCCCAGATAGCTTCCGCATGCTCGTTCTCGAAATAAAGCTCAAAGCCGCCTGCACCTGTATATCCGGTGTTGGAAATAACCACGTTCTCAATGCCGTTGAATGTTCCTTTGCGGAATTCATAATACGGAATGTCGGAAAGATTGATAGAAGTCAGTTTCTGTAATGTTTCGGTGGCTTTCGGGCCCTGGATGGCCAGCAGAGAAGTCCGCTCCGAAATGTCTTTCATATCCACACCAAATGTATTGTGTTTGCTGATCCAGTTCCAGTCTTTTTCAATATTGGAAGCATTTACTACAAGGAGATATGTTTTTTCATCTATACGGTAAACGATCAGGTCATCCACAATCCCGCCTTTTCCGTTAGGAAGACAGGAATATTGTGCCTTTCCATCCACGAGCACACTTGCATCGTTGCTGGTAACAGCCTGTATAAGATCCAGCGCCTTATCACCTTTCAGGATAAATTCGCCCATGTGGCTCACATCAAACACACCTACCGCATTACGAACGGTAGCATGCTCATCGTTGAGCCCCGAATAGGAAACAGGCATGTTGTATCCTGCGAATTCTACCATTTTTGCACCCAAGGAAATGTGTTTGTTTGTTAAAGCTGTTGACTTCATATGATCGTTTAATTTTATTGTTTGTTCTTCTTTACAGATTTGATTACTTTTTTTGCAGCCTGTCATCCTGAGCTCGACGAAGGAGGCTGCAAATGTAACATTTATTAGTGGTAGCTTCAAAACCGGATAAAAAAAATCGCCCTGACAATAACTGTCAGGGCGATTCTCTTGTTTTAATTATCTCTGTATTACCTGATCACCGTTACATGCCCGGTAATCGTATGTCCTTTCATGAATGCGTCCTTGTAGATGATCTTCCAGATATAAGTACCGCTTTCATTTACGATATTATCACTGTTGTTCTTCGATCCTTTCCAGCCTACGTTAATATCGTTTGTCTGGAATACTTTCTGACCCCAACGGTCATACACACTAAATGTATAATCATCTTTCTGTACACCGTCCATTTTTGCAGTGAATATATCGTTCTTGCCATCACCGTTCGGGGTAAAGGAAGTCGGAACATAGATCGCATAATCCGGATCGATGGTAACAGGCCGTGTTACATCCGCCTCACAACCTTCCGGCGAAGTGGCAGTCAGTGTGATCATGTATTCTCCGAAATTAGGGAAGTCGTAGGAGATGTTGAAAGTGGTAGAGCTGTCAAGCGCTGCTACATTCCATTTCCAGGTGAGGTTAGATGAGTTCGGTGTCGTATTGAAGAAATCAACATGCGGCTCTAATGCAGTGGGATTACTTGGCTCATAGATGAAATAGGGCTCCGGTATCGGGTTGATATCAATGTAATGTATTTTCATTGTATCAGCCATACAACCACGGCTGTCTGTGTATGATAGGGAAACGGTCAGATCACCTGCCACCGAATAAACATGAACAGGATCATCGATAGTGGATGTACCTGCATCACCAAAGCTCCAGAAATAACTTCCGGGTGCTCCGGGTGAAGGTGTTCCATTGTAACTTACTACGCTGTTAAAGACAACAGGAACACTTGGCAAACAACCGGCCGTTGTATCTGCATTAAAATCAACACTCGGTGCAGGGAACACTTCTACTAATTTCTGTACGCTGTCAGGACATCCTACACCTAAATCTGTTTTATATTTCAGTGCATAACCCGGTGCTGTAGATGGCCCGAGTACAGCCGGATTGAATTGTGTAGCTGTAATACCATTTATTGTCCAGGTACCGCCTCCGTTGTTTGCGATCGAGCTCAGGGTAACCGGAGAATCGTACTCACAGAAAGGCCCTATAGTAGTAAAGTTGGCAGGGATCTTCTGGAATACCTGTACGAGTACGCTATCCTGGATAGCACAGTTGGCAGGGCCGAATGTATAGATCACATAAGATGATCCGAGTACGGAAAGCTCCGGATGGAATGAAGCTGAAGATACCGGAGGGCTTGGCACTCCCGGAACAACACCACCGCCATTGGTAGTACCTCCCGCCGCATGGTGCGACCAGGCTCCGCCAATCGGTGTAGCTAAGAACAGGGATACAGCATCCGTGCTACAGAACACACTGTCAGAAGCCATAATGTCCGCTCCTACTCCGCCGATCACATAAGTAACCGAATCAGTACGGCTGCAAAGCCCGTTCAGGGTAGTTACAGTAACTGCGTAGGTATGATTTCCCGGGGTCAATGTCACTGACGTTTGCGGACTGCTCGGATTCGCAATACCAGCAGTTGAATTGCCGTTAGTGGTCTCTACCCAGCTATACGTATAGTTAGCAGAGTTCACACTGGATGTAACGTTGAAGGCCATATCCGGACGTACGTTGTAATCGTTGAAGCTAACGTAGTTCACTACAACTATCGGAGAAACACACACCGGATCGCTATCCGAATACGCATTGATAGATGAAATAAAAGAAGTATTTGACGCCGTTACAGAAGCATTGTAAGTATACTGTGCCTGTGTAAGATCATAACAGGTTTCAATGATCAGGTTCGATGTTCCGTCCCATGCATACGGTTGTGTGAACGTATGTACATTCGCTCCAACCACCACATTGAGCATAGGCGTATTGTGCACCTGGATAGTACCGGGAATAAAGTTATCGCTGTTAATTGCTGCCGGTAAAGAAGTAAGGCTCGTACACATCATTTTGATCGTGAAATTCGGCAGCGCCTGGATACTATTGGTTGCAGTTACGTTGAAAGCGATCGAATTAATATTCCCTGGTTGTACTCCCATTGCAAGCAGCTCGGAAGCTAACACTAAGAACTGGTGACGCGAATTTTTATAATAATTACCATAAGGTGTCGGCCATTCATAGCTTGACATAGGAATTGCCGATCCTGTACCCACTGTATAGCTTTGCGAAGTGCCACCTGCACATGCATTGGACAATGCACAGGAAACATTAGATAAACAGTTGAACTCTACCTCCAATGGTATAGTCGTCGGATTGGTCATACAGCTGTCGTTCCCTACAGTGAATGGTGGCGGGCCTTGCTGAGCTGTAACAACGATCGAATCATGCTTGATACAACCTGCAGCACTGATCATTGTCAGCGAGTATGTTTCAGTGCCTGCCAATGTAAATGTAGCAAGTGGATTGTTTATGTTGTTCTGGTCCAAACCGGTAGACGGGGTCCAGGAATAAGAATAAACATCAACAGGATTAGGAGTTACGCCTAACTGTATCGGGTTGCCCGTACATCCGGCCGCTGTTGGCCCCGGTGTCAGTACCCAGTTAAATGTAGGAACAACTGTGATAACTACCGTATCCCTGTTCACACAACCTGCACCACCACCTGTCTGAATAACATAGGTATTTGCGCCTAAAGCGGGAGCTACAGTAGGGTTCTGACATGGGTTGCAGGAGAAAGCCGGTCCTGTAGGCATCATGGTTCCCGAAAGATCGTACCAGTTGTATGGTCCGCCGGGGCCAGTGCCTTGTAATACGGTATTATCACCAAGGCAGATTGTTGTATCAGGGCCTGCATTGGCTGCAGGTAAAATATTGAGGAAGTAATTCACTACCTGTTGTCCCGGGATCGGGCAGGCATTGTCGGACACTGTTACTGTTAAAAATGTATTCATACCGGAACTTCCCGGAGGAGCCGTCCAGCTGAAGGTCATTGCCACATTATTCGGCTGGCTTGGGATCGGGTAACTGGTGGTTACCACTGCACCTGTAAGTGCCGGATTGGTAGCAAGATTTGTTGTAATAAATGCGGAATCGGTCGCATTCGGATCGGTAAACACAACATTAAACGAAAAAGGAATGCCTTCACAGATCTGGATCTCGTGCGGATTAGCAGGGTTCAGCACCGCACCGTTACCGGTAACGTTCGCATTGGATAAACCACCAGCGCCGCAACCGATCGTCTGGTTGTTACAATTCTGCACCACCACCTGTACGTCCCTGATAACAGTACCTACCAGCACTCCATTCCCATCAAACTCCTGCACCTGCACCACTACAATGAATGCACCCTGCGTGTTCGGTGTAAAATTGATCTGCCCGGTATTCGGATCGATCGTGATACCTGCCAAAGGCGATGTTCCTGTGTAAGGAGGGTTGTAGGCAAGATCAGAACCTGCTGCATCCTGTGCCGCAACCAAAGAATATACAAGTGTGTTACCATCCTGTTCTACCACACCGAAATTGTAACAAGCCGGTTGGTTAACACATAAGTATGGAAGCGGTTGAGCCGTAAAGATCGGAGAATTGTTATTCGGAGCGGCAACATTGTTCAGGGAAGCATATGCATAGTTCCCTGCACTTTGTCCACCTGATAAGTTAATGATATTACCACCACGGCAGCAGGTAGACCATGAAAAGGTCCAGTCGGTACATGCACCCGGTAGCGTAACGATAGCCGTGTATTCGATCATATTGTTCCCGTTCACGGTACCGTTGTTACAGGTAGAGGTAACGGAGTTACAGATCTGTGAGATATCGACACCATCGCCGGGAGTATTTGCACTCTGGGTCATATTAATGAACTGGGAGCCCAGACATCCGTCTACGCTCAGCGACTGGGTGGAACCGGGGTTAAAACCTGTTGTACAATCCCAGTATATATACATATGTACCTCGTACTGGTTATTTCCAAGGCTTGTATACGTGATTTCTGCGCCTGTAATGTGCGATGCATTCGCTTTCACAGAAAACAATAAAACGGAGAGAAAAAATAGGATTTTTTTCATGATCGGGGTTGCTTGTTTGTTACTCAAGGATTAATTAAACTCATATTAAAAAAACAGAGTAAGAATTAACCCTTTCCGAACACGAATTTAATGAAAAAATAAGTAATAATTTGAAAAAATGCCTACTAAATTAGGTTTCCAAATTAGTTAACGTTGGTTTTTGGCCGATTTTGTAGAAATAAATGCCCGGTTGCTGACAATATTTAAACTTTTTAACTAAATTTTTTCAAGAGCTTATCAGGCAATAACCGGCGGCGGATCCATTTTTTGTCCGCATTGTTTGCAGGTTCTCAGTTCTTCGTTCTCATAGAATTTTTTGAAGATCGCCTGGAACTGGCTGGCAATATCGGTAAGAGTGAAATACTCTTCATATAATTTGTGATTGCAGCTCTCACAAAACCAGAGTAAGCCGTCTTTTTCCGTCTCTTTTCTTCTTCGCTCGATAACCAGGCCTACCGTATCTTTGAACCGGATCGGGTTGTGCGGAACGTGCGGAGGCAATAAAAAGATTTCTCCTTCTTTAATAGGAACATCCACTGCTTTGCCGTCTTCCTGTATCTTTACTTTGATATCACCTTTCAGCTGGTAGAAAAATTCTTCGCTTTCATTGTAATGATAATCCTTTCTTGAATTCGGCCCGCCCACTACCATAATAATAAACTCGGTATCCTTGTAGACTACTTTATTGTTTACAGGCGGCTTCAGCAAATGACGGTTTTCGTCGATCCATTTCATGAAACCAAAAGGCCGGATAATACTCATGTGATCTTGATTTTATACAAACCTATGATAGTTTAGGCTATTTTGCAAGCCCCCGGTACAATTGTTTTCATTATTCGGAAATTGGCACTATCTTTGGATTAGGTTTCAAAAAAACTCCAACATGAAAAATTTGATCAATATCAGCATCTTCTCTCTCGGTCTTCTTTTCTCTACGGCTGCTTTCGCACAAACCGAGCCTGTAAGCACTAAAAAACAGGAAGAACCGAAAAAAACCGCACAGGACAGCACTAAAAAACCAGGAACACGTATGGCGATCAACAGCCAGGGACTTCCAACCAAAGGGACCAAAAGTACAAACAACAGCAACCGTACGGTAAGCGATCCTAAAAAAGAAGAAACAAAGACTACAAAAAAAGACGAATCCAAAAAATAAATTCCAATTACTTTATTCATAAAAAGCTGTTCTTTACCGGACAGCTTTTTTTTTCCGCTGACCATTATGCCGCAATCAGAAAAACTACAGATCATTTCTTCGTTCGAAGTATATAAAAATGAACAGGACCTGGCGAATGAAGACCGTCTTTTATTAATGCATGCCAAACGATCGCTCGAGAGCGCTTATGCACCCTACTCACATTTTAACGTGGGAGCTGCCATCCTGTTGGAGAACGGCGAGATCATCACCGGCAACAACCAGGAAAATGCAGCCTATCCTTCCGGACTTTGTGCCGAACGTGTGGCTATCTTTTATGCGGGTGCTAAATACCCGGGTGTGAAAATAAAATCAATAGCGGTTAGCTGCAAAGCGGAGAACCAGGTGATCAACGATCCGGTGAGTCCCTGCGGTGCCTGCAGGCAGGCGATTGCCGAATATGAAACCCGCTACGCACAAAAAATCCGCATGATCATGGCAGGTGAAAGCGGAAGAGTGTTCATTGCAGAAAGCATCGAAAGCTTATTGCCACTGATGTTCAACAGGAAATACCTCAAGTAATTTTAACCGCAAAGGACGCAAAGTGTTTCGCAAAGAACACGAAGGCTGCTGCGCATTATTTATTTAAATTTTATCTGGTCTTAATTGTAGCAACAAATAATAACCCTTTGCGAACTTTGCGGGTATCTCTCCGAGCTCTTTGCGGTTAACCAACAAAAAATCCCGGACGGTGCCGGGATTTTCTTATTAAATCATCTTCAGGAAACTGATCTCCTTATCGCTGAGGAATCTCCATTTTCCTCTCGGCAGATCTTTTTTAGTAAGACCTGCAAACATTACACGATCCAGGCGGACCACCGAATAGCCAAGGTGCTCGAACATCCTTCTTACAATACGGTTCCTTCCGGAATGGATCTCGATACCGATCTCTTTGCGGCTGGTTCCTTCACCCACTATCTCCACTTTGTCCGCTTTGATGAAACCGTCTTCCAGTTCAAAACCGTCTTTCAATGCTTTCAGATCTTCCGGCTTAATGCCTTTGTCGATGTCTACTGAATACATCTTCTGGATGTTATGTTTCGGATGTGTCAGCTTCATTGCCATATCACCATCGTTGGTCAGCATCAGCAAACCTGTTGTGTTCCTGTCGAGGCGACCTACAGGGTAGATACGCTCTTTTCCTGTATTCTTCAGCAGCTCCATCACGGTCTTGCGTCCTTCCGGATCATCAAGTGTAGTGATATAGTCTTTCGGTTTGTTCAATAATACGTATACTTTCTTTTCGCGTCTGATCGATTGTCCGCCGTAGCTGATCACATCATCCGGGCTCACTTTGAAACCCAGCTCAGAAACGATTTTTCCATTCACGGTAACAGCGCCGCTTTCGATCAGCTTATCAGCTTCACGACGGGAACATACACCGGAGTTGGAAATATATTTGTTCAGACGGATCAGGCCATCATTGGCAGGATTGCTTTTGGAGAAGGATTTTTTTGGAATACGCGGACGTTTTCCATCCAGATCTTTTTTGCCTTTCTTATCAAAAGAGCGCTCTTCGCCTTCTTCCTTGTCTACGAAATTACGTTTGGAAACGCGGTGTTTTTTGTCTGTTGCGTCAGAGCCGTATGGCTTTTTGTCGTCGTAATCCTTGCGTGGCTTCGCTTCGTACTGTGAAGCATCAAATCCATCGCCGCTGCTCTTTTTGCTGTATGATCCCGAACCGCCTTTGGAGATTGGTCTTTTATCGCCAAAGTCCTTACGTGGTTTGTCGCCGTAGGAAGAGTCGGTATCTCTTTTAGGATATGGTTTTCTATCACCGAAAGATTTGCTTTCACCATATTCTTTACGTGGTTTGTCACCATAGTCCTTACGCGGTTTGTCGCCGTAGGAAGAATCACCATCGCGTTTGGCGTATGGTTTTTTATCGCCAAAGGGTTTTTTATCACCGTAGTCTTTGCGGGACTTATCGCCGTAATCTCTTTTTGGCTTGTCACCATACGAGGAATCACCGTCACGTTTAGCATATGGCTTTTTATCGCCGAAAGATTTTTTATCACCGTAGTCTCTCTTCGGTTTATCACCGTAAGAAGAATCTCCATCGCGTTTAGCATATGGTTTCTTATCACCGAAAGATTTTTTATCACCGTAATCTTTACGCGGTCTGTCGCTGTAGGAAGAATCACCCTCTTTTTTTGCATACGGTTTCTTGTCGCCGTAGTCTTTACGTGGTTTGTCGTCGTACGAATCGCCTTCTTTTTTGGTTCCGTATTCTTTGCGTGGTTTCTTTTCGTCCCCACCGTCAAAGCCTTTGCTATATGAATTGCTACGGCTGGTCTTTTTTGCTTCACCACCAAAATCAGCACTGGTAAATACTCTTTTTTTAGGCTTTGCCTCATCCGAAGAGCTTCCTTCTTCCTTTTTAGAAAACGATTTTTCCTTGTCACCGAATGACTTTTCCCCTCTTCCTTTTCCGAATGTTTTTTTACTTTCACCCGAATCGCCTCTTTTACCGAAAGATTTACCAGGTCCGCCTGATTTGTTACTCATGTTGAATTTTTTTGCAAAGATAACCTTTTAATTGGTGATTCCAGATTTCCGGTGACGGATGGATGATTCCTGATACTCAATCGATTGACCGGCCAAAATCACAATACTTCCGGTACCGGAATCAACAACAGGCCCGGAAATGTCGAAAACTATTGAGACAAAAGCCTTCAAATCAGCGACTGGAAAGCCAAAATCTGAAATCTAACACCTACATTTGTTCCGCAATTTTTAAATACATTATGCAGGTACAGTTAAGTGAACAAGAACAATTACGCAGGCAAAAACTCGAAGAATTAAGAAAAGCAGGGATCAATCCGTATCCGGCGGAAGAATTCCTTGTAAATGTGAGTGCCGCAGACATCCGTGAAAATTATGAGCGAGACAAGCTGAACTATAAGAACATCAGCATTGCGGGCCGTATCATGAGTGTGCGTGATATGGGCAAGGCGGCTTTTGCCGTTATCCAGGACGCTTCCGGCCGTATCCAGATCTACGTAAAACGTGATGAGATCTGCCCGGGTGAGGACAAGAACCTGTATGACCTGGTATGGAAAAAATGCCTGGATCTCGGTGATATCATCGGGGTGGAAGGCTATGTGTTCACTACCAAAACAGGAGAGATCTCCATTCACGTAACTACATTCAAATTATTAAGCAAATCGCTGAAACCACTGCCGGTAGTGAAAACCGATGCAGACGGTAATTCCTTTGATGAGGTGTCGGATGTGGAGCTCCGCTACAGACAACGGTATGTGGACCTCATCATCAACCCGAAAGTAAAGAAAACATTTGAGCAGCGCACGAAGCTGATGAATACCATACGCACCTTCCTGAATGAAAGGGGCGCACTGGAAGTAGACACACCGGTATTGCAGTCGATACCGGGTGGCGCTACTGCCCGGCCATTTAAAACGCATCACAATGCACTGGATATTCCTTTGTACCTGCGTATTGCCAACGAATTGTACCTGAAACGCCTGATCGTGGGCGGTTTCGACTTTGTGTACGAATTCAGCCGCAATTTCCGCAACGAGGGAATGGACCGCACACATAACCCGGAGTTTACCATTCTCGAGTTCTACACGGCTTACCGCGATTATTTCTGGATGATGAACACGACCGAAAAACTGTTAGAAAAAATAGCCATGGAACTGCATGGAACTTCGGATGTGCAGGTGGGCGACAATATGATCAGCTTTGCAGCTCCTTTCAAACGGATCTCTATTTTCGGAGCTATACAGGAACACACCGGTATCGATGTGAGTAAAATGAACGAGGACGAATTGCGCGAAGTGTGCAAAAAACTTCACATCGACGTGGATGCATCCATGGGCAAAGGAAAGCTGATAGACACCTTGTTTGGCGACAAATGTGAAGCGCATTATGTGCAGCCTACCTTCATTATTGATTACCCGGTGGAAATGAGCCCGCTTACGAAAAAACACCGAACGGAAGAAGGACTGGTAGAGCGTTTTGAGCTGATCATCAACGGTAAGGAGATAGCGAATGCATACAGCGAGCTGAACGATCCTATCGATCAGCGCGAGCGTTTTGAAGAGCAGGTGAAACTGATGGAAAGAGGCGATGATGAAGCCATGTTCATCGACTACGATTTCCTGCGCGCATTGGAATACGGTATGCCTCCTACTGCAGGGATCGGGATCGGGATAGACAGGCTGTGTATGCTGATGACCAACCAGCCTTCGATCCAGGACGTATTGTTCTTTCCGCAAATGCGACCGGAAATGAAAGCGGAGACTACAGATCCGGACAAAGCATAAACTAATTTTCAGGCATGGCTTTAGCTATAACCGGAAAGATGAAAAAAATTTCTGTTATTACATCATCTGTTGCCTTTGCGGGTTTTTGCCTGCTTGTTTTTTCATGCTCCAACGAGCCGAAGGAAGAGATTCCCGCAAAAGAGCCTGTATTCAGCGGTTTTCATTTTTCGCTGGATTCCATCATACGTGTAAAAGAAGGGGTTGTTCACGGTTTTGAGCTCGGCGATTCGGCCAAAGCGGTAAAAGCCTATGAGCCGGGCAAACCCGAAGAAGAAGACAGCGATTATGTACTCTATTCCTATCCGATCGATTCGGTCAGTCGTTACACCATTGCCTACACGTTTGCAAAAGACACGTTGGAAGAAGCAGAGATCCAGATCAGCAGCAGCATTGATGCCGGAACGGAGATCCTCAACAACCTGAAAAAATATTATTCGGGAAAATACACCGCGCCCTTACTGGACAAAGGCATTTATGTATTCAATTGTTACGACGGGAACAAGCGGAATTTCAAGATCTCCCTTACCGATAACAGTACTTCAGAAACGGGCATTATCAATATGCTGGTGTATAGGGAGAAATAAAGATCAGGAGATCTGATCGATCTTATCGGAGATCTGTTTGTTCTTTCGCGAAGATTTGATCAGTCTTACTCCTGCGAATACAAGTCCGAAAATAATTCCCCCATTCAATAAAAAGCCTAAAAGAGATCCGAGAAAGAAAGCTCCTGTATTCGGGCCCCGAACACTCGTGAGATTTTTCAATAGCAAGGCTATGGTAGTGATACCGGGAAAACACAATACAAGAGCAATAAGGAAGCAAATAACGGCCAATACGATCTTAAAGACTTTCATAGAGATTGTATGTAACGCAGAACAGCAGTATTACTTATACATCACTTCTTTCACCGCTTTTACCACTTTCGGTACATTCGGCAGGGAAGCTTCGATCAGTGTAGGTGCATACGGAAGCGGAACATCGGCAGTAGTGATCCGGCGAACAGGCGCATCGAGGTAATCGAAAGCTTCTTTCTGAACCATGTATGCGATCTCGGTGGAGATACTTGCCAGGGGCCAGGCTTCTTCCACGATCACAAGACGGTTTGTTTTTTTCACCGATTCGATAATAGTTTTATAATCGATAGGGCGAACCGTGCGCAGGTCGATAACCTCTGCACTGATGCCTTCTTTCTCCAGCTCTTCTGCCGCTTTCAATGCCACTTTGGTGATCTTACCGAAAGTAGCAATTGTAACATCGGTACCCGGACGTTTTACATCCGCCACACCGATCGGCAATATATATTCTCCTTCAGGGATCTCACCTTTGTCGCCATACATCTGCTCGCTCTCCATGAAGATCACAGGATCGTTATCGCGGATGGCAGCTTTCAACAGGCCCTTTGCATCATAAGGATTGGAAGGAACAATTACTTTTAAGCCCGGCGTATTTGCATACCAGTTCTCAAAAGCCTGCGAATGCTGGGAACTGAGCATCCCTGCACTTGCGGTAGGTCCCCTGAAAACGATAGGCACCGAATATTGTCCGCCGCTCATACTAAGCATTTTTGCAGCAGAATTGATGATCTGGTCGATAGCCACGAGTGAGAAGTTGAAGGTCATGAATTCAATGATCGGGCGCAATCCATTGGAAGCAGCGCCGATACCGATACCCGCGAAACCAAGCTCTGCGATCGGTGTATCTATCACACGTTTCGCCCCGAATTCGGCCAGCATACCTTTACTCACTTTGTAAGCTCCATTGTATTCCGCCACTTCTTCTCCCATTAAAAATACGCTTTGGTCGCGACGCATTTCTTCGCTCATGGCTTCCCGGAGGGCTTCTCTAAACTCTACTGTTTTCATATGAGGGTGTTCTGTTGAGGAAACAAAAATAAGGTTTTTTATGGATTTACGATTTTAAAAAATCAGAGATTTAATCGGTTGAGATACAATCCAATATCCGGTAATTAAATGCGAATGCCTATAATGCAAACGTCATCTACCTGCTCCAGCATACCTCTCCACGATTCGAAATGTTGATCGAGCTGTTGTTTCTGTATTTCCAGGCTCTTCCCAGATGAAGAGATCAGGATCTCTTCCAATTGCTTGTACTTGAATTTTTTTCCTTTCGGACCGCCAAACTGATCGGCAAATCCATCACTGAAAATATAAACCGCGTCTCCCTTCTCCAATTGGATAACATGCTGATTGAAGTGATCGAAGCCTTCTGAGCCTATGCCCACCGGCTGCTTATCGGCTTTGTATTCTTTTATTTCCCCGTTGCGCAACAACCACAGTGGATTATTGGCCGCGGCAAACACCAGCTCATTTGTAGATGTATCGAGCCTGCAGAGTACCATGTCCATTCCATCCTTGCTTCCGCCCACTTCGCCTTTCTGTTTGAGCGATTTGATGATCTTGATCTTCAACAGGTCCAGGATATCGCATGGGTCTATAATATCTTTATCGTTGATGATCTCATTCAAAAAGGAAGTGCCCAGCATGCTCATAAAAGCTCCCGGTACTCCATGCCCCGTGCAGTCTGCCGCCACATAAAACACATACCTGTCCCGCTGCGTGATCCAGAAAAAATCACCCGAAACAATATCCTTAGGTTTAAAAAGCACAAACGAATTGGGCAGGATCTCCGAAAAGGTCTCTACCGAAGGCAGCAGGGCCGTTTGTATCCGCTTTGCATAATTGATACTGTCCGTGATCTCCTTGTTCTTTTCCTCCACTAATTCTTTCTGGCTTTCGATCAGCTCTTTCTGATGCTCTACTTCTGTTTTTTGCCGGGAAATAATTTCATTCGCCTTCCGCTGCTGCTTCAAACCCCTGAAAATAAAGAAAGCCAGTATGCTCACAAGACCCAGGCCTGTTATAATAAAGTAGGTCACCGTTCGTTGCTGTTTGATGGTCTTTGCAGAAAGATCATTTTCCAGCTGTAGCTCTTTATTCTCCTGTTCCTTCTTTTCTGTCTCATAGCGGGTGTTCAGCGACTGGATCTCTTTGTTCTTTGCTTCGTTGTACAGACTATCTTTTACCTGCTGGAATTTTCTTGAATACACAAAAGCGTTTTTATAATCCGCTTTGTTTTCATAATAATTGGATAACAAACCATAAATATCTTTTTGCAGCTCTTTTATTTCGAGCTCGTCCGCCAGTTTCTCGGCACGCACAATGTACAGGTAAGCATTGTCGTTTTCGTCCATTACCATATATTGGTTGCCAATATTAAAAGAGGATCGGGCGATATTCAGCTTGTCTCCTGCTTCTTCAAAAAGCTCCAGGGCTTTTAAATGGATCGCCAGGGCTTCCTTGTGCCGTTCGAGCCTGGACAGGGTATTACCTATGTTATTATACGAAAGTCCCATACCGTTCGCATCGTTGATTCGCGTACGGATATCCAATGCCTTTTGATGATAGTACAAGGCGGAGTCCATCTTTTTCAGTGAGCCGTATACATTCCCGATATTATTCAGGGACATACCGATGGCACTTGAATCCTTCTGCTCTTCTTTTATCTTCAGTCCTCTGAAATGATATTCCAGCGCCTTTTCCTCCTCCCCCATCAGGTCGAACAGGACACCAAGGCTGTTGTAGGTTTTCCCTAATCCATTCTGTTCATTTTCCGATTCCTGCACTTTCAATGCTTCGAGGTAATACGGGATGGCTTTTTCATAGTCGCCGAGTATGTTATATACATTGCCTGCACCTGAAAGCAGCTGGCCTTTTGTTTTCGGTTGCTTGTATCTTTCCGCCAGGTCAATTCCTCTATTGTAATTAGCAAGGGAGCTGTCGAACTGATCGAAGACCGAAAAGGTATATGCTTTATACAAAAGCACACTGCAGATGAATTTTTTATCTGTTTGTTTGTCGGCCAGATCCTGCGACTGCTCCAATAGTTTCATGGAAGCCTCAGGATCCGAGCTCCAGTATTGTTTGGCGATCGCATTCAATGCCTTGATCGAAACCGTGTCATGTTTGCTTGCCTTCAGTACTTTGTTCAGACTGTCGATGATGCGCATGTTCTGTGCTTTTGCTGCATACAGGAAGCAAAAAAAACAAGCGGGCAACAAATACTTTTTGAAAGGGCCGGATACCATAGCTTAAATATAGCATTTTTCCAAAATACCAGCCAAATCCTGCGCATTATTCGTAAATTCGCTGCTCTTATTTTTACATCGTATGGACTACAATTTCACGGAAATAGAAAAGAAATGGCAGGCGCGTTGGGCGGCCGAAAAAACATTCAGGGCAGAGAACACTTCCTCCAAACCAAAATATTATGTGCTGGATATGTTCCCGTATCCATCGGGGGCCGGCCTGCATGTGGGGCATCCATTGGGCTACATCGCTTCCGATATTTTTTCACGCTACAAACGTCACAAAGGCTTCAATGTATTGCACCCGATGGGTTATGATTCTTTCGGTCTTCCGGCTGAGCAATATGCCATACAAACCGGCCAGCATCCTGCCCTTACAACCGAACAAAACATTGCCCGTTACCGCGAACAGATGGATAAGATCGGTTTTTCCTACGACTGGGACCGGGAAGTACGCACTTCCGATCCGGAATATTATAAATGGACACAATGGATCTTTATACAGCTCTTCAATTCCTGGTACAACCCCCGTGCAAAAAAGGCCGAGGATCTTTCCACATTGATACACATTTTCGAAACGGAAGGCTTCAAAGGACTTTCACATGATATCCTGACGAGCGACATCGAGCATGAGCTGAATGGCTTCACTCCTGCCGAATGGAAAACATTTGATGAAAAAAGAAGGAACGATATCCTGATGAATTTCCGCCTGGCATACCTGGGTGAAGCTTATGTGAACTGGTGCCCTGCTATGGGAACCGTGCTTGCCAACGATGAGGTGAAAGATGGAGTGAGCGAGCGTGGTGGTTATCCGGTAGAGCGCAAGCTGATGAAACAATGGAGCATGCGCATCACGGTGTATGCACAGCGTTTGCTGGATGGCCTTGATAAGATCGACTGGACCGACAGTTTGAAAGAAGCGCAACGGAACTGGATCGGGAGAAGTGAAGGTTCGAGCCTTAGATTCAGTCTCAAAGACAGGGAAGGCTCCATCGAGGTCTTCACCACCCGCCCCGATACGATCTTCGGAGTGTCTTTTGTAACGCTGGCTCCCGAACATGAACTGGTAGACCAGATCACTACTGCCGAACAAAAAAAAGCAGTGGATGAATATGTAGCTTTTGCAAAGAACCGCAGCGAGCGCGAACGACAAGCCGATGTAACGAAGATCAGCGGCGTGTTCACCGGTGCCTATGTGGGACATCCGTTTACCCGTAAGCCGATCCCGGTTTGGGTTGGTGATTATGTTTTGGCAGGATATGGAACAGGTGCTGTAATGGCGGTTCCTGCACATGATACACGCGATCATAAATTCGCAGGGCATTTCGGATTACCTCGTCCGCAGGTGATAGAGCCTGCTGCAGCGCATTCGTTTGAAGAAGATGCCTGGGGCGAGAAAGAAGGGAAGTTGATCAACTCTGATTTCCTCAACGGACTGGACGTAAAGGCCGCTATCAAAAAAGCAATAGAAGAAATAGAAAAATTGGGGATTGGTAAAGGCAAAGTGAATTACCGTTTGCGGGATGCAGTATTTGGCCGCCAGCGTTATTGGGGCGAACCGATCCCGATCTATTACAAGAATGGTATTCCGCATGCATTGTCTTATGAGGAGCTCCCGCTGCGTTTGCCGGAAGTAGATAAATACCTGCCGACTGAAGACGGAGAACCGCCACTGGCCCGCGCCAACAACTGGAAATACAAAGGTGAGTTCGATTACGAAACCACCACTATGCCGGGCTGGGCAGGAAGCTCCTGGTATTTTCTGCGTTATATGGATGCGAAGAACGACAAGGAATTTGTAAGCAAAGAAACAGCGGACTACTGGCAGAATGTGGATTTATACTTAGGCGGAAGCGAGCATGCTACCGGGCATTTATTGTATGTGCGTTTCTGGACGATGTTCCTGTTTGACCGTGGATACATCAATGTAGAGGAGCCAGCTAAAAAACTGATCAATCAGGGGATGATACAGGGAACTTCCTGCCTTGTGTACCGTATAAACGGAACACAGAAAATCGTTTCTGCCGGTTTGAAAGACAAATACGAAACCACACCTATACATATCGATGTAAATTTTGCTGATAATAATGCGGTGGATATTGACAAGCTGAAAGCATGGCGTGATGATTTTGCCAACGCCGAATTTGAGCTGGAAAGCGGAAAGCTGATCTGTGGGAACCAGGTGGAGAAAATGGGCAAGCGCTATCACAATGCTGTGAATCCAGACGATATGTGCAACAAATTCGGAGCTGACACACTTCGCCTATACGAAATGTTCTTAGGCCCATTGGAATTAAGCAAACCATGGAATACCAACGGGATCACCGGTGTATCTGGTTTCCTGAAAAAACTGTGGAGATTGTTTTACAAGGACGGAAATTTCGTAGTAAACAACGAAGCGCCGAACAAAGACGAATTAAAAACACTGCACAAAACGATCAAAAAGATCACGGATGATATCGAGCGTTTTTCGTTCAATACTTCGGTGAGTAATTTTATGATCTGTGTAAACGAGCTGACGGACCTGAAATGTAATAAAAAAGAGATCCTGGAGCCATTGCTGGTGCTGATCTCTCCTTACGCCCCACACATCACGGAAGAACTGTGGGAGCATTTAGGTCACAAAGAGAGTATAGCCTATGCCTCCTTCCCGCTGTTCAATGAGGAACATGTAAAAGAAACTTCTTTCAGCTATCCGGTATCTTTTAATGGTAAGGTCCGTTTCAATGTGGAGTTTGACCTGAGCCTGAGCAAGGAAGATGTGGAGAAAGAAGTGTTGACGCTGGAACAGACCAATAACTACTTAGAAGGCAAAGCTGCCAAAAAAGTGATCGTGGTGCCGGGAAGGATCATCAACATCGTGGTATAATGCCGGATATCCGCTTAACAGTAAAGAAAACGAAGCAGCGTTTTGAGATCACGAGTGTCCAAAGCGCCGTATATAAGTTGATGTTCACAGGCATCTTTATTTCGATTGCATTATTTCTTGTAGAGATCTTTGTTCTTGATACCGGGAACAGGTGGCTGGCACTGGCTGTTCCTATTCTTTTCCTGAGCCTCACGTTGTATATGTCGTCCCTTCGCATACGTAACAACCGGCCAAAGATATTCGAATGGAAAGAGAACATCCTTTACATGAACGACGAATCCATTCAGCCGGGAACTTTTCTTAAGATCATACGTGTGAATAAAGGGAAACAGGCTCACAGCTATCTTTACCTGGTAAAAGAGAAAAACAAAAAGTGTATTTTCTTCAGTGCTGACGAACCGCAGGCCACACAGCATGCAAAGGAACTGTCATATTTTTCGAAACTGAAGTTAGAACAGCATTCAGCTAAGCTAAGTCCTTTGTGGTAATTCCGGAAGAAGGTGGTAACCCGTTTATTGCTTTTTCTTCGGTCCCAGCGTAAATGTAACTCCTGTACTCAGCAGCGGACGGAACGGATCATTGATAAGATGGTACTTGCCCTTACGGTCAGCATTGTTAATCGGCGTATTCAACAATGCCTGAAAAAACACCTGCACGTGACTCTTCACTTTTACAGTATAGGTAAAATAGTTATCCCATACGGCAGAGAGCTTTCCGAACTCATTAATATATTGATTGGTCATACCCGGAGTTCCATACGGTGGTCTTGGTGCGTCTATTCCATAATGGGTGGTCCGGTATGTATCTACATAATATTTATAACGCAAATAGGCGAGCAGATGAAGCCGGGTGCCCACACTGAAGCTGTGTCGCTCATTCCTGGAAAATAATGTGAGATTGGATTGCAGGTATATTTTCATCATTGTATTGAAAATACTGATCCTCCTCGTATCATACATAGTTTCTCTCCCACCATAGTTCAGCACTCCCCGTTCATTTGAAAATTGGCGGATACCCACGTAATCCACAACGCCAAATCCGTATCCTGCCGAACTGGTGTTCATCAGTCTTCCTTTCGCAAATTTTGTATATCTGCCCACTCCCAGTGCTCCATACTTAACCGAGCGTGAAAAATACATTTCTCCCTGGACAAATGTATTTTTGCTTACGTTATACGCAAGCTGGTCTTCCACATGCGTAAGTCCGATAAAAGTTGTATTCTGGAATTGACCTTGCTCCTTCTGAACATTGACATTTGCTACAGGTGTCACATAGGCAGGCATATCCCTTTTTTTGTTTTCATAAAGGTATCTGCTGTTCAGCTGGCAGGAGGCAAGAAATATACACGGAATTGCGAAAGGATGTAGTTTTTCATAGGGTTTTATTGTATCCCAAATTTATTTAAAATTCCCATATTCCAAAAATATTTGTAACAAACGGGACCGATCCTGTAAGGACCGGTATTAATTAAACGTACCTTTGCAAAAAGAAATTTCCATGCGTAGAGATCTACCTACCCTCTTCAAAAAAGCCCTTGCAAAATCAGGCCCTATCGTTATCATTACTCACTGGAGTCCCGACGGCGATGCCATGGGTTCTTCACTTGGCCTGTATCATTACCTGAAAGCAAAAGGCAAAGATGTGAAAGTGATCATCCCGAATGAGTATCCGGAATTCCTTGATTTTCTGCCCGGAAAAAATACAGTTATCAATCACCTGGCGCAAAAGAAAAAAGCAGAGGATGCAGTAAAAAAAGCCGGTACTGTATTTACCCTCGATTTTAATTCCTTCGGGCGGATAGAAGAACTGGGCAAAGCCGTCCAGGAATCAAAAGCGGTAAAGATCATGATCGATCATCACCAGGCACCCGATGACTACGCACAATTGTATTACCACGATGTAAATGCCTCTTCCACCTGCGAGCTGATCTACGAATTTATAGTTGCACTCGGTGATAAAAAATTAGTGGATAAAAAGATCGCTACCTGCTTATATACCGGCCTGCTGACCGATACCGGCTCTTTCCGCTTCCCTTCTACCAGCGCCACTACACACCGCATCGTTGCCGACCTGATCGAAAAAGGCGCGAACAACGCAGATATTTACAATGCCATTCACGATGATAATACGGTGGAGCGTCTGAAGCTTTTGGGATATTGCATCTCCGACAAGCTGAACGTACTGAACGAATACCACGTCGCTTATATCAGTCTTTCGGAAGAAGAGCAAAACCGTTTCCAGTACAAAAAAGGCGATACGGAAGGTGTCGTGAATTACCCGCTGTCCATCCGCGGACTGAAATTTTCCGTTTTCTTTTCCGAGCGCGATGGCATCGTAAAGATCTCTTTCCGCAGTAAAGGAAAATTCGATGTGAACAAATTCGCACGCACACATTTCAGCGGAGGCGGGCATAAAAATGCGGCAGGCGGAAAATCAACCGTATCGCTCGATCAAACGATAAAAAACTTTTTAGCTGTTTTACCGTTATATAAAAAAGAATTAGCATGAAAACCGGATTAACAGGTATTCTTATTGCATCTGCCATATTACTTATTTCCTGCGGAGGAAATGAGAACAGGCAGCCCACTCAAAAAGAGATCGACGAGGCCCTGCTGAAACAGCAATTGCAGGAAGTACAGAAACCTTCGATGATACAGGAAAAAGACAATATCGATTCCTATGTAAAACAACACCAGCTACAGATGCAGACCACGGGAACGGGTCTCCGTTGCCAGGTGCTCCAGGCCAACCCGAAAGGAAGGCCGATCATTTCTACGGACATCGTAACGGTGCATTACAAAGTTAATCTGCTCGACGGAACCGAATGTTATAGCAGCAAGAAAAAAGGACCGAAAACCTTCAAAGTGGATTTTGACAATATTGAAGACGGCATTCACGAAGGGATCAAGCTGTTGCACGAAGGTGAAAAAGCGATCTTTATATTACCTTCTCACCTTGCCCACGGCCTTACCGGCGACAATGATATGATCCCACCGAAATCGCCTGTTCAGTATGAGATCGAAGTGCTGAGTGTAAAAAGCACTGGCTCCGGAGAAGTGGTTAAATAAGTAAGTTTCTGCCTTACTCTCCTTTGAATACCGGTTTTCTTTTTTCTAAAAAAGCATTCACACCTTCTTTATAATCGTAGGTATTGGCAGCTTCGAACTGCACATCACCTTCGCGCTTCAATTGCTGATCCAGATCATTGGTCATGGCTTCGTTCAGCAGGCGTTTGGTAAGACCTATTCCTTTTGTCGGCATATTGGAAAGTGTAGTGGCTACTTCCATTGCTTTTGTATGCAGATCGGCATCCGTCACTGTTTTATATACCATCCCGAAAGTAAAGGCATCAGCTGCAGAGACTTTATCACCCAACATCATCAGTGCTGTAGCCCTTTGAAATCCCACCAGGCGTGGCAGGAAGAAGGTTCCGCCGCTGTCCGGTATCAAACCGATCTTGCTGAATGCCTGTATGAAAGAAGAGCTTTCGGCTGCGATCACAATGTCACAGGCTAAAGCAATATTTGCACCCGCACCTGCAGCCACACCATTCACACCACACACGATAGGTTTTTCGATGCTGCGGATCTGTTTGATGATCGGGTTGTAATGCTCTTCTACTATTTTTTTTATTCCAGGTCCGTTCGGATCGATCGCTTCTGCAAGGTCCTGACCGGCACAGAATGCTTTTCCTTCGGCAGTTAAATAGATCGCACGAACAGCAGGATCTTTTTCAGCCCTGCTCAGCGCAGTCTGCAACTCAAGCGCCATCTCCCGATTGAAGCTATTGAATTTATCAGGACGGCTCAGTTTTATTTTTAATACGGCGTTTTCTGTCTCGGTGGTAATAAAGCTCATAGTACTGGTATTTTGCGAAGCAAGTTAGTAAAATTTTGAACCATATAAGCACACTTCGACAAACTCAGTGGAAACTATAAGGCTATATAAGTTTATAAGCCGTCTAAGCAGCGATATTGGGCGCGCAGAGACGCAAAGGCCGCAAAGAAATAAGTTATGTATAACACTTCGCGCTCTCTGCGTGAAACTTATTTTTGTAGTATTTCCATTGCTTCCGGAATGCTCTCAACCGGCAGCTTACAGGCATTGTTCTCACAGACGTAAATAAGTGTCTTGTCATTCACGAAACGGCCTTTCAGTAAGGGCAGATCGGAAGACTCATTACCATAAACAAACAGCGTATTTGGCAAATACGCTTCATTCATTTTTGTAAACAGCTCTTTTGCTTTTTCTCCTGCAATAGCTACCTCTCTGAAAGGGAAAAGCAATTCGCATTGCAGTATAGCCCAGTTGCTGTAGCCCGATCCGTAATGCATGATCTCGTCCTGCAGCCCCACACACATTTTTTTGGCGCGCTCCAGGTATTCAGGCACATGCAGGTAATTATGCAGCCTGAACAGGTTCCTTGCCATCTGCGAGTTGGAAGCAGGGATCACATTATCGCTTATCTCCATTTTCCGTACCACCAATCCTTCATCCTCATCGGAAGTAAAATAGAAATACCCGCTTACCGGATCGGAAAAATGTTGTATGCAATATTCTGCTATACTATTGGCTTTTACCAGCCACCGTTCGTCAGCACTTATTTCAAACAAAGACAAACAAGCTTCCGTTACAAAGGCATAGTCTTCGAGAAAGCCATTTATTTTCGCCACACCACCTTTATAACTGTGCAACAGACGACCGTTCTCTTCCAGCCTTTCATCAATGAAGTTCGCAAGCTGTTCTGCCTTTTCCTTATAGGAAGGAATAGAGAATGCTTTGTATGCCTCGCAATAGGCCGTGATCATCAATGCATTCCAGGAGCACAGAGTTTTATCATCCAGCCCGGGGCGGATGCGTTTATCACGAACAGCCATCAGCTTATTCTTCGCGTCACTCAACAATGCAGTCAGCTCTTCCTCCTTCAACTGATGTTTCAGGCAAAATTCCTTTTCCGTTTCCTTCCGAAGCAGGATGTACTGATCGCCTTCCCAATAGCCTGTTTGGTTCACATTATAAAAATCCGAAAAAATAGTGGCTGAACGTTCATCAAGAAGATGACCAATTTCTTCTTTTGTCCAGACATAAAATTTCCCTTCAACTCCTTCACTGTCCGCATCCAGCGCCGAATACAAATAACCTTCCGGATGCCTCAGCTCCCGGTCGATAAATACAATAGTTTCCAGCACTATTTTTTTATAGAGCTCGCTTTTCGACTGGCGGTATGCATTTGAATACAAAGAGATCAATTGCGCATTATCATACAGCATCTTTTCGAAATGCGGCACTTTCCACTCTGCATCTACCGAATAGCGGGCAAACCCACCACCCAGCTGATCATAGATCCCGCCGAAAGCCATTTTTTGTAAAGTAAAATGCGTGTGCTTCAGTAGTTCTTCGTCCTTCGCTAAGGTTCCGTAATGTAACAGGAACATATAATTATTCGGCAACGGAAACTTCGGTGCGCGTGCCATTCCTCCTTCTTCACTGTCGAACATCTTTCTCCATTTAGCCACGCTTTTTTCAAGGGTGGAGAGCTGCAGATCCTTTTCTTCCTGCTGTGCAAATAATTGCTCTGCGTGCAGCATGCCTTTGGTGAGCTCTATGGCATACTTTTCCATTTTCGGATAGTCTTTCTGAAAAATATCTGCAATATTGGACAAGACCTGCACCCATCGGTCCTTCGGAAAATAGGTGCCGCCATAGACCGGCCTACCATCCGGCAAGGCAATGCAGTTCAGGGGCCAGCCGCCCTGCCCGGTCATCAATTGCACAGCCGACATATACACCTGGTCAATATCTGGTCTTTCCTCCCGGTCGATCTTTATGTTAATGAAATGTTCGTTCATCAAGGCAGCCACCTGTTCATCCTCAAAACTTTCATGTTCCATCACATGGCACCAGTGGCAGGCAGAATAGCCTACACTGATCAGCAATAATTTATTCTCCGCTTTTGCTTTGTCCAGCACTTCCTGGTTCCAGGCGTTCCAGTTCACAGGATTGTGAGCATGCTGGAGCAGGTACGGACTGTTTTCATGGATCAGCGAATTGGTATGTTTGTGGTCTTGCATAGATACAAATGTACGTATGATAAAAGGATGCCAAAGCGACCGGTATGAAAACAACATTCAGTTTCCGTTAAATTTTCGTATTCCACGCTTTTTTGCAGGGCTTTGTGCTGTCAAAAAGCCTATTTCCCGCAATTATTCGACATAAGGGCGAAAAAACCAGTCAAAATAGATTTGCCAATTAAAAAATAATCCCCTTATTTGTAATGTATACATTTAATAGAAAGAATTATGGTTGCAAGTGCAGATATTAAAATTACCCGTGTTGCGAAATCGCGTGTGGGTGAATACGATGTAAATAATGTTCCCTTTGGTAAAATATTTGCCGACCACATGTTTATAGCTGAATATGAGAATGGAAAGTGGTCGAAATGTTCCATTCAGCCTTACGAAGATGTTCCGATGAGCTACGCACTCTCTGCATTGCACTATGGGCAGGCTATCTTCGAAGGAATGAAAGCATACAAATCGGATGAGGGTGTTGTTTCACTTTTCCGTCCTATTGACAATTTTAACCGTCTGAACAAATCCGCTATTCGTATGGCTATGCCGGAAGTTCCCGAAGAGATCTTCATGGGCGGGCTTACCGAGCTGTTGAAGCTGGACAAGAACTGGGTTCCGGATGGTGATTTCGGATCTTTGTACATTCGTCCTTTCATGATCTCTACCGATGAAGCCATTGGTGTGAGACCATCCGATAATTATAAATTCGTGATCATTTGCTGTCCGGCAGGAAAATATTATGCAGAACCGGTGAAAGTGCTGATCGAGCATCATTATTTCCGCTCGGTAAGAGGAGGAGTCGGGTATGTGAAAGCTGCAGGAAATTACGGACGCTCTTTGTATCCGACACGCCTTGCACAGGATAAAGGTTTCCAGCAGGTGATCTGGACCGATTCGGAAACCAACAAATATGTGGAAGAATCCGGAACAATGAACCTGATGTTCGTTATTGATAATACCTTATTAACTCCTGCTTTGAGCGATACGATCCTCGCTGGTATTACCCGCGACTCCGTATTGGCAGTGGCAAGAGACTGGGGCTTGAAAGTGGAAGAGCGTAAGATCTCCACTGAAGAGATCATAGCCGCACATAATGCAGGTACGCTGATGGAAGCATTCGGTACCGGAACAGCAGCCACCATCGCACATATCAAAGCGATCGGTTTTGAAGATCATTTATATGAGCTGCCTGCTGTTGAGGACAGAAAATTTGCACCAAAAGTTGATGAGTTCCTGCGTAACCTGCGCAAAGGAAGAGAGCAGGACAAGCACAACTGGATGCTGAAAGTTTGCTAACAGATATTTTTACCATCATAAAATCGGGCTGTCAAAAGCCCTTTTTTGTGGAATCAAATTTGTGTTGCGTCTTAATTCAAAAATGAGCCATGAAACCATTTTTCTATTTCTTCCTGCTGCTCCTTTCCGTTGGCACACATAGCTACGCTCAGAAACAATCACTGTATATTTCCGGTAAAGTATTTGACCGCGACAGTAAGCTTTACCTGAATCATGTTTCCATACGCATAAACAATTCCACCATTGCAACCGAAAGCGACAAGAAAGGGAACTTCGATCTTCTCATCCCGAAAGTAAAGCATGTTACACTCGTGTTTTCCATTATTGGCTACAAAAAAGAGATCAAAGAGCTGGACATAAGCGGCAGCGATACCACGCTTACACTTTCCGTTTCCATGAAAAGTATCAGCTACGACCTCACAGCAGTAGAGATCAATTCAAAACCAAAACCCGATACTGTTTTCGGTACTACTAAATTCAGCATCATTGATTTTGATTTTTATGAAGACAAGTATTTCCTTTTAACGGAAGACATAAAAACCGATAAGCAATTTATCCGCCTGGCCGACGAAACACAAGCTCTCCTGTATTCTGTTGCTATTCCGGGAGATGCAGGGAAAGCAAAAAACCTGTACCGTGATTTTATGGGCTACAGCAATATCATCTGCGAGAACAAGATCTTTCGCCTGCTGGTTTTTAATGATAAGCTAATGCTGGCTTCCCTGCCGGTGGAAGATTACAATGCGCTGGTGAAGCCGGTCATCGACACCATCAATTCGCAATTGCTGTTTAGTAATTACAGCAGGGATTATCCATTGTTCAACTACTTTTCGTACAACCTGAATGACTCTTCGAAAAAAGAAGTGCACACGATCCAGGATGAGGAGCTGATGCATGCCTACCGCTTCGAATACTACAGCATGAAATCACGTGATAAGTTAATGGCGTTGGAAGTGGCGCAGGAATACGGAGTGGATAAACACATTGCAGCAGCCATGATCTCGGGTTTCACACACAGCATGTTCTATACACCTTTGTATGCGCCGCTTTATATCGTTTCGGATACGATCTGTGTATTCGACCATTACAAGGATTGCCTGTTTCACTATGACAAAAGTGCAAAGAAGATCGATTCGGTAAAGATCAACTATCACCACCCGAAGAACTGGAAGGACTGGAAAAACCTGATGGTAAAGGATTTTACGGAAAATTCGATCTATGCAGTGTTTGACAATAACGGCCATAAGTACCTGAAGATGATCAATACGCGTTCCGGGAAGGAAGAAGGCAAATATCCCGTTATTCACTATTCGGCCGATAAGATCCGGATCAGGGACGGGTATATTTATTATGTATACCGACCTTTCCAAAGCATACAGGAAAAATACCTGTACAAGGAAAAGATCATACTCAGCAAGAACTGAGTCTTTTTTTTAACCGCAAAGAGCGCGGAGTTTATCGCAAAGGGCGCAAAGTTTTTGTATAACCTGATTAATTCCGTTTATCTCTCCAATCTATAACATAAATTATACATTTCTTCGTGACCTCTGCGTGCATTTCCTCTGCGCTCTTTGCGGTTAATTCCCTAAATTTGTTCTGTGAAAAAATCGCTCACTTTACTTTTAACTACTTGTGTTGTTTTCCTTTTCTGCTGCACCAATGCTACAGATGAAGAAAAGAAAGAAGTGGTATTAAAAGAACCTGCTTCTGTAGAAGAATTAGGCGAATTGCTGTTCTTCGATCCTTTGTTCTCCAAAGATTCCAGCATCAGCTGTGCTTCCTGCCACAAACCGGCTTTTGCTTTTGCCGACAACATCCCTTTCAGCTTCGGAGTCGATTCCACACCCGGAACACGTAATACACCCAGCGCTATGAACCTGGCCGACCGTGGATTCTTTTTTCATGATGGGCGCGCAGAAAGCCTGGAAGAACAAGCAAAAGGCCCGGTGGAGAATCCGATGGAAATGAACATGCCTTTTTCGTTGGCGATCGACCGCTTGAAAAAACACAAACAGTATGCATCTTTCTTTAAAAAACATTTCGGGCAATTACCCAACCTGGAGAATGTAACAAAAGCGATCGCCGATTATGAACGCTCTCTGCAAACGGCCGACACGCCCTTTGATGATTACATGAGCAAATACGACACCACGCTGTTTTCCGAAGCCGCCAAAAGAGGCAGGAAGATCTTCAATGTAAAAGGTAAATGCTTCGATTGTCATTTCGGGCCTGATTTTACCGGCGATCAGTTCCGTAACATCGGTTTGTTCAATGGTAAAGAGCTGAATGATTCGGGCCGCTATGTGGTAACGAAAAAAGCTTCAGACATCGGTAAATTCAAAACACCGGGACTCCGTAATGCAAAAGTAACAGCGCCGTATATGCACAACGGGATGTTTAAAACGCTGAAAGAAGTGATCGACTATTACGATCAGCCGGATAAATTCGTCAGCAATTCCATCAACAGAGATACACTGCTCAGCAAGCCGCTGAACCTTACAGCACAGGAAAAAGCAGACCTCGAAGCTTTCCTGATCTCACTTACGGACAGGCAATTCAAATAAGTTTCGCGCAGAGGTGCGGAAAACGCAAAGGGTTTGATTTGTCACTTAGCTTTTTTAGTTTCTCGTTAGTAAGTCTTTCTGATTTCAACAGTGCATCGTCAACAATTGGCCAACTTTGCGCTCCTTGCGTCTCTGCGTGCCATAAATCAAACGTTTGATAAAATCGGTTTTTTGTTAATTGAATAAGCTGTTCCTTTCGTATATTTATTTTTTCTTATTCTATTCATATGCCGAAATTCCAGGGACTGATCACTTCCAAATTACCTTCTTTAGGTACCACCATATTTACCGTCATGAGCAAGCTGGCTGCCGAAAACAATGCCATCAATCTTTCGCAGGGATTCCCGGATTTTAACTGTTCCGAAACACTTACGGACCTGGTAAGCTCTTACATGAAAAAAGGGTTTAATCAATACGCCCCGATGCCGGGCGTAATCGGGCTCCGGGAACAGATCGCCATACTGATCGAAGAGCTATACGGAACCGCTTATAACCCTGAAACGGAGATCACTGTTACGGCAGGCGCTACCCAGGCTATCTATACAGCCATTGCTTCCATAGTGAAAGAAGGGGATGAAGTCATCATTTTTGAGCCGGCTTATGATTGTTATTCTCCCGCCATTATTGTAGCAGGAGGAAAACCGGTGTACATACAACTTGCACAGCCTGATTTTTCGATAGACTGGGAAGCCGTTAAAAAAATGATCAACCACCGGACGAAGCTGATTATTATCAATACGCCACATAATCCGAGCGGTGCGATCATTTCAGCAAGCGATATTGCGGAGCTCGATAAGCTTACTCACAATACAGATATTTTAATCCTTAGCGATGAAGTGTATGAACACATGGTTTTTGACGGGCAGATGCATCAAAGTGTGGCAAGAAATAAAAATCTTGCGGACCGGAGTTTTTTAATTTCCTCTTTTGGAAAAACAGTACATACCACCGGCTGGAAAATGGCCTATGTGGCAGCCCCGGAGAACCTGATGGCAGAATTCCGGAAGATCCACCAATACCTTGTCTTTGCCTGCAATACACCTATACAGTATGCTCTGGCCGATTTCCTGAAAGACAAAAGTAATTACCTGGAACTGAAGAATTTTTACCAGGCAAAGCGGGATCATTTCATTAAACTGGTTTCTCCAAGCCGCTTTTCGTTTGAGCAAAGCAGAGGCACATATTTCCAGCTGATGAATTATTCAACTATTTCCGATGAGAAGGATACGGATTTTGCGGTCCGGCTTACCAAAGAATTTAAATTAGCTGCTATTCCTCTTTCTGTTTTTTATCATGAGAAAGATGATCACAAACTGCTGCGTTTTTGCTTTGCGAAGAAAGAGGAAACACTGGAGAAAGCAGCGGAGATCATTTGTAAGATATAACGGAAAAGGGTCGCCGCGGATTTTCGCAGATGACGCAGATTTTTGCTTTACTCCATAAAATTAAATCTAACGAATAGAAATATCAACGAACTTTTCTCAACGGAGTTAAATCTGTGTTAATCTGCGGCTAAAAAAATTATCCCGCCTGTCCGGATGGCTGCATATTCGGCACTTTGATCTTATCGGTCTTTTTTATTCCGTCCAGCACTTCGATATTTATCCCGTCGCTGATACCGGTTTTTAAATACCGTTTTTCGAATTTCTGCGGGGCTGTTTCCACTTCCACAAAGGTTTTTTCTTTTTCGAACTGCAATACACTTTCCGGAACGCAGAGTACCTTATCTTTTTTGGCAAGGATAATATCAGCATTAGCGCTGTAGCCTGCACGCAGGAACGTACTGTTCTGCTTATTGATAGCAGCGCGGATCAGGAACTGGATCGCTCCGTTCTCTGTTGCTCCTTTTGGTGAAATATATTCCAGCTTGGCTGCAAATTTTTCGATGTCGATAGCGCCGATGGTAAGTAAAATGTCCATCCCGGGAGTGACTTTTCCTACTTCACTTTCATCCAGCTTCCCTTCAAAGATCATCTCTCCCATATTGGCTACGCTTGCAATCGTCGTTCCTTCATTAAAGGTATTGCTCTCGATCACCTGCGATCCTTCTTTTACCGGCACATCCAACACCATCCCGGTTATCGTTGCTTTCACAAGCGTATTGGTGGCATTCCCGGCAGCTTTGGTAACACCATCTTTTACCAGTGTCATATTGTCTTCTGCTGCTTTCAGTTCCTGTTCTGCCGATTTCACCCGCAGATCATAGGGCAGCCATTCCGCTTTGGAGATCACATTCTTTTTCAGCAGCTCATTGTTGCGCTCATAATCGATCTGCGCATTTTCATAATTCAGCTTTGCCACACTGATCCTGTTCTCTGCATTGGCAAGACTGGCCATATTCGGGATGATCTTGATCCTCGCAAGTACATCGCCGGCTTTTATTTCCTGGCCAGCCACTACAAATAGTTTTTCAACTATACCGCTTACCTGCGATTTCATATTAACTTCCTTGCGTGGAATAACAGAACCGGTTGCAACCGTTTTTTTAATGACCGTTGTATCGAAAGGACTTACCGTTTCAAAAACCACGGGAGACGTATCTGACTTGCTCCACAGGAAATACAGGGTCCAGATAAAAATGCCCAGGAATAGTACCAGGAAAATATAACGTATAATCTTCTTTACCATATTTATTTATTATTTCTTGTTTCGAGTTTCTTGTTTATGATCCAATATTAATTAGTTCTATTCCGCTCTCAGCGCCTCTACCGGTAAGATCGCTACTGCTTTCCGGGCGGGTATCGCTCCTGCGATCGTGCCTGAAACGATCAGTATGATCAGCGCTTTTACGGCAATGGCAAGATCCACCGTAGGATTTTTGAACATAGATCCCTCCTCCTGCCCCAGGCTGCTGTTCACCAATTCCAGTACGCCTATACCGAGGCACAATCCCATGTAGCCGGCAATGGCCGTAAGGAAAAGCGATTCCAGCATGATCTGAAAAATGATCTGGAACGGCGTAGCTCCCAATGCACGTTTCACTCCTATTTCTTTGGTCCGTTCTTTCACCACGATCAGCATGATATTACTGATACCGATCACTCCGGCAAACAGCGTACCGCCTCCAACGATCCAGATCAATATTTCTATACCAAAGAACAGTCCCGACATCTTCCCGAATTCTTCTGCCATGTTCCAATGACCGATCGCGCGTAGATCCTCCGGTGCTATCTTATGTCTATCTTTCAGGACAGCCATTACCTTTTGTTCCGCCTCCACCGCAGGGAAATTATCCTGCGAGTTGATGGCAAACCATCCTACCACATCTCCGTAGTTAAACGCCTTCTGGAAGGTAGTGAAAGGGATCACGATCCGTTGTGCCTGTTCCCTGCCATCATTGCCACCAACCAGCGGCTTCGACATACCGATCACTTTAAAATAAACACCGTTGATCTGTATGTATTGTCCTAAGGGATTTTCATACGATTTGAACAACATTTCGAAGACACGACTCCCGATCACACATACTTTCCGGTTCTCCCTGATGTCATTTTCATTTATATAACGGCCGGAGGTAATAAATACTTTTTGGATCTCATTGGAGCTTGGATAGGTTCCCTGTACCTGTGCGGCACCTGTTTTTAATCCACGGATCACATTATTCGCCTCATCATGTCCGCCTAACTGGTTCATCGGGCACACTACCTTCAGCTCCTTCAATTGTTTCAGTGCTTCGTAATCCGAATTGTCGTAATTAAAGCTTCGGCCCGGCTTCATGCCTTTATATGCCTTGGTTGTTTGTTGTGTCCAGCAAAAAAAGCTATTCGTAGCTGTTCCGCCGAATTCACCGGTCACACCATTCTTCAAACCATTGCCACAACCCAGCATCACAACAAGCATAAATATTCCCCACAGCACACCCAACATGGTGAGTGCCGTGCGCAACCTGTTCTTGCGAATCGTTGCAAATATTTCCTGCCAGTTGTCTCTGTCGAACATTTAATTATTTCGGGTTTCTTGTTTGTTATTTCGGGTTGGGTTTGTGCATAGTTCTTAATCTGCGTCCCAACCTTATATGTCCTTATATGGTTCAATTATTCGTTGTCTTCCACTCCTTGTGCATTATACTTTTCATTTCATATTCCATTTTCTAATCAGCTCTTAATGCCTCTACCGGCTGTACACGCGCCGCTTTCATCGCAGGGATAAATCCTGCAATAGCTCCCACTACTATCAGCACCACGATCGACCAGATAGCCATTTCAAAATCCACATCCGGGTTCTTAAAAAACTCGCTGTCGATCCCGATCTTTTTCACCAGCTCTATCAGACCAATACCCAATACCAGACCTATATACCCCGAAAGCGAAGTAATGAACACTGCTTCCTGGATGATCTGACCAACAATGGAACCGGGAGTAGCGCCGATCGCTTTTCGTACGCCGATCTCCTTGGTACGCTCTTTCACAATGATCATCATAATATTGCTTACGCCCACCATACCTGCGATCAGGGTGAGGATACCGATCACCAGTACAAAGATCTTAATTCCCGTCAGCATATTCATTACGCGGTTATATTCCACATTATTATCAAAAACACCTACCGCATTCATATCGGTTGGATCAAAATTATACTTACGCGCCAGGCTGCCACGGATCTCTTCCACCATCTTTCCCGATTTTTCCGTGTCGGTTGTTTTCGTACTGAACCAGATCGTTCCCAAATGATCTTTTCCGTTGTACGCTTTTTGTGCAGTCGACACCGGAACATAGATACGATCATTGTCTCCGCGCCCCGGATCATGAAAATAGCCAACTACTTTGAACTGCGTTCCGCCCGCATTGATAAATTTTCCGATGGGATCCTCGTCCTTGAACAATGCTTCTTTCACGGGAAGGCCGATCGCACATACCTTCCTGTATTCCATAATATCGTATTTATTAATGAAACGGCCTTTGATCACATTGGCCTTCTCCAACATACAATGCTCCGGCTGGCACGAACGAACAATAAAACTTCCTTTCTCTTTTTTGTAGGTGATGATCTCATTTTGCCGGTGGCGGTATACCGAAGAGCCATACTCGATATCTTTCACACTTCCACGCAACGAATTGTAATCTGTGTTGGTCAGCTGTATCGTCCTTCCGGGTTTCATTCCTTTATAAGCCATGCTCGTTGTTCCACCTTCGACCCAGATACTGTTGGCCGCATCGTTCCCGAACTGCGACTGCGCACCATTACGAAGACCGGTACCTGCACCTAAGAGCACGATCAGGATAAAAATTCCCCAGGCCACACTGAATGCGGTAAGAAAAGTACGAAGCCTGTTCTTTTTTATGGTTTGAAATATTTCCTGCCAGTTGTCTCTGTCGAACATTTAATTATTTATTATTTCGCGTTCCTTGTTTCGGGTTGGTTTATACAAGATCTGTAATATGTGTCCCCAACTACTTATATGATTTAATTATTCTTATTTCTATTCATTTACGATCAATCCATCTTTTAACCGGATCACCCGGTCCGTCATTGCCGCAATATCGTTCTCGTGTGTTACCAGTACTATGGTGATCCCTTGCTCGTTCGCTTCCTTGAACAGCTTCATTACTTCTACAGAGGTTTGCGAATCCAGTGCACCTGTAGGCTCATCGGCAAATATCACTTTGGGTTTGGCGATCAGCGCTCTTGCAATGGCTACCCGCTGTTTCTGTCCTCCGCTCATTTCCGAAGGCAGGTGTTCCGCCCAGTTTCCCAGCCCCACCTTTTCGAGGTATTCGAGTGCCCGCTTATTGCGCTCCTTGCGTGAAACTTTCTGGTAGTATAAAGGGAGCGCCACATTTTCCATTGCATTCTTGAAAGAAAGCAGGTTGAACGACTGAAACACAAAACCCAAAAATTTATTCCGGAGCTGCGCTGCTTTTGTCTGGCTCAGGTCTTTCATGAGTATATCATTGAGATGATAACTGCCTTCATCATAATTATCCAGCAGGCCCAATACATTCAGCAGGGTAGATTTTCCCGAACCCGATGATCCCATAATGGAAACAAATTCGCCCGGCTTAATGTGAATATCGATCCCTTTTAAAACAGGGAACAGGGTATCCCCGATCTTGTAGGATTTTTGAATGTTGTTTAGCCTGATCACGTTTGGGTTTTCACACAAAAATAATCAATTCGCAGAGGCGCAGGCCTGCCGTTCATGTAAATTCCTCTATAAAACGTTAAAATAAATCGCCTCCAAAAACCCTGCAAATAAAGGAAAATTGAAATTTCTGAAAAAAAATTTGGGAGATATTATTTTGTGTCCCTATATTTGCAGCGAATTAATTACCCACCCGTGCGTAATTAGTTTATCAAGAAGTGGCGAGAGAATAGGCTCGATGACCCGCTGGCAACCAACTTTAAGTCCTGATGTTACAGTCAGGATTGGAAAACCGGTGCTAAGTCCTACCCTGATGAAAAACAGGGATAGATGAATTAAATTACAAAATAATGAAAACAAAAAGCACATTCGGCCTCCCTGGCCTGATTTTGGGAAAAGTCCTTCAAACAATCTTCACTCCGGTTGGTTATTTACTTAGCGTCATGCGTTGGTGTTGCGGCACCTGCTGCCCTCTTTGCTAAGCGAAAAATCTTTATAGATCCCGATAGCTATCGGGACAATAAGATCGCAGTTCTTAGCATACTAAGAGCCTAACTGCTTTTTTTCTTTCCTGTAGCGGGAATGGATCAGTTTAAATTTTTAATACCAATCCATCATGTCATCAAAAAATAATGCGCAGACCGCCTGGTCAGGTAGCAACCTGCTGACCAACACAGATTTTCTTTCGTTCATCCATATCCAGGTTCAATACGGAGTTGCTCAGAGAGGCGGCATCGTTCTGTACACAAGCAATCTATCGCACCTGTCGAGAGTGGCAAGCGATGTGAACCTTCTTGAACCGAAAGAAATAAAAACGATCATCGCGAGGCTTCGCGACGAAAACTTTATCAGCAAAAACTAATTCATTATGAGCTTACAACACTATAAACACGAAAAAGCATTTCACCTTGAAGGCGGCGGCATCCTTCCTTCTTTTGAGATCGCTTATCACACCTACGGTACCTTGAATACAGAACGCTCCAATGTGATCTGGGTATGCCATGCACTCACTGCCAACAGCGATGTGCTGGACTGGTGGAAGGGACTGTTCGGAGAAAATAACCTGTTCGATCCGAAAGACTATTTTATCGTATGCGCCAACAATCTCGGCTCCTGCTATGGAACCACCGGACCTTTATCTGTGAATGAAGATATCGGTCAGCCCTGGTATGCCTACTTTCCGGAAGTAACGATCCGTGATATGGTAAATGCGCATGAAGTACTACGTGTGCATCTTGGCATTGAAAAAATAAACACGATCATTGGCGGATCACAAGGTGGGCAACAGGTACTGGAATGGAATATCCTGCAACCGGAACTGTTCGAAAATACGATCGTGGTAGCTACCAATGCAAAACATTCTGCCTGGGGGATCGCATTTAATGAAGCACAGCGCCTGGCGATCAAAGCTGACAGGACTTATTACGCCAACCTGCCCGACGGTGGAAGCAAAGGTCTGCAGGCTGCACGTGCTATTGCTTTGCTGAGTTACCGAGGATATGAAACATTCACCGGCACGCAAACAGAAAAGGACAATGAGAAGACCGGTGATTACAAAGCCAGCTCTTACCAGCGTCATCAGGGGCAGAAACTGGTAAAACGTTTCAATGCATATTCGTATGTAATCCTGTCGCAGGCAATGGATAGCCATAATGTCGGGCGCAACCGCGGATCGCTTGAAAAAGCGCTGGAACAGATCACTGCCAGAACATTGGTGATCGGCATTAAAAATGACCTGCTCTTCCCGGTGAGCGAACAGTGGCTCTTAACCGAGCAGATCCTTAATGCAGAATTCGCTGCTATCGATTCCTTTTATGGACACGACGGATTCCTGATAGAAACGGAAAAGCTGACGAATATTATTGCCTCGTTCCTTGTAGCAGACATACGTACAAATGCAGAAATACTCGAAATAAAAAACATGAAATAAATACTTATTCAAATGGCAAAGAAAATAAAAATAGGACTTTTCGGATTTGGCTGTGTGGGACAAGGCCTTCATTATGTACTCAACAACAGTACCGGATTCAAAGCAGATATTGTAAAGATCGCGGTGAAAGACCGTTCCAAAAAACGTACAGTGGCGGCAGAGCTGATCACCTTTGATAAATGGGAGATCCTTGACAACCCGGAGATCGACATTATCGTAGAGCTGATAGATGACGCAGAAGAAGCCTTCAATATCGTCAGCGAAGCATTAAAAAGAGGCAAACATGTAGTGACGGCAAATAAAAAAATGCTGGCCCTGCATTTAGCAGAACTATATAAGCTGCAGCAGGAAAACAATGTATCATTATTGTATGAAGCATCTGCCTGCGGAAGCATCCCGATCATCCGTACGCTGGAAGAATATTTCGACAATGAAGAGCTGGAAAAAGTATCGGGGGTCTTCAACGGAACGAGCAATTATATCCTTACCAAAACCATCACCGAAAAACTGACCTATTCCGATGCATTGAAACAGGCCCAGGAAAAGGGATTTGCAGAAAGCGATCCGACAAACGATGTGGAAGGTTTTGATCCGAAATTCAAATCGATCATCATCGCCCTGCATGCCTTCGGACTGATCATCCGGCCGGAAGAGATCCTGAACCTTGGGATCACTACCCTGCATGCCAATGACATCAATTATGCATCTGAAAAAGGATATAAGATCAAGCTTACACCCGTGATCCAGCGGGTGGCAGAGAATAAGATCAGCATCTTTGTTGCTCCACGCTTCATAAAAACCAATAACCACCTCTACAACGTAGACAATGAATTTAACGGGGTGATCGTGGAAGGAAAATTTTCCGGCGAACAATTCCTGCAGGGGAAAGGTGCGGGAAGCTATCCTACAGGCGCAGCAGTGCTCTCTGATATTTCCGCACTTTCCTATGGATATAAATATGAATATAAAAAGTATGCACAAAACCGCCCACCCGAATTCACCAATGACGTATTACTGCAGGTGTATTTCCGGTATAATTCGCAGGAGGATCTGCAGCGTTTCGGATTTGATGAGATCAACGAGAAATATACAGGCAGGGATTACAATTATATCGTCGGGAAACTGAGCCTGCAACAGCTCATCAAAGAGCGGCAGTATATCCTGGATAATAATTTATTCATTTCCCTTGTGAATGAAACCGTATGCTTAGACGACGAGCAGATCAAAAAAAATGTGATCCACAAATCAGAACCCGAATTAGTAAATCAATAATTAACACATTCTAAAATTCAAACTATGTCAATCAGATTAGGAGACACCGCACCCGACTTCACTGCAGAATCCAGCGAAGGAACCATTCACTGTCACCAATGGCTGGGGGATAAATGGGGGATACTTTTCAGCCATCCTGCAGATTTTACACCGGTATGTACAACCGAATTAGGTACAGTAGCCAAACTGAAGCCTGAATTCGAAAAACGAAATGTAAAAGTGATCGCACTTAGTGTGGATCCCGTTCAGTCGCATCTCGAATGGATCAAAGACATCAACGAAACACAAAATACGACAGTGAACTATCCTATCATCGCTGATCCTGCTTTTGAAGTTTCGAAGCTCTATGGATTTGTTCATCCGAATGCTTCCGACAAGTTTACCGTACGTTCGGTAGTGATCATCAGTCCGGATAAAAAAGTAAAATTGCTTATCACCTATCCTGCATCCACCGGAAGGAATTTTGATGAGATCCTGCGGGTGATCGATTCCCTTCAGCTTACGGACAATTACAGTGTAGCAACTCCTGCCAACTGGAAACAGGGGGAAGATGTGGTAGTGATCCCGGCTATTAAAACTGAAGACATCCCTGCAAAATTCCCGAAAGGGTTCAAAGAGATCAAATCCTATTTACGGATCACTCCGCAACCAAATATCTAATTCCTGTTTTTGTTTTAAATAAGGTGAAGATCCCGGGACGAAAGAACCGGGCTTTTCTTTTCCAACACCAGACCACTATGAAAGATAAACAATTCGAAACCCAGGCCATCCGCACGCAGTTACCACGAAGTGAGAACAATGAACACTCGGTACCGCTTTATCTTACCTCCAGCTTTGTATTCGATACAGCGGAAGATATGCGTGCAGCTTTTGCAGAGGAAACTGATCCTTACATCTATTCGCGGTATACCAATCCCAACAACAATGAATTTGTAGACAAAATGTGCCTGCTCGAAGGAGCGGAAGCCGGTGTAGCTACTGCCTCCGGGATGGCCGCTATTTATACCAGTCTGGCTGCCCTCTTGCAGTCCGGTGACCACGTGATAGCCTGTTCTTCGGTCTTTGGCGCCACGCATACGATCTTCAATAAATATTTTCCGAAATGGAACATCAGCCATTCGTACTTTGAAGCCACGAATCCCGGAGCGATCGAACAATTGGTACAAAGCAACACGAAGATCATTTTTGTGGAAACTCCAACCAATCCGGGTATCGAAATAATAGACCTGGAACTGCTGGGGCAGATCGCAAAGAAGCATAAGCTGATCCTTGTTGTCGATAATTGCTTTGCGACTCCATACCTGCAGCAGCCTTTGAAATACGGTGCCAGCCTGGTGGTGCATTCCGCGACCAAATATATTGACGGGCAGGGAAGAGTTTGCGGTGGCGTAGTGGTAGGTAAAAAAGAACTGATCCGGGAGATCTATCTGTTTGGAAGGATCACTGGTCCAAGCCTCTCACCCTTCAATGCCTGGACACTGAGCAAAAGCCTGGAAACACTTGCCCTTCGAATGGATCGTCATTCGGAGAATGCACTCTACATTGCGGAGGCACTCGAAAAAAATGCGGCACTGGAATTTGTCAAATATCCTTTCCTGCCTTCACACCCACAATATGCGATCTCTAAAAAACAAATGAAAGCAGGAGGAGGCATCATTACTTTTTCTGTGAAAGGCGGTTATGAAGCTGCTACAAAATTCATGGACCGGCTGGAGCTCATAAAGATCTCTCCCAACTTAGGTGATGCACGTACCATTGCCACACATCCTGCCTCTTCCACTCATTGCAAGCTGAGCAAAGAAGAGCGGCTTGCAGTAGGTATCCTGCCCGGACTGATCCGTATTTCTATTGGCCTGGAGAACAAAGACGATATTTTGAAAGATATTATACAGGCACTTGGGTGAGCCACAGTCCCGATAGCTATCGGGACGCGGATTACGCAGATTACTGAAGTATGTTATGCCAATGTCCGGGAAACAGCGTTTTCTCTTCGCGGCCAGGCATGATTATAAAACCTGTGCAACAACAATAAATTCGCGAAATCTGTGTGAATCTGCGGCAAAAAACCTTTAACACGTAGAGATCCTGCGGAGCAAGCAATCGAAAAATTCAGCATCTTTGTGGCTCAATTTTTTACCGTGTTCAAATCCGTTACCAAACATCATTTATTACTGCACCTCATTGTTTTTATCTGGGGCTGGTCTCCTATTCTCGGAAAACAAATTTCCGTACAGGCATTACAGCTGGTTTGGTTCCGGATGGGCATGACCATAATTGTCATCGCGCTCTATAATCTGTATATCCGGCAGAAATTCCTGTTGACAAAAATCCAGCTGTTTCAACTGATAGGCACCGGGGCCGTTATTGCTTTTCACTGGTTCTGTTTTTACCAGGCCATTAAGATCTCCAATGTATCGGTTACACTCGCAGCTTTTGCAACAGGTACTTTATTTACCTCCATCATCGAGCCGATATTTTATAAACGGAAGATCCTTTGGTACGAGATCGTTTTCGGACTGATCATCATTGGAGCCATTGGTATGATCTTCCAGGTGGAAACACAATATACTCTTGGTATCATGTTCGGAGTTTTGGCGGCTTTCACTTCTTCCCTCTTCACGGTATGGAACGGTATACTGGTGCGGAACATTCCATCACCGGTTATTTCGCTGGTGGAATTAGCCGGAGGTTTTGCATGCCTGAGTGCATACCTGCTGTGTACGGGAGAATTCACTCCTGAATTTCTTACCCTTTCTACGAGTGATATTTGGTTCCTTATCCTTTTCTCAGTGGTAGGAACTGCCTTTCCTTTTATTGCCAGCACCAACCTGCTGAAACAGCTCAGCCCGTTTACCGTTACACTTACTGTGAACCTCGAAACGGTGTATGGTATCATCATTGCGTACCTGCTCTGGAAACAAAGCGAGCAGATGACAATCGAGTTTTATATTGCTACTATTATTATACTTGCTGTGATCATTCTGAATGCCGTTCTGAAAACCAAGCTTCAAAACATGAAATTTGGTAAACGTCCGCCGGACGCGATCGAACAGAAATAAAGAAACAATCATTGAATTTTAATTACAGAACATGAAGATCGTTTTTATGGGCACACCCGATTTTGCTGTGCCATGCCTGGATATACTTGTTAAGAACAACTACGATATAGCAGGTGTGGTTACCATGCCGGATAAGCCAGCAGGGCGTGGACAGCAGCTGCAACAATCGCCGGTAAAAAAATATGCGCTGGAACATCATTTAAAAGTGTTGCAGCCCGAAAAATTAAAAGCCCCGGAATTCATCGAAGAGCTAAAAAGCCTGCAGGCAGATCTGCAGATCGTGGTTGCTTTCCGCATGTTGCCGGAAGCGGTGTGGGATATGCCCGCGCTTGGCACTTATAACCTTCACGCTTCTTTGTTACCAAATTACCGTGGAGCAGCTCCTATTAACTGGGCATTGATAAACGGAGAAAAAGAAACAGGCGTGACTACGTTTAAACTGCAGCATGAAATAGACACCGGCAGTATCCTGTTCTCCGAAAAAGTTGCACTCACCGAAAATACCACAGCAGGAGAATTGCACGATACCTTAATGAACATCGGTGCAGAGCTGATGCTGAAAACGGTGAAGGCCATCGAAAGCGGTAATTATAAAGCTGTTCCCCAGATCGATTCCGGCGCGAACAAACATGCACCCAAGCTGTTCAAAGAGAGCTGCAAAATAGACTGGAACAAGGATGTGGAAAGTGTTCACAACCTGATCCGGGGATTGAGCCCCTACCCTGCTGCATGGACAGAAGGCAAAGACAGTAAGGGAATGCTTCATTCCGTTAAAGTATATACTTCATCGAAAGAGATCGCTACACATATATATATACCGGGCAGTGTACATTCGGATGGAAAGACATATCTGAAAGTAGCCTGCAGCAATGGCTTTGTATATATACACGAGCTGCAGCTCGCGGGCAAAAAGCGTTTGAAGACAGAGGAGCTTTTGAGGGGATTTAAATTCGAAGAAGGTTTTGTTTTTCAATAGCCCCCGAAACACCCTTTAATAAACACTTTATTTACTACATGAAAATGGAAGCATTTAAGCCAGTACGCTACAGGCTTTCATGCCCCTGAAAGGGCTTAATAGCGGCTATTTGGAGTGTAGTTATTAACAAATAGCCTATTTTTCAACAAATACAGCATTTTTTTACTCCAAACACTTGACAAATTCAGTTAGCGTATTACTTTTGCTCTGTTCAAAGTAACTAATTGTTTAACCAAAAAAATCAAATCAAATGAACAAAGGAGAATTGATCGATGCAATCGCATCTCACTCAAAGCTGACAAAAGCTGATGCTGGTCGCGCTTTAGACGCAACTATCGAAACTATCGAAAAAGCACTTAAAAAAGGTGACCGTGTTGCTCTAGTAGGCTTCGGTTCTTTCACAGTAGCTAAACGTGCTGCACGTATCGGCCGTAACCCACAAACTGGAAAAGAAATCAAAATTCCAGCAAAAAAAGTGGTAAAATTCAAAGCTGGTGCTGAATTAGCTAAAAAAGTAAAATAATATTTTGCTTTTGAAGAAATAAAAAAGCTGTCCTCCTATGGTGGGCAGCTTTTTTTATGCATTCATTTTTCGTCCCTACCGTCGTCCGATCTTCATTCAAAATAATTACTTTTGCTTCATGTTCCTCAAATATAACTGGCCTGCATTCATATGGACACTTGTCATCCTTGCACTCTGCAGCATGCCCGGCAAATCCATACCGCATATCAGCTGGCTCGAATTACTCTCCTTCGATAAATTCGTTCATGCTTCCATTTTCTTTGTCCTGCAGCTTTTCTATATGCGGGGCTTTCTCCTTCAGAACACATTTCCCACCCTTCAAAAACAGTTCAAGATGATAGCAGGCATTGTTTGTATCGCCTATGGCGGCGCCCTGGAGATCATGCAATCGCTGTTCTTTTCCGAACGAAGCGGCGACTGGTTCGATTTTATTGCCAATTCCACGGGCTGCCTAACTGCTATGCTATTGTTTGATCTGCTTGGAAGGAAAATAACATGGCTAAGAAAAACAAACTATCAGCAAGCCTGATCCTGATTTAAACCTTTGTTTATTCTGCATACCTTTACAAGTAATCAGCGCTCACAAAAAACTCATGGAAATAGTAGTACCTGAAAGTAAGATCAAACGTGCAAAAACAATTTTACGTGTCCTGCTTTTAATAGCTATCTGCATAGTATGTATGGCATGTTACCTTTCCATCTATACAGATGGGATCGGCGTAGGGATCGGTATAGTCATTCCCTTTTCCATACTTATCCTGATCGTTCTGATCTTCGCCATTGTGATCGGTTTCAGGAATCGAAAGTCCCTGAAAAAATGGTACCTCTACGGAGTCCTTATTCTCTGTTTCGGATTGTACCTGTGGTCACCGCTTATGAAACCAACGAGAGAGCTCATTGAAAGGAACGTGAGATGGGATGCCAGGAATAAGGTGGTGGAAGATATCCGCGATGGTATTCTCGTTCCTGTTGAAGGCTATGTTATTGTTCCATTTGAAAGATACGGAAGGGTCAGCTTTCTTGATATGTATGTACGCAACCGGAAAGGAGACAACGTGGTGACGGTCGAAAAAACACCGGAGAATGGCCTCGTTGTGGAATTCATGACAGACCGTGGATTCTTTGGTCCGAAACACAAACTCATATATGTTGAGAAACCGACATCAGACGAAGTAAAGGACGCATTGGACGATCATTGGCTTGAGTATGTCCAAAATTTCAGTTGGTTCAGGTAAAGCGGATCAGCGGGTCTGCTGCCCGAAGTGCCTGCCCCTGTTGGAGCCACAGATGTTTTCAAAAAACAAAAGTTTAAAAATCACAGAACATTTCTGGCTTTTTTACGTATTATGACTTATATTGTGATCCACAAATGTTACTACTCGCTAAAATACTGATCCCGCTTACTCTTGGTAATCCGCTGCCGGTAAAGAATGCCGCACCTCCGGACACCAACAAAGCGGTCTGCATCGACCACTGCAGGGATGTGGTAGGCGTTTGCAAGAACGACAATGTTACCCGTGATTACGTATTCGACAGGCAGATCTACCAATTGGGCTGCGATACACTGCCACAGGTAAAGTTCTGGCAACAGATCATGAAACTGTCCAAAGATTCCTGTATTATTAATATCGCCTGCAACCGGACCATCGTAGCCAAAATGAGCAATACGGACTGGGACAGCAAAAACGACAGTGCCAAAACCGCTTTCCGATCGGAGGTCCGTAAAACATATGGTCTTCCCGACAGCGCACGGGTACTGGTAACAGTTGGAAAAAGTTTTTTCTATGATTTCGACAGGGCCTATGAGAACCTGGACAAAGGCATTCAGGGTTTTATCCAGAACGGTGTGGATCCCTGGTATGCACAGGCGATCCTGCTGATCGAAAGCCCGAACAAATTACAGAAATCAAATGTAGGCGCCTACGGTTCGTTCCAGCTGATGAAGCCGGTAGCGCGCATGTTCGGATTAAAAGTCAATAAAAAAATAGATGAGCGCGCCGATTTCGAACGTTCTGCGTTTGCCGCTTCTTCGCTGATCAAACGCGTATGTATCCCGAAAACCAAAGAGATGCTGGATTCCTTAGGCATTCAATACCATGAACAGGATGTATGGTTCCGGCTGTTAGTGATGCACTCGTATCATGCCGGTTCGGGAAATGTAAAAGCCGCTTTGTGGGCCATACAACCAACGGCAGGTGGCATGGACGTGATCAAACGTTTGTGGGTAACGGAGGCTAAAGGTTTCCGTTACGCCTCACAGAATTACTCGCAGCTGGCTCTGGCCGCTATGATCGAAATGAATAATAAAATTTCGGTTATCAGTAATTAATTTCCTTTGCCGCAGATTCACGCGGATTTCGCAGATATAAAAAATAACAGGTCATAAAATTTTATTTGTTTTGGTCTATTCGTTTATCAGAAAAAAAAATTTGACAGTTCGTACTACGTTGATCACAAAGCTTCCTCATAAGCAATGACAATAAATCAATCCTAATAAAACCCGGAATTAAATCTGCGTAATCCGCGAAAATCTGCGGCTAACTTCCTCCTTACTCCACAAACAACTTCTTCATAAACTTCCCGTTCTCATTGCTCAGCTGCAGCATATAGATCCCGCTACCGAACAGTGCGGTACTGATCTGTACTTCCTGTTGCCCGGTTTTTACATCCGCTTCGTATACCAGCTTGCCCACCGCATCATAAATACTCACCTTCGTGTTTGGTGCAGCTGAACCGAAGCTCACATTCACCTGATCTGTAGCAGGGTTCGGGTAAATGCTGATAGCAGCACTGTTGCCATACGATTCGATACCAATGGCAGAGTTTGGTGATTTTACATTAGAGCGCGAAGTATTGATCGCCCCGCGTGTCGGGTTGCAGGTAATGCCCCAGGCGGTCTCCACTCTCCAGCGACCCGAAGGATACAATGCGAAATCAGGATCATTCAGATTACCCTGTGTTCCTGCTGTAGAACCCACCTGCGCCCATATGCCACTGCCGCCCACATCTTCGCGCATCAGCAGGTAATTCGTTACCGGGTTAGATGCGTTTTCGATGGTGTATAAATTCCAGTTGTACTGGCCACTACCTGAGTAGACAATATAAATGGTATTGTGGTAATTGCTCAGTGCACTTTCTACTCCGCAGGTATCCACTGCCGACAGTTTGTATCGTTTGGTAGTGATGTTCGGGTTGGCTATGTAATCATGGTACTCGCTTAAACTATCAAAAGGTACAGATCCGATCGGGGTGTAAATATTGGTTGCATCCTCGCGATAAATATTAAAATGCGAAAGATCGGTATACATGGATTTATCCCATTGCAGGATATTGTGTGTGGAAAGCGAATCAACAGTAACGGCGCAAATAGAAGGAACTACTGGCGGTGTTTTGATGGTGATCTGTACCGAATCCGAAGTACGCTGGCATCCATCTGATTCCATAGCCGTCACATAATAATAACCCGATGCACTCACCTGGATGAAGCTGCCTGTCAGGTTGCCGGGCTGCCACATATAATCCGGGTTGGTGCCGGAAGAGGTATAAAGCACTGCTGTGTCGTTGGAACAAATAAGTGTCGAACCTCCGACACTGATCACCGGTTCCGGATTTGCACAATATTTCAGCACTACCATATCGAATTGCTGTCCGGGGCTCTCATTCGCCGATCCCACCACATAAACACGATCATTGTTTACGCCGATCGACTTGCCTTCGTTATAACCTGCAAACGCACCGCTGTAATTCTTACTCCATACGATGCTACCGCTATTATCTACTTTAGCCATCAATACCGCCGACTGTTGCGCGGTCACTGTCTGCATTCCTGTTACGTAAATATCTGTTCCGGAGATCGTCACATCGTTCACTGCATCCTGTGCCATACCGGCAGAGGCAAAAGGAAGCATCCATTGAAAATTGAGTGCAGCATCAAACTTAGCGATCAGGCCCTGGGAGCTGGTAGGAGAAGTATCCGTTTTTCCATATACAACAATATCGCTGCCGTTGAACTGAAAACCGAGCGGGTTCATGATATGCACATTCGGCATACTGGAATAGAACACAGGTGTGGAAGCAACACCGGAAGTTGTAACCGTTGCCAGTACGATCGAACCCTTCGTTTCACCGGGTTTTACACCCACTCCCATCACTATGAGGTCTCCATTCGAATTGAATTTCATATCCACTCCGTTTTTAAAATAGGCATCATCAAAGCCGGATAAGACTGCGTCCCATTGTTTGATCCCGGTATTATCCAGTTTCTGAACTACCATACCGGTAACATTTGTTCCGGGGTTATATATATTCCCGAACAGGTATACATTGCCGGCATTGTCATATTCGATGGCCCGCACCTGGGTGTATCCACCCGGAACAGAAGCGGGAATGCTTCCGAAACTATAATTTCCCTGGAAATCGAAGGCTTCCAGGTGGTAATCCATTGAGTTGTAAAAGCCATCATACCCCACATACACACCCCAGTTATTCCTGTTTTCCTTTATTTTTCCATAATTGGCAGTTACCGGTACATTGTAGAGCTGCGAACCGATATTGTCGATCTTGGTGATATATCCCTGGTTTGAATTGCTATAGAGAAGGTAACTTACGTTGTACTGATCCTGTGCCATATCCAGGAAATAATCGTCGGTTGCATTCATATCGATAGTGGTGGCCCATTGTTCATTCCCATGCGTATCGTATAACTTGATCATTACATCTCTCCCCGTACCATTGTTCTGTATAGCTCCTCCGGTATACACATCCTGGCCGTTATTGGCAACAAAGACTTTGTTCCCGTAATCGTATCCGTTAGCCTGCCCGTCGTAGATGCCATCCCATATGAGGTTACCGGTTTGCCCGAATTTTACGATCAATCCGTCACCAAGATTAACACTGTTACGGTATACATTACTGGTTGCGTACACATTGGAATTGTTGTCCAGGTACAGATCTACAGGCGGGTTGGTGGTCTGTGTCACATAGGCTGAATGATAAAGATAACTGCCTCCCGAGCTGCCAAACTTCTCAACATACATCGTAGGGTTGGGTACGTCCTGCTTTCCCATTACAAAGAAATTTCCGGCATTGTCGGAGCGGATCGCGATCGGATCCAGATTGGCGCCATTGCTGTATTCTTCATCATCGACTACTGCTCCGGAGCTGTTCACCACAAAGGTATACTGCGCACGCAGATTTATATTGGGGTTATAACCTCCACCTACCAGGTAAAAGGCAGTATTCGAAATATTAGCCGCCATGCCTACCGAAACCAATGAGCTGGGAACTCCGCCACCCTGAATAGTTGGATACAGATTGGTGGTCCAGGTCACGTTACCGCCCGTCGAAAGCCTTTTCAGGTAGAAACGTGCAAAGCCCGTGTTACTGGCAACCCCAAATACAAAAGCATCGCCGCTGCTGTTCACAAGTATATGCTCGGAGTTGTCGATGCCTGTTAGGTTGGATTCATTTGCGTATAGCGTAGTTCCGGTCGAGTTGAGCTTTACGGTATAAGCATTCAGAAAAGTAGTCGGGTTGAAGGTGATCCCTGTTGCATAGATATTTCCATTGAGGTAAGCCAGTCCCACACCGCGCGAATACGAATTGCCGGAAGGATTCAACTGCCGCTTCCAGACAGTAGCACCGGTAGCGGCATTCACTTTTACAATGCCCAGTGAATCATTGATACGCCCGGTATAAAATACATAATTGGGATTGGTGGCATTGTCGAGCAAAGCATCATCCACAATATTATAGGTATTGGTACTGAAATAATTTGTCCACAAAATCTGACCAACAGAATTGAATTTTACGACAATAGGGTTTACATTTCCCATGTCGTTCTTACTGCCTATCATATAGATATTACCGCTACCATCTACAAACAGCTTAACAGGCGTTATATAGGCATTGGACGAATCCACATACGTGAACGCAAAGGTGTTCGCACCTGTATTATCGAATTTTGCGATCCAGGTAGAGCTTGCATTGTAACCGCACATATAGTTATTGCCTGCATTATCGCGCGCGCTGCATAATACCTGCTCGTTGCCGGAAAAGGCACCTTTATTAACGCGCTTCCACTGAAATGATGGATCCTGGGAAAAGAGAAGTGTTGATGCCAGTATACCGGCGAGGAGTAAAAGTTTTTTCATTCGAAATTAATTTGTATACGAATGTAAGAACTTTCGCGGATTCCTTTTCCTTCGTTAACTAAATATCAAGCCCGGTTTATTTGATCTATATCAAAAAATGCAGCGCCGTTTTCTTCCGTAATTCTACAGAAAGCAGAACTGTCTTTTATTGTATATTTGACCATGCGAATAACACTCGTTTTACTTTTGCTTATAAGCGGTCTGCAGCTGACCGGGCAAACACTTACCATCCAGATCTCCGGTATCCGGAATCCTACAGGCTCCGTGCGCCTTGCCTTCTACAACAACAATGAGAGCTTTAAAGAGGAAAAAGCGCTTTTTATCCGGACGGTAGCTAAAACAGGTATAAAGAACGGACAGCTCAGCATCTCCTATTCGGATCTGAAACCCGGCGTATACGGCATTGCGATCCTTGACGACGAGAACAATAACCAGGAAATGGATTATGGATTGATACTGCCTAAAGAAGGTTTCGGGTTTTCCGACTATTTTCATACGGGCATGTCGAGACCGGTTTTTACACAATTCGATTTTGTGTTGGGAACAGGTTCAAAAACAGTGTCGATCAGATTACGGTACCTGTAGCTGGCAGCTATTACGGAAATGTACGGACCTTTTCTGAGGCTTCGCTACAATCAACAATCCTTTATTCAACCCCTTCAGGGTTGTATGTATTAACTACCTTCACGTTTATTCGTATTGAACCCCTTCAGGGTTCAGAAGTATCAGATGTCAGATTATTTATCTTTAATCGCAAATGGTCGTAAAGTATAGTAACAAGCCTGAAAGGCTTGAATATAAATAACTCAAGACTCAGCCTCATTTTACAACTCTGAAAGGGTTGAATATAAAATTTCTTTAAGCACCTGGTGGTAAGATTCCTGCTACTTCGCTGCTGCTCTTTCCAACCGATCGTTGATAGCTCTTCCCAAAAAAGTATCGGGAAACCGTTCGGCAATGATCAGCTCCGCATCGCCTGCATCCAGCTCACGCATATAAGCAAAGAGGTTGTGCGCAGCTTCCTGCATATCACCGGAAGGAGACAATACTTTTGTGTGTTCGTTGTATTTTTTCTGATAGCTCAGTACAGCGATCTTTTTCCCTTTTTGTGCATCAGTCAATTCCTCCACGTTTCCAAAGAGCAAAGGCTTGCGGGGTGCATAATGTGATTTCAGCTGTCCGGGCGCTTTCGGATCGGAAGACTGGTTGATACGTATTTCTATCTTATCGGCGAATGGATACAGCTCCTCTATAGCCAGGCCTCCGAGGCGGTATACAACAAGTATGTCCTTTTCGAAGCCAACGATAGTGGACTCCACTCCCACTTCGCAGGGACCGCCATCAAGGATGTAAGCCACTTTTTCGCCCAACTGTTCTTCCACATGTGCGGCAGTGGTAGGGCTGATGTAGCCGAAAGGATTGGCACTCGGTGCAGCCAACGGAAAACCGATCTGCTGTAAAAGCGCTAAGGTCAGTGGATGCTTCGGTACACGAATGGCTACCTGTGGCAGACCCGAAGTAACCAGGTCAGGTACGATCTCTTTTTTATCGAGCAGCATCGTCAGCGGTCCGGGACAAAATTTTTCCGCCAGCTTATAGGCGATCTCCGGGATATTGCTGCAATACTTTTCGAAATGGGAAGCGTCCGGAACATGGATAATGAGCGGATCGAAGAAAGGACGGTTCTTGGCTTCGAATATTTTTATCACAGCCTTTGTATCCAATGCGTTGGCAGCAAGACCATACACTGTTTCCGTAGGAATGGCTACGAGGTTCCCCGCGCTTACTACTGCTGCGGCTGTTGTGCTATCCGTACCAATGGTGCTCAATAGGTTAGTTGATAGTTGATGAAAGCGTATCACAATTGCAGCCGGCTTTTATCCCGGTAGCTATAGGTACCAGCTGTTCGATCCGGGAAGTCGTGTCGCAATCGAGTATCACCAATGTGAAAGGAAAGCTCTCCTTTTTATTCGGCTCTACATAATATTTTCCGCAGGGCACTGCATGCACTTCGCTGCGGTCATAGTTCACCCGGAATTTTTCCGGCAGCAGCTTCATCATCGAATCCGTGCTGATGTTGAGGCACTTCATCTGACAGAGTGCTTTCTCGCTGTAATATGTTTTTTGATCAACCAGTTCCTGTAATTTCATTTCGGACACCCCGCTGCATTTTTTTCCTTTCAGGATAAACATGAGAATAAGTAGCCCCAGCAGAAATCCGAACAAATATAATTTTACCCTGTAACTGAACGTCATAATTAAAACATTGCCATTAATAAATTAATATCCTTGAAAGGCATATTGAAAGTCTCTGCGAGGTATTCATTGGTAAGAACACCATTGTAGAGATACACACCATTCCTTACTCCCGAATCCTTACGCAACAAGCCTTCGAAGCCGCCTTCATCACCGATGCTGATGAGGATCTGCGCGAACATATTGCTGAATGCATAGGAGGCGGTACGCGATACGCGCGATGGAATATTCGGAACACAATAGTGGATCACGCCGTGTTTGCGGTACACCGGTTTGGTATGATTGGTGACTTCAGATGTTTCGAAGATCCCGCCCTGGTCGATACTTACATCCACGATCACAGCGCCCACTTTCATATCGCTCACCATATCCTCGGTTACGATCACGGGGCTTCTTCCTTTGCTGCTGCGAACGGCACCGATCACTACATCGGCCGACTTCAAATGCTTGGCCAGTACTTTCGGCTGAATGATGGAAGTGAACACACGGGTACCTAATGAGCTCTGCAGCCTGCGGAGACGTGAAGTGGAATTGTCGAATACTTTAACATAAGCACCCAGACCGATAGCAGCGCGTGCAGCAAATTCCCCTACCGTACCCGCACCGATGATGATCACTTCGGTTGGCGAGATACCGGAGATACCGCCTAATACAGCGCCCATACCGTTATTGGTATTGCTCAGGTATTCGGCTGCAATGAGTATGGATGTTCCGCCTGCTATTTCTCCCATCGCACGAACGGCAGGATAGATGCCCTGTTCATCCGTGATCCAGTCTACTGCAACGGCATTTACTTTTTTAGCGCTTAATTTTTTGAGGAATTCTTCCGGCTGTGTGGTGAATTGTAAAGCAGAGAAGAGGGTTTGTTTCTGCTGCATCATCTCCTGTTCTTTGAGCGTAGGAGGCGCGATCTTCACGATCATATCTGCCTTGAATACTTCTTCGGGTGTGTAGGCGATCTCTGCACCTGCCTCGCTGTAGTCATTGTCCTGGAAATTGGCAGCCTGCCCCGCATTGGTCTCTACCACGATACGATGACCTAAATTTACAAGAAGCGCCACTGCATCCGGCACAAGCGGAACGCGGTTTTCCTGGTAAGCTGTTTCCTTCGGGATGCCGATATAGAGTTTCCCCTTCTTCCGGCCTACCTCCAGCATTTCCTCCTGTGGCATCATCACTCCTTTGGTGAGCGATAACAAAGCTTCTTTTGAAATTACCATATTTGTTTTTTAATTAATCTCCGTGATAGCGCGGAGCATTGCAATCCAGGTCGTTCATTTTTTTCTTCCGGTACATGATCCCTACACGCAGCTCCCAGGTGCGGTTGCTGGCCTCGATACCATTATCATCGTATTGACGGCGAACGTCCGGGTTGTAATGCAGCTCGGTAAAGATCTTTATTTTGCGGAAAGAGTATGGTTCGAAACCGATCCCCACATCGGGCGAGATCCAGAGACCTTTGAAATTTCCGGAGACATCGCTGTAGGCCGGTGTGGAGCTTCCGAGCTTGTATTCGAGGCGTGCGCCGATCAGTAAAGAGGAAGTGAAATTAAACGTTTCGAGGCGGAATTTCGCGAAGTTGTTCCAGGCGATGTAGCGGTATTTGTTCACCCGTTTTTCCCGTTGACCGAAATAAGGCTGTGTAAGATAATTTGTTTCCTTTGCTCCTTTGTTGATGTATTCTATTTCCGACTGCCAGCGAAATCCACGGAAAGGAAGCATTTCGGCCACTATACCCGCGCCCCAGCTCAGGCGTTCTGCCGAACGGTGCGGTTCGGGATACAATACCCGCAGGAACGAAGAATCCGGATCGTTGGTATTCTCATAATCGTGACGTGAAGAAGTACCGGAACCGAAAACACCGAGCCCCTGGATGAACTGCGCTTTTGCAACCATCGTTCCCAACACCAGAAATACTATTAACAGCCTTTTCATATTCTTATTAATTTTATTATTCTTTTATATAGAATAAAGTCGAAACCCTGTAAAATGTCAGTTCGAAGGAAATCACGTAATCGTCTCGATACATTTTGGGGTACTAAAACACTCGACGTGACAGCCCATTCTGTATATATTCCAATTCTTCAAAGCAATTTAATTAAGCACTTACCGCTTCCGCTTCTTTGTTGATCTTTTTCACCAGTCCCTGCAACACTTTGCCGGGACCTACTTCGGTAAACAAAGTTGCTCCGTCTTTGATCATATTCTCCACTGTCTGCGTCCATTTTACCGGGGCCGTAAGCTGTGCCACCAGGTTCCGTTTGATCTCGTCCGGGTTGGAAACAGCCTGTGCCGTTACATTTTGGTATACCGGGCAGATCGGTGTATTGAAATTAGTTGCAGTGATAGCAGCTTCCAGCTCCACACGTGCAGGCTCCATCAGGGGCGAGTGAAAAGCGCCGCCAACAGGCAATACCAGTGCACGCTTGGCTCCTGCCTCTTTCATTTTTTCGCAGGCGATATTCACACCTTCGATCGTTCCGCTGATCACCAGCTGGCCGGGGCAGTTGTAATTGGCTGCCACTACGATGTTGCCGCCGTTGGTAATATCGGCACAAATGCTTTCCACCACTTTATCGTCGAGGTTGAGCACGGCTGCCATCGTAGAAGGATTGATCTCGCAGGCTTTCTGCATCGCGAGCGCACGTTTGTACACCAGCTTCAGTGCATCCTCGAAAGACAATGTTTTGTTGGCCACCAATGCGGAAAATTCTCCCAGGGAATGCCCTGCTACCATATCCGGTTTAAAATCACTCAAAGTGCTTGCCAGCACCACCGAGTGAAGGAAAATAGCCGGCTGGGTCACTTTGGTTTGCTTCAGCTCCTCTTCGGTGCCGCCGAACATGATGTCGGTAATGCGGAAACCAAGTATCTCGTTGGCTTTCCCGAATAATTCCTTTGCCTGTGGATTGTTGTCATACAGGTCCTTGCCCATTCCGGGGAACTGCGAACCTTGTCCTGGAAAAATATATGCTTTCATAATGATAAATGTGCGTCCCCGATAGCTATCGGGAGTGAGCATCGAAAGGTACGAAATCAGTTGGTAATCCGGTAGTTTTATTCCACTCATAATATCAACCGGTTTTTGTTGAAAAGCCGGGGAAGTTTAGGGTTTGAGGTTTCGGGTTATAGTTGCCGGGTGAGCGGGATCAAGTCCGGGCTTTTACATAGAACAAACACAGTTGGCGCAGCCGGTCAATCCTTCACTACCTTGTATACTCCTTTTCCTCCGGTCGTTTCCAACAGCAGAAAATACATACCCGCAGGCAATCCGGCAACATTCAAAGCTCCGCCTATTCCTTCCTTCAAAAGACGACCGCTGAGATCGTAGAGCCTTGCACTTTTTATTCCTGCAGTGCCCGCATCAATATGCAGCAGTTCTTTCACCGGGTTGGGATATACGCGGATAGTGGTTGTTTCCTTTTCTTCCAGGCCAAAGGGAACACACTGATTCATGTTTATCCCCAGGTAAAAATTCCCCCAGAGCAGATCGGGTGTTCCGTTCAGGTCCATGTCGGCGGCAGTACTGGCCTTGAAAAGTTGTCCATTGTGGGTATGCACTACATGAGGCGCGCTGAAATCTGCATGACCGTCGTTCTCCACCCATACTATTTTACCCGGTTGCGGTATGGTGGTGTACACATCCGGATCGGCATCACAATCGAGATCGGTAATGCTGAAAGTCTCGAACTGATCGGTGGAAAGAAGAATGGTATCCTGCATGCTGAAGTTCGCGCTGCCATCGTTGGCATAATACAGAATTCCTTTGAGGCTTTCGTAGGCAGCCACATCGACATCGCCGTCGAGATCCATATCCGACGATTGCAGGCCAAAACAAAGCGTAATACCCTGCTGCGAGTGCCAGGTGAAATTACCGCCGCCATTGTTCAGCACCACATCAAAACCACCACTGGCTACCGCCACATCCAGGAGCCCGTCATTATTATAATCCGCAGCATCCATCGCGTAAAATTCCGTGGTACCGAAGATCACCCGCGCCGTATCGAATACGCCGGGCGCTGTAGCCAGGTATAACACGATCTCCACATGTTGCATGGAAAGGATATCGACCATACCGTTGTTATCGAAATCGCGTAGTAATAATTTGTCTGTGAAATCGAGTGCCGTGTCTACCACATGGGGTACAAAAGCAGCGCCGGTGTTCTCATACCATTTAATAGTAGAAGGTGTTTCATAGCTGAGCACAAAATCCATACGCCCGTCGTTGTTGATATCGGCGATATCGAAAGAGCGGAGCTGATCCATACTATCGATCAGCTGCGGGGTATAGGATCCGCCTGCCTGGGTATGCAGCCGTATCCGTTCCTCCGGCCAGTGAAAACCTGAACTAAGGATATCGGGCGAGCCGTCACCATTAAAATCGGCCACGCCGAGCTGCATCACATTCTCCGCCTGCAGGGTGTCGATATAAACGGCCGGTGCAAATTGAGCGCGCACAGAAAAACCTGCAAGCAGCAAAAGAAAAGCGAGATTGTTTTTTAATGAGAACATGGATCGAAGGTACGGAATATGGAAGGTAGAAACAAGAGGGGGATTTAACCGCAAAGGAGTAACCAAGGAAGGCGCAAAGAGCGCGGAAGGTGAAGGGTTTATGGGGAAAGATTATTTCATTCCAAAATAATACAGTCTTTGAAGTTTAAAATTGGAAATATCTTTCAGGATAATTTCCGTTGCTGTCCATTTGAGGATTTTGAACTTTCGTTCCACTATGGGTTCCACGTTCGGTCCGGCCCATTTCAGTTTAGTAATCGTTATCAGGTTTACCGACTGCCTGAGCTGCAGCCTGCCGAGTGTATGGTATTTATACGGTTCATATGCGGTTTCAAAGTCCCAGCCCATTTCTACAAGTGTATCACCGGCATATGCCAAATGAATACGATCCTGCAACCTGAAGTCTTTATCTGTTGTGTTTACCCATATATAACCCGGCTTCAAAAGGAGCTCCTTCCCTGCTTTGCCTTCTTTTATCTTTTTCAAGCTATAATGCTTTGCTTTGCCGGGAACGTTGCCTGTAAGAAAGGTCGAATAATCGATCGTATCGCTAAGAGAAGTTTGTGCCTGGACAGAAAATTGCCAGAGAAGGAAAATCAATAAATAGTATTTAGTCATCATCTTTTTAAAGATTATAATGGTACGACATAAAAAAGATACAAATTGTATTATCATTGGCTTGCTGAACAGAGTTGAGTGAACGGATCAGAGATCCTAGATTGTGCTTATTCCTGCGGAGGCGAAATAATTATTTAATCTGATTCTGCCAGTTTAAAATATGATAAAACGGCCTTCTTAAATTCAATTTCTTTATCTTGATTCGGCCGTCCTCCTTCAATTCCGTTAAAATATTCAAATTCCACAGGTACCTTATATTGTAAATCAAACATTAATCTATATATATTTTTCGAGTAATTTATACAATCAACCATTCTTTCGTACATCTTAAATGCGAAAAGTATATCAATAGGATTTATAACAAGATGTGACTTATCAGATTTTGGTTTTAATGACCCAAGTTTTTCTGTTGACTTTTCTTTAATACCCCTTATTAAAGAGTTTATAGATTCGTAATTATTAATTAGTTTTAATGCCAATTCGTTCAAATCTCCACTATAATAATCGTCTTTCTTGGAGTCATACTGCAAAAAAAAGCCAGATTTATATAGAGATTCCATTCTATTTAGTCTCAACTCCTTAATAAAAACAACACCTATATAGAATTTAGAATAATTTTGATGTTGCTCTTCAGTTAACGTTTTTTCAATCATAGAAAAGTCGTACTTAAAATCTATGAATATTTCTCTCTCCAAATATGCTATGGGCTCAAGGCTTCCATCTTTTCCAATCTTAGATATTTCTTTTAAATTATTCACAATCTCAGCATACGTAATAAACCGATTTGCCTTATAACCTAATTCTATTCTACTTCCCAGTTGCATATTAAGAACATCAACAATATCGCTAAATACATTAAATGGATGAATCCAGTTATTCTTTGGCTTTTCGCCACGGCCCATTTCCTCAACCCTTCTTACATTATCAATAAATCTATACAGAAGTATTTTTATACCTTCCTCCTTATTAGAAGACTTAAACTCTTTATTATTGATCAACTTATGGTCCGATTGAAATTTAGTCCACGTTTCTAAACGAATAAAATTTATGATCTTCAGTTTTCCTTCTAACATTCTATTATAAGCATACTGATACTCCTTCTGAGTAATAGTCGTCTCTTGGTCATACATACCCCCTACTCTATCTCCAATAAGGAGAATAAAATATTCCGAATTATCAATCGCTTTCAGACACGCTTCATATGAATTATAATCCAAAGGCTTATCAAAATCATTAAATTCTGATGCGTTGACCGAATACCCATTCTGCTTCAGCCACCATTTTATGCAAGAACGAAGATCCTTAAAATCATGAATTGTTGACGATATAAAAAATTTAGGCTTCATTATGTTTTTTTTATTCTAAGCAAAACTAAACAAAAGCCTCAATTACTTCAGGATATTTTTTACAAACCAAAAACGGAGTCCCTCTTCCGAAGAACTCCGTTTAATGTAAGAGGGTTGAAAAATCACTCAGCTACATTTTCTTCACGATCACGCTTACCGGTGCGCTCATCAGGCCGGCGTTGTCGTTACCGATCACATACATCGCTTTGTAATCCCATTCGGCCAGCAGGGTGTTGGCAGGCAGGTTGGCGGTGTCGATGTAGTCCGGTTTGGGCAGGCGGCCGATGAGCACAAAGCCGTTGCCTTCACCACGGTCTACATAGAGATCGATGGCATCGGCAATGCCTTTTGCACATTTGATGTGCGGACGGCCTGCTTCCAGCTTCACCGAAAGCTCCGGTTGCAGTGAATTCACATCAATAACCTGCGTTGGCGCTATGATCCCGAGATCCTGTCCCATGGCCTCATTGTAGCTTGCGCTCGCTTTGATGCGTTTCACCAGCTTACTGATGCGATCGAAGATCCCTTCGCTCACAGCAGGCGGAGCGGCTGGCATTGCAGGCAGAGACGGCAATGCGCCGATGTGCTGCTGTGCTATCGCTTTTTTCAGCTGGTTCTTGTAGCTGGTGATATTATTTAATGTTTGTTTGTGCACTTCCAGCAGCGACATCACATACTGGAAATAAGCAGCATCCTTCTGTATAGAAGTAACTTCGGCTGCCGTGACACCTACCTGTGCAGCGTAGGTACCGATCTTAAGGGAGAAGTTTCCCATCCACATGCCTTTCTCCACATCGGAGCCTGGCATGTATCCTAAAGTTGTCATGATTGTATTTTTTTTATTTTGAGGGTAGTGAATTAAAGACGGTGCAACCCGTGCATGTTCTTTAATCGAAGCCGTTTGTTCACCGCGAACATATTACCACAGCTTCCGGTGTTTATTTTTTCTCTTTTGGTTTATTCATGTTTGCTTGTTTTAAGATTATAACGTAAAGCAAATATGTTTTGTTATAGCAAAAACCTGTTAAAAAAATTAACTGGTAATTATGCACGCATAATGTGCAGGGATAACTTTGTAAGTGGTCGTTTTTCCCGGAAAAGTGGTTATGGATACTTTACCGCAGAGCATGTATTAAGGAGATCTGTTTATTTTATGCCCGGAAACAAAGCATGAAACATGCAAATGGTGCCGTATGTCCTGAAAAATGCTCATTCATTCCCCTGAACCGCACAGTAGGGTCACTCCATTGTACATTCCATAAAAAATAATGTCCATTACGTTCAATATATGCTCCATTAGGATCATTCAACAGTCCATTAGAGTGGAAATAATGCCCATTCTTTCCATAGGATTGTCCCTTAAAGTTACTCACAGGTTCATTGGAATAATAGAATTGTCCATTCATTCTGCCGGACAGGCCATTGAAATCACCCAATTGTCCATTGCAACAAAAACAGTGTCCACTTATTCTGCGGAACAGTCCCTTAAAATCAGTCAATCGTCCATTCAGGAGAAAACAATGTCCATTCATTTCGCCGGGCCGTCCGTTAAAATCATCCGATTGTCCATTCAGATAAAAGAATTGTCCGTTAAAATCTCCCAACAGTCCATTACACTGAGGAGCGTGCCTGTTTTTTCCACAGAATTGTTCCTTAAAATTACTCAATAGCGCATTACAGGAAAAGGAAAGTGGATTCTACCTGCGTGGCTTTCTATTAAACAAAACGGACAGCGCACATAGAGAGATAATACGCGCTGTCAGAAAGCAGTACAGTAGTTCAAACAACTTGTATTTCAGTAGCAGGGGCCGGCTTTTACGATCACCAAAAAAAGATGAATGTCTTTTATTACAACAATTCAAATAACTTGTATTTCAAGACGAATAACACCAACCCGGTTTTGGAGCGGATGCCGAATTTTTCGAAGACCGATTCCCTGTAGCCATCTACGGTGCGAAGCGAGACCTTCATCTGATCCGCTATTTGCTCATAGGTATATTCTTTTTCATGACAAACCAGCTTCAGGAATTCGCGTTCTCTTGGCGATAACTGTTCGAGGATCTGTTCCTGCTCACTCTTTTTTGCATCCGCTGCATTTGTCTGCAGGGAAAGGGTGAGAAATTCATTGTGGTAATACCCTTTCTGAAAAACATCGTTCAGCGCTTCCTTCAGTACTTCAGCCGTACAGTTCTTTTTCAGATATCCCCTCACTCCCATGCGGAACAGCCGGATGATCGTGGCTTCGTCCTCATTCAGGGTGAGGATGAGAACGGGTGTTTTATTCTGTTTTTCGTTCAGCAATTCCATTACCCGATCTCCGTTCATAGCCGGCATGCTCAGATCAAGAATGATCAGGTCGGGAGCGGGATCGAGTGGAAGTGCATTCAGCAAGGCCGGACCCTCATCGAACTGGTGAGAAACGGAATAAGGGCCTAATTTTTCGACCAGCTCGCGGAGCCCGTTGCGGACGATCACATGATCATCTACCAGGACAATTTTTTTTGTAGCGGCGGCAGCTTGCATAGTTACAAAGTTGATGTTTTTATTTTGATCCGGCAACCTTTACCCGGGGAAGAGGTTATTTCGCATTGCAAGCCGGCCATTTCGGAGCGGCTCAGGATATGCAGCAGGCCCGAAGCTCTTTTGGAGGAAGGCATTCCTGCGTTTCCATGTGGCCGTAATAGTTCCGCTGCATCAAATCCCCGGCCGTCATCCCGGATCTCCATTTCGAAATTCCCTGCGGTGGCATTGATCTCAATGAATAAATTAGCCGCTCCCGAATGACGCAATGCATTCTGTGAGATCTCCTGGAAGATCCGGAAAACGACCAGCTCCTGGTTCTTATCGAGTCCGGATGGTCCCTGCACCGGCGTCCAATGCACATCAAACCGCTTCAATGCGCGCAGCCGGGCTACCTGTTGCTGCATGGCGTCGAACAAACCTGCGTGGCCGATATATTCGTTGTTCAGCGTCCGGCTTAGCAGACGCAATTGCTGCGATACTTCACCGAGATAGATCTCTATGGGTTTAAACCCGTCGGCCTGCTGCGGATGATCCAGCTTCTGGTTCTCGATATGAATGTGCATGGCGGTGAGCAATTGCCCGATATTGTCGTGCAGCTCCTGTGCAAACTGCCCCATCATCTGCTCACTTACTTCCGTTGCCACCTGCCGCAATTCTTTTTCGAAGGAAAGCTTTGCCTGTGCCATTTCCATTTCCTGCTGCAGGCGGCGACGGCCGGAGATGAAGAATATCAAGACCAATACTGCAATGAGCAGGAATATCAATAAGGTAGTACATACTATGGCTAAGACTACTTCCTGATTATCCATGTCTCCTTCTATTTATTGTAATAGTATTTTTACCAATTAACCATAAAGCTAATGCAAGTGACAAATACCGGATATTAGCTGATGTATCCGTTATGATTTTGAACAATTCGCGACTTTGTTCAGGGCACTGCACGTTTAAAAAATTCAGCAGGTTAAAAAAAGGAATATTACACGTAGTGTAAAGCAGCAAACCTATACAAGCTATTATTTCGGGAGATCTGCTGCTGAAATTAAACCTATTATTGATATAAAAATCATACATAATATAGATATAGACGATCATTATTGATAAACTCTGCATACTAAATATATACCCATCGAATTTTTTGACCCCATATATAAAAATCCGGAAACAATAAAAGAAAAAAAAGAAGACAAACACCACCACTACCGTAGCCTTCACAGACTTTTCCTGAAAATAAAAATACGCAGCCAACATAAGCAGGCTCGTCTCAAACAACATATGTATGTTAAACACCCACTGGTTGTTCGGTTGAACATTATAATGCTTTTGAATTCCGGTAACAATATAGGAGCATAAAAAAAAGAATATCCAGACCAGCGCCTGAATAAACAAAACACATTGAAATTTATTCATATATCTGCCGGAATAAATCCCGGCAGATAGTACGAGCAGTAAACTTAGAATTTCATTTACAAACTGAAACATGTAGCATCGCATGTATATCAGTTATAAATATATAACTATTCCATTATAAAAAGAAATCCGCTACAGCTTGGCGGGCATAAATGCGACATGTTGGCAAAACCGCCTGGTTTTGATGAAACATTTACAAGGTTAAATGCTTTTGTACCTGCAATAGTCTTAAGACCATTTGCTGCTTCTGTCGGCATGAGTTCATTTATTGCAGTTGTTCCTCCGCTTGTGACATTGATCAGTGTAACGGGAGTTAACAGCACTCCATGCTTTGCCAATTCGTTTACTTGTCTCAAGGCGTTATATAAATGCACATTGCTCATTGGGTGATTATCTTTTGCCAGTTTAAATATTTCCTGGAAAGTCAGAATATGAGATTGTACATCATGTGTAATTGTATTTCCATATTGAGCATTCCGGTAGGAGCCGTTGCCCATTTCAGAAACATGAATATTATCCGAATAGCTCTTAGGTGGGTCCGTTATTGTGGCCTGCACCAATGTATCATTTTGAATTTCATATTTGGTTCCTTCCCAACCCACCGTATATTTTGAAATAGGATTTGCACAAACATCGTAATATGTTTCTACGCAATTCAGCTGAAGGGCACTGTATATTGCTTTAACTTTCGTCCCATCAGCTGCCAGTGTTATTCTCAGCGCAGTAATAAATTCGTTGGTTGTTTCATGATCTCTGGCCTGAGCGTATAGTGTTTCGATAACACTCATTTTTATTTTCTCTATCAAAGCCGGCAAGTCTTTAGGATTGCCTCCTTCCGTCGTTGGTTTAAGCTTAAAAAATTCATTAAACCTTTCTACGGCAACCATTCCTTCTCCGGGTTCGACCTTACAGGCATCAAGTGATACTTGTTTTTCTGGCAAAGGCCAGTTTACAGTTAACATGTTTGGCATAATTTGTTTGTTTTTATTGGTTTAGGCAAAATTGAACTATTCCATTGCATTGACAAAATTATTTACCCCCGTATTATTCCTGAACCACACCCCGGGGAAACCACCCTCCCTGTTTTGCAGAAAGCACGCTTGATTTGTACCGGTACTGACCACATCTTTGCATACGATCCCGACAGATCGCAGGGAAAGCCCGAAACCCTTAAAAGCAGGCAAAATTCAAAACATACCCCATGGCCAGAGTACAAATCAAAGCAAAATCAACCGCTTCAAAGATCTTCCAGATCAGCATCGATGATAAAGTCATCGTTAAGGTGAATCATCCCTACGACAACACCCTATATGTTGATCTGAAAAACGGAGTAAAACACATCCTTGTCTTTTATGTAGAAGGAAAAAAAGGGGATACGCATTCTGTAGAAGTAGTAAGTCCCGTAAACCCCCCGATAAAAAAAGGGAAGCTGGATGCCGGAGGAAAGAACTACGGATATATCACTATAGATCTTTCCGGAGGAAACCTAAGCTAAAACATTTATTACAAACGTAAAAATAACATCCTTATGAAAAAACAAGTTATTCTCCGGATCATACTGACTTCAATTGTCCCGGTCCTTATGCATGCACAGGCTTATTCTCCCGACATTATTGCCCAAATAAAATCACAGGAACGAATTACTGATTTTACCGGCTCATCCTCCATGATATCGCATCTTAGCTTTATTAACCTGACTACTTCTACCGGCGAATCCGATATAACCGCGAATATCGGTTTCCTTGTGAAAACGAACACTGTTTTCAATATACAGGTGAATACTCCTTTTTCCGGAAAAAGAACCGAAGCCATAAATGTCGATGGCCTCACCGGTTCCTCGAATCTTTCTATCGGATTCCAGCACAATTTCAGCAAACTCACTTCCGTGAAAATGAACAGTACCACATTGGTCGAAAAATTCGAACTGATCGGTAAAGAACGTGAGCCCGAATGCTGTGGTGAAGCATTGCTACAACCGCAACAATACAGCGAATTAACTCCTGAAGAAAAAATAAGGATGGAGCGGATATTTACTTACCGTAAGTTTGTCCCTTTTATCGGAGCAAGGGCAAAAGCCGGCAAAAAAGAATTTGATTTTTTCACAGACACCACCCTGCTGGCAACCGACTCGAAAGAAGTGTATGAATATGAAGGTAAATTTATTCTCGGGAGCATGATCACCAACCATTCCTCTGCCGCCATTTCGGTGATCGGCCAGGAATATTACGATCCGGGTGATGCCGGTACCTACAACCTACCTACCACTAATACCGGTATTTCAAAGCAGGAAGAGCTCTACATGGCAGCACCGGTTTTAAAACAAAAGTTGGCCATTCAGGCCGAATACAGGATCATACTGGGCGAAGGCAAATATGCTTTCCAACCTATCATTGTCACCGATCTCACCAACAAGATCCTGGATGCACGTGTGCAGTTCTATTTCCTGAACCTGAAAGAAGAAGATAAATTCAAAGGCCTGAACGGAGGATTATTTGCAGGGTACCGAACAGGCAAAGAGTTTGAAACCGGTATCAAAAAGGAGAATTTTCTTATAGGTGTTTTCTTCAGTCCTGTTTTTGACATCTCCAAATACTGATCTGACATAAACAAAAACGGATCCACTTGGTGGATCCGTTTTCATCAAATCGGCTTCAGCAGCTTAAACTCCGTTCGCCGGTTCAGCTCTATTTCTTCGGGCGAGCAATCGCCCATATCACATTTGATGATCGGCTTTTTATCGCCCATGCCAACCGATACGATCCGTTTCTTATCAATGCCGTTGGATACCATGTAGTCGAGGATGTTCTTGGCCCGCTGCACCGATAACTTCATGTTGTTCTCGGGACTCCCCGTAACATCGGTATGCGACTGGATCTCTACCCTGAAATTCGGGTTGTCTTTCAGACGGCTGATCACCAGATCAATTTTCAGTGCGGAGGAATCGGGAATAGTCGTTTCGTTAAAATGGAAGATGTGCTCGGTATAGAACATCCTGTTCTTAAATTCCATCATGGCCATACCGGGATCTTCCTCTTCGAGCGGTCGTAATACAAATATATCGCGGTTGAGGAATTTATACGAAAATCCGTTCGGTCCTTTTTCAAACACACCTATCACTTTACCTTTGGGTGTAGCGAGATAAACTTTATCGTTGCCTGTGATCTCGGGATACCTCGAAATATTGATCGACAATTCATTTTTAGCATAATTGTTTTTGATCGTAAAATTCCCTTCCTCATTGGTGATCACCATCTGCACGGTATCGTTCTGCTTATTGGTCACGTAGATCTTGCGATATGGGAGTGGTGCCAGCGTTTTGGTACCGATCATCACCTTTCCGGAAATAACATTGTTTGCGCTTTCCGCAGAATTCCTGTCGAGGAACTTTTCTGTTTCGGCCATCGTAGGGTTTACCAGCAATATAGTTCCCGTCTCATCCACGATCAGTGAATAGGGCATTTTATCGAGGTAATAATTCTTCACATACAAATCCCAGTATCCGTCGAAGGAAACATAATTCATGGCTTTCCCTAACTGGAAATGTTCGATATTCTTTTTCCAGCTGGCAATATCCTTACCTACGGCAACGGTGATCACATCGAAGCTCAGGTTATTGTAAAAATGCCTTGGTGTGTATTTGGAATACAGTTTTGAAACTTCGGCCAGGCTGGAAGAAGCGGTATCTGCCTTTGAATCCCATATCCGGATAAAGAGCAGTTTTTTAAGGCTTATAAAAGAGCAGGAATGAAACGATTTCTCACTGTCATTTAAAAAGAAGGACGGGACTTTTTCTCCTTTTTTGATCTCTGTAAACTTCTGTGCCTTCGCGATCGAAGTGATCCCGGTCAGCAGGATACATAAAAGTAAAATTCGTAGCATACTTTGGTTTAGTGTTCGGGTGTAAATCGGTTTAGTGTTCGGGTGTAAAATTGTATGTTTTTTAAACAGAAAAATAAAATTTTAGACGAAAAAATTTAGATTCTTTTGATTATCTGCTATTCGCCTTCATAGCCGGCTTAGCACCGTTTCCAGCCTAATCCCCCTGGAACCTTTGATCAAAATGGTTTTTTGTTCGACGGGATGTTCGCTAAGGTATCGGGCAGCCGCCTGCGAATCAGGATAGGTATGATCAGGACTAAGTGCAGAAAATACCGGACCAACCAACATGTGGTCTTTTAGCTTTTTTTCCTTCAGGAGGTCGATGATCAGCTGATGTTCCTGTGCTGATTCCTCACCCAGCTCAAGCATATCGCCCAATATAAGCAGCTTGTTGGGTACGTCCATGGCCGCAAAATTTTCGATGGCGGCTTTCATGCTGGTAGGATTGGCATTGTAATAATCGAGTATCAGCGTATTCTTATCCGTCTTCGTCAGCTGTGAGCGATTGTTCGTCGGCTCATAAGCAGCCAGCGCCCTGTTAATTGCCTCTTCCTCCACCTGAAAATAATTGCCGACACAAGCCGCACAAAGCAGGTTGTAATAATTATATACACCCACGAGATGCGATTGGATCAAAGGCGCTTTGGCCAGCTCCGGCGCCTCGTACCTTGTTTTCCATACAAATTGTACGGTAGACGAAGACGCGTTCATCCGTCCCACTACATCGTACAGCTTTTTGGTGCCGTAGGTGACCTTGTCGTTCGCTGCTGAAAGCTCCTGCAATACATCGTCATCCGCATGTAAAAATACCTTCCCTTTTTTCTCCGCGATGTATTTATACAATTCGCTTTTTCCTTTTTTCACGCCTTCAATGCCGCCAAAACCTTCAAGGTGTGCTTTCCCGATATTAGTAATGATGCCATAATCCGGTTCCGCTATCCTGCAGAGCATTTCGATCTCTCCCTGGTGATTGGCGCCCATTTCAATAATGGCTATTTCATGTTCGGGCTTTATACTCAATAAGGTGAGCGGCACACCGATATGATTATTCAGATTGCCCTCCGTAGCCAGCACCCTGAATTTTTCGGCAAGTACTGCAGCCACTAATTCTTTTGTGGTGGTTTTTCCATTGCTTCCCGTGATCCCTATAAAAGGGATGTCCAGCGTCTTCCTGTGATAGTTGGCCAGCTGTTGCAATGCCAGCAATACATCCTGCACAAGGATGGTATTGGGAACCGAAGCGAATGTTTTGTCGTCGATCACCGCATAGCTGCAGCCCGCCCCGATGGCCTGCGAAGCCAGCTCATTGGCGTTGAAATTCGGTCCTTTCAGTGCGAAGAAAAGAGCGCCCTTTTCTGCTTTCCGTGTATCGGTACATATCTTCTGCCCTGCTTCCAGGAACAATGTATGAAGATCTGCTATTGTCGTACTCATATATAGTGTCGTAGTTTATGCCTGAAGCTCCATCCGGGGAACAGGCGTTACAAATATGCGAAAATAAATAGTGTCTCATTTATTTATTCTCCGGTATTAGTATTAAATGCCGGGACACCGATTTCGCAGATTGCACTGATTTTATATACTTTCCAAATAAAATCTTTGATGATTTTTACGGATTTGTGCGTTTTCGGTGGAATAAATCCTTCTAAATTATATCCGCGGAATCCGTGAAATCTGTGTCTGTTTTCAAATTGATACACTTCTTAAATCGTGGGCATTTGCGTTTCCGTTCAAATTTTTTATATTTGTAGTCTGATGTCCAAAAAGTTACGGATCATATTGAGTTTTGTGATGCTTGCGGTTGTGCTGTTTACGGCGCTTCCGAAGGTTTACCTGCATAAACTGATGGGCCATAACCATGTTATCGAACAGATACAGGACAGGGATGCCGGCGAAAATTTTGACTCCAATCATAAAACACAGAATTGTGAGCTGGAGAAATTTGAGACACCTGTTTACTTCACTATTTTTAAGATCATTCTCAACTGTACGCCTTTCCGGCAAAACAGCGATAAGGTTTCCGACAACTATAAACGACAAGACACCCAACAGCGCAAAGCTGTTATTGCATATCTCCGCGGGCCTCCGCAGGTTTAACTGAAACAGTGTTCCATCTATTTATTGTTAAACCAATTTAATCAGTGAAATTTTTATTCATATTAGTTGTGCGTTTTTACCAAAAAGCCATATCGCCGCATCTCGCTCCTTCGTGCAGGTTCCAACCTACCTGTTCGCACTATGCCGTTGAAGCGCTCCAAAAATACGGGGCACTGAAGGGCGGCTGGCTGACTTTGCGGCGCATACTAAAATGTCATCCCTGGGGGCCGCATGGCTACGACCCGGTACCCTGAATAAAAATTTCGCGCCCGATGTTCCGTGCGAAAAAAGATCTTATACCTTTTGTTCTCCTTCCTCTCCTGCATCATGTATGCACAGGATTGCAGTTTCAGCCTGTCCGGAAAAATAACCGACCAGGATAACGGGGAGCTGCTGGAATTCTCCGTGCTGCATATCAAAGAGATCAATGTAAGTATTACCACCAACGAAAAAGGTCTGTATACGTTCGGCAACCTGTGTAAAGGAAACTACACCCTGCTGATCACCCATTTCGGTTGTGAGGATACTACCATTTATGTGAGCATTGAAAAGAACACGAAGCTCAACATAAAAATGCCGCACAGCTTCAATGAGCTCTCGGAAGTGGATATCGTTGAAAAATCGGTGCTGAACCCGACACAAACACTGGAAAAAGTAGAGCAGGAAGACATCGACAAGGCCAAAGGAAAAACCCTGGCTGATGCACTGAAAGGCAATAGCGGTATCACCTCGCTCAATACGGGTGCCACTATTTCCAAACCGATGATCCACGGATTGCAGGGATACCGGATCCTGATACTGAACAACGGGATCCGGCAGGAAGGCCAGCAGTGGGGCAATGAGCATGCTCCGGAGATCGATCCTTTTATGGCGAAGAACATCAGCATTGTGAAAGGAGCTGCCAGTGTCCGTTATGGAAGCGATGCCATTGCAGGAGCTATTTTGCTGGAATCCGATGATCTGCCGGACACGGCTTCCGTTACCGGGGAAGTGAATCTCGTTGGATTTACAAACGGGAGAGCCGGTGTTGCTTCCGGGATCCTGCAGGGAAATTTTGACCGGCTGAAAGGTTTTGCATGGCGGGTGCAGGGAACACTGAAACGCTCGGGCGATATGGCAACACCGGAGTATTACCTGAAGAACACATCGACCGCGGAGAAAAATTTTTCGTATACGCTGGGCTATCACCGCAAAAAGTTCGGCGCCGAATTTTTCTATTCGCAGTTCAACACAAGCATCGGTGTGTTCAGCAGCTCGCACATCGGTAACCTGAGTGATCTTCAGGCGGCCTTCAACAGCGCCAAACCGCAGGACAGTCTCGCATCGTTTTCCTATACCATCGGCAGGCCTTACCAGGATATTGCACATGAGCTGATAAAAACAAAAGTGCATGTACATACGGGATTGCGCTCACGGCTATACATTACGGGCGCCTGGCAGTACAATATCCGGAAGGAGTATGACAAGCACAAACCGAAGAATCTACTGAACTACGATTCTACCAAAGCCGACCTGGACTACCGCATTACATCCAAAACCCTGGATCTGATGTGGGAACATGATAATATCAGATCCTTTCGCGGAATGTTCGGCGCTTCGTATATGAACCAGATGAACGTGTATCTTGGTCGCTTCCTCATTCCGAATTTCGTCAACAATACCTGGGGGGCTTTTGCCATAGAGCGTTTTGTAAGACACCGGTATGAGCTGGAAGTAGGCGTACGCTATGATGAAAAATATCTGCATAGCTATTACTATCTCAGTAATGTGCTGCAATCGCCTTTCCTGAAATGGAAGAATGTGAGCGCCAACAGCGGGGCCAATGTAAAATTCTCGAAGGACCTGAACTGGCTCACGAACATCAGTACTGCCTGGCGCGCACCTGCCGTAAATGAATTGTACTCCAACGGGCTGCATCACGGCACGGCTTCCATCGAAAAAGGAGATACCAATATCCGGATGGAAAGGTGTTATAGTTTTATCAGCACACTGTCGATGCGGAAAAAATTCCTGGATGCCGATGTAAGTGTATACTCCAATTACTTCGACGGGTTTATCTACCTGCAGCCGGGCAGCACACCCGAGCTGACGATCAAAGGCGCTTTCCCTGTGTTCTATTACCGGCAAACGGATGCGCTGATCTCCGGCCTGGATTACAAATTCACAGCACGATTGCACAAACAGGTTTCGCTGCAGCTGAAAGGAATGTTCATCCGTTCACAGGACCTGACGAACAATACCTGGATCTCGCTGATGCCTTCGGACCGGGCAGAGGCTTCGTTGAAATATTCGTTCAGGGATTCGAAGCTTACCAAAAAAACATATATCGGGACCGGGCTCCAGTATGTGAACAAACAATGGCGTGTGCCACAGAACGGTGATTATGCAGCCGCTCCGGAGGCCTATTACCTTGTGGGAATGGATGCCTCTACGACACTGCAATTGGGGAAACAGGAAATAACGATCGCCATAAGCCTCAGCAATCTGACAAACAAAAAGTACAGGGATTACCTGGATCGCCTGCGGTACTACAGCGATGCTGTGGGAAGGAACATTCAGTTCCGACTGAATATTCCATTAATTATTTATGACAAAAAGAACTAAAAAAATCAAACCATGAAAAAAACAATTCTATTCGCATTGATGGCAGGCGCATTACTTTTTGCCGCCTGCAAAAAAGACAAAAAAGAAGAACCGACACCTTCCAATCCGGTGAACCCGAATGAAAGTGAAGTGATCACTACGATGAAGGTGTATATCAAAGATTCGGTAACGCTGCTCAACATTCCGGGCTCGCCGTTTATTTTTAAAGATCCTGACGGAGATGGCGGAACAGCAGGCGGTTTCCTGCCAACGACAGCAGATTCCATTATCAGCCTGAGTGCAAACACGGCATACCTTGCAGAGATCATTCTGCTGGATGAAACCAAAACACCGGTAGACTCTATCTCCAATGCAGTGAAGCAGGAAAGCGCAGAGCACATGTTCTTTTACAACAACGGGGACAATACTTTTTCCAATTCAGCGAACCCATATATTGCATTACTGAATGGAAGCGGTATCAGGATCACGTATGCCGATCTCGATTCCGGCAGCCCACAGCGTGGACTGGGACAAAAAGTATGGATCCGGACGGCAGCAGCTACTTCCGGAACACAGTACCCATTCAAAGTTACGCTTCGTCACCAGCCGGGTGTGAAGGACGGAAGTTTTGCACCGGGGGAAACGGATGTGGAAGTACGGTATAAGGTGATCGTAAATTAAAAAAGACGCGGCTTGAAAGATCTGAATAGTTAATCTTTCAAGCCGCGTCTTAAATAAATCCTGTAAATCTGTTTCTGAATCAGTTTGTTTAATCCCAACAGGATCTGTTTTTTTATTCCGTAATCACCACCTTCTTAACCTCTGCTTTTTTGCCCTGCTCCAGGTGCAGGAAATAAATACCTTTTTTCAGGTGCGATACGTCAATATTTTTTGTGATCTCCTTGTCCGTACTTATTCCCTTTTCCACCAACACTGTCTTGCCCAGGGCATCATATAATGTTATGGTAACCGGATCGCTGGTATTGCCTTTGTAACTCACACTGAAATTGCCTTTGGAAGGGTTCGGGAACACATTCAGCTCCTCAAAGTTGTTTCCTCTCACCTGCTGCAGATTGGAAGGCAGCGTTTTTTTGTCCTCGCCACTCACATCGCTTATCATTACTTTGCGTGTTATGATCACTTTGATCTCCTTTTTCGTAGTGCTGCCATTTGCACCCGCTTCTTTCATTGCCGCTTCGATCTCTTTGTCAATGTCCTTATCATCGCCACTGAATTCCCTTACGATCACTTTTGCATTGCCCGTACCGGTAGTAGTCACTTTTCCATTGTCATCCACGATCACCGTCATCATTTCAGGTTCGTCGCCGGTATTTGCCCCGTCTGTAGTATACGAATAGTTGTATTCATTTTTTGCTCCGTCTTTATCTTCTTTGTTCATAATGATGACCTTTTTTTGTCCCTTTCCGGAAACGATCACATTACTTTCCATTCCCATACTTTTTAAAAATGCATTCACTTCTTTCGGATCCGAGCTCTCAAAGCAGGTATCTACTTTCGTTACCTTTCCGTTCTTGTTTTCATCGATGGTGATGCAAATTTTGGATTTTTTCTCCTGGGCCATCATAACGGTTCCTGCCATTAATAGCACCGGAACGATCAATTTGTGTATTGTTTTCATGTTGTTTGGTTTTTATACAACAAAAGTATCCGGCAGATAGCCCCTAAAAGTTAAACAGCGGTTAAAGCCCGTTAAAGAAAAGTTAAAGTTGCCGGGACGCAGACCTATTCTTTTAACTTTGCCTGTGTGAAAAAGAACCGCTCCAAACTAATTGTTGTCCTCTTTTGTATTGTATTGGGCGGCATCCTGCTGATACAGGCCTGGTGGGTAAAAAGCATGCTGGAGATGCGCAACAGGCAGTTTGACAATGCGGTGGCAGATGCCTTACGGGCAGCAGCGGGTCGGCTGGAGCAGAAAGAAAATGTAACGATCATCAGGCAATCGCAGGAAAGCGGGAAACAAAAAAAACAGCCGGTAAAAGGCCACAGCAAACAGGTTAAGATCATTTCCGGTTCCAAAGTGATCCGTAAAAAAGGGAAAACGATCAGCAACAGTTATTCCTACACTATGAAGAATGATTCGGTGCAGGTGAAGATCGAATCATTCGGAAACAACAATGTTTCCAGCGCCTTTGTTTTTAATTCGGACAACGATGCAGTATTGAAATTAGAGGAAACGGAAGACAGCAGCTCTATTGACAAAAAAATGTCTGATATAAAACTGCTCATTAATAAGATCGTTCTTTCGGACAAAGACAGCGTGCAATTGCTTCCGAAAGGTCCGGAGCTGGAGAAGATCCTTCAAAAAACACTGCAGGAGAACAACCTCGTTATTCCATTCTCGATAGGTGTATCGCTTAACGGAAAAAATTTCTATCGGTCAGCTAATACGGATTCCGCCGCTGTATATTCCTCCGATTATAAAGCATCGCTATTCCCGGACGATATCCTGAACCGTAAAGCCGAGCTCTATGTAGTATTCCCTGATAAACGATCTTACCTGTTTTCAGAGATCACCTGGATCCTTGTTTGTATCATCCTCTTCACAGCCATTATTGTTTACCTGTTTGCCTACACGCTGATCAATTACAACCGGCAGAAAAAACTGAATCAATTGAAATCGGATTTCATCAACAACATGACGCATGAGCTGAAAACGCCTTTGGCAACCATTCAGCTGGCTTCCGATATCATCCTGAAAAAAGAAGAGAATGCGGAATCCCCTGTTTCGCAGATGGCAACTACCATCAAAACACAAAGCAAAAAAATAGACGAAGACATACGGAACATGCTGCAGATCGCTTTACTCGAAAATTCCGGAACTTCCCTAATGAACTATACGGTATTCCAGTTGGCAGAACTGTTGGAAATGTGCCGGGATAAAATGCAGCTGATCGCAGCGCAGAAACATATACAGCTCGTATTCCAATCCGAGACACGGCTGGAAACAGAAGCAGATGCAGATCTTTTACAAAAAGCGATCAGCAGCCTTATTGATAATGCCATCAAATACTCGCCTGAAGGAGGCAGGGTGGTAATACAGGCAAAGCAACAAAATAATCAGTTAGTGATCCAGGTGACAGATAACGGGATCGGAGTACAGAAAACAGATCTCCCGTATATTTTCGAAAAATTCTACAAAGCCGGAAAAGGCAATATCCATTACAACAAAGGATACGGACTCGGTTTGAGCTTCGTTAAAAAAATAACCTTGCTGCATGGGGGCGATGCTGAGGCCATTTCCACACCGGGGAAAGAAACTATTTTTACCCTGCGAATTCCGCTCAGAAAATGATACCAGGCAAAACAAATATATTACTGGCGGAGGATGATCTGAACTTCGGGGAGGTACTGAAGAACTATCTCGAATTGAGCAATTGCAGTGTGAGCTGGTGTAAGAACGGGATCGAAGCTTTCAAAACTTTTAACAAAAACAACGACTGGGATATCTGTCTGCTGGATGTAATGATGCCCGAAATGGATGGCTTTACCCTTGGCAGCGAGATCCGGAAGCTGAATCCGGAGATCCCGCTCTTTTTCCTCACCGCTAAAACACTGAAAGAAGATGTACTTCAGGGCTACAAATGCGGAGCCGATGATTATATCATCAAACCTTTTGATGCAGAAGTGCTGTTATATAAGATCAATGCTGTTTTAATGCGCAGCCAGGGAACACGTAAACAAAATGCGGCAGATAAATTCACAATAGGGAAATACAGCTTTGATTATGCCACACGTATGCTCCAGATCTCCGGCGACAGTATACAGCTATCTCCCAAAGAAGCGGAATTATTGAAATACCTGTGTCTTTATCAGAACGATGTGCTTTCGAGGGAAATGGCCCTGAAAAACATTTGGAACAATGATGACTATTTCAGCGGAAGAAGCATGGATGTATACATTGCCAAACTACGCAAACACCTGAAGAAAGATCCGGCGGTGGAGATCATCAGCCTGCATGGTAAAGGATTCAGATTGTCTGATAAATTGATCGATCTGTAAATACCAGTGTCACGCAGAGAGCGCAAAGGAAACATATACTATAAACTCCGCAACCTTTGCGTCTTTGCGCGCAAATTAGTCGAGCGCGAAATTAGATTCTTCCTTCAACACCACCATAAAAGGCTTATGCTGGATCTTACTTTGCAGCCAGGCAATGATATTGAAATAATCGAGGACCGCGCTTTGGATCGGATCCATTTTTATATCGTGCTCAATCTGGTGCAGCAGCTGCGTAAACATTTCCTTATTGGGCTTCTGCGAATTGACCTTAATGGCTTTTTTCAAAAACTCCAGTACATGCGTGATCGTTAATTGCAAGCAGTCTTTTTTGCTCAGAAAACGATAAGCTGATTTGATACGATAGTTCAATAATTCCGAATTGCCCATCTCGTAGTGCACCACCAGGCTCATCAGTTGAGCAATACAGGTGATATCTGTATTGTATTCGATGGAACTGTTGATGATCTCATTGATATGCCTGTTCGCCGCTTTGTAATCACCCACACCGAAATAAATATTGGCCATGTAAAACTGGTAGCGCTGCTCCGAATTGGGATTGCGGTTGGTAGCAGGCAGGAGGTCGCGTGCGATCTTGTATTGATCTGTTATTTTCAGCGCTTTGTCAAAATAGCCACAGCCAATATATATGCTGGCCTGCAGGTTATAGATCGTAAAATAATGATAGGGGTTTTCCCTTTTCAGCTGGTGCAGTTTATCCAAAAGCTCAGCGCTGCTGTCCAGGGCTTTTACATATTGTTTGTACTGGAATTCAATAAGTGCCTTGTTGTACAGTGTATTATAATATCCACCGAAACGGATCGCGATCATCTGCGGATGTTTGTTCCACATTTTCAGCAATTCGTTCACCATGATATAGGCTTTTTCAAAATCACGCTTGGCGAAATAGACAATGCCTTTGGATAAAAAGAAATAAAGCTTATGATGGAAATTATAATTACTGTCGCTCTCTAACAGTTCTTCCTCGTGTACATCCCTGAACTCCTTGGCATTATCGATATCTTTTACAAAGGAGCTCTGGTGATGGCGCCCGCGGACGAGCGAAAACAGTTTACGGTAATGATAAAAACTTTTTTTCGCTGAAAGGATCCGGTTGTAATGTGTATGCAGCTCTTCTTTATCCAGCTTGAATAGCTCACTGTGTTCGATCTTGATCTTGATGATCGTTGCCCACATTTCATACAACTGGCGTTTGGCCACTTCTTCTTCCGCATCATTCAGTAACATCAGGGCGATCGTGTACAGCTTTTTCGAGATCATGATCTCTGCCTGGGTGATTTTGCTGCGCAGGTGCTTGAGGATAAATTTACTTTTTTCCTCGAGGGCATCCAATATAAAATTGTAGGTGTAATTTTTAAGAAAAGCGAATTTATTGGGTGCTTTGATCAGCTGAAAATGTTCGATCAGCACATCTTCATTATATTCCGATTGAGCCTCGATCAACTTGAACAGGATGGCATATTTATTTTCACCGCCTTTTACGTGGAAGTTCGAAGAGTTGCCTATGATCTGCTTCTCTTCCGGGCTCAGCACCTGGATCAATTCAAATATGTTTTCAGAGGCCTTCAAAATAGGTCATACGAACGGATTACAGTGAATACAAAGATTATTTCCCCTTGATGGAGGTATTGACGTATGCTGCAATAGCAGCCGCCTGTTCGGGAGTCAAACCCTGGATCTTCGCCATCATTCCTTTTCCGTTGAGGACTACCTGCCGGATAGAATCCTGGCTCATTTGCGTTTTGGAAATATCGGCAGCGCCTGACATACCTAATTTGCCATTGTCTCCGTGGCACAATACGCAATTATCCTGGTACAATACAGCGCCTTTTATCGTTCCATCTTCGGCCACTGCTTCTTTGCTTATTTTGGCCGTTTGTTTGGCTGCGATCTCCGCCAGCCCAAAAGAAGCAGTGATCATCAGTAAGGACAAAGCTCCCAGAATCTTGTTCCGTTTTTTAAATCCGATAACAGCGATCGGGATAGATAAAAACACCAATGCGATCTTTATGATCAGCAGCATTTTTATTTCCTGTAACTGTATCAATAAGTAAATGCCGGTTGCGAGGAACAAAAAGCTCACGATCATTTCGGGAATTTTGATCTTTTTGGAAAATTTGGTAAGGGTATCCTCTTTATTGCTGATCAATAAAATGGTTTTAACAAAATAGATCGCTAAAAAAATACAAACGGAGATATAATGCGTTATATGTATAGCCTTATGCATATGTTAGTTTTTTTGGGTGATTCAAATATACTAAAAAAGAGACGGAAATCATAAGAGCCGGAATACACATTCGAATAGTTTTATTAAAAAACTGTGCTTATTTCCTGAATACTACCCAGTTACTTTGCTTAGCTGTGCTTGTGCGCATCTGGCCGATGGTTATTTTCTTTCCTGTTGCCGGATCTGTGTACCAGCCTTCGTCCCAGCCACCCATATCGGTGTACAAAGCGTCCTTTGCTCCAAGCTCCACCAGGTCTTTACTGAACTCTGCAAGCGTTATCGATTCATTGCCTTCTACCAAAGCTGTTTTGGAATTTTTAAAAATGACGATCGCCCTGCGTTGAAATACTGCCTTATCAACAAAAGAAGCGGCTGCCCCGTTCGCTACTATCTGTAGTTGCTGGAACAGACTTCCTTTCTGCGTGGAAAGATCGTTCAGGAAACTATCCGTTAATAAAGTGCCTTTTTGTGTCGGGAAAATAACGGCCTGCCCTTTTACGATCTTAATCGCTCCTCCAAGGCGTTTGTTTACCGCAGTTTTGTTCCCGATTTTTCCATTACACATGTATATACCATCGATCTTATAATCGGTTAGCTGTGTGAAGGCACCTGCAATGCATAGCTGAACCGCGGCATCCTTTTCTTTCGGGCGCTGATCGGTGAATTCTATACTACAGGTATTCTGGTATATAATAGTATAACTGTTCCCGTTCGGTGTTTTCTTTTTTTCCATTGAAATACCTTTAGGGGTTCCGGAAGAAAAAGCATAACAGATCGTAAGAAGAAAAAGGATACGGAAATAGTTCATGGTGTTTTATTTTCTTACCACATTGGTGGCAGTTGCCTGCGCCGTCGGCATAATAATGATCTCATTGATGTTTACATGCGCCGGGCGGGAAGTCGTCCAGTAGATCGTTTCTGCAATATCTTCTGCACTCAGGGGAGTTAAACCCTGGTACACCTTTTTTGCTTTATCCTCATCGCCGTGAAAACGCACAACAGAAAATTCCGTTTCTATCATCCCGGGATTAATAGAAGTAACCCGAATGCCATGTTGCAGCATATCGATGCGCATTCCTTTGTTCAATGCGTCCACTGCGTGTTTGGAAGCACAATACACATTCCCGTTTGCATACACTTCTTTTCCTGCAATGGAGCTGATGTTGATGATATGTCCTTTTTTACGTTCCACCATTCCGGGAGCGATGGTGCGCGTAACATACAGCAAGCCCTTTACATTCGTGTTGATCATTTTTTCCCAATCTTCGATATCCCCATCCTGTATGGTGGAAAGACCTGATGCAAGGCCTGCATTGTTTACGAGTATATCTACCTGTTTAAACGCGTCCGGCAAATTCCCCAATGCTGCTTTTACCTCAGCTAATTTGGTGACATCAAAATTCAGTGCAAGCACTGCTACTTTGTACTTTTCTTCCAACTCCTTTTTAAATGTATCCAGTCGGTTTTTTCGCCTTCCTGTGATAATTAAATGGTGACCGTTCTTTGCGAATAAGTCTGCTGTTGCTTTTCCTATCCCTGCTGTTGCTCCTGTTACTAAAACTATCATGCCGTTTCTGCTGTTTTGTTTAAATTACTGTGTTTTCTGCTGTAGGCAAAATAAATAATCAAGCCCACCAACAACCAGATTCCAAATCCAATCCAGTTAGAGACTCCCAGCTCTGCCATCATATATAAACAACATACCAGCCCTAATAATGGAATTAAAGAAAGCTTGCTTCTGAATGCCCAGATAGTCAAAAATAAAGTAATAATGATAAAAATCCACATCGGGATCTTATGTTTGAACAAACTAAAACCCGATTCATATATTAAATCATCGTCCCCTGTCAGCATTCCGCTTTTCATTCCTTTCGCATATTCCTTTTCATCCATTTTGCTTAAATAAGCTTCCAGATCATAATTCACACTTGCCATTCCGGCACTATCCCCCTTGCTAAAAAAGTATTTTATATTCTTCAGTTGTTCTTTGTCCAGCGAGGTAACAAATGTTTCCGGATCTTTAACCTGTTTTTCATTCGTAACAAATGCCATGGCAGATTCCTTATTGTATACAAATGTTAGACTCAATGCAATAACGATCAACACCGGAAATATAAACTTCGCGTTGATATACGGCGTTTTAAATTTGCCACGGGGAATATCCTTTTTATTTTGAAGGATCAATACACCTCCACAAACCAATACAAAAGCAAATAATGTTCCTATACTGCACAGATCCGTTACCATCGTAAGATTTAAAAATAATGCAGGCACTGCTACCACAAAGCCTGTTACAATTGTAGCAAAAGACGGGGTTCTGAATTTAGGGTGAACCTTAGAAAATTTTTTCGGCAATAACCCGTCACGACTCATGCTCATCCATATACGCGGCTGTCCCATTTGAAAGACCAACAATACACTTGCCATGGCTACAACTGCACTAACTGCAATAATTCCCGACATCCATTTCAGATCAAGTTTTTCAAACACAAAAGCCAGGGGATCACCGACATTAAGGTGATTGTAGCTTACCATTCCTGTTAATACCAGGGCGATGATAACATATAAAACAGTACAGATAATTATAGCCCACATCATTCCGCGTGGCAAATCCCGTTGAGGATCTTTACATTCCTCAGCAGTTGTAGAAATGGCATCAAATCCTATATAGGCGAAGAACACTGCAGAAACTCCTTTCAAAATACCGCTCACTCCATTTGGAGCAAATGGGTTCCAGTTGTCCGTATCCACATAAAAAACACCAACGGCTATGACCAGCAGGATAACACAAAGTTTGATCACGACCATTAAATTACTGGCGTTTCTCGATTCCTTCATACCGCGGTATACCAGCCAGGTAATTAAAATTATGATCATTAACGCGGGCAAATCTGCTACCAGGTGTAAAGAACCAATAGCAGGCGAAGTAGTCCAGGCAGTATAAGCATCCTGCAAGCCTGCATCCAGGTTAGCGAATTGTTTGCCGCTATCCATCAAAGCTCTTGCGCTTTCATATCCGTTGGATGCTGTAAGATAATCCATTTGTATCCACTGGGGAAGATGTATACCGCCACTACTAAGCAAACCCGTAAAATAATCACTCCACGAAATAGCTACCGTAATATTCCCAATCGCATATTCCATAATTAAAGCCCAGCCTATTATCCAGGCCATCAGCTCACCAAACGCAACGTACGAGTATGTATAAGCGCTTCCGGAAACAGGAACCATGGATGCAAACTCTGCATAAGCAAATGCCGCAAATCCACAGGCAATAGCAGTAAATATAAATAAGAAAATAACGGCAGGGCCGCCATCAGCACTTGCTTTACCTATTGTGCTAAAAATACCGGCACCGATAATAGCCGCGATACCAAAAGCGGTCAGATCTCTGACTCCTAAATGCTTTCCAAGGGAAACATGCCCTTCGGCAGCTTCCCGCTTTGCCACCTGACTAAGAATATCGCTTACCGATTTCTTTCTGAATAATTCCTTTAAACTCATATAGAACAAATGTAGGAAAATAGTTGAATTATCAAGTGCCCGGAGGACCGGTAGTCCGATTCAGCGCACCATCTATCCTGCTAAAAACAAGCTGTTTACACAAATTCTATCGCCGGCCTGTAACTTTTCTTTTTCGCCGTGCGTCTTACAACAAAAATCAGGCTGATAGATTGAAAAAGGAAAGAATTAATTAGAACTAAAATTTAAGAAACCATATATTATGAAAAAGTTGATTTACACAATGGCAATTAGTTTAAGCAGTTTTGGATTATTTGCCCAGACAAGCGAAACAAGAACGGTAACGGATTTTACCAAAATAAATGCAGAAGGCGTTTCGGAAGTGATCATCACACAGGCTGATCAGACCACCCTGAAAGTAAGGGCTGAAAGTGAAGACATGAATAATATCCTGACGGAAGTAAAAGGGAATACCCTGAACATTACCACCAAAGGAAATATAAAAAATGATTTCAAGGTCTATGTTACTTTCAAAACATTAGATGCCATAAGTACTTCGGGAGCTGCTTATGTAAAATCCGATTCTACTTTCAATGCCGAGAAAGTAGAGCTGGAGAGCTCGGGTGCTTCCAAAATCAAGCTGGATGTGATCTGCAAGAATATCCGCTCCAATGCAACAGGCGCTTCCACGATCCTGCTGACAGGCGCTACCGAAAATCATGTCGCTTTTGTATCGGGCGCTGCATCTATGAAAGCATACAAACTTTCTACCATGAATACCGATATCACTAATTCAGGGGCCTCTACTTCCAGGATCAATGTGAACCAGAAATTAGTTGCAAACACTTCCGGCGCGAGCTCACTCCGCTACATGGGAACTCCTACTGATAAAGTGATCAATGTATCCGCATCTTCCGATGTGAAACATGTGGACACGGAGGAAAATGTGCGCCTGAACGATCAGGATACTACCCGTTCCAAAAATTCTGACTATAACAGACATTATAACTGGCGCAACCGCTATAACTTTCATTGGGATAGCGATTTCCATAACTGGGCCGGTGTGGAGCTCAACCTGAACGGGCTGATGGGAGCGAACGGCAGCACCAGCTTACCTGCAAGCAGCGATTATATGAGCATTAACTATGGTGTAAAATCCATGTCGTGGAACCTCAACCTGCTGCAAAAGAATTTCCACATCTGGAAAAATCACATTAACCTGGTAACGGGGATCGGTTTCGGATTCAATGCCTACCAGTTCAAAAATCCGATCCGCCTGGACGCCGATTCTTCTTTCACCTACTACACAAACGATTCGGCCATCAGCTTCGACAGGAATAAACTCCGGACATCTTACCTGCAGGTTCCCCTGATGCTCGAATTCAATACTTCACGGCATTCTGACAGATCCTTTCATATCGGCGTGGGCGTGATCGGCGGATACAAATTAGGATCCAGCACCATCCGTGAGTACAAAATAGATGGATATGAAATTGAAGAAAAACGCAGGGACGATTACAATATCAATCCATTCAAACTGGATGCAACAGTGCGGATCGGTTACGGAGAGTTCACGATGTTCGGTACTTATGGGCTGACCACATTATTCGAGACCAACAAAGGTCCGGCTTTGAACGCCTTCTCAGTAGGTGTGCGGATCGTACCTTTTTAAAAAGAATCCCTTGTTTAGTTAATGCAAAGAAACCCGTGTCTGCTTATTGTGGGCGCGGGTTTTGTTTTTATCCGGTAAATTTCACTCCTTTACGTACAATAATATCAGAACCTCCTGCCATAAAAACGCTGGAAGGTTTTTCTTTTTCGAGGTAAGTGAATTCCTTTCCGTATACTTTTCCGAAATAGCAGTTGATCGTATATTCCCTGCAGCCCATGATCTCCCAGCAGGGATGCTCTACTGCATATTCCATAGTGTGGTTCCTGCCTTTGGCATATCCCCAGTAATGCTCGGTAATAAATTCTTCTTTACTTCCGGGTATCAATGGATAACGTTTGTTGTCGCTCACGAAACGGATCTCGTTCTTGTTTTTGCCCCAGCCCCATTTGTAGGATACGGTAAACATTTCTTCTTTCCGTTCTTTAAAACTATAGGTGGGATGTGTGGCGTAGTTCTCGCTGTAGAGTGTATTCGCTACAAACGTAATGGCCGGCTTGCGAACGATCTCTTTGAGGAATACAACACCACGCCTCCATTCATCCTTGTATTTCCGCTTTACATAAAAGCGCAGGTTGACTTCCTCAAAATTCACATGAAAAGGGATCTTCACTCCGAGCATTTTTGTTTCTTCGAACATAAAGCCCACAAGACTCACGTAACATTTCCCTTCGAATAGATCCAGCTCTGTTCCGGAAGGCAGGTAGGGCAATAGTGACGTAGGATCCACCTCATAGTTGGCCATGATCAGATCGGTCCATTTTGCCTCTAAAAAAATCCCTGCCATTAGTCGAGTATCATTTTTATGTGCGGAATGTCATCTTCGGGATACACATCTCCTACAGCTGTGAAGCCGCATTTTTGATAGAAATTCAATAAGTAATATTGTGCCGAAATGGTGATCTTTTCAGCAGCAAAATGTTCCCTGCATACACGGATCGCCTCCTGCATTAGCGCATAGCCCCATTTATTGGCACGAAAAGCCGGATCGATAACTACTCTGCCTATTGCAGGACTTCCGGGATAAGAAATACCTTCCGGCAGGCAACGCGCATAGAGGGCCAGCTGTCCATTACTGTATCCCAGCAGGTGCAACGATAGCTGATCCTTATCATCAAGATCCTGGTAGGGGCAGCTCTGCTCTACCACGAACACGGCCATGCGGAGCTTCAGCAGCGCATAGAGTTCGTTTACATCCAGTTCGTTAAATGTTTTGGTTACAAAGGTCGGTTCTTCCATATCACTTGATGGTTTCAAAGATAGGTGATGCCCGCGTAACCATCAAATTAGTACATTTGCAGCATGAACCCGGATGATTTTATTGAGATCGGTTATTTCCAGAAACCACATGGCTACAAAGGTCAGATAGGACTTGCACTTACGGTGGATCATGAGATCCTGTTCAACAAGGTCAGTTTTATGATGCTGGAAATGAATAACCTGCTCACCCCTTTTTTCATTGAAAAAATAGAGACAAAACATAAGATCCTGGTAAAACTGGAAAACTTCAACAGTGATACTGAAGCCAAAAAATTCCAATCGAAAAAAGTATTCATTCACAAAGACCTGGTGGTGCAAAGCACCGCGGAAGAGGAGGGCGACTATACCGGTTACCTCCTAATAGATGAAGTGCAGGGCGAGCTGGGCAGGATCGAAGGGACAGAGGAAATGCCGGGCAATGATGTTTTTATCATATTGAAAAACGGTAAAGAGATCCTGCTTCCTATCCTTGAAGAGTTCATCACGGAAGTGGATGACGAAAAGAAGATAATCCGTTACAAAGCCCCGGAAGGACTCATTGATCTCTACTTAGAATAAATGGGATCTTAATTTTGCCTCCCGATAGCTACGGGGACTGAATTTTATTACTACATTTAAAGCACTAATAATTCATTGCAGCAATACATGTATGCCTCAGGAAACATTTGTCTTTAAACAGTTCACTCTTCACCAGGACAAATGCCCCATGAAAGTGGGTACCGATGCTGTATTATTAGGCGCCTGGATCCAGCCGCAAACAGCCCAGCGTATTTTGGATATTGGAACCGGAACAGGTATCCTTGCCATTATGCTCGCTCAAAAAAGCACAGCTCTTATCGATGCCATTGATATTGATGTGGAAGCATTGGAGCAGGCCCGGGAAAATGCGGATTTTTGTAAATGGCGTGATCGCATACAGCTTACCCATGCTTCCCTGCAGCAATTCAGTAAAGCAACAACTTCCCGCTACGACCTGATAGTAAGTAATCCGCCTTATTTCATTGATTCCTCCAAACCACCGGAAGAAGGCAGAACGCTGGCCCGGCACAATGACTTTCTTCCATTTAACGAGCTGATAGAAGGTGTAGCAAAGCTGCTCACCCCGAACGGTAAATTTTTTGTGATCCTTCCGAATAAAGAAGCGGTGATCCTGAAAGAGCTTGCAGAAAAACAAGGATTGAAGCTGAGTAAATTATTGCGGGTACGTACCAAACAGGACAAAGCGACGGAGAAACGGCACATTATGCAATTCGAATTCAATCCTACTTCTTTCAGCGAAGATTCGATCGTTATTGAAAAAGAAGGCCGCCACGAGTATACCGACGAGTACAAAGAATTAACCAAAGATTATTACATCCATTTTTAAGATCCCGTTTTTTAATATGTTATCAATAATTGCCGCTGTATCCGAAAACAATGCGCTGGGGAAAGACAACAAATTGCTCTGGCATTTGCCTGCCGACCTGAAACGCCTGAAAGCGCTTACCATGGGACATTATCTGATCATGGGCCGCAAAACCTTCGAGAGTATAGGAAGACCATTGCCAGGCAGACCGCATGTGATCATTTCGCGGAATGAGGATCGGCAATTGGAAGGAGTAACAGTGGTAAACTCCCTGGATAAGGCATTGGACCTCGCGAAAGATGATGATCAGCCTTTTATTTTCGGGGGAGGTGAAATTTACAGGATAGCGATGCATTTGGTTCAGCGTATTTATCTTACACGTGTACATAAGTATTTTGAAGGCGACGCTTATTTTCCGGAATTAGACCCGAAAGAATGGCAATTGGTAGAAAAGCAGGATTTTGAAGCAGACGAAAAAAACCTGATGGCTTACAGTTATGAAGAATACAAACGTATTTCTTAATTTGCAAGTAGCTGACAATTAGAATCTTAAATCAATCTGAATTTTCGCCGAAAAATCCCTGAGCTGCCTGCGAACCGACAAATGTTCATAAACCGTTTATAAATCGCTGGTTTTTAGAGATAAATCGCTAATTTTGCAGATTAAACAAAAAATGATCTCTTTATGAGCGATACCTCAAAACAAAATCTTATTATCATTCCCATTGATTTTACCGAACAATCTTTATTAGCGATCGGGCAAAGCTATAACCTGGCGAAATACACCCATTCGAAAATATTGTTACTTCATGTGTATGAGAACCAGGGAGAAGAGAAATTTGATGAGATCTCCAAATTAGCTAAAAAAACACAGGATGAGTCGGGTGTTCCCACCGATTTCATGAATGTGAAAGGAAATATTTACAAAGAAACAGTAAGAGTGGCCGATGAGATGGATGCCACACTGATCGTAGTGGGTCTTGAATCCCACATCAGCGCAAAAGACATTATCGGAGCAAGCGCATCCAAGTTCATCCGGGAAAGTCCGTGCCCCGTGATCTCAATCCGTGGGCACGACCACAGGGATGGCTGCGAAAACATCCTGTTGCCATTGGATCTTACCAAAGAATCACGTCAGAAAGTGGACAAAGCGATCGAGTTTGCACGTTATTTCGGCGCTGCCATCCGTATCTTAGGTGTATTCTCATCTGCAGATGAAAAATATGAAAACCAGCTACATGCCTATGCTCACCAGGTAAAACAATACGTGAAAAGCAAAGGTATCGCTTGTACCAATAAAACCATTCCAAGCGATAACATTGCCGAAACAGTTGTAGAATACGCCAACAAGATCGAAGCAGACCTTATTATGATCATGACCAAAACGGATCTGAGCATGAAAGAGTTCTTCGTAGGTACAACAGCACAGCGTGTGATCGATATCTCTAATATCCCGGTATTGAGCATCCGCCCTACACAAAGAAGCAGCATCAACAACAGTGTGATCATGTAATCTTTACTAAAAATACATTCATAAAAAAGGTGTTGCTCTTCGAGCAACACCTTTTTTGTTTCCGCTCGTATATCACTCGTATATTTCCGTATCAAATCGTATCATTTTTTTAATTTCCCGTATATTTATCGTATATTTGCGCATCAAATCGTATCAAATTTTGAAAAAAAATATATATACAGTTCAATTATCTATTGATTTTCACATAATTAACAACCTGAGTGGAATAGATCGCTTTGATGCAGAATGGGCAGGTATTGAAAGGCGGGAAAGGCTACAAACACTGAAAGAGCTAAAATCCATTGCTACCGTACATAGCGTAGGTGCTTCCACACGGATTGAAGGCTCGAAAATGACTGACAATGAAGTACATCAGTTCATTTTCAATAATCTGAAAACAGAAAAACTGGTAGCACGGGATCAGCAGGAAGTATTGGGTTATTTTACCGCTTTGGATATTATTTCCGGTTCTTACCAGGATATTGAAATCACTGAAAACAGCTTAAAGCATCTGCATAATATCCTGATGAAGTTCAGTGATAAAGACCAATGGCACAAAGGTAATTATAAGAAGCATTCCAATTCGGTGGAGGCAACAAATCCGGACGGATCAAAGATCGTCTTATTCAATACCACACCACCGGGAATAGAAACGGAGGATGCCATGCGTGCCCTGGTGAACTGGTACAATGCTGATACTGAAACCCCGGCCATTATTAAGTCGGCTTTGTTTGTATATGATTTTCTGAGCATTCATCCTTTCCAGGATGGCAATGGCAGGCTGAGTCGTTTGCTGGGAACCCTGCTGCTTTTAAAACACGGATATTCCTGGATCCAGTATGTAAGCTTTGAGCATGAAATAGAGAACCGGAAAACAGACTATTACCGGATCTTAATGGATTGCCAGCAAAAACGGCCAGGCGAAGATATAACATCCTGGATGCTGTTTTTTTTGAATTGCCTGGGGAGTATACAGATCAACCTGCGAAAAAAATTAGAGGTACAAAAAAGTGAGAACCAATTATCGCCCCGCAATAAAATGATCTACACCTTCGTGGAAAATCATCCAGGCTGTAAGTCAGGCGAAATAGCCCAAAAGCTGAATATACCCTTGCCAACGGTGAAAAAGATCCTCGCTGATATGGTTGCCGGAAATTTTTTGGGCAAGTATGGAACGGGCGCAGGAACGAACTATACCACCGAAAAATTAACAGTGATCAAGACAGACGTTGCTCAAAAATTCACAGAGGAAATAGAAAGCAAAGAGTATATACTGGCTAACCGGTATGCATTTATTGCCATAAAGAAAATTATCCTGCACCCAAAATTTCAGTGGCAGGAACCCAGGGAATGGGCAGATGTTCTTTTTGATCAAAATTTAGAATTATCGATCATCTGCACTACTAACAAAGGTGAAATACGCGCCCAGCAATACTGTCTTGAAATGTTCGATACCGGATATTATTATCGCCCGGTCTTTTCACTGAACACTCCCATCCACCTGCCACTCAGCGTCTGGAGCAGAGAACCCTTTGATAATGAATTCCCTATTCGCGTATTGCTTCAATTGACCTGCAATGAGCCTGAGCTGAAATTTGACACAACGCTTGTAATGGATACCTCACTGGAGTAAACGCCATTGAACAAATAAAAAAGGTGTTGTCCGAAAGAACAACACCTTTCTTTTTACTTCTATGATTTTTAGTATGCCAGATCTTCTATAAAGAAAAAGAAGACCACAGCTGCTACCCAGTCTTTTCTGGCTTTGCAATCACCGATCTTGCTGCCGTCTTTGTAAATATCTCCATCGCTTTCCACCTGCCCGATCTTGCTGCCATTCTTGTATACATCGCCATCGCTCTCTACCTGGCCTACTTTGCTTCCATTCATATAAATATCCCCATCGCTTTCGATCTGACCCTTTTTGGATCCGTTTACATACACATCGCCATCACTTTCGATCTGACCTTTTTTGCTGCCGTTGATGTATACATCACCGTCACTTTCTATATCGCCTTTTTTACTTCCTTTGATATAAAGACTTTGTGCCGAAACATTGCAGTAGATAAAACTGCAAACTAAAATGAAGAGGATTTTTTTCATGTTGTTGTTTTTGGTTTATTTTTTTATTTGATTCTTAATTTATTTAATCTCCATGTCTTCGTTAAAGAAAAAGAAAACAATGGCTGCGATCCAGTCGAGACGGCGTGCTTTACACTCCCCTATCTTTAACCCGTCATTAAAGATCCCACCATCATTCTGAATCTGTCCGATTTGCACTTCTTTTTTGTTGTATATATCGCCATCAACCGCATTAAATCTGCCCACTTTAGTACCATCCCTGTATATATCCCCATCCGCTTCGATCATTCCTATTCTCTCCCCGTTGATATACATATGGCCGGAACTGTTAATGAAGCCTTTCCTGCTTTCACTGATGAATATATCTCCGTTCTCATGTATCTCTCCCGCTTTTTTTCCATTTATATAAATACCCCCGTCCTGCGCTAAAACGCTTCCGGAAAAAATACTATATATCAGGATTACAAGGAGCGTTTTCATTAGTTCGTTTTTACTTTCTGTATTTAACTTCCAGATTATGGATCTCGATCAAAGGTTTTAAAAATTCTTCGAGATCATAGACACAAAGCTGGGAAGCTGCATCACACAATGCTTTCTCCGGCTCCGGATGTGTTTCGATGAATACACCATCTACCCCGCTTGCTACACCCGCCCTTGAAAGTACAGGCAAAAACTCGCGTGCACCGCCTTTGGCATCCGAACTTGGGATCCCATATTTACGTACACAGTGTGTAACATCAAAAACAACCGGGTAACCAAGGTTATTCATGTGATAAAAGGCGCGTGGATCAACGATCAGGTCGTTGTAACCAAAAGTATAACCACGCTCGGTCAGGATCACATTGTCATTGCCCGCATCAATACATTTCTGCAAAGGATGCTTCATATTGTCAGGTGCAAGGAATTGTCCGTGTTTAATATTTACTACTTTCCCGGTCTTAGCAGCGGCTACCAGCAAAGTCGATTGCATACACAGGTATGCAGGGATCTGTAACACATCTACCACTTCAGCCGCTGCTGCTGCCTGCTCCGGGTAATGAATATCAGTAAGCAACGGAAAGCCAAACTGCTCTTTTACTTTTGCCAGTAAAGCCACTCCTTTGGAGAGTCCCGGACCATCGTAATATTTGAGGCTGCTGCGATTGTCTTTCTGGAAAGACGATTTATAAATGATCTTTATTTTCATACGCTCCGAAACTTCTTTCAGTTTCTCAGCGGTTTTCATCATAATAGTTTCATCCTCGATCACACAAGGACCCGAAATGAGGAATAATTCATCTGCTCCGCAGTCGATATTTCCAACTTTTATTGTTTTTTTACTCATGCGATAAAGATACGGATTATATGATAGCCTGTTCGCCCTTCCCTCTTGATTTTGAGGCTACGCCAATCCCGTTTTCGTGCTTATTTTTCCCTTTCCCGCCTAATTTTTTTTGCAATATATGTCTATACAATTATATTTAGCGTATGAAACTGAACTTACTGGTTAAAACTCTTGTTGCCATCGTTCCGCTGAGCCTTGTTTTTTTTATAAACAGTGGCGAAACGCATTCCAATGCGGCAGGAGCTCCGGCAGCGCGAACCGGTTCACCGGGAGATGGATCCAATTGCAGGGCCTGCCATTCCGGTGCCGCACCGCCAACTGCCAATCTTATCAGTTCCGATATTCCCGAAGAAGGTTATACACCGGGAACAACCTATAATATCAGCGCTACGATCTCCAGTCCGATCTCTAATAAATTCGGTTTTGAGATCTCGCCACAAAATATCACAGGCCAGCTGAAAGGCACACTCATCGCTACAGAGCCCACCCGCACACAATTGCTTTCTGCCGGAAAATACATTACACATAAAGCGGCAGGAAATGCCGGCACTGCCAATTCAAATACCTGGACATTCCAATGGATCGCTCCGGCTGCAGGATCTGGTGAATTAACTTTTTACGGTGCTTTTGTATCAGCTAATTCCAACAACAACAGCTTGGGAGATGCTGTGTTCCTGTCTACGCTTTCCGTTGTGGAGAATGAAGGCGCAGTGAGCCTCACTGAAAAAAGAACAACCGAAGGGCTATACATGTTCCCGATCCCCTGTTCGGACCTGCTTACCATAAAAATTCCTTCGGGTATGGATAAGATCGAATCCATCACGATCATCAGTACAAATGGCGCTGAAAAGAAAAAGCTGCAGAAATTAACAGGTCAGGAAGTCCTTACTATAGACATGAGCGATCTGGCTTCCGGAACGTATACCGCCCTGATCAAAGACGTGCAGGGACAAATCTCCTATAAACGTATTATTAAATTATAAGGAAGCTTATGAAAATCTGTACAGTCCCGGTCATTCTTATGCTATTGATATGTCTGCTTATCTCTTCATGTACCAAAGACAGAGGTGCGTTGGAAGCAATTGAAGAACCCTGTGACAGCAGCGTATCCTACCTCACGGATATCAAGCCCATCATCGATTCGAAATGTATCAGCTGCCATGATGGAACCACTTATACCGGCGGCGACTTCAACACATTTGAAGCCGTGAAAACACAGGCAGATAACGGACGATTGCATGAATTAGTGGTGGTGAGCAAAAGTATGCCTATAGACAACAGCCTGAGTAAAGAGGAATTGAAAAAATTCAGGTGCTGGCTGGAGAACGGAGCTCCCAATAATTGATCTGTTTCCTTCAGGAAATAACGTTCAGGGTTTTTCCCATTATACTCACCTGGATATTTTCGTTTACGCTTACAGGTTCTCCATCAAAATGGATAGCGGTAGGGCCTTTCACTTTCACACGGATATCCTTTCCTGCGGAGATACTGATGTAACGGGAAGGTTTTCGCTTAAAGACCTTGCGAACAATAAAGGGGGCTACCCAAATACTGAAAGGCCTCACCACAACTAACTGCAACTGCCCGTCATCCAATTGTGCTCCCGGAGCAATATAAAAATCATTCCCATACTGGCCGGCATTGGCAAAGGTGAGTAAAAATGCCTTTTGCTTCAGTTCTTTTCCATCAATATTTATCTCATATTCGCGGGGGACGTAGGAAAATAATTCGCGGAAAATAATTTTACAATAGGTCCAAAAACCACGTTTAGTACTGCTTGCAAAGCGATGACCTATCTGTGCATCAAAGCCGGTACCGCTTGTGCAGAAAAAAGGGAAATTGTTGATCATACCGGAATCGATCTTGCGTACAGTGCCCGATTCAATCTGCTTCAGCGCTTTTTGTATGTCCATAGACACACCTATACTCCGGGCCAGTCCATTCCCGGAGCCAAAAGGCAGTATCCCTAATGCAACATCCGTATGGTTGAGCGCAGCAGCTACCTGGTTCACCGTACCATCACCTCCCACCGCCACTGCGATGGTAAAACCACCTTCACTGATACGCCGTCGGATGCTGTCAAAATCATTCGCATTTTCCCACAGTACGATCTCTTTTTCGATAGCGGGCGAAAAATGCCGTTCAATAAATGCCGGAACATCCATCTTCTTCTTTACTCCCGCTTTGGGATTAATAATAAAAATAACTTTGCGCGACATTACGCGAAAGTACGGATATTTCCGGGCTTCTCAAACGATTGGACAGGTAGCCTATTTCGTTCGCCTGTAAAAAATCAATTCTACCCGCCGGTTATTCGCGCGGCCGTTTTCGGTTTTATTTGTATCCGCTTCTTTCAGGAACTGGCTTTCGTTTTGTTTTATCATACCGGGGCCAATACCTTTTTCCAGGAGCCAGGCTTTGACACTCTCATCGCGTTTTTGAGCGAGCTTTTGGTTCCGGCTTATATTGCCCGTAGAATCCGTAAACCCCGACAACTCTACTTCTGATATCCCGTTTATCGCAAGTAATTTCATAATGCTGTCCAGCTTTGTTTTTTCCTTCGGTTTCAAGTCGCTTTTATTCGTATCGAAATACACAGTGATCCGTAACGGTTTACCCTTAGGCGTATTTGTTTGTTTAAAAGGTTCCTTTTTTGTTTTTACACCTGGTACTTTTGCCGGTAGTTGAAAGATACTGTCAGGATTAAAGCGGATCTTTTTCTTTTTGATTTCCTTCAGTACCTCATAGTATTTACCGGCAGGATCCTCTGTCGAAGAAAAGGTGCCGGCCTGTATGAAAACTCCGCTATCATAATCCATGTCACTTGCATCGGCAATCGCTATTTTCATATGATAAACTTTATAGGGGATCACATCACACATCGCTGTGATCACTTTGGTCAACCCATCGAACTCAAGGCCTAAGCGCATGGGACTCTTCGCTGTCACTTCTCCTTTATTATTGTTACAGAAATACACAGCATTCCTGGATGCGTTCACTGTGTTTACGGAAATGGGTGCATTTGTACCGGGAACCACAGCTATATTCCGGTAGGCTGTGTCGCCTTTCTCTTTGATATAAAATCCGAACACATCGTTAAACTGGCTACCAACGTATTCCGGGTATTCTTCGCTGGCAAACACATAATTAAAACTCAGCTGGTTGTTTACCGGTATGAAATCGAATTCAAGCAAAGCCATATCGAACAAGGGAGCTTTCGCTGCTTTCCGCAGATCTTTATCACTGTGCTGCACATCCGGATTAGTGCCTGCTCTCGATGTAAAATTCTTTTGTTCGTTGGGTCCGTTGATCTTTTCTGCATTACCGGTAGAGAGTATAAGTCCCGAATCGAGCCCGATAATGGCTTTGTCGGCACTAAAGATCCCAATGCTCTTTCTGAAACCCGTATACCGGAAGTTACTAACGGCAATGCCCTTTCCCATCAGCGCTTTCCTTACATAGGATTCGGCCGAATCTTTCGAAGTTACTTTGAACTGCGCAAATCCAGGCAGATTGCACAACAGGATAAGAATAAGGCTTGGACAGATCCGCATACAAAAGACTCAAGGGGTTAAAAAAAATCCCGCCTGTTGTATAACAGGCAGGACTCGTATTAAGTTACAGGAAAAAATTATTTTTTCTCTTCTTTTTTCGTGTCTTTTGAGCAGCATGATTTTTTAGCGCTGTCTTTTTTGCAGCATGATTTTTCATCTTTACTGCACGATTTTTCTTTTTTCTTTTTATCGTCACCTTTTTTGTCATCTCCTTCTTTAACGATAGAGATAGAAGTTCCGGTGAAAGAAGAAACAGTAGAAGCGGATACTGCAGTTACCATTCCGGTGAACGCAAGCATTAAAAATAATTTTTTCATGGTTGTTTTATTTGATTTTTATAGTAAACCAAAGCTACAATTATTATTCCGGAATGTGTGGAAAGAAATGTTAAAAAAATCACTTCCTCCGGGTCCGGAACATTTCCTTGAATTTGAACTCAATTCCCTCACTGGGCCTGGTGGCAGGCGATTGCACGAGGTAGCCTTCCTGGTTGATCAGGTAATAAGTAGCGGGCGCTTTCACGAGGTAAGTATCCAGCATTTGTTTATCCTTAGCTCCATAAAGGATCAGCCAGTTGTATTTAGGGTTTTTCTTTACAAATTCCCTGAATTCCTCTTCTTCACCCTCCATACAGACACTTATAAATAATACCTTATCGCCGTATTTATTTTTTATCTGCTCCATCTTTTTCATTTCCTGCTGGCTCTGCACACTTTTCGGAGAAAAGAAATCGAGGTAAATGTATTTGCCTTTAAAGCTCTTCAGCTGAAATGTATTTTCCTTTGCATCCTTCAGGCTAAAGGCCGGAGCTTCCACTCCGTTCTGCAGGTTATTAAATAAGTGAAGCATGTTATCTGCTATTTTTTTATGCTCCGGATTCTTCGTTATGGACCTGATCTGATCGACGAGGGCAATTATATTCTGCTTGCTGAATTTTGGTACATAATACAGTTCATACAGTCCCTTCAGTATAACCAGCTCACGGAGCGAATCACTCGTAGCCAACCAGGAATCGTTCTTCAAAACAGCGTTGAGAGCAGGATAGTTGGGTTGCTGATTGATATTGTTGAGAATATCATTTCCGAATTTTCCGATCGATTGCTGTTCGAGATACAATTTGAAAAACTGGTTGAAAAACTCCATGTATTCAAAATTGTTGTAATGGATCGGCTTATACAGGATGTATTTATTGGCAATGTATGCCCGGTGTCTTCCGGTATTGTCATTGATCAGTGCAATATTGTATGTTACATAGGTGCGGAGGTAGCTGCTGTTCACTTTCTCATAGCGCTTCTGCATTTTCAGTTCAAACGAATCGAGCTTATGATGCAGCTTTTTTGCAACAAAGTATTTGTAGTTCTTGTTCCAGAACCGTTCGAACTGTGTATTAAAGTCAATGATGCGTGCATTCAGCTCAGTGGAGTCGCCATAAATGATCAGGTCGGTACTTTGTTCTGCATTCGGGTTCTGGTAGAAACCGGAATCGACAGGATCTGGGGCCGGAAAGGTGACCCCGTATTTATACGCCTTCAGCATATACAGCTTGGCCGACTGATTGCCGATCTTCACTTTAAAAGCCTGTGGGCGATCAACCATTGCTGATAATTCAAATACGCCTTTTGAATCGACCGTATCGATTGATTCCTTCACCTGTGTGTAAGTAATAAGATCGGAAAAGGAATACAGGGAGGCTTCCTGTCCTTTGAAATCGGGAGCCCGGCCATCCACTACCGATGCCTGGGAATAAACCCGGGCCGGCACTAAAAAGCAGACTGTTGCGAACAGGAAAATAAAGGAAAAAACCGGGTATTTTTTAAAGGCAGGCATATCGCTATCGTTAAAAGACGGAATTAATGCAAATATATTGCACAGAAGTCAAAATATGTGCCGAATAAACGACTATTCGCGCCCGATCTTTTTCAGATGGAGCATGTGCGAACGCAAAGCGCCACCCATCGTACGGAATTCCACATACTGCACATTGAATTCGCTGCAGGTCGATTTGAGGATCTCATTCAGCTTCGGGTAATGCACATGGCTGATACGCGGGAACAAATGATGCTCTACCTGGAAATTCAAGCCCCCCAACATCCAGGTAAGGATCCTGCTTTTGGTGGCAAAATTAGCAGTGGTTTTCATCTGGTGTACTGCCCAGTCGGATTCTACATCCAATACTTCCGCCTGCTCTTCAGGCGTAACGAAATTAATATCTTCTACTATATGCGCCAGCTGGAATACAACCGCTACAACGAGCCCGGTTATCAGAAGCGCCGCACTATACCCGATGATAGTAGGGATAACACCTACCATAAACATAGGAATAGCAACGAAAATGCTGATATGGATCAGTTTGGAGGCCCAGAAGATGATATGCTCTTTTAAGCTGATCGATTTTATAACCGTATGCTCCGCGATCTTACGGGTGAAGTATTTTTTGAAATCATTATAATAAACCCAAAAGAAAAAGGTAACAGTATAAAGGAACAAACCATAGATATGCTGGTACTTATGGAACCATTTTTTCGGCTGGTCATGGTGTACACGGAAGAATGGCTTGATGTCGATATCATCGTCAATTCCTTCGATATTGGTATAAGTATGGTGATTGACATTGTGTTTTTGCGTCCAGAAGAAGGCATTAGCACCCAGGAGGTTCAGGGTATAAGCCATTGCTGCATTCACTCTCCTGTTGGTAGAAAAGCTGCCGTGCGAGCCGTCGTGCATGATATTGAAACCGATCAGGGCCATCACGAACCCTAACAAAAGGATCAGGATACTGCTGATGAGTAAATTAGGAGTAAAAAAAACGAGCATAATATACAGTCCTATGAGGGAGCTTAATAAAATGGCCGCTTTGGCATACAGTTTAAAATTTCCGGTTGACTTGATTTTAGAAGTCTTAAAGTAATCGTTTACTCTGCTTCTCAGGGTGTAAAAAAAAGCCGCCTGGTTGTTATTGAACTTTACTTGCAAGATGATAATATTTAAAAAGATTCCGGCAAATATACCTTTTTCATTTAAAATATGTGTTTCTTTCTTCTCAATCCTTAACACTGTTTACCATTTTTGGCTCAATTGCCACTTTTAACTGATTAAAACTGCGGAATTGGTATTTTTTTGTGATTTTAATCAGGAAATAATCAGTAATTTAGTTACCCAAAAAATAACATAAAAATGAACAAAAAATTACTTACAATTTTAATGATTTCGTCCGGGCTATTTGCATTCGGACAAAACAACAAAATCTCAACGGCTAAGTCGACAGCTGCTGTAGCTGCTAAACAGCAACAGATGCTGAGCAGAACAGTTCAGGGCGGCCTACACGTAATGACCCCTCCGGGTGCATGTGACACTCTGAATTTCCCGATCCCGGGAACCTGGACACTGACCAACTATACGGCCGGTACCGGTGGTGCAGATGGTTTCGTAAACGGACCAAGTATTTATGACGATCTGGAAAAAGCGATGTTCTTCGATGCTTCTGCAACAGCTTTTACATCTGTAGCAGGAACATGGATCCTTTTTGATCATGCATATACAGCTACTCCTTCAAAAATCGTAACGATCCGTGTGTATGACGGAACAGGTACAACTCCGGGAGCCACTTTAGGATCAAAAGCGATCACTATGGGTGATATCATGGCAAATGCAGGTTTTGTTACTGACATCGTTTTCCCAACTACAGTTACACTTCCCGCATCAAAACGTTTCTTTGTGAGTGTTGACATCTCTAACCTTAGCTGGGCAGCAGGTGATTCACTTTCTATCGTAAGTAACGTTGACCTGGAAACAAACCCTGGCGCTACCTGGGACAGATTCGACGATGGCTCGTGGGTTGCTCAATACGATCCGGGCAACTGGGATCTGAATATCTCTACAGTTATTCTTCCTTACCTGGCTACTTCTGCTAAAACTCCACTTTCTTTCACTCAAAACATGACTTCTGTTTGTCAGGGTGGAACCATCAATTTTGATGCAACCAACTCTATGCCTTATTCACTTTTGGGCTGGAGCTTTGGCACCGGAAATACTCCTGCTTTTGCTTCTACTATTGGCACCACTCCAACTATTACAGGAACATTTAACACAACCGGTACTTACCCGATCTGGTTGCATACGATCAGCGGCGGATGTGATATAGAAGATTCTTCATCTGTAAACATCACTGTGAATGCAGCTCCGACTGTAACTGCAAACACTACTTCCAATAGTGTATGTAGCGGAGGTTCTGTTACACTTACCGGTGGCGGAGCTACTACTTATACCTGGACAGGTGGTGCTACCAATGGCGTTCCATTTACTCCGGCATCGTCGGCTACCTACACTGTAACAGGAACTACTGCAGGCTGTACAGGTACTGCGAACGTTACTGTAAACGTTAACACTACTCCAACCGTTAATGCTAACTCTACTGCAACAGGAACTGTTTGTCCCGGCACAATGGTTACTTTAACAGGTGGCGGAGCTACTACTTATACCTGGACAGGTGGTGTTACTGACGCTACTCCGTTCGCTGCCAGCACCACTACTTCTTATACTGTAACAGGAACAACTGCAGGTTGCTCAAACACGGCTAACGTAACAGTTACCGTATACACCGTTGCAACTCCTACTGTATCTTTAGCAGGTAACGACCTTACTTCTACCACCGCAACATCTTACCAGTGGTTGCTGAACGGCAGCCCGATTGGTGGTGCTACCGGCCAGATGCATACTGCTACTGTAAGCGGTAATTACTCTGTTGAGATCACAGATGCTAACGGTTGTACTGCTACATCTTCGGTTCAGGCAGTTAACGTTATCGGTCTGAAATCAGCTACATCAACAGCTTCTATCAAAGTATATCCAAATCCTTCAAAAGGTGAATTCAATGTGTCTATCGCACTGGATAAAAACAACGCATATACTATTGAAGTGAAAAATGTACTTGGACAAACTGTATTCGCTGAAAATGTAAACAATGCTACTGAATTCAAAAAAGCATTTGACATGAGCGAAAAAGCAGGTCTGTACTTCGTTGTTGTAAAAGACAATGCAGGTAAATCTTCTGTACACAAAGTGATTGTAGAGTAATCTTTACATAACCTTAATCATACTGAAAGCGGTCCGGCGAAAGCCGGATCGCTTTTTTTATTAACATGCTGGTAAAAAACCCGTATATTTTTTACTTTAGTCCTAAATAAATCCCTCCATGAAAAACCGAATTATTCTTTGCGTATGTATTGCTTTGTCAATAAACGCATTTGCACAAAAAGCAAAAGGTAAGCCATTCCCGGACCTCACGGGTGAGACCTTTGCAGGTAAAACCGTTAATCTTCCCAAAGACACCAAAGGTAAATTCAGCCTGATAGGAGTATGCTTCAGCAAAGACGCCGAAGATGACCTGAAAGGCTGGCTGAACCCCGTATACAATGCCTTTGTGATGAAAAAAGACACCACCCAGTTCATGAGTATGGCGGAAAATTACGATGCCCACTTTTATTTTATTCCGATGCTCAACAAAGTAAACCAGATCTTCGAAAAAGGAAGTAAAGAAAAGATCCGTAATGGTACCGATAAAGGATTCTGGCCATATCTGTTGTTTTACAATGGAGCGATTAAGCCGTATAAGGAAGATTTTGAGATCACTGATTCCAAGATCCCTTACTTTTTTGTAGTGGACAAAAGCGGGAAGATCGTTCACGTGGAATCCGGAAAATACACCGCAAAGAAAATGAGTGCGATCGAAGATTTTTTTAGCGAGGCGGAGTAATTTTATTCATTATATAGCTAAAACGTCCGCTTTATGCGGACGTTTTTATCAATAATAACCTGGTTGGGATTCAGAACCAACTATGCCGTACATTAATTCCTGAACACAAACTCCTTATCGAACATATCTATCACGATCGGTTTGCTCTTATCGATCTTACCCGAAAGGATCTGTTTGGATAATTCGTTCAGGATCTGTTTCTGCAACACCCGCTTCACCGGACGGGCGCCGAACTGCGGGTCATAGCCCAGCTCCGCCAGCCATTCGATAGCCTCATCACTTGCCGAAATGCTGATCTGCTGTTCAGCCAGGCGTTTAGCGATCTGCCGGAACTGTATCCTCACTACATCCGTTACATTTTCCCTGCTCAATGGCTCGAACATGATCACCTCATCGATCCGGTTCAGGAATTCGGGGCGGATAGTTTTTTTCAGTAACTCGTATACTTCGCTCTTTGCCTGTGCAACGAGCTTGTCCCTGTTCTCTTCCGTCAATCCTTCAAATTTTTCCTGGATAATATGTGAGCCGATATTGGAAGTCATGATGATGATGGTGTTCTTGAAATTCACCATGCGACCTTTGTTGTCTGTGAGCCTTCCATCGTCCAGCACCTGCAGTAAAATATTAAATACATCCGGGTGCGCTTTCTCTATCTCATCCAGCAACACTACGCTGTAGGGTCTCCTGCGCACAGCTTCTGTCAGTTGCCCGCCTTCATCATACCCAACATATCCCGGAGGCGCACCGATCAGCCTGCTCACTGCGTGGCGTTCCTGGTACTCGCTCATATCGATACGTGTCATTGCGTTTTCATTGTTGAATAAATAGTCAGCCAATGCTTTTGCCAATTCCGTTTTACCAACACCTGTAGTACCAAGGAATATAAAGGAGCCGATAGGTTTTTTCGCATCCTGCAATCCGGCCCTGCTTCTGCGAACGGCATCGGCAATGCTTTCGATCGCTTCGTGCTGCCCCACTACCCGTTTGTGCAATTCATCTTCCAGCATCAGTAATTTTTCGCGATCACTTTGCAGCATTTTAGAAACCGGTATACCTGTCCAGGCGCTGATCACATCTGCAATATCTTCGCTGTCCACTTCTTCTTTTACCATCTGGCTGCCACTTTCTTTAGCGGCCGAAAGTTTATCGGACAGCTCTGCCAATTGTTTTTCTGCTTCCTGCACTTTGCCATACCGGATCTCGGCCACTTTACCATAATCGCCCTGCTTCTCATAATTAGCCGCCTGCAATTTGAGATCCTCGATCTGCAATTTCAGTTTCTGTACATTTTCGATCAGCTCTTTTTCTCCCTGCCATTTGGCTTTCAGATCAGAGTGCTTATCATTCAATTCCGAAAGCTCTTTGTTAAGTAAATCAACTTTTCCGTCTTCGTCTTCCCGTTTCATTGCTTCGCGCTCGATCTCCAACTGCATAATACGTCTTTCTATTTCATCGAGCTCGATCGGCATGGAATTGATCTGCATCCGCAATTTGGAAGCGGCTTCGTCCATGAGATCAATAGCTTTATCCGGGAGGAACCGATCGCTGATATACCGTTGCGATAATTCAACCGCAGCAATGATCGCTTCATCCTTGATCCGCACTTTGTGATGCGTTTCATATTTTTCTTTAATACCCCTTAGAATAGAAATAGCATCTTCCGCATCCGGCTCATCTACCATTACCTTCTGGAACCGACGCTCCAGGGCTTTGTCTTTTTCGAAATATTTCTGGTACTCATTTAATGTGGTGGCACCGATCGCTCTCAGCTCACCTCGGGCCAGGGCAGGTTTCAGAATGTTGGCGGCATCCATTGCACCTTCGCCTCCACCACCTGCTCCTACCAATGTGTGGATCTCATCAATGAATAAAATGATCTCTCCGTTGGCTCCGGTCACTTCCTTCACCACCGATTTCAATCGTTCTTCAAATTCTCCTTTGTATTTGGCACCTGCTATCAGTGACCCCATATCGAGCGAAAAGATCTGTTTGCTTTTGAGATTCTCCGGTACGTCGCCATTGTTGATCCGATGTGCGAGCCCTTCCGCAATCGCTGTTTTACCTACACCCGGCTCACCTACAAGGATCGGATTGTTTTTGGTACGACGCGACAAGATCTGCAAAACCCTTCGGATCTCTTCATCACGCCCGATCACCGGATCCAGTTTTCCGTTGCGTGCCTGCTCATTCAGATTGATCGCATACTTGTTCAGGGCGTTGTAGGTATCTTCCTGTGTCTGGCTGGTGACCTTGCTGCCCTTACGTAATTCTTTCACAGCGGCTTTCAGATCTTTTTCATTGAAGCCGATGTCTTTCATCATTTTCGACACATTGTCGCCGCTGGCAAGGATCCCTAAAAGTAAATGTTCGATGGAAATAAATTCATCATCGAATTCTTTCAGATAAGTAGTTGCTTTGGCGATGGTTTGATTCACTCCGTTGGAAAGATAGGGCTGCCCCCCGTTCACTTTGGGATAGGATAAAACAATGCTGTTCAGTGTTTTTTTGAAGACCTCTATATTCACCCCCATCTTTTTCAGAATGTAGGGCGTTACATTTTCGTCCTGTTCCAGGATGGCCGTTAGTATGTGGCCATTTTCCACTGCCTGCTGTCCATTCATAGTAGCAATGGTAACAGCCTGCTGGATGGCTTCCTGGGATTTTATGGTAAAGTTATTGAAATTCATACCTGCTTTTTTTATGGTAAAGACATGAACAGATTTTGTTCCACATAAAAATAAAAGAAAATTTGTCGGGAAAAGCCTTGTTCTCCCGACGAAATGACGTTAAAAAGATGTAAATGCTGACGAATCTACAGGATAGGATACATTTATTGAACTGTGATCTTACGGGTCGACTGCCCCTTTCCTGACAATACCCTTACAAAATAAATACCTGCCTCCAATTGATCGCAAGGGATCGCATTTTTAAGCTGGCTGGTCTTTTGCCCGTACACTACCGAGCCCATCACATTCCGTATCTCGATCAGTGTTTCTTCACCCATAGAAGGAAATTCCACGATCAGCAGATCACTGGCCGGGTTAGGATACACCTTAACAGGCAATGACTGTGTAAGTTCTTTAAGCCCCACCGAGGTAGGCGATTTGATATTGGAACGGGAGGTATTGATGGCTCCCATTACCTGGCTTGTTCCATCTGCCATACGCGATGAACCGGAAACACAGGAAAATCCAAGTGCATCCACGCGCCATCTGCCCAGCGGATAACTTGCATAATTGGGATCAGTGGTAGACAATCCTCCGGTGTTCACCAATACCTGCCAGGTGCCCGTACCATTATTGTCCCGTTGGAACTGATATCCGCTTGCAGGGCTCGACTGCCCTTCTATTGCGTAGGCATTCCAGCTGAAATTCTGGAAATTCTGCTGGATAAAAATACTTTCATGATACAGTCCTTTTGTTCCCACCGTACCACAAAGATCGCGGATGGCCATTTTGTAGCGGTAACTGGAATACTGCGGATCGCCACCGTTCGGGCCACCGGTCGTACGTGCCGTATCCACGAGGAAGGTATTGGTGTCGCTGGCAGGAACTGCCCCTATTTTCAGATAATTCGTGGTTAATGCATCGTAGCGGTAAATAATAAAAGTATCTGCTGAAGGATAGATTGATTTGTCAAAATAGATCACATTGTTATTGGCAAGGCTGTCGACGGTAACCAGACAGATATCCGGAGCATCGTGCGCACAGCCTGACAATTTGGTAATAAAGAGATCAGATCCTCCTGTTAGGTTTACCGTTGCAGCACCAGGGTCGAAATCAATCATATCGGAAAACCAGCCTAATGAATATATATTACCCGTTGCGCCAATTACAGAAGCAACTCCTGTAGTTGGATTGGCTGTTCCCGGAATATGGTAGGTTAAGACATACGAGCCGTTCGTATTCAGCTTAAGCATGAAAAAATCCCATATCGACATGGCGCTTATATGATGCGTACCTGCACCTGGATTAAAATCTACATAGCCTGAAAAACGTCCGGTTACAAATATATTATCACTGTGATCCAAACTGATCTTCGAAGGCACCTCATCCGAATTGCCTCCCACCCCGTTGGCCCATTGGAAATCACCAGCCGCGTTCAGCTTCAGGATAAACATATCGGGAGCAGAGGTTCCTGTTACAGTAAGATTGTAAACAGCCGGTCCCGGATCAAAATCCGTAGTTCCGAGAAGTGAGCCAAAGCGCCCGGTAAGCACTACGGAATTTTGTGAATCCACAATCACCGAGGTACCCCAGCTTGCTATAAATGCTGATGAAGGGGGGGCAAACAAGTGAATATGTTTATGCCATACGTAATTTCCAGCCGCATCTAATTTCAGGAGGAATATACCGTTTATATTCTCCTCGGCCGTAGCTATTGCATCCGGATCAAAATCCACCATACTTCCATACCCATCCCCTGCTATCACTATACTTCCGTCGGAAGCGCTTGCCACCGAATTCAAATTAAGGTTCCCCGAAGAAGTGGTTGCGCCAATACCTTTGCACCATACCAGGCTCAGGGCATTGGTATATTTAATTATGAATCCGCCTTTTCCCTGGCAGGTTATATAATCCATTGGACCACTTCCATAGTTAAACGTATTTGTATAATACCCTGTCAGGTATACTTCGTTGGTCGTTTTATCGACAGCAACACTCAGGGCCCTGGAATTATAATTCAATCCTCCTGTGCTATGCGAGCTTAATACTACTCCAGCGCTATTAACCTTTACAATAGTCGCTCTTTCGTACATGCCGCCGAAGGGATCATTAAAAACGGCAACAAAAGCATTGCCAAAGTCATCTACTGCAACCGAAACAGCATCATCGCCTACTTTTACTGCCCACAGTACATTACCGGCAGGATCCGTTTTGTAAAGAAAGGCGTCCTGGCTGCCGGTAATAGACAAGGTATAAGTACCAATAACAGCCGGTGCATTAATATATTCTCCAATGGCATACAGGTTTCCCTGGTTGTCTATCGCCATATCCACCGGGGATTCACTTGTATTTATATCTCCGTATTGTTTTGCCCACTCGAATTGCTGTGCCGGCAAAATCCCGCTCCATAAAAACAACAACACATACAAAACCGATTTGAATTTTCCCGCATTCAATTGTGCAGAAGACTGAGACTTCATCACTTTTCTTTTCATATTTTATTTTCTGTTATTCGATCACTACTTTTATCACGGCGTGATTCTCCCCGCTGCTTATTTTCATCAGGTAAACCCCACTTTTAAAGTTTTCCGTAGATACTGTTGTTTTGGTTTTACCGGTATGTTGCTTCAGCACTGTTTCTCCTAATACATTTTCCAATGCAATCGTTGCTTCTCCTTTGAGATATTCTATCTCCACAGTTAGCTTATCATTCGCCGGGTTCGGATATGCCTTTACATTCAGTTGTTTTTTCAGTTCTTTTATACCAACGGAAGTAGGAGATTTGATATTGGAACGGGAAGTATTAATAGCTCCCATCATCTGGTTACTCCCGTTCATCCTTGCAGTAGATGTACAGGAAAAACCCAGGGCATCCACGCGCCAGTTACCGTTCGGGTAGCTTGCATAATTAGGGTCCGTTGTAGACAAACCGCCTGTGTTCACCAACACCTGCCAGTTACCCGTATTGTTATTATCGCGCAGGAACTGGTAGCCCGTTGAAGGACTTGTCTGCCCTTCTATTCCGTATGCATTCCAGTTGAAATTCTGGAAATTCTGCTGGATGAAAATACTTTCGTGGTACAGGCCTTTTGTTCCAAGCGTTCCACAGATATCGCGAATCGCAAGTTTGTAGCGGTAACTGGAATATTGGGGATCACCACCGTTAGGGCCTCCTACGGTTCTTGCGGTATCGATCAGGAAATTATTGGCATCACTCATAGCCACCGCACCTACCCGAAGGTAGTTTGTAGTAAGCGCATCATAACGGTACACCACAAAACTATCGGCTGAAGGATACTGTGATTTGTCCCAATAAATGACATTGTTATTCGCAAGACTGTCGACAGTAACGAGGCAGATATCAGGAGCATTGTGAGCGCAACCATTTATTTTGGAAACAAATGCATCATAGTTTCCCGATGCTGAAACGTATGATGTGGTAGAAACCGGATCGAAATCCGCTACGCTCTGGAAACGTCCTGTGTAATAAATATTCCCATCACTATCCATGCTATGCAATACAGCCTCTTCAAAAGCAGATCCGCCTGTAACCCCTGCCCACACATAATTTCCAGCTCCATCCAGTTTCAGTATGTACATATCAAAAGAACCGACAGCATTCAGGGTAGCTGTTCCCGGTCCCGGATCCGCATCAAAAGCAAACTGAAACTTATCGATGATAACAACATTTCCTGCCGGGTCGGAAGTAATAAACCCTGTCAACTGTAAATTGATCGGACGGCCCCATAAATAAGCTCCACTGGCATCGTATTTTGCCACAAATGCGGATGCACCCGGCAAATTAGCCACTGCTGCCGAAGGATCCAAATCACTGCCGGAGTTTTTATTCCCTCCTATAAAAAACCCGTTACTGCTTTTATCCACAGCGAGAGATAACACGCTTTCAGTCCCCGGAGAAGTCAGGTGTTTCAACCAAACCATGTTTCCTGCCGTCGTAAGCTTTAGCATATATATATCCCAAACAGTGGAACCCAGACTTGCATCAGCAGTCAGGTTGGAAACAGGTGAGCCCGGATCGAAATCCACAGTTCCCCTAAAATGGCCGCTGGCAAGAACATTCCCGCTATTGTCGATACCAATACACGGAGGCCATTCCAATCCTTCAAATGTTTTCACCCAGATCATATTCCACGACAGATCGAGCTTCTGAATAAACCCTGCACCTGCAGCTGAAGTATAATTGGATGTTCCTGCATTCACATCAAAATCAATGGTACCCGGCTGGCAAATTCCGCTTAAGTAAACAAAGTTGTTGGATATGGTCATGGACATAGGCATGAATCCTGTAAAGCTCTTTGCATAAACGAAATCACCGGTGGAGTTCAGCTTGATGAGTGCCATGGAATTGGAAGAGGTTGACACCGAAAATGTACTTGTTCCCGGTCCCGGATCACAATCAATAGTTCCGCTATACTGCGTTATAATGTATACGTTGTTTGCAGCATCTGTACAAATGCTGTTATAACCATATGCATAGCCTGTAGCGGTGATCGCCCGGGCCCATACAAAATTACCGGCCGCATCCAGTTTTTGCACATACAGCGCCTGAGTTGGCGATGTGAGATCAAATACACCTGTTCCGGGATCGAGATCGACTGTATTTCCAAACATTCCGACCGAGATCACATTGTTCTGTGAATCAGTGGTGATACCCTTTCCCTCGGTATTACCACCCGATGCTCCCATACTTTTTGCCCAGTCGAGATTTTGAGCATTGATACCTATCGTACTGAAAAATAAAAAAACTCCCGCTACTATTCCTTTCATAAAAGTCCTTGTTTCCGCTTCCTAAAATACAATTTTCATATAAATCCGGATTAATTTTTCGACACGAAGCATTTTCCGGCAGATTAATTTTTACTGCAATTAATTGATTCTTAGTTTAATAAATTTTTCATTATTTAGAATCTTCTTGTCTTTTCCACAAAAACAGGCAGGTTTATAGCCTGCCCGTAATGAACCAAAATTTATTTCAACTGTACTTACTGAATAACAATTTTACGGATGGTTTGACCTTTGGCCGATCGTACCGTTATAAAATAAACGCCGGTTTCCATTCCTGTGCAATCGATCGTGTTTTTTACCTGTTGTGTTTTCGAACTGTAAACCGATTGCCCTAAAGTGTTCATCATGTCAATACTTGTTTCGCCCGGACTGGTTCCCAGGTCAACAGTTAGTGATGAATTTGCAGGAACCGGGTAAATGCTCACATTCAATTCGTGACCGGATCCTTTTATTCCGATGGTAGAATTCGGTGACCGGACATTGGAACGCGAAGTATTGATCAGTCCGGAAATTGCATCATTGCTTCCGTCTGTTCTCATCGTGGAGGTGCAGCTGGAAGACCAGGTGGTTTCCGTTCTCCAGGTACCGGTGGCTACAAAAGTTGAATAATTCGGATCGGTATAAAAGGTGGAAGATGCACTCAGCACCTGTATGACCGTATAATTCCCGTTCGAAATATTATCCCGTTTAAAAATATAGTTATTCAGTCCCGCCACCGGTGTTGACTGACCTTCGATCCTGTATTCACTCCATACAAAATTCCCCAGGCTGTTCTGCATAAAAATGCTTTGGTGATAGAGGCTCATCGGGCTTAAATTACCACAGGTATCTTTTATAGCGATCTTATATCTCCAGGAAGAAACATTGGGATCTCCATTGGCTGCATACAGTGAGCGCAGGGTGTCGGCAAACTCACTCAGCGAATCGTAAGGCAGTTTACCTATTATTCCATATGCATTGTTAGCTGTGTCGCGGTACACATAAAATGTATCTGTCATCGGATACAATGTTTTGTCCCAGTAGATCACATTGTTTAGCGAAAGGCTGTCGACCGTAACCCTGCAGATATCGGGTGTAGGCGGTGTATAAATACTCACCGTTACATTGGCGCTGTTGTGACAGCCATTGGTATCTGTACCTGTAACTGTAAACAGATTGGTTGAATCCACATTATACGGAACACCATCTACTACCCCATCTGTCCAGACATAGCTTGAAGCGCCGCTACCCGTAAATACTACAGGATTGCCCGGACAAACCAACGTGCTACTCACATTTGCAGTAACAGGATCCGGCGGAATAACAGGGATTATTAAAGTATCGGTATCCCAACAACCATTAATGAGACCCAATAGTATGTAAGTGTTTGTGGCTGCCGGAAAAAAAGACGCTCCGCTTACAACAGATGCCGGATTCCAGGCATACAAGGTGGCTCCCGATGCAGAGAGTACAAGCGAATCGCCCGGACAAAGAATACTGTCGCTTGCACTTATCTGCACAACAGGCAGTGCATTGTTCAGCAAAACAGACATGTTGTTCCCGGCGTAATTCGCTGTGGCTATATCTGCTTTCGTATCATTATTAAAATCAGCTGTACAAATGGACGAGGCATTGGGATCTGAAAAAGACAAAGGCGCCCCGAAATTCCCGGCTCCATCGCCCAGCACCACTACTGCCGCATTGTTGTGTGAAGCCACTAGATCAGGATTTCCATCGGAATCAAAATCGGCGCAGGAAATTCCCTCAAAGGAAGCGGTGGTGCCAATAGTGAATGTAAGTGGTGTTCCAAACACACCCGAGCCATCATTGAACAGGATCTTCATAGAGCCTGCTGTATGTGCAATAGCAATATCCTGATCACCGTCCAGGTCAAAATCTCCTGTAGTTACTGAAGCCATGCCGATACCAAGGCCTGGATAATTTACAGCTGTGGCAAAGCTTCCCGCACCGGTGCCTATCAGTACAGAAATATCACCGGCACCCGAGGCACCACCATTGTAGGTAATAACATCAGGGATATTATCTCCGTTCAGATCTGCAATGCTGATTGCAATAGGACCTACACCTACGTTAAAGTCCGTAAAAGCGCCGTAAGTTCCTGCACCAGTTCCCGATTCCGCATACAGGGAAACAACATTTGTAGCGCTGTTGGTGAGCACTATATCCACAAAGCCATCTGCATTAAAATCACCGCTTCCGATGGCCACGGGATTAGTGCCGCCGGTGTATCCGTTAACCGCGCTAAATCCTCCCGTACCGTCATTCAGTGCTACATTCATTGCACTTCCGCCGATGCTGGTAAATGCGATATCCTGGAAATTGTCGCCGTTAAAATCCGCTTTGCAAATGCACAAAACGAATCCTGTAGCGGGAATAGGAGTAGCCGGACCGAAAGTACCATTACCCGCTCCGGAAAAAACAGAAATACTACTACTCTGGGCATTGGTCACCGCGAGATCCTGGTTACCATCATTATTAAAATCGCCGGCTACAATAGCGTAGGGAGCTGTGCCGGTAGGGTAATCCGCATGGGGAGTGAAACAAACCTGGGCACTAAGGCCCATCGCTGAGAACACAAGCCACGCCATGAAGTAATTCTTTTTCATAGGTTTTAATTATTAAATGAATACTATCTATTGGCCGGTATAATAAAGATACAATTTTTTTGAGACCGGCAAAAAAATTGCCGGCATTAAATGCTTTCAAAATTCCATAAAAGCAAAATCCTCCCGACTATTTTATAAGCCGGAGGATCCGAAAAAAATCTATTAGATTGAGTTTACTGAATAACCACTTTACGGATGGATTGACCTTTGAGTGATCTTACCGTAATGAAATAAACGCCGGTTTCCATTCCTGTGCAATCGATCGTGTTTTTTACCTGTTGTGTTTTCGCACTGTAAACCGATTGTCCGAGCGTGTTTACCATTTCTATGCTTGTTTCTCCCGGAGCAGTTCCTAACTCAACTGTTAAGGATGTACTTGCCGGAACCGGATAGACACTTACATTCAATTCGTTCTTCAGTTCTTTTATACCTATCGAGCTTGGCGATTTGATATTGGAACGGGAAGTGTTGATAGCACCAAAGATCATATCATTGCTGCCATTTATACGCATAGAAGATGTACAGCTATTCGACCAGGTGGTTTCGGTTCTCCAGGTACCTGTCGGGAAAGAAGAGAAGCTGCCATCGGTATACGAAGTGGAAGACGCACTTAATACCTGGATCACAATATAATTTCCGGAGGAGGTATTGTCACGTTTAAAAACATAATTGTTCAGTCCTGATACAGGAGTTCCCTGTCCTTCTATTTTATATTCGCTCCAGGAGAAATTCCCTCCGGTGTTCTGCATGAAAATACTCTGGTGATACAAGCCCAAAGGACCCATTGTTCCACAGGTATCTTTGATCGCAATTTTATACCTCCAGGAAGAAACATTCGGATCTCCATTGGCTGGATATAAAGTACGAAGCGTATCCGTGAACTGGCTGAGCGAATCGTGATGCACTTTACCGATAACTGCATATGCATTGTTAGCCAGATCGCGGTACACATAAAAACTATCTGCCATCGGGTAGAGTGTTTTGTCCCAATAGATCACATTGTTCTGTGAAAGACTGTCCACCGTGATCCTGCAAATTTCCGGAGCCGGAGGAATGTTGACTGTAACGTTTACTGTTGCTGTTGCATCACAACCATTGAGATCCATACCGGTTACTGTATAGGTTTGAGTTCCATTTACGGCATGCGGAACTCCATTGGTTACACCACCGGACCAAACGTAAGAGTTGGCACCGTTGCCTGTAAATATTACCGGCGTACCTGCGCAGATAATTGTGTGATCTGCACTTGCACCAACATTCGGAGCGGGGACAAAACTTATCGTTGCAGTTGCTGTATCTGCACAACCACTGGTGGTACTCAACAACTGCAGTGTATATGTTCCCGGTGCTGTTACGTTAGTCGAAGGGTTGTTGGGTGTTGTACCTGCTGCTACCGGCACATTTGGGCCTGTCCATTGGTAATTATTTCCTCCGCTCGATCCCGCCGAGCTCAGGATATATGGATCATTCTGACATACCGGTGAGCCGGAAGCGATCACTGCAACCGGTGAAGGAGTTACGCCAACCGTTGTTGTGATATTGGTGACACATCCCGTCAGACCAGTGCCAGTTAGTGTATACGTATGAGTAGTCGCAGGGAAATACGGTACTCCTATTTGCACCCCATCGCTCCAGGAGAGCGTTACATTGGGGTCACTGCTACCCTGGCTGAACATAACCGATTGTCCTGAACATACCGGTGACGGTGCGTTGCCATATATATTGGGAGGAAACACTGCGGTAATAGTAAGCGTATCGGTATCCGAGCAACCGTCTGTGGTTGTGCCCGTGACAGTAAAAGTAGTTTGCATGGGCCCCATAACCTGGAACGGGGTATTGTCGACAGGAACACCCGGTTGCAAATTAGGCTGCCAGGTATAAGTAGCAGTACCCGCACTCACGGTGCCAATCAAGGTAAGCATACTGTTCGCACAGACGGAAGTGTCAGAAGCTGTAGCATGCACTACCGGAACTACCGCGTTATTCAGGAGAACCGACATGCTGTTGGAGTTAAAGCTCGCTGTTGCAAGATCCGTCCTGCCATCACCATTAAAATCCGCTGCACATATTTCGCGCGGGCCAAAGTCGGTAGGAAACGACTGAAATGCTCCAAAAGCCCCACTCCCATTACCTAATATTATATTGGCCGTGTTTAAGTAATCCGTTGGCACAGCAATATCCACTTTGCCATCCGCATTGAAATCTCCGGTTGCCATGCTGGAGATATTATTGCTACCACAGTTATAGTTAGTAGCAGCCGCCAGCACTCCTGTGCCATTATTGAGCAGTATGGATATATTATTGACATTCATATGACCCACAGCAATATCCATATCCCCATCCCCGTCAAAGTCGTTTGAAATTACCGCACCCGGAGCAGTAGAAGCCGCATAATTAACCCGTGGAGCAAAACCTCCCGTTCCATTACCGATCAATACAGATATGTTATTGGAACCATAATTGCCTGTTACCACATCCGCTTTGGTATCTCCATTGAGATCTACAACCACCACTGCCTGCGGATTGGTGCCGGCTGCAAAGTTCGTATTCGGGCCAAAACTTCCGGTACCATCGCCCAGGAACACAGATATATTCCCTGTGCTGTAGTTAGGTGTAACAATATCCATAAATCCATCGCTGTTGAAATCCCCTGCACCGATATCCTGCGGGAAACTTACGCCACTGAAACTGGTGCCGGTGGTAAATCCTCCAAAGCCATCGTTCAGCAAAATGTTGATCGTTCCACCCATATTACTGAAATAAACGATGTCTTTGAATGCATCACCGTTAAAGTCTGCAGCTGCCATTGTCATAGGTCCCATTACAGTAGCATAGATCCCTGGCGCCGCAAAATTTCCCAATCCGTCACCCAGCCAAACATATACATTATTATCTCCGTTATTGATAACTACGATATCCTTTTTAGCGTCATTATTAAAATCTTCGGTTAGCATTTCACTGGGATTGGTGCCAGCAATGTAATCTGTGTGAAGCATAAAACACACCTGCGCATTTGACTTAAAGAATGTTGCAACGAACAACAACGACAGGAAATAAAGTTTATTCATGGGGTAGATTTAATAATTTGTATTTGCTTTTTTACAATCAATCGAAATTTTCTGAAAATAAAAAATTTAAAGATAAACTATTTTCCTGAAAAACAAATGGCACCTATAAATACCATAAGGAACTCATTATCAGATGCCTCATTCTACACTATAACAAATTGTTTTTAAGGTTGTTAATATGAAAATAAACGAAGATCGGGCTTAAGCCATGCCTATTGAATGATGACTTTCCGGGTGGCTTGTCCGTTTGCAGATTGGATGGAAATAAAATAAACTCCCGCTTCCATATGGCTGCAATCGATAACTGTTCTTTTCTGTATACTGTTCGTAGTATACACAAACTGACCCAGGACGTTTTCGATACATATGGTCGCTTCCGAAGAAAGACCTGCTATATCGATGGTGATGGATTCGTTTGCAGGAACAGGGTATACATCCACTTTTAAAACACTCTTGTTCGTTTGGATGCCGATAGTAGAAGTAGGTGATTTGATATTGGAACGGGATGTATTGATAGCGCCCATCGCCTGGTTCGATCCATTCAACCGTGCGGTAGACATACATGAGAAG
>JAJNDK010000010.1 GCA_021156365.1 Bacteroidota bacterium
CGGCGCCAGTTTTAAAGTAAAAAAGCCTTGTAGAAATACAAGGCTTTTTTCGTTTCAGGAACCCTACTTCTCTAATGTTGGAGGGTTTTTGCGTTTATAGCAATTTGCAAAGATGTTTTAGATTTGTACTAATTACTGAAGAATGAAAAAACAAATCACAAACATATTTAAAAACAAAGATCATTTATTGAATGAACCCGAAGTGAAAGAGCTTCTGGAATATTGTGAACACTTGCAGGATGAAATGACAGAATTAAAATTTGAACGCGATAACAGCAAGGAAACGATTCTCCTGGAAATCGTCTCCGATATCCTCGAATCCTGTAATGCCATACAAAAAGAGCAGGAAGAGCATAAACGCTTTGGCTTCGAACCCGCAGATTTTGAGGCAGCAATCGACTGCCTCAAATCTTATATATACAAGCGTTGTAAAGACCACAAAATTTATTTGAAGTGATCATGTAACGATAGAGAAAGTCCATGCCGGCCATAGAGAAGTCCCCGAGAGACGAAGTAACAATAGAAAAGCCATTCTCCGTGTCTTAAACTGCAGCAATATTTGATTTCGTGCATTCTTGCCCCATTCTATGCCGCTCCTACAAATCCCACTTCTTAGCTATGCTCATAGCTGTTTCCAGCATGGAAGAATTCCACTGATCCACATCCCAGTATTTCAATTCTTCTTTTTTCAGGCGGAGGAGGGCTTCGACAGGATCGCCTGCATCCAGTATGGTTTTGGATAGAAAGCGTTGCTCCTTATAAAAAGACAGATCATTCAAAGGCGCTTTGCTATAGGGGATAGATCTTTCGGAAACCGTGCTGGCTTTTTTATCCGGAGAAGATCTGTGAACGATGGATTTTATCCTCCGAAAATCTTTCCGGAACTGCTCCTGCTCTTCTTCCTCTTGCAGACTATTTCCAAGCCTTTCGAAAATAACATATGCTATATTCGGACATAAGCTTAAAACATCCGGTAATATTTTAAACAGTTGTTCCGGTACCCGCTCATCATGTGTATCCCTTCTCACTTTTTTTATTTCTTTCGAATAGATACTGTTTTTCCAGCTTCCACCGGAGATATGGATCTCGCGTACTTTATCCAGTGGATAAGATCTGATGATCTCCAGTATATCGATCTTAAAATTCTCCGCCTGGCAATACACGTTATGCAGATCCAAAATCAGGAATCCATCAACAGGACGTATAAGCTCAGCAAGAAATGCTCCTTGTTCTTTAACATCGGCAGCGGAAAAAGAAAATGCCAGGTTTTCGATGCCAAGAGGAAGACTGCCAATAGCGTCTTTTAATCGTTTGATACGATCGATCCCGATCCGTAAAGAATGTTTATTGAATGGAACCGGCAGAGGAGCGCCTTTGTGGAAATCACTGCTGGTCATGAATCCAAAATGTTCAGTGATGTGCTGGTACGGATAACGGTTTACTTCTTTTCGCAGTTTATTTAACCAGCCGGATTGCCGCCGGGTCCATTTTGCATCCAACAGTGAATACCTTACACCATGCCCAATCAATCGGCCTTTCGAAGAATATTCCCGGAGAAGCTGATGCAGCCATTCGGGCTTGTACTTTTCATAAAGAATGGTATCGAACGACCACTCCAGGAGCTCAACTTCGTCCGCCGCAAACAAAGACAATGCAGCCCGGAGGAATTCCTGCTCATGCATCAAAGCCAAACCGACTAATGGTTTCATCTATGAAAAGTATGAAATTTTTGTTTCAATGAAAAATTATCCCATACCGCATGGTGGACAGTAATCGTGTGTAATTTTAGAAGGAATCTTTTTTGTTGTGTCGGCTTTCACTTTCTGTTTATTGCCTTCCGGACGCTTTCTTACAACTTTAGAGCTGTCGCGGGCTGGAGTGCGTTTCGGATTTTCCTGTGCCACTCCTATGGAGGCACCCAAAACCAATAAACCTAATGCTACGTGTGATAGTTTCATAATAGAGATATTAAATGATTTAACCTTTTCCGCATTTTGCACAAACAGGGATTTTCTTCGACTATTTTTTTTGTGCTTGTTTGCTCGTGTTGTTCTTCTTTTTTACTTCGCTTTTGTTTGTGTTCTTATTTGTATCCGTATTTGTTTGCGCGGATATAGTCAGGCATGAGCTGATCAAAGTGGCAAGTAATAAACGATTAATTTTCACGATTTGCGGTTTTACTATTTAGATGCGGGAATACATCTACATACATAAAAATCGCCACGAATTCAGCTTAATTAACTGATATTAAACAAGATATTAGTGTCATTTCATTTCAGAATCAATGGTCTTCTCAAAAATTGCCCCTACATTTGAAACATGTTTTCCCGGCAAAAGCTTCGTAAAATAATTAAATACCTGTTTCTTGCAGGTGTTTGCTTCTATACAGCATTCGATCTCTATCTTGTTTTCGGATATAGCCCTTCGGAGAAATATGAAATCCTGGCAGAGATCAAGACTTCTGCATACAAGAGCAGCATAAAGCAGCTTCCTCCAAATATCCTGAAAGCATATGAAACTGTTTATACAGGATCCTCAAAAAATCACGTGTACAAAGATGTAGTGTGGTACTTGCTGGCGAGAAGAGATCTGAACGTGTATCCACAGTTTAACCTTGCTTACGAGTTCTGTCACACTTCAAAATTCGAATTGCTTTCCTGTGCTTCCTTTCTCGATGATCATTTGAGCCCTGAACAATGCATCAGTGTTTATCTGTATGATTTTGATTTTTTGAATAATTCAAGAGGTATCGAAGCCGCGGCAAAAACATATTACAACAAAGAAGCCGCAGATCTTTCGAAAGAAGAATGTCTTGAACTAATGGTGATGACAATTAATCCGGCTTTCTATAATAAATTGACACATCCGGAATACCTTCGGAAAAAAACGCAAACATATCGCAGATCATAAGAAGGAAATCTGCTACCTCACCAGTTCTACAGTGCCATGGAATGTCTTTCCGTCCTCCTTTAACTGTAAAATGTAAAAATAAAGTCCGTCAACAGCCTTTGCCCCGTTATCTGTTGTCCCATCCCACCATTTTCCAGGAAAGTCAGCATCATATACTATAGTTCCCCAGCGGTTAAAGATCTGTAAAGTAAAATCTTTTATACCCTTTGCAAAAAACACCTCATTCACATCATCATTGTTTGGAGAAAAAATATTGGGGATGCTAATAATACAATCGAGCGTTACATCTATGTACTGCGTATAGACCGTACTTCCATTTATATTGCCAAGCTCGAGTGTGATTTTTTTTATGCCTTCTCCCGAAAAGCATACCTGTGGCGGAACCTGGTCGGCAGAGGAAGCGGGTGTTCCATTCTCAAACATCCATGACCAGGAAGTAGCCTGCAGGCTGTGATCCGAAAAAGTGTAACATACCTGCGGACACAATTCTCCGGTTTTTTTAAAGTCGCCACAGGGCAGTATACTTGAACAATAGGATGTTTCAGTAGTAGGAAGTGCCACTATGGGAATAGATTCCGGGTTTGCGGTATCTGAGGTAGTTATCGCCAGTAGCGAAGTGTCGCGTACAGAAAAAACTTCTGTTCGCGAAATAAGGTTCAAGGGGGCGGTGTGACATCCGGCGTCGCCATCAGCTTTGGTTTTGATCAGGCCGGTGCAACGTGTCTGTGTGAGAGGACGAAAATCACCTGTAAACAACAGTCCACCATCCATACACTGAGCTCCCTGGAAACAATAATTCATAAATGAAGGAGAAACAGGATACGATTTCGCCCATTGTACGGCTCCGTCTGTATCAACACGGATCACAGCCGGATTTCGTCCGTTAAAGTCTCCTTCATCTCCAAAAATGAATATTCCCGTTTTTGTACAGGAGATGTATCTTGCCTGTTCGCCCTGCGCCGTACCTGCATCATAGAACTTAGACTGTATAATATCAAGGTTCCGGTCCAGTTTCAGGAACAATATGTCCCAGGCAGAGCCTAAAAAATAACTGTACCCCGTTACATAAATATTTCCTGCTTCGTCGGCAGAAACAGACCGTGGCATATCATCGTAATAAGTGCCGACTACTTTTTGTTTTATAAACACGCCGTCTTTATCGAAGAGCATTACGAACAGGTCAGAAAAAAGCTGACCGGTGAACCCGGCTGTACCAGTAATGGCTATTTTATTTTCCGATGTAACAGTAATAGCAATCGGGGTATGATGTGCCAGGTTGTAGTATTTTTTTATCCATTCCAATTCACCATGGGGTTTTAATTTTGCCAGTGTTGTTCCATTAGTGCCACTGGCAGGAATAAGCCCGCTGCCACAAATATAGATGCTTCCATCCGGTCCCTGGGTGCTGCTGCCTACCATGCCTGCCATACGCACAGGTACGCTTGTAGTCCATTGCTCATTTCCCAAAGCGTCCTGGCGTATGACCGCTGTTTCCCAATCTGCATTTCTCCGTATGTTTAAAATCAGCAGGCAGCCGTTATCCTGCTGAGGGAACAGATCTACGGGAACTGTAGTGTATCCGCAATCAAATTGTTTTTCCCATTCTTTTGCTCCTGCGCAATCCAGTTTGGTTAAACAGGTTATAAATTTTCCGGAATTATAAAAATACCAGGTGAGAAAATAACCTCCGTCATTTGCCTGTGCCACATTCCTGCCTTCTCCGCCATCAGTGATATGTGCGTAGGTAGTATAGAACGTGCTTTGTGCAATGCTTTCCCGGAATGCTAAAATGAATAGAATACCGGTAAATAAGATATGGGTACATCGTTTGTTCATGCCTGGCCTTATCTTCAAAGATAAGGAATTCCGACCCTTAAACGTTTTCTTTCACCAGCTATCCTATATTCCTAAATAGCTGCCGGTTAAAAATTATCCGGCATATCCTTGTACACCCGTTCGTATGATTACAATCCGTAGGAAATGGAATATACTTATTAGTGCAAAAAGTTGGTTTGTTACCCATGAAAAGCAATTTTCTGCCGACATTCAAACCGGAAATTAAATTTAACCAGGTATCTCCCAAAACCTACCATTTAAAAAATTATTCCCACCACATCTGATTTGGCGATTGCATATAAAGCAATACGAACATACTTTTGGATTGTCAATTGATTCAAAGTACTGCGCAATACAATGTATCATTTGATAGAAATCCCTGGTAATGGTAGCTTCCACACTTCTGTTATTTATAGGATCCGCTTATGCCTATAACAGCTTCGGTGTGGAAAAACCGGTTGCTGAGGAGAAGCAATTGGAATACACGCAAAGAGTTGTCACCATTTGTCCTATTGAAACGGTTAAGCCTTTAACGGAAAAGGCTGTCTACACCCCTAAAACGGCGGCTATTGCTACGGTCATCATGGATGATGCACCGGAGGATCCGGAGAAAAAAGATCTCCTGGTAAGTCTGATTCCAAGTGAAGGAACACAGGGAGATACTCTGCCGGGTGAACCGATCGTTATAGGGGGCACAGGCGGTGGCGGACTTCCACCGATCCCGGAAGACAAGCCATTAGAACCGGTGCTCATCGCAGACACAATGCCGGAGTATATTGGCGGAACCAAAGCAATGGTCGATTTCCTTTCCAGGAATATCGTCTACCCGGAATTGCCAAAGCTAATGGGGGTTGAAGGCACCGTTTATGTGAACTTTGTGGTGGATGCAAAGGGAAACGTGGTAAAATGCAAAATAGTCAAGGGTATTGACAAGGATTGCAACGAAGAAGCACTTCGTGTAGTAGCTAAAATGCCAGCCTGGAAACCGGGCAAGAATGGTAAGATGGCCGTACCTGTGATGTTCAACCTGCCTATTCGTTTTGCCATAAAGTGATCGCCGGCAGGCAGATCAGAAAGATGAAAGCCCTTCTGCATACAGCGGAGGGGCTTTTTTTTAATCCGTTCTTTAAACCAGGAACGAAAGACAGGAAAAAATACACTAAAATGAATTAACCACGTATTCCCCAAAACCGACCACTTAAAAAATTATTCCTGCCACATCTGATTTGGCGATTGCATATAAAGCAATACGAACATACTTTTGGATTGTCAATTGATTCAAAGTACTGCGCAATACAATGTATCATTTGATAGTACGGCGCATATGCGATCAGGAACGCATACAACGATACGGTTGTAAAATCCCTGGCAATGGTAGCTTCCACGCTGCTGTTATTCATCGGATCGGCGTATGCCTACAACCATTTCTTCGCAGACAGGATCGTTGCGGAAGGAAACGGGGTAGAGCTCTCGGATCGTAATGTGTTGGTAAACCTGAAACCATTGGATCCGGACAAACCACAACAGGTAGACAAACCACATTACTCGCAGAAAACCGACGCACCTGCAACCGTGATCAAAGACAATGCCGATCCGGAGCCGGACAAAAAGCTGGCACTGAATGCACCGCCAAGTAAAGGCAGTGAAGGTGATACCACCGATGTAGATCCTGAGATTGGCGATCCTGCAGGTAAGGGTATTGCAGCAGTAGTTCCTCCTATTCCGGATCCGGTAGAAGTTCCAACCCTCATGCCTGATGAGATGCCGGCATTTCCGGGAGGACAAAAAGCCATGATGGAATTTTTCTCCAAACATGTAGTGTACCCTGAAAGATCCAAAGTAATGGGTAACCAGGGCACTGTGTTCGTAAATTTTGTGGTAGGGAAAGATGGCAAGATCATAAGCTGTAAAATCGTGAAAGGTGTAGATGAGGATTGCAATGAAGAAGCCTTGCGTGTTGTTGGAAAAATGCCGGCCTGGAAACCTGGTAAGACCAACGGAAAGGAAGTACCGGTAATGTTCAACCTACCGATACGTTTCAGACTGGATTAAAAACCCTGTTTTGTTTAATCAAAGAAGCGAAAGCCCTGTAAGGCTTCCGTTTTTTATTGTTGTATAGAGTTCAGAACTCTGAGGTAAGATTAGCAACAGGAACGGCAATAAAAAAACGGGCGCTGTAAGACGCCCGTTTCCTTTTGATCTAAAATCGTGCAGGAATTATTTTCCGCCTGTTTTTGGAGGAGTTGTAGTACCTTTAGGGGTAGTTGTTCCTTTCGGAGTGGTTGCTCCACCGCCATTTGCTGGTGCACCCGGTAAAACGGCTTCCGGCATGCTGTCTAATTTCTTTTTTACCAAAGGCAGGATATCATCGCTTGCCTCGCTATACAAAACCAGACCGGTGCTTGTGTCAATCACATATTTGTAGCTTCCTTCTTTGGCTACTGCTTCGATCCCTTTCTTCGCTTTTTCGTAGATCGGTTTCGACAGCTCACCGTATTTTTTCTGATAATCCTGGTTAGCCTGCTCTCTGAAAGCTTCGATACGTTGCTGAAGCATCTGCAGCTCTTCTTCTTTATTTTTTCTTACGAGCTCACTGTAGGTAGGAGAATTTGTCTGATAATCAGCCAGTTTTGTCTGAAACTCGGTTTGCATAGCAGTGATCTCTTTTTCCAGTTGTTTTGCATATTCCTGGGCGATATCCTGTGCTTTTTTTGTTTCCGGCATTAACGTTATAAGAGAGTCTAATTGAATATGAGCAATTTTCTGAGCCATTGCTACAGTGCTGATCGCTACACCAATTAAAACGAATGCGATTGTTTTGGTTACTTTTTTCATTGTTGATTTGTTAATAGAATGCGAATATACTTATTTCTTTTTGTTCACCCATACAATGGATAAAAACACTGAATTTGCTTTAATTTCCTGCATTTTTAACTATTTTCCGCCTGTTTTTGCGGGAGTAGTTGCTGGTTTAGCAGGGGTAGTCACAGCTTTTACAGCTGGCGGTGCACCCGGTAAAACGGCTTCCGGCATACTGTCTAATTTCTTTTTTACCAGCGGAAGGATATCATCGCTTGCTTCGGTATACAATACCAGACCTGTGCTCGTATCCAATACATATTTATAACCACCTTCTTTTGCTACCGCTTCTATTCCCTTCTTTGCTTTTTCATAGATCGGTTTGGAGATCTCGGCTGTTTTTTGCTGGTAATCCTGGTTAGCCTGCTCCCTGAACGATTCGATCCTTTGCTGTAGGTTCTGCAGGTCTTTTTCTTTGTTTTCTTTTACAATTCCGGTTGTCTTATCGTTCTGGAAGGCTGCAATTTTATCATTCAGCTCGGTTTGCATACCTACGATCTCTTTTTCCAGCATTTTGCCATATTGCATCACCATATCCTGGGCTTTTTTGCTTTCAGGCATAAGGCTGATAAGTGAGTCTAATTTAACATGTGCAACTTTCTGAGCGAGAGCTGCAGTGCCGATTACCGTACCAATGATAAGGAGCGCGATCGTTTTGGTTATTTTTTCCATTTTGGTTTATTATGCACGCGAATGCTATTTCTTTTTGTTATAGCCCATATAATCCAGAACGGCCTGGCTTTTGTCGAATTTGGGATTGGAATACAGGATCGTAATATCGCTGTTTTTATCGAAGATCACCGCCATACCGTTTTTATCCGCAACCGCTTTCACCGCATTGTAAACTTTATCCTGTATCGGTTTTATCAGCTCCATACGTTTTTTGAATAATTCTCCGTCCACACCGAATTTTGCTTTTTGCAGCTCTTTTGCTTCTGCCTCTTTGCTTACAATTTCGTTCTCACGTTTCTTTTTCATTTCATCCGTTAGCAGGATCTGTTCGGCCTGGTATGCTTTATACAGCTTATCGATCTCTGCATATTTTAATTCGATCTCTTTCTGCCAGTCATTGGAAAGCTTATCAAGTTCCGTTTTAGCGGCTTTGTATTCAGGAATGCTGTTTAAAATAAAATCCGAATCAACATACCCGAATTTCTGTGCTTGTAATGTCCCGATTCCGAGGGTGGCAATTACGAAAAGTGTGCCAATTATTTTTTTCATGTTTTCTCTTTTTTAATGCTTCGTTTTACTCAAGTGCTTAAAGCGCTAATTTATAAAGATAAATTAAAGTTCACCAATCTGCGCCCCGATTGTAAAGTGGAATTGTCCTTTGTACAATTGTGCATTGTTCGGTGTTTTATCAAAATTCCAGCCATAATCAAAACCAAGAAGCCCGAACATAGGAAGATAGATCCGGACACCTGCACCAGCGCTTCGTTTCACATTGAACGGCTGGAATTGTTTTAAATTGTCTACTGCATTCCCTGCCTCAGCAAAACCTAATGCAAATACTGTTGCCTGCGGGTTCAGGGAAATCGGGTAACGCAGCTCCATCGTGTATTTGGAGATCACCGCTGCACCTTGTCCGCTGCTTCCTGCAATGGAATTGTCCTGGTAACCTCTTAAGGCAATGATCTCACGGCCATCGAGTGCAAAACCGGTTAAACCACTACCTCCGAGATAAAAACGCTCGAATGGAGAGACACCGACTTTTTTATTGTACTGGCCAAGGATACCGAATCCGTAGCTTGCCCTGAGCACCAGGTTACGCGCTTCTTTTCCCTCCGGCGCACGTTTGTTGGTGAGCTGCATATACCATTGTGTGGTGAATTTATATTTCTGGTATTCGAGGAATTTATAACGCTCCTGGTCGGTAGCCGTTTCATAATCTCTTCCGTTGAATAACGAGTATGGCGGTGTCAGCATCGCAGAAAGGGTAATGTTGGAACCACCGGTAGGGAAGATCGGGTTACCTAACAATGAATTCCGGCTCAGGTTAAGTGTAGTACGTATATTGTTTGCAACACCATTACCGAATGTAAACACGGAAGTATAATTATGCAGGTTGTAATGCCCGAAATATTGTTCTGCATAGATGCTGAAATAATCATCCGGTTTTTTCAAACGTTTACCAAAACCAACAGAAGTACCTGTGATCTTGATGAATGCACGGAGCGGATTTGCTACTTTATTACCTTCCACATCCGTCACTTTTTTCTTTTGCCCGTTGGTCTGCACATTGTGGAATACACTAAAGCTAAGTGAATTCGGTTTCTTTCCGCCCAACCATGGTTCGGTGAAAGAAGCATTATAACTTTGGTAGTATACACCCGAGCTTTGTGCGCGGACACTTAATTTCTGTCCGTCGCCGGATGGAAGCGGTTGCCAGGAACCTTTCTTGAAAAAATTCTTAGCCGAAAAATTATTGAACGAAACACCCAGTGTACCTACGAGCTGCCCTGCACCCCAACCACCGGAAAGTTCCAGCTGATCGGAAGGTTTTTCTTCCACTTTGTATTCAATATCTACGGTCCCGTCCTGAGGATTCGGTTTTGGTGTCGGCACCAGTGTTTCCGGATTGAAATATCCTAACTGCGACAGCTCACGGATGGTACGCATGATATCCGAACGGCGGAACAATTGTCCCGGGCGACTACGGATCTCACGATAGATCACATGGTCATTCGTTTTTGTATTCCCTACAACAGTTACTTTATTAATGATAGCCTGTTTTCCTTCAAACATATGGATCTCCATATCGATGGAATCATTTTCGATATTTGTTTCGGTAGGATTTATCTGGAAGAACAGGTAACCATCATCCATATAAAGTCCCTGCACATCCAGTCCGCTTGGATTGTTGTATAGTTTCTGGTCGAGTGTAGCCTGGTTGTATACATCGCCTTTTTTGATTCCCAATACCGTATCCAGCTGCCCGGTCCTGAATTTGGCATTCCCGAACCAGGTAATGTTCCTGAAGTAGTATTTACTTCCTTCCTCCATAGTGATCTCGATCTTTACGCGATCAGGAGAAACAAAGTAAAAGGTGTCTTTTACAATACGTGCATCACGATAACCCAGTGTCAGGTATTTCTCCGTCAGCTTGGGTTTGTCGTCCTCATAGTTATCCTCCAGGAATTTGCCACCCCTGAACAAATACCACTTATAGGACTTGGTTTCTTTCATTTTGCGGCGCAGCTTACCGGAGCGTACCACTTTATTTCCGTGAAAGACCACTTCTTTTATACGTACTTTTTTGCCTTTGTTCACCTTGAAGGTGATTTTCACATCCTGGTTCTTTGATTTCTCATCTACTTCGGAAATTATGTCGACCGTTGCATTGTAATACCCTTTGTCTGTCAGGAATTCTTTGATCTGTGATTTGGCATTGGCAAGGAGATATTCCGTTACGATCTTTTGTCTTGCAAAACGGATCTTCTCGCGGATATCATCCACTTCATTTTTCTTGAGGCCTTTGAATACAAAGGAGGCAAGACGCGGACGCTCTTCTAATTGTATTGTCAAAAAAATATCGTTACCGATCACTTTGTCGCGGATGATCTGCACATCATCAAAGAAACCTGTTTTCCACATTTTCTTGATAGCGTCGGATATAGCATCACCGGGGATACGGATCTTTTGTCCTTCATAGAGTCCGGACATCAGCTTGATTACTTTATTGTCTAAAGTCCTGAGACCTTTTACATTAATGGCAGCAATGGTATACTCCGTTGGATGCGCATAATCGATACTGTCGGAAGAACCGATCTGCTTAGGCTGTGCATTGATATTGATAGCGGCGAATACGAACAGCAGCAGCGCGCATAATTGTTTAGTTTGGTAGTGTCTCATTCCTGTGAAAACAAATATCCTCAAATGATTTAATTGATTGAAACTGATTAACATGAATTAACAACATTTATTGTATCTGTTCACTGGTTTTCCCAAACCTGCGCTCACGGTTTTGATAGTCGTAGATAGCTGCATACAGGTCTTCTTTACGGAAATCGGGCCACAATACTTCTGTGAAATAAAACTCCGCATAGGATAATTGCCACAACAAAAAATTACTGATGCGGTGCTCTCCGCTGGTGCGTATCATCAGCTCCGGATCAGGGATCCCTGCAGTACATAGTTTGGATGCAAATACGGATTCATCAATTTCGTTCGGTTGCATGCTGCCATCTTTCACAGCTTCCGCGATCTGCTGAACAGCCCGGATGATCTCCCATTTGGCCGAATAACTAAGTGCAAGGATTAATGTCATACGATCTCCTGCAGCCGTTGCTTTTTTTGCTTCGTTCAATTCGTAGATGCATGAACGTGGCAGACTGTCTATATCGCCGATCGTTTCCAGCTTTATACCGTTCTTCAAAAGTGTAGGCGTTTCTTTACTGATCGTATGCACCAATAATTCCATCAGCGCTTCCACTTCTTCTTTAGGCCTGTTCCAGTTCTCCGTACTAAAGGCATAGAGCGTAAGATATTTTACACCCAGCTCAGCGGCGGTCTCCGTAGTTTCCCTTACAGATGAAACACCATTGTGATGCCCGAAAATGCGTTGTTCTCCCTGCTGTTTGGCCCAACGTCCATTCCCATCCATGATGATGGCAATGTGCTTCGGAAGCCGGTTCAGGTCTATTTTATTTTTAAAATCCATTCAGTTTTTGAAAAACGCTGCGAATATAGTGATTTTAAGCCAAATAAAGGCCCAAAAACGGCATGGTTTGAAGAAAATCACCTGCTGTTTGCCTGTTCTTCCAGCTGGACTATCGCTTCCAGCTCAAATAGTATTTTTTCCAGCTCTGTCCGGAGGAAACGCGCCTGCTCATTTGCAGCAAATACAGGCCTGTCCAGGCAATGTTTCGCTTCTGTCGTTTGAAGGGCCTCTGCCTGCTCTTCCGTTAGCAACCTGCCTGCTGCGGGGAAAAGCGGGCTGATAAGAACATAAAAATCGTTAATGCTCTCTTTGTTCACTGCCTGCCTGCTATCTGCTGAGATCAGTGCAACAGAGGTTATCTCCCGGCTTATCCGGATGCTCACACCTGCTATTGCAAAATACGTATCCACATTTTTCTGCAGGTGTTTAGGTTCTTCATACATCCGCTGCACACAGGCAAAAAGATCATTGTTGGCGCCTTCTGCAGCCCGCCGGTATTTACTCCACGATTCACCTGTTGGCAGGTCGCCGGTATATTGCAGGAGCACCGTCTGCAGGTACATCCTGTTTTGTTCCAGCGTTTTTAGTACCAATGCAGGAAAACGCTCCTTTTCCCATACCGGCCAGAACACATACCCGGCAATAATGGCAAGGCCTGCCCCGATGAGTGTGGAAAGTATCCGCCAGCCGATCAGCTCCCAGGTAGCGGTTTGCGACAGCTGCATCATTATTACCATCATCACGGTTACAAAGAATACACCGATCTTGTAATTATTGCGAAGGAAATAAGCAACAAAAAAAGAAACAATGATCAGCAGCACCACGAAAGCCTCCTTGGGCAAAGGAAGCAGCATGATGAGCCCACCGAGCACAGTTCCACCTAAAGTACCTGCGATCCGCTGAAAACTTTTTTTCAACGTGGCTCCATAATAAGGCTGAATAACGATGATCATCGTAAGCGGGATCCAGTAGCCATGATCGATATTGAAAAAACGGTACAAAAAAACACCGAGGCAAAGCCCAAGCGAAACACGCAGTGCATAGGCCAGCTGCTGACCGTTTATATTGCCCAGGCTGCGAACGAAATCCAGCAAGGCATCCGGGTTGAGGCCTGCAATAAAATTAGTGAAGGTAAGACGGTAATTCTCCAGATAACTGTTCTGTTTCAACCCTGTCTTTTCTTCGATCAGCACAATGCTTTGCTGCAAATATCCCTGTGCTTTTTCAAGTGTATCGATGAAATGCACAAAGGCAAGCTTTTCTTTCGGTGTGAGTGAAAGTTGTTCACCTGAAGTCCGCAGCAGGCCGATAGCTATGGCACAGCGCTTTGTCCGGGCTTTGGTAATAACAAGATCTTCATTGCGAAGGGTGAAACTTACAATGGCCATTCGTGCGCTGGCCTGGCTGAATGCAGACAGCGTTTTGTACAGGACGGAGTCGCGGATGCTGTTGAAAGCAGGGCTTTTAAGCGTTTCCAGCTCTTCCAGCAAAGCGCCAAGAGAAGCCCCGAATAAGGAAGCGTTGCGGCGAAGCTCGATCAGGATGTCATAGTGATGCGTTTTGTCGTTCTCCTTTTTCTTTCTTCGTTCAAACAGATTGACGGATTGATCTATCTCCGTGCGGATCGCCAGCTCTTTTTGAATGGCAAGGTTTCGCGATTCTTCATGCGCGATCTCATTTCCCGAATTTTGCTCCAGTACCAGTGTATCCAACAGATCTGTGTTCGCTCTCCAGATCCTGGCAATGGATCGTTTTACCGGATCGGCAGGACGAAAAGGGAAGGTGAGCAAGGTAATGATCATTGCCCAGGCACCGCCAATAGCAAGGTAAACTGCACGATGCAGCGATTCTTCGAAAGACACGTGATTGGATAATCCGAAAAGAAAAAAGAAGCCGGTAGCTACCCCGATGCCCGGTCCGTAATCGCTCCAGTTGCGGATCAGGGCCGCAAACATCCCGGTTGCAAACATGGAGATGATTGCCGCTATCAGCGTTTCACGTACATTCATGCCCAACAGGGCCGCTAATACCAATAGCAATGTAGCTACTCCCTGGATGATGATCTTCCGGTAATGCAGGCCTCCGTAATTGATCAGCGAGACCATATATGCGCCGAACGCAGCCCAGATCACCTCGAACGAGAATCCTTTCCAAAGCGGCAATACGATCAGGGGTACGTTCAGAGCCAGCACTACACGCAGGGCCCAACTGATCGTAGGCTCAAAGTATTCCTGTTTGATCACCGCATTTATCTGCTTTACCGGCCTGAATTGCATTCGGCAAAGATAGGTTCAAGGCGTGTTCGCTTCCGCAAAATAATTGTAAAAAATAGCTAAATCAACGCTTTGAGCCATGCAGCGCCTGATTTCATTTTATTAGCTTAAAAAAGCTTCGTATCTTTGTTGGCCTTGGAAAATCTCAAAGACATACGCGGCTTATCACAAATGCAGCTCATCGACGTGTTCAAAACGATGAACGAACCTGCCTTTCGTGCAAAGCAGGTGTATCAATGGCTCTGGCAGAAAAGTGCCGCTCATTTCGGCGAAATGACCAACCTGTCGAAAGACCTGAGGACAAAGCTGGAAGAAGGCTTTGCGATTAGCCCTGTCATGATCGATGAAATGCAGGTGAGTAATGATCGTACGATCAAATGTGCGATGAAGCTGAGTGATGATAAGATCGTGGAGAGTGTGCTGATCCCTTCCACTACGCGAATGACTGTGTGTATCTCTTCGCAGGTAGGCTGCAGTCTTACCTGTAAATTCTGTGCAACCGGACGGCTGAAAAGACTCCGTAACCTTACAGCTGGCGAGATCTATGACCAGGTGGCATTGGTGAAAAAACTATCGGAACAAAAATACGGGCAGCCGCTCACCAACATCGTTTATATGGGGATGGGTGAGCCTTTGCTGAATTATAAAGAAGTACTGGACTCGGTAGAACATATCACTTCGCAAAACGGGCTGGGCATGGCAGCCAAGCGTATTACCGTTTCTACGGCAGGTGTTGCCAAAATGATCAAGCAGTTAGGCGATGACGAGGTGAAATTCAATCTTGCACTTTCCCTGCATGCTGCCAATGATGAAAAGCGCAACCACATCATGCCGATCAATGAGACAAATACATTGGATAACCTGGCCGATGCCATGAATCATTTTTGCAGGAAGACGAACGGCAAGGTCACATTCGAATACATTGTATTCAAAGATTTCAACGATAGCCTGCAGGATGCGAAAGACCTGGCGAAATTCTGCGCCCGTGTACCTTCCAAAGTAAATATTATTGAGTACAACCCGATAGATGAAGGTGAATTTCAGCAAACCACACCTGAAAGATTGGAAACATTTTTCCGTTATTTAGCTGATAAGGGCGTCCAGGTGAATGTAAGGAGAAGCCGGGGCAAGGATATAGATGCGGCCTGCGGACAACTGGCCAATAAGAATAAATCAACCATCCCGATTTTTAAAACCGTCTGAACCCACACACACCACTAACCACCAAATGAATATCTACCAGCGAAAACAGCAATGGAAAATCGTTTTGTTTGCAACGGCTGTTGTCATTGTGATCGCTTCACTTTGGTATACCAACCGCCTGGTGAAAAAAATAGCCGATGAGGAGCGTGAAAAAGTAAAGCTGTGGGCAAAATCAGTTCAGAAAAAAGCAAAGCTGGTGAAGTTCACCAACGAGCTCTTCACCAAAATGAAAGCGGAAGAGCGTAAGAAAGCAGAGCTCTATGCAACGGCTACGCAACGTCTCGCTTCTGCTGACATGAATGATCTTACTTTCATACTCAATGTGATCCAGAGCAACACCACCGTGCCGGTGATACTCGTTAACAACCAGGATAAAATAGCGGGAAGAAGAAATCTGGACTCGATCAGTGAACGCGACAGCGCACTTGTGAAGGAGCGTTTGCTTCGCATGAAGGCAAAAAACTTTCCGAAAAAAGCGCTCGATGAAATGAAAAAGAAGCTGCAGGATAGTCTTGCAGTGACGTTTGGAAAAAGGGATAGCATGTATATCAGCAGGCAGCTGATGCAAATGAAAGCTAAGAACCCTCCTATATCCATCGAGTATTTCCAGGGAAAAAAGAATTACCTGTATTACAACGATTCCAAGGTGTTTGAGGATATCAAACTCGTTTTCGACAGCCTGATCAAATCATTTATTGCGGAAGTAGCTGTAAACACTGCTTCGGTGCCGGTGATCTATACTGATTCTACCAAAGAGAATGTCTTAGCTGTCGGAAATGTTGATTCTGCCGTTATCCTGCGCCCGGATAAGCTGCAGGACAGGATCCAGACGATGGCCTCACAAAATGCACCTATCGAGATCGATCTCGGGGAAGGTGGAAAGAATTATATCTATTACGAACAGTCTACATTGCTAACCCAGCTCAAATATTATCCTTTCGTACAGTTCGGAGTTATAGGGTTGTTCCTGGTGATCGCGTATTCACTTTTCAGTACGGCGCGTAAATCGGAGCAAAACCAGGTGTGGGTGGGAATGAGCAAGGAAACAGCCCATCAGCTGGGAACTCCTTTATCATCTTTGATGGCTTGGGTGGAGATCCTGAAAGGACAGGGAGTGGAAGATTCTATTATTCATGAGCTGAATCGCGATGTAGACCGCCTGAATACGATCACGGAACGTTTCTCCAAGATCGGCTCGGTGCCGAATATGCAAAGCGAGAATATCGGTGAAGTGCTGGAGCATGCAGTGGATTATATTAAATTACGGACATCCCGCAATGTGGTGTTTACCATCAAATGCGAGGAAAAACGGCCGGTGCAGGCAAAGATAAGCATTCCGCTTTTTGAGTGGGTGATCGAGAACCTGTGCAAGAATGCGGTGGATGCGATGGACGGAAAAGGCACGATAACCCTTGATATCACGGATGCCACGCAGTTTGTGTACATCGATGTGACCGATACGGGAAAAGGAATTCCGAAAGGCAAAATAAAAACCGTATTCGAACCGGGCTATACCACCAAACAAAGAGGCTGGGGACTTGGACTGTCGCTTTGCAAGCGGATCATCGAAAATTATCATGCCGGGAAGATCTTTGTGAAACGCTCGGAACCCAATGTAGGCACTACTTTCAGGATCGTTTTAAATAAGTAGATCTTTAATTTCCACCGCGGATTCGACAGTCCAGGTATACGGATTTTATCTAAAGTTTAACAAACAAGAGCTAACAACAGATTCCTTGCGCTCTCTGCGTCTCTGCGCGCCTGATTCTACTATTAACAAAACATCAACAATTTGTACAATTGTCGTGTCAATCCATTATTTTTGCGCGGCCGATACCTATCGGTCTTATCCAGAACCATTTTATGCCAAAAGATACCTCCATTAAACATGTTTTGATTATCGGTAGCGGTCCCATTGTTATCGGGCAGGCCTGCGAATTTGATTACTCCGGTTCCCAATCCGCCCGAAGCCTGAAAGAGGAAGGGATAACGGTGAGCCTGATCAATTCCAATCCTGCTACGATCATGACGGATAAGATCACGGCCGACCACATCTATCTGTTACCGTTGGAGGTAAAGTCCATCATCAAGATCCTCGAGGAACAAAAGATCGATGCGGTATTGCCAACAATGGGTGGACAAACCGCTCTGAATCTTGCTTTAAAATGCGATGACCTCGGCATCTGGAAAAAATACAATGTGCGGATGATCGGTGTTGATATTGATGCCATCAAAGTAACGGAAGACCGCGACCTGTTCCGTGCACGCATGGAAGAGATCGGAGTGGGGATGGCACCTTCACGGATCGCCAAATCTTTCCTCGAAGGAAAATCCATTGCACAGGAATTCGGTTTCCCGCTCGTGATCCGTCCTTCTTTCACACTTGGTGGAAGCGGTGGAAGCGTGGTTTACCAAAAAGAAGATTTTGATGCTTTATTGAATCGTGGTTTGCAAACCTCACCGATCCACGAAGTATTGATAGATAAAGCCGTATTGGGCTGGAAAGAATTTGAGCTGGAGCTGCTGCGTGACAGCAATGACAATGTAGCTATCATTTGTTCCATAGAGAATTTCGATCCGATGGGTGTTCACACCGGCGATAGTATTACGGTAGCACCGGCTATGACACTAAGTGATAGCACGTATCAGAAGATGCGGACCATGGCGATCAAAATGATGCGTTCTATCGGGAATTTTGCGGGAGGCTGTAATGTGCAGTTCTCGGTAAGTCCGGATGATCAGGAAGAGATTATTGCGATCGAGATCAATCCACGCGTATCACGTTCTTCTGCACTGGCAAGTAAAGCAACTGGCTACCCGATCGCGAAGATCGCTACGAAGCTGGCTATAGGCTTTCACCTGGATGAGCTGATCAATCAGATCACCAAATCCACTTCTGCCTATTTTGAGCCAAGTCTTGATTATGTGATCGTAAAGATCCCGCGTTGGAACTTTGATAAATTCAAAGGCTGCAACCGTGAGCTGGGTTTCCAGATGAAATCGGTAGGTGAGGTAATGGCGATCGGACGCAGTTTCCAGGAAGCTCTGCAAAAAGCCTGTCAATCGCTGGAGATCAAACGAAATGGTTTGGGGGCAGACGGAAAAGAAATCACAGACCAGGCAGAATTATTGCGCGCACTGGAACGTCCGAGCTGGAACCGCCTGTTTATGATCTACGATGCGATGAAGATGGGGATCTCTATCAAAACGATCCAGAAGCTTACGAAGATCGACATCTGGTTCCTCGGTCAGATCGAAGAAATGATCGCTCTTGAAAACGAGATCAGCAGGTTCAGTCTGGATAAATTGCCAAAAGATCTTTTATACGAAGCAAAACAAAAAGGATACGCCGACAGGCAGATAGCTCACCTCGTACGTTGCCTGGAGAGCGAAGTGTATAAAAAAAGAAGCGATCTCAATATTAAGCGTGTGTACAAATTAGTGGACACCTGCGCTGCAGAGTTTGAAGCAAAAACGCCTTATTACTATTCTACTTTTGAAGATGAAAATGAAAGTGTTCGCAGTGACAAGAAAAAAGTGATCATCCTCGGAAGCGGTCCTAACCGGATCGGGCAGGGGATCGAGTTCGACTACAGCTGTGTACATGGAGTATTGGCTGCAAAAGAATGCGGTTACGAGACCATCATGATCAATTGTAACCCGGAAACTGTTTCTACGGATTTTAGTACGGCAGATAAATTATATTTTGAGCCTGTTTTCTGGGAGCATATTTACGATATTATCCTGCATGAAAAACCGGAAGGTGTGATCGTGCAGTTAGGTGGACAAACGGCGCTGAAGCTGGCAGAGAAATTAGAGCGTTACGGTATCAAGATCATCGGCACCGATTTCAAATCGCTGGATCTGGCAGAAGATCGCGGAAGTTTCTCTACTTTATTAAAAGAGAACAATATTCCCTATCCTGAGTTCGGTGTGATCGAAGATGCGGAAGAAGCAATTACTTTATCTAAAAAATTAGGATTCCCGTTGCTGGTTCGTCCGAGCTATGTATTAGGTGGACAAAGCATGAAGATCGTGATCAATGAAGAAGAGCTGGAGCAGCATGTGGTAAAGCTCCTGAACGATCTTCCGGAGAATAAAGTATTGCTGGATCATTTCCTGGGCGGAGCGATTGAGGCGGAAGCCGATGCGATCTGTGATGGAGAAGAAGTGTATATTATCGGGATCATGGAGCACATTGAGCCTGCCGGTATTCACAGTGGTGATAGTTATGCCGTACTTCCTCCTTTCGATCTGAGCGACAATGTGATCAAACAGATCGAGGCACATACTAAAAAGATCGCACTCGCACTGAATACAGTCGGGCTGATCAATATCCAGTTTGCGATCAAGAACGAGATCGTATATATCATCGAGGCCAACCCACGCGCGAGCCGCACGGTTCCTTTCATTGCGAAAGCATATGATGAGCCGTATGTAAATTATGCGACTAAAGTAATGCTGCGTGAGAAAAAAGTAAAAGACTTTAATTTTCAGCCAAAGAAAAAAGGATACGCGATCAAGATACCGGTGTTCAGCTACGAAAAATTCCCGGAGATCCAGAAAGAGCTGGGACCTGAAATGAAATCCACCGGAGAAGCGATCTATTTTATCGATAGCCTGCAGGACGAGTATTTTCAACAGATCTACAGCGAACGGAATTTATACCTGAGTAAGTAGGCCATCAATCCATTTTTATGACCTGCACTTTCATATTATCGATAAGCGCAGGCTGATTGCTGTTATTCCAAAAGAACACGGTTATTTTATCCGTTTCTTTCACCGATTCCGGAATGCGGTAAACCAAAGCGGTTTTTCCGGCTGGCCCGGGATGCAGATTACCATATGAAATAAAAGCTCTGTTCACACCGTTCCTGTCAATACTCAGACACATGCCCGGCATATCAGTAGCCTTGGTTTCCAAGTCGCATTCGGCATAGACCAGGTCATGCGGCTTTGCTCCGATATCCTTCAGGATAAAATCAATGCTTCCTCCATACTCATTGCCTTTCATGCGTTTGATCTTTGTGTTGCCTGATAAGGAATCGGTGACAGTCCAGGCATCCTGTTGCGAATTGAAATTGTTTTCTTTTGTCCAGATCCCCAAAGCTGCCTGGGGATTGCGTTTATAGACCCGGATAAAGCCGTAATGGATTTTTTCTTCGGCGAAAGGCTCCCCGTAATTCAACCGGATGAGTGTTTCTGTTTCTTCCGAATGCAACGATTTGTAGGAGATATAAAGAAGGTAATCATCCTTACAGTCTTTTATTTTTTGCAGGAAAGCAGCAAGGTCTTCATTAAAAAGCAAATTGAACAAAGAGCGGGCTCCGTTTTTTTGCAGCGGAGTGCTTGAAAATGCATCTTTTGTATTAATGATCTGTGTAGTTCCTTGGTATTTATTTATCAGGGATTCATGGGATTTTAATTCAGTCTCCAATGTACTTTCCTGTAAGTTCCCTCTTCCATTGAAAAAAGAAAGGCAGCAGAACCCGCATAGCACAAGGAAGGCAGCAGCAGCTATAACACGTCTTTTTTTAGAAAAAAGCAGGATGATAAGAATGATCAGGCATCCGGCCGTAACAGAAACAAAAAAGAGGAGTTTAAAATAAGGAACCTGGTAAATAAATTCGATCTCATGCTCCCCGGCATTTAAAAAAACAAAAGGGAAGGAGTAATAGCTCAGCTCCGGCTGAATTTCACGACCATTTACACGGATCTTCCATAGGCGGGTTAAATTTTGCTGCAGGACGAATGCTATTGCCTCTTTGTTTTTTACCTCGTACACAAAATGCTGTGGCAGGAATTTCTTACACATCACTACATCACCTGCTGAGCTTTGCAATGGATGGTCTTTGAATTTTGCATACGTGGAGTCGGAGAGAGTAGCAATGACCTTTCTTTGCAAAGTATCAGGTTTAAAATCACTGTGCTTTACCAATGAATCCGCCAGGAACGCCAGCGGCCTTTGAGTAAAATAATTGAATTCTTCCTTGTTGTCGTTATAGAGCTTCATGTAATTGCTAAGCTCAAAATTATTGTCATTGTTATAGGCCGGCTGTTGTATAAAAGTAGGGGCATTCAACCAGAGCGCATTCATCCGGAAGGTGAGGCCGTTTACTTTGTTGGCGGGTATATTGTCAGGTGCGCCAAAACCTTCCGGCAGCCCTGATAGAAAGCTGTTTGTGTATGCCGCGCTTGTGTCCCCTACCACCCTCGCAATAGCGCCTGCAGAGTAATTAATGCAGATGTCTATAAGCAAGACAAGGAGCAGGGCTTCGAATTTCTTTTTCCGCACGAGAATATATCCTACCACTAAGATCAGACAGGTAAACACAAGTGAAATAAATACTTTACGCGACTGTGAAGCAGACCACAGGAACGAGCGGAGATCGGTGTAATCGGTAACGTGGTTGTTTTGCGTTTCGGTATATATGTATTTGAAAAACAGAACAGAAATACAGGAAATAATAAGCGTTATAACCGAAAAAACAATGTATTTTCGGGGACTTATATTGTTTTTCAGGAGATACAGCATTCCCAGCGATGACATCACTACAAGATAAATAAGTGTGTAGATGATAATGAGATTGGGCATACGGAATACATTGAAAAACGGGAGATGGCTGTGAAAAAGTCTGTACAGTGGTGTATCCAGTCCGAGGGAAAGCAGGAGCGAAAGAATAGCAATAACAGAAAAAACGTTGATCCAGAAAGACCTGAATTTTCTTATTCCATACCAGGCAAAAAGCAAGGTAGGAATGCCCAGGTAGAGATTATAGACCGGCTGATTCTCGCCTGAATGCATTTCCCGCTCATAGCCGGCGAGGGAAGAGAAGAATGCAAATATATTTTCCCAGATCAGGTTTTCTTCTGCAGCCCATTCAAGTGAGATCCCTCCGGCCCTTGATGTTTCATCGAAAACGTAAAAGGCATTCAGGAATACCGGTGCGCACAATACCAGCGAGCAAGCCCCTGTCAGGATCATATGCAGTAAGAGTTTTTTATTCGCTGCATTCAGTTTTCTTCTGAAATTATAGACCACCCTGCAGATAAATGCAAAAAGGAGGAAGTAGAAGGAGACGATAATAAAAGATGGATTGCCTGCCGTTATCTGCCACCAGATCACGAGGGCAAGTTTCAGGGCATCCTGCCAGGCTCCTTTGTTCAGGATTTTAAAAAAGAAATAATAGATCCAGGGCAGGAGGCACACACTTATCATCACATACAGATAATGCCCGTGCCATGAATTGTAGCCGCAGAGCGCAAAGCTGACACCCGCTACGGCTGCCACCAGTGAAGTGCTTTTTGTGCTGCGCTCTATCAGGTATTTGTTGGACAGCGTATCGATGAAAAAAAGCACCAGCTTATAAAATCCATAGGCTCCGAGGATGAGATAAAAAATATAGAGGTAATTGAGAAAATAAATGTTGATGGGCGAGATAAAGGAAGTGATGATGGCTTCGAGGCTGTAGGCAGGCCCCTGCAGATCACCGTGGATAGGGTATCCCGCCTGTGAATAGGGATTCCACAACGGAACAATGCCATTGGTGTAACATTGGGCGATATAATGCCTCCAGGGGAGCCAGAAATTGATCATGTCCCATTGCGTAGACCGGAGGCCCAACAACAACTGCCAATTAGCCACGCCAATAAAAAAGCTGATAATAGCCAGGGGTGACTGTTTAAACCTCGTATAAAAGTTTTGGAACATGTTGTGCAAATGTATCTAAAGAAAGGTAATTTTGTTATATACATACCAATTTTAAGCACGTTTTAATGATCAAAAGAATAGTATTAGCAGCGGTGTTTTTCTCTACGGCATTGATGGCTCAGGAAAAAGAATACGATAACGGGCAGGGAGGCAAGGTAAAGCTCCCGCAGGGTGATATATCCTTTGCAGACACGGTGATCAGCTTCAAAGTCGGGAATCCCGCGCCCATTAAAGAAAATGCGGATCCTAAACTGGCGCTTGGCCTGCCGGATTTTGATTACGGCTCTTCCGGTTTTGTTTCCCTCGGGACTGGTGGGGAGCTGGTACTTGGATTCAAAGACAATGCGATCATCAATATCGACGGTCCTGATCTCTATATATTCGAATTAGGGAAGTATGTGGAAGAAACGTACCTCTATGTGTCGAAGGATGCAAAAAAATGGATCAGTGTAGGCAAGATCAATGGAGGCAATGCCCTGGTGGATATTGGTGATTCCACTAAAGTGGGAGAGATTTTTACCTATGTAAAGCTGGTGGATGCAAAAACGCAGGCGAAACCCACAGGAAGTAATTCTCATCCGGGCGCTGATATTGATGCGGTGGCCGCCATCGGTTCTGCCAAACAGTTTTCGTTGAATGCCCTCTATTTATTCAATACCAATGAAGCCAAAGTGAAGACTGCCGCCAAAAAAGACCTGGATAAAATAGCGGAGGAGTTATTGACCAATCCTGATTATAGCGTAGTGATTAACGGACATACTGACAGCACCGGTAATAAAAAGCTGAACCAGAAACTGTCCCTGGACCGCGCCAATGCTATTAAAACGTACATTATCTCAAAAGCCCCAAAGCTGAAAACGCAGGTGAAGATCAATACGAACGGATATGCCGACGAATACCCTGTAGCGCCTAATAACACGAACGAAGGCCGCGAAAAGAACCGACGGGTAGAGGTGTTCTTTATACCACTGAAGAAACCCATAAAATAGCAGGAGTTCTGAACTTTTGGCAGTTCATAACCCGATTTGCAGGTTTGGTATAAGTTTGGTTAATTTGAAATAACAACTAAAAAACAATAATTATGTTCGACAATAATGAATTCAGAAAATATGCCGTAAAACACAAAGGCATCAGCAGCCTTGTTTACGATAGCTATCAAAACCACATCACATCGTCCTTAACACCGTACATTATTGAAGAACGTCAGTTGAACGTTACTCAAATGGACGTTTTCTCCCGTTTGATGGCCGACAGGATCATTTTCCTCGGTACTGGTATTAACGACCAGGTGGCAAACATCGTTCAGGCACAGCTCCTTTTCCTCGAATCGGTAGACGCGAAAAAAGATATCCAGATCTATTTGAATTCTCCGGGCGGATCTGTGTATGCAGGCCTCGGGATCTATGATACCATGCAAATCGTAGGGCCGGATGTGGCAACTATCTGTACAGGTATGGCAGCATCGATGGGTGCGGTACTGATGTGTGCAGGTCAAAAAGGTAAAAGAACGGCGCTGAAACATGCCCGCGTGATGATCCATCAGCCATTAGGCGGAGCAGAGGGACAGGCTTCCGATATCGAGATCACAGCACGTGAGATCCAGAAACTGAAAAAAGAACTGTATACCATTATCGCTGACCACAGCGGACAAACCTATGATAAAGTTTGGGCAGACAGCGACAGGGATTACTGGATGACTGCAGCCGAAGCAAAAGAGTATGGAATGATCGATGAGGTATTGACCAAGAAATAATCGAAAGAAATAAATCATAAAGATCCGTCAGTTCACAGACTGGCGGATTTTTTTTGACCAGTAATACTATAAAAATGTTCAAGTTCAATAAGATCGATCCGGCCTTTGTTCAGCAATTGATAAGTATTTGCGGCAGCGAGTATGTGATCACCGATGTGGAGCAGGCAAAGCCCTATGCAAGTGATGAAACGGAGCGGCTGGTATACATGCCCGAAGTGGTGGTGAAACCCGTTAGTGCAAAAGAGATCTCGGAAATACTTCGATTGTGTAACAAACACAATATTCCGCTTACACCACGCGGAGCCGGTACAGGACTGAGTGGCGGGGCATTACCCGTGTATGGCGGTGTTTTGTTGTCGATGGAACGATTCAATAAAATTAAAGAGATTGATGAACGTAATTTACAGGCAACCGTGGAGCCGGGTGTTATCAACCAGGTTTTCCAGGAAGAAGTAATGAAGCTTGGATTGTTCTACCCACCGGATCCTGCGAGCAAAGGCAGCTGTTTTCTCGGAGGCAATGTAGCAGAGAGCAGTGGTGGGCCGCGCTGTGTGAAATACGGAACCACCAAAGATTATATTCTCAATCTTGAAGTAGTGCTGCCTACCGGCGAGATCATCATGACAGGAGCCAATACACTGAAAAATTCTACCGGCTACAATCTTACACAGTTGATGGTGGGAAGCGAGGGTACACTGGGAATTGTAACAAAGATCGTTGTACGCCTGATCCCTTTGCCGAAACATGATCTGCTGATGCTTGTTCCTTTCCGCTCGCTCGATGAAGCCTGCAAAGCCGTGAGCGAAGTATTCCGGAGAGGATTTACACCAAGCGCGCTGGAGCTGATGGAGCGGGATGCACTGGATTGGGTAAGCAGGTATGTGGACAGCACGGTAGTGAAGATCGCAGACGATATACAGGCACACCTGCTGATAGAAGTGGATGGGAATGATATAGATGTGCTGATGAAAGAAATGGAAATGATCTCCGATCTTGTTTCGGGCTTTAATATCGATGAGATCCTTTTTGCTGAGTCTTACGCACAAAAACAGGAGCTCTGGAAATTGCGCCGGAAAATAAACGAAGCGGTGACGTCCAATGCCATCAGCAAGGAACAGGACACGGTAGTGCCACGCGCAGAATTACCTCAGTTAGTGAAAGGCGTGAAAGACATCGGAAAAAAATACAATTTCAGGAGTGTGTGTTACGGACATGCCGGCGATGGTAACCTGCACATACGTTTTATAAAGGACGAAATGCCGGACGAGCTCTGGCATGGCGATCATATCAAAAAAGCGATCGCAGAATTGTTTACGCTCTGTTATCAATTGGGCGGAACGATAAGCGGAGAGCATGGCATCGGCCTTGTGCAGCAATCCTTCATGCCGATCGTGTTCAGCGAAAAAGCCCTAGAGCTGCAACGACAGATCAAAAAAACATTCGATCCGAATATGATATTGAATCCCGGGAAGATGTTTTATTGAACGAAATAATCCATATCCGGTATTTAACTTTTCTCTTTCAGTATACAACTGATCAATACAAGTACTGCTGCCAGCGAGGAAGAAAAGGTTCGGATGATGTTCAGGCTGTTCCACTTTGTTTCAAACAGATTTCTTTGAGCAGCTATCATTTCTTTTGTTGCCTGCAGTAGATCAAATTTATCCAGCGCATTGTTCAAAGGAATATTCCCGAAAATGGTAACTCCGAAAGCTCCTGCAAAGTATACGAGCGTGGCTGCACCCAATAACCAGAAGCCAAGAGATGTACCATAACTCAAAAAAGTACTCAGGGGCAGAAATATCAGGATCCCAAAAAAACTCAGGAAGAAAACAGGATTTTGAATTTCCCGGTTAATGGATTGCATGGCTTTTATGAATTCGTCATCGCTGAGCTTTCCCAGTCCGGGCATTACCGAACAGGAATACGAATAAAAGAATCCTGCCATCAATGCAGAAAAAAGTGCGGTGATCAATAATAATACATCGTTTGTTTTCATTAAATAAACACTTTTCTGATCTTAATGAATCCCCGTCCTTACAGAAACTTTCTTCGAAGGATTAATAGACATTACCGGTATTTTGCTCATTTCTACTACCCGATGAGAAGGAGACACACCGAACAGCCCATCTTTTTTATTCATTTGCACGATCAGGTCACATTCGTTATTGTGGGCATACTCAACAATGGCCTCAGGCAGATGATTACTTGGGATCGATTTGTTGGAGCAGGGAATACCACTTTCCTTTATGAACCGCTTCACCTGGTTGACATAAGGCAGTAATTCGTTTTCGTATTTTTCATCGTTCGGGGGAAAAACGGAGACAACTTTTACAGCTGCCTGATAATACCGGGCAAGTTGTATAACAGGTCCCACTTTTTCCCTGCTCTCCGGACTGAGGTCGATGGCAATCAGGATGTTTTTACAGTCATTCCGGTTATCGGACGAACGGATGGTGATGATAGGGCAGGGTGCATGATCAATGAATTTTGAAACCGCGTTGCCACCTAAAAAATTCCGGAAGCGAACCTGCGTATCCAGACCTACAACGATCAGCCCGCTTCCCATCTCTTCGGCTTTTTTGTCGGTATGTTCATACACGTCTCCCTGTAAGTTAATGAAATCAACTTCCAGGCCCGATTCCATTTTGGTGGAGGCGGCAAGCTGTTCAAGCTCGGCCTGGTGGTCGGTGTTACTGTTAGGGTCGGCATGCATCAGGATGATCTTCGAATGCATGAACCTTGCCAGGCCAAAAGTTTGCCTGATCGCAACCAGCGATTGTTTCGAAAAATCTACCGGTATAAGTATGGAACTGTTTTCTTTGATCTGCATAATATGAGGTTTTAAACAAATATAATGAAAGCGTTGCGGGGGAAAAAATATTGCCCTGCTCTTTTCGTAAAAATGAGCAAACGGCGTTAACTAAATTGCAAATGTTATGCCCGGACTAAATTATATCTTAGTTACCTCAATACCATACACCATGGACATACAACAACGTATCGAATTGATCAAAACCAAGCTCGAAAAGGTAAAAGCAAAGGACACCAGGCTCGAAGTTTTCGGGGCGGGAGACAATCCCTGGTACAATATGGAGGGGCATCATTACATTCTTAACCCGCCATTGGCAGAAGAAGAGATCGAAAAAACTGAAAAATACCTGGACATAGAATTTCCGGAAGAATACCGGGAGTTCCTGAAGTGGGCCGGAAATGGCGGAGCTGGGCCTGCCTGGGGCTTGTATAAGCTATATTCAACGTATGCGGATGAAGAGTTCATGAAAGAGTACCCGGATTTTTGTTCCATGGACTTTCCATACGAAAATTCATTTGCAGAGGATGTTTACAAAGTGCTGAAAGAGGATTATTATCACCGTGTTGAGATGGATGATCCTTTCGGTGGTTTTATTAAGCTGGCCAATTACGGCCATGATATGAGCGCCATCCTCATTGTGAGCGGGGAGCAAAGAGGAAAAATGTGGCTGCTGGATGAAGGTACCACGATCACCCCGTTTTTTCAGGATGACAAAGGGCGTGGCCATGGTGTAAGCTTTCTCGATTGGTATGAGAACTGGCTGGATGAACAGCTGGATCCGAATGCCCGCCCTACGCAATTCTGACCGGTCATTTGTAGTAATAATACCAGTTGCCGCTATAATCTCTTTCAAACGTTTCTTTGCTGTCAAAATACACAAACAGCGAATGCAGACCAAAGTAACCGAACTCGTCATGTTTTTTCAGGACACTCAACAGATCGTTCAGTATAGCTTTATTAATGCCGTTATCCCGGTTCGCTTTTAATTGCGCGTCCGTGTAATAAAAAATATAGCGGTATTGTTCCGCCGGAAAATTACTCGTCCACACCAGATCTTTGTATTTTTCGAAAACCACGGGATCTTCTTCTCTTGCTTTTTTAGCAGCTTCTTTCAGGGCCACACGTTCCAATGAATGATAACCTACGATCGTTTCCGGGAAAGGTTTGCTGTCCGGTGAAAACACATCACTTTTCAGGACATCACTTTTTTTCAATGCAGGATCGGCGGAGAGGAAGAAGGGCATGAAATGCGCAACAATAGCCTGCTGACAGGCATAGGGCTCCAGTTTCTGTGCTTCGGCTTCTGTTTCCGGGATCAGGATCAGCACCTGCTGTTTGTATCCGGCCGAAGTTTGTTTCGTTTCACAGATAAAATCAAGAATGCTTACTCCAAACTTCCGGCTTACCCAATCGATCAGTTCTTTATGAGCAGGAAGCAGCTGTTGCAGGTCCTTTTTTATAGCCCTTGCCTGTATATAGGATGGATCGGTCGCATTATACATACGGATGTGGATTTATTTTGTTCATATCACCTATTCCTGTGTCAATGTCTTCCATTCCTGTGTCAATGTCCTCCATTCATGTGTCGTGCTTCCATTCAACTTAAGCAAATTGAACACTTCCTTCCGGTAACGTAAGGACAAACCATAAAAGCAATGAAGCAGCTGTATCAAAGATAAGAAAACAAAAACCCAATAAGTATTAATAAAACGCCTTCCAATTTTAATTAACGTACCTTTGCAGGATGTCACATCCGATCAAAGACCAACCTGCCATTCTGAAAAAACTGGGGATCAAAGAACTGAACCCAATGCAGGAAGAAGCACAGTCAACCATTCAAACTTATGCAGATACAGTGCTGCTTTCTCCGACAGGAACGGGCAAAACCCTCGCTTTCCTGCTGCCTGTAATTGCAGGACTGGAAAATGAACCTGAAATACAGGCACTTGTATTAGTGCCTTCCCGCGAGCTGGCTATACAGATCGGGCAGGTAGTGCAGGAAATGGGTACCGGCTATAGGACATTGGCGGTATACGGAGGGCAATCATTTTCCACAGATCGTATTAATTTAAAACATCCACCTGCCATACTAATCGGAACACCGGGACGGGTAGCTGATCACCTGCGCAGGGAAACGTTTTCTGTGGATAAGATCACCACGCTTGTGCTGGATGAATTCGACAAATCGCTGCAGGTGGGTTTCGAAGCGGAAATGCGCGAGATCATGAATGCCCTGCCCAACATCAGCAAAAAAGTACTGACCTCAGCTACACAAGCAGTAAGCATCCCGAAATTTGTGGAATTGAAAAATCCCAAATACGTTAATTACCTTGATGAGAGAACAACACAGCTTACCGTAAAAACAATCGTATCACCTACCAAAGATAAGCTGCCGGCCTTACTCAAATTACTTGCGCATGTAGGTAACGAGCCGGGGATCATATTTTGTAATTTCAAGGAAACGATACAGTATGTAAGCGATTTTTTGACGGAGAACAAGATCGGTCATGTTTGTTTTTCAGGGGGTATGGAGCAGAAAGACAGGGAACGCGCACTCATCCAGTTCAGGAACGGGACGCACCGCCTTATTGTAGCAACCGATCTGGCAGCACGCGGAATAGATGTGCCGGAGATAAAATTCATTATCCACTACCAGCTTCCGCTGAAAAGCGAAGAGTTCACCCACAGGAATGGCCGCACGGCGCGGATGTTCAACGACGGTACGGCATATGTGTTGAAATGGGAGAAAGAAACGCTTCCCGATTTTATACAGGGAACGGAAACGGAAAAATTGCAGAAGTCTAAAACAGGCCCTGCGCCCGAATGGAAAACCATTTATATTTCCGGGGGCAAAAAAGACAAGATATCGAAAGGAGATATCGCAGGTCTGTTCTTTAAGCAGGGAAAACTAAGCAAGGAAGAACTGGGAGCGATAGAGCTGAAACAGGACTGCGCATATGTAGCCGTTCATGCAGCACAGGTAACCAGTGTTATTAAATTGCTGCACAACACGAAGCTGAAGAATACAAAGATCCAGGTGAGCCTGATCCGGTAGGTGTTTTTTGTTATAGGATCATATACATTACTCTGGAAATAAGCCAGACATCAGTTTCAGAATGAGGGCCTGCCCCTATATCCATTGGCAGCTAAATCTCCCATCTTTGCCGGAAATTAACCTCTAAATTTAATCTGATGAAAAACCGAGCCCTTTATCGGGAAATGCTATGGAAACGTATCCTATTGGGTACTGTGACATTTTTCTGTAGCATTCTATTTGCGAATGCAACAACAATTTATGTAAACAAAAATGCAACCGGTGCCAATAATGGCAGCAACTGGGCAGATGCTTATACGGATCTGCAAAGCGCCTTAACAGCTTCTGTAGCCGGCGACGAGATCTGGGTGGCTGAAGGAACGTATTACCCGACCTCCGGAACTGATCGTACTCTTTCTTTTGAATTGAAAGATCAGGTAAAAATATACGGCGGCTTTGGCGGTAACGAAACATTATTAACACAACGCAACTGGCTTACTAATGTAACTATCCTTAACGGAGACTTAGGCACATCTGCCGACACAAGCGATAACTCTTATCATGTGGTGCTTTCTTCCAGTGTCTCAGCCGCAACAGAGCTGAACGGCTTTACCATCACCAACGGCTGCGCAGATGGTTCCTCAGGACTTGATAATTCAGGCGGTGGAATGATCAACATGAGCTATTCCAGTCCTACACTTTCACACCTTGTATTTATAAATAACTGCGCTTCCAACGTAGCTGGTGGAATGTTCAACAGCTATTCTTCCCCGGTTATAGACGATATCAGGTTTACATCCAATCGTGCTGTGAGCGGTGGCGGTGGTATGTATATGTTAATGGCGACTTCTGCCATCAGCAATTGTACATTTACACAAAACAGCGCAAGCGAGGGTGGGGGAGCTTTTAACTTCGGAAACGGCTGTACATACATCGATTGTACCTTTGATCTGAACTCGGCCACGCATGCAGCCGGAATGATGAATTTGTTCACCAGCGCACAGATCACTAATTGTACCTTCACTTCTAATTCAGCTAGATACAATGGCGGTGGAATACAAAATCAAAGCGGCGGGGCGAGTGTAATAACCGGTTGTACCTTTAGTACCAATACGGCCAATAGAGGAGCGGGTATCGACAACTCCGGGTCAAGTCCTTCCATCAGCAACACGCTGTTTGATTCGAATGTGTCGGTGGATAATGGTGGTGGAATGCATTGCATGGGATCAGGGCCTGCACTTACCGATTGTATCTTCAGATCAAACAGATCCGGTTACAGTGGCGGCGGAGTGTATGTTAGTTCAGGTTCGTCTGTACTGACACGTGTTAAATTCATCGGCAATTCGGCTCCTAATTACGGAGGCGGCGGTATGTATTCTTACAGTGGCTCCGTTCGTCTTTCGGAGGTTGTATTCGATTCCAACACTGCTTACATAAGCGGAGGTCTCTATACGGTTGATGCAAATGACACACTTACGAATTGTATATTCTCTAAAAATGAAACCACTCTGTATGGCACTGCCATTTATGCCGGTGGTAGCGCAGGAAGTATACTGGTTGCCAATTGTGATGTTGTGGGCAACAGGAGCTCTTTCGCATCCGGTGTAGGTTCTGCGTTTTTCGCGGATGGCGGTATAGCCGTTACGATCAATAACTCTGTATTTTACGACAACCTTTATGGCAATCCTGCCGTAACAAGCAGTGATCTGGATTACTCCGGAACAACCGTTATCAATAACAGCTTTATCGCAAGCAACTTTCAATGCAACAACTGTCCATGGTATGGAGGAAATCCTTTCTTTATCAACCAGGCTGATGGAGATGGAGCTGATAATATTTGGGCAACCCCTGATGACGGTCTTCGTTTTTGTGGCGGCTCTCCTTTACTGGATGGCGGCAATAACTCGTTGCGTGGGGCAAGCACAGTCGATATTACAGGAACTATGCACCAGGGTAACGTAGATATCGGCGCCTATGAAGGAGGCTCTCCTTTCCCTGGCGCGGCTATCGTTGCGCAGGCAAGTGATGCGGCTATCTGTGCCGGTAACAATGCTTCTTTTTCTATAACTGCAAATGGTGCAACATCCTATGTGTGGCAGGTAAGGAATAACAGCAACAGCAGCTGGACAACAGTTTCGGGTGGCATCTACAGTGGCGAAACAACCAATACACTCGATCTTACTTCCGTGGGTGCAGGATACAACGGGAGTCAATACCGTTGTTATATAACAGCGGATTGTGGCCCTGCCGATACTTCGCAGGTAGTAACACTTTCCGTGGGTAGTAATATACTATATGTGGATGCAACTGCCACAGGATCTAATGACGGCTCTTCCTGGGCCAATGCATTTACCGATCTGCAGCCAGCGCTTTTATTGGCAGGCAGCTGTACCGATAGTATAAAAGTTGCAACCGGGACTTATTATCCTACAGCAGGAACCGATAGAACAATCTCTTTTAACCTCGTGGAAGGTGTGAAGCTGGTAGGAGGATATCCTGCAGGTGGCGGAACCCGCGACTGGGAGCTTAATACAACTGTCCTGAACGGTGATATCGGCGTGCAGGGCGACGATAGTGATAATTCCCTCAATGTTGTTTATTCCTTTATGCAAACTGATGCTACCGGGATAGATGGTTTCATCATTACCAAAGGATTTGCGGATATAAATGTAGCCAGCTTCCCGCATTTTGTGGGCGGCGGTATGAGCATTTATGTTTCTTCTCCTGCATTGAATAATCTTAGTTTCGTGGCGAATACATCTAACCAGAGTGGTGGCGCATTATCGCTTTATTACAGCCGTTCCAGCCTCAGCAATCTGTCTTTTTATAATAATTCCTGTACATATTTTGGCGGAGCGCTTACTTTATATGGCTATTCGGTGCATGCCGATGGTCTTGTATTTGAGAATAATCATTCCGATGGCTATGGCGGAGCAATCTCGGTGCGGGCTATGGATACACTTTTTCTTTCAAACACTACTTTACGCTCCAATAACGGTACAACTGGACATGGTATTTATAGCGAGGGCAGCACTTTCATAGGTTTGAAACTACTTTTTGAGGCGAATAGCGGCAATTCCACGGCTATGCTATACAATAGTGGCCCGAAGCTTGACCTGGCAGATGTAGTGTTCAACGCGAATACAACAAACGGTTACGGTGCCGGTCTGCAGGTAAACGGTGATTCGGCAGTCATCCGTAATTCGGTTTTCACCAAAAACATCGCTTCGGATTATGGCGGAGCTATGCGTTTGGATGGAAATGGTCATACAGACATCATCAATTGTACCTTTGAAGGCAATCACATCAACGGTGGTCCGGATGGCGCAGCTATTTTGATATACGGGCCAAGCGCAACCATCCAAAATTCCATCTTTGCCAATAACAGCTTTGGTCCGTCGAATACGACCAATGTGGATGGTGCGGATGTATTTAATTACATGGGTACTCCCGTTACCTATGAAAATTCCATTATGCAAAGTACAACCACCTGTACTACTTGTCCTGCACCCAACACCGATCCTTTGTTTGTAAATGCGGTAAACCCGGTTGGAATCGACAGTATCTGGGGAACCAGTGATGACGGTTTACGTTTTTGTGTTTCTTCAGCGGCAATAGATGCAGGAGACAATAACTTTATTGCAGGAACGCTTACTGATATAACAGGCGCTGCAAGGATCCAGAATACAACTGTAGATATGGGTGCTTATGAAGGCGGTGTGACAGGATTGCAGGTGACAGTGAGTACACAGCCTGCCGTAGCATCTGCCTGCCCCGGAAGTGCAACCAGTTTTACAACAATCGCAGCGAATGCAGCAGCATACCAATGGCAGTTAAGTACTGATAATGGCGCTACCTGGACAGACATTGCAGGAGGCATTTACAGCAATGAAACGACGGCTACCCTTAGCGTAAACGGCCCGTCGGCAACCGAGAACGGAAATCAATACCGTTGTGTAGTTACGGGCGGACCTTGCGGAGGCGTGGATACTACTAATGCAGTAGTGTTAACTATAAACGCAATGCCGATAGTGACAGTAACACAGAATGAAATTGTATTGACATCGGATGCAACACCGGCTTCATACCAGTGGCTGGATTGTGACAATAGCAGTACAGCGATCAGTGGTGAGATCAGCCAGGTATTCACGGCGACTGTAAATGGGAACTATGCAGTGATGGTTACGCAAAATGGTTGTGTGGATACATCTGCCTGTGTGGCGGTAACCGCGGTTGGCCTTGCACAAAGAAGCGCGGTAAATGAATTTAATGTGTACCCGAACCCGGCAGTGTCGGAGATCAATATCCTGATCGATGCAAAAGCAAGTGAGACAGTAGTATTGCTGATCACCGATGCGCAAGGTAAAGAAGTGCTGAATACGACACTTACGCTTGTTACCGGAAGAAACACATCAAACTATAAAGCCGATACCTATGCACGAGGGATCTATTTTGTGGAAGTGATAGGAAAAGATAACGTACTCGTAAAAAAGATCGTACTGAATTAAACTTCAGACCTAATTAAAACCGGAAGCCTCTCAGCAATGAGAGGCTTTTTTTATGCTCTGGCGGGATGGATTTTCCGGGATTGAATGTTCAACTTTTATTAAATACGGATCAAAGCGAAGTAATTGTTTTTTTTGGTTTCAGTATTTCATAAAGGGTGTAGAGAATAATGAATGGCAGAAGCACCAGTGAAAGAACAGAATAGATAGTTCCGAACACAAGAAATAGCGAAAACAAACAAAAATCAATAAAGGTGGGACGGGTGTTTTTCGGATGGTCGTTCAGCCCGAGTACTGTTTGTAGCTCCCCGATTTTCATACCGAGTGCTTTTTCGGTAGAAAACAACTCATGATACAGATTTTTTGTTCTTCTTCCTCTTGAAAATGCTTTTAAAACATCCCAAAAATTAAATAGCACACCTAACATGACTCCACTGCTGTCTATCAGGAATGCGGCCCAGTAACTTTTGCATCCGGAAGCAATTTCCCACGCGCTTATTTCGCTTTCACCTGCTACGTTTGTTTCATAGCCGGTGAGCAAATGATGAATGTCATGTTTAATAACAGCTCTGCGCCTCGCATTGAAGTTCGGGAAATAAAAACATATAGCAGAGGTCAATTCGATCTTTACACTGGAAGCGTTTTGCCCGCCGTCGGCATCTAAATTATTGTCCGCATAAAATTTTGCCAATAGCTCTCCTGGAGTCTGATTTTCCATTCTGCGAATGTATCGGTCTTTTATCTGCTGACAATAACGCGCATTGTTTCCACTGTGCCATTCAGCTCCAGGCGAATAAAATAAACACCGGCCGGCCAGCTTCCTGCATCGACCTGTTTTTTCTGAATTCCTTGTTGCACAGTTGTCTCAGAGCTGATCTGTTTTCCTACCACATCATATACTGATAAACGCACTTCCGATTTTTTCAATACCTCATACTCGATGTGGAAATTATCCTTCGCAGGATTTGGGAATACTTTTATATGACTTGCCGAAACTTGTTCATTGTTTTTTATCCCGATCAGGTTCTCCACAAAAATGGATACGGAATCGGCAATGTAATTATTATCAGGTATGGAATCGGTGCCCGGTGTTACTGAAACTTCCCTCAACGAATCCATAGGCATGTTCGGGATGTCTACATAGATCCTGTAATCGCCGACAGGTACATTTACAAATTCAAAACGTCCGACAGAAGTGCTCGATGTATCCGACATGGTACGAGCCTGTATGCCGCCTCCGGGATTCTTGCCTAATTTCACATCGATCCCTTTCAAAGGACCACCGGGAACAAAGAAAGGATTGTTTTGCGGGTTCATCAATCGCTGACCGAAGCCATCACCTTCCGTAAGATAACCGGAAATAGTGGCTGTTCCGTTCTGTAAAGGTAGTTCCAGCACCTGTATGTTTACTGTACTTGCAGCTGCACAGGTATGTAAAAACGGAGATGCAGAATCCCATCTGAAAAAGCCTCCGTTGTACGTAGAGATCGTATTGGCGAGCGCTGCAACTGTAATATCCGGATCTGCCTTCAACAGGTATTGACCGTATAAGCCGTTTGAATGAATAAAGCTTCCGTTCGCAGCTATAGGAAGTGTTGCCACGGTGTCTGTTCCCGCATAAGTAGGCTGGTATTTTAACAGATATACATTCCCGTTTGTAACCGGACCTCCGCTATAAGAAACTGTTCCTGAGATCGCAGTGATCGGTGCAGACATGCCCACAGAGTGCATATCAAAATAGGTACAGCCGTTTACATCGGTAACCAACAGGCTATAGCTACCGCCGTTAACCGGATTGAAAGTAAATGACGGAACATTGGGTTGTGCGGGGAAACCACCTCCGCTTGTCCAGCTATACGTATAGGGAGGCGCACCTCCTGTTGGAGTATACGTAAGGGTAGTAGGTTCTCCGGGACAAACGGAATTGGTAGGTACGGCGTTTAATGAACCGGTTACCTGCGGATGAATATAGAACGTAACCACACTGGAATCATAAATGTTTCCGCCATATGCCCGTAATTTCACATCGATGGTAGCAGGTGTGCTGTATAGTGGTGAATAGTCGGTGGCTGTACTTACCACCGGTCCGTTGTTCTCGCTCCAGTCAAAAACGGTAGAGTTGGCACTTGTATTGGTGAATGTAACCGTACCTCCTGCACAGATATTAGTACTTGCGAAGCTATAGCTGGCTACCGGCATAATGAGTCTCCAGATCTGCCCGTAATTCGTATTAGAGCCCGCATTGTATACATCGCCATTGAATGTTTCGAGCCGGTAGGAAGCAGGATCCTGGTACAGATCGTTGGACATACCACTGCCGATGTCGGTATTGTTAAATGTATTCCCGTCATTGGTGTAAAATACTTTTACAAAATTATAGGAGCCGTTGAAATATTTGCATGTCATAAATAAGCGGCCATTCAGGGTTTTCATGTCTGTGATCTGGTTGAGTCCGGAACCATAGCCCAGCGCGGTTAGACTTACAGGAGTCCAGGTAACGCCATTCGTACTTTTGAATAGCCTTCCTCCGCCTGTTGTAGTGTTCTGCGTACCTGCATACAGTTCGTTATTGTATATCTCCAGAGCAGTAAAAGCGGTATTCTGACTATTTCCCGATCCACCGTAGGCCAGGGTATCCCATACCATACCGTCAGCGCTGTGAATAATAAATCCACCGTTAGCATCACCATTGGTTGCCGCGTACAATTCATTATTGAACACAACCGCATCATAAACTCTATTGGTCGGGTAAGCACTGTGATATACTTCTATCCAGGTAGGGTTAGCTGCCGTCGCAGAGGTTTTGAAAACTTCTATTCTTCCGTCGTTGCATACAAACGCGAATACTGAATCAGGAGCGCCTGTTGCTGAAAAATAAGCGAAATCCACAACCCCGGCATTATAGTCATCTACCAGGTACGTTATGGGCAAATGGCCATGTTGTTGCAGTGTGGCACCATCAGTTGTATAGACCTGCAGTGTATCGGAATTATAATTATTACCTGTTCCTAAGAACATTTTTGTAGGCGAATACATCGATAATTTGGATACTTTATTGAGTCCGAAAGGAAGGGAACTAAGTAAAGATGTCTCGTCCACCCAGGTTCCAAAATCTCCCGATACCGAGCTGAACAGCATTGGAGAGGTCAGGTCGCTGTTTATACCCGTGGCGTATAAGCGTCCGTTAAAAGACTCAATGTCGCGAAAACTATTGCCATCAATGAGACCATTGTATGCAACTGAATCCCAGTTGTCCTGCGCAAAGCTGCCAATGGTTGTTATCACAAGAAAAAACAAAAAAGTAATTTTTTTAGTCATGGGGTAAGGATTTAAAGACTCTAAATTAATGATTTTCAGTTTACGATTTTAGTAAATATTAACTGATTTGTTAAAATAAGAAGGCCGGTCTGCGCGTTGGTTTTTTTGTACATTTGTATACAACATGGAAGTAGTAAAAAACGACAACCCATTCAAGCCCGGCACATTACTGGCCACGATCAGCTCACCTGCCGATCTTAAAAAACTAACGGAAGCAGAGCTCGAACAGCTTAGCAATGAGCTGAGGCAATACATTGTCGACCTGGTATCTGTTAAGGGCGGGCATTTCGGGGCAAGCCTCGGAGTGGTTGAGCTAACAGTCGCACTTCACCGTGTTTTTAATACACCCTATGACCAGTTGGTGTGGGATGTCGGTCACCAGGCATATGGCCACAAGATCCTTACCGGTCGCAGAGATCAGTTCCATACGAATCGTAAATACAAAGGCATCAGTGGTTTTCCTAAACGCAGCGAGAGCCAATACGATACATTCGGTGTAGGGCATTCCTCCACTTCTATCTCAGCGGCCCTGGGTATGGCAGTTGCCAGCAAATTCCTTGGATTAAAAGACAAACATCATATTGCCGTTATCGGCGATGGCGCCATGACGGCAGGCCTTGCATTCGAAGGACTGAACCACGCAGGTGTGGAGAACGCAAACCTCCTGGTGGTACTCAATGATAATTGCATGAGCATCGATCCCAATGTAGGGGCTTTGCGCGAATACCTTACGGATATTACCACTTCGCACACCTACAATAACGTAAAGGATGAGGTGTGGAAACTGCTTGGCAAGTTCAGCAATTTCGGAAAAAGTGCACAGGAGATCGCTTCCAAAGTACAATCGGCAGTAAAAACTTCCCTGCTCAAACAAAGCAATATGTTCGAGTCGATGAAGTTCCGTTATTTCGGACCTATCGACGGGCATGATGTAGTGCGATTGACAAAAGTGCTGGAAGATCTGAAAGATATTCCCGGACCGAAGATCCTGCATGTGCTTACTACAAAAGGTAAAGGTTATAAATTCAGCGAAGAAGGAAATCAAACTACCTGGCATGCACCGGGTGTATTTAATAAGGACACGGGCGAGATCATTAAGGTAACCCCTAAAACGCCTCAGCCACCTAAGTTCCAGGATGTATTCGGACACACCATGGTAGAGCTGGCCGAAAAAAACCCAAAAGTGATGGGTGTTACTCCGGCCATGCCTTCCGGTTGTTCGTTGAACATTATGATGAAAGCCATGCCTGACAGGGCTTTCGATGTGGGTATCGCAGAACAGCATGCAGTTACATTTTCGGCAGGATTAGCTACACAGGGTTTAATTCCTTTCTGTAATATTTATTCTTCTTTTATGCAGCGTGCCTACGACCAGGTGATCCACGATGTGGCCCTGCAAAACCTGCATGTGGTATTTTGTCTCGATCGCGGTGGTTTGGTAGGAGCCGATGGGGCTACACATCACGGTGCATACGATATTGCTTATTTCCGTTGCATCCCTCAGCTCGTGGTTTCCTCCCCGATGAATGAAGAAGAATTGCGTAACCTGATGTACACAGCACAATTGCCGGAAAATGCTATGCCTTTCAGTATCCGTTATCCGCGCGGCAACGGTGTGATGGTGGAATGGAAAACACCTTTTCAGAAAATAGAGATCGGTAAAGGAAGAAAATTGAAAGACGGAAATGATCTGGCTATCCTTAGTTTCGGACCTATCGGCAACACTGCAAAAACGGCTATTGAAAAACTGGAAGCGGAAGGAAAATCGGTAGCACTCTATGATCTGCGTTTTGTGAAACCGATCGACGAAGAAATGCTGCACGAAGTATTCACAAAATTCACGAAAGTCATCACCATCGAAGACGGTTGTATCATTGGCGGTGTCGGTAGCGCTGTGATCGAATTTATGTCAGAGCATGGCTACCATGCACAGGTTAAACGACTTGGTATTCCTGATACCTACATCGAACACGGCGAGCCTCATGAATTATGGGCGGAATGTGGTTTCGATGAAGCCGGCATTATTGCTGCTGCTAAAGAGCTTCTTGAGAAAAAAGAACGAAAAGAAGTCCGGATAAACAAAGCTATTTAATTTTCTCTTTGCTATTAGGATCTTGAAGGTTGCAAAAACCATCAAGGTCTTCTCGCTAATTCTTTTACTTTTGTTTAGCAAAATTGAAAGATCCCTTCTCACATATTGAATTCGGAGCGATAGCAGAGAACCGGCAGATCCGTAAGATCCTGGTGATCCGTTTACAGGCAAGCGGCGATGTGGTGATCTCTTTGCCGTACCTGCAGAGTTTGCGGAAGCAGCTCCCCGAGGTGGAAATAGATCTGCTGGTGCGTGAGGAATGCAAAGGCATCCCGGAGCAGCTTACCATTTTCAATACTGTTCATGTGCTGAAAGGTGGCAGGAATTCGAAGCTGCAGCTGTTCCATTTTTTTCTGCTGTTCCCGAAATTATTTTTAAAAAAGTACGATGTGCTGCTGGATCTGCAGAACCACCGTCTGTCGCGGATCATGCGCCGGATGTTGGGAATAAAGGCCTGGTCGGTATTTGACAGGACTTCTTCACTGTACGCAGGAGACCGTTATAAAAACACCATCAACGTTATGAATATAGCGACCGTTTCTTTTGAACCCCTGAACTCCTTCAGAGATAACGGAGATGGCTGGATCCTGGAAAAATTCGGACTGAAAGAAGGAATAAAGTATATTGTTATCAATCCGGCAGGTGTATACGCCAATCGGAACCTCGAAATGGAAAAATACCTGCAGTTTTGCCGTTTGTGGCTCGAAATGGTAGATCCCGGCGCTGTTTTCCTCCTGATCGGAATTTCTGCTATCGAACAAAAGGCTGCCTGGTTGCAGGAAAAACTGGGGAATTCGGCGATAAACCTTGTAAACAGGACCAGCCAGGCCGAAGCGGTATTATTGCTCCGCAAAGCCCGGGTGATGATCTCTGAGGATTCGGGACTGCTGCACATGGCCTATGCTGTTGGCACGCCATCTGTAGGCATTCTGGGCTCTACGCGCAACGACTGGACCAATCCGAACCTTCCACACACCCGTTTTTTTCATTCTTCCGACCTCGCTTGCGGCAACTGCATGCTGCCCGAATGCCTCTATGCCGGAACGCCTTGTCTGGACCGAATTTCGCCGGAAATGATTTTAAATGCAGCACGGGCGATTAAAGACTTGCGGGAGAGTTAAAAATTTATAATTTTGTATACTTTAATTGAAGAATTTTGTATGCGTAAATTTTTATTTTCTGCAGCACTCTCCTTACTTACCGTATTATCAGCTTTTTCGCAGATTGATACCGTATTTTGGTTTGCAGCACCCGATATTTCTGCCGGTCATGGGGAGTCCCCCGTTTTTGTCCGACTCATGTCCTATTCCAGTACTATTACTAATGTGACTATCAGCATTCCGGCCAATGGCGGTTTTGTACCGATCCCAAAAGTATTACTGCCTAATTCCGTTGATTTTTTCAACCTGACGGCATTTGTGGGTATGATCGAAAACGCAAGCCCGGGAACGGCTCTTAACAATGGTATAAAGATTACTGCCGATAAGCCGATTGGCGCAATTTATGAAGTGCTCGCGCCCAATAACCGGGAAATGGTATCTCTGAAAGGATCCAAAGCGCTTGGCACTGATTTTTACACGCCTTTCCCTACGTTCTGGGCCACAGGCACTACGAGTCCGGGTGCATCCTTTTCTTCCATCGAGATCGTTGCCACACAAAATGCCACAATTGTTCTTATTACTCCCCGTACTCCTGTATTTCAGGCGCCGGCAACCATTCATCCTGCCAATGTTTCGTACACCGTTTCCCTCAATGCAGGGCAAACATATAGCGTAAGAGATACAAACCGTACTGCTGCTACCAGTCTTGCAGGGTCCATTGTTTCATCCGATAAGCCGATCGCACTTACCACTTTCTCAGGGGCGATCAACCAGGGAGGTGTTCTCAGCACCTCAATGGATCAGATCACCAATTCTAATTTTACCGGTACTGATTTCATCATCCGCAAAGGACAGGGAAGCAATGAACGCTTGTACATTCTTGCCACACAAAACAACACGAATATTGATATTCACGGAGCAGCCATCGCCAATTCGGTGATCAACTGGAGTGAAACGAAAGAATATATTTTATCGGACAGTGTCACCTATGTCAAAACCAACAAGCCGGTGTATGTTTGGCATGTAGCGGGGTATGGGAATAAGCTGAGCGGCGCACAAGTGCCTAACCTTTATTGTGCAGGTACTTATACAACAGCGCTCACGCGGACAAGCGCCGATTCGTTTGCAGTGATCCTGTATGTGCGTGCCGGTTTCGAGAATCAATTTGCACTTAATGGAAATACATCTTTGATTCCTGCCTCTGCCTTTGCACCGGTTCCGGGTACTTCCGGGACATTTGTGTGTGCGCGTATTTTTTATTCCACTGCTGATGTTGCAGTGGGAGCACCTGTTATCATTACCAATACAGGCGATGTATTCGGTGCGGGTGTATTGGCAGGAGATCCGGCTTCCGGAAGCGAGTATGCTTATTTTTCCGAATTTAATTCCTATCCGTTTGTAGAGGCAGGAACAAATGACACTATTTGTGCCAACGGATCCATTTCCCTGAATGGTCTTGTGGGAGGAGGTTCTGTAACGGGTAACTGGAGTGGTTCCGGTTTCGGTACTTTTCAAAATGGAGTTACAAGTCTTGTGAATGCATATATTCCGAGCGACCTGGATACCAACCTGAGCCCTATACGACTGATCCTTTCTTCCACAGGCCCCTGCCCGGTGCAGCGCGATACGCTTTTTCTTGTCGTGAATCCACGCCCGATTGTCAGTGCTTCTGCCGATCAAACAGTGTGTGCTAACAACGGAGCCATTCAGCTGAACGGAAGTGTGCAGGCCGGTTCCAATACAGGGATCTGGGCATCGGACGGAAGCGGAAATTTTAGTCCGGCCAATACGGATTTCAATGCGGTGTACCAGGTAAGTGCGGCAGATACTGCCACCGGAACAGTCCGGTTCGTATTAAGCGCTACCAATATCGGTACCTGCGCTGCAGAAAATGATACCATGTATGTTACCATCACCAATGCTCCGCGTGTGGATGCAGGCCCGCCTACTGTAAACGTGTGTGCGAACAATCCGAACCTTGCCGTTACAGGTATAGTACAGGGCCCGACCAGCAGCGGCAAATGGACTACTTCCGGTACGGGGATCTTTAATCCCAATAACGTGTTATTGAACACTACTTTTCAGCCAAGCCAGCCGGATGTAATAGCAGGGCAAACGACTGTTTACCTCACTTCCACCAACAATGGAAATTGCCTGCCGGTAACAGACAGTATCCGCGTATTCTTTACACCTTCGCCTACTTCTTTTGCAGGGAACAATGGTTTTGCCTGTCTCAATGATGCCACTATTGATCTGGCGGGTGTAATCGGAGGTGCGGCCACAACAGGTGTCTGGACAGGGGGTGCGGGAACATTCGCACCGGACAGTACCAACCTGAATGCAGTTTATACACCTACGGCTACCGAGATCTCCAATGGTTTTGTTCAGCTGACACTTACGACTACGAACAACGGGAACTGTACTGCTGTATCGGATCTTGTAAAATTTGATTTCGTTACTCCGCCGATTGCTAACTTCGATGCGATTGGTGTGTGTAATGGTCTCAGTACAAATTTCGAGGATTTCTCCCTGCAGGGTTTTGGAACCATTACACAATGGCAATACAGCTTTGGCGATGGAAACGGATCCATGCAACAGGATACTTCATATACCTATGTAAATCCTGGAACCTACGCTGCTACCCTCATTGTAACTTCGAATATCGGGTGTAAGGATACAGCAATGCTGAATGTGCCGGTATATCCCAATCCGGTTGCAAATTTCACGGACACACTTACCTGCCTCGGAACATTTATTTCTGTTCAGTTCAATGATCTGACTACCGTTGCTGCTCCCGACAATATTACCACCTGGCTTTGGGATTTCGGTGGAACAGGTGGAGCCAGCGGACAGAATCCAACGTATATTTATTCTTCACAGGGAAATTACCAGGTTACGCTGATCGCAGTTACTAACCACGGCTGCACAAATACAGCTATTCACCTCGTGAATATTCCTTCGCATCCGACAGCTTCTTTCTTTTATAATACTACACCCGGTTTTAACGTAGGAGCAACTGTTAGTTTTATCGACTCTTCCAGTTTTGCCAGCAACTATTCCTGGAGCTTCGGGAACGGAAGTACGAGCACGGATATGAATCCGACCTACACCTATTTTGAGAACGGTACTTACCAGATCGTTCACGTAGTAAAGGATAGTATCGGTTGTTCGGATACTGCCAAAGCAACATTGATCATATCAAGCGTTTCCAATGAGATCTCCACCCTGATCCCGAATGCGATCTCTCCGAATGGTGATGGCAAGAACGATGTGTGGAAGCTTCCATTCCTCAATCTATTGTACCCGGCAGCAACAGTGGAGATATACAACCGCTGGGGGCAAAAAATATTTGAATCCGCAGGATATGAATCACCCTGGGATGGTACCTACAGGGGAGAGCTTTTACCAATGGGCAATTATTATTATATCCTTGATCTGAAAGATGAAAGTCAGCCGGATCCGTTCAATGGAGCAATTTTACTGGTTAGATAACAGCACGAAACGAAATGAAGAAAATTCTATATATAACGGTTTGTTTAGTAAGTATTCTTGCTGTTTCAAACAAAGTGAAAGCGCAGCAGTTGGGTATTTTCACGAATTACCTGCTCAACGATTATTATTACAACCCGGCTGTTGTAGGCGCAAAGGATGTGGCCATTGCCAACCTGAGCTATCGCAGGCAGTGGACGGGTTTTACCGATGCACCTGTTTCGTACATGGGAAGTGTATACGGATCTGTGAAGAACAAACGTAAAGTGGGATTGGGCGGAACAATTATCGGAGACAAATCCGGTTTGTTGCAACGCACCGGCGGATACTTTACGTATGCATACCATTTTGATCTTACCAAAAAACTAAGATTAGGCCTTGGAATATCTGCTGGTTTTCTTCAATACAGGATCAAGCTGTACGATGTTCGTGTGATCGATAACGGTGATGATATGCTCACCGGAAATGTACTTTCGTCCAATGCATTTGATGCCAATTCCGGTTTTTACCTCTATCATGAAAAGTTCTTTGTAGGTGTTTCGGGAAATCAGCTCTTGAACTACAAACTTCCTTTTGCCAATTCCAACAGCCGTTTGAAACCACACATGTACGGAATGGCCGGTTATAATTTCAAATTCGGTTCAGGCAAAGTAAAGAAGAACGAGCTCCAGCCTTCCTTTATGGTGCGTGAAGCCAACAACAATGTAAACATCCAGGGAGACCTTAGCCTTAAGTATACCTATAATAAGGCCTTCTGGATCGGCGCTATGTATCGTACGGAAACAGCTGTTTGTGCACTGGTAGGATTTAACTACAAAGACAGGTTCAATGTAGCATATGCATACGATTATGCACTGAACAGGATAAATCAATATTCCATGGGCACGCATGAATTCTGGTTAAGCTATACGATCACCAAAAAGAAAAGAAGCTTATCGGAAGAAGAAGAGGCCCTGGATAATAGTGTGCAGCAGTTGTATAAAGAGCAACAGCTTCAGCAACAAAAAAAGAAAGAAGAAGATGAAAAAAAGTAAAAAAATACTGATCCCGTTTTTATTTCTACTGCTTGCTTTTGCCCCGGCAATGAAAGCGCAGATAGATACTGTTTTTTGGTTTGCAGCCCCATGGGCCACTTCGGGTCATGGTGGAAATACGCCTATTTATCTAAGGATATCTACGTTCAGTACCAACACGACCGTGCGTATTCAACAACCTGCCGGGACCTTTGATACGACATTTGTAGTAACTGCCAATTCTCTTCTTACGTATTCCCTTTCGCCCATTGTTGCAACCCTTGTGAACAATCCTGCCAATACAATCCTGGATAGAGGATTGAAAATAAGTTCGAATTTTCCGATCACGGTGGTATACGAGGTGGCTAATGGGCCCAATCCGGAAACCTATTCACTTAAAGGCCAGAATGGTTTGGGAAAAGAATTTGTGACACCTTTCCAGACAAGGTGGGACAATGGGAATTTTACGCCGACACCTAAGTCAATGTTCATTATCGTCGCAACCGAGGACAATACGACTGTTTGGATTACTCCTAGGGGTGATATCATTGGGCATCCGGCCGGACAAACGTTTTCAATCATTCTCAACAAGGGACAGTCTTATAATTGCGAGAATACAACCCGCTTCTCATTTACGAATGGGAATAACCTGAGTGGTTCTATTGTTGTTTCGGATAAACCAGTCGCTGTTACTGTTTCGGACGATTCGGTAGACTTACTCAATGGTACATGCAGGGATATGATGGGCGATCAGATTGTACCAACGGATGTAATCGGTAGAGAGTATATTGTCAATAAGGGCGGCTTTTCGGTAGCTGCGCAGGAAGGCTTTTTTGTTGTTGCAGTGGACAACTTTACGTCAATACAGGTTTTTGATGGAGTAACAACCACCAATATCCTTCTGAACCAGGGAGAAACTCAGTATTACATGGTTACACAACCATTGACGCATGTAATCGCGGATAAACCTGTGTATATGTATCAGGCGAGCGGTTTCGGCTGTGAGATAGGCGGCGCCATACTACCGCCACTGAACTGCTCAGGTTCCAATCAGGTAAATTTTGCAAGAACCAACGCTCAGACATTCCTTATAAATATACTATGCGCTGCGGGAGATGAAGGGGCTTTTACCTTAAACGGAAATCCTGGAATAGTAACTGCAGCATCGTTTACGGTTGTTCCTGGCACCGGCGGACAATGGATGGGAGCGCAGGTTAATTTAAGCAGTGTGATAGCAGTAGGAGCAGCCCAGCTTCTGGTTAATACAAACGGAGGGTTGTTTTCACTAGGTGTAATAAATGGCGGAAGCTCTACCGATTGTTTATTTCATTATATGTCTTCTTTTATCCGGAGAGTATATACTACTGCCGGTACTGACCAAGTCCTCTGTTCAGGCCTTAACCCGGTTAACCTCGCAGGAAATGTTACGGGCGGTTCTACCACAGGTATCTGGACAATTCTGAACGGAACCGGAACGCTGGCCGACTCATCCGATTTTACAACAACGTATCAGCCAAGCAGTAGTGATACGGCACAGGGTACTGTTACATTTGTACTCGCATCAACGGGCAATTGCGATCCGGTAACGGATACTGTACAGTTAACTTTTCAACCAAATCCAAGGGTAAACGCAGGCGCTGACCAGATCCGCTGTGAAAATAATTTAGGAACCATTTCTGTTTCAGGTTTTATAGCGAATGCTGTGGGATCCAATTGGACAAGTACCGGTACAGGAGGTTCGTTCAACAATTCAGGAGCATTGAACACAACCTATTCACCTTCCGTTTCGGATGTGGCAGGTGATTCGATTTCTCTTGTATTAACAACAGCAGGAAGTATTTTCGGTTGTCCGAATGTCTCGGATACACTGAAGCTCTATTTTACACCTGCCCCGGTTGTGGATGCAGGGATCAATACCACCGTGTGTGCAAATAATGCAGTGATTAATCTGAACGGACTTGTGAACGGAACAAACGTAAATGGGATCTGGAGCACTACCGGCTCCGGTCTGATCTCTCCGAATGATACGATTCTGACAGGAGCAACGTACTCACCAAGTTCTACTGATACGACACTCGGTGTGGTTATCATACATCTTACTTCCACCAACAACGGAATTTGTAATTCGGTAGTGGATAGTATTACGATCACGATTATCGATGCGCCTTCTGTTGATGTTGTCACTAATGATACACTTTGCGGGAATATCAATACCATTACACTGAACGCGAATGTTTCTTCCGGTTTCCCGGTTAGCTGGACAACAGGAGGTAGTGGTTCCTTTACCAACCCGAATTCTGCAAACACCGATTACACGATCAATCCGCTTGACACGGCGGCCGGTTATGTGTTGCTTACCCTGACTACCGTTCCGGGAATTTGCAACGCTGTTTCGGATACACTTCACCTCGTATTTGCAGACCCTCCGTTTGCCAATGCAGGGATCGACCAGGCATTTTGTAGCAATGACGTGATACCATTAAATGGTGTGGTAACCGGGGTTACTACTACGGGTGTATGGACTTCCACCGGAACAGGTAGTTTTAATCCGGGTGCAAACCAATTGACCACTTTCTATACCCCATCTGCACTGGATGTAAGCACGGGCGTTGACCTTATTCTTACCACTACAAATAACCAGGGCTGTAACCCGGATGTGGACGTATTGTCGGTGACCTTCAAACAACCTCCTATCGCTGAGTTTTCAGTGAACGAGGTATGTATGGGCCTGCCCACTTCATTCACGGATGCTTCCGTGCCGCCGGCTCCTATTACGATCACCGGTTGGGACTGGAATTACGGTGACCTCATTACAGGTATTGCGCAAAACCCTATCCATAACTATCCTGGTGCCGGAACGTATACGGCAACACTGATCGCTCATGCGTCCAACGGATGCTCGGATACTGTTCAACATGTTGTTACAGTGAACATATTGCCTAATCCTGAATTCAGCAATTCCACTGCCTGCCAGGGAAATGTCACTTCTTTCTTCGATCAGTCGGTGATCACACAGGGAACTATTCAATCCTGGGAGTATGCTTTCGGAGATCAGACCCCGAATTCAACTGTACAAAATCCTACGCATATATTCAGCGGGAACGGATTTTATCCTGTTACGCTGACGGTTACATCCGATAAAGGCTGCGAAGCTTCTATTATGCATAATATAAATGTACTGGGGCAACCGCAGGCGTATTTTGGCTTTAGCTCCAATCCTGCACTGGCCGGAGAAAGCATCACATTCAATGATATTTCTGCAGGTGGGCCTGTTTCATGGAACTGGAATTTCGGTGATACTACCGGAACGAACGAGCAGAACCCCGCACACATTTATGCTTCGGGTGGCTCCTACAATGTAGTGCTGACGATTGCCGATCAGTATGGATGTACGGATAGTATTTCCCGCGAGCTGATTGTAGCCATGCTGCCTGTATTGCCTACTGCTTTCACACCGAACAGCGATCTGCAAAACGATGTCTTCTATGTGAGAGGCGGACCTTTCAAAAACATCCTGTTGAAAGTATACAATAACTGGGGAGAGATTATTTTCACTTCAGATAAGCAGGAAATAGGATGGGATGGGAAACACAGGGACGTTGATCAGCCGATGGGTGTGTATGTCTGGTATGTGGAAGTGGAAGTGGCGGATGGAAGGATATTCAAGAAGTCGGGCGACGTAACATTAATCAGATAAAAGATGGCAATGAAAAAATTAAGATCAATAATAGTTGTGTTGCTTCTTCTGAGTGGAAGTGTACGCATGCTTGCACAGGATTTTCACTTGTCCATGTATGATGCAGGGCCTTTGTTCCTGAATCCTGCGCTTACCGGTTTGGTGGATGCTGATTGGCGTATACATGCACAATACAGGAACCAGTGGAAAGCAGTTGCATTTAAACCATACAACACAGGGCTTATCAGTTTTGATGCACCGGTTGGTAAATGGGGATTTGGCGGACAGATCACTGAAATGCGTGCAGGTATCGGTAATTACAATGTACTGCAGGGACTGGCTTCGGCTGCGTATACGATTTCCATCGATAAGAAACAGTTCCACAATCTGTCCTTAGGAGTACAGGCAGGCGCTACTCAAAAATCGATCGAATACAAATTATACACCTTCGACAATCAATACACCGCAGCAAATGGCGGAAGCTTTAACCAGGATCTTCCTTCCGGGGAAAATTTCGGTACTCAATCGCGCATCCTTCCGCAGGTAAATGCAGGAGCTTTGTATTATTACTCAAGAATGCAATCCCGTTTCAATCCTTTTGTGGGCTTCTCTGCATTCAATCTCACTCAACCGAAAGAAACGTTTTTCGGAACGAATAACTTACTTCCGATCAGGTATTACCTGCATGCGGGTATTCGTATCAACGTTACGGAGCAATTGTATTTTATTCCGAAAGTGTTGGTGATGCGCCAGGCAAATGCAAATGAACAAACAGCGGCATTGGATGTCGGGTATTTCCTTAGCGAACAGAAAATATACCTGCTGGGTGGTGTTGTATACAGGAACCTGGATGCTGCGGCTTTTTCACTCGGTGCGCGCCTCGATAATATAATCGGCAAAGTTAGTTATGATGTGAACGTTTCATCCCTGGCCCGTGCTTCGAACGGACGCGGTGCATTCGAGATCTCCGTAACCTATATGTCGAAGAAAAAAAGAAAAGCAAAACTGACAAGCGCCTGTCCAAGAATTTAAGATCGAGAATAGTATGATGAAGAAAATTATATTTTTATTTTTTTGCCTGGTGCCCGGTTTGTTCCTGGCGCAATCAAAAAAATTGTGGCTGAAACAGGCTGATGAGCTGTATGTGAAAAAGGATTATGCCTCGGCGCTTGTTTATTACAAGAAAGTATTGGATGATACCTCTATCCTTAACGAATCGGTACTCCCATACGAGACACAGCTGACCAACCTGAAGACCAAAAGCTTTAAAGATACGGCTGCTGTAAAAGTGCCGAAGAAAGCAGACGAGAAGGTCAGCAAGTACCATTATATAACACACCAGATAGCGATGTGTTATTACTTTATTCACGATTATGACAACGCGGTGCCGCAGCTGATGAGGTCCATGAACCTCGGATCGTATGTCGACGATAAGTACTATTATGCCAAAGCTCTCATGAACAAACAAAAGTACAATGAGGCAATGGATACCTATGAAGCATATATGATGATCAAGCCGGTTAATGATTCGTTGTATAACCGCGCGCAGCATGAAATAGCGAATTGCTATTATGCACTGGATTCTGCAAATAATATGCATAAGCAGATCATTGTACGGATGATGGATACATTGAATTTCAACAGAGGAACATCCAATTTTGCCCCTGTTTTCTGGGGATCGCCTACCAAGCTGATCTTTACAAGTGCACGTATGGGAGGTGTATTGACCAACCAGGAAAAGCAGTCACCGGAAGAAAGTATGTATCTCTGTGATTTATACTGGACAGAGCAGCACGACGGACAGTGGAGCAAGCCGCATAATTTTGGTCGTCCTTTGAACTCCGGTTTCCATGATGGAGCGGGTGCAATGGATGCAGATGAAATCATGTATTTTACGCGCTGGAACGATATCAACAGAAATGAATCGGCTATACACATGGCAAGAGGAAAGGACAATCACTTTTTTGAAGCACAGAGACTGGATCAGACGATCAACCTGCCGAATTATAAAAGTGCACATCCTTTTGTAACCTTTGATGGAACAACCATGTTTTTCTCTTCCAATATCCCCGGCGGATTGGGTGGTATGGACATATGGTATACCAAACTGGATGAGGAAACCGGGATGCCGGGTCCTGTGCACAACCTGGGCGCACCTATCAATACGCCGGGCGATGAGGTAACGCCGTATTTTCACGTTACATCCGGTACGCTGTTTTTCAGTTCGAACGGACACATTGGTATGGGCGGACTGGATATTTTCAAAAGCCATTTGAATCCGGATGATTCTTTGTATGCGATCCCTGTGAATGTAGGACAGCCGATCAACTCCAGCAAGGATGATGCATATTATATATTGGAGCGTGCTCAGTCCAAAGGTTATTTTGCGAGCGACAGGCAGGATTGTGTGGGCGGGCATTGTTATGATATTTATGAGTTTGATAATGAGAAGATCGAATTTGATCTTTCCGGCCACGTATATGATTTCGATAGCGGCGATCCTATTGCGAATGCACTCGTTACAATAAAAGACGTACACGGTGAAACGGAGCCTTTATACCTGCAGACCAATGATGAAGGATTCTACTCCACCCCACTGGAGCCGGATAAAGAATACTTCCTGAAAGCGCAGAAAAAATCCTACCTGGCAGCCATGGCGAATCTTGCCACATTAGGATTAACAGCAAGCCAGCATTTCGACCAGGATTTTAATCTTTCGAAACAGCCTACCGGTGATGTGGTGATCGAAGGGATCGAATATGATCTGAATAAAACGACGCTGCGCCCGGCATCAAAACTGGTATTGGATAAAGTATATGATCTGCTCCACCTGAATGACAACTTAAGTATGGAGATCAATGCACATACGGATACCAGGGGGAATGATAAATACAACATGAAGCTTTCGGACGGACGCGCGAAATCCTGTGTGGATTACCTGGTAAGCAAAGGAATTCCAAAATCCCGTCTGATCCCTGTAGGATATGGAGAAACGAAACCATTGATCAGCGATGAAGAGATCGCCAAGATGGCTACCGACGAAGAAAAGGAACTGGCACATCAGCACAACAGGAGAACGGCTTTCCGTATTATTGGCGAAACCAACCTGAAGATCATTCAGGCCAGTGGTGGAGTTAACTAAGCGCAGTTTTATTCTAAATGTTTTATATAAATGAAGTATTCTATCACAACAAAGGATAGTATCGGGATCATTGGATCCGGTGCTATGGGAAGCGGAATAGCACAGGTAGCTGCTACAGCCGGACACATGGTTTTTGTGTTCGATACAAAAGAAGAAGCGCTGGCCAAAGCAAAATCGGGATTAAGCAGCACCATGACGAAGCTGGTGGAAAAACAAAAGTTGAGTGATGAACAAAGCAAGGCTATCCAAAGCCGGATTGTTTTTGTATCTGATAAATCTTCTTTTAAAGAGTGTGCCCTGATCATTGAAGCGATTGTGGAGAACCTGGAGGTAAAAAAAGCAGTTTTTGCAGAGCTGGAAATGATCGTAAAGGACACCTGCGTTTTAGCAAGCAATACTTCATCGCTGTCTATTACCTCTATTGCAGCTGCCTGCAAAAAACCTGAGCGCGTGATGGGGATCCATTTTTTCAACCCTGCACCTTTGATGCCTCTTGTGGAGATCATTCCCGGAATTGCTACAGATGCAGACCTTGGTGCTGTTTGCAAAACACTCATCGCAGGCTGGGAAAAAGTACCGGTGCTTTGTAAGGATACCCCCGGCTTTATTGTAAACCGGATCGCACGTCCGTATTACGGGGAAGCGATGCGTATCTTTGAAGAAGGCATTGCAGATATTGCAACGATCGACCAGGCATTGAAAACGGTTGGCGGGTTTAAAATGGGGCCTTTTGAGCTCACGGATATGATCGGACATGATGTTAACTACACGGTAACGGAAACCGTTTGGAAAGAATTTTATTATGATCCGCGCTTCAAACCCTCACTGAGCCAGAAACGCCTCGTGGAAGCTGGTTTTTACGGCAGAAAAACAGGCCGCGGATTTTATAATTATGCAGAAGGAGCAGTTAAGCCGCAGGCAGGTACCGACGAAACAAAAGCAAAGTATATTTTTAACCGGGTGATCTGTATGCTCATCAATGAAGCATACGATGCCCTCTACCTGCAGGTGGCTACACGCGAAGACATTGACCTCGCCATGACCAAAGGAGTAAATTACCCGAAAGGTTTATTGGTATGGGCAGATGAAATAGGGGTGAAGAATGTATATGATTCTTTAAAAGCCCTGTACGAAGAATACAGCGAAGACCGCTATCGCCCGAACGTGCTGTTGAAGAAAACAGCCCTTCTTTAAAACATATTTCTCCGGGGTTTTAACCGCAAAGAAAAAACCGAAAGGGTATTGAACCATCGCGAGGCTTCGCGAAGGCATATAAAGCATATAAGGTTGTCGGGTAAAAAGATTTGCTAAGAAATCCTTGAGACCGATGCGGCGAAAGCGTTGTGCGGGGTATACTTTCAGCATTAAAAATTACACACCTTTGTGCTCTTTGCGTATTCTTTCGCCTCTTTGCGGTTAAAAACGCTAACGGGCAGACTCCGTAGGAGCTTTCTTTAAACATTCCTTTGTTTAAAACCTTGGGTATTTCAACTGGGAGAAGACGAGCATTTTCAGTAAACTTGAGGGATAATAATTCCCACATGTTCAAGAGCAGAAAGCTTCATATTCCCTTGTGGATCCTCCTTGCGGTTGTTGTAGTTGCAGGTTGCGGAGATCCCAATAAAGAAAAGGACCCGCGTACCGTTTTCAGTTATAACGAGATTGCCGATATTTCTTCCCTTGACCCTGCTGCTGCAACAAATTTCGAGAATATATGGGCTGTAAACCAGTTGTTCAACGGGTTGGTGCAAATGAATGATTCCCTCCTGGTGAAGCCCAGCATTGCAAAAAGCTGGACCATAAGTGAGGACGGATTGACCTACACATTTCAGTTGAGAAACGATGTGTATTTCCAGGATCATGATATATTTCCAAACAGTAAGGGGAGAAAAGTAACAGCTAAGGACTTTGTATATAGCTTCAATCGTCTGCACGACCCGAAAGTGTCGAGTGCTATGTCGCTGTTGCACAATATCGATAAAGAAAATAGGAACACGGAGAATGGTTTCTCTGCTCCGAACGACAGTACATTTGTGATCTTCCTCAAAGAACCTTTCAGCCCGTTCCTCGGGATCCTGACCATGAAATATTTCTCGGTCGTTCCCAAAGAAGCGATCGATCATTATAAGGAAGAATTCAGGAGAAATCCGGTAGGTACCGGCCCCTTTAAAATGAAATTCTGGCAGGAAGGCACACATCTCGCTATGCACAGAAATCCGAACTACTTCGAATTTGAAGGCTATAGCAGGCTGCCATACCTCGATGCGGTTTCTGTAACATTCATCAAAGAAAAAGAAACAGCTTTTATGCAATTCCTGAAAGGTGAGATCGATATGCTTTCGGGGATCGATGCGTTTAACCCTTCGGAAGTGCTGGATACAGACGGTAAGCTGAAAGCATTTTACAAAGATAAATTTGTGCTGCAAACCCAACCATACATCAAAACGGATTATATCGGTATCCTCATCGATGAGAATATGGAAAAAGTGAGGACCAGTCCTCTCCGTCTGAAAGCGATCCGTAAAGCGATCAATTATGCCTTTGACCGGGAGAAGCTGATAAAATTCTTTCACAATAACTTGGGGGTTCCTGCAACATCCGGCTTCATTCCTGCTGGTTTGCCTTCCTACAGCCCTTCGAAAGTGAAAGGCTATCATTACAACCCGGAAAAAGTGAACCAATTACTGGTAGAAGCAGGATATCCGGGAGGAAAAGGTTTGCCGGAGATAACAGTTCACACGACGGATAATTACATCCAGATCGTTGAATACATCCAGGGACAATTGGCAGAAAGCAATATCAAGATGAAGATCAGCACCGAAAATGCAACCGTGCTGAAAACGGGTGTATCGAAAAATGAATTCGGGATGTTCAAAAAATCCTGGGTAGGAGATTATGCAGATGAGGAAAATTTCATGAGCCTGTTCTATTCGAAGAATTTCTCTCCCGAAGGATTTAATTATACGCACTACAAAAATCCTGATTTCGATAAACTATTCGAAAAGGCGAAAAAAGAACTGAACGATTCCGTGAAAATATCTTTGTACCGCCAGATGGATCAGATGGTAATGGACGATGCCCCTGTTATTCCACTCTACTATGATCAGGTAGTGCGACTGGTAAAGCCGAATATTCAGAACCTGACCACCAACCCGATGAACCTTCTGAACCTGAAAGCGGTGAAGAAGGTGAATGAGTGAAACCACACAAACAACAGCTTTTCCGTAACGAAGTCTTAAGCAGCCGGAAAAATTCATGCCGATCTGACATCTTATTTTGTACTTTTGGTAGTATTCTGCTTTACCCAATGAGGCAATATATATCATCGGCACGTTAAAACACATATGCATTCGGGCTTCGGCATTCAGAGGTAAGCTGTATTGGCTGGTTTTCCTGTTGGTATCCGGTAGTTCTGTGTTGGATGCCCAACAGCCTGCCTGCTTTGTACTTGGAGAAGATCAGTTTAAAGGAGTGCAGATCTATGATGTTATTCAGAATAAGGAGCTGAATTACCTCTTTGCCACGAACGAAGGAATTTTCCTGTTCGATTATCATACCTATGAAAGGATAGGCTGCGACAAGGCCAAAGGCAATTCGGTGTTTGACTTTGTGATGAACGAAGAAGGAACGATCTACTGTCGCAATTTGAATGGCCAGATTTTCCGGATACACAACAGAAAATGCATCCTCTTGTATGAATTGAAAAGTAATGAGGTATGTGCAGATGTAAGCCTTGCGATAACGGATGACGGAGGGCTGATCATTGGAGGAAAGAAAATAGTGGTGCTGGACAAAAACGGGAAGATAAAAGATCGCTACGCCTATCCCAAAAGATACCTGGCCCCGGCTTATACTCAAAACAACAGTGCGGTCCTGTTCCATATGAGCGGAACCGATTCTGTTATCCGGTATTCAGGAAATACATTCTCAAAAGACAAATTACATTTCGGTACGGATGAGTATCCGAAAAAAATGATATTGACTTTTTACAGGATCGGTAGTATATCTTATGCCCTGGACCTGGAATCCAAATCTCAGTATCTTTTCGATGAGAATAAATTTCAACTGACGGCCATTGCAGGAAATGGAGCGTTTAGCAGGAACATATCGACCCGGGTTTACGAAACAGGCGATCATTTATGGGTCGCAGGCACACTGCCCGGAGTTGTCATGTTGGACAATCAAACACAGTGGACCGATAACCGGGTCTTTTATGAGGACTATTTTATTTCCGATGTTTTTAAGGATAAGGAGGGAAATGTTTTACTGAGTACTTTTGATAAAGGAGTACTGGTTATTCCGGATATCGGGATACCAGGTGTAATAAATCCGTTTCGGGATGATCCCGTTACTTCACTCTTTAGCGATCCCTCGTCGGACCTGATGCTGGGCACATCGAGGGGAAAACTGCTTAATTACAGGGACGGAAAGCTCACGCGTATCAATAACAAGGAAAAAAAGCCCATCGAAGCAATATACGGAAGCACGAACAGTGATCTTATACTATTTGATGATGGAAATATTTGCGCCTACAATAAGCGTACGAAAGAAATAAATGAGCTTGCCAACAGCTCTCTGAAAGATGCAGTAATTGTCTCCGGGAACGAAGTATACCTGGGAACGAATAATGGTATTATAAGAGTAAGCGGAGCCGGTAAAATGGTTACAGAGCACATCAAAAGCATGGGACAGCGGATCTATTCGGTAGAGTACGATCCACAGGAAAAAGCCCTGTATGCGGCTGCTTCAAATGGTTTGTTCAGGATCTCTGCCGCCGGATCCGTAACCAGCATCCTTCATAACAAGGAAGAGATTTTTTCTACCGACCTGCTCTGGTACGACGGAAAATTGTTTGTGTGCACGAATGAAGAAGGGATACTTCTTGTTGAAAAGGACCGGGTGACAGATTCCATAAAACCTGTTGTAAATGGCAGATCCGAAGTCCTGAAAAAGATCCGCTTCTACAAGAACACGATCATTGCAAAATCATCGAACGGGCTCTTCCAGTTTGACAGGGAAGGGAATATGCTGAAACAATTCCATTCGGTCTTCGGATTCTCGTCTAAAAGAATAATAGATTTTGCCATTGGCAATGAAAAGTTATGGGTAAGCCATTCGGGAGGAGTACAGGCAATAGATCCGGATTATTTACAGGTGAATCCATCAATACCAATTATCCGGATGGATGAAGTGACAGTGAATAACGAAGCGAAGGATCTTTTAAAGGCGGGTGATTTCGAAAGTGACCAACGAAAGGTACGTTTTGTTTTTTCATCCCCAACACTTAAAAATCGTGAGACTATCCGGTATAAGTATAAACTCGCAGGATACGAAAAGGAATGGACCATCGTAAATTATCCCGGGAATGAGATCACTTACAGTGCTCTGGATGCGGGGAATTATGTTTTTATGGTACTGGCAGAAAATCAGGGTGTGGTTAGCCGGCCTGTTTCGTATTCTTTTTCCATATCAGCTCCGGTATATTTGCGTTGGTGGTTCATTGCGCTGCTTGTTTTTGTTTTTGTGGCCATTGTCATGCTTGTATATCGCCGGCAATTGACTATTCAGCGCAAAAAGTCGGAACAAATCAATGAACTGAATGCGTCAAAACTGACGGCCATCCAATCGCAGATGAATCCTCATTTTATTTTTAATTCGCTTAACTCTGTCCAGGATCTTATCCTGAAAGGTGATGTGGAGCATTCGTATACATACATAACAACGTTTTCTAATCTTGTGAGAAGGACCCTGAATTATTCCGAAAAGGACTTTATAGATTTTGATCAGGAAATCAAGCTGCTGGAATTGTATTTATCTCTCGAAAAGCTACGGTTTAAAAAGGATCTTGAGTATGAGATCAGTTATAAGAATGTGGAGGACATTATGCTTCCGCCTTTGTTAGTTCAGCCGTTTATTGAGAATGCGCTGGTGCATGGCCTGCTTCACAGGGAAGGAAATAAACGACTGAAGATCACTTTTGATCTAAAAGATGTATTGATTTGTACAGTGGAGGATAATGGCGTTGGTCGTGAAAAAGCAAAGATGATCAAACAGCGGCAACAAGCGGAGCACGAGTCTTTTTCGGGCCAGGCTATCCGCAAACGCTTTGAAATATTAAGTAATGTGTTTGGAGGGGAGTTTGGGTATATGTACGAAGATCTGTATGAAAACGATTTGCCAACAGGGACGAGAGTAACACTAATGATCCCTGTAAAACGTAAATTCTAAGCCATTGCTGAAGTAAATGCGATAGTTGCTAAAAGTAGTTAGTTGTTGTTGGGAAAGAAAAGTAATTTTGTAAACATTGAATAAGATAAGAGCCATATTAGTAGATGATGAGGAAAGCGCGAGGGATGTGCTTCAGAATCTGTTGCTACGGTTTTGCCCGAACGTAGAGTTAATTGCCAAATGTGAAAATGTGGAGCAGGCGGTTGAAGTGATAAAGAAGGAACAGCCCGATCTGGTTTTCCTGGATATTGAAATGCCAAACTATGCAGGCTATGAAATTGTTCGGTTTTTTAAGGAGATTAATTTCGAAATAATTTTTGTTACCGCTTACGATCAATATGCAGTTCGGGCGTTCGAAATTGCAGCCATAGATTATCTGCTAAAACCAATAGATATTGAGCGCTTAAAGCAAGCAATTGCCCGTGTTCAGCAGCAATTTAGTGTAGAGCAGCAGGCGCAAAAATTGACCTTGTTGAGCAACAGCCTCGAAAACAAACAGCTGAAAAATATTGTAATCAGTGATAAAGGTCAGCAACATATTGTACCCATTGCAGCCATTGTGGCCATTGAGGCGCAGGAGTCGTATTGCATCATTCATACTACAGATAAGAAACTCGTTGCAAGTAAAAACCTGCGGCATTTTGAAACCGTACTCGAAAACCTGTCGCAGTTTTTCCGGGTACATAAATCCTGGATCATCAACAAAGAATTTCTGAAGCACTACTCGAAATCAGAATTATCTATCCACCTCACAAACGGTCTCGTAACCAGGCTCTCCAAGTATAAAAAGGCAGAGTTTGAAGCCGCTATTGCTTCTTAAAAATCATCCATTCCTAAACCCTATTGTCTGTTACTGAAGTATATGTAATTGCTTATAGTTTTCGATCTATGTTTGTTTCATATAATTTCGACAACTATGAAAAAACAGTTACTTCTGGCAAGTTTGCTAATTGGCTCAACGGTAACCTTCGCACAAACGTTTGAATGGGCAAAAAGTTTGGGAGGAATCTCAAGTGATAATATTACCTCAATTACTGTTGATGCCTCTGGCAATGTTTACACTACCGGTAAATTTGATGGTACTGCCGATTTTGATCCGGGGGCTGGCACCTTTACTTTAACTTCAGTTGGAACCAGCGATATTTTTGTATGTAAACTGGATGTAAATGGAAATTTTGTATGGGCAAAACAAATTGGAGGAACGTATAATGAAGTTGCAAACACTATTAAGGTTGATGCATTAGGTAATGTATTTTTAGCGGGTAGTTTCTCGGATCCTGTTGATTTTGACCCGGGAGCCGGGACGTTCATTTTAAACTCACCCAGTGGGTTTGATATCTTTGTAAGTAAGTGGAATACAAACGGTGATTTTATTTGGGTAAAACAAATGGGTGGAGTTGGTAATCAAAATGGTATTGATATGACTATGGATGCAACAGGCAATATTTATACAACAGGGTACTTTGGAGGTACTTCTGATTTTGACCCCGGCGTTTCAACGTTCACACTTAGTGCAATAGGAACCAACGATATTTACATAAGCAAATTAGACGCGAACGGTGATTTTGTATGGGCTAAAAGTATTGGCTCAGCAGCTACCACCAATTTAAATTCAACTCGCATAGCCTTAGATGCTTCCGGGAATGTATATACTTCTGGCTATTTTAATGGAACACTTGACTTTGACCCAGGAGTATCAACTTATATATTAACCTCATTTGGATCTGTAGATGTTTTTGTGAGTAATTTGGATGCGAATGGAAATTTTATATGGGCAAAACAAATAGGTGGTCCTGGAACTGATGCATCTACAGGTATGACTACCGATGCTTCCGGGAACATTTACATAACCGGAGAACATTCCGGCACAATGGATTTTGATCCTGGTGCGGCAACTTATACATTAAATCCAACAGGTACTTACGATATTTTTGTAAGTAAATTAGATGCTTCAGGTAATTTTGTTTTCGCAAAGAGTTTTGGAGGAACCGGCTATACTGAAAGTGCTGACATTACCTTAGACGCAACAGGTAATATATATACAACAGGCTATTTTGATGGCACTATTGATTTTGACCCGGGTGTGGGCACAACGTCATTATCTCCGCTTGGAACCTACGATGCTTTTATAAGCAAATTAGATGCTACGGGCAATTTTGTTTGGGCTAAAAGTATTGGAAGTACTGCGGCAAGTGCTTTAGGTTCCAGAGTAACAATTGATGCAAGCGATAATATTTATGCCTCTGGTGCTTATAGTAGTACCATTGACTTTGATCCTAACGCTGGTGTGTTTAATTTAACAGCACAAGGTAATAATGATGTTTTTGTGCTTAAACTAAGTCCTTCACCTGTAGGTATTGCAGAAACAAATCATGAATTGAGGGCGATGCTTTATCCAAATCCAACAAGCACATTATTAAGTATCAAAACAGATGAAGAGATAAAAGAAATTTCTATCTACAATAGTATAGGAGTTTTGGTGCAAAAAGAAAAAACAAATACATTTTCTGTTGAGCAATTGGCATCCGGATTGTATTTTTTAACCATTAAAACTTCAACGGGAACAAGTTCAGCACGTTTTATAAAACAATAGGGTGTTTCACATTTAAATCCATTCCTAAACCCTATTGTCTGTTGCTGAAGAAATACAGTCAGTAATGGATTACTCATCTATTTTTACCCTGAATTCATCACAAATCAATTTACTATGAAAAAATTCTTACTCAGTATCATTCTTGTCGCATTTGGGATTACCATACATGCGCAAACAACTTATGTAAACATTAATGCAACCGGAGCCAATAACGGTACATCCTGGGCAGATGCTTACACCGATCTACATTCGGCAACCTACAACACTACCTCAGGTGAAATTTGGGTAGCGCAGGGAACTTACAAGCCAAGCCGTAGTTTTACAGGGAACATTCCGGGAAGTAATACACAAAAAACATTTCGTGTTGTAAACAATATAAAAGTTTATGGAGGTTTTATTGGAAGCGAAACTATGCTTTCGCAACGCAATTGGAAAACCAACATAACAATACTTTCAGGCGACTTTGGCGCTGGTTCAAAAAGTTACAATGTTGTTCGATTTGATGCTAATACAAATGCAACAGAATTAGACGGTTTTACAATAGAAGGTGGAAGTGCCACTAGCGCTAATGCCACTGAACAATTAGGAGGTGCAGTTTATATGACTACTAATGCAAGCCCTATCATTCGCAATTGTATATTTAAAAATAACATTGCCCAACAACATGGAGGAGCTATCTATGTTTTAGGTGGTTCACCGGAATTTTTGAACTGTGAGTTCAAAAACAACTCCACGATATTGTTTGATGGTGGAGCACTTTACATTTCCGGCGCAACAAGCACTAATATAGTAAACTGTTTATTTAATAGTAATATAGCTACGCGCTATGCTGGTTGCGTGCTTATTGCAAATACAACTACTTCATTTGTTACTAATTGTACATTTGTAAATAACCAAAGTAGCAATAATTCAGGGAAAACTATTTTTCATTCGGTTACAGCTGGTTCGCCTGTAATGACAGTAAGTAATTGTATCTTTTATGCTAACACACCTACAAATGCAGATGAGATATACACCAACGGAGGAAATTACCATGTTAAAAATTGTTTATCACCTGGTTTAGTAACTGACTATATTGCGGCAACTTCACAAACAAATAATTTAACTGGTGTTCCATTCTTTACTGATTACATTAATAACGATTTTACTTTGCAGTGTAAATCACCAGCAGTAAATACCGGTAATGCAACCGGATTAACTATACCAGGTGTTGACTTAGCAGGTAATCCAAGAACAAATAATACAATTGATATGGGAGCCTACGAGAATAATATTTCGTCAATTGGCATTGAAGCTAACACAACAAACATTTGTCAAGGTGAAGCCGTTATACTAAGAGGAACATGTGATGCAACAGGTTATACCTGGACAGGTGGAGTAACAAATGGAGTAGCATTTTATCCAACTTCTACACAAACGTATATTTGCACAGGAATATCAAGTTCTACTATCGATTCTATTACTATTGAGGTTGCAAACATTACAAATGAATCATTGACCGGCCCAACAACTGTGTGTTCAGGAAATATCGCAACAATAAGTTTAGCAAATTCATCTACCGGTGCGTCTTACTTTTTACGAGACAATGTAACTGATTATATTGTTGATGGTCCTGTTTCAGGAACAGGATCGGCCTTAAATTTCACCACGAATAATCTTACGGCAACAAGTACTTTTAATGTTATTGCAAGTTCTAATCCTATTGTAAGCACAATTGGAGGTGTTGGTGTTGATTTCGATGGTTCAAATGATAAAATTACTACCAACTACTTTTTTCCAACAACCTCTAATTTAAGTCTTGAAGCATGGATTTATCCGGAATCTTCGATATACGGAAGAATACTATCAAATTTTGGCGGAAGTACCGGTACTGCATCCGACATTGTTTTTGACAACGCCAATGCTTCCCAAAATAATGGCAGAGCACTAAGACTGGTTGTGGGAACATCTGCAACCGCTACTGTTCCAAATGTTTTAACATTAAATGCATGGAATCATGTAGCAGCCACATTTAATAGTGGAGTAATTAATTTGTATGTAAATGGAGTTTCCGTTGGAACCTTTACAGTGCCAACAACAACATTGTTAACAAATGGATTTCGTTCATTAACCATAGGTGAAGATTACGCTCAAGGTGTAAATCCAGAATATTTTAATGGTAAAATGGATGAAATTAGGATTTGGAACAGGACGTTAAGCCAAATGGAAATTGCAGCAAACATGAATGCATGCTTCACTGGCCCACAAAACCAATTAGAAGTTTATTATAAAATGGATGAAGGGTCCGGAACTGTTATAAATGATTATAGTGGCAATGGTCGTAATGGCACCTTTATAAATAACACAGCTAATAATCATTGGATTACTTCTGCTCATTCTTGCAATGAAATGCTTACAACACCAACTAATACAGGTAAGGCACTGGATTTTGATGGAACAAATGATTTGGTAATGACAACATTTAGAATGCCAGCAACATCTGTATTTACGGTTGAAGGATGGGTTTTTCCGCGTTCTACAAATTTTGACAGATTATTTTCTAACTATGCTTTTCCACTGAATGGCGCCATTATTATTGATACTTACAATGCATCTCCCAATAACGGAAGAGGAGTGCGTTTTAACGTGTATGGAACCGGAAACGCACTCTTTTCAGTTAGCGCACCCAATCTGTTAATATTAAATGCATGGAATCATATTGCGTGCACATTCAACAATGGTGTTATGACTGTTTATGTAAATGGTTTTGAAGTAGCAACTGGAACAGCACCATTCACATCTATTCCTCAAATAGGCTCAAGTTTTGTATTTGGTGAAGATTTTGTAACTGGGACAGCTGAACATTTAAATGGTAAATTAGATGAAATTCGTTTTTGGAATAAAGCGTTAAATCAAACAGAAATTACAAATAATATGAACAATTGTTTAACAGGAACTGAAACGGATCTCCTGGCATATTACAATTTCGAAAACGGAAGTGGTAGCGTTGTAAGTGATCTTACTGTTAATCAAAATGATGGTTTAATGCAAAATATGGATGCATTAACAGACTGGGTAGCAGGACAATTTTCCTGTGAAACAAATTGCAGTCTTGAAATGACACAAACGGTTACTGTTAATGTTATAACTGTTGATAAAACAACCACCCAAAATTCGACGGTTGTATCTGCTAACCAAAATGGTGCTTCCTATCAATGGCTGGATTGTAATAATACTTACGTGGCACTACCCGGGGAAGTTGCACAATCCTATAACCCAACAGTAAACGGAAGTTATGCAGTTGCAGTGACTTTGAACGGCTGTACGGATACTTCTGCCTGTGTTGTTTTTAATTCGATCTCACTTGAGAAATACAACAGAGGTTCGTTTGGTATGTTCCCTAATCCAACGTCGGGTACTGTAACTATTGATACAAAAGAAAAAATAGAGGCCGTTTATATTTATAACCTGATTGGGGCATTGGTTCAGACAGAAACGGGAGATTCGTTTTCTGTAGAACAGCTACCCGTAGGTATATACCTGGTGAAAATCAAAACAACAAATGGCGCAGGAACGTTGCGGTTGATTAAAGAATAACAAGCAACACTAATTATACGAATACAACAAGTGCCCACTATCTATGGTGGGCACTTGTTTTTAAAAAGGAATTATCTGAAAACAGAAAATATAATTACAAAGAGATCTCTTGCTCTTCAAATTTTACATCAAAGCTTTCCAGTTCGGTAAGCAGATCTTCATAAATATTTTTGGTCGTTGGGATTTGAACCCCGCTTGATGTTATTTTTCCGTTAAGAATGTTTTTAACCGTTATAGCCAATGGCAGCCCTACTGTTTTAGCCATAGCTGTATGTATCTGGTCTTGACCTTTCACTACCAGAGAAGAAATAATCGCTTTTTCTTTGCCATCCAGCGTATATCCGAAGTAATGCTGCATTACGATCATGTCTTTATCAGTTTCACGCAACAGCCATTTTTTCTCCAGCAGATCCTGCAGGATCTGAGCAGGTGTTGCATCTTTTAATGGGATGGGAGTGGCTTCATAAATGCCCAGCCATTTCAGTTTACTCAACACATCTTCGCTGGCATCCTTCCCTAAGAATTCTTTCATACGCTGTTCCATGTTTCCCGGTCCCTCCGGCAGGAAAGCATCGATCAATTGTGCCCAGGTCATTTTTTCGGAACCATGGATCTTCCAGGAATCATCCGTCAGGCCAAGCTTCACAAAACTGTTCCATGCAATGCAATAGCCCGGCATGCGTAATGTACCGCGCAGCATCGTTTTTACATCCGAAAGGTTGTAGATGTCTTTATAGCCGATCGAATCCCTGTTGGCATAAGCATCGAATTGTCCGTGCCCGGCTACTTCGATTGTTTCGGTTTGTGAATAGATGCGATTGTATGGAATGAATTTGATTTTACCATTCTCCAGGAATTGCGCAGTTCCCTGTCCCGCAAGGATCACATTCCGCGGATTCCACGAAAATTTATAGCCCCATGGATTGTCGTTGCTTTCGGGAGCTACCAACCCGCCGCAAAACGATTTGAAAGTATGGATCTTTCCGCCTTTGTGATGGATCTCATCGATCACCTTCAGAGCAGAAGCATGATCGATACCCGGGTCCAGCCCGATCTCGTTCATCAGGATAATGTCTTTGGACTTCGCTTCGGCATCCAGTTCTTTCATCAGGTCGGATACATAGCTCGCCGTTGCCATATGTTTGCCAAAACGTACACAATCTTTTGCCACCTCACCGTGCATAAAGGCAGGAAGCATAGAGATCACAAGGTCTGCGTTTTTTATTTCGGCTTCCCGCTGCGCGGCATTGTTGATGTCGAATGAAATGGCTTTTGCATTCGGATGAGCGCCTGTTTTACTTTTGGCCAGCTGCAGATCCATATCGGCAACGGTAATATTCCATTGATGAGCAGCAGCATTATTTAACAAATAATCGATCAGGTAAACAGTAGAACGCCCGGCTCCAATAACTAAAATATTCTTCATAACGGGAAGTAATTTAGTTCCAAAATTAGTTTAATTTTGGCATTATTCAGGAAGAAGGGTAAAATAATAATGCCGTAGCACAAGGCTTTCGGTACAAAAACAGCAGCAAACACACGCACATTGAAAAATTATATTTTAGGAATAACAGGTTTTCTGGGTGCCAGTGGTGTAGCCCTGGGTGCATTCGGAGCACACACACTCAAAGCAAAAATGCAAATGGGACTGATCACGCCTGATCAGCTCAATGGATTTGACACCGCTGCCAAATATCAATTGTTTCATACCATTGCACTGGCTGCTTTGTTTTTTGCGGCTAAGGATAAGAACTTTCGCTGGTTGAACATCGGCGCCTGGTTTTTCATTGCCGGCATCCTTTTGTTCTCCGGCTCACTTTACCTGCTTACTACCCGTTCGCTTACAGGGATGGAATTCCTTACTTTTCTCGGGCCGGTTACTCCTTTCGGCGGTCTGGTCCTGATGGGAGGCTGGATCTGCCTGATCGTACAGTCCTTCAAATTTGCAAAAAAAACGAACTGATCATTTTTACCGGTCGCATGAAAGGTACCAAAGCTTTCATGCGATTGCACACACACAACTAATACCAGAGAACATGAGTTATTCGAAGTTTGAAAGCCACATGAAAAAAATCGCAGATGTCGGTTTTGCAATGGCTGTATTAAGCTGGGACCAGGAAACCTATATGCCTGAAAAGGGCGCTGATTTCCGTGCGCAGCAATTATCAACGCTTTCCGGAGTATATCACAAACTGTTTACGGAAGATGAATTGGGGAAATTGCTGAGTGACCTGTCCGCAGATGCTTCACTCAACGAACAACAAAAGAAAAATATTTCACTCACACTCGAGTCGTACCAAAAACAAAAAAAATTCACTACGGAGTTTGTGGAGCTGATGAGCAAAACAGTTTCCGAGTGTTTCCAGGCCTGGCAGAGTGCAAAAGAAAAAAACGATTTTTCTGTTTATCAGCCGAAGCTGGAGAAATTAGTAGAATTAAAAAAACAGGAATGTGAGCTGTTGGGCTACGAAGGACATCCGTACAATGCGCAGCTCAACGAGTATGAGAAGGGAACAACAACAGCGGATATTGAAAAATTATTTGAAGAAGTACGGAAGGAACTGGTTCCTTTTGTGAAAAAAATAAAGGAAGCACAGCAGGTAGACGATGCTCTTTTCTACCGTGACTATCCAAAAGACAAGCAATGGGATTTCGGGATCGAACTACTTAAACAAATGGGCTTCGATTTTACTTCGGGCCGCCAGGATATTTCGTCGCATCCTTTCACTACCAGTTTCAATCCGTATGATGTACGTGTTACCACCCGCGTCAATGAAAAGGATCTGAGTGAGATGATCTGGAGCTGTATCCATGAAGGAGGACATGGTTTGTACGAGCAGGGACTTCCTGCCGGTCAGTATGGCTTGCCCTGTGGGGAAGCAGTTTCATTAGGTATCCACGAATCGCAATCGCGCCTTTGGGAAAACAATGTGGGGCGAAGCATGGCTTACTGGAAAAAGAATTTTAACCTGGCAAAAAAGTATTTCCCTGAACAGCTACAGCAGGATACCGCAGAAGGTTTTTATAAAGCCATGAACAAAGTGGAGCCCTCGCTGATCCGCACAAGCGCCGATGAGCTTACCTATCACTTTCACATCATGATCCGTTTCGAGATCGAAAAAGCATTGTTTGAAAACAAACTGAAGGTAAGCGATCTGCCGGCCTATTGGAACGCCAAATACAAAGAGTATCTGGGAATAGATGTACCGACTGATACGAAAGGAGTACTACAGGATATTCACTGGAGCCACGGTTCATTCGGATATTTCCCGACCTATTCCATCGGAAGCTTTTATGCAGCACAATTCTTCGATCAGGCCAAAAAAGAAATTCCCGGTCTGGTACAACAGATCGAAAACGGAGACTTACACTCCCTACTCAATTGGCTGCGTGAAAGGATCCACCGCCACGGGCGGTTTTATACCGCTTCGGAGCTGTGCGAGAAGATCACCGGCGAAAAGCTGAACTTCTCTCATTTTATGAATTATGCAAGGGAGAAATACAGCGCTATTTACGGACTGAAATAAGTTTAGGGAAGGACTCTGATATCTTTAAAATAGTGTGTAGAGGTAATGAAATTGAAGGATTTTCCATTAAAAAGCTGTCCGTTATTGTTGACGAACGTTAGTCGGAGCTCAACCGAATTAAAGGGAGGGAGCAATGTAAGTTCACTAACAGGGAAAGTAATTTCTGCGCTCGTACCATTAACTTCAACCGCTTTATATCCTCCGGCAAGAGACAAAATCACCGTATTACAATTTTGCAGACCATTCAGCTCTATGGTGAAAGATGTGCTCTTGTAAATTGTATCAGGAAGATTTGCATATCCCTGGTAAGATGGATACATGGCCCAGTGAATATAATCAATATCGGGTATGAGACCTTTGCCGTCTACTTTCCAGTGATGCGGAGCCGAAAATGATCCATTTGTGGTGTCTATATAGAAATAACTGCTAAAGTCATCTTTAAAAGAAATAGTATTAAGAATAACACCGTCAACTTCTACATAATTGAGATTAGTTGCGGGCTGAACATTAGCGATCTGAAGGTTTGTTGCCGGCTGATCCGTAAAAAAGGCGTGCGATGTAGTATAACCTGTGTTTACCTGGACAATTCCCGAAGGATTAATCTGGAATTCCCGTTGTACAGCCAGCCAGCCATACCAGGCTGTATCGGCAGACTTTTGCCCGCCATTCGTACTGAGTTGATTTGCACCAGCCTGTTCGTCTTTTTTTTCTTTTTTGCATGAGAAAGAAACCAACGCAAAGAGGGTGAGAATAAAGAGATAATGCATCATATTATTAAAGTAACAAGCGAATAACGTCCGGGTTTAGTATAAAATTGCAGGAAGAATAAAAAAAGCACTCCCTGCCCGAAAAGAAGTCGGAAAAGATAGTTAAGTCCTAAAAATGCCTCTGAAATAGCCCGGATTTCATTTAATTTTCAATTTATTGAACTTAATTTGCTGTAATTCAATATTTTGAATTGCATCGCAGGATTCCTGTTCACATTTAAAATACCTATCTTAGCACCCCTAAAAAAAGGAAGAATATGGCTTATTTGGATTTTGAGAAACCGATCGAAGACCTGGAGAAGGAGTTGGAAAAACTCAGAGAAGTGGCGGAGAAGAGCAAGGTCGATGTAAGCAAGTCGGTGGAAGAACTGGAAGCAAAGATCCTTGAGGAGAAAACAAGACTATACACGAATCTTACACCCTGGCAGCGTGTAATGGTTTCGAGGCACCCGGAACGCCCATATACCCTCGCTTATATCGAATACCTGACCAAAGGCACGTTCATGGAACTGCATGGCGACCGCACCGTAGGGGATGATAAGGCAATGGTGGGCGGCTTTGGCGAGATGGATGGAAGAACCGTAATGTTTATCGGGCAGCAAAAAGGGATCAATACAAAGATGCGCCAGATCCGTCGTTTTGGTATGGCCAATCCCGAAGGATACCGCAAAGCACTGCGCCTGATGAAAATGGCGGAGAAATTCAATAAACCGATCGTTACCCTGATCGATACACCCGGCGCTTATCCCGGATTGGAAGCGGAGGAACGTGGGCAGGGAGAGGCAATTGCAAGGAACCTGCTCGAAATGTGCCAGCTGAAAGTACCGGTGATCTGTATCGTGATCGGTGAAGGAGCTTCTGGTGGTGCATTGGGAATAGGGATCGGGGATAAAGTACTGATGCTCGAAAACTCCTGGTATTCAGTGATCTCGCCGGAGAATTGTTCTACTATTCTGTGGAGGACCTGGAACTTTAAGGAACAGGCAGCAGAAGCATTAAAGCTGACTGCAACGGACATGACCAAAAACAATCTTGTGGACGGAGTGATCGAAGAACCGATCGGTGGCGCACATACCAATAAAGAAGAAATGTTTGAGCGGGTGAGACAGCGGATCGTGAAAGAGCTGGCAGAACTGGATAAGAAAACACCGGATCAGCGGATCAATGAGCGTATCGACAAATTCAGCTCGATGGGTGTTACAGAGGAAATTGAAGATTAAATATAAAGCGAATAAAAAATAACGAAGTAATACCTGCTTCACTAAAAACAAATCGAAATGGCTAACACAGGCGACATCAATGTAGGATCAGTGATCCGTTACAACGGAGAATTGGTAGTGATCACAGAATATCAACATCGTACACCGGGGAATTTAAGAGCATTCTACCAGGCAAAAATGCGCAACCTGAAAACAGGTAAACAAACAGAGAACCGTTTCCGTTCGGGAGAAGAGGTAACCTTGGTACGTGTGGAATACAAAATGATGCAGTTCATTTACACCGAAGGTGAATTTATCGTTTTGATGGATAACGAAACCTATGAGCAGGTACATATCCCGGCTATAATGGTGGGTGAAGGCATCGAATTCCTGAAGGAAGGAATGGAAGTGAAAGTGACGTTTGAAGAAGACGATGCGATCCTGGCTGAGCCCCCTACTTTTGTTGAGCTTGAGATCACCTATGCCGAACCGGGCGTTGCGGGTAATACTGCTACGAACACATTGAAACCGGCGAAAGTGGAAACCGGCGCTGAGATCATGGTGCCTTTATTTATTACCGAAGGAGAAACGATCAAGATCGATACACGTACCCGTAGCTACGTGGAGCGTGTGAAAAAATAATTTTTATCAACCATTGGAAAACCCTGTATCCTGCATATATTGAAGGACAGGGTTTTTTGTTACTTTTACGAATAGCAGATCATGATTTCTGTTGCAGCTAAACAAAACACCGGGAATAAAAAACCAGAAATACCAGGGATATGAACTCAAAAATAGAAGCACTTGACCAGAAAATAGCCGAAGCACAATTAGGCGGAGGACAAAAACGTATCGATGCACAGCACAAAAAAGGAAAGCTTACTGCACGCGAACGGATCCATTTTTTGATGGACGAGGGAAGCTTCGAAGAGATCGGGATGCTGGTAACACACCGAAGCAATGACTTTGGTTTGGAGAACGAAAAATACCCGGGAGATGGAGTAGTGACAGGTTACGGAACCATTCACGGACGTTTGGTATATGTATTCTCACAGGACTTTACGGTATTCGGAGGTTCGCTCTCCGAAACACATGCAGAGAAGATCTGCAAGATCATGGACCTCGCCATGAAGAACGGCGCACCGGTAATCGGTCTGAATGACAGTGGTGGAGCCCGTATCCAGGAAGGTGTTGTTTCACTCGGTGGGTATGCAGATATTTTTTACCGCAACACATTAGCTTCCGGAGTGATCCCGCAGCTTTCTGCTATCATGGGACCTTGTGCCGGCGGTGCGGTATATTCTCCTGCGATCACGGATTTTATTCTGATGGTAGAAAACACTTCGTACATGTTTGTAACAGGCCCGAACGTGGTGAAGACCGTAACACATGAGGAAGTTACTTCGGAAGAATTAGGCGGAGCGATGACACATGCAAGCAAAAGCGGTGTCACACATTTTGCCTGTGCCAATGAAATTGAATGTATCAATTATCTGAAACAATTGCTGAGCTATGTGCCACAGAACTGTGAAGAAGATGCACCTTCCGCGCCTTATTCAACTCCTGCGTCCGAAAAACGCACACAGCTGAACGATATCATTCCCGAAAATGCAAACCAGCCGTATGATATGCGCGAGGTGATCAATGGAGTGATCGATGAGGATACGTTTTTTGAAGTGCACAAACATTATGCAGAGAATATTGTAGTGGGCTTTGCGCGTCTTGCGGGTAAAAGCATTGGTATCGTTGCTAATCAGCCTGCCGTGCTTGCCGGAGTACTGGATATCCATTCTTCAACCAAAGCAGCCCGTTTTGTACGTTTCTGCGATTGTTTCAATATTCCCTTGCTGGTGTTCGAAGATGTTCCGGGCTTTTTACCGGGCACCGACCAGGAGTGGAACGCAATTATTACCAACGGAGCGAAATTGTTGTATGCATTCAGTGAAGCAACTGTTCCGCGCATTACGGTTATTACCCGCAAGGCATACGGTGGCGCATACGATGTAATGAACAGCAAGCACATCGGTGCTGATATGAACTACGCATGGCCATCTGCAGAGATCGCTGTGATGGGCGCAAAAGGAGCTGCTGAAATTATCTTTAAAAATGAGATCGCCGCTGCCGCCGACAAAGACGGAAAGTGGAAAGAAAAAGAAGCGGAGTACCAAACGATGTTTGCCAATCCATACCGTGCTGCAGAACGCGGATTTATTGACGAGGTGATCAAGCCGGAGGATACCCGTGAGAAGCTGATCAAAGCCTTCAAAATGCTCGAGAACAAAGCGGTGAAATTGCCGAGAAAGAAACACGGGAATATTCCTTTGTAATTAAGGGATTACCATGTATCCGTTTTGAAGATTGTTCGTGTTGATGGCTGTGTATACCTGTGAATTGTAAATTCCACCGGTGCCATAATAGATTTGTGAGTACAAGGTCGTAGGATAAACCTGGTAGAAAATAGTATCTCCGGATTGAGGGAATGGAAGACGGTTATACGCTATGGCTACATTCGTTGCGCCATAGATTCCCGGGCACCGAACATAGTCATAGTACTCGTAAGTGGCGGTATCGAGAGGGTTAATTTGATTCACTTTACTAAAGTAGATGCCAATATCCATATAATGTCCCACGGCAAGCTGACTGGTTGTAACCGGGAAACTAAATCCCTGCTCAACCTGTCCATTTGTTCCCACACCTCCGTTTGTATAGAAAACTTGCGTGACAGGGGAAGAGGAACCGATGGTTAAACTCCACGTTGGTGTTTGAGAAATTCGAAATTCACTGTTATTCCAGTTGCCTCCATGACCCGGAGTACCGGGAGTGTGTACAAATGGACCGACATAAATTTGTCTCCTGGAAACTCCGAACCCTGGCTTTGTAATAGCAACGGTATAAGTATTTGCAGGCAGGCCGTCTAAAAGAAAATACCCATTTGAATTACAATGGGTGCTATAACTGGTGCCTTCGAGGCTTACCATGATGGAAGCAGGTGAAGAGGTGATTGCCTCATCGTACATGTCATACTGGCGCACGGTTCCGCTGATATAATAATCAACTGGTGTTACAGTCGCTGTACCAGGGTTTTGTGTAGACGCGGCGGCTTGCGAAGGCTGCTTTTCCTTTTTACAGGAGAAAAACAGGAGTGAAGCAAAAAATAGACAAACTGCGTATTTCATGGTGTGCGTAATATACAGGAAAGGTACATAATAATTCAATAATCTCAAAAAGAGGGGTTCATTCCCTCGGCCGGTATAATTTTCGTACTTTTGCAGCCTTAAATTTCCAATTCTCTCATGAACTTATTATCCGTAGAAAATCTCAGTAAAGGCTTTGGTGGTAAACAGCTTTTCAGAAAAATATCCTTTGGTCTTAATTATGGCGATAAGGTGGCCTTGCTGGCGAAGAATGGAAGCGGCAAAACCACCATTCTCAATATCCTGAAAGGACTCGAGATCCCCGATGAAGGGAATGTGGTTTTCAAAAAAGATATAAAAGTGGGTTTCCTCGAACAGGAGCCTAAGCTGCAGGGTGGCAATACCATTATTGAAGTATTGCTGAGTGCAGAGAACCCGATCTCCAAAGCGCTAAAAGATTATGAAGAAGCGTTGAAAGCACACGAAACAGATCCGATGAATGAGAAGAATGCGGATCGCCTCGATGCAGCAACAACCCAAATGACCTTACTGAATGCCTGGGATGCAGAAGTGCGGATGCAGACCATTGCCGGAAAATTAGGACTGACCAATTTCGACCAGGAAATAAAAACCCTGAGCGGTGGTCAGCGTAAACGACTGGCGCTTGCCTGCCTGTTGCTGAACGAGCCGGATCTATTGGTACTGGATGAGCCGACCAATCACCTCGATATTGAAATGATCGAGTGGCTGGAGCATCACCTTTCTACAGCAGTGAAAAGCCTGTTGCTGGTAACCCACGACAGGTATTTTATGGATGAAATCTGCAACCAGATCGTTGAGATCGATAACCAGCAACTGTATCACTACAAAGGAAATTACCAGTATTATATCGAGAAGAAAGCAGAGCGGATGATGAGTGAAGCTTCTGAAGTGGATAAAGCACGTAACCTGTATCGCAAAGAGCTGGAGTGGATGCGCAGGATGCCGAAAGCACGTGGTACCAAAGCGAAATCTCGGATCACTTCTTTTTACGAAACGGAAGAAAAAGCGAAACGAAAAGTAGAAACAAAAAAGATCGACCTGAGTGTGAAGATGGCGCGTCTGGGTTCGAAGATTCTTGAGCTGATCAAGATCTCCAAATCCTATGGCGATAAACACCTCCTGAACCCTTTCTCTTACACATTTAAAAACGGTGATAAGATCGGTTTGGTTGGAAAGAACGGAAGCGGGAAAACAACTTTACTGAATATTATTTTAGGAACCGAACCTGCTGACACCGGCAAGATCCAGACCGGTGAAACGGTTGTGTTCGGATATTATTCGCAGATGGGCATGAACATCCCGGACGATAAACGTGTGATCGAGATCGTAAAGGATTTTGGCGAATACATTCCTTTGGCAAACGGAACGACTATGAGCGCTTCACAATTGCTGACACGTTTTAATTTCCCGCCGGATGTGCAGTTTGGCTATGCATCTAAATTAAGCGGCGGAGAAAAACGTCGTTTGTACCTGATGACCATCCTGATGAAGAACCCGAATTTCCTGATCCTCGATGAGCCAACGAATGACCTCGATATTGAAACGCTGCAAACACTCGAAGACTTTTTGGTGGACTTCGGAGGCTGTGTATTGATCGTCTCCCACGACCGTTATTTTCTCGATAAGATCATTACTCAGGTCTTCGCTTTTCAGGGAGACGGGACCATGAAAGATTTCCCCGGCAATTATACGGAGTATCGTAACTGGCAGGACGAGCAGGAAGAACTAAAACGTGAACAGGCGAAACTGCCTGCTAAAAAAGTGGAAGAGAAACCGGTTGTTACTGAACAGATTGCTCCTGATCCGGCCAAACAAACAAAAAAGCTCAGCTACAAAGAGCAACGTGAAGTAGAGGAATTGGAAAAGGAAATTGCTGGTCTTGAAGAAGAGCGAAAAGCAATAAGCGAAGAGCTTTCAACCGGTACTCTTGATCATAAAGAATTACTGGACAAAGGACTCAAGCTGCAGCAGATCGAAGAAGCCCTGGACACTAAGTCCACCCGCTGGCTGGAGCTGCAGGAAAAGATGGAAGCCTGATTTAATTACCCATAAATGACCGCACCCGGCTTTAAAATGGAAGATAAAACTGTATTTATATTCAATGATCTCTCACCGGAAACGTATTATTTCCTGGCATACGAATCGGCAAGACAACTGCAATTGCATCTGGTGAAAGCAGAAAAGGGAAAATCGTTGAACTATGTCTTCGATCACGGACTAGTATCCGAAAAGAAGCTTGTTATTGTAGTTGAATCCGACAAATTGATTTTTACGGTAAGGAACGTACCGGAACCTGAGACCCGGGTGTATGCAGAGGAATATGCTGACATGATCCTTTCTACCATAGAACGTATCAGGAAAGAACTAAGTATAGAGCAGATTGAACAGAGTATAAAAAAAATGAACGATACCCTGTTTGCGGAAAGCAATGAATTTATGATCGGCGGAGAGGGCGAACAAAAATGGTACAGGCGTTTCGCTTCGGGTCTTTTGCCAAAGCAGGGCTATTTTGTGACGCCGATTCTTGCCGGGATCAATCTATTGGTGTTTGTACTAATGGTGCTGACGGGAGTAAATTTCTTTTCACCGGGAAATGAAGCATTGGTGACCTGGGGCGGAAATTTCAGACCGCTCACATTGGGTGGTGAATGGTGGCGCATTATCACCTCCAATTATCTTCATATTGGTATTATACATCTTGTATTTAATATGTACGCCCTTATCTATATTGGCGGGCAACTGGAACCACTTGTTGGGAAGCTTCGGTTTTTTATCGTATACCTTGTTACCGGTGTGTGCAGCAGTCTGGCCAGCTTGTGGTGGAACGATAATGTGATCAGCGCGGGAGCTTCCGGAGCTATTTTTGGCACTTATGGTTTTTTTATTGCATTGCTGGCAGGCAATTATATGGGAAGAGATATCAGGAAAGAGCTCATGACCAATATGCTTGTATTTGTCGGTTTCAATCTTTTAATTGGAGTGCAGGCCGGCTTTGATAATGCAGGGCATGTGGGCGGTGTGCTCAGTGGTTTCCTGCTTGGCTTCGTGTATCTTCCGGGGCTAAGGAAACCGGCTAAGCAGAAAGCGACCAACCTCGCAATTGTCGGATCACTTGTGCTGATGCTCGGAGCTACTCTCTTTGTATTCCGGATCACTCCTAATGACATAGGCATGTATGAGAAAAGAATGGAAGCGTTCTCTGCGATGGAGGAAAAAGCTTTAGTGATCTTTTCGCTTCCTGAGACGACACCGGACAGCACTTACCTGCGCATCATTAACCAGGAAGGGATGGATAACTGGAAAAAATGCAGGACGCTTATTGAAGAAGTGGACAAGCTCGATCTGCCTTCCTCCATTCACGAACGAAATACAAGGCTGAAGGATTATTGCGATCTGCGCCTTGAGTCCTACGGACTGATCAGTCTTGCCATAAAAAATCAATCGCAGGAATATGATGAGGAGATAAAATCCGCTAATCTCCGTATAGATGCAGTTTTAAAGAATCTGAACGGGGAGTAGCAGATATAGACCTGATTCTTTTATTACCCGCTTCTTTACTTCGTTACAATCACCTTCTTTGTTTTCACCATTCCATTTGAAGAAACACTTACAAAATAAGTTCCGTTCTCCAGTGTTGAAATATCGATCTTAGTATCCGATCCCAGGGCTTGTTTAAGCACTGTTTTACCGAGAATATCTTTTATTTCAATACTGGCATTTTTTAAGGCATCGGATTTCATCGAAATGCACAGTTCGTTGCCGGCAGGATTCGGATATACAACAAGATCGTTTGCAGCTGTATTTTCAAATTCCGGAATGCCTATCGGGTTGAGTGTTCCCATTTTCATCCCGTTCCCGAAACTGCTCACCCATACTTCATTTGTATTATAGGGGTTGAAGAATACACGCTCTGGTTGCTGGAAGGGATAGCTTTGTACCTGTGTGAATGTCGGTGTTGAAGTATTCATGTTATTGGAAATCCACAGGCCCTGCACTTCTGTTGTCATATAAACCTGGTTCGGATTATTCGGATTAAATGTACAGGATGTTACACGATCCATTGCAGCTGTATTGGAAAGCCTTGTCCAGCTTATTCCACGATTCGTTGTTTTATACAAACCGCCTGTTCCATTCGGAGGACCGCCCCATCCGCTGAATACTCCAACGTACCAGGTATTTTGTGTAACATCATTCGGATCGATCACAATATCTTTTGTCCAGTAGTACATACCCGGATCGGATACATCGGTCCAACTTCCAGCCCCGGCCGGATCGTAGATAAACGTTCCCGAACAGTTTTGGAAAGTCCCTCCGGCGTTTCTTCTTCCGGAATATGTACAAACCATTTTTCCATCGTTTAATACGACAATGCTGGCAGGATGTTTTTGTGTCCGCGGAGGATCAGTCAGCAAAGTCCAGGTAGAAGTGGTAAGGTTCTGTAGATCATTGGTCACATAAATGCCACCCACACCAGCCCCTCCGTTGTAATGGATTACACTTGCATAAGCACGGTTCGGATTGTTCGGATCGAGTGCGATCCAAAAAACGGGATGATTGAACAAATGCAGGAGCTGCCAGGTTTGTCCGTTATTGGTGGAATAAATGATCTTTCCCTGCGGATCATTTGCATCCAATTGTGCATCCTGCAGGCGCGTACTTTGATACATATCGTGAATGTTGGAAGTAGCGGCAAACAAAGTTCCGTTGGTCGGATGTTCTGTCAGCCGGTACATGGAGTTGGCCGAATGCCCTGTGTAATTAAAAGACCATGAATTACCTGCATCCGTACTGCGTACTCCTTTTATATCTGAAAAGCAGGAGAACATGTTGGAGGAGTCTACCCAACAGATCTGCCAGCAGGTAGTGTTTTCGATCCCGACACTTTGATAACTTTGAGCAGGAGGTGTATTTGATCCTGCAGGATGTTGATCCGCAGTGTTCACATAAGCTTGTTGCCAGCTTGTTCCGCCATTACTTGTTTTATGCACGAATCCGAAATCGCCGAAGATCACCCGGTTTGCGTCGTTTGGGGCAATAGCCAAAGCAAAAGGACATTCACCGTAGCTCCATGGGCGATCGCCACCTTGTCCGCTCCACCCGGTGGAAATATTCTGGTTGCCTGTTGAGTTGAATGTATTGTTCCAGTTACTTCCGGCATTGGTAGTTTTAAAAATAGTGGGCACGCTGTTGTCATTGCTTCCGGCGAGATAAACCGTATTGATATCATTCGTAGCCATACCTACGAACATGGGAAAATCACTAGACAGATTAATGCCTGTTAATTTGGGTGTCCAGTTGCCGCTTCCATAATCTACAGAGTATACACCTTTCGCAAAATCCCAATAATCGGATCCTACTAATCCTGGGTACACATCACCCACGTCCCCGGTGATACAAAAGAAACGCGTTATGCCTCCCGATTTGGCGCCGGCGAATGAGGAGATCCGCTCAGTGGAAGGGATACCGGTAATTGTTACATTGTTCCAGCTGGTACCTGCATTGGTGGAAACAAATACACCGTCCGAAGTCCCGATATAAATGTTGCTGCCGTCAAAGAACACACCTCCTACCAATACATCTCCTGAACCACTCATGTCTGTATACACATTGGTAAATGAGTTACCTCCGTTATCCGAATAATAAATACTTCCGTAGTAAGAAATGATCACACGGTTGGGATTGGTATAATCAGCGTCGATCGTATAGGTTTCTTCGGAATTGTCGGGGTTGCCGTTCAGTACATTCCAGGTGAGACCGTTGTCTGTGCTTTTCATCGGTCGTACCATATCCTGGGCGTAGCTGATGGTATATAACAAACCGGGAGTGGAAGTGTAACAAACCTTCGAATTATGTCCTCCGATGACCTGGGTGAAATGCACCTGGTCGTATGAGTTACCATAATCCTCCGTGTGAAAGAGCTCGCCCATATCGCAAGCGACATAATATTCATTATTATCAGCAGGATTGATGGACAGTGCAAACAAAGCTCCGCCTCCTCCGATACCCCTTGATGAGAACGAAGAGGGCTGTGCGAAAGTTGAACCGGCAAATGCAAGAAGTGAAAATGTAAGGATCTTTTTCATATACATGGGGTTTTGATACCGCTAAAGCTATAGGAAAAAGTACTTGAAACAAATTGTATTTAGTTAAAGTGAACTCTTTTTGATTTTAAGATTCTAAATGCATTTAAAGATGAAAAATTAGAATTAAATTAGTGACGTAATTTTCTTCCGGCTATGTTCCGTAGTTTAAAATATAGTTTATTGTTTTTTCTTTTCTCTTCCCGGATACTGGCAGGGGGCGCAAAACCATTGCTGGACAGTGGATGGGCGGCATTGGTGAAAGATCGGGAGGTGGAAGCATTGAAATATTTTGAGCTGGCGCTGGAGAAAGCGACAGATGAAAACAACACAGAAGAGAAAGCTTTGTCCCTGTTCAATATGGGGATTTGCTACTACAGTTTTAGTTACACCAAAGGTATGGAGTATGCTACCAAAGCGATGGAAGCATACAAAGAACTGGAAACATCCGATCCTGCAAAAGCCCTGGAAGGGCGTAGCAGATGTCTCCAGCTGATCAGTACGATCAACAGCCGGCAGGGAAAATTCAAAGAAGCCATTGCTCTGAGCAGACAGGCCATGCGTGGTCTTCCCCCCGAAAGGGATTCTACGGGTTCTCTCATTCTAATCTATAATAGTCTTGGTGTGGCATACAGCCATTTGGGCATGCAGGACTCGTCGGAATATTATCACCGCCTGGCATTGAAGGAAAATGAGCTGACCGGAAATCTTGCCTATCTGCCTGCTTCCTGTATCTATGTGGCAGAGATCGAACAGAAACATAACAATAAACAGCTAAGCAAAGAATTGTACGACCGGGCATTACGCATTGCCGACAGCACCGGTAACCGGCAGGCGCAGTCGGCTGCTCTGCTTGGAATGGGAAAATGGACGCTTGCTTTTGAAAAGAATGAAGCAAAAGCGGAATCACAGTATATGCAGGCGCTCCTGATTGCAAACGACCTTAGCGATAAATCGTTCCATATCAAATGCCTGCAACACTTCGTTGATCTGAAAAAACTGCAGGGCAATTTCAGTAAAGCACTGGAGTTCGAAGAAGAAATGGTGGTATTGAAAGACTCACTGAATTCTTCCGAGAAACAACGTGCCGTGCAAAGCCTCGAAGTGCAGTTCAGGGTAGCGGAAAAGGACAGGCAACTGAAGCTGCTGGAGAAAGAGCAGGATGTAACACGGCTCTCCAATTATCTGCTCTGGGGCGGCATCATTTTCCTTGCGCTTGCTTCGATCGGCATCATTCTGTTCCTTCGCCGGATCAATGCGCGCGACAAACTGCTCCTGAAAACCAAAGAAGAATTGGTGGCAGCTATCGAAGAGCAACGACGCATTCGTGAGCAACAAATGCAGAACGAGCTGGAGCTGAAAGAGACGCAGTTGCAGACAAAGGAAGCCCTCGTAGAAGCTACAAAGGAGCAACAAAGGATAAAAGAGCTGCATTATAAGAATGAGATAGAGTTCAGGGAGAGTCAGTTGAGCGCCATGACATTGCAGATGTTCCAGAAAAATGAGCTGATGCAGGAATTAAAAGAACGCCTGGATCAGAATAAAGAAGTAGCCGGAGACAGCTCCCTGAACAGGATCATCAGTAAAGGCTTTAACCAGGATAAAGAGTGGCAGGATTTTAACAAGCATTTCGAAAGCATCAACAAAAATTTCTACACACATTTAAAAGAAGCCTACCCGGATATCAGTCCGAACGATCTTAAATTATGTGCCCTGATCCGGCTGAACCTATCCATAAAAGAAATGGCCGGCATTCTCAATATTTCTCCGGATAGTGTGAAGACAGCACGCTATCGCTTGCGTAAAAAGCTACAACTCAATACAGAGGACAATCTGACAGAATTTATCATGAAGCTCTGATCGGGTCTTGTACACCTGAAAAGCACCATTTTCAGGGGCTTTGTATACCTCATGTCTACCCAAAATTTTAGGATTTCCCTGTACTCCACGGTAATTTTGTCGGGAAGGAAAAGAGAAAGGATTTCTTTTCCGGGCAGGAAGAATCATTAAAAAAATTGGATTATGAGAAAAAAGCTATGTATTGTTTTGTTAGCCGTATTTGGTTTTATGGCAAAAGCGCAGGTTCCGAACAGCGGATTTGAGAGTTTAAATAGTAATAATAATACCAGTTATTGGGGGGAAGCTCATCTTCTTGTATTTCATGTCGACTCGAACGGTGTTTTTCATGGTGACTCTATCGTGTGGGATGATCCGGGTAGCCGCCTGTATTTTCCGACAACGGATGCCTACCAGGGAATGTATGCCCTGGAAATGAGGAATGCCTTTAATTATACGACCGGGAGTATGATGGTTGGTAATGCCAGGTTGAGTGGTGATTCGGTTGATTACTCAGCTTTTGGAGGGGTCTACGTACCGGTTAGCCAACATCCTTTAGATCTGAGCTTCTATTATAAGTATTTCCCTGCAGGTCCCGATACGGCTATTGCATATATCACAGTAAATGACAGTAATGGAACGGAGATCGCTAACCTGCTTATTGAAATAATGGATACGGCGAGCTCCTATACCTATATTTCACGTCATATTAATTACACCTTGCCCGGAACGGCTGCTTATATAACCATGGGATTCAGTAACTCCAAACCTGGCTCGCCTGTTACGTTTGGTACACGCTTCCAGGTAGACGAAGTGAATCTGCAGTCGGTGGGATTAAAACAAGCAGTGGATACAAAAGAATTTATTGACTGTTATCCTGTGCCGGTAACGGATAAACTATACCTGAAGTCAAAAGATCTGAATGCGATTAAGCGCGTGCGTGTAGTGAATGCGCTGGGAGAAGAGATGCTGTCGCTGGATGAAGGATATATTTATTCAGCCGGGATCGATGTTGCATTTTTAGCGCCGGGAATATATAGTATCGAGGTGCAGGGTATGAATGGAATTGTAAAAGGAAAATTCGTAAAATAATCCCGATTGCTCCCCGTTTCTGTGATTGGTTCCGGAGAGCGCGTTTAGTGGGTGTGTGTGAAAAATCTTCCGTCTTCGGGCGGGGGATTTTTTTATGGTTTCCCCAACATACTTTTGATCCGTTCGTTGGTTTTGTGGTTCCGTTCAGACATCCGCTCGATCTTGAAATTCTCGAAACCCTGTTCGTGCGTTTCCAACAGATCGTCATAGGGTCCGCGTGAAGAGATCAGCTTTACAAAAATGGGCGCTGTTTCCAATGCAATAAAAAGGAACATCAGAAATATGTTCGCCAGATTGATGGCATTGCTTTCGGAGGAAAGTGCCCATAAAGCATCGATCCGTGCAGCCAGGCCATCATAGGCATCAATCGTTGGTTTCTGCTTCTTAAATTCCTCTTCTCTTTTGATGGTTAGTTGTCCGATCTCTTTTTCATATTGATCGATCTTTATACGGTTCCGTTCCGTTGTTTTTTTCAGATCTTCCGTTGCTTCATTCAGCTGGATCTCTTTTTTCTTTGCATTGGTACCGATACCCGGGATACCGGTAGTACCTGCTGTTTTTTTTCCGAAGCGTTCAAAATCGTATTCCTGCTGTTTTTGGTTCCGGAAGGTTTCCTTTTCACCCGTCTCTTTTTTTAGCACGGCGATCTTATTTTCAACTTCGGTTATTTCAGGGAATCCCTGGTTAATAAGCTTTTTGGCTTTGATGGCTTCTTCGCTTTTTTTCTGATCGATCTTCCGGTTGATCTCTTTCTCGAACATTTTTAATTCGAGGGGTTTTGAGATCACCACTGCGAGCAATATAGCCAGCAATATCCTTGGTGTAGCTACTTTAACTTCCAGCCAGAGCTTATTTCTTTTTTTTATACTTGCTACAATAAAGCGGTCGAGATTGAAGATCATTGCGCCCCATACAAAGCCAAATCCAATGGCAGCCCACAACGAATCAAAAATGGTGTAAAGTGCATAACCTGCCGAAAGTGCTGCAAGCAATCCTGTGAAAAAAATAGTGGCTCCGATACCGGCATATTTGCTGGCTTCTGTCGGGCAGCGTTTTAATAGCGTCCGGCTTGCACCGGAACAGAACCAAAAGAAATTTCTGAAAGCACTCATGTTGTTTTTCTTAAGCGGAATAGCTTTGCACTATAGGTGAGCTAAGCTACAATTATTCAACTGTGCTCACAAGAAATTAAAGAATTTTGGGAAATAGGGGCAATAAAAAACGGATCCACCTCAGGCAGATCCGTTCGTAGTATGAAAAGAGGTGTTTTGCTATTGCACCACTACTTTCCTGCAGGCACTGTTCCTGCCTGATTTCAATGTCACAAAGTACAATCCCGCTCCATATTTGCTGATATCAAGCTGTTTGGAATACGTTGTGTTATTTTCGTGGATCGTTTCTTTATGGATCGTCTCTCCCAATAGATTTGTAACTTCAAGAGTAGTATTTGCTCCGGCAGTGCAGGTGATCAGAAATTCTCCTTTGTTCGGGTTCGGGAATATACTGAAAGGAACGGAAGCAGCCGTGGAATTCAAGCCTACATTGTTGATCGTAATTGGTGCCGACACCGCTGACACGCAACCGTTCCCATCGATAACAACTACAGTATAGCTGCCATTTTGCGTGACGGTATAGGTTTGTGAAGTTGCTCCGTTTATCGGGCCGCCGTTCAGGGACCATTGATTCCCGCTTGCTGCGTTTGAAGTCAGCACAAGTCCGTTTGCACTGATGGAAGGTGTGACAGGTAAATTAAGCACCGTAACCACGGAGGTCGCTCTCGGCCCTTCGCATCCATTCATGCTTTGCGATACATAATAGCTGGTAGGCCCTGGAATAGCTGAAGAGGGAGTTGGTGCTACAGAACTGCCCGTTCCACCAACAAGAGAAGTATACCACAGGAGATTGCTGCCACCTGCTGTTAATGGAACCGTAGTGGAAAACTGGCAATAGAAAGTAGTATTTGTGGTAGGGGCTGATGGCAATGCAGTCACGTTCAGGGTTGCCGGATTCGAAGCGGCGTTGGGTGCACAGGCGCCGATAGCGATGCAGCGATACAGATAAGTATTCATGCCGGCGAGTACACCGTTCATTGTAAGAACGGCGGTGTCTGCACCCATGTATAAAGAACTGTTGCTTATCGGGCTCCAGCTTCCGCCTCCGTTGGTACTCAGTTCCCAAAAATAGCTCATCGCATTTAAAGCATCTATCAAAAAAGTAATTGTATCACCTTCGCAGAGTGTAGCATTGTCAGGATGGTTACTTACGGTAGGAGCTGTGCAATTCACATCCATAGTGCTCACATTCGATGTGCAGGGTGATGCGATCACATTTGTAAGATTGGAGGTCATCACGCAATGGATCATATCATTGTCGGCAAGTGAGGTGCTGGCATATGTTACATTGTTTTCACCAGGGATCAGCACATTGTTCTTATACCATTTATAGGAAGGCGTTATTCCTCCGTTAACAGGTGTGGCTGTAAACGTAACAAGGGTGCCTGCATTGATCGTGCCCGAAGGAGAAGCGGTGATGGAAACCCTTGCCACCTTATCCGTGATCCACACACTGTAATCCTGGAATTGTCCACGGGTAGTGTTGGTGCAGGAAGTAACGGTTTCGGTATTACGGCCGCTGACAATACGCATGCGAAGGGAAGTATTCAGCGTTGGAGCAGCAGGGGTGGTAAAGCCCATGCTCATGGTACCTGCGCTACCGACAATATCATTAAAAAATGCAATTTCTTCTCCCGGATCGGTGAATACTCCATTGTTGTTGTAATCAATATAAGTCCTGAAATCCTCTGTCAATCCGGCATTCGAAGTTCCTTTAAGAGTAAGTGTGTAGCTTGTATTTGCTTCCAGCACTGTTCCGGCAGCACAGCTGAAATCGCCATAACCGGTCCCATTGGTAGCGCCGCTTTGGATATCTGCATAGGTGCTTCCCGAAAGATGATACAATGTATTCAGTGCCACTGTATAAATTCCATATCCAAGATTACTCGTTGGTCCTGTATTGGTTCCCACACAGGTGCCCGCGGTAGGAGCCGTACTGATAATGATCATTCCCTGGTTTGTGTACGAGCTGGTGCCTGCCGGATTGGTAATGCTTAATGTTATATCGTAGGTACCGGCATTTGCAAATGTAATGCTGGGATTCTGATCGGTGGAAGTGTAAGTAGTGCCGCTGTTATTCGTAAACGTCCAGTTGTATGAACTACTTGTCCAGGGTGTATTCAGGTAAGTGTTGGGCGAGCAGGAAGAGTGGTCGGTAAAATCGATGGTACTGCCTGTGCAGGCAAACCCGGAGCTGGAAATAAAACTGATCTCTGCAAGGGTAGGTGGGACAAGGCTCATATTCCCATTGCTTTCGAGGAAGGAAGCACGGGTTGTGGTAAGTGCCGTGATCATCCGTGTTTTTTGGTTGGCGGTGAACATGTTCTGACAACCATCGGACGAATAATCAAGATAATTGTGAATGTACAGATCGGCAGTGCTTCCGCCATCGCAGGTGTTAGCGACATCCGTGCAGGTGAGCACGGTTGTGCGTCTGTGAGGTGGAATATCACCGCAGCAATCACCAAGCCCGGAACCGCATTGATTGCCGGTAGGACAAGTGGTACCGTTCACATCGCCTTCGAACGTGTGATACAAATTCAGTGCATGGCCAAGCTCATGTGTAAGGGTGATACGATCCTGGCGGATAAAACTGTTTCCAAGCATTACGGCCCCGTCGGTTGCAGTGCCATGTGAGGAAGCAAAAAAGGCATAACCTTGTGTCCCGTTCCCTCCGTTATTATCATCAATTTCCGATATCAACCACATGTTGTAGTACTGACTTTGATTCCATGAAATGATCGCTTTCAGGGCAGCATCCGTGATCCCGTTTGCGCCACTGCGTTTCACACCGTATTGCATATAAGTGGCATCACCTGACATATCGTTGCGTGTGATCCCGTTGGTGCAATTACCGTTTACATCACGAACGGCCAGTGCAAATTCAATTTCCACATCCACACCGGTACCGTCTCCCGGTGTACCGGCTATTTTGCGGTAACGCTGGTTCAGGTATTTGATCCCGTTCTTAATATCATCATCCGAAATATTGGTGCCTGTTCCCACTGCTTCTCCTTTGTGCATCACATGTACCACTACTGGTATTTTGTATACAGGAAGAACGGTTCTGTTGGTTTCATTGCTGACTGCATTGGCAGCCAGTACTGCCTGTTCGTATTGCAATGTTTTTTGACGATAAACATCATCGTTGGCCATATGCCAGGCGTGGATCTCATCTGAAGCGCATTTTTGCTGGGCGGATGCTGCAATGGATTGAATGCAGATAAAACCAATTACCAGTGCCCGAAGGAAGTATGTTCTTTTCATGTCTTGAAATTTTAAATGAAAGTAGAACAAATCCGGATAGGGCCCGGGGCTTTTTGGCGAGCATACACTTTTCAGGGGTGAAATGCAGGTATATTGGTTTGAACGTTATACAAGGATTTGTTCATCCTGTGCTTTACCGTCGCCACTTTCCTTAAAATAATTCCAAACCAATCCCGCTTTCGATTTTCCGATCACCTGTTCCAGTTCTTCGAGTGTGGCTTCTTTAATGCCTTTTACGGATTTGAAATGGATGAGGAGTTTTTGGGAGGTCACATCGCTGATGCCTTTGATGCCGCTGAGCTCTGTTTTGATCGTTTCACGGCTGCGTTTGCTGCGATGATGAGTGATCCCGAAGCGATGCGCCTCATCACGAATGTGTTGCAGGATACGTAAGGTCTCCGAACGTTTGTCGATATATAATGGCAGGGGATCGCCGGGAAAATAAATTTCCTCCAGTCGTTTTGCAATACCGATCACTGTTACTTTTCCCATCAGCCCTACTTTTTCAAGGCTGTTGATGGCAGCGCCCAATTGTCCTTTTCCACCGTCGATCACGATCAGTTGCGGCATGCCTTCCTGTTCTTCAACTACCCTGCTGTATCTGCGAAAGATGACTTCTTCCATCGTGGCGAAATCATCCGGTCCTTCCACTGTTTTCACATTATAGTGCCGGTATTCTTTTTTGGCAGGCTTGCCGTTTACAAAAACGGTCATCGCACTTACTGCGTGTGCACCCTGTATATTGGAGTTATCAAAACAATCGATCCTGCGCGGTTCTTCTTTCATGCGCAGGTCTTTCATCATCTGCTGCATGATGCGGTTGGTGTTTTTGTCAGGATCGATGAGTGCCTGTTGTTTTTCTTTTTCCTTCGCGTAGTTCTCGGCATTTTTTCCCGACAGTTCCACTAGTTTTTTCTTGTCGCCGATCTTCGGAACAACTACTTCCACACCGGGAAACTGAACACTGATCTCAAAGGGAAGAATAATTTCTCTGGTGGTGCTCTGAAAACGCTGACGTAATTCGAGTATCGCAAATTCCAGTAATTCGGTATCGCTCTCGTCCAGTTTTTTTTGCAGCTCAATTGTGAGTCCCTGGATCACTGCTCCATCTTTTACTTTGAAATAATTTACAAAGGCGGAAACAGGGGAGCTATACATGCCGAACACTTCCGCATCTTCGATAGAAGGATTGACAACCAGGCTGCGTCCCTGGAATTTTTCCAATGCGGCTAATTTTTCCTTTACCACCTGTGCCAGCTCAAACTCCATGTGTTCCGAATGTGCATTCATTTTTTCTTTCAGGCTTCGGATCACGGTGGTGATGTTTCCTTTCAGCAGGTGTTTTACCTGCGCCATATTTTCATTGTATTCCTGCTCTTCCTGGTTCGCTACACAGGGGGCCTTGCAACGCCCAATGTGATACTCAAGGCAGGGCCGGAATTTTTTTGCCTGGATGTTCTTTTCGGAAAGATCCAGTGAGCAGGTCCTTAAGGGATATAGCTCGCGGATAAAATCAAGCAGTGTTTTTAGACTATAGGCCGATGCAAAAGGTCCGAGATAATCCGAGCCGTCTTTAATTTTTTTGCGTGTATAAATTACTCTCGGGAACCGCTCTTTTTTGATACAAACCCAGGGATAGGTTTTGTCATCTTTTAGATTGATATTGTAACGCGGCTGTAATGTTTTGATCAGGTTGTTCTCTAACAGCAAAGCATCCATTTCGGTGCTCACCTTAATGGTTTTGATGTCGTGGATCTTTCTTACGAGGATACGCAGGCGGCCATTGTCATGCTCTTTGGTGAAATAAGAATTGACACGTTTCCTGAGGTTCTTTGCTTTGCCTACATACAGGATCTTTCCATCGAGGTCATAGTATTGGTAGATCCCCGGTTCTTCGGGAATGCTTTTCAGAATGGCGTTGATATGTGAGGCGATTTCGGCCAAGTTTTTTTTGCCGCAGATTCGCGCAGATTTCGCAGATGCATTTTCATAGCAGATCTATGAACTTTTCTCAGCGCAGCTAAACCTGTAGAATCCGCATTTATTTATTTTTTTCTTCCTTTTTGCTCATCAGTTCCGTTTGCACACGAATGGATTCTTCGTGCAGCAGCAAACATAGTTTCTCAATAAAATCTTTGTTCATTTTTTTATCGATCCCCGATTGTGTTCTTGACTTCAGGATCTCCATCCACCGCTCCAGCTGGAATACAGAAACATTGTTGTCCTGTTTGTATTCAGCGATCTGCTCAATAATATCGATCCGTTTCCGGGTAAGCTGTATCATTTCTTCATCGAGCTCGTCAATGATGTTACGCAGGTGCTGCAATTTGTCATTGAACTTTGCATCGGTTGTTGTTGTTTTTCTGAATGTAAGCTCGCTGAGCAATTGATGGAGTGCATCGGGAGTAAGCTGCTGCTGTGCATCGCTCAATGCTTTGTCAGGCTGGATATGCGATTCGATCATCAATCCCTGCATCCCTAAGTCCAGCGCTTTTTGAGCGATCTCTTTCAGAAACATCCGTTTGCCGCCGATATGGCTCGGATCGCAGATCACCGGCAGGTTTGGGAAAATAGTTTTCAACTCGATCGGGATCTCCCAGAGCGGGTGATTCCGGTAGATCCCTGTATGTCCATCATGAAAGCCACGATGGATCGCGATCATTTTGTCAATACCTGCCTGCTGGATACGTTCAATAGCACCAATCCACAATTGCAGGTCGGGATGAACGGGATTTTTGATCATTACAGGAATATCAACACCTTTCAGCACATCGGCTATTTCCTGCACGGAGAAAGGATTTACGGTAGTCCGTGCACCGATCCACAATACATCTACCCCATATTTCAGCGCCAGCTCTGTATGTTCCTTGTTGGCTACCTCCACGGTGGTAAGAAGACCGTAGGTTTTTTTGACCTCCTGCAGCCATTTTAACCCGGTTTCTCCTACTCCTTCAAAAGAATTGGGGCGTGTGCGGGGTTTCCAGATACCGGCCCGGAAAATCTTTATCTGGTCGTTTTTTGCAATTCCTTCGGCAGTCTGCATTACCTGTTCGTAGGTTTCTGCGCCGCAGGGCCCGGCAATAAGCAAATGTTCATTCTTATCGGGATTCCAGTTGCAAAAAGCGGATATGTCGAGTTCCTTTTTGATAGCCTACAAATTTACCCTTTTTGAGGTATTGTTGTTGCAAGAAAAGTTAAACAATTTTGTAAGGTGAGAAAAACCAAAAATCCCATAGCGATCCAGTGCCCGCTTTCCATCTATTTTGCAGACAGCAAGAAAAAGAAGAAATGCTGCAAGGAATTCAAAACCGGCGACCGCTGCAAAAAATGCCCGGGCAGGAAATAACCTACGAGCCTTTTCTCCCATACTATTTACATTTGTTTTTTAACCGCGGATTTTCGCAGATGACACAGATTCTTTGCGTACTATATTCATAATCCGCGAAATCTGCGTTAATCTGCGGCCGGTTTAAAACGCCTATTTCCGGCTTATTAGTATCTTAGCGCAAAAATTGGCTCATGCATCGTAACGACCAGGAGAATAAAGAAGAAAATTGCATATACGGCATTCGTGCGGTAATTGAGGCGATCCGTGCGGGCAAAGAACTGGATAAGATCCTGCTGCAGAAGGGCTTATCGAATGACCTTTTCGGGCAGCTGCGCAAAGAGCTGGTAGGGAAGGAAATCCCTTACCAATTTGTTCCTCCCGAAAAACTACGCCGGATCAGCACTGCCAACCACCAGGGCGTGATCGCTTACCTTGCCAATGTTACGTATTACAAAACAGAAGAGCTGCTGCAAACCCTTTTCGAAAAAGGAAAGATACCGTTCGTACTGATCCTCGACAGGATAACGGATGTGCGGAATTTCGGAGCAATTGCGCGGAGCGCGGAGTGTGCAGGTGTGGACTTTATTGTAATTCCTTCGAGGGGAGCAGCACAGATCAATGCAGATGCCGTAAAAACATCTGCAGGTGCTTTACACAGGATACCTGTTTGCAGAGAAGATAACCTTAAGGAAACATTGGAATATTTGAAGGATTCGGGCTTAAAGATCTTTGCTTGCCATGAAAAGACAGAGAACACCATTTATACTGTTGAATACAATGAACCGCTGGCAGTGATCATGGGCTCGGAAGAGAACGGGATTTCCGGGGAATACCTGAAAAGAAGCGATTTGCAGATCAAAATACCAATGGCAGGAAACATATCTTCACTCAACGTTTCGGTTGCCACCGGTATTATTTTGTTCGAAATTTTAAGAAGCCGCACTGCCTCTGGTTCGTGAGGAAGTAGAGCGGGTTTGTGAGGTTCTGTGCCTTGCTGCCGTGGCTTTCATCTGTTCTTTCAGCTCAGCCCTTTTCTTCTTGTCGTATCTTAGTTTGAAGATCAGCAGGAGAATGAAGGCTACACCAAATGCCACACCGGACCAAATGAGCATTGGACCTGTTTCGGTACGCTCGTTTCCACCCAGATGGAATTTATCCTGTTGTGCCTGTGCACAAAAAGATGCGAAAAGCAATACTGAGAGTATTGCCCTGCTTAGTTTGGTTGAAATTTTGTTTCCCATAATTCAAATATTTGATAATTAAAACACAATGAATTTACTCAAATTTAACGACGGAAAAAAGTAATTTAACGTTTTTTTATTATTTTTCGTCGAAATCGGAGCCTTTTCCAGATACGACGCAGGATTTGGCAGGAACCGTTCGTACTTTTTTTGGAGTTTTGAACAGGCAAAAGTTTAATTTAGTATCCTTATAAACAAAAAAAATGCGTAAAACGATCCCAATTCTTGCCCTGTTGATAGTTTTTTTCTCCCTTGATGCTCAAAAAATGCTAACCGTTTCGGATGCCGTTTTGAAGCAACGGACAACATTAGCTCCTGAAAAATTGCTTCAGCTTTCATGGATGGGTAGCACTACATCCTATGCCTATATTGATAACAAGGAAAATATACCAACGCTTTTTACAGCTGATGCAAAAACGAATCAGCCAAAAGTGGTGATGACGCTTCCTGAATTCAATACGCTGCTGAAAGGAAAGGGATTGAAAGAAGCAAAAGAATTTCCACTCTTAAAATGGAGCACTGCCAATCTGTGCGCATTCGAAAAAGAAGGCAAGCTGATCACTGTTGACATAACTGCGAAATCAATTACTTCTACGGTAGATCTGCCGGTATTGTCGGAAAATGCCGAAAATATAGATAAAGCGGGTAACGGGAATTATGCGTTTACGGTGAACAACAATCTCTATGTAAATGTATCGGATAAAAATGTGCAGGTAAGCACGGATGGAAGCGATAACCTCGTATATGGCAAATCGGTGCACCGCGAGGAGTTTGGGATCTACAAAGGAACCTTCTGGTCACCGGATGGAAAAGCCCTCGCATTTTACCGGATGGATCAGTCGAAAGTAACAACGTACCCCATCATGGAGATCGGTGATCGTCCTGCAGGCGCACGTATGATCAAATACCCGATGGCGGGCGACAGCAGTCATTTTGTTACGGTAGGTGTTTACAATTGCGATACCAAAGCTACCGTTTATCTGAAAACGGGCACCCCGCGGGAGCAATACCTGACGAACGTTGCCTGGAGCCCGGATACGAAACATATCTATATTGCAGTGATCAACCGTGATCAGAATCACCTGAAATTTAATTCCTACAATGCGATCACCGGCGATTTCGAAAAAACGCTGTTCGAAGAGAAAGATGAAAAATATGTGCAGCCGATGAACATCATGGAATTCGTACCCGGTAAACCGGATCAGTTTATCTGGCAGAGTGAGCGCGATGGATATAAACAGGTGTATCTCTATGATATTACCGGAAAGATGATCAAACAGCTCACCAAAGGGAATTGGGTAGTAACAGCTACAAATGGCTTTGATACAAAAGGGGAAAATTTATTTTTTACTTCCACTATCGAAAGTGGCATCACACGCCACCTGTGCAAGGTAAACCTGAAATCAGGAAAAACAGAGCAAATCACTTCGGGCACCGGCACACATACTGCACTTGTTTCTGCAGATGGGGCGTATTTACTCGATCACATGCAGAGCCTCGATGTTCCGCGTGAACAAAGCGTGTATGCCTGCGCAGATAAAAAGAAAACTTTCGTGTTGAAGAATGCAGAGAATCCACTGAAGGATTATGCATTGGGCAAACTATCGATCTTCACGATCAAAGCAGCAGATGGAGTGACTCCTTTGTACGCACGCCAGTTCCTGCCCATCAACTTTGATTCTACCAAAAAATACCCAACACTGGTGTATCTATATGGAGGGCCGAATGCTCAAATGGTGAATAACACCTGGAATGGTGGTGGTGATCTGTGGTTCCAATACATGGCAGAGCAGGGATACGTGATATTCACAGTCGACAGCCGTGGAAGCGAGAACAGGGGCAAAGCATTCGAGCAGGTTACATTCCGCAACCTTGGAGTAGAAGAGACCAAGGATCAGCTCGAAGGTGTAAAATACCTGAAAAGCAAAAGATGGGTAGATGCAGATAATATGATCATTTACGGATGGAGCTTTGGTGGCTTTATGACGACCAATATAATGGTGAAACATCCGGATATTTTCAAAGTGGGGATTGCAGGCGGTCCGGTGATCAACTGGAAATACTATGAAGTGATGTACACCGAGCGCTACATGGATACACCGCAGGCGAACCCGGAAGGATATAAAAATTCGGATCTTACTTTATACGCAAATAATTTGAACGGACGCTTACTGATGATCCACGGAACGGAAGATCCGGTGGTGGTGTGGCAGCACAGTCTCCTGTTCTTGAAGTCCTGTGTGGATAAGGGGAAATTGCTGGATTACTATGTGTATCCGGGACACGAGCACAATGTATTAGGAAAGGATCGCGCGAACCTGTACGATAAGATCACCGATTATATTTTCCTGCACACGAAGAAATAAATTATCGCGAGGCTTTACAATAATTTTATTTCTTCAATACTTTTAATGCTTCCGGCAGAATCATCTTTTCCCACAAAGCATATTCTTTGGCAGAGGGATGTAATCCGTCTTCGGCTACCAGCTCTTTACTTTCTTTCATGTATTTGCTCAGCGAATAAATATCCACACAGCTGAGGTTCCGTTTTTTTGCTTCTGCCTTGATGATCTCATTGAATTCGGCAATACCTTTGGAAATATTGCGGCCGTTGCCATACATAGATCCCTGCGGAGTAACGCCAAAATCAGGGATCGTGATAAGAATAAGATGGTTTTTCTTACTCAGCTTTTTCTGGATCTCATCAATAATATAAACAAGGTTCTTTTTATACGTAACAGCATCCACTTCGCGTACCCAGTCATTCACACCGATTAGCAATGTTGCAAAATCAGCTTGTTGTTTTTCCAGTTCAGGCAATTCGTGATCGATCAGGTTTTGTGTGCTGAACCCATTTCTGGAAGGATTGGCGATCAGTTCGGTTTTGATACCAGCTTCTGTGAGGTGTTTGCTCAGGATGTTGGGCCAGTGTTCACTGTCGGCATTTGTTCCGGTGCAGATAGTGTATGAATCGCCGAAGGCAATATATTTTATTGCAGGGCCTGGATTTTCTTTTTGCATAAAAGAGAGAAGAAAAATGGTGGAAAGGACAAACAGGATCGTTTTCATACTATAGTATACGAAGAAAATCCGGCGAAGGATCTTTTTGAGCTGCTTTTGTTTCATTCCTGGAAATTACAATTCAACCTTTTATTTCTACAATTCATCTCTTTTCCTCTTTCGGGCCTTCTATAGAGGAAGTACTATTGCGGTATAAACCAAAAGTCATGAAAAAATCCTATTTACTCTTTTTTCTTTTCGTATTCTTTTTCGCGTCTGTGGGCTCAGCTCAGGAAGTAAAGCAAACCATACGGGGGACGGTTGTGGATAAACAATCCCAGACTACTCTGCCTGGTGTAAATGTCGTAGTATCAGGCACAGATCCCCTGAAGGCAGCCGTTACCGATATGGATGGGAAATTCAGGATCACGGATATTGCTCCCGGTCGCTACGATATCAAAATAAGCTACCTCGGTTATAAGGAAATCGTGTTGCCGAATGTGGTGGTAAGCGCAGGCAAGGAAGTGGTGCTGGAAACAGGTATGGAAGAAAATGTAAATTCTCTTACGGAAGTAACCGTGGCAGCCACCAAGAAAAATGAAACTGCCAACGAGCTCACTACTGTCAGCGGTCGTTCGTTTTCTATGGAGGAAGTGAACCGCTATGCAGGCGGGCGATCCGATCCTTCACGCCTGGCAGCCAATTTTGCAGGGGTCAGCTCTCCGGATGATTCGCGCAATGATATTGTGATCCGGGGGAACTCACCAACGGGTGTGCTTTGGCGCATCGAAGGGCTGAATGTCCCGAATCCCAATCATTTTTCGACCATCGGAACAACGGGCGGGCCGGTAAGTGCTATTAATACCAATTTATTGAAGAACTCGGATTTTTTCACCTCAGCCTTCCCTGCAGAATACGGGAATGCAAATGCCGGTGTGTTCGACCTTGGGTTTCGTTCGGGTAATTCGGAAAAACGGGAGCATACCTTTCAGATAGGAGCGCTTACAGGGATCGAAGCTATGACGGAAGGACCGATCAATAAGAAAAAAGGGTCTTCCTACCTGCTTGCGTATCGTTATTCTTTCACCGGTGTTGCTCAAAAGATCGGCATTCCTATCGGAACTGCTGCTACTCCTTTTTACCAGGATCTGTCGTTCAAAATCAATGGAGGTAATACAAAATTCGGTCGCTTCACTTTGTTCGGACTGGGCGCAAAAAGCAATATCAATTTTAATCATGCCGAGATCGACAGTACGGATCTTTTCGCAGACCCAACGAGAGACAGTTATTTCAAAAGTGATATCGGTATTGTTGGATTGAAACATTTTATCAAAGTAGGGGAGAAGTCGTATTTTAATACGGTGCTGGGAGCCAGTTACAATGGCTCCGATTATGTAGAAGATTCCATTTCGAAAGCGGATGCTGCTACTGTTCGCATTCTTGAGAACAGGACTTCGCAGATCCGATATTCACTCAATACTTCCTTCAATTCCAAGATCAATTCCAGGTTGTTTGTCAAAGTGGGTGCCATTGGTGAAGTGATCAACCTTAATCTACATTATCGTAACCGCGAGTTCACACCCGAATGGATCCAGATCTGGGATTACAACAATTTCACTTCACTGATACAGGGCTATGCACATGCCAAGTACCGTTTCACCGATAAGCTGACGCTCAATGCAGGTGTGCATTCGCAATTCCTTACACTCAATAATTCGGTATCGGTAGAGCCGCGCGTTGGACTGAAATTCCAGGCCAACGAAAAAAACACATTCAGTCTCGGCTATGGTATGCACAGCCAGATGCAACCTACCGATGTTTACTTCTACCGCACTCTGAACGCAGATGGCGGGTACGATCAGTCAAATAAAGATTTAGGGTTTACAAAAAGCCAGCATTTTGTACTGGGATATGATCTGCTGCCTGCCAAAGACTGGAGGATAAAAACGGAAGTATATTATCAGCTGCTCTCCGGTGTACCCGTTACTATCGCGCCCGGCAGCTTCTCCATGCTGAATGCAGGTGCCAGCTTCAGTCCCAACGAACAAGGTTACCTGGCGAATAAAGGAACTGGAACGAATTACGGTGCTGAGCTTACAGTAGAAAAATTCTTTAGCAAGGGATTTTACGGACTTGTTACCGCCACCGTATATGAATCGAAATACAAAGGCAGTGACGGCATTGAACGCAATACTGCATTCAACGGAAAATTTGTATACAATGTACTTGCAGGAAAAGAATTCAAAGTGGGCAAAGAAAAAAGAAATGCCATCACTATCGACGTGAAACTGACACAGGCCGGCGGACGCTATTACACACCGGTAGACCTGGAAGCTTCGCAGGTAGCTGGTCAACAAATATTGAAAGGTGATGCTTATACCTTTTCCGAAAGGAACGCGGATTTTTTTCGCCTCGATGTGAAAACGGGCTTCACGCTGAACAGCGCCAAACGCAAACTCTCACAATCTGTTTTCTTTGATGTGCAGAATGTGACCAACAACAAAAACGTATTCGCGCAGCGTTACAACCCGATCACTAATACGATCAACACGGCATACCAGATCGGTCTGTTCCCGAATTTTGTTTACAAAGTGCAGTTTTAAGCATACGCAGCGATATTCAGAAGATTATATTCAGTATTTTTAACCCATGAAGAAAAGGAAAATAAGGTTTGTTTACATGATAGCGTTAGGCACCCTTATTTCTTTTCTTTTGGACCTGATCGAGCGAAACAAAGAGAGTCATTTCTTTGCAGGTATGATCACTTCTATCGTGATCACAATTTTTGTCTGGGAAGGCAATAATCAGATCGATCATTTTCTCGAAAAAAAATTACCATGGATAAAAGCTCCTGGTAAACGGGCAATGGTGCACTTGCCGTTTAGTATGGTTTTCAGCACGGCAGCCATTTATTTCCCGATGTTAGTGTTCAACAGGTTCATTTGCGAACATTCCGGTGAAAAACAGAATTCCTTCATGATCTCTTCACTGGTTATCGGAGTGCTTGTCTCTTTTGTGATCATTTCGGTTGAATTCAGTCTTCAGTTTTTCGGGTATTGGAGAAAATCGCTTGTAGAAGTAGAAAAATACAAAGCGGAAAGCCTGCAGGCACAATTGCAGAATCTGAAAGACCAGGTGAACCCTCATTTTCTGTTCAATAACCTGAGTGTGCTGTCATCGCTTGTATATATCAACCAGGATAAAGCGGTGGATTTCATCAATCAGCTGTCGAAGGTATACCGCTATGTACTCGACAACAAAGATAATGAGCTGGTGCCGCTCGACACAGAGCTTGCATTCATCAGGTCGTATACGTATCTGTTCAAGATCCGTTTTGACGAGAACATAGAATTTAAATTCGATATCTCCGAAAGTTGCGGGCAGCTGCTGATCCCGCCCATGGCTTTGCAGATCCTGGTAGAAAATGTGATCAAGCACAATGAGATCTCATCCGAAAAGCCGTTGAAGGTATGGATAACCGCCTTTGAAGATGAGCTTGAAGTGAAGAACAAATTTCAGCCGCGCTCTAACCCGGAGCCTTTGTCCAATACCGGCTTAAAGAATATATGTGAGCGGTATAAACATTTTACGGACAGGAAAGTGGTGGTGTCGAAAACCGAGACTATGTTTGATGTGAAAATACCTTTACTTGCATCCTGATGAAAGTGATCATTATAGAAGATGAAAAATTGTCTGCCGATCACCTGGCTAACCTGCTGGCAAAAACAGACAGCGGGATGAAAGTGGTGGATACCATCGATTCGGTAAAAAAAGCAGTTGAGATGTTTTCGAAAGGCATTGATGCGGACCTTCTTTTTGTGGACATCCATCTGGCAGACGGGATCAGTTTCGATATTTTCTCGAAAGTGAATATAGATGTCCCTGTTATCTTCACAACAGCTTTCGACAAATATGCGGTACAGGCTTTCCGTGTAAACAGCATTGACTATTTGCTAAAACCGGTGGGAAGAGAGGAGCTGACTACTGCCATTGAAAAGTTTAAAAAGCTGAACCAGAAAACCCGCCAGCTGCTCCCCGAAAACATTCCGGAAATATTTGCAAGCATCAATAAACAATACAAGAATCGTTTTATGGTGAAAATGGGAGACACGATCGTTTCGCTGAAAACGGAAGAGATCGCTCATTTTATCTCCGAAGATGGATTGGTGTTGGCTGCTGTTGGATCGGGCAGGCGGTACCCGGTAGATTATACACTGGACCAGGTAAGCGGCCTGGTATCCCCCGATCGGTTTTTTCGGATAAACAGGAAGGTACTGATCAGTATCGATTCGATACAGAAGGTAAATTCTTACTTTAACGGAAGACTAAAGATCACGACTGCAGGTATGCAGGAGGAGGATGGTATAGTAAGCAGAGAACGTGTAAGTGATTTTAAGCAGTGGCTGGATAAATAAGCTAAACGTATTTCAGCTTCAGTTTTTTCATTTCTTTTACGATCGTCTTTGCTACCACATGATCGCGGTACCAGTTCTGATCCCCTGGAATGATATGCCATTCGGCAGCTTCCGAACACTCATCAAAGATCTGCTCGTATACTTTTATGAAATCTTCCCGTCGTGCTGCATCCACTGCATCATGATCGCTGTGTTTCCAGAATTTTTTCGGATTGGTTTTCCGCTCTTCCAGGCGTGCTGCCTGCTCTTCCCGGGAAACATGCAGGTAGAATTTTAGTATCAGGGTGTTATTGTCCACTAATAATTGCTCAAAATCATTGATATGACGGTAATATTTTTTGATCTCTTCTCTCGGAGCCAACTTGTTCACGGAGCCTACTAAAATAGCTTCGTAGTGCGAACGATTGAAAATATGGATCATGCCTTTGCCCGGCACATGTGGATGCACACGCCACAGGAAGTCGTGCGCCGCTTCTTCTTCGCTTGGTTTTTTGAATGCCTGCACCCTGCAGCCCAATGGATTAATTCCTTTGAAAACACTGCTAATCGTACCATCCTTACCGGATGCATCCATACCCTGCAGGATGATAAGAATCCGGTGCTTCCCCTGTGCATACAGGATCTTTTGCAGCTCGCCGAGCTCCTCTACGAGTTGTGCAGTGCCTGCTTTTGTTTCTTCCTTATTAGCTGATTTAGGAGCTTTGGTAGAAATTTTAGATAGTTTCATGATGTATGTGATTAGAGAAGAATTTACCATTTCCCACCGCTGCCGCCACCGCCGCCACTTCCGCCGCCGAAACCGCCAAAGCCACCGGATGATCCTCCGCCCCAACTGCTTCCGCCTCCCCAGCTCCGTCCACTGCTCCAGCCACCACTGTAGAAAGTAGTTCCGCCTCCGCCTCCGCCCTTCTTACTGAAAAAGAAGATCAGGGCCACGATACCCAAAACGATCCCAAGAATACCGATCGGTGATCTGTTATTCCCTTTGCTGCTTTTTCTCCCTATGTTATACTCTCCTTTTGCAGCCTGCATAAGGGCTTTGCAGCCTTTGTACAAACCAAGGTAGTTGTTGCCTTCTTTGAATTCAGGTACGATCTCGTTCTCGCGGATATGTTTGGTCTGCAGATCCGTAATGGCGCCTTCCAGGCCATACCCGACAGTGATAAAAAGATCACGGCCGCCGTCACCACCGGTAGGTTTTACTAATATCACTACCCCGTTGTTCGATTTCGCCTGCCCTACACCCCATTGATTTAAAATGGCTGTTGCGTATTGCGCCGCATCCATTCCATTGAGGTCGTCTACAATAACGACACAGATCTGGTTGGAAGTGGCTCTGTCAAATGCATCGAGGGTATCTTCCAGCTGCTGTTCTTCTGCTGAAGATAAAAAATCCGGAAATTCCTGCGAGAGGTTATTTACCAGCCTTTGTGGTGATGGCCGTTGGGCTACCTGTGCCGGCAGCATTAAAGCTCCGGCTGCAAAAAGAAAGAAGAAAAGGATTTTAAGAAAACGAGATCTCATCATTCAGCTCATTAACATCATTTTTTTGAATCGGGAAATATTTTTTCAGCTGCCGGCCGCATTCGAGTATGGCTTCTTCGAGGCCTTCTGCAAATTGTTGTTGTTTGAACTGTTGGAGCGCTTTGTCTTTTACCGAATCCCAGAATCCGGCCCCCACTTTTGCATGAATGCCTTCGTCGCCCACCACTGCAAAATCTTTAGAGCTCACAGCGAGGTAAAACAGGATGCCGTTCCGTTGTTCTGTCTGGTGCATATTCAGTTTCCGGAACACTTCCCCGGCCCGGCTTATCGGATCACCCTTGCAGGTGTTTTCGAGATGCACCCTGATCTCGCCCGAAGTATTGAGCTCTGCCTGTTTAATGGCATAAACAATATCGGATTGTTGTTTTTTGGTGAAAAAGTTCCTGGAAGTAGGCATATGCTTACAAAACAAATTTGATGATACGAATGTAAAATTATTTTGCCAAAGATTTGTACGTGGTAATGGCATTATTCCTAATTTTACATAAAATTTATTTTGTATGTCAGTCATCCACAATTTTAGCGCCGGCCCCGGGATCCTTCCAAAAGAAGTATTGAAACAGGCTTCCGAAGCATGTATCAACTTCGATAATATGAACCTTTCTTTGCTGGAGATCTCTCACCGCAGCAAGAATTATGTGAATGTGATGGATGAGGCACGCCAGTTGGTGAAAGATCTTTTTGAAGTAGGGGATGAGTATGAGGTGATCTATCTCGGTGGTGGTGCAAGCCTGCAGTTCGGCATGGTGCCTATGAACCTGCTTAGCGAAGCCGGTTATGCCGCCTATGTGAACACAGGAGTTTGGGCCAGCAAAGCTATCAAGGAAGCGAAGATCGTTGGGAACACGAAAGTGCTCGCATCTTCCGAAGACAAAAAATTCACCTATGTTCCGAAAGGTTATGAGATCCCTTCGGATGCTGATTATTTCCATATTACTTCCAATAATACCATTTACGGAACACAGATGAAATCCTTTCCGAAATCACCGGTTCCGATGGTGTGTGATATGAGCTCCGACCTGTTCAGCAGGAGAGTGAATGCGAAGGATTTTGCTCTTATCTATGCAGGCGCACAGAAGAACATGGGTCCTGCCGGTAGCACTATGGTAATGATCCGTAAAGACATGCTGGGCAAATCAGGTCGTAAAATGCTTTCGATGCTGGATTACAGTGTGCATATAAAAGGTGAAAGTATGTACAACACTCCACCTGTATTCCCGGTGTATGTGAGCATGCTTACCCTGCGCTGGCTGAAACAAAACGGTGGTGTGGACTGGATCGAAAAGATCAACCAGCAAAAGGCTGATCTGCTTTACAATGAGATCGACCGTAACTCTTGCTTTGTGGGCACCGTGGAAAAAGAAGACCGCAGCCATATGAATGTTTGTTTCCTCCCAACCAAAGCGGAATACGAAGCAGAATTTGATAAAATAGCCAAAGAACGCAATCTGAGCGGGATCAAAGGACACCGTGATGTAGGTGGGTACCGTGCGTCGCTGTACAATGCGCTTCCATTGGAAAGTGTACAGGTGCTTGTGGATGCTATGAAAGATTTTGAGAAGAAATTCGCGTAATTTTCTCGCAAAGACGCAGAGTCCGCAAAGCTTTAATTTTTAAATAGTAAATCCGGCTTTGTGTTCGAAAATGGTACTTTGCGCTCATTGCGTCTCTGCGTGCCAACGGTTTATTTCAATTCCAGCATGATCCTGTATATGGCTGCAACACTGATAGCATCTGTGATCTCGCCCCTCAGGCACATTTGGTAGGCTTCCGAAATGTGTACTTTTTTCACCTGGAGGATCTCACTTTCTTCCGGTTCTGCCTCTTCAAATTCCAAGTCCCTTGCCACATACACAATGGCTAATTCATCGGTAGCCGAATTGCTGAGGTGCAGGCGCATCAGCTCTTTATATTCTTTTGCCACGATCCCGGCCTCTTCTTTCAGCTCCCGCCGGGCTGATTCCAGGGGATCCAGGTGCATGGGACCACCGCCTTCTATGATCTCCCAGCTGTAGCTATTGGTAGGGTATCTGAACTGGCCTACCAGCCAGGTATTGTTCTGCTCATCGAGGGGAAGGATACCGATCGCCAGGTTTTTGAATTCGACATAGCTATACAGAGCCGGGTTGCCTGCGGGGTTTATTACATCGTTCTTATGCACCTTTATCCAGGCCGATTCGTATACTAATTCTGAGGTTTTTGTTACCCAGGGGTTAGCTGTTGAGTTATCTGTATTCATGGCACAAAGGTTTTAACAATTTGCCGTGAATAAAACATCTTTTTTCAAAAAAAGGTAACTAAATTTTCGATATATTCGTAAAATAGAATTGTTGTTAATTGTATGTTAATAAACCCTACCTTGAAGAGACTTCTACTATTCCTGTATATATCAATAGCATTTGTTTCCCTTCGGGCCGAAAAACTGTATTGGGTAGGGGGTTCGGGGAATTTTAATGATCCTGCTCATTGGTCCCGGCAGAGTGGGGGAGCAGGAGGGGCAAAAGTGCCTGGTATTACGGATGATGTCGTGTTTGATGCAAAGTCTTCTGATTCCCCATCAATTATCAAACTACTTGGGGAAATTAAAATACACGATTTTAATGCTGATGCCGTCACAAAAAAAATTCTTTTTGAGGGAAGTTCATTTTCAAGACTTACTATTAAGGGATCTCTGAATTTAAGAGGCAATATAGACTGGCAATATGAAGGCAGAACAACTTTTGCAACAGACGGATTTTCGGGCATTGATTATGGGTTTGCCTCTTTAAAAGGAGATGTGATTTTTGATGGCTCGGGAGATTGGGAATTAAAATCTAACATTATCGGAGGCAATGCAGTCAGTGTTGTACTTGAGAATGGGAAAATCAGTATAGGCTCTTTTGCCATTTCAAGCGGTATTTTAATTCAGCAAAATGGCCCTTTTGAGATTACTTCCGATCAGGGATTTATTAATGCAACCAATTTTGCCATTATTAGGGATAATCTGAATGTTTCAGGCTCAGGATTGGATATTGCTGTGAATAGAAATAATCCGAACACAGTTATCGGACAGAGTTTACAGACTTCCGCGAATCTAAGGCTTATTGATAATTCGGGAAACTCTGTACAAGCTGTTGGTGCTTCCAATATAGACGATGTTACTTGTAATGGAAGTGAAGATGGTAGTGTTTTAATCAATTGGGCAGGCGGCGCACCATGTGCCTCGTTTCAAATACAATTCAATCCAACATTTCCTGCAGCTCCATATAATGCACCTGCTTCACCTTTTCTTTGTACTAATATTCCTGCAAATACATACCTGGTAAGGGTTATTTGCCTCACCTCCGGAATATTCGTACCGGGAATCACTACTGTTGAAATATCCCAGCCGGCCGTAATTCAGGCTGTTTATGATAACAGTGTAATTCCACTTTGTAATGGTGGTTGTAATGGTGAAATTTCATACAGCATTGCAGGTGGTAATCTGGTTTACAATGTGGATTGGGCTCCAACAGGAGGCACAGGAATTACTTTAAATGCAAGTGAACAGGATACTATTAAAAATCTATGTGCCGGAACCTATACAATCAACATTGTTGATACATCTGGATGTACCGGTGTGGATTCAATTATGGTTGTGCAGCCGGCAGTCATTTCACCCAATAGCGGAGTTGGAAATCAATTATGTTTCGGAGCATGTGATGGGTATGTATACGTTGCGCCAAGCGGTGGAACCCCTTTTGCTATGGCACAGGCCAGTGGTCTTTTTTACCAGGTGCAGTGGGATGGCAACGTAATGTTGACAAATGATACATTGTATAATCTTTGCCCGGGCACTCATTCTTTTGTAATCACAGATGGTAATAATTGTTCCGTAAGTGGAAGCGTTACCATTACTGCGAAAACGCCGCTTGTCTTCACGAAATCAATACCAGGCCCTATTACCTGTGCTGATATATGTAATGGCAATGCTAATGTTACGGCTGTTTCAGGAGGCACTCCCCCCTATTCTTTTTCATGGACGGGACCAAGCGTACCCACTGTGGTAAGCACTGCAACGACCTCCACAGCAACTGCAATGTGTGCCGGCACTTATTCCTGTACGATCACGGATGGAAACGGTTGTGATACAACCACAACTTTTATCATTACAGCTCCTCCTTTGCTGGTAGGTGGGATATCCACTACCAATGTTTCCTGTTTTAATGGCAACAATGGAACTGCCACCGGATCGCATACAGGCGGAACAGGGCCAACATTTATTTTTAACTGGTTCAGCTCGACAAATCCTACAGGTGGCCCTCCGTTTTCGACAGCCAGCCCAATGGTAAGTGGTTTAATCGCCGGAACGTACACATTAGTAGTTATAGATAACAATGGCTGTAACGACACCGTGACATTTACGATCACACAGCCTACACAGTTGCAGGTAACATTAACGCCTACCAACCCGAACTGTTTTGCAGCAACCAATGGTCAGGTCTGCGCCAATCCAACCGGAGGAACCGGTGGTATCGCACTCTCCTGGTTACCTGTCGGTGGCACAGTGGCAGGCAATTGTTATACGAATCTCGGTGCTGGGACATACACCGTTACGGCAACAGATGCAAACACATGTACAGCCACAGCAACAACAACACTTACTGTTCCTCCACAGATCTTTCCGAATCTTACGCATACGGATCCTACCTGTAATATGGCCTGTAACGGAACTGCCACGTCTGCCCCGGTGGGTGGAAGCAATTCAGGTTTCACATTCGTTTGGTCTTGTTCTGCCAGCACTTCGGCATCGATAACCGGTGAGTGTGCAGGCACTTGTACCGTTACTGTAACTGACGATTCAGGATGTTCACAGACAGCCAGCACAACATTTGTGGATCCGAATCCACTGACGGTTAGTGTGAATGCAACTACATTGAATTGTGCAGGAGCCAGTACAGCGCAGATAGCAAGCACAGTGAATGGTGGAACAGCACCTTATACCTACTCCTGGAATACAGGACCTACCACTCCCGGTTTATCCAATGTCCCTGCGGGTTCTTATACACTAACTGTAACGGACGATCAGAATTGTGTTCGAACAGCTTCAGTTACTATTGCCTCTCCAACGCCGATCGTTATAATGGCTACTCCAACCAACCCTACCTGTTCTGGTGGTTGCAACGGAAGTATCTCAACCACGCTATCGGGCGGAACAGCTCCATACACTGTTTTATGGAATCCAACCAATTCAACGAACTTAAACCAGGTGAACCTTTGTGCATTTACCTACACGATCAATGTAAGGGATGCAAATAATTGCCTTCAATCGCAAACAGTAGTGGTTGCAAACCCTACACCGGTTACTGTTACTACAGACTCCACACTTACTTCCTGTATCGGGGTATGCGATGGTACTGCTACAGCGACTGCAACCGGTGGTAATATGGGGGGTTATACTTACCTATGGAATCTCGGTGGACAAACAACACAAACTGCTGTAGGGCTTTGTGACGGAACGTATACGGTAACTGTAACGGATCCATTGGGTTGTGTGGGCTCCTCGACTGCAACCGTAACCGAACCAACTGCAGTAACTGTTTCTATTTCTGCTATCACTCCAAGCTGTTCCAATATTTGTACGGGTACTGCCACTATTAATGCAGGTGGCGGAACTCCGGGCTATACCTACACACTCGATATGGTATCCATTGGTGCGACTACAGCGCTTAGCGGCTTATGTTCAGGTACACATACATTGGTGGCCACCGATTTAAACGGTTGTACGGCCACAACTACTTTTGTAGTGCCCACACAGGTTTCAATTTTTGTAACCTCTTCCTCCACTACACTTACCTGTAACGGAGACTGTGACGCCATCGCTACTGCGAATGTTTCAGGTGCAAACGGCACTGTTTCCTATTCGTGGATGCCGACAGGGCAATCCACGCAAACAGCCACCGGCCTTTGCGCAGGAATACATACCGTAACGATCACGGATGGTGTTGGTTGTACGGTTTCAACTACTGCTACTTTTATAGATCCACCGGCCCTCACTGCAACGATGGCGACAACACCAGTTGATTGTCACGGGAATTGCACAGGCACGGCCAAAGTAACACCGGGCGGAGGAACTCCTCCATACACAGTTACCTGGTCCAACGGTGCAACAACAGATTTAATTACAGGACTGTGTGTAGGTACATACACTGCAACCATTGTGGATGCTAACGGATGTACGATCCAAAGCATCGCTACGATAACACAGCCTACGGCATTTACGGTAAGCAGCGCGCCTACGCCTCCTACAACCTGTGGTGGAACGGATGGAAGCATCACTGTTACTCCTTCCGGCGGATCCGGTACATATACATTTAACTGGAGCGCACCGGGTGGCAATACTGCTACACTTTCCAACCTTGTGGCAGGAGTGTATACATTAACATTAACGGATGCGATCACCGGTTGTGATACGGTTATTCCTTTTGCACTAAGTGATCCTTCGGGGCCGCTTACAACACAGTCTTCAACAAATGTATCCTGCCCGGGTGCATGTATCGGAAGTGCAACAGTAAATGCTACAACAGGTGTGTCGCCTATGGTGACCTGGCCGGGTGGAACCCCACCGCCGGGCCCGCCACCGGTAACAGCCACTAACCTTTGCGCCGGTGTGTACAATGTATTGGTGACGGATGCCACTACTTGTATTTCGTTTGAAACAGTGATCATCACACAGCCATTTAATTTTGTGGACAATGAAGTGCTGACCAATATTACCTGTAATGGAACGGCCACCGGAAGTATCGTACTGAACCCTTCGGGCGGAACAAGACCTTTTACTTATACCATTAATGGAATTGCGGATGATTCTTCCATGACCAATCTGCTGGCAGGAACGCATACGGTGGTAGTGACAGATGTGAATGGCTGCAGCTATACATTTAATTATACACTTACACAGCCAACATTGCTGACGGCCACTGAAACCCACGCCAATATAAATTGTACTACGGGTTTTGGTTCTGCTACGGCTATTGGAAGCGGTGGAGTAATGCCGTATACATTCCTGTGGTCGAATGGAGCTACCACTGCTACTGCGGCTAATCTTATAACCGGTACGTATACCTGCACCATTACAGATGCAAATGGCTGTACTGCCCAGGTAACGGCAACAGTGAGCACGAACCCGCCAATAGTAAGCGGGTTTACGAGCACCGATAATTTATGTAACACCGGCTGCTCGGGTACAGCAACTTTTGCAGCATCCGGAGGATCAGGTGTGTATACCTACGCATGGAGTAGTACAGGCCTTACAACCCCAAATATCAGTGGAATTTGTCCGGGCTCATACACAGCTACTGTTTCAGATAACAATGGCTGTTCGGTAACGGAAAGCTATACGATCACTGCACCGCCGTCTGTAGCACTGAGTCTTTCATCTACTAATCCTTCCTGTAACGGAAGCGGTAACGGGACAGTGTCTTCTACTCCTTCCGGTGGAACCCCGGGATATACGTATTCCTGGTCTCCGAATGTCAGTGTTTCTCAAAATGCAATAAACCTGACTGACGGTTCATACACACTTACCGTAAGTGACATCAATGGATGTACTGCCACTCAAATTGCAACGCTCACAGAACCAGCAGTGCTTCTTTCCAATGTGATCCCTACCCAACCGACCTGCTTTGGTGATTGCAATGGCATTCTTGTTTCTGCACCTGCAGGAGGTACCGCTCCATACTCGTATGCATGGGGCCCAAGCCCGACAGGTAGCAATGATTCACTTACCGGTTTATGTACCGGTTCTTATTCGGTTGTGATAACCGATGCCAACTCGTGTCGTGATTCAACATCTATAACTTTAGCACAACCTCCACAGGTAGGATTAACAGCTTCAAGCAGCGCGGCGAATTGTGGCACTGTCCCATGCAACGGATCTATTACTATCAATAGTATTGTGGGTGATTCGGTGAACTGGCTCAACTCCATTCCACCGGGCTTTACCGGATTATCGCAAACGAATCTGTGTGCAGGGATTTATAATATAGAAGTGATCAATGCAAACGGTTGTAAGGATACGGTTGCGGTTGGTGTTAGCAATGCGAATGGACCTTTGGTTACCTTGGATACGGATTCTGTCAGCTGTCTTGGAAATTGTAACGGATCGGCAACAATTGTTGCTGTTTCTTCGGGCAATCCGCCCTATTCATACTCATGGGCTGCACCTATAACAGATACGGATAGCATTGCTACCAACCTGTGTACAGGGACTTATTTATCGCAGGTAACCGATGCGAATGGCTGTACCACTATTACAGCTGCTGATATAGATGAGCCATTACCTTTGGATGATCATGAGGTAATAACCAGTGCAGCCTGCACCGGTGTAAATAGCGGAAGCATTGTTCTTGCGCCTACCGGTGGCACCGCTCCATTCTCGTATGCGTGGAGCAATATGGCAACCAATTCTCCTTCCAATCCGAACCTTGCTCCGGGTACGTATTCAGTGACGATCACCGATGCAAATTTGTGTACCTACCAGTTTGTGTACAATGTAGGATTCAATTCACAGATCCTCTATCAGATGGCGGTCACCAACCCTACCTGTTTCGGACAGTGCAACGGAACGGTTGTAATGAACAATGTGAACGGTGGAACAGCTCCGTATACATTCGTATGGAACGATGGTCAGTCCGGGACTACTGCTAATATGCTGTGTGCAGGAAGCTATACCGTTACTATTACGGATAATGTCGGATGTTCGAGAATAGTTGATACGCTTATTTCACAGCCCTCCCAATTAGCACCGAATCCTACAGTTACCAATACAGCCTGTGGGGTTTGCGCGGGGACAATAGCGCTTGCACCTACAGGTGGAACTTCATCCTACAATTACGTTTGGAGTAACGGACAGAGCACTTCTACGGCTACCGGTCTTTGCTCCGGGATCTATATGGTGGATGTTACCGATGCACTTGGATGTGCAAGCCAGTTCAGCATTGCCGTTAATAATACAAACGGACCGACTGTTAATACAGCTATCACAAATGTTGCCTGTGGCGGACAATGCACAGGCGCAGCTACTGTCACTCCTACGGGTGGAACAGCACCTTATCAATACAACTGGATCAGCGGCGGACAAACATCTGCTACGGTTTCCAGTATGTGTGCAGGAACTTATTTTGTACAGGTAAAGGATGGAGGAAATTGTGTGATCAATGATACAGTAGTGATCACCGAAACAGCTATCCTGGTTGCTACGAATACTACAACACCCACTACCTGCAATGCATGTAATGGTGCGGTAACGATGTCACCTTCGGGTGGAACCGGATCCTACACTTATGTATGGTCGGGCGGATTGCCTGCCACATCCACACAGTCGGGTTTATGCGCAGGTAATTACAGTGTAGTGGTGGCAGATGGCGCCGGTTGTGCAATAACTGAATTTATTACCATTAACAGTAACAATGCCCCTGTTGTGAGTGTTGCTACCGACTCTGTACTTTGTAACGGTAACAGTGACGGACAAGCTACAGTCGGCATTATCGGGGGCACAGCGCCTTATACCGTTTCATGGAGCACCGGATCTCCGGCAAATCCAACACTCACCGGTATTATGGCAGGAACATATGCAGTAAGTGTAACAGATGCTATTGGTTGCAGTACTTCCAAAACATTTACAATAGAAGAACCGAACCCATTGGCCCTCTCACTTAACAATACATTATTACCGGGTTGTGCGGTGGCCTGCAATGGTGCTGTAACAGCTATCCCAAGCGGCGGTTCTCTGGGGTATTCGTATGCATGGGTGCCGGGTGGTGCTACTACCGGGACGATCTCTAATCTTTGTGCAGGGACTTATTCTGTAGCGGTAACTGATTCCAAAGGTTGTCTGATCAATCAGGTAACGCAATTGGATAATAATCCAATGCCGTTTGCTGTTGTTCCAACAAATGTAAATGCAAGCTGTGGTCAGTGCGATGGATCATCATCACTTTTAGTTACAGGAGGCGTACCGACATATACATACAACTGGAGCAACGGAAGCACCAGTTCTTCCACTACCAATCTGTGTGCAGGTGTCTACATGGTGGATATTACCGATAACATCGGATGTTCACAACAATACAGTGTAGCTATCAGTAATACAAACGGTCCTGTTCTTGATGTGGATACGACCGATGTTACGTGCGCGGGACAATGTACGGGAACTGCAACTGTAACTGTTTCAGGTGGAACAGCTCCATACCAATACAACTGGCTGAGTGGCGGACAAACTACGGCTTCTGTGACCGGTTTGTGTGCAGGAACCTATTTTGTACAGGTACGTGATGCAAATAACTGTACAACCACAGAGTCGGCAATCATCAATGAGCAAACAGCCATAACAGCAAATACGTTTACCACTGCAGCAACTGCCTGCGGAGCCTGTGACGGAACAGCAACATTAAATCCTTCCGGAGGAAGTGGTAGCTACACGTTTGTGTGGTCAGGTGGTTTACCTGCCACTGCTATACAAACAGGTCTTTGCGCAGGTATTTATTCCGTGGAAATTACAGATGCAATGAACGGTTGTAAGGATACAACATTGCTTACAATCATCAGTAGTGTGAATGCACCATTGGTTACCGTAAGTGTGGATTCTGTACAATGTAACGGAAGTAATAATGGTCAGGCAACAGTGAGTGTTTCCGGAGGTGTATCTCCATATGTGGTTATCTGGAGCACAGGTTCAGTAGTGAATCCGACGCTTAGTGGTCTGGGAGCAGGCACATATGCAGTGACCGTGGAAGATGCGCTGGGTTGTATCTCCGGACAGGTATTCACCGTAGAGGAACCGAACCCACTAACGTTATCGTTGAACAATACACAATTGCCAAGCTGTTCTGCTGCATGTAATGGTGCTCTGGTTGCTATCCCAAGTGGTGGTACTTTGTCTTACACGTATTTATGGTCGCCCGGAAATACAACAGCTGATACCCTGGTGGGGCTTTGTGCGGGAACGTATTCCGTACAGGTAACTGATTCCAAAGGCTGCAGCACCGGTCAGGTGACACAACTGAATAATAACCCTGTTTCTTTCACTGTAACACCTACTACTACGAGTCCGGCCTGCGGGGCTTGTGACGGATCATCTTCACTTGCAGTTGTGGGTGGTTTGGCGCCGTATACATTCAGTTGGGGTAACGGAGACAATACTTCTACAGGCGACAGTTTGTGTGCAGGGGTATACCCGGTTAATATTACGGATGCTTTGGGATGTGCACAACAATACAGTGTAGCTGTGAGCAATCCGAACGGTCCTTCATTAAATGTAACAATTACAGACATTGCCTGTGCGGGACAATGTACGGGTGCCGCAAGCGTTGTGCCTTCAGGCGGTTCAACACCATACCAGTACAACTGGCTGAGCGGCGGGCAAACCACTGCTGCAGTGAGCGGCTTATGTGTCGGAACTTATTTTGTGCAAGTGAGAGATGCTGATAACTGTATCAGTACACAACCGGTAGATATTAATGAACAAACACTTTTAGTAGCCAATGCATTTTCTACGAATACTACCTGCGGTGTTTGCAATGGAACAGCTACACTTAACCCTACCGGCGGAAGCGGAACGTATACATATGTATGGTCGACCGGTGCAACGACGCAGACGCTCACTGGTTTATGTGCAGGAACGTATTCGGCAGAAATAACCGATGCAGGTAATGGATGTAAGGACACCGTGTTCATAGCGATCAGCAGCTCAAATACGCCACTCGTATTATTGGATGTGGATTCGGTAATATGTAATGGCAATGCTGACGGGCAGGCAATACTTACTATTTCCGGCGGCTCCACTCCATATACTGTAGCCTGGAGCACAGGTTCTGCTGCGAACCCTGCTTTAACGGGCCTTGCTGCAGGAAATTACGCAGTTAGTGTGACCGATAATGCAGGCTGTGTTTCAGCACAGGTGTTTACCATAGATGAACCGGATCAATTGGGTTTATCACTTAACAATACGCAATTGCCGAATTGTGCTGCCGTATGCAACGGCGCTCTTACAGCGATTCCGAGCGGCGGGGCATTACCATACAGTTATGCCTGGTCACCGGGTGGCGCTACTACCGATACCCTTGGTAGTCTTTGTGCAGGGACTTATTCTGTAACAGTTACAGACCAGCGTGGTTGTTCGGTTACACAAACTACTATTCTGAATAATAATCCTACTCCTTTCAGTGTAACAAATGTAGTTACCTCACCAGCTTGTAACATGTGCGACGGTGTGATCGATATCACACTTACAGGTGGTATGGCTCCGTTCACGTATGCATGGAACAACGGATCGATAACGGAAGATATAGACAGCGTATGTGCAGGTCTTTACCAGGTCAACATTACGGATAGTGTAGGTTGTGCTCAAACGGTTTCACTGCCGGTAAGTAATTCAGCCGGTATCACCGGTGAAACGATCGTATCGACCAATGAATCCTGTTTCGGCTCTTGTGATGGTACGGCTACTGTAACACCGATCGGTGGAACTCCGGGTTATAGCTATCAATGGTTGTTTAACGGAGACACTACCAACAACCAAACTAACTTATGTGCAGGCACTTACTATTTGCAGATCAGTGATACAGTAGGTTGTATCCGCACTTCTGAAATTGAAATTTTATCACCGTCACAAATGATCGTTGTCCCAAGCATAGTTTCTCCTTCGTGCGGAAACAGCGACGGAAGTATTACACTGAATGTGAGTGGCGGAACAGGAACTTTATCCTATGCATGGACCCCGGCATTCCCGGGAAATACGAATGCGGCAACCAATCTTCCGGCCGGCATTTATGTGATCGATATTACCGATTCATCGCCTACTCCATGTACACAGTCGTTCACGGTGAACCTGAGCAATATTTCAGGCCCTGCTGTTGTGGTATTGGATACAAATGTTTCCTGTAAAGGCTTGTGTGATGGAAGTATTACACTGAACATTACCAATACGAACCCAACCACTGTTTTCTGGAATACAGGTTCCGGCGCGAATCCACTCGTAAATCTCTGTCCGGGGAACTACACTGCTACTATTACAGATAACGTGTTAGGTTGTTTAACTGCAATTGCTGTTACCATCACCGAACCGGATACACTTAATTTCAGCCTGGTGAATTCAGTGGATCCATTGTGTAACGGGATCTGCACAGGAGCGATCACATCTATCCCTTCAGGTGGAACCCTGCCGTATACTTTCAACTGGTCACCGGTAACAGGTAGCACGGGTTCACTTATCAACCTGTGTGCAAATTCATACACAGTAACGGTTACAGATGCAAACGGATGCATGAGCACACAAAACACCACACTTGTTGAACCAACTGATATCGTTACTACGGGCATAACCACCAATGCTTCCTGTAGCTCGGTAGCGACCGGATCGATCGATATCACTGCAACAGGCGGAACACCAAACAGTGCGGCTCCTGCCTACACGTATCAGTGGAGTGGAGGAAGCACTTCAACTACAGAAGATCTCACTTCCATCCTGTTTGGCAGCTATACGGTTGTGGTTACAGATGCAAATTCCTGTACGGATACGACCACGTATAATGTTTCCGCGCTGGATACAGTAATTTCCAATGCAGGGCCTGATCTTACTTTCTGCGTTATAGGCGATGTAATACTGGATGGCTCTGCTTCTTTTATCAACAATGGAACGATCACATACCAATGGCTGAACGTACCTGCAAGTGGAACAGTAGGTACAGATGATAGTTTATTGGTAAGTCCGGTTGCAGGCACTTTCTCTTATCAACTGATCGTAAGCAATTCATTGGGTTGTTCCGATACGGATACGGTAATGATGATTGGTAATCCATTGCCACTTGCAAGTGCCGGTCCGGATGTGGAGATCGTTTACGGACAATCTGCCTCCATCGGAGGAAGCCCTACGAACCCTATTGGAACAACACTTTCCTGGCTTCCGGCGGCAGGACTTTCCGGTAGCACCATACCGAATCCGGTTTCTTCCAATACCGTTACTACTACGTATACCGTTACAGTGATAGATACTGCCACCGGTTGTGTTTCACGCGATTCTGTATTGTTTACGGTATTGCCTCAGGTCATCATCCCGAATGGTATATCTCCGAACGGTGATTTAAAAAATGATACCTGGATCATCGATGCGATCTACAAATTCCCGAACAATGAAGTGGAAATTTATAACAGATGGGGAGAGCTGCTCTATTCCAAAAAAGCGTATGATAACTCGTGGGGCGGAACGTACAATGGAAAACCATTGCCGATCGGAACGTATTACTATGTGGTCAAGCTGAACGATGATGCCTATCCGGAACCGTATACAGGACCAATAACCATATTCAAATAAAACATGAAAACGAAAAAAAGTAGATTCAAGACTATTTTGTTGCTGAGTGTTTTATTTAGCACCTGTGATTTTTATGCCCAGCAGCTTCCGCAGTATACACAATATATGCTGAACGATTTTGTAATGAATCCTGCTATAGCAGGTAAAGGGAAAGACTATTGGGATTGCCGTTCCAATAACCGTTATCAGTGGAAGGGAATTACAGATGCTCCGCGTACCTATATCCTGTCGGCACATGGTCCTTTCAAAAACCGCAAAATGGGTATCGGGGGAACATTATTTACTGATATTGTCGGGCCTACAAGAAGGGTTGGTTTCAATATGGCCTATTCTTATCATCTGAAACTGAACGACAAGTATCAGCTGAACCTCGGTTTGAGCGCAGGTATTCTTCAGTATTCGGTGGATGGTCATAAGCTGTTATTGCATGACAATGACGATCTTATTTTAGTAACCCAGTATCGTTCCGCTATTACGCCTGATTTCGGTGCAGGAATATATCTGCACAGCGATAAATTGTTCGTAAGCGTTTCCGTTCCGCAGTTCTATGAAGCGCAGGTGAAGCTGGACGGGATCACGCACAGCACCCTGAGCCGGATACGGCCACATTTGTATACGTTAGCCGGTTATACTTTCGACATTGGTGAAGACTTCCAGGTGGAGCCTTCCGTGTTGGTCAAATATCTGCAACCGACCCCGGTGAAAGTGGATGTGGGTGTACGCGGGATCTATCAAAAGAAGATCTGGCTGGGACTTAGTTACCGAACCAATGACGCGATCTCTGCCATGCTCGGATACATGCACAATAACTGGCTGATGGTTGGCTATAGTTATGATTACACTACGACGAACCTGCAGAAGTACTCAAGTGGTACGCATGAGATCACCCTGGGTTTACGTTTTAGTAAACCGGATAGCAAATCGGCTGTTAAAACCGATTAAATACGGTCGTATTCCTTTGCTTTCAACAACTTTTTGTTAATCCTTTGCGGTAAGTAAAGGGCAGATGCTCTTCGAATAAGCAGTATTTTTACCCTATGCACAAAAAACCGCTGATCCTTGTCACGAATGATGATGGTATAACCGCCCCCGGGATCGCTTACCTAGTTTCGATCGCAAAAAAGATGGGTGATGTACTGGTAGTGGCTCCTGATAAACCACAAAGCGGTATGGGACATGCGATCACCATCAACTCCACCTTGCGGGTGCAGGCAACAAAGCATTACGGCCTGGAAACGGAATTCAGCTGTACAGGGACCCCGGTTGATTGTGTGAAGATGGCGATCAACTCCCTGATGCTTAGAAAACCGGATCTTATTTTATCGGGGATCAATCATGGTTCCAATTTATCGATCAATGTTATTTATTCGGGAACTATGAGTGCGGCAGTGGAAGGAGCGGTAGAAGGAGTTCCATCTATCGGAATCTCCCTCTGTGATTATGCACACGAAGCGGATTTCACCCAATCCGGCACTTTTATAGAGACGATCATTGATGCTGTTTTGAAAAAGGGTTTACCAAAAGGTGTTTGCCTGAATGTAAACATCCCTAAGCTGAAAAGCGATGAGCTGAAAGGAATAAAAGTATGCAGACAGGCAAACGCGCTCTGGCTGGAACATTTTGACGAACGAAAAGATCCGTATGGCCGCTCGTATTACTGGCTTACAGGTGAGTTTAAAAACCTGGAACCGACGGCAAAAGATACAGATGTGTGGGCAAATGAGAACGGCTATATCAGTGTGGTGCCTACACATGCTGATATGACGGCATATGAAGCGCTGGCAGGTTTAAAGAAAAGTATGGAAGGATAATAATACAGTGGAAGACTATAAAAAAGAAATAGAAAAGATCAAGGGTATCGGTGCCAAGAAGTTCAACAACTTTTGGCTGGGCGTGTTTATCGGTCTTGCTATACCGATGCTGTTCCTTTTTATATACTGGCTATGGTCGTTCCGGTTCATGGGTTTCATTCCGGGTTTTTTCCGGTATCTGGTGCTGATGAAAATACTTGCACCCACCCTGAGCCTTTGCGTAGTTCCTAACCTGGGAATGTTCTTTTTGTTTTTGAACCAGGAACGTTACAAATCGGGAAGAGGAATTATACTGGCAGCATTTATCTACGGGGGTATCATCATGTACCTGAAGATGTATGTGGAAAATACCATGTTTGGTTGAAAATAGTTTTGCCTGCTACAATTAGTTTTAAACGCACACAAATTGATATAAGAAAAGGTGAAGTATTACGTTATAGCAGGGGAAGCATCCGGTGATCTGCACGGAGCCAATTTACTGGCAGAGCTGAAAAAGCTCGATGCAAATGCTTCTTTCCGTTGCTGGGGCGGTGATAAAATGAAAGCGGAGGGCGCCGAAGTGGTGAAGCATATCAAAGACCTCGCCTTCATGGGATTTGTGGAAGTGCTGCTGAATATCCGTACCATCGCGCGTAATATCCGTTTCTGCAAAGAGGACCTGGTGAAACACAAGCCGGATGTATTGATCCTGATCGATTACCCGGGCTTTAATCTCCGTATTGCAGAATTTGCGCACAGCAAAGGTATTAGTGTATTCTTCTATATTTCACCAACTATCTGGGCCTGGAAAGAATCGCGGGTGGAGATCATTAAGCGTTCGGTAGACCATATGTTCGTGATCCTGCCTTTCGAAAAAGCATTTTATGCAAAACACAATTGTGTAGTGGATTATGAAGGACATCCGCTCGTAGACGAAGTGGAAAAGATAAAAACACAGATCCCTGCCTTTGATATATTCGTGAAAGAAAACGGTCTCAGTGGAAAACCGCTGATTGCCTGTATGCCAGGCAGCCGTAAACAGGAGATCAAAGTAATGCTGGCCGCTATGCTGAAATTGAGGAACGACTTTCCTGCCTATGAATTTGTCGTAGTGGCAGCGCCGAATTTACCTGAAGAATACTACCGGTCCGTTACCGATCTTGGACAAACAAAATTGCTTTACAACAAAGCCTACCAGGTATTACAACATGCACATGCAGGGCTTATCAAATCAGGCACTTCTGTACTGGAAGCAGCTTTGTTCCACCTTCCGCAGGTTTGTTGTTATTACGGCAACGGGATCACGATCTGGATAGCAAAACGCCTCGCGAAAGTAAAATATATCTCCCTGCCCAATCTGATCCTTGATAAACCGGTAGTGACGGAGCTGATACAGGAAGACATGAATTATGAGCGGATGAAATCGGAGTTGCATGCGCTCGTAAATGATCCGTCAAAAAGAAACGAAATGGAAGCGGAATACAAACGACTTGATGAAGTATTGGGTGGCTCCGGAGCTTCGGAGCGTATTGCAAAAAAAATGTATGAATATTTGATCAAAGAAAATTGATGCGGAATTCACTTTACATACTAAGCCTGTGTCTGTTGTTTTTAGCAGCCATACCGATGACCACCGGCACACGTGGAGGAAATACGCCTGCGCCTGCAAAAAAGTACAGCACCAGATTTACATCTGAAGAAATGATCAGTGTCCGGGTTCTTTCCCAGACAAAAGTTCAGTCGCTGATAGTGGCGCCGATAAAAGGAATATACACGCTGATCCTGGATGGCAAAACAAGTGTGGAGCTGAACGAGGAATCCGTGCTGAAAGCAAGTCTTGTGAATGATTCCATCGAGATAAAAACCTTTGAGAATGTGATCGGGAAATGCAGGTCGTTTAAAGTAGTATCGGCAGCCGAAGAAAAGACCATTAAAGTAAAAGTACTGAACCCTGACCGAAAGCCCCGGTTTTTTGATGATAATATTATTGTATCGGTGGATGCGGACCGGCTCCGTGTCATTAACTATACGCGGGTGGATCATTATATTGCGGGCGTTTCGGAAGCGGAAGCAGGCTCACACTCCACCGTGGAGTTTTACAAAGTGCAATCCATCCTCGCACGTACCTATGCACTGGCGCATATGTATAAACACACGATGGAAGGATACAACCTCTGTGACCAGGTGCACTGCCAGGCATTTTATGGAAAAACCCATGATGCAGAAATACTAGAAGCGGTGGCCACTACCAAAGGCCTGGTAGTAGTAGACGAAAATCTGCAACTGATCACGGCTGCTTTCCATTCGAACAGTGGTGGACAAACGGTGAATTCGGAAGATGTATGGGGAACGAAAACCACTTACCTGCGTTCGGTGAATGATTCTTTCAGCCTCAAAATGCCGAATGCACACTGGGAACGAAAAATGGCTACGGAAGACTGGTTGACCTATCTGAAGCTGAAACATAAATACCCGGTTGAAGATAGCCTGGCGAAAGAAGCGGCGGTCAATTTCAAGCAGTGGAGCCGCAAGATCAATCTCGAATACGCTTCCTGCAAAGTACCACTGAAATTAGTACGTACAGATCTGCAGTTAAAATCTACTTTTTTCAGTATAGAATCAAAAGGAGATACGGTTCTTTTCAGAGGAAAAGGATTTGGTCACGGGATCGGCATGTGCCAGGAAGGTGCTATGCGTATGACCAAAATGGGATACGATTACAAAAAGGTATTAAAGTTCTATTACCAGAATATTCACATTATTAATTTGAAGGAGCTGAATTTTTTTAAGGAATAGATCAATCGATCTCGATCAGCTTCATTCTCCGCATCAGGATCCATTTGTTCAATGGAAGCCCGGGACGCATGGATCTAAAATACCTGTGTTCTTCCTCATACACCGGCACCAGGCTGGCTTTATCTATGAGAAGGATCTTCCGGATGTCCAGATGTTTCGTTTGTTGATACAGCTCTGCTTTGTAACAGTCAAGTGTGAATTTCCTGAAAGTGATCAGTGTATCTGTTTTATAAACACCATTAAAGTCAAAAAGCTCGCTGCCCCATTCGATGTGTTTGGTGTACACGGCTTTTTCCTTTTCCTGTTTTACGGATGTAGAATCTACAAAAAGAGTGTATCCTCTGTAGTTCCTGATCGTGTCGCGGGTGTTGAGCGGGAGAAAGTAAACGAGATTTTTTTGTTTACTAAGTGGATTGAAATAACGGATGAACAAGGAATCGGACCTTTTCACCAGGCAGAATTCCAGGTAAACAAAGGAAACTTCTGCTTCCCGGAAAGCGCTCCATTCTTCGATCTCAATGAGCGAATCGATGCTGAAATTGAAATACTTGATAGTAGTATCGGTTAGCTCTCTTGAAATGATCGTATGATAGGAAGTTTCCTTGAAAAGAAGATTTCCCTCATATTTTTTCAGGGTTTTCTGACCAAAGATAAACAGTGGCAAAGAAAGAAAAAAGAGGTAGAAAATTCTTTTCATAATTTACATGAAGATAGCGTATTTTTTTATTGTGGAGGATCGCTATTTAGCTGTGAATCCCATCTTTTCATTCATCAGTTTGAGTGCTATCTGTAACCGGTTACTCGTTGGTAATTCGTCGGCAAACAATAGGTTCAATTGCTTTTTGTACGTATCGAGCAATGCTGCTTCTGATTTCTCCTGGCTTTGTATGGTATTGTTCTTCAATATATGTTTTATCTCAAATCCCTCTTCTTTCAATGCCGGTGAGATCATGGCAAAACGATGACATTCCAGCGGCTCGCTTTCTGCACACATCAGTGCGATCGAATATCCTTTTTCTGTTCCTTGTTTCAGGCGTTCGATCCCTTTTTTGAATACAGCAGATTGCCGTACTTTTTCAAAATCCACCAGGCCTTCGCTCAGGTCATTCGGATCTGTACGTCTTGCCCCGAATTCTTCTGCAAAATGCAGGTAGCGTATTCCGTTCTTTTTCAGGAAGTCTTCCAGTGCTTTTTTGTTGTATTGGGGATTGAACCGGCTGGCAGCTACGCTTCGAACATCCACTACACAGTTCACCTGGTTCGTGGTAAGCAGTTTCAGGAAATGCTCAGCAGGATGAGTGGAATGCCCGATGGTGTATATGATCGGAAGTAAGTTCATGTAAAAGATGTATTTTCCGCGGGGCTTGCTTATAGTGTCAGAGTTAAAATAGTCAGGGTGAGCGAAGATATAGTGCGTAAGTGGCGGATGTATCAATGCGGAAAATATTCCAATATGATCTCCTGCACCATTTCTCCTGTCAAGGGCTTGTTACGGAAACCTGAAACCTCCTTTATTTTCTCCGCTTTCTTTTTGTCATCCGGATTGGCAGAAGTGGTAAGAATAAAGATCAGGGAGTTTTTGTGCAGACCCTTGTATTTTTCCAGGAAATCCCAGCCATTCATGCCCGGCATGTTCAGGTCGAGAAAAATAAGATCGGGCTCGGTCTTGTCGGCGCCTTTCGAACGCTCGAGGATCTCGAATGCTTCTGTTACCGTTTCGGCCACCTCAATGTTCTTTATTTCCACATTGTCTTCCAGAACGATCTTATGCAAAAAATTGGTGGATTCGTCATCGTCGATCAGTAATACACGATTTAATTTTTTCCCCATGACTATTAATTTTTACTGATAGTTATAAAAAATGTGCTCCCTCCGTTCAATGTAGACTCTACCCAAATTGTTCCCTTATGCAGTTCCGCGATCTTTTTGCAGTGTGCAAGTCCGATCCCGTTCCCGATGTAATCTTTCCGCGCATGCAGTCGTTGGAAAATAATGAATATCCGGTTAAAAAACTTTTCTTCTATACCGATCCCATTGTCTTTTACGGAAAATTTCCAGAGATGGTTCTCTTCTACTGCATCTATTTCGATGATGGGGTTTATTTCTTTTCTTCTGAATTTCAGTGCATTGGCGATCAGGTTCTGGAACAGCTGCCGGAGCTCAACAGGATAAGCGTTCAGTTTTTTTGGCAAGGGATGAACAAATATCGTTGCATTGTTCTCTTTGATCAGTGTATCAAGATCCGTACGAACTTCCGAAAGGATCTGGTTGCAATCAACAGCTTCCTTCTCTTTTTCTTTTCCGATCCGCGAATATTCGAGCAAACCGGTGATGAGGGTACGCATCCGCTCTGAGGATTTGGTGATGTGCTGCAGATACAGCTCCGATCGTTCATCCAGCTTACTTTTTATTTCCTTTTCCAGCAAAGCAACATAACTGGAGGTGGTGCGCAAAGGTTCCTGCAGGTCATGTGAAGCGATGTAAGCAAATTGCTCCAGCTCTTCGTTCTTTCCTTTCATCATATGCAGCATATGCTCCAGGTCGCTGTTGGCGTTTTCGAGTTCCTGGGTACGTTCCTGTACGCGTATTTCCAGCTTTTTGTTCAGTTCATACAGCGCGATCTCCTGCTGGTGTTTTTCAATGAAGAATTTTACCTTATTGATCAGGATCTCGGGTTGGAAGGGTTTGGTGATAAAGCTGAAGGCGCCTTTTTCGTAACCTTTGAAAACATTAAGGTTGTCCGTATAAACAGCGGATATGAATATAAAAGGCAGGCGTGCGGTTTTCTCCTCTTCCCGTAAAATGGAAGCCAGCTCGTAGCCATCCATTTCCGGCATCTGGATATCCAGCAGGGCCAAGGCGAATTCATTGTGCAGGGTTGCCTTTAATGCGTCGTTACCACTTTTGGCTTCGATCAGCTCCAGGTCCAGGTCACGGAGTACAGTCCGTATGGCGAGCAGGTTTTCGTACCTGTCGTCCACTACCAGTATTTTAGGTTTTGCGTTCATCTTGTTTCAATGGTTTTAATTTATTTACTAAGCCACACCCGCATCAGCGACAGTAATCTTTCCACATCTACAGGTTTGGTAATATAATCATTTGCACCGGCGTCAATACATTTTTGTTTATCGTCTTTCATTGCTTTGGCAGTAAGCGCTATTACCGGCAACTGCCTGAATTTTTCCTGTGCCCGGATCCTTCGCATGGCTTCATAGCCGTCCATTTCCGGCATCATGATATCCATCAGCACAATGTCAATGCTCTTATGCTGCTCCAGCATCTCCAGCGAGTTTATGCCATTGTCGGCTTTGATCACTTCCATACCCCTTTCTTTCAGCACTTTCGAAAGTGCAAATATATTCCGCATATCATCGTCCACCAACAGGACCCTTTTACCCTGGAAAGCAGCTTCCTTGTCGTAGAGGCGATTGATGATCGATTGTTTGGATTCGGGCAGGTTACTGATCGTACGATGCAGGAATAGCGCGGTTTCATCCAACAGGCGTTCTTCTGATTTTACACCTTTTATAATAATGCTTTCGGTGTATTTCTGCAGCTCCAGGTTTTCTTCTTTGGTAAGCTCTTTGCCCGTATAAATAATGATAGGAGGGATGTGCCCTTTTTCTCTTTCCAATTGATAGATCAGCTCAAAGCCTGTCATATCCGGTAAGCCGAGGTCGAGTACAATACAATCGAAGTAGGTTTCCCTGTGCAGTTTCAGCGCTTCTGCCCCGGTCGCTGCTTCGTAACATTTTACATCGCCATTACCGATCAGCTTGCGCATGGCTTTCCGTGCATTGTCATCGTCTTCTATGATGAGCAGATTTTTCATTTTCCTGTTCACAAAATTCTCGATCCTGTTAAAGGCTTCTTCGAGATCGTTTTTGGTAACGGGTTTCATCAGGTATTCGATCGCGCCTTCTTTGATCGGTTCGATCGTCCGTTCATTCACCGACATGATGTGCACAGGAATATGCCGCAGCGCAGGTTTCGATTTTAGCGCGGCAAGCACACTGTGACCATCTATACCCGGAAGATCAATGTCGAGAACGATTGCAGTAGGTTTGTATTTTTCGGCCAGTAACAATCCATCCTCACCGGTAGCAGCCGAGATGCATTTGAAGCCTTTCTGCGTAGCCTGTTTCATCAGCACACTTGCAAATGTAAGGTCATCTTCAATGATCAGCACTACCTTATCATCTGTTGTTATTGAATCCCTGTTGTCAGGTGCTGCCGGATAATCGATATACTGATTGCTTTTTGCGGAAGACCGGTTATACTGGATCTTTTCCTCCTCTTTGTTACGCATCCCTTCCGTTGGATTGATCGTCAATGGAACGATGAGTGAGAAGGTCGATCCTTCATTCACTTTGCTGCTCAGACGGATCTCTGTACCTAATAATTTTGCGAGCTCGCGCGAGATGGAAAGTCCCAGTCCGGTACCGCCATACTTGCGCGAAGTGCCGCCATCCGCCTGCTGAAATGCTTCGAATACAGCCATTTGTTTTTCCGCCGGGATACCAATGCCGGTATCGGTAACATTAATACTTACTTTGTCCGCAGAATATCGGCTGATACCAATAGTGATGCTGCCTTTTTCCGTGAACTTGAGCGCATTTGACAACAGATTTTTCATGACCTGGTTCAGACGCTGAGGATCTGAGCTGATAGATACTGGAAGATCAGGATCTAATTTGGAAACAAGCTGCAGCTTTTTTTGATCTGCCTGGTGTTTAAATTCGCGCACCAGGTTATCGGAAAAGGCTTTCAGGTTTATTTCCTCTATATTCACATCCATCTTACCCGCCTCGATCTTCGACAGATCCAGAACCTCGTTGATCAGCACGAGAAGATCCTGTCCACTGTTATAGATGATCTCTGCACTTTCTACCTGATCGCGGTTAAGATTTTGTATACGGTTATCGGCCAGTTCCTTTGACAGGATCAACAGACTATTGAGCGGTGTCCGTAGCTCATGCGACATATTGGCCAGGAATTCCGATTTATAGCGGCTGCTGACTTCCAGCTGTTTTGTTTTCTGTTCGATGTCATAACGCGCCAATTCCACTTCCTTATTTTTCATTTCCAGTGAGCGGGTTTGCTCTTCCAGCTCCTCATTGGTCATTTGCAATTCTTCCTGTTGCTGTTTAAGGTTCTGTGTATGCTCTTCCAACTCTTCATTCAGCTGTCTCAGCTCTTCCTGTTGCGACTGCAGCTCTTCACTCTGTGCCTGCGTTTCTTCCAGCAGCTCTTTCAGTTTGGCTCTTGATTGTGAAGAATTGAATGCGATCCCGAGATTTTCAGCGATCATTTGAAGGAACTGCATACTAAGTTCTGAAAATGCGGTTACAGAACCGATCTCTATGACTCCTTTTACTTTTCCGGCATATTGAAAGGGAAATACAAGAACATGTTTCGGAAGGGTATTGCCAAGCGTTGAATTGATTTTCATATAGTCGTTCGGAACCTGCTCAAGATGGACTGGTTTTTTCTCGCGTGCAGCCTGTCCAAGGAGGCCTTGTCCTACTTTTACCGGCGGTTGCCCTTTGCTGAGATCGATCGCATATCCTCCGGTCATATACAGGTGATCGTCTTCCAAAAGATACAGAGTTCCTATTTGTGCTTTCATGTATGGGACAATCTGTCCCATTACGTCTTTTGCCAGTTCGGTTACTTCTTTTTCGCCATGTGTCTGATCATTCAGGAGTGAATTACCTGTAAGCAGCCAGTTCTTGTCGGCTGTTTCGGCTTCGGCTCTGCGAAGTGCCCGCAGATTGGTGATGATAATAAAATAAACACTGATCAGGATCACCAGAATAACTGCCAGGAGCACTGCAAATACCAAATTGAAATTCCGGGCATCGTCATCACTTTCTTTTTTTCTTTCTCTCAGCAGCCCCTGTTCCACCTCTCTGGCAGCAGCAATGATCTTCCGGATACTATCCGTGATCCTTTTGCCCTCACCGGAGGTGACAATAGAACTGGCTTTTGCGGGATCGGTTTTCCTGATCTCTAGCAGTTTAGTGAGGTAATCGGTATAACGGTTGATCTCTTTTTCCAGTTCTTCCAGCCTTTTTTGCTGCGCCTCATTATCGGCAGTCAGCTCCTTTGTATTATTAAGATTCTCGAATATTTTTATTTTGGCATTTGTATAGGGCTCCAGAAAATTATCATTACCCGAGATCACATAGCCCCTGGCTCCTGTTTCAGCGTCTACTACAGATAACTGTACTTGTTGCAGCTCACTGATCACCCGGTTCGTGTGGTCCACCCATGCATTGGAAGCGATAAATTTCTCACTGTTGTTGAATGTAAAGACCGCTACTCCGCAGAGGATGATCCCACAAATAATAAATCCCGAAAGGATCTTTTGCCCAAGAGTCATTTTCATTTATTCTCCTTTTTTTATTTTCTTTCCGGCCATATCAACAGACAAGCCGGTTTTTTTATTTAATTCCATTAAAAGATCAGGAATCCTGTTCAGGGACAGTATATGATCAGGTGTAACAGCAGCGATAGCGGCATCCGGCATCCCACGCCATTCAGCCATTTCAGGGTTTTCAACGATAGTAAGCCCGCCCAGTTCTTTTATCTTCTTAAGACCGGAAGCGCCGTCGTGGTTGGAGCCCGTGAGGACAATACCAATAAGCCGGTCGCGGTATGCCTCGGCTGCGGATTCAAACAACAGGTCGATAGAGGGCCTTGCAAAATTAACTCTTTCACCGATCGTTAATGAAAACGTCCTGTTCTTTTCTACCAACAAATGATAATTTGGAGGAGCAATATAAACCGTTCCTTTTTCTATTTCCTCTTTTTCATTTGCTTCTTTTACCTGTAATTCGCTTTTTTCATTCAGAAACTCTATCCACCATCCGTCGGAACGGGCACCTATATGCTGCACTACAATAAAAGATAATGAACACGAAGCCGGCAATGCCGAAAAAATTGCTTTCATCGCATTCATACCTCCCGCGGAAGCACCTATGACAACTGCATCATAACTCATTCCTTGTATTTTTTCTTAAATATGCGTTGTTTTTTATCTAATTCCGAATACGCATCGAATACCTCGCTGAAGCGGATACTTTCTTTTGAGCCAAGACAGAGGATACCACCGTTTGTAAGGCTTTCGTAAAAAAGTGTCTGCACTTTATTCTGAAGAGCTTTGTCGAAATAAATAAGCACATTCCGGCACAGGATCATATGCACTTCGGCAAACATACTGTCGGTTACGAGATTATGGTTGGCCCACACAATGTTTTTTTTCAGGGCCTGGTTCATGATAACGTGTTCCGAATCTGCCGTATAATAACCTGCAAAAGATTCCTGGCCACCCGAAAGCTGGTAATTCAATGTATACTCTTTGACCATCTCGTTGGAGAAGATCCCTTCCTTTGCCTGGTTCAATGCCTGCTGATTAAAATCAGTAGCATAAATGGTGGTGCGGTCATAGAGTCCTTCTTCTTTCAGCAAAACGGCCATAGAATAGGCTTCCTCGCCGGTAGAACATCCGGCATGCCATATTTTTATAAACGGATAGGTTTTCAGGATCGGGATAACATTTTCACGAACGGATTTATAGAAACCGGGATCTCTGAACATTTCGGTGACCGTTATGGACAGATCCTGCAAAAGCTTTGCAGCGATAAGCTCATCATGCAGTACCGCATTTTGTAACTCTGAAACAGTGTTCATATGTGACAGTGACATACGGTTCATGATCCTGCGTCTCACATGTGCTTCCGAATATTGGGTAAAATCATAACCATATTTTTGAAAGACAGCTTCTAACAACAGGGTGATTTCTATATCCGAAGCATCTCTATCTTTCATACACAGATATCAGGGTATTTACGAGTTTTATTGATGGCCTGTAACACCCAACGTTAGGTAAACAATTCACTACTTATAATAACTAAAAGTACCAATTTAATTCCCATTTTTCCTAAAAAAATAAAGGTTTTTTTTGGACCATTCCATATTTCTTTTCGAACGAAAAATGGGGCAGAAAAGGATAAGAAAATCTTATGCCAGTGCGGATAGAAAGGTCTCCGTCATTCGTTTCCCGGTGCTGGAAAAGTGAGGAAGGCTACTGATGAGGCCGGGGAACCGGTTTTCAGTAGGAAAGACCGGCAATACATTCTTCCCTGATCTGCCAGATCTCTTCGAACGGAAATTGTATTTCCGGGTGCTCAGTCAGCCACTGTTTCAATACCTGTTGATGATAGCTCACTTTGAACCCTGTGATCTGATCCGGTGCAATTTCTATTTCAGCAATAAGATCAGCAGCATTCATGAGACCAAAATTTTCTTTGGTGCAATCGATCACTTTTCCGTTTACAGATAAATAATTGTGTGCTTCAGGGATATGCTCCAGTCCGTATTTGTCGAGTATAGTGGCAATCGCAGGTGTATTGGCCCCGTTCATTTTGATGACTCCTAAGATCAGCTTTATTTCCGGAACATTGTTCTCGATGGCCAGCAGGCGAAGGATTGCATGCTTGGTGCTACAGGTGCCAAAACCATCGGTCAATACACACAGGCCGTTTTCTTTATTTTCGTTCCTTTTGTAGGGAAGCGTACGGATATGATCACAGGCCTGTGCAAACGTGTGAATGTTCTTTTCTCTGAAAGCAGAGGAGACGGGTGCCCTGGCACTGATCGTAAAATCTCTCATTTATCTTCTGTCCGGCAGGTTTATCTTGGATAACACAGGAACCATTTTTTTACTGTCTTGTTGAGTACTTCCACATTCAGCTGGTCGCTTGATTTGGAAATATCTTTTGTTTTTCCATCTTTAAAAAGGATCGTGATCCCGATCTTATCTACGTTGTAGATCTCGTTGGATACACTTTTGGAGAATACGAAATAATCGACCTCATTACCTTTAAGTCCAAGGCGTTTGGCCGTTTCCCGTTTCTTTTTCTCTATCTCGCTCTTTTTGAATTCGGTTTTCCGGATCTCGATCTTATACAGCGACCTGTTGATAAGTGAGCGGCAGAGCAAGCTGAGGATCTTGTCTTCGTGAGAGCTCCATACTTTGATGGCACTGAAAATATCATAGTCATCCAGCTGTGCAAAAATCTCTATCAGCTCGGGGTGCCGGCTGAAATCCTTTTTCCCATAGGTATTGTACAGGAATTTATGCAGGGCAGGAGAGCAAAACAGCTCGATCCCTTTATTGGCCATTTCTTTTGCGCGCTGCAGTACCTTCACCAGCATATTCTCAGCCGACAGCACTGTTTTGTGCAGGTATACCTGCCAGTACATAAGTCTGCGTGCGATGATGAATTTCTCGATACTGTAGATCCCTTTTTCTTCGATCACCAGCCGGCCGTTTTGTACATGCAGCATTTTGATGATCCGATCGCTGCTGATGACACCTTCCGACACACCGGTAAAAAAACTGTCGCGTTTCAGGTAGTCCAGGCGGTCCATATCCAATTGGCTCGATACAAGCTGGTGCAAAAATTTCTTTTTATATTTATTGTTGAATACATCAATGGCGAGGCTCAGCTTTCCTTTGAAGATCGTGTTCAGCTTTTCCATCAGCATTTCCGAAACGTCTTCATGGCTGACGCCGCTAACTATCGTGTGTTCCAGCGCATGTGAAAAAGGACCATGTCCGATGTCGTGAAGCAGGATGGCAACGATAACAGCACACTCTTCTTCTTCCGTTATCTCTACGCCTTTGCTTTGTAATACTTTAACGGCTTCCACCATCAGCCACATGGCCCCAATGGCATGATGAAAACGGGTATGCAAGGCACCCGGATATACGAGGTTCGTCATGCCGAGCTGTTTGATCCTCCGCAGGCGTTGAAAATAGGGATGGTTGATCAGATCGTAAACAAGGTCATTGGGAATCGTAACAAAACCGTAAATGGGATCGTTGATAATTTTACGCTTGTTACGTATTTCTGAGCTCATGATCAATAAAAGCTAAAGCCAATGCTTATACCACCCCAGCCCAGTTTGGTACTGAATGGAATGGCTGTTTTGCTGGTGCGGTTACCATCGATAAATTCTTTTTCCGAATTGAGAATATAGATGATCGGTGTCCATGCAACTCTCACTACCAGACCGCCATCTTCATTTTCATACCGATAGCCGAGGCGTGGAACAATAGCGGGCCCTGTACGCTGGTACTTATAATCATGATCGGTATAGAGGATCGTGGTATCCGAATTTTCGATATAATACACAGGTGTCTGGAATGTTTTTTTATAGTATTTGTATTGATAGGATGCTCCCAGGCCCCATTCGATATGGTGATTGCGTGCTCCTGCAAAAGACAGGTATTCAATATTCCCCGAAATGATCGTAGGAGAATTGTCTTCCAGGAAATTTACGAAATAACCGGGACCTCCGCGTATCCCTTGTTTCATACCATAATCCTTGAACAGGTATTCAAAATTAACGGTAGCACCCAGTCCTGTGCCGAAGAGCTCGGCATAAGCAGACTTGCGGTTATACACCGTATTATCGAAAAGCTGGGAATAGGAATGACACGCCGTAAACAGGAATAAAATGCAGGCAAGTTTTCTTTTCAGGGTAGCCATAAAAGCATTTTTGAGTGCTATTTGCCTTTATTAAACTCTCTTCCCTGTCTGAAGGTACCATCACGCAGATTGGTCCATTTCAGCGAAATCTCGAAACCTCCGTTACCATTGGTAGAAGGCTTAAAGGAAGAAACGTTGTAATCATAAGACAGACCAATCATAAAGCCCTTCATCTCAAACATCATCGTTGGGATCACGGCATCGCCCACACGCAGGTTACAGCCTAAGTACAATGCAGTTTCGTGCACCATACCTGTGATCTTGGTCTGGTTGTTAAAACGCATACGAACCATAGCTCCTACATTTAGCTGCTTGAATTTGCCCTGCAACATGTAATAGTTATTGGTGAGTGCCGATAGCCTGGTACCTTTGAAATCATACTGCCCGCCAAGCGATCCCACATAACGTGCATTCATTTTTTGCTCCAGTGCACCTCCGTAAATGTATTTTGGCTGGTTCAGGTGATAGCCGGCAAATCCTATTTTCATCTTGAAGGAATTGTTGCGGTCAAATGCCTGGTTGGTTTTATCAAACTCGTAATTGAAACCGGCTGAAAGATCGGCATAATTGAAATTACGGAACACGATGGATTCATAACTGTTGAATTCGGTATCAAATCCCTGACCGTTGTATTGGTTACCAAATGTAAGCTTGGAGAAGTCCGCAGATGTTTGTCCGTAACCTCCGCCGATAGCTAAAGCAAGGTGGCTTTCTTTACCTACTTTTAGGATACCGTTCAAATACAGGTCGGCTTTGAATTGTTTCCAGTTGGCATCACCCGATTTGTCCTGGAACAGGAACCCGCCTATACCGAGGTACGCATTTTTTTTCTTTTTCAATCCGAGCTCTGTATCGAACGAAGCAGCCATTGTTTTGAAAGGGCTGCCGGCAGAGGTCCATTGAGAACGGTAATTGATAATAGCCCTGTGATAGCCATCAAACAAACCGGTATTGGCAGGATTGATCTGCAAAGGAGTTTGGATTAATTGTGAAAAGTGAATATCCTGGGCAACCGAAGCTGCCGTAAAACCACTTAAAACAATTGCAAATAAAACTTTTTTCATATCTGTTTTGGTATAAAAGAACTATTATCGTATTAATGTTATGTTTCCGCTTTTCTGTAGCAGCTTGCCATCAGAAGTGGTTCCCTTGAAGACGTATGCGTAAACACCCACCGGTGCTTGTTGTCCGTTGAACATTCCATCCCAGCCTTTGGTTTTATCTCCCGATTCCCATATTTTTTGTCCCCAGCGGCTGTATACCTGGAAGCTGTAATCCGTTACATCCAATGTTCCGTATACATTCAGCAGGTCGTTGTAGCCATCGCCGTTTGGTGAAAAACCGGTAGGTATGGAAGGCTCGCCCACAGTCAGGTAAGGCTCTTTTAATTTAAAGAATGCTTTGATACAGGAAGTAGAGTCGAATAGCCAATGCAGGGTGTCGTTTTCCAATGATATACTATCTGGTAAAACAAATCCTTCAAGCTCCCAATGATCGAATATATAATTCTCTCCCGGTGATCCGATCGCATCGAACCAAACATTCCCGAAATAATTATCACTGTGCTCTTCAGGATAGCCGACTGTATTGAGATATACGGTACCTGATCCCGGAGGCTCCACATTGGTACAGAAGCTCCACGGGCCGGTAACATTGTAGCAGGTTTTTATATCTTCCGTGATCGTAGGACAACGTTGGTTGATCCAGTATTTCATAGTGTCGACGGATATTCCCCACACCGTATCCAAAGCCGGAACAGTTATGCCCAACATAGCTGTACAATGCTGGAACATTTCCGGTGCGAGTAAGCTGCGGATATAGTTTAGCTGAGAAATGATCGGTGGACATTTCAGGGAGTTGTTTAGATGGTACGAAAAGCGGTTGATGAACTGCGACTTGAACGTATCACTCTCCATTAAACTGGTGAAAATAGCCAGGTGGGCAAGATCAGGACTTGTAGTAGCCCCGTATACCGACTGTGCCTGGCAAAGAGAAGCATCGTAATTAGTACTTGGCAAACCAGCATCATTTTCATTCAGTCCGTAGGTATCTTCCATGTCGAACATGCGATAACGCCATTTGATCTGACCGGAGATCGAATCGTGAGCTCTCCACCAGGCAGCTTTTTGAGGGAATGCGGTATTTACTGTGTAAGCATTGTAAATAATAAGATCCATCAAACTTCTGAAATTTAACAAGGAATCAGCGACAGATCTCAGCGTATCTACACGCATATCATTGGTGGTGATATAGTTTACAACGGATGTCCAGTTGGTAAGCGCATTTGGCGACGGGGACGCACTCAGTACTCCATCCATTTCAAGGACCTGGATACTGTCGCTGTCTGTGCCGAAATAGTATTTTGTGTACTCACGGTCAAATTTCTCGCGGATATCATAGATCCCGAAATACTGACCATTGATGTACATAATACAAGGCTGGTAATGTAAACCATCCAGTTCCCAACCGTTTTTCATTGCATAGGTCTGGGCGAGCGGATCTCTTAGGTGAGCGGAGATCTCCGGCTGGCTGGTGGGCGCAGTATTAAAAAATGTATAAGGGAAATTGTCGGAACCAGCAGCCTTAAGGGAAATAGTTGTCTGCTCTGTGCGGCCACTGGCGCCTAGGGTATTGTCTGTATACAACTGTTGTTTATTGGTATAGCTGTAACCGAATTCATCAAAAGCAGAAAAATCGAAACCAACGTAATTTCCCGGGATCGGCGCATCATCCGAGCTTCCGGGAGTGGTTACCCCTATTGTACTGAACCTGAATGGGTGATTGGAACCTTTCCCAAAGTATTCCATACTCACCATATAATTGTGGGCAACACCACCGCCTGCACCCGGATAAGTGCCGGATGTAGTGGAATCGTAAGAAATGGAAATAACCGGCAGTGTGAAATTGGTAGCTATATACTCACCGTTCGCATTGTTAGGAAGCACATTGGCCTGATCGATAATATAAGAATGTGTTTCAACGAAGCTCGGCAAAAAATTACCTCCACCCGTGAACTGTGAAGTATCCAGATATGCCCTGATAACCGTGGAAGAATCAATATTAATTGGTGTTCCGTCATACAGGTTTTTCAAAGCATTGTTTGAGAAGGCACTTGGATCACGGCCAATATATGCTGCCGGGCCTGTGGTACCACTGGAACCAAAGTAAAACGGCTCCAGGTTCGGTATCAGCGCTACACTGTTCGGGATGGATAAAGATAATGATTGAGCCCCTGTATAAAATCCGCGTGTTATACTGAATATAGGCGGAGGCAGGTATCCTTTATAGCTTTTAAGACCGGTAACAACGTTGGTGGTCCCCGGGGTCCACTGAGGAACGCCGGCAGTGCTGCGTGCGAATACTTTCCAGTTATTGCTTCCGTTCGGGATACGCGCCCAGGCATGGTTGTGCTGGTGTCTGCGGATAGTGATAGAATCTCTCACAATACCGGCATTATCGGCAAGGATGATCTTTTGCGGCTTGCTTTGCAACAGATCAAAACCTGCATGGTATTCAATTGGCGGTCCGTATACAACAGTATCCAGGCCGGAGGCATATACTACTATAAAGCCCTGGGGCGGGATCACTGTATTGATCGGGAATTGAAATTTATCAATTTTGCCTATATCGTTTGTTACATACCATCCCGCAATGGATCTTGGGGCCAGTGTAGTGTTATAGATCTCGAACCAATCCGGCGTTCCACCTGAAAAATCAGTTAGTCCGCTCACATTTGCGCAGGAATACTCATTGATCCTGAAAAACCCCGAAGGAACCTGAGAAAACGCAGGTACACTGAACGCCAAAGCAACAATTAGGGTAATTACTTTATTCTTAATTAAATGCATAGTATTTAGCTGATTTAAAGCAATTCCAAAAATACAAATTTTTTTGGAAAATCGTTAATTTTTTTAACACCTGCCAATAATAATAATACAATAATTATCCTCGGGCCGCTCAGCCCATAATACTATATTTGTAAGCGATTTGCAGGATGGAATACGTTGGACATATACTTTTTGTATTTATTGGTTTTACCCTTGGTTTGATTGGCGGCGGCGGCTCTATCCTGGGCGTACCGGTGCTGGTGTATATATTGCAGTACAATGCCGAGGTGGCCACGGGCTATTCCCTGTTCATTGTGGGGCTGTCGGCACTGATCGGGAGCTTTGCATTTTTGCGCCGCGGCGATATCAGTTTTGAAGCTATCCTCCAGTTTGCCCTTCCTGCAATGGTTACGGTGTTTTGCGTACGGAAATTCCTGATCCCGCGCCTGCCGGATGTTTTTTTTAGCGTTCTTTCCTTCGAGGTAAGCAAACAGTTGGTTATTATGATCGTGTTCTCGATCCTCATGCTTTTTTCCTCCTGGACGATGATCCGTAAGGGGAGGAACCGGAACCTGAAAGAGCTGATGTGGGACGAATTTTACCGGATGCCTTTTCGCATACCGGTATTGATGCTTTTGGGTGTTGCGGTCGGGTTTTTATCCGGTTTTGTTGGTGCGGGTGGCGGATTTATGATCATTCCGGTCCTGGTTGTATTTGCCAGGGTGCCGATCAAAAAAGCCATCGGGACTTCGCTGTGCATAATCGCTATTAATTCGCTGATCGGTTTTACGGGTAACATAGGCAGCATCCCGATCGACTGGCGTTTCCTGCTGATCGTTTCCGGCCTGAGTGTGTTCGGGATCATACTTGGTAGCTATGCGGGAAGTTTTATAAGCGGAAAAAGACTGAAACCGGCTTTCGGATATTTTACACTTTGTGTAGGAACCTTTATTATTGTAAAAGAACTTTTTTTTAAATAGATATGATCATAGAACAAATATATACCGGCTGCCTTGCTCAGGGCGCTTACTACATCAGCTCGGAAGGCGAGGCCGCCATCATCGATCCATTGCGCGAAATAACTCCTTACCTGCAACGCGCAGAAAAAGATCAGGTACAGATCAAATATATTTTTGAAACACATTTCCATGCCGATTTTGTGAGCGGGCATATAGACCTGGCCAATAAAACAAATGCGGCCATCGTTTTCGGTCCGAAGGCAGAAACGGTTTTCAAAAGCTATAATGCAAAAGACGGGGAAGAATTCCGGATCGGAAAGCTTACTATCAAAGCACTGCATACCCCGGGACATACGCCTGAATCCACTACCTATTTATTGAAGGATGAGAACGGGAAAGATTATTGCATATTTACGGGCGATACACTTTTTATCGGCGACGTAGGAAGGCCTGATCTTGCGATCCAATCGGGCATCACCCAGGAAGATCTGGCGGGAATGTTGTATGATTCATTGCATTCGAAGATCCTCCCACTCGCAAACGAAGTTATCGTGTATCCTGCACACGGAGCGGGTTCTGCCTGTGGAAAGAACATGAGTAAAGAAACATTCGATACGCTTGGCAACCAGAAAAAGGTAAATTATGCCCTGCAAAGTATGTCGAAGAAAAAATTCATTCAGGAGCTTACAACCGGTATACTGCCGGCACCTCAGTATTTTTCCAAAAACGCCCTGCTAAATAAAACGGGCTATGAAAATGTGGAGCAGGTATTGCAAAAAGGCTCCGTTGCATTGTCTGCGCAGGCCTTTGAAGACCTGGCCAACGATCAGCATGCATTGGTATTGGATGTACGGAAACCTGCAGAATTTGCAGCTTCGCATATCCCGAATGCTGTTTTTATCGGCATCGACGGGCAGTTTGCTCCCTGGGTGGGCGCTCTCATCGTGGATCTGAAACAGCCTATTTTATTAGTGGTGCCGGAAGGAAGAGAAGAAGAAGCCGTACTCCGTTTGTCGCGTGTGGGATATGATAATTGCCTTGGTTTTCTGAAAGGCGGAATGCAGGCCTGGAAAGAAGCAGGAAAAGAAACAGACAGTATTCTGTCGGTAAGTGCAGAGCAATTTGTGGAAACATACAAAGCAAAAAAACTGAATGTGCTGGATGTGCGCAAGCAGGGTGAGTATGAAGCGCAGCACCTGCCCAATGTATCGCACAAAGCGCTTGATTATATAAACGAATGGACGGACAGCCTCGACAAAAACAAGGAATTCTATATTCACTGCGCCGGCGGATACCGTAGCATGATCGCAGCCTCCATATTAAAAGGCAGGGGATATACAAATCTCATCGATGTGGCAGGAGGATTTTCTGCGATCAGTAAAACGGGAGTGGAAACAACGGCTTACGTATGTCCTTCCACACAACAAAAAGGTGGAGTGATGACGCGCCTGCTCAAAAAAATATTTAAGTAGTGTTTCCGTACCGGTGCATTGAAGACATGAAAGCGTGAAGGGAACCAAACTATACAGTATACTTTTTAATAAATGTCCGCGTTGCCACGAAGGGGAATTTTTTGTTACAAAAAACCCTTTCGATCTTAAGCGTACAGCGCTCATCCATGAATACTGCGCTGTTTGCGGATTGAAATACCTGCGGGAGATCGGCTTTTTCTACGGTTCCATGTATATTTCCTATGGGCTGACAGTTGGTCTCTGCATCGGTCTTTTCCTCTTGTGTCATTTCCTGTTTGGCCTGGATGAAATGATCTCACTTATCAGTATGTCCACAGTCGCTTTGTTATTGTGGACGGTGATCTTTCGCAAAGCAAGGATCATCTGGATCAACCTCTTTGTAAGATACGATCGGAAAGCTGAACGGGGATCCAAAAAGGATTAGAGAACACTGTCATTAACTACGTTGGCCACCTGCTCAAAAAGATTTTTGCCGAACAGGGTATAAAAACCTGCTTCTATAAAAAATCCCCGCTTCATCCGGTACCGGGTTTTATGGGCATCCGTATTGTTCAGTTTTGCACGCTGTATAAGTGTGTATCCGCCATTTACTTTCAGCCCGAATGTTTTATTCACTTTCACCCGATACGTAGTAAACAGCGCCAGGCTCGCATAATTAAAATTGATCCGCTCTCCTTTATACATCATTCCCGACCGGAAACCATCCAGGGTAACCCCTCCGTTGATCCAGTTGTTGGTGTTGATCTTGTATTGAAGGCATACCTGTGCCGGCAGGGTATAGCTGAAGTTGAGCCTGGAGTTGACAGGCTGCATGCCACCGAAAAATGGAACGGGAGCAAATACACCATCGGTATAGCTTAGGACCACACCGTAATAATAATTTTTTCGCAGACCACGGATGTGGAACTGGCCCATGATCCCGCTGGCCCGAAGGGCCATTGTATGAATGCTTTTGTCTTCTTCATTAAAACCGGCATTCACCGAGTAAAAAAGGATCCGGTATTTTTTTGTGAGCTTCAGGCCGAATATCCCGGCGCTGGCGTTGTAGAGGTTGCGGCTGGAAATACTGTCGAGTCCTGCATGCAATTGTTTGGCTCCGAATTTCACATTACCCATTACCTGCGATGCACGCACTGATATACCTTTCGAAAGGAGATCTTTCAGTTTCAGAGAGCTAAGATCCAGTCCTGCGGAGAATTTGGTTTTGATCGGGAAAGTGACCACGCAGTTCTGATCGGTATAAGAAAAATGATTGCTGGTATCTTTGTAGCGGGCAGCTGACACATACCTGAAATCGGCTTTGATACGTGGGCGCCATACCTGCTGCACCTGATCCATCTCAAAGCTCTGACTTCTTATTTGCAGTATTGTACAAATAAAAAGGAATGTAAGGATCCCTTTGTTCATTAGAGTAAAGGTAATCTTTCTATGGAATGTTCGGTTATGAAATAATTTGGATTTTTTGTAAAACATGTCGGTTAGATTCCGATAAGTCCTGAAAGTTTAATCACACAGACACATAGAATTTATAGTGTTGTCCGCATTAGAGGGAAGCCAAAGAATATATTGGAGGGAAACAACGCCTACCCTATGCGCAACTATACATTCTTCAATAAATAAACACGACAGGCTGACTATGTCGCTATGTGGTTAAAAAATTCCGACAGTATTCTACAACGAGGTCATTTTTTACAGGATTTAGCACCCGAAAAATGCGTAATTTTACGGCAAAAGGTGCCTTATGGTTTATACTTCGATGCAGGAATGTTTGGATGATCTGGAGAAGAACGGGCACCTTGTTCGTATCAAAGAGGAAGTAGATCCCGAGCTCGAAATGGCGGCTATTCATCTCCGGGTACACGAGGCAGGAGGAAAGGCCGTTCTTTTTGAAAAAGTAAAAGGCACGAAGTATCCGTGTGTTTCCAATATATTCGGAACCACCGAACGCACGCATTTTATATTCAGAGAACATTTCGGGATGATGCAGCAGCTGATAGAGGTAAAGAACAATCCGATGGCCTTTATCAAAAAACCGTTCCGGAATATTTCACTGGCGTTTGCTGCATACAAAGCATTACCAAAAAGAATACGTGCAAAGGCAAAAGATCATTTTGAAGAGATCCGTATCGATCAGCTTCCTCTGATCAAACACTGGGAAAAGGACGGAGGCGCTTTTGTTACCCTGCCGCAGGTATACACGGAAGATGCAGATCAGCCCGGCATCATGCAATCCAACCTCGGTATGTACCGGATCCAGCTGAATGGAAATAAGTATGTGCTGAATGAAGAGATCGGCTTGCATTATCAATTGCACCGTGGTATTGGTGTTCACCAGACAAAGGCAAAATCAAAAGGCCAGCCCCTGAAAGTAAGTATATTTGTAGGCGGACCACCTTCGCATACACTCGCTGCAGTGATGCCCTTACCGGAGGGCTTGTCGGAGATGACATTTGCAGGTGCGCTTAATGGCAGGCGTTTCCGCTATTTTTACGAAGACGGATTTTGTATTTCTGCCGATGCGGATTTTGTTATAACCGGGGAAGTGTACCCGGATGAGAATAAACCGGAAGGACCTTTCGGCGATCATTTGGGTTATTACAGCCTTACCCACGATTTTCCATTGATGCGTGTACACAAGGTGTATGCAAAGAAAAATGCGATCTGGGCATTTACTGTTGTAGGCAGGCCACCGCAGGAAGATACCGGTTTCGGAAATTTTATCCACGAGATGACCGGTGAAGGGTTGAAAAAGGAAATTCCTGGCGTAAAAGAAGTGCATGCAGTAGATGCAGCCGGTGTACATCCGTTGTTATTAGCTGTCGGTAGCGAACGCTATACGCCCTATTTGCAGAACAAACAACCAGCAGAGCTGCTGACGATCGCCAATCACATCCTTGGTAAAGGACAGCTAAGCCTGGCGAAATTTCTTTTTATTACGGCAGACGATGCGAATAAAGTCACAGTAAAAAACATTGAGGATTATTTTTCGTTCGTGCTCAAGCGCATCGATTGGAAACGGGATATTCATTTTTACACCAATACGACTATCGATACGCTCGACTATTCGGGAACCGGATTGAATACCGGGAGCAAGGTGGTATTTGCTGCATACGGCGATGTGAAGCGTGAGCTGTCACGCAGGGTTCCTTCTTATTTCGAAGAGACAGGTACGTTTACGAAGGCCCGCATGGCAATGCCCGGGGTGGTAGTGCTTACCGCAAAAGCATTTACAGATTATGAAACCGCATCGGCAGAAACGCAGGAACTGAACCGGCAGCTGAAAGATCATGTAGTGGAATTAAATGATACACCTTTGATCGTTATTGCAGATGACAGCGATTTTGTAGCGGAGACACTGAATAATTTTCTTTGGGTTACCTTCACCCGTTGCAATCCTTCTCATGATATATACGGCATCGAAAGCTATACGCAGTTCAAACACTGGGCCTGCAAAGGTCCGCTCATTATCGATGCGCGGATCAAACCGCATCATGCGCCTGTATTGGTGAAGAACGATGCAGTGGAAAAGAGGGTGGATGCTGTTCTTCAGAACATCGCTTTTAAATAAACAATCCTTCCATTGACATAAAACAAAAAGCCCCTTCGTTTCCGAAGAGGCCTTTCTTTATCTGATAGGGTAGGGTATTATTTTGCAATATTGAATTTGTGTGTATACAGAATACCTTTGGAAGCATCGGTAATGCTATACATGTACATTCCGCTTTCCAGCATATCTACATCCATTTTAGCTTTTCCTGCTACCATTGGCAGGTTTACTACTGCTCTTCCTGTTACATCGTATACTGTTACGAAAGCTGCATTGTCGTCGCTGGTTGCAAAGTTGATCTCTGTGCTTGCAGGATTCGGGTAAGCGATGTGCTTGGAACCGTAGAATATCACATCCTGGATACCAACCGGGTTGTTGATCACAATAGCATCTATTGATATAGTACTACCGATAGTAGGGTTGGAAGTTGCACCCTGCAGTAATATAGAATCAGAAGAAGCTGCAAGAATAGAAAGGGTATCAGGATTGCCCGGATCCATATATGTGAAATTGATGGTTTGCGCAGTCCAGGTGCTGATAACGGTTCCACCGGGGATTGTTCCGCCTGCCTGTCCGATTATGTTGGTAGTAGCGCCATCCCATTTGGTCAACTGAGCCGCCATAAGTGCCTCATCAGTTCCCATAACGTCTGCCTGCATCATCAAAGTCATAGATACCGGACGATCCGTGCTTGCAACCGACTGAACAATAAAACCTGGCATACGGTCAGGGTAACCTGCAATTACACAAAACGGACAGCTTCCGCTTGTTAACTGGATAGCAGAAGATCCTTCAGGAGCGCCGCTTGTGATTTGTGTAATACTTCCTGAAACGAAAGGTGCAAATGGAGCGCTCCAGTCAGAAGGAGTTCCGCCGGCCCATGTTTCAAAGCCAAGGTTAGTTGGTTGTGCGGCAAGAGCGAATGTTCCTGCTACGAATGCGATACTAAGTAGTCGTTTAATCATTTGATTGTTTTTTTAGAGGGTTAATACGAGTCAAAAGTGTAAAAATTTAAGACAACAAAAAGCTGTTTTTTGCTTGAATTTTTTGTTAAAATCAGATGTGTGGGGCCGGACGGGATAAAAGTAGGATGAATGGTAGGCTGCAGCCCACTTGTTGATCGGTTCCTGCCAGCTATTGTATAAAAACAACCATTTATGAAGTGGTAATAGTATTTTCCTATAAAGCAGTGTTCCTTTGTAAAAAAAGGAATCTAAAAACATATATATGAAAAAAGCACTACTAATCTTACTTCTCGGGTTTATCGTAAACCGGTCTCATGCCCAAATCCAATTTCCGAACGCAGCTGCTTTGATTACTCATGTTTCGGGGCATTGGGATTGGACACGATCATGCGGTGGATTTACCGGGGGCTGTAGTTTATCCTTCTCCGGGGACTACAAAGGCGGTACATTTTGCTCCCAACGGACCGGATAGTGTGATACGTACGGATTATACAAATGGGGTTGTTGATGCTGTATGGCATTTGTATGTATGGTTTAATGCAGGGTCCAATCATTGGAACTTTGAGTATCCCAATGGTTATTCCGCGCCTTTCTACCCTGTCCACCCGGATACCATAGAGCTTATTGACATGATAAGTGATCAGTTTGCCAGGAGTCCGGCCATCGGGCTGGATAAGCAAACAGCGAATAGTGCCGGACTACAGGTTTTTCCCAACCCGGCTACAGACAGAATAACAGTAGAAACGAAAGATATTTCCGGGCTGTATGTTTGTTCTGTTTATGATGTTCAGGGAAAAGAACTGCTCTCAGTCCGGAACGGGAATAGCATTGATATTGCTTCCCTGCAAAAAGGATTGTACCTGTTTTGTCTTGAGCAACAGGGCAATAAAACCTACCGCAGATTTGTGAAAGAATAGATCAGCGCGGGTATTCGATCCGTACATGATAAATATTCATCAGCCGTTTCTTGAAGATCTTTTTGATGGTAGTGATATCGCGAAAGGTAATATCTGAATTGATAAATTGTTGCTCTTCTATCTGCGAATTGATAATGCGTTCCACCAGCTCATCGATACTTACCGCATCATAGTTACGCAAACTTCTCGAAGAAGCTTCGATGCTGTCGGCCATCATCAGCACGGCCGTTTCTTTGCTGTAAGGAACCGGCCCTCCATACCGGAATTTGGATTCATCGGTATGCGAAGCACCAAAATCATTGATCGATTTTTTGTAGAAATAACGTGTAAGACTGGTGCCGTGGTGGGTGCGGATAAAATCAATGATCTGGTCGGGCAGGCGGTGTTTTCTTGCGAGCTCCACACCTTTGATCACGTGCGCAATGATCAGCTGTGCGCTTTCTTCGTAGCTTAATTCTTCATGCGGGTTGGATCCCGCCACCTGGTTCTCGGTAAAATAACGAGGATTGTATGTTTTTCCGATATCGTGATACATAGCACCTGTCCGGATCAGTAATGGATTACCCCCTACTTTTTGTATCGCTTCTTCTGCCAGGCTGGCCACCTGCAGGGTGTGCTGAAAAGTACCGGGAGCTTTGGTAGCCAGTTCACGCAGCAGGGGAGAATTGGAATCGGAAAGCTCGAGCAGGGTAAAATCAGAAACGAAGCCGAATACTTTTTCGAAAATGAAGATCATCGGGTAAGCGATCATGACCATAAGTGCAGAGCCTCCATACACCGCATAATCACTCAGCGAAATAGAATTGCTTTTTGTTTCGAGGATAAAAGTAAGGGCGGTGTGTGAGAGCATGTAAATAATGAGCACGATCAGGGAAGAAACAATGAGTTGCGATCTGCGTGTCATATTGGCGATACTGAATATAGCCCCGATCCCGGCAAGTGTTTCGATGAAATAAAACTCGAAACGTTCAGCAGCGAAAAAGGAAGTGATCAGGATAATATTCAGGTGTGTGAACAAAGCAGTGCGTGTATCGAAAAACGCGCGGATCATGATGGGTGCAATGGTGAACGGGACCACCAGCAGGTTTAGCTTTTCGGAAGAGGAAACCCGCTCGGCTATGAAGATGAACAGCAATATGATGATCACGATAAATGTAACGTGAGCGTTCTGTGCAAAAATATTTTTCCGGAAAAAAGCAAGAAAAAGGAAGATCATGCTCATGCACAGGAATGCGGCAATGAACTGCCCAACCAGTAAAAAGAAATAATCGGAGCTCGTCACTTTTGTTTTGTCCATTTCCATTCGGAACGAATTCAGCAGGCTGTATTTCTCTTCGCTTACAAGCTCACCTTTGCTGATGATGATCTGCCCTTTCACGATTTTATTTTTGGTAGGCAATACACTGTTGAGGTCTTGCTGCAATGATTTCTTTGTGAGCGTATCATCATAAAAGAGTGTTTGTGCCAGGTAATCTTCTATCCTGTCGATCACCTCATTTTTGTTGGCGATGTTTTGTTTTTCTACGGCCTCACTAATGAACCTGTCGGCAGAGGCGAGCGTGAAAAATTCTCTCAGCTCATGTTCTTCCGCTATTCCGTCCTCCAGGATATATACCTGATAGTCGCCGGGTTTTTCCTGCAGCACATCATGATTTTCCAATACACCGGTTTTGTAAATGGAGTCGAGTAATGGTTTACCGATCCCGTATACAGCGTCCTTGTCTTTCAATGTGTCGAAGAGATTGATCTTCTTTTTCAGTAATTCGGTATTGCTGATAAAATAGGGTTTGAAATTTTTCAATACCTGGTCTTTCTCCCGACTGTATTCGGCAGTGGTTTTATAGATCGGGAAATCAAAAGGAGCGATGAGGTTGTCGTAGTTCCAGGGCTTGCCTTTCAGCTGGCTGAACTCGTACTTGAATTGTCCTTGTTTCGGCAGGAGAAAAACAATGATCAGTACGGAGAATACAAATAAAAAGCCCTTGTACCAGAGTGCATGTTTGTCCCGTAAAAAGCCTATTAAATTTGACACGATGAATCTTTTATCAAATGTTGGAAATATAGAAGTATGAACGGGGGCAGGGCACTTAAATTTTTCAACAATGTGTACGGTGAAATGTTTTAACGAATTTTGTATTTCTTTGATATATAGCGGATTGTGCTTTTGTTTGTGATCCGGTGGAACTAATAGCCGTGTTAATCAAATTCGGCTAAAAAAATTCCGGGAGCGCTGTAAATACTTACATTTGGACTGTTTTATAAAAAAAATAACTATGCAAGAAGTGTATATTGTTTCCGCCGTTCGAACTCCGATAGGAAGTTTCAGTGGGGCTTTGTCGTCCGTTCCGGCCGGAAAATTAGGAGCTGCAGCTATCAAAGGCGCAGTGGATAAGATCAAACTGGATCCGAAAGAAATTGAAGAAGTATTAATGGGATGTGTATTGCAGGCCAATCTTGGACAGGCTCCTGCGCGCCAGGCAGCGAAATTTGCAGGACTGCTGGATACCGTTCATTGCACGACAGTGAACAAAGTATGTGCTTCGGGAATGAAAGCGGTGATGCAGGCAGCACAAAGTATCAAATTAGGAGATACCAGTGTGGTGGTTGCCGGTGGAATGGAAAACATGAGTGCAGTTCCGTATTACCTCGATGGTGCACGTAACGGGTATCGTTTGGGAAATTCGGTTGTAACAGACGGTTTGGTGAAAGACGGCTTAACGGACGTATATCATCAGAACCATATGGGTAACAGCGCTGAGCTATGCGCAAAGGAATACAAGATCACCCGCGAGGAGCAGGATGCATTTGCTATTGAATCCTACAAACGTTCGCAGGCTTCCTGGGCTGCATCTAAATTCAACGAAGAAATCGTTGGAGTAGAAGTACCTCAGAAAAAAGGCGATGCACTGATCGTGAAAGAGGATGAAGAATACAAGCAGGTGAAATTCGATAAGATCCCCGAGCTTCGTCCGGTATTCCAGAAAGACGGAACAGTAACGGCTGCCAATGCTTCTACGCTGAATGACGGCGCTGCTGCACTGATCCTGATGAGCAAAGAAAAAATGGAAAAACTTGGCCTGAAGCCAATGGCTAAGATCATCTCCTATGCAGATGCGGAACAGGCACCGGAGTGGTTCACTACCACACCATCGATCGCATTGCCACGTGCAGTGGAAAAAGCAGGATTAAAAATGAGCGATATTGAATTCTTCGAGATCAACGAAGCATTCTCGGTTGTTTCCTGTGCCAATAACAAGATCATGAACCTGGATCCTGCAAAAGTAAATGTAAACGGAGGAGCAGTATCATTGGGGCATCCGTTGGGAGCATCCGGTGCACGTATCATTGTTACCCTGTTGCATGTGCTGAAACAAAACAATGCGCGTTACGGCGCAGCAGCTATCTGTAATGGCGGTGGCGGAGCAAGTGCTATAGTAGTGGAAAACATAAAGTAATAAAACGAAATGAACAGATAAGAAACACTTCCTTTTTTGAACGAGAAGGAAGTGTTTTTTTTAACGCTGATCCAATCAAAGAACGGATGTACGGAATTTGTAATTTAAGCATAGTGCCTTGCAGGGCAGAGCCATCGGGCAAAAGCGAAATGGTTTCGCAATTGCTGATGGGCGAGCATTTTACCATTCTTGAGGAAAAAGAAGAATGGATACGTATCCGCATCGCTCACGACAATTACGAATGCTGGATCAGTCAAAAGCAATATGCACCGATCCGCGAAAAAACGTTCAACGAATTGCAGGAAAATCCCAAAGCCCGGATCAATGAGCTGTTTACACTGATCATGGATGCCGGGAACAACGGGCCGGTTCCGGCAGTGATGGGAACAGTGCTTCCTTTTTATTCCAACCAGGTATTCAGGCTGGAAGAAAACAGCTCATACGGATATGAGGGTGGAGTAGCTTTGGCAAACAAACCGGCAGCAAAAAATATTTTACAGACAGCAGAAATGTTCCTGAATGCTCCTTATCTATGGGGAGGCCGTACCTGCTGGGGTATCGATTGTTCGGGTTTTACACAGGTGGTTTTTTCGGTGAACGGATTTCAGTTGCCACGCGACGCATATCAACAGGCTGAAGTCGGGAACGCACTCAGCTTTGTAGAAGAAGCAGAGCCGGGCGATCTGGCATTCTTTGATAACGAAGAAGGAAAGATCACGCATGTAGGTATTATCATGGATAACAACCGCATTGTTCACGCTTCAGGAAAGGTACGGATCGATAAATTCGATCATTACGGCATCTTCCATACAGAGCGCAAGAAATACTCACATATGTTGCGGGTGATCAAACGGATCATTTGATCAGAGTATAAGCAGGAACAAACCGTAATAAGCAGGATAGTCTATTTATGCACCTCATGAATGACTTCAAATAGTAATTTGCTTACGCCCTGCCAGATAATGGATGTATTATCGGTACTTTTGATTTTTCCTGCATAATATGAAACCTGGTATCTTATGTTGCCAAGATCGGTTGCTGAAATGATCAATGATCTGACAGATCCGTCCCTCATGTTTCCTGCCAGGAGGTAAGTGCTGTCGGGCTTTTGATAAACAGCCGCGCTTACAAACTCTTCGCGGCTCCAGAATGGGAACAGGTGGTAATGTGATTTCTCGGTTGAGTCAATGGTTTCACCAACAATTTCATGCAGGAGTAGTACTTTATTTGATACAGGCGTTGACGTAGTATCTGTAAGAGGGTTTACTATGCTTTGTCCCTGACAGATGCATGTTAGCAAACATGAACTTACCACATATAAAAAAAGCAGGCTGCTTTGCATGGCAGGAAATATTAAAGGCCTTTCTCCATTATTTCTTTCAGCACTGTCGTGTCTACTTCTTCCAGTTTATTGATATACAAACAACCTTTTCCCGTTTTGTATTTGCCCAGTTTTTTCAGAAGTGCCGGCTGCTTTTCCACGGCTCCGGGAATATAAAAGGCAAAATTTTGTTTACGTGGCGAAAAACCCATTACAAACCAGTCCAGCTCCCGGCCGCTTTCGTATTTCAAACGTGTATCACCAAAGCCGATAATGGCTGATCCCCACATCTTAGCTTTGGCCTTTGTGACTTTTTCCATTAGTTTGAGAATTTCCAAAGCATCTTTTCTTTTCTGCTCTTCGGGAATTGTCAGTATAAAGGCCTCTACACTAAGCTCTGTTTTTTTTGTTTTTAATTCAGCCATATGCTTGCCATCAATTGGTTGCTGCCTTCCGTTACGGATCAATCTTTTATTACAGCGATCTTATGCGTACTGATCTTTTCCTTTTCCGAAAAAACGTTCACCATATAGTAACCGTTGGTAAAACCGTTAAGCTGAACCTGCGTTTGGGCGTTGCTGAGTTTTCCTTCAGCCAGTTTTTTGCCGGAAAGATCATATACCTCGTATGAACAGTTGCGGGGATCAAAATTCTCCGCAGAGATGGTGAAGTAATTTTTTGCCGGGTTAGGGAAAATTACCACTGTCTTTTCTTCTTTTTCATTTTCACTTATACCCACCAGTACCGTGCTTACCCCGTTTGCCGATGCATATTCTCCGAGCCGTAAGGTATCAACGGTAAAATAGCCATACTTTCCATTCATACCGCCGAATTTTACTTTGGTGTATTTCTCCACTTCATGCCAGTCGTCCGCCGTATTTCTCCTGTAGAGCAGGATCATGCTATCTGCCGTAAATACTGTTAAAAGAGTATCCAGGTAAGTTGTTGCTGAAATCGTTTGTTTCCTTCCGTCAAAATTAAAAACGGCTTTGCTGTGAAAATCAGGATCCAAAACACCGTCAATTTTCCAGTAATGCTGATCGTTGATCCGATAGTTACTTATGTTATTTTTGATCGAGTCAGGTTTTACATAATTGTGTTCAACCCGGATGAAGGAAGAATCGCCGGGAGTAAGAACTGTCATAGAAAAGTTAGCGGGGTTAAAAGTACTTGGGCCTGCAATTGTTACTTTTTTATATTGGGAAGAAATAGCATCGGAAATTTTAGAGCCTGCATTTATTGCAACTACAGCCGGGTCGTAAGGAAGTGTGATGGTAAAGCTGGCAAGCGGTCCCGACATATAAATTCGTTGTATACTGTCACGCCAGTTTGTTGGGTTTTTGTAGGAAAGCTCAAGGGGAACATTGGTGAAATAGTTGGGAGCCGGACCGAACAAGCGTTGTCTTACATAAACAGTAAGCGAATAATTTCCACCTCCGGCTGCTACGGAAGTGGTAGAGTCGATAGAAAAATGCGGCCAGCCCGGATTCAGTACCCAATCGGTCATAAACTGGTTCATGTTGACACCGGTGCCGGCAGTTAGTAAATTCCCGAACTCAACCGAATTCATATTCTGAAATGCTTTTTGCTGCTGAACATAAGCTAAGCCTACTTTAAAAAGTGAATCTCCCAGGTACCCGCGCATGGTATGAGCCATATCCGCACCTTTTTTGTACACAATATCTCCGTAGGTGTATTGGGTAGGCACACTCGCCATCGGCCACCAGCCTTCGCGGTGATGCACGTGGTGTACCATATCATCGTGATTGGCTTTTATTCCTGCCAGGTAATTCGCGTAGCCATACATCCAATCGTTGAAATAATACTCGGAGTAGGTTGCCATTCCTTCATTGATCCACATATCAGCTGCAGTTTCACAGGTAACATGGTCGCCCCACCACTGATGTGAGAGCTCATGCGCCATTATCTGTGCTTCATACGTAATGGGGCCTGCTGCAAAAGCTCTCCCCATGGTAATATTGGTTGCGTGTTCCATAGCCCCGCTGTTGAAGGGAACAAGGCAATAACCTACACGGTTATATGCATAAGGCCCGTAATGATTTTCGTGTGCAGCAAATGCATCGGGTAAATGAATGAATGAGTTTTTTAAATTGGTGGTATCGCCCGGAAGTGCTGTCAGTACCACAGGCGTGGTTCCGTTGAGCCCGGTAAAATTCCAGTTGACCTGCGTATAGGGTGCCACACAAACAGATGCAAGATAGGAGGAAATGGGATCGTTCATCACCCATGTGCGTGTACGTAGCCCGCTCCCGTCGGTTGTGTCTTTTGTAAGGGCACCGTTGCAATAAGCGATATTGCCTCCGTTGGTTGAAATATTAAAGGTGTATTTTGCGTGCTCGGCAAAATTATCAAAACAGGGATGCCATACGCGGCCATAGGTGTGGGGATTGGCAGCAAAGCCTACTCCTAAATTAAATGCATAAACACCGTTGAAATAAAATCCGCCCCAGCCCGATGGATCGCCCTGTGGGTGTCCGTGATAATAAACACCGAGATCAAGCGTATCGGTAGTATTGAAGGCTGATGGTAAATTCACTTTTAGTAAAGTATCGTTGTAAGTATAAGTGAGAACCGCATTATTATACGTAATACTGTCGATGATCATTTGTAAAAGATCGAGGCATAAATAGTCGAGGCCATTTATTTTCGGGGTGAATTTTACAAAGGTATTGCCGGAAATAGTCTGGCCGGCATAATCCGTAATGTTTAGTGAGATAGTGTATCGAAGGATATCCGCCGTATCGCTCCGAAGGTTTTCGGGTGCTGTAAATACGGAAGCATCATGCGGGTGCTGTTTCAGTATCTGGCAGGCAGAAGGTTTCTGAGCTTGTGCAATGCCGGATATAACAAGCAGGAGGAGAAGGATCTTTTTCATTTTGTTTTGGGAAAATATGATAACTAAGGTAACACAAAATTGAAAAAGCGCAAAAATGAATTGAACAGGGCCCGGGGGCTATGATAACATTGAGTTCTTTGATTAGAAATGGTCGTTTATGAAGAGGGCAGGCTTTTTCTGCCTGCCCCCGATACCAATATCATTATAAAGCTTAGGATTAGTTAGCAGCCATTCGTGCCTTTTTTGCCTTTGCCGACACTGAATTCGAATTCCTGTCTCACCTTCATGCCTTTCGAATTTTGTGCAGGTTTCCATTTTGGCATATTATAGATCGTTTGCAGTAACAATTCGTCTGTTTTCATATCACCTGATGTCTGTGATATCCAGGCATTGTCTATCTCGCCTTCCTCGTTGACAGAGAATTTTATTTTTGCGAATTGGAATTGTTTCGAACCAGGTTCGGAAATTCTGATTTTGGTACTTTCCTTTATATACTGTGTCAGTTGCTCGTATCCGCTTGGGTATTCAGCTTCGATCTCCGGAACTATGGTTGTAGAATATTTTAGAGTGCTTGTATGCATTTCATCCGTTACAGCATTTTTACTTTTGTACTCGATTTTTATTGCCACATCGGAGCCAAGGTCAACAGATTTTAAGATGTTTTTTTGTTCTGCACTCAGGGAGTCATTCGCACTTTTTGCAGTCTTATCCACACCATTGCAGGTGGCCGAGATCTCTATCGAAACATAACCAAGTATCCATGCCGAAGGGTAATAAGGAATAATGTCTCTCATGAACTGAGCCTGGTCCAGTTTTTCTTTTTTAGTCAGAGGGTATTCTTTTCCACGAACCTCATAGTTCATATTTTGAGAAAAACCGCTTGCAAAAAGCAGTAACAACAGAGAGGTGATGATTCCTTTTTTCATTTTCGTTAGTTTTAATTGAAGATAGAATAAGTAGCAATAATTGTACCGTTTTTAACATTTTTTTAGTAATTGTTGGTTCCTCAATCAATTATAGTTTATTGATAAACAATTTATTATGCAATTTTTGTCATTGTAGAATCGGGTATTATTCTATTTTCAGATCGTTCAAATTGATCCCGAAAAGATTTCCAAACTTCTTATCATCAATTTTTGTGATCAGGATCGAATCCCAGTCTAATTTGATAGTTGTTTCTTTCACATGGCCATTTTTGGTGGAGAGCAGTTTTATTTTCAGCGTTTCAGATTTACTCTTATAAAATGTTTTTAAAGTCTCGGCATTGTCAAATGGTGTGGTTAAATGCGATTGTAGCTCAAGCTCTATTTTATTTCCAATGATCCTCGCTTCCACAAATGATAATTCTGAGCTTTCATTTTCCAGGCGATGTAAATACACTGGTGTTGGCAATTTGATCTTTACATTCTCTACGGAGTCTGTTTGTATGTTCCCAATGTATTTTATACGATAAATGCCACATGCCTGTCCAAACGACAATTGAATTGCCAGAACCAAAGTAGCCAAAGCCAGAATACGTTTCATTGATATGCAATTTTGGTGTATCGCTTACGAACTGTTGTTTGAACAGCGATGCTTGTATAAATATATTGTTTTTTTGCGGCCTCAGACTTGCGGAATGGATTCTGTTACCAGTTTATTGCCCTGCCTGTCCAGATAGGTAACTGTCATTTCTACCAGGTCCGTTTCCCACTTTTCTACTCCCGCTTCTGCCGAGTGTTTACAAAAGGTAAGGTAGTCTGTTTGTCCCTGCTGATGTATTTGGAGCGCAGACTTTAGCTTGTCGGCAGAGCTTTCGGGACTTATATTCATTTCGGGATATTTCTCTTTTCCCTCCACCAAAAAATCAGTGGTTCCGTAATACTTTGTTTTTCCGTCGGCTACGAAATTAATGTAATACCGCACCCCTATCGCTTTCAGGTCCTGTACGAGCTGAGGGAAGTCGGCGCCGCTTTTTACTTTTTTTGATGCTTCAAGGATTTGATCTAATGTAAACATAGTTTTCTTTTTTTGTTTCGGGAAAATCAGTTTTTTTTAATTTTTGAAATGCTCTGTCCAATTGACTTTGTGGGTTTGTCCATATCTTTAACGGCAAAGGCCACAGCTTCTTTCAGCAACGCTTTTACCTTGCCATTCCTGTAATCGGTTTTGTGTTTCACAGGAATGTGCCGTATCAGGTTTCCTGTGCCTGTCAGTATATGTTGCGGATCTTTAAGCAGTGTTCCTTTATTGAAGCCGAGATTCAAATGATTGCTGTGGATCGGGATCATGCAGTAGGCATCCCCTAATTTTTCCGAAATGGAAAATACGGACGTTAAGGCATGTGTGTGATAGAGCAGCTCATTGCTGTCGGGATGCAAGCTGAGAATGTATTCCCTCAGATCGCAGAACAGATCGATCAGGCTTTGGTCCTTGAAATCCAGCAAGCGATGGAAATCAGGATGTATGGGTTTTGATTTTATCACGCTCACTTATTACTTGTACTATTTACCAGCTTACTGCTGTGTAAATATAAGAAATTTTCATTCGGCATACAGACAGCAGCTAATCTGTGTTTACTGGTTTTTGAACGTAAATATATCGCATACTTTTCAATAACACGTTCTTTTGTCTAGATTCAAGTGTCAATTAACTCTGCTTCTAATAAGGTCAGCAAATACTTTTTGGATTTATTGCTTTCAAACTTAAACCCTCCCATTGTTAGTGCATAAGCAAATAATAACATACCAAATGGGGTTAATGCCGCCGGATTATATTCTGAACTGCTACTAAAGGCTTTCGTCAGGAATGCAATGTATCCAAGTCCAATGCCACCACACCAAAGGCATAAAAAAACCAGTACGAGAACATGTAGCCTCATTTTAATTTTTATCGTTGTTCCGTTATAATCTTTTTCAATAACTCCATTAATTCTTGGAAGAAAAGAATTCCGATAAACTATGATCCTTTTAATATCAAATTCCTGTCTGTATATTTGACCTTCGTAGGGTTTTGTCTAAATCCCTGATCTAAATGTCTTTTCAGGCTCAATGATCTCTTCAAGCCGTTTGACGACTTCATCTTCTTTTAATCTTGTTTTAAAAGTGAGGTTTTCTATTGGTAAAAATTTCATATTGTTGCTGTCTTATAAGTACGTTTAAACCTTACCACAATAAAGACAAGAAAAAAAACGTCCTTGCCATGAACCCTTGTTTTAATAAAGGTTTGTATTCTTTCTGAAGAGTGTCGGTCCATCCAAGTGTGTAGGCTGTATAGTTACTGATATAATAAAAATTACAACTTTCTGTTCTCGGGATCCCGGAATCCATTATCTCGCTCCATAATTTCTTTTTTACGGTTCTACGTTTTTTGCCGAACCAGTATCTGTGGATATACAGATCGGGCGCACCTAAATAATGCACACTTTCATGTGCAATGGTCCTTGATTTATTGCTTCCTATATAAACACCTTTGCCCGGTTTATGATATCCAAGTATTTTGCTTTCCGAAGCTTTTAATACATGAATGACAAAGAGCTGATTTCTGTTGTGCGAAATCTTCAGGTCATAGGTGTCGTGAATAAGCTCTGCCACAGTGCTGTCTTTTACCTGTTTGCCGATCGAGTCGAACAGGGCTTTGTTCCAATCGATCAGTTCGGTCTTCTCCGGCTGGGTCTTGGTTCTTTTTTGTGTGACAGCGCGGATCTTATTGATCCGGATGAGCTTCTGAAGACTATTGTTGGGCAGTTTATAGGTAAAGGTGTTCCGCAGATTGGAATCTTTATTTACCGGCCAGTGTTCTTTGAAAACAAGGTGCTGCCCGCTCAGGCCGGCTTCCTTGCTTATCCAGTCATAGGCAGTTTTTGATTCCCGGATAAATGAATTGGTTGTTGAGGTGTCTGCTCCTTTACGTTTATTGGCAGATACGATGAAATGATAAACAGCGACCGTGTCCTTAACAGGTGAATGCCTTACTGAAACAGGTTTTTGAAAAAATGTGCAGGAGGAAAGCAGGAGCGGAACGAAGCAAAAAAGTACGCTTCCGGTTTTACTCTTTGATAATAGGGTATAAATGCTCATATACGGGAGCCTGCTTGTATTTCAAATATACGCAGTTAATTCCAATATGTTTCCAAGCCGTTGCCTATTGATCTAAAAAGAAAGACCTTAGATTAAAGTCTAAGGTCTTAATAAGATTCAATTTTTTGGAAGTGTCTAATTAAAATATTTCGTAATGTATGCCACGAGATTTTCATCACTCATTTTATTAGACGTACTTTCGCTCGATACGGCGTTTTTATATTGTGGAGTTTCAGATAAAAATTTTATAAACTGTTCCTGGCTTTGTCCGGTTCCGGTTATATGAATTTGATCAATGTTAGGCATCTTACTTGCAATTTCTTTGAAGAATTTGTGCGTTAAGGTAATTTCCTGATTGTTTGAAGTTTTTTCATTTGAATTATTATCAGGACCCGGATTTTTTGCATGTCCGAGTATAATAAATTCTCCATTATCAACATTTTCTTTTCCTACGATTGTTGCGTTATGTGAATCCATCCAGACTCCGAACGACTTTTTATTTTTATCTGTCATATTTTGTGTTTTTCTTAAAGATAACCTTTTGGAAATTAAAATATGAGTTTTTGTGTTAAGTTGTGATTATCGAAATGCTACTAACAAAGATACTATGTTCACGGACTTTGCAAAGCTTTGTTGTCTGCCCGCATTACTGTTAGGTGCTGTTACCTGACTGGTGGCGGCGCACATTTTTTCAGTTTAGGTCTAAAGTGTACAGCCAATATTTTTTACCGAACAAAGTAGGAATTTCTTTAAGAACTTTAAAGCCTATGTTTTCATAAATATGTCTTGCGGCATCCATGAATTCTGAAGTGTGTAATGCAATAGTCTTTTCATTGCTTTGTTTGGCGAAGTCAATACACATTTGTGTAAGCGCCTTTGCAATGCCTTGTCCCCTATATGTTGGATTAACACCAACCATTCTAATGTAGGACCATTCAGATTTGAAAAGGTCTGTCGGATTACCGCTTGGAATTATATAAGCAACGCCAACTATTTTGTCGTTGTCAAGGCATACGAAGCACCTGGCTATTTTGAGAAGGTCAATGAACTTTTGTTTGTCCTGCAAATTACCATTGAATAGAGTCCAGTTGTCCGGGGTCAACACACTTTGAAATTGCCCGTATGCAATAATTCCAAGACTTTGTAATTGGTCAACGTCACTTGTTGTCCCGTTGCGATATATTAAATTGTTTTTTGTCATGATGTTGAAACTAATTCCGATATCCCGCCATACCGGCGATACTACCTTTTACCTGTTGCATCTGAGAAAAGGACCGCAGGCAGGTAACGCATAACAGCAGGGGGATAAACTTTTTCATGTTCAGTAATTTCAATGGTTCATAAAAAACAAAAACCCTGACGGTAGTCAGGGTTTGTTTATTAAGAGTGGATGCTGATCTTTTTCTCCAGCTCATCGATATAAGCTCTGAAACGCTTGTCGGTATCCATTAAGTTGTTTACTGTTCTGCAGGCGTGCAATACGGTAGCGTGATCTTTTCCTCCGCAGTGCATACCAATGGTAGCCAGGGACGATTTTGTCATGCTCTTCGCAAAATACATAGCGATCTGGCGTGCCTGAACTACTTCGCGTTTGCGGGTTTTCGATTTCATCAAATCGATCGGCAGGTCGAAATAATCGCAAACGATCTTCTGGATATAATCGATGGAAACCTCACGTGCAGTGCTCTTTACGAATTTGTCGATCATCTGTTTGGCAAGCTCCAGTGTAATGGTTTTCTTGTTTAAAGAAGACTGGGCCAGCAAAGAGATCAATGCGCCTTCCAGCTCACGTACATTGCTGGTGATGCTGTAGGCAAGGTATTCCAGCACTTCTTTCGGAAGCTCGATACCTTCGTTGTATATTTTTTTCTCAAGGATAGCGATACGTGTTTCCAGTCCCGGAGTTTGCAGATCGGCAGAAAGCCCCCATTTGAAACGGGACAGCAAACGCTGCTCGATACCCTGCAGATCCACAGGAGGACGATCGGCAGTCAATACTAATTGTTTTCCTACCTGGTGCAGGTGGTTGAAGATATGGAAGAACACATCCTGTGTTTTTTCTTTACCTGCAAGGAATTGGATATCGTCAATGATCAATGCATCGATCATCTGGTAGAAATGTACGAAATCGTTCTGTGCATTGTTTTTCACCGCTTCAATGAACTGGGTGGTGAATTTCTCTGCCTGAACGTATAATACGGTTTTGTTCGGGAAATTATTTTTGATCTCGATACCGATAGACTGTGCCAAGTGAGTTTTACCTACACCGTTCGTTCCGTAGATCAACAATGGATTGAAAGCAGTACCGCCCGGTTTTTGAGAAACAGCAAAACCTGCAGAACGTGCAAGACGGTTGCAATCGCCTTCCACGAAATTATCGAACGAATAATTCGGATTTAACTGGGATTCTACGGTCACCTTTTTCAGGCCCGGGATAATGAATGGGTTACGGATCGGGTTGTTGTTGATATCGATGGGCATCGACACGGAAGGATTTTTTATATCGCGTGTCAATGTTGGGATTTTCATCGTCAAAGGTTTCTCTGTTTTTCCGTAAGAGTTTTCCATGATGATGCTATACTCCAAACGGCCTTCTGTTCCTAATTCTTTACGAACGACTTTTTTAAGAATGGTAATATAATGTTCTTCTAACCATTCATAGAAAAATTGAGAGGGAACCTGAATGGTCAAAACATTGTCCTGAAGTTTGATTGGTTTGATCGGTTCGAACCAGGTTTTGAAATTTTGAGAGTTTACGTTATCCTTGATAATATCCAAACAATTTTTCCAAACTGATTCGTGGGTTTTTTTCTCCATTCTAATTTTTTCGTTTTGTAGGTTTAACATAAATCTCTTCTATATGCTGTAAACAATCGCTTGTTTATAAAATCTTGTACTGGTTGAAATAGGAAACAAATAAATACTAAAAAAACATTAAAAAAAAATTAATTTTCTATTGCGTAAGTCAAATTTTATTACATAGTTGATTTACACTGCTTTTTATTCTTCCTGTCTCAATACCTATTCCTCTCCATCAGCTGAATTGACGCGGATGTGTTGGTTTTCACATTATTATTTTTACTCAGGTATATATCGTATCTTCCAAGCCATATACCTGCCCAGCCCACCTGTGTGATATGCACCATTTTTTTATTCAGGTCGGCTTTCTCGGTTGGCAGCTCAAGGAAGGTATGTGTATGTCCTCCGATGATCAGGTCGATATTCCCGGTCTGCTCTCCAAGGATGATATCGTTCGGCTTGTTTCCTTCGCTTTTATAACCTAAATGTGACAAGCAGATAACTACATCGCATTTCTCCTCCTGTTTCAGGGTTTTGGCTATGTCATTGGCGGCAACAACCGGATTGAAGAACTGCACATTTTTGCAGAGCTTGTCCGGGACTAGGCCGGCTAACTCTATCCCTACACCAAACACCCCGATCTTTATTCCGCCTTTGTAGTATATTTTATAAGGCTTCACCACTTTGGACAAAGGTGTATCTTCCAGTCCGTAATTAGCGTTCACAAAGTCGAAGCTGGCATATGGCTTTTGCTTTATGATATTTTCCATGCCCAGGTCAAAATCATGATTCCCGATCGTCACACAGTCATATCCCATCGCACTCATTAGTTTGTATTCCAGCTCGCCTTCATACATATTGAAATAAGGCGTGCCCTGAAAAATATCTCCTGCATCCAGCAACAAAACCTGCTCCTCTTCCGAGCGTATTTTTTTAATAGCAGCAGCACGCCTTGCAAATCCACCCTGGTCCGGAAATTTAGGATCATTGGTTGGAAAAGGATCGATGCGGCTGTGTGTATCATTCGTATATAAGACCGTTAATTTGGACACACCTTTTTTTGCCAGCGCTTCCCCGTTCGGAAATAGCTCCAGACCGCCCATAACAGCAGCTGTTCCGAACATATATCGTAAAAAATCACGTCTATTTTGCGACTGAAATTCTGCCATCTGTTTGTGCGGACAACGTATGTCCGTTCTTTGTTTCGTTCTTACAATACTCAATGATCACATCCCTGATCAGCTTTTTCAAAAATACCGTCTTTACCGGGTTCTTAAAAAAATCCATTTTATCTCCCCCGTTTATAAGATAATCGGAGCTGATGAAATAATAATGTTTATTCTTATCAAAAGGAACACCATTGATGAAAACATTTTTTGCTTTCATGTTCTCGATCTCCATCCGGATGCCTGCTACCGGCATACCGCCTTTTACAGCGAGGTAATCCATCATTTCCTGTGTTTTATCACCGGTGAGCTCCACAAAAGCAAGCTCATTATCAAAAGGCATCAGCTCAAATATTTTTCCTGCCGTGATCTCACCTTTTGGCAAAGAGGTGCGCAGTCCACCATTGTTCAGTAATACACCATTCAGCAACACCGAATCTTTTCCAATGTATTTTTTGCATGAAATCAGTAAAAGGTCGCACACAAAATCACCAAGAACACCCTCAGGCTGATCTTTGGTTAAAGCAATGTCTGTTTTACCGATCACTTCATTCATCGTCGCATCCATCTTCTTTTTATAAGGAAGGATGGTATAAAAAGCGGATGAATCGACCGTGTTGCTATTAATAAGGTAATGCTGGTTTTCCTTTTTACTGATCTTTGCAGAAGAAGTGCAGGAACCGAAAAGTAAAGAGCAGGCAAGGGCAGGGAAGAAGATATATTTTGAAAAAAAACTCATGGATCGGGGGGCGGAATTTCGATGCTCAAATATAGAACCCTTCCGGGGAAAATCAATTTAAAAAAGGTAAAATACTTGTTAAATTATTTATCGTATGATTCCGCTGAAAACCACGATTTCAGCAGGCTGCCGAAGTCGCCTATCCCTGAAGCCGGCCTGCCCCCAAATGAACCCGGTATCCCATTGAGGTCAAAGGAATTGTCAATCGGCTCGTTTGTTTTGCTTACCGGTTTCTCCGGGATCAGCTAACCTGCAATGCCTGTTGCCTGTGATGGATTGGATCCTGTTTTTCCGACCAGCCGGAAATGACATTCGTATTGATCGGCTTATTTACCGATGTATTATGAGGAGTTTTCCCGAACAAATTTTAATAGGGTATCGAACATAGTATAGGGTAGAAGGGATTTACTGCTGAAACAGCCCAAAAACAGGGTTTTCTGTATCGAAAACGAATAATTATTCCGATTTTTTTTGTTTCTTAAACGCATTTAGTCTATGTTTACCCCATTCAAAAAAACAACAACATGACAAGAAATATACTATTACTAAATGCGGTAGCACTTATGTTTTCCGGAAGCATGATCGCACAAACGCAAAAAGGAAAGATACACTCGCATACAGGTGATAATCAGACCTTGCGTACTTGTGGAACCAGCGAGCATCATGAGTTCCTTAAAAAGACCCGTCCGGGTTATGAAAAGGATTTCGAAGAGTACAACAAAATGCTGGATCAATATATTGAAAACTATAATGCATCAGCCACCCGTACCACTCCTAATATAACCATACCGGTAGTAGTACATATATTATATCAGAATGCTACAGAAAATATTACCGATGCCCGCGCAATTTCGCAGGTAGCGGTTCTGAACGAAGATTTCCAGAAGCTGAACGCGGATACAACGATCATCCCTTCGTTGTTCAAACCGGTTGCGGGCGGAACTAACATTACTTTCTGCCTGGCACAGCGCGATCCGAACGGAAACCCGACAACAGGTATAGTTCATAAAGCGACCACTGTTACCAGCTTCAACACGAATGACAATGTGAAAAAATCGGCACAGGGTGGAGATGATCCCTGGGATGTTACCAAATATGTAAATATCTGGGTGTGTGATCTTGGAACGTCTTTATTAGGATATGGAGAATTCCCAACAGGTTCTTTAAGCAATACATACGGATTGGTATTGAACTATCGCTACACCGGCAGAAACGGTGGAGCACAGGCTCCGTTCAATCTCGGAAGAACAGGAACGCATGAGTTCGGACATTGCTTTAATTTATTCCACATCTGGGGTGACGATGGCACTGCCTGCACAGGAAGCGACCAGTGTAACGATACGCCTAACCAGAAAGGAGAGAATTATGGAACACCAGCTTTTCCTCAGGGCACCGGGCCTACAGGCGGATGTTGTTCGGCGGCAAGCACCAGCTCTATGTTCATGAATTATATGGATTATACGGATGATGCAGGAATGGCGATGTTTTCCCTCAATCAGTGTACAAGGATCATGGCAGTGGTAAATACAGCTCCATGGAACGTATTACAAACTTCCAACGGATGTACACCCGTGAACCTCGTAGCGAATGATGCTTCTGTATTCAATGTGGTGTCTCCTACAGGGACTGCCTGTGCTACTTCTGTTACTCCGGTTATTACACTGAAAAATGCAGGATCTTCTGCAATGACCAGCTGCACTATTAATTACAGGATAGATGCCGGAACTGTAAACACATATGCATGGTCAGGTAACCTTGCTTCTACGGCAACTGTTTCTGTTACACTTCCTGCTATCCCGGCAACAGCGGGTACACATACACTTACTGCTTATACAAGCAATCCGAATGGCACAACAGACGGAAACGCAACGAACGATCAGTCTACCTCTACATTTACAGTAGTGGCAGGAGGAACACCTTTACCGTATGTGGAAGGGTTCGAATCAACTACTTTCCCTACAACTGGAATGACCATTTACAATCCGGATGCGGGTATTACCTGGGCGCGTACCACCACAGCAGATTTCACGGGAACTGCTTCGGCATTTGTAGACAACTATAATTATGATACAGGTGCAGGGCAAAGAGATGAGATGACTTTACCGAATCTGGATCTTTCTGCAGCAGGATCAACACAGATGACCTTTGAGGTAGCCTATACCTATTGGACTACGACAGGAACGACACAATATTCGGATACGCTGGAAGTATTGGCATCTGCTGATTGTGGAGCTACCTGGACCTCTATGTATAAAAAAGCGAGAACCGTTCTGGCCACAGCGCCTCCGGTATCAAGCCAGACCAATCCTTTCATTCCTAGTGGCCCTTCGCAATGGAGATTGGAAACTATCAATCTTTCGCCATATGACGGGAACAACAACGTGATGGTGAAATTCAGGAATATTTCGGATTACGAAGACAACCTGTACCTGGATGATATCAACATTGCTAAAGTTATTGGGATAAAAGAGAACAATACCAATGGTCCGCTGGTGAATGTATATCCGAATCCGACTAACGGAACGCTACATGTGAATATCAGCAATGTGAACGGGATCAACAGTTCGGAGATCAATCTCTACAATGTGATCGGCGAGAAAGTAATGCCAACGCTTACAGTAAAAGGTTCGAATGTTTCACAGGTGCTGGATCTTTCTTCTCTGTCGAATGGAGTATACCAGTTGGAAACAAGATCTGCGGGTCATTCCTCTTTCAAAAAAGTGATCGTGAATAAATAAAACTCATCTTATTATATAATATATAACCGCCCTGGCAGTATTGTCAGGGCGGTTTTTTTATTTCATTTGTAGACAATTGGGGAAAAAGGGGGACATTAAGGGCGCAGTTTTGCAGAAGACCACCCCGTTTGGTCACTAAAATCAAGGAATGGCACGCGGGCATATTATTGGTATAGTTTGTTGTAAATAAATAAAAACTAAAAAAAATCAATATTATGAAAAAGGTAATTATAGCCGTAATGGCAATCGGGGCGTTATCATTCGCATCATGTAAAAAAGAATACGTGTGTAAATGCCAGAAAACATACACCGGTGGCAGTGGATCTGTAACGGTTGATGATGGAAATTATACATTCAAAGATACACAGGCTCGTGCAGAAACAAAATGTAACGACCAGGAAGGTACCGGCTCGGACGTTGCTGGTAACTACTCAAGAGAATGTGCAATTCAATAATACTTTCGGATTCGCCTGATCAGAAATGATCAGAGTCTGAAAAATAAAAAAGCAGCCCGCCTTTATGGTGAGCTGCTTTTTTTTGTCAGGATTTTATTTTAATAGTCACATCTCCCAGATCTCTCAGCCCTCCGGGACCGGTTGCTTTTATCTTTTCGAAGAAGATGCGCGTGCCGGGAGGAGCTTTTTCGATCAGCTCTTTTGCTCTCGGCGGCAGTTTGGATCCGGTTACTACAAAATCTTCCAGTTCGTTTTTCTTATTCTTGAGCACAACTACGTAAGAAGTTATAGTAAAGTTCACATTCTCGAAATCGAAATTAGGTAAGATAGCACTTACACCACCGATTCCCATTGCATCCAGTTTTTTGAATTCCATACTGCCGTTTGCATCTTTTCCACCGATGCGGGCAATAGGATTCGGCACCATTTTTACTCTGAATCTCATTGGAGGTCCCTGCTGCCTCACTGTGCCATCAGGCATACGTGCAGATACGCTTATCATGCATTCTCCTTTTTGAGTAACCTTCACTATGTATTTTCCGTTTCCTTTTGGTATGAGTGTAGCGCCTCCTCCACTGCTCGTCACGATCAGGCTGCTTGGAGCAACACCTGCAGCAGATATCGACACCGGATTATCGAGTCCCACATATAACACGTTCATCTTGTCGGGCGATACTGCTGCAGAAGGCGCTGCTACCATATATTTATATTCATAAGGATAATATTCAAATACGTTGTGCGGATTCTTTAATTTGATGGCTCCTTTGATCACCTGCTCTCCCTGTGCAGAAGTAGTGATTTCGTATTTACCGATCCCACCCACCGTATTGATCGGATTTCCTTCTTTGATCGCTGTTTTTTTAGAAAAATCATATTCCCCACCTAACAATACCTGCAGATTTTCATTGGTGAAATCGGAAGAAGAAGCGGAAAGAAAAATATCAGCTTTGAATGGCATGCCCTGTTGTACATAGCCGGTTTCAGAAAAAACCTGTGCACCCAGCTTGTCTATTTTTGTATGCGATTTGGTGGATGCAGTAGATAACTCTCCGAGGAAGGAAGTTTCTATGCTTTTGATATCATTCTGGATCTTGGTAAGATTCGTAATGACAGCAGCAAGTGGAAGGTGATTGAAATTTTGTGTTTCCCAGCTTTCCAGAACTCCTTCTACAGGCACGGTTGGTTCGATAGGATAGAGTGATTTTATTTTTCCAGCCAGGCGGTTGTAATCGGGCTCCAGTAATTTGGCGCTCTCGTCTTTTTGTAATGCATCCAGCTTTGTGAGCATCTGGTTGTGGATATTGATTATCTTATCTTTCAGCTCTCTTGCCGTAAGCGCTCCGGATTTCGGGCTGCTTTCATCATCACCGATCAGCAGATAAGTAGGCGTATCATAATCGTCCTGCTTTTCGGTAAAACGCAGGTGCATGGTGTCGGCTGCAGCCGGATCATCAAGATTTTCCGTATTGGCGATCACATGTGCTTTTAATTTGTTCACATATTCATAGCCCTCCTGTGTCAGTTTAAAAATATCCTCTGTTATGGCAAGGTGAATACGTGCAATGGAATCACCCTTTGCATATTCCCTGAAATCCTGCAGGCTCTTTACCTGGTTATCGATGAGGGATGCATTGGTGCGTTCCATGCTTTCATTCACCGTAATGAACCCTTTCAGGATATCTTTGGATACGTTGAGCGCCAGTAGCGCTGTAAGAACGAGGTACATCATACCTATCATCTTCTGTCTGGGTGTTTCTTTGCCGCCGCCTGCCATAGTGATTGTTTTTAGTGGGTGAGTATTTGTGATTTTAATTCTATAATGAGGGCAGATGAAAAAAGTTACAGCATTTCTGAAAAGACAGTTTTTTGTATTTATTTGCCGTGGCTTCCAAGAACTTTTTATGTACTATATTCGGGGTATCAAATTACTATTCATGAAAAAAATAATTGCAGTATCCATCTTAATCATAATGGCCATGTCATTCACCACCAGCAATAAATCGCTTCATTACTTTTCGGCTAAAACGCTGGATGGAAGCGACTTTTCTTTCGCTACGCTGAAAGGAAAAAAGGTATTGATCGTTAATACCGCCTCGGAATGCGGATACACTCCCCAGTACAAAGACCTGCAGGCGCTCTGGGACAAATACAAAGACAAAAATTTTGTAGTGATCGGTTTTCCGTGCAATGAGTTCGGAGGACAGGAACCGGGAACGGCTTCTGATATCAAAACATTCTGTACAAAGAATTACGGAGTGACTTTCCAGATGATGGAAAAAGTATCCGTAAAAGGTGATAATCAATGCGAGATCTACAAATGGCTGTGCAACAAGTCGCAGAATGGCGTGGAGGATGCGACCGTAAAATGGAACTTCAATAAATTCCTGATCGATGAGAACGGTAAATATGTAAAACACCTCGGCTCTTCTGTAAATCCGATGGATAAAGAGATCACCGACTGGATCGAGGCAAAGTAAATCAAATCACAAAAAAGCATAAATACAGAAGCCTTCCCTGATCAGGAGGGCTTTTTTTATGCGTTCGGATGAACCACATGGCACAGCTTTCGTAGAAGTAGATATAAAGCACTACTATGAAAGCACTATTCTATATTTCACTCTTCTTTGCAGGCCTACTAAAAAGTTTTGGCCAGCACGATGTGGTATCTTCCAACACATTTATTGAAACCTGCATTGGAGATACACAATGCACCATCATAAATAATTCGGGGTATCTTTTCTACGATGATACGAAAACGGCTCTTTACTTCAAGGTGAATTTCCGGGACCGGGACGACTCAACGGTTGCCTGGCTGGAGGATCTCTCCGAAGGCTCACTTTATTTTAAAGTAATTGTTCCACCTGACTTTTTCAAAGGAGCGGCTAATTTCGGGCAGAAAACACATACACTCACCGGGCAGGTATTCCTCAATGGTTTCTGGCAGCCAAAAACAGTAGATGTGATCTTATCTTCTTCCGAAAACAATCCTTTTGTGGTCAATACCGGCAAGAGCCCGTATGATAATTACAAAATAAGCCTGAGCCTTGCTGTTCTGCCGGAAGATTTCCGGGTGCACGAGAAAGCGCATCATCTGGTGGAAACGATTTCCATCGGTCTTGCTTCGGGACGCATCAATGAATTGAAGCCGGGAATGGAGTCCTTGTTAGGGGAGGCCTATAATCATTATTGATTTTGTTTAATAAAGTTCAAAAAGCCCGTATCGATGCGGGCTTTTTGTTTTGGGGAAAATCTTATCTTGGTATCAGATAAGTACATGTCTATAGATGCCCTTCATAAAATTCTCAACTACCTGATCGCTGCTGTCTGGATCGCGAACGGACTTTTCTGCAAAGTACTGAACCTCGTACCGCGTCATCAGCAGATCGTTGGCCGGATCTTAGGAGAGGAATATGCATTTGCTTTTACAAAACTTATCGGTGTCTCTGAAATCCTTATGGCTGTGTGGATCCTGAGCGGCTTCCGGAAACGTCTGAATGCCATTGCGCAGATGCTGATCATTGCCGCTATGAATACCATTGAATTTATTGTAGTTCCCGATATCCTGCTTTGGGGGCGGCTCAATTCACTTTTTGCTTTTCTTTTCATCCTCCTGATCGGATCCAATGAATTTGTACTAAATAAACCAAAACTGCAGAGAACATAAGTATGCTTGCATTCCTCAAAGACCATCCGTTTGCTGTAGATGCTTTTTTCGAAAGCTCCCTCGTGCTTACCTATGCCATTCCTAAAGAAGAGCTGCAGCTGCTGATACCGGAATGCCTGCAGCTGGATACCTTCGATGATAAATGGGCTTTTGTGGCAGTAGCCATGGTGCAAACAAAACATTTGCGTCCAAGAGGCTTTCCGAAATTCATGGGCAAGGATTTTTTTCTCACCGGTTACCGTATTTTCGTACGTTATACGACGAGTGAGGGCAAACGCCTGCGGGGCTTGTATATCATCCGCTCGCAGACCGACAAAAAGAAAATGGAATTTTTTGGCAACCTTTTTACTCATTATAATTATACGACGATTGATATTGAGCAAAGCACGAAAGGAAATATCCGGGAGATCAGCTCAAAAGCATCCGGGCTAAAAGTCCTTGTGGAAACAGGTGAAGCGGGATTACCCGAACATTCTCCTTTCAGCACCTGGAAGGAAGCACGTCGTTATGCGGGTCCTTTGCCTTTTACCTTTACCTATAATGAAGCGAAGAAAGAAGTACTCATTATCGAAGGTGTCCGTCAAAATTGGGAGCCGGCTCCTGTGAAGGTACTGGAGCACAAAGTTGCGTTCCTCGATGAATTAAAGCTGAAGGAAGTACATTTGGCGAATGCTTTTATAATTAACGACATTCCGTATTACTGGAAAAAAGGAAGAAAGGATCTATGGAAAGCCTGAGAAAACCCGGGCAGGGTGTATACAATATCGTTCGGTTCAACTGGCACTTTTATGTGTATGTGCTCTTATTGCTTGCAGCTGTTGCATTCTTTCACCCTTATCTGCCGGATCGTTTCCATTCACTGACGCTGTTAGTATGCTGCCTTATTCTTTTTTCGACGCTTATTTCTTTGTTGGTTTCCTGGTATGTATATGATTGCTCTGAGCTGTATACTTTAAAATGGCTGGATCATTCCGGGCCCATGAAAAATGAGCAGTTAATCAATATACATGCAGGATTTGATGAGACCAGCGAACTGCTAAGGCTTAGGTATCCGGGTGCGCGTTTGCAGGTCTTTGATTTTTACGATCCTGCCAAACATACGGAAGTCTCTATCAAAAGGGCGAGGAAGGCCTATCCTGCTTTTCCGGGAACACAAACAATCGGAACGTCTACCGTACCGGAGCGTGACAATTCTGCTGATATGATTTTTGTGACACTTTCAGCCCATGAGATCAGGGATGATAAAGAACGTATTGTTTTTTTTAATGAACTGCGCAGAATATTAAAAGCGGAAGGCAGGATTGTCGTAACGGAACATTTACGTGATCTTCCTAATTTCCTCGCTTATAACATCGGCTTCTTTCACTTCCTTCCGAAAGCAGCGTGGAAAAGGACTTTTGAGCAATCGCAGTTTCGAATAAACAAAGAAGTAAAAATAACTCCATTCATAAACGTTTTTATACTCGAAAAGCATGATCCTGCATCTTAAGATCACCGGCATTTTACTTGTCGGACTCGGGCTGTTCCATTTGATCTTCCCGAAACATTTCAAATGGAAAGAAGAGCTGAAAGACATTTCCCAGCTCAACCGGCAGATGATGTACATACACACCTTGTTCATCGGATTAATGGTGGTACTGATAGGACTGTTGTCTTTTTTTTGTGCAGAAGAGCTGGCAGGTACACACTTAGGATCGACCGTTTCGTTTGGGATATTTATTTTCTGGTTTGTGCGTTTGTTTGTTCAGTTCTTCGGTTATTCTCCCGCATTATGGAAAGGAAAAACATTCGAAACGATCATTCATATACTTTTCGCGTTTCTATGGGCGTATGTCAGCACTGTTTATTTTTATACCTGGTGGGATTATGGAAATTGCCCGGTAAATAATTCAAAATAGCTTAGATCCCGAACTCTTTTTCCAGCAGCGCTTTTAATGTATCCGGAGTCAGCTTGGCTTTTATATCTCCGTTGGCGGCCAACGAAACTGCGCCCGTTTGTTCCGATACTACAATGGCCACTGCATCGCTCGATTCGGTGACACCTACTGCAGCCCGGTGCCGCATGCCATAGTGAGCGGGGAATTGTTCTTTCTCTGTAACGGGCAATACACAGCGTGCTGCCAGGATCTTATTGCCTTCGATGATCACCGCGCCATCATGCAAAGGACTGTTCTTGAAAAAAATGTTCTCTAACATCCGTTCCGTTACCACCGCATCGATAGCATCTCCGCTATTGATATACAGGCGCAGATCCGAATTCCGTTTGATCACGATCAATGCACCCGTTTTTGATTCACTCATCTTAAAGCAGGCTTTAATGACCGGTGCAAAATTCATATCCGAGAAACGATGCGCATCTTTTTTCTGCGAGGTCTTAACGATCATTTTTAGTACCCGGTTCCGGTTAATGAATTCATTGGTACCCACAAACAGCAGGAATTTCCGGATCTCCTGCTGGAACACAATAATGATAGCTATTACACCTACATCAATGAACTTTCCGAGAATGGAGCCAAAGAGCTTCATATCGAAAGCTCGTACGATGATCCATACCACATAAATGAAAAAGATTCCGGTAAAAATATTTACGGCCGGAGTTCCTTTTACAATGCTGTATAGCTGGAACAACAAAAATGACACTAATAAAATGTCAATTGCATCGATCCATTGAAAGCTTATAAATAGCATGATGGCTAAGTTAAAGAAATTTGCACAGAATGCCAGTAAGGGAAATAAAAACAATCAACAATTAAAAGTGGATTATGGAAGTGCGCGCAAAGACGCAAGGAGCGCAAAGTTTTAATATGAATCCGGAGTTGGCTGTTCAGAATTTTGACGCGTGTTTTTCAGCTATAAAGACTAAAATAAGACAGCTAAATTATACAGTCTTTGCGTTCTCTGCGTCTCTGCGCGAACCTTTTCCTTAATCATCATGCCCTTTGATGACTTTTTCTTTGTGCTGCTGATACAGCTCTTCTTCTTTTTTCAGGGCCGCTTTCAGCGAATCGGAAACTTCTTTATTGCCGATCTTGTCGAGGTCGGGCTTGCCTGCATTCACCCAACAGGTATACCAGGCACTTCCTACGGTGATAATAGCGGTCCGCATCCTGCGCTCCACCTGGCCTTTGATCATCAGATCATAAGCTTCGGTATACTCCTGCGAATAGGTCTTCATGGTAACTCCGCCACGCGTTTCAAAACCATATTTCCGGTCGGTCGGAAATTTTGCATTCAGATCACGTTCAAATCCCAACACGCTGTCTACTGCCGCATTACTGGCTTTGATGGTTTTCCAGGCCATATCAATGGGTTTCTCGATGTAGGTAGCTGATCCTACAAAATAATCATAGCTATCCGATTTTAACTCCGGGATACGGCTTTCCCAGAAACCGTGAATGCCTTTTTGATTGGTGAGCTGCCCGTTGTAATTCTCCGTTGTGTGAAGAGGAACATGCCCGTCGGCAATGTAATGCCCGAGGTCGGCAGAATTATGAAGGATCTGGTCCACATCTTCTTTTTTGAAAGCCTCGGTTAAGCGGTACATCATTTTTTCCACATGCCAGGGATTGATGCCATATGCCTTGAGTGTATCTTCGGTGTATTTTTCCACTGCTCTTTTCCAAAATTTCGGAACACTGTCGAAAGCAGAAGGCCCGTAATGATCGATGTCGATGTAATGCCGGGCAGCTTCGTCTTCCACTGCATATCTCCGCTTATCGGGATCTACGGCGTGTTCGGTAATGTAATCGATGTGTTTTTTATAAAAACCGCTCATTTCACCGGGAAGTGTAAATATGGCCATCCGGTTGATCTGTTTGTGTCCGAAAAACCCCCAGGAGGCGGCAGGTTCGGAACGGTATAAAAAAATACCCGTGATGATAAGGAAAATAAAAATGGATCTGACAGCAAATTTCATGAAGGTCCTGCGCTAAAAAAATCTTCTTAAAGATACTATTTATCCCGGTTTGGTAAAATGAATTTTAGGTTCAATGCACTACAGGTTTAGCTGCATGCGTCTGTAATAATACAAAAAGGTGAGTATGAACCAGAGGGAGAAAACGATCCCGGCATACACGCTTCCTTCAAATTGATTGGTGAGCAAAAAGAAAACCAGCTTGGCAAAAAAAACGCCAACATACATTTCCACTCCCCAGCGCTTCAGGTTCCATACGCCAATGAACGAAATAAAACTAAGCGCGATCAGTAAACCGTATACGGCAGGAACCCAATCTCCTAATTTTTTCGTAGCAGGTGAGAACATACCCGGAAACGTGAATACGATCCATAAAAATCCCAGCACGCAGATCAGCGAAAGGATCCTCGGACGTTTTTTTAATGGACTTTTATCTTTTATTTTCTTCACCAAAACCTGTTTCTTCTTTAATTGTTCAACTTCCCGCTTCTATTATTTCCTGCATAGTGCAGGGCGTTTCTTACCATGTAAAATATGTCCTGACTCTTGCATCTTACATCCTGGCTCTTCTTCTTAATTACTTCGTATCGCCTCCACCGGATCCAATTGCGAAGCTCCATAAGCAGGAACAAAGCCCGAAACGATGCCGATCAGAAATGAAATAGTAAGACCTAATACCATATTCGATCGTGATAAGAAAATATCCATCCCGAAAGAATCACCCAAAAAGGTAGTAAGCAGCCATATCAATACGATCCCGATAATACCGCCAAGCACGGAAAGGAAAACCGATTCGAACAAAAACTGCATCAGGATAAAATAATTTTTTGCCCCCAGTGATTTTTGAATACCGATCAATGCCGTACGTTCCTTTACCGATACGAACATGATGTTGGCAATACCGAAACCTCCTACAAGTATAGAGAAGCCGCCAATGATCCAACCTGCCAACCCCACAATTTCAAACATACCGTCGAATCCTTTCGAAATGACCTTGATCTCGTTCAGTGCAAAATCTTCCGTTGCCCCCGGATTTAACTGCCGTACCGAGCGCATCAGTCCCCTCAGTTCGTCTTTCAGCTGGTCATTGCTGATGCCGGGTTTTGCTTTTACTGCAATATACGGATCGGCATTTTCCGAACGGATATCCACGATGTTCCTTACATAATTCACCGGCAGTAACACCTGTGCATCCATGCTGTTACCAAGCAGACTTTCTCCCTGTTTTTTGAATACGCCTAAGACCTGCACATTCGAGCCGAAGATCTTGATCTGTTTTCCTACCGGAGATTCTCCATTCCGGAACAGCGCTTCCGCGATCGTACTGCCAATAATACAAATATTGCGTCCGTTCTCGCATTCAAGCTCGGTAAAATACCGGCCATCGGCGATCTCAAACGAAGTAATATGATTGTACTGGTAGGAGCCGCCGGTAATGGTCACATTGGCTACTGAGCTGCTTCCGTATTTTACGGTTTTCCGGGCAGCCACATGGAAGGCGATGGCTTCTGCACCTTCTACTTTTTTCTGCAGGCTTTCAAATTCCTTTACATTTGGAACAGGCCTGTTCATGTATTTCCACCAGGGATAATCACCACCGAATTCCCAGGGCCATTTCTGAATGAAAATAACATTGTTGCCGAGCTCCTGGATACCGCTTCTCAGGTTGTATTCCAGGCTGTCGACTACCGTAAATACAGTGATGATGGAAAAGATCCCGATGGTAATGCCAAGCAGTGAAAGGAATGTGCGCAGGCGGTTCGCCACTAATGCAGCCCACGCAAATACTACGCTTTCTTTTAATATGGAGAGAAATATGTTCAAAGGGATTTTCTTTCTCAAATGTAGCAAGAAAGGATATATTATCAATAGTTTAGTATATTCGTAGCTGAATTTTTAACGTAGAAATATGAAGATCATCATCCCAATGGCAGGCATGGGTAAGCGTATGCGCCCTCACACACTCACGGTTCCGAAACCCCTTATCCCTGTTGGCGGAAAGCCGATCGTGCAAAGGCTTGTAGAGGATATTACCCGAGTTTGTGGCGAGAAGGTGGATGAGATCGCATTTATCATAGGCCCTACTTTCGGGAAAGAAGTGGAAGCGGACCTTGTGAAGATAGCAGAATCACAGGGAGCAAAAGGCAGTATTTACTACCAAGATGTAGCACTCGGAACGGCCCATGCGATCATGTGTGCAGAGCCGTCGATAACCGGCAAAACAGTGGTGGCGTTTGCAGATACCTTGTTCAAAGCAGATTTTACCATGGATACCAACCAGGAGGGAGTGATCTGGGTACAGAAGATCGAGGATCCGCGCCAGTTTGGGGTGGTAAAACTGAATACCGATGGAGTGATCACCGATTTCGTTGAAAAACCCGAGCAGTTCGTAAGCGATCTGGCTATCATTGGCATCTATTATTTCAAAGACGGCGATTACCTGAAAAGCGAGCTGAAATACCTGCTGGACAATGATATCAAGGAAAAAGGCGAATACCAGCTCACCAACGCATTGGAGAATATGAAGAAAAAGGGGACTAAATTTGTTCCCGGAAAAGTGACGGAATGGCTGGATTGTGGGAATAAAGACGCCACCGTGTATACCAACCAACGTATCCTCGAATTTGACAAAGGTAAGCCACATCTCATGCATGCCTCTGCCAGCATGGAAAACTCAGTTATTATCCAGCCCTGCTATATCGGCGAAAATGTAAAAATCGTTAATTCAGTGATTGGCCCTCATGTTTCCCTTGGTAAAGGCACAATTGTTGAAAACTCTGTTATCAGAAACTCCATTGTTCAGACAAATGCAAAGCTGATTTCGGCTAATATTGTTAATTCAATGGTAGGGAACAATGCCGAGATCAAGGGTAAAGCGCTGGATCTCAGCGTCGGTGACTATAACATTCACTGCTAAAAGGGAGCACACTACGTGTTGGCCTTCGCAGCATATACATGAAGGCAGGAATTACATATCTTTTTTTTATTTCTCTTGGTTTGGCAGGGGCATTTTCTGCGTGTAAGCCAAAAGAGAAAACTGCCTCTTCGTCCACTTCTACTACCGCCTCCACATCCGGAAAAGACAAGAAGCTCAGCAATGAGGAGCAGGTGCGGTTCCAGTCTATTTATTACAATGCCTGCAAAGAAAAGATCAAAGGCAATATGGAGCTGGCAGAAAATCTTTTCAAAGAATGCCTGAAAATCGATCCCACCAGCGCGCCTGCACAATACGAGATCGCAAACCTATATCGTTTTGGAGGTTTGTATGACGAAGCGCTTAAATATTCGAGAGAAGCTGCCAACAAGGATCCGAAGAACGTTTGGTTCCAGCTCCTGTACATCGAATGCCTGCACAATAAACGACAATACAATGAGGCCACGGCGGCTTATGAAAAGCTGATAAAAAACGTAGTACCGAAGCCGGAGTATTACATGGCCCTCGGCGAAGAATATCTGTTTGCCAACAAACCGGATAAAGCGGTGAAGGTATACGAGGATTTTGAAAAAATATTCGGTAGGGATGAAGAAGTGGCGTTGAAGCGTATTGCAGTGCTGCGCCAGCAAAAAAAATATGCAGAGGCAGAGATCGTATTAAAAGGACTGATCAAAGATTTCCCGGAAGAGCCGCGTTATTATACCTATCTCGCCGAGATATACCAGGACAGCGGAGAGCCCGAAAAGGCGTATACCATCTACCAGGAGAGTCTGAAAGCCGATCCGAACAATCCATACATCCATCTTGCGCTTGCTGATTATTACCGGCAACAGAAAAAGGATTCATTGTTCTTTTCCGAAGTGAAAATTGCTTTCACAAGCCCCGAGCTGAATGTGGACAACAAGATCAAGATCATGCTCTCCTACTATGAGATGACGGAAACCTTCCCGAAATACCTGAACGAGGCATATGAGCTGCTGGATATTTTGACAAAAGCACACCCGGGAGAAGCCAAAGTATGGAGTGTATATGGTGATTTTTTATTCAGGGACAAACGATACAAAGAAGCGAAAGTTGCATTCGAGCGTGTACTGGAATCTGATAAAAGTAAATTCCCGGTATGGAGCCAGTTATTGATCAGCGAAATGAATATGAACGATATGGAAGCGCTGAAAAAGCATAGTGCGGAAGCGATCGATCTTTTTCCGAATCAGCCCGCACCGTATTTTTTTAACGGGCTTGCCAATCAGCGGCAAAAGGATTATAAAGCTGCCATTCAATCCTACGTGGATGGACAGGAATTTGTATACGATAATCTTCCTTTGCAGATGCAGTTCCTGGCCAACCTCGCAGAGGCCTACAATGCAGACAAACAATACGAAAAATCGGATAAGGCTTTTGAAGATGCACTCCTCCTGGATGCGAACGATGCGAGCATTATGAATAATTATGCGTATTACCTTTCTCTTCGAAAAACAAAGCTGGAGCGGGCTGAAAAACTTTCTGCCCGTTCATTAGAGATCGATGCGGGAAGTATCTCCTATCTCGATACCTATGCCTGGATATTGTACCAGCAGGGAAAATACGAAGATGCCAAAATATGGCTCGACAAGGCTTTTGCAAAAGGCGCTGACAATCGCCCGGCTATTCTCGAACATTACGGCGATGTGTTGTACAAGCTGAATGATAAAACAAAAGCGCTGGAGTATTGGAAGAAAGCGAAAGAAAAAGGGGGCAGCTCCGAATCACTCATTAAAAAAATTACGGACGGAAAATTATATGAATAAGCTGGTTACCTATATAAAATACAGTTCTATTGTTGTTTTTGCCTTTGTAGTATTTACAGGATGTAAGCACAAAAAACACGTTCAGGAGACAGTACCTGTTGTGACAGTGCCTGACAGTACGGAAAGCGACCGGTGCAAGCTCGATTTCAAAAGCGGGAAAGTGCTGGCAAAGAATATGAAGGATAACGAGCTGGATTTTAAATATGCCAGTGCGAAATTTTCCTGCGATCTCACCCTTGACAACGAAGATCATTCGTTCAGTGTAAGTGTACGTTGTAAAAAAGACAGTGTGATCTGGTTATCCATTTCCAAATTAGGAATCGATGCTGCACGTGCACTTATTACAAAAGACAGTGTAAAGATCATGATGGGTCTTACCGAAAAGAAATATTTCAAAGGAGACTATACTTATATAAATGATTTGCTGAAATCGGATCTGGACTATGATATGATACAGGCTCTGCTCTTTGGAAACAGCGCCGCTTTTTATGACGATGACGACAAGTTGAAACCGGGAAAAGATAAAGTGAATTGCAATTACTTCCTGAGTACGGTAAAGAAACGGACAGCAAAAAAAATCAATAGCGGGCAGTTGCAACCGGATGAGAATTACCAGACGATCTGGCTCAGTCCTACTACCTACAAGATCGTGATGCTGGAATACGACGATGTGAAGACCAAGCGGAAATTCAATGCCTGTTACGAAGATTTCAGGCCGGTGGACAAATTCCTGGCACCATTTAAATTAACATATAGTATCACCGCTGAGAAAATAATTAAGGCAGATATACGTTATAACAAAATAAACCTGAACGAAGAACAAACCTTTCCGTTTAAGATCCCGGCCAGTTATGAGCCTATCCAAATAAGACAGAATAATGATCCAGATCCAAACAAAACAGGTGGTTAAACGCACTTTTTCTGCCTGGTTCCTTGTAGTAATGCTTTGTTGTCCGCTTCTTCTTTTTCCGCAAGCCAAAAGCAAAAAGGAAAAAGAGATGGAAAGCAAGCGTAATAAGCTGAAGCAGGAGATCAACACTACCAATGAGCTGCTCCGGGAAACCAAGAACAGCAAGAAAAAAACCATGGGTGAAGTGGCGATCCTGAACACCAAGATCAGTATTCGCCAGGAGCTTATTGCTACCATCAATACGGAGATCCGGCAACTGAATACACAGATCGGTACCAATCAGAAGGAAGTGGACGATCTGAAAGCAAACCTCGAAAAACTTAAAAAGGAATATGCACGGATGATCTATTACGGCTATCGTAACAAGGATTCATACAACCGCCTGATGTTCATGTTTGCTGCGGGCAATTTTAACCAGGCCTACCAGCGTTTAAAATATATCCAGCAGTACAATGAATATCGTCGCAAACAGGCAGAAGCGATTGTAAGTACACAAAAGGAGCTGAACGAAAAAATTGTTACGCTGGAATTTACCAAGAATGAAAAAAAACAATTGCTGACCGGCGAGGAACAGGAAAAACTGCATCTCGCAAAGGAAAAAACAGAGCAGGAGGGAATGCTTGCACAGCTCCAGGACAAGGAAAAGCAACTGAAGGATGAGCTGGAGCAAAAGAAAAAGGACAGTGATGCATTAACAGCTGCCATCAAAAAGCTGATCGCAGAAGAAATAGCGCGTCAACAGGAAAAAGCCCGCCAGGATGCCATTGCAAAGGAAACTGCGCGAAAAAAACGTGAAGAACAAAAAAAGAAGATCAAAGAACAGAAAAAGAAGCAGCCTGTGAGCACCGATGTGGCTAAGGATAATCCGAAAAGCAACAAGGAAGAAGTGGAAGAACCGGTTGTAGTGGATACGGAAACGAAAGAAGCAGAAGAATTATCTGCCGACTTTGCATCCAATAAAGGAAAATTGCCATGGCCGGTTACAAAAGGAGTGATCACAGATAAGTTCGGGGAGCATGAGCATGCCACTATCAAAGGTCTTATCATCAATAACGACGGGGTTGATATTTCCACCACCAAAGGATCACCCTGCCGGGCTTTATTTGGCGGCGAAGTATCATTGATCAGCACTATGCAGGGTATGGGAAAAGTTGTCATTATCCGCCACGGAGATTACCTCACGGTGTATACCAACCTCGAAGCAGTGAGTGTAAAAAGAGGCGATAAGATAAACAGTAAACAAACGATAGGGGCGCTTGCCTACAATGATGACGAAAACCGGACGGTGATGAACCTGCAGATCTGGAAAGGGCAGAAGAAACTGAACCCGCAGGATTGGTTACACGAGTAGTGTTTTAATCAAAAAACCGCTGCAGGCTCGCATGGAAAAAGTGGAAGATAAAATACAGTACAACTGTCCAGGCTACAGAGGATACTGACATCCAGATCAGTGTTTTGCGGTGATCGCCAAAGAAACGGATAGCGAGGAAAATACCAAGTGGATACGAAAGAAAAACAGGTGTAATGGCCGATACACCAATGATCCCGAAATTCCTTTTTGCTTTGATGATGAACCGATTTTTCCAGGTGAAGTTTTTTTTGTTCCGGTTCCTGTTAGGGAAACGTTTGTCGAGCACCCTGTTTACCAGTTTTAATATCCCTTCGATTAAATAAGTAAAAACAAAAACACCGATCAGGCTTCCGGAGCTGCACACAATAAGTGTTTCGAGAAAAGAGAAGTTGAATACAAAAACGGCTGCAGGAATCCCGGCTAATCCCGGCTTTATAGCACAGGAGATTAGAACAGTCAGTATTGAGCCCCAGTCGAGGTGCGACATAATTCGTTATAGTTTTTCGCCAAATGCCAGGTCACCGGCATCGCCCAGTCCCGGAACGATATACGATTGTGCTGTAAGCTCTTCATCCACCACACCCACCCACAAGGTGTAGTTCGTGTGTGGCATGTGTGCTTTGATGTATTCGATACCCTGCCTGCTTGCAATTACGGCAACAATATGTGTGTGTCTTGGAAGCCCTTTGCCTACCAGTGCTTTGTAGGCCAATACCATCGAGGATCCTGTGGCCAGCATCGGATCTGTTACGATAAGCGTTTTATCTTCGAGGGAAGGGCTTGATAAATATTCAATGGCGATCTCAAAGCTATTGTCCTTGTGATGTCTCCTGTATGCCGAAACAAATGCATTCTGTGCCCTGTCGAAAACATTCAGCAGACCAGTATGCAACGGAAGGCCGGCACGAAGGATGGTAGAAATAACAGGTTGCTCGGCCAATACTTTACATTCTGCGTCGCCCAGTGGAGTTTGTGTGATCACATCTTTATAAGCCATCGTCTTGCTGATCTCATAAGCAAAAAACTCTCCCATACGCTCCATGTTTCTGCGGAAACGAATCGGATCTTTCTGGATCTGGATATCCCTGATCTCGGAAATGTATTGATTAAAAATACTGTTTTGTTCGGCAAGTATATGGATCATAACAACGGAAATTTGCGACTGTTAAGATATAGATTATTTGTACACAAAAAGTGCGGGTGTAGTATGAAATTGGAAGGGAAATTGATTTTTAGGAAAAATTGGAGAAATGCTTTACTCGATGTTCACCGCTGAGTTCAGCAGGAACAGAGAATACTGATCGTCGATCTTTTCGAACTCTACTTTCAGCTTATTACCTGATTTCATGGCAATGGTAATAAAGCCTAAACCTGCCCCGCCTTTTTCCGAAAGCTGGTTGTTCTCCAGGTGATCCATGTAGTATTGTTTCAGCTCGGCAGGATCCTGGAATCCGTTGATGATCTCGATCTGTTTTTGAAGGCCCGGCACTGCATCGTTGCTGATGAGGTTGGCAGAGATCATATCTACTTTTACGTGGTTCTTGGAAAGGATAAAAAAGCTGCGTTGGTTACCATCTGCATTCTTATGCCCGTGGATAAGCATATTCTGAAGCGTTTCTACAGAGATAAAGAAGATCTTGCGAAGCGGGCCTTTTGCAATGGCGTTTTCGATCACACTGCTTTCCACCTGACCTTCCAGGTTGGAAATGCTCTCCTGCGAAAGATCGCCGAAATGCTTTACCAGCACAGTGTGGTCGGTACCCAATTCACCCAACAAATGGTTAAATTTGTTTTCGAAGAATTTCAGGTCTATGTTAGCTCCGTTGCTCAATTTTATTTAAATAGTCCATGGATCTGGGAATCGATCTGTCTGATAATTTTCCCTAAATCTTCCGGATTGTCATTAATATTCAAATCATCCACATCGATCACAATAAATTTCCCCGCATCGTAGGAAGATATCCATGCTTCGTACCGCTCGTTCAGCCTTTTCAGGTAATCCAAACGGATGGCATTTTCATATTCCCTGCCTCTTTTCTGGATCTGCCGTACCAGTGTGGGAACTGAAGCCCGCAGGTATATAAGCAGATCGGGAGCCTTGATAAGGCTCTCCATTAACTTAAAAAGAGAGAAATAGTTTTCAAAATCACGTGTGGTCATAAGGCCCATCGCATGAAGGTTGGGCGCAAAGATATACGCATCCTCATAGATAGTCCTGTCCTGGATCACGGCTTTTCCGCTGGTCCGGATGTCCTGGACCTGGCTGAAACGGCTGTTAAGGAAGTATACCTGCAGGTTAAAGGACCAGCGTTGCATGTCTTCGTAAAAGTCGTTGAGATACGGATTGTCGTCCGCATCTTCGTAGTGAGGGTGCCACTTATAATGTTTTGCCAGTAGGGATGTTAAAGTCGTCTTTCCTGAACCAATATTACCGGCAATAGCAATGTGCATATATCCTGTTTAATATGAAATTAAATTATAACCGTTAAAATTAGAAATTAAAAACAAAAAAACAAAATTGCCCGATGAAATTATTGTTTCGGGGGGTTAAAAATCGGAGAAAAGCGAAAAATAGGGGTGAATCAGGATTTTTTCCGGGAATTGAGCTCATCGCGGATCCTTGAAGCCATTTCGTACTGTTCTTCGTCAAGAGCCGTCTGAAGCATGTTTTTGAGCTCTTCTGTGGATTTAGCCGAATATTCCGTGTCGCCGCCTGTAATAGATGAAATATCCACCTGTTCTTCACTGCCCTCGCTGCTTTCACTCACGGCAGGATTGCTGGCAGGTTCTTCATCCAGTACGATGCCTGCAGAAGAAAGAATGAATTCATGTGTAAAGATAGGGCAGTTGAAACGAACTGCAATCGCTATGGCATCGCTGGTACGCGCATCGATCTCGTGTTCTTCCGCGCCATTGTTGCAAATGATCTTTGCGTAAAATATACCTTCCACCAGGTTGTAAATGATGACTTCACTTACTCCTATATCAAATGTTTCGGCAAATGTTTTGAAAAGATCGTGGGTGAGAGGACGGCTCGGTGTCATTTTTTCGAGCTCAATAGCAATAGCCTGAGCCTCAAAACCTCCGATAATAATGGGAAGTCTCCTGCGCCCGCCACTTTCGCCAAGCACCAGCGCATATGCACCTGTTTGCGTTTGACTATAACTGAGCCCTACAATATCTAAGCGAACCTTCTTCATCCCAATGAGCGAACTAAAGTAGTAAATTTTAAGTGATTAGTTGCTGTTGGCCTTTAATTTTTTAATGGCTTCCGTTAGCTTTGGAACGATGGTGAAAGCATCCCCAACCACGCCATAATCAGCGGATTTGAAGAAAGGAGCTTCCTTGTCGCTGTTGATCACCACGATCGTTTTGCTTCCGTTAACACCTGCCAGATGCTGGATTGCACCTGAGATGCCAATGGCAATATATAAGTTAGGACGGATAGCGATACCTGTTTGTCCTACGTGCTCATGATGCGGTCTCCAGTGCATATCTGCTACCGGGCGCGAGCAGGCTGTAGTAGCACCGATCACATTTGCCAGTTCTTCGATCATACCCCAGTTCTCAGGACCTTTCATTCCGCGGCCTGCAGAAACTACCAATTCAGCTTCCGGTAATGGAACCGAGGTTCCGGAAGAGCTGGATTTGGTTTCTTTCACAGTGATCTTCGAAGTACCTACTTCTACCGAAGACTCTTCTACCGTTGCTTTGTTCTCTCCCAAAGAAACAGGGAATGAATTCGGCAACAGGGAGATAATTTTCACATCACTGTTGATGGAATAGATAGCAGTAGCTTTTCCGGAGAATACATTTTTTTTCACTTCCAGTGCGTTGCCGTTCGCTACAGGATAATCCACTGCGCCTGCTACCAGGCCTGCTTTCATTTTGCCTGAAAGACGGGGAGCAACTGCTTTACCGGTAACATCAAAAGCGAAAACGATCACTTTGCTGTCTTCTGCTTTTGCTACCTGTTCTACAGCAGAAGCGATCAGAGCATTGTCTGCGTCGTTGTTCAGCGCGGCATTTTTTACCGATACGATCTTTGTAGCGCCGGCTTTTCCGATCTCTTCGAGTTGTGCTGCATCTGCATTGAAAACAACTGCTGTTGCTGTAGTTCCAAGTGTCTGGGCTATTTTTGCTCCGTAATTGATGCACTCTAAAGATGCTTTTTTTACTTTGCCTTTGTTTATTTCGGTGAATATTAAAACTGACATATCTTAATTTTTTGTTTATTAATTTTTGAATTTTAGATTTCTAAAATTCCTTAGATCACTTTTGCTTCAGTGTGTAAGAGGTTCACTAATTCATCCATGTTGTTCTCATCAATGAATTTGCAGTCTGTGCGGCCTTTGGAAAGCTCGAATGATTTGATGCTGGTGAGTTTGTCATTGCCTGCAGGTTCCACCACTGTAATTGGTTTTGTACGGGCTGCCATGATCCCGCGCATGTTCGGGATACGTTGCTCTGCCATACCTTTTGCACAGGAAACAACCATCGGTGTAGTACATTCTACTACCTGCGTGCCACCGTCGATATCGTGTTCGATCGTTGCGGTTGTACCATTGAAGTCCATTTTTGTAGCCAATGAAACATAAGCCCAGTCGGTCATTCCGCCAATCATACCGCCTACGGAAGAGCCGTTGTAGTTGATCGTTTCTTTACCTACCAATACTAATTCATAACCATTGTCTTTGGCATATTTTGCAATTTGTTCTGCCACAAAATACGCATCAGGGCCTTCTGCATTCACACGGATCGCATCATCAGCACCCAGGGCCAGTCCTTTACGGATCGTAGCTTCACTGTCAGCAAGACCTACGTGAATAAGGCTCACCTGTGTTGCTTTTCCGGCTTCTTTCAGCTCCAGCGCACGTACCAGTGCATACCACTCATCGTAAGGATTGATAATAAAGGTAACACCTGCAGCATTGAATTCAGCACCTCCGTTTGTGAACGAGATCTTCGCCGTTGTATCAGGGACATTACTAATAGCAACTAATATTTTCATTTTGTTGGTTTGGATTAAAAATTGAAGTCTGCAAAAATAACAAAAACCCTTTGCCCTGCAAACAAAAAATATACACGAATTATTGGTATTTTCGGGCCAGAATTCACTCATTTCCAGTATTACATGCCCAGGATCCTGTTCATTGCTTCCCATCGAGCAAACCGCTCCCCAAGCCAGCGATACCGCTTTGAACAGTATATGGATTTTCTTGAAAAGAACGGTTTTCAATGCACTTTGTCACGGATTATCGACGAAAAGGACGATCGTTGGTTTTACAGTGAGGGCAATCTGTTCCGCAAAGCCCTGATCCTGCTGAAGTCCCTGAGGATCCGTTCGAGGGATAGACGAGCCTATAATAACTACGATATTGTTTTTGTTCAGCGGGAGGCACTGATGATCGGATCTTCCTGGTTCGAACGGAAGATCGGCAGAAGCAAAGCAAAATTCCTGTTTGATTTCGATGATTCGATCTGGCTGATGGACACATCGGATGGCAACAAAAAATACGAATGGCTGAAGAACCCACAAAAAACTGCTGATAACATCCGGATGGCCGACCTGGTATTTGCCGGGAACGCTTATCTCGCCGGGTATGCACGTACCTATAATCCGAACACGCTTATTGTTCCCACCACCATTGATACGGATGTTCACCGGCCTGATCATCGCCTGCGTAACAAAGAAGTGCTTACCATTGGTTGGAGCGGAAGCAAAACCACGATCAAGCATTTTGAAAGCGCCTTGCCATTCCTGAAAGCATTGAAAGAAAAATACAGGGATCGTATCCGATTTGCCGTGATGGGAGATCCGGGCTATGAAAACAAAGAATTGGGAATAAAAGGCATTGCCTGGACCGCAGAAACAGAAGTCGGGATATTGAATTCCTTCGACATTGGTATTATGCCTCTGCCGGAAGATGAATGGGCCAAAGGGAAGTGCGGACTGAAAGGTCTGTCGTATATGGCCTGTGAAGTGCCCGCAGTGATGTCGCCGGTGGGTGTGAACACGGATATTATCCGGAACAGAGAAAACGGAATGCTTGCTGCTACCGATGAGGAATGGATTGCAGCACTTTCGGAGCTTATTGAGAATACTGCACTGCGCCTGGAGATGGGAAGGAAAGCAAGACAAACCGTGTTGGAAAAGTATAGTGTGGAAGCGAATAAACGATTGTACCTGGAGAGTCTGAGGGGTTTGTTAGCTGACCAGACGCGGATTACGCAGATTTCACAGATATAGATTTAACCCTGTTTGAAGATGTTTTTTTCGATCTTATTTTAATAGCGTTCCACAATTCATTGAAGTCAGGATTGCCATCGAATAATTCAGCTTGCACTGTACCTTTGCTGCGTTTTATACTTTTTTTCATGGTTCAATGAATTTAATAAATTAAGATTGATTTTAATTGCATTAACAAAATCGTATTGATCAGCGCCATCAGTGAAATCCGTGTCTAAACTTATACATCTGTTCTAAATTTACAATATTTATAGTTTGACTTCGTTAGTTTTTAAACATAAACAGCCTTTTTTGACTATTTTTGAATCCTTGTTTTGAAAGCACTGATCTACATATTCCTGTCATCACCCTTCTTCCTGATGTTTTCCTGCGGGGGAGTGAAGTACAGCTTCAAGGGGATCTCCATTCCTCCAGAAGCGAAGACGATTTCTGTGGTTTATTTTCAGAACAACGCAACGATGGCGAACCCGGTAGAAGCGCAGAAATTCACCGAAAAGCTGCGGGATATGGTTTCTTCGCAAACGAACCTGGCACTCACCAAACAGAACGGCGACCTGCAATTTGAAGGATATATAGCTGATTACAGTGTGGCACCTGTTGCGATCCAAAGTACGGATCAGGCGGCCCTGAACAGGCTCACGGTAACGATACATGTGAAATACACAAGCAAGCTGGAGCCTGCCAAAAATTTCGAACAGAACTTTCAGCGCTTTTATGATTATAGCAGTACAAAAACCCTGACGGAGATAGAGACAACAGCGCTGGAGGAAATAAACAGGCAGATCAGTGAGGATATTTTTCAGCGTGCATTTAATAACTGGTAAACGATGACCATCAACCAATTCACAGAGCTTATGCGGCATCCGGAACAGGCGGAGCAGGCGCATATTGCCGGGTTGGAAAAGATCAGCAAACAGTATCCCTATTTCCAGTCGGCTAAGTTGTTGCTGGCAAAAGCGCTGCACAATACAAACGATGCGGGCTTTTACAATTTCCTGAAAGAAGCATCCATTACTGCGGCAGACAGGAAAGTTCTGTTTGAGCTCATCAACAGTAGCAGGAAAGCAGCTGTTAAACAGCAAGAAAAACCGGTCAGCGAAAAAAAACCTGTTGCCACAGAGGTTCCTGTTGTAGAAAAAGAACAAAAGACAGACCCCGCAGCGCAGAAGAAAAAAGAAGAGATCATTCACGGGATCATATTTACCAGCAATCTGCCGCTTGGCAAACGCAAAGAAACATTTTACCAGCCCGATATATCCGAAGCTACAGGCACGGAGAAAAATACGGAAAGCACCCGGAATGAGGAACCGGTAGAAAAACTGAAAGTGGGCCGCTATGTGATCCCGCCTAAGAAGGAAAGCCTCGAAGATCTGGCAAAAAATTACCTGGTAACGGCTTTTGTGGAGAAGGACCTGCTGAAAGTAACAGAGATCAATGATTCGGATAACAACCGGAAGAAAAAGGAAGAAAAACAGGAGGAGGAAGTAAAAGAGCCGCAATCTTTTTCCGACTGGCTGAAAGAATTGAACAAAGAACGGGCGCGGCAGGAGGAAGAGCAGGAAAACCATCCTCAGCCTAAGATGAAAGCAGAGCAGGAACCTGATCCTGTAAGCAAAACAGAGCCATTGGATGAGCAGGCAGCTGCAAAAACCGATAAAAAAGCCATTATTGATAAGATCATCACCGAGCAGCCAAGAATTTCGAAGCTGAAAACGGATAAAAACTTCTTTTCTTCCACTTCCAAAGCCAAAATGGGGGTAGTGGAGGATGAAAACCTTGTAAGTGAGACACTTGCAAAAATTTATGCCATGCAGGGCAATATTCCGAAGGCAATCCGGGCGTATGAAATATTAAGTTTGAAATTTCCCGAAAAAAGTGTTTACTTTGCATCCCTTATTAAAGAACTAAAAAAATAAGTAGTTATGAATATATTGTCGATTTTGATATTAATTGTGTGTGTGCTGTTAGTGTTGGTAGTACTGGTTCAGAATTCCAAAGGTGGTGGTTTGGCAAGTGGTTTTTCTTCCAACAACCAGATCATGGGTGTTCGCAGAACAACAGATTTCCTTGAAAAAGCTACCTGGGGACTTGCCGGTGCATTGTTAGTGCTTTCATTAATGGCGGCTCCTAAGTCAGTTGCTGTAGACGAGAACGGACAACAAACAGCTACATCTGCCACACAGCAGAATGCAAATCCGAACATGGGAAATAATGCAGCTAAACCGGTTGCTACTCCAACTGCTCAGACTCCTCCTGCAGGAAAATAACTGAAAATATTTTTACGGATCCCTGCTATGTAAATGGCAGGGATTTTTTTGTGCTCCCTCTTTATGTTATACGATTAAAAAGAGCGCTATGCAGATCTACTCCTTTTTCCTTTTTTTCTTCTTTACCGGTTTCTTCGGTTTACTGTCTTCTTCTTCTTCCTCATATTTATCATAGTCCAGCTTACCGCCCCAGAATCGCATCTGCTGCAGGCACCAGGCTTTGCGCCCCTGCACATAGGTACCGCCTGTCTTTTTTCCGTACACGCGCGGATTGGGTAAAAGAACGGCAAGTGTAGCCGCTTCTTCTTTGGTAAGCTTGCTGGCATGCTTGTGAAAATAATGCTGCGCTGCTGCTTCTGCACCGTAGATCCCGTCGCCGAACTCGATCACGTTGAGGTACGCTTCCATGATGCGCTCCTTGCTCCAGAATGTTTCTATAAGCAGGGTGAAGTATGCTTCAAATGCTTTGCGTACATAATTTCTTCCGTCCCATAAAAAAACATTTTTAGCGGTCTGCTGGCTGATGGTGCTTCCGCCCCGCATACGTTTTCCTTTATCATTGTTGATCATGGCTTTTTTCAAGGCTTTGAAATCGAACCCATAATGCATGAGGTAATTCTGGTCCTCGCAGCACACCACGGCTAACTGCAGGTGTGGACTGATCTCTTCCAGCGGCACCCAGTCTTTATCGAGCTTCATTTCCTTTCCATCCATCTTTTGCTGAACGCATCTTTTCAGCATGAAAGGTGTGAATGGAATTGGAGCCCAGCGGAAAATAATGGTAGAAACGACCGTCACGATCAGGAACCACATCACCGATTTCCATAAAATTCGCCAAATCTTTCTGAGCATGCCCAAAATTAGGTAATTTCGAAGCCCGGATGCCGGCAAGGGCTGGCAGTAATTAACATTTGAGTTTTAATGAAAAGCGGTAAACGTATCGGAATATTTTTGATTGCAGTGCTGGCGGGCCTGTTAGGGCTGTACATGTACAAAAAATACCGGGTGGCTCCTTCTATTTCCTTGCTGAAACAGGAAGTAATAGATGCTGCCGGAAAGAAAAGCACACTGGAAACGTATAATGGAAAAGCGCTGATCATTTCCTATTATGCATCCTGGTGCGGCGATTGCATCAAAGAGCTGAAAGAGCTGAATGCAATTAAAGATACCGCCCTGCCGAATGTTACAGTGGTATGTATTACGGATGAGACGGCAGAAAAGCTGATCAATTTTCAAACGAGCAGAAAATTCCCTTTTGAGTTTTACCGCATCGCCCGGCCTTTTTCGGACATCGGTGTTCATACGATCCCCGTTACTTACCTGCTGAACAAAAAAGGAGAAGTGATCTACAATAAAGTGGGAGCGGTGAAATGGAAGGATGCTTCTTTCCGTGAATATGCCAAAAAACTGCTCGGCAACTAACTTACCGATGATTTAAGCTCTTTTACCTTCGATGTTTTTCTGCCCGCCTAATTATAGACATCCATGCTTTTTTTTAAAACTATCTTTGCATTTTAATTTTAATACAAGCGTTTTCATCACAATATGAGTCAGGCATCCGCTATCAAAACCAAACAAGCTTTTAGCAAATACCAGGTATTTGTGATCGCTATATTAGCTATTCTCCAGTTCACCGTAGTACTTGATTTTATGGTGCTTTCGCCATTAGGGGAAATATTGCTGAAAAAATTAAGTATCGATGATGATCAATTTACGGGTGTCGTTTCAGCGTATGGGATCAGTGCGGGTATTTCCGGTTTTTTGACCGCAGCTTTTGCCGATAAATTCGATCGTAAAAAATTATTGCTTTTCTTTTATGCAGGTTTTATTGTCGGTACGCTGTTTTGCGGTTTGGCTCCCGATTACGGATCACTGATGGCAGCCCGTATTTTCACCGGTGTTTTCGGAGGTGTATTGTCTTCTATTTCTTTCGCCATCATTACCGATCTTTTCGAAATGCAGCAGCGCGGAAGAGTGATGGGATTTGTACAAATGGCTTTTGCAGCCAGCCAGGTACTGGGGATCCCGATCGGTTTGTACCTTGCTAATAAATTTCACTGGCATGTTCCTTTCCTGATGATCGTTGGCTTTAGTGCAGTGGTGTTCGTGATCCTTGTTATGAAACTGAAACCGGTTACAGATCACCTCCAGCTTACCGATCGGCCGAAACCATTGCAGCATATGATCAAGACGATATCCAACAGACGTTATATTACCGGCTTCCTGGGGACCGTATTGCTGGCAACCGGTGGTTTTATGCTGATGCCTTTGGGTGCTGCGTTCAGTGTGAATAATTTAAAGATCACGAATGACCAGCTGACCATTGTATATTTTGCAACAGGTATTTCTTCCATGATCTTCGGACCGCTTATCGGTAAATTGAGTGACAGCCTGGGTAAATTCCGCATTTTTGCGATCGGCTCGGTTATCACCATGATCATGGTATATATCTATACCAATCTCGGTGCTACTCCTTTGTGGCAGGTGATCACGGTGAATATCCTTTTATTTGCCGGTGTCACTTCCCGTATGATCTCTGCCCAGGCTTTGATGTCGGGTGTTCCTGCTCCCCGGGACCGTGGCGCTTTCATGAGTGTGAATTCTTCTATCCAGTATCTTTCCGGTGGTATTGCTTCTATCCTCGCTGGCAAGCTGGTGTTCCAGGATAAAGTAACAGGTGAATTCCAGCATTATGAGCGGATCGGTTACGTTGTGATCGCCAGCATGATCGTGTGTGCACTGATGATGTGGTTCATCAACCGCATGGTGAACCGTAAACAACCCGATCTGAAAACGATGGTGAAGCAGGAAGCGGCCCTGACGGAGTAAGCTTTCCGTTGATTTATTTCTTTTTCCTGTAATACGTATGCCGGACAGAATGATATTTCCTGTTCTCAATCGTATGTACTTTGCCGTCGTATATGACGAGCGTATCTGCGCTGAGTTTGTCGATAAAGTATTCGGATTTGAGCTTGTTGCCGTAATTCAGTACCATGGACCCGCTCACCGAATCGTTTTTTGAAAAGTGCAGAACCGGGAAAAACGTATCGATCAATTTACTGCTGTCTCTGTAGCTCCTGCATTTCAAGTCCTTCAGCACATTGGTTTTCCGCATGTTTATTACGACGGGAGAATTGATCTTCATATCCTTTGCATCCTTGCACTCGCTGAAGATCATTTTATAAACCGGGCAATGCGTATCGGAAGGGATCTGTTTTTCCTTTCCATCTATGAGCGAAAATTGGTAGATCCATTCACCTTTTAGATCGTTCCGTATGGATGCGGGATCCACACTCAGAAAAGCAACAGCAGGAGCAAAGCTCATCAGTGAAAAGACAAACAAATGTCGCAAACTTTTTTTCATGATTGCCTTTTAATAAAACAGGAAGAAATTACTATTGCTTTTACCGGATCAGCTTAAAATAACCCTTGATATCTCTGGGTTCCGCATCCGTATAGGTTTGGGCAGAAACCTGGTACACATAAGTCTCCATATTCTGCAGCACCCCTTTGTAGTATCCATCCCAACCTGTTTTCAGGTCGGTCGATTCGAAAAGGAGCTGTCCCCAGCGGTTATAGATACGGAAATAGATGAGGTCTTTGATCCCCCAGCCATCTACGTAGATGATATCATTCACGCCATCGCCGTCCGGTGTAAAAGCCGTTGGCACATCCACCGTAGATTTTGGCATTACCTCGATCGTGAAGGAGTTAGTGTCGCTGAAACAACCCATATCATCACTTACCGCAACTAAATAGGTGATATTGACGAGACTCGATGAAGTCGGGTTCGGACATGTAGTACAGCTAAGATCAGTGGTTGGAGGAAGCCACAGATAATTCATTCCCAGGCCTGCATTGCCCGGAAGCGGAACATTTTGTCCGATGATGATCGTTGTATCCCAATCAATGTGTAATGGTGGCTGTTGCACGTATATTGTGGTGTTTACAACTGTGCTACAAGCGATCCCCCCGGAATAATTAGCATAAGCAGTAACAGTGAATGTAGTTGTTTCCGTAATGGTTGCCTGCGGATTTGCCAGTGTATTGTTGTTAAGCACCGAAGCTGGTTCCCATACATAGGTGAGTCCTGGATCGCCCGTTACTCCTAATTGTGCCGGGCTTCCCAAACAACTGCTATCACCGTTCGCCAAAGCAGATGGAATAGGGTAGATGATCATTTCTCTTCTTATTGTATCCTTACATCCGAATTGTACATCCGAAATAGCCAGCGTTACTATAAATGTATCCGCAACTGCATAGGTGTGGGAAGGACTCGTAGCAGAGCTCGTGTTTCCGTCCCCAAAATTCCAGCTATAGGAAGTAGCATTCAGCGATGTATTGTTGAACAGGTCGGTGGAGCCAATACAATGCGCCGTATCGACCGGGAAATTTATTTCATTGTTCCGGTCGAAATCCGCTATTACTTCGCGTATATTGATCGGTTGTACGGTAGAGTACCTGCAGGTCGAATCCTGTGTCCAGTATACAAGTGTTACATTCGTGCTGCCTCCCGGCGGATGGAAATTGTATTGATGGCTTACCGGGGCCACGTCATTTGCATCTGTACCGTCTCCAAAGTCCCAGTGCCAGGTAAATACGTTCTGCGGATTGAGTGTATCGAATATAATACTCTCTCCTTTACAAATGGTAGGCCTGTCGATACTGAAGTTTGCTGAGGCACCGTATACATATATCGTATCACGGATAGTATCCCTGCAACCATAGGTGCTGCTTACGATGAGGTGTACGGGGATCGGGCAGGTACCCTGACAGGTATAGGATGTACCAACGGTGTCGCTTCCTACAATGCCTCCTCCCGTTCCAAGGTTCCATTGACGTGGTCCGGGAAATGGATTGACCGACTCATCGATAAAGATCATGGAGCTTCCCGAGCAGGCGGCATCGGAGCTGGAATCTGTAAGGTTCTGGTAATCAAATGCAGCGATCGGATAATCCTGCACATATACTGTAACGTTGTTTGATTGTCCCTGGCAGTTGGCAGGATCGCTCACCAAAACATTCACGGTATAAGTGCCGCCGGGAGTGAAAGTATGTGTTACCGTTCCTGTTGGCGTGCTTTGCACAGCAGTTCCGTCACCGAAATTCCAGGCATAATTGTTTGCTCCCGGAACGCCTCCACTTGAGAAACTGACTGTTTTGCCTGCACAGATAAAGATCTGCGAAGTAGTGGCTATCGTTGGATGTGGTGCACTTACGGTTATGACGATCCGGCTCGTATCTATACAACCCAGGATATTGGTAGCGGTAAGGTTAACCGTATAGCTCTGAGTTGGAGATGTAGCAGCTGTGTAAGTATGCGCCGGGTTAGGGCCTGTAAATGTTCCGCTGCCATCGCCAAACGTCCAGCTATAAGATGTAATGGTGGTATCGGAAGTGGAAAGCTGATTGGTAGTCATATTGAAAGCAGGTAAACAACCGGTCGTGTCGTTCAATGAAAAATCCGCATCGATCCCGCTTACCCTGATAATACCTTCTGTGGTATCATGGCATTCGTTCTCATCTTTCACCCACATCATAATTGTGTATATGCCCGGAGGTAAAGCTTCCGTAAGGGTAGGACCCGGAGTAACAAAAGGCGGAATGGAAACGGGAGTACCGGATGCAATATTAGTAAAATACCAGCTGTAACCGATCCCGCAATTGGCCATCACATCTATGGAAGCGCTTGCATTATAAGTTGTGTTGAGACCGCTGCAGACATTCGGAAGGTTCGTGAAAGCAGCGTGGATCTTTCTTACCACCACCTCTACCGAATCCACATACGGAGTACAGCCAGTCATGCTGTTCACACCGGTGAGATATGCATCGTAATTGCCTGAAGCAGCGTAAGTATGGAAAGTGGTATGCAATCCGTTACCTGTTACGGTCTCTGTTTGTCCGTCACCGTAATTCCAGGTAGCGCTTTCAGCATCCTGCAGATAGGCTTCGAACATTACTTTGTAAGCCGAATCACCGCATTGCGTATGATAACGCCCGGTTGCAATAGGACCTTTTACGGTTATCTGAAGCGGAACGGTTGTATCATTACGGCAGCTGTGTGTGTATCCAACGAGTGTAATATTGTGTACCCCTGTATGCGTAAAGTTCCAGGCCGGGTTCGGATCATTGATACAGCCGGAAAAATACGTGGCATCACTGATCACATGCCAGTGATTCACAGAATCGGCCGGGTTTGTATTGTTGGTGATGAATACGGTGTCTTTCGGGCAAACGGTAGTTGGAGAAAAGGTGAATTCCGGATCGGGCGGATCGACGGCTGTGATCGGATACAGGAAAGAAGTATCGAGGCAACCATCCGCATTATGTATAACGAGATACGGATTATAGACACCAACGTTTGTATAGGTATGTGTAACGAGCGTATCATCCGGGCCGGAAACCACAGGACTTCCGTCGTCGAAATGCCATTCGTAATTGGTGATAGCTGCTCCGGAGAAACTACTGTCTGTGAAAATGATTGTCAGCGGTGCACATCCTTCATTCCCATCCGTATAAAAGAAAGCGGTAGGCCGGTGTATGGAATCCAGTGTCCGCACTGCGGTATCCCAGCACCCTAAGGCGGAAACAGCTGTTAATGTAGTGGTAAGAGGCAGCTGCTGATAAATGGTGTAAGGATGAAGACTGTTCTGGTTATAATTAATAATCGGATTGGTTTGTGAGGAGTTGGGCATGTTATCGGAAAACTCCCAGACATAATAGGCGGAGTTAGGACTGCTCAGATTCGTGTAGTTTACAGTCAGATCAGGGTTACAGGTAAAGTGCGGGCCTGCTGTTGAAAATTCGGCAATCACTTCATCTATTACAATCACGTAGGTCTTCACGTCCGTACAGGCCCCTATGCTTGAAGTGGCCGTAATTGTATAGGTTCCGGCAGCAGCATACAGATGTGTTATCCCTGGGGTATTCGGCAGAAGAAGTGTTTGAGGACCGGTACCATCTCCGAAATTCCAGATCGTCTGGTTAGCAAAAGAGGTATCCCTGATCGTAAGCAGCGCTCCAAGACAAAGACTGTCTATAACAACGGCTTTTACCTGTGGCTGAACAATGGTCACTGTGCGTGTTGCGGTCTGGGAGCAGTTGTTATTATCCGTACAGGTCAAAGAAACCGTGTAAGTTCCCTGGGCGTTATACGTAACAGCCGGTGGTGTGACGGAAGTAGAGGTGGTGCTGTTCCCGAAATCCCATGCATACGTAAGTCCTCCGCCAATTGGAGAATTGGTGGCGCAGGAAGAACCATTATAGGTTACCGTAAATGGAACTGAACAGGAAGATAGCGAAGCCGGTGTACTGGAAATAATAACAGTTGGTTTGGGAGAAACGGTGATAACATCGGTGAGAGTAATGGCAGAATCGCAACCATTGGCATCTGTCGCTATTAAGGTCACATCAAATTGCCCGCCGATGGAATAGCTGTAATTGGGGTTTTGTGTGGTACTTACTCCGCCATCGCCGAAATTCCATTGCCATGCTGTAATAGCTGCTCCGCCACCGCCGGTTGAATGATCGGTAAACGTAACGGCCAGCGGTACACAACCGTTTGTTGGGGCTGACATAGTGAAATTCGGGGTAGGTTTTCCGAATACTTTAACAAGTATGGTCTGGCTTACCGGGGATCCTGAAACGGTAGCTGTATAGGTAACGTTGTAATTACCTACCAGTGAAAAGGTATGGACAGGGTTATTGCTATTTGCAAAGGTACCATCACCGAAATTCCACAGTATGCCCGTAGCGCCTGTGACTCCGGTGAACTGAACACCGACCAGCGGCGCACATCCTTGTTGCGGGGTGGCGGTTATCTGAGCTGATAAATTAGGCGTTATAAATAAACAACTAAGAAGGACTAGGAAAAAAAAGTTTGCAGCTCTTGATTGCATTTGGAATAAAAATAGTAAATTTGGTTCTAACACAAATCTAAGAAATATAATTGTCACATCAAATGGGTTTAAAAATAAATTGTTGCTTTTTTTTGCTGATGATTTTTTCTTTCGCCTCTCTAAGAGCTCAAAAGTGCGGAACGACGGTAAGTGCAGAGTATATGCGCACACATTATAATCAGGTATCTTCGCTTACTTATCAGGCGCATGATACCTGCCTCAACAAAAAACTCTCTATTGTCTTCCATGTAGTGCTCGATAGCTCTAATAATCCGGGTGTCACGCCCGCAACGCTTACTACCTGTGTGAACAACCTGAACAACTATTTCAAACGGATCTGCATCACGTTTATGAATTGCAGCACCAATTTCATCCCGAATTACAACTACAATCAGTGGAACGGCCCTATTCATGAGCCGATGGTGTTTCCCAATTATTATGTAGACAGTACCATTAATATATATGTTGTTCAGTCCATTGTTGCTCCCGGTAATATAGGTGGTTATGCATATATGCCAGGCGGACCGGATGTGATCGTATTGCAGAAAGCAAATCTTACGGATCTCACAGCTGTGCACGAAATGGGGCATTTCTTCGGATTACCGCATACTTTTGAAACGATCGGTGGGTCCGAGCTCGTCAACGAATCCAATTGTGCCACTTCGGGTGATGGCTTCTGCGACACGGAAGCTGATCCGCATCCCGCCGGAGAAAACAATAATGAGCCCTGTAGCTTTACCTACGGCCCGCAGGATGCAAACGGCAATTATTACACACCTCCCGTGGATAATATCATGACGTATTACAAAAACTGCCGTTGCCGCTTCACCCAGCAGCAATACAATCACATGGCATTTATGTATTATACCATCCGGAATTATTTGCATTAATCCGTTTCAGATTCTGGCAGCCGGAAAAAATAATGTAAACTTTACATTGCTTAGCCTGCTGTCTCGTTTTCCAATGCATTCTTCAGTCAGTTCTTTACCGGCTATTCGATAAATAGCGCCGTCAACACTGCCTCCACCCGTAAGTGAATTATTGGCAGCGTTGACGATCGCATCCACTTCCATTGTGGTGATATCGGCTTGTATGAGTTTTATTTTATGCCAGAACAACATTTTCTTTTTTCAAATATTCACTGATCCTGCTCCGGATCTCTGAAAGGCTTTGCTCTTTTACCACTTTTCCGTTTTCGTAAACCGTTTGGAGCAATCCCTGTTTCTCTTCTTCCCAGGTACACTGATCTTTCATTTGCAGTATGCCATCTTTTTCGGTTACCTGCATCAGACCTTTAGCAGACTTCTTGGTTCCATCGTCTGTTTTTGGATCTTTAAAAATATTACGCGCTTCTCCGTTTACTTCTCCATAGGTTGCTTTCATCGCAAATCCGTATGTGTCGCGTGTTACGTATTCGTATGTATACGAACCGATCCCCAACACCACGTTGAACGAAGCGAAGCCTTTTTCTTTCAATCCGTTCAGGATATCTTTCTGACGCTGCAGGGTAATGCTGTCTCCGTAGATCAAGCCGATATGCGAGTCCAGTAATTTGTATCCTTTATCAGTGATCGTTCCTCCGAAAACGTCCCACATGCATTCGATCGCTCCTTTAAACTCAGGACTTCCGGGTGCAGCATCTTTATCACCGATAATGATCTTTACGGGATCGCCACTGTCAGGACGGATCACCACCTTGCCATTCCGTGCCAGGATCTTTGATTTCAGCTGAGGTAAAAATTCCGTGATCACTTTCCAGAAATCCCAGGTATCCGAAACGATAGACACTATTCCATTCGGGTACAGTTCTTCGATCAGGCGTTCAAAGGTACAGATCTCATCGTCTTTGGTTCCCATACACATTACGGAGTGTTCTGTTGCAGGAACAGATCCACCGATCAGCTCTTTGCCTGAATCGGCATTGTAGTACAGCTCATGAAAATCGATCGCCGGAACGGTATCCGTTCCATAGAAGGAAAGCAGGTGGCCGGCTGCACTGATACAGGCATCCTCGATCCCGCTCATACCACGGAAGCTGAAATCGTGTCCCTGCCAGAAAACAAAATCGATGTTCTCATCGGAAACCGTTTCATTTGCAAAACGATTGAATGTTTTCCGGTATTGGTAAGCTGTGGTTGCACTCGTACACGGTTTCCAGAGAATAGCAGACATCAGGGACTCCAGGTAATTCGTGAGCCAGAAAAATTCCGGTTTTGTATTGTAGATCGTGACCACCGGGATCTTAGGTGTAACAATTGTTCCTTCCGGTAATCCTTTTATGATCAGGGGAAGATAGCCCAGGTCGTGCAGTGCGGCAATGTGCTCTACAGGAATGCTGTCTTTACCCAATGCATTATCCATCCGGCGTTTGTAATCAGCGATCACTTTTTCTTTTGGCAATTGAAAAAAACCTTCGTTCCATTGTTTTACGAGGTATTCTTTCACAAAATACTGCAATCCGAAAAACACCAACTTATCGTTCTCTGCCAGTCGCGATTTGCGTGGTGTGAAATTAGAGTAAACCAGTTCTGTTCCTTCGGGATACTGCCTGCGGTGATCTGCTTTGTAAAAGTCGATCAGCATTAAGGGATTGATGTTCATAGTTGTTGTGTTTTTGTTTGTATTCGTTCTATAATTTGTGTGAGTGAATCTATTTGTTCTATTCCGTATTTATCGCACACGATGTCTACATTTCCTTTTCTCCAGAAGCCTTCCGGGCAACACACCACCAACTTTCCGGAGCGGGCATGTAAGCCGAATTCCAATAAAGTAACCGGTGCTTTGGTCTCCGGCGAAAAATACATGATGATCAGGTCGGCGCGTTCCATTGCATTCAGCTCCCAGTTCACCTGCTCGGCAAACTGTACATTTTCTTTTTTTTGCTCCCAGGAAGAATCCCAGTCCACACGTCGTGGGTTCAGCAATACAACATCTTCCCGTGATGCAAATGCATCTTCCACTGTTTTTTGCCAGTTCTCTGCTTTTCCCATTTCGATGGAGCCGGCTAAAAATACATGCTTTTTTTCAGTGCTTTCAGGGATGTTATGTGGGGCTTTGATTACCATATGAATTTTTGTATTTGAACCATATAAGGCATATAAGGCCATATAAGGGTGTTGGTTGTTAAAATATTTATGATGTTATTCATCTTTTAATTTTCTGTACAATTCATTAACATATGTCTTTTGACCTTCTTTAAATATATTGGAACAATTGAAGTTAATGATCAAACCCATCGGAGCTTCCAGCAATTTCATATATGTTAATACCTGTGCTTCATGAATAGGCTGAATCGTTTCTACCGCTTTTAACTCTACTACAAGGCATTCTTCTACAAAAAAATCACATCGTAATCCCGTTTCCATCTCAATTTCCTTATAGATGACCGGAACTGCCATTTCGCATTCAGAGTAGATCCCTACATTTGATAGTTCATATTTCATGCATTTATGATAAATACTTTCCAATAGACCAGGGCCAAGTTGCTTATGAACTTCTATCGCTGCTCCATTTACTCTGTAAACCAAATCTTTCAGATTTTGTTTTGTCATGATTAAATTTTTTACGGAATCCTTATATGCTCTTACATGCCTTATATGGTTCAATTATTCCCGATCAATCATTTTCTTTCGTATCTACTCTTTTATAAATGTATCATTAAATGCCAGAAAGCAGGATTTATTTTTTGAGCTATCAAAAACGGCAAATACAATTTTTTTGAATTGGCCACTGAACTTTCCGGAAATTTCCGCTTTAAATAGCTGCGCAACCGTTTCGGGATCATTTCTAAAAACGCCGCAGCCCCAGGCACCTAAGATCAGGCATTCGATCTTTTGCTCCAATGCCAAAGCGAGCACCTTTTCAATCCTGCCTTTAAAAATTTCTTCCAACTGTTTTAATTTTTTAGGTTTGCCATTCTGCATCATCGCACCTTTATTGGGAGCAGGTGAAGTGATCACGTCGGCCAGCAGGTAGTTTTCTAAAAATTCTCCACTGTCATTCATCCAGAATACAACTTCAGGGCTATAGATCATATAATCCGAATACAGGTAAGAAGAATTACTTTTATTAAAAGTATACATACTCGTATTTTTGGTCAGAGAGGCATACAGACTGGAAGACCTCGCCAGGCTTTCTTCCTGTGCCTGTGCTCCGCCAAGGAATCCTCCACCCGGATTTTTCGCTGATGCAAAATTCAGCACACCAACTTTTAAAGTGGCATTTTCATGTTCTTGCTGAATTGCTTCCATTGTAGTACAGTTTTTTACCAGGATCTCTGTCGCGTGATTGTTTTGTAGGCCGGTCAACTTTTTTTCAATCAGCTTGTTCAGTTCCTCCGGAGATTTAGTAACAGTATACCATACGGAATCCTCTATTTTATCTTTTACAGAGATCAGCCGGTCTCCTACACGATATTCTCCGTTTTTTATAATAGCCAGTGTTTTTTCAGCTGCTATTACATTCGTATTCTTTTTCATTTTTCTGTTCAGGATTTAATGCTCATTTGACTGATCCCGATTCTCCTGTCGATCGTTTCGTCTTTCATTTCAATTACTTCTTCATATGGAACCATCAGATGCTGCAGCCTGCCAGCCTTCACGTGCTCGTATTGTTCCTGAACAAAAGGTGTGATGTCTTCGATCTTCACGATCCATTCCGTGCAGAATTTTTTCAGGGTGTCTCCTTTCATTCCAAGCTGGATGGCTTTACGTTCCTGTTTGTTACTGACCGGATCATGATCAGGATCCCATTGCAGGCGCACTTCTGTCTTTTCCAATTCCTGTTTCCATAATTCATGGGTGGCGAACAGCTTCTCATCATAGGACGAAATAGTTGCATCCTGCAGTATCGATCTGAAATGTTCCATCGGAAGTGTGATAGCCAGTATTTTCTGTTGATGTTCTTTTGAAGCCCAGCCGGCACGGTACATCATCCACAGGAACCCTGGCTTGATCCAGGACATCCTGCTGAAGCTGTAATGCTCTCCACCGAATTGTTGTTTTTCTACTGCAAACTTTGCAATATTCGGATTGAATGCCTGGTAAACAATAATGCTATCTCCCTCTTTTCGTCCGATGATCTGTTTGCCACTCTTTGGCAGTCTTTCTTTTTGTTCTGTATAGTTTTCTAATCTCATTTTAAATTTCATTTAATCATTGTTTCTCCCTTTCTCGTCGGGATACAGATCCTTTAGGGGATCACTCTGCCAGTACTCTTTGGTGTCGATATCCAAAACCGTTAGTTTTCCTTTGAAAGCGGCTCCTGTATCTACATTCCAAACATTAGCGCAATTCATCGGCGTGCCGCATCCTAAATCCGTTGTCGGTGTATGACCGATGTAGATCTCATCAAACAGCTTCAGGCGTTTCGGATATAGAGGGGAACCCTTTGCAAGCGTTTTATCCATCGCAACAGCTGCTTCCCAGAGTGTACGATCCCAGCTGTAGTTGGAAGCGTATATTTCTTTTCCCGGTCCGTGCATGGAAGAAAAACCGGCGTGAATGAACAAACGATTCATATCATCTGTATAATAGTCACGCATAGATTCGAAAAAGTTCAGATGCCTTTTCCATTTCTGTTCTTCGTATTCGCCATAACTTGCCACAGTCGGTTTACCTCCATGGAATAACCAGGTCGGATCGGCATAGTTTCTTTCCAGCCAGGTTTCGCACCAGGTATCGTGATTCCCCCGAATAAAAATACAGGTATTTGTTTCCTGCAATCCGATCAGGAAAGCGATCACCCCGGCCGATTCGCTCCAGCCATCCACGTAATCTCCCAGGAAGATCAGGCGGTCCGTTGGCTGTAATCCCGCGCGTTCCAGAACCTGCTGCAAACCACGCAATCCTCCGTGTATATCTCCTATGACAAGTGTTCTGGTTTTCATTTTAGTTGAATTCAATGTATTCCGGTGGAACCGCATCACACAACCATACTCCGTTCGCTGATCGGAAAAATTCCATTCCCGCCCGGTGCATATCACCTGTCCGGATGGTGAGAATGATCGGCTTGCCTCTCCTGCTTCCTACTTTGGTAGCTGTTTCCAGATCCTTGCTCATATGCACGTGTGTCCGGTTCATTTTTTTCAGTCCGCCTTCTTTGATGAGAGCGATGAATTTGTCTACCGTACCGTGATACAAAAACTCAGGTGGTTCGGTTGGAACGTATTCCAGATCTACTTCTATGGAGTGTCCCTGGCTCGCCCTGATCTTTGTTTCACTGTCATTAAAAGCAAAACGTTTTTTATCGTTCGTTTCCACTACTTCTTTCAACGAGGCAAAGTTCAGTTTCTTGCCGTGTTTGTTGCATTTTTCGATCAGTTCGCTCACCGAAACCCATCCGGCCGAATCCATTGTTAATCCTATTTTTTCAGGCGAGTGCCTGAGCACCAGGCTCAAAAATTTGCTGGTACTTTTTAAATCTTTCATTTGTTCAAATTTTTAATAATTCATCTCTTACTTCCATCAAAGCAAAACCGAGTAAGTTCTCTCCTCTCCAGGTATCCGGATGTTGGCTTTTGATATCATCTTCTGCCAGTCCTATGCCCCAGATGGGATCCACCGGGCTTGCTTCTACCAGTATTTTATCACCGGTTTTCAGTAAGAAATTTTTCAGTTCTTCATGTTGGGAAAATTTCAGTAAGTTTCCCTGTCTTACGATCTGGTATTTGTTCTGGTCCCAGATGGACGGATCAAAATTTTTGATCTGCCTGCCCAGGTCTTTTACATCCTTCGGTGATTCCTTTGCAATGATCTTTTCAAAGATCAGCTCGTCCTCAAACAATCGTGCCTTACCTGCCATCATGTAATGCTCAGCTGTTTTGTATTCCACCATTCCGTCCCTGAATGCTGCGGGCCACCACTGGCTCATGCAGGTCTTTATGATGGAACCGTCTTTGGAAGGTTGATGTCCCCAGAAAAACAAATACTCTGTTTTCTTATTTTCGGCTAATTCTTTTTTCAGCCAGTTTGTTGAATAGTTCATGTTAAAATACATTGTACTGTTTGTAAAAATCATCTTCTGCTCTGTCGGCGATCGAATTGGAGCTGCCTACATTTTTAAAACCTGTTTCTTTCAAACGGGTGAGTGCATCGTGTGAAAAGATCCCGTGAGAAGCGATGAAATACAGATCGCCTGCTCCTTTTGCTTTTAATGCGCTTGCCAGCTCAATGAAGGTCCGTCCGCCATCACATATATCATCTACGATCACACAGGCCTTCCCGTGAAGAGCGTCCGTATTCACATCACTTTTAATGATCTGCCCGCTTGCCAGGTCGCGGATCTTCAATCCCGTAGCGATGTTGTTTTTATACCCGATCTTTTGCGCCAGCTTATCCACTTTTTTGTAAGCTCCCAAATCGGGTGATACAAGGGTGAAATCACTTAATCTGAATTCCTTTAAGAAATATTTCACCATTTCGTGGTTCGGGATATTCTCGCACCTGTTCAGCAAAGCAACCGATACATCACTGTGTGCATCAAACACAATGACTTTATCTACCTCCAATTGGTTAACGATACCTGCAAACACCTTGATCGAAAGCGGTTCTCCCGGTACCATCACCCGGTCCTGTCTTGCATATGGAATGTAGGGGATGAAAACTTCTATGTAACTCACATACATATTACGTAGGGCATCCACTGCGAGGCATAAGGTCATCACATCATCGGAAGAATTCAAGCGGGCATTGAGCCGGATTTTATCCGTTTCCGAAAAGGTTTCCAGGAATTTCACATGGTTCTCTCCACCTGCAAATTTTTTTAGTTCTACCTGTGCATTCGATTCAAATAAGCTGATGGTTTTCATAGTTCTGTTTTTTATAATTCGAAATTAAATCCGGTTTGTGTAAATACTTTGTATGCTTTATTGTCAAAACTGTAATAACGCGCTGCCTTGTGTGCTACATTTTTTTCTTTTTCGTCCAGTGCTTTCAGCAGTCCCATGGCCAGGATCTTTTTCCTGAAATTCCGCTTGTCGATGGCTGTTTCAAGAATGGATTCATACAATTGCTGCAACTGTGTGAGGGTGAATTTTTCATTCAGCAATTCGAAACCGACCGGTTGATAACGTACCTTTCCTTTCAAACGGATCAAAGCGGCTTTCACGATGTCCCGGTGATCGAATGCCAGCTTCGGGATCTCCGAGATCGAGAACCATTCTGCTTTCACCGTATCCCGTCCTGCGATCAGCTCGAACTGATTCCTGTTTACCAATGCATAATAGGTAACAGAAACAACCCGTTCGCGTGGATCCCGGTCCGTTTTACTGAAGGTATACAACTGCTCGATGAACACATTTTTGATCCCGGCTTTTTCCAACAGGATCCTGTTTGCACACTGCTCGGTTGTTTCTTCCATAAAAACAAAACCTCCGGGTAAGGACCATTTGTTCTTAAAAGGTTCTTTCTCTCTTTCGATCAGCAACAATTTAAGTTCGCCTCCGTCAAAACCAAAGATCACACAGTCGGTTGCCAGGGCAGGTCTCGGATATTCGTAGCTGTGCTTTTTCATTGTTTCTAAGTGTAATTTCTACACAAAGATAAACAGGAAAAGAATAAGCGCAAGCAATAAAGTGTTATTTATACACTAAGTAAATGTAAAGAATTGATATTTAGCTAAATAAATTTAATTTTAGCTTTAGTGGATCACCACGACCGGTTTGGCCGGAGAGGAGTTTATGGAAGAAGCGATCCGGTAATAATATACACCGTTCTGCCAGGAGCTTACATCAAGGCCAGTCTCGTTCGCCTGATTATTGATGACCTGGCTTTGCACCGTACGTCCCAGTTCATCATACACCGTCAGCGTATACACATCATTGGACGCGGGTAGGGTGTAGCGGATCGTTGTGTGATCGCTGCAGGGGTTCGGCATGCTCTGGTAAGCAAAGACTGTAGTTTTGGTTTCGTTCAGACCAACAGCATTCACTAATTTCAGAACAGTGAGGTCATCAAAATAAAATCCGTCGCCTGTCTGGAATCCATCTGATGCCAGTTTAAAACGCAGTTTAATATTTTGTCCCAGGTAAGCGCCAAGATCAATGCTTTCTTTTACAAAGGCAGTTTGAATGCCGTCGTACAATGGCTGACCGCCATCCTGGTCATCGGTTCCTTCCACCGTGTATTTTCCACACAATGGAGTATAAGAAGCTCCGCCATTTGTAGAAACCATGATCTCTACATAATCATACCCTTTTTCCACATCCCATTTTGCAAAGAAGCTAAGATCAGCTGCCAGTGCGTCCGTGAGGTCGATGTTAGAAGTGGTGGAGATGTTTTTATTGATATTGTTCTGGTACATTCCGGAGGGACTGTCAGTAATACTTCCGGTGGCCGAAACAAACTGGTTGGTAGAAATACCCCAGGTGCCGCCGCTGGTAGTAAATGAACTTGTTGCATTACAGTTGCTGAAAAAAGCAGTAACGGGTTGTCCGTATAGTTGTGTAATGGTATCGTTGTGCTGATAAGAACCATTGCTAACGGATAATACATATTTCACTACATCGCCCTGAGCAAGACCTCCATTCAGCGTAATGGCGATAGAGTCCCTGCGTGTTTCCAGCAGGTTCATCCCGGTGTATACTACTGCGCTGCTACCGGATGAGATATTGGAACTCACAGGTATGAGGGTCACTACCAGATTGGAAGGCATTAACCCGAGGCGGGTAAGATCGTACTTCACATAAGAGTTGGTAGAAGTGATAAAACGGTCATTCAGGCTCAATGCTTCTCCGTACGCAGCTACTAATCTTGCTGCACAGAGATTTTGATCCATCGTTATTTTTGCAATATCAACGATCCGGTTTATCGCCGGCCAGAAACCATCGATGCCAGAGCCTGCTTCCGGTGTCATGGAGAGGATCATAGGCTTGGACATTTGCTCGCCATACATCCAGTCGTCGCTGTCGCCGTTGGTAAGATAACCAACAGTTTGATCGCCTGTTCCGTATTTGAAGCCGCTGCAGCGCACCATACGTTTGGCGAAACCTCTGAAAATAGTTGAGTCCGGCGTTTCAAAGCCTGCAATGTATCCCCAGGGATAGATCAACAAATTGCTGTAGGTATGATTGTTGAGTGCCAGTTTGAATGTATGCGAGTTACAAAAATCACGAACCATTTGGGTTTCCTGTTCCGAGAATCCCGCTGTTCCGCGATAGGTGTCATTGTTGGTGAAAGGTGAAGAGCCATTGTCATCAAAGCCCCAGCCTTCTCCATAGTTCCTGTTGAGATCCACACCATAGGTACCGTCTCCGTTATCATGCCTGTTCTTGCGCCACATGCCGCCACCTGATGGAGCGATCGTTTCATTGTACTGGTATCCGTCGGGATTAACGCAGGGAATAAAATACAATTCAAGATTGTTGAGCAGGTATTGTACTTCTGTATTGGTCTGGTAGTTCTCGAGCAGGTACCACATGTAAAAGATCAGCTGTGATAAAGATTCTGCTTCGCGCGCGTGATGCAGGGAGGTATACAATACCTGTGATTCGGATGCCTCGTTCGTGTTCGGATTGTCGCTTATTTTCACAAAGTACAGGGAATTTCCTTCTTCGGTAAAGGCAGAAGCGTTCACCGGTTGTCTTACGGTGATGAGGTTTGGATATTTACTTGCCATGGAATCCAGTATATCCAGGAGCTCGGAGTAGGTAAAAAATCCACCCATGCTGCCGAGGTTGAAGTTCTGCGGAGTGTCGAATTGCGGGCAGGAATTGCAGGAGCCAGCAGTCTGCACTTCATTCTTTGGATCATAGTTTCTTAACCCATCGTTTTGATGCGCGTAGAAATTTCCTACATCGGGGATCTGCACTTCGTATTTCAGACCGGTCTTTTTTACAGCCGCCACTTCACTGTCCGAAAGATCGGATGTATAATACACACCTTTTTTGTAATCACCATGATCGACAGAGATCCCTGCTTTGGAAAGTTCCAGGATCCCATTTTCACCGATCCATATTTTCACACGGTGGTATTTTTCAATTTGCGCCGAAACGGAAACAGAAATAAACAAAGCCAGCAGCAGTATTATTTTACGCATCATTCCTATGTTTTTAGTCCCGATAGCTATCGGGAGGGGTAAATGTATAGGAATAATAATAAGATAGCAATTTTTGACTGTTAAAATCGGTGGAATTTGAGTGTATTAGCCGCAAAGAGCACAGAGTTTTTGCGCAAAGGATGCAGAGGTTTAAATGGCGGGATCTGTACCCGGCTGTTGTGTTTTTAAAGAACTGATTAATTATCTCAAAGCCCTTTCACTTCCACATAGTTCCCATACTTATTGATCATGCTTTTTGTGTCGTCGAATGCTTCCTTCATTTTTAGTTTCATGCTGTCGGTGATAACATCCGGAAGGAAATCGGGTTGTTCGCAGAGCTGGGCCGGGAAGATGATATGTGTTTTTAATTTTGGATTTTCGGCCCTGTATACCCAGGTAGGGACCATGTCTGCTTTTGTCACACTTACTTTATTGGTAGTGAAATTCTTTTTCACTTTCAGATTGAGGATCACTCCCGCATCGGTATAGCGCCAATACTGGTTGGAAATAAAATTGCCCAATGAATAAGCAATGAACACTGAATCGGGATTGCTGCCATATGGCTCTATATATTTTGTGGGGCCCACTACATGTGGATGTGCACCGATCACGAGATTGGCTCCTGCCTGCCATGCATAACGGACTGCATCTTTTTGCGCCTGCACCGGCTCTGCCCGGTTCTCGATCCCAAAATGATAGAAGACCAAAACCACATCACTACCTAATTCTTTTGCCTTTTTAACATCGTTTGTAATAGCAGTTGAATCGATCACATTGAGCATGTATTTATGATCTGCTTTCGGGTACGAACCATTCGTGCCATAGGTATAATTAATGACGGCAAGCTTTACTCCTTTGATGTTCAGGATCCGTAGTGAATCATGATCGGACTTGCTGCTGTAGGTACCGGCATAAGGCAATCCGTTTTTTTTAATCACATTGATAGTCCGCAGGATCCCGTCTTCACCTGTATCCATGCTGTGGTTATTGGCAGTTACGAGAAAATCAAAACCGGCATCTTTCAATGCTGCGATGTATTCATCGGGCGAATTAAAAGCAGGATAACCTGCATATGGTTTGGAAGTTCCGGCCAGCGTAGTTTCCAGATTTCCGATCGTAACATCTGCTTCCGACAGGTATTTTTTTACATAGGCAAAAGAAGCGGTGAAGTCATACGTATCGTCCTGCTTTTTTGCATTTTTTGTTTGTGGCAAATGGCACATCAGGTCGCCGACAAAACTCAGGGAGATCTCTGCTATACTGTCTTCGGCAGGGAGTTTGGGCAAAAGGCTGCTTTTGATAACGAATTTGGCAGAAGGAGGCTGCGCACTGGTTACCATATAACAAAAGGAACTGAAGAGCAGGAAACTACTGCTTAGCAGCGCGATGGTCTTTGTATTTTTCTGCAACATATTGAATAGTTTGTTCGATTGGTATAAAGGCATGGTTCAGAGCTTTTTGTATCTGATCACTGGAGAAATAATTTTTGTTCAGTCCTGCATCGATGGTGCTTTTGGTGATCCGCGGATGCGTCATGAACATGCGTTCCAGCATAGCCCCGGTTTTCAGCATCCACTTCCCGGCTTCAACACCTGGCAGCTTATTCCCAAAAGCAGTATGGAAGGCATCGAATATTTCTTTAAAGCTTTTATTGGCACTGCTTACTACAAATCGTTTGCCACTTATGTTCTTTTCCACCAGGCCGTACATGCATTTCACCACATCGCGCACATCTACAAAACCGGTGATCCCGCTGGTATAAAACCGTGTTCCTTTATAACACTCTTCTATTATCCGGCTGCTGCTTTGTCCCCAGCAGCCCGCACCCAGCACCACCGAAGGGTTTACAATGGAAATAGTCAGACCCTCTTCTCCGGCTCTCCATACCTCGCGCTCGCCATTATACTTGCTGATAGCATACGCTCCGTTTTCCGGTGAGGATTTCCAGAAAACCGATTCGTCGATAATCGCTTTTTTATCATGATTGGGCATGGTGGCTATAGAGCTTACATGGCAAAAATGTTTTACACCAGCTTCGAGGCAGGCATTCACCATATTGGCGGTTCCTTCTGCATTCACCTGCAGAAGTTCTTTCAGTCTGTTCTCTTCGAAAGAGACAAGACCGGCACAATGATACACCTGTTCCACATTTTCAAGTGAATCGGTAATTGAAAAAATATCGGTGATATCTCCTTCTGCAAAACGAAGGCGGCCGAATTCTTTTTTATAGTCAGGCGTGTAAAATGAAAGTGCTTCTTCTATGTTTTGGGTGTTACTTACCGAACGTTTCAGTACCAATACATCTTTTCCCTGCATCAGCAAATGTGCGGTTAAATGAGAGCCTATCAAGCCAGTGGCGCCTGTAACTAAAATCACGATCTTAAAAAATGGTATGTAAGTTTATAATATAAGCTCCGATCAGCAGGAAAAATGTAGTAAGCATGCCTAAGGAAAATCCCACATACACCTGTTTTGGTGTATGCGCATTCAACTCGAGTCTTGCAAAACCGGTAAGACCTGCAGCGAGTATGATAAAGCAGAACCACATCAGGAAATTCTGACCGAGAATAAGAGAAACAGCAAGTATGGAACCAGCCAGACCACCAATGCCCATCATGTGCGCACTGATCTTCCATTTCAGGTTGATGATGGCCGTAAGCAGTATCGTTGCTGCGGCTCCCACCAGGAAAGAAATGTAAATGCCGGGAATATGAAAATCCCTGATCAGGTATGCCATGCCCAGGTAAAACATGGACGTGATAACGTAAGGGAAAGTGCGTTCTTTTCCATTGTCGAGGTAGAGCGAAGTGATCAGTTTTAGACGCTTGAGTACATACAGGTTAAAAACAGGCAAAAAACAGGTAAATGAAATGGTCATAGCCAGCAGCAGCAATTTCACGTTCAGTGGAAAGAAATAGGAGAAGTAGTTTTTTGTGAACAGGAGAATGGAAAAGCCGTAGGCAGCTACGAACAAAGGATGAAAAATATACGAAATAACGGTTGCCAGAGGACTTTTCATATGCGATAAAGGTACACAGAAAAAGTCAAAGACAGAGGCCAATATTCAAATTTTGTTAGTGTCCGGAGCCTTCAAAACCGGGTGATCTGCGTATTCAGCCACTCTATTGCCTCTCCCTTCGTACGGAACGCTTTTGCGGGAGAGTCGTTGTTTCGGTCAGACACAAAAATGGCAGCTAACATCCGTTGTATGCGCGAATGCAGCACATAGGCCCGGGCGCCGGAAAAGGAAAGAGCTCCGCGTGTGGAAAAATAGCTGAGCGCTGCCGAATCGAACATGCTGTTTTTTTGGGCAATGAAAAGAAAAGGATAAGGCCGGGCTGAACAGAAAGATCTCATGCATTCTATGCCTTCCTTTAATTCATTTACCGAATAGGTATGGTCCCTGCCATTTACCTGGACAATGCCATCCTCCCGCATAAAAAACAGGGAGTGGCCGAGGTCGATCTGTATATTTTCTTCTTTCGTGCTCATATCGAATCAATGAATAAAGTAAATTCTTTGATGCGGCGTTGTGAAACGGGGATCTCATTTCCGTTGCTCATGATCAGGCGTCCGCTTCTTCCTTTTTCAAATTTTTTGATCTTTTTGCAATTGATGATATAGGAGTGATGTGTCCGAAAAAAAATAGCTTTATCCAGCTGCTTTTCATACTCCCCGATATTTTTGGAAGACAGCATTTTTTTATGCTCGCAGACCACGTTGGTATAGGTACCATCGGCTTCGAAATACAGGATGTCGTTTTCCGGCAGGTATTCTATTCCGATCGAAGTATTGATAGGGAAGGTTTGATCTTTTCGTAAGGGTGCGGATCGTGTGTTTATGCGGTCGATGCATTTTTTCATGCCGGTGGCAAACTCATTGGCTTTGATCGGTTTCAGGATGTAATCACTGGCATCATTTTTAATGGCATCTATGGCATATTGATTAAAAGCGGTAATAAAGATGAGCTCAAAATTCCTGTTCTTTATCCCTTTCAGCACATCGAAGCCGGTTCCCCCGAGGATCTGTATATCCAGCAGCACCAGGTCCGGCTTGTGTAAATTAATAGCCTCCACAGCGCCCGACACGGTACTTTCGGTGGCCACAACCATTGTTTCCGGAAAATTTTCCGAAAGATGTTTCTTCAACAATTCCTGCCCGAAATATTCATCTTCAACTATAATTGTACGTATCATTTATTTCTTCGATGTTTATTACTACCATTGTTCCACGGGCCTTTCCCGTATAATCTTTTTTATCCACTATTTCGATCGATATTTCTTTTCCGTAAGATTCCTTTTTTATGGCGATCCGTTCCAGCACATTGGAGATCCCCTTCGATTCGTGCGTGAGAAAATCGGCTTTCATTTCTCCGGCTTTTTTCCGGCCAATTCCGTCATCATCGATAATGCAGCAAATAATATTGTTACTGTGCCTGAATGTAATATGTAAATTACAATATTCCTCCGAAGTGGCAAAACCATGTTTGATCGCATTCTCCACGAAGGGCTGAATGATGAATGTCGGGATTAGCTTGGCACCGATGTCTTCATCAGCTTCTATTGTATACGAAAAGCGGTTATTCATACGTATGCTTTCCAGACCGATGTATGCCTGAAGCATAGCGATCTCATCGGCTATGGAAATGAATTTTTCATCGCTGTATATCATTACCTTTCTCAGCAGGAAAGAAAAATTATCAATAAACTCGTCGGCACGTTTTATATCTTCTGTATTCAGAAAGTATTTCAGGCTGTTGAGCGAATTAAAAATAAAATGTGGGTTCATCTGTGCCAGAAGCACATTCAGCTCAAGCTCAGCGATCCTTCTTTTTGCTTTTTCTTTTTCTACCTGTTTTTTTCTGACGGCTTTGATGCGGATAAAAGTGATCAGGAACACCAGGAGGGAAATGATGATAACAAAAGCAATTTTAAACCACAGCGTTTCATAGAAATAAGGAAGGATCTCGAATGAGTAGTTGGCTGTAGCAGGATCCCTGTCGTTGAATGCATCGATGGCCCTTACTGAAAAAGTGTATTTGCCGGGAGGCAGCATTCTGAAATTAATGGTGGCATTTTTCTGCAATTGGCTCCAGCCGGCAGCCTGTGCGCCATCCAGCTTGTACTGATAATATACATTGTATTTATTGGAGTAGTTAACGCAGGAAAAACTGAATTGAAGTGAATAGGTCTCCCGCTGAAATACAGTACTCTTTATAGTTTTCAAAGTATCATTAATGATGATTTCATCAATGGTCGGGACCAGTTTTCTGAACGTGGATTCCTCCGGTATAAGTGCGACCGCTCCCTGCAGGGCAGGAAAATAAAAATGCCCGCCTTTTGTTCGCAGGAAATTGTTCTGGAAGCCGCCATTGAATTCGGTATTCAATATTCCGGCTTCTTCTCCATAATAAAAAGGAACGAGATAGTTCAGCTTCCGGTAATAAAAAGAATCGAGGTCCGTTTTTTTTATTCTCCACAAACCGTGGTTGGATGTAATGAACAGATATCCATACCCGTCCTGCGCCAGGCAAAATACATCCCTGTGCAGTCTGGCATTTTTGATCTTATTGATATTGGTAAGCCGGCCTTTGTGAAAACAATACAACCCACCATCATAGGTGCCGATCCATAACTTACCTTCTTCATCCTCAAGAAACGATCGTACCTGTTTCCCTTCCAGGCCCATTGCAGCGCTTATATGCTTAACAATGCGGTCCTGCTTATCCACTATAAAAACGCCATCATTGGTTCCGATGCAGATCTGTTTGTTCCTCAACTCGTAAAAAGTGATCACCTGCGCCTTTATTTCTTTCTCAAAAACAGTCCGGATGCCGGCTGCTGAAGTTCCCCGGGCAATACCATAGCCGGTACCCACCCATATATTTCCCCTGCTATCCCGGAATACGCTGTGAACGCTGTTGTCTGGTAATTCCGGCATTTGCAGGCTATCCATGAGCTTTTTGCCTTTCAGTAATTTGAGGCCTGCACCCCAGGTCCCGGCATAGAGTATTCCATCGATCTCTGTGAGGGAGGCATACGAACCCATTTCTACTGTGAGCGGATATATCGTGTCGATACCCATCCTTAACAGAATTCCATTGCTTTCTGCTAATAGCACTTCTCCGTTCTTTGTTTGTATAATAGAGTTGGGAGAAGAAGTACGGCTGAATCCCTGGCGGGCGGCATAACTGTAACAATTCTTGAACTGGAGCTTAAGTAAACCTTTCTCGCCCGTTCCAACAAACAAACAATCCTCACTCTTATTGTAGTACAATGAATACAGGTAAACGGAAGGCATTGTTTGTTTGTCGTAATGATCCGTATATCCGTCGGAAATCTCATAGAGTCCTTGTGTGGTGGCAACAAAGACCGCATAGTCCTCCACAAACTCAAGGTCAAGGCAGCGGTTATCTATAGCCGGGTTATTGATGGAAAAGACTTTGCTTATTGTATCACCTATCAGCCACAGATCTGCGGTGGATAATGCATAGATCTGATCGGTATTGGGATCCACCTTTATTTTTTCAAACTGTCCGTTCAGCAGTTTGATGCATTTTGCCGAAATGGGGTCATACCTGTACAGCCCTTCTAAGTTGCCTATCAGCAATCCTTTTTTTGTATACAGGACGCACTTGGGCAGGTTCAGGCCAGTGGACACAACCTGTTTAAAATGAAAGCCGGGTATGCCGGCAGCAAAGATATTGCCATCAGGTGCGACGCAGAATATGCTGTCATCCTTTGTATAATAAGCAAGATAGTTGCCAAGCGATTTATAATACGGATAAATAACGTGAGGTTTGCTTTGCTCTCCTCTGCCAATCAGCAGTTCATTCTTTTCGTCCCAATAAAGATGAGTGTATATGAACTTTTTGTATTTCACATCGCTGTCGAGCTCCTTGAATTCCGACCCGTTGAAAAGTACGATCCCGTTTGCCGTGGATAAAATAAGCTCCCCGCTCTTTTTACTGAAAATATCTATTACCTGGCTTTGAGGCAAACCATGTTTGGTGGAGTATTGAGTAATGGTAAAAGAGTTTTTAAGATCGAGACTTTGTTCAACGAGTGAACCAAAACCCTGTGCATGGGAAAAAAGCCGGCAGGCCATAAAAAATGAAAATATGTATACCCGGTGCTTGATACTCTATTTTTGTCAAAATTACATAATCGGACATTGGCTTTCTGGTTGCTCACCTGCAAAACCAAGGTATGCATTCTTTTTCTTAACGATTGCTTTACATTGTGCATGGAAAATATAGACAAAAAGCAATACAACAGGAAAAAAAATGGACAAAGGTACATTTTACAGGGCTAAAACAGAAGAATCTCCGGGTAAAAAACAGCTGCCGAAACTTTCAAAATACCAGTGAAATCAGGTAATTCAGTCGGTTTACTCACTTATGTCCTAAAACGACTCATCCGTTAAGTTTTCAATTTTTAACAAATCAAACCGTCTAAATTTGCTTTGCTTTTTAACGGGCACTCAGACCAATACAATTTACATGACAAAAACAACCCTTCTTTTTTTATTGAGCTTTTTCTTCTTAAATGGAACAGCTGCACTCGCGCAGGAAGCAAACAAAACCAAAAACGATCCGGAACTGATACTGAAACAAGCCGATAATTACGGTGAAAAAGTAGTGCAGATTTCCTTTGACGGCGTTGACGCCAGCATCGGGCAATTAGAGATCACAGACAATACCAACAGAGTTCTGAAACTGATCCCGGAATTCGAAATTGTAAAAACACCCTATTATTCAGCTATAAATGTAGCCGAATTTAAAAGCGGTGAGTACACGTTTACATTAAAAACCAAAATACATTCCTATTCAACCACTATAACTATTCAATAACATCGTATGAAAAAGTCTTATTTAGCTTTCTTATTCTTCTTAACAGTAACGGTTGGTGTGTCCCAGGTGATCACACCTTTTTCCATAGCGAGCCAGTTCACTCAAAAAGGAGGTATCCGTTTTGTTGCAAATACAGTAGTAACCTGCAGTGGTCCTGGTTGTGCTGCGGGCAGGGTTGAAGTACCGCCCGCAGGAACCTCTACTGATAATGGTTTCACGGCAGCTTATGTGGATATTGACGCGGACGGGACAACCTTTTCCTCTTCCTCCGATAGTCTTACACTGCCTCTTTGTAGCGAGATCTCCTGGGCAGGTTTGTACTGGGGTGGTGAAATGACCAATGCAGGAGCCAACTATGCAACACGCAACCAGGTAAAACTGAAAGTCAACAACGGTACATACCTGAATCTGACTGCGGATAACTTACAGGACAATAATATAGGTTTCGACACCTACCATTGTTTCAAGGATGTTACCCCTATTGTGCAGGCTGCCGGGACCAATGCCCGTTTTACAGTGGCTAACGTTGCCGCCCGTGTAGGCGGAACGAACCGTTTCGGTGGATGGAGCATTGTGATCATTTACAAAAATGACCTGCAACCGATGCGAAATCTTACCGTGTTCAACGGTTTGTCCAACGTATCAGGCGGCAATCCCATAACGGATATTACCGTGAGCGGCTTTTTAACGCCTTTGAGTGGTCCCGTTACTTTCGAGCTCGGTGCGATTACCTACGACGGTGATCGCTCTTCTACAGGTGATCAGTTAATGTTCAACGGAGGCAGCGGATTTGTAAATATCTCCGATGCAGTGAACCCGCTCAATGACATCTTTAATAGTACATACTCTTACAATGGTGTGCAAAAGACAACACCCTTCATCAATCCGGGCTATACAAACTCATTGGGATTTGATGCGGATATCTTTGTACCTAATAATGCTGCCAAAAACTATATCGGGAACAGCGCCACATCCGCTACCATGCGTATGACCACCGGTGGAGAAACTTTCCTTACGCAGGTGGCCACCATGGCTATTGACGTATACGAACCGGATCTGCGTTCGGCAGTGCGCGTAGTGGATCTCAACGGCGGATCTGTTCTGCCGGGTGATATTCTCGAATATACGGTTGTTGGAAAGAACATAGGTTCTGATCCTTCCGTAAATACATTTATCACTGATACCCTTGAATACAACGCCGTTTATGTTCCGGGATCCCTCTCTGTTACTTATGGCCCGAATGCCGGTGCAAAAACCGATGCTGCCGGGGATGACCAGTTTGAATATATCGCTGCTCAACGTGTGATCAGGGTACGTGTGGGAACAGGCGCCAACGCTGTTTCCGGCGGACAAGTGAACAATTCGTCATTAGGGATTGACAGTACGCAGTTCAAGTTCAGGGCAATGGCAACTACGGATTGTATCGTTCTGCAATGTGACAATATCATCAATAACAGAGCTTATATTTTCGGTACGGGTAATGTATCGGGCAATACCTGGTCGAACGGTAGTAATCCGGGTATCTTCGATATCAACGGATGTCCTATTCCCGGCACAACCGCAACACCGATCAGCGCTGCTTCCTGTTTGCCTCCTTCCGCTGGCAGCAACTCCCCGGTTTGCACGGGAAGTACGATCAGTCTTACTTCTTCTCCAAGCTCTTCCGTTGCAACTTATTCGTGGACGGGGCCTGGAGGATTTGTTTCTACGGCAGCCAACCCAAACCGTGCAAATGCTACTGTAGCCATGGCCGGAACTTATACCTGCGTCATTTCGATACCGTCCAGCTCATGTTCCTATACAGTTACTACGGTCGTAGTAGTGAATGTGAGACCAGCGACTCCTGCGCCTTCCAGCAATACGCCGGTTTGTACAGGAAATACGATCAACTTAAGTACAGCTGCCGTTGCAGGTGCTACGTATAGCTGGACCGGACCATCTGCTTTTGCTTCGGCACTTCAGAATCCGACACGCCCAAATGCAACTGTTGCTATGGCAGGTACCTATTCGGTGACAGTGACAGCCAACGGTTGTACAAGTGCAGTAGGGACAACAGCAGTAGTTGTTAACGCAACACCAGCTACTCCGGCTGCCTCCAGTAACACCCCGGTTTGTACAGGCAATACAATTGGCAGGTACCTATTCGGTAACTGTTACCACAAACGGTTGTACGAGTGCAGTAGGAACAACGGCTGTAGTTGTCAATACTACTCCAGCTACTCCAACTGCCTCCAGTAACACCCCGGTTTGTACAGGGAATACAATTAATTTAAGTACTCCTGCAGTAGCAGGTGCTACTTATTCATGGACCGGCCCTAATTCTTTTGCATCCGCAGTACAGAATCCAGCCATTACAAACGCAACTGTTGCAATGGCAGGTACCTATTCGGTAACTGTTACCACAAATGGTTGTACAAGCGCAGTAGGAACTACAGCAGTGGTTGTCAATACTACTCCTGCTACTCCAGCACCTTCAAGTAATACACCGGTTTGTACAGGCAATACAATAAACCTTTCTACTCCTGCAGTAGCCGGTGCTACTTATTCCTGGACGGGTCCTAACTCTTTTGCATCTTCTGTGCAGAATCCAAGCATTACGAATGCAACTGTTGCAATGGCAGGAACGTATTCGGTGACAGTTACAACAAACGGTTGTACAAGTGCAGTAGGAACAACAGCTGTAGTTGTTAACGCAACACCAGCTACTCCGGCTGCCTCCAGTAACACCCCGGTTTGTACAGGGAATACAATTAATTTAAGTACTCCTGCAGTTGCGGGTGCTACCTATAGCTGGACAGGTCCGAACTCTTTTGCATCTTCGGTACAGAATCCGAGCATTACGAATGCTGCTGTAGCAATGGCAGGAACGTATTCGGTGACAGTTACAACAAACGGCTGTACAAGTGCAGTAGGGACAACAGCAGTAGTTGTTAACGCAACACCAGCTACTCCGGCTGCCTCCAGTAACACCCCGGTTTGTACAGGCAATACAATTTCAGTTCAGAACCCATCACGCACAAATGCAACTGTTGTAATGGCAGGAACGTATTCTGTAACTGTTACAACGAATGGTTGTACAAGTGCAGTGGGAACAACAGCTGTAGTTGTAAATGCAACACCTGCAATGCCGACTGCTTCGAGCAATACTCCGGTTTGTACAGGAAATACAATTAACTTAAGTACTCCTGCAGTAGCAGGTGCTACTTATTCCTGGACCGGCCCTAATTCTTTTGCATCCGCAGTACAGAATCCAGCCATTACAAACGCTACTGTTGCTATGGCAGGAACCTACTCGGTGACAGTTACAACGAATGGTTGTACAAGCGCAATAGGAACAACAGCTGTAGTTGTCAATACTACTCCAGCCACCCCGACCGCATCGAGTAACACCCCGGTTTGTACAGGTAATACCATTAATTTAAGTACTCCTGCAGTAGCAGGCGCTACTTATTCCTGGACAGGTCCGAACTCTTTTGCTTCTTCCGTACAGAATCCAAGCATTACGAATGCTACTGTTGCAATGGCAGGAACCTATTCGGTAACGGTTACAACAAATGGCTGTACAAGTGCATTTGGAACAACTGCTGTTGTTGTCAATACTACTCCGGCTACTCCAACTGCTTCAAGTAACACCCCGGTTTGTACAGGAAATACGATTAACCTTTCTACTCCAGCAGTAGCCGGTGCTACTTATTCCTGGACCGGGCCATCTGCTTTTGCTTCGGCACTTCAGAACCCGACACGCCCAAATGCAACTGTTGCAATGGCAGGCACCTATTCGGTAACTGTTACCACAAATGGTTGTACAAGTGCAGTAGGAACAACAGCTGTAGTTGTTAACGCAACACCAGCTACTCCGGCTGCCTCCAGTAACACCCCGGTTTGTACAGGCAATACAATTAACTTAAGTACTCCTGCAGTTGCGGGTGCTACCTATAGCTGGACGGGTCCGAACTCTTATGCTTCTTCTGTGCAAAATCCTTCTATTACCAACGCAACTATCGCGATGGCTGGAACTTATTCTGTAACTGTTACAACAAACGGCTGTACAAGTGCAGTTGGAACGACTGCTGTAGTTATAAATGCTGTGCCAGCTACTCCGACTGCATCGAGCAATTCACCGGTTTGTCCTGGTTTAACTGTCAATCTTTCTACTCCTGCAGTAGCAGGCGCTACTTATAGCTGGACAGGTCCGAACGCTTTTGCTTCTTCGGTACAGAATCCGAGTATTACGAATGCTACTGCTGCAATGGCAGGAACCTATTCTGTAACAGTTACTACGAACGGCTGTACAAGCGTTGCAGGAACAACCGCAGTAGTAATAAGCTGTGCACCGGTTGCTGATAACGATAATGGTGGTACACTGACAGAAGACGGGACAAATGGTACCGTAAATATTATTACCAATGATACGGATGCTGATGGAGATCCTTCTGTTCCAACCAATGGCGCAGGACAGTTCTCTGTCGATATGGATCCTTCCAGTGGGGGCATTCAAACAACATTTACAGATGCTACAGGTACCTGGACATACAATACCACTACAGGCGAGGTTACTTTCGATCCGGCCAACGACTATAATGGTACTGCAGCTATCACGTATACACTTTGTGATCCAAGCGCTGCCTGCGATAACGCAACCATTACATTCTCTGTGTCTCCTGCTAATGATGCACCTGTGGCCAACGATGACAATGGCGGTACTATTACAGAGGACGGTGCTAACGGAACTGTTTCTATTCTCACAAATGACACAGACATAGACGGAAATCCTACTGCTCCTACAAACGGCGCAGGTCAGTTCACCGTTGATCTTGATCCTTCTACTGCAGGTCTTCAGACTACGGTTACAGATGCCAACGGTACCTGGACATATGATCCTGTAACCGGAATTGTAACCCTGGATCCGATCAATAACTACAATGGTACTGCTTCGATCACGTACCAGTTATGTGATGCAGGCGCTCTTTGTGATGATGCTGTAATTACATTCTCTGTTTCACCTTCGAACGATGCACCGCTTGCAGGCCCTGTGGTAGCAGTAACTCCGATGAACACTCCTGTGGGTGTGAACGTAGGCGCTAACTGTACAGATCCTGAGAACGAT
>JAJNDK010000023.1 GCA_021156365.1 Bacteroidota bacterium
AGCTTTCCAGAACAACGAAAAAGAAAACAGAGCGGCAGAGCTCATCATTGCAAACAAAGAGTTGGCTTTCCAGAACAACGAAAAGGAAAACAGAGCAGCGGAACTTATTCTTGCAAACAAAGAGTTGGCTTTCCAGAACAACGAAAAAGAAAACAGAGCGGCAGAGCTCATCATTGCAAACAAAGAGCTGGCTTTCCAGAACAACGAAAAGGAAAAAAGGGCGGCAGAGCTGATTATAGCGAACAAAGAGCTGGCCTTCCAAAACACCGAAAAGGAAAAAAGAGCAGCGGAGCTGATCCTTATAAACCAGGAGCTTTCTTTTCAAATACAGGAAAAAGAAAAAAGAGAAACGGAATTACTCCGGGCGAACAAAGAATTACTGGCATTCTCCCATATCTCCAGCCACGATCTGCAGGAACCGCTGCGCAAGATCCAGGTCTTTTCAAATCGTATCCTCGAAACAGAATCTAAAAATCTGTCCGATCTCGGGATGGGCGATTTTCAACGGATCCAGGCCTCATCGGCAAGGATGCAGCAAAGCATCAAGGACCTGCTTATTTATTCCCGTATTAATACGACCGAACGAAAGTTTGAAGAAATTGATCTGGATGAGCTCACAGATGACATAAAAAAAGAATTACATGAGCTGATCCTAAGCAAAAAGGTTACTATCCATATTAACGCATCCATACCTGTATATGCCATTTTAGTCCAGTTCCGGCAGCTGCTGTACAACCTCATAAGCAATGCACTTAAATTCTCACATCCTCATGTTCTCCCGTCCATTCATATAAAAACCGAGCTGATAAGCAGTGATGATACACCTGCAGGTCTGTTGCCCGGAAAAGAATATTCCCGCATCACGGTGGAAGACAATGGTATCGGCTTTGAGTCCAAATTCAATGAGCGTATTTTCGGTATGTTCCAAAAGCTGCATGGAAATGAAAAATATGCAGGCACCGGCATCGGGCTGGCCATCGTAAAAAAAATAATAGAGAACCACAATGGTACCATCACTGCTTCGGGAGAATTAAATAAGGGAGCAACATTTGAGATCCATATCCCTGCCGGCTAATGCAGTCTACTATTAGCCATTAACAAAAAAGCCTTTCATCCCGGCTTATTGGAATGAAAGGTTTCATTTGTCAGTATGCCCTGCGGCACTATTTGATCCGGTATACTTTTTTAAAGCACCACATACTCTACCTTATGTGCCTCCCATGCTTTTGGCACTTCCAGCTTATCGATCATTCGTTCGATCGCTGCAACCGGAATAGGGAATTCGCGGTTTTTGTTTTGCGCTATTAGCATCTTATAAGGAACTTCGAGGTACACGATCCGGATCATCGGATCATATACTGCAAACAGGTCGATCAATTGCCCGCGCATTTGGGCTGTGATATTGGTCGCATTCCATACAAATGCTTTTCCGTTCCTCAGGCATTCACGCGCCTGTTCTTTTGCTTCTTGTATCACCCGTCCGTTTCCTTTTTCATCCCCGTGCCGGATCTTCAGCTTTCTCCGCATATCATCGAGGGAAATTACTGTATAGTCAGGAAGATGTTTTCTGATGTAATGATCTTTGCCACTGCCTGCAATCCCCGATAGAATGATCACTTCTGCTTTCGTTGTATCAAAAGGTACATAATCAGGGCTCTGATTCTCCTTTCTGAAAAAAAGAAATTTCGCCAACTCACCGGGGAACTGCTTTTGTTGTCCCCAGCAATGCTGTTCGATGCAGAGCTCTTTGAACATATCGATCTTATAGAGCAATTCCTGTTGATCGCTACAGATCCTTCCCAATACATCTGCTTTTGCAAGGAGCACCAGTAATTCGGTATCTACCTCCAGGCTCGCTTTCAGCAGCGCCTGCACCGGATCCGGTTTTTCAAACACCCACAATGGCAGACCGTGATACCTTACAAGACCTACAATTGCTTCGCGTATCTCAAAGGGCGCATTGAAATCACGATACAGGATCTGCCGCGTAGTTAAAGCACCTTTCTTCGCATGGCCCGGAGAAACAATGTTCCCCGATTCGTCGATACTTGTCGTAGATCTTTTCTCGATGTCATGCATTAATGCAGAAGTCCAGAGGATCTCCTTCTGAAGATCAGTTAATGCCTGGTATTCACTAAGCTTTTCCAGTTCGGACAAAACCATTTGTGTATGCACCGCTACATCGCCTTCCGCATGATGTATGGGGCTCTGGGGAACACCATGCATGTCCTCCACCCACGGATATTTCCGGAGTTCTTCCCATTTTTTATTTTTACTTAAAGTCCACATTGCTCTCTGATTTTAATGGCGCACGTTTCCAGTTCCTTGTCCAGTGCTCATCTGTTTTCACGTGTCCTTTACGCACATACTTAAACACATTCCGCTGGAATTCGTCCACCGCATATTCATACTTATTTCTTGTTACGATGCCTTCCATCGTGCAGGGCTTTCCGCTTTGTACATCGAACGAACCAAAAGTTCCGGACTGCTTTACCATTTCCAGGACGTTTTTTTCAAAATCCATTCTCTCCGGAAGGCCCTGGTATTCCAGCAAAACCGGCACCACAGGGAAATCGAAGGCAGAAGCGATAAATTCCGTTTCTTCCCAGCTCAGCCACTTTTCATTTTCCCGCACACCAAAAACAAAGTAATGGCTATCGATGTTTTGATATCGGATCGAATGAATGGCGTATAGATTTTCTCCGAAGATCTCGTAATCACCCAGATCTCTTTTGATCAGGTTCCACTTTTCCCGTAAGAAAGCCGTCCACGGTGATGTGGTAGGTGCAGCATGCGACCTTGCAAATACACCATATTTACTCAGGCAGTTGTTTTCGCCATCCAGCTTTTCGGTATGAATAACAGTTTCGAGCCGGGACAGATCATCCCAATACTCCCTGTTTATTCTATCGTCGCTGGTGGTTCCGGGAGAAAACGGATAATGATAGGTTCTCCCATATTTTCTTGACACAGACATATTAATTTTATTTTAGATTAGACAATACAATTCACTCCCGGTACTTTCGGGCGATCAGCTCTTCTTATCTGAAAAAAATTACACGGCTTCTGGTCATCTATATTGTTATATCCCGAATCACCATTTGGTATTGGCTTCGGAATTCGAAGACAAAAATAATAAAAAATACGTAACTGATCATTCACCTGCATTTTCCCATACCTGAAATTTTCATTAAACTTGCTTCCTCAATTCTTTCTGCGAATGATAAAGTCGCTGTTTGCTTCTATGCTATTGCTTCTTCCTGCCATTCTTTTCTCTCAGCAGCAGGAGAAGGCAGACTCCCTGCTGGCCGCTATCCGGCATGTAAAGCACGATACCGAACGGGTAAAAATACTGTATGAGCTCATCGAAGCAATATCCGGCAGCGAATGGGAAGGATACAATGATCAGCTGAAAGAGCTGGCCGGAAAAAACAGCAGGGCGCTTCCCGCAAAGCATCCGCTAAAGAAATTCTATTTGAACTATTATGCCCGTGCACTTTCCAACAGCGGCGTCATTGCTTACGAAAAAGGGAACAGTGCTGCATCGCTGCCTTATTTCCGGGAAAGCATGCAGATACAGGAAGAGATAAAGGACAGCACAGGAGCCTGTATCACTGCTTATAATATGGCGTCCTCTTATCTTGCGTTAGGCAATGCTCCTGTTGCAATGGATTGTATTGAAAAAAGCCTGACGCTGTCGACGGACAAAGATAAAAAAGCATTGTGCCTGAACAGCCTCGGGATCATATCCGAAAAGACCGGTGATATACCCGCTGCTCTCGACTATCATCATCAAAGCCTGAAGCTCCGCGAAGAGCTGGCCGACAAAAAAGGGATCGCTAATTCTTTCAATAATATCGGCATCATTTATTTTAACCAGGGTGATATCAGCGCTGCACTTGACTATTTCACAAAAAGCCTGAAGATCCGGGAAGAACTCAATGAAAAAAGAGAGGTGGCCAATTCCCTGCACAATATCTCTACCATATTCTCCCTGAAAGGTGAGCTGCAAAAAGCCATGGAGTACTCGCGAAAAGCCCTGAAGATACAGGAAGAAACAGGTGATCTGAAAAATGTGGCCGCCTCCCTCGACAACATTGGGGTGCTCTTTGGCAAGGAAGGGAACCTGGCTATGACCATGGAATATGCACAAAAGGGCCTGGCCATACAGGAAAAGATCTCCGATAAAGGCGGGATGAGCTCTTCTTTATACATCATCGGGAATGTATACAACAAACAGGGACAGATCGCTAAAGCCATCCCCTACCTGCAAAAAAGTCTGCAACTTTCGCAGGAGACAGGCTTTCCCACAAAGATCCGCGATGCGGCCGAGCTGCTCAAAGACCTGTATAAGAAACAGGGCAATGATGCAGCCGCTTTAAAAATGTATGAGCTCTTCATCCGGATGCGTGATAGCGTACTTAACGAAGAAACAAAAAAAGCCGCGTTGCAGAAACAATATCAATACGCCTACGAAAAGAAAGAAGAAACGCTGAAAAAAGCACAGGAAAAAAAGGAGTGGATGGCCAGGGCCGAACAGGAAAAAAAAGAAGCTTTGCAGAAAAAAGAGAGCAGGCAAAAAACCTACCTGGTCTACGGACTTTCACTTATCGCCCTGCTGGCTGTAGCTGTCGCCTTCCTGTTTGTGCGGCAACACCGTCTGCGGGCCCGGCAGCAAAACTTAGAGCTGGAGCAAAAATTATTACGCTCCCAGATGAACCCGCATTTTATTTTTAATGTACTCAATTCCATCCAAAGCTATATTTATAAAAAAGACAGTATCAATGCCGGCAATTTTTTATCGCGCTTTGCCGACCTTACCCGGATGATCCTTGAGAACTCGCGAGAGAATTACATCTCTCTCGAAAAAGAGATCGCCGGACTGAATAATTACCTGGAGCTGCAGCAGTTGCGCTTTGAGGATAATTTTGACTACTCGATAGAAACGGCTCCCGGCATCGATCCTGCCATCATTGCCATTCCGCCTATGCTTGCTCAACCTTTTATCGAAAATGCACTGGAACACGGGATCCCCGAAACGGAGAAAGGACATATCCGTATCCGTTTTTCGCTCCGGGAAACGGTTCTCGTGATGGAAATAGAGGATGACGGCATAGGGATCGAAAATGCAAAAGCGACGAAGCAGTCGGCTCATCGCTCATTAGCTACGACCATTACTGCCGAACGCCTGGTACTGCTGAACAGGCAAAGCTCCGAAAAGATCCGGATGGAAGTGACAGAGCCGGAGCCGGGTGATCGCCGCCGCCCCGGAACAAAAGTGGTCTTCCATATTCCGTATACGCTGGTATAAGTGAGAACCTTCTGTCCTGGCAATCCTTTCAAGCTATCCGAAATGTCAGTTCGAGTGTTTTTTGTGTGCATTCAACACAAAAAATGTATCGAGAACATCCGGAGGACGTATTGTAAGCGTCTCGATACATTTCGGTCCCGTCGCGTAGCGAAGCCTAGCTACCTCGCGAGCTATCGGGAGAAACACCCGACGTGACATCCTGTTAAATAAATTCTAATCTTTCTTTATCACAGAAGAAAATAAAATTCCGTAATTTAGAACATGATCCGGGCCATCATTATCGATAACGAAAAAAAAGGTGTGGAGCTGGTAAACGACCTGCTCGGGCTTTGCTGTCCTTCCGTTTCCATTGTGGCTACTGCCTCTTCGGTACAATCGGGTTTCGATGCTATACAACAGCACAGGCCGGAGCTTGTTTTTTTAGACATCCGTATGCAGGACGGTACGGGCTTCGATCTGCTGAACCGTTTTCCTTCTCTCGATTTCAGGGTGATCTTTGTCACTGCCTACGACGAGTATGCGATGAAAGCATTCCAGTTCAGCGCAGTGGATTATATCCTGAAGCCGATGTCTTCGGAACGATTGATAGCCGCCGTTCAAAAAGCAGAGCAGTCCCTCACGGCGGAAGCCCTGCTAAAGATCAATACGCTGCTCAGTAATGTGAACACCAGCTCCAAAGAAACAAAAAAGATCGTTCTCAAAACAGCAGAACGGATCTATGTGGTGCCGGTAAAGGATATCGTTCGCTGTGAATCCGACGGAAGCTATACACATGTTTTTTTACAGGATAGCAGTAAGATCCTTGTCTCCAGGCTGCTGAAAGAATTTGAAGAGATGCTTGGCGGATACGGATTTTTCAGGCCCCAGCAATCGCATCTTATTAACCTCGAGTACCTGCACTACTACGAAAAAGGCGATAGCCTCATTGCCATGCGCGATAAAACATCCATCCCGGTTGCCAGCCGCAAAAAAGAAGAATTGCTGAAGCTGATCCGGGATATCTGACAGCGGATATAAACCCATCTTCAGCACTTATAAATCCATACTCCGCACTTATAAATCGGTGTACTTTCCTTGTCTTTCCGGCCGTATGTTTGTGCCCGGTTCTGAAAACAGACCGGTAAACCAATATTAAAAAACAAAAAAACATGTTACGAGTATTTTACATTCTATCGATCCTGCTGAGCATTATACTGATCGGTGTTTCTGCCACCTACATGGGCAAAGTAAGCGATGCCCGCTCCGAAAGCTATAACTCATACAGCTACAGTCCATACGACTCCGGCAGCCAGTATCAGTATGATGATTATCGCGCCGACAAGGATATGACCGTAGAGGCCGGCAAGATCACACTTCCTTTTTTCGCCTTTTTCCTGGCGCTTGCTTTTATCACGCTGTTAAAGCTGAAAACAAAAACCATGAAGGTATTGTCGATCATCGCACTGGTGTTAAGCGCACTGATGATCGTCTGGGATTTTTTAATGATGGATTCTCCGGGAGGCGTATCCTTCGATGAAGCTGGCGGTGGCTGGATCTTTTTTGCCCTTGTAGAGCTGGCCTTCTCCATAATAGGTACTATCCATGCTTTCCGGAAGAAAGCCTGATCTGGCTGAAATACGGTACAATAAACAAAAGACCAATGCGATCATTGGTCTTTTGTTTACACTTTGATCTCAAACAAGCTTAGCTCCGATCCGCCGTAGTGTGCCGGCAAACCGTTTGTTTCGGCAAGGTATTGCTGACCGGTATAGGTAAAGCCGCAGCTTATATAGTAGTTGCGGAGATTTTCGTTTCTGCCCCAGGTATCCATGCGAACGTATTTTCTGTTTTGTTGTTTTGCATGTGCGATCGCCCAGTCTTTAATGAGGAGCATGATACCTTTTCCTTTGAACAGAGGGTTCACTGCGATGCGGTGCAGGTACACCGAAGGCTCGTTATCCTTCTCCTTCCAGATCACCGGATCGTTGTACAACACAGAGAAAATACACAGGATGCTGTCACCCTCCGTGATCTTCCAATGCCGCCCCTCTCCTATCTCCTTTTCAATAAGCTCCCGGCTGAACTGCGGCCACAATTCGTAGCCCTTCTTTTTTTGGTAGTGGATGGCGCTGTCGAACAGGCTGAAAATAAAATCAAGATCCCGGGATTCGCTATGGATGATTTGTAATTTCATAGATCTTTATCGCTTGCTCTATTTTTTAAAGAATTCTCCAAAGTGCCACAGGATCCCCGACGGATCGTGCAGGAAACATTCCCGGCCCCAGTCATAGCTCAGGATCGGGGTCAGGCGCGCGCCCTTGTATTTGCCCGGGAGATCAAGGGCCAGCAGTTCGTTCCAATAGCGTTCCGCATTATCCACTTCCAGGAAGATCATCGAATTATTTATCCAGTCCTTTACATATGCATCCTGCAAATAAAAGCTCAATGCTCCTGTTTCGAAACAGGACATATCAGGGCTTATGATCGTTTCCCGGAAACCCAAATCCCGGTAGAAGCTTCTTGAGACATCAAAATTCTTTGCGCCGATAAAGGGCCGGATCGATATAGCTTTATGCTCCATTGATTTTTCATTAAAAGTAAAGAATTCCAAAAACAAATACTACGCAGAAACTCTCGTGGGGTCTCTTTTCCACACATTGTTACTGATTCCTCAATTTCATCCTCTACTCATGTCTTAAAACAGTTTCGGTTTCAGCCATATACGCTTTGGTACATATCTTGTCATATGTATCGCTTTATTCCGGATTAAATTATTTTTTAAAACCAAATCATGTTTTCGAAAACCATTTCTATCTTGCTGGTCAATAACAATGCAGACGAGCTTCACATCTTCCGCAGGATCCTCGAACGGGCAAAGATAAAAGCTTCTATCTTTAGTGTAAGCAGTGCCCAGGCCGCCCTTGATCTTTTAATGGGCAGTTCACAGATCGCCGAGGGGCAACACTACAAAAGCAAACACCTGAGGCCGGATGTTATTTTACTGAACAAAGACCTGCCGGATATGGCGGGCATAGAGTTCCTGACCATCATACGGAAATACCATAGTCTCGGGAATATAAAAGTATTTCTATTATATAACGCGGCAGAGCAGGCACCTGCAGCACCTGTGGATCTGGCCGTAACAGGCTGTTTACAAAGACCTTTTGAGGAGAACCCGGATACGTTTGAAAATTTCGGGCTACTGAGATCCGAATTAAAAAATGAACATGCCTTGCTTTCGGCTATCTACCTAGCATCTCCAAACAAATTTAAAGACCGGAGCGGGCTGTTGAAAAAAAGCACCGTAAAAAAATACGCCGGCTCACTTCTGAAATATCCTCTCGGTGTCAAAATTACCACCATCGTTTTGGTCGCGCTGATCATTACCGGTGCGGGTATTTACACCAAAACCAATTCAGCAGCCGAACAATCCAGGCCCGGGATTGTGGACATTCCTTTTACAGAGCCCGGTATAGAGAAAGAAGATGTTCCGCAATATAAAATTGAGCCGGTGAAACACGTAGCTAAAATACCTGCTGCCAAAGCGCCGGTAACTAAACGTGCAAAAGCGCCCGCCCCGCCTGTTACCGATAGCATATCACCTGTAGTGGATCAAATGCCGGAATTGCTCAAAGATAAAAAGTCGTATAAGATACGGGTCATCGAAGAGCGGGATAGCCTGAACAAACAGCTCTGATCTTTTCCTTACGTTTTTTTCAGGAAATCACCATCAACGATCAGCAGCTTCACCCCGTTCTCTGAAAGGGAGCGATGAGAGCTCAGCTCATCCGACACCACATAGGTTCCGCCTTTCGTGAGTGTGATCTTCTCACCGGTGCTCAGCTCACTCACAAATTCTCCTTCGAGGCAATGGACGATATGTCCTTTCTGACACCAGTGATCGGCTAAATATCCGGGTGAATATTCCACCACACGGATCCGGAGCCCGCCCAGCTGAAGCGTTTGCCAGAATGCCGTTCCGGTCTCTCCTTTGTGCTCCGCTTTTTCGATGGAAGTCCAGTCGATGGTCTGAAAGGGAATGTTGCTCATATTCGTATTTTTGGTTGCTTCAAATATATGCATTTCAGATAAAAAGACGCAAGACGCAATACCGATAGCTATCGGGAAGGACGCATTTCGTAAAACAACAAAAATTTAGCGTTCTTTGCGTCTTTGCGTGCAATAGAAGGAAATAAGAATACGGCTCTCAAAACGTACTAACAAACCAGCAACATCAAAGCGGCAACCACAAATAAATAAAGCCGCCCTTCCGACCTTCCCTGTCAAAGACAGAGAGCTATCGAAAGAGCGGCTTCAATGTATTTCGAAAGCTGATTATCCCAGCTTGCTTTGCATTTTGTCGGAAAGCTTATCCACTCTGCGTTTCACATCATCGATGCTTGATTCTACCATTTCTGCCAGATCGTCGAAGCGTTCGGTTTGTGATTTGAGATTATCCTTCAGCCCTTTTTTCAGATCGCCAGCTTTACCCATTAATTTTTCGCGTGTTTTACTTCCTTTGTCGGGTGCCATCAAAACGCCGATAGCCACACCTGCTGCTACTCCTAAAAGGATCCCAAAAATACCTGTTTTCATAATCTTGTTATTTTAAAATTGTTAGGTTAAAATGAATCTCCACCACGGAGACAGTAAACCTTACATAAAAATCTTATGCCAGCCTGTATAAAGCAGATTTTAGCTGATCAAGGGAATTTTTTTCCTTCGGGCGGGGAATGTAAAAATATTCTCAAAATGTAATAACGGTACTGAACAAAACATAAGACGCTCCCGTCGCGAAGCCTCGCGACCCAAAATAAAAAACCCGGAAGAAAAATTATCTCCGCAGATAGTCTTTCAAATCTCCCAGCACCCAACCCACATGGAATTGTACACTCGTATAGGCATTGTTGTAAAAATAACCCGACCACTTGCTGGTAGTAACGGAATTGTATACATAGGCTCCTGCAAAGAGATTACCGCGGGTATAGGTGATCCCGGCACGTACATAATTCGTGAAGCTCAGCGAGTAATGCTGATCGGCAGCCGAATGCTGCGAAGCCCTGATCTGCTGGAAACCCAGGTTCGGGATCTCCGAAACATAGATCACCAAACGTTTGTTCAATACCCAATTGTAGGCATAACCCAGGCCAAGTTCCGCCTGCATGGTTTTGAAACGATCGGCGCTATAACGATCAAAGAACAGGGAACCCGTGGAATCGGAAAGCCCCTTCAGATCGAAGTCCTGGTAATAGGCACCGGAGGATAAAATAAAAGAACCCTGGCTTTTGAGCTGGCGGCCCACCTGCGAAATGGAGGAAGAATAATAGAATTTTTTATAGTTGAACACATAATCCACTTTGATACCGGCATTCCGCAGGGCGATGTTGTGTTGCCGGACGATAAAAGCAGTATCCTCCTGCTGAAGACCGTTCACCCGGAAATAACTGAGGTTCCGGAGGCTGGTATAGTTCAGCTGCAGGCGAATGGGTTTGATGGAAGTAGAAAAACGCAGGTCGGTATTGGCCGAAGAGTTCGCTTTGTTGAAGCCGATGCTATACCCCAGGCTGCTCCATTTGTAGCTGATCTCGGCTCCAACAAAATATTGTCCGCCGGTAGAGAAATGGTCGGCGGAATAGGTAGAATCCGTGCGGCTCACAAAGCTGGTCTTCTGGCTCTTGAGATTGGTTAAGATCCGTGGCACTATGTTCCTGTCGTACTTCTTCACATACAGGGTATCCGTCTGCGCGCCAAGATCCGGCAACAGGCAACAAAGAAACGCTGAAAGTATGAAAAAACGAAAATAGTTAGCGGGCGGTATAAAGGACATATCGGATCTCTTTTATACATGACAGCTGAAAGAGAGGATACCCCTATTTACTTAATTGTTTTTTTACTGTAGGTGTGTTCGTGCCGTCATATCCACCAGACTTCGGTAGGCACTTCCAGCTTCGATAAACAGTCCATTATTTTTTTCGAACATCCTCCCCCGCACCATACTATTTCAGGGAACTCCGGGACCAGGGTCTTTCCTCTTTTAATGGGTCCGTTGCAAACCGTACAATTACCGGTTTCGGTTTTCTGGTCTATTAAAGACAGCGCATGGATCTCTGCCACTATCTCTGCCACTAAAGACCTGATCTCTGCGAGCTGATCCGGAAAGCTGGTTTCAGAATGGATCAGCAGCTGTTCACAGGCCGTGATCATTTTTGCAAAGGTCGCCTGCCTTTCTTCGTAAGACTCCAGGATATATTTCTGACAGCCGGATTTTACCTTGCTCATGTAGGCGGAAGCCTGAAAGATCAGTTGGGTTCGGGGATTATTTATGTCCAGCATGGCGTCGTGATGAATATTCATTAAAAGTACATTTTTTTTCGAAGAGGTCTTCATTTATCCGGGCGGATAAAGGGCCTGTTCAATTTTTTATAACCTGACAGTCGGGATCGATCCCGATACAGCTCAAATGGAAAGCATCCGGGATGCTGAGATTATACTTATACCGCAGCATTGCTTCCGAAGCCCCGGGACGGGACATGCTCGGAGCGGAGCGGTTGCCATTGAGTCCAAATCGATTTCGATACACTGCAATTAGATTTGAATGTGCTTTAAATCGATTGCCATTGAGCTTAAATCGATTTCGATGCACTACAATTAGATTTGAATGTGCTTTAAATCGATTGCCACTATGCTTAAATCGATTTCGATACACTGCAATTGAATTTCGATGCATTTTAAATCGATTGCCACTAAGCTTAAATCGATTTCGATACACTGCAATTGGATTTGAATGTGCTTCAAATCGATTGCCACTAAGCTCAAATCGATTTCGATGCACTGCAATTAGATTTGAATGTGCTTCAAATCGATTGCCACTAAGCTCAAATCGATTTCGATGCACTGCAATTAGATTTGAATGTGCTTTAAATCGATTGCCGTTGAGCTCAAATCTATTTCGATACATTTCAAATCGATTTCGATGTACTTCAATTAAATTTGAATGTGCTTTAAATCAATTGCCACTATGCTTAAATCGATTTCGATGCATTTAGACCGATCTTTGGGTCTGAGACTATAAATAATTTTGTGTAAATGAAAGAACTCAAAATTAATACAAAACATTGTTATTTGGTTTAAACCTGTCTGGATAGAGTATGGAGAGCTGGT
>JAJNDK010000019.1 GCA_021156365.1 Bacteroidota bacterium
ACCTATTGGGGGATGGAAATTAATATCATCTCAACTTATGATTATCTTTGAAGACAGAATGACTCAACATTAAACTGACACAGTTTAGTGAATAGACCCCAAATGCCTGTTCTGCCAGGATAATATAATTTTTGTCTTATCGGTCCTATACTGGTAAATTCTCTACCTTCACCGGATGAGCAAAGAAGTATATGAAACACCCGAAACCATTGATGCGAAAGAAGCGGATTACCTTTATTTTAAGGCATCAGCTATCAGGGATGCCGGTCTCGGTTTGTTTACGGCTATTCCAATCAATAAAAATGAAGTGATCTCTTTGTTCAAGGGAGAAATTCTTTCTGCCAGGGAAGCCGCGAGCCGTGCAAAAAACAACATGGATGGCTATTTTATCAATATGCCCGACGGAACTATTATGGATTCGAAGTTCGTGAAATGCTTTGCCAAATACTCGAACGATGCCGAGGGTTTTTCTTTTCCGCGCTTCAAAAATAATTCGGAAATAGCGCTCGATGAAAAGTCGAAAGTTTGTCTTGTGGCAACAAAGAATATAAAAGCGGGCGAAGAGATTTTTTGCAGTTATGGAAAAAGGTATTGGAAAAATTTCGGGATGAAATAGATCTGCCTGGCTTATTGTTCCAAAAAGTAATTCATAGTGCGTTGCAGCATCTTGTGTAATAGAATTATTAATCCATCACCGTTTTATTCGTCTTCAGTAGCTTCATGTATTCATCAAACTCTTTGCTGGGCTTTACAATGAGGACTTTTTCCTTCTTCTTTCCTTTTTTCACGGAGAGGACAATGGATGGTTTGATGCGCTGTTTCAGGTGCTGCGTTTTGTCTTTGGCGATATCATTGAACCAGGTTTCTATTACATAAAACACTTCCTGGTCGATCTTTTTGGTCCAGGGATCGCCACCGCTGTAGGTGCCGGAAGAGCTTTCCATAGGTGTGATGGGATCATAGGTTACGGTGTTTTGCGTGACAGTGTACGTGTTGTTGTTCTGGTCGGTGTAGACCATGGTGGTGTTTTGTGCGTCCATAGAGGAGATGCTTAGGAAGGAAATGATGAGAAGGGTTATATGGAATTTCATAAGAGTAAAGATAAGAAATTTGCTTTAGCTGACCAGACGCGGATTTCGCAGATTTTCAGTGGGGTGTAATTTGCATGGATATGGAACCTATGAGGTTTATACGGATGCAATGCGATCTGAGATCCCTGACGTTCCGCAGCAAGTCCCGAAGGGCAAATGCTGCCAAGCGGGGATTATATTGTGACGTAATTTTTAAATTAATTTATTGGCATTTTTTTCTTTAATTGTTTTTGGGAGTTTGCTTAATTTAAAGCGAATTTCCCGTATAAGACTTTCAAAAGCGCCATTAACATCATGTGCGGACAGGGTTTTTAACAGTAGATCTAAATCAGAATTATCAGTTATTTTCAAGTCAGTGATTTCCTCTATTGATAATTGACTTATGCAATCTTTGGATATTGATTCCAGTACTCGTTGCAGGTTAATATAGTCTGTACATTTAATATATCCTTCAGAAGCTATTATATAATCTGAAAGCGCCTCTAAAGTCCTTTTTTGGCTCAGATTAGTATTTCCCTGGAGATGAAAAGTTTTGGCTTCCGCGGAAGAAGTTATATTCTCTACTTTAATTTCAAATTCCTGTAATCTCTTCTCAAGAGAGGCGTTAATTTCTTTCAATAGTTCGGATTTAATCTTAAGAGTTTTTGCTTCAGTATCCTTTTTAAGTAGCTCTTCACTGATTTTTAAAGTCTTTTTTTGGTACCATTGAATAACAATTGGTACTATTATACCAATAACGCCAAAGGAAACAGTCCCAATGATTATAAGTTTATTCCATGCTGACTCATAAAAGTCATTTACTTTAGTTAATAGTTCTAAAGCATCAATAGTTTGAGTAGGATCCGCCATAATTTATTTGTTTGAAGATTAGGTAATCTAAATTACGAATTATTCAGATTAATAATTCTTGTTTTCTATAAGTAAGAAAATTTCCAATTACCATTTCTTAACGCCTAATTCCCAATAAATTCCCTATCTTTGCGGCCCTTAAAATTCTTTTGAAAAATGATCACAGTTTCTAATGTCACCCTGCAGTATGGCAAGCGGGTTTTATTCGATGAGGTAAACGTAAAATTTGCTCCCGGCAATTGTTATGGAATTATTGGTGCCAATGGTGCCGGCAAGTCCACGTTCATGAAAATCCTTTCGGGGGAGATCGAAGCCAATAAAGGTGATGTGAGCTTCCTGCCGGGTATGCGCATGAGCGTGCTGAAACAGAATCACTTCGAATTTGATGAATTTGCAGTGCTGGAAACGGTGATGATGGGCAACAAAAAACTGTTCCAGATCATGAAGGAAAAAGATGCGATCTATGCAAAGTCGGATTTCACCGACGCTGACGGCATCAAAGCTTCGGAACTGGAATCGGAATTCGCTGAAATGAACGGCTGGAATGCAGAAAGCGATGCTGCTACTTTGCTCAGCGACCTGGGTATCGGGGACAGCTTTCATGACAAATTACTGAAAGATCTTACCGGTAAAGAAAAAGTACGTGTGTTACTGGCACAGGCTTTATTCGGGAACCCGGATATCCTGCTGATGGATGAGCCTACCAATGACCTCGATGCAGAAACCATTGCCTGGCTGGAGAACTTCCTCGCCGATTTTCAGAACATCGTTATTGTTATTTCCCATGATCGTCACTTTTTAGACTCGATCTGTACACATATCTGCGACATCGATTTCGGTAAGCTGCAGACCTACTCCGGTAACTACAGCTTCTGGTACCAGATGAGCCAGCTGGCCCTGAAACAACGCAGCGACCAGAATAAAAAAGTAGAAGACAAACGTACTGAATTACAGGATTTCGTTCGCCGTTTCAGTGCCAACGCCAGTAAATCGCGCCAGGCCACAAGCCGTAAAAAATTGCTGGACAAGCTGGTGATCGATGAGATCCCGGCAAGCAACAGGAAGTATCCGGCTATTATTTTTAACCAATTGCGTGAGGCCGGCGACCAGATCCTGCACATTGAGAACCTGAGCGTTTCCAATATGGACGGGGTGCTCTTCAAAAACCTGAACCTGAATGTGCGCAAGGGTGATAAGATAGCGGTGCTGTCAAGAAATCATACAGCGATCTCGTCTTTCTTCCAGATCATCAACGAAGAATTGAAGGCGGATACGGGTGAATACAACTACGGAACTACGATCAATAAAGCGTATCTGCCAAACGATAACAGCGATTATTTCAAAGTGGATTACAACCTGATCGATTGGTTGCGCCAGTATTCGACGGACAAGGATGAGACGTATATCCGCGGATTCTTAGGCAAGATGTTGTTCAGCGGGGAAGAGGTGCTGAAAAAGTGTAATGTGCTGTCCGGGGGCGAAAAAGTGCGTTGTATGTTATCGAGAATGATGCAGCAGAATGCGAATTTCCTGGTAATGGATGATCCTACCAACCATTTGGACCTGGAAGCTATTATTTCCCTCAATGACGGGATGAAGGATTACAAAGGCACTATTTTGTTCACCTCTCATGATCATGAGCTGACACAAACAATTGCGAACCGTATTGTGGAACTGACCCCGAACGGAATTATCGATAAATCCTGCACTTATGATGAATATCTTGATAATGAAGAAGTTAAAAAGCAACGGGAATTGTTGTACAAAGGGGTAAAAGTAAAAGCCTGAGCCGGATCGGGAGGCTGTGAGGGGCTATGAACAAAGAAAAGTGGAAAAAATTTGCAGAATAGGTAAATAGTTCGTTTCTTTGCAGCCCTAATTTAAGTAACACGTTTAAAATTTAAGATAATGTCACGTATTTGTCAATTAACAGGAAAAACAGCGATGGGTGGAAATAATGTTTCTCACTCTAACACGAAAACGCCACGTCAGTTCAAAGTGAATCTGAAACGTAAAAAGTTTTTTGTTCCTGAAACAGGAGAGTGGATTACATTACGTGTTTCTACTTCTGCTATTAAAAACATCAACAAAAAAGGTATTTCTGCCTGCCTGAGAGACGCGAAAGCCAACGGCTTCCTTTCTGCATAAGAATATTTTTTAGCATACATTGATTGAACCTTGTCGCATTCCGGCAAGGTTTTTTCGTTTCTACCAACATAGTATTCAAAGGAATGCAGACACAGATTGCACGGATTACGCAAATATCTAAACTGGATAAATTACATAGATTTGCTGTTGTTTTTGTACTACCAATTCAGGCGCAAATTGTACAGATGTTTGGAGTTTTGTAAATAGCCCATCTGTGTAATTTTAAAATCCGCGGAATCTGCGCAATCTGTGTCTTTGTTTTTAATTGTTGATGAAATTCCTGGCAGGATTATTATGATAAACGGTATTGCAAAAAGCTCACAAATGAAGTACTTTCAAACTATGATTTCAAAACGCATACTATTGCTTGTGGCAGGTATCCTGATCGTTTGCGGTCTGCTTCCTGCCCAAACAAAAAAGAGTGATTACGACAACGATATGCTGCCGGCCCAGTTCCATGCCGACCGCCGGCAGGCATTACGGGATAAGATGGAGCCGAATTCGGTAGCAGTGATCTTCACCAACCCGGAACGCAACCGCTCCAACGATGTGGATTTTAAATACAGCCCTGCACCGGATTTCTATTATCTCTGCGGGTATACGGAGCCGAATGCAGTGCTCATTATCTTCAAGGAAAAACAAACGATCGATAGTATCAGTACTTCTGAAATACTCTATGTGCAGCCACGGAATGCCACCGAAGAAAGCTGGACCGGCAGGCGGCTGGGAACCGAGGGAGTAAAAAAACAGCTGGGTATCGTAAATGTGTACGGCAATGTGAATTTCGATGCGCTTAGTCTTAATTTCTGCACCTTTGATAAAATCTATCAAAGCGAATCGTATAATGATGTGCGTGATGATCAGAACGACAAGGGAGATCTGTATTCGCTGATCAAACAATGCAAAGAGAAAACGGATTTCTGCAAAAGCAAGCGCAATTCTTTTTCACTGCGTACCCTCCTGGCAGCCCTTCGCGAGATCAAAACCCCGGAGGAAATGATGCTTTTGAAAAAAGCCATTGATATTACCTGCGATTCGCACAAGGAGCTGATGCGGAACCTGGATACGAGCATGACCGAATACCAGGCACAGGCATTGGTGGAGTTCGGATTCAGCTTTAATGGCTCCGAATACCCCGGATATCCTTCGATAGTGGGCGGGGGCGAGAATTCCTGCATCCTGCATTATGTGACCAACCGCAAGAAGCTGCACAATCCCGAGCTGCTGGTGGTGGACGCGGGCGCCGAATACCACGGCTATACAGCCGACGTAACGCGTACTTTGCCGGTGAACGGGAAATTCACCAAAGATCAGAAAGCGCTGTACGACGTGGTCTTAAAAGCGCAATTAGCGGGTATTAAGCAATGCAGAAAGGACAATAATTTCCGTGATCCGCACAATGCGGCGGTAGAAGTGGTGAAAAAGGGCCTGATAAGCCTGGGGATCATTACGGAACCGAACGATTTTGCAAAGTATTTTTTCCATGGAACTTCGCATTACCTGGGCCTGGATGTGCACGATGCGGGCACTTATGGCAAGCTGAAAGCAGGAAGTGTGATAACGGTAGAACCGGGCATTTATATCCCGGAAGGCTCTTCCTGCGACAAAAAATGGTGGAATATGGGGATCCGGATCGAGGATGACGTGCTGATAACAGAGGGAGAACCCGATGTTTTGTCCGGGAAACTGGCGAAAACAACGGAAGAAGTGGAAAAAATGATGGCGGAGGAAGGAATTTTAAAGAAAAAGTAGGTTTGTTCGAAAAAAAAATGCTACATTTGCAGCCCTGTTTATTAAAAACATAAGACACAATGGCAAAGAAGCAAAACAGAATTCAGGTGATTTTAGAGTGCACAGAGCACAAGGAAAGCGGTAAGCCCGGAACGAGCCGTTATATCACCAAAAAGAACAAAAAAAATACACCGGAGCGTATCGAATTGAAAAAGTACAACCCTATTCTGAAAAGAATGACTGTACACAAAGAGATTAAATAATTAACATTATAATATTCCAGACAAATGGCTAAGAAGGTTGTAGCAACACTGAAAACCGGAAAAGGTAAAGATTTTACCAAGGTTATTAAAATGGTGAAGTCCCCAAAAACGGGTGCTTACTCATTCAAAGAAGAAATCGTACACAACGATCATATCGCGGATTTCCTGAAATCTAAATAAGATCCGTTAACTTTTTTTTGAACCAAAAGCTTCTTCCCTCACGGGTAGGAGCTTTTGTAATTTATACGGGAGCATCAAAATCAGGAATATTCCTTTATATTTGAGGCATCGCATCCGAATCCTACCCCGGATGCCCATGGATTGAATTTCAGGTATTTCGCATCTACACAACAAAACAGCAGTAAACATTATGGGAATTTTCGGCTTCTTCAGTAAAGAAAAAAAAGAATCATTGGACAAGGGTTTGGAAAAAACGAAAGAAGGTTTTTTTTCCAAGCTGGCCAAAGCTGTGGTGGGTAAGAGCGCTGTGGATGAAGAGGTGCTCGACAACTTAGAAGAGATCCTGGTTACTTCCGATGTAGGTGTGGAAACAACACTGAAGATCATTAAACGGATCGAAGCACGTGTAGCAAAAGACAAGTATGTAGGAACGGACCAGCTGAACGGGATACTGCGTGAAGAGATCGCTGCCTTGCTTACGGAGAACAACAGCAATGACGAGGTGGATTTTGTGGTACCGGAAGGCAAAAAGCCTTATGTGATCATGGTGGTAGGTGTGAACGGTGTGGGAAAAACAACAACTATCGGGAAGCTGGCCAATGCATTCCATAAACGTGAAAAAAGTGTGATCTTAGGAGCCGCTGATACGTTCAGGGCGGCAGCGGTGGATCAATTGACCATATGGAGCCAGCGCGTGGGTGTTCCGATCGTATCGCAGGGAATGGGGGCCGATCCGGCTTCCGTAGCTTTTGATACGCTCAGCTCTGCAGTTTCGAAAAATGCCGATGTAGTGATCATCGATACAGCAGGCCGTCTTCACAACAAAGTGAACCTTATGAATGAGCTCACCAAGATCAAGAAGGTGATGCAGAAAGTGATCCCGGACGCACCGCATGAAGTATTATTAGTGCTGGATGCATCCACGGGACAAAACGCAATCGAACAGTGTAAACAATTTACCGCCGCTACCGAAGTTACGGCGCTTGCCCTTACCAAATTAGATGGAACAGCTAAAGGCGGTGTGGTGATCGGGATCTCCGACCAGTTCAAAATCCCGGTACGTTATATCGGCGTGGGCGAAAAGATCGAAGACCTGCAGGTATTCAATCGCACGGAGTTTGTGGATAGTTTATTTAAGGGTTAAGTATACTGCCGCGGATTCCCGCTGATTTCACAGATATGTGTAACAGAAATAGTATTTGCTTTAATCTCAGCTTCATTGTTTTTATCTGCGAACTTTTCTCAGCGAAGTTAAATTCGCGAAAATCTGTGGCTGCCTGATTGCTAAAATCCTTATCTTTCCCACATCAATTTGTGCGTATGAGATCCCTGTTTGCAGTTATTTTACTATTGATATCGGGCTTTTCCCTGGCTCAGAAACATCCTTCCGCCATCCTCAAGTCGATTATGAAAGCCAATGACGAAGGCCGTTACGAGGATATCCGCAAAATGCTTTGGTCCAAAGCCAACCAGGAAGATATTGTAAGGACGCTGGAAAAAACAAAAGAGACCTTCGGCCCGGCGAACTATTTCCTTCAAACGGACAGCGCCTACAAGACTTCCAAATCTCAGCCCAAAAAATACTACGAATTTAAATTCAATACCTATTATCAGCACGACCTGTTCAAATACGAATTCATCCTCGTAGATGAAAAAGGTGAATACCGGCTTGCTTCCATGATCTCCCATGGCTATAAAGGAAATTACAACGATCCGCTGATGAATTACGGTGCCCTGACAGTGCCCAAAGTCTTTATCAATGCGGTCGTTTCCGGAAAGACGAAGGATGCCTATTCCTTATTCTCCCGGTCGCTCACTGAAAGCCTTACAGAAGAGGGTTTCCAGGGAATGGTGGATATTATAAACGGAGCGCTTGGCGAACTGAATGCTATTGAATTTATTGATACCTGCACGGCATTGAATTTTTACGGTGAGAATGAAAGTATCGCCATGTTTGCAGTAAAGCTCACCGGAACGAAGGGAAATCTGTACTTCACCGGAACGATCGCTATGACCAATGACGGGACGTTTTTCATCACCCGGTTCCAATTGTTCGAAGAGATCGAAATAAACAACCTGAACGAAATGAAAGCTGCTGAAAAGCTCCTGGATGAATTTTATTTTGCACTGGCTGCAGGCGCTTATGATAAAGTATACGCTTTGTTGCACCCGGACCTGCAGGAAACAAAGAGCCTTTCCTCGGTAACGGAATTGTTGCAGGGCATGAAAACAGCTGCCGGCAGGCATAAAGGACATTCAGCTGTGTCGCAGATCTTCTCGCGGAATAAAAGCGGCAGCGATCTAAATAAGTTTATGCTGATCATGAGGGATGAGAACCAGCACAAAGTGTTGCACGATAATTTTGTGCTATGCTACGACAAAGAAAATAAACTGAGGATCTCGTATTTTTATTTTGTGGAGTATTAGTTTTTTAGCCGCAGCCCGATAGCTATCGGGACGCAGATGCCGCGGATTTTTTCATTTCGATTGCAATCCTGTATAAGAAGAATGGAAAAGTAGTCGAGAGAGGCAAGCGTCACATAAAGCCCAATTCCACTTGTGCCACTTCGCTCATCATCTCTTTTGTCCAGGTGGGCTCGAAAGTAAGCTCCATTTTAACGGATTTCAATTCGCTGATCTCTTTTATTTTTGATTCCATTTCAGCCGGCAGTGTTTCTACGGCAGGGCAGTTTGGCGACGTGAGCGTAAAACGGACGAGCAGATCGTTATCGTCGCTTAAATTTATTTCATAGATAAGCCCGAGCTCCCAGACATCCACAGGAATCTCCGGATCGTAGCAGGTTTTCAGCTGATCGATGATCTTTTGCGTGAGCTCAACGTTCTTTGATATTATAATTGCTGCCATGTTCTTAAGAAGATAATTTTGTTTTTAAAGCCACTGCATCCAGTTTCATTTGTTTGATCATACTCAGCAAACCATTTGCGCGGGTAGGGGACAGGTGCTCTTTTAGCCCGATCCGGTCTACGAAATGCATATCCGCTGTCATGATATCATCCGGCGCCTGCCCGCTCAATACACGAATCATCAGCGCCACCAATCCTTTTGTAATGATGGCATCGCTGTCTGCCGAATAGATCACTTTTCCATCCTTCAGGTCGCTTTGCAGCCAAACCCGGCTCTGGCAGCCTTTGATAAGCCGGTCGTCGGTTTTCAGCTCTTCAGGCAATGCGTGCAGGTCTTTGCCCATATCGATCACATACTGGTACTTGTCTTCCCAGTTATCGAACATTTCGAATTCGTTTATTATTTCGTTCTCAATTTCTTCTATTCTCATGTTTCTCGCAGAGACGCAAAGAGCGCAAAGGGGATACCTTCTGTGTTCTTATGCCTTATATGGTTTTACTATTTTCGAATTTATTATGGTGAAGTATTACAATAACATTTTTACTGCTTTTTTTACTCCTGTGATAAATGCATCTACTTCCTCTATCGTATTATACACTGCAAAGCTTGCCCGCACTGTTCCGGGTATTCCCAGGCAATGCATCAAGGGCTGTGTGCAGTGATGTCCTGTTCTTACTGCAATTCCCATCTGATCGAGCAAAGTGCCGGTATCAAAAGGATGCACTTTTTTAATGTTAAAAGAGATCACGCCGGCTTTGTTTGCGGTATTTCCATAGATCTCGGTTTCTTGTATTGCCTGCAATTGTTTTGTGGCATATATCAGCAGCTCATGCTCATGTTTTGCAATAGCTTCTATGCCGATCTCATTTACAAAATCGATAGCCGCTTTGGTAGCAGGTCCGGCTTCAATATTAGGTGTTCCGGCTTCAAATTTATTCGGCAGGTCGGCCCATTCGCTTGTTCCGATCGTAACGGATTTTATGATCCCACCGCCATACTGATAGGGTGGCATGGCCTGCAGCAATTCTTCTTTTGCATACAGCACTCCCATTCCTGTCGGGCCATATACTTTGTGCATGCTGAATGCATAAAAATCGGCATCCAGTTCCTGCATATCCACTTTCATATGAGGTACCGCCTGGGCGCCATCCAGCAGCACCTTCGCTCCGTATTTTTTCGCTTCGGCAATGATCTCTTTTACCGGATTGATGACACCTAATGTGTTGCTCACCTGTGTAACAGCCACCAGCCTGGTTTTGTCGCTCAGTAGTTTTTTGTATGCTTCGATATCTAAGTCCTGTGTGGCAGTGAGCGGAATTACTTTGAGAACGATCCCTTTTTCATCGCGCAGGTTCTGCCAGGGAAGAAAATTGGAATGATGTTCCATCTCCGACACAATGATCTCATCTCCTGTTTTTAAAAATGCCCTTGAAAAGGAATTGGCCACCAGGTTGATGGAATCGGTAGTGCCTTTGGTAAAGATGATCTCATGGGCATGTTTCGCGCCGATAAACTGTTGAACAGCTGTTCTGCCCAGTTCATAAGCATCGGTGGCTGTGCGGCTGAGGGCGTGCACTCCTCTGTGGATATTGCTGTTCTGATGCGTATAATAATGAACGATCGCATCGATCACACGCTGAGGTTTTTGTGTGGTGGCTCCGTTATCGAAATAAACCAAAGGCTTTCCGTTTACCGTTTCAGTAAGAATAGGAAATTGCTGCCGTACATGGTTTATATTCAACATTAGTTCAATGAAGCTTCAAATAAATTCAGGATATTTTCCTGTAAAGCAGGGATCTCCACTTTGTCGATCAGTTCCTGCGCAAATGCCTGCAATAATAATTTACGGGCAGATGTATCACCAATACCGCGGGCTTTCAAATAAAACAGCGCTTCTTCATCTACTTTACCGGTTGAGGTTCCGTGCGAGCATTTTACATCATCGGCATAGATCTCTAACTGAGGTTTGGTATTCACGGTGGCATCGTCGCTCATCAGAATGTTCTTGCTGCTTTGGTAAGCGTTCGTTTTCTGTGCATCACGTCTTACCATGATCTTACCATTGAAAACGATGGTCGCCTTATCATAGGCCACACCTTTGTAAAGCTCATTGCTGTTGCAATTTGGCATAGCATGGTCGATATAGGTGTGATTATCGATGAGACGATTTTTTGTCCCTATGATCAAACCATTGAGATGCGATTCGATGTTTTTACCCAGCAGGCGAACGAGGTGATTGTTGCGCACCAGGTTTCCTCCGAAAATAAACGTAGAGGCATCGTAGGTACTGTCTGCTGACTGCACTGCTTCAATAGTATGCACAGAGAATGCATTTTCTTTTTCTGCCTGGATACGTAAATGATTGAGGTGGGCATTCTCTTTCACTACGATCTCACTCGTGTGGGTAGAGAAATAATTTGCACCTTCCGCCGCATGATAAAAATCCACTACCGTGCAATTGCTTCCGCTTTCGGCAACGATCAGTGTGCGTGGGTTGATAAATGCGGTTTCTACGGCCTGGGTAATATGATGAATGAAGACCGGTAATTGAATAGCAGTGTTCCGTTCGATACGAATGAATACACCATTCTGGCAATAGGCCGTATTGATAGCAGTAAAAGCATCCGATGACGGCAGTGCATGCACCGCCAGATGTTCTTTTACAAGTGCTCCGTTGGCGGAGGATCCGGCAGCTTCTTCGAGACTACTGATCACTATTCCTTTTTCAGCGCCCGCTACCGAATGGAATCGTCCGTTGATCATGTATACATTGATGGCAGCATCAAAAGAGGGTAGTGTTGCCGGTGTGCTGAACTTATTTCCTATTTGTTTGAACTCTTTGCGAAGGATCGCATCGGTGTTGCAGTATTTATATTCTTCGTTCTTAGCAGTAGGGATACCGGAAGCCTCAATGTATTGAAGTGCTTCCCCGATCTGCTCAAAACCAATGATTGTATTCTTCTCTGCAGTGGAATTAAGAAGGGAAATAAGATTTTGGGAAGTACTTGTTTTATTTTCTAATGCTAATGACATCTCAGGCTAATTCAAACTGTTTTTTAATATCGTCGTATCCTTTTTCTTCCAACTCAAGCGCCAGCTCTTTGGTGCCCGATTTCACTATTTTCCCGTTGTACAATACATGTACAAAATCAGGAACAATGTATTCAAGCAAACGCTGATAATGTGTGATCACTAAAAACGCATTTTCCTTTGAGCGAAGTTTGTTTACCCCATTTGCCACAATACGCAGGGCATCAATGTCCAGGCCGGAATCGGTCTCATCCAGGATGGAGAACACCGGGTTCAGCATCGCCATCTGGAAGATCTCATTCCGTTTTTTCTCACCACCGCTGAAGCCTTCATTCACACTCCTGTTTGCCAGCTTTCCATCCAGCTCTACCAGCTTTTGTTTTTCTTTTACGAGTGCCAGGAAGTCTTTGGCTTCTATGTTCGGCATCCCTTTGTATTCGCGGATCTCGTTAATGGCTGTTTTCAGGAAATTGATATTGCTCACGCCGGGGATCTCCACAGGGTATTGGAACGCGAGGAAAACACCTTCGCGGGCACGGTCTTCAGGGGCCAGCTCCAGCAGGTTTTTACCGTTAAACAGTACTTCACCTTCCGTTACTTCATAATCGCTTCTTCCGGCTATTACGCTCGAAAGAGTTGATTTTCCGGAACCATTGGGCCCCATGATAGCATGCACTTCACCTGCTTTTATTTCGAGGTTGATTCCTTTTAATATCTCTTTTCCTTCTACTGAAGCGTGTAAATTTTTAATTGTGATCATTTTCCTTTTATAAATTCCGATTCTTAAATTCCGTATTAACCTACGCTTCCTTCGAGGCTGATGGCCAGTAATTTTTGCGCTTCGATAGCAAACTCCATCGGCAGCTTGTTCAGTACTTCCCTGCAATATCCGTTCACGATCAACCCGATGGCTTTCTCTGTGCTGATCCCACGCTGGTTGCAATAAAACAGCTGGTCTTCGCCTATTTTGGAAGTGGTTGCCTCATGCTCTACCACCGCCGATTTATCTTTTATTTCAATATAAGGGAATGTATGTGCGCCGCACTTATCACCCATCAGCAAACTGTCGCACTGGGAGAAATTACGTGCATTCAGCGCACCTTTCCGGATCTGCACCAAACCCCGGTAGGAGTTATTGCTTACACCAGCCGAGATCCCTTTGGAAATAATGGTCGATTTGGTATTCTTCCCGATGTGGATCATCTTGGTGCCGGTATCGGCCTGTTGGTGATTATTCGTAAGTGCCACGGAGTAAAATTCACCAACACTGTTATCGCCTTTCAATATCACCGAAGGATATTTCCAGGTAATGGCAGAGCCTGTTTCCACCTGTGTCCAGCTGATCTTGCTGTAGTCACCCACACACAGTCCGCGTTTGGTAACGAAGTTATAAATACCGCCTACACCGTTCTTATCGCCGGGATACCAGTTCTGAACTGTGCTGTATTTCACTTCTGCATTTTTGTGTGCAATGATCTCCACTACGGCAGCATGCAATTGGTTCTCATCGCGCTGAGGAGCCGTGCAGCCTTCGAGGTAACTTACGTAGGACTCTTCATCGGCTACGATCAATGTACGTTCGAACTGGCCGGTACCGGAAGAGTTGATACGGAAATAGGTGGATAGTTCCATCGGACAACGAACGCCTTTTGGAATGTAACAGAAAGAACCATCGCTGAAAACGGCGCCGTTCAATGCCGCATAATAGTTATCCGTATACGGAACCACCATTCCCATGTATTTCTTGATAAGATCAGGATGCTCCTGTACGGCTTCGCTGAAGGAACAGAAAATGATCCCTTTTTCGGCCAATGTTTCGCGGAAAGTTGTTTTCACGGAAATACTGTCGAAAACCGCATCTACTGCTATATTGGAATTAACTCCTGTCAGGCGTTTTTGCTCTTCGAGGGAAATCCCTAATTTTTCGAATGTTTTTAATAGCTCCGGATCCACTTCATCCAGGCTGTTCAGCACCGGTTTCTTTTTTGGTGCAGAGTAATAGGAAATGTCCTGGAAATTCACTCTTGGATATTGGAAATACGCCCAGTGATCGGGTTCTTTCATGGTAAGCCAATAGCGGTAAGCTTTTAAGCGGTATTCCAGCATCCATTCCGGCTCGTTCTTTTTGTGCGACAGCAAACGGATCACCTCTTCATTCAGTCCTTTTTTGAAGGTGTCTGATTCGATGTCGGTCGTGAAGCCCCACTTATACTCACTGTTTATATGCTCTTCTAAAATCTCGTTAGCCATTGGTTCTTGGTTCGTTCTGTGAAAATTTGGCGGGGCATACTAAAAACACCCCAATTTGTCGGAATGGTTTAAACGGAGAAGGATTCTCCGCAACCGCAGGTCCGGGAAGCATTGGGGTTATTGAACAGGAAACCCTTTCCATTGATCCCGCCGCTGTATTCCAGCTGGGTGCCAACGAGGTATAAAAAACTCTTGCGGTCGCAAACTATCTTTATTCCCTTATCTTCAAAAACCTGGTCGCCTTCTTTCGGAACATTGTCAAATTCAAGCTTATAGCTGAGTCCTGAACATCCTCCGCCTTCTACTCCCACACGGATAAAGGTATCTGCGGGCTTATTTTCGTCCTGTATTAATTTCAGCGCATGGTCGCGTGCTGAGTCGGTTACTGTGATCATTGGGTCAGTTTTTAGGAGTTAAAATTTCCTTATACTTATTTAGATTAAGTCTAAATTTTATGCAAAAATACCACAAATGCGGTATATAACCAAAGTTTTAGGGAAAATTAGCCGGAAGGTAGAAAAGTGAGAGTTTTACTAAGTAAACGGCTTTTTTCCTGTCTTTCAAGGGCTTGTAATTTCGCTTTTAGACTAATTGCAAATATCTGTCGATCTAAAACCATGTAACCTGAAGCGAAAACTTTAATTTTGTAGTACAAACAAAAAACTACCTAAATGAATGAACTAAAACGTTCAGTTCTCTTTTTCTCTTTTTGTGTCCCGATAGCTATCGGGATCACTCCAGACACCTTCGGTCAATCTACAAAACGGGATCTAAAAAAAGAACTTACCACCAAGTATGCGGATGAACCCTGTATCGCAGTCAAAGAAGATATAAAATACAGCTTTAATCTTGTGAAGAACGGTAAAAAAGAAGATTTTATCATTTCCGAGAATTATTATTCCAACCAGTTTACTCCCAATTACAGTTATACCAAAAGCAATGTTGTTTTTTACGATGATTATTCATCGGTAAAGAACCTCGTATGCAAAAAAGACGGAAAAGTGGTTGGTGGGCTGCCGGTTGTGTATACCAATTATGAAAAGGCCGAAATATTTCATGATGATGTGAAGCTGTGTGCATATAAAGTAGAGATGGGTAAGAACCAGAACGTGGAGTCCTCTTACACCAAGGAATACCGGAACCCACGTTTTTTCTCCAAGATCTATTTTCATGAAGGATACCCGATCGCCGAAAAAACGATCGTTTTTGAAGTTCCTGAATGGGTGAGCCTCGAGATCAAAGAATTTAACTTTGAAGGTTTTGCCATTGAGAAAACAGAAAAGAGCATTCCTGCTAAAAAATCCAAAGAGATAAGGTATCTACTGAAATCCCTTAAGCCGATCCCGGATGAAAACCATAAACCGAACATTGCTAAAACACATCCGCACCTGATGGTTTTTATAAAATCATACAAGGGCAAAGTGAAAAGCGAAAATTATTTTTCCTCGCACGATGATGTGTATGCCTGGTGCAAGAGCCTCGCGGACAGCGTTGACAATGATCCGGAAGTGTTTGCCGACAAGCTGAAAGAAATAGCAAGTAATGAAAAAGACAGCGTATTGATTATGGAGAAGGTGTTTTACTGGATCCAGGATCATGTGCGGTACATCGCTTTTGAGGACGGGATCATGGGATACAAGCCCCAGGCAGCTTCCAGGGTATACAGCATGTTGTATGGCGATTGCAAAGGCATGGCCAACCTGACCAAAAATATGTTGAAATCTCTTGGATACGATGCACGGCTTACCTGGATCGGCACCAAGGATATTCCCTACAGCAATGATCTGCCTTCTTTGGGTGTATACAATCACATGATCTGTACCGTGTTCTTAGGTGGTAAGAAATATTTCCTCGACGGCACAGAGAATTTTATAGCATTGAATGATTATGCAGAGCGCATCCAGGGCCGGCCGGTAATGATCGAAAACGGAAAGGCATATATAAATGATAAAATACCCGCTTTTGAAACAGAGCGCAATAAGATCGATATAAAATCAAAGCTCACTATAACCGGCCCTGTGCTGAAAGGCAATAGCACACTGACATTGAACGGGGAAGAGAAAACCAATTTCCTGCGTGCAGTAAATGATATTAAAACAGAGAACCAGGGCAAGGCAATAAAATCCTACCTCGAATCGGGCAATCCGGATGTATCCGTAGTGAACTATTCGAATTCGAATTTCAATGAACGCAAAGCGCCTTTGGTTATCAACAGCGAGTTTGAAATGTCCAACAAGGTATTTTACAGCAAGGATAAAAAAGAGATCATCCTAATGCCGGAAAAAGATGCGGAGTTTGAGAATTTTTTGTTTGATACAACACGCATCAGTGACTATGAATTCTATAACCGCTATTTCCTGTCATCGGTATGCGACATCACGATCCCAGCCGGATATTCGGTGAAGAACCTGCCGGCTAATGTAACGATCTCCAACGATACCTATGATTTTGTGCTGGCGTACACACAAGTAGGAAATGCCATCCGGCAGTCGAAAAAGATCGTGATCAAGAAAACGCTGATCAAACAATCCGGTTTCAAAAACTGGAATGAAGATATCCTGACGCTAAAAAAATTCTACACCGAACCACTGACCTTAAAACAATAAGAAATGCCTAAAAATATTCTGCTTTTTTTTCTTGTATTTTCCTGCAGCCTGTTTGCACAGGTACCGGATACTACTTCGATCCCGGCCCACTGGAAAAACGAATCGATCATATTGCTCGACTATGATTATTCCATCAGGGTAAACAGATCGGGCGGCCACGAAGAAAAGATCCGTATGGTGTATTATTTGCGCGACAAGTGGGGCCTGGATGAGGTTTCGCAGATCTCGCTTCCGGGTGTGGTGTCCGGTAAAACAACAGAAAAAAAAATCGGAACGGTTTACAAGAGGAATGGTAAACAGATCACTATTGATACCACACAGCTGATACCGCGCAAATCGAAGATAAATTTTAATAATGCAACTGGTAGAAAAACCCTGTTCTCCGTCGAATCGAACAACGGTCAGAAGTTAGCAGTACCATCGTTGGAGGTAGGTGATATCCTGGAAATACATTACGAAACGAAAATTTCTGACGCACCTACCATTATCCCGCTTGTTACAAAATTTTGCGCACTGAATTACGCAGTCGACCTTTGGATAGAAACCGTTTCTTCTTACCGATATGGAACTTATTACGCAACCATTGTCGTGGATCCGCTGTTGATGAATACAAAGGCAACGTTTAAATCGCAGAATGAGAACAGCTTCTCTATAAAACAACAGAATGTAGAGAAATACAAGGAGGAGATCCTCAACGACAATCTCTCGCAGATACCTTATGTGCTGGTAAAATACAAGTACAAAGATCTGGGCGTTGGTAATAACAGCGCCGACAGGGAATTTGTGAAAATGAGCGAAGAGGAAATGAAGAAAGATCAAATGACCCGTGTAAGGCAGATCTATTATAAAAAAGATAAGCAGGAAAAAGCATTAGCAAGAAGAATAAGCGGCTCACTGAAAAAAAAACATCCGAAGATCGAAGATACACTGAGCTATGTAAGGGATGCCTATTACCTCTATCGGGAGATCATTGGAGGCGATTATTTGTACGCGGGTTATAATAAGAGCGGATACAAAGGAAATCTGTTTTTTGTAAATGTGATGGGCAGGGTACTGGGAAAGAAGGGGATCAAAAACAAGGTTTTCCTTTCACAGGAAAATCATTACGGGGGAACGTCGAAGCAGAGTGATTTCCTGGAGCCTGTGCATGGCATTGTAATTCCGCATCTTGATTTTTATCTTTTCAATCCTTTGTACAACCTGGAACCGGGAAATGTTCCTTCGCATTTCGAGAATCAAACTTATGTTTCCTTTACAGCGAATAAATATTATAAAAAGAACAGGTATAAATGGTGGCTGATTCCTTTAGGCGTCTACACCCCGATATTTATAGCGCCGAACTCGGGAGGACTTCTTCTTGCCGGTACTGCAGCGGGAATTGGTGGTTCGGTTGCAGATATTGTAATTGCTTCGGTAAAGAGCAAAAAGAAACGGAAATACGATTACAAGACCGGGCATTTCCCGCTTTCACAACCGAACTACAACCAGATCTCGACAGATGTGGAGATAAAGGATCTGAAAACAAACGGAAAGCCACTGGAGATCGAAACAAAAAATTCCTTCTACGGGAAAATGAAGATCAATGAGCTGCGGAAGCTGAACAATTATTCGGATATCTATAACATGGAGAAGAATATCTATAAAGAGCTGATCCATGCAAAAACACCGGTTCAGGATGCAGAAGCAAAAACGAATGAAGCAAAAACCATGAAAAAGTTATTTGTGATCGATCTGAAGGATGATGGTTTTGATGTGGACAAGGTTACTTCCTATAACTTCGACCAGGCTAATTTCTTTAACACCTCGGCACCCTTAAAGTATTCTCTCAACTATACTGCAAAAAACATACTGGTAGAGTCAGGCGATTACCTGATATTGAATGCCGGTCACCTGATAGGCGAGCAGCTGAATGTGAATGAAAGAAATTCGGAACGGACGCAGGATTTTTATATCCCGTATCAAAAGCAATTCACCAAGCAGATCACGATCCATATTCCGGCCGGGTATACAGTTCAGAACATAGAGGACTTTACAGTGTCCAAAGAGACCACTGCAGGTAAATTTGTTTCCAAAGCATATGTAGACGGAGGTAAAGTGGTCATCAATACGACAAAAACCTATGCGTTCCAGTACTATGATAAAGATGATGTTGACGATATCTACAGCTTTCTTATAGTGGCAGAGCATTTCAGGAACAAACGGCTGGTGCTGAAGAAGTAATTTATTTAAAAATGGAACTGAGTGAAAAGCCTACCTTAACAGTGGTGCAATAAATGAAGTAGCTTTTTTTAGCGAAGAACATTTTTCTTTCTTCAGGGTTTTGCATATCGGTGTAGCCAAGGTATTTGCGGGAATGGAACCTGTATCCGCAACCCAGGCCGAGGTCGAAATGAAAAAAGCCATCTTCATCTACGAATTGCCAGCCGGTCATCAAGCGTATTTCTTCCTGGGTACTTGACAATTTATGTGTTGTATAGTCCGACGTGTTGTATTTGTTGAAAATATACCCTTCTGTATTATACAGTCGGTGGGAAAACTGGGGACCTGCATAAAAACCTTCGAGACTTTCCTTTTCGGAGAAGGGATACCAGCGTGCTCCGAATCGGAGAGAGATCCCCGCTTTTGACTTTCCATTTCCTTCAGGCATATTTTCGGGCCGGAAGTTCAGAAAAGGTCCCTGGTCAAACATCAGGTCGTAACCCGTTCCTCCCAGGCTGATCTCACCACTGATCTGCTCTGTTACTTTCTTTTCAAAGGTGAGCCCGAAATCGGATTTAAAAGCCGACGAGATACTGATGGTGGTCGCCCAGTCGCCGGGAGCATATTCGAACATGCCTTTTTTTTCATCGGAGGTATCATCCACTACTATTGACTTTTTTTTGACCTGTGCTATGGAAGGAAACACAGGCAGCATAAAAATCAGAACAAGGAAGGAAAAATAAGATCTGAACATTTCAGCGCGGTCTCAGGTTGTAGTTTAGTAGTCGAGCAAAAACCCGATCTTAAAATTGAGAAGGAAAACAACATAATTCTTTTGTCCCTTCATCATCTCTTCGTAATAGTAATTGTTATCGGTATAGCCCATGTAGTTTCGCACATGCATACGGTACCCCACTCCGATGGAAAGATCATAAAAAGCGAAATCGCTCCACTCACTTCCCTGCCAGCCTAAAAATGTTCGTATTTCCCGGTGGTCGTTGTATTCTTTTACCGGTATCGGACTTGAATAATTAGGTACTACGGTTGTATTATATCGCCTGAACATCCCTTCAAGTCCCACATACGGGCCGGCAATTTCTTCGTCATCTGCAGAAAAATAGTAGCGGGTGGCCAGCTTCACGGAAGGACCGATCTCATATTTCCTGCGAACGGGCACCATGTTGAACGGTTTATAATTCAGAAAATCACCGATATCATCGAACATCTGATCGCGGTACACCACTCCACCTGTCACTTCGGCGCTGAGCTCTTTGGTGATCTTTTTTTCAAAGCTCAGGCAGTAATCGCCACGAAAAATGGGAGATATGTTCAATTTAATAGCACTTTCGCTAGCCCCGAGGAAGGTGGAAGGTGCATCTTTCATGCCGGCTTTGTTCGCTCTTGTTTTTGTCCGTTCCTTTTCTTTCTTTTTGTTATCATGCTGCGTGGTGTTCTCATGAATGATGATCTTTGTTTGCGCCTGGCTGTAAAACAGGGAAACTGTCAGCAGAATGAAAATGGGAAAGGGGGCTTTACACATGAGAAATAAGTAGTATTTTAGACAAAAATATAAATATAAAATGAGAAAATTTCTTTTACTATTCATACTTGCTGCAATTTCGACGGGATTGGGAGCGCAGACGGTGAATCTTACCTGGGGACCTGAAATGAGCCGTCCTAAAAAAACGGATATATCCGGCCTTATCGGAGCAGATAAAACAAGCTTTTATTGCCTTCGTACAAGTATGGCCCTATTTTCAAGAGGTGATATGGCCCTCGAAAAGTATAATAAGACGAATATGGAGCTTGAATATGTGAAGGATTTTGAATTGCCAAAAGTGAACGGAAAGGACCTTAGTTTCGGTGCTGTGTATATTCTGCAGGGAAAGATGCTGGTTTTTGCATTCCGGTATGACAAGGATCAGGATAAAAACATTGCATATGTGCAAAAAGTAAACACTTCTGACGGAGCTATGATCGGAACACCTAAAGAGATCGATTATATTGCTGCAACGAAAAGGAGGAACTCCGGTTCTTTTGATTTTGTTCTTTCCGAAGATAGCTCCAAGATCCTTCTCCTGCATAATGAACCTTTTGAAAAATATTCCAAGGAAAAATTTTCCTATAAAGTGTTTGATGCGAATGCAAACGAGATCTGGTCGGCAGCATTGGAATTACCTTATACGGACAAAGCTTTTACCATTAGTAATTACCGCGTGGATAATGACGGAAATGTGTTCATGCTGGCAAGTATCGAAAAAGAAAAGGCCGACAGGGAAAGAAAGAAACCACGTTACAGGTATGAGCTGATCAGCTATTTGTACAAAACCAAAAGCGTAAAAGAAACAGAGATCTCCATCGAAGATAAATTCATCACGGATGTCGCTTTTCGCATCAACGAAAAAGGAAACATTGTTATCGGTGGATTCTATTCCAACAAAACATCTTATGGCCTGGCCGGTACATTTTTCCTTTCGATGGACAGAGAAAGCCGCAAAGTGTTATCCTCGGGATACAAAGATTTCTCTACCGAGTTCTTAGGGGAATTCATGTCGGCACGGCGTGCCGAGAAACACAAGGAATTATACAATTACAGCATCGATTACCTGGTAACCAAATCCGACGGAGGTGTTTACATGATAGGTGAGCAATACTATATGTATACGGTTACCACTACAGACCCGAAAACAGGTGCTACTCATACAACCTATCATTATTATTACAACGATATCATTGTAGTAAGTGTGAACCCGGATGCATCTATTGCCTGGGTAAAAAAGGTACCTAAGCTGCAACACACAACGAATGATAACGGATATTATTCTTCGTATTCGATGGATGTGGTAGGGGATAAGCTTTACCTGATATACAATGATAACCCGAAGAACCTCCTGGCAGATGCAACGAAAGTAAAGAACGGGATCACGAAGAAAATGGTTACTGTGTTGGCAACGGTTGATTCGAAAGGTACCCTGGAACGTAATGTGATGTTTGTGGCAAAGGAAGCGAAGATCTTCACGCGCCCGAAAATAGCGCTACAGTTAGGACCTAAGGAATCCCTGTTCTATGCGATCAAAAAGAAAAAATACAAATTCGGAAGAATAAATTATTAAGCAGTATACACATCCGTTCTTCGGGGCTGAAATTTTTAAAGGCCGTTCTTCATAAGGACGGCCTTTTCAATTTAAATGAATTCAGTATGCTTTGCTGCCAGGGAATTGCTAACGAAACATGTATCCAACCTTGATGCTAATCACGAAGACGAGATAATTCTTACTGCCTTTGAGTATTTGTTGTGTGGAACGGTTGTACATATCTCCGTATCCGAGATAAGATCTTTCGTGGGAACGATAACCCAGGCCAACCGAACAATCGTAGAAAGCCACATCTCTGAAATCGCTGTCCTGCCATCCGTACAGCACACGGATCTCTTTTTGATCGCTGTGTTCTTTTGCAAGTGAGGGGGTGGTGTAGGTGTTTTTGAGCCGGTAACCGTATCTCCTGTACATACCTTCTACTGAAATATAAGGCCCGGAAATTTCGTCTGCACCCGTTTCAAAATAATAACGCCCTCCTAATTTTACCGAAGGAGCCATATTGAATTGCCTTTTGGCCCGGACCATATTTTCGGGCTTGTAAGTGAAAAAATCAAGAGCTTCGGTCAGCCGGTCGTAGCGGGTAAAACCAGCGGTCAACTCGGCACTGAAAAACCGGCTGAGCTTTTTTTCATACCCAATGCAGTAGTCGGCCCGAAAAACAGAGGAAAGATTAAGTTTTATAGCACTCTCTCCGCTTCCTAAAAAATCCAGACCGGTTTTCGGCTTTCTCAGCGTATTCGGTTCTTTTGGATGCTGAGTGGTATTTGCATGCACAATAATGGGTTGCTGCGCATTGGCAGCGGGCAAACAGCAGAGGAGCAGGTATGCCTTTAGAAGTAGGTATGATCTGTTCATTATAAAGGTAGTAGGTATTACAAAAATAAGAAGAAGCAGAGAGATTTTTGTTTTTTTTAACAGACCACTCCTGAAAATCAGCAAAAGTTTTTGCCCGAATACGAAAGCTATTCGGCGAATCTGAATTATTGCAGGTTCAATGCGTTTTAACAGAAAAGCCCTGATCCACTCCTTAATGAAAGACTATTCCTTAATCAACTTTTGTGTCTGATCACCGGTTTTTATGAAATAAACCCCGCTGCTAAAACCTTCAAGGTTGATTGCCTGCTTAACCGAATGTATCCTTGTTTTATACACTTCCTCACCCATTATGTTAAAGATGTGAACTTCGCTGTTCAAAGCACCATTCAGAATGTATACAGCATCCTGTGCAGGATTTGGAGCTACACGGAATTTTGGAGCTTCTTTCTTTTGCAGCGAAGTAAGGTTGTAATTGTATGGTAAGTTGTTCCTGTAACACCCATTGGCGTCGGTAACTACCACTATGTATGTTCCGTTCCCGATCGTGGTTACTATGGTGTCTGTTGCTCCCGGAATATCTACGAAATTATAAGACCACTGATAGGTACAATTTGGAACAGTGGCAGTGTATAGCTGTGTCTGATCTCCGGATAAGGAAATCGTTGGCACCGGAGGTCCTGTGGTAACAATAAGATCCGCTCCGTTATCATCGGAAGCGATCGCTGGCTCTGATGCTATAACACGCAGACGATAGTTAGCAGATGCCGGTATACCGGTTAAAATAGCAATGGTATCAGGGCTTTCGCCTGGTGTTATCGAGGCAATATCGGTTGGATTGGTAAAAGAACCTGTAGGATCGGAGAGTTGCAGGGTAAATTGATTTGCTGCGCCATACATTCCGGTATATTCAAATATAGCTCCAATAGTATCTACAGGACAGGCAGGAAAACCAATTACGCCGGTAATGGTTATTGTATCCGCTACAATTGTTCGTAAGGTGCTTCCCGAGCCTGCAAAAGCACCACGCGGTGTACGCGCTGACGTTGTTCTTAAATTTGCATTCGATCCTATAGTGTAACGTGTAAAGTTTAAACCGGCGTTCGCAGAAACATAAATAACCCCACTGTCACCGACGGCATATATTTCGTTTGGATTGATACCTTCGCTGACGCCGTTTAAATTATGTGTAAGGCCGGATTGAATAATGCTCCAGTTAGCTCCGAAGTCGATACTGCGAAGGATCAGGCCACTGTCACCTACGGCAATTACCGTTGCGTTATCCGGAAATAAATACATATCGTTGATGCGTGTGGTAACCGGTGCCTGCGAGTTAGTCCAGGAACCAAACTGGTAATGTGAAATAACACCTCCATCGCCGGCAGCCATTGCCTCACCGTCTGTAAAAATACTGGCACTTGTTTTAAATGAGACCACCGCATTCAATTTTTGCGTTAGGCCTGTTACAATATGTGACCAGCCTAAACCTCCAACCCATTTATAAATAACCGCATCTCCATTGTCACCTACAGCAGCGCCAAAAGTAGTGTCGGCAAATCCGACATCGTGGTAATTAATGAGTGGCTGTGCCTGCGGAGCAGTTGCCCATGAAGCACCTCTGTTGTTGGAGAATGTAACAGTTCCGCTATCACCTGCAATACAGATATAATTTCCGGTCATGATAACACTGTTGTTGTTTTCTGTACCGGTGAAGGTTGGGATCACAGTATACGTAAAACCACCGTCAGTACTTCTCCATACCATACCGTTATCACCTACAGAAACCACAGTGTCCTGGTTCAGATAGAATACAGCATTGGGTTCGAATGTAGGGATTGCCGGAACAGCCGGAATTGTAGGAAATATGGGATCCTGTGCTTTTAGCAGGTTAATGCATGAAATAAGACAAATGATGAGTAGTAATTTTGTACGCATAATGATATGTGTTTGAGTGCTATACAAATTTAACTATTTATCTCATAATGAACAAACAGCATCGAGTTTGCGACGGCAAATCAATACTGTTAAAAACTGATCCCAAAAATGCAGACATCGTCAACCTGCTCAACGTTTTGTTTCCAGGCGAGATAGGTATCGGTGAGTATTTGTTTTTGTTCCTGCGAAGAAGCAGATGAAACCTGAATGTATAATTCATTCAGTTTTTTTGTCATGAATTTTTTACCATTAGGCCCGCCAAACTGGTCTGCATATCCATCGGTACTTAAGAAATAAGAGTATCCTTTTTGAATAGGGAGCGAGTGCATTTCATAATCCCTGTCAGGCCCGTATTGTGAGCCTCCTACAGGAAGCTTGGTAGGTTTGATCTCTTCGTGCGTTTTGTTTTCACGGTTAACGATGATCAGGTTCCGGTTAGCACCTGCATACTGCAACCTGTTGTTTTGCCTGTCGATGGTAATGATACTCATATCCATACCATCCCGGCTGTCAGTGTTTGGTTTTCCCTGTCCGAGTGTTTCAAAGATCAGTCGGTTAAGGCGGTTCAGCATCCTGTCGGGCTGATGGATGTTTTCTGCTTTGATCTCATTTAGTTTGGCAACACCTAACATGCTCATGAATGCGCCCGGAACACCATGTCCGGTGCAATCGGCTACCACTATGCATTCGATGCCGTTGATATTGTTGAACCAGTAATAATCCCCACTTACAATATCTTTTGGTATGTATAGAACGAATGCATTCGGAAATGTTTCCTGCAAATAATTCTCATCGGTAAGTAAAGCACTCTGGATCCGTTTTGCATAATTGATACTGTCTGTTATCTCTTTGTTCTTGTGTTCGATCTCGTTTTTTTGCGTGGCGATCTCGAGTGTTCGTTCGGTCACAATTTTCTCGAGTTTGATCTTCGATTTTTTTAAACGATAAATACTTAATTGCACAATTGCATAAATTAAGAGAATTGTTGACAGCACCAACAAGGCAATGGCCCACCATGTTTGCCACCAGGGCTTGCCTATGATAAACTGAATATAAGAAGTTGGTGTTTCCAGTGCATTTCCATAGTTTGCTTTTATTTCGAGTGTGTAATTTCCGGGTGGGAGGTGGCTGAACTGTAGGCGGGTCAGGTAATTGTCTTTCCAGAGGCTGTCGTATCCAATCAGTCGGTATTTATACGAAGTGTTATCTGCTTTATTGTAAAAACCACTTAATGAAAAGAATACATCAATGTTTTTACTTTTGTTGTATGGTATAAAGATCTCTGACTCAAGTTCGTACTGAATACTGTCGGCAACAAAATTAAAAATGTGAACTTTTTCTTCTGGCTTGCCTGTTATATATAAAGGGCTTAGGAAGAGTCCTGATTTTGTTCCTACAAGGTAGGAGGAACCAGCGCTTACGATGTCATTGATCTCAACAGAGCTTTTAAATGAATTGGCCAGATAGGTTTCATTAGTAGTGGTAAGATAAAGATAAGTGTTGTTCTGGCCATCGTATTCAAAAGTGAACTCCATCGGTTTTCCTTTTTCTGTCTGGTCGTTGGTTGGAGGAAGGCTGATAGCTCCGTGCGCCCAGACCTTCCGTGCGTCATCCGGATCAAGCGGAACAAAAGTGTTGTTTTCCAGTTTAAACGTATTATCTACATTTCGCAAAATGATGGAGCTGTTATATACGAATAGTCTTGCGAGGTTCAGTGTTTTAAAATGCTTGTTGTATGGAATAGTGGTTGTAACTTTAAGTGTGTTATCCAGCACCTTCACTCCTTGTTCTTCACTGATGACGTAATAGTTATTGTTCCATTCAACTACCTGCAGAATATTTTCTTTTTCCAGCACTATTTTTCCTTTTCCTGAGCTGATGAGGCCGGATTCTGTTGCAATTAACATATCTTTATCGGTGATGCAGAAATCGTTTAGGAAAAGCTCTGATGCGCCGAGTGTCATTTTCTGCCGGGTATAAATATTCAATCCGAAGTCGCGCAGGCAAAAAACACTGTCACCTTTGCTTTCGATTTTTTTATAGACTTCCTCTGAGATCTTCGACAGTGCCTTTGCGGTATGAAATTCGTTACTGAGTTTGAACAAACCATTCTCTGTTGCAATAAGGGTTTCATTGCGTGTGGTACACATGTCAAGTACAGTAACACCTGCCAGCTCGTTAAAGAACATGCTCAAATCTGATGGTAATATGGAAAGGTTGGTCTTGCCCAGTATCCAGGTGTTTTTTTGTTTGTCAAAAAACAATCCCATGGCGCTTTTGATGTTGGTGGAAGCACTTGTTTCAGAAACGATATTCCCAAGGTCCAGCATTTCGGTGGTATGTGAGCGGTTCGTTGAAACAATAAAAGCTCCTTTATTGAGTGTCGCCAGTACCAGGTATTGGGAACGGGCACTGTACTGCACGGCATATAGCTGGGTTTCACTCAGAAACTTATCGAACGCAGGTGTGCTGATCTTTTCAATGCCGCTTATGCTTTTATCATTTATACCGGCTTTGAATACCCCTTCATTACGATAAAAGAACTGCCAGTGTTCAGGTTCCAGCGAGGGTAGTACGCCATAGCATTTGTCCTGCGGTAGTTGCTCAGATCCTTTGAGCGGCGACAGTTTACCGTCGAATACGTACCAGCCTTTAGTAATGGTGTTGATCAGCAGTTTGCCTTTTTCTATTTCAAATACATTATGAAAAATGCTTTCGGCAGGAGCGGGGATGCTTTTCAGATTGCCATTCTCATAAACCAGTAATGCTTTAACGGTATGAAAAACAATGCTGTTGTTGACTTTATTGATGTGCCATACCGGTGTGTTTTTAGCCTCTTCGGAGCGCTTTTCGTTAAGTGAAGTGTAAGTGCCGGTGAAATAATTTTTCAGTTCAAAATAACCCATCTGCGTTTCGCCGCCTACATAAAGGCGATTGTTGCGCGAATCGAAATAAAGGGAATAAATAATGTCAGGTTCCGGCAGCAATAAAAAGTCCCATCCCTTGGCCTGCGATTTCCGCTCTCCCTTATAAATGAGTACGCCAAAATTGGTAGCGAAATAAATAGTGCCGCGGTTGTCTTCAACTGCACTGTGAAATTCCAGGTCTTCTATGTAATCAATAGTATTGTAGTTCTGGCAAACAGGTTGTAAGCCCTGCGAACGGATCAGTTCCGCCTGTAACAGGAAAACAAAGGCAAACAGAAATGTTAAGCGGTGTTTGAACATAAGTGCTTATCTGAATCAAAAATAAAGATAATTCTCCATAAAGCGGGCTGTGTTGCAAGATAAACGGACGTAGAAAAGGCTAAAGACTCAAAGCATCCTTTACATCAAAGATACCGATCCGCTCCCGGCGCAGCGAACTGAGGTGCGCTCCACTGTTCAGCGCCAGGCCGAAATCGCGTGCGATAGAACGGATATAAGTGCCCTTACTGCAAACGATCCGGAAGCTGATTTCGGGCATGCTGATCTGTTCGATCTCAAAGGATTTGATCTCGATCTCCCGCGATTTTAATTCGACTTCTTCGCCAGCCCTTGCCAGATCGTAAGAGCGTTTGCCATCCACCCAAATAGCCGAAAATACCGGGGGAGTTTGTTGCTGCACACCTACAAACTGTTGTGCGGTTTCCCGGATAAGCGTTTCGGTGATATGTTCTGTGGGGAAAGTAAAATCGATTTCTTTTTCTTTATCAAAGCAGGGAGTAGTAGCCCCGATATAAAAAGTACCGGTATATTCTTTTTCCTGTCCCTGGTAGCTGTCGATCTCCTTGGTTTTTTTTCCGGTGCAGATGATCAGCAGCCCTGTTGCCAATGGATCCAAGGTGCCTGCATGTCCAACTTTCGCTTTTAATTTTACGCCGTCCCTGGTGAAGGTTGGATGATTTTTGATGCTGTGTCTGATCTTATTCACGACATTGAACGAGGTCCAGGTAAGTGGCTTGTCGATCAGCAGGACTTCTCCGGCTGCAAAATCCAGGTCGGGTTTCAGGATAAATTCGGAGAACAGCATGGTTAAATGATTTGCAGATTATAACCGCAGGCGAATAAGGTCAGCAGCAAAGCGCCGATTGCGATGCGGTACCATCCGAATAATTTGAAGCCATATTTATTCAGGAAACCAATGAAGGTTTTGATGGCGAGCAGGCCTACGACAAAGGCAACTACATTTCCGATCGCGAGGAGCTTTAATTCCTCACCTGATGGCATTCCAAATTCTTTTATGTATTTCAATAATTTATAACCGGTAGCGGCAAACATGGTGGGTACTGCCAGGAAAAAAGAAAATTCGGCAGCAGCTTTACGCGTCATCTTCTGGCTCATCCCACCCACGATCGTAGCACCGCTTCTCGATACGCCCGGGATCATGGCAATACACTGGAACAAACCGATCTTAAAGGCCGTAAAGCGACTCATTTTATCCGTATCGTCTACTTCGTTTTTTGTAAAAAGCTTGTCTACAAACAAAAGGAAAATACCGCCCACCAGCAATGAAATAGCCACACCCACCGGTGTTTCCAATAAGGCATCGATGTAATCGCTAAGCAATACACCTAAGATGGCAGATGGGATAAATGCAATGATGAGCTTTATATAAAAATCCACCGACTTGAAAAAACGTTTGAAGTACAGCACCAGCACGGAAAGTATAGCGCCTAACTGTATGCAGATCGTAAACAGCTTTACAAAATTATCGGATGCAATACCCATCACGGAGGAACCGATGATCATATGCCCGGTGGAAGAAACTGGAAGAAACTCGGTAAGCCCTTCAATAACGGCTAAAACAATAGCTTCAAAAACGTTCATTAGTCTGCGTTTTCTGCTTTGTTTTTAGGTTTGCGCATGATGGCCACAATGATAGTAACAAAACCTGCGAGGCAAATAACAGGAGCTACCACGATACGTTGTGTACCAAAGATCTCCGGGTTGAACTCATTCGGATCATCACTACCGCCACCGATCATCAGGATATAACCTAATGCGATCAGTGCGATGCCGCCTAAAAGTATTTTGTAATTTTCTTTAGCGATGCCGAAGCCTGTTGGTGAGTTGCTCATTGTTGTTTTGTAAATAAGAGGAACAAATATAGTAAATTATTTATTTTTAGCGGCCTTGAATTTATTGATGGCTTCATCCATCCATTGGATATATTCGGGAATGCCTGATTTATAACCACGTGGAGCGCTCATAGGCTGCTCATAATGATCCAGGATCACATACAGGGGTTGTGAGCTTTGCTTGTAGCGCGTTTCCTGCATATACTTGAATTTGTCGCCGATATCGGTTATTTCGTATTCTTCGCCGTACCAGTTCACCTTCATGTAGTCCTTCGGATCGAGAGGTCTTTTATCGTCCACATAAAGCGAAACCAGTACCACCTCATTGTTAAGGCGTTTTACGATCTCCGGATCGGGCCAGATATAATCTTCCGTTTTCCTGCAATTGGCGCAGGCGTGGCCGGTAAAGTCGACCATTAAAGGCTTTCCGGTCTTTTTTGCATAAGCAAGGGCTTTGTCATAGTCATTCTTGAAATGAACGATCCCGTTCTTATTGGTTTCGATATACTGTGAGAACTCATCATCTGTTTTAGTACCCGCCTGCGGCGACATAGTATTCCCTCCGAAACCATGTGGCGACTCGGAATATTCCAACGGAGGAAGTACACCTGAAAACAGTTTCAGTGGAGCGCCCCACAGGCCCGGGATCAGGTAAACAGTTATAGAGAATGAAATGATCACGAAGAAAATGCGGGTAACGGATAAGTGCTTTGTATCACTGTCGTGAGAAGTTTTGAAAAGCCCCATCAGGTAGAAAGTGAGCAAAGCAAAAATAACGATCCACAGGGTAATGAATACCTCTCTTGTAAGAATGTGCTTCTGCCATACCAGATCAGCATTGGAAGCAAATTTCAATGCCAATGCCAGTTCTAAAAATCCCAGGGTTACTTTCACTGCATTCAGCCATCCGCCTGATTTTGGCATCGAATTCAGCCATCCCGGAAAAGCAGCAAACAAACCGAAGGGCAATGCAAGTGCAAGGGAGAAACCAAACATACCCCAGAAAGGCCCCGAGTAATTGCCCTGTGATGAGGCTTCCACCAGTAGTGTTCCGATGATAGGCCCTGTACAGGAAAAAGAAACCAGTGCCAGTGTAAAGGCCATAAAGAAAATACCCATCAGCCCGCCTTTATCCGATTTCGAATCCATTTTATTTACAAACGCGCTTGGTAGTGTAATTTCAAATGCACCAAGGAAAGAAGCGGCAAATACGACCAGTAACAGGAAGAAGAATAAATTGAACCAGGCATTGGTAGAAAGCGTGTGAAGTGCGCCGGCTCCGAACACCGCCGTCACAATAAGACCAAGTGCTACATACAATACGATAATAGAAACGGAATAGATCAAAGCATTACGAACCCCTTGTTTCTTGGTTTTACTTTGTTTGGTAAAAAAACTAACGTTCATCGGGATCATTGGAAATACACAGGGAGTGAGCAATGCAGCAAAACCTCCTACAAATCCCGCCAGAAAGATAGACCACCATGGAGAATCTACAGTTACTTCTCCGTCTGCCGGCTCGTTGGAATTGAAAGGGGAAACAGTGGCTGATTTGCTTGTGGCCGAATTGTTTTTTACTACGGCAGTTTTTAAGCTGTCTGTAAGTGTATCTGCAGCATTGTTGAGTTCAATTAGTTTAACACTCCCAACTTTACAATCGCTCGCATCAATATCGATTGAAAATTTCTTTGCCGGCGGGAATTCGCACATCGCATCCGTACAAACCTGATATTCGTATTTGCCTTTCAGGGTGATCTTACCTGCTTTTAGGGTTTTGATCCTTTGGGTAAATGTAGCTTCACCATCAAAAGACCGTACTTCAACCTCAAATACAGGATCCATCTCGGTTTTCGGTGTGCTTTCTTTTAGCTTCCCAACCACTTCGTACTCATCACTTTTGTTGAATTTGACGGAAGTTGGATTGGGGCCATCCTTGGAAGGGATAATACTGTATAAATGCCACGGCTCGTCGATCTTTACGGAAAATACAATATCGTATTCACAATCATTTACTTTCACCGGTTTTATCATCCAGTGCGCATGCAATTGCTGAGCATTAGCATTCGCAAAGAATAAAATTCCGAATAGTGCAAAAAGTAGTTTCCTTAACATAGGCATAAGCTGATCGGTTTATGGGCTCCAAAGATACTAAAACAGGCTACGTTCAGCCATCCCGAATTCATAAAAAAGTTCAATTATTTGGTTTGGGAAAAAGCCTTTCCAGGGCCTGATTTCTATGCTTTTACGGTAAAAGACCATTGGTCAAATTATATTTCAACAGAGAATTTTTTGGCAGGAGGGAATTCGCAGGCCCCTTCTTTGCAGATCTCGTATTCATATTTTCCATCTATCGTCACCTTACCGGGTTTTAAAACTTTGATACGCTGTGTAAAGGTTGCCGTCTTTTCAAAATAGCTTACCACCAGTCCGAATCCATCATCCATTTCAGATTTTGCTTTGCTTTCTTTCAATTTACCAACCAGCTGAAAGGCTCCGTTCTCATTGAACCGGACTTCTGTTGCTCTCGGGCCAACTCCCTCTACCGGTATTGAACTGTAAATGTGGAATTGAGGATCTATTTTCACGGTGAAAACAATGTCGTATTCATTCGTATTCACCTTCACTGCTTTTACATTCCATAGCGTGTGAAGCAGCTGGGCATGAGCGCTTGTAATGAACAGAATGCCTGCTGTAAGTAGAAGTAGTTTTTTGATCATAGCTGTTTGTTTTGAGTATTTCAAAGATAAGATAACAGCCTTCCTTCCGCTAATCCGGAATTCATAAAAAAATGCAATTTTTCGACTTTGGAACAGGGGCTATTTGATCGCCTTGAACGAAGCAATGATAGCGTCCAATTTTGCTTTTTGCTGTTGGAGCATATACGGCTTGCCCCATATGTACATAAGGAAATAGGTGGCGCCGAAATGACTTTCGAAACGATAAGCAACATAATCCTTAAAACGATTATCGGACGAACCGGAGGGCTTCAGTTTCGAAACCTGTTTTTCCCACACAAGGAAATCGGTTTTAACCGTATCCACTTTTTCCACATGCACAAATCTATACTGCCAGACACTCTGTCTTTTTTCTGCGTTGACATGTTTGCGGTCGCTCGGGTAGGCCGCCATGTAGATGTACTCAAAATCACTACCGCCCGGCACTTTCCACGCATTCAGCACACCTGCGCAGGCACATAGATTATTGCCGCCCGGTGTTTCCCAGTCTACTTTGAAAAAAGGTGTGGTTACCCAGTTGGAAGGTACTTCGTATTCCATATTGAGCTCCGGCAGCGAAACTTTTGTTAGCTTCGACGTATCCACTTTGGCCTGTGAGAACAAAGTGTTGCACGCGAAAAGCAGTGATATGAAATACAGTTTGTACATTATTTCAGGGGTTTAAACGATTGAACGATCAGGTCGACTTCCTTTTTATGTTCTTTCAGCATGGCCGGTTTACCAATGATGTAAAGCAGGTAATGTGTGGGGCCGGATGCGGATGTTCCTGCCAGGCGATAAGCAGCATAACCCTTGAACTGGCTCTCGTAGGTGCCAATGGGTTTCAGCATAGAGATCTTCTGATCCCAGGTCATAAATTTCGTTTTTACTTTTTCCGTTTTGGTGACGGGCACAAAGGTGTACCGCCAGAGGTTCTGCCTTTTTTCCGTGTTCACCTTTTTCTCATCGCTTGGATAAATGATCACATACAGATAATCGGCAACGCCTTTGCCTGGAATTTTGAATGAGCTGACAGCCACAGCACAGGGACAAACATCGCTGCCACCCGGTGTTTCCCAGTCCGATTTGAAAAATGATTTGGTTTCCCAGGTATCCGGGGCATCGTATTCCATATTCAGATCGGGCAGGGTAATTTTTTTTTGTGCGAAGACCTGACTTGCGGCTATAAAAAGGGAAAGGGTTAGTATTCGGTGTATCATCAGATGTGTACTTTTTTTCGGGTTGATTTTATTTCACTGCGTTTCTCTTTGCTTTCTTTCTTTCTTTTCAGGGAAGCTTTGGTAGGAGCGCTTGCTTTCCTTGGCTTTGGCTTCTCCAGGCTTTTTTCCATCAGGGTGAGGAATTTTTTCACGGCCAGCTCCTTGTTCTTATGCTGCGATCGGTCCCTGTCCTCACTAAGGTGAAGCACTCCGTTTTCGCTCAGCTTGTTTTTTAGCTTTTTGCGGGCCAGCTCTTTTTGCTCATCTGTGAGGCACAATGAATTTTCGAGGTCAAAGAAAAGCTCTATCTTGGTAGCTACCTTGTTTACGTTTTGTCCTCCTTTTCCGCCACTCCTGGCTGTGGAGAACCACAATTCTTTTACAATTCCTTTTGTTAGCAAAGTTTTCTGGCTCATCGTTTGCGTCATTAAACAGTCAACTAAATTAGCAAAGATTATGCTAAAATTGAAACAATCACTTTTAGTCCTTTTTTTAACTGCCTGTGCGGGCTCCTGTTCTGCACAAAATCCCGCTGTTCCTGTCTTCCAGAACCGCTTTGCCAACTATCTCAATTTTAAAGGTTCATTGAGTCCCTTTGTTTCCATTACGGGGAAAGATGTGAGGATCTATAAAAATTCCAACGATAAAGCACGTGATCAGCCGGAACTATTGATCGATTACAGTGAGATCAAAACATTTGAATACCTGCTCAAATATGCACCACAGGACAGCATCGAGTCGATCCTGAAGCGGAAAGGCCCGAACAAATGGAGCAAGAAAACAGTTGCCGAGCTGATGATCCAGTACGAGGATGAACCACGTCAGCTGAGGGGCACGAAGCCATTGGAAGGAAAAAAAATACTCATCGATCCGGGCCATATTGCCGGAACTCCTGAAATGGCTTTCATGGAACAAAAATACATCCGTTTTGTAAGAGATTCGTTTCCTGCCCTGCCAATGGATTCAGTGAAAATACAGGAAGGCGTGTTGACATATGCGACGGCGGCCATCCTGAAAAAACGACTGGAAGAGCAGGGAGCAAATGTAGTGCTGACACGGACGGAAAATAAGACTGTGTTCGGTAGCACCTACAACGACTGGCTGAATACGCGGAAGAAAAAAGTACTGGATTCGCTTAAAACATCAGGCAGCATAGATCTAACAAAATACAAACACCTGCTGGTTGCAAATGATCATGATTTTTTCTGGGAATTTTTCCGTGACTTTGAGCTGGCAGCCCGTGGACGTTTTATCAACCGGCAAAACCCGGATCTCACGCTCATTATTCATTACAACGTAGATGAGAAAAATACGGATTGGGTGCGCCCCAGCGATAAGAATCTGACCATGGTTTTTATGCCCGGTGCCATGAGCAGCGATGTTTTCAAAAGCTATAACGGCAAACTGAATTTTTTGCGCCTGTTGCTTACCGATGATCTCCCGCTTTCCGAAAGGATATCCGGCCTCACCCTGCAGGAATTCAACAAGCAGCTCGGCATTCTTCCTGCTGAAAAGAAGGATGCGCTGTACCTCGAAGAGAATTGCATGGCGACCGCACAGAAAGGTGTTTTTTGCAGGAACCTCGCCCTGTGCAAATCAGTGAAATCTCCTCTCGTGTACGGCGAATGTCTCTTCCAGGACAACCGGAACGAATTCATGGAGCTTAGCCGCACCGATAAGGTCTTTTATGGTGTTCACACAAATACCCGCGTAAAAGCAGTAGCAGATGCGTATTTTAACGCGGTTATGCAGTTTTACAAAAAATAGTACATTTGCTACGCATGTATGTAATCAAACTCCATATTGTTGACGATCACCAGATGATGCTGGATGGTTTGCGCGCCTTGCTTGGTGACGAACCTTCTTTTAAGATCATCGGTGAATCCAATAATGGGAAAGTGGCTTTTGCAAAAATAGAAGAGGAACAACCGGACGTATTGCTTACGGATATCAGTATGCCCGAAATGAACGGGTTGGAGCTGACCCAGGCAGTGAAAGAAAAATTCCCGAATGTAAAGGTCATTGCCCTTTCGATGTTTGGTGAGCGTAATACCATTTCCGAAATGTTGCAGGCCGGCATCAGCGGATACATTGTAAAGAACACCGGAAAACAGGAGCTCATCCAAGCGATTAACAAAGTGGCACAGGGTGGTATGTTTTTCAGTGATGAGGTCAGTGCCGAAATGATGAAAGTGATCTCAGCGCCTCCGGTAAAAGAAGAAGTCATCAGTCTCACTCCCCGCGAAATTGAAATTGTAAAGCTGATCGCAAAAGAATACAGCAACCTGCAGATAGCGGAAGCCTTGTTTATCAGCGAGCGTACCGTAGAAACACATCGCAAGAATATCTTCCGTAAGTCCAACACCAAATCGGTGGTAGGATTGATCAAATACGCGATCGAGAAAAAACTTCTTTAATCAATTTACGATTTTTGCCATCGTTGGTGACAACACCAGCAGTGGCCAAACTTTGCGCCCCCTGCGCCTCTGCGTGAGCCTATTAATGCTCCCACATATCCTTCTCCTTATTCTTTTTCTCGTCAGGATTGTTTGATTTTAGCAGTGATGTCTGGATGATGTATCCATGGAACATCCGTGTTTCGAAGTATTGTTTCAAAGTAAAATCAGCTGCTGCGTTTTTAGCGTTGGTCAGTTTAAAATCAGGTCGGTTCAGTTTGATCACATCCTCGAATTTGAAAACAGGGCCCAGCAGGTCGAACATCTGATCCCCTTTTTCTTTTACATAGATCAGCCGGATGTATTTGATATCGTATACTTCCGTCGACAGGTTCTTATCAAAACGTTTGTTCTGGATGATCTCGAAATTGTGCTTGAATTGTTCCAGTACAGGATCATTCGGATTGTCGCAAAAACTTTGCGGGCACTGAATATCGGTGAATTCATCGGCTGAGGGAATAGGCTGAGTTCTTCCAAATCCGAATTGGCGCATAAAATTATGGTAGCTGCAGGCACTGTCTACCTGCAGCGGATAATAGCCCTGTATCAGGCCTTCGCACCAGGCTTTCACTAATATTTCCGGAAGCTTGCGGGCAGGCAGGTTGAATTTTTCCAACAGCGGGATCTTCATGATCTCACCCTGTTTCACTACATTATTGTCTTTGGTCTGTGCAATGCCAAGCGAGAAAAGCAAAGCAGCAGCTGTGGATAGAATGATCTTTTTCATGGTGATGCTGTTTTAGGTGTTGCTGATTTTAGTTACGGCTGCTAATTCTGCTTTTGTTTTTGGCTTCTTCGGTTGTTTCTCCAGTACGAATTTCTGTTTGGTGCCCTGCATCAGCTTTATGTTTGCTTTGTCGAGGAAACCTTCCGGCAGGATAGCATAGCTGCCGTCTTTTAGCTTAGTGAAGATCTTAATGCCTTTTGTGTTCAGTAGAACAAAATTCGTTTCGAAGTCGGAAGCATAATAGGTAACAAGTGTATTTCTGCCGGCATAGGCAACGTAAACTGTTTCACCGATCGCTTCACCTGTGTTCACTGCAAACTCTGGGATCATCGGGATAGCATCTTTATCTTTTATCACACCATCATAATTGAAAATGCCGAGCGTTTTCAGGTTCATCCCCTTGAAATAGCCGTCCGGCAGATCATTGGCAATATTTTTCAGTTCCTTATATGTTTCCATACCATCCGATCCGGCTTCAAAGACCTGTATCGGGTCTCCATTCTGTGGTGCATTTCCCCAGTTGTTGTAATCGTTTTTCGGATTGGCTTTATTGTAGGAAAAATCATATACCTGGTCGTAGTCGATCCAGCGTTTCCCTTTCTCATCGTACACAAATCCTTCGAGGTTGGGCAGGTTCCTCCGGCATTTCATGCGAACTTGAATGGATTTTCCTTCGCATAATTTCATCGGCTTCCCGTTGCATTCGGCGCGTAGCTCGAACATCCCTGCCGATTCAAGGATCAGGTTTTTTCCACCACGGCTTAGGATCATGTTAAGTCCGGAAACCAGCATATCTGTTTGTGTGTGAAACTCACGGTATTTTATTTTTATAGCTCCGTTGCAGGCGCTGCCATCCTCCATGCAAAAAGCATCATTGGGAACAAATATCAGCGATCCGTCGCCGTATTTGAACCCGCTGCAGCCTTTGTTTTCATAGGCGTATTCCATAAAAGGCACATTGCTGATCTGGGCGGATAGTTGAAGGCTCAGAAAAAACAGGAAGGGAAGGAGTGATTTTTTCATGACGTTGTTTTCTGTTTATACTGTAAATATGATTCAAAGAAACGGATATTTCCATATTAATTTCCATAAAATCTTACCAATCTCCTGTAGCCTTTTGATTCCTATAATTCCGCTACATCACAAAAATGTGACTATCTTTGTCTATATGATAAAGCACATCATCGCCCTTGGTTTTTTTCTATCGATCGGATCCATGTTTTCGCAGCAGGATAAGGATACCTTATTCCTCATGAATGGAAAAGTATATGTTTCCAGGGTATTGGATACCTTGTTGGGAGGAGTAACGATCAAAGATGAAAAAGACACAAGTAAGCAGTTTACGATCGATAACGATGATCTGTTTTCGGTAAAGTATGCGGATGGCCGTGAATATTTTTATTACAGCCAGGATACCCTAATTGGGAATGAATTCACACGGGAAGAAATGCGCTATTTTATGCTGGGCGAGCGCGATGCGAAAAAAGGCTTCAAAGCCCCTGGCTCCCTATTCGGGTCTATGGCGGCGGGATTTGCAGGAGGTTTGTCCGGTAATATCCTTGGACCTATTTTACCTTTCGGATACCTGGGCTTGTGTGGTATTACGAAGGTGCGTATCCGGCACGAGACCATTTCCAATCCATACTACATCGATCACGATCCGTACATCCTGGGATATGAGCGGCAAGCAAGAGCCAAACGCAGGATACAATGTTTGATCGGTGGCGGTATTGGTCTGGTGGCGGGCTATGCAACCAATTTCGTGATCGCAAGAACGAATCCCAATTTCACACTGAAGTTCAAATTTTAATTGCCCGGACTTTTCATGGCCCCCAAGGATCAAAGCATAGAGAAGATTATTTCCTACCTAAGATCAAAATACGGGGATTCAAAATGGGAAGTGAATAATTTTTGGGATCCGGATAAATTTTCGATTGGTTTAATGGGACGTCAGGAGGGCCATCTGGCTTATATTTCTACCTATATGGCGAAGGAGAACCAGTATTTTGTTTCACTCGAAGATGGAACGCTTGACGACGATGGTGAGCCCCTGTCACAGAATTACACCGGTATTTCTCTAGAAGAATTGGAAAGGCTGGTAGTCGCTCATTTAAAACTTCTTTTATAAAAAAGTGGATTAATTCTATATTTACTGCTCCATACAAAACAATTATGATGAAAAAGATAATGCTCCTCGGTTCGGGCGAATTGGGAAAAGAAGTGGTGATTGCATTGCAGCGATTGGGACAACACGTGATCGCTGTGGACAGTTATGAAGGTGCACCGGCTATGCAGGTAGCGCATGAATTTGAAGTGATCAATATGCTGGATGGCGATGCGCTGGATAAAATTGTGGCAAAGCATAAGCCTGACCTGCTGGTTCCGGAAATAGAAGCTATTCGCACCGAGCGCTTTTATGATTATGAAAAGCAGGGTATCACGGTTGTTCCAAGTGCAAAGGCAGCTAATTTTACCATGAACCGAAAAGCTATTCGCGATCTGGCCGCAAAGGAATTAGGATTGCGTACAGCAAAGTACTTATATGCAACCACACTTGAAGATTTTACAAAGGCAGTAAAAGAGATCGGGATCCCTTGCGTGGTAAAGCCTTTGATGAGCAGTAGTGGCAAGGGGCAAAGCGTTGTAAAAACAGAAACGGATATAGAAAAATCATGGAACTATGCCATGGAAGGCTCACGCGGCGATTATAAGGAAGTGATAGTGGAGGAGTTCATTAAATTCAATTCAGAGATCACATTGTTGACCGTAACGCAACATAGCAGAGAAACATTGTTTTGTCCGCCTATCGGTCACCGGCAGGAGCGGGGCGATTACCAGGAAAGCTGGCAGCCTTGTGCCATCAGTGATGCAGACCTGAGAGATGCGGAAGAGATGGCTGCGAAAGTAACGAAAGCCCTCACCGGGTCAGGCATCTGGGGAGTGGAGTTTTTTCTTACGGATAAAGGAGTTTATTTTTCCGAACTATCCCCGCGCCCGCACGATACGGGAATGGTGACATTGGCGGGAACACAGAACTGGAGCGAATTTGAGCTGCATGCACGGGCTATTTTGGGATTGCCCATTGCAGAGCTTACGCTGGAAAGAGCAGGAGCTTCGGCAGTGATCTTGGCCACGGAAGATAATAAGGTGCCGGTGTATGAAGGCATAGAAAAGGTGCTCACCAATAAAAATACGGATATCCGGATCTTCAACAAGCCCGTTACCCGCAAATACCGGCGGATGGGAGTAGTACTGACCTGGGATCAGCCGGAGTCAGATGTACAAATTGTTAAGCAAAAAGCCATCGAAAGGGCGGCATTGGTAAAGATTGTTTAAACTTCACATAAAATTTAAGGACTTAAAATCAGTCTATTAGCTTTGAAGTGATCTTTTTTTTCGTTTTTTGTTAAAAACGACCTTGCAGATTGACAAAAGCTGAGTACATTTGCACCCCCGTTTGAGAGACGTTATTTGAAGCGGGAAACTGGCAGGAGTAAGGGAAGAAGAAAAAATATTTAAAAAAGTTGAATATTTTTTTGGTGGAAGAGAAAGAATGATTACTTTTGCAGCCCCGTTCGAACGAGAATGGGAAAATGAAATAGAGATATCGGGTACCAAAAAGACGTGGAGTCTAATAATTATCCAATAGATATATAAGTTCTTTGAAAGAAATGTTTAACCAAGCAAGCGAGTAACACGCGTAATTAGTCACGCTGCAAAGCGTGATGAGATTAAAAGTTACATGCAACCCTGAA
>JAJNDK010000002.1 GCA_021156365.1 Bacteroidota bacterium
TCCTGGTAACTGAATTTTTTTGGTTCGTCTTTGTTCTCTTCCATGCTACGTTAAAATTAAGTGATTTTTTAATTTTGACACAGTTTAGTGAATAGACCCGGCATTTGTGAATCTAGGCCAAACCAAAAGATCGCAGCCGCTGTTGAAATATGTGTAAAAACAAATCTGCGAAGGCGGCGACCCGGCTATGAGAACACTCCTTTATTATTTTAAGTACTACCGGCTTCCTTTCAAGTTCTCACAACAATTTTTTAATTTCATTCACCCGTTTTTTAATAACTCACGTCAACTTTTTAATTAGGTGCAGTTATGTTTTAGAAACTTACTATTGTGTTTTAGTTACTTTCGATTACGTTTTAGAGACCTTCAACTTCCTTTTAATTGGGAGCTGTTTTCTTTTAATTTTTCGCGCGTTCTCTAAACAATTTTAACCTTCTTTCACGGAACCCGCCGGCTTTTGCACCGTATAAAGAAAATACAATAGTATACTAAACCTTAATACCATGCTATCCCTCAATCTTCTGCCCGTACTCAGGGCCCGCGGAGTCGAAAGACCCTTTACCTTCCTTGTTAAGGCAGGATTTCCACCTTACACTGCTCACAACCTGCTAAGCAGTAAAACCGTCACCTTCCAGCTTCGCAACATCGAAAAGCTTTGCATGGTACTCAACTGCACTCCCGATGAACTGCTCGTGTGGACCCCAAACAAAAACCAGCTCATTACCGACACGCACCCGCTAACAAAGCTCCGTAACAAAAATCCCGACTACAACTGGCAGGACACCATCAAAACCATTCCACTCGATCAGCTCCGCGAGCTCGTCAGTATTATCAAAGGAAAGGACAAGCCCACTGATACCTAACTATACGGCTGCCTCGCAGGATTTGTAATCCTGCGAAAAATGTAAAAGAGCCCGGATTTATAATCCTGCTCATTCCTGTGTCTTTCTATCCTGAAGCTCATTATACTTATCAACCGCCTTTCTTTAGTAAATAAAGGCCCGCTTTTTGTTCCTCCCCGAAAGCAAGCCGTATCTTTGAACAATGCGCTTTTTGAAACGATCCATACTCACACTTAGCTGCTCCCTGTTGTTGCTTTCCGGCTTTGCGCAGAAAAAAGAGCCGCCGCGGATCACCCGGATACTCTTTGTTTTTGATGCATCCAACAGTATGCGCTCCATGTATGACGGTAAACCCCGTATGGATCATGCAAAAGCTCTTTTCAACCGTTTTATCGACAGTCTCAGCAAATTCAAAAATTACGAATTTGCCTTGCGTATGTACGGCTCCGTGACCAAATATCCGCCGGGCGACTGCAACGATTCCAAACTGGTGGTTCCATTCGGTAAGAACAATATTGCACTGATCAAAGAACAGGTAGCCGCTGCCAAACCCACAGGGATAACGCCTATAGAGCATTCCCTTACCCAATCGGCCGGCGATTTTCCGGACAATAATTCCGTCAACACCATCATTCTCATTACCGATGGTATCGAAGAGTGCGGGGGCGATCCTTGTGCTGCCAAGCAAAAGCTGTACGACAAAGGCATTATTTTCAAACCCTGCATCATTGGTATCGGCCTCACTGTTGAACAAGCCAAATCATTTGATTGCGTCGGGAATTATTTCAGTTATGAGAACACCAATGTGTTTTCTGATGTAGTGGGTGTGGTTACTTCGCAAAAAATGGGCAAAACATCCGTGCAGGTAAACCTGCTGGACCTGGGCAACAAACCTACCGAAACCAATGTGAACATGACCTTCTATGATGAAAAAACAGGGCAGGTCGTCTACAATTACGTACACTCCATGAATTTCAAAGGCAATCCCGATACGGTATTGCTCGATGACTTCCGCACGTACACCCTCGTAGCTCACACTATTCCGCCGGTGCAGAAAACAGGGATCACCGTTAACCCCGGCACCCATAACATAATTGCACTGGATGCACCACAGGGACTTTTGCAGGTAAAACGCGACAAGGGTTTTTATAATTTCAATGAGAAGGTGCGCTGTGTGGTAAGGAAGAGCGGAAACATGAACACCCTGAACGTTCAGAACATAAACGATTTTGAAAAATACATCGTGGGCGAATACGACATCGAAGTACTTACCCTGCCACGGACCCATTTCAAAAAGGTGAGCATTCAACAAACTTTGTTAAAAACGCTCATAGTGGAAGATGCCGGAATGGTGAAAATAAAAACCAAGGAATTGGGCGATGGATGCATCATGCTTGAGCAAAAAGAAGGCCTGAAATGGGTCTGCAACCTTGAACAGAAAACCGATCAGACCTTTTACCTGCAGCCTGGAAATTACCGGGTTACCTATCGGTCCAAATCCCTCAAGCAAACCATGTTTACCGTAGAGAAAAAATTCACGGTAAACCAGGGTGAATCCCAGACCATCGACCTTTTTACCCAATAAACACCCCGGAAGCAGCCGTCCAGATCGGATTTTATCCGTCCCGACACTTCCCTGCCTGTCTCTTGTGCTACATTCGTTATTCTTGCTATTTTTGTACAACAATTTTTTAGCTCTCTGCCCATGTCCAGATCAGGATTAGTAATACTTGTTTGTCTTTTCATTTCGATGGGGCTCCGGGCTCAACAGGGCTGGACCCTACAGCAATGCATCGAGCACGCCATTAAAAACAATATCAGTCTCCTGCAGGCCGATATCAATACGGAGATCAGCGAAGTAAACGTCACCCAGTCAAAAGCAAACATACTTCCCACGCTCAATGCCGGCGCCACCCACACCTACAACATCGGTAGGACCATTGACCGCTATACCAATACCTTTGCCAACAGTACGGTTTTGTCGCAGAATTTTTATTTAGGGACACAGGTTACTCTTTGGAGCGGACTTACTCAATACAATACCATCAAGCAAAGCCAGTATACCTACCTGGCCTCAAAAGAAACGGTGGAGCAACGGAAAAATGACCTTGCGCTCAATGTAGCTTCTGTTTTCCTGCAGGTGATCTACAACGATGAGATCATTAAGATCGCACAAGGCCAGCGCGACATGAGCCAGGTACAGCTGGACCGTACAAAAATACTGGTAGAAGCAGGCTCGCTGGCCAAAGGAAATGAGTTCGATATTGAAGCGCAGCTGGCCAATGATGAATATACGCTCATCAGCGCTAAAAACACGTATGCACTTTCCATGCTGAGCCTGAAACAATTGCTAAGCCTTGATACTGTGGCTAACTTCAGTATTGCCAAACCGGATTTCGATGATCCGCAGGCCAACAATGTAGCGGGCCTCAATGTAACCGAGGTATATCAGACTGCATTGAAAAACCAGCACAATGTAAAAAGTGCAGAGTACAATATGCTTTCCTATGAAAGATCCGTTTCAGCAGCTAAAGGCAGGATCAGCCCGAGCATTACCTTCAATGGCTCTATCGGAACGGGATATTCCGGCCTCGGCCAGACAGTCGTGGGTTATAATCCTACAGGGCTGTACAATGTATATGCGACAGGTGGAGGCATCCCGGTAGTGGACCCGAATGAGATCTCGGTACCCGTTTTTGAAAAAACACCTTTTGCAGAGCAGTTCAAAAGCAATGTGAACAAAAGTCTTGGTTTCACATTGAATGTTCCTTTGTTCAATGGACTCAGTACCTGGTCTTCAGTGAAGACCGCTCAGTTGCAGGCGCTCAATGCAAAATACGGTTATGACCTTACCCGCCAGCAACTGTATAAAACCATTGCACAGGCGCATGCAGATGCACAGGCAGCTTTCAATAAATTCTATGCGGCAAAAACCGGAGAGTCGGCAGCACAGCAAGCCTTTGATTTTGCCAAACAGAAATATGATGTGGGAACGATAAACGCGTTCGAGTTCAGTATTGCCAAGAACCGTTTGCTGAAAGCGCAGTCGGATGCAGTGAATGCAAAATATGATTACATTTTCAAATTAAAAGTACTGGATTTTTACCAGGGTAAACCTTTGTATTAATCACTCACCCCGGAGAAACGAAGACCGCATTTGCATCTTTGCTTTTCCATGAATTAAAAGACCGATCATGAAAAAAGTTATCTGGATAGTAATCATTGGCCTCCTTATCCTGGTGCCTGCCATGCTGTACAAAAAATGTAAGGGCACTGAGATCATAGAAATAAGCATCGAAAAGCCAGGGAAAAGAGATATTACAGAGATCGTAAGCGCCAATGGTAAAGTACAGCCCGAAGTGGAGGTAAAGATCTCTTCGGATGTCTCGGGAGAGATCATTGAAATGCTGGTAAAAGAAGGTGATGCCGTTACCAAAGGCCAGCTCCTGTGCCAGATCAAACCCGACACGTATGAATCGGCCCTGGACAGGGTAAGTGCATCGGTAAACAGTTCCAAATCCAATCTCGAAAACACCAAAGCACAGCTGGCACAGGCAAAAGCAAACTTCGCCAATGCACAGGCCAATTACAACCGGAACAAAAAGCTCTTCGACCAGGGGACGATCTCACAATCTGAATTCGATGCAGTAAAAGCGCAATACGAAGGAGCGATAGCTACTGTGAAAGCCGCAGAGGAAACCGTGAACAGCGCACAATACAATATTAACAGTGCGCAGGCATCCTTGAAGGAAGCGAATGAAAATCTTTCCCGTACCAAGATCTATGCCCCGGTGAGCGGGACCGTATCGAAGCTAAACGTGGAAAAAGGTGAGCGGGTACAAGGTGTACAGGGCTTTCAGGGAACGGAGATCATGCGCCTGGCCAACCTGAACGAGATGGAAGTGAATGTGGAAGTGAACGAGAACGACATTATCCGCGTGAAGAAAAACGATACTTCGCTGATAGAAGTGGACGCATACAAAGACCGTAAATTTAAAGGCATTGTAACGGAGATCGCCAACAGTGCCAATACCACCGGCATCACCGCCGACCAGGTAACGAACTTCTCCGTAAAGATCCGGGTGCTGCAGGAATCTTACAAAGACCTGCTGAATAGCAATACCGCGCCTTTTCGCCCGGGAATGAGCGCAACGGTAGAGATCCAGACCAAAAAAGTGAAGAATGTATTATCTATTCCCATTATGGCTGTTACTACACGTGTGGATTCCACGCTTATCAAAAAACAAAAAGAAAAACTGGAAGGAAGCGATGAGATGGAAGTGAAAGATGAGCTCGTGGAAAAGATGACGAACAAAGAAGTGAAAGCCGAGCAGGTGGTTTTTGTAGTAGTGGACGGAAAAGCAAAAAAGATAAAAGTAGAAACCGGTATACAGGACAATGATTATATAGAGGTCACCAAAGGCCTCAGCGGCAAGGAAGATGTGGTGGTAGCTCCCTACGGTGCGATCAGTAAAAAACTGAAAGACGGATCGGCTATCAGCATCAAAGAGAAAGATAAATTATTCGAAGAGAAAGAATAATTTATACGATCATGCCCGCTATTCTTTGCATAGAAACTTCCACTACCGCCTGCTCTGTTGCCCTGTGCAATGAGAATGGGATCCTCGCATCGAAGGAAGAGAACAGCGGATACACCCATGCGGAAAACCTGCATGTATTCATTGCAGAAGTGATCGGCAAAAGTGGTTTGAACAAAAAAGATATTTCTGCTATTGCTGTTGGGAAAGGCCCCGGAAGCTATACCGGTCTCCGGATCGGTGTAAGCGCGGCAAAAGGTATGTGCTATGTCCTGGGTATTCCGCTCATTGCTATAAATAGTCTTTATACCATGGCTGCTGCTGTAGCTAAAATGAGCCCTGATCCGGGAAGTATATTATGCCCGATGTTAGATGCCCGACGTATGGAAGTATATACAGCTTTGTATGCCGGCACCGATCTGCAGGAGCTTTCCGCCACTAATGCATTGGTGGTTTCAGAAGAAAGCATCCGGAGATTCAATACAGAACAGTCCTATGCGTTTTTTGGCGACGGAATGTCTAAATGCCGCACTTTACTGGAAGCCCTGCCCCACGCAGCTTTTATAGAGCATATATTCCCTTCCGCTATCCATATGCAGGAAGCAGCCCTGAAAGCCTTTGCAGAAAAGCGTTTTGAGGACACCGCTTATTTCGAGCCTTTTTACCTGAAAGAGTTCTTCACGGGCGCTAAGTAAGCACCTGCGGTCAGATGGATCGAATTTATTTTTAAATTAGCTGTAAATTTTCTTTAATGACTGAGCACAGGAAATGTCCTGAATGTGGCGAAAAAATAGTTGGGCGCGCCGATAAAAAATTCTGTTCGGATGAGTGCCGCAACAATTTCAATAACCGGCAGAATAGCGATTCCACCAACCTGATCCGGAATACCAATAATATCCTGCGCAAAAACAGGAGGATATTAGAAGAACTGGCCCCGGATGGCAAAGCGAAAGTTCATAAAAACAAGCTGAACGATAAAGGCTTTAATTATACGTATTTCACTACCATCTACAAAACACAGAAAGGCAGTGTGTATTATTACTGCTACGATTATGGTTACCTTGCCCTGGAACACGATTTTTACCTGATCGTCTGCAATTCGAAAAATGAGCAGGCCCAACAGTAACACAAACTAAATCCGGGCGATTTGCGTTATATATGCGATGAGATCTTTGCGACTATTTATATTTCTTTTCTGCCTTGGGTACCTGAGCCCCGGAAAAGCCCAGTCGTATCGCCTGCAGCTGATCAGCACCGATCAGCAGAAACTGGTGCAAAAGATCAAATTAAAATCCTCTTATTCCTCATTGGAAGCCGCCAAAAAAGAATTGCGTGAAGTGGTGTATTCCCTCCAGAGCGATGGCTACCTGCTTGTTTCTGTCGACAGTTCCGTTATTGCTGAAAACAAATACACTGCTTTTATCAATGTAGGAGACAAATACAAATGGGGCAGGCTGAAAGTGCGGGAGAGCGACCGGGGCATCGTGAACGAATGCGGGCTGAATGAAAAACTTTACAGCAACAGCACATTTAAACCGGCTGCATTCGCCAGTGTGTTCATTCGCCTGTTGAATTACCTCGAGAATACCGGCTATCCCTTTGCCAGTATCAGCCTGGACAGCCTGCAGATCAGGCAGGACGAGATCTCCGCCACACTGAATATTCAAAAGAACAAGTTCATTAGGCTGGATAGTCTGATCCAGCAGGACAAGGAGATCGTCTCCTATGGTTTTTTATCGCATTACCTGCAGATAAAACAGGGAATGCCCTACAGTGAAAAACGATTCGTGGAGATCAGCCAGAAGCTTCGCCAACTACCATTCCTGACAGAGAAACAGCCGCCTACTGTTAAAGTTACCGACAAATACACCAAGCTCTATCTTTTTCTCGATAAAAAGAATGCTTCGCAGTTTGACGGGATCCTTGGTCTCCTGCCGGATGCGAACGGGAAGACTGTTTTCACCGGCGATTTGAAGATCAAGCTGTACAATAATATTTTTAAGGCCGGTGAGCTGCTGGAACTGAACTTCCGTCGCCTGCAATCTCAAACGCAGGACATTACACTTCGCCTCAATTATCCCTACCTCTTCTCTACTCCCATCGGAACGGATTATACGCTGAAGATCTATCGCAAGGACACCTCTTTTATTGATGTGCAAAACAACATTGGCATACAGTATTATTACAACGGGCTGAACAACATCAAAGTGTTTTACAAACAGCGTACTTCCAGCCTGCTGTCTACATACGGACTGGAGACTTCCACTATACTACCTGACTATGCGGATGTTTCCACTTCCTCCTATGGGGCCGGCGTGATCTTTGAAAAGCTGGACTATAAATTCAATCCACGAAAGGGGATCAGTATTTCCATGAACTCGTCTGCCGGTAACCGGAAGATCCGGAAGAACCCTCGTCTGCAGGAAGCCGTTTATGATCAGATCGATCTTTTTTCTGCACAGTTCCAGGGGGAAGCAACGGTGAATGCATATATACCTTTTGGGAAACGGAACTGTATCCGGCTCGGGGCGCAGGGTGCAGGATTGTATTCCAAACAGATCTTCCGCAATGAGCTCCTGCGGATCGGTGGTCTGAAAACCCTGCGTGGTTTTGACGAAGAGTCGATCTATGCGAGTGCCTATGTGATCCCGACCATTGAATACCGGTTCTTATTTGAACAGAATTCTGCCCTCCTTGTTTTTGCAGAAGGCGCCTGGTACGAAAACAATAGTGTAAAAACCTATGTAAATGATATCCCCTATAGTTTCGGAGCCGGGATCAATTTCGAAACAAAAGCCGGGATCTTCTCACTGAACTATGCACTGGGCAGCCAGTTCGGGAATGCCATTGATCTGCGCTCAGGAAAAATACATTTCGGGATCGTGAATGTGTTTTGATTTCAGGATCTTTGAGCCACAATTTTTCAGCCATCGTTGGTGTTGTCACCAACGATCACCTACACCGATTTCAAGTTGTTGGTGACAACACCAACAACGGCACTAAACAATCGTTAATCAGTATTCCCATCTGTCGCATTCAAAATTCCGGATGTATTCTTTGATGCGCTCCGACTCCTGGATGGCTTCTTTATCGGTTTCCACATATTCTGCTATTTCACGGTCGTAGATATTACTTTCCTTTTTGATGGTGCTCATGAATTTCCGTTTGATGAACAGCTCATCGAAGGTGCGTGGCTCCGCTTCATTCTTTGAATTGATGGCTGTATAGGAATTGAGCCACTGACGTGCATTGGGATAATCGATCCAGAACAAAGGGATCAGCACTTCCTTCTCTATATCGATCTTCACCGGGCAGATGGCCTGAATACGCACATCCATAACGGAGCGCTGCTTGTCGAAGAACCACAGCTCTTTTACCCAGTATTGAAGGATATACTCTCCACGCAGGGTATCTGTTACCCATTGTTTAGCGGTGGTCTCACTGCCAAATTCATCCGCGGAATAAACCGTAACAGAATCCTTCAAAACAATACGATCAAAAAAGCTGTTCCGGGAAATGGTATCCGATTCCACCAGTTCATCTGACTGGTAGGCTTTCAAATTCCCGCTTTTCACACCATCGCTCAGTACCTGGAACAGGTTGGCCCGGTGTGGTTTTCGGTCGAGTGGAAAATAAAAAGGGAAATTAAGCTTGTCACGTACATCTATTACCCGCCAGATCTCTTTCGACCACATCACGTCTGCTTCACGAACGGAAGGCAGGGCGATGATGGGCTTGATCTGAGCCACCGATTTCAGAAACGGCAACAGGAACGAAAAAAGGATCAAAGATCTTTTCATAGAATAAAACGCAGATACGAACTGTTTAGTATAACGCCGACCGGCATTAAAAGTTTCATTTCAGGGCTTCACTACACCCTCTTTTATGAATTTATCGCGAAAATCCGTAGAAAACAGGGTTGAAAACTGGTCTGCCCCGCTTTTCTTCATGTGATAGAAATCCGCAAAGTGTTCCTTCCGGTAACACAAGGAATCGTTATTGTAATTCATAATTACTACGCCTTTTGTTTCTGCCAGCTCTTTGAATTTTCCGATGATCTCCACGTAGTTCATGAGGCGCTTTGTTCCACTGATATAGGTAGGAGACACCACGAGGTACAATTTTGAATTATTCTTTTTGGAAAGGCTGATGATCGAATCGAGGTAATCGGTATTTTCTTTCAGGATGCTTCCTTTGTAAACAGATGCATCCTCGGTGTCCACGTTTTTATAATTGAGTGAATTGATGGGTTGAAATCCTTTGTAACATTGCCGATCATATATCCCTGCCTTTCCGGAAAAGCCACGCAGAGAAACATTCATGTATTTATCCCCTAAAAAAGCCAGCGAATATGCCGGGAAATAACGGAACAGGTAAAAACGCATGTCGCGCTGCTGCAGCTCTTTGAACAGGATCTTATTATCGAGGTAAGGAAAAAACCGGGGAAATTCATAAATAGTATCACTACTTTCATGGGCAAAATGAAAGTCCAGGTTCATGATCACTGTTTCAGGCGCTTTGCTCTTACTTAAGTACGCTTTGTATATGCCATAGGTGAAAGAAGTATTGGAACCTGAGACACCTATATTGTAAGAATTGCTGCCGGTTATTGAATCGAAAATGCGGGGATTGAAATGGCACTCGGCCCTCGAAGAACCTATGAATAAAACATTGTACTCATTTTTGCCGTGGAAGATCCGGTTGAACTTATCGAAAAGCCCACTCTGATTACTCCGTATGCCTTCATATAGAATAGAACGTGATACCCAGGTCAGTCCCCACAACAGTACGAAATAAAACAGGATCTTTTTCAGTACTTTCATGCGTAGACAGACGGTTTTAAGAAAGGTGTTTTCCGATCGCGTCCGCTATCTGCTGCATTTCTTCTTTTTCCAGCCTCAGTTTCGGGTTCTTAAAATCGATCTCGCCTTCCGTATTGACAGGAATGAGGTGAATGTGCGCATGCGGAACTTCGAAGCCCAGCACTACCTCTCCGATACGTTTGCAGGGAATCTCTTTCTTTATAGCAATAGCAATCCGTTTTGCAAATTTCTGCAGCTCGATGTAGTCTGCATCATCCAGGTCGAAAAGATAATCCACCTCTTTTTTCGGTACAACCAGCGTATGTCCTTTTTTCAGGGGATTGATGTCCAGGAAAGCAAAACAGTGTTCGTTTTCGGCGACCTTATAACAAGGAATTTCACCAGCGATTATTTTAGAGAAAATTCCGGGCATTGTTAAATGCTTATTTCCATGATCTCGAAAGGGATTACACCGGCAGGAACGGAGATCTCAACTTTATCTCCTATCTTTTTTCCGAGCAGTCCTTTTCCGATCGGGGAATCGATCGATATTTTACTTTCTTTCAAATTCGCTTCGTTTTCGGCTACGAGCGTGTATTGCATCGTGGCGCCGTTCTTCAGGTTTTTGACCTTTACTTTCGTCAGGATAGACACTTTACTGAGATCCAGCTGGGATTCATCTACCAACCTGGCGTTGGCAAGAATGTCTTTTAGCTTTCCTATTTTCAGCTCCAGGAGCCCCTGTGCTTCTCTGGCGGCATCATACTCCGCGTTTTCCGACAGATCTCCCTTGTCCCTTGCCTCTGCAATAGCTTTGATGATACTCGGGCGCTCCACTTTTTCCAACTGGTGCAGCTCGTTCTTTAGTTTTTGCAATCCTTCCTCGGTATAATACGAAATCTGTGACATATGATGGGGATTTGTTAAATTAAGAAATCCGCCCTTGTAGGCGGATTTCTAAGCAAATATACTATTTTATTTCTAAATCACTATAGATTTATGCGGGCACCGATCGAGTGAACACCTGCATACGGATTCGTGAAACGGTAAGAATAATCCAAAGCGAATGACTTGTTTTTTTCCGATCCGAAAGGCAACTGAAGCGTGATACCTGCTGAAGGTCCTGTGAAAGCAGTTCTTCTGTCGTCATTTTTCAACTGGCCTTTTTCATAGGTGTATCCTGCACGCACCATGAAATACTTCCTGAAACCATACTCCACGCCTAATGAATACTGATCATAGGTAAATGAATTGGATGTATAATTAGCTGCTACAGAGATGCGGTGATCCACTTCTTTTGCTTTTACGCTGTCGTTCACGCCAAGCAGGAAGTCGTAAGATGCTCCCATGTTCAGACAAGACGGTAATTCAAAATTTGCGGAACGCTGCTCGAAAGTGGCTGTATATCCCGAAACTGTACCATTTGACTGAGTACCGCTGGCAATATTAGCTTCGAAAGACATACCATCACCTTTGTAGACCATTTTAGGTCCCACATTTTTCAGGGAGATCCCTAAATGGAACTGATCGTATTTCCCGGTATGGTACTGAATACCTGCATCCAGGCAAATACCACGCGCTGCCACGTTGGAGATCTGCTCGGAGATGATCTTCACCGTTGCTCCTCCGTAGATATTATCGGAGAAAGCTTTGGCGTAAGACAAACCAATGTTGAGGAACAAGGGAGAATATTGTCCGTCGGTACCTTCCGGTTGATCTACGGTAGTGATGTCAATATCACCGCCATCCAGTGCCACGATACCAAGTCCTAATACTCCTGTTTCGCCCACATGCTGCGAAAAACCAAAAGCGTTTATATTGATATTGGAACCGCTTAACCAGTTGGTCCGGCTGAAAACAACTTCCGTTTTTTTCGTGAAGGCCATACCAGCCACGTTCAGGAACATAGCTTCCAATCCGTGCGCGTTAGCCTGGTTAGAGCCTCCCCAGCCGCTTGAACGCGCCCATGGGTTGATCAATAACTGGCTACCGCCTGAAGAACCTGAACGATCCGGGTTACCGGCGTTCATAACCCCTGCAGACAAAAGGGATACACCAACCGCAGAATTTAAAACTATTTTAGCTAATTTATTCATCATAATTTCTTTTAAAAACAATTACTAATTAATACGATTGAAGATCGATCGGACGCATTACGCAGAACCATTTCAGAACTTTTTCGCCAAGATCACCTGCGTCAAAATGCACCACATATAGTCCGCTTGCGATCAGGATATTCGTTTCGTTTTTCAGATCCCATGAAACATCCGTTGTTGCATCCGTGTTTTTCTTGATCGTACGAATCAATGTTCCATTCAGGGAATAGATCCGGATCGTACATTTCACCGGCAGGTTCACAAACTTGATGTAGTTATCCAGCCTTGTTTTTTCGTATTTGGAATGCCCGTAATATGGATTTGGAACGATGTTAATGAGATCAAGTGCGCTTTTCGCTGTTTCATTCATATTGGTACTTGCGCCCAAACCATCCGTATTGAAGGCATACATCGGGAAGTTAGCGTTCTGAGGAGTGGTTACCACCTCCTGTGTGAGATTTGTTGCCACAGTATCCAACAGGTTGATCGTACCCAGGTTTGTTCCCGAAGAAGTCCCCTGCGAGTAGGAAGATGCCCAGTTTCCTGCCAAACCGTATTTCAATGGTTTTCTTACGCGGATCCGAACTTTTGCATCCGTTGGAATACTTGGCTGAACTCCTGCAGAGAAATTACCGGCAAATGCAGAGCTGACCAACGGGATATTCACCCACATCGCATCTTTGTATGCTTCTACAATCCCTTGTTTTCCATATCCGGTGGCAAACGAGTTGTTCGTAGCTGTAAGTGTTTGATTCAACATTTTGAACAGTTTTTCTCCTTTATCATATCGCGGAACATCGATCGGGTTTGTACCTGACATACCATCCGAATTATGACCGAATACATAAATGTAATGCATTCCACCGAAAGACAAAGCTGTTGTACTGCCCGGCATAAATGTATTCGGAGTCGGGTTCCACATCATATCTGCACCATTCTGAGTTGGCATGGAAGAATTCTCACCGAAAGCGATGTTGAGACGCTCACCTGTTTCTACGTTGATGGCATAACCCGGGAACCAGCCCATACCTGTTTCAGAAATATAGTTCGGATCGCTTGCTACCGTGCTCGAACCGCTTCCTGTAGCTGCAGCCACACCCGCTTTGTTCACTGATGGTGATTTACGCGGCAGGAATCTTCTTTGACCACCTGCGTTAGCAGCAGGATTAGCTCCCATTTCAAGAACCACACAGCGTGTCCAGTTGTTCCGGTCGTTAGTGAATACAATATCTACACTCGCAAGGTTCTTTGTATCCATCTCCCTGTTCTCGTTTCTTGCAAAGGCTTTACCAAGAGATATTGCGGTGTATCCAATGCCCGGAGCAGTTTGGAAAGATCCCGCTGCCGCAGGGTTGAATTTTGCAGTCACCCTATATGGAGCCCATGTTCCACCTACCACATTTTCCCAGGTTTGTTCAGGATCGGCATAGAATGACTTGTCACCTCTGTTGATCTTTGCATCATCAAATCCATCCGTACCTCCGGTCACACCTGAACGGATCCAGTTTTGTTCAACCCCTGCGTCCTGATCCACTACTCCTGTCAACCATTTTTTTGTCACATCATTGAAGGTGAGGCTTGACTCTAACAGATCTGCTTTTACCGTATTACCTGGAACCGGGTCTGTTACGAGAGGTCCTGTATATATAGATGATTGCGGATCAACATCCTGGGAAACCGTAACAGAAATACCGATAGGCTCTTTTTCATTGATCAGGATATACTCCTGGCCCAATGCGATCATCTCATCAGAGTTCCATACTTTGGTAACAGCTGCACCGGAAGAACTGGTGTAATTACCCGACACTTCATATTTATAAGTGCCTTTTACTTTTCCTGAATCAAGATCAGACGGATCCGGAGCTATCAGAGAATCCTTTCCGCCAGCAGTTTGAACAACTTTCTTCAGTTTTACAATGAAGTTTCCGGAAAGAACCTTCAGTGGATCGATCACTTTTACACCGATCGGTCCTCTGTTGTTTTCATATTCGAGGTTAATCGCCCGTGCATCTGCACTTGCCAGGATGGAATTGATTGTAGAGCCCGTAAGATCCAATGCCCTTCCGCCATTGCCCTGACCTTCGATCCTCGTAACTTTTGGTCCGAAACCGAATGAGCTATTTACTACTGTACCATTTGCTTCAGGGGAAATATTGTGAGGAATGGCAGAGTATATCTTCACGTTTCTTCTTCCCTGCAGGAACGGCTTTCTCTGACCATAAAAATCTCCGGTTACCGGATGAGTTCCGTCAGGATCAAGCGGCACATCCTGCTTGTATGGGAGATAATTGTTGTATGCATATGCTACCGTCATGTAGTAATATGTCTTGTGATTTACCAGTGCTTTGTTTCCTTCTGCGAACAGATCTTCTGTCAACTGGAAGGAGTTAATGATCCCTTTATCATCCGCTCTCGGTGTCATCAGGGCAGGAACTGTTCCGAGAGTAGGATCCGTTGTGTAGTTGACCAAAGTGGAAACGTTGTTTTTCTTATCACACTGGAATACAAGGCGGGATTTATTCTCATCATAGAGATCCGAAGCGCTCACTGACTCATCTTTTACCTGATATACCATGTATCCTTCGAAACGGTATACTTTATCAGTAGAATCCGTAGGACTTGCAGTCAGGTTAGCAATGGTCGGATCCAGATCAGCATATCTTTTTTGTTCGTAGTTGTTTGATGTAACCCTGTTAGAGAAATAGAAGATTAGCTGATTTTCCATTTCCTGGATAGTAAGATCCGGAGCATCCGGTCCATCCAATACTTTAAAACAATTGTCGAATAGTGATTGCGCTTTGTCATCCGCGATCAATAAAAGCGGGATCGCAGCGAAATTATCGGCGGCATTCGTACGAACGAATGGCATGCCAAAAGTGATCGTATTAATGGCTCCCGGCTGGAGGGTAAAGATCCCAGCCGATTGAAGGAACCTTCTGTCATTCGGGGTGTTTGCTCCGCCAACTGAAACCACCTCTGTCCAGTTTTGTGTTGCAATCGGGTTGCTCGGACTACCACCCACACCATATCCCAATGGATCTGAAGTGCCTGGAAAAAGATACGAACACACCGGTCCGATACTTGTAGTACCCTGATCCCGATCATAGTGCATATACACACCGGTTCTCCACCGGCCACTCATATAATTGTAAAACTGAATTCCGTTTCCACCACCGGTAGGATTACCGGTTAATATATCCGCATTATTACTATAAGGCACAAATTTCGCCATACTGATCAGTTCGCGCATCGTTGTCTCAGGGGTGATAGAGTCTGTATGAACTACTCCACCTTCATCTACATAAAATGTTCCGTCCACGCACCCGTCACGATCATTATCCAGACCATCGCCTATGTCAGCAGCAGGTCCCTGGAAGAAATCACAGCCCAAAGCCGGAAGCTTGTCGTGATAACCGATAACTCCCTGATTATCATCATCGTAATTGTCCCCGTTATAAATATAACCCAACCCACGTCCAACATCGCAACCAACGAAGTCATCTATGTAATTTCCCAAATCGGCATCCACCCATACTGCAAAGTAGGTACAATCCAGTATATTGGTAGAACGGTTGATAATCTCGAAATTATAAAAGGTCATATCATTGAGCACATCGGAAGTGGCAAACTCAAATGCCTGTGCACGGATCTCTACTCCAATCGCTCCTACTGTTCCTGTTTCCGTATGGTTATTTCCTTTATCGTTAAATACCCAGAATAATGTTTCATCACCGAATAACAAACGTTTACAATTTCCCTGGGCGATTTGATCATTTTTTACATTGTATGCCGGATAATCACCTGTTTGCCAGTCGTAATCAAGACTAACATCCGAATCAACAAAAGGAGCCAGATATTTGAATGGATCAATTGAGGAAGGAGCATTACCCGGGTATTCCCTGATCCAGCTTGGAGGAACATAGCCTGCTTCCTGCTCCAGGATCCCGCTACCCGGGATCAAAGCACCTGCATATTTATTATAGAACTCATCCGCTTCCGCACGATTAAAACGCCAGTGCTTATCATAAGCAATACAAACAGACTGGGTTACATCCTGAGTTGCCGGATCCAGAGGACCCGGCCAGAAATCAACCCCACTCTGACGATAGGTCATGGCCGAGGTACGGAGTGTATTATTCACATATCCGCCAAACCACAGGGATCCCGCGAAACTTGCATACGAGCCTGAACCTTTTGGTACTTCATACTTAGGATTACTGTTCACATCCCACCACATATCACCACAGGTAAGGATCCGTGTTCTTACGTTATTTAATTTGATCTCTGTTTGCTTTACTCCCGGCAAACAGCCGGTCATTACCTTTGCCACATTGGACAATTTCTGAGCATCACCACTACCCGATTCAGGAGTGGGAGTTCCAACCGGTACATTTTCCTTTGCCAGCATTGGACTCAGCACCACCAGGATAAGCATAAAGCTTAGCCATTTCCGTTTTATTATTATACTTTTCATATTCATATCTTTTTACTTTCTGTGAAACAAACTCATTTTAGAAATCAAACTGAACACCGATCCTGATCACACGCGGCCTGTTATAGTAACTTCCATCCGACAGCTTCGCTCTGTATTGATCGATAAATCCGTTGTAGAAACTGCTTCCATAGATTATTACAGAAGAGTTAATATAGGACTGACCGGTTTGTGCAGAGCTAAGGAATCCATCGTCATCAGGCGAACCGGTGTATTTGTGAACATTGATAATGTTCTTGTTGTTGAACACATTCAATACCTGCAGGTAAATGTTCAGCATAGATGTTTTTCTGTCTTCCTCCGGTTTGTTCCTACCGAATTTCAGCTCAATAGATTTATCGATCCTGAGATCCGCTCTGAACTGCCATGGCAGGTAAGAACCATTTAAACCTCCGACAATAGTCGAGTTCTGTTGCTGCCCTACGATCACATCTGACAAAGCAGCCTGCGTTCTGGTATATGGTGTTCCCGAACCAAGACGGAAGATCATGTTCGCTCCTACATTCTGAAGGATCTGGATGGTTTTTTCCGTATCACCTTTTTTGCGGGTGTATTTTGGTCCGTTATAGTCTTTTCCTTCTCCGAAACGGTAATCAAGCGTTGCAGTGAAAGTATGACGCTGATCGTAATCCAATGGAAGCGTTACACGCAGGTTCGGCTGGTTGGTGTTCGCTAAGTTAAAACCACCGTCAGCACTTGATCCCGAACCTTCTGCAAACTGAAGGGTATAGTTGGCATTCAGGGAGAAACCGCCTGATCTTCTCATATCGTATTCAACAGAGAAACCTTTTACAGTTCCAAAATCGAGGTTAGAATAAGTGATGTACGCAGTAGGATATGCTCCATTCAAACGCTGTGTCTGGATCTGGTTCCTCATCTCACGGTAGAAAGCAGATAATTTCAGTGCTGCGCTTTTTTTCTCGTTTAAGATCTGGTTGAAGCCCAATTCATAATCGATCGTTTTTTCCGCTTTCAGATCCGGGTTGTTGAAGATGGTGCTGGTTGCAATGTTTTGCTGATAGTAGTAGTAAGCGGTAGGATCCAAACGGTTCTGATCGCTGGTAGGTCTTTGTGTAAGAACATCGTAATGTGCAAAGAAGTTAGCTACATCGGAGATCGGGAAAGAGAAAGCCACACGTGGCATCACATTGATCTGTGGTTTGTAATCCTTGAATGCATTGTTAGAATAAGAATACTTGTTGCCGATAAACGCATCCTGAAGTTTCAAAGCTGGATTTGCAATACCATTGGATCCGTCAAGGATCACTTTCGGATCCTGAACGATCACACCATTTACATCATACCAGGTATTCTCCGAACGATAACCGATCACAGTAGCACCTGTGTTGCTTGCGCCTTCTGCAAAATAAACCACTGCGTCATCAGGAACGCCTGCGCCTTTATCCAGTTCAAATACCACAGGGTAATCCGATTGGCTGCTGATCTCTCCTTTTGTATAAGCAGGTTTGAATAAATATTTATCTGCCAATACTTTTTGGTTGGCATCATACCTGTCTACACGAACACCAATGTTGAATTTCATATCCTTGAAATCGAATTTATCCTGGATATAACCTGACATGTAGATCGGCTTGAATCCGCCAACTAATCTATCATAGATGGTATCTTCGTTTTTGCTCGTCTTTGATTTTGTCATGAAATCTTCAAATACCCCATTATTCTTTTTCAATTTGTTTCCGTAGTAATCATACCCGTATGCAATTACCAATGGATATCCGCCATTCAATAATTCGTCAGGGCTGTACATTTCGAGGTTAAGCTGATCCGGTGACAATGCATCCACATTGATATACTGATCATATCCTACTCCTAAAGCATCTGCCAGGTTCATATTGAAGTTAGTGGTAGCGCTAAGCGTTGGTCCGTAATGGATACTAACATCACCTGAAGGCAAGGTATCAATAACGGGGTTCAGTTGTGACAGCTTATCAAATTGCCTGTTGGTCAGCTGACGTGCTGTACCCCACAAGCCGTAGGCATTATTCATTACATATTGACTGTAGTTACGCTGATCGTACTCAATCCCCACCATTATCGCGTGATCCTTGATATCTGCCGAAAAACTGCTGGTGATACGGAAAATAGACTGATCATCTTTTACATATCCGGGATACTGGAACCCGGCTGCGCCCCAAAGGTTCTGGATAGAACTGGTTGGCTGTGATCCGTTCAAAATACCACCGTTGTTGATAACCGTACCCAAATTAGAAATGGTTCCGTCATATTCGCTGAAAAACTGGTTGTTGTAATTAACAGCTGATTGATTGAACTCACCCGGAGTGAAGGTCAGAACTGAATCCGTTGGTGTAAAGTTGGTATACACCATATTCCCCGGTACAAAGCCTGTTCCACCGTTAGGATTTATAGCAATTGTATCGATATCACCATCACCATCCACGTCATAAGAAACGTTAGCTGATGAATCCGGGATCATTTGCTGGTACATGGAGGAGTTGAATTTACCTACATACCCGTATTGGAAATACTTGTCCTTGTGTGTATCGTCTTCGGTTACGCGTCCATAATGTTGGTAACCAACCTGGAAGTTGAAATAGGCATTCTTAACAATAGACTGAGACTGCTCTTCTTTTTTAGTCGTTGATTTTCCGAATTTTTGCTGGAATCGTACATATCCCCTCCAAGTGCTTTGGGTAGTGAGTGGATTGTTCTCCGCATTGAACATCGCATAATGTCTTACATACGAATGTCCTCTCGAATAATCCCATGAACCACCTAAGGTAATATTGATATTGTCTGTTACTTTAAAATCAACTTTAGGGTTCAGACGGATAGAAGTTCTTGCTACGTTCTCACGGGCTTTCACCAGCTCCATGTCATCGAAATTGACATAGTTAGCACTCTGGACAAAGTTTCCTGTTTCCAGCTTCGTCAGTGGTTTTGCCTGAATTTCAGCAAGCTTATCGTCTTTTACTTTGTAAGCGCCTGTTGCATAAGGATCCGGATCCTTTTCCCTGAAGATCTCACCTGCGAGGAAGAAACCGATCTTTGGTTTTTTCACACCGGAAGAGTCTTTTTTCGCCCAGATCGGCCCACCAACACTGAATCCTAAGAAATTATATCCGTATTTATCTGTTAACTGAGAAGAGATCGCTTCCACACCACCAAAGAATTTTGGCTGAGGGCCCCTGGTAGTTACACTGATCACACCACCTGTAGCATCACCGAACTGGGCCGGCAGACCACCTAAGATCACACTCACCTGTTCTACACCCTGCTGAGGGATACCGGAAGTACCAATAGCGCGCTCACCATCGATGAAGATATTGGTGTTACCCGAACGGGCACCACGTACTTTTACCTGATCTCCTTCATCCTGCTGATAAACACCTGCTGTGGTAGAAGCAACAGATTGGATATTTTTGGTAGCCATGTTCTGGTACTGCTCACGGGTAACTGTTCCACCCGATTTCGTATCCGGATCGATCAAAGGAACGGTGTATTCCACTTTTGTAAATTCTTCGAGAACGATACCACCATCATTAGCTAAAGGAATGTTGATGTACGCTGTTTTATCAGCAGAAACCACCACACCCGAAACCATTTTCTTCTGGTATCCTACATACACCGCCTGAACGTCATATTTGCCCGGATCCAGGGGTTTAATCGTCACATTACCATCGAAATCCGTGGTACCTGTAGCTACCTGAATGTTGCCGTTTTTCACGATCACATTGGCAAATGCGAGGGGTTCCTTTGATTTTTCGTCAATCAAAGTTGCCTTGATAGCACCCTTGTTTTGAGCAAAACCAGCTACTCCCAGAGCAATTGTGGCAATAATACTGAAGTAAATTTTTCTTAACATATCCTACCTTTTTATATCGTTTGTTTCAAATTTTCCACACTTAGAGGGGCTAAAAATAATTATCGTGTTAATTAATGCCAAAATAATTATTACTATTTCCCTAATACCCTGAAAACCAAATTTAATTTTTTCGACTTTAGCTGTAACTTTTACTAATTTTAACAATTTTACAACATTAATCGTCCTTTTGTACTTGCCATTTTACTAGTGGCGGTAAATAATTTGATAAGTGGTCGGTTTTTTCAGATAAGTGGTAAAACCCGTTTTTTCGGTTTTTCCCCTTCTTTTATAAAGCATCTCTTTTTATCAGATCCACCAATGAAGGATCGAGGAGGGTACTTATATCTCCTAAACCGGAGGTATCGCCTTCTGCAATTTTACGTAAGATCCTCCGCATGATCTTACCGGAGCGGGTTTTGGGCAAACCGGGAACGATCTGGATCTTATCGGGCCGGGCAATGGGCCCAATTTCTTTAGTAACGGTTGCAATGATCTCCTTTCGCAGGCTGTCAGCGTCTTTCACGGCTCCTTCTGAAATCACATAGGCATAGATCCCCTGCCCCTTGATGTCGTGCGGGTAGCCTACCACAGCGCTTTCAATGATATCCGGATGCATATTGATGGCATTCTCCACCTCAGCAGTGCCGATCCGGTGGCCGCTTACGTTAAGTACATCGTCGACACGGCCGGTGATGCGGTAATTGCCCTCCGAATCGCGCAGGCAGCCGTCGCCTGTGAAATACTTGCCTTTGTAGGCAGAGAAGTAGGTCTGGCGGCAGCGCTCATGATCCCCATACGTGGTGCGGATGATACCCGGCCACGGGAATTTGATACAGAGATTGCCGCTCACTTCATTTCCTGCCAGCTCCCTGCCCTGTTCGTCTACCAAGCAGGGTTGAATGCCCGGCAAAGGAAGCGTTGCATAGGAAGGCTTGTGAGGCGTTATACCGGCTATATTGGAAATAAGGATGCCGCCCGTTTCGGTTTGCCACCAGGTATCCACTACCGGGCAGTTTTTTCCGCCGATGTTCTCATAGTACCAGTGCCAGGCCTCTTCATTGATGGGCTCTCCCACAGATCCAAGCACTTTTAGCGAACTCAGGTCCTTCCCTTTTACCGGGTCAAGGCCAAAGCCCATCAGGCTGCGGATGGCAGTGGGCGCTGTATACAGGATGTCTACCCGGTGCTTCTGCACAACTTCCCAGAACCGGCCGGCATCCGGATACGTAGGAATCCCTTCGAACATCAGGGAGGTGGCTCCTGCACTCAGGGGGCCATATACAATGTAGCTATGACCTGTGATCCAGCCGATATCAGCCGTACAGAAATGCACCTGTCCAGGCTGGTATTGAAATACGTTTACAAATGTGTAATTGGCCCACACCATATACCCGGCTGTGGTATGTACCACTCCTTTCGGTTTGCCTGTAGATCCTGATGTGTAGAGGATGAATAACATATCTTCCGCGTCCATGGTTTCTGCATCACATACATTATCCACGAGTTTTATCTCTTCTTCCCACCAGGTATCCCTGCCTGCTTTCATCTCTATCGGAACGTTTGTACGTTTGTTCACGATCACCCGCTGTACAGATGTATTGTTTTTCAATGCCTCATCTACAACAGGTTTTAATGGAATGTCCTTGGCGCCCCTGAACGCTCCATCGCTGGTGATAATGCAGGTCGCCTGTGCATCTTCGAGCCTGTCGGCAATCGCTTGCGCAGAAAAACCACCAAAAATGACCGAATGAATGGCCCCAATGCGTGCACAGGCAAGTGTTGCAATAGCCAGCTCCGGGATCATGCCCATGTAAATGCAAACACGATCACCTTTTTTTACCCCGTTCCTTTTCAGAACATTCGCAAAACGGCAGACTTCTTCGAAGAGCTGCTGATAGGTGTATGTCCTCACCGCTTCATCCGGATTATTGGATTCCCATATAATGGCTTTTGAATCCGCATGATCTTTCAGATGCCTGTCGAGGCAATTTTCGGTAATGTTCAGCTTTGCACCTTCAAACCATTTAATAGCGGGCTCTTCAAAATTCCAATCAAGTACTTTGTCCCACTTTTTTTTCCATACAAAATGTCCGGCAATTTCTTCCCAGAATAATTCAGGTTGCTCAACACTTTTTGCATATGCCTGCCTGTATGCTTCATGGCTTTTCAGTTGATATGGATACAACATTTTGTTTGTGTTTGATGAAGAGAGTGACCCTCCGCTTCGGTTACTTATTTCGTGAGTTTATTTTTTTGCACAACAGTGCAGGTAAAACGGCTGATGCAGCACAGCTCATTGTCTGCATTAAAAATTTTTATTTCCCAGATGTGATTTCTTCCGCCGATGTGAATGGGTATGCAAATGCCCGTAACGATACCGGACGTAACAGCTTTTACATGGTTGGCATTGATCTCGATACCCACCCCGATAAAATGTTCGCGGTTCACTACCAGCCAGGAGGCAATACTGCCAAGGGTTTCAGCCAATGCCACAGAAGCGCCGCCATGCAAAAGTCCGAAGGGTTGTTTGGTTCGTTCATCCACTGGCATCGTACCTTTCAGGAAATCAGTTCCTATTTCAGTTACACGAATGTGGAGAGATTGAGCGAGCGTATTTTCGTTCATCCAGTCCAGATCGCTCACCACAGGATTTCCATACCAAATTGAATCGGGCATATTGTTCAGGATTTTTTTGTGAGAAGAGAAACCATCGGTTGCCATAGAGCTTTCCGCGGGTGAACAAAACTAAACAATTGCCAAAGTAAAAACAAGTATATAAATGTTCCTGTTTATTTCTGAGCGGTGCGGTATAGATAGAATGCTATTCCCCCATAAATAAAGTTTGGAAGCCACACTGCAATAAGAGGCCCGAGCATTCCATTGATAGCGAAGATAGAGGAAACCTGCTGGAACAGCACATAGGATGCGGCCAGCAAAAGACCAAGCGCAAGATGCATCCCAATACCACCACGGATCTTACGCGAGGATAAACACACACCAATGATCGTGAGAATAAAGGTAGAAAAGGGTGTGGCAGTACGGTTATAATTTTCCACCTCGAATCGTTCGATACCGTTGCTGCCTTTCTCCCGCTCTTTGGAAATAAAGGTTTTCAATTCAGGATAGGTCATGATCTCTACTTTGCTTTCCACACGCCCCATATCTTTTGGGCTGAAATCTATCGTTATTTCTTTGGAAGCGCCAAATACAAGTTTTTCTTTGTATTCATTGGTATCGCCTACCGACAGCTGTTTGGTATTGATGCGGCTGAGGTCGGGAATGAAACGCTCATAATAATTTCCTGTCCGCCACAATTGTTTGATACTGTCCCAGGTGATATTATCGGCACAGAGCATATAACTCATAGCACCGTTGTTCATTTTCTCGAGCGTGAATTTATAGCCTGTTTTGTCCAGGTTGTTGAAAGATTCCATGTAAATGATCACCCCTTTCGCTACCTGGCGATGGATATTGGTTTCGCGGCTCTGGTAAGAATTATTGATGTACTTATCCTCAAAAGCCTGCCGTGTTCTGTTTGCTTTCGGGATCACAAAATGACTGATGTATAAAGAGCCAAGCGCGATCATTGCAGCTCCGATCATGTACGGTCTCAGGAATCGTCGGTAGCTGATCCCGCTGCTCAGGATCGCCACTGTTTCATAGCGCGCAGCCAATCGCGATGTAAAAAAGATAACGGCGATGAAGGTAAACATCGGGCTCAGCCTGTTCAGGAAATACGGAACGAAATTAAGGTAATGATCAAACACTACTTCCGACAAAGGCGCATAAATGAAATTATCGATCTTTTCGGAAATGTCGAAAATAATAATGATCGTAATGATCAGGATATTTGAAAACAGGTAAGTTCCCAGAAATCTTTTCAGGATATACCAATCAAGTGTTTTCAGCATTTTTTTCATTATCCCGATAGCTAACGGGATGTAAAGTTAAGTTTTTAAACAGTAGTTTACCTGTTATAAAAACAAAAAAGCCTCCCCTTTTTCAAGGAAGGCTTCTTTTGTGCTTAACAGGGCTTTAATCGATAACGACCAAACGCTGTGTGTATTTTTTATTTTCCAGCAGTATGCTGATAAAGTACACCCCACTCTGCAGGTTCATGTATTCGGTGTTCATCACAAAGATGTTTTTGCCTTCCGGATATTTATGATACGGTATGGACTGTATCAGCTGACCCATCACATTCCGCAGCTCGAAGGAAACTTCCGAGGATTTACTGAGCTCATAGTTCAGGTACAGGTTGCCCCTGGCCGGATTCGGGTAGATACTGAATTTATTCTCGTATGTTTTTGCAGATGCATAAATGCCAACCGGTGTGATCGTGGTATCGATGATATAGATCATTGATGAGTCGGCATAGTAGTTATTCTGAATACTCGAATCTTCCACCGCAATGATCAGCTCGCGGGTAGAATCCATCGGCAGGTTCGGGATATCCACATAGATCTTGTAGCCACCCGGAGGGATGCTGTCAAACTCATAGAAACCGGTGGTATCGGACATCGTACGCGCCTGGATTCCACCACCCGGATTTTTGCCTAATTTCACGTCGATCCCTTTGAGCGGACCACCCGGAACAAAAGGATGATTTGGCTGGCCACCGCCATTGTTTATAATTCTGGCAGTTGCTCCGAAACCATCTCCTTCGAGTATATAACCCGAAACAGTTGCATCACCATATGTAGTCGTATCTATTTCCACTATCTGTATATTAGCTGTATCTGTCTGTGCACAGCCATGCGTATACACGGTAGAAGAATCCCACTGGAACGTATTGCCATAATAGGTCGGTACTCCGTAAGGGAAATCTGTTTCATCCGGCATTACTTTGATCAGGTAATTGCCTGCGGTAAGCGGGGTGAATATATAATTGCCGTTTGCATCCAGCGATGTAAATCCCATGGTATCAAGGCCTGCACTGCCTGGCTGGTGTTTGAACACATACACAAATCCATTGTCAACATCGGCAGGTGCCTGGGTTGTTACATGACCGTACAGATCGGTGCTCGGCGTGGAAGAAGTGCTGAAGGAAACCATATAATGACATCCTATAGCGTCATAGGCATTCAGGTACACTTCCACGTAGCCGGAAGGTATGGTATAAACAAGTGTATCAACGCTGGTCGTATCATCAAAAAATGTGTTATTCCAGACATAGGTATAAGGTGCGGTTCCGCCTGTATTTTGTGCATCCAACACTGTTTCTGCTCCTTCGCAATCAAAGATCGGTAACGGATTCCCAACTGCAGATTCAAACGCAGGTCCAACGGTGATAAGAACCGAATCGCTCAGCGGGCAATAACCCCAGACGGTATCCACCACCAACACGTATTCAGGTGAAGGTGGAGCAACAACTGTAGAGTAAGTAGTGATGGATCCCAGTGAAGGGCTGCTCCAGGTAGGATTGTTAAGACCTACGTTGGAATAGGGCTCTACATATATCAGATCTCCGCCGCAGGATGCAAAGATACCCGGATCGTATGCATTCGTAACCTCGATGTAAGGAACGATCGCATCAAAATATCCGGTATCGGAAGCGCAACCATTGGCACCGATATAGTAAGCCTTATAGGTAGTTTCAACCATCGGATGCATCCTCGCGTATCCATTGCCCAAATCGATCAACGTTGGATCGGGTGCCCAGACAATTGGTGTCGGGTTTTGGAAAACTCCTGCCACCAACGTATCGTGTCCATATAAGCTGTGATCAGCAATTGCATTACCCGAGGTCTCATTGGTTTTGTAATGATAAATCAGCTCGGGAGGAGGAGGTCCTGCAGGCAGGCCATACATATTATCCAGGATATCCGAGTTATCCAATGCCGCATTCCAGATACGGATATCTCTTATGACACCATTCGCATTATAAGGGGCCGAAGCAGTTTCCTCCACAAAAGATTTCATGCAGATCTTATAACAGTCCGTACCTCCCACATCCTGGGGAACATCTCGCGTGCGGGTATCCGATGGACCCTGTACTCCGTCGAGAAAACCATCGAGCGTTGAAGTAGCGCTATTGTAACGCAAAACGATATGATGCCATGTATTATGTGCCGCATTTCCTAAATTGATCTCAGTGGTCGTATTTCCCTTTACGTGTACTTTAATATTACCGCTGATATCCCTGCGGATAAGGCTGATGATACCCCATGAAGATCCGCTTGATAATGTATCGGCCTCGCTGATGATAGGTCCTTCCGTAAATGCATAGGGCAGGAACCAAAGCTCGATGGTAATATCACGATTGCTATTGAAAACATTGGTAGCAGGAGTCGTAAAGCCCATATCTCCACCCGGAACTTCCAGACCCGGATTCGCGCCTATAGGATCGTATGCAAAAACAACCGAACTGGTATCGCCTAAACAAACATTTGTGCTGCTAATGCCAATATATGTATCAGCGTTGAATTCGGGAGCCATCGGAACAGGATAGGAATTGATGATCTGTTCTGCTGCATAACGACAACCATTGGATGCTATACCGGTAATATAATAATGCCCGGTATCAGTGGCAGTCATGTTGGTGCCTGCAGTGCCGCCCGGATTCCAGATATAGCTGATTGCATTGCCGGTTGCAGTTATATTTGCATTTATTGCAGTGGTGGCACATACTGTCAACGGATTCGTTGAAGTGATACTTACATTCGGGAAAGCGCCTGTGAGACAGGTTCTCCAGAGTTGCCCACCGGTTGAGCCCGAGAACGCATTTACCTGGTTATTGCCCGGATTAATGAGCCTGGCTGCTGAGAGGAAATGTGTAACACCTACATACAGGTGATCATTGAAAGCTCCCATGGTAGAATATTCGTTTATCTCCAGGTCGAGCTGGCCGAATTCATCATTGCTCTCAAGAGTAAATGCGGATCCGTCGTAGCTGAGTAACTGGAAAGTATTATTGAAATAATCCCGCGCAAGTATCCAAAGCTTGCCATTGGCCGCTTTCATATTCACTACCGCATCGAAGTTCAAATCTATCGAATCGCGCAGACTGGTATAGCTGATCCCATCCGACGTTTTCCATATCTCATAACCGGTGTCGTAATTTTGGGTTCCGAAATAGAGCTCGCCATTGTATTCTGCCATAGCTGAAACATTCATATTGCCCAATCCGGAGCCGATGCCCATGCTGCTTGCAAAATCCGTATTGTAGGAAAGTGAGCGTCCGTCTGCTGTTTCGAACAACCTGTTGTCGTCCATGGCATAGTAAAGTTTTCCATTGTAAATGGTGGATGCCGCGATCCTGGAAGTTATCCCTGCCTGCAGTGAAAAGTTCATCACCGTATCCCAGGTACCACCGAATGTAGACGGATCCATTGCATCCACTCCATTCCGGAGCACCATTTGCGTGTTATTGTTATTATCAAAATAGGATACATAAACCGAATCCACTGCGCCTACGCCTTTATACGTATTGATGCCGGTAAAATAATAAGAGCCGGAAGGAAGCTGGAAATATTTCAGCCAGGTTACTCCGTCCGCTGTGCGTTCCACTTTAGGTGTTCCATAGGTACTGGAAATATCGGCTCCCATGAAGAGGTATCCACCCTGCGAACCATCAGCCGTTGCAGCAAAATGTTCTGTCTTTCTTACGGACCAGGATTCATATACCTTTTCGAAGCTTCCCGGATCACCGGTAGATGAGCGGTATACATAGCCCGAATCATTTCCGACACCGATGTAGAGTCTGTTTTTAAACTCCAGTGATCCCGTCATGTGTTTGTTGGGTATGTTAGGAGGGAGCGGCATACCAAAGCCATGTTTTTCAGAAAAACCGAATGGTGCCTGGGCAAATACTGCAGCCGAAGAAAAAATAAATAAAAGAACAATACTGATTTTTTTCATTGAGGATAGTAATTTAAAATTTAAAAGCATATTAATCGATGACCACTAAACGTTGTGTATATTTTTTATTGCCTGTCAGAACACTGATAAAATAAACACCGTTCTGCAGATTCAGCTGATCCGTATTAAAGATGAAAATATTCTTTCCCTCCGGATGTTTGCGTGATGGCTCTGCCCTGATCAGCTGACCGATCGCATTGCGGATCTCGATAGATACATGATCCGCGTGAGTCAGCTCGTAGCTCACATACAGGTTGCCTTTTGCAGGGTTCGGATAGATGGTGAAATTATTTTCATACACTTTTGTGGAAGCATAAATGCCTACCGGCACCACAGTATCCGGATTGACATACACAATAGCGGAGTCGGCAAAATAATTATTCTGGATACTGGAATCGCCAATTGCAATTACCAGCTCACGGGTAGAATCCATCGGTAAATTCGGAATATCAACATAGATCTTGTATCCGCCATCCGGCACATTCTCAAACTCATAGAAACCCGTTGAATCAGACATCACACGTGCCTGGATACCACCGCCCGGATTTTTTCCCAGCTTCACATCGATACCTTTGAGCGGACCGCCCGGAACAAAAGGAAGATTTGGTTGGCCATTGTTGTTTCCATAGCGTGAAGTACCAAAGCCCGGTCCTTCGAGTATGTAACCCGAAACACTTGCCGTTCCCGTGCTTCCATCCATCATCACCAATTGAATATCTGCAGTATCCGCCTGCGAACAGCCGTGTGTGTATACCGTGGATGAATCCCACTGGAATGTATTTCCGTAATAAGTCGGAACTCCCAAAGGAAAGGCCGTTTCATCAGGTAACACCTTGATCAGGTAAGAACCCGCTGTAAGCGGTGTAAATAAATAGTCGCCGTTTGCATCGAGCGGAGTATACCCCATCGTATCGAGTCCCGCACTGCCCGGCTGGTGTTTGAATACATACACAAATCCATTGTCCACATCAAGTGAAGATGGTGGAGGTGTGGACACGTGACCATGCAGGTCGGTGCTTGGCGTAGCCGATGTGCTTAATCCTAAATTGTAATAACACCCGATCGCATCCGTAGCATGCAGGTTCAATTCCACATAACCCGGAGGTATCGTATAGATCAGTGTATCAACAGTAGTGGTGTCGCTGAACATGGAGTTGTACCAGATAAAGGTGAATGGCGCCGTTCCGCCTGTAGCTTCAGCATCCATTACTATCTGCGCGCCTTCGCAATCAAATACCGGAAGCGGATTTCCAAGTGTAGATTCAAATGCAGGGCCCACATTTACCAATATGGAATCTTCCAGTGCACAGGTACCTCCCACATTCGTGCTCACATACACCCATTCAGCTGAAGGAGGTGTGATGTTCACAGAGTTGGTAGGCACTGTGCCAAGCGTTGTGCTACTCCATGTAGTCGTGATCATGGAAGCATTGGTCGTATATGCAAGGAATGCAGGTTGACCGCCGCAGGAAGCTGCAACAGAAGGCGTGATATCCAGGTAATACGGACTCACTGCCAATATTCCTGGTGCGGAAGGACATCCGTTCGCATCCGTATATTGCGCGGTGTAATTGGTCGGAACAACCGGGTGGAACTCTGCCGCGGCATTACCAAGATCAGTAAGCGTTGGCGAAGCTGTCCATAGTATCGGTGAAACCGGTGTTACAAAAGCTCCGTTGATAGTGGCATTAAAAGCATTGCCGCTGGAATCGTTCAGTACTGTACCGGATGTTTCCTCGGCCTTGAAATAATAAACAAGATCAGGGTATGTGCCTACCGGCAACCCATACAGATTATCACTGATCTCTGAATTTGTACGTACCGAATTCCAGATCCGGATATCCCTTACATAGCCATTCATATTGCTCACATTGTATCCCAAAGCAGCTACAAATGCAGTCATACCGATTTTATACGAATCATATCCGCTGTTATCCTCAGGTATTGAGCGGATGAAATTGGCCGGCCCCGTAAATACTCCATCCAATGCTCCGTCAAAATCTCCGGTGGCACCATTATACCGAACCGTTACGTGGTGCCATCCGCCAAAATTAGAAATGATATCACCGATCCATGATTCGCCACCAAGACCCGGAAGTGAAATGTACACACTGCCCCCGAAATCAAGCCGTATAACACTGTTGTTATTGTATGACCAGGAGGAAGCCGTTAATGTATCAAACTCACTCAGAATTACTCCAAGGGAAATAGGTTTGAACCAGAGTTCGATCGTCATACTTTTGTCGGAAGCAAAATCGTTATTCGCGACCATGCTGAAGCCTCCGTCAATAGATGGAATGTGAAGTGCATTGTAATCGTTCACAGGATCCCGTGCTACAACAACCGGACTTGTGTCTCCCATACAAAAACCTAATGAATTACCCCAGATCGGAGTAGGTGTATTACCCAATGAAAAAACAGGTGCATCACCCGGCGTAAAGTTGCGGACATTGGTTTCAGTTGAGGTCCGGCAGGTATTGGCGCCAATGCCTGTTACCTGGAAAAATCCGGTATCGCTGGTGGTAGTTGAAAGCGTTGTAGCGCCATTGTGATGCCAGATATACGATGCTGCATTACCCGCAACAGTTACTGTAGCAGTTGCGCCCGGACATACATACTCTGGGTTCGGCGATGTAACTGTTACATTCGGATTCGGCCCGATGAGGCAGGTACGCCATACCTGTGCACCATTTGTCATGGCAAAGGCAAAAGTATTATCGGGATCCTGCGCATAACGGGAAGGCATCTGATAATGAGTAACACCTACATATAAATGGTCATTGAATTCTTCCAGTCCTGAATACGAATCGATATCAATATTTGCCGAACCAAATTCAATAGTGTTCTCGACTGCCACAGTAGTACCATCCCAGCTGAATACTCCAAATGCGCCACCTCCGTCGGTCAGGAGCATCCATAGCTTTCCTGCTGTCGATTTCATGCGGACAATTCTGTTGAAACCGCTGAACAAAGGACTTGTTATATTGGCAAAGCTCGTCCCGTTGTTGCTGAGCCAAAGCTCACAGCCTGAGGTGTAATTATATGTTCCGATATACAGGCTACCCCCGTACACTTCCATAGCTGAAGCATACGCATTGTTCAATCCCGAAGTGGCGCCGATCGTTCCGGAGAACCCGACACTCTGGCTAAGAGAGCGCCCATCGCCCGTTGTATACATGTTATTATCTTCAAGGGTATAATACAGGCTTCCGTTAAAAACAGCCGAGGCCGTCATCTGCGAAAAAGTACCGAACTCTGTCAGGAAATTGGCAACCGTATCCCAGGTACCCAATGTATTGTCATAATCGTTTGCATTTATTCCATTACGCATCAGTATAGTTCCGGTTGATGAGGAAAATTGAGCCACGTATACAGAATCCTCGGCACCAAGGCCTTTAAAGGTCCTGATATTGCTTGTATATCCATCGATAGGGATATCTGCATAATCGTCCCACACCACTCCGTCGCTTGTTCTGAATACCTTTGGATGCGCACCGTATCCGCTCGGAACGTGTCCTGCCATAAACAGGTATCCGCCTGTAGGACCGTCGTTGGTGGTTTCAAGATGGCCTGCTCTTGTTATCAGGGGCCTTGAAGGAAAAACACATTGGAAAGTTCCGGCATCACCGGTTGCAGAGCGGTAAACCTGCCCCGAATCAGCAGCAAGCCCCACATATAGCTTGTTTTTAAACGTTTTTATGTCCGTTACCGAACCATTTGGCCAGGGCGGCATGGTATGCGGCTCGAATCCATGTAGCTCCACCATGGTAAAAGGTGTTTGCGCATGGGAAATACAGGTTAAAATAAATACGATACTGAAGAGGTAGATTTTTTTCATGGGGTAAAAAGATTTTTAACTTTACAATTCTGATTAGTAAGTCAGTACTTCAAAAGGCTATCAAATATAATAGTTTTATGCGTTCTCCTAAAACAATTTACCTAATCGTACTGATCATTGCCTGCCTGATCGGTTTTTCCCCTGTTCTGTATGCTGATTTTGTAAATTACGATGATCCGGATTATGTGCTGAATAACTCATTTTTGAAGCATTTTTCAATAAAAAACACTGTTTTTTTGTTAAAATCATCGAAAATTGACATGTTTATCCCACTTACCCAATTCTCTTATTTACTCGATTATTCCCTTGGCGGAATGAAAGCTTTTGGCTTCCATTTGTGCAGTTTACTACTACATATTTTGAATGCCATTTTGATCTTTTTTCTTGTCAGGAAAATTTCGGGCAAAGAGCCGGCTGCCTTTTTTATTGCTTTGCTTTTTGCGATCCACCCCCTGCATGTAGAATCCGTAGCCTGGATCGCGGAGAGAAAAGATGTGCTCTACCTGTTCTTTTACCTCCTTGCCTTCGGGGCATATATAAAATACAGAGAAAACAACAAGTGGACCTGGTATGGGCTCTGCCTCCTGTTGTTTATTTGTTCCTGTTTCTCCAAACCCATGGCTATTACCTTCCCGCTCGTCCTGGTATTATACGATATTTTTGCCCTGAAGAAAACACTAAAAACTACCTGGTTTATCTATTTGCCTTTTGTTGCATGCGCATTCTGTTTTGTCTGGTCTACCATGCAACAGGTGCAGCATGGCTTCGAAAATGAAACATATGTTGGGTATTCGCTCCCCGAAAAAATACTCCTTCCTTTTTATGGTCTTTGTTTTTATCTCGTTAAATGTTTTGTGCCTGCAAAATTGTCTGTGATATATCCATATCCCGAAAACCCGCTTCTTCTTTTTACAATAGCTTTTGTGATTGTGGCCGGGATCGGTCTTTTCATTTTCAGGAACCGGAAAAAGTATCCTTTGCTGGTTGCCGGCGCCGTTTTTTATGTAGTTACCCTGCTTCCGGTATTGCAGATCATTCCTAACACCTTCAGCATTGCGGCGGATCGCTATTTTTATTTATCCTGCCTCGGTGTTTTTGTTCCGCTCGTTTTCGGTCTGGGGTCGCGCTTCAAAAGCACGAAAAATTTTGTATTTCTTTTTTCAGCTCTTTCGGTCGTGTTTTGTTTCCTCTGTTATAAACGTAGTAAGGTGTGGTACAACAGTGAAACACTTTTTACAGATCTTATAAAAAAATACCCGAACGAATTTCGTGGTTATGCCAACAGAGGAAGTTTTTACCTGAACGAACAGAATTATAGTGCTGCTTTACCCGACCTGGAAAAAGCGTATGGGCTCAATAAGAAAGATCCATTGGTGCTGAACAATTATGGCTGGGTATTGCTGGTTACTACCGGTGACCGTGAAACCGCAGCAGGGTTTTTCAGAGAGAGCATCGCCCTGGATCCATCCAACAGCGAAGCATTCAACAACCTTGGAAGTATTTACGGCATTCGGAAAGAATTCGACAAAGCATTTGAATACATTCGGAAAGCACAAGCCCTCGCACCGGATGAACCGAAGATCAATTATAACCTGGCCTTTACTTTTTTGCAAACAGGGAGTAAAGATTCAGCGATTTTTTATTTTGAAAAGGCGGTGGCAGAAGGCTCGAAAGAAGCACAAAAACAGTTGGAACAATTGAGATAAAACAAAGCGGAGAAATGTTTCAAACCATATAAGGCATATAAGGTTTTTACTGCTAATAGTCTGCGCGTGCATTTCATCTATGTTCTGTCTTATATGTCCTTATATGGTTTATTATAAAGTCTGCTTCAAGGAGCGATCTGTTTGTATCCGAACATCCTCATCAGCTTCTGCGCGCTTTCCAGGCTGGTGGTTACACAATACGATTGCTCATTGCATTCCATCAATAACAACTCTTTTGCCTTTCGGATCATTTCGTCCTTTGTAGCTGCTTTATAAAATACAGGAGGCATAGCAGCAGCCGGAACAGTTATGCTGATCACGTAACATCTGTAATACAATGCCTCCAACACGACTGTGGATGCGCCTTCGTAGGAAGAAGGATGCAGGAGTAGCTTCGAATGCATCATGAGCTCCAGGCAATCGGTATGCGGCAGGCTTCCTTTTAATTCAATATTCGCTGACAGATCCAAAGCGCTGATCCTGTTTTGAATACTTTGCCATTCGGGCCCTGAACCTACCATACAGGCTTTTATACCCGGGAATTCTTTTTTCAAAACCTGTACCACATCCACCACCCAATCAAACTGTTTAAAGTCACTGAAGGCACCAACGGAAATTATATCGTAGATCTTTTCTTTTGAAACTGCCGGAGGAATCGTTTCCGGGTAGATCCCATTCCCGATGATGCAGGTATCTTTTATTCCATGATTCAGCTGTAATTGCTCTGCCAAAAAAGGTGACATGCAACCGATCCGGAACAAAGAGGTGTCGAGGTGCCGGATGTACCTGTTCGTTTTTTTCGCATCCTGCCCCATACACCAGGCAATTGTTTGAAGCCCGTGTTTTTTTGAGAGCTTCTGCGCGATATACGTACATTCCGTAAGCCATAAAGAAAAAATACCGACCACGTTCGTTTCTGCACAGAGCTGATCTATCAGCTTACCTGCCTTTTGCCAGGTGAAAAAACGGTTCCATTTTTTATTGCGACCGCCGAGTGCATATACTTTCACTCCATGCCAGTCGTAAACGGAAGCAGTGTAAGGATACTGCAGACTAATAATGTGTATTTGAAGAGCAGGGAAAGAGTTTCGCAATGCCTTTATGAACATCTGCACATAAGGCATACAGATCGTGTCATCCTCACCGGCTGCAAAACCCGGGCTTAAAATAATGAGCGAATCGTCGGTCAATTATTTTGTTGGAATAAATTCGTTCTTGTTGACGATGCCCACTACTTTCCCTTTGAATTTGTAACCAACAAAAGGCGTGTTTTTCGATTTGGAGAGAATATTCTTTTTTTCGAAGGTCCATTCGCGGGAAGGATCGAATAGTGTGAGATTAGCAGCTTCCCCTTCCCTGATCACCGGAACTTCCAGGCCCAGTATCTTCCGTGGATTGTGACATAATTTTTCCACCAGGTGGTCCTGGCTTAGTTTTGCATGGCAGGCTGTGTTGGCAGCAGCATAAGCTGTTTCCAGTGCAATGATGCCGTTGGATGCGAGGTCAAATTCCAGTTCTTTGTTCTCTGTGTCTTCCGGAGTGTGATCGCTCACGATGACATCGATGGTGTTATTGAGCAATCCTTTTTTCAATGCCTCCAGGTCTTCTTTGGCTCGCAGGGGCGGATTCACTTTGTAATTGGTATCGAATTCAAACACCTTCGTATCATCCAGCAACAGGTTGTGAGCCGCTACGGCAGCCGTCACTTTTAAGCCTTCTGCTTTCGACCGTTTCAGCAGATCCACGCTTCCCTTGGTGGAAATTGCAGACACATGCAGGCGTGCATCAGTATATTCGAGTATCTGCAAATTGCGCTGTAGCATCAGCTCTTCCGCAATGGCAGGAATGCCTTTCAAACCAATACGTGTGGAAACTTCGCCTTCGTGCATTTGCCCGCCATGCGAAAGTGATTTGTCTTCATTGTGAGCGATCACCAGGGCGCCTACATTCGATGCATATTGCAAGGCGCGCAGCAGCAGTCCGGAATCTTTCACCGGGCGTTTGTCATCGCTGAAAGCAACGGCACCCGATAATTTCATATCATGCATTTCCGCTATGTCTTTACCTTCCCTGTTCTGGGTAAGAGTTCCGATCGGATATACATCTACCGCTCCGTCTTTTGTTTTGTTCACCACATATTCGATCTGCGACTTGGTGTGCAGCGGCGGCTCTGTTCCCGGCATTATACACACAGCTGTGAAGCCTCCGCCGGCAGCAGCTCTTACACCGCTCTCCAGGTCTTCCTTGAACTCAAAACCGGGATCACAGAAACGGGCCTGCATATCGATCCAGCCCGGAGACACACAAAGGTCGGGGCTTTCCACTGTCTTATAACCCTTGTCATTTTTAATGGTGGCTTTGATCTCCGTTATGATCCCACGCTCGATGAGAATGTCGAATTTTTTACCATTCAGGTCGGAAGAAGAGTCAACGATCTTTGCTGATTTGATTAAAATGTTCATTTGAAAAAACGAATTAATAAAATTTCGGTTAATAAAAATGTCAGTGCCAGGATCACAAAAAATTTCCAAAGGCGCGTTCCACTGCTTTGATCGGAAATAGAAGCCGAAATGTTTTTTTCTCCCGGCTCTATAAAGGAAAGAGATCTGTCGCCCTTGTCACTAAGTGTCTTTTTCAGCTCGTCCGGTGTGAGGGCGCTCAGATCCGACTCCTCGCGACTAAAGTTAAAAGAAGCGCCGCTGATAGGAGTTTTATCGCTTTTCACGCTATAGTTCCCTGCTTCCTTCAGCTGGTTTTGAGGATACAGGTTGATCAGTCCCATTTGCTTGCGCATTTCCGGAATAAAATCCTGTTTGCCTGTTTCGTTTACAATATGATACACACCTTCTTTGTTCACGAGGTTGCTTTTCAAAGCGATCACTTCGTTATTCCCACAGGTATAATACAGGGGAACGATCGGTGTGCTGTTGATTGCCATCCGGATAATAGTAGGCACGAATAAACCATGCCTTGCAAAGTTGGACGCTTCGTCTTCCAGTGATGAGGCGCATACATATACTTTGCCGGCCTGGTTCTGATACAGGCTGAGGAACGATTTGCCATTCAGTAAACGAATGATCACATCCTCATTGGAACGTACGGAAGAAGCGAGACCATAATGGGAGAATACTTTTGGCAGATCGATGTTTTCCTGCTTCTTTTCAAAAACACCTTCATACAAACCCTGGGCATAATTTATTTTATCTGCTTTGGTATTGGCGGTATCCAGCGGAGTAAGCTGCCCGGCACCAAGCATAGCCAGCAGGGTGTTATACGATAGGAGATCGCTGTTGATCGCAGGAAGGATAAAAACAGTCCCGCCGTTCCCGATAAACTTCTTCGTTTCGGAAGCAAGTCCGCTGCTGATATTCTGAATGCCATTGAGTATGATAAAATCAACCGAAGTGAACCTGGAAAAATCGATCGCTTTCTCATTCATTTCCGCATAGCTGAACAGCGAATCATTTTTCATCAGTGAGGAAAGATACGCGCTTGATTTGGCCTGTGTACCTGAGATCACCAGGGTGGGGATATTTTTTTTGACATCGTATGAAAAGAACATCCGGTCGTCAAAGGTCACCGGGTGGTCTTCGATCTCTACATAACATTGCTGGATCCCGGAGCCTTTCAGCAGGTATGAGATCACCACTTCTGTTTTGGAATCAGGCTCCGCTTTATAGGTAGCTGGCGATACCAGCTCTTTGTTGATGTATAACTTTACCACCCCGTTCTCGATCGAATTGGCAGAATTATTAATGATACGGACGTGCAGTTTCTGTATCATCCCTGATTGCTGCACGGGCGAATCGAACCAGCAAGTATCGATGTAAAGATTCCCATTGCTGTTGGATACGAGTGGAATAAAAGTAGTGGAAAGACCGCTGTCGGTTTTGAGCGCTGCAATGTCCGCCATGTTCTTCTGGAAATCGCTTATGAGGTAATTGCGTTTATCGGCAGCCGTAGATGCCTGCAAAAGATCCCGCTGGCGGCTGTATACTTCCGCTACCTTTTTAAAAGCCGGTGAGATCTGACACTCATCGATGAGCTGGATAAATTCTTCTTTGGATACGAGACGTTGATTCTTGCCTTCAAAATCATTGGTGAGCAGCTGGAATTTATCCGCATCTCCGAATGCTTTGGCTATTTCGCGGGCCTTGTTCTTTGCTACTTCAAACAGCAGTCCGTTCTTGCTAACCGACTCCATACTGAAGGAGTTATCGATGTATACACTGATGGCTTTGGAGCCTGCTTTCACATTTGTATTGGCAAGCGGAATAAAAGGCTGGGCAAATGCCAGCACGAGGCAGCTGATGGCCAGTATGCGGGCGGCAAGGATCAATAAATGTTTTAAACGTGATTTGGACTGGCTCTCCTGTTTCAGCTGATCGAGAAAACGAACATTGGTGAAATATACTTTCTTGTAGCGTCTGAAATTAAAAAGGTGAATGATAATTGGAATTGCCAGGGCAAAGAAACCAAACAGGAATGCCGGATAAATGAAACTCATCGGCTTTAAAGGTACAATTTTTTATGTCCCGATAGCTATAAAAAAAGTCCGGGGCGGCCCGGACTTTCTTACATTTTATCAAATTTTGTTAAGCGGCTTGTTTCAGCTTCAGTTTTTGTCCCGGCATCAGCTTGCTTTTATCCGTCAGGTTATTTGCCTTTTTCAGCTCCTGCATGGAAACGCCGGTGTGCTGTGATATCTTGTAGAGGTTATCGCCTTTTCTCACCGTGTAATAGGTAGCTGATTTGGATGTTTTGTTCTCTGCCAGTTTTTTATTCTCCGGTGTCTTTGTTTCTTTAGCCGCTACATTTGTTTGTGGAGCACCTGTGTTTTCCAGTGGTATAGCTGTCGGCCCCGAAGATCCGTCTTTTAAGTATAATACCAGTTTTCTTCCGGGCTTCAGGCCTTTTTTCCCGATAAAATTCCAGTTGCGGATGTCGGCAGTGGTTACTCCATATTTTTTTGCAATAGTGGCCAGCTTTTCGTTCTTCTTAACTACATGTGTTGCCTGCCTTTCCTTCATGGTAGCTGCAGCCATGCCACCTTGCTGCTCTGTTTTCAGACGGAGCATATCGTAGATCTGCTGCTCGTTGCTTACAAATTTGCCGATCTTGGCTTTAGGCAGAGTGAGAATATAACCTCCTGCCGGGATCACGTTCTTTTTATAAATAGGATTGTAATAGGCGATATCTTCCACCGGAACTTCCAGCACGGACGAGATCTGGTCAAAGGTCAGCGGTTCTTTGATGATCACCGTATCCAGTTCAAAATAATGTTTTTTAGGCACGGCAGGATTAATATTGTGCTCGGCGTAATAATTCATCACGTAGTTGGCCGCAATAAATGCCGGTACATAGCCCTGGGTTTCCTTCGGCAGGTATTGCCTGATCTCCCAGTATGTTTTTTTACCCCCGCTTCTGCGGATCGCATGGTTCACCGTACCCGGTCCGCCGTTGTAGGCAGCTAACACCATTTGCCAGTCGCCGAACATTTTGTACAGGAACTGGAGGTATTCGGCAGCCGCTATCGTTTCCTTATACGGATCGTTGCGCTCATCTATATAAGAGTTGATATCCAGGCCGTACATTTTTCCCGTAGGATACATGAACTGCCACAACCCCATAGCGCCTGCTTTTGACTTGGCATTCGGGTTCAGCGCCGATTCGATAACAGCGAGGTGTTTCAGCTCCAGCGGAATGTTGTATTTGTCCAGCACTTCTTCAAACATAGGGTAATACATTTGAGAGATCCCGATCATTTTCGAGACCTGGCCTCTTTTCCTGTTGGCATACAAGTCGATATAACCTCTTACCGTAGGATTGTAAACGAGGTCGAAAGGAGACACTGCATCCAGTTTAGCCAATCGGGATTCGTATACAAAATCATCGAAAACAGGAATAGAATCGGGTGCGTAGTGAAATTTGCTGTTTTTCGCCATCACCGGTTTGCTCCAGGCTTTTTCAAGGAATTTTTCCGTTGCAAGGCTATCAAGTGCAAGGGCAATAGGATCATCATTTGCAACAAAACTCTGGGCAAAGGAAACATTGATGCCAACAAACATCAATAACAAGGGAAGGAATTTTTTAGTACAAAGCATTTTTGTTAGATAGAATTTACGTTTTATAATACCTGCTCGTTCAGTTAGTTACATCAATACCGGGCAATAATAAATAATTACTTTGTTAAAAAAAAGCCAATTTCTATATAATATCAACGTATCCCTGTGAAATGCCGGATATTCCGGTCGAAAAACCACTCATTTAACATTTCTCCCGCAAAATTAAGCCTTGCATTCGGGAAAGCCCTACACAGGAGAGAATGCAGCTGAGCACATAGTTCCCCATAATCATGTCACATGCCAACAAAATAAGCGCTTATCTACTGGTATGTTTATTTAGGATAAATAGTTGCGAATCTCTGTTTCGTTGAGAAAAGAAAGAGATCATTTTTTTAACCTAAATAATAATCAACATGAAAACTACGAACAAGCAGCCGGCAAAAGAAACGCCGACTAAAGGCAAATCCGCCCCTGAAAAAACAAGTACACCAAAGACAAAAAAAGTAAAAGAACCTGAAGTGTATGAAGAAGAAGAATCGAACGATGTAAATTCCACTACCGCGGATCCTACACAGCCGGATACCGAAACTTCTCACAAAAAGAAACACAAGATCGGTTTCAAAAACAAATAATTCAGTCCCATGAAAGTAGAAGCAAAAAGTGAAGAGCTCATCACCACACTCAACGACCTGGTCAGGATCAATAACGACCGGATAGAAGGGTATGGAAAAGCCGCCCGGCAAGTGAAAAGGAACGACCTTCTGAAAATGCTCTTCCAGGAAAAAGCAGCGCATAGCCGCAAATTTGTCCTGGAGCTGAAGCAGTATATACAAGAAGCCGGGGGCAATCAAACGAATGCAACTACTCTTTCGGGAAAAATTTATCGCGGGTGGATGGATATTAAGAACACCTTCCGTCCGGGGAATGCTCCGACAATTCTGGATAGTTGTGAGTTTGGTGAAGAAGCCGCCCTGAAGGCCTATGAACTTGCCCTGAAATCAGAACCTGGAAAGGACGCTCTTATCCGTGAAAAGATCACGGAACAAAAAGAAAGTATCCTTGCTGCTTACAACCAGCTTCGGGACATAAGTCATAGCCTGAATAAGATCCTCCTTTAAACTAAAAATCCCCGCTCTTTTATGGAAGCGGGGATTTTTTTGTCTTATCTATATCTTATAAACAAGTTCGTTATTCAATTATTGCTTTCCAACCAGAAGATTTGGAAATCAGCAAATGCTTTTTCTCCGAAACAAGCCCGAAACTCTTCCGGATGCCGGCGGTATTGCTCGTAACATTCTGAGAGGAATTCCCTGGATTTTAATTCATCGTGCATATAAAGGCCGGCTGCAAAGCCAAATATGCTTCTGCTTTTTGCCATCTCCTTTACAATAGTTGTAGCTTTCATTAAAACGTTTTTTATTCCGGTTAATAAAATCACTTTCAGAGAAAATCACCATACGCACTTACATTAAAAAACCGGATAGATTTTTTATCAAATCTATCCGATTATTTCTATAGTTTCTAATCAGTTTCGTTAAAATTACTTTGTCACAACCAAATATTTGGATGCGCTCCAGAATCTGTCCGGATCCGTAATACGGATATTGTCCACCACTTTGTCGGTTTTATCAAGGGTGTAGGAGTCTGCAGGATGTGAAGTCACGATCTTCATGTTCTTGCTGTTCACCGGTATCGTGGTGATCTGCGTATAATCAATCCGGGTAAATTTACTGTTATCCAGGTTGTCGCTAAGTTTAGCTGTTTTCCCGATCCCCAGCAAACCACCTTTTTTATCGATCAGGTTTGCTTCCTGCAATTCTTTGGATTCTCCCACAATATAATAAGCTGTGTGAAGCTCCGCTGTTTTTTCATTGATGGTTTCTGCCTGTGCCATGTTCTGATAAGAAAGCGTATCTACCGAAGTCTGCAATTGGGCCACCTGTAAATTCAGACTGTTCAATCGCTCGTTCAGGTCAGTTAATTCAGCATATTTTTGGTTCAGCTGATCGTTCAGCATGGCGATCGTTTTTTCGAGCTGTGCATTCCGTTTATCCGACTTTTTCAGCTTACTGCTCAATTGCCTGAGCTTTTTAGCATTAGCATCCATCAGATCGTTGATCGCTTTGATCTGTGCATTGATATGTTCTTTACGTCCTTTCACATCCTTGTCAGGTGTCATGGATATAATATGTTGTCTTGCGCTTACCGAATCGAGGTTACGCTCTACTTCGTTAAAAGAGACGATGAAATCATTGACCGCTGTTTCGCGTTCTTCAATAACTGCCATCAATGAATCTCTCTGGCGTACGACTGTTTCATCCTGTTGAGGATCTTTACAAGCGGTCATTAAGCTGATTACAGCTGTGATAATAAGAATGGACTTTTTCATGATTGTTGTTTTTATTGTTCTTTTTTGGTTATTGGTTTATATATTTGGATTCTATTTTACAATGGAAGAACGCTTTTCCATGAACTGCGATAACATCCAGCCTGTTTTTTGCTGCTCACCGAGGTATTTTGTCATCATATCTGCTGTTACCACATCGTCCTGATCGTCGGCGATCCTTACAATTTCACTTTCAATTGTTTCCAGCGAACGAAAATCATCCAGCAAAGCTGCTACACACTTCGCCTGGTCACCTTTGCATCCGGCACTTTCTTTTATGGAGGATGCATTCAGCATTTCAGTGACGGTCAAAAAAGGCTTTCCACCAAGTGTCAGGATCCGCTCCGCTATCTCATCGATCTTCTGATTGGCATCGTTATAGGCATTTTCGAACACTTTGTGAAGCTCAAAAAAATTCTCTCCTTTTATCAACCAGTGAGATGAGCGCACATTAAAAAAAGCAACCTGGTACGCAGCTAATAAGCTGTTCAGTTTGGCAACGAGGTCCGTTTTATCCTTTCCTTTTGCTTTCATAATAGAATTTTTTAACAGTGTATGTTAAAACTATGCCATTTGAAGCCCTCGTATGATAACACAGATGGGGCATCTCTCTTTCAGAGAAGTGTGGAAATATTTTCTCCTTTTGTCCTATGTGATATAAAACACCCGGGCCGAAACCCACGGAATACGCAGATCCTGGCCGGGGAATAAAAATTGTTTCTTTATGGACAACTCACTGTTTCATATGAATGCCTTTCTGCGTAAAAAAATTCTCTTCCTTATAGCTATGGCTTGTTGCCTGGGTCACCTCTGTTCGCAAACCAAAGCCCAGCGAAAAGCCTTCATCAAGGACTCCACCTACATCGTACGTGTGAAATTGGTAAGACCGCAGTTCAGGGTAGATAACCGGAATATTTTCATAAAAAACCAGGTACTCACTATCAACGGCCTTGATGCAGGTGTACTGCTGAAAGATAAACTGCGGCTTACACTTGGTTACTACTGGCTGAACAAAAAATTAAGTGAATACAATAAAACGATCGGTGATATCCGATACGAACGGGAAATAAATCTAAAATACGTGAGTCTGAACTCGGAATTCATCTATAAGAACACGCGTTTCTTTTCGCTGGGTATGCCACTGGAAATAGGGCTGGGCGGAAATACACTGCGGTATGTTGATTCAACCGGAATGCAGGGACCAGGTGGAAAATCGGGATTTTTGGTAATTACGGATTTCGGGCTTTCTGTAACATTTAAGCCTATTCGCTGGATCGGCCTGAAAGGTGTGGTGGGCTACCGAAAAACAGTTTTCAACCAGGTAAAGGATTTTGATTTTGATGGTTTGTTCACTTCTATCGGCCTCAATCTCGATATCCGCGAAGTGGTGAAAGACGTACAAATGTTCCGCCTGAAAAAGAAATACAGGAAAAATTCGAATTCCGTGGAAACGGCCGTGGATCTGATCACGGACTAACTCCGGTAAAAAACAATACGAAATGAATTGATCGGAGATTGGACATCGGCGTTAATTATAGCAATCGCTCCATATCTGCGTCATCTGCGAACTTTCCTCAGCGAAGCTAAATCCGAGGCTGGCCAGCTAAGGCTTTTTGCTACTTCTGAAGATCAACCGCAGGGAAGAATCTTTTGCAATAAAATTCCAGGCCCAATTTATAAAGGTCAGGATCTTGTTCCGTACACTCAGGATCAGCATCAGGTGAAGGAACATCCATACAAACCAGGCAAAAAAACCATGGAATTTAAAATTCTTCAGCTCCACCACCGCTTTGTATTTACCGATCGTTGCCATCGAGCCCAGATCTTTGTATTCATATTCTTCCAGTGCCTTGTCTTTATGCATCGCCAGCAGATTCTGTGCTAAAGTTTTTCCCTGGTTGATAGCCACGTTGGCCAGCTGCGGATGTCCGTTGGGATACGCGGGAGTTACCATATAAGCAATATCGCCGATGGCAAAAATGCCCGGATGGTTTTTCACCTCGCTGTGCCTGTTTACAATGAAGCGGTTCCGCATGATGCAGTCGGCAGGCAAACCCGGGATCATATTACCGATGACGCCTGCAGCCCAGATCACGTTTTTACTTTTGATCTTTTCACCGGTATTGATCGTGATCGTTGTGCCATCATAATCCGTCACAAAAACTTCCGTCCGGATATCCACCCCCATTTGCTGCAGGTATGCACAGGACGCTGTCCGGGATTCCTCGCTCATGCTGTTCAGTGTATTTTTGCTTCCCTCCAGCAGGGTTACTTTCAGTCCGGAGAAATCAATAGAAGGATAATCTTTCGGGAGGATGTATTTTTTCATTTCGGCAAAAGCGCCAGCCAGCTCTACGCCGGTCGGACCTGCTCCTACAATAACAATGTTCAGTAATGCCTCCCTTTCCGCTGCATCTGCATACAGAAAGCGCTCGAAGCTCAACAGGATCTCATTCCGGATACTGATCGATTCTTCCGTTGATTTCATTGAATAGGCATGGCGGGCGATCTGTTCATTTCCGAAAAAATTAGTTTTGCAGCCGGATGCCAGCACGAGGTAATCGTACTCAAAATCGCCGGCAGAGGTTTTCAGACGTTTTACATCCGGAAGTATGGCATCTACTTCAGCCATACGGATCTGTATATTTTTGGATCGTTGAAAGATCTTCCGGAAAGGAAAAGAGATATTTGCAGGCTCCAGACGAGCTGTTGCTACCTGGTAAAAAAGCGGCTGGAACTGGTGGTGGTTGATCTTATCGATCAGCAGTACATCAAATGGTTTATTGTTCAGCTTCCTTGCCAGGTGTAACCCCGCAAAACCACCACCTACTATTATTATTTTCTTTTTATTCATAATCCCTTTTCAGAACCATAAAATTACGTAAGAAACCGGATCACGAAAAAATATTATTTACGTTCAGGCAGCCATCGCTTTTCGGTAATTCTTGCTTGGTATTTTCAGCTCTTCGCGGTATTTGGCTACGGTCCTTCTCGCGATCGAATAGGTTCTTTCCATCAGGATATGGGCGATCTGCTCATCACTCAATGGATTGTTCTTGTCTTCCGCATTCACACATTCCAACAATACTTTTTTCACCTCTTTCGTGCTCACGATCTCCCCGTTTGTGGTTTTCAAACCTTCGGTAAACAGGTTCTTCATCAGGATAACACCATAACTGGTCTGGATATATTTACTGATAACGATCCGGGAAACAGTGGAAATATCCGAATCGATCTCTTCTGCAATAGTTTTTAATATAAGTGGTTTCAGATCGGCCTCGTCTCCGGTAAGGAAGAATTTATTCTGGTGTTTTACAATAGCCCTTGCCACGGTGATCATTACTTTTTCCCTTTGCTGCAATGCTTCGATGAACCATTTGGCGCTTTCCACTTTGCTTTTAATAAAGCTGGATGCTTCCCGTGATGCTTTATCCTTTGATTTTGAATAGCTGTTCAACATCTCCGTATAATCTTCGCTTACTTTTAATGGTGCGTGTTTTGGAGAATTGAGAAAAAGCTCCACTTTATCTCCGTCTACTGCTACCGTAAAATCCGGTTCGATCGTAATGGCCTTCCCTCCCGTTTCGGCTGTACTGCCTGCAGGAGCAGGGTTCAGTTTCCGGATCTCCGACAACGCGTCCTGGAATTCTTCGCAATCTATCTTCATTGCTTTTTTGATCGCTTCAAAATTTTTGGCCGATAATTCCTCCATATGCTCCTCCAGGATCTTTATAGCATTATAAGTGTCTTTTGTTTTTTCACGTTTATGTTTGAGCTGCAGCAAGAGGCATTCCCTCAGGTCTCTTGCCCCGATACCGATAGGATCCAGTGTTTTGATACTGTTCATTACCTTCTCCAGCTCATCTTCCGTCACAAACTGGTGAACAAAAGAATACTCGTCTGCGATATCCGTGAGCTCCCTGCGCAGGTAACCATCAGAATCAAGGGTATTGATCAGGTAGGTACCGATCTCTTTTTCCTTATCGCTTATCGGCAATAAATGAAGCTGCGTTATAAGTGGCACGGTGAAATGATGGTTCTCTAGGAATACCTGTTCTCTCTTCTCATCTTCCTTCACATGATTATTTGCTTCGTATTTGTAATCGTCCAATGAATCCCGGTCCATGTAATCCTGGTAATCATAATCCTCACCTAACTTACCTTCCGAAACGAAATCTTCATCTGCTTCTTTATCCGGTTCGCTCAGATCCGTCTCTTCTTCTCCGTTTTCCTTCTCCATTTCCGTATCGAATTCGAGAGCAGGATTGATTGCCATCTCCTGGGCAATACACTGTTCAAGTGCAATGGTTGGTAATCCCAGGATATTGATCAGCTGGATCTGCTGGTGTGTTAGTTTTTGAGTCAGCTTCTGCGTTTGTGATTGGATGATAGCCATAATTCTTTTTTTTAATTAATTTTTATAGGTAAAGAAGTGCGATCATTGCACTTACTGCATCAATCTTTATTAACGATGTTTTTTCCGAAAACAAGTGAAAGGATAAAGAGTACCAGAAAAACGAAGAATAGAATTTTCGCAATTCCGGCGGCGCCGGCTGCAATCCCTGTAAATCCGAACAATGCGGCTACAAGAGCAATTACAAGAAATATGAGTGTCCAACGTAACATAAAACAATGTTTAATTATTTTTCCGGTATTTTGAAATAATAGTGCCGCGTTTTTGTTACGGTTACAATTGAATAGAATTCAATGAATTAGAGATCCTGCATCCAGAACCATAGTTGGGGAATGGGAGAAATATATTCCCCATTTCAGTTGAAATATGGGGAATACTTACTTCCTTATGCAGATATTTTGAAATTCTCCAATGATATCATAAGGCCTTTCCGGTATGCATCCACCAGGTCGCGAAGTCCACGCCTGGAAGGTAATGTACGTAGCTCCTCATAAGTGAACCACGCGGCTTCGAGGGAATGTTTATCCGGAAAATCTTTCAGCTTTCCCTCGCCGTTTATCTCTGCCGCGTAAAAAACAGAAATACGTTTACGAAAGATCCGCTCCCTATAGTTCAGGTAAAATATTCCTTTCAGAATGACGCTGCACCCCGCCTCTTCCCTCACTTCCCGGTGCGCGGCCAGCTCCGGGATCTCATGGCTCGCTGCTTTTCCGCCCGGCAGAAACCATTTTCCTCGCCATTTCCGGGTTGCTTCCCTGATCAGCAGGTACTTACCCTCCTTTTCGATCAATACAAAACTTTTCCATTCCATATATTCTCAACCCGAATAATTGTGCCGGCGGGTATGGATCGTGCGGGAATTGTTTTTGCATAGAAAGCTAAAAAAATCAGTATGGAACCGACAACACATACACACCCGGGAACGGAAAAAATAACCGCCGGAAGCCATAGTACGCTATGGATCGATTCCGTAGAACCTCTCGCCTTTAGTAAGCCGGAGGGAGATATGGAAACCGATGTGGTTATTGTAGGAGGAGGCCTCGCAGGCATCACTATAGCCTATTGCCTCAGCCGGTCGGGCAAAAAAGTAATAGTAGTAGAGGATGGATTTGTCGGAAGCGGTGAAACAGGCCGTACAACTGCCCACCTGGTAACTGCATTAGACGACCGTTACTATGAGCTGGAGCGGATGTTCGGTGAAGAAAAAACAAGACTTATCGCCGAGAGCCACAAAACAGCCATAGATTTTATAGAAGATGTTGTAAAAAGTAACCATATCCGCTGCCATTTTGAGCGTACGGATGGTTACCTTTTCTTACACTCCAGTGATGATATCGAATCGCTCGATAAAGAATACGTTGCAGCTAAGACAGCAGGCCTCGATGTGGAACAACTGCTCAGCGTGCCCGGTATAAAAAATTACAACGGGCCAGGTCTCCGGTTTGCCAACCAGGCAAAATTCCATCCGCTCAGGTACCTGAAAGCATTATGTGAATTGATTCAAAACAACGGTGGCATTATCTATACCAACACGCACGCAAAAAACATCGATCATACGGGCATTGTAACCGATTCAGGGTTGAAAATATCTGCCAAGCATGTAGTGGTTGCTACCAATACACCGGTGAACAACAAAGTAGTAATGCACCTGAAACAATATGCATACCGCACCTACGTGATCGGTGCAAAGATTAAAAAAGATTCAGTGCCTCATAGTTTGTGGTGGGATACCGGTGACTTTGATGTAAATGAGAACATCCCCCCTTATCATTATGTCCGCACTCAGAAACTGGATGATACACACGATCTTTTAATTGTAGGTGGTGAAGATCATCCAACCGGATTGGCCGACATCGAAAAGATACCAGAAGAGGACCGTTACCAGCTACTTGAAAACTGGGCACGTGAGCATTTCGACATAGAGGATGTACAGTACAAATGGTCGGGACAGGTAATGGAACCGATGGATGGCCTCGCTTATATTGGTAAAAATCCTTTCGATAAAAACAATGTATATATAGTAACAGGCGATTCGGGCAACGGGATGACACATGCAACCATTGCAGGTCTGCTCATCGATGATCTGATCCATGAACGGGAAAACAAATTCAAAGATCTGTACCATCCTTCACGCCTGATGCTCAGTGCGGCAGGTTCATTCCTGAAAGAATTCATTGGCGGTTTTGCAAATTATTTTAAAACAAAAGAAAAAGACTCACATCCCAATGAACTGAATACACTGAAGCAGAACGAAGGGAAAACCCTCGATCTGAAGGGAAAAAAATACGGTGTGTATTGCGACGAGAACGATCAGCTGCATTTTGTGGGAGCAGAGTGCACACATATGAAGTGCGCAGTGAAATGGAACAACGATGAGAAAAGCTGGGATTGTCCCTGCCACGGAAGCCGATTCAGCTACGAAGGAAAAGTGTTGAACGGCCCGGCTAATGAAGATCTTCCATACCACAACGAAATGAAACCGGATTCCATAACTATTAAAAACAAATAAATATGAACCATCCTTCACAACGTTCGGTCATTCATCCGGAGGATACTTCGGATATGACCTATTGGGCAAAAAAATGGGGCGTGAGCGCCAGGCAGATCATCGATGCTATCCTGGACACCGGGAGTCTCGATCCCCAACGGATCAAACTGCAGCTGCGCGAAAAGAACCAGCTGAATAATTTGTTTTACCGGGCTTTTAAATTCATCAAGGAATGGAGAAAGAACCGACAGCAACCGTTCACCGCTTCATCACAATTAAGAAGAATTGCATAAAACACACACAAACTTCCTTCCGGGAAAGAGCCTGTACCAGGATGTCTTTCCCGGAATTTTCATTTTAAAAAACCGGCAGGATAAACGTTATAAGTCGATCAAAGCTGCAAAAACGGGATCAACTTTTTCTTTAAATCATGTATTTCCTTGCCCAAACTGAGGCATCACATAAACGAAAGAAAAGCTGCGATTGGTTTCTTTTTCTTAATAAAAAGCCTTAAAACTACTTACCAACAAGCGTTTCAGACGTTTTAGCACTTTACGGCAGAGACCGGGCGCAATAGTATGAGGTGATCTTATAAAACTATAAAAATCATAATTATGAAAAAAATACTTTTACTCTGCACATATTGCTCCCTGTTGTTCACAGCATCTGCACAGACAGATGACAAAAAGTGGAACGTGGGTCTCCACGGAGGAGCGATACAATATTCAGGAGATATCGGAAGCAGCTTTTACACAACCGACCAGGCTTGGTATGGCTTTGCCGGTTTGTCTGTTTCAAGATACCTGGGTAAACATTTTGATGCTTCCCTCTTCTTTACAAGAGGTGAGACGGGCTTTATCGATCACAACCGTGCAAGCACACCTGAGCAAAAGAACTATTTCCTGCTGCGCCACAACACAGGTGCCCTGCAGTTGAAGTTCAATTTCACCGGCCCGCAATATCCGGTGCGCCCTTATATTTTTGCCGGCGCGAGCACAGTTTGGTATGAATCCGTTTATGATATCGACGTTGAACGCTTCGAGTTTGGTGTTCCGAATGTTGGTGGCGGTCTTACTTTCCAACTGGGACCTGTTGTTGCACTTCAGCTACAGGAATCCTTTATGCGTATGAGCACCGATAATCTTGATCATAACGCAAGCGGTGCAGAGTCAAATGATAACGACTGGTTCCTGTATCACAGCGCTGGTATTACTTTTAACTTCGGCAAGAAAAAAGATGCCGATTTGGATGGCATCTCCGACAGAAAAGATAATTGTCCCAACACACCAACAGCAGTGGCAGTTGATGCATTAGGATGTCCAATTGACCGCGACGGAGATGGCATTGCCGATTACCAGGATAACTGCCCTGAAGTGGCAGGTATCGGATCTTTGAAAGGATGCCCGGATAAAGATCAGGATGGTCTGGCAGATGGTGAAGACCGTTGTCCGGACGTAGCAGGACCTGCAGATATGCGTGGTTGTCCTGATACGGACAAAGACGGTGTAGTAGATATTGACGATAAATGCGCCGGTACCAAAACAGGTTATAAAGTAGATGCAACAGGTTGTACACTTGATAATGATAAAGACGGCCTTGTGAACGAGGAAGATGCTTGTCCGGATGCTGCAGGTGTTTTAGCTCTTAAAGGTTGCCCTGACAGTGATGGAGACGGAGTAGCTGATAATACAGATCTTTGTCCTCAGACCAAAGGAACTCTTGCTAACAAAGGTTGTCCTGAGATCCCGAAAGAAGATATCCTGAGAATTACAGTGATCGCGAGCAAAATCTACTTTGAGACCAACAGTGCGAAACTGAAACTGATCTCCAACTCACAGCTTGATGATCTTGCTGAGATCCTGAAACGTAACCAGGGTGTTAACCTCACCATCGAAGGGCATACTGATAATGTTGGTAACGACGATTACAACATGACACTTTCACAAAAAAGAACAGAATCAGTTAGAGAATACCTGATCTCAAAAGGAGTATCCGGTAGCCGTTTAACAGCTGTAGGTTATGGAGAAACCAAACCGATCGCAACCAATGCAAATGCAACAGGTAAAGCGAAAAACAGAAGAGTGGAACTGAAAACCTCTTATTAAATATAACGATCCGATCTATCACCCGGCCTTTCATAATCCGGGTGATGGCTCGAATCAAAAAGAATAAACTAACAAACAACCGAAGCAAATCCCTGAATTCATTAGGGAGCTTCATTAAAAAAAAGAAATCATGGGAAATTTACTATACGCCATAGCAGTCATTTTAGTTGTGATCTGGGCTATCGGCTTTCTGGGATACAGTGCAGGTGGGTTAATCCACATCCTTCTCGTTATTGCAGTTATTGCCATCTTATTACGGCTGATCAGGGGAAATACTCCTTAAGCCAGGGAATAAAATATACAAGTAACAGCCTTTTCGCCTCACAGCGGGAAGGTTGTTTTGTTTTAAACGCATAGGGCACATAGCTTAGTCCCTGTTTGTTATGTTGACATAGCGTGAGCTTTGAGCCCTTCGATTGAGTCGATCAATTTAAACGCTTTAGCTCTATGTACCTCCTGATAGCTATCAGGAGGTTTAATTAACCAACTTTTATCTACAACAGGAGTCCTGACCCGTTTTCCCTGCCACTTATAGGTATTCAGTACTGCCTTCTCAAACCGGTGAAGATAATAGCATCGCGACACAATTCCGAAATTCCCGTTTATCAGATCTGCATCCTTGACGGCTTTACTTTCAGATACTCCATAGAATACAATTGTGTTGGTACTTGTGGTATCGGTATTGACCCAAAACATGAAAGTATTTGTTACATGCCTGGTCATAAGCAATTCATATAAATAACCGTTCTCCTCCTTCCCAATAAATACTGCTGAATTAGCAGAGAAATTTTCCTTTCGGAGTTTTCCAGGCGAAGTTCTATGAGGAAATTTATAGTTATAAAACTCCACAAAGGAGCCTCCGTTTCCCATTATATGGGCCCACCACATATGTTTATAATTAATTCCCTCCATTGCAAGACAGGATAAAAACAACAAATAAGATGTGTTTTTCAATTTCTTTACAACATTTCCATGCTTAGTTAAGCTTTCCAGCATGTTTCATATTTCTGTATACCGAACAACGAAATGACACATTATTTATTGCAAATTCAGCACTCCCTGTAAGCCCAATGAAAGAGCTTATAGTTGAATCAAAGTCAATAAAAAAACCCGCCCTCTTGCGAGAGGCGGGTTCCTTTGTGAAACAAGTTCAGGGAACTTATTTACACAACCCTCAATAACCATAGAATTAATAAGATGAGCAGGACAAGCAGGATAATATGCACAGCCCAACCCAGTCCAAAACCGTCAAATAAAAGGCCGATCAGGTACAAGAGCAATAATACAAGGAGCACTACCCAGAAAAGACTTAATACATCATGTTCCGTATGCTGGCTTTTCATTTTGCTTTCAATACTGCTGGAAATCCGGTCATTCCCGGTCAGTTTTTCTATCCTGCGTATTTTATCCACATGATTTGCGTACGCATTGTAAGCAAACTTCTGTTTCTTATTAACCGACTCTTGGTGTTTTTTGTATTGTTCGCTGCCCAGGGCATTTGCCTGTTTTATGGCAGCCTCTGCAATCAGCTGATTCGGATCCGGTGCGGAAACTTCCCTTTGTTTTTCTTTTGTAAGATCCGGTTTTACATGCTCCATTTTATCGGCTTTCACCGCTACATCCGAAGAGTTATTTTTTGCATGTTTCTTGGAAGTATGGCTTACATAATACCCGTTGTTATACCTGCGCTTAACAATAGATGTCTGGTTTGCACAGGAAGAGAATATAAAGGCTGTCAGAATAGAGACTGCGATTAGTTGTAGTAATTTTTTCATAGCTTTTTTTATTATTTGTTTATTATTATTTTTCAAAAACCAACCTGCAATTCGTGCAGAAAACACAGATCCTTGCGTCATTTTGAGGAGTACTTACGCGTATCTTTGCAGTGCACCTTGGGCATTTTACTTTTTTGCCCGGCAACACATACTGCCTGATCGCCGCGATTTTTTGTCCCCGCTCTATTATCCGTATGGTCAATGTTCCTGTCATGATGAATTAAGATGATTTATACTAATTTTTCTTATTCAGGTTCAAACCATGTGCCAGCAGGTGAAATAGCTGTTCCGGCGAAGCCTTTACAGGACAGGGCAAAAAGGAAGAGAAGATGGAGTTCAGAAAAAACTGTTTGATCAGTTCCCCTTCTTATTCCATCTTCTCTTGTATATGTTGAGTGAAAGATATTTTGACTTTGTAAACTTTATGCCAGCAGCGAAGATTCTGTTTTTTTAATATGCGGCCCAAAACCGGGAAAATTTTTCCCGCCGGGGAACAAAAGTGGGAATTTTCTGTCAAAAATTATCGACCTCTTTCTTCTCTTATACTGCATGGCAATCGGTTTGCAGGTTCAGAGTAATAAAAAGAATCAAACCATGAAAAATATAATTACACCAATCATTATATCTGCCCTTATTCTCTCTTCGTGTTCAGAAGAAAAAAGACTGGTAAGGAAAGCAGCAAATGCGATCGATCAGAGTGATTACGACAAGGCTCTTTCCTACTATGATCAGGCACTCGCCAGGGACAGCAACTCATTCCGTGCAAACGCAGGAAAAGGAATTGTGCTATCCGAATTTATGGGCCGGTACGACAAAGCTATCCCTTACCTGGAAAAAGCGCTGAAAAAAAGCCCGGAGGAAACATCCGTGAAGATCAACAGTGATCTGGGGAAAAGTTATCACTATGTAGGGAATTACCCCCGCGCACTTTATCATTATGGAAAAATAACCGCAGATAATAAAGAAGACAATCCCTACTATGATGCTTTGTTGTCCAAACGCATCGCCGATTGCAAATTCGCTATGGAACACCCGCAGGTAGCACCTCCTGAAGAACAATATGCAAAGAATGTCGGCACTGCCATCAACAGCGATTTCCCTGAATACGGGCCCGTATATACAAATAGTACGATGATCTTTACAGCGAAAAGAAAAGATACGCCGAAAGAAAAGAAAAACAATATAGACGGAAGGTACTTCGAAAGCATGTATATCAGTTCATACACTGATGGTAATTTCTCCACGCCACGTCGCTACACTATACCGGATCTTGGCGAGAATTCCTCCTTTCACAGTGGTAATGAATCGGCGGTAAGCGTGTTAGAAGATGGGAAAACGCTCTACCTTTTCAAAGGCGGAGAGCTGTATGCAGCTGATCTAACCAATCCTACAAAAGAACCGGATAAATTATCGGGAAAAGCTAACTTCCTTGATTTCCATCCCTACGCATGTGTTACAAATGATGGAAAAACCATGTTCCTTGTAAGCGAATCGGTGAACAACGGAGGCGGAACCGATATTTACCAATCCTTTAAAAAAGAAGATGGCAGCTGGTCAAGGCCAATGCTGCTCCCTTTCAACATCAATACTGAATACAACGAAGATGCTCCGTATATGTCAGAGGACGGCACCTTATTCTTTGCATCCAACGGATTACCAGGTTATGGTGGATACGATATTTACAAAACGCGATATGTGAACGGCGAATGGACCACTCCCGTAAATATTGGCCAGCCTATCAATACTCCTGCAGACGAAATCTATTTCACACTGAATCCGGGTAGCTCCAATGGATACTATGCATCCAACAGAATGGGCGGATACGGCGATATGGACATATACGGCGTGCATTATGTTTCTATGGATATGCCGGAATGTACAACAACCGACACTTTATTTGCCACCAATGAAAGTCCGGCAAACGAACCATTGGCATATAAATTTTCTGCAGGTATTCCCGAACAATACAAAGGTCAGGTACGTTCTGTTACCTGGAAGATAAACGACGTGACGATTGCAGAAACAGGTGAGCAGATAAATTATGTGTTTGATGAAACAGGTACTTATAAGGTCTCTGCAAAAGCAATTATCCTCTGCGATGACTGTCCTGCACTGATCGCTGTTTGTTCCGAAAAAGAGATCAATACAGGCTTACCAACATTTGTAAGCACTCAAACCGAAAAACCGGATGCAACCAGCGTTCCGAAGGTTGAGTATACAAGTCCTGTGGCCGTAGGAGAGTTAAACAATTCCCAACTTATTTCACTGGGCTGGAACACCAATCCTTGTTATTTCGATTACGATGAATCAGCCCTGCGCGAAGAGTCAAAAGAACTGTTAAATCAAAATATCCGTGTATTGAAAGCCAACCGTGATCTTTCGCTGGTGATAAACGGATATGCGGATGCAAGAGGAACAGATGGATATAACAAAGACCTTTCTGCCCAGCGGATCTACTCTGTAAGGCAATATCTTGTTCAAAACGGTATTTCCGCCGGCCGGATCACAGCTATCACAGCGTACGGGGAAAGCAGGATCACAAACGGATGCGTAGATGATGTAGAGTGTACAGAGGAACAACACCAGGAAAACCGTAAAGTGGATTTCAAAGTATCGAACAACAGGGTGCTATATACCCGTGTTTCTTTCCGGGATTGATCAACTGGTACCGGATTTGAATTGATACAGGAAGAAAGAACCAATAACCTCCGATAGGATCGGAACTAAAAAAACAAAGTACTATGAAAACAATCATTAATATAAATAATACACTAAGCTGTCTGCTATTAGTAACAGCAGGGCTCAGCCAGGGCTTTTCGCAGAATTTAGTAGCGAATGCCGGTATGGACGCAAAATGCATTAAGAACGGATACGGGCAAATTGACAAAACAGAAACCTGGAGCAATGCCAACGGTGGAACTGTAGACATTTTCGACAAAGAAAAAAGCCGCACCTATCCTTACCAGAACGGTATTCCTCATAACTACATGGGATATCAGCCACTTGCACAGATCGGGCAGAATTATGCAGGGATCATTGCTTATTATGACGATGGCGCCAATAACAGAGAAGACAGCGCACTTGTTCAAAAATTAGGGATCAAAGACGGATATAAAAAATACACCGAATACTTGCAGGGATCTTTTAATGAGCCGCTTGTGGCAGGTAAAGTATACCAGGTTTCCTTCAAAGTGAGCCTGGCTGACAAAAGCGGAAGAGCCGTTTCCTGCTTGGGTGCATTGATCACGAATGAAAAAGTGGATCAGAAATCCAATACTTTCCTTACACAGGAACCACAGTTCATATCGCATCGTGTGATCGCCGATACTGCCAACTGGGTAACGCTTTATGGGGCTTATATTGCCAATGGTGGGGAAAAGTACATTACTATCGGCTGTTTTAAAGACGAGAACAATTTCACCGTACAAAATGTAGTAGCGCCGAATGAGAACGATTCAAGGAAAGCTTATTATTATGTTTCCGATGTTGCTATAGCTCCTTATATTGCCAAACCAAATATGGAATCTATTGTTCTGGGTGTGGATTATGTAGAGTTGATGGATCTCCGTTTCGATCTTGCAAGTGCAGAGATCGACAGCAGGTTCTACAATGAGCTGGATGAAGTTGCCACCTGGATGGCAAAACATCCCGAAATGAAATTCTTCATTGCAGGATACACCGATAAAACCGGGACAGATGCGATCAACGATCCGCTTTCGGTGAACAGAGCAAAAGCAGTGAAAAAATACCTGGCTAACAAAGGTGTGAAAGACAGCAATCTGATCGTAGAAGGCTTTGGAAGCGATAACCCGGTGGATGACAGGATCAAAAGCCGTCGTAACAGACGTGTGGAGATCTACCTGTATTCAGTGAACACACTAACTACACGCTAAAAACACACACATCACTATACCAAAAACCCCGGATGCTTTTCAGCATCCGGGGTTTCTATTTATTTGTGTGATACGTTCTGATAGAAATAGAACAAGTCGTTTCTTGTCTTTCTACACCGTTGATTAATTTGTTTCCGTTTGTACCGGGAAGTTAACCGGCAGTGAAACAATAAACGTAGAACCTTCGTCTATTTTACTGCGTGCCGATATGAAGCCATTGTGTTGTTCGGTTATTTTTTTACATATGGCAAGGCCAATCCCGGTGCCTTCAAATTCATTGCTAAAATGCAGTCGTTTGAAAATACTGAAGATCTGTTCGGAATCCTTTTGATCGAATCCGATCCCGTTATCCGTAATGTGTATCCTGCAGTATTTTTCCCGGATGTCTCTTTCGTTCTTTGTCCGCTCAAAACTAATATCGGAGCTGATACGAATGATCGGCTTAACATTTTTCTTTGAATACTTCAACGAATTGCCGATCAGGTTACGAAACAGGGAGCGCATCAGGCCCGGATTGATATGAAGCGAAGGAAGTTTTTCCACAAGGATTTTCGCACCTTTTTCTTTGATCGTACAATCGATCTCTGAGAGCACTTCATTTACCACCAGGTTCAGATTTGTTTCCACGAATGAATCCCTGTCGGCCATAATTTTGGAAAGCGTCAGGATGTCTTTGATCAGCAGGCGCATCCGCTCGGCAGCGCCCTGGATACGGTTGATGTACATATCCGCTTCATCATCGAGCCTGGTATTGTATTTTGAATACAAGCGGTCGCTGAATGTAATGATCTTGCGCAGGGGTTCCTGCAGATCATGAGAAGCCATGAATGCAAAACGATCCAGTTCCTTGTTGGCCGATTCTAAACGTTCTATATTCTGCAGGAGTTTATAATTCAGCTCTTTTACTTTATCCTCGGAGGCTATCCTTTCCTTGATCTCCGATTCGAGGCTTTTGTTGATCGACTTCAGGCTCTGCTCCTGCTGCAGCAACATGTGGTTCTTTTTATAAAGATCTACAAATACACTTACTTTCGCTCTCAGCAGGTCAGGATTAATAGGCTTATAGATATAGTCCACTGCCCCGCTCTTGTATCCCTGGTAAATATTTTCCTCTCCGAAATTATTCGCAGTGATAAATATAATTGGAATGTGTTTGAGCTTTTCCCGTTCGTAGATCAGCTCGGCCGTCTCAAAACCATTCAGGTTGGGCATTTTTACGTCCATCAATATGAGCGCAAAATCAAATTCGCTCAACAGAATCTTCAGCGCCTGCCTGCCCGAGTTCGCTTTTACGAACCTGTAGCCGTCTGTACCAAGAATGGCTTCGATCGACATCAGGTTGTCTTCACGATCATCAACTAATAATAATTTAGGAGGCATAATTTATTGATTCATTAGCTAATAATTTTTTTCGGTATCAATGCTACTTCGTGGTCTATTTATAAAACCAAATACGCATCAAAGATAACAATTGATCGATCTTAAGAGGCTTGGTTATATAATCAGAAGCACCCGCTTCAATACATTTCTGCCTGTCGCCTTTCATCGCTTTCGCTGTAACGGCAATAATAGGCAATGTATTGTTCTTGTGCTCCCTTCTTATCTTCTGAGTGGTTTCATAACCATCCATTTCCGGCATCATAATATCCATCAGTACCATGTCGATCTTCGGATTCTCATTAAGAATCTGGATCGCCTCTTTCCCACTCTCCGCTGTTATTGCATTGATGTTCAACCGTTCGAACACCGTTGTCAAGGCAAAGAGATTCCTTACATCATCATCCACTACGAGGATATTTTTTCCAGCCAGGATGTCTTCTTTCATCCGGATATTCTCGATCACTTTCCGTTTTTCCGGAGCGAGCTCTTTGTGGTTCATATGCAGGTGCAGCACCGTTTCCTCGAGGAGGTGTTCGATCGAATTCACTCCTTTTGCCAGGATCGTATTTGAATTATTACTGATCTGTTGCAATTCGGGTTGTGTAAAGTCCTTCGCCGAATATACGATAACAGGTGTTATCTTTTTCTTCGTTTGCGATACTTTATTCACTAACTCGGAACCTGCAATATCCGGCAAGGTGTAATCGAGAATAATACAATCAAAGTCCCTGTTGCCCATCAATTTCAAGGCTTTTTTCCCGGTATCGGCAATCGTTACTTCAATATTATCCGCCTGCAGCACTTTTGCGATCTGTGAAGATTCAATCTCATTATCTTCCACTACCAGTACCTGCTTCACTTCTTTTGCACTAAAGGTAAGAATATCCACAAACAAGTCGTTCAACGCTTCATTCTCGAGTGGTTTCAACAGGAAGCTTCGTGCACCACGTTTCAGTGCGAGGTTTTTATTTTCCTCACCGGAAATCAGGTGAATAGGAATATGGCGATAGCTCAGGTCGTTCCTCAGGAGGTCGAGTACCTTCCAGCCGCTGGTGTCCGGTAGTTTTACATCCAGGGTAATGGATACCGGCATGAAACGGTTGATAAAGTCGAATACTTCTATATAGCTGATCGCTACGATCGCTTTCATCCCGTGTGCATGCGCCTTTTCGATCAATATTTTTCCAAAGCGAAGATCGTCTTCCACAACAAGGATCACCTTGTCACTCGCCAGGATATTATTCCGGTCATCGCCGGTTTCATTGATCATTTCATTCACCACATTCATTTTCTTGCCTTCTTCTGTGGAAATATTCAATGAGCTCAACAGCTTGTTCAAGCCGTTGTTCTCATTTTCATCCGCCAGTTCCAACTGTTTGAAGGCAGAAGGTGTCGACGTTTCGATGGTCATGAGTCCCTGAACATTTTCCACCGGCAGGAATAAGGTGAAAGTACTTCCCGAACCCGGGGTGCTTTCCAACTCGATCGTTCCACCTAATAATTCGGCCAGACCACGGCTAATAGACAAACCTAAACCTGTTCCACCGTACTTACGGCTGGTAGATCCTTCCGCCTGCTGGAATGCTTCGAAAATGATATTTTGTTTCTCCTGCGGAATTCCGATCCCCGAATCAATAATGGAAAAGGCAACCACTTTTTTGGCATTGTCAAGGCTCGGCATAACTCCCTGTTTCCAGCGCTTTCCTTCTGATATACGCAATTTTACTTCTCCCTTCTCTGTGAACTTAAAGGAGTTCGACAAGAGGTTCTTGAGGATCTGGTTCAAACGCTGCACATCGGTTTCCATCATCTCCGGTAACTCGACGTCGGTTTCGATCGAGAACTTGAGCTGTTTTGCCTCTGAGATCGGTTTGAACGTGGTCTCCACAAAAGAAGCGATCTCCATGAAACGTACGGAAGAGAAATTCGCCGAAATAAATCCGGACTCGATCTTCGAAAGATCGAGAATGTCATTAATAAGCTGGATCAAATCGTCTCCGCAGGAGTGGATCGTTTTTGCATAGCGTACCTGTTTGTCGTTCAGGTTCCCTTCTGCATTTTCATATAATTGCTGTGCAAGGATCAATAAGGAGTTCAGCGGTGTACGCAACTCATGTGACATATTCGCAAGGAACTCCGATTTGTACTTGGATGTAAGCGTGAGCTGCTCTGCTTTCTCTTCGAGCGAGCGACGTGCCTCTTCCACTTCTTTGTTCTTTGCTTCCACCTCGTCTTTTTGTTTTACGAGGAGGAGCGCTTTATCCTGGAGCTCATCGTTCGTTCTGCGGAGCTCTTCCTGCTGGATCTTGAGCTCACCTGCAAGCGACTGCGACTGAGCGAGAAGCTCTTCTGTCCTTGTATTCGTTTCGATCGTGTTCAATACGATACCGATCGACTCAGTCAGCTGGCTTAAGAAGTCCAGGTGAGTTATACTGAAGGTATCCAGGGACGCGAGCTCGATAACGGCTTTCACATCGTTCTCGAACAACACCGGTAACACAATAAGGTTGATCGGTTTTGTTTTTCCGAGTGAGGAATTAATTTTAATATAATCATTCGGTACATTGCTGATGAGGATCCTTTCTTTCTCGAATGCACACTGCCCTACCAGACCTTCACCGATTGCAAATTCGGTTGGAATTCCTTTGTGCGGTTTGTATGCATAGGAAGAAAAGAGCTTCAGTTTTGTGCTTTGACCTTCATCATTTTGTTTCAAAATATAGAACGCTCCGTAATGCGCGGTTACCACCTGTGCAAGCTCGGAAAGAATACGCTGCGTCACCGTGTTGAGATCTTTCTGACCCTGTAACATCTGGGTGAATTTCGCAAGGTTGGATTTGAGCCAATCCTGCTCCTGGTTACGTAACGTTGTTTCACGTAAATTGGCGATCATCTGGTTGATCGTATCTTTCAAGGCTTCCACCTCACCTTTTGCATCTACCCGTATATTTCGTGTTAAGTCACCTTTCGTTACCGCCGATGCCACCTCAGAGATAGAACGTACCTGCGTTGTTAAGTTTTCCGCTAGCTGATTTACGTTTTCCGTTAAGTTTTTCCAGATACCTGAAGCGCCCGGTACACTTGCCTGTCCACCCAGTCGTCCTTCCACACCTACCTCACGGGCAACGTTCGTTACCTGATCTGCAAATACCGCAAGTGTATCGATCATTTCGTTGATCGTTTCTGTTAACTGCGCCACCTCACCTTTTGCATCAATGGAAAGTTTTTGCCGTAAGTTACCTGTTGCTACTGATGTTACAACTTTTGCGATACCGCGTACCTGCGATGTTAAGTTGGAACCCATCATGTTCACGGAATCCGTTAAATCTTTCCAGGTTCCCGCAACACCTTTTACTTCTGCTTGTCCTCCTAATTTTCCTTCGGTACCAACTTCCCTTGCTACACGCGTTACCTCAAAGGCAAAGGAGTTCAGCTGTTCCACCATCGTATTGATCGTATTCTTCAGATCGAGGATCTCACCTTTTACGTCGATCGCCACTGTTTTGGTCAGGTTACCGGATGCCACCGCTTTTGTTACCTCGGCGATGTTACGTACCTGTGCTGTTAAGTTACCCGTCATCTGGTTTACAGAATCCGTCAAATCTTTCCAGGTTCCGGCAACACCCGGTACGAAAGCCTGTCCGCCTAATTTACCATCCGTACCTACCTCACGGGCAACACGTGTTACCTCCGAAGCGAAGGCACGCAGCTGATCCACCATCGTATTCAGTGTTTCTTTCAGCTGTAAGATCTCCCCACGTACATCTACCGTAATTTTTTTCGACATATCGCCGTTTGCCACAGCAATCGCCACCTCTGCAATGTTACGTACCTGCGCCGTTAAGTTACCGGCCATCTGATTCACGGAATCCGTTAAATCTTTCCAGGTTCCTGCCACACCCGGCACATTGGCCTGTCCGCCCAATTTACCTTCCGTACCTACCTCACGGGCAACACGCGTTACCTCGGAAGCAAAACCACGGAGCTGATCAACCATTGTGTTGATCGTATTTTTTAATTCAAGAATCTCACCTTTCACATCCACCCCAATTTTACGCGACAAGTCACCATTCGCCACCGCCGTTGTTACCTCTGCGATGTTACGTACCTGCGATGTTAAGTTGGATGCCATTTTATTTACAGAATCGGTCAAATCTTTCCAGGTTCCACCGACACCCGGTACATCGGCCTGTCCACCAAGTTTACCTTCGGAACCTACCTCACGGGCAACACGTGTTACCTCCGAACCGAATGAGTTCAGCTGATCCACCATCGTGTTGATCGTATTCTTCAGCTCAAGGATCTCTCCTTTTACATCCACTGTAATTTTACGCGACAAGTCACCTTTCGCTACGGCTGTTGTTACCTCGGCAATGTTACGTACCTGCGCAGTTAAGTTGGAGCCCATCTGGTTTACAGAATCTGTCAGATCTTTCCACACACCACCAACACCCTCTACCGTTGCCTGCCCACCGAGCTTACCTTCCGAACCTACTTCCCTTGCCACACGTGTTACCTCCGAACCGAATGAGTTCAGCACAGAATCCGTCAGATCTTTCCATGTACCACCTACACCGGTTACTTTCGCCTGTCCACCGAGCTTACCTTCCGTCCCTACCTCTAAGGCAACACGCGTTACCTCCGATGCAAAAGAGTTCAGCTGATCCACCATTGTGTTGATCGTTTTCTTCAGCTCCAGGATCTCTCCTTTCACATCCACCGTAATTTTACGCGATAAGTCGCCTTTTGCAACCGCCGTTGTTACCTCGGCAATGTTACGTACCTGCGCAGTTAAGTTCGATCCCATCTGGTTTACGGAATCCGTTAAATCCTTCCATACACCACCAACACCTTTCACCGCAGCCTGTCCTCCTAATTTACCTTCGGAACCTACCTCACGGGCAACACGTGTTACCTCCGATGCGAAAGAGTTCAGCTGATCCACCATCGTGTTAATTGTATTCTTAAGCTCAAGGATCTCTCCTTTTACATCCACTGTAATTTTACGCGATAAGTCACCTTTCGCCACCGCCGTTGTTACTTCGGCAATGTTACGTACCTGCGCAGTTAAGTTGGAGCCCATCTGATTCACGGAATCTGTAAGATCTTTCCATACACCACCAACACCCTCTACCGTTGCCTGCCCACCGAGCTTACCTTCCGAACCTACTTCCCTTGCCACACGTGTTACCTCCGAACCGAATGAGTTCAGCCCTGCAACTCCTCTTACCTGTGCCTGTCCACCGAGCTTACCTTCCGTACCCACCTCTAAGGCAACACGCGTTACCTCGGAAGAGAAGGAATTCAGCTGATCCACCATCGTGTTGATCGTATTCTTAAGCTCAAGGATCTCTCCTTTCACATCCACCGTAATTTTTTTGGATAAGTCGCCTTTCGCCACCGCTGTTGTTACCTCGGCAATGTTACGTACCTGTGCCGTTAAGTTGGAGCCCATCTGGTTTACGGAATCCGTCAAATCTTTCCATACTCCGGCAACACCTTTTACCTTGGCCTGTCCTCCTAATTTACCTTCGGAACCTACCTCACGGGCAACACGCGTTACCTCCATAGAGAAGAGGTTGAGCTGCTTCACCATGTCGTTCACCTCTTTGGCAATTCGTGCGAACTCTCCCTGCAAAGCGTGATCACCGATCTTCTCCGACATCTGCTGCGAAAGATTTCCTTTGGCAACGGAACTGATTACGTGAGCGATCTCGATAGTCGGATGCACCAAATCGGAAATAAGCGTATTCAGGGAATCGATCCCTGTGTGCCAGGCACCGCGTGCAACGGGCACTTCAATACGCTGCGTGAGCTTACCCTGTTTACCGATCGTATTTCCGGCGCGGGTAAATTCATGCATCATTTTTTCATTCATCCCGATTATTTCGTTGAGTGTATCGCATATTTTCCCACTCAGGCCGACATGATCGATCGGCATACGTGCACCGAAATTTCCGTTCTTGACTTCTGTCAATACGCGCAGTAATTCTTTCTTATCAAGCGTTCCGGACAATTGCTCAATCGGATCAATGTGTATGTCCGCCTTTCGCACTACGTTTTTCCGGGTGTTCGTTTTTGCTTTATTCATCACAAGTGTGTCTTCCTGTGCGTGATATCCATTCCCGTTAGCCGACACTTTTCCGTTAGCAGTCTTTCCGTTTGTCGGTTTTACTGCCTTTGCCTTTTTGCTACTCATAATCCCTGAATGATTAAAAATTTTCTGATGAAAAAACGAATAAATTGTTAGAAACTTTTCAGCTCCTTCGAATAAACAAATGACGAGAAATATCTTTTATTTCCCAAATAAAAGTCGCGCAAAACAAGGATTTCAGGTAAAATTGTAGAATATCTTCCTCACAATCGGATGGCTCAATTTTTGTAAAAAATGCCCTTTGGGAAAAGGGACAATATTCTCGCCATCCGGAAGCTGTTGAGGCATTTCGGGGAATTTCTTTCCGAAAAGTACTTTTGCCGGATACCGGTTCATCTATATAGCAGTAGTTTCTCTTTGGCATGATTCTTTTAACTATGGTTCAGAATAGTTAAAAACTAAAACATAAACGTTATGACACCATCAGAAAAAATAAACATGACCACCATGGTCGGCTGCATGAATAAGCTACATGCTGATGGCTATACCGAAAATTTTGTGGCAAAAGAAAAAGGGCTGGAAGCGCCCACCAACCAAAAAGTTTACGGGCCAACAGAAGTAAAGATCGCCAATTTCTACCGTTTTGAAGGAGAAAGTGATCCTGCAGATAATGCGATCGTATACGCGATCGAAACAAACGATGGTATAAAAGGGATGCTCGTTGATTCATACGGCGGACCATATGCTAATCGCAAAATTTCTCAGTTTATTACGGAAGTAGAAGATATCACAAAAAAAGAACCACACACTTAGTACTTTGAACATACTAAGTAAAATCCGGGGTCATCAGGCTCCGGATTTTTTTTGTCATACCCGATGCAGGCATCTTCCAATGGAATTAAAGCCATATCCGATCTTATTTTAAGGAGTACGGACCGGATCTATACCCGTTGAGCTCCATCACTTAAGAGGTATACATTATTTTTATACCCGTTAAGAAGCATGCATTAAGCTATATGAAACGGATCTATACCCGTTGAGTTCCATCACTTAAGAGGTATACATTGTTTTTATACCCGTTAAGAAGCATGCATTAAGCTATATGAAACGGATCTACACCCGTTGAGTACCATTACTTAAGAGGTATACATTGTTTTTATACCCGTTAAGAAGCATGCATTAAGCTATATGAAACGGATCTATACCCGTTGAGTGCCATCACTTAAGAGGTATATATTGCTTTTATACCCGTTAAGAAGCATGCATTAAACTACATGAACCGGATTTATTTCCGTTGAGTAATTACCACTTAAGAGGTATAAATTGAACCTATACCCGTCAACAAGGGATTTGCGGGGGTACAAAGCGAAAATATACCTGTTACAATGAAAATGTGCAGAGTATAAATTTGAGCTGCATTCTTTAAAAACCGATGTGTACTTAATTTAATTGCCGGCGGATAGGTATAAACGGGAAACACTCCCCACCGAAGAGACATATATAACTCACAAAGACCTAATACATTATTCTGATTTCCTCAATTATTAATCTTTGTCTTTATCCTTTTTCTTCTTCTTTTTGAAGGCACCGCGCAATAAAAAACTTTTCTTCGCTGCATTCATGTTTTCTTCGAAGCCCTGGGTTCCCTGTTTCAGATTTGTGATTGTCTGGTCAAGTGTGTTGGCCATAGTGGTGTCCATAAACAATTTACCGATCGTTCCTTTTCCCGCACTGATATTATGCATGATCACCGCCAGGTCCCCGGAAATAGATGCTGCATTATCCGTTGTTGATTTCAGTTTTGCCAGGATCTCATCCGTATCGATCGGCTGGCCCGTAAGGATAAGTCCGTTGTCTTCTATTGGTTTTTGCCCCGGAGATCCGTGACTGATATTGATCGTTTTGTTTCCCATCAGTCCTTCAGAACCTATCAGGGCTGTTGCATCCTTCTTAATGAAACGACGGGTGTCTTCATCAATGATCATGTCCACTTTTACCGACGTGTCATTCAGGATCTCAATATTATCCACTGTTCCGACATTTATTCCCGAAAAACGGACATTGTTCCCGATCTGCAATCCACTTACATTCCGGAACACTCCGCTTACCTTAAAAACATTACTGAATAAGCGTTGTCTTTTCCCGATCACATAAATACCTCCTATAAAAAAAAGGAGTCCGAGTGTTATAAACACTCCAAGCTTCAATGTATTTCCGGTTCTCTTTTTCATTTTTGCAATTTTAATTATTTAAGTAAAAAACGATCGTACCAGATCATCCTTCGAATTCTTTAATTCCTCAAAGGTTCCTTCCGCCACAAAAGCTCCCTGGTCCAGCACCATGATCCGGTCAGCCGTTATTTTTGCGCATTTGATATCATGGGTTATAATGATGGATGCGGTTTTATACTTTTTCTGCACTTCGAGGATGAGCTCGCTGATCTCCTGGGAAGTAATAGGATCGAGGCCTGTAGTGGGCTCATCATATAACAGTAGTTCGGGTTTCAGTATAATGGTACGCGCGAGGCTGATCCGCTTCCGCATACCTCCGGATAATTCGGAGGGCATTTTGTCCGCTGTATCTTCCAATCCAACATTGGCCAGTGCTTCCTCCACGAGGGTATCAATTTCTTCCTGGGGTTTGGATTTGTATTTTCTCAATACCGGGAATTCCAGGTTTTCACGGACCGTCATCGAATCATACAAAGCCCCGCTCTGAAAAAGAAAACCTGCCTTCGTTCTTACTTCCGACAGATCCTTGTCGTTCATCGTGAGAACGTCTTTGCCAAAAACGTTGAGCACACCACCATCCGGATCTATCAGCCCTACGATACATTTGATCAGTACCGATTTCCCGGTTCCGGACTTCCCAAGCACCACTACATTCTCTCCCTTTTTAATTGTGAAATTTATATCCTTTAGTACGTGATTATCACCGAAAGATTTTTTCACACCCTTCATCTCCACAAGGTTTTCATTGAGATCGTTGGCCGGCTCATTCGTACCTGCCTGTATTTCCTGCGTGTGTATCATGTAAATAATGTGGTTAACTGAACAGCGATCATATCTATTATAAACACCATTAAGGAGGCAATAACTACAGCCGAATTAGATGCCTGCCCTACGCCTTCGGTTCCTTTATTGGAATTGTATCCTTTATAACAACCGATCAGGCCAATAATAAAACCAAAGAAAAAGCATTTTATAAATGCAGGTAATACATCGCTGAAATCAAGTGATTCGAATGCTTTGGTAAAAAAAAGTGTAAGGCTGACTTTACCCTCAAGATTTACACCGATATACGAACCGAATAAGGCGATCGTATCAGAGAACACCACTAAAATAGGCACCATCAGTGTGGTAGCCAATACGCGTGTAACTACGAGATATTTAAACGGATTGGTTCCCGAAACTTCCATCGCATCGATCTGTTCGGTCACCTTCATAGATCCGAGCTCAGCACCCATACCCGAACCCACTTTTCCTGCGCAGATAAGCGCTGTGATCACCGGGCCTATTTCGCGAACGATGGAAACAGCTATCATGCCGGGGATCCAGGCTTCGGCTCCAAACTCGGCCATCACGGGACGCGATTGAATAGTCAATACAAGCCCCATGATAAAACCGGTAATACCGACCAGGGCCAGTGATTTATACCCGGTAAGATGCATTTGCTTTACCAGCTCCCTGAATTCATAAGGCGGTTTTACGAGCTCCCTGAAATACTGAAATGCAAATTTGGAAATAGCTCCTACTTCCATCACAAAAGCTTTCAAGGCCCCTATCAGAGGGTATTGAGGTGGTGTCTCATCAGATGCCACTTCTTTCTTTTTTACCTCTGCAGCCTGCGTGTCTTTGTTTTCCATAGTCAATGCTCCTGTTTGTGCGATCATCGCGGATCTGCACATAGCTATTAGATAATCCAATGCCTGTTGTAAACCGGACCTTTTGATAGACGGAAGCACATTGCAGCTTTAGATTCCGTACATTTCATGTTTCCACACTAAAAATATCTACGGGGAAAAGACTTCTCAATTCGGGGATTTTTCTTTTTTCAGTTCCATCGTTCCTTCCGCTTTTACCTCTGCAGGGGAGGCGAATGAATTCTCCGACATGTTCTCCGTGATCATTCCTTTGATGCTCAGTTTATAAGGGAGTCTGTCGTTGTCCGTTTTGATGAGCCAGAGGGTTTTTAAGGGATGAAACACTTCGATCTCCATTGGAAGTACAAGAGTGACGCTCGACTTAGGTTTTATAACAACCTCTTGCTTTATGACCCCTTCCGAGTGAAGTGTATTCTTTACATCGAGTTCATAATGTACACCACTGAGCCGGAGATCAAGGTTTTTTCCCTCGTTGATGATCTCAATAATTGCGTTTACACTCAGCACCTTATCTTTGAGCCGGAAGCTCTTACGTTCCATTCTCACTATTTTGATTTTGGGAGGGACCGGAACCTGTATCCTTGATTTCCTGTTGAAATCGAATTTCACACGGCCAAAGATGGTCTCGTACACTACGTATCCCACTGCTTCTATATCAGTGGAATCCTGAGACTGCAAATTTTTTATAATACGACGGATCTTTTTTGCATCAAGGTTCAGCGGAAGGCTCACCGTGTCTTTAGCAAAACCTGACTGATCCAGCCGCAGCGGAATTACTTCATAGGCGATACTGGTATCATTGAGCTTTACATCAAAAGCCACTGTATCAATGATCAGCTTGTACGGATTTTTATTTTCAAGCACCAGCAAAACATCAGTATAAACCGAATCATTCTTAATAACAGCGTCGATATATCTGACTTTGCTGAGATCCGGGAATACAAGTGTCAACGCCCTTTTCGGATTGTACACATAATACACCACAAGACCTCCGATCGATACAATAATGATCGACGCTACCCACACAAAAAACTTCCGTCGACTCTTTTTAGTATCTTTTTCCAAGGTGTTTATTTTTTTCTCTTTTCCCTACGTTCCTTCTTCTTCTCCTTTTTATCCTTGTCTTTGTTGCCAAATATTTTCTCAAGGAATGTTTTGTCCTTTGCATCATCCAGCCTGTTGATGCTGATGGTATTGTCTACAGAAGGTTTCAGGGCATGCACAAATGCGTTGCGCAAAACAAAGCTGATCGCACGCCAGATGTTGATGTTCGGATCATCGAACCGTCCATTCACATTTACTTTTGTCGCTAACTGATCTTCTTTCCTGTTTTCCAGTATCTCGGCTGTACTTCCAATCAGCGTTTCCCAAAGTATCTGTTTGAAGTCTCCTTCTTCCTTATTCCATTGTACAATATCGAGGTCTTTCAACACTGGTTTTACATAGCCACCAAAACCGCCTTCTTTTGCTGCAAATTCAGTATATACGCTCAGGCTTCCTTTCTTTACATCGAAGTTCCCGTATGCGCGTAAAAAATCATTCAACTGTGTAAGGTTCAGATCTGTCAATTCCGCGCTCATATCAAATGTCGGTGTTTTGTTCAGTGCATCGAAATCAACTTTCAGGTGGAAACTGCCTCCGTATCCCCTGGCAGTAGCAACTGCATGTGCCGGAAGCAGCTTGGTACTGTCATTTGCGTTGGTTAGATTCGTTGCCACAATATCCAGTTCTTTTATAGCTACATCCAAACGTGGCGAAGAAAAAGGATCAATGTAATGGATCTCCCCCCTCGCTATTTCAAAATGGTTCACCGTGAGTGGCATCAGGTCTCTGATCAGTTGCCGGAAATCAGCTGTATCTGCTTTGGCGTCTTCACCTTTGTGCTTCCCTTTTACAAAATTCAGTACGGGATCCTCCACATAGATCTCCCCTACTATCGATCCTTTGAAGATCGCCTTCCATTCCACGGAAAGATCAATAACCGGGCATTTGAAAAACGGGATCGTATCCTTTGTTCCCTGGTCATTGCCGATCTTTTCCAGCTTAATGTCTTTTATGACATACGCTCCGCGGATCAATGCAATATCAATATCTTCCACGTGCCCGTAATACTCTTTCAGCTCTCCTAATTTTTTGTTAACGTAACGCAGTACGATATACGGCAGACACAATCTAAGGATGATCAGCAGTACAACCACTGAGATCAATATGTTCCTTAGTCTTTTGCGTTTATGCTTTATGGGAGTCGGGTTCGCTGTTTTGTCTTTATCCGGATCCATACATTGTTTTTGTACGGTATTTCAATTCTGTGCCACTGGAACGGGTTTTGCAAAAATCAGTTTCCGGACATAACTAACTATGAACAAAACCAAAAAAGGATTTTTTCCCACTTCATGGTCTATCCTGAAAGATTGCTTTCATGAATTCTCCGAAGACAAAGTACTTAAACTCAGCGCTGCACTGGCGTATTACACCATATTTTCCCTCCCCTCCATGCTCATTGTCATCATTGGACTGTGTAGCATCTTCTATGGACGGGACGCGGTGCAGGGACGGATATTCACCGACATGAGCGCTTTCATCGGGCCAGAAGCTGCATTACAGATCCAGGATGTACTAACAAAAACCACACTGCACCACGACAATTTTTTAGCAACGATGATCGGATTGATAACATTACTGTTAGCAGCCACAGGAATGTTCGGTGAGATCCAGGATTCGATCAATTCGATCTGGGGCTTAAAAGCCAAACCCAAAAGAGGCTTGATAAAAATGCTGCTGAACCGGGTCATGTCTTTTTCGATGGTGCTTGTATTGGGTTTTATATTTATTGTATCGCTTATTCTCAATGCCCTGCTGGAAGGATTCTTACACCGCCTCGAACGCTTCTTTTCGGCTGAAGTCATCAATTACTTCTTCGTTTTTGATTATGCTCTCATGATCGTTGTTATCACACTTTTATTCGCCTGCATACTGAAGGTGTTGCCGGACGCAAAGATCCTGTGGAAGGATGTGCTTGTAGGCGCTTTTGCAACCACCCTGCTTTTTTTGCTTGGTAAATTCCTGATCGGGTATTATTTGAAACACAATGCAAGTATTACCGCATATGGGGCGGCCGGTTCCATTATAATTATCCTGTTATGGGTATATTATTCCGCTATCATCCTGTACTTTGGGGCAGAATTTACCCAGGTGTATGTGAGACACCGGCACAGGAAAATAGAGCCGAATAAGTATGCAGTATGGGTAGAAAAGAATATCGTAGAGAAAAAATTCAACACGCAGATAAACGATCATACGACTCCTATTGATCCAAAAGTGCCGGGTCCGTCTGCATAGCCGGTTTCAACGGAAGTGTGATAATAAAAGAAGTCCCCTGGTCTACCTGGCTTTGTACTTTAATGCTACCGTCGTGTTTGGTAATGATCGTATAGCTGGCTGTAAGACCAAGTCCGGTACCGCCCTGTTTGGAAGTAAAGAATGGCTCAAACAGTTTGTTCAGACTTTGTGGCGGGATCCCTTTTCCATTGTCTGTTATTGTGAGTGTAACGTGTTCACCTTGCGCAGATGCACTGATCTTCAGGGTACCATTCGAATCACTGATCGCCTCCACTGCATTCACTAATATATTCAACAGCGCTATCGATAATTTTTCCTTATCGCCCCTGATCAGGATATTTTCCTGCACTTCCTGCTCCACGCTGATCTCTTTCAGCTTGATCCGGTCCTGCACAAGCACAAAGGTCTCCGCCAGCAATTCGTGTACATATAACTCACCGATGTTCATACTATCGAAACGGGTAGCATTCAACAGATCTTCTATCAGCATGTTGATACGGTTACTGTTCCGGTCAATGATATCCATGAATTCTTCGGGGTCTTCGGTTGAGTCCTTTTCTTTTAATATGGCCCGGAGCTCCGTGAGTGAAAGGCGGATATTAGTAAGTGGATTTTTGATCTCATGTGCAATTACCCTCGCTACTTTCCCGGTAAGGGTTTGTTTTTCGAGCAATTTTTCCCGCTGTTCGTTGGACTTCCTTTCCGTGATATCATGCAACACGAGCTGATACGATCTTTTGCCTTCGTCCACTACGGAAAGATTGTAAATACAATACCGCTTCTTGTTCTGCTCCGGCAGTATAAATTCTATTTCCAGTGAGGGATTCGAGTGTTTTTCTGCTTCAAAGATCTTCGGAAAAAAATAATCCGAAATACTTTCTCCTACGATCTGCTCCTTGGATTCATATTCGAACAGCTTCAGAGCTGCTTTATTCGCATCCATTACATGCAGGTCCACATCCACAATGAATACATATTCAACGGCGTTCTCAAACAGGTTCTTGAATTTATTCTCACTTTCTTTTAAAGATCTAAGCACATTCGATTTCTCGATGGCATAGCGGATACTCCGGTCAATATCTTCCGATGTATACTGCCCTTTTACAAGATAGTCGTATACCCCTGATCTCAGGGCCTGTTCATCAATAGCAAGCGCCTGCAAGCCCGTCATCAGTATCGTGGGAGTAAAAGGATATTCTTCGTTTATATAACTAACGAGCTCCAGACCTGTATGCACACCTAAACGATAATCTACTACAACAAGATCGATCGATTGTGTTTTTAAGATCTCCTTTGCCTTGTTGAATGTTTCGGCCCAGATGATCGTTTTATTGAAAGAGGTTTTTTTCAGGCTGCTTTCCAACAGGAAAAAATCGTCTTCGTCGTCTTCTACGATTAACAAGTGTATTGATTTAGCTGAGCTCATAGGCCAATTTGAGAAGTTTTTACTACATTAAACCAGTATTGTTTGAAGACATCCATGATCTTCACCAATTCCTGGTATGAATAGGGTTTTGTGATATAGCTGCTTGCTCCGTGCCCGTATGCATACGAAATATCATCCGGGTTGCTGCTGGTACTGTATATGATGATAGGGATACTGCTGAGTTTTGGGTTCGATTTGATCTCTTTCAAACATTCTCTTCCGTCCTTTTTCGGCATATTCAGATCCAGCAAAATAATCTTCGGAGGAAGGATATCAGCATCCTTGTATTTTCCTTTCCTATACAGGTAATCCAATAATTCCATGCCATCGCTTACCGTATGTATATACTCATCCAGTTCAATGCTTGTGAAGGCCTGCCTGATCATGTACTGATCATCTATATCATCATCCGCAATGAGGATGCAATACCCTTTTCCTTTTTTAGCTGTGCTCATAGTATATCGTTTACCGGTAAAAGTACAATAAACCTGGTTCCTTTCCCCACTTCACTTTCTGCGGTAATATATCCTTCATGATTCTCAACGATCCGCTCGCAAATGGCCAGGCCTATTCCTGTCCCTTCGTATTCCGAACGCCCATGCAGGCGTTGAAAAATAATAAATATCTGTTTCAGGTACTGCAGTTCAAAACCGATCCCGTTATCCTCTACAAAAATACAATAATATCTTTTGTGCTTGATCGTGAAATCTTTCAGCCATGGAGTCTTCAGTAATTCTTCCTTTGTGTAATACGTTCCATACACCTTTATTTCAGGAACCGGTTTATCACAGAATTTCAATGCATTGCTCAGCAGGTTCTGGAATAATTGCCTGATCTGAGTATTATTTCCTTCTATTTGTTCCAATGGCCCCACATCTACAATGGCGTTTTTCGCAGCGAGTGTGATCTCCAGGTCTTCGAGGATCAGCTTAAAAACTGCACTCAGATCTATCTTTTCATGAATATCCAGCGCCCGGGTTACCCGCGAGTAATTCAGCAGGTCGCTGATAAGAACACGCATTCGTGCAACCGAATTATTCAGCCGCTTTAAGCTATCCATTACTTCCTCGTCCGGATAGCCTGCGAGTTTCTGTTGTATTTTATCACTGAACGAGCTGATCTTCCGAAGTGGCTCTTCCATATCATGAGAAGCCACGTATGCAAAGCGTTCCAATTCCTTATTCGAAATATTCAGCATGTGTACCTGTTGCTGCAGGCGGTGTTCGGAAGTTTTCAATTTTTTTTCTATCAGGGCGCGCGAAGCATGCTCACGACGAAGCGCGATCAGGATGCTGATCAGCAGGAGAATGGATATCCCGGAAGTAATGGCAATCAAAAGGATCGAAAGGGCCGACTTCGTAAATGTTCTTTCACGAAGGCCTGAGAAACGCTTGTATTCAATGCGTTTCATGATGGAGATCGTTTCCCTTGTTTTGTCCATGATGTAATCTCCGCGCAACAGGATCTTTTTCAATGAATCGGTTATCAATGTGTCCGACTCAAGATACTCTTCTCCCCTCTTCAGTATCTTCATTTTCCGGTCGATCTCTATCCGCAAAGCCACCAGGTTCTTTTCCTGCTCTTCTTCATCCTTCAATATGTTGTACAATTCGCTGTATTCAGCATTCAGCTCTTTTTGTGCGATATCATGCGTTTTTTCGAGATTCACCTTATCGGTGATCAGGTAAGCCCTTTGTTGTTTTTCAGCATATTTAAGAACAGAGTAGAGCCGGTCGATCCGCGCACTTGTCCCATAAGCCTTGTCGAGATAAGAAAGTGAACGGTAATTGTCGGTAATAGTATATAGCGCCAGTAAAATAGCCACCAGTATGATAGTTATTGAAAAGCCTGCTATTAAGAAGAAATAATTCCTGTTAGATATTTTCACGTGGATACCGGACATATTTGCCTGAGCAAACAAAAATAGCGCAGTAATCATGCCACAGGTGCTTTTTTACTGGGGTATTTTCTCCACAATTTTTCCTTGTAGATTTCGAATGGCATTTATTTCGCTCCATTTATAAAAAAAACTTATTGTGGAGCTGAAATCGGGATACCCTTACTATCTGATAAAAAATGGGTTGTACCAGGAGTATGAAACCCTGCGATCCGACCTCGTTAGCGATATCATTATACTGGGCGGAGGAATAAGCGGTGCACTCATGGCGTATGAACTGGTAAAAAAGGGACTACAGTGCACCATCATTGATAAACGGGCGATCGGGCTCGGTAGCACCTGTGCAAGTACCTCGCTTCTGCAATATGAAATTGATATTCCGCTGATCCGTCTTCAAAAACAGATCGGCAAAAAAAATGCAACAGAAGCATACAGGCGGTGCAGTGATGCCATAGATTCCGTCCGTATAATAAGCGATCAGATCGGTTTCAAGGCTTTCGAATATTGCGACAGCCTGCATTTTTCGCATGTACCGGACAAAACTATTTATCTGAAGAAAGAGTTCATGGAGCGAAAGCAAAACGGCTTTGATGTAAAATATCTTGAGCAGGAAGAGATCCGGCGTAAGTTCGGCTTCGATTGCAGGGAAGCGATCCTGTCTGCACAGGCTGCTAAAATAGATGCTTACGCTTTTACACACTGCCTCCATACATTTATCCGAAAAAAAGGTGTTGCGGTTTTCGAGAATACATGTGCGAAAACGATCCGTCATACAAAAGACGGAGTAGAGCTGATCACAGAAAAAGGACATGTCATCCGTGCAAAGAAACTAATCTATGCCACCGGCTATGAATCAACCAGCCGGCTGGCTAAGAAGATCGTCAAACTCCGGTCTACCTACGCCTGCGTAAGCCAACGAATCGCTGAACTACCGGCCTTCTTTCACAACACCCTGCTCTGGAACACTGCCGATCCGTATCTCTACATGAAAGAAGACGATGGACGGATCATTATTGGCGGAAGGGATGTGAATTTTTACAGCTCGTCAAACAGGGAGCAACTACTGCGTAAAAAAGCGGAGAGCCTGAAGCAGGATTTTCTGAAGCTTTTCCCCACTATAGAATTTACTACCCAATTCGCCTGGGCAGGAACATTCGGCTCTACCAAAGACGGACTTCCCTATATAGGGACCGATGGCAAAGAACCGAACGCTTTTTACGCGTTAGGCTTTGGGGGCAATGGCATAACATTTAGTGCAATAGCCGCAGAACTGATAGCCGGGCTTTTGAAGAACGGAAAAAACAAAATCCCGGGCATGTTCAGTTTCAACCGTTAAAATACTGTTGTCTTATGCAAAAATCCAATCCAAAAAAAAGACTAAGAACACCACAAAAACAAAACAGGCCCGGTGCGGAATATAAAATGCACCCTGCTCCTGTGTCGGATATAAAAAGTATCAGGGGAAGTGGCAAGCTGAACGGAAAAGTGGCATTGATCACCGGCGGCGACAGTGGGATCGGAAAAGCAACTGCCATACTTTTTGCCAAAGAAGGCGCTGATGTAGCTATCGTCTATTTCAACGAGCACCAGGATGCAGAAGATACCAAAGCGAAAGTGGAAGAGTATGGACAAAAATGTTTATTGATCCCAACTGATATCAGCAAAGAAAAGAACTGCATAAACGCTGTTCTTAAAACACATAAAGTATATAAGCAGATCAATATTCTTGTGAACAATGCTGCGATCCACTATGAGAGTGAAGGTCTGGAAGACATCTCAACAGAACACTTACTTAAAACATTTCAAACCAATATCTTTTCCTTTTTCTGGATCACAAAAAAAGCGCTGCATTACCTGCAGAAAGGATCCAGTATCATTAACACCACTTCTGTTACGGCATATCGTGGCAGCGGCGGGCTTATTGATTATGCATCCACGAAAGGAGCCATTGTTTCTTTCACGCGCAGCCTTTCTGCTAACCTGGCTAACAGGGGGATTCGTGTAAATGCAGTAGCGCCCGGACCTATCTGGACCCCGCTTATTGTATCGAGCTTCAACCCCGAAAAAGTAGCGAATTTCGGAAGTGAAGTTCCCATGAAAAGAGCAGGTCAACCTGCCGAAGTAGCCAATTGTTTTCTATTCCTTGCCTGCGACGATTCTTCTTATATAACGGGGCAGGTGTTGCATCCAAACGGAGGTGAAATTGTAAATGCCTAAAAAAACCACTATGCAATTTGCCACCACTGAAATAAAACTAAGCGCACGGAAGATCAACTCCATATTGAAAGACGGAGCGAAAAGCGCCGAAGCTGTAAATCTTGTTTACGTAAAAGACGCTGATCCCGGAATACAACGGGTAAAGAAAGGTCCTGATTTTTCTTATGTTTTAAAGAATAGAAAAATAAACAGCAAAAAAGAGCTCGAACGCATAAAAAAACTGGTGATACCACCTGCCTGGGAAAATGTCTGGATCTGCCTTTTGGAGAACGGCCATTTGCAGGCAACAGGAGTTGACATCAAACGGCGGAAACAATACCGGTATCATCCCTTATGGAATTCACTGCGCAACCATACCAAATTTTATCGCCTGTTTGAGTTTGGGACTATACTGCCAAAAATACGGCAACAGGTAGAGAAAGATCTTTCACTGCCCGGGCTCCCACCGGAAAAAGTACTGGCATTGGTCGTAAGTCTTATGGAACGCACCAATATCCGGATCGGGAACAACCTCTACGAAAAACTATACGGATCATACGGATTGACCACGATGAAAGACAAACATGTGAAATTTTCCGGCAGTGGAGTACAGTTTACGTTCAAGGGTAAGAAAGGGATCCAACATACGATCAGTATCAAAAACAAACGTTTTGCCAATCTTGTAAAAAAATGCAGAGATATCCCCGGCAAAGAGTTGTTCCAATACGTAGACGAAAACAAAAAACACAGAAGCATTGATTCGGGAATGGTGAATGAGTACATAAAAAAAATAAGCGCGGGGGATTTTTCGGCAAAAGATTTCAGGACCTGGTCGGGGACCATACATTCCCTGCTGGCATTCAAATCGCTGGGATGTGCTGAAACGCAGACAGAAACAAAACGTAAGGTCGTTGAAGCACTTGACATGGTGGCCAAACAATTGGGTAATACGCGCACGGTTTGTAAAAAGTATTATGTGCATCCGGCTATCATTTCTTTGTTTGAAGACAAAAGGCTGGAAAACTATTTTACCGAACTGGAAAAAACAGCAACGGATACCAAAGCAGGGCTTACTACCGAAGAAAAAGTACTGATGAAAATACTGAAAAAGGAATCACAACATATAAAAGTATAAAATCATGAGATCAATCTGGACAGGCGCAATCGGCTTCGGGCTGGTAAACATCCCGGTAAAATTATACAGTGCAACCGAATCGAGCACCCTCGACCTGGATATGCTGGATAAAAAAGACCATTCGAACATCCGTTTTCTTCGTGTAAATGAAAAAACCGGGAAAGAAGTAGAGTGGGCTAATATCGTGAAGGGCTACAAATTGCCGAATGATGATTATGTCGTGCTTTCGGACAAAGACTTCGAAGCGGCCAGCGCAAAAAAAACGAAGACCATTGAAATAACCGACTTTGTAAAAGAAACGGAGATCGACAGTGTGTATTACGAAACACCTTATTACCTCGAACCGGAAAAATCGGGTGCGCGGGCATATGCGCTGCTTCGTGAAGCCCTGGTGAAAACCGGAAAAGTAGGTGTTGCGTCATTCGTACTGCGCAACAAGGAAGGCCTTGCCATTTTGCGTGCGACGGATGATGTGATCATACTGAACAGGATCCGTTTTCATGAAGAGATACGGGACACAGCAGACCTAAACCTTCCTGCAAAAACAGCAGTGAAAGCCAATGAACTGAAAATGGCGGTTTCGCTTATCAGTCAGCTTACCGATAAATTTGACATCTCCCGTTACAAAGACACTTACAGTGCAGATCTGATGAAGCTGATCAAAGCAAAATCAAAAGGGAAACCTGTGAAAACCACCAAACTGAAGGTAGTACACAACAAATCCAAAGATCTGATGAGCCAGTTAAAAGCCAGTTTGACCAAACGTAGAAAAGCATCCTGATGAGCTTAAAAAAATACAATACAAAACGTAATTTTAAAGAAACGCCGGAGCCTTCGGGAAAACCGAAAAAAGCAGGATCCAAACTGATCTTTACGGTGCAACGGCACAAAGCATCTCACCTGCATTACGATCTCCGGTTGGAAATGGATGGCGTGCTGAAAAGCTGGGCTGTGCCTAAAGGTCCTTCCCTGAACCCACAGGACAAACGTCTCGCTATGATGGTGGAAGATCACCCATACAGTTACAGGGATTTTGCAGGCATTATTCCTGAAGGCAACTACGGTGCAGGCATTGTGGAAGTGTGGGACCACGGCACACTTTCCGACATCGACAATTCGGATACCGATACGGCTGAACGAAAACTGAAAGCCGGATTGCGGGCAGGCAATCTGAAATTTACCCTGCACGGAAAAAAGCTAAAAGGAGAATTTGCCCTCGTGAAATTAAAAGCGCGGGAAAGCTCCGACAGCAACCAGAACTCCTGGCTGCTGATCAAGCACAGGGATAAATATGCAGTAGATGAGCCCTACAACAGCGAAGAAAAAACACCTAAAAGCTCGCCCATCAATAAGTGGCTCGCACAACATGGAAAGGCTGCAGGAGCAAAAGTTCCGGCCAAAAAACCGATAGCTAAAAAGGCCATCCCTTCTGCAAAGAAGGAAGCTCCGATAGCTATCGGGGTAAAAAAAAAAGAGTAAGAGCTTTGCCGGGAAAAACCAGGAAACTTGAACACTATATCCACCCAATGCTGGCAAAGGAAACGGATATCGTTTTCAGCGACAAAGACTGGATCTATGAGATCAAATGGGACGGTTACCGTGCCATTGCGGAAGTGAATAAAACAAAGATCAGCCTGTACTCAAGGAACGGGAATACCTTTAATGATTCCTATCCGATAGTAGTGGAGGCATTAAAAAAACAAAACATCCGTGCAGTGCTCGACGGAGAGATTGTAGTGCTAACCGAGAATGGTGATCCGAGCTTTCAACTACTGCAGCATTATGACAGCGATCCGGAGCATCCGATTCAATATTATGTCTTCGATGTATTGTCTATCAACGGCACAGATACCTGTGATCTTCCGCTTACCGAACGGAAAGCCCTGCTGAAAAAGCTCCTGAAGAAAAGCAACACTGTCAACTATTCGGATCACATTGAAGCAGAAGGAGAGGCATTCTTCGACGCAGCAAAAAAACGCAATCTCGAAGGTATTATGGCAAAGCTTGCTGATTCCTTATACCATCCAGGCACACGAACAAATGAATGGCTCAAGATCAAGCATCATCAATCGCAGGAGGCGATCATTGCCGGTTTTACCGAGCCGACCGGATCAAGAAAATATTTCGGGGCTTTGGTATTAGGTATTAAAGAAAAAGGAATATTAAAATACGTGGGACATACAGGATCCGGTTTCACGCATGAAAGTCTCAGGGAAATGAGCGCACTGTTAAACCCGTTGATACAGACTCAATCGCCCTTTAAAGAATCCGTGAAAACAAACATGCCGGTAACCTGGGTAAAACCTGTTCTGGTGTGCGAGATAAAATACACAGAGCTCACAAGGGATGGACAGATGCGGCATCCGATCTTCCTTCGATTAAGAGATGACAAAAAAGCAAGTGAAGTAACCATGGAAAATACAAAAAAGATCAAAAAAGCACCTGGAACCGGCAAGACGAAGGCAAAAAACACTCAAGGTGCAGCCCTTAAGAAAAGCCCTGTCAAAAAAATAAAAGCAGGGATTCCAAAAAAAACGGCCAAAGAAGGTGGGAGCGAAATGGTCTTTGGAAGAACAAAAGTGCAGCTCACCAATCTCAATAAAATATTCTGGCCGAAAGAGGGCCTTACCAAAGGCGATGTGATAAACTATTATCAAAGCATCAGCGACTACCTGATGCCTTACCTGAAAAACCGGCCACAGTCCCTTTTCCGTACTCCGAATGGAGTTGGTAAACCGGGCTTTTATCATAAAGATGCAGGAGAAGAAGCGCCCGAATGGGTGGAAAGCATTCCGCTGTTTTCCGAATCGGCCAACAAGGACATTGATTATATTTTGTGCAACAACAAAGCCACACTGGCGTATCTGAACAACCTGGGTTGCATTGAGATCAATCCCTGGCATTCTACGGTGAAAGCGCTCGACAAACCGGATTATCTCATTATTGACCTCGATCCTTCCGTAAAAAACACCTTCGAACAGGTGATCGAAACGGCGGGAGTGGTAAAAGAAGTGCTCGATAAAGCAGGTGCCGATTGCTACTGCAAAACTTCCGGAGCAACCGGTCTGCATATTTATATCCCTATGCAGAAAAAATACACGTATGATGAAGTAAAAGACTTTGCACAACTGATCTGCATGTTCACAAATGAGCAGTTGCCCAAATTTACCAGCATGGAACGCAACCTGAAAAAACGGGGCATCAGCAAAATATACCTGGATCATTTACAGAACCGAAGGGGGCAGACCATTGCTTGCGCCTACAGCCTGAGACCGAAAGAAGGTGCTACCGTTTCGATGCCCCTGCTGTGGAAGGAAGTAAAATCAGGACTTAGCCCGCATGATTTCACCATTCACAACGCCCTTCAACGCATAAAAAAAACCGGCGATATTTTCACCGGTATTTTAGGAAAAGGCATCGATCTTATGAAATGCCTGAAGAATCTTGAAAAATAAAACCGTCAGGGTTTTGAAAACTCTGAAGGTTTATAGTATATCTATAGTACAATTAATGTCCGGTACGAAGCTGCGTGTTATAATACGATTTTTCTTCGCGTGATCTCTTCAGAGAGACAGCTCTTGGCAGTTTTCTTTCCATCGCTTTGTTCGCACGTACTTCAGCCATTTGCTCTTTTTTCGCCAGCCATTTAGCTCCCATCAGTTTATTCATCAGCTTATCGAAAGGCATGTAAAACGCAAGATATAACAAACCGAGAAATTTCATTTTCAGACTCTGTGCAATTTTTCTATAGCTTACTGCAAAACCACCATCAAGGTAAGTGATGTAATGCCAGTACCCGCTTGGCATGTAGAGTGAATCGCCCGGTTCGAGAATAAACTCATCGGCTTTTACGTATCTCAATCCCGGGTATTTTATGTAGTCCGGGTTATCGAGATCTACAAGTGAATAGGTATTGAATGGCAGACGGTACAGAAAATCAGAGTATTCCGGTGATATCAATACCACTCTTTTTCTCCCGTAAAACTGCGTCAGTAATACATTGGACATGTCGATGTCCTGGTGAATACGTACTTTGGTATTCTCACATCCAAAAAACATATATCCGATCTTGCCCAGTATCCCTTTGAATAAGTATGGACACGGAAAATCATCTCTTAGTCCCGGTTTGCGTTTGAACATATTGAATAAGAACATCCGCAGGTTGGAGGATCCGCCGGTAGTGATCGTATCCACATACTCGCTGAATTTCATTTCCATATCCGGTTTTGTGTAAGCTGAGGCGCTGCTGCCGGTCTTATTATTGTCGAAGATGCCAACGCTTACATCACCGCAGTATTCTTTTAAAAAATCGATTGTCCATTTATCTCCCGCAGGGTAGTGTTTTCCCAAACCTTTTATCAAAACAGGTCTTTGCGGTTTCAAGTACCGTTCATTAAAATCACGAGCGCTGATAGGATCGATGATTTCTACGTTTTTATTTAGTTTCATAAACAAAGGTTTTTATTCCGTTCCTTCTATAAAAAATCCTGCCAAATTTCCACCTCCCGGTTTTCATTCTGATACAAGGCGGTTATAGACCCTTTTGAAGTGTGATGCGGGATGCCTAAAAAAACAAAATGTGGAAGTGATTCCACATTTTGTCCTGTTTCTATTGAAATTATTCCTATTTTTTATTGTCTTGACCAAAGGATTTCAAGCCGGCTCCTAATTCGTCCATATCATGTTTGAATTCTGCTTTGAATGATTCCCAATTGTCCTGTCTTTTTTCTTTCTCGTACTGGTTCATTTTAGTACGAAGAGCAGTATTTCTTGTTTCCAGCTCATCTATACGTGTCCTGTACTTATTGCTCCAGCTTTGATCGGCTTTTTCCATTGCACGGTAATTCGCGATCTCATTTTCGTTGTACTGGATCTGTTGTTCGTTCTCCAGTCTGAACTTTTCCCACTCTTCCGCAAATTTAGTCTCAGCTTCATTCAGGTCTTCCCGGGCATCCGCTACATTCTCAGCAGCATTTTCTACTTTTTCTGCAGAGTTGTTGCAGGCCGTAAATACAGTTCCTGCCATCAGGCCGGTAACTGCAAGGATTAAAAACTTTTTTTTCATCTTTAGTTTTGATTTTTTAGTTATAGATTTTTTTGAATGTCGCGAATGGTTTTTATACGATCATGATCCTGCTGCAATTCGTTCTTTTGCGTCTGGATCATTTTGCGCTGGCTTTCCGTAAGCACGCGATCTTCGTCTTCCAACACTTTTTCATAGGTTTCCAACGCTGCATCTTCACCAAACTCGCAGGAGTTCAGGATCAGTTTTCTGTCTTTACCGGTAAGTGCCGCTTTTATGTCCATCCATGCACGGAAAAGCTTCCCTGAATTTTTTGTGCCTTCTGTTGCTTCTCCTCCAAGAGTGCTGATCTCGCGGCTCAGGTCTCCTTTAAAAGCCCTGCTGTGAGCTGCCATATTGGTAAAAAGGCCGATCAGATCTGCGTCCTCTGTTTCAGAGATCGCTCTCTCATACCCCTGCATGCGGTCGTTATTGATCTCAACGAGCTCATTCAGGCGGGCAATAATTTTTTCATTTTTCTCTTTTATTGTGGTTTCCATAATAGTATGTTTTTAGTTGTATTGATCACTATTAAATGCATGCCAGCAGGAACAGGCCTATAGAGATAAAACAAAGCAGAAATACGCCTCAGTTTGGGAAATTAAACGAACAGGAGTTTTGTTTTCATTAAATTCCCCAAAATCGCTGTTTTTTATTGATTGTATTTCCTCAAATTGGGTAAATTATTACTCAGTTGAAATTTATCTTGTTTTTCATAAGGGTTCAAATCTATGATTTCCAATACATTGAATGGATCCCAAAAATGGCACAATCTTGCTTATAGATAGAGCATTAAATAAATTAAATTAAACCTTAAAAACTAATAATCATGGAAAATTCTGGAAAATTGATCGGGGCACTGGTACTGGGTGCAATCACAGGTGCAGCCCTTGGAATCTTATTCGCGCCGGACAAAGGAAGCGAAACACGCAAAAAATTATTTAAAGGCGCACAAGACCTGGCTGAAGACGTTAAAGACAAAGTAGAAGACTTTGCTAAAACAGCAAAAAGCAAAATGGACGGACAATATCGTGCTGCCGAAAAAGCAAAAACTGATTTAGCTTAAAAATTTCTAAAAACTAATCCGAGGATTTATGCAAGAGCAATCGAAACTGGAAGAAACAGTTGATAGTATAAAAGACTATCTGAACACACGCTATGAGCTGGCGGTACTGAAGGGCTCAGATAAAGTGGCCCATGCAGGATCCAACTTCATTTCCTATTTGCCTATTATATTATTCACTCTGCTCACAGCTTTTATGCTCAGCTTTGCACTTGCATTTTACCTGAATACGGTTTTTCAAAACCAATATTGCGGATTTCTTATTGTTGGAGGAGGATATTTTGTCATTGGCCTGATTCTCATTCTTGTGAGAAAAAAACTACTGGCAAAACCTCTTCGCAATAAGATCATTAAAGAACTCTTCAAAAATCATCCTATAAACTGACGTACATGAGCCAGCCAACATTTATTACGAATGATACGGAATTGCATCAGCGTATTATGAAGCTTAATTACCTGAAAGAAGAACAGGAGCTGATCATCAAAAGAAATGTAAGAGAGATCGGTTATTCTTTACATCCGTCGGTTATGCTGAAAAATTTTATCAGCAAATTCACAGATGACTCTGAAACGAATACCAGTCTCAAATCACTTGGATTGAACATCGGGAAGGACTTCCTGCTTTCAAAACTATTTGGTAAAGGCCAATCGTTTAAAGGTTTTCTCATGTCTCTTGTTCTAAGAAAGGTGTCGGATTATGTTGTAAACAAACATCCGGAACTGATAACCAACGGCATACAAAAAATACAGAGCTTTGTGAGCAAGCATCTTACACATTCTGAGCACACCAATGAGTAGAAAGAACCATGTGTCGAATTTTATCACTAAATTTAATAGCGCTTTTACCGAAATTCCATTTTTTATTTCGATCAAATGAATAAAAAAATTTTGATTATTGATGATGAAGCTGATATCAGGTTTCTTTTAAAAAGAGCTCTGAGTTCTCACAATTATACTGTTTCCGAAGCGGAAAATCTTAAAAAGGGCCTGGATGTATTCAATCAGACAAAACCGGACATTGTTGTTTTAGATGTGAACCTTCCGGATGGAAGCGGTACCTACTATGCGCGGAAATTCAAAAACGAAAATAATATTGTAATATTCATCAGTGCGGACCATGATAAATTAGCGGACAGCTTCAGAGAAGCGGGAGCCGATGGTTTTCTCAAAAAACCGTTTATTATCGACCAGCTGTTAGAAGTGATCACAAGGCTACACACCAATACCACATCAACCCTCAATTAAAAAAGTTATGGCTAAAATTCTGATTATTGACGACGACACTGATATTTGCCAGTTACTCGACAGATTTCTTAAAAGAAAGGGACATGATACATTTTATGTTTCCAGTGGTAAAAATGCCCTGACGTATCTGAAAGAAAACGAAGTAGATATTGCTTTCTGTGATTTCCGCCTGCCTGACACTGATGGGAAAGAGCTGCTGCTAAATATAAAAGAGCTGAATCCTAAAACGCAGGTGATCATCATCACCGGCTATTCGGATATTAAGATCGCCGTGGATGTAATAAAAAACGGAGCATTTGATTTCATTACCAAACCTCTTTTACCGGAAGAGATCCTGATGCTGGTAGACAAAGCCCTGCTGCAGAAAAACGAAAAAGTGAAACAGGCAGATGCCGACAACGACCAGGATGGAAAAATAGAGGCCATCCCGCACAAAAAGATCTCTGTAAACAATCATAAAAACCTGGTAATAGGTAAAAGCAAAGAAGCAGAAAAACTTCACACGCAGATCAAACTGGTGGCTCCTACCAATTATTCCGTGATCATATACGGAGAAAGCGGAACCGGGAAAGAATCTGTTGCCTACAGCATTCATTGCCAGAGTACCCGCAAAGATAAACCATTCATTGCAGTAGACTGTGGTTCCCTTACCAAAGAATTAGCCGGAAGTGAATTATTCGGACATGAGAAAGGATCTTTTACCGGGGCGATGAATACCAAAGTGGGTCAGTTTGAGCTTGCCAACGGAGGAACTATTTTTCTCGATGAGATCGGTAATCTTACGTACGACATTCAGGTATCTTTGCTACGTGTGATCCAGGAACGGAAGATCCGCAGGATCGGTTCGCAAAAAGAAACAAATATTGATGTACGGATCATCGTTGCATCGAATGAAAAACTAAACGAAGTAACGGCCAAAGGCAAATTCAGGGAGGATCTCTATCATCGCTTCAATGAGTTTTCCATCGACCTTCCGCCCCTGCGCGAACGAAATAAAGATATCATGCTCTTTGCAGAGTTCTTTTTGAAGAACGCCAATGCGGAATTAGCAAAAAATATTGAAGGTTTTGTTCCGGAAGTAGAGAAAATATTCCTGGATTATAACTGGCCCGGCAATTTGCGGGAGATGAACAACGTTATCAAAAGAGCAGCCCTATTGACCAGCAAAGAAATGATCACGCTTGAAACCTTACCACAGGAGATCATTTTCCAGTCGAAGTTCACATTGATGGAAGACAATAAAGAAAATTCAATGTCAACCAAAGACATTCCGGATCTGAAATCGGCCGCTTTACATGCCGAGTATGAAAAGATCCTGGAAGTATTGCGCAAGGTCAACTTCAATAAATCAAAAGCAGCTTTAATTTTGAATATCGACAGGAAAACCCTGTATAATAAAATGAAGACGTTCAACCTGCTTGTGAATAGTTGATCAGGAAGGGAAATAAATCTCAAAAACAGCCCCTTCGTCCTGTACACCGCGTGCGCTTATATGACCGCGATGGTTTTCCACTATCTTTTTACATATAGATAAGCCTATGCCTGTGCCGCTGTATTCGCTTTTTCCGTGTAGCCGCTGAAAGATCTCGAATATTTTTTCCGAATACCTCTGATCGAAGCCGATACCGTTATCGGCAATACTGATCCTGTAATATTTTCTGTTATTTTCCTTCAAACTGAACCAGGGGAGCTGCTTTGCATCTACCTGTTCGGAATGTATCCTCACTTCTGTCTTTTTATCGGGCCTGCTGTATTTGATGGAATTACCGATAATGTTCTCCATCAGCTGCTGGATCTGGAAAGGAATAGCATGGATCACCGGCAGCCGGTCATAACTTATCGCAACACGTCCTTCGATTATCGATTCCCTGTAAAAAGAGTTTATTTCGGAGAATACCTGGTTAAGATCAACAGCCATCTGAACATTTTCATATACCTGCGTACGCGAGAATGAAAGCAGGTCATCGATCAGCTTTTGCATACGGCCGGCACTGGTGATGATCCTGTTGAAACAATCTTTTCCTTCCTCCGAAAGATCCGGTTCCTTTTCGAGGATAAGATTACTGAACGTTCTTATTTTACGGATGGGTTCCTGCAGATCGTGGCTGGCGACATAACTGAAAGAGGTTAGCTCTTTGTTCGTCCGCTCAAGCGCTATGTTTTTCTGCTCAAGCGACAGGTTCAGTTCTTCCAGGGCTGCTTCTCTTTCCCTGAGCTCTTTGGCGAGTGACACCTCCTTCGTAATATCCTGACCGGTACCAACAACTTTGTATGGTTTGTTTTCCTCATCTGTATGCACTTCGGCGATCCTACGGATAAAACGTGTATCGCCTTCCTGCCTGCGTATAATCCTGAAATCAAGCTCATGCCCTTCTCTGTTCTTAATAGAGTCGTCCAGCTTTTTCAGCACTATTTCTTTGTCTTCAGGATGTACGATAGTGAGCAATAATTCAAAAGTGACTTCCTCGCCTGCTTCTATGCCGTATATCCTTCGCAGTTCCTCCGAGAATTCTATCTTTCCAGTTGCGAGATCCACGGTCCAGTTGCCGATATGTGTAAGTTTCTGGGCCTGCTTGTATAATTCCTCATTTCGTTCAAGCCGTTTCAGGATAAAATAACGGTCTGTGATATCCATCACGGTCCCTTTCATATTTACCGGCTTACTATCTTCAAATGTCACCACTCCTTTTGACCACAATACTTTTTCTTTGCCATTGCGGTTATAGCGATATTCACATTGATACTCTTTTCCCTCGTGTATAGCTTCATGTAGAGTCTTCCGGAGCTTTTCCCGGTCGGCGGGATGAACAAATTCCATAAATTCCGGAAGGGTGGATGTCTTTTCCATTTCAAAGATCCTGTATACCTGTGGTGTATATTTTGATTTTCCTCCACCCGTCAGATCCCATTCAAAACTTCCGAGTCCCGCTATTTCCTGTGCACTCAATAGTTCACTTTCATGCGCCCTGAGTGTTTTGTTTATTTCATCAATTTGCTCATGGTGGATGCGGATGTAAGCGTGAAAAGCTTTTGAATTGGCAAGCAGGGAGTAATCGTCGATCTCCTTTACCAGGTTCATTGCTTTCTCCACATCCATAGTAAACGCAGGGATAAATTTGGAAAGCCCGCTTTTGCGGACATAAGTCGCCAGGATAATATCTTCCACTACTAATTGATCGCGTGTGATCTCCGGTAATTGATTGGTTTCCCAGGTCTTTATGGATTTATCGATAAACTGTGAAAGCCTGTTTTCTATGGCAGCCGTGAGAAAATCCGTATAAGAAGGTAGAGACAGATCTATGAGCTGCTCCTTTGTATAGATGCTCAGATCATATTTTTTCAAAATGGGGAGGTCGACATCGAACATTAGATCCAATTGCACTTTACTGAATTCCCTCACTTTATTCTTCAACAGGAATTCTGCAAAAGCAGGCAGGTGCTCAAATTGAAGTTCCCCGGCAGTCAGCTCTTCTTTATTTGACATGGATTTGATTTGCTGTGACTAATGTACTAATAATACACATATTATCTGTCTTCTGCCCGAGGAAGTATTTCCCCAGGAAGGGCGAAAAGCAGGCTCTCCGTACATACTTCCACCGGTAACAGACTGGCATATGATTCTCACATGCAGGATAATATTAACAATTTAAAATTTACAATTATGTTACGTTGGTCAGTTATATTTTTAGTGATCGCTTTAGTAGCGGCACTATTCGGATTTACAGGTATAGCTGCAGGTGCAGCCAGTATCGCAAAAATCCTATTTTTCGTTTTCCTTGTATTGTTTATCCTTGCCTTGATCGGTGGGGCTTTTCTCGTAGGAAAAAAATAGATTTTTTTACCCTTTTATATTTAAACGCTTCTGCAAAACAGGGGCGTTTATTTTTTTGTATATGTTACCTATAAATCACAAAAAAGGCCTTCCGTTTTCACGAAAGGCCTTTCCTTTTTATTATAGTGTCGTATTATTCTTTAATGAATTTCTTAACAGCGCTTTCATTTGTATTCAGATTGGTGATCCGGACGAAATAATAGCCCGCATCCAGTCCCTGTACATCAAAGCTGTGTGTGTTTCCTGCTTCGTTTGCAGAAATAAGTCTGCCGCTCAGGTCTGTTAGCTCATACTTGAAATTGTCTTTTGAACCGATCGCTTCAATAGTTACGATCGCACCGGAAGGATTCGGATACAGGTCGAAACCTGCAGCACCTGCAACCTCGTTGATATTGATCGGTTGTCCATCTTCAGTAACTGCAAAAGCAGGATTTAAAGAAGTAATGCCCATCCGCGTCAATTCATAGGTGTTGTTTAAACCGGTACCTGCGGCCGAAGGTGTGATCACATCCCAGGCAGATCCGCCATAATTCATAATGTAGGCATTGCTTCTGTCAAAACCATTCACTTCCGAACCGGCCATCCAGCCTAATTTAAGATTGGAGTTGAGAACCGGAACTGTTGTATTAATGAACCAGGTTTTGTCTACCATTTTCGCAAAGTCGGAAGAAACTATACCGGAGGTTGCATTGCTCAGTACTGTGTTCATCGCATTTACACTGAAGTATCCTGTAGAAGAGCCCGGCTCCTGTTGGATTTGTGCAGGAGCGTAACTTGTAGAAGTTCCTACCGGGAAAGTCACATAGGTAGAACCTGCAATAACATTCATTGCAAGCGATCCCGAAATATTTCCATCGGTAATAATATACCTGTTCTCATTGTAACCGATAATAGATGCAGAAGGTGTGATGGTAAGGTTGCTGTTGTTTGTCAGCTCTACGCTGCCGCTTAACATTCTCATTTCAGTGCCTATAAACATATTCGATCCGATCACAAGGTGGCCTGTTCCTGCCGTATTGATCACTAATTTATCCATCAGATTAAAACCGGTACCCTGGTCGAAAAACAAAGTATCATTGGTAACCGAAGTTAAATTCAAATGGAGCTCAGAGCCTGTTCCACCACTGAAGGTCGACATATGATTTTGAGACAATGTTCCGTTTAACATTAATACCTGTGCGTTCATAACGATAGTACCGGATATTAAATTCATATGTCCGCCAACGCTCGTAGAATCCGTTAGCATAACGCTGTAAGGACCGGGGGCGGTATAGTTAACGGTAAGATTGTTCAGTCCAGAGCCGCTTAGTTCAATTCCTGCTGCTGCATTTGTAGTTCCTAAATATTCCACATTATAAGCCGCCGTTCCATCAAAAGAACCAGTGTTCATTACGATTCCGCCTTCTTCAATACGGATAGTGCTCCCTGCGTTCATGGTCAGGTCGCCGCCATTTTCAATGCTGAATGCTCCTTCTGTCAGATGAAGCTCTCCTGCTACATTCAATGCGCTTCCCAATTTTACCATTCCTGAACCTGTACGGTTGATCACCAGGCTATTGATAGAAGATCCGCCTGTAAACATCAGCATACTGCTCATCATACCTGAACCTTCAATAACGATGTCAGATGCAGCCGTGCTTGTCAGCGAGCTACCCATGGCTGTCATCAAATCGCCTCTCAGCGTAAGTTTATTGCCATTCAGTGCGATTTTTCCGGAGCTCATGTCCGCATTGCCGTTCACAATCACATCCCCGTTTAATGTGAGGATTTGGTTGTTATCGTCCAATCGCAGGTATATTTGCTGCATGGTAGTTGCATTCATTTCTATCCCGGTCGTTTTCGAACTTCCCACATACATTGTGTGATAATTATTGTTCAGGTTGAGAACACCACCGCTGATAGCCATGCTTCCATCCTCTACCTTGATGGTAGAATTCGTTGCCATGGTCAGATTTCCATTGGTACCCAAGGTTAAGGCGCCGGCTTCAAGGAACAGCGTGTCTCCCACATTCGCCACAGCCGAAATAGTTAAAGACAATGCCCTGTTCACCATTTTACTTACCAGTAGATCCCCTGAAAATGTACAAGAGGACAAGGTGTTGAAAGTTAGTGTGCGAATGCTCACTGTTCCATCCCCTGTCATTTGCCCGGATGACATTTCCACCCAATTGCTGCTGGTACTGGACAAAGTACCATCAACTGTAAAGCTGCTGATCAGTCCTGAAAAAGTAACATCCTGATCCAGGGTCACCGTAATCCCAACGGGGATAATGATGTCCTGGTTAGAAACAGTTGTTCCCGGAGCAATTCCGCCCCAGGTTGTAGTACTACTCCAGTTACCTGAAGTAACAGCCGTAAAAGCTTTCGCGGATGTTGAGAAGAAGATTCCCAGAACAAAGACCGCTATTTTTAATATAAATAGATGTTTTTTCATGTTGTTGTTTTTTTATTTTGAATTTTAGTTTATTGTACCTGTGGCTATCAAAAAGCCATACCAGTAGGGAAATGACTGTAAACATTGATTTTTTTACGTATCCATTGTATTGTAGCTGAGTACTTCTTTACTCATTTAGGCTTTCCCACTCAACAACAAAAAAACGGGCTGCCTTTCGGACAGCCCGTTTACAAGTTCTATTGAACAGATTATTTTTCGTCGGTATTTGTTTTAAGTCCCCAGATCTCGACATTAGCTTTTACATCTTTACGGTTCGGAAGTGTTTTGTAAACAAATACGATCTTCTTAATACTGCGCTCTCCGCCATTCAGATCGATCTCTTTACTTTGTCCCGGAGCTTTTACCGGGTAGCCCACTTTTATTTTCTGATTGTCGCCGCTTTCGTAATACACTTCAAGCTCAACCAGGTCAATAGGTGCATCTTCCACTTTAAATATCAAAGCTGCGAAACGATCAGCGCCTACCACTTTAACTTCGTCGCGGTCTTTGGAAAAATCCACAGTAGTTTGACCTATTTTGTGCCAGCCTTTTTTATCACTGATCACTACTTTTGTTTGTGCTACTGCTGTATTCACAGTTGCTATGGCAATTGCCAGGATACAAATTATCTTTTTCATGTTGTTGTTTTTTTAGTTTATTAAATATGTGTTGAGTTAACAAAATCCTGTGCCAGCAGGTGTGTACCAAAGAAAAATACTTATTTCCAAAAACCACAGAGCATTAAAATACACGCTGTCTATCACGCTCGTGGAACAATTACTCAAAGCGGGGTAAAAAGAACCCACATCTACGGTAAAAAAACAGTACATGCATAAATTGAGGAAATAATGCCCTTAGATCAGCTTTCGAAGAATGCGGGTAATGATCCCCGCTTGTTGTATTTTTATTTCCACCTTGGCTACCGGCCGGTTTACCGAATATTCTATGTAGAACAATTTGATCAGGAGTAAAAAGTAAGAGATCAGCAAAGGTCCGAATACCAGGCCTGGCAATCCGAAAAATTTTAATCCGAGTATCACGCCAAGTACTGTTACCACCGGATGTACATCCCCTATTCTTTTCGAAACGACCATGCGGATCAGATTATCCACATTGGCAAGCGCAACTGCCGAAAACAAAATAATGAACACACCCTGCCATACTTTACCGTCTGCCAACAGGAACACAGAAACCGGAAGCCATATAATAGCTGTTCCTACTAATGGAATGATAGAGGCGCAACCCGTGAGAATAGCCCACAGACCTGCTTCCGGTACGCCTGCCAGCAGGTAGGCTCCATATGCAAAAGCACCCTGCGCAAGGGCAACCGCCGGAACCCCAATGGCATTGCTATACGTCTGATCGACAAGCTCTTTGCCAAACAACAGTATTTTGGATTTTTTGAACGGAAGGTAGTACACAATACGGGCTTCAATAGAATGAGTGTTGATCAACAGGAAATAAAGGAAAAAGTACATCATTAATAAGCTACCTAACATGTTCAGTGAACTCGCTAAAACATCGCCTATATGCTCAGTTACAAAAGCAGTGGCCTTTTCGCCAAAGTTCTTTGTTGTGATCTTAACAGGGAGGCTGTCCAGCTTAGAAGTAAGCTTATCGATGAATTCCTTGATCTGCTGCGGATCATCCGCTATAGCAGTTGCTTTATTTAAAAGCATACCTATAACAAAGCCAACCGGCAATACAACAATGATAAACGAGATCAGGATGATTATGACGGCCGCAAGAGACTTATGTATTCTCCAATGTTTCGCCATTTTGTACATAAAGTTCTTGAACAGGACATAAAATACAACAGCCCCGAGAAAAGCTGCAAAAAACTCATTCACACCACAAAACAGGAAAACCCCGAGGATGAGAATAAAAAAAGCAAATAAGTATTTTTGAATTAAAGATTCCTGTTGCACGGTTGTGTTTTTTATTCACAGAATTCAATTTATATGCCGGGCGATCCAAAAATAGAATTTGCGCAAAATTTCACAAAATAATATGGGGAGTAGCTTTTTCTACATATTCCCGCAGTTTTAGAATTGAAATTCCCTGAAAAGCCGAAAGAAGGCTGGCATAGGTTTTTTATACTATATGCAGATAACCATTAAAAATAAAATATTATGAAAAATCAAGGCCCAAATCCTCAGAAAAAAGACGAAAACGTTGGAAAAAATCCAACGCAAACGCCTACGCAAAAAACAACTCCTAATCAAAAATCTGAAAAAGAATACGACACATTGGATCCGGAAAATGAACTGACAGAAACAAAAAAACAGAACAACGGAAAAAATGATGCACGTACTCCTGAAACCCGCAGAAATGAAAAAGACACTGTAGATGAAAACGAGGTTTATGACGAGGAACAAGATGAAACTGAACAACCGCGTAATGATAAACCACGCAACGAACAATCACGCGATGAAAAACCCATTGGAAACAAATCCATGGATACAGAAAGAGAAGAAGAAGTTTAAACTCTGAAACCACACTGAAACCCGAAAAATTTAAAGGGCCCTGTTTTGCAGGGTCCTTTTTTCGTTTATAGGATCTCAGGGGATGTGACTACAGGCGAATACCTATAATGCAAACGTCATCGACTTGCTCCAGGTTACCCTTCCAGGCTTTGAATTTTTGATCCAGGCTTTCTGATTGTTTTTCGAGTGGCAGTGTTTGGTTGGCAAGAAGAAATTCTTTCAACTGTTTGTGCTTGAATTTTTTGCCACCTGCCTGACGGATCAACTGATCATCCCCGCCAAACTGATCTGCATAACCGTCCGTAAACAGGTAAAATGCTGTCCCCGGAATGTATCCGATCTTGTGAGTGGTAAATGGTTTCGGATTGTCGGTTTTGCCTATCGGTTGTTTATTGGCTTTGACTTCGACAAGCTCAGCCACCGCCATATCCGCTACAGCGCTCACATACCACAAGGGATTGTTGGCTCCACTCCAATACACCTGTTCGTTTGTTTTATCAATACATAAAAGTGAAATATCCATTCCATCTTTCACTTCACTTTCGCTTTTCTCAAATGTTTCCAGTACAAGCTCGCGGGTTTTGTCCAATATTCTGCCCGTTTCTGTTTCACCGAACTCTTTCACCGCCCGGTTGAGTGCATTGGAGCAAACAACAGAAACCATTGCCCCCGGAACACCATGACCTGTGCTATCTGCTGCGGCAATATACACTTTACCATCCACTACCTCCATAAAATAAAAATCGCCGGCCACCAGATCTTTCGGGCGATACAAAATGAAATTCCCGGGCAGATGTTTGCTTACAAACTCCTGGGGAGGTAAAATAGCCTCCTGAAGTCGTTTGGCATAGCTGATACTTTCTATGATCTCTTTCTGCTTTTCTTCTATTATCTGCTTCTGCGCTTCGGCTTCTTTGCGTTTATTCTCCACCAGCTCCTTTTGCAGGGTGATCGTTTCCTTCTGCCTTTGCGTGAGCTTGAAACGGTTATAGATAAAACCTGCAAACACCAGGATCAATATAAGCCCGATTATCAATGCATACCGAAGCGTTGATTCCTGTTTCAGGGCAAGTTCTTTTTGCGCTATCTGCGAAAGATGAAGCTGCCTTTCATTCTCCTTTTTTTCTTCTTCAAAGTGTTCCTGTAATTGCTGCACCTGCTGAAATTCCTCTTCTTTCGATTCGTACACGCTATCGCTTAGCGAAGTGCGCAGCTTCTGGAATTCGTAGGCCGATTTGTAGTCCTGGGTTTTTAAAGCCAGCTCTGTCAGCCGTTGGTAGGACATTCCCAGTATGCGTTCGTTCTTCAGCTTTTTTGCCAGCATCACCGTCTTCTTCAAATACATAACGGCCTTATCGGGTTCTCCGGTATGCACAAACACATTGCTCAACGAAAAATAAATATCGGCAGTGAGCACATCGCTATCGGGCAATTGCTCAGTAATCTGAAGTGCCGACAAATGATGTTCAAGCGCTTTCACCGGCTGATCAAGGTCCATATAAATTTGTCCTACGATCATGTTCGACTGGGCAATGGTGGCGGGATCGGCGCATCTCATGTAGAGGTCCAAGGCCAGCAGGTTATTCTCCAAAGCCTCTTTGAATTTATTCTCTGCCAAATAGATGTTGCCCAGATCGGAATAAGAATCCGCAACACCTTTGTCGTCTTTCAGTTTTCTTGACACCCCAAGCGACAGTTTGTGGTATTCAAGCGCTTTCTGATAGTTTTTCCGGGTGATATAGAAATTGCCAAGCTGTTCGTACAATATACCTACATACCGATCGTCGTTGGCAGAAGCAGCAAGACGGATCCCTTCTAAAAAATGCTTTTCCACCAGTTCCGGTTTCCCCATAAGATCATACACACTGGCCAGACTGTGGTGCTGGACTGCCATGTTCTTCAGATCATCCAGTTCCTGGTACATGGCCAGCGCTTTGTTGGTATAATCAAGACTTTTATCTTCATTACCTTCCAGGGCATACATTTCACCGATTCGCTGATAGGATGCCGCTATATCTATACGGTCGCCCGTTTCTTCCGCTATTTTCAAGGCTTTCAAATGGTATTCGAGCGCTTTTGGATAGTTATCATTGAAATAAGCTCCTCTGCCAAGAGCGCTGTACGAACGTATGATCCCTTTTTTAAAATCCAGTTTTTTACTCAGGTCGAGCGCCTGCTGCGCACTATTCTGTGCCTTGCTTATCTCGTTCTCCAGGCGGTATTCGCGGCTCAACTCGAGCAATGCTTTTACCCCGATTGTGTCTTCCGTACTGTTTTTCAGGATTGTGTTCAACGAATCTATTTTCCGGTTCTGCGCAAAGCTGGCAGTAGGAAAAAGAATACCGAGGGTTAGTACTAAAACGATGATCCGTTTCACAAAATAACTGTTTGCACTAAGATACTAATCTTTTGGAAAATATATTTCGGTAAACCGTTGGTGTATATACCGCTGACCGAATGAAAACAAAAAAGGAGATCAATAGATCTCCTTTTGTTCCGAATATTTCTTTGGCTAATGTGATCCCGCTGGGAAATTCAAAAATTTATTTCAAACTCTTGAAAGGCCCTTGTGGCAATGAGTTTGGGAGGCTATATCAATTAGATTATCAAATCTGTTCGCTGATAAGTTCGCTAACTATACTATTCTTAAATGATTCTAAAGAACGAAACAATACAATAAAGATAAAGAATATTTGATAACAATTTGCATGAACAGGGTAGTTTTTTAGTTAAATTTTTCCTCAGTCAATTAAGTATTTTTCGACTGTTTCCAAGGTGAGCCCGGTATATTTGCAAAATTCTTCGACGGTTATAAACTGGTCTGTTGATTTATTTAACGCTTTCCGGATCTTGCTTAACAGATCACGGGAATAGCGCTCACTTTTTCCGGTTATTCTTTGTACGTCTTTGGAGTAGACACAGGCTCTTTTTGGTTCCATTTGATAGGGTATGTATGATTTATCTATAGGGATGCTATGGGGCATCCATCTATTTCGGCTAAAGTATTTCCTATTTCCATTCGCGCAAACGGCTAAATCGGCATAATTGGTAGTTATTGACTTGTTGCGGCAGGCCTGCTTTGTGGGGCTGCCCGTATTGAAATAGTTTTGCTTTGTCAAATGATTTCTATTCGCGATATGAATGAGTTGGCCGTATTAAAAGAGCTACTGCAGGGCTTTGAGGTACGAATACAAATCAAATTTAAAATCTCAAAGAAAATGGCAAGGCAAAAAGGTATAATCAAACTGAAAGGGACCATCGGGGATGTGTCCTTTTATAAAACGCAGGACGGTGATCTTGCGCGCGCAAAAGGGGGCGTAGATGCGAGCAGGATCGCAAGCGACCCGGCTTTTGTACGAACACGGGAGAATAATACGGAGTTCGGATCATCTGCCAACTCAGGCAAAACGCTCCGGGATGCTGTACGCCCGCTAATGATGAGGGCGAGCGATAATCGGGTGGTTTCACGGCTAACTAAGCTGATGACGGGTATCAAAAACATGGATACAGCTTCAGCACGTGGTGAGCGCACTGTAGGCTTAGCCATTGCCACTCCCGCAGCTAAAGCACTGATAAAAGGCTTTAATTTCAATATCAAGGCTGTATTAGGGGCTGTGTTGTTTAAGCCTTATCAGGTAACACCGGCAACCGGTGAGATCAGAATAAACAACCTTATTCCTCTAAACGATATTGCTTATCCAACGGGTGCAACGCATGTGACGATACGGGGCGGTCTGGCAAAAATTGATTTTGCTAACGGTACTTACAACCTGCAACTAAGCAATGAGGAAAATCTGCCGATCGATGCAGCTGTAAATAACGTGGTATTGACGCCTGCACCTGGTTCTCCGGGTGTTCCTTCGGTGGTGGGTACTGATCTGTATTTACTCCAGGTTGAGTTTTATCAGGAAGTGAACGGGGTGCAGTACGCAATGAAAAATGGCGCCTACAATGCGCTGGCAATTGTTGAGGTGCAGTAAGATCAAAAAAACAAGTACTAACGATCAAAAATTATTCTCAATGACAGACGCAACAGGAAATGTAACTACCACAATTGAATTTGAGGTAACTATGCAAAAACGCCACAGCAACGGCGATGTAATTGACGCCAGTGTATCAGGCAGAAAGCTCAAAATCGGGGATGCCATTCTTCCGGCGCATAGCGCTGAAGAATGGCTGACTATTACTGTAGAGCAGGGTGAAACAGACGGAACCTTACCAAAGGTAACGGTAAACTCGCACTCGAAGTTAACGAAAGCTGATGCCGGGTAGGCTTCGATGCTTCGACAAGCTCAGCATAAACTAGGCTCAGGGGGAGCCAACTCGCCACCAAAAAAATAAGATCATGTCAACACACAATCACATAGAAAGCGGAACTATCCTGGGCACTGTTTCAGGAACGGCCTTAACCGTAGTGGTGAACATTGGTTCATCGGATATTATTAAAACAGCTGTGCTTGCAGCCATTGGGGCTGTGGTTAGTTTTTTTGTATCTGTGGGGTTGAAGTGGCTGGTTAAGAAGGTATGGCGTTAAGCCTCTCCCTAAATCCCTCTCCCGTGGGAGAGGGACTTTAAAAGCCGTTCCGAGAGGAGCGGCTTTTTATTTTGGAGATAACCCAAAAAAGCTGTGTTTTGGGTTATGTTGCGAAGATGTAACTCAAAATTTGCGAGTTCTGGGTTATGTTATAGATTATGCAATAGTATCGAAGTTGCAGCCATCGGCTGCCTGGTTAACCTGGGGGTGAAGCTGGATGATCTGATCATTAGGCGCGGCAACCTGTGCGGGTTCTGGGTGCATCTGAAAGATACGACTATTGTTAGATTTGCGTTTTGCAAAGTCTCTTTCAATGCTGCTTTTGAATGCTTTTTCTTTCTTATTTCGCTTCCACTCTTTGACTGCTTCTATGTGTTTGCGATACTCTTCGGCATGTGTATTGAGCAACTGATAAATGGGGAGGTTTATCAACTCCGGCGGCAACTGCGGGCCTGCCTTTCTTTTCGGTTTTTTAATAACAGGCTTTATTTCTGCTTCGGGCAGAATGGTGATAGTGATGGTATTATCCTGCTGTGAAATGACCACGTGCCGGCCGCATTTAAATCCTAAATCCTGCAGCCATTTTCCGGCCAAACGAATTTCCGGAAATATAACATCCTTCCACCGGCGGGGAAAGAACTTTGGCAGGATCTTCAATTTGCGTTCTTTATTTTGCATTGTTCATCCTCCTTTCCAATTCGTTATAAATATCTTCGGCAAGGGCTTTAAAAGGCTCCCGGCTTGCAACAAGCAAGGGCAGATCCTTAACCTCGCGGCGGCGTTTTACATAGTACTCGAATTGATCGAACATTGATGCAGGAAAATCAAGCCCCATAGCTTCGATAACTACTTCAATATTCCGGGAAGCATAACACCAGGCGGCGGGATTTATTTTTGCCACTTTGCTGATCATCCGCCAGTTGATCAGATCATCGGTGATCAGGTAGATGAGGTGTTTTTTATGGATCGCTGTTTTCATACCAAACAATAATTTCTTGCTACGAAAATACTATTAATGATATTATAATGCAAATTAATGCGCATGAAAATATTATTAATTATGGTTTGATATTGATTTTCAAGGATTTAAAATTTCTAAATATTTACATAGAAATATAATAAATTTGCGTCATGTCTAAATTACTATTGAATAGAATAAAAGCTGTTTTGGCGGAAACGGGTAAAAGCAGTAAAGACTTGGCCAAGCATTTGGATAAGACGGAATCTACTGTTTCAAGGTGGAGTACAAATGAAGTTCAGCCATCAATTGAAACACTGTATGAGATCTCTAAATATTTAAAAGTAGATATTCGCGAATTACTTGTATCGACAAAAGGATAATAAAAAAGCCACTCAATTGAGTGGCTTTTGATTTTATGAAATACCTATTAAAAATTAAACGCTAATTTGTTTTTGACTTTTGCATATTCTTTTTTTTGCGTTTCCTTATCATTAAGTAATGCAAACTCTACTGCTTTCTCTATTAATTTCCACCAAGTTAATGCCGGAATTAATTTAGCCGAGTGATATTCTAAACGATACACTAATTGCTTATTTGGCTCTTCTACATCTTTTAAGATTCGATTTAAACGAGTTTCGTGTAAGTCTATTTCTTTAGCAAAATCTTTCTGTTTTTTATTTAAGATACGCAAATATTCCATTAAAAAGTATCCGAATGTTAGCTTATGACTATATGCCTGGGTGTTTAGATAATCTTCTAACTTGTATTTTAGTTGCAGAACATCGGCATATAATTTTTGATCATCCGTTCGCTTGCTAAGCATTTGCATACGCAATGCTAAAAATTCCTTATCTGCTTTTTCCTTTTCAGTACCTGTGAGTACATTGGGAAATACATAAGACTCTGCTAATTCTCTATTTGTTAGTTTTTTTGACGTTTTCATATTATAGTTCCTCCTAAATATTTTTCAATTAATATTTCTGAATTTTCATCGTAAGTACAAACTTTTGTTCCCATTGGTTCGAAGCCATACACCTCGGTATAATGCTTTTTTAAAACTGTTTTGGGTGTAAGCGATACAAAACCACCATAACCATTTAAAGAAGCCAAACGACAGGCGAAAGCAATTAAACAGCCCGCTATGCCTTCGTAGTTTTTTTGAGGACCAACGTTGTCTTTTGACGCTTCCAAGGCATTAATATCAATTCTTATTTCCTGCGGTATATCTTCGATTGCCATTAAGCCCAGAATCTCGCCGGTAACCTCCAATTGAAGTTTGTAAACTTCTTTTTTACTTTCGGCTTCCCAATTGAATTCGAAACGTCCACTTTTGTCAACCATTTTGAGATCAGCTGGTGAGGCTGGAAGTATCGTAGCTTTTTCTTGGTTTTTGGTATGCCTATTAGTTAAATACACTATAACAAATATAGCGAAATATTCTTTACGAAAATCATCAATTTTGTTTATTTTTTATAAAATAACATTTTACAGCTGATATTTAATAGTCAGCATTTGAGTTTTCAGCTTTTGTTCGGGAGTTCTTGTAGTTTGATGGGCTTTAATGAAAGCCCTTACATTGGCTAACTCCTGCTTGCTCCATTCTTTTGGGCGGATTTTAAACTCAAAATCGGAATCGTTTTTGCTTTTATTTTGTGTTCTTTTTGCCATACTTAAAGATAAGAAATTATACGAATTTGGAATTCATTGGTGGGTAAAATAGGGCTCAAAAATGAGTTGATTTTAAGCTACTGGATTGAGGGAGCAAGTGAAGGAGCTATTGAAGGAGCAAAGTCAAAAAATGGCTCTCAAAACTCTCAGCAGTGCTGAGAGAAATGTTACTTCAGCAAGCCTAAAAAGGCAATGCTGAAAGCTGGCGGAGGCCGGAATAATGAACCCAAACGAAGCAGCCACAGGGAAGACGATAGACCTGGAAACTGGATGAGGGAGCCCAAACGAAGGACGAGGGCCGCAAAAAGCGCTGAAACGCGCGCAATGGCAGCGGAACGGGCTGCAAACCAAGTGGAGAAAAAGGGCAAGCACCTGAGGGGCTGGCGGACGGAGAAGAGGGATGTTTTTGCATAGCTATAAATTTTATGTGCTTCTCCTCAGCAGGCAGGGATGCAGGATGCAAGGCTTTTGGGAAAAATACTACCCTGAAAGGGTGGAGATTTTTTTCAAAACCGGAGGGCCTGGCCTTGTCAGCTGGCGTACCAGCCTGCTATCTTTGCAGATAAAATTTATTAGCGCAGAAACAGCTTTGCAGATTGGCTAACACAGCTATTGGGCCTGCTTCTTGTGCAACACTTGCCCTCGATTTTTATAGATAGATATTCGGCCGTGCGCCGGCTGGTGCGTATCTATCTATAAAAATGAGGAGCCAACCGTAGGGCGGCAGGGCGCGGAAGCCTGTGCGACTGAGTGGCGCGCATGGGAAATGTAACGCAATGCGGATGAAAGGAAGCCTTGTTGCTTAGTAGACGCATATCGTCAGTTTGTGCGGCCTCCTCAATTTGTGAACTTTTTTTGGTTTGACTATTGTACTAAACTCAGGGATCCCCAATAATAAATAAGACTCAAGTCAATATCTTGTCTATTTTCTAATCTATCTATCACTTCTACATTTGTTGACACCTTTTTAATGAAAGAAATTATACTTTCCTTTCCCTTTAAAAATTCCAGAACCGTTCTTTTATACGCTTCAACGTATGAATCAGTTTCTGTTAAGTAATAAGCCAATATAATCCCATAGGTCATGCCTGCTAAATCGTCGATCGGCCATTGATGACTTATCAAACTTTGATTTCTATTCACCATACTAGCACCTAATCCAATTGCCACTGGTGAACTGGTTAATGATGTGGTAGCACCATCACAGGCGTTTAAAACTAAAAGACGTCTATTATTTGACTTAAGGTCAGTTATTAACTCTCCATATGAGATAACGTTGGTATCATTAGTGGCCTCTTCCCGGTTGAGAACGAGAAAAGAATTTTCAGGATAATAATGGTCAAATTCCCCATGACACGAAATCCAAACAATGTCATACTTGTCCTGCTGATATTCCGCAATAAATTCTGCTTTAGTTGCATTGTGCCAATTAAATCTCGTTACGGTAACCCCTCTTTTCTCAAATATTTCTTGAACAACATCGCATTCTAATTCGCTAAGCATGCAGTCGCCTTGCCATACAAGAACTCTTGTGACAGACGTTTCTTTTAAAGGATCCATAAAAGAAAGTGTTATGGGCAAAGCGATGGCTTGGTATTTAACAATTAACGCCTGTAGGGGAAATTGAAGGGCGCTGTAAAAATAAAAAGCATCTACACCAGAAAAGGTCGCACATTTGTTGATTTCAAAAATCTTAACTAGCAAAGCCTCAAGTTCGTTACTAATTTTATAATTGGGAAAACCATAATCTTTATCAGGTTTAATTATACTAATGCTTAAGTCATCGTTTATTGCATGGGTCAATCTTAGAAATTTATTAAGAACTTCATTTAACGTAGGAAAATAAATGGTTGAATCATTTCCAAGTGTTGTTACTCTATTTTGTGCGGAATATAAAACTCCTTGTACAGAGTTAGGCACAATCGCCAAATTTGTTGGCTTTATTAAGTCGGACGTGGGTATTCGAAAGTAATGGCCGATTAGGGCATTTACTCTTGTTAAGTCACCATTGAAAAGAAAACGTACGATTGTTAAATCTAATATCGAAAAGATTCGAGATAACTCATATTTTAGTTCGTGGAAATTAAGATTCAAAGCTTCCAGGTCATGATGATAAGAACTAATTGCAAGCAGCAATTTGTCAAAGTTCACACATAGTAACTCGTAATTATTTTCGTATTTATTAATTAATAATTGCATTTTGTAATGGCCTCTTAACTTCGAGCCAAATTTATTCTGAACCACGTTACACCAATCCTGCCGCGATAATGGCGTGTCTTCAAATCCCATACACGAAAACTGAAATGCAATCAAAAAAGAAATGTTTTCCGGAAGGTTTGGCAATGAATAGTAGTAATAAAGAATTTCCGAACTAAGCGTTGCCAAATGTTCTAATTTATTTTTTTTAGCAAATGATTGAAATTCCATGAATGAGCCAACAAGATCTTGATATATAACTGTCCCATTGACGTCAGAAATCATGGGCTCAAGGTAGTTCTCAATATGAAATACGACTATCGCTTTGTGGCCGCCCGTTATACGACAATAGTAAAAAAGAAGTTTAGACCATCGATAGAAAATAGGCTTAAAATATTTGCAGACGAATGAATTGTCGCTTATTACGAATTGATCAATTCTCCAGATTTCATACTCTCTTTCCGGAACTGACAATATTAAATTGGAAAGTGAATTTGCAATCCAGTCGAATTGAAGGTTGCTAAGCTTTTTAATATAAAGAATTTGAATAATGCTTGTACAGATTTGAAATTGTAAAAACAACAATACATCCATATATGCCGGCAATAGACCCCTAAGATCTATTAAGTCATTACAGAAAGATTTTGCAATAGCTAACTCCATTTCGGTATCGCTATTTGCTGCATCCACACTCTGGTCATATAACCCAAGTAGGCCTTCTATCGATAGAACATCATCAAAAATAATTTCCTGACCCCATAAAGGATTGTGATTGCTGGCGATGGCAAAAAAATGTGGAAAAGCTGCTTGGGTAGTCATTCTCCTAACAAGATACAAAAATAATGGTAAAAGCGCCTGCGGCCAGCGTCAGCGAGTGGCTGCAAAAAGCGCAATGAAATGGAGCGGTTTGCGGACACTGTGCGGCGAGCCACCTGCGAGTGGAGCGAGGGTGGGAAGCCCGGGAGGCCTGACCTTTTCGGGCAGGACGGGGGCGACCTATGTTGAGTGCAGCAATAACAAAAAATTGTTTCCGCTATTTATGCTGCACTAACAACACAAACATAAAGTAGATGCAACCGAGCTTTCATTTCATAAGTTGCATCACTTTATGTGCAGCCTGAGTGACCCGCAGGCGAGCCATACTAAGGGCAGCCGGCGGCCTGAAAAGCGACTGGAATGAAATGAAGTGGCTTGAAAGGCCGAGGAGGCTGCCGCGGCGAAAGCTCGTGCAATTTGCAAAAGGCATGACAAACTTTTAACCCGAAGGGCAAAATAGCTTTAGCGAAATGCCTTAAAAAAACAGCACTGAAGCTAAGGCTATTTTGGTTTGGTGTGATCTTTTGCATTGCGCAAGCTAAGACGCACCGATTTACCTGGGTTGGAAGCGGGATCTTCTTGATCGAAGCCGTGAACTTCTATTGGAACCGAAAATACGCAAAAAAGAAGCCGCACGCCTGTGGCCGCGCCTATGTTTGAGCGGAGCGAGCGGCGCAAAAGATTGCAAGGTTTGCTGCAAATCCTTCTTTGCGGCAAATCTTGCAGCCCTGAATTTTAAGGCAAAGCGAATAAAAACCGGGGCTGGCTATGCGCGATGTAGTTTTTATTGGCTTTGCCTTGCGTTAGGGATTGCCGACATGTTGTTTATTGTTGTTTAATGGAGCCGTCGAATGCTTCGCATTTGTGGTGGAAGTCCCGGAGCTTTTCCTTCAGGGCCTGAGGACTTGAAATGAACAGTCCCTTTCGGTAGACTCGACGGAAACATTTTACTCGAGTACTATATTAAATCCTAAGGTTCCAAGTTTCGTAGTTGAAGCAGCTGATAAACTAGGAACATTTATATAAAGATTTTCTCTTGCTCTACTTACTCCAACGTATCTTATTCTGTGCTCTTCATTATTTTGTAGATCAGGAGCGATCAAAAATCCCAAATCATCCTTCTCGTCAAATGTGCCAGCCCGATTCTTTTTATCAAGGATTAACAATACATTTTCAAACTCAGCACCTTTTGCCTTATGAATTGTTCTATGATGACTTGTGTCGTCTTTTAGGTTCACACAAATTGCTAATTGTTCGTAGGTATTACTTTCGTAAAATGTTTTAATCGCTCCAGCTCGAAAATTAGAAAGGGTATTAGGATATATAGAATCTATTACTGATTTGTAGGCAAGTAGAGTCCCGTTTTTATATGTCCCATACTTAGACAAAAGATTTTTAAGGATTTTTAATGCGATTTTTTGTATATCGTCTCTTTGCCCTTCTAGCTTCTTAAGTTCTTTTGAAATTTCTTTTAAGGCATCTTTATACCGATGTTGCTTTGCATACTCTGTAGCTTTGATACAGGCAATAATTGTATGCATCCTTGAAGGATTACTATCTGTTTCTCTTAGCTCTTCAATTAACTTTCTATGAGTAGCAATAAAATTTGATCTGTCCCGCATAATATTGGAAGTTATATTATCTCTTGTTAGTGAGTGAATATCTCCAATTGCTAACTCTTCTGCTTTTGCCAATGCCCACATCTTTGTTCCAACCAATGCTGTAATTGGATTTCCTTCAACGTTTCTTTTGCCGTTTTGGGTGATGTCAGTACGAATTGAATTTAGAAGTGTAGTAATCATATTTGTACACCTGTGATTATCTGCAATAGAATAGTGTATAATCTCCGATAAAGTAAAATCACGAAATTGGCTTGGATCAGCTCCTTGAAACTGGTAAATAGATTGAGCGATATCTCCTATAACTCCCACTTTAGTTTCTATTTCGGCTATCTTCTTTACGATAACAGTTTGAATGGGATTAGTGTCCTGAAACTCATCAATAAATACATACGGGAATTTGGCTCGCAATACACTCAACACTCTTGGATTTAAGGATATTAAAATATGACTGAAAAACAAAATGTCTTCGTGATCTAAAATTCCTTTTCTCCAATACATTTTTTTATACTCAATGTATGAATCATTTTTAATAGAGTAATTCCCTATCCTACCAGTATAAGGCTTTTTCGTCTTCAGAATCAGATTGCCAGTGTTGTTAAATTGCCAAGCAAGATCCTTAAAGGCTTCGATAATTTTTGCATCATCTGAAATATATGTTTGCCCTGTAGCTGTTTTCCATTCAAATAGCCATCCTTTGTATATAGGCATTTCATCGTGGCCGTCTACACGATTTATATCAAGTTCATATGATGCTGGGATTAAGAACAGAAAAGGTTTAATGACATTCTTATAAAGAAAACTGTGGAAGGTTGATACTTCGACACGATCACTATTATTTCCTAGTCTTTCTAAAACTGTTTCAGCTGCAACATTTGTATAAGTAATACAAGCTACTTTTCTGTTATTGCCTAATCTGTCTGAATTATTAAGAACGTTCTTAATATGGTTAATAAGCCAACGCGTTTTACCTGCGCCTGGCCCTGCCGACACTTTAAAGTGAGTTTCAAAATTGGTAATCTTATCGTCTGCAGTAATATTTATCATTGGAATAGGCATTCTATCGCATCTTTTAAATATTGGGGAACTACGAATGTTGGTGTAGCACTATTAAGATCTTCTTCCAGTTTTACTGATAACTCCAATGCATTTTCCCCTTTTCCGACAGAATTAAGGTATCGGCTGGCTATAATCGCTTTCTTCTTATCAATTTCATCCCAAGTGCAACTGTTTGAATTAATAGAGGTCGTTATGCGTGTGTTTTCATCGCTCTCGCGAAGAATAAATTCACTTATGGCTTTTTCATCTGAAAAAGCTTTCATAAGTTCTTTGAGTTCATCCTGATTAGCGATAGAGTCCGTAAGTATCAATTCTAATGAAGGGTTACATAACGCTATATTATATTCTAAGGTTTTCCCTTTTGGATCTTGGCTAAAAAAAGTAATATTTGGATGACTAGAATATTGGGTAATTTTTGCTGAAGCGTTATCCTGATATGTGTAAATTGTTGCATCCGTATTGTACTCGAATGGATAACATTTATTGAAAGAGTTGTTTGTTCCGGCAATTTGCTTTCTTACAGGATCCCGATCAGTTATACAAACTACTTGTTTACCAATAGTGTTTGGCTTTGTGCTATCAAACAATTTCAAAAAATGTTCGAAATATCTACCCCCAATATTTGTGACTTCTATATGATGATCTTCTAATTGCTTATCCTTATTAACATGTCGGGCTATTGTGGGTAATAAAATTTGTTCTGCCAGTCCTTCTACCAATATTATTTTTTGAGCGAAGAGCATATTAGATTTTGTTGCATCTAAAAACCTTTCAATGTAAGCTTTTGAAACTTTATCTTCCTGACTATCGCTAAACACCTTTCCTGGATATGCTACATTTAACACCCCTCCTTGACTATGTAAACAGATTATTTCGTCCAAAGAAACGGCAGAAGTAATATGGGTAGAATGGGAGGTTACGAAAATCTGCCGTACTTTACTTTTTTTATTCTCTTTCAAGAATTTCAAAAACTTGTATTGCATTGATGGATGCAAATGAGCTTCAGGTTCTTCAATAGCTAATAAAGGATAAACTTTTGCGTTACTACCATAATAGGAACCATCAGCATTAGCCTGCATTTTTGCAAGCAATAATGACATGTAAATTAAGTTATTGTATCCTAAACCATTATGTGTGGCAGGTATTTTAATCCCCGTTTCGTGTTGAATTATTAATTTTAATGCGGACAATAATTCAAATTCTGTTATTCCTCCTTCAAATCCAGGACTTGCTTTATTAAATGCAGCGCCCGTTTTAGTTGCGTAATCTAAAATTTCTTTTTGTCCTTCGCTTATCCGTGCTAATAAATCGTCAATTACGGGCTTCGATTTCTGTTCAAATTCTTGTTGTCTTTGTTTTATTTCCGCTGTCTGGACACCGATCGTTTTTGTGGTATCTTTCTTTATTTCGTAATCCATGAAAAATTGAAGAACATCTTTTAAAAGCGTGGTACGGCCTGTAAACATATCTCTTTCTACATCTCTAATGGCATTTAGAAATTGAAAATCGAACTTTTGTAAATTATCACTTTCAGCTTGATTTTGAAGGGCGGGATTTCCGCCAAAAATCTTGTAATTGTATTTTCGAACAAAATCTCTTTTTATTATGCGCCAAGCTACATCTATATCAGTAATTGTTTCCAGTGCTTTTGCATACTCTTCTTTTTTATCTTCTCCAAGAAAGAAACTATATGTTAATTGCGCTTCGTATGGGCTATCCAATCGAGTTATCCAATTCGAAACGGTTACTAAATCGTCGGTATGCAAATTTTCATCTTTACTTTCATTAATAATCAAAACAATTCTAATTTCTGGTGGATTAACCTTTAGGTGCGCTATATCAACTTGCTTATTAAAATCATCTACTTCTAATTTCTTGGAGGCTCCCGAGTTATCCAATATTAGGGAAAGTGCTTTTAACAAATTTGTTTTTCCTGCATTATTATGCCCTATAATTACGTTGATACCGTCATTAAACGAGATTTCATTGTCTTTAAAGTTCCGAAATCCCTGGATTTTTATCTTGGAGATATACATATCAATGTTTTAAAAGGGTGAATAACATATCAAATTTATCAAAAAACGTTTCATTATACTGGTTTTATGCAAAATGAGTAAAAAAGGGCGGTAAACCGTCCTTTTTTGGTAGAATGTATAGCGTATATTAGTGTTTGAATCGATCGAATGGCGCAAAAAATTGCAAGATTTGCTGCAAAGAAGGATTTGCTTCAAATCTTGCAACTATGAATTTTAAGGAAATCGAATAAAAACCGGTGTAGTTTTTATAGTTTAAGTGAACCTAAATGCTGATTAATGTATTTGTCCACAAGTAATAAATTTAGTATTCCGACATTTACAGAACAAATCTCCAAGCGTTTAACCCAACTACTAATTATATCGGCATTAAGTTCCGCTTCATACTCTACCTCATCCCCTTTTTCCGTTGGAAAAATATTATCTCTAATGCCAATTAGTGCCTGGCAATAGGCTCTTTCATATTCATCTGTTTCTAGTTTTGCTTCATCGTATGGAAATTCGTTTAGTAAGAACGCCAAAAAGTCTAATACGAACTGAAACGACTGCTGCATATCATCAGACGTACTCAAAAGTTGCGATTTAAGAATGCTCAAACCAATTTCATCTAACTCCGAATCAAGAAAATATCTCAAGTCATTTTGATGTTGTACCAGCATTACTACTTTAGTAAATTCTTCCGTTAGATTTCTTAATTGCAATAATTTGGGTATTTCGGATTCCCAGGAAGATAACTTGAGATTAGCCTTGATTTCTGCGTCAATAGGACTTTGCACCCAATTATGAAATGCTAACTGTTCAAATTCTATGTCACGTATGGAATATAGCGGAAATTTAAGCCAGTGGTTGTTTACTGTATTTCCCTTAACCAAAGAAATAATATAAAAAACAGGAAAATTGGTTTGTAACATTAGCTGCTTTAGGCTTGTATGTTCTGGCAGACCTACAGCGTCTTTTAAAATTGAAAACAAAGCCCCTACACTACTTAAAAATAAAGTGTAATTTTCTACAGCTACAGTGAAAACTGCCTTATTGTTGGTGGATTTGCTCCTGAGATATTTTATCTGATATTCTGTTGTTTTAGGAATCGCCTTACATTTCTTTGATATTCGGGCTTCAAAATCCGACATGAGTTGGTTTATCAATTGTACACCTGATTTATCAGGTTTTGCGCCTGGGGAGCTAAGAAACTGCTTCAATATTACTGACGTAGTAAGCAAATTGTCTTTTGTAATTGTTATATCCTTATTTGAGATGTATTTCCCGAAATTAGATTTTTTCTGGTCGATATAGGATTGGATATCTTCAATAGCCGAGAAAATATTTACCTGTGACATCCTTTCATTGTTAGAGTCGGGAGCGGCTGCATTGTCCTGTTTAGCTTTAATCCTCTCATAAATAGTAGTACCAGATTGTCGTATAAAATTCTCAAGGGGTGTCCTGAAATCCCTATATGCTTTAAAAAACGGCTCGTATTTAGAAAATAGCCTTGCTCCTTTTTGGTCTAATTTTTCTCGATCCTTGATTTTCTTAAGACTTCTTGTCTGTATGCCAAATGGATCTGAAATTGATTGAGGTTCCTTCATAGACGTTCTGGAAATATGCTCTGCATTGCGGACAAGTTTATTTAATGGTGTAAGATCACTTGGTGATCGCAAAAACGAGGAAAGAGATGAATTGAAATCGATTATAATTTTATTACATGAAGCTTCCCAAGAGTGTAATTGATCATAAAACTCAAGCCAAGTCGTAGGCCTTTTTTTATAAAGGTATAAGTTTCCGGTAATCACATTTAAATCCACCCATTCATCTAAAGGTAATCTATCAACACTTATGCTTTTGTGCGCTTCATCATAGGGCAAACCCAATAAAGCTAATCGATGGCCATGGCCTTGGGCATTGTATTTTTTCTTATCCGGATATGCATACCTTAATAAGTCGATAATCTCCATAATTTCGTCATTAGGGGACACTCCATCTGGTTTGTGAAGAATATCGACAATATAATTTATAGTGGCCTCACTATCATCTATTCTTAACTCCGGTATCTTATATGATTTTCTTAATCTGTTTATGAAATAATCGGAAAACTTTTTGTGGATGGCATTAGTTTGACTACTATAATGGTATAATCCGAACATCAATTTTGACAAGCGATATAAATCTATGGATTGAAAAGCTGCTTCGAAATCATATCCGAGAAAATCTATTTCCCCTGCTGTATTTGGCATATTCCTAAACCAAAACATCATTTCCCCCAACGACTCCCACCCCAATTCTGAACTAGGGGGTGTTTTTGGCAATGATGCATTATTCAGGAAACTAATTGCATATTTATAGCAATTCGTCTTTGGTTGAATTTTAGCATTAACATCCTGGGCGAGCTGATTAAATTCTCCAGGAATCAATCGGTGAATCTCGCTCAAGTTAAGAGAGTTGCCGTGATATATATCAATTGCTATGGACCAACTATCACCGGCCCAACTATAACAATCGTCTAAAACCTCCATATTTTCCTCAATGTAGTCCCTGATCCCGACCCATAAGAGGCTTTTAAAGATTGATCTGTACGAGCTCCAATTAGGAATAGAATATTCCCTCAATGCCATTAGAAGGTCAGCAGGCTCGATAATTTTATGTAAAAAGCAATATAAAAGGAAATAATAAATGTCACCATCGTCTATTAAGGAGATGCTTTTTATCACGTAGTCCTTTTTGCAAACTAAAAATTCATCGAACAAAATTTCAGATATAATTGCTGATCGGACAGGGTGCAAACCGACTACATATTTTTTTTCACTAACTTGCTTAATCAGATACTCTTTTTCAAATCTCTCGATTGCAGATAGCGCGTTGACATTCTGTTTTAGTTTAAAAGCATCGACTTTACTTCCATAGAAATCTGCAAGACTTACAATGCGTAGTATTTCGATTTGCTCCTGACTTATTGAAGAATCGTTTTTAATTTGGCCTATCTGCTGGTTTAACTTGTCCCTTAGCGGTTGCCCCTGGGTTATAGTGTACACGAATTCAAGTAAGGGGCCACGTTCCCCAAACTGGATCCAAGCTTCCTGAAAATCGGTGTACCCAATTATTTCGTTTTTACTGTTTAGAGAATTGTATATTTCTTTAGCTTCATTTTTCTCTAATGTTAATTCAAGATCCTTATATAAAAAATTTAACCCATTAAGTATAGCTGCGCGCCAGTCTTCGTGTCGTATTGTTACTAAAAACCGGACGAGCTCAGTGTCGGCAAACTCACGTACAATATTAATCCATTCTGTAGAATTTGGTAAGACATTAATCAGGAACAGGACTGGGGAGTTCAAGCCTTTTGTTATACCTAAGATTGCCTGAATTGATTGTATAGAAATTAATGGTTCGTTAGGGATACGCAACTCATAAATCAGGATTGATGGCTGATTATCGCGTATATATCTATATGCTAAGGTGGATTTTCCTTGTCCCGATGCGCCTTGAATAATAACAACGTTTGATTGAGTGAAAAAATCCTTAATGTCTTTAAGCTGATCGATCCGTGGAATGTCGATGTCGTTTAGAATATGTTCATACCTGGCACTTACGCCGTAGTAGAATTCATTTTTAAGGATATTAATATCAAAATCTTCGGCATCGACCTGATGCAATGGTTTTATTACAGAATTATATAATTGCGTAATTGCACCTCGTTCGGATAAATAGCTATCCATTGCTTCAATTTTTATAAATACGTCTTTCTGAGAAATAAGCCTCTGTTTTTCGGCTATGTTTGATATCCAAAAAAGAACGTAGTCAGCAGTAATGAACGGATCCATGGTCGAATATTTCTGTTTTAGCAGGGCTAAAATTTTCTTGCAGATATCGTCCTCATTCACTTCAATAAATTCAATGGAATTTTTAAGCGCTTGCCAGTCTTTTTCTGCTACAGAAAACTTCTGAAGATCTTTTTTTTCTTTTTGGGATGTTCCCTGGCTTTTATATAAGTTTTTTAGTTCTGTTGAGATAGATCCAAAAGAAACCAGAGACGGTATAACATTTGGATTTGTACTCTGAATTTTAATTGCACGCTTAAAGAAGGAAGTACCTTCTTTGGTAATTAAATCTGATTGAATAACTGGTGAAGACAAATTCTTCACTTGTATAATTTGTAACAGGTTGTCGTTTTCATCCAAAATGTCTAAATCTTCCTCCCCCTCTAATCGGAATTTTTGCCTTTCAGAACTGCTAGATAGGATATGATAAAGCGAATACAAGAACTGCGTTCTGTATCCTTTCAGTGCTGCAATTGCTGACATATGCGATAGTTATTTATGATATGGGTAAAATTTTACGTAAGTATTTTCTTGCATTTGCTCTGCTTTCTTCTTTCAAGGCTTTGTACAAGTTTTTAGCATTTTCCTTTAGTGCTTCCACCTTCTCTCCTGTTTTCTCATAATTCCAATCGTCGGGCAAATGATCTATTGCATAGAAAAAACCACTTTCAATATTATCGCCGGAAAAATTCATATCAGCAACAATCTGTTCAAGATAATAAGAAGCGATAGGATAGTTAACTTTTGCATTCCAAGCTTTTAGAAGCCGAATAATGCGTCTTACATTGTAGTTGTATTTTTTGTTTTTTATTTCGAGTTTTTCTGAAAATCCGTGAATATTAGTATTTCTCCATTCTGTATCATTTTTTGGGATATAGATTTCATTTGAAGTAAAAATCCAACCTTCTTCCCTGACATACGCAGGAACTAAGTCGTAGTTAATATGGTGTAGCTCTAATACTACCGAAGGCTTTGATTTGTATGAAATTGAATTGGGATAGTATTGTTCTGCAAAATTGTGAAGGTGTTTTCTATACGTAGAAGGGTTTACATTGATGTTATCATGATCGAAAACGATCAAAAGATCAATATCTGAACGGGGATCGTAATTACGTGGTAAGATTGTTTTACGTTTATAGGAGCCAAAAACTTCGATCGCAATTATTCTATTTCCGAATTCCAGAACAAGTTTCTTTTTTATGTTACTTAATGAAGCTTCTATTTTAGGCCTTTCGGAACTATTCTTGCTGATATAAAACTCTTGCGCGTAATCTTTTAGATTCTGTTCAATTGTTAACATATTTACGCTATTCTAAATTTTATAACCCTGTTTCATATTCTCCCATTTCGCTGACAATGCAGGATTGAGTTCATCAAAAATATTAGTGTCAGTTAAAATAGTTCCCCAGGCTATTGTGGCTTCATAGTTCAGTACATTTTTGACCATCTCTCCTTCTGACTTAGATTTATCTGTTTCGTTTTCTAACCGATTAAAGAGCGTCTTAAACTCCTCATGGATAGTCCCGATCCGGTTCGCAAATTGTTGTAGTCTTATTGCTTGTAGAACAAGTACGCCTGTAGCTGTAACTTGCAAAAGATCGTTCACAAGATCCTTATTGCCGATGCAAGCCGAAACAATGAATAGAATAAAAATTACAGAGGTTATGATCCATTTTCTAAGTATCATTTTCTTAGCAACCGTGCATGTGAACAAAGAATTTTCAAAACCTAACACAGCCAATTTATATACTCCTGGGCTTATTCCTCCCGGATTGAAATACCCGGTTGATCTTTCACCTGAAAAGTTTGTATCGAAAGCGTGATCAATAAGGTCCGTTCTTTTTTCTCTGCCTCCCACATAAAATCGGGTATTTATTAGTACGTCCAACACAATAAAAGCCACCGAGAAAAGGGTTGCTGTCGCGTTTGCCCAGGTAAGAAACCCAGGATGAGACTTTATGTATGTATTAGCTGCAAAGGCATTAAGTGCGAGCGACGCAATAGTTGATATAGTAGATAATATTAATACCCGAGTTTGCCATTTTTCCAATGTCCTTGCTTGATCTAAGATAGTTTGGTGGGGGACGTTTCTTGTCATTTTGCGTATGATTTTGGTTATCAATAAGTAACAACTATCGCTCCAATTGATCCCAAAGAAGCATTGTCACCTTTTTAGCGTTAAAAACTGTTAATTTGGCAGGTTTTACTATTTGGGGCAATGTTTGTATTCCATAAGTAACTTAAAAACAGTTGGATGGAAAACAAAGATCAAATTGAATATCTAAATCAGCTTGCTGCGAAATTGAAATTGGGGGTAACCGAAAAAGAAAGTATAGGAAATTCCGTAAAAAATATAAAAGACAAACTGGAATCATTCTTTGCAGATGATGGTCTCAAAGAAGTTATCCCATTTGGTTCATATGACAGAGATACTTTACTCACCCGAAAAATTGATGAAGAATCGGATGTAGATATTCTTATTGTTTTTGATGAAAAAAGGTGGGAATCACAAACCTATCTAAATAAGCTAAAAAGATTTGCAGAAGAAAATTATCCAAGGTCTGAAAATTACCAGGATCATCCAACCATCGCCATAGAATTGGTAAAAATTAAATTTGAACTCGTTCCTTGTATATATAAAGAAGGCAATTCTTGGGATAGCGGAAAGTATCTTATACCAAAAAAAGAAAATGCCGAACTGGAGTGGATAGAAACGAATCCTAATTCGTTGAAGAATGAAATTAATGAATACAAAAAAACGAAACCCGTACTGATGGATTTAATCCATTTGTACAAATACTGGAATATAGATAATGGCCGCCTCTATTCTACATTCACTGTTGAAACGTTCTTGTTGAAGCACTTTGATTATGAAAGAGATCTATACTACAACTTCTACAATATAATTGGCGAATTACATTTTACGAATCCGAAAAAAGAGCAAAATGAGTTAAGTGAAAAAACAAAGCAGTATAAAACTAATATAGATTTATTAATAGCCAAAGGCATGCGCGATTATGCGTTAACTGAGCTTCAGAAAATATTACCTGACATTAATTAAACAGATCCTCCGGATTAGGTATGATACCTGCCCGAACAGCGTACAATGCGAGACCAGCTAAGCTCCTGGAGTGTGTTTTTTCAAAAACATTTTTTTTATGCCATTCAACGGTCCGGATACTGATAAAAAGCTTGTCACTAATTTCACCGATACTTTTCTCGTCGCATAAAAGCCTGATGATCTCCAGTTCCCTGGCCGTTAGCGTAGAGTTTTCGGCGCTTATGTCTGTGTTCTTTGTTTTAACAAGTTTTGTTATGATTTTGGTAATGTGTGTATCATAGTAATAGCCTTGCTGGTACACTGCAAAAATTGCGTCGATCAATTTTCCGGGTGGGCAGTTTTTGGGCAGGAAGCTGCAAGCACCGGCTGAAAGAAATTCTGCGATATAGGCGTCAGAATAATGCATGCTTAGGATAATTACTTTGACTTCGGGATAGTTTTGCTGAATGATACGGAGCGCTTCTCTGCCATCCAGAACGGGCATACGGACATCCAGCAGAATGATGTGAGGACGCCGGAATTTGAGTTTTTCAATTAACTCCTGCCCGTTATCCACTTCAAAAATGATATTGATACCTGGTTCGTCGCTAAGAAACGAAACTATACCTTGCCGAAATAACAAATAGTCTTCGGCTATAGCAACATCGACAGTATAGTTCATAAGGGGGTAGAAAATTGGTGCGTTACATTATTTTTACGCAAATTTTAAGATAAGGTTAAGCAATGCCACTCTTTTTTTGATATCTGCCATTAGGCCGACCGCTTGGATCGCCTTTCTTTAGGGATGTCCCCGTAATTTCCGCAGGCAGACAGCCCGTAATTCCCCCAGTATAAAATACACGGAATTTACGAGGTCTAAACTGAAAAAAATTTACATAAGTTCGCACCATACACAACCACCGACCGCAGTAATTACGTGATGTATGGAATATGAGCTGCATTTATTTGAAGCCCTTGTGAATGGCCCGATGCCTTCCATTTTACCGATCGAAGAAGGTACAAGCTACCGAAGTGTTTTGAACAAGAAACACGGGAGCTGTGAACATGTTACGGTGGCGACCTTCGGCCGAAGCGGTCGCAAATTTGTATTAAAGGAAAAAAGTATAATTAATTCGTTAAATCCCTCTTATGAAGATATAAGCAGTCAAACCAACTTGTTTGAGAATGTTCCTGCGGATCATTTAGCGCGGGAGGTACTGGCTCTTCTGCATATAGACAAGAGCAATGTAAAAAGTGTAGAGGTTGAGAACAAGCAGGGTAAATCCATTGTCAGAATAAGACAGAAAATTCAGTGTGAAAGTCTGCCTGAAGTAGAGGCGCGGTATTATTATTACTGCGACGTGATGCGGAATGAAATACTACGTATTAAAAGACACATACAGACCGCTGTATTTGAGTTCAGGACTCCAAAAGAAATAGAATTGTACGTACACAATATGCAGCAATCTCTGATTAGTCTTTGTTTCAGGGCTCTTCGGCAATTGTTACCAGGGGACCAAAGCACTATTTATAAAACGTCAACGGAATTTACAGATACGGATATTCTGAAAAGCTGCTTTATTTCTCTTGAACGGATATTGCGATTCCTGGAGAAGCATTATCTGAAGTATGTTGATGAGAATATACAGATCCCTTTCCGCTCTTCGCTGATAAAAACTTACCGGATAGCCGAGAAGCTGGAGTTGGTAAAATCAGCTTTGCTGAGCTGTGGGATCGATCTGGCCTTGCTCCGGATCATTTATGTACCGCTGCTTAAACTTAATTCTATTTCGCTGAAGGATCGCATTACTTATCATGAACTCATTTATGCCAATACTTACCTGGATGCTTTTTATCATGAAATAAAAGGGAGCGGATCGGGTCTCGGGCTCAAACAAATAACGGATGTTCTTTACCTGATAAATTACAATTCTCTGGATTTGCAATTATACGAGGTTGCTGCAATAAAGAGTTCTTTGGATGCCGTTTCAGGAGTAACTGAGAAAATTGATTATTTGTATCACCGGTTGAAATTGATTAATCAACGCAGCTGCAGGATAAACATAAAATTTGATCCTGGCTTGCCCTCCTTAAAAGAGCAGCTGAGCACCTGGATAGAGGAAGAAATCACTTACCTGAACAAACATTTATTACTGGAGGCGAAACAGGCGCCGATTAACTTGTTTACGGAAACGGAGAAGCCAAAGCTTCAATCTGTTTATACGGTGGCGCAACTGGCGTTATTTTATCGCCTGCAAGCTGATGCGGGGATCATTACGAATAAACTACAAACGGATATTTTTAAACACATTGCGGATAACTACAAAACGTCGCGAACAATGGACATTTCGCCAGACAGCGTTAAAAACAGGTTCTACAACATCGATCATACGGCCATAGAGGCGGTAAAGGAAAAAACCATTGAACTGCTTAACCAATTGCAGATCGTGCAGCCAGACGTTTAATATGCCTCTTCATCACTATAGCCAAAACGGATCAATTGAGTTGTGCTATAAAACTTTTTTCTAATAATTTCCTTACAATCAGCTTATTAACGAGGGTTGCGCAACCCTAGCAACCCTGAATTTTAAAAGCCAATATAGTTCTTTGTGGAAACACAAAATAATCTACTATGGCATTAGAAGTATTAACACGAGATGATCTGAACATCTTTAAAAGTGAGTTGTTCGCAGAGCTGAACAAGCTGCTGGCGGATAAGAAAACAAAGGAAACCCGGGAGTATTTAAAGACCTGGGAAGTAATGAAAGCCTTTAATATTTCGAAAGGCACTTTGCAAACTATGCGCGCCAATGGCTTATTGCCCTTTACCCGTATTGGCAAATGCATTTATTTTAAGTACGATGATATAAAAAGAGTGCTTGATGAAAACAGGATACAGCACCATGCAGTGGGCCAGGGCAAAAACCGTTTCTCTATACGCCCCTAGGTATGCAGCAAAAGGTAAATTATATCCTTCACCTCAACAGGGTGTTTGAGCAAATTATTTCTGATCAGCGTCTTACGCCGTTTCATGTAAGCCTCTACTTTTCTCTTTTTCAGTACTGGAATATTGCGAAGTTCAGAAACCCGATCTCTATTAGCCGCGACGATCAAATGAACGCTTCGAAGATCGGCTCTGTGAATACTTACCTGCGTTGCCTGAAGGAGCTTGACCAATGGGGCTATATCCGTTATGAGCCTTCGCATAATCCAATGAAGGGAAGCCTTGTTTACTTGTTCACATTTGATACTGGTACTCATACAAGCAATGATACAACTCAACCTATAACCTCTAATACAACTCAAACCCATGGCAATTATACTACTGCTGATACAAGCACTGAAACAACTCTTAAAGAAGTGGTGAGACCTTCTATAAACAGTTTAAACAATACAAACAAATCAAATAAAAAAAACGAGCATGAACACACGCGAAAAAAAAGTAGTCAGGAATCTTCTTTCGTTATTACAAAGCTCTTTAATGACCCAGGAGCAGAAAGAAAAAAAGTTGCGCGAAAAAAAGAAAGCGCAGATGCGGGATTCAAACGGCCGGTTTTGCAAGCCGTCAGCAAACATTTTAGTGCCAATGAATGGCCAGCTATTGAAGCTGAAAAGTTCTTCAATTACTATCAGAGTAACGGTTGGCTGGTAGGTGGCAAAACACCGATGCGCAGCTGGAAAGCTGCTGCATCGAATTGGATGATCAACTCAAAAACATTTAATCATGAAAAAGACCAGGCTAAAAACAAATCCCCAGCAGGAAGAGCCCGATCGCTCAGTACAGAACCAGGTAAAGATTATTCGGAGCCCCTTTGATTATAACAAGGCAATTGGTTTCCTGGAGGAAAAAGGCCGGCGAGAGTTTGGTGAACATTTTTCTATTCCGGAGAGGGATCACCCGATTGTAAAGAAGATCTCCGCTTATTTCCTGAAAGATGAATTTACATGCGCTCAGGAGAACCTTCAGCTAGAGAAAGGGATTTTGCTGACGGGTCCCATAGGATGCGGCAAAACGAGCGTAATGGCTTTAATGAAGTACTTTTGTAACAGCACGGAGGCGCTGTATATCGTAAAGTCCTGTCGCGATGTCAGTTTTGAGTTTATTAAGGATGGTTACGAAGTTGTGCACCGCTACGGCCAAAACAGCTTCTACAATAGAGGTAATACCAGTATTCCGAGGCATTATTGCTTCGATGACCTGGGAGCGGAGAACAATCTGAAGTATTTCGGGAATGAATGCAATGTAATGGCGGAGATCCTGTTATCGCGCTATGACTTGTTTGTTTCTAAGAAGCTGATCACGCATGTTACTACGAACCTTTCTGCTTCGGAAATTGAAAAATATTATGGAGATCGGGTCCGCTCCCGCATGCGGGAGCAGTTTAACCTGATTTCTTTTGACGGGCAAAGCCCGGATAAAAGGAAATAAAAAAGGCGCCGAAAGGCGCCTTTAATTTTTTAAACAGCCTGGCGCTGTAATTCCCCGATATTCTGACCGGCAATGATTGACAGCTTGCTCCGCAACTCCTGCATATTATTGGTTAGTTTCTTCTTCGTTACTTTGGCATAGCGCTGGGTAGTACGAATAGATTTATGCCCCATCATTTTACTAACGCTTTCTATTGGTACATCGTTTTCTAACGTAACTGTTGTAGCGAAAGTAAACCGCGCAGTATGGGAGGTTAGTTCTTTATTTACTCCGCAAATGGTGGCAATCTCTTTTAAATAGCCATTGTAGTTCTGCAATGAAATCTGAGGTAATAAATAACCCTCCAACCTGCATGGATGATCATTGTATTTTTCAATTACTTGCTTTGGAACTGGCAAAAGCATTACGTTTTCGGCAGTATCCGTTTTCGTTCTATCCTTACAGAGCCAAAGTTCACTATCAATGCTCATGATAATATTATCCATTGTGAGGCTCATAACGTCGGTAAAGGCATAGGCGGTATAACAGCAGAATATATATGCATCTCGAACCTGCTCTAATCTTTTAATTGGCATGGGATGGCTCCAGATCGTATCTATTTCGTGCTGCTCTAACAAGATAATTTTTGGCTCGATGTACGCACATTTGAAGGCCTTAAAGGGGTTCTTATCTAATTGGCACTTTTTTACTGCAAAATCCAGTACCTGCTTTACGTTTTTGATGTGTTTCATGTAGGTATTATGTGACTGATCGCATTGAATGGAGAGGTAATGTTCAAAGTCATAGCAATAGGATAAATTGAGTTTATTCAATAAAACGTCTGATATTTTCTTCTCGACTTCTAAAAATTTAAAAAAGAATGCCTGTGAGATTTCATGCCGGGTTAATGTTTTATCTGATCTAAGACCTTTAGTGACTTTATCCTGAAATTCTTTGTTCATCAGTTTAGTCATTTCTGAAAAGGACTTTTTTCGCTCTGCTTCGTTTTCAATGCCCAGGATTGAGTTTTTTAAAGTCTCGGCGGTGATCTCTTCTTCTACCGAAAGAAGTACGTTGAAATGCTTTAGTACGTTACTTTTGAACAGGGCCATGTAATCACTAAGATCCTTGGCCTGGGGAGTTCTGCCAATTACGTTCCCTTTATGCCATTGTTCTTTTGGAATGGTTCGCTGTAGGGAAATTTCTGTTGGCTTTCCTGCTACTGTTAGTTTGCAGTAAACAGTTCCTTCTCCATTCACCATACGGCGGGAGTTAAGTGAGAAGGATACGTGAAGTGTTGGAATTTTTTTCATTTTTGTTCGTTTAAAAGGTTAACAAATAGCTGGTTTTTGTTAGGTTCTATTGGAATCAAATAGGGCAAAAAGGCTTGATTTTCAAGGCTTTCAAAGATAGTCAGCGAACAAGTTTACGACAAGATTTTGTTCGCTGAATGGTTCGCTAAAGAACTATCCCAAATTGATCTGAAATGATCAATTGAAATATCAACGAGAAATTAAATATAATTGAATGCCCGGCTGAAAGCCTTTGTTTGCAAGGGGTACAAACAAAAAAAGGGAGACCGTTAAGCCTCCCTTTTACCCGAATTGTTCTTTGTCAAAACAATCATTGTGATCCCGCTGGGATTCGAACCCAGGACCCCTACATTAAAAGTGTAATGCTCTACCAGCTGAGCTACGGAATCGTTACCTATCACTTTTTATATAAGTATTGATCTTTAAAAGATCACCTGCCAAAGAACGTTTTCCTTAATTCGGGGTGCAAATATATATACAATATTCAGGATAACAAATTTTTTTTAGCCCATTTTGATATTTTTTTTTGATCGGTAGATTGCATAAAATATTTACTTTTCGGACTGAAAATATGAACTTTCAATTGTTCCCTCTTAAAGGCTTTAATGAGCTGTTGTTTGGCTGCACGCCAAAGGAATTCATTGCTGTTTTCGGTAAGCCCGACGAAACAGAAGAGCTTAATGATGAGATATTTAACGATCAATCCGTTGTTTACCATTACTGGGACATGGGCTTTTCCGCTTTTTTCACTAAAAAAGCCCAAGAGGTGTTTACCAGCATCGAAATTGACGCAGAAAACACCGTTTTGTTTGGAAAACAAGTGTTTAAGATGAATGAAAAGGAGCTCATCGAACTATTTAAACAGCATTCCTTTGTATTATCGGAAAGCGAAAAACACGATTGGGGTGAAAAACGGCTAAGCTTTGATGAGGCGGGCGTGGATCTTTATTTTGCCAACAACAAGCTGTCTTCGATCAACTATGGTATAAATACCGAAAGTGATGGTTTTCATTACTTCCCTAACTGATGCCTGAATTTCTACACACACTGCCACCGGTCCTTGCCTTCTTTATTTTTCTTGCCGAAAATATGCTGATCGTCAGTGGGGTGATCGGCCTTGGGTATTTCATTCAAAAACGTATAGATAAGAACGCAGTTTTCTTTATAAGTACAAAAGAATATGTGACTGCTTTTATCACGCTTTTTATCAATACCTGGATAACTTTTGCCGGGTTTTTGCTGTGGCAGGGTGGGTTCATCCGGTTCACGACGGACTTTTCCTTCCGCATTCTCCTTGATTTTTTTATCCTTCTCCTCGTTATGGACCTGGTCATGTATGTGCTCCACCTGATCATCCATCATTCGGTGTTTTACAAACCCGTTCATGCCTTCCATCATGTGTATGAAAAACCTTCCCCGATCGATCTTTTTGTGCTCAGTCCCTTCGAAGCCTTTGCCTTTGGTGTACTGTGGCTTATCCTGATCTTTTTTTATACCTGCAATATATATGCGGTCATTGCTTACCTCGTTACCAATGTTGTGTTCGGTATGCTCGGGCATCTCAGCATCGAGCCCTTTCCACGCTATTGGTTGCGAATTCCGGGACTTAAGCTAATATGCACTTCCACTTTCCATTATATCCATCATCAGAACGGTAATTATAATTTCGGATTCTATACCACTATCTGGGACCGCATTGGCAATACACTGGCACCCGATTATAAAGAACAGTTCTTAAAAAACAAGGAGAAGCAGACATGAAAAAAATCTACTTTTTAGGGATGCCAGGGTGCGGAAAATCTACGATCGGCAAAAGAGTAGCCAAAGAGCTGGGATACTCCTTCATTGATCTTGATACGTATATCGAAAAAAAAGAAAACTGTTCGATCAAGGATATTTTCAATTACCAGGGCGAAGAGTATTTCCGACAAACCGAAGCCTTGCATTTGAAAGACCTCAGCATACTTGAAAAAGATTGTGTGATCTCACTTGGAGGTGGCACTCCCTGTTTTTATAATAATATGGATATCGTACGCCGGACCGGTTTTTCCATTTATATAAAAGCCAACGAAAAAATATTGCTGAACCGCCTCGAAAATGCCCGGTCGAAACGGCCCCTGTTTTGGGGACTTACTCAAAAAGAGATCGAACAAAAACTTATAAAGCTGATCGAAACCCGGAGTCCCTATTATGAAAAAGCTGAGTTAACAGTAAATGCAGCCAACCTGAATGAAAAAGAGATCGTTGTGCTGATCCGCAGGCATCAGGCTTCATAGAAATGCATTTCTTCGATATACTTCCACACTGCTTTCGGTAAAAAATAGCCGGGCTTTTTATTCTCTTTTATGGTATTCCGTATAAAAGAAGAAGAAATTTCCATCACAGGAGCATCCGTTTGCCTTACGGAAGGATGTGCCGCCAGCTTTCCGCCATCAAAGCCAGGCCGGGGATAGATCAGTAGCTTATACCGGGCAAGGATCTCCTCGTAGTTCTTCCATTTATGAAAGGTTTGCAGGTTGTCCGATCCCATGATCAGTGCAAATTTCTTCCGGGGATATTTTTCCTTCAGGTAGGCCAGTGTATTCACCGTATACGATGGCTGAGGCAGGTTAAATTCGATATCACTGGCTTTCATACGCGGATCGTCATCGATAGCGAGATTCACCATATGCAGGCGTTGACGGTAATTGAGCAGGGAAGCTTTTTCTTTCAGTGGATTGTGTGGCGATACAACAAACCACAATTCTTTGAGCCCTTCATATTCCAGCATGTAATTAGCCAGCACCATATGGCCGATATGTACGGGATTAAACGAACCAAAGAATAATCCAACCATGTTAGAATTTTTTGTTCTGATTAAAAGGCCTTGTCGGCTTTTCAATCTTCAATAGTATGGTTTTTATACGTTCATTATCTGCTGCAAGTTTCAGGGCTTCGGCAATTTCCGGATCATATTTTATACCTGCCTCCAGTCTGCCGCTCTCATAATGAAACCTGGAAACGATCTCCTGTTCCAATAATCGTTTTATTTCGGTCCTGAATTTATTGAAATCGTCCTTTTTGCTTTCCTGCATCTTACTCTTCAGGGCTTCATACTGCATTTTGATATCGTCGAATTGTTTGTCCTTTTCTGCGCTTTTTTTCAGCTCGTCCAGGTCGTGTTCCGTTTCTGTTTCATACGAATAGTCCTTTTGTTTTGCATAAGCCACGAAGTCTTCGTATTCTTTATCGGTAAGGGAAAAATCGCGGGGTGTGGAACGGAGTGTCCCATTCTTCAAAACGAACATATTTGCGTATTCAAAAATATGGTTTTTGATCAAAAGCGTATAAGCGATGTTACTCATGCTTTCGTTGGGGATCTGCACATCCGGCATAATACCTGCTCCATCATACACGATCCGGCCGCCTTTGGTCTTAAAAGCGGTCGTGAGCGAATCCGGAACTTTCAATACACTGCCATCCTGCTCCTTGTTTGAATAATCCAGGGCCTGGATGCATCTCCCGCTTGGGATGTAATACTTGGCAACGGTTACTTTCATTGCAGAATTGTAGGAAAGATTACGTGTTTGCTGCACCAGTCCTTTGCCATAAGTACGTTCCCCGATGATCACCGCACGATCCAGGTCCTGCAAGGCGCCGGAAACAACCTCCGAAGCCGAGGCAGAATTCCTGTCTACCAACACTACTAGTGGAATAGCGAGGTCCTGCGGATTATTAACTCCTTTGAAGGTAGCATCCCATTCTTTTATCTTTCCTTTGGTAGTAGCCACGATCTGGCCTTTCTCCGTAAAAAGATTTACAATATCCACCGCCTGCTGAAGCAATCCACCGCCGTTTCCGCGAAGGTCGAGTACAATGGATTTGCAGTTCTTCTCCGTTTTCATTTTCAGGAAAGCTTCCTTCACTTCCTTCGCTGCTTCCTGTGTGAAGCCGGTAAGCTTGATATATCCCACTTCATTGTTCAGCATTCCGGAATAAGGAACATCCTTTACTTTGATCTCCTCGCGAATGATCGTAAGATCGACCGTTTTGCTGTCTCCGTAATGTTGTACAGTAAGCTTTACAGAAGAGCCGGGTTGTCCCTTCAGGTATTTGCTGATGTCTTCTGATTTTTTTGTGTCGATCTTAGTGCCGTTCACCGCTACGATAATATCACCTGCTTTGATCCCTGCTTTTTGTGCAGGTGATCCTTCATAGGGTTCGGTAATGACCATTTTGTTGTCAATTTCCCGAACAGCAGCGCCGATACCTGCATACTGACCAGTGGTCATGAATTTATATTCCTCTATGTCCGATTCCGGGTAATAAACGGTATATGGATCGAGTGATTCCAGCATAGCATCGATGCCTTTTTTCATCAGATCGCCCGGCTTGGTCTCGTCTACATAATAGATGTTGAGCTCACGATAGAGCGTAGCAAAAATATCAAGGTTCTTGGATACTTCGAAATAGTCTTCCGTGAAGGAAGAGCCAATGAAGCCCGCACATACCGAAGTAAATATAACGAGAGAGATCTTTAGTTTACGCATGCAGGTAAATTTTAACGCTACCTACAAATATAAGCGAAAAAACAGATGTTAAATGGAATATTACACGAGCGGGAGCGTTAAAGGAGGTTAATTTGAAACCAATCATTTTAGAATTAATCGCTTCGTCGGATAGATATTCAGTAAACAACTTTCGTCGGTCTACTATTCTTATACTACGAACAAAAATTATCCTCTTTTCAAAAAAACAAAACCGCTCTTTCGGAGCGGTTCTTTATTATTTTATCAGGAACGGGAACTTGTGAATATTCTTCAGTGCGATCCCGGTTCCGCGGGCTACTGCACGAAGCGGATCTTCGGCAATGTGAACCGGCAGTTTTGTTTTCATGGAAATACGTTTGTCGAGGCCACGCAGCAAAGAGCCACCACCCGCCAGGTAAATACCGGTACGGTAGATATCGGCAGATAATTCCGGTGGTGTCATCTCCAGGGCATTCAGGATCGCTTCTTCGATCTTGGCAATGGATTTATCGAGCGCATGTGCGATCTCTACATAGGATACATGGATTTCTTTCGGGATACCGGTCATCAGATCCCGTCCGTGTACGGCATAATCAGCAGGGGGATTATCCAGCTCCGTTAGTGCGGCACCTACTTCGATCTTCACACGCTCTGCCGAACGCTCACCGATCAGGATATTATGCTGGCGGCGCATGTATTCTTCAATATTGGAAGTGAAATCATCACCCGCGATACGGATGGATTTATCACACACGATACCGCCAAGGGCAATAACGGCGATCTCGGATGTACCACCACCGATATCAATGATCATATTTCCCATTGGCTCTTCCACATCGATACCCATACCGATAGCTGCGGCCATTGGCTCATGGATCATATATACTTCTTTTGCACCGGCATGCTCGGCACTGTCACGTACCGCACGTTTCTCCACCTCTGTGATCCCGGAAGGGATACAGATCACCATCCGCAGCGAAGGAGAAAACATTCGTTTGCCCGGGTTGATCATTTTGATCATCCCTTTGATCATTTCTTCAGCCGCCTGGAAATCCGCGATCACTCCATCTTTCAGGGGACGGATCGTTTTTATGTTCTCATGCGTTTTTCCGTGCATCTGCTGGGCCTGCTTACCCACTGCGATCACCTTACCCGTAGAGCGGTCGACCGCTACAATGGAAGGTTCATCTACCACCACTTTATCGTTGTGGATAATTACAGTATTTGCAGTCCCCAAATCGAGTGCTATTTCCTGGGTTAAAAAGTCGAAAAGTCCCATGTTTTGTGTGAGTTAAATATAATTAATGTTTAAAATGCCTTGTTCCTGTAAATACCATCGATACACCGTTTGCATTGCAATATTCGATACTGTCTTTATCCTTGATAGATCCGCCCGGTTGAATAACCGCTGTGATCCCCGCATTCTTCGCCAGTTCCACACAATCGGGGAAAGGGAAAAAGGCATCACTCGCCATTACTGCACCCTGCAGATCAAATCCGAAATTCTTCGCTTTTTCCACGGCTTGTTTCAGTGCATCCACGCGTGAGGTCTGTCCTGTTCCGCTTGCGATCAGTGTATTGTTCTTTGCAAATACAATCGTGTTCGATTTGGTGTGTTTCACAAGTTTGTTGGCAAAAAGCAGATCCTTTACCTCATCGGCCGAAGGAGCTGTTGTAGTAACTGTCGTAAGGTCGGCAGCTGTTTCCGTTTTTGCATCCTTGTCCTGTTCAATAATTCCATTCAACAAGGTGCGAACTGATGTCATTGGTAAAGCTACCTGTTTTTGAACAAGAATAATGCGATTTACTTTTGTTTTAAGTATTGTTAACGCTGCTTCATCATAGGCAGGCGCAATGATCACTTCGAAAAACAGTTTGTTGATCTCTTCGGCTGTTGCTGCATCCACCTTTGCATTGGTGATGAGTATTCCGCCGAAAGCGGAGGTAGGATCACAGGCCAGCGCTACTTTCCATGCATCCAGCACCGTGGAGCGGGAGGCTACACCGCAGGCATTGTTATGTTTCAGGATGGCAAACGTAGTATCGGTGAAATCAGCGATCAGGGAAACGGCTGCATCTACATCCAGCAGGTTGTTGTAGGATAATTCCTTCCCGTGCAGCTTATCGAACAGATCGTTCATCTTTCCGTAGAAAACCCCTTTCTGATGCGGATTCTCGCCATAGCGCAAAGGATAACTTTCGTTTTCGGTGATCCGAAGCAAAGGTAACTGCTCGGTTTGGTTGAAATAATTAAAAATAGCAGAGTCGTAATGGCTGCTCATGGCAAATGCCTTCGCAGCAAAACGCTTACGATCGGAAAGCCCCGAAGAACCCTGTTTTTCTTCCAATAAACCCAGTAGCGAAGAATAATCGTTACGGGAAGAAACAATGATCACATCGTTAAAATTCTTCGCTGCAGCACGGATCAGGGAAATGCCCCCGATATCTATTTTTTCGATAATATCTTCTTCGGAAGCGCCTTTGGCAAGGGTTTCTTCGAAAGGATAGAGATCAACGATCACCAGGTCGATAGTGGGGATCTCGTGTTTTTCCATTTGGGCCACATCGCTTTCCAGCTCACGTCTTCCAAGGATCCCTCCGAAAATTTTAGGATGCAGGGTCTTTACTCTGCCGCCTAATATCTCCGGGAACGAGGTAAGGCTTTCTACTGCAACAACAGGCACACTAAGGTTTTCAATAAAGGTCTGGGTACCGCCTGTGCTGTATAAAACAACACCTAAGTCATGCAGTTTTTTGATCACGGGTTCCAGGTTGTCTTTGTAAAACACCGAGATCAAGGCACTTTTTATTTTTTTTGTTCCGCTCATAAAATTCATCCGCAAAATTAATCAAATAAAGCAGCGTAAAGCCTCTATTATCAAATTGTTGAAAAAACTTTGTGCCTCATCGCTTACCTCACATAAGGCCTCATACATCCGTTGCGGTTCCCTGTGCACTTTTGCCCGGGGCTTATACACTTCAATCCGGGGGTTGAACACTTTTGTCCAGGGGTTATGCAACCCGATCCAAGGCTCCCACACTTTTGTCCAAGGGTTATGCACCCTGATCCAAGACTTCCACACTTTTGTCCAGGGGTTATGCACCCCGATCCAAGACTTCCACACTTTTGTCCAGGGGCTATGCACCCTGATCCAAGGCTCCCACACTTTTGTCCAAGAGCTATGCACCCTGATCCAGGTCTTATACGTGGTTTTTTTCCATTAATTTAACGAATTAAATATATTAAAAAGAGTGGCTTCCCTTATCTTAGTTCTTTAAAATTATTCTACCATGAAAAAGTTGCTTTTTGGATTTGCCCTGCTCCTTGGATTAAGCCTTGTATGGCTGGGTTTCGACAACGGAAGTAAGAAGAAAGTAAAGGTGTCGGAAGATTATTCCTGGCTCAAAGAAGGCGATATCCTTTTCCAGGACATGGGCGGGGATTTCGGCGAAGCGATAAAGCTGGCTACAAAATCCAAATTCAGCCATTGCGGGATGGTTATGAAAATGGGTGGTGAAATGATGGTATATGAAGCGGTAGGCCCTGTAAAATTCACTTCCCTGAAAGAATGGATCTCTCATGGCATCAATAAATCCTTTACGGTAAAACGGTTGATCGATCAGAAAAAACTGACTACGGAAGTAACCGATGGCTGGAAAAAACAGGCCCGCAGCTATAGTGGGAAGGCCTACGATCATGTATTCGGATGGAGCGACGATAAGATCTACTGCTCCGAGCTGGTTTGGAAAATGTATAAAAACGGCATGGGAACAGAGCTCTCCAGCCCTAAAAAACTGAAGGATTTTGACCTGAGCCACGCTCTCGTAAAACAGCAGCTTGCGCTCCGTTATGGCAGCAATATCCCCTATGAAGAAAATGTGGTATCACCGCAGGACCTATTCGATTCCAAGCTGTTAGAGGAAGTCAAAAAATAGCATAAACTAATTATGCCTGCCGAATAAAAGGAAAATAGTATATTCGCTGACTATTTTTTTACAGGGTGGCTAATTGGAAAATAAAACTTGTGGTACAAAAGGGTATTTCGTTTTTACCGGCAAGTCATAAAATAAATTATCTTTTTCAAAAGTACGTTACAAAGGGCGTTATCTTATCCGACGAGTATTTCTTCGACCGGTTGGGGCATGGAGTTTTTCATGCCAAAGCGTATCAAAAATTCAGGAAACAAATTCCCGATTCTACCCTGGAGCTGGGTACCGGCTGGTATCCCGTGGTTCCGATCGCTATGTTCATGCTGGGCACAAACAATGTGGTAACCATCGATATCACCCCGCTCTGCGACAAAAGCAAACTGCTCACCACTATCCAAAAAATGGTGGATGCCATCTCGAAAAACCAGGTAGATCCGGTTTTCCTGCAGCAGGCCGAAAGGATCGAAGTGCTGAAAAAACTGGCAGTTGAAGGGGTCTCTATGAGCATGGAAGAGCTCCTGAAACAATTACACATCACCTATCTGAAAACAGATGCACGTGCCCTGCCGCATGCCAACCAAACCTTTGACCTTATTCATTCCAACAATACCTACGAACATATCTACGAACCGATCCTGAAAGATATCATTAAGGAGTTTAAACGGGTTCAGAAAAACGATGGGCTGCAATCGCATTTCATTGATATGAGCGATCACTTTGCGCATGCGGATACCTCTATTACGATATACAATTACCTGCAATACTCCGAGAAAAAATGGCTGCGTATGGATAATTCTGTGCAGCCACAGAACCGGATGCGCATCAATCAATACCGTGATCTGTACAAAAAAGGAGGATTACATATCCTCCAGGAAGAGCTAAGACCGGGCGATGCAAAAGCACTGGAACTAGTGAAGCTGGAAGAACCTTATCGCTCTTTTGCAAAAGAAGATATACTGCCGAGTCATGGCTATGTTGTTTCTGAATAATGGTGGCTTCGGGGGTTCTGCCAGTAAGAGTCTCGATACGATCTGACACTGTAAAATGACAACAGCGTTTTTCAGCATGAAAAGTATTCAACTTAAGATCAGATTCAGATCACTCGACTTGACAGACCGGTAAGTGATGGTTATCTTGTTTCTGAGTAATGGTGGCTTCGGAAAAACTTAAGAAGATAGAAACGGCCTGATTAAAACCCGTATCCCTTGTAATTTTTGGTGAATTCCTCATCTTCGATAACAGGATCGAGCTGGAGATTGAAATAGTCATACTGTTCGAACAAGCCTTCATTGTCGTAGATCCTGGTGCCTACAGGTAGAAAATTCTGCTTATCGATGAACAGTGTTACGCTCTTGGCATAAGCGGTGGGTACTTTTATTACCTGACCTGGTTTTACATCCTTATAACCATCCACTTTTTTGTTGTTCTCCAGGATCATCTGCTCTGCCACATGCAGCTTACGGGCAATGGTGACCAATGTTTCGCCTTTTAGCACAGTATAGTCGACATATTTAAAATCCGGATTACTGATCGTGATCTTATAGCAGCTTTTGCCGTTCAGGATCTCCTCTCCTTCCAGCTTAAAATATTTATCGAATTCGATACTTGCTTTCAGAATATTGGAAACAATGATCTTTCCGAAATAATCAAAACCCATTTCGTTGATCGTGTGATGTTGCCCTTCCCGCATCAGGCTTCCCATAGGATCCAGGTTCAGGTTTACATACGGGAACGAATTCGGTTTCACCAATGCATCTCCTTTATTCGTGCCCTGCACCCACAGCACTTCAATGCCATTGGTGGATAAATAGAGCTTGCGGGGAACCCTTTTGAGTTTTACGGAAGACTGAAAATGATTGAATTTCCCTTTGGTGCGCTCTACGATCTTCAGGTTGTATTTAAGTGTCTTTACGTCGTTGATCGCATTGATCATCTTGATCATCACTTCTTTACAGCTCAGCGTTGTGTTATTGCCCTTTGTGCCGAAAGCCGGCAATATGCCAAAGCATAACAATAATACAACATATGAGTAACCTTTGATTTTCACGGCGCGAAGATAGTACTAATCTTTATAAAATTTCCCAAAGTCGTCTGAAGTGAACTTTAAATTCGTTTTAACGTTCAGGTATTCATAGCTTTCGTACAGGCCGGCCTCATCGTATATGGTAATGGTAACAGGTAGCAACGTAGCCTCATCTATATAGATGTTGATCCGTTTGCAGTAATTGCTCGGTATTTTCAATTGTTTCCCTTCTTTCATAGTACCGTAAAAGCCATCCAGGCCATTCTTCAGGCGGATTTGGTACTCACTTACATTAAATTTTGATGCCAGGCTGGCCACCGTTTCTTTCTTTCTCGTTACGTAGTCAATATAATGAAAATCAGGGTCTTCGAACACCAAACCGATGCAGGGTTTTGCACTGATCGTTTTTTTTCCGATGAATTTCAGGTTTTGGCTGATGTGCATCTTGTCTTTGAGCAAGGCAAATGTAATGGTGTGGGCGAAATAATCGAAACCCAGCTCATGAATGGTATAGTGTTGATTCTTGCGCATCATACTGCCATAGGGATCGAGCGAAACAGTGGAGTTTAAAAGTGCTTTTGCTTTCACCAAAGCCTTATTTTCATTGGCTCCCGCGACATACATCACCGAAATTTTCTTTTTTTCGTTCCGGAAATAAAGCGCTTTGGGGTGCATGTTGAGCTTTACCGAAGATTCGGCCGTGAGGTATTCCCCATTTTCCACTCTTTCCAGGGCTTTCAGCTCGAACTGGTAGGATCTGATCTTTTTAATAGAATCCAGCATCGCGATGATCACCTTCAGTGGTTGGTTATTTTCCGTGTCCCGATCCCGGTCATTTTTGAAGCTATACGAACCCAGTAGAATAATCAGGCCCAGGAAAATCCCTGCAAGTCTGTATACTTGTTGCTTTCGGCCTTTCATCGTTCCTTTGTGTCTTGTGCAAAATTACCAATTTATTATTCATTTTAATTTGGTAATTTCCAGTAATTTAAGATTATTGCAATTTTTGGCTTTCTTCCCCAAGCAATCATTTTAGTACATTCGTTACCCGCTTTTTGCAATGGACCAAAGAATAAGCATATATATAAGTGAGCTGCTCTACCGGAACGAATGTGTGATCATTCCCCGTTTCGGAGGTTTTGTGGCGCGCCATGTGCCTGCAAAAATTTCCGGTGACGGCACTTTGCTGTCCCCTCCTTCCAAATCGCTGCTTTTTAACCGCAACCTGCAAAACAACGACGGGCTCCTGGTGAATTTCATCATGGAGAAAGAAAACATGGGATATGAAGAAGCGAACAAACGCTGCCTTACCTTCTCCGAATCCTGCGAGCAGCAATTGTTTTCTGCAGGACGACTGGAGCTGAACGAGCTGGGTGTGTTTTTTACGGATGCCGAAAAAAATGTTCAATTCGAACCGCAAACCAACGTAAATCACCTGATAGAAGCATTCGGGCTTTTTCCGCTTACGATAAACCCTCTTCCTGTGGAGCACACGGAGAAGATCATTGACCTGAAAGACAGAAAAGCGCCGCAAACCGATCCCGATAGCTATCGGGAAAACCGTCAGAAATATATGCGTATTGCCGCCATTGCTATCACTGTGCCTCTGTTGGCGGTAGGTGTTGTGGCTTCGTTTTCCAACACAAAACTGAAAAACTCTTTTAGTGCGGCTTTTGGGTTCGGTGCAAAGAAAACATACGAAAGCAAAATATATACAGACCGTTCCTATCACTTTGCTCCCAATGCTGCTGCCGATATCATTACAGACGCCAACGGATATGCAGGTGTGAAATTCACAGCCAACTCCAACGACTATATTATTGTAAATGTAAGCGACACAGTGAGCGCCGATAAAACAGCCGTGAAGAAAGCCGTTCATCAGTATACAAAAAATACGATCGCGAACGGTAAATATAAAATTGTAGTCGGCTGCTTTTCGATCGAGGAAAATGCCCAGCGTCTTATCAACACCCTTCACAACCGCAATATACATGCGGCGCTGGCCGGTACAAACAAAAAAGGCCTGCATGTGGTAAGCGTAGGAGCCAGCAACAATATAGATGAAGCACGTCAGCTGCTTCAGCAGGTTCGTCAGAATTATCCAAACGCCTGGCTGATGAACGAGTAATCGTTGCATTTTGTTCTTCTTGTTTATAATCCATCTTCCGGTTTTATTGAATCCCTAAAAATTTCTATCTTCATCCTATGGAATTCATTGATGAAAGGCTTACCGAATATTGTCTTCAGTTCAGCGGGGAAGAAGATGAAGTGCTGAAAGAACTGCAAAGGGAAACGCATCTCAAGGTTATGTCGCCACGGATGCTGAGCGGACACCTTCAGGGATCGTGGCTTTCCTTCCTTTCACACCTGGTTCAACCGGAACTGATCCTCGAGATCGGAACTTACACAGGTTATTCTGCCATTTGTCTTGCCAAAGGATTAAAAGAGAAAGGGAAGCTCATCACGATCGATGTTAATGAAGAAACAGAATCCATTGCCCGGAAATATTTTGCCAAAAGCGGATTCGAAGATAAAATTGATTTCCGGCTTGGAGATGCCGGAACGATTATTCCAGGTATCCATGAAACGCTTGACCTGGTTTTTATAGATGCCGATAAAAGAAATTATTCCCGCTACTATGATCTCATAATAGATAAGGTCCGCAGTGGCGGTGTTATTATTGCCGACAATGTGCTTTGGAGCGGGAAAATACTTGATCTCCAAAAAAACAAAGATGCAGACACATTGGCCATTCATTCATTCAATGAAAAGGTAAAGAGTGATCAGCGGGTAGAGAAACTGCTTTTGCCATTACGGGACGGACTTTTTGTAATACGAAAAAAATAACACAAACCGGGAGACATGCTGGATGACCTCGTATCTCTTTTTTACCCCAAAACCTGCGCCGCCTGCAGCAATTCTTTGTTGAAGCACGAAGAGGTGATCTGCAATCAATGTTATATTGCGTTGCCTAAAAGTAATTTTCATAAAGATCCCGGCAATCCCCTGGCAAAAGTCCTTGAGGGACGGTTTCCTTTTGTGAATGCTACGGGTTATTACCTGTTTCGTAAAAAAAGCAAGGTGCAGAATCTCCTGCACGAGCTTAAATACAAAAACAACCCGGAAGCAGGTATTGTTGCCGGTGCCTGGTTCGGTGCAGAGCTCGCCGGAACACCTGATTTTTCGCAATGCGATTTTTTGCTTCCGGTTCCATTACATCCCAAACGATTGAGACAAAGAGGATACAACCAGAGTGAAAAGATCGCGCTCGGCATGAGTGAACAGCTGAACATCCCTCTCAGCGAAGACCTGCTGTACCGGAAAGTGGCCACCAACACCCAGACCAAAAAAGACAAAGGCGATCGATGGGCCAACGTGGAAAACATCTTTGATGTTAAAGATCACAAAAAGTATGAAGGAAAAATGATCCTGCTGGTAGACGATGTGATCACTACAGGGGCAACGATAGAGGCTTGTGCAAGGAGCCTTCAGCAGATCGGCGGAGTGCGGATCTGTATTGCAGCACTGGCTTTTGCCGGCGAATGATTTGTAAAAATTATAGTACTTTTGTTTTATGTCTGAAACGATACATATTAGCGGTGCTACCAAAGAGGAGAAATATCTTTCGCTTGTTCCGCAGATAAAAGCGTTGGTGGAGGGAGAAACAGATCTTATTGCCAATCTTGCCAACATTACAGCTGCTCTCAAATACGGAATGGATTTTTTCTGGGTTGGATTTTACCTCGTAAAAAACGATGAGCTGGTATTAGGTCCGTTCCAGGGAACAGTGGCCTGCACACGTATAAAGAATGGAAAAGGTGTATGCGGGACTTCGATGCAGAAAAAAGAAACCATTATCGTGGACGATGTAGATACCTTTCCCGGGCACATTGCCTGCAGCTCTGCTTCCAAATCGGAGATAGTGGTCCCGGTATTCAATACAAAGAATGAGTTGGTAGCTGTTTTGGATGTGGACGATGACAAATACGCTACATTTGATAAAACAGATCAGCTGCATCTCGAAGAGATCTGTAAAATAGCAGGTGAACTATTATAATATGAGACTGTTTCTATTATTTATACTTTCATTGCTGATCAGTTCCTGTGCACAGATCGTTCCGTTGAGCGGTGGTACAATAGACCAGGCAGCTCCTAAATTACTTATCGAGAATCCTGCCAACGGATCGCTTAATTTTTCGGGGAACATCATTATCATCAAATTTGACGAATACATCCAACTGAAAGATCTGTTCAACCAACTTATTATTACACCTCAACTCAAAAAGCAACCCGACATAGAAGCCAGCGGAAAGATCCTTACCGTTAAATTTGACGAGCAACTGAAGGAGAACACCACCTATACCTTGTTTTTTGGTAATTCGATCTGCGATATAACGGAAGGGAACCCGGTTGCGAATTATGAATACACTTTCAGTACAGGCAACTATATCGATAGCCTGAAGATCAGCGGAACCCTGAAAGATGCATATACCGGTTTCCCGGTGAAGGATGCCTGGGGTATGCTTTATTTTGATGCGGCAGACAGCAGCATCTATACATCCAAACCGGATTATCTTGCCAGGTCCAACGAGAAAGGTGAATTCACCATACGTGGATTGAAGCAGGGAAGCTATAAGCTGATCGCATTGGTTGACAAGAACAAAAACTACCTGTATGATAATGGTGAGCAGATGGGTTTTGCAGATACACTGATCACTGTGCCGGTGAATGACACCGTTGCATTGTCATTGAATATGTTCACGGAACGAAGCTCGAGGGCTTTTCTAAAAAAAACAGATCATCCCTCCCCTGAAAAAGTCATCCTTACATTCAATACCCCTCCGGACAGCATCAACTCCATTCGTATTTATACTCCGCAGGGAAGTTCCGTTACTTCTTATTCCTATAAGATGTCCGGCCTCCGGGATTCTGTTTTTCTGAATTTCAGCAATACGGATGAGGACAGTATATATATAAAGGTAAACTACAATGCCGGTCAGGAGGATTCTGCCCTTGTTACCTTCCTGAGCAAAAAACAGCTAAACGAACAGTTTGATCGGAAACGGTTACCCCTGGAACTTATGTCGCCCTATAAGAACAGTTCCAGTCTTCCTTATTATATACCTCATTATAAAGTATACAGCAGCTTCAATATAAAACAAACCGATAAGGCCTTGCTCCTGCTGAAAGAGAACGGTAAGGCGGTGGATAGCTCCAGGATAAAGATCAGCATGGGAAATCCGGACAGTATATATATATCGTATAAATGGAAAGAAGAAAGTGAATACGATCTGTATCTGCTGAAAGGCTTTGCAAGTGATATGCAAGAACGCAGCAACGATTCATTGCATTTTGCATTTAAAACAAGCGATAAAAGTGATTATGGATCATTAAAAGTAAATCTTAGCGGACTAAGACCGGGTAATTATATGCTTCAGCTTATTAATTCAGCTTATAAGGTCATTTATGAGAGAAGGCTCCTGATTTTATCCGATGAAGCACAGGAAATTGTTTTTTCGGATGTTTTACCTGATACATACAGATTGCGTGTAGTCTCAGACACCAATAAAGACAATGCTTTCACGCCAGGTAACTATCTTCGTAAGCAACATGCGGAAGAGGTTTTTATATCCGATCAGACTATAAAAATTATCAGCGATTGGGATAATGAGCTTAAATGGGAAATAAAAAAGTAGTCCCCTGAAATTATTTTTTGTCCCTGTTTGGATGTTCCGGCCTGATGAGCAAATTGAAAAGAAAGATGCAACGAAAAACATTGAAGCTTTGAACGTCTTTATTCATCAATGATTCAGAGCATCTTATTTTTTATTTTACTATTTATTGATCATCCAATAAAACATCAAACAGAGGTTATCGACATTCTTAACAAAAAGCTGTTAATAAAATAATTCATCTTTTATTTATGAACATCAAATAATTTTTGTTACTTCGTATTAACAATTCAAAAAACAAAAACCATGGCAAAGAAAGCAGTAAAAAAAGCAGCTCCAAAAAAAGCAGCTAAAAAAGCAACAAAAAAAGCAGCTCCGAAAAAAGCAGCTAAAAAAGCTACTAAAAAAGCAGCTCCGAAAAAAGCAGCTAAGAAAGCAGCTAAGAAAAAGTAATAAAAGGTCCCGCTCAGCGGGACTTTTTATTTTATCTCTTTTTGTCTATTGCCAATTGAATTGTTTTCCCTTCCAAATAAAATTTCCCGCCCGCCTTACCCATTCCTAATCCTTTTATTATATTTGTTCTGTAATTAAAGTGCCTAATACACTTTAATACATACTATTAAGATCAAATTTAAAACCCTAAAACATGAAGCATATATTACTTGCATCAGCCCTGTTTGTTTCCTTATTGTTTATTTCCTGCGGAGGATCCAAAGACCAGGAAGCATTGGTTGCTCCAAAAGGCATGCGTTACTTTGATATCAGCAAAACAGGTATGAACCTGAATGTACTCATCCCCGATTCCACCAAAGGTACCCTCGATACCGTACTTCAATCCTGGGGAGCTTACGAAATAAAAGTAGGCAACAACTTCCAGGTATCTGTTTTGGAAGATGGCGGAGATGCAGCCACGAAAAAAGCTGATAATGCCAATGATGATGTCAATAAGGTAAAGGGAGACTATATTATTAATGAGCCAAACACCCTAATGTGGGAATCAGGCGTGGCCGACCTTTCGGAATTTCACTTCTTCCATTCCGCAAAGATCGGCGAGCGTACCTATGTATTTGAAGATATAAAGGGCGATCCATTCACGAAAGAAGATATTCAGCAGATGCTGGATGCATGCAAACAGGCAAAAGAGATCGTAAAAGAGAAAAAAGACTAAGCAAACACACATTTTAAATAAACAACGAACCCCGGACACAGGCCTGGGGTTTTCTTTTTATTATACCCGCATCTATAATAAAACTCTATACTGGGTCAAAATAAATGCATATTTCTCTTATCAGTGCTTCCCGTAACCAACCAGGAGAAATATTCCAATCATGATAGAAATAATAGCTAACGCTATGCCCCGTACTATCATAACATAATTGGTTTCCTTTTTACGGATAGCTCTTATTATTTGATAATAGCCAAAGCACAAACCTAAATGATCAGTACAATTCCTCCTGACGTATTCTTCATAATACTAAAATAAACAAAAAGCCCCTCCTGACGATACTGTCAGGAAGGGCTTTCTTTATTCTTCAAAAGCTTAAGCTACTGTTTGCTTTTGTACACGTTTACGCTCATTCTCGTCCAGGATCACCTTACGGATGCGCAGGTGGTTCGGAGTGATCTCTACGTACTCATCGTTTGCAATGTACTCCATAGACTCTTCTAATGAGAATTTAATAGGAGGCGCGATACGCATTTTCTCATCTGTACCGCTTGCACGCATATTGGTCAGTTTTTTCTCACCACATAAGTTCACTACGAGGTCATCAGGGCGGATATGCTCACCGATCACCATTCCAGGGTAGATCTCTTCACCGGCTGCAATAAAGAATTTGCCGCGATCGTGCAATTTATCGATGCTGTATGCAACTGCCACACCTTTTTCCTTGCTGATCATCACACCTGCGATACGTTGCGCAATATGGCCCTTCCATGGCTCATACGCTTTAAAACGATGGGCCATAATAGCCTCACCTGCCGTAGCTGTCAAAATATTATTACGCAAGCCAATGATTCCACGTGCAGGGATCTCGAACTCCATATGGATAAGATCACCTTTTGGTTGCATCACCAGCATGTCTCCTTTACGTTGAGAAACGAGATCAATAACTTTACTTGATACTTCTTCAGGACAATCAATAGTTAAAACCTCCATTGGCTCACATTTCACGCCGTCAATTTCTTTAATGATAACCTGTGGCTGACCGATCTGTAATTCATAGCCCTCACGGCGCATGGTTTCGATCAATACGGATAAATGGAGAATACCACGACCATACACCAGGTACGAATCAGGGGATGCTGTTTCTTCCACACGCAAAGCAAGGTTTTTCTCCAGCTCTTTCATTAAACGGTCGCGCAAATGGCGTGATGTTACATATTTACCATCCTTACCAAAGAAAGGTGAGTTGTTGATGGTAAACAACATATTCATGGTCGGTTCATCAATAGAAATAACCGGCAATCCTTCCGGAGCTTCAAAATCAGCAACGGTATCACCGATCTCGAATCCTTCGATCCCTGTAAATGCACAAATGTCGCCGGCAATAACTTCCGTAACTTTTGTTTTTCCTAACCCATCAAATATAAAAAGATCTTTAATTCTTGATTTTACAATGCTACCGTTGCGTTTTACAACACTCACCGGCATGTTTTCTTTTACTTTACCTCTGTATACACGACCGATCGCGATACGACCGATAAAAGAGGAATAATCCAAAGAGGTGATCTGTAACTGAAGGCTTCCTTCACGGATTGGCGCTTCAGGGATCTTTGCAATTATTGTATCCAGCAAATAAGTGATATCTTCAGTTGGCGTTTTCCAATCCGGGCCCATCCAGCCTTGTTTGGAAGAACCATACACCGTAGGGAAGTCCAATTGATCTTCGGTTGCATTCAGATTGAAGAACAGATCGAATACCTGGTCATGCACCTCATCCGGCTTGCAATTCGGTTTATCTACCTTATTGATCACGAGGATGGCTTTTTTGCCCTGGGAGATCGCTTTTTGGGTAACGAAACGTGTTTGTGGCATCGGTCCTTCGAAGGCATCCACCAAAAGGATCACACCGTCAGCCATATTCAATACACGCTCTACCTCACCGCCGAAATCCGCGTGACCAGGGGTATCAATAATGTTAATTTTGTGTCCTTTGTACATAACAGCAACGTTTTTGGCGAGGATAGTAATCCCGCGCTCACGCTCCAGGTCATTGTTATCAAGGATAAGTTCGCCTGTTTCCTGGTTCTCACGAAACAATTTACAGGTATGAAGAATTTTGTCGACCAGGGTAGTTTTCCCGTGATCAACGTGGGCAATGATCGCAACATTGCGAATAGAAGTAATAGACATGATTGATTTTTTACGGGTGCAAAGATACGAATAGATTTTAGAATGTTTTATATTTATGCCGTTCAAAAAGAAAAGCCATGAACAAACATAATAATTCGATAAATTTGCCCTCATAAACGACAAAAACTCAAATGAGCCAACTTCACCTCTTTTTATCGGCCATGGATGACGCTTCCCTGAACCAGTTAGAAGACCTGAATCTGCGTGGAAAGGAAAAAGAGATCCTGGATTACACCCTTCGTTTCCGCCACAAGGAGTTTCCGGACAGTGATACGGTAGCCGAAAAGCTGAAAGTGAGCAAAACGCATTTATATAAGCTCAATTCGGTCATTCTTAGTAAATGTTTTTGCTTGTTTTTCAAAAATGATGTTTTTGCGTTGCTGGATCATTTAAAGCAAAAAGGCCTGTTGGTACTGATGCGGTCGGAAGCCAAAACAGCCGAACAATCCTTCATTAAAAAAGCATCTGCAACTGAACGAGAGCAGTTTTACCTCCGGCTTTTTCATTTGTTCATTGATGTGCCCTATAAGTTCTTCGACAAAAAAACAGTGAGAACCTACGGAGAAAAATACCTGGCCAATAAAGCGGGGAAAACCCTGTCCGATCAGCTGTATGTAGAACACCACATCCTGTTTGCCGATTGCAACCGCTGTGCGGCACTGAAAAATCCGATAAAAACATTCGGTACCAGCGAACAGGAATTGCTCAAAAAAGAAAAGGAGCTGGAAGGCAGCCAACATTACCTGGCACAGTATTACCTGTACCGCACCCTTATCAGCTTTTATACCTGGTACCAGAAGAATCCGGAGCATATCAAGCCCTACCTCAAAAAATGTATTGCTCTGAAAGAAGAGATCCGGTATTTCTTCCCTGTCGACATCGGGCAATTCCTGAACCTGCTGTATGCTGATCGCCTGTTTGCAGAACAGAATATTGAAGAAGCTTATGCCATTTTTAAAAAGGAATTTGAAAAAGGCGTAAAGCAAAACATGTACGGGTATCACTCCCATTGCGAACAATACAGCTTATTATGCATTCTCAAAGGCGAAACGGAGGAGGCAAAGCAATTGCTCGACAAGGTGTTTTCTCCGCTTATCGAACTGAAAGCAGACATACTGGCTACCCGTGGCTGTCTCAGCTTTGCCAAACTGTATTTATCGCAAAATGATTTTAAGCTGGCTATGCAGTATATCCAGACGGGAATGAGCATCAACGAAAAAACCACGTACCTGCCATTTGAGCTGCAGCTTCGTCTTCTCGAAACGATCTGCTTTTACCGGAAAAAAGACTATTTGTTCGGGGAACGACTGGCCGCAAGGAATCTGAAATTTGTGCTGGCGCAGAATGATAAACCGCTACTGGCTGATTATATCGAGCTTTTCCGGATCATCATCCAGTTCTGTAAAGTGCATTTGAAAGGGAAAAAGATAGCAGAGACCGACCGGGAAGAGCTATTGAAATACGATCAGAAATACCTCAACATCTATTGCGGTCTGTTAGCTTTGTAGAAGATGATGCCGATTACCAATCCTTTTCCGGGTTCGTACGATCATTCTTATCTCCTTTGATCTTACGTTTTCCGGCGATCTTCTTCTCATTGTTCTTTAGGGCATCCAGCATCCGTTGGGCTTCTTCTTTGCTCATTTGTCCCTGCTGAGGCTGCTGTTGTCCCTGGTCCTTTTTATTGTCGCCACCCTTCTTCTCCTCCTTTTTATCTTCTTCTTTTTGATCCTGCTTGTCTTTGTTCTGCTGTTCCTTCTTTTGCTGCTCCTGGAGCTTTCTCAGCGCATAGGCCAGATTGTAACGGGTACTGTCGTCTTTGGAATTGATCTTCAGTGAATTTTTATACGCAGAGATCGCTCCCTCATAATTCTTTTGTTTCAGGTACGAATTACCGAGGTTATGGAACACCGTTGTCAGTGTATCCTTATTATTGGTGCCTCTTACTACATTCTCATACTGTTGGGAGGCTTCACTGAATTTACCCTGTTTGTAATAGGCATTCCCGAGATTATACTCCGCTTTCAGGTAGCCTTGCTTTTCTTTCAGTGAGTTCAGGTAATTCTTTTCCGCATCGGCATACTTTCCTTTGGAATACTTTGAATTTCCAGAGCGAAGTAGTCCTTTCTCCGTCTGAGCGTTTGCTATCATGCCCAGGCAGCACAGCAGGAAAGTCAGTGACTTAAACTGCAGGAACGAATATAGATCCGGTTTTTTCATTTGCCAAACAGGTTTAGTTTTTTCCACCATTCACTCTTGCGCTCATTTATAAAAAACTCGACCAGCAATAAAAGGGCGGCAAAGTAGACGAACCAGATATACTGGTCATCATAATCCGTGTACATTTTCGATTCGATCTGCTTTTTCTCCAGTTGCTTCAGCTTGTCCATTATAGCGCCAAGTCCCACATCTGCATTGTTCGCTTTTGCATATGCTCCGTTGCCTGCCGATGCGATGTCCATCAATAGCTTTTCATTCAGCTTTGTCACAACTGTTGTGCCGGCTTTGTCTTTCCGGAAGCCTTGTTTCTTTCCATCCTGGTACAAAGGAATGGGAACACCCGAAGACGAGCCTACCCCGATGGTATTGATGATCACTCCCTGGGTGGCGGCTTCTTCTGCAGCTTTTATAGCGCCTTCCTCATGATCCTCACCATCAGTGATAATGATGATGGATTTGTTCTTTCCTATATCCTTTCCAAACGATTCCATGGAAAGCTCGATGGCATCTGTTACATTGGTACCCTGCACGGGAACAATTCCGGGATTTATAGAACCTAAAAATAATTTCGCTGCATTGTAATCCGCTGTGATCGGTAATTGTACATAGGCCTCTCCCGCAAAAACAATGATCCCCAATCTGTCGCCTTCTAATTTATCAATGAATTTCTCCAGTGCCTGCTTTGCCCTTTCGAGGCGATTGGGCGCAAGGTCTTCTGCCAGCATGGAGTTGGAAACATCCAGGCATACCATAATATCGCCACCCTCGCGTTTTACTTCCTGCATTTTCGATCCGGTTTGCAGGTTGATGATCGCAAAGATGAGAGAACACATAGCCAGCGTCCAGATCGTGAATTTAGCGATCCGTTTGTCGAGAGAAACATTCGGTGTCATTCTTTGCACCAGACTGTAATCCCCGAATTTTTTCAATAGTTTCTTACGTCTTTGCAGTACCAGTACAAAGATCGCAATAAGTACAGGCACTATTGCATAGGCCAGGAAAAATTCTTTATTTTCAAACCTGAACATTTATGGTACCGTTTTAAATAGTGTATTCCTTAATATAAATTCCAGCAACAATGCGATGGCTGCTACACAGGCAAAGAAGAAAAACCGTTCTGCCTTATTACTGAAGCTCTGTTCATTGATAACCGTTTTTTCCATCTTATCGATCTCACCGTATACTTTCTTCAGGCTCTTGTTGTCTGTTGCACGGAAATACCTTCCCCCGGTCATGTCGGAGATCTTCGTCATTACATCCTCGTCGATCTCCACGTCGATATAATCGAATTCGATGTGTCCGTTCGGGTAGATGTAAACGGGTGTATACGCTTTTCCTCTTGTTCCCACACCGATCGTATAAATGCGGACACCGAATGTTTTGGCGATCTCACCTGCTGTAAGCGGCGCTATCTCTCCCACATTGCTCACGCCGTCGGACAATAAAATAACTACTTTGCTTTTCGCTTTACTGTCTTTGATACGTGCTACGGCATCGGCAAGTCCCACACCAATAGCAGTTCCATCTGCGAGCTGACCGGTTTTAACTTCGGCGATAATGTTTTTGAGGATCGCATGATCGGTGGTAAGCGGACATTGCGTAAAGGCCTCACCACTAAAGATCACCAGGCCCATCCGGTCATTCGGTCGCGAATCAATGAATTCCTGCGCTACTTCTTTGGCAGCTTCGAGGCGGTTCGGATCAAAATCTTTTGCGAGCATCGAATGGCTCACGTCCATACACAACACAATATCGATCCCTTCTGCTTTTACATCTTTCCAGCTGGTGCGAGATTGCGGGCGGGCAAAAATGCAAATGATGGCGGAGAATGCGATCAGGCGCAAAGCGAATAAGGAATGGCGGAGATGCACTCTTAAAGATGTCTGCACCTTACCGAGGCTATGGAGTGAAGAGAAGCTGAATTCGCCTTCCTGATCCCTGTTGCGCCATATATACCAGGCAATAAGCACAGGGAAGATCAGGAAAAGCCAGAATGCATCCTTATTGGTAAACGTTATATCTTCAAAAAAACTCACGGCTGCGTCGTATTAAACTGTGAATTTTCCGGTGTGATCTCTTCTCTCAGGGTTCCTTTCACAAACTCGAATGCATTGTTCAGTGTCATTTCATTCTCTACATCTATCGGAAGAGCCTTTGCAAATTTCACCATGTCGGCCAGGCGAAGGATCTGCTGCAGGCGGTCTTTGCTCACGCTGTCGATCACCTGTGATTTCATTACCTGCATGATCTCCTCGGAAGTGAGTTCCATGGCCATTACGTCGTATCTGCCTTCTATGTATACACGCAATACGTCGGTAACAGCGGTGTAATATTCCTTTGTTTTTCCCTCCTGCCACAATTTCGCTTCACGGATCTTTTCCAGGTTTTGCAGGGCAGTGATATGCGGAGGGATCCTTGGTTTGCGGATCTCTTCTACCGGTTTTTGTTTCCTGCTTTTACTCACCCGGTAAATGATATAATACAGCAAGGCAAGTGCTGCAAGGATAGCCGCACCCCAATAAATATAGGGCAGGTATTCTTTCCAGTCGCTTGGCTCATCAAAAACGGGCTTGATATCTTTTATGGAAACTTCGCTGGTATCGGTAGGAATGGTCATTACCTCCAGCGAAAGTGTTTGCGTGCTCACCGGCCGGGCAGTATCGTCGTTCACGATAAAATCAAAGGAAGGGATCGCCCACATCCCTGAATCAAAGGACGTGACATAAATGGTCTGGTGCTGCTGAATGTTTTTCGGATCGTTCTTGTCAGGAATGGTTGTATCGATCTGCGATACATTCACCACTTCCACTTTCGAGGCAATCGAATCCCCAATAGCAGGCCACTTGATCTTTAACGTTTTCTTATCTCCTTTGTAATTGATGAACAGGTCGATCTTGGCCTGCTCTCCAATGCGGATCTTACTGGTATCGATAAGCGCATACGCCTGCACTTCCTGCGCAAACGAGATCCTTTGCAGCAGGAGAAGGCACAGTAGTGAACAATATAGAAGGAAATTTTTTTTCATCTATCTGCGTTTGAACATGGTCATTAATGGCTGTATGTACGACTGATCGGTTCGCAGGCGAACATGATCAACGCCCGCCCGGTTAAATATCTCTTTTAATTTTTGCTCTTTCAGTATAGCATTGGCCCTCATCTTTTTTTGAAAGTCGGACCCTGATGTGTTTACCCATTTGATCTCACCGGTTTCAAAATCTTTCAGTTTCACGAGGCCGATCGGTGGAATTTCCTGTTCGCTTCTATCATATACTTCAAGCGCTACGAGGTCATGTTTTTTATTGGCGATCTTCAGTGCGTCGTTGAAATAATTGGTATCCATAAAATCGGAGATCAGAAAGGCAATGCTCTTTTTCTTGATCACATTGGTCAGATATTTCAAAGGAACAGCCAGATCCGTTTTTGTGTTTTCGGGTTCAAGGTTCACCAGTTCGCGAATGATACGCAGAATATGTGTTTTCCCTTTTTTCGGAGGGATGAATTTTTCGATCTTATCACTGAAAAAGATCACCCCTATTTTATCGTTGTTGGTGGAAGCCGAAAAAGCGATGACAGCGCACAATTCCGTTATCAGGTCCTTCTTTGTCTGTTTGTGTGTTCCGAACAAAGCAGAAGCGCTCACATCCACCATCAATACCACATTTAGCTCACGCTCCTCTTCAAACACTTTTACATACGGCGTATTAAAACGGGCCGTTACGTTCCAGTCGATGGTGCGCACATCATCTCCAGGAGTGTATTCTCTTACCTCGCTAAAAGCCATACCCCTGCCCTTGAACGCGCTATGATACTCCCCCGAAAAAACCTGGGAAGACAAACCGCGTGTCTTGATCTCGATCTTGCGTACTTTTTTTAAAAGTGTCTGGGTATCCATTAATGAATTAAGAATGTAGAATTATGAATTAAAAATTATCAACGCAAATGAATTTTCATTCCGCATTTTTAATTTTCATTTGCTACGGAACTTCTACTGTGTTCAGGATCTCGTTCACGATATGCTCTGTAGAGATATTCTCTGCTTCCGCTTCGTAAGTCAGGCCGATACGGTGACGAAGGATATCCATACACACAGCGCGCACATCTTCAGGGATCACATAGCCCCTGCGTCTGATGAATGCATATGCTTTGGCAGCCAGGGCCAGGTTGATACTTGCACGGGGCGATCCTCCGAAATTGATCAGCGGAGCAAATTTCTCCAGCTTGTGCTCTTTCGGAAAACGGGTGGCAAATACAATGTCAACAATATAGCGTTCGATCTTTTCATCCATGTAAACATCACGAACGATCTTGCGCGCTTCTACAATGCTCTCAGGTGATAATACGGTATTCGGAGTTGGCATTCCTGCCGCAGAAATATTGCTTGCAATGATCTTTCTTTCTTCATCCTTGCTTGGGTAACCGATCACTACTTTCAGCATGAAACGATCCACCTGTGCTTCCGGTAGCGGATAGGTTCCCTCCTGCTCCACCGGGTTCTGAGTAGCCAGTACCAGGAAGGGGTTTGGTAATTTGAATGTTTGTTCACCAATAGTTACCTGCTTTTCCTGCATGGCTTCGAGCAAGGCACTCTGCACTTTTGCCGGGGCACGGTTGATCTCATCTGCCAAAACGAAATTGGCAAAGATCGGCCCTTTTTTAATGGTGAATTCTTCCCGTTTCTGATTATAGATCATTGTACCAACCAGATCGGCAGGTAAAAGATCGGGAGTAAACTGGATACGGCTGAATTGCCCGCCGATACACTTGCTCAGTGTATTGATAGCAAGGGTTTTTGCAAGGCCCGGAACACCTTCCAGTAGCACATGCCCGTTCGACAATAATCCGATAAGCAAACGCTCCACCATGTAACGTTGTCCGACAATTACTTTGTCCATCTCGTTAAAAAGCAGATCTACAAATGCACTTTCTTTCTGGATACGTTCGTTGATTTCTCTAATGTCTGTCATAATATGAGCCTTGTTTGATAGTGTGCAAATTTAACGTAGGCACACTTGTTAAGTTCGTTAAAATATGTTAACCCGCCACAATAAAATGCAAAGACGTTAAAATAGCTTAATCCGTTATCAATACAGGGGTTTGGAAGGTTTTTTCCCTCTTAAAATGCCCATCCGGACATTTTACATGGCAGCCGGTCTAACGGAAACGGAGGGCTTTGATAGGGGTGATCCGGGTGATCACGAGGGTGGGAAGCAGCATCATAAGAAAACACACTACTATGGTACCAACATTTAAAAGCAGGACGTGAATAATATCAAAATTAACCGGAACAAAATCGATGTAATACACTTTCTTATCCAGTCGGATCCAATGAAAGTATTTTTGCAGCAGGCAAAGACCAATTCCAATCGTGTTTCCGGCAATGAGACCTTTTCCGATCAGGCGACTGGCCTGGTGCAGAAAAATAATGCGGATGCCGGCATTGGTGGATCCGAGGGCTTTCAGTAAACCGATCATATTGGTTCGTTCGAGGATCAGGATCAATAAAGCAGAGATCATATTGATAGCAGCAACAGCTATCATCAGTGAAATGATGATGATCGCATTGGAGTCCATCAGGTCCAGCCAGCTAAAGATCCCCGAATTGCTTTCCTTGATACTTTGCGCTGAATATTCATAGCCGATCACTTCATTCACTTCGTCGTTTACCTGGTCTATTTTCGAAAGGTCGCTTATTCCGATCTCGAAGCCACCTACCTGGTCGGGCGCCCAGTAATTCAGTCTGCGGATCTGGCGTATGTCTGCAAATACTGTTTTTGAATCCAGTTCTTCAAAGCCCGTATCATAAATGCCACATACCCTGAAATCACGTACCCTTTGTTCGTATTGCGTATAATTCACAGAGTCATCGGCTGGCTTCTTATTTATGAAATACACCAGCAGCTTATCATTTATTCCCACGTTCAGTTTATCTGCAATGCTTTGCGAGATCAGGATCTCTTTGGAGGACGCGCTGTCTGCAAAGTCAATTACTTTCCCGGCCTTCAGATTTTTTTGGAGGAAATCCCAATTGTAGCGCTTATCCACTCCTTTTACAACCACTCCTTCGTTATCCGTTTTCGTTCGGATAATTCCATTCTTGGTGGCAAACACCTGTATATAATTAATATACGGTTGGCTGCGGAGGTCCAGGATAAAACCCTGGTTTTGGGCAATGGGCTGTGGCTCGAAAGACACATTATTATCCATTTTCACAATGCTGATGTGCGAGCCGAATCCAATCACTTTGCTTTTGATCTCGTTTTGAAAGCCGGTGACGATGGCAAGGGTGATGATCATCACGGCGATGCCTAATGCAATGCCACCTACCGCGATCTTAACGATAGGACGGGCAATGCTTTTTTTTCCACCGGAGGATGCTGAAATTTTAGCGGATATGAAACTGTGAAAATTCAAAAATTGGAACTTTATTTGTATCTTACAAAGGTAACAATAGGATGCAAGAGGCAATAGATTTTTTTGTACCGATCATGGATACGCCCTTGCGACCTTTGCAGAATTGAATTAAACAATGAAGATAACCCTGACCACATTTGTCTTATTAATCGGGCTGATCAGTGCATCCGCGCAGGATCTCAAAGTATTTACCGACAAGGAAATTGCCATAGGCGCCAAACGTATAGATAAATACCTGCCACTGCTGCAGGGCAAAAATGTAGCCCTCGTTGCCAATATTACTTCGATGATCAACAATACGCACCTGGTGGATACCTTGCTGCAGCTGAAAGTGAACGTCAAAAAAATCTTTTCTCCGGAACATGGCTTCAGAGGTCTGGCAGATGCGGGAGAAAAGGTAGGGAATCAAAAAGACAGCAAAACAGGACTGCCGATCATCTCTTTATACGGCAAACATAAAAAACCGACAAAAGAAGACCTCGCCGGGATCGATATAGTAGTATATGATATGCAGGATGTGGGAGTGCGTTTTTATACCTATATCTCTACCATGAGCTATTGCATGGAGGCCTGTGCCGAAAACAACAAACCTTTTGTAGTGCTCGACCGTCCCAACCCGAACGGGTATTATATCGACGGGCCGGTGCTGGATCCGAAATGGAAATCCTTCCTCGGGCTGCATCCGGTACCGCTTGTGTATGGCATGACCTGCGGCGAATACGCTCAGATGGTGAACGGGGAAGGCTGGCTGGCAGAAGGAAAAAAATGTAATCTAACCGTTATTCCGCTGATCAATTATACACACCAGGTGTCGTATGAATTACCGGTGAAACCCTCTCCTAATTTGCCGAATATGACAGCCGTTTATTTATATCCTTCCTTAGGTTTGTTTGAAGGTACGATCATGTCGGTGGGCAGAGGATCCGACTGGCCTTTCCAGGTGGTGGGGCATCCGGCCTTAAAAAATTACAAAATGACTTTTACGCCAAAACCTACTGCAGGCGCAAAAAATCCTAAATATGAAGGGCTGGAATGCAAGGGTTTTGATCTGCGGGTGTTTGGCGACGAGGTGATAAAAGTATCGCGGCAATTGTATCTTTTCTGGCTGATAGAAACGTATGCTGAATTGAAGCGCCCTGATTTTTTTGATGAGAATTTTAATTACCACGCCGGGAACGATCTTTTGCAAAAGCAGATCAAAGAAGGCAAAACGGAGGAAGAGATCCGGAAAAGCTGGAAAGCGGATATTGATAAATTTAAATTGGTTCGTAAGAAATACCTGCTTTATAAGGATTTTGAATGACACGGGTTTTTTAGCCGCGGATTTGCACAGATTACGCAGATATCGTCTAATAAAAGGAAAATACAGTTCCGTAAAATTAAAAAATCTGTGTGAACATTTATTGCTTTGCTTATATAAAAAATCCCCGACCTAAGGCCGGGGATTTTTTTGGTTTTAGTCTTGTGGTTGTACCTGTTGTTGTTTTTCTTTTTCTGCCTGCTTTTCTTTTTCTATTTCCTCTTCCCTTTTCTTTTTGGCAACTTCATACGCAGCATCTTCTTTTTGTTTCTTTACCTTTTCCTGGTATTTCCGGTTCCGGATATTCTGCTCGGCAATTCCGCTGAAATAATCCCTTGTGGTTATTACGATCACAGCTCCTGTTACATCTCCGTACTGAGCAGGAATACCACCCGTGATCACCGACAGGTTCTGGATAGCCATCCCGGAAACATCTGTATCAGGGAAGGGCATCAGATCACCATCCACAAAGTATTTGGAAGCGCCAGGACGTGCACCGCGGGAATACAGCAAACCGTCATCTGTAACATATATGTCCGAAGAGATATTCGCGATCATTCCCTTCACATCACCTTTCGTTACTGCCATTTGGCTCAATTGCTCATGGTTCAGCTTATGCATGGTGATGTAATTTACATCCACAATGGGTTTTTCCCATTCTTTTGTGCTTACTACTTCCACTCCGGTGAGTGTATTCATTTCCAGATCCACATCGACATAAGCTGTTTCTTCCTGGCCCACTTCTACGTTCGGGAAACGTAATGTTTTGTGGCCTACGTAAGTAACCAATACTTCGTAATTACCTGCCTGCAATTGCTTCAGGGAATATTTGCCATCCATATCCGTGGCCTCCTGTTTCATTATCATTCCTCCCTGCAGTACTTTTACGATAGCTCCCATAACAGGATTGTGCTCATCATCAAGCACGATGCCTTTGATCTGTCCGTTGCTGTTTTGAGAAAATCCGAACAGGCCAAAGCTCATAAAGAAGAGGATACCTGCTATTTTGTTGATTGTTGTTTTCATAATTTCTATTTTTAATTTATTTGTTTTTCTATTTCTTTAAGACCGGCTTTCTGCTAATAAGACGAAAGGAGAAACAGATTCCATAAATTATTTTTGACAATACATAAAATCTAAAAAAAGTTCCCTGATAACAATAAAGTGCAGCCGATCACGTTTTTTGGGAAATCACCCATTGTTTATATTTTAGAGCAAAATATCCCTGATCAATGAAGTATTCTACCTTTTATACATCACCCTTTTTCCTTTTCGGCTGCCTGGTCTCAACAGGATACAGCTTTTAAGCTGCGGAAATTTTTTGGAAGTGCAGAGATGTATTCAGAAGCTGCTACCGGATTGCAGATCCGGCGTTTAAACGGGCCTACGTTCCGAACTTCAATTATGATGCTGCAGAGCTCTCCGGCCTGAAACCAGAAGATATTATGATCCGAAAAATGACGCCTGGGGATCAGGACACGGATTTGGGGTATACGGAAATCTAAAGATCTATAAAGGGTTTCGCGTAAAATTCGGCCTTGAATACAATTGCTTTAAATATAAAACGAAAGCCATTGATACATTTTATGTACAATCCTATGGCAATAATCCAAACGGTATTTACCCTTTGTTTATAGAGCTGCCCGTGAAAAAACACATTAATAATACCTCTATCAGGTATGAGCTCCGGTTTGTTTCCGTTCCGGTAAAGCTGCATTATTATTATCCGCTTAGCAAAAACCTGTTTCTGAATGCCGGTGCAGGTGTTACGCTAAACCATTGTTTCTACAAAGGAATACGGGTATCAACAACTGATATGCCGGTCTGGACCACTGAAACCAAAGATCGGCTCTCAAAAAACCTATCCTTTAATTTTTCGGTTGGGATCAATTATTTTATTACCCGGAAAGTGGGGATCTCATTCGATCCGTTCTTTAAAATCGACAGGAATTACGGTGACTTCTATTTCTCTTCAAAAGTGAAATATTACAGCCTGGGTGCTAAGGTCGGCCTGACTTTTTGATCTTCCGGGATAAATTATTCTTTATACATGAGTACGCCATCCTCTACTATGTATTCATCCGTATATAAACCCGTGTAATAAGCATCCAGCCAGGTAAAAAACGAATCGAAGCCGGTATGAAGCGGCCCTTCTATTGTATCGTGCAGGAGCACCTGCCCCACTTCACCATCCGGACCGGGAGCCATGTCAATGACCAAATGAGAGCCAAAACTATCCATTGCGAAAGGAACCCATTTCTCGTGCCACCAAACCTGTTGTATGGCCGGGTTTCCCCGGAGTTTGTGCAGAGCACCGTTAAATTTTCCTTCTGCATTCATTTTGTTCATAGACTGCCAAAAGTCTATGATACTTTTTACGGTTGAAGAATAATAAATTTTCAATTTGGGTTTCCGGTTTATCAGATCTATGGAAACTTTGAAGTCAGGCAGGAGCTCAAAACCCAGTGCTTTCTCCAGCTCATCACCAGCTTTCCGGTCTTTCGACTTCACCGCTTTTCTAAGCACCTCTGCCTCGCTCACCCCTTGTTCCACATACCAATCCGCAACTTTGCCCCAGATCTCATACATTCGCTCCCCCACAACAGAAGTTGGTTTTCTTGAAGGATCCCTCAGCAGTTCTCGTACGGAAGCCACGATCCGTTCGCTGAAACCGGGGTTCATTTTTTCCAGCTCTGCTCCCTCCTTTTCAAACATAGGTATTAGGCTCAGTACTCTCCCTTTTTCATTTTTTTCATCCAGAAACTCCATCGACATGTAACTGCTGTCGATGATCATACAGCTCTTCATTCCTTTAAACAAAGGTATTGTCAGGTGGTTATATACTTTTGTTGTATGGATCCTCTTTTCTTTTTCCAGCAGCTCAAAGATCTGCTTAAAAAACTCACCGATCTCTTTCACGGTAGTTTTGGTAAGCTTACCCTTCACTTCCAGCCTGAACTCGATCGAATGTACTTTGGAAAGGTTTGAAAAACCCGCTGAGCAAACTGCTGAGTCGAAAATCTCGTCTTCGGGCACCGGATCGTAAACGACCAGCTGAATTGCGTTTTTGTTTCCCGGATCCGTTTCAATAATAGTATCCGGTGTTCCGTAGAGATTTTTATATCCCTTCAGCAATGCTTTCAGTGTAGTACTCATAATGTAATAAGGATCGTGAAGGTACACATTTATCTTTTTTGCAGACACGGATTTTTAGTCACTCTTATTCTTTAACGAAGAGCTCTATTCTTTTTAAACCAGAAATAGTTTTTTTGGTAAAACCGGTATTCTTTTTTATTTTTAGGGTAGACCGCCCGACCTATGAACCGATTTTCTCTTGTGTGCATCGCCCTTTTTTACTTTTCAACTGTGTGGTCTCAACAGGATACGGCTTTCAGGCTGAAAAAATTTATCGGGAGCATAGAAGTTCATGCGGGAGTCAGCTTCTTTCAAAAAGACACTGTTCATATTCCTAATTACGGTTATGACCGCGCTGATGCGGGATTTCCGGATGACAAACGCTATTTCTACTCAAGAAACAGGACCCCCGGTAGTAACTATGGAGGCGCTATTTATGGCAATGTAAGGCTTTACAAAGGACTCCGCTTAAAGTTTGGTCTGGGTTATGAATCCTTTCAGTCGAAAACAGCTGTTATCGATACTTTTTATATTCAATCCTATGACTATAGTAGTAATAACTGGAGTTCAGGAATTTCATTTGTTGCATTGCCTGTAAAAAAACTTGTGCGGACCGTTCGTGTAAACTATGAAAGACATTTTGTTTCTCTTCCGCTTAAGTTGCATTATTACTTCCCCATCAGAAAAAAGATATCCCTGAATGCAGGTTTGGGTCTTATCCTTGGCTTTGCCCCATATCAAAAGATTGAAGCGCGCAGTACGGATGGCTCGTACAATTATTCTACCCATACTACACCCAGTCTTGATGGTCTTATAGAGTTTTCGGTTGGTTCAAACTATTATATCTCAAAAAAACTAAGCCTGTCTTTTGATCCATTCCTCAGGATAGGAGGCTTTACACTTTACACTGCCGGCGGTAGGATCGGTTTCAGTTTTTAGTCAAAAAAAAATCACTCTTCTTCCTCCTTAAAAATGATCTCAATTCTCTTATCCGGGATCAGCCAGATAAATGCAGCGAAAATATAGGCTATCGCAGCGATCCAGACGGATACCCAACAAGTGCAAATAGCAGTAATGTAGATCAGCGGCGACATCTTTCCCTTCAGGTCTTTACCGATTGCTTTAGAAAGAATAGAATCCGCTCCGTGTGTTTTTATGATCTGTTGTTGCAGTATGTAATACGCAATAGCTGACATCAATAAAATAATACCATACAAAGCCATCGGCATAGGCGTAAAATGGTTCTCGCCCATCCAACCCGTTGCAAACGGAATAAGGGACAACCAGAACAACAAATGAAGATTGGCCCACAAAATGCCTCCCGTTACTTTCTTCACGGTATGCATCATATGGTGATGGTTGTTCCAGTATATCCCGATATAGATAAAACTTAATACATAGCTCAGGAAAACAGGGATCAGGGGCAGCAGATCCTTTAGCTCATGACCATGCGGCACTTTTATTTCGAGTATCATGATGGTGATAATGATCGCCAGAACACCATCACTGAATGCTTCTAACCTTCCTTTTTTCATACTATTCTTTTACGTGCTAAAATAAAAAACCCTTCCGCAAAACGAAAGGGTTCCTGTTAAATAGTTAAAAACTCATTAACCGAATGCATTGAAACCTGTCACATCCATACCGGTGATCAGTAAATGAATATCGTGTGTTCCTTCGTAGGTAATTACTGACTCCAGATTCATCATGTGGCGCATAATAGGATACTCTCCGGTAATACCCATACCACCATGTATCTGGCGGGCTTCACGTGCGATCTGCAATGCCATGTTCACGTTGTTGCGTTTTGCCATAGAGATCTGTTGCGGTGATGCACGGTGTTCGTTTTTCAGCTGGCCCAAACGATAGGTGAGCAACTGTGCTTTGGTGATCTCGGTGATCATCTCTGCTAATTTCTTTTGTGTAAGCTGGAATGCTCCGATAGGTTTGCCAAACTGAACACGCTCTTTGCTGTACCGCAGCGCGCTGTCATAACAATCCAATGCCGCACCGATAACACCCCAGGCGATACCGTAACGCGCACTGTTAAGACAACCCAAAGGACCTTTCAAACCTTTGATGTTCGGGAAAATATTTTCTTTCGGAACTTTTACATTATCAAAAACCAATTCGCCAGTAGCGCTCGCACGCAGACTCCATTTGCCATGTGTTTCAGGCGTTGTGAAACCCGGCATTCCGCGCTCAACAACCAGGCCCCTGATCTCGCCTGCTTCGTCTTTTGCCCACACCACTGCGATGTCTGCAAAAGGTGAATTGCTGATCCACATTTTTGCACCGTTCAGGATCACATTTTTTCCATCGCCTGCATCTTTGAAATTGGTAAGCATTCCGTTTGGGTTGGAACCATGATCCGGTTCTGTTAAACCAAAACAGCCCATCAATTCACCGGTTGCCAGCTTTGGTAAATATTTTTTTCGTTGCTCTTCGCTTCCGTAAGTATAGATCGGGTACATCACCAACGAGCTTTGAACAGATGCCGTGGAGCGCAAACCGCTGTCACCGCGTTCGATCTCCTGCATGATGATCCCGTAAGAGATCTGGTCCAGGCCCGGTCCGCCATACTCCGCAGGAATATACGGTCCGAAAGCGCCGATCTCAGCCAGGCCTTTGATCCAGTGTTTCGGGAATTCTGCCTTCTGAGCGTAATCTTCAACAGTAGGTGTAACTTCTTTTTTCACCCATGCACGGGCTGTTTCGCGGATCAGTTTGTGCTCATCGCTAAGCAACTCGTCCATTAAATAATAATCGTGGTGTTGATAGTTATCTGCTGCCATAATTCGGTTTTTTAATCCCGATAGCTATCGGGAGTGCAAATGTACGAAATTTGATTAAAATGCAGACACGGATTTAGCTTCGCTGAGAAAAGTTCGCAGATAGCGCAGATATTTTTGCGCCTGTATTGTATTGTCTGCCACAGATGTACGCAGATTTCACAGATTTGCTATCCGGAAGTTTTGTTGTCAAAGGGGATTTTCATAATTGGAAGATCACTCCTTAAACCACCCCGCATACATCAGGTAATTATTCGCGATCCGGTCGATCTCACCGTGGATCAGCTCCTGGTTGATGTCCTTTACTTTTTTAGCAGGAATGCCGGCGTAGATGCTGCCGCTTTCCACCTTTGTATTCTCCAGCACTACCGCACCTGCTGCAATAATGGTATTGGAACCGATCTCCACATTGTCCATAACGATAGCTCCCATCCCGATGAGTACGTTATCATGAACCGTACATCCGTGAACAATGGCATTGTGTCCCACCGAAACATTATTGCCCAGATGTACTTTTGTTTTTTCGTAGGTACAATGGATCACTGCACCATCCTGGATATTTACTTTGTTGCCCATGCGGATGGAATTCACGTCACCCCTTACTACAGCATTGAACCACACACTGCAGTTATCGCCCATCACCACATCGCCTACCACCGTACAGTTCTCGGCCAGGAAACAATTCTCTCCCATCTTTGGTGAAATACCTTTTACCGGTTTTATTAATGCCATACCTTATTTTTTATTTCTGGTTTCGGGTTATGTGTTCTATTCTCAATTATATGATACGTATCCTGCACTATAACTTTTCTGTTATTTTTTTGACAGCTGAATATGCACTCAGTTTCCCTTGTAAAACAGCCTCTTCCAGTTCCCGGATCAGCGTTGTCAAGCCAGGTTTTTGCAGAAGCAGTTGTTGTAATTGCTCGTTCAGTATTTTTTTAAATGCGAGATTATTCTGCTCGTTCCTCTTTTCACTGAAATATCCTTTTGTCTGCTGGTGCTCCACATATTTTTCGATCATCTGCCAGATCTCCGGGATACCGGTATTGTTGAGCGATGAACAAACCTTTACTTCCGGGATCCAACCCGATACATGCGGTGGCAGAAAATGCAGGGCGTTGGCATATTCTGCCCTTGCGCTTTTTGCCTTCTGTTCATTGGTGCCGTCGGCTTTGGTGATCGCAATTCCATCCGCCATTTCCATAATCCCACGTTTGATCCCCTGCAGCTCATCACCTGCACCAGCCAGCATCAGGAGTAAAAAGAAATCACAAATCGTGCTTACTTCAGTTTCGCTTTGTCCTACTCCAACTGTTTCAATAATGATGGTATCAAATCCCGCCGCCTCACAGAGGAGTGTGGCTTCACGCGTTTTCCAGGTGAGGCCGCCCAGGCTCCCACCCGAAGCAGAAGGCCGGATGAAAGCATTTTTCTGAATGGATAATTGTTCCATCCGTGTTTTATCGCCCAATATACTTCCCTTGCTGATATTGCTGCTCGGATCAATGGCAAGCACTGCAATTTTTTTTCCTTCCCCGATCAGGTACATCCCAAATGCCTCGATGAAGGTGCTTTTACCCACACCCGGAACACCAGTGATACCAACACGTACGGAGTTTCCGGTCATCGGCAGGATAGCATCGATCAGTGCCTGTGCCAGTGCCTGGTGTGTTGTATTCTTTGATTCAATAAGTGTGATCGCCTTACTCAAAACAGCAATATTCCCCTCCCGGAGACCATTTACATATTCACTTATAGAGAGAGGTACCGACACGCTTATTTTTTAAATACAAAATACACTGCTGCAATAATACACAAAAGCGCAGCAAAGTGGTTCCATTTGAGTGTTTCATCTTTAAACATAAAAAAAGAGAACACAACAAAAACCAGCAGTGAGATAACTTCCTGGATGATCTTCAACTGCATAAGGCTAAAGGGCCCACCACTGCTTATGTGACCAATGCGATTGGCTGGTACCTGCAGGCAATACTCAAAAAAAGCGATCCCCCAGCTGAGTATGATGAAGAACAAAAGTCCTTTGCTTTCGAGAAGTTTATAGTCTTTGAATTTAAGATGCCCATACCAGGCAAATGTCATGAACAGGTTGGAACCGATCAGAAGAAGTATGGAATAGAGACCGCGCATTCTTCCGTGATTCAGGTGTTTAATCCAGGGTTAAGGTTGTCTGACCGATCACAGCGCCATCGGCAGTAATTTCGATCATATATTTACCAGGCAATAAAGGTGAGCTTCCTTCGCATACGGCGGTAACCCCTATCTCTGCATTTGCATAATTGATATTGGTTTTCCCTGCATAGTATCCTGCAGAATTATTGAAAATAAAACGATAGTTATCATCGTAGCCTTTCGCCATTTCTTTTCCATCCGGAGTAATAATACGTACGTACACATCCTTTGGTCCGCTCTTCGCAATTTTGTTCTCACTCAGGTTAAAGGAAACTTTGATCAGATCTGCCCGTTTGGCTTTATTGGTTGGAACCTGCTTTTTTCCGCCAGACTTCAGGTTGACGCCCATTGCCGTAATGCTGTTGCTGGTAAGCATAGAGCCTTTGGTGATCGTGGATTGCAGTTCTTCTTTGTCCCTGTTGAGCTGTGTGGTTTTGTCCTTCTCTTTGTTCAGCTGCCCTGTGATCTCTTTTTTCTCTACGATGAGTTTTTGGTTCAGCGTGTTCAATGAGTCAATGGTGTGAACATATCCTTTCATGATCTCGCGCAGCGTATCCGTTTCTTTTTTCAGCTTCGCGATGTAATAGGCATCTCCTTTATGTTTTTCCGCTTCTTTGATCAGCTCTTCGATACGGGCTTTCTGCGCCTCGATCTCCGCCTGCATATTGGCATCGGTGGTTTGTAATGCCGCATATTCGTCTTTCAGCTTCAGGAGCTCATTCTGAACATTATCGCGCTCCACATAAACCGTTTTCACGATCTCCACCTGCTCGTTGGCACGTTTTTTCTCCTTGTCAAACATATAGAACAGGTAGCCATTTCCTCCCAATGAAAGGATCAACAATATCCAGGGGATGATGCCCCCCCTTTTTTTCTTCTTTTCTTCCTGTTGTGGTGTGTTTGAGCTTTCCATAATGCTTAGGGTACTTAATTAGCTACAAAAGTATAAAATTAGCGATACCTCCAAGGTATAAAAAAAGCTAATTATAAAACGCCGGATGTTAGTAAGCATCGTTTTACACCAAAAAGCAGAATTGGGACCGGCCGGGAGAATTAGAGAATTTTAACCCTGTGCAAAGAATAAAACGGGTTTATTTTCGTTAATTAGCAGTTATAATCAGATTTATGGAAAAACTACAACTTCTCTGGGCCGACGATGAGATCGAACTCCTGAAACCACATATTTTATTCCTGGAACAAAAAGGATACGACGTAACGACTGCCAAAAGCGGTGACGAAGCATTGGAGATTATTAAAGAGCGGGATTTCGACGCTGTACTGCTGGACGAAAATATGCCGGGCTTATCGGGGCTGGAGACACTGAACCGTTTGAAAACCATAAAAACAGGCCTTCCTGTGATCATGATCACGAAAAGCGAAGAAGAATATATCATGGATGATGCCATCGGTTCCAAAATTGCCGATTATCTCATCAAGCCTGTAAATCCTAACCAGATCCTGCTTTCGCTGAAAAAAACGCTGGACAACAGGCGACTGGTGAGTGAGAAGACGAATACCGAATACCGGAAAGATTTCCAACAGATAGGGATGACGCTAAGCGACAATCTTTCGTTCCAGGAATGGAGCGATGTATACAAAAAGATCATCTACTGGGACCTGGAACTCGACAAGGCTGCCGACAAAAGCATGCTGGATGTACTGAAAATGCAGAAAACCGATGCCAATACACAGTTCTGCAAATTCGTGGAAAAAAACTATGTAGCCTGGCTCAACAATAAAGCGAACGATGCGCCGGTGATGTCGCATACCCTGTTCAAAAACCGGATCGCACCGGAGATCGACAAGTCAGCTTCTACCTTTGTACTGATGATCGATAACCTGCGCTTCGACCAATGGAAGGTGATCGAACCAGTGATCACGCAATATTTTAAAGTAGACACAGAAGAGATCTATTGCAGCATTCTGCCTACGGCCACCCAATATGCCCGGAACGCATTCTTTGCAGGTCTATTGCCGAGCGAGATCGAAAAACGCTACCCGAACCTCTGGATGAATGATGAAGAGGAAGGATTGAAAAATCAGCACGAAGAAGAATTCCTGAACGAACAGCTGAAACGTCTGGGCAAAACAGTAAAAACGAGTTACAACAAGATCACGAATATAGCTGCCGGAAAACGACTGGCCGACAGCATCCCGAACCTGATGCAGAACAAGCTGAACGTGATCGTTTACAATTTTGTGGATATGCTCTCGCATGCGCGTACGGATATGGAAGTGATCCGCGAGCTGGCCGATGACGAGCCTGCTTACCGTTCCATCACTTTATCCTGGTTCGAACATTCACCGCTGTTCGATATGGTGAGGCAGATAGCAGAAAAGAAGGCGCGCCTGATCATCACCACTGATCACGGAACCGTGCACGTAAAAGAACCTTCGAAAGTAGTGGGCGATAAGAACGTGAATACAAATCTTCGTTACAAAACAGGAAAAACACTTGATTACAACAAAAAAGAAGTCTTCGAGATCCGTAATCCGCATGATGCATTCCTTCCGAAACAACATGTAAGCTCGGCCTATATTTTTGCGAAGGAGAATAAATTCTTTGCCTACCCGAACAATTACAATTACTACGTGAATTATTACAAGAATACCTTTCAGCACGGAGGGGTGTCATTGGAGGAAATGCTGATACCTTATATTGCACTCAGCGCGAAGTAATTATTTCCCGATAGCTATCAGGATCGGATTTATTAGTATTTTCAGGCTATCAATTCTGAAACATGAGAAGCATACTATTCTGTATCCTGTGCCTGTCAGTATCCTGTGCAGGCTTTGGGCAAAGCAACAAACCGGAAGGCATCTGGGAGGAATATAAAAGGGAGATCGTGGGAGAAACGAATGCTGATGATTATAGTGTTAACATTTCCGGCATGCATCTATATCATGACTACCAGTTCTTTTCCAATTCAAGCTACAAGAATTATGGGAATACAGCTCATGTCATGTTCCATTTCCTGGATAAGGGCACTTACGCTGTTAATGGCGACACTCTGAAGCTGAACGAGAGCGCTGATGACAAGAGTCACGCGCCCGAAGTATACATCGTTTCTTATCCGCAAGCCGGTGAGATGGTATTAACGTCGGTATGCAAAGCAAACGAATTCGGATACATCCATTATTTTAAAAAGGCAAAGAAGGCCGTCAAATCCAAATATGCCAAAGAATATGGTCATCCTTCCCCTGCCGCTCTTCCCGGAGGACTTACCTATTTCATTCAAAAGAACATCAACGATTCCCTGCTTATGAACAACGCAAAAAACGGAGAATATGATGTGGATCTGTTGCTATCCATAGATGAAACGGGCAAAGTAACCTCTGCTACTTATGTCAGAGAAGATAAGCACCCTTTGAAAGCCGAACTGAAAGAAGCCATTCGCCTGGTACGCATGATGCCTAAATGGATCCCGGCAACAGACGAGCGCAACCGGAAAGTGGAATCGAAACAACTGATCTCCATTTCTTTTGCCAGGTGATCCTGCTGATCGGATTATTTTCAGAAACAAACTATAACACTCAGACACGCACACCTATCACACATACATCATCGACCTGCTCCAGATTTCCTTTCCAATCGTTCAGTATCTTCTCCAGTTTTTCTTTTTGTTCCGATGCAGGTAAATGTGCAATAGCTATCAGTAATTCTTTCAATTGTTTGTACATAAATTTCTTTGCTTTTGGTCCGCCGAACTGATCGGGCATTCCATCGGTAAGCGTGTAGATCATATCTCCGGACTGCAATCCAACGGTGTGCTCGGTAAAAGGTAGCTGATCCTTATCGTGTTTGCCTACAGGCATTTTGTCGGGAACAAACTCGAGTAAATTACCTTCGCGAACGATCCAGACAGGGTTGTTGGCAGCAGCGTATCGTAATTGCTTTTTGTTCTTGTCCAGTACAATAAGGCTACAATCCATGCCATCCTTTCCACCTTCCGGACTTCCATCTTTTTTCAGTCGTTCGATAATGGTTTTCCGTGTATCGTTCAGGATCTCTGCCGGGTCAGAATAATACTCGATGGCCCGTTCGAGGCTCGTAATATTGAGTAAGCTCATAATAGCGCCTGGTACTCCATGTCCTGTACTATCCGCCGTACAAAGATAAAAAAGGTTTTGGGTGGCTGAGGCTCTCGAAGCCGCCCAGTAAAAATCACCACTCACTACATCCCTTGGCTGGAAGTAAACAAAATATTCCTTCAAATGCGCGTCCAGTAGTTCTTTTGAAGCAAGGAAACTCCGTTGTATCCTTTCAGCATAGTTTATCGAATCAGTGATCTCCTTGTGCTTTTCTTCGATGATGTGCTTCTGCACACTCGTTTCTTTTTCTTTCAGCTCAATGATCTGTTTTTGTTTTTGAGTGATCCTGAACCGGTTGTACATGAACCCGGCAAACACGATCACCAGCACTAAACCGATGATGACTGCCGCAATAATACTGTTTTGCCTCCGGCTCTGTTCTTCGGATACAGCTGCCTGTTTATCCATAGCGCTTTTATGCGCGGCATCTGCCAGGGCCTGTTTTTTGTCGTATTCATACTGCATGGTTGCCTGCAGGCTTTGCTTCCGGATCTCTTCATTATCGATGCTATCCCGGTACAGGATAAACAATTTATGATGTTTAAATGCATCACTGAAATTTTTGGTAGCGCTGTCGAGCCGGGCCAGCCAATAATAATTTTCTTTCAGAAGACTTTTGTTCCGTATCTGCAGTGAGATCGCCAGCGACTTATCCAGGTATTCACGTGCGGGTCCGTTTTTCTTTGCAAGTGCATACAACGAGCCGATGTTGACCAAATTAAGTGCTGTACTGTTTTTGTCACCCAGCTCCTCTTTTGTTTTCAGGGCTCTGAAATAACAGTCAAGCGCTTTTGTATTATCCTTCATTCTCCGATACACATTGCCAAGATTGCCCAGCCACAACGATACTGAATTTTTATTCTCCAATTCCTCGCTTAACTTAAGCGCCTGTTGAAAGTGATCAAGTGCCTTTTGATTATCGTTCTTTTTGTCATATACAAGACCTATTGAGCCGAGCCATGATGATTCGTGATCTTTATTGCCAAGCTCCCGCGCTGCCTTTAGCGCCTTTGAAAAATACTCCAGCGCCTTCGGATAATTGTCTTGCTTGAAATAAATGCTTCCAATAATTCCTGTATTGAGTTCAATGCCTGCCTTATCCTTCAGCTCTTCGTTTATTTTTAATGTTTTGAAATAATTTTCGAGCGCCTTTGCATAATCGCCCCGTTCCCGGTACACGGTACCGATATTCAGTATGCTTTTGGCCATTCCCTGTTTGTCATTCAATTTTTCGCGAATGGTGGCGGCAGTTGTATAATGAAAAAGTGCCTCATCATACTTCCCGGTCAGGTAATTGATGGAACCGAGAATATGGTTGGATTGTGCGATCCCTTTCTGCCAGCCCTTCACGTTTTTAATGGTGATCTTCTCTGCCAGGTCGAGCGCCTGCATGGATAAAATGCGTGCCGAATCGGGCTGGTTGAATAAGCGCATGGCAGCCAGATCGTTGAGCGCATTTACCTGGTTGGAGTCGCCGGATGCAGATCTAATGATGCGAATAAGCGAATCTGCTTTCCCCTGCGCGACAATCGCTACAGGTGCCAGCAGTATAGGGCACAAAAGGAGTAGAAACAGGGGCCTTTTCATAAATTAGCCGAAATATACGATTTTTTGGTCCCGGTAAGAGTTTAGCCGATCAATAAACCACTCATTACCAATGAATTAAAATAAAAGAGATAGAAATTAAAATGCGCTAATTGTTTGCCAGTCAACATTTTCTTCGTATCTTCGCCGTCCAAAATTTTTTATACAATGAGTAAACATTATGAGACGGTCTTCATTTTAACTCCCGTTTTGTCTGATGATCAGGCAAAGGAGGCCGCAAAAAAATTCAAAAAAACGTTGACTGATGGTGGAGCTAAGATCGTTAACGAAGAAAACTGGGGATTGAAAAAACTGGCATATCCAATCCAGAAAAAATCTACCGGATTCTATCATTTAGTAGAGTTCACGACTGACAGTAATACTGCAGTAGCTGAGCTGGAACTTGTTTTTAAACGTGATGAGCGTTTATTACGTTTCTTAACTGTTGCTTTAGACAAACATTCTATTGCTTACAGCGAAAAACGCAGAAACAAACTAAAAGGTGTGGATACAGGCGACAACAGAAGACCTAACAAAAAGGAAAAGGCTGACGCTTAATCGTTTAACAAATTAAAAAAGATCTAAAAAATGGCAAACGCAGAAATCAGATACTTAAACCCGCCAACCGCAGATACTAAAAAGAAAAAGTACTGCCGTTTCAAAAAAAGCGGTATCAAATACATTGATTACAAAGACGCAGACTTTTTATTGAAGTTCGTGAACGAGCAGGGAAAAATTCTTCCCCGTCGTTTAACTGGTACTTCTTTGAAATTTCAACGCAAAGTATCAACAGCAGTAAAAAGAGCACGTCACCTGGCTTTAATGCCTTATGTAGCTGACGGATTAAAATAATCATTCATTTAATTAAGGTATTTACAAATGGAAATCATATTAAAAACAGACATCAAAGGCTTAGGCTTTGCTGATGAGATCGTAAAAGTGAAAGCCGGATACGGTCGCAACTTTTTAATCCCGAAAGGGATGGCAACCGTAGCTACGGAAAGCAACAAAAAAATGTTGGCGGAGACCGTTAAGCAACGTTCTTTCAAAGAAGAAAAACTGCGTACACAGGCTTCTGCTAATGCAGCAAAACTGACGGATGTTTCCGTTACAGTTGGGGCAAAAGCAGGTGATTCCGGAAAGATCTTCGGATCTGTTACCAGCATCCAGCTGGCAGAAGCACTGAAAAAAGCAGGTTACGATGTGGAAAGAAAAAACATCGAGATCAAAGGCGATGCGATCAAAGCATTGGGATCCTATACTGCTAAAGTACGTTTATACAAAGACATCACTGCAGACGTGAAGTTTGAAGTGGTAGCTGAGTAATAATTTAGCTTACTATAATTTAAAAACCCGTTCCTGAAAACAAGAACGGGTTTTTTTCATTTTTAGATGGTCACCCGGAAAATTGTTGTGTCCACCTCATTTTTTTGAACCTCCCGTTCTGCAATACTTATCTTTAGTCTGCCATCCCCGGTCCTTTTAAATTCCATTTGATTGATTATTTTTATCCTATGAAATTAAAATTCATATTTCTATTGTTCACCGGGTTATTGGCTAAAGCCCAGCAAAACCCCGAGCTTGCCTTTTCCAAAAGTTATTCCTTCGAATACGAAACCCAGTATGCGAAGGCTATCAATGCCATGCTGGAGCTGAATACGGAAAATTACCAGGTCAATCTTCGCTTAGGCTGGCTCTATTATCTGAGTAAAGATTATACAAAGTCGGAGAGCTATTACAAAAAAGCGGTTTCCCTGGAACCAGCTTCCATTGAAGCCCGTTTCGGCCTTGTACTCCCGATGTCGGCCCTTGGCAACTGGAACAATGTGCTCGCGGTGTATCTCGAAATTGTAAAAACCGATCCTCACAATTCGATCGCCAACTACCGGATCGCCAGTATCTACTACAACCGCAAGGATTATGCGAATGCCGGTACTTATATTTCAAAGGTCATTAAAATGTATCCCTTCGATTATGACGGCAATCTGTTGAACGGAAAAATACTGGTCGCACAAAACAAAGCTGCTGAAGCAAAAAAATTCCTGATCAAAGCGTTAGAATACAATCCACAGTCCGAAGAAGTGAAAACCCTGCTTAAAAAACTTTGATCCTGCCCTTATGAAATGCCTGATCGTTGATGATAATAAAATAGCCCGAAGCGTTCTGAAACATTTTCTGAGTGCGTTGGACTATGTAAGCCTTGCAGGCGACTGCGAAAGCGTGGCAGAGGCCGTAAATATCATGAGCAGGGAAAAGATCGATCTACTGCTGTTGGATGTGGAAATGCCCGGTATGAGCGGCTTTGATTTCCTGAACAGTTTTCCTGAACACCCAATGGTGATCCTTATAACAGCAAAGGCAGAATATGCCGTAAGCGCTTTTGATCACAATGTAGTCGATTTCCTGCTGAAGCCGGTGGCAGAACCCCGTTTCATCAAAGCCATTCAGCGGGCCTGGGAGATCTACAAAAGTGATGAACAAAACTTTGAAACGGAAAAGGACTTTTTTTTCATTCGGGAGAAAGGTGTTTCTTCCCGGCTGATGATCTCCGACATATTGTATATCCAGGCCCTGGGTGATTACATTACCATTCACACCAGCGAAAAAAAAATCACCATCCACTACTCCATTAGCGCTATCGAAAAAAAGCTTTCCCCTGCACGCTTCATGCGCGTTCACCGCTCGTATATTCTTGCACTCGATAAGATCGAAACAGTGGAAGAAGGAACCGCTTTTGTATACCAGCAACCCATTCCCGTAGGTGATGCACATCGTTCCCAGCTGATGAAACGGCTTAACCTGCTGTAAAACACAAAATACTCTCTCCTTTCAGACACGGATTCCACAGATTACGCAGATATAATTTAGCTCTAAATTTTCACTGATATCCGCGTTAATTAAACAATCGCTCCATATCTGCGACATCGGCGAAATCCACTCCCGATAGCTATCGGGATGGTCAGCTAAAGGGTGCCGTTCTATAGGGATTCTTCATAAAATTTCGTTCCAGATTCAAGCCTTTTCGACCTGTTTTTCGGTCTGTTCAACAAAAACCCCGTTCCGGAGTCATCCTGGACCTTAATTTAGGTACGGATAATTGATTATTTTAGTCGGTCGGAACACTAACATGAACGCGAAATTAAAAGGACATACCAGGCTTATCATTATCACCAGTTCGCTGGCTACGATCCTATTGGTTCTTTTTATTGCGATGAATGCCAACAGGTATATGTCCAGGATGTCGGAAAACAATACGAAGCTATACAACGCCTACCGTATCTCCGAGCTGATGAAATCGTTCAAAAGCAATATCAGCATCCTCGAAAACAAACAAAGAGGCTACCTCGTAACCGGGGATGGAAAATTCCTCGAAGAATACAAACTAAAAGAAACAGAGACTAAAACCTACCTGAAAAGCATGGAGAAATATTTTTCGGGTAAACCGGAAGAAGAATCTTTCTACAAGCTGAAGGAGCTTACCTACAAAAAACTGATGGAAGCCAAGGGCCTCGGTGGCCAAAGTACTATCGGTGTTCCGGGCAGTACTACAGAAACTGCAGGTACCGGGTTACAAACCATGAGCGACATCAACACCACCGTAGAAGCAATTAACGAAAGTCTTTCGAAAACCACCAAGCAACTACTCAATAACAGTGTGGAATTTGTGGATGCATCCAAAAACTGGAGCTTGTTGGAAATTGCGATCGGTATCCTCATCGCACTTGCCGCCTCTGTTTTTTTGTTGAGAGACATCAACATCCGGAATAAGCTGGAAGAAGAGCTGCGCATCGCAAAGAAAAGAGCCGACGACAACGCCCTGCTGAAAGAACAGTTTATGGCCAATATGAGCCACGAGATCCGCACGCCCATGAATGCCATTCTGGGATTTTCGGACCTGATGCAGAAGACCCGCCTGGATACAACACAGGGCGATTATATGCAGGCCATCAAAAAAAGCGGCAGCAATCTTTTGAACCTGATCAATGATATTCTTGATTTTTCGAAAATAGAAGCGGGACAGCTTTCCATAGAAAAAATTCCTTTCAGTGTGATAGAACTGCTGCAGACACTCCGGATTATGTTCGCTGAAAAAGCTGCTGCGAAAACGATCGGCTTTGAAGTGAAATACAATGAAAAGATGCCCCGCCTTGTGTTCGGAGATCCGACCCGCCTGAACCAGATCCTCGTAAACCTGGTAAACAATGCTATTAAGTTCACTTCCAAAGGAAATGTATCTCTAAGCTGCGAAATACGTTCCATTGAGCACGATATTGTACAACTGGTATTCCGTGTGAAAGATTCGGGGATTGGTATTCCAAAAGATAAGCAGGAAAGTGTTTTTGAGCGTTTCAACCAGGGCAATAAAGAAACAACGCGGATGTACGGTGGCACCGGGCTCGGGCTTGCGATCGTAAAGAACCTGGTCGCCCTGCAGAACGGAACTATCCTATTAAAAAGTAAAGAAGGCGAAGGCTCGGAATTTATTGTTTCCCTGAGTTATCCCGTAGCCTATGAATCCGAAGAAGCTCCTTCGACTGAATATAGTATCGGATTAAAAATACCAGGAAACAGATCGGTGCTGCTGACAGAAGACAATGAACTGAACCAGCAACTGGCGACCAATTACCTGGAAGGTTTCGGACTGCAGGTAGAAATCGCAGAGAACGGGCAGATCGCACTCGAAAAAGCTTCCTTGAAAAAATACGATCTCATCCTGATGGACATACAAATGCCGGTGATGGATGGATACATGGCTTCAAAAAAGATCAGGGAAGAATTGCGCTACGCTGGCCCCGTGATCGCAATGACTGCCCACAGCATAGCAGGTGAAAAAGAAAAATGCCTTAGCTTCGGTATGAATGATTATATCTCAAAACCTTTCAAAGAACGGGAGCTTTTCAATGTTATTGCGAAGCACATTTCTTCCGGTGATCCAACTGAAGTAAAAAAAGAAAACACAAGGTATTCTACCACTGATGAAAATGAAACCGTTGTAGATCACAACGAGCTGATGCAGCTGGCACGTGGTAACCATACATTTCTAAAAGATATTTCCGAAACCTTTATCCAACAAAACAGGAACGATATAAAAATGATGGAAGAAGCCTTAGCTAAAGAAAATTTTGAGAGCATCCAATCCATTGCACACCGGATGAAAACATCCATGGGTTTTATGGGCATGCGAAAATTCCTGGGATTGCTGGATGAAGTGGAAATGGGTGCTGAAAAAAAAGTTACCATAGAAACACTGAGATCAGCTTTTGTGCAGCTGAAAGACATTTCACAAAAGGCCTGCATGGAATTCGAAGAACTTATTAAAACATTAGCATGAAGATCAAAAAAAATATTGCCCTTAGCGACACCGGCTTCGTATTCGATCCTTCCACCGGAAATTCCTTTTCTGCCAATCCCATTGGGATGGAGATCATCCGGCAGATCAGGGAAGGAAAAACACAGGAACAGATCGCCGAACATATATTAAAAACCTATCAGACAGATGCAGGTACATTCGAAAAAGACTATCACGATTTTTTGAATATGCTGAACCGTTTCAGGCTTACAGAGAATATTCAATGAGCAAACCGAAATTACATATTGCAGTCACCGGCCTCAATGCCATCGACAGTCCCGGGCCGGGAATAGCTGTGATACGGGCCTTAAAGGAAAGCCTTCTCTTTGATGCACGGATCATTGGTTTGTGTTATGAATCGCTGGAACCGGGTATTTATATGCATGAGCTGGTAGACAGAACCTACAAGCTACCACCACCTGCAGCAGGTAAGGATGCCCTGCTCAAAAGACTGGAGCAGATCCATAGCGAAGAACGCATTGATGTCATTATTCCGAATTTCGATGCAGAGCTTTTTAGCTTTATTCAACTGGCCGATCAGCTGAAAACAGCCATGAATATTCATACTTTCCTTCCTACCACCGAACAATTTGAAGCAAGGCATAAAGTGAACCTGGCCGACTATGGAAAAAAACACGGGATCCTTGTTCCGGAAAGTAAAGTGATCTTTACGCTACACGAGCTATACCAGGCGCAGGATGTATTCAATTATCCGTTCGTTGTAAAGGGAAAATTCTATGACGCCTCTATTGTATACAATCGCGAACAGGCCACAGCAGCCTTCCACAAGATCAGCGCCAAATGGGGATTACCGATCATCCTGCAGGAATTTATTTCAGGAGAGGAAGTGAATGTGACAGCCATAGGTGATGGAAAAGGAAATACGATCGGCGCCGTTCCGATGAAAAAACAATACATCACCGACAAGGGAAAAGCCTGGGCCGGTATCTCCATTGACGATAATAAGCTGCTTGACATGACGCACACATTGATACAATCGACAAAATGGCGAGGCGGCATGGAACTGGAGATCGTAAAAACCGAAGAAGATGAATATTATCTTCTGGAGATCAATCCGCGTTTTCCTGCCTGGGTTTACCTGGCCGTAGGTTGCGGGCAGAATCATCCGGAAGCATTGGTACGGCTGGCGATGGGAGAAGAGGTGGAGACATGGTCAGCTTACGCTATCGGTAAATTATTTATTCGTTATTCCTACGATATGATCGTTAACCTGGACGAATTTGAAAAGATCTGCACTTTAGGAAAGCTTTAAGATACATATATGAAAAAACTGCAATATGAAAGACCGGTGATCCAGAAGCTGAATACAGGGCTCACCAATAAGTTCGGCACCCGTACAGAATCCGATCCTGTGACACATATCGATGACCTGGCGGTAGAAAAGCTGATCGCTCAATTCGGTTCCCCGCTTTTTGTGCTGTCCGAACAAACGATCCGCTCTGCATTCAGGGATGCTTCACGTGCATTTAAGAACCGGTATCCCAAAGTGCAATTTGCCTGGTCCTACAAAACAAATTACATCAGCGCCGTATGTAATGTATTTCACCAGGAAGGATCCTGGGCAGAAGTGGTTTCCGGCTTTGAATATGAAAAAGCGCTGGCAAACGGTGTTCCCGGCAACAAGATCATTTTCAACGGGCCGGATAAAAGTGAGAACGATCTGAAACAGGCGATCACCAACGATTCGCTTATCCACATCGATCATATGGACGAGCTGTATATGCTGAAAGACATTGCTGCAGCAGCCAATAAAAAACCACGTGTTGCCATCCGGGTAAATATGGATACGGGCATTTTTCCGGCATGGGATCGCTTTGGCTTTAACTATGAGAACGGTGAAGCGATGGAAGCAGTCAGTAAGATCTGCAACGACACGCAACTTTCACTGGTCGGATTACATTGCCACATTGGTACCTTCATGATGTCAACAAGCGCATACGGCATTGCTGCAAAAAAACTTTCTGAATTTGCACTGAACATCCGGAAAAAATTCAACAGGAACATCGAATACATTGATATGGGCGGTGGCTTTGCTTCCAAAAACACGCTGAAAGGATCTTTCTTACCAGGTACGGATGCTTCACCCACATTTGATCAATATGCAGAGGCCATTTGCGAATCACTTTTAAATGCAGGCTTCACACAGGAAAACCTGCCACTGCTGATCCTCGAAACAGGAAGAGCGCTGGTAGATGAAGCAGGCTACCTGTTAGGGTCCGTGATCTCCAACAAACGCCTGTCGGACGGAAGGCGCGCAACTATTATGGATTTTGGTGTGAACATTCTTTTCACCTCTTTCTGGTACGATCATAAGATCAGTCCCGCACAATCGTTCGGCAGTCATCACGAAGATACTGTGCTCTATGGTCCGCTTTGTATGAACATCGATATGCTGCGTGAGAACATTCCTTTCCCCCCACTAAAAAAGAACGACAAAGTGGTGGTGCATACTGTAGGTGCATACAACATGACACAATGGATGCAATTTATTTCCATGCGTCCTGCCGTGGTAATGATCGGAACGGATGGCAAAGTAAATCTCATCCGCCGCCGCGAAACCATCCAAAGCATCCAGCATGAAGAAGAGATGCCCCTTTACCTGAAAAATTTTAAACTCTAAACCTTGAACCAGGAACTACGGAAAATAAAAGACGGTTTGTTGTGCAGTTACGGACAGGTGTTCTTTTCGGACAATCCCTGGTTTGCTGGATTGCTGATTGCTGCTTCTCTTATCGATCCGCAGGTAGGGTTTTCCGGCATGCTGAGCGTTGTAGTTGCATTGCTTTTCGCTATGGTGGTCGGATTAAACAAAACAAGTATAAGTAAAGGCATCTACACGTACAATGTATTGCTGACCGGTTTTGCTATGGGTGCGTATTTCGAATGTACCCTTCCTTTTATCGGCATCCTGTGTATGGCCTCACTACTCACTCTTTTTATCAGCGTGTGCCTGTCCGGACTGATGGCAAAATACAGGCTCCCTTTCCTGAGTCTTCCTTTTGTGTTAAGCGTTTGGATCCTTTTACTGAATACACGCAGCTTTGACGTTCAGGTGCTTTTGCCCAGGAATGTTTTTATACATGACAGCGGATGGAACAGCTTTGTGTTCTCTATCGATTTCTACCTGGAAAGTTTGAATCTTCCCGGTATACTTATTATTTACCTGAAGGCGATGGGCAGCATTTTCTTCCAGCACAGCCTCCTCGCTGGCATATTGATAACGATCGGTCTTCTCATCCATTCACGTATTACCTTCGCGCTTTCGTGGCTGGGTTTTGCTACAGGATTTTTATTTTTCCGGTATGTGCAAGGCAATATGATCAGCGCCGATTATGAAACGGTGAGCTTCAATTATATTTTCACAGCTATTGCGCTCGGTGGATTTTTTTACATTCCTTCCGCGGCCGGATTCCTACTGGTCCTTTTCTCTACATGCATTACAGGTCTCCTGATCACAGCTATTAATAAAATGACAGGCGTGTGGCTTCTTCCTGCTTATTCCCTGCCCTTTTCAGCTGCTACGATACTGCTCATCGCCGTGTTGAATAACCGGCTTACTTATAAATACCTGCACCCTGCTTTTTACCAGCAATATTCACCGGAGAAAAATCTATATGCTTTTCATATTTACATGGGGCGTTTCAGTAAAAATGTATTCACCGCCATTCAGCTTCCTTTTTTCGGTGAGTGGACGGTCTCCCAGGGCCATTCGGGAGCCATCACGCATAAAGATGATTTCCGGTATGCCTGGGATTTCGTAGTGACGGATGAACACAGTAAAACATTCCGGCTTCCGGGAAAAACCATTTCCGATTTTTATTGTTATGGTCTTCCCATCACCGCCCCTGCAGATGGACAGGTGGTAACGATCCTGAACGGGATCGACGACAATGCAGTGGGAGGAGTAAACCTGAACGAGAACTGGGGCAATAGCATTGTATTAAAACATTCCGAATTTTTGTACAGCAAGATCAGTCACATTAAAAACGATAGCTTCAAAGTGAAAGAAGGTGACCATGTGAAACGAGGCGACCTGATCGCTAACTGTGGCAATTCCGGTCGTTCGCCTGAGCCACATATTCACTTTCAGCTGCAGGAAAGCGCCTATATTGGTGCAGCTACCATCAGGTATCCACTTAGTCATTATGTAGTGAAAACACCGGCTGGCAATGAGCACCGGTCGTTTGAGCATCCGAAAGAAAACGAGATCCTGTTCAGGCCAGTTGCCAATGCTGCGGTGAAAAAAGCATTTGAATTTATTCCAGGTATGAAATTTCGTTTCGAAACAGACCGATCCGGGATCAAATGTACAGAAAGCTGGGAAGTGATAACCGACAGCAGCAATGCGTCGTATATCTATTGCAGGGAAACCGGTTCTTCTGCCTGGTTTACTTATGATGATACGGTTTTCTATTTCACTTCCTTTTCAGGAGACAAAAAATCCCTGCTCTTTTATTTTTACCTCGCAGCCTACAAGGTATTCTTTAGTCCCGAAGCATCGCTTGTTGTAAAAGATAGTTTACCGGCAGAACTGTTTTCCGGCAAGGCTAAAAAATGGTTGATGGATTTTATTTCACCTTTTTACATTTTTAAAGGCCCGGTATTTTCGTCACAATTCATTCATGATCCATTGGCGGAGCCCGGTTCTGTCACTATTGCTTCACGTGCGGGGATCAACGGGACAAGGATCTCTTTCGGGATCAGCCTGCAGGATAATAAATTGAATACACTAAAAGTCATGTTCAGCGATCAGTGCATATACGCACGATCTGTATAATCAATACCTAAACTACTGTCCTATGATAAAAGCAATAGCCATCGACGACGAACTGATCGCGACAAAAGTGATCGAAAATTTCTGCAAGGAGATCGACTTTATCGAACTGGAAAAAACATTCAATGAATCGAAAGAAGGATTAAAGTACCTCAACAAATTCCCTGTCGATCTTGTGTTCCTCGATATTGAAATGCCTGGTCTCAATGGTATTGAACTGTATAAAAAACTGAAGCAGGATACATTAGTGATCTTTATTACTTCCCGTGCTGATTATGCAGTGGAAGGCTTTAACCTGCAGGCAACAGATTACCTTGTGAAACCATTTACCTTCGAGCGTTTTGTACAAGCAGTGAAAAGGGCGAATGAGCTGCTGAATTTCCAGTCGCAAAAACCGGGTGCAGACAACAAACATATTTTTATACGTGCCGATTTCAGTTTGGTGAAGATCGCCCTCGATGATATTGATTATATCGAAGGCCTGGATGACTACCTCCGCATCCACCTGCACAATCAGAAAAGCCTGATAGCACGAATGACACTTAAAAAAATGCTGGAAAAACTTCCAGGTGCTGATTTCTTGCGGATCCATCGTTCCTTTATTATTCCACTCAAAAAGATAGAGCGCATCAAAACAAGAGTGATCACTGTGGTGGGCAAAGAGCTGCCGGTAGGTCAAAGCTATGAGGAAGAAGTAGCGAAAGTGCTAAGCTCTAAATAACATGAAAAAGCCCCCTGACGATCCTGTCAGGGGGCTTTTCATTAACTAAACAAAAGGTAATTAGTTCATAGGAGTGTTTGTTCGCTGCGGTGATATTCACCGCGACGATAATAGATTATTTTATCGGCATATAGATCCTTGTTTGCCATTTAGCTGTATCCTTTTCAGTCATTGGGTCGGTGAGATATTCTTCCCAGCTGTATCCTGCTGGTTCCATTTTATTTTCGCCTAAGTAGTTGTACATAGCTTCATAAGTTGGCTGCATTTTTTCATAGGCTCCGTAATAATCATAGATCAATGATTTCTGTGCATTGTATTTGCCATATGTTATTTTCGGGTTTTTGGTTTTCTTTACTTCAGCAGTAACAGGAATTCCAGCAGAGAATACATAAAATCCTTTATTCTCATCGAAACGGATGGTTACAGCAAACGGAGCGCCTGCCTGATCAACCTTCTGAGCTTTCATTTCCTTTTGAATATCCCCATAGATCGTTCCGTACTTCATACCGATCTGATCCACTGCGCAGGAATCTGTCATTGTCAGGCACATCATTTCTGCTGATTCAGCTACTGTATAATTTGCTGTGGAAGCTGCTTTTGCAGGCTCTGCAAGCGCCAATTTCTCAATTCCTTCAAGGCCGCCTTCGAAATCCGGTCCCATCATACCTTCCATGAAAAGACCCATGATCCGCATCATGAAAGGAAATTCCATTTTCATAGACCATACTACCTCGGTGCCTTTGTCTTTTTCAAATAACTTGAAAGCAACCGGGTTCGGAGGGTAATCGGCAAAAATAAGATCCATGTATATAGAATCAGTGCCGAACACTTCAGTGATCACCATTTTCCCTTCTCCCATATCTTTATTTCCTTTCCAGGTATACCATGCCCCTTTTCCAGCTGCAGGCTCCGCTGAATAGGTATACACTGCATTCGGATCCAGCTTGGCCCAGGTCATCCATTTAGGCCATTGTTGCAAAACGTTGATCTTTTCAAAAGCAGTTTCTTTTGAAACAGGCATTACACGGCTACGGCTGAATACAACTGTTCCGGGCAGGAATGCAGAAACAACCAGCCACAGGAACACCAGTATCCCAAGGACAATTCCAATTCGTTTTAAAATTTTCATGTGTTTGTTTTTTAATTTACAGCGAAAATACAAATTTAGACTATTATACAGGCATTATCATTTAGTAAACGTTACAAAAAAGTACGGCCGGGCGCTATACAAAACATAAAACCCCTCCTGAGCTCAACACTCGGAAGGGGTTTTCTATAAAGAAGACCGGACCTTACCTAACCAATGTTACATGCCCCACTTTATTGATCTTTTCATCCGAATAGGTTTCGGCAGTTACTTTAAATATATACACATCTTCCTGCACGCCATGTCCTTTGTATCTTCCGTCCCATGCTGTTTCCAGGTCCTTGGCTTCGAACAGTTTCAATCCCCAGCGATCGAACACATAGATCGTGATCTTTTTGATCCCGAAACCTTTCGGCTGCCATCCTTCATTCACATGATCGCCGTTAGGACTGAAGGCAGTAGGTATATACAGACCGTATTCCTGCGAAACGAAGATCGTTACTGTATCTGAGTTCAAACAACCGAACTCATTTGCTGCAGTGAGGATATAGGTGGTCGTATTGGTTGGTGTAGCTACCGGCGTAAGACAATTATAACAATTGAGCGTTGTTGTACTGAATTCTGTCCATATGAAATCCGGAGAGTTGCTATATCCGAAAAGGATCGCTTCGTCTTCCACGTCGATCGTTGTATCCATACCTGCATACACCACCGGAGGAGGATTTACCACAATAGTTACCATATCCGTTGCAGGACAAAGTCCGCCTGTATAGGAAGTTGTTACGGTATACACTGTTGTGGCAAAAGGAGCGGCACTGCTGAATGCAAGATTCGGATTGGATAATCCGGCAACAGGAAGCCATGCAAATGTATTTCCCCCTGTAGCTACGAGATTAGCATGCTCACCGAGACAGATCGTATCATTGATCCCGGCATCTGCTATAATCGTCGGAAGTACCGTGATCGTAACCGTAGCCGGTTGAGGGCAACTATTGATAGGTAATACCGTGTAAACAGTTGTAAACTGTGGAGACACATTCATACTTGAGTTATCCGGATTCAAAGGTGTAATGGTACCTCCTGCAGGTGTGGAACCCCATGGTTGATAAGTAGCCGCACCGCTTGCATTTATCTGAATAGTTTCTCCTGCACAGATCGTGGCACTTACAGGTGTTAAGGTTATAACCGGAGCTGTCGTTACAGCAATAGTGATAGTGCCTGTTCCGGGGCAGGTAGCAGTTTGCCCTGTGACCGTATACGTGGTGTTAGCGACCGGAGTAGCTATCACCGAAGTTCCGCTTGAACTGCTGAGCGTGGCAGGAGGTGCCCATGTATAATTGCTGCCTCCGCTGGCTGTAAGCGTGGTATTGGCTCCTACACAAACAGTAGGATCCACAGCAGTGATCGTAAGTGTAGGTGCTGCCTGAACCGTAACGGTTACAGTAGTATCGCCTGTACAGCCACTCTGAGCGCCATTCACCGTATACGTTGTTGTAACTGTCGGACTTGCTGTCACATTTGCACCCGACGTAGAACTGAGACCGGTAGCCGGTGTCCAGGTATAGGTAGCAGCACCGCTTGCGTTAATAGCTGCAGAACCACCCACACAGATCGGTGTCGGTGTATTGGTGATAACAGATAAGTTATTCGCCACCGTGATCGTAACAGTAGTATCGCCCGTACAACCACCTGTTGCACCATTCACTGTATAGGTAATGGTTGCAGGAGGAGTAGAAGTAACATTGGGACCGGTGGTTGCACTCAAGTTCGTTGCCGGTGTCCATGTATAGGTAGTAGCGCCGGAAGCGGTAAGGTTCACGGGTGTATTCGGACAGGTAGTAGCGCTGGAAGGTGTCACAGATACCACGAGGTTGTTTGCAACATTGACGGTGACAGTTGTATCACCCGTACAGGTTCCCTGCGTGCCGGTGACCGTATATGTTATCGTAGCTGCAGGCGTGGATGTAACCGTTGCTCCCGTAGTTGCACTCAGGTCGGTTCCCGGGCTCCAGGTGTAAGTAGTAGCGCCGGAAGCTGTTAATATTACAGGTGTATTAGGGCATGTAGTCGCGTTAGGTGGTGTTACGGAAATCACCAACGCCGTAGCTACTGTTACAGTTACTGTGGTATCACCAGTACAACCACCGTTTGCACCTGATACCGTATAAGTGGTAGTAGTTGCCGGTGAAGCTGTCACAGTGTTTGTAGTTGTTCCACTGAGTCCCGTGCCGGGGCTCCAGGTATAAGTAGTAGCGCCTGATGCAGTAAGAAGCACCGAGCCTCCCGGGCATATAGTGGGAGCAGGAGGTGTAACATCAACTACAAGGTTATTCGAAACTGTTATAGTAACAGTGGTATCGCCCGTACAACCACCCGTTGCACCTGACACGGTATACGTGATCGTGGCTGCAGGTGTGGACGTAACGTTGGCACCCGTAGTAGCACTCAGGTCGGTAGCCGGACTCCAGGTATACGTTGTAGCTCCTGAAGCCGTTAAATTCACCGGTGTGTTCGGACATACAGTACTTGAAGGTGAAACATTCACCACGAGGTTGTTCGATACAGTTATGGTAACAGTGGTATCGCCCGTACAACCGCCTGTTGCACCTGTTACAGTGTAAGTGATCGTAGATCCGGGTGTAGATACAACATTCGGCCCGCTCGTAACATCCAGATCTGTTCCCGGGCTCCAGGTATAGGTAGTAGCGCCTGAAGCCGTTAAATTCACCGGTGTGTTCGGACATACAGTACTGGAAGGTGAAACATTCACCACGAGGTTGTTCGATATAGTTACAGTAACAGTGGTGTCTCCCGTACAGGTACCGCTTGTTCCCGTTACTGTATATGTAGTAGTAGCTGCAGGGGTAGCAGTAACTGTTGAGCCGGTTGTTCCGCTCAGTCCGGCTGCATTAGCCCAGGTATATGTAGTTGCACCGCTTGCTGTAAGGTTCACCGAAGCACCCGGACATATTGTTGCTGCGGGAGGATTCACAGAAACCGTTACAATCGGGTTCACTGTCACTGTTACACTTTGTACAGTGAAACACAAAGGATCAGCGGGGGTTTCCACCCGGATAAAATAAGTACCCGATGCAGAAACAGTAGAAGATGGCAATGGGTTCACATCACCCGTGGCATCTGCATTCGTAGCATGATAAGTGACAATATTCGCACCTGTTCCTGAAACAGTGGATGCAAGATTAAGTGTGGCAGGTGCACAAATAGCAGCAGGTGGAGTTACCGTGAATGCAGGTGGAACACAGGCCGCACAAGGAGTTACCGTGATCGGAACTGTTTGTACATGTGTAGGGCAGGCCGGATTGGGAGTAGACACCGTTAAGCTATAAGTTGTAGAAGCTGCAGGACAAACAGTCGGTGTAAGTGTGGTTGAACCTGTCATAGCTGTAGTTGGAGACCAGGTATAGGTTACAGGGCCTAATATAGCAGGGTCATCAAAGCTGATGCTCCAGCCGGTAAGACTTCCCGCACCAAAAGCAAAACCGCCTGGCCCGTCAAATGTAAGCGTCCATACTCCATTCGGATTACAACCGTTCAAACCTGACATCGGCTGATTAGGAGCCCAGGTACCTCCATTGGGAAACGTTCCACCAAAGGCAGAACCACCTACGGGAACAAAAGTTGTATTGCTATATCCGCCTGTAGCAGATCCTGCCGGTACAAGAATGATATCGCAGCCACCGGGAGCCGTCAATGTTACTGAAAAACCACTTGTATTCAGGTTACACTGTTGTCCGTTGGGAACCGTTGCGCCATTGCAGGGACATGTCCCGGTACCAAATGGCGGAGGCGGTGAAAAGCAGAGCTGCGTTCCTGAAAAATTAAATCCGTTGATAACGACTTGTGTAATGGTTCCATTGGCTATGCTGGTGGTATTCAATCCCTGTACATTTATATTTACACTTGCATCTCCACCTGTCACTACTTCAAATTCATTGTTCTCAAAAGTAGGTGTGGTATGCGGGCTGATTTCCTGCTGAGCAGTTGCAGTGATAGTAGCACAGTCGCCCGGGCAAAGTGTAGTAGGTGAAGCGCTCGCAGTCACTGAATACACAGGTGCAATAACATTGATCGTAACGGTTTCCGTACACACTACGCCCGCTCCGGTAGTAAGCTGGGCAGTGTAGGTAGTGGTAGTGGTAGGAGCAACAGGCGTAGGGTTCGGTCCTCCCGGATTTCCAACACCATAGCTGTATCCATCGTGCAGCCATACAAGCTGTCCGTTCACATCATTCTGGTAGATCTGCACATTATCAATACCCCAGTGGTCAAAGTCAGCGCCCGAATCGGCATCCTGGAACCACTGGAACATGGTATTGGAGGTAATAGCCGCAGCCGGAATAGCAAAACACCAATTGTTCCAATTGACAAACTGCGGATCATTCCCGCCATTCGGATCGAAATAATGGATATCGGTCCAGGTAGCGCCACCATTGGTTGAATACTGCAGGTAAATTCCTTCATCCGGTTCATCTGGCCCCTCGCAAGGTGCAGCATCTCCCTGTTCTGCAAATAACATATCGAAACAGATGGTTACACCGGCGGTAGCCGAAGACAGATTATACGGGCTGGATATCAGCGCCCGTGGCACAGCGGTATTATTGTCCATCCAGGCATGCGGAGTACCATCTACCCCGCCCGGAGAACAAGGGTTCGAAAAATTAACCGCACCCGGCGTGCCGCTCCAGCCTGCACCAAAACTACCGGAATTGAAATTTTCGTTCAGCATCACCGTACCCGACGACTGACCGAAGGCTGACAGTGTAGCCGACTGTCCGCAGGTGATGGTATACTGCGTTGCTGACGTATTTACACTACATTGCCCGAAGACAAATGCATACGAAAACAGTGCTGGAAAAAGAAGTAAGAGTCTTTTCATTGTACAATTGTTTCAATGTTCGTTAGTTCAAAACTATCAAGGGTTTTGGTAATCGTGCTTTTGAGGTCTTTGGAAAAGATGTAATAGGTTTTGTCCTTGTTCTCCTCCGAAAATTCTTTGGATTGATGAGCAGAAAGCTCCAGGGTGAACTTTTTATCGGTCTTATCACAACCGTAGCAAACACCGTTGTACACCATTTTTCTGCCGAACGAAATCTTCAGATTTCCTGTCGTGCGATTGGTGTACCGAAAAATAACACGCTCATGATTGGTTGTGTTTCCCTGAGAAGTATACACGATATGGCAGGATTCGATCAGCACTTTTGAGTCCTCGTACTCGGTCTTCCAGGCCTTTTCACCTGTAACAGAATAGGATTTGCCGATCAGGGGATCTTTACGATCCGAAGCTCCGGTAGCATATGTTGTGAACATACCCAGGAGCGATACAAAAATAATAAGAGCTGATTTCATTGCTGTTCAATGTTTTAAGTTCTGAACAGTCTAAACTAAAGCATTTAGCTCTCAAAAAAAAAGCTGTATTGGTTTCCGTTCTAAGACGAAGCTAAACCGGTTTAGGTATTTTCTTTTATGCAAATCCCCGGATCTTATAGACCAGGTAACCTGTTATTTCGTGGATCAGCAGGGTAAATTCCTGGAGCGCTTCCACTGTGGGAATTAGCAGGTGATCCAGCTCAAATTTGCGCGGGCCACTATACCGGTCTGTGGTATAAGGCCGGAGATTGGTGATCCCCACTTTTTCGAAACAGGCGATACTTCTCCGCATATGGAAAGCAGAAGTGACAAACAGGAGATCAGATTTCACCTGCAGGCTGTCCAGCAGTTTTTTTGTGTTCACCGCATTCTCGTGGGTATTCCGCGATTCGTTCTCAATAATGATCAATGAATCGGCAATCCCTATTTTGACCAGGAATTTTTTGAGGATGGCTGCTTCTTTTTCTTCCGGATAATTGATACTGCCCGAACCACCTGTAATAATGATCTTTTCCACCTGCCCGGTCCTCAGCAATCCTATGGTTTGCCAGATCCTGTCGGAGGAACCTGCAAACTTCGGCTGATCCAGTCTTGCATCATAGCTGATCATGCCTCCCAATACTACTGCATATTTATAATGCTCCACCGGTTTCAGATCGGCGCTGGTATATTCCCAGGCTCGCATACATTCGTCCGACAGAAAGGAATTGGTAAAAAAATAGAGCGTGCACAAACCGACTATGAAAAGCTTTCTTTTACGTGTTTCGATCTTCGTTCGCCAGCTCCAGATAAAAAGAGTAAAGATCCATACAAGCGGAGAGAGCAAAAAAACGAGTATTTTGGAGAAGATGAAAAACATAACCGGGCAAAGATACGCCTATCATTGAGAATTGAAAACCAAAAATCCGGAGGCGGGATCTGTGCCTGAAAATTACGAAAATCTTCCTGTTTAAAACTTCCTTGGTTCTTTCCGTATGGTGGCAGATATATGGCCGGCGAAGATTATCTTTGTATGTACATTTATCAATACTTACACTACTTAATTATACATGAAAATAGGCATTGTTTGTTATCCCACATTTGGAGGAAGCGGCGTTGTGGCAACGGAGTTAGGAAAAGCGCTTGCCATGAAAGGACATAAGGTCCATTTTATTTCCTACTCACAACCTTTCCGGTTGAATTATTTCAATGAGAATTTGTTTTACCACGAAGTAAGTGTTTCCAATTATCCTTTGTTTGAATACCAGCCCTACGAATCGGCGCTTGCCAGCAAATTGGTGGATGTAGCCAAACACGAAGGACTGGACCTGCTGCATGTGCATTATGCGATCCCGCATGCTTCTGCCGCATTGATGGCCAAACAGATATTGGCCAAACAAGGCTACAACATTCCTTTTATCACCACACTGCACGGAACCGATATCACGCTGGTAGGAAGAGATGCATCATTCGAGCCGGTGATCCGTTTCTCCATTGAGGAAAGCGATGCCGTAACAGCCGTTTCGGAAAGTCTGCGCCAGGACACTTATAATATATTCAAAACCGATAAAGCCATCGAGGTCATTCCTAACTTTATCAATATAGAAGAATACAATGGCATTTGCGACAATCACAAATGTCAGCGCCATCATTATGCTTCCAATGGCGAAAAGATCATGATCCACGTTTCCAACTTCCGGGCGGTGAAACGGGTGGAAGATGTATTGAGGGTATTTGATAAAGTGCGCAAAAAAGTTCCTTCCAAGCTCATACTTGTGGGGGATGGCCCGGAAAGAGCGAATATCGAAAAGCTCTGCCGTGAGCTGGATACCTGCAAGGATATCCATTCGCTTGGAAAGATCGTGGATCCGAAAGAGATCCTCAGCATCGGCGATCTGTTCATTCTCCCTTCGGAAACAGAAAGTTTCGGTCTGGCAGCACTCGAAGCAATGGCCATGAAAATGCCAGTGATCAGCACCAACACAGGAGGCTTACCGGAAGTGAATGAAGAAGGCATTACCGGTTTCCTGAGCAATGTAGGAGATGTGGATCACATGGCGGCCAATGCCATTAAGCTGTTAAGCAACAATGCACTGCTGGCTCAATTCAAAAAACAGGCTTATGAAAAGGCTCTGACTTTTGATATACAGAATATTTTACCGCGCTACGAGATCTTATACAACACGGTGATCCGCGCCACTAAAAAAGTAGTACTAAGCTGAGTTATCCGAATGAAAGTATCCCTGCCTTGCTTCTTACTTTTTATTGTATCGCTGGTGAGCGGCCTGCTCCCCGCACAGACAGATTTTCGTTTGCCCCTGGAGAAGATCACTGCTACCGGTAATTTTTGTGAGATCCGCCCCGGTCACTTTCATGCGGGCCTCGACTTACGCACCGACAGTAAAAAAAACTTACCGATCTATGCAATTGCCGATGGATACATCTCGCGCATCAAGATTTCTACCTATGGTTACGGACATGTGATCTACATTACACATCCGGGAGGATACGTAAGTGTGTACGCACATCAGCATCATTTTTCAGACAAGCTGGAAAAGTATATGCGTAAAAAACAGGAGGCAGAAGAGACCTTCGAGCTGGAAGCCTTTCCTGCAAAAGATGAATTGCCCATAAAGAAAAGTGAGATCATCGGGTACACCGGGAATACCGGCAGCTCGCAGGCACCGCATTTGCATTTCGAGATCCGCGATGAAAAAACGGAAACCGCATTGAATCCCTTCAAATATTTTAATCTCACGGACAGTGTTGCACCCGGAATTGAAGGCATTTATTTTTTTGACACCAACGATCTTAATGCAACACCGGTCATTGAAAAGAAAAAAATCACGGAAGCCGCTACTGTTACAAAAACAAAAAAAGGAGAACCAAAATCAGAAAGCATCGCCCTGAAAGATACGTTCCTGTTGCCCGAATGTTCGGGCTTTGGTTTTTCGGCATATGACCGTCATATCAAAAACGGGAATAAAAATCAGATCTATTCGGCCACTTTGTTCCTTGATAACAAGATCTATTATAAACATACCTACGACACCATGGGCTTTGATGAGTCAAGGTATATTCACTGTTTTACGGATCTCAGCAAAGAATACAAAGCAGACCGTATTCAGAAATGTTTCCTCAACAAAAATGAGTTCCTCGGTATCTTCAGCGATGTAAGCAATAACGGTGAGCTGTTTCTGAAAGATACAAGCGTTCATAAACTACAGCTGATCTGCGAAGACGCGATGGGAAACAAACAAAGCATTTCGTTCTGCATCAAACGAAAAAAAGACCTTGCATTACCGGAAATAAAAAAATACAAATACGATTGCCTGAAAGAACTGGTTTTCCAGGATGAAGACATGAAGCTGGTTTTCCCGGAACGTTGTTTTTTCAATGACTTCAATCTCTTCTATACAAAGAGTAAAAAACCTGCCGACCGGCATTCTGTTTATGTATTCGGTGTGAAAACATCCATGTTCCTTCCCTGCTCTGTTTACCTGAAGCTGCGGCCTACCCCTGTAGATACCTCCAAGCTTTGTATCATCGAAGCTACTACTGGAACCTATTGCGGAGGACAGATAAAAGATGGTTTTCTGTTTGCCACACCCCGCATGCTGGGAAGCTTTCTCATCAGCCAGGACACGGTGGCTCCTACCATCAAACCGTTGCAAAATCTCACCAAAAACAAAGATGTATCCAAATTAACAAAGCTTGATTTTAAGATCGAAGACAAGCTGAGCGGGATCGGTAAATTCAAAGTGTTCATCAACGACAAATGGTATTACAGCACACACGAGAGCAAAGAGCATAAGATCACTTATACCTTTGATGAAGCCACACCCAAAGGTGAGCTGGCATTTGTTTTGAAAGTGTGGGATAAGAAAAACAACCTGACGGAATACAAGGCACAGATAAGCCGTTAAGCCGGAATAATTTGGCCTCTTTTCGTTTGTTTTATCAAAAGCTTTTCCCGTAATTAGCAGCCAATTCATTTAAAATCAAACATATGAAAAAACTATACTTTTCTTTGTTAATGCTTGTTGCTGGTATTGCTGCGAAAGCGCAGTATACTTCTACAACGCTTGTAACAGGCCTTAATTACCCGGTTGCATTTGCCGTAGCCCCGGATGGGCGTTTCTTTATCACTCAAAAAGGAGGAAATGCTGCTGGGTCCTGTGCCAATGGCTTTATTCGTGTGTTTTCTTCCACAGGAACATCGCTCGGAACATTCTATGATCTCACCGATTCTGTACAATGTGATTTTGAGCGTGGATTATTGGGTATTGAGCTCGATCCGAATTTCGCTACCAATCATTATGTATATGCATATTATAATCACAATTATGCCGGGGATGAAAGGATCCGGATCGTACGTTTCACGGAAGCTGCCAATGTGGGAACCAATCCTACACTGATCGTAGATCTGGATGTTTCCAATAGCATTGCCGGAAATCACGTGGGTGGTAACCTGCATTTCAGGCCATCGCAACCCGATAAGATCTATTTTACCATTGGGGATCTGGCGTACCAGCAATCCAACCCGACACTTAATTATGCCAATAAGCTGACGAATCCATATGGAAAGATACTGCGTGTCAATTCGGATGGAACTGTACCAACAGATAATCCGTACTATGACGACGGTAACCCGCTTGCAACAAACTGCGACTGGATCTGGAGCTATGGCCACCGCAACCCCTTTGATTTTTGTTTTAGCCCTGTAAGCGATTCGATGTATTGCTCCGAAAATGGTCTGAATACCTGGGACGAGGCCAATATTATCCACAAAGGCGCTTTTTATGGCTGGGCCAATTGCGAAGGAAATTATGCAAACGGTTCTACTACCACTCCCTGCTCCGCTCCGGGTGCCGTGAATCCTATTATTGACTGGGGAACACCTTTGCCTGCAGTAACCGGAATAGTCTATTATTCAAGTCCTGTATGGGCGGCTATAGATAATCATCTGATCGTAGCAGATAACGATTTTGGGAGAATATATGACTGTACACTGGGTAACGCACCTTTTTATGATATTGTGACAAGTAAAACAACAATGGGCGATCTTACTACCACCGGCGGTCTTACCACATTGCGTCAAAGCAGCGACGGATGCATCTTCGCTATGAAAGGCGGATATACCACCAACGGGCAGATCTACAAAGTATGTCCTGTCGGGATCGGTATGGCAGAGAATACTACTATAGCCAATAGCCTGTTAGTATATCCGAACCCGGGAAGCAGCGTATTGAATATTGAAACCACTGCGACTGATATCACAACTATTAAAACAGAACTGGTTGATATCAGCGGACGGATCGTATACAGCAGTGAATCGCTGAAAACAAACAAAGGCAAAAATAAGATCACCGTAGACCTTGTAGCAAATAAGATTGTTCCGGGTATTTACTTTGTACAGTTGAAAAACACAGAGAACAAACAAATCACAGCTACTGCAAAGATCATTGTTGAATAAACCATTCCCTTACTAATTAAAAAGCCATCCTAACGATACTGTCATGATGGCTTTTTTTGCTTTTTTACTCCTCTCTACAATTTTGCTTTCATCATCTTCGCAATATACTTGCCGAGGATATCAAATTCGAGGTTTACTTCGTCTCCTTGCTTTAAGGTTTTGAAAACAGTATTTTCATAAGTGTATGGAATGATACAAACGGAAAAAGTAGTATCGCCCGAATCCACTACGGTCAAGCTGGTTCCGTTCACGCAGATGCTTCCCTTTTCTACCGTTACCTGACCGGATGCGGCATCGTATTCGAAATAATATTTCCAGCTTCCCTGCTGATCTTCTATGTTCGTACATACTGCCGTCTGATCCACATGTCCCTGTACAATGTGCCCATCGAATCGTCCATGAGCAGGCATGCAACGTTCGAGATTCACCAGGCTTCCAACCGTCCAGCTTTTCAGATTCGTGCGATCGAGTGTTTCCTGTATAGCCGTCACTTTGTATTGACCGTCCTTTATTTCCACGACCGTAAGGCACACACCGTTATGCGCCAAACTTTGGTCAATTTTTAATTCATTCGTGAATGGGCAGGAAAGCCAGTAATGAACATTGTGTTGTTCTTTTTCCGTTTTTTCTATCCTGCCGAGAGCTTCTACTATTCCTGTAAACATAATTCAAAGGTCAGAACAAATTTTTAATCTCCGAAAACTTTTTTTTTCCTTTCAGATAATGCTGTACGACAATGTTCGCATGGAGCATCCCCGTTGAAGAAGGAGCAAAAGAAGGCATGGTACGGACAGTCCTGCGTTTTTCCAGGGTTTTGGAAATACTGCCGTAGAATGCAAAATGCGCTTTCAGCACCGATATAAAATGCCGGCCTTCTCCCGACAACAGGAACTTAAAGGCAGCTACCCCATCCAGGATCATGCGATACAACAGCTTCATGAACAGGAAAGATCCTGCATAATTTTTTGTATAGGTGATCAGGTTGTTCCTGAAATTCAAAAAGGTCTTACGGGGGCTTGTTTTGTTGAGCGTGCCGCCTCCCACATGGTACACCACAGAAGAGGGCACTGCGAAAATCTTGTAACCGTTGTTCTTCATCCGCCAGCAGAGATCGATCTCCTCCATGTGCGCAAAATAGTTTTCATCAAAACCCTGCATTTCTTTGTAGATATCTGCTCTTACAAACATGCAGGCACCGGTGGCCCAGAAAATTTCCATAATGGAATCGTATTGTCCTTTGTCTTCCTCCAGCACATCAAAGATCCGGCCGCGACAAAAAGGATAACCATATGTATCCATGAAACCACCACTTGCTCCTGCGTACTCAAAATGGTCCTTTGCATGAAAAGCGAGTATCTTGGGCTGGCAGGCTGCGATCTTTTTCTCCGTTTCCATCAGCTGGATGATCGGGTTGATCCAGTTCGCAGTCACTTCCACATCCGAGTTCAGCAGTACATAATACTCGGCTTCTATGTGCTTTAATGCATCGTTATAGCCTTTTGCAAAGCCTCCGTTCTCTTTGTTGATCACTATATGTACGTCAGGGAAACGGCTTTTTACAAATTCCACGGAAGTATCAGAAGAGCAGTTGTCCGCTACATACACAGAGCCTTCGGGGGAATGCTGAATAACGCCGGGAAGAAATTTTTCCAGAAAATCTTTACCGTTCCAGTTCAATATAACTACAGCAATTTTAGGCGATTGCATAAACGAATTTAGCGCGGATTACTGAACAGGTCATCGATCCCGGAACCATACGTGTTTTCGGTCGGCGTTTCCACATCCAGGTTCACATTGGTTTGCGAACGTTGTTTCAATTTCATCTGCCACCTTGCATCTTTGGTCTCACCACGTGCATCACTGTGCAGCAAGGTAAAACAGCTGCCATCGAGAGTTTTGTTCCAGAAAATGAATTTTTTATTGGTCTGGATCTGCCCGTTGGTCGGATCGGTAAGGCGGTAATATTGCCATACATCATAGGGATAAGAATCCGGCTCGTTCGGAACCTGCTGCTGCGAATCGGGCGGTCCGTACTGGAGGTAAACACGTCCCCTGTCGGTATAATAGCCGGGTTGTTTCCCACATTTAAAAACCTTGTTCACATATACAACCTGGTTATAATACTTGAGCCACTCTGCCTCAGGATCCTTGTCGTTCCTGTTTTTCCAGAATGCGTAGATATATTGCTGCATGATTTTCTGATCGGCATTTTTTATCTGTGTCTCCTGCCAGTCGCGCTCTACAGGGGTAGAGATCGGCCACAGGCAACGGATGTATTCTTTCAGTGTATCCACGCCGGTGTATTTGCTGGCAAAGGTCTGATTGGGATCAATAGCTGCAATATTGTTCAGGTCGATTTTGGCCGTGAGATTGGTGCGTTGGAAAAATATTTTTTCCTGTCCCAGTACCAGGCCGGTCTCATCGCGGATCTCCACCACCAGGTTATAGTTACCCGTTACCAGGGATTTGATATCCATCTGCGAAAAAAGGATATTTACGCGCTGCGATTTTTGTTTGGAAACGCCAAAGAAGCCGCCGATCTTCTCCAGTGTTTCGGCAGATTCTATGTAATACACCATGGCTACTTTTTTATCGGCTCCCAGTACGGAATCGGTTCCGTAACCCTCGCAGTAGAAAGCCAGCTTACCTATATCACCCGGGTAGTAGTTCAGCGAATAGGGCACCATATCGTAGCCGCTTTTGCTGAGAATGTTCGGTTTCTCCGTTTTGGTGAAGGACTCTATCAGCTGGATATCCGACATATTCACAGCTTTTGGTGTGTATTTGATCTCGATCTCCTCGCTGGAGCTGTATTTTTCGGGCTTTCCGGCATTGTTGTCTGTCATGGTGATATCCATGATGTATTTTCCGGGTTTGAGAAAATAGCGCTGAACATCCACAATACTTGGGCGTTGGGCGGTATCACTCACCGTTTGTGTGATCAGGTTGTATTTATTGCCGGCAGCCACCATGCCACTGGCATCAGAAAAGGTGATAATAATATTGACGGAAGCCGACACTTTTTTTCCGGAACCTTTGAAAACCATAGAGTTGCCGCTAACCGTGAGGTTTGTTTCGAGGAAAGTACCCTTGTCGGGACTGTAGAACTGAGAGTATGAAAAATAGGATTTCAGTCCCCCCATTGCGTGAGCTGTAGTTGAGAGGCTCACCAGCGCGCTAAGTATAAAAAGAACTTTTTTCATTTGATAAACACGTTAAAAAATAGATGCTGCGGGGATATACAAATTTACGGAATTTTTTCGGAAAAGGACTTGCAGATAAAAAGAAAATACTACTTTTGCACCGGAGAAATGGCAGAGCGGTCGAATGCGGCAGTCTTGAAAACTGTTGAAGGTAACACTTCCGGGGGTTCGAATCCCTCTTTCTCCGCCTTCGGTCGCTGAAGTGGCCTACAGCGGACAAAGTCCGCAGAGGTTGCGTAAGAGACCTTCGCTTGATTAGAGCGAATAAATTAAAACCGGTTACGATGTAACCGGTTTTTTTATTTATCTTAGTTTTATGTGGACAGTTTATATCTTAAAGTGCTGCGACGGCACTTATTATGTGGGATGTACAAATAATATTGAAGACAGAGTAAGGCGATAACAAAGGTGAAGTCCATTACACAGCTTCACGTTTGCCTTTTGAGATCGTTCATCAATCTGTATTTTATGATAAGTACAAAGCTTATGAATTTGAAAAATACATGAAGTCTGGCTCCGGAAGAGCATTCGCTATTAAAAGGCTGCATAGCTTTTAATCAAAATTCATATTTAACTAAAGCTCCCAATTTCATCCATATCAATCTCAAGATTGATAGAATGTTATCCTGGGGATAGAGCAGCCTGCTCGCGCTTTTATAGCATCTTGACAGTTTTTATCTTATTCGGTATCAAACTCATCTGCAATTTCTGAACTGTTTTCAGCAATACGTCCTCAATGCCCGCCAAAATTATTTTGATACCCTGCAAAATTAATATTATCTTTGCAACTAAGATATTTACCTGATAAGATAAAAATGAATACTGATACAATCAAACGAATTAGAAAACTAAGCCAACAATATGCATACGACTCTATTAAGATGCACGAGGCTATAGCACTAAAAGCAGGGCTTTCCGGAACCGATCATAAATACTTAGGATTTTTGATTGTAAAAGGACAAATGACAGCAGGTAAGCTTTCAACGTTAACGGGATTGACGACCGGTGCAGTTACAGGCTTAATAGACAGATTTGAAAAGAAAAAATTAGTGAAAAGGCAATTTGCCAGGGACGACAGACGGAAAGTTATTATCGAACCCAATATTAAAAATATAATGGCACTCCTGGAACCGCTTTTTGCCGAATTTGGAAGAAAATCAGAAGAACTTATTGCTTCCTTTTCAAGCAAGGAGATCCGGATCATTGAAACCTACTTTTCAAAAGCAATTGAAATCATGGATGAGACAACAACCAAACTCAACAAAAATGGAAAATAAGAGTTCTTACGTTCTTGGTTTTCACGGGATCAATAAAACACTGCTTGCTACAGCGGGAGGCAAAGGCTCCAACCTGGGGGAACTATCCGGTATTGAAGGCATACAAGTGCCCGGGGGCTTTTGCGTTACTACGGAAGCATATAAAGAAATTACGGGGAATAACGAAGCATTTAATTCACTACTGGATCAGTTAGCCGTTCTAAAAGCAGATGACAGGAAAGCTATTAGCGAGATCAGTGCAAAGATCCGAAAGGCGATCGAAGAAACAGCGATTCCGAAAGGCATTGAGAATGAGATTACCCGGCATCTTGAACAAACGGATGAAAGAAATGCTTATGCCGTACGGTCCAGCGCCACAGCAGAGGATCTTCCGACGGCATCCTTTGCAGGCCAGCAGGACACCTATTTAAACATTGCAGGAAAAGAATCCATACTAAAGCATATCAGCAAGTGCTGGGCATCGCTGTATACAGACAGAGCAGTCATCTACCGTTTGCAAAATGGATTTGATCATAGAAAAGTTTATTTGTCTGTTGTTATTCAGAAAATGATCTTTCCGGATGTAGCGGGGATTATGTTTACGGCAGACCCGGTTAGCTCAAACAGAAAGGTATTGTCCATTGATGCCAGCTTCGGACTTGGTGAGGCATTGGTTTCGGGTCTGGTGAATGCAGATAATTACAAAGTTCGTGAAGGCTTACTTATCGATAAGAAAATCTCCACCAAGAAACTGGCTATTTATGCTTTAAAAGATGGCGGCACGAAAGAACAGGAGATTGAGCCTGAAAAGCAGAATAAGCAAGCACTCACGGATGAGCAGATCATACAGCTTGAGCAGATGGGTAGAAAGATAGAAGAACATTTCGGCAATCCCCAGGACATCGAATGGTGTTTGGCCAATGATACATTTTATATTGTCCAGAGCCGGTCAATTACTACCTTATTCCCGATCCCCGAATCGGGTGATAAAGAAAATCATGTTTATATATCGGTCGGTCATCAGCAAATGATGACCGATGCCATGAAACCATTGGGATTGTCTTTTTGGCTATTAACGACCCGTGCACCCATGCGTACTGCCGGTGGAAGATTATTTATTGATATTACGTCTATGTTGGCTACACCAGCAGGCAGAGAAACATTACTAAACGTCACTCTGGGAAAATCTGATCCCCTCATAAAAGACGCGCTTACAACCATCATCGGGCGGGAAGATTTTATTAATTCGTTACCAGGTGATCCCGGTAGCTCCCGGGAAGAATCCGGTCCTGGTAAAAGCAACAACGCTGTGTCGCCTGCGAATTATGAAACACTAAACGATTACGATCCAACAATCGTTTCTGATTTGATCAGGAGTAATCAAACATCAACAGAAGCGTTAAAACAAAACATTCAAACCAGATCAGGGTCGGATCTGTTTGATTTTATCCTGGAAGATATCCTGCAATTAAGGAAGATCGCGTTTGACCCACAAAGTTTTAGTGTGCTTATGACTGGGATAAACGCTTCATTCTGGATCAATGAAAAAATGAATGAATGGTTAGGTGAGAAAAACGCAGCAGACATTCTTTCTCAGTCTGTGCCTAACAATGTTACTTCTGAAATGGGTCTGGCGCTGTTGAATGTCGCAGATGTGATCCGTCCTTATCCGGAAGTAATCGATTACTTGTCCCGCCAGGTTGATGGCGGGATAAAAAACGATAATTTTTTGGATGAACTGGTAAATCCCGATAGCTATCGGGATGATGGTGGGCAGGAAACTCAGGACGCTATCTATGATTATCTCAGCAAATACGGAATGCGATGTAGCGGAGAAATTGATATTACTAAAACCCGTTGGAGTGAAAAGCCATCCACCCTTGTTCCCATGATTCTCAGCAATATCAAAAACTTTGGGCCTGGCGCCGGCAAGCAGAAATTTGAGCAGGGGCAACAGGAAGCATTGAAAAAAGAACAAGAGCTCCTGGATCGATTGAAGCAATTGCCGGATGGTGAGCAAAAAGCCACAGAAACAAAACGGATGATCGGCCTGGTCCGGAATCTCAGCGGTTATCGTGAATATCCCAAATACGCATTTATTAGTCGCTACTTCGTTTATAAGCAGGCTTTACTCAAAGAAGCTGACCAACTCGTACAAGCCAATGTTATCCATGAAAAAGAAGATGTCTACTACCTCAGTTTTGAAGAATTTCACGAAGTCGTACGCGCTAATAAAGCAGATTACCAGATCATCAGCAAACGTAGAGAAGAATTCAAATCATATGAAAAACTAAACCCGCCACGTGTTATCACGTCTGACGGTGAGATCATTACAGGTAAGTACAAGCGGGAAGATCTTCCTGCAGGAGCTGTTGCAGGTTTGGCTGTTTCTTCCGGTGTGATAGAAGGGCGGGCACGTGTCATCCTAAACATGGAAGATGCTGACCTGGAAGATGGAGATATATTAGTCACCACATTTACTGATCCCAGCTGGACAACCCTGTTTATATCCATAAAAGGCCTGGTGACCGAAGTTGGCGGACTCATGACCCATGGAGCAGTTATCGCACGTGAATATGGCTTGCCTGCAGTTGTCGGAGTGGAAAATGCTGCAAGACTGATCAAAGACGGGCAGAGGATCCGGGTGAATGGCTCGGACGGATATGTAGAAATACTATAAACTGATGTGTTTTTGATAAAGCAAAATACGAAGTGGACACAGCCTCTTTTCCGTGTCGCGGTTATTTTTGAAATTCCGAAAAGCATTCGTATCTTTTTTTACACCTGACGTTATAACATGCAGTATGAAGAAACTCATTTTTTTTTCCTTTTTGAGCTGTTTTTCAATCCCTTTCAAAGCGCAAAATCTTGTGCAAAATCCGGATTTTGAAATAGTAGTAAAGATGCCTTATGGAAAAAACCGCCAGATCGACTGCGCAAAGGGCTGGCGTAGTCCAACATTTGCCGGCTCTGACTATTATCACATGGATGGGGATAAACATGCCGGAACGTCCCAAAATGATTTCGGTGAACAATCGCCGCATTCGGGAAAAGCATACGGAGGGATATGTATAACAAAAGAATACATCGAATACCTGGCTACAACGCTTACTGACACTCTAATTAAAGGGCATGACTACCTGGTGGAGCTTTACATCAGCAGGGCCGAAAAATCAAAAAGCAGCGTAGGTGAATTCGGAGTATTGTTCACCAACAGGATCAAATGGAGCCTTGAGATGAAAGGCATTTCTCAGAAACCCAGCGTCGATTTTGTGAAAAAGAAGCGATATAAAGACAAGAAAAGCTGGATCAGGCTCTCAGGAATTTACCATGCTGAAGGATCTGAAACTGTAATTATCATAGGTTATTTTAATTATAATAGTCCTAAGGGACATAAGCGTTTTTGCCATTACTATATCGATAACGTATCGGTTACTCCTGTAATACAGGAAAAGAATTCCGTTACTCACACACAGATAGTAGAAATAGAAGAAAAGGAAGAGCCGGCATTTTCGCCCAAATCAGGCGAGACATTTACATTACAACATATTTTATTTGAAAATAATAAGGCCGGGCTACTATTACAGGCATACCCTGAATTAGATAAACTGGTTCAGTATTTAAACAGAGAAACTACTGCAGGAATAGAAATCAGCGGGCATACCGATAACACAGGCAACGAGAATCAAAATAAAATTCTTTCGGAAGCGAGGGCCAAAACTGTAGCCGATTACCTGATCTTAAAAGGGATCGATCAGACAAGAATAAGTTATTTTGGACATGGAAGTACCAAACCAATCGCAACTAATGATACGGAAGAGGGCAAACTACAAAACCGGAGAGTTGAGTTTACCATAATCAAAAAGTGAAGTAACACAAATGAAGGAAATTTTAATGCTGATCTGATAAGCTGATTCTATACTCCCTTCCTGCGATTCACCCTCCCCAAAAACTGCAGTCCTCTCGAAAAAGCATATTTATAAAAATCAATCGCTTTCTCTCCTCCGATTTTGGTGTAGATCTTTTGTTTCTGCTTTTCAACGGAGCGTTCAACGATGCCTGTCTGCTCAGAGATCTCTTTATTCGTATACCCTTCTATTATCAGTGGGATCATTTGTTTTTGCCGGGATGAGAATCCTTCCCGCTCTGCCGGCATTTGGTGAACATAAATGCCTCCACCCATAACTGTTTTTATAGCCTCTGCCAATAATTCCACTTCTCCTGCAAAAGCATCCTTGCTTATATAACCTTTCGCACCTCTTTCGAGGTAATTCTCCACCAGCAATTCCTCATAATGCATGCTTACGATAATTACCCTCGCATCAGGCCAGCTTTTGATGATCCGGTCCAATGCCTGGTTTCCATTCATTACAGGCATTTGCAGATCCAGCAGGATCACATCCGGACGAAGTGTCATCTTATCGATCAGCTCTTTCCCATTACTTACCTGGGCAATAATAGAAAAGTTCATGGATTCCAACTCGCGGACAACAGCCTGCCGGAACTGTAGATGGTCTTCGGCATAAAGGATTCGTATCTTTTTCATGGGGTAGGAATGAAGAAGGTTACTAATAGGGTGGCTTAGGTACATTAAAGATATTGAAAATTACCTTATATGCAAACTTATTTTCACTTGCCTGCCCTGGTCAAAACATTGACCTTATACCGTCCAAAATCCGGGTATACGGCTAACGGAAATGGAAAATTTTGTACTTTGTAAACGAATGAAAATGCTAAAGTACATACTGATCGTGAGCTTGTTGCCACTTTTTGCGCTTGCCCAAAATGATCCGGTTCCGGATGTGGAAGAACCCGTGATCATTACCGAAGCAAGTGAAGACATTGACCTGCTTAGGAAAGAATTGGCCGGCATCCGCGATGGAAACAGTTTTATCCAATACTTCAGCGATCATGCCGCGGGGTATAGTGATTTCGATTCCGTGTATATGATCCTGCACAATAAAAAATGTCCGGAAAATTATTCGTATGACCTGCTGCACGGCAAGCTGAAAAACTACCCCGTGAAGATGGAAATGAGTTTCCTGTATCTGCTGTGTCGTAATTTTCAATCGCGTACGGCAAAAGACAAGGGAAAACCCCTGCCTGCAGATTTTATGCTGCTTTCGGAGTCTTTCAATACATCCAAAAGCGATCTTGTTTCTGCTGACAGTACCTATATCATGCAATATACGATCCGGGAGGCGCAAACTACATTTCGTACATGGGATACGATCGTATCTGTGGGTAAAGATTTTTTTACCACCAACAACACTACTTATTTTTCAGGCAGTATGACATTTTTCCAGGCTATCGACCGCATACCTGACAACCGTCTCTTAAACAAAAAGAACAAGCTGATCTCCTGGTTCGGTATAGATCCCAAAGCGAAGTCCATTCCGGTAAAAGGCAAAACCGATGATGCAAAAGCCCTTGTAAAATACATGCATGCACAATTTTTCAATGACATCATTTTCATGAAAATAAATGGAAAATTTGTGTGGATGGATGTCAGTCGCTAATGCTTATCCTACCATACGTTCCAGTACACCGTCAGCAATGCCATACTCCACCGATTCCTCTGCCGACATAAAATAATCCCGGTTAAAATCTTTCATTACTTTCTCGATGGTTTGCCCACAATTTTCTGCCAGGATCTTTGCTCCAAGCTCTTTTGTTTTTAATATCTCGGCCGCTTGTATTTCTATATCGGTAGAATTGCCACGCGCTCCTCCGCTGGGCTGGTGTATCATTACGCGACCGTGTTTCAGCACAAAACGTCTTCCTTCGGCACCGGCGGATAAGAGGATAGATGCCATAGACGCAGCCAGACCGGAACAAACCGTAGATATGGGGCTGCTGATGCTTTTAATAGTATCGTAAATGGCAAAACCTGATGTTACATATCCGCCCGGACTGTTTATTACCAATTGTATTTCCTTCCCCGGATCTTTTAGCTCGAGGTAAAGTAAGCGTTCGATCACATATTTTGCCGAATCGTCGTCTACCTGTCCCCACAAAAACACCTTGCGGTTGTTGAGGATCCGTTCGTCGATCATATCTTTTAGTCTTGGGGCGCTCATTGTTTATCGTTTAAATAGTTTATTTATTTTTTGCCGGAAGCTTTCGTGCTTCCCGACACTGAATATATGCTCCTGTACAGCTGTAATTTCTCTTTTCAGGCACAAGCGGCCATATGCTTTTACCAGCTCATATGTCTGCTGCTGGTGCTCACAATTCACCCGGAGCCCATGATCAATAAGGAGACGGGCATCCATGAGCAAACGATCACCCGGTTCCATCTTCCCGGAGAGGTAGCTCTCTATTAAAACAGTATTATTCATAAAAATCTTCTTTGTTTAACGAACGTTGTTTGATCACTTCTCTTATTTTCTCCAGGCATTTATATTTTTGTGCAGTGGCCGATCGCTCACCCGAAAATTCAAATTTCGAAGCCAGCTCTTTCATGCTTAACTTATCGTAATAAACGCCTGTCAACAATTCCATGCATTTTTTTCCTGCTACTGCTACATACCGCAGGAGTCGTTTGGAAACCTGTCGTTCATTAGGTTCCAACAATTCTGACTGAGCTTCCGATGCCGCTTCTGCCTGCGAGCGTTTCTTTCCTGCCTTCTTCAGCCAGAGGTGCCTGGCAATACCTGCCACATAAGAGGGCTTATCCTGTATGCTTTCAGGGTCCTCCTTTTCATATAACAGGATGAGCGCATCCTGGAACACATCTTTTGCATCCTCCAGGTTGCCTCCGGATCTGCTCACGAAAGCAGCCGTTTTCGGGAATGCACGTTCATAAAGGAAAATAAACTGCTCCTCCCTTGTTTGTACCTGCCTGATTGTTTCGGTTTCCATAACTGTTTATTATATAGTGCCTGAAAAGAACAAAGTATCACCCTAAAATGTGTCAGTTCCCGAATTTTTCTTTTGCCGGGCCAATGCTTTTTCGATCCATGAAGTTATCCAGGCCCATCACGAAAAAGGCAGGATCACAAAGCTAATGGGTATAAATGCCCGGAAGCCATAGGAATCGACGGTTACAAAAATAACCGACAGGCCGCAGTATACAAGGATAAAAAAATGAACGGGTATTTCGTACCAATCAAACTTCACAGACCTTTCCATTTAAAAAAGAGAAACAGCAGGTAGCCTATCCACATGACGGTCCAGTGCGGACGGAATTGGTAGTCGGGTGACAAGCCCGGGTAAAGTGTCAACGAAAGGATGCAAGCGGACAAGCGGAAGGAGAATGAAGATGCCCGTCACAAATGCCAGGCTGGGTTTTTCTGTTCTACCGCTATTCATCTATTTCATTTCCGTCACACAACCTCCATAAAACGGTTCAAAAAGAAAACTTGTGTTTTGAACAGGTTGTTTTGGATAGCCGGATCTTTTCCTGTAATTTCCCTTGCCTCCGTTTCATTTTTCGCCTTGATAATGATCATTCCCGTATCGCTGTAACGTGCACCCATAACAATCGTTTTCTCTTTGCGAAGTTTGGACAGATAATCGGAATGCTCAGCTGCAAATACCTGCTCATGGAATTGTTTGGTGGTATCCCAGCCTGCACTTATTGTATACAATACAACGAAATACGATCTTTCCTCCGCCTTTTGTGCATGGCTTTTACAGACGATCAACAACAGTAAAACGCAAATGATCTTCTTCATAGATATGTTAATTAAGAAATATTGAGCGAAATTATTTCCTTGGTTTCAGCTGTTTCAGGAACTCGGAGGCATATACAAAATCCAGGATCTCTTCGTTGTCGGTAGTAAGGATCTCTTTGTTGGTGCCCGTCCACCAGTTGTTGCCTTTGTAGATAAACAGGATCTTCTGCCCGATCTCCATCACCGAGTTCATATCATGTGTGATCACTACTGTTGTCATTCCAAGGTCTTGCGTGATCTCTTTGATGAGCGCATCGATCACCAGCGATGTCTTCGGGTCCAGACCTGAATTCGGTTCATCGCAAAAAAGATATTTGGGATTGTTGGCGATCGCTCTAGCCAAAGCAGCCCGTTTTTTCATACCGCCCGAAAGCTCCGCAGGAAAAAGTTTGTTCCTTCCTTCCAACTTCACTTTTGCGAGGCAATAATTCACCCGCTCGTTCTTTTCTTCCTGGCTCATGTTGGTGAACATATCCAGGGGAAAAGCTACATTCTGCTCCACTGTAAGCGAATCGAACAAAGCACCACCCTGGAAAAGCATTCCGATCTCCTTGCGTACTTCCTGTTTTTCCTTTTCGCTTTGTTGCGTAAAAGGGCGTCCGTCATACTCCACTACCCCACTATCGGGTGCATGCAGTCCTACCATTACCTTGAGTATGGTGGTTTTACCCGAACCGCTCTCCCCGATAACAATATTGGTTTTACCCGTTTCGAAAACAAAGGACACATCGTTCACGACTTTGCGGTCGCCGAAAGACTTATTTATGTTTTTGATCTCTATCACTACACCAGCATTAATTGTGTGATCACCAGGTTGGCAACAAGGATAAGAATACTATTGTATACTACCGAACGGGTACTGGCTTTTCCTACTTCCAGTGCACCACCAGTGGTATAATAGCCATGGTAAGCCGACACCGAAGTGATAATAAAAGCGAAGATCACTGTTTTGGTCAGTGAGTAATAAATATTAAAGGGAATAAAAAAGGACTGGATCCCGAAGATATATTCATAGGATGTACAGGCACCGGAAGCAACACCCATGATATAACCACCTAAGACCCCAAGGAACATACTGATAGTGATGAGGAAAGGATTGATGAACATGGCAGCTACCACTTTAGGCAGAATAAGGTAACCGGCTGAATTGATCCCCATTATCTCGAGGGCATCGATCTGCTCCGAAATGCGCATCGTACCGATCTCGGAAGCAATATTGGATCCCACTTTCCCGGCAAGGATGAGGCTCACGATGGTTGGTGAAAATTCCAGCACAATGGATTCGCGGGTACCTAAACCCACTGCATATAAAGGGATAAAAGGACTGGTAAAGTTGTAGGCCGACTGGATCGTGATAACACCACCCATAAATACGGAAATAATTGCTATCAGCCAGAGAGAACCGATCCCGAGGGAATCGATCTCATACAGGATCTGCTTGTAATACATAGAGAATTTCTCCGGTTTGCCGAACACACGTTTCAGCAGCATAAAGTACCTTCCTATATGATAAAACAATTGCAAAACGCTGCTAATTTACATATTTGCCGCCAATGCAGCAACCTTGTTTTTTGCTTTATTATTTGTAACTTTACGGGAGTATGAAAAATCTGCGTCCTTTATTGTTCCTGGCCATACTCGGGCTCGCGCTCTGCACACAAAGCTGCTTCCTATTCCGAAAAAAGAACGGATGCAATACCTGCCCCAGCTTCAATGGGCGCAGGCATTAATTTTCATTTTGATCAACGATAATTAATGTACCTTTGAACAAAATTTTAACCGGATGATTGGTATTATTTTCCTCGTCATATTTCTATGCGGCACCGCTGTTATTGTCGGCCTGATCCTGGGCATTGTAGGCTTGTCGACCGACAAGAAAACCATGCGGAATGCAGGCTTTATTGCCTTTGGCCTGGGGCTCATTCTCCTCGTATCTACGATCGTATATAGTGTCAACAGGGCTATCAACAAAGTAGGGGAAGCATTTGAGCCTTTTTCGCACATGGCCGATAGCCTCAACAACGCAGACTATTCCGGCGATGTGACGGAGGATGTGCGTGCATATTTGCTCAACGACACCAGCAGCAATGCCACTTTCCGGTATATTAAAGAGGCTTCCTACAAAAAAGAATCATTCATTCCGGATTCGTATTTCACCTATTTCGGATCGGGAGGATCGGCCCGTTTTCCTCTTATTTATCCTTTTGCCATTCATTGCTGGGATTCGAAGAACTTCGGGACATTAGTGAATGAAGACCAGGTGGTGGATATTCGTTATACACCCGGAAATGAGGAAAATATTATTTTCAATGTACAACGCTTTGCCTTCGACGAGCTTTTTATCCTGATGCAAACTTCCACCAGCCAGGAAACAACGGACAATGCCTCTGCCGTATTCATGCTCTATGACATGAAAACAAGGACCAGCAAAACATTTACCTCCGAACAGGAAATGCTCAAATCAGCCAAAAAATCGGGTTATACCGGCGAAGAAACATTGATGAGCATTTGGGATTACGATAGAAAGTTTTAAAAACACTTGGCACTCTATAAAGATAAGATAGTATGGATCACAGGTGCCTCTTCGGGTATCGGTGAAGCCCTCGTGAAAGAATTCGCTGCGGAGGGAGCAAAGATTATTTTATCGGCCCGTCGCAGAGAAGAGCTGGAGCGCGTTGTCAAAGTATCCGATCTGTCAGAAGAAAGCTGCCTCATTTTGCCTTTCGATCTGTCTGAAATAAATTCCTTTTCCGCTAATGCCGGTGAAGCGATAAAAAAATTCGGAAGGATAGATATCCTCATCAATAACGGAGGTTTCAGCCAACGGGGCGAGGCTTCCAAAACCACTCTCGAGATCGACCGGAAAATAATGGAAGTGAATTATTTTGCCAATATTGCACTCACCAAGATCGTATTGCCATTCATGCTGAAGCAAAAAAGCGGGCATATTGTTACAATCAGCAGCATTGCCGGGAAATTCGGTTTTTATCTTCGTTCCTCCTACTCCGCTGCCAAACATGCGCTGCATGGCTTCTACGAGTCCTTACGCCTAGAGAACGAAAAAGAAGGGATCAGGGTGCTCATCGTATGTCCGGGAAAAATAAACACAAACATTTCGCTGAATGCCGTTTCGGACGATGGAAGTGCTCACGGCAAAATGGACCCAAGCCATGTGAATAGCATGAGCCCTGAACAGTGCGCCAAAGAGATCATCTCCGCTATACAAAAAAACAGGGAAGAAGCTCTGATCGGCGGAAAAGAATTAAATATTGTCTGGATCAGGCGCCTGTTCCCACGTTTGTTTTCAAAGATCATCCGGAAGCAAAGCCCATACTAAGAGTATATCGCGGGCTTCCTCTAATGCAATGGTGGTTTCATTATTTTTCCGGCATATTCGCACCTGAAAAATTAGTATAAAAATTCGCATTTACGTATATTTGAAAATATGCCTGCTGATCTGCGAAGAAGAGAATACCCCCCTGTTATTGCGATCCTCCTTCTTCTGCTTTCTACGTTTGAAGGTTGGGCACAGTTCAACTCGTTCCGGAATTTCAGTGTAAAAGACGGCTTACCTTCTTCGGAGGTATATCAAATGCTCCAGGATTCGGAAGGTTATTTGTGGTTCCCTACGGATATGGGGGTGAGTAGGTTTAACGGATATGAATTTAAAAATTTCAGCACCGAAAACGGCCTTCCTGATAATACCATCTATGGCGTATATGAAGATGCAAAACACAATATCTGGTTCCGTTCCCTCTCAGGCAAACTTTCTTATTACAACAAAACAGGTATTCATACACTGGCCTGCAATGACGAGATCGCGAAAATTATCGGGAACAAGATCATCACATCCATCTATGTTGACAGCAAAGATACGATCTGGCTTGGGGTCAAGTCACCACACGAACCCTTCTTACTCAAAATAGCTCCTGCCGGAGCCAAAAAAGATATAAAGAAAATTATGCTGCCAAAGGATGGACTTTATATTTACGAAATAGAAGACTCCTTTGTATTTGGGGAGAGCAGGCCCAACTCACATCTTTTAACTATCTACAGGAAAGGTAAGATCATCACGCATACCATAAAGACCGATCATCATTTCTGGGCTCTAAGATCGCATGTAATCAGGTTATCCAACAAAAATTACTTTGCTTCGTTAGATAATGTTGCATTTAGTTTTAATGCTGATACGGTTCTCTATATACATGAAAGTTCGGGGCTTATTCTCAGCCTGACGGAAGACACCAACAAAAGAATGCTGCTGTCTTCCATAAATGGAGTATGGACAATGGATGCAAAAGGTTTACTGGCAGACAGCAGTTTTATTTTTCTCAATCGGAAAATCACTACATCCATTTATACAGACAAAGAGAAGGGGATCTGGATCACTACAAAAGGCCACGGGATCTTTTATATTCCCTACAATAACCTGGGCTACTATGCAACAGAGAACGGATTGCCGGAAAGCAGTATTTCCTGCCTTGCCGTAATGGATGATAAAGTTGTCACGGGTCATTTGAATGGTGAGATAAGCATCTTTGATAAATACCATGTTCGTACGCACATGCTCCGCGGAAAAGATACTGAAATCGAAAAACCAAATGAGATAACAAGTCTGCTGGAAGTCGATGCAAACACCCACCTGATCAGCAACAGTAACAATATCTATAGTCTTGATATCAGGAACAAGCGGTCAAAAATTATTTTTCCGCACGGTGGAAAAAAAATGATCCGGTCAAAGCGAAACAATTCGATCTGGTTCCTTGGCTTCCATCAACTGGTTGAATTTGAATCGCTGCCAAAAACACCATACGAAAAAAAATGCGGCTTGCTTTACTATTCGGATAACATTTACGAGGATAAAACAGGGAGGATACTGATCTGCTCGAGCAATGGTCTTTGGGCCTATACTAAGAGCTCCGGTTTATCCTTTGAAGGAGAAAAAGATTCCGCTTTCCTTGCACGGATAGTAGATATGGCCGAAGACAAAAAAGGATGGCTGTGGATGGTAAGTCGCGGAGAAGGCATAATTATAAATACAGGCAAATCATTCATTCATATCAAACAGCAGGATGGGCTTACGGGCAATATGTGCCGTTGCCTCTATATTGACTCAGACAGTTCGGTATGGGTAGGCACCAATAACGGGCTTAACAAAATTGTGGTGGAGAGTTATCAGCCATTCCGGTACTCGGTTAAAAGCTACACTTCCAAAAACGGACTTCTGACAAATGAAGTCAATTACATCGTACCCTATAAAAACTGTTTATGGCTCGCGCATAACAATGGCATTTCGGTACTGGATCCCGATCGCATCCGTGATAATACGACCCCTCCTCCGGTGTACATTACCGATGTATATGTAAACGAAAAGATCATTTATTCTACCGGCGAAATAGAGCTCCGCCACAATGAAAATCACCTGACCATACATTATAACGGACTTTCGTATAAAGATCCGGGACATATTGAATACAAATACAGGCTCGTTGGACTGGATACCAACTGGATCTTTACCAATTACACCTCCATCAATTTTCAGGCGATCAGTCCCGGCAATTACAAGTTTGTGGTGTACGCCAAAAATAATGATGGGTACTGGAGCACTGTACCTGCCATTTTCCGGTTCAGTATCGATCCTGCCTGGTGGCAAACCTGGTGGTTCCGGGTTTTGATGATCCTGTTGGTTCTTTTTGTTGTGGGTATCGCCTTTATTTATCGTCTCCGGATTATCCGGCAAAGAGAGATCCAGAAAAATATTCAGCAATCCCGTTTGTCAGAGGCTGAATTAAAAGCCCTGCGTGCACAGATGAACCCTCATTTTGTTTTTAATGCCATTAATTCGGTTCAGTATTTTATCACCAACAACGATCCTGTCTCTTCACAAAGATATCTTTCTAAATTTGCGCGACTGATCCGTTATGTGGTCGACAATTCAAAACCATCCAGTATTCCCCTAAGCAAAGAGCTGGAAGCCCTGAGTTTGTATCTTGATCTCGAAGGGCTCCGTTTCGGAAATCAGTTTGAATATACGATCGACCTGAATCCGGATATTGATGCAGGTTCCATACAAATACCTTCCATGCTGATACAGCCTTTTGTAGAAAATGCCATATGGCATGGGCTTATGCATAAAGAAACGAAAGGCAGGCTGTCCATTCGGATATATATTAAAGAGGACGCACTGATCTGCATGATAGAAGATAACGGGATAGGACGAAAACGCTCGGCAGAGATCCAAAAGGCAAAAAACACCGAATTCCATAAATCGATAGGGATTTCAGTAAGCCGCGAACGCCTGGACATTCTCAACCAGCAAAACAAAAGTCGTTTTACCATCATAATAACCGACCTGGAAAATGAATCAGGAGCAAGTACCGGAACACGGGTAGAATTGAATCTGCCTTTTTATTAAACATTTATTTCAAACTATATGATCAAAGCCATTATTGTAGATGATGAAGAAAAAAGCAGGATCACGCTTCAAAGTCTTATTCACCTTTACTGCCCCGGGATAGAAGTGGTTGAGCTATGCGACTCCGTTCAGAACGCCCTGAAAGCAATCAACAGGGAAACACCCGACCTGGTCTTTCTGGATGTAGAAATGCCTTTTCAAAATGGATTTACCCTGCTCGAGGAAATAAAAGATCCTTCCTTCGCTGTTATTTTTACGACTGCTTACGATCATTATGCCATAAAAGCTATCCGCTACAGCGCACTTGATTACCTGCTAAAACCCATCGACTCGGACGATTTGAAAGCCGCTGTGAACAAAGTAAAAACAATGAAAAAGCCACCCGGCAGCTCTGCTATTTCATACGACTTATTGTTGTCCAATCTCAAAATTAAAAGCGGTCCTATAAAAATAGCAGTCCCCACTTTTGAAGGGCTGCAAATGATAAATTCCGGTGATATTATCAAATGTACGGCAGATGAAAGCTATACACACATTACATTAACAAGCAATGAAAAACTTGTGGTGTCAAAGATATTAAAGGAATATGAGGATCTCCTCGCCGATCTGGCCTTTTTTCGCGTGCATAATTCCTGTCTTATCAACCTCCGCCATGTGATCAAATATATAAAAGGAGAAGGAGGTTATGTGATTATGAGCAATGGCGAAAGTGTGGAAGTATCGAGAAGAAAGAAAACCGAGCTGCTGAACCGGCTGGCCAGATTGCAGCTGTAAATGGGATAAAGCTCCGGTGGCATTCTTTTCGCAGCATATTTAGTAAAAACACCTATCATGACATTTTCAGAGATCATAAATTCCGATAAACCCGTGCTGATCGATTTTTTCGCAGAATGGTGCGGCCCCTGCAAAACAATGGCTCCGATCCTGGGGCAGTTGAAAAAGGAGATTGGCGATCAGGCCACCATCATCAAAATAGACATCGACAAAAATCCTTCTGTTGCCCGTACCTGGGATGTGCAGGGAGTTCCCACATTAATACTTTTTAAAAAAGGAGAAATGAAATGGCGCCAGTCCGGTGTGATACCGGCTGAACACCTGAAACAAATCATAGCCGCCAATTGGTAAAAAAGGAGTTTATTCCACAAAGTGTGAAATCCCATACTGCAGGAGAGGGCCGGTCTTTTATTTCTGTGTACTCCACAGATGCCTTTCAGCGTTCATAAAGTCCTATCAATTCAGCGCGTTCGAGAAGGTGACCTTCCATCGCTTTCATCACCTGCTTTTTACCCGAGCCTTCCTTCAGGTCCAGCAGAATGTCGATCGCATAAAGCTTAAAATGATAATGATGAAGACCCGTTGGTGGACACGGACCCGTATACTTATTCTCGCCACTGCTGTTGTTCCCCTGGATACCGGATGCACTGTTTTCTGATAGTTTTCCGCCGGCCGGAATATTCCACATGATCCAGTGATCAAAAGTCTCTTCACTTGCATCCGGATCGTCCACAATCAATACAAGAGATTTAGTACCATCGGGAATTCCTTTTATCAGTAGTTCCGGGTTGACATTCTTTCCATCGCAGGTGTATCTCTCCGGGATCCGGCCATTGTTCTCAAATGCAAAGCTCGTGATGCTGAGCTTCTTTTTGTTTATGGCGAGCGTAGCTAATGCTATCAGTATCAGAATTCTCATGGTATTTTTCTTTACGATCAAACCGGGAATTTTATGCCAGCACCCGGGCTGTTGTAGCTCCGTTACGTATTTATGTATACATTAGTCATTCTAAAATCGCGTGGATGAAACGGGCCTGTTGTTTACTTCTCTTTTTTTCAGTATTCACAAAAACATTCTGCCAGACCAGTGGAATAGACTCCTTGTCGGTTTTGCTTCATACGAATATAAACGATACGGTTCGTTTACGAATTATCTCTGAGCTCATAGAGCTTACCCCAAAATCCGATCTTGAAAACTATAACAAAGAGCTAATTAAAATAGCAGAAGCGGGTATGAAGAAGCAAAAGCCCCTGACGGATCATTGGAGAACCTATGCAAATTATGCTACGAAGGCTTATTTCTACAAGGCTATGTTACTGGAATCACAATCACGACCGGATAGCGGACTGATATTTCTAAAAAAAGCCATAAGCATTGCAGCTCTTATGGGAGACGAAGAGAGGAGCAGCCTGCTACAGGTACAGGCAGCTGAACAGTACACTACCCTGGGAAATTATCCCGAAGCTATTGATCTCCTGTATAAAACCCTGTCGGTTTTCGAGAAACAGAATAATTACCAGGGATCCGGAGATGCCTATCGTGCACTCGGGAGGATCTACAATATTCAAAGGAACAACGAAAAAGCTCTTGAATTTAATGCCAAAGCGCTCCAATCCTACGAAAAAACAGGAGTAGTAATGAATACGGTCCAGATGTTATATGAAACATCTGTTATCTATGCCGGTAAAAAGAACTTTCCGGAAGCCGCAAAATGGATGGAAAAAGCCATTCAAAAGATGCGGGCGAAAGAAAAAAACAAGGATCCGGAAAGATTCAATATATTCATGGGGCTGCTTTATTATTATAAGCAGGAAACAGCCGAGGCTATACCATACATTCAAAAAGCCATTGAACAGGCGGAAATAGATGGCAATACATACGGTTTGCCTAAATATTATTTTTTGCTGGGGCGGAGCTATGCAGGTAAAAAAGAAAGTAAAAAAGCAATTTCGGCCCTGAAAAAATCCCTGCAGCTAAGTCAGGATCTACAAGACCTGGAATCCGAATCCAATGCAGCACATGCTTTGTACGAGGTATATAAATCAAGCGGTGACCACGGATCTGCATTGGAAATGCACGAGCTGGATGTCTTGCTCACCGACAGCATTCAACGTATTGAAGATGAAAAACACCTCATCGAGCAACAATTTAAATACGATTATGAGAAAAAATCCCTATTGGAAAAGGCCGAACAGGAAAAAAAGATCAATGCACTGAACTTTGAATCCGAGCGCAATAATGCCAGAAAAAACACCTGGCTCATTGTGTTGGCAGCAGGTCTCCTGTTGACGGGAGCCATTGCATACTTTTTATACACCAGTTTCCGGCAAAAAAACATCATCGAAACACAAAAAGCCAGGCTGTTCAAACAAAAATTACTCGTTTCACAAATGAACCCGCATTTCATTTTTAACTCATTGAATGCCATCCAGAATTATATTTTCAAACAGAACAGCTTACAGGCAGGCACCTACCTTTCACAGTTCTCGGACATGATCCGGATGATCCTCGATTTTTCGCGGAAGGATCACATTACTCTTGAATCAGAACTGAGTTTCCTGAAACATTATATGGAGCTGCAGCAACTGCGCCTGGATAAAAAATTTGAGTATACCATTAAAGTAGATGAAAACCTGGATCCCAAAACTGTATTGGTTCCTCCTATGCTGGCCCAGCCATTTATCGAGAATGCGATCGAGCACGGTATTTTTTACAAAGAAGGCAAAGGCCATGTATCCGTATGCATTCAAAAAATTGCGGCCCATCTGGAATATACAATTGAAGACGACGGAGTGGGTCTTACCGCAGCAATGAAATTAAAAGCCGGCCAGCAACGCCACAAATCCCTTGCCACGAAGATAACCGAAGAACGAATAGAAACGCTCTATACAAATCATTCCGAAAAAAAACGTATTGAGCTTATCGACAGGAAGGATATAGATCCGTCTTTATCAGGGCTCCGGGTGCTGTTTGCAATTCCATACAAAGAAGCAGGAGCAAACTAATTCTCTGAAGCGCAGGACTATTTTCCACAGGTATCTTATTTTGCCGGGACAAAGCTCCTGATAGGTCCTATGGTCTTTCTTAACAGGTATTCGTCATGTCCCTGAAGGATCAGGTTTTTAAATTCTCCCGTTTTTTCAAAGCCAAGACTGTAATACAATCGTTGAGCTCCGGGATTGATAGAGGATACCAATATAAAAACATTCGGTGATACTTTCAATATCCGCTCTTCGCAATGCCTGATGAGAGCAGTACCCACTCCCTTGCTTCTGTATTCCGGCTCTACACAAATAGTCTGGATGTAGCCTTTCAGGGTTCCATATAGTTGTATCACCACAAAGCCGGCAAAATTGCCATCAACCGTAGCTATGTATACTTCCTTGTAGTCTCCCTGCATCATCTGCCGGCAGTGCTCCAGGCTGAACTGAAGGGTAACAAACGGCTCGGATGCATGCACAAGCAACACACACTTTTCCAGGATATCGCTGCTATCCAAATTGCTGATCTCGATCATAGTAATTGATAATAACCTGCCAAAGGTAAAGCAATAACCAGGGCTATCAACACACGATTTATGAAAATTTTCGAAAAAAGCTTTTGTTCCCCGGCTATTCGTTAATTCTTAGAAGGAATATAAATATCGAACCTTGCTCCCTTGTTTATTTCACCGCTTGCCGTTATAAAGCCATGGTGATTTTCCACAATCCGCTTGCAAATGGCAAGCCCGATGCCGGTACCCGGAAACTCGGCAACAGAATGAAGCCGTTGAAAAACCTCAAAAATACGGTCTTTATACTGCGAATCAAATCCGATCCCGGTATCGGTAAAGATAATATGGCAATATTGTTTTTGAGGAGCCAAACGTTCATCAGGCAGCTTACTGCCTAAACCCATTTTACTTTTTATACTGATGTGAGTGGGGATGTCCGGTTTCGAGAATTTCAGGGAATTACTTATTAAATTATGGAAGAGCTGCCGGAACTGGAACGGGATCACCTCTACCCTGCAAAGCTTTTCTGCGGCTATAACAGCCTTTTTGTTTTGGATAACATCTTCAAAATCCCCTTTAACTTCATCTAAAAGTAAATTAATATCCGTGCTTTCAAAAATACGGTCATCGCTCTTGGTTCGTGAATAAGAAAGCAGGTCTTCGATCAGGAAACGCATACGATTAACCGTTTGCGTCATTTTCTTCAGGTATTCTTTCCCCGAATCAGATAGGTTTTTTTCTTCGTCTTTCAGTACACAGCTCACAAAGGTTTGAATTTTACGCAGCGGCTCCTGTAAATCGTGGCTTGAAATATATGCGAATGATACCAGGTCATTGTTAGCCGTTTCCAGTTCCCTGTTTTTTTGTTCCAATTCCTTTGTTCTTCCTTTCACTACTTTTTCCAGTTCGGTTTTGTCGTGCTGGTGGCCCAGGATATTTTTTTCATTTTTGCCATCTGCTTCCTTTTGTCTCACAGACCGTTCCGTAATATCGTTGATGGCGAGGAGGATTAGTTTTTCACGATGGGTCTTTTGAATAATGCGACTTGCATTCAGTAACATAACCTTTTCACCAAGTCCCGGGAAGGTATGTGTTACCTCAAAATTTTCGAAACCAGTGTTGTTCGAAAGGGTAGATCTGAGCAGCTTATGAAGCTTTGGGATATCCCATTGTTTATTTCCTAATTCGAACAAGGCCTTTCCTTCCGTATCTGCTTTGCTGACTCCGAATTTTTTATAAAAGGATGTATTGGCAGATTTCACATGAAGGTTATTATCCAAAACGATCATAGGCTCATGAACAGTCTCAATAATAGTTTGAGAATAATTATACGATTCTTCCAAAAGATCATTGTGCTTTTTCAATTCAACGTTGGCCGCGATAAGCTCTTCATTGGCTGCTTCTATCTCTTCTTTTGTACTCTCTAACTCTTCGTTCAATGTTTGAAATTCTTCATTACTCGAAACAATTTCTTCATTGGCCGTTTGCAGCTCTTCATATGCCGCTTCCTGGGATTCAATAACGGTATGGATCTCACTACGCGTATGGTTGAGCTCATCCGTTAATCTTTTTACTCTTTGCTCACTTTGCAATAAATTACTTTTCCCGTTCTTATTGCTTCCGGTTTGTTTTTCAAACTGATCCTGCACTGTAAAAACAATAAGCAATAAAGGCTCTTCCCACTCAAATTCTATTGGAGATACCTCCAGTGTCAACATCTGGTACGCGGTATTCATCTTAATGCCGATGCCGGTCTTACTGACCGGTTGTTTTGTCTTTAAAGCTTTCGAAATTGCGTTACGAAGCTCAAATGCAAATTCAGGCCGCGTCATTTTTAAAATATTCAAACTCGCTTTGCCGGAAGGATGTGTAAGGAATAAGGAAGTAGAACCCCTGAACTGCAAAATATCCATTTCCTTATTGATGATGGCACAGGCCGGCATGTGTTTTGAAAGGAGAACGGAATCAATGAGGCTGTCCAGCTTTATAGAATCCGTACCCGCGCTCTTCACAGGAAAGGGTCTTATGCCTTTTTTCGAAAGCGTTTTCATAGGATAACGTGGCATCAGTTCTGCTATTTTATGGATACCGGAATTCTTTTTCCGGGAATAGATCTTGAACTTATTATTTATCTGTGAAAATTGTGTGGAGGACGATCCTATGCTCTCCGAATTACCGAGCATTAAGTATCCCTTCGTATTCAGCGAAAAATGCAGCGTTGAAAGCACCTTTCTTTGAGCCGGGGAATCAAAGTAGATCAAAAGATTACGACAGCTGATAAAGTCCATTCGTGAAAAAGGAGCATCGCGTAAAATATTATGTGAAGTGCCAAACACGCACATTTCGCGCAAGGTCTGATCAATTTTATATTTGCCTTTTGATTTAGTGAAAAATTTGTCAATGCGTGCCTGGCTTACCGTCTTAAGGTGTGCCTTGGAATACTCACCGAGGCGCGCCGCCTGTATTACCTGTTCGCTCAGGTCGGTAGCAAAGATCTGCACCGGGATCTTATTGCTTTGTTTATCCTGTATTTCCGCAATCAGCATGGCAATCGAATAGGCTTCCTGCCCGGTAGAACAAGCTGCTACCCAGATACGCAGTGTTTCGCTTCTTTTTTTGTCTTTGAGCAGTTTAGGAAGAAGCGTGGATTTAAGATACCCGAATGTGTCCGGATCCCTGAAAAAAATGGTTACATTTATAAGAAGATCGGCATAAAGCGCCGTGGCCTCTTTTTTATCCCCCGAAAGAAGCTTAGTATATTCTTTTATGGATTTTACATTGCTTTTCAGTACTCTTCTCTGGATCCGCCTTTTAATTGTCGGCAATTTGTAATGACTGAAATCTACACCGTTATTCTTATGCAAAATCTCAAAAACAGCATCGAGGTCCTGGTTATTATCATAAGCAATATCGTCACCCGACTCTTTAAAAACACGGCCAACTGATTTTTTTTTGCTTAATAGTATCAGCTTTTTTGCAATCTTCGCAGGAGATAATACATAATCAACCGCGCCCGCATTTATCACGGATGTGGGCATGCTTCCGTATTTCGCAGTTTCATCCTGGGCAATAGTTACTCCCCCCGCTTTCTTGATCGCCTTCATTCCCTTTGTGCCATCGCTTGCATTGCCGGAAAGGATAATTCCGATCACATTTTCTTTATGTGTTGCCGCAAGCGACGAAAAAAGAATATCAATGGAAAGGTTCGTGGAAAGGCTTATTGGCCTCGGAAGCAGCTCAATATGACCGTCGGTTACTTTGATCCCCTTATTATGAGGGATCACGTAAACATTATTCGGCTTGATCAGCTCCATGTTCTCAATATTCTGCACTTTCATTTTGGTGGCCCTGCCCAAAAGTGTAGTAAGCATACTTTTGTGATCACGGTTCAAATGCTGAACGTATATAAACGCCATGCCCGTGTCGGCAGTCAGGTTTTGCAGCAGAGCCGACACAGCTTCCAGCCCGCCTGCTGAAGCACCAATAGCCACAATAGGGAAACCGCTTATCGCAGGATCCTTTTGCTTTGAGGCTTTTTTCGCTATACTACTTTTGGATTTCATTTATTCATATAGGTAAACGATCCGTTTGTTAGAGGGCAAACGGCCTGAGCATAAATTTTGTTCTTGTCGGACGGGTGAACTTTTTTGCTGTCATCAATGTAAGAATACCGTGAAGCATGGCTTCGAGCTCTGCAAGCCCTGATTTCTGGTAATAATAGTACGCACCGTCTTTATATAGCAGGTCGGCCACATCATCGTACATTGAAGTTGAGCAAATGATCACCGGAATACCTTTTAACGATCCATCCGATTTTATTTCATGGAGGCATTCCGCGCCATTCTTCCGGGGCATATTAAGGTCAAGAAAGAGTACATCCGGTAATTTCCCCGGATTTGTATTTAAATACTGCAGTAATTTCTCTCCGTCCTCAACAATATTGAGCTTTGGTGAGAAAGGCAATTTTTTTAAAGCCGAATCAAAGAAAAGACGATCATCTACGTCGTCATCTGCAAGTAAGAGATTTAGTTGTTCAGTCATTGGAGAGGAAATTACAAACAATGTATGTAAAACTATTCGGGGTTATTTAGAAGCGGTACAAAAAGAAAATCAATGAATTCATTGACTTCAGGGGAAAGATAGTCTTATTTACCCGGCTTTTGCGCATATAATCACGAAAAGTGGCTTATTCTGCCTAATTGACAGCCGGCGTATGCATAACATCCACATATTGGGGAATTGATCAAAGAAAAGACTGTAATAGATCCCATAAAATAAACTTTCTTGTCGTCTCGTATTTATAGACTATCTTTAATAAATAAGCTATTCTACAGACTTTCGATTCTCCGATTGAATGTCAGGGCAAACCATTATTTCCATCTCATGAACGATTATAAATTACAGGCAGCTGAACTCATCGTTAGATTATTTGTCGGAATATTATTCCTGTTCCAGGGCTACGATAAACTTTTCAAAGTTAAAATAAGCGGGGTTATTAATACGTTTACAGCAGATGCGGAGAGAAGCCATATACCACATGTATTCCTGAGCCTGATCGCTTATTTTACAAGTATTGCTGAATTTGTCGGAGGAATATTTTTACTGCTTGGCTTCTGTGTGACGGTAACTTTATATACACTGGGGCTGGATCTTTTGCTGGTATGCCTGGCATTTACCTATATGAGGCCTATGTGGGACATGAAGTATGTTTTTCCAAGGCTTATACTTATCGTATTCCTTTTATTGATCCCGGAAAATTATTCATTCTTTAGTCTCGATCATTTACTTCAGATGAAGTGACCCTCCGAAGTCTTTTCCTGTTACTGCCCTTTTTACATAAATCCTAAGGATTGATTATGTCCGGCTTCACCAGAGGTTGAATTTCAGGTAAGACCGGGGCAGGCTCCGTTTTTTCAGGTTTGGGAATAATTTCGGGAAGGATGGGTTTGACGGGATTAGTTTCCGGAGTGAGTGCCGGCTTCGTCTGTGGCAGTGGCTCTATTTCTTTTGGTGTATCATTCATGATTATCGGCGTATTTTTTCACCAAAGTTTCCAACGAATTATAATATTCATTCAACCCCTTCAGGTTCGGATCTGCGCCATCTGTATATGATACTTTAACCGGCATTTCACCGATAAATTTGGATAATTCAGGAAATTTTTCCCGGATCATTGCTGTTATCTTAATAATATCCCTGTTGAGTTCCTCTTCAGTTTTCATTTGAGCTATTGTTTAAATTGAAAGGTAAAAAAGCATCCGCCTCATGCGGATGCTTTTATTTATTAAATGGGAAAACAATTATTTTTTAAGATCCACAGCATCCAGTGCTGACTCTTTTTTCTCTGTTTCATTCGCAAGCGTTAAATGCTCATGAGCCGTGCGGGCGCTTTTGGCAGCTTCTTCACTCTTGTTTTCTTTGTGAAAATTTGCGGCTTCATGATGATGCTTTGCAGCAGTCTCTAAATGACCGGCGATCTTTTTGTGCGCATCAATTCTTTGCTGATTTTCTGCAGGAGATCCGTTTGCTTCCTGTGATTTGTTGTGGTTGTCATTGACTGGAGTTGTCATTTTTTCTTGTTTTTAAATTAATAAAAAGACCTTACGAATTGATGCGTTTCAATTCTTCAACATCTTATAGGAAATGATAATGTGTACTTATAACCGGCACATTACAGCTTTATGCATACTAAATCATGCCAGACACATCTTACTATCCGGTCGGTCTACTGCTCTGTGATAGCAGCCTTACTTTATTTTTGGCAGGAAGTGGGATAAATTGATAGTGGGATTTATCTCAAAATGAGGTAATAGAAAAAGAGGGATTTTCTATAAGGTTTTCCATTTCCCGGAAGAAAAGAAAACCCGGTTGACAGGTGTCAACCGGGTTTTTAATTTGATCTTTGATCTTTTGCTTCACCTCTTCCTGGTTCGTATGCAGGACATATTTCAGGGGCAGTTTTTTTAGGCACTTGTTTTCTTAGCAAAATTTGCTGCTTTACCAGTGGACTAGCTGTGGCTTTGTTATAATATCCATTTGCCACGCCTGTACTTACAGTTTGATCATAAGAATTATAAACCTCAGAACCGTCATCATTGACAGCACCAGTAGTGCCCAAATCACCAGATGATGAGTTTACAAACTTCTCCGCGATTAAAATATAATGCACCGGATGGATTTTTGTTATATATCCTAGATTCATAATATCACCATAATAATAATCCATTTCTCCATATTTATAAAAATCCGGAAACCCAATAAAGTGGCCTGCAACATGAACTGCAACGCCTTTGCTCCCAACAGCATTCGCAGAAAATGAGGTTGGAACATCTTCCCAAGTGCCTTCCGGGCACCATGGACTAACGGGAGAATCTGTCGACGCTACATTATCCCCTGGAATAAAACCAGGAACACATGCCAAATCTGACGGCACCATGTCTTGAGGTGATTTCCCGACATCAGCTACCGCTTGGTTCTCAACAAAAGTGACTTTTATCTGAATTATCCATTGCTTTTGTGTATTTGGATCTACATACCTATATGAAGTGTTCATGTTATCGAATTTTTCTTGTGCCTGAGCGGCAATAATATCTGCATCGCATCCATATAAGTGAATTGTGGTTTCTAAAGTAATTATTCCACCGGTTGTATTCCCGTCTTCATCAAAATCTTGAACGGTAGTAACTCTTACATCTTTTCCACCCCGATCATTAAGAAGATTAGGCGAATTCATTGCATAATTATATGGACTTATTCCAGGATATGTGTTTTGCATAGGATCTCCTGACATCCATCTTCCTAACCGAGGATCGTATGTTCTCGCTCCAAAATCCAGGTCGCTACCATCCACAAGTGCCACTTCATTGTCTTTCTCTTTTCCACTAAAGCCATACCGGTAATCACCAGCCGAATATCCCCGACCCGGCATCAGCTGTCCAAAGGCATAATAATCATTGGTATTTATTACATCCGCCATATAATAGTCCACTATACTTCCGCTAAAAGTTGGCACTTTTCGGTCACTGACGGTGGTCAGCACATTGTCCATGTGATTTATAAATTCGAACTGCTTATTACCCAGTTCACGCGATGTAGTGACATAGGGATCGGGTGAAGGAGGTGTATTGTACGGATTTACAGCGTCTATTTCAAAGATGTTTTGTGTATAATTAAAACTACTGCCCGAGTAGGTATGTACAAAAGTTTCGATGGTGCTTGACGGTGTCACTGCAATATCGCGTGATTCAAGGGGAGGGAGACTGAAGTTTTTTTTCAAGCCGAGTCGGTGACTACCGTACAGATCCTGCTCCAGGAGCACGCATAGGTCGGTGAAATCATAGGACCCCGGACCCGAATACGGCTGAACAGAACGCTGATAAGTAGCCATCACATTACCGCCGGCATCATACACATAATAGGTATATAACCAGTTTTCCTGTGGAAAGAGAATATGTGTGATCTTATTGCGGGGTTTCTCGATCTTCACCACACGGCGACGGTTCGCATCATATTCAAACTCCAGGTCGGGCAGGTTTTTGTTCAGCGCAAAGAGCTGGCTGACGCTACGGATGACCTTACGTACTTTCTTATCATAGGTCCATTCGATATAATCAATGGCCTGAGAAGGATCATGCTCCAGGCTGCCGGTTGGGTTGTACTCGTAATTGATGCTGCTGCTTCCCTGGTCATCAATATCAACGTTCGTATAATTAGCAGCGGGCACTCCATCATTTACCCGCGACAAACGGTTCCTGTTCCTGCCCGGGAAAGGATTAAGAGAAAAAGTCGTTTCCTCGTACTCATATTTCATGTTGTCCATACTGAGGATAGAGCCGCTGACGGTGGTAGAAGCCGCCCCATTCCTCGAGAAGGTAAGGATATTACCGTTTGGATCATAGGTAAGCTTGGTGAGATAGCTGTTGTCCATGTTCAGGGCCGTCGGTGTATTCCAGGTGTTCGTTCCTTCATTGATCGAATAAAAGGATGACGACTTTTTCAGCTGTTGCAACTGATCATACCTGTATCTGCTTATCATCGGAAGAGAAAGCTGCGTTGCCGGAGTTACATTCTGACCCCTATTCGTAATTGTCGTGATCATACCGGTGATATTGCCATTGAACAGGCTCGTGCCTATAGGAAGATTGGAAACATCAGCAATAGGATCGTAATCGCCGGCCAGGTTGGTAGCAGTAGTACCGGTATTGAATGTTTTGATAGCGTCATAATCATTCTCTGTAGCTGTGCTGTAATAATTTATGCTGTATGCGGAAGCATCGCGCGCTATCCAGGCATGTAGACCGGTGATGGAAGTGCTGTATGCTGAGAGATTGTTTCCGTCCTTACCCGGATCGGTATTTGCGCCAATGTTATTGGCATTAACGCCCTTGATCCAGCCCTGGATGGTGTAATAATAATCAGATGCATCCACTTTTTTATCACCCTTTTCTATGCGGGCCAATGCACCATGCTGGTAATAAAAATACTTGGCATCTTTCTCCCAGTTCACGTTATCAGTACTGTTATATGCTTCTTTAATGCGATTATCATCATCATAATAGTACTGATGTATTATCTGATCAACCTGGCCGGGTTGAAAAATTAGTTTACTTACATGACCACTTAAGAGCTCATATTCATACTTCACCTTTTTGTAATGCAAGGAAGTCATATGCGACACTTCGGCATTTTCCTGTATGATCTCATTCACATTTCCATACTCATCGTAGCTGTACCAGGTTGCAAAATTCAGTTGTGGCGATACACTCGGGTATTTTTCATAGAAGAGATTCCCCGCTACGCGATTGCGGAGATTTTGCGGACTTCCACCGGTAAATTCCGCATAAGCTGCCGGAGGTGTGGATTGGTCATCATATAAGGTAATGATCACATCGCTTTTCGTACCTGAGCTCATAAAAGAATTGAACGCCGGTGAAGAAGAAATAGCATCTGTGAGTACGGAAGGTGTAGTGCCTCTGATCTCACCTACCTGGCTGATACGGCCCATATAGTCATAAAAAGTATAATTATATGCACCCAATGTGGCCTGTTGCGAATTTTGCGAAGCTACAATACGCCCGAGACGATCATAAAAATAAGTGGTGATCCCGCCATCAGGGTTCTCATTGGTGAGTGGTGAGCCAAACGAATTGTATTTATGGCGCGTTACATACTGCTTGTAAAGCGGATCGGTAGGTATGGAGAAATCGGCATGATCGGGATACACGCTGGCAGCGCCATTTACTGTAGCTCCTTTAGGTGCAACCGTCCGAACAAGATCACCGGCCTGATCATAATAATACAAGGTGTAATGGTATTCCTTCTCTCCGTATTCACGGGTGAAATTCTCTTCCAGTGATTCAAAACAATAATCAAGAAATTCGTTAGTGAAGGTAGCGATCAGCTCATCATACTGCTGCTGATACAATAAAGTACCCTGTGTGATCACCCCATTGATAATATCGATCCTGCACTGGTTCGGATTTACCAGGGGTTCCTGCGGGCAATACATTGGTTCGAGCGATGAAGAGATCGTGAACAGGCTCCAGCAGCTGCTACCGGTGGCTTCCACAGTAGTGGTGCCGTCGGAGACATCCACTATGAAAGTATAAGCCAGACCGCCGGTGCCTGGTGTTACTGCATAGCCACGCAGATTGCTTATTTCCGTAATATCACTCCAGCTGAGTCCCGAACCGGCAGGAAGCGTAAGCACATAACTGCAGATCACCGTGCTTGAAGCGTCGGAGATCTGGATCGTCAGCTGATCACCTGTTATGAACGTAAAATAATTCAGGAAAGAGACATTCGGCAAATCCCCACTGTATAGATTCGACAGGAAATAATTGGGATCATCGCATAGCGTCATGTGATGCGAGACAGCAAGGAGATTACTGGCAGCCCAACCCGACAGTGCATTTTCAAGATCGTGTGCAATCGGGTTGAGCAGGCTATTGCTTACAAGCATAGGATTGTTCCCGTTGACATGTGCATCATGACAGTTGTTAAACAGATCTTCCACCTGGTAGATGTCCATACCCGTTTCACCGAATTGATTCAGGTTATTGAGAATGGCCTGAGCATTCGCAGAAAAGAAACTGTGATCCGTCACAGCAGCTCCCACCTCTGTCTGCACCGTTCCTACTGCTCCGCTTACATCACTGCAGGAAATACAAGCACTACAGCTAAGCTGCGGAGCCACGGGATAATTGAAACCGCTGAGTGTGCTGAGCTCCGTTCCTGACCAGGTATAACCCGGAGTCCAGCTGCCCGACAAAGCACTTTTGCAAGCGCACACAAGGAAATTGTAATTCGTAAGATCAAAACCGTAGCGGTATTTGAACAGCTTACGGCCTGTTGTCACTCCTGTCGGCAATATATATACTCCGCCGGTGAAATCATAATCTACACCAAGGAGCTTGTCGCAACCGCAGTCTTTAAGATTATAGGTCGTAGTCAGACTGGTGGCTGTATAACTAAGTGGCGTTGAAATAGCGCTTACGGAACTGCAACTGCCCGCCGGAGTAAGATAATAATCCAGCACATCCTGGAAGGAGGAGCAGGAATAGCCCATGCTGCCCGGAATGATATATGGTGATCCGCCTGTAGCGATCGTGCTGGAACCGTCAGGATGACTTACATCACAACCTGCCATACACACAGCTGTAAGATCGCGGATCAGGTCAGCCTGATCTGTAGGACTAAGAGAAGTATATCCCGGACAATATCCTGACAGATCCTGTGCCCATAGTGTTGCATATGCATGACAGTTCGCGTCACACTGCGTTGTGATATTTAATGTATACGTAGTTCCTGTATTGATCTGCGAAATATCGGTGACAGGTGTACCGCTATTGTTGATCCCGAAAACAGATACCAGGTCGTTGATGCCAAAACTGAAGATAGATGCAAAGCCTTGCGGAACTTCGGGACAGTCATGCTTCTTCACAAAATTCAGGTACATATTTTTATACAGCTTTATTTTATTCATCAGGTACAGCGTACGGAACTGGATCCACTCCGCATCCTGGAAACAAAAGTCATCACCAAAGGTATGTGTACCAAGACTTGCAGGCGAGCTTAGGATACTCAGGGCGGAAAGTGAAGAATACAGGTAAATACCATTACCGCTTCCCGCAATACTATTGATCTCTGTATTGAAATTACCAAGATCCGTAGGGTCAATAGCACTTACCAGCGGCACCTGGAAAAGAGGATCGTAATTGCCAATACCTGTGCAGGGTGCTATAGGTCCATAGGTAAAGCCGGTGCTGAGCGGCTCGATAAATCCGGCTACACATGCATCTGCATAATTATCGATGGCCATCATATCCTGGTCATAATCCCAGGAACCTGCGATCTCGTTGCAAAAGAACATGTATTTGCAATAGTCGGGATGAATGCTCAGGAATGCCTCGCCCCAGCTGTCGCTGTAATTATTGATAAAGTCTGCCTCGGTTGGCAATTCTTCAGGTCTGTAGGAAACTCCGTAGAGCACAACAGATGCATAAGTGCCTGCGGTGTTTTTATAATAGTTGGAAACGCCTGTCGGAGAGCCAGCTGATACGCCCGGAGGATTTTGCCAGTTCACCGCATTGGCAGGATTAAAAATAGAATATGCGTAGGAAGCTGAAGCAGGATCCAGGCTGGCCATCCGTCCACCCGGCTTGAAGTCGAGCATCATTGTACGTTTGTATTTTTCACACGGGCTTAATTGATCAGGGCACAGTAACGCACAACGGGTGAGGATCTCATCGATCTCACTTTGGGTGAGCGGAGGATGCTCGGGATCATTGGCCACAAGAGCATTGCTTTGGTACGCTTCCATCGAGGCATTACAGTCTTCACAGTCAATACCGCAACCGGAAAAATCGGCAAGAGTCATCAAACTGTCGATGATGCCACAGCGCGACACACAATCCTGATTGTCCTCGATCTGCTGGATATAACTGGCCAATGGTGCTTCGCTTACACAAAGCCGTTTAGTGATCGTGTATACTCCCGAATGTGGAAAGGTAATGGTAATCGGTGTACCAGGAAGACTGTACAAGCTGGTAAGCACAATAGAGGAAGCACGGGAATTATTCACTACCTCGCATTCATGTGCATTATAAGGCGGCTGTGCTCCGATCTGTATGCTCAACTCTTCACCCGGTGTTTCAGGATCATTATCTGCGTCAAAAAATTCCTGCCCGCAGTCATCGGTAATGCTGATGTCAAGATCGTACGCACAATCGAAACAACCTGTGTTAAAACAGCTATCCGGCATAAAGATGCCCATGACCGTACTGTATGAAAAACTTTGCTCCTCGCCAGCCGAACTTACGTAAAATGTTGTAGATAAGGTAATACAGCGGCTGATACTGTCAACTGAATTACTCTGGCTCAGATCTTGGATCGAAACAAGCGGAGGTGTCATATCCGGTAGAGTGTCCATACCTACCGGCGCATTCCCCATAAGACCCGTTGCTATGGTCCTGCCATACATATCAATATAAGCAGCGCTGGCCTGCCCATTCTGATCGATCGTGATTCTTTTCCAGTAATGATTCGCTGTTCCAACTTCAGGTCCAAAAAGACGAATGAGGCGATTCATATCCGCATCAACATAATAGTACTGCATTTCATGTGTGGAGCCAAATGCATGCGTCAGACCCGGCATAGTAGATTTTGTAATACGGTTCAGCGGATCGTTGGAAAAACGAACCTGCGTATAAGGAATGCCGTGAGCAGAAGGTGTATACCCATTCAGACCATCCTGGTCAGCGGAAGAACTGGAATAATACTTCGCGGAGCCTGCCGAGTTCACCGAATCCAGGCGAAAACTTTGCGGGATGCAGGATTCACTGCACACATCAAAAATATCCTTGTCGAAGATGACAGGCGTTCCTGTGTTGTATTTATTCAATCCGAAATTATAATCAAAGGTTTTGCCGGTAATGGGACTGGGCAGCATACTGATGGTGGATCTTCCCTGAAAATCGAACAGATTGGACTGGACCATACTTTTGTCTTCTGTGTTAAGCCTTGCGATGGACTGCCTGTGTTTTAGCAAACCATCCATATACTGCACACCAATTCCCTGCCGGCCGTTCTCACAAAAAGTTTTGGAGCTGCTCCAGTTAACATCCAGGTTGGTAAGCGCATTGGTCATATAACAATCACGGTTGGCAGACATCGCTGTACTAAGAGTGCCCACAGGGTTCTGTGGGTTGATCGCAGTCCACAGGCCCTCCAGACGTTCTCCGCTCAGGTTCCTTCCAATAGATCGCAGCCGGTATACAATATAGCCCCGCTCATAGGTAAGGGGGATTCTGTAATACTGGTTAGAAGTGATCACGCGGGTAGCATCGTGTTCAAGATCATAATTAATAAGAGCTGCAGATTTGGGTGTAACAGGATCGTTCAGCAAATAATTATCCACGTAGGTCCACTCCAGCTCGTATTCTTCAGCGCCTGGTATAAAATCCCAGTGCACCTCCAGCTCATTATCTGCAGCAATATAACTATGTTCATAATCGACTGTTGTAAACTGAGAAAGACCAACACCAAAATCGTATTCCTTTTCGGAGCTGATCTCGGCTTCTACATACAGGTCATTCGTCTTTGCAATAATGGCTGTACAACCGCTCGTCTTCATACTTACGCTTATGTTTTTCACCTCCACCTGATAATAGTTGTTCCAGGTAAGCTGCGCCTTGTCGGTATATTTTGTCAGAGCGCCAGGATCGTAATCGATACTAAGCTGCAGCCCGGTATACGAAGTCGTGACCAAGTTGGCATCCGTGAGGTCCACATCAAAGGTAAGGATGGCGCAAACTGGCACAGCGTGCACCAGGTGCATATCTTCGTTGAGCCCGAACTCCACTTTGGCCACGCTGCCTTTAAGTGAAAAACCCGTATTCCAGCCAATCAAACCGGTGAATTTATCATCACTGGATTGTAGTGTAGCGCCGGTTGTCAGCGCTGTTCCGGACAGGCGTGCATTCCTTGTTTCTTTCACCGCAAGCAGGGTGCCCGAAACAAAAACCAGGGTGAGAAGCGCAAAGGCTTTCAGAAAGCGGCTATTCAAGAGTGTTGTTATCATAAATTTTATATCCCTTATAGTTTATACTTGGAGCATATGCATTCTTTCCTGTTTTTACCAGGTAACGTGAAGTAGAGAAACTTCCCGGTTTGAAAACCGGATTTGTATTAAAATTCTCGTAGTCGATGCGCATTACAAGGGCATGCGATTTCTGGTCGATCTTATCGATCTGTATTTTGCCACGGTAATAAAAAGTAATGCTATTGATCCGCGCTGACTTCCGGTTGAAGCGGATATCGATGCGGGAATATTTACCGGCTACCAGCTGACACTTGTATTCATTGATATTGTTTCCCAGATCCTTGAATTCGATCTTCTCATACATATACATCAGACTGTCGAAATGGTCTTCCATATAGTTGGTGAATTCAAGGTACTCATCCATGGGAGCGTCCTGTTGCTGCATGATCATCATGTTTTTGAACTGATGGTCCACATACACACTCATCTCATTGTTGGAGATCAGCTCAGCCGTTCGATGTTTGCAGAGGCTGTTGATCCCATCCTTTTTTATTTCCACTGTCTTTTCCTGATAAGGAGTGTTGAGCTGATTATCGAGGTACATGCGGTAATGAAGATTGACAGCATATTTCTTCAAAGGCTTCAGTGCGGCATTGATCATTTTCATGTCCTTTTTAAAATCCTGCCCACCCAGGAAATGACTTCCCAGGCTAAAGAGCAGAATAAAACAGGTGGTAGCGCAGACTCTCATAGATTTATTTTTTGATCAGTGATTGACGGTTTTCCATAGTTGTGTAGATTCCTTTATCTTTTTCGGTTTTGGTTCGCACTACTTTTCCTTCATTATCATATTCTACAATAGATGCAAAATTCCGATCGTCAAGTGAAGCACATAACCGTAAAGAAGTAGGATCGTAGGCATAAGAGGTCATGCTTGCATTGTATGGATGGATACGAACATCATCCAGGTTGATACTCGTCACGCCGGCAGGCAGTGTGCCGGTAAAGCTGATATTGATAGTAGCATACGGCAAGGCGCTGATATCATAGGTATAGTCGAACTTCTGCCAGCCGTTGATGATACCCGTCTTGCTGACAGACAGCGGCGTTTGCGGAACTGCAGCTACCAGTACTGCAAGATTGTATAGGCTGCTGAAATCAGTAAGTGTGGCTGGTCCTTTCACCCAGAAACTCATTACATATTTGCCATTGTCGAGATGCAGTTTGCCGATCTGGACAGAGTTACCTGAGTAATTATTGTACCCGTCATAAACTCCGTCACAACGATACTCCAGTACTTGTTTAAGTCCATCGTAAAACGGTTTATCCATTGCTTCATCGTTGGCCCCGAAATGATTCAGTGTGACCGTTTTCCCATTACGGAAACAAAGGCTCACACGACCGGTATGAGCGGTGGTGAAATCCAGGTATGGCTTAACGGACAGGGGATTGTAGGAATAGGTCATATTCTTTCCAAAATCCATGTGATCGTTACCCTGTATACCACAAGGTGTAAGGAATCCCTGCGTGAGCAGATACGGTTCGAAGCTTTCGTAGCCCATCTGGTTATATTTCGAATTCGACGTTTCTGTATTCAATAGCGTATGATTAAAACTGAAGTCGCGCGTGTTATATAATCCAATCGTGTTCTGTGATTCCATATGGTTGCCATGCGGGCTGATCATCGTCGTATTGCCGATTGCTATCCAGTTCATAAAATACGGGTCCGTATCGTTGATACCCCAACCGCTTCCATAAGTCCAGTAAGGAGCATAATTCTGATACGTTCCATCGGTGGAAATATCATTCTGACCTGCGTAGACCCGCGCCGTCCGGTATCCGTATGCTTTCAGTGCGCCCCATTTGCTGGAGAACCCTGAGGTAAATGGATTGATTGTTTTGGTAAGGGAAGTACCATTGCCGATATAAGAAAGATTACAATTGTCTTTAATACCGGTAGACTGACTATACTTCGTATCTATATAAATATTCCAGTTGCGGCACCATTCGGTAGCATCTGCTTCCAGGATATTGCTGCTTAAGTCAGGAGTAGATGTGGCCGCCGGGTTGGTCAGTGTAAGTACATTACCCGCTGCCTGATTCAGCTGATTGCTTTGATTTGTCCGGACTACCTTTACATAATAATCCTTAGCCGGATCGATGGAAGAGTATGTAGGAGTTCTAAGGACATTACCTGCTTCATCAATAAAATAGTACTGGTTCAGGCCGGGGTAATGATATACCCACGCACGGAGCACAAGGCTGTAATTACTGTCATAGAAAACAACTTCATCTCCCGCTTCAAGGAATGGTGAAGCGGAAGTCATATTGATGATACCTGTTGCGTAATCATACTGCGTGGTATTACCTGCAAGGATCTTCCAGGTAAATCCTTCGCGTTTATACTGACCACTCATACCTTCATACATCCAGTGTGCAGGATATTTAAAGGAATAAACCGGGGCGTTAAAATTATTCACTGTTTTCGTCAGCACCACATCCCCCGTTTTACCATCCCACAGCATGTTTTCGGTAGAAGCCTGCAGATTGTTGATATGGGATTCTGTTTTGTAAAGTATGCCATGTGTTTGCACCACCTTGGTCATAGTAGCACAGGTATAGCCCAGGTACTGGCAGCCTCCCGTTATATTCGTACTGAAAGAAGGAAAACCCAATGTGCAGGGAGAAAAATCAACGCCTTTATACTGACCCGAAGATGCATTGACAGAATTGGAAGTACGGATATCTGTAGTGAGATCAATGCTACGTCCGATCACGGCATCCTGTATCATATTGTTCTCGTCCACAGTAGGTACTTTGTTGTTCAGTGATCCGGATGAATTCTGTTTGTAGGAATAAACAATGGATGAAACAGGGGCTGCGCCCGGTCCGGCTCCTTCAGCATAAGCTTCCATAGACCGCGGTTTTCCGTGCATATCATTCAACTCTACCACATAACCCTGCGTGGCACCATAGATCCGTGCCATGCTGGCAATAATCGTAAATCCATCGATAGGATCCGTTTCGATGGGGATCTGTGTTTTTCCGGATTGCGTAACACGTACCGGGAAATCTTTAGCAGTGTAAAATTTATAAACGGTTTTGCCAATGCCACAGCCTAATGCTTCAGAAGCTTTCAACTTCCCTACACTTTTGATCGTAACTTCGGAATAACCTACCAGTGGCGAAGGATACAGGGATTCGCCAAAGGGCTCTTCCTGAAAATAATTATCATTCGGTGCCAGCTGGTTACCTACATTAAAGGCGCGCGGTTTCCGCAAAGAGATCTCATCTCCACCTGCCATCGGTTCATATTGTGCTACGCCTGAGCTGATCGTTCTTCCGTCGGATGCATCTTTTGTTGTATAGGTATATTGCTGACCATATACGGATGTTTTTTCCGTGTTATCCGGATTACTCCCGTCTGCAGCCATACTGCCCCACTCATCGCTGATGAGGATCTGCTTTACACGGTGTCCGCCTCCCAATCGTTTCTTGCCTGGATTGTAGAGCCGTACAAAAGACTTGTGACAATCGATCTGATCACAGTATTGATGACCCAGGAAGCGGATATTCGGTTTATTTGCAGCAGCTGCTACCATGTCGGTGATGGATGTTCCGAGCCCGGTTATGATATGCACCAGCATAAGTAATGGATTGCCCGGACTGCTGGTGGCAGGTTCCGAACCCGGATAAGCAACACGAGGTAAATACTTCCGTGTAAACTGCCAGCCTGCTTTGGTGATTGGATTGATTTTTATTCCCGTATTATCATCCTGCGCGCCTACCATCTGCAGTGGAATAAGTACATAGCGATGATACGAGTCGGAGCCAACCGGATATGTCTCTGTTCCATAGATAGAGCATTGTCCGACTTTTATTTTTGCATAGCCTGGCACGTAATCCCAAAAGTACTGCGGGAGACCTGGTTCTGTATGTTTATTAAGCTTTGTAAAACATTTGAAATAGAGATCTTCCTTGTTGTTGAACAGCTTATTAAAATTGATGGGATCCGATACTTTGATCCCGGATTCTCCCAGATCTTTCAGGTCCACAATAAGCTGATCCTGGAATGTAATAGAGTTGGCCAGTGCCGGCGGAAGAAACGGATCGATAAAGGAACCGGAACGCACATCTGCAATTTTCAGCATTTGCCCCACGGGCTCATCCTGCACATAACCATAGTCATCCGACTCGTAATCCACATCGGTTTCCGAACCGGTTGGGCTCAGGATCGTGCTCAGATTCCATGCAGTGCTGTAATGGTCTGCATCTATTTTATTACCGCCTGCATATGGAAATTCATCATTATTGAGTACACCTCCCGTTCCTGTGCTGGAACCGGAATTCGGCTTGTAATTCCCCCATTTATCAACGGCTTTCTGATCATAGTTAGGATTAAAGTCCGTTATCTTATCGTGATCCCAATCACCGTAAAAGAACTGGTATGCTGAAAGACTGCCTTTGTCGGAAGCACCATAAGTATACCAGATACGTTTAAGTGTGAGCTTGCCTTTGTCGGCAGAAGCCGTAGTATACATCACCTCCACATTGTTGGGCACACCGGAGCAGAGTGAATAATCGTATTCGAAATTTACTGTTTTGATGGGAATTGCTGCAGTGCCTGTAGCAGTGGCGCGTATAAGCTCATTCTTTGCATACAGCTCAATGCGGTCGAGCTTATACATTCGATGATCAGTCCCAAACTGCGTAGGTGCGGTACCGTTTATATCTACCACACCTAATGCATCCTTGCGCGGACTTGTTTTGAATACAGCTACATAATTTTTTGTTTCGATACTGTGCAGGTATTTCAATTCCTTTTGTCCATACTCTACAACACCTTTGTCATCATATTCATCCGCAATCAAACCTTTATCCAGCACTGCTTCTTTTACATTCCGAATGCCGTTGTAAGGAGTGCGCCAGCCATATACGTCGGTAAGTGTGCTGTAATTGAATTTGGTATAGTCTCCCAGATCGTCGTAGCTGGGGCCGTCACCGGTTAAATCCACATAGTCGGAAGAAACGATATCCGAAAGCAATAACGACTGTGCATATCCCGGTGTAGTTTCCTGACGGAAGAGATTATCCATTCCACGGCCATTGGCAGCACTGAAGCTGGTTGCGTCATAACGAACTGCCGACTCATCTCCATTGAAGGATAAACCGCCTACAAAACCACTGTAATTCTTTTCGGAAGCATTGAACACCGTAGATTTTTTAGTGAGGTTGTATTGCGGATCGGCATAGAAATAACGGCTTCCGTCCGGACTCGTAACCATGATCTGCGACATGTGATTATCCCGCCCGTAGCTCAGTCGTGACGAAGTGGTATAGCCGCTTACTTCTTTGTTCGTTCCATCCAGTGTCAGCGCATTTGCCGGATAATTTCTCAGCAGCTTATGCATACCGTACTTCGAAGCCTGCTTGGCATCCAGCACAAAATAATTGGTATTCCGGTAGTCTCTGCGGGTGCGGTAAATGGCTTTTTGCGCGCCGCTTACTGTACTTGCATTGGCTGCGAGAGGCGAACTAAAACCGAAAGACACCAGCGAAGTTTTGTAAACATTAGGTGATACCACAGACGTGTTATTGATCTTAGCCTCGAAAACATCGTCAGAAGCCGTATACTCGCCGTAATTTTTGAAGTAGTATTTCTCGTATTGTTTGGTTGAAGGATTGGTAATATCAGGAGCATAGTAGCCATGTGTATTATCGATCGCATATGGTGCAGGCTTACCGTTTCGTCCGTGCACAGTGCTTGAATACTTGTTCAGGCCAAGATGCATGAACAGGCTCACACCCATTTCAAGGCTTGTTCCGCTGCTGCCACCTGTCATATAACTTGTGTTATCATATACAAGACCTACATCACTGCGATGTGGCCGGAAACCGGAATATAAACCCTGTGCAGACGCATTGAAAATGTCGTAGGTATGATAAGCCAATGGCAGTGCAGGACTTTCCCTTCTCAGCGGACTTTCGTTGCTCCGGTTAAAATCAAGCAATGAATTTTCATTTGCATGTTCGAGATTAAAATAACCATAGAGCGGACGTGTGCGGTTGGGATCTGTAATACTTGTGGTATTCTCAAAGGCATTGAGCCCCGAGTAAATCCCAAGCTCATGCGAGTATCCCCAGGCCCCATAGCTGATACCGGCACAGGAGTATGATCCTGCTTTCATGGAAAAGGAAGAGGAATGTGTGACATAGTTGTTGGCGCTGCTAAGATTATATGATTGAGAGCTTATAGGTACGGTATGACTATTCCCCTTACCCCAGCTGATACCCGCTGTTCCACCCGTAGAGTAGTCAGTACCATAACCAACATCGTACGAGCAGGAAACACTTATGCCCCGGGTAGTAGAACCGTTATAGGTTCTGTATGCTTCCCCGGTGCGGGTATTGATATTGGTTCCTACACCCACATTTTGACTGTAGGTAGAGTTAAGTGTTGCATTGCCCATCGCCTGGTAAGTAGAATTACTTAGTCCTTTGGAAGAACTATACGAATAGCTGCCACCATCGAGTGAGCTGATACTTGCTCCCAGACTCCCTCCCACACTTCCGCTGGACCCGTGCTCGTCGTCTGATGCGCTCAGTGAAAGGCTGTGTGCATCGTCGCGGAATACTTCTATACCATAGCCCTTATAGTTATTATGTACAATACTCAGGCCTCTTGCCAATCCTGTCCCATGACCAACAGACACCGAGGAATAACTGATCGATCCATTACTGTTCACAGTCATCTCCCCACCTACTCCCCAAACTTTCTGGTCTCTCAGATGGGTGATCGTTTGCATTCCCTCGCCATCAAAATCATCCGGTATCCCACGAATGCTTCGGTTCATAGAACCTGCATTAAGGGACCAGCCAAGGCCAACCCAGCCAGCTTCTTCATCCATGGTGGCACCGGCATGATAGCTAAGATTGACAGGATAGCCATCTACATCCAGCAGCGGAAGGTTATATTTGAAGTCGCCGGTAAACGCATCCACCATATCGGTAGAAGAGGCCGGCTCAAATGACATGTACTCGGGCTGGTAAGGTCCATAGGTAAGTGCCATGGCTACCGAAGGCGAGATCACTTCGAACAGCAGGTTCAGCGCTAAGAAAACAGCGAGGTAGCGGTATATTTTATATTTCAGCTTCATACGTGCACTAAAGTTTTAAAGTGGGTAAATCGTTTATACTGGCCTGATCGTAATAGAATTTTATGTTTCCGTTCCCGAATAAATGGTCGTTCACCACGAAGGTGAAACCTTTATTTATTTTCGGATGCTGTGCCAGATCGAATGACACAAAACAGCGGAACATAGGTTTGAGGCTCGAAACCGGCTCCAGGTGGACAAAAGCGGTTTGCAGGGAATCTTCATCGTCGATGAGCAGTTGTACATTTTTCTCCAGCACCTGGTTGAAATAGGAAAGATCATAGCTGTATTCTTTTTTACTGTCTATTTCCTCACGGATCTTGTAACTTCCTTCCACATCACTGATGGTGAAGCTGAAGTAGATGCGATCCCTGGTTTTATCCAGGTAATGATTAAAACTGTCGCGTGAAACTGCTTTCCCTGCATCCAGATCACGTAGGGCAATAATGGCGTTCGGCACATAATTTACTGTGTAGGCAATTTTGTTGAATTCCTTTTGCTGCACCAGCTCATCGTTGGCCTTTACATGAGCTTTGTAGGCCATTACATCACTGAAGGAAGCAGGACCGCAGCTGTTTAGAAGCAGCAAAGGCAGTGACAGGATCAGCAATAAGCAATTGTTCTTTTTATTTTCCATCGTATCGCGCATTAATGTAATTGAGTACCTCACCTGTAATATCTGTTTGTTCGTCAGCATACATGAGGCTGCCCTGACCATTGGCACCAAGAATGACTTTGTAATTTTTCTCTTTTCCGAACTGCTTCATATATTCATTGATTTGCGACCAGATCTTTCCATTGTACTCCGAAACAAGCTTACCCTGGTCTTCCTGAAATATCTGCTGCTTGTAGCTTAGCTCTTCCTGCATCAGCCCAAGGCGATTCAGTTCCTGCTGTGCCCGGTTTTTGTTCTGTTGCAGATACTGGCTGTATTCATTCATCTGACGGTTCAGCGAATCCAGTATTCCTTCCCGTTTTTTCTGTGTGGTCTCCAGTTGTTTTTGCAATTCCTTCGACATCTTAAATTCTGCAAACAGTTTTCCCGAATCCACATAGGCTTGTTTATCGCGCAGCGCAAAAACAAGTACAACTGCTGTAAGGCCAAGCACCAGCGCAAGGCTTAATAAAATAGTCCGCATCCTTTATTTTTTAAATCGTAAATACATATTCTCCTTTTTCTCATTCGTTACTTTCAGTACATAATACCCGGAAGGATAGGAGCCGCTTGAAAAGTTGAGCATATAGCGGTTGTCGCCGGGATCCACACCCGGGCTGCTAATAATACCCGGAGTCGCATCGTTTGCCACCACCACGTTAAATTTATCCAGTATAGAAAATTTCAGGTTACTTGCGCTGTATTCGCCGTCCAGCTTAAACAGTAATTCACTGTTGCCACGCAGCTGATAGTAGCTTCCATCGAGTTGTTTCAGAAACACAGCGTGACCAATATCCACCGGTGTGCTGGTCAGATTGTACAGCAGGTTCACTTCACAGCCACTCAATGCGCGCTTGTAGATCCGGATATCATCCAACAGACCATTGAAAAAACTGATCCCCCCGGGATACGAGCCAAAACAAAGATCTACGGATGTATTCAAAGAACCTGCACGCTGTCCTACGTCCGTTTGCAATACACCATTTACATACAGATAGGTGTTATTGCCTGCATAGTCATGCACACCCGTAATAAAATACCAGTTGCTATAATCATCAGCAATGGCCGAATTGGCACAGGCATCCTGTGTTGGTGAAGCAGCCGTATAAAAGGAAAGCTGCCCGGCAGTATTACAATACAAAGGAGAAGGATTATCTGAAAAAAACTGGTACCCATCGCCCGCATCGCTTTTTGATAAGATCGTTGCATCTGTATTGCCCGATGCTGTTTTTATCCAGAAACAGATCGAAAAATCATCATAGAGCATATCAATGTCGGTATGATGAGGGATTACAATATTATCATTGGTCCCGTCGAAACTGTATGCTTTGTTGGCATTTCCAAAACGATCGGCTACCAGCGTGGCTCCATTTACTGTTCCGTTGTGACCATTACCACTTCCGTCCATCGCATTTCCGTCAAACGGATAATAAGCCATCAGGCCCACATTCAGCGGATTGGGCTCATTGTATAATGTGGTGATCTCCGTGTTGCTAAGTAATCGTTTATAAATACGAATGTCGTCGAGCAAGCCTGCAAAAAAGAGAGTGCCATTGGTAGCACAGCCCAGGTATAGATTTTCAATAGTAGATATTGTTCCTGAGCTTTCCCCGATATCACCCTGCAGCATACCGTTTACATATAAGTAAGATTTGTTCAGAATGTGATCATACTTACCGGTAATGAAATACCAGTTCGTATAATCGTCGGCTACAGGCCCATTGGCACAGGCATCTTCAAAAGCATCGGAAGCAGTATAAAAAGAAAGTTGTCCGGGCGATGAACAGTATCCAGCAGCGATTGTATTATCCGAAAAAAACTGGTATCCGTTGAATACACCAACCGTACTTTTCGACAGCATAGGTCCGTTTGCATTGCCGGAAGCGGTCTTCACCCAAAAAGCAACTGTAAAATCTTCAGTCGCTCCCATATCCACATCCGTTGCGTTGGGCACCACGATATAATTGCTGGTACCATTGAAGCTATAGGCGCTGTTGCAATTACCAAAGCGGTCGTTTACCAGAGTGGCTCCATTTACCGTGCCGTTGTTTCCGTTACCGCTGGCATCAACAGCATTGCCATTGAAGGGATAATAGGCCGTCAGCCCGATGGTCGGAAGCTGGGCCTGCATGTATGCAGCAAACAGCAGGCAGGAGAACAGGGTTATACTTTTTCTTTTCATACTATAATATATTGAGTCCTTTATGCAAAGACATCACTTAGAGGATGATTTATGCAGAACTGTACAGGTATTATCATGCAACCTTTACTCAAAGAAAGGATACGAAGACTCAGTTTTCTAATGCCAACCGATAGGCGGCGGTTTTTTGCAAATGGACGGTGGTTTTTTTCAAATAAGTGGCGGCAGAGGAAAATAGCCTGCAAAAAAAGAGGGTGTTAAAACTGCAATGTTGCAAATTAAAAGGGAGGGTGGAAGACAGGAAATGGGCCAGGCTCCGGTTGGGAATACCGGAAGATATATCTCATTTTGAGATCAGCGTCCTTATTGAAGCGTCTGATAAAGTACAAGAGAGTCAAATGAGATCAGGAAATTTAAGGTAAAGAAAAAACAAGAAACAAACAGCAGTTGATCGTTAAATACAAAAAATCTACAGGGGCAGCTCAATTATAAATTCAGTCCCTTTTCCTGGCTCGCTTGTTACGCTTATTTTCCCACCTAAAACTTCTATTTGTGTTTTCACCATAAATAATCCCACGCCCTTACCTTCTATATTGCTATGGAATCTGTTGTATAGACCAAACAGTTTATTTCCATGTAATTTAAGATCAATACCGGTTCCATTGTCTTTGAATGAGATCATGATCTTTCCCTTTTGTAGTTCCGTCCTGATCTTTATTATTGGAGGCGTATCCGGTTGCTTATATTTTATGGCATTCAAAATTAAATTATAAAATATACTATGAAAATAACCTTTCAGCGTTACTACAGTATCAACAGCGGAAAAGTCAGTCACTATTTCCGCGTTTTCCTTTTGAATAAGATTTTGAATGCTCAATTTAATAGTGTCAACTAATTCCTGGAAAGAAACCGGCACTTTATCTTCTGTAATTTCTGATCGCATCTGCAGGATTTTCGACATATCCTTTATCACATTATCCAACTGATCCACTGCACTAAACAAATACGAATGGGTCCGATCACGGTCTGCAGCCGAGAGCTCACCTTTCAGGACATTTGAAATGCCTAATATATGGGCAACCGGTGCACGTAAATTATGAGAAATAATATATGTAAACTGTTCAAGGTTTTTACTTCGCTGTATTATATCCGCAACCATCTTTTCCCGCTCAATTCCTTTTTGTTTTCTTTCCGTAATATCGCTTAACATAGCCAATGCTCCTGTATACTTGCCATTTGCATCTAAAATAGGGCTTGCGGATATACTGGCCCATATCCTTTTCCCGATTTTACTGATAAATTCGAGTTCAAAATCTTCCGAAATTCCACTTCTTCTTCGTTCAAGTTTTTCCTGAGCAATTTCTTTCCCCTCTTCATCCATCAGATCAAAATTGGTCCTACCTAACATCTCTTCAAATGTATAACCGAAAATTTCACAAAACTTCTTGTTTACAAATATTGTCTTATTATTTTCATCGATCATCCAAATCCCCTCCTGGGCAACTTCCACTATCTGCCGGTATTTTGCTTCATTTTCATCTATTCTTTTCCGGAATAACACTTGCTGTTGTTCTAATAGCACCTTTTCAGTTACGTCCCTGAAATTATCCACGATACCGTTAATAGAAGGCTCATGCAACATATTAGTAGCCGTAGCTTCGATCCAACGCCAGGAACTGTCTTTATGTAATAACCTACCGGTATAACCCAAAACAGGTATGCCCGGAGTAGCCAACACCTGTTCCCATACCTTCACCAGCTCCGGTATATCATCCGGATGGACAAGGGAAAACATATCCAGTTTAATGGCTTCTTCCTCATTATATCCCAATATTTTTTCTACCGAAGGAGAGATATATTGTACAGTGCCGGACGGAGAAAAAATAGCCACCGCATCCGTTCCATTTTCTACCAGAGCGCGAAAACGTTTCTCGTTTTTAACAACCCGTTCCTCCAGGGCGGCATGCTTTTTTTCTTTTTCAAAAAGATCCAGGGCAAAAGAAATATCGTCGGTTACTTCTATAAGTAATTGAACTTCTTCTATATCTGAAAAATTGAGCTCAGTTGAATAGAGGTTAAAGGTTCCTACAATCCTTCCGGATTTTTTGATAGGCAATACTATACACGAATTAATGCCCCGGGACAGGGCAAAAGGTTTCCAGTTCAGCAAGTCAGGATCATTCTGAACGTCATTGCACACAAAAAATTTGCCGGTCCGTAATATATAGTCTTGCGGTCCTTCGCCCTGGTAAGATGCATCCGCAAATAAGCTGAGATCTTCGTTAACTATGCCACATTGTTCAATGAGATTGATTTTTTTGTTTTCCTTATCAAATAAGCCAATCCAGGACATCTTGAATTTACCAAACTCGATTGCCATGCGACAGGCATTCCGAAAAAGTGTTGCTTCGTCTTTTACCCGGACAATATTTTGATTGACCTGACTGATAAAAGCATAGAGATTCCTCGCTTTATGCAGCTTTTCATCGGTAATAGCCTTTTCCTTCTTTTTTTCCTCATCCTTCAGCGCCCGCGTGATCTTTGGATTTAATGTAAACAGCTTATCCTTTAATACATAATCGGTAACACCGTTTTTTATAAGCTCTATGGCATTTTCCTCTCCGATAGTTCCCGAAACAAAAATAAAAGGAATGTCAGGGCTCATTTCTTCTTTTATTATGAATGCAGTGGGCCCATCAAATGATGGCAGGGAATAATCGGATAATATAAGATCGGGCTTGAATGTTTCAAGAGCATTCCTGAAGCCTTGCTCATTATACTCTACTTTACATTCATAATTAATCCCACTTCTTCCTAATTCATGCCGGATAAATTCGATGTCATTTGGATCATACTCTAAAATTAATATTTTTATTTTTGCACACATAGTCACTGATTAAGAGGACGCCTGGTTCACGATCAGCCAGAATAATCCTAAACTGGAGATAGCCTTTTGAAATTCATCAAATTCGACCGGTTTTATTACATAGCTGTTTACTCCCAAATCATAACACTTTTTTATATCAGGGTCTTCTTTGGAAGAGGTAAGCATTACAACCGGGATTGCTTTCGTACGCTCGTCTGATTTTATTCTTTCAAGCACTTCTATGCCATTTACTTTCGGCATCTTTAAGTCCAGCAAGATAAGCCTGGGTTTATCCTCCATATTCCTGTCTTTGTAATCTCCTTCTGCAAAAAGAAAATCCAATGCCTCTGCGCCATCCTTTACACGCAGAAGATTGTTGGCCAAATTATTCTTTTTTAATGCGTCTATTGTCATTTCGGCATCACTGGTGCTGTCTTCTACTAACAAAATTTGTACTCCGTCATTCATGATATTACGATTTATTTAAAGTGAAAAAAAACGTTGAGCCTTCATTTATTTTGCTTTCTGCCCAAACCCGGCCACCGTGTTTGTGTATAATACGTTGCACAATTGCCAATCCGACGCCGGTGCCTTCAAATTCTTCATCAGAGTGCAGCCGTTGAAACACCCCGAATAGTTTGCCGGAATAACGCATGTCAAAACCAGCCCCGTTATCCTTTATGGCATAAATAATTTCATTCCCTTTTATTTCCGAAGAAATTTCAATGATTGCTTTGCTTTTTAGCCTGGAATATTTAATAGCGTTTGAAATCAGGTTAAGCCAAACCTGTTTTATAGTAATGTTGTCAGCTTTAGCAGGCGCTAACGATTCGATACGGATGTCTATATCACGGGATTCCGTTTCACTTTTTAGCTCTTCACAAATAGTTGTCACCAAATCGGTCATTGGAATAAAGATCTTTGTTAATTCTTTTCGCCCCAGCCGGGAAAAAGTAAGAAGGTCATCAATAAGCTGCCCCATTTTTTTTGCATTATTGATAATATTATTCATCATGCGGATCGCTTCCGGGCCCGCCTGGTTTTCCTGAATTTCCTTTAACATTCGTGCATAGCCCTGAACGGCCCGGAGCGGAGCCCGCAAATCGTGTGACACCGAATAGGAGAAAGATTCAAGTTCCTTGTTTGCCGATTCCAACTGTGCGGTACGCTCAATTTTCTCTTTGTTTTGCAAAGCCAGTTCTTTATTGGCAATACTCAGCTCCGCCGCACGTTTCTCTTTTTCTTCGTTTTGAAAAGCAAGCTCTATGTTGGCAATATTCAGCTCTCCTGCCAGTTTTTCCTTTTCCTTGTTTTGAAACGCAAGTTCTTTGTTGGCAACAATCAGTTCTGCGGCCCGTTTCTCTTTCTCTTCATTTTGAAAAGCAAGCTCTTTATTCGCAGTACTTAATTCTGCCGCACGTTTTTCCTTTTCTTTGTTCTGAAAAACAAGTTCTATATTGGCAATCTTTAATTCTCCTGCCCGTTTTTCTTTCTCTTTGTTTTGAAAGGCAAGCTCTTTGTTGGCAACAATCAATTCATTGGCCCGTTTTTCCTTTTCTGTGTTTTGAAAAGCAAGCTCTTTATTCGCAGTACTTAGTTCTGCTGCTCGTTCTTCCTTTTCTTCATTCTGAAAAATAAGTTCTGCATTGGCAATTATCAATTCTGCCGCCCGCTTTTCTTTCTCTTTATTTTGATATGCAAGTTCCGTATTGGCGATACTCAGTTCAGCGGCCCGCTTCTCCTTTTTTTCATTCTGAAATCCCAGTTCCTTGTTAGCAATGATCAATTCTGCGGCCCGCTCTTCTTTTTCCTGGTTTTGAAAGGCAAGCTCTCTATTGGCAATGATCAATTCCGCAGCCCGCTTTTCCTTTTCTTTATTTTGGAAAGCAAGTTCCTTATTCGCGATCATTAATTCATCCGCACGTTTCGCCTTTTCTCCGTCCTGGAAAGCGAGTTCTTTATTGGCAATTATTAATTCATCCGCACGTTTTCCCTTTTCTTCGTTTTGAAAAATAAGTTCTTTGTTATCTTTACTATGCTGCACTTCCGCGTTTCTGCGTGCAGAGATATCCCGGGCGATTTTGGAAACACCTATGATGTTCCCCATGCGATCCTTAAGAGGCGATACGGTCAGAGAAACGTAAAATTTTTCCCCATGCTGCCTGTTACGTACTGTTTCAAATTGATCAATAATCTCATTGTTGCGGATTTTCTCCAGGATGTTCTTTTCCTCGTTGATATATTCCGGCGGAATTATTAAAGAGATATGCTTACCCACCGCCTGAGCTGCACTGTAACCAAACATTCTTTCACTGCCCCTGTTCCAGCTTGTTATAATTCCATCAAGGGATTTGCTTATAATGGCATCATCCGAAGACTCCACAATAGCGGCCAAATGCCGGATATACGCTTCATCATTAATACGGTCAATGATTACGTCCGTTAATTCCTCTGCAATAGATTCCGCTTTCTTTTTCATTAAAGTCATGGTGAGCCCGTTATTAATTGTGTCCGGTGATTAAAAGGATACATCTATAATCAACTTGTAGTCTATGCCGGAAAGATAGAAACAGCAATATTTTCCTGCTATATTTTAACGGGAGATTGCCTATCAAAAGCAGTAGATAGACATGTATCATTCTGATTAGAATAACCAGGAAACGAAGCTATGTAGATTTAATGGATAATTCTATACATAATCAGGTGATAACTTACATAATACCGAAAAACGTCTTATAGTAAACGATAATGTATTACTATAACCGTCATATACACCTTTTATTATAACAAATCATGCCAGCTACTCTTTATTATGCCTGCTGGTCGTGTCCCTCTATGATAGTAGTCCTTAATTTGCTTTGAGCAGTAGTGGGATAGTGGGGAATAGTAAGGATTTATCTCACTTTGAGATCAAGTGGGACGGGGGAATTTCAGGTAAAGAAAAAACAAGGCGCATACAGCAGCTGATTGTTAAATGCTAAAAAAATTATTGTGGCAGCTCGATCATAAATTCCGTTCCTTTACCCGGCTCACTTGTTACGTTTATATTTCCGCCTAAAACTTCTATTTGAGTTTTCACCATAAATAATCCTACTCCTTTACCTTCTATATTGCTATGGAACCTGTTGTAAAGACCAAACAACTTATTTCCATGCAATGTAAGATCAATACCGGTTCCATTGTCTTTGAATGAGATCATGATCTTTCCTTTTTGTAGCTCCGTCCTGATCTTTATTACCGGAGATGTACCCGGTTGCTTGTATTTTATGGCATTTAAAATTAAATTATAAAATACACTGTGAAAATAACCTTTCAGGGTTACTATCGTGTCAATAGCCAAAAAGTCAGTCACTATTTCTGCCTTTTCCTTTTGAATAATATTTTGAATGCTCAATTTAATAGTGTCAACTAATTCCTGGAAAGATACTGCCACTTTATCTTCCGTAATTTCCGATCGCATCTGCAGGATCTTCGCCATATCCTTTATCACATTATCCAACTGCTCTACTGCACTGAATAAATACGAATGCGTCCGGTCGCGCTCTGCATCCGAGAGCTCACCTTTCAGAACATTTGAAATACCTAATATGTGGGCAACCGGTGCGCGCAAATTATGAGAAATAATATATGTAAACTGTTCAAGGTTTTTACTTCGCTGTACTATATCCGCAACCATCTTTTCCTTTTCTTCATTTTGAAAAGCCAGTTCCTTATTAGCAATTATTAACTCATCCGCACGTTTCGCCTTTTCTGCATCCTGGAAAGCGAGCTCTTTATTGGCAATGATTAATTCATTCGCACGTTTTTCCTTTTCTTCGTTTTGGAAAGCAAGCTCCTTATTGGCAATTATTAATTCATTTGCACGTTTTTCTTTCTCTTCGTTTTGGAAAACAAGTTCCATGTTAGCCTGAATGTGCCGCACCTCCGCTTGCTTGCTTACGGAAATATCACGGGCAATTTTGGAAATACCTATAATATTCCCAAACCGGTCTTTAAGAGGAGAGATGGTAAGAGCAACGTGAAAGTGTTCTCCGTTCTTTTTGTTACGTATCGTTTCGTACTGATCAATCACTTCGTTGTTGCGTATCTTTTCCCAGATGCTCTTTTCCTCGTTGATATATTCCGGTGGAATTATTAAAGAAATATGCTTACCCACAGCCTGATCTGTGGTGTAACCAAACATCCTTTCACTACCCCTGTTCCAGCTTCTTATAATTCCATCAAGGCATTTGCTTATAATTGCATCATCCGAAGATTCCACAATAGCGGCCAAATGCCGGATATACGCTTCATCATTGATGTGTTCTGTGCTATTCTTACTTACTTCGTCTGTAACTGCTTCACTCTTCTTTTTAATCGAATCCATAATAATTGCGTTGTTAAAATTGTATATAGTGAACCAAAAGGATAGACATTTAATCACATTTAGTATGTGCTAAAAATACAGAAATGGCGCTATTTCCTGCTATACTTAGTGAGAGATTGTCTACCGGAAGCAGCAAATAGACCTGTATTGACAGATGGCTTTAATTATCCCAATACTGATCTTATGTATGCGTCTTCAGTATTAACAGACAGACCCTTTAAGCGAAGTTGGGCAGATTTAATGAATAATTCCGTACATAATTAAAATATAACTTACATATTGCAAAAGCTAAAAACAAAAAAACCAATCATTTCTGATTGGTTTTTCTAATTTTTGTAGCCCGTACGGGAATCGAACCCGTGTTTCGTCCGTGAAAGGGACGCGTCCTAACCCCTAGACGAACGGGCCAAATATAAATTTGGGAGTGCAAATGTAGAACTTTTTTTTATTCCGGCAAAAAAAACGCTTAAATATTTACATCCTCGCCAAAATGAGTTTCGCTATGTGCACTGAAACCCAATCTTTTACCCGTTTTGAACTTATCGCTCAGGATCCGTTCCTGGATCTCATAAACGGAGATTTCTTTCACCGCATCATTCGGCGGCGTATACAGGTCAAAGCTAATACAATAGATCACCAGTTCGTTGATGATATCGCGGATCACGTCTTCCGTGATGGGTGCAGATGAAAAATTCTGGTATTTATAGCCCAGGGCCGGCTTGGATTCTACAAAAAACCGGGACTCGCGGTTAATAAAAACCCGCGCTATCAGGTAGCCCAGGTCATTCACCCGGTTGTATTTGAAGCTATCAGCGAGGAAATTGTAGATATAAATGATCCCGCAATAGGAATTATTGATGTTCTCTTTGATATAGCCCGTTTTGTGCATCGGGTGCGTTTTCTCGAATTCAAACACATTGGTATGCATATAAAAAACCAGCACGTCGCCCGCCACTTTCAGCTTCATCTCATAATCGCTGTTTTGCACATATTCCACCCCGATCCGCGGATCGATGGCGTTCGCTTCTGCTTTCAGATCCGTACCCAGCTCCTTTGCAATGCGTTTAAACATCTCGAACGTAGACAGGGTATTGCGATACACATCCTGCTTCATAACTGACTTCTCCTTTAACAGGCGAACGATCTCTTCTTTTTGTGACATAAGCTTCTGCGTTTTATAATTCCAAAACGGATTTTTAATAGGCAATCGCAAAAAGTACGCGCTCTTTGCTCGGCTTGCCGGTGAGAATACATGTTCCTTCTTCCTGAGGATTATTCAATGGAATACAGCGGATCGTTGCTTTCGTCATTTCTTTGATCTTCTGCTCCGTCTCCGGAGTGCCATCCCAATGAGCGCTTGCAAAGCCCGCTTTGTTCTCCAGCAGCTTTACGAATTCATCCCAGGTATCCACTTTGGTCGTTAACTCTTCTTTACGTTTTAATGCCATTTGGAACAGGTTGTCCTGGATCGTATTCAGCAATTCAACGATCTTTGTCTCTATTCCTTCCACCGGCACTGTTTCTTTGCTTAGCGTATCCCTGCGCGCCACCTCTACGGTTCCATTCGCCAGGTCGCGCTCGCCCACTGCAATACGCACAGGCACACCTTTCAATTCGTATTCAGCAAATTTCCAACCCGGACGCTGTGTATCCCTGTCATCAAATTTTACACTTACGCCAAAGCTTTCCAGTTTTTTCTTCAAAGGCAGAACTACCTCACGGATCTTTTCCAGGCCCTCTTCGCCTTTGTAGATAGGAACGATCACCACCTGGATCGGCGCCAGCTTCGGAGGCAACACCAATCCATTGTCGTCACTGTGGCTCATGATCAGAGCACCCATCAAACGCGTGGAAACACCCCATGAAGTAGCCCATACATATTCCTGCTTACCTTCTTTGGTGGCAAATTTCACATCAAATGCTTTGGCAAAATTTTGTCCCAGGAAATGGGATGTGCCTGCCTGCAGTGCTTTTCCATCCTGCAGCATCGCCTCGATACAATACGTATCCAAAGCGCCGGCAAAACGTTCATTGGCGGTTTTCACGCCTTTCACTACGGGAACAGCCATGTAATTCTCTACAAAATCGGCATATACATCCAGCATTTTACGTGTTTCTTCCACTGCTTCCTCAGCCGTAGCATGAGCGGTATGTCCTTCCTGCCAAAGGAATTCAGTCGTGCGTAAAAACAAGCGCGTACGCATTTCCCAGCGCACCACATTCGCCCATTGGTTTATTAAAAGCGGAAGATCCCGGTATGACTGGATCCAGCCTTTATAGGTATTCCATATAATGGTTTCAGAAGTCGGTCTCACGATCAGCTCCTCTTCCAGTTTGGCATCCGGATCTACCACGATAGAACCATCGGGCGCTGTTTTTAAACGGTAATGTGTAACCACCGCACATTCTTTTGCAAAACCATCTACGTGACTTGCCTCTTTGCTAAAAAACGATTTAGGTATGAAAAGCGGGAAATAAGCATTCACATGCCCTGTATCTTTAAACATCTTGTCCAATGCGGCCTGCATCTTTTCCCAGATGGCATATCCATGCGGTTTGATAACCATACAGCCCTTCACAGCACTGTGTTCTGCCAGGTCGGCTTTCAGTACCAATTCATTGTACCACTTCGAAAAATCTTCGTTACGTGTTGCTAATTCCTTGCTCATAAAAATTGTAAAAAATCGTAAATACTGGTATAAAATTTGTACTTTTACTTACAAATCCCCACACAAAAGTAGTGTTAATTTTAAATTAATCAGACATGTTACCAAATCGCAAAACAGTTTTAGGGGTATTTGCACTTGCTGTCCTTTTTTCGTCCTGCGGAGCATTAAAACAAATGCCTACTGCCAATAACGACGATGTTTACCTGGATCCGAAAAAAGACAGGACCGCCTTCTACAAAGCCGACGAGCCGAAGCCCGTTGAAACTGCTTCTACACAACAGGTTGTGGTTCCACAGGATACCAGCAATAACCCATATTATGCCGACAGGGATTTTGATTATGATGATTATTATGATAACCAATATGCATCCCGGATCCGTCGTTTTCACAATCCTAACTGCGGTGTAGGCTATTACGACAGCTACTACACCAATTCGTATTTCTACAATTACAATCCTTATCAATACGGTGTAAGTATTTACAACGGTTATAATTTCTGGGGCCCTTCCTACAACAATTATATGTATGTGTCCAATTACAACTGGGGCGGATACTATGGCTACGGAAGCAATTACGGATATAACAGTTATTGCAACAGTGGCTGGGGAATTGGTTTAGGCTACGGATACAGCAGCGGGTACTATAACAACTGGTACAACCCGTATTCTTATGGATACAATCCTTATTACGGATACAATAATTTTTACAATCCCTACTACTCTCCTTACGGATATGGTGGCTATAACCCATACGGATACAGCAATCCATATGATTATAATAGTTACAGCTACTACGGGCCACGTGTGAGCCATTCAGGCGGTAATTCGAGACAGCTGATCAACCCGGGAATGGATCCGATGAAAGTAATGAATCCGAATACCTCTGCTTCCAATGAGCCGAAAGGTGCCGCTCCTACTGACATCAAACGTTTCAACCAGGTTGTTCCCACCCCGAAAGAGACGTATACAAAAGGGAATACGAACGGTAATTCCGATCCGCGCCCGGTGAACCCGAATGCAGGAAACAACAATTCGGACCCGCAATTGATCAATACCAACCATGGAAATTCAACGCCGGTATCACAACCGGTGAAATCCAACCCGGTTGTAATACAGCCTGCAAATACAGATCATAATAACAATGCCTCTTCACAGCCGGTAAACGATCCGCCGAAACCTAAAAAAGGCGGATGGTTCAATACACAACCTGTTGGCGGCAATGGTTCCGGGTCTACTCCTACAACAACCAGCGAACCAAAACCTAAAAAAGGTGGCTGGTTCGAATCGCAACCGATCAATAACAACAACTCGGGCGGCAACAACAATGTTGTGAAACCTTCTTCCGGTTCCTCTTTCCCATCCGGTGGTGGAGGTGGACACAACGGAGGTGGCGGAGGTGGTGGTAAAGTAAGACCTCGTTAATAACCGTATAATTATTTTTCATATGAAACGGTTATTGTTTTTGTTCCAATTACTTTGGATCCTTCCATTCGCTTCGAATGCACAGAATGACATAGATGTGCTTCGCTATTCACAAACTACTTTTGGCGGAGATGCGCGCTTTATGGCAATGGGCGGGAGCATGGGTGCTCTTGGTGCCAACTTATCCTGTATGAATTTTAACCCAGCAGGTATCGCTGTTTTCCGCAAAGGAGAGCTGGCACTCAGCGGAGCATTACGTTTTGCCAACGCAGAAGCCACGCACTACGGTGCCACTGCAAAAGATTTTAAAGCCAATGCACACCTGGGACTTTTAGGCTTTGCCAGCTCATGGGAAGAGACAAATCCGTATCGCGATGAGCGTAGCAGGAATCGTTTCAAAGACTGGAGCAGAAGACATACCATTGGATTTACGTATAATAAGATCGCAAATTTCAATTCCAATGCAAGCATCCAGGGTGTTGTACATAACTCCACGATCACGGATGATTTCCTAGGCTCTGCGCAAGGATACCAACCACAGGATCTCAACCCGTTTTTTGAAGCAATGGCGTTCAATACCTACCTGATCGATACATTTCCGGGAACACTTACGGAATACGGAACTTATTTCAATCCCGATAAAACATACAAGCAAAGCAAAACCATCAATACTACCGGAACGATTGGTGAATACAGTCTTGCTTATGGATACGCACTCGACAACAAGACGTATTTCGGTGTAGCATTAGGTGTGCCAAGTGGCAAGTGGAACTATACTTCGCAATATATCGAAGAAGATGCAGGCGACAGCATTGAATATTTTCAGGCGCTGGACTACAGTGAAACAGTACAAACCCGTGCAATCGGCGTCAATCTGAAATTAGGCGTTCTGACCCGTTTGTCGGAAAGCATTCGTATTGGTGCATACTTTCACACTCCTACCGCTTATTCGCTGAACGACACGTATCAAAACAGCCTCGAAGTAAGTTATGATTCACTCTTCGGGTATTCCAACATCAATATGCGGGACAGCTCGGGCACAGGGCGTTTTAAATACAATATCCGTACGCCTATGCGTTTCGGAGCCAATTTCGCCTACCTGTATGAAAAGATCCTGGCATTTAACATAGATGCAGAATATGTAAGCTACGATCAGGGCAGTATCCGTTCGAAGACTTATGTTTTTGAAGATGTGAATAACGCGATCCGGAAAAAATATTCCTCCACATTTAACTTCAGGGCCGGCATCGAGCTCAACACCTCGCCGGTTGTTTTCAGAGCAGGATTTGCGAGTTATGGCAGCCCCTTCGGAGAATTGCTCAGCGGCAAATATGTACGTAACAGCTATACAGGTGGTATCGGATTCCGTGAAAATGAAAAACATTATTTCGACATTGCCGTAGTGTTCGATAATTACAATGAGGATTATTACATCTACAATCCGCAGTATGTAAATCCAACGAACATAAAGTACAAAAGCACCAGCATTGTGCTGACATACGGTATTAAATTCTGATAAGAACAGGGAGTAAAAATCCCTGTTTTTTGTTTCTTTCGTATTCCGCTTAAATTCCTAACTTTATCTTCCCTAAATTTTCTATCTATGCATACAAAAGGCATCCTCTTTGTTTCGTTTACTGCATGCTGCATGCTTTCCTTCGCCCAGCTGAATATCGGAAATATCAAGGACAAGGTAAAAGACAAAGCCAAAACCGGTCTGACCAATGTGAAGAACCAGACAAGCGAGGCTATCGATAAAAAACTGGATAAATCGCGTGCTGAATTTGATGCAAGTAATTTCAATTACGCTATTTCGTTCAGCGACAACAGCGGTTTGTTCGAAACGGATGAAAAAGGCGGAAGAGCTTCCAACACACTGATCAATACAAAAGATTTTTTGCAGGGTACCGAGCACAACGATTTTGACAGGGCCTATGGATACAACCGCAAAGGTGAGATCTTTTTTGCAGGGAATAAATTCGGCTCGGCACGTTCTATGTTCTTCCTCTCCGAAAAATTCTTTGCCACCTCCGATTCGATGAATTCCCTCGCCTATGCACAATTGCAAAACAACAAGGCCCTGCTCTTTCAATCAACCGCACGCTACACCAAAGCCGTAGAATGTATTGATAAAGCGCTAAGCCTGCGCGAGCAATTAGCTCCGGGAAGTGAAGTACTGGCTGTATCGGAAAATAACAAAGCTGTTCTGTTGAAAGACATGGGAAAATATGCAGAAGCAGAAGTATGGATCGATAAGGCCATTGCACTTAACAAAGCGGTGTCGGGAGAAAAAAGCCTGGGCTATGCACTTTCCCTGAACAATAAAGCCATGTTGTACCAGGTTACCGGTCGTCTCGATAAAGCAGAAGCATTGATGGTGCAGGCTGCCGGTATTGCGAAAGAACTTTTGAGTGAAAAATCCTCTAACTATATTAAGCTCACCATCAATCTTGCTTCCATCTACCGCGATATGAAAAAGTACGGAGAAGCAGAAAAGATCTATTTAACCGCCATCGAGATCAAGCAAAAAAAATTAGGTGCCGGCCATCCCGATTATGCACATTTAAAAAGAGGACTTGCCGATCTGTATTGGGAAATGGGGAAAACAGACCTGGTAGAAAAAAACCTGGTAAGCGCGCTGGATATTTATATCCGGAAATTCGGCGATAAAAACCCTGCCACTACTGCTACACGTGCCGACCTGGCTACTTTTCACCGCGTAACAGGAAATAAAACCAAAGCCCTCGATTTTATGACGCAGGTCGTGAATGCCGATAAAGAGATCTATGGAGAAAACCACCCGGAATATGTAAAACAACTGGAAAACCTTGCGATCGCACAATGGGTGAACCAGAAAGCTGCCGATGCTTCCTCCAATTACAAAACCGTACTGGAAAAAACCTCGCAATACATTGATGAGTATTTTTCCACTTTAGGTGAAACGGAAAAAACAAAGTTCTGGGACAAGACCGTTCCCCGCTTCAACCGCTTTAATTCTTTCGCCATTAGTAATGCTGCAAGCGATCGCTCTTTGCTACAGGCTATGCTGAATAACCAGCTGCACAATAAAGCCCTCCTTCTCAATTCTTCTTCCAAAGTACGTAATCAGATCCTCAATAGCGGAAATGCCGCATTGATAGGGGATTACAACAACTGGCTGGGCACCAAGGAAGAATTAGGCCGTGCGTACACCATGACCAAAGAGCAGCTGAATGAAGAAAAAATAAACATCGACTCACTGGAAAATAAATCGAATGAGCTGGAGAAAAAATTATCGCAGCAATCAGCCATGTTCGGAGAAGGAAATACAAAGGAAAAGATCAGCTACGGGCAAATAGCAGCTAAGCTAAAGGCAGATGAAGCAGCGGTGGAGATCATCCAGGTGCAGAAATTCGACAACATCTTTACAAAAGAGATCCAGTATGTAGCTATTGTTTTGAGCAGCGACGGGAACCTGGACCTGGTTACTTTTGATAACGGATCGAAAATGGAAAGCGAGTCGATCACCAATTACCGCGAATCCATCAAGAACCTGAAAACCGACAATACCAGTTACGGGATCTTCTGGGAACCAATAGAAGCAAAACTGGCCGGCAAAAAGAAGATCTATGTTTCACTGGACGGAGTGTATAACCAGATCAGCCTGCTCACCCTGAAAGATCCGAAGGCCAATAAATTCCTGATCGAAAAAGAAAACATTGTAGTGGTGGGCAACACTAAAGACATCCTCAAATTAAAATCCGGTGCCCCCACTACCCGTTCCAAGACTGCATTCCTGCTGGGCTACCCGAACTACGGCAGCAATGATATTATTGCTTCGCTCCCGGGCACCAAAACAGAGGTGGAAAACATTACGAAGATCCTGAAGACTGCAGGATATACGAATACTGTGGTGATGCAAAACGATGCCAGCGAAGAAGCTGTGAAAGCAACACATGCAGAGGTGGTACATATTGCCACACACGGTTTCTTTTTATCCGACCTCAGCGAGGTGGAAGGTGATAAAGTGTTGGGCGTGGAAACATCCAGCGCAAAGAAAAATCCCCTGCTCCGGTCGGGGTTGATGCTGGCCAATTGCGAAAAAGTATTTGATGAGACCGGCGAAAAAGCGACAGCTAATAACGGGATCCTTACTGCTTACGAAGCAATGAATTTATCACTGGAGAAAACAGACCTAGTGGTAATGAGTGCCTGCGAAACCGGGCTGGGTGATATTAAATCAGGTGAAGGTGTGTATGGACTACAGCGCTCATTCCTTGTAGCCGGCGCGAAATCGGTGATCATGAGTCTCTGGGAAGTGAGTGATGATGCAACGATGGAGCTGATGACCGCCTTCTACAAGAACTATGCTACCAGCGGAAACAAGCAGGAAGCGTTTTTAACTGCACAAAAACAGATCAAAATAAAATTCAAAGAACCTTTTTTCTGGGGCGCTTTTGTCCTGATCGGGAACTAGATTATGAGTGATCCGAATACATATCACCGCCGTGATTTCATCAAACTGCTTGCTGCGGGAAGTACCGGCTTTTTCATCGCATCCTGCGGGCCGGACACCGAAGAAAAGCAGGTGACACAAATTCCGGAAAAAAAAGATACAGTACCCGCAACTGTTCCGGTCGAAGAAAAAAAGATCAGCGAAAATGTAAAGTACTATCGAAAGGAAGATCCCGAATACGAAACCCTGCGTCATGGGCACAACAAGCGTTTTAATAAATTTCCTGCAGTAATAGCAGTATGCCTCAATACAGAAGGAGTTTCAGAAGCCGTCCGGTATGCGAAAGAAAACAAGCTGCCTGTTGCCATCAAAAGCGGCGGACACAGCCTCGAAGGTTTCTCCGTGAATGATGACGGAATGGTCATTAATTTATCAAAGCTCAAATCGATCAGCCTATCCGAAGAAGATAATACGGTGAAGCTTGGTCCTGCCTGCACACTTTCCGAACTTTATGCAGATCTGATCCCGAAAGGCAGGATGATCCCTGGTGGTTCCTGCGGAGGAGTCGCCATTGGAGGGCTTTCATTAGGCGGTGGCTACGGAATGTTTTCCCGGAAAATGGGACTCACCTGCGATAACCTGCTTGAATTTACCATGGTAGATGGCAATGGAAATACGGTGAGCTCGAAAGATGATCCCGAATTGTTATGGGCCTGCAAAGGTGGTGGCAGTGGTAATTTCGGAGTGATCACCGAAATGAAATTCAAAACACATCCGGCACCCGCCACATTGACCGGCCACCGTTTCCGGAAATTCAAAACAGATACAACAACCGTGATGAACATCATGGAAAAATGGTTTACACTAACAGCCGATCTCCCTCCCTCTTGTTTTTCCGTATTCGTATTGAATGGCAAAACGGCTTTTATCCTGCTTACCAATTTTGAAGAAGAAACGGAGGCCGTAAAAAAAATCATCGCCGAGCTGACTGCCCTGACAGATAAAACGAGCTTAGGAAAACCACAGGTATTGGACTCCGCCGTGCAAACCTTCTATGGTGTGCAAACACCCGTATTCGCAAAAAACTCTTCCGTAGGCCTGTATAAAAACTATGATGAAGTGAAACATATCCTCCGTCCAATTCTTGAAAAGATCTCTTCCACTTCGGGGATGCTCTTGTCGATTGGTACCTTAGGCGGAGCCATTGACAATGAAGAATTTAAAAAGGCCTCTGTATTTGCGCATCGTGGTTACACTTATCTCACTGAGCTGCAAACCTATTGGAAAAAAGAAGAACAGGGCGAACAGATGATCAAATCGTACCAGGAGGTCCGCGATATGTTCCAGGACAATGGCGTATGGCGTGAGTATATCAATTACCCGGATATCGGGTTTCGCAATTGGGAAAAAGCCTACTATGGAAAAAATTACGAAAAGCTGCAGGAAATAAAAAAGAGATACGATCTCAAAAACACCATTCAGCATGCACAAAGCATCCGGACCGGATTGGAAGAAACGGGTGGAGAAGACGGTGTTCCGGCTTAACGTCAAACCTGAATGAATACACTATGAATTGATACAATAAAAAATGAGCGAGCCTGTTTACCTGGATTATAATGCCACTACACCCATCGACGAGCGGGTACTGGAACACATGCTGCCTTTTCTGAAAAATAATTTCGGGAATGCTGCCAGCTCCACACATCAGCATGGATGGATAGCGAAACAGGCAGTAGACGATGCACGCAGGCAGGTGGCCTCGCTGATCGGGGCCGAAGAATCAGAAATTATTTTTACTTCGGGATCCACGGAAGCGATAAATCTATCCATTAAAGGTGTTTACGAGATCTATAAGAACAAAGGCAATCATATCGTAACGGTAAAAACGGAGCACAAAGCGGTATTGGATACCTGCGAATACCTTGCGAAAAAAGGAGCGGAGATAACGTACCTGGATGTAGATGCAGAAGGCCTCATCGATCTGCAGCAACTGGAAAGCTGTATAACTGACAAAACGATAGTAGTAGCGGTGATGTATGCCAACAATGAAACCGGCGTCATCCAACCTATTGAGGAGATCGCGCAAATAGTACATGCAAAGAACAGCATTTTCTTTTGCGATGCTACACAGGCTATTGGTAAAGCAGATGTGGATGTACTGGAATCCGGTATTGATCTGCTCTGTTTATCTGCACATAAATTATACGGACCAAAAGGTGTTGGAGCCTTGTATGTCCGCCGGAAAAATCCGCGCGTAACGTTAAGCCCTTTGATCCATGGAGGCGGTCACGAAAAAGGCCTGCGTTCCGGAACACTGAATGTACCCGGTATTGTAGCATTGGGCAAAGCCTGCGAACTGGCAAAAAAAGAAACCTGGGATAACAATACGAACATTTCCAAACTGCGTGCTTATCTCGAACACCAGTTGCTTGATATCCCCGGCATGCGGATCAATGGCAGCACCCGCTCCCGTTTATACAATACAAGTAATATTTGTTTCTCCGGTCTCCCGATAGCTATCGGGACTGCTGCCAAACTCATCGCTGAATGGAGCCGTCATTTTTCGGTTGCCTCGGGTTCTGCCTGCACTTCCGCAATCCCCGAGCCTTCACACGTGCTGCAGGCAATGGGTTTGAGTGAAGCCGACAGTTATGCTTCCGTACGTTTCAGCTTCGGTAAATACAATACACAGGAAGAAACGGAGCAGGTAGTGAAGATCATTAAAGGCACTTTGTTATAAATACAAATTCCAGATCTCTCTTTAATTTTGTATCTTTATAGTAAACCATTCCGCATGAAATACATTCTACTCCTTATCGTTTTTATACCGGGCTTATTCCTGAATGCGCAGCACGATCAACACTGTGGTACCGATCAGATCATGGATGCACACTATCGCAAGCATCCGGAGCTGAAACAAAAACAGCTGCAACAAATGCAGACAATGGTCTCGAGAATAAAGAATAAGCAGGAGATAAACGCCGCTTCCTATACGATCCCTATCGTATTTCATATCCTGCACTTAGGCGGACCGGAAAATATTTCCGATGCGCAGGTAATAGATGGTTTGCGGATATTGAACAGGGATTTTGCCAAACAAAACCCGGATACTATTGAAATCATTCCTTCTTTCAAACCTCTTGCAGATTCGATGCAGATCCAGTTCGCATTGCCGACCATCGATCCAAACGGGAATTGCACGAACGGTATCATCCATCATTACGATGCGGCTACTGACTGGTCCGACTCCGAGTTCCCGAACTACACCTGGGATCCCACCAGATACCTGAATGTATACATTGTACGTAGTATTACACTCAGCAGTGGCTTCGGTGCGGCAGGTTACACCTATTTTCCGGGTACCTGGCCCGACGGTGATCCTATGGATGCCATCTTTATGCTCAACAATTATTTCGGGACCTTTGGCACGGGTAATGCATTTACTTCGCGCGTGCTTACCCATGAGGTAGGACACTGGCTGGGGTTGTATCATGTGTTCGGGTGGAATCCGGCAGCATTAGATTGCAACAATGACGATTTTATTTTCGATACACCTACCACGCCTGGCTATGTAAGCTGCCCTGATGCAAACGATCCGGCTTCCTACCAGATCTGTACACCCGGAGTAGATGAAAACTTTCAGAACTATATGGATTATTCCTACTGTGTGCGCATGTTCACGCAGGAACAGGGAGCCGCGATGCGGGCCTGTTTGCAAAGTTCCGTTAGTGCACGTGATAACCTATCCTCAGCTGCCAACCTGGTCTCTACGGGGGTGATCACTCCCCAAACCTGTGCACCTGAAGCCGATTTTTTTGCAAGCCGTTACATCGTATGTACAGGAACCCCGGTAACATTTTATGATGCTTCACAAAACGGAACACCTACTTCCTATACCTGGACACTGAGCGGAGCCACTCCTTCAGTTTCCAATTCAGCTGCACCAACTGTGATGTACGCTACTCCCGGTGTGTATTCTGTTACCTATGTTTCAGCCAATTCAACGGGAACCTCCGCGCCTATCACTAAGTCATCGCTTATCACGGTGACAGGCAATACCGCTATGTACCAGTCTCTCTGGGGGGACGGTTTTGAATCCAATTCATTCAATACGGAATGGCGGGAATACAGCTCGAGCGGTGGATCCCACTGGACAGTCACCACAGATGGATTCTTTTCCGGAACACATTCCGCTGTGATCCCATATCCATCCAATACAAGGAATATGCGTACGGCCATGGAAACTCCTTCTATTAATATGAATTTCTATTCTCATCCACACCTCAACTATATGTATGCAGGACAGGAAACCAGCATGGATCACGTGAATTCGCTGCGGGTATATATAACAACTGATTGCGGGGATACATGGGCCATGATCGACAGCCTCGGCGGAATGGATCTGGCTACGGCCGGGATAGGCCCGCAGGGATATCTGGCAGTTGAACAAACCGAATGGGTTCACCGCAGCATCGATATTACTTCTTTCTCCTTTTTTTCTCACGCCTATTTTAAATTTCTTTATACACGCGATACTATCTCTGCTGCGAATAATTTTTATATCGATCATATAAATATGACAGATCCCTTAAGTTTAAAAGAAACCGCGGGATTTTCTTTTTCCGTGTATCCAAATCCAACAGGTGGAGAAATCAGTATTACTATAAACGGTGCGGTGCAGCAGGTATATATTACCGATGTGCTGGGAAGAACAATTGAAAAACAGGATGTGAACGCCAGAGGACAAAAACTTTATATGCTCGGAAATAAACCGGAGCCAGGTATTTATTTTGTGCATGCACAATCCGGACCCCGGGAATTCGTAAAGAAAATCATTATAAAATAACACGATGCGCTTTTTTATTATACTCCTGCTTTTGTCCGGTATCAGCAGCTTCGCTCAGAAAAAAACAAAGGCCGTAGTCAGCGATGCTTCTATGCTCACCAATAAAGATACTTTTGAGTACTTTACGATCGCCGATACAAATTACAGTGCATACAGACTTCCTACGGTTCTTAACAAGCCGCAAACCTGGAAAAAGAGAGACGCGGAACGAATGGGGCCATTGGGTAATTCCTATCTTGTGACCTATACGGATACATTAAACCTGGAAAAAGTGCTGCAGATACTTGACGGGGAAAAGGAATTCTACCAGATCTGTGCTGCCAAAAGCTGGTGCAACAATCATTATAAAGAAGTGTTTCCTTACCTCGTGGCGAGATTAACGAGCAAACAAAAAATCGGTCTGGATAATTCAGCAGATCTTATCATTTGGGAACGGATAAACACGGGCGACATGAAATTCTACGGGCATGGAGGCAGCCTGGATTATGATCTGTTCACCACAGCAGGAAGGGTTTCCTGGATACTGAATGATCTGACGGGGGAAAAGTTTGCCATCGTGAAAGCCGGCACTATCCGGAAAGAGGCAATGAACTATAAATTGTTCTGGAAAGAATACCTGGATAAATTAAAGACCTGATTTTACACTATATCAGGCAGTCACTTTAACTGCAAACAGCTCAGCTAATTTTTTTACAACAAAGTCGACCTCCTCTTTGGTATTGAATTTAGAGAAAGAAAAACGAACCGAAGGTCGTTCCATGTCGATACCCAAACCTTTTAGTACATGCGAGCCCTGGTTACTGCCCGATGAGCAGGCACTTCCACCGGAGGCTGCTACGCCTGCAATGTCGAGGCTGAACAATAACATTTCCGCATTCTCTGTTTTCGGGAAACAACAATTCAGTACGGTGTACAAGCTATGTGCATCATCTTCTCCGTTTATCTCTGTTCCGGGGATCAGGCTTTGGATCTGTTCACGCATATAGGTTTTTAGTCCACGGATATGCTTCTGGTGTTCTTCCATTTCACGAAAACAGATCTCTAATGCTTTGGAAAGGCCAACGATGCCAGCAATGTTCTCCGTTCCGCCACGCATGTTACGCTCCTGCGCACCACCATGAATGAAAGGATTTATTTTGATCGCATGATTGATATATAAAAACCCTACACCTTTCGGCCCGTGGAATTTATGTGCCGCGCAGGTCACCAGGTGCACTTTCATATCCGGCAGGTTCATGTTGTAATGTCCCATTGTTTGCACTGTATCGCTGTGGAAGATCGCATTGTGTTTTTCGCAGAGCTCTCCTACTTTTTTCACCGGCAGCAAGGTCCCGATCTCATTATTGGCATGCATCAGGGAAACGAATGAACGCTCGTTGTTTTTCAAAAGCTCTTCGAGATGCGCCAGGTCTACATTCCCTTTTTTATCGATATTTACCCAGCTCAGTTTTATCTTTCCTTCTTTTTCCATCACCTGCAGGGTATGCTCCACTGCATGATGCTCGATCCTGGAAGTGATCGCATGTTTGATATTATGTGTGGAAATGCTCTGAACGATCGCCATGTTGTCCGCCTCTGTTCCACCACTCGTAAAAAAGATCTCTGCAGGTGTTACACCTAACAACTTTGCTACATTTTTACGCGCCGTTTCAATAGCCGAGCGGGTTCTTCTTCCAAACGCATGAATGGAAGACGGATTTCCGAATTCTTCCTTGAAATACGGCAGCATAGCTTCAAATACTTCGTCGTCGAGTTTGGTAGTAGCAGCGTTGTCTAAATATACTTTCATGTAGATGGTGTAATAAAATTAATGCTTTGATCTGTAAATTTGTGCAGAACAAAAGACTCTGCAAAGTTAAGAAAATCATATAATTAGCAACGGAAAAAAAGCGTTAAATATGCCTTATTTACAGCGATTTAGAATGCAGGAAGTAGTCAGAAATAAGATCAGGATATTTTTACAGCCCCGATAGCTATCGGGGGCGGATACCGCAGATATAGAGCGATTGGTAATTAACGTAGATATGAGAAAATTTAAAGTTAAATTATCTGAGCAATCTGTGAAATCTGTGTCTGTGTTTTCCTACAGCTGTCCTCTAGAACGACATCTGGAAGCCTGCACGGATCCCGAAGGGGCTTTTTACCTGCTCTTTGTAGGTGAGACGCCAGAAAGCATCCACACGGAAGAACCGGAATATATTCTCAATCCCCGCACTTACTTCCTGGTAAGGTCTTACATTGAGCGTATGAAGCGTTCCGGGGAAATTCAGCTCACGCTGATTCTTATCGCTTACACTGCCGAACAGTATTTTATACGTAACTACTTCCCGCCATTTCAGACGTTTCAGCAAGGGGATCTTATTGAAGAACAAACCTTCAAAGTGATGGAACATCCAGAAGGAGGCATACTGATCGCTGGCAAACTCATAATAGTTCATCATGTTGTAGGACATGAAATCATAAATATAGGTTTGGTTACCACCATGCAGCTCCATCAACGGATAAGGCACCGTTCCCCAGATCTTTCCTCCTTCAATGGTATAATCGGTATATCCTAACAATTGCCCGAAACGGATACGGTCATTTAGATTGAGCACCACCTTGTGGTAATCGTATTGCCCTTCATAAATCTGCTTCAACGATTTGATATAAGTCAGCTGCAGGATCGGATACTTCGTTCCCAAACTGGTGCGTGTGAAATCACCGCTGATGTATTTTTCATCAAAAGCAAAACGGGTGGAGAAACGGATCTCGCTGGTACGGATAAAAGGAACCAGCGCCGTATCTCCTTCCGCATCCGTATAATCATATTGAAAACCACCTACAGGCGTAAGTTTCCTGTTCACAAATGTAACCCTGTTGGCAAAACCCTGGAACCATTCATGATCGTACCACAGCTGTGTTTGTTCCACGCGCGTAAGGCTATTGAGCGGTGTCCGTCGGAAGAAGGAAGCGAAGAAATTGTCCTGCGAAAATCCATTCTGGCTCTGCCCGAGGATCTCAAGATCGCTTTTGTAATTCATCCCGATCAACTGCCGATACGGTTTTTTGGATAAAAAAGTCTTGAAGCCTGCCGAGTATTTCCATTTTTCATCCCGTGTTCCGTAAGCTACATAGCCGCTCAATTCATACCAACGGCTGAACTTACTTGACGTACGCCCGCCAAAACGGAATCGCGGCCCTTCCAGCTGGTTATAGCTCATCAGGTTAAAATAAGGCCCGATCTCGAAATTACCAAAGGTCTTGTATCCGGCCACTAATACACTGATCACATCCACCCAGGTTTTATAGATCGGCAGGCTCTGAATGGTATCGATCATTTTATAGATCTTTTGCTCATTGGCAGTGAGCGAATCGTGGCGCATCTGGTTCCAGTATTCGTCCGTTCGCTTGGTTGCACTGTCCTGCACAGTTATATTATCCCCGAAGGTAAAATACTCCGGCGGTTTGGGGCGGTTAACAATAATATTCTTGTACGAGGTGGTTTTCCTGCCGTAGATTCCTACTCCTTCTTTCTTGCTGAGACCGATATCCGGTTTGAAATCGATCACGAGCCTGTCTTTACTTAGCATCCAGGTACTGTCGATATTGTAAAACTCCTGTATAATGCTGGCAGCCGTAATGAAATTGATGTTGGCATCATCAGGGATGCTCATCTCCAGCCGTTTGATCCCAAAGGTAGTATCTGCTATCCAGAGGTTCCCACTGAACAACAGCTCCTGCTTCCGGCGCGGTTTGAAACGGATATGGTAGCACCATTTACCATCGATGTACAAACTGTCTTCAAGATAAAATTTATAATTAAAAATAGCATTATCGCAGATCGGTGATTTAAAATTTTTTCCGAAAACAATGATATCGTTGTCATAAATATTCACGTTCTGATACATATCACCCATCACCTGCGATACGCTGGCATTCTCAAATCCCGTAATCTTACTGGCTTTGATGACTTCCTTCTTTAGCTTGGGATCATCGCGGAACGAGAACTCCGAGAGGGTTTCCACCATAAACAAAGGCAGGAAAGGTTTTTCGGAAGAGTTGGAGCTGTCTACATTATTAAAAATGAACTTAACCGGCTTGAATGCTTTTTTGTCTTTCAGGTTCTTAGGGATATTGTTCAGGTCAAACTCCAGCTTGTTATACACTTCGTATTCATAGCCGGATAATTTTCGTTTGTTGTTCTGATCTTTGTGAGCGATCGCCGCGCGGATATACTTGTGGGCTGGATTTTCGCCCGGATTGATCACTACCTCTGTCAATGAAACACCTTCCTCGAAAAGCTCCATCGGTACATTAATGGTTTGCGTCACTCCTCTTTTTACAGGTGCGGAGAATTTCTTATACCCAACGTAAGAAGCAATAATGGAATCACCTTTCTGAGCAGTATTGATCTGGTAATTACCGTCGAAATCGGAAGTAGCTCCGGAAGTGGTTCCTTTCAACACCACATTCACAAAAGGAAGTGGTTCTTTGGTCTTTGCGTCGAATACCTTTCCACTGATAACGGTTTGCTGGGCGATAGAATTATTCACACCAGCGGCAAGCAGTAGTAGTATCAAAAACGCTCTGTTCATCCTTTGCATAGCGGCAATGAAGATACTAATTTTTTGGAACATCCGTTTGTTGTAATGCCTCCCAGTATTCAGCGCCTCTGCGGGTATGAGGGATAACGATGGTGCCCCCCACAATATTGGCAACCGCAAATACTTCATATACTTCTGCTGTTGTCACTCCCTGTTCGTGGCACTTTCCGAGATGATATTTTATGCAGTCGTCGCAGCGCAAAACCATGCTGGCAACCAGGCCTAATAATTCCTTGGTTTTAACAGATAAAGCCCCTTCCGCATACGTATTGGTATCCAGGTTAAAGAGACGTTTGATCACGAGGTTGTCTTTACTCAAAATCAGCTCGTTCATTTCGGAACGGTAATCATTGAATTCTTTTACTTTTTCGTTCATAAGCCTTAGTGCTATTGCAGCCGGCTAATTTACTGATTAAATAACAGGTATTTTTTCAAAAGACTATTAAGCCTGAAAAAACACGGCTGCTCCTCTGTTTTTTGACCGGGGGAATAGGTTATTCTCACGAATTCTGAGGTGTATGATCGTTTTTTAGTTGTTTTTTGTTAAAAATTGATTGTATTATTGAGCCCAAATCGGCCAAAGTGTTAAAAAACAATAGTATACTAAAAGTAGCTATACATATCATTGCATGTGTTTCCTTTATTGTTTTCCCTTACCTCTTCTGGCACGGGCCGTTCCATGATGATAAAAACCTTCTGAGCAATCCATTTCTCCGGAAAGACATGTTGAGCTACCTGTTCCTTATTGTCTTTTTCTATATCAATTACTACCTGCTAATACCGAAATTTTATTTTACAAAAAAACACATAAGCTTCTGGCTTATTATGCTTTTTGGTTTCATCGTTGTCTCCGTCCTTCCGCCTTTATTTGCGCTGGACATATTATCGGAGCATATGCCCGGTCCACCCGGTGAAAAAGGACCACCACCCATGTCCTTCATTTTGTTTCACCAGGTTGAGCATAATTTCCTTCGTTTTGTTGCAGTGTTTGTTCTATCCCTGTTGCTACGGGTTAACGACCAATGGAAAAGAGCGCAGAAAGAAAAAATAAGTGCCGAGCTTTCATACCTGCGGGCGCAGATCAATCCGCATTTCTTATTCAATACGCTCAATAGTATCTACTCCATGGCTATTGACAATTCTGAAAATACGGCAACAGCGGTTGTAAAATTATCCGCCATGATGCGCTATGCCATTACCGAAGCACATAAAGACACGGTTCCCCTGGAAAAAGAGATCAATTATATTGCGGATTACATCGACCTTCAGAATTACCGGCTGGGACACACCGTAAAGTTAAGTCATCGGGTCTCGGGTGATCCGGTCGGAAAAAAAATCGCTCCCCTGATCCTCATTTCCATTGTGGAGAATGCATTCAAATACGGAGTGAACCCGGAAGAAAATTCTTCCATCATGGTAGACCTTACCGTCCACGAGTATTTTTTAGTGTTCCTTGTACGAAATAACAAAGTGCGCACAAATGTGAAGGAAGATGAAAAAAGTGGCGTTGGAATAGAAAACACCAAAAACCAATTGAACATGATCTATCCCGGTAAATATAAATTTGAGATCCAGGAAAATCCCAGGGAATTCTCCGTATTATTAACCCTTCAACTGACATGATAAACGCAATAGCCATAGACGATGAACCGCCTGCATTAGCTGTTATTGAGAACTTTTGCGGGAAGCTTGATTTTTTGCAATTGCAGAAAACATTTACCAAACCGAACGAAGCATTGAAATACATGCGTAAATTTCCCGTGGACCTTTTGTTCCTGGATATACAAATGCCTTCGCTTACGGGCATCGAGTTTTACAAATCCATCCAGCAGGACAGCACAATGGTCATTTTCACAACTGCCCACAGTGAATATGCCGTAGAAGGATTTAACCTGAAAGCGGTTGATTTCCTCCTGAAACCATACACCTTTGAGCGCTTCCTGCAGGCAGTGAACAGGGCACGCGATTTTTCGACCAGCCTGAATCCTGCTGAAAATACCAGTGCACAATATCTTTTTGTACGGGCCGATTACAGTCTTATCAAGATCACCATTGCAGACATCCTGTATATCGAAGGACTTGACGATTACCTGAAGATCTATATCCAGAACCAAAAAACCATTGTCACCCGCATGACAATGAAATCCATACTGGGCAAATTACCGGCAGCCGAATTTGTGCGCGTACACCGCTCCTTCATTATTCCTTTCAAACGAATAGAAAATGTTAAGAATAAATCTATAACACTGGAAGGGAAAGAGATACCGATCGGGAATAGTTATGAGGAAGATTTCCATAAATTGTTCAGGAAGTGAGAGAGGAGCCTTCGTCCCGAAGCGCCGTTTTACCCTTTTATTAAAAAACCTTTAAATTTCCCTGATCTGGAAGCCTTTTCGTATCTTTGCGGCGTTCGAAAAAAACGGTTCCTTTCGTGTCAGTAGTTTTAGAAAAGATCCGTTTCAGCGATAAGATCCCCGCTGTTTCAGATCAGAAAAAATATTTTTTGGATGGTATAAAAGGCTCCGCACTCTCCTTTTATTCGGGATCCTTATTTTCTAAAATTTCCAAAAGCCAGCTGATCATCTGCAACGACCGTGAGCAGGCTATCTATACATACAACGATCTTCAGTCCATTGTAGACGAAAGCAAGGTATTCTATTTTCCGGCTTCTTACAAAAAACCCTATGAAGAAGAGCGCACTGCCAATGCCAACATCCAGGAGCGTTCGGAGATCCTGAACCATATTTCCAAAACACAATCACCTTATATTGTTGTAAGCTTCCCGGAAGCCTTGTTTGAGAAAGTTGTTACCCAACAAATGCTTCAGAAGAACACCTTCGAGGTAAAAGTTGGTGAAAAACTATCTATTGAATTCATTTCCGAATTTTTGCAATCCTTCGATTTCGAGCTGCAGGATTTTGTGTATGAACCGGGACAGTTTGCCATTCGCGGTGGTATCATCGACGTGTTTTCCTTTGCCAGCGACTTCCCGCATCGTATAGAGCTATTCGGCGATGAAGTGGAATCGATCCGGACTTTCGATTCGGAAAGCCAGCTTTCGGAAAAAAAATACGATCGCATCCAGATCGTTCCCAACCTGAATAGTGGAGCCGTACGTGAAGAAAAACAAAGCTTCGCTCAGTACATGGGTGAGAACAATATCGTTTTCCTGGAAGATGGCGCTTCGCTGGAAGCCAAGCTGGACCTGCTGTATGAAAAAGCAGAACAAACCTGGCTTTCCCTGCAAAGTACGGTGCAGAAAGAACCGGCAGATCTGTATGTGACAGGAGCCGAATTGCTGTATGCATTGGAAAAAAACACCTGGTTCGAATTCGGGAACAATGTACTTTACAAAGAGAACATTCTTACGTTCCAGCAAAGCCCGCAGCCGGTATTCAATAAGAACTTCGATATGTTGCTGGCCAGCCTGCTGGAGAATAAACAAAAAGGCTTTACCAATTATTTGTTCACCGATTCGCAAAAGCAGGCAGAACGCTTGCAGCAGATATTTGATGACATCCGCAAAGAAAAACACCTGCCCGAAAAACTGATGGAACCGGTATTCTTGGGGATCCACGAAGGTTTTGTGGATTTTGAGCACCGGATCGCTTTATATACCGATCACCAGATCTTCGAACGATATCATAAATTCCGCACGAAGAATGCAGGCCACAAAAAAGGCGAAGCGCTTACCCTGAAAGAATTATATGGTTTAAATCCCGGAGATTTTGTCGTGCATATTGATCATGGGATCGGCCGGTATGCCGGCCTGGAAAAGATCGATGTGAACGGCAAGCCCCAGGAGGCAGTAAAACTCATTTACAAAGACAATGATGTATTGTATGTAAGTATTCACTCCCTGCACCGGATCGCCAAATACACCGGCAAGGAAGGGCAGGCACCGCGTATCGACAAGATCGGTTCCACGGTATGGCAAACACTTAAACAAAAAACAAAACGCCGGGTAAAAGAGCTTGCTTTCGACCTGATCAAATTATACGCAAAACGCAAAACACTGAAAGGGTTTGCTTTTCAGAAAGACACCTATTTACAACACGAGTTGGAAGCATCTTTCATTTATGAAGATACGCCCGATCAGCTGAAAGCCACCAACGATGTAAAAAGAGACATGGAAAAGATCAATCCCATGGACCGCCTGGTGTGTGGAGACGTTGGTTTTGGAAAAACGGAAGTAGCAATCCGTGCTGCCTTCAAAGCAGTAAATGACAGTAAGCAGGTAGCTGTTCTGGTTCCCACCACCATCCTCGCATTGCAGCATTACAAAACATTCAGTGATCGTTTAAAAGATTTTCCCTGCAATGTAGAATATATCAATCGTTTCAAGACAGCCAAAGAACAAAAAGCAATTTTCGAAAAGCTGGCAAAAGGCGAGATCGATATCCTGATCGGCACACATCGCATTGCAGGGAAGGAAGTAAAATTCAAAGACCTTGGCCTGCTGATCATCGATGAAGAACAAAAATTCGGGGTAGCAGTGAAAGAAAAGCTGAAGACCCTGAAGATGAATGTGGATACGTTAACTCTTACCGCAACCCCTATTCCGCGTACACTGCAATTCTCCCTTTTGGGCGCCCGTGATCTTTCTGTTATTTCCACACCTCCACCGAATCGTTATCCGGTGCAAACGGAGCTACATTCTTTCGATGAGGAATTTATCCGTGATGCGATCACCTTTGAGATCAAACGTGGCGGGCAGGTATTCTTTATTCACAACCAGGTACAGAGCATACAGGACGCTGCCGGTATCATCCAACGCCTAGTGCCCGAAGCAAAGATCTGTATCGGACACGGGCAAATGGATGGTGATAAGCTGGAAGACGTGATGATGAATTTCATTGAGGGACACTACGATGTTCTGATTGCAACTACGATCATTGAATCGGGGCTCGACATTCCGAATGCCAATACAATTCTGATCAACAATGCACAGAATTTCGGACTGAGCGATCTGCACCAGATGCGCGGCCGGGTAGGAAGAAGTAATAAAAAATCGTTTTGTTACCTCATCACTCCTTCCCTGCTCACACTGACCAATGATGCACGTAAACGTTTAAAAGCCATCACCGAATTCTCCGACCTGGGAAGTGGTTTCCAGATCTCCATGCGGGACCTGGACATCCGTGGGGCGGGCGATCTGTTGGGTGGCGAGCAAAGCGGCTTTATCAATGATATGGGTTTCGAGACCTATATGAAAATACTCAGCGAGGCTATTGATGAATTGAAAGAGGAAGACTGGTACAAAGAACAGGGTATTGAAGAAGGGGATGATAAGAAACATTCGCTGGCCACATTCTCCAAAACATTTGTGAAGGAAACGCAGATCGATACGGACTTCGAATTACTGATCCCCGATTATTATATCAGTAATATTACCGAGCGTCTGAACATCTACCGCGAACTGGATGATCTGAGCCGCGAGTTGGACCTTATAAAATTCGAAGAGAACCTGCGTGATCGTTTCGGGCCACTGCCAAAACAGGTGAACGAGCTGGTCTCTGCTATGCGGATGCGCTGGCAGGCCATGTATATTGGATTTGAAAAGCTCATCCTGAAGAATGGAAAAATGATCGGTTATTTCCTGAGCAAGCCGGATTCGGAATATTACAATTCAGCTATGTTCAAAGCTGTGCTGAACTATGCACAAAAACACCCGACTTCCTGTTTCCTGAAAGAACAAAATAATAAGTTCTATATTAGCATTGCCAATGTGAAATCGGTACAGGATGTGATCGGCATTTTTAATTACATGCAGGACCTGGAGAAAAAACTCATTGCAAAAGAGTAATGGCGAAAAAAAAGCTGAACAGCAATACACTTTTTTATGTGGTGGTAGCATACGTACTGATCCAGTTTGTATGGTGGGAAGTGCTGTTGGTTCAGCAAACACGCGAGATACACCGTGAGAAAGAAACGATCGTCGCACTTGGAGCCACCTCCGGTAAACAATTGCAGGAAGAGCTGGCCACCCTCACCAAAAAAGAAAACAAGCGGATCTACATGATCCTAGGGGAAGGCACCATTTTTCTCATCGTTATTACTATTGCCATCATCCGTGTATATAAAGCGCACAAGCGTGAAAAGGAAATTGCCCTACAACAAAAGAATTTTCTTCTTTCTGTTTCCCACGAGTTGAAAACTCCTTTGGCAACGAGCAAGCTAAGCCTGCAAACATTACTGTCGAGACAATTGAGCCAGGAGATCCAGCAGGAGATCATCTCCAGCACCCTGTATGAGAATGAACGCCTGACACAATTGATCGAAAACATCCTGATCTCCACCCGTCTTGACGATACTGAGAATGCAAACACATTGCTGATCAACAAAGAAAACATTAATATTTCGGAGCTAAGCAGGGAAGTGATGAAAAAGGCTTTTACCTCCGCTCAGCAAAGCAGACTCAGCGCATCGATCGAAGACGGGGTATTTCTTGTTACTGACAAAGCCGTTTTCCCTTCCATCATCATCAACCTCGTGGAGAATGCACTTAAGTATTCTCCTGCAGATGCAACCGTGGAGTTCAAATTATCCAAACAATCCAATAGTGTTCTGTTGCAGGTTGCAGACAAAGGCATCGGCATTTCCGCTTCCGACAAGCAGAAGATCTTCGATAAATTTTTCCGGGCAGGCAATGAGGAAACCCGCAACAACAAAGGAACAGGGCTTGGTCTGTTTATTGTGAAAAAGATAGTGGAAATGCACAACGGAAAAATCAGTGCAAAAGATAATAGCCCGAAAGGAACCTTATTTGAAGTGATGATCTGAGTTTGTATTCTGAGAGATCTTACAGCCCTTGTTGGTCGCGACCAACAAGGGCTTAGTGATTTACATTTTCCACTTCTTTCGGATCGTGCTTATGTTTGAAGAGGAAGAAAAACAAAAGTGCGATTCCTGCCGAATAAGCCGCAAACGTGAGCCAGATCGGTTGCCAGTCAAACGTTTTATCCGGTTTCAGGAAAAAGGCTTCAATAATAATACCGCTCAGATAGCTTCCCATCAGGGCACCAAAACCATTTACCATCATCATGAACAATCCCTGTGCACTCGAACGGATCTTCGGGCTTGTTTGTGTTTCCACAAAAAGGGATCCCGAGATATTAAAAAAATCGAAAGCCATTCCATACACGATGCAGGACAAAACGATCATCCACAATCCTTCTGCAGGATTCCCGTACGCAAGCAAGCCGAAACGCAGTACCCAGGCCAGCATACTGATAAACATCACATGCTTGATCCCGAATTTCCGCAGGAAGAATGGTATCGCGAGGATAAACAAGGTCTCGGAGATCTGGGAGATGGACATGATGATCGTTGAATACTTCACCACAAAGAGATTCGCATACTGAGGCACCTCCTTAAAATTATCCACGTAACGGTCGCCGTACATATTGGTCAGCTGAAGTGCCGCCCCCAGCAACATAGCGAAGAGAAAGAACATCGCCATTTTTGGGTTTTTGAATAATTTGAATGCATTCAAACCAAAGGTCTCGGAGAAGCTTTTTTCTTCACGGGTTTTGTTCGGCAAACATTTCGGTAGTGTGAAGGAATAGATCCCCAACAGGAAAGAAGCGGCAGCTGAAATATAAAACTGCATCTCGTTCGATTTGCTTCCGGTAAGGTTGGTGGTCCACATCGCCGCAATAAATCCAATGGTTCCCCATACGCGTATTGGCGGAAACACTTTGATCACATCGAGGTTTTGCGATTTTAAGGTGTTATAGGCAATCGAATTGGACAAGGAAATAGTGGGCATATAAAACAGCATAGCTACCAGCATACACCAGAAAAATGTATTCGGATCGTGGATCTGCGGAATGTAGCAGATAGCAGCCCCGGACAAAATATGAAGGATCCCGAAGAGCTTTTCGGCATTTATCCAGCGGTCGGCAATGATCCCTGTAAGCGTAGGCATAGCGATCGCAGAGATGCCCAGTGTCATAAATATCTTTCCGAACTGCGAGGGATCTCCGATGTTATTCCCGAACCAGTAATTGGCGATAGTAATGAGCCAGGCGCCCCAGATAAAGAATTCAAGGAAATTCATCGCGATCAGGCGCAGCTTCAGGTTCATAGGCTTAGTGTTGGTACTTTAATTAATTCTTTACTTTGTGTAAATGTAAAAAAATCAATTGATAGTTGGAAGTGGATTTACCATCAATCTTCGATGTCCAGGTGGAAGCGGTGCAGAAAGCGATGAAACACAGGACTGAATAACAGCGCCACACTTGTTAAAAAGGCAACACCGCTATAAATGGCATAAACAGATGCGAATATCTTCGCGCTATCCGTCGGGGCTGCGTCTATAGGCCCCATTCCGGTCAGGATCATGGATGCATTCAATAGTGCATCTACCAAGCCCAGTTTATAAAAATACATATAGCCGGCTACCCCTATCAGCAGGGAAAAAAGAATAAAGATCAAAGAAATAAAAGCATTTTTTAGTACACGTTTCCTGTATACTTCTACGGGAGCTAATCGTTTCTTCATTGTCAGTTTTTTATAAACTAAAAAATCCCTCCGGTGAAAGAGGGATTTTTTATTATTTTTTCAATGCATCGCGGATCTCGGTCAGCAACACTTCCGTTTTACTTGGTTCAGGAGGTGGAGGCGGTACCTCTTCCTGCTTTTTCTTCATCCTGTTCATGGCCTTTACCAGGAGGAACATCACAAACGCGACCAGGATAAAGTCGATACAGGCTGTTACAAAAGCTCCCCACTCAAAAGCGATTTCCGGAACTGCAGCGATCACCTTGCCTGCTGCATCCTTCGATTCGGGTATACCTTCTTTTACGATCCATTTCTTTTTTGCGAGATTGACCCCGCCCATCAATATACCAACAATAGGCGCAAACATTTTTTCCACAAAGACCGAAACTACTTTACTGAAAGCAGCTCCCATTACAAATGCAATGGCCATGTCCACGAGGTTTCCCTTGCTGGCAAAATCTTTAAACTCTTTAATGAATCCCATGCCTTATTGTGGTTGAAAATTAATTATTCTCCAATACTTTGAACAGCTCATCCAGCTTAGGCGTCAGGATGATCTCCGTTCTCCTGTTTTTCTTTCTTGCTTCCGGTGTTTTGGCCGGATCGATAGGAAAAAATTCGCCTCTTCCTGAAGAAGTAATACGTTTCGGGTCCATCTTTGGCGCTCCCTGCAAAAGGATCTTGGTAACGGAAGTTGCGCGCATTACGCTCAGGTCCCAGTTATCCTTGATGTCTCCATTACCTTTCATCGGTACATCATCTGTATGTCCTTCCACCATTACGTTGATATCTGGATTTTGCTCCAATACTTTCGCTACATTCTTTAACGCTTCTGCTCCTTTTGGTTCTACTGCGGTTTTACCACTGGCGAACAAAAGGCTTTCATCCAGGGAAACATATACCTTTCCGTTCTTCTGGGTAATAGTAAGGCCTTTGTTCTCAAAATTAAACAGGGCATCCTGCAGTTTCTTTTTCAGATCGGCCGTTGCCTGATCTTTCTTCTTTAAGACATCTTCCAGCTCGTTTACACGTGCTTCCCGCTGCTTCAACTGTGCCGACAATGCATCGAGGTCTGCCTTCTGCTTGTTAAGTTGTACTTCAAGGGCTTTCAATTCATCCTCTTTTTTCAGTAAAGTTGCCTGTGTAGTCTGCAGATCGCCGCTCAGTTTTGCATTGTCCTTCTCGCTATTGTTGAACAGTTTGGTATACTTATCCATCAGCTGCTCATTCAATGTGTTCAGCTTATCATATTTCGTCGTCAGGTTCCGGTAATTGGAGCCGATAATAGATGTATCTCTCCGTAAACCTTCAATTTCCTTTACATCCTTTGCCAGTGTTTCATTCAGGCCTTTCAGCTTTTCTTCCATTTGCTGGACATTTGGCTTCAATGCTGCCAGTTCATCCTTACAGGCTTTTTCCCTTGAGAGGGCTTCATCGTATTTTTTTTCCGGTATACAGGAAGTAAAAACGGCAAGTGCTGCCGCCATGGATAGTAAGAAATTGTTTTTTGTGGCCATATTTATATTTTTAGTGGGTGCTACGTAAAACTGTGCCAAAATAATCTCTTAACATTGTTTTGCGTAACCTTTTCCTTATGTAAAAGTATAAAAATAGTAATAAATCGGTATTTTATGGGAAAATTAAGTGAAAACTGGCTCACGGAAAGCCATATCGATTTCGAATTAAAAAAATACACCCTGCTGGCTTACCTGCAGGAAGTAAAAGAACAATACCGCTCCAATAAATTATATCCTTCACTCGCTGAGCTTATAGAGCATTACAAAAACCTGCTCACCATTAAACAAAGCACTGAAAAAGTAAAAGATAACTTCGCAAAAGATCTCAGTGGTTTTGATATAACAGCATGGAAAGCCAAATACTCCGGAAGTTTCGAAGAAGACGAAGCGATATTGGTAGTGCAGGAGATCATCAATTACTCATTACCGCTGTTCGCCGAAAACATTCATGAAGGAAGATCGATCTATGACCTGGTGGAAGAGCATTTGAAAATAGAAGCCGTGGGCATCTCCCCGGTAAAAACCAATGAAGGCTATTTGTTGTTGCATTGCAAGGAAGAAAAAAACATCCATGCCTATCAGTATGCAGTTTCCCTGTATGAAAGTGCGGAAGAAAAATACCGTAGCATCAGTACGCATTACATATCGGATTATTCCTGTTCGATTTCCCGCACCTTCGAATCCATTAAGAGCGACCTCATTTCCAAAAACAGGGATATTCCCAATCCTGCTGTTTATGCAGTGAATTGCAATCTGAGTATTCCTCTTCAGGAAACATTTTTGCCTGTTGCCAAACGGTACTTTGTCGGGAAGATGGGATTTTGATGAATTGAAAAAGGCTGTTTCCTATAGATGCAATTATGGTCTTTTTTCGGGATCCTGAGCACAATTAAACACAGCACTAACATAGATGGTTTTTAACTTCTCATCCACAAAATAGATGATTTGGTAGAATGGAAATTGATTTATGGTGATTGCTCTTAAATGTTTATACCTGATTTGATAAAAAGGATTTGAACTTAAAGACTCAATATATTCGACAAGTGCATCGTAAAATTTTTCGCAAGCCAATTTGCTTAGAATCATAATAATCAACAGCATTTTGCATATCCAATACCGCTTGTGGTTCAATCACAATCTTATAGAGCATTGTTACTTATACTTCAGATTCTTTTTTACGTCTTCCCAGGAAAGATAATCTTCAGGTTTGGTTTCTAATCTTTGATCCAACATTTTTTGTTGCTCATTGCTGAGATAATTATTCTCCTCCGTAGTTTCCTCTATTTTTATATGATCAAGCGATTTAAGATATTGGATAAGCGGCAATATCTTAGCTATGGAGTGATTCTGAATATCTAACGTAAGGCGCATGATTCAAGTGATTATAGCACAAAATTACGAAAAAAAAGCTGAAAACAGAAAAACAAGCCGCCAGTCATATTAAAGCTTTATTTGAACGGGCCCCTCATCTGACCAGCTCCCAGCAAACGATCCCGATACTCACCGACACATTCAGCGAATGTTTGGAGCCAAACTGCGGGATCTCGATGACCAGATCACTTGAGTCGATCACCTCCTGCTCCACTCCATACACTTCGTTGCCAAACACAAGTGCATATTTTTTCTCGGGATATTTTTTCAGCTCATGTAGCATCACCGAACGCTCTGCCTGCTCCACCGAACAGATCGTATAGCCCTGTTGTTTCAGCTCAGCAATACATTCGACGGTACTTTTAAAATGTTTCCAGCTGACCGTATCAGTGGCTCCCAGGGCTGTTTTATGAATTTCAGGGTTCGGGGGAGTGCCCGTAACGCCGCACAGATAAACAGCCTCCAGTAAAAAGGCATCAGCTGTCCGGAATGCAGATCCCACATTATTCAGGCTTCGGATATTATCCAGTACAATGATAAGCGGGTTTTTAGATGCCTGCTTAAATTCCTCCACTGTTTTACGTTGTAACGCTTCGTTCGCTAATTTTTTCATTTACTGAAAAGGCTCTTTCCTATTGTTAACTTATTTCCTGAATTAAAATTTAATTTAAGAGCCATTGATTTACATCCTAAGACAACCCCTTATGTGTTCTTATATGCCGTATATGGTTCAAAAGATTTGTCTGATTATCTCACTTACAATTTTCCTGCAAGAACGCAGGTCAGCTTGTGTTTCTCGGTTTTGCCCGATGTGCTGAAGGTCTCAAAATAGATAATATAAATTCCCATCGGGGCTTTCTCATTTTGTGCATTGATCCCATTCCAGCTATAGCTTCCCCTCGCTGCCAGGTTCTCATTCTTCACGAGATACTTTACAAATACTCCACGACTGTCATACACAGTAACATTGCCCGCCAGGCCCGGTTCGGAAACCGTATAATTGATCGTTACCACATCGTTGTAGCCATCATTGTCAGGAGAAAATACTTCAGGGCTCACTGAGAAGCTTCCCGTGGATTGTGATTGCAGATATTGTGAATTGCGGTAAGCTGGTGTTCCGAAACCTGCATTGGCAGCAGCAGAATTCCAGTTCGTAACATCCGAAGAAGGACGTTCAAAATCGATCCGCTCCAACGAAACACCTTTTACATCATTAAGAAGTGCAAAATGCTGATCATCCGTATAACTTACTTTATCAATCTCTATACCCGCAGCATCTGCAATCACTACTACATCCGCATCCGTGTTCATTGAAGGCAGATCGTCCATATCAAGGAACCATTTAGGGTTCTGCGTAATGTACTGCGATCTCACTGCAGCTCCATTCTCGGATAACAAAACATATTCCTGCGGGAACAATAAATATCCGTCTGCAGCAATGCGCACACTGTCGTCGATAATGGTACTTGTGGTACTGCCTTCTCCAATATATACATCATGCAGGTCGATGATCTTATCCGACTTGTTGTATAGTTCCACATAATCCACTCCATCTGTCTTAGGATTGAACAATAGCTCGTTGATCACTACATCGCCTGCCAGCGGTGGCTGCGGTAATCCGAAGCGCGCCGTATTTTCTGTGCTTATGGCATTTCCTGCACAATCATATACGGTATTGGAAACCGTAAGTATATAGATCGTATTGGTAAGTAAAGGGCTGGCCAATACGATCACACATTTTTTATAGTCCTGTGGCTGCGGATACACAACTACCGGCGTTCCAATACCATTACTCACCGCATAAGCATTCACAGAAAGCAAGGAAGTATATTGCATGGACTCACTGAACACAGCTATAATTGTATCTATTCCCTGTACATTTACACGTAACAACTGCGGAGCTAAATTATCGGGATTGGATGCATGAATGGAATTGACACTGCCGGGTGTTCCTCCTGCCGGGTTTACAGAAGCACGCCAGTTAGCACTTCCTGCGCAGGGATTGGCCGGATCGATCTGCTCGAGGCTCCAGCCTCCGTCTTTTTTAATATCATTGCCATACCACGAATCATAATAGTGCACATACGAAATAACCGTTCCGGTCTTATCACGCAAAATCACATCTTCATCACTTACATTCAGCTCGGTGGCAGACAATGCCTCCACCACGACCATCGGAATGTTTGCATAACCCTCGTTAATAAAGCTGTTCAGAGCCGCATCATCGATCAACACCAAAAAGCTATCGGGTTGGATCACTGCATCCGGTAATAAAATATCGTTATTGCCCACTGTTAGTGTCCAGTCCTTCAACGAAACAGAATAGCTGCTGCGGTTGTATAATTCTATGTATTCTCCCAATGGCAATGCAACCTGCGGGTCGGGATCGGCAAACAATTCGTTGATCACTACATCATAGGGCTTGGCCACATAATAGCTGAAACCAACAGATGCAGGTGATGCCGCATTGCCGGAGCAATCTGCAAGGCCTGTAAGTGTCAATGTATAATTCGTTTGGTTTTGCAACGGCGCATTCAATACAAGATCAATGCATTTACTGCTGCCCGCTGAAACAGTGGCTGATACCGGAGCTCCGATACCTGCAGAAACGTTGTAATGCGAAACAGTGGAGATAAGATCGGCACTGATCGCTTCATTAAAACAAAGCGTGATATGCACCGAATCGCTTACCGATACCTGTAATGGCTGTGGCCCGCTTACATCCGGTGTAACATTGTATACTGAATTCTGTGCACCCGGCGTTCCTCCGTTCAGGCTGTTGGTGCCCTGCCAGTTAGCGGCTATTTCACAATTGCTGTTCAATGTCGGATTGATCAGCTCAAGGCTCCAGCCTCCGGCTTTTTTTGTACTGTTCAGATACCAGTCGTCAGTGTAATGCAATGAATCCACAAAATTACCTGCTCCATCCTGGATAAATACACCATCGCCTGTTGTATTAAAAGAAGGGAATGTGGCAAGTCCGAGTTTGTTGCTGATGCCTGTGAACAAATTAGTATCTGCTGCTTTGGCGAGTACCACATAGGCACCCGGTACCAGCAGGTAATTGCCCGTAACCACTGAAGAGCTCACGGGATCACTTATTTGCCAGTTGTTCAGGTTAAAATACTTTGTGCTTTTATTATACAGCTCCAGGTATTGTTTGGCTGGTACTGCATTCGGAACAGGATTCACATCGATCATCAGCTCCGTTACGATCACATCATTATAAGCCGGGTTGGATAATTGATAATAGGTAAATGCTGCGCTCCCCGGGTTCACTATATTCCCGCTACAGTCAGCAAGAGCGTTAAATGAAATGGTATATGTCGTCTGTGCTGCAAAAGGCGTTGCAAAACTCAATGTGATGCAACTTTGTGCAGTGCTTACAACAAGTGATACAGGATTACCAATACCATTATTCAGAGAGTAATTAGATACATTGTTCGCCAGCGACGTACTGATCGCTTCCGAAAAACAAAGCTCTACCGTAACCGAATCAACAACTGCCACCGAAGAGAATTGCGGAGACGTTACATCCGGCACTGTTGAGTATACGGAATTTTGTATACCCGGAGTTCCGCCGTTTGTATTCGTGCTGGCTGTCCAGTTGCTTTGGTCAAGGCAATTTTGATTGAGTGAAGGATTGATCAGCTCAAGGCTCCAGCCGCCATCATCCTTTACCGCATCATTGTACCAGGCCGTAGAATAACGAATGGAATCCAGCGCATTGGCCGCATTATCGTATAGATAAACGGGATCGCCTGTAAGATTATACGAAGGGAAAGTGGCAGTTCCCACTTTATTGGAAAGGCCTGCAAACAAAACAGTATCGGTGTTTTTTGCGATCAGCAGGTAGGTATTGGGTGCAAAAATATAATTGGAAAAAATAGTGGAAGTGGATGCTGCATCGGCAAAGGTCCATCCGTTTACATTAAAGTACTTCGTGCTTTTGTTATACACCTCGAGGTATTGTTTGGCAGGAACACCCACTGGCGCCGGAGTCACATCCACCATGATCTCTGTAAGGATCACATCGCCATATACGGGCGTTTCGATCTGCACATATGTAAAAGTACCTGAGCCCGGGTTTACAACATTCCCGCTACAGTCAGCCAGCGAAGAAAAAGTAAGTGTATAGGCGGTAAGGCTTGTAAACGGTGTCGTATACGTTAAGGTGGCACAGGTGAGACCGGCGTTGACTGCCACCGAAGAAGGATTTCCCAAACCATTGCTGGCGCTGTAGTTAGCAGCATTGGTAAGCAAAGTGGAATTCACTGCTTCTGAAAAACATACCTGCAAGGTGACCGAATCCAGTACAACAATGGATTGGAACTGAGGAGCCGTTACATCCGGAGCTGTACTATACACCGAATTCTGAACACCCGGAGTACCTCCGTTTGTATTCGTTGTTGCTGTCCAGTTACTCTGTGCAATACAATTAGCGCTCAACGAAGGATTGATCAGCTCAAGGCTCCAGCCGCCATCATCTTTCACCACATCATTGTACCAGGCTATTGCGTAATGGATCGAATCAATAATGGCAGCGGTATTGTCACGCAGAAAAACAGGATCACCGGTAGCATTATATGTTGGGAATGTTGTTGTCCCGATCTTATTACTGATGCCCGTAAACAAAACCGTATCAGAGCTTTTTGCGATAAGCACGTAGGAATTGGGAGCGAGTGTATAGTTTGTAGTAACCGTTGTGGTGGAAACTGCGTCGCTGAACTGCCAACCGTTGAGATTGAAATAATTTGCACTCCGGTTGTAGAGCTCGAGGTATTGCCTCGCAGGAACACCGGCCGGAACCGGGTTTACATCCACCATCAGCTCGTTGATAATAACATCCTTGTAAGTTGGTGTGGAAAAATTCAGGTACGTAAAATTAGCAGTACCACCGGAAATCGGATTCGTAGCAATATCCTGCACTCCGTTCACGGTAATGGTGTTTTGCAATCCGTTTGTAAATGCAGTACCAAAGGTAAGATGTACCAGCTTAAAATTACTTCCATCCAATACGGCTGCGGAAGGAATTCCTACACCATTGTTCACAGAATAATTTGCGGCGGTTTGAGCGCTTATTATATCCACGTCCTCGTTGAAAAGAACATCCAGCTGCGTAGAAGAAACAGGTGTTGCAGAAACAAGGACAGGAGGTGTAACGTCCGTAATAACAGGCCCCGCATAAAAATCGTCAAAAAAATGTTTCTGAAAAAAAGTAGCGGTCGATTGCCTGATAAGCACTCCAAAAAAAGCGGAAGTGGTAAAAGTAGCATCCGTTACCGTGCCCTCGCTTACATAAACGCTACCTGTTCCGCTCATATCCCTTTCGAGGGCAAACAGATTGGCAGCAGTACGCGTTACCTTTATTTTTATCAGGTTGTTGGAAGAGCTGGCAACAATTCCATCCACGCCGTCAATGATCTTGGAAGCTGTACCCGCCACATTTTTATACAAACAAATTTCGTCCAGTGTATTCCCTATCCGTACAAAATATCCGTTCAATGCAGCCGTTGTAAGATTGGCATTATCTGCCGTTAAATAGATGTCTGCGTAATTGGTCCCGGAAGTAGCGAATTTGAGGTTCACAAAAAACTCCCATTGGCAATTGGATGCAGTGGCAGAAGGTGTACTGATGTAAAAGGTGGAAGAAGCCGTTGTATTATTCGACTGCAGCTGCCCGGTTGCAACAACAAAATCGCCTGCTGCTGAAGGTGTCCAGACAGGATTGGCCGTGTAATCGTTATCTGAAAAATTATCCGTGAACTGAGCAAAGCACCACTGAGCAGTGGCAAGCAGAAATATCACTAACAGTCGTATCTTCATAGCAGACATGGGAAAATAGTCGTTTAAAAGTAAGAAATAAACCCTTCCCCGCCAAATCTATGATTTAATGAAAACGTTAAGGAATTATTCGTGTACAAAGAGGCTTTTCAGCTCCACTGCTTCATCCGGTTTCATTCGACCGGCAAGGATCAGTGCAAGCTGTTTTCTTCTCAATGCGCCATCGTATCTTTTTTGTTCTTCCTCTGTTTCCGGCACCAGTTCAGGCACAGGCAGCGGAGAGCCATTTTGATCGATCGCCACAAAGGTATAGATCGCCTCATTGCATTTCGTACGAACACCCGTTACCTGGTCTTCCACGAACACATCGATGAACACTTCCATACTGGTATTGAATGCCCTCGAAACTTTGGCTTCCAGCGTCACAATACTGTTGTTCTTGATCGGGTATTTGAAAGACACATTGTTCACCGTCGCGGTAACGCATACCCTGCGGCAGTGACGTTGTGCAGAGATCGCACCTGTTATATCCATCCATTGCAGCAGACGGCCCCCGAAAAGATTACCGATATGATTGGTATCATTGGGCAGTACATGCTCTGTATTGATGGTCAGGGATTCTTTTGCAAATTTTGATTTCGGCATACGAGTGATTTTATTGGCTACGAATGTACAAAATTTGTTGCGTGCCCGGTGTTTTTATCCGCTAAGCCGTTCTGTATCTTTTCGTACTTTTGGCATCAAATTAACATGTGTAACTAACACATTCTTCCTATGAACTTAGATTATATAAAAGCGCTGCACATTGTATTTGTAGTCACCTGGTTTGCCGGGCTTTTCTACATTGTCCGGTTGTTCATCTATCAGGCCGAAGCAATGAAAGAAGAAGAGCCGAAAAAAAGCATCCTGGTAAACCAGTTCCGGATCATGCAAAAACGGCTTTGGTATGGGATCACCTGGCCATCCGCCATCCTTGCCAGCACCTTCGGGATCTGGATGTATGTGTCCAATTTTGATTTTTACCTCACCCAGGCCTGGATGATGCTGAAACTGGTGTTTGTAGGGCTTTTGTGGGTATACCAGTTCCAGTGCCAGCTCATTTTTTCACAGCAGCGAAATGATATCTATAAATTTTCTTCCATAAAGCTGCGGCTTTTTAATGAAGTCGCCACTATTCTGTTATTTGCCATTGTTTTCCTGGTGGTGGTAAAAACCTCCGGCAGTCTCGTATGGACCATGCTTGGTTTGGTTATCCTTACCGGTCTGCTTTTGCTGGGTATTTTTATCTATAAAAAACAAAGAGAAAAGAAAGCAGAAATACAGCCACCAGCACCGCCTGTAACACCCGAACAGCAGGCAGAAGAACCCCCTAAAATGTGAAAATTAACGCTAATCCTGTTAAAATCGACCTTTGTCGAAACTTTTGGCATTTGGTGGCCGGAATTTGTAAGTTTACTATAATTAAATAGCTTTGTGTGGCTTGTTGGATGCGGCGATTATTTGTTTGAAGCAGAACTACCTGACATCAGAAAGCTAAATTTATTTTAAGGAGAAATGGAGCAGTCGAGAGAAGTTTTATTAGAGGTAAAAAACCTCGTAACTGAATTTAAGACGGACAGTGAAACCGTGAAAGCGGTCAACAATATTTCGTTCACGCTTCACCGCGGCGAAACCATTGGTATCGTTGGCGAATCAGGCTCGGGTAAATCGGTGACTTCTTTATCTGTTATGAAGCTCATTCCCAATCCTCCGGGGCGTATCTCCTCCGGTGAGATCATATATCATTCGCGCACAAACGGGCCTGTTGACCTTGTGAAGGCCACCAATAAAGAAATGCGCTCCTATCGCGGAAATGAGATCGCAATGATCTTCCAGGAGCCTATGACCTCTCTCAACCCGGTGTACACATGCGGCGACCAGGTAATGGAAGCGATCATGCTGCACCAGAATGTAAGCAAAAAAGAAGCAAGGCTAAGAGCATTGGAATTATTCAAAAAAGTTCAGCTCCCACGCCCGGATGATATACTCGATACTTATCCTCACCAGATCTCAGGCGGGCAGAAACAACGAGTAATGATCGCTATGGCCATGAGCTGTAATCCGAGCATCCTCATTGCCGACGAGCCAACCACAGCACTTGATGTAACCGTTCAGAAAACCATCCTCGACCTGATGCTGGAACTGCAGCGGGAAAATGATATGGGCATTATGTTCATCACACATGACCTTGGCGTTATTGCAGAGCTTGCTGATAAGGTCGTGGTGATGTACAAAGGAAAAATTGTTGAACAAGGTTCCGTGTACGATATTTTCAGTAATCCGCAGCATCCTTATACAAAAGGGCTGTTGGCCTGCCGCCCTCCATTGAACAAACGTCTTCATTACCTGCCGACCGTAACTAATTTTATGGAGCTGAACGCGGATGGCGAGATCATTGAAAAACAACAGTCCATCCAGGATATCATCAAAAGTGCGGAAGTAACCAAAGAAGAACGTGAGCTTCAGCACAAGGCGCTATATAGCCGTGACAAGATCCTGGAGCTCTCCAATATCAAGACCTATTTTCCGATCAACAAAAGTATGTTTGGCAAAGCAAAGGATTTTGTAAAAGCAGTGGACGATGTCTCCTTTGACGTATATCAGGGAGAAACACTTGGATTGGTTGGAGAATCGGGCTGCGGAAAAACAACCCTGGGACGTACGATACTCCGTTTGGTGGAACCGACCGCAGGGATCATCAAATTCAAAGGCCGGGACATTACCAATCTCAATCCGAAAGACCTGCGCTCCATGCGTAAGGACATCCAGATCATTTTCCAGGATCCGTATTCTTCATTGAACCCACGTATCACGATCGGTGATGCGATCATGGAGCCGATGAAAGTGCATGGCATATTACAGAACGATTCACAACGCAAAGAGAAAGTGATGGAATTGCTGAAACGGGTGAACATGACGGAGCAGCAGTTTTACCGCTATCCACATGAGTTCTCAGGCGGGCAACGTCAGCGTATTGGTATTGCACGGGCCCTGGCGCTTCAGCCACAATTCATTATTTGTGATGAGTCGGTTTCTGCACTGGACGTGTCGGTGCAGGCACAGGTACTCAACCTGCTGAACGAATTGAAAAAAGAATTCCAGTTCACGTATATTTTTATTTCGCATGATCTTTCCGTAGTAAAATTCATGAGCGACCGGATCGTCGTAATGAACAAGCAAGGCAGGATCGAAGAAATGGGCGACGCAGATGAGATCTGTAACAACCCGCAAAGCGATTACACCCGCAAGCTGATCAGCTCCATCCCTAAAGGAGAGCTGAACGATATAACAGCCAGCATCGAAAGCAAAAAACAATTTATGCTTTCAGGCAATGTGAATCTGCAAAGGGCAATGGAAGTGTAATACCTACGGTGTTATTTCTTTTTGAACCACTCTTCAATATCTTTCAACGACAATACATTCAGGCAATACTCTTTCGTCAGCATTCCTTTGCGTGCCACGCAGGTTCCGTAATACATATCGTAGAAACCGCTTTTCGCATGTGCATCCGGGTTGATGGAGACCATTACTTTTTTCTCCATGCAATATGGGATCCAGCGCCAGTCAATGTCCAGGCGATACGGATGCGCATTCAGCTCGATCGCCACACCGTTTGCTGCACAGGCATCTATCACTTTTTTATGATCGATAGGATAGCCGGGACGGGCCAGTAAAAGGCGGCCGGTAGGATGTCCCAGTATTTTTGTGTAAGGATTTTCAATGGCTTTGATCACGCGTGTGGTAGCTCTTTCTTCATCCATCTTAAAACCCTGGTGAATGGAAGCTACTACAAAATCAAAGGTCTTTAAAACATCTTCTGTATAGTCGAGGCTTCCGTCGGACAGGATATCCGATTCAATGCCTTTCAGGATCTTAAAAGGACCTGATTGTGCATTCAGCAGGTCGATCTCTTTTTGTTGTTCAAAGATCCGGTCAGGTTTCAAACCGCCCGCATATACAGCCGTCTGCGAGTGATCGCAAATACCGAAATACTCATAGCCAAGTGCCTTGCACTCTTCTGCCATTTCCCGTAGTGTATGTACACCGTCGCTATAGGTAGAGTGGTTGTGCAAACTTCCACGCAGGTCGGTAAATTCGATCAGCTTTCCGATCTCCTGTTGTTCTGCCAGCTCTACTTCATTCAATCCCTCACGTAATTCAGGGACAATGTATTGCAGCTGCAGATCATCATACACTTCTTCTTCACTGCTCTGCTCCTGCTCACCCAGATCAAGCAAGCCTGCTTTTTCGATGTGCTCCTGTGTAGAGGAAGTAAGCACGAGATTGTAATAAAAATTTTCCGGCGGGCTGCTGTGGATCACAAAAGGATAGGGAACTGTTTTCACCAGCTTATTCAATTCGTCAGCCAGATCTTCTTCTACAAGAATATCAATGGTATCGATGATCTCCGATTTCCTGTGCAAGGCTCCCGTAAAGGAGATCAATGCATCCGGGTGTGTGGCTTTCACTTTTTTCAACAGCTCATTGCCGATCAGCTCAGCGTAAGCATAATGGTATTTGTGTTGATTGCTTAGCTTGAATTCCACCGATTTTTTCACTTCGTCCTGTGTTTTCGATCCGAACCCTTTCAGGGTGATCAGGCGGTTCTCGTTACACGCATACAGCAATTCGCCGATGGACTCAATGCTCAGCTCTTTCCATAACAGGGATACTTTTTTCGGTCCGAGGCCTTTTACTTCCAATACTTCTTTTAATCCGACCGGTGTTTTGGCTTTTAATGTTTCCAGCTCTTTGGTAGTTCCTGTTTGCTGCAGCTCGATGATCTTGGCAGCAATGCTCTTCCCTACTCCTTCCATGGCTTCCAGCTCTTCGAGGCTTTTGTTGCTCAGGTCGGCGTGTATCTTCGACAGGCGGTACGAAGCGGAGGCAAGGGCTTTTACTTTGAACGGATTTTCGCCGTGCAGTTCCATCAGCTTGGCAGTAAATTCGATTGCGTCTGCTATTTCTTCTGTGGTCATTCTTTATTTTTTAATAAGACTTCTGCCAGCAGGAGATCGGCCGGAACAGTGATCTTTATATTTTCGGTATTCCCTTCGGTAAGGTGTATCGTATATCCTGCTTTTTCCAGCACACTTGCATCATCGGTAAACAAAGGCGAATACTCCTGCAAAAATGCCTCTTTCAGAAGGGCTGTGGTAAAACACTGCGGCGTTTGTACAATACGGAATGCGGAACGATCCTGGGCTTCATTCCTTTCTCCTTCCACTTTCCGGAGCGATTCATTCAGGCCGATCACCGGAATGGCATTGCCTTTTTCCAATGCAGTGCGATAACAACGGGCAATGGTTTCTTTGCTCACCAAAGGGCGGGCAGCATCATGCACGCCAACAAGAGAAGACATATTTTCAATAACATTCAATCCGTTCTTCACGGAGTGGAAACGTGTGGCTCCGCCTTCTACCACTTCTATGGTATTGGGGTATTGATGTTTCGACAGAAGCTCCTTTGTGTAATTCAAAAAATCCCTCGGACAACAAATAATGATCCGTATGTCCGGGTTGTAGGAAAGAAAGCGATCAATGGTATGCAGCAGGATCGCCTTATCGTGAAGTGGCAGAAATTGTTTGGGCAGATCGCTTTGCATGCGTGAACCGCTTCCTCCCGCTACTATGATGATATATTCCTGCATAAACAGGCATAAATATACGATCCAAATTCGGTTCGGCTAAATTTATTTATCGGGAAAAATTCCGGTTAAAGGCACTCTAAAACAACGCGGCCCTTTTTCTCAGTGATGGTTTCTTTTGTTGAATCCGATGTACATTTGATTGTGAGAATAAAAAGATTCATTTTATTTCCATCCTTTGCAATATCGGCAGCTTTACCTGCAAGTACTATATTTTTCAGGTACTTTTCAATGGCTGCATGTAAGCTGCGCTCCCCTGCATTTTTAAAATTGGTCTGCCCCTTTTTATATTCGATTGTCTTGTGATAATTGTCCAGATAATTGACTGCTCCACCCGTTGTGTTATCACCGGTTTGCTTGAAAAAACCGATAAGATCCATGTTGGTGAAATAGAAAATATCAGTTTCCATTTCAAACGAAATTTTATGATTATCTGTTTTTGCCTGCAGTTTAATAGGTTTTTGTGGTTTTTTCTGAGCATCAATGGTAGTAGTGGCGATCAGGATAAAAAACGCGAACATACTTTTTAGCAGAATGGATCCGGTATTTTTCATTCAACAAAAGAACGGATAAACATTTAACAAATCGCGTAATGACTTTTATCTGGTCCTTTTTATTTCGTAAGTGGTCACAATTGACGAATAAGTGGTAAAACAGGAAATCAGCCTTTCGGAAACCAAATAATCCTTTAAATAATCCCTTCCGTTTGCTTTCTTTTTTCTATTTTTACTAAATCAATTTAGAAAATTATGAAAAAACTCTCCGTATTTATTTTGTCGTTGTTTGCCTGCCTTACTATGAGTGCAAATCCCGGTGATACTATTCACGTTGTTACACACAATAATGTAACAGTAGTTACAAATCCCGGTATGGGAACTAATTCTTATTTCGCCTGGGGACAGTTCCCGCAGAATATTTCGGTCCGTAAGGTGTACGTGACCATGAAGTATCGCTGCCCGAGCGGTATGGCCTGTGGCGAATGGGATTACCTGGACTACCTGAAGATCCGCAGGAGAGGCGGTGTTGACAGCGCTGATAAAAACATAGAAGCGGTACGTTTCATTACTCCGTATGGAAATAGCTTCGGAGCTACTTTTTCATTCGACTGGCACATGGATATTACAGACTATGCCACATTCCTTCATGATTCGGTAGAGATCGAATACATTCACACCGGATACGAAACCAATGTGGGCAGAGGTTGGGCAGTTACACTCGACTTCAGCATAATAGAAGGAACACCGGATGCTGATTTTTCCTCTTTCACACAGCTCATCGATGGTTCGTATTCATTTGGTAATCCTGCTGATCCGATCGAAAATCATTTGACTCCCCTGAGCTTTACCACCACAAATGATCAGGTATTTTCTAAATTCCGCATCCTGCATACAGGACATGGCAGTGATAACAATTATTGCTCTGAGTTCTGCGACAAATGGAGAAGAGTGTACATCGATGGAAACCTCGAACATCAGCGCAACCGCTGGAGAACCTGTGGCGGGAATGCACTTTACCCACAAGGCGGAACCTGGGTATATGACCGTGGCAACTGGTGTCCCGGCAATGTAGTGTACCCTGATTTCGTTCAGAAATTTCTGCCACCTGCCACCGCGCACACCGTAGATATCGATATGCAAACGTACACAGGTTCGGGCAGTTATGGCAATGAAGTGATCAATACCCAGTTGTTCCAATTCAAAGCACCGAACCACGCAAATGATGTCGGTATCGAAGAGCTGATCCGTCCTTCCAAAATAAAAGAATACATCCGCTACAATCCGGTGTGTAAAGACCCGGAGCTGCAAATAAAAAATCATGGCTCCAACACTGTTACATCTGTCGAGTTCAAATACGGTTTTGAAGGCACTACCCTGCAAACTCACGTATGGAATGGCTCTCTGGCTTTTGGAGATACTGCTACACTTAGCTTGCCCGGCCTGAGCTGGACCAACACCACAAATCCTAAATTCATCAGTTATATCAGTATGGTAAACAACGCCACGGACGAATACCGTTATGACGATACGGCAAGGTCCGGTGTTATCCTTCCAATGCAATATGATACTGCTTTCGTTATTTTCTTCGCTACCAATAACACCCCGTATGAAAACATGTATACGGTGACAGATGCAAATGGAAATATCGTGCTGAGCCGTGATGGTAACAACTGTACACCCAATACTGTTTATAAAGACACCCTTCGGGTAAGCCCGGGCTGCTATAAATTCAAAATAACAGATGCCGGAGGAGATGGTTTATCATGGTGGGCCAATACCTCGCAGGGCAATGGGATTCTTCGTTTCAAAAAGATCGGTACTCCGGCAGCGGTGTTCATTAAAACAGTAGGGGCCGATTTCGGAAGTTTCTATGAAGAACACATGGTGCTGCGTATCCCGACAACAGTGGGCGTAGAAGAAAGCACAACTATGGTAGATGAAATGATAGTGTACCCAAACCCTTCGGAAGGAAAATTCTTCGCAGAGATCAATGCGCTTGCAAAACCAGGTCATGAGATCATTACCGTAAGTGATATCCTCGGTAAAGAAATTTACCGGAGCACGATAAACTCTTCCGTGCAGAACCTTGTAACCATTGACCTCTCAGCATTTGACAATGGAGCTTATTTTGTTAAATACAATTCAGGAGGAAAAGAAACCGTGAAAAAAATCGTGATAAGCAAATAAGCAATCGCATTATATCAAAAGCGCCCTGGCAGATTCTCGTCAGGGCGCTTTTTTATTTCAGGAGACCAAGGATCTCATTTACATATTTCCGCTCATTGAACAGGCGCGGAACTTTGTGTTGTCCTCCTAACTTATTCTTGCTTCTCATCCATTGCATAAAGGTGCCGGAGGGCAGCGCTTTTACGATTGGCAGTTTCAAAATATAATTATTGAAACGTTTGGCTTCATAATCCGAGTTCACCTGTTGCAATGCCTTATCCAGAACATCTGTAAAGTATTCAAGATTGTTCGGTTCCTTCTCAAATTCGATCAGCCACTCATGAGCTCCACTCGTTTCTGTCATAAAAACAGGAGCTGCCGTGTAATCCGTGATCTGTGCATGTGTTTTCCCGCAGGCAATGCGCAAAGCCTGTTCAGCATTGTGGATCATCAGCTCTTCTCCGAACACATTGATGTTATGCTTGGTACGCCCCACTATCACAAAACGGTAGGGATTTATGCCGGTGAACTTAATGGTGTCTCCTAACTGGTATCTCCACAAACCTGCCGTAGTGGTAATAACCATGGAATACACTACCCCGATAGTGATCTCTGACAGGTTATACACACGCGGATTTTCTTTTTCAATATCCTCAACGGGAATAAATTCGTAATAGATACCGTAATCCAGCATCAGTAATAATTCCTTTACCTCTTTCTGATCCTGGATCCCAAAAAATCCTTCAGACGCATTGTATAGCTCAAGGTAAGAGATCTGCTCATTGTCCAGCAAAGACCTGAACTGTTCGGCATACGGAGTAAAGCTTACGCCACCGTGAAAATACACTTCAAGGTTGGGCCATACTTCTCTGATCGAAGCTACTTTTTTTTCCTTCAGGATCTCGCGCAGCAATACCAGCATCCAGCTCGGCACTCCTGCAAGGCTTGTTACATTGGCATTTTTTGTGGTGTCCACCAACTGCTTCAGCTTCTCTTCCCAATTGCTCATCAGCGCAATATTGATGTCCGGCGCCCTGAAATATTCGGCCCAGATCGGCAGGTTCTGTATCACGATAGCACTCACATCGCCATGATACGATTCGTGGTCCCCGAAATAATCGGTTTGATGGCTGCCACCGAGCGCAAGATTTTTTCCGGTGAATAAATTCGTTTCCGGGTTGTTCACACAATGGATGGTGACCATATCCCTTCCGCCATTGTAGTGGCATCCATCCAGGCTTTCGGGGCTTACCGGGATAAACTTGCTTTTATCAGAAGTAGTGCCACTCGATTTGGCAAACCACTTTATTTCTTCGTTCCATAACAGTCCCTGCTCGCCCCGGCGTATCCGTTCGATATAGGGTTTTAATGTTTCATAATCCTGTAAGGGGATATTCCTTTTAAACTGCTCGTAGTTCCCGATACCGGAAAAATCATATTTTTTCCCGAATTCCGTTTCAGCACCGTTTTTTAGTAGACGCCGTAACCATTCTTCCTGCACATCATGCGGATACTTCATGAACAGGTCGATCTGGTGCATACGCTTTTTCATCAGCCAGGCGGCTATGGAATTTATGATCGGCATGTCCTGTTAATTTCGTTTGTTTTTAAAAAATGTCTTCATCAGTTCCGAGCACTCATTTTCCAGGATGCCTGTTACGATCGTTGTTTTGGGATGCAACATAGGGCTTCCGTTTTTGGAAAAGCCCCTCTTTTCATCACTGGCTCCGTATACTATTCTCGAGATCTGGCTCCAGTACAAGGCGCCTGCACACATCGGGCAGGGCTCTATCGTAACATAAAGTATACAATCGCTTAAATATTTACCGCCAATATGGTTAGCAGCAGCCGTAATAGCCTGCATTTCAGCATGTGCAGTCACATCGATCAGCAATTCCGTGAGGTTGTGAGCCCTTGCAATTACCCTGTTTTCGCTCACGATCACCGCTCCCACCGGAACTTCATCCAGGTCGAAGGCTTTTTTTGCTTCCTTTAAAGCTTCCTTCATAAAATATTCATCCGAAAATGGCTCCATTCTCACAAAAATAAGATAAAGCCCTAACAAATTCAGGTTTTCGGTTAATTTTGTGTCGGAGATGGAAAAAGCAAAGAAACCCCTTTGGAAGAAAATACTAAACGTATTTTTATGGATCACCCTGGTGCCGGTGGTTTTGCTTGTTGTTATCATTGGCCTGCTCTACTATAACCAGGGCGCACTTGTTCAGCAGGGCTTGTCAATGGCGAATGAAAGCTTTAAAGGAAAGCTGACCGTCAAAGAAAGCGATATTTTTCCCTTCCGTAACTTCCCGAACATGTCCATTGATTTGCAGCACGTGCGCATCTATGAAGACAAGCTATCGGATTCCAAGCCTATTGTAGACATCGATCACCTTTTTGTTGATTTTGATGCAATGAAGATCCTGAAGGGGAAGTACCGCATCAATACGATAGAAGCCAATGGCGGAAGTTTATACATTGTGCAGGACACTACAGGTAATTTCAATATCACCAAAGCTTTCGAATCTACAGGAGCTGAAGTTGCCCCGGAGGATACTTCTGCTTTTAAGCTGAACCTGAAAAAGATCAAACTTAAGAACATTAAAATTACCAAGATCAACGAAAGTAATAAGATCAAAATAAACGGGAAGTTTGATGAAGTAAATGCCTCTTTCCGGATAGGCACCAAAAGTGTTACTGCTTCTGTGGATGGCAAGTTCGTGCTGACGGTGATCAAAGACAAGGACACTACGTTTGTGCGCGATAAAAACTTTGACATCAATGCATCCATCCGCTATTCCAACAAATACGAGATGCTTACCATCAACAAATCAGTGATCAAGCTGGAAGATGTGCCTTTTGGGATGGAGGGCAGGATCCTGATGAAGGATGATGTGTATATGGATATGAAATTCAACGGTGAAAAATCCGATTTCAATCTGTTGTTTGCTTTCCTGCCTGCTGATCTTGCAAAATACATGAAACGTTACCAGAGTAAAGGCCTGCTTTATTTTGATGCGACCATAAAAGGCATGGTATCCCGCGGGCAGCAGCCGCAGATCCTTGCTGATTTTGGCTGCAAGAACGGCTTTTTCAAAAACTCGAATTACAACCGTAAGCTGGAAAGTCTTGCCTTTACCGGTTATTTTACCAACGGTGCCAAGCGGAACATCACTACTTTCGAAGTCGGGCTATTGGATGTATTCGCCTTGCCCGAGCAGGGAGATGTGCATGGGAACATCGTTGTGCGGAATTTTGAGGACCCTACGGTAAACATGGATGTGAGCACGGATTTTGACCTTCAATACCTCGCGCAGTTCCTCCAGTTGCCCGAGCTGAAAGACATGAGTGGTCAGGTAAAGCTCAAGGTCCATTATGATGAGCTGGTGGACATTGCCATGCCTAAAACCACATTTGCAAAACTGAAACAGGGTGTGGATAGTGAATTAAAGATCAAAAATCTTGCCTTCAAATTGCCGAAGTATCCGCATATGATCAAAAACCTGAACCTTTCTGCGGAAATGAAGAAAAAAGCATTGAACATCGAATACTGCACCGCTAATGTAGGCAGCTCCGATATTTCACTGAAAGGTACCATCAGCAATCTTCCCGACCTGCTGCACCTTACCAAAAAACAGGTGGATGTTGTCATTTCTCTTGCTTCTAAAAACCTCAACCTGAAAGAGCTGACCACTTTCGATACTACAAAAATGCAGCCTATTGATGAACAGCTAACGAACTTCAATACAACTATCCGGATCCATACATCGGCGAAACGTATTCTCGACACCACTACAAAAATCCCGTTAGGGGATTTTGCAATCAATAATTTCAATGTGAAACTGCAGCACTACAAACACCCGCTCACAAATTTCAATATTGTTGTGTATGTTGACAGCAACAAAGTCACGCTGCAGCAATTCAGCGGGCAGGTAAACAAAACCGATCTGAACCTGACCGGCTCCTTCAAAAACTACGCGATCTGGTTCAATGATGTAACGAAAGGAACATCGGAGCTTGAATACAAACTGGTATCCGGTACGATGGGCCTGCGGAATCTTTTCAAATACAAAGGCGTTAATTACGTTCCGGAAGATCTGCAGCGTGAACGCATAAAAGGCCTGACACTTGAAGGCAATGCAAAGATCACCTACGACAAGGAGTTCAAATCGATGGAAATAAAACTGGTGAATGCGGAAGGACAATTGCGTATGCATCCCCTGAAGCTGGAACAGATCAATGGAGAGATCAAATATAGCGACAACCGGATCCGCCTCAAGAAATTAACCGGTAAAATGGGCGACAATGATTTCAGCATCAGCCTCGCTTATTTCCTTGGTAATATAGAGGAAGCCAAGAAAGACAATCGTTTCACACTCCGGTCGAAACATTTGAACCTGAATGAGATTCTGAATTTCAACGAGGTGAAACGCAGCAGAAGAGACAGCTTAAAAATGGCCGATGCTACGCAGCACGATTCGGTATTCAATGTATTCAGCCTGCCATTCAGCAATATGAAGATCAAACTGGAGATCGGTGAACTGATCTATAAAGAGCTGGAGATAAAAAAGATAAAAGCCCGCATGCGCATGCAGAAAAATCATATGTTCATTATCGATACACTTGGAATGGATATTGCAGACGGACACATCGATATGGACAGCTCATTCTTCGATGGAAGCAACAAGGAGAAGATCTTTTTTAAACCGAGAGTGGTTTTCAAAAAAGTAGACCTGAGCAAATTATTTCTGAAATTCGATAATTTCGGACAAACCTACCTGGTCAGTGATAATATCACCGGTATTCTAACGGGTAAGCTCACGGGCAAGATCCGCATGCATGCCGATATGATCCCTATCATTGAAACATCGAGGATAAAATTGAAAAGCATTGTCACCAATGGCTCTCTCAACAACTACGGTCCGATGAGCCTGCTGGCAGATTATTTCAAAGACAAGAACCTGAAATATGTGCGCTTTGATACCCTCGTGAATACCTTCTCCCTGAAAAAAGGCGTGTTGGAGATCCCGAACATGCGCATCAATTCTTCCCTTGGTTTTATCGAGTTTGAAGGAAAACAAGCCATTACCACCGAAAAAATGGAAATGGATTACCAGGTGAAGGTCCCGATGAAAATGGTGACCGATGTGGGTTTCAAATACCTTTTCAACCGCAAGAAAGAAGAAGTCGATTCCATGCAGGTCGACGATATTATTGTACGTGATGAAAATAAAAAGATGAAATTCATCAACGTAAATATCAAAGGAAATACGGACGACTTCAAGATCAGTCTTAAAAAGAAGTAATTCTCTTTGCTTCTTACTCATTGAAATTCAGTAAGATATAGAATTTTCCATGTTTTCCATGTGGAATCGAAAGCTCCTGCACATCTAAATACTAAAGATCGATACAACAAACACACTATATCATGCAGACATCTACAATCAAAACAACTCTAAAGATCAGCGCAGTAACAGTTATTGCGGGAGCTTTGTTAGCCTGGGCCACTCCATCACGTTATTTTCAACAGGCATTGGAGAATGAGTTCATTAAAGGCCTGAAGAAAAAAGTAAACGCCTATAATGAAGAATTCCCTGAAGACAGGATATATCTCCAACTGGACAAACCCATGTACGAGCCGGGTGAAACGATCTGGTTTTCCGCTCACGTGCTCAATTCGAAAAATATGCTCGCTTCGGACAAAAGCGATATCCTGCATGTGGAATTCATCAGTCCGAAAGGAACGATCGAAAGAACCGTTAAGCTTATTACGAAGAATGGCAAAACCTTTGGTGATTTCGAGCTGGGCAAAGAAGCATTAGGAGGCATGTACAAAGTGCGGGCGTATACCAACTGGATGAAGAACGGAGGTCCGGAGAATGTATTTGAAAAAGAGATACAGGTGCAGGATGTTGTATTGCCTGCATTAAAAATGAAGCTGAATTTCGAGAAAAAAGCATTCGGTGCCGGCGATGAAGTGATCGCTAAATTAGTGCTGAATACCAATGAGAACAAAGCGCTGGCCGATCATAAAATAAAGATCGTCGCCAATATCAACGGACAGAAGATCATTGAAAAAACGGATGTCACAGACGAAGAAGGGATACAGTTCATCAAGTTCAATTTGCCCAAAGAGCTGGCAAGCAATGATGGTTTGCTGAATATAATGATCGACTACAATGGCAGTACCGAAAGCATCTCCCGTTCCATACCGATCGTATTGAACAAAATAGACCTTGCACTTTTGCCGGAAGGCGGCGACCTTGTAGCCGGTCTTCAAAGTAATGTAGCGATCAAAGCGATGAACGAATTTGGCAAACCTGCCGATGTGGAAGGGATCGTATTAAACTCAAAAGGCACACAGGTCAGCTCCTTTTCCAGCTACCACGATGGAATGGGCGCATTTAGCTTTACACCGCTTGCCAGCGAAAATTATACGGTAAAGATCACGAAACCCGAAGGAATCATTGAAGTGTACAAAATGCCGGAAGCTTTGGTAAGAGGATATGTACTGAATACCGACAACAGCAAACCGGGCGAGATCAAAACCATTATCCGTACTACAGAAACCGAACAATTATCACTGATCGCACAGGTACGTGGCCAGATCTATTATTCAACAGCTATAGATGCGAAGAAAGGTGTGAACGAATTGGTGTTTTCTACCGAAACATTTCCTGCCGGTGTTGTACAAATTACTTTATTTGATGCAAAAGGTATAGAACGCGCAGAGCGATTGGCTTTCGCGAACAGCTCCAAACAATTGCAGGTATCCATCGAAACAGATAAAAACAACTACCTGCCCCGCGAAAAAGTAAAAATGACTGTAAGTGTGAAAGACGAAAAAGGCATGCCGGCACCGGCCAACCTTTCACTTGCCGTAGTGAATGATCAGTTCCTTTCTTTTGCAGATGATAAGTCCGGAAACATCGTGTCGCAGTTGTTATTACAACAAGACCTGAATGCAAAAGTAGAAGAGCCTGCTTTTTATTTCGACAAAAAAGAAGAGAAAGCAGAAAAAGCGCTGGATTACTTACTGATGACATCCGGCTGGAGACGTTTTACCTGGGATCAGATCCGGACCGAAGAAAAACCGGTTCTCACCTACAAAAATGAAAAAGCACTGGTGGAAGGCATAGTATTGGATGCCACTACTTCGAAACCGATCGCAAAAGCAAAAGTAAAAGTAGGTTCTGTAGGAGAAGAAGTGGAAACAGATGCAAACGGAAAATTCAGTTTCAAAAAAATAATGCTCACTTCGGCTGTAACGCTTAATTATACTGCCGTAGGATACGCGCAGCAATCAGTACCCGTGTATGAATATAAACAGGACATGCAGGTATATATGTATAAACCCGTTGTATATCCCACGTATACCTATGCAACCGGAACTGCCGTTAATAAGCCCGCAACAAAAGGTAAGAACAGAGCAAAAGCAGATAAAGTAGCAGAGAATGAGGTGCCTGAAGATGCCATGGGCGCTATGGATATTGAATTGGAAGAAGTAGCCATCGTCGAAAAGAAAGAGCGTGTAGTTATGGAAATGAAGAAAGTGGAAGCGGGGAAAAAGAATAAGAAGGAACCGGTTGCACAAAAAGACCTGAATCAGGTACTACTGGAGCCGGCAATTGCAAATGGAACCCCTGTCCAGTTAAATGCAAATATTGCTGCAGGGCAGGCTTTTCAATGGCATGTGGCGAACGGAGGACTTGCAGCCGGTGAAGTAATGCCACAACAGGCTGTTGCCTATACAAGAGGTCGCGAGTTTTATGCGCCCAAATATACAGGTGATGAAAATGTGGAAACACGGACTGATTTCAGAAATACGGTTTATTGGAATGCAAATGTCGCTGTCGATCACACCGGGAAGAAAACAATGGAATTTTACATGTCGGACGATGTTTCTTCTTTCCGTGCAACTGCCGAAGGTATCAGTGCTGAAGGAACGATCGGTCGTGGTGATAAAACATTTTTCACACAGCTGCCTTTTGCCATGAATACCAAAATTCCGGTGGAAGTAGCAACGGAAGATCTCGTATCTATTCCTTTAACATTGACCAACAATACTGATAAGCCATTAGGCGGAAAACTAAGCGTGCTTGCTCCTGAGGCATTGCAAGCCGTGCAGCCAACACCGGAAATCCAGACCATCATGCCCGGAAAAGCAAAAACCATTTTCCTCGACTACAGAGTATCGGACAAAGTGGGCACTGGCGACTTCACAATTACATTCAAAGCATGTGGCCTTGGCGATGCCTTCACACAAAAGATCCGTGTGATGTCGAAGGGTTTCCCTGCAGCAGTTTCTTTCTCTGCACAGGAAATAGAACAGGAATACAATTTCTCTGTACGCAATGTTGTGCGTGGCTCTATGAAAGCAACGGTTACGGCATTCCCGAATGTAGTATCGGACCTCATGAAAGGTGTGGAAGGCATCCTGCGCGAACCTTATGGCTGCTTCGAGCAAACATCCATGAGCTCGTATCCAAATGCCATGGTGCTGGATTACCTGAAATCTTCGGGCAGCAATGATGAAAAAACGATCTCCCGTGCCAATGAATTATTAGGGAAAGGGTATAAACGCCTGATCACCTTCGAAACAAAAGACAAAGGCTACGAATGGTTCGGTTCCAATCCCGGACACGAAGCATTGAGTGCTTATGGCCTGATGCAGTTCAACGACATGAAAAGTGTAGGTGCAGATGTGGACCAGACGATGGTAGATCGTACAGCTGAATGGCTGATGAGCCGTAAAGACGGAAAAGGTGGCTTCCTGCAGAATTCCAAAGCGCTTGATAATTTCGGAAGAGCCAGCAAAGAAGTAACGGATGCATACATTGTATACTCATTATCAGAAGCCGGGTACACCACTATTAAAAAAGAATTTGATGCTGCTTACGACCATGCGATCAGTTCGAAAGATCCGTACCAGCTTGCTTTGGTAACCAACGCTGCATACAATTTAAAAGAGACAAAGAAAGCCGGTGATGCACTGAATGCACTGTTGAAAATGCAGTCGAAAGACGGAAGCTGGTTAAGTCCCGGACACTCGATCACCTATTCACAGGGGCAATCACTAATTATCGAAACAACTTCCCTTGCCACCATGGCCTTAATAAAAGAATCAGCGAAAAACGGACCGGCCATTTCCAGATCAGTTGAATACCTCATCGCTTCACGTAACGGATCGGGAACTTTCGGGAACACACAGGGAACCGTATTGGCACTGAAAGCGCTTACCGAATATGCAAAAGACAGTAAAAAAACCACTGAGGACGGGACGATCATTGTTTCGATCGATGGAAAAAAAGTAATGGAAAAAAGTTACAAAGCAGGCGATAAGGGAGCTATCCTTTTCGACAGCCTGGAGCGCTTTATCAAGGAAGAAGGGAAACATACACTGAAGGTGAAATACGTGGGCGTGAAAACACCACTTCCATACACGGTTGCTGTGAACTGGAATACTGCTTTGCCGGAAAGCAATCCGGCTTGTGTGGTAGATCTGAAAACTTCACTGGCAAGCAAAACAGCCGTGGTTGGAGAGACCGTACGTTTATCTTCCATTGTCACCAATAAAAAGAACGAAGGGATCCCAACGGCGATGGTGATCATCGGAATTCCGGCGGGCTTTACCGTACAGCCATGGCAATTAAAAGAGCTGCAGGAGAAAAAAGCATTTGACTATTATGAGATCAAAGGAAATAACATTGCTGTTTACTACCGTTGTATGGCACCGAATGCAGTGAAAGAGATCAATCTCGACCTGAAGGCCGAAATGCCGGGCGAATACGATGCCCCCGCTTCTTCTGCTTACCTGTATTATACCAACGAGCTGAAAACATGGAGTGGTGTGGATAAAATAACCATCAAAAAATCGTAAAACTTGGCACGGCGTTGGTATTGCTATCAACGCCGTTTCACATCAAATGGTAGCAAGCCGTTTAAAAACAAAAGAACATGAGAGCTTTTCTTTACATAACAGCACTGATCCTCACCGGTTTTTCAGCATTTGCAGCAGGTGGTGATACGACAAAAGTGAAATACGACATCAATGATCCGCGGAATCCGGATTGTCCCTGCCACAAATATCAGCAGATGGCCGATGAAGAGTATAAACAGCAACTGACCAATAAAGTGATCACAAATGCATCGGAAGATCTATCCAGACAGATCATCCAGACAAAAAACGAAACAGCTTCAGCACTCACTGCTCTGGCAGCAGAAAATGTTACCGCCAAATCAAAAAAAGACGCTACTAAATTAACAGGCACCAAAAAGATCAACAGAAGTGTTTTTGCCAAACGTTCGGCTTCGCAGCATAAGAGTGCTCATCCGAAAAAAAGAAAGGTACGTTTCGGGAGAAAAGATAACTCGCGTTGTTCGCGCTGGTGATCTTAATCAAGGCTTTATGGGTAGGTGTATCTGTTCATTTTATATAAAAATAAACCCTTCAGACATAACATCCGAAGGGTTCTAAACAAACACTGAATTATAGAATGAAATAATCTACCCTATTATTCCATTAAACACCCATTACGCATACTTACGACAAGAAAAAGCTGCCGGATTCCGGAACGGAAAATTTTTAATCCATAAAATGAGGGTTTTTGTTAATTTTGCTGGATAAGCACCATTTATTTATGCAAAAAATACTGATCACAGGCGCCAACGGATTATTGGGCCAGAAACTCGTGTATAAATTAAAAAACGATCCGGAGGTTCAGCTAATAGCCACGGCGCGTGGCGAAAACCGCCTGCTCGATCAGGAAGGATACGAATATGCTCAACTGGACATTTCCGATATGAACCAGGTGAAAGAAGTCCTGGGCGATTACAAGCCTGATGTGGTTATTCACACAGCCGCCATGACTAATGTGGATGCCTGTGAGCTGCAACAGGAAGAATGTAAACAAATGAATGTAAGAGCCGTTCAGTACATTGCCTTCGCGTTGGAGCAGGCCATGGACAAAACCCCGGGCTATCACCCGCACCTCGTGCATCTTTCCACCGATTTTATTTTTGACGGCACCAAAGGCCCGCTTACGGAAGAAGAAGAGCCGAATCCCCTGAGCTATTATGCCAAATCGAAGCTGGAAGCCGAATACATTGTGATGGGCTGCAGGTTTAGCTGGGCCATCGCCCGTACCGTATTGGTGTATGGAGTGGTGGATAATGCGAGCCGCAGCAATATTGTACTCTGGGCAAAAAGCAGCCTTGAGCAGAAAAAAAACATCAATGTGGTAAACGATCAGTTCCGCACACCCACCCTGGCTGAAGACCTGGCAGATGGTTGCATCCTGATCGCTAAGAAAAAAGCAACAGGTATTTATAATATTTCCGGTCCCGATTTTATGCATATCCTCGAGCTGGTTACCCGTGTTGCTGATTTCTGGAAACTTGACAAATCACTGATCACACCAAGCACGAGCGAAGGCATTCAGCAACCTGCCAAACGTCCGCCTGTAACAGGATTCATTATAGACAAAGCCCGAAAAGACCTTGGTTACACTCCACATAATTTCGAAGAAGGACTGGCCCTCGTAGACAAACAGCTGAAAGCCGCGGGAAAATGATGAGTATTCACATAACGCGATTATTTCATTAATATCACTTCATTTATCATCTATGAATTTCTTAAAAAACATCTTCGTTTTTTTATACAGAAAACCAAGTATTGTTTTTTTTATTTTCCTGTTTTTTATAACTATAGACAGGGGTAACCGCTGGAAAGACTGGGACGAAAGGCAGGGGCCGTTTTTCTCCGATGTTCAGGAATACTATGCCTACCTGCCTTATCATATGTTGGGAAATACCGATCCCGGTCTGATCAGAGATATCCGATGGAACAAAAGAAGCATCGGGATGGCGGTTATGTACAGTCCTTTCTTTGCGGCAGGCCACCTTGCTGCCAAAATAAGGGGAGAGACGACGGATGGTTTTTCCGGATCCTACCAGGAATTCGTTCATTTGGGAACATTGTTCTATTTTTTTATGGCATTATGGATCTGCCGTAAAACCCTGCTGAAGTATTTTAGCGAAACGGTTGTCTGTATCTGCCTCGTGATATTGGTTTTTGCAACCAACCTGTTTTATTATGCATACGGCTGGGGCGAAATGCCTCATGTCTACCTGTTCTTCCTCTATGCACTGTTTATACATTATAGTTTAAAGTGGATAGAAAAACCACAGGGGAAAAATTTATTCATCTCCGCATTCATTCTTGGAATGATCACCCTGATACGGCCGCCTGATATCCTGATCGGATGCTTTCCCTTGCTTTTCAATGTGAACAGCCTTGCGTCCTTTATTGATCGGATCAGGCTGATCGTTGGAAAAATCTCCCGTTTTTGCCTGGCCGTATTCCTGTTTTTTATCCCCATTATCTGCCAGTTGCTTTATCTGAAAATTACCCAGGGAAAATGGGTGGTTGCAAATTATCACGGGGAAGGATTTTTCTTTAGTGATCCACAGATCGTGAATTTCCTGTTCAGCTACCGGAAAGGATGGCTGATCTATACCCCTGTAATGATCTTTTCGCTGATCGGAATGATCTTGTCCTTTAAATACAGGAAAGATTTTTTCCTGGTTGTGATCATTTATTTTTCACTAACTGTTTATGTATTGAGCTGCTGGTGGGACTGGGCCTTTGGTGGTTCCTTCGGATGCAGGGCGCTGGTACAGTCTTATGCATTATTGGTTTTTCCGCTGGCGGTCTTTATCGATTTTTTCTGGAGCAGGATCGCAAGAGGCCCCTTTTTAAAATATGGAATAAGAATAGTATTGATCGGTCTTATCTGGCTCTTTGTGGATCTAAACATGTTGCAATCGGGTCAGTTCAGGTACAACCTCCTAAGCTCGGGTGGAATGAATAAACAAGCTTATTGGTATATGTTCAGAGATGAGAATGTAACGAAAGCAGAGCTGGACAGTATGTCAAAACTGGTCACACCACTTGATTTTAAGCGCATGATAAAAGGTGACAGGGACCAGTAAACAGGTTGCGGAAGAAAACCGGAGCTATGGATCTGCGGGCCTTAAAAAAGTATCCGGCACAAAAAACTGCCTTTACAGGAAGAGTAAAAATGGCTTTCCTGTTAAAACAGAGCGATAAAAAGCTAAATATTAACTGTTTTCGGGGCAATTTCTTTGCAAAATTCATTTTTTTCGTATCTTTGCATCCCTTTTTGAAGAAGTGATGAAGCCAAACAAAGCGATAATACAGTTTGGAGGACTCGGGACGGGGACTCATCAGTTTGAGTTTGAGGTAACGGATAAGTTCTTTGAAAACCTCGAATACTCGGAGATCAAAACGGCGAATGTGCTGGCACAGATTGAGCTGGTGAAGCAGAATACGGTGATGAGCCTGAACATTAACATCTCAGGAACGGTAGCTCTTCCCTGCGATCGTTGCATGGCTGATTTTAACCTGCCGATCGAAAACAGTGAATCGCTTTATCTGAAGCACGGCGATCCTTCTGAAAGCAACGATACGATAATCGTTCTTCCGCAGGGTGAAACATCTGTAGACCTCACAACAGAGATCTATGAGCTGATAGCCGTATCGATACCGATGCGCCGCATGCCGGACGAACTCGGAGTTACAGATCATGTCTGCGACCCCGAAGTGCTGAAACGAATTAATAATATGTCGGTTGAGGAAAAACCGGACGAAAAAAAGGCCGGCACTGATGTGTGGGACGAACTGAAAAAAATAAAATTTAATAACAATTAAAACTAAATAATCATGCCTAATCCAAAACGACGCCATTCAAAGCAACGTACTGCAACAAGAAGAGCTAATTACAAAGCCACTGCTGCTACTCTTTCTGTTGATTCTTCTACAGGTGAGGCGCATTTAATGCACCGTGCTCATTGGTTTGAAGGAAAACTTTACTACAAAGGAAAAGTAGTAATGGAAAAAGCGGTAAAATAATAAATCGTACTTTTTAGCAAAAACAGGTTGAAAAACCTGTTTTTTGCGTTAAAAATGGTCTGTTTTTCTAATTTTTCCCCAAAAAATGATGAAAAAGTCATCATTTTTTAATAGGATAATTCTAAAAAAATTAGTTCATTAGCCCTCTCAAAAGTTAGGACTAAGGTAATTGTTAAAAATAGATTAGAGATCGGGCGTTGTAAGCCGGGTTAATCGTGGAAAAACAAAAAATATTTGCCTGTGAAAATTGGATTTGATATAATGGGGGGCGATCATGCACCAAACAACGAATTAGAAGGAGCCATCCTGGCTCTTGAGGTTCTTCCACCCACCGTAAAGATAGTATTGATCGGCGACTGTGATGCAGCCAAAGCATTCCTGACCGAAAAGAAAATAGACAGCAATAAATTTGAGTTTGTCCATACCACGGAAGTGATCGATATGGGCGAACATCCTACCAAGGCTTTATCCCAGAAACCTAATTCGAGTATTGCCATCGGTTTCAAAATGCTGAAAGAACAAAAGCTAAATGCCTTTTGTAGTGCCGGGAACACCGGTGCCATGCTGGTAGGCAGCATGTTCTCCATAAAAACAGTTCCGGGCGTTATCCGTCCTTGTATTGCCACAGTGCTCCCAAAGCTGAGCGGAGGCTATGGCCTTATACTCGATGTGGGTACGAATGCCGATTGCAAGCCGGATGTATTATACCAGTTCGCTATCCTCGGCTCGCTGTATTCCGAGTTTGTACTCAAGATCGAAAACCCTAAAGTAGGTTTACTGAACCTGGGCGAAGAGCCGGAAAAAGGAAACCTTGTGGCGCAAGCCACACACGGGCTGATGAAAGACACCAAAGATTTTAATTTCGTTGGGAACGTGGAAGGAAGAGATCTCTTCAATGACAAAGCAGATGTGATCGTATGCGAAGGTTTTGTAGGAAATATTGTGCTGAAAATGGCCGAATCCTTTTACAGGATGATCATGAAACGTGGTCGTTCCGATGAATATTTCGACCGCTTCAATTACGAGATCTACGGGGCTACGCCGATCCTTGGTGTAAATGGAACGGTAATGATCGCTCACGGCATCTCGAGCCCGACGGCTTTTAAAAACATGTTGCTTCGTGCAAAGGAAATTGCAGAAGCAAGTCTGCCGGAAAAAATCAATAAAGTATTTAACTAAACCTATGATAAAAGCCGCCATAACAGCAGTTGGGGGATATGTTCCTGATTATGTCCTTACAAACGAAGAGTTGTCCACCATGGTTGATACCAACGATGAGTGGATCACTTCGCGTACAGGGATCAAGGAACGCCGTATCCTGAAAGGCGAAGGAAAAGGCTTATCAGACCTCGTTATTCCTGCCATCGAGCAGATCCTGAAGAAAAAGAACATGAAGGCCGAAGAGATCGACATGATCATTGTAGGCACTATTACCGGCGATTATACCTTTCCGTCCACGGCCAATGTGATCTGTGATAAGATCGGTGCAAAGAACGCCTGGGGCTATGACCTGTCTGCAGCCTGCTCGGGTTTTATCTACGGCCTTGCCACAGGTGCGCAGTTCATCGAAACGGGCCGTTGCAAAAAAGTGATCGTAGTGGGTGGCGATAAAATGAGCAGCATTATCAATTATAACGACCGCGCTACCTGTATCATATTTGGCGACGGTGCGGGAGCCGTGCTGCTGGAACCGAATAACGAAGGCATGGGCGTGCAGGATTTTATCCTGAAATCAGACGGTGCCGGAAGAAATTATCTCTACATGCCTGCTGGTGGCTCGCTGGAACCACCTACACATGCAAGCGTGGATGCCAACAAACATTTTGTTCACCAGGAAGGCCAGGCTGTTTACAAATTTGCCGTAACAGGCATGGCCGATGTAAGCGCCGACATCATGGAGCGCAACAAGCTGAAAGGAGAAGACATTACCTGGCTGGTTCCGCATCAGGCCAACAAACGAATCATTGATGCCACTGCCCAGCGTGTAGGCGTACCGGAAGAGAAGATCATGATGAATATCGAACGTTATGGAAACACAACCGGAGGAACGATCCCACTTTTATTATGGGATTATGAAAAACAATTAAAGAAAGGCGATAACCTGATCATCTCTGCATTCGGAGGCGGGTTCACCTGGGGAAGCATATGGCTCAAATGGGCCTACTAACATAGAAAAAAACAAACACAGAACAATACACAAACAACAATTCGTAATCAACTAACAACACACAACATGAAGTTAAACGAAATCCAAGACCTGATCAAATTTGTTTCTAAATCAGGCGTTAGCGAGGTTGAACTGGAGACAAAAGAGATCAAGATTGTCATCAAAACAACTAACAAAAATTCTTCACAGATAGTGTATCAGGCAGCGCCAGTAGCAGCTCCGCAGGTAATGGCAGCTCCGCAACAGGGTGTATCAGCTCCTCAAACAACACCCGCAACACCTGAATCAAAAGCTCCTGCAGGCAACGACGAAAGCAAATACCTCATTATCAAATCCCCTATGATCGGTACCTTCTACCGTTCGGCAGGACCGGATAAACCTATGTTTGTGAATATCGGTGATGAGATCACTTCCGGAAAAACAGTTTGTATCATCGAGGCGATGAAATTATTCAATGAGATCGAAAGCGAGATCAAAGGCAAGATCGTAAAAGTATTGGTGAACGACGCTACTCCTGTTGAGTACGATCAGCCATTGTTTTTAGTAGATCCTTCTTAATTTGTCCCGATAGCTATCGGGGTTGAAGATGTGTTAATTTGATGATGAATTAATGCAGGCTTCAACCCATTATCGAATCTTCAAATTGTTTAATTTTCAAATTAATAAGGAATGTTTAAAAAAATATTAATAGCCAATCGTGGCGAAATTGCATTACGTGTTATTCGTACCTGCAAGGAAATGGGGATCAAAACCGTTGCGGTTTATTCCACTGCCGACAAAGAATCGCTGCATGTGAAGTTTGCAGATGAAGCAGTGTGTATCGGCCCCCCTCCAAGCAAGGACTCGTACCTGAACATGGCAAATATCATTGCGGCAGCCGAGATCACCAATGCGGATGCAATCCATCCGGGTTATGGTTTTCTTTCGGAGAATGCGAAATTCTCGAATATCTGCCGCGACCATAAAATAAAATTCATTGGCGCTTCTCCCGAAATGATCAACCAGATGGGAGATAAAAGCAATGCCAAAGCTACCATGATCAAAGCCGGTGTGCCTTGTGTACCTGGTTCTGAGGGCTTACTGGAAAATGTAGAACAGGCTATCCGGGAAGCAAAAGAAGTTGGATATCCTGTCATCATTAAGGCTACTGCAGGCGGTGGCGGACGTGGAATGCGGATCATCTGGAAAGAAGAAGAGCTTGCTCCCAATTTCGAATCGGCCAGCAAGGAAGCAGAAGCAGCTTTCGGTAACGGAGCGATGTATATGGAAAAATACATCGAGGAACCACGTCATATCGAAATACAAGTAGTAGGCGACCAGTACGGAAAAGCATGCCATCTGAGCGAACGTGATTGCTCCATCCAGCGCCGTCATCAGAAATTAGTAGAAGAAACGCCTTCTCCGTTCATGACACCTGAACTGCGTGATGCAATGGGCGAAGCTGCGATCAAAGCTGCTTTATCCATTAATTACGAAGGTGTGGGCACTGTTGAGTTCCTTGTGGATAAGCATCGTAATTTCTATTTCATGGAAATGAATACACGTATCCAGGTAGAACATCCGATCACGGAAGAAGTGATCGATTATGACCTGATCCGTGAGCAGATCCTGGTAGCAGCTGGTGTTCCGATCTCCGGAAAAAACTATTACCCTCAATTGCATGCGATCGAATGCCGTATCAATGCGGAAAATCCCTTCATGAATTTTGTGCCTTCACCGGGCAAGATCACTACCCTGCATACACCGGGTGGCCATGGGGTACGCGTAGACAGCCATGTTTACAGCGGATACACCATTCCACCGAACTACGACAGTATGATCGGAAAACTGATCACCGTAGCACAAACGCGTGAGGAAGCGATCGCAAAAATGCAGCGTGCCCTCAGCGAATATGTGATCGAAGGAATCAAAACAACCATTCCATTCCATTTGCGCCTGATGCAGAACGAAGATTTCAGGAAAGGAAATTATACGACCAAATTCCTGGAGACATTTGATCTGAAAGAAGATAAAAAACCCGAATAAAAAGAAAGCCCCCTGACGATCCTGTCAGGGGGCTTTTTGTTTCTTGCTATTCTTATATTTGTACGTACTAAAACACTTATATATTCCGTTAAGGAAACAGAAATCGTGCAGATACAGCCAATAGATCCCAGGAGCCCGGAATACCTTCAATTTGTTGAGAGGTCGGCCTCCGTTTACAATCAACCAGCCTGGATCAGCCTGTACGGATCTCTGTGTAAAATAATGGCAGTGTATAACACTGAAAAATTAGTTGCCGTTTTTAATACCTATGTTTTCAAAAAATCCATTCTTCGTTTCTTCATCCCCCCACCCTTCTCTCCCGATTGTGCATTATACATCGCAAAAGGTATCGATGAGAAACGGGTGAAAGCACTGGTAGAAGAATGGCTGCAAAAAGAATCGAAAAAATCCTACGCACAGTTTCAATTCAGTTTGTCGTATAAACAGCAGCATTTATTTGAACAGAGCAAACCTTCAGGACTCAACCGGAAACTTCGCCATACTTACGTCCTTGACCTTACGAAAGCAGAAGATGTTCAATCCCTGTACGCACCCAAAAGAAGACAGCAGATCCGCCGCGCTCTGAAAGACGGATTACAGGTGAAGCAGTTAGATGACTTAGGTATTCTTTTTCGTTTGGTTTGCCAGACTTTTGCCCGGCAGGGAAAAACAATAGATGAGAAGATGATCAAAAAGGTCCTGTTTGATTATGGATCTCCCGAACAGAAAAACAGCTTTGCTTTTGGCGCCTTCTCCGGTGACGAATGTATCCTCGCTTATTTCTGCATTTACCATGGAAAAGAAGCATTCTACCTGTTAGGTGGCTATGATGAGGCCAACAAACACATCGGTGCAGGTCCGCTTGCCATGAATGCCTGTATCGAACATGCAAAAAAGACAGGCGTTGAGGTATTTGATTTTGAAGGCTCCATGGAACCTTCTATTGAAAAATACTTTAAGCAATTCGGCGGTGAGAAAAAACAATACCTTTCTTTTGAAAGAAAAAATGTGCTCGGAAAAGCAGCTACGGGGATCCGGAAAATGCTGAAAGGATAATTACTTAGCCGGAACGTTTACTGTAAATTTGATGGTCTTTGGAGGCAGGCAGGTGTTGTCATTGCAGGCCATAAATTCCAGCTCAGCCGAAACGACGAAAGCAGCCTGATTTTTCCGTTTTATTCTTTGCCTGAAAACGGCTAGTTTGGAAAAACTGATCACATCCGTACCGAACACCTCGGAATATACCTTTTCTGCAGTGGGCTCCTGCGTTTTCCCTACAGGTTCATAATCACCGGTGCCGGTAAACATAAAAGAGGTAGCAATAGGGCCGTCGGAAGACTGGTTTTGCGAATAGATATGCCATTTATCATCGATGCCTGCTTTGATCACAATGTATCCCTCCGTTTCAGAGATGCGCTCATAGCTGTACTCCCATTTCACCGGATTGGCCGGAACCTGGGCAAAAGAAAATACCGGAGCAAAAACTCCCAGTACAAACAGTAAAAAAGAAATAAAAAAGTGTTTCATAGATCAACGGTCCACAAAAACCAAGCCGTTAAAATTTAATTCGTGTAATTCTGTGGATCGGGATAACAAGTCCTTGCTTTAGGATAACTCTTTTGTCGGTGAGCCCCCAAACGGTAGTATCTACTACTTTTGGCGAAGTATCATCTTCAAAATAGATCTTGATCTTGCTGTGTTCAAGATTTCCAAGGGACATAGCCATTTGAAGATCGGCATTGCGTTGTGCTTTTTCTTCTTTGGTGGTGAGAACGTCTACTTCCGGGAAATGTAAACCGGCAACGGCCTCTTTTTCTATTAACTGGTACTGTGTTGCTTCCATGGCGGGGGTGTGATTAGGATTAGAAATACTTATACTCCTAAAAATACCGCTTTGTTTCAAAAAATCAGGTAAAATTATTCAAAATCTTGTTAATCGATTTAGCCAGTTCTCCAGCGCGTTGAGAGCCAATCCGGTACACCAATCCGTCTTTATCCCGGAGCTCTACAAATTCGTCACCGGAGGTAAAAAACTTGATAATTCCACGGTTGTGGAGGTTATAGACCGGCCTGCGCAGGCTGTTTTTCTTGTAGCGCATTTTTTTTACCGTGTGGATGTTCCGGAGATCGATCTTCACTTTGCGGGCATTCCAAAATCCGTCCAGCACAATATACGTGTCGTACACCTGGGTTTTGATATGCAATACCTGTACAAGAAGCGCAGAGAACAACAGGATCAGGATCCCCATGATAAAAAACAACTGTCCTGACTTCGGAATACCGCTTACCGGATAGGGCGCGATAAAGATCCCTGAAATTTCGATCGGCTTTGGATTCTCGCTCCAATAATAGCCCACAAAGCAGAAAAGAGCCAATACCATGCGGATCATAATAGAGACTTTGTTGTGTCCGAGGAATTGTTTTTCTTCAAATATGGGTGCGCTCTCCTCCATTTATACCTGCCAGTTTAGGATAAGTGTTTGCGTGGTGTTTTCATCCACTTTAAAACGCTCGTCTACTCTTTTTCCCAGCACCCATACAATTTCAGTGCCGGAACGAAGGATCCATTGTTGCTGCTTTTCAAAAATGTTCATTTTTTGCGCAATGAAAAAGTCGCTGAGCTTCTTAGAACCCTTCATTCCGAGTGGCTGAAAAGAATCTCCTTCTTTCCATCTTGTTAATCGTAAAGGAAAATCAAGCTTTTTTGCATCGACGCATGCCGTATAGACACCGTCCAAAACCACCGCTCCATCCTGCCGGTGAATAGCAAGGCTGATCGGATCGTTTATACTGCTTGTTGTTTCAGGTATTTCAAAAAAAGAGTCCGCATCCTGACCGGAAGCCGGGCGAATAATGATCCGGTCCCTGTCGAGAAGCAGTGTATGAGAAAAAGAATGAAATTGTTTTCCGGGCTGAAAGGTGTCTATGGATTCATTGAGCTGGCGAACCACATCCCCGTTAAAGCCAAAAGACCTCAGCACCTCGTGCAATAGCAATTCCCTGTATTCCAGGTGACGGATCTTTTTCAATTCGATACTTGTTTCATCTTTTTCAGTGTGAACGCATTCCCGTAACTTTCCTTCCATTGCCTCCGACAAAAGTGTATGGCTCTGCAGAAGTATATCCATTTCCCGTTTCATTGTTTCTTCAAGGGAAGGGTTAATCTCTTTGAGCAAGGGCAGCAGTTGTTTCCTTAGTTTATTACGAAGGTATTTTTCTTCTGTATTACTGCTGTCTTCCCGGTACGGAATGGCATTTTCGGAAATGTAAGCATCTATTTGTTCGCGTGAAGCAAAAAGCAAGGGGCGTACCACCGCATTCGATTTTTCAGGGATTCCTTTTAATCCATTGAGTCCTGAGCCCCGCAGCAGATTGATAAAAAATGTTTCGATCGCATCATTGGCATGGTGCGCTGTGAGAATATATGTAAAACCATTTTTTGCAAGCAGGTCATTGAACCATTGATAGCGGAGTTCCCGGGCGGCCATCTGAATAGAGCAATTCGTTTTTTCAGCATACTCCTTTGTCGGGAAACGGGTACTGATTACTTCAATATTTTTTTTCAGGAAATACTCTTTCACAAAAGCGTCATCCCCCTCAGCTTCCTCTCCCCGCAAACCAAAATTGCAATGCGCAACGGAAAATGTATAGCCAGCTTCGATCAGCATATGAGCAAGTGCCATGCTGTCTTTTCCTCCACTCACTCCCAGCAACAGCCGGTCTGTTTTTGCAAACAGCTTCTTTCTTTCGATATGCTGCAGGAATTCGTTTTTCACGATATAAAGGTAGCTTATTGAAAGCAAATCACAACTTAACCGCTAATCCAGACGTTATCCTATATTCAACCCCTTCAGGGTTGTGGTTTTCTACAACCCTTTTATTTATTCATATTCAAGCCCTTCAGGCTTGGATTAATGGAGGTATAAATTTAGCCGAACCCCGAATGGGGTTCAATATGAATAAAAAGATAAAAACCATACTTTCCCAACCCTGAAGGGGTTGAATATAAAAAGGATCAGCAATCCTGGCTTACGCTTCAATGGCTTTTACACCCGGCAGCGTACCCTGCTCTATATATTCGAGTAGTGCACCACCACCTGTGCTTACATAGCTTACTTTGTCAGCGAGCTTGTATTTATTGATAGCAGCCACAGAATCCCCGCCTCCTATCAGTGAAAAAGCTCCTTTCGATGTAGCATCCACGATACTGTCGGCAGCAGCTTTGGTGCCTGCTTCGAAACTGCTCATTTCAAAAACTCCCATCGGTCCGTTCCATAAAATGGTTTTGGATGCAGCGATCACTTCGTTGTATTTTTTGATGGTATCTTTCCCGATATCCAATCCCATCCAGCCATCCGGAATGGCATTGATGGCGCACTCTTTTTTGCTGGCATCATTGGCAAAATTATCGGCGATCACAGCATCCGTTGGGATATACAGGTTCACTCCTTTTGCCTTCGCTTTTTCCAGTAACGATTTTGCAATTTCCAGGCGATCGTCTTCACACAGTGATTTCCCGATCTGCCCGCCTGTCGCCTTCACAAATGTAAACGCCATACCGCCGCCAATAATGATATTATCCGCTTTGCTCAGCAATTGTTCGATAATCAGGATCTTGTCAGAAACCTTAGCTCCGCCTATGATGGCCGTAAAAGGCTTTTCACTCTGATGAAGCACTTTATTGATGCTCGCCACTTCACCTGCCATCACATAACCCAGGCATTTGTGCTGTGCATCAAAATACTGTGCAATGATCGTGGTGGAGGCATGTGCACGGTGGGCGGTACCAAAAGCGTCATTCACATAAAAATTTCCGTGTTTCGCCAGCTTCTGTGCAAAAGCCGGATCTCCCTTTTCTTCTTCTTTATAAAACCGAAGATTCTCCAGTAAGAGGACCTCTCCTGCCTTCAAGCCAGCCGACAATTGAAATGCTTCCTCCGAAACACAATCGCTTACAAATTTAATTTCTTTGCCCGTCAATGCCGAAAGATCTTTTACAATATGCTTCAGGGAGTACTTTTCAGTAGGCCCGTCTTTTGGCCTGCCCAAGTGCGACATCAGTACAAGGCTTCCACCATCCCCCAGTATTTTTTTGATAGTCGGCAGGGCAGCTTTGACGCGTGTGGCATCCGTTACCTCGAATTGTTCGTTCAGCGGAACATTAAAATCAACACGCATCACTACGCGTGTATTGGCAAAATTAAAATTGTCGATTGTTTTCATGGGGTGCAAAATTACTATTTTTCTACTTTCGAGCGCCGGTGCGTGATCATATAAATGGAAGGATTTCTGCTAACATCTGTCAGTACCAGCGACTCTTCTTTTCTGCGGAAGGAAACAATTTCCCTGTATTTCTTCTTTGTATAGGTGTTGATTATTTCAAAATACACCGTTAGCTCATCGTTTTGGTTTTCCTTCCTATCAATAAATGAAACGATATAAGCATTTTTGAAGGTGAGATCACTTTCCTTACGGATATTTTTCTTTATTCCGCGTAAGCGGGCTTTGGCATGGGCGCTCAAAAAGGGAAGCTGGTCCTGTTTGGATGCATTCAGGAACAATTGTGCTTTTACATAACATTCCTGCGACAATGCAAGCACCTTATCGTAGTTCCAGAAAGCGTCTTTGCCTTCGCTCCATTTCATCCTGTTCCGTATAAGCTTTTTTATGAAGGAATATTTCAGCAAAACAAACAGGCCCCAGAGACAGAGCAAGGATCCAATACAGATCATGACGATAAGGATCGCCTGCCGTTGACCTTCGGTAAGTTTGGATCCTGCGGCACTATGGAAACCACCGCCAATTCCGATCAAAAAAACAGAAGAGATATGTAGCAACGAAAAGAGCATACTTATTTAGTGCTTTCCTGTACTTCCGAAACCTCCTGCATTCCGTTCCGATTCTTCCAGTGAATCCGTCAGGAGCCAGGTGATTGTTTCATGTTTCGCGATCACCATTTGTGCGATCCGTTCGCCGTCGTTTATAATGAAAGTTGCATCGGACAGGTTTACCAGCAGTACTTTTATTTCTCCCCGGTAATCTGCATCGATAGTGCCCGGAGAGTTGAGCACCGTAATACCGTTCTTAAATGCAAGTCCGCTTCGTGGGCGGATCTGTGCTTCGTAACCGGCCGGCAGCTCCATGAACAAACCTGTCGGGATCAGCTTACGTTCGAGGGGTTTCAGCTCGATTGCTTCGGAAATATTTGCACGAAGATCCATACCCGCAGCCAATGCTGTAGCATAGGAAGGTGTTTCGTGTTTGCTTGTATTAACCAGTTTTACCTGCATTTGTCTTAAGTTTATTGCGTACTAAATTGGGAAGTTCGAATTTGTAAAAAATAAAACAATACACCAGGAAAAGGATATTGTTCAACACCAGTTCTGCTGCCGGATTCAGACGGTCTTTGTACAGGAGTGAAATGAAATACAGGAATACGGCAATAGCAAAGAAGAACAGCATGTTCCGTACATTGTATTTAACGGGGTAATATTTTTTTCCGAGATAATACGAAAGCACCATCATGATCCCGTATGAAAAGAAAGTAGCCCAGGCCGAAGCAGTGTAACTGAATTTCGGGATAAAAATAAAATTGATGCCAAGTGTAACCACCGCGCCGATAATGGTGATGAAAGCTCCGTACCGCGTTTGTCCGGTGAGCTTGTACCAGATCGACAAATTAAAATAAACGCCTAAGAATAAATTGGCCAGCAGCAGGATCGGCACCACATGTACACCAACACGATACGGCTCGCTCACAAAGTTCTGTACCCAGCTCATATTCATCATCGTTCCTAAGAAGATCATAGAACAGCCGATCACAAAATATTTGAGAATAAGTGCATTTGTTTTTTTCGAATCGGCCTGTTGTTCGTTCCCGAAAAAGAACGGCTCTGCTGCATATCGAAAAGCTTGAATAAAAATAGTCATCAGGATCGCGATCTTGTAGCAGGCGCCATAGATACCGATCTGCTCAAGTCCTTCTCCTTTGGGCAACAAATAGTCCAGAATGATACGGTCAAAAGTCTCATTTACCATACCGGCAAGACCCACGATCAAAAGCGGCAGGGCATACTTTATCATTTTTCTCCACAACTCTTTATCGAAGCGATAGGGAAAACCGGTGAATTCTTTTGCAAGCAATAAGAGGGCAACAAGGTTAGCGACCAGGTTGGCCAGGAAGGCGTAACCAATCCCGATCTCCGGATTGTAAAGAGTAGCGGTGAAAGAAGATACTCCGGTCAGGATGCTTTCGTCGTAAGCATTTTTGCAGATCACAAAATAAAATACATTCAGGGAAACATTCACCACCACATTCACTATTTTAATAAACGCAAAACGTTTGGCCTGCTGATTGAGACGAAGGCGGGCAAAAGGAATAGCCATTAAGGCATCCGTTGCAATAATGAGTATGGACCAAACAATATAATTCAAATGGTCCTCAAAATCGGTAAGCGCCGCCAACTTCGGTGAGAAGACTAATAGCAGCAGCGAAAGAGAAGCAGTACTGACCAGGATGGAAATAAGACCGGTGCTGTAAACAGCATTCTTATTCTCAGATTTGCTTGCAAAATTGAAAAAGGCCGTTTCCATTCCATATGTGAAAATGATATTGATGAAAGAGATATAGGCGTACATCTTGGTATTGATACCGAAGTCAACAGGTTTCTGGAAAATATAAGTTAAGAGCGGTGTGAGCAGGTAATTCAAAAAACGTGGAAGTATGGTACTGAGACCATAGATGGCTGTTTGTCCGGCTAATTTTTTTAATGCACTCACTTATTGAAATAGAGCCTGAAAGTACGAAGATTTGAAGGATTGGGAAAATGGATTTACGAACAGTTTTGTTGAAAAAGCTTAAAAGAGAAGGTACTCCTGCCACTATTCATCTCCTGAGAGATGCAGGAAGGCCCAATCGAGCAAAACAAGATCTTTGGCATTAAGCTGGTCCCCTGTCGTTTCCTGGCTTCTTAGCCCATATACCCCCACAACGTGGCGCTGCCCGTTTTCTATAGGTTCCATCTTGTCTTTGGTGCGGATATAGATGCTGTGATAAAACTTCCCTTGTAGTACAAGCGGGAATTTCAGTTCGCAGACAAACCAGCCCGTATAGTCGCCGATCTTCAGTCGCCGGGTGATAGTGGTACTGAGCGGCAGTGCCGGAAGCAGCTTATGTGTATGGCGGCCATAGGGAGCAAGGCGGATCCCGCGGCCAGGCAGTGCGGAATAGCGATGGTTGATGCCTGCAAAGAACACACGCGGATCCACAAAATTACGCAAGCTGAATCTGTTCCATTCGTGCTGGAAAACATCGATCCGGTTGATGCACACGGTGAAAAAGAACAGCAGGTATCCGTAGTAGATCATCGCGTAAAAGAAATTCCAGGTCGCGTACTGCCCGCTCACATTCCAGGCACTGTGCACATATACCATCACAATGAGTGTAAACAAACCGCCGGATATAATGATCCCGAGATTGCGGGTGTTAAGCCGCACGGAACTATTAAAATGGGGCGAATTATTGAGGCAATTGTTGATGATATGTACAAACCACCACACCTGCAGCATCAATATGAGAAAAGGAACGAACCAGTTTTTGAACGTTTCGTTCATCAAAAAGAAATCGTAGGTGCCATGTGCCAGGCAGGCGAAAAGAAAGCCGGCAATGAAATAAAGTACAGTATGCTTTTTGGCACGGTAGCGCGCAATCACCATCGCATAGGCAATAAAAGAAGTGTCTGCAATATGCGATACACTGGTAAAAATTGCACGTGAATAGATTGTGGTGATAGCTTCCCTGTTGAAGTACATCACATCTTCCAGCACCGAGAACGTGAGCGCACTGATCCCTGCATAGAACAGGTAATCGATAGGTTCGTTCACCGCTTTTGTAAAACGCAGGATAATAAGAAAGGGAAGGATCTTCACTATTTCTTCGATCCCCCCGATACAAAACATGCAATACAGGAAATCGTTCAGGGCTTCCCCATTCAATTGCACACCCGGTAAATGAAGGATCACTTCGTAAAGCAGCGAGCAGATCGCTAAAGCCAGCACACTCATCCCAAAAGTAAGCAGGACGTACTTCCGGTTCTCCCGCTCAAACATATCAATACTTTGCAGAAAGAACAGCCAGATAAACAAGACTACCAATGCGCAGAAAAACACAAAAGCAGTGGTTCCTGCGAAAATACGCTCGAACTCGAAGGCAATAAAATCCAGGAAATGGTGATTTTGAAACGCATAGTCCTGCCTGATGGCGGGCGGCACATATTTCAACAGATCGGGATCGTTATAGATCTCTTCGAATCCTTCATAGTCCTGCTCATGATAGCAAAGTGAGCCAAAGAAGCTGGCTGCTTCTTTTTTACAACCGTTGCCAAGTGCCATCTCTTTTTTCAGATGCTCCTTTTTTATACGGATATCTTTTGCAACCAGGCCGTATAAACAATGAACAAAAGGCTTGTTCTTAATGAATAAGTGATCGAGCTGTTGTACTACCTCTTCCGGGTTATTATAATATATTTGCTGTACTACGGCCCCACCGAAATAACCGAGCTCACGTTCCATCGTAACCTTTGATTCCGTCATGTCCTCGTATTCCCAGCCTGCAGGTACATTGATCTCATTGAATTCCGGCCAGTGTTCCCGGAAACGCCGGCCTTCCTCCGAATGTTTGTGAGCGAGGTGAAAGAAATAAACAGATCTGTAATCGTATTTATATTTCTTCAGCTTCTGATCGTATGCCCAGTATTGATGATCATAGAGTCCCTCCTTTTCCGCATACCGTATCACTTCATCGGGATTTCGTGTAGGATCAAAAGTACCGGTGTTGCATACTACGACAATGCAAACCACCGTGAACAGGTATATATAATACATACCATAACTCACGCTGGGCTTTAAGACAAGATCGCGTACCGGGAATTTTTTTCGTTTTAGTTTCTGCAGGAAACCAGGCAGGAAAATAAAAGTAAGACCAACGATAAAGAAAATATTCAGCGCTATAAAGCCTGTATTCATGGTATGCTGCCTGCGGGTTAGAAAATTAAAGGTAAGATTAATCCTGTTTCAAAACAACAAACCTTCCGGGGATAACCGTGCTCCCATCGTTGGGATACAGGCGGAAGAAATAGATCCCCGATCCTTTGAACCAGGATGCATTGATAATGATACTGCTTTGATTGATGCCTCCTAAGCGGTACAGAAAAAAGCCTTTGGGATCAGCGATCTCAAGGATCCACTGCTGTCCCTGTTTATAAGCAAAATTAAGCCTGGAGTTTCCATCATCCACAATGGGATGTTGCATGATACGGTACTCGCCATATACATCGCCGAGGTTCACTATGATGACAGCAGATTGAGAGCCATTCGGGAAAACAACTTTGTAATAATACTTCTTGCTCGGATCCGGGGGATAATCATCATAGGTATAAGTCTGCGGACTGATGCCACCTACCGCTCCGGGATAATAATTGACGGAAATAAAACTAAAGGCCGAATCATCGGAGCGCTGAAGATCATAACTGCCGGCAGTAAAAACACTTTCCGAAATGGTGAATTCGAGATGTACAGTACCGTTTACCTGTGCTGTGCCTGTGAAATTGGTCACAGACGGATATTGGGGCTGGGCAAAACCAACACCAAAGGACACCAGGAAAAAAATCAATAAACTCCGCTTCACCATGCTTTTGCCGTCTGATTATAATGTAACTATAAAAGTAACAGAATGTTATTCTCTGTAGCTATTCTATGAGTATACTTATTAAACACTTGTTGTTAAAACAAATAAGCCGGGTTTTTATTATTAGGTTTCGGAAGACATCTAAATTGTTAAAGTCTGAGTTTTTACCTCAAATGGGCAGAAAAATTTGCTTTTGCATTTTTTTTGTTCTTTATTGTGGCCGGTTTTAAAACCCTGCCTCATGTCTCTGGGATGCTAATTCGTCGACACTAGTCGATTGCTTGTTTGACAATAAACGTTGTGTGCCGAAAGGCAGACTTTGGACAGATACGGATACTCTATTAATAGGATTGTACACGATTTTTTAAGTAAATTAGATATAACAAACAATTAATGAAAAGGAAAATTACGCTTGTTCTTGCTGCTGTATTTATTTCTGTTTTTGCTTTTGCGCAGAGTATTCATCCTCATTATGCAGACGGTAAAATTTACATTCGTGTAAAAACAACTACTATTGTACAGGTCGGGAAAGGTGCCAACTGGAACAACCTGCCGATAGCGTCCTTTCCTTTCCTGAAACAGCTGGCCTCCGCTTATGGGATCAGCAAAGTAAGCAAGCCTTTTTATGCAGCGAAGGATGATAAAGATCTTCAGCGCACGTATGTCGTATGTTTCACTAATCGTGCCTCCGTATCCGGTTTGATCGCGGCATTGGAACAGAGCGGGGCGGTTGATTTTGCAGAGCGCGTGCCTCTGATGAAAACTTCTTATGTTCCCAACGATCCTGCGTATAACGGTGGTACCAGCGGAACAAACAACTGGCACCTCGTAAAGATAGGCGCCGGTGCAGCCTGGGATGTATTCCATGGAGCATCGAATATAACAGTAGCTGTTGTGGATAATGCGATACAAACCAATCACCCGGATCTTTCGGCTAATATTTATGTGAATGCCGGAGAAATTGCAAGTAACGGGATTGATGATGATAACAATGGATTTATTGATGATGTAAGCGGGTACGATGTAGCCAATGACGATGCCAATCCAAATCCTCCTACAAACTCTTACAGCCACGGAACACATTGTGCAGGCCTCGTGGGAGCGCGGAATGATAATAGTACCGGTATTTCTTCGATCGGTTTCAATGTACGTGTCATCCCTGTTAAATGTACAACGGATACAAGCTCTCCGACAGCAGTAGATGCGGGTTATGCCGGCATTGTATATGCTGTAAATTCAAAAGCCCGTGTGATCAGCTGTTCATGGGGCGGTGATGGAAGCTCTGCCACTGATCAGTCTGTAATTAATTATGCCTGGAACCACAATTGTATTGTAGTGGCTGCAGCCGGAAATAACGGATCAACCGTTCAAAATTATCCGGGTGCATATAATAACGTATACTGTGTAGCGTCTACCACTACTACTGATGGAAGGTCCGGCTTTTCCAATTACGGAACCTGGGTAGACATTGCAGCTCCCGGAAGCAACATCTACAGCTGCATTCCGAACCTTGCTTTAACGGGAGGCACCTCCAGCTATTATACATTGCAATCCGGAACCTCTATGGCTACACCTATTGTAGCGGGTCTCTGCGGTTTAATGCTTTCCAAAAGCCCTTATCTTACACCATCACAGGTATTGACCTGCATCAGCACCACCGCTACCACCATCACTCCAACGGGAATGGGAGCAGGCCGCATCAATGCTTTGGCTGCCATGAACTGCGCGGCTTCTGCAACACCACCTGCACCTATTGTAGACTTTAGTGCTAATAAAACACTTACCTGCCCGGGCACACCGGTGCAATTTACCGACCTTACCTATTATGCACCAACCGGCTGGAGCTGGACCTTCACGGGTGGCACTCCTTCTACTTCCACTTCTCAGAATCCTTCCGTAACATACGCCGCAGCTGGCACCTACCAGGTTGTGCTGACTGCCAATAATGTGAACGGAAGCGGTACCAAAACAAAAACTTCTTACATCACCGTAAGCGGTCCTACCACTTTGCCTTTGATAGAAGGTTTCACGGCCACTACTTTCCCTCCGGCAGGCTGGTCGGAATATGATCTTTTCGGTGATTCGGTGAAATGGCAAAGGAACCCAAGTTTCGGTGGTTTTGCTGCCACCGGTAAGTGCATGTGGTTTGATAATTATACAGCGGATCTGCATGGTAAAAGCGACCTGGCAATCACGCCGAAATATGATTTCAGTAATCTTGCTTCGGCCACGATGACTTTTGATGTGGCCTATGCGCGGTACGATGCTGATTACAGTGATTCCCTTGCGGTATTAGTATCAACCGACTGCGGACTGAGCTATACGCAGGTTTATCTGAGAGGCGGATCGGGGCTTGCTACTGCACCGGATTACACAAACGATGTATTTGAGCCTACAGCCGCAGAGTGGCGTACGGAAACGATCAACCTGAATAGTTATGCAGGATCAGGGAACGTATTGGTTGCCTTCAAAAACATAGGCAGATACGGGCAGGCTATTTATGTGGATAATGTAAATATTTCCGGGATCGTGGCAGGCGCTCCGCCAACTGCATTGTTTGCTGCTTCTGCTAACAGCTGCACAGGGCAAACGATGACATTGACCGATCAGTCAACCAATAATCCTACATCCTGGTCCTGGACTTCGAGCGGCGGTAATCTTTCTTCGTCCACCGATCAAAATCCGAGCATTACATTCAATACCGGAGGAACGTATACCGTTACACTTACCGCTACCAATGCCTTTGGTAACAGTACGCCTGTATCACAAATCTTTACCATCAATCAAACACCAACTGCTGTTGCGGTGAACACAGGGCCGTTTTGTGCACAGGGAACCGTAACACTGAGTGGTTCGGGAGGCGGCACCTACAGCTGGGCCGGACCGGGAAGCTATAGCTCTGCACTACAAAATCCAACACGCACACCTGCTACATTAGGTATGTCGGGAACGTATACTTTAACCGTGACAAATAATGGCTGCTCTGCAAGTTCTACTACAAGTGTTACGGTGAATTTCAGACCTGTGGCCACTGTTACCGGATCTTCTTCTTTTTGTGCGAATGATAGTTTAACCTTAAGCGCTTCCACCTCTACCGGTGGCGGGCCTAATACAATTACCGGGTATCAATGGCAATTAGGTGGCGCACCAATAAGCGGCGCTGCTTCGGTTACCTACAATGCAACGCAGGCAGGTGTATACAGTGTTATTGTCACCAACTCTGCAAACTGTTCTACCACTTCCGGTAACAAAACATTGACGGTGAATGCGCTTCCGAATGTGGCAGCAAGCTCCTCGCCCGGCGATACTATTTGTAGCGGCGATGCAGTTACACTTACAGCAACCGGCGCTCCTGCACTTGTGTGGGACAATGGTGTAACGAATGGTGTGGCCTTCACTCCTGCCGGCACAGCTACTTATATTGTGGAAGGAACAGATGCAAATAATTGTACCAACAGCGACAGCATCACAGTGGTTGTAAACGGATGTGTTGGCCTGAAAGGTATTGATCAACAGGAAGGCATCAGCGTTTACCCGAACCCAAGCAATGGCAATTTTGAGATCCATATTACAGGGCCTTCCGGTATTATCTCCCTGAAGATCGTGAATAGTATTGGCCAGGTAATTTACCAACAAAATCTGAATGGATCGGAAAACCGGGTAGCTGTAAAAGGATTCAGCAGCGGGATCTATTTTGTGGTACTGCAGGAAACAAACGGAACAAACATGACAAAGAAAATAATAGTGGAATAACAAACACCCATAGAATAACAAACACATCAATAAAAAAACAAATCGAATGCAAAAAAGAAGGAACAGCGTGGTAAAGTCACTTATAGCGGGTGCTTTACTTTTAACAGTTAGCTCTGCAACAGCCCAGGAGCAGCGAGTTGACAACTGGAAGCCTATTTTTGAAAAGGAGGTCAGAACACAGGGACAGAGAGTGATCATTCCTTCCAAGTACAGGATATTTCGTGTAGCGGACGATCTCAAAAGCATTTTATTTTCTGCCCCTCACGAGACTACGGTGAGCCTTCAGACTTCTCCCGTGATCATTGATCTTCCAATGCCCGATGGATCCCTGCAGAAATTCAGGGTCGTTGAAGCGCCAGTGATGGAGGCTGAGTTGGCGAACCAATTCCCCGACATCAAAACATTCAGTGTAGTCGGAGTTGACCAACCCGGCACATACGGTAAATTAGACTGGACCGAATTCGGATTCCATGGTATGCTTTTCGCTTCCGGCGAAAGAATATTTATCGATCCTTACTGCAGGAACAATACGGAAGATTATATTTCCTATTATACTTCGGATTTTTCAAAAGATCAATCGCAGCGAATGATTCCTGAGTGCGGCGCTACCGATATCGGTGACGACGCAACACAGCGACTCGCTTCTCCACCACCTTCCGTTCTGGCCAATATATGGGCGGGAACTACCCTCCGCACCTACAGGCTGGCAATTGCCTGTACAGGTGAATACGCACAGGCAGCAACGGGTCTGCCCAACCCGACAGATCCGCAGATCCTTGCAGTAGTAACTACTTCCATCAACCGTGTAGACGGTGTGTACGAAACGGAAGCCGCTATCCGCATGGTACTTGTTGCAAACGAGGCTGCTATCCTTTGGGGAACCGGTGCAAGCGATCCTTTCAACGGAAATAACAATGCAGGTACGCTTATCACCGAGAGTCAGACGCAGATCACCAATATCATCGGAGCTGCCAATTTCGATATCGGGCATACTTTCAGTACAGGTGGCGGTGGCCTGGCCGGCCTGGGTGTTGTTTGTACCAACGGACAGAAAGCGAGAGGTATTACCGGAAGTCCGAATCCTGTAGGCGATCCGTACGATATCGATTATGTGGCACACGAGATCGGTCACCAGTTCAGCGGTAATCACTCCTATAACCAGTGTACAGGTAATGCAACCCAAAATGCCGGAACCATGGTGGAGCCGGGTGGTGGTGTAACGATCATGGGTTATGCAGGTATCTGTGCTGCCGCCGATAACATCGCTATGAACAGTATCGCTTATTTCCATACGATCAGCTTTGATGAGATCATGACCTTCAGTAATACAGGGAACGGAAATGTGTGCCCGGTGAAACCTTCCACCGGCAATAATATTCCTGTTGTTACCGGATCGGCCAACTATACGATCCCGCGTATGACTCCTTTCACACTAACCGGCTCTGCAACGGATGCCGACGGAGATCCGCTCACCTATTCCTGGGAACAATTCGACAACAACAGTACGAACCATGCAGTAGGAACAGCTTCTCCTTATTTCAGAAGCTTAGTACCAAGCACTTCACCAAGCCGGACCTTTCCAAGAATGACTACTGTATTAACAGGCGCTACCAGCAACCTTGGCGAGTACCTTCCAAATACAGCTCAAACACTGAACTTCCGCCTCACTGCCCGTGACAACCGTATGGGTGGCGGAGGTGTGCGATATGCCGCCAGCCAGGTGACCATTGCTGCATCAGGTCCGTTCACTATTGCTACTCCTAATACAACAGGTATTACCTGGGCCAGCAGCAGTACACAAAACGTAACGTGGAACGTGAACTCCACCAACACTGCTCCGGTTAGCTGTGCCAACGTAAGACTTTTATTATCGACCGACGGTGGCGCTACCTACCCAACGGTGATCCTTGCCAGCACACCGAACGACGGAACACAATCCATCACCGTTCCTCCGCAGGCAACTACTATCAATACCTGCCGCATCAAAGCAGAGGCTATAGGAAATATTTTCTTCGATGTCAACGATAATAACTTTACCATCACTGCTTCGGCTGCACCGATTGCCAGTGTATCTATTGCTCTGACCACCGGAAGCAATCCTATGTGCCCGGGAGCCAATGCAGTATTTACGGCTACACCTTTCAACGGTGGAACAGCTCCAACCTATCAGTGGCAGGTAAACGGTTCCAACGTAGGAACAGGAGCTACCTATGCAACAACAACATTAACAAACGGACAGACAGTTACCTGTATCATGACTTCCAACCTTCCGGGAGTAGTAGGAAGTCCGGCTACTTCCAACATCATTACGATGACGGTGGGAAGTACGGTTCCTTCGGTAGTTATTGCAGGGCCAAGTGTTCTCTGCGCAGGAGCGACTGCAACATATACAGCCACACCAACAAACGGAGGTTCTTTACCAACTTATCAATGGCAGGTGAACGGAACGAATGCAGGAACAGCTGCAACGTTTGCAAGCTCTACATTAACCAATGGTCAAGCCGTAACCTGTATCATGACCTCCAATGCAGGATGCCAGGCGACGCCAACAGTTACATCCAACACGATCACTGTAACCGTTAACTCTTCAGCAGCTTTGCCATTCTCTGAAAATTTTGAAGGAGCTACCTTCCCTCCTACCGGCTGGGTTCTCCAGAATGCGGACAATGGAGCAGTTGCATGGGGTACTGCCGGAGCTAAAACCCTGGTGAGAAGACCGGCTGCCGGTAATGCCGGAAGCGCTAACGGAAGTGCAGCTATCAATTGTTTTGAATACAATACAGACACAACACAGGTGGACAACCTGCTCTCCGTACCGGTTAACCTGGTAGGTGCGGGCAATCCACGGATGACCTTCAAAAGGTCCTATAAATATTATAACGAAGCAACAGCCCCAACCAATTTCCACGATGAGCTCAGGGTTTATGTTTCCACGGATTGTGGCGCCACCTTCGGTTCGTCGGTGTACTTCAAAAAAGGTGTGCAGCTGGCTACGAACGGAACGATCAATACGACTTTCACACCGGCAGTTGCTGCGGACTGGGATACCGACACGATCAGTTTGAATGCTTATGTAGGACAAAGCGTCATTGTGAAATTCGAGGTAACCAACCGATATGGGCAAAATCTGTATATTGATGATATCAATATTACATCGACTGCTGCTGCTCCTGTTGCCAACTTTACGTCGGCAGTCACTAAGTGTGCCGGTCAGCCGGTTGCGTTTACAGATGCTTCTACCAATACACCTACCAGCTGGAACTGGTCGACTACGCCGGCAACAGGTGTAACGATCACTTCGGCTACTTCACAAAACCCGACCATCACCTTTCCAACAGCAGGAACCTATACGGTATCTCATACTGCAACCAATGCTGTAGGTACAAGTCCATCGTTCACACAGGCAGTAACAGTAAATGCAACACCTGCTATGACAAGCGCCGCCACTGCGAATGTATGTAGCGGAGCGGCAGTTGGTATTGCACTTACCGCCAGCACCGGCTCTAACTACAGCTGGATCGCAACGGCTAATGCAAACGTGACAGGTGAAAGCACTACGGCACAAACTACAACGACGATCAATAATACACTTACCATTTCTTCGGGCACCACTCCGCAAACAGTGACGTATTCGGTTACTCCTACTGCTACAACAGGCGGTTGCGTGGGTACAGCACAAACCGTAACTGTTACCGTAATTCCATTACCAACTGTTACCAATGCAACTACAGCAAGTGGTTGCAGCGGATCAGCGCTGAACATTCCATTAACGGCGAGTGCAGCCTCTTCTTTCAGCTGGATCGGTAATAACAATGGAAGCACTAATGGTGAGAGTACAACCGCACAGACAACCAGCACGATCAATAACACCGTGACGATCACTGCAGGAACTACTTCACAGAATATTACCTACTCCATCACACCAACTTCCACAACCGGAAGCTGTGTTGGTCCAATGCAAACTATGACGGTTACGATCAACAGGCTGCCGACCATGTCGAGCGCTAATACGGCTACCGTATGTAGCGGGGTGGCATTGAATATTGCACTTACAAGCACCCTCACATCCACCTACAGCTGGATAGCGGCTGATAATGCCAACACGATCGGTGAAAGTACTACAGCTCAAACAAGCGCTACGCTCAACAACACGATCAACAGTACAGCCACAACGAATCAAACAGTAAACTACTCTGTTACTCCGACATCAGCAGCCGGTTGCGTAGGTACCGTACAAACAGTGACAGTAACAGTAAGACCGGCTCCGAATATGACCAGCGCTTCTTCAGCTTCTATTTGCAGCGGAACGGCGGTGAACATTCCATTAACGAGCAGCATTGCAGCAAACTATAGCTGGATCGCTACCGCTAATGCAAACACATCGGGTGAAAGCACAACCGCACAAACAACCGCGACGATCAATAATACACTAGCGGTTACTGTCGGAACAGCAGCTCAGACTGTAACGTATTCGGTTACTCCTACTTCTACAGCAGCAGGAAGCTGTGTAGGACCGGTACAGACAATAAATGTAACGGTAACACCTGCACCGACTATGACAAGTGTTAACACTGCAACCGTATGTAGCGGATCGGCACTTTCGATCCCATTGGCAAGCAGTGTACCTTCTTCTTATAGCTGGATCGCTGCCAACAATGCAAATACGGCTGGCGAGAGTACCACTGCACAAACTGCAACTACGATCTCCAATACGATCACGATCACTGGTTCAGGTAATCAAACAGTAACCTATTCGGTAACTCCTACTTCTACTGCAGGAAGCTGCCTGGGTACGCTACAAACTATTACAGTAACGGTGAGGGCATTACCAACCGTAACAGCTACTTCGGTTCCTGTAAGTGGTGCCGTATGTACCGGTTCGCAGATCACACTTAGTGGTGGCGGCGCTACTACTTATACCTGGACAGGTGGTGTTTCTAACGGAACCGCATTTACACCGGCTTCTTCAGTAACATACACTGTAACCGGAACGGATGTAAATGGCTGTATCAATACAGCCACCCAGGTTGTCACGCTTAACAGCTTACCAACTGTAACAGCTACTTCGGTTCCTGCAAGTGGTGCCGTATGTGCCGGTTCGCAGATCACACTCAGTGGCGGTGGCGCTACTACCTACACATGGACCGGTGGTGTTACCAACGGAACGGCGTTTACACCGGCTTCTTCAGTAACATACACTGTAACGGGAACAGATGGAAATGGTTGTACCAATACAGCAACTAAAGTTGTAACTATAAATTCATTACCGAATGTAGGTGTTAACTCTCCGTCGACCTGCTCGGGTTCTCCGGTGGCACTGATCGCAACAGGTGCAAGCACCTATACATGGAGCACAACGGGTACAGGCTCTTCTATTTCTGTGAGCCCTGTCAGCAATACATCGTATACCGTAACCGGTACTGATGCGAATGGTTGTGTGAATACGGCTGTATCAAACGTAACGATCACATCCGCACCGAATGTAATAGCTAACTCTGTAACGATCTGTGAAGGCCAGTCCGCTACGATCACGGGATCAGGAGCATCTACTTACTCATGGAGCAATGGTGATGCGACTGCATCCTCAACCGTAAGCCCAACTACGACTACGAGTTATACAGTAACTGGTTCCAACGGACCAGGCTGCTCCAATACAGCAATTGCTATGGTAACCGTGAACTCTTTGCCTGATGCAAGTATCGGAACTCCTTCCACTATAGACTGTATCAATACAAGCGTAACGCTTACAGGTTCCAGCACTGCCCCGGGCGCATCTTACCAATGGACTTCAGGACCTGCCACAGCCGCCTACGCTGTTTCGGCAGCAGGATCCTATACTCTGATAGTAACGGATGCCAATGGATGTTCCGCTTCAGCTACAACCAATGTTACTTCCAATACTGCTCAACCGGATGTAAACATTGCTGCTCCTGCGCAACTAAGCTGTATAACAACAACAGTTACACTCACAGGATCCAGCTCTACTCCGGGAGCAAGTTACCAATGGACTTCGGGACCTGCCACAGCTACTTATGATGTTTCGGCAGCGGGTTCTTATACACTGACAGTGACAGATCCGGTTAATGGTTGTTCAAGCACAGATATTGCAACTGTTACTACCAACACCACTGTTGTGAACGTAACAGCCAACAGCTCCACAGCAACTACCGTTTGCGGCGGAACAGCTGTTACACTAACTGCAGGCGGGGCCAACACTTATGTGTGGGACGACGCTTCAACCAATGCTATCAATACTGTTTCTCCGACCACCACCACCACTTACAGTGTTACCGGTACGGATGTAAACGGCTGTATCGGGACTGCTTCCGTTACCGTAAATGTATTTGCTCCGAATGTGCCAACGGTTTCTCAAACAGGAACAACGCTCACTGCTTCTTCTGCAGTATCGTACCAGTGGTATTTCAACGGAAATCCAATGCCGGGTGAAACCAACCAAACGCTTAACGTTACACAGAACGGAACGTATACAGTGGAAACTGTTGATGTAAACGGCTGTACAAACACTTCCACCGGATTCACTGTTGCCAACATCGGTATCAAAGATGTTACGATGAACGCTTCCATCACCATTTACCCGAACCCGAACAACGGAAGCTTTGAGGTAAAAGGAAATGTGGATTCGAAATCGGAATACACGCTGGAACTGAGAAATATGTTAGGCCAGCTGATCCAACTGGAAACGATCAAAAACACTTCTTCTTTCAACAGGGCTTTCTCTATGGAAACGAATGATGCGGGCGTTTATTTCATCATCATCCGCAACACGGAAGGCGCAAGCTCTGTGCACAGGGTGATAGTGGAATAAAACAATTGAATTTTATTTAAGAAGAGAGCTCCGGTATCGGGGCTCTCTTTTTTGTTTGTAGTTTTTTATCAGGAAAGGTTGGATTCCGGATTGGCTGTACTTTTAAAAGATCAGATTATTCTTCGAAGCCAGTTCGCTCACTTCTACGAACTGCACATTGATCACGCCTTCCACTGTTCTTAGCTTCTGCTCGGTTTCATAGGCTGCTGTTGCATCATAGGAATTCCGGACGATAAGCAGGTAATCTGCATTACTCAGCTCGTTTATGAGAAACCCCTTTTGTGCTGCCAGCTCGGGTTCTGTTTCCCCGAAGAGATCCGCCTGTGCCGAGCGATTGGATTTATTGCTCAATACCGCATTATAGCTTTTATTGGAAAGCAGGTTGTATTCAAGCTGCTCCGCTTCATCCGTATAACAATAGAGTGAAAACAACAAATTGTCCTGCTGGTTTTTGTTCTTCAGCTCGATCGGCTCTTCTTTATGCAGGTCGATCCCCAGTACCTGGTTCAGCTTGAAACAGATCTTATAATCCGGCTCATGTGCCGCAATGGCAAATAACATGAAATCGAAATCAAATTCTATGTCCAGTGTGAACTTTGCCATGTTTTGTAAAAGAGGAGAAATATCTGTTACAAAGATACTAAAAAGCCCTTGTTGGTGACAAACTGCAACAGGCAGTCAATTTCCAACAAGGGCCACGAGCGGAAAGCGGTCTTACTTTTTGTAGTACTCGTAGTTTAACTTTAGCTTCCTTACTGCCTGGTTTTCATCTTCGTAATAAACGATCTCCTTCAGCTGTCCCGCCTCATAAACAAATGACTGTTTATTCACCCATTGATTTCCATATGCATAAATAACATCATATATCCTGCTGTCCTTTGAATTACCGGCATACACGTACGTGATGCTCCTGAATAGTACAGACTGCCAGTCATGGATCGTGATCTTTTGCAAACGGTTATATTCATCGTATATATAGCTGATCGCAGTAGTGTAGGTTTGATCGTTTTCCTTCATTTTGAATACACTGACCAGCTGCCCTAAATCGTTATATACAAAAGAATACCGGGCATCAGGTACCTGTTCTTTCATGCTGGCTTTACTCCACCTGGTCATTGTCAAAACCTTACCCAGACTATCATAGGTGAATTCTTCCCTATCAAACAGATGATCAATTGCCTGTACATTCCCCTTATCAGAATAGGTATAGGTATTGTCCGAATACCCGGCCTTTTCAAAATATCCGCCAATTTCAGTCAGCCTTTCTCCTTCATACCTGTACACATTTTCATGAGAAGTAAAGGCATCCGTATTAAAAAGAGCATATTTCTTTAACATGAGCTTTCCGGACAGATCGTATTCATTCCGGCAATGGATCTTCTGTTTCCTTTTCCCGGATTTCATCCATTTTACCGTGCCGGAAACTGATTTTATGTGCTGTGCCTTTACCGAATCCGATGGCAAAACAATTTCGATCGCCTGTCTTTTAAAAATTTCGTCTGCAGTCAGCAACTGACCGTATGTTATACACGTAAGCAATCCGAAAAAAACGGAAAGACATTTTTTATTCAATAGTAGTTGGTACTTGCAAAGCGATGTGCAGAGGATCATGGATTCAACTTTTCATTATTGATATGCCGGTCCTTGTCCCTGCCGGTTTTCTTATCCATATTCTTTTCGAAGGCTTCGGTCAGGTTCACTCCCGTTTGGTTGGCAAGGCAGATCAGCACCCAAAGTACATCTGCCATTTCATCAGCCATGTCTTTTTGCTTATCGCTTTCCTTGAAAGATTGCTCACCGTATTTACGGGCCATGATACGGGCCAGCTCGCCCACTTCTTCCATCAGGATAGCCGTATTGGTGAGCTCATTGAAATAACGAACGCCGTATTTTTTGATCCATTCGTCTACCTGTTGCTGGGCCTGTTCTATTGTCATAGTTCTTATTTAGAATCAAAAATAAGAAATACTACGATGATCTGCCACTATTCTTTGGTTTACCGGCAAGCTGACGGATTTCATGTTTTCTGCGTTTTTTCCCGTTGTCCCCCGTTCCGTTCAATGCAGCGGCTTGTGCAGACAATAAGGTTTCTATACCAATCGATATGGTAAATAACAGGATCGTTCTCATTGTTTCAGATTTTGTTTCCCCAAGTCTATCGGGATCAGTTTTAAGTTTGTCAATTCGGGTGCCCCCACACACCAGGGACGGACCAGGAACATTCGCAACGCCTACGAATTGTTCCCGATCCGTTCGGAAGTTTGTACCAGAAACTTCCGAACACCCGAACTGACATAAATGACAGTTGACTATTTTTTACCTTGCGGCACTTCCATTACGATCACCGGCCGAAAACCGATATATGGAGAGGGCTGCAGACTTCCATTGAATTCATCTTCCGCCTCCACCTTCAGGAAATCGGCCGTGCTGTTCCAGTTGCCGCCAATACTCCGGTATTTCGTGCTTTTCGCATCCACAGAATATGTTACCACCTCTGAAACATTCCCGCTCATATTGTACACATCATTCATCACAGAAGGATACGTTTTTGCATACGCTGTAAACTGATTCTTCGTTACTCTTCTCACTGCATTCGGACCATCTTTCTTTTTACCGGTATCTTCCACCGCCAATGAATCATCGTTGGCAACAAACTTGCCCTGTGTCTCGATAAAATTTGCCGTCCAGTTTTTGCCTAATCCAAGCCACCAATGCTCTTTCAGTTTTCCATTCGCCGTTCCGTACTTGTGTGTCCTGCGTCCCTCCGTTGCTACATATTTCCATTGGTCAATTTGCGGGAGGTTTACGGATATTTTGAATTTCTCGTTGCTCCGTTTGTAATAATTCTCAATCTTCCCTTCCAGCCATTTGCAATACATTTCCATTCCTTCGGGCGAGATGCATACTACGGGGTAGTTTTCGAACTTAGGTTTTTTGAAATACATTTCGAGGAAAGCACGGTTGGTTTTGTCTTTCGGGTCCTTCCAGATATTATCCAGCTTCGGTTTCGCTATTTCATATTCGCTTGCTTTTCCATTTGCGAGAAGGTCGGTCAGGAATAATTTATATTCCTTTATTGTTACTTCCGTTTTTTTCAGGAAAAACCCGTTCTGTAATGCAGATCTTTTAGCATCCACGGTGATCTTTGAATAGTCGGACAACTTCATTCCTGTAAAACTATCGTCCTCCATTTTTTGCATGTCCTTTTTATGCTTCTCCATCTCCTCAGCTGAGAGCAGCGGCCTTGCTTTTACTTCCTCCTTATTCTCAACAGTCTTTTCCAGTGTATCGGTACCGATGATCTTTGGAATCGGGTTCGCTGCATCAGGTGTGACTTCCAGGGTTATGTTGTTTTTTAAGGTATGGTTATTTATAGCAGAGTTGTCGTTCGGGTTGTTCGTGATCGTCTTATCTGCAGTATTCTCTACCCGAAGATCCCCGGGAAGAAGCTTAGGTACATTTCCCCGGGATACGTACTGTTTTTTTGGCAATGCAATGTTCCCGTTTTTCTTCACAGCAAGCGTGTTGTTGTTTTCAGAAGTAACCTCAGCTTTGTTTTCCGCAAGAGTTACAATAGCCTGTTCTTCGTGCTTGCTGAAAGGAGTTGCAGTTTCTGCTTTTGTTTCTGACAGCGCTTTATCAGGTGTATCGTTATTAAAAAGTATAAACGCTGCAATCGTGAGTCCTGATAAAGCAGCAACACCCGATAAGATCCAGATCCATGTTTTGCCGGCAGAAACAGACGTTTTGCTTTTCGCATTCTTCGACTGATCGCCCGCAAGAGGCCAGTCTTTACTCAACACCTGCGCAGCCATTTCATCCATCAACCTACTGTCTTCGGTTTTGGACATATCCAGGTCGAGGAAGGCCTGCTTCAACAGTTCATCCATTCCTTCCGGATTGTTTATGTTATCGGTTGGTTGCATTTTTCAATTCTTCTTCGGTTTTTAGTTTCTCCTGCAGCGTTTCTGCGAGACGGTTCTTCAATCGTTGATAATACACTTTCAGTTGTCCTTCCGGTTTGTTCACAAATTTGGCGATCTCTGCATAGGAAGAACCCTGGCTGTGCATCAGTAAAAGTATCCGTTGCCAGCCCTCCAGCTTATCGAGCTCTGCTTTCAGAAGCCGCATCCGCATATTGCCCGGACCATCTCCTCCTTTGTTTGCAAAATCCCTTTTGCTGTCTTCGATGGAAATAATAACAGCTCCTCCTGTCCTCGTTTTTTCGTCACGCAGGTGGTTCTTCAGGTAATTGACAAACGTACGAAACATGAAGCCACCCAGTTTTTGCTCATTTTCAAATTCATGATCCACTACCACTTCCAGCATTTTGTAGATCGTTTTATACACAAGGTCCCAGCCGGCATCTTCGCTGATGTTATACACATTCACGGAATAACCAACGAGCTTGTGGCCGTAGTTTTGATACAGCCACTCCGCTCCCTGCTTATGATCCTTTAATATGCTTCTGATCTTTTCCACCGGATACAAAATTACAACGAATTATTTATTTGCTGTTTCACCTGTTCGGCAGCCATTAGTTGCGGAACCATTTTTACTGTCATATTATCTCCAATCGTTACTTTTTCCAATGTAAAGTATTGTTGGCCGTTTTTGTAGGCGCTTACCATCATTACTGCTTTTTCACCTACGGGCAGCATTCCCGACATAAAAGAGAAGCTACCGTCTGTTCTTTGATAGGCATGAAGGTAAACTCTTTTTGATCTGAACAACATGGAAACACTTACCTGGTCAAATTCCCCATTATTCTCTACTTCTGCATCAAAAGCAACAGGCCTGGATCTCGGATCGCTGTATAGCTTATCAATATTGCCCCAGCCAAGACGGCTTGTACTCAGCACATACGAGGTCAACTGAGCATCCTGCTGAAATTTACCATAATCCGGATAATAGTTCGCCAATACTCCCTCACCCTTTTGCAGCCAACCAAGACTGTCTTTACTTATAGTATTCACCTTACCCGGCTTTGATTTCGAAATGGTATTCAGGCCCGGTTTAATATTGAACTGTATGGCCGCATCTGCTGATGCCGCAGTTAACAGCTGCTCCTCTTTATTCATTGCCATCGGATTTGCCCAATCAAGGCCCGACCTGGTCTGTTTGCCTTCATATAATTCCATTCCTTTCTCTTTTGTTGGCGATGGTACTTCTATCGCCAGTGTCTTCTCTTTGGCCACCGCAAGATCTTCCTTATTACATACTGCATTGATGTAATACATACCACCACTCTCCAATAGCTCTTCCCCTTTTTTAGTAACCAGATCCGCCATCACAATATCCTCCGGAGTGAATGCCTCTTTCAATTGAATGGTGACCTTTTCTTCGACCTCCTTACCGTTCTTATACGTAAAAGCCTTCGCAGGGATACTTACTTTCATCCCGCCTGCTGCCAGTAATTGTGTATCGCGTTTCGTGTCGATCGTAAATTCCTGCATTTTTAAATAATCGAGTGAGAAAAGCTTATTGTCAGGTTTTACAGGAGCTGCCGCTACGATCGTTTTTGGTTTTTCAGGCAAGGCACTGCTTCTTTTGGCTTTTGTGCGTTGTTTTAATTTCGTCGGCTTTGTCACTTTAGTATACTTAACAAGAGGTTTCTTCGTTGATGCGATCGCCGGTTTCGCCTCTTGTCGGTATACTATCTGATCGGGAGTAGATCCCTTAGGCCTTCGGTTAGTGTTTAAGATTGCTGCCTTATCAGTTCGGGTGAATGCCAGGTAAGAAACCGTAGTTATAACAACTACCATTGTTCCTCCTATCCATGCTATATTTTTGAGTTTCATTAGTTCCGTTTTTAGTGTTTTGTTTGCATCCCGGTCGCGAGGTAGCGAAGCCTCGCTACGCGACGGCTTTCTTTTCCTGATCCCGTCGCGACCGGGAAACTGAAGAAGAAGCCTTTACATATAATAACACCAAACGGTAACAGCTTTTGGTGCAAAATTTCGTAAATCACTAAAAAACAGGGAATTATTCTTTGTTTTTGGAGTCAATAATGATCGTAACGGGTCCATCGTTCACCAGGGAAACCTGCATATCTGCCCCGAATTCGCCCGTGGAAATGGTTTTTCCGAGGTTGATCTCCAGTTCTTTTACAAACTGTTCATACAAGGGGATAGCCTGTTCGGGGCGTGCTGCTTTGATATAAGAAGGACGGTTGCCTTTTTTTGTTTGGGCATGAAGTGTAAATTGGGAGACGACCAGTATATCCCCGTTCACTTCTTTTATATCCAGGTTCATTTTGCCCTCTGCATCCGAAAAAATGCGGAGACTCACGATCTTTTTGCAGAGCCATTCAATGTCTTCATTCGTATCAGCTTCCTCTATCCCAAGGAGGATCAGGAAACCTTTCCGGATCGACGATACCGCCGTGTCATTAATGGTAACGGAAGCATAAGTAACACGCTGGATAACTACTTTCATTTATTGGATTTATGAGGGTGAATTTACGATTTTGATCGTATTGCTATCTTCTGTAAATCAAAAAAGCGCAAACCGTGAGGAATGCGCCTTTTCTTTCTGAACCAAACAAAGCACTACTCCTTCACCAGTTTGAAGGTCTTCTGGCCTTTTTTGCTTTTTACAGTAACAAAGTAGATACCGGAGTGAAGCTGTTCCACGCTCAGGGTTTCGGTTTTAGCCGCCATTCGTTTTTTGAGGATAGTTTTACCTAACACATCAATAATTTCTATAGAAGCGCTATTTTCATCTTCTGTTTCTATCGTTATCATTGTGCTTGCCGGGTTCGGATACATGTTGGCGGCGAGCTCATTCCTTGTAGAAGTTTTAATGCTTACTGTTGACAGATCGAGGCAGCTCGGGAAGCTATTGGTAGCATACCAGTTTTTGATCCTTTTTACGTCCTGCTCATTCTGTGAAAAAGCCGCAAAATTATTGGAACTTCCCACCCGGGTAAATACCATAGCGTACACCATTTTAGCTGTATCTTTTGCTGCGAGATGAAAAGGGCCGGATCCCATCAAAAATCTTCTGTCGCCCGGCATATTGCCTGCTGTAATCTCTGACCATGCCGGCGCTGCAACAGGGTTTCCGGGATTGCCTCCCAGACCATATCCGATAGGATCAGAAACCCCCGGATAATGATAAGTAGTTGTTTGCGTTCCCGTTACGCCATCTCCTCCATACTTCATCGTGCTTCCGTTTTTCCAGATGCCTTTCAGATAATTATAGTAATGCTGCTGCTGTGAAGGATTTCCTGAAACAGCATCCCCGTTATTCCTATAATACATGAAGGATGACATCCCCAACTGTTCTCCCGGTTCATCCGTAATGCCATTATGGTTGTTGTCCTCTCCGTCATTTACATCTGCGAGTGGTGCCTGCATGATCGCCGTGCTGAAAAAAGGAAGATCACTGTGATAGCCTATCACTCCCTGGTTATCGTCATCGTAATTGTCTCCATTGTATACATACCCATAATTTTCTGTCACGTTGCAACCCACATAATCATCAATGTAATTCCCAAGATCCACATCGTTCCAATAACCAATATACATACTATCGATACTGTTACTACTCCTGTTAATGATCTCGAATTCATAGAAAGTGGTATAGTTCAGAGCCTTCAAACTATCCGCAATTCCCGGACAGGTATAAGCATATGATTTTTGACGGATCTCCACTCCCATCGCGGCCATTGTTCCATGCGTTTCCAGATGCAGATCACTGGCATCATTGTATACATGATACAACATCTGATCGCCTTTGATATCCGGGTAATCTCCACCTGTTAAAGGATCGTAGGCGCCATTTTGATTTACATCTACGAAAGGGGCTTTGCTTCTGGAAAAATTGCCGGTATCATGTGCCGGCCAGTGCATAATTCCCCATGAAGGCGTAAACGCACCGGATTGCACATTTCCATTATTGAAATTATAGATGAAGTTTTCAATGTCGAAGCGGTTTACTTTTATCACCGGGCCTAAAGCCTGGGTTGGTTGATTGGAAGCAGTAACTGTATCCAATGATCCCGGCCAGAAATCATGCCCGTTCTGGCGATAGGTCTGACAAGCGGTCCGCAATTGTCCATTCACCTTTCCACCCAGCCATAAGCTTCCCGCAAAAGTAGCCATAGAGCCACTGCCTTTCGGAACTTCATATTTAGGATTGCTGTTTATATCCCAAAACATATCGGCCCGATCAAGTACCATCGCGTTCACCTCATTTACATCCAGGTTTTGACGCGCGCAATCACTGTAATAATTATTTATGGGGCTTTGGAGTGGGTTCAGCTGAACAGCATCTACTTTAAGTATGGATTTCACGCCACCTATCATCGCCAAAGCATAATAATAGTTTCCCTTGTGATATATTCTGGCGGCAGCAGGCACTAAAATCTGGCTTATCGTTCCATTCGTATAATTCACAAGTCCCTGACTGCCTGCCATCGTCACGCCTCCATTCACTCCTGATATCATAGGCCTTCCATAGAGCGGTCCGCCCAGATCAACAGTAATGCATACATCAGTAGGCGTGATTGGAACATACGCGCCATTTACGAACTGATAAATACCGGACACATTTCTCAGCCAGATCTCTGTTCCACTAACAACAATTTCACTTAGGTTTTGTAAAGCAGCATAATTCTGGATTCCCAATGTGTTCAGCACAGACAATCCGAAATTAGTTCCAATGTACAGGTCGCTTCCTGAAAATGCAAGACTCAAAACTAAGTTTGAATTAAGGGTCGAATTTGTTGTATTGTAATGCGTCCAGTTACTACCATCAAAAAGGCTTACACCATTGGGTGTACCGATCCATAGATCATTGTTATTACCCACAGCAAGACAGGTAATGTTATTTGTGCTCAAACCGGAATTAGACGTGTTGTACACCGCCCAGTTGGTTCCATCGAAGCTGACAAGTCCATTGGAGGTACCGAACCAGTATAGTCCGGCATTATCCTGGGCAATCGCATTGATAGTATTGGATGGAAGACCTGAATTAGTTGTTTGGTAGAATGCCCAGGTAGTACCGTCATATTTCCGTAACCCCTGACTTGCGCCGACATGGGAAAACCAGATGTTGTCAGCATTGTCCACCATCAATGTTTTCACTGCACCTACAGACCAGCTGTTAGGTGCCGGAATAACCAGGGTATCAATCTGCGCATTCAGTTTTGTTGCAAAACAAATAATGCTGAGGAGTAAAAATCTTTTCATAATATTCGTATTTGTCCCAAATGTAGTTGCTCCCCTGCTCTGAAATGTATATGAATTAGTAAGTGGTGGCTTTGACTTGATAAGTGGTAAAAGCAAAAAAGCGCAGATCTTTCGAAATGCGCTTTTATTGCCTGGTTTTAGTTGTGTGTTTATTGTTGTTTTATCCACCTGATCACCTTAGCGGTATTATCCGTGCCGATCTGTAAAAAGTAAACGCCGTCGGCTTCGTCAGGGAGGCTTAAACTGTGCTGCGAAGAGCCGCAAGTGAAAAGCGGATCGCTGCTGTTCTCTCTCTTCCTTCGGAAAATAAAGAGCGAATAGCAGAAAGTAATAAGCGGATAGCAGTTATTTGCTTGTCTATTTCTGAAAACACAAAACGAATTGCAGAAAACAATGAGCGGAAAGCAGCGATTCGCTTATCCATTGCGGAAAACACAAAACGGATTGCGGAAAACAATAAGCGGAAAGCAGCGATTCGCTTATCTATTGCGGAAAACACAAACCGAATTGCAGAAAACAATGAGCGGAAAGCGGCTGTTATTTTCTTTCGGGCGGCAATTGCAAAGCGTCTTTTGAAGACCCGCTCCACTTATTCAGCCATTCCTTCCATTTAAAACGTTTCAGCCAACCACCTGCAAAATTGCTGTAACTTTTCGAAACGCTCTATCGTTATATCCTTCAAAAGCTACCCCGCATATCAGTAAAGGGCCGTAGCGATAAAACAAAAAAAAGGAGTTACGCATGAGTATATTTTTAGTTTCTTTTCTTCCTGTCCTGTAGAATGCGGGTAGACAAAGTGGAGCAGGTTACCTGCAGGACAGTTGGATCTTTTCGGAGGCTTTTAGCGAAAAAAGCCGGGCTCCGCATCAACTAAAAATTTACAAAATGAACATACCAAAAATAAGGGTAGCCTTATACATGCACAGCATGTCGGTACCCAACAAGATCATTAAAGCAAAAACCATACGCGCAGCCCTGCAGGCAAATGCAACTGTATTCCCCGGAGCCGCTGCACTCATCACCAGCCTCACTGCTGCTATCACCGCTCTGGAAACTTCCTGGACCAACGCCGAGGATGGTGGAAAAAGCCTGAAAGCCATGATGCGTCAACGCGAGCGCGAGTTCGACCAGGTGATGCAATTAGTGGCCAACTATGTAGAGAGCACCGCCAACGGCAACCCGGCTATCATCATCCTCTCTACCCTCGATGTGGCGCAGGCAAATCCGGGGACGCAAACCCAGTCTTTTAAAGTGAAACAGGGCGAAAGCGGCACGGTGCTGCTACGCACCAAATCGGAAAAAGGCGCGGCTTATACCTGGGAGTATAGCGTGGATAACATTAACTGGATCCATGCAGGCTCCGGCATCAAAAGCAGCCTGCTCGCGGAAAACCTGGTACCCGGCCCCGCTACTGGTTCCGCGTAGCTCTCATCGACAAAGAAGGACGGCACCCTTTTTCGGAAGCGATCAGCCTGATCGTAGTGTAGTCTGCTGAGATGCTTAAGGTTCTAACCCCTGCTCTTGCTAAAGAAGAGCGGGGGTTTTTGGGTTAAGTGGGTGGGTTGGGATTATAAATCCCGTGACTTATTTATTCCGCAGGATTGCAAATCCTGCGGAGCGGTACTGGGGGGAAGAAAAGCTATATTCTTCATCACTCACCGAACGGCTCCTGTACGGATTATTTTTCAGCTTCCCGAATTTTGTAGTTAAGCACATTACAAAACTCAGCTCTTTCGAATGCGTCTTTTTCAGGTTGATGAGTTGTAACCTGTTTTTGTTTTATCCACCGGATCCGGTCAGATTCGATCTGCCGAAAATAAAAGGCCGCCAGGATACTTAGGATCCGGACGGCCTTTAGCGTTGTTCAAAATTAACCTCTAATCTGTCACAACGATTTTGTTCCTGGTAGAATTGTCTTTCCCGATCAGGTAGTATACACCTGCACCCAGGTTATCGATACGAACTGAATAATTATTGTCTGTATTCAATCCGATAGTTTTAATCTGCTGACCCAGTTCATTTATAAGATAATAAGTGCCTTCAGGCGCTTTTACAGTGAATGTCCCGGTATTCGGGTTCGGCATGATGAGTATTTCGGATCTGTCCGCTTTCAGCGATCTGATGCCGATGGTAGTTATACTCATACAGGCGCTTGTATCGGAGCAACCATTGATCATAACTATCACGGCGTAATTTCCGTTGGCCGTTGCTGTAAATGATTGATTGGTCTCATTCAGAACCGGAGTATTACCGTTATCGCAATCAAGCCATTGGTATCCAGCGCCTGTTGCCGTAGCAGTAATTGTTTCTGCAACAGTAGAAGTTGTTACATCAATCGCAGTTTCTACAATAACATTTGTAGTAATGGTACTATCGCAACCGTTTACTGCCGTCAACACATCTGAATAAATTCCAGTGGCAGTATATGTGTTCGGCCCGACTGTTATGGATTGTCCTGCACACAGTGTAAATGTCTGTGAATGGGTGACAGCTGTGTTAAGGGTCAGGTTTAAAGTGAGCATACTGTCGCAGCCTGCAATGTTCATCAGCGTTTGTGTATAGGTGCCGCTTGAAGTGTAAGTGGTTCCATTCAGCGTGAAGCTACCGCAAGCTGTTTCATTCAGAGTGGAAGTACTTGGCTGGTTCACTGTTAAGTTCAGTGTAAGCGTACTGTCACAACCTGCTGCATTTGTGAAGTTTTGCGTATAGACCCCGCTTGTAGTATAAGTTGTGCCGTTCAATGTGTAGCTGCTGCATGCCGTGGCATTCACAGTAGAAGCAGTCGGCTGGCTCACTGTTAAGTTCAGTGTAAGTGTACTGTCGCAACCTGCTGCATTTGTGAAGTTTTGCGTATAGACTCCGCTTATAGTATAAGTAGTGCCGTTCAATGTGTAACTGCTGCATGCCGTGGCATTCACAGTAGAAGCAGTCGGCTGGTTCACTGTTAAGTTCAGTGTAAGTGTACTGTCACAACCTGCTGCATTTGTGAAGTTTTGTGTATAGACTCCGCTTGTAGTATAAGTAGTGCCGTTCAATGTGTAGCTGCTACATGCCACGGCGTTCATAGTAGAAGCAGTCGGCTGGTTCACCGTTAAGTTCAGTGTAAGTGTACTGTCGCAACCTGCTGCATTTGTGAAGCTTTGTGTATAGACTCCGCTTGTATTGTACGTTGCTCCATTCAGCGTATAACTGTCGCATGCTATTGCGCTCAGTGCGGAGGCAGTTGATTGCAGGATCGTCAGGTTCAGTGTGATCGTGCTGTCGCAACCTGTAGAACTTGCTCCTGTGAGCACCTGGGTATAGATTCCATTTGCAGTATAAGTAGTCGCGTTCAATGTATATGCATCACATTCCGTTACAGTCAGTGTGGAAGTAATAGCAGACGGTTCAGTAATGGTGAAGTTTATAGATTCAGAACAAGCGTTTACATCTGTTGCAGTTACCGTCCACGTTCCTGCAGTTAATCCGCTGACAGAAGTTGTTCCGTCACCTGTTGGATTGCCGGGTGTCCAGTCGTAAGTGAATGCGCCGGTTCCACCTACTGCTGCATTAACTTCAAACGCTCCGTTACTTCCGCCAAAACAGGAAACGTTTGTTTGTGAAGCAGCGGTGAAAGAAATTTGAGAAGGTTCTGTAATGGTAAAGTTTATAGATGCAGAACAAGCGTTTACATCTGTTGCAGTTACCGTCCACGTTCCTGCAGTTAATCCGCTGACAGAAGTTGTTCCGTCACCTGTTGGGTTGCCGGGTGACCAGTCGTAAATGAATCCACCTGTTCCGCCTACTGCTGCATTAACTTCAAACGCACCGGTATTTCCGCCAAAACAGGAAACGTTTGTCTGTGAAGCAGCGGTGAAAGAAATTTGAGATGGTTCTGTAATGGTGAAGTTTATAGATGCAGAACAAGCGTTTGCATCCGTTGCCGTTACTGTCCATGTTCCTGCAGTTAATCCGCTGACAGAAGTTGTTCCGTCACCTGTTGGATTGCCCGGTGCCCAGTCGTAAATGAATCCGCCTGTTCCGCCCGTTGCTGCATTAACTTGAAACGCTCCGTTACTTCCGCCAAAACAGGAAACGTTTGTCTGTGAAGCAGCAGTGAAAGAAATTGCCGGTGGTTGGTTTACTGTTGGAGTAACTGTTGCCACACATCCGTTTATATCCGTAATTTGCACCGAATAGGTTCCTGCTACAAGTCCTGTGCGATCTTCTGTTGTCGGACCGGATGGCAGCCAGTTAAATGTGTATGATCCGCTTCCACCTGATGGTGTTAAGTTGATTGCTCCGTTTGATCCGCCAAAGCAGGATATATTTGTAACAACAGTAGTTCCCGAAACAGGCGTTGTTGGTTGAGTAACTGAAGCTGCCACAGTTGCGACACAACCATTTAAATCGGTGATCTGCACCGAATATGTTCCCGCAATTAATCCCGTTCTGTCTTCTGTTGTCGGACCGGATGGAAGCCAGGTAAATGTGTATGATCCGCTTCCACCTGATGGTGTTAAGTTGATTGCTCCGTTTGATCCGCCAAAACAAGAAACGTTTGTAACTACTGTACTCCCTGAAACAGGTGTTGTTGGTTGAGTTACTGTTGCTGTTACTGTTCCAACGCAACCATTAATATCTGTAATTTGCACCGAATAGGTTCCTGCTACAAGTCCTGTGCGATCTTCTGTAGTCGGACCGGATGGTAACCAGTTAAAGGTGTATGATCCACTTCCGCCTGTTGGTGTTAAGTTGATTGCTCCATTCGATCCGCCGAAGCAAGATACATTTGTAACAACAGTAGTTCCCGAAACAGGCGTTGTTGGTTGAGTAACTGAAGCTGTCACAGTTGCGACACAACCATTTAAATCGGTGATCTGAACTGAATAGGTTCCCGCAACAAGTCCTGTACGATCTTCTGTAGTCGGACCGGAAGGAAGCCAGTTAAATGTGTATGATCCACTTCCACCTGATGGTGTTAAGTTGATTGCTCCGTTTGATCCGCCGAAGCAGGACACGTTGCTTACAACAGTTGTTCCCGACACAGGCATTGTTGGTTGAGTAACTGAAGCTGTCACAGTTGCGACACAACCATTTAAATCGGTGATCTGAACTGAATAGGTTCCTGCTACAAGTCCGGTCCGGTCTTCTGTTGCCGGACCTGATGGCAACCAGTTAAAAGTATATGGAAATGTTCCTCCTGTCGGTGTTAGATTGATTGCGCCATTCGATCCGCCGAAGCATGAAACATTGGTTACAACTGTTGTTCCTGATACCGGTGAGGTTGGTTGAGTAACGCTGGCAGTAACTGTAGAAACACATCCATTCACATCGATGACCTGAACAGTATATATTCCTGCAACCAATCCTGTTCTGTCTTCTGTTGTTGGGCCTGAAGGTAGCCAGTTGAAAGTATAAGGTCCGGTTCCACCGGTTGGAGTTAAGTTGATGGCACCGTTTGATCCACCAAAGCATGAAACATTGGTTACAACTGTGGTTCCTGAAACAGGAGCTATTGGTTGGTTTACTGTTGCAGTAACTGTTGCAACGCAACCATTAATGTCAATAACTTGTACTGAATAAGTTCCTGCAACTAATCCTGTACGATCTTCTGTATTCGGGCCTGATGGTAACCAGTTAAATGTATAAGGCCCTGTTCCTCCGTTTGGAGTTAAGTTGATAGCGCCGTTTGATCCACCAAAGCATGAAACATTGGTTACAACTGTGGTTCCTGAAACAGGAGCTGTTGGTTGGTTTACTGTTGCAGTAACAGTTGCAACGCAACCATTAATGTCAATTATCTGCACTGAATAGGTTCCTGCAACTAATCCTGTTCTGTCTTCTGTAGTAGGACCTGATGGTAACCAGTTAAATGTATAAGGACCTGTTCCGCCTGCTGGAGTTAAGTTGATTGCACCGTTTGAGCCGCCAAAACAACTCACAGATGTTTCAACGGTTGTACCCGATACAGGACTTGCAGGTTCAGTTATTGTTTCAGTCACTGTTTCTGTACAGCCACTCGCATCGGTAATAATAACGGTGTAGGTTCCCGCTGCCAATCCTGTTCTGTCTTCGGTTGTAATTCCACTTCCCCAATTAAATGTATACGGACCCGTTCCGTCTGCCGGGGTTAAATTAATAGCACCGTTAGAGCCACCGAAACAGCTTGCGTTTGTTACAACCGTTGTTCCTGATAAAGGCGCTGACGGCTCCGTTATAGTTGCGCTAAGCGTTGCAGTACAGTTATATGTATCCAAAATGGTTACATTATATGTGCCTGGTGTAAGCCCGGAGCGGTCTTCTGTTGATGTTCCAGAGTATAAACCAGGATTAAATCCTGTTGGAACAGAAGTAAAAGCAGTTTGTCCGAAATTACTGGTTATATTAATATTTAAATTAGCGGAAGCGGAAGCATCATAGATATACGGCTTATAGGTGCCGGCCGGTAATGTAAAAGCGAGCCCCATTGAAACACCATTTTTGTAGAAGGTAAGCTGGTTGCCGGTCAGGTCTAATGCCACACCTATTATATCACCTGTGGTGGAAAGAATGGAATAAGATGAGGGGGTGAGATTTGTGTATTTTAGCCCTGTATTCGTATAATAAGTATACCGGGTTCCGGTGCCTGTATTTATTACGCCCATCATAGTAGCATGGTTTCCTCCGGCATCAAGCGTGTTTTCCCAATACCATTTTCCGCTGTTAACTCCTATAGTACCCCGAACATTCTGGGTGTTTCCCGATGTTGTTGCAGCATGAAGATTTCCTGCCGAGAGCGTTAGTGCACCAACAATGGTAGTAGGATCCCAGGTAGCATACGTTGTAAGATCTTCCCACATTACTGTATAACCTGGTGTTCCACCGGCAGGAGTTAAATTAATTGCTCCGTTCGATGTACCAAAGCAGGCATTCGTTATTACTGTTGTTCCGGATACCGGAGCTGCCGGTTGAGTTACTGTAGCAGTTACTGTTCCTGTGCAGCTGTTTCCATCTGTAATAATTACGGTGTATGTTCCGGCTGTGAGGCCAGAGCGGTCTTCCGTTATAATAGAGCTTCCCCAGTTAAAAGTATAAGGAGTTGTTCCGCCTGATGGTGTTAAGTTAAGAATACCTGTGGACCCACCAAAGCAGGCTATGTTTGTAACGACTGTGGTTCCGGATACCGGAGCTGCTGGTTGAGTTACGGTAGCAGTTACAGTTCCTGTACAGCTGTTTGCATCCGTAATAGTTACGGTGTAGGTTCCCTGTGCAGCTGTTCTGTCTTCGGTTGTTATACCACCGCCCCAGTTAAAGCTATAAGGAGCTGTTCCGCCTGAGGGTGTTAAATTAATAACACCGTTTGACCCACCGAAACAGCTTACGGCTGTGACAACAGTTGCTCCTGAAACCAGATCAGGAGTGGTGTATCCTGACACTACAGCCCCCGGTGCCACCCAGTTGGAAACCGTTCCGCTTAATGCGAAACCGGTTAGCGATCCTGTATTCGAATTGCCGGAAACATCACTTAATGTAGTATTGGTTGGATTTGCTGTAGTAGCCGCCCCCTGGTTGAAATGATAATTCGCTATCAGGCCGGTAGCGGTTGAAGCTATTTCGCAATTTTTATAGGTATTGATCTCGCATGAGGTACGTGCCGTATTCCAGATTCTTACTTCGTCTATGGTTCCTGTAAAATTTTCGTTTGGAAAGGAAACATCATTTACAGATCCTATACATACAGGTATACCCGTAAAAGAAGTAACAATACCTGCGTTCACTGATCCTGCTAAAATTCCGTTGAGATAAAATGTAGTGTTGCCCGGTGTCATAACACATGCCAGGTGATACCAGGTATTAGGATTAATTGCGCCTGCAGGAACACTCAGGTAAGTTACACCATTATATATACCTACTTCATTCGTGCTTTCGTTCACATGAATGCTCCACCGCGTATTGGAAACGGCAGTCCGCATACAGGCTACTGATTCATTATCTGCTGAACCAGCAGAATTAAACCAGCACTCTACGGTTCCGGTTGTAAAATTAAATGCTGTATTAGCTGGTACGGTTACTTTATCATCAGCTCCGTCAAAGTTTAAAGCGGCTCCGGGAGGAAAGCCTATTTTTTGAATATACATATCGCCGGCGCCTCCTAAGGAGGTTAAATTAGTTATGCCCGATCCATCATCAAAATCCACCGTTCCGTTAAAAGTACCGGTAACATATACATTCTGCGAAGCATCTGTAGTGATTCCGTAGCCGTAATCTGCGGATGTAGAGCCCTGTTGTTTAGCCCATACCAAATCTCCGGCTGCAGTGAAGCTTACAATAAATATATCATTATTACCAGCAGCCGTTAAGTTGACTGTTCCGGCACCCGGGTCAAAATCAATAGTACCCGAAAAGTAGCCCGTAATATATACATTGCCTGTAAGATCTACAGCCACATCGTGCGAAGGATAAAAACTTGTGCCGCCTATGTTTTTTGCCCATACAAAAATACCGGCAGCATCTAATTTGGAAAGAAATATATCTCCGGCGCCAGCAGCAGTTAAATTAACTGTGGCTGCTCCCGGATCAAAATCTACGGTGGCTGCAAAATAACCCGTTGTGTATATATTACCCGAAGCATCCAGTGCCAGACCCTGAGTTTCACCACTGCCTCCATTGCCTGTATTTCTGGCCCAAACAAAAGTTCCCGCAGTATTCAGCTTGTAAACAAACAAGCCCTGACCGCTAGCGGTTAGATTAACTGTTCCCGCACCCGGATCAAAATCAACCGTACCATTGAAGGAGCCTCCCATATATACATTGGCCGATGCATCAACTGCTATAGCCATAGCCTGGTCGTTGCCCGTGCTGCCGTTTCTTCTAGCCCATACGAAATTGCCGTCGAAATCCAGTTTGGAAACAAATATATCCTTATTGCCGGCGGATGTTAAATTAGCTAGTCCTGCACCCGGATCAAAATCAACCGTGGCACCGAAACTACCTGTACTGTATACATTAGCCGAAGCGTCCAAAGTAATTGATTGACCAGTATCATCTCCTGTTCCTCCCATGGCTTTGGCCCATACAAAACTACCTGCTGCATCCAGCTTAACAACCATTATGTCAGTACCACCTGCAGAGCTTAAAGGAAAGCTTCCCGCGCCCGGGTCAAAATCTACGGTAGCCTGAAAATAGCCCGAAACATATACATTGCCCGAAGCATCCACTGCAATGTCATTACCCTGGTCGTATCCGGTACTTCCCATAGCTACAGCCCATACAAAATTACCGGAGGCATCCAGCTTGGAAACATACATGTCTATGTTGCCACCGGCCGTTAAAGGGAAGCTTCCTGCACCCGGATCAAAATCAACAGTGCCTGTAAAATAGCCTGTTGTGTACACATTGCCTGAAACATCAACAGCAACGGAGAGTCCTATGTCAGTTCCTGCTGAGCTGCCCACCGATTTTGCCCACAGAAGGGCATTGTTCTGGGCATTAACAGTAAAACCTGTAATACAGGTGAGTAGTAATAAGAGTATTGTTTTTTTCATTTTAATAGATTCATTGGGCATGCATCAAAACCAGGAGACCGAAAGTAGCTTATTGGAATGTGTCCGAAAAAAATAAGGGCCGAACGACGAAACAAAGTATTTGAATTGCATGCAGAGGTTAATTTTGCCCTGCAAAAGTGGCGAAAGCAAGCTTGCCGGGAAATAGGGGCCTGCCCTCATATGTATACCCGGAATTAAAAAGCAAAACCCCGGTACGGCGATGTATATTCCCGGGCTGCCAGGTTAGCTCAATATATGATCGCGGATAGGCTTGTCATTTGGTAACTATAAGTTTGGATAAGTAAACATTAAAAAAAAACGGGATGCCTGAAAAAGCATCCCGTTCAGAATTTCATTGAATTCTATTAATGATGATGTCCGTGCTCACCGTGTACATGCCCGTGAGAAATTTCCTCCGCACTTGCATCGCGTACTTCCAGTACTTCACCCACAAAATGCAGATCGTGGCCTGCAAGCGGATGGTTAAAATCCATTGCAACATAGGTATCGGCTACTTCTAACACTATACCGTACATCTGGTTGCCTTCCGCGTCCATCATCGGAACTTCTTTGCCTAAAGAGATCTGATCTTCATCAAATTTCCCTTCGATCAGGAATGCTTCTTTCGGGATCTCCGCTACATACTCTTCATTGTACATGCCGTAACCCTCAGCTGCAGCCACACGGAAATCAAATTTATCTCCGGCTTTTTTTCCTTTCAGCTCGTTCTCAAATGTAGGAATGATGCCACCTGATCCGTATAGGAATACAAAGGGACGTTCAACACTGGTTTGCTCTACTAACTCTTCAGGATCGTTTTCGAATTTAGAACTTAAGTGGTAGTTTACAGAAACTACTTTGTTTTTATCAATTGTCATACTGGTTGTTTTAGGATCCTTCTGCAGAATCGTTTGTTGGTTTAATTATAATTCAAATTTGATGCCTTGTGCCAATGGAAGCTTGGTTCCGTAGTTGATCGTGTTGGTCTGACGACGCATGTAAATTTTCCAGGAATCGGAACCCGACTCGCGGCCACCGCCTGTTTCTTTATCACCGCCAAATGCGCCACCGATCTCCGCACCGGAAGTACCGATGTTCACGTTCGCAATACCACAATCAGATCCTGCCACCGACAGGAATTTTTCTGCCTCGCGCATGTTCAGTGTCATGATAGAGCTGGATAAACCCTGTGGCACATCGTTTTGCATAGCGATCGCTTCTTCGATGGTTTTGTATTTCATTAAATATAAGATCGGTGCAAATGTTTCGTGCTTCACAATATCATACTGGGCATGTGCTTCCGCAATAGCAGGTTTCACATAACATCCGCTTTCGTAGCCTTCGCCTTCCAGCACACCGCCTTCTGCCAGCATGTTTCCACCCTGTTGTTTTAATTTTTCGATCGCAGCCAGATAATCTTTCACTGCGTCTTTATCGATCAGTGGTCCCACGTGATTGTTTTGATCCAATGGATTACCGATGCGCAATTGTTTGAATGCATTTACCAGTTTATCTTTCAATGCAGTGTAAATGCTTTCGTGGATGATCAAACGGCGTGTAGTAGTGCAACGCTGTCCTGCTGTTCCCACTGCACCGAAAACGATGGCAGGGATCGCATTGGTAATGTCTGCTTCCGGTGTAACAATGATCGCATTGTTTCCGCCCAGTTCCAGCAAACCACGTCCGAAACGCTCTGCTAATTTGATCCCCACCTCTTTACCCATACGGGTAGAGCCGGTAGCAGAAACCAATGGAATACGTTTGTCTGTTGTGATGAATTCGCCGATGCCTTTTCCGTTCACTAAACAGGAAATGCCTTCGGGTAAGTTATTTTCTTTGGCAACCTCTGCCCAGATCTTTTGAGAAGCGATCGAGCACAAGGGCGTTTTCGGAGAAGATTTCCAGATACACACATCGCCGCATACCCATGCCAGCGCTGTATTCCAGCTCCATACGGCAACCGGGAAATTGAATGAGCTGATGATCCCTACAATCCCGAGCGGATGATATTGCTCATACATACGGTGATCAGCACGTTCGCTGTGCATAGTGAGACCATATAACTGACGGGAAAGACCAACTGCAAAATCGCAGATGTCGATCATTTCCTGTACTTCGCCCAAACCTTCCTGCAGTGATTTCCCCATTTCGTAAGAAACCAGCATACCTAATTCCTGCTTTTTCTCACGCAGCTTATTACCGAACTGGCGAACGATCTCTCCGCGCTTCGGGGCCGGAAGATGTCTCCACTCCATGAATGCAGCCTCTGCCGCTTTCATTGCTTTTTCGTAATCGTCTTTGGTAGCTGTTTTTACAGAAGCGATAAGCTTACCGTCAACCGGGCTGTATGATTCGATCACCTCGCCGGAAGCGAAGAAAGAAGATCCTGTGGAACAACCTTCGTTCAGTTCTTTCAGGCCAAGCGCTGCTAAAACAGGCTTAATGTCTGTTGTTTGCTTTACTAATGTTTCCATGTGTATGGGATTTAAAAATGAGCGTCAAAGATAGGAATTTAAGATAGATTCCCTGCTTATTTAGGCTTTTTTGATGTTTTAGTCAATTGATTAATTAACAGGCATTTAACTGCCTTAACAATTACTTTATTTCCGCCCTGGCCGGCTGTGGTTTTCCCACCTTCACTTTTGTAAATACATCGAAATAGTCCGGGATGCCATTAACCGATTTTTCCCGGATCCTTCAAAAGAGAAAAGCCTGCACTTTCAGAAAAGGGATAAATTAAAAATTGTTATATTTGCAGCATGTTTACAACAGACCAACTAAAAGATGTGTTGGAACGCACGAGTGCGTTGAGGGGGCATCTTTGACTACGATAGTAAGTTAAAAGAAATAGAAGAAGAGGAAGAAAAAACCCACGATCCCAACTTTTGGAACGACGCTAAGCGCGCGGAAGAGATCCTGAAAAAAATCCAGCAGAAAAAAGCCTGGACGTCTGCCTTTGCACAACTGCAATCCGGCGCCGATGACCTGAACACCCTTTATGAGTTTTTCAAAGAAGGCGAAGCTACCGAAGAGGAAGTGAATGCTGCATTTGATGATACATTCAAAGCGCTGGAAGATCTTGAGCTGCGCAACATGCTTCGCGGCAAGGAAGATGCGCTCAGCTGCGTACTGGAGATCAATGCCGGAGCAGGTGGCACCGAAAGCTGCGACTGGGCCAGCATGCTGATGCGTATGTACATCATGTATGCCGAGAAAAAAGGATACAAGGTAACGGAGCTCGACATACAGGATGGCGACGTGGCGGGGATCAAATCCTGCTCCCTGCAGATCGACGGAGATTTTGCTTACGGGTACCTGAAAGCGGAAAACGGCGTTCATCGCCTGGTCCGTATCAGTCCTTTTGATTCCAATGCCAAACGACATACTTCTTTTGCCTCGGTTTATGTATACCCGGTGATAGACGATACCATCGAGATCAATATCAACCCCGGTGATGTGGAAATGCATACATCCCGTTCGGGCGGTGCCGGCGGACAGAATGTGAACAAGGTAGAGACCAAAGTACAGCTCACCCATAAACCGACCGGTATAATCGTTGTTTGCCAGATCGAGCGTTCGCAGCTAGGCAATCGTGAGCGTGCCATGCAGATGCTGAAATCACAATTGTATGAGCTGGAGATGCGGAAACGTACTGCGATGAAGGATGCAGTGGAAGAAGGCAAAATGAAGATCGAGTGGGGTTCGCAGATCCGGAGCTATGTATTGCATCCATACAAAATGGTGAACGATGTGCGCTCAGAGCTGAAAATCACTGATGCGGAAGGCGTACTGAACGGTAATTTGGATGAATTGATAAAGGCCTACCTGATGACATCGGCGAGAAAAGGATAAAATCAATGCAATAATAACCGGTCTTTTTCGTAAATTAGTACATATAGCTTTTTCGATCTATCCCTTATGCAGAAAAAAGTAAGCGTTTTCTATGTACTACTAACTACTTTGCTTTTCTCGGGTGTTTTGCCCTGTTTTTCCCAAACCGACAGCAATACGGTTATTACTTTTAATTTTAATGACCACACGTTCAATGAGCGCAATAATCTGTTGCAGGCCAGGGCTTCCGATGTATACCTGACGGAAGACCGTTTCGGGAATGAACGTTCAGCCGCTTTCATCCAGGGCTCTTTACATAGTTACCTGAACCTGGGTACATCACCTCTGCTGAAAGCAAAAAACACAACGATCTCTATATGGGCAAACCTCTCGCGAAGGGTGTATCTTGGCAAGGGCTACGACTGCAATCCGATCTACGTGACAAGGAACTGCCGGGGCTGGGACTTTGATGTTGCCTACTACATAGGTTTTGATGGGTATAATAAACGGTTCACGGCTAACTCTACAAAAGATTCTACAGAGGAAACAGCTATTCTCTCTATTAAGGAAGCGGAATTCGATAAATGGTATCATTTTGTTCTAACCAGCGACAATACTCATTTTGCCTTTTACATTAATGGCGAATTGCAGGGGAGGATCCCAAAAGGATTTGAAACCCGGTTCCTTGAAGGTGATTCGGTAACGATCGGGCACAGTGCAAGCCTAAAGAACGAGCGCTTTGCACAGGGAGCTTTTGATGATATACAGATCTTTCACCGGGTGTTATCGGAAAAAGAGATCCTGGATCTGTACAATGCGCCCAATCCAAACAAGACTGCAAAGACTATTCATACTATACTCATTGCAGTTGCTATTGGGGGCGGGATCCTTGTAATTGCTTTATTGCTGCTCTGGCAAAGGCGAAGAGCGCTCAAACGGGAGCAGCAACGGCTGGCTATTTTAAGTAAAATGCATGAAATGGAGATCCGTACGCTAAAGGCCCAGATGAATCCCCATTTTATTTTTAACTCGCTCAATTCCATTCAGCATTTTATACTGCTGAATGATAACGAGAATGCACTGACCTATCTCGGTAAATTTTCCAAACTGATCCGGCAGCTCCTCGAAAGCAACGCAAATGAGATCCTGACGCTCGAAGAAGAGGTCGGGATCCTCAAAGGGTATCTTGAGATCGAATCCCTGCGTTTCCAGCTTTTGTTCGGGTACACCATTACGATCGATGAAAAACTTTTTCCGGCTGACATCAGCATTCCACATCTGATGATACAGCCTTTTATAGAAAATGCGATCTGGCATGGATTGCTTCCGAAAAAAGGAGAACGGGAAATTATTGTTTGTTTTGAGTATATAGATACTAAAGTGATCAAATGCAGCGTTGATGACAATGGTGTGGGACGGGAAGAAAGCAGAAAAAGGGAGAATACCTTCAAGAGAAAATCGCTCGCCCTCAGCTATGTAAAGCAGCGACTGGAGCTGATGAATAAATCCCTTCAGGTGGAGTGCGGTATCACCATTATCGACAAAAAAGATACAGAAGGCAACAGCACAGGAACAAGAGTAGAATTAATTTTACCCATTATAAAAAGCGAATATGTTGAGAGCGGTGATCATTGATGATGAATATGCGGGAGTGGGAACACTGGAACTGATGTTAAAAAAACATGTTCCTTATGTAGAAGTAATCGCTACTTCCAATGATGAGGAAGAAGGGATACGATTGATCGAGCTTCACCGGCCGGATATTGTATTCCTGGATATCAGCATGCCTGTTATGAATGGCTTTCAATTACTGGAGCAGCTCCGGTTCCGCGATTTTCACCTGGTATTTATAACTGCACATCGTGATTATGTGGTGAAAGCAGGAAAGATCAACGCCTTTGATTATCTCCTCAAACCAATAGATGCCGACGACCTTAAGATGACAGCCGATAAAATACTAAAAGCAAGAAACGGGAAAGGGGAAAACTGACACAAGCCAGGGCATTTTCAATTACCTGTCGTTTGTCCGGCATTTCGCTATTTCACTGGCTCCCTCAAAATCGTTTTCAATTTCTCAGGCACCGTTTTTCTGAAATCCGATAAATAAATTTCGTGGTGCAATCCGTTTTGCTGAAAACCGTTCGAGCTTATGAATCCATTCATTATTTCAAGTGTTTCCGGCTCCCTGTCAAAAGGCCCAACATGCAGCATTTGTACACATTTACCCTCCTGCATCCTGTGTATCTCCACTTTCCGGATGTGCTCTGATTTTTTCTTTGCGAAAGCGGTTTTGATCCCCTGCTCTGTTTCGTTTTTACCTACATAGTCGGGAAGGCGTATCAACAGGCGGTATTTCCATTCGCTCCTCGGGACCTTCACCGGCGCTTCCGACATCGACAGATCGCTGTACTTCTTTTCATCGAACCACCAGAGACCTTCCAGCGCCGGAACTACGAAATCCTTTTCCCGGGCTTTGAACATAAATTTGATGGTGTAGGCCGTTCCGTACAGCGCCTCCACACAGGCAGCAAAGTCCGGCCCGGAAGGATCGCCTTTGCCGGTTATAGACAAAAACTGAGCGCTTTCGATCTCTACCAGCTCCGGTTTTGTTTTTGCCGAATAATAGCTTTTGTATTGTTTTGCAAGATTGAGCTTTTCCATTTGTAGTGTTTTGATGTATACAAAGGAACAGGATGGAAGTGACAAGGGTATGTCAGGAGGGTTTAAAGCTTCCTAAAAATTTAGAAATTTTCTATCTTCTGCAGGTATCCGTTTTCATCAAATATTTTCCAGTCGCCCGATTTCCTGCCTGATTTGAATTGTCCTATTGTCTTTATTCTCCCATTCTCATAATAATAAGTGACCGTTCCATCGATTTCACCCTTTTCATTAAGCATAATTTTCCCTTTCAATTGTCCATTCGCATAATATTCACCGACAAATGTCTTAATTCCATCTTTGAATTTTTGAATCACCGAAACTGTAAAACCCTGCTTGTGAATAATTGTGTGCTCTCGTTTATAATATATATGAATTGAAGTATCGCCATCCGGTTGAGGAACGGACACAAGTGAATCTGCTGTCGAAAACAATGAAGTTATATCTTTTGCCTGATCCAGCTTAATCAACTCAATTTCGGATCGTTCGTGTGAGCAGGAAGCAATCACTAATACTGATGTCAGGAAGATTAGTATTTTGATTGTTTTTCTCATGTTTGCTTTTTACTTCTTCTTCCGCGCCAAAAAATCTTCCAATACATCCTCAGGCCTTGCAATAATGGCTTTATACCCGTCCACTACGATCGGGCGCTGGATCAAAATCGGATGCTCGATCAGGATCTGTAACCATTCTGCATCCGTGAATTTTTTGCCTTTGAATTTTTTGATGAAGAGCTCTTCGTTCTGCCTTACAATATCAAAAGGCTTCATGTCGAGCCTGGCCAGCAGCTCTTTCAGCTCCTTTTTGGTGGGAATTTCTTTCAGGTACTGGCGTACTTCCGTTTCATATCCTTTTTCCTTCAGCCAGTCAAGGGCACACCTGCTTTTGGAGCACATGGTATTGTGATAAATGACGATCTTACTTTTTGCCATTTTTGAAAACGCTTAAAGCAGAAGAAAGCACTATTTTTTCCGTCACACAGAATTGTTCCGAGATCTTTTTTCCATTAATGATCAGCTGCGGGCTGTTATCTTCCAGCACCCTGAAATCATACTCGGTAATAGAGCGCAGTTTTGTTTCATAAGCCGCCAGTCGTAATACATCTTCTTCCGGCAGGATGGTATCCAGCTTTAGCTTGAATTCCCAATAGGGTTTTTCGGTAAGCTTCAGATAGGCATATTTTTTATTCGGGTACCAGGTGGTCGGCGAATCGAAATACTGCAGGCGATACACGGTGCCTGTTTTATACAATTTGAATTTTTCGGTAATGGTCACAAATTGTTTTTTCGCCTTCATCTCTATTTTTTTTCCGTCTTCCGTATAGAGATCCTGGGCTTTTACTGATTCCGTGCGGCATTGGTAATACACCAGCGAATCGGTTTCTTTCAGTTTTGCAATTTGCGTGTTCTTTAAATGCTCCGGGAAAAGTGTAGCATTGATAAATGAAAAAGACAGCAGTGCTGTTGCCGCCAATAAAAAAATAAATATGCCTGTCCTTTTCATTTTTCGTTTTTAATTTAATTGCTCAAATGCTTTTGCAAAAGCCGCGATCGTTGCCTCGATATCCGCATCCGTATGTGCTTCTCCCATAAAACCCACTTCGTATCCCGATGGTCCCAGGTAAACACCCTGCTCCAGCAGTGTAGCATGCAATTGCCGGAAGTACTTCATACTGTCCGCATCTATCGCTTCCGCCGATTGGATCTTTTCATCGCTGCTGAATGCGATCCAGAAAATGGAACCGATGGAAAAGATCTTAAAAGGAATAGAGGGATGTTTGAATGCTTTTTCGATCCCGCTTACCAGTTTTTTTGTTTTTGTTTCCAGCTGCTCATAAAAACCCGGCTTCAGGCATTCGCTCAATTGTGCAATACCTGCAGCCATGGCAACAGGATTTCCGCTCAGTGTTCCTGCCTGGTAAACAGCTCCGTCCGGCGAAATGCAGGCCATGATCTCTTTACTTGCTCCATAAGCTCCGACAGGAAAACCACCACCGATTATTTTTCCATAGGTAATTATATCAGGAGCAATTCCATAATGCCCTGCGGCACCCGTAAATCCTAAGCGGAAACCGGAGATCACCTCATCAAAGATCAGTACGGAATTATGTTGTTTGGTAATGTCTCTCAGAAATTGCAGGTATTCTTTATCCTGCAGCAAGAGGCCATTGTTGGCCGGAACAGGCTCAATGATCACACAGGCGATCTCTTTCCCGAATTGCTCAAATGCTTTCTGTACCGCTTCTTTGTTATGTAATGAAACAACGATCGTATCGCTCACTACACTCTCCGGCACACCGGCCGACGAGCTGTTCCCGAATGTCACCAGGCCCGATCCGGCTTTCACCAGCAAGGCATCACTATGTCCGTGGTAACAGCCTTCGAATTTCAGGATCTTTGTTTTGCCGGTATAGCCACGGGCCAACCGAATGGCGCTCATGACTGCTTCCGTGCCACTGCTCACAAAACGGATCTTTTGGATGTATGGATTGTTACTGATGATCAGGCGCGCCAATTCATTTTCCAGCTCGGTAGGCGCCCCGAAAGAAGTACCATTCTGCATGGTTGCCTGCACACTGTTCAATACTTTTTCATTTGCATGCCCGAGGATGAGCGGACCCCAGCTTGCACAATAATCAATGAATTCATTGCCATCGGCATCCCAGATCTTCGCGCCTTTTCCTTTCTTAATGAATAAAGGTGTTCCTCCCACGCTTCTGAATGCGCGCACCGGTGAATTTACTCCACCCGGAAAAAACTGTACTGCTTCTTCGTATAATTGTTTGGATCTTTCTCTTTGCATAAAAAAAATTTCGTGGCAAAGATACGTTTTGTAGAGGTAATCACATAGAAAAGCCACTCATGGCAGAGCAATTTCAGCCGCTTTATTCCATCAACACAAAAGCAGCCCAATAATACGGATCATATTTGCCCAGCATTGTTTTCCGGGCAGCAGCGAATGATGCCCGGATCTCTTTCAACTTTAGCAGGTTGATATAGAAGAGTTCCATGAATTCCGATGTTTCCTTGTCGGGGACCTGCCACATACTCATGATCACATAACGGGCACCTGCCATTTTAAAGGAACGCTGAAGACCGAAAACTCCCTCGCTTCCTTTGATGTCGCCCAGGCCTGTTTCGCAGGCAGAAAGAACAACCAGTTTGGTCTTTTGCAGATCAAGTGTCGATACTTCCTGGGCAGTCAGCACACCGTCTTCTCCATCCGTCATGGCGTGCCTGTTCCATACGTCATTGGCTCCGGCCAATACAAGCCCGGAGCGCATTAACGGGTTTTTATTTTTGACAAAGCTCAGTTCGGCATAATGGGCCTCCCCTCTGAATTTAAGCTTTTCGGTGTTTTCTGCTTTCGGTTCCTGCTTTATAAGTTCCCTGTCGGGATAAAAAAAGCCATGAGTGGAAATATGCACTATTCCGGAGTTATTTGCATATTGTTTAAAATTTGATTCGCTTGCCGCCTCCCGGGAAAAATACTTCGCTTTAATATCCTTTTCTTCCAGGATCGATGCGATATGCTGCGTTTCAATGAGCGTTCCCGGGAGATATGACCATACTTCGGTTTTGGTGGAGTCGGAATTATACTGAACACCTCCCATCAACATAATAAGCTCCTTTCCGTCGAAAAGGCCATCCGATGGATGCGCTAAGGTTCCGGTGCTGCCCAGCTGGTTCAGTTTATAGGTAGTGCAGAGATACTCCCCCGTCTTTTTACTCAGGCCGGCGAAAGAAACTTTATGTAACAATCCTACAGGCGAGTAATAAACCGTTTTAATCCCTGCCAGCTGCCCTTCTAATGGCTGCCATACTTTATTATAGAGTGCGGTTTGAGTTTGTTGTCCCGTGCCATATACTTCATTCACAAAACTGATATTGTTTCCGCGAAACGATCCGAGGATCCGCTGCAGCTCCGATTCCGTGCAGAGTCTGACAACTTCCGGATGTTTACTGTCTCTCTTTATCAATAAAGCTATATACGAAGTGGTCTTTGCCGTATCAAGCGTGTTTTTGTACTGAATAAACTCAATGGCGGCTTCCCCTTTTTTGAGGCCCGCCTGTACCTGCTGCCAACTCAGGTTTCTTACCTTATCCACATCACCAAACAACTGCGATGTTCTTATCAGTTCTTTCTCCAGGCTATCTGCTTTCGATTCAAAGCCTTTGATGTCCTTGCCCGATTCGTAAAGCTTCGCTATACTTTTTTTCAGTGAAATCCAGCTTTCATACCGGTGAATAAGTATACTGTCCCCGCTCCGTGTTATGGATTGCCGCATGGCAGCAGAAGATTTCAGAGCCATTCCTTTATTACGGAGCGCTATGTTATATGCCGTATCTCTGAGGCCGGGAAACAATTGTATATGATCAGCCATGAACTCGTAATACAAACCATAACTATTTTCCATAGCTGCATAATAATTCTCCTTCTCTTTTTCTGAAAGGGAAAAATAATTGGTGGCAAGGTCCTTATCCAGCGATTTTTTCAACAGCGCCAGGCAAACAGATGCGGAATCGGGCTGCTCAAGAACTGTACAGACTTTTACCAGCGCCTGCGCAGCGCCTTTTATTTCATTCTGCGAGCCAGCCAGCTGCGCAACATCCAGGCCGCGGAGGAACCATTTTTTTCCCTCCCCGTAATTTTTCATTTCCACATGTGTGTGACCTATTGCATTGCAGGAGGATGCAATACCCGTTTTATTTGCGATTTCTTCGCGGATCTTTAAACTTTCGTGGTAGTGATCCAGTGCCTGCCGGTAATTCCCCTGCCTATCGTATACTATTCCTATGTTGTGCAAAGCAAGTGATTTTCCGTATTTATGGCCGAGGACATCCCATATTTTTTGGCTTTCTGTATAATAGTTCAAGGCCTGTGTCTGATCTCCGAGTTCCATGTATTGAGCTCCGATATTATTCAGAGCCAATCCAATTCCTTGTTTGTAATTACTTTCCTGGTGTAATTTTAAGCTTTGCTTATAGTACTCCAATCCCTTTTCTCTGTCGCCGCTCGTTGAAAATATTCTTCCCATATTATTCAGTACTTCGGCTATCCCTTGTTTGTACCCGATTTCCTGGCGTATTTTCAATGCTCTTTTATAATATTCGAAGGCTTTAGGTTTATCATCAAGGTTGAAATAGGCAAACCCCACACCCACCAGCGAAGTACCAATGGCTTGTTTGTCCCCGATCTCTTCCTGCATCTTTAGCGCTTTGAGGCAATATTCCAACGAGAGGGAAAGATCGCCCTTATCTGCATACAGTATTCCAATACTGTTAAACGTATGTGCAACTCCTTTTTTATCGCCAACAGCTTCTTTTAGTTCGATACTTTTTAAATAACAAGCCAGGGCTTCCTGTTTATCGCCCTGGCCGGAGTGTAAAATCCCGATATTATTATATACACGGGCCATTCCTTTTTTGTCGCCGAGCTCCTGTCGCAGATCCAGACTCATTTTATAATATTCCACGGCCTTTGTGAGATCACCGCCCAGGTAATAGATTTCGCCCGCTTTGAACAAGCTATGTGCACGCTGCTCTTTATACGTCGTCCCTTCTGACAAGGCAAGACCTTTCAGGTAGTTTTCCAGTGCCTTTTGCTTATCACCGATGAATGCAAATGTATTACCCATACTGTTCAGGGTAGAGAGCACGTTCTGTGTATCGCCAACGGTTTCCCATATGCTTAATCCTTTCTGAAGATACTCGATCGTTTTTTCATTATTATTCTTATTATCATACTGATCAGCCATAGTGGTAAAAGCCGTAGCAAGGTGCTTCCTGTACCGGATCAATTCCTCTTTGGTCATTTTTGCTTTTGCTGCTTTTTCACACAGCTGCAGCACCTGCGATGTATATCTCAATGCTACCGCTGTATCGGTTTCCAATTTAATCATCGCATTTAGTATCCTACAGCGGATGGTATCGTGCTTTGCATTCTTAAGCGCGGTAGTGATCGAATCGGTGATGGCACCCTGAGCGCATATAGTTGTGGATATCACTAAAGCAGAAAGGAAAATCAGATATTTCATAACTTCTCCAATAGGTTTTTCTTTTTTTCAAAGATACCGTTGTTTCTCAGAATCGGGTCGGGTTGCCCGCAATTTTCCGGGTATCTCTATTTCACTCTTAATCCGATCAGCGCTATCATCCGGCCTGTCTGCCCCTTTTCCTTCCGGAAAGAAAAATACTCGTCGTTATTCAGTACCGTACATTTTACGGAAATGCCCACCCGGTTTTCCGGGATGTCAAAACTGAGCAGTTGCTGCAGGTTGGCCCGTTTCAGATCAACAAAATATTTTCGCTTCTCCTTATCAAAATGTGTAAATTCTTTATCAAATTGTTCGGCTACCTCTGCCCCCACTTCAAAAGCCTGGTACGATATGCAGGTGCCGATATACGCATAACAATCCCTGCCTTCGGTCCCGAATTGTTCCTGCATTTTTTTTAATGTGTTGGATACGATATTCCCTGCAGTCCCTCTCCACCCGGCATGAATAGCAGCTACGGCTTTGTTTTTCGCATCGTAGATCAGAACAGGCGTGCAATCGGCCACCGTAACTCCTGCAAAGATCCCCGGCTTATTCGTGATCACGGCATCGTAGCCATTTGCCCGTCCCGGCTCATTGGCAACCCATACTTCATTGCCATGTACCTGGTGCGAAGAAGCGATCTGTCCTTCAGGAATTCCGGCAGCAGTGAAAAAAAGATGGCGGTTCTCTTTGATCGCTTCCGTAACGTCTTCTGTAGAAAGCCCGAGATTCAGCGAATCGAACGGAGCTATACTCACTCCACCCCTGCGTTTACTCTGCACAGCAATAACATCGGTAAAAGGCTGAAATATTTCCGGTTTATCGAAAAGCTGCATTACACTATAAACTGCTTAATTCGGGTTACGGCTTGCGGCACTCCTTCGAGGTTGAGTGTATGCCCTGCCAAAGGGATAATATGTAACTGGGATCCGGGCAGGTTTTTGTGGATCTCTTCTGCAAAAGAAACGGGTAATAATAAATCTTTTTCCCCATGTATGATAAGAGTGGGGACTTTTATCCCCGAAAGTTTCGGGCGGAAATCTTCTCTCGTCTCCGTTGCTTTCATCAGCTTAACCAATGCTGTCGGATCGATACCCGATTGCAGCCGTGCGTCCTTCATTATTTCCAGCGGAATAAGCGGATTCCTGAAATATCCCTCACTCAGCACGGTTGGCAGCATCACATCCAGCATCAGGGAATAGCCACCGACTTCCAAAGCCCGCCACCAGGCATGCCCGATCGCATCAAAATAGGGGGTTTTGTGAGAAAGACTGGACATCAGTACCAGTTTTTGTAATGCTTCCGGATAGAGAACGGCATAGTGCTGTGCGATCATACTTCCATACGAAAGACCAATGACCACCGGCTTTTCGATCTTCAGTTCGTCTATGAGTCCCTTCAGATCCCGTGCGTGCGTGTCGAAGGACCGCCAGTCTGAGCTTTTATCGGATTTTCCCTGCAGAACAGCGTCCATAAGCACGATCTGGTAGTCGCCTGCAAAATAAGGCGTCACCAGCCCCCATGAAATCGTGGATTGCGTAAGGCCGTTCAGAAAAATTATTGTTGTTTTTGCATCCTTTTTCCCGGTTACTTCGTAATATAGTTGAAAACCGTCGTCAGTTGTGTGTATCATACAGGCAAGGTAGCGAAATTTCACAGGTTTTGTTAATTTTTCGACTTTCCAACCTGTTAAATTTCAACAATCTATAGTTGAAACTTGCTTTTTAGTCAAATTTAGTTTTACATTTGCCACAAGACGAAATGCGGAAAATAAACCTTTTGGTTTAATATTTGCGTAACAGGTAAAGTCACATTAAATTGAAAATGGAACCTAAAATATTAACGATACCAATGTTTCCTCTTAACACTGTGGTGCTACCGGGTGAGACGAAGGTATTGCATATCTTCGAAGAAAGGTACCAGGAGCTGATCGTGGACTGCCTGAAGAATATGGCTAATTTCGGTATTCCTTATATCAAGAATAATGTGATCTCCGAATACGGAATGGAAGTGAAGATCAAACGTATCGTAAAGACCTACGAAAACGGTGAGCTTGACATTGAAGTTACAGGAGTTGCTCCTTTCAAAATATTACAGTTCAAAAAGATCTTAAAGCCTAAATTGTACGGTGCGGCAAGCATCCAGGAGTATGAAGATGATATGACGTCTATTCGTTACAAGATGTTCCGTTCCCTGAAAAAATACATCAAGGCAGCCAAGCAAAAAGAAATTCCCGTAGAAACGTTCACCAATGTTTCGGTTTATAATGTAGCCATCCTGTTGGATCTTACCAATGAAGAGAAGTTACAGCTGATCGCATTCCCCGAGCTGAAACAAAAAGAAGATTTCCTGATCGCCAAGCTGAAACTTTTCATGCACATGCTCAAATCCGAGCAGCAATTGAAAGGTAAGTTCTGGATGAACTAATCTTCCTCCTTTATTCCCATTTTTTTCAAAACATCCTGTACAAGATCATTCTCATATCCTCTTGATACTGCGTATTGAATAAGCTTATATCTTTTGTGGAACTCATTTTTCTCTTTGGATTGTCCTGCCTTTTTTTCGAGGAGCTCTTCAAGGGTTTTTATATAATCGTCTCCGTCTATTTCCTGCAGGGCTTTTTTAATGCAATACTCCGAAATACGTTTTTGCTTCAGGGCAATTTTTATTTTGATCCTTCCCCACTTTTTTATCCTGAACTTTCCACCAGCATAAGCTTTTGCAAAACGCTCTTCGTTGATGAAATTGTTTGTGATCAGGTCCGCAATGATGTTCTCTATGGCTTCCGGCCACAAGCCCCACTCATATAATTTATCGCGCACCTCCTGCTGGCAGCGCTCCTGGTAGGCACAGTAACTTTCTGCTTTCAACGATGCTTCTTCCACAGATAACTTCTTCCGGCCTTTTTCTTCCATTAATTGGTATGATGAACGTACTAATTTCGCAACAATAAATATCTTTACAAAAAAAAGATGTCCATTGCACTCTTCTGGTTCCGACGGGATCTGCGTCTCGACGACAATGCGGGATTTTACCGTGCACTGAAAGAAGAGAAAAATGTTCAGCCTCTTTTTATTTTTGATACGGATATCCTTGATAAGCTGGAAGACAAAAAGGACCCGCGTGTCGACTTCATTCATCAAACGATACTGAAATTACAGGAGGAGCTGACCGGACTTGGATCTTCTTTCCTCGTAAAAACGGGAAAACCAGTAGATGTATTCAAACAGCTTGCGGAAGAATACACGATCAAACAGGTGTACACTAATCATGATTATGAACCGGCAGCTATCGAACGCGACGCAGCGGTAGAACAATTCCTGCAATCCCGGAACATAACTTTCCATAGCTTCAAAGACCAATGCATTTTCGAAAAGAACGAGGTACTCAAGGATGATGGAAGTCCCTATACGATCTTCACTCCATACAGCAAAAAATGGAAAAAAAAATTACAGGCATTTCATTATACATCCTATCCCTGCAAAAAATATTACGGGAACCTGAATGCGGGTAAACCATTGCCTGTACCTTCGCTGAAACAATTGGGATTTGAAGCCACATCCATTAAAACAGAACTGCCAAAAGCAGATAAAAATCTCATCAAACAGTATAAAGAAACACGCGACTTCCCTGCCCTTCAAGGGACTTCACGTCTCAGCATGCACCTGCGTTTCGGAACGATCAGTATCCGTAAATTACTGGCCTGGTCGCTTCCGTTGAATGAAACTTATGTAAACGAGCTTATCTGGCGTGATTTCTATATGATGATCCTCTTTCATTTTCCGCAGGTAGAACATAGTTGTTTTAAACGCGATTACGAGCATATCAAATGGCGTAACAACGAAAAAGAATTTGAAGCCTGGAGCAAGGGACAAACCGGCTACCCGATCGTGGATGCCGGTATGCGGGAACTGAATGCAACAGGTTTTATGCACAACCGGGTTCGCATGATCGTTGCCAGCTTCCTGACCAAACATTTACTGATCGACTACAGATGGGGAGAAGCTTATTTTGCACAGAAGCTGAATGATTTTGATCTTTCTGCCAATTCTGGTGGCTGGCAGTGGGCAGCAGGATGCGGATGTGATGCGGCCCCTTATTTCCGGGTGTTCAATCCTTATGAGCAAACGAAAAAGTTCGATCCGGAATTTAAATATATACGTAAATGGGTGCCGGAATATGAAGACTTCGGATATCCGCAGCCGATCGTTGAACATAAATTTGCAAGAGAACGTGCATTGAAAGTGTACAAAGAAGGGCTTGAGTATGCGAGAGGGAAATAATTTAATCTTCGTGCAGGATGCTGTTCTCATTCTCGCCCCGGCGATATCCTAAGAATGCGCTGGAGAAATACAATTCCAGGCGGATACCATACACACTTTGATATTTATTGATGTCACTGAACAGCGCGACACCGATACCTACATCATACTTGAATTTATACGTGAATTGTACAGTTGCATGCAGCCCAAGGGGTTTTAAGGTGCGTGATCTGTATTCATTATAGGTAGAATCAAAAAAAGGCCGGTTGATCGTAGCAGCTGATCCGCCAAGGTATCCTGCCATATTGAACTTTTTCATTTCAAAACGTTTCCCGATAGCTAAATGTAGCTGTGCATGATTCCAATTCCCGAAACGATCGCCTGCAAGGAAAATACCTGTTTGAAAATAGATCGCCTGAATGTGAAAATTAAAGTCGCCGCCAAGATTCAGCTGGGTTCCTTCTGTATATGTGTTGTATTCAGTTCCCGCACCGATCGTAAGGTAATTGTTGAATACACTGTATCGTTTGCCATCATAGGTGATTTCCTTTTTTCTGCTGAACTCTCCCTTTGGCTGGGAAATACCGCACAAAACACACAACAACAGGATCAATATATAGAAACTCCTCATCATACCGAACACGAAAATACTACAAATACCTTAAAAACGGGAAAAATCGGCTTAAATTGCCCTTCCGGCAGGTTTTTGCTATCGCCGGAATACTAATTTATTTATATCTTCGTTTTTACTATATGAAAACTCTGTTAATTGCATTTGTATTCCTGGTGATAGATATTTCCGGATCGCGGCTTTCCGCCCAGGAAGCTAAAGCCGTGAAAGAAAGCGGCCAGTTCTCCATAGGGGTACGTAATACGAACAGCCTGTTTACCGATGCGGGCTCTCCCGGAACCGGGTTTGGCGGGCAATTCAGGATCCGGATGGGTAAGCGGATCAATACCGATTGGTTCGCCGATTATATCACAACCGATCTGCAGGGTATCGGATTCAGAAGAGATGCGCATATCGGATGGTCGGTGCTTTTTTATATGACGAAAAACCCGCTGCAGGAAAAAAAATTATCCCCCTTCATTTTAGCCGGGCATTGTTTTGATTATACCAAAGTGTATGCACTGGAGTCGGGCGCATCGGACGACCGCTGGAGCAGCGCTGTTCAGATGGGACTCGGAAGCCACTACAACTTTAGCGATCGTTTTGATGTGACACTGATGGCACAATATATGAACCACCTTGGCAGCGATCTCCATGCACATATCCACAATGAGAATGGCGTGAAACACCTTGAGATCGAAAAACATTCGGGGATCGGGCTCGAAGGGCATGTGCTTGTTACGCTGAGCTTAAACTACAGACTGGGAAATTTATGGTAAAGTGTAAGCTTCACATATTGTTTGTTCTGTTCTTCTTCATGTCTTTGTCATTGTTGTCACAAAACAAAGAAGACGATGCATCTGCTTTCAAACGCAAAGGTATTTTCCGTACCACACTTACTTTCGCTACCGGCTATATGCCGGCGAACAATCTCAACAACCTGTATCTGACGGGGAATATTGAATATTATACCGACAGCAGGATCTCCCTGCGCGGCGACGGAATGTATTTTTTTAATTCCATGAACCAGGATAAAACGCTGAAGATGAATCACAGCATTTACAGTGGAGCTGCTTATCATTTCGGGCAGGGACAATTCGATCCTTTCGTTGGTTTGCAAACCGGGCTGGCCTATACACAGTGTGGGATCATTCAACAAGGCATGAGTGAAAGAAGTAAATCATTCAGTCCACTGATATCGCCTCTTGCCGGGTTTAACTATTATGCCCACAAATGGTTTCACCTCTTCATCAATATTCGTTATTCGTATGGCCGGCTTCTTTCGAATGAGGCCATCCTTCCGCTCAACGAATGGAATGTATCATTCGGATTGGGCTTTAACGTTGGCGGACGCAAATAACGGTCGTTATTTACATACTACCTAAAAACTACTACATCACATTTAGGGCGGGATAAATAAGACAGTTACTGAACGATCGCATAGAACGCATCCGGAATATGCTCCACCACTACGAGCTGCCCTTCGGCTAAAACAGAAACAATATCGAATCGGATCTCGTTCTCCAGTTTTTTCTGAACCACATATTCATTGATGGCTTTGATCAGCTGCCGTTGTTTCTTTTTGGTAACAAACATTTCGGGAGCGCCATACTCATCGTTCCTGCGTGTCTTCACTTCCACAACTACCAGCATCTCACCATCCCTGGCAACAATATCGATCTCGAATTTTTTGTATTGCCAATTGCAATCCAGGATCACATAACCCAATTTTTTCAGGAAAGCGATCGCCTGTTCTTCACCGAATTTTCCTTTTTCGTTGTGTTCTGCCATGGCCCGAACCTCCTCTTTTTATTTGGATGAATCGTAGATCTCCTGAAGTTTTGTTTTAGTCGTTTGCACCTTGTCCATCAGTTGCTGGGTAGGGATCGGATCGCCGCTTCCCTTTTTTATTTCTTCCAGCTTCATGCTCAGCTCATCTTCCTTGTCCTGGTAGCGGTTCACCTGGCCTTTGATGGCCTTCTGCGCAAAGAATTTCACATAGGCATTTGCATCGTTCTTTGCAAAATCCCTGAACACATTCGCACCTGAGATAACTGTTTCGTCCGAGCAGCGTTTCAGGAAAGAGCTGTAAAGATTGAGGAAACCAAAACTTTCAAATCCGGCGAAATTGGTTTTCTGCTTCATGAAATATTCATTGTTAGCATCATCACCGTAGTTCGCATACAGGTCCATGATCGCATAACGCATGTTATCGCTTTTTTCGTTCTCCATGGCTTTTGCTTTCGCCAATGCTGCAGCAGGATCCGATTTGGCAATAGCTGATAATGCAGAACCTACAACGAGGGAGGATTTGTCTTCCAATCTTGCTTTATACAATTTGTTGAGATCATCTCCTGAATAAAATTTCACCAGGAAATCTAATGCTTCCGCCCGTACAGAAGATTTTTCATCATTGGCTGCCAGACCCATCAGGATCGGTTTCAATTCTGCTTCTTTCTGAACGGCAAATTCTTCCAGCAGGTTGATAGCCATAGAACGATGTCCGTTCCATTTATCATTCAGGGCCAGCTTCACGGCATCGTATACGCCCGGCTCGGCAAGATTTCCTTTGAATGCCTGCAATGCTTCCAGCCTGTCCATGAACAAAGGAGCATTCTTATACTGATAGATATAATCATCCAGTGTTTTGTTCTCTGTCCGTTTGCACAGCAATTGCTTTTCCGCATCAAAATTCACCAGGTTCGGTTTGCTGTCCATATCGAAACTAAATTCCTGCGAGGATTTGTTGATGGTGATCTTTTCCCTTCTTACTTTTTTCGAAGCTCCTTCGCCAAAATAAAAGTCTACACACAATGGCAGTTTGTACACCGGTGTCGTGCTGAAATCCTGCTGCTGCTTCACCGTCAGCTTCAGTTTTTTAGCAGACTCGTCATAGGTGGATTTAATATTCAGATCCGGATGTCCTTTTGCAAGGAACCACTGGTTGAAGAACCAGTTCATATCCTCTCCCGTCACTTCCTCAAAAGCAAGACGCAGGTTGTGGATCTCTACCGAAGTGAACTTATTTTTCTCCAGATACAATTTCAAAGAAGCGAAGAAGGCATCCTCACCTACATATTTACGAAGCATGTGGAGTATCTGTCCGCCTTTGTTGTAACTGTGCCCGTCGAACATATCTTCGCGGTTCACCACATCAAAACGGATCATATCTTTTTGCGACTGGGTAGCTTCTGCAAAATATCCCATACGACTGTCATAGCTATGATCGTCTGCAGCATCCCGGCCGTATTTGTATTCTTCCCACAGGTATTCACCGTAGGTTGCAAACGATTCGTTCAGCGGCAGGTTGCTCCAGCTCTCGCAGGTTACCAGGTCACCAAACCATTGGTGGAAGAGCTCGTGCGAGATCACATCTTCTCCCCTGCTTCCGTCAATGATCTCTTTATCCGTCTGGTAGACAAAATCTCCGTGAAGCGTTGCACTGGTATTTTCCATAGCACCCGACACATAATCACGCGCCACGATCTGTGCGTATTTCGGCCAGGCATAGGGAACGCCTAATTTGGTGGAGAAAAATTCGATCATTTCCGGTGTGTTACCAAAAATAGCTTTTGCATGCGGTTCGAATTCTTTCTCTACATAATAACTTACTTCTTTTCCGTTCCAGGGTTTGTCCGTTACTTTTTTGAATTCCCCCACACCCATCATCACCAGGTAAGGTGCGTGCGGCAGATCCATTTTCCAATGATCGGTTCGTGTTCCGTCCGAATTTTTGGTTTGTGCCACTAAAGATCCGTTGGAAAGCGTAGTGTATTTATTATCTACGGTCATATAGATCTCCTCGGTCATACGCTCGTTCGGGCTGTCGACTGTAGGGAACCATACGGAATTACTTTGCGTTTCACCCTGTGTCCAGATCTGTGGCATCTTGTTCGGGTCCTCTCCTTTCGGGTTGATGAAATACAAACCTTTATCGCTGTTGATAGCTCTGCTGCCTCCTGCTTTCAAGTCATTGGGTTTGGATTTGTATTCGATAAATACGGTATATTTTTCAAAACGTGCATACGGCTTATCGAGCGTGATGGTGATCGAATCATTCTCGTAGGTGTATTTCAGATCGATATAATTATTGTCCATCACTAGCTGAACTTTATACAATTCCATTCCGCGGGCATTGAGATGCAACTTATTGGTTGTATAGAAATAAGGTTTTGCTTCGATCGTTGCTTTACCAAACAGCCAGGAGTTCTGCCAGTCGAAGCGTACTTCCAGCTTTGTATGAAGGATGTCGGTTTCCCGGGTATTGGAATAGCGGTATACCTTTTCTTCCGGAGCTTTGGCTGGTTTCACTTCCAGTGTATCTAACAGGATCACCGGCTCATTGCTAACAACGGTTTCTGAATTCGGGTTCTTTTTTGCTTTACATCCGAAAATGAGTGCCGAAAGCAGTACGGCAGAAAACACAAGTTTTTGCATATTAGGTGATTGTGGTATACAAATGTGCGATTTTTTATCGAAAACTTAACAAAAATGGTACAATCGGTTAATTTCCTAACGATTTTGGCTGTTTGGGCATAGTTTATGTCGGGGAGGTTTGGTATTTTTATAAACTCATACCATGTTGCCTAAGCTATTTATATACAGTCTCTTTCTAAGCTTATCCGGCATTCCCGCTTTTGCACAGTTAAGTGTGAGCCCGACTTCAAATGCCAATACGCTTGTAAACAACATTGTTGGTTCGGGAGTTATTGTTACCAATATTACGCTGAATTGCCACGGGCAGGCATCCGGCGTTTTTATAAGCAGTGGTACCAATATCGGCCTTTCATCAGGGATCATTTTATCAACAGGACAGGTTACCGATGCTGTTGGGCCTAATAATTCACAAGGCGGTCCTGTTTTTGGCCCAAATTGCTTTGATAATGATGCGAGCTTTTTTGATCCCAATATCTTAGCCATAGAACCAGAGGCCACTTTTGATGGATGCGCGCTCGAATTTGATATTAAGCCTGTTTGTAACATACTGCAGATCGATTATGTGTTTGCTTCGGAAGAATATCCGGAATGGGTAGGACAAAATAATGATGCATTCGGTTTTTTTATCTCAGGCCCCAATCCGGCCGGTGGTAATTACTCCGGCACCAATATCGCCACCCTGCCCGGAAGCTCCATTCCGATCGCCATCAACAATGTGAATGCAAATACCAACTCTCAGTATTTCGTGAACAATGGAGGAGGAAGCACTATAGAGTACGACGGCTTTACTGTGCCACTTACAGCTACTGCCGATGTGATGCAGTGCGCCACCTATCACCTAAAACTGGCTATTGCAGACGCAAAAGATTGTGATTATTCCTCCGCTGTATTTCTTGCCAATAAAGGGATTACCTGCCCCGCTTCCCAAATACCCCAGCTCGCAGCAAGCAGCACGCCTCTCAATTGTGGCGACGATGGCACGGCTACAGTAAATGTTACAAACGGGCAGGGACCCATTACCTACAACTGGCAACCCGGGGGGCAAACATCGGCTACTGCTACAGGCCTCGCAGCCGGGGTTTATACCTGCACCGTTGGTTACACATTGCCTTGCCCTTACACACAAACGATCAGCATAAACGTAACGGGCACCAATGTATTAACGCTTAGTACTTCATCGGAGAATGCTTATTGCAACAATAATTCCGGCTCTGCCACTGTAAGCATAAGCGGAGGGATCACACCCTATTCTGTTCCGCAATGGAGTACCGGACAAACCGGAGCCACTGCTACCGGGCTGGTTCCGGGAACTTATACTGTAAACGTAACGGATGCAAGCGGTTGTGCCGTTTCAAAAACAGTAGCTGTTGGCAACACCACGCCTACCATCAATGCTCCTCTTCTTTCCGCAACGCAGTCTACCTGTGGTTCTGCAAACGGAAGTATATTGCTTAACGCTGTTTCAGGTGGAACCGCTCCCTATACATACAGCTGGAATACGACTCCGCCTGCCACCACATCCGATCTGATCAATGTAATTGCCGGCACCTATTCGCTCACCATTACCGATGCACAGAACTGTACGGCTGTGAAAGAATTTATTATAACGAACTCCGATCACGTATTGGTCGACATGTCCTTTCTTAATGAATACTGTGATCAGCACAACGGAGAAATACATGTACCAGTGCTGAACGGGATTCCTCCGTATACCTGGGTCTGGAGCCACTCTGCCGCCTTGAATGATTCGGTGGCAACCAACCTTGCAGCAGGTACTTATTCCTATACGGTAACGGATAATGCAGGTTGTACCGCAACAGGAAGCGTGATACTTATAGACATCCGGGACGATTTTGACGGCAGTCTTTATACCCGTCCGGCAGATCCTACAGTAAACGTCGCTTTTACACTTGGCATCGATCTGCCTGTAAGCTGGACACTTGATTACATAGAGCTCGATGATGGTACTGTGCGTTCGGGAGCCACAGAAACCACTTTATCTTATCCGCAATACGGCTTGTATGATGTGAATTTTTTCGTTGAGAGCGGGAACGGCTGTAAAGACACCTTGCCTTACAGCATTTTTGTAAAAGATTTTATGACCATTTACATACCGAATGCCTTCACACCCAACAACGATAAGAAAAACAAAGTCTGGTATGTATACGGAACGCTGGTACAAACCATCACTATTTATGTATACGATCGCTGGGGAGAAAAAATGTTTGAGACCAATGACATGGAGCAGGGATGGGATGGCACATTCAAAGGCAAGCTCTGCGAAGGAGGTGTATATGGATACAAGGTGGAAGCTACCGATTTCTTTAACGAAGAATTCAAATATGCCGGACATGTTTTTTTAATCCGCTGACATGAATATAGAAGAACTACGCGAATATTGCATACGTAAAGAAGATGTGGAAGAGACGTTTCCATTCGATAATGTAACCCTCGTTTTTAAAGTGAAAGGGAAAATGTTTTTACTGTGCGGACTGGAACATGATCCATTGAGCTTTAATGTAAAGTGCGATCCGGAAAAGGCGATCAGTTTGCGCGAGCAATATCCATGTGTGCAGCCGGGTTATCACATGAGCAAAGTACACTGGAATACTATCGTAGTGGATGGAAGTGTATCTGACAAATTACTGAGGGAATGGATCGATGAGTCCTATGACCTGATCGTGAAATCGGCTCCAAAGAAGAAAGCACCAGCGAAAAAAGTCGAAAAATCAGATACGCCAAAAAGAAAATTCGGGGATAAAAAACCAAAGAAGAAATAATTTCATCTTGTTGGTGACAATTGCGAGACTTCGCAACAACAAGGGTCTTAAATAGTTGTATAGCTGACCAGACGCGGATTACGCAGATATTAGATTCCATGCAAATTGCACAGATACTTCATAGCCGAAATAAAATATTGTATTTAAAATCAGGCTGCCTCGCTGATCACTTCTTTCACATCTTCCGGCAACAAACGTTTCAGTAATGCTTCAATTCCTGCTTTGAGCGTCATCGTACTGCTCGGGCAACCACTGCAGGCGCCTTTCATCTGCACGGTCACAACACCTTCTTTGAACGATTTAAAAACGATCAGTCCGCCATCCTGCTCCACGGCAGGGCGAATGTACTGCTCAAGGATCTCCACGATCTTATTCTCTACGTCGTTTGAAGGCGCTGCGTGTTCTGTGAAAACAGTCTGGGTTTCTTTGAATGAAGAATCGGCTGCTACTTCTTTGCTCGGAAGCTCGGTTATGATCAGGCCGCCCTTGTTCAGGTAATCGGTAATAAAAAGACGCAGTTCCAACATCACATCATCCCAGGAAACCGCATCGGTTTTGGTAATGGTGATGTAGTTCTGTGAAACAAAGAGCTGTTTCACGAAAGGAAACTCGAACAGTTTTTTTATCAGGGGTGCTTTTTCGGCTTCTTTCGCAGTGTTGTATCCGGCAGTAGCACCATTTTCGATCAGCAGGTGATTGGCTACAAATTTCATAGAAGCCGGGTTAGGCGTGCTTTCGAGGTAAAAGGTATAAAATTTATCTTGCGTACTCATTGTTTCAGTGTTTCGATCATTGTTAACATAAGGAAGTATCCCGAAGCCCCGGGACCCGGGAAGAGCAAAAGCTTTTTTTATTTAGAACTTATTTGGCTTACTTTGCAGTACAAAAGTACGCATAATCATGAAACAACGTACAGATTTTCTGGTAATCGGTTCAGGAATTGCCGGCCTTAGTTTCGCGCTCAAAGTGGCCGAACATGGCACCGTTACGATCATTACCAAATCGAACGAGGAGGAATCCAACACCAAATATGCGCAGGGAGGAATAGCGGCCGTACTGTACGAAGGAGATTCGCATGAAAAACACGTGGAGGATACACTCATTGCCGGGGCGGGGCTTTGTGATGAGCACATCGTTCGGATAGTGGTGGAAGAAGGGACGGAACGGGTGAAAGAGCTGATCGCGCTGGGAGCCAATTTTGATAAAAAACCCGGGGGAGAATACGACCTCGCACGGGAAGGAGGGCATTCTGAGAACAGGATCCTGCACTACAAAGACACAACGGGCTATGAAATTGAACGGGCTCTGCTGGCAAAAGTCCATAACCACAAGAACATCACTGTTTACGATCATTACTTTTCCATCGATATTATCACACAGCATCACCTCGGGCAGGTAGTTACCTCTCAAACTCCTAATATTGCCTGCTATGGCGCCTATGTGCTCAATACCAGGACCGGAAAAATAGAAACGATACTGGCCAAAACAACCGTGATGGCTACAGGCGGAGCCGGCCACGTATACGCCACTACCACCAATCCGGTGATAGCTACGGGCGATGGTATTGCCATGGTTTACCGTGCCAAGGGCCATGTGCGCGATATGGAATTCATGCAGTTCCATCCCACTTCGCTCTACAATCCGAATGAGCACCCGAGCTTCCTCATTTCAGAAGCCGTGAGAGGCTTCGGTGCTGTATTGCGCACCATCGACGGGAAAGAATTCATGAGCAATTATGATAAGCGGGAAAGCCTTGCTCCACGTGATATTGTGGCACGCGCCATCGACACCGAAATGAAAATACGCGGAGAAGATTTTGTGTATCTCGACTGCCGCCACCTCGACCGGAAAGGTTTTATCGAGCATTTCCCCAACATCTACAACAAGTGCATGAGTGTGGGTATTGATCCCTTTAAAAGTATGATCCCGGTTGTTCCTGCTGCCCATTACCTATGTGGCGGAATTGTGACGGATGAAAATGCCAACACCACCATCCAGCATTTATATGCAGTAGGAGAATGCGCAGGAACAGGCCTTCACGGAGCCAACCGACTGGCCAGTAACTCGCTTTTGGAAGCAGTTGTTTTTGCACACCGCGCTGCTATTGCTGCCATTGAAAACAACAGGCAAAGCGGTTTCAACGAAGAGATCCCCGACTGGAATGCAGAAGGCACGGATTACCCGGAAGAAATGATCCTGATCACACAAAGCAAAAAAGAAGTGCAGCAGATCATGAGTAATTATGTAGGGATCGTACGTTCCGAGCTGCGTCTGAAAAAAGCATTCGACCGCCTGGAGATCCTGTACAACGAGAACGAGGCCTTGTATGAAAAAACAACCATATCGCCCAGGCTGTGTGAATTACGTAACCTGATCTGTATCGGCTACCTGATCATCAAACATGCCATGCGCAGGAAAGAAAGTGTAGGACTTCACTACATGGCGAAATTCGGAAAATGATCCCCTGAACAGCTTCGGTTTTAGTCGAAGGCTATCTGCCTTACAACACACGTTTTTGGTATTTTGTTTTGTAATATGGTCAGTTGACATATTTAATGTAATTTTGCACCGCTATGCAAATACAGGTGTTAAAATCAAAGCTGCACTGCGTGAGTGTTACCCAGGCAGAGTTGGATTATATAGGCAGCATCACCATCGATGAAGATCTGATGGATGCCGCCAGTCTCATAGAAAATGAGCAGGTACATGTGCTGAATAAAAGGAACGGTGAACGACTGATCACCTATGTCATAAAAGGCGAAAGAGGTTCGGGCGTTATCTGCCTGAACGGACCGGCTGCTTTAAAGGTATCGGTAGGGGATGTGGTCATCGTTATTTCATACGCTGCTATGGAAACGGAGGAAGCAAAGCATTACAAGCCTATTGTTATTTTCCCCGATACACTGACCAACAAACTGAAATAAAATGCCCTTAAGCAAAAAAGCCAAGACCCTTATCCAGTATGTTGTATTTCTGGCAGTGGGTATACTGCTGATTTGGCTTGTTTCGCGGCAGGTAGCTGATAAAAAAGAGGAGATCCTCAAAGCATTTAAAAGCGCCGATTATTTCTGGGTGGCCATATCGGCACTAACTGCCATATTAGGGCATTTCCTGAGAGCCTATCGCTGGAATTATTTACTGGAACCATTGGGACACAAAGCGAAGCTGGTGAATGCCACCGGTGCTGTTTTCATCGGTTACCTGGCCAATTATGGGCTGCCCCGGGTGGGAGAATTGACCCGCTGTACGATCGTTGCACGTTACGACAATATCCCGTTTGAAAAAGCGCTGGGTACTGTGATCACTGAACGAATCGTTGACTTTTTCTTATTACTGCTTGTTTTCGGGCTTACCCTGCTTTTTCAATTTTCCGAACTGTTCGGCCTTGTGAACGAACATATCGTCAGCCCACTGAAATCAAAGCTCCACATATTCATTGAAAAGCCTGTGCTTGGATACATTGCCATTGCAGTGATCGTAGCAGGTATTCTCGGGCTCTGGATGTTGCGTAAAAAAATAGGCAGGATGCTAACGGGGAAATTCGGCTCTATCATTAAAGGTTTCGGTGAAGGTCTCACTTCAGTGAAAACATCCAGGCATAAAGGAATGTTTACCCTGCTAAGTTTGGGTATCTGGACAACCTATCTGCTGGGTATCTACTTCTGCTTTTTTGCTTTTGCCGAAACTGCTCATCTGGGTCTGAAAGAAGGACTTGTATTATTATTATTCGGCACATTTGGAGTGATCTTCGCGCCCAGCGGCGGTCTTGGAGCTTATCAAAGCATTCTGTTTGTTGTGCTCGTTTTTTATTCAGTGTCCGAGGTCACAAGCTTTGCATTGCCATGGGTCATCTGGTCTACTCAGCTCCTGGTAACAGTTCTTATCGGGTGCATCAGCCTGATCGTATTACCGATCTATAATAAAAACAAAAATGTCGCTCAATAAAAAAGTATACGCCAAGCTTACTACCGTTGATGAATTGAAACAACGACTTGCTGTCGTAAATTTTTTCGGAAGGAAAATTGTTTTCACCAATGGTGTATTCGACATCCTTCACACCGGCCATGTGGATTACCTCAGCAAAGCACGTGATCTCGGCGACTTCCTGGTTGTTGGCCTGAATACCGACAGCTCTGTAAAACGCCTGAACAAAGGCCCGGAACGTCCGATCAATAACGAACAGGCACGGGCAACTGTATTGGGGGCACTGGAATGTGTAAATGCGGTTATCTTCTTCGATGAAGACACTCCTTATGAACTGATCAAAGCATTGCAACCGGACGTATTGGTAAAAGGCAGTGATTATAAACCGGAAGATATTATGGGCTCCGATATTGTAAAAGCGAAAGGCGGGGAAGTAAAAACGATCGAGCTGTCGCAGGGTTTTTCAACTACGAATATCATTAAGAAAATTTCAGGGAGCTGAGAGATAGCAGAGCCAGGACTGTTAGGCGCAAGATGCAGGATATATTTCGGAAAATAATGTGGCTGATCTCAAAAGGGATTAACAACCAGAAACCCGGAACCCGATCCCGATAACTATCGGGACTAACACTTATCCAGGAATTCTTTCACGATACGTTCTGCATCTTCAAATGCTATGTCAAGGTGTTCATTCAGGATAAAACGATCAAAGAGACTTGCTGTTTTTAATTCTTTTTCAGCTTTGTCGAGGCGGCGGGCAATGCTTTCCTGGTTGTCAGTACTGCGGCTGCGCAGGCGTTCTTCGAGGATCTTGATAGAAGGAGGCATCACAAAAATAGCCAGTGCATTATCTTTGAACTGGTTTTTCAGGTTCAATCCACCTTCCACATCGATATCAAAGATCACATGCTTGCCTTTTGCCCAGATACGCTCCACTTCTTCCCGCAGTGTACCGTAGCAGGTGCCTGAATACACTTCTTCCCATTCGAGGAATTCGCCCTTGTCTACTTTCTGTTTGAACTCTTCAGGCGTGAGGTAATAATAATCTTTCCCGTTTTGCTCCACACCACGTTGATCGCGGCTGGTAGCAGAGATAGAAAATTCGATCTGATCCGGAAAGGTTTTGAGCAGGTGTCTTACAATCGTCGTTTTCCCTGATCCGGATGGCGCTGAAAAGATAATGAGTTTACCATTTCCCATGCGCAAAGATAGGAAGTATATTGTTTTGGCAAAATCATTCGCTTACAGGGCGATCACTTCACCTTTATGCGGAATGACCACTTCGCCAAAACCGGCATCCAGCAATGTAGTACGCCATACTTCTTTGGTATCCGTTTCTCCATGCACCAAAAACACTTTCTTTACAAGGGATTTATCCTGGCAGTCGAGGAAGCGCAGCATCTCCTCATAATCACCATGAGCGCTGTAGGATGCAATACTTTCCACTTCCGCACGCACTTCCAGTTCCTGCCCGAAGATCCGGACCTGTTTATCACCCCGCAGGATCTTCCCTCCCAATGAATTAGGGGAGCAATAGCCCACTGCCAGTATCGTATTGCGCGGATCGGAAATATTGTGTGCAATGTGATGTTTTACCCTGCCCGCTTCCATCATACCCGAAGCCGAAATAATGATGCAGGGTTGTTTGTATTCGTTCAGGCGCATGGAATCTTCTTTCTTCTGTATATACACCAACCCCTGGAAACCGAAAGGATCCGGATCTTTTTTGATGTATTCCTGCAGGCTGTCGTTCAGGCTGTATACATATTTCCGGGTAATATCCGTTGCGCTCACCGAAAGCGGGCTGTCTACGAACACCTTGATATCGGGCAAGAGACCTGCATTTTTCAGCTTGTCCAGCACAAACACGATCTCCTGTGTGCGTCCGAGGCTAAAAGCAGGAATGATCAGCTTTCCCTTCTTTTCCAGGCAGGTTTTCTTTACTACATCTAAAAAATGCTGTTCGGCCGATTCGGTTTTTTCATGCAGCCGGTCTCCGTAAGTAGATTCACAAATAATGTAATCGGCCTGAGGAAACCGCTCCGGGTCTTTCAGCAGCATATCCGTATACCGGCCAATATCTCCCGAAAAAGCAAGCCGGGTGGTTTTGCCATTCTCCTTCGCAATAATGTTCACTGCGGCGCTTCCCAGGATATGGCCGGCATCCGTGAACATAAAGGAGATCTCATCATTGATGGCAAAAGACGTATGATAATCCACCGGGTGAAAAAGGTCTATGGTATCTTCGGCATTTTTTGCCGTATAGTGTGGTTTCAGGAGCTCCAGGCCTTCTTTTTGCCGGAGCTTGTTCAGGAAACGTATATCCGATTCCTGGATATGTGCGCTGTCCTGCAGGAGGATCTCCGCTACTTCGGCTGTTGCTGGCGTACAATAGATCTTTCCACGAAAGCCTTGTCTTACAAGAAAAGGCAGGTTGCCTGAATGGTCGATATGCGCATGGGAAAGTATGATCGCATCTATTTCCGGCGGATTCAAACCTATCCGCTCGTTCAATTCCGGTGTACGGCTTCCCATGCCCTGATAGAGGCCGCAATCGAGCAGTATCTGCCTGCCTTTTTCTGTTATGAGCAAATGCTTGCTCCCTGTAACGGTTTCGGTGGCTCCCAAAAATTTAACCTGCATATTTAAGATGGATTTAAAGGATTATAAATGAAAAAGGTCATCCACACGTGTGAACGACCTTTCTATATTTTTCAGAAGAAAAGCGCTGCCTATGGCAATGTGCCTTCTCTTTTTGCTTTTTTTGTTTGCTGCGCGATCACATATGCACGGGAGAACACGAGGATCGTGATCAGGGTCCAAAGTGGGTAATTGATCAGCATGTTTCCGGTAGTCGGATTCATGATTTGGAATATCCAGGTAAAAAAATCGCCGATTGAGGTCCAAACATCTGTCCAGGTCATAGCTTAAATTGTTAAGTTTGCGCAACAAAAGTACAAAGAATTAGCAAAATTCAAAATGGTAGCCCGTTTTTTTAGAAACAACGATCGATTAGGAATTATTTTGCTGCCGGTTGCTGCCATAGCCATCTGGTCGTTTTCGCTTGCGTTCCCTTCGTTCCATGTGCTGAAACCCTCTCATAGCTTTTTATCCGGGCTGCTTTTCCCTTGTCTTTCCGTGAAATTCTGGCTGGCACTGAACCTGCTTTTCAATATCGGAGGTGCGTATCTCCTGAGCTTTTTATGCAGCCGGCAGGAGATCACCGAAAAACAAAACCTGCTACCCGGCTTTGTATTCCTTCTTTTCTCAGGTCTGTTGAACCAGGACGGAGCCTTTCATCCACTCCTTGCTGCTACCATACCGCTTACAGGAGCTTTTTACCTGCTTTTTGGCACCTATCGCGAAGAATTGTCGTTATCGGATGTTTTTGATGCGGCCTTTTTACTTTCACTGGGCGCTATGTTCTATAGCCCCCTGGCGGTTTTTATGCTTATTCCTTTCATCAGCCTGTTGATCCTGAAACCTTTTAAGCTGCGCGAATGGCTGCTGATACTGGTAGGATTAGCGCTACCTGTATTGCTCAGCTCTGTATTGCTGTTCCTGTTCAACAAAAGCCAGGAAGGTCTTATCAGCAGCTTCAAAAGTATATTCGTTCCTTTCCATGTGCCTGTTTTTGGTGTCGGTTCCTTCCTTATCCATACCACATCCATCCTGCTGGGGCTCTTAGGGATTTACAACAGTATTTTCCGTTCAGGTAATTTCAAGATCAAAAGCCAGAAAGTAAAAACAGTGCTCGTCTGGATCCTGTTGTTTGGAGCGGGAAGTATCTTTTTTTTGAATGAAACCAGTTTTTTCAAAGGAGCGCTTGTTGCAGTTCCTTTAAGTATTTTCATCGGCGATTACCTTGGAAATATTAAAAAAGGCATTCTTCGTGAATTTTTAACACTTTTACTGGTAGCAGCTTACATTTGCTCTCAGCTACAGGCGGGCGGGTATTTATAACGCAGCTATTCCCTGCACTTTATGGAAATTCAAGGCCGTTTCTGTCCCATTATGTACATAAATACCGTAAATTTGTACTCTAATTTTTAATCGTTACTACATGAAATTTGGTGTTGTTGTATTTCCGGGCTCTAACTGCGATGAGGATATGGTATATGTGCTGAGCACTATCATGGGACAGGAAACCGTTAAATTATGGCACAAGAATACCGATCTGGAAGGATGCGATGCGATCGTACTGCCGGGCGGATTCTCTTATGGTGATTACCTGAGAAGCGGAGCCATTGCCCGTTTTTCTCCTATCATGGACAGCATCGTTGATCACGCCAACAAAGGCGGTTTTGTCTTCGGTGTATGCAATGGCTTCCAGATCCTTTGCGAGGCAGGGCTTCTGCCGGGCGCTTTGCTTCACAACAACGAGCGTAAATTCATTTGCAAAAACGTATTCATAAAAGCACAGACTTCCGAGACCCGCTTAACCAATGCGATCCCGAAAGACAAAGTACTGAAAGTTCCGATCGCACATGGCGAAGGAAAATATTTTGCCGACGAAAAAACACTGAAAGCACTGAACGATAATGGCCAGATCCTTTTCCGCTACTGCGACGAGCAGGGCAAGATAAGCGATGAAGCCAACCCGAACGGAGCTACGGAGAATATTGCAGGTGTTTGCAATGCCGGCAAAAATGTGTTCGGTATGATGCCGCATCCGGAAAGAGCTGCAGACGCAGAGCTGTTCAATGAAGACGGTAAGTTTTTGTTTGAATCGATCCTGAAACAGGCAGCTGTATTAGGTTAATGAAATCCTGAATCATCCAGGTCCCTTCTTTCTTTTTTGGTTGGCCTTCCGGAGCCCTTTTCCCGGTCTGATTTCGGCGAGTAGAATGCCGAAGGCTCTGCTTTTGGCGGAACATAAGGCAGCGAATGATCTGTATAAAAAGGCTTCATTTTTTCTGCGCTTCCCCGTTTATCCACCAGCGCCACCACTTCAATAACCTTTGAATAATCCGGCTGTATGCGGATCGTAAATTTATCTCCGGGCTTCACCGAATAAGAAGGTTTTACGGCATTGCTATTACACACCACTTTTCCTTTGTCGCAGGCTTCTGCGGCCAGTGAGCGGGTTTTATAAACCCTGATTGCCCAAAGATATTTATCAACTCTTACTTTTTCCACAATAAAACCTATCTGTATCCGTAAACAAATATATATATTTGTTTAGATGCCGGATTCAATCATAGAAGAAAAACAAGGTTCTTACCTGATCAGCACGGATAAGAGCAAGCTGGATATAATGGCCATCCATAATTACCTGAGCAACGAAAGCTACTGGGCCAAACATATTCCCATCCGGATCGTGAAAAATGCGATCGAACATTCGATGTGTTTTGGCATGTACGATCTGTCAGAGAATAATTTCATGAAACAGATCGGCTTTGCAAGAGTGATCACTGACCGTGCTACTTTCGGCTACCTCGCTGATGTGTATGTACTGGACGCACATCGGAAAAAAGGACTCTCGAAATGGCTGATGCGTTTTATCCTGACACATCCCGAATTGCAGGGGCTGCGCAGATTCAGCCTGGCCACACAGGATGCACACGGATTGTATACCCAATTTGGTTTTAAACAACTTGAGCAACCCGATCGCATGATGGAGATCAAATTCAACAATGCATATTATCCGGCGCAGGAATGATAGCAGCCTGCATCTATATTCTCCTGTTCTCAGTGGCGATCCTGTTTTTCAAAAAAAAGAACGGGAGCGCTATTCCACGTAAAGCCTACCTCGCCGTTTTCCTTATAAAAATAGCCTGCGGTTTTGCACTCACCTGGATCTACACCAGTTATTATCCCGATCGTAAAACAGCGGACATCTACAAATATTATGACGATGCAAAAGTGCTCTACAGCGCCCTGCCCGATAAACCCGCGGATTATATCAAAATGATCTCTGGTATCGGTAACGACAACCTGCATTTCGATAATACCTATTATGCGAAAATGAATAACTGGTACAAACGTTATGATTTTGGCACTTATAATGACAATCATACGATCATCCGGTTCAATGCACTCGTGATGCCTTTATCTTTCGGGAGCTTTCATGTGCATACTGTATTCATGTGCCTGCTTTCCTTTATAGGACTGTGGCTGCTTTGCGAGGTATTCATCCGGTATTTTCCTGAAAAAAAATGGATGGTGTTCTTTGCTGTTTTCTTTATTCCTTCTGTGTTGTTCTGGGGATCGGGTGTTTTAAAAGAAGGCATCCTGCTGTTCTCTATCGGATTGTTGTTCCATTCTTTTTACCGGATCGTGGAAGAAAAAAAGAGAAGTGTGGCGATTTTTCTGCTGCTGATCCTCTCCCTGTTCCTCTTATTGATCAATAAGAACTATTTACTGATATCCCTTGTGCCACCCCTGTTCTGTTATTACCTTATAAAACAATTCAGGATCCGGCGGGTCACGAGATTCTTTTTGTGCTTTCATTTTCTACTCCTGATTGTTGGTTTTTTATCCCTTCGTTTTATTTTTCATAAAGATCCACTGCAAACGATCTCAAAAAAACAACGCGACTTTATCAACCTTGCGCGTGGCGGTGTGTTCCTGCTGAACAAAGATCACCTGGTGCGCGTCGATCCCTCCCTGAAAGAGATGGCGCTCCTGCCGGAAAAAGATTCCTGTAGACTGAAAACGGATATGCCCTGCATGCGCTGGAAACTGGATAATTTTAATGACACGCTTTTAGTGGATTTCAACAGCGATACTTCCTTATACAAAATGATCTGGGACCTTCCCAAAGCAGGCAGCCTGATACAGGAAAAACCGATCGCTCCGGACATTGGATCTTTTCTTTTGTTTGCCCCGAAAGCACTGTACAATGTGCTGTTGAAGCCCGGTATTTTTAAAGCAAGATCAGTCATTGAAAAAATGGCCGCTGCAGAAAATATACTGATCGCAGGTATACTGCTGGTTTGCCTGTTTTTCACGGATCGTAAGCAGGTGAACAGCTCTCTGTTGAATTTGTGTATCTATGCCGTGTTGATCCTTTTCCTCATCATCGGGTTTACAACACCGGTTGCAGGAGCGATCGTGCGGTATAAAATGCCATTACTACCCTTATTGGTAATGATCGGAATTAATAGTGCAGGTATAAACAAATTAAGAAAACCAGGGATCTTTAAAAAATAAATTGTGTGATGAATTACCGGTTAAAGATAAGCAGGATCATTGATCAGCCCGGAGACAACAGTACGTTTGAACTGGAGCCGGTCGACCATGCATATCCTTCTTATAAAGCCGGCCAGTTCTTATCGCTGATCTTTACTATGAATGGCCAGGAGCTGCGGCGTTCCTATTCGTTCAACAGCTCTCCTGATGTTAACGAAGCCCTGAGCATTACGGTAAAACGCCTGGAGAATGGTGAGATCTCCCGTTTCTTACACCATAAAACAGCCGTCGGAGATATTTTAACAGCACAGGCTCCACAAGGCATTTTTACTTATACTCCTGATAAAGATAGTGAGCGAACTGTTTTCTTGTTTGCGGCTGGTGTTGGGATCACCCCTTTGGTCTCCATATTAAAAACAGCATTGGTGAGGGAAGAACGGTCGAAAATAGTACTTATCTACAGCAATCGGTCCAAAGAAAATACGCTCTTTTATGATGAGCTTACAGATTGGGAAACGCGGTATCCGGGAAGGTTAAAAATCGTATGGATCTTCAGCAATACCCAGAACCTGATGACTGCCCGGCTCAATACCTTTTATATTCATCAGCTGGTAGCCGAACATTTACAGTTCGATAGAAACAAAGCGCTGTTCTACAGCTGCGGGCCTGTGATCTACATGGATCTCTGCCGTATTACACTATTGGGAATGGGTTTCGACGGTACACAAATTAAACGGGAAACGTTTGTTCTGCCGGAAAACGAAGCGGACGAAGACGACAGCTCACCCGACAAGGTAAAAGATACCAATACCTATTCGGTCATTCTGAAATTCGAAGGTGAAACATATAATCTTGATATTCCTTATCCTAAACGGATCTTAGATGTAGCATTGGAAAATCATATTCAGCTGCCGTACAGCTGTCACAGCGGGGTCTGCAGTACCTGCGTTGCTACCTGCATCAGTGGCAGTGTGCGGATGGACTATAACGAAGTGCTTACCGATGATGAGCTGAAAAAAGGCCGGGTATTGGTTTGCACCGGTCATCCTACCGCGAACGGAACGACTATCGAATGGTAACTCAATTTGTCTTTTTATCTTTCTCCTCTTCCAGCGTAGGTGTACGTAATTCCACAGGCGGTGTCGTTTTCTTCCGCAATTTCAGGTTCAGTAATTCAATGGAAAAGGAAAAAGCCATGGCAAAATAAATATATCCTTTCGGGATCTCTAATTTCTCGACATGCACACCATCTACTACCAATAACACAGCGATCAATACAAGGAACGAAAGTGCCAGGATCTTAAAAGTAGGATGTTTGTGAATGAAAGCCGAGATCTTCGGGGCAAAATAGAACATGACCAGCATGCTGATTAGAATAGCAATGATCATGATCACAAGATTACTCGCCATACCGATCGCAGTAACAATGCCATCGATACTGAATACCATGTCGATCAGGATGATCTGTGTAATGATGGCTTTGAAGGTGGCAGGCTTCTTCTTTTCTGCTTTCAGCTTTTCGTCGGGATCTTCTCCTTCCAGCTTGTTGTGGATCTCCAGCGTGGAATTGACCAGCAAAAATAAACCACCGGCCAGCATGATAATATCTTTCAGCGCAACCGGGTGACTGAAGATCCGGAACAGCTCCTTCTCTCCTTTTATAAGGTAGCCCAGTACAAACAGGAATACGACGCGCATGATCACACCTGTTACCATCCAGACCATACCGGCCTTTTTCTGCTGACTTTTTTCAAGCCGTCCTAATACAATGGACACAAAGATCACATTGTCAATTCCGAGGAGGATCTCCATGAAAGTTAAGGGGATCAGACTCAATAAGGCTTCTGTTGAAAATACATCACTCATATCTATACTGTATAATTTCTTTTTCCAAAAATACTGCTGCCCACGCGGATCATCGTCGATCCTTCTTCGATCGCTATCTTATAATCGCTGCTCATGCCACAGCTCATCTCCTTAAATGCAGGATACCGGTCCTTCAGCTTTTTCAGCTCTCTGAACTCTTTGCGGATCTGTTCTTCTTTTTCTGTATTACTTGCCATCCCCATCAGGCCTACTACACGGATGTTGTTTAATTGTTTGTATGCATCCGACTCTAAAAGAGCTACACATTCCTCCGGGCTCAGGCCGAATTTGGTTTCCTCCTGCGCTATGTAGATCTGTAACAAACAATCGATAACACGGTTGTTCTTTTGTGCCTGTTTATTTATTTCCTGCAGTAGCTTCAAACTATCCACTGAGTGGATCAGGGAAACAAAGGGAGCAATGTATTTCACTTTGTTCGTTTGCAAATGACCGATCAGGTGCCATTCCACATCTTTCGGCATTTGCTCCTGCTTCTCGCACATTTCCTGTACTTTGTTCTCACCGAATACCCGTTGTCCTGCTTCATATGCAAGCATCACCACATCAACAGGATAGGTTTTGGAAACAGCAATCAGCTTTACCTGCGCCGGCAATTCTTTTTTTATCTCCAGAAGATGCTGTGCTACCGAATTCATGTCTTAGCTTAATTTCTGGTACGTTTGCCACCAGCGGTCAGGGATCTCATCCTTGCACGCCGTTTCGTAATCTTTGTAAGAACAGGGAACAAGTGTATGCCTTTCGAACTTCAATTTCTCATGGCTCGGATACGGAACTTCCATCCACCAGCGATCGCTTTTATTGCTCTTAAAAAAATTGATCTCGTATTTATTTTCCTGCAGGAACACATGAAAACGTGTGTAATCAGCACTTGTCCGGGTCGGGTAATCTTTTTTACGATTGTAAAACCCGTCGACAAAACACCAGATCATTTGTGCGGCTAATGCTGCTGTTTTTCCACGTTCGTCAAAAGAAGGGTTCAGCTCATAGATCCCGATAGACGTCAGCTTATCGTTCATGCCGGCATATCGCATCATCTGGCAGGCTTCTTCCGAATAAAATCCGTTCGGCTGTGCTTCGCTTTGTGCAGGTGCATCCGAATGTTTGATACAGGAAAAATCAAAGCTGATCATATCTGCATGACGAATAATGGGTTCCGCTTCCTGGATATTATCGCGGATCTGCCCAAGACGATAGCTGTCGAAATACAGCTTCGTCATCATGTTGATAGCCGAAGGACTTACGAGATAGGTCTGGTAACCGATATTGCTGTAGTTGAAAAGGAAATTCGGCTGGTGCAGGATGATCTTGCCGAGATAGCTTTTGTTGGTCATTTGCTCTTCGGGGTTTCCGAGGTCGAAAGCAGCATCCACCGTAGCGATGTTGATCGTTTGCTCCAGTTTTTCGTATCCTCTGAACTGTGCATAGGTCAGGTCTTGCGAGCCACCTATGATGATGGGTATAATGTTCTTTTTGATCAGCACTTCCACCGTGTTGGAAAGCGCATAGTAGGTGTCCTCTGCTTCAAACCCGGCTTTGATATTGCCCAGGTCGATGATCTTTGGTTCGGCGCTCCCCGGATACAGCTGATAGAGCTGCTTGCGTACCTCATCCGGTGCATCCGAGCTGCCCAGGCTTCCTTCGCTTTTCCGGTCTTCACACACACCGATAATGGCCATATGTGCATCCAGCTCCGGGAAATCGTCGGTGGAAGTATAAACGGTGATCAGTCCCCCGACCTGGCTTGCGTCGTACACTTTGTCGTTACTGACAGATGCCAGGTCTATGGGCGTAAAATAGTGAGCTATATCAGACATGTTTTGTGCTTATCATTCAAAAATACGGCGACAGCCTGTTCTCCCGACTTTTCCGGGCAATAGTTATTAACCCCTTTGTTTTAATTTCTGCTTCTAAGCCAAAAAATTGTGTAAACCTCTGTTTCCAACGGAGTCAATTTGTTGGTGTTGTCACCAACAAAGGCAAAAAGACCGTAAATTTGTATCGCTAAAAGAAAAAGGCAAATGGAGCAGGTAATACTGGTGAATGAGCAGGACAAGGAACTGGGAACAATGGAAAAAATGCAGGCGCACCTCGAGGGAAAGCTGCACCGTGCCTTCTCTGTTTTTATTTTTGATACTGCAGGCCGCTTATTACTGCAAAAACGTGCATTGGATAAGTATCATTCGGCCGGTTTATGGACCAATACCTGCTGCAGCCATCCCCGCCCGGGCGAAACTACTGCAGACGCTGCTCTCCGGAGGTTAGAAGAAGAAATGGGCATGCGCTGTGAACTGAAACATATTTTCAGTTTTGTTTACAAAGCCGGAATGGAAAATGGATTAACAGAGCACGAATACGATCATATATTCTTTGGGAGCTATAGCGAATCGCCATCGATCAACAGAGAAGAAGTTTCTGAATGGAAATATGAAAGTCTTGCTGCCATTGCAGAAAACATGAAAGCTCATCCGGATCAATATACTGTTTGGTTCAAACTGGTGTTCGAGCGTATCCTTGAACAAAGATCAAACACACATTAAAAGGGTGCGATAAAATTCTTTCCTGTTTGCATTTGTACATGGAGTGTAAAAAAATGGTGACGGGATACGTTCTCCGTTAAATAGTTTATAAATGGTGAAAAAATTCAACCTGCGTTAGCGGAATCAGGTATAAGTTTATATTTTTGTTCCACTTTTAAAACTGTACCATGAAAAAACTACTCTTCTTTTGTTTTTTATTTTCAACGCTCACCTCGCTCCAGGCAAAAATATGGCGCGTGAACAACACCGGTTTGCCGGCCGACTTCACCACCATTCAATCGGCTCATGACAATGGCTCAGTGCTGGCTGGCGACACGCTGCATATCGAACCTTCTCCCACCAGCTACGGCAGTCTTCTTGCAACCAAAAAACTCATCATTATTGGCAACGGCTACTTCTTAAACCAGAACCAGAACCTGCAGGCCAATCCCCTCAGTTCCAGGATGTCTTATTTTGATTTTGATGCAGGCAGCAGTGGTAGCGTAATTATGGGAATGGAAATTCTCGGCGGCGTCTCCGGCGCGAATTGTGCTATCCGGGTTGGCAATATCACCGTATCCCGCAATTATTTTCCTTTGGGTGGTATACCTACCTCTCTTTACTTTGTCCGGACCACAGCAGCCTATTCCAATGTGCTCATTTCTCAGAATTACTTTGCCAATGGAGGGATCACATACTCAGGAAGCGGTACCCAGTCCTATAACAATATCATGATCCTCAATAATGTCATAAGTCAGATCAATTTGCCTGTTTATTTTTCAGGTTCCATTATGAATAATGTTCTTATCAGCACAAATAATGCTGCAGATTATTTCGTCATTAAAAACAACATCTGCACTAACACATCGGCCGGTTCTGTCTTTACAAGCGCTACCGGCAGTACGATTTCCTACAATACTTCTGCAGGAGCAACGGGATTTCCGGCAGGTAATAACAATTCCAACAGCGTGGTCATGTCTACGGTATTCGTACAAACGGGCTCTACCGACGGATACTATGTATTGAAAAGCGGATCGCCCGCTATTGGAACAGGTGAAAGTGGTATAGACAGAGGCATCTTTGGCGGTTTCAATCCTTATATATTATCGGGTATTCCACCAGTGCCAAGTATCTATAAGTTAACCGCTCCTACCAATAGCAATGGTAACCAGCTGAATGTGATCATCAGTACCAAAACGAATAACTGATGTTTGCACCCGCCCGGAAATACGGCATTTTATCCTTTTATTGCCTGCTCCTCTTTTGTTTCGCTGTGCCATGCCAGGGCCAGACGATCCAAAAGATCGAATATTTTATTGATGTCGATCCGGGCTTCGGGCAGGCCACATCTGTCGCGTTCGTCGCTGCTGCCGATGTGAACGATCTGTCGGTTGCTGTAAATACAAGCGGATTAAGCAATGGAATGCACACCCTTTACATGCGTTCGCAAAACTCCAATGGATACTGGAGCTTTACCAATCGCCTTAGTTTTGTCCGCACACCTGTAAGCGCTCCACAAGCATTGATCACAGGCTTGGAATATTTTGTAGATAGCGATCCGGGATTTGGAAACGGTACATTTGTCAGCACGCCGGCTTCAGCAGATGTAGTCGATTTTTCATTTGCTGCCAATCTGCCTATGCTGGGCAGCGGCATCCACATGCTCTATGTCCGTTCAAAGGACAACAGCGGCCAATGGAGTTTAACCAATGAACATGTGTTTGTGAAAACCTTCCTGAACACTCCTGATATTGTTTCGGCCGAATATTTTATAGATACCGATCCGGGTTTTGGTCTCGCGTCGGCTATCCCGGTCATTCCCGACGATTCTATTCCTGCACTTACTTTTAATGCCGATGTAACCGGCCTAAACAACGGCATTCACACATTGTACGTACGCACAAAAGATAGCAACGGTTTGTGGAGCCTGACCAACAAACACGTTTTTGTAAAAATGTTCCTGGGTTCTCCAAGCATTGTTTCTGCGGAATACTTTGTTGACAGCGATCCCGGCTTTGGAATGGGAACAGCTATTCCTCTTACAGCGAACGACACGATCCCTGCGCTGAATTTCACTGCAGATGTAACTGGTCTTAACAGTGGCCTGCATACACTGTATGTACGCACAAAGGATTCGAACGGCCAGTGGAACCTGACTAAAAATGTGGTCTTCGTGAAAGAAAGTACGATCACCAGCGAAAACATAACCAGGCAGGAATATTTTGTCGATACAGATCCCGGGTTTGGAAACGGAACGTCTCTTGCATTACCTGCAGCGCCCGATATCTCTAATCACCCGTTCGTCGCTAACGTAACCGCTTACTCCACCGGAGCGCACACACTGTATGTGCGAAGCAAAAATCCGACCGGCGACTGGAGTCTGAGCAATAAAGTAGATTTCACCAAGGCATTCATCGCTCCTGTTGCAGCTTTCACCGCGTCTTCTCTTACAAGCTGTGCACCATTTACGGTGAACTTTTCAGATGCCAGCCAGAACAGTCCCACTACCTGGGCATGGGATTTCGACAACAACGGTACTACCGATGCAACAAGCCAAAACCCTTCCCATACCTACAACACACCCGGAACATACAGTGTTAAGCTTACGGTTACCAATAGTTCGGGCTCCAATACCATCACACAATCATCCTATATTGTAGTGGTTGCAAACTATCATACAAACACGACAGCATCCATTTGTCAGGGTGATAGTATTTTGCTCGGAGGCCACTATCAAAACAGCGCAGGGACCTTCCAGGACTCTCTGCTTTCCACAAATGGCTGCGATAGTATCGTGCATACGACTTTAAGCATTGCACCTCTCAGCACACCCAGTGTTAGCATTACCAGCAATTTCTCCATTGCCTGTGAAGGTGACATGATCACTTTTAATGCCGGGATCAGCAATGGCGGGAGCGCTCCTGTGTATCAATGGCAGATCAACGGAATTAATACAGGCACGAACAGTCCGACCCTGCTGATAAGCACGCTGAATGACAATGACAACGTAAGCTGTATATTAACAACAAACATCAGCTGTCCTTCTCAACCACAAGATACCAGCAACCAGATCCAGGTAAGCATTCTTCAGGCCTCGGCACATACGATCACGGCAAGTGCCTGCGGTAGCTATACGCATAATTCCATTACATATAACAGCAGTGGAACATATACCCAACAGCTCACCAATGCTTTAGGCTGCGATTCGGTGCTGACGATCAACTTAACCATTCACCCTGTCTTCCAGGTCAGCCAAAACCTTACAGGATGCGCCGGCGATACATTGCAGGTAGGGTCGAGCCTGTATACTGCAAGCGGAGTTTACACGGATCATTTTACTGCGATCAACAGCTGCGACAGTATTATCACTTCAACCATTACAATCATTGATTTGGACACCAGCATTTATCTAAATGGAGCACAGCTTATTTCGAACCAGGTCTCCGGTACACATCAGTGGTTTAATTGTTCGGATCAATTGCCGATCGCAGGTGCCACCGGCGTATCTTATACGCCTGCGCAAAACGGGAGCTACTACGTTGTGTTGTACAACAACGGTTGCTCCGATACATCGGGTTGCGTAAACATTAACAATGTTGGTATAGATGAAGCATTCCGTAACGGGCGTATCAGCGTATTCCCTAATCCGGGCAGTGGGGTCATCACTATCGATTATTCGGAGTTAAATGAGCCGATCGATAAACTGACCGTAAAAAACATGCTCGGGCAGACGGTGTATGAGGTTGCTGCAGAACCGCAACACATGCAAATACAGCTGGAAGATCTGTCATCCGGCACGTATTACCTGCAGCTGCATAGCGGGAACGCACTCTATAAAGAGCTGCTTATACTAAACAAATAGGAGTACTTTGTATTTTGATAATTTTAACAAACCAATTTCCGTTTTGTGTACGCTGTTTTCTATATTTGTTCTTATGAACGGATCGAAACCAAACTTCTCTAAAAAAGGAAGGAACAATGTTTCTGTGGCGAACTGTATTCGCAACACCATTTTTTCGATCACCGCATATCCTGCTCATTAATTGTTTTAAGTGATCCTGCCCGTCAGTAGGATCCGTGCCTGTTTCCAGCGGGCTGATCTTCTATTTCCATTTTCCAAATCTTAAAACAAATCAATCATGGCATTTATCCATCAATGCGTGGCATTTTGCCGCACGCTCACCATAGAACAAATTGCCGCTATTTTATTTGCCGGATTCCTGTGCATCGAATGGCTTTCTTCAAAGCTCATGCGACTGGCTACCTACCGCTTCAAAGATTCCGTACAGAATTTTATGATCGGGGCTATTTCTTTTGTATTCGATTATCTTTTCTCTGTGCTTAGCTTTCCCTTGCTCCTGTGCATTTTTCATCACGCCCGGTTATTCGACCTCAGCAAGGATTCGATCGGTATATTCTGCCTGCTGTTTGTGTTAGTGGATCTGTCCGAATACTGGTTCCACCGGCTCTGCCACGAGATAAATATTTTATGGAGGGCACATATTGTTCATCATCAAAGCGAAGAGTTCAATCTGAGCGTGGGATTACGCACTTCGCTCTTCATCCCGTTCTTTAATATCTTTTTGTATGCCCTGTTCCCTTTGTTCGGTTTTGATCCGGAGCAGGTATTGATGATCCTTTTTATACAGGGATTCTTTCAATTACTCGTGCATACCAAACTGGTAAAGAAGCTGGGCATCCTTGAGTACATTTTTGTGACACCTTCTGCCCATCGCGTGCATCACGGAAAAAACGATCTGTATCTCGACAAGAATTACGGTAAGTTCTTTATCCTCTGGGACCGGCTTTTCGGCACCTACCGGGAAGAAACAGAAGAAGTGGAATTCGGGATAAAAGGGGAAACGAAATATAATCATGCGCTGCAATGTATTTTTAAACCCTATATCCAGTTGTTGAAGATCTATCCGAATCTGCAAAACAAATGGCTGAAGAAAAAATTGCTCTTAGGCTCGCCGGATGATGCGGAGAAGATCATTACCTGCAGCAAACAGGGGTGAGCTTAACCGCAAAGAGCACGAAGTGAAATGCCCGCAGAGAACGCAAAGAGGAGTGTGTTTTGTAATTTTTGAGTGACTGCTTTTCGATCATTTTTATTGTTGGGAAAAGTAAAGTCAAAACAGGATGGGGAAAAATCTTTGTGTTCTTTGCGGTTAAAATAATTCTTCCTTAAAATCTTTGCTGTATGGTTTAGGAGCGCTCAGCTTCTTATGCAAATAGGGATTTAGCTTTTTTATAAAATACTCCGCCAGCGGAACGGTATGTGTTTTATCATGCAGGTGCAGAAAAAAGTAAAGTGTCTCAAGCCCGTTATCGATCCATTCGGTGCAGCGGACTATCCATTCATCCAGTCGTTGGTAATCGGTAGGATGAAGATCGTGTGCCTGAAAACGGACCATGGCTGTTTTATTGGTGAGCCGCATATGCAGGATATCACGACGGCCCGCCACATCGGTGATCACGAGTCCCATTTTCTTTTTGTACAGGAAATTGCTCAGTTCCCTGAGATCATCCGGTTGTGCGAACCAGTCCGGGTGGCGTAATTCTACCGATAAGTGTACAGGGTTGATGTAATCAAGAAAGTGCATCAGTGTATCTTTTCCTTTGGCAGAAAAGGTAGGCGGCAATTGCAGGAAAAGTGTACCGAGATTTTCTCCCAGCCCGGAAACGGATTCAATAAAATAATTCATCTCCGGGATCGTTTCTTCCAGCCGGATGGAATGACTGATCGTTTGCGGAACTTTGGGACAGAATTTGAACTGCTCGTTCACTGCTTTTTTCCATTTTTGTACGGTGGATGCTTCCGGAATTTTGTAATGCGTTGCATTCAGCTCGATGCAGTTGAACTGACGCGCATAATATTTCAGGTAGGAAGAAGTTTTTACAGAAGCCGGATACAGGCTTCCTATGTAGCCGGGGTCGGCCCACACAGGCGCGCCAACATATACTTTTAACGCGCCGCTTCTCTCTCCGCCCAGTACCTTGTTTACACCGGGGTGAGCGGCAGGCAACGAGAAATCGACGTCTTCAATATGCGGTAGTTTTCCGAAATCCATTACTCTTCGAAGTATTCAGTGGCTGTTGTTTTCCTTCCGAAATTCACTTTCCTGTACTTGTTCTTTTTGCACCAGCTCCGGATCAGGTCGTTTGTATCGGGATAATAATGATTGAGCTTCACAACATCACGGATCTCATCGACACTGTTTGCTTGTGTATACTGGTCGATGTAGCCGTAACCGGCATATTTCCGGTCTTCTATTAATACAACGGAACGCTCTTCGTGTGTGCGTCCTTTTTCGATGATTACAAAATCCGGTTCTGCATATAGATATTCTTCCAGCAAGGCGTAAGCACGTTTGTTGTAATCCTCGTTGCTTTCTTCGCCACAGCAGATACCATTGCATTTTTTTATCTGGTGATTAAAACAAATACTTCCTTCACCTGTTAAGGTGCAGTATTGCAGACAAAGCGTATACGTCTCCAGCCATTGCTCCAAACGTTCTCTTGCGGTGAAATAGGTTGTATACGATACAATAGGATTTTCTGCTTCATCGCAGGGAACGATCTTAAAATTCACGATACCGTCTTTGTTCTTGAACCAGTCGATACTGTGAGTGAACACATCCGCTTTGCGCGCACGGTTATAGCGCGGTTTATGTGTTTTTATTTCCTCCGCTTCCAACAGCAAAGCGATGAGCTCGGAGCCGGTTTCCACGAAATCCACATTCATCAATTCGTTCAGCATCTTCTTCCCTTTTTTCTCATCGGTATTAAAATGACTGAGCGCCCGGCTATACATGTTGATGCTTTTCCCGATGTAGATGATCTTGCCGTCCTTATCCAGAAAGTAATACACACCGCAGCTTTCCGGCAATTTATTGAGAATGTACTTTTTGATGTTATCGATGCGGCGCGTCATCAGTTCCACTACGCCCTGGTTCTTGTATTGCGGATGCACGCTTTTTAATTCCATTAAGAGATCAAATAGCTTGGCAGTTGCCACCGCATCTCCTTCCGCCCGGTGCCTGCCTTCGATCTCGATCCCTAAGGAAGCGCACAAATGCCCTAAACTGTAAGAGATCCGACCCGGCATTAATTTACGCCCCAGGCGAACGGTGCAGAGCGTTTCCTTTTTGTATTTGTAACCCAGCGAATTGAATTCATCTTTCACAAAGCTATAATCAAAGCCGACATTATGTGCTACAAACACACAGCCTTCCGTACGTTCAATGATTTCTTTTGCTACTTCATGGAATTTCGGTGCGTCAGCCACCATATCATTGGTGATCCCGGAAATGTTGGAAAAATAGCCGGAGATATGACATTCAGGATTGATGAGACTGGTCCATACATCCACCACTGCCAGCCCATCGTGCCGTACAATACAGATCTCAATGATCCTCCCTTTCCGGAAATCAAATTTTCCCCCGCAGGTTTCTATGTCTATTATTGCAAACATGATTATTTCTGGTTACGGGTTTCTTGTTTTACGTATTCCAACAAGAAACGCGCAATAACTAACTTTTTCTAATACTCTGTATTTCCACCTTCATGCTTTTCAGCATATTCATCAGGCTGTCCATATTGATCTCTTCTTCTTTTTTGTCGGACATATTGATACAGCAGACAAATTCCCAGATCTCCAGCACGTCTTTTGCTTTCACGGGATAAGGTGAATAGGTTTTATTGTCGGAATGTAATTCGAGAATGCTTTGATTATTGCCTTTGAAAACACGTTTGTACACGAGGCCTTCATCTTTGGTAATGAGTACATAGGTATTGCCGTTGCGGATGTCGCTTACGGATTCTACGTATTTGCCTACTACGTAAGAACCGTCTTTCAGAGGCAACATGGAATCGCCTTTGATGGGAAAGGTGCGATGTTTGCCGGTAATTTTGAAGGGTAAATTCATCTGGGGTAATTTTTCGATATACTCCGGATCGGCATAACCATTCAAATATCCTGCCGAAGCTTTTACCGTTACCACTTCTATGCAATCGTTATTGTCCTGGTTGATGAGTACCGGGAATAAAATGCGGTTCTTCCCCACCTTCATCAGCGCATCCGGATCGGTTTTCCGAAGGTCGGCACGCACCAGCGCATCAATGGAAATATGGAAAAAGTCGGCGATCTTAATGAGTAATTCGATCGGTGGCTCATTCCTGTCTTCCTCATAGGCTCCCAGGCGGCCACGGGTAATGTCCAGTTCGTAGGCCAGGGTTTCCTGGGAAATTTTCTTCAGGTCCCTGAGCACTTTGATATTAGAAGCGATATTTACCATTGCTACAATTTATAGTACAAAAATACTACATTTTGTTGCAATCGTATATTTTGGCCCGGATTTTTTTTGAGTTTTGCTATTTACCTCAAAAAAAATTGTATTTACCGTATTCGGCAACTTTTAAAGATACGGATTCGTAGATAATAAGCAGTTACTACCATTAATTCGGCTGTTTGCTGACTTTGAATCATTTATAACCAAAGCAAACCTGTATGAAATCAACGATTATTATTCTACTTCTGTTGCTTAGCGTCTTAAGCCAGAAAATATATGCACAGTGTGGGCCGGCAACTCCCACTTTTACGGTAAACCTGACCGGAAATCCTTCCGCCATATGGAACAGCCCCTTTGTAATACGGAACGACAATTGTTGCGGAACCTCAGCACCTGATCGTTGTGTTAAATTCATTATTACGCTTGATCCCGCAGCTGTCGGTGTAAATTTTAATATAGTAGACGGCGCTGTCCCCGGTGGAGCGCTTTTTTACCAGATCAATTGCGGTCCTCCCTCAGCACTGGGTAGTCCCATCTGTTTGTCAGGTCCTGGCCCTCACATTCTTACGTTCTGTAAACCGGGGAATAATGATAATGTGTACCAGATCTCCTCAATACCGGCAGCAACTACCGGTACCAATATCGTTATTAATGATGGATGTATCGGCCATATAACTGCTACAGGCTTCAATGCTTCCACAGCTGTATGGAATTCTGTTTTTCCCGGTACCCCGGGGCAATACAATAGTTACCTTTCCTGCACCAGCGGTTGTTTGAATCCAACCGTAACAGGATCGGGAACTCCGCCTCCTTTTGTTGATTACGTAGTATGCGGACAACCCGCTGCCAATTGCAATTTTGGTACAATCTGCGATACGATCCGGGTGACCTTTAATCCTACTCTCGGTGTAACGATCGTTCCGCAAAACCCAACTATTTGTTTCGGACAAACGGCCACTTCGTTGACTGCAAATGGCAGCGGGGGAACACCTCCCTATTCGTATTTATGGAATAATGTAGTTCCTGCACAAACGATCAATGTGGGTGTAGGTACATACAACGTTCAGCTATCCGATGCTTCGGGTTGTCCGCCTGTATTTAATTCTGTAACAGTTACTGCTTTTTCGGTAGCCATAACAGCCAATGCCGGACCCGATCAGACAAAATGTTCGCAAAGCCCCTCAGCCACCATCAATGCCAGTGTAGCAGGTGCAAGCGGCGGGATCTGGTCAGGCGGCGGAGGAACATTCAGTCCTGCCAATACTACGCTTGCCAATATGGTGTATACACCCACAGCAGCAGAAGTCACAAGCGGACATGCAGACCTTTACCTGACCACAACCGGCAACGGAACCTGTACTCCCGATGTGGATACTATACGCATAAATTACCTGCCCTTTACAGGTACTATTACACCGGTTGCTACCAATGTGAGCTGCTTCGGGGGAACCAACGGAACTGCAGGCGTTACCATTGCTGGTGGTTCGTCCCCGTACCTGTATAATTGGAACACCGTGCCTCTTCAAACCACACAAACAGCAAGCAATCTCCCGCAGGGAACATACACTGTTTCTATAACAGATGGAATCGGCTGTACTTCCCAAACAACTGTTACAGTGACCCAACCTACGCCGCTTGCCCTGGCTTCCTCCATAACAAATGTTTCCTGTGCGGGTGGAAGCAACGGATCTGTTGCTATCACAGCATCAGGTGGTACTCCGGGTTATACCTATCTATGGAGCCCGGGTGGACAAACAAGTGCAAGCGCTTCCGGATTAATAGCAGGTGTTTATACAGTTACGGTTCGTGATCTTAATAACTGTCAGACAAGCGGCACTTACACTGTTACTCAGCCGACAGTGCTTACAGCAAGTATAAGCCCGGCACCTGTCAGCTGTTTTGGCGGAAGTAACGGAAGTGCAACCACTGTTGCTGCAGGAGGGACCAGTCCCTATACCTATTCATGGAGTCCCGGTTCTGCTACTTCGCCTACGGCAACAGGTCTGACAGCGGGCCCGTATACGGTTACAGTTACCGATGCTCACAACTGTATAATTACTGCCACTACTTCCATTACTTCACCCCCTCAATTAACTGCTGCCGTCAACTCCACAAATGAAACCTGTGATTATTTGAATAATGGTACTGCTTCAGCTATTGTTACAGGTGGTGTTTCGCCTTACACTTATCTGTGGCAACCAGGGGGACAAAATACAGTATCCGTCTCTTCGTTAGCTGCAGGCACCTATTCGGTAGTAGTAACGGATGCCAGAAATTGTACAGTCACTGCATTTGCCACTATTACACAGCCCAACCCGTTGGTGGCTACTTTCGGTCCCTTTTCCCATGTAAGCTGTTTCGGCGGGAATAATGGCTCCGCCACAGCGAACGGTAGCGGCGGTACTCCCGGGTATACCTTCAACTGGATGCCGGGATCGATCAATAACGCAACTGCAACAGGCATACAGGCCGGCACTTATACTGTTACATTAACAGACAACAACTCTTGCCAGTCTACCGGCACAATAACCATAACACAACCAACCGCTGCTCTTGCTGTGAATGCAAACGTGACAAATGCTTCCTGCGCAGGAGGCAGTAATGGTTCTGTAGCAAGTACGGTTTCCGGCGGAACTGCACCTTACACCTATCTCTGGAACCCGGGCGCACAAACAGGCACTACGGCAACCAATCTCAGCAGCGGTGCTTATTCGCTCACCGTTACGGATTCAAAAGGATGTATTATTTCGGCTACTTATACTGTCACACAACCGGCTCCTTTAAATGTCTCCCTTACCCCTTCTCCTGCCAATTGTTTTGGTTCAAGCACAGGAAGCATCAACAGCATAGTAAACGGAGGTACTGTTCCTTATGCTTATTCCTGGTCACCCGGAAGTGCCAGCGGTCCTTCTGTGTCCGGATTGGCAGCAGGTACCTACAGCGTAACTATAACAGACAATTTAAATTGTATAATAGCTGCATCTGCAAGTATAACCGAACCGGCCGTACTATTTGTTTCGGCAAGCGCTACCAATGAAACCTGTAATTATCTCAACAATGGTATAGCGACTTCCGCTGTAAGCGGTGGAACGGGGCCTTATACCTACTCATGGGCACCTGGCGGAGCAACGAGCCCATCCATACTTTCACAAGCAAGCGGAACATATACTGTAACCGTAACAGATGCAAGAGGATGTGTTGCGAATACCACCACTACTATTAATGAGCCACCTGCTCTGAACATTTCATTTGTCAACCAGGTAAATGTGGCTTGTTTTGGCGGCAATACGGCTTCGGTGGGTTCGGCTATAAATGGGGGAACACCTAATTACACATATAACTGGCAGCCGGGCACCATGGCTACAGCCAATGTCTCCAATCTCTCCGTAGGAACATATACACTGACTATTACAGATGCACAAAATTGTGTGGCACAAAATACGCTTGCCATTACACAACCAGCCCAGGCTTTATCGGTAGGCGCTACATCCAATCCAACAACTTGTTTTAACGGAGCTGACGGTACAGCGACTGCACTTGCCGCAGGAGGAACAATCCCGTATACAAACTTCAGCTGGCAACCCGGAAATCTAAGCGGATCAATAGTTAACGGAATAGCCGCAGGTACATATACCGTAACGGCAACCGATGCAAATGCCTGTGTAGCCACGAATACAATTGTCGTGAACCAACCTGCGGCTATTATTCCTGTCACATCTACAATTAACTCCACCTGCAATTTATCGAACGGACAGGCTTCTGTTTCCGTAAGCGGAGGCATCGCGCCATACACCTATACCTGGTCGCCTACCGGGGGGAATGCTACAACCGCTACGGGATTACTTGCCGGGCCTTACATGGTTTTTGTTACGGATGCAAACGGATGTGCTGCTTCCCAGTTTGCTAATGTCAATGATCTGGGTGGGCCTCAGGCCAGTATTTTTTCCACTACCAACGTTTCCTGCTTTGGAGGCTCGGATGGATCTGCAACAGTAGGATTGGCAGGAGGAACAGGGCCTTTTATTTATCAATGGACACCTCTTGGCGGAAATGCCCCAACTGCTATAGGTTTGTCGGCAGGTATATATACCATTACTGTCACGGATAACAATGGCTGTGTTTCTTCGGCCACCACAAGTCCGCCTATTACAGAGCCTCCTGCATTAGCAGCGGTTATAACCACCGGTAATGTAAGTTGTTTTGGAGGAAGTAATGGCAGTGCATCAATTGTAGCCAGCGGGGGAACGCCCGGTTATGTATTTACCTGGCTACCGGGCAATACTAACGGTGCCGCTGTGAGCAATCAAACAGCAGGAACTTATTCGGTAAATATTACGGATACTAAAAATTGTTTATTACAACAAACATATACTATTGCTCAGCCTTCAACACCTTTATCTGTAACCGCGGCTTCTAATCCTGCCCTCTGTTTCGGCACCAACAGTGGGAGCGCCTCCTCTGCAGCAGCAGGTGGTACGGGTCCTTATAATTATTCCTGGTTGCCCGGCAATACCAGCGGACAGACTATTTCCAATCTTGGTGCAGGAACATATACGGTAAATGTAGTGGATAACCAGGGATGTCCGGCTTCAAATTCCACAACGGTAAGCGAACCCACCGATGTAACGCTTACGGTCTCTACGCAGAATTCAACCTGCGGGGGTGCTAATGGGCAGGCTTCCGTAGTGGCAAGCGGCGGAACGCCCGGATTTTCCTATACCTGGATCCCTAACGGCGGGAATACTAATATAGCAACAGGATTGGTAAGCGGCAGTTATACTGTTAGCGTAAGTGACAATAATGGTTGCCTCGAAATTGGTAATATAGTGGTGAACAATACTCCGGGACCCGGAGCCTCTGTTACTGCCACTTCCAATGTTTCCTGTGATGGCGGATCTGATGGAACCGCCACTGTAACCGTCACGGGTGGCACGGGAACCATGGGTTATTTCTGGGCTCCGGTAGGTGGTAACGCTGCTACCGGTACCGGTCTTTCTGCCGGGATCTATACCGTTACCGTTACAGATGATAACGGATGCCAGATACAGGCTACGAGTCCGCAGATCACACAGCCTACTTCCGTTTCGGTTAATGTGGTAGCAGCTGCAGTAAGCTGTTTTGGAGGTAGCAACGGAGTAGCAAGCGCGGCGGCATCGGGCGGAACACCCGCTTACACGTATCTCTGGACACCCGGCAATATCGCAGGAGCATCCATAAGCGGGTTGAGCGCAGGCAGCTACACAGTAAGAGCAACAGATAGTAAAGGTTGTATACAAAATCAGACAGTAACCGTTTCACAACCTGCGAGCGCAGTATCCGTATCTGCTGTTACCAGTGCTGTCTCCTGTTTTGGAGGCAGCAACGGATCGGCGACTGCAAGCGCTTCCGGAGGAACAGGTCCTTACATGTATATCTGGAATCCCGGCAATGTTGCCGCCTCTTCTCACACAGGCTTAAGTGCCGGAACGTATACCGTAAACGTAACAGACAATAATGGTTGTCTTACAAATACCACAGTAGTTGTAAGCCAGCCTGTACAGTTTCTGTCTGCAACTGCCGATGGTGACTCCACTGCCTGCTTTGGCGGATCGGACGGTTCGGCAACGGTGACCCCTGCCGGCGGAACTCCCGGTTACACCTATCTGTGGACTCCTTCCGGAATAACAACACAAACTGCAGCCGGACTGAATTCCGGTAACTATATTGTGTTGGTTACCGATCTGAACGGCTGCCAGACCAACACATCTGTTTCCATCGGGCAGCCCACCCAGGTGAGCGGCACACTTATCAAAACAGATCCATCCTGTGGTTTGTCAAATGGTATTATCGTTTCTCAGATCTCAGGCGGCACGGGCCCATACTCATACCTCTGGTCGCCTGGCGCTTCCATCCAGTCTTCAATAAATGCCGTGGGGCCGGGCAACTATACACTACAGGTAACGGATGCGCTCGGATGTGTTCAGACATTTACAACAACGCTTACCAATATTGCCGGGCCATCAGTCGCAGTTACCAATACCACACTGGTATCCTGTAACGGTGGAAGTGATGGAACTGCAAGTGTTTCCATAAGCCAGGGAACATTGCCCTATACTGTTTCATGGGCACCTGCAGGCGGCAATTCTACTACAGCTACAGGATTATTTGCTTCCACCTATACAGTAAGTATTACAGATGGATTGAATTGTCCTTCTACTGCTACTCTCACTATTTCAGAACCTACACCGCTAAGTATCACGATCAGCTCTACAACCAATGCCTTGTGTAATGGAGCGGCAGATGGAACAGCAACAGTAAGTGCATCCGGCGGAACCCCGTCCTATACATACCAGTGGGCATTCCCGGTAAACAGCACTTTGCCTTCTGTAGGTGGTCTTTCAGCAGGCACATACATCGTCAATGCCTTCGATCAGAATAATTGTCCCCATGCCATTTCTGTTACAATCACAGAACCTGCTCCGCTTGCCGGGTCCATCGGATCGTTGATCAATCCAACCTGTTTCAATGGACTGGGATCCGCAAGTGTACTGGCCTCCGGAGGTACCATCCCCTACAGCTATTCATGGAATACAAATCCTTTACAAACAAATAATACGGCTATTGATCTGGCTAATGGTTCTTACCAGGTAACAGTTACAGATGCCAATGGCTGTACAAATGTAGTTACGACTTCCATTACACAGCCTGCGCAGGTACTGACCCTTGGTGGCAATAATGATACGATCTGCATCGGGTCATCTGCTACTATTACCGCAAATGCAAGCGGGGGGACAGGAAATTATACCTACGCATGGCAGCCTGCAGGCACTATAAGCGCTGGCAGCCTGACTGCCAGCCCGACTGTTAACAGCTCCTATATTGTTATTGCCTATGATCAGAATGGTTGTCAGGGAATCCCGGATACCATTGATGTAATAGTATACAGTTTAAGCTCTTCTGATGTGGAAGCCGTAGGTAATACACCTATTTGTCCGGGAACCGCTTCCACGATCTATGCCCAGGCGAGTGGCAACACAGGCCCTTTAACATATAGCTGGAGTAATGGTCTTGGCAGCGGACCGGGATCCTTCCAGGTGATCCTGAACCAGCCAACCAATTACATAGTAACTGTTTCCAATACCTGCGCCGTTACTGTTACGGATACTGTTTCCATTCTGTTCAATCCGCAACCCACGATCCTGATAGATCCTGATACCAACAGGATCTGTATTCCCGGTATCGTTCAATTCAATGACCTGTCGGTTTCAGGTAACACCTCGGATCCTATCACTTCCTGGTTTTGGAGCTTTGGAGATGGAAGCACTTCTACCCTGCAAAATCCTTCGCATACGTATACCAATACGGGGACATACAATATAAGCCTCATTGTAAGCACCAATGGAGGATGTATAAGCAATAGCGCCGGCGCTCCCTATACGATCAATGCCTATCCGGTGCCCGTAGCCGGGTTTACGATCAGTGACAACTCACTGACCTTACCTTTCGAAACATTAAATTGCATTAATACGTCTTCCGGGGCTATCAGCTATAGCTGGGACTTTGGCGATGGCGGAAGCTCAACGCTGGTTAACCCGCATCATACATATAATTCCGTAGGAACTTTCACTGTTCAGCTCATTTCTACCAATCAATACGGTTGTTCTGATACGGAGATAAAAGATGTGATCACGGATGCTGATGTTATTTTTCCGAATGCTTTTTCTCCGGGTTTTGAAGGCGGTAACGGTGGATCCTATAATTACAATGATTTAAGCAACGATGTCTTTTTCCCCTTTACTTCAGGGGTAACCGATTACAAATTACAGATCTTCAACAGATGGGGAGAGCTTATATTTGAGTCCCTGGATGTTAAAATAGGTTGGGACGGATACTACAGGGGACAGGTTTGTCAACAGGATGTTTATATATGGAAAGCTTATCTAAAATTAAACAACGGCAAAACATATGATCTGGTGGGAGATGTAACGCTTTTACAATAAAATTATCGACTTTCGCAGCTAGCGATCAATTAAATTTCCACATACAAAGACAAGTCGGGGCAATAAATGGTGCTATTGCCTTTTATCCGCCAACGGTCCCCTAGCTCGCCCAGGATAAAAGCAAAATAGTTAAATTTTCGAATTGCTATAAATTATAGCAATACCAACCTATGTTTTGTGGTACCTTAGCCACACCTAATGATCGCAGCATGGACCGCAGTATTGTACACATCGACCTGGATTCTTTTTTCGTATCGGTAGAACGGAAGATCAATTCCAAACTTGTCGGCCTGCCTGTATTGGTGGGCGGTTCCAGCGACCGGGGTGTAGTCGCTTCCTGCAGCTATGAGGCCCGCAGCTATGGGATCCACTCTGCCATGCCGATGAAAATGGCCAAACAGCTGTGCCCACATGCAGTGGTAGTGAGAGGCGACACGGAGCAATACAGTTATTATTCCAACATGATCACGGATATTATCCGGGAAGATGTGCCTGTGTATGAAAAGACTTCCATTGATGAATTTTATATCGACCTCAGCGGAATGGATCGTTTTTTCGGTTCCTATAAAATGGCTACCGAGTTGCGGCAAAAGATCACGAAAGAAAGCGGACTGCCCATTTCCTTTGCCATGTCGCCCAACAAAACCGTATCGAAAGTAAAAACAGGAGAAGTGAAGCCCAACGGGCAAGGACAGATCCTGCAAGGAGAAGAAAAAGGATTCCTGGCGCCGCTCTCGATCCGGAAGATCCCGATGGTAGGCGATAAAACCTATCAAACCCTTCGTGATATGGGCATTGTGTGGATCCGCACCCTGCAGGAAATGCCGGTGGAACTGCTGCAGCAGGTACTAGGGGAGAACGGCGGCGTGATCTGGAGAAAAGCCAATGGCATTGATAATTCACCGGTAGAGCCCTACTCCGAACGTAAATCCATTTCTACGGAACAAACCTTTGAAAAAGATACGATCGATGTGAAAGCATTGAAAGAAGTGTTGGTGAGTATGGCCGAAAAATTAGCTTTTCAATTACGCAGCGAAGAAAAACTGACGGCCTGCATAACCGTGAAGATCCGCTACTCGGATTTTAATACCTATACCCAGCAAATGAAAATTCCCTACACATCACTGGATCACACGCTGATCGAACGGGTAAAAGAACTTTTTGACAAGCTGTACCAGAAACGTATGCTGATCCGCCTGATCGGGATCCGCTTCAGCCATTTGGTGCAGGGCAATTACCAGTATAATATGTTCGAGGATACTACAGAACAGATCCAGCTCTACCAGGCCATGGACCTGATCCGCAAACGATACGGCAACGGTGCCATCACCCGCGCGGTAGGAATGGATAAACGGCATAGTAATTTTAATCCTTTTGGAAAAGGGTAGTCCCGATAGCTATCGGGATCGGGTTTCGGGTTTCTTATTGCGGGCTCAAAACAGAACTAAAATAAAAATGTTACTTAATTGTCATACCTATTACAGCTTTTGCTATGGGACGCTTTCCGTACAGGAATTCCTATTAGAGATCCGGAAGAATGGGTATGCTGAATTTGTGATCAGCGACATCAACAATACTTCTGCCTGCCTCGAGCTCTTCCGTATCAGCGGAGAGCAGGGACTAAAACCCATTGCAGGGATCGATTTCCGGAACGGCATCCGGCAGAAATATGTAGGCATCGCAAAAAACAATACCGGTTTTTCACAGCTCAACGAACACTTGTCAGAACACCTGCGCCAGGAAAAAGAATTCGAAGACAATGCTCCGGCAGCTGATCTGAATGAGACATTTATCATTTACCCTTTTGCTTCCTACAAAGGCCAAGTTTTACAGGAGAATGAATTTATCGGTGTGTCTGTCAAAGATCTTTCCTCCTATTCTTTTTTAAGCAGCAAATGGCCACAGGAAAAAATGGTGGTATTGCAGGCCGCTACCTTTTCCACCAAGCGGCAATTCAATGCGCATCGCTTGTTGCGGGCCATCGCCAACAATACCTTACTCAGTATGCTGCCCGCTACCGAACAGGCTACGCCGGATGAATTATTCATTCCGAAGGAAGAACTGTACAAAGCATTTGAATCACACCCTGTTATTATACAGAACACCGAAAATATCCTGGAAGCCTGTTACATTCATTTTGAATTCGGGAAATTTGCAAACAAGAACCTGCAATACTATACCGGCAGCATGGAAGAAGACATGGCTTTGTTGCGCAGCGAATGCCAGAAAGGGATCCGTTACCGCTTCGGTGATACACCAGCCAAAGAAGTAAGTGAACGGATCGAAAAAGAATTACAGATCATCGAGCAGATGAAATTTGCTTCTTATTTCCTCATCAACTGGAACATCATTAGTTATGCGCAAAGCAAAGATTATTATTATGTAGGAAGAGGAAGTGGAGCCAACAGCATCGTTGCCTACCTGCTGCGGATAACGGATGTGGATCCCCTCGAGTTGGACCTTTACTTCGAGCGGTTCATCAATCCGCACCGCGCCAATCCACCGGATTTTGATATTGATTTTTCCTGGACCGACCGGGATGATATCACCGACTATATTTTCAGGACATTCGGTTCCGATAAATGTGCATTGGTAGGCACCTACAGTTCTTTCCAGGAAGATGCCGCATTGCGTGAGTTGGGAAAAGTATTCGGCCTGCCACCCGAAGAAATTGACAAGCTCCAGAATCCATATAAATACCCGGACGTGGACGAGCTCGGAAAACAAGTGAAACGCTACAGCGAAATGATCAAAGGTTTCCCACGGCATGTAAGCATTCACGCCAGCGGTATCCTGATCTCGCAAGAACCCATTACCAATTACTGTGCTACCAACATGCCTCCGAAAGGCTATCCTACCACACAGTTCAGTATGATAGAAGCGGAAGATATCGGCCTGTACAAATTCGATATCCTGAGCCAGCGCGGACTTGGAAAAATAAAAGACTCCCTGCAGATCATTAAAGAGAACAGAGGTGCGGAGATCGATATTCACCAGGTAGCACAATTCAAAGAGGACGAAAAGGTAAAAGACCTGCTGCGCGAAGGAAAAACTATCGGTTGTTTTTATGTGGAATCTCCTGCCATGCGGATGCTGCTGAAAAAACTCCGGGCCGATGATTACCTGCGATTGGTAGCAGCCAGTTCCATTATCCGTCCCGGTGTTTCCAAAAGCGGGATGATGCGCGAATACATTCTGCGTTTCCGCAACGAAGAACTACAGGAAAAAGCCCGCGCGCAATTGCCGGCTTTCTACGACCTGCTGAAGGAAACCTATGGCGTGATGGTATACCAGGAAGATGTGATCAAGATCGCGCATTTTTTTGCAGACCTCTCCCTTGCCGAAGCAGACTACCTGCGAAGAGGTATGTCCTGGAAGTTCAAGCAACGTGATGAGTTCTTCCGGGTGCGGGAGCTCTTCATCAACAACTGCCGCAAAAAAGGATACGAGGAACAGTTCATTCAGAATGTGTGGATACAGATCGAAAGCTTTGCCAATTTTGCTTTTTCAAAAGGTCACTCTGCAAGTTATGCCGTAGAAAGTTACCAGGCACTCTACCTGAAAGCCTATTTCCCGCTTGAGTACATGGTAGCCACGCTAAATAATGGCGGTGGCTTTTACCGGATCGAACTGTATGTACACGAGGCGCGCCTTCACGGTGCCGACATTCAAACTCCCTGCATCAACAACAGCGCGATCCTCTCGGTAATAAAAGACAAAACCATTTACCTCGGCTTCCAGCTCATTGCCGGGCTAGAACAACAGGCATTCAAAGCTGTGATCGCAGAAAGAGAACGGAACGGCCCGTTTGCAGACTTGTATGATTTTGTAAAACGTGTGCCTTTGTCGTTGGAACAAATGCGTATTCTCACAAGAGCCGGAGCTTTTGCTTTCACCGGCCGGAATAAAAAAGAATTGTTGTGGGAGCTGCACACGATGGTTGCACCGGTTAAAAAGAAAGATGCCACAGCTCTTGCTTTCGGAGGAGAAGAGCCGTCCCTGTTTGACCTCAGCCCGAAAAAATTCCAGTTACCCGTACTCAGCACCAATCCATTTGATGAAGCATTCGACGAAATGGAATTTTTTGGGTTTTCCCTGTCCTCACCTTTTATGCTATTGCGTGATCCGGTTAGTCATACGCTCACCGCTTCGCAATTGCACCTACATCAAAACAAAACTGTGACGATCATCGGTTACCTGGTGAATATAAAAACAACTTACACCTCCAAAAACGACCGGATGAATTTCGGGACTTTCATAGATACGGATGGTGACTGGATCGACACGGTACATTTCCCTCCTTCTGCAAAGCAGTATCCCTTCAGTGGGCCTGGTTGTTACCAGCTTACAGGAAAAGTAGTGACGGAGTATGATTTCACAACAATAGAAGTGGAACAGATGCAGCGACTCGCATTGGTAGACAGGGAAACGATGAGTGAGAAAACAGTTTCGGATTTATCCGCTTAAGATTTGGATTTGCCATAACCGCCGTAACCACCATAGCCATAGCTTCCATAGCCATAACCCGATCCGTAGCCGTAACCATATCCGTACTTGTTGTAATAATAACGCGCACGTTTTCTTCTCACACCGTTCAGTACAAATGCGAAATGCTCCGTTTTGTTATTCTCCACCAGCTCATTGATGCCGGCGATCATTCGTTTGGTGGCAAACTTTGTATTCAGAACGAATAAGGAAATATCACTGTACTGCATCAGGTAAATGGAATCGGAAATTAGCCCGGCAGGTGGCGTATCGATCACCACGTAATCATAATTCTGTTTTCCGTATTCGATAATTTCTTTCAGCTTATCCGACAGGATCATTTCGGAAGGATTGGGAGGAATAGGTCCCGAGAGCATTACATCGAGATTTTCTACTACCGTCTTTTTAATACTTTCTTTGATGCCTGTTTGCCCGATGATCACAGTACTGATCCCGATGTCGGCTTCCATTTCCAGCGCCTTTTGCACGCGCGGTTTGTGAAGATCGAGCTCAAGGATCAATGTTCTTTTACCGGCTTTTGCCAGGATAGCCGCCATGTTGATAGAAGCAAAGGTTTTTCCTTCACCCGGACTGTTGGAGGTGATCAATACTACTTTAGAGCCCTTGTTCACATTGAGGTATTGAATATTGGTCCGTAATGTCCGGAAGGCCTCTGCGATCCGTGATTTCTGATCCACTTCCACAATGATCCCTGTAGAAGGCATGTTCCGTACGAAAGGCAACTCTCCAAGCACAGGAAGCGAAGTAGATTCTTTTAATTCTTCTACTGTTTGAAGTGTAGTAAAGAACAATACACGAAGCAATACAATGATAATACCAATTGCCAAACCGATGAACGCAAAACTTTTGTTGATCTTTCCTTTGTCAGGCCATATCACACCCGACATTCGCGGGCTTTCGATCACCTTACTGTCCGGCACAATACTCGCACGCGCGATGTAGGTAGATGCACGACGCTGTAATAAGAAAACATACAGGTTTTCGTTCACGTCCACTTTCCGCTGAATACCATTGTACTCGCGCTGTTTACGTGGAACTGTTTTCAGCGTGCCGATATAGCCGCTGATCTGTTTGGTTATATTCTCGAGGATCTTTTTATATGCGTTGCGCGAGTTGTTGATATACACCAGGAGGTCCTGCTTGATCTTGGAAATATTTTCGCGGAGTGCAATAGCCGACTGATTTTGCTCGGTAGTAGTGGAAAGAAGTCCTGTATACTCGATCTGTTTCTGATACAGGTCGGAAGTGGTCTTCACCATGTACGGATCATCTTTTATTACGAATACGGAAGGCGGCAGGAATTGCGGATCTTTATCCTGTATGATGTAATTCTCCAGGTCGTTCAGCGCCTCCAGCTGCAGATCCAATTGCCCCTGCTGTTCCTGATAAATGGTGAGCTTATCAAATTCCAGCTCTTCTTCCCGCTTGATGTCCAACATTACTTTGTTGGTTCGGAAATCCTGCATGGTATCCTCCACGTTTTTCAGGATGGAAGAAACTTCGGCCATCTGCTTGTCGATGAATTCCAGTGTACGTTCGTTGAGCTCATATCTCGATTGCAGCTTCTGATCGATATACACGGCAGCAAGTGTATCGAGGAACAGGCTGGCTCTTTCCGGGATCACATCCTGGCAGCTGATCTTTAAGATATTGGTGTAGTCAGGATTTTCGATAGACAGTCCTGATTGATATTGTGATATAAGCGCATCCAGCGAATGTACCTGGAACTCGAATTGCCCGGCCTGGAAAGTTCCTGCATTCGTTCCCGAAAAATTATTCTGGCGCGAGATCTTCAGATTAAAATATTCCGTGATCAGCTCTTTATCGAACTGGCCTTTGTATGTTTTTTCCTTTCCGTTCAGCAAAAGTGCAATGGAATAATTATTCTGATCGACAATATTGAACTTGATCTTTTGTTCGTACAGGGAAGAATTGATCGAATTCACATACACCGAAAAAGGCATACCAGTAAAATATTCCGTGGTACGGATCTTCCCGACAATAAAATAAGAGACCTGGATCTTTGTTTTTATTTTTTCAATAACCTTGCTGATGAGGTTGTAGGACTGAATGATCTTGGATTCGTTGGTATTATCCACATACCTGCCGTAATCGCCTTTACTGCCGGCGTAGGATTCGTTGATAAGGCTCTGCGAATAATACTGTTCGTTCGTGTTGAGGAGGATCTGCGTAGAGATGCCGTAAATATTGGTAAGCTTATAGGTATAAAAATATCCCAGCAGGTAGGAGATACCCACAAATATCAGTGGAATGTACCAGTTCCTGGCAAAAATCCGCCAAACAGCTTTCAGGTCATTTAAACTAACTAAAGCCTCGTTCTTCTTTTGTGTTGCCAAGCGTGAATGATAAAGTAGGCAAATTTAACACTTTAGGTGGAAAAAACGAGTTAAGAATATATAATTCATGCCCCTTTCCGGCCTTTTTTATTTCAATAAAATAGCTATATTTACCACATTATTTTTAGAAAAAATGAGGAAACCGCTTGCACTTCTGTTCGTACTTGCTTTTTTAGCGCTTAATTATTCGTCTTTTGCCGGTGGAGCTCCTCCTCCTCCGGGTGGTGGCACAGGTCCTAACTGCTGGCCTCCTCCATGCGTTCCCATTGATGGCGGTATCACTTTTTTACTGATAGCAGGCGCTGCTTACGGTTCTAAAAAAGTGTACGACCTCACAAAAACCAAAGTGAACCCATAATCCGGGTATGTCTTTCCGGGATAAATTCACCTCTCTATTCAAATCCAGGACCGGTCTGTTTTTTGCTCTTGCCGGAGCTGTTTACCTGTTTTGGTTCTTCCTCTATGATCTGTATATCAAGCCACACACCTTGCTGGATGAGAAAATAATTTCCAATATCGTATACTTTAGCTCGAATATTCTAAGTTGGTTTTCTCATGAAACGTATTCTTCTACGGACGACCTCAATATGCAGATGATCGGTATCGACGGCGCACACCCTGTATGGATCGGCGGCCCCTGCGATGGTGTTTCCGTGATGGCCATCTTTATTATTTTCATTGCCTGCTTCCCTGCCAATCATACATCCAAGCTATGGTATATCCCCGCAGGGGTGCTTATCATTCATTTCCTGAATATACTGCGCGTATGTGCCCTTGCCAGTATTTCCTATTATGCACCGGATTACCTGGCGTTCAATCACACCTATACCTTCACCATCCTGATCTATGGCTGTATATTCGGGCTTTGGATGTTCTGGGTGAACAAATTTGCACACAGATGATCAAAAAGACGGGGATAGTGCTGCTTATACTTGGTGCATTGATAGGGCTTGGGTTCCTTCGTGAATTCATTTTTGTAAATACAAATTCCATTCTTTACTCCAAATTGTACAACGAAGATTACCCGCTACACCCGTTTTTCGGCTTCTTCCGGACAAAAACCTATACGTTCATCTACATTTCCAAATGGTTTCTGACCGCCGCCTTCATTGCTGCATACTATATTTTGCAGCTCCTGGCCGTCAAATGGCTCCTGAAAAACAGCCCGGCCAAAAATTGGCTTTTATTTTTTTATGTTTTTCTCGTAATATTGTCGGTAATTACATTTGGGATTGGATGGCTGGCCGGATCTATAAATAAAGGCTATACATTCAGCCGTGTGTTTTTAGGTATATTGCAATCGCCTTTGCCGCTGATGTTTTTAATGCCCGTACATTATTTTGCAAAAAAATTGAATCAACAAAATTAATATCCCGATTATGAAAAAAGACACCGCTATTTTTAAACTGATAAAAGAAGAGAACGATCGCCAGACACATGGTATCGAACTGATCGCTTCCGAAAATTATGTAAGCGACCAGGTGATGAAAGCCATGGGCTCCGTGCTTACCAATAAATATGCAGAAGGACTTCCCGGCAAACGTTATTACGGCGGTTGCGAAGTAGTAGATAAGGTAGAGCAGATCGCTATCGATCGTGCAAAAGAATTATTCGGCGCCGTATGGGTAAATGTACAGCCACATTCGGGAGCACAGGCCAATGCTGCAGTGATGCTGGGCTGCCTGAAACCGGGCGATACTATTTTAGGTTTCGACCTGAGCCATGGCGGACATCTTACACACGGCTCACCGGTGAATTTCAGTGGTAAATTATACCATGCTACTTTTTACGGTGTGGAAGAAAAAACAGGACGTATCAATTACGATACCGTAGAAGCCACTGCAAAAAAAGAAAAACCGAAAATGATCATCTGCGGAGCTTCTGCTTACAGCAGGGATTGGGACTATGTGCGTTTGCGCAAAATTGCCGATGAAGTAGGCGCTTTATTGATGGCAGACATTTCACATCCATCGGGACTGATCGCCAAAGGAATTTTAAATGACCCATTGCCGCATTGCCATATCGTAACCACTACCACACACAAAACACTACGCGGACCAAGAGGCGGTATGATCATGATGGGCCAGGATTTCCCGAACCCATGGGGCGAAAAAACACTAAAAGGCGAAGTGAAAATGATGAGCGCCGTGTTGGATGCAGCTGTATTCCCGGGCACTCAGGGCGGACCGTTAGAACATGTGATCGCTTCCAAAGCTATTGCATACGGAGAAGCACTGACCGACGAGTACATGCACTACTGCGTTCAGGTGATCAAAAATGCGCAAGTGATGGCAAAAGCGCTGGTAGAAAAAGGCTATAAGATTATTTCCGGCGGCACCGACAACCATTGCATGCTGATCGATCTGCGCAGCAAGAACATTACCGGTAAAGAAGCAGAAAAGGCATTGGGTGAAGCGGACATCACAGTAAACAAAAACATGGTTCCTTTTGATGACAAATCTCCATTCGTTACTTCCGGTGTACGTATCGGAACTCCTGCTATCACTTCGAGAGGGCTGAAAGAAAAAGACTGTTTGAAAGTGGTGGAGCTGTTTGATGCCGCTATCATTAATAAAAATAATCCGAAAGAGCTGGCAAAGATCAAAAAGAAAGTGAACACAATGATGATCAAATATCCTTTGTTCCAGGCATAAATTTCAATCCCCGGCAAACGTTGAAAGTCCTTTTGGCATACCGCATGTTCCCTGCACCTGAAGGGTGCCAGATTTTACGAAGATGACTTGAATACGGAAAAGAATATCGAAGAGTTATTCGACTACTGTCAAATATTGGAAGCGATAATTTATCCGGCAGGGTGGGATTTTCTTATCAAGAGGTTCGGAATTGAAAAACTATTCGCTATAAATAGCAAGAGTGGCTGGCTGGACTGCAGTTCCGCTGAAGAGTACTTAAAAGACATAGAAAACTATAAACAGGGATCCTGACAGATCCCTGTTTATTTTGACTACCGGATTCTATACGCTCAGTGCGTTTACAGGATCAGATCAGTTTGATGGCTTTCGAATCGGAAGGATCGAGAGCAGCGCTTTTTACATCCACCATTGCTTCTACCTCGTATTCGGATTTTTCATTGTTGGCAAAAGCAGCCATTGATCCTAATTTACCCATTGCGCCACCCATTTCCTTCAGGTCGTCGCTATTGGACTTAACCAATGCAAATTTCAGATCGAAATGCAGTTCTTTTTCATCACCGGGATTGATGCTATACAACAAACTCGTTTTGTATTCGCCCAATATAAATTCTTTTGTTTTTTTGTCCTCACCTCTGCCTGTTGTGTATTTTTCTTTCAATACTACTTTCATGGATATGAGCTCCTGCGGGCTTTTTGAAGTAAGGACAATTTTTCCTTTAATGATTCCTTCGCTTTTTGCCACTTGCCCCGGTACATGCAAGGCAATTTTTACGCCGCCAATACCCAGCTTGCTTTTGATCGTTTGTATAAATCCCATTCTTACGTTTTTTATTGTTGAATGGCAAATGTAGGCGGTATACGTCCATGCAATTCTGCCAATGTAGAACTGCGGGGATTCAATTAATATTCGCAGGGATTTACAGGATATCTGAAATGCGGGAAAGTGTTTTTGATTTTAATACGCCAATTTCACTCCATTCGCCTTCACCGACAGGCTCACTTCCTTCCCCAGGTAAATAGCATGGTTCTTATCGATGTGCCCGGTCGGGAAATTAAAACATACAGGATAGCCATATTGTTTCACGGCATCGTAAATGATCTCTTCTGCAGTTTTCCCGAAAGGAATAGTATTGTCTTTCATGTCCGTCATGCCTCCGATCACCAGTCCTGCCAAGTGCTGTAGCTTACCGCTGCGTTTCAGGTTCATCATCATCCGGTCGATGTGGTATAGGTATTCGTCCAGGTCTTCGAGAAATAATAGTTTGCCTTTGGTGTCGATATCACTTTCGCTGCCGCAGAGTGCATAACACAAACTCAGGTTGCCACCAACGATCTCTGCCTTCGCTTCTCCACTTACATTCAATGGATGCGGCTCTATGCTGAATTCGATCGTTTCTCCGAACAGTGCTTTGCGCAGGCTCTCCAGGGCTACCGGGTCTTTATCGAAAGTGACCAGCATCGTAGAATGCAAAGTGGCGATCCCGAAATTCTGATTGATATGCTGATGCAACACGGTGATATCACTATACCCGGTGATCCATTTCGGATGTTTCTGAAAACCGCTGAAATTGATCTTGTCCATCAAACGGATGGTTCCGTATCCACCACGTGCAAAAAACACAGCTTTTATGTCTTCCGCATCTAAGGCCCATTGCAGATCTTTCGCACGGTTTATATCACTACCTGCAAACTGGTTTTCTTCTTCAAAAATATGCTCGCCCACAATAGGCTCCAGTCCCCAGTCTTTGAGGATCATTTTAGCCGGACGAATTTCATCTGCTGTCACTTTGCGGGCGCTTGCAATAAGTGCAACTTTATCTCCGGGTTTTAGAAATGGGGGCTGTTTCATCCTACCAGTTTGTTTTTTATGAGGTATTCTGCTATCTGCACTGCGTTGGTAGCCGCTCCTTTGCGGAGATTGTCTGCCACTACCCACATATTCACCGTATTGTTTTGTGTTTCATCCAGGCGGATCCTACCCACAAACACTTCATCCCGGTTATGGCTGTTCATCGGCATCGGGTACAGCTGCTGCGAAGGATCATCCTGCACGATCACTCCTTCCGTTTTTGCCAGTAGTTCTTTGATCGCTGTCACGTCCGGTTGTTTTTCAAATTCGATGTTCAGCGATTCGCTGTGTCCGCCCATTACTGGGATCCGGACAGCAGTCGCCGTTACGCGGATCGTATCATCGCCCATGATCTTTTTGGTTTCGTTCACCATTTTCATTTCTTCTTTGGTGTAGCCGTTTTCCATAAAGACATCGATCTGCGGGATCGCATTCATATCGATCGGGTATTTATAGGCCATTTCGCCGTCCAGTCCTTTTCGCTCGTTCATCAGCTGGTTCACTGCTTTCACGCCTGTTCCGGTCACCGATTGGTAGGTAGAGACCACTACCCGTCTGATCGTATATTTTTTATGCAGGGGTTGCAGCACCACTACCATCTGGATCGTGGAACAATTCGGATTGGCAATGATCTTATCTTCTTTTGTGAGCACATGTGCATTCACTTCCGGCACTACTAATTTTTTTGTGGGATCCATTCTCCAGGCGGAAGAATTGTCGACCACGGTAATACCTGCCTCCGCAAATTTCGGTGCCCATTCCCTGGAGGTATCACCGCCTGCCGAAAAGATCGCAATGTGTGGTTTGGCCGCAATTGCCTGCTCCATACTGTGAACGATGTACGTCTTCCCCTTAAATCCGATCTCCTTGCCTACCGAACGCTCGGATGCTACAGGGATCAGCTCACTCACCGGGAAGTTCCGTTCTTCCAGTACTTTCAGCATAGCCGTACCTACAAGTCCGGTGGCTCCTACAACTGCGATTTTCATACGTGTTTTGGAATAAAAAATTAATGGAACAAATGTACAAAAGGTTCATTCATAATTAGCTCTTATGCGGTTCTATTCGCATTATTTACCGATTTTTTCCCATATTCCCTGTTTAAATCTTTGGCTGCTTTATTTAAACAGTTTAGTATATTTACACAAACGAAATTATGGAACCTATAATAGCAAAAGTCGACAGGGACCTTATCGAAAAAGAACTGCAGGGCAGATTTGTGCGGAAAACAAATAACGGTCACAACCAGATCTATATTATCACCCATTCTGATTCTCCCAATGTGATGCAGGAAATAGGGCGTCTGCGGGAAGTTACTTTCAGGCATGCAGGAGGCGGAACGGGCAAATCCATCGACATTGATGAGTTTGATATCAGCGATCATCCTTACAAACAGCTATTGGTATGGAATCCGGAAGACAGGGAGATCGTGGGCGCATACCGCTATATCCTCTGCAGGGATGCCGAGTATGAGAACGGAGAGGTGAAGCTGGCAACTACAGAGCTTTTTCATTTTTCCGAGAAATTCTGCAAAGACTACCTGCCCTATACCATTGAATTGGGACGGTCTTTTATCCAGCCCGATTACCAGCCATCGGAACAGTTCCGTAAAGGGCTTTTCAGCCTCGATAACCTTTGGGATGGACTGGGCGCTATCGTGGTGGACAATCCCGATCAGCGGCATTTCTTTGGCAAAGTAACCATGTATACCGACTTCAATGCACATGCCCGGGACATGATCCTTGCCTTTATGAGACATTATTTCCCGGATACAGATAACCTGGTAGAGCCGGTAGCCTCCTTAAAATTAGGTTACAAAACCGACGTTACCGAATTCCTCCGTTCTCTTGAAGGACTGAATTACAAAGAAGGGCATGCCGTGCTGAACAAAAATGTGCGTGCCTTAGGAGAAAATATTCCACCGCTTGTGAATGCCTATATGAACCTTTCTTCCACTATGAAAACCTTCGGGACCGCTACCAATCCTACCTTTGGCGACGTAGAGGAAACGGGCCTGATCGTTACCGTGGCAGATATATTCGAATCGAAAAAAGACCGTCACCTCACTTCCTACATCAACGAAAAGCAGGCACGCACTGCATAAAATATGGTAATCAGCAAAGCAACATTTGTAAAGAGCAGTAAGGAGTTGAAACAACTTCCGAAGCCTGATAAACCGGAATACGCTTTTATCGGCCGGAGTAATGTAGGGAAAAGCTCCCTGATCAACATGGTCTGCAACAATAACAAGTTGGCCCAAACCTCGGGAAAACCGGGTAAAACCAAGCTGATCAATCATTTTCTCATCAACGAATCCTGGTACCTGGTCGATTTGCCGGGCTTTGGCTATGCAAGCACCTCTAAAGTAAACCGGGAAGCATTCGAAGGAATGATCAGCGATTATATTACCAAACGCAAAAGTCTGATCTGTCTTTTCCTGCTCATCGACAGCCGCCTGGAGATGCAGAAGATCGATGCGGAATTTATGGACTGGCTGGCTGAAAAAGAGATCGCTTTTGTGATCGCTTTTACCAAAACCGATAAGCTGGGAAAGAACGAACTTGCCAAAAATATGGCAGCTTATAAAAAGGAGTTGGTGAAGCATTTCGGAGAGCTACCGGATCTCTTCCTTACTTCGGCTGAAAAGGGCCTGGGCAAGGCGGAAATCTTAGCCTTTATTAACGAAAATATGCATTATTTCACACCGCCGCCGAAGTCGGAAGCACAATAAATTATGTAAATTTGTACCTATAAACTTTATAAACAAAATGAGCAATTTTAATTTCAATAACTTCAATAACAGAAGTTCGAATATTGAAAACATCACTCCCCAGGCCGCTGCCCGCACACGTTCATTGATGACGTATACGTTTGGATGGATGACTTTAGGTTTGGTTATTTCTACTATTCTTACATTAGTATTTGGCAACAGTGCAGAGCTGTTCTCCTATCTCGTTACGGTGGATGAAACCGGAAGACTTCACAGAACTATCCTGTACTGGGCAGTGCTTTTGTCACCGCTTGCATTTATACTGGTAATGAATTTCGGCTTCAATAAGCTTTCCTTCGGTGCCCTATTGACTTTATTCCTGGCCTACGCTGCCTGTACGGGTATCAGTTTAAGTGTAATCCTGATCCAATACGAAGCTGCTACTGTTGCAAAAGCTTTCGGTTCTGCTGCAGGCCTTTTCGGTTTGATGGCGATCGTGGGAGTAACCACCAAAACAGACCTTACTAGTTTCGGAAGGATCTTAGGGATTGGCGTAGTGGCGATCTTTATTGCCATGCTGATCAATATGTTCACCCAAAGCCCGGCTTTTGATTACCTGATCAGTGTGATCGGTGTAGCGGTATTTACGGGTCTGGTTGCATACAATGTACAGCAGGTAAAACGTATTTCGGCTGAAAGCGACGGCAGCGCAAGCTATATGAAACTTTCGGTAATGGCGGCTTTTACGCTGTACCTCGATTTCGTAAACATCTTCCTGTTCCTGCTCCGTATTTTCGGAAGAAGGGACTAAGCGGATCCTGAAAAATAAATTCTAAAAGTGCTGCAAAAACAGCACTTTTTTTGTTTATATTCGTGAATATGATGAAGTCATTGAGCACGATCATGGCAATAAGCACTCCGGCGCTTGCCCTTTTTATTGCCTGTAACAACGAGTCGAAAACGAAGGATGCCAACAGCTATTTTGCACGGGTGATCGCAAAAACGGATGAGGTAGTGAATGTATTCAACACATTTATCCAGCGGTCGACCTATAACCAGATAGATTCCATGCGGGCTTCCAATACCCTGCTGGAAAAAACAGCCCTGGCAAACATAGATACCATAGGAAAAATGGAAGATTATAACGGGAAAGCTATCTTGAAACAGGAAGCCACCGAATACATAAAAGCACTACAAGACATTAACAATAATGAGTTCAGGGAGTTGATCCGCCTGTACTCTATCCCGGAAGATAAATTCACGGAAAGCGAGAACCTGAAGATCGATTCGGTTTCCAATAGCCTGGATGTAAAGATGAGTGCTTTGTCCAATCGTTTCCTGAAGGCCCAGACGGCCTTTGCCAAAGAGAACAATATCAAGCTGAATTTTAATTACGAGCTGGATTCCACGATCAAAAAAGGGGTGGATACTTCGGTGATCATGAATTAACCTCCTGTTTCGCGCAGAGAGCGCAAAGGATTGATTCATTTTCGTTTGAGATAAAATAAATCCTATATCGGCGACAGGTTAATCACATCTATTTTTATTTCTCCACGCCCTTTGCTCCCGATAGCTATCGGGATTTGCGAGCCACTAATCCACTATTTGTAAAAGTGTGCGGTAGGCAATAAATCTGGCACCGAATTTATCAAAGCCTTGTTGTTGCATCCCGGCTGCATGCTCTTTGCGATAGCGTTCGTAATCTTCCATGGTCTTAAAGGAATATTGAGCGGAATAAGTAGCTCCTGCATCATCAGCCAACACACGCAGGATCCGGCTCTCTGTGAAACAGCCTGTACTCACTACATCCGGCATGTGCTTTTCCTTCATCCATTTCAGCCACTCTGTGTGGATGGATTCTTCTACGTTTATGGTTACGTTATAAATAAACATAATTCAGGTTCTAAAATTTTGCCCTCGATTTTTTCCGCATGTTATCCATATTGATGCTCTGATCGCGTGGATATTTGACAGAAAAGGTAAGGATAACTTTTTTCATTTCGTCGGGTGCCAGCGTCAGGACCCATTTGAGCTTACCGGTGGCAGGATCCAGCTGTGCTTTCGACAGCTCGATATTCTCTACTACAATATCCGTATTCTTCGAAACAGGAAGCTGGTCGTTTAACTCGATCGTTACCGGACCTTTGCGGTTGTTCTTCACCACCATTTCATAGGAGAAGGTTACTTTTTTGTTATTTCCTATTACACGGTCTTTATTCAGGTCTTTTAGCTTCGTGCGTGTTACGATGATCTTCTTATCCCTTCCGAAAGAAAGATCGAGGGTGTCGTCCACACTGCGCGGATTGATATAAGATTGACCTACATACGTTCCTCCGAAATACACATTGGCGCTACCTTCCACCAGGTTCAGCTCTTCCCATCCGGTTATCCTCGCCAGCATAAACGCTTCTTTCTCCATCTTCGGTACACAGAAATGTTTATAGGTTGCAGGAAGATTGTACTCCGTCACATCCACGAGGTAAGGCTTTGCATCGGAAGGGATCGAGTAGGTTTGTTTGATCTCAAACTCTGCGCTTAATTCGGAAACCTGGATGTCCTCATAAGCAATGGTGGTTTTTACCTGCTGGCCTTTCTTTTGTTGCACTTCCAACTGCTTCTTTTTCAGCTCTTCCTTGTAGATATTGTCCAGTGTCATGCTGGCCGGGGCATTATAATTTTGGTCGTTGTTGTTATTGTTGCTGGTCGTATTCGAATAACTATTGTAAGTCTGCTGGTAAGCCATGTTTTGCTGGTACGCATTGTTGTAATTCAGGTACCAGGTCATGAGCTCCGGTTTGGATGCATTCTTCATTGGATCGCCGGTAGAAAGCTTGATCTTGATGTCATTCCAATCCACATTGGTATTGTTGAACACCTTGGCTTTGTATTTCAACTGGATCGGTTTGTTGATGTCCTCTGCGATCAGGTCATAGGTAGGCACCCAGCCGGCATTGGCAACGATGTACTTGATCTCCATTTCCGAACCTGCTTTGGCAGCGCCGTTGTTGTTCACCAGGATCTCAATTTCCGCTGTCGGTTCGTCATCCACGCCATTGATCTCAGCAAGGGACAATTGTAATTTGGTAGCTGTCTTTTGGTTGTTTTCTATTTTCTTGTCCAGCTTGAATAATTCTCCATTGATCTCTTTGATCCTCGAGCGATAAAAATCGGCGGCCAGTTTCAGCTCTGCGATGGCCACACCTTTTTCGTTACCCCCGATGCGCTGGTTGGCATTGATCATTTTTTTCTCGGTGTCATAGGCTTCCCGGTCGTATTGCAGCTGGGAAATGATATCGTTGATCATTTCCAGCGAATCCTTCAGCTGTTTGGTCTTTGCGGTTTCTTTGGCATCCGTCAGGTAATTGATGCGGTCGCTCACTGATAAAAGAGACACATCGCCCGTACTGGTTACCTGCACACTTTTGGAAACAAGCTTTGGTGTAATTCCCGAAAAGATGATGAGATTCCGCCCCGGATTCAGGGTAATGGTTTTCCGCTGTGTAAGCTCTGCACCATCCAGGTAAAGAATAGCCGATTCTATCTTCGACTGGACCGTTTGAGAAGGGATAAGAGATTGCGCAACCGCAAAAGAAAAAGGGATTGCGAACAGGGCAGTAAGGGTAAATTTGTTCATGTATGCAGGTTTATATTTTTAATTGATGAGGTCGCCACGTAATATCCGGAAGCGCTTCCTGGCCTCCACCGTATATACACTCGAAGGATATTTGGTGAGCAGGTCCTGGTAAGTAGCTTTCGCTTTCTCCACATCACTCAGGTTGTACTGATAGATCTCCGCTATCTTATACAAGGCATCATCGCCGAAGATCTCATCGCCGTAAGCATCCACAACACGTTGAAAAGCCTCTACCGCTTCCTTGAATTTATTTTGCTTCAAAAAGATGATCCCTTTTTTATAGTAGATATCATCCGCCAGGCTGTGATTGTCAAAAATAATATTGATAGAATCCAGCCTCGCCAATGCCTGCGGTATTTTATTCTGAATAATGAGGAGATCCGCTGAAGAGAACATTTGCAGAGGAACCACGTTCGTGTCCACATTGATGGCATCACCTATCAGCAGCGACATATCCATCGCATCGTTGGCAATAAGCTTGGAAGTCGCGCCCTTCAATACATCCAGCTGTGCCTTCGACCATTTGAAATCCCCGTTGTAATAAGAAAGTTTTGCATTCCTGAATTTTGCCTCCTGCCCCACCGGATCATATTTGAAAGCTTTTTCCACCTGTGAATACAATAAGGAAGCATCCCAGATATTACCGGAGATCAGCGTTACATCACCGAGATCCAGCTTGCATTCGGCCTGCATGAATTTATCAAGACCTGGAAGCTCAACTGCCTGTGTCAATAGCTCCGCTGCTTTCGGAAGGTTGTTCAGGTAATAGGCATTGAGGCTGGCCAGCTTGCGGAGTAAGGGAATGGTCATCTGGTTCATTCCGAAATCCGTGATGGTAGTAGTTAACTTTACTTCGAGCTGCTTCAGATCTTCGTTTGTATAGATACGTTGTTTTACGATCTTATCGTATTGCGCATTGGCCGATTCAATATAGGCTGCGTTGTAATTGTAATTGTCTTTTCCTTTAGCCAATACATAATTGTAACATTTTTCCGCCACATCATACGCTTCATTGCCCACACAGATCCTGCCCAGCTCCATCATACGAAAACCATCTTCCTTGTTTCGTTTGTCCAGCGCTTTACTCTGCGTAAAAGCTCCTTCAAAATCTTTTTGCTGCATCTGGATGTAGATCAGGAATTCGGAAAAGATGATCTTGTTTGGATCGCTCTGGATGCGTTTTTGCAATTCCTGTTTCAGTATGGGATTATTAAAGCCTCCCTTTTCGTCATCATAACCCAGGTTGTTCTGGATATTGTTCTGTACGTTCACCAGCTCTGTTTCCCTGAAATCAAGTGCATCGAGGTACTGATTGATCATGGCTTTGAGGTCGCCCTTTTCCTTATAAATATCGGCCTTTTCATAAAAGTACGGATACAGGCCGTTGTTCATCTTTGCTGCCTTTTCGAATGTCTGGATCGCATAATCGAAGAGCTTTACCGTTTTGAAAGCATTGGCGAGGGCCGCTATCTGCGTATAGTCATTCGGCATTTCCTTAATGGCCTTTTGGTATTGTTCCTCCGCTTTTTTCGGATCGTTCTGCACTTTGTATACTTCGCCCAGGTCGATGTATAGATGAACGGTGGAAGGATTTTGTTTTATCTGCCGTTTTACGGTTTTTTCGGCCTGTTTCAGGTCATTTGTTTTCAGCAGGCACACCAGGTAATACTGATAATAGGCAGAAGGATTTTTATCATACAGCTTTTCGTAATACACGATGGCCTTGTCATATTCCTTGTTATTGAATGCCTGCAGGGCCAACTGCTCGTTTGCATTATTGGCGGGTTGTGCAAAACCGGAAGCCATGCACAGGAACGCGACCAGGAAAAAAGTTATTCTACTTAGTACCACCATTTTTATGCAGTGTAATTAATTTTTCGATCTCACTATTGTATTTATCGAATGTATCCACACTTTGCTTCACCAGTTGCTGGTTCTCTGCAAGTGCATCCATTATCTTTTTCGCTTCGTTCTTTTCAACGGTATAAAATTCAAATGCCCGCTCTTCTTCGATGCTCGCACTCTTCAGGTCACTTGCCAGCTTTTGCAATTGCTCCCGGCTTAGTTGCGCGTCACTTACCATATCCCGGTAATTCTCACGGACAAAGATCAGGGGCTCATTGATGTTCCTGTAGTTCTTAAGTGCCGACAGGTATTCCACCGGCAAGGTATCTTTTATGTTTTCACGGATCCAGTTCACATTCGTTTCGTAGGTCTTTACATACCTGGCGATTTTACCTGTATCGATCGATTGAAAAACGGCCAGCTGTTTATCCAGTTCCACCCGTATGCTATCCAGACTGCCGATCTGCGACAGGTATTTTGCTTCGTTATTACACGAAGCAAAACCAAGGGAAAGGACACAGGCAAATATGGGCAAACGTAGCTTCATACGAGGATTAAAGGTACAAAATAAAGGGAAAGGGATAAAGCCGGAAAAGGCCTTTTTTGCATTAAATAACAAGCTTTTTGGGCCTGATTACAGCATGTCTATGACATAATTCGGCATAAAACCGATCGCAAGTGTCAGAAGGGCTGTGATCACGATCACCAAAAGGACCGGCAGTTCGATCTCCACTTTTTCAGTAGTTTCGGCCGGTTTGAAATACATAGCGATGATCACTTTGAAATAATAATACACGCCTACCGCAGAGGTAAGTACCGCCAGCACCAGTAACCATTTGAAAGAGGTGGTCATGATCGTAGTGAAAATAAAGTACTTCGCGAAAAAGCCTGCCGTAACCGGAATACCCGCGAGGGAAAGCATAGCAATGGTCATACAGATCGCCACCAAAGGATTTCTTTTGCTCAGGCCGTTGAATGCATCAAATCCTTCGCCGCCTTTTTTACTTACATTGTAAAGTACCGAGAAAGCAGTGATAGATCCTATAGAATAGGCCAGTGTGTAAAATAATACGGAAGGAATGGACATCCCCGGTTTAACCGCCAGGATCCCCATCAGCATAAAGGCAGCGTGTGAGATACTGGAATAAGCCAGCATACGTTTCACATTGCCCTGCGAGGCGGCCGTAATATTGGAAATAATAAGCGACAAGGCAACGATCACCGCCATTACCATTTCCCATCTCTCGTTGATATTACCGAAACCTACCAGGAACAAACGTACGAATGCGGCAAAAGCTGCCGTTTTTACGATCGTGCTCATGAAAGCCGTAATAACAGTCGGAGATCCCTGGTACACATCCGGTGTCCAGAAATGGAAAGGTGCAGCCGCTACTTTGAAACACATCGCCACCAACATCATCATTACACCTACGTTAAAGAACATCGGCATGGAACCCTCCATAAGAGAGATCTTGGTGCGAATGGTCATGATGTCGAAAGAGCCGGTAGCTCCGTAAACCAATGCAATACCAAATAATAAAAATCCGGTGGCAAAAGAACCTAAGATCAGGTATTTGAAACCGGCTTCGTTGGAGCTGACATCATTCTTTTTGCTGGCTGCGAGTACATACAGAGGGATGGACATGATCTCGATACCAAGGAACAGTGTCGTCATATTCCTGTATGCCGTCAGCATCAATGCCCCTGTGAGGGCAAACAATACAAGTGCAAAATGATCGGTAACATTAGTTGTATTCTCAAAATAATCGTTTGCAAAAATAAACCAGAAAAAAGCAAGGGCCAAAATGATCCCGCTGAAGGCCAGCGCAAAATTATCGAACACGATCATATTATCGAACCAGGAAATGGACATAGTATTGTTCCATTCGTAGTTGATATTTACAACAAATGCTGCGATAATACCCAACAATACAACAGGGTACAGGATTTTCTTCAGGCCTAATCCCTTGAAGATTTCTGCCAGCATGGCGAAGATTCCTAAACCGCTTATGATAAAAAGACCTTTCATATTCTATTTATGATTTTTGTCCCGATAGCTATCGGAATTCGTAATTCTTATTTTGTACTACTCAATATGTTTTTCACTGCAGGTTCCGCCAGATCTGTTAAAGGCTGCGGATACACACCGAAAGCAATGATGGCAGCACACACAATGATGAGCACTGCTTTGTCGCTTGGCGCTAATGTCCCAAAACCTGCTGTTACAGAATTGCTTTCTCCCAACATAATACCCTGGTAACTTCTCAGCATATACACTGCGCCTAAGATCACGGTAAGCCCTGCAAAAGCCGCAGTCCATGCGCCATAGCCATATACACCGGTAATCAGTAAAAACTCCCCCACAAATCCATTTGTCAGCGGAAGTGCAACGGATCCCAGCAGGATGATCAGGAACAGAACAGCAAACCAGGGATTCACATTGCGGATACCTCCAAGCTTGCTGATCTCACGTGTACCGGTGTGACGGAATAAAATATCTGCTACAAGGAAAAGACCTACCACATTGATACCGTGGCTTACCATCTGGATCAATGCTCCCTGGATGCCCTGCTGGTTCCAGGCAAGGATACCCGCAGCAATAAGACCAACGTGAGCAATGGATGAATACGCGATCAGGCGTTTGAAATCCGTTTGTACAATAGCAATGCAGGATGCATAAATGATCCCGATCACCGAAAGCAGCATCGCCCAGCTACCCCAGTTAGCAACACCGAGGGGAACAACCGGTAATAACCATTTGATCATCCCGAAAGTCCCCATCTTCAGCATGATCCCGGAAAGCAGCATGGTTCCTTGTGTAGGAGCATTCACATACGTATCGGGCTGCCAGGTATGGAAAGGGAAAATCGGCATTTTAATAGCAAAAGCAAGAAATACGGCCCAGAACACATAGCCCTGCTGGCTGGCGTTCAGTGAGCGTCCCGCCTGGTAAAGATCATTGATGGCCCATGACTTGATGCCGGTGTACATGCCGGTATGCTGGTAAAGGAATACCAGGGCTACCAGCATAAAAAGAGAACCGAATAAGGTGTAAATAAAAAATTTGAATGTAATCCGTGCTCTGTTCTCACCGCCCCATACAAGGCAGATAAAATAGATCGGGATCAATGCAAGCTCCCAAAAGATATAGAACAGGAATCCGTCATTCGTCGTGAAAACCCCAATCAACGCCATCTGCATCAGGAGTATCAATCCATAGAAACTGTTAGGCTTGTCGTATTCATTTTTGAAAGAAGAAAGTATAATAAGTGGTACAAGGAAGGTGGTCAGGAGCACCATCAGGAGACTCATGCCGTCCAGGCCAACGGAAAAATTGGCTCCAATCGATTCAATCCAGGTGCAATTCAGGTAGAGCTGTTTGCTCAGCGGTTCGGTCTTGTATTGATACCATGCAAATACGGAGACAGCGAATTCGAGGATCGAAAATCCTAAAGCAGCTACACGCGCCGCTTTCCCTTTTATAAAGAAAGTGAGCAGGGCAGCAATAAGTGGAATAACAATTAATAATCCTGTTAACATATACTTTTTCTTATTTTAAAACACTCCAAAAAATAATAGCGACAACTCCCAATACCATCGAGAAAATATAGAAGCCTATATTTCCTGTCTGCAGCTGGCGGATCACTCCGCTCAGCCATTTCACCATTGTGCCCACACCGTTCACGAGGCCATCGATCAGATCCGATTCCACAAACTTGTGAAAAGCCACGGATATGCCATTGAGCGGACGGGTAATTACTGCATTATAGAATTCATCCACTTTGAATTTGTGATAAATGAAACGTTCTGACGGGCGCATGTCTTTCTCACTTGCAGCCGGAAGCACTTTCGATTTTTGATATACATTATATGCAGTGTATGCTCCGCAAATAAATACAAGCGTTGCAATTCCCATCAGCATGTATTCGGTTTCGTGCGATAAGGTAGAAGGGCTCCTGTGTGCAATGATCGGACTCAGGTAACCGCTGATCCAGTTATTGCCATGAAAAGCTTCCGGAAGACCCAACAAACCGCCCGCCAGAGAAAGGATCGCCAGTACGATAAGCGGAATGGTCATGGATTTCGGCGACTCGTGTAAATGATGCTTTTGCTCGGCCGTTCCACGGAAATTGGTATGAAACGTAAGAATGAACATCCTGAACATATAGAATGCAGTAAGCAAGGATGTAAGAGTAGCCACTATCCACAGGATCTTATTTTCTTCCCATACATGTGCAAGAATTTCGTCTTTACTAAAGAAACCTGATAAGAGTGGGAATCCACTGATGGCAAGTGTTGCAATACCCATCGTCAGCCAGGTGATCGGTAATGCTTTTCTTAATCCACCCATTTTGCGCATATCCTGTTCATTGCTCATAGCATGGATCACAGAACCAGCGCCAAGGAATAACAATGCTTTGAAGAATGCATGCGTCGTTACGTGGAAAACAGCGGTACTGTATGCTCCCACGCCTAAAGCGAGGAACATCAAGCCTAATTGGGATACCGTAGAATAAGCCAGCACTTTTTTAATATCCGTTTGTGCACAGCCAATAACAGCAGCCATCAGTGCAGTGAGTGCTCCGACGATAGCAACCACTTCGCTTGCCACTTCTGATGAGGAATAAAAAATGTTGGAACGAACGATCATGTAAATACCTGCTGTTACCATCGTCGCCGCGTGGATCAGTGCAGATACAGGAGTAGGACCTGCCATCGCATCCGGCAACCAGGTGTATAAAGGGATCTGTGCTGATTTACCCATTGCACCTACAAACAACAACAGTGCAATAGCCGTCATAATAGTGTCGCTGCCGGTATGTGCTTTTTCAAACACGTCTCCGTATGTAATGGTTCCGTACGTGAAAAAGATCAGGATGATACCTAAGAGGAAACCAAGGTCACCGATACGGTTCATGACGAATGCTTTTTTAGCTGCATTGTTGTACTCCGTATTTTTGAACCAGAAACCGATCAATAAATACGAACACAATCCAACTCCTTCCCAGCCAACGAACATGATCAGGTAGTTGTTGCCCAACACTAACAATAACATGAAGAAGATAAAGAGATTCAGGTAGGTGAAGAACCGCGCGAATCCTTCATCGTGGTGCATGTAGCCGATGGAATAAATATGGATCAGGAAACCAATGCCGGTGATGATCAGTAAAAAGATGGATGATAAAGGATCTACTAGGAAGGAGAAAGGGATCTTTAAGGTATCGGAATTGATCCAGGAGAACAGATTCACCACTACCGATTTTTCCGGCATCTTCTGAAGATCCATAAATATCAGCAGGGATACTACAAACGAAGCAGCGATACTCAAACTGGCAATAGTGCCCGAAAGCCCTTTGCCCATTTTCTTACCAAAGAATCCGTTAATGATGAAACCAATCAGCGGAAACAAAGGAACTAAACCTATTAACTTTATCATATTTCTTATTTACTCCCGGTTTTACGGGATTTGTTTAACAATTATATAATTTCTTAGTGTCTTAATTTACTTAATACGTCGATATCGATACTTTTCACATTCCGGTAGATCATACTCAGAATAGCAAGCCCGACAGCTACCTCAGCAGCAGCCACCGCCATAATAAAGAACACGAATACCTGTGCCGAAGCATCACTGTGATAACTGGAAAATGCAACCAGTAAAAGGTTCACAGCGTTCAGCATCAGCTCCACACTGGCGAAGATAATAATTGCGTTCCTCTTGAACATTACACCACACGCTCCTATGGTAAAAAGAGCTGCACTGAGCAGAATATACCACTCAATAGGTGTGGAGATAATAGCGGATTGAAGTAAAATTCCTGTCATTGTTTAATTCTTAATTTTAATTCCGTTTACTTAATGTCTTTTTTACCGATCATGATCGCTCCTACCATTGCTGCAAGCAATAGTATGGAAGAAACCTCGAAAGGAAACAAATATTCACCGAACAGGGTTGTTCCCAGATTTTTGATAAGACCAACGTTCGTATTCAGTGGCGCAGCAGCAGTTAGTTTTTCGGCACCTTTCAGGGCTGCAACGAGTGTGATCAATAACAACAAGGCGGAGCCCACTGCTGCAAACTTCAGATAAATATGCTTGTGAGACTCGGTGTCTTCATTCAGATTCATCATCATGATCACATACAGGAACAGTACCATGATAGCCCCGGCGTAGACGATAATGTGTACCACCGCCAGGAACTGTGCATTCAACAACAGGTAGTGCCCGGCAATTGCAAAAAACGTAATGATCAGGTACAGGATACTGTGGATCGGGTTTTTGGATGCTACTACCATGATCGCACAAAGAAATGCAACAAACGACAGAAAGTAAAACATGTACTGTGTTACCGGGATATTTAAAAGTAATGTGCTCATACTATTCGTTAAAATCGTCAAATTGTAAATAGTTAAATCGTCAATCCTTAGTGTTTGTCTTTTAGTTTTTTCGGATCATGCAATTCATTATGCTTTAATCCTTTTATTTTTTTGAACTCCAGTACTTCCGGTGTCTGACGCTTGGTCACATCGATCCGCTGATCCATTTTTTCCACCAGCTTGTCTTTGCCATAAATAAAATCGTCGCGTTCGTATTCCGCATCCACAAGTCTATCGGTAAGGAAGATCGCTTCTTTCGGGCAGGCTTCTTCACAGAGCCCGCAGAAAATGCAACGCAGCATATTGATCTCATAGATCTTCGCATACTTCTCCTCACGGTACAAATGCTCTTCGCCTTTTTTGCGCTCGCCGCTTTCCATGGTGATCGCCTCTGCCGGACAGGCCACTGCACACATCCCGCAGGAGGTACAACGTTCTGCTCCGTTATCATCACGCTTCAATACATGAAGGCCACGATAGATCGGTGCAATAGGACGTTTTTCATCCGGGTAATCAACCGTAGCCCGTTTTTTGAATAAGTGGCTTCCGGTGATCAGCATCCCTTTCAACAAGCCCGGAAGGTACAATTGTTCCATCACGGTTTGTTTTTTATCGGATACTACTTTTCTTCTGTTTGTAAGTTGCATGATCGCTCCTTTTTAAATAGTTATATTTCCTCTTAAGAATTCAACACCAACGGTAAGCGCCAGGTTTAACAACGAAAGCGGGATCAGTATTTTCCATCCTAAATTCATCAGCTGGTCGTAACGGAAACGCGGGATGGTCCAGCGGATCCACATGAACACGGAGATGAAAATAAATATTTTTGTTACATAACACGCCATTCCTATTATCGCGAACGTATCCAGTGAAACATGGCTCCTGTATAAGTTCTCGAACCACTCCGGCATATTGTAACCTCCGAAATAAACACCTGCCATGATCGCAGAGGAGATGAACATATTGATGTATTCTGCAAATAAGAACAAGCCTAATTTCATGGAAGAGTATTCCGTATGATAACCACCTACGAGCTCTGCCTCACATTCCGGCAAATCAAATGGCGCGCGATTGGTTTCTGCCAGTGCGCACACGAAGAAAATGATGAAGCCCAGCGGCTGCCAGCATACGTTTGCCAGTCCGCCATCACCTTGTGACTCGTAGATGTCTGTAAGGCTTAATGAACCGCCTGAAGAAATAACCAACGCTATCACCGCAAGTCCCATCGCCACCTCGTAGCTGATCATCTGCGAAGAAGCACGGATAGCTCCGAGTAAAGCATACTTGTTATTAGAAGCCCAGCCCCCGATCATAATTCCATACACACCAACCGATACAACACCTAATAAATAGAGAAAACCAATGTTCAGGTCGGTGATCTGGAGTGCGAAAATATCGCCGTTATTGAGGTGAAGCGGTCTTCCCCAGGGAATCACAGCTCCTGTCATCAATGCCGTGATCATTACCAGCGATGGCCCCAGTATAAATAAAAATTTGTTCGATACATTCGGGATGATCTCTTCTTTGAAAAATAATTTTCCACCATCGGCCAACGGTTGAAATAAACCAAAAGGGCCTGCACGTTTAGGTCCGTAACGATCCTGTAGCCAGCCCGCAAATTTACGTTCCCACCAGGTAGAGTATGCCGCAATAGCCAATGATACGGCAAACACCGCTACACACATGATCGCCTTATAAATGATAAAACTCCAAATAACTAACATACTATGGTTGTTTATTATAGTCCATGAATCCTAATGCCTTTTGCTGTTTCATTACCTGCACCTTCAGGTTGTTCAGGTGGTTGTAATGATTCTGCGCGATCACCGAATGCCGGTTTACCTGTGTAGGTCCTTCGATCACCCAGTCCGATTTTTTCTTTTTATCGTAGCGGCAGGTGTTGCAGATAAAATCTTCCACCTCGTCCCACTGATCTTTACGTGCCGTTACACGCAGGATCTCATCGCCTTTCAGCCACACACGTGTTTTGCCTGTACATTTCGGGTTCTCACAATCGCGGTGTGCATCCATTGGTTTGGTAAACCATACACGTTGTTTGAAACGGAATGTTTTATCGGTCAGTGCGCCAACAGGGCATACATCGATCACGTTACCGGAGAAATCGTTATCAATAGCCTGTTCAATATACGTAGAGATCTCTGCCGCATCACCGCGGTTGATCACACCGTGTACACGGCCATCCGTAATTTGCTCTGCTGTTTTTACACAACGGAAACACATGATGCAGCGGGTCATGTGCAGTTTTATTTTATCACCGATATCGATCGGTTCAAATTCTCTTCTTTCGAATTCGTAACGGGTGGTTACAGCGCCATGTCCATAACCCAAATCCTGCAGGTTACATTCGCCTGCCTGATCGCACACCGGGCAATCCAGCGGATGGTTCATCAATAAAAATTCTACCACACCTTTGCGGGCTTCCAGTACTTCCGGGGAAGTAACATTCTGCACCACCATTCCATCCATCACTTCCGTACGGCAGGATGCTACCGGCTTCGGCATAGGGTTGGGGTTGGCTGTGCTTCCCTGTGTTACTTTCACAATGCAGGTACGGCAATAGCCGCCGCTTGTTTTCAGCTTGCTGTAGTAGCACATGGTGGGCGGCGCCACTTCCGGCCCGATCATCCTTGCTGCCTGGAGAATCGTTGTACCCTTTGGTACATCTATCTCTATTCCGTCTATTGTTACTTTCATCTATTTATAAAGTCTTATACTTTAAAATTAATTGGTAAATTAAAATACACAGGTACTGGTTTTCCATTTTGCTTACCGGGAGTCCATGGTGGCATTATCTCAATCACCCGCATAGCTTCTTTGTCCAATAATTCATCTCCACTGCTTTTCAAAACTCTAATATCCTTAACTTTTCCATCCACATCAATTACAAATTTAATAAAGGCCTTTCCTCCCTTACTCTTTTTAGGCATGCTGGCATTATCCATTATAAATTTTATCATTTCAGAACTACCACCAGGGTATAATGGCATCTCGTCGACAATAGTATATACACCCAAAGAATTAGCCTGCGAAAACACATTCGCAAATGAAAACAAAAAGAATAATATGTATGCTGCCTTTTTCAACTTCAGTTTATCATTTTTGAAAGAATCGTTGTATCTTCTGGTACATCTATCTTGTTATTTTTATTCTTTTATAATACCTTTTGTTGAACTATTACTATTTAAGTATCCGTTCAAATTAATAGTCATCTTACAATATGTTTTAACTGGCTGACCTTCTTTAATAGCAGGTTTCCATTTGGGTAGTGTTTTCGCTATTCGGATAGCTTCCATATCAAGAGAATCTGATCCGGATGATATTAATACTTCAGGCTTTGAAACTTCTCCCGAAGCATCTATTACAAATTTTATATATACATCACTGGACTTTTTATTCTTTATTGTTTGAGCATCGCATTGAACACTTGCTTTAACAAATTCCATGAGCCCATCCAATCCTCCTGAAAACTCTGGCAGTTTTTGAAATTTACCATCAGTCGATCTTATTACATTGCCGTATAAATCACAAAAGATTATATCAGGTGGAATATACTTATAAGAAGGATAAAATCCACCAGTTCCGCTAATATTAGTTTCGGCCTTAAAACTTATTGGTAAATTAAAATAAACTGGCACTTCTTTCCCATTTTGCTTTCCCGGCTTCCAGTCAGGCATAATAGAAATAACGCGTATTGCTTCGCTATCCAATAATACAGACCCCGAAGACCTCATAATGCTCACATCTTCGATCTTCCCTTTAGGATTCACAATATATTTTATATATACTTTTCCCTGTATACCATTCTCTTTAGCTCTTTGTGGAAAGGTCATATTCTCCTGAAGAAAGTTCATCATTTTTTGCATTCCCCCTGGAAATTCGGGCATCTCTTCTACAACAGTATATACACCCAAAGAATCTGTTTGCGAAAACACATTCGCGAACGAAAACAAAAAGAATAATATGTATACCGTCTTTTTCAACTTATGCCTCTACCAAATTATTCAACCGGTAATAATGTTTCACATCTTTAATGTTCTGCGGATTTTTCACATAGTCCAAAAACTCGTGCTTGAAATGGCGCAGTGCGGCCGCTACCGGCCATGCTGCTGCTTCTCCTAACGGGCAGATCGTTTTTCCTTCGATCTTGCTCTGGATATCCCACAGCAATTCAACATCCTGCTCGGTTCCGTGACCGGCTAATATTTTTTTCAGGATCTTCTCCATCCAGCCTGTTCCCTCACGGCAGGGTGAACATTGTCCGCAGGACTCGTGATGATAAAAACGTGTGAAAGTGAAGAGATTTTTTACGATACTGGTATCTTCATCCATTACGATGAATCCACCGGAGCCTAACATCGTTCCCGTTTGGAAACCACCATCACCAAGGCTTTCGTATGTCATCAAACGTGGCTCACCTTTGGCAGTCGTTAAGATCAATTCAGTAGGAAGAATAGGAACAGAAGATCCCCCCGCTACTACTGCTTTCATTTTTTTGCCGTTGCGGATCCCGCCACAGTACTCATTGCTATAAATAAATTCTTCTACCGGAATTCCCAATTCAATTTCATACACACCCGGTTTGTTGATGTGACCGGAAGCGGAGATCAGCTTGGTACCGGTTGATTTGCCGATCCCGATCTTTGCATATTCCTCACCACCCATATTCACGATCGGGCAAACAGCTGCGATCGTTTCCACATTGTTTACCACCGTAGGGCAGCCCCACAAACCAGCTACAGCCGGGAACGGAGGTTTGATACGCGGATTGCCACGTTTACCTTCCAAAGATTCCAGCAATGCTGTTTCTTCTCCGCAGATATAAGCACCACCGCCCACCTGCACATAACAGTCGTGAGAGAAATCAGTCCCCAAAATATTTTTTCCCAGTAAGCCCGCAGCATACGCTTCTTCGATAGCTTTCTCTACAATACGCGCTACATAAAAATATTCACCGCGGATATAGATGTAAGATGTTTTTGCGCCGAGTGCATAGGAAGAAGTGATCATCCCTTCGATCAGTGCATGCGGGACCTTTTCCATCAGGTAACGGTCCTTGAATGTTCCGGGCTCCGATTCATCCGCATTGCAAACCAAATAACGCGGAACGCCTTCCGGTTTTGCAAGGAAGCTCCATTTCATTCCTGTCGGGAAACCTGCTCCTCCTCTTCCTCTCAATCCGGATTTTTTTACCTCATCGGTAACCTGGTCCGGTGTCATGGTTTTCAGGGCCTTCTCCACCGAAGCGTATCCGCCATGCGCGCGGTATACATCCAGTGTATGGATATTCGGAACGTGATCGTTGTGTATTAAAAGCTTTTTACCCATTTTGGATAACTATTTATTATTGTATTTTCTTTCCTTTAAATTCCCGTATATCAGAACCAGCTAAACCTATAGGGGTTCCTTTCCTGTATTTCAGGCTATCGCCGATCAGGCTGGCTTTTATGAATACATTAGGTTCATACCGATAAGCCGTGTTAAAATGCACTGTTTCATAAGGGGTGCCTGATGTATAAAAATATAATGAGTTGGTCGAGTCGATGGCACCCGCAGTCATCCCTGAACCATTAGTGACACCGGCAGTTAATACCATTGTTGTATCAACGGTTGTAGTCGTTGATGAACCCGGACCTGATATAGTTATAGTCCAGGTGCCACGGTAACTGCCCACAAACTGCTCGTTCCATTTTGGAGTAACAGCCGGTGTTGCAGGGTTCGGTTGTTCCGTCTTATCCTTTTTACAGGCTGCAAACGCCAACAACAGACCTCCTATGAGTACGTAATTTTTCATGATCAAAGTGTATTATGATAATCCATATCCGTATAACTTCTCAAACGTCCTTCGTTTCTGTATTTTTCCAGCAGACCATCCACTTTTTCGAAAGTCAGGTTCTCATGGAAAGAAGCACCGCATTGCAGCATAGGAGCTGTCCCGCAGGATCCGAGACACTCTGCCACTTTCAGGGTGAACATGCCATCTTTGGTTGTTTCTCCTGTTTTGATATTCAGTTTTTTCTCGATGTAACGAACGATATCCTCTGCTCCGTTCAGCCAGCACGAACTGGTCTGACAAACTTCAAGTGTACATTTGCCTACCGGTTTCAGGTTGTACATGGTGTAGAAAGAAGCTACCTCAAATACTTCGATCGGTTTGATTGTCAGTACCTCTGCCACGTAATCCATTGTTTCCGGGCTCAGCCATCCGCCGAATTCGGCCTGTGCCACATGCAATACCGGCAACAACGCCGATTTTATCCGTTCAGGCGGATATTGGCTAATGATCTTTTGTACGGTAGCCATTGCTTCCGGACTGAATTTTATCTCAGCGCGCTTAGCTGCGTTAAACGTTTGCGTTCCATGTACCTGAGCTCCCATTTTTTATTCCGGTCTTTTAAATTTCTAAATTTTAATTAAGCATCGAGTTCGCCTGCGATGACATTCATACTACTCATCGTGATGATCGCATCGCTCAACATGGTTCCTTTTATCATTTCAGGATAAGCCTGGTAGTATATGAAACATGGTCTTCTGAAATGCAGGCGGAAAGGTGTTCTGCCTCCGTCGCTGATCAGGAAAAATCCAAGCTCTCCGTTCCCACCTTCTACTGCGTGGTACACTTCTCCTTTCGGGATATCTGTTTCGCCCATCACGATCTTAAAGTGATAGATCAATGCTTCCATATTGTTATACACCTGGTCTTTCGGTGGCAGGAAAAAATCAGGAATATTAGCATGACAAAGTCCTTCAGGTAATTTCTTGATCGCCTGTTTGATAATGCTTAAGGATTCCCACATCTCTACCTGGCGTACCCGGAAGCGATCGAAGGTATCACCGCTTTGTCCAACCGGGATGATAAAATCAAAATCCTCATAGGACGAATACGGAGTTGCAACGCGCACATCGTAATCAACGCCTGCGGCACGGAGGTTTGGTCCTGTGAAGCTGTATGACAATGCCATTTCTGCTGAGATCGGTCCGCAGTTGATCGTGCGGTCCATAAATATTTTATTACGTTCCAATAAGCTGGTAAATTCTTCCAGTGCTTTCGGAAAGCCTTCGATGAATGCATGAATAAGATCCCAGGTTTTTTTGTCCCACTCTTTTTCAAAACCACCAATGCGGCAAATGTTCGTTGTTAAACGCGCACCGCACATGTTCTCAAAAATATCGTAGATCTTTTCTCTCCACTGGAACAGGTAAAGGAAACCTGTAGTAGCTCCCGTATCCTGCCCGATAACGGTGTTGCAGATAATATGATCGGAAATCCGTGCAAGCTCCATCACGATCACACGCAGGTAATCCACACGTTTCGGGATCTCTGCTTTGATGAGCTTTTCTACCGTCATGTGCCAGCCGATGTTGTTGATCGGGGAAGAGCAGTAGTTCAAACGATCGGTGATAGGAGTGATCTGTGCATAGGGCCTGCGCTCGGCAAGCTTCTCGAATGCGCGGTGGATATAACCTACAGTAGGCTCTGCTTCCACGATGATCTCACCGTCCATTTTCAGTACGTTCTGGAAAATACCATGGGTGGCAGGATGCGTGGGCCCGAGGTTAAGAATGGAATATTCCTTCTCTTCCTGTGGCTCTGCGGTAGTATTGTTTTCTTTTTTGCTCATTTTTAGTTCCTGGTTTGGAGTTTCTGGTTTCAGGTTAGTACACTACAAAAATCAGAACATTATTCTCCTTAGTTTTGTTTAACGTCCAAACATTTTATCGCTCTTGTCATCGCGTGTCTGGTCTTCCAGCGGATATTCCTTACGTAAAGGGAAAATATCCATTTCATCCACGTTCAGGATCCGCTTCAATTTCGGATGCCCGATGAAACGTACTCCATAAAAATCATAGGATTCCCGCTCCATCCAGTTGGCACCCGGCCACAGGTCGGTAGCAGTAGGCACTTCCGGCTTGTTAATGTCCATGAATGTTTTTACGCGCACACGATAATTTTTCATCATGTTGTGCAGATGGTAGATCACGCCCAATTGCTTCTCATCGGCTGTTTGCATAGCCGTAAGATCAGTAAGGAAATGAAAATTCAGCTCTTCATCGTTTTTCAGGAACGTAAGTACTTCGTGCACTTTACCGGAAGGTACCGTAATAACAGGAAAATCGTATAACACTTCTCCCGTGCAAACTTCTCCCTGGAAATGCTGGGTCAATTTTGAGACTATTTTATTTAAAAGTTCCATGTACTGTCTGGTGTTATTCTATTCCGTAGCTGTTCAACAATCGTTTGTATTCCGGCGAATCCCTTCTGCGGATCGTTTCATTCTTCGCTAATTCCTGGATCTTCATGATCCCTTCAATGTATTGTTCCGGACGCGGAGGGCAACCCGGCACATACACATCTACCGGAATGATCCTGTCGATACCCTGCAGTACGCTGTAGGTATCAAAAATACCACCGCTGCTTGCACAGGCTCCAACCGAGAGCACCCAACGTGGTTCTGCCATCTGCTCATATACCTGGCGGAGAGTAGGTCCCATTTTTTTTGCGATCGTCCCCATTACCATCAGCAGATCAGCCTGGCGTGGCGAGAAGCTCAAACGCTCCATACCAAAACGTGCAAGGTCATAATTGGAAGCAACCGTTGCCATGAATTCGATCCCGCAGCAGGACGTAGCGAAGGGCAATGGCCAGAGTGAATTGGCACGTGCCAGCCCGATCACATCACTCAGCTTTGTCGCAAAGAACCCCGGACCTTCTAAGCCATCCGGTGCTTTTGCTATCTCTATTTTCGATCTTTTTGCAATTTCTTTACTCATGATGCATTTTTTATTTCGGGTTCCGGGTTTCTTGTTTTTCAGCTTACAAACTGAATCAAACAAACTAAGTTACATGGTTCAACCCGAAACATAAACCTGTAACCTGAAACTAATTAATCTTCCCACTTCAATGCTTTCTTCGCCAGGAGGTAGTAGAAACCCACTAACAGCATGGCTATAAAGCTGAACATCTCCACAATTCCCAATACCCCCAGCTCTTTGAAATTCACAGCCCATGGATACATAAAGATCACCTCCACATCGAACAACACAAAAAGAATAGCTACGAGGAAATATTTTACAGAAAAAGGAAAACGTGCGTTCCCTTTACTTTCGATACCGCACTCAAACACAGCATCTTTTACTTTCGATTTGCGTTTAGGTCCTAAAAAATGGGTAGCAACAATTGTGGTGATCACAAATCCGAGGGCTACCAAAAACATCAAAACTATTGGCAGATAATCGATTGGGGTTCCGGTTGAAGACATATGTGTATACGTTTAATCGGATGTAAGATTAGCGATTTTATTGGAAATCTTCAACTTTGTTAACTTAATTTAGAACGATTTTAAATAAGCTGGAAGCCCTGATTTTTCATCGGTTTAAACGATGGATTGAACGATTAAATCACTCCATTTCCCGATGTGGATTTTAAATAAAATTGGCGCAATTTTTTAGTGTTTTTTCCGGGCAGAAAAAATCAATTCTCATCCTCGTTGATGATCTCCACATCCAATTGTCCGATGACGCGGAATTCGGTACGGCGGTTTTGTTGACGACCATCCGGATCATCACTTCCATCGGGTTTCTCGTTCGGAGCAATCGGTTTGGCCTCACCATAGCCGACTGCCTGCAACCTTTTGGTATCAATGCCTTTGGAGATAAGGTATTTTACTACCGATTCGGCACGTTTCTGAGAAAGATTCTGATTGTATTTGTCGGCTCCTTTGCTGTCGGTGTGAGAAGAGAGCTCCACGATCAGCTGCGGATTTTCTAACAGGAGTGGGTAGATCGTAGTATCGATAACGGTTTTGGAGCTGGCAGTAAGCTCCGAACGATCAAATTCGTATTGGATATTTTTGATGCGGATCGGTTCTTTCGGCAGTTTGTTGATGTTGAAATTCTTTTCCAATGTCTGGGAAGTGCTGATATTCTTTGTTGTGAGGTCCTGCCCCGAATTGAGAAAACCGTCTTTTTTCGCCATGATAAAATAGTCTTTCCCTGCTTCCAGGCTTATATCGTATTTTCCGTCTTTATCCGTTGTAGTGGTTTTAATGAGGATCTTTTCCCCCGAAGCATCCTTTACATACAGCTCTATCACAGCATCCTTCAGTTTGCCTACGAGCACCGAATCGAACATTTCCGTTATATTGCCAATCAGGTTCAGGTGAATGTACTCCGTGTGTTTGTACTGGTAAATATCGTCGCAGCAAGTGCTGTTTTTCAGGGCATTTCCACCTTCCCTGTTCGACACAAAAAAGCCTTCCTCCCTGTTTTTTGAAACCGTGTAGAAAATGTCGTCAGCTCCTGAATTTACAGGTTTGCCTACGTTCTCGGGAATGGTCCATTTTTTTGCCTCACCCGAAGATTTGTATACATCATGTCCGCCAAGTCCTGCCCAGCCTTCGGAACTGAAGTAAAGTGTACGTGTTTCATTATCGAAATACGGACTCATTTCATCCTTTGCTGTATTTATTTTGGTTCCTACATTTTTTGGTTCTTTGTAGATCTTTTTCTTTTTGTCGTACACAAAATACCAGATGTCATTCCCTCCGCGGCCCCCGTCTTTCCTGTTCGAAACAAAATAAACGTACTCATTCCCTTTTACAGGATCTACTGCCACAGCAGGCTGCGTGCTATTGTATTTCGGGTTGTTGATGCTTTTGTCCAGCTTTTGCGGCTCGCTCCAGGTACCATTGTTGTTCTCCGAAACATAGATCGCACAGATCATCGTACCTGTCCAGTTCGGTTTGCAGCGCGTGAAATACATTTTCTTGCCGTCCGGTGTGAAAGCTGCATTGCCCGTGTTTTCACCGGGCTCGTTCATCTCCCACTCGCCTTGAAATTTCCATTCGTTATCAATTTTTTTTGCAGTATAAAACTTACGCACGAGTGTATTGTTGGTATCACCTTCCACAATATACTCGCGCTTGTTGGTGCGGAGCGATGAATACAGCAATGTATTTTCGTCGAGTGTAACCGGGGAAGCTTCTACGTGCGTTTTGTTAATGGATGTATCCAGGTGCTGAACGATTATCTTTTTTTCCAGCGTTAGGATCAATTTAGCCGAGTCCATGTATTCAATATCTTTGGTAACCGCTTTTTTCAGTACCCGGTCAGGACCTTTGTACTCCTTCTTGAATTTTTTGAAATCTTCCTTAGCCAGATCGTAACTGCCTTTTGCCTGCTGCATTTTTGCCTTATAATAGAGGGCGGTGACATTTTTTTGCGGATCTGACTTATAGGCCGCTCCATACATAAGTTCTGCTTTGGCATAATCGCGCTCGTGCCGGTAACACTCGGCCAGCTTAAACTGAATTTTCGGATCATTCTTCTTCAGCTTCAGGTATTGCTCGTAATAGGGGATCGCTTCGGCATAATCATTCTGCTGCACAGCATGTTTAGCAAAATGTTTGAGATCGGCCGGACTCATTTTTTTGACTGCGGCTGTATCTACCTGCGCAGAAGCGCCAAACGATAAGAAAAGAAGTGCTATATATATGTACTTAGTAACGGTCACAAGGAATCAGTTTTTTTAGAAGATGTGTATTCTTGGCGGTATAGATCAGTGCGAATTCGGTTGCTCCTTTATACTCGGTAGCAGTCTTCAATTTCGAAACATTGACATCGTAACTGAAACCGAAGGTATAATTCAAGTATTTGAATCCAACCGTGAACATGCTGGCATCCGTAATACGCTTAAACCCATCGCGCCACATGAACCCGGCAAATACCGTATTGGTAAAGAAAGGTGTTTTGCTCAGTGTGTATTCGGCCGTTAAACCCGTAACCCAGTCGCTGGCTTTGGACGTAGCGTCGATCATGGTATGCGCCTTTAGGCCGATCTTTGTATTCAACGTATACCGCACCTCTGCATTATAGAGCTGCCGGATCGGTAAGGTATTGTCATTGGACAGGAATGTTTCGCGCGGTTTGGTGAGATGGAAAAATGCTGCGCCAACTTCTGCCTCTATTTTACTGGTTAGCTGTCTCGATACTACAAGGCCTGCATTCAGATCGAAGTAGTTCATTTTTTGCTGAACACCGGTTTCTGAATTTGGCAATGCATTGTCAAAGTAACCGCTATTCCAGTTCAGCTGGTTCGGGAAAGTATGTGAATTAAAATCGATCGATTTCATCACTATCCCCGGCTGAATACCGAGGTTAAGATTAAAGCCTGCTATTTTCTTATGTGCTGCTACTGATACAAAGATCTTGTTCTGCACAAGGTTGCCACCCGATTTATCATTAATAAAGTAGAGTCCTCCTGCCACTTTCTGATTGAGCGGATAAAAATTCATGTCGGCTCCGGCCGAAATGGTCTTGTAGGCTTTGTCGATCTCTTTCCATTGGGAGCGGTAATTGACCATTCCTCTGTAATCGCCATTATAATTTCCGGTATGAGCAGGATTGAGGCTCAGAGGGGAAAAATAATATTGGGTAAAGTGGATATCCTGGGCAAACAAGCCCGAACAACTGAGAAAAATTGCCAGTAGTATACTATTTTTCGACTTTTTGATCATATTCAAAACACTAAGATAACTAAAATTCTATTGTTGGAGATTATTACGGTAAATAATTTCAATTGTTAAAATGCCGAAATCACCTCTAAATATTTGGTTTTGGGTAATGAATTAATACATTTGCTTTATCCATTTAGAAGTTAAGGTAATTTTAAGAAAGAATTAATCGTAATTTAATTAATACCAAATGAAAAGAAAACTACTCAAAACAACTGGCCTGCTGTCGTGTGCGATACTAATCTCCGGAAGCGCAATGGGGCAGATAAACTTTGTGAACCGTAACACCCTGTTGCACAGCCAGACAGGGGTAGTGGGAAGCAATACGGGCACCAGAAGCGGTAATACGGTTTTAGTGACGGATGTAAACTTTGACGGATTCGACGATATCGTGAAGCTGGATAACAACCGTTATCTGCGTATCGAATACCAGCAGGCGGGCGGAACCTTTACGCACCAGGACATTGGTGATTTCGGCGCCAACGACAACATCTGGGGAGCTTCCATGGCCGATGTGGATCACAATGGATACAAAGACTTCTTATATGGGGGTTGGGGAACAGGCGGAGCAAGGGTAATGAAACTGAATGCAACCGGAACCGGTATGTTAGGCACTATCCTGTACCTGCCGGGTGGTGGTGGAGTCGCTTCACAGAACGTTAATTATATGGATGTAAACAACGACGGGTGGGAAGATATATTCGTCTGCAACGATGTGGATGAAAGTATGCTTTGGTTAAACGACGGCGCAGGAAATTTCCCGGCTGAAGCTGCCAATTCGGTGATCAACTTCAACGTTACACCCGGAACTTCCTCTACTCCTGACGAATATGATGAATCCGGAAATTACGGAAGCGTATGGACCGATTTTGATAACGATGGCGATGTGGATTTTTATATTGCACACTGCCGCCAGGCTTATGGTCCCGGTGACCTCAGAAGGACCGACGTATTGTTCGAGAACAATGGCAGCGGTGTTTTTACATCCAATGCTGCCGCTCACGGACTCGGAAGCAATGATCAGGACTGGACATCCAGCTTCGGGGATATTGACAATGACGGTGATTTCGATCTGTTCCTTACCAAACACGATGTTACTTCGAAGTACTATATAAATGACGGCGATGGTGATTATACCACCGCACCTACTTATACCATTGCATACGGTAGCATGCCTATGCAATCACAGTTTGAAGACCTGGATAATGACGGTTTTGTTGATCTTATCATCACCGGCGACGGATCACAACGCATATACCGTAACAATGGTAACCTTACGTTTACAAACATGACCACTACCAATACCAGCTTAACAGTTGGTTCGGAAACCATCCTTTCTTTTGCAAGCGGTGATCTTAACCACGATGGAAAGATTGATCTGTACACAAGCTACGGATCTACCTACAATGATCCTTCCGGCTCTCAGGATGATATCTATTGGCAAAACAGTACCAGCAACAGTAATCACTTCCTTACTCTTAACATGGTTGCATCCTTATCCAATAAAAGTGCTTTGGGTGCAAGGGCTTATATCTACGGATCATGGGGAGTTCAAACAAGAGAAGTAAGAGCCGGAGAAAGCTACGGTACACTTAATTCTTCACAGCTTCACTTTGGTCTGGGTGCTGCCACTGTTATTGATTCTGTTGTAGTAAACTGGCCTGCAGGCGGACATACGGTACTCGTATCTCCGGCTATTGATCAATTCCTGAATGTATTAGAAACAAACCCTTGTACCTTAAGCGGTGCAAGTGTTACTGCGGGTGGTCCTCTTACTATCTGTTCAAGCGGTGGAAGTGTAACGCTTACTGCGAATGCTACCGGAACAGGATCAGGATATAGCTACTTATGGACCAATGGCGCTACTACACAGGCGATCACTATTAATACTGCGGGGAACTATGCAGTTACTATTACTGAATCAGCACAGTGTCATTCAACTTCCACTAATATTACTGTAGTAGTAGATCCGAATGAAACTCCGACTATTGCTGCTGCTGCTGATACTGTTTTCTGTGAAGGTGACAGCGTGTTGCTGAGCTCTACTGCCGCTTCCTCCTACCTATGGTCGAACGGCGCAACAACACAAAGTACCTATGCATCGCAAGCAGGCAATTATACCGTGCAGATCCAGGGCCTTTGCCAGCAATGGACATCCAATGTGATCAGTGTAAATACAAATCCTGCTCCGGCTCCCGTTGGAACAGATGTTACGCTTACTACCGTTCCTTCCACAACTACTGTTACCGCAACAGGTAATGATATTATCTGGTATGCTAACCCAACAGGGGGAGCGCCACTGGGAACAGGTCCAAGCTATGCAACCGGTATGATCACCAGTGATACTATATTCTATGCACAGGATTCTTATCAATACGGCGGTGGCATTGCAGCAGGTGGTAAAATATACCATGTGAACGGTGCTTTCTCCGGAAGCAATTTCAATGAATACATGCAGTTTACCGCACTTGAGAATACCGTTCTTAAAACAGTGAAGGTATACACTGATCAGGCAGGCACAAGAGCTATTGAGCTGAGAAATGCAACCGGTACTGTTCTTCAGACAGCTACGGTAAATATTCCTGTAGATTCTTCAGTAGTAACGCTGAATTTCAACGTAACCGCGGGCACCACATACCGACTTGGAACAAACGGAGCACAGAACAATACAACCTTCGGATCCGTTGCTCCAAGATTAAGAAGGAACAACAGCAATGTAGCTTATCCGTACGCCGTTGTGAATGGTACCGATACTGTAGCTACTATCACAACTTCTTCACAGGGTAACGCATTATATTATTACTTCTACGATTGGAAATTCGAAAGTCCGGCCGTTATCTGTACAAGCCCTCGTACACCGGTAAATGTGACCCTCGACACGTCAAGCATCGGTCTAACAAAAACAATGCTGAACAACGGGATCCGTATCTATCCGAACCCTGCGTCTGACTTCATAACAGTTTCTTTACAATCGCCTAAAAACGCTCAAGCAACTGTAGTGATCTACGACCTGTTGGGCAAAGAAGTATATAACGAAACGTATTCTGCTGCCAACGCTAAAACGATTTCTACACAAGGCCTGAAAGGCGGAGTATATGAAATGAGTGTAAGTGTTGATGGAAAAGTGTACCACGCCCGTTTTGTGGTTCAATAGAATTCTGAGATCTTTTCTAAAAAAGCCCTGTGTAATGCAGGGCTTTTTTTATGCCCCAAATCTCGCACGGCATAGCAATTATTGTTAGTTTTGTATTTTGTAAACCCATTGATGTATGGCACATTTATCAGACAGAATACAGGCACTTTCCGAATCACAAACGATCGCTATGGCGAGAAAGAGCAGGGAACTGCAGGCACAGGGGATCGATATCATCAGCCTGAGCCTGGGCGAGCCGGATTTCAATACTCCCGAAGTGGTCAAAAATGCTGCTAAGAAAGCACTGGACGAAAACTATACGTATTACACCCATGTCTCTGGTTACCTGGAGCTGCGGCAGGCTATCTGCAAAAAATTCAAACGCGACAACGGGCTTGACTATACTCCCGACGAAATTGTGGTTTCTACAGGAGCGAAACAAAGCATTGCCAATGCTGTATTGTGCCTTCTCAACCCGGGAGATGAGGTCATCGTTCCTTCCCCTTATTGGGTAAGCTACCTCGAGATCCTGAAACTGGCGGGCGCAAAGGCAGTAGTCGTTCCGGCTACCATCGAAGACGATTTTAAAATAACACCGCAACAGCTGGCCAGCCATATCACTCCGAAAACACGGATGATCATGTTCAGTACACCCTGCAACCCGACCGGATCTGTGTATTCCAAAGATGAGCTGAAAGCGCTGGCGGAAGTGGTTATCAAACACGATGAGCTGTATGTGATGTGTGATGAGATCTATGAGCATATTAATTTTGTGGGAGGACACGAGAGCCTTGCACAGTTTGATTTTATAAAGGACCGTGTAATCACTATTAATGGTGTTTCCAAAGGATTTGCCATGACCGGCTGGAGAGGCGGTATAATGGCGGCTCCCAAATGGATCGCACAGGCCTGTGATAAAATGCAGGGCCAGTTCACATCTGCTACCTGTAGCATCACACAGAAAGCTATGACAACAGCTATGGAACTGCCGAAGGAAAGTACCCATGAAATGAGAGATGCATTCAAACGCAGGAGAGACCTGGTGCTTTCGCTCTGCAAGGATATAAAAGGATTGAAGACCAATTTACCCGAAGGTGCGTTTTATGTTTTTCCGGAAGTAAGTTATTTTTTCGGCAAGTCTCATAACGGTATTACCGTGAATAACGGAACAGACCTGTGTATGTACCTGCTCCAGGAAGCCCATGTGTCCATGGTTCCGGGGGCTGCATTCGGTGACGATAATTATGTGCGTTTCTCATATGCTACTTCCGACGAAAAGCTGGCCGAAGCAATGAAACGTACAAAAAATGCCCTGGACAAATTAAAGTAAGCGCACAAAATAAAAAATGAAAAACTTCAGAATAAAAAAGGAATTTATAAAAGAGACGTTTAAATCCTTCAACGAGCTCAACGTACTGATCATTGGCGACGTAATGGTGGACTCCTACATGTGGGGAAAGGTGAACAGGATCTCGCCGGAAGCTCCTGTTCCTATTGTAGCCATCGAAAGCAAGGAACGTCGGTTGGGCGGAGCTGCCAATGTAGCGCTGAACATCCAGGCGATGGGTGCCAATCCTATTCTCTGTTCGGTGATCGGTATCGATTATGAAGGGCAGATCTTCCTTGATCTTTTAAAAAATCAAAAGCTCAGTCAGAAAGGCATCTTAAAATCACGTACACGCATTACCACCAACAAAACCCGGGTGATCGGCAACAATCACCAGATCCTGCGGGTGGACGAGGAAGTAGAAGAAGATATTTCCATTTCCGAAACGGATCAATTGCTGCAGCTGATCCTCTTTATCCTGCAACATGACAAGATCGATGTGATCATTTTTGAAGATTACAACAAAGGGCTGATAACCCAAAAACTGATCCGGAGCGTAGTGGACATAGCTAAAAAACGGAACATCCCTATCGCAGTGGATCCAAAGAAAAAGAACTTCATGAACTACAAGGGCGTTACCCTTTTCAAACCGAATTTGAAGGAACTGAAAGAGGGCCTGAAAATGGATTTTGATCCGGATAATATCAAGGAATTGCAAAAAGCAGTAAGCAGTTTCCGGGTGAAACAAAAGATCACTACGGCTCTTATTACTTTGTCGGAGCGTGGGGTTTATACCAATTCGCGGACCATCAAAGAAGTTCTTCCAGCTCATATCCGTAAAATTGCGGATGTTTCGGGAGCCGGCGATACTGTGATCAGCGTAGCCGCCCTCTGCCTTGCCCTGGAACTGCATCCTGTTCTTACCGCTGCTCTGGCCAACCTGGCCGGTGGTTTGGTTTGCGAACAGGTAGGTGTGGCCCCCATCGATAAACAGCAATTGCTGGAAGAAGCACTCGACCTTTCTTTTGTGAAATAAACCGCTTTTTGGTTTAATTTTCACAGTCTTCCTTCACCCGATCTTCCGAAAAATTTTGCTATTCTTGTATAGCAAAATTCAAGCGGATGAAAAATGTAAATGCCAAAGCAGATGTGGTACTGATAGGTGCCGGCATCATGAGTGCAACCCTCGGAATGTTCTTAAAAGAACTACAGCCCGAACTTTCTATTATTATTATTGAACGGCTCGATACGGTTGGTGCAGAAAGCTCCGATGCATGGAACAATGCCGGAACGGGGCACTCTGCCTTTTGTGAGCTGAACTATACTCCGGAAAAAGCGGATGGCAGTATCGATATCAGTAAAGCATTAAAGATCGCTTCCTCTTTTGAGGCTTCCAAAGAATTCTGGGCCTACCTGATCGAACAGAAAAAGATACAATCGCCGGGTCTGTTCATTAATTCCATTCCACACATGAGCTTTGTGTGGGGAGCAGAAAATGTTTTCTACCTGAAAAAACGCTTTGATGCTATGACCAAGCACAAATTGTTTGAAGGCATGGTCTACTCCAACAAATGGGGACAGCTTGAAAAATGGATCCCGCTGATGATGGAAGGAAGAGATCCGGGAATTGAAGTAGCGGCCACCCGCATGGAGATCGGAACGGATGTCAACTTCGGGGAGCTTACCCGTGAAATGTTCAAACACCTGGCATCACTCGATGGTGTTCAATTATACCTCAATCACGAAGTGCGCGACATCAACCGCGAAGAGGAACACAAATGGAACCTCACCATCCATGATATGCAGGCCCACGATAAACATCAGCACATCCATGCTAATTTCGTATTCATCGGTGCAGGAGGCGGATCCCTGCCTCTGCTGGAAAAATCAGACATCCCGGAAGCGGAAGGTTTCGGTGGTTTCCCGGTGAGCGGACAATGGCTGCGTTGCAAAAATCCAAAGATCATTGAACAACATGCGGCCAAAGTGTATGGAAAAGCATCTGTAGGTTCGCCCCCGATGTCGGTACCGCATTTGGATACACGTATCATTGACGGAAAAAAAGCATTGCTGTTCGGACCTTATGCAGGTTTCTCCACTAAGTTCCTGAAAAGCGGCTCTTACTGGGACCTTGCCGGCTCCCTGGAATTTGCCAACTTGTTCCCGATGCTGAGCGCGGGATGGCACAACCTACCCCTGACCAAATACCTCATCAAACAAGCCAGCCAATCGCCCGAAGAAAGACTCGCGGCCCTGCAGGAATATTTACCGGATGCACGGATGGAAGACTGGGAACTGGCGGTGGCCGGGCAACGTGTGCAGGTGATCAAAAAAGACGAAAAAGAAGGCGGCGTACTGGAGTTCGGCACAGAGATCGTTGCCGCCGGCGATGGCACACTGGCCGCCCTGTTAGGCGCTTCACCCGGAGCATCTACTTCGGTTTCCATCATGCTGGATGTATTGAAAAAATGTTTCAAAGACAAAATGAATTCACCGGAATGGCAGGAGAAACTGAAAACGATGATCCCTTCCTATGGACAGTCTTTTGTAGAGAAGCCGGAACTGGTAGAGCAAAGCCGTAAACGGACAACGAAGATCCTGTTTGACCAGAGCGTAAATGCAATGGTGTAACAGGAAGCGAAAAAACATCTTTTCAAAACCTAAACTATTTTTCCATGATAAAACGAGCGTGTGTGCGAATAGTGTTGTTGAAACTCAATGTATGTAAACGATCTGCACGGATCAGTCGTTTGCTCTTTTTTGTCCTGACCTTTTTTTCTTCCGTTCTTTTTTCTCAAAATCCGAAAGTAGATTCGGTGAATACTGTAATTCGCAATGCCAAACATGACACAACCATAGCGAGAGGATACCTCAGTCTTATTGAGCTTCTTTTTGCTTCCGATATGGATACGGTGATCCCGCTCAGCAATATGGCCCTTGCCCTTGCCGACAAAAACCTTCCGAAAGCCGGTGCAAAAGAAAAACATTCTTACCTGCTTAGCAAAGCGGCAGCCCTTAGCAACATTGGTTATGTGTATTACCAGCGGGGCGAAACGGATAATGCCATGGATTATTTTAAGCAGGGACTGAAGATCCAGGAGGAGATCAACGATCCGAAAGAGATCGCCAACTCTCTGAACAATATTGCCGCCATCTACTACAAATTAGGAGAGAATGATAAAGCGCTGGATTATTTTGAACAGGGACTGAAGATCCAGGAAAAGATAGGAGCCAAAGAAGGCATGGCCTATTCGATCAATAACATCGGAAGTATTTACGACAATCAGGGACAGATCAAAAAAGCCCTGGATTATTATTACCGGGGATTGAAGCTACAGGAAGAAGTAGGCAATAAAATGGGAATAGGCACATCGCTCAACAATATCGCTGCCATCCTGATGAAACAGGGCGAAACAGAAAAAGCCATTGAGTACTACAACAAAAGTCTGAAAGTGAGGCAGGAGGCAGGCGACAAAAGAGGGATCGCACAATGCCTGAACAACCTCGGACATATTTATACTACAAAAGGTCAGTTAGAAAAAGCACTGGAACATTACATAAAAAGCTATGCTCTCTACGCAGAAGTCGGGAACAAACAAGGAATTGCCTACTCGTTGAACAACATGGCAGCTGTATACCTGAAACAGCAACACAAAGAAAAAGCACTGGAATATTACAACAAGAGCCTTGCTACTTATGAGGCCATCGATGACAAAAAAGGAATTGCCAACACGTCAAACAATATAGGTGTTCTGCTACTCGAGCAATCCAAAGCTGTACAGGCGCTTCCCCACTCCAAACGTGCATTGGAAATAGCCCTGGCCGGTGGTTTTGCAGAAGTTACACGCGATGTGCTTTCTACGCTCGCCCGGATCGAAACAGCCTTAGGCAATTCCAAAGATGCACTGGAACATTACAAAAAATTTATTGTATACCGTGACAGCCTTAACAACGAGGAAACAAAAAAAGCCGGGATTCGGAAACAGATCCAGTATGAGTATGATCAGAAAGAAGCGGAGGCAAAACGGGAAGAAGAACGAAAAGCACTGGTACGCCTTGAAGAAGCCAAACGCCAGCAATTGATCAACTGGTCGGTGGCAGGTGCCTCAGTCCTTGTGTTGATCACGGCATTTCTCCTTTTCAACCGTCATCGCCTGAAACAAAAAAACAGGTATCAGCAGGAGCTTGCACAGAAACAAAAAGAACAGGCGGTAGCCGTAATGGAAACACAGGAACAGGAACGCAAACGCATAGCCGAAGACCTGCACGACAGCCTCGGACATTTGTTGTCGACCGCAAAGCTCAACCTGCAGACCATTCCGGAAACGCAGAAACAATATGTGGAAAATTCATTGCAGCTGCTCAACCAGGCTTCGGAAGAGATCCATAATATCACTTTTAACCTGATGCCACGGACACTTGAAGAAGGGGGGCTGGTGGCTGCATTGCATGAGCTGGCTGCCAAAGTAAACAATTCGGGCAAAGTAAAGATCCTGCTACATGTACACGATATCGATCGGTTTGTGCTGGAAAAACAATCACAGTTCAATATCTACCGGATCATTCAGGAGGCGGTCAACAACATCCTGAAACATGCTGAAGCTTTGGAGATCAATATTCAGCTGATCGGTCAGCAAAGCCATATGACGATCATGATAGAAGATGACGGAAAAGGTTTCGATACAGGCACCAAAAAAAGCGGCAGAGGTCTGAAGAATATTGTAACACGCTCGCTCTGGCTGAACGGGAACATCAACATCGATTCCACTCCGGGAAGAGGAACCACCATAACCACTGAAATACCTACCTGAACATGCAACAGATCAAAATCATTATAGCAGATGATCACCGGGTATTCATTGATGGCATGAAGGCATTGCTGAAAGAGGCAGGAGATATGGAGATAGTGGCCGATGCGGAAAATGGCAATGACCTGATCGAAATGGTAAAGTTGCACCGGCCGGATATTGTCCTCACGGATATCCAGATGCCAGACAAAGATGGGATCCAGGCCACAGAAGAGATCGTTCGTCAGTTTCCGCAAGTGAAAGTCATTGCCCTCACGATGCTCAATGAAAGTATTTTTATTAAAAAAATGCTGGAAGCCGGCGCATCCGGCTACATTGTAAAAACTACCGGAAAAGAAGAGCTGATAGCTGGGATCAGAAAAGTGGCTGCCGGTGAAAAACAATTTGGGCCGGAAGTGACGGCCCAATTACTCAATAATTTTTCTTCCAAAACGACTTCCGATTCGTCCGATGTACTCACAAAACGTGAAAAAGAAATTCTTTCCCTTATCGCACAGGGGCATACGGATAAGGAGATCGCCGATAAGGTTTTTTTAAGCCCGCTCACTGTTATTTCGCACCGCAAAAATATCCTGAGCAAGCTGGGGCTGAAGAACAAGGTAGAGCTTACCCGCTTCGCCATGGAGCACGGTCTGCTCAAATAAAACGATCTTCAAATCTTCAAGCCATTCTAATCATCCCAAAAGAAGGTTATCCTTCTTTGGGAGTACCCCAAATGGGGGAGTTTCAATATCCTCCTCATAGGGCATGTATGAATAACTCAAATACAGGAGATTTGCTTTATCAAACGATCTGTTATGAAAATGAAAAGCTATCTTTTACCAGTGTTGTTAATGTGTGTATCCTGTGCCTGTATGTTTGGCCAAAACATCCCGGATCCAAAGGCAAATATCCCGGATCCGAAAAGTTTTTTTAAAGTAAAAAACATAAGTAAAAGCAATGTGCTGCTGGGTCCCTTTTTCAAAAATGTATATGCTATCCAGGAACGTGTGCTCACTGACCGGATCACCGTTGTAACAAGCGTGCGGACAAGGATCCCGACCAGCTTTAAAGGAGGCAAGTTCGGAAAAATAAACACCAGGGATAATGGCAGCTACAATCCTTTTGCCAGTGCCAAATTAAGTGGCATTGGCAATATCACTGAATTCCGGTTGTATGGAAAAAAGAGAGGAGCTTTGCATGGGGTGTATGGCGAATTGTTCTTTTCATATATGCATTACAAGCTTGCATCCTCCAGCTTCCCTGCTACATTCCACGATGATGCCGGGATTGAGTACAAAGCCGACGTAACCCAAACGATCAAAATAAACAATACCGGTGGTGGTCTTGGATTTGGCGTACAGGGACTCTTTATTAAAGACAGACTTTGTATCGACTGGACCATATGCAGGGTTGGACTTTCCGCACTTGGCATCAAAGGTGGGATCGAAGCCACCAATACTACAGATAATTTCGATTTCAGGAATTATACAGAAGATGTAAATAAAACAACTTTTGGAGTAGAGAAATTACTTCCTGTTAAAAAAACAGTAGAGAAACGAAACATAGACATAGGGGTAAAAGTTCCATGGGTCATTTTCCAGATGGGCTTGAATATTGGTTTTGCATATTAAACAGGTATGCGAAAACATGGAAGAGCAGGCTGACTAAAACTCCTGGTTTCCATAAAAAAGGCAGCACTGCGTAAGGTGCTGCCTTTGTTTTATAACTGAATCCTGCTCTTACTATGATCTGAACCAAACATCTTGCATTGATCCCGAGACCATAAAGCGATTTTCAATTAAATGCTATTTCAGTATTAGCATGCTGAATGCTAAAAAACTCTTGTCATTTTTATGCCATACCAAAATCTCTGTAAAACGGCAATCAGTTATCCCTACCTGGGGTATTCTGTCCACAGCACGGGAGGATAATCCGCAGATCCCTCCAATTGCAGCAGACCGGTTTTTCTTCACGGCTACGTATCAAAATGCAGCTCTATGAAGCCTTTTAACGGTTTTTTTGCTTTCGTAACCTTCGACGCATGACTTTTGTTGCATCTTCATAAAAAACCATTGTTATGCAAACCAGATTCAACTATATGCTCCTGCTGTTCGGATCCATTATCCTCGGCAGTTCCTGCGCTTCTCATGTTAAATGCGGAGACCCTACGGCAAAAACAAAATACCATGGAAAACGTTACAATGCAGCTTTGCATGAGCGTGATTCGCTGTGCAGTGTAACCAAAAGCCAGGCAAGCCAGCTTACTTCGCTGAATGCAGAGTACAGCGAGCTGGTAGCAAAATACGGAAAGCTGAACCAAACCACCGGCAACCTGAGCAATGCCTTGAATGATAAGAATGCAACCCTCAGTGAAAAAGAAGCACAGCTTAGAAATCTGCAAAGCATTCTTCGCAGGCAGGATTCGATACTAAACGCACTGAACAATTCCGTTAAAAATGCTTTACTGGGTTTCAATCCCGATGAGCTTTCGGTGGAAATGAAAAATGGTAAAGTGTATGTATCCATGTCGGACAAACTTCTCTTCAAATCGGGAGATGCTACCGTAGAAACCAAAGGGAAAGAAGCACTCAAGAAATTAGGAGAAGTACTGAACAAAAACCAGGATATTGATATCTCCATCGAAGGCCACACGGACAATGTTCCTATTAAAACGGCTATCTATAAAGACAACTGGGACCTCAGTACTGCCCGTGCGAATAATGTGGTGCGCCTGTTAAGCGGCGAATACGGAATGGATGCTCACCGGTTGACCGCCTCCGGCAGAGGAGAGTTCTATCCGGTGGCCGATAACACTACCACTGAAGGGAAAGCAAAGAACCGCCGTACGGAGATCGTACTTTCTCCAAAGCTGGATGAATTGATGAAAATGATCACTTCAAAATAAAACAGACATACACTACATATGCAGACCGCAACAAGACTGGGCGTTTGGATGGATCATTCAAACGCCCACCTGATCGAATTCACAGGGCGTACTATTCAGCTGAACCACATTTCCGTTGAGCGCATTCTTTTGCAAAATGGTGAGTGCCTGTGCCAAAAAGTAAATGCGCGGAATGAACAGCGGAATGAATACTTCAAAAAATTAGCCGAGCAGATCAGGAATTATAAAGAAGTTCTTTTATTCGGTCCCAATACTGCCAAAGCTGAATTATATATGCTACTGAAAGAGGACGGGCGTTTTACCGAAATAAAAATAGACCTTCGGCCAACAGACCGGATGACAGAGAACCAAGAGCATATTTTTGTAAAGAGCTATTTTATGAAGGCAAGAAAACAATCGCTCACTCCCGAATACCAGTAATACAATTTTAACGGGCTCAGGATACTGATACTATTACAAATTATAAGCGAATACCTATAATGCATACGTCATCCACTTGCTCATAACCGCTCTTCCAGGCGGCAAATGTTTCATTTAGTTTCTCTTTTTGCTGCTGCACTGGTAAAGCTGATATAGATATGAGCAATTCTTTGAGTTGTTTGTACATGAATTTTTTTCCTTTGGGTCCGCCGAACTGATCAGGAAATCCATCTGTAAGCGTATAGATCATATCTCCTTTTTGCAGATCAACTGTATGTTGTGTAAATGACTCATCCTGGCGATCGTGTTTTCCAACCGGCATTTTATCTCCTTTCAATTCGATCAGTTCCGAATTCCGAACGATCCAGACCGGATTGTTGGCAGCTGCATAACTCATTTTCTTACCTGCAATATCAAAGCATATCAGGCTGCAGTCCATTCCATCCTTTCCTCCTTCGGCGCTTCCGTCATTTGCTAATTGCCGGATGATCCGTTTACGTGTATAATTCAGGATCGCACCCGGATCCGTTAGTTTTTGCGCCTCCGCTGCATCCGAAAGGCAGGAGATATTCAACATGCTCATAATGGCGCCCGGGACCCCATGGCCGGTACTGTCGGCCGTTACCAGAGCGATCTGCCCGTTTTCTAAAACTGCTGCCCAGTAAAAATCACCACTAACTATATCCTTTGGCTGAAAGAAAATAAAATAGTCTTTGAAATGAACGCTGAGCATTTCGTCGCCGGCGAGCAATGCCCTTTGAATACGTTTGGCGTAGTTGATACTGTCCGTGATATCTTTGTTCTTTTGCGAAAGCTCCAGGGTACGCTCCGCCACCTGCTGTTCCAGGAGGATGTTTTGATCCTCGAGGATCTTTTTCTTTTCTTTCTCCTGTTGCAGCATTTGCTCCGAAAGCTGTTCCACTTCCACCAGCTTTTTCTCCAGGTCGATATTGAGCGTGGCAAAGTTGCGGGCCAGGTATACGGAAATCGAAATGGGGATAGACATAACAGTCAACAAGAGAAGCAGAACAGCCGTTATACTGTTGCCGAATGTAATATCAATATCTCCACCCACTGCCAGGGCTACAAAAAATGCCAGTATCATCAGGATGCACAATGCGAAAAAAAGTGCAAATCCTCCTGCAATTATTTTTATTCCTTTTTTCTTTAGCTTTATTCCTTTGTACAAAACACGGATCGCTTCTATCGTCACAAACAGGATCAATGCAATATGAAAAACGATATTTATACCTGTTTTATAGAAAAAGCCGATGATAATAAGCACGCCGATGAACACCTGTAGCCAGAATAATTTCGGCAGTCTTTCGAGCACGAGATAATACACGAATCCCATCAGCGAAATAAAGTAGAAGGGAAGCGCAATGGGTGTGAAAAACCGAATCGGAAGATAAATATCCGGTATAAATGTATAGGTGCCCGTGAATCCGCCTATAAAAAACAAAGAGAAAAAGAAGGCGAGGATCCCGTAATACAAATGCTGCTTTTGTTTCCGGTAGAACACAAAGAACAGGAAGTGGATCATAGCGAGCGCGAGGAATATTCCTGCGATGGTCAACAGGAACAAGGCAACAGCAGCCTGTTCGGTAAAAGCGTCCAGGTTTTGACCTCCGTACTTCATAAGCCTGCAGGAGAAACCCGCTTCAAATTCGTCCCATTTACTGAACTCATCATACTTATGATTGGAATACCGGATGGCGATCAGGTGCTCCGATCCTTCTTTGAAGATCACCGGTTGCACTATATCTTTCGGATCAAACCGCTCTTCGTCTTTACCGCTTACCGATACCGTTCCAAAGCCTGCTACTTTTTTTCCATCCACATAGATCTCAGATGCACCTACCTGCATGATCTGAAGCGCATAGATAACACTGTCGGCAGGATAGGGCAAACGGATCTTTAGACGAAGCCAGGCAAATCCCTTGAACCCTATACTATCCAGGAGCTCGTGCTGAAGCTTGCTGTACTGCTTCTTCCATAATGTATCATTATAGGCAGGTGATGCAAACTGTATACTGTCATTCGTATTGAATTTCCAGAGCGTGTTGAGAGAGGACGGCAATGAGTCGATCGTTTTATAAACAGGAGCATTGGACTGGGCCCGAACGGAAACATGGATGCAAAGTGTGGCAACGAGCAGGAGCAGGATGTTGAAAAATCTATTTACCATAGCAGGCGGAAAGCTTCTTAGCAGCGAATAAATATACATAAACTACGCGTAGCTTCCTCCGGAAACAGATCCTGTCCCGAACTAATATCAGTATATACCACAAAAACGAGACCTGTGAGAACACCCTGAACTACCTGTGTGTTCACATAGGTAAAGCAATTCTATACAAGCATATCTTTTTGAATTTCAATCGCTTCTGTATTTTGCTTTTGTCGACAGCCATCCGGGCAGTCTTCATTAGGCTGTGTTTTTAGGATATATTTACTGAAAACACATCTATGCCTAAAGCCTATTCAGTACTTGCAACGGGACTGATATTACTATGCAGTGCCTGCAATGATACCGAACCCGCTGCTACAATTATTACATCTATACCTGTTTTAACGGATACTATTTATCAACCTTTCCCGAGCGGGTATGGCTATCTGCAGGATACGGCCAAACTTAGCATGGCTGTAAAAGAAAGTGATATCGGGTATATCCGCGAACACGCATGGAGGTTATGGGCAGGGATCATGCAGCCTGCACAGGGAATGGATTGGCCGGTTTGGTATACATGGCCCAATTCCACAGATGCCTTTTCTCCCGACAGCTCTACAGCAATCTCTACGAGGGCCATCGAAAAGATCATGACCACTTCACTCATAAAACAAAATGCAGCACACGTGATCATGGACACCTTGCACCTGCCGGTGTATCCCATACCCAAACAGGTGATCAGCGCCTATCGCAAATACGGAGTTTTTACACATCATGATAGCGATATCGCTTCGGGAAAACATTTTATGTCCAACGGCGATATACTGATCCCTACCGAATCATTGAGCAAAGAGGGTTTTGAGTGGATCCGCGGAAACAGGCTTTACAAGGCTTCTGTACTGGATACCCTGTTCGCTAAAAAAATCCCGAACCTGAATGCTCCTGCACAACACATCGTTACCAAGCATATGTACTGGCCTGTACTTGATTCGCAGCTCTGTGCCCTGCCGGTGTGGGTGAATACCTATCCACCCGGCTACAGCAGCTATGCAGGTTATGAAACATGGAACAATGTAGTGGCTGTGGATGCTTCCGGTTTGAAAGCCGGCAAGATAGAAAAAGTAAGCTACCTCTATGGAGTATTCCAGACCGATAAAAAAACACCGATCGGTCCTTTCACAAAAAAAGCATTAGTATATTCTATCAATGATTTTTATCACCATAAAGTCACACAGGCCGACTGGGATTCATTTGATCCCGCCGATAAGGCCATTATCAATGCCTCCAGTTACTGGGCTTATAACAAACCTTTTGAACCGGGCGATTACCTGATCACCGTTGCCATGCATATCAATACCAAAGAGGTTCCCACCTGGGCACTGCAGAGTGTCTGGTGGACGGATGACCCTGATGCAGGTGGCATATATGCACAAAACAAACCCGAGCTTCCGGATGCAAAAGGTCCGTGGAAACATTATAACATGACGGATGCCTATGGAACAGTGGACCCGCTCACAGGCTACCTGCCCATTGCTATGAACCCTTATATCGAACTGGTGATCCACCCGATAGAGACCAATTGCAACAATTGTCATATGCGTGCGGGCTGGCCTACCGGCTCTGTGGCGGGGAAAGCAAGCTATCAGAATCCCGACTGCCCCAACTTATTACAAAAACTGAATGCGCAATCACCCTGCCTGCAGGAATATATGCGCAGCGATTTTCAATGGATCATCCCTGATCATGCTATTTCAGATTAGTCATGGTTTATTTTTTGAATTATAACACCGGGAGATCCATCAGGGCATAAACGATTGGTTTATGCCCTTTGTTTTTTCAACGGGAGAGGATTTTATGAATTCCGGTTTGATTTAGCCGGATTTTTTTTATCTTCGGTAACAAATCTTTAACATTTATTTTACGCTCATGAAAAAAACACTACTACTACTTGTCTGCAGCCTCCTTGCATTTGCATCCCAGGCACAGATCTTTTACAGCCAGGATTTTGAAGGCACGCACGGATGGACACTGAACGTACCGATGGGCACAGAAGGGGCTGATCCTAATTTTTTCCAGGTTACTGATGCTGAAGGTGGTATTGCGCCCAGTGGGTGTGCCGTAGCCAGCAATGGCAACAAGACCCTCCATGTTACCAGTGTATTCAACCCTGCAGGCGGAGCGAGCTATGATGCAGGAGGCCTTTGCGGTTTCCTGTTCTGTCCGCAAACCGACCGGAGAGCTGAGTCACCCACTATTGACTGCAGCGGCCGGACCAATATCACCGTTGCTTTCGATTTCATCGGGAACGGAGATGGCATGAGCGATAATGCTTCACTTTTATATTTCGACGGAAGCACCTGGACTACACTGGTTGCTTCGTTAAAATCAGCGGTATGCGGTGGTGGCCAGGGTCAATGGGCTGCTCATTCAGTAGCATTGCCTGCTTCCGCTAATAATAATGCAAATGTAAAGATCGCTTTCCGTTGGGTAAATAATGATGATGGTGTTGGTACTGACCCTTCTTTTGCAGTGAACAACGTAACGCTGTCCGTGGTAACACCTTTAACTGTATCGCTTGCTTCCAGCACCAATGTTTCCTGCTTTGGAGGCAGTAACGGATCCGCTACTGTATCTGCCAGCGGCGGAGCAGGCACCATTACATATTCATGGGCGCCATCCGGTGGAACAGCTGCTACTGCTTCCGGACTTGCAGCGGGCAGCTATACCTGTACTGTTAGTGATGGCACTACAACGCTTACTCAAACAGTAAGTATTACTCAACCATCCTCTGCACTCGGTGTAACAAGCACTGTTACTTCTCCTCCCTGCAATGGAGGTCTTGGATCTGTAGACGCGAGCGTATCCGGTGGTACAATGGCCGGCACTACCAGTCCCGGCCTTATCATTTCGGAAGTATTGCCCGATCCTGCAGGAACGGACTCTCCATTCGAATTTGTTGAGCTTATCGCTACAAAAAATATCGATTTCAGTGTAACGCCTTATACAATTGTGTTCTCCAATAACGGAACGGCCACTGCCAATGGCTGGAGACAGGGAGCAAACATTAGCTATGCATTTGAGATCAGTACAGGTTCTGTTACAGCAGGACAGGTAGTATACGTAGGTGGCTCATCTATGACTCCAACAATGAATATACTTCGGGCTATTAATACAGGAACAACTGCAGGCGATGGCGGGATCGGCAATGCCAATGCAACAGGTGTATTAGGAAACGGCGGAACTTCTGCTGACGGTATAGCCGTTTTCAGCTCTTCAGCTACTTCGCTTACTTCTTCCACAGTGCCTGTTGATGCTTTGTTTTACGGAACAGCCCTTGGTAATGCAGTTGTTACTGCAGGTACCGCCGGTTATCAATTGCCGGTGAACGATATGTACAGCGGTGGAAAACTGCAAAGTACCAGCTTCTTTACGACTGCTTTCACTGCCTCACAATATCTGAAAGCAACCGGTGCATACGACCTTGCTACTTCTGCCTGGACCACTCCACGTACCTGGACCAGTACCGCAGGCTTTACCAACCTTAACTCTTCCGTAACACTTACCAATGGCTATACCTATAGCTGGAGCAATGGTGCATCTACAGAAGACCTAAGCAACGTAGGGGCCGGAACATATACACTCACAGTTACGGATGCGAACAGCTGTCAGGCAACCCATACGGTTACTGTAACAGAACCTGCAGCAGTGGTTGCTTCTGTTGTTTCGCAAACCAATGTAAGCTGCAACGGCCTGTGTGACGGATCTGTAACGTTGGGTGTAACAGGAGGAACGTCTCCGTATTCCTATACCGGACCAAGCGGCACCGGTGCGTCGCCAATATTCACCAATCTTTGTCCGGGCACTTATACACTAACTACAACCGATGCGAACGGATGTACTTCTACGACTACTGTTACTATTACAGAGCCCCCTGCTATCGTTTCCACTCAGACAGTAACACTTTGTGCAGGGCAGTCTTTAACAGTCGGAACGAATACCTATACTACAAGCGGAACGTATACGACTACTCTTACTGCAGCTAACGGATGCGACAGTACGGTAACCAGTCATCTTACCATAAATCCGGCTATTACAGGTTCTCAAACGCTGACAGTGTGTGCAGGACAATCCGTAACTGTTGGAACAAACACCTACAATACGAGCGGAACATATACCGATATATTGCCCGCTGCAAACGGATGTGACAGCACAGTAACCACCAACTTAACGGTAAGCCCGGCCATTACAGGTTCTCAAACACTTACACTGTGTGCAGGACAATCTGTGACCGTTGGAACAAGTACATACAATACGAGCGGAACATATACCGATATATTGCCCGCTGCAAACGGATGTGACAGCACAGTAACCACCAACTTAACGGTTAATCCTGCAATTGATATAACAACGACTACTGTTGCTGAAACGATCACTGCCAATGCAGCAAGCGCTTCTTATGTCTGGATCGATTGTGACAATGGAAATATTGCCATAGGAGGACAAACCAGTCAATCCTATACTGCAACAGCAAACGGGAATTATGCGGTGATCGTAACGATAGGTGCCTGCTCGGATACAAGTGCCTGTGTGAATATCGCAGGGATCGGGCTCCGCTCTCTTTCTGCAGGATCTCCGATCAATGTATATCCAAATCCTTCAACAGGTGTTTTCATGATCGGGTTAGGCAAAAGTGCAAAGATCAGCATCACGAATGCTTTGGGTGAAGTGATCATGACAGAAACCATTCCGGCAGGTAAGCAAAAAATTGATCTGCATACCGAAACCAACGGCGTTTACTTTATGCAGGTAGAAAGCGAAGGAAAATCGCAGATCATTAAACTGATCAAACAGGATTAAGCCTTTAATCCCGCTCATTACTAAAAGTCCTGCCTTTTACCGGTAGGACTTTTTTTATTCCCCCATACTGATATTTGAGTAAATTAGTATCCGAATGTCGCAGGAAAAGATCTCATCGTCGCGTTTAAAAAATATCATTGGCGGTTCCATCGGAAACCTCGTGGAGTGGTACGACTGGTATGCGTATTCTGCCTTTGCTCTGTATTTTTCCGTTGTATTTTTTCCTAAACAAAGTGCTACTGCTCAATTGCTGAACACAGCAGGAATATTTGCAGTTGGCTTCCTGATGCGGCCCGTCGGCGGTTGGCTCTTCGGGAGCATTGCCGATAAATACGGCCGTAAAAAAGCGATGACACTTTCCGTATGGCTGATGTCAGGTGGATCCCTACTCATTGCAATTACACCCTCGTATGCCAGTATAGGTGTAGCGGCACCCATATTGCTTTTGCTTGCACGTCTTATACAAGGCCTGAGCGTGGGCGGTGAATATGGTGTTTCAGCCACTTACCTGAGCGAAATGGCCACACAGAACAGGCGGGGGTTTTATTCCAGCTTTCAATATGTAACGCTCATCGGCGGACAGCTGATCGCTTTGGGCATACAGATCATTTTACAAAAAGTACTACTGACGGAAGAACAGCTGAGCGATTGGGGATGGCGCGTTCCCTTTGTGATCGGGGCCATGCTTTCGATGGTGGCTTTGTACCTGAGAAGCAGCCTGCACGAAACGAGTGCTTTCGAGTATCAAAAAAAGAAGAAGGATAAAGGAAGCATCCGGGCCTTACTGCAGCATCCCAAAGCAGTACTCACGGTTGTAGGTTTAACATTAGGCGGCACACTTGCATTTTATACCTACACTACCTACATGCAGAAATTCCTTGTGAACACTGTTCATTTAAGCAAAGAGACTTCTACCCTGCTCTCTTTTCTGTCACTGCTTATCTTTGCATTGCTGCAACCTGTATTCGGGAGCTTGTCAGACCGGATCGGAAGAAAACCATTGCTTATAGGTTTTGGAATTGCCGGTACTATCTGCACTGTTCCACTACTAACTGCATTGAGCCATACACAATCACCTGTTTTTGCATTTATGTTATTACTCATCGCTTTGATCATTGTGAGTGGATATACCAGTATCAATGCAGTAGTGAAAGCAGAGCTTTTTCCTGCTGAAGTACGCGCTCTCGGAGTAGGCTTGCCCTATGCACTGACAGTAGCCATTTTCGGGGGCACCGCCGAATACCTCGCACTCTGGTTCAAGGAAGCAAACCACGAGTCCTATTTCTACTGGTACATTACCGGCTGCATTGCCGTTTCACTGATCGTGTATGTGTCTATGCAGGATACAAAGAAAACTTCCGAATTAAACAAGGATGCCTAACGCGTAAAAGTACTCTTCTTTCTTTTGTTCTTATATTTTACTCTCGGTGCCTCGTTATTAAAGTCATTCATCTTTTCATAGGCCTCTGCGAGGTTTTCAGGTATCTCTCCTTTGTATTTTATTTTATAGTACGAGAAGCCATTATAGGGAATGTCCTTTTTAGCTACCTGCATCTTCACCTGTTTATCCGAATTGTTCTCCTTAAAGCAGGCGATAAAAGCGTTCCTGCGTTGCTTTTGGAGGCGGGCATACTTCTTTTCGACCAACCCTTTTCCTATATACGTAGTGCACTTGGCCTGTATGGTATAATCGAGACTTTTATTGCAACATCTTTCGAGCTGTTTCATAAAAAAAGAATCACGTAAGGCTATCTCCGTTACCCGTATCGAATCTTTTTCGGTAAAGTCGGAATACTTCATTTTATTTACCAGGAGGTAGTACTTTTTCTTTGCTTCAAAAAACAAGATGTGTTCCTTTTCCTTGTCGGTATATTCTATAGGATATACGTATATATGCGCAGCAGGATTCTCTTCGAGGAACTCCGCCGCTCTGTTTACAAATTTTTTCTGCCCTTTGCTCAGTTCCACCTGTCCGGTCTCCCAGTGTAGTGTCTGCGCTTTTTCTATTTCCTTTTCTGTTTTACGGACCTCCATGCGGTAAGGAGTAGTAGCAGGATTGATCACAATATTCTTAAGAAAGTCAATGATCGCATCTTTCGGATGCAGTTTTGGTTTTTTTAGCTTGCCCGTGATCGGGATCTCATAATCGATCACATTGCTCTGCTCCCGGATCAGGGGCATGATCAAAGGAAGCGGGATCCATTTATTCTCTTTGTTCTTTACCCGTTTTGCAATGCGTGGATCTACTATGATCAGATGGTTGTTGCTTTGTATTTGTCCATCCCGTACTTTCCAGTTTCCTTTTATTTCCATCGTCCCACGGTTCAACGGGTATGACGTATACGTAACCAGGTATGGGTTGAACATGGCCAAAGGGAATTTTTCCAGACTGTATTGCATATCGAAATTAGAGCTGTCCTGCGGGTTCACCTTCAGATGGATAACTATCTGCCCGTATGGCTTGATATAACTATGCAGATCCACGCTCACTTCTTTCCTGTTTTTATCTACGGAATCCGCAGCTACAAAAAGTGAATCTGTAGCAACTGAAAATTTTTCATTGATCGCATAGTCCTCGTATACAAAACGTGCTTTCGAGATCTCTACCCGGTTCACCTTGTAATAACTGCGGAAAAAATTCGTCGCCAGTTTTTCCACGTATTTTGCTATTTCAAGGATCAGGTTAAAACGCTGGTTATTGCCGCTTACTGCCAGCACATTGGAGCCGCCTTTCCCAAACACCATCTGGAAATTATCAAGATGATCATACCGTTCGTATTTAAAATAGGGCCGTAGCAGTGACACGGTATCGAAAATATATTTGTTATTGCCCGGATACAAAGCTTTTATCCCAAGGGAAAGCTTCTCGAAAGAAGCATAATCTTCCTGCGGATTTTTCCCGAAGTGCATATCACTGAAAACAACATTGCCTTTCATTCGCAGATCCCGCGCATCCTTTAGACTCCCTTTCGAGCGTATCTTTGCGTCCAGCTTTGCCCGAAAGCTCCCGTAATTACTGAAGCTTTTCATATACTGTTCCATCACCTGCAGGTCGTATTTAACGATGTCCGCTCTCAGCCTGTAATTCAGGTTTTTTACGTTGATCGTAAAAACCCCTTCCATACTGCCGGTTTTTACTCCCGATAAAAAAGAATAGTTGAAAGGGATGGTATCCGCCGCACCCCAGCCAATAGGGCCGCTGCTGATATTCACATTTTTGATATAATAATTTACGGGAGTAATATTTTCGTAATAGAAAAAAGTTCCGTTTTTTATCTTCAGACTACTGATCATAAAATGCATCGAAGAGCCTTTCGATGATGTATCTGTCTTATCGGAAGAGAACCGCTGTATCAGATCTCTAAAATTCAGATCCCTTGCACTGTCCTTCTGAACAATATACCATTTCGGGCGGTTGATCTCCAGCACCCCGATATCAATGGTTTTAGAGAACAGCTTGATCATATCCAGGTTGGCGCTTATTCCATCCGCGCTAAGCGCCAGGCTATCACTGTTCAGCTCGTATATTTTCGGATGGTGAAGATAAACGGAGCCTGTCAGTGGATTCACCAGGGCCCAGTCTGTTTTTATTTCCCTGCCGGTGTATTTCACATCATACTTTTCAAGCAGGTATTTCGCTATTGGGGATGCCAATGCAACTAAAAGTACGATAAACACTAAAATAGAACCTGCCGAAATAAGCAGACGTTTCTTCCAACGCCTTATCCGTGGCTTTGTATGTATTCCTGTTTCATTGCTTTTCATAAACAGGGGTTTCTTGAAGGGGAATGGTTGTAGTCAAAGAACTTATTCATAGATTGGTCATATAAAGACAGCAATGAATTAAGTTTTCTGAGATATTGGCTGAGCAACCTGATCAGGTTACCTTAATAAGTGGTATTAACGATATACTAAAGATAGTAGTTTTTGTTTTTTCTACTAAAATTTTAAGATTTATTTACAATTGTAGAATGGTACAGTTATAATTGACTGCTCAGGATGAGCACGATAATCAGTGCCGATGCCAGTATAAACATCATTCTTTTGATCCCGATCAGCTTCAGGGTACGGTTCCGTATATGATCCTTTGTTCCGGCTGACGGGTTCCATAGGTTTTTTGCGCTTGTTTTTCCTCTTTCCACAAGATCTGCCAGCTGTTCCATTATTCCCGGGTTTGCGCGTACCGCAATTAAAGGAATAGCATCCGGTTGTTTGAAAGCTCTTTGTCGTATTCACTGGCCCGCTTCAGCCTCTTCTCCATGGCAATTATTGTTTTCATGATCCTTTTTTATTTATGAAGCTGCTGCCATCAAACTGTCACGCGGGGAACCGCATCCGAAGACAGCTCTCTTTCAAAGTACACCTGCTCCTTTAATTCGGGTTTGTATTGCACCCTGCAATAGTAGATCTCATCCACATATCGCCTGATAACCAGTTTCACCACAGGATTTGCTTTTGCGTATACAACATCCCCTTCTTTGTATTTATTTTCCATGTTAGTTAAATTATTTTCTTAAAAAAGGACAGAATTTTTTAATTCCTGTCCTTTCCCGGTAGTGTTAGTCTTAAATTATTTCTAAAGTTTTTTTGGAAACTATGCTTTTTCCGTTTCAGTTTTTTCTACTTCAATCTTCACTGCTTCAGTCTTTTTGATGATCTCAATCACCTCTTCACGGTTCTTGTTGAGCTTGCTTTCCATTCTTTCAAGCAATTCGATTTCTTTACCTTCTTCAAATTTCAGATCTTCGTCTGTTAATTGAGCAAATTGTACTTTCAATTGACTTGCCTGTGCACTCCAATCGCCGGTGATCTTGAATGTCGTTTCGTTGTTGTTAGTCGTTTCCATGTTTATTTTTGATTTAGATGATTTAAAAAATTACGAAATGCAAAGTTGATCATAGATGGATCAGAAAACATTACACATTAAAGAGATTATATTACATAAATCACATATTCCTCAGTTTTCCGTATTCAAACGACCTTTAAAGTGATCCCGGAAAAAATCGTGCTGCTCATCCCGCGACATTTTTGGGGCCTGCTTCAATTCGATCTTTATTTTTGAAAAAAGATAATTTCCTCTCAGGATCTTAAGCAACTCCAGCCTGGCATCAGTTGGTCCGAACAAAACCACTTCATCATAATTCGAAATGACCTCCCCCAGCCTCCTGTAATAAGGTATATACATTTGTTCCATACCATTCCCGCTTCTGTCTCTGTCCGTACCTTTTTCCGGATTTGAATGCAGGGAATTGATAATTGATGTTTCGAGCATACCGTTCCTGAGCTCTGTTAAGTAGGCAACGGAATGATCCATCCAGATTCCTGTTTTTTTATTTCCCGCCATTGTCTTATAATTTAAACCGTGGATACTTCCGATACACGATACTAAAAAGCAATCACAAGCGCATAAATATATTCAGAACAAGAATATTTAAACGCAACGTATTTCCGAATGGCAGGATTAATGGCTCCATACTACTAACATTGGTTTCATTCGGATCGGTTTTGGTTTACGTGTTCAATGTTAGCCGCAAAGATGGATCTTTCATTGTGGGGAATATTACACAATTGCCCTTTATTTTTACAAAAATCACATGTTTTCGAGATTTCCGGTGCGTTTTTCCTTCAATTGCTTGTAGAAAGTAGGAGAAAGTCCCGTAACCTTTTTGAATTGATTAGACAAGTGGGCGACACTGCTGTAATGCAATTTATAAGAAATTTCGGTGAGATTAAGCTCATCATACAACAACAGTTCCTTCACCCGCTCAATCTTATTAACGATGATGAATTGCTGGATGGTGATACCTTTTACTTCCGAAAAAATATTGGAGAGATAGGTGTAGTCATACCCGAGCTTTTCACTTATGTACTCTGAATAATTCACTTTTGGTAATTCATCCGAATAATGCACCATTTCGGTAATTACGTTCTTTATTTTTTCGATCAGGATACTTCTTTTATCATCCAACAGCTCCAGTCCTGATTTAGCCAGATTTTCCTTCAACTGATCGTGTTGTTGTGCGCTAAGATCTTGGGACATTTCAACCACTCCCAGATCGATACCCATATAAGGCAGGCCCAGCTTCTTCAGCTCTTCCTCCACCATCATCTTACACCGCTGGCTGACCATATATTTGATATATAATTTCATGTTTTTCGGAAAAATAAATGTGGTTTCAGCAGCTCAGGAATAAATACGATTGATGCCATTTCTATGCTCAGTCTATAGAGGAAGGCAGAAGGTTTTCGATTTTGATTAAAGATAGCAAAAATCGACTGATACGCAAGCCTTTCATACCTCAAAAACCAAGTCGGGAATATTGTTTTGCAGAACAAAACAGCCCGGTTGCAGACAAAGCAGTTGAAATGGTGTATTTGAATTTTATGCGCTGATCTTTTCCCCTACTTTTATAATCAAATACTCCTGACAAATGAATTGTATTGAAACTAAAAACCTTGGATATCGCTTCTCCGAAAGTCAAACGGTTCTTTCCTCCATTCACCTGCAAGTACCCGAAGGATCTATTTATGGCTTCCTTGGTCCGAACGGTGCAGGGAAAACCACCACGCTTAAGCTTATCCTCGGGCTGCTGAAAAAGCAGGAAGGAAGCATTTCCGTTTTTAATACCCCATTTGATGCAAACAGGATAGAGATCCTGAAAAAAGTCGGTTCACTCATCGAATCGCCTTCTTTATACGGTCATTTAAGTGCCGCTGACAACCTGGAGATCCTGAGAAGAATTTACAGGTGTCCAAAAGAAAGGATTGCGGAAGTACTTGAGATCGTTGGGCTATCGGGAACTGGGACTAAAAAAGCAAGGCAATTCTCATTAGGAATGAAACAGCGTCTGAGTATTGCCGTTGCCTTGCTGCACAATCCTCCTCTCCTGATACTGGATGAACCCACCAACGGCCTTGACCCGAATGGTATCATCGAAATACGGGAACTGCTCCGGAATCTGAACAATACATATAAAACTACTATTGTCATTTCCAGCCACCTCTTATCCGAGATCGAAAAGATCGTTTCACACGTCGGGATTCTGAACCGGGGCGTTCTTTTGTTCCAGGGAACGCTGCAGGAATTACAATTGAAGCAGGCTGTAAGCTCCGGTATACGTTTCGGGACGAGTGATCCCAAGAAAGCCCTGTCTCTCCTCCTGGAAAAAGGTGTAAAGGCTGAGTTAGAGAACAGTGAGATCGTATTGCACACCAGCTCACGCGAAACCGCAGCAGAAATGAATGCCTTGTTGGTTCATAACAATATCAGCGTATTTCAGATGAGCCCGGAAAAAAATGATCTCGAATCCATTTTTATTGACCTCACAAAAAACTAATATGAACTTTATACATTGTTTCCGGAGCGAATGGCTCAAGAAAAAGAACAGTGCAGCATCCTGGCTCATGCTCATCGGAGGTTTTTTTATTCCACTGATCATTCTCATCGCCCGGATGACGGATATCGACATGCTGTACCGTGAAAATACTTCTTTGCATGTCTGGGAGATCATTTCCAACAGGTGCTGGCAATTCATGGCTGTTTTCCTGCTACCCATGGGTGTGATCCTGGCCGGCAGTCTTATTACACAGCTTGAGTTTAAGAACAATACCTGGAAACAGGTGCATGCCACGCCACAATCGCTATCCGTTCTCTTCTTTGCGAAACTATCTGTGATCGTAGTAATGATGCTGCAGTTCTTCGTGCTTTTTAATATTGGTATTTATTTAGCAGGCGTAGTCCCTTCTTTTTTATTCAGGGGAATTCCCTATCCTCAGGAGTCGATCCCCTTTGTTGCCATGCTTAAGCTGAATATGGAATTTTTTATCGACTGCCTGCCTGTCATTGCACTCCAATACCTGATCAGCCTGCAGTTCAGGAATTTCCTTGTGCCGGTAGGAGTCGGACTGGCCTTGCTAGTAGCATCCATGATCGCTGTTTCGTGGAAATATGCATATATTGTTCCGTATGCCTATTGCATGCTGGACTTCATGAACAACAGGAACAATCCGTCAGTTCCGGGAACACCTGTTCACACCTGGGCTTTTGCTTATTTTATGGTATTTACCGGCCTTAGCTATATATTGTACATACGTAAAAAAGAAAAGGGTTAGACCGTTAAGAAATTAATTGCTCCTTAAACTAAAATCAATGAAAAAATCGTTTGTCATTTTCCTGCATGCCGGCTATTGGCTTTTATACCTTTTTTTGCTCACCTTCTTTCTACTGGGGATGAACATGGCTACCGGCGGCCATCCTGCAACCTTCAAAAGCCTGGGCCTGGCTTTGTTTTGTTCTCCCGTTGGCATTGCTTCTATCGTTCCAGGCCTGATCGGATTCTACGGTTTTTATTCTTTACTGTTTGATAAATACCTTAGCAGAAAAAAATTCCTTATGCTTTTTATCCATGCCGTGCTCGTTTGCATACTGAGCGCAGTGGTATCTGAGCTATTAATGGCTGTAATTTTTCGGGGACCCCGTTCCCATATTAACTGGAGTTTTGGCACCTGCATTACTATGGGATTATTCTTAGGTTTCATTGCCCTGATCAATGGAATAATAGGCCTGGTGATGAAAGGATTTATTACCTGGTACAAGGATATAACGCTGAAGGCCGAGCTCGATAAAAAGAACTACGACATGGAAGTAGCGCTCATCAAAGCACAGATCAATCCGCATTTTTTATTCAATACCATTAATAATATTGATGTGCTCATAAAAAAAGATGCCGACAAAGCATCGGAATACCTGAATACGCTATCCGACATTCTGCGTTTCACGTTGTACGATACAAAAGCTGATAAAATAGAATTGTCAAAAGAGCTATCTTATATCGAAAAATTCATCGGGTTGCAAAAGATCCGCAGCTCCAATCCCGATTATATCCGTTTTATCACCAGGGGAACAGCAGGGGCCGCCCTGATAGAACCCATGCTGCTCATTCCTTTTATAGAAAACGCTTTTAAACATGCGGAAAATAAAAAAACGGAAAATGCCATCAACATCCTGATCGAAATAGAAATAGACCGGATCCGTTTTGTATGTGAAAATCAATATACCCCGAACGGACAGCTCAAACCGGAACACAGCGGACTGGGGAACAGCCTGATCAAAAGAAGACTGGAGCTATTGTACCCCGGCAAGCATAGCCTCGCAGTAAGCGATGCACAGGGCCTGTATAAAATTAATTTAGTACTTTCATTGGACAAATGAAGTTGAGCTGTATCATTATCGAAGATGAACCCCTGGCCCTCGAACGCACAAAAGAATACGCCATGCGGGTGCCCTACCTGCAGGTGATCGCCTGCTTCGATAATGGGCTGGATGCATTAAGCTTTCTTAATGCAAACAAGGTAGACCTGATCTTCCTCGATATTCGCATGGACGAGCTATCGGGCATACAGCTCCTCGAATCGGTTAAGATCACAAGTGAAGTGATCATAACCACAGCCTACAATGAATATGCGCTAAAAGGGTATGATCTGAATGTAACCGATTACCTGTTAAAGCCTTTTACGTTCGCACGTTTCATACAAGCCGTCGACAAGGCACAGGTACGGACCGGCTTGCAGAGAAAAGAGGAGGCTCCTGAAAACAAGTTCCTTTTCGTGAAGACCGAATACCGTTTACAAAAACTCTTCCTACAGGAGATCCTCTATATCGAAGGGATGCGCGACTACCGCAGAATTCATCTCGCCGACAAACGCATTATGACCCTACAGACATTTAAGGAATTTGAACAGCAGATCCCTTCGCAAATTATCTGCCGTGTACACAAATCCTGGATGGTTGCTATTGATAAGATCGAATCGATAGAACGGGACCGCATCAGGATCGGGGATACCTATATTCCCGTTTCCGACACTTACAAAACGGCTTTTTATGAGCTGATCGGACGTTAACGGTATCCGGTTTAAATTTGAAAATTCTGTTCTATGACTTTTTCGTGACATTCGTTTTCATTCAAATATTTACTTTTGTTCCGGATCCAATCCTGAACCATGTACACTTCTTTACTAAGCATTCATTCCATTTTTCGCTGGCTTGTGCTGCTCAGCCTGGTATATGCACTATACCGGGCATACAGAGGCTGGCTGGGAAACAAGGTCTTTTCAAAACATGATAACAGCGTCCGGCACTGGACAGCTACCATCGCGCAGGTGCAAATGGTCCTTGGCATATGGTTGTATTTTATCAGCCCGATCATTCAATACTTTCTGCATAATTATAAGGACGCGGTTCATCAGCGGGAAGTCCGTTTCTTCGGGATGGAACATTCGCTGATGATGCTGATCGCTGTTGTGCTGATTACCATTGCTTCGATGGCTGCCAAACGGAAAACAACAGACAAAGCCAAATTTAAAACCATGGCGATCTGGCTGACGCTTGCCCTGATCGTGATATTGATCATGATCCCCTGGCCCTTTTCTTCCTTTACGGCTAACCGTCCGTATCTGCGGTTTTGATTATATCGAGCACGGATTTTGCGCATTTCAATTACCTTTGGTAAAAACAATCTCACATGAATACCAAAATACGGGCGATCATTACGGGTACTACCGGCATGGTAGGTGAAGGTGTATTACATATGTGCCTGCAGGACCCGGATGTGGAAGCTGTCCTCATAATCAACCGCAAACCCTGTGGTGTGGTGCACCCGAAACTGAAAGAGATCCTTCATCGTGATTTTTTTGATCTTTCGCCAATAGCCGATAAGTTGAAAGGATACAATGCCTGCTTCTTTTGCCTCGGAGTTTCTTCCATAGGAATGAAAGAAGAGGAATATTATAAAATGACCTACACACTTACCTTGCATTTTGCGGAAACATTAAGCAAAATGGGTCATGATCTTTGTTTTTGTTACGTCTCCGGCAAAAGTACGGACAGCAGTGAAAAAGGAAAATCCATGTGGGCACGTGTGAAAGGCAAAACTGAGAATGATCTGATGAAACTGCCCTTCAAAAAAGTAGTTGCGTTCCGGCCGGGCTTTATGAAGCCGATCAAGGGTTTAAAGAACAAACAAAAGATCTATACCTGGATCGGGTGGATGTACCCTATCGGCCGGGCTTTATCACCCGGTGCATTTTGCACCCTGAAGGAAGTCGGACTGGCGATGATCAATGCTGTCAACATCCCCGAAGACCGGAAAGTACTGGAAGGAAAAGACATTATCGCACTTGCGAAACAGGGAAAAGGATCTGCGTAAGATCTTTAGCCTTTCCGCATCACTGTGGAGGCCCCCGAAGCTTCTACTGTTACTTCCGTTGCCTTTCCGGTATATTTTACTGTGCTTGCCCCGCTTGCATCTACCTGCAGTTTTTTATTCACATTCAGCTCCGCTTTTCCCGCACCCGATAGATCGCAATCTGCACTTGCAGCTTCCAGGCCATATCCCTCAAAATGGCCCGCACCCGAAACATCCAGTTTCATTTTTCCATTCACAGATCCTTTCAGATCAGCAGTACTGGCTCCCGAAAGATCACAGGTAAGCGTTTCTGTTTTAATGTCTATCGCGAGGTCTGCAGCACCCGATAGATGCAGCGATAAAGATGTTGCACTGAAACTACCCGAACCCTGCAATTTGCTGGCTCCTGATAATTTGATGCTGTTCAGGCTTTCACAGGACACCGTTATTACTCCCATCTCTCCCTGGAAAGAGATACCATCTGCATTTTTATTTAGCCCGATGATCAATACATTATTCTTTACCTCTATCGAATAATAGGGAATAAAATTTTCCGGAGCTTCAATACTGAGTGACTGTTGTTTTGAATTATTCAGTTTTATTTTGAAAGCCGAGCTGACCTCTATGCCTGTGAAAGAAGGCACCTGCCTTGTCATAGTAGTGACAGAACCTGCCTTTATGGTTTTGTCGTTATTTTGTGCTGAGACAGGCCTTGTGCTTAAGACAAGAGAGCCGGTCAGCATCAACATAAAAATGTGAATTTGTTTTTTCATGATGTTGGGGTTTTAAATACGTGTAAGATTCAGTGTAATTCCGTATGCAATATCCGCTTTCAGCTGCGCAAAATGCATTTCCATAAATTTGGTCTCGATCGCCTGTTTTAATTCTTTGTTCTCTGTTTTTGCGATGGCAAGATTTACCTTCCCGTTCTCATCGGTAGTAAAAACAACCTCTACGCGTTCTGAATGTTCTATTTTAATGTCAAGGTGTGATTTTAATTCTTTCTGCACATTGGCATTGATGATGCTTTTGGTGTCGCTCCCATTATTTGCAAATGAATGAAGGTTGCTTAACAAAGCTACAAGTAGGATAATTGATTTTAAAGTTTTCATGATATCTGATTTTTAAGTCCCGATAGCTATCGGGATGAATTCGTTTATTCTTTTCAGCCATGAACCAAGCCTGTGCCAATGCATACTTGCAAGACTATATCAATGTCTTTCAGTTCTTTACAAGAAAAGAGGTTTTTCATCAGGTGTACGATACCGGACACTACTGTACGGAAGCGGATACCGGCAGCGGACAGTTTTTGTTAAGGAAAGTTAATCGGAAGCCTTTTGGGACAAGGTTTTCAAAGGAACTACGAAATGCGGTCCAGTCCGTTTTGTATACCCGAACGGATCATTTTCCCATAACCATCATCGGCCAGGAAGTGCGTGAAAGAAAGCGCTAACTTATACTGAGAAAACGCTTTTTCTTTTTCACCTAAGTCTTCATAGCATTTGGCAATATTCAGGTAAAGCGAGGGAAGCGCACCTTTTACTTCTTCCGCCTTTATTTGCAATGCGTAATGCAGGGCTGTTTCGTCCCATTTTAATTTATCAGCAATTGTTTTTTGATGGCGTGCCAAATAATGTGCTGACGTGAATTTCTCCATTTCTGTTGATGATCTTTCCCAGGCCTGCATAAACAATAAGGCTGCTGCCTCCCGGTTGCCGAGGCCCTCCTGCTCCATACCTGCTGCGCACAATTGTATCACCGGATTTTGCTGATCGAATTCCATGATCGCTATTTCATGAATGTTTTCATCACCGGAGCCATATTCACAGGAATGTTTTCGTCCCAGGCGCCTCCATCCGTTTTGTTCAGTAGTTTTCCTTCTGCATCTACCCGCACAAATGTAGGATAGCCGGTTACTTTATATTTTTCGGTAAGCTTATCCTTTTTCGCATCGATATCTCCGTCGATCATGATGAGTGTGGCTCCGTTCAATGCATCTGTCATCAAAGGATCGCCCAGCGAATTTTTGAACTGCTTGCAGGGACCGCACCAGGTAGCCGTGAAGAAAAGTACGGGTTTGCGTTTGGCTGCCAGTTCCTGCTTCACCATGCTCAGCCACTGTCCTTTGTTCTTTGCATCCGCATAATAATCGACTGTTTTGATAGGTGATCCAAAACGATGAGTGTAGCCAAAGGCCGCCGTTATTAAAACAATGGTGCAAATTGTTTTCAAAAATGTTGATGTAATTTTCATGCAGTAAAATTTGATACACGAATGTATTAAATATATGCCGTGGTATCAAAGAAGCTTATTAACTTTCCTGTAACAGTTCTTCCATCAGCTTCCGTGTGCCGGCAGAATCCGGATCTTTAAAATTGAGCGGCTTGATAATATACCCGGTCACTCCCATGCTCTCTGCCGCTATGCGGTCATATTCCTCACCGGAAGTGGTGATCATAAAGATCTTAATGTTCTTCAGGCTGTAATAATTCTTGATGATACGAACGAATTCGAGACCGTTCATTTTTGGCATATTGATGTCCAGCAAAATAATATCCGGAACAAGTTTGCTTTTCTCATCCGTCAGCATGCCCAGTGCATCCACACCATTATGTGCTATATGTAGTGTATGGTCAATATTCAGCTTCTTAAATGCGCGCTGCACACTCACCACATCGAGGTAATCATCCTCTACTAATAAAATTGTGCTATGCTTCATCTTCTTTATTCTTCGGCCAGGTGAAAGTAAATGTACTGCCTTTCCCCGGCTCTGATTCCACGCTTATCGTTCCTTTATAATCTTCCACGATCTTTTTCACTATTGCAAGCCCCACACCTGTGCTTTCAAAGGCGTCCCGCTCCTGCAGGGTTTGAAAAATAACGAAGATCTTTTCAAAATATTGCGGTTGTATGCCCGGTCCGTTATCGATCACCGAAAAACGGTACGCGTCGCTTAGCTCTTCGGCTTTCACAATAATCCTGCCCTTTTCATTCCTATTGTATTTAACGGCATTGCTTATGAGGTTGGAGAATACCTGATAGATATGTAACTTTTCTGTATTCAGCACGGGCATATTATTTTCCACGATCACTTCGTATCCTTTCGGCACCAATAAATCTACGATCTCCGCGATCAGTTTTTCCGTATCTACCAGCTCCGAACCTTTTTTCATTTTACCAACACGTGCATATTCCAACAGGCCGTTGATACTGTTTTCCAATCGTGTCGCTCTTCCTTTGATAAGCCCCAGGCTGTTCCTGATCTCCGGCGTAATATCCTTTTCATGGTCTTCCTCTATCCAGGAAATAATATTGGCTATTCCACGCAAAGGTGCTTTGAGATCGTGAGATACCACGTATGCAAACTGGTCAAGCTCATTGTTCTTTTTGGTGAGCTCCTCGAAATTTTTCTCTAACTGCTGCGACATGGCATTCAACGAAAGGGATAATTTATTCAGCTCATCGTCTTTTTTGTCATCGATGGTTTTAAATTCCCCCTGCGAGATCTTTTCTGCAAGACTTACCATCAGGGAAATCCTGCGGGTGATGCTCCGGATAAAATAAGAGCCGATGAGCAGAGCCATCACGATAGAAATGAGTGTAAGGGTAAGAGTGATGTTCCTGGTGTACTTAAGTGTTGACTGAAGGGCAGCCCTCCGTTCCTGCCGTAAATGATACTCATCATTATCGAAAGCCGAAAACATCAGCTGGATCCGGTCGTTCAGCTTCTTCCCCACTTCCATCCGAAGCTGCGTTTCAAAAAGCTCATTGTATCTCTTCCCTGATTCCGGCAGGGTATCCATGCGCGTAGAGATCAACTGATTTGCATATTTCAGCCAGCTGTCGTGCAGATTGCTGATGGAGTCCAGTTTTTCCCTTTGTCCGGAGGACCCTACAAGTGAAAGCTGCTCTTTTAAAAGAGGAGGAACACTGTGCAAACCTTCAAAATACGGTTGCAAAAAAACTTCCTGGCCCGTGAGCAGGTATCCGCGGAAACCGCTCTGCATTTCGATCATGTCTTTATGCAATACATTCGAATTCCGGATCACTGTCTCCGAATTGCTGATGTAATTGGTATTCTGCAATACCTGCCTCGACAAACGCTGGTTTACAAAAAAGTCAACAATGAAGATCAGGATAAAGATGAAAAAGCCAAGAAATAACTGCGATCTGATGGACATGTTACCTGAATTGTTTTAGCAAAATACAACCTAACGTAAAGGTGAATAAAGCGACTTAATTTCGGGATTTATCATGATGAGTCAATGTTAAATAATTATAATTAACATTTTGGATTAAAACATAAATCAATGGACTCTGCAATTGAGTGTAGATACCACACAAAGAGAAGGTGACACTAATTGTTTTGTCATCATTGTTGACAATAGATGGATGTCAAAATAAAAAGCTCAACAAACCGGATAGTTTACTTCGACAGAATCTTGAATTCCGTTCTTCGGTTTTGCTGCCTTCCTTCTTCGGTTTCATTGTCGGCAACGGGAACCGTTTCACCATAGCCTTTTGCAACAAGCCGTTCTTTAGCGATGTTCTTGCTGATCAAAAAATCAACGACCGATTGTGCACGCATTTGGGAAAGCTTTTGATTGTAATCGTCTGTTCCCTTATTATCGGTATGGCTGGAGAGCTCAATGGTGATCGATGGATTCTCGTTCATCAGCTGCACGAGGTGATCCAGCTCTGCCATGGATTCGGTACGCAGGGTAGCTTTGTCGAAATCGTAAAATATATTGTTGAGTACAATGCTCTTTCCGACTTCCAGCTTTTTTAATTGAATGTCTTTGATCACTTCCTGGTAGCCAGCCGAATAAGCGATATCCACATTTACGGAATGGAATAAATAATCCTTTGCCTTTACCATGATCCCGTAATTTTTTCCGGAAGGAAGTGAAACCAGGTATTTTCCTGTGCTGCTGTTCGAAGAAATGGTAGTGATCACATTGTTCTTTACAACGTCAATGATCTCCAATGTTGCCTCCAGAGGAGCGCCTGTGGTTTCATCCGTGATGGTTCCTTTCAACAAGGTAAGCTGCGGTGTTTCTTTTTTCGGCTTCGGTGTGAAACGAACCTCATAGATATCCCTGTCGCCCAAACCGCCCATTTTGGCGGACGTATAAAAACCTACCAGTCCGCTTGCTGCCAGTATGAAACAAATATCGTCATCAGCTGTATTGATGTTGCTCATGTTCTCGGGCTCCGACCATTTTCCGTTCTCATTTACCGAACGAAATATGTCGTATCCGCCTGCGCCTTTGTGTCCTTTCGAACTAAAGTACAACGTTTTGCCATCATGATTCATAAATACCGTTTCTTCGTCTTCAATAGTATTGATAACGCCTCCCAGGTTCTCTGCCACTCCCCACACGCCGTGGTTGTCCTGCCTGCATACCCAGATATCACGCCCACCTTTGCTGCCCTGCCTGCGATTACTCACAAAATAAAGTGTTTTTCCATCAGGCGAAAAGCTGGCCGATGATTCGTGATCTTTTGAGTTGATCGGTTCCGGCAGTTTCACCGGGGTTCCCCAAACTGCACCGGCAAGATGTGATTCATAGAGGTCACCATTTCCTGCATCATCATCACGGTACAATAGTGTTTTTTGCCCGTCCCCGGAAAGCGATTTTGCCGAATTGTTCATTTCCTGCATGTTCAATGCCTCATCCATTCGTCTGGCTTCCGTCCATTTCTTTTTCTTCTCATCGTAGGTGGAGCTGTATACATTCTCAAATCCGGGCTTCGCGTTTTTTATTTCCTTTTCGGTAACAGGCCGTGTAGAAGTAAAGACCATCATCTGCCCGTCGGCTGAGATCACCGGGGCGTAATCAGCGAAAACCGAATTGATGGCTTTTCCTATATTCGTGATCTTAACCGTATCGGTATTCGATTTTCCTTTGCGCTGTGCCAGCAAAGATGAAAAACAACAAAGAAGTATACAAATAGTGAGTAGGCGCATAGATCAGATACTTGGAGTATGTTTTTTGTAAAGATAAGAGTTGGCATTTATAAAGCGCAGAGAGATCTCGAACCCACCACGTCCGTTGCTGGCGGTTTTCAGGCCCGACAGGTTGATGTCATAACTAAGTCCTACCGCAAACTGCGAAACCTTGTACAAAGCGCTTGCGATCATCGCATCCTTGTTCCGGTAATAAGCGCCCACTGCAAAAGAGGAGCCCTGTACATAACCGGTGTATTTCGAATCGCCTTTGAACCGGAACTGGAACATAGTACCTGCGAGCAATTCCTGTGAAGGTCCCTGCATCCAATACACAACGCCGGGAACCAATGATACATCACTGTTCGCAAGGCCTATCTCTGCATCCATGTACAGGGTGGTTTTCATGAACAATTTTTCTCCTGTGTCATAAAAAGAATACACGGGCCGGTTGATGTGCGCAAAGGAAATACCTGCATTAAAATTCCGGTGATCATTTCCTGTCAGGTATTTCTCCGTCTTTTTAAATCCATACTGGATGCCTGCTCCAATATCAGGACTCATCCGGCTGTTGGATGAAACAGGCTCTCCAGAAGGCAGTGCCGAATTGTATGCCGTACCATCATACTGGTTCATCCATTGGATATTCGAAGTACTGATGCTTCGTTGCATCAGCCCCGCAGTGAGGCCAGCACCGAGAATATTTTTATCATCGAGACGGATCTGGTAAGCATAGCAAAGATTCGCCTGAAATGTTTTGAGTGGCGAAAAACCTGTTTTATCCTGGTTGATATTTATTCCAAGGCCGGAAAATCCGCTTTTGGAGCCTTCTCCCAATCGCATGTCCCAGGAGACATTCGCTGTGGAATACGGATTGGCCACACTACTCCATTGGTTGCGGTAATTTACAAGTCCCTGCATGCTGTGTCTTGCACCTGCCTCCGCAGGATTGAGCAATAAGGGTGTCATGTGGAACTGCGAAAAATGCACATCCTGTGAGCGGGCCGGAAGAACGGCAAGCAAACAGACCACTATCGTAAAAACATTCTTATACTTCATCTTTAATTTCATATGTCGTTGGAATAATTTGATCGTTCAATAGTTTTTAGCGTACAAGGCTGATGTTTCCTTTTTGATCTATTTCATCTCCATTGCTGAGTGTGGCTTTCAGGTAATACACAAAAATACCACTGTCCATTAGCTTCCCTTTATAGATCCCATCCCAGCAAAATTGCTGATCGCTTGTTTCAAAGACCTTTTCTCCCCAGCGGTCGTAAATAGCGAATTGCAGGCTTTCGATGCAATTGCCCATGATGCATTCGAGCTCATTCTCTCCGTCATTGTTCGGAGAGAAACCGGTCGGCACAAAAATATCCCCGCAGGTGATCTCCACGGTGATGTTCACCACATCCATAGCTATACAACCATTATTATCCGTTCCGCTTACAGAGTAGGTAACCGTTCCAATGCCCGTTGAAGTTGCAACAGGGTTTGAAATCGTAGTTGAAGAAAGCCCTGTCGCCGGTGTCCAGGTATATGTGTTCACGCTTCCTGTTGCATTCAGCTGTGTGCTGCTTCCCGGAGACATGGTGACATCCGGCCCTGCATTAATGGAAGGGCTTACCACAATAATGCTTTTTACGATCGTATCGGAAGAAGCTCCGTTGGAAACGACCAGCTGCACGGTATGCGTTCCTGCTGATGAATAACAAATACCTGAAGGATTCTGGGCCGTACTTGAAGCTGTACCCGCTCCCGCAAAAGTCCAGGTCCATGAAGTAACAGCGCCGGAGCTCAGATCTGTAAAATTAATACAGCTTCCACTGCAGATAGTGGTATCGCTGCTTTGAAAATTTGCATTCGCCGCACAGGGCACATTTGGAAAAGCCGGATTAAAATAACTCTGGATAAAAGCCGGTAAACCTAACAGGCACATATTACCCATTCCGCCCGGATCTATGTTAATGGCATCGTCTACAAAATTACAGGCCGTTCCTGCGAGGTTCGGCGAGTTGATCACGCAGAGAAAAGGACTGTTCGCTTTGGATATATAGATCTTCCCATCCGGTCCCAATTGCAGCGCGCGGAAAATAGGAAGCGTCATGGAAACACCGAGCGATGTCATGGATGCCTGAATATTGGCTGCACTCAAATCAAACTGATCGACATAGCTATTCCCTCCGTTTATTCCTGTCTGATCATAATACGAAGCATACAGTTTTGTATTATCCGAAGAGAATTCTACACCATATGCTTTCTGGTGATTGTTCAACGAAAGAACAAGTGGATTGGAAACCACGCCTGTTGTTTTATCAAAATCGAAGAGATCTACAAAAGCTTTGCCCTGGTAACTTGCAGGAATAGGATTGATTACGGTGTCGCGTATGCAGGCGATCTGTGTTCCATCCGTATTGAATTTCATTTGCCCGTGCACATCTTCCTGAACAGGCCCCACCGTGCTGATCACAGGAGGATTGATCCCGCTGGCAGTAACCAGGTAAGCAGCAAACACTTTTGAATTGAAGTCATGCATCATTACCCATATATCCGTCCCGTTGCAATGAAATACGGCTGTCAGTTTCTCCGTCACATTATTTCTCAAAAAAGTATTCTTCGTAGTTACATCGCCGTTCCCACTGTTCAGGGTCATATCTACGATGGAATACCGGAAACCATTCGGGCCTCCTTCATCATCCAGTGTAAAAATATAATAAAGAGTGGAGCTGCCGGGTCCCGGAATGATCATTGCAGACTGTGTGGTGGAAATGTCACCGAATAATCCGGTACCATTCGGCATTACCGCATTATTCTTATCCCAAACAGTTAAGCCATCGGTATAGAAAAGTAAATTTCCCGAAGCATCTGAGATGGATGCGCTGCCTTCCGCCGTGTTAATGACACTGTTGTTCAATACGACAGGGGCCCCGCTGTTAAAGTCAAGGCCTGCCAGTGTACCAAAGTGCCAGAAGTTTGCCTGCTTTTGCGAAAACACAGATCCCGTACACATAATTAAAAAAAGCGTGGTGCGAATGAATGATCGTATCATATTGTTTTACTCTTTGCTGAATTTTGATCGCTGAAAAATTGAATGTCCTGATAGTTGTGCAATATAGATCCCGGAAGGACAATCGGGGATCGTTACTTTAATTTCATTATTGCCGGCTGATGTGATCTCTACATCCTCCTGACAGATCTTTCTGCCCAGCATATCGATCACAGCGAGTGTTACTCTTCCCTGACCTTCAAAATATCCGGAAATAGTCAACTGATCGTGATCGAAATAAACAAGTGCCGGAGAAGTATTCGCTTGCTCTGAAATGCCGGTTGCAGGACATGGTGGCACTGCAGGAAAAGCAGGATGAAGATAACTTTGTATAAAACCAGGCAATCCCAACATACACATAGCGCCCATTCCACCCGGATCAAGATTAATAGCATTCCCCGCATAGTTACAGGAAGTGCCCGTTAAGTTGGGATCATTGATCACATTAAGAAAAGGTGATATGCTATTAGTAACATAGATCTTCCTGTCGGGGCCCAGCTGGAATCCGTATAAAGGACCTCCCTCCGCATGTATGATTTCTTCCGATGCCTGGATATCAGATGCATTCATATCGAATTGCAACACCGCACTTGAATCGCCAAGGTCGTAAAAGCCTGCATACAATTTTGAATCATCCGGGGAAAATTCGATCCCATATGTTTTCTGATGATTGATATTTAATACCAGCGGAGAAGAAAGAACACCAGTGGCGGAATTAAAATCGAATATGTCCACATAACCCAGACCTGTGCCCGGAAGCGGTGTGAACGTAATAACCGTATCACGTGCGAGTGCAAGCTTTGATCCGGAAGTATTGAATTTCATTTGCCCGTGTACATCTGTGTGAACAGGTCCCACATTGCTTATTACTGGTGCACTGATCCCACTGTTCGTTACGAGGTAGGAATAAAATGCATTGCTGTTCATCTCGTGTATGCTTACCCAAATGTCATGGCCATTACAATGATAAACCGCACTCATCTTTTCGCTGACATTGCTTTTCAGAAAAGTATTCTTCGTAGTTACATCCCCATTACCGGACTGCAGCGACATATCCACTACCGAGTAATTAAAATTTCCGCCACCTTCTGCAGGCAGCGTAAAAATATAATACAGGTCCGTGTTGCCCGGGTTCGGAACGATCAGTGCAGATTGTGTAGTGGACACATCACCCAACAAGCCAAAGCCATTGGGCATCTGTGCATTTGTTTTATTCCATACCTGTACCCCGTCCGTATAAAAAAGCAGGTTGCCCGATGCATCCGAAATAGAAGAAGAGCCCTCAGTGGTATTGATCGCACTGTTCGTTAATGCAACAGGACTGCCGCTATTAAAATCCAAACCGGCCAATGTACCAAACTGCCAGAAGTTAGCCTGCTTCTGTGAAAAAAGAAAAGAGCAGGCTAACAGCAATGGCAGTAACAGCAGCGTTCTTATGATACGCTTCGGGATCCGGGAGTATAAGATAAAAAAGACCATAGTTATTCTTTAGTGAATTTTGATTGATATACCGTTCCATTTCCTGCGATCTTTACCACGTAAACACCGGCAGCGCATTCAGTTGTTTGCACGGTGAATTTGTTTTTTCCTTTTGCAGCTATGGTAACGGAACTCTGTGTTATTTTTCTTCCCAGCATGTCCATGATGCTTACTTCATAATTCCCGGGTTTTGAAAAATCACCCGAAACATGCAGGCTGTTAAGATCCTTTTCAAAATACACCTGCATAGCTGTAACCGCATTGTTTTCTTTAATGCCGGCAGGAGAAACGGGTGTCCAGAGATAGCGTTGTCCCGTTGCAGGTTTGATGCTGATGTCGGTTGTGTTCACCGTTTTGGATGCAACAGGATTGGTGCCCGAATCGCTGAGTGAATAATAATCGCCAAAGGTTCTGCCGGCAAGACCGATCGATGCCGTCGGGAGTGGTCCCAATGCGATCGGTCCTTCGAAGTAAATAAATTCAATAACGTTCGTTGTTTCGTGCAGCACCAACTGGAAAGAGACCTGGTTTGTTCCCGTTGAAGCTCTCCAGGATACTTTATCCCATTCGATGGTCAGGATCTGGTTGGGAGATACGCCTGTGGTAAGGTAACTCGCGTTCCCGCCAAGGTTGGCCATCGCTAATTCCTCCCACAGCGGAGCAATAAAAGGGCGCATGGTATTCATACCCGGTGTCATCGCGCTCGAATCTTTAAAATCATTCGGGATCACCGCATCGCAGCAGGCGCTTCCATAACCTGTAGGGAACGCTTCATTGCCTAAATGAATGTAGCCGTTTTCCGACATTTGAAATTCGGTATAGGTGGAATCATCAAACTCAAAACTGAAACCGATCGGTAAGGCTGATGTTAAGGTCATATCGGAACCCGCCGAAAGATCGGGGATAGCCGTTCCCCCGGAAAGTGGTGTATACGTCACATTGTCGGGTGTCATTGTGTAATCGAGCTGAGCCATAAGCTTTCCGCCTGATAAAGCTCCGGCGAGTAAACAAACAAAGTAGATTTTTTTCATATTTCTGCTATTTTAATAATTAATGAATTTAGACTGCACAGTACCTTTTGCTCCCGAGATCCTTGTGACATATATACCTGCCGGTAAGCCGGGCAATAGTATGGGGAGCACCCTTCTTTCTTTCGAATTTACAAATAAATTTTCGTGGTAGATCATTCTTCCCAAAGGATCGCTTATGTCCACATCATATATGCCCGCATCCCTGAAATTAAAGCCCAGGTTCAATTGTCCCGAATGCGTATCATAATATACCTCGGGCGGTTCATTTTCTTCTTCCCGAAGAGGAAGTGAAATAATATCAGAGCCGGAAGATGTTCCGTTAAAATCCGTTTGCCGGAGGCGGTAATACAATGTGTTGAATTCGCCCGGGAGCAATGCGTCTGTGTAGGTATAAGTAATTGTTTTACTACTGCTCCCTGCACCATCTACTTTTCCTATCGGTTCAAAATAAACAGCATCCGTACTGCGGTCTATTGTAAAATAATCATTGTTTGCTTCCATGGCAGTTTCCCAGGTGAGCAGGTTTTTATCACCCAGGTTTTCTCCTTTGAAAGAGAGCAATTGCACCGGTAAAACAACACCAAAATTCCACCGGAATTGTGCCCCGTTCGCAGGTTTTGCGGCCACATCTGATTCTACGGTTTTGGAAGGAGCAGCGCCGGCGGCATTGGTGGAATAATAATCACCTGCCGTGAAACCGGTAAGCCCTATCCTTGCATGTTGTGTAGGGGTAGCGCCTAATGCTTCGGGTTCCTGCCGGTAAATAAAATCGATCTGTCCTGCCGGCGATTCATACAGCTTTACCTGGAAAGAGATCGTAGATGTATTTGCCTGATTCACATTGTTGTATTTCCAGTCGATAAGCAGCCATTCTACCGTAAGCACCCGGTTACCCACAGCACCCGTGGTGAGATAGCTGACTTTGGATCCGGCCACGTTCATACCGAGGTCGTCCCAGAGCGGGCAAATAGTGGGATGGATAACTGAAGCTCCCAGTCCGCCACCCGCGCCTGACGAAGGTTGTACCTGGTAGCTCGGACCGAAACCGTCGCAGCCCGATCCACAGTTATCGCTGCAGGCCGGAACACCATTTCCTAAAAAAATACGACCGTTTTCCGTTACCTGGAACTGGGTATAATTATGAGCGTCATATACAAACGTAAACCCGATCGACAGCGCTCCCGAAGTCAATCCATCGCTGCAACCGTTGTTGAAATTAGGGACAGTTGTTCCACCCACAAGGGCCGTATAGCCAGGTGTCGTAACCGTAAGGCCATACATCAGGATCGCAAATGCCGGACTGCCTGAAAAAACAGCCGCTGTAAGCAAACAAAAAGAAAAGATCCTTTTCATGACAAATGTTTATACTTCCTCCCGGTTATAGAATATCTTCTCTGTACTTTATTATATGTTTAAAGTTAGCCTCTTTGCCTTGCCGGGGCAAACATGCATTTACCAAAATCCATAAGTCAGAAATCAGTATTTTATGCTAATGTGAAGTATTCGTTCCTTTATTTACAGGATAAACTCTATATTTATATCTCTGAAATCCAGAAGTCAGATTCCTAAGCATGGAAAAACTCTTCCAATTGGTGAAGTCCCTGAATGGGATGGAAAAACGATATTTCAAGCTGGCTGTTTCCGTACACAAGGAAACGGATCAGAAGAATTATATGAAGCTGTTCAATGCCATTGAAGAACAGGAAATATATGATGAAGCGCTGTTGCTGAAGAAATTCAAAGGCGATCCCATTGCAAAGCGTTTTGATATGAGCAAGAATTATCTCTACCGTCTTTTGCTCAATACACTTCAGAACTACCACCGCAACTCGTCTGTAGAACAACAGCTATTGAACATGCTGAGCAGGGCTGCCATCCTCTACAACAAAATGCTTTACAAGTCCTGCCTGGAGATACTGCAGAAAGCGCGGCAATTAGCCAAACAACACGAATATTACGAGATCCTGCTGAAGATCGTCCAGATGATCCTGCGGGTGGCCATGGAAGAAAAAAAAGATGTTCCTTTTGTGGACCAGTTCCAGCAGGAATATTCGTATGCCCTGGAAAGTATACAGAAGGTGAATGCGTATCGCAGGCTGTATCACCGCCTCTATACTTTTTTCAGTAAAAAAGGGAATGACCTGCGTGTGCAGGGAATCCGGAAGGAGTACAATCAGTTCTTAAAACATCCGTTGCTGAAAAAAAAACCGGAAGGTTATGAAGAGCAGATCTATTATTACCTGACCTACGGGCTTTGCTATTTCTGCTTGCGTGATGTGGAAAAAAGCTACAGTTACACCCAGAGCTGCCTGACATTGATCCGGACACATCCCGAACGGATCGAAGAAGACCCGGATGCATACATTACTGTACTGAACAGCGTGATCTTTTATGGCAGTGTGCTTTGCAAGATCAAAGAAGCCGAACATGCTTTTAAGCTGTTGCGGAAAGTATTGCTGCCTCTACCTTCGCGGCAGCATAAAATATTTGTGGCGTATGATAATATGATGGCGCTGTATCTCACGGCAGGCCTGTTCCGCGAAGGACTGGTGTATGCCGACATGGCCAGAGAGCAGTTGCAGCTATTCGAGAACCGGCTTTTTGCCTCTAACAAAGTTTCGTTGTATCACGACATGTTCTATATCTATTTTGGTTGCCGGAAATACGAACAAGCTCTTGAATGGCTGAACAAGCTGTTGAACGAAACCACATTGGGTGTACGGGAAGACATCCAGGTAACCGCCCGTCTCACCAACCTGATCCTTCATTACGAATTGGGGAATTATGATCTGCTACCCTACCTGCTCCGAAGAACCTACAGTTTTATGCTGAAACGGAAGCGCCTGCATAAGCTCGAAAAAATAGTGCTGCAGTTCCTCGGCAAGCTGCTGCACAGCAACCCGCATGTAAAAAAAGAGATCAATGCCCTGTTCACGGAAATAAAGAATGCCCTTGAAAAACTAATGCGCGATCCGGATGAGGCCATGGTGCTGACCGAATATTTCGATTACATCAGCTGGCTCGAAAGCAAGATCTCCGGGCGTTTGTTTGAGAAGATCGTAAGAGAAAAAGCGGACAGGTAATGCAGGCATCACATTTTAAAGATTTGTCGGAAAACAATATCTTTATATCCTTAAAAAGATCCGAATGAATACAGCTGACAAGGTATATACTATCTATTTTGAAGAGACCATGAACATAGTTGTGATGGAATGGGCGGGCTATGCTACCAGTGAGCAATTCCGCGAGGGAACAGAACTCATGCTCCGTACGCTTGTTCAGCATACTTGTTCGAAAGTACTCGCCGATATCCGCGACATGGCCATTATCGGTATGGAAGATCAGAAATGGCTCGAAACCGATTTTTTACCCCGTGCTACCGCAGCAGGATTTAAAGCGATCGCCATCATCACCCCGAATGCGTATTTCAATAAAGTAGCAGTTGAAAGCGTTTCCTATAAAGTGGACAAGGAAAAACTGACCATCACTTTTTTTGATAATCAACGCGGCGCACGGGAATTTTTGCAATCGCTCTAAGTGATATCACATTAAAATCCATATTCATCCTGCTTATTTCGTGCTCCCCAAAGCGGGGAAATAATTCCCACACACGCAAGGATACCTGTGAAAACAGGCGGTATCAAATTTGAATTTTAGTGTAAGTATGACTAAAATGAATAACGGAAGTTTTTTCGAGCGCTTTGCAACAAAAGCAGCGAAGGCGGCAGGCAGTACACTTGCCTTCACCATTGCCTTAGCAATTGTAATTGTATGGGCGACCACGGGACCGATGTTTGGTTTCTCCGAAACATGGCAGCTCGTGATCAATACGGGCACTACTATTATCACTTTTTTAATGGTGTTCCTGATCCAGAAAGCCCAAAACAAAGATTCGCTCGCCATTCAGCTAAAACTGAACGAGCTGGTAGCCGCACATGAATTTGCCAGTAATCGCCTGATAAGTGCGGAAGAGATGACAGAAGATGAGCTGCGTGTGATCCGTAAGTATTATTCCAGGCTGAGTGAAATGGCCAAACAGGACAAAGACATCCACCAGTCGCATTCACTGGATGAAGCCGAAAAGGATGCACAGTATAAAAAAACGATCGATAAAAAACGAGGCTAAACAAAGTACAGCTGTATCTATAGTTTACTTTGGATCACAAAAAATTTACACTGCATCCGTATTTCGTCAACTTACCTAATCATTAGAATACTTTCCGTCATTTTTATTAATGTTAGATTAATCTGCATTTAATCGTCCCGCAATCTTCGTTCACTAATTTAGCACCACTAAAATTGTTTGTCCCGGCTACCCGGATAAGGCAATTATAGAGGAGTGACCACCCTACAGAACTATTTGATTCCTTTCATTGTGTTCAGAACCACTTCATCTGCAAACAGCAGAAATTTTTTTAAACAAAAAATTAGTGGTCATGGTACATTTAGTTCAAAAACGATCGGCATTTTACACATACGTAGTAGCAACAGGTATCTGTTTCCTGTTCTGTATTGAAAAATACCGCGCACAGGTAACACTTGCCTTCCAGGGCGGAGAAGTGGGAAACACCTGGACATACACTTCTTCCGGTGCGAATGCCGAAGCGATAACAGAATCCACATCTCCCTCCAATATTGTAAGTGGTGCTGCTTCTCTTGTTGCAGGCGGGAATGCAGGTGGGGGAAGTTGTTTTGCCGGGGGAAGCGGAAACGGAAGCGCTACGGCAAAATCATTTACATTCAGTGCGGTTAATATAAGTACTTCCAATTCTTCAGTACGTACACTGAAATTTAACTGGGGCAACCGACTGCCTGCCTGCAACGGCACAGGATGGGACTCGGGAGAAAATCTCTCGTTCACCGCCTATCACGATGGTGTTTCCCAGGGAGCCGTATCACTGGCTACGGGGAGCAACAATGCTGTTTTCGCGATACAGGGCAATCAATACACCTGGTCCATTCCTGCCTGTGTGAATAGTTTTTATTTTATGGTAAGTGTTACTACCAACAGGCGTGATGAGTTCCTGTTTTTGGATAATGTGCAGCTTACTGCGCCGGCCCTGAATCCCGCCTTATTACAACCTTCTGCCATAAATGGTAACACAGCGCCCTGTCCCGGAACTTCCGGTACTTATAGTGTAACACAGGTGACAAGTGTAAAATATACATGGAGCGGTTTACCCGCCGGTGCATCTTTTACAGGCACCAACGGAACTATCAACTCCTGGTCGATGGGTATCAATTGGGGAAGCGCAGCGCCCGGCACCTACACACTGAGCGTAACGCCTTCTGATTTTTGCAACACCACCTCCGGTCCTGCACAAACACTCGTGGTAACGATCCCGAACATAGCACCGCTTGTTCTTACAGGTAATCTGTCTTTCTGCGCAGGCGATTCACTGCTGCTCAGCTCCAGTTATGTGAGTGGTAATACCTGGTCGACGGGAGAAAGCAATGATACTATATATGTACATGCTGCGGGAACTTATAGCGTTTCTGTTACCACCGTATGCGGTACACAAAATGCTTCCCAAACCATAACGATCAATCCTGATCCTGTAGCAGGTATCACTGCAGACGGCCCGCTTATTTTCTGCGAAAGGGATTCTGTTGTCCTCAGCTCTTCTGCAGGTACAGGTAATGTATGGTCAACTGGTGAAGCAGGTTCTTCCATCACTGCAGATACATCCGGTATTTATTCGCTGGTGGTCAGCAACAGCTGCGGAAGTGATTCGACGAGCGTTACGGTGCAGGTTATTCCCGGAAACATCACGGCACTTATTTCCACCGGCGGACCGCTCAATCTTTGTCCCGGTGATTCAGTTACACTTAGCTCCAATATTGCTACAGGCAACAGCTGGTCTACCGGCGATACCACACAATCCATCACCGTTCATACTGCCGGCACCTATACACTCACTGTCAGTAACGGATGTACGAGTGATGCAACAACACAAACCATTCTTTCCACACCGGCACCGGCATCCATTATCAGTGCAAGTGGCCCTACTACATTCTGTGATGGAAATACGATCACACTAAGCTCTGCTTCGGCTACGGGCAACCTCTGGTCGACAGGTGATACGAATGCATCCATCCAGGTAGATAGCAGCGGCATATATTCGCTGATCGTAAGCAATATTTGTGGAAGCGATTCTTCAGCGATTTCCATTACCGTTATTACTTCCAGCATACAGGCGCTTATCAGTACAAGCGGATCACTGAATCTTTGTCCGGGTGATTCGGTTACACTTAGTTCCAACTTTCCGACCGGGAATACCTGGTCGAACGGTGATACTACACAATCTATTGTTGTACACAGTGCAGGCACTTATACACTCAGTGTGAATACTTCCTGTGCGAGTGATACGGAAACACAGCTCGTAACCTCTACTCCACTTCCCATCTCTGTTATTACGCCCGGCGGGCCTACTACATTCTGCGATGGAAATACGCTGACACTAAGCTCTGCTGCGGCCATAGGTAACCTTTGGTCAACTGGTGATACCAACACATCCATCCAGGTGGACACCAGCGGCACCTATTCACTGATCGTAAGCAATGCATGCGGCAGCGATTCTTCAGCTATTTCCGTAACGGTGATCCCTTCCGTTATCCAGGCTTCTATCAGTACAAACGGTCCGCTTGATCTTTGTCCCGGCGATTCGGTAACGCTCAGCTCCAATCTCCTTACAGGGAACAGCTGGTCTACCGGTGATACCACACAATCCATCACAGTACACAATGCCGGCTCCTATGTACTTGCCGTTAGCAATACATGTGCAACAGATACAGAAACACAGCTTGTTACTTCTACCCCTCTTCCTTCTTCTGTTATCAGTGCAGGTGGTCCCCTGACTTTTTGCCAGGGCAATTCGGTTACACTGAGCTCTGCTGCTTCATCCGGAAACCTATGGTCTACGGGAGCTTCCGGCAATTCGATCGTAGCCGACAGCAGCGGCATTTATTCTCTTAGTGTAAGTAATGCATGCGGCAGTGATTCTTCTGCGGTGACCGTAACAGTAATTCCTGATACGATCACGGCAACAATCAGCGCCAGCGGTCCGCTTTCACTTTGCCCGGGTAACTCGGTAATACTTACTTCCTCCTACACTACAGGAAATCTATGGTCCACCGGAGCAAGCACACAATCCATCTCTGTGAACAGTCCGGGAACGTACACGTTAACGGTAAGTACAAGCTGTGCCGCGGACAGCACCACACAGATTGTTACATCCAATCCTGCAACAAGCGCTGTTATCAGTGCAAATGGTCCCACTACCTTTTGTCAGGGAAATTCGGTTACACTGAGCTCTGCTTCCACAAGCGGGAACGTATGGTCCACCGGTGAAACAACTTCCTCCATCACCGTGAATACTGCAGGAACGTATACACTCACCGTGAATGGCATTTGCGGATCAGCCACCGATACGGAGGTAATTACAGTGAACCCATTACCAACCGTGAATTTGACCCCTTCCGGAAATGTGACGATCTGTGCAGGCACTTCTGTGTCGCTCACGGCCAGCGGCGGAAGTAATTACCTTTGGTCAAACGGCGCCACAGGCAATGCCGTTTCCATTAACACAGCCGGTACCTACAATGTGGTTTCTACCAACAGCTGCGGCAGCATCACTTCGGCATCGGTTGTTGTAAGCCTCATTAATTTACCGTCCATTGCCGTTTCTGCAGGCGGAACTATTTGTCAAGGCGATTCTTTGTTGCTGACGGCTTCGGGTGGCGGACCTTATCATTGGAATACCGGTTCCACAAGTGCATCGGTGTATGCCACACATGCAGGGAACTATACGGTTAGCAGCACCAATAGTTGCGGAACAGTTTCAGCAACAGCAAATATGACCGTTTCAAATGTGGATGCTCATTTCATTGCCGATACACTTTCCGGCGTTTATCCGTTGGAAGTACATTTCACGAATACGAGTTCTACGGGAGCTCCGTATACATGGACTTTCGGCGACGGAAGCAGCAGCACTTCCACATCTCCCACACATACATTCGGGAGCAGCGGCACGTATACCGTTACGCTTGGTGTAAGCAACAGCAATGGCTGCACAGACAGTTATACAATAACGATCGTGGTATCGGAACCACCTTCCCTGCTGGAGATCCCCAACATCTTTACACCCAATGGCGATGATGTGAACGATCTCTTCATTGTAAGATATGAAAACCTCAACGACTTTCACATGGACATCTTCGACCGCTGGGGTTTAAAAACAGCCTCCATTAATAATGCCGCCAAAGGATGGGATGGAAAAACACAGGGTGGAAATGATGCTCCGGATGGTGTGTATTTCTATATCATCACCGCTACCGGCAACGACCAGAAAGCTTACGAACAAAGCGGCTATGTGAGACTAAACCGATAATGCAAACGAATAAAAATAATCCTTTACTAATAAAAAAAAACAAATGAGAACAAATCAATTACAAAAAAAACCGATGCAGACTATAAGCCGGGGACTTACGCTCCTGGCCTGTATGTTCGTGCTTTTTTCAGGAACACTTTTTTCACAGGCCTACACCATTACCTGGCAGGGTTTGACGGGCAACGTTAACGCCCAGAACGTACCTACGGGTATTACTGTTACACAACAATATAACGGAGTAACACCGGCCTGTAACACCGCTTCAAACGGGGCTACGACCAGTTATACTTTACGGCTTACAGCAGCGCCGGGTTATAATTTCACGATCACTTCCATCGGGGGAGCTGCCTATGCAAGCAGCGCCGGATCGAAACAATTTACATTTCAGCTATTGAACGGCTCAACGTATGTACAACCGAATCCTACTACAATTGGTACTTCTTCCAGTTGCGGAGGCAACACTGCGCTCAATGCATTTGCCATACCTGCAGCCGGCCAAACAGTAACAAGCGGTAACCAGATCATCGTTACCGTACTGAGAGCTCCGGGTGGGGCGAGTGGCGGCGGTTACAGCTGGACACGCTCACTGACCGTATCAGGTGTTGTTACTGCTGTCAGCAGCTGTACCGCACCTACCGGGTTAGCAGCTTCCGCTATTACCAGCAGCGGCGCTAACTTGAGCTGGGGCACTGTAGGCGGAGCCGGTGGTTACCAGTATGTGGTAGACCAGACTTCCGGATCACCTGCAGGAGCGGGAACGCCGATTGTCGGAACTTCTTTCACCGCAGGCAGCTTATCAGGCAGCACTACTTATTACCTGCATGTGCGTTCAGATTGCGGAAGCGGAAATTTCTCTTCCTGGACCACCATTCCTTTCACTACGCTTGCTACCTGCAATGCGCCGACAGGACTTACTGCAACCAATATTACGGATAACAGCGCCGATCTGAGCTGGAATACAGTAGGCGGTGCCGGTAGTTATGAATACATTGTGGATCAAACCAGCGCTGCTCCTGCAACAGCCGGAACAAATACAGTTGGTACTACTTACGCTGCATCCGGATTGAATTTTAATACTACCTATTACCTGCATGTGCGTTCGGATTGCGGAAGTGGAAACTTCTCCCCATGGACCACTATTCTTTTCACTACGCTGTTTCCTCCATGTGCAGATCCTACGGGCCTTGTAGCAACAAATATTACCGACAACAGCGCTACACTGAGCTGGAATCCGGGAACAAGTGTAAGCGGATATGAATATGTAGTGGATCAGACGGCTACTGCACCAATAGTGTCAGGAACTGTAACTGTAGATACGTTCTATAACGCAATGGGACTTACATTTAATACCACTTATTATCTGCATGTACGTAATAACTGCGTGGCAGGTAACTCTTCCGGCTGGATAACGATCTCTTTCACAACACCGTATCCGCCATGCGCAGATCCTTCAGGCATTGTGGTTACAAATCTTACGGACAACAGTGCAACGATCAGCTGGGATTCCATTATCAATGCAGCCGGATTCGAATACGTGCTTGATCAGATCGCCACCGATCCGATGAGCGCAGGAACTGCAACGGCAGACACTTTCTTCAATGCAACGGGCCTTGCTTACAATACACTGTATTATGCACACATACTTACAAATTGTATGGCGGGCAATGCTTCCGGTTGGGTTACTATTTCTTTCACCACACCTTATCCTCCATGTGCAGCTCCTTCAGGACTTGTTGCAACAGGTATTACCGACAACAGCGCAACTCTCAGCTGGGACTCTATTCCGGGTAATACCGGTTTTGAATATGTGATCGATCAGCTTGCTACCGACCCGATGACTCCCGGAACTGCAACTGTGGATACTTTCTACAACGCGTCAGGCCTTTTATTCAACACTACTTATTATTTGCATGTGCGCAGCAATTGTGTCGCCGGCAATTCCTCCGGCTGGACAAGTATTCCTTTCACGACACCATTTCCACCATGTGCCGATCCTTCAGGGATGGTGGTTACCAACCTGAACGACAACAGTGGAACGATCAGCTGGGATTCCATCATCAATGCAGCCGGATTCGAATATGTACTTGATCAGATCGCTACCGATCCGATGACGGCCGGAACTGCAACTGCAGATACGTTCTTCAACGCAACAGGTCTTGCTTTCAACACTACATACTATGTACACGTGCTTACGAATTGTATGGCCGGTAATGCTTCCAACTGGACCACCATTTCTTTCACCACGCCTTATCCGCCTTGCACAGATCCTTCGGGACTTGTAGCAACAGGTATTACTGACAACAGTGCAACCTTAATCTGGGATTCTATTCCGGGTAATATCGGTTTTGAATATATGATCGATCAGCTTGCTACCGATCCAATGACTGCAGGAACCGCAACTGTGGACACGTTCTATAATGCGAGCGGTCTTGCATTCAACACTACTTATTATTTACATGTGCGCAACAATTGTGTTGCCGGCAATTCTTCCGGCTGGACAACGATTCCTTTCACTACTCCTTATCCCGCATGTGTCGATCCTTCAGGCCTGATCGTAAACACGCTGAGCTCGAACGGTGCTATACTTAGCTGGGATGTAATAGCTTCCGCGGCAGGATACGAATATGTTATCGACCAGTTGATCACAGATCCAAGCGGAACAGGAACTGCCACTGTGGATACATTTGCAACAGTCGGTGGTTTGCTTTTCAATGCTACCTATTATTTACACGTAAGAACGAATTGCACGGCAGGGAACTCTTCCGGCTGGACAACTATTTCTTTCACAACTCCTTACCCGCTATGTGCAGATCCTACAGGCCTTACTGCTGCCAATATCACAGACAGCGGTGCAGACCTTAGCTGGAACACCGGCAGTGGAATAACAGGATATGAATATGTGCTGGACCAGGTAGCCACAGATCCTGCAGGAGCCGGAACACCAAGTCTCCTCCCGGCTTACACAGCTTCTGCTCTTACCGCCAATACCATATATTATTTCCACGTACGCACCAACTGCACGGCAGGAAACTCTTCCGGCTGGACAACTATTTCCTTCACTACTGCTCTTACCCCTTGCGGTGATCCTACAGGAATCAACGTTACCAACATCAGCAATACAGGCGCAGATATCAGCTGGAATATGATCGCCGGATCTTTGGGTTATGAATATGTGATCGATCAGCTGCCAACGGATCCTGCTACTGCGGGAACAGCAACTACAAGTGTTACTGTAACAGCATCCGGTTTAACAGCGAATACACAATACTATGTTCATGTGCGGAACAATTGCGGTCCTAATTTTTCTTCCTGGATAACTGTTCCTTTCACGACAACCAACACGATCGGTATTGCAACTACAGATCTCAGCACCGCTGTTATCCGTGTTTATCCGAACCCGGTAAGCAATATACTGACAATTGACCTTGGAGAGACAGTAAAAGGTACACTTCAGGTTATCAACGTGGAAGGCCGCATACTTCGCTCCCTGGAGAATGAGAACAGGGAAATGAATATAGACCTTACAGACCTGGAAACGGGCATCTATTTTATACGTTATACTTCTTCCGGTTCCAGCACCATGCTGCGGATCGTAAAACAATAGTTCTTTCTATCACCAATAAAAAATCCGGATCTCAAAAGGGTCCGGATTTTTTTATGGGTTTTAAAAGCGGTAACCGCCATTTTTGAAATTATTCTCTGTAGGAGCTCAAAGATGGGTCGACAGCATCCAAAATAGCTAAAACCCGGCATATGTTATGAAGAAAAATTATTTGAACTCAGTTTATAATTTGCCACGAACTTTTCTAAGAATTCTTTGCTCTCACATACAACTCCTTTATCAGAAGCTTTAAAGAACGCTACATTGTATTCTTGAACATTATCTTCTGTTAACTGAATTACAACGTTCGGCTTCTTCTCTCTAACCTTAGTTGACATACAAAACAGCGCTACCTTGCTATTAATTGGGAATGTAATTGAAGCGATAGAACTACCGCCACTTGTACAAATCTCTCCATTAATGACAATGTCTTTTAATAGATTTTCTCGAAGTGAAATAGACGTGCAATCTGGCAACAAAAAATATTCCCCTTTTGGGGCCAATAGTATTGCATACATAATATCACCCATTAGTTCTATTACGCCATCAACAACTTTATCAAAATCAACAGGGGATTTGCTTTTAACTACAGACACCATTTGCTCATGTACTTCCAGGCTTTTCTTTATTTCTTCTGAAGCGCCATCAGTTACTTGCTTAAATGCTCCCATTATATACTCATGTCGTTCTTTTTGATCCTTCGGAGTCCTCATTTCACCAATAAGCCCGATGCGCATTAAATACTTAACAGAGTTGAGAATATTCAAGGGTTGTTTTGTTTGGACAGTATTAAGAGTGTCCATGATGATATCATAGTGCTCTTTAAAATCTGTTTCAAAGTTTTGGTTAAGATTAATTTCAACTGTTCCATGATCTATTGTTCCATCTTCAAGCACAATAGAATTAAGGTCTTTTTCTGAAAACAAACTTTTGGTTGTACTCTTTTCTTGAATTCTTCCCGAGGATTTATGATATAAAAACATGGAACCATTTCGCATGAAATTCCTACTTAGTACTTGCGAAACATAATGATGATTTCTTGGTATGCTCATGGCTCTCTCAGTTTAGAAACTAAATTAATGAAAATATGTGATTGTTTACGAGCTTAAAAACATAGCGCCTCTGGAAGGATCCAATAATCAACGAAAAATAAATAGAGTACTCTATTCAAAACAACACATTATAAAAAAATCCCCCGCAATTCTTGCAGGGGATTCCTATGTTCTACTTATAAAACTGTTTTTTACTCCTGTTTCAGTATTTTCTTAGAGACCCTTGTTTTGCCATTGGTCAGCATTACATAGTATACTCCGTTGCTCCACTCTTTCAGATCCAGCTCCATTGTTGAGCTTTGTGGTGTAGATGAATAAACCTTTTCTCCTAATGCATTGTAGATCTCGAGGAGAGCCGCGCCGTTTTCAACACCGGTAACAGCGATCGAAAGATTCGTGTTGAACGGGTTCGGATACGCTACCAGGTCCATTTCGTTTTCGATGGTTGGTTCTGCTTCTGTCGCAATCAAACGTGCTGTTGCACTCGTATTGATGGTGAAGCTGCAGCTGGTTCCGAATGTTCCCCAGTTGCCTCCTACTTTTGCACGAACACGAACAGTATATGTTTGTCCGTTTTGCAAACCTGTAACAGAAGGTCGTGGCAATGAGCTGATCCCTGATCCTCTCTGAAGCGTGAAGTTATAGGATGTACCTGTGAATTCCCATTCGTAATCCTGCGCTCCGTTGAGTGCATCGCAATAGAAGAAACCACTCAGGTTGAAGGTGGCTCCGCAGAGATCGTTCCTGAGCTTCGTGGTAGGGAATGCTCCTGTTGTCACCGTACAGGTATTACCGAAGCTGCCCCACACGCCTGCCACTTTCGCACGGATACGTACATTGTAGGTTTGTGCATACTGAAGGCCGGTGATATCCGCACGCAGCATGGACGTATTACCTGATCCTCTTTGTTTTGTGAAAGAATATCCGAGGCCGCTGTTGGTGAATTCCCATTCATAATCCTGTGCGCCGTCGATCACCGTTGTATAGAAATAACCGCTGAAGTCAGCAATGGTCTGACCACAATATGCAGCCGTCAGTTGCGGAGTCGGTGTGCCAATGCTGATCGCGCAGGTGTTCCCGAAATTGCCCCAGATACCACCTACTTTTGCACGGATGCGCACATTATATGTTTGCCCGAATTGCAGGCCGGTGATATTAGTACGTGGAATGGAAGTGACTGCCTGGTTGCGGGTGGTAGTGAATGAATAACCCAAACCGCTGTTGGTGAATTCCCATTCGTAATCCTGCGCACCGTCGATCACCGAGCTATAGAACCAACCGTTCAGATCCGGAACCGTTTGACCGCATTGTGCGGCGCTAAGCTGTGGAACCGGTGTAGCTATCGTAACAGTACAAGAGGTGCTGAATACTCCCCAGGTGCTGCCAATTTTTGCACGTACGCGAATATCATACGTCTGCCCGAATTGCATTCCCGGAAAGGATGTTTTGTTGATCGCGTGCGAAGAATTGCCGCGCTGTACAGTTACCGAATAACCCAATGTGGAGTTGGTGATCTCCCATTCGTAGTCAACTGCATTTGCTACTGCATTGCAATAGAAAGAGCCACTCAGGTCGGGCAGGGTTTGTCCGCACTGTGAAGCCCAGAGCTGTGTAGGTGGTATGGAGCAGCTCGTGGTAACAGCAGTTACTTTTTGAGTTGTACAACCTTTGCTATCGGTTACAGTAGCTGTGTAGCTTCCGATAGAAAGACCGCTGATGTTTTGTGTAGTGGCTCCGTTGCTCCAGCTATATAGGTAAGTCGGAGTTCCACCGGATACACTCAGGCTTATAGCTCCGTTGTTATTACTGCATCCTGACTGTGTCATATTGCTGTTTACGGTAAGCGTGCCCGGTTGTGATATCGTTACGCTGTGTGTGGCTATACATCCATTCGCATCCGTAACCGTGCAGGTATATACACCTGCTGAAAGGTTTGTTGCTGTTCCTGTTGATCCGCCGGATGGAGCCCATGAGAATAAGTATCCTGCCGTTCCGCCGCTTACCGAGATACCGGCTGCTCCGTCGCTACCGCCATTACAGCTTACATCCGTAGAAGAAGCAAGAGATGCCATAAGCGCTGATGCAGGCTCTGTGATGGTTACACTTTGTGTAGTGATGCACCCGTTCGCGTCGGTGATCGTGCAGGTATACGTTCCGGCCGTAAGTGATGCTCCTGTTGCAGCTGATCCTCCCGATGGAGCCCATGCATACATATATGTTGGAGTGCCGCCGGTAAGGTCTACTGTTGCAGCTCCGTCATTTGCCCCGTTGCAGTTTACATTCGTTTGTGAAGAAACAGAAGCTGTAAGCACTGATGGTTGAGTAATATTCACTGCCTGCATAGTGGTACATCCATTCGCATCCGTGATGGTACAGGTGTAATCACCGGTAGCTAATCCGCTTGCTGTTGCGGCAGTTCCGCCTGACGGGGCCCATAAATATATATAAGTTGGTGTGCCACCTGCAGGGCTTACCGTTGCAGATCCGTCGCTTAGCCCGTTGCAGCTTACGTTCGTTTGAGAAGAAACAGAAGCCGAAAGCACAGATGGCTCGGTAATGCTTACTGATTGCATAGTGGTACATCCATTTGCATCCGTGATGGTGCAGGTGTATGTGCCTGCTGTTAATCCGCTTTCTGTAGCCGTAGTTCCTCCTGATGGAGCCCACGAATACATATAAGTAGGTGTACCGCCTGTAACGCTTACCGTTGCGGATCCGTCGCTTAGCCCATTACAGCTTATGTTCGTTTGTGAAGAAACAGATGTGCCAAGCGCCATGGCAGGCTGAGCGATAGTAACGGTTTGTGTGGTCACACATCCGTTCGCATCTGTAACCGTGCAGGTATAGGTACCGGCCGTCAATGATGAGGCTGTTGCAGCTGTTCCGCCTGATGGAGCCCAGCTATATGTATATATTGGAGTTCCGCCTGTTGCCAGTATTGTTGCAGCGCCATTGTTCCCACCATTACAGCTTACGGCTGTTTGTGAAGAAACGGAAGTGCCCAATGCCATAACAGGCTGAGTGATAGTAACAGTTTGAGTAGCCGAGCATCCTCCTGCTATGTTCACTACTGTGCAGGTATACGTTCCGGTAGCGAGACTGCTGGCTGTTGCTGCTGTTCCGCCTGACGGAGCCCAGCTGTATGTGTAGCCGGGACCACCTGTTGCGCTAACCGTTGCAGTTCCATTCGTACCGCCAAAGCAGCTTACATTGGTTTGCGCCAAAATGCTTGTAACCGGGGTAACACATTGCTGTACATCAAGTGATAATATCACATCGTCTATACGCCACACAACGGTTCCCGATTGAGCTCCTGATCCTCCGTATCCGTAAACCCTGTATGTAATTGCCGTTCCCGTAGCTGAATAAACTGTGGAAAACGAATTTGTTTTTAAGGACCAGGCGCTGTTTGTTGCAATAGAACCGGTGGCTATATTGGTAGTATAATTGTCCTTGCTGGAGCGTAATGCATAAGTAGTCGGGCCTGTTCCTGTAGAGCGGGTACCAAAGCTTAACTCATCCAGGGATACATAATATCCTGCAGCAGGAGTAAGTGTAAACTGAAAATAAGTACTGCCCGATACGGAAAGTGATGCGCCATTAACCGTTGAAGCGCCTGCATTATTCCCACCGGAAACGTCTGTGAATCCTGAAGAAGGAGAAGTCGCAGAAATCATAGCCGGAGATCCGTTGCTGTTGACTACAGTCATATTGGAAACTGTAAGATTAGCTACAGGTGTTCCCGAGGATGGTGCGGCTGTTGCAAAATCCCAGGTAACAGGACTTACTGTAATCGTGATAGATCCGCTGGTTGCATTGCTAAGTGAGCCCGAGCTTGCCTGAAGCGTATAGCTGCCTCCCTGATCAAGCGATAAGGTACTGAAGGTAGCTACACCTGCAACGACTGCTACAGTAGTAGTTCCGGATAAGGTTCCCGGGCCGCTTGCTTTGGAAACAGTAACATTGCCTGTATAATTCACATCTACCGAATTATCCGCTCTTCTTGCCTCTACGGTAAATGCAGTCAGAACACCTCCGGCAGTGCCGGAAGAAGGAACTCCCACAAACGTAAGATGATCGGCAACTCCCAATACCGTAAATGAAGAAGAAGTTCCTGCCGTAAGATTATCACCCGAAGTGCGGGTAGCAGTAAGTGTTGCACCGGTACCTGCCGTTGAAAGGGTAACACCTGTTACGGTGAATGAGCTGGCTCCCATAGGAATTGTTCCTGTAGTCGTTCCACCGATCGTACCTGCATTTCCATTCGTAGTTAGCGAGAAATCAGTATTGGCACTTACATTTTGCAGTATGTTACCTGCGTCCTGCGATTGCACGACTACATTAAAACCCGAGCCCGCTACAGGCGATGTCGGAGAAATAGAAGTGATCACAAATTTAGTAGGCGTTCCACCGGCGCTTACTACCGTAAAAGTAGCGCTCGTTCCGGCAGTTAAAACATCGCCCGAATTGCGGGTGGCAGTAAGTGTAACATTGGTAGCTGCAGCAGACAGTGTAACACCGCTTACTACTACCGAATTGGTTCCTGCAGAGATCGTTCCTGTAGTAACACCACCGATCGTTCCTCCGTTTGTATTGCTCAGGATAAAAACCGTATTGGCAACAACGTTTGCATTTGTACTGAAAAAATCCTGGGAGCGGATAGTAACATCGAATGGACTTCCTACCGTTGGCATAGCCGGGGAGATCGTTGTTACAGCTAATTTTACAGGTGCGAAGGTGGCTGTCACACTCACATTATCGATACCTACTCCCTGCGAGTTGGAGCCGCCCGGCGTGACAAATGTCCATCTCAGGTACAGGGAACCGTTATTCGCAATATTAATATTGTTGATCGTAACGGATTTACCGGTTGAATTCGTTGCATTGTTAAAATCATACACATTCGATCCGGCTGCGTAGCTTATATCACCGGCCGAACGGGCAGTCCAGTTAGTCCCGTCGGGGGATGTGAAAAAAGTACCCGAAAAGGAATTTGTGTTATTCCTGTATCTCTCCCAATCGAACGATATCGTAATATTGGCTATCGTTGTTCCGGAGGTGTTCTGATAAAACGCCATAATAGCGCTTGGGCTTGCATAACCACCGGAAGTCATAACCCCCGGAGCACGATCTGATGTTGTAGTACTGCCCCAGTTGTACCTTCCTCCCGCTGAAGGTGCGCCAGAACTTGCCTGTTGGTTAGTCGCCGTAATATTGCCCGCCGCAGTATAGGTAGGCGCTGTAACACCTGCTACCGACATTTTCCAGTTCGACGGTAGGGAGGCCGTAGCCGAGGTCCCCAACGTATTAAAATTCTCCGTTACAGGAACAGCACCGGGAATACCGATCTGTGCCCACCCTGTTCCCACTGAGAACAGAGCAAACAACACCACTAAACATTTGTAGATCTTAGTTTTCATTTATTTTGATTTTAATTATTTTACTTTTTTGCCCGTATTTAAAATTGCATTTAAACACTGTTTCACCGGTTGGGGTAGTCCGGAAAGGATCACAAAAATATAGCATTTTTGCTTATAAACAGTGGCCTTTAGCTAAATCCATGTTAAGGAATTGCTACCGAAATTGAAGGGAGAAAGGCGCTACACATCTTAAATAGATGAAAGGGGTATTTAAAAAAGTCAGAACAGTATAAATCCTGTTAAAATGATTTTTCACTCTCAGATTGATAATTTAATTTTTCAGATATTGTAAGTCCGAAACAGGCATTGTTTTTAAGTGCCGACGTGGATCTTGATAAAAACGGAACTGTATGGAACAGGAAAAAGAAGGAGCAGGCGCTTCGCAAATAGAAATAGTGGAATACAAACCGGAGCACCGGCTGCGTTTCAAAGAGATCAACGAGCAGTGGATCACCCGTCTCTATGTAATGGAAGAAGAAGACATCAAAACGGTAGAGGATCCCGAAGGCTATGTGCTGAAAGGCGGTGGAAAGATCTACATTGCGCTGTACAAAGGTTATCCCGTAGGCACCTGCGCCTACCTCAACATGGGTGATGATGTATACGAGATGATCAAGATGGCAGTAGACGAAAAGTTCCGCGGACTGAAGATCGGAAAAAGCATCGGGGAAGAATCGGTGCAACGAATAAAAGAGCTGGGTGCAAAAAGGATCATTTTGTTTTCCAACACCACAGGTTCGGCAACAGCCATCGACATGTACCGCAAGCTCGGTTTCAAAGAAGTGCCTTTGGGCAATTCCGAATTTATACGCGCGGATATCAAAATGGAACTGGTGTTCGGGTAAGAAGGCATTCCGAAAATATAAGTCCGTGCAGCAGTTTGAAAACAGCCTCGCGAGCGCAGATTGTGTATAACCTATATTTTAAAATCTGGGAATCTGTGTCCCATTTAATCAACACCTACTGAAAGCCCCGGTCTTTGTGCAGACTTAAATGGTTATATTTGTGAGTACAACCATGGCCAAAACATCCCATACCGATAAAGAAGGTTTCTTAAAGCTCTTCCGGCTGTTTATGAAAGAAAGCGGGAACGGTAAGCGCCTGAAAAAAGACGGGAAAAAGATCCGCCCCAGCACCGTCGACAATTACATTTATACCTACAAGCTCTTAGAACGTTTTTGCACTGAAACGGGTTTCGATCTGAAATTCATCGTGGTATCCAAATCACGGAAACGCGATTTTGAATCCGCGAAAAAATACTGGAAAAAATTCTATCTCGAATTCACCAATTATATGTACAAGGACCTGGACTATTACGACAACTATGTGGGCCTTGTGATCAAATCGCTCCGCACTTTTTTCAATTATGTGAAGGAAGAGAAGAATATTGATATCGGCTCTTTTCACAAAACCTTTTACGTGCCAAAAGAAGAAGTGGCCATCATTGCCCTGGCGCCGGAGCAGGTAAATTACCTGATCTATAACACGGAGCTCAATGCCATTCTGCCCGCTCACCTGCACCGCATCCGCGATATGTTCGTATTCGGCTGCACTGTTTGCCTGCGGGTATCCGATCTCTTAGCCATCCGCCCGCAGAACATCGTGAGCGAGAGTGGTAGTCATTACCTGCGCATCACTTCGCAGAAAACCGGCACCTTCACTTCCATCAAACTGCCCGACTATGCGATGGAGATCATCGAAAAATACCGTCTGCAAAAAGGTGCCACACTTTTTCCTTCCATCAGCAAAGACCGTTTTAATGCCGCGCTGAAAGACATGGGCAAATACCTGCAATACAACGAACCGATCGTGAAAACACGAACCAAACGCGGGGTGGAATGCATCGTATACAAGAACAAGGCAAAAAAGCAGCATCATACACTCGCCGATATGATCACCACGCACACCATGCGCCGCACCGGCATCACAACCATGCTGCGGATGGGTATGCCCGATTACCTGGTGCGCAAGGTCTCCGGCCACTCGGCCAACAGCAAGGAGTTTTTCCGTTATGTGCAGCTGGCGCAGAATTACCTGGACAAACATACGGATGATGCATTCGAGAAGCTGAGGAATTTGGTGTAAGCCCTATATAAAAAAAGGACCGCCCGTTTTCTGAGCGATCCTCTTTCTTTAAAGCATCCTTTTATTTCTTCACCGTTCCCTTCAGCCGTGTATACAATTTTTCGCAGGCATTTTCACCACACCAGGAGATCTGCATGGTGCCACCACGGATGGTGTCTTTTATCCGGTGCATCGTGATGGCTTCTCCGTCGAGGACAATGGCCACTTCTTTCGCCAGGCGTTTGGCGGTGAAGGTTTCTAACTGCTGAGCCGCTTCCGCACTTAATGTAATGCTCAGCCTGCTTTTGAGGTCGGCATCTTTTTCTTTCAGAGGAAGCTGTTCCAGTTCGAGGGGTACAAAGTCGCTGGTGTCGATCTGCACCTTTGTAAAGTCCTGCTCGTTGTAGATACTGTTATACTCCACTACTTTATCCGCTGTGTTGCTCAGCTCAAATACGCTGCTGTCTGTTCCGGTGGCATTCACCTGGTAAAAGCCGTCGGGCAGCTTGTTGTTGTTTTCTGCAGGGCTTTGTTGCCGGCTGCAATTATAGAATGCTGTTGCAATGAACAGGATTAGAATTATTTTTTTCATTTTGTAAATTTTTTTAATAATAAAATACGATCTCACGTTCTCCCGGCCGGAAGAAATACGTGAAAGGTTTAAAACAGGTTGGTTCAGATCAGCGATGCGGGATATCGCCGTAGGCAGAATGGTGATGATAGAAGAACCTGCAAAAAAGATCAGGTGCTTCTTTCGAATAAGCGGATGCGGGAAAGGCACCTATCCGGGCGGGGATGCTGATCGCCGGATCAAATGAAAAAACAGTGCTTAACAATACAGGAAAGCTTTGTCCGGTAGCAGCGTATTCCTGCGGCTGTGTTATAACTGCATTTACATCCTGCACCAGCTCCGAACTTTGTTCCATTGCTATATCCGCCTGATGATCCGGCATCCATTTGTTCGAAAAGAGGTTCAGGGAACAAAAGAACAGTAGCAGGAATACCATCCGGGTGAAGTAGCTGAAGCTATGTTCTTTTGTGTGCGGCACGATACAAATATAAGAAGAAAAATCCGGGCCGGCGGCCTTCCGGGCTCGATTTGGGCAAATCGCTCCACAGCAAAATCCATGAATTCCCCAATGCTGTGAAAGAAACATCCGGCTTAAATAAGAGGGAATTCCCTTTGTATCCTTGTACTTCCGGCCACATATTTTGTACAAAGGATTTGGCAGGAATGCCCTTTGCATATACTAATTCTAAAAAAATCTAAAAATGAGAACATTCACAATCAAAACAATTGCAACTGCTGTAGTTGCCTCAGCACTTCTAATCACTTCGTGTAAAAAAGCCGAAAAAGGCGATACTGGTCCTGCAGGAGCTAATGGTACAAATGGAGTAGTACCTACTTACACAGATGGTTTCATCAAAGGTAATGTGTCAGGTACACGTGAAAACGGAACAGCTTTTAACGAGGCATTCGAATTCAAAAACTATTACAGCGGACCATCCGGAAGTCTTGACAGTAACAACGCTGCCAGCTTCGACTTCATGATCTCCCGTTCGAACGATGTATTCGGAGAGAACTCAGCTTCTATTACCGTAAACACTACTTCGAAAACAGCATCTACCGGTAGTATCACCCTGAATGACTTTTCTTTTAAAAAGTCGCTTGGAACCAACAAATGGTTTGTATTCACAACCAGCGCAAGTCCTACTGCAACCATCACCGGTTTGTCGTATAACACCAGCAGCGGCTTGTTCACAGGTACATACTCCTTCACTATCCCTGGTTTCCAGAACAGCACCGGTAACTCGGCATCAGTTAACGGAAGCTTCCAGGCAACTATGACGCAGATCTACCACCTGGTGAAACAGGGATCAGCAGCTCATTCAGCACAATAAAAATAAATTGATCTTAAAAGAGCCTCTGTCAAACGACAGGGGCTTTTTTATGTCCGCTATTGATCAAGGGCGAGGACCGGGAGCCCGATATCCTTCCGTTTCCCCGCAAATACACGCCACGCCCGCTTTGCGCGCCTTTGTGGTTTACCACATTAACCGGTGTTTTTTACTTGATCAAGTAATTAGCCATCAGCGAATTATACATGCGATAGTGCGAATATGTGAAAAAAAGGTATGCTGAATAACCCGTGTTTACCCACTGTTATACAATTTTCCCTTGTGTTAAATTTGTGTTGAAAATGCAGGTGCGATGGCAAATTTCAGAATATTGATCGCTGATGACGACGAGGATGATTATTCCATTCTCACGGAAGCATTCAATAAACTTATACAGCACGATATTAAGCACATAAAAGACGGGCAGGAGTTGCTCTTGTATCTTGAAACAGAGGCCGGGTCATCCAAAAATTTCCCGGATCTTATTTTACTTGACATCAATATGCCTAAAACAGACGGGATCACAGCCCTTATATACATACGGTCCTCTTCCAGCCTCGCCCATATTCCCGTAGTGATGTACACCACCTCTACCGATCATGAGCACATGGAAAGGTGCATGGGCCTGGGAGCGAACGGCTTTATTTCCAAAGCCTGGGGTAACGATGCCGTGCTAAAATCCGCAGGCCTTATCAACGATTTCCTGCAGGAGCTGAAAAAGGATCCCTTTAAACGATTTGTTCATAACAAAACCCTGTAGCCATTCTTAAATGACAACCTTTACATTAAACCAACATATATGCCTGTAAAAATCTTTTTGGTAGAGGGGCGTGAGATCGTGAGGCAGGGCATAAAATCCATGTTGGAAAGGGAACGACATTTATTGCTGATCGGGGATGCAGCAGATGATACAGAGGCATATGAAAAATTAGAATCCATACAGCCCGATGTGATCCTGATGGACATGAACATGCCCGTGAAAACCGTATTGGAATTTACAAGGCGGATCAAAGACAAGCATCCCGATACACGGATCCTCATCCTCCTTATGCACGATTATGAAAGTTCTCTCGTGAAGCTGCTCGAAGGTGGGGTGGATGGGTATGTTCCGAAAAACACCTCTAAGGAAGAATTAATATTTGCCATTAAAAAAGTGAATGGTAATGGAATCTATGTGCAACCGGAAACGCTTTCCGATCTCCTGATAAAATACAAGTTCAACCCGGGATTGCCGGATAAGCCGAGTATCGAGCTTTCCGACAGGGAACGGGAAGTTTTAGACCTGATCGCTATCGGCCTCACCAATGTAGAGATGGCAAAAAAACTGTTCACGAGTGTACGCACGATCGAAACTCGCAGAAAAAAACTCCTGGACAAAACCGGGACGATCAACACCGCTACCCTGATCCGCTATGCAGTGCTGAACGGATTAATTAAATGACCCGATCGCTTTATTATCCTGTCTTATAACATACACGATCAGTATGCTTATCAATGCGGCAAAAAAACACCACACGGATATAAAGTAGTTCTCGTAGAATAGTTTGGTAAGGATCAAAGAACCTGACAGGAGGAAACCTATTGTCTGCATACCTTTGGCTCCCGAAATAAAAGGCGGAAGGATGATGGCAATTAAATAAAATATACTGCTGATCGCTATTGCGTTTTGAGGCGACTGGATCCGGTAATAAATATGATGTTCCTGTACCACAGCTGTTACATTATAAAAAAGAAGCCGGTAGGTAAGCACGCAGGTAGCAATGCTTCCGGCAAGGGAAGTAAAGAGCAGAATCTTTCTGCGGGACGGATCTCTTTCCATCCGGAAGAGGGAGGCGGGGATCCAGGCTGGCCACAGGCACTGGGCGAAAAAAAGAAAGGCAAAGGTCATGGCTGTTCTCCAGGAAAGAAAAGCCACATCAGCGAAAGACAACCACAGAAAACCTTCGCAGATCTGTTGAATGCCGAACAGCACCGGAATGGCTGCAAACATCACCTGTTTTGTTTCCCGTACATTCTTCAGGGCAATAACTCCTATACCACTCAATGTAACGCCTGCTCCGAAACTTGCTGCTGCTGAAAAACACATATCGTTTGTGAAAACCGGCTTTGATCATCCGGCAACAAAAGCAGATTTACAAAAGTGTTTCCATCCGTCCGGAACAGGTCCTTGTTGCTGTATGCATTGCTATGACTGACATACACGGCCGCCTGATGAAAATACGCTCGCCTTGTGTGAAATACGCAGCGCCTCCTGCAGCTGTAGAAAAAAATACCTGAATTTCCCCTGGTATAAATAGCCGGCCCGATGTTTCAGCCCTCCCGTTTCAGCCAGCCGGTAACGCTGATCCGTTGTTTTTGTGTTACCAGCACCTCGTGTAGCAGCTCACTGCTTTTAAAGAAAACGGTTTTGCCCTCCGTAGGCGAAATTTTCTGGTCCCCGCTTTCGTGGTGTACCAGCAATTCGCCTTCATCAGCCGGCTGCCAGTCCGCATTCAGATAGGTGATCATGGAGTATTGCCGTTTTGTATTGTTTCTGAACTGGTCGAGGTGCTTTTTATAAAAGCTGCCCGCTTCATACAGGGAGTAGTGGAACTCACAACCCGTGATGCCTGCATAACAGCTCCTGTTCAGGTAGCGGATAAACGCATCGATGCGGTCGAGGAAATCATTCTCGCAGGACTTGCCGTGCTCACGGTCGAGCCAGTAGATCGCATCGCTTCGTATGCCGGTATTATGGCTGTGTCCACCCGCCTGGCCGATACCGGCTGCCGATAACAGCTTTTGCTGATGCAGGCCCAGGAGCTGCTGCCGGAGCCGCAGGGTTAATTCACTGCTCAAAAAATCCCCGGAGATCCCGATCGTATTCTCGAGGTATCCGGCAAGGAGGCTGTCAAAATCTTTTTCCATAGGCACAAAGCCTGATAGGACAGACAGGAGCTAAAGGTAGTGGAATTAAAACAGCAGGCCTGTAAAAGATGTGGGATAGCCGGAACAGGATCGGCCAGCCGGGCTGGAATATAAATTGCATTTCTTTTTTATTGGAAAAAACCAGGATGTCATGTTCGATATTGGATTATTAGTAATAGCCGGTTTCTTTGCGCTGGTGGGCATGCTCGTCAGCTTCCGCCTGAAAAGCAAATTCCGGCAGTACTCGCGCGAGCCGCTGAGCTCGGGCCTATCGGGGAAAGAAGTGGCCGAAAAAATGCTGCACGATAATGGCATCTTCGATGTGCAGGTAACCAGCGTTCCCGGATCATTGAGCGACCATTACAATCCCGCCAACAAAACCGTGAACCTGAGTGCAGAGGTCTATAGCGGGCGCAATGTAGCTGCAGCAGCCGTGGCAGCCCACGAGTGCGGGCACGCTGTTCAGCATGCCGCCGCCTACGCCTGGCTCGAATTCCGGACCGGCCTCGTGCCCATCGTTCAGCTCAGCTCCACCCTCATGAATGTGCTTTTCCTCGCACTTGCCTTCGTGGCTTTCGCTCTTCCTTCCATGGGCAATGCCATGCTTATGCTGGTAGTGATCTGCCAGGCGGTGCTCGTGCTCTTTGCCCTGGTAACACTGCCGGTGGAGGTGGATGCCAGCAAACGCGCCCTTGCCTGGCTCAACGGCTCTCACATTACGCGCGGGCAGGAACATGCCGATGCCAAAGATGCCCTCAGCTGGGCCGCTTATACTTATTTTGTAGCGGCTATCGGCGCCATCGCCACGCTGCTGTATTTTGTTTTCAGATTTACGGGGAGTAACAGGGATTAGAGCAAATCACTTTATAAATTAAGACTGTTTTAGGGCGCCACAGGCTGTGATGCATTCGCCACGAGCTGCAAATTTTTTTGGAGAGTCGCGGTGCAGTCACCGGAAGACTAAAACACATCGCCGGAAGCTATGATGTGCCCGCCACGAGCCGCGAATATTTTTGGAAAGCCACGATGTAATCTCGGAAGGACTATAATACGGCGCCACGAGCTGTGATGTATTCACCAGGAGCCGTAAAGATTTTTGGAAAGCCGCGATGCAGTCACCGAAGGGCTAAAACACATCGCCGGAAGCTGTGATGTACCTGCCACAAGCTGCGAATATTTTTGGAAAGCCGCGATGTAATCTCCGAAGGACTAAAACACATCGCCGGAAGCTATGATGTACCCACCACGAACTGTGATTTTTTTTGGAAAGCCACGCTGTAATCTCCGAAGGACTAAAATGCAGCGCCACGAGCTGTGATGTATTCACCACGAGCCGTAAAGATTTTTGGAAAGCTGCGACGCATTCTCCGAAGGACTAAAATATGGCGCCACGAGCTGTGATGTATTCACCACGAGCCGTGAATATTTTCGGAAAGCCGCGATGCATTCTCCGGAAGACCAAAGCACATCGCCACGGCCGTGAATAGACCCTTCAGGAGCCATACCTGCTGAACAAGCCGACGGACATTACCAGGGATTTCAAAAAAATGACCACTTGCCGGATCTTTTCGACCACCTGCAAAGCCGGGTCTGCCACTTGCTATTTTCAGGTCATCCGCACACAATATCCGGAAGCAGCTCTACGTTTTAAATACAGGAAACGATCTTTAAAAAAATACAAACGCATATTATAACGGTGCGTATAAACATGGTTCCCTTCGGCGCGCTTTGGGAATTGTGAAAGAGAAAGGAGGTGTTTGGAAATGAGTGCAAGAATGAAATGTGCTCTCAAGCTGTCCGGTTTGACACCGGAGAGCAAAGTAACAAGAACACAGGGAATAAAGAACGACATGATGGGGAGCGGATACTTTCCGAACTCCCAGCTGCCGATAGGGTATACAGGAATGCAGACCCTGATCGACAATATGCAAAATGCCATCATTGCGTCCAATTCGGGAACGTCCGCCAGCATCGCTTATATGCATGAGCAGGAGCGAATACTGGTGACCGCTTTTAACCTGGTAAAGGCTCATGTAGAATTCATAGCCAATACCAGTCCGAACCCTGAGACCATTATCACTGCAGCCGGTTTCACTGTCTCCCAGAGCGGTGGCGCCAGCCCGGTGACAGAGCTTACACTGACTGCCACCGGCAACAGTGAAGTAGTAGTAAAAGTACCGAGACACACAGACGAAAAGGCTTTTGTATATGAGAAAAGCACCGACGGGGAAACCTTCACGAAAGTGATCGCTACCTCGCTAAGCAGTATCTCTATCACAGGCCATGCACCCGGCTCCACTATCTATGTGCGTTATTACGCCATAGGCAAAAATGGTGAAAGCCCGGTAAGTGCAATAAAAAGCGTTATGGTGATCTAAACTTTTTTTTACCCTCTGTCGGCTGATTACGCTCAGCTGATTAAAAACGGAGTTCTCCTGAGGCGTTGGGAGGCTCCGTTTTTTGTTTTTCGGAGGCGGATAGCAGCTTCCTGCAATCTATTCTTTTATGATCTTTACTCTTTCTTTCCCTTCAGCCGCCTCTATTTCCAGGATGTACATGCCGGCGCTGAGATCGCTCACCGGTACGTTGATTGTTTCCTGTGCATGTTTGATCGCCAGCTTTTTCAGCACTTGCCCGGTGATGGAATAGATGCTGATGGTGCAGCTTTCTTTGGCCGCATCTTTCAGCTCGATTGTGAGCTGGTTAGTGGCGGGGTTGGGGTAGATCCTTCCAAATAAATTTTTTCCTTCTTCCTTCAATGAATTTTGCCAGGGTGGAGGATCGATAAACACACAATCGTAAGGATCAAATAAACTAAAAGGAATATAAGGCAGCCAGTTAATTTCGGAGTCGTTGAAATCAAGATCGTTTACATAATAGAGGTCTGTTTTCAAAGTAGAATTAAAATTCCCGCTTACATTCTGGCTGGCGTATACAACAGGAATAGTATAGTTTCCGCTATTCTCTATCACAACATCCGAGGCATTCATCCACCAGAAACCATTCGCATTGGTTTCGTTCTTCGAAATTTCTTTTACTCCGCTGTATTTTGCATTCGTTGCATTATACCCTACTGCTTTCAGTGAAGGTTTGTCATTTGGGATCAAAGGATTGATGGTAGCATCCTGCTCTTTCGTGTCGATCCAGGAAAAAAACAAGCGGGTGCCATCTCCGTTCCGGCTAACCTGGATCCGGTTACCATAGGCAAGGCCACTGCCAGCCGGAAATCTCCAGGGATTGTAGCTGTCCGAGGCAGGCATCCACCTCGAATGCAACTCATCCAGGATCCTTTTGGACCAGGTACCATTTCCATCCGTAGTTAAATGAATAACATACGGTACGTTACAGTGTCCGGTACTATCATATCCAAAAGTGCCCAAAAAACTCAATGAATCCCTGTGGTAAGAATAGGGAGGTGTACAGGATGTAATATAATGCAGTATTCCGTTTGCGTCCACAGTAATGTCGCCTCCGAATATATTTGTAAAAGACGGGTAAGTTTGCCAAAAGGCCGGATGGTGCAGATTTGCAAACACAACATAACCAAATGAACCGCCTGTCAGCCAATCGTAATTCATGTTCACCCGGTTCCAGTTTGCTCCTCCATCTATGGTTTTCCATACCATTGGTGTGTAAGTCATTTTCCCATACGGCGTCGTATCCAATGAATCTACGCCAGTAACTAACAGATATCCCACCATGGGATTGCCAGGTTGAAAAGCGATTTGCGGATTACCTATATAAGGGTCGTTACTATGGTTTAATACCCACAGATTTTTAAAAACCGTATCCACCGTCCAGCTAAATCCCGAACCGGTATAGCTGCCTTTTATTAATGCGAAGCCGGTATTGGTAAAATTGCTCTTTATTGTTTGAGCACAGATCCAGATCGTATTGCCGGCCACTGCGGGAGAAGCCGGTATCATATACACACTATCCGTTCCATTCAATCCCGTCATAGGGAACCACTGCTGATCGTTTGTTGTTTGGGTGTGCATACCCGGGATTGTGCTCAATGCTGCATTCAATTGTGCACTTCCGAAATACATGCCGTCCCAACCAGTTGTACTGCTTGTTGATGAAGTAGTAGGCCCGAAGCCCACTGCATATGCATTGCTTGGTTGTGTATTACCAGGCGGATTAAAGATCGTCCCACCCGGGTATCTCGGCCAATGAACATCGTTCTGGTAATAACACAGGGAATCCCAGGTGGCTCCTCCGTCCGAACTGTATTTGGTAACGAGGTAGCCGGTGGCCCCGGCCGGGTTCGGTGTAAAAGGAAAAGCGCTGTTGGGCCAGGCATTGGTAAGGCGCTGCGTAAAAGCCAACACATTCAGGTCGCTGTTATAAGTAAGGCAATTGTTAGCCGTATACAGGAAACCGTAAGCATTCTTTGCATCGGAGAATTTCTGGTATTGGGCTTTGGTGGTAAAATACAAGACCAGTATAAAAAATAGGAGTAGGTGTTTTTTCATGATATTGTTTTTAAAATGATCCTTCATAAAAATAGCTGAATCCTGATAAGTAAACAAATCCTGTCTCATAAGTGGTCGGTTTTTGCCAATAAGTGGTTTAAATTGGGGTATTGTGGGCGTTTTCGATAAAACGGAGTTCTTATGAGGCGTTGGGAGGCTTCGTTTTTTGTTTTTGAGAACCTACATTATTATTGTTTTGATGCCTCTAGTTTTGGAATTACCTTTGTGCAAACTTCTTCATAAAACTCCATCAAACTACAATTAAAGCTCAAATATTTATTCTTAGTTATTTCTTTGGGTTTAGACAATGGTTTACTAAGAGAATTATAAGTAGAATAATCCGATGTCGACTTTGTCCCGCTTTTTTTCAAAATATAACTTAGCTTTTCCTTGGGCTTTGCAGATTTAGTGGAATCGCTTTTATCAAATATTGTAAGTACCCAAGCATCTATCTCTTCTATGGCAATTGCATACAAAATTTGATTAGTAATGTCCGCATCGAACCAAACATTTATTTTTTCAACAACGCGTTTTCTTAACTCTGAACAATAATTCTTCCCACTTTTACCAGGTCTACTTATTCCATATTCTTCCGCTTCAGCAGTATCAATATGAATCACTACAAAATCTTGATCTTCAACCGCTAGAAAGCCATCTATTAAGGTACGTTGTTCACATTCACTTTTTACTACAGACCATGTACTCTTCGTTAAAGGATTATTCAACGCCTTGTCAGTTTCATCCATATTGTATATAGGACGCAAGGCTTGAATATCGCTCCTATCTATGCCCGTAGCACCAATAATTACGTTTTCAATAACGGCTCTATCCGCATGTCCTTCTGAAATGACTCCGATTCTCATCTTAAAAGTTGTTAGGTACCGCCCCCAATTGCCCCTTTAACCACATTTCTGACAGTTTAAATTTCTTATCACTCAAATCACTTTTAAACTTAATCCGACGGGTTTTAGTTTGACCTTCAGAATTTCTATATACTTCAAAAAGTCTTTGTTCATCATCTAACAGGTTTAATCCATCGAGTACAGCTGGATTGTGTGTTGTAATTAGTACTTGCTTTTCCTTTTCTTTCGCTATTTTTACCAATTCTGTCGTGAGAACCTGGCATAGACGAGGATTCAATGCAGTTTCAATATTGTCAATTGCCAATAAATTAGGCGTTTTATCACTAATGAACAAAGCCAGGTAGAATAATACATGCAAAATACCTTCATTTGAATTTTCAGCGGAAAAGGTATTGTTATCTTTTAACATATATTTATCCTTAAAATAAAGGTTAGATGTGCTTCTTCCTGGTTTTAATCCAGTCAATTTATACTTATCATCCTTATCCGCAATAACTTCTTCCAACCATTCAAAAACCTTCAAACAATCATTTAATCTTGCGCGCTCAGATTTGCTCAGATTTGCTATCAATAGATCAAGTCCTTCTCCATTAATACCCAATGGCGTTTTTTTACTCTCAGATGAAATTCCTCTCAGAGCTTTCGTGTTTAAATCGAAAATTGCATATTCTGAAAGCAAATGGTCATAAAGACCCTCAGGTTTAATTCCCTTGTCTTTCAACTTTAACAATTCATCATGAAGTTCGGTTGTTGACTTTTTACTATTGTCTTCGAAAAGTTTAAAAACCATCCTCAACAGCTTCTCAACACTCATTTGAGAATCCGCAAGATTAACCCATCTGCTATAAATATCATTTGACTCAACCGGCGAAAGTAAAAAATCATACTCTTCGACTTCTTTGTTAGTATTTTCAAAAACCAAACTAATATCAATAGTACTATTTTGCTTGGTCCCTGAAAAAGAACTCAATATCAAATCAGGGCGTGCAGTACGAACACCCCTACTATATAAACCATCCAATGATAAATCATTCTCTACCTCTGCTCCAACAGTCGCAAGGGCTTCTAAGATATTAGTCTTACCGCACCCATTTGCACCAATAAAAACATTGAATCTTCCTAATTCGATCTTGTCGTCAAATATAGATTTATAGCTATTTATTGCAATTTTCTTTACTAATGCCATCGGACCCTTGCCTTTTGGCATTTCGTTTAGATATTTGCTGTAATTTTCGCTTGCCAAATCCCACTCATCAGTATTATACTTCTTTATTGTATTGAGTGCCAATAAAGATATAGCATAATGCGTGTTTGGACTGTTCTTTGGTAAATCTGGGTTGTCTGGGTTCTTATCTATAATTCCAAATTCAACGAATGGATTAATGGCCTCTTTTCTCAAGGATTCCCTTGTTCCAGACTTATAGACAACATTATAATGGTCTTTCATAAATGGCATTATTTCCGTAGAAAGAACCATGCTCCTTCTTTCCGCATCTTGCCAATCATCAGCCGGTTTTATATTACAAAGGGCGAGTAAAGTTAATGCTGCGGCCTGATTTTGCTGTGCTGTAGGCAGTTTGAAGCTCTTTAGAATTTCTTGTGCTTGTTCTATTTTATTGCTCATAATTATCAAATAGATTAGTATGTACATCAAAAACCTCAGACACTAACGCATCTATATTTAAACTTTTAAAGTCCCTGTTTTCCATTTTTCGCCCCAAGATGCTAATTAAAGAAAATGAAGGTAGCGGAAAATCCCTCAATTCGGTAGCACTTACGTTAATATTTCCATTAAAGGTTCTAAAATACAAATCGAACAAACGGCTATTTAATAAAGCTGCTATCCCAATAGTTTCATGGTCTTTTAATTCCTCAGTTTTATGGTAAATATAATTTAAGTGATTCTCAACTCCTAATGCTGAAACCTCTGGATTCATTTTTTTAAAATATGGGGCAGCCACTAAGCGTTGATTGTCTTCTTTAGAACTGAATCGTCGCAATAAAACATAATTACGATTTGGCACAAGTCTCTTTACGGAGTCTTCATTTTTAATTATATACTGTCCTTTCTTTTTACCATTATAACCCTTTTCTTTGGGCCAGGTTACTCGCATAGGTTCAACATTGTGCAGCCACATTAGCGGTACAGTCTTGTTTGTCTTCCTAATCTCTATTAATTCTGCGCTCCTAAAATCCACAACCGGTCCGGTGGATATCTCTATATCATATGATTTTAAAGAACCGGTCCATGATTTAAAAATTCTAATTATTCTTTCATCCGTTTCTGTTAAAGGAAGGTGTAAAATTTTTTGCAATGAGTTCAGATTTACCAAATTCTTCCACTCATGTTGTTTTACGTTTCTATTCTGTATGTCTTCCATTCCAGAAGATGATGATATTAATACAATATTCTCCTCCTTTTTGTGTTGGCTTTTTTTATTCGCTACAATAATAATGTTCTCCTGCAACACTTTATCGCGTTTAAAACTCTCTTTCCTAGAATTAAAAAGGTGAATAGTTTTAATGTCTACCTTTGAAAAAAATATCTCCCTAAACAATCTGAAATAATTACCTGAGCAAAAACTTCTGGGTGTAATGAAGATTAATTGTCCATTTTCCCCTAATAGTTTAGCAGCGATCAACATAAAAATGCTATATATATTTGATTGCCCATAAATCACTGATTTTGCAGCAATTGCTCTTTCGTCATTTTTCGGTAATTTGAAATAAGGAGGATTGGAAATAATAATGTCATAGCTTTCCTGAACCTCGTGTTGATCTGCCAGTACATGAGAATTATGTAAGATAAAATCGTTTTTGCATAAAAAGAAAGTAAAATCTATTCCTTTTTCCTTGAGCCAATGACTTAAATATGTATAACAATTTTCTGCTATTGGCAGAAGATTAACATCCGTTTCAAATGCAACTAATTCAATTACTTTTACTTGTTTAATTTTAACTAGTTCCTCCGCTAAGGCAGCAGATAAAATTCCAATTCCACAACCTGGATCTAAAATTTTAATCCTTTTCTTTTTAATGTCTTGAAAACTTGACATAAATTGAGCAATATCTACAGGTGTAAAGAACTGGCCTAACGTCCTTTTATGTTCTCCCGTTACTGCTGCTGCATATTTAACCCCTAACCTATCTGCATATGAAGAAGGGCCTTCCGTCAAATCAATTTTTCGGGATCTCTGCTTTTTTTCCTTATTCTTTATCACCCTCAATTATTAATAATAAATCAAGCGCAAAGATATAAAATTAGACGACGCGATTCTACTCAGCTAATTTCTATGCATTCTACTTACTTTGGTCTTATAAACAATATAAACTGCTTCCCATATTCTGTTACCATTGGCCAAATTTTGATGCCTGGTGATTTCGTTTCTTTCATTTCAATAAGGCCCTTTGCGATAAGATCCTGGGTGGGAACATTATATAATTCCGTTATGAATTTTCCAAACCATTCATCCTGTTGATCCTTTGGCCACTCTGATTCTCGTGCATATCTGTTCAAATTGTTTAACGTTACTATTTGTTCTTCCTGAAGTTGTGATACGAGTGTCAAAAAAGTCTCCGAATAATCAGCACTCTTTTGTGCCTTAATATTATTCACGAGAATGTCTCTATACCGGGATAGTTTTTCCTCAGATCTTGTTTCCACTACCTTTCTTATCACCGATTCAAAAAGCTGTAAAAAATCTTCACTTTTTAAATACTCCGGATTTATTTCATCCTCATGAATCTGCTCCATATATTCCCTTAATTTTTCAACGAAAAGATTCAAGCGCTCTTGTTTTATGCGTCCATGATAATTAATAAGTCCTTCCGCGATAACGTTTCCAAACGGAAGTATATTTGCGATTACATTTACAAACGAGTTAAATGCTTCTGTATATTTTACAGGAATATTGTTTTTTTCCGATTTTATTGGTTTATCTTCCATTTGCTCCGATAAAATTAATCCATTTCCTCAATAAATATCATTGCCCATTAGAGAATCTGTAATATGGCCCCATTAACAAGTCATTAACAAGCCAATAACTACTCAGTAACAAGATCTCTTTTCAATCCGCACTACCTTCGTTGCATTAGCCCTGCACTATGACAGCGACCTGTAAACTATTCATTTTTCCGATCAGCATCCTCTGTCTTATGCAGGCCTGCGCCGACAAAGAGCCGGCAGTGATCACACCTGCCATTGCGGGATACAACAAGGAACCTTTACTGGAAACCGGCGGGCAGCTGATGACGGAATTCGATTGCCCCGACAGTAAATTCTATGCGCCTATCCAACTAAAAGACTGGGACAAAACACCCGTGGTCACCGGCAGGTTCCCTACCTATGCCGAAATACAAAACGGCAGCGCGATCCTTGACTACAGCGACAAACAAGCAGCTTATGTGAGACCTTATGATATGGCCCTGCCGAAGCTCGCAAAGTACCACAACCTTTCTACCAAAAAGGACGAATTGGTGGTGGTGATCCAGGTGGTGCAAAGCGCCAAAGACACCGTTGTCGCCTACCGGTACCTGAGCGGGGGATGCGGGGGCGGGTCCTTCCACAAATTCCATTTTTTAAATGACGAAGAAATTAAAACAGTAACAGCACTGTAAAATTATACGCTATGAACATCAAACGGATACTACTACTGACCCTTGCAGCGATCGCTATCGGGACGGGCGCCTGCCGCTCTTCCAAAACAACAACAGCAGCTGCCACTCCACCGGCTTCTTCAACAGGCACAACTACAGCAAATCCCACCCCGTCCGGACCTCTTTTGCCCGGCAAAGCGAGGAACGGTGTGTATGCACCGGGAGCCGAAGAGCTGAGCGCCATACAGCTTCAATTCCCGGAGGCCACATCGGAACAGCTGAGGGAAGGTTATCTCCTGTATATGGGAGGCGCCTGCGTGGGCTGCCATAATGCCAAGAATATTTATACCTACACCCCGGTGCAATGGAAAGACATTATAACCGACATGGCAAAAGAAGCAAAGATATCCGATGCACAAAAAGATGCGGTGTATAAATACGTGCTGGCCATAAAAGCAACCGAAGGAAAATAATAATTCTCTGTCACTTTCCGGTAATTTTACATTATATATGCTGTTTATCTATAGATCCCCACCATATGAAACAAATCTGTTCCTTATTTTCCCCATCTCTTTTCAGTAAAAGCCTATGAAGAGGATCTGTCTTTTAGGTATACTGCTCTGTTTCCGGCTCGGTTCCTTTTCCCAGAATTTTATTACAGGTACTGTCACCGACAGCACAGGCAATCCCATGTCCTATTGTTCGATGGCGCTGATGAATGCTGCCGATAGCAGCCAGGTGAAAGGCAACATCAGTGATAGCTTAGGTGTCTATCGTTTCGAGAAAATCCCGGCAGGCAGGTATTTCATTCAGTTCAGCTCGCTTGGCTATAAACCGGCAGGCAGTCCCGTTTTTGAGGTCGATTCGCTTTCCGCACTTACACTGCCCCCTCAGATCTTAAAAGCAGAAGGCCTCACGCTGAAAGAAGTTTCGATAGCGGTGTACAAACCTGCCATCGAATTCAAAAAAGGCATGGTGATCATGAACGTGGAGAACGATGTGCTCGCAAAAGGAAATACCGTGCTCGAGTTGCTGAAACGCATTCCCGGCGTGATTGTAGATGCACAAAATAACATTACGATCAATGGCGTGGGTGGTGCGCGTTTTCTTATCGATGATCGCCTGCAACAGATGCCGGCTCCGCAGGTGATCGACATGCTTTCGGGCATGAGTGCCGATGCGGTGTCGAGGATAGAGCTGATCAAAAATCCCCCGGCCCGGTACGATGCCGCAGGAACCGGCGGGCTTATCAATATCGTTACTAAAAAAGCAAAGGTAAAAGGCTACAATGGCACGCTCTCCCTGGGTGCCAGCCATGGCGAAAGAGGACGTATGGGTCCTTTTGTTTCTTTCAATTACAAGTCCAATAAACTCTCCCTGTTCAGCAATCTCTCCGCCGGCTACTGGGACGGATTAAATACGACCATTGCCGAACGGACACTGATCCGCGACGGGAACCGGCAGACCGTTCATTCATTCGGGAAAACGGAAAGCTTTCAACGGGTCTTATGGGGAAGCGGCGGTATCGAATACGACATCAGCCCGAAAACCCTGCTGGGATTTTATGTGAACGGCAATTACAACAAGGACCTGTACCGTACGAAGACAACGGCAGATGTAGCCAACAGCCCTTCTTTTAACTACGACAAGCTGGTGTACAACTCCGATCAGATATTCAATAACAGCTCGCCTTCCTATAACCTGAGCCTGCTGCAAAAGATAGATTCGACAGGCGGAAGTATGAAGCTGAGCGCGGACTATAACCATTACCTCGAGAAGCAGGAAAAAACAAACGGCAATCATTTTTATGCAGCCAATGTGGAAACAGCTCCTGCAAGCAATTACATCACGCATATCGATCGCGACTTTAATGTCTTTACACAAAAGCTGGATATAAATAAAACATTTAAAAACAAGCTGACTTTAGAGAGCGGATTAAAATCAGGTTTCGTGAACAATTACAATTCCATGGAGCTCGATTTCTCCAATCAGTCTACGGGCCTTTTTATCGGTGATACTACTTTTCGCAATGTGTATCGCTACAAGGAACGCATCCTCGCTGCCTACACCACCCTGTCGAAGAGCTGGGAGAAGATCGGTTTCAGCATAGGCCTGCGTGCGGAGGATACCGATATCCGGGCCAACGATCCCATAAACAACTACACCCTGAAGCGCCATTATTTCGGCCTTTTCCCCAGCGGGACAATCGATCTGACACTGAACAAAAAGAATACACTTACCGCAGCTTATAGTTATCGCATCGACCGGCCCAACTACGGCATGCTGAACCCTATCAGGATATTGAACGAACAGCTGAGCTACAGCGTAGGGAATCCTGAATTGAATCCGCAGTATTCGCACGACTTCAACCTCGATCATAATTACAACCAGTTCATCACGCAAAGTATCGGTGTCAACAAAACAAAGGATTTCATGTATTTCTATTCCTACACTCCTGACTCCTCGCAGGTGAGCATTGATACCTTGTTTAACTTCCCCAACCGGACCAATTTATACTATAGTCTCTCCGTGCAAAAAAGGATCAAATGGTACAGCTTTCAGACCTACGCCACCGTCATGTACAGGACCCTGAACGGCGAGCTGCGCGGCGAGAATGTAAGCTCGAAGACAATTAATTTTTATATGAACCTGAACCAGGAATTTTATTTGCCCAAAGATTTTAAGATACAAATATGGGCAGGTGTGGGTTCAGGATTTAAGGATGGTCCACAGTATTATTATCCACGCAGCGCGATCCATGTAAGTGTTGTTAAAACGCTGCTGGACAAAAAGCTAAGCATATCACTCAGTGTGCATGATCTCCTGTACAAAGATTATATGACCTATACCACCACTTTCTCCGACCAGGTGCTTTATTACAGGGACATCTACGATACACGGAGAGTGCGGATAAACATCAATTACCGTTTCGGTAAGATGCGGTTCGAACAACGACTGAACAGCGAAGGGGATTCGAGGCTCAAAACAGGAAAGTAAGAAAATTGTAAACAGCTTCCTTAAAACAGGTAAGCAACGCCTATCCCCAAAACATCCTGGTTGTTTTTCACGTCTTTAAAAAGTTTGCCATTGGAAATATGGACAGCATTGGCACTTAGCTTAAAATGTCTGGACAGATGGTAGCTGAGCGAAAACTCATGATGCAGGCAAAAACCCATATAGTTAATGCCATCATTGGTGTTGCGTTTCACCGGCTCGCACCATACCAGACCTACCTGGTAGCTCAGGTAGGTTTTTTTGAGCACCAAAAAACTAAACCTGCTGCCCAGGCCCATCGCATAATTGCCATACTTGGAATGATGCATGATAAAGGTCGCATTGATCTTCAGTAATTTGTCCTTCGCCTTCAGGTTCACATAATTCAGATCGAATTGAAAAGGCAGGTAAATATGATAAGTGAAATTAATGGGCTCAAAACCCTGCATACTGCTTTCCCTGTTCCGGAAGACGCCGGCGATAAGCTCCAGCTCCGGTTTTTTGATGTACAAATTAAAAGCGCCCCGGTCGTTTGCCCGCGCCGTATTTAAACTATCGAGCATCGTTTGCCTGGGACTGTCCTGTGCAAAGCAGGATGCCGTAACGAGTAAAAAACAAATAAGCAGTTTCATTTTATTCGGGGATCAGACACTCTAAAGATAATTAAAAAAATCCCATGGTATTGATCCGCACCCCTGCTACTTCTGCCGGTTAAGTATTATTTTGAAAGCAAGAAGCCCTATGTCATCAACCGGAACATTGGAATTGGCAAAAACCACCACTGCGAGCTTCTTTTCTTTTGATAAAATGATAAAGCTGCTTGTGCCCATCGTGTTCCCGCTATGACCAATAACAGTAACTGTTTCTTTATGATTTGTTACCGTACTGATGTCCCAGGCCAGACCCATGGAAAGGTATTTATCTATTTTATGGGCCTGCTGGGCAAGTACCAGGTCCTTTTGAATGCTTGTTTTTTCAGGGTATAAATTAGCCTCTATAAATTTAAACATATCACCTACGGAAGAATAGATAGCGCCGGCGCCTGTAAATGGGGAATCAAAACTGAAATCAGGGGTTTCTTTTCCCTGCGAATAGCTTTTTACTCTGCGCTTTTTTTGATCCTCATTTAAAACAGTTCTTGTGTCATTCATGTTCAGTTTATTGCAGATCTCCCGGATAAGCAATTCTTCATAGGTCATTTTTCTTTGTTTTGAAAGCACATACCCCAGCAAACCCACACCTGTGTTTGAGTATTCATATTCTTTCCCGATTTCCCGCTTCAACTTTTCATTTTTCAGATACATCATCAGATCATTTTCGTGATAGCTGGCAAAGGGGTTCCTTTCATCCGTCACCGTTGACCCGAGGTTATCCGGCTCCCTGGGCAGGGCCGACGTGTGCGTGGCTAAATGTAACAAGCCGATCTCCTTTCCTTTATAAGACAGTTTAGGAATGCTATCAGGTAAAAAACCGGAAAGTAAAGACAGGGAATCGACTATATGGTTATTTATACTATTGGCAAACAGGATGCCTGTAAACACCTTGGTGATAGAACCAATTTGAAATAGTGTTGAATAAGCGGGTATTGTCCCACTGCCTTTTTCCGTTTCACCGTAGCGGTAAATTGATCTTTTGCCTTTATCATACAAACCTATTATTAAGCCCGTATTTGCATGATGCTTAAAAGATAAATAGGGTTTTACCAGGCTATCTATCGTTAAAGAATCCGTTAGCTTCGGATAGATAATATTATCAGCCGAAAAATACAGGCTGATGATCTTATTTTTCTTTGTGAACGTTAAGGCCAGGTATTCAATCTCAGAACTGTCCTTTTCATAGATAAGCGGAAAGAGAAGTACATTTTCCGCGGCATAGGATGGTTTGCCCAGGCGGATCAGTTTGCCGTATTTACTGAAACGGGGTTCCAGGTATTGCCCCATTATCATTTTTTTTGTTGCAAACACTTTAGCAAGGGGACTAAACGATTTTTTAACCGTTGAGTAATCAAGGGAATTGTAGCCTTTAACAAAAAGTTCGATGGATCTTCTGTATTTCTCAGGGTACGCATTCTGAGCTATTATCCGGTGGGCACCGGAAGACCAGCTTAGTAAAATGATCAAATAAAAAATCGCTTTTTTCATTTATTTTTAGATTTGGCATCAAAGCTACCGCTTGTCCATCTGCCAAAATTGTAAAAATCGAAAGCAAGATCTTTGTTCTTATAATACTGTTTCGGGGTTATACCCAAAACCTCTTTAAAATCATGGATGAAATGTGATTGGTCAAAGTAACCCGATCTATAAGCCAGATCCGTTAAATTTTCGTCGGAAGCAATGCGGTAATTTAAAGCCTCTGTAATGCGCATGGTCCTGATCAGGCCTTTCGGAGATATGCCCACAAAATCCCTGAACAAATTCCGGAGCGTTGTTGTTGAAACATTGATCCGGTGCGAAACGTCATGGACCGTGTAGTTTTTTTCGTTCGTGATCATACTTAAAGCGGAGAACAAAGACTTATTTTCTTTTTCCGGCTTAAGTTGCCCGTTTAAAAAAGATGCAAGCGCCAAAAGTATAGGCTGGTCGGAATCCGCAGCGTGCATTTTCTCTGTCAGATCACTTACTTCCCTGTTATCAAAAACAGATCGTATATCTATTGTTTTTCCGCCACTGAAACAGGACATACTTTCGTCTACAAACAGTTGCAAAAAAACCGGATTAAACCCAATGGCTATTTCTCTGAATTGCCGGCTGAGCTTTATCAGCTGTGTCTGCCTGGTCAGACCATAAATTGTTGCCCCGGGGATCTGATCCCAGCTATTGCCTCTCAGAATATGAGCATTCCCGTCTGTAATTATTGATATCCCGATCTTCCCGTTTGGTATTGTTCTGTAAGTACATTCATTGTCAAGAGTCTTTATCTCATAAATGAACGAAACAAATTGCCTGAGCAAAGGAAAGTCGTCAAATGCAATGTTTCTGTATTTCATGCTGATCATTTTGTCCGGTGGCAGGTATCACAGGGCAGAGCCTAAAGATAGGGGTTTTCAGCTATTTTCGTATTTTTGCATCATTTTACGAAATGGCGCTACTTATCAAAAAATCTCAGCTACCCGGAGCCGGAAAAGGTTTATACACCACAAAAGCCATTCGTAAGGAAAGCAAGATCATCGAGTACCGTGGGGAGATCATCGGCTACACCGAATATCGCCGCAGGGCAAGGAAAGAAGCAGATCATTATTTGTTTTACCTGAGGCGCGAGCTCTGTATAGACGCCATGCATACCCCGCAGTACAAAGCCCGGTATGCAAACGACGCTGCAGGCATTACCCGTGTGAAAGGCCTTCGCAACAACAGTGATTATATTATTTTCGACGACAAATGTTTTATTGTGGCTTCGCGTAACATAAAAGCCGGCGAAGAGATCTTCGTAAACTATACCAGCCATTACTGGAAAAGCATGCGGAAACGAATGAAGAAACTAAAAAAGCCTTTGCGGGCAATTTAAAAAATGTATACTTTAAAAAGAACAGACTCACAGGATCCGGACTTTCAGAAATTAGTGAAGGAGCTTGACAGGGACCTGGCAATTCGTGACGGCGAAGACCATGCATTCTTCGCCCAATTCAATAAGACCGATGCCATAAAATGTGTTGTAGTCGCTTACGAAAATGAGAACCCGGTTGGTTGTGGCGCCATAAAAGAATATGAAAAAGAGACAATGGAAGTCAAACGCATGTTTGTGCTACCCGAAAAACGGGGAAAAGGAATTGCATCCCTGGTTTTAAAAGAGCTGGAAAAATGGGCGCAGGAATTAAATTACAAAAAATGTATTTTGGAAACAGGCAAAAAACAGCCTGAAGCAATTCAGCTCTACAAGAAGAACAAGTACACCATTATTAAGAATTACGGGCAATATGCCGGAGTGGAGAGCAGTGTTTGTTTCGAAAAACAGTTAAACACATCTGCTTAAAAACTACGGTTAAATAAAACCACCGCCTCTTATCCCTCAGCTCATTTACCCCGGTGCAAGCCCCCGATTTTCGTAAAACTTCTTGCCTGGCAGAATATTGCATGTCCGACACACTAAATTTTGATATTTAACGTTTACTTCTCATGTTCATAAAAATCTTTCGCCTGTTTTTGTTTTTACTGGCCATCCAGGGCCTTCATGCACAAAACAAATTTACGATCAGCGGTTATATCACGGAAAAAGGCAGCAAGGAAAATCTTCCGGGTGTTACGGTTTACGTTCCTAAACTAAAATTAGGAACCAGCTCCAATAATTATGGCTTCTTCTCCATTACATTGCCCAAAGATTCGGTGGAAGTCGTTTTTAGCTATGTAGGCTTTAAAGCCAAAAAGCTGAGCCTGTATCTTGATAAAGATGTGAATTTCAACGTTGAAATGAGCACTGAAGAACTGGAAGAAGTAACCATAAGCGCCGAACAATCAAGAACGATCAGCGAGGAAACGCAAATGAGCACCGTTGACATTCCTATCGAGCAGATCAAACAGATCCCCGCGCTGTTGGGTGAAAAAGATGTGTTGAAAGTGATCCAGCTAATGCCCGGTGTGCAAAAAGGAAGCGAAGGCAGCGCGGGTATTTATGTTCGTGGCGGCGGCCCCGATCAGAACTTAATTATCCTGGATGAAGCGCCGGTGTATAATGCCAATCACTTATTCGGCTTCTTTTCGGTATTCAACGGCGATGCATTAAAAAGTGTGGAGCTCATCAAAGGTGGTTTTCCCGCACGTTACGGCGGCAGGCTTTCATCCGTTATCGATCTCCAGATGAAGGACGGGAACAAAGAAAAGCTCCATGGAGAAGCAGGTATTGGTCTTATCGCATCCCGTCTTACCCTTGAAGGACCCATTATCAAGAACAAATGCTCTTTTCTTGTTTCTGCCAGAAGAACGTATATCGATGCGCTTATTTATCCTTTTCTTCCGAAAAACGGCAAAGCAGGCTATTACTTCTATGATATGAATGCGAAACTAAATTACGTGTTCAATGATAAAGACCGCTTGTACCTGAGCGGTTTTTTCGGGAAAGATAAATTTTATTTAAGGAGCAAGAGCACAGATACGGAAAGCAAAGCGGGCCTGGATTGGGGAAATACCACAGGTACCCTGCGGTGGAACCATTTGTTCAACAGCCGGTTGTTCTCCAACCTCTCTCTTATTTTCACCCGGTACCAATTAGGCATCGAGAGCCAGGAAAAATACGGGACCGATTATTACAATCTGAAATATGTATCCAATATCCGCGACCTTGGTGCAAAATACAATTTTGATTTTATGCCGGATCCCAATCACTACATCAAGTTCGGCGTCAATTCCACCTGGCATCATTTTGTTCCGCAGGCGGTAGTTGTCAAATCTTCCGATCCGGGCAATGAGCTCAATAATAAATCGGCTGCCATTGATACGTACGAAGGAGGAATTTTTGTGGAAGATGACTGGAGAGTGACTTCCAAACTTAAAATGAATGTCGGTTTCCGGCTTTCCGGTTTTTCCAGTCGTGGCGATAATTTCGTTAATCCCGAACCAAGAGCGGCAGCAAGGTATTTGTTAGGAAAGGATTTTTCCCTGAAAGCTTCGTATGCCCTGATGAATCAATACCTGCATTTATTATCCAACACGGGGATCGGTTTGCCCACAGATCTTTGGGTTCCGGCAACCAACAGGGTGAAGCCACAGCAATCGCAGCAGGTGGCTTTGGGCCTGGCGAAAGATCTGAAGGATCAAAACCTCACGATCACGGTGGAAGGGTATTACAAATGGATGAAAAATGTATTGAACTACAAAGAAGGTTCGAGCTTTTTAAATATAGGTGACAACAGTGACACCGGAACACAAAACGACTGGCAGGATAAAGTTACTTCGGGTAAAGGTTTAAGTTATGGTGCGGAAATCCTGATCCAAAAGAAAGTGGGGAAATTTACCGGCTGGATCGGTTATACCTTATCATGGACCTGGCTGCAATTTGATTCACTGAACTTCGGAGAACGATACCCTGCACGTTATGACAGGAGACATGATATTTCGGTAGTTGGTATCTATAAAATAAACGACCACATTACACTTTCTTCTACCTGGGTATACGGAACAGGAAACGCTATTACCTTGCCGGTAGCTTCTTATGTTATAGAACAACATGTGGTTTCGGGACCACAACAACCGCAGTTAGCTGGTTATTGGCCTTATAGTGCTGTAAGTGATTATGGGAAAAAGAATTCGTTCCGTATGTCGCCATATCACAGAATGGATATCGGCATCCAGTTCCATAAAAAATTAAAGCGTTGTGTCCGCACTTTTGAATTCAGTGTTTATAATGTATACAGTCGTCAGAACCCGTTCTTCTATTTTGCAGAATACGACCGGGATACAAAAAAGAACAAGCTGATGCAGATATCCTTGTTCCCGATCTTACCAAGTGTTTCATGGTCTTATAAATTTTAAAATGATGAGAATAGTTTTTATCCTCGGTTGCTTGTTTTTGATTATCGCTTGCGAAAAAGAAGCGAAGGTAAAATTGCCTGAAACAAAATCGCTGCCCGTACTGTATTCGTACATATGTCCGGGCGACACCGTGATCCGTTTAAAACTGATGTATTCCGCGCCTTTGTACAGCTCCAATCAAATAGATATTATGGCAGCGGTACCCGATGGGGATGTGAGGATCAGCGGTGCGCAGGGAACGGCACAGCTCGTTTTTAATCCGAATACGGACTATTACGAATTGCAAACAACTGCCTACCCTATTGTGCCGGGGCAGACGTATAAAATGACAGTAACAACTATCAATGGTGTAGCAACAGCGGAAACACAGGTACCCCTCACAAACGTTCCGATAAACGAGGTAACGGTAGAGACCATCCAGGAACCTTATGGTGAAACAAGCGATCGCATCCAAGTCTCTTTCACTGATGAGCAGGGCAGGGAGAATTATTACAGAATAGCGGCATTGCACGCATATATATACACATCCCAGACGGATACGCTGACAGATGACACGCGTATCAATGAATTGTACAGCGACATTGGCCACGACGGCGGGAACGTTTCGCTGGGTGCAAGATATTACCTGAACTATATTGATTCCTCCCAGTATTATTCCGCGGAATACTATGATATTTTTCTGTATAACTGCAGCTCATCGTACTACAGCTTTCATAAGTCGATCAAAAATTACTCCGGAGATAATCCTTTCTCCGAACCGGCACTCATTTATACAAATGTAAAAGGTGGCTTCGGGTGCTTTGGAGCTTATATGCGCAGCGGGTTCAGGTATAAAAAGAAATAATAAGGAAAACCAGTGCAGAGTTTATCGGCTTACGGTCTTGAAATGATCAGTCGCAAAGCACAGGTAAAGGATGGTTCGAAACGAAAGTGTCCATATTTTTTGTCCCATGCTCCCGATTTCAAATCGTCTTCAAGCGCTTTAACCAGTTTTTCTTCAACACCCTCGGGCAAAAAACCCCAGGCCGATTGCGACAAACGTACTTCTTTTTCCAAAAACGCTTCAGGCCGGCCGTAAAATGCTTCCTGAAATCCGTCCACACAGTCAAGAGGAATGGGTATCGGAACTATTTCACATGTTCCGCCAAGTGATCTTTCGATGAATTCGATTGTTGGGTAACGGGCTTTCTCCACTGCTATAAGCTCCGGAAAATAGTTTGCATTCCAAAAGTTGTCAAGCTCATTCGGATCAAAAGTCATAATAACTACCTGGCCTTTTGTTACTCTCCGCAATTCTTTCAACCCTTTATCCATGTCAGGCCAATGATGAACAGTCACCATAGCCATTGATGCATCAAATGTGTTATCGTCAAAAGGCAGATTGTCAGCCTTTGCGTTTATTGCAGGGACTTTGCCGTTTTTATTTCTTTGAGAACGCATGACGATGGATGGCTCAACTGCTACAACGTATTTGTCGGACGGTTCATAGGAGCCTGCACCTGCACCAACATTCAAAATTGTTTTTGCGTCCCCCAATGCTTTGGTAACATATGCAGCAATTCTTGGGTCCGTTTGTCTGTAACCTGAATATTTTTGCCCGAGTTTATCATAATCAAAGGCCGGATCTTTTATCTTCATTCTTTTCGTTTATGTATTTCTGAAATATTCGCTAAATGGAGGTTCATTGCATATTCAAATTTATAAAATTCAGGGCATCAATTATCATCGGAGTAAAGAATTATAATTCGTCGTCCAAAAACGATAAGGCAATTTTGCATCTTCACCTGCATAGTCAACACCTATTCGTGAGCCGACCTTTATATCGTCTTCCTTTATGTTTATTTTATCATCCTGTATCCAGATCTCTTTTCCCGTTAAAGAAACGCCATTATGCAGCAGGTCTATACCCAGGGCCTGCGATACTTTGCCGGGGCCTACGCATAGCGTATCCGAAAGCTTCATGCCCCGTCGCTTTACAATTATCTCAATACCTTTTACAGGATAGATGGCGCGTATAAGTATAGCGTGTGGAATATCCCTGTTGTTTGTAACGATATTAAAAAGCCGGTGAATGCCGTAGCACAAATACACATAACTTACACCGCCTTTGGTGTACATGGTTTCCGTTCTTTTTGTCCTTCTGCCTCCATAGGCATGTGAGGCTTTATCAGTAACACCGGCGTATGCTTCCGTTTCTGTTATTATACCACAGGTAAGCTGGTTGTCTATGCGCGTGCAAAGAGTTTTGCCGATCAGATCTTTAGCGAGGGAAACGACATCGGGGTTTAGGTAATAGGAGGGTTTCAGCATGACGATAGCAAATTTACCTAATAATAGTTGTTTTTTAATGTCAACTTATATCAGGGCGAGACAATTTAAATAAAAAAAGCAGAGGAAGTCTCTGCTTTTTTTACTCCGGACGGAAGCCGAACGCTCACAAAAGCTCAGGGCTTATAGCTGCTGCCTAACTGTTCCAACGGCAATGCGCTTTTTTGATTAATGCATAATAGCGATCTTAAATGTCCGGATCAGATCTCCGCTCGTAAATCTTACGAGATAGCTACCGTTTTCAATCCCGCTTACATTGAGCTCATCCACATTGTTTTGTTTCAGTATCAGGCGCCCGCTGGGATCGAGAATTTCTATTTGGTTTCCGCTAAACCGGGCTTTATCATATTGCACAACCAATTTGGATGAGGCAGGGTTCGGGAATACTTTTACATCCACCTGGCTTTGGTCTGTAATAGCTGAAACAGATTCTTGCTTGAAATTTTCTGAAGGCATAGCAATTCTTGCTCCCTCATCAATAGGCTTTATAATAAAAGCGTATTCCTGTTTATGACAGTCGTTTTCAAAGATCGGGGGATAAATAGTTCCATAGCCATCATTCAAGTAATTGGAATAGCTGATAAAAGAATGTGAGCCTAACAACTGCGGAGGGTCGGTATAGGTATCATAGAATTCTGCAATGTAGGCTTGATTTGGGTCCAGGCCATCAATTGTTACCGTTCCGATAAAGCCAGTGAGTACCGGAGCTATAAAAGGTGGGCGACCATCCCAATTTATGGAGTTGTTGAATGAAACCAGGTTAGGGTCATAGAAGAAATTACTCGCAGGATCCATGAAATTACTCCACCAAAATGACCGGTTACGGGTATAACCAATAGCGGCATTTCCATAATCGCCAACAAGATAAAAAGATTCATGCATTGCCCCACTAAAATAATGTGGTTTGTAACTACCCGCATCAAGGTCGTGATTCGCATTGTAATTTTTGATAAACGATTGCAGAGGCTTGAAATACTCTGTTCCATCGCTTATACCACCGCATAACATGGATCCCGAATTTGTGGTCCGTCCACTGGTCCAGTTATTAAAGCCTGATGTAAGTCCGCCAACGAAGGAAGAGGACCATAATAAACTATGATAGGAGGGCGTCATGTATTCACCCAATACACCGCCTTCAAGGAAACAATTTCCGGGATTATTGCAATCACACGGATTTGTAATTGAAATACCGTCATACTGCGACCGAAGTCCGAATTCTCCCGGCTGGCAAGCCTTTCCGGTAATAGCGCTCATTTGCATAGTTTTATAAAATGTGGAGTATAAGGTATGATTGTTGTTTGTTCCTGCTACGTCATCTATATAGGGGTGTTCGCTTATAAAATCCAATCCCACTGCATTACCCATTTGGTTGGAACTTGGAACGCCCATGTTATTATAGGAATTCAACTCATTGGATATTGTCAGCAGATGATCCTTGTGATTCAATGCCGGATAGGGACCTTTAATATACTCGAGCATTTCCTCCAGCCAGGGTTTAGCCACAGCATCGAGGGTAGTGTTGGGAACATCCGTATTAAGCCGATGGATCTCGTTCAGTAATTCGATCACTCCCAGGTTGGTTGAATAGCCATAGCGCGAAATGATGTAACGTAACTTTTTCTTGTAAAATTTTTTGGCGATTGGCTCCGTAAAGAATTGCGCTACCGAATTAGGATTCGCATTCTGGATAAGCGCGAAATACGGATGATGGATCCACATATTGCCCGCTATCCAACCATCATTTACAATCTTAAATCCATTTGTATTGCAATCATCAACAACCCATTGAATATACATGTCGTTTTCCCCGGCCATCTCCAGAAGCCGGTCAAATTCCCACATAAATGCCTGGCGGTTATTACCATGGTATTTTGATAGAGGCCATACTATACTGTCGGGAATATTTACATTTAAGGGTTTGCGAATATCGGCGTCATAAACTCCCGCTTTTTCCAGTTCGAAATCAAAGCTGTATACGCCACTCATTACCCTTGCCATATTTGCACCTTGTTGAGCAAATTCCGCTATTTCATTTCTGTGTGCTATGTAACGCGAAGGAAAAGACGTATTGGAACGGCTTTGCCCCCAACCGGACGCACATCCCCAAGGTTGGCATTCACCTTCCGGAACGTCTTCCTGCGGATATGCAGGATTGCAATAGCCTCCCACATTTGGCGCTGCATGACTGATGCCTATGGGAAAAATAGTTGTTTTCGGGCCGGCCTCGTTGGGTTGTGTAACCAGGAAATTTCCGCTTTGTCCCATCTTAAGAAAACCTGGATTGGCAGAAGGAATAGTATAAAACTGCTGCCCGGTATTATCCTGGAATACTGTTACCATATTACCATTCACATCCTTTGCTTTTATCAGCCACTTCACAGTATAAGTGCCGGAATACTTAGGAGCAAAGCGCACGCGCCAATGATATTGTATAGACGTATTCTCCTCCCATTTGGTTGTCTGGTAGGTGGCCGGGTTCATGTTACCAAGATATCCATATTCGCGATAATAAAACCCATAAATCACCTGGTCGGGTTTACCGGGAAACGAAAATGTAGCCTCCACGCTGATTTGTTCATCGTCGTAGGGATTAGTGTTTGGGTACGAATCGTTAAACACATTTCCATGTCCATTTGTGCAGGGATATTGTGCAATAAAGGCATTGTCAGCGTCCCTTACCGTATTCGTATTACCAAAGAAATCATCGATCCGCTGGGTTAGGTCACCGGGAAGCCGGATGCCCAGCTCGAATTTATCGTACATGGGAATATTGTTGAATCCATCCGGGTGAAACGATACGACCTCGAATGGCGAAGCATCAATGTATCCATGAAAATGGCCCGCAGACAATCCCGATACCGAGGTTCCTGCCTTTAAGTTCACAGAATGATCCGCCTTAATGTCATATACAGCACTGTTTGAAACATTGACAGGATTAAGGACAGCGTTATAGGCATATGTATTGGGCGTGTTATTGGTGAAATTAGTATAAGTGCCGTTCGTATAGGTACCCGTAAAATTTACCGTAGCAGGATTATAGGGTATAGGAACAGGCGGAATATAATTCTGACTCTGCAGATCAATTCCTGTACAGCATGCAACCAATAAGGCCACACGAACAAGCAGTGTTTTTTGTATCATGGCCTTATTTTTTAATTTGTTCCTTTAACTGTTCCATTTCTTTCTTCAGTTCAATGATATAGAGAGTAAGCTCTTCGATCTTTTCCATGTGGATCCTGCTCATTTCGTACATACCTACACCCTTTTGCTCAATTTCGGACGCCGACGGAACATTAGGCAAATGATGATTTTCATTTACATAAGACTCCACCTCGTCAAGCGGCATCAATGCGTATTTTTTATCAAATACATAGTCGGCCCAATCTCCGGGTGCGGTTACAAATAGTTCTTTACATACTACGTTTCCATCTATCATTAATTTGGTAGCCGGATTACTTCCGTGCGTCTGCGATGTTTTCTCTCCAATGATCACCTGACCCAGCGATGCCCCGATGCGCATATGCGTTTTTGTTTTTATATCGTTGTCCGATACGGTTTTTACATATCCTCCATCGTTACCTATCGTGGAAAAGTTCAGGTTACCATACACGTCACTATAGATAACACTACCTCCGTTACGCGCAAAATCGGTACTCAGGTTCCAGGTTCCGCCTGAATTCCTCATTATATTAAAGCCAATGTAGCCGGAAGCATAATTAAGGCCTGCCAGCTTTCCCGCAGAACCCACACATACACGTGTAATATCATAACCATCCTGGCCCATGCTTACTGTTCCACCGGATGACTGGATAAGAAAAGGCTTTTGATCCAGACTTCCGAGATAACAAGCGTTGGCAAGTGACTGAAAAAAAACTCTGTTGGCTCCTGTCGGATCGTGAATTTCCATCAGCGTTCTGTCGATTCCCGTAGCCGCAGAAAATTTAAACAACACACCGTGTGTTCCATAATGCAGGCTCCCCCCGCCATCTCCGACATGCAGGTCGGTAACAGGTGACGTGGCTCCTATACCGACAAAGCCGGTACGGTAGGCCGGCCCTGTCATTGTATTAACACTCCATGTTTGAGCATTTACAGTTAATGCTGCTGCAAAAAGACCTGAAAGGATGATTGATTTTTTCATGATGTTTGAATTTATGTGTGAGGCCAAACATACTTCAGACACTAAAAAAAACAATTACCGTTCAGGAGAATTCGGACTCAGTGTGCAAAATTAATTTACGAAATGTCAGTAATCCACTGAAACTATTAAAACGCTGATAAATAGTTTATTTGTAAAATACAGGAGGAAGAATTGATTTTTTCGGGCAACCGTTCAGGAAGTTTTTAGCACATTTATTATCCTAACAATGATTTCAACTTTCCTATAACCTCGGTCTTTTTGCGGCGGGACACTTCAAACTCCTGCCCTGAAATAAGCTCCAGGGTGCAGACTTCACCTTTGGTATAGCCTTTCAGACAATTCGTATTGATAATGACACTGCGGCTGATGCGGATGAAGTTTCCGGCCTTGCTCAGCACATCTTCAAACAATTTAAGATCCTTGCTGGACGTATAGCGGGAACCATCCTTCAGGTGCAATTCGCAAAAGTCGGTTTTAGCACTGATAAACGACACATCGCTTACATTAATAAAAAGTACCTTTCCATTGTGGTGAACAGAAAATTTGTTCACCAGGTCATCTTTATCTGCCAGGGTCTTTACAAAGTGAAGAATTGTATCATCCTTATTATTGCTTCTTATTTTGGCAATAGCTTTATTTACAGCTTTTATCAGCTTCACATAATCTATAGGCTTCAGGATATAATCCAGTGCATTGAATTCAAAAGCTTTTATCGCGTATTCATCAAAGGCTGAGACAAAGATCACTTCGAAATCGATTTCCTTGAATAATTTCAGCAGGTCAAATCCATTTCTTCCGGGCATTCTTATATCCAGGAAAACCAATTGAGGCTTTTGATCTGTTATTTTGAAAAATGCTTCCTGGGCATTATCGGCTTCATCCAGTATTTTTATTTCCGTGCAGTGCTTGTTCAGCAATGCCCGGAGCACATCCCTGTTGTGCGCCTCATCATCTATTATAATGGCGGTTATCATGGTATCGGATTTATGCCTGTGAATCCAGCTGTAAAACTATTCTTGTTCCTTTCGCAGAATTATCCTCATTTAAGAGGTCATCGATCTGTAATTTGTAATTGGCGCTCTCTGTCAGTTTGCTCACAATTTCCAGCTTATCTGTTACGAGCTTTGTTCCCCGTGACTTTTTTTCGCCACCATTGTCTTCTTTTTTTCTTCCCACCCCATTGTCTTCGATTTCTATATAGACCGAGTTTTCCTTTAAATAAACATTGATCCTCAGGCATGGTACCCTTTCCTTTAACGGAAGCAACCCGTGCCAGATCGCGTTTTCTATAAGGGGTTGTGTAATGAGCGAAGGAACCATGATGTCGTGAATATTTATAACAGGATCTATCTGAATATGCAATTCGAAATGATCTTTAAATCTTAACTGCTCAAGTTCAATGTTCAATTCTATTATTTCAAGCTCTTCTTTCAGGCTGATATAAGTCTTATCCGAATAATCCAGTATCTTCCTCAGGAATAAACTGAATTTTGCAAGGTACTGCCCCGCCTTGTCAACATGCCCGCTATAGATCAGGTCCTGAATAGCTGCGAGGCAGTTAGCAATAAAATGTGGGTTCATTTGCGTTTTCACCACTTTCATTTCCAGCTCTGCAATGTGTTTTTGCAATTCCAGCCGCTCTCTTTCCCGCTTCCTGCTGATCCTGTTTCGAACAATGATCAAAGCGATCAATGCTCCGCAGATAATCAGCATCAGTGCATACGGGGCCGCTTGTTTAAGAAATCTCTTAAAACGATTGGGATTGGGGGCATTGTAAAGCTCCTGCACTTCTTCATTACTCAATACCCTGTGAAAGATCCTGATGTCATCCACACTTCCACGCATCCACCGGTCATTTTTCCGGTGTGCTCCGTTGCCAACCATTACCGGATCCGGTTCGTAAAATTTCGTTTCGAATCCCTTTTCGCAGCGGCCTTGCAAAACCCCATCGATATAAAACCACATGTTTTCGTTGTTGTATGCCAAGACCATATGATACCATTTGTTCATCTCTGCGATATCCAGCGAATTAATACCCACCTGTTTTTCACCCGTCGAATCTCTGGAAGTGAAAGACATGAACCGCTTACTCCTCAGGTCATAAAAAACAACGTAAGCATCGTAAAAATCCTGTGCCGGCGAATTTTTTGTCATGATGATGGGATTGCCTTCATAACCTTTGCCTGCGTATACTTCCCGGTCCAGCTTTACCCACAGCGAAATAGTTCCCTCTTTCGGTTTCAGCAAAGGCGAGGCGCCAAGATTGAGCCAGCTGTGTGCCGACCCCTGAACATACGCTGACTGCCTTTCATTGCCAAACCGGTCTTCTACCAATGATACTTCCACTGGTTCTACAATGATCCTTCCGTTCTTTTCACGAAAGGAATGGTCGTTGAAGTCGATGGTGATCTTTGCCGCGGTGTCTACCTGGGCAGAGACTGTCTCCGTGAGAATAAATAAAAACAGCAAAAGTCTGATAATGGATTTCATCATGTTAGTGATTTACTAAACTTAATGAAATATTTTTTAAGTGTGAAAGTTTTTCCCGGGAACTAATCTATCACTATCGACAAATGGGAATTAAAGAGGGTTGTGATACCACAACCCTCTTTAAAAGTACCCTACGGGTTGCAAATATCGAACTTTTTGGTGATTTACAGCCACTTAAAATCCTGATGAACTCTTGCCCTCCAATCAGTCGGATCGCTGGCCGTTAATTTGACGATTTCTGAAAGCTGCAAAAGGTGAAGTTTTGGGTTGTATTGAAGGGTGTTGGATGGTCGACATTTACGCACTTTAGCCTTTTAAAGCCATTTTCAAAAACTCTTGAAAGGCCTTCCTTTGAATATTGCTTAATATCGATTCCACTGCATTTCTTTGGCCCATTTTCAGAGAAGGTACCAACAATTAAAACCCCTGTTTCTTTGAGAGTATTTTTAGCAGTAACCGCGTAATTATTCACGTCATTTTGATCGGTAAGAAAATGAAAGGCTGCTCTATCGTGCCACAGGTCATACTTTTCTGAAGGAGCAAAACTGGTGGCATCTCCAACCACCCATTTTACTTTTTCTGCTCTCTCCCCCAGTCTTTGTTTTGCTCTATCCAATGCAGCTTCTGAAATATCCAGGACGGTAATATCAGTATAGCCTTTCTCTAACAAACTATCAGTTAAAAAACTGTCTCCACCCCCAATATCAATTATTTTGGAAGATTTCGAGATTCCGGATTGCTCAATGAACTCTAATGATGTTACAGGAGTGGGTTGAAACCAACTACAGGCTTCTAATTCCTTTGTAGTGTATATGTTTTCCCAATGTTTTTTTCGATCAAAATTTTCCATGCTCAAAATATTTAAGCAAAGGTATTTTGACTCTAAGACAAAGGACTTATCATATGATAAATAATCATTTTATTCCTCTGATCCGACTCAAGCTGACCTGAGTGATCCCAAGGTACGAAGCGACATGTTTTAAAGGAACTCTCTTCAGCACATCAGGTGCGTCTTTCAGAAGTGCTTTATAACGTTCTTCGGCTGTGTTGAACTGCAAACTTTCAATGCGGTTAACGGTATTCACATAGGACGTTTCTATTATCTTTCGGAAAAGGCGTTCCAAATCGTGATGGGTATCAAAGAGTTTGAAAAGCTTATTCGAATCGATAGCAATCAGGGTTGTATCTTCTATTGCCTGTATAGCTTTTCGTGAAGGTTTCCCTGTAAATAAACTCTCTGCTCTTGCGACAAACGCATTCTCAAACTCAAAGCTTTCAGTGATATCAGTCGCTTCTTTGAAGTAATAGATACGAACGCCCCCCTTTTTCACGAAGTAAATCGTCTTGCAAGTATGACCAATCTCCTGTACGTTTTTGCCTTTAGAAAAAATGACACCCCTGCATATTGTAGAAAGCGCCTTTTCAGAGACTGGAATAATTGGATGTATAGTTTCTATTTGAGAAAACAGTTCTTGCACATCCAAAAATATCAATAAAAAAGGTTGCTAATACTCTTAGCAACCTTTGATTTCATTCGGTGATGACTATCAATGCCTTTCAAAAAGTACCAATAACTGTCAATACGCCGGTAACAGGATTTTAAGTCCCCGAAAAATGCTAACTCCTGACAAACATAAACAAATTTGAGCAAAACCATTACAAAATACTCCTTCAGCGCATCAGGCACATTTTTTGCGTTTTAAACACCTCTCCATGTTTCTTTTTCCCGCTGTCATATTCTTAAGAAGGCATATCATTTATTGTTCCCTTATCGTTGGATTTTAATATGACGCGTATACGTTTGATATGAACTTCTAATAGCTTAGCCCTGTCCATTGCTGATTTTGCTACACTTCCTTTTCCTTCTTTCGCCATCGTAGTAAGTAAATTTTTTTTTTCCTCGAACATGCGAAGAGCGGTCCACATTGTTTCTTCAATTTTATTTGCCTGTTCCGCGGAAAGAGCCGCCAACGTATAGGCATGACCGGTATGGCACCTGTAACGCATACCGGCGCCTTTACCTATCTTCCACAAAACCCCTCCGCAGCCCGGACAATTAAAAGGCACCTGTTCCCCAAGCGCATTTACAGAGGGTAAATCGCTCAGAACGCGTTTGGCTATTTCCGCTTCAATAAGAATATCTTTAGGTATAGGCTTAGCTTTGCCCTGCTTTTTTACTACAAGCCGATCAAGCACTCCGCCCATTTCTGATATAGGAATACAATAATCTACCTTTACCAGGTTTAGTGCATTTTTAGGCATTTCCGGATATTGAGCATCCTTTGGATCCTGTACAATGCAGATACCACCGCAGCGCTTGATCGCAGAAAGGCCTGACGTTCCATCGTCCAGGTAACCCGTTAGTAAAATCCCTATTACCTTATTCCCAAAAGCCACTGCTGCCGATCTGAATAAGGGATCGATTGCAGGTCTTGACCTGTTCTCATGCGCACCTTTGGTTAACAAAATTTTCTTATCATTTCCGATCATTAAATGGTAATTTGAAGGAGCGATATACAAGTGTCCGGGCGCAATAGTTGTGCCCTCAGCTGCAAACGAACATTTTAGTTTGCTATGCACTTTCATTTCATTAAGAAGAACGCTTCCGGTAGCATCTGCCGAAATATGCTGCACAATCAATATTGGTATGGGGAAATTTGCCTGCAACTGGCTTATTAATTTTATTAAAGCCTGAAGCCCACCGGCAGAGGTGCCGATTACTAATACCTGTAGTTTATCGGATTTGTTTGCAGTCCGTTTTATTGTGGCCATGGATATTTATTAAAGTAAATGCATGATAAAAACATATGAAATGGGCAGATGAAAAAAGGATTGCGCCTGACAGACCTTTTCATTCTCTTTATATCCTTCAAAATATTATGCCTGACTCAGAGTGTAGTATATGTGTAATCAGGATTCGGAAGCATTTAACGCATCAAAGACCACACGCAGGAGGAAAATTAAGAGAGAAATTTTAAAAATTCAGTAACTAAGACGATGAATATAAAAAAGAAAACCGCTGAATATCAGCGGTTTCACTTGTACCCCAAACGGGACTTGAACCCGTACGCCGGTAAGGGCACAGGATTTTAAGTCCTGCGTGTCTACCAATTCCACCATCGGGGCATACTTACTAAAGAACGATTCCTTTTTGAAGAACCACCATCCCTGACGAAGCAAAGCTTGTCAGCGCAGGCGGGGCAGAATTAACAGCTTTTGGCCTCTAAACTTTATCAAAAAGAACTTAAAAACGAAGGCTGACGGACTGTCAGCCTTCTTGCTCCCTCTCCTGGGCTCGAACCAGGGACCCCATGATTAACAGTCATGTGCTCTAACCAGCTGAGCTAAGAAGGAATTTTCCCTTAAAATTGGGAGTGCAATATTACCACACTTTTTGTAAATAAACAATATATTTGCAAAAAAAATTTCATGAGCCTTTTAGTTGTAGGAACCGTTGCATTTGATGCTATTGAAACTCCTTTCGGGAAAACCGATAAAATCGTTGGCGGAGCCGCCAGTTACATTAGCCTCGCTGCTTCGTACTATACCCGTGATATTCACCTCGTTTCGGTAGTTGGCGACGATTTCCCGCAGGATTTCCTCAATATCCTCACCGACCAGGGAGTGGATCTGGCCGGCCTGCAGATCAAAAAAGGTGAAAAATCCTTCTTCTGGGCAGGACGCTACCACAATGACCTCAACACCCGCGATACACTTGATACCCAGCTGAATGTGCTCGAGAACTTCGATCCTATCGTACCGGAATCCGCCCGCGAAGTGGATTTTCTGATGTTAGGCAACCTCGTTCCTGCCATCCAGCAGAAAGTGATCAGCCAGATGACCAAACGTCCGAAGCTGATCGTGATGGATACCATGAATTTCTGGATGGACATCGCTATGGACGACCTGAAAAAAACCATCAGCATGGTGGATGTGCTTACTATCAATGATTCCGAGGCACGACAGCTCTCCGGCGAATATTCGCTGGTGAAAGCGGCACAAAAAGTGCTGGCCATGGGACCTAAAGTACTGATCATTAAAAAAGGCGAGCACGGTGCATTATTATTCAATAAAGACGAAGTGTTCTTTGCCCCTGCCCTTCCGCTGGAAGAGGTATTCGATCCTACCGGTGCAGGCGACAGCTTCGCAGGTGGTTTTATCGGTTACCTGGCGCAGACCAAGGATATTTCTTTCGAAAATATGAAACGCGCCATCATATATGCTTCGGCTATGGCAAGCTTTACTGTGGAGAAATTCGGTACAGAGCGCCTGATCGGCCTCAGCCAGCAGAACATTGATGACCGCCTGCAGGAATTCATCGACCTCGTGCAGTTCGATATTTCCTTTGCCTAAGAAGCTGCACGTTTTATTTTAACTTATTGCCATGCTTAAACGCTCTTTTTTACCTGCTCTCCTGTTCACAGCCCTGCTCGCACATGCACAGCAGGACAGTGTAGCGCTGCGATATTCCAAACTGGTGCAGGCCGAGAACCTGAAGAAAAATCTGACCGTGCTGGCCTCCGACGAATACGAAGGCCGCGAGACCGGGCAGAAAGGCCAGAAAATGGCAGCCGAATACATCATGAACCAGTTCAAGGAATTCGGCATCCAGCAGATCCCGGCGCTTACACACGGCTATTACCAAACCTTCCCGGTTTCGGTATACCAGCCACAGGAAATAGCCCTGCGTGCAGGCAAAGCGGAATATGTGCAGAACAAAGATTTTTATTCGTATTCCACCATCCTCCGCGACAGCATTTACAACCTGAATGAAGTAGTGTTCGCAGGATACGGCATCAATACCCTGCTTTACAACGATTACAGCAAACTGGATGTAAAAGGCAAAGTAGTACTGATCCTGAATGGGGAACCTTACGGAGAAAATGGCAAATCGCTGATCTCTCAAAGCAGCGAGCCTTCCGACTGGACTACGAATTTCCGCCGCAAATTGGGTGAAGCACAAAAAGCAGGTGTTTCCATTTTACTGATCGCGGAGAACAACATCAGGGAAGATTTTAAGCAGAACGAACACCGCATCACTTCGTACCGCATGGACATCGAAACGGATAAAAAAACGATCACAAAGCCAAATCCGCTCGTGGTCTATATTTCCGAAGAACTGACTAATGCGATCATGAATTCGAAAAAGCATACGTATAAAAAGATGCAGGAAAAAATGGCTTCCTCGGCCAAGTCTTATAATTTTACGTTCAAAACGGATGTAACGCTGAATGTAAGACAGGAAGCAAGCAAGCTGAATACGGAAAATGTACTGGGCTATGTGGAAGGAAGCGATCTGAAAGAAGAATTAGTTGTGATCACTGCCCATTATGATCACTTAGGCAAACACGATGGTGTGGTATACAATGGCGCCGACGATGACGGAAGCGGAACAGTGGCAGTGATCGAGCTGGCAAAAGCATTTGCAAAAGCGAAAAAAGAAGGCAAGGGTCCGCGGAGAAGCATACTGTTCATGACAGTGGCCGGAGAAGAAAAAGGTTTGTTAGGCAGCGATTATTACACCCGCAACCCTGTGTACCCGCTCAAAAATACGGTGTGTAACCTCAACATCGATATGATCGGAAGGTTGGATAAACAGCATGCCGGCAATTCCAATTATGTGTACCTCATCGGTTCCGACAAGCTGAGCAAAGACCTGCACACGGTGAGCGAGACTGCCAACAAAACATACAGCAACCTGCAACTGGATTATACCTACAACGACGAGAACGATCCGAACCGCTACTACTACCGCAGCGATCACTATAACTTTGCGAAGAACAATATTCCCGTTATCTTTTATTTCAACGGCGTGCACGAAGACTACCACCAGGAAACAGACGAGGTACAAAAGATCGATTTCCCCAAAATAGAAAAGATCACCCGTCTCGTTTTCTTCACTGCATGGAATATTGCCAATCGTACGGAACGGATCCAGTTGGATAAGAAGTAATCATTTTGGGTTTCTTGTTTTGGGTTTCTGGTTGAAGCATGCAAGATCAGCCCCGAAACAAAACTGAAACGGGAAACCTGCAACACGGAATTACAAATGAATTATCTGCAAAATCATAAAGTAGCATTCAGAGATCTTGGCACCATGGATTACAAGGAGTGCTGGGATTTCCAGGAAGAGCTCTTTACGAAGACCGTTGCACAAAAAACAGCGAACCGCGAACTGCCGGAAGAACAGCAATTGCCTACCGAAAATCACCTGCTTTTTGTAGAGCATCCGCATGTATATACTTTAGGCAAGAGCGGCGATATTTCGCATCTCCTTGTTTCGAACGAGCAGCTTGAAGAAAAACATGCCACCTATTATAAAATAAACCGCGGCGGAGATATCACTTATCACGGGCCCGGACAATTAGTAGGCTATCCGATATTAGACCTCGATAATTTTTTCACCGACATTCATAAATACCTGCGTTTCCTCGAAGAAGCCATCATTCTTACGCTGAAAGATTACGGCATCGAAGCCGGCAGAAGCAGCGGGGAAACAGGCGTGTGGCTGGATGCCGAAGATCCGGTAAAAGCCCGGAAGATCTGCGCGATGGGTGTACGCTGCAGCCGCTGGGTCACCATGCACGGTTTTGGTTTCAATGTGAATTCCGACCTGGATTATTTCGGTAATATCATTCCCTGCGGTATCCAGGACAAAGCCGTCACTTCTATGCAAAAAGAGCTAGGGCGCGAAGTAGATATGAACGAAGTAAAAGAGAAAATAAAACAGTATTTTAGTGCTTTGTTTAACTGTGAAATTATTGAATAAAATACTCCTTATCAGTTCCGTTATCGGACTGATCTCCTGCCAGGAAAATGCTGACACCAGCCAGGTCATTCCAAAAACAACAGACGCTGTTATTGATTCAACCCGGTTTATGACTTCGGATGAAGTGGAGTCGTATATATACCCGATCGATACCGTTGTATTGGGGGATATAAACAGCGACAAAATAAGCGACACTGTTTTTATTAATGAGCCCAGCATCATTGAAGAGGAAATGACCTGCCGCGACGATGTGTGTAAAACGCAGTTTATATTCTCCGGTGGTAAGATCCCCTCCTTTGGCAGAGAACAGGCATTAGGCGGTGTTATTGGCAATGCAGGTGACCTGGATGATGACGGGATCTGCGAAATTTATTTCGTGCCCGACTGGTTTACCAGCAGCTGGACCGCATTTGTGATCTATCGTCTTAGCAACAACGAGTGGAAAGAAATAGCCAACGCCTCGGTAAGAAGAGAAGATTGGGTGGATGAAAAAGATAAATTGTACCTGCCTTATCAAAAACGCATCGCCAAACACAACAAAGAATATTTTGAGCTGATAGAAAATGTAATGGATGATGAAGGGAACGAACACCTCTTCCCGAAGAAATTCTATTTTACGAAATAACGCGCGGAAATTTTTAACAGCATAGGCAACCCGGATAATAACACAAAGTACCTGAACGAATTAACCTACGAGGAAATACATTATAAATGAAATTAAGCGAATTATTAAATGCAGGCGACGGAGTAGCGATTGCGATCATCCCTGAAGAAGAGGACGACAGCAACAGCTGGGATGTGTTCATCATCAACACGAAAGACAAGGACCTGAAAAATGTGCTTGTTACTTCCGACGGATACGGTGAGATCGAAAATCAGAAACGGAAAACTTCCACCCTTCGCTGGTTCTTCGAAATACTGCCCACCCAATCCTATGCTGTGGTAGAGCCCATCCTCGAAGAAGTATTTGGCCTTACCAATGAATACTGGGTGAGCTATTATGTAGATGATGTGATGTACGACCGGAAATTCGTATTCCTGCCCGAAAGCATCCAGCAAGCCAACTTAGTGAACATCCCTGTGATCAATAAAAAAGGAATTCTTATAAAATAACGTATGCAATCTCAGAAAAACATTACGATGGTAGGTGCAGGTCTGGTCGGTTCACTGCTTTCCATTTACCTCGCAAAACGCGGCCATAAAGTAAACGTATTCGAGCGCCGTCCCGATATGCGCAAAACACAAATGAGTGCGGGCAAATCCATCAACCTGGCCCTCAGCGACCGTGGCTGGAAAGGACTGGAAGGTGTTGGTATAGCAGAGGACATCCGGAAGATCGCCATCCCGATGTATGGCCGGCAGATCCACAACAAAGACGGCTCGCAGGTTTTTCAGCCCTATGGAAAAGAAGGGCAGGCTATCTATTCGGTATCGCGTGCCGATATCAACATGAAGCTGATGGACCTTGCAGAAGAACAGGAAAATGTAAAGATCCACTTCGACGAGCGCTGCACGGGGATTGACAAAACCACGCTCACCGCACACTTTGAGAACAATAACGATCATCAGAAAACGGATGTGAAAAGCGACCTGCTTTTTGGCTCCGATGGTGCATTTGCTGCATCGCGCCTAAGCATGCAGCTGAGCAGTGACCGTTTTGAATACAACCAGCATTATATCACTGCAGGCTACAAAGAGCTGATCATTCCTCCCGGAGCGGGTGGAGAATTCATGCTGGAGAAAAATGCCCTGCACATATGGCCACGCGGAAGTTTCATGATGATCGCACTTCCCAACCCCGATGGCAATTTTACCTGCACACTCTTCCTTCCTTTTGAGGGCGAGAAATCCTTTGCGAATCTTACTACGCGCGAACAGGTGAAAAAATTCTTCGATGAGGAGTTCTCTACCGCTGTTCCGCTGATGCCCACCCTGATCGATGATTTCATGCACAACCCTACTTCCTCATTGGTTACCGTAAAATGTTTTCCCTGGGTGTTCGATGACAAGATCGCGCTTATTGGAGATGCGGCCCATGCTATTGTTCCTTTCTACGGGCAGGGCATGAATTGCGGATTTGAGGACTGCGTGGTGCTGAATGGATTGCTCGACAAACACGGAGACAACTGGCCGGCGATCTTAAACGAATACCAGCAGCTTCGCAAACCTGATGCAGATGCTATTGCAGATCTTGCAGTTGGTAATTTCATTGAGATGCGTGATAAAACAGCGGACAAAACATTCCTGCTGCAGAAAAAAATAGAAGCGCGCTTCAATTCCAAATATCCTGACAAATGGATCCCGCTCTATTCGATGGTGACCTACAGCCCACATATCCGTTACAGTAAAGCTCTTAAAGAAGGAGCCAAACAGCAGGCCATCATGGACAAGGTGATGGCCATGCCGGATATTGAAAACAAATGGGACAGTGAAGAAGTGGAAAAGCGGATGTTAGAAGAATTAAAGCTCTTTGTTCAATAAAGAAGCTCGCAACCATTGGCTTTGTTGCATCTCTTTTCTGCTTTCTTTTTGGTCTCTTTAAAATACGTAGTTTCATGTGCACCGTTGTAGTGGCAATGACAGGCATATTGCTTTTTTTTGCAGGAAACCATTCCTATGCAGAAGACAACTACTAAGCATACGATTTTGCTCATGAGAAAGTGATTTGTGTATTTGAAGGTACGAAAAAAAATACTTTTTCTATGGCTTTGCGAGCCACTTTTCGATCTCCCCCTGATCGAGGGTGAAATAAGTAAGCTCTACCTCTACCTGCTGCTTATTGACCAGCATAATGCGGGGCATCGATACACCGGCGAGATATACGAAATTCTTTCCGTTCAGCTTGGTCCACGGAATATTGGTGCTCTTCGTGTATTCTCTGAATTTTTTGATATCCTCGTCCTTCCCGTTTATAACAAAGTACAAAGGAAAATCCGGGTTCTTCTCTTTCATGATCCGAAGCTTGGCAGCAGCGATCTTACAATGCGGACAGGAACTGCTTAAAAATGCCATTATTTTTTTTCCTTCTTTGATATCGGCAGGCACCGGAACTACGGTCGCACTTTTTATAAGCGTATCAAGCGGAAGAAAAAAATTGGCTTCCTTCTCCTGCAGGTAAGCTTCCGAATAATCGAGGTCCACCGGGTTACGGATAAAAGTAAAGGCAAGCGCCAAGACAAAGAATGTTACAGCCAGCCAGGTTTTCACTCTTCCGTAATTGATCTCGAAGCCTTTTTTGAGCAGGTAAATGGAAAGCGTCAGCAACACGATATTTTTGAGAATGCTCTGCAAGGGTGTCATCGGCAGCATCTCACCAAAACAGCCGCAATTGCTATTGTTGCCATTCATCATCATCAGGATGCCGAGATAAATGGTGAAAAAAGAAAGCAGCCCGATACTCAGCTTAGATGCGAAGGAGCGGATGCCCAATTGAAAAACAAATAAAAATCCGATAAAGAATTCGATGCCGATAACAGTCCTCGCCATAAAGGGCGACAGCTGCCAGTTGGAGATCCCGATATCCACAAAGGTATATTCGAAAGGCTCGATCGGGAACATTTTACTGTAAGCGGAAAAGATATAAACCCCTCCCAGCAAAACAGATAATATGATCTTTAGCGCTTTAATGATTTGAATTATTTTAATGTACAGGTAGAAGTGAGTGTAAAACCATACGCTCCGCCCGATGAATTTTTTGCCTTACATAGCTCTTCAGCTCTTTTCTCCCTGTCGTTAATGGTTGTATTGGCTGTGGTAGGAGTATATCCTGGAAAATTAGAGGTAGTGGTGCATTCACAGGTATAGTTCTTTTTGCAGGAAGCAAAAGCAAGCGCACACAACAAAATGATGATTGGCTTTTTCATGGTGCAAAAATAAAAAACGCCCGGGAATTCCGGGCGTTTTTAAATAATTGAAGATTCAATTAGTTAATTTTGCAAGTAACAGTGTTTCCACCTGCAGATGAAGATCCTGATTCGCAAGAAGATTTAGCATCTTTTTTGGTAGCTGTAACTGTTGTAGAAACGCTTCCGGTAACACCACCTGTATAAGTACAAGTGCAAGTGTAATCTTTTTTGCAAGAAGACAGACCAACTGCAACAACGGCAGCAACTAACATTAATTTTTTCATTGTTTTTTGTTTTTTTATAAGTTGATGCAAAGCTAATACAAATTCTGTTTACACAACTATTACTAAATTGGTAGCAATATTTTTTCAATTTTTATTAAATTATTGTTTTCCAATAAATTACATTCTTACCGTATTTACCACATACGTTTTTCAGGTGTCGGCATCGGGAAAAACAAGGTTGGTGTCTGAAAAACAAGGATGTTTTGAAGGCCTTATCAGATCAGGATTTCTGCGATTTCACCAGAAATAACTCTTTTGTTTTCAGGATCTTTCGGCGGAATTTTGATACCGCTTACTCAATTTTTGTCACATTTTCGATCAAAATCTCAAATTCATAGCATAAACAGGCTTTTTTACCAGCCTGAAAAATATACCTACCTGTGGCGGCCTCAGATCCGGGCAGGTAAATTGTCGGAGATCCGCTAATTTGAACTGTCCTCCGCACGATTTCTTTCTATCTTTGCGCGCATGCAACATCAGAACACCTTAGCTTACGCACAGGATTTAGACAATAAAGACGAGCTCCGCTCTTTCCGCTCCCAATTCCATATTCCGCAGCACGCAGGAAAAGACATGCTGTATTTTACAGGCAATTCGCTGGGATTGCAGCCCAAAATAACCGAGTCTTACATAATACAGGAACTCAACGACTGGAAAACCTATGGCGTGGAAGGCCATTTCCTTGCCAAAAATCCCTGGTTCTCGTATCACGAGCTGCTCACGGCACAGGCTGCTGATCTCGTAGGCGGAAAGCCTTCGGAAGTAGTAATGATGAACCAGCTCACCGTGAATCTGCACCTGTTGATGGTTTCTTTTTATCGTCCCACACAACAGCGTTACAAGATCCTCTGCGAAGCCAAAGCATTCCCAAGCGATCAGTATGCCGTACAATCGCAGGCGCAATTCCATCATTTTAATGCAAACGATGCTATTATAGAAGTGGAGCCGCGTGCAGGAGAATATGCTATCCGCTACGAAGACATTTTAGCTGCCATCGAAATGCACAAGGACGAGCTGGCATTGGTGATGTTCAGTGGCGTCAACTATTTCACCGGGCAGGTCTTCGATATGAAAAGCATTACCGCTCTTGCACATAAGCACGGTATCCCGGTTGGTTTCGACCTCGCGCATGCAGCAGGAAATATTCAACTGAAGCTACACGACTGGGACGTAGATTTTGCCGCCTGGTGCAGCTACAAATATCTGAACAGCGGACCGGGTAGCGTGGCAGGAGCTTTTGTTCACGAACAACACCACCACAATTTTGATCTGCCGCTTTTTGCAGGCTGGTGGGGAACCGATAAAAAAACGCGTTTCAAAATGGAAAAAACATTTGAGCCAATTGCGGGCGCCGAGCGTTGGCAGCTGAGCAATGCCCCGATCTTTTCCATGGCTGCGCACAAAGCTTCGCTCGATGTTTTCAGCCAGGTTCCTTTTGAAAAGCTCACCGCAAAAAGTAAAAACCTGCTTTCCTATCTCGACTTTGTGATCGGAGAAATAAATGCTACACAACCCGAAGGCAAAAAATTCGAAGCACTTACCCCGAAAGAAGATTCGGTATATATCCCAAAAGGAATACAGCCGGGCTGCCAGTATTCCATCATTGCTCATGGCCGTGGGAAAGAGCTCTTCAATGCATTGGTAAAAGAAGGAGTGGTGCCCGACTGGAGAGAGCCCAATGTGATCCGCCTGGCGCCGGTGCCGCTTTATAATTCATTCGAGGATATTTACCGGTTCTCTGAAACATTAAAGGCTTTGTGTTAGTATAAATATACAGGAAAGCTACACGAATTTCAAGTGAAACCCCACGATCATGCATTTGAGAGCTTTTCCTTAGGATCAATGTTCACTAATTTGTACTTTGGTAACATGAAGGGGTTTCTACATTTCTTTATTTTATGGGTATTTGCGGTTTCCTCGCTTTCTGCACAAAATGATGTGTGCTCCGGGGCCACTCCAATCTGCACCAGCCTGGAATATCAATTCCCTTCCTCTATCAATTCTCCAACTGCCGAAGCCGGGCCCGATTATGGTTGCCTGACCAGCCAACCCAATCCTTCCTGGTATTACCTTCAGATCGATAACAGTGGATCCATTGTAATGAATATTTTCGGACAGGGTCCGGGAGACAATATCGATTTCATTTGCTGGGGACCATTTGCCACTCCGACAGGCGCATGTGCAGGAGGGCTCACAGCGGCCAATACGATAGATTGTGCCGCCAATCCTTCCGCTACGGAAAACTGCACGATCCCGAATGCATTGTCGGGTGAATATTACATAATACTCGTTACCAATCAGAGCGCTGTGCCCTCCCATATTACTTTCTATCAAACAAACGGCGGCCTGGGAGTAGGTTCTACCAACTGCGACATTGTTCCCTGTGACATCACGCGGCTCACGGCTTCACCGGGTCCCTGCATCGGCAGCAACAACATGTTTACCATCAGTGGTATTATTGAAACCACCGTTCCTCCTTCTTCCGGATCACTGACCATTACCAATTCATGCGGCGGTTCGCTTACCTACTATCCGCCCTTTTCCAGCTCCACCGGCTTTAGCATTAACAGTCCTGCTACAGGCGGCACCTGCACAATTACTGCCGTATTTTCTGCCGATCCCTCCTGTGCAGCCAGCACCACTATTGCCGCTCCTGTGCCCTGCAACAATAGTCCCTGCGACTTTACACAGCTAACTGCTGTTGCCGGAGCCTGTGATCCGGTTACCAACATGTATGACATAAACGGCACGATCAGCTTTATCAACCCGCCTTCAACCGGCAATTTAACCGTATCGACCTGGGGCACATTACAGGTATTCAATGCTCCTTTTGTGAGCCCTATCAGCTATTCTCTTACAAACCTTCCTGCGAATGGGCTCAATAATCCGATAACTGCAGCTTTCACCGCTGCCACATGCGAAGAAACTTTTCCTTTTACGGCACCGCCTTCCTGCGATCCATGCAATATCAACATAACTACTGCAAATGGTCCTTGTTATGGAAATAATCAGTTCGATATTACAGGCACCATTACGCTAACCGCTCCTCCTCCGGAAGGAGAATTGTATGTTGTTATCTGCGACACCACGATGATCTTCACTGCTCCCTTCTCCTCACCTTTGAGTTTTACTGTAACAAGCACAGCTACCGGTGCCCCCTGCCTTTTGATGGCATTCTTTATCGATAACATTGGCTATAATTCCTGTGCGTATAATGGCATGATAAATACTCCTGCTCCCTGTATGCCTCCTCCCCCTCCATGCGGCATCACTCAAATGACAGCAGTAGCAGGCCCCTGCAATCCCCTCACTAATACTTTTGATGTGACAGGAATTATCACTTTCCATAATCCACCTTCCTCCGGTGTATTGGCTGTGGATGGTGGTTGCGGTGGCATCCAGCTTTTCTATCCGCCTTTTGTAAGCCCGCTTAGCTATACACTTAGTACTATAAACATTACTCCCTATAATTGTACTGTGCATGCAACTTTTACGGCTTATGCAAATGCTCCCTTTTGCAATTCAAACGCAATTTATATCCCTCCTGCCGAATGCAATCCGGCCGCTCCCTGCGATATTACGCTGCTTGAAGTAACACCACAGTACTGCCAACCTTATTACAATACGGTCGGTTTGACCGTTAGCATAGAGTATATAAATCCGCCCACGGGAGGCGATGTATTGGTTTCCATCGACGGCGCTCCTTATACCACTCCTCTCTCCCCGCCTTTTTACAGTCCAAGTTCTTATTCAGGCCACAATATCTTTGCTAACGGAGGCCAGCACACCCTGAGTATTTTCTTTGCCAGCGATCCGGGTTGCATTGAAACTATCACTTTCACCTCACCTGTCTGTTTCTCATGCGGAACCAACGGTCCTTTGTGTGAAGGAGAAACGGCCTCCCTTTACGTTACAGATGGCTCAAGTGTAAGTCCCGTACAAGGTTACCCGGTTACCTGGACCGGGCCCAATGGCTTTACGTCCAACGACCCGTTTCCTGTTATCAACAATGCAGATCCGCTTGCTTCCGGCACTTATACAGCTACGGTTACATTCCCACCTGATCTCCAGGTGGCCAGTGCAACCACTACGATCATTGTTCATCCTGCTCCCGTAGCAAATGCGGGGCCCGATACTCTACTCTGTGCCGGCTCTTCCGTACCGCTTACCGGGCAAGGTACAGGCATTTACTCGTGGACACCGGCCACTACACTCAATGATCCCGCCATTACAAATCCGGTTGCAAGCCCGCTAAGCACTACTACTTATACGTTTACAGTAACTTCTGTGGAAGGCTGTGAAGACAGCGATGAAACTACGGTGAGTGTGATCCCTTTTATTAACGCAACGGTATCTCCCGATATGAATATTTGTAACGGGTCCGCCGTTCAGCTTATTGCCTCGGGTAGTCTGAGCTATTCCTGGTCTCCTGCTACAGGGCTTAGCAATGCAGGCATTCCCAACCCGATGGCTTCTCCTTCCGCAACCACCAATTATTCTGTTTCGATCTCGGGAGGCGCAGGCTGTGCCCCGGTTATCAAAAACATTCAGATCACTGTGCATCCGAAACCTACCGTGCAGGTTACTCCCAATGATACGATCTGCGCCGGGCAATCCGGTGTTATCTATGCATCCGGTGCAGGCAGTTATGTGTGGCAGGGATTGAGCACTACCGACAATTTTATTCTTTCCTCTCCGGCCCAAACCACTTTTTATACTGTGATCGGATCGACAGGCATCTGCAGCGATACTGCCAACGGGGCTATTGTTGTGAGCCCCCTGCCGGTTGCCGACTTCAGCCTGAGCGTACAGAATGAGCCCGGCGACTACGTAATAACAGCGAACAGCAGCTCGTCCGGTCTTCTGAATGGTTACTGGACCATTAATACTTCCGATACGCTGATACTGTTTCCGCTGGTACACGATCTCAAAAGCTCCGGCACCTACACTGTTTGCCTGCACGGTGAAAACGAAAGAGGCTGCATGGTGAGTGAATGTGAGAAAATCATATTAAAAGATGACTGGACTATTTATATTCCCAACAGCTTCACTCCAAACGGTGACGGAAAGAATGATGTATTCTATGCCTACGGGGTCAATTTCAGCGCATACGAATTGCTGATCTTCGACCGCTGGGGAGAGCTGATCTATAGCTCCGCTGATCCAAACGAAGGTTGGAAAGGTGATATAGCGGGAACTATTGCCAAAACGGATACCTATATCTATAAATTGAAAGTGGCCGACCCCGGTTTGCAGGAGCAGTCGTTCCAGGGCCACGTGCACCTGATCCGGTAGTTTCAGATTTTTCGACCAAAGTCGGGTAAACAGAGAGGAAAAAGCAGGTTTTCAGGCTGTTAATCCGATTTATTTGCTTATTTTTGATACTCAAAATTTTTGAATAGTGAAACGTACTACCAACCTGAAATGGCTTTTTATCTCCATTTCATTATTTATTGCGCAATATTCTTTTGCTCAGACAGACTTCTGTAACGGAGCTGCGCCTTTTTGCACCGGCACTACTTATAACTTTCCTGCACCCGTAAGTGGAACCGAAGCTGAAACAGGACCTGACTACGGCTGCCTTGGTTCGCAGCCAAACCCTGTATGGTATTACCTGCAGATCGCCAATAGCGGAACCATCGTTATGAATATTTCCGGAGCAAGCGCTATCGATGATATCGACTTTGCCTGTTGGGGACCTTTTAATTCACCTACAGGCGGATGCACCGGCGGACTGACTGCCGATTGCTCAGATGATTTTTTAGGTTGCGGAAGCAATACAGATGGCTTCACTACCTACCCTTCCGGTAACATGACGGATTGCAGCTTTGATGGACAGGCTTCGGAAGTGTGTACAATCCCCAACGCTGTTACAGGGCAGTATTACATGGTCCTCATCACCAACTATGGAGGCAATGTAACCAACATTATTTTTAACCAGACCAACTCCGGAGCGGGAGGCGCAGGAACCACCAACTGTGCGATCATTCCCTGCAACATTACCAATATGACTGCTACGCCCGGTCCTTGTATCGCCGGCAATACTTTCAATGTAAACGGAACGATCACAACCACACAGCCGCCTTCCACAGGAACACTTACCATCAGCAATTCCTGCGGCGGATCTGTTACGCTGAATCCTCCGTTCAGCGCTTCTATGAATTACACTGTTACCGGATCGAGTGCAACAGGAGGTTCCTGCACACTCACTGCTACTTACTCTGCCGATCCTACCTGTACTTACACAATGACTATTAATGCTCCCGGACCTTGTAATCCGGCTTCCTGTGCTATTTCGCAGGTTACCGCCACACCAGGACCTTGTATCGCAGCCAGCAACACATACAATGTAAACGGATCTATTACTTTTGCCAATCCACCTGCCACCGGAACGTTAACAGTGACCGGAAGCTGCGGAGGCTCACAAATTTTCAACGCTCCTTTTGCAAGCCCGCTCACATATACACTCACAGGCTTACCATCCAATGGAGCTGCCTGTGGTGTGACAGCTGTTTTTTCGGCAAGTGTTGCCTGTACCAACAACGCTAACTACACTGCACCTGCTTCCTGCTCTACCTGTACCATAACTGCAAATAACAGCGGTGATGTGTGTGTAGGAGGACTGGTCAATCTTGCCTGTTCTCCTTCTACTCCCGCATCTATTCCTGCGGGCACTACCTTCAGCTGGACAGGTCCTAATAGCTTTACTTCCACTCTTCAGAATCCGACTCTACTGAATGCAACAGAGGCTGCCACCGGAATTTATTCGGTAAGCGCTAATTTTCCCGATGGAGCTGTATGTAATGCCAGTACCAGTTTTACCGTAAATCCGGCACCTACCGCCAACGCGGGCACCGATGTATTTATTTGCCCGGGAGGCTCTGTACAGCTGAACGGACAAGGCGGAACAGGTGGTACCTATTCCTGGACTCCTGCAGCTACGCTCGACAATCCGAATATTGCGAACCCGAATGCAAGTCCTGTAACGACCACTACTTATTTTTTGACAGCTACTGTAAACGGTTGTTCCGATACGGATGATATGACCGTGAGTGTGGTGCCTTCATTGACCGGTGTGATTTCCGGCAATGCAAACATTTGTGCGGGACAAAACACACAGCTTACTTCTTCGGGAGGAGCTACCTATAGCTGGCAGCCAACGACCGGATTGAGCAATGCAACTATTTCAAATCCTGTTGCATCACCTGCTGTAACTACTGATTACACTGTAACTATTTCTGCCGGAGGATGTCCGCCCGTACAAAAGAATGTATCTGTAACTGTCGCTCCGAATCCTACCGTAACCGTATCTCCGAAAGACACGGTCTGCCCGGGACAAATGGGAGTTGTGCATGCTTACGGCGCTGCTTCATATCTCTGGCCTTCCTCCGGTATGAATACGGATTCCATTATTTCCAATCCATCTGTTACCACTAACTACTCAGTGATCGGCTTCAATGGTTCCTGTTCAGATACAGCCATTGGTACCATCGAAGTGATCCAATTGCCAATGGTGGAATTTATGGTAAATCTTCCGGATAATGAGCCGGGAAATTACCTGGTGACAACGGAAGATTATTCGGGCACTATTTACAACAGCTACTGGACGGTTAACGATACGGATATTTTCATCGCTCCTTCCCTCGTATATGATTTCAAAGAAGCCGGAACGTATACGATCTGTTTATACGGAGAGAACAGCGTAGGCTGTCCTTCTACCTATTGCAAAGAGATCCTGCTGAAAGGAGACTATACGATATATATTCCGAATGCCTTCTCTCCGAATGGTGATGGCAAGAACGATGTATTCTATTGTTACGGTGTCAATCTAAAGGGTTTTGAAATGCAGATCTTCGACCGTTGGGGTGAAATGGTGTACAAAACAGATGAGATCACAGAAGGCTGGAGAGGTGATACCAAACGTTCGAATACCATCTCCAAAGTAGATACCTATATCTACAAAGTGAAGGTGGTGGATTCCGAGCTGCGGAAACATGCCTTCCAGGGGCAGGTGCACGTGATACGTTGATTTATTTCGGGTTTCGGGTTTGTTATTTCGGGTTAGAATATGTTCTTATTCTTTATAGTAGGAACATGTCTCTTTTCAATCCTTATTACTAACCACAGCTAACCATCTTCCGTTGGCGCTGAATGCAAAACGTGTGATCTTGCTGATTCCGAAAGCCGAAAGGTCTGCCAGCTCCACCCAGGTTTTTACATCGTCGTTGTAGCGCATGACCTTGCTGCCATCCGACTTGATGAGTCCCATGGTTTTATCCCAGATAAAATCTTCGTTGATGCTTTTTACTTTTGCATATTCTTCCGAACGCTTCAGCCGCATGTTATAGAGACGAATGGTGTTCTCCGTTTTTTCTTTCGTTCCGTAAAAAAAAGAAAAGTTCTTTACCGGCCTGAACGAGCGCAGCGGTTCGTTCGCGATCCAGGTGTCTTTTTTGTTTTTGATGTCATACACATGCAGACTATGCGGCTCCGTTAGTTTGTAATACAGGATCGAATCCTTGTTGATCCAGCTGTAATAGCCTACCGAGTCTTCCGGCATGATCAGCACCGGTTTTTGTTTGCCTGCGAGGTCATAACTGTATACCCGCTGTGAGGAATCCATTTCAACCACCACCGTAGAAAACAGTTTGCCTCCCTGCATCACCGTTGGTGAATACTCGCTTTCCTTTGTAGTCGTAATCTGCGTGATCTTTTTCGATCCCAGGGAATACGAATAGATATCCGCCTGCTTGTCTTCTTTTATGGCAACAAAAAGCATCGCCTTGTTATCGGGTGTGAAAAAAGGCTGGTTGTCATATCCCACCCGTTTGGTGATGTTCTCCCCTTTTTTTACGATCACTGTATTCCCTGTTCGTTTTATTTCGAAAAGAAAAATATCGGTTTCCGGCAATTGTGCGTGCGCCAGGGTATAGAGCAGGATACTACATAAAACAGCTATTTTTTTCATTCCAGTTTTTTTGCGTTGAATTTTTTGATCAGCTCTGCCATCTCGAGGTTATAGGATTTGCCGGATGCCTGCAGGTGTGCAATGACACTCTCAAGATCTTCTTTGGGTTTGTTCTGATTGAATTTGACCGTAATTTCTATTGCCAACGTTTCGATCTCTATCATACAGATCTCACGTGACAGCGCATGCTTGTATTCTTCCGGCAGTTGCTCGTGGTGCAGCGTGTTTCCGGCTTCATAAAAAGCAACTGTTTCACGCAGCAGGCTCAATACCTTGTCGCTGTCGTCTACTACCCGTGCTATTCCTTTCACATGAACAGCCGCATAATTCCAGGTGGGCACATTGCGCGTGTTTTTATACCAGGTGGCAGAAATATAGGCATGCGGACCGGTAAATACAGCTACTACTTCCTTATTGTTCAGTTCCTGCGATTGTGGATTCGCTTTGGAGAGATGTGTGAAAAGCCGCAGTTTTCCTTCTTCTTCCCGACACACAAAGGGCAGGTGTGTTGCCAGAGGAAAAGCATCACCACTCGTGAGCAGCAACCCGAAGGAATGCTCCCTGATAAAATCCCGTGCGAATTGTTGGTCTTCCAGCTTATAATAGGGTGGTGTATACATGCTTACGAGGTCTTCATTAATTTTTTATTCGCAACCAAAAACAATCGATAAAATACAAAGGCCCAGAAAGTCCCGATCAGTGCGCCGCCGATAATATCCAGCGGATAATGAACTCCAAGGTACATGCGTGTATAACAAACGAGCAATGCCCACAGGATGCACAGACTTTTCATCCGCCAGTTGCTGTCTTTGAACAAGAGGATCAGGAAAACGGCCAGCGCAAAGCTATTGGCAGCATGCCCCGATACGAAGCCATATTGTCCTCCTTTGTAATTATCCACGATGTGTACCTGCTTACCGATCTGCAGGTTATGCGTGGGGCGATACCGTTTTACATTCTTCTTCAGCAGGTTGGCACTCTGATCGGCACAGAGGATCATCAGTCCGGCTGCTACCAGAATGATCCAGACACTGCTTTTATACCGCCTGTACAGAAAATAAAGCGCAACAAGGAACAGGGGGATCCAGGTAGGAAAGAAGGTCAGCGCAGGAATAACCGCATCAAGGAAAGCCGAATGTAATCCGTTTACTTTCAGAAATATGACTCTGTCAATATTTTCAAGCCATTCCAGCATATAATAGTTTCTAAAATTAGCTTTTTTCTTAATCTAAAAAAAACTAAATTAGACGCTGATTAAAATCCTCTATATGAGTAATACCAAAAAGAATAAACTGTCCCTGATCAATGACCCTTCGCTGAAATTCCTCGAATCCTATATAAACAATCCTTCGCCAACCGGTTTCGAATGGGAGGGGCAAAAACTCTGGCTCAATTACATCAAACCTTTCGTTGACGAACACTTTACAGACAATTACGGAACGGCTGTTGCCGTGATCAATCCCAAAGCAGCATACAAAGTGGTGATCGAAGCACATGCCGATGAGATCAGCTGGTTCGTTCATTATATCACCAAAGACGGTTTCATCTATCTGAAAAGGAACGGGGGCTCCGACCACCAGATCGCTCCTTCCAAACGTGTGAACATCCATACCAAAAAAGGCATTGTGAAAGCAGTGTTCGGCTGGCCTGCCATTCATGTGCGTGATGCGGCAAAAGAAGAAGTGCCCACATTGAAAAATATTTTTCTCGATTGCGGATGTAAAAGCGATAAGGAAGTAGAAGCGCTGGGCGTGCATGTAGGATGCGTGATCACCTATGAGGATGAGTTCATGGTAATGAATAACCGCTATTATGTGGGACGTGCGCTCGACAACCGTATCGGCGGATTTATGATCGCAGAAGTGGCCCGTCTGCTGAAACAACAGAAAACAAAATTACCTTTCGGATTATACATTGTGAATTCGGTGCAGGAAGAAGTAGGTCTGCGTGGTGCGGAAATGATCGCCAACCGGATCAAACCAAACGTAGCGATCGTTACCGACGTTACGCACGATACGCAAACGCCGATGATGAGCAAAATAACCAGCGGCGATATTGCCTGCGGAAAAGGTCCTGTGCTTACTTACGGACCAGCTGTGCACAACAACCTGCTGGACCTGATCATCAACGCGGCGGATAAAAACAAAATTCCTTTTCAACGTGCGGCCGTATCAAGAGCTACGGGAACGGATACGGATGCTTTCGCTTATTCAAGCGGCGGAATCGTGTCGGCCCTGATCTCCCTACCGCTGCGCTACATGCACACCACTGTGGAAAGCGTACACAAGGACGATGTGGAAAGCGTTATTAAGCTGATCACAGAAAGTGTGAAAGCAATTAAAAACAACCAGGATTTCCGTTACATTAAGTAACAGCAGGAACAGCATTCAAATGGCAGCAATACTTGGCTCAATATTAAAAAAGGCGATCGAACTTCGTGGAAAACTCCCCACCAACCGTAAAACTGCGCTCCGCCAGCAACTCAATACGCTGAAGAAGCTGCTGAAAAAAGCGGAGTTCACAGCTTTCGGTGAGCATTATAAGTTTTCCCAGCACCTGAAAGAACGTGCTTTTCACAACAGCTTCCGCCGCGAAGTGCCCATGCACGATTACAACAGCATGTTCAAAAACTGGTGGTACCGTTGTCTGAACGGCGAACCATTCGTGTGCTGGCCTAATCATGTAAAATATTTTGCTCTCAGCTCCGGAACATCGGAATCAGCAAGCAAGCACATCCCGGTTACCAAAGACATGCTGAAAGCCATCCGGAAAGCCAGCGCCAGGCAGGTGATCCCTCTTTCTCACATGGACCTGCCGAAAGAATTTTTTCAAAAAGGCGTACTGATGATCGGCGGAAGTACGCATCTTAATTTTAACGGGACTTATTATGAAGGTGACCTGAGCGGCATCACTACCGGCAATATTCCTTTCTGGTTCCAGTTCTTTTACAAACCGGGCCCGAAGATCTCCCGTCACAAAGACTGGAATTCCAAGCTGAATGATATTATCCAGAATGCAGACAAATGGGATATTGGCGCTATCTGCGGTGTGCCGGCCTGGATACAGATCATCTTCGAAAGGATCGTGGAGCATTACCAGGTAAAGACCATTCATGATATATGGCCCAATCTGCGGGTATACATGAGCGGTGGCGTGTCGTACACACCTTACCTGCAAAGCTTCGAAAAACTGACTGCTTATCCACTGGTAATTATTGATACGTACCTTGCTTCCGAAGGATTTATGGCCTGCCAGAACCGCCCTGATTCCAACGGATCTATGAAGATGATCCTCGACAACGGCATCTTCTTTGAATTCATTCCTTTCAACGATGAGAATTTTGATGCAGACGGAAATCTTACAACGAATCCGAAAACCCTGCTGATAAACGAAGTGGAAGAAGGTGTGGAATATGCCACATTGATCTCTACCTGTGCAGGTGCCTGGCGATACCTCATCGGCGACACTATTAAGTTCACCAACGCTGAAGAGAGCGAGATCATTATCACCGGACGTACCAAACACTTCCTGAGCATGTGCGGTGAGCACCTGAGCGTTGACAATATGAACAAAGCGATCATGCTGACTGCAAAAGAGCTCAACATCGAGATCAATGAATATACGGTTTGCGGTATTCCTTACAACGGACTGTTCGCGCATCAGTGGTATGTAGCTTCCGATGATGCCGACCTGCAGGAAAAGATCAAACACAAGATCGATGAGCACCTGAAAATACTGAACGATGATTACCGGGTGGAACGCGGGCATGCGCTGAAGGAACTGTTTGTAAAAGTACTGCCCGATTCGGTCTTCTTCCGTTTTATGGAAGAAAGAGGAAAGCTCGGATCCCAGCATAAATTTCCACGCGTGCTGAAAGGTAAAATGCTGGAAGACTGGCAAAATTTTTTATTGAAACACACTAACTAAACGAATGTTCGAAGCAATCTACCAGGGAATACTTTTAGGGCTGGCGCTATCCTGCACATTCGGCCCGGGGTTTTTTGCCCTTATCAATACCGGCATCAAGTACGGATTTAAATCGGGAGCGGCGCTCGCTATCGGCATTTTTCTGAGCGATCTCTTCCTGGTGATCCTGATATTTGTATTACTCTCCCTCGGTGCACAGGGCATACTCAGCAATCCAAAAAGCCAGTCCTTTATCGGGGTAGTGGGCGGTATCATACTTATTGTGTACGGTTCGTTTAACCTATACAGCAAACCACCGAAAACGGACGCACAGATCGATGATCCCACGGGTGTCAATCACCTCAACATTGAAACAGATGTGCAAACAAAAGCGGAGAAGAAGCTGATCGATAAGATCGCGCATACGAACGAAGTACTTCCCAGCAGTTTCCTGTTGGGGCTCAAAGGATTTTTCATCAATCTCCTGAATCCTTTTGTGTGGATCTTCTGGATGGCCACCTCCACCACTGTTGGCAGCAAATTTGAGTTCTCCTATGTGAAGATCGTCATCTTCTTCACCTTTACTCTTGGCGTGATCCTGGCCGCCGATCTGTTGAAAGCATTTATTTCCAACAAGATCAAGCGGTTCCTTACACCAAGACTGATGAAGATCGTGAACATTATTTCCGGTGTGATACTGATCGGATTTGGGTTCTATTTAATTTATAAAATTTATTTCCAGCCGCAAGCCAATGGATAAAAAATTAGATTTCGAAAACCTGAGAAAAAAACTGGAAACGGAACACACCTTCCCAACGGTGTATATGTTCAAGTTCATTGTGCCTGCCGATAACCGCAAGATCGCATTGGTAGAAAGCCTGTTTAATGAAGAAGCAGAGATCCACCAAAAGCAGTCCAGCAAAGGATCTTATTTTTCGCTCACTGCCAAACAGGTGGTGATCAGTGTCGATGACATCATAGCCATTTACGAAAAAGCTTCGGAGATAGAGGGGTTGATGGCTTTGTAAAATACGTGCTTAGAAACAGATTATTGCTTAGTTGTTTTAGAGATCTTTTTTGTCAGCACATATTCGCCGTTTTTAAAAAGATAAACCCCTTCTTCATTATCCGGTTGTTTACAGACGTTTACCGGCTTAAAATTCTTTTTAGTGTTTTTAATGGTTATTTGCCCTTGGCTATCAACAGAAAAATCATACCTATAAGAACAGGTAATTGTATCCCTTAACGTGTCGGACGGATGTTTGTCTGCAAACGTACTCGCGAAAACATGATGTTCGTAGAAACTATTTTGAGCGCTGAATATCTTTTTCCGGGAGTCAGGATCCCATATTTCATTAAAAGTCAAACTTCTTTTTATAGCCTTTCCCTTATTCATGGAGTCAGAATACTGCAGACTCCATGAAACCACTATTTCTTTTAAACCTTTTCCGTCTATCTGGATGGATTTAAGCATGAAAGTGTCCGGATAAAGATCGTAGAAATAGTCACAAAAGGCAAGCGTGTCTGCTCGGTTTTCTTTTTTATAAACCAGATATTCTTCATGTCCGCCTATGTCGTTCCACATCAAATATGCTTTTACAGTTCCATCTTTTGTTTGTCCTTTTAAATGCCAGGCAGGCCCGGATTTTTGTCCAAATGCCTGAAAAGCTAACAGTAAAAGTGTCGATATGACTGCCTGTTTCATTGCTTTTTAAATGATGGTTAATATCAGTACTTCGCGCCGCCTATACCGATCTTTTCGATCGGATGCCAGGTCGTTTTCACTTCCTGCAGATCCATGATGAGATAAGGATCCTGGCTTTCGGGTTTGCTCCAATCCTTATTCCAGTTGAAAACACGTTTTACATTGAGGGATGCATTTTCAGCCATGGCTTTTTGCTCTTCTTTATTGTCGCGGCAATTAATGACCGCATTTACATCCATATGTGAAGAAAAATGTCCGTGAAGCTCTTTGCTGTTTCCGGTAAGGATATTCACTACGCCACCCGGAAGGTCGCTGGTAGCAAGTACTTCGGCAAAAGTTACTGCGCACAGGGGCTTTTTTTCGCTGGCCAGCACCACACATACATTTCCGCCGGCAATAACCGGGGCTATTACCGATACGAGGCCCGATAGCGAAGTAATTTCGTCTGCTACAATAGCTATAACACCCATCGGCTCAGGCACGGAGAAATTAAAATGAGGAGTTGAAACAGGATTTACAGAACTGAACAACTGAGAATATTTATCGCACCAGCCGGCATAATATACCAGGCGGTCAATAGAAAGAGTTACTTCCAGCTCTGCCTCTTTTGGCTTGCTACCCTGCTGTACCAGCTCTTTCACAAACTGATCCCTTCTTCCTTCCAGCATTTCAGCTATACGGTATACGATCTGGCTGCGGTTGAATGCAGCACGCTCGCTCCATCCGCTAAAAGCAGCGCGGGCAGCCACTACTGCGTTCCTGAAGTCCTTACGGCTGCCGAGGCAAATATTAGCGATCACTTCATTTTTCACATTCATAAGCGGATAATACCTGCCGCTCTCGGTACGCGGAAATTGCCCACCAATAAACAGCTTATAGGTTTTAAGTACGTCTATTCTTTCCATAATATTACGAGTAAAAATACGCATTTTTCGGGATTCTCTTTTAAAACTAAAATTTAGCCCCCGGATGGCTCAGGTTTGCAGGAATTTTAGTATACTTGTTAATTCCAAATTGATCTCCGTCTATGAAGAAATTATTGGTTATACTGCTCGTATGTCTTGTTGCCACAGCCAATGCACAGTCCAAAAAAAAGGACGATACTCCCAAAGAATTTAAACGCGAAGAGTTTTTAGCGCTGTTGTTGCATGAATTTAACCTGTTCCGTGCGCAGAACGGCCTCGACTCTACCGATGTAATGCCTCAGCTCACTACTGCTGCTGATCTCAGCACAACGGACATGGCAAAAGCCGAACGGGCCGACATGCTCGCTACCCCGAAAACCACTCCAAAATACCTTACCAAAGCCGGATGTACCAAAAAAGGCGAGCAGTACGTGATCTCCGTTCCGCTTGGCAAAGGAAATAACTACAACGATTCCAAAAAACTGGTGAAGCTGGTAATGGCCAAATGGCCGACCGGGAAAAAAGAACGGGCGATCCTCCTGAACCCGGCGAATGTATACGTCGGGATCAGCGCCAAAACGGATAAGATGGATAAAAAAGTATTCGTATCCTTTATCCTTGGTAATTTCCAGAGCTTCAATGCAGGCGCCAAAAAGAAGAGCGAGCTGAAAGTGCCTTTCAACAGCAAATCGAAAAAGCTGAAAGAACCGGACGTAAAAAAATGTAAACAGTGCGAAAAATTCAAGGATACCGAAACCCTGCGCAACAACCTGTATGTAGAGAACGGAAAGATCTACCTGAAGTACGACAACCTGAAAAACCTGAAGAAACTGTTGAAGAAATCCACCGATGGACTTGCCGTGGATATTGTGCAGAAAGACCAGTATAGCAAAACGGATTATAATATTATGGACAACAACCTGCGTAACAAAGGTGTGATGCAGAAGGTGATCTATAAGGACAAGCTCTTTGCCAAGAACCTCATCAAGCCGAACCCAAAAGATAAAAAGGCGAAAAAAGTCAATAAGCTCTTAGTGGAGATGGGTAAATTCCCGGCGGCCATAAAAGGTTCCTATGAGCTGAACCTGTTGGTGATCCAGGATAATTATGTATGTAAAACAGTCCTACGCTCTTATACGGAACAGGGCGACCAGGAGTCGAACACTCCGTTGGAAATGCTGCCGATGCCGGAAAGTATGGCTGCCCGCAATCCGCCATTTGAGCCGCGTTCGGAAAGCACTATCCTCAACTTTGTGATCCCTTTCGAAAAAAACAAATCCGAATTCAAGCCGGAAGATATCAAACCTTTTATCGATGCATTGCAGGAGCCTGATTTTATCATCGACGGGCTTTTCATCTACGCCTATTCTTCCATCGAAGGTGATTCGGTGGCTAATGCCGGACTGCAGCGTAAACGTGCACAAAGTGTGACCAAGGTATTGCAGAGCATGCAGACCACGAAGATCACACCGAGCATTATCACCAACGATTCCTGGAATTTATTCCAGCTGGAAATGGAAGACGGTAAGTTTGACTACCTCACCAAAATGCCGAAAAAAGAAGCGATCCGTACGATCAATACGAAAGGCGGACTGGTGCAGGAATTAGAGCCTTACCTGTCGAAGCAACGCTTTGCACAGATCGTAATGGATGTTACCTACGATATCAGCGGCAATAAAGAAGAGAAGTTCTCCCTGGTGCAATTTAACCGCGCCGTGAAAGGTGGCAACAATCGTCAGGCGTATAAGATCATGGATTTTATCAGCAAAAAAACGATCGCCAATAAATACAGCAAAGAGATCTGGGACGGTATGCAGATCCCTCAGGAAGCCAAGTATTCCGGCCTGCTGATGAACAAGATCTATTACGATTATGTGGATCATGGGCGTGTAGTGGATGAAGACCAGTATGCCGAGATCAAAAAACTTGAAACCCTGGATCCGGCAAGCAATATTATCAAATTCAATTCCCTGCTTTGTAAGGTACAGCTGGATTCAACCATTGGAAAAAAAGCAGACCAGGTAGCACTGCAGGCCAATATCGATGCGTTGTATAAAACGGAGATCCCTCACAACATTATCAATGCCCTCAACGTGGAATGGCAGTTCAAAATGATGGAGGCACTGGATACGGTAGATGGAGCCGAAGCACAGGTGCAGGCAATCGTTGACAAGATCAAGAGCTTCTACAATTTCAAGGACGGAAGCTGGCAGAACGGTTTGAAGCTGGCCTATGCATTCTGCAGGGCAAAAGATTTCAAATTCGCCTCTACTATCCTGGAGCCTTACATATTCCCGGAAAGAGAAAAAGTACCGATGAAGATCTCGCAAACCCCAATGGGTGAGGATTACGAAAAAGTATTGTATGCATATATCTCCATGTCGTCGCACGTTCCTGAGAAGTTCTTCTCGCGGAATTTCAGCGATGCATTGATAAAGGCCCGGGAGCTGAACAAGGACCGGTATTGCAAACTCTTCGGAGAACCGTTCATGAGCTTCCAGGTACTGGATAATCCGAAAGTGAAGAAAGATTATTTCGAGGCGAGCTGTCCGAAGTAAATTGTTTTTTCAATTCAAAAAGATAGACACTACAGTGATTGATTTAATTCGTTTATTGATCAAAACCGGATCCCTGCCACACAGATATCATCTACCTGCTCGAGGTTGCCTCTCCAGTTTTCGATGGTCTTGCTCAGGTTCGCCGTCTGCTCTTCTACAGGTAATTTGCTCAGCGACACCAGCAACTCTTCCAGCTGTTTGTACTTGAATTTTTTTCCTTTCGGTCCACCGAACTGGTCTGCATACCCGTCCGTATACAGGTACAATACATCTCCCGGCTTTGCCTCTATTTCGTGAAGGGTGAAGGGATCTGTTCTTTCTCCTTTTCCGATCGGCATTTTATCGGCAGGCAGGGTAATAACTTCCGTTCCACGGACTAAGAGTGGCGTATTGTATGCCGCAGCATAACTTATTCTATATGCTGAGCTATCATTCGGTTTCGATTGCAGGCACAGCAAAATGCCATCCATACCATCCTGCCCGCTACCGTGCGATATGTTCTCGATCAGCTTGGAACGCACATGGTTCAGCACCTCACCGGGCCGCAGAATGGATTTCTCGCTGATCGCTTCATTCAGGAAAGAAATGTTGAGCAAACTCATGAAGGCCCCCGGAACTCCATGCCCCGTACTGTCGCACACAGCGAAATAAAAAAACCGTTGTTCTTCGCCGTTGGCACCCTGCACTGTTCTTTCGGTAGCCCAGTAAAAATCACCGCTTACAATGTCTTTCGGTTTGAAGAGTACAAAATGCTCCGGAAGATTTTTCTTCAATAATTCATCATTGGCCAGCAAAGCATATTGAATACGCTGTGCATAGTTGATCGAATCGAGGATCTCTTTGTTCTTTACTTCGATCTCTGTATTTTTTTCTTCTAATTCCTGCCGCTGACCTTCTACCTTTTCCTTTTGTCGTGAGATCAGGGCGTTTTTTTCTTTCAGCAGCTCGTTGGTCTTTTTACGCTGGATGTTGGAACGAACAACAAAGGCAATAAGTATCAGCAGCAGCAATGCCCCGGCGAGCGCCGCATACAGCTGGGTGCTTTTCCGTTTGGATGCTTCCTCGGAGGAAACCAGTTCGGCCTTGGCCAAAAAAAGCTGGCTTTCCTTTTTCTCATTCTGGTATACCGCTTCCAGCTCTTCCTGCTGTTTCATCAAATGTTCATTTCGTAATGAATCCTTGTAGGCATTAAACACCTGCTGATATTCAAAAGCCCTTTGATATTTTTTTTGCAATCCCGCAATATCAGCTGCCTGTCCGTACAGATCCACCATGTGCGAATAGCCGATCTCGGGACTGATGATCCTTAAACCCTCCGCATTGTATTTTTCAGCCAGCTCCAGGCTCCCCTGCTTTCTTGCCAGGTCAGCCAGGTTAATATAATTGGTGCACATACCCGAAGTGTCGAGGAGCTCTTTATTAATGGCCAGTGATTTTTCATAGAAGATCTTTGCCAGTGGTAATTTTCCCTGTTTAAAATAGAGTGTAGCCAACGAATTATATGTGGATGATACACCCTTCTGCTGATTGATCTCATTGAATAATGAAATAGCCAGCTGAAAATTCAATTCGGCCGAATCAAGCTTACCTGATTCCTCATAAACTTTTCCCAGCACAAAAATAGAATTTGCTCTGTAATAGGTATTCGGACTTTTTTTATCGTAGCTGAGTGAAAGCTTTGCATATTCGAGAGATTTCTTTAGATTACCTTTGTCGAAATAGATCTCCGAAATATTATTGGAAGCGATAGCTCCTTTGGTCCAGGCTTCTTGTTTCTCAAAGGTTTTGAGAGCCGAAAAAAATGCCGGTATGGCGAGATCGTATTTTCCTTCAAAAAAATACACCTGCCCCAGGTTGTTGGAAATATCTGCAATCCCCATCTCCTTTTGTGCACTGTCCAGGTTACTGCTTTTATACGCTTCTATTCCTTTCCCGAAATAGCCGATCGCTATCGCCCCTTTCTTATAGGCCATATTCAGGGTTCCGAGGTTATTGTACGAGTCGCCTGTTTCCAGTGGCAGCTTCGCCCGGAGCGAATGTGCAAGCGCTTTCTGATAATAAGCATCCGACTCCTCGTAGCTGCCGTAATCAAAATACAGCTGACCGAGATTGTTGAGTATAAAGATCTGTACCGAATCATTCCCGTCCTTCACTGCAAGGGCATAGGCTTTATTGTAAAGCGAGTCGGACTGCTTTACATTGCCCCGCGCATATTCAACGGTGCCATACAGGTTATAGGCCCGTGATAAACGGTAGCGGTCCTTTTCGGCCTTCAGTCCTTTTATGGACTGCTTTAGTAAAAGCTCGGCTGAATCGGGATTGCTGAAACGCAGGGCTCTTACCTTTATAAGAAGCTCGTCGACATTCTGAGCGCTACCGGCAAAGGTAAAAAGTGACAAGCAAAAGATATGAACGATCCTTTTCATCATGCTCATATAAAAGTACTCAATTTAAGCAAGATCGTAAACCGCAATTACTTACTTTTACAAAAAAACAGTATGCTGAATAAAGTTGAACATATAGGAATAGCGGTAAAAAACCTGGAACGTTCCAATAGCTTATTTGCTAAATTAGTTGGCAAGCCACATTACAAAGTGGAAAAAGTGGAAAGCGAGCATGTTGCTACTTCCTTTTTTATGTTGGGCGAAACCAAGATCGAATTGCTGGAAGCAACTTCACCCGATTCAGCCATTGCAAAATTCATTGAAAAAAAAGGCGAAGGAATTCACCACATTGCCTATGATGTCGACGATATCCATGCAGAAATGGAACGCCTGCGCAATGAGGGTTTTGAGCTGATCCACCAGGAACCAAAAAAAGGGGCAGATAACAAGCTCATTTGTTTCCTGCATCCGAAAAGCACCAACGGCATCCTGATCGAGCTCTGTCAGGAGATTAAATAAAGGTCTCTTCTATCCTATACAATTACTAAAACAGCTCCGGCTTTTCCCAATAAAAAAGGCGTCCTGACGAGAAACTGTCAGGACGCCTTTTTTATTGAATACCTATCTATTATTTAGTGTGGCTTTTAGTTACAATGATCTTACCGATCGTTTGTTTTCCTTTGTCCTGGAATATTTTGCAGGTATATGCACCTTCTGCCACATCCGTCAGATCCACATCGAATTTATTGTATCCGGCAGGAGTGTTCTGGAAGGTATAAGACTTAACTGTCTGACCAACCATGTTCACCAGGCTGATCGTTACCATACCACCCTGGGCATCCGGAATAACAACGTTCATGTTGTTCGCTGCCGGGTTTGGATAAAGAACCACCCCTTCTGAAGATTTGTTTTGCTTGATCAATCCTATCGGGAAAGCTCCGTCGTACTGAACCTGTGCACTGTCTGCAGACTCCTGCAGATCCGTAAGATCATCTCCGCAAATGAGGGCAAACGCTACCTTAATAGAATCGCCTGCATTTATGCTGAAAGGGCCACTTGATACTACGTTCAATACATCTTCTCCGTCAACATCTGCCATACCTGCCTGCAAACGTGGAGTAGATAAAGCTGTGTATTTATCAGCCGTACTGTAAAAATTTCCTGCATCGTTAATGTCAATTCCGCCATTACCACCTGCTAAGTTATCAATTCCGTAATGATTGCCAGCTTCCGGTGTAAGCACTTTAATACCTGCATATTTTCCGTTTGTCCCGCTAAACCATGCATAACCCATTTTCCTGGAAGCATCGTAATCTGCCTTGTTTTTTGCATAATCCTGTGCTCCGTTTGATGGCCCCGGGATGTCCCAGTCGGAAGCAATACCTGCATATAAATTACTTAAAGCGCTTGCCCCTGTATTTTTTATATAGTATTGAACTATTACATATTTTCTGTGCCCCGGAACACTCCAGGCATAAGCACTGTGACTTACTCTTATGTTTTGAGTCGGAGTAGCGGGGGCATCACTTAAAATACCATGACAATCAAATTCAGATACTACATTAGGAATCGCTCTTGATACGCTACTTATCGAATTAAAATCAGCGTCTGCAGTTGTTCCGTCCTCACCACGCACGCAGTCTGAAACAGTGGCAGTGCCTGTTCCGATCATCAAACCTCCTTCATACATCATCTGTGTTCCTAAGTAAGTGAATCCTAAACCTTCTGATGGTGGAGGACCCGCTTGGTTCCAACCGATTCTACCTTTACTTGTAATAGTAGTCTGAAGATCATTGATGCTAATATTTATATAATCAACATTTACTGTTACATTTATAAAATACTGATCGTAATAGGCGCCGTCCTTGATTAAAACACGTAATGTAATTACAGAATTCAACGGTGTTCCCGGGTTGATCTTGAATGTAAACTGATCGGCCGTGTTGTTCACAGTACCTAAAGTAGCAATAGCGCCCAATGGAGCCGTTGTATCAATTGGGGTCACATACGTGGTTCCGGATATCGCTCTGATAGAAGCAACTGTTCCGGAAGAAGTAGCTGCGAGATAATTGATGAAATCGCCACTGATAAAAATGGTGTCTCCCACCACGATCGCGTGATCATTGTGATCATCCACTACACTGTTGATGAACACCACCGATGGAGCCTGTGGATCTGTTAATGCACGGAATGCATTCAATCGGCCTTTACCCATTTTGTTCTGAAGACCTGCCTGTGTAATTGCAGGCGTTGTAATGTTCGGTCCTGCCGCATAGTTATAATCGGTTGTTTGTTTCAAACGCTGTCCGATCTGCATCGCTGTGTAAGTTGGGAATTTTGATTTTACCAGACCTGCAGCGCCTGCTACGATCGGTGATGACATGGAGGTTCCGCTGCTTGATGCGTAATTATTGTTGTACATACTGGCATCGATTCCGTTACCCGGCGCGCTGATGTCCACACTGTAATCGTAATTAGAGAAAGTAGCTCTTGCATCGCTGGTAGAGTTTGTTGCGGCCACCGATAATACATAATTATAAGAAGCAGGGAAATACGCTGTATTTGTTCCGTCGTTACCGGCCGCAGCAATTACGAGTGCATTCATGTTTATTGTTGCATAGTCAACGATATCCTGTCCGAATGATCCGCCGCCTGCACCGCCCCATGAGCAATTGATCACATGTGCACCATGATCTGCTGCGTAGGTAATACCTTCGTATCCGCCAATGATGTAACCAACTCCACCTGCACCACGTGTATCGTTATCAGCTGCTGCTTTTACAATAAGAAGCTTGCAGTTGAAACCTATACCGGCTCCGCCTGTTCCGTTATCCGAAACCTGGGAAGCACAGCCCGAAACGTGGGAACCGTGATTATTGTTCGCGCCCATAATAGTCGGATTGTTATCTCCTACTACGTTGTTGTAATCAGCTCCTCCTAAATCCCAGCCATTGAAGTTGTCAATATAGCCATCACCGTCATTATCCGCTCCATCGATAGGATCGGCAGCGTTTTGTTTGAAGTTAGCTAACAGATCCGGGTGATCCATATCACTTCCGGAATCCACAATTCCGATAGTTGTATTCACATCTCCGCGGGAACCGCCTAATGCAAGATCCCATGCTTTGTATGCCCTGATACGTTTGAACGCGTTACGTTGCTGCCCTGTTACCGAATCGGCACGGGAATCGTTCGGTTCATAATCGAACATTTTATAAATATAATGTGGCTCCGCATAAGTAAGCGCACCTGTAAACAGGAGTTGATTGATTGCCTGATCAATTTCCACGCTGTTGATATAGGTAAGCTGGTAGATCAGCGAAAGATCCGCATATTTCTGTCCCAACTCATTTTTTTCCTTTGCAGGTGCCTTGTGGTTCGGAAACTTACGCTCCAGTTTACTTACTCCAAGGTAATTCAAAACCAGCTGCAGCTGTGGATGCTGGATCCCATTGAGACCAGCCACCCCGCGGTACTGGGGACTTACTTTAAATACAATTGTTTTAGGAATATATTCTTCCTCAGTTACACCGGCCGGCATAACGAATTTTTTAACCGCTTTGAACGGCGCCTGATTCGCATTTTGTGCATTGATAGTCCCGGTAAACAACAATCCTGCTGCTAAGCCAAGCGCATACAGAGTAGAACTCTTCATTTGTTTTGGTATTGGTTTATTAATAGTTTCTTTATTTTCTGTTTGTTTCCTTTGCCTTGTTAATACAGGTAAAAATAGTTAAATTACTCATATTAAACAAGTTTCAATGATACAATCCAAAATTTTCATTTCAAATTATTTGGTATGAGCGATTATATGAAGGGATGAACGGTAATTATCCGGTTTTGTGGTAGTTTTCGGGATAAAAGGGAATATCCGGTAGTAAAGTGCCTGTTTTATCCAGTATTATGTGTTTAAGACCGTTGCTTAGCACCATAAACCGGGCCTGGTGGGTGAGATTGTAGCGCAGTACCTGCTCCACCGCCCTTTTATCCGGCACAATTTCGGGCGCTTTGCATTCAACCAACAGCAGGGGCTGTTTTTGGAGGTTATAGATCACAATGTCGGTTCGTTTGGCAGTGCTGTTCAGTTTTAATCCCCTCTCTACCGTGATCAGCGACAAAGGATAATTTCGCTCTTCTGTTAAAAAACGGATCATGTGCTGCCGTACCCATTCTTCGGGATAGAGGTCGATAAATTTTTTTCGGATGTTGTCGAAAATTTGTAAAGTTCCCGTGCCTGTCTTACGCAGCCTAAATGTATAGTCGGGGAAATTTAATTTTGGTAGCAAGGCTTTTTACGTTTAACTTTGATTGCGATTACAAAGTAACAAAATATCAGTTACACCCCGAAGCTACCTACCCGCTTAAGAGATATAATTTATGAAAACAAAAGAAGAGATCGTAAACAACTGGTTGCCGCGCTATACGGGTAAAAAACTGGATGATTTTGGAAAATATATTTTGCTTACCAATTTCGGGGGCTATGTTAAAATGTTTGCCGATTGGAACAACGTGCCGGTAGAAGGACTGGACAGGCCTATGCAGACTGCTACCAGCGGGGGTATCACCATTATTAATTTCAGTATGGGGAGCGCTATGGCAGCTACTATTATGGACCTGCTTACTGCCATCGATCCAAAGGCTGTATTGTTCCTTGGGAAATGCGGGGGATTAAAAAAGAAGAACCAGATCGGAGACCTTATCCTGCCGATCGCTGCCATTCGTGGCGAAGGGACTTCCAGTGATTATTTTCCTTCAGAAGTTCCTGCTCTGCCTTCCTTTAATCTGCAAAAAGCTATTTCGTACACCATTCGTTTGAGCGGCCGCGATTACTGGACAGGAACCGTGTATACAACCAACCGCAGGGTGTGGGAACATGACGAGAAATTCAAAGAATACCTCCGCACCATACGTGCTATGGCCATCGATATGGAAACGGCTACGATCTTCAGTGTAGGATTTTTCAATGAAATTCCGACAGGAGCATTATTACTGGTGAGTGATCAGCCGATGATACCGGAAGGCGTAAAAACCGAAGAGAGCGACAAAAAAGTAACCACCGATTATGTTACCGATCATTTGCGCATCGGTATCGATTCGTTGAAAGAGCTGCAGAACACCGGCATTTCCGTAAAGCACCTGAAATTCTGATTTATTATACGCGTGGACAGAGATGAAAGAATACGAAGAAATTTTAACCGACCTTAAACGAAAGATCCTCAAACCGGTTTATTTCCTCTGTGGCGAAGAACCTTATTTTATTGACAAGATAAGTGATTACATCGAGCACACGATCCTGGATGAAAGCGAGCGTGAGTTCAATCAAAGCGTTCTTTATGGACGTGAAATAAGTATGGCCGAGATCATAGGATCTGCCAAGCGCTTCCCCATGATGAGTGATTACCAGGTAGTGATCGTGAAAGAAGCGCAGAACCTGAAAGAATTTTCGAAAGGCGGTGGCGATGATGAAGGCGACAGTAAAGCTGCTTCGGGGAAAAATCCTTTCCTGGCTTACGTGGAGAACCCACAACCATCAACGATCTTAGTGATCTGCCACAAATACAAATCGCTCGACAAACGCACGGCCTTATACAAAACCCTGCAGAAAAAAGCGGTCTTTTTAGATTCGGGCAAGCTCTATGACAACCAGGTGCCGGGCTGGATCAATGAATACATCAAAGAAAAAAAGTACAGGATCAATCCGCGCGCTTCCCAGATGCTGGCTGATTACCTGGGGAACGATCTTTCGAAAATTTCGAACGAGCTGGATAAATTGTTCATCAGCATTCCTGAAGGAAGCGAGATCAGCGCCGAGCAGATCCAGGACAATATCGGGATCAGTAAAGACTTCAATGTGTTTGAATTGCAGGATGCGCTGGCCAAAAAAGATGTGCTGAAATCGAATATGATCGTGAATTATTTTGCTGCTAATCCGAAGGACAACCCGATGCCCGTACTAATGAGTAATTTGTACAACTACTTTAATAAAGTATTGCAATATCATTTCGTGGCTGATAAAAACAAATTCAATGTGGCGAAAGAATTGGGCGTGAACCCTTTTTTTGTGGATGGTTATCAGCGGGCGGCATCTAATTATCCGAGCTCCAAACTGAAAGCCATCTTCGGGTTCCTGCGCGAGTGCGATACCAAATCAAAAGGGGTGGATAATGCCAGTGCTACGGATGGGGAACTGATGAAGGAACTGGTGTTTAAGATATTGCATTGATCCCCAACTTCATTTACTTTTAAACAAACAATGAAAGGTTTCATCGTATTTTTAATAGTGACATTGCTCTACTGTTGCAGTAGTCATACTCCAATACGTCCGGTTGGTGTTGATCCGTCAGCCAAATGGATAGGCGGAGTCGATGGAGGTTATTGGATAAAAGTAATACAGGTAATAAACGATACCTGCATTAACCTAAGAGTTTTCAATGACTATACAGGTAAGATAGAGGCTGATAAAGTTTTTAGTGCCAAAGCCGGGACAATTGAACTCACACGATTCGATGAGAAAAGCATTTATGGAATGTTCAATTTTGTTACTGCAACTCAAGTATCCATAAAAAACAACGACGACTATATTTTATTTGAATAATGAAAACATTCAACATATACTGCGGTGGCGAATTCATCACAAGCACTTCTCCGCTGGAAGTGAAAAATCCGTTCGACGGTTCTGTAGTCGCTACTACTTTTCAGGCAGATGAAAAAATACTGGAGCAGGCTATTCAAAAAGCATTGGCTGTAAAACAACAATTGAAAGAACTGCCTTCCTATGCAAAGTATGAAGCGCTGCTTTATATTTCCAACAAGCTGAAGGAAAATAAAAAATTTCATGCGGAGCTGCTCTCAGCAGAAAGCGCCAAACCTATGCGATATGCACTGGCGGAGATCGACCGCTCCATCCAGACTTTTTTGATTGCTGCGGAAGAGAGCAAACGTTTGCCAAAAGAATATATGTCGCTCGACTGGACAGTAGCAGGAAAACAAAAGGAAGGAATTGTAAATTATTTTCCGATCGGTTTGGTGGCAGGCATTGCGCCGTTCAATTTTCCACTTAATCTCGCCGTGCATAAACTGGCTCCCGCTATTGCCACCGGCTGTCCCATCATTCTGAAACCTGCCAGCTCCACCCCGCTTTCCACACTTTCATTGGCGCAGATCATCGATGAAACTGAATTGCCGAAAGGCGCTCTGTCCATTTTACCTATGAACAGGAAAACAGGAAATTTACTGGTGACCGATGAGCGTTTCAATTTACTGAGCTTTACAGGATCACCTGTAGTGGGCTGGGAAATGAAGAAACAGGCCGGGAAGAAAAAAGTAGTATTAGAGTTAGGAGGAAATGCCGGCGTAATTATTTCCGACACAAAAAACCTGGACGATGTAGTAACAAAATCGATGATCGGTGCTTTCTCCTACAGCGGGCAGATCTGTATCCACGCTCAGCGTTTTGTGGTGCACGAAAAATTATTCGATGCTTTTTTAACTGAGCTGAAAAAACAAACGCTTCTTCTTAAAAATGAAAATCCTCATGCGGAAGGAACCGTGATCAGCTCGATGATCGACGAAGAAAATGCCCTGCGCGTGGAACAATGGGTGCAGGAAGCTCTTTCGCAGGGAGCCGAACTGATCTGCGGCGGAAAAAGAACAGGGACCTATGTGGAACCCACTATTCTCATCAAGTGCACAGATACTATGAAAGTGTATGCGGAAGAAGTGTTCGGGCCGGTGATCTGCGTGGAAAAATACTCGGGTGATATAAAAGAAGCAGTAGATGCCATCAACAACAGCAAGTTTGGATTGCAGTGCGGCGTGTTTACGGATTCCGTTGCAGAGCTGGATTATTGTTTTAAACACATAGAGGTAGGCGGAGTGATCCACAATCAAATGCCCACGATCCGCTTCGACCAGATGCCGTATGGTGGGATCAAAGAAAGTGGCTTAGGGCGCGAAGGTATCCGCTATGCTATGATGGATATGCTGGAGCCGAAGATCCTGGTGAAATAAGATCCTGCTTATTTTTTCTCCGGGAACACGGTATAGGGCAAAGTAACGGAATGCACTTTTCCGCTCTTAAGGAATTGCAGGGTCAATGGTTTTCCTTCTCTTTTTGCAGCCCACACTTCCTTCAGCATTGCACAGGGAGAAGCATTTTCGGAACTTATCGCATTCACACCTATGATCGTATCTCCTACACTGAGCTGTTCCGTAAGCGGGGAAAACTCCAGCTCCTTTGCCCCGATAAGCAAAATGCCTGTTGTAAGCATAGGATAAAATCCATAGGATAAATAAGGACTGCCTGCGGTTTCTCTACCCGGTATATACAGGATGTTCTTTTCGAAATCGAAGGCAATGCTTTCATAATTCTTTTTGAAGAATCCTGTACCGATCAGCGAATGGGTATTCTTCCCCTGCTGAATGTGCACATTGTTCACACGGATGCCTGCACTATCGGAAACCGTATGCAGGAAACCGGCAATAGTATCGGGCTTTCCTCCGAATAAACCGACGGCCGTATTTCCCACTGTCTGCCAGCGGGCCTGCCCCATGGTCACTTTCTGAGATACGGAAGGCATATCACTGTTCTTGCCGATATCTACCATGAATGTTTCTTTTATATTTCCCATATACAGATCGATGTAGGGAATCCTGCTTTTCGTTTTGAAAGGTATTGCTTTGGCATTCAGTGGTAATACAGGATCTTTTTTTACATCACTCACCATGAGCAGTTCCCGTTTATAATCTATATACCAGTTGTTACGGCATATCACATTCATCCCAAGTATACCGTCAATATCCATACAGGAAAATGCAGGGCTCGACCTTAAGTCACTTACAAGCACTCCAACATTTGTATAACACAGTTCACCCAGGTTCATTTCTTTGACCTGCGCAACAGGAAGCTTTTGCCGCGATCCCTGCGAGTCGTGGACCTTGACCGGGTGCATTTTTTTCACTCCTTCGCTCTCCGCCAGTTCCTTCGATATCAGCGTGGTTTGTGCACCCGTATCATACGCAAAGCGATAGGTTTTCCCTTTGATAACAACAGGTATGATAACAAGATCAAAATCGTTGCTGAACCTGATCTCCAGGGGCTTTGAAGGTGCGTTCCGCAATCCGGCCTGCGATAACTTGTATGCCGATCGGTACATACAGGAAGAAACGAAAAAAAGAAAGAACAGGATCACTGTCTTTTTAAAAAGAGTATACTTATTAAACATAGAGGCCGGAATAAAAAGGGTAAGGTAAAAATTATTTCTAACTTTTTCTCTTCACGCCCTTTTTTGCAATTGATCCTTTCACTATAACTCTTTTGGTGACTGCTTTCTTCGTGATCGTTTTCTTTACAGGTGATTTTTTGACAACAACTTTTTTAGCAGTGGCTTTCTTAACGGTCTTCTTCGCTGCTTTTTTAACAACCTTCTTTTCTTTTGTAGGTTTTGGGCCTGAAGCTGCCAAAGCTCCTGCACCCGAAAGGCAGTATTCACAAACGCTGTTCATCACACATTCGTCATGCTTCGGGTTGGATGGCCTGCAGATCTCTCTTCCTAAATGGGATATCGCCATACCGGTTTCCCCCCACATATCCTGTGGCAGGGCTTCCATCATTTGTGCTTCCAGTTTTTTAGGATCCGTTCCTTTTGCAATTCCCAGTCGTGGCGCCACACGTACCACATGCAGATCGACCATGATGCCTTCCGCTTTCACGCCGGTCTCGCGCATGATAACGTTAGCCGATTTGCGTCCGATACCCGGCAGTGCAGTGAGGCCTTCCATTGTAAGCGGGATGCTTTTATCCCGTTTTACTTCTTTTGCGATCTTCAGCAACCATTCCGCTTTGTTGGCAGAGCCGCTTACCTTTTTTATATGCTTCATCAGGGCAGCGCTATTGGTAGCCGCCAATGCCTGCATATCCGGAAAATCTTTGAACAGTTCCGGGGCGAGGGAATTGATATGCCTGTCGGAGTCGCGGGCCGAAAGAACCACCATCACCAATAGCTGATACGTGTTTTTATAATCAAGCGGATGCTTTTTGCCTTTGTATTTTGCAAGCAAAGGTTTTATCGCCTGGGGCCAATTGGTTGTTTTCATATATTAAATATAGAACATTTTAAATTGTAGTAAAACATCTGCTGCGAATTTCAATTACATGGGGCCAAATACACATCAGATAAACACACATATACATCTTCAGCTTCTACCCACAGTTTATTCCAGAGATTTACCACACCTAACGAACACTTTCTCTAAACTACAACTACTGTCATAGTCTTTAGGCTGGTTTGCTACTGCATTGAAAAACAATAAAAACAAATATATATGAGAAAAGTCTGTCTTCTTTTTGCTCTTGCTCTCTTATCCATACAGGGCCAGAGTTTTGCGCAGCTTAACTGTTACGATATTTCTGTTACGGAAATTGTTCCTTCCGCTTCGCTTTCCCCCTGTAATACAGTGAACTTCGTTTATACGATCACTAACAACAGTACAACAGATGCCTATGCCGGCGGAACCACAACCATCCATTTTCCTTTAGGGATCAGCTTTTCCTCACTGAACAGTGGATCGAGCAGCATTGGTATCAGCACTGCTTCTGCAAGTGGCAGCACCGACCCGGTCTTTGTTCTTCCTTCTATGGTAGCGAACGGTGGATCACTCAGCATTTCTGTTGATGTGCTCATACCTTGCCAGGCCGGAAGCGGCAGTTCTACGAATATGGACATAAGTGATGTGCTCGTTTCGGGTAACTGTAATTATCCGTTGAACAATACTCTCAACCTGCTTACCTCTTCACTGAATGTTACTGATCTTAACGGTGGCACACTCAATCTCAATATCGGCGACGAACAGGAAATCGTGTACCAGTTAGGGAATCCGGGCACAGGTCTTATTTCTTCCATATCTGTGAGCTGCACACCCGATGCCAGTACGGATCTGCTTGGCTATTGTATTTCCACTTCCCCCGGTACTTGCGGAAGTTATACAAACATCAGCAGCGGAGTCATCACTATGAACAGTGCGGATATGCAATCCGTGCTTGGAACACCCGGTCTTGGCAATGGTTCTTCCTTTTATTTACATATCAAATATAAAGTATCGAGCTGCGCGAACGTTGGTACAGGTAGTTACATTTTTTCCTGGGGTTGCGGACCGGGCAGTTGCCTGCCTATAACGATGAATACCGATATTAATTCTATTCCAGGCACACCTGTCATGCAGGTAAATACACTCTCAACTCTGAACAATTCCAGCTATTGCCCGGGCGGACAGCCTATGCAGCTTGGCTTTATCTACAAGAACATCGGAACGCCTATCTCCGGAGCAAATCCTCCTCCACCCGGTCATACAAAAATGATCGATCTGAAATTGTACTTACAGTCTGTACATAACATGGGTTCCATCGATCCCTCTTCTTTCCGGATCAACGGACATCCTACCACGCTACCTGTTGGAAGCGTAATATCATATACGATAGGTGCGGCCGGCGGAGCAGATGTTTTCGAGGTAAATCTTTGCAGTCTCACTGTTTCTTTGTTTTCAGGCAATTCTGCTCCTTTCGGGCCGAATACCTTGAGTGATATTGACGGAGACGGATACATAGACGACTTGAACGGTTATAATCTCAGTCCGAATGATTTCACGCTAACATTTGACTACGCTTACTCTATCACCTGCTTACCTGAATTTGCTACCAACGCCAAATACCCGGGTGTCTTCACACAAACAAAATATCAGAATCAATGTCATTCATTGCCTGCAACCGATCCTCATTCACAGCCATTCAGCCCGCACCTCTCATTCGAATCGCAATACAATTACGGCTCCAGTAACAATGGGGCTGCCATCAACGCGCCATCCGATGTAGTAGAAGGAGAATCTTTTAGTATTGAACTGTGCCCCAGTGCACAACAAGGCTGGTCGCCTGTCAACTTTGATTTTAATTGCCCGAATGGGTATCACCAGTTCAGAGTTATCCTGCCACCTGGCTATCACGTAGATCCTTCAGTAAGTACTATCACCATTCCTTTGTTTGACGCCTGTTACAACGTTCCGTCCAGTGTGAGTGCAAGCGTAACGGAAATTGCACCTACGCCAAGCGAGCCCGGATACCTGCTTATCAATCATACCCGTTTTCCTCCTGTAAATTGCGTTTCTGTCAACCTTACTCCACGTGTGCTTTGCTTCAGTGTACCGATGATATTTGAATGTGTATCGAACCCGCTCACTGCCAATTTCGGTTTTGATGCTTTGACATACACATACGAATATGTGTGCGACGATGCCTGCAGCACCTGCGTCGACGAAATAGCATCAGCCAGCACCAGTACCTATCATCATTGTAACGGTCCCTGCGCCAAACCTTTCTTTACCGATGAGCGCTCGTTTTCCCTGGAACGGACTACCTTAGGCTGGGTAAATACTCCCGGCAATTATGATTGCTCTGATCTTAATACAGCCGCTGAAGTATCTCCCACTTCCCCTGGTGTGAATGTGCAGGCAGCTTATCCGGGAGATGCACTCCATGCGAAACTCAGCGGTGGTTTTGCAGGCACGAATAGCGGCGACTATCAGGATATGTTTTTACAAATGAGATACCGGATGTTCTCGCAATGGGAAGCCGGAGATGAAGAGATCTTTGAGCAGGATCCTAATATTCCGAGCACTATTGTCGTTTCGGGAACTGTAGGAGCCGATGACACATACCTGTTAACCTATATGCCCGCTCCTGTAGTTGCGGGCAACGATACCTTTATCATGAATTTTTCGTTGCCACAAACCTTGCTGGCATCCCTGATTCCTGCAGATACAATTCCTATTACCTTTAATGCGGATGTACATCTTGTTGCAAAAACAACTCCTTTTGTACCGAATCTATGGGATAATACTTTTTATACACACGGAATACATAAAATAGAAGGCCTGCGGGCAGAGTTCGGCGGATTAGCAACTAATTCATCAGACCCCGACGGACATGACACGGTCTTATCCTGCGATTCCTGGGGAACGCGTTTTACTATGTATCAACCACACGCAGGGTTTTACACGGATGTGCATCATGCCAAAGTTTCGGACTGCGGGCTCTTCCCTGTAAGTACTTATTTCCTTGTACAGGGAGCGTTACGCAGCATGTCTCTCAGTGATTTTCCGAACGAGCACAAACCGTATGCTGCCATGAATGACGAAGTGAAGATCACTATTCCTGCCGGCTATGAATATGTTTCCACTGACTTCACTATACTGGATAATGCATTCGACCCTTCAGATCCTAATTTTTTCGATAATACTTTTTCCGCACCTACAGTAACAATAACTCCATTCGACTCTGATACCGGGCTTGACGGTTCTACTATTCTGACATACCACGGTATGGGACCCGACAGCTGCTGGCCTTTGCTTGATATGGATTATTGGGTAGCGCTGGCATCTCAATTCGGAATTACCGTGTGGACCAAACCATCCTGCGATACACCTGATAGCAGTAATTTCTTTTTCACTGGTGGATTCACGCAGGCTATTCAGTCTTATCCTGTATATCAAACCACCCATCAATCCAATTTTCTGCCTGAACATTTTGATGTCGTTCACGTTAACCCTACACTTACCCTCACAGCCCCGCCTACTGTGAATGCTTTTGACAATACAGTTGATTTTGATTTCCAACTCTGCAATTCCAGCACACACAATGCGCCATATGGTTGGATAACGTTTGAAAACCCTTCGAATACACTGACGCTTACCGGGGTCACTTTATTGCCGAATACTTCCTTGTCTTCAATAACTTATGGGAACGGAATACTGGTAAATGTGGGAAGTATTGCTCCTTCCAGCTGTGCAAGCATTCGTCTTTCTGCAACGGTAAATCCGGCGGGTTGTGTTACGGGAAATGATCCTGTTCATGACGAAGTATTGGTGACCTGGGGGAATGAATGTACAGAGCCTATGCCTGCCAGTTCCGAAACACTCTGTCAGCAAGGTGCTACTACTTTTAATTTCAACAGGTATCCTTCCGCCCTCAACCTGCTCACTCCGCAAGGTTTTCCTTCTGCTACAGTGAGTCCATGCAGTGGAACGATCACGTACACGTTTGTGATCGCCAATCCTTCCTTAGGAACAATCACAGATCCTGAATTCTGGTTTGATCTGCCGGCAGGCATGAGTCTGCAAAATGCGGATTTTACCTATCCGCTTACGGGAGGATCTACCGTTACTGCTCCTGCTCCAACAAATACATATGGCACACTCAGCACAAGCCCCGGCTGGGACCTCAACACACTTTTCTCTTCACTCAACACAAATGGCCTCACCGGGGGAAATACCAATCCGAACAACCAGATCGGTGTAACAATTACTGTACAGGCTTCCTGTGATTATGTTCCGGCTACAGAACTTCGGTTTTTCACAGGTGGTACTTCTTCCTGCAGCCAGCAGTTAAATCCCGATCCGGCTCAACATAGTCCTGTGGTAGGGTCCAACACCTGCTGCTTCCCATGCACGGCTGCTGCAGGAATGGATACGACAATTTGTGCAGGAAACAATGTCACGCTAACAGGCACGGGAAATGGAAGTCTTCTGTGGATGCCGGAAGGATCTACAAATGCAAATCTTTCGGTCTCACCAACAGAAACCACTACTTATACACTCACTGTAACAAACGGGCCAAGTAGCTGTACTGATGAAGTGACTGTGTTTGTGAACACTGCAACTATTGCAGCGACTGCCTCTTCCTATACTATCTGCATCGGACAAAACAGTACACTTACAGCAAGCGGTGGCACATCGTATTCCTGGGATGCTTCACAGGGAGCAGCTCCTGCACCGCTTGACGAAGTGACTGTAACACCGACTGTAACCACAACATATGTGGTTACAGGAACAGATATAAACGGATGTTCAAATACTGATACAGTTACCATTACTGTTAATCCTCTTCCAACTATTGCGGTCAGTGCAGATGAGAACATCCTTTGTGCGGGACAATATGCAAATCTTACGGCGGGTGGCGGAACCTCTTATACATGGGACGCTTCGCAGGGAACCGATCCGGATCCGGAAGCAGAAGTGAGTGTGAATCCGGGTTCTACTACAACTTACACAGTTACCGGAACGGATGAGAATGGATGCTCAAATACTGCCATGATAATGATCACTGTCAATCCATTGCCAAATGTAATTGCAATCCCTTTTTCGGATACCCTGTGTGCCGGTCGGTCGACAACGATCAGCGCAACAGGCGGTGTAACATATTCATGGACGGCAACACCGGGACCAAATCCTGTTCCTGCTAACGGTCCGGGCATCTATATTACTCCACCTGTTACTACTACTTACGTTGTAACCGGAACAGACGCAAACGGATGTCAAAATACTGCAAGCGTTACAATTGTTGTTCTCCCTGTTCCAACGATCACTCTTTCTGCGTCGCCAAATCCTGCATGTGCAGGCCAGGCAACAATACTAACTGCAAACGGTGCCGGTGCAAACGGCGCCTATACCTGGACCGCTTCACAAGGCGGCGATCCTGCTGATACCGATAACTCTGTAACAGTGTATCCAACCAGTGAAACAACTTATTCTGTTGTGGGAACGGCGGAAGAAGGATGTTCCGGTGCTGCCAGCGTTACAGTGACGGTAAATCCCGTGCCCACTATTACAGTATTTGCTTCCAAAAAGAAATTGTGTGAAGGGCAGTCTGTAGTACTTACAGCAGGCGGCGGATCCAGTTACACCTGGGTATCTGCTCCGGCAAGCGTATTGCCTTCAGGATCACCTATCACTGTTTCTCCAACTGTTACTACTACTTATACAGTAACAGGCAGCAGCAATGGATGCAGCAATACTGCAACTATAACTGTCACTGTGGTTCCTGTGCCTGTGGTTACGGCATCAGCAGTTCCTGCTGCTATTTGTTCAGGGCAAAGCAGCACACTTACCGCATACGGAGCTACCACTTATTCATGGACACCCGGCGGGGCAGGAAATCCTTTAACGGTGTATCCGACATCGACAACAGTGTACAATGTAACCGGCACTACTGATGGATGCAGCGGTATGGCAAGTATAACCGTTACAGTGAGTCCCACTCCCACTATAACCATAAGCGGGCAAGATTCTATTTGTAAGGGCCAAAGCTCTACAGTGCTCACGGCAACAATGAGTCCGGCCGGTGGCAGCTATGCATGGACATCTTCTCCTTCAACATTTCCACCGCTCCCCAACACATATAGTATCACTGTTTCTCCGAGCGGTAACACCATATATACTGTAACCGGAACAACAATTAACGGATGCACCGCTACGGCTACCTATACGGTAACCGTTCTCAACAACATAAGTATTACAGCCATCGCCACACCAACTGCTGTTTGTATTGGAAGCTCCGCGCAGCTCTCTGCCACTGGCGCAAATCCGGTAGGCACTTATAGCTGGACCCCGGCACTGAACAATCCTTCTGCCAACGGTTCCAGCGGAACAATATCTCCCTCCAACATTGGCACTTATACATATTACGTAACCGGAACAAACAATATTGGTTGTGCTGCCACTGCTTCTGTATCTGTTTTAGTGAGAGAATGCCCGTGTGAAGGAGGAACGAGCCTGGCTTCCAGCATCTCTTCCAACCCTACATCAAATAACAATTATGTGCTCAATACAAATACCACCATCACCGGTAATGTGACCTGGGATAATATGTCGGTTAAAATCGGGACCAACAAGACAATCACCGTTGCCAGCAATGCTACACTTACGCTTACCCACTCCCATTTATGGGCCTGTCAGAACATGTGGGAAGGGATTGTGGTGCAAAACGGCGGGAGGATCGTTGTTGCTACGAACTCGCTTATAGAAGATGCGAAGACCGCTATTACTGTTCCGACCTCAACTATTACAACTGGTTATGTGGCAGACATCCGGACATCGACTTTCAACAAAAACCATACTGCGATCCGGATCCAGAACTGCACTACAAATGTCAGCACATATCCATTCCGGGTAGCGGATGCAGTATTTACAAACAGAGAGATCACTTTCCTCACTATGCCACCCTACAATTCAGGTACGCCATGGCCATTAACTTCTACGCATAAAGCAATGATATCCAGCGGAACATTACAGGAGCATTGCAGTGTTTCTGCCAATGCCTCCGGTGTACTGAAAGCGCCTTATCAAAACGTTCCTGCACAATATGGGATATACATGAATACTGTCGGATTCACTACCGCCACTCCTGCCTACTATGGAGTTGTGCTGGGAATGGCTGATGGTGTGCTGCACGGCATGTCCAATGCCACCAACCTGTATGACAATATAGTAGACGGGATCTATGCTATGAATACCAATTTCAGCACTATGAATTCCGTGTACCAATATATGGTTACGCCTCCGGTCAATCCAGCTTCATCCGATGGAACGGGTGTTTTTGCAGGAGTAAAAGGCAGCGGCAATTATCGCGCTGAGGTCAGAGCAGCTTCAGGGGCTAACGGCATCAACAGGTTTTATGATAACCGAAATGGCGTGAAAGTGGCGAATTATTATGAAGCTCTGATCAGTAATTGTGATGTGAGAAGTACACAAACTATTTTGGGCAATGGATCCACAGGTGATCTTGGATTTGAAATTGTCAGCAGCCGCTATCGCAAAATGGAAGTGAAAACAAACCTGCTCACTAATATCGAAACAGGGATCGTATTCCTTGCTCCAAGTACTCCAACACAGGTAGGTCCGGTAAATATCGACAACAATGCCATACAGGCCGACTATGCAGGAAGTCCTACCACACAGTTCGTAAGTTTAGGCATCAAGGCCGAAACCGTTATGAACCAATCGCAATTGGGTGCCGTGATCCTGTCGACTTCCAACAACACACTTAAGAATGTGTACAACGGGATCTTCACTCAAAACTGGTACAAACAGGCATCACTAAGTCTCGGAAATACCATTTCGATACGCAACAATCCGAACGCCTTTTCGCAAATAGGTATTTGTCATATCGCCAACAGAGGCAACAATATCTCTGATAATATCGTTACGGGACCTTCCACTAATGTTGCCGATAGATGGATCGGGATACAAAGCCGCACATGCTCCAGTGAATTGGTGTCCTGTAATAATGTCTCCAACCTTAGCCGGGGTATCGAATTCATGGATGTGCATACAACGCCTGTTCGGTTCATGGATAATACGATCGGGAACAACCGGCATGGTTATGTGCTCAGCACCAACGGGATCATCGGTACACAATCCGGGCCTCTCGCTTCGACGGCTTCCGATAACCGCTGGAACAATCCGTGGAACGCCAGTTACGAACAAACTTTCGTGATCAACAGTGATCCGACAGCTTCTGTCCTTAAAGTAAGAAGTGGTGCGACATACACTCCTGTTTTTAATGATGGCAGCACAGCATACAGCTCAGCGTCCATCCTAAATGTGTTGAATCCCGGTAGTCTGCGCTCCTGTCCTGCAGCTCCTTCTTCCTTCCTTGCCGGTGATCAGACAGCTATGATGGAAAACATTGTGCAACAGACCACACCGTATGTAGTCTGGGCTGCCGAATCGGATATCATCAACAAGCACCTTGTCTACAGGATATTAAAAACAGATCCTTCGCTTATGAGCGGGTCTACGGTGCTGAATAGTTTTTACCTGACAGCTCAAAGCAGTGGCATTGGTGCCTTATCATCCATACAAGATGATATTGAGCACGATGATCTGACTACAGCAGAAAGCAAAATACTTGCCTTTGTTCCTGCCAATACGATTGAGAGCAATTACAAAAACACCTATGATGTTTTTGTAAAGAGCAAAACAGATACGATCATTGCTCCTTCCGATTCTACTATTCTTGCCGCACTTGCATATGGCTGCCCTCAAACCGACGGACCGTCCGTGTTCCAGGCAAGAGCACTACGAAGTATCATCTATGGTGTTCATATAGTGTATGAAGACAATTGTGGTTCAGAAGGACGTTTATCGAATGCTAATACAAACGAAATCCAGACAGCTTATCTTGTATATCCGAACCCTGCACAGGACGAGATCTACATTGCCGTTACGAACCAGGAATTGAAAGAAGCCCAGGTAGAGATCATGGACATTACCGGCAAACTCTTAGTATCATCCAGGCTGGATCTTGAGCAGGGCATTGGTAAACTTAAACTGGATGCAGCGAATGGAGTCTATTTCATCACGATCCGTAACAGTGAAAAAACAAAATTATATACACAGAAACTGGTGATCGCAAAATAAGACCAGGACAACACTACTTGTAAAAGAGCCGCATTTTATCTGCGGCTCTTTTTGTTTTAGCCAGGTTGCAGAAAAATTAACGTACAGTCAACAATTGGGAAGCTCCTCCTGCCAGCATCCCGGTTATGGTTGTACTGATCCAATAGTGATTGTTCTGGCTCGTGATAGTCTTGCTGTTATTGCTGTATTTTCCATGATTTTGATTTTATGACATAACAAATGAAAACCATGTAATTGGACAATAAGAAGAAGAAAATCTGAATAAGCAGAGAAATATGTGCAATAAAAAAGCCCCGATGCTTTGCACAACGAGGGCTTAATTTGCTGATCTACAATTTAGGTGTGATCCCGAGAGGGTTCGAACCTCCAACCAACAGAATCGGAATCTGTCATTCTATCCAGTTGAACTACGGGACCATTTCTGATGAAATCAGTTTACAAAAGTACGGCTTTATTAGTTAATTCATGTTTTATTCTGAATTATTTTCCTTTCCTGTCGAAAAAAGGATATTCCGTCATAAAATATATCTTTTTGATTATCAAGTTGTTTAGGCGACAACAAGCGACTGCAAATAACTTCATTCGACTATAAATGTTTATTAACCGACTCGGGCTTTTGGGTCGTCGTTACTTTGCATCGTCAAAATTTTGGTGGCGCCAATATCGAAAGACAGACAACAAATTAAATTTTTATTCATTCCAAAAAACAAAAACATCATGAACTCAATCAAAAACAAAGTAACATTAATCGGGAACATCGGTAACGCACCGGAGATCAAATCTTTTGACAATAACAAAAAAATGGCCCGTGTATCAGTCGCCACGAACGAAGTTTATAAAAATCAAAAAGGTGAGCGGGTAAGCGAAACTACCTGGCACAATGTGATCATGTGGGGCAATCTCGCTACCATCGCCGAAAAATTACTTAAAAAAGGCTCCGAAGTAGCTATTGATGGCAAGATCGTAAATCGTAATTACACTGATAAAGACGGGATCAAACGCTACTTCACGGAGATCCAGGCAAACGAGTTAGTACTCCTGGGTAAGGCGGCATAACGCTGAAGAACTCCTAAATCAATTATTCAAATTATTTCATATTAAAAAACAAAATCATGAATTCAATTAAAAACAAAGTAACACTGATCGGAAATTTAGGTAATACTCCTGAGATCAAATCACTCGAAAATAACACGAAGGTGGCTCGTATTTCACTTGCCACCAATGAAGTGTATAAAAATCAGAAAGGCGAAAAAGTACTGGAAACCACCTGGCACCATGTGGTGCTGTGGGGAAGTCTTGCAGAAGTCGCTGAAAAGATGCTGAAAAAAGGATCCGAGATCGCTATCGACGGAAAGCTTGTAAACCGCAATTACATAGACAAGGACGGAATGAAAAGATATATCACGGAAGTCCGGGCCAGTCAGCTTGTTTTATTAGGTAAGGCTGCGTAGCGCTGCGACCTTTTCTGCGCCACACCAAACAACACGGTGTGGCGCCCACAACGATCAATAGTAAAAAATTAAAAACAGTTTATGTTAGTTAAAACATACGGTTGTGCAGTATATGGCATCACTGCAACCAAAGTAACAGTAGAAGTGAACATTGCATCCGGTGTGAATTTTTTCCTGGTCGGTCTGCCTGATAGCGCAGTAAAAGAAAGCCAGCAACGGATTGTGGCTGCGCTTAAAAACACCGGTTATAAAATGCCTGGCAAAATGATAACGGTGAACATGGCTCCGGCAGATATCCGCAAGGAAGGTTCTGCATACGACCTCACAATAGCTGTTGGCGTGTTGGCTGCATCTGAGCAAATGAGCGGAGATCATATAGCCGATTATGTGCTGATGGGTGAGCTTTCGCTGGACGGAGAGCTGCGCCCCGTAAAAGGAGTGCTTCCCATAGCGATCAAAGCAAAAGAAGAGAATTTCAAAGGCATCATCCTGCCCAAACAAAATGCGGCAGAAGCCGCTGTTGTAGAAGGCCTGGAAGTATACGGCGCCAACTCATTACAGGAGATCATTGATTTTTTTAACGGCGATCTCCAGCTCCAAATGGAAAGCGCCTGGTCGGTTGTGAATGAGGAAAGTTCCGGCATTTACGAACACGACTTTTGTGATGTACGTGGACAGGAAAATATTAAGCGGGCACTGGAAATAGCCGCAGCAGGCGGACACAATGTGATCCTGATCGGCCCGCCGGGTGCAGGAAAAACCATGCTTTCCAAACGACTGCCTTCTATCCTGCCTTCTCTGAATATGAACGAAGCCCTGGAAACCACCAAGATCCATAGTGTAGCAGGCAAACTTGGAAAACAAAGCGGCCTGGTCAAACAACGTCCTTTCCGGGCACCACATCACACGATCTCTGATGTGGCATTGGTGGGAGGAGGAGGCAATCCTCAACCCGGAGAGATCTCCCTGGCGCACAACGGAGTTCTGTTCCTCGACGAGTTGCCGGAATTCAAACGAACCGTGCTCGAAGTAATGCGACAACCGCTTGAAGACAGAGTTGTGACTATTTCCCGCGCCAAAGGTTCGGTGGAATATCCTGCCAGCTTTATGCTCGTAGCCAGTATGAATCCATGCCCCTGCGGGTTTTACAACCACCCGGAAAAAGAATGTGTGTGCGCTCCCGGCGTTGTCCAAAAATACCTCAACCGGATATCAGGCCCTCTGCTCGATCGAATAGATCTGCATGTGGAAGTAACACCGGTTGCTTTTAATGAGCTTTCGCAGGCACCGGCCAAAGAAAAAAGCGAGGATATCCGTAAGCGTGTGATCAAAGCCCGGGCAATCCAATCCAAACGCTTCGAAAATAATACCGGCATTTATACTAATGCCCAGTTGAAAACGAAAGACCTGCAAAGCATCTGCGCGCTGGATGATGCCTGTAACCAATTGCTGAAAACAGCCATGGAACGCCTGGGGCTTTCCGCACGTGCATATGATCGCATTTTGAAAGTGGCACGCACGATTGCCGATCTTGATAATTCCGATAAAATAAATACCGGTCACGTGGCGGAAGCGATACAGTATAGAAGTCTTGACAGATCGGGATGGGCAGGATAATTTATATTACATTCTTAACTCATGAATTCAAAAACAGAAAAATTGCTTATTCCCCAGGAGAGCATACTTAAAAAAATCTATTTTATCAGAGGATACAAAGTAATGCTTGATAGTGACATCGCTGAATTATACCAGGTGGAAACCAAACGCTTAAAGGAACAGGTAAAAAGGAATATCAGTCGTTTCCCTTCAACATATATGTTCGAACTGACGCAAAAGGAGCTCGATTCTTTGAGGTCGCAAATTGCGACCTCAAACTCAGGAAGAGGTGGTACCCGCTATTTGCCAATGGTTTTCACGGAACATGGGGTTCTGCAACTGTCCAATGTCCTCAAAAGCAAAAGAGCGGAACAGGTCAGTTTCATTATTATTGATGTATTCGTGAGGCTCCGGGAAACACTGCTTAATACCACTGATCTCCGTTTGGCCATCGAACAGATCCGATCAAAAACAGAAGACAATACAAAAAACATAGATATTGTTTTTCAATGTCTCGATGAATTGCTGCAAAAACAATCGGAAACTCCTGAGCGAAAACAGATAGGCTACAAAACTATTCCCTGATAATTTTCAGGGCTTCATCACTATCGTACATGCCGAACGACCGGTGGAAAGAGATTCCGCTTCGTTCTCCAGGAAATTGGAACAATAATCAATAGGTTCGGTTCCTTTGTGGATCAGGAAATAATTAATGACCATGATCTCGTAATTCAGATCACCATAAATATATTTATGCAGCTTCCTGAATCGTGGGGATTTTTCTTCCCATTTATCCGTTCTTTTTTTGAAGAAATAGTTACAGCCCGAAAATTCCTGGAACTGGAAGGTATGGATCATTTCATGCGCAAAGGTGTTATAGAATATCTGTCCGTTTCGCAAGGTATCCACAAACATAAAACCATTGGAGGGAGTAGAAGCAACAAAATAATCCGAATACGGAATACCTTTCGTAAAGAAGGTTGCCGTTCCTGATTGCAGGCTTCGTTTCAGATCCATCTTTCCATACACCGCCATAAATGCAGTGCTGACAAGCATAGATGGCATTATACGCGGAGTAAGCGACATATCTTTTGTATGGAATTCCAAACGAACAAACGAAACATCATAATGCCAAACCGACCAGAAGTCGCGGTTAGCAGCAGCATTCTCCACGATGGAGTTCCCGGCACTGAACACAGTTCTCGACACCCACGCGTAGCCGAGGTTCTGTTCTTTTGCAATATAATAGTTTAGCTTTTTACCGGTGAAGGAAATAGCTCCTCCTCCGAAACCAATCGTAAATCCTTTGGCAAATGCTTTGTACCATTTCTGTCCTTTATGCTTATTGATCACAGAGCCGATCCCACCTGAGAAGGCTCCGATCAATGAATTATATACAAATGATCTTCCGGCATAGTTCTGAGCGTCTGCCGAAATCGGTTTCGTAAAAAGAAAAACAATACAGAGCGCAACAATGCCTTTTTGCCGGAAATTACTCCGGCTGCGGCCAAAACTTTCGAAGAACATAAGAGGGCTTTTTACGGTCTGCGCAATTTTGATGCCTGCCGCATGGGATATTTACTCCACAACAATTTTGGAGGTGTATTTGATTCCCTCCATTTCGAAGACAATAAGATACGTTCCGTTACTTATCTTTTTATCCGGGATTATTCTGAAGGTGTTGAAACTCAGGTCCTGCCGGTCAACAAGACCACGGTATGCTGTTCTCCCCTGGAGGTCCAACACTGTTATCTGCAATTCGTGGTTGTTCTCCAACCCGGAGAAATCTACAGAGAACTCCCCGCTGTTTGGGTTCGGATACACAACAAAACTTACATTCCGGATCGCATCAAATTGTACGGAGATGATACCGCTTTTCTTTGAATCTCCGTTAATATCAAATTGCTCTAACTGGTAATAGCTTGTTCCGCTCAGTGGTTTCGTATCTTTAAATGCATAATTTAATCCCTGGTTGCTGTTTCCATCTGCAGCTTTTGAAGCTACTTTTCCTACTGTTTCAAAATCCCGTGCATTGTTGCTTCTTCTTACAGAAAAATAAGAATTGTTTAGTTCCGTAGCAGTTTCCCAGTTCAGGCAAACATTCTTCTCACAGCTTGTGCCTTCGAAGGTAGTAAGCTCTACCGGCAGAGGGCTATTGGCTACGTTTATAGTTCCCAGTGTATAATACCCGTCAGCAAGATTAGTAGCATTGGTGGTGAAAACCACACGGTCTCCGGATATAGTGGTTGTTCCGGAAATCGTCGCGGCTGCATAATTCCCTGCTGTTCCTGCCCTGTAGAGAAGTCTATAGTTAGCCGCCGTAGTCGGATTTGTACTGACCCCATAATCACTGAAATCAAAATATACTGTTACAGTTCCACCTGTATTGCCGGCTGCATCCGTTTTGTCCATATACCAATCAGCCGCCCAACGTAACACTGCCGGTGCGGCCAAATTAGCCGTAGAGGTTCCTGCAAAGGGACAGCTCGTACCGATCATAATATAATCTCCGGTGTTTACGAGAAAATTACCTGCTGCGGTAGTAGCGTTTACGCCCATTCCCATAGTATTCCTGGTACTGAGCACCGTGTCCGAAGCACTTTCACGGCCAATACCATTTACAAACATATTGTGTGTTGCAGGAGCAGCCGCAAATTTATCTCCGGCAGCGGCAATTGTGAGCCCATAATAGGCCGCCTCTGCCGATTCCACTAATATCCGGCGGGTGGTACGGGCAGCAGTGGCAGTAGGATGGAATAAGGTAAATTCTGAGATCCTTCCCGTAAATCCTTCCGTTGTGAACCCCGGGTTGATACTATTGAACAGACGAAAGTGCGTATAATTAAATGTATTGGCATCGGCTGTAGTCGCCGAAACAGTCCCGTTATTATACAACATCCGATTGGTCCCATCAAATAAAGCTGTCAGGGTTAATGGAGTAAGTGCAGCAATGGTAGTAGAAGGTGCCACACCAACCCGCTCGATATGGAATTCATTGCCTGTACCTCCACGCTGGTTTACGTTAAAATGCGCGGTAAGATTCCAATCGGCTGCTGCAGTACCTGTACTGAACGAAATTATACGACGATTGCCATTGGGAGCAAGCACATCTGCCTGTGTAACAGCAAGGGCGGTTAAACGCGTTCCTGTGTAAGCTGCGCCGATGGTAGCAGTAAGATCTGTTTGCAATGCGTTGGATCCTAAAATAGTGGGAAGCCCCCTTAATCTTTGAATTGTTCCCGAGCTCATGATTGAAGGTTGCTGAGTAACAACGGCCTGCGTCAGGTTACGACTGTTCCCGCTCTGATCATACCAGGTAGCAACCGTTGCCCCGGGAAGAACACCCGGCAATGCACTTGAGCTAAAGGTTCCGTTAAGGAAATTATAATACTCCGATTGATTCCATTCCAAAAACTGACGCTCGGCAGTGGATAAGGCCGATGGGAAAACACTGATCTCGGCAATATATCCTCTCATATAACTTCCAAATGCGACACTACCACCAATACTCATCGTGTTGGCACTGGTAACCGTGGATGCCATAGTGCCACTTGTCATTACATTAACGCCGTTTTTCCACACATTCACTGATGCACCATTGCGGATAAAAGTTCCGACATTCAGGTCCGGCCAGTCCAGGTATGTGTTCAACCGGCCTCCGGTAGCTATGTCTCCTATATCAAAATACGTATTGTGATCGCTCCATGGCATGTGAATATTATAACGGTTGCTTCCAGCGTCCCCATTGCTTAATATAGTGCCTGCCGTATTAAACTCACTCTGCATTACAAAATTGGCAGTGGTAATATTGCCCGAGGTAGTAGCCTGAACGGCAGTCAATGTTGTATTTAACAGCGTATTTGTTCCGGGAAAATAAATTGCCGGCATGCCATTGTGCCTGTCAATAATTCCTGCATTGATAATGCGGGGTTGGCTGGCCTGCGTAGTCTGCGTAGCATTACGGGCATTTCCACTTTGATCGTACCAGGTTACAACAAATCCGCTGTTGGCACCCACAAATGTTTTTGCAGCCGCTGTATCCAGGTCGCCGCCGATTGTGAAACCAATGTCCTGTTCCGTATTATCATTGCTTCTACGCACTCTGATAGCGTTTCCTGAATACGAACAGCTCAGTTTCCGTAAGCTAAAAGCAGCAGCGGAAGCGGCAGTCATAGAAGAAAGCGGACTGCCTTGCATAGCAAATGTTTTCAATGAGGCGGTATCGAGCTCACCGCAGGAAGTAAATCCAATGTTTTTGGTAGCTCCGTCGCAGCGGCGAACCTGCACGGCATTTCCAGTATAAGAAGTGCTTATTTTTCTCAGGCCATATGATGCAATAGCCGTGGCATTTACCTGCGCTGTTGAAGAAAAAATTCCTGTTAAAAAAAACAGTGCTATTCCTGTATTTAACAAATTAGGTTTAAGCAGGTAGGTACAAGGTAAAGAGTGTTTCATTTCTCCCGGGTTAGTATACTTTCTTTGGGAGACCAAAATTAAGGAAATAATCCCTGTTAAAAAAAATCTTTTCGGCTTTCGGCCTGATTTTCAAGGTGTTTTCGGGATTTTTATCGGTGTAACCGGTTTTTAGGCCGTTGGGTCGGTGATAAATCTATTCTACAATGACCTTTGACATGTATTTAATGCCCTGGATCTCGAACATTACCAGGTATACGCCATTATCTATCCTTTTTTCAGGTATTATTTTAAACGCATTTGTTCCAAGAGCCTGGAAATCAACAATGTTATTGTAAATTGTTTTTCCCTGGATATCCATCATAGAAACCCGGATCTCATGATTGTTCTCCAATCCTGAAAAATCAACAGAGAACTCTCCGCTGTTTGGATTTGGATACACCACAAAACTTATATTCCGGGCCGGATCAAACTGCACGGAGATAATATTGCTGTTTTTCAAATCTCCGTTTATATCAAATTGGTTCAATCGATAATAACTCGTCCCGCTCAATGGCTCTTTATCTTTATACCCATAGCTTAATACAATATTACTGTTTCCGTTATCGGCTTTGGAATCAACTTTTCCGATCTCGCTGAAATTTAGTGCATCATTGCTTCGCTCCACTAAAAAATAGTCATTGTTAAGCTCTGTGGCTGTTTCCCAGTGCAGGCAAACACTACTACTGCAGGTGCTGCCTTCAAAAGAAATCAATTCCACCGGGAGTGGGCTCGTCGTAATATTCCTTGTTCCTACTGTATAATACCTGTTAGTAGTGATATTAGATGCATCTACCGAAAAATTGATCCGGTCTCCGGATACACTTACCGTTGTTCCTGCAACAGTAGTAAAATTAGCCGCAGCACCCGTTCTTGTTAACAGGACATAATTGCTTGCTGTACCCGGCGTTCCAAGTGCCCCGTATTCGCTGAAATCAAAATAGATGTTCAGTGTTCCGTTATTGGTGCCCGCATCCGTTTTGTTCAGGTACCACTCGGTAGTCCAGCGCTGAACAGTGGTTCCGGTAATAAAAGTTGTAGAAACACCATTATAGGTTATCGGACAGCTTGTCCCAAATGTTATATAATCTCCGGCGTCTTTTAAAAAATCGGTTCCCGTCTGTCCTACCTTAACTCCCATTCCCAGGGTTATCCGGGTGCCGGCTACACTATCCGTAGCGCTTTCCCGTCCCACACCATTCACAAAAAGATTGTAGCTAAGTGCAGCCGGAGGAGTATATTTATTGTTGCTTATCGTTGTATTATAATATGCCGATTGATTGGACTCAAACAATCTTCTCTGGGTTGTGGAAACAGCTGAAGGAAAGATGTTACATTCCGTGACGGATCCGGTCCACAATTGCGCCAGATTCGTTCCGCTATACGGTGCTCCCAACAGAAAACCGGTAGCAGTGGCAGTAGTTCCCACTTTTGCTGTTTGTGTTGTTCCGTTTATATAGGGCAGTAATCCAGTGGCTCCCGCAGCAGCCGTCATTGATAAAATGGATCTTGCATTAAGTGTTACCGGAGTAAGCGCCGTATTTGCATTTACATCGTTCCAGGCCCCTCCGTTACCTGTAAACGTTGCGTAGTCTCCTCCGGATGCTCCGAGAAATCCATAACCATCAGCCGTAGCACTGATATTCAGAAGCCGCTGGTACCCGGCTGAACTGGCAGAGCGCACTGCCACTACATTCGCACTATATGGATTGGAAACACTCAAGGTGCTTTCCGACAAATAGTAATTTGTTCCGTCGAGTGGGATAGCTGGAAAACCACCGGTAGAGCTCGGAACACCCACATTCATGATTCGTGGCTGGTTGGCAGTGCTGGTTTGTACAAGTGTCTTCCCGTTTCCGCTCTGATCGTACCAGGCCGTTACGTATGCGCTGGACGCTCCCGGAGGTATCGTACCCAGACTCACACCACTGATGTTGTAATACTGGGATTGTGTCCACTCTACAAACAAGCGGTCTGTGGCAGATGGAATAGCGGCAAAGGTAATGACCTCCGAGATCCATCCATCCAGGCCGGTTACCGCATCATTCCTGCTGCCAATAGCCATTGGTGTGTTCGAGCTGCCAAAAAAACCGGCCGTGCTCGCCAGGATAGATGCACTGTTGTACCACATATTCACCGCTCCGCCTGAGGTTCCGCTGTAGGTCCAGATACCGAGTGGTTTAGCAGCGTCAAAGGTCTGTGAAGGGGTGTAAAAAGTATAACTGACACCATTACCTATTACTACCTGGTTGTTATAAAAATCCAGCGGCGAAGGCAGGTTGCCGTTCGTAGTATTTACTGTGGCATTGTAGGTAAGGTTCGCCCTTACTTTTGCTACACTGTTAAAACTTGCGTTTGTGCCGAAGATATTAAGATTGCCTGTGAAGAGACCAAAAGTTATTCCCTGGAAATAAATGGCAGGTTTTGTGTTCTGTCGATCGATAACACCTGCATTCATGATTCTCGGCTGCCTGGTAGTAGTAGCCTGGGTAGCGTTTCTCCCATTTCCGCTCTGATCATACCAGGTCGTAACAAAAGCGCTATTAGTCCCGATAAATGTTTTCATCGCCGCTGTATCAAGGTCGCCGTCGCTGGTGAAACCTATATTCAGCAAGGCATTGTCACTGCTTCTTCTTACCTGGATAGCACTCCCCGAATAGGAACAGTTCAGTTTTCGGAGTCCAAAAGCTGCTGAAGAAGCCGTACTAATAGCCGTAAGCGGATTGGCAACAAGGATAAACGCCCGGATAGCAGTAGTATCAAGCCCCCCGCATGCATTAAAGGAAATATTTTTTAATGCATTATCACAGGAGCGCCGGATCTGAATACAAGAACCTGTATAAGCAGGATTTAATTCGCGCAATCCATAAGAAGCACTGGCGCCATAGGTAACCTGTGCCCCGGTAGTATAACTTTGCAAAAATAAAAAACCAAAAACAACTACCGAAAGGCTCCATGCCCTACGAAAGTATTCCGAAGAAGACTTCATTCTATATTATTTTAAGTTTTGATCATAGTTATTAAAATTACTGAAATTATTCCTTCTGCAAAAACTAATCAGACCGGGAAGATCTCGAGGGCATTTTTTGAGGTAACCATCGCAATTTCATCGGTCGAAACATTTTTTATCTGTGAGAGCTTTTCTGCTATCAGCTTTACATAAGAGCTTTCGTTCCGCTTGCCGCGCTGTGGAATCGGAGCCAGATATGGCGAATCGGTCTCCAATACGAGGTGCTCCAGACCGATCTGCTCCACGACTTTGTCGAGCCCTGAATTCTTAAAGGTCAGTACTCCTCCTATACCCAGCTTAAATCCCCCCAGGCCAATGATCTTCTCGGCCTGCTCCTTATTCCCACTGAAACAATGAAAGATCCCCGGGGGAAGTTTTGTGAAACCGGTCAGCACTTCATAGATCTCATCAAATGCTTCCCGGCAATGGATCACAATTGGTAATTGATGCTCAAGAGCCCAATTGATCTGCTGAGAAAAAGCCTCCTGCTGTTCTTTTAAAAACGTTTTGTCCCAATAAAGATCTATTCCTATTTCACCCACTGCCGCAAATTTCCGTTTCGACAACCAGTCTTGTACAATGGCCAGTTCATCCTTATAGTTTTCTTTCACCGAACAGGGATGAAGCCCCATCATCGCAAAGCAGTGCTCCGGGAACTGTTTTTCCAGCTCCAGCATTCGTGGAATACTTTCACTGTCCACATTAGGCAGGTATAATTTTGTGATGTTATTTTCGAGGCAGCGCTTCACCGCTTCCGCCCTGTCGGTATCAAATTCTTCTGCGTACAGGTGTGTATGTGTGTCGATCAGCATGTTTATCTTTTTCGCGCTGCAAAATTACTACAAAATACCCACACAGCCGCCCAAATTAGTACATTTGCGGGATGTCCGGAATAGTGTCTTTTACATACGCACAAGCAAGCGACCTGGAAAAAATAGTTGCCACCTACAATGCAAGTATTCCCGGAAGGCTTGCCACTGCCGACCTGGAGCCTGTCTCCGTAGAAAGCAAGCTCCCCTGGTTCCACGAACACAACGAAAGCACGAGACCCCTGTGGCTTGTTCATGCAGGCGATCAATACCTCGGTTGGATCAGCTTCAGTAGTTTTTATGGAAGGCCTGCCTACAGCAAAACGGTTGAGGTGAGCATTTACCTCGAAACACATGCACAGGGAAAAGGGATCGGGAAAGAATGCCTGATCTTTGCACAAAAGGAAGCGCGGCAGCGAAACATCCTCACTCTGCTGGGATTCATTTTCGGGCACAACACACCAAGCCTGAACCTCTTCTATGCCCAGGGTTTTGAGAAATGGGCAGCTTTGCCCGAAATTGCCGACATGGAAGGAACCTGGCGCGACCTTATTATTGTTGGAAAGAAAGTAGCCTGAAGTTTATTGCTTAAGTCGTTTAATGGTTAAATTTGGAGGAGTTTCTCTGGCGCCGGAAATACAACCCGAAACCAGGAACAGGAAACCTGAAATAAGAACATGTCACAATCCACCATAACATGCCCTAACTGCGGCACCCAGTTTGAGCCTACCGATGCCTTTAAGGATGAGGTACAAAAAGAGCTGAATGCAAAAGCCAAAGAGTGGCAGGCAAAAAAAGAAGAGGATTTTCGCAAAAAAGAAGAGCTGCTGCTAAAAGAAAAAGAAGACGCTTTACTTAAACAAAAGCAAAACCTCGAAGAAAACATCCGGAAAACAATTTCATCTGATTTTGAAAACAAAATGAAAATGATGGATGAAGCAAATAAAGAAAACGAGGTAAAATTAAAAGCCGCCAGGGACAAAGAACTGGAGTTCATGCGAAAGGAAAAAGCTTTTAAGGAAAAAGAAGAGGAAATGGAAATTGTGCTGCAAAAAAAATTGCAGGAAGAACGGCTTGCTTTGCAGGAGCAGATCCGGAAACAGGAGCAGGAAAAAACCGCGCTGAAAGACAACGAGCATCAAATGCAGTTGAATGAGCTCAAAAAACAACTTGAAGACCAGAAAAAACTGGCGGAAGAAATGAAGCGCAAGGCTGAGCAAGGCAGTATGCAGCTTCAGGGAGAAGTGCTGGAACTGGCACTGGAAGAGCTTCTTCGCGGATCCTTCCCTTTCGATACGATAACAGAAGTCGGAAAAGGCGTTCGCGGAGCCGATGCTATCCAAACCGTTCGCAACAAACAGGGACAGGACTGCGGAAAGATCATTTACGAAAGCAAACGCACCAAAGCATTCAGCAACGACTGGATCGAAAAGCTGAAGGCCGATATGCGCTCGCAGCAAGCAGATGTGGCCGTGCTGGTAACGGAAGTGCTGCCGAAAGACATGGAATCCTTTGGCGAAAAAGACGGGATCTTTATCTGTCGTTTTTCGGAAGTAAAAGCCTTGTCGCATGTGCTGCGCGACAGCATTATAAAAATGTATGCCGCCACCCGCTCGCAGGAAAACAAGGGCGATAAAATGTCTATGCTCTACAATTATCTCACCAGCAACGAATTTTCCGAACAGTGGAGCGCCATTCGTGAAGGCTTTATGAGCATGAAACTATCCATACAAAAAGAACGGGATGCCATGGAAAAATTATGGAAATCCCGCGAAAAACAGTTAGAGAAAGTATTGCTGAATGCCGCGCATGTCAAAGGATCGGTAGAGGGCATCGCAGGACAGGATTCGGTGAACCTGAGCCTCGGTGAAGCAGACGATCTGCTACTGGAATAATTTTTTTATCTTGCAGATCATTTATGGCCAAATTAGTTCTTGTTCCTACTCCTATCGGGAACCTGGAAGACATCACGCTCCGGGCATTACGTCTGTTGAAGGAATGCGATCTGATCCTGGCAGAAGATACCCGCACCACCAGCTACCTGCTGAAACATTTTGAGATCAGCAAACCCCTGCGGTCCTATCATCAGCACAACGAACATAAAATACTGGAAGACCTTATTGCCGAGCTGAAGCAGGGCAAAAAGATCATCCTCGTTTCGGATGCAGGAACACCTGCCGTTTCAGATCCGGGTTTTTTATTGGTGCGCGAATGCCTGCGCAATGGCGTGGAAGTAGAAACACTCCCGGGGGCTACAGCTTTTGTGCCTGCCCTGGTCAATTCCGGATTTCCCTGCAATGAATTTGTGTTTATGGGATTCCTTCCGCAAAAAAAAGGAAGACACACCAAATGGCAGCAATTAAAAAAAGAAGAACGCACATTTATTTTATACGAATCTCCTTTCCGACTTGTAAAATTACTGGAAGAAATAAAAGAGAATTTAGGTGCACAGCGCATGGTTTCCGTTTCGCGTGAGCTGTCGAAGATGTTTGAGGAAAACAAGCGTGGACCGGCAGAAGAAGTGCTGGAGCATTTTAAAAAGAAAACGGTGAAAGGCGAAATTGTGGTGGTGGTAGAAGGAAACCCAGATAACCTGCCGGAGGGCAGACAAAGTACTGAAACCGATGAAGAAGAGGCGTAAAAAACTTACCGGCAAGGACAACGATGTGAAACACAATGTCGGGGCTTTCCCCGGCGAGCTTCATTATTCGGGCGATGTAACCGGGAATGATATAAAGATCACACTGATCCAGTTTAACGAAACGGAATATACCGAAGAAGTTTTTTATGATGTAAAAAGCATGCATGCTGCCGAAAAGCCGGATCTCATCAAATGGATCAATGTAGAAGGCATTCATCGCGTTGACCTTATAGAGGAAATGGGCAAGATCTACGGGATCCATCCCCTGACGCAGGAAGATATTGTGCATGTGGATTCGCGGCCGAAGTTCGAAGAATACTCGCGCTATGTGGTAGCCATCCTGCAAATGCTTTACTTTGAAAGCTCCGTACAATCCGAACATTTGGGTATTGTCCTGTTCACTGATACGGTTATCTCCTTCCAGGAACCACGTGGAGGCGATGCTTTTGATATTGTTCGTAACCGCCTGCGTGAGTGTAAAGGACGCGTTCGAAAAATGGGTCCCGATTATCTCGCTTATGTATTAATAGATGCGGTGGTGGATCATTACTTTTTTGTGATCGAAAAGATCGGCGAAAAGATCGAGCACCTCGATGATGAGATACTAACCAATCCCGGTAAAAGCGTAATGGTAGAGATCCACGAATTAAAACGTGAAGTGCTGCTGGCCAGGAAGCTGATCTGGCCCGCCCGCGAGATGGTCATGAATATGATGCGCAGTGAAACTGATCTTATCAGCGAAACACATACCATTTACCTGCGTGATGTCCATGATCATATTAATCGCGTAACGGATACCATCGAACAATACCGGGAGACGCTGAACAGTATCATGGAGGTGCACCTCTCCAATAATGCCAATAAGATGAACGAGGTCATGAAGGCATTAACGGTGATCTCTGCGATCTTTATTCCCGTTACTTTTATTGCCGGTGTATATGGTATGAATTTCGAAAACATGCCCGAACTGAAATCCCCATATGGATATTGGATCACTATAGGCATAATGCTGACCATTATGATCGGCATGGGATTCTATTTCAAACGAAAAAGGTGGTGGTAGCTTCGGCAGCCTGACTACCGGGATTCTATAATATTCCGTACCTTTGCAGCAATGATTGCAATTAAGAATACCATTATTTCCGACGATGTTTTAGATAAGAAATTCGTATGCGACCTGAACGCATGCAAGGGCGAATGCTGTGTGTCAGGCGAATCGGGTGCACCGCTTGACGAAGATGAGCTCCCTATGCTGATGGATGTGCTGGACAAAGTGAAACCCTACCTGAATGCAAAAGGACTGAAAGCGATCAAAAAACACGGACCGTATGTGCTCGACAGCGATGGTGATTATACTACTACACTAATAGGACCGGAAGCCGCCTGCGCTTTTGTGATCTACGATGAAAATAAAATTGCTAAATGCGCCATTGAACAAGCCTATTATGATGGTGTGGTGAGCTGGAAAAAACCGATCTCCTGCCATTTGTATCCTATCCGGATCACGCGCAATAAAACCTTCGATGCGGTAAACTATCATAGCTGGGATGTTTGCAAACCCGCCTGTGAGTGCGGTGCGAAACTTGAAGTACCTGTATACAAATTTCTCCAGGGTCCGCTGATCCGCAAATACGGGGAAGACTGGTTTAAAGAACTTGAATTAGTGGCTGACGAACGCCGGAAAGCGAAAGCAAAAGTAAAAAAATGAGAGGATTGGTGACAAAATCCACGGGCAGCTGGTACAGTGTGCGTATGGGAAACGGCGAACACATTGATGCGCGCCTCGCAGGTAAGATGCGACTCGAAGGCCGGAAATCCACCAACCCGGTAGTGGTGGGCGATTGGGTAGAATTTGTTTTCGAGGATGAAGAAAAAAAAGCGGTGATCCAAACCGTCGCACCCCGCAAAAATTACATCATCCGGCGCTCGCTCAATTTATCCAAACAAACGCATATACTCGCATCCAATATCGATCAGGCTGTATTAGTGGCTACACTTGCTTTTCCAAGAACCAGTACAGGATTTATCGATCGGTTCCTGGTAACCTGTGAAGCGTATACCATCCCTGTTTGCATTGTGTTCAACAAAAAGGATCTTATGAACGAAGCCATGCTGGAAGTTCAGCAGGAGATGATGGATGTGTATACAAAGATCGGATACGAGTGTATGCTTGTTTCTGCAACTGACAGTAAAGATCTCGAATCGATCAAAGAATTACTGAAAGATAAAACGACTTTGATAGCAGGGCACTCAGGCGTAGGGAAGTCCACCCTGATCAACAGCATTCAACCCGACCTTGATCTGAAAACCGGGAAAATATCCAACGCGCATTCCAAAGGTAAACACACTACTACCTTTACCGAGCTGTTCGAGCTTGATTTCGGAGGATTTGTGATCGACAGTCCGGGCATAAAAGAGCTGGGACTGGTGGAAATGAAAAGGGAAGAAGTGGGACATTACTTTCCGGAGATCCGCGAGCACATGAGCGATTGCAAATTCAACAATTGCACCCACGAGAACGAACCCGCCTGTGCTGTGAAAAAAGCAGTGGAAACTGGTGAAATAGACGAAGAAAGATATTATAACTACCTGAAAATGCTCCACAGTGATGAGATGAATTGGAACGACTGGGAAGTGGAATAATTTTAGAGTGTACGGATTTTAGATTTGTAGACTTAAACTCTGAAATTGTAAATTTCAAAAATTCTACAATTATATTCTGATCCCCACCATCAACACATCATCGATCTGCTCGAGGTTCCCCCGCCACTTTTCAAAATGATCATTGAGTATTGTTTGTTGTTCGGCCATTGGCTTATCCGAAACGGAAAGCAGCAATTGTTTTACATTCTTCGCTTTGAGCTTTTTACCCGCATTTCCTCCAAACTGGTCAGGGTATCCATCGGAGAACATGTACAGGCAATCCCCTTTCTGCAACTGAAATATATTCAGGCTGAAAGGATCCTGGTCTCTCGGTGATTTTCCTACTGGCATTTTATCTCCTGTCAAATGAATGATCTCCCCGTTCCGGATGATACTGATCGAATTGTTGGCCGCTGCATACTGCAATGTATTTGAATGGAAATCAAATCTGCATAATACACAATCCATTCCGTCATTCATTTGGTTGTTGTGGTTGTCTTTATCGGTAAACACTTTAATGATCTCTCCCCGCAAATGATCAAGGATCTCGTTCGGTCGTTCAATATTCCGTTCGAGCATGATCTCGTTCAGGAAACTGATCCCCAGTAAGCTCATGAACGCACCCGGAACACCATGGCCGGTGCAATCCGCCACCTGGAAGTAAAAGCTGTTGTCCTGCCGGATCGCCCAGTAAAAATCACCGCTTACTATATCCTTCGGTTTGTTCAGTATGAAAAATTCAGGAATGTTTTCCCGGATATAATTTTGAGAAGTGAGCAGGACATTCTGTATCCGTTGTGCATATTGAATACTGTCAGTTATACTTTTGTTCTTGTCCTGTAGTTCGTTCTTTTGTGCAGATACTTCTTTGTGCAGGATCTGCAGCTCAGCGTTTGCTTTCCGTTTTTTAATAAAAGCAAAAACAGCAAAGCCCAGTGCACATAGTATCAATGCTCCGCCGATAACAGCATAGGTCAGCAGCCGGTTGCTTGCCTCCTTTTCTGAATGCAGTTTTTCTATCTCTGCTTGTTTTTTCTCGGTCTGGTATTTTTTTTCCAGTTCTCTTGCTGCATTGTTGCGGTCTTTATTGTTGATCGAGTCATTGAGACGTGTATACTCCAGATGGTATTCCAGCGCCTTCTGAAACTGTTTCCGCCCCATCGATAATTTGTACAGGTTATAATTTGCGTCGGTTTCCACCCTCAACAGCTTGTCCTGTTTTGCATATGCAAGCGACTTCCTGGCAAGTTTTTCGGCCTCATCGTATTTTCCCTGTTCGATATAGATATTGGCAAGCTCGTTGGAATAGCTGGCTTCATAATATTCCGAACGCATTTCCCGAACAATAGCAAGCGCTATGAGTAATTCCTGCTCAGCTTCTTTCAGTTTGTTCTGCCTGCGAAGACAGGTAGCCATACTGGAATGAAGATTAGCGAGTATCCCCTTATTTTTGATCGGGTATTTCAACGCTTCGTTGAAAAAGTACATGGCAGAATCCAGGTCTCCGTCTTCAGAATATAAGATCCCTATATTGAGATACGAACCGGCAAAACGTTTCGTGTCTTTTCTTTCCCGGAATATCCGGAAGCTTTCGAACATATAATGTTTAGCGTTGGCATAATCACCGATCGACTCATAGGTGTTCCCCATGTTTGCATACACCACTGCCATCATCTGCCCATCGTTCGTTTCCTCTGCATATTTCCGGGAAGTTGTATAACATTCTACCGCTTTCTGGAAATTTCCTTCATCATGATATATGGTTCCCATCGTATTGTATACGTTGGCCTTTGAAGGAAGGTGGTTTGTTTTTTCAGCAATTTCAAGCGCTTTCAAGGCAATGCGCATACCACTATCCAAATCGATGTAGCTGTACTCAAAGGCAAGGGAGTTCAGGTTCCTGCATTTCATTGTGTCATCATCACTCATGGCAGGAATGATCCTGCGCAGGCTGTCTATTAATTTATAGTCCTGCGCAATGCCTGAAAACAGTGTGAAAAGTAAACAGAAAAGAATATAATACCTCTTACTAGTGCCCATAGGTATTCTAAAGGTATACATTTATTCAAATAATCAAAAAAGTAAAGCCTACGACTTAGTTGCCGAATTGCAGGAGATCTTTGCCTATGTCTTTCCGGTAGTATCTGCCGGTGTAGTTAATTTTTTCCGCATTACTGAAGCTCTTTTCAACCGCCTCCTGTATGGAGTTTCCATAAGAGGTCACCGCCATCAGCCTGCCTCCGTTGGTGAGTACTTTTTCGCCCTCTTGTTTGGTGCCTGCATGGAACACGATGCTGCCCTCCACTTTATCCAGCCCGCTTACTTCATGGCCTTTTTCGTATTCTTCCGGGTAACCACCCGCTACCATCATCACAGTGGTTGCAATGCGCGGATCCAATTCGAAATTCGTTTTCCCCAGTTCCTGTTTTCCCACTGCTTCCAGCAATTCAAGCAGGTCCGATTTTATACGCGGTACTACCACTTCTGTTTCCGGATCACCCATACGGCAGTTGTATTCGATCACATACGGATCGCCTCCACAATTCATCAGGCCGACAAAAATAAAACCCCTGTAATCAATACCTTCTTTTATCAGGCCATCCACAGTAGGTTTTACCACCCGTTCTTCCACTTTTTTAAGGAACTCTGCATCCGCAAAAGGCACAGGGCTTACAGCGCCCATACCACCTGTGTTCAGTCCGGTATCTCCTTCACCGATCCGTTTATAATCTTTCGCCGCAGGTAATAATTTATAGGATTTTCCGTCGGTGAGCACAAACACACTCAGCTCGATGCCATGTAAAAATTCTTCGATCACCACTTTTGCGCTGGCCGTTCCGAATTTCGCATCACTGATCATTGCTTTCAGTTCCGCCTTTGCTTCGTTGATGTCATCCAGGATCAGTACTCCCTTTCCGGCAGCCAGTCCATCGGCTTTCAGAACAAAAGGCGCTTTTAATGTTTCCAGGAATGTATAGCCATCCTGCAGGTTGGAAGCATCGAAGCTCGCATACCTTGCAGTAGGCACCTTGTATTTCATCATGAACTGTTTCGAAAAATCTTTACTGCCCTCCAGCTGTGCACCATCCCTGCGCGGACCTATCACCGGAATATCACGCAGCACTTCGTCTGCCAGGAAATAATCGTGGATCCCTTTTACAAGGGGATCTTCAGGCCCTACCAATACAAGATCAATCCCTTTTTCCCAAACCAGGTTCTTTACTGCCTCAAAGTCCATTGCGCTGATGTTTACATTTGTTCCGCAATGCGCAGTGCCTGCATTTCCCGGAGCGATGTAAAGGTTCTCCAGTTTTTTGCTTTGTGCTATCTTCCATGCGAAAGCATGTTCTCTCCCTCCCGATCCTAAGATTAAAACGTTCATGATTATTTTGGTAAATTGTATTTGTTCATGTATTTATTGTACAGGTCTTTTTGCGTGTTGCCCAGGTTCACTTTTCTTCCCTCTACAAAAGCCCATTCAATATTATTGGTTTTCATATCCAGGGCATCTCCGGAAGACACAATGAACGAGGCCAGCTTTCCTTCTTCAACGGTTCCAATGCCTGCATCTACTTTCAGGATCTTCGCCGTATTATAGGTGATCGCCGACAGGGCCTGTTCTTTCGTTAAACCATAGGCAGCAGCTGTTCCGGCAAGGAAAGGCAGGTTCCGTGTATTCATCCCTTCCATATCCCCTTCGTTCTGCAGGCAAAACAGGACACTGTCTTTTTGCAAAAGGTAGGGCAGCTTAAAGGGCTGATCCACATCGTCCTGCTCCAGCTTTGGCAGATCGTGCAGCCTGTTGATCATCACCGATACTTTATTCTCTTTCAGCAAGGTCGTCACTTTCCAGGCATCTGCTCCTCCAATGATCACCATGTTTTTTATGGAAAAAGACCTGGAAAAATTCACAGCCGCAATAATATCTTTTACATAGTCGGCATGTACATATAAATTCGCAGTTCCGTTAAACACTCCGCGCATGGCTTCGTAGCGAAGGTTTGTTTCCGGATTTTCTTTGTTGTTACAATAGTATACTGCATTCGTAAAAAATGCCTTCAGTTTATTCAGTTCTTCATCGTATTGTGTATTGGCCGAAGAAGGCTGCGGCTCTGCCCACCAGCCATTGCGCTGTATGCTTTTCGGGAAATTCAGGTGTACGCCGTCATCCGTTTTCAAAACCGCATCCTGCCAGTTCCAGGCATCCAGGCACACAATGCTCGATTTGCCGCTGATAGTGCCTCCACGGGGGGTAGCCTGTGCATACAACACACCATTGGTACGAACAGTGCTGGTTATCCGGCTGTCTGTGTTGTATGCAATAAGGGAACGAACATGCGGATTGTAACCACCCACTTCTGCAAAATCATTGGTGGCGCGCACTGCCTCGATCTCATTCAATCCAAGGGTGGAATTGGGAGCGATAAATCCGGGATAAATATGTTTCCCGCTTACATCAATTACCGTATCGAACAGGCCCTGATTCAGTTTTATCTTTGCCAGGTCGGCGCCACTCATTACAAAGGTGATTTTCCCGTCTTTAAATCCCACCGCGCCGTTTTCCAGCACTTTTCCGTCGCCTACATGGATCGTCGCTCCCCACATGAATACCGATTTGCTTTGTTTGGCGCCGGGAGCCGGAACCTGTGCACACATAAACAGGGTGGCAAAAATTCCGGGAATAAAAAAACAGGCGGTTTTATTCATGATGCTTGATTTTACGGGGAAAATTAAGGAACAAAGATAAAAAAGTAATTGATATACAAAGCGCCCAAAGACTTGCGTAGAAGGCAATAGATTTTGTATTTTTGCACCATGTTTGAAGAGTTCAGGGAAGCACTTTTGATCATGATCTCTACGCCCGTGTATGCAATCGTTATCGGGGCGGAGATCCTGTTTTCCTATTTTCACCAGCACCGCAATTACAGCAAAAAAGGGATCGTTGAAAACACCTATCTCATGTTTCTCAACATGGGCCTCGACATCCTGATGCGTGGTGTATGCCTGCTGATCCTTAATTTTTTCTTCCGCTTCCATTTTGTGGAGATAAAAAATCAATGGCTGTACTGGATTGTATTGCTGATCGGGCAGGATTTCCTGTTTTATGTGTTGCACTACGTCGATCATTATGTGCGGTTTTTCTGGGCAGTTCACGTAACACATCATTCATCGGAAGAGTTCAACCTCACAGTAGGTTTCCGTTCTTCTGTGTTCCAGCCTGTGTATCGTTTTATCTATTTCATCCCGCTTGCATTGTCGGGTTTTGAGGGAAAAGACATCATGTTCATGTATTCAGCAACACAGATCTATGGGATTTTAATTCACACCAAATATGTAGGTAAGCTGGGCCCGCTCGAATGGATCCTCTCCACGCCTTCCCATCATCGGGTGCATCATGCCTCCAACATTCCTTACCTGGACAAGAACATGGGTATGGTATTGATTATCTGGGACAGGGTATTCGGCACTTTTGCCGAAGAGCGCACAGAAGAGCCGGTACGATACGGACTCACAGAGAACATTAAAAACCACCACCCGGTGCATGTGGTATTCCACGAATGGCAGGGGATTGCAAAAGATGTAAAAAAAACGAACTCCCTGAAACACAAGCTGAAATATATGTTTGCAGCGCCCGGATGGAGCCATGATGGCAGCAAAAAAACAGCCCGACAGTTGCGCGAGGAGTACCACAAAAAATAGGTTTTCCGGGTTCCGTCCTAAACAAATTAGTGTATATTTATACTAAGTTTTTGTTTATGAAGATTGGCCTAAAGCTCACTATTACTTTCTTTTCTATTGCCGTTGTTTCTATGCTGATAATTGGTATGATCTCCTATAACAAAGGGAAAAAATCGCTCGAGCAGGAATCTTTCAACCGCCTTACAGCAGTGCGCGAAATGAAATCCAACCAGATCGAAGATTATTTCAGCCAGATCCGGGACCAGCTTATTTCTTTTTCACAGGATCCCACCGTATCAAGAGCAATGGAGAAATTCAAGGAAGGCTTTAATACCTATCCTGCCGATCCCTTGTTCGATACCAAAAGAAGGGCGCTGGCCAATTATATCACCTCTGATTTTTTACCCAAGCTCAACAAAAATATTGACAGGAAAGCTGATCTCAAATCGGAGCTCTGTGAAACCAGGAACGGAGTGCTTCTTCAATACGAGTATATTGTAAACAACCCGAACCCCCCAGGAAGCAAACACCAGCTGATGCAGGTAGAAGATACCACTAACCTGTACGCAAAAACCCATGCCCGCTTCCATCCGTTTTTCAAGAACTTCCTAGAGCGTTTTGGATACTATGATATTTTCCTGATCGATAATACAACCGGGAATATTGTATATACTGTTTTCAAAGAAGTGGACTTTGCCACTTCGCTTCACAACGGTCCTTTTAAAAACACCAATCTGGCCGATGCATTCAGACATGCCGATTACTCGCAACATAAAGAGAAAGTAGAGTTCGAGGATTTTAAGCCTTACCATCCCTCCTACAATGCACACGCTTCTTTTATTGCTGCGCCAATTTATAACAGGAAGGGTGAGAAAGTGGGGATTATCGCACTTCAGTTGCCCCTCGACCGGATCAATGATATCATGACCAGCAAGCGCCATTGGGAAGATGTAGGCCTTGGCAAAACAGGTGAAACGTATATTGTAGGCGAAGATTACAAACTACGCAGCCAGTCGCGGTTCTTTATAGAAGACAGCAGCGGTTACTTTTCCATGATGAAAGATATCGGTGTCCCGGCGGCCACTATTCAAAAGATCCATAATTTCAAGAGCACGATCGGCTTGCAGGAAATCAACACAGAGGGCACCAAAGCTGCCATTAAAGGGGAAAAGAATACAAAGATCTTTAACGACTACCGGAATGTGCCCGTTCTGTCTTCCTATAAGCCATTGAAGATCGAAGGGATGAACTGGGCTATCATGAGCGAGATCGATGAAGCCGAAGCTTTTGAGCATGTGTATACCTTACGAAAGCAGATTATTGTTTTTTCTGTTTGTCTCATGGCATTGATCTTTGCGGTCTCCATAGTGGTATCACGGCAGATCACCAAACCCATCAAAGAGCTAACCTACGACGCAAGGCAATTACAGAAAGGGAATTTCGATGTGGAGATCAATATCAACCGAAAAGACGAGATCGGTATACTGGCGCTTAGCTTCAAAAAAATGCAGCATTCGATGAAAAAACTGATCGAAGAGCTGAAGCACATCAATCATAACCTCGAAGAAAAAGTAATTGAGCGCACACAGGAGATCCAGCATCAGAAAGAAATGGTGGAACATAAGAACAAAGAGATCGTCGATTCCATCAATTACGCGAAACGCCTGCAAAGTGCTATCCTGCCACCGCTTTCGGTGATCGAAAAACACCTGCCTTCTTCTTTTGTCTATTACCGTCCCAAAGATATTGTCGCCGGCGATTTTTATTGGTTCCATGTAAATGAGCATGAAGAGCATCACACAGAACATTCAACTGAAAACCACGGGATCATCTTCGCTGCTGCGGATAGCACAGGTCATGGGGTTCCGGGCGCGATGGTAAGCGTGGTGGGTGCTAACAGTCTTGATCGTTGTGTAAAAGAATTCAGGCTTCACAAACCCTCCGATATTTTGGAGAAGCTCACGGACCTTGTTATCAAAACATTCGACATGCCGGGAGAGGATGTGAAAGACGGAATGGACATCAGCCTTTGCTCTTATGATCCGAAGACCCGGCAGGTACAATATGCAGGGGCCAACAATCCGCTGTGGATCGTACGAAAAGATATTGAAGGCATAGAACTAATCGAAATAAAGGCTGACAAGCAGCCGATCGGCAAGTTTGATTACCGCAAGCCTTTTACGAATCACGTCATACAGTTGCAGGAAGGCGATTGTGTATATATGTTCACTGATGGGTATGCCGATCAGTTTGGCGGTCCACTGGGTAAAAAATTCAAATACAAAACACTGAAAGATCTTTTGATCTCCCTCTACGACCGAAACATGCAGATGCAACACCGCTTTATAGAAGAGGCCTTCCTCGAATGGAAAAAAGGCTACGACCAGGTGGATGACGTATGTATCGTAGGCTTCCGCATATAACGGAGTCACGATGCTGACCTGCTTTGCTGCGTCAGCATAGATGACGTCAGCATTATAGGATTCAGGGCATAGCCAATTTCTATTCCGTCCCTTTTAACAAATCTTTTTTGCCCGGCTTAAAACAGGTCGGGTTACTTTTTTATTCTTTTATGGATTAATGTAAAACAAAGCATCCTAAATCAGGGTTGCAAAAGAAGCGGTTCTCTTTTGCCAATCATTCAAAATCTATAAAACAATACACCATGAAAAAAACGTCCATCCAATTCGGTAAAACCATTTTAGTGATCGGCTTGCCCCTTTCCCTTTTGTTCGGCGCCTGTGCCAGTGAATCCAGTAAGAGTGAAAAATACGCCCCCAGCACCGCAGATATTTCTATGACTGAATCGGCTGCCGGAAATGCAGCCCGGGCTAACGAAACGGAAAGCAATGCCATGGCCGATTCTACAGCTTCGGTGACTAATGTATACAAGCCCATGCTAACCAGTAAGCTCAATGATACGAACCACGTGTTTATGCGCAATGCCGATATGCGCTGCAGCGTGAAGGATGTACGCAAAGCTACTTTCGCTCTCGAAAGCATTGTGCGGAAATACGATGGATATGTTACCTACACCAGCCTGAGCGGGAATAAAGCCCTCTATTACTCCAACCGTATTTCCAAAGACAGTGCAACGGAAACATACAGGCTGAATATTTACAATGATATTACGCTGCGTGTTCCCAATGAGAACCTCGACAGCATGCTGATAGAAATGAACGAGCTGATCGAGTTCATCGATAATCGTACGATCAAAGCGGAAGATGTAAAGCTGCAGCTCCTGGCCATGAGCCTCAAAGCAAAACGGAATACACAGCATGCTAAAAACCTCAGCAATGCCGTAACGAATCAGGGGAAAAAATTACCGCAAACGATCGATGGTTTAAATGATATCGACAATGCAAAAGCAAGTTATGATGAGCAGCAGATCAGTATAATGGACCTGAAAGACAAAGTTTCCTACAGTACGGTTAAATTGTATGTATACCAACCGGAAGTTGTCGAGTACAAAAAAGTAGCTTTCGTAGCGCCAGTTGAGCCATACACGCCTTCCTTCTCCGATAAGCTTGCATCAACGGGCCAAACCTCACTGGTCATTCTTCAGTACCTCGTCCTGTTCTTTGTTGTGATTTGGCCGTTCCTGCTGATCTTTATGCTGGTTTGGCTCATCATCAAATGGATGATCCGTAGCAAGATCACATCAAAGATCTTTAAGATCTAAGGTTTGAGTGAAAATTTGAGACGGAATCCTGAACTCCGTCTCAAATTTTTAATGAGAGATCTCCGTAACAGAGAACATATCTGCGTAGTTGTCGGCGATCATTTTTGAGGTCGCATTTACCATCGTAACATTGTTGGTGGTTGTCAGGTCGATTGCGTTTGGAGTTTTGAACCACTCTGTGAGGTCATTTTTTAAACGTATAGTAGTTGTGTGTGTTTCGGATACATGGGCAGACACTCCGTTAAAAGAAGGCTGCGCCGTTCGCAGAGCAGAATTAGGGCCCTGGAAGCCACCGATGTGGATAGCAAACGTATTGAAAGGAGCATAATTAGACGTGCCTTCCACCTTGGCCATTATATAGCCGGTACTCCAGGTCCAGAACATTCCTTTTCCCGGATCCAGGTCGCCGCTTTGTATCCCCGATACATTTCGTGCAGAATCCACACCGATCATAAACCGGATACCGGTATAATTTCCTTCGGGTACATTGGAGATACTGATAGACCTGGATGACACAGTGTCTTGATCCACCAGGTGATAGCTCTCCGGCTCTGAATACCAGGTACCATTGGCACGTAGTAATTTGACGTTGCTGATATAATATTTATAAGCTCCCACTCCGATCTTGTCTCCATTCTCAAGCAGGTACAATACAGTGTCCAGGAACAACTCATTGGTGTCTACCATATTTGTGATCTCCAGCTTCACCGTTCCGTAGCTTGTAGTATCATGTGTATGATTTCCGTGATGGGAATGGTCTTCGGGCACTTCCATCTTATCATCCTTTTTGCAGGATGGGAACACAAGAAAAACAACCAGGATCGCTGTTAGAAATACTTTCATCGTCCAATTTAATTTCCATAAAGATACAGCAAAAGAAGCTTATTTTCAAGGGTGCTCCGCTGCCGCCTCTTTTCTTCCCAGGAGGTACTTTTTCTGGTTGAAATTATAGGTGAGCCCAACGATAATCCGTCCTGCATTTTTCAGATCATTATCCGCTACCTTTTCATAGGCCCGGAACTGCATCGCCATATTCAGCGAGATGTTTTTGTAGAACAGGTCGAAGCCCGGACCGGCCAACAGGCAATTCATACCAGTTGCTTGCTGTATGGACCTATTAATATAAAGTCCTTTGCAGTATTCGTAATAAAACTGGGCGGAAGGGATCAGGATAAAGTTCCCTGTTTTTGCTTTATAAAAAATATTCAGGTAGTTACTGGTGCTGTTCCCGATCTGCTCTTTATAATAATTGCGGCCATTGATCTTGTACATACAATTCAGGCTGAAGCCGAACTTTTTATATCCGAACACATAATTTGCATAGGAAAATACATCCACGCTCCCGGTACCGGGCTGCATCAATAAGGGCAGACGCTCACCATCTTCATCCTTTGCATAATAATTTCCGGACGGGATCTTTACTCCTCCTCCAACGATCAGGCGGTGCAGGAACTTTTCATAATCCACCTTTTTGATAAGATGATAGCCTGCAAAAAAAGTGGGGTCGCCCAGACCGGTATGGCTCAATACAACTGTATCTTCCTTGCTTTTATTCGTATTAACAGGAATAATGGCATTGAGCTCGATCCGCTTGTGAATAAAGTATTTTGCCCGCAGCTCATACGCTTTATAGGATTCGTAATCTTTGCTCGAATACTTTTTGGTTTGTACCACCGGGCTGACCGGTGCACCGCCATGCATTTCGCGGTAAGCCCCGGATGGGAAAAAATTGCTTTTCTGATCATACATCCGGTATCCGTTAAAGATCCTGTAGCGGTGTACGAAACCAATGGCGCTTTGGTTGTCATATGGAGTAATGCCCATAAAACATCCGCATATATCACAAGACACAGCTTGCATGCTGATGCATACGAACAGCATAATAAAATATCTCATAAAAAATTTAAATTAGTTCTGCCTTCAGTGGAAATTAATCCCCTTCCGTTACAGGGATATCAAGTGTTACGACTTCTTTTGACCGAACCTTTGTAGGTACACCGCCCACTACTTCATAGGGTGGTGGAATGGAAGGGTCCTCACCTACGGCATACAGATAATACTCTCCTTTGTAGATCTCCGGGATCTCGTAATACCCGCCAATATCTGCTTTAAAGCTTTTGTCATATACAGACACATCGCTGCCCGGAAAGTCCTGCGCATCGAATTTGATGTAAACAGTGGCATTGCTGATCGCTTTACCATGGTGAGCAACTTTTCCTTTTATACTGGATTTGCCCCCCAGCCGGTTTTTTTTACAGGCTGTAAAGGCAAGCACAAGTAAAAGGCAATAAAAAACGTTTTTCATTTGAATGATTTTAAAATGATTAATTCGGATCCTTAAACCGGGTGTCGTATACAAATGCGTAATCGGTAAGCGTATTCAAAAATGCTTTCAGTTCCGTTCGTTCCTGTGCGCTGAGCTGTATCCCGCTTTGCAGCTGCGGATCCAGTGTTGGACCCTGTACGACACCTGAAGCATAATGGTTCAGTACCTGGTCGATGGTATTGAACCGGCCATCGTGCATATAAGGCGCAGTAAGCATGATGTTGCGCAAGGTTGGCGTTTTGAATTTATAACGATCGTTCGGATCGGCAGTTACATGCGCTCTTCCTGAATCCTGCAAATTTATGTTCACTGCTATCCCGTTATTCCTGAACGCATAATCCGTAAACAAAGGCTCTGTATGGCAGCTGGCACATTTTTGCTGATACAACTGATACCCTGCCATCTCCTGCGCATCCATATTCCCGCCCTGCTCTCCGCGTTTGTACAGATCGTACTTACTGTTGTAAGAATACATCATCCCCATGAACTGAGCCAATGATTTGAACATCCGTTCTGTCGTCACCTCTTCATCTCCATATGCATTTTTGAACAGGAGCTTGTATTTTCCGTCCGCATTCAGCTTTGCGAGCACATTGTTCATGTCCTCATTCATCTCTACCGGATTGGTGATGGGTGCAAGCGGTTGTACTTCGATATGATTGACACCACCATCCCACATAAAAGATGTATTCCAGTTCAGGTTGAACAGACCGGGTGAATTCCTTATGCCGAACGAGCCGTTGATCCCATGGCTAAGTGCATGCTCTGAATGTGCAAAAGCTACAAAATTCTGATGACAGGATCCACAGGAGATCGTATTGTCTGCAGAAAGTTTTTCTTCGTAAAACAACTCCCTGCCCAGCTTGAATTTCTCAACGGACAAAGGATTGTTCTCAAATTTATAAACCGGTTGAGGCCAGCCAGCCGGCACCACCTGCTCAATATTATCGGCAGGTAGCACCGGCTTGATGGCAGGATCCACGCTACAGGAAGAAATCCCGGCAGCTATTGTGATCACAAGACCTATGTTCAGGACAAAACGCATTCTTAGTTGTGTATATGCTCCACACTGAACATATCAGCATAATTATCTGCAATGGATTTGGCTGCAGCGCCTCCCATGTGTATCGTGTGGGTAGTTGCAAAGCTAACAGTTGTCGGTGATTTAAACCACTCCGCAATATCTGCTTTCAGGTGTATCTCTGGTGTTACCGTACTGCTTACATTTGCCATGGATCCGTTGAAAGAAGGAGTTAGGGTCTTCAACACACTGTTGGTTCCCGAAAAGCCTCCCATGTGCAACACCAGTCCATGATTAGTGGCAGGTGAAGAAGGTGAATTCCCTTCGAGTTTTGCCATGATATAGCCACTGCTCCAGCTCCAGAACATTCCTTTGGCAGGATCCAGCGCACCTGATTGTGCCCCTGAAACATTGCGTGTCGAATCTACTCCGATCATAAAGCTGATGGCTGTATAATTACCAAAAGGCACACCTGAAAGTGTCAGGACTTTTGATGATGTCACATCTTCATCGATCAGGTGGTAACTTTCACTCTCCGTGAAAATAGTTCCGTCCGATTTGGTAAGCTTGATATTGCTGATGTAATATTTGAATTTGGAAACGGTGAAGCTGTCATTGTTGGCATTCACATATGTTTCGGAGTTTAATACCAGCTCATTGGTATCCACCATGTTCTCAAATTCGATCTTCAACGATCCCGTCGTTGCGGCTGGTGGTGTCGGTGTTGCTGGTTCGTCAACCGGATCCTTTTTACAGGATGCGATCACGACCGCCACGATAACTATTAATAAAAATGTTTTTTTCATATTCGTTTTAATAAAATTAAGTTCTACTTACGGGCACTACTAAAACACCTGTATACTGAGAAGAACTCAATACCGGCATTTTAAACGTACTACTCTTTTGGGATAAGATGTTTGAATAAATATCCTTACAGCTCCTTTTATCTTTCTGTACGGGCTATTTTAAAAGAGTATTACACCCTTTCCTGTTGCTTCCGGAATACATAAAGATACTACATTCCCATTTCAAAAGGAATGAATTTAACATAAGAAAACAGTAAGTTCAGGTCAATTGGTCGGGTGGATGGAAAACACTCCCGGATAAGGAATAGTCGTAATTATTCCCATAGATAAATACGGGAGCAGTGGTGATTTCTTCAAAATGCTGTTCCTCTTTTTCGGGGATAGTGCAGGTGAGTAAATTAAATTTATCCTTCAGGCCGGGAGGAAGTCCTTTGTTCTCCTTTTTATCTTCTTCCTGTAATTGTTTATTCAACTGGCAGGAGCCTTTACAGCAGGATTTCGGTTTTTTACGGTTTACACACAGGTTCTTAGCGATATACTCCCGGTTTGCTCTGAAATTAATGAGAATGGCGAGCTTGGCCGTACTTTGGAACAGGATCCCGGTCAAAATCGCTATGGCAATACATACCCTCATACAATGATGCAAAGTTATGAAATTATAACGGTAAGAGCCCGGATAACCCTACTAAAAAAACAAGGCCTGACTTTTTGAAGCCAGGCCTTAAATCTATGAGTAAAACTGATTAGTTCAGTTTGAAGTTGATCGGTAAGTTGAAGTAAACAGGAACAGTACGTCCGTTTTGTTTACCCGGTTTCCATTTCGGCATTGATTTTACCACCCGGATCGCTTCTTTTGACAAGCCTTCGCCGCCTGATACACCACGCAGAACTTCCACGTTACTGATAACTCCATCGGGCTGTACAACGAATTTCACGAATACTTTACCCTGGATACCCGCTTCTTTTTCTACCTGCGGGTAGCTGATATTGTTCTGGAGGTATTTCATCAGGTCAGCCATTCCGCCCGGGTATTCCGGCATCTCTTCCACTACGGTAAAGATCTCCGGTTTTGCTTCTTCCACTACGCCCGGTCCTGTGTTCTCAGTTGGTATCACTATATCATCACCGCCTGTACCTTCCTGGGTAACCGTACTTACGTTGGTTTCTACCAGTTCATCCTGTGGTGGCGGTGGATCTGTTTCCACTGCATCATCCTGGATCACCGGAGGTACAAATCGTACAGTTTCAACAACCGGTGGTGGCGGCGGTGGTGGTGGCGGTGGATCGTTTTTATCGATCGGTGGTGGCGTAAGATCGATATCTGTCATAACGATCTGTGGCTTTTTTGTGTCCGCAAGGGAAATGTTCAGGTTGAGTATGAACCTGATCAGGAAGATCAGGCCTACAGCCACAAGCAGTCCTGCCAACACAAACATCACTACCCTGTTGTAGTTGCGTCGTATTTCGTAGGCTCCATAGAACTGGTTCCTTCCTTCGAAGACCAGCTCATTCCTTTGAGGGGAAACTACGTTGTTCCATGTAATATTCATGTGCTCTGTTTTTTATTTTACTTCCGGTTTCGGTGTTCTCATGGCCTGCTGCAATACCTCGTATTCTTTCGGCATCATATCAACCCCTAATACACGCTTACCTACATCCGATATCTTCAATTCATCCATGATATCGATTGCGTTTTTGTAAGTGGCTTTATCGTCCGTTTTTATAAGAACAGTGATCGCCTTTGTATTGCCCAAAACATCGTTCACCATCCGACTAATTGTAGTGTCAGCTGTTTTCTTTTTGGTCTCTGTATCAATGATCTTTTTCTTCTCATCAATTGCCCAAGCATTTTTTTCCTGCAACAATTTATGAATTCCGACTGCCGAAGACTGGGAATAATTTGTTTCTGTCAAAACGGTTGCTGGTTTACCGTCCGGATTTCCTGCCTCATTAAATTGACCGTAATACCAAAATACTCTGTCATTATCTGAAACCAGGAACGTAAGACCGTTTTTTACCTCTGGTGGTGGTGGCCCTGGAGGCGGTTTAGCGGGCAATGCTAATTCCATTGCTTTGGGCTTGCTGAAAGTTGACGTTAATACGAAGAATGTCAACAACAGGAAAGCCAAATCCACCATGGGTGTCATGTCCACGCGGGTGGACTGCTTCTTGGCGCGTTTCTTACCGCCCTTGCCGTGGCCTCCGCCACCGCCTTCTGCTATCTCTGCCATGTTTAATGCGGTTTAGCTCCTTTGGCCGGCGCGCTTTCGCCACCTTCCATAGAAGTGATTAAGTTAAATGTATACAACTCCATATCGGTAAAGGTTTTGAAAACCGCTTTTACCGCTACGTATTTTACTTTTCCATCTGCTTTAATTGCGTAACGCAGCTTCTCTCCTTTGAAATCCTGTCCCTTCTCTTTTGCTTCATCACGTGCACGCATGTACACAGTGTTTGCCTGCTGCGCTCCTATCAGGATCCAGTCGTGCAATTGGTGATTACTTGCAGAGTCATTCGGAATTCCTTGTCCTTTCATGGTGATCTGTTTACGCTCTCCCTCCGTTGCATCCAGGTATTTTGGCAGATCCTTAATGTCTACTCCAAAGCTCGATAAGCCACCGAATTTTTTCAACTGATCCGGTGTGAATTTTACTTTATAGTTTTCAGACATTTGTTTCAGGGTATTCATTTTCGCTTCAGCATTGCTGATACCGAAGAACGGACGCCCGTCATTATCTATAGTGATCAAAATAGTGTTTTCAGGAAGCAATTTGTCCGAGTGTGAAGATGGAGGATCCACCACCACAGGCTCGGCCATACGGAAAGAAGCAGTAAGCATGAAGAAGGTTACCAGCAGGAAGGCCAAATCCACCATCGGAGTCATATCGATAGACGGTGAACCTTTATGTATTTTAATTTTTGGCATTTTATCCTTTTTATTACTTTTCTGTTATTAAGATTCTCTTATTCTCCTTATTCCATAAAACCCCGGAAATTATTTTCCGGAAGTCTGGAATTCCTGGATAATAGTGAATCCTGCTTCGTCCATTGCGTAAGTTAACTGATCTACACGGTTAGAGAACATGTTGTAGAACACGATCGCTAAAGCGGAAGACAAGATACCAACGAGTGTATTTACAAGAGCCTCGGAGATACCGGTTGCAAGAGCTGCTGTATCAGGAGTACCAGCCGCGGCTAATGCACCGAAAGCACGGATCATACCTACAACCGTTCCGATCAGACCGATGAGGGTACCAACAGAAGCACAGGTAGAAATAATCACCATATTTTTAGAAAGCATTGGCAGCTCAAGTGCAGTAGCTTCTTCCAACGCTTTGGAGATAGCTGCTACTTTCGCCTCTTTGTCCATGTTCGGATCGTTTTGAACGAACTGGTATTTCAATAAACCTTCTTTCACAACATTTCCAAGAGAACCTTTTTGTTTGTCGCACTCTGCGATAGCTGAATCCAGGTCTCCGTTTGCGATCAGGTTTTTTATTTTTGCCACGAAAGCAGAAACATTACCACGACCCGTAGCTTTTGCTATTGTGATCAAACGCTCGAAGAAAAATGTAAGCACTGTAAAAAACACACCTAAGAGAATAGGTACAATGAAACCTCCTTTGTACATGTTACCCCAGAAATTGATCGGGTGCCCTTTTTCTGGTCCGTCCGCATCGAAGTTGCCCGGACTTCCCAAAAGAAATTTGTAAACTAAAATCCCGATACCAAGACAAATTGCAATTGCCAAAAGGGACACAATAAATGAAAATCCGCCTGATGTTTTGTTGTTACTCATATTACTTGTTTTTAATAGTTTTCTTGTTTTAATTACAGTTGCCAAACATACTAAATTACTTTCAAAAGTAAAAGCCCTGCTTTTTTATCTTTTTATTAAGTGTTTTTTCTGTTTTCAGCTTCTGTTTTGATGTATAACTGCAAATCAGACGCTAAATTATACATGGTTTCATAAAAAAACAGCTAAATTTTGTAAGTGGTGCGATTTACTGCATAAGTGGTCCATTTTAGGGGGTTCCGTGTTATTCCCTATCTTTGCGAACTATTTCGCCGGATGCTCAGCAAGTCAAAAGGGATCGTTTTCAGGACCATACGTTATGATGATAAAAAGCTGATCGTGAAGATCTATACGGATCTCCACGGCTTGCAGTCCTTTTTTGTAAGTACCGGTAAATCGCCCCGCTCGAAGATCAAAACCGCCCTGCTACAGCCCTTGACGCAGCTGGAGCTGGAAACCACACAGCGCGTCAACAAGCAATTTGCCAAGATCCAGGACATTCGTTGTTCCTACCACTATACGGATATTCACCTCAACATCTATAAGAACACGATCTGCGCTTTTTTGAACGAGGTGCTGTATCAGTCGGTGAAAGAGGAGGAGGCCAACGAAAACCTGTTTGATTTTATTTCTGCCGCTTTCCAATGGCTGGATCAGAGCCGGGAGAACATCAGCAATTTCCATTTGTATTTCCTGATCGAATTATCAAAGCACATGGGATTTTATCCGCAAAACAATTACACCAACGAGCATCCCTGGTTCGACCTGTACGAGGGAGCTTTTGTGGAAAAGATCCCGATGCATGCGAGCTACCTTGGCCCGGAGAGCAGTATCCTGCTTTCGGATCTGCTGATGGTGGATCTGCGGAATATCCGGTATTACAATATTTCCAAAGCCGAACGGGACGATATTTTGCAGAACCTGCTGCAGTTTTACCGCCTGCATGTGGCGGGGCTGCATGAGATCCGGTCGCTGGCAGTGCTGCGGGAAACGTTTGCCTGATGGTTTCGCGCAGAGACGCAGAGACCGCAAAGTTTTTAATTATTTTGATTTAAGAAGTCCACACGATCTGCGGCTAAAAAATCCTATCTTTACAGCTGATTTATGAAAGATCTGTTCAGGGCACTCAACTACGTAAAAGGTTACTGGAAGTACGCCTTGCTGAACATTTTGTTCAATATTTTCTTCTCGGTGTTTTCAGTGTTTTCCATCACACTGGTGATCCCGTTCATGGACCTGCTCTTTCAAACCAATGAGAAACTGATCGAATACAGCTCGAAAGCAGAACCGGTGCTATCGCTGAACGGCGATTCCATCAAGGATTTTTTCTACTATAAAATGTCGAGCTACATTACGCAGTATGGAATTGGCGCTGAACAGATAGCACAGGGAAAAAAAGAAGCTCTCATTTTTATCTGTATTTCGGTGGTAGTGCTGATCTTCTTCAAAAATCTTTTCCGGTATTTTGCTATGTTCTTCCTCGCTCCTATCCGCAACGGTGTGGTGCGTGACCTGCGCAACCGAATGATGAAAAAAGCGCTGGCTCTTCCCTTATCATACTATAGCAATGAACGCAAGGGCGATATCATCAGCCGCATGACCTCGGATGTGCAGGAGATCGAATGGAGCATTATGCAAACCCTGGAGCTAATCTTTCGGGAGCCGATCATCATCATCGTTTCGCTCGCCTGGCTGATCGGTATCAGTCCGTACCTTACGTTGTATGTACTGATATTGTTGCCCGTTGCAGGAGCCATTGTAGCATTGGTGGGACGCGGACTGAAGCGTTCCTCTTCCCGCAGTAAAGAGATGCTGGGTGGTTTGTTCTCCATCATGGAAGAAACATTAGGTGCGTTAAAAGTGATCAAAGCTTTTACGGGTGAAAAGTTCATCCAAAAGAAATTTGAATCGATGAACCAGAAGCATTACAAATTATCGGTGGGGATCTATCGCAAAACGGATCTTTCTTCGCCGGTAAGTGAATCAGTAGTAGTGGCAGCCCTTATGATCGTTATGTTCTTAGGGGGAAGCCTTGTACTGGCCAACAACGGGGCTTTGTCTGCCGCTGCTTTTATGGGTTATTTTGCCATTGCTTCACAGATCCTGCCTCCGATCAAACAAATTACCGTAGCTTATAACAGCATTCAGAAAGGGATCGCTTCCGAAGAGCGCATCGACCAGGTACTGAAGGCCCGGCTGGAGATCATGGATCCGGAGCAGCCGGTGGAATTAAAAGAGTTCAAACATTCGATCGAATATAAAAACCTGTCTTTTGCTTATACAAAAGGCGATGCGGGCTATGTGCTGAAGAAGATCAACCTGCAGATCGAAAAAGGCAAGACTATTGCATTAGTAGGCCAGTCCGGATCGGGGAAAACCACGCTGGCCGACATGCTGCCACGATTCTATGACCCGAGTGAAGGCGAGATCTGTATCGATGGCGTTTCGCTGAAAAATATGCGACTACAGGATGTGCGGAGCCTGATGGGGATCGTTTCGCAGGAATCGGTGCTGTTCAACGACAGCATTCACAACAATATCGCTTTCGGTATAGAGACCGCCACCCGCGAACAGGTGATAGAAGCTGCCAAAATAGCGAATGCACACGACTTTATTATGCAGATGCCCCAGGGATACGACAGCAATATCGGCGACCGGGGCGGGAAACTGAGCGGAGGCCAGAAACAGCGTTTATCCATTGCCCGTGCCATCCTGAAAAACCCACCGATCCTGATCCTGGACGAGGCTACCTCTGCCCTTGATACGGAAAGCGAACGGATCGTACAAGATGCACTCAACAGCCTGATGCGAAACCGGACCTCGGTTATTATTGCTCATAGACTTTCCACTATTGTTCATGCTGATGAGATTATTGTTCTAATGAACGGGGAGATCATCGAGCGGGGAAATCACCAATATTTACTGGGGCAGAACGGTACTTATAAGAAGCTTTTTGACATGCAGAGTTTCAAATAAGCAATGTTAATAAATAGTTAATTCGTTTTAGGAGGGCTATTGCTTTTATCATTTTTTTACCTCAAATTGCTCTCTTGAAAAATCCGGCCAATATGAAAAAAACATTATTGACTTTATTTACAGCTGTAAGTATGGTGGCGATGGCAGATAAAAATGCCAGCCTGATCGACCTTGTGAGCTTCGAAGCCCTTCAAAACAATGGTAAAATTGATATCAAATGGGTAACCAAAGCAGAATATGTGAATTCTTACTTTGTCGTAGAACGCTCAAAAGACGGTAAAACATATGAGGAAGTACTGAAAGTGCCGGGCAATGGAAAAGGTAATTTTTACATGGAATATTTCGATGCAGACTATACACCAAGCGAAGGACTTTCCTATTACCGCCTGAAGCAGATAACTACCGGCAGCGAAGAGATCATCCACTCCAATATTGTAGTTAACTATTTCAAACCTGTTGCGGTTACTTCACCGGAAATAGCTATCGCACAATCCCCCGATCATGATGAACAGGATTTCAGCCTTTTACTGAAAGGTTTTGAAGGAAAAGAAGTGCTGGTGGTTTTACGTGATAAAGCAGGGAATGAATATTTTTCGAAAGTATTCCTGAGCTCCACACAGCATTACCTTGCTGCACTTGATCCGGAGCAAACACTGGTTCCGGGCGAATACCTGATCACTGCTTCCACCAACAACAAGATCTATAGTAAGAAAGTAAAAGTGAGGTAATGAGTGACTTCGAGGCCTCAGTCACCTCAAACCAATACCAACTGCTTCGAACGACAAAAAATTTCATCGCTCACTCCAATTTCAAACATATTATAAAACAGAACCCCGGATCTCTCCGGGGTTTTTACTTTTATAATCTAAAGGAAGATATCCGAACGGAGGCTGAGTCCCTCGAAGCCACCGGAGATTTCGTTTAATTTACTACAAGTATTTTACAAACCGCCTTTTTTGAACCGTCTGTTGTGGCACACATTGCCATATACACTCCGCTTGCTACCCGTTCTCCTTTGAAGTTTTTGGCATACCATACTGCCTGACCGCCTTCCACGATGGCTTCGTATACAAAATTGCCTGCAATATCCATGATCTTCAATGAAGAGCCGTCGACCAGTCCTTTTATCATCACCGGTCCTGTATAGGTTGGTTTCACAGGATTCGGATAGGCATACACATCTGTAAAATCCTCCAGCCCTTCTATCACTGTGTTCTGGAAGGAAATCATCCCTTTGTCAGTTCCGAAAAACACTTCTCCGTTTTCCTGGTTGATCGCGATCTCAATGATATTATCCGAAAAGAGAGGGCTGTTGTCTTTGGTAAAATGATGCAGTTCTTTTTGTCCGTCGGGAGATATACAAAAGACTCCGCTTTTGTGCGTCCCCACCCACTTGTTATTGGCACCATCCACTGCAATGCAGGCCACATCCTCTGTTTCAAAGAGGATCTTCGTCACATTGTCTTCCTGGATAAATATCTGCTGGGCAATGTAGGACTGATTGCCGATCACACTTTCCGGATCGTAGATCACAAATATCCCTTTGTTCGTGCCGATCCAGATATCGCCTTCCTTGTCTTCCGTTATGCAATAGATCACCGAGCCACTGATCTTTCCTTCCTCGTCGCTAGTAGTGATGGTATATGAGTTGGCAGGAGTCGGTTGCGAAAAGCTTCCGTCATTTTTATACACCACAATGCCCGGGGCAAGGGTAGTAACCCAAACCTGGTTGTTATTGTCAATGATCAGCTCGTCTGTAATAAAATAACTGGCATTGGTGGCAAACAGAAGTGAATGCCAGGTTCCGGATGCATCCCTTGCCGTAATACATTTTTTGCTGTATGCCGCAGCCACCCACAGGTTCCCGTCCTTATCCGTTTCCACACAGGTAACGCGTGTATCCACTCCCGAGCTGGCATCGGCCAGAGGCAATACGGTGTTGGTATTATTATACACGGCAACAACCGTATCTCCTTTGTATTCCAATACGCCGCCGCCATAACTGCCGGCGTATAAATGTGTATCGTCATTGGGGTCTATTGCTATGGAATTCACGTCAAAATAAGGTCCACCCAGCACTTTGCGTACATGACGCCACGATTCGCTCTCATTAATATAAAGACCTTCCTGGAAATAGGAGTTGCCCGGGTAATCGCTCAGGAACACCGGTGCCACGATCATTTTTTTGTTGTGTATTTTAATGTCATTCGCCAGAAAAGTGTTGGGGCCATTGGGAATAAAATTGCTGTATGTAAGCGCCTGTGAGCTGATATTGTCTAATTTATACCTGGTAAGTCCCAGGCTCCTGTCAGCAACCCAGTAGTAAGAAGGATCGGGATCGAACAGGAGGTCCACTGCATTTACTCCTCTTGTTGGTGAATAGCTCCACAAACGAGATACGCCGGCGCCCACATCGTTCTTTACATCCACGGTTACTACATCTACAAAAGCAACACGGTTGCCCGCATCGTCCGCAACTATTTTCCGAATGGTGTAACTATAGATATCATGGCCTTTATATGGATACAGTATCCACGAGCCGGCACTGAACATATACAATGTGTCCTGCATCAGGGTAGCTCCATTGCTTTGTATATACTTCGAATAATTAGTGATTATAGTTCCTCTGAAATTTACGATCGCATTGTAGGGGCCTGTGGGCAGGGATGGCTCCTTTGTCCATTCAAGAAAATTGCTCAGGTTGGGCGAATTCAGGGGTGCATAATAAACACCCGCCGCTGTTGCCGCAAAGATAGTTGTAGCAGTGTATGCACACTCATATACATTCAGGTACGTTGCATTCGGCCCGAGGATATAGCTATCCTTCACATCTCCGTTGTCTGTGTCTACGACTATAATGCCAAGGCTGGTAGAAACAAGTGCATAATTATTCCGGAATGTAACTGCGTTTATCTTTTTGCTTCCAATGATCTGCTTACGTTTTATATCGGATATGTTCAGGATATTATCGCCTTTCATAATATCTATGTTGGCATTGTCGTAGGCAATAAAGAGTGAGTTGTTATACGGATTTCTTTTTACCAATACAGGATCCACATCCGATAATCCTTCTACTTTCGACAAATGTCCATATGAATTGTCGGTCCGGTCGTAATAAAACAAACCCTGGCAGGACTGTTTGTAAAAAGGATTGTTCCCAACATCCGGAATAGCTACCACACAGTATATGCGGTTATTGAATTCAGCTATTGACCAGGCATTGTTGTAGGACAAATGGGACCGCCATTGATACATCTTCAGAGGGTTCTGAGCCTGTGTACCAAGGCACAAAAGCACACAGATAATCCATATAAGCCTGATCTTTTTCATCGTTAAGTGAACGATAAAAATACGGGTTTATTGCCTGCTTTGCAAAGAATAAGAAGGCTTCTGTTACTTTTTTATAGTTATGTCGTTCGCTGGTAGATAAGTGCAGTTATTGATTATTCAACAGTAACTGATTTTGCCAGGTTCCTTGGCTGATCTACATTACACCCTCTCATCACAGCGATGTGATAGGAAAGCAATTGCCATGGAATAACCGAAACCAAAGGTACCAATGATTCATCTGTTTCAGGGATCTCGATCACATGATCAGCCATCCCTTTCACATCTTTATCACCATGCGTTACTACTGCAATGATCTTGCCTTTACGGGCTTTCACTTCTTGGATATTGCTTACTACTTTTTCGTAGTTGAGCCCTTTGGTGGCGATCACGAATACCGGCATTTCTTCATCTATCAGTGCAATAGGGCCGTGCTTCATTTCGGCAGCCGGGTATCCTTCCGCATGGATGTAGGAGATCTCTTTTAATTTCAGTGCGCCTTCAAGAGCTACCGGGAAGGTATACCCTCTGCCCAGGTACAATGCATTACGTGCGTCTTTGTAGATATTGGCAATTTCTTTGATGAGGTCGTTTTGTTTCAGCACCTCTTCAATTTTGTTCGGAATGGATTCCAGTTCATACAACAGCTGGCGGTAGCGGCTTTCAGCGATCGTGCCTTTTGCATGTGCTACGTGCAATGCCATCAGCGTAAGTACTGTTACCTGTGCAGTGAATGCTTTGGTGGACGCTACACCGATCTCCGGGCCTGCGTGTGTATACGATCCTGCATGGGATGCACGCGGGATAGAGGAACCTACTACGTTGCAAACACCGATAATGGTTGCTCCCTTGCTTTTTGCCAGTTCGATCGCAGCGAGTGTATCAGCAGTTTCTCCTGATTGGGAAATTGCGATCACCACATCATCCGGATAGATGATCGGGTTGCGGTACCTGAATTCCGACGCGTATTCCACCTCTACCGGGATGCGGGCATATTCCTCGAAGATATATTCCGCCACCAAGCCTGCATGCCAGGAAGTTCCGCAGGCAATGATCATGATCCGTTTGGCATTTTTGAATTTACCCAAATGATCCACGATACCACCTAACTGCACTTTCCCTTCGGCTGCATTCAAACGCCCGCGCATACTGTCTTTCACTGAGCGCGGCTGCTCATAAATCTCTTTCAGCATGAAATGTTCATAGCCGCCTTTTTCGATGGCTTCCAGCTCCATTTCCAGCTCGTGTACATATAATGGGATCTCTTTGTCTTTGATGGTACGGAGCTTCACTTCTTCGCCGCGACGTACAATAGCCACCTGCTCGTCTTCGAGGTACACTACGTTTTTGGTGTATTCCACTATCGGAGAAGCATCCGAAGCGATAAAAAATTCGTCGTCGCCGATCCCGATCACCATCGGGCTTCCTTTTTTAGCGGCAATAAGCGTATTCGGATCGTTTTTGTCAAGCACCACGATAGCATATGCTCCGATCACCTTGTTAAGCGCAGCAAGTACGGCGTGACCCGTTTTCATGCTTTCGCTTTTTTTGATATCTTCGATGAGGTGGATCAGTACCTCTGTATCCGTTTGTGTACGGAAGGTATGCCCGCGTTTGATAAGACCTTCTTTCAGGGAAGCGTAGTTCTCGATGATCCCGTTGTGGATCATAACGAGGTCGCCACTTTGGGAATAATGTGGATGGGAATTTACATCGTTCGGCTCGCCATGAGTAGCCCACCGGGTGTGGCCGATCCCGATCGTTCCGGAAATATCCTGCACTTTGGCAAAGTTCTCCAGCTCGGTCACCTTTCCTTTTTTCTTATACACGTTCAGCTCGCCGTCGTCGTTGATCATGGCAACGCCTGCGCTGTCATAACCCCTGTACTCCAGACGGTGCAATCCTTTTATCATAACAGGATATGCCTGTTTATTCCCGATGTATCCTACAATTCCACACATATTTAATAGCTTAAAAAATAAGGTAAAATTAAGAAAAAAAACGATAGGAGGGGGCGAAGGGGCCGTATTGGGAATTTTTTGATCTATATCAAAAAAGAAAGGATGTTTTGAGGAGTGGACAGGCAGGGACAGGCACTTGCTGTATAAATTTAAAATTTCCCTGATTATTGATATTGGGCACTTGTGTCAAATAGGTTTATTCCGTCAATACAAGCCGCCTGGTTAGATTCAAATTTTCTCCTGTAAGACGAACTATATATAATCCTCGGGGCAAGGTGCTTACATCCATATGAATTTGTGTCTTAAAATTTTTATGCACCCATCCCCGGCCATGTATATCCAATAAACTCAATGTAATTTCTTCGTTTTGATCCGGGAATAGTATAGTAAACTCATGTGTTGCAGGGTTCGGAAATAAATACCATTCGTGCGTTTGTTCCCTTTCCTTCCAAATCCCTACCGGGCCAATTTTTCTTCCATCATAAAAAGCCCAGGAAGGGCCTGGGAAAACAGAATTACAATGGACCGAATCCGTCTTTTTAAAATGCCCGTAATATCCGCTGAAACTAATCCAGCTTGAATCAGCATTGAGTTTAGCATAACGTTTATAAGGCGCAACGCTCTGCATAGTATCTGTTATAATAATACTATCCGAAGATGTTAACGATTTCTCCACGTAAATATAGACATTTGGAAAGGGTGACTGGATTGCCGAATTCCAGCCATTCGTGTTTGTTGAATGATAAAGACCGAGGAAGGCATCACGGTAATCTGTTATCTGTCCTACAGAAGTCTGACTGCAAAAATACAAAGCAAAAATAATATTCGGCAAGTACCTTTTCATTAATGTAAAGATACAAAATTGCTCAACATTGCTGTGAGTTATTCCATTAATACAAGTCTTTTGTTGAGGTTTATAGTATTACCCGTCACTTTTACAGTATACATTCCACCGGACAGATTGCTTACATCCAGTTGGAGTTTTGTCGTAAACTCTTTGTTTATTACCTCTGCTCCTTTAGCATCAATTAATTGACATTTCAGTTTTTCTTCCATACCCGGTAGAAAAATATTGATTTCATTTATCGCCGGATTTGGGAACAGGTACCATTTATACAGATGCTTATCCGCTGTATATGTACCTGTAGGATTTAATTTTTTTAGAAAATAGGAAACGATAGAACCGCAGACAGGTGTTATAACTCTTAATGTATCGGTAGAAATAAATTTTCCGGATTGAGCTCCATCCCAGTAAGTCGAATCCGATTGATCAAGCATACACGGATGCCTGTATTCATGAACGTTTTGATACCAAATCGAATCTGTAACATAAATTCCATTGGTGTTTTGTGTATCTTTTTGGATTTGCACATACCTGTTAGGAGGTGTTTGATCTGCACTCACGCATGGAGGTGTTGCAGTGTGAAATACTCCTATGAAATTATCACGATAATCCTGTGCACTTGTGCCGGAAAAATTAAGCAGCAGAATACCGACGAGTAATCTTATTAAGGTACACTTTTCCATTTCAACAGCAATTAAGCCTATTTGTAAAAGTACAAAATTCTGCTTAGGTGCTAATCCGCTTATTCCGTCAATACAAGCCGCCTGGTCAGATTCAGGTTTTTTCCTGTAAGACGAACTATATATAATCCACGGGGCAAGGTGTTTACATCCATATGAATTTGTGCCTTAAAATTTTTATGCACCCATTCCCGGCCATGTATATCCAATAAACTCACTGTGATTTTTTCATTCTGACCCAGGAATAGTATAGTAAATTCATGTATGGCAGGATTCGGGAACAGATACCATTCTTTTAACTGATCTTTTGACTTAACGAGTCCAACTGGGGTGAGCTTTTGCAAATAATAATTATACCCGAAGCCACAACAGTTCCCTGTTATTCTTAATGTAACATTTGAAATAAATTTTCCGAGCTGAATACCATCTAAATAGGAAGAATCCGATTGATTAAGTGTACATGGATGAACATATCCATATTGATGCGGCGGGCTTGCATCGTACCACATTGTATCATATACAATAATGCTTGTTGAATTTGTAGTGTCTTTTTCAATTAATACATAGCGATTGGGAGGGGCTTGGTCATTGGCATTGACACAGGGGGGAGTGTTAGTGTGGTATAAACCGAGAAAAGTATCACGATAGTCTGTTACCTGCCCATTCAGACAATTACATAGACCAAAAACGGCGATCATAAAAAATAGTTTCATTCGTGTTTATGTTTGATTCTTTCCTGATTCAGATACGGTGAGTCTTGAAAATTGGGGGCCGAACTGGGTATCCTGTTGTAAGGATTTACATATTCCATACACGACGTAACAGCGCCTAAAAACATGGCATTATTGCCTACTTCAAACCCTTCCTGTAGCAACACAAAATCGTTGGCCCGGAAGCTTACATTTTTGGTAGCGGGTATGGTAGAGTTGCAGCCCGTTCCACCTGCAGTGATCTGTTTATATACTGCCGGATCGAAAGAACTGTAATTAAAATTGCAGATAGGGAGTATGGAATCACAGTGTTGTTTATACTGCCAGCAACGCACATAATCTACTTCATAGGTAAATGGAAAAACGGTTTGCGTAGTGTCGACCAGCGTCGCGAAATTGGTAGTGGGGTGATTGAGCTCAATGAACATATACATTTCAGTAAGTTTATTTGAAAAAATCCCCGGATCTGTACTTGTTTTATATAAAATTCCGTTGTGATAAAACTCCACCCTATCTGGTAACCAGTTCATTCCAAAAACGTGATAATTGTTGCTAAAAGTAATCTCCCCTTCGGTGCTAAAATCACCTGTGTGTAAAGTATCTGCCGGATTTGTTGTTAATGTTCCAAAGTCTGCCCCTGCGTATTTTTGAGAATGTACGTTGCTGGTATGTAAATTTTGCCGATGCCCGAGATTCTCATAACCGGCGAACTCAAAAATGTCGATCTCGCTCCAGATGCAGGTATCCATTGAGCTATACAACCAAAAGTTAGGCCCTAAACCCTTGTTGGCAAAAGTCGTCGCCGGGTCCGGCATTCGCATACGGATCTCATAATACCCGTATTTGAACGGTTGTTTTGACATAAGGAGTCCCGTCGTGTATTCAAACGAAACAAAAGTATCGATAGGACACCAGGTATAATCCCCCGGAACCCAGCAGTCATCCCACACCCAGCGGTCCCATACCTTGCAGGAATCCCGATGCTCTTTTTTCGAGCGTATTTTCAGTGATCCGCCTGATACATCACAGTTCTCAAAATTCGGAGTGATAAAAGGTAAAATATCTTCGTTTGTTAAGGTGTCCACCGCATTAAAATTGAGCCAGTCCTTAAAGACCCGGTAACTCGACGGAGCATTTCCGCTCCAGTTTCCCCACCATATATTCGGGTCCACCGGGCCTGTATTGAACTCGTCACTGAAGGCAAGCTGCCAGGTGCTGTCGTTGAGCGGCTTGGGTTGGGCATAACCTGCGCTAAGGCCGAGCAGGGTAAAAACAAATGCAGACAGTAGTTTACGCATGTGAACATGTATAAGTAAATGAATGGACCGATAAAACAATTTTAAAAACGCTCGTTTGTGCAATTAATGCCGTAATTATTCCCGGTCTTTTACACAACATTTACCCCAACGTAAATGAGCAAAAAGTCACAAAACATCTCTGAAGAGACCATCCGCAAAATAGGAGCTAAAATCAAGGAGCTCCGCATCAAAGCCGGCTATACCAGCTATGAAACCTTTGCACTGGACCACAACCTCGATCGTAAGCAATACTGGCGCATTGAGAATGGCTCTAATATCACTATCCGTTCACTTCTCCGTATCCTTAAGCTGCACAACAAGTCGCTCAAGGATTTTTTTTCCAAAGGGATCGAAGATCTGTAATGTCTGTTACAATTTTACGGAGCTAAAATACATTATTTTTTACACATGTGTCAAATAAAATGTAAAAATTATTTGACTATTTGCTGCTTTTCTTGCAAAGGTGCAGAAACACTTAGGAAAAATACTGGAAAAGGCGGTCCGCGAGAGCGGATTCCCGATAAGCAAACTGGCTATACGTATCAATTACACCCGCCAGCATATGTATAATCTTTTCCAGCAGGAAAAGGTGGACCTCATGCTGCTGGTAGAGATCGGGAAGATCATTCACCACGATTTCTCGGAAGAAGTGAAAGAGCTTGGAAAATACAACAAGCACGAAACAGGTCTCTCCGTAGCTGATCCGGGCCCCGGGTATGAAGTGCTCGAAAGCAAGTACATTGAGCTGCTGGAAGAATACAACCGGCTGCTCAAAGAATACAACGACCTGCTGAAGAAGAAAAAGTCCTGATCCCGATAGCTATCGGGAAGCAATTCCCTGTTTCCTGCGGCCCGATACTGTTAAAAACTCGGTAAATCTATCTACCCGAAGATCCCGAAGCGCGTCGTATTTTTACCCTCTATGACGGCGAGTGCAAAAAGCAAGACAGATAAGGAAACTCCATTGATGAAACAGTTCAATGAGATCAAATCCAAATACCCGGATGCGATCTTATTGTTCAGAGTAGGCGATTTTTACGAAACATTCGGAGAAGATGCCGTGAAAACCGCTTCCACATTAGGCATTGTGCTTACCCGCCGGGCAAATGGTTCCGGTACGTATATCGAGCTTGCCGGATTCCCCCACCATTCGCTGGATTCGTACCTACCCCGACTTGTCAGAGCCGGTTACCGGGTTGCGGTCTGCGATCAGCTGGAAGATCCGAAGATGACCAAAACCATTGTGAAACGTGGTGTTACAGAACTGGTTACCCCGGGCTTGTCGTTCAATGATAAAGTACTCGAGAACCGCTCGAATAATTTCCTTGCTTCCATTCATTTCAACGGAGAATTGGCCGGCGTTTCTTTCCTCGATATCTCTACCGGCGAATTCCTGGTGGCCGAAGGAAGCTTTTCTTATGTGGAAAAACTGATCCAGAATTTCCGGCCCAACGAGATCCTGTTCCAGAAAGCCAAACGCACGGCGCTGAATGAACTCATCGGAGAGAAATTTTATTCCTTCGGGCTGGACGACTGGGCGTTCACGTATGATTATGGTTACGAATCGCTGAACAAACACTTCGTTACCAATTCACTGAAAGGATTCGGTATTGAAGGGATGCCCAATGCCATTGCTTCCTGTGGCGCTATTTTGTATTACCTCAATGAAACGAAGCACGACCGCATCCAGCATATCACCACCGTTTCGCGTATCGAAGAAGAAAAATATGTCTGGCTCGATCGCTTCACCATCCGCAACCTGGAGATCTTCGCTTCCAATCACGAGAATGGAAAATGCCTGGTGGATGTGATCGATCATACGGTTTCCCCGATGGGAGCCCGCCTGCTGAAACGCTGGATGGCCCTGCCTTTGAAAGACATCGACCAGATCAATGAACGACTGAGCATTGTAGAATATTTTGTGTACGATTACGAGCTCTGCGATATACTGCGCACCAAATTCGAGCTCTTAGGCGACCTGGAACGACTGATCTCCAAAGCCGCTGCAGGCCGTGTGAATCCACGTGAAGTAGTGCAGCTAAAACGCGCCCTGTATCTGATTGAAGAAATTATGCAGGAAGCGAATAAGGCTGAAAACCCTGCATTAAAAGCAACTGCTGCCAAACTGAACACCTGCATTCCCCTGCGCGATAAGCTGGAAAAAGAGATCAAAGAAGATGCGCCGGTGGTAGTGACCAAAGGAAATGTGATCGGCGACGGTGTGCACGAAGAGCTGGACGAGCTGCGGAAAATTGCTTTCTCCGGGAAAGATTATTTGCTGCAGATACAGATGCGTGAAAGCGAACGCACCGGGATCCCTTCGCTGAAAGTGGCTTTCAACAATGTGTTCGGCTATTACCTCGAAGTTACGAATTCGCACAAAGACAAAGTACCGAACGACTGGATCCGCAAACAAACGTTGACGAATGCAGAGCGTTATATCACCCCCGAACTAAAAACCTACGAGGAAAAAATATTAGGCGCCGAAGAAAAGATCTCAGCCATTGAAGTACAATTGTATGAGGCACTGGTGCGCGAGATGGCAGATTATATCCTGCCGATCCAGCAGAATGCCGCACTTATTGCTCGTATGGACTGCCTGCTCTCTTTTGCTGCACTGGCCCGCAACAACAATTATATCAAGCCGCAGCTCAACGATAGCTTTGCCCTGAACATTACGGAAGGCCGTCACCCTGTGATCGAAAAACAATTGCCATTGGGTGAGGAGTATGTTTCCAATTCGGTATACCTGGATAACGATGTACAACAGATCATCATGATCACAGGTCCCAATATGTCGGGTAAATCCGCTTTACTCAGACAAACGGCATTGATCGTACTGCTCGCGCAGATCGGTTGTTATGTTCCGGCTACCAAAGCAGAGATCGGCATCATCGATAAGATCTTCACACGTGTGGGTGCGAGCGATAACATTTCTTCCGGCGAATCAACCTTCATGGTGGAGATGAACGAAACGGCCAGTATCGTGAACAACCTGAGCAACCGAAGCCTGGTGCTCTTAGATGAGATCGGCCGAGGAACATCTACCTATGACGGGATCTCGATTGCCTGGGCCATTGCAGAGTTCATCCACGAACATCCGAAATCAAAGGCGAAAACATTGTTTGCCACACACTACCACGAGCTCAATGAAATGAGCAATTATTTTACACGTGTCAAAAATTTTAACGTAAGTGTAAAAGAGCTGAACAACAAGATCATTTTCCTGCGTAAGTTAGCAGAAGGTGGCAGCGAGCACAGCTTCGGGATCCATGTGGCCCGGATGGCCGGTATGCCAAAACAGGTGATCGATCGCGCCAACCAGATCCTGAAAAAACTGGAAAAGGAACACGAAGCAGAGCTGGCAGAAGGCAATACAGCCAAAACAATTGCCGGAGATCCCGATTTTCAGCTGAGCTTTTTCCAACTGGATGATCCCATCCTGCAAAGCATACGTGAGCAGATCCTTGCCACCGACATCAATGCGCTCACCCCGGTGGAAGCATTAATGAAGCTCAATGAGATCAAAAAAATGATCGGGGGGAAATAATCCTGTCTTATGAGAATTGTTCAGCCCGCTGACCAGACACAGATTTCGCAGATGTCACGGATTTAATACCGTACTCATCATGAATTGCGTAATAATTAAGGCAGATATTAATTAATGTTTCTTTTATATTATAGAACTGCTGCTTGAGGACACCACAATCTGTGTTAATTTAAAACCAGAATCATATCTGCGCAATCCGCGAAATCTGTGTCTGGTCAGCTAAAAAGGCTATGTCTCTGTTCTTTCCTCATTCCATTGATATATATTCCCAGGCCGAAGAATACGATTCCTTCCGTTCACAGAAATCGACAAGCTTCTTATAAAATTCATTGTTTGCCAGTGTAGCCGAATCGCCTACCATCACCAGCTTTTTACGGGCACGGGTCAGGGCTACATTCGTACGCCGGATATCGGAGAGAAAACCGATCTCTCCTTCGGTATTGCTTCTCACAAAACTGATGTAGATCACATCCCGCTCTTCTCCCTGGAATCCATCTATGGTTTTGATGGCAATGTGTTTCAGATCTTCCTCATTCGTTATCATTTCCGGCAATTGCTCTTTCAGTAATTCGATATGACTTTTGTAGGGTGCAATGATGCCAATGCTGATATCAAGCACACCCTTATTTGATGCTTTGTATTGTTCGATCAGTAGTTTCAGGTGCTTCCACACAATACCGGCTTCTTCTGTGTTGTACAAACTGAGTGTCTCGGGGTTTTGTTGTTCATCAAAACCACAGCCGGCAGTGTCTACAAAATCAAGTGCAGCATTCAGCTTCGGGAAATTCTCATCCAGGCTGAGTACTGCATCTTTCACCGTTATATCTGCCTGAAGTTCGTTATTATAAAACACCTCGTTCGAGAATTCCATAATGGCATTGTGCATACGATATTGGACATTCAGCAGCACGGAAATAGCTGACTGCACCATGCATCTTTCGAGCAGGGTTATCTTCAGTCCGCCTTTTTCTGCTTCACGGCTTTTGACCACCGGAGGCAATTGGAAGTGATCCCCTGCAAGAATGATCCGGTTACATTTGTTCAGTGCCACCCAGGTCATTGGCTCCAGCGCCTGCGAAGCCTCATCGAAAAATAATGTATTGAATTTTTTATCCCGGAGATAACGTGAAGATGCGGTGACCGGCGTGCAGGTGATTACCTGCGCTCCTTCAAGCTGTTGCGAGGTAATATAATCTTCTAACAGATTAGCTTCCTTTACACAGTTCTTTGCTTCGGTATAATACATGGCTCTTTGTTCCGCTTCCTCTCTTCCGAATGTGCGTTTGTATTTGCTTGCCATTTTAAAATACTCTTCGGCACTTTTACGAAGCGATTTAATGTCTTTATAATACGGGCTCGACATAATCTTTCCATCGAGGGTAGAGGAAAGCAGGTCTTCTGAAACCCTTGCCGGGTTGCCGATCCGGAGCACTTCCACTCCCTGCTCCAGTAATTTTTCACTCAGAAGGTCCACCGCCGTATTCGTGGGTGCACACACCAATACCTGTTTTTCCTTCTGCAAAGTGAGACGAATGGCCTGCACAAGCGTAGTTGTTTTTCCTGTGCCCGGTGGTCCGTGAATCACGGCTACATCTTTTGCTGCCAATACTTTTCTTACGGCCCTGTTCTGCGAGAGATTCAGTCCCGGTAATACAATACTCTCATCAATCGCTTCAAAAGCCGGCAGTTCCTTCCCGTGAAAGATCTCGCGTAATTCGGCAATACGATTTTCCTTTGCAGTGATCACCCTGTTCAATGCAAAATCCATTTCGGCATAACTGAGATCGTCGAATTGCAGGTTGATCCCCAGCCGGCCTTCATAGGCCCAATCGGGTAGATCCTCGCAATGCAGGATGACTTTCATACTGTTGCGGTGAACCGTTTTTATCGTACCGTTGATCTCCTGTGTTTCATTGTTCTTATTCGAAAAGAAAATCACATTTTTTCCCGCGCTGAACTGATGTGGTTTATCCAGGTAGGAAGTACGTTCCACTTCCAATAATAAATGATTGCTCAGTGTGGGCTCTTCGTTCAGCAATACCACCGGGAACCAGGTGACCCCGTTTTCCCTGCGTTTGTTCACATCCGCGCGCAGGAATTCTTCTTTAAATTGTTTGGCATCCTCGTTCCGCTCAATTTCCAACAATTGCTTCAGGTTTTGCAAATAGGCAATGGATGCCGGTGATTCTTTTGACATACTACAGGTAAAGGTTTACAAAATTTTCCTGCCGCTCATTCTCAATAGCTCTCGGGGAGCGGCTTTCCCTCACGACTTCAATCGCGTCCGCAGTGTTTAACCCGGCGTATTCCTTCAGATAACAGGCCACCGCTGTACCGGTCCTACCAAGACCGCCTACACAATGCACAAGGATCTTTTTATTCGCATTTACCTGTGCATCCATAAACGAGGTGATCTTTTTCATTTCGTCCAGCGTAGTGATGCCCTGATCGGCAACCTGCTGGTGCATGAGCTCTATTCCTGCTTCCTTGTATGCTTTCCGGAGGTCCTGCACACCGTATTCTGCAAACTCCGATTCGGATAAAAGCGTAACAACTGCCGCGATATTCTGCTCGCGAATACTTTCAATATCCTTTTGCAGATCCCTGCCACGGTCTTTTCTTCCGGGCAGAATGGTCATGCCGATCAGCGATTGTCCTTTCAGCTCTTTCTCCTTCTGATGAATATAATCGATGCGGAGCTTCCGGGATGAAGCAAGATAATTCTTCACTTTGCTGCACAAAACACTGCTGCAATACAGGGCCAGTTTTTTCTGCCAGTCGTTGCACTCATCAAAAGAGAGCGTGTGCATACTATACCGCAGCAAAGAAACATGATACTGATACGGGATACGGTCGAGCTGGATAAGATTCGGGTAAAAGGAGCGCAGCTTCTGAACGGTTTCCAACGCACGCCTGAACTGCGGGAATTTGAAATATAGCTTATCTTCCGGATCCGGCGGCACTGCAAGATCTTCCACTGCCAGTATACAGTCGATCAGCTTCACGGCCTCTTCAAACTCTTCTTTGGTATTGATCTTCGTGAAAATGAACAGCAGGTCATTTTCGATCTTCACGAGGTCACGGATCACGTGTCCGTAATGCGTATGGAAGAAATCAATGATCCAGCTGTTGCGCTGCGCATCGATGATAATGTTTGCTCCGTTCAGGTCCCCATGGATGTAAGACATATAATGGTTCTGGGTAACGTATTCGCCGATCGCATCAATATCCTTTTCATAGAAATTACATACATTGAAGATCTTATGCCCTTCGAGCAGCAATACCTCACCATTGGCAGGAGTGCCCGTCAGCAGCTCTATCCGTTTCCTTACCGATCCCGCATATTTGGAGGAGAAGTCGTAATACTTCAGCAGGTTCAGTTTCTCGGTTTTTGCCGCTTTGTACAAACGTCCGAGCTGTTTTTCGAAAACGATATCCAGGAGGTCGAAGACTTCGTTCAAGGGGGTTCCGCTTTCATATAAATTCTGGAAAGAAGTTACTTTCTCATCCAGCATGGCTGCATAACGGTATTTGATCGCTCCCCTGTTTTCTTCTTCCGCAAAATCCACAATACTTGGCGCATTATTACCAAGGATCTCCTGTATACGTTCGAAGGATGCACGTTCTTTGGAGATCAGGCTTCTGTCGCCCATCTTCACTACCGTGGGTACCTGCCTGTGCCCGAGCTGATCTACAGCGGAAGCTTTTAATACAACATTGCCGGAAAAGCCTCCGTCGAGCACCTTGAAAGAGGCACTGCTGGCATCCCTGAACAGGTAGTTCAATAATTTTTTATCGTCAGGAGAAAGAGTATCGTTGTCGAATGTAAAATTTCCTGAATCGATGCGGGAATTGGCCTGCGCATCGATCTCCGGTGTAGTGCCGTTCAGGAAGCTGGTGAAATCACCCACTGATTGAAATACTTTCACTCCCAAAATATTTTTCAGCTGATCGAGAGCAATGAAATGCATGTTGGTGGAAGAGCTTGCAGTAAGTGCGCTGCAAACAGCCAGTTCGAAATCAGGATAACGTGTGCGCAGTTCATACAACAGATAAGAGATCTTTGCTTCGGTCCATACACCTAACACCCCCACTCTTACTTTTTTTGCTTCGAATCCGCTTAGTTCTTTTTCAAGCGTTGTATTGTAAAAATCATTGAGGCCGGATGCATTTACGATCGCTGCACCTCCGCTTTGCTCTATGTAATTGGAAAAAATAAAATCAGCTCCTTTGGTGTTTTGCAAACAATGGTTGCCGAATTGTTTCAGGTGTTCCTGCTGGGCAGGATCGTTTGCATCGTGCCAGTCGCGGATGTGGATGATCTTCAGATCCTCCTGTTCATTGGCCCAACGCATCAGCAGGCTCACCGGCCCATCGGCAGGCCGCTCTCCCACCAAACGAAGCGCTTCCCTGTACCCCACATGCAGGGAGTTAGGCAGCGGATCGTATTTTTCGAGTGGCTGAACAAAATCATTCTGCAGGCATTGGGTGATCAGTATCGCATCCATAGGAGGTTTTTTTGACGATCAAAGATAAGAAACGGAAATTGATGCAGTGCCTTACCCAGGGCATTATATTCGCAGGTCTATCGGCTCAGGTAGTCTCTGCTTCTTCCTTAAAAGGATTGCGCGGCACCCATTCCGAAGGCTGAAGGAAAGAAATAAAAGGCTTCAGGATCAGCTTGCTTACGGTGTTTTGCGGGTGGATATAACAAACAAGGGGCTCTGCTTTGGCACCAACGGTACTTTTGATCTCCGAAGCCGTTCTGCCCAATTGCAGTATCTTCTTCTTCTTTTCTATAGTTAGCTCTATAAAATTGTACAGCAGGTTCTGGTAACTTTCCAGCTCCTTATTGAGCTCGTAATCGAAACCGATAAAATGCGCTTCTACTGTATCTTCGAGGACATAAGCAGAACCAAAAGCGATCAGCTCATTCTCCCTGAAATAGCCATGTACAATAAATTCCTTTTCAAACCTGCGCTTCATTTCCGTGAAATAGTCGTAGGACAGTTTCACCAGCTTGAATTTTGCTTTTTCAAAAACATGCTCATACAAGCGATAGATCACAGGATTGTGTTTCTGAATATCAGCAAGATCTAATTCCCGTTTTTGTATGCCCGTATTGGCTTTAAAAATATTCTTTGCCCGGTTCCTGTATTTTTTGGAGAAGGAACCTACATATTCCGTAAGACTATGAATGCCTTCGGGGATACGGATCTCCATATTCGGCTCTACCGAAAACTCGATGAATTTATCTTTGAACGCCGAGGCAGCTGGAACCTGACTCTCATTAAAATCTTTCACAAGTGTCGCAGATATTTTGCCTCTTAGTTTCACTGATTTTCCTATTACGTCTGTCACTTCCTCTGCGAGATCAAATGCTTTGGTTCTCGACAGCGATTTATGAAACACAAAAGCATGCTCTCCGCTTACAAAATTATTCCCGTTGGTCACAAGGCGCATAATGACGCGCGATTTATTGTGATCGAGGTATTGCTCGAATATTTTTGCCCGCCTGGATTGGATCTCCTGCAATTGTTCCTGCAAGAGCTCTCCGAAAACATCTGCGGTAAAATCATTGATCTGGAAATAAGTGGCTAATATTGGTTGTTCGTTTTTATACACAAGTATATACCGGAAAGAGATAAAATCTTCGTGAAGAATCTCCAGTGTTTGCAGGTATTTTTTACTGAGAAAAAAATTTGCCTGACCGTTCGCTTCTTCCCATTCTTCATCCGGCAATGACTGCGCCTTTGCATATATGGAAAAAGAATACCCGTCTACCAGCGATCGTTTCCTGTTGGTTCCGATAAGACGGTCTATTGTATTGCAAAAACTCATGGTGGGAGGGTAACAAATGTAATTAAAATACTTAGATGTCCACCTTCACATTTGCCCCTGAAAATTCTATTTTTATTGCTATTTTTGAACTATTAACAAACTATGGCAGGCACTCAAATCCCCGATTTTAAACATACACCTGTAATCGACCAGGTAGGTGTTGAGGAACGTATCGCACGTTTTAATACGCGCAGCATCAAAAAAGAAGCAAAGCTGCAAGGCCTGAAGCTGGCACTCAGCATGATCGATCTTACTACCCTCGAAGGAAAAGATACAGAAGGTAAAGTAAAACAGATGTGCTATAAAGCCATGCACCCACACGATGCTATTCCCGGTTTGCCATCAGTAGCGGCAGTATGTGTGTATCCCACCTATGTAAAAACAGCGAAAACAGCTCTTAAAGGATCGAACGTGAAAGTGGCATCTGTATCCACAGCTTTTCCAAGTGGTAATGCACCTTTTAAAGTAAAAGCGGATGATACTAAATTTGCGATCGATAACGGTGCGGATGAAATTGATATGGTAATCTCCCGTGGCGAATTTCTGAAAGGCAATTACACTTTTGTATTTGATGAGATCGCTAAAGTAAAAGAGATCTGTGGTCGCGAAGCCTCGCGGGTGCGATTGAAAGTGATCTTCGAAACAGGCGAGCTATCCACTCTGGACAATGTGCGCAGGGCAAGTGATATTGCTATGTATGCAGGCGCTGATTTTATCAAGACCTCTACCGGAAAGATTTCTCCTGCTGCCACCATGCCTGTTACATTTGTGATGCTGGAAGCGATCAAAGACTATTACGACAAAACGGGCATCATGACAGGAATGAAACCTGCAGGTGGAATTTCCACTGCCAAAGCAGCGTTGCAATACCTCGTAATGGTGCACGAAACACTGGGATCGAAATGGCTGAGCAATGAATGGTTTCGCTTCGGTGCCAGCAGCCTGGCGAACGATATTATTTTACAATTGGAAAAAGAAGCGAGAGGGGTATACTTCTCGAAAGATTATATAAGTGTGGATTAGAATACAGCCGCAGATTTTCGCGGATTTCGCAGATAAAACGAATTTAAATGATTGAATATGATAATATAGAAAAATGGAAGAGGTTAACGAACCTGTTATCGGTTATCATTCATTTGGTTCCGTCAATGATCTTACATACAAAACTATAGGCTGTTGCTTTGATGTGCACAATGAGTTAGGAAAAGGCTTTTCCGAAATTGTGTACAAAGATGCATTAGAGTATGAATTAAAAAAAAGAAACATCAATTATAGCAGGGAAAAGAAGTTCGAAATCAAGTATAAAGATATTATTCTGCCTCATTGCTTTTTTGCAGATTTTGTGATTAACGATCAGATAATACTGGAAGTAAAAGCGCAACAAGGTGTAATTGATGAACATATCAAACAGGTGCTCAATTATCTTGCTATTTCAGAATGTGAATTGGGTCTATTAGTTAATTTTGGAGAATCTTCATTAAAATATAAACGGCTGGCCTTAACAAAATAATCCGCGGAATCTGCGAAAATCTGCGGCAAAAAGTATTATACAATCATGGCAAAAAAAGAAAATACTGTTGAAGACAGCGGTTTTTTAACCGACTGGAAATACGCTCCGGCTCCGGAGGATAACAAACACATCCGCCTGAACAAGAAATACGATCTGTTCATCAACGGGAAGTTTGTAAAACCCGTCAAAGGGAAATACTTCGATACGATCAATCCGGCCACCGAGCAGAAGCTGGCTGAAGTGGCCGATGCGGATGAGAAGGATGTGGACACAGCTGTAAAAGCTGCAAAGAACGCCTATGATAAGGTCTGGAAAAAAATGCCGGCAAAAGAACGGGCTAAATATATTTTCCGGATCGCACGCCTCATGCAGGAACGTGCCCGCGAGTTTTCTGTGATCGAAAGTATGGATGGCGGGAAGCCGATCCGTGAAAGCCGTGATGTAGATGTTCCTTTAGCAGCCAATCATTTCTTTTATTATGCCGGCTGGGCCGATAAGCTGGAGTATGCATTCCCCAACAGGAATCCCCAGCCATTGGGTGTTGCGGGGCAGATCATCCCCTGGAATTTTCCTTTGCTGATGGCTGCCTGGAAGATTGCCCCGGCACTGGCCACAGGAAACACCGTGGTATTGAAACCTGCTGAAACTACTCCACTCACTGCATTGAAATTAGCTGAGATCATCCAGGAATCCGGATTGCCGGACGGTGTGGTGAACATTATCACCGGGCATGGCCAAACAGGCGCTGCTATTGTCAATCATCCCCTCGTGAATAAAGTCGCATTCACCGGAAGTACGGATGTAGGGAAGATCATTCAACGTGCAGTAGCAGGCACCAACAAAAAAGTGACGCTTGAATTAGGAGGCAAAGCTGCCAACATTATTTTCGAAGATGCGCCTATCAACCAGGCTGTGGAAGGCATTGTGAACGGGATCTTTTTCAACCAGGGACATGTGTGCTGTGCAGGTTCACGCCTGTTTGTACAGGAAGGCGTGGCAGATGAAGTGATCCGCAAGCTGAAAAACCGTATCGAAAAACTGATCGTGGGTGATCCTCTCGATAAGAATACGGATATCGGCGCCATCAATTCCAAAGAGCAATTGCTGAAAATACAGGACTACATAAAGATAGGAAAAGACGAGGGCAATGATTTTTATCAGAGCTCCTGCAGCATTCCGTCCAAAGGATTTTTCTGCCGGCCCACTTTGTTTATCAATACTGCGCAATCCAGCCGGGTGGTGCAGGAAGAGATCTTCGGCCCGGTGCTTACGATCCAGACGTTCCGTACCATTGAAGAAGTGATCGAAAAAGCGAATAACATTCCTTATGGTTTATCGGCAGGCGTGTGGACTGATAAAGGCTCTAAGATCTTTAACCTGACATCAAAAATGCGGGCAGGTGTGGTGTGGGCTAATACCTACAACAAGTTTGATCCGGCTTCTCCGTTCGGCGGTTACAAAGAATCGGGATTTGGCAGAGAAGGCGGCCTGCATGGGCTGAGTGGGTATCTAAATATGTAATGCCTGTTTTTTGGCATTTATTTGCCGGAATTTAATATTTTTCAGCATTTCCGCCTTTTTTTATACCTTTCGTGCTATTATATCTGATTGTGTTCCGGCCATTTAAACGATCTTATGCCCTTTTTTGTTTGTTTGGACTTTTCGTCCTTACAGGCTCCTTTTCTTTTGCCCAGGACGGCGGTTATCTCGAGTTTGCCGGGCGATGTATGAAAGATCAGAAGCCACTCCCTAATTCACACGTAACTGTATTCAAAGGCCCCAACAAAGTAACCGAGGTTACTACCGGAAAAAACGGAAAATTCATGTTTGACCTGGAGCTGGGCTTCGATTATAAGATCACTTTCAGCTCGCCGGGCTGTGCCGATATGTATTGCATGGTGTACGGAGCCAAATGCCCTGCCGATAAAGCCATCTTCCCGATCTATGATATCGATGTTACTTTTTTCGAATACGGACAGGCGCGTGTTAATTACCTCAACTTCAAAAATCCCTTTACCAAGATTATTTTCGATGGAAAAAAAACCTTTAAGGACGATGATAAATATGTAGAGCAGTTTTTGAAAGACCTGTACATCGATTTCGATGAGATCAAAAAGCTGGAGGAAGAAAAGCTCGAAAAAGAGAAACATGAGAAAGAGCTGATGGTAAAGCAGAAGCTGGAACAGGAAGAAAAACTGCGGCAGGAACAAATTGCCCTGGCCGATAAAAAAGCAAAAGAAGAAGCGGAGATCCTGCGCAGGAAGCTGGAAGAGCAACATCGTCTTGAAAAAGAGAAAGAGGCAAAAAGTATGGTGAATGTGAAGGAAAATGAAGCCAACGAATCGATGGTGAAAGAGGAGATCAATCTCACTATCAAAAAGGAACAGCAGAAGATCAAAGAGAAACAGAACAAGGCTATTAAAACAAATTACGAGAACGATCTGCTGAAACTGGTAGCGGAGAATGAGAAACAGCTGAAAGAAAAAACATTCACCAAAGAGCGGAAAGAGGCAGAAAAAAACGAGGTCATCGAGATCCTGCGCCAGGAAGCCATTACCAAAGCAAAGGCTTCGGAGGTCCGCTTCGATAAAAAAATAAAAGCCAAACAGGCCGTTCTGAATTCCCGGATACTTAACCACGAAATGACCGGGCTGGTGAAAACAGTTGCACAGAACAGCGTTTCTGCAAAAATTGCAGGCACCAAAACATATCCGGTTGCAAAAAATTACAGATCAAAGACAATGGTGGGCATCACGACCGATTCGGAGAACGGAACATTCAAGAACAGTTACAACATTTCGATCTCCGAAGGCGATACCAAAACCATTTACCGGAAAGAAAAATATTCCTGGGGACTGATCTATTATTTTAAGAACGATACGGAGATAAACGAAGAACAATATTATAACGAACTATCAGTATACAATGTGCCACTTTAACTTAATTGCATGGAAAAGGACCGGCAGGGCAATTTTGTTCCTGTTACTGCCGCTTTTGTTCCTCAACAAAGCACCTGCACAGACGACCAGTTTTATTACCTATGCCATGGAGCAGGGGCTTATTCAGAACCAGGTAGAATCCATTGTCCAGGACGACGAGGGGAATCTCTGGATCTCCACCATTGCAGGCCTCACACGGTACGACGGCTCGAAATTTGTTTCCTACACGAAAAATCAGGGGCTGGCAGAAGACTGGATCACTACTTCTTACAAAGACAGCAAAGGCAATCTGTGGTTCGGCCATTGGGCAGGCGGTGTTACCCGTTACAATGTGAAGCTCCGTATTTTTGAGAACCTCAACCTCGAACAATACACCCATTTCAAATCTATCCGGAGTATCCTTGAAGATACGGATGGTAAATTCTGGATCGCTACGGAAGGGGCCGGTGTTTTTATTTTTGATCCCGGCAAAAATGCCATGTTCTCAATCCAGTCAAAGGATGGTCTTTCCAGCAATACGGTGTATGACATGGTTTTTGATGAATACAACAATATCTGGTTTGCAGGAGATTCAGGTGTGGTGGTCTATAACAAAAAGAATCCGCCCGCTTCCCCGAAATCCTACTTAAAGGTAGGAACCACCAACGGCCTGTTCAGCGACAATATTACCAGCCTGTATTATTCCTCTCAAAAAGAGCTGTGGATGGGCTCCGCAGACAAAGGCGCTGTTATGATCCCCCTGAACGGAGAAGTAACGAATATACAAACGCAGCTTATCGATAAACAAAAAACCATTACCGAAGCAAACGGTTTGCAGTCGAGCTTCATAAAAACCATTCGTGAAGATCATTTCAAAAACATCTGGATCGGAACGATAGGCGGAGGCGTTTCAAAATTAGCCAGGGAAAAAGGAATCAACACCGACTTTGTTTTTAAAACATACAGCACACGCCAGGGACTCAATTACTTTAATGTAAGCGCTATTTTTGAAGACAGGGAAAAAACAGTCTGGATAGGGACGGATCTCGGGCTGAACCAATTCAGGGGAGAGCGTATCCAGATCTTCGATGAGGCGGATTCGATCCCCAATAATATTATCTGGAGTACCTATTGCGACAGGGATGGCAATGTTTGGACGGGTACCAACAACGGGCTTGCGCGGATGTCTTTTTCGTATACCAAAGACAATATAGAATCGCACACCCTGAAATTATTCACGGAGAAGAACGGATTAAATGCTTCCGTGATCCTTTCCGTATTCCAGGATTCGAAAGGGAATATATGGGTGGGAACGGGTTTCAGCGGGGCTTATATGCTGGCGCCCGGGCAGGAAAAATTCGTTCAGTACAATACGGCAAAAGGTCTGGGGAATGATATGGTGTACTCGGTGGCGGAAGACAAACAGGGGAATATCTGGTTTGGCACCAAGGAAGGCGCCTCCAAGCTCAATCCTGCAAGTGGTGTGATCCGGAATTACACAACAGCCGACGGACTTGGAGGGAATCACATCTACCGTATTTTCCAGGGGAAGAACGGTTTGTTATGGATCGGTGCATTGGGTGGCAATCTCACTGCTTACGACGGAACAAGCTTTAAACGGTATGATGAAACCAACGGACTGAAACACCGCTTTATACTTTGCATTGACGAAGACAAGAACGGCAACCTGTGGTTCGGCTGTTACGGCGGCGGTCTGTATAAATACGACGGAAATAAATTCACCAACTATGGCGCAGAACAAGGCTTGCACAACGACTCACCCTTTTCTGTTATTGCCGATGAGCAAAACAATATCTGGATCGGAAACAATCACGGGATCGAGAAATTTGATGTGGCGAAAAACAAATTTGTTTTCTATGGTCGCAACGATGGTTTTATGGGCGTGGAGTGCAATCCAAATTCGGCTTGTATAGATCAGCGGGGAAATCTTTGGTTCGGGACGATCATGGGTGCGGTCAAATTCAATCCCAATGAAGACCTGCCCAATGAAGTAGCTCCACTCACACAGATCCTCGGGTTAAAGATGCACCTGATCGATACGGTATTCCCTTCCAACAATGAATTCCGGTACAACGAGAACAATCTTACCTTCAGCTTCATTGGCATCTGCCTCACCAACCCGGAAAAAGTAAAATACGAATACTCACTCGATGGTTTCGACAGGGGATGGGTCCCCGTGAACCACCTCGTGCACGAAGCGACGTATACAAATCTTCCTCCGGGGAAATATGTGTTCAAAGTCCGGGCCTCCAATAATGATGGTGTATGGAGCGAACCCACCGCCTATAGTTTCACCGTGAAGCCTCCTTTCTGGCAAACGGCATTGTTCTACGTAGCCGTTGTGATCTTTATTGTCTTCACGATCTTTGTGTATGACAGGGTACGCACCCGCAAGCTCAAAAAAGCCAAACACGAACTGGAGCGAAAAGTAGAAGAGCGTACTATTCAGCTCGCGATCATGAATGCGGAGCTCGCTGAAAAGAACAAGGACATTACCGATTCCATCCGCTATGCAAAACGTATTCAGGAAGGCTCGCTGGTTTCGCACAACGATATCCTGAAAACCATCCCGGATTCTTTCATCCTCTTCAACCCGAAAGATATTGTAAGTGGTGATTTTACCTGGATCAAAGAAAAGAACAATGCCGTTTATATTGGAGTGATCGATTGTACAGGACATGGTGTACCGGGAGCTTTCCTCAGTATTGTGGCCAATAACCTGCTGGAAAAAACATTTGCCGAATGCGGCGACACATCCCCCGCAGCATTGCTTGATCACCTCAGCCGTATTGCTTCCACTGCACTGCATTCCTCTACGGAAGGATATCAGCTGCGCGATGGAATGGACATAGCTTTGTGTAAAATAGACCGGAAAAACAACAAGGTAGAGTTTTCGGGAGCCTACAATTCCCTTTACCTGATCAGGGAAAACAAGCTGATCGAGTACCCGGCCGATCATTTTTCCATTGGTGTGTTAGAAGACGGAAAACAGTATCAGAATCATTCCTTCAATATAGAAAAAGGAGATCAGCTGTATATGTTCACCGATGGATTTGCCGATCAGTTTGGCGGCGACAAGGGAAAAAAATACAAGTATCATCACTTCCAGGAATTCCTGGTAAAAATAAATACCCGTCCGGCAGAAGAGCAGCGGAAATTGCTGCAGGAAGAGTTCATAGAGTGGAAAAAGAACCTGGAACAGGTCGATGACGTTACAGTCATAGGTATTCGACTATAGGATCTTTTTGCTTCCGGTATCCGATTAAACTTTACCTTTGCCGAATCTACAGAAAGCACGAATAAGAAATGGAACTATTATATCCGAAACACTGGAAAGACTACGAGCTGATCGACTGCGGCGATTTTGAAAAGCTGGAACGCTTCGGGAGCTACATTACCATCCGCCCCGAGCCACAGGCGGTTTGGAAAAAACGGATGAGTGTTGCAGATTGGGAAAAACAGGCGCATGTAAAATTTGTTCCGCGATCCAGCTCTTCCGGCGATTGGAAAAAGCTGAAACAAATGCCCGATCAGTGGAAGATTTCTTACACGCTGCTGAAAGAAGCAGAGATCACCTTTCGGTTGGGACTCACCTCTTTCAAACACGTTGGCGTTTTTCCCGAGCAGGCTGTGAACTGGGACGTGATCTATTCTTTCCTTAAAAACAGCAACAAACCGAAATTCCTGAACCTTTTTGCCTACACGGGAGGCGCTTCCATTGCCGCTAAAGCATCAGGCGCTGATGTAACACATGTGGATTCCATCAAGCAGGTAGTTACCTGGGCCAATGAGAACATGACCGCTTCCAAACTGGATAATATCCGCTGGATGGTGGACGATGCCCTGAAATTTGTGAAGAAAGAGATGCGCCGCGAAAATAAATACCAGGGGATCATCCTGGATCCTCCTGCTTTTGGCCACGGCCCTAACGGAGAGAAATGGAAATTAGAAGACAATATCCTGGAGATGATGGACAGTGTGCTGCAGCTTGTAGACCCGGATCATCATTTATTGATACTGAATGCTTATTCACTCGGATTTTCTGCATTGGTTGCGGAGAATTTGCTGAAACCCTTTGCGGATAAACGAAAGTCCGAGCTGTCGATCGGTGAGCTGTATATTCCTGCTACTTCGGGAGTGAAGCTGCCATTGGGTGTGTGGGGCAGGCTGCAGAAGGCGGCGAAATAAGTTTTGTATCAGTCCTCGTCAATGTTCTTTAGGGCCTTCAGTTCAGCAATACTATACGTTTTTGTTTCCACCATTCTCCCTTCATCCGTCTTTACAACGGTCAATGTATCGTCCATGCATTTGATCCGGATAAGTGTATATTGAATATCGTGAGTGCCAACAAATACCCTAAAGTTCACAGAGTCGGTGATCCATTCGCCATAAAGATCCGCTCCAAATGCTCCTTGCCCGAAAACGGTATAAGTTTCAGCAGTTATGTCGTTGCATACATTATTACTCATCCGGAATTTTTCGCGGCTTTTTTCATCCCAACATCCCGAGCACAGCAGTAAAATAAAAGGTATTGAGAAGAGCTTTCTAAGCATCTGTTATTTAGTCTTCCCCAAATAAAGTTCCCTTATTATTCCAGATCGACTTACCAAGATGTTTGTAAGCAAGCTCTGTAGCTTCCCTGCCGCGTGGTGTGCGGATCAGGTATCCTTCCTGGATGAGGAAGGGCTCGTATACTTCTTCGATCGTTCCCGCTTCTTCCCCTACGGAGGTACTGATGGTATTGATCCCCACGGGACCACCTTTGAATTTATCAATGATGGCAGAAAGGATGCGGTGATCCATTTCGTCGAGGCCGTTCTTGTCTACATTGAGCGCATTCAGCCCATATTGCGAGATCTCCATATCGATGGTGCCATTCCCTTTGATCTGTGCAAAATCACGCAGCCTGCGGAGCAATGCATTCGCGATCCGCGGAGTTCCTCTGCTTCTTCGTGCAATTTCGTAAGAGGCTTCTTCCGTGATCTCCACATTCAGGATGCCTGCGCTGCGCTGAACAATATTGGTAAGTGTTTTGGAATCGTAATAATTGAGGCGTGAATTGATGCCGAAGCGTGCACGCAAAGGAGCCGTGAGCAAACCACTACGCGTGGTAGCGCCTACGAGCGTAAAAGGATTCAGCTTGATCTGCACACTGCGTGCATTGGGGCCGCTGTCGATCATGATGTCGATCCGGTAATCTTCCATGGCTGAATAAAGATATTCTTCCACCAGCGGGCTCAGGCGATGGATCTCATCGATGAACAATACATCAAAAGGCTCCAGGTTGGTGAGCAGCCCGGCCAAGTCGCCCGGTTTGTCAAGCACAGGACCGGAAGTGATCTTGATATTTACTCCAAGGTCATTAGAGATAATATAGGCCAGCGTGGTTTTTCCCAGTCCGGGAGGGCCATGCAGCAGTACATGATCCAGGGCTTCTTCCCGTTGTTTGGCTGCTTCCACGAATACACGAAGATTGTCCACCACGGTTGGTTGTCCGCTGAAATCATCGAACAGGGAAGGGCGCAATGCTCTTTCGTATTCCTTTTCAGTAGAACCTAATTTTTCTTCGCTGGGATCTAAGTTTTCGTTCATGTGTTGCAAAGGTAAGAAAAAGCAGAAAGGGAAATGAGCCTGTGGAAAACTGGTAATACGATCGTTTGACAATAACTACCCATTTATTCCTTAACGTTTTTTGTCAACGCCAGAATGTTCCGATCAGGCTGGCTTCATGGTCAATTTGATCTTGCGCTTGCCTTCTGTCGTTACGATCTCGAACTTATCTGCCGTAAGCGTGAGAATATCCCAGAGCTGCACTTTTGTGTTCAGCTGAAAAGAGTTGGTATAGTTAGGACCGCTATCGAAGAAAAAAGCAATACGGCCTTTGTCGTTCTCAAACCTCCAGGCCGAAGACTGGCTCGCCGTAAGGCCTACCGGCAGAACATAGGCGCCCCGGTAACCGGAAATTGTTCCGTGATCCACTTTTTTGAACCGAATCTTCACTTCATTGAATGTGTAATTGATCGCAGTGGTATAATAACCGGTGTATACCCTGTCGGTACTGTCTTCTCCGTCTATCGTGAGCTGTGTTACCTGCCAGAGTCCTTTATCTATGCGTTTCATCGGGCTTTTAAACAAATAACGTTTCGGATCGTCCGGGTATTTTTTACAACCGGTGATCCCGATAATTACCGGAACAAGCAATACGATAAGCGATATGTAAATTATTTTTTTCAATTTTCTTTTATTACGCTTTTTCTATAACCACCGCATATCCCTGTCCTACACCGATGCACATGGTCACTACTGCATAACGTTTGTTTCCCTCGTTTAATTGCAGTGCAGCTGAATATAAAATTCGTGTTCCGCTCATGCCCAATGGATGCCCGAGTGCAATGGCGCCTCCGTGCGGGTTGATACGCTGGTCGTCGTCGGCCAGCCCCCAGCCGCGGGTAACGGCTAATGCCTGCGCAGCAAAGGCTTCATTCAGCTCAATAATGTCTACATCTTTCCAGCTGAGCCCTGCTTTTTTCAGGGCTTTATTCGCTGCCTCTATCGGACCGATCCCCATAATACGCGGCTCTACTCCTACCGCTGTTCCCGAAACAATGCGTGCCAGTGGCTGCAGGTTGAATTTTTTCACTGCATTCTCCGATGCCAGCAATACCGCTGCCGCTCCGTCGTTCAGGCCTGCTGCATTCCCGGCAGTAACCGTTCCGTCCTTTTTAAAAGCCGGACGTAATTTAGCCAGTGATTCCATATTGGAATTCGGTTTGGCAAATTCATCTTTATCAAAGCTGATCGGATCTCCTTTTTTCTGTGGAATGGCGATCGCTGCGATCTCTTTGCCGAACCAACCGTTCTGTGCTGCTTTTGCCGCTTTCTGCTGGCTCCACAAAGCAAATCTGTCCTGGTCTTCCCGGTTGATCTTGTATTGCTCAGCTACATTCTCCGCCGTATCGCCCATGGCATCCACACCATACATCTCTTTCAGTACAGGATTGATAAAGCGCCATCCGAAACTACTGTCGAACAATTGCTGGTCTCTTCCGAAAGCAGCTCCTGCTTTTGACATTACCAATGGACCACGTGTCATATTCTCCACACCACCGGCTATCATCAGCTCTTCATCGCCGCACATGATCACACGCGAGGCATCCATCGCTGCCGATAAACCCGATGCACACAGGCGGTTCACGGTTTGTCCCGGAACCGATACGGGTAATCCTGCCATCAATCCTGCCATGCGGGCCACGTTCCGGTTATCTTCCCCCGCCTGGTTCGCACAGCCCAGGATCACATCCCCTACTTCTTTCCAGTCGACGGTGGGATTTTTTTTCATCAGCTCTTTCAGCACGAAAGTTGCCAGATCGTCTGTGCGGACGGTTGAGAGTGTTCCTCCGAAATTTCCGATAGCAGTGCGCACACCACTTACAATATAAGCCTGGTTCATAATACTATTTGATCTCTTTGTTTGTTACTTCTTTTTTCTCCCGGCGCTTTCTCAGGTATTTGGCAGTTCCCCACCATACAAATACGATCACCAGGAAATGAATAAAATACGATCTCGACAGTCCTTTGTCGCTTACAAAACAGAAGAAACGTTCCCAACGGAATTTTCCGTCTTTAGAATTTTTGGTAAGGGACGACATCCAGCTTTTTCCCGAGATCGGATTTTTCTCCGGATCCTTCATGCTCAGCCATACAAATACCGGCTTGCCCACTACATGATCAAAAGGCACTACACCCCAGCTGCGCGAATCGGCGGAATTGTGGCGGTTATCTCCCATCATGAAATAATAATCCTGCTTAAAGGTATAGGTCTTTGTTTCCGCTCCGTTGATAAAGATCTTTCCATTCCGTACTTCCAGATCGTTGTTATCGTACACATCGATGATGCGATCGTATAAACAGATATTGGAAGTATCGATCGGAATGGTCATTCCTGTTTTCGGCATCACAAATGGTCCGAAGTTATCGTTGTTCCATGGATAGCGCGGATGATGCGGAAAAATAGAATAATCATACTTCCCTTTTGCTTCGTTTTTCCGCACGCAGCTTTCAAATCCCGGCAATGCCCTGATCTGCTCTATTTTTGCTTTGGTAAGGTTCAACATGTAAATGCTTGTATCCCCTGTTTTAATGGAATTGAAAACCAGGCTGTCGTTCCCTTCTTCATAAGGCCTTCCGTACGACTCCTTACCCGGGGTGTTGTTCATCGACGACCAGGAAAGACTGAACTGAAGTACTCCGTTGCTTTCTGCAAAATCCTTGTTCAGCATGTAAGCTTCATCCACATAGATATCCAGCTTGTCCAGCATTTTCACATCGATGTAGTTATTCGCCAGCTTCACGATGTAATTGTGCTGTGCGTTCTCCGGAGTAGGTAATTGTTTCTCGTTGATATAGATCTCTCCGTCGCGCACCTCGAATTTATCTCCGGCAATGGCCACACATCTCTTCACATAATGTTCCCGTTTATCCGACGGCCTTGCTGCCAGCCTGCCGAATTGCTGCTCATTGTTTATCAGGATCGTGCGGGCCTGTGATAAGATGTCTGCCGTAAAAGGCTTGTGTTTAAAAGAGGTGTCTATGCCTTCTGCCGCATACTGGCGCATAAAATTATAATAGCTCCGGTCCTGCGCTTTCAGCAACACGGTATCGCCATCGGGATAATTGAATACCACAATATCATAGTTCTTGATATCCGAATAGCCTGGCAAACGGAAGTACGGAAGCTTCATCCATTCGAGGTAGGATTTTGTTTCTTTCGTAAATGGCAGTGTGTGATGTGCAAAGGGAAATGCAATCGGTGTTTGCGGGATCTTGGCCCCGTAAGCAAATTTATTCACGAACAAAAAGTCGCCTACCATCAATGATTTTTCGAGAGAGGAAGTCGGGATGGTAAATGCTTCGAGAAAAAAAGTACGGATGACGGTGGCTGCAATAACGGCGAAGATCAAAGGATCCAGCCAGGTGCGCATAAATCCGCCCTTTTTGTTTTTGATGTCCTCTATTCCGGTCCATTTTTCTTCTTTCGAAAAACCGAGGAACACTAAATACAAAAAGGAAAAGAAAGCGGCCAGTGTAAGGTCCATCGTTTTGCGCTTTCCGAAATACTGGGCGGTAATTACTGTTAATACGGAATACATCAGGATGTTCACTCCCGGAACGATCATCAGGAATACCCACCACCACGGACGCTCCAGTAATTTGATCCATTCATAGAAATTCAAAAAAGGAATAAATGCTTTCCAGGTAGCTCTTCCGGTTTTTTCAAAGATTTTGTAAAGCCCCGCAAACGAGATGAGTACGAGTAGCAAAAAGATCACGTTTCCAATAAACATAGTATAAATTTGAACGGCTAATTTAAGGTTATTCAGCGGTTTTTTTCCAATTTTATTACAAACGGAGTAGGTTTTTTGCGTTTTTTAGATCCCGATAGCTATCGGGAGGAGGATATGACAAGTACCGCCTTTCTTTGTTATATTTGTTTGGAAACCACTGAACCATCTTGTCATGAGAAGCTCTTTACTCATTTGCCTCTTCTTTCTCCTGAGCTGCATTGCCGCAGCCAAAGAGATTCCTCCCGTTCCTAAAACCTATATACAGGACAACACAGGCACAATCGAAAAATCATATTGGGACTCGATCAATAACCTGCTGGCCGATCTCGAAGCGCACACGGGAACACAATTCATTGTTTACATCGACAACAGCCTGGAGAATGAAGTGCTGGAACCATATGTAACAAAGCTCTTTAATGCCTGGGAGCTTGGAAAGAACGGAAAGAACAACGGGATGCTCCTGGCTGTTTTTCTGCAGGAGAAAAGTTTTCGTATCGAGATCGGTTACGGCCTGGAAGGAAAAATTCCGGATCTGCTTTCAACCCGTTACCAGGAAAACTACCTGATACCTGAATTTAAAAACGGTAATTACGGAAAGGGTGTCTTGGATTGTTCAAAAGCACTGGCAGATGCTGCCTCCGGGTACCTGTACAATTTTTTCGGTGAGAAAAAGCAACGGGAGATCGATAGCCTGATCATTAAAGACGAAGCGCGCGTATTGAATGCGGAACAGAAAGGAAAAGTTTTTTATGATCTCCATAAACCTTCTGATTATGGCGACTATAGTGAGTTCAACGCCTATTATTTCATCACCTCATCGGGCGACGAAACCTATATGAAAAGCCGGATGCAGGAGATCTGGAAAAAGATCGGAGAAATGCAGGGCTTTGTTGAGAATAAGATCCTGATCGGTGTATCTACCGGAAAACCTTTCTTTTCCTGCATCACTGACCCGGGGATACAAAAGGACCTCAGCTTGCAGCCAATAACCTATATTTCCACTATTCATCACGGGGATTTTATTCTTGACCAATGGAAAACACGCGATTATTATTACGTGCTGTATAATGCCAAAGATGCCGTGGTTACAGATATTTCCTACAAGCGTTTCGAAAAAAGAAATCCTATATATTCAGGTATCTTTTCTCCCTTCTTCGCTAATAAAAAGGACCTGATCGGGGAACACGAAGATATGCTCATCTGGTCGGCTCTTGTCCTGGCTCTGATCATACCGGTTTTCCTGATCATACTGATAGTACTGCTGAGCCGGCACTTAGAGACCAAAACAAAAAAGATCCTGATCGCCTGGTCATTGCTGAATAACCTGTTGCCTTTTGTGGGTTACCTGCTTCAGGTATTGCTCTTAATAAGAGTTTTTAAGCTGTTCTTTAAAAAAGGCAATTACGAAGAAAAAATAAAGGTCATCAATGAGAAAAGTTATTTCGGTTACCTGGAATCCTTTTTTAGCGGAGGAGGAAGTGGCGGATCCTATAGCTATAGCTCCAGTGGTTCCTCTTACAGCTCGGGCTCTTCCTATAGCAGCAGTTCCGGCAGCTCATCCAGCTCGCGGAGTTTTGGCGGTGGCGGTGGCGGGCGTTCCGGTGGTGGCGGGAGCAGCGGGAAATGGTAATGTCGTTCTTCCTCTCTTTCTCAGTTAGGAAAGTCTGAATTACTTGTGTTGTCCGGTCGGGTGTTTCTCCCGATAGCTCTATTGATTCCAACTTTTCCCTACAACAGCAAATTAATTTTTTAATTGTACTTTTGCATCATGCAAGCGGTACGGGCAAAAAAACATTTAGGGCAACATTTTCTTCACGATAAACATATTGCCGAACGTATTGTAGAAGGCCTGCCGGCAGATGCTTACCAAAATGATCTTATCGAGATCGGACCCGGAACGGGCGTGCTCACACAGTTTATCCTGCAAAAAAAGCAGAGTGGTTTCTTCGGTCTCGACCTGGATGAAGAATCGATCAACTACCTGAAACAAACCTATCCGGATCGTGCGGAGAGTTTCATTTTCTGCGATTTCCTGAAATACCCGGTAGAGACCCTTGTGAAAGCTCCTTTTAATATCATCGGAAATTTCCCTTATAACATTTCTTCGCAGATCATGTTCAAAGTACTGGAGCATAAAAATAATGTGAAATATGTTGTAGGCATGTTCCAGAAAGAAGTGGCCAGACGGATCGCCGAAAAGCCCGGTAGCAAAGAATACGGGATCCTGAGCGTATTGCTGCAGGCCTGGTTCGATATTGATTACCTGTTCACGGTACAAGCCGGCTCTTTTAATCCACCGCCCAAAGTTTTGTCGGGTGTTATCCGTCTGAAACGCAATGCCGTTGATAAGCTCGATTGCGACGAAAAATTGTTTTTCCAGGTGGTGAAAACCGGCTTTAACCAGCGGAGAAAAACCTTGCGGAATGCACTGAAGCCCATCCTGAAAGGTCCTATGGAACATGCATTGCTGGACAAGCGTGCCGAGCAGCTGAGTGTGGCCGACTTTGTAGTGCTTACACAGGAGGTGCTTAAAAATCAAACGACGGGCAGTTAGCCACCCGGTTCCTGTTCAGCTTTTCATCGCTCGTCATAACAGGCGAAATACCGATCATGAATTCGAACGTGTTCGCTGCAGCTGCTCTGAATTTAGTAGTTGTATAATCGTAGGAAAATCCTGCCACGAGGTTCTTCAGGATATTCACCTGCACTATTGCAGAAACGGAGCTGTTCACACGGCAATTGGCGCCGATGCCTATGCGTTTGTGGTAATAGATCATACAGCCAACATCTACCTGCGGTAAGCTGAGCAAAGAGGATTGCACATGAACCGAAGGAGAGATCATAAGGCCTGTGTAGCCTGTGCGGATCTTTCTTCCATAGGTCACATAATAGTGAGGTGGTAATTTTGCATCGGTACCGATCTGCCTGCTGCCTTGTTTTATCCTGTTCACATACAATTGTTTTACACTTATATCGAGGAACATTTTTTTCGAATACAGCCGGAAGCCGGGGATAAGATCGGGATAGGTGCGTACAACGGTTTTGTTATTATTAAAAGCCGGATCGAGGGGACTGCCAATACCACTGCTGAGCCCGAAGGAACGGATCCCTGCCATCAGACCAAAACCCATGTTGAGCCCGTTGAAGATCCGGAAATGATACGCATATCCGAGATAAGCCGATTTTTGTGAAAAAGCCCCTAACTTGTCTTCTTCCACGTAGGCGCTGAAGCCATGCGATCCTTTGTAAGCAGTGGGACGATATCCGTAATTGGCACTGAAAAAAGTAGAGACCGGTGCATTCTCAAAACCAGACCATTGATTCCTGCGGCCCAGCATAAATTCCACTTTGTTCGGATAGGATCCGGCATAAGCAGGATTCATACCTAAGTTGTTGAGTGTGTATTGCGTGTAGCGATTGGTTTGTTGGGCAATGCCTGTAGAAATAATGAAGCAGAAAAGAAGTAAAGATACAAGGCGTTTCATTTCAGGTCTGATAGGGTTTTAAGGCGCTAATTTAAGCGTTTGTATCAATCAGGGGATCTTTGTTGATATTATGTACGAGTTTTTCAAAAATATGCCCGAACTCTTTCAGCAGCTTTTCGGTGGGTGGCTTTTGCCCAAGCAGGGCTATTTCCCAGTCGCTCAGCTCTGCATACAAATGATAGTCGTTGGTTTTTTCGGCCAGGCTTTTGGCTTTTGCAATGAGTTTTTCGGCCTGCGCATACAGGTTTTTTTCCACTACGATCTCTATAATGTTCAGGTGCTTGCGGATCTCTTTTTGCGGGGAAGAATGGTATTTTTCGAGGGCAGAAAGCAGTGCGGAGAAAAAATCCTCTGCAAGGATCACGAGCTTGCTGAAATTGGCATTTTTATCGCTTTCGAGGGCGGAGGCCTTAGAAAAGCTGTCTACATAGTCGATCAGTGAATTGAAACTGATGAGTATTTTGGAAGAGCTGTTGAAATACTTTTTGATATAGCCTTTCTCCGAAGGACTAAGGCTCTTAACGAGATCAAAGATATGGGAGACGGAAACATTCAAAGCTTAGCGTTTCTTCTTGTGGAACACATTGTTTCCCCTGCTCCGCCTGCTGCTACGTTCTTTGTTTTGTTTATGAAGGAAACTGCTGTTTCGTTTTTTGGTCCCGGTCCGGCTGCGTTTGAAGAGGCGTGAATTCTCACGATCCTGTACCTTGCCCGGCCTTGTTTTGCGGAGGGAGGCATTTTTGGAGCCGGAGCTGCCGCTGTGAAAGATCTTGTATAAAAAACCATGACTGCCGCTGATCCGGTTACCGGCAAAAGCATCGGCATTACCGGCGCTCCGTTTTTTCTTAAACATCCCACCGCCACGTTTGGACAGGGCTTTGCTCTGGTTTTTCTTTTCCTTTTTCTTACGGCCGAATGGGTTATGGTTTTCGTGGTAATTCTCCTTTTTCCTTTGGGAAAATGCAGGAAATGCTACCATCAGAGATAGTAATAATAATAGGATGGTATAATACTTCCTGTTCATTGTTTACAGAACTACAATAATACTAAAATCCACGGTGTTAAGCAAGAGCTAAGGTAAGGAAAATAAGCCGGTTTGTTAACACAAATCAGTCGAAATATCTTCCTTTACTTAGTTGCCGCCAAATAATATACCAAAAATAAAGGATTTCGTAACTTTACCGGATGGCATTATCAAAACGAGACATAGAAAGCAGGGCGGATATAGAGAAAATGGTACGAACATTTTACGACAGTGTAACCAAAGATCCGGAGATCGGTCACTTTTTCGCGCACGTGGATTTTGAACATCATTTTCCGCGTATGTTCGATTTCTGGGCTTTTATTTTGCTGGACGAAGCGGGGTTTACGGGCAATGTATTTGACAAACATATGAACTTAGGGATCGAATCGAAACATTTCCCGGTGTGGCTGCGGCATTTTAATACTACGGTAGACAGCCTTTTTGAGGGAGAAAAAGCCAACCTGGCTAAACAGCGGGCGGAGGTGATCGCTTATTCCTTTGATGCGAAGCTGAAAAAAATGTAAGCCGGATAGGGCGCGCAAAGTTTTTAACTGTTGTTTATGTCAGGCCCCGTTGATATACTTACTGATCAGGATGTGGAAAATTGTCTTTGCGTTCTCTGCGTCTTTTCGTGAAACAAACTGCTCCGTTTGAACTTATTAATGTCCTCCATCCGCACCCACTTTTTCGTAATCGATCCCCTGCTTGCGTAAGATGCCTTTCAGCCTCCAGCCGAAAAATGCGAGGTAGGCAAAACAGATCACCGGTACGATATAGGACATATGAATGCTGGTGCCTTCTGACAGCTTTGCCTGCACTACCGGAATAACAGCTCCACCAAGGATCATCATAATGAGCAGGGACGATCCCTGTGCCGTATATTTTCCAAGGCCGGCAATTGATAATGCAAAAATGCAGGGCCACATCACCGAACAGAAAAGCCCGCCGCTGATAAAAGAATAGACTGCTATCCGCCCGGTTGTCATCAAACCTACGATCATCATAACAGCCGCAAGCGTTCCGAAAACGAACATCGTGCGCACCGGGTTTTCCCTTACAATGAAAGAAGCCACGATGAGCAGGATGATAAAAGGAAAAAATCCGAAAAGATCATTGAGCGGACTGCCTTTGATATAATTTACGAGGATGATAACAGCATAAGCGACAACAGGAACAACGATCATCAGGATCTCTTTTACTCGCTTCTTCAGGTCGAATGCATTGATGGAACCGGTCCAGCGGCCTATCATCAGGCAACCCCAGTAGAGCGAAATAAAATGAACGCTCTTGTCCGACTCCAGGCCTAAAAACTCTTTTTGCCGCATCAGCTCCGGCAGGTTGCTTTGGGTAGATACTTCAACACCCACATAAATAAAGATCGCTATCATTCCCAATATCAATTGAGGATACCTGAACACTCCAAGGCTAAAGCTTGCTTTCTCTTCATTCTTCACGGGTGGCAGCTTTGAAAAACCGAGTACTGTAGCAAAAAGAATGAAGGCGATACCGAGGGCCAGGTAAGGTGTTTTCACTGTGTCGATACCTACATCGGAAGTGGAATTGCTGATGTCGCCGAAGATGGCCCAGGCCACAATGAGCGGGCCGATAGTGGTACCGAAGGAATTGATAGCACCGGCCAGTGTATTGCGATGTGCGCCGGTTTCGGGCCTGCCTAATGCTATTACGTATGGATTGGCCACGATCTGCTGCAGTGCAAAACCAAATGCCACTACAAACAATCCGCCCAGCATAAGCGGGAACGAATTGCCGGAAGCTGCAGGAATAAATAAAAGAGTGCCGGCAGCCGAAATGAGGAGGCCGATGATCAATCCTTTTTTGTAGCCGATCTTATTGAGCGGATCGCCTGCCAGTACCGACCATAAAAAATAGATCAGCGAGCCCACGCCATATGCGAGGTAAAAAGCCGAGTCAACCCACTGCGACTGGGTCTGACTGAGGATGAAATTCTTCTTGAACAGCGGGATCAGTATGGTATTGGAAGCTGCCACAAATCCCCAGAAAAAGAAAACAGAGATCAATACATAAAAGGACCGGGGTGTTTGTTGTTTGACAGGTTCCATAAAATAAATTTGTTGCACTAAAATAGCCCTTTGCCGAACTCAAAAATATACCCCCGGGTGAAGTTATCGAAAGAGTAATTAACATTGGCCCTACCGGACGATCTGAAACCCCGCCAAATGATAAACCAACCGTTTGTAAAAAAGCCTCTCCGGTTTTGTTTTTATTAGTATATTTATCGCTCTATGCGCAGGATCAGGATCGTACACGTTCTCGTACTTTTATTTGCCGCAAACGCCCTGTTTGCGCAGCGCTATAATTTCAAAACCTTCAATACCAAACACGGACTTGCCAACTCTTCGGTAAATGCCATTTTTCAAAGTGCGGAAGGATATATCTGGTTTGCCACACAGGGCGGCGGGCTCAGCCGTTTCGACGGAAAAACATTTAAAAATTACAGCAAAGACGACGGGCTCATCAGCAATGATATCCTTTCCATCTACGAAGACGATCAGCACAACATCTGGGTAGGAACGATCGAAGGCCTCTCGCATTTCAACGGAAAAAAATTCACTAACTACGGTGAGAAAGATGGCTTGGGTACCTATAGTATCTATGGGATCAACAAATTCAGCGACGGTAATATCTGGGTATCTACTTTCGGCGGTGGTGTAAAAGTACTGAAAGACGGAAAGGTGATACGCACACTCGACAGCACCAATGCACTTCCTACCAACAATGTATTCTGCGCGCTCGAGGACAAAGACGGCTCCGTGTGGGTAGGACTTTATTACGAAGGGCTGATCAATATCTCGAAAGAGGGGAAAGTGATCAAGCGCTTTAAGGAATTCAGGCCCGATCTCAAATACTGCTCTGCATTCAGTCTCACACAGTCCAAAGACGGTACCTTATGGATAGGCACAGCAGGACATGGCATTTACAAATACACCAACAACGCAATAGAACATGTATACTGTGAACCTTTGGAGCGCGACTTTATCGGCAAGATCATCATCGACAAGCTCGAGAATGTGTGGGTGGCTGCCGACAATGGATTGCTCCGCATCGATAAGAAAAATCAATTCAAACTTTTCCGCGAAAAAGAAGGACTTTCCTCTATCCGTATCCAGGCGCTCTGCGAAGATTATGAAGGCAATATCTGGATAGGGACCTATGGCGGCGGCGTATGTATGTTCCGCAACGAAGCCATAGTAACCTACAGCACACGCGACGGACTGAGCAACAATAAAATTTACGCCGTACTCAACACTTCCAAAAATCTCCTGATGGCGGGCTCCCTGAGCGGACTTGATTATTTCGACGGGGAAAAATTCGTGCGGGTGGATGAGATCGAGCTCTTTAATCAAAGCATTACCTTCCTGCTGGAGGACAAGGTCGGCAACATCTGGGTGGCTACCGAATCGGATGGCGTGGTGGTGCTGAAGTATGAGAACGGGAAATTCAGGATGATCAAGCATTTTAAGAACCTGAAAGACGAAGTGATGCAGCCGGCCTACAAGATCGTGGAAGACAAAGACGGTATCATCTGGGTTTCCACATACGGGCACGGGCTCTTTAAGGTAGAGAACATGGAAGCGGTAAGTGTGAAGGATAAGAACATCACCAGCAAAGATTTCCTTTCCATCCATTGCGACGAGAACAATAAATTGTACGCCGCCGTGAACCAGGAAGGTGTGTATATATATGACGGAGCTTCCTTTTCCCTGCTGAAAAATGCGCCTGCTGCACTTGCCACCGTATTTTGTATCACAGGCGACAACAAGGGAAATATCTTTTTCGGTACGCAGGACGGCGGTGTGGTGATATACAGCAAAGGAATCTTTAAAGAATACAATACCAAAAACGGCTTATGCTCCAACCTCATCAACGGCATCGATTACAAGAACGGCGAGCTCTGGATAGGCACGGACAAAGGGGTGAACAGGCTTACCTTCAAAGCAGGTTTTGACATGGAGAACATCCTGTATTATGACAGCGAAAGCGGTTTCAGCTCCAATGAGATCAACCAGAACGGGGTGTTCATCGATAACAGCAAGAACGTATGGTTCTGTACGATCGAAGGGATCACGCGCTACAACTCTACTCTCGACTGGGCACACAGCATTCCCCCCAAGCTGGTGATCAACGATATAAAACTTTCGTACCAGCATGTGGACTGGTCGATGTATGCGGATTCCATTAATCCGAACACCGATCTTCCTATAAATCTTTCGCTTTCCTATAAGAACAACAATCTTTCGTTTTCGTTCCAGGCTACCACGCTTGACAATATCCATTACCAGTTCATGCTGGAAGGTTATGACGATGACTGGACGCCTTCCACCACGCGCAACGAAGCGGTGTATACCAATATCCCTCCGGGACAGTATACCTTCAAGGTAAAAGCCATCAACAGCTCAGGGGTGTGGAGCAATAATGATATCAGCTATTCTTTCAAGATCACGCCTCCTTTCTGGAAAACCTGGTGGTTCTACTCACTTTGTGTAGTAGCTATCCTCGCAGGTATCATCACCTTTATCCGTTACCGTACGGCAGCGTTGGAGAACGAGAAAAAAATCCTGGAGCAAAAAGTGGAAGAGCGCACGGTGGAGCTGAAAGAATCGAACCACAAATTATTCGATGCCCTGCACGATATCAAAGACAGTATCAACTACGCAGAACGTATCCAGCGGGCCATGTTACCGGCAGATGCCACCATCCGGAAAAATCTTTCGAACAGCTTCATTCTCTTTAAGCCGCGTGATATTGTTTCCGGTGATTTCTACTGGTTCAGTCACAAGGACGGGATGGATTTCATAGCGGCAGTAGATTGTACAGGCCACGGTGTTCCCGGCGCTTTTATGAGCATGGTGGGCAGCTCCCTGCTCAATGAGATCGTACTGACCAAAAACATTGCCGATCCTTCGGAGGTCCTTTCGCTGCTGAACCGCGGTGTGCAGGATGCATTGAAACAACGGGAGAACCAAACCCGCGACGGGATGGACCTTGCTTTCTGTGCCATCGATTACAAGAACCGGAAAGTACAGTATGCGGGAGCCAACCGCGCCCTGTGGATCATCCGCAATTCGGACCAGGCACCTGAGATCGAGGAGATAAAAGCAACCAAATGTGCGATCGGAGGCTTCACCGACGAATCGCAGCACTATACCACCCACGAGATCCAGCTGAAGGACCAGGATACGATCTATATGAGCAGTGATGGATATGCCGATCAGTTCGGTGGCGCCAACGGAAAAAAACTGATGACCAAACGTTTCAAAGAGATCCTCTTAGAGATCCAGAAACAAAGCATGGCCCAGCAGCACAAAACCCTTGACAGCGAAATTACCAGCTGGATGGGTGACGTGCATGAGCAGGTAGATGATATCCTGGTGGTGGGGATCAAGTTTTAGGATCTTTTTGTCTGCTTTCCCCTTTAAAAAGCATAAAAAATCTCTCATAAAGACTTCCACATTCATAAAAACAGGCAGCAACTCTATCCCGGACTCTATTACCGATGCCTCGTTTTAAACCGGATGCATAAAAACAGAGACCTTTTAACAAAGAACAGAAACTAAATGCATACAAGTGTCTGTTCCTGTTAGCTCCGTTTAAACCAAATGCACAAAGATTCGGATCTCTTTACAAAGAACCTGACCGAAGCATAGACGGGTGTCTGTTCCTGTTACTTCCGCTTAAACCAGATGCACAAAGAGTTGAATCTTTGTGCAAAGAACCTGACCGAAGCATAGACGGGTGTCTGTTCCTGTTAGCTCCGTTTGAACCGGATGCACAAAGATTCGGATCTCTTTGCAAAGAACTTAACCGAAGCATAGACGAGTGTCTGTTCCTGTTACTTCCGTTTAAACCAGATGAACAAAGATTCGGATCTCTTTACAAAGAACCTGACCGAAGCATAGACGAGTGTCTGTTTTTGTTACTTCCGTTTAAACCAAATGCACAAAGATTCGGATCTCTTTACAAAGAACCTGACCGAAGCATAGACGAGTGTCTGTTCCTTGTTATTCCGTTTAAACCAGATGCACAAAGATTCGAATCTCTTTACAAAGAACCTGACCGAAGCATAGACGAGTGTCTGTTCCTGTTACTTCCGTTTAAACCAGATGAACAAAGATTCGGATCTCTTTACAAAGCACATAACCGAAGCATAAACGATTGTCTGTTCCTTGCTATTCGGTTTAAACCGGGATGAACAAAGATTCGAAACTCCCTCATAAAGGCAGGCTTCTCCGTACAAAGAACAGGAACAAGGCCCCGCGGATTGTCCGCTTGTAGCAGTGGAACAGGGAAGAAAAGAGAAACCACCGGTTCTTATTAGTGTCTTTGATATACTTCCCTGCCACTTATTTTTTATTTTCGACCACTTACCAAATGCCTCCTGCCACTTGCTTATTTCTCAGAACCTTTGCTTTTTGTCTGCGTTCAACTCTATAACGAAACACATTTTCCCGATGCGTGATCGACAACCTGCACAATGCCATACTGACCACCAATTCGGGAGTGGCCGGCAGTACAAGCGATATGCACGGGAAGGAACGAATGCTGGTAACAGCCTTCAACCTGATCAAAGCACACGTGGAGTATGTAGCCAACCAGAACCCGGATGCGGAAACATATATCACATCTGCAGGAATGCAGGTGATGCAAAGCGGAGGGGCTAGTCCGGTCTCTGAGCTCACACTCGATGCCCCGGGCAACGGTGTGGTGATAGTAAGAGTTCCGCGTGGCATCGGTGAGAAGGCATTTGTATATGAGATGAGCACGGACAATACCGGTTTCACGAAGGTAACCAGCTCTACTCTCGCAAAGATCACGATCAGCGCACAGCAGCCCGGCTCCACTCTCTACGTTCATGGCGTGGGAGGCTCCGTTTTTTGTTTTTTTGCGGGGCTGACAGTACCTTCCCGCGAAGCCTCGCGGCCATTTACGGCACCTCAAGTACGGGGATAGTCAATGCTTCGCTGATGTGCCGGGGCTGACCATGTGGTGGGCTTCGCAACTCTTTAATCAAAATAAAACCAATCAAAAAACAAATAAGAATCAGTGGCAAAAGCCATAAAGATAATCAAGATTCCGAAAGCATATATATAGTTAAGTGGCTGTTTATGAATCGGAATCGCCATCTGCTTTTGAACAAAAAACGAGGTCATTGGCTTAATAAATAAACTCAATAATACTGCCCACCCTAAAAAAATAATCGTTGAATAAGATGCGCCCAAGTCTATACCTTGCAGATTAAAATCCACGAAAGGAAGCTTTTTGAACACGTTGTATACTGTTTTTGCAAAAACCACCGCTCCAATGCAATAAGCCAATGGGGCCAGCGAAACCAGTCCGTCTATCAATTTAATTGCCTTTTTCATTTAAAATAAAAGAGCTCTGTCCCGTCACCTGTTGGTTAGAGATCACATAAGTTTTTCCAGCTTATCCAAAACGACCTTTTTAAATCTTTGGAGATAATAGTGTCTCGATAGAATTCCAAAATCCTTATTTATTCGCTGCGTATTTTCCATATCTTTTGTTTCGGAAACGCCATAAAATACAATTTTCGTTTTAATCCAGGTTGTGTCAGTACTGACAAAAGTGTGAAAATATTCTTTGCAAGATTGGTCATAAAACAACAGATGTAAATATCCGTTCTTTTCATACCCTAAAAGCACAGTAGAGTCATTGCAAAAATTTTCATTCCTTATTTTTTTTGTGATACCGTCAGGAACGTCATAATCATTGAACTCGACGAAAGTTCCTCCATTTCCCGTCAACCTGTTATATAACATAGGGAGGTAATTAATGCCGGTCAATACAAAGCCGGTCAGAATTATAATCAGAAAATGTCGTTTGTGTTTCACGTTACTAATCAATGTAAAAATAATGTATGATCTCTGCTACTATACCTTTATCGAAATTTTCTTGTCTTAAGCGATAACTTCCTATGTGGTCCTGGCTATATACAAAGCCTATATAATTTCGTTTAACCGGCGTATTTTGTCCGTATGGCTTCCACTTGTTTAATGGAGTACCTATTGTTTCTATAATCGGCTTTTCTACCAATTCGTATTTGCCTGAATTTAGCATGAGAATAACCAGTTGCATATTCTGTATCTGACCTAAAGAAAGAAAGTATCTCCGCCTTTTTTCGTCCAGTTTTATCCGATCGTTGTGATAGGCGCATGAAATATGGAAAATAACAACCGGGGCTAAGAAAATGCCAATAAGAAGCAATCCTGGTTTTATTACTTTCATCATATTGTATCGTGGTTTAGACTACCGTCTGAGGGCAGAGATCTGTTGATCCAACGGAAGCGGAACATGTTTATTGTGTCTCCGAGTTAATAACACGGAGCTATGAATAAATCGCTTCACTTGAGTGTAAATGGAAAATAGTTTTCATTTCTACGACTACACAACGCTTCGCAGTTACTTTTCCTTCGCTTGAACGTCTTCGTTTTTCCCGTGAATCCGGTGCAATTTCCTCACTGCGGAAACCGTATTATCCATAAGTTCATTAACAACAAGGTCCTTCGATAGAATTACTTTCCGGTTCCTGAATACACTAAATTTTTTCTCGTGTATGCACATACTGTCACCGACTTCTATATCCTGGAAGAAGCTATAGACAATTTCTGCACTGTCCTTTTGTATAACACACAAATAGCTGTTAGGATGGGAATGCCGTAAGTCGTAGTATTGATAATTAGCTTGAACATTTTTTAAGTAAAACATTCCATGGCCATGATCAATATGTTTCTTTTCGTATACGATCCCCACCACCTCAACATCAAAATCCTTTGTTAATTGTGCCGACCGGATCCTGGTCATGACAGAATAAAACACTACTCCAATAAAAAAACAAGCCAAAATAATAAATGGTGTCTTCATGTTTTTATTGATCATTGCCCATTAAACCCATTACTCCATTAATTGCAGCCTCATTTTATCATCCTGCATTTCGAGGATCAGAAAATGAAGATCCTTTATCATAAAATAACCACCCATATTTACCTGCTGGCGAAGCTGAACAGTGTTTTTTGCTTTCACATAAAACCATTTGACCACAGTAGTATCATTCTCTTTGTCCGCATACTTTTTAATATAATATAGCACATCGTCTTCTGCAAACTTCCAGATCGTTTGAATGGAGTTCATATCGGCATCAGCTTTATGCTTGTCGAAGCTCAGTTTGGTTTGCCCTTTTGCTTTATCAAAAGTTTCCTTTGAATCCCAGGTTCCTAAGAAATCTTTCCATTTAAGTTTGGGCTTTACTTGTGCAAATCCCATTACATTAATAAAGGTAAATAACACTATAAGAAACTGTTTGGCGGTATTTTTCATGCAGGTGATTTTTATAAAATATTAAAATGATTTTCATGTCAGGGTTATTCGTCAAGATATAAGTATCCATTAAGGACTAAAGAATCCCTTCTGTATATCAGCATTTTATTCCTTCTGAAGTCTATTACAATAGAGTCTAACACATTAATTTGATAATAGTTGCTGCTAAAGAATTTCCCAATACTGTCATTTAAAATTAAGTCCCCCTCCCGATCACCTATTTTTTCATTGAAACTTTTAGCATTGGATTTTTTTACTTTAAAAAAGTACCACCCCGTTGTTTTCATGTAAAGTTCCTTTTTATAAATAACACCAGAAGCGTAAATATCCTTTGAAAAATATAATTTCGCCTCTCTTATTTCTTTTGATTGGCAGGATCTGCTGATAAGTGTTGCAACAATAAAAAGAATTATTACAAGTATTCCAGTCCATTTAAGATTTTTCCAAAGCATCCTGTCGTTTTAATTATCGTTAAAGATAAAATTTAATTGGGTTCCTTTATATGCCCAGTTCCAATAAAAATCATTAGCTGATCTGTTAATTGTGGGCATAACATTATTGGGATCAATAAGCCGCATGTTACCTCCTCCGATTTTTATAAGAGGTAATGTTACTCCGAAACCACCACCGAATGCAGCACCACCGGAATACCCTACCCAGTATGATTTTGGATTACTCAAAAAAGGTTTGGTACTGATAGCTCCGCCTGCACTCAGTCCTGCTACTGCTCTTACACTTGCAGAAATACCATAGGAGCTAAATTGACCGGCAAAGCCTTCAGGTGTATAATCAGGTTTCGTGCCCTTCAAAATACAAATAGAAAAATTCAAGCCCGCGCTATATCCTACCATCAACCCTGGGCCGACATTAAATGAACCTACCAGCTTCTGGTTCTGATACGTATACCAATACCCTCCATAATCTCCACCCATTTGCATAAAATTGGTATATACCCCTCCCAATGATCCTCCTACAAATAAAGTATGTTCATCTGCCGAAACAGTAACGTCATAAGAAATACCATATCCAGCTCCCATAGCTTTTAAAGCATCCCATAAATTTGATGCTTTTAGTGGTGGTTTGTAACTATTGTTTGCATCTGCCACAACATCGCTTGGAGATGGATTTGGATCTATATAGGTAACAGCTACATCTTTTACTGCTTTTTCAAAGTTAACCTGAGTTTGTGCCATAGCCTCACCAAAGGTATTATGCCAGGAAGTCCGAAATCCATTTTGTGTTACATAATATCTATCCCATACACCTATGCCGGTAGCTACAGCCCAATCATGCCTTTCTGCAGCGCCCATACGTATATATTGGTCCAACCATCTGTCATCTATCCCCGAACCAGTGCGGGACATAACTTCCTTATGAGTCATTTTTGCGTTAACATAATCATCCTGCGTGGATATATTATGTCTCATATAGTATCCTGTCAGGTTATATGATGCCTGATTAAATAATATTATATCATATGGTGTGGCCATATGTGCTATAATTTTTGCTCTCACGCCGCTCATAACAGTTTTATACGAATTCATCTCTGCAAGATCCCTTGCCGCGGCAGCCATCTTTGCTTCTGCTGCCAGTCCTTCGTGGAAGGCGTTCCAACCTGCCGATGCTCCCTGGGCCTGCAAACCATAGGAACGCATGTACTTGATCTGCCCTCCGTTCGGATCCGTGGCATTCACCGGGTTGTCGGCCATGCCTATATAAGCAGAGCTGAATTCACGATAAGGATCGGGTGCAAACCAGCGGCCTAAGTCATGGTTAAAAAGGCGCAGCTCGAACTGGTCCCAGCGGCTGGCATCCTTCGCTTTTTCCTTGCCCTGGTAGGCAAAGCTGAAATCGGTCGGGTTCAGGCTGCGCCCCGGCATCACACCGCCGTATACATAATAATCGTTGCGGCTTACCAGCTGGGCTATGCCACTGGAGGCTTTTTAAAGCTCACCCGCACATTGCCTAAGTGATCGGTAAGGGCAAAATGCAGCTCACCCGTCTCCAGGTTGCTGCCGGTGTTTTTCAGCACGGCTCCTGCTAAGGTAGCTTCCGTAAGTACTAATGCAGAGCTTTGTTTCTCATAGATACACGGGCGGTTGTGAACGTTCCGCTGTTTCGTGAACAACGATCGCTGTAGTGTTGTATACTACAGCAAAAATCAAAGAGCGTTTATAATCTGTTTGTAAGAAATCGTAATGACAATTCTGAATTAACAATAACTACATATTGTCTTCGTACCTTCCTCGCGAGGCTTCGCGACATTTACGCCGAGTTAATCACTCGGCGCTATTAACATGTCGCTCCTCCGGAGCAGATGGAAATAATTTTTTCATCCCTAAGCAATTTTCTCACCATTAAGCACCCTATTTAGTATCAGGATTTTTGAAGCGTCCCATTTCTTTGGGCACCTTAAATGGTTCACTTTTAAAGTGCGTGTGTTTTATAGTATCGAAAACAAAATACTCACTTTTTGTATAAGGAATATAAGCATTCGAAACAGTTTTTCTGAAATAAAGATAGCTTACTTTAATGCTATCAAATGCCCAGGCATAAAAGCCAGAGGCAAAAGGGAAATTTTGTTGCGGAGGAAGAATCACAGTATCAAATTCTACAGAGCTACTCCATCCTTGATCTGTCCATCCTTTATTTTTAACGGACCGTAGTGTATCCATATGTTCTAATCTATAGTTTGCATGAGTATTTTCATTAAAAAGAGTAGGCTTACAAATAAAATAAAGAGTATCATCTATAAGATTTTGAGCGATGAATGTAGTAGGTTTACCCGAGCGAAAATACCTACTATCAAAATCTATAGACACAATGGAATCAGTATTTTCCTTGTTTTCTACTATTTCCGATGAACAGGAAGAAAGTAGAACAAAACTAATATACAGAATAAATGCTTTTTTCATTTCTAATAATTACTAAAGTACCACATAAAAATTCTCATTCGCTGTTGAATCAAAATAAATTCTGAATCATTTTGTAAACCTGGAGTTGTATGAGAATTAAACCCTGAGACAGCCTGCGAGCCATTCATGTTTAAATTATATTGAACTGGAGTCCCATATAACCCCCCATTCGTATGTCCATCTGCTCCAAAACCACCTCCAGGCCAATATGTATCTGGCAAATCATATTCACTTATTCCAGCATAATCCAAACCAAAATCGGCATATGTTAAAAACTGGGGTTGTGAACGTCTCGCTCTCCGTGAACAACGATCGCTGTAGTGTTGTATACTACAGCATTAGCTTTCTCAAAGAACGTAAAGTAAATAAAACTGTGTACTTATGAACATTTAATGCTCACCTAACATTGCGTTCGTACCTTCATACCATTTATGCAGCAGTTGGAAATGCTGCATGTCGTTGCGTCGCTTTGCGATGAGAATACATCGCGCGAAGCAACCTATTTCTTATAAATCTCATACTCCTGCTTAGGTGTAAAAATGGCCTCCTGCAAAAAATCTTCTGTTACAATTTCCTTTAAATAGGGATCATAAATTAGGTTTACTGGTAACACTGAATGAAGTTCTTCCCCACTCCAGGATTTTATATAATTTCTTAAAGCTAATTCTGCAGTCTCTATTTCGCCATTACATGCAAGTAACCGGGCCACTGCCAAAGAACGATCCTGTATGTGGGGAATATGCATAGTTCTGCTAAAAACCTCCTTTACCAAATTAACATTCCACATTTCAATTGTTTGCTGCAAAATTTGGCTTGCAAATTGAAAATCGTCATAATTCAGTTTTAGTTTAGGATAATTGGTCGTGATTATTTTTTCAACATCAATAAGCGTCAGATTTGAGTTTTTAGAATTAATAGAATCTCGCTTTTCATAAACTCTATTAAATGATTTATTTATTTCATACTCCTCTGCCATCTCCTTTGCCATATTGGCTCCTCTATAATGTGAGGATGGCTCCTTTATGGAAGCAATAAGATCATATCCTTCATTTTGGTGATTTGTTCTAATAGAAGAATATATAAAGGAATGCAAGTGTTTCTCCTTAGTTTGAATTATTCTATAAGGAAATAGTTGAGGAATAATTTCTTTTAAAAGATAAAATACTGGTTCAAAATTGAAGTGGAAAAGCGCATATTGAAATCGGACTATATCCCCAAGTAATTTATTACTCTGTTCCAACGCAATAATAAGTTCGTCCAATTCCTTATGAGTCGTTAGATTTTTCAGTTTTATTATTATCCTTTTCTCTTTAGCTGTGATATTCATTGAACAAAGTTATAAATTTATCGAAAAATCGGAACAGGGAAAGGACTTGGCCCAAATATTGGCACGGCTGGAAAAATGTGATCAGGAGAATTTTGATTGCTTGGTTCAAACTGAAAATTCGGTATAGGTACGGGTGGCGTATCATTTATTAAGAAAATTGAAAATTTATCTCCCGATTTTAATCCAAAAACTCTGTAAAAAGCACCTAAATATCCTCCATGAGTTACATTATGCAGGTGATTAACAGACTTCATACTAACGTCTCGTAGTTTCGATGAATTTTCATATGTACTTGCAAATGGATATTCATCCCATGATTTTAAAGGCCATCCAGCGGGAGGCAATCCTTTTTTATTAAAATACCTTGCCATATCAGCGACTGCTCCTCCTCCATTATATGTCAATATATCTGATTTCCTTCCATTTAAATAATAATCGACATGATCCCAAACATCCGCGTAAAGACTTCTAAACATCGGAAAAGTTGGCATGCTTCCTTGCGCCCAATAACTTGCACCGCCGAGTTGGATGTTGTGAACGCTCCGTGTTTCGTGAACAACGATCGCTGTAGTGTTGTATACTACAGCATCAGCTTGCATTTAAAAGAACGTATTCAATCAACAAACTGTTTATAATCTCATCATAATCCTGAATTAACGGTAACTACATATTGCGTTCGTAGCGAAGCTTCGCTACTTCTCGCGAGGCTTCGCGACCATTTACGGCAGTACAACTACCGAGCTTCCCGTTGGCTACGCTACTGCGCCGACGCTGACCACGCGGCGCGCTTCGCAACTCTATTTTTTTAGTATAAATTTTCGCAACTCTCCTTTTGTTTTCCCATTCGTATGCAAAATATACAATACAATAATCTCTGTCTTTGTAAAGTAGCAGGTTAAAGTATAAGGTTTCTCCCAAAGCGAAAACTCTTTTTTCTTAGTCCATACGACTTGGTCGTTTTTAATATAAGTATAACTTTCTGCTCCGGGATTCTCTGTTATCAACGCCTCATTTTCGCCCGGATGTATGTTGTAGACTCCTCTGGTTGCAGCAAGGTTAGCAGCCTTTATTTTAGACGTTTTTGGGTAGTAAAAATAAAGCTGCTTTCCAGCGGAGTCTTTTCCGGTTAATAATGATAGGTCTTGGTTAATTACTTTAAAGTCATCGTAATAACAGTTAGTACAAATGTTTTTCATTACCCTTTTTTTTGAATTCACATCAATCGTAACGTAATCATATTTTATTACATGATCATTCATGTTAATACTTGTCTTCATTCCAACAGGATCGGTACCTGGCTTAGGTTCCATATCAAATTTTATGTACTCAATTTTTTTATTCTTTTCAAAATAGATGAAGGAGTTCGCGAGATTCGATCTGCCGCATAAAATATTATCGATAGGGGCCTTACCCATTACCTTTACTAAACCATCTGATGTTTTTGACATTGATGATAAATAAATACGCGAATACTTAGTCTTGCAACCTTGCTCTTTATTGAGGACAAAAACAGTTGTATTGCCTTTTATTATTCCCACAGGTTTATCGTCAAAATAATACTCGCTTATTTTTTCTGTTTTCAAATCAAAATATTTAATAATGGATACTACATTGTTTTGCGCATTCATGGTATAGGTTAACTTATTTATGCCTTGACTCAAAAAGATCAAATTCCCATTCTGTAGTTCCATTGATAGAATCCGTTCTTCCGGGGAAATTTTCATTTTTTTTGTCCATAGCAACTCTCCTCTTTTGTTTAGGCAAACTATTCGTACTTGGTTCAAAACGTGTACCTGCCCCTGAACGTCTTCATCTTCCGTAAAAGCTATAATCAATGTACTATCCGAAGAATTGACTACCTTAAAGACATCATATCCGGTTTGTCCAACCCGTAAAAGTAAGGTATCTGAAAGTTCAGGCTGAGATTTGGCCTTTGCTATGTTTAGCAAAAAACATAGTAGATAAAGTATTCTTGTTGAATTATTTAGCATTATATAAAAAATTTGCATATGGTTGTTGATTTCCCCAGGCAAGTTGGTGTTGTGAATACTCTGCTTCTTCGTGAACAACGATCGCTTTGGTGTTGTATACTACAACAAAGAGCATTTTGTAAAAGTTGTTTATAATCTGTAGATAAGAAATCACAATGATAAATCTTAATTGATGTTAACTTTATTTTGGCTTCGTATCTTCCTCGCGAGGCTTCGCGACATTTACGCCGAGTTATCACATCGGCGCTATTAACATATCGCTCCTCCGGAGCAGATGGAAAATGGTTCTTTCATCTTTAAGCAACCTAATCCCCATAAAATTCATAAAGAGTAATAAGATTGTTTTTCTTTTCAATCATAATAAGAATATAGCCATATGATGCTGTCTTCTCTATCGAATACAAATAGTCATTCTTTTCTGAATTTATAAAGGGACAAGGTACATAACCTTTATTATCAAAAGGGCCTTGAACAAATTTTTTTCTTTTCATCAATTCATCTATAGAATTTATTGATACTATTGCTCCATAAAAAGACTGATGATCGTCGTAATAACTAAAAGTTTCCACACATTCTTTTTTAATTCCAGTGTAAAGCTCAAAGTTTCTGGCAACGAATTTTGAATCTCTTAGGTAAACCCAGGTAAATACTGTTATTACAATTGTGATAGCAACTAATGTGATTTTTACTCCTTTTTTCATATATTGATTGTTTAATTCCCGATCATTGGTTTTGGAGGATGAACACCGTACAGAACATAAAACGAAACTCCTCCTGGTATTCCTGGTGTTATGAACGTCCCGCTGTTTCGTGAACAACGATCGCTCTGGTGCTGTATACCAGAGCAAAGAATCTATTCAAAGAACGTTAATAAGCTCTTACTATAATTCCAAAGCAATAATCTATCTATAATGTTAACTACACATTGGCTTCGTACCTTCCTACCATTTACGGCACTTCATCCCGATAGCTATCGGGAACCAAGCTTACCGTTGCTACGCTGATTCGCCGACGCTGACCACGTGGCACACTTCGCAACCACAACTATTTTTTTAGCACAAGTTTTCTAAGTTCGTTTTGTGGTTCGCCTTTGCCGTCACCTACGTTTTGCCATAGATATGTGACAATAATTTCAGACGTAGTAAAAAAGCAATTGAATTTGGGTATTTGATTTATTTTTGGGCTGGTTTTTGTCCATATGATCTTTTCATCCTTAATAAATGTATACGAAATCTCTGTTCCTTTTATTATACCAATAAGTAATAACTCATTTTCATGGGGATATATAGTATATGAATAGCAATCTTTCCCAAGATCCAGTTCTTTCGTCTTATTCGTAGCGGGATAATAGAAACATAACTTATTGCCTGCTGTATCTGCTCTCACAGCAACAGATCTTTCCTGGTCCATTATTCTAAAATCATAAAACCCACAATTTGAACAAATCTTTTTTACTGTTTTCTTTTTTGAAATGTTACTTATGGTAACATATTCAAATCTGGATTGATGGTCGTATGGATTAATATTCGTTTGCATTGATACCTGATTCTTGCCGGGTTTAGGCTCATAGTCTACCTTTATGTATTCCAGGCTCTTTCTGCTTGCAAAATAAACCGGAGTGGTATTGAATCTGTTTAATAAACAAACTACCTGATCTATATTTACCTTGCTTTTTTCTTTTATTATATCATTTGTATCTTTTTCTACCAGTCTTAACGTTATATTCGCCTGTTTGGATTTACAACCATTATCCCTGGTGAGAATGTAAAATTCAGAGTTGTTCTTCGCCAGACCATATGATTTTTGATCAAAAAAGTGTTCTGTAACTCTTCCAGTATGTAAATTGAAATATCTAATTATGGAGATCGGTATATTCTGGGAAGTAGTCATATAGTTAAGTTTATTAATACCATTGCCTATAAAGATCAGATTATCTTTTTCCAGAGTCATAGCAAATATTTCTTCGTCCTGATCAATTCCCGTTTTTTTTGTCCATTTAAGGCCCCCGGATTTATCAATGCAAACAATCCGCATATGATCGGGATGATACAGTTGTTTCATCTCTATTCTACCCTCTGTAAATGCCAGAATGTATGTACTGTCCGATTCATTAAATACGCCATATATTTCCGAACCTACACCATCTGTTTCAATAATAAGGTCATCCATAGACTGAGATCTTCCTGTCAATTTAATGAACAATAAAATATATATAATCACCCGGATTTTCATACTGTCATTATTTAAAAAGGATATAAAAAATTCAAACCAGGAATATTATTTCCCCAAGCGATTTTAAACATCCCCCCAATAACTTTAAAACCTACTGGCGAAATATGAAGTCCGGAAATTCCATATGATGATCTATAGTTATGAAAAGAAATCGCTTCATAAGCTCCAACAGTTCCGGGTCCAATTGAGGGCAGAAAGGTCATGTCAAATACATAATTACTCTCTCCTACTCTATAAAAGTTTCCATCAGTAGTTTGTATTGCGCCCGGTTCAAATTCTGTTACGGGATATAGGGTAGTTATAGGTGTTCTGTGAGGTATATATGTCAACTCCACTTCACCTTTAGGGGTAACAACACCGACTTCAATATCAGAAACATCTATTTTCATTCCGTTAACTTCTGCAGACGCATTAACAAAATTTAGGCCATTTTCATAGCCCTGAAGATATTCAAAATATTTGTCAAATCTCAGAGATGTGTTACCAATTGAAAGTTCATATTGAGCCGCCATCATAAAATGTAAAAGAAATCCATCACCATCTTGTGGTCCAATTCTGATCTTTCCGGGCTGGTCGAAAACTTTGAGCTTCCCACTATGCAATTGCTTGGGCAAGTTTTTCTTTATCGCATTTACTTTATCTGCCAAATAAGCCTGAGTAACTACCCACTGTAACGCTCCATCCACCCACTGCATGCTCTGCTTCCAGAAAGATTTAACTCCCTTGGAATGCGCATACCTCCGTGTAGCGTCTATCCCACTCCATACATTAAACACAACATCATCGCTGTTTACATCTATGGCATGCGAATGGTTCGGCAAGCCCTGCGACATACTTAACATTGACCTTACCTCATTTTTAGTGATCCCATCATCGCTGGCAATCGTCGGCATATTGTGC
>JAJNDK010000011.1 GCA_021156365.1 Bacteroidota bacterium
AACATGGACAGTAACTGCAACAGATGTAAACGCTTGTTCTGCATCTATAAACTTCACCATTACAGAACCTTCTCAAATTTCTTTCACCGCTTCTTCACAGACAAACATTTCCTGTTTTGGCGGAAATACCGGTGCGTTTGAAGTTAATGCAGCAGTAGGCGGAACAGGTGGATTCATTTACGACTGGTCACCCGGCAATCCAACAGGTGACGGAACAACTTCTGTCAGCGGATTAACTGCAGGAACATGGACAGTAACTGCAACAGATGCAAACGCTTGTTCTGAATTTATAAGCTTCACCATTACCGAACCGTCTGCTATCACTTCCACACTGACTGTAACGAATTGCGATACCTATACACTGAACGGAACGAGCTACACTACTGGCGGAACCTATACGCAGGTGCTTGCAGGAGCAAGTGCTACCGGGTGTGACAGCACGATCACACTGAACCTGACGATCCTGCAATCAACTGCCTCCGCACTGAGCGCAATAGCATGCGACAGCTATACGCTGAATGGAACAACGTACAATACAAGTGGAACTTATACGCAAAATCTTACGAATGCAGCAGGTTGCGACAGTATACTTACACTGAACTTAACAGTGAACCAGTCTACAACGTCAACACTGAACGAAACAGTATGTAGCTCTTACACACTGAATGGTACTACTTACACTTCAAGTGGAACATATACACAAAGCTTTACGAATGCGGCAGGTTGTGACAGCACACTTACACTAAACTTAACTGTGAACCAGCCTACAACGTCAACATTAAACGAAACGGCTTGCAGCAGCTATACACTGAACGGAACTACTTATAATGCAAGTGGAATCTATACACAAAGCCTTACGAACGCGGCAGGTTGCGACAGCACACTTACATTGAACCTCATAGTGAATCAGCCGACAATGTCTTCATTCACAGAAGTAACATGTGGCTCTTACACACTGAATGGTACTACTTACACTTCAAGTGGAACATATACGCAAAGCTTTATGAATGCGGCAGGTTGCGACAGCACACTCACATTGAACTTAACAGTGAATCAGCCTACAACGTCAATACTGAACGAAACGGCTTGCAGCAGCTACACACTGAATGGCACCACTTACACTTCAAGTGGAACATATACACAAAACCTTACGAATGCGGCAGGTTGCGACAGCATTGTCACGCTGAACCTGACCGTAGCGACTGCAATTGATATAACAACATCCACGGTAGCAGAAACGATTACCGCTACGGCCACAGGAGCTGCTTACCAATGGCTCGATTGCGACAGTGGCAGCGCTCCGATCCTGAATGAGACCAATCAGTCGTATACGGCAACTGCCAACGGAAATTATGCAGTAGTGGTAACAGTTGGTTCCTGCTCCGACACCAGCGCCTGTGTGAATATTGCAGGCATCGGTATCCGCACGGTGAAGGACGCAGCGCTTATCCGCCTGTATCCGAACCCTTCCACTTCCGGGATCTTTACACTGGAGACCGCTAAGGATGCAGTGATCAGTATCAGCACTTCACTTGGAGCAGTGATCCTGGAGAAAAGCATAAAAGCAGGAACAGAAAGCATCGATCTGCATACCGAAGCGAATGGTGTGTACTTTATGCAGCTGAGAAGTGAAGGAACTACACAGATCATTAAGATCGTGAAACAGGAATAGATCATCACCTGTTGGTGACAAGCTGCTATAGGCAGAGGCAATACCAACAAAGGCTCAAAGAAAGGCTGCTTTGCCCCGGGAGATCGGGTGGAAGCAGCCTTTTTTGTTTTAGGTCCGGTAAGTCAGACCGTAATTGACTTACCTAAGCTGTAAAACTTCAACAAGTCAAATGTAATTTGACTTAGCCATTTTTGTCTGCTCGGACAAGTCAAGCCACATTTGACTTATCTATTCGAAGCAATTCAGGTAAGTCAAATCCGAATAGACTTAGCTTTCATGAAGATAATAAGTAAGTCAAAAGCCATTTGACTTAGCCTTTTTCACTTATTCGGACAAGTCAAACCGCATTTGACTTATCTATTCAAAGAAATTCAGGTAAGTCAACCCGGGTCTGACTTACTTTTTATGAATGCTTTCGGCAAGTCAAAATCAATTTGACTTATCCTTTTTTGCATAGTATCGCAAGTCAGACCAGAACTGACTTATCCATCCGGAGTAATTCAGGCAAGTAAGGAGCAGCACGACTAAGGACTTTATACCGGCCCGGACAAGTCGAAGGAAGTGTAACTGAGCCTTTGTGCCACCACTTATCGCAAAAAAATAACCACTTGCAAAGTCACAAGGGTCCTGACTTCGATTTTAACGCTTATTAAGCAACATTTTGAAAAGCATTGCCGTTGTATAACAGAAAACGAAGCGATGTCAGTTAAAGTAAGATACCTGCCGCAATCGGATGCCGACCGGATGGTCTGGCTGAATAATTTTGCGTCTAAATTAGGGATCCATGCCACGGTGTTAGAGATATCTCCCGCAGAACTGAGCGATGTACAAAAGGATGCCGTCTGTTTTCAATACATCCTGCAATTAGTTGAGCTCTACAAAAACACCCTGCCTTCCCTGGTAAGCTATAAGAACCTGCTCAGGAATGCTTCCGGGCAGAAACAGCCAGGTCCGCCTTCTTTGCCGGTGCTTCCGGTGCCGCCACCGCTTGTGAGGGAAGGTATATTTGACCGGGTAAGTCTGTTAGTGAAACGAATTAAGGCAAGCCGGCAGTATAGTGAATCAATAGGACTTGATCTTGGGATCATTGCGCCTGTACGTGTATGGGACAAAACAGAGCTGAAGCCCCTGCTTCGTGTAAAGCTACAAGGACCACTTCCATATGTGAAGAGCAGCAAAGGAATAACAACAGCGATGGACCTCTATGCAGATCGTAATGACGGACGGGGATTTGTATTTATAGGTCGTTTGACGAGAGCACAATACCTGGATAAAACGCCTTTACCAGCAGAGGGCGAATTTTTCGAATGGAAGTACAAGGCCATATTTGTGATCGCCGATAAGCAGGTGGGGCAGATGAGCAACGCCGTAAGTGTAGTGCTGCGAAAAGCCTGAGCGATCTTAATCGTCACCCGCAAGTATCCTGCAGGCGACACGCACAACGAATGGCCAGAGCTCTCCCTTGTCAATAGCATCCTGTATGCTCCCTTCCCGTTCCCGCATTTTTTCTTTTTTCAATAGCTTGCCCTGCTCATCGTAATAATACCAGGTACCCCGCTTCATGTCCTTTTGAAAATACATGCGGATCCTCAGCTGCCCGTTCTTATGGTAATAAAGCCATTCACCATCCCGGATCCGTGTGCCCTCCATGTAATTCCCTACGATCTGCATAGTCCTCGTGCCTTCGTAATAAGCAATGTAATTATAGCTTTTGCCATTGATGGTGAAGGTGGTATCCTGCGCAGCAAGCCGGGTCGCTCCGTTGCAGAACAGCAGGATAAAGAAGCAGCTTCGCAGAAGGAAAGTACTCATGTGATCAGTATGCTATAGTCAGATACTGAATTAAAGATACGGGTTTTGAAATGGTTTTCAAATAGTGTTCCCGTGACTGCGACGGATAGCGAGCGTTACTTAGCTTTTAGCTTTTTTTCGCACCTTACTCGATCACGATCTTTTTATTTATCCATTTTCCTTCCGCATTGATGTTAACGATATACATTCCCGCCGGCAGCCCCCGGAGATTCAGTGATGTTTTATTTTCCGCTGTTCCTTTGTACAGTATTTGTCCAAGGCAATTGGATACATTTATTTCATATCCACCGCTTATGTACGTTCCGGGATCTATATCGAACCTGCCGTCATTTGGATTGGGATATAGGAAAAAATCTTCGATGGAATTGCGCTGGTTTATAGAAGTCATATCATTGCCAGGCGTCAGGGTAATGCCGCATCCGTCCGCGAATCGGGTAACCATCCCGTCATAACCATTGGTAAGCCCTAAGGTTGTACCAAAATTGCTGTAGCTTCCGGAATATATGCTTGAGTTCCTGCTCAGGTAATAATAATCCCCCTTCCTGAAAAGGCCGCTTATATGGAGCGTCAACGAGACATTGAGAACGGTGTTCACACCATTGGTTCTGACCCGTAACAGCGCGCCGGAAGTATCGTAATCAGCCACGAAATAATCCTCAAGATATTGCATCAGAACGATGGAGTCGTTGGTTGTTCCGTTGAGTACAGCTATATGCGGTATTGCCTGGTTCTGAGGCGCTATCCGTCCCAGAACACTCACCTCATTCTCGTGCAGTGTGATCCGGTGACCGGCTCCATAATAGGATGAAGCGGCTCCGCAGGCCCATTTATATAGTCCGTCCGATCCTATTTTTACAAGATAATACTCTCCAAAGTTTATGGAGTCGCGGCTGCCATCAGAACTTTCGAACACCTGGTAAGGAGAGGAGGCAGGACTTATATTTTTGCCGGTTATGTAATTGTTGCCTGTTTTGTCCGTTGCCATATCAACTATATTCCCTCCGTTCAGGCTTCTCATGGTCCACTGGATCATGCCACTGCTGTTGTATTTGGCCAGGAAAAATTTTACGAGATTGCCGGTTCCCTGAGAGGGAATGGAGGTATAAGCACTGAGACTACCTGCACTGTGCAGGTGCGCCATTGTTTCATACCTGCCGGTGAGATAGATGTTGTTTTGCTGGTCCGTATTTGTTTTTAAAGCGATGACATTGTTGTTCTGGGCCAGGGAAATGCCGGCGCTCCATTGCATGCGGCCAGTCGGATCAATTTTTAGTAAAGCATAATTAAAGAAAGGAGCTGCTAACGCATTTCTTAAAGTATCAAGGACAACCCCGTTCAGCGCCATAGGCATATAGGGTACACCAGTTGTCCAGCCTGCCAGTATTTTCGTCAGCATAAAAACATTTCCCGAATCGTCCACTGACAGATCATGAGGTAAGAGCTGCGGCCCGGTTTCGAGTGTCCATAGTGTTCTGCCAAGCGAATCGAGCTTGATCAGGAAGCCCTGCCGGCTTATGCCTGTACCTGTAAGGTTGATGCTATCGCCGGTATTGTCGTAGAAATGTCCCTGGCTTATACCTGTAATATATATATTGCGGGCCTGATCCTCCTCAACAGAGGCGATCCGGTCCCTGTTATAAGGCAGGCTTACATCTATATTCTGATTGGTGTATGTACTCCATTTGGCAGCACCGTTGTCGGTGTATTTCATAAGATAACCACCGATCGGGAATCGCATCCGGGCAGAATCTCCCATCCGGGAGGCAAAAGCTTCTTCATTGTTGTAGTGGCCGCAAATGAAGTATCCGCCAAAGGAGGAAGGATACATTTCGTTTATGTCGGATAGATAATATCCGCCCCAGGGAAGATCGGTCCCGTTGTTGACCATGGTCCAGCAGGAATCATCCGGATTCGGCTCTGTGTATACCATCGGGCCGCTTGTTTCCAGCGAGTCGTAACAACCATGATTTGACCAGCAAACCAGCTTCACCTGTGTGCTTCCGATAGAACCGAAGGAAGTGGACAGCTCAGGAAGATTGCCCGAACCCGGGCTGGCATTGGGTGAAAAAGTCCATTGATAATTCTGCGCATCCGTGCAGTGCTCGTAGCAGGTAACTGTTTCGCCAGGGGTAACATTTGTTTTGTTCACATGCAGGCCGGCTCTCGTTTTTTCCACCAGTAAGGATATAGTATCGGTGAAATTACGTGAACATTGCGCAAGTGTACTTTTGGCCACAAGATAATAGTTGCCTGCAACCGAAAGGATGTCTGTGTTGAAAGATATGCTTCCCCCGTTGCCATTGCCCGATGTTCCGTAAGATAGGGTACCGCTGCCAAATTTCCGGAGGAAATAGAATACATCCAGTTGCGACGAATCGACCGTGATCACAATGGATTCCTGATTGCATAATACGTCTTTACTCAGACTCACAGGCTTGTTGATCTCGGGCCGATCAACAATGGTGATCACCTGTTGAGCTGTATCATAAGAGCCCGGTCCATTGCTGACATTCACCTGTACGGTGTACTGACCTGCAGACGGAAAGGTATAGGAGAAGGTGGGACTGCAGGAATAATTCACCGGACTTCCGTTGATGAGCCACTGGCATGTATTGGCCGTACCTGTCATGCCGCCTATCAGAACACCCATATTCACACAGCCTCCCTGGAGAGCCAGCTTTGCAAAAGGTTTGGTGAGTCCGCCCTGATCATTGGTTGTCAACAGAGTGCCATTATCGCCGCAGGCATATAAACCAGTTGTTCCGTTCCAAAAGTTATTGATACTATACGATGAGGAAGTAGGTTGCAACTCGAGAAACGAATACGGAGAAATGGATTTGAAAATGCCATGGCTGGTTCCCACAAATTGCGCACTTCCGGAAAATACCATACATCGCGCGTCCAGTGGCCCGAAGTCATAATTGGTATGGTTAGTGGCAACTATTCCGGTCCAGTTATAATAGCTGTTCCCGACGCCATAACCAGTTATCGCTCCTCCACAAAGTACATCCGTAAATACGGCGGCTGGGGCTGAGGCCACATTATAAGTAAAATTACCACTGTTATTACTCCCGAGAATAAAAGCGCCGTTGGTCCCTATGGAATAATTGTTCCCTGAGAAATGAATGGCAGAGAGGTCCTGGGTAAGTGAAGAGGGAACCAACGTCGCGGAGCTTTGATTGAAGCGCACGATCAGTCCATTGTTGCCCACAGCGAAATACCTGGAATCAGGAGAACAGAATGCGATCCTGTTCAGAGTACTTCCTGACGGGCCGGTATATACGATTGAGTAGCTCATGTTGGACATATCTATATACATGATCACCGCACGGTTATTCACTGTATCTTCTCCGCAAACAAATGCTTTTTCGTAACCGTTACTATTCTCCGAGCGCGCATGGTTGAACTTGGTATGCTCATAAGTGAGCGAATCGCTGCTGTTGCCTGTTATACTGTACCGCGTCCAGCTGGCAGCTCCGCTTCCGCCTGTGCTTGTGAAGTACAAACCCTTGTGGCCGGCCAAAAGACCTTTGCTGCCCCAGAATACAACACCGGTGAGCTTATCATTGATGCCTGTATTCAGGTCCGTCCAGCCGGCAAAAACAGAATAGCTTACGATAAGGAGGAAAGTGGTAAAAAGTAGTTTCATAGTAGGTTCATTGGTAGTTCAAATTTACAATAAATAACAGTCTCTGTGTTTTCAATGTGCTATCAATTCATACTAAACATATTTTACTCCCGGGATCTCCCGATAAAACAACAAAAACGCCCCTCCGTTTTGAGAGGGGCGTTTTATACATCAAATCATTATTTATTACTTGAATACAATTTTCATTTCCACGCGGCGGTTTTTCTGCTGACCTTCTTTGGTTGCATTGTCGGCGATCGGTTTCGTTTCGCCATACCACTCGGCCTGGATCTTATCGGCTTTCACACCTTTTTTGATCAGGTATTTCATTACCGCTTTCGAACGTTTCTCTGACAACAGCATGTTCTTCGCATCGTCGCCTACATTATCCGTATGGCCTGCCAGTTTCAGCATCCAGTCTTTCGAGTGTTCTTTCAACAGTTTCGCCAGATCATCCAACGACTTGTATGAAGTCTTTTTGATGATGTCTTTTCCGGTTGCAAACTCCAGGTTGGCAAATGCCTGCTCCAGGATCTTCTTCTCTTCCGGTTTCAGCACCGGTGCAGGAGGACATCCTCTGTTCTCTTTCAAACCAGGAACAGTGAGACAGTCATCATCCTTATCGAACACACCGTCTTTATCCGTATCCGGCCATGGACATCCTTTGTTTTCTTTCTCACCCGGTACATCCACACAGGCGTCTTCTTTATCCAGTACACCGTCTCCGTCTTTGTCAGGACAGCCTTTGTACTCGATCGATCCCGGGATATCCGGACAGGCATCTAATTTATCAGGTGTGCCATCGCCATCCTTGTCAGGGCAACCGAAGAAGGAAGCTATACCTGCATCATCCGGACACTCGTCGTCCTTGTCGATGATCTGATCTCCGTCTCTGTCAGGACATCCTCTGAATTCTACCAATCCCGAATCATCCGGACACATATCTTCCGCATCGGTGATCTTGTCGCCGTCTTTATCCGGGCAACCGTTCATTTCTTTGGTTCCCGGAATATCCGGACACTTGTCTTCCGAATCCTGGATATGATCGCCATCCTTATCAGGACATCCAACAAATTCCCATACACCCGGTATGTCTTTACACTTGTCTTTCTTGTTGGAAATACCATCCTTGTCCTTGTCTTTCGGTTTGTTGAAAGGCACAGGTATTTTCAGGAGCACATTCACATCGGCACCATACATGCTTTTTTTGCTCACGAGCGGGGTGAGGTTGGAAGTTCCTATAATAAGCGGGCCCATCCGAAGGCAGGCTCCGAATCGCATCCCGTCCAGCTGATGATACTGCACCGGCAGGAATACTCCGAACCATTTGTGATCCCAGCGCGGAGTGATACTTACCGCACTGTATTCGTGGATCTTTGTTTCTCTTTTCTTGAATTGCAGCGCCATGAAAGTCGTCATGTTCACATAGAAATCTTTCCAGATATTGTAATCGACCTGCAGGCTGAATGCAGTAGGCAATGTCATTTTATAAGTAGAAGTAGGAGCGCTCGGCGGGAAATTCTGCTTCAGCAAACTATCGAACTCTGTTACCGATCCAATCGTATCGAATTTGTGCAGGTTGAAGAGACTGAAATCGGCAATGAAGTTATTACTCAGGTTCCCTTTTTTAAATTTGATAGTACCGATATCGAGTGCGGACACACCCACACGTAGTTTGTATTTGTTGAGATCCCTTCTCCAGAGATCTTTTTCACCATCCAGCTCGTGCTTGAATTTCTTGTAATCGGGGCGCCACTCATACACAAAGCCGATATCGCCACCAATACCAGGGTAAGACTCGAAGGTTTTCAGTTTTACATTATTCCCTTCAAATTCGAAATTACGGGAGTGACCGTAGCTTACTTCCGAGTGAAGGAAATTCATAGTGGTATCATTCGGAACGTTGAACCTGAAATCCTTGATGTCCATGTAGGATGACATAATACCCTGCAGGAATTTAAGCCGGATAGCGGATTTGAAAAAATGCTCGTTATCTTCTTTCAATACTCTTCCGTAAGTGAGCCCGTATTCAGCCCAGCTCATTTGCTGCACGCTGAGGTTCTTGCTGCTAAGGTCGCCTGTATTAATGGTCCATAAAGAAGGATAATTAAATTGCTCGATGATCAGCTTGGCCAGCTCGGGTGATACACCATCGGCATTTACATAGTTACGCAGATCCCAGGTGAAAGCGAATGAGTTTTTGTGATTGCAATACACCATGAAGGAAGGCATGTTTACACGTGCCGAAGAATAAACGGATTTGTTCCTCCTGTTTTCTCTTTCCTCCATCGAATTGTGGATAAAATCGGTATCGTTGGACAAGGTAGGGAACCATTGTGTTTTGCCCTGATCGTCTTTTCCTTTGAAAGGCTTGAGCGCACTCTTTTTTAAACCGAGGTAGTTGTTATAGGCCGCCACATTTGCCCCGAAAAGGGTCATATCGAACTCCATCCGGTCATCTACAATGCAGGCAGGCTGAAGAGAGATACCTGTAACGCCTACATAGTTACTGTTGGCATATCCAAGGAAATCCTGACTTTTTAGCTGGGAGCCCATTGCCATGATAAACAAGGCAACAAGGCGGAGTTTGAAGGATAGAGTTTTGGCCATTTTTGTCTGATTTTGCATGCGAATATAGACTAAAAACGGAAAATCTGCTATAAATTCATCGCAAAAGCAGATGATTTACCTCAAAAGGCGGATAAGCAACTGTAAAAAGAGAGGCGTACAATGCAGAAAAGCTTGATTAACAGACGGTATTATGTACCGATATGGTTAGCTGGCCGGACGCGGATTACGCAGATATTGATTGAGGCAAAATTAACACAGATAGTGGATTAACTATTCATAGGGCCACTTGTACGATATGATCCGCGTAATCCGATGCCTTGGGTCCTGCAAACTATTCATCGGCGAAATCTGCGTAATCCGCGTCTGCATTCAGTTCCGTTGCCACCTGTTGCCCGGTATGCCGTGTGATTGTAAAAAGCCCGCTCTTGCGAAGCGGGCTCCTGATTTTAATTATGTATCACCCGATGCGCATCCGAAACAATACAGATGCCGCCATAGGTGCTATATCTTTCAGGATCGTGTATCCCAATACACCGGTCTCGTCGATCAGTGTCACCAGCTTGTTTTGTAAAGTACTGTCGGTGATGATCTCAATTTTTTTGATGTTGGTTATTATTTGATTTGTTTATTAAAAAGCTACCTGGTATTGCAACACCACCATTCCCCTCCGTGCTGATTTCGTTTCGCGTATATCACCCTTGCTGTCTGTATTGAAGATCGGCCGGCTCTGGTAATCGAGAGAAAGCTTTGAATTTTGCCCATCTTGTATCCAGTTCAAACCGATATCATATATAAGTACGGGATCTTTTAGCTTTTTATAATCTGCATACATACCCGATACATACGGCTGCAGCGTTCCTTCTTTCTTCAGCAGATCGTGCCGGAAGAGATAAGCTGCCTGCAGGTAAACCACATGGCCCGTTCCATACACCGGGACGGAATTCCCTGCGCCATTATAGCTGCTCAGGGAGTTCACGCCATTGGCAGTATTCATCACACCTGCATTGCGAATGTAATTGGGACCGAAATCATAATTCAGGTAAGAAGCATATGCGGTAATTGCGTTTCTTTTTTCCTTGTTGAGGTAATAATCGTAAAACACATCCACACCGAATTGCTGAAGCGGTGTACTGATGGTATCGAATACTCCTGCGTCCGTAGTATCGCGGTGCCACATGGCATCCTTCTGGTAAGCAAAACCGGAGCCGATGTTCAGCACACGTTTTTTGCCAAGGTAAGAACCTGTCATGTAAGGAAGCTGGTTGCTTTCTTTCTCGAGGAACTGCCACATAAAATAACCCTGGTAATGCAGGTCAGGTGCTTTGGTCGAATAGTAGGAAGTGCCGATCCCCGTGGCAGGCATAGAAGTAGTGGTGGTACCGGTTCCGCTCACCGTGTTCTGGATCGGGAAGGGATTGGTGACTGCCAGCCGGTAATCGAATCCGCCGAGCTTCCCTTTTGCAAACACACCTAATTTCCGTACGAACTGATCGGTGACATCATTCGATGGTTCCTGTATCACCGGTAGATCCATGCACAGGATGTTCCCTACGCCGGAAGAAGTGTAGCGGGCTACTCCGTTCCATCCGCTCAGGCCGGCGCCTAAAGTAAAGTAGTTTTTATAAACGGAATACTCGGCTGTTGCATCATGGAAAAAGATAGGCGTTTTACGTGCCGTCAGATTGTTGAAGCTGTTGATACCGATCTGGGTGTAAAAGAAAACTTTCTTATTTACCTGTCCCATTACCTGGTAGCGTACCCTGCGGAGTCCCACATCGAAAGTCTGATCTTTGGGTGTTCCATAGACAGTGGAGCCGGGGTTGTTCTCATTGTAGCGGAGCCATATCTGCACAAGGCCCGTACCTTTTATATAACGGGTACTGTCGTCATTCATATAAATTTTGAGCCCGTCCTTGAAACGGGCGCTTGGTGATAGATTGTTTTGGGCATAGGAATACACCCCGAACACAACCATCAACAAAAGCAGTGCTTTTTTCGCTGATCTCATACTAAAAATATTTTTATCGTTCTTCTTCCTCAAAAATCGGAAAAAGAATCGGTTGGTAAATTAATTTCTTTACGTTTTTGTAACAGTATATTGTTGCTTTTGCATTTCAACACGCCAACAGTAGCTTAATATATATCACATTAAAATAGTCTTTAACTACCCCTTTATTACCGGCATTCAGGAAACAAACAAGAACAATGAAAAGAACGATCAGTTTCCGGTAACAAGGGGTAATTAAAGTATTGCGGCAGTCCCGTCGCGAGCTATCGGGATAAAACTGCCAGTTTCTTTTTCTTTTTTGTCGATTTTGGGTGATGAGAAACTTTTACATGCTCATCGTACCCTGTTAATTCTACTATTCCATTATCACGCTCATAATCTTTCTGAAAATCTTCCAGTGCTATCAGACTGCTGTGATCGATCACTTTCGCTTCTTCGAGGTGGATCACCACTCTTTTACCCTTAGGCAGCCCGGCTAATTTTTTCTTCATTCCCAGGAAATTGGAGAATACCAGCTCCGAGTGCATTTTAATATTCACTACCTCACTGTCCTGCGCGATCTCGTATTTAGCACTGAAAAAGTTTTTCCAGGTAGCTCCGTGCACAAAGTTGATAATGATCTCCAGCGCTATGCCTGTACCTATCCCGATCAGCAGATCGGTAGCCAGTGTAGTAACGATAGTGATACAGAAGATGGCCAGCTGATCGATCCCGATGTGGTACATATGTTTGAATTCCCTTGGATGCGCCAGTCGGAAACCTACAAACACCAACATAGCAGCAAGCGCTACATTCGGGATCATCTCGATGAAAGGAACTGCAAACAGAACGGCAAAGAGCAGGAAGATCCCATGGAAAAAATTGGCCCAGCGTGTTTTTCCTCCGTAGCCGATGTTGGCCGAGCTCCTGGCAACTTCGCTGATCATCGGAAGGGCACCTACTATTCCGCATAACGTATTCCCGATGCCCACACCGATAATATCCTTATTGAAATCGGTCTTGCGTTTATAAGGATCAATGCCATCCATCGCTTTTGCAGTAAGCAATGATTCGATACTGCCGATCAGTGCATAAAGGATAACGTATTGTATAAATACACCGGTGTGCGTGCTGATTCCGGAGAAATCAACATTGACCATCCCGTTTTTGAAAGCGTCGGAGATACTCCCGATCTTTACAAGAGAGAAGTTGGAAATGGCTCCATCCGTTTTGATGTGCAATGCAAAACCTAATGGAATGGAAACGGCCAGTACGATCAGTGGAGCCGGGATCTTTTTTATTTTCTGATTTTTCACGAGGCTCATCACTACCATAATAAGCAGGCAGGCGATCCCGATCTCAGCCAGATGTGCATTTTCGTGTACAATGCTGGATGGAAGCATCGCCAATAATTCGAGCGGCTCTTTACCTTTCAGATCGGCAGGATTAATGCCGAGGAGCAGGTGCAATTGTTTCGCCATGATAATGATACCGATGGCAGCTAACATTCCGTGTATGGCAGCGGTAGGGAAGAAGTCGGCCAGCTTGCCGAGTTTCAGAACACCGAACAGGATCTGCACGATACCTGCCACTACAATAGCTCCCAAAGCGAGGTGCCATCCCTGCTCACCATCACCGAATGCTACTACCGATCCGCTTACGATCACGATCAGTCCGGCTGCGGGCCCTTTGATAGAAAGCCGGGAACCCATGAAGAAGGTAACGATCACTCCGCCGATAATGGCAGTGACCAGGCCGAAGATCATCGGGAACTGAGAAGCTTTGGCAATACCTAAGCTCAGAGGCATTGCTAATAAAAATACAAGGAAACCGGATAAGGCATCTGCCGAGAAATTTTCTTTTAAACCTGCAAGTCCGTCTTTCGGTATTTGCAATAATTTTTTAGTTGACATATGTTTTTGAATTTAAATGAAACATGATTTTATTTTCCTGGATGAAATAAAACCGGTTCATCAAATTCGTAGAACACGGATGCGTATATAAATTGGAGTAAGGTAAAGTGTGCGCGGATGGCAATGGAAGGCATCATGGCAGCTTCCTGTATGCCTAGGAGCAATAGTGGATGGCAGAATAGCAGCTAAGGGAGGAAAAGAAAGATCCTTGTTCCATTCGCTGTTGTTTTCGTTCTTATCGCTCAGCTCGTTGTCTTCTTCAAACAGCAGGAAATCATTTTCGGTTTGCGCTTTTTTGCTTTTTTCCACCACCTGCAGGCCCGAGCGTTTGGAAACGTTTCCCCGCTGTGCCAGGATACCCAGCACAATAAATACAGCGATCAGTGCCATGCTCATGCAGCTGACAATGCTCTTTCTGAATTTTATATGTTGGAAACCTGTTTTCATTCTATGCCTGTTTTCTGTTTTTTATATTGTTTGGTTAAGAAGATTTGTAAGCGATCTCGTGGTATGTTTTTTCATGAGGGCCGAGGAAGATCCGTGCGTAAATACGTATCACCGACAAGCCATCCACCATAAAGCTGAGGGAAGTGAGAATGGCAAGTCCCAGCTGGTTCTCATGAATGTGGCTGAAAATAAGATCTTCTCCTACAAAGGAAGGGGTGATCGGGAAACCGGATAATCCGAGGCAGGCTATGAGGAATACAACGGCAAGTCTCGGATGCTCGTAGATATGTCCGTGGTAGGTGAGCAGGTCCACATTCTTCTCCTTTTTTTCGAGGTAGCGGATACAGATAAAGCCGAAGATCCCGGAAGCAATAATACCGCTTAAGTACACAAACGTATGCTGGGTATTGAAATGCTCATTGAACGAAATGGCCAGTGCGATCCAGAAATGGTTCATGATGATCAGCAGCCAGCTTACTTCCACACTTCTTTTCTCCGTGAAGGATTTCACTACCATGATCAGGCCTGTAAGCACAAACACCATTGGCAGGTATTTTCCAATGTAGGCGGGGATATAGTTGTCGAAGTGCAGGGCCAGTATACCAATGATGTAGGCAGGCACAAACAGGATAAGTCCCATACGCACGGAAAAGAAATTCAGCCGGTTGCCTGCTTTTTTTATCGGGTTCCATACAAAGCGGCTCATCAGTGTATCGAGATTCCATTCTTTGATGCAGATCATATACAAGGTATACTCTACCTGTTTCGGTACGATCTTTTTCAGTAAGCTTTGCTGTGGTGAAAAATTGTAGAACTGTTCGCGGATGAGATAAGTGACGACGGATGGAGACACCAGCAGCTGGTAGGTTCTCAGGAACGCATTGCCGGCAAAATGAAACAGGGCAAGATCCTCAAATCCGAGAGCGATCTCAATAAAGATCAAACCGATCTGCGCCACCGAAGAATAAGCGATCTGGCTTTTTACCGAAGACTGGACCCTCGCAGTACCGGTGGCGATAATGCTGGTAAATAATCCTAATACAATGATGAGTATCCTGACGGAAACCTGGTTCTCCCAGAAAGGAAAAGTACGCAGCAACATGAACACACCCAAATGCACGGATAAGGAGCCATAAAAAATAGCGCTGGATGGAGTAGGGCCTTCCATCGCTCTTGGCAACCATGCAGAGAAAGGGAACTGCGCCGATTTCACGAGGGCAGCCAGCAAAATGGAAAGCGAGATGAATACTCCGATGTAGCTGTGGTTCTGCAAATGTTCGTGTACCATCACCTGGTCGTTGAGCTTCAGGAATGTGATGTTCTCGTGCCAGAGATGATGGTTCATCCAGATGGCAAGCACGAGTCCCACATCACCGATCCGGTAAATGGAAAATACTTTCACGGCATTGCGTACCGGCAGGTAGCGCTCACGGTAAAAGGCGATCAGCAGGAATGAAGAGATACCTAAGATCTCCCAGCCGATGAAGAGCGTTTCCAGATTTCCGGCCAGCACGGTAATGTTGTAACCAAGATAGAAAAACAAAATGGTGTTGAAGAAACGTTTGTACCCACTTTCCCTGTGCAGGTAATAGCGGCTGTACATCGTTATCAGCAGGGTGAGGAAAGCTCCCACGAACATGTACACAGCAGTGATCTTGTCAAAACAAAAGTCTACAAAAAATTCGAAGTCGGTTGTTTTCAAAAGTACGGCATCTTTCACATCGATGGTGGTGTGGTGATGCAGAAGCCAGAGCGTAAAGAAAACAATAAGCGTCAGCAAATGCATGCCGACGGTGAGGAACGCTACCCAGGAGAGCAGCTTTTCTTTTTTACCGGGTACCAGCAAACTGATGATGTACCCGGCTATTGGAATAATTATAAATAAATTCAGTAACGAGTTCATAACCTTATTTTATTAAACAAACGGGTATATTATCAGGATTCACTTCTGCCAATGGCAACACATCGTCTACCTTTCCCACATGGCCGGGTACAGGATGGTATGCTTCGAAAGCTCCGTTCCTGAACTTATACAGCTCTTTTGTTTCCGGGTGAATAACAACGAGATTTACCCACTCATTGATAAACCATTCATAGGTAGCAGGATTTATCTGTATCGTTTTCATTACCACTTCGGGCATATGTTCAACGATCATCAGCAAACGGACCGGATCATGTACTTCTATCATCTGGCTGGGCAGTCCGGGACGCAGGTCTCCGTCGATCCCATTGGCCACACCGAACAAGCCCATCACATTGTGCGGAAGCTTGGTGCCCGCTCCTAATTTCTGGTTATCAACCCTTGAGAAAAAATACTCGAGGTTGATCCCGCCACAAACAGGAGCTGCCGCGTTCAATATATTCAGCAGGTATTTCCCTTCCGGATCTACCTTGCTGTCGAAGGAGTTCATGAATGCTCTCCTGTCGAGGAACAGGTCTTTGGTCAGCTCTCTTTTTCCTACTATACAAAGTGCATTGGTAGCATGGTTCAATTCCGGTCGCGGCTCGAAAAGGGAAACGGAGCGTTGGCGGATCTTCTCATGCACCGCCGCGGGGCTCAGGCAGGTGTTAACAGATTCGAGTCTCCTCGACCGTTCTTTCGAATTGTAATCCAGGGCCTGCGCAAATATTTTTTCGTTTTGCCGGTGCAGCTCGCGGTTCTTTTCCGAAAGGACCTGCTCATCGAAGAACTGCATTTCGTCGCGGCAGGTGTCATGCAACCCGCCTACGAATTGTGTTTCGTGCGGGATATCAATTCCGCGGGTGCTCAGGATGGCACGCACTTTCATGTTGTTGGCCATGTGAGAGAACACCCGTGCATTCACGGATCCCGGTCTGCCGCAGCAGGCTCCGCAATCGTATGCCGCGTAGTGCGGATTGTTCACGCTGCTGGAACCATGCCCGAACATATAGATGAGCGGCGAAAAATCTTTTACACAACCGGTACTTTTCAATACGCCTTCTACCCGGTTGGCCATCTCTTCCAATGTGAATCCCACCTGCAGGTCATTCTCCCTGTGTTCCGTAGTTGTGTTCTCGATCGTCAGCTGCGAATTTTTATCCATATGCCTGAACGAATGAGCAGTGCCGGGGCTCATGGTAGGACGCACCATATTGAAAAATAATTTGAACGCCGACCAGTAGCCTAATGTTTGTGTGATCAGCCAGCCCCTGAAAAGGGAATGGGAATGTTTGGTGAAATGCGGATCTTTTGCCCGTTTCGATCCGGAGCCTGTTTCTTTGATCAGGTATTTCGGAGTGACAGGTGCCGGGCAGAGTTTGGTATAGAATTTTCCATTCAGCGGTTGGAAAAAGAATTCGATACCGAAAAATCCCGGTGTGGCAAAAGTTTCGCAATTCGGATCAAAGTGTTCGATATACCTGCGCAGTGAGCATTCGCGGTCGTCAATGCAAAACATCGCCTGGAAGGATGGAGTGCCTGTACGTTTTTTAATTTCCCTGTCGAGGATCAAACCGTTGAGCACATCATCGTAATAGCTCCATTCATAGGCCTGTTGCCAGAGTGCATATACGGTATCCAATTCTGTTTCTTCCACGTATTCCAATAGTGCACCGGGTTTGTGCGTGGTCCAGCTACCGAGCGGGAACCATTCCGAATTGAATTTGGTGTCTAATGCATCGATCTCCAGCAATAGTTCAAAAGCGATAAGATCCTGCGTGCTGATCTTTTTCGGATCCAGTAAATTCTGTGGGAAATCCTCGATAGAAGAGGTAATACCCGACCAGCCCTGATGGGCAAACTGCAGATCGAAAATATATTGTTTGTAAAGATTTTCATCACCTACCACAATTCGCAGCAGGTCTTCTACTTTGCACAGATCGTTTTGTAAAAGCTTTTTTGCGCGTTCGTTCCTGAAAAAACTGGTGAAGCTTTTATGTTCCAGTTCCTTAATGGCTGCCAGAAAACCACGGTGCTGCACCGGAAAATCCCACATGGAAATTCCCTGGTCGAGATAGCTGCAGAGTACACGGAACAGGATCGGATGAACGAGTGCATCGAGGTCGATGTTCTTCTCCGTTTTCCAGTTGGAGCGTAAAGTGCCGATCCTTTGTTTGATAGAGGTGTCATAGCTTTTCTCTACCAGCCGTCTTCTCCATGTTTTCAGCTCGCTCTCCCCTTTGTGTTCGGTAATGATATTGTCCAGCACCTTCGCGGAAATTTTTCCGGAGGCATGCAGGGCTCTGAATTCTTTTAAGGAAAGATATGTTTTGTATCCGAATATTTTGGAAGCATTCCGCAACGCATCGTTGAATTTCAGATGCTGGAATGCATGTAATGTATTGTGATGAACGAAGTCTTTCAGGGGCGCCTGTGCAGGCAGGTAATGCTTCAGCTCGTGCAGCACTCCATCCAGATCAAAGTTTGTTTGTGTCGTTGCCATTTCTTTTTATTCTTTTTTGGTTAAAAGGAAATAAATTTCGGTTAACGCAGAGAGCTTTTCATACGGATTGAAAACTCCGGTTAAACACAGGCTGTGGAAACAATTTTCAGGCAAACACGCAGAAAACTTGTTTTCCGGGCCGGATGCTGTCAACTACTTAAAAAAAGTGATTAACAGGTCGGCCGCAGGAAATGATCAGATACGAAAATTGTGGATCGCAATAAAGATGGACTCTTTATTGGATGAGAAAGCAACAGGGCGTGCTAAAACAGGATGTTTATCATTTTCAGATACTACCTGGAAAAAGAGCTGCGGTACAATAAAAGAAACAAGCTCGAAATCCAGCTCATTGTCGTTTTCTGTTTCTTTTTCGATAAAGCTGTTCTCTGATGTTTCTTCTTTGGCTGCAGATTTATCTACCTGCTTGTGAGAATAATCCGGGGAATGAGTGCCGGAAACAGTGAAGGAAATTGAATACGCAGTCTGAAAAACAAACGATAGAACAAATACGAACAGTACTGTTATCCTTTTTATGCAGAGTGGTTTTTTCATTTATTCAACACAAAGGTAAATCATTTTTAAATCGAAAATCAAGGAAAAAGCAAAAAAATAATTTTTTGCTTAACATTAATTAACCGGGGCTTATTTTTGCAGGAGACCTTTCACCATGTCCGGCTTATTTGTAATGATGCCATCAACGCCTCTGTTAATAAGCTTTCCGGCCTTTCGTTTTTTATTTACCGTCCACACAAAAACACTGATGTTTTGTTTGTGCAGCCTGTTGATAAGTCGCCGGCTTGCAAAGAGCCTGTATACATTTACTCCCTGCCAGTTCTTAAAATCGTCTTTGTTCAGCTTTTTCGAAAAAACAAAACTGCTGAGGGGCAATTTAAAAACGATCAGCTTCTGGAGCTTGATCCCGCTTTTTTGTTGCTGAACATTGAGTAAAGCTTTTTTGTCGAAGGAATGAATGATATCTACCCACCCTTCGGCCTGGTTGTTTTGTATGATCTCAATGATGTTTTTTTCAATACCCGGATAATAATCATTGCCTTTTTTGAGCTCGATCAGCAATTTGCAGCGCCCGTTGATAAATTTGATAGCTGAATCGAGTGTGGGTGGTTTTTCTTTTTGCTCTTTTAATTGCAGGGAGCTAAAATCCGCGAAGCTCAGTTCCCTGATCAGGATTTTTCCTTTGTGTTTTTTCTTTACTGCATCGGGTACCGAACAGGTACGGTCGACACTCAGATCGTGCATGATCACTACCACTCCGTCTCCCGTTTGGTGAACATCTGTTTCTATGTAATCTGCATACATGGCGATCGCTTCGGCAAAAGCAGAGATGCTGTTCTCCGCTTTATAGGCGCTTGCTCCCCGATGTGCGATCACCAGGGTTTGTGCATCAACATGGCTCAGGCATTGCAGGCAAAAGTGAGCGACCAGGAGCAGGTGGCTTGTGCGGAAGTTTAGCATCGGATTAAAAGTACAGATAAAACCGGAGTACAAAAAACAGAAGATTGAGTAAATATCTGCCGCGGATTTGCGCAGATTTCGCGGATTGTTGTAACGGGCACTACTAACCACATTATCTGTGAAATCTGCGTTAATCTGTGGCTAAACTTCCCGTACTTTAGCTGATTATTATTACCTTGCAGTGAAATTTTTAACTAGCATATGCAGGCAATAATTGAGCAAGCGTGGGAGAACAGGGAACTCCTGAAAGAGAAACATGTACAGGATGCTGTCAACAGTGTGATAGAGCAACTCGATCTTGGGGAGCTGCGTGTGGCGGAGCCTACCATATCCGGCGAGTGGCAGGTAAACGACTGGATCAAGAAGGCAGTGATCATGTATTTCCCGATCCGCCATATGGAAACAATGGAGCTGAAACCATTTGAATTCCATGATAAAATGGCACTGAAAACGGATTATGCCGGACTGGGCGTTCGTGTGGTACCGGGTGCTATTGCCCGCTACGGAAGTTATATTGCCAGCGGTGTTATTATGATGCCGGGTTTTGTAAACATCGGTGCGTACGTCGATTCCGGAACAATGGTAGATACCTGGGCAACCGTAGGAAGCTGTGCGCAGATCGGCAAGCACGTTCACCTGAGCGGTGGAGTAGGTATAGGCGGAGTGCTGGAGCCAGTGCAGGCAGCGCCGGTAATCATCGAAGACAATTGTTTCATCGGTTCACGCTGTATTGTGGTGGAAGGTGTAAGAGTAGGAAAAGAAGCCGTACTCGGTGCGAATGTTGTATTAACCCAATCGACAAAGATCATTGATGTGACAGGGAGCAGTCCTGTGGAAACAAAAGGTTTTGTACCGGAAAGAAGCGTGGTGATCCCCGGCTCTTATACCAAACAATTCCCAGCGGGCGAATACCAGGTACCCTGCGCACTGATCATTGGAAAACGCAAGGAAAGTACGGACCTGAAAACATCACTGAATGATGCGCTCAGGGAACACCATGTAGCGGTATAAATTTAGTTAGTCAAACTTTTTAAATTCCTGAACGATGAAAAAAGTAATCCTCCTTTCCTTTTTCCTGTTAGCAATACATGCGATCCATGCGCAAAAGAATGTAGAGAAAGCCGCCAGCGAAACCTGCGATTGTCTGAATAAGGCAAAGCTTCCCGATAACATATCCGGGGAGGAATTTCAAAAAGCGCTTACCACCTGTTTGCAAACGCCCGTATTGAATTATTACGGTAAGATCTGTAAGGAGATCAAAGTGGCGGCTGACAACTCGCAGGAATCCTATGAAGCGGTGGGAGCAAAAATAGGTTTGAAAATGGCGGATAACTGCCCGCTCTTCCTGCAGCTTGCCATGAATGCTGAAAAGGAAAAAGAGAAAAAGCTCGAAGCGGTTGTTACAAAAGAAGAGACAGGAAAAGAAGGTACATCTTCCGGTACGATAAAGAGTGTGGAGAGCAAGGATTTTTATTATATCACTATCGAAACAGCCTCCGGCAATAAGGAATCCTACATCTGGCTCCGGTATTTCCAGGGCAGCGCCCCTTTCGAGAATAACCCGGCTGCACAGGTTGGTAAAAAAGCAACAATAAAATACCGCGAGATCCGTTGTTTTTCTCCCGCTTTGGGCGATTATACCATAAAAAAAGAGATCACGGAGATCGTGTTGCAGGATTGATGCAAAAAATACTGGTCATACAAACGGCTTTTATCGGTGATGCCATTTTAGCGAGTTCCGTATTGGAAAAAATGCATCAATTCTATCCGGGCATTCAGCTGGATCTATTGGTGCGTAAAGGCAACGAAAGCTTATTCAAAGATCACCCCTATCTGAACAAGTGCATTGTATGGAACAAACAGGAAGGCAAATACAAAAGCCTGTTCCGCTTGCTCAAACAGATCCGTAAAGAAAAATACGACCAGGTGATCAATCTGCATCGTTATGCCAGCTCCGGTTTTCTAACAGCTTTTTCTGCTGCAAAAGAAAAGGTGGGCTTCGATAAAAACCCTTTGTCCTTTTTATTCACGAAAAAGATCCGGCATGAGATCGGGAATGGAAAACACGAAGTAGAACGGAATCAGCAGCTGATCGAAAGCTTTACTGACGGGACATTTGCAAAGCCGCGTTTGTATCCTGCAATGACGAATTTCGAAAAAGTGCATACATATAAAAACAATGCCTACGTATGTATGGCACCTTCTTCCGTTTGGTTTACCAAGCAGCTTCCCCTGCACAAATGGATAGAATTGTGTGATAAAACAGCAGCAGATACAACGATCTGTCTTTTAGGTGCAGCAGGCGATACCGTTCTTTGCGAAGAGATCATTTCGAAATCGGGTCATAAGAATATAGTAAATCTGGCGGGCAAACTGAACCTGCTGGACTCCTGTGCACTGATGAAGGATGCGAAAATGAATTATGTGAATGATTCGGCGCCCCTGCATCTGGCTTCTTCCATGAATGCGCCTGTCACTGCTTTTTTCTGCAGCACCGTTCCTGCCTTTGGTTTTACTCCTTTGTCAGACGAATCGTATATTATTGAAAAGACGGAGCCGCTTTCCTGCCGGCCCTGCGGTTTGCATGGTTACAAGCAGTGCCCGCTCGGACACTTCAAATGCGGGAACGACATTGAAATAAAAAATCAATAAATTTTCGCGACGTATACATCTGTATATGTTTTTATAGTATATTAGTGAGCTATGTTAGAAGCCACTACCCGCACTGCAAATATCTATTACGACGGAAAGATACTTGTGACGGAGCTTTTCGACGATCTTGTTGTGGAAACGGAAGATGCCCTTGAGAATTATCATATTGTCCGGGAATTCATGCAGGAAAAAAAATATGTTTCGCTGGTGATCACTGCCCCTAATATTTCGATCACAAAGGAGGCCCGCGAAGATGCAAACCATCCTGAAAGATACCACAATTGTGTGGCCCAGGCGATCGTTGTCAACTCACTGGCTACCCGTTTGCTCGGAAATTTTATGGTGAGGATACTGAAGTCTCATTGTCCGCAACGCGTATTCCAATCGCGGAAAGCTGCTGCCGAATGGCTGGAACACCAGTGGGAGCTGCATGAACAAGGGATACTGCTGAAGTGAGCCGGTTGGACCGGCCCTGTCACAAAAACCATGTGGCTAAATCCCAATAAATCCTTAATTTTGTGTCATGCGTGATAAAATAGAAAAATTACTGGAAGACGTAGAAGTATTTGCAGCGAACAGCAAAGAACAGCTGGAAGAATACCGTATCAAATGGCTGAGCAAAAAAGGAGAGATCACTACTTTATTTGACGATTTTAAGACCGTAGCGCCGGAGCTGAAAAGGGAAATGGGGCAGAAACTGAATGAGCTGAAAACAAAAGCCCAGGACAAGATCAATGCCTTCAAAGAAAAATTCGAGAGTGAAAATTCTTCTTCCGAAACCCAGGCGGATCTTACGGTTCCCGGTGAGCCTTATGTTGCATTGGGCTCCAGGCATCCTATTTCCATTGTAAAAAAACAGATCATCGATATCTTTTCACGCATTGGCTTCACTGTGTCGGATGGCCGCGAGATAGAAGATGACTGGCATAACTTTACCGCATTGAACACGCCCGAAAACCACCCGGCCCGTGACATGCAGGATACCTTTTATGTACAGACCAATCCGGATATGGTATTGCGTACACAGACCTCTTCGGTGCAGGTCCATATTATGGAAAACCAGAAACCGCCGATCCGCACGATCTCCCCTGGACGAGTGTACCGGAATGAAGCGATCAGCGCCCGTGCGCATTGCCAGTTCCACCAGGTGGAAGGTTTGTATATAGATACCAATGTTTCCTTTGCCGATCTGAAACAAACGCTTTTATATTTTGCCAAAGAAATGTTCGGTGCTGAAACAAAGATCCGTTTACGCCCGAGTTATTTCCCATTCACAGAGCCAAGCGCAGAAATGGATATTTCCTGTACCCTGTGTAAGGGAGCCGGTTGCAATGTGTGTAAATACAGCGGATGGGTAGAGATCCTGGGCTGTGGTATGGTAGATCCGCAGGTATTGGAAAACTGTAAGATCGACAGCACAAAATACACAGGCTTTGCTTTCGGTATGGGAATAGAACGCATCACAATGTTGAAATACGAAGTAAAAGACCTGCGTTTGTTCTTTGAGAATGATATACGCTTTGTGAACCAGTTTACATCAGCCCTTTGATGAAAGAAACAGAACGGCTGAAGCAGATCAGGGAAATGCTGGAGAAAGAACCCGGCGACGATTTCCTGAATTATGCACTGGCAGTGGAATGGGAGGCAGCAGGAGAACCGCAACAGGCGATTGCCCAATTGAAAAAGCTGTTGGAAAGAAATGTTGAGTACCTTGGCGCTTATTACAAGCTGGGCAAATTGTTAGAAGAAACAGGATCGACAGAGCAGGCTTTAGAAGTATACAATAAAGGCCTGGAGCTGGCACAAAAACAAAACAACAAAAAAGCAGCCGGTGAGCTTTCCGAAGCGATCTGGATGCTGGAGTAATTAATTTTTGATTTTTAGAGGGATAGAATTTCTGAATGTGTTGTTAGGACCCGGAAATTCACTAAATCAAAAATTCAACAATTTTAAAATTACATATATGGATTTTTCATTCGATATTCGGGAAATTGCAACGGTGACGATGGTACTTTTTGCTGTGATTGATGTGATCGGTTCTATCCCGGTGATCATCAATCTCCGCCAGCAGGCAGGGGAGATCAATGCGATGAAAGCATCCCTTGTATCTTTAGGGATCATGGTTGTTTTCCTTTTTGCCGGAGAATCCGTTCTTAAGCTGATCGGCTTAACGACGAGTGATTTTGCCATCGCCGGTTCGTTGGTTATCTTTTTTATAGCGCTTGAAATGATCCTTGGCATCCGTTTATACAAGGATGAAATGCCTGCCACTGCTTCGGTAGTTCCGCTCGCTTTCCCATTGATCGCGGGAACGGGTACACTTACTACTTTATTATCTATGCGTGCGCAATACAGCATGCTTTCCATACTGATCGGTATCGTAGTCAATGTGGGTATCGTATATGTTGTGCTCAAAACAATGAAACACATTGAACGCATCTTAGGAGTAGGAGGGATCTCCATTCTTCGTAAAGTATTTGGTATCGTGTTGCTTGCTATTGCTGTGAAAATTTTCCGTACAAATACAGGCCTTTAATTCATTGTCCAACCCTGTCCATATATACACTGATGGCGCCTGTAGCGGAAACCCCGGGCCGGGCGGATATGGTATTGTAATGATCTACGGTCCGCACCGGAAAGAAATGTACGAGGGTTTCCGCAAAACCACCAACAACCGCATGGAATTACTGAGTGTGATCGTAGCGCTGGAAAGCCTGAAAAAAGAAGGAACGGAAGTGATCGTTTTCTCCGATTCCAAGTATGTGGTGGATGCGATAGGTCAGAACTGGATTGGCGGCTGGGTAAAACGCGGCTGGGCAAAAGTGAAGAACGTGGATCTCTGGAAACGCCTGCTGGTAGCTATGAAAAAACACCGGGTAAAATTTACCTGGGTAAAAGGCCATGCAGACAATGCAGAGAACAATCGCTGCGATGAGCTGGCTGTGGCAGCCTGCAGAATGCCCAACCTGCATATCGATTATGGATATGAAGAATCAACTAATAAATTAGTATAAGCATGGAAACAACACCTGCCGAAGCTCCTAAAAAAAGAAAATGGCTTTCTTTTACTTTGTTCATTTTGATCACCACACTTGTTATTGTAGCCATCGTTTACATTAAAAAGTCGTCGGATCTCGAAGAGCAGGCTAAAAACTCCGAATTGCAATACCAGGAGCTTACCAAAAAAATAGCTGCTGATAATTCAGTTATTCTGAAGGAAACGAGACGGGCCGACTCCGTGCAGAAGATCCTCACACGGGTAGGGGATTACCTCCCAATGGCGCTTACCCTGCAATACCGGGATTCCATTACAACCAAACTCGTATATGAACCGGGTGATGTAGTGAAAATGAAACCCGATTCTTCCGTATGGGTAATTGTGAACGTAAATGTAAAAGGCGGTAAGTGGCAGCACCAGGTAAGTTACACACTGCGTGATAAAACCGGAAAACAAATAGAAGTAGAACCGGAAATTTTATATTAGTTGTTGCTTACTACCCGTTCTCATTAGCCCAGATCATCTTCCTTTCTCTTGGTATTTTCACATCTTTCAGAGCCGATGTCTTCAGGTTGATACCAACGGAATAGCGCTGATTGAAACCGAACGGAACCCATTCGATCTTTGCTTCCCAGCAACGGAGGTCGCGGTATATATTAAAGGAAGTATAACTCAGGTTCTTTGTGGTAAAATCATAACCACTGCTGAAGCCGACCCTCCATTTTGGAGTTACATCCAGGTTTCCGTTGAAGTTCAGCTGCTGCCCGGGTTTGGCAGGGATTGTGTCCATGAGATCGAACTTTTTCGCGAACACAATGTTGTAAGTAAGATTAAAGAACCAGTTGCCGGTTGGTTGCTGTCCGGGTTTTGCAAATACCTGTGGATTGAAAGCTGCATTTACGGATAACTGCGAGCTTAAATAACGCAAAGGCAAACGCTTTTTATTCGTATAATCATGCGCATAGAGAAGATTGATCCGGGTGCCTCTTTCATCGACTGCATAGGGGTCAAGCACTACTCCGCCCATGAGGTCTATATTTTTCCAGACCCTTGTACGTGCAGTCACATTTATTACGCTCCATGGCATCTCTTTCGCCGACATGTTGTAGGAACCATTGATCCCAAGGTTTTGAAGCAGTATGATCTTTTTATCCACAAAACCGCTGTCTGTTTTCTGGCGGATCTTCGCTTCGAAATTGTTATTGAGCCCGTAGGTCAGAAATCCGCCTTCAGGACCTGTCGGCCCACCATAGATCCCATTTTCAAAAATAGAGCGCCTTGTGTAATTGCCCAAAGTATCGCTCTGAACCCATTTGTAAAAACCAAGATCATCACCCTGCATATCCGGGTGGTAGGTAACACCAACCGTTGGGATAACGAAATGGCGGATCTGTTTCAGTCGTTTGCCTTTAAAATAATAATCACCGAAAAGTTTGGTCGTAAGATTGGTGCTAAAGTTAACATCAAACCCGGTTTTGAAACCCTGCAGGGTGTCCCGTATGATCCGGTTCGTCAGGGTATCGAAGCTATAATCATTATACTTTAGATAATTCACTGCAGTGAAATTAACAGCCGGTGTGAGCGTAAAGTATTTGAATAAATTGAGATTCGTGCTGATCGGGATCGTATGGCGCACTCCGTATTGTATAGAATCCAGGCTCGATTCTTTGAAGAATGTAGTATCTGCAGCTTTCAGAAAACTTTTGGCTTCTGCAGTATAACTGATCCCTATTTTGTCGAGGAAATTAGGCTTGCTTCTTTCTTCATTTTTGAAAGGGAAGAAACGAACGGTATTGAAGGTCAGCTCGGGAAAGCTCACTTCCATATAATGTGTCTGCGTGTTTTGGTTGTGCCGTGCATTTACTGATATGGCTGCATTTTTAAATGTGTAGCCGTAACTGATGTTCGAATAAAATGTATTGGTAAGATACTGTGCTGAGCTTTCCGGGTTATATTTGTTGTTGAATGCACTCTGAACATTCACGTTTGCACTGAAGCGTTCGTTTGGTTTTCGCTTGGCATCCTGGTTATGTAACCAGGCCACGGAAAAATTATTCAGCTTTTGATAACCATTTGCCGGATTTTTCTCAAAAGGGATCTCTTTTTCACCTAACAGGATCTGCTTGAAACCAAGATTCACCGCACCTGTGTACTTGTATCGTTTATAATACCGATTGGTAGTGTTGAGCGACCAGGAACCGATGGAATAGATATCACCGCGGATCTCCATATCTGTTCTGCTGTTGATCGGCAGGTACAGCCCGCCGTTTTGCAGGAAGAATCCCTGGCTGGGCAGCTGGCCGAAAGCCGGAATAATGATACCCATTTTTGATTTGTTCTTCACATTCGGGAAATATCCGAAAGGCATTCCCACTGGTGTTTGCATGCCCGCTACTTCAATAAATACAGGACCTGTCACGATCTTGTCGTCAGGGATCACTTTTGCTTTTTTAGCCCTGAAATAAAACACCGCGTCCTCATATTCACAGGGAATACATTTGGCATTTTTGATATAGAGTACATTGTTCGAGTCTTTTTTGATGACCTCGCCGTAGATCAGCATTTCTGCCTGTTTTGTGAGCACACCATAGATCTTTCCCTTCGATGTTTTGGTGTTGTATTCGATCTTTTCGGCCCGCATGGTATTCTCTCCATCCTTAAATTCGGGACGTCCGATCGTTTTGCCCAGGCTGTCGATCGTTCCGCTGGCGCTCACCAGGTTGTTTTTATTATCAATTTCGATGTAATTGGCTGTGAGTGTTTTTCCGGAGAACTCTACGGTCGCTTCTCCGTATAAGTATATTTTCTGGCTCTTAACCTCGAAACGAATGGAATCTCTGGCATTATACTTGATTTCCTCCTCCAGCACATCGTCTGTGAGCGAATCCTGCCTTATGCCCAAAGAGTCTTTGATAACAGGAGTTTGCGCAGCAGCGTTGAACACAACCAGAGTACCTGCAGTTATTAACAACAACCGCCTGAAAAGTAGTGGTATCCAAGGCTTTTGCCTCACTTCGACTCGTTTATTTTTGTTTGTACTAATGAGAGCCAAAACTACGGAAAATATATCGGTTTTAACATGCTAAAGAAACTTGTAAATTATCGTCGTTTTATATACATCGTAAAGCTGTCGGGGCTTTTCATACTCTGGTCTTTGCTCATTTTTTTCTGTCTTTCTTTTTCTTCCGTATATGTAGTGCCAAAGCCAAAAGGCATCAAGATCGTAGTGATCGATGCCGGGCATGGAGGCAAGGATCCGGGATGTAATGGCGCTACGCATAACGAAAAACAGGTAACGCTGGCCATAGCCCTAAAATTGGGTAAGCTGATCGAAGAAAATCTAAAAGATGTTAAAGTGATCTATACCCGCAAGACCGACGTTTTTGTGGAACTGGAGGAACGGGCCCAGATCGCCAACAGGAACAATGCCGATCTTTTTATTTCCATCCATTGCAATGCGGCGGCAAAATATGTGACCTACAAAGGGAAAGACGGCAAGGTACATTACAAGACCTGGAAAGATAAAAAAGGAAAGATCCATAAAAAAGAAGTCGCGAACCCCGGGCCCTATGGTTCTGAGACTTACGTAATGGGGATCAAGAACGAAAAAGGCAAGATGGAAGTGGCCAAACGTGAGAATGCCGCTATGTTACTCGAAGACAATTACGAAATCACCTATGATGGGTTCGATCCCAACAGTGATGAGGCCTATATCATTATGACGATGGGTGTGAAAGTAAATGTGGAGCAAAGCGCTAAGTTTGCTGCCCGGATCCAGGAGGAATACAAAGCCAAAGCCGGTCGTATCGATAAAGGTGTTCAACGCCAGAGCATCTGGGTACTTTGGCGAACCACCATGCCGAGCATCCTTACAGAAGTTGGCTTCCTCACCAATCCGCAGGAAGAAAAATTCCTCGCTTCGGAAAAAGGACAGAACTATATGGCGATCGCAATTTTCAAAGCGTTTAGAAAATACAAGGACGACCAGGAAGGAAAAAGCGTAAGATACGATGATGAATATGAGAACCAGGAGCCGATCGAGAATGAAAACCTGATCTATGAAAGAGAGCACCCCAAAGGTGAAGACTCGGCAGCGGTAGAAGAAACGGATACACTGGCACAAGCCGGAACTACAGTCGAACTGAAGGTGGACGATAAAACAACGGAAAAATACAACAGCCTGAAAAAGGCAGCCGATGATAAACTGAAAGAGAAAAAATTCGCAGAAGCAAAAAAAATATATGAGCAGGCTCTCGAAGTAAAGAAAGATGATGCGTATGCAAAATCGAAGATAGAAGAGATCGATAAAGGAACAGAAGAGGCGGAAATAAAAAAGAAAGAAGAGGAAAAGAACAAAGCAAACGCAGAAGCCGAAGCAAAATACAAAACACTGATCGAAAAGGCTGACAAGCTCCTGAAAGAAAAGAAATGGCAGGACGCGAAAAAAGCATATATCGATGCAGCTGTTTTCAAACCGGGTGACAAGTATCCGAAACAAAAGATCGCAGAGATCGAGACCATACAAAAGGAGATAGAAGCGAAACAAAATGAGCAGGACAGCGCTGATATCAAACCCAAAGACATCCTCTCTACGTATTCAGGAAAAAAAGATTCGGTGAAAAAGGAGACCAAAGATCTGGTCGAATTCCGTGTGCAATTCACTTCTTCCGATAAAGAACTGGCTGCCGGTTCTCCTAAACTGAAAGGCTTGGAAAATGTGACCTATTACAAAGCAGGAGCCGTGTTGAAATATACAGCAGGTAGTTTTCCGAAACCCGACGATGCAATAAGATACCAGGCAAAAGTACGTGAGCTGGGACATAAAGATGCTTTTGTGGTTGCGTTTAAAAATGGTGTTCGCATCGATTACAAAGAGGCACTGAAGCTCGTACAGTGATCAGGAGATTAATCTTCCTGTTTTCCGAATTCCGCTGCATCTATTACCACTATATCCGGCGAATTCAGCAGCAGCAGATCCATGATGAAATTCTTTTCGGGAAATAATTCTGCCGTCACTTTCCGTTTGAGCTGCCTGCTTCCGATCAGCTGGATCTCTTCAAATTCAACGGGAGAAAGGATCCGGAAATAATTTTTATTGTTGCTGTACTTCCGGTATTGCGGAAATTGTATATCTTCAAGAGGTGATTTGATCATGGCTCCATTTTTATTTGAAACGGCAAATTTTATTCATCAGCAATTCGGCGAAAACACGCGCGGAGTGTTGGTGGTGCTTCCCAATAAGCGCGGGGCTTTATTCCTGAAAAGACACCTCGCAAAGATATACAACAAAACCATATGGCTGCCCCGGATCATCAGCGCCGAAGAATTTATTGCCGAACTATCCGGGTTCCAGGCTGCCGATTCCATCACGCTTGCCGCATTGCTGTACGAAAGTTATGTGGAAGTGATGAAAGAAAAAGCGGAGCCCTTCGACAATTTTATCAAATGGGCCAATATGCTCCTGCAGGATTATAACGAGATCGATCGTTATCTCGTGGATGCCAAAAGTATTTACAAGAACCTTGCTGAGATCAAAGAGATAGAAAGCTGGAGCCTTGCAGAAGAGCATAAAACGGAAATGCAGTCGAATTACATTGCATTTATGTCTGCTCTCGGCGACGTATACGAACACTTTGTGAAAAGCCTGGAAGCAAAGCAGATCGCTTACCAGGGACTTGCCTACAAAAAGGCAGTAGCCAATGTGCAACAGAAAAAAGTGAAGATCGAAAGTGAACACATCGTGTTTGCAGGCTTCAATGCATTGAACCGGGCTGAAGAAATTTTGTTCCGTCATTTTATAGAAGAGCAGGGAGCAACCGTATTGTGGGATGCCGATCGCTATTACCTCGAGGATCCGCTCCATGAAGCGGGCCTGTTCTTAAGACGGCATTTTACCAATGATTATTTTCGCTCGGGAACTTTTATCAGTAATAATTTATCGGAGCAGGAAAAAGAAGTCAACATCATTGGCGCACCGCAAAACATGGCACAGGTAGCTACCGCCGCCACTGTATTAAAAAAGTGGATATACGAAGGCGTGGACCTGAGCAACACGGCCATCATTCTTTGTGATGAATCCCTGTTATTTCCTTTGCTCAGCGTTTTACCGGCAGAAGTGGATGCTGTGAACGTATCGCTGGAGTATCCGCTTCGTCAAAGCACCTTGTACGATCTGTCGGAGCAGCTGATCAATATGCATATCAATAAGAAGCAGAACAGTGCACAGGGCGCTATTTATTATAAAGACCTGCTGCGTGTGTTGCAGAACCCTTACTTTAATACACTTTTTGGTTCCGACATGCAATCGGGAAGGATCTCCAAACGCATTGCAGAAAACAATATTTCCTATTTTTCGGTGAAGACATTGCAACGGGTTTTTGATGTACAATATCAGAACGTGGCTTTTCTGTTTGAAGGATGGAACACAACCGCAGAAGCAGTGGGAAACCTGAAACGCCTTGCCGATGAGCTGCTCGCTGTGTTTGAAAAAAAAGGCAACAAACGCGACGCTACCGAAACGGAATTTGCCTTTGAGTTTGGCAAGCTGATCACACGCCTGCAGGAAGTGTGTCTGCAGGTAAACTATATCAATGACCTGAAAACCCTGCGCCGTATCATCCAGCAATTATTATCAGGCGCATCCGTTCCCTTTTTCGGAGAACCTTTGAAAGGCCTGCAGATCATGGGTGTACTGGAAACACGAACGCTCGATTTTGAGAATGTGATCCTCATTTCGGTGAATGAGAATATCCTTCCTTCCGGAAAATCAGCCAACACCTTCATTCCTTTCGATCTGAAAAAATATTTTCAGCTGCCGGTATACCAGGACAAGGATGCTATCTATGCCTATCACTTTTACCGCCTGATCCAACGCGCAAAAAAGATCTCGCTGATCTACAATACCGAAACGGATGCCATGGGCAAGGGAGAGAAGAGCCGTTTTATCACGCAGCTTATGCATGAGCTACCCCGGAAAAACAAGTTGGCAAAAATACAGGATGCGGTAGCGCTTCCGAAAGCACAGGAACAAAAAGCCATTCCACCCATAACGATACTCAAAACACCAGCCCTGCTTGAGAAACTGAAAGCAAAGGCTTTTTCGCCCGAGCGATCCGGATTTTCGCCTTCCCTGTTCAATACCTACAAGGATTGCCGCCTGCGTTTTTATTATGCCTATCTCGCCAATATCAGGGAAGCGGAAGAAGTGGAAGAGAGCGTGGAAGCCAACACCTTCGGTACGATCCTGCATTATGTACTGGAGAATGCGTATGCCGATAAAAAAGGAGTATATCTGCAGCCTCTTGATTTTGCGGGAATGTATGGAAAGATCGAAGCGCTGACGGAAACCGCTTTCCGCAATGAATACAAGGAGAGCGAGTTTATGTTCGGAAAAAACTACCTCGCTTTTCATACCATAAAGATCTATGCGGAAAACCTCATAAAGGCCGATGAAGCCTATGTGGAGGAGCTAACGGAAAAGAAAAGCTCGCTGAAGATCCTGGAGCTGGAAAAGAAGCTGGAATACCTGCTTGTGCTGCAGATAAACGGAGAAGAGCTGCAGGTGAAGATCTCCGGTACGGCAGACCGGATCGATACCACGGCCGATCATTTCAGGATCGTGGATTACAAATCGTCGGTGAATGATATAAACGACAAGTTTGCTTTTGAAGGTTTTGAAAGCCTTTTCACGGAGAAGAAATTCAATAAGGCATTTCAGCTGTTTATGTATGCCTGGCTGGCCTGGAAGAATGATCTCTCGGAACCGGAACGGATCCGTACCTGCATTATTCCCTTCAGGGGAAATAAAAAGAAAGAATATTACATAGAAGAGAACCGCACACCGATCCGGTTTTCCGAAGAGTTATTGCTGCAGTTTGAAGAGCGCCTGATCACTGAGATCCGTGAGATCTTTGATCCTGCTTTGCCTTTCGATCAAACAGAGGACCTGGATAAATGTACATGGTGTGCTTATGCGAAGATCTGCAACCGGCAGGATTTTTAACTATAATTAGCGTAGCAGCGAGACTTAAATTTATTATTTTTGAAAGGATGAAAGGAATAGTACGCTCAGCTCTGTTTATAGTTCTTACAATGTGTTCGATTGGTCTGGCTGCCCAGCAACCAGCCGTTTCAAAAAAACCAACCAAACCCCTGATCCAGTTTTCGGGTGTGGTGGTGGAGAGCGACAGCCTGCGTCCCCTGCCTTTTACTTCTATCATTGTAAAAGGAACAACACACGGTACTATCAGTGATTTTTACGGATTTTTTACCTTAGTTGCCTCGCCCGGCGATGAGATCGAGTTTTTCTCCGTAGCATATAAAGACGGGACCTACAAGATACCGGATACTTTAAAAGTAGCTCATTATTCTATTATCCAGGTACTCCGGAAGGATACGGTGGAATTACCTACCGCTACTGTTTACCCATGGCCAAGCAGGGATGAATTCAAAAAAGCCTTCCTGAAGCTCGAAGTAGCCCACAATGACTATGACCGCGCCCAGAAAAACCTGGAAGAATCGGAGATGCGTGAGCTGGCCAAAGGGCTCAGCATGGATGCACAGGCTAATTACAGCTATGCCATGCAGCAGAAATACACCAAACTCTATTACGCAGGGCAGTACCCGCCAAATAACCTGCTAAACCCGGTTGCCTGGGCTAAATTTATCAAAGCCTGGAAACAAGGCAAACTGAAACGTCAGTAAAATAGAATATTGATTTCCAGTAAATTATCCATTTCCCATTTGTTAAATTCCATTAAGGCTTGCTAAAAAAATAAAAATTTAGTACTATTGTATTAGTCAATAATTAAAAAACCAGGAGGAAAATAGGCCAGACATCTACTTTTTACATTCTATTAATTAAAACAAGTAAAAAGAGTGCCTATGAACAAGCGCGTTATTGACGACAATCAACTTGTATTTTTGTATATTAATGGTGACGAATCAGCCCTTGCGGAATTGCTGATGCGCCATAAACGTAGAATTTATTCTTCTATTTATCTCGTTGTGAGGAACAAAGAGATAACGGAAGATATATTCCAGGATACATTTTTCAAGGTGATCAATTCCCTGAAAGCAGGGCAGTACTATGAGGACGGTAAATTCCTTCCATGGGTACTACGGATAGCCCGCAACCTGGTGATCGATCACTTCCGCAGGATAAAAAAAATGCCCACTATACCCAATATTGTGAACGATGAAGGGGAGGAGGTCGACATTTTTTCCATCCTGAACATCCAGGAGAACAACGACCATCAGATAGAAAAGAGTCAGTTTAAGAAAACCATGCGCAACCTGGTAGAAGAGCTTCCGTCGGAGCAGAAAGAAGTACTCATCATGCGTATGTATTATGATATGAGCTTTAAAGAAATTGCAGATTTTACACAGGTGAGCATCAATACGTCCTTAGGCAGAATGCGGTATGCACTGATCAACCTGAAAAAAATGCTTGAAGACAAAAACGTTGAAATACCTGTTTAGTTAACATTTTTTGCCCTGGTTTTTGTCTTTTGAAGTGAGCCCCTTCCTGTAAGAAGGGGTTTTTTTCTGCTATTTCGATCCGAATTGCAGCTAATCCGATCCGAATTGCAGTTGGTACGATCGTACTTGAAACTAATCCGATCCGTATTGATGCTGGTACGATCCGAATTGCAGCTAATCCGACCCGTATTGATGCTGGTACGATCCGAATTGCAGTTGGTACGATCGTACTTGAAGCTAATCCGATCGGTATTGCAGCTGGTACGATCATACTTAAAGCTGATCCGATCTGTATTACAGTTGGTACGATCAGATTTTTTAGTAATACAAGGAAAACTGCTATCCTCTTACCATTACAATAATGGCAGCAATGATCAGGATGAGAGCAGCCAGTCCGAAAAACCAGAACACGAGGAGGCCGAATGAACCGCCGATCAGTGAGCTGAAAAGAGCGCCTAAACCCAAAAGCAAAAGAGCAACGATCAGCATCAGGATCCCTCTTCCGATTCCACCACCTCCATCACCACCACTGTTCGTAAGGGCTTTTGAGGAATAGCTCTTTTTGGTATCGGACAGGCTGTTTTGTTTGCCTGTATGATCTTTAAAAGAAGAGGGATTGCCAATCGTGTTTTTTGTATCGCTGTTGGATACCGGAAGAGCAACTGCTTCAGGGGATTTGATCTCCGGAATGGCTTTTTCCGGTTTTGGAACGGAAGGAGTAACAAGCTGCTCCATCGCTGTATTCAGGTATACTGTTTTCGGATTCTTTTCCGAAGTGGCTCCATTCTGGTATGCGGCAGGTTCCTGTTTCTCCGTTTCCATAGCTGTTGGGGCTACCGGTGATTTTTTATGGTGTACATGGTATCCTGGTCTGTAAAGCCGCTTTTCCATCGTACAGGAAGAAAAAATAACAATACATGCAAGAATAGCGGGTACAAAGTGTTTTAGCTTTTTCATAAGTAGTTTTTTAAGGGTTATTTAAACTGCTTTTTGGGTTCCTGTTGCAACTGGCTGTGCTATCGGAACACTGTTTCTCAATAAAGAATATACTAATGTACATAATTATTTTAAACAGGCATTTCATTTCGCAATCCTATGTTTTTTCAAAGAGATTGGATTGCGAAAGCAGCTACTTTATTCAAACAGCTTAAACGCCACTGCTGATAAATAACCGATCAGGGTGCTAAGGCCAACTACCCGTGTGCCGCCTATATGCACGGCTTCGGGCAACATGGTTTGTGCGATCATGGTAAGCATAGCACCTGCAGCCAATCCTTCGATACCGATCTCTACTTCATGCGGAACTTCGGCTCCGAGGTAATACCCGACAGTAGCACCGACAGCTACAATAACTACCAGAGACATCCAGAGCATCAGGATCTTTCCGGTACTCATGCCCTGCTTTTTCATTCCGATAGAGCTTCCTAATGCTTCCGGGAAATTGGACAGGAACAAACCTGCTATAAGTGTATAGGGGATCACTGCCGAAAAATCCGGATTGCCACCTGCTGCCAGCTTTGCAGAAAGGATGGCCAGGAAACCGGCACCGATCACAAAGCTTTCCGGAATGCCGTCGATCAGCAGTCCCAGCCAGATACCCATGGCTCCCGATTTTTGCTCATGTGCTTCCTTTTTTTCCAGTTGAACAATGTCCCGCTCGTTGATATGATTGACAGTCGGATTTTTCTTTTTGAAAAAAGTGATCATAGTGCTCATTTTGCGCAGGAAACCACCGTGTGAATTAACGGCTTCGTCCAGGAAGAAAAACAGCAGGCCACCCAAAATGCAACCTACCAGTAAAGCTCCCATTGTATAAAATGCATGTGATTTATCGTGCACCATGCCTGTAGGACTGGATGCCTGACCTACGATTTCCATTACGGTGGGCGCTATCAGCTCCACACTGAGTGCAGCCATCAACGCGCCGGCTCCGAAAGCAGTAAATGCTGCGGTAACGGATGCCTTCGGTTTGAACAGGATACCCGCCAGTGAGCCCAGCGGCAAGGAGATAGCACTGATCGCACCTAAGCCGAATGCCCACATAGCATATTTGGTAGTAGGATGGAACATATCGGCTCCGGTTCCGTCGTGGGTATTCCAGTACCAGAGACCGAATCCAAGAAATGCAGCTACAGCTATGATGATAAGGATCAGCTTTTTATTCATACTCCTGTTTGTTTAGGTAAATATAAATGTACAATAAATTTCAGGATTTCATAATCCGGGCGGTTTGAATGAAGAACACTTTTTAGTACCTTCGGTATACTATAAACAAACTCATCTTCATGAAAAAAATCATTCTCTTCACCTGCATGATCCTTTGTATGGCCATTGCAGCAAAAGCACAAAACACACGTATGGTATCTTACTTTGATACCAAGTATAACAAAGCCTATTACCTGGCCTGGGATATAAAAACAGGGAAGAGCATACAATACTACTGGGGCGATGGTAAATGGGAAGCGATGGAGATCAATCTGCCTTTGTCACCATTGACAGGCGTTACCGGCAATGTGCTTTTTGAAGTGTACTTCGATCAGAAATATGATAAAGCCTATTACATTGTATGGGATTCCAAAACAGGTAAAAGCCTTCAGTACTATTGGGGCGATGGCAAATGGGAAGCGATGGAGATCAACCTGCCTGCAAGCCCTGTTCCGGGTGCGAAGGGTGATATCTATATCAAGCCGTATTACGATCAGAAATATGAAAAGGCCTATTACATTGCTTACGATAGCTTCAAGGGAAAATCCGTTCAGTACTCCTGGGGTGATGGGAAATGGGAAGCGATGGAGATCAACCTGCCCGAAGTACCTGTAAAATAAAGAACAGGTATTCCCGTTAATAGAGTACATTAAGATCACGCCCCTTGAATACCCGTATCAAAAAATTACTTCTTGTTTTTGTTGTTCTGAGTGCACTTTTTGCTGGTGCCTGGTATTTCTTTTTCCGGAATCCTGCGATAGTACCTGTGAAAAAAGTAGTGGATTACACAGCTTATCCACTTGTGTTGGATTCCATTCAGATTGAGCGCAAACAATTGAAACGCGATCACGCCGGTCTGAAAGCATTGGAGAAAGCTTTTCTCATAAGCATGGACAAAAAGATCTTTGCATACTGGTACGGAACCAAATGGGATTTCAACGGCACTACCCAAAAACCGAACGAAGGAGCCATTGCCTGCGGATACTTTGTTACGACCACCTTACGCGATGCAGGGGTGAAGATAAACAGGGTGAAGATGGCACAATGTGCTTCGGAAGAAATGATCAAATCGTTGGTGCAGAAAAGCAGCATTACCCGGTTTTCAAATGTAAAAATAGCGGACTTTGAGAAAAGAATGAATAAGCTGGGCAATGGTTTGTATGTAGTAGGCCTCGACAACCACACCGGTTTTATCCGGATCTCACCGGAGGGAAATTATTTTATTCATGCCAGTGGATGGTATCCCTACAAAGTGGTGAAAGAGGTGGTGGGAAAATCGTCCATCCTTGATCATTCCAACTACAAGATCGTAGGTAAGCTGAGTGGTGATAATGAATTCCTGAAGAAGTGGGTGAACCCGTAAACAGATATTGCATGCAAAGGCGTAAAGAACGCAATGGTTTGTCTGTATAGAAACAAGAATCAGGCATCTTTGTTAAAGTCAGCCGGTTTTCTCAAAATTGTCTTTGCGCCCAATGCGTCTCTGTGCGAACCATCCGCTTTGCGCAAAACATTCGCTTTTTTTTCTTATTTTTGAGATGGAAAATGCTCTATCCCGAACGTTATAAGGATTTATCGGACAAGGAATTGATTGCTGAATACAAAAAGTCGGCGGATAAGATCTTTGTGGGTATTTTATATAAACGGTATTCGCACCTTGTTTTCGGTTTGTGTATGAAATATCTCAAGGACCAGGACGAGGCACATGACGCTGTTACCAACATTTTCACCAAGCTTTTCGACGACCTTCAGAAGCACAGCATTGAGTATTTCAAAAGCTGGCTGTACACATTTACCAAAAATTTCTGCCTCATGCAGCTCCGTTCGGCGCAAAGTAAATTGCGTAAAGGGCTTGAATATGAGTACGATGTAAAAACGTTTGTGGAAAAAAGCGAAGAAATGCATCAAAATGCCAACAAGAGGGAACAGGAATATGTGGCATTGGAAAAAGCAATGGCCGGATTGAATGAAGAGCAGCGGATATGTGTAGAGCTCTTCTACCTGAAAGACAAAAGTTATAATGAAATTGTAGAAATAACGGGATATACGCTGAACAATGTGAAAAGCTATATCCAAAACGGAAAACGGAACCTGAAGATAAAACTCGAAACCCAAAGTGGACAAGAATAAAGGACATATGGATGCGAAAGAATTCTTCCGATTACTGGATGCTGATGCCAATCAGACTACCCGCGATCTGGATGAATTTGACCTGGAAGCTTTGGAAGGCCTGAAACTGGTGAAAGATCCGGAGCAGGCGAAAATAACCGCGGATGCCAATATTGATAAAAAGCTGGCGGAGTTACTGGAAGAAGAAAAAAAAGATAAGGCCGGTTTGTACATTGCAGCTGCCAATGGAGAAAAAAAGGATAAGCCTAAAACCGGCCTGTACATTATGTCGATCGCAGCTTCCCTTGTTTTGCTGCTCGGTCTGTTCTTTGTGTTTAAAGGATTTAATAAAGATGCCGCTACCAACATGGCAGATGTCAGTATGAGCAATGAGGTCACCGGTCAAACAGATACAAACAAGGCGCCTTTGCCTCCGACGGAAAATAATTCGGATGCAAGGATCGTGTCAGAAAAGGAACCGGTGAAAGCTCCGGGAGTAAAAGCTCCTGCTATTCCTTTAGAAACAAAGACTGATGGTGAAGTGTATACCGATGAAGGTGGGTATTTCAGTCAGACGGATACGGCAACAAATCCGCCAAAATATCGTGTTACAACCTATGATGAGGTGGAAAACACATTTGCAGCGAAAGATGTGGATGATACGCAAAGTGACAAGAAAAACCAGAACGAGGAGATCGCCTTGAAAGAAGAAGAAAAGAAAAGCGTGAGGCTGGAAAGCCAGATCATGCAGAAAAATAAGTTTGATGTGGCAGAAGATGCAATGGTGGTAACCGATAATTCAAAACAAAAGGAAACGGTAAAAAAGAGAGCTGTTGTTAAAGGAAAAGCAAAAAAGACGGAATCGACGAATGCCGATTATGCAGCGGCTCCTCCAATGATGGATCAGAAATCATCTCCTGTACAACAGTCATCGGATTCGACGATCACTGGTTCTACACCTATAGCAATCACTTCCGGTTCAGCTACCACACTTACGCAAAATCAAAATACCACACTTACTACTCCCGGCGGAACTACCTATACCTGGTCCAATAAACCGGTCACTGTTACAGCAACTAACGGAGCTACAACAAGTCCTTCAGCGCCGGTAGTGAAAGCTGAATTTACAGGTGGAAAAACGGCATTGGATGTTTATATCAAAAAGAACCTCAAAGTACCGGCAAGCTGTGTGTCGGAAGAAGTGATCATTGTGAAATTTACGGTCGATGCAAAAGGCATCATCAGCAAGCCGAAAATCACCAGCAAAACAGGGAACTGCAAAGACTGTGAAACAGAAGCGATCCGCTTTGTAAAAGCAATGCCGGCATGGGTGGCAGCCACACAGGGAGGCAAAGCCATCTCCTCGTCGAAAACGATAGCCCTTTCGTTTAAGAAGTAGTTTTCAGGCAAAAGCCCCTCTTTACAAAGAGGAGAGAATCCCGGAACATAAAAATATTCAACCCCTTCAGGGTTGTAAAAAACTCATAAGATCAGATAATTATTCATATTCAAGCCCTTCAGGCTTGGATTAACAATTTAAAAATTTCGTACAGCTGGAACCCCGAATGGGGTTCAATATGAATAATAAGAAAGATCAATATCCTAACAACCCTGAAGGGGTTGAATAATGTAGGCAGATTTTATACGTTATGATTTTACGCCTTTTTCAGAGTAAACGTGAAAGTTGTTCCTTCACCCGGCGTACTGTTCACGGTAATGTGTTCATCGTGTGCTTCGATAATGTGTTTGACGATCGAAAGGCCAAGCCCGGTTCCGCCCTGCTCGCGTGATCTTCCTTTATCGATCCGGTAAAAACGTTCGAAAAGGCGTGGCAAATGCTCTTCTGATATGCCGATCCCATCATCGGAAACATCTATCAGTACTTTATCGTCAATGGCTTTGAACTTTAAAAGTGTTTTCCCGTTTTCCCTGCCGTACTTAATGGAATTAGTGATCAGGTTCACAAATACCTGCCGGATCCGGAATTTATCGGCATACACTTTGAACGGTTTTTTATACTCCTCACCAAAAGAAATGCGCAGGTTCTTTTTACCGGAAACCATTTCTAATTGTTCGATCACATCCCTGCACAGAGCCACTACATCAAATTTTTCCATATCGATGACCAACGCCCCTGTTTCAAGCTGGGAGATAGTCTCAAGATCATCGATGATATGGATCATACGATCAATACTCTTATCGGCACGTTTCAGATATTCTAAATTGATGCTCGGATCATTGATGCCGCCATCTATCAATGTGGACACATATCCCTGGATATTGAAAATAGGTGTTTTGAGCTCGTGCGAAACATTGCCCAGGTATTCTTTCCGGTAATTCTCGATGCGGGTAAGGTGCTCGATCTCTTTCTGGCGGTCGTTGGCGATCTTAATGATGGCCTGGTTCAACTGTTCCAGCGGATCCGCCAGATCCTTTGTATAATCGTATTTCTCCTCCGGGATCTTACTGGAGGTAAAATCCTTCAGCCGCATGATAGTTTGCTCGATCCGGGTGTAAATGATCTTTTGGTAGACAAAATAAAAAAACAGGAAGGAGCAGGAAAAACAAATAAAGAGTGTGACCAAAGCCAGCTCTATGGAATAATGCAATGAAAAAAAGGCGTTGAAAAAAAAGAGTAATACGCATACGAGAATAGAAAAAACAAAGCAGGATATCAGAAAAGTGGTATTGTTGCTTTTTCCCATTTACTACAGATTACCTGCTGTTTTATACTAAGTTTTTCGCTTTCTCGATTGCTTTTTCCAGGCCTTCCGGATTGCTGCCACCGGCTGTTGCATAAAATGCCTGCCCACCGCCGCCGCCATTGATCTCTTTGGCAATTTCTTTCACCATGTTGACTGCATTCATGTTTTTATCTTTCACGAGGTTATCGCTGATGATCACAGACAGGCTTGGTTTCCCTTTTATTTCAGAGCCCAGCACACATACGAGGTTGTCCGTATGATTCCGCATTTCGAAAAGGATGTTCTTGGTTTCTTCCGCGCTGTCCAGGTCGATCAGCTCTGCAATAAAATTAAGACCGTTTACCGGTTTCACTTTCTGCAGCAGGTCTTTTTTTATGGATTGCGCTTTCTCTTTCAGTAAATGCTGTATTTGTTTTTGCAGGTGGTGGTGCTCATCTACGAGGTGTTGCAGGCTTTTGGTAAGCTCTTTCGGTGCCTTCAGAATGGTTTTTATTTCGTGGAGTGTGTGTGTTTGCTCCTGTATATAAGCTTCTGCTTTTGTGCCGGTAACTGCTTCAACACGGCGGATGCCGGCTGCTACAGCGCTTTCCGAAATAATTTTCAGGAAGCCGATCTGGCCGGTCTGCTGAACATGCGTACCACCGCACAATTCGATGCTATATCGTTTGTCAAAAGTAACTACCCGCACCATATCACCGTATTTTTCGCCGAACAATGCCATAGCTCCTGTTTTTTTCGCATCTTCCAATGGCATCAGCTTAATCCCCGATTTAATGTTTTCACGGATTTTTGCGTTCACCATTTTCTCGATCAGGGTCAGCTCTTCTTCCGTTACTTTTGCAAAATGAGAGAAATCAAAACGGAGGTGCTCGTCATTTACGAGACTTCCTTTTTGTTCCACATGCGTACCCAATACTTCGCGCAAAGCAGCATGGAGCAGGTGAGTAGCACTATGGTTGTTCTGGATCTGTAAACGTTTCTCTTTGTCCACACGGGAATGGAAATGAGCAGTAAGGTTCTCCGGAAGCTTATCCACCAGGTGAATGATCATCCCGTTCTCTTTTTTTGTATCGATGATGTGTACAATATCGTTCGGAGCTTCCAGTATACCGGTATCTCCTACCTGTCCGCCACTTTCTGCATAAAAAGGAGTGATGTCCAGCACTAACTGATACAATTCTTTTCCTTTGGAAGTGACTTTACGGTAGCGCATGATGTAACTTTCGCATTCCAGCGAGTCGTAGCCGATAAATTCCACGTCTCTTCCTTTTTCACCTTTCCATTGCACAGCTGTATAGATCCAGTCATCAGCATCCACAATGCCTGCGGTCCGCGAACGGTTCTTTTGTTCCTCGAGGTGTTTTTTAAAAGTAACTTCGTCAATACTAAGTCCGTATCCGCGTGCAATCAGGGACGTTAGATCCAATGGGAATCCGTAGGTGTCGTACAATTCAAAAACGATCTTTCCGTCTACGAGATCATTGGTGCGGTGCTCATTCACCATCGTCACACATACATTGTCAATTCTTTTCAAACCATATTCCAGTGTCTTGAAGAAAGAGATCTCTTCTTCCTTGATCACTTTTTCGATCAGTAATTTTTGTGTTCTCAGTTCCGGGAACGCTTCTCCCATTTGTCCGGCCAGGGTAGGCACCAGGCGATACATAAAAGGCTCGCGCAGGTTCAGCGACTGATATCCATAACGGATCGCACGGCGCAGGATCCGGCGGATCACATAACCGGCACCTGTATTGGATGGCAGCTGCCCGTCGGAAATGGAGAAAGAAATAGCGCGGATATGATCAGCGATCACACGCATAGCGGTGTTGATGATCTGTTGTTTTTTATGGTGTTCCTCATCATCCGGTTTGTAGCGGAGCCCACTCAGCTCTTCTATTTTTTCAAGAAGCGGCGTGAATACATCCGTGTCATAATTGGATTGTTTTTTCTGCAGTACACGTACCAGTCGCTCGAAGCCCATTCCGGTATCCACATGTTGTTTCGGAAGCTTTATCAGTGAGCCGTCTGCTTTCCGTTCGAATTCCATGAACACATTGTTCCAGATCTCTATTACCTGCGGATCGTCATTGTTCACGAGTTTGGCACCGTCAGATTTTTTGCGTTCTTCTGCGCTTCTTCCGTCGTAATGGATCTCTGAGCATGGTCCGCACGGACCGGTATCACCCATTTCCCAGAAATTGTCTTTTTTATTTCCGTTCAGGATGCGTTTCTCATCAATGAATTGTTTCCAGGTATCGTATGCTTCCTGATCGAAGGACAAACCGTCTTCTTTGCTGCCTTCAAACACGGTTACATACAAGCGGTCTTTATCGATCTTGTATACTTCCGTCAGCAGTTCCCAGGCCCATGCAATCGCATCTTTTTTAAAATAATCACCGAAGCTCCAGTTACCAAGCATTTCGAACATGGTGTGATGATAGGTATCCACGCCTACTTCTTCGAGGTCATTGTGCTTTCCGCTTACACGGAGGCATTTCTGCGTATCGGCTACACGCGCATATTTGATAGGAGCATTCCCTAGGAAAAGATCCTTAAAAGGAGCCATGCCGCTGTTGTTGAACATAAGGGTAGGATCACCTTTCACCACCATAGGTGCTGATGGAACAATATGATGTCCTTTGGACCTGAAAAAATCTAAATATGTCTGACGAACTTTATTGGCTTCCATAAATTAATAGCTGTGCGTTTTTAAAGATGGCAAAGATAGCTATTAGCGGATTAAATGGGAGTGATTTTTACCCTAAATTATGAAGGTAAAGGCCAAAAAAAGGCACAATTTTATAGCAAAACGCCGGAAAAGGCAAAAAAGAGGATAACTGCCCCGAAGAAGGCCGGCCATACGGATCGGTGGAGGGCTTAGATCCCGTAGTCATCATCTTTGATCTTCCTGTTCATCTGGAGGAAGGCAAGCACATTGTTCACTACAGGGCCTACCGTCAATACAGCCTGCCACAGGTCGTTCGATTCACATTTGAGTTTTTTTGCCCAGGCAGCTACACTTATATCATTCAGCGCGATCTTCTCGTCTTTCTTGTACTGCACATTTTTCATCGGCATAAAATACTGCACGTTAAAGTTTAGGTTTTTCATACTTGTAAAAGTACTATATGTGAAAGCCTTTGTCAACCGTATTTCTACGTGACTTTTAGTGCGTATTTCTACGTATAAAATCTGTAAAAAGACCGCAAAAAATAGAAATAAAGTACGTGTTTTTCAGTCCGAAAAAGAAGAAATTCAATAAAAGTAGGGCTTACAGGGCTTTTGGGAGTATAACCTTACTGCAGTTTTATGATCTTATGTTTCACTGCGTAGCTGATTAGTCCCAGGGTGTTTTTTACGCCGGTTTTCTCCATAATGCTTTTCCTGTATCCTTCCACCGTGCGTGTACTCAGGCACAGTTGATCCGCAATTTCCCGTGTGGTTTTGTCGCGGCAAAGCATTTCAACAATTTCTTTTTCCCTGGCACTGAGCTCGGCTTCCACAAAAGCAGGGTTTGCTTTGCTTCTGTCAATAAGGTTTTGAGCCAGCATAATGGACACCTTATTGTCAAAATAAAAGCCCTGTTCATGCACGGTGTAGATCGCATCCACTACTTTGTCGATATCCACGTTTTTCGGCAGGAAACCCGCAGCTCCGCTGGTTACAAATTCGATCACATAAGAGTCTTCGAAATGTGAGCTGATGATGATCACCTTCACTTTTGGGAATTTTTCTCTTATTTTCAGGAGGGCTTCCTTGCCGTTCATAACAGGCATTTCGATATCCAGGAGTACGATCTCCGGTTTGCTTTTTTTCAATTCGTCCAATAGCTCGGCGCCGTTGCCCACGTCAAACAATACGTTTATATCTTCGTATTCTTTCAGCAGGTTAACGATGCCCTGGCGAACCAGTACGTGGTCTTCTGCGATACCGACGTGAATGAGTTTTTTCATTTGTGTCTTGTGTTAATTGATAAGCTCTGAACGACTGGCCGGAACAGAAAAATGGATGCCTGGCCGGCCGGTCCCTTTTATATAGTTGAGATCTGCATTCAAAAGTAATACCCGCACCTTTAAGGACTTTAGTCCCTGTCCTTTTGATGAGTCCGTGATCGCATCGATCTCTTCGTTGCTGATACCTTTCCCGTTGTGCGAAAATTCCACCCGGAAACCTTCAGGGCGATTTTCGACAAGGATGTGCAGGTTCGTGTATCCGGCGTGTTTGAACAGGTTGTTCAGCACTTCCATACAGATCCGGTAGGCGCTCAGCTGGTCCTGTTTGGATAAACATACATCCGTATTCCCGGGCTGTCTGTTCTCGAATACAGCTTCGATGTGTTCATTCTTGTTCAGGTTGCGGATATAATCATCCAGCGCTTTGATGATGCCGAATTCGATCAGGAACGAAGGGATCAGCTCCCGGCAGGAACTGCGGATGCCTTCTACTGCCTGATCGATCAGCTCAGCGTCTTCCTTAAAACTGTCGGGATTGAACTTGTTTTTTTCCAGGTTCCGTTTGTGCATGGAAAGGTTCATTTTCAATAAGGAGAGCATAGGGTTCACGCTGTCGTGCAGGTTGTTGGCGATCTTTTCTTTCAGCTGTTCCTCTGCTTCCACGGTGGCTTTGAAGAGCTGGATCTGTTTCTCCTGCTCGATCTCTTTGATCCGGCTTTCTTTTTCGAGCATTTTGCGCTGGTATACAACTACAAAAAGGATAATGACAACCACCAAAAGGAACATCACCACCGAGCCAAGTGCTATAAATAATCCTATGTCCGTTTGATTTTGCATACGCCGATAGTTAAGACTGTGCTATAGATAAGGTTAGTAAAGAGTTGAATCGCCCACAGAAAAAAACTTGCCTGGGAATCATCATCTCTTATATGTTTTTCGAAAAGGGACAAAATAAATGGTGCAGCAAAATAAATAAGTACCCCCGAATTTAGCCAGAAAAAATAATAATTGGTTAGTTTTGGAATGGTAAGGTCGAGAAAAATTTTCAAGAAATAAAAAACAGAAAAACCCATCATAATAACAGCAACAATCCCGCTCGTTATATTGCTTGGATCTGTAAAAGAAAACTCAATAGAAGCAATGAATAGGAGAGGTATTACAAACGATAGAAAGATGGATAATTTTTGTTTTATCTGTAATTCCTGTATATATATAAACAATAACAACATAAATTCCACGCATGTAAAAATGTTGAACAATGCGCAGTTATTGATCCTATAGATTGTCAGGATATGATTAGTGATATCAAAAATAGCATAGACAATCATATAAACAAGCAAGGCTCTCAACTGGATGTTGAAAGCCTTGCGTTTGTATAAAGCTACTGATATAGGAACGAATATGCTTGCTATAGCAATATAAGTAAGTAATATGTAGAGCTTTTCTATTGTCATTAACTGTTCAGCGGATTTCCACCACCACAGAATGGAGGACACGGAGAGGATTTTTCCGCAATAATGCCATTGTACATATCGTTCTCGTTGGCATCTGCTCCTACTATGATCAATTGTCTCTTGTTGTCCGCATCCAAAGCATAATATGCCCTGATACCCATACAACCTTCCTGAGCAAGGATATCAGTGATGATCGACTTTCCGAAGAAATGCGCGATCGTTGTCCCTGACACAATGCCGTCCCTGAATCTTGCTGTCCACTCTGCAGCAGTTCCCAATGGAAACTGTTCTGCCTCTTTGCCTGAAAATGCCATAATCTGTTTGTTTTAATGATTAAATTAAATGGTTGAATTAGGCTAAATGTACACAGGCTCTTTTGCGAATATGAGCTGAATTTTCGTTACAAAAAAGATGGAATTTTCGAAATATATATAACTGGTTAATAATTAGTTGTTTAATGTTTGATTGAAGGGCACCGGTTGCGTGAAAACACCATGCACTTTACGTAGTTCTACGTATGGGAATACCCGTATTTCTACGTATAAAGGGCACCGTATTTTTACGTATAAATGGTGTTTTTAACTACGTAAAAAATTGATTTTTTATACGGTTTTTTGATGATAATTGTCCGCAAAAAGGAAAGAGTCAGGTACTGAAAGGCATATCCCGAACGCAAAAAAACGCACAAAAAAAGATTTCATATCTTGCAGATATGCAACGGATCCATTTTATAGATGGTCTGCGCGGTATACTGGCGCTTATCGTTTTCTTCCATCATTTTATACTGATGTTCTTTCCTGCGTATTATTACGGTTGCTCCAACATTGCAGAAGGATTTTCCACAGCCGGCTCTATTTATAAAACTATTGCATACACTCCCCTTAATTTATTGATCAATGGCAACTTTGCCGTTGTTTTCTTTTTTGTGCTGAGCGGCTATGTGCTGAGCATTAAATATCTCCGGAACTTTTCGTCCCAGCTGCTTTCACAGGATGTTTTCAAACGGTATTTCCGTTTAAGCATTCCGATTCTGGCTTCCTGTCTGATGGTGTATCTTGCTCATCGTTTCAGCCTGCTGCATAACCGTTTTGTCCCCGTTTCGCAAATGAACGAAAGCTGGCTCCCGAATCTATTCAAACAGGATTACCCGCTTTGGAGGGTCATTACATTTAGTTTCCTCGATGCAATCTTTCTTGGGAAAACTCCCTACAACAGCGTTCTCTGGACCATGGTCTTCGAATTTTTCGGAGCACTGGTCGTTTTCCTATTATTGTTTATCAATCAATTTAATAAACGACCAGTAGCTGTAGTGTCTTTTTTTGCCATCCTTGGATTTTGTGTAGGTGGCATATATATACTGCCTTTCTGCCTGGGACTGATTATTGCATACATTCAACAAAAGAACATACAATTCAACAGTAGTATGATCCGGAGAGCGATCCTGCTTGTGCTTTCCATTGCAGGCTTCTACCTCGCCTCGTATCCTTCCGCTCCTTATGAAATACTTGCGAGACACATGCATCGCTGGATCCTTATAAAAGATTTTCCTGGGATGGTATTGTATGAAGCGATGGGTTGTGCCTTACTTTTTTTTGTACTGCTCAACAGTAAAAGTATTCAGCGTTTTCTTTCAGTTAAACCATTGCTGTTTATCGGAAAATTGTCTTTTTCCGTTTATCTCACGCACCTGCTTGTGCTGTGCACATTTTCCTCCTGGCTGTTTGAGAAGTTGTATCTCACCCATACGTTCACGCAAAGTGCGCAGATCGTATTTGGCTGCACTTTCTTCGTCTTACTAATAGTAGCGTATGTTTTTTACAAAGCGGTTGAGCAGCCTACACCACGTTTGGCAAAATTTATTGCAGGCAATTGGTTCGGGTTTGAAAAAGAAAACAAAAAGCTATAGCTTCTTCCGCATCAGGTAATGCTGGATCTGCCCCCAGAGCAGGTGACTCTTTTCCAACACTTCGTAGCCGCATGCTTTGTAAAACTCTACTGCATTTTCGCGTGCCTGAAGGATGATGGTTGTGGCATTTTTTTCTTTGGCTTTTTCTTCCATCCGGGCTATGATGAGTTTACCTAATCCTTTCCCCTGCTGGTTCTCCGCTACAGCCATAAAACGTAATTGTGCAGTATCTGCATCATTCATTTGCAGGCGGCACACTGCCAGTACCTCGTCGTTGTGCTGAATGAATGCGTGTACGGATGTTTCTTCTTCCCCGTCCTTTTCGCTGCCGCGTGGCTGATTCCAGGGCTTGCGTAGGATCTCATAGCGCAGGGCATAATAAGCATCAAATTCTGCTGCAGTGCGTGGTTCGGAAACGATAAACATACCGGAATGAATTAGAATTTGGAACGCGTTCTTCTCTTCTTGGTGAATTTATAACCAACCGTGAGCTCAAAGAACATATACGAATCTTTGTATTTTGTTTCGCCCCGCTGCGCCCCGGTCCCATCTGAATTTGGCAAGGTGGCTCCCGGTATCTTGCCCAGGCTCGGATCTGCCATTTGTGCGGCGCTTGCACCATAGGCCTGCTGAATGGCTGAATTGTCGTAATAAACACCACTCACATCATCTATATAATCGGTGAATGTTTTTCGGAAAGCAAACTCCGCACCCACACTCCATCTTTTGTCTATCACATATTTCATCCCGATACCTACCGGCAAACAAAAATTGAAATTCGAATATTGTTTTGGACCGCCCGGTAAACCCTGACCTTCGGTGTGCATTTTCCGCAGCTTATACCGTTTCCCGTCTACCGGGTTTATTGCACTCGGGTTAGAATAGAAAAGACCTATTCCTCCCAGTATATAAGCTGTTGTTTTTTTGTTCTTCTTGCCTTTTACACCGCTTATTTTGTAGAGCTTACCGGATTTCTCACGCAGGAAATAAAATTCGGCCTGCGCTGAAAGTTCAAGCACCGGTGACCGAAAGCTCAGGTTCCTGTTGTTGCGGTATTTGTCTTCTGTAAGGTTATCATTGCCCGAAACCATCCCAAATGTGATCATCCCTTTAAAAGCATAGAATGGGCTTGTTTTATATCGGATGCCGGCCGAAAGAGAAGGACGTGTTGCTTTAAACTCGAAGTCTTTCAGTAAATGCGTTCCTTCCCGGTTGGCACCACCAAGATCTCCAAGAAAGTTTGCTACGCCTATACCGCCCGTTACCTCATACTTGTAGCGGATCTTCCTGTATTGGGAAGAAGCAAACAAAGGTAAAAGGATGAATAGTAACAGTATATTACGCGCCATAACTGTTTTCAAAGATAGAGAATAATTTTTTCATGAGAAAAACAGGCCTTCCGCGATTTGAACAGTAGTATGTTCATTAGAGATGTAAGAGATATGTAAGTGCTTATGGAAAAATCAGGATAGGTGTAAACAATGGCACTTCATCAAAGAGGACAGGGAGATCCGTGTTTTTCATACTGATGCAGCCCCAGGTGAGATGTTTCGAATTCAACGGCCAGTCACCTGCCCAGCCATGTATGCCAATGCCTCCGCCGAGTCCGGTGTGCTTGTTCGGCTCTTTATTATTTGCATTGGCACTGATGATCTGTTCTGCCTGTTTCGCAGTGATCTTTTTATTTTTCAATGCATTCTCCGCATCATAGCTGTTCGGATAATTGAGCCGCATGAAGCGTGATCCCAGGTACTCGCTGTAATCGCCTGCAAAAGGACCCTTTGTTTTTTGAATGATCTTATATTCTCCTTCCGGAAGTTTGTTATCTCCTTCTTCCTGTTTGTGACCCACAGGCGATTGACTGAGTGCGATATCGTATGTTTTGCTAAGCTTTCCGGATTTGTACACATACATTTTGTATTCGTGCTTCACTGCGATCAGCAGAAGCGCTTTACCTTTCGGAGTATAGGTTTGTCTGTGTTTTTTGATGAAAGCAGAAGGACTGACAGAGCCCTTGTTATCTCCGGAGATCAGGATCTCTTCCTTTTCCAGTCTGGTGGAAGGAGATTCCGGCAGTACATTTTCCCTTACAGTAAAATAAAAACAGGAAACAGCGGAATCGTGCCTGAACGAGCCGATCAGCTGTCCTTTTGCCACCTGCTCGCCTTTTTTTACATGCATCTTTTTGAGGTGATCATAAGATGAGATAACCGTTTTGATCGAAGCATTCTCAACATACTCATGTTTTATTTCAACAGCGTATTCATTTTTGCCGGTATTCATTGCCAGAATAACTTCACCCTTAGCAATAGAAAATACAGGAGCAGTCTCCTCAGTACCGGTAAATTGCCAGTTTTCTCCCGGCTGCCCGGTAGAAGCAGTCAACCGCCATTTTTTCATATATGCCTGATCCCCGTCTTTTTCGAAAGGAAAGACAAAACTATTGGCCAATCGGTCCGAAAACAATTCTTCCGTGACCAGTTTCTTTTTTTCTTCGATCTTTTCAGGGGGCCGGGGCTTTGATGCCTGTTTTTCCGGTATTTCCTCCATACAGGAAAGGGTAAGCAGCAGGAAAAAAGGGAGCAGGAGGTAGCGCATAGATCCGACGGTGAATAATTTTGAAAAAAACGGGTATAAATCCCTTTGTTTTCCACAAAAATAGCCTAAATTAGTGTCCCTTTTTCTTCTGATGCCTGTAGTAAGCCTGAAATGTACCTTTTGCCCTCAAAAAAATACCATTGAAATTCAATTTGTTAAAAAAAAATGCAGAAAAAAGGAAAAAAAATGAAAGTGGATCGGGTTAGATTAAAATCTTTTATTACCTTTGCACTCCCTTTTTAATAAGGGTTACGTTCTTTCAGGAAAAATAAATTAAAGCCGAAGTAGCTCAGCTGGTAGAGCTCCTGATTTGTAATCAGGCGGTCGGGGGTTCGAGTCCCTTCTTCGGCTCTTTTTTTTAAATAGAATGTAGGGGAGATACCAGAGTGGCCAAATGGGACGGACTGTAAATCCGTTGCGAAAGCTTCGAAGGTTCGAATCCTTCTCTCCCCACGGAAAGGATTCAGGATTTTCGGGTTAGATTTAGCAGTAAGTCTGAAATTTGGAAATTCTGAATGATAATGCACCAAGCGAAAGTAGCTCAATTGGTAGAGCTCCAGCCTTCCAAGCTGGAGGTTGCGGGTTCGAGACCCGTCTTTCGCTCTGAAGATCAGGAACAGGATTGTTGCAACAATCCTGTTTTTGAAGAAGATTTTGAAACGAGAAGTTGGAAATAACCCTCTGTGGTACAAAGATTTATCAAAATCTGCTTTGCGGTTTTGATGTTTTTTTGAAAGTCCCCAAAACTGAGGGACTTTTCGTGCTGAAAAAAGTTAAATCGTTCTTTGAGAGTATTTTATACTCAAGAAAGCAGGAAAATAATCTGCCAGAAGGCGGATCAGTGGTAAAACACTGCTGTTGTAGCTCAGCGGTAGAGCACTTCCTTGGTAAGGAAGAGGTCGGCAGTTCAATCCTGCTCAACAGCTCGGAAGAGAGGTCGGTCCCGACCGCAGCGTCAGGGATCTACAGTTCAAAAAAAGGGAATGCATCACGCCCGAAAGATGATGACCGGCTTTAAAAGATGCTGTTTAACAGCCGGGAAAAGAAAAGAAAGAAAAATAAATAAATAAGTAACAAAACAAAACAAAAACTAATAAGCTATGGCAAAAGAAAAATTCGACCGTTCCAAGCCGCACGTTAACATTGGTACTATTGGTCACGTTGACCACGGTAAAACTACTTTAACTGCTGCGATCACATCTGTATTAGCAGACCAAGGACTTGCAGAAGTTCGTGATTTCTCCTCAATTGATAATGCTCCTGAAGAGAAAGAGCGTGGTATTACTATTAACACTTCTCACGTTGAGTATTCAACTAAAAACCGTCATTACGCTCACGTTGACTGTCCAGGTCACGCGGATTACGTAAAGAACATGGTTACCGGTGCTGCTCAAATGGACGGTGCTATCCTTGTGGTTGCTGCAACTGATGGTCCTATGCCACAAACACGTGAGCATATCCTTCTTGCGCGTCAGGTAGGTGTACCTACAATCGTTGTTTTCATGAACAAAGTTGATATGGTGGAAGATGCTGAGTTATTAGACTTAGTTGAAATGGAGATCCGCGAGTTATTATCATTCTACAAATTTGATGGTGACAACACTCCGATCATCCGTGGTTCTGCTTTGGGTGGATTGAACAAGGATCCAAACTGGGTTCCGAAAATTATGGAATTAATGGAAGCAGTTGATTCTTTCATTCCACTTCCTCCACGCGATAAAGAAAAACCATTCCTGATGCCGGTTGAAGACGTGTTTACGATCACTGGTCGTGGAACTGTTGCTACAGGTCGTATCGAGACCGGTGTAATCAATACAGGTGATACCGTTGAGATCATGGGAATGCAGGACGAAAAATTAACTTCTACTGTAACAGGTGTGGAGATGTTCCGTAAGATCCTTGACTACGGTGAGGCTGGAGATAACGTAGGATTACTGTTGCGTGGTATCGATAAAAAAGATATCCGTCGTGGTATGGTGGTTGTAAAACCCGGTTCTATCAAAGCACACACTGAGTTCAAAGCTGAGGTGTATATCCTGAAAAAAGAAGAAGGTGGACGTCACACTCCATTCCATAACAAATACCGTCCTCAGTTCTACTTACGTACAACTGACGTAACAGGAGAAATTTCTCTTGACGCAGGACGTGAAATGGTTATGCCAGGAGATAACGTTACAATCACTGTTGCGTTGATCAACCCGGTAGCTATGGATAAAGGTCTTCGTTTCGCTATCCGCGAAGGTGGACGTACCGTAGGTGCAGGTCAGGTAACAGAGATCATCAAGTAATTGATAAAAATAAGACAGCAAATGGCTTTCTACGGAAAGCCTTTTGCTGTTAATACGGGTGTGGTGCAATGGTAGCATACCGGTCTCCAAAACCGTTGATGGGAGTTCGAATCTCTCCACCCGTGCGAAGAGAACGTTCTTTAAAAAATAAATAAATAAATTAATCGGGTAGCGATTCAGATAGTTTAGGGAGTTCGTCCCGATAGCTATCGGGACTCTCCACCCGTACAGGGAGAATGAAAAATGAAGAGTTGATCATTCTGAATTAATAATTTTAGTACAAAGAGCTATGAGTAAAATTAGAACATACTTCGAAGAAACAACAAATGAGCTGGTTCACAAAACATCGTGGCCAACCTGGCCGGAATTGCAAAGCAGCTCGATCGTTGTTTTGGTCGCTTCGGTTATCATTGCCCTTTTAGTAATGGGAATGGATTACGGTTTTACGCACGTGATGGAATTGGCTTATTCGTTTTTCAAAGGTTAACCAAAAAATTGAACAATGGCTGAGAACACAAAAAATGAAACGCTGACGAGGAAATGGTACGTGGTTAGAGCCATCAGCGGACAGGAGAAAAAAGTGAAACAATATATTGAGCTGGAAGTTAGCCGTCTCAACCTGCAGGATTATGTATCACAGGTACTGATCCCTACGGAAAAAATTGTTCAGATTCGTAACGGAAAAAAAATTGCAAAGGAGCGTTCTTTCTATCCAGGTTATGTGCTTATTGAAGCAGCTTTGGTAGGCGAGATTCCGCATACGATTAAAAACATCACAGGGGTTATCGGCTTCCTTGGTGAAACAAAAGGAGGAGATCCGGTTCCGATGCGTATTTCAGAAGTGAACCGCATCTTAGGAAAAGTGGATGAGCTGACAGAAGCAGAAGGAACGTTGAACTATACGTATGTAGTAGGTGAGAGTGTGAAAGTGATCAACGGACCATTCAACGGATTCAATGGCATCATTGAAGAGATCAACGAAGAGAAAAAGAAAATTAAAGTAACAGTAAAAATATTTGGTCGCAAAACTCCGGTGGAACTTGGTTTCGGGGAAGTAGAGCGCGAGTAAAAAATTACAGGTAAGTAGAAATACTGTTTTGTTGAGAGCGATTCGCTGCTTCCAGACTCAATGAAACAGTAAAGCGGTGTGAGTCCCGCAGTTTTCGAAAGCAAGTGATAAACAACAATAAATAATAAATAAAATGGCAAAAGAGTTATCAGCAATTGTAAAACTACAAATCAAAGGAGGGGCAGCCAACCCATCACCGCCGATCGGACCTGCATTAGGTGCGAAAGGGGTGAACATCATGGAGTTTTGTAAGCAATTCAATGCGCGTACTCAGGAGCAGCCTGGAAAAATTTTACCTGTAATCATCAATGTTTACAGTGATAAATCGTTTGATTTCGTTATCAAACGTCCGCCTGCTGCAGTGCAAATATTGGATGCCGCAAAAATCAAAGGTGGATCAGCTGAAAGCAATCGTAAAAAAGTAGGTTCTATTTCATGGGATCAGATCCGTAAAATCGCGGAAGACAAGATCGTGGATATGAATTGTTTTACAATTGAATCAGCAATGAGTATGGTTGCCGGAACAGCACGCAGTATGGGTGTTACAGTTTCCGGAGAGTCTCCTATTAAAAAATAATTATTGAACAATGAAGGTATCAAAAAAGAGAAAAGTAGCTTTAACGAAAGTAGACGCAAATAAGTCTTACTCGTTGGAAGAAGCTTCGAAAGTTGTGAAAGAAATCACTACCACAAAATTCGATTCTTCCGTTGATTTAGCTATACGCCTGGGTGTAGATCCGCGTAAAGCAAATCAAATGGTTCGTGGAACCGTTACTTTACCACACGGTACCGGGAAAACAGTTCGTGTATTGGCATTGGTAACTCCTGACAAGGAAGCCGAAGCTAAAGCTGCAGGAGCTGATTTCATTGGATTGGACGATTATATCGAAAAAATTAAAGGCGGTTGGACCGACGTAGACGTAATCATCACAATGCCTCAGATCATGGGGAAATTGGGTGCTTTAGGTCGTGTGTTAGGACCACGTGGTTTAATGCCAAATCCAAAAACCGGAACAGTGACGATGGACATCGGTAAAGCGGTAACAGAATCCAAAGGAGGTAAGATTGACTTTAAAGTTGATAAAGCAGGTATTATTCACGCTTCAGTTGGTAAAGTATCGTTTGATGCTGCAAAAATTGCAGAGAACGCAAGCGAATTACTGAACACTGTAGTTAAATTAAAACCGTCATCAGCTAAAGGAACTTACGTAAAAAGCGTGTTTATGTCCAGCACCATGAGTGCAGGCATAGCAGTTGAAACAAAGTCATTGGCTTAAAAAATTAAACACATGAAAAAAGAAGAAAAAACAAAAGTGATCGATGCCCTGGTAGAACAGTTGAATGCAAACAACAAGATCTATCTGGCAGATTGCTCTTCTTTAACTGTTGAAAAAGTAAACGCATTCAGAAAAGCGTGCTTCGACAAGAAAGTGTCTGTAACAGTAGTGAAAAACACATTGCTTGAAAAAGCATTGGAAAGAGCTGCTGACAGTCGTCTTGTAGGACTGATACCGGCGTTGAAAGGTGCAACCGCACTGATCTTCACTGAAGTTGGTAATGCACCTGCGAAGCTGATCAAAGAATTCAGGGGTAAGAATGAACGTCCTATCCTGAAAGGCGCTTACGTTGAAGAAACCATCTACATCGGCGATAACCAGATCGATGCCCTTGCAAACATCAAGAGCAAAAACGAACTTATCGGCGATATTATCGGATTGCTTCAGTCTCCTGCTCAACGCGTTATTTCTGCTCTGCAGAACAACGCCGAGAAAAAAGAGGCAGCTTAATTGGCAAACAGTTTAAAGAAAAAAGTAAATTAATTAGTAACATTTAAAAATCAATAAAAATGGCAGACGTAAAAGCAATTGCTGAACAGTTAGTAGCTTTAACTGTGAAAGAAGTGCAAGAATTAGCAACAGTATTAAAAGACGAGTATGGAATCGAACCGGCTGCAGCAGCAGTTATGGTTGCTGGTCCAGGTGCAGGTGAAGCTGCAGCAGCAAAAACATCTTTCGATGTAATGTTACTTGAAGCTGGTGCTGGTAAATTAGGTGTGGTAAAAGTTGTAAAAGACCTTACCGGACTTGGATTAAAAGAAGCAAAAGACTTAGTAGACGGAGCTCCAAAAGCTGTGAAAGAAGGCATCTCTAAAGAAGAAGCTGAATCTATCAAAAAAGCTCTTGAAGAAGCCGGCGCTAAAGTTGAGGTTAAGTAATTTAACACATAATTAATCGGGATAGGTTTCTGTTTTCACAGAGACCTATACCCGTTTAATAATAAAGCATTTTCGGAATTTGTTGATAAAAATTAATAAATTTCAAAAAGTGCAGAAGAGATGAAAAACTCTTTAAAGTGCAGGTAGGTCAGTTTTATTATTTGTTCAATTAAAACTTTGTTTTGTGTCAAAAACCGTAAAAAGTCAGAGATTAAATTTCTCTAAAAACAAATTCCCGATTGAATATCCCGATTTTCTGGATATTCAGTTAAAGTCCTTCCAGGACTTTTTCCAACTGGAAACTACTTCAGAAAACCGTCAGAACGAGGGTTTGTTTAAAGTGTTCGCTGAAAACTTCCCGATCTCCGATGCGCGAAATAATTTCGTCCTGGAGTTTTTGGATTATTTCGTAGACCCTCCACGCTATGGCCTGGATGAGTGTATCGAAAGAGGCTTAACCTACAGCGTACCTCTGAAGGCAAAACTGCGCTTGTATTGTACAGATCCTGAGCATGAAGATTTTGAAACGATCGTTCAGGATGTTTATTTGGGAACCATCCCATACATGACCCCGAAAGGCTCATTCGTTATTAACGGAGCTGAAAGGGTTATTGTTTCCCAGTTGCACCGTTCACCAGGTGTTTTCTTCGGCCAAAGTCGTCACGCAAACGGTACTAAATTGTACTCTGCCCGTGTGATTCCTTTCAAAGGATCATGGATCGAGTTCGCTACCGACATCAACAACGTGATGTATGCTTATATCGATCGTAAGAAAAAATTACCGGTAACTACTTTATTACGTGCAATTGGATTTGAATCTGATAAATCTATTCTCGAAATATTTGGCCTTGCGGATGAAGTGAAAGTTTCCAAAGCAGGTCTGAAACGTGAGGTTGGCCGTAGGTTAGCTGCACGTGTACTGAAAACATGGATCGAAGACTTCGTGGATGAAGATACCGGAGAGGTTGTATCCATTGAGCGTAATGAGATCCTGATCGAGCGTGAAACCGTTATCGAAGATCACCATATCGACCTTATCGTGGATGCAGGTGTGAAAGCGATCATCCTTCACAAACAGGATGTAAACACATCCGATTATGCGATCATTTACAACACGCTTCAGAAAGATGCTACGAACTCCGAAAAAGAGGCGATCGAGCATATCTATCGTTTATTACGTAACGCTGAACCACCAGATGAAGAAACAGCACGTGGTGTGATCGACAAATTATTCTTCTCCGACAAACGTTATGATCTTGGAGAGGTTGGTCGTTACCGTATCAACAAAAAATTAGGGATCGATACTCCTTCTAACGTAAGAGTTCTTACAAAAGAAGATATCATTCTGATCATTAAATATCTTATTGAGCTAATCAACTCAAAAACGGATGTGGATGATATTGATCACTTGAGCAATCGTCGTGTGCGTACAGTTGGAGAACAATTGTACTCTCAGTTCGGTGTAGGTCTGGCGCGTATGGCACGTACGATCCGCGAGCGTATGAACGTTCGTGACAACGAGGTATTCACGCCAACCGATCTGATCAATGCAAAAACATTATCATCTGTTATCAATTCATTCTTCGGTACCAACCAGCTGTCCCAGTTCATGGATCAAACCAATCCACTCGCTGAGATCACGCATAAACGACGCCTGTCGGCACTAGGGCCAGGAGGTCTGAGTCGTGAGCGTGCAGGTTTCGAGGTTCGTGACGTTCACTACACTCACTACGGTCGTTTGTGTACTATCGAAACTCCGGAAGGTCCGAATATCGGTCTGATCTCTTCTCTTTGTGTATATGCAAAAGTGAACAAGCTTGGTTTCATCGAAACTCCTTACCGCGCGGTAACAAACGGTAAAGTGGATGTAAGCAGAAATGTGATCTACTTAACGGCAGAAGAAGAGGATCTGAAAAACATCGCTCAGGCAAATGAGGTGATGGACGACAAAGGAAGACTGACCGGCGACAAAGTGAAATCCCGTTACGAAGGTGATTTTCCTATCCTCGAACCGGACAAAGTGAATTTGATGGACGTATCTCCTAACCAGATCGCTTCTATCGCGGCTTCTTTGATCCCGTTCCTTGAGCATGATGATGCCAACCGTGCACTGATGGGATCCAACATGCAACGTCAGGCTGTACCATTGATGCGCCCTGAGTCTCCGATCGTAGGTACCGGTATCGAAGGTACTGTAGCGCGTGACTCCCGTGTATTGATCAACGCAGAAGCGGATGGAGTAGTGGAGTATGTAGATGCAAATGAAATCGTGATCCGTTACAACCGTTCGGAAGATGAGCGTTTGATCAGCTTCGACGGCGACACGAAATCATATAAATTAACTAAATTCAAAAAAACCAACCAGAGCACCTGTATGAACCTGAAACCGATCGTGAAGAAAGGTGAGAAGGTATCGAAAGGACAAGTGCTTTGCGATGGATATGCAACACAGGATGGTGAGCTGGCATTGGGCCGTAACCTGAAAGTAGCGTTCATGCCATGGAAAGGGTACAACTTTGAGGATGCGATCGTATTATCCGAGAAAATTATCCGCGATGATATTTTCACGTCGATCCATATCGATGAGTACAGCCTGGAAGTGCGCGACACAAAACGTGGATTGGAAGAATTAACTTCTGATATTCCGAACGTAAGTGAAGAAGCTACCAAAGACCTGGATGCGAACGGTCTGATCCGTGTAGGTGCAGAGGTAAAAGAAGGTGATATCCTGATCGGGAAAATTACTCCGAAAGGTGAAACAGATCCTTCTCCGGAAGAAAAATTATTACGTGCGATCTTTGGTGACAAAGCCGGTGACGTAAAAGATGCTTCTCTGAAATTGCCTCCGTCTGCAAAAGGTATCGTGGTGAACAAACGTTTGTTTGCACGTGTGGTGAAAGACAAAAAAGCAAAAACAGAAGAAAAAGTCCTTGTTGAAAAACTGGATAAAGATCACAGCACTGAATTGGCTGATCTGAAAAACAAACTGATCGATAAATTGTTCATCCTCGTGAATGGTAAAACATCACAAGGTGTAACAAACAGTCTGAAAGAAGATCTGATCCCGAAAGGAACCAAATTCACTCAAAAACTGTTGGAGAAAATTGATTACACGGAAGTGAATCCAACCAACTGGACTACTGACGACAGCAAAAACGGACAGATCCGTATCCTGTTACACAATTTCATGATCAAGTATAACGACCAGTTAGGTCAATACAAACGTCTGAAATTCCAGTTGACAGTTGGTGACGAGCTACCTGCAGGTATCGTACAATTGGCTAAAGTTTACATCGCTCAGAAACGTAAGTTGAGAGTGGGTGATAAGATGGCCGGTCGTCATGGTAACAAAGGTATCGTTGCGAAGATCGTGAAAGAAGAAGAGATGCCGTTCCTGGAAGATGGTTCTCCGGTGGATATCGTACTGAACCCGCTTGGTGTACCTTCCCGTATGAACATTGGTCAGATCTATGAGACCGTGTTAGGTTGGGCAGGACAAAAACTGGGGATGAAATTCGCAACGCCGATCTTTGATGGTGCGGATATCGATGACCTGGATAAATGGTCGGAAAAAGCAGGTATCCCTCAGTATGGTAAAACATACCTGATCGACGGAGGTTCCGGGGAGCGTTTTGATCAGCCTGCAACAGTAGGTATTATCTATATGCTGAAACTGGGCCACATGGTGGATGATAAAATGCATGCACGTTCTATCGGACCTTACTCGCTTATTACCCAGCAACCATTGGGCGGTAAAGCACAGTTCGGGGGTCAGCGTTTCGGTGAGATGGAGGTTTGGGCACTCGAGGCATTCGGTGCGGCTAACATCCTGCAGGAAATGCTTACGATCAAGTCGGATGACGTTGTTGGACGTGCTAAAGCTTACGAAGCGATCGTTAAAGGTGAAAATATGCCAACTCCTGGTATACCTGAATCCTTCAACGTATTGTTGCACGAGCTTCGCGGTCTTGCATTAGACGTGACGATGGAATAAAATTTTATTAAGCGCTCTCCCGTCATTCTGAGCTTGACGAAGGAAAGGGAGAGCGTTACAATAAAGTTTGATTAATTAATTAGTAAATAAAATAAACACAACAATATGGCTTTTAGAAAAGAATCGAAATTAAAATCGAACTTTACAAAGATCACCATCAGCCTTGCAGCTCCTGAAGCGATCCTGAATCGTTCGAGCGGTGAAGTGTTGAAGCCGGAAACCATTAACTATCGTACTTACAAACCGGAAAGAGATGGTTTGTTTTGCGAGCGTATTTTCGGGCCGGTAAAAGATTACGAATGTCATTGTGGTAAATACAAACGTATCCGTTACAAAGGAATTATTTGTGACCGTTGCGGTGTTGAAGTTACCGAGAAAAAAGTTCGTCGTGAGCGTATGGGACACATCAACCTGGTGGTTCCTGTTGCACACATCTGGTATTTCCGTTCATTGCCAAACAAGATCGGTTATTTGTTAGGTCTTCCTACCAAAAAACTGGATATGATCATTTACTACGAACGTTATGTAGTGATCAATGCAGGTGTTGCCGGTGAAAAAGGTGTTAGCTACTTAGACTTCTTAACTGAGGAAGAGTACCTGAACTTACTGGATACATTGCCAAAAGATAATCAACTGTTGGATGATACGGATCCGAACAAATTCATCGCCAAAATGGGTGCTGAAGCATTGAACGATCTGTTACACCGTTTGGATCTGGATACGCTGTCTTACGACCTGCGTCACAAAGCAAACAACGAAACATCACAGCAACGTAAAAACGAAGCATTGAAACGTCTTCAGGTGATCGAAGCGTTCCGTAATGCAAACGGGCACATTGAAAATCGTCCGGAATGGATGATCGTAAAAGTGGTTCCTGTTATTCCACCTGAATTGCGTCCACTCGTTCCATTGGATGGTGGTCGTTTCGCTACTTCGGATTTGAATGACTTATACCGTCGTGTTATTATCCGTAACAACCGTTTAAAAAGACTGATCGAGATCAAAGCTCCGGATGTTATCTTACGTAACGAAAAACGTATGTTGCAGGAAGCTGTTGACTCCTTGTTCGATAACTCACGTAAGGCAAACGCTGTGAAAACAGAAAGTAACCGTGCGTTGAAATCATTATCCGATTCATTAAAAGGTAAACAAGGACGTTTCCGTCAGAACTTACTCGGTAAGCGTGTTGATTATTCTGCACGTTCCGTAATTGTTGTAGGACCTGAAATGAAACTGCACGAGTGTGGTCTGCCAAAAGAAATGGCAGCTGAGCTCTTCAAACCATTTATCATCCGCAAGCTGATCGAAAGAGGTATTGTGAAAACGGTTAAATCTGCAAAGAAGATCGTTGACCGCAAAGAGCCTGTAGTTTGGGATATTTTAGAGAACGTACTGAAAGGACATCCGATCCTTCTCAACCGTGCCCCTACACTCCATAGGTTAGGTATCCAGGCTTTCCAGCCGAAACTGATCGAAGGAAAAGCGATCCAGTTGCATCCATTGGTGTGTACTGCGTTCAACGCCGATTTCGATGGTGATCAGATGGCCGTTCACGTTCCTCTTGGAAACGCGGCTGTATTGGAAGCACAGATCTTAATGCTCGCGGCGCATAATATTCTGAATCCATCCAACGGTGCACCGGTAGCGGTACCATCTCAGGACATGGTTCTTGGATTGTACTACCTGACCAAAGCAAAACGCAATTTACCGAATGATGCGGTAAAAGGTGAAGGAATGAAATTCTACTCTGCCGATGAGGTAGTGATTGCATACAACGAAAAACAAGTGGACCTGCACGCGATGATCAAGATCAAAATTGAGAATCATGTGGAAGGTGAGAACCTGGTACCGAAAGTGATCGACACTACTGTTGGTCGTGTATTGTTCAACCAGGTGGTTCCGTTTGAAGTTGGTTATATCAACGAATTATTGACTAAAAAATCACTTCGCGATATCATCGGATTTGTAGTGAAGAAAACAGGTATGGCAAAAACTGCCAAGTTCCTGGATGATATCAAAGATCTTGGGTTCAAGACGGCATTCAAAGGAGGTTTATCATTCAACCTGGGTGATATTCAAATTCCACCTGAAAAAGCTACATTGATCGAAGATGCAAACGAACAGGTTGTTGAAGTAATGGCAAACTACAACATGGGTTTCATTACCAACAACGAGCGTTACAATCAGATCATCGACATCTGGACGCATACGAACTCAAAAGTGACCAAAAAAGTACTGGATCAGCTGAGCAACGATAAACAAGGTTTCAACTCTGTTTACATGATGCTTGATTCCGGTGCCCGTGGTTCCAAAGAGCAGATCAAACAGCTGAGTGGTATGCGTGGTCTGATGGCAAAACCTCAGAAAGCAGGTAGCTCCGGTTCCGAGATCATCGAGAACCCGGTACTATCTAACTTCCGCGAAGGTCTGTCCATCTTAGAGTACTTTATTTCTACTCACGGTGCGCGTAAAGGTTTGGCCGATACGGCTCTTAAAACGGCTGATGCCGGTTACTTAACACGTCGTTTGGTTGATGTTGCACAGGATGTGATAATTACAGAAGCTGACTGCGGTACGCTTCGTGGACTGTCTTGTTCAGCGCTGAAGAAAAATGATGAAGAAGTAGAGTCATTGTCTGATCGTATTTTAGGACGTGTTTCCTTAAATGATATTTATCATCCGATCACAGGAGAGATCCTTGCGAACTCTGGTGACATGGTAGACGAAAAAATTGCGGAAGCAGTTAAAAAATCGCCGATCGAAACAGTAGATATCCGCTCGGTATTGACCTGCGAATCACGCCAGGGTGTATGCTCTAAATGTTACGGACGAAATCTTGCTAACGGCCGTTTGGTTCAGTTAGGAGAAGCTGTAGGTGTTATTGCTGCACAGTCTATCGGTGAGCCGGGTACACAGCTTACACTTCGTACTTTCCACGTTGGGGGTACTGCATCTAACATCGCTGTTGCTTCTGCAGTAACTGCGAAACACGATGGTATTGCTGAGATCGATGAGTTACGTACTGTTGAGCGTGTAAATTCCGACGGTAAAAAAGTAAATGTTGTGATCGGCCGTTCTACAGAGGTTCGTATCGTAGACGTTAACACAGGTATTACACTTACAACAGGTAATATCCCTTACGGTTCTCAATTGTACATCAAACCAGGTGCTACCGTTAAGAAAGGTGAGATGATCTGTGAGTGGGATCCGTACAATGCGGTGATCGTTTCCGAGTTCGGGGGTAAAGTTGAATTCGAATCGATCAAGGAAAATATCACCTTCCGCGAAGAGTCCGATGAGCAAACAGGATTTAAAGAAAAAGTAATTATCGAGAGTAAGGATAAAACCCTGAGCCCGTTGATCAAGATCGTGAGCAAAGGTGGCGATATCCTGAAAACATACAACATCCCGGTTGGTGCACATATCGTAACGAATGAAGATTCGAAGATCGAACCAGGCCAGATCCTTGTGAAGATCCCTCGTGTTACAGGTAAGACAGGTGATATCACCGGTGGTCTTCCTCGTGTAACGGAGTTATTCGAAGCACGTAACCCTAGCAACCCTGCTGTGGTAGCGGAGATCGACGGTATCGTAACATTCGGTAAGATCAAACGTGGTAACCGTGAGGTAATGGTAGAGGCGAAAACAGGTGAGAAAAGAACCTACCTCGTTCCATTGTCGAAACATATCCTGATCCAGGAAAACGATTATATCAAAGCCGGTGATTCATTGTCCGACGGTGCTATCAGCCCTGGTGACATCCTTGCGATCAAAGGCCCTACTGCAGTTCAGGAATACATTGTGAACGAGATCCAGGAGGTTTACCGTTTACAGGGTCAGAAACTGAACGACAAACACTTCGAAACTATTGTGCGTCAGATGATGCGTAAGGTGGAGATCGTGGATGCAGGTGATTCTATCTTCCTTGAAAAACAGATCATCAACAAAGGTGATTTTATGAAAGAGAATGATGAATTATTCGGTAAAAAAGTAATTACTGATATCGGGGATTCTGATGAAGTGAAAGCCGGACAGATCGTTACTGCACGTAGATTGCGTGATATCAATTCCAGCCTGAAACGTAAGGCGATGAAGCTGGTAGAATCGAGAGATGCAGTTCCTGCAACATCCGAGTCGATCCTGCAAGGTATCACAAGAGCATCTTTGCAAACAAGTAGCTGGATCTCTGCAGCATCCTTCCAGGAAACTACCAAAGTACTGAACGAAGCAGCAGTGAACGGAAAAGTGGATACATTGATGGGACTGAAAGAAAACGTAATCGTTGGACATTTGATCCCTGCAGGTACCGGTATCCGCCAGTACGAAAAGCTGATCGTAGGTTCGAAAGAAGAATACGACCGACTGATGGCATCGAAAGAGGAAAGCGTAGAAGCTTAACTTCGTCGACAAGCTCAGTTTGACGCTTATAGCAAAATGAAAGCCCCGGTATTACTACCGGGGCTTTTTGTTTTGGTATGGTGGCTTCGATTTTTCTTATTTTACTTTACTTTACTTTACGATGAGTAGTATTGTCTTTAGTACTTGTTCTGATTTGTTTAAACCGGCATATTTCGTATTTTTATACCTCATGCAGGTAAAACCAGCCATTGCACAATTGATACACCCGAAAGGAGCAATCCGTATCCTGTTACTGATCTTGTCTGTATCCTGCAAAATAGCTTTTGCTCAAACCGGCATTTCCGACTCCTTACGATCGATCTTAAAAAATGCACCAAATGATACGACGCGTTGTGGAATCCTGTACAGAATGATAGAGGATGAGAACGATGTTACCATATGGCCTGCTTATAACGATTTGCTGACAGAGCTGTGTAATAAGAACCTGGCCGAAACCAGGCCGGGACAAGCTGAACACAAAACATTCCTCAAATATTACGGTGAAGCTATGAACAATACCGGCTACCTGGCAAGCAGCAGGGGTGATCATGTACATGCACTGGAATATTATGAGAAATCACTTAAAATACGGGAAGAACAAGGAGACCTTGAAGGTGTTGCCAGCTCTTTCAATAATATTGGTTTTATATACAAGAACCTGGGTGATATTCCGAAAGCGCTTGAATATTATGAGGAAAGCTTAAAGATAAGAGAGAAGATGGGTGAGAAGGCAGGGATTGCATCCACGCTGGTCAATCTTGCATCTATATATGCAGATCAGGGCGATGAGCAAAAATCGCTTGAGTATTGCGCAAGAAGCCTGAAATTAAGTGAAGGAATAAATAATAAGGAGATGATGACCGCCGCCCTCATCAACATGGCAGTTACTTACAAGGGTCTGGGAGATACGTCGAAGGCCCTGGAATATTTTTCAAGAGCTTTATCGATCAGCGAACAGGCTGGCTATAAGGATAGAATTGCCTTTTCGCTTAATAATATCGGAACTATATATCTGGACAGGCATGATTATAAGAATGCCATGGATTATTTCAACAAAAGTTTACAAACGGCAGAGAAAAGCGGAAGCAAAAGAGCAATTGTCCTTGTATTGGATAATATGGCCAATGTGTTTCAGCAACAGAAGAAGTACAGTACAGCACTTGCGTATGCGGATAAAAGCCTGCGGCTGAGTAAAGAAATGGGCTACCCTGATTGTATCCGTGATGTATCCAGAATATTGGTAAGTATTTACAAGGCCACCGGCAATTACCAAAAAGCCCTGGAAAGTTATGAGACCTATGTGCTGATGCGTGACAGTGTCAATAATAAAAAAGCACGTGAGTCAAGCATCAAATCACAGTTGAAATACGGCTACGAAAAAAAAGCGGCAGCAGACAGTGTGAGAGTAGCAGCAGAAAAAGAAGTAGTGGATGCGCAGCTGCGGCAGGAAAAAACACAGCGCCGTGCTTTGTATGGTGGATTGGCTTTGGTTGCACTCTTTGCGGTTTTTATGTTTAACCGCTTCAGGGTTACCCGCAAACAGAAAAAGATCATCGAACTGAAAGAGCAGCAAACAAAAGAACAAAATGTTATCATAACGCAGCAAAAGCATATAGTAGAAGAGAAGCATAAGGAGATCACCGACAGCATCAACTATGCCGAACGTATCCAGCGTAGCTTTCTTGCCACCAAAGAACTACTGGACGAAAATCTCGGTGAATATTTTATTTTGTTTAAGCCGAAGGATGTGGTAAGCGGTGATTTTTATTGGGCGGCTTCGAGAGCCTCAGCCACCCAAAATCTATTCTATCTGTGTACGGCGGACAGTACAGGACATGGTGTTCCGGGAGCTATTATGAGCCTGTTGAATATTACCAGTATAGAAGGAGCTATCCGGGAAGGACATACATCACCGGCCGATATATTGAATGAAACGCGAAAAACAATTATCGAACGATTGAAAAAGGACGGCAGTGCAGAAGGAGGAAAGGATGGAATGGACTGCAGCCTTTGTGTCTTTGATTTCACAAACATGAAATTATATATTGCTGCAGCTAACAATCCTGTTTGGATTGTACGAAAAGGAGAGGGTGTCACACCGGGCGTAGTTGAGGTGAAACCTGATAAAATGCCGGTTGGTAAGCATGATAAACAGCAGGTTTCATTTGCCCGGCAGGAATTCGACCTGCAGAAGGGAGATGTTGTTTACACCCTCACAGATGGTTTCCCTGATCAGTTTGGAGGAAGTAATGGAAAGAAATTCATGAGTAAGAATCTGCGCGAACTGCTGGCAGCCAACGCACATTTGCCAATGCAGCAACAAAAAGAATTGTTAGAAAGCACATTTAAGAATTGGATATCAAGTCTGGAACAAGTAGATGATGTAACAGTGATCGGAGTACGTATTAGTTAGGGTTGAACTAAAAATAATTTTATGAATTTGCGGGCAGTTATTATTGATGACGAGATCGATGGGATCAAAAGTTTGAAATTGTTGATCGAAAAGTTTGTGAGTGGAGTGAATGTGATCGCAGAAAGCACCGATCCTGCGCAGGGACTTACCTGTATTGAGAATTACCGTCCGGATGTGGTTTTCCTGGACATCAGCATGCCGGGAATGAGCGGCATAGAGTTGATCGAAAGACTTTCTTTTCGTGGTTTCCAATTGGTGTATACAACTGCTCATAAAGAGTATGCATTAAAAGCCCTGAAATTGGGAACCACTGATTACCTGCTGAAACCAATCGATGCTGACGATCTGATCGCGGCAGTAAAAAGAGTGAGAGAAAAGCTCCAAAAGAACGATCCCACTGCTCTTTCAGAAGAAAAACTGAAACAAGCGCTTGCTCAGGCCAGTCAAAAAAGCAAAATACTTATTTCCGATAAAGAGATCACTGAATATTGTGATCCCGATGATATTATTCGCCTGGAGGCAAATTCTAACTACACCTGGGTTGTCTTCCGAATAAAAAAGACCATGCTGGTGTCCAAAACACTCAAGGATTTCGAAAAGCAGCTTGATTTTCCGGGAAGCCCTTTTATGCGGGTTCACCAATCACATATCGTTAATATAAATCATTGTGTGCGGTATAAAAAAGAAGAAGGTGGTCTGCTGGAAATGACCGATGAAAGTCGCCTGCCTTTATCGCCCAATCGGAAAGACGAATTTCTGAAAAGGATCAATTACTCCGGGTAACCCATTCATTTCAGGGTATTCTGCTTTGGGAAGTAGGCATTTACGTTTGCCTGTGTAATTAAGTATAATCCTGTTATACAATGCATTGCTTCATTCAGAACGTTTTTTGAGAGTTCTTGCGGAAATATAGACTCACATGAAAGCCTTCATCAATTAGGCATAGAACACTCTGAGTATGCCAGCTGATGGAGGAGAATTAGAGTACAAAGATGTAAAACATATGGGAGACTCTTATTGAAAGCAATCCATGCCGTACACTAAATACCTATATGTAAGAAATGGGCTCTTGCAGGTTTTGCTTTTTTGTTGCCGAAGCATCAGCGCCCAATCTCCCATCCTTAAAAATTTCACCATCAAGGATTGCTTACCCGGCAATGAGATCTATACCATGTGTCTGGATTCAAAAGGATTTATCTGGATCTACGTGGATGCCGGCCGCATATCGTTAACATCAACCACTGTACCGGTACAGAAAGAAGAAGGCGGTTTGGTAGAAATGACCGATGAAAGCAGTGTTTCTTTGTCTCCTGATAAAAGGAAGATTTTAAAAAAAGGATCAATCTGGTTTGAGCACTGCTCACAGATACTGACCACTTGCAAGGTCATATTCCATGTACACTCAAACGCCGGAGGGAATTGATTTCGTTCTTTATACTTTCATGAAAATTATAAAGCATGAAAAAAACAGTCCTTTTTGCCCTACTGACTTTGGGTACATGTACCGAAAAAGCAGTCGCACAATGTAGTGGTTCACCGGGTTTTACGGAAACTTTTACCAGTACAAGCGGATGGACCACGGATAACTACACCAATCATCCCGCCACCCCGTATTTTGAAATATCAGGAGGAGCGTTTAGGTATGGCAATGCGAACAGCCCTTCTACCAGGTGTGGACGGATCCAAAGGGTGTACCGCAGCCTGCCAGGCACATTGAATAACCAGGAATGGACCGCCGAATGTAAATTTGCGATTACCGGCGGCAATTGCCCTGCGCACATTATCATGTCTTTTACTGCAGGAAATCTGGATACCTGGTATTCACAAACCGGAACAGATACCGAGTGCGCCTCCTTTGCGGGCGGGGTGACCAATCAGGATGCGATATATGCCTGGCTGAATGGCCCTGTTCCAACCTCGGCAATCAGCGGTCCTGTCACTGGTGGATGGTCGATCTACGCGGGTTATAAGGATGGTACTACTATTACTGACTACGCTTCCGGAGCCATACCTATAAATGCGAATGGTACTTATTACGTGAGGCTGCAGCGGACACATTTAGATAAGGGACTTATCAGTGTGTTTTCCAACGCAGCAATGACAACGCATGTTCCGGGTTCTCCCCAGTGTTTTGATATTACTCCAAGCACGGCTTTGTCCGGTCTAACACACCTGCAACATGGTGTTAGCGCGACGGGATATTGTGCCCGTATGCTTGCCGCAACTATAGACGATGTGAAAATATATGACGGCCCATCTCCATGCCTGCCGGGTCTGACATCTATTATCACCGGAAATTCACAATTCTGCTATGGCGATCCTGTTACGCTCAATGGTTCTTCCAGCTTTTCCAGCTCACCTTTGCCGATTCAGTACCATGTCTGGATCATAGATGAATGTGATGCAGGTGGTTTTAATATTCCCGGGACTACGGTATGGTTGCCGTGGCAGTTTGGAGCGCCAACAGGTAATTACATAATTCCGGATCAGTACCTGGAGTGCGATAAATACTATAATATCAAGCTTGCTGTACAAAACTGCGGAAACGTATGGGCAGAGTCAGTGAAAAAAATCCATGTACCTTGCAAACCTTTATTCAGGTCTACAGGAAACTCTGCATATTGTGAAGGTTCTACCGTCCATATAGGGATGAATGGCTTTACCGGAGGCGGGCCGTATTCATATACCTGGGTTTCCACTGTTCCGACCTATTCCGTTATTGTATCAAATTCTTCAAACGGGCAGATCTCTACTACTCCGTCGGTAAACACTACTTATGTTGGAACAATATCGAATACAAACGGCTGCACATTGAGCGTTACAAGACCGATCATCATAACGCCGCAAAACCTGAGTCTGAATATAACAACAGGTAAAGATGCTGCCAACAATTTTATTGCGTATCAGAGCCAGGATGATGACTGGAAAATCTCTAATTTTCCGGGACAAACGGTTTATACTACTCCCTCTTCTGTACCGGTTGTTCAGGCAGCATCTGTTGATCCGAACTCTATGGCCAATGGCTGGGCCACAAGCCCGAATGCACGTTGGCTCACTCCTAATTCGTATGGCGATGGTCCGAGCTTTTTGTCACCTGCTACAGTATATCCTGCTCCGGGCGCAAAAAACAGCCGCTATTATTATGAATACCTGTTTAATCTTCCGGTAGCATACTCCAACCTGCAGCTGCATTTAGATGAAATAGCAGCTGATAATACTGCTGATGTTTATATAAATACAGATGCGCTGACAACCGGTGACTGGACGAATAACAGATTGTATGAACTGGATGGTACCAATACATTTCCCACCAGTTGTTTTACCACGATCCATAATCCGGTTTCCAGTCCATATACGATCTCTACGTCTGATTATTTTGTCGGGACTAATAAGCTGAATATTGTAGTTCAGAATGGCGGTGGCCCCAGCGGGAATTATTCGTATTCCGGCCTCCTGGTCAAAGGCTCGCTTACTGCTCAGTGTACACCTACATTCCGGCTGGCACAACCCGGGATGGTGGATGAAGACGTGGCAGAAGCAATAGGAAAAGGCCAGGATATTGTATCGGTGTATAGCTTTTATCCGAATCCGGCTACCGACCAGCTAAATATCAACTATTACGCAAAACCGGAAGATATTACTAAGGTTGTTTTCCTCGACATGCGTGGGACGGTGGTATTTACCGAAACCCTGGATCCAGCATCAACCAACATAGCCCTTAACACCAAAGATTTTCCTTCCGGCCTTTATCTCGTTTGCGTCGAAAAAAACGGGGCTGTTGTGAGAACAGAAAAAATAATCGTTAACCACTAATTCATTCCGGAATCTAAAAGGGCGATGTTTACACCTGGTAAACATCGCCCTTTTTCATAGAGCCCGCCCGGCTCCAACCGGGCAGTATTGTTTATAAAAGACCCAATGATCCATGCGGGTATAACCCGATTATCCTTAGTATATTTACCTGTCTGAAACCGAAACCTTTTTTTGAAGAACCTATTTGAAATAAAAAATTGTTGGTATATAATTATATGCCTGCTACTGATAAGTAAGGTTGCTATTTCACAATCCCCCGTCCTTAAAAACTTCACTATCAAAGACGGCTTGCCCAGCAATGAGATCTATACCATGTGTCTGGATTCAAAAGGTTTTATCTGGATCTGTACGGATGCGGGCCTGGTGAAATACGATGCCAATACGTTTAAGATCTTCAATTCTTCGGATGGTCTTGCGGATAATACGGTCTTCCAGGTAAAGGAAGATAAGAAAGGAAGGATCTGGTACCGTACGTATTCGGGCAATATCGGTTATATTTCAAATGATACTGTTTTTAATATCGGAGCCAATGACTCCATTATCCGGTACCTTGTCGAAGGTATTGTGTGCTCCTTCCATATCGATGAGCAGAATACACTTTTCCTCGGCAGGCAATCCATGGGCAGGATCTCTTTTCTCAAAATAAAACCTCCATATACGGCGGAAGATATAGAGGAAGTGTATCTGCAACAAGATCCCAATGCATGGATGGATATTATACTTTTTCCCGATGGAGACTTTGTCTATTCTGAAACCCGTTTTAGAGCCGGAACAGAAAAAAGGGAGATCAATTTTTATAACAGCCGGCATATTTTAGTGCTGAAGGACAGTCTGCCGGTAAAAGCAGGTCTCAGCTCTTCCCTTACCCGGACAGCATACAGGAACGGGCATTTTGCATTGGGAAACGGACACATTGTGAAAGAGTATGATCTTAAAACAAAACATGTAAAACAAAGAGAGGTGGAAGGAGAAGTAATAAATGTTTATATCTCCAGAAAAAACGAGATCGTCATAGGTTTTCGGGACAAAGGAATAAAAATGCTCAGCGTAGACACGGTCAATCACCCGGATTACCTGATCTTAAAAGGTTTCTCGAGTTCGGATATATTGGAGGACAACAATAATATCTGGTACGCCACATTGAAAAACGGTTTATTCTTTACCGGTAATTCAAAATACATCCGTTATGATATTTCCAATCACCAATCCAAGCCGGTACGTTTTCTCCGGCCTTTGGGCAAGGACCAGTTTGTGATCGGCTACGAAAGGGACGGATGTTTTTTATACCGGCTGGAAAATGAGAACATGAACCTGCAGACAGATCTTGGCGGACCTTTCCAAAATACAAAGGTCGCCTGGAACGTTTTTCAGCAAAGTCCGGAATTGCTCTTTTTAAGTTATACTGCTCATAGCCATCTTTACCATTGTGCCTCGCAAAAGGTCATCCGGATAAGTAATCCGGCTATCAGTAATGCTGCATTCTCGGGGGTGCATTTTTATAAGTCCGATCTGATCGGGTATAGTTATTCAAGGGCTGTCGTGTTCGATCCGCTTGATTATTCTACAAAGATCGTGGTAAGCTCGGACGATCGCCTCACTTCCTTTGCCTGTGATCCTGTTACCGGCAAAGCGTTTTTCGGCGCCATACATGGTTTGTATACCTTTTACGGACAGGAGGAGATCGTAGAGAAAGACCGGTTGCATACATTCCGGGTAAAGGATCTCCGGTTCCTGGATAGTAAACTTTACATCGCTACTAAAGGTATAGGTCTTGTGGTAATGTCGGATACACTTCTCGACACGATCACCAGTAACAAGGGATTGATCAGCAACGTATGCGAAAAGATCTTTATAAGCGGAAAGGATTGCTGGGTGAGCTCTAATCTCGGCCTGAGCAAAGTCACGTATTCCGGATACGGGAAATATGAGGTTGTAAACTATCCCCTCAAGGATTTTGAAACGCCTTCACTCATCCAGGATTTTTTTGTTCGCGACAGCACGCTGTATTTTGCATCCGGTCCTATTGTGTATGCTTATCCTCTGGCAGAGCAGGAGGAACGTAGAGTGCCTTTTTATATCTATAGCCTGGAGGCAAACAACCAGCTGATCCAGGATCGTAAAGACGTAGAACTGTCTTCCGAACAATCCAATATCAGGATCTGTTTCGCTGCTTTATATTACAATTTTAAGGGAAGTGTTCGCTATCGCTATAAATTATTACCGAATGATGAAGGATGGATCTACACAAATGAAAATATGCTGCTCTTTCCCAATCTGTCCCCCGGCTCTTATTCTATTGTGCTGCAGGCACAAAAAAACAATGGAAGCTGGATCGAATGCCGGGAGAAATTACAATTCACTATACAAAAACCATTCTGGAGGAAATGGTGGTTTATCCTGGCACTGTCGCTGGCCGGTGGAACAGCAGCAGCTTACCTTACTTATGTGTTGTACAAAAAGAAAGTAGGAAGAGAATTAACCGAAAACAAACTGAAGATCCGTTTATATAATCTTGAAATTAAAGCGATGAAAGCGCAGATGAATCCGCATTTTATTTTCAATTCGCTTAATTCCATTCAGTATCTTATCCTTGCCAATGAAAACGATAATGCCTACCGGTACCTTACAAAATTTTCGAAGCTGGTACGGATGCTGCTCGAAAGCAATGAAAAAGAAACCCTTCCGGTGGATACGGAAGTAGAGATACTGAAAAGATACCTGGAGATAGAAGCATTGCGTCTGAAGGATTCGTTTTCGTATGAAATAAACATACATCCTTCCGTAGAAATAACGAAAAAGATCCCGCACATGATGATCCAGCCTTTTGTGGAGAATGCCATCTGGCACGGTTTGATGTTTACAAAAGTGGATCGCCGGTTGAGTATTTCCTTCTCTCAGAAAAATGAGTGGGAAATCGAATGTATAGTAGAAGACAATGGAATTGGGATCAATAAAAATGCAGAGATGAAAAAGGAAAGCCGGGCAGAAAAATCACTGGCAACGGAATTTATAAGGGAGCGTCTTCAGCTGTTTTCTAACACAATGGGCCGTTCATATAGCTTTTCGATAACGGATAAAAGTGAAAGTGGCCTAGGAGAAACGGGCACTGTTGTGAGGATCTGTCTGCCTTTATTCGATAACTAAGCCTTCTTTAAATCCTGTCCTGAAAAAAAATTCTTAAGGATCAAAACCCGATCGCATTCAAACGCGCTATAGTTTGTTTGCAATCATCCATCAGCTCTTTTACAATCTCTGCAGCCGGTTTTATCGCAGTGATCGCTCCCGACACCTGTCCTATTTCCAGTTCCCCTTCGCTGAGATCGCCTTCGAACATACCCTTTTTGGCACGTGCCCGGCCCAACAATGTTGTCAGCTCTTCTTTGGAAGCGCCTGTTTGTTCGGCAGCTAATACCTTGTTGCAAAAATCATTTTTAATAAGGCGCACAGGTGTCAGCTGTTTCAGGGTAAGGATCGTATCACCTTCCTGAGCTTTCACCACCGTGTCTTTGAATGCCTGGTGAGCCGATGACTCGGGAGTGGCCACAAAACGGCTCCCTACCTGCACGGCATCCGCTCCCAATGCGAGGCAGGCAGCCATCGCCTGGCCGGATCCGATACCTCCCGCTGCGATCAGAGGAATGTTGATCGCTTTTTTAACCTGTGGGATCAACACCAGTGTTGTCGTTTCTTCCCGTCCATTGTGCCCTCCGGCTTCAAAACCTTCTGCCACTACTGCATTTACACCTGCTTCCTGGCTTTTCAGTGCGAATTTCACATTAGAGACCACATGAACCACAGTTATGCCCTTTTCCTGCAGGTGTCCTGTCCAGGTTTTCGGATTTCCGGCCGAAGTAAAAACGATCTTAACGCCTTCCTCCACGATCACCTTCATGTGTTCCTCGATATTGGGATAGAGTAGGGGAACATTTACCCCGAAAGGCTTATCGGTGGCTTTTTTACATTTTTGTATGTGTTCGCGCAATATCTCCGGGTACATCGAGCCGGCTCCTATCAATCCCAGGCCGCCTGCATTGCTCACTGCAGATGCCAGCTCCCAGCCGCTGCACCAGATCATCCCGGCCTGTATGATCGGGTATTCAATTTGAAAGAGCTTACAAATGGCGTTGTTCATAAGGGAATATGTTAAATTCGTCTGATAAATGGATTTGTACGAAAGTATAAATTTTTTATATTTGTAGTTGCTAATTAGAATAATATCACCCAAATGGTAGGAAAATTACGTTTAATAACCATAGCTATTCTGGCTCTTATCAGCTTTAATAGTTATTCTCAATATTTGTTTGAATACGGCGGAAGCGTTGGTATTGCAAACTACCTGGGCGAGATAGGCGGTAAGGAAAAGACCCGCCGTGATTTTGTGGCGGATATGAAAATGTCCAAAACCCGCCAGTCGGCATCCGGTTTTTTACGTTATAAGTTCCATCCTCATTTCTATGCAAAGGCTGAATTGATGTATATGAGGATCTCCGGCGATGACAAATTGTCTACAAATCCTGCGCGTAATGCCCGTAACCTGAGCTTTACCAACGATATGTTCGACCTTTGTGCTACGGGTCAGTTCGTTTTTTATGAAAATACCGATCTTGGTTCCGATTACCGTTTCCGCCTGGCTTTCAGAGCCTATGTAGGTGGTGGTATCGGTGGTTTCTACAGCAATCCAAAAGCAAAATACAATGGCTCCATGGTTGCACTTCGCCCCCTGGAAACAGAAGGAGTTACCTACAAAGCCATCGGCCTTACAGTACCTGCTACCATTGGGTTTCATTTTACCTACCGGAAAAAACACCGTTTTGGCTGGGAGCTGAACTGGAGAACAACATTTACCGATTACCTTGATGATGTATCACAGGGTTGGGGCGATCCTTCCAAAATGACGGCTACAGGTGCTGCATTGTCCAACAGGACAACAGAGCTGGATCCGGATCAGTTTGAAGATCTCGGGTACCTGAATAATTTCGGTTATGATCCCGTACACAACCCTACCAACAAAAGAGGAGATCCTACTCACAATGATTCGTACCTGACCATGAATTTTTCTTACAGTTATGTAATAAGAGGAAAAAGTAGTTTCTACCGTTCCCGCTACGGATCCTTTTTCAACAAAAGAGGAAGAAGCAAGATCCGTAAGATCAGAGCGAAATTCTAAAGAATTTAAACGTATACGAATGAACCCTTTCTCCCTGATCCGGGATGAAAGGGTTTTTTATTTCCGCTATGCTGCCGTTCTATTCTATAAACAAATTACCTTTGTACTTCTATGAGTCTTTTTCCATATCTCAAATTATACAACGATACGCATATCCGTGAGATCACCCGTAAACGTTCGCAGGAAACCAGGGCGGGAGAAAAAGTGCGAACCATTAAAAATTTTCCGGAAGATCTGGCAGGAGATCCGGCCACTTTTGTATTACTGGGCCTGCCTGAAGACGTTGGAGTGAGAGCCAACTACGGAAGGGGTGGAACACAGACTGCCTGGAAACCTGCATTGGAAAATATCCTGAACCTGCAGAGCAATGGTTTCTTCAGCGGCGAAGAATTGCTGGTATTGGGACATATCGATTTTGAGGATATCCTGAAGAAATCAGAGCAGTTGAAGACAAAAGAAAAGGGTGATATCGAATACCTCCGCAAACTGGTTGAATTCATCGATTCGAGGGTTTTCGAGATCGTACGGAACATCGTATCGGCAGGTAAAATACCGATCATTATCGGCGGGGGGCACAACAATGCGTATCCGAATATCAAAGCAGCCAACGAAGGACTGAAACAGTCCGAGAAAATAAAACAGAAAGGCATCAATGTGATCAACTGCGATCCGCATTCGGATTTCCGCCCTTTGGAAGGAAGACACAGTGGCAATGGTTTCAGCTATGCCTATGAGGAAAATATCCTGAAAAAATATGCTGTGTTGGGACTGCACGAATCATACAATACACAGCAGGTGCTCAATAAATTCGAATCAGACAAAGAATTTTTATTCTACACCACCTTCGAAGATATGTTTATCCGTGAGCGGATCACGTATGAGGAATCACTGAATGCCTGTATCGGTTTTTGTAAGGATAATTATTGTGGAGTGGAGCTGGATCTGGATGCGATCACCAATGTTCCTTCCAGTGCAAAAACATCCAGCGGGCTCTCACCTGTTCAGGCCCGGAGATATGTGTACCAGGCGGCCAAACAGCTGAAGTGTTGTTATTTCCATATTGCAGAAGGTGCGCCTGTATTGGCCCATATAAAGGCAGATAATAAAACGGGTAAGCTGATCTCCTACCTGGTGACCGATTTTATCAAAGGATACCGCGAAAAAGAAGTTTAGCCATTGCTGGTGTTGTTATCAACAGTTCAATCGCTTTTCCGGTGATCAGAACCAGCAAAGACACCGTAAAAGAAGCCTGAATAGCCTTTCTTTACTACACTTTTACTTTTTAACAACTTATCAGATTTTTTCTGCCAACCCTTATTTTTTTAGTAATTTTAGCCCTTTCAAAAATAACAGAATCATGAGCGCAGATGTATTGTTAGGATTGCAGTGGGGAGATGAGGGCAAAGGAAAGATCGTAGATGTTCTTACGCCTAAATACGATATTATTGCCCGTTTTCAGGGCGGACCGAATGCAGGTCACACACTCGAGTTCAACGGCATCAAACACGTGTTGCATACGATCCCCAGTGGAATTTTTCACGATACCAATATCAATGTTGTCGGTAATGGTGTAGTGATCGATCCGGTGATCTTCAAAAAAGAGATCGATGCCCTGAAGCAAATGGGCGTTGACGTGAAAAATAAACTACTGATCTCCAAACGCGCACATCTGATCCTTCCTACACACCGCTTGCTGGATGCGGCCTCCGAAGCTGCCAAAGGCAAAGACAAGATCGGTTCCACCCTGAAAGGGATCGGGCCGGCCTATATGGACAAAACGGGGCGGAACGGACTTCGTGTAGGTGATATCAGCTCAACAGCTTTTAAACAAAAATACGATGCATTGGTGGCCAAGCACAGACAGCTGCTGGCCTTCCATAATTTCGAATACAATTTGTCCGAACTGGAGCCTGCCTTCTTTGAGGGGATCGAAGTGCTGAAACAATTAGAGCATATCGACAGTGAATTGTATATCAATAACGCTCTCCGCTCAGGTAAAAAAGTACTTGCAGAAGGTGCGCAAGGCTCTTTGCTCGATATCGATTTCGGGACCTATCCATTTGTCACTTCCTCCAATACGGTAACAGCCGGTGCCTGCACGGGACTTGGTGTGGCGCCTAACAGGATCGGAAATGTGATCGGGATTTTCAAAGCGTATTGTACCCGTGTGGGTAGCGGACCTTTCCCTACCGAGCTGGACAATGCTGTTGGGGAGAAGATCCGTATGGTAGGACGCGAATTTGGTGCTACCACAGGCCGTCCACGGAGATGTGGCTGGCTGGATCTTCCGGCTCTGAATTACGCGATCATGATCAACGGGGTTACGGAACTGATGATGATGAAAGCGGATATACTGAGCGAATTTGATGAAATCAGCATCTGTACACATTACAAATACAAAGGTGAGACCATCGATTACCTTCCGTATGATATTATCGATAACGATGTAGAACCTGTATACACTAAACTAAAAGGATGGAAGTGCGATCTCACAAAAATGGAAAATGTGGATCAGCTCCCGGCTGAATTAAAAGAGTACATTCGTTATATTGAAAAACAGACCGGCGTTCCCATAAGTATTGTTTCCCTCGGCCCCGACAGGAAACAAACGATCTTTATGGAACCGGCCCTGGTAAAATAAGCTGTATCGAAGCACCGTTTATTTAATTGATATGCACATGCAGGTTTATCTTGGCAGGATCAAATTTCTATTACTGGTTCTTGCACTGGTTTTGTTCTGCTATGCAGATTGCCGGCTTCTTTTTTACCTGTTCAACCGGGAAGCCTTCCCGGGCATGAGCTTTACAGAGCTGGTGTATGCTTTCCTGGTTGGTTTGCGTTTCGATATATCCGCAGCCTTGTACATGAATGTACTTCTTATATTCATCATAGCGCTGCCTTTCAACCTCTTCAGGTATAAGCTTACCCGCGGCATCGCAAAAACGTATTTCCTTATTGCCAATGGGATCTCCATGCTGGCCAATTGTGCGGATTTCGCTTATTTCGGCTTCATTCACAAACGGACCACTATCGATGTATTTTCGCTGATGACGAAGCAAACCGACATGGGTGAGCTTCTTCCTTTATTCCTGCGCGATTTCTGGTATGTATTTGTTATAACGATCGCATTTATCGTTGTATTGAATTTCGGTTACAACAAATTGTTTAAGCGTTTTGTAGTGTACAACGAAACGGAAGCGTTTGTATGGAAGCCGATGCTCTATCGCTCCCTTTTGTTTGTCCTGATGGGTGGTCTTACTGTGTTGGGAATGCGCGGCGGATTGCAGCTGCGGCCATTAGGAATGGTGAACGCCGGCGACAACGTGAAAGCAGAAGAGATACCTTTGGTGATCAACACACCTTTCAGCATCATGGCATCCATAGAGTTGAGCGGCCTCGAAGAAAAAAACTATTTCTCCGAAGCGGAGAGCAAACGTTTGTTCGATCCCTGCAAAAAAACTGCGGATACAGTTGCCTTCAAACCTTTGAATGTAGTGATCATTATCCTTGAGAGCTTTTCGAAAGAGTACACAGGGCTTTCGGGAAAAACATCCTGCACACCCTTCCTGGATTCGCTGATGAATGAAAGTCATAATTTTGTAAATGCATATGCAAACGGGAAACGCTCTATCGAAGGCATTCCTGCCGTCCTGTCGGGCATTCCTTCCATGCAGGAAGCCTATCTTCATACCCTGTACAATAATAACAGGATAAGCAGTATTGCGAAAGTACTGAAGTCAGAAGGATACAACTCATCTTTTTATCATGGTGGCACCAACGGGACGATGAGCTTTGATTCGTATTGCAAGCTGGCCGGTTTCGACCGGTATTATGGCAGGAAAGAATATGCCAACGAAGCGGATTACGACGGCAGCTGGGGCATCTGGGACGAACCCTTTTTCGAACGCTACGGACAGGAACTCGATAAAATGAAACCACCTTTTGTCAGTGCGGTGTTTTCACTCAGTTCGCATCATCCTTTTATTGTTCCGGATAAATACAAGACTGTATTCATAGAAGACAGTCTGCCTATTCACAAATGTGTCCGTTATACGGATCATGCTTTGCGTAAATTTTTTAATACGGCAAAAACAAAAAGCTGGTTCAAAAACACCTTGTTTGTTATCACGGCGGACCATACGGGGCCGAGCCTGGACTGGAGCCGTTCGGGGAATTTCCAGGTGCCGCTTCTTTTCTACCAGCAGGGCTCCGGTTTAAAGGCTACAGACTCCACGCTCACACAGCAGATCGATATTATGAACGGGATATTACATTACCTGAGCTACGATAAGCCGTATTTTTCGTTTGGGAATGATCCTTTTGCGAAGGAGGAGCTGCATTACTCCGTCAGCTACGACAATAACTGCCCGCAGATATTTTGGGACCAATACATGATCATGTTCAATGAAGCAGCCAATAAAGAAACTGTACTGAAGATCAAGGGGAGGGCAATAACAGAAATGCCCGATCCTTCTTCTGTCAGGGGATTTAAAGAGGCAAGGGAAAAGCTAAGAGCATTTATCCAGGTTTATAACAGCAGGCTTATCAATAATAAGATGACCTGCGAATAATCCTTCTTTTTCTTGTTGTATAGAAAGGTTGAATTCTTTTAACCTATCGCTGACAGGTCTAAAGGAGTGCCGCTCCCGATAGCTATCGGGGCGCGGTGTTCGCGAAGCCTCGCGAGAGACCCATGTAATATCCCTCTTTACTGAAGAGAAGAGTGAGAGCTTCCCCACCAGGATCCACCGATCATTTTACCATAACCAGGGCTCCAGTTATAGCGGAGGCTAAACTCAAAACCACCTTTTGCTTTGCTGGCAGTAGTAAGATTGGAAAGGTTGATGTCATAGGCCAGTCCCAATGCATATTTATCATATTCGATAAGGCAGGTAGGGATCAGGGCGTCTTTGAAACGATACTGGAACCCACCGGAAACAGCAAACGGTTTTTCTTTATCGGTATGTACGGATTGCTGGTTGATGATGAATTTCAGCAAAGCCGAACCAACGACCTCTTTGGCAGATCCCTGGCTTTGATAAATAAGTCCCGGTGCAAAACACAGGTTGCTTCCTTTTTTGCAGAACACTGCAGTTGCATATCCGCTCATACGCATATTTTGTTTATCATTCCCAAAACCATAGAATGAATTCTCCGGCGAATTGAAATGATAAAAAGAAGCACCGAGGTCAAAACGCGAGCCATTATTGGAGCTCAGGTACAGGTTACTTTCACTGTAATGCCAGTTGATACCTCCTCCGAAATCTGCACGGGTAAAAGTAGTGTTCTGATCGTATTCGCCGCTTGGTAATGCCTGCTGATACTGGAATCCATCGTATTGGTTCTCCCATGTCAGGGCCTCAATTGTTTTTAATGTACGGGTGGTGGCTCCACCGGTCAGGCCTACGGAGAACTTACTGTTCTTTCCGGTAGCAATGATCGTAGCGAGGTTGAGGTTGAAGCTGGTCGTTCCGAATTTACCGTCACCCGCCACATCCCTGTAAAAATTGAAACCTGCTGCTAAATAAGCCTTGTTCAGCTTTTGATGTTTAAAAGCTGTTTCAAAATTAGCCGCGTATGTTCTGTACGCAGAGTTGAGGCTTTTCCACTGACCTTTGTAGTTAAGGTTGGCTCTGAAATCGTAGGCAACACCGGTTAAAGCCGGGTTGATTACCGACGGCGCCTCTCCATACAAAGAGAAATGCACATCCTGAGAAATAATGGCTGTTGAGGTGAGCAACATCGCCACGATTGAAACTATATGTTTTTTCATAATACTGATTCCCTGTTAATTGTTGGTTTATCGGACGAGTGTTATATTACCCTTCTGGCTGACTGTTGTATTGTCGCTTAATACGGCATCTACATAGAATACAAACACGCCCGCATCCATTGCTTTTCCTTTATAGGTTCCATCCCATCCGATCGATTTCGGATCTTCGGTGTAGAACACTTTTTCTCCCCATCTGTCGAAAATAGAGAACACAAGGCTCCGGATACAATTGTTGTTTTTCACAAGTGCATGATCATTTATATTGTCACCGTTCGGTGAGAAAGCGGTTGGCACAAAGACGTCTCCGCATATCTTCTCGACCCGTACAAGTATGGTATCATAATCATAACAGCCAAAGCCATTCGTCGCTTTTACAACGTAGACGGTATTTTGCTGCGGCGAGACTTCTATCACACTACACGACGGGCATTCCATACCGACGGAAGGTATCCATGAGTAATACAATGCCCCACTCGAATACGTTGCATTGAGTGTGGTAGAGGTACCCAGCTCAATAGTGGTGTAAGTTTGGTTATTGTTTATGTTTGCGATCGGTGAAATATCCACTTTGATACTGTCGATCATGGTGTCTTTATCGCCCTGGAGATTGGTAACGATGAGTGTAACATAGTACATACCGTTTCCGGCCGGTGAATTGGCGCTTTCCACAGGATAACATACCGTTGGATTTTGTTCGTGTGAGCTATCCGGAACACCACCCTGGAAATACCATTGGTACTGGAGAGGGGCAAATTTACTGGTGTCGGTGTAGGTAATGCAGCTGTAGCGGCAGATAACCGTATCCGATGGAACGAAGCCTGCAACAGGTGGCCCGCAAACTACACCGTAAATGATCACCGTATCACTTGTATTGGAAAAACATTGTCCCGTTACGGTTACCGTATAGATCGTTGTGTCCGAAGCTGTAACAATAGGGTTACCGCAATTGGTACAGGACAGTCCGGTAGAAGGTGTCCAGGAGTAGGAGAGGGCTGCCGGTGCGCTGGTCGTAATGGAAGTTGTGCTACCGAGACAAACATAATTGGAAAGAGCTGTTGCCACCACCGGGCTCACTACAAGCGCAGTGATCTGTGAAGAGGCAGTGCTTGAACAACCATTTGTAGTACCTGTAACGATGTACGTAGTATTGCTCGTCGGATTTGCATTTACGACAGTTCCTGTAGTAGCGCTAAGGCCGGTTGCAGGTGTCCAGCTGTATGTTGATGCACCGCTGGCTATTAAAGTTGTTCCCGTTCCGCCAAGACATACCGTATCGGCACTTGGGGTTACACCTACAGTTGGTGTAGCAGATATGGTCAAAGTCGTGGTAGTCTGCGCATTACCCGGTGTAACCGTTAAAGTAACGGTGTAGCTACCTGGCGTAGCTGCCGTGAAAGTTGTATTTTGTCCGGCAGGAGCGCTGAAGGTTGCTGTAGCAGGGCTGGAAGTCCATGCCCAGGTACTTACAGCACCGCTGCTTGGCGAAGCGCTTCCCGAAAGACTGATCGGCTGGTTTACACAACCGTTGAGGGTGGCGCTCGTAATGGAAGGAGTGGGGTTAACAGAGCAGTTTACAGCTGTCAGTGTATTGGAATTAGCCGTAGTCGGGCTTGCACAGGCAGAGTTGGAGGTCATCGTACAGGTAACCAGATCGCCCACAGCAAGAGTGGACGTGGTAAAGGTTGCACCCGTTGAATTAGGAGTTCCGTTCACAAACCATTGGTAGGTCGGTGCAGCACCCCCGTTTGTCGGAACTGGTGTTATGGTAACGCTTTGTGCAGCACAAGGTCCGGCTGGTCCGATGGAAACGGCTGGTACCTGGTTGGCTGAAACGGTTACAACTATTGTATTTGATCCTATTGGTGGAGCGGCTCCGCTTCCGTTATCAGCGAGGCAGCCTATGGTGTAGGTTCCTGCAGTTGGGAAAGAATAATTAATTGTACAGGTAGTAGTTCCGTTTGCCTGCCCGGTTGCACTTCCTCCCGCAGGTAAAGCTGACCAGGTCCAGGTGTTGATAGGAGCACCGGCAGTTGCAGTTGCAGTATACGTTCCTGCCTGACCGATACAAAGGGTGGTTGGGCCTGTGATGTTGATCACAGGATTTACAACAGCCGTAGAAGATAGTGTGATGTCATCAATTGCAACGGAAGGATCAGCGCCTGTGCCTGAATCATCGTTTACCCATTGGAATCCTATTCTTACGTTCGGATTATTATCAGCAGAAGCCGGAAGAGTAACAGTGTATACAGCATAAATACCGTTATCAGTTCCACAAACCACTGTTTGTCCCGGTGTTCCCAAAGTAGACCATGTAGCTCCGTCATTATACCATACTGTTAAAAAATCGGCACCTGGAACACCCCCCAAAATATAAGTAAATTTGAGTGTTATAGAAGTTTCTCCGGTGCAATTGATTACAGGCGACTCCATTCTTCTGTCGGTAATAGAACCGGTAAAGCTAAGATAAGAAGCACCACAATCATCTACACAGAATAATCCACCGAGGCCGGCAGGATCTGCTGTAATATGAAGGGTAGGATTACTGCCGGGACTGTTCGAACAGGCTCCTACTCCAGCACCATTTTCAGCGTAACTCACCATCCAAACATTGGCATCTGTATCATTAAAGCCATCTGTTGCAGTCCAGGCACCATTGGCGCCGGCATACCCTAAAGCAGGGCAATTGTTAGGGCAGGCATTACTGAAATCCTCTGTCCAGAAGACCTGTGCGTTCAACCCGAATCCAAACAGCAGGAGAATTGATAAAAAAGCGTAATTTTTTAGCTTTTGCATAGTTTACAAAATTTAGCACGATTTTACGAATAATTAACGATAAAAACAAATCAAATTCACTGCTGTATTTGCATTTAACATCAGATGTAGGCATTGAAAAACAGGTAATTGCCAAAAAAGAAAAAGCCCGTTCATTGAACGGGCTCACTTTAACTGGTAAAAAAGGGCTTACTTAATATCAAATTTCACTTTCGGTGCTTTTTCCGCCCCCGCCTCTGCTTCGAAATACGCAGACTTTTCAAAGCCCCCGGCAAATAAGCTGGCCGGGAATTTCTGGATCTCCGTATTGTATTCTCTTGCCGCATTGTTGTAGTTCATTCGCTCCGTAGCGATCCGGTTCTCACAGCCTTCCAGCTCCACGCGCAGCTCTGAAAATGCCTGGCTCGACTTCAGGTTCGGGTAATTTTCCGTAACCATCAGTAAACGCCCCAATGCTGCGGACAGCTGGCCTTGTGCCGCTTTGTATTTGTTCATCGAAGCTTCGTCCAGGTTATCCACGTCCACTTTTACCTGTGTAGCGCTCGCTCTTGCTTCTGTTACTTCTTTTAGTGTCGATTTTTCGAAATTAGCTTCTGCTTCCACCGAGGCAACGATATTCGGGATCAGGTCCAAACGACGCTGGTACTGGTTTTCCACCTGGTGCCATTGCGCTTTTACCTTCTCACGCATTTCTACAAAACTATTCCGTTTATTACAGCCATAGAAGCCGAACATCGCCAGCACGGCTACTAATGCTATTGCTATTATTGAACCTTTTCCCATATTATTCTGTTTTTTATTGCAGCTAATTTACGCTAATATTTGAATCGGCGACTGCATATTGTTTGTTTATGTTTAATTGATAAGATCGACACTGCGTTTAATGAACTTCGTCAGTTCTTCGCCCTTTAGCAATCCTTGTGAAAGTAAGGCCAGGTCGGCTGTTTGTTTGGCCAGCTGTTTTTGTTTGTCGGCATCTTTTTCCGCCAGTATTTTAGATACAAGAGGATGATTGCTGTTTACCACTAACTGATACATATCCGGCATGCTGCCATAGAATCCCATACCACCGCCCATAGCGCTCATGTCTTTCATCCTGCGCATAAATTCGGGCTGTGTGATGAGCATCGGATTATCCGTTTCGCTCATGCTTTCGAACACCACTGTAAATTTCTCTTTCGGCACCACACTTTCGATCACCGGCTGCAGGGCTTTTTTCTCGTCTTCGTTCAGCTTCGAGATCTCCGGCTCGTCTTTTTTGATCAGCTTATCTATGGTATCTGCATCCACACGCACAAAAGAAGTGTCCTGCAGTTTGCTCTCCATATGGTTGATATAATGCGCGCTCAAAGGCCCGTCCATCAACAATACATCGTATCCGCGGTCTTTGGCAGCCACGATAAAGCCGTGTTGCTCTTCCGCATTATTTGTGTACAGGTAAACGATCCTTTTGTCTACATTGGTTTGCAGGGCGCTTACCTGGTTCTGGTATTCTTCCAGCGTGAAATACTTGCCATCTGTGTTTTTTACCAATGCAAATTTCTGCGCTTTCTCATAGAATTTTTCATCGCTGATCATCCCGTATTCTACAAACACACGGATATCATCCCATTTTTTCTCGAAATCGGCACGGTCTTTTTTGAATAATTCTTCCAGCTTATCCGCTACTTTTTTGGTGATATGCGAAGAGATCTTTTTTACATTCCCGTCGGCCTGCAGATAGCTGCGGCTCACATTCAGCGGGATATCCGGGCTGTCGATCACACCGCGCAGGAGCGTTAGGAAATCAGGAACGATGTTCTCTACATTATCCGTCACAAACACCTGGTTGGAGTACAATTGAATGCGGTCTTTCGGGGTCTCGAATTTATTGGAGATCTTCGGGAAATACAGGATCCCTGTGAGGTTGAACGGGTAATCCACGTTGAGGTGAATGTGGAATAACGGTTCTTCAAACGTCATCGGGTACAATTCGCGGTAGAAAGCTTTATAATCTTCATCTTTCAAATCGACCGGTTTTTTTGTCCAGGCCGGGTTTGGATTATTGATGATATTATCAACTTCGATCTCTGTTTCTTTTTCTTCACCTTCTGCTTTGGTAAAGTCTTTTTTCGTTCCGAATTTGATCTCTACCGGCAGGAATTTGCAATACTTTTTCAATAAAGTATCGATGCGGCTTTGCTCAAGGAACTCTTCGCTGTCTTCAGCAATATGCAGAACGATATGGGTTCCGCGATCGGTTTTTGTGTCGATCTCTTCTATAGCGTATTCAGGGCTTCCATCGCAGGTCCAGTGTACAGCTTTTGCACCCGGCTGGTGAGACAGGGAGAAGATCTCCACTTTTTTTGCCACCATAAATGCCGAATAAAAACCCAGACCGAAATGCCCGATCATGGCGTTTGCCTCTGATTTGTCTTTGTATTTCTGAACGAATTCTTCCGCGCCGCTGAATGCGATCTGCGTAATGTATTTTTCTACTTCGTCTTTAGTAAGACCAATACCTTTATCTTTAATAGTAAGGGTTTTAGCTGTTTGATCCAGCTCGATCTCTATTTTCAGATCACCTAACTCACCTTTAAATTCCCCTAAGGCAGCCAGCGTTTTCAGTTTTTGTGTAGCATCGGTTGCATTACTCACCAGCTCACGCATGAAAATTTCGTGGTCGCTGTAAAGGAATTTTTTGATGATCGGGAAGATATTCTCCGTTTGAACATTGATTTTACCGGTTGAACTCATATGGATATTTGGATTTTTTGATTGACGACATAGCTTTTCAAAGCACATGCCATCCCTGTTTTGGTGACAAAATGACAAAATTTCGAGCAAAAAACGATAAAATTGTCTCAAAAAATCAAATTTAGGTCTTCCTCTGCTAAAAAGCAGGTTTCAACGATTTAATTTGGATTTATAAAGAGATTGAGTAATTTTGTTACTCAATTTATGATTGAAACGCTGATATCATCCAAAACACGTATCAAACTGTTGATGAAGTTTTTTCTCAACAGTCAGAATACGGCTTATCTCCGAAACCTGGAGGAAGAATTTGGAGAGTCAACGAACGGTATCCGGCTCGAGTTGAACAAGTTCGAAAAAGCAGGCTTCCTCGAATCTTTCAGTAAAGGCAATAAAAAGCTGTTTACGGTAAACACCAAACATCCGTTATTTAAAGACATCAACCGGATCATTCTGAAAATGACCGGGCTCGAATATGTTGTTGACTATGTATTGCAACGAATCGGCGACCTCGAAAAGGTGTATCTCGTGGGCAAGCTGGCAAAAGGACAGGACACGGATATCATCGACCTCGTATTGGTAGGAAGCGATCTGAATAAACCCTTCCTGCTGGAGCAAATAGAAAAAGCAGAAAAGAAAATAGATAAGAAGATACGGTATGTGCATTATTCGGCAGAAGAATTTGATCTCAAAAAGATCGTTGAGCCGGGAATGCATCCGCTGTTGTTGTGGAGTAAGTAAAATAATTAGGAAGTTAGAATTTAAAAGAATTCCGCTCACTTTTAAATTTTTACTTTAAACTTGAAAACTTGGTCTATGGGACTGAGGAGGCAGGACAGCGCGTAAAGAAAATGTCCGGTGGACATTTTTAGCGATGGGCCGGACTGTGGCGCGGGAAAATAAGAACGATCAACTTAGTAATGTGACTGAGGAGGCGGAGCCATGAAAAGCGAAGTACAAAATAAAAAATGGCATGCACTCTACGTTAGTTCACGTGCGGAGAAAAAAATAATGGACACCTTGCTGGCAAAAGGCATAGAAGCGTATGTTCCTCTTGTGAGAACGATGCGGCAGTGGAGCGATCGAAAAAAAATGGTAGAGCTTCCTTTAATGAATGGATATGTGTTTGTTCATATCCTTCCCACTGAAAATGACCGGACCTTGCAAACACAGGGGGTCGTTAATTTTGTAAGACTGGAAAGAAAGATTGCTATAGTACGTGATGTGGAAATAGAGCGCTTGAAACAACTGGTAGAGCTTGGTTATCACCTCGAAGCAATGGGCCTGAAACGGAATTATGCGGAAGGTGATAAAGTGAAAATAACTTCCGGCGCATTGAAAAACGTGGAAGGTTACGTAATAAAGAACGAGCAGGGCCGGTTCATTGATGTATTGCTGGAAAGCATTGGACAAAGCATAAGAGTGAAATTACCGGAGGAAATATTATTACCAGCATAAATGGCACGCAGAGACGCCAAGAGCGCAGAGGAGCCAGTTAAAATATTGTAATAAGCATCGCGCAGAGAAGCCAGCTGAAAACATGAATGAGGAAGAGGCTACACAGGGAAGAAGGATGACCGAAAATGAGATCTCAAAAACACTCGTGGATGTATTTATAAGAGTTCATTCTCAGTTAGGGCCTGGCCTACTCGAAAGCGTTTATGAAACTGCTATTTGTTATGAACTCGATAAAAGGGCTCTAAACTATAAAAGACAACAGGGTATAGCTGTGTATTATGATAGTATGAAAATGGATCTTGGCTTTCGTGCAGATATTATAGTTGAAGAAAAAGTAATTGTTGAGATAAAGTCAATAGAAAGCGTTTTGCCGGTGCATCATAAAACATTGTTAACCTATCTGAAACTCACTAATAAAAAACTGGGACTCATGGTGAACTTTAATGTAAATCTGGTAAAGGACAGAATAACGAGAATAGTAAATAACTTATGAGGTCTAACAACTTAGCGTTCTTCCCGTCTTTGCGAGAAAATAGCAAATACCAACCAACACGCTTAGCGCTCTTTGCGTCTCTGCGAGCAAAATAGTAAACACCAACCAAACGCTTAGCGCTCTTTGCGTCTCTGCGAGCAAAATGGAAAAACACATGCAACAGGAAGAAAAATGGGACTTAGTGGTTAAACCGCAGTCCTCTTTATTCGATATAAATTTTAAAGAAGTCTGGCGATACCGGGATCTCTTAGTGCTTTTTGTGAAGCGCGATATTGTTGCCGTATACAAACAAACGATCCTTGGTCCTATCTGGTTTGTACTACAGCCATTGGTACAAACCATTGTGTTTAATTTTGCGTTTTCCAGCTCCTTTTCAAAAGAAATAAGTGGTTGTCCGTATTTCCTGTTTACTTTTTGTGGTTTAACGTGCTGGAATTATTTTGCCGAATGCCTTAATAACACTTCCAATACCTTTATAAACAATGCCAGCATCTTTGGTAAGGTATATTTCCCAAGACTGATAACACCTTTGTCGATCGTTACTTCTTCTGTGATCAAATTCCTGATCCAGTTTGTATTCTTCCTCGCGCTTCTTGTTTATTTCGTTGCAAGCGGCAGATCCGGTTTTGAAATGAGCTGGTATGTGTTACTTGTTCCTTTCCTGATCATCCTGATGGCCTTTCTCGGATTGAGCATCGGGATCATTATTTCTTCCATGACCACCAAATACCGCGACTTACGATTCCTCATCGCATTTGGAGTACAGTTACTGATGTTCCTTTCGCCGGTACTAATGCGGGTATCCGAAAACCCGCGCATACATTTCCTGCAGATGCTGAACCCGATGAGCTCTATCCTCGAAACATTCAAATTTGTTTTCCTCGGAAGCGGCGCCGGCACTATAAGCTGGATGGGACTGTTGTATTCAACTGTCTTTACCATCGTCAGCTTCTTTGTAGCGGTGGTTATTTTCAATAAGGTCGAAAAATCATTTATGGATACTGTGTAATATGAGCCTGGTAATTAAAGTAGAAGATTTAGGAAAACTGTATCGCCTGGGGAAAGTAGGCACCGGAACGATCTCGCATGATCTCAACAGGTGGTTTGCAAAAATGCGTGGGAAAGAAGATCCGACCTTGAAATTAGGATCTACCAACGACCGCACACAGAAAGCAGATTCGGATTATGTATGGGCTTTGAAAAACATCAATTTCGAAGTGAACCAGGGCGATGTATTAGGGATCATCGGAAGGAACGGAGCCGGGAAATCCACCCTGCTCAAAATACTTTCACGTACCACTTCTCCTTCTACCGGTTCTTATAAAACAAGAGGCAGGATTGCCTCCCTGCTCGAAGTAGGTACAGGATTCCACCCGGAGCTGAGTGGTCGGGAGAATGTATTCCTGAATGGTGCTATTCTCGGCATGACCAAGCAGGAGATAAAAAGAAATTTTGATGAGATCGTTGCATTCAGCGGCGTGGAAAGATATATCGATACGCCCGTAAAAAGATACAGCAGCGGGATGTACGTTCGTCTTGCATTTGCCGTAGCAGCACATTTAGAGCCGGAGATCCTGATCGTGGATGAAGTGCTTGCCGTAGGTGACCAGGAATTCCAGGATAAGTGCATCGGCAAGATGAAAGATGTGGCAGGCCAGGGCAGAACGGTTTTATTTGTAAGCCACAACATGGTCGCAATAAAAAATCTCTGTACCCGTGGATTGTTTATGCGGAACGGGCAGATCGAATTTGACGGAACCTCTCAGCAGGCTATCGATGCGTATTTTTCGTCTATGCCGAAGACAAGCGAAAAGGGTATCATTCCCGATGATTATCCGCGCGAATACAATACAGGCAAAGTATTCATGCGGAAGATCCAGCTGATGAACAATGCAGACGCAGTGATCGATGAGGTCTTTTTCGAAAGCAAAATAAAGATCCGGATGACGCTTTTTGTGATTGAAGAAATAAAAGATGCTGTTATCGATGTCACCTTCACTTCGCGTGATGGCATACAGATCACGCATTCAACCAATCTTTTCGACGATAAAACATTTTTTCAACTAAGCAAAGGCGAGCATGAATTTGAGATCACGATGGACAATCATTTTCAGCCGGGCAATTACAGTATCACCACCGGCGTTCATTTGGAGAACGGGCTTACACTCGAGTACCTGGAAAATATTTTCGACTTCTCCGTGCTTCGCAGTGCGGGAAGCGATAAGGAAGATTTTAAATATGACTGGGCGCACGGATGGATCCGCGTGCCTGCCACCTGGAAACAATTAAGCTAATGGAAATAACACGGAATATACCTCTAATGTCGCCTGATATAACAGATCAGGACATTGCGGCTGTAACAGAAGTGCTGAAAAGCGGCATGCTGGTGCAGGGCAAAAAAGTAGCGGAGCTGGAAGAAACGCTTGCTGCTTATCTCGGAGCAGAGCATGCTATAGCACTCAGTAACGGAACCTCTACTTTGCACCTGGCCCTGATCGCTCTCGGAGTTGGCCCCGGTGATGAGGTCATTGTTCCTGCATTCTCTTATATTGCAACAGCGAATGTAGTAGAACTTGTTGGAGCTGCACCCATATTTGTGGATATCGATATCCGGACTTTCAATATCGATGTTGCACAGATCGAAAAACACATTACTGCCAAAACAAAAGCGATCATGCCTGTGAATGAATTCGGGCTGGCAGCTGATCTGTCAATGATCACAGCGATCGCACAAAAATACAGGATCCCGGTGATAGAAGATTCTGCCTGCGCTTTGGGAGCAAAAGAAGGAACTAAATTCACAGGTACTTATGGAACATTGGGCTCTTTCTCTTTCCATCCGCGCAAGGCGATTACTTCAGGAGAAGGAGGGGTGCTGGTGACAAACGATAAAGCGCTCGCTGATAAGATCCGCATTCTCAGGAATCATGGAATCGAAATGCAGAACGGCATGATGGAATTTGTAGCAGCAGGTTTTAATTACCGGATGACAGATTTCCAGGCGGCTATGTTGTGCAGCCAATTGAAACGCCTCGATACAATCATTGAAAAAAGACAAAAGCTGGCGGCAGTGTATGGAAGGGAGCTGAAAAACCCAAAATTCAGCAAGCCGTATATTCCGGAAGGTAAGCTGCATACCTGGCAAACCTATCATGTGGTAGTGGACAGCTCACTTGATCGGAATGAACTGATCGCACAATTAAAAGCGCAGGGTATCGGTACCAATTACGGGGCACAATGCATGCCATATCAGCAGTTCTTTAAAAACAAATACAAGCTCGACTGCGAAAAATTATTCCCGAATGCTATGCTCGCATATACTAATGGGCTGGCACTCCCGCTTTATGAAAAACTGAACGAAGAAGACATCATATATATTTCTAACATAATAAATAATCTATAATCACATGAAAGGCAAAAAAATATTCATTACCGGAGGCGCAGGATTCATCGCCAATACCCTGATCAAACATTATATCAATGATAATCACATTACAGTATATGATAATTTTCACCGCGATACATTAAGCGGAAGCGATATAGCCAATCATCCCAATCTGAAGATCGTGAAGGGTGATGTGCTCGATGCAACCGCTCTTACCGAAGCCATGAAAGGTGCAGAGATCGTGATCCATGCTGCAGGTATTGCAGGTATTGACACGGTAGTGAAATCGCCGGTGCGCACCATGCAGGTAAATATGATCGGTACGGCCAATGCATTGGAAGCCGCAAAGGTAAATGGTATCAAAGATCGTTTCATTGATTTTTCCACTTCCGAAGTGTTCGGCTCTATGGCATTCAAATCAAGCGAAAGTGATTCTACCGTTTCGGGCTCAGCCGGTGAAGCACGCTGGACCTATGCGGTAAGTAAGCTTGCCGGAGAACATCTGGCGCATGCCTATTTCAAACAATACCAATTGCCGGTGGTAACAGTGCGCCCTTTCAATGTATATGGCCCGGGCCAGACAGGTGAAGGAGCGATCCAGATCTTCATCAAAAAAGCATTGAAGAACGAAGAGATCCACATTGATGGAGATGGTTCGCAGATCAGGGCCTGGTGCTTTGTAGACGATTTTGTGAATTGCCTGATCCGTTGCGTGGAAAATCCGAAAGCGATCGGTGAAAGTTTCAATATCGGGAATGCCCGTGCTGTTATCACCATCCTTGGTCTTGCACAGCTGGTATGTCGCGTATTAAAATCCGATTCGAAGATCGTGTTCGATCCGCCTTTGTCTGCCGATATTGCCATCCGTATCCCAAGTGTGGAAAAAACCAAAGAGATCCTGGATTTCAAAGCACAGGTGGACCTCGAAGAAGGCGTGTTGAGAACAGCAGAGTGGATGAAAAGCAGCGGCTTCATAAAATAAACGATTCCTATTCAGGTGATCCCGCATTCAAAACCATATATCGGAGAACTGGAAAAACAGTATGTCAATGAGTCACTGGCATCACCTGTCATTACCGATGGTGCCTTTTCGAAACAGTTCAGCAGCGGGATACGTACCTATCTTCAGAGCAAACATTTCTTTTTTGCCAATTCAGGAACTGAATCACTTTATGTGATATTGAAGGCATTGGGAATAAAGAACGGTGATGAAGTCATCCTGCCATCCTATGTTTGCGACAGTGTATATTATGCTGTACAAAATGCCGGGGCAATTCCCGTATTGGCAGATATAAACGAGAACTGGGTAGCGGGCCCGGAAGAAATAAAAGCAAGGATCACCGATAAAACAAAAGCGATCATTGTAGTGTATACATTCGGTTTGCCCTGTGATATTAAAACGATCGTAGATTTCGGAATACCTGTTATCGAAGACATTTGCCAGGCAATGGGCCTGGAAATAAATGAAAAAAAGGCAGGTTCTTTCGGTATTGCCTCTTTTGTTTCGTTTGCAGCTATCAAATGTATGACAATGGCAGGTGAAGGTGGTGGTATTCTGACAAACAGCGATGAATTGGCAGATAAGATAACTGAATTGAAAAAGCGTTCTGTATTTACGAATAGAGTAACCGAAACCCAGGCTGCATTCGGATGCGCGCAATTAAAACAGTATGATGTCTTTTTAGAAAAAAGAAAAAAGCAGGCTGAGGCGTATCAGAAATTATTGGGTAATTCAGAACAAGTGCTAAAAACATCTTACGGAACAGGAATGAATTACCGTTTCGTCATCCAGACTAACCAGGATGTGGAAGATACCATGAAACGTTTTGCAGAAAAAGGTATCAGTCTCCGCAGAGGTGTGGATAGTCTGCTGCATAAGACCTTTGATATAAAAGGCGGTTTTTCGGTAACGGAACGAATGTTCAGTACTACGGTTTCTTTCCCCATCTATCCTGCGCTTACCGATGCCGAACTGGAAACAATAGGTACTGCTATTAAACAAACTTATAATGTCAGGAATTAAAATTTATACATTTTCAGATTTGCATCCATTCGGATTGGAGCAATTCCTGCTTTCCGATCCATTGAATATTATTTATTGCACACCCAATTATATTTCCCTGTTGGAAAGGATCACAGGTGCGCCACATAAAGTACTGGCCAAAATAGAGAATGCTCAGATCAAAGGATTCCTGCCTTTTATGGAAAAGGCCGGGCCTTTCGGAAAAGTGATCAATTCCCTGCCATATTACGGAAGTCACGGCGGAGCTATTACGGGTGATCTGCAAACCGAAAAGGAATTGATGGAAGCATTCGTTAACTATTGCCAGGATAATTCAGTGATCTCTGCGACACTGATCCCTTCGTTCTTCAAAGAGAACACAGAATTGTATTCGGGATTTTTTGCCCCGGATTTCGAAGATGAACGGATCGGGCAGTTTGTAAATATGTCGGAGATCAAAGGCTCATCAAAGCAGGAAATAGCTGACTGCCTGATGGAAAAATTCCACAGTAAGACCCGTGGACACATCCGCAAAGCCATCAAGAGTGATGTGACTGTGAGAGTGGACGCAGGTAAAGAGGCACTCGGATTTTTAAAACATACGCACGAAGTAAATTGCAAAGCGATCAATATTGTCGCTAAGACCGATTCCTTCTTTTACGGCCTGCACGAAGTATTCGAGGAAGGGAAGGATTTTAATATCTACACTGCCTGGCACGAAGACAAACCCATTGCAGCCATGTTGTGTTTATATTACAACAAAACCATAGAATATTATTGCCCTGCAACCATTGAAGAGTTCCGTGTGCTGCAACCACTTTCATTACTTGCATACAGTGCCATGATTGATGGGGTGGACAATGGATATACCTATTGGAACTGGGGAGGTACCAGCTTGTCTGCGCAGGGAGTATATGACTTTAAAGCAAGGTGGGGCACTACCGATAAAAATTACAAGTACTTCACCCGTGTTTTTGACAAAAGCATTTACAAACTGAAGAAGGAGGATATCATGGCGAACTATCCGTATTTTTTTGTCATCCCTTTTAATAAGATACAACATGAAATTATCTGAGCAGATCAATAGCATCTTTTTTGATTTTGCCGATCACAGCCAGGAAGAGATCGAGCGGATCAGTAAAAGCTTTCCGAACAAAATGCTTCGCTGGCTGGGCTCCAACCATCCTGATAACAGAACACGGAAGATCTTCTTCCGTTTGACCAATGTAACGATCGGCGAAGATACCATCATCAATCAGAATTTTATTGTCTCCGACGGATACCATCCATTGCTTACGATCGGGAACAGAGTAGCTATCTCCCCGAATGTAACCGTGATCTGTCAGTCCGACCCCAATTATTCCGATCTGCAGAAACATTCCTATGTAAAAGAGGTGCTGATGGTCAACAAACCGGTAGTGATCGGTGATGATGTGTGGATAGGGACCAATGCTGTGATCCTGCCGGGTGTAACGATTGGCAAACATTCTATTATTGCAGCCGGTTCGGTTGTGAGCCGGGATGTTCCGGATAACTCCATCTATGGAGGAGTGCCGGCAAAACTGATGCGTAAATTGTAAAACAAAAAAACACATTATAACAGAAATGGAAAATAAAAATTCTGAATTGCAGGTTTGTACCCGTTGTATTTATGATACCACGCTGCCTTCCATCAGCTTTGATGAGCAGGGAGTTTGCAATTATTGCCGGATGCTGGATGACCTGCAGGCCGAATATCATGCAGGAGAGCCGGAGGGTGAAGCAACTCTGGATAAGCTTGTGGAAGAGATCAAACAGTCGGGCAAAGGAAAAAAATATGACTGTATCATCGGAGTGAGTGGAGGAACCGATTCTTCGTATATGATGCATTGGGCTATACAAAAAGGATTGAGGCCATTAGCAGCCCATTTTGATAATACTTATAATACATCCATTGCCACGCAGAATATCCAGAAGATCACACAGAAATTAGGGATTGATCTGTACACACATGTGGTGGACAATAAAGAAATGGATGATATTTACCGCGCATTTATTCTTTCGGATGTCACGGAGATCGATTGTGCAACGGATATTGCACTTGCAGAAGTGCTGTACAGGGCGGCAGCGAAATATAAAGTGAAATATGTACTGGAAGGGCATTCCTTCCTGGAGGAAGGAATAACCCCATTGGGGAAAGGGTACTTTGACGGGAAATACATTTCAGGGATCCATAAGAAATTCGGAAAAATGAAAATGAAGACGTTTCCCAATATGCCTTTCTGGAGCTTTATTAAATGGATCGCCTTTCTGCGGATCAAAAAGATCAGGCCTTACTGGTATACACATTATAAAAAAACGGAAGCAAAAGCTTTTATGACAAAGGAGTATGGCTGGGAAGACTATGGAGGGCATCACCTGGAAAACCGCTTGTCAGCATTTGCCCACAGTTATTATTTGCCGCATAAATTTAATATTGATTACCGGAATAAGACATTGGGAGCACAAATACGAAATGGATATATGAACAGGGAAGAAGCGCTGAAGGAATATGCTTCCGAACCGTATCTTGAACAGGGCCTTATCGATCACATAAAGAAACGTTTGGGCTTCAGCGATGAAGAATTTGACCGTATCATGAAAGCCACACCGAAATACTGGACGGATTATCCAACCTATAAAAAACGGTTCGAGCTCATGCGCCCTTTCTTCTACCTGATGTACAAGTCAAACCTGGTACCGAAGAGCTTTTATATGAAATATTGTTTCCCCGTAAAATAAAACAGATGATCACGATCATAAATTACGGAATGGGAAACCTTGGCTCGATTGTAAACATGTTCAAAAAAATTGGCGTGGAAGCAAAGGTCACGGGCGATATCAAAGAAATAGAACAAGCAGACAAGATATTGTTGCCGGGAGTAGGCGCGTTTGATGCAGCCATGAGCAGGATCAAAGCAAATGGGCTCACGGAAGTACTGAATTACAAAGCAACCGAACAGAAAGTACCGGTGCTGGGAATTTGTCTCGGGATGCAATTGCTTACAGATAGCAGTGAAGAAGGAATGTTGCCTGGTCTTGGCTGGATCCCTGCTAAAACGATCAAATTCAATTTCACCAAAGAATCGGGCCTCAAAGTGCCGCACATGGGATGGAATATGGTAAAAGAAAACAGACCAAGCCAGCTTACAAAAGACTTCGAAGAAGAATCGCGCTTTTATTTTGTGCATTCCTATTATGTGAAATGTGAGAACGATGAAAACTCCGTTCTGAAAACGAATTATGGACTGGAATTCGATTCGGCCATTCAGAAAGACAATATTTACGGGGCACAGTTTCACCCCGAAAAAAGCCACAAATTTGGCATGAAATTATTGAAGAATTTTGATGCGATATAAATGCTACAAACACGCGTAATACCCTGCCTATTACTGAAGGACGATGGTCTCGTAAAGACTGTTCAATTCAAAAATTCGGCTTATGTAGGTGATCCGATCAATACGGTGCGGATCTTTAATGAGAAGGAAGTGGACGAGCTGATTTTTCTGGATATCCAGGCCAGCCCGCTCCACAAAGAACCGGATTTCAAATTACTTGCAGAGATCGCCAACGAGTGTTTCATGCCGCTTGCTTATGGCGGTGGATTACGCAATATAGAACAGGTAAAAAGGATCTTCAATATTGGCATAGAAAAAGTAGCGATCAATACACACGCGCATGAGAATCCTGCTTTTGTAACGGAGATTGCAGAATTATATGGTTCACAGGCAGTGATTGCATCCATCGATGTTAAAAAGAATTTCTGGAAAAAGGCAGAAGTTGTTTCTTCATCCGCATCCAAAAAACATAAATACAGCCCGGTGGAATGGGCAAAAGAAATGCAGGAGAGGGGAGCCGGCGAGATCCTGCTTACATCCGTGGATAAAGAAGGCACATGGGATGGCTATGATCTGGACCTGATCAAATCCGTTACGTCAGTGGTGGATATCCCTGTGATCGCACATGGCGGAGCCGGAATGCTCAGTGATTTCACTGCAGCAAAAAAAACAGCGAATGCCTCGGCGATGGGCATTGGAAGCATGGTGGTTTATCAAAAGAAGGACATGGGTGTGCTCATTAATTTCCCCGATAGGAAAAAACTGGAGGCAGCACTTAATTAGGTATGCAGATCAAACGTATTTTAATAGGCTCGGAAGAAATTTGTGGTGTAATAGGCCAATTCACTGCCCATTATCGCAGCAAAGGTTATAAAGTAGTTAACATTGCAGCAAAAACCTCTTTCTTTACGCATACTTATGACATCGACCCTAATGATTTTATGAGAGGGTGGAAAGCTCATTCGAAAAAAAGTGGTTTGCGAAAATCACTTGTTTCTCTTTTGTACGCGATGGTACCCGTGCGTATAAAAAATGCCATTGAGTGGAGAGTGAAACGGAGCTTCCTGAAAGAATTTGACTTATATATAAACATCTGGAAATGTTTCCTGGATGAAGAGATCGCTTTCAAAGCAGCCAAAGAAGGAAATGTAAAATGGATGACCATTTGCATGGGCGATGATTTCAGGAATCGTTGGGCTTTCCAGCACAATTTTGATGTGAACGACGAGCTGTTGCCAGGTGTAAAAAAAGACCTGCCGCACCTGATTAGCCGTATGAGCAGGATCCGTGCACATGAGAAAAATGCAAACATTATATTCTCCGGTCCAGATCAATCTTCTTTGTCGCTGCGCCCGTATTTCCATGCACATGTGCCCGTGGATCTGAGTGAAGCTACTTTTCGGATACCGGAGAATAAAAAACTAAAACTTGTTCATTGTCCGTCTGATGCCAATGCAAAAGGAACGAAGATCATCGAAACAGTAATAAAGGAATTGCAGGAGGAGGGAATGGATATAGAGTTTCTGAGCTTACGGAAGGTTCCGCACCGGGAGCTCATGAATGTATTGAGTGAGTCCGATATATTGGTGGATGAGCTGGTGTTTCATGGCCCCGGGTATTTGTCGATAGAAGCGATGGCCAGTGGATGTGCGGTACTTACCAAATACTACGAAAATTCGCCCGCCAGCTTCCGCCCGCCGGTTGTTTCTGTCACCAAAGATAATCTAAAAGAAAAATTACGCGACATACTCAACGACCGGAAACGTATAGTAGAGCTGGCAAATGAGGGCAGGAAATATGTAGAGAAAAATAACTCACTGGAGCTTATCGCCGATTATTACCTCGATTGCCTGATGAACAGAACAGACTTCGATTATTACCCGGACTATTTCCGGAACGAATTTGATCCTGTGGTTTTCAGCATCGAACCGAAAACAGTGAACGATATTACGGAATTGGTTACGAATGAAGCCTGGTATAAGGAACATGTAAAAACAGGAGAAAGGACGGGACTGAAATTCTGATGTGTGGCATTGCTGGCATAGTGAAATTTGAAGGCTTTGTTTCTGAACAGGAACTGAGATCCATGACGGATGTTATCGCGCATCGTGGCCCCGATGGAGAAGGTTTCTGGACGAGTGAGAAAAGGAATGCAGGTCTCGCGCACAGGCGTTTGTCCATTATCGATCTTTCGGCAGATGGCAAACAGCCAATGCACTCTGTAGATGAGCGCTATACGATCACCTTCAATGGAGAGATCTATAATTATATTGAGCTGAAAGAACAATTGATCCGGGAAGGCTGTAAATTTCATACGGCAACCGATACGGAAGTGATCCTTGCCTTATACGATCTGAAAAAAGAAAAATGCCTGCAGGACCTGGACGGCATGTTTGCTTTTGCGATCTGGGATGAAAAAGAGAAGCAGCTTTTCTGTGCGAGGGATCGCTTCGGTGAAAAACCTTTTCACTACTATAAAGATGAGAAGCAATTTGTCTTTGCCTCCGAGCTCAAACAGTTCTGGCCGCATGGGATTCGTAAAAAAATGTCGGATCAGCGCCTGAATGCTTTTATTAAAACCGGACAGATCGACAATCCTTCTGATATAAGTGAAACATTTTATGAAGGAATAAAACGTCTCGACGCCTCTCATTATATGTTGGTGAAGACAGATGGCCGTACGGAGATAAAAAGATACTGGCAGATCGATCCGGCTGTTATCTATACGGGAAGCTTCGAAAGTGCAACAGAAGAATTCCTGCGGCTATTTACCAAATCGGTCAGTATTCGTCTTCGTTCGGATGTGCCTGTTGGTACAAGTCTTTCCGGTGGACTGGATTCATCCTCGATTGTAATGATCATTGACAAGCTCAAAGGAAAAGAGCAGCAACAAACTTCTTTTTCGGCCCGCTTTAAAGATTTTGACAAGGACGAAGGTACACATATTGATGCAGTGGTAAACGCTTGTAAGAATATCCAGTCCAACGAAGCCTGGCCGGATACAAATTATTTTTTCGATAATTTTAAATCCATCTGTCATCACCAGGACGAACCGTTTGGATCTACAAGTATTGTGGCCCAGTATGCTGTGATGGAGCTTGCAAAACAAAAAGGTGTTACCGTGCTGATTGACGGGCAGGGAGCAGATGAATACCTGGCTGGCTACTTGCCTTATTACAAGCTTTACCTGAACCAGCTATTTTATACTGATAAAGCCTTGTATGCAAAAGAATACGCTGCATATAATTTGTTGCATGGGAAAACAAGGAAATTTGTTGGTCCCGATGAGAATGAAACACTCCGTATGAAATTAGGAAGGTTGAAAGGATCCCTGTTGAATGCCCCGAAACCCTATCCTGCCGGTTCTTTACAAAAACAATTGGTAGCTGATACAACTTCATCGGGTTTGAAAGCGCTGTTGAGATATGCCGATCGCAATTCAATGGCGCATTCGAGGGAAGTGCGTTTGCCTTTTCTCAGTCATGAATTGGTGGAGTTTGTCTTTTCGCTTCCGGATGATTTTAAATTACGACTGGGTTGGACCAAATACATCCTTCGCAAATCAATGGAATCCATGCTTCCGGCTTCCATTTGCTGGAGATCGGATAAAGTAGGTTACGCATCGCCACAGCAAAAGTGGATGAATAGCCAGGCTGCACAGGAAGAGATCCGGAAAGCAGTTAAAAATCTGGATCTTGATACAAAAAGTATAACAGACACAGAAGCATTGAACTGGCGGGCATTGGTAGCTCAACAGTATTACTAAAACAGGAATGAAGATCTGCTATCTATATCTATCGGGTTATTCAGCCGTGAAAAGCGGGGTGGATAATAAAGTAGCAGGCAAATGCAATGAATTAAAAAGGATGTTTCCCGGTAGCGCCTTTGTTCGTTTTTCGACACAGAAATCAGACCCGGATGATTTTTTCGAATCGGTTCCTGTGAAACCCGCACACCAAAAATATTTCAAAAGCTCACGGCAGGCTAAAAACCTGTTTGCTGCAGTGGATCAGTTGATCAACAGCCACAAGGGCTCCTACGATTTTTACCTGGTACGTTATCCTTTTGCCAGCAAACCCTTGCTCAATTTATTGAAAGCACATCCCGGAAAGATCATATTCGAGCATAACACCAATGAGCGCGCAGAAAAAGAAGTGATCGTAAATGCCAATAAAAAGAAGATCCCTTTTTCGCTGAGTCCAAGCGTACTGGTCTATTATGCAGAAAGTATCTGGAATGCAAATGTGAAGGAACGAAACCTTGGAACACAGTGCCTGAAACTGGCAGCAGGTGGTGTAGCAGTTACACCCGAAATAGAAAGGATAGAAAAAGCAGTTTATCCTGCATACAAGACGGTAGTTATCACAAACGGGATCGTACCGGATAAAGCACCTGCTGAAAATAAAACAAAAGATCTTTCTGTGCTGAACGGGGTTTTTCTGGCAGGTACCAACGCAGAGTGGAATGGTATCGAACGGATCATCAGAAGCTTTACTGCAAGTGGAACAGAAGGAATGCACTTGTATTTCGTTGGAAGGATAGAAGAGAGTTTAAAAAAAAAATATATCTCTTCATCCGTTCATTTTTTGGAGTACATGAGCAAAGAGGAATTGAAAACCTTTCTCGGAAAAATGCATTTTGCCATTGGTACCTGCGCCATTCATAAAAAAGGCCTGACAGAGGGTGCAGTGTTGAAAGTTCGGGAATGCCTGGCAGCAGGGCTTCCCATCGTGTTAGGGCATATTGATCCCTACATTGATCAGATTCCGGAACTGAAAAACTATTGCATCGCATTTCCACCCGACGATAGTTTGATGGATTTTAACCTGGTATCGGTACGATTGAAAGAGATGTACAAAGAAGAAGGAATAAACGACCGGATCAAAGAGCTGGCGAATACATTCTTCTCCTGGGAAATGGTATTGGAGCCTCTAAAAGGTTTTCTGAACGCTTTGAAAAACTAAATTTATATTTGACTGAATGTTAGCAAAATCAAAAAAAATACTGGTCACGGGAGCAGATGGCTTTATCGGCAGTCACCTCGTAGAAACATTGGTAGACGAAGGCTATGATGTAAGAGCATTCGTGTATTACAATTCTTTCAATTCCTGGGGATGGCTGGATTCCTTCCCGGCAGACAAACTAAAGAAGATCGAGATCTTTGCCGGTGATATCCGTGATCCGAACGGGGTACGCACGGCAATGAAAGATGTGAACATTGTTTTTCATCTTGCAGCATTGATCGCTATTCCTTTTTCTTATCACTCACCTGACAATTATGTAGACACAAACATAAAAGGTACGCTGAACATTTTGCAGGTAGCGAGAGATTACAATGTAGAGCGTGTATTGGTTACATCCACTTCCGAAGTATACGGAACAGCTTTGTATGTACCGATCGACGAAAAACATCCAAAACAGGGGCAATCACCTTACTCAGCAACTAAAATAGGTGCTGATTACCTTACGGATTCTTTTTACAGGAGTTTCAATCTGCCGGTTACGATCGTCCGGCCATTTAATACTTATGGACCTCGCCAGTCGGCCAGAGCGGTGATCCCGACGATCATTACCCAGTTGCTGAATGGAAAGAAAGAAATAAAATTAGGAGCCCTGCATCCGACCCGCGATCTTTTGTTTGTGAAGGATACGGTGCGTGGATTTATGGAGATCGCCTCTTCTCCTGATGTGATCGGCGAGGAAGTGAATATTGCCACCAACTCCGAGATAACGATTGGCGACCTCGCACAGAAACTGATCAATACTATTCTTCCGGATGCGAAGATAATCAGTGATGATGTGCGTTTACGCCCGGAAAAAAGTGAAGTGGAACGGCTGTTTGGCGACAACAAAAAGATCATTTCAAAAACGAATTGGAAACAACAGGTATCGCTGGATGAAGGCCTGCAACTGACCATCGATTGGTTCAGACAAAAAGAAAACCTGAACAGGTACAAAGCCGATATATACAATGTATAACGATATAATTAGCAAAATAAAATCTCTGTATCCCGGGCAGGACTTCATTCCTCTTCATGAGCCACGGTTCAATGAAAAGGACAAGGCCTATGTGATGGATGCGATCGATTCTACTTTCGTTTCTTCAGTGGGAAAGTATGTAGATAAATTTGAGGACATGATGCGTGACTATACCGGCGCTTCCTACGCGATCGCCGCCGTGAATGGTACTGCTGCTCTGCACATGTCATTATTGATAGCCGGAGTGGAACGCAACGATATGGTGATCACGCAGGCGCTTTCTTTTATTGCGACTTGCAACGCCATCAGTTATATAGGTGCAGAGCCTGTTTTTGTGGATGTGGCATTGAACACCCTCGGGATGTGCCCGGACAAGCTGAAAGATTTTTTGAAAAATGAAACAGAACTGAAAAGCGGTGTTTGTTATCATAAGAAAACAGGAAAACGTATTTCTGCCTGTGTGCCTATGCATACTTTCGGGCATCCGGTTGCGATCGAAGCTATTATGGAGCTTTGCGCGGAATATGGAATTAAATTAGTGGAAGACGCCGCAGAGTCTATCGGAAGCACATACAAAGGTAAGCACACCGGCACTTTCGGTTTGATCGGGGCTTTCAGTTTCAACGGGAATAAAACCATTACCTGTGGTGGCGGTGGCGCTATTGTTACGAACGATCCCGTATTGGCAAAGCACTGTAAGCATCTGACCACACAGGCAAAGATCCCACACCGCTGGGAATTTAATCACGATCACGTGGGATATAATTACCGCCTGCCGAATCTGAACGCGGCAATGGCCTGTGCACAGATGGAGCAACTGGACGGTTTTATTGCCAACAAACGGGAGCTTGCTGCTATCTACAAAGAGTTTTTTGCCCCGCAGCCAATAGAATTTATCGTTGAGCCTGCAGACGCAAAATCCAATTACTGGCTCAATGCAGTTTTGGTAAAAGACAGGAAAAAACGCGATGAATTTTTGACCGCTACCAATGAGGCAGGTGTAATGACACGACCGGTGTGGACTTTGATGACAAAATTAACTATGTTCGAAAAAGCAGTGTGCGGCGATCTTTCTGTATCACAGGAGATCGAAGACAGGCTGGTTAATATTCCAAGCAGCGTAAGAATCAACTAGTATGACGGACACAATCAATATACTTTTTCTCGGGGGAGCCAAGCGCGTTTCTGTTGCAGAATCTTTTGTCGCTGCGGGTAAAAGCCTGGGCAAACAGATTGCTGTTTTCTCATACGAGCTCGATAAATTTGTGCCGATCGGAAGCATGGCAGAGATCATTATCGGTTTGAAATGGAACGATGAAAATGTGATCGCACATTTGCAGCAGGTAGTGAAAGAAAAGAATATCCATATCATTTTACCTTTTGTTGATCCTGCAACGGTTTTGGCAGCGAAACTAAAAGATATAGTACCGGATGTGTTCATTCCTGTTTCAGATGTGGAAACCTGCCGGATATTTTTTGATAAAGGGATCGCTGATGAATGGTTCAGAAAACAAGGCTTTGCAGTGCCTTCCGATACTTCCGGATTTCCGTTGATTGCAAAGCCCCGCAAAGGTTCAGCTTCGCAGGGTTTAACGATCATTCGCTCGGCAGAGGAACTGGCGCATTTTAAGCAAAACAATAAATCCGGCGATTTTTTGATCCAGAAATACCTGGTGGCAAACGAATATTCGGTGGATGCGCATGTTTCCACAAGCGGTGAAGCGATCTTTGTTGTTCCCCGCAAACGTCTGGAAGTAGGATCCGGTGAAGTAACTAAATCCGTTACAATAAAAGACAAAGAGATCATAGAAATTTCCAAACGTGTTATTTCTCTTGTGAAATTCCGCGGACCGATCACCTTGCAATTTCTTCGTGAAAAGGAAAACAATAGCTTAACGATCATGGAGATCAATCCGCGTTTCGGTGGCGGAGTGGTTACTTCTATTCATGCAGGGGCAGATTCCTGCCTGATGCTGTTGAAAGAGTACCTGGGACAGCAGATCGAAGTGATAGACAACTGGAAAGAAAACCTGGTAATGACCAGGGCCTACAGAGAATTTTACTACTATGCAGATAATAATTGACATGGACGGTACCATTTGTACCGAAGAAAAAACCTACAGCAGAAGCATGGCAACACCTAAGGAAGGCGCTGTGGATGCTGTAAACTCCCTCTACGATCAGGGACATACGATCATCATTTACTCCGCTCGTACCTGGATGGAGTTCGAGATGACCACACACTGGTTAAAGACAAACAACATTAAGTACCACCAGCTGATCCTGGGTAAACCTATTGGCGATCTGTGGATAGACGACCGCGCCCTTACATTTGACAATTGGGAGAATATGGTAAACAAAGTAAAAGAAAAAGGGAAGAATAAAAAGGATGTTTAAGCACCTTAAATTCATATTGTTGTTTCCGAAGATTGGCCCGGATATGTACTTCACGCACTGGCTCCTGTTCTTCAAACCTTTCAGGATCTGGTTCCAGAAGGCAAAGATCGGCAACATCGGTAAAAACTCTGAAGTGAGACCGTATTGTACGATCATTGGCACACGCAATATTTTTATCGGTAAGAATGTTATTCTTCCTCCCAATTCCCTGTTTGTGAATTTGCCGGGAAATAATCAATCGAATATTCACATTGAGGACGATGTGCTCTTCGCTCCAAATGTAGCAGTATACAGTGTAACACATACATTCACCGACGTTAGCCGACCAGTAAAAGACCAGCCGGTGAAAGTAGCAGAGACCCGTTTGAAAAAAGGTTGTTGGATCGGTATTAATTGTGTGATACTTCCGGGGATCACGATAGGAGAGAATAGTGTGGTAGCTGCGAACTCCGTAGTAACAAAAGATGTCCCTGATTTTACATTGGTAGGCGGAACACCTGCCAGGATCATTAAAAATTTAAAAGAAAATGGATAATAACGTATTTATTATTGCAGAAGCCGGTGTGAATCACAATGGCAGCATGCAAATGGCGAAACAACTGATCGATGCGGCTGCCGAAGCCAAAGCCGATGCCGTGAAATTCCAGACATTCATCGCAGAGAATGTAATGTCGAGATACGCTGTAAAAGCCGAATACCAGAAAGAATCAACGGGCGGAGATGAGAGCCAGCTGGAAATGGTGAAAAAACTGCAGTTAGGTTTTGATGATTTTATCGAGCTGAAAAAATACTGTGAAGGGAAAAATATTCAATTCCTTTCCACGCCTTTCGATCTCGTGAGTGTAGACTTTCTGAAAACATTGAATATGGGGCTTTGGAAAATTCCTTCGGGTGAGATCACCAATCTTCCGTATCTCACCAAAATCGGTGGCTACAAAGAGAAAGTGATCTTCTCTACTGGGATGAGCACTTTGGGTGATATTGAAAACGCATTGGGCATTCTTATTGCAGCCGGAACAGCGAAGGAAAATATTACTGTTCTGCATTGTAACACGGAGTACCCAACCCCGATGAAGGATGTCAACCTGAAAGCTATGCTGACGATCAAAAATGCATTTGGAATTGATGTTGGTTATTCCGATCATACACTTGGGATCGAAGTTCCGGTGGCAGCCGTTGCGATGGGAGCAACCGTGATCGAAAAACATTTTACATTGGATAAATCCCTGCCGGGCCCCGATCATCAGGCTTCTTTGGATCCCACAGAATTAAAACAAATGGTGGCTGCGATCCGCAACATCGAGGCAGCAATGGGTACAGGAACAAAAGTACCGTCCCCTTCCGAAAAGAAGAATATGGATATTGCAAGGAAGAGCGTGCATCTGACAAGAGATATTAAAAAAGGGGAAGTGTTGACAGCTGCTGACCTTACTATAAAACGTCCGGGTAATGGCATCAGCCCGATGATGATCAATGAGATCATTGGTTGCGTAGCCATGAAAGACCTGAAAGAAGATTATTTGTTGCATCTCAACGACTTTGCATGGAAATAGCCATCCTCACCAGCTCCAGGGCTGATTACGGTTTATATCGTCCGCTCATGAATGAGCTGAAAAAACAAAAGACGGTAAAAGCGGGCTTTGTTGTATTCGGGACTCATTTGTCTTCGAAGCATGGCAATACTGTTGATCAGATCAAAGCGGACGGTTACAAAATCTGGAAAGAGATCAAAACCTTAATGAAAGGCGATTCTCCGGAAGTCATTGCAAAAACGATCGGGCAGGTGCATGAAAAGTTTGCATCGTATTGGGCAAAAACAAAATTCGACCTGGTGATCTGCCTCGGTGACCGCTATGAAATGTACGGAGCTGTTTCAGCTTCTGTACCTTTCAATATTCCCGTAGTGCACATCAGCGGAGGCGAAGAGACGCTCGGAGCTATTGATAATTACTACCGGCATGCACTTACTCTGATGTCTGCGTATCATTTTACGAATACAAAAAATAATGCGCGAAGGGTGGCACAGATCCTGAACTCGGATAAAAACGTGTTCTTCACCGGCTCACTTACCGTTGATAATATCAATGGTACAAAGCTCCTGTCATCCAAAGAATTTAAAAAAAAATTTCAATTCGATATTTCAGAGCCTTTTGTGCTCTTTACGTTCCATCCGGAGACTGTGAACTACAAACAGAATGTTGCATTCGGCCGGACGATCCGGAAAGTGTTGGGCGCGCAAAAGATGAATGTACTGGTGACCATGCCGAATGCCGATACAATGGGTGATACGATCCGCAAAGAATTATTCGCAGTTGCAAAAGAGAACAAACATATTCACCTGGTCGAGTCGCTTGGTTCACGGGGATACTATACGGCGATGAAAAAATGCCTGTATGTAATGGGCAATTCTTCCAGCGGTATTGTGGAAGCAGCTTCCTTCGGAAAGTATGTGATCAATATGGGCGACAGGCAGAAGGGCAGGGAACAGGGAAAAAACATAGTAAACGTATCCATCAATGAAAAGGAAATAGGAAAAGCAATGGAACGGATAAAAACTTTGCCGCAATTAGGCACCCACAATATATATGGTGATGGGAAAGCTGCGGCCCGTATGCAAAAAGTACTAAGTAAAATAAAAAAAGACAATGGCTAATTTAGACAACAGCACGATCAGTCCGAATGGTAAACTAAAGGATGCCATGGAAAAGATCAATTTTGTTCCTGCCGGCTCCACCTTATTCGTGATCGACGATTCCAGCCAAAAGGTGGTTGGAACGCTCACTGATGGTGACATCCGCCGGGGCCTGCTGAAAGGCATAACCATAGAGGATGAAGTTCACAAAGTGATGAAGACCTCTTTCAGGTACCTCACCAAAGGAAATTATTACAACGATAAGATCAATAATTTCCTGAGCCTGAAATTAAAGACCATTCCTTTATTGGACGATGATGGAAAGTTGCTGAAGATCTATGATCTTACCATTCTGAAAAGCGTATTGCCGATCGATGTGGTTTTTATGGCAGGAGGAAAGGGCGAACGCCTCTACCCGATGACACAAAATACCCCCAAGCCTTTACTTCCTATAGGTAACAAACCGATACTCGAGCACAACCTGGACCGCCTTTTGCTGAACGGAGTGGAAAATTTTTACATTTCGGTAAATTACCTGGGGCATATGATCAAGGATCATTTTAAGGATGGAAGTCATAAAAATGCGCGGATCAGTTATATTGACGAGGATCGCCCGCTCGGTACGATCGGCGCGGTTTCCAAGATCGATGATTTTCGGAATGAAACAGTGCTGATCATGAACTCCGACCTGCTGACCAATATCGATTTTGCCGGCTTTTACAAAGAATTTATTACGCAGAATGCAGATGTGGCCATTGCGGCTATTCCGTATAAAGTAAGCATTCCATATGCTGTAATGGAAACAAAGGATAACATTGTGAGTGAGCTGAAAGAGAAGCCAACGTATACCTATTACTCGAATGCAGGTATGTACCTGATAAAACGAAAATTGCTGGAAACAATTCCACGTGACACCTTTTATAATGCAACCGAATTTTTGGATCAGGCAATTGAACGCTCTGATAAAGTAATTTCCTACCCGATGATTGAGTACTGGCTGGACATTGGCCGTCCTGATGATTACCTGAAAGCCCAGGAAGACATTAAACACCTGAATTTTTTGTAAGCTGCAATGAATATTTTAATTACCATATGTGCACGTGGCGGTTCCAAAGGGATACCGGGAAAGAATATCAAGCCTATTGATCACAAGCCCCTGGTCGCATACAGTATTCTGTGTGCAAAAGAGTTTGCAAAACATCACCATTCAAAGCTTACCCTGTCTACCGATGATGCAGCTATTAGAAAAGCGGCCGCTGAATTCGGATTGGAAACTACCTATACCCGTGGTGAAGAGCTTGCGGGAGATACTGCAGGAAAGATCGATGTGATCAAAGACATCCTTTACTATGAGGAAGGATTGCTGAAAGCTAAGTACGATCTGGTATTGGATCTGGATGTTACTTCCCCTTTGCGCAGTGTAAGCGATCTCAATAAGGCATTTAAGATATTAATGGATGATCCGGAATGTATTACCCTTTTTTCAGTGAACCCTGCTAACCGCAATCCTTACTTTAATATGGTGGAAGAACGAGGAGACGGATATATTCACTTAAGCAAAAAGCTGGAAGGTACTCTGCTCACGCGTCAGTCAGCTCCTAAAGTGTATGACGTAAATGCTTCTTTTTATTTTTATAAGCGTCGTTTTTTCGATCTGGGTTTAAAATCACCGATTACGAATGCAACAAAAGTATACGTAATGGATCATATCTGTTTCGATCTCGATCACCCGATCGATTTTGAATTTATGGAATACCTGATCGTAAATAAGAAACTTGATTTTGATCTGGCATAAAATATGAAATTCGGTTTTGTAGGATACGGTTCCATTGCTAAAAAGCACATTAAGGCCATCAACAGCCTGTTCCCGGATGCTTCCTGTCTCATTGTACGCAGGGCAGAGGACGGAAAAGGTATGGATGCGGAAAACGCAAATTGCACTATCTCCACTAATATGATGGATCTGCTGGAGGTGGATTTTATTTTCATTACCAATCCCACTTTCCTTCATGTGGAAACGATCGAAATGGTACTGAAATTCCAAAAGCCGCTTTTTATAGAAAAACCACTGGCCTCGTCTCTTGATCTTGTACCGGAAATGATAAGGGCTCTGGATAGATTACGTATACCAAATTATGTAGCCTGTAATATGCGTTTTCATATATGCATGAACTTTTTGAAAAAGGAATTGCTACCCGGACTGAGAATAAATGAAGTGAATGTATACTGCGGATCGTATCTGCCCGATTGGCGCCCTGGAACGGACTTCCGGAAATCCTATAGCTCCAATGAAAACATGGGTGGAGGTGTGCATCTCGATCTGATCCATGAGCTTGATTATTGTTATTACCTGTTCGGGGCACCGAAACAGCATTTCAATGTGCTGACGAAAAAATCCGCCTTAGAGATAAATGCAATTGATTATGCTCATTATCATTGGCAGTACAAAGATTTCTCTGCACAGATCACTTTGAATTATTTTCGTAGGGATTACAAACGAACGCTGGAGATCGTGGCAGAAGATGCTACTTATCTGGTTGATTTCAAGAACGGAAAAGTGGAAAGGAACGGTGAAGTGATTTTCTCCGATGACCCGGATGTAAACGTGATGTATCAACGGCAGATCAGCTATTTTGTAAATTGCGTAAAAGAAAAGAAAAAATGTTTTAATGATGTTCAGGAAGCATACAACGTTTTAAAATTGTGTTTAAATGGATCTTAAAGGAAAAATAATTGTAGTGACCGGTGGTCTCGGTCTCCTTGGAAAAGCGTATGTGGCGCATCTTACTGAAAAGGGAGCGACTGCTATATGCGCAGATATTAATTGTAAGGATGACCTCGCAGCCAATCAGCTCTATCTTGACATTACGAATGAGAAAGGCGTAAAAGATGTTGTTGCAAAACTTGTGGAGACCTATGGCAAAATAGATGGCTGGATCAATAATGCCTATCCGCGTACTGCTGATTGGGGCAAATGGATCGATGAGCTGCCCTTCGAATCCTGGAGAAAAAATATAGACATGCACCTGAACGGTTATTTTCTGTGCTGCCAGAATGTGCTGGAGCAGATGAAAAAACAACAGAGCGGTTCCTTCATTAATATGGCATCCATTTATGGTATAGTCGGGCCGGACTTCACTGTCTATGAAGGCACACAGATGGGCAATGCGGTTGGCTATGCAGCTATCAAAGGCGGACTGATCAATCTTACAAGATATCTTGCTTCCTATTATGGAAAATTCAATGTTCGTGTGAATTGTATTTCACCGGGCGGAATCTTTGACAATCAACCCGAACCGTTTTTATCGAACTACAATAAGAAAGTGCCCCTGAAACGAATGGGCACGCCTGCAGATATTGCTCCTTCCGTATCATTCCTGATGTCGGACGAAGCGGCTTATATCACCGGGCATAACCTGGTAATAGACGGAGGCTGGACAGCTATTTAAGCTTGGGATGAAAATTGCAGTTGTAAAAAAGATAACACAAAGTATACTGCCGGAGCTTGCGGCAAAAAAGATCGATACGGTTATTTTTTGTCAGCTGGATACGAAGGTGAATTACATGTCCTTGTCTTCGGATTATAAACTGGTCAATGCATTCGATGATACTTCCAACGCAAATTGGTATAATTTCGAGCTGACTGCAGCGAAGCTTGGGTATTTATCTAAGGAAGTTCCTTCACTCTTTACTTACAAAGGAATAGATCTCCTGCCTGCTCTGAATAAGGATCTGTTCTGGTCTTTGCTGATCGAGCACAGTTTATTGTTCCAGATTGAAAAATATAAGTCGAAAGAAAATACCATTCTTTTTTTTGGAGAGCGCTCTTCTTTCATAAAAAAACTGGCACTGCTCCGGAAAGTATTCCTGAACAAAGACAGTTCCTATACGATCCAGTCCGATGTCTTTAAAGAAGAAAGAACCGGAAAGATCGCATTCCGGGTAAATGATCTGGCATTGCTCACTATGTACGGGAACCTACTGGAAACACTGGGAAAACAAAACCTTATTTCTTTTCAATCGAAAACAGTAAAAGCCCCAAAGGAATTGTCTGCAGGTTTAGCAAAGAATTTCAATGAAAATATAGCTTCACTGCCTTCCACTAAGAAGCACTTGAAAATGGGTTTTCCAACAAAGCTAAAATTATTATTTCTGAAAGAAGATGCTGATTTCCTGATCAATTTTGTACATGTATTGGGAAAGCTATATAATCATGTGGAGGAGTATGAAAAGCTGTTCAAAGCTGGTGTTCGGAAAATAATTCTGAACGCAGGCGAGAACGAAGGAGAAGGAAATGTGGTATGTGCGCTTGCGAAAAAGTATGACGCAAAGACATTCAACTACATGAACGGTACCAAGGCACGTGATCCACAAAATATGAATTCCTTCTTTGATTTTTGGTTCATGCCCGATATTCAAACGCAGGAGCTTATCCTTTCCTATTGCAAAGTGGATAAAGACCAGGTGCCGGTTACAGGACACTTGCTGCAGGAGTTTGCTGAAAAGCATCAATATGGCGGAACACTGGATAGCCTGACCAATAAGCTGGAGAATAAAAAAATAATTTCACTTTTCACTTCAAAGATATTTGCTGGAGAAATAAATTCGGTGCTTGAGTTTTTGCCTCGATATCTGGATCTGCATCCGGAGCTTGTGGTGCTCATCCGTCAGCATCCGGCCGAAACAGCACCTTACTCACTTTCGCATGACCGTATCATTCAATTGCCAAAATTTACCGGCGATCTTTCACAGGTCAGTCTTTTCGATCTGCTTTCAAAAGCGGCTGTTACGATTGCTTTTTCTTCTACTGTTTCGTACCAGTCTTCCTGGTTTGGTATTCCTTCCATTAATTACGAAGTGGCAGAAAAATCCAGACTTACCTTTGTGGACGGAGAAAAAGTAGTGCATATCAATAGCATTGAAAAACTGGAAAAGAGCCTGAATGGATATTTGTTTGAAGGGGCTAATTCTTCCGCCGGTAGGAAAGCATTGAACACATCAGCAGAAATGGCTGCTATTATGCAACAGGCATAGGCAGAATAGAAATGAAAAAAAAGGAAGTTTGTTTTTTTGTAAGTGATCTGAATACAACTTTTGTAGTGGACGAAGTAAAGAATCTTTCCGACAGATTTGAAAAGGTGAATGTGTATGTATTTGATAATTCAGTGTCCTATACATTCAAAGGAAATGTGATCGTAAAGGCTTTTGATTTCAAAACATACCGTACTTCTGCGACGCTTAAGCGACATATATTCACTTTTCTTGGAATTGTTCTTTCGGAGCTTATTGTTTTCCCGAAATACTTGTTGCACATGAAGCAATTTCAAAGGGCTGTTAGTGAATTACTCCGTTCCTTTCATGTAATGGATCAATTGCAGCAGGTAAAAATAGTTGAAAAGAATGCCTTGTATTATACTTATTGGTTCAACCAATGGGCAACGGTGCTTGTCATAGCAAAAAAGAAAAAACTGATATCGTCTTTCATTACCCGTGCGCATGGAACGGATCTGTATGAATACCGGGTTCCCGTAACAAAACATATTCCCTTCCGGAGATTTCAGCTGAAAAATGCAGCACATGTATTTTCTGTTTCCGAAACAGGAGCAAAGTATCTTTCGCAGAAGTACCCTGTTTATAAGAACAAAATCCATACATCGTATCTGGGCTCGGAAGACAATGGGGAAGGCTTTTTCGATCCTCAGGGTATTTTTACGATCGTTTCCTGCGCACATGTACGGAATATCAAACGGATCCATATGATCCCGGAGATCCTGATGCATGCAGATTTTCCTGTACGCTGGATCCACATAGGTGGTATGGCCAAGAACGATCCAACCTGCGATATGTTAGTGAAGAACATTGCAGAAGTGGAAACACAGAACAAGCTGGTAAGCGTGGAAATGAAAGGAAATTTATTGCCGGAACAGGTAGTTGATTTTTACAAAATAACTTCTGTCAATTTGTTCCTGAGTGTAAGTGTTACGGAAGGATTGCCAGTAAGTATGATGGAAGCTATCAGTTATGGCATCCCTATACTGGCAACAGATGTGGGGGGCTGCAAAGAGATCGCAACAAATAACACAGGCCGCCTGATCCCTTCTGATTTTAATACAAAGCAGGTAGCAGACGTAATTGCAGAAATAAAAGATTCATCACTCAATACAATTCAGGGAAGAAAAGAGATCCGTGAATTCTGGCGTTCCGTATTTGAAGTACAGGGTAATTTTTCAGCTTTTCTAAAAACAGCGATGGGTAGCTAAGGTATGGGGAAGAAACTGTTTTTTATTTCCTACTATTTTCCACCGATCGGCGGTCCCGGCACCATGAGGCCGTATTATTTTGTCAGCAATCTGCAGGATACATTTGATTCTATAAAAATATTCGCTGCTTCAGAAGATGCTATGTATGGACTGGATAACAGTTATCCGGTTATTCAGAACCCTAAAGTGAAGTTCTTCCGTTTTGATAATTCCGGACTGGATGGGTTTAAGAGAGCGATGGGAAAGATAAAATTGTTGCCTTTTTTTAATTTTTTCTTTTTTCCATGGTTCTGGGAACGGCAGCTACCATGGTCAAGAAAGCTGTATAAACAACTTCGTGAACAGGCAAAAGAATCCCGCCCGGATATGGTATATGTAACGAGCGGGCCTTTTTCACAGGTTATTTCGGCTTATAAGATCTGCCGTGCTTTTAACATACCTTTTGTAGTGGACCTGCGTGATCCTTTCTCCGAAAGCCCCGGCAGAACCTGGATGTCATACTGGCACCAGCGTTATTTCAAAAAGAAAGAAAAAAAGATCCTGGATGCCTGTGTTAAAGTAATCGTTGCCACTCCCGGAATGAAACGGGATTATATTGCTGCGCAAAACATTCCTGCGGACAAGATCGAAGTGATCTTAAATGGTATACATGTATTCGATCCGGCAAAGGTCAAAAAAACAACAGAGATCCTTCCGGGGAAAACAACAGAGCTGGTTTATACCGGTTCCCTGATCGACTGGGATGGGCATTTCAACCCGGTCACAAAAAAGACAGCTATTCCGTTTAAATTCCATACGTATAATTCAAATACCCGCTCCCTGTATTTTTATATGCATGCTATTGCTGCCCTGAAGAGAGCAGGAAAAGAACCGAAGGCGGTATTTTCTATTTATGGAGGCTCAGATCTGCCAAAGACGAAAACTTTCATTGCTTCAAACAAATTGGAGGAGGATATTGTTTTTAAAGGAAAAGTACCCTTTACCCAACTGAATGCTGTATATGAAAAATGCGATATTCTGGTATTGCTTATGGAAGAGCGTGTAGATGGCAAAGGGAAATCCTGTTTTATGACGGGGAAGATCTACGAATATATTTCTTCCGGAAAACCTATCATCTGTATTGGCAGCCCGAATGATGCGACCGATCTGCTTGATGAGCTTTCTTATCCATATATCCGTTGGGACAACAACGCAGAGAAAATAATGCAGGGCCTGGAAGAGCTGGCAGAAAACGGTCTCAGGCATGAAATGAATATGGAAGCATTCAATTCTTCTATAACGAAATGTTTACGATCTGCCCAGGCACAGCAATTAGCCAATATCCTGCAAAAAAATGTTTAATCCCGTAAGAGCCATACAGCAGCGATGGAAAAAGCTGAACAGGCGGATGAACAAAGTCAGCCTGGAACAGATCAAAAAAGATATTGCAAACCTGCCGATCAATAAGGGAGATACTGTTTTTGTGCATTCGGCGCTGAGCAGCCTGGGTTATTTTGACTTTGATCCGGAACGCCTGATCGAATTATTACTGGACAAAGTAGGAACGGAAGGTAATTTACTGATGCCGGGTTTCCCGATCAATGGGTATACTATCGATTACCTGAAAGCCAATCCTGTATTTGATGTGCAGAAAACGCCTTCCCGAATGGGAATGTTCACAGAAAAGTTCCGGACAAAATTCAAAGCGGAACGATCCCTGCATCCTTCTCACAGTGTTTTGGCGGTAGGCCCTTTAGCAAAAGAAATAACAGCGGAACATCATTTGAGTCCCAATCCCTTTGGAACACATTCACCGTTTTATAAATTCCTGCAGCTCAAGAACAGCAAAGTATTGGGACTCGGAACCACCATATTTCCTTTTACGGTGTTCAGGGTATACGAGTCGATGAATTATGAAAGCTATCCGGTGCAGGTATTTAACGAAGAGAAAATGGATACGGAAATAATTGACAGAGACGGTAAACGGTTTTTCTATACCACTTTTGTCCATAATCCGCAAGCCAGTAACCTTCGCAGGAACATGCTTTTTGAAAATTATTTTATAAAAAAAGGCATGCTGAAAAAATACAAAACCGGGAGAACGGATTCGTATCTGCTAAGCGCCGGTGAATTCCTGAAAGAAATGGAAGAAAATTACAAACAGGGAAATCTTCCGTACCTCGGGCATTACAGGGATTTTGAGCTGAATAAAGTCGATCAGTCCCGCTTATTCAAAAAGACAGATGCAGAAGCGTGACCTCCTGCTTACCTTCGATTACGAATTGTTCCTTGGGGCAAAAAGTGGCTCTGTGAAAAAATGCCTGCTGGAACCTACAGATCTGCTCCTGAATTTGTTTGATGCGCATGGAATAAAGAATGCCATCTTTTTTGTTGACACTACTTACCTGATCCGGTTAAAGGAACAAAACAATGATACCTGCAAAGTCGATTTTGAATCCATCAGCGCGCAGATCCGAACATTGATCCGCAAAGGGCATTATGTATTCCCGCATATTCACCCGCATTGGATAGATGCGGTTTATGATGCAGATGCGAATCAATGGTCATTAAAAGATTATTCCAAATACCGTTTTCACCATGCCTCAGCGGCGGAGAAGGAAGAGTTGTTTGCTAAATCTGTATCTGTCTTAAAAGAAATAATAGAACCTGAAAACCCCGGTTATAAACTGAGTGGATACAGGGCAGGGGGCTGGTCTCTGCAACCGTTTGAAGATTTCAGACCTTTTTTCGAAAGGTACGGTATAACGAAGGAATTTTCGGTAGTGCCCGGCTTCAAAAATCTGTCCGACGCTCAGTACTTTGATTTCAGTGGATGTCCTGCAAAAAAAGTATACACATTTTCGGATGATCCGCTGGAAGAAGCAACAAACGGAAAGTACACGGAATATACTATTTCGAAGCTACCCGTCACAGGCAGAATGTATTTGCTCGGTAAAGTATGGGGGAAATACCTCTGGAAAACAGGTCAACGCTCATTGGGCGACGGATCAGGAGTGGTGATCAAGGATACAAGTGTTACGAAGAACAAAGAAGATCTTCTCGGCTCTGAAAATGAGGAAATGCTCTCTGTCGAATTACTGACAAAAGTAAAATTGCCGCATTACAAGAGATTCCTGCGTAATAATAACTACATGCATTTTATTTCCCATCCTAAAATGCTGTCTCTTCATAATATCAATTGTTTCGGACAGTTTTTGAAATGGGCAAAGAAACAATACATTCTTCAAACGGATTTTTCCGTGGTTGAAATTCAATAATTTTAAAACTCAAATCACATGAATACCAATCCTTTTGTAAAAAAGATCATCGATCTCAACAATACGATTGCTGATAGACATGCTTTTCATAAAGCCGCTGCTCCTATCCTCATGGAAATGGGCAGGGATAAAAATTTCTGGAACGAAGTGTTCAAACAGAACCTTAGCGACAAAGGATATCTCCAACGGAAATGGACGATGTATGAGATCCCTTTCTTTTATGTATTTGAAAACGATGATTTTTATCTGAAAGTGCATTTGTTTGTTCCTTTGCAGTCCTATGCACCGCAAATAGCGGCTTCAGCGATCCATCATCACAACAATTACCTGCTTTCCACCTTTGCTGCATACGGGCCCGGCTACGAGACGATGTTGTTCGAAAAAAACTTTACGGTCGATCCGAAAACAAAAGAAACGAACCTGAAAATAAGAGAACAGTTCACGCAGCAGGAACGTCCCCTGCATTTGGTGGATGCCTGGGAACCACATGTAGTGATCAACCCGGTTTCCTTATCGGCCACGCTGGTATTGTGGAGCCCTGATAAAAAAAGAGCCACGGATTCCCTGCGCAGCAATCCTTTGCTGAAAGCGATCAAAATGCCTTTGCGTAAGCTGATCTATGCATTAGGTATGGACCGGAAAGTGGGGATCGCTGCGAAAGAAACCTACCAATTCTACGTGCAGGATAATAAATTTCATGCAGTGCTGGAAGATGACTTTTTTGCACCTACGCGCGCCCAGGCCGGTTCTGAAGTGGATGATTATTCGATCCAAACGGTTTTTGCTTTTATGCAGCGAATGGGTTTTGAAGACAAAGCTTTTATCCAATCACTAAAAAGCTCTCCGGATGTTCCTGCCTATTACCACAAATGGATCGATATGTTCCTGAAAGGTGAAACGATCCCGGATACTTTTGCAAAAGAAACGATCAATGTTCCCGGTGGAAGGATGACGGTGGAAGATATACAGCGAACCAGTAAACACGTGAATTCGGGAGTATGAAGGATTTTGTGAAAAGAAACAAAGGGATTTTACTGGCACTTCTTGTGCTATTGATCTACCTGTCTCCGAATATATTCATGGCATACAAGGCACGTTACCTCGTGCATGATAATCTCGATTCGAATGTGGTTTGGTACAAGAACCTCGCAGAATCCGGAAAAATGTTTGCCGATAATAAGGAGATCGTTCCCAACAGTCTTGCCGGTATTCCAAGAGGTTGTTATCCTTCCGAGCTGAATTTCCTGCATTTGTTCTACCTGTGGTTTTCACCGCTGTTTGCCTACAACCTGAATATCGTGATCATGCACCTGGTCGCATTTTTCGGGATGTACCTGCTTACCCGTAAATATTTATTCAAGAATGAGCCACAATGGCTTCCAATAAGTATTTCTTTATTGTTTGCCTTGCTTCCTTTCTGGCCTTCAGGAGCACTTGCTATTACAGGACAACCGTTATTATTATTTGCTTTCCTGAACATACTCAACTACGAGCTGAACTGGAAGAACTGGCTGATCATATTGATCATTCCATTATATTCCGTTCTTATTCTCAGTAATTTCTTTTTCCTGATCCTTATCGGCTTGGTGTTCCTGGTGTATTCATTTCGGAAACGGAAGATCAATTTCTGGTTCATTGCCTCCATGATCTTATTTGTGTTGACATCGGTTATTGCCGAACACAAATTGTTTGAGATGCAATTCATTGAACATTTCGACAGCCATCGTTCTGCAATGAAACACTTCGGGACACTGAACCTGAAAGGGGTGATCGGGGTTTCGCTGAAACATTTTATGAAAGGGCAGTATCATTTCCATAGCCTGCAATTCCCGTTTTCCATCCTGCTTGCTGCGACTGCCTTTATTTTTGCAAAACTGAAAAGGGACAGGTTTATTCTGTTCGGCCTTTTATTGTCGGCGTATTTCATGTCCTTTTTGTTGGTGCTGCCGGACTGGATGCCCATGCAGGCGTTTATGCTGAAACATAACCTGCTGAAGTCACTTTCCCTTCGGTTCTATTCGCTTTTCCCAATCCTCTGGTTCATTATACTGGCCTATTCTTCCTGGGTACTTGTACAATCAAGGCCTGTGGCTAAAAAGATCCTTCCCTTCGTATTCGTTGGAATGGGGGCGTTCAGTTTTTTTTCGCTTAATGACACGGATTACAACGGATCGGAGTTTGCAGAGAATAGTTTTTACCGGACGTATTTTGATAAGGCCAATGTCAATTATAATACCTTTGAAGATCATTATCAGACAACGCTATTCAGCGAAGTAAAGGCAAAAGTGCCTGCCGGAGATTACAACATTGGTTGTATCGGCTTCGAGCCGGAGATTGCCCAGTACAATGGATACAATACGATTGACGGTTATTTTTTCTATTATGCAAAGACATATAATGAATTCATGAACTCAATCAATGAGAAAGAATTGGCAAAAGGAAAAGTAAATGCCGTCTATAGCCGTTGTTACCTCGTAAGTAATGACCTGGAAAAAGGAAAAAATATAATTGATGATCTGCAGCTTGATTATGATAAAATGAAGGAGATCCGGACAAAATACATTTTCAGCTCCCGGAAGATCATTAACGAAAGACTTACCAACGAACAATTTGTTGGAGAAGGGAACAACGGACTGTTTATTTATACGATCCAATAATTGAAGGCTGAAGAAAACATATTGATCATTGGATCCAACAGTTTCCTCGCAAAATGTCTGATTGGCAAACTGAAGGACACTGCCAACATTACGGGTGTGTATCACATCTCCACGCATCTTCATGAAGCGGGTGTTGAATATATAAATGTTGCAACACTGGATCAGTTGCAGGATGTATTCGAAGTGGTGTATCTGATCAGTGCTTATGTACCCGAGAAAGGAAATACGGATTATTACAATTTATATGCAGTGAATGTAGAGCTCGCAGAAAAAGTGTCAAAACAATTCCCTTCAGCGCATATCGTACTGGCATCATCGGTTTCTGTTTACGGCGAACCGGAAGGTATCATCAATGAAAGGACAGCTTCAATAAAAACAAATCCATATGGTCTGAGTAAATTATGGGCAGAGGAAATGATCAAGCAACATTCTTCTTATTCGATACACCGGATCTCTTCCATGTATGGCGAGCATATGAAAACAAGTACTTTTTTACCCCTTATCTGTAAAAATGCAATTCAGCACGGAAAAATTACTTTACTGGGAACTGGAGAAAGAAAACAGAATTATATACATGTGAACGATGTGGCTGAGTCAATGATCAACGCTGCCAACCGGAAGGGGAAAGGAATTTTTTTAAGTGTGTATCCACAATCATTTTCGAACCGGGAGATCGCGGGTATGATAAAAGAGCAGATGCCAGGTACACAGATAGAGTTTCAGGGCACTGATCATTCGCCCTCGTATGTATATGATGCGGAGTTTAGCTATACATCATTGGAATGGAACTGTAAGACAAATATGCAAACGGGAATAAAACAACTATGCGAATGGATAAAAAAAGGATCTTAGTTACAGGGATCGGCGGAAACGTAGGACAGGGCATATTGAGAAATATTCTGAGCCTTGAGCTGCCGGTGGAGCTGTTCGGTTGCAACGTTGTGGAGTTTTCACCGGGTAATTATTTTTGCAAAGAAGTATTCAAAGTTCCTTTTGCCTATGACAAAGAATATATACCTGCGATAAAGGACATCGTTGTTTCACAAAAGATCGACCTGGTGATCCCTTCCACCGATTATGAAGTGTATTACCTCGCAAAACACAGAGATGAAATTCCCTGCACTGTTGCAACTTCCGGTCCAATTGCTTCCGGACTCTACCTCGATAAATACAAAACATTCCTGCATCATAAAAAATACGATATACCTTTTGCAGATTCAGTATTACCCGGCCAATACAAAGGCCAGTTCGGGGATATCATCCTGAAACCAAGAGAGGGAAGAGGCTCAAGGGGCATTTTTATCAACCCGACGAATCTTGACGGATTTTCGGATGATAAATACATGGTGCAACCGTTGTTGAAAGGGAAAGAGATCACTACTGCCTTTTATGTGGATAAGCAACGGAAATTACATGGAATGATAACCATGGAAAGAAGCCTCGAGAATGGCACCACTACTGCCTGCAATGTAATCATGGAGTATGATGCGCAACTCTTGCCTATCCTGAATCGGATCATTTTAGCAAGTGATGTCGAAGGCGCTGTGAACCTTCAGTCCATTGTGACAGAAGATAGAGCCATTGTTCCTTTTGAAGTGAACTGCCGTATTTCCGGGACCAATTCCATTCGTTCCAATTTCGGATTCAAAGATGTGTGGTATACACTGCAGGAAAATCTCTATCACACCGCTCCTGATAAAGTGGAAGTAACGAAAGGAAAAGCGGTCCGTGTATTAATGGATATTATTTACAAAGAAGATCAGTCCGATCAGCAACCCTATATATTTTAATGATAAAAGCACTATTATTTGACGCTGCGAATACGCTGATCTATAAACCGGATCTGCTCGATCGTATCGATACTGTATTGAAAAAACATGGATACGAAGTAAATAAGGAATTACTTCGCTCACGGCATAAGCTGGTATCCGAGATCATTCATTTTCCCGACAGGACCGATAGCAGCTTTTACGAGCATTTCAATAGTGAGTTGCTTTTGTCTTTGGGTATACTTCCAGACAAGCATCTTCTGGACGATGTGTTTTCTGCCTGCACTTATTTACCCTGGCATTTGTTTGAGGATTGTAAGGAATTAAATGCGCTCGCTTTGCCTAAGTATGTGCTTTCTAATTTTAATACCGGACTGGATGAATTGATGAATAGGTTGATGCCCGGTTGTTTTGAAGGTTACATTGTTTCGGAAAAAGAAGGATGCAGGAAGCCCGACACCAGATTTTATGAGCTGGCCATACAGAAACTGGGTGTAAAGCCCGGAGAGATTGCATATGTAGGCGATTCATTGAAGCTGGACATCATTCCCGCCCGGAAATGCGGGATGAATGCCATTTTAATTGACAGGTTCGGCGATTTTAGTAATTTTGAGCATCGCATGAATTCTTTTGGACAGATGCAGGGCATTATTGATACATTAAATAAACAAAGCGCGTGAAAAAAATTTCCCTCGTAGTTCCTGTTTTTTATGAAGAAGATTGTATTCTCCAGTTCATCGCGGAGGTAAAAGCAGCCTTTGCCGGACTGAATGGTCAATACCAATATGAATTCGTGTTTATCGATGATGGGAGCAAGGACCGTACTACAAGCCTGATCAAAGAAGAAGCTGCGAAAGATCAGCAGATCAAATTAGTGGAATTCTCCTACAACCATGGGAAACAATGGGCTGTATCAGCGGGCATCAAATACGCAACAGGTGATTATATGATCTATATGGATCCGGATCTGCAGGATCCACCGGAGGAGATCCATCGTTTTATTGAAGAGATCGAAAAGGGATATGACCTCGTTTTTGGTATCCGGAGAGAGAAAAAAGACAGCTTCATCAATATTATGTTCTCTAAGATCTTCTGGTGGGTGCTCGAAAAATTCACCGGACTGAAAATCCCGAAAGGTCTTGCAGTCATGCGGATCTTCAACCGGAAATTTGCTGATAAATTCCTGGCTTATCCCGAACAGAACCGCTTCATCGAAGGGATGTTCATGCACGTAGGTCTCAAACAAACTACCATAGAGATAACACAGCGGGCACGTTTTGCAGGCGTGAGCAAATTCAATTTCAGGCGAAAAATGAAACTGGCTTTTGACGCGATCTTCGACTTTTCAGAATTGCCTTTGAAGCAAACCGTTAAATTCGGTTTCTTTATGATGTTCATGGCCTTTTTGTCTTTGCTGACCATCGTTGTCCTGCGGTTATTCTTTATCGACTTCCAGATCGGCTGGCCATCCATTATTATCACGATCATCGGGGCAACAGGCATCCTGCTTTATTTTATGGGTGTGATAGCAATCTATATAGGCAGGATCTACAAAGAAGTAAAAGGAAGACCACTCTTCTCCATAAAAGAACTGACTAACATTCATGAGTAAACGACTTGCGATCATAGGTTCTTCGGATCTCGGTCAGTTGATCGCCCATCACGCTGCAGTGAATTGCGGCTTTGAAATGATGGGATATTACGATGATTTTAATACAAACAAATTGAGTGTGGATCAGTATCCGATCCTTGGCAAAGTCGATAAGCTGGAAGAAGATTTTAAGAACGGCGTGTTCGATTGCCTGATGGTGGCCGTAGGATATAAGTATATGGATTTCAGGGAAACGATCTTTAAACGCTTCAAAGGAAAAATTCCTTTTGCCAATATAATTCATCCTGGTACCAACAAAGATATTTCTGTGAAGACGGGTGAAGGCTGTTTTGTTTTGCCGGGCTGTGTACTCGACAGGAATGTAGTATTAGGAGATAATGTCTTATTGAATACGGGCTGTGTGATCGCACACGATTCGGAAGTGAACGATCATTCGTTTTTATCTCCGGCAGTAAAAATAGCCGGCTTCTCAAAGATCGGAAAAAAATGTATTATCGGGATCAATGTCACCGTGATCGATAATATTACGGTCGAAGACGGGATCCAGGTGGGAGCAGGAGCGGTAGTAGTAAAGTCTCTTACCGAAACGGGATTGTATGTAGGTTGTCCTGCTAAAAAAATAAAATAACAATAGAAAGAAATTCTGAAAATGATCACGTTCAATAAACCATATCTTACCGGAAAGGAAACCGATTATATCAAAGATGCGGTTGCCAATCTGAAGATCTCCGGTGACGGAGTATACACAAAGAAATGCAACGAATTCTTTGAAAAGATCATCGGTTTCAAAAAAGTGCTTCTTACGACATCCTGCACGGATGCGCTGGAGATGGCAGCCATCCTGATGGATATAAAAGAAGGCGATGAAGTGATCGCTCCTTCGTATACTTTTGTTTCCACAGTTAATGCTTTTGTGTTACGTGGGGCAAAGATCGTTTTCATTGATTCCTGCAAGGAAAACCCGAACCTGGATGTGGATGCGATCGAAGCATTGATCACACCACGCACAAAAGTATTGTTGCCTGTCCATTATGCAGGGATTGCCTGCGATATGGATAAGATCATGGAATTAGCAGAAAAGCATAATCTTTACGTAGTAGAGGATGCCGCCCAGGCTATCGACAGTTATTACAAAGGCCGTAAGTTGGGCAGTATCGGTCACATGGCGGCTTTTTCCTTTCACGAAACAAAAAATATTATTTCGGGTGAGGGCGGGATGCTTGTGATCAATGATGATAGGTTCATTCAACGGGCCGAGATCATCCGGGAAAAAGGCACCAACCGGTCGGCATTCTTCAGGGGAGAAGTAGACAAATACGGATGGGTGGATATCGGCTCTTCTTTTTTACCTTCCGATATTATAGCTGCGTTTTTATTTGCACAGCTGGAGAACCTGCAGGATATACAGAACAGAAGAAGGAAGATCTGGGATACTTACGATGCTCAGCTGAAAAAACTGAACGGGAAAGGCATCCAGACACCTCATATACCGGAGTATGCAAGCAATAATGCACATATGTATTATCTTGTGTGCAAAGACCTCGAAGAGCGGACAAAACTGATCGCACACCTGAAAGCATCGGACATTTCCTCGGTGTTTCATTACCTGTCTTTGCACAAAAGCCCGTATTATACGGAGAAGCACGATAAGCGGGAATTGCCGCAAACGGATCGTTACTCCGATTGTTTAGTACGTCTGCCAATGTTCTATGAGCTATCGGACCAGCAGGTGGATCTGATCTCAGGCAGGATCCTTGAATTTTACAATTCTTAAAAAGCATTAGAGCAAACTGCAAACAGGCATATGCAAAAAAAAATACTGATAGTTGTTGGCACCCGCCCGAATTTTATTAAAGTAACGCAGTTCAAGCGCTGTGCTATGGCAACCGGAAATGTGCTGGATATAAAGATCGTTCACACCGGGCAGCATTACGATGCAAAGATGGCGGATATTTTCTTCGAGCAATTCGATCTGGTTCCCGATTATTTTCTCAATATTTCCAATACCTCTGCCAATACGCAGATGGCGGAGATTATGTTAGGGATCGAAAAAGTAGCTGCTGAATACAAGCCGGATCTTATCATGGTGGTTGGAGACGTTAACTCGACTTTTGCAGCTGCACTCAGTGCTAACAAGACCGGAGTTAAAATAGCACATCTTGAAAGTGGTCTTCGTAGCTTCGACCGTTCCATGCCTGAAGAGATCAATCGTTTGCTGACGGATGAAATAACCGACTATTTTTTCGTAACGGAACAAAGTGGCCTGGATCACCTGGCAAAAGAGGGGCGTAACCAGGATCAGATTTATTTTGTGGGCAATACAATGATTGATACGATGGTTGCCTTCGAAGAGAAGATTCAAAAAAGCGCAATACTTTCTACACTTCAATTGGAAGAAGAGAAATTTGTGCTTATGACGATCCATCGTCCTGCCACGGTAGATAACAAGGACGAGCTTGAGAAATTACTGAACCTGATCGAATATGCAGCCACTTCCTACAAGATCGTCTTCCCGGTACATCCACGTACGATCAATAATTTGAAGAAATTCGGTCTTCACGAACGTTTTGAGACTATTTCCAATATCATTATTTCCGAACCGCTGGATTATTTTGCTTTTCAAAAGCTGATCGCCGCCTGTAAGTTCATTCTTACCGATAGTGGTGGGATCCAGGAAGAGAGCACCTTTCGTTTGAAGCCTTGTATTACCCTTCGTCCGAATACGGAAAGGCCTGTTACTGTTACCACAGGAACCAATACCCTGCTTCCTTTCGAAATGCCGGTGATCAAAGAAACCATTGCCGCTATTGAGAATGGAAGCTATAAAAAGGGAGCCGTTCCTCCATTGTGGGACGGGAAGTCAACAGAGCGCATCGTTAAAATACTGGAGTCTATTCTTTCCCGATGATCTACGTAACTTTATTGGATCAGTTTCATCCCGGTATTTATTCGAGTCAGGTTATTGATGTATGCGATTACCTGAATCACCGCTACAAAGCCAATATACGCGTAGTGGCTTTTCTTTCGATCCGCGAATTGAAAAATACGGATGCGAAGAAAAAGCTGAAACAGCTTTCTCCCACAGCCATTGTGCTTCCCGCTTTCCCGGGGCTTAAAAATTTCCAGCTGACTTCTTTCCTGTTATTTTTTGTTTGCCTCTTCACCGGCGAACGGGTGGCTATATGCCGGAATGTATTCTGTACAAAGATGGCGCTCCGTTTGAAAAAATGGGGATTGCTCAAAAAAGTGGTGATGGATGGAAGAAGCGCTATGGCAGCTGAGATCGGAGAATACGATGTATTCCCTGTCGACTACCTGCGCAACAATGTTGCTGCATTCGAAAAGTATGCAGTGAATACGGCCGATTTCCGAATGGCAGTTTCCAATAAATTGATCGGATACTGGAACGAAAAGTACGGGTACAACAAGCAGGAACATGTAGTGATCCCCTGCACACTCGACCGGAAATATTTCGACAAAGGCGATTTTGTGATCAGTCCGGAAACGAAAACGATTAAAGCAAAGCTGAATATTAGCGATGAGGATATTGTATTGGCCTATGCCGGTTCAACAGCTCCCTGGCAGTCTTTCAAATTATTGGAACAGTTGTTTGTACCGTTGTTACAGAAAGACGCACGGATAAAGATCCTGTTCCTTTCAAAAGAAAGTGAAGATAATAAACGGCTGCAGGCGCAGTTTCCCGATCGCATTATGATCCACTGGCTGGAACATAAAGATGTATTGAATTACCTTGCTTGTTGCGATTACGGGATCCTCGTTCGGGAACAATCGGATACTAACAAAGTGGCGTCTCCTACAAAATTTGCAGAATACCTGGCTGCCGGCTTACAAGTGCTGATCTCCGAAAACCTCGGTGATTTCAGTTCTTTTGTAAAGGAGCATAACTGCGGTATAGTGATATCCGAAGGATCCGATTCACTTCCTGCTTTCCGGAAAAGTATACGGGAAGATAAAAAAGCCTGTTTTGGCTTATCCAAAAAGTACTTCGATAAAGGATCGGAGATCAATGATGCAGCTTACCAAAAGCTGTTCTCCTTCCTGAGCGCTTAATCCCCTTTTTATTTATTGGCTTTTTTGAAACGTGCAAGGTAAAACTCATAACCCTTGTCCATTACGTATGCCACAAAGATAACAAGGAAGCAGTATGCCGGTACAAGGTATCGCTGTTCCACGAAACCGAATACAAAGGTAAGGACAAAGATAAAAGCAAGCGGTATCGACGCAAGGAATGTATGCCTTCTCAGGGCCAGTAGAGCTCCCAGTATACCAAAAATATTCACGAAAAGAAGAAACAAATAATATCCGCCTTTTACGGCTTTCTGCACAAAGTTCATTTTGTTCAGAGCCGGGAATGGGATATCGTCAAGCCTCGGCGGAAGGACAAAGCGTCGTGTAATGATCAGCTTATTTATAACATAGGCACGAAAGAAATGCTCCTGTTTATAGCTTGCCGTATATCTTTTGGCTGCTTCATTTATTTTTGCTTTTAACAGTACTTTTGTTTCTTCACCTACGCTTGTATCGCTTTTTACAGTCAGGTACATGCTTTTCAGATTCCGCAAAGAATCTATCGTGTATTCTTTCGTATAAATATTCTTCGTATCCGGCTTTGTATGATCACTGTCCACTTTCCGGGAGAAGAACCATTCCGCATCCGAGCCTTTCACCCAGGGCTGTGTGTCTCCGCCCCATACAGTGATCAGTTCCCGTATATTCAATAATTCCTCCGTGATCATGTTCGGAAAACATTCAGTTAAGGATCCGGTTAAAAATACAGGCTTGCCGAAGTCCTTATAGTTCTTATAGGCCCATACGCTGGTTGAGAGTATGAGGACAGAGCAATAAATAAAACCGGCAGTAACGGTTTTTTTGATGTTCCGGAGATCAACGAGGTATAAAAGTGTTAATGGGATCACCAATCCATGAAGCTGCCGGAAGAAGATAGACCACGCAATAAAAAAGCCGCTGTAAAATAAATATTTCCACTTCGAAGTTATCTTGTATTGAACCGAAAAATAAACCGAAAAGATCAGGAACGATGTCCCGAAACTGTCCATATAGCCTACATTGTCCCAGATCGACACAAAAGAGCTGAAGGCATAAATGAAAAAAGTAAGATAGAATATCCTGTCTTTTTTGAAAACAAGCTTAGCTGTCTTCGCTAATATGTATACAGATACTACGCTGGTAAGGAATTGCAGAACAATAATAACGGTTTTCGTCCAGGCAACGGAAAAAAACAAACGTAGCGGAACATAGATAGGTAGCATCGCCGGCATTCTCCCATATGAATAATAACCTTTGCCCTGAACCAGCGATTCCAATGGAGCATAATATCCCGAAGTATCACCCGAAGCATTGAAGATGACATTCGTGATCATGTCTTTTGGCCAGTTGAGATAAAAGTTTACAGCGAAGAAGATAAACAGGGCCAGCTTGATAACGAAAGCGATCCCTATCCATTTAAATGCAAATTTTCTATGCCTGTAAAACTCCGCGATCATTAGTGGCTCAGTATTTCTTTTAAAGTATTGATCACCGTTGTAATATCCTTGTCCTCCATTGGTACGAATAAGGGAAGGATAATGCTGTTATCGCATGCATTTTCCGATACGGGAAGATGGTAATTCCCTCCTTCATTTTTATAAGCAGTTTCCCTGTGCGAGGTCATGATCCCTCTGCGGCTTGATATTCCTTTGTCGAGCAGCAACTGCATCAGTTCGTTCCGTTTCACCGGGGATTCGGGCTTCAAATACACACAATACGATTGCCAGTTGGTAGAATATCCTTCTGCTTCGGCAGGTAGGCGCAGACAATTAATACTTTTCAACTCTTCGTTGTAACGTTTGGCTACTTTTTTTCGTTCGGAAACGATCCAGTCCAGTTTTTCCAGTTGTTTGATGCCTACTGCAGCCTGTATGTCCGTGAGACGATAATTGTATCCCACTTCGAGATGGTCTTCAAAAATAACAGTCGATGAGCCATGACGTACACGATCACTCACTGACATACCGTGCTGGCGAAGTAATTTCAGGCGGTTGTAAAATGCCTCGTTATTGGTAGCGATCATACCACCGTCGCCTGTAGTGATCACCTTACGCGGATGGAATGAAAAACACACAAGATCCGAATGCGAACCGATCTTATTTCCTTTGTAGGAAGAACCGATGGCGCAGGCAGCATCTTCTATCAGTTGTAAATTGTGTTTATTGCATAATGCTTTGAATGCATCGATGTCCGCCGGAAGCCCGATCTGATGAACGATCAGGATGGCTTTGGTTTTCGAAGTGATCAGCGTCTCGGCATGTTTTACATCCATGTTGAAGGTCTCCGGGATTATTTCTGCAAACACGGGTGTGGCTCCTACATATTTGATACAATTAGCGGTTGCAATATAGCTCATGCTCGGGCAGATCACTTCGTCGCCTTCTTTTATTCCTGCCACGATCATGGCGAGGTGTAGTGCAGTTGTACAATTGGACAAAGCAACTGCGTATTTGGATCCCACGTATGCGGCGAATTTCTCTTCGAACTCTGCAACCCTTGGGCCCTGTGTGATCCATCCTGTCATGATGGTATCGTAAGCGGATTGTGCGTCGGTTTCTGTTAAATAGGGTTTTGCTATAGCTATCATTTGTATAAAAATAGTTTTAAAGTTTTGCATAGATCACTACCCGGAAACCTTTGCAACCGATAAGTGATCCGATGGATTCAATAATATTGATCCCGATCTTGGCAATGGTGGAAACTTCCTGCCCCGGGCGTGATGTATCGTAATTAAAATGATTGACTTCTGTGATCGTATAACCTGATCTTACCAGGATATCCTTCAGTGTTTTGCTGGTGAAAAAGCAGGTATGTGTGCAGGCATAGATATTCTCGATCGGGGATTTCACTCCGAGCGACCAGAATAGGTGTGCGATCTTCACGATCATCGAATCATGGTTCGGTGTGTAAACGATCAGCTCTCCGTTCTCTTTTAATAATGTTTTCAATGATTGCAGGATCTGTTTCGGATCTTCAAGGTGTTCGATGATATCCATCATGCTGATCGTATCAAATTTCCGGTCGAGCGTAGAATCATTGATGTTCGTTACCATTACCTCGTGTCCTTTTTTGCGTGCTACCTCTGCCAGCTTCTGTGACAGCTCAATACCCGTAGGTTCGTATCCTGTTTTTTTTGCAGTGTCCAGCATGATGCCTATGCCCGAGCCAATGTCGAGCAGGGTAGGTTTGCCATTTTTTTTGAGTCGGTTGAATGATTTTACAATGATCTTCTCAAAGAAATCGATCGCATGTGTACCGGAATATTCTTCCGTTTTCAGGAAATTATCTGCATAGTTATCATTGTACAGGTCTTCCGCTTTGTTCTCAAAGGTTTTGAACTGCAATTTACATTCGTTGCATTTTTTTACGATACCTGCCAGTCCCAGTCCTTTGTGCACAGTTGGATTGGTGAGGTCATACAGGATCTTATAGTGTTTGGAGCCGCAGGAAGGGCAATTTTCATTAACCATTGTGCGTTGCTTTTTCTTTTTGTTTTTCGAAATACCAGGCCGATAATTCTTTCAGGCCTTCTTCGAGGGAGATAGATGGTTTGTATCCGAGAAGTTTACCGGCTTTGGAAATATCCGCCAGCCTTCTGCTTACCGGGTTTACCGAATTCGCTTCTTTGAAAACAGGATCCAGCTTGCTGTTGTTTACTTTCAATAAAGCATCTAACAGTTGACGCAGGCTTGTTTCTACCTGATCACCCACATTGAAAGATTCGTCACTTACATCACTCAGCAAAGCCAGTACATTGGCATGTGCAATATCTTTTACATGTACAAAATCCATACTGTCAGTGCCATCCCCGAAGATAGCAGGTTGTTTGCTGTCTCTGATGCAATCCAGCCATTTGATCATTACTTCCGTGTATTTCCCGTCTGTATCCATGCGTGAGCCGTACACATTGAAATAACGCAGAGCTACATAATCGAGGCCGTACATGAATTTATAGGAACGGAACAATTGCTCTCCCCAGATCTTGGCACCACCGTAAAACGTCTGATTGTTGTATGGATTGTCGCTCTCCGGAGTAGGGAAGTGCTGTGCAAGGCCATAAACAGAAGCAGTGGAAGAATAGATCACTTTTTTCACTTTGTGCTTCACACAGAGCTGTGCAATATTGAACGTAGCCTGCAACATCACATCAAAGCCTTCTTTCGGATCTGCAGCACAGGCATTGATCCGCAGGGCTGCCATGTGAAATACAAAATCAACACCGGCAATACATTTCTCCAGTAATTCTGCATCGCGGATATCACCTTCAATGAATTCGATAGCAGGGTTGGAATAGAATTTCTTCATGTTCTCCATACTGCCCCTGATGAAATTATCGATGATGATGATCTTCTTCGGGGAGTGGGTGAGGAGCTCTTCGATCAGGTAGGAACCGATGAACCCTGCTCCGCCTGTAACCAGTATAGATGCGTTGTTGATTTTATTGGGCATGTTGCGTATTGTTTAAGCTTAAAATAATAATACCGATAAGGATCGCCGAAAAGCCCACGAAAGACATCAGGTTCAGCGAATCTTTGAAAAAGAAATAACCTGCCAGGATGTTCAGAATAAAATTGATACCTGTAGCGATCGGGATGATCACGGAGAAATTTCCTACTGACAGAGATTTAAAAAATACAAGAGCTGAAAAAACGATCAGTCCGAATGCAAACATTACCTGGAACTGGAAGAGGAAATCGAACCAGTCGCGAAAACCATTCAGTGCACGGCCCTTCAGGTTCCATTTGATCAGTGCGGATCCGGAGACATTGGAGATCGCATATATCAGGCAGTATAAAATGATCTTAGCCATTCTTTTCTAATTCAGTGATTTCATCAATAATAAATACCGGCCTTCTCCGGCTGCTGTCGAGCGTTCGCCAAAGGTATTCTGCAATAATGCCGAGGGAGATATTGGTAATTCCAAAGCCCGTAAGGAGGATAGACATCAATGCTGACCAGCCCGCTACGATGTCATTGAACAGGATCTTCCGCACGACAATGTAGCCGGACCATACAAGACCCAATACAAAGAGCAGGATGCCTAAGATTGTCACAAAACGGATCGGTGCATAGGAAAAGGCAACGAAGGAATCAATGAAAAGCTTTATTTTTTTCGATACCGTCCACTTGGAGCGGCCGATATTCCTGTTCTTTTTTTCGATGTTGACGAACTGATGTTTGAAGCCCATCGACAGGATCTGCAGGATAAAAGAGGAATTAGACTCCACATTCGCATTCAGCACTTTCAATACTTTCCTGCTGATCAGCACTGTTTCCAGGCCTTTGAACGGGAAGTCCTTATTCACATACCGTTGCATCATGGTGGCATAGAAACGCGAGAAGGTTTTCTCTACGATCCCGATGTCATTTACTTCTCTTACTCCATAAACGGAATCATTGCCCTGTAAAGCTGAATCATAAAGTCGTTCTACTGTGTCAAAAGAGATCTGGAGATCGGCAGGCAGGCAGGTAGCATAGATGCCTTTCGCATGAGTAAATCCTGCTCTCACAGCTGCATGTGCTCCGAAATTTTTCGAAAGGCTGATCAGTGTGCTGGGATAAGGCAGGGAAGTCTTGCTTTTGATAATCTCCGCTGTTCCGTCCGTTGAGCCGTCATCTACGAAAATGATCTCGAATTCGAATTTCCGCTGCTGATAATAGTCATCAATGTTCTTAAGCAGCACATCGATGCCGTCTTTTTCATTCAGGAAAGGAATTACAATACTTACAGCTGTCTCGTTACTCATTGTGATTTTACCGGATGAATACGGATTAAAGTTACTATTATTTGTTTAGTTGTATCAATTAATATTCCTGATCTTTTTGAATCGTTCGTTGTGCTGATCGTTCTCCGTAATGGAGATCTTCACCGGGATCATATAGCTTTGCAGCTTACCGATACAGAATTTTTTCAGTCGGGCTACAAATTCTTTTTTTTCTTCCGGCTTTTTCAGTGTAACCCTTGCACAAACGATGTTCCCGGTGATCGGGTTCTTTTCCCCGTACACGGTTACTTCTGCAATATTATCCATTCCGAGCAGTGTGTTTTCCACTTCCTGCGGATACACTTTTTCTCCTCCTACATTAATCAGCTCGGACTTTCTGCCTAAGATCTTGATATATTCTCCGTCCACTTCCACCTGGTCGCCGGTAATGAACCAGCCGTCTTCCGTGAAAGGACTTTTTGCATTCAGGTATCCTAACATGGCCGAATCCGCCTTGATCTGCAGGATATTGTCTACCACCCTCGTGTCATATCCTTCTCCGCCCACTTTTACCCACAGCGAATCGTCGCTCTTGGATTTGGAACGCAGCACGCCTAATTCTATCAAACCATACGTTTGTTGCAGCTTTACATGCGGGAAGATCTCTTTTAGTTTCTTTAATAAGGATTCCGGCATGGGTTCGGTTCCGTAGGTAATTACCTGCAGGCTGCTCAGATCATAACGCAAATGTGCCCCGCTCATGATCATCAGGTTGAAGAAAGTGGGAGAAGCCGGTAGCAATTCTATTTTTTGTTTTTCGATGAACTCGCAGATGGCATCTGCATTCCGGTTCCGTGTAGCCATTACTACACCGGCATTAGAAAGCGTGTGCAGCAATGTATTCAATCCACCCCAGTGATCGAACATCAGGAAATTGATCGTCTTCAGTGCCTTTCGTGGCGTTTTGAATTTAGCCAGCAGTTTATCGAAATTATGGACAGCACCTTTTGGAACGCCCGAAGTACCTGAGGTAAACAACACGAGACCCGGTACTTTCTTTGCATGCAGCTCATCGTAAAAAGCATGGCTTGCTTTGGTACCGAAGTCTTCAAAACGCGTGGCATCTTCCTCGTCTACATAAATAGCTTTGTCTGCCTGTGCGATGGAGAATTTTTCGGAATGATTTACCTTGGAATTGTTGTTCAGTGGAATGATGATGTTCTCATTCTGCATCAATGCGAGCAGGATGGTAATGCATTCGGGAGAAAAATCACCCACTAACGCAACAAGATCGCCGGGCAGGATCTGCAACTCTTTCAGCCTGTTTTCCCAATACGTCAGGCGGTTGTTCAGCCACGCATAATCATAGGACGTATTTTTCCACAGGATAGCTGTTTCCTTTGCATTATTCTCAAAAACTGTTTTTAAAAAATCAATATGCATTGTATATTTTTAATAGCGCATAATAATAGTTCCCCAGGAAAGCCCTACACCGAAGCCTGACAGCACCAGCAGGTCTCCACGTTTCAGTCTGCCCGCTTCTTCTGCATTTTTGATGGCAACAGGTATCGAAGCCGAAACAAGGTTTCCTATATCGGTAATATTTATGAATGTTTTCTGATCGTCTATTTTCAATGCTTTGATCAGTGAATCAAGTGTCATTTTGCTGGCCTGGTGAAAAATGAAGAGATCCACATCACTTACACCGTATCCGTTCTTTTTCAGCAGCTCGTCTATTTGTTTCGGAACCGTAGAGGCAATAAATTTCCATACACCGAAACCGTTCATATGAATGCTCTCCGGTGTGCGCACATTTCCGCTGCTGTCAGTTGTTTCTACTTTCGATTCATCAGAGATCGGGATGCGGGATCCTCCACCCGGCAGGTAAAAGGATTCATAATCTTTCCCCGAACTTTCCAATACGATGTCGATGATCCCGTCTTTTTCCGTTTTGCTGAGTAATGACACACTTGCCCCGTCACCAAAAAGAATACGTGTAGAGCGGTCTTTCGGGTTGATGAATTTGGAATAGGTATCCCCGTTGATGAGTAAAATATTCGTTGCGAGATTGGTAGCAAAAAAACCGCGTGCAATGGCCATTCCATAGATATACCCGGAACAGGCCAGGTTGTAATCAAAAGCAAAAACCGATTGTTTCAGTCCTAAATATTTGTGAATAAGAAATGCATTGGAAGGCAACAGATAGTCCGGGCTTTGCGTACAGAAGATGATCCCGTCGATCTCTTCTTTTTTGACCACTCCTGATGCAAACAGCTGATTGCAGGCTTTGCAGGCCATATCGAAAGCGGTTTCATTCTCTTTTGCAAAATGCCTGTTGTAAACGCCTGTTTTTTCAGCAGCCCTGTTCATGTCCCAGGACGGGTTTTCGCGCTGCAGGTCTTCGTTTGTTACAAGCGTTTCGGGAAGATAATATTCAATGTGTCGGATACTGATATTATTCATTTTAACTGGGCGCTTCTTTTGCCCGATCACCTGTAAACAGGAAGGTTCCGGCGTATTACTCTAATTAACTAAGACTCAGGTGCAAATATAGTCAATTATTGGTAATCTCTATAAAAGAGGCATTGTGGGTCCGTTCCTCCGAAAGGCTTGAATTTGCTTTGTGTCCGGGATAGATGACAGCATCCCCGATCCGGCTGTTTATCTTTTTAATGGAGGCTTTGATCTTGTCCTGGCTGCCACCCGGAAAATCCGTACGGCCGATCCTGTTTTTCAGCAGCAGATCGCCGGTGAAGAGCTTGTCGTCAAAAAGGAAACAAACACTGCCTTCCGTATGTCCGGGGGTATGGATCGTTTGAAGTTGGATAAAGCCAAAATCGAGCGTTTCCTCTTCCAGGATCAATGTATCGGGCACCGGGATCTCAATGGGATGCTTGCCTTTGAACGCTTTTACGTAAAGATTGGCGTGTTTGATCAGTTTGGAATCCAGCTGATGAACATAAAAAGGGGCCTTGAATTCTTTTTGCATTTCTGCCACGTGAACAATGTGATCATAGTGCCCGTGTGTGGCGAGGATGGCTTTCAGTTGGGTGTTCCCGATAGCAGCTTTGATCTGTTCATAGTCTCCGCCCGGATCGATAATAACGGATTCGCTGTCAGTATGAATGATATACGAATTGCATATCCAGCTCTCGCCTTCTATCTTCACGATATTGATCATGCGCCGCCTAAGTAGATGATCTGGCCCGTGATCCCATTGCTGCTCTCCTGTATCAGCCAATCGGTGGCATTGGAAACATCTTCCATTTTCCCGTAAGTGGTAATGGCATTCCGGTCCAGTACTTTCTGCAGCACTTCCTGGTTCATGCCGGTGGACATATCTGTTTCGATGGCTGCCGGTGCGATCGCATTGCAGGTGATCCCGTTCTTGTTCACTTCTTTGGCCAGCACACGTGTAAAGGAGTTGATGGCTGCTTTGGTGGGCGCATATACTGAATCGCCGATAATCTCATGCTTTGCAGCCATAGAGCTCATGTTGATGATGCGGCCCGAATTCTTTTTCATCATCATTTTCACTGCTTCGCGGCAAACGCCCATAGTACCGATCACATTGGTGCGGAATGCTTTTTCAAGCGCAGTATGAGGCGTTAAAATAAAAAGTGAAACAGCAGGACTGATACCCGCACAATTGATAAGTACATCGAGCTGCCCGTATTTTTTACGAATGGCGCTGAATGCATCTTTCACCTGCTGCTCATCCCCGATGTCTACACAGAAATGCTCATAGTTAGCCGCATTCAGATCCGATGTTTCCCTGCTGAAACCGATCACCTTACAGTTTTTCTGAATGTAATATTCAGCCAGGTACCTGCCGATACCTTTCCTGCTGCCTGTAATGAGGATGGTGGTTTCTGTCATTCGTTGCGATTATTATTGCTTCAATAATTCTTCGATATAGTCTGCCAGTGTAGAAACCGTGCTGAAAGGACTGTTTTCCTGTGACATGGCTCTTTCATCGGCCAGTGAGATCTCCGTGTTGAACTCATCATTCACAGCCTGCTCCAGCGATACGATCAGGTTTACCAATCCAAGCGAATCGATGTTGCTGTCTTTTCCGAAAATAACGGTGTCCTCTGTTTTTGTTAACTGACTGTCTGCTTCGTTCTGCGCATTCAATTCATCTATCGAGCTGTAAATTAATTCTATGATCTTATTTCTCATTTCCACGTGGTGTTTTTCAAGGTTCTAAAATAGGGAATTTACCCTTTGCTTAGAAGGGGATGTTATGAAAGTCTTTGAACGTTTTCAGGTATTTTTTGTAATTGGCATCTTCCACCTCGAACCAGGTATGCTGCTTATCAATGCTGGTAACGGTTACATAGGTTTTGTGAAAAGCGACAACTTTCTTGTTCTCATTATTGGCGCCGCCTACCAGTTTCTTAAGACCTAACATATCAAAAGCCACGTAGAAAGCAAGCAGGTTCGATTCGATGGTGAAATAAGCAGGGCTGCCCGTTTTCAGGATCCAGCGTCCCCATTCGGCTACACCCTTTTCATAGTCAATGTCGTAAATGGCAATGGTTCCGTAAGGTATACCTTCTTTATCTTCTATGATGAAATGGAACTCGGTTGTTTTTTCGTAGGAAGCGTCGATCCAGTTGCGTTGATTTTCCACATCCGGATCGGTTTTACCAATGAACCTGTTCAGTGCGGGATTCAGGCGAAGCTCCAGGATAAATTCTGCATCGGAAGGGCTGGCTACACGCAGGTTCACATGTTTGCCTTCTACGGATATGGTTTTTAATACCTGTATTTCCTGCTCCGTCATCTTATTTAGCCTGTAAAATGGAATTCGCTGTGACCGGCTCCATTAGCTCTGTTCCCTGGTACTGCGTGTTGTTTTCCAGTAATAATTGCCCTGCTTTTAATCCACCGGATTGCAGGCGGATGATCGGATCGAAACCGATAGCAGAAGGCAGAATTCCCATATGTCCTGCATGTACATGTTCGGGATGGAAGTTCAGTTCATTTTTGCAAGCCTCCTCGTCGATATGTCCTGCATAGCGCAGGATAAACGGGTTGTCCAGCTCTTCTTTCAGCTTTTGGATGCTGATAGGTGCATTGGGTCCTATCCAGGTGTTTTCAAACGGATAGGCCGTAAACAGCACTGCATCGCACTTCCTGTATTTTTCTCCGGCTTTCAGATCCGGGAAATTTCCCAGCCAGTCGATCTTCAGTCCTTCGTATTTGGTAAGGTTCTCAGCAGTATCACACACACCAAGGTTCGCGCAGACTTTCGACAGCACCTTTGCTATAAAAGGACCAAAATCATTGTTGCAAAGCAGGATAAAATTATTTTTATACGGACAAAGTCCCGCGTCGAAGATCATTTTCAACGCCATATCACCGAGGTAATTAAACACATCCACCTCCGGATGCCGTTCATTCGTTGCACCGATCCGGATGCTTTTTTCGTTACATACCTGCATATCCACATCGCCTTCTCTCCATTCCCAGGCTTCATACATCAGCGGGATCACGGCGCCCTGTTTGGCATGTTGCAGCTTTTCTTTATTCAATGGTCTCAGGTGTCCGGAGTTGGTGATGATATCTGCTTTGGCAATGATCTCCGGTGTGATCTCTTCTATGATCGTTAGCTTCAGGTCCTTCTTATCAAAGAGAGCAAGCAGTTCCATGGTTTTCTCTTTCACAAAATCCGCTGTTCCATAGCGTGTACTTTTGGTGAAGGCATATACTTCCGCTCCGGCCAATGCAGCGATCACAGGAGTAACCACATATGCACCGGTGGCGGCCTCTGTCAATACTACTTTGCCTTTCAGATCCAGCTGAAGACGATTGACTGCATCGAGGATCTTATTCTTCAGTAATTCCATTTTAATACCTGTTGATCACTTCGATCACTTTGTTTACTTCTTCATCCGAAAGCTCTGCAAACATTGGCAAAGAGATGCAATGTGCGGCAAGGTATTCGGAATTCGGGAAATCACCTTGTTTGTATCCTAAGTGTATATATGCTTTTTGCAAATGACAGGGAACAGGGTAATGATACGCAGCTACAATGCCATTCTCATCAAGGTGTTTAACGAATGCTTCTTTGTTTTCTATTGTCACAACAAAAAGATGATAGATGCCATCCGACCAGGTCGGCTTCGACTGCATTTTTATTTTTGTATTTTTTATCTCGTTCTGATAACGGGTGGCGATCTCTCTGCGACGGTTGTTCCAGCTTTCGAGATATTTCAGCTTCACCGACAGGGATGCGCCTTCCAGGCCGCCCATGCGGTAATTGTAGCCGATCTCATCGTGGTAATAACGAACAACACTTCCATGATTTCTTAATGACTGCAAATGTTTCGCATATTTTTCGTGATTGGTTGTTAAGCCGCCCGCTTCTCCGCAAGCACCTAAGTTTTTCCCCGGGTAAAAACTGTAGCAAGCCATCTCACCGAACGTGCCTACTGTTTTCCCATTGTAACGTGCGCCCTGTGCCTGTGCAGCATCTTCGATCAAAAACAGGTTGTGTTTTTTGCAAAGTTCCTGTACCGCATTTATATCAAATGGTTGTCCGTATAAGTGAACACCGATCACCGCTTTTGTTTTGGCAGTGATCGCCTTTTCAATTTTCGAAGGGTCGATCTCCCAGTTGTCTGCATCGCAGTCTACAAACACCGGCGTTGCTCCCGCGTGAGAAACTCCCCAGGCAGTGGCAATGAATGTATTTGCAGGAATGATCACTTCATCTCCCGGGCCAATGCCCAATGCCAGCATAGCTAAATGCAGTGCAATGGTTCCGTTCGATACGCCGATCGAGTAGGAGGAACCAACATATTGCGAAAAGGCTTTTTCAAACTCTTCTACAAACGGACCACCCGAGAAAGCAGTTTTTTCATATACTTTTTCGAAAGCCTCAAAGATCTCTTTTTTTACCTGTGCGTGCTGTCCTTTCAGATCAAGACAAGGGATTTTGCTCATATGGAATATTATAAAGTTTTTAAAATTTTAGCCGGATTTCCTGCTACCACTGTATTTGCCGGAACATCTTTTGTTACCACAGCACCTGCTCCGATCAATGCATTCTCACCGATAGTTACCCCGCAGATAATAGTAGCATTGCTCCCGATCGATGCTCCTTTTTTTACAAAGGTCTCTACCAGTTTCCAGTCGGCTTCCGTTTGTGCAGAGCCATCCGGGTTTGTAGCGCGTGGGAACAGATCGTTCGTGAACATCACACCGTGACCGATAAAACAATTGTCTTCGATGTGTACACCTTCGCAAATAAAAGTATGACTGGAGATCTTACAATTCTTGCCGATCGTGGCTCCTTTCTGGATCTCCACGAAAGCACCTATTTTGGAGTTGTCATCGATGGAACAGCCATAAGCGTTCACAAAATTAAAGATCCGCACGCCTTGTCCCACTTTTACGTTTACAAGCGATTTGCGGGGTTCGTCTACATTTAATAGTTCCATGTATTTTACTTAATTCAAGATAATTTCTTTTCCGTTTTGTTTGATCGATTGCTGGGAGGCTTCCAGGATACGGATCACATCCAGTCCTGATCTGAAATCGGAAACCGGTGTTTTCTTTTCTTTGATGGACGTAATGAAATCCGTTGCCATTCCCAATAAGGCTTCTTTCAGATCTACTTTCGGAAGATAGACATCTCCTGCTCTGTAATCCACCAGTACTTTCCGTTTCTCTTCGTCTGTTTTATGATCATACCCCGTATCATAGATCCGGATCTTTTCCGTTGGTTCCAGGTCGTTGAACAGGAGCATTTTTTTATCGCCGCCGATCAGCATCGTACGAAGCTTTACAGGCGATGTCCAGGAGCAATTGAAGTGGGCAATGAATCCTGATTTGTAATTCACCGTTAAGTAAGCGATGTTCTCGATCCCGTTGTTGGTATGCGAAACACCGGTTGCATTTACACTGTAGGGAATGTCCTGGATCAGGTAATTCAGTATGGAAATATCATGCGGGGCAAGATCCCAGAGTACATTGATGTCCGGCTGGAAAAGCCCAAGATTGATACGGGTGGAATCGAAGTACTGAACTTTACCGATAGAGCCGTCAACGATCAGCTGTTTCATTTTCTGTACAGCGCCTGTGTAGAGGAAGGTATGATCCACCATCAGCAACCTGTCCGTTTTCTGAGCGATCTCATACAGCTCATTGGCTTCGGCAGAAGTGGAGGTCATGGGTTTTTCTATCAATACATTTTTGCCTTTCAGTAAGGCCTTTTTTGCCAGGTCGAAGTGAGTGAATACAGGAGTTGCAATGATCACCGCTTCTACTTCCGCATCATTCAACACTGCTTCAAAGTCGCTGGTCGTAGTAATGGAAGGGTATTGTCGGCTCACCACAGAAAGGCGTTCCGCTCTGAAATCACACACATATTTTACGTTGCAACCGCTTACCGAATTAAAATTCCTTACGAGGTTGGGTCCCCAGTATCCAAAACCTATAATAGCAACATTCATAGAAAAAATTTAGCTTCAAATATAGATATTTTAATTCTATTCCGGACCGCATATTTTGGCAGGTTTACCTATAAAAACAATCCTTCTCTTGTCACTGGAATTTACTAATTTAGCGGCAACACTTGCACAAAGCTTGAGGGCAGGTACAAACAGCTTATGCGTATATCATTACTTACCGACGGTATTTTTCCCTACGTGATCGGGGGTATGCAAAAGCATTCCTATTACCTCGCTAAATACCTTGCTAAGAGTGGGGTAGAAGTGGACCTCTATCATACCAATCAAAGCGCGTATGATATTGAAAAGTTAGAGCTGTTTTCGGATGCTGAAAAAAAGTACATCCGTTCTTTTGTCATTCCCTTTCCCAAAGCCGGCCGACTTCCCGGGCATTATATAAAAGCTTCACATGCTTATTCGGAACAGATCTTCGAACGCCTGAAAGCAGAGCCTGCGGCGGACTTTATTTATGCCAAAGGTTTTGCGGCATGGAAGCTGATCGAAGAAAAAAACAAAGGTTTTCGCTGTGCTCCCATAGGAGTCAATTTTCACGGATACGAAATGTTCCAAAAATCGCCTGATCTCAAGACCTTGCTGGCCGCTACGTTCATTCTTCGGAATCCTGTTTTGTACAATGTTCAGCATGCAGATTATCTTTTTTCGTATGGAGGAAAGATCACGGATATACTTAAAAAACTTTGTCCTTCCCCGGGTAAGATCATTGAAATTCCAACGGGCATAGAAGAAGCCTGGCTTCGGAAGCAACCACTGCAGGTGAACGATCCGTTGAAATTTGTATTTGTCGGGCGTTACGAACGGAGAAAAGGGATCGAGGAACTGAGCTCCGTATTGAAAGACCTACACGGCAAAAAGACATTTGAATTCCATTTTATTGGCCCCGTGCCTGATGATAAAAAAGTAATACTGCCCGGCATCGTATACCATGGGCCAATGACCGATGCAGAAAAGATGAAGGAGTTACTGGCTGCTTTCGATGTGTTGGTATGTCCGAGCCATTCGGAAGGTATGCCCAACGTGATCATGGAAGGTCTTGCTTCCGGTCTCGCGATTATTGCTTCCGATGTGGGAGCCATAAGTAAAATGGTATCTCCTGCCAATGGTATCTTAACGGATCCGGGCAGCAAGGAAAGTCTTACGAAAGCATTGAGCAGCATGTGCGAACAGTCCAAAGAAGAAACCCTCCGGATGAAACAAACGAGCCTTCAATTGGTTGAAAATGAGTTTTTATGGACGAAGATAATAGAGCAAACCATTGCAGCCATCCGTACTAAAATAAACTAATTCTTCTTTTCCGTCGTACGCTGTTTACCACAAAAGAGTATATTTGCATCCTATTTTCTAACAGGCGTTTTTTTTAATGGTAAGCGTTTCGTAATTAATTAGTAAATAAAGTCATGAAAAAAGCATTTCTATTTGTAGCTACCCTCATTATTCCGGTAGCTATCGCAATTACAGCATGTGGAAGCGATAAAGAAGGTGTAAGTACCAATGATATCAATATCGGCGGCGGTGGCGAAAAACCGGTGATCGAATTTGATGAGGAGACACATGATTTCGGCAAGATCACACAGGGAGAAAAAGTTTCCTTCAGCTTCCGTTTCAAAAATTCCGGGAAAGGCAATCTGCTGATCTCTTCGGCTGCAGCCAGCTGTGGATGCACGGTTCCAAAGCCACCAAAAGATCCGATCGCTCCGGGTGCTTCCGATAAAATTGATGTTACATTCGATAGCAACGGGAAATCCGGGAAGTTTGACAAACAGATCACCGTGATCACCAATTGTGATCCGAACACTAAAATATTGAAAATAACAGGAGAGATCATTGTTCCTGTTTCCAATGAACCTAACGCAACCAAAGAAGTAACCAAATAATCAATAATAAAACAAAAATGAATTTTACACTATTAGCAGCAGCAGCGCCTGCTCCTGGCGCTTCAGGAGGAATGTCGGGAGGAATGGGACAGATCATCATGTTGGTACTTATCATCGTGGTATTTTACTTTTTCATGATCCGTCCTCAGATGAAAAAACAAAAGGATGCAAAGAAATTTGTGGAAAGCATTAAAAAAGGAGATAAGATCGTAACGATCGGCGGTATTTTCGGAAAGATCGTGGAAGTGCAGGATACTGCTTATATGATCGAAGTAGAAGGCGGAAACAGGCTGAAGATCCTGAAATCAGCTATTTCTATGGAAAATTCAGCAAGCCTGAACAAAGAAACTCCGGCTGCTTAATTTTACCCCCAGAACATTCAAGGAAAGGAGCGGTCATTCGCTCCTTTTTTGTTTTACGTCGAGACCCTTTAGAGCAGGCAAGCCACAGATTAGCACAGGTTTCGAGGATTTTATATTTTGGGTTTCGTTAATTATTGACAGTGCCGCACTATTGTGAAAATCCCGGATTAGCTTTTTATCTGCGTAATCCGCGTAAATCTGCGGCTAAATTCAGCCACCTGTTAACATTTTGCATTTCATGTTTCCGAAAAATCCGGCATCTTTGCAGCAGCTTAATTTAAAACAAGATCTATATGTCATATCTGATCTCAGGCATCCAACAGGTAGGTATCGGTAATCCCAATGTGCATGAGGCATTTGCCTGGTACCGGAAAAATTTCGGGATGGATATCCCTATGCTGGACGAAGATTCGGAGGCCACACAAATGCTTCCTTATACCGGAAACCAGGGACACAAACGACATGCGATCCTGGCGATTAATTTAAAAGGTGGTGGCGGCTTCGAGATCTGGCAGTACAAAAGCCGCACTCCGCAGCCTTGCCCGTTCCAGGTGGAGATCGGCGATTTGGGTTTTACCTGCGCCAAAATGAAAACGGCTGATATTCAGCGCTCGTATGACCGGCTGAAAGCAAATGGTGTGAAGCTGCTTACCCCCATCATACAAGGTCCCGATGGAAAAAAGCATTTTTACCTCGAAGACCTGTATGGCAATCTGTTTGAGCTGATCGAATTCAACGATTGGTTCTACAAAGGAATGTTGGAGCAGGGTGGCCCCTGTGGTATGGTGATCGGTGTTTCAGACATGGAGCGTTCCAAAAAATTCTATGCAGATATCCTGGGATACGATACCGTGATCTATGATAAGGAAGAAGTATATGCCGATTGGAAAGGCATCAGGGGAAGCGACCAGAAAGCCCGCCGGGTGCTGCTTTCACACAGCAAGCCGAGGGCAGGAAGCTTCAGCCGTTTGTTGGGAAGCAGCGTGATAGAGCTGGTGCAGTATTCGGAAAAAAAAGGCCGGAAGATCTTTGAGAACCGTTACTGGGGCGACCTTGGCTTTATCCATTTCTGCTTTGACATCAAGGATATGCAGGGACTGAAAAAACATTGTGCAGAGCATGGACATCCTTTCACGGTGGAAAGTAATCCTGATTTCGACATGGGAGAAGCGGCCGGGCAGTTTGCCTATATCGAAGATCCGGACGGGGCCCTGATCGAATTCGTAGAGACCCACAAGATCCCTATACTCAAAAAACTGGGCTGGTATCTCGACCTGGACAAACGCGCTCCCGAAAAGCCATTGCCGGACTGGATGCTGAAAACATTACGTTTCAGCCGGTTTAAGGAGTAAGCGCTTTTATTCCTCCTCTTCTTTGGTACGATAACGCTCAGCTGTTTCCATTACTTTGTCCTGCTCCAGGTTAAAAAAGGATTCTTCTATCTCAAAAGATAGGGATGCTTCTTACTGTATAGCGTTCCATAAGTAGGTATCGTCGAAATTATTTTTGAGGTGTTTTATTTTTTCTTTCAGCGGACTTTCCATATACCATTTGCTGAAGGTGATGGATCGATGTCTTGCCTGTCCATCAACAGAAGAGCAGATATAGGTGATGATGGCCCTTGGATAAGCTTTGAATATATTTGCAACGATCCGCATGATGGTGTAGCCTACTTTAGGATCATATTTCCGTTCGGATGGTCTCTGTGGCGGATAGCAGCTAAAGCCCATATACATAGTATACTGGTTTACCTCTTCATCAGGAAAGATAGTAGCGTTCAAATCAAAATAAACAGTGTAAGTATGCCCCAGCTCTGTAATAAAGACGTAGTTATTCGATGTCTTTGAACGGGTCGTCGTTGTCGGATAATGGAGGTAGGCTGACAAAATTTTTGCTTAATTCAGAATCGATTTTTTTTCCGGATTCTATTTGTTTGTTGATCAAAGAAAACTTATTAGCAACAGCTTTCAGGGCCATCATATCGAGGCCGGTATTTCTTTTTTCTGCTGTTGTAATTGTTTTCATAATTCCCTAAGTTCTACAATAACAAATCTATAAAATAATCCCCGGATTTCAAAAATTTTCACACCTTCGGCATTTTAACGATCAGCCGCTCTCATTTCCGCTTTTCACAAGCCTGTTTTTCTTCATTCTTAGTGAAAAGTATCGCTTGTATTTGTCAAATTATCCTTTATTTTTGCAGGGTTTCGAAAAAGATCTGATTTTATACATAGTATCATGGCACAATTTGATTTAGTAATGCCTAAAATGGGCGAGAGTGTAGCAGAAGCTACCATAATTAAGTGGGTAAAAAATGTGGGTGACGCTGTGAAGCTGGATGAGACCATATTGGAGATCGCCACGGATAAAGTAGATTCGGAGATCCCTTCTCCTTTTGAGGGAACATTGGTAAAACAATTGTTCAAGGAAGGCGATGTAGTACAGGTAGGAACCGTGATCGCCGTGATATCTTCAGACGCTTCGGCAGCAGTGGAAACCCCGAAAACAGCTGCACCGGTTGCCAATAAAACGGCAGAAGTAGTGTCAGCCCCGGTAGCCAATGTTGCTGCCAGCCATGCCAATAACGATTACACACAGTCCTCTAAATTCTACTCACCCCTTGTGAAAAACATCGCGAAGCAGGAAGGCATTGCCCTTGCCGAGCTGGAAACGATCAATGGTACAGGGAAAGATGGTCGTGTGACCAAATCCGATATTCTTGCCTATATACCTAACAAAGGCAAAGGTGTTTCCGTTGCAGAGCCCGTGAAAGAAGTAGCAGCTCCAAAACAGAATACAGCAGTTACAGCCAGCTCCAACGGTGCGGCTACTACGCATAAGCAACCGGCCATTAAACTGATGGCAGGCGATGAGATCATTGAAATGGACCGTATGCGTAAGCTGATCGCGGATCATATGGTGATGAGCAAACATGTTTCTCCTCACGTGACTTCTTTTGTGGAAGCGGATGTGACCAATATGGTGTTGTGGAGAGACAAAGTAAAAAGCCAGTTCGAAAAACGCGAAGGAGAAAAGATCACTTTTACACCGCTTTTTGTAGAAGCAGTAGCGAAAGCGATCAAGGATTTCCCAATGATCAATGTAGCGGTTGACGGAACAAATATCGTTAAACGTAAATCCATCAACATAGGAATGGCAGCAGCACTGCCTTCAGGCAACCTGATCGTTCCTGTGATCAGGAATGCAGATGAGAAGAACCTGATAGGTCTTACCAAAGCGGTGAATGACCTTGCAAAACGTGCAAGAGCCAATAAGCTTGCTCCGGATGAGATCCAGGACGGAACATTCACCCTTACGAATGTAGGCGGTTTCGGAAACGTGATGGGAACACCTATTATTAACCAGCCGCAGGTAGCGATCCTCGCAACAGGTTCTATTAAGAAAAAACCGGCCGTGATCGAAACTCCGTATGGAGATACGATCGGTATCCGCCATATGATGTTCCTTTCCCTGTCTTATGACCATAGGGTAGTGGATGGATCCTTAGGAGGTACTTTTTTACGGAAAGTTGCCGATTATCTGGAAGAATTTGACATTAATAGAACATTTTAATTAATTTATCGGTTTTTAGATTAATTTTTCTATTTTTGGTACCCATATAGAAATCAGGAAATAACGCCGGCCCGTTTTTCCCAGTATTAATATTTGTAATCAATTATGAAGAGAACGCATTTAGTTATTTTAGTGTCTTTCCTGTTATTTTCCCAACTCAAAGCTCAGTATTCTACCATGGCTGATCTGGGTTCCTATAAGAAAAATTTTATTGAGGGGAGCTTGTTATTGGAGGAAGACAATAAGATAATGGCACTCGAGGCATTCCGGAATGCCTACAAATACGACTCTACCAATGCAAATATCAACTATTTATTGGGTTATTGTTTCCTTTTTCACCCAAACAAAAAGCATCTTGCCGAGGAATACCTCGAAAAGGCCGTTCAAAAGACCAGCAAAAATTACCTGCCTTTTGAGCCTACCGAGAAGTATGCCCCGGTTATAAGCTACTATTACCTTGCTCAATCCTACCATCTTGATTATAAATTTGACGATGCCGACCGGATGCTGGCTACTTACGAGTCCTTTCTGAAATCCAAAGAAAAAGAAGCGAAAGCCAACGTTGAGTATATGAAGGAACGTATCAAGTTCGGTCGTTTGTACAAAGCGGCTCCTCAAACAGTACAGATCGTTAATATGGGCGATAGTATAAATGATGCGATGCCTGACTATTCGCCTTTACTGAGTGCAGATGAGCGTACGATGATATTTACCCATCGCGGAAGGAACAATGTGGGCGGCGGAGAAGCGGCTCCCGATGGTTTTGCATTTGAAGATGTAATGATTTCTTACCGTAAAGACAACGGCGACTGGACTACTCCGAAATCCATCAGCCCCTATATCAATACGAGTGGCCATGACGGATCTGTAGGTCTTACTCCTGACGGTCAGACACTGATCGTGTACAAAGATGAAAATGGTGGTGACCTCTTCTATTCCCAGTTTGATGGCCGTGACTGGAGCATTCCTGTAAAATTCGGATCCAATATCAATTCGCAATACTGGGAGCCTTCTGCCTGCCTTTCGCGCGACGGAAACGCCTTGTACTTTGTGAGCGATCGCCCGGGCGGACTGGGTGGACGTGATATTTACCGTTGTGTGAAATTGCCGAACGGGCAGTGGAGTCTTGCTACGAACCTGGGGCCGAATATCAATACACCTTATGACGAAGAGTCTCCTTTTCTATCTGCAGACGGGATCACCTTCTATTTCAGTTCCAGAGGCCACCAGTCGATGGGCGGATTCGATATTATGCTTTCCATCATTGGAGAAGACGGGCAGTTCAGTCCTCCGATGAATATGGAATACCCTATTAACTCCACGGATGACGATCTGTACCTGGTGGCTTCGCCGGATAACAGAAGGTTGTATTATGCGTCTGCACACGAGGATCCGAAAGCATTCGGAGAAAAAGATATTTACAAAATCACCTACGATGCCGGAAGATCCAACCCGCTTGCCTTATTCAAAGGACAGATCAAACCGGGGCCTTGCGACAGTCTTCCGGACGATATCGTGATCATCGTTACAAACAGGAGCTCAGGCGAAATGATAGGCACCTACCGTCCGCAGCATACCACCGGTACTTTTGCCGTTATCCTTCCTCCGGGTTCTGTGTATACATTCTCCTATCAGCAGGGTGGCGTTGATATTTTCAGCGAGGAAGTAGACGTGACCAATGATATTTCTTACGATGAGATCCAGAAAGAGCTGAAACTGAAGCCACACAACCTCTGTAACGGTGCCCTGATGGATTATGATTCCCTCAAATCCACCGAGCAGCTCCTGGACCTGACTGTACTGAACAACAAAAAGGAACAAAAAGGTGTTGACAAGGTGAAATTCAAGCTGAATACCAAAGACGGGATGTATTATGAGGATGTGACCGATGCGGCAGGTGAGCATAAAAATATCCTGCTCGAAAAAAATCATGATTATGATATCGTACTCACAGACTATCCGAAAATAAAGGCTCATTTTACCACCATCGGTGTTGTAGGCGGAAAGAGGATCAGCAAAACATTGTATTTAGGTGAAGAGCCTGTTGTGGTGAAGGAACCGAAGATCAAAGAGCCGAAGATCAAGGAACCAAAAGAGGTAAAAGAACCGAAAGAAATTAATATCACCCTGAATGTATTGGTGCTGAACAGTAAAAAGCTGAAAAAGCCGGTGGCCAATGCTACGATCAACCTTGTTGGAACAGATGGCTCTACCTATACCGGTACTACGGACGAAAACGGGAAGCTGTCGGATGTTGCACTTTCGAAGGAAGTAAATTACGAGCTGATCGCAGAGAGCAACGGTGTTAAATCAGCGAAGAACCTCGTGTCGGTGCATGGTATCCGGAAGTCGAAAGTATTCGCAAAAACCCTGTATATCGAAGGGCCTGCCGAGCACGCGGAGATCCCTGACAACAGCGAGGTGGCAGGAACAACTTTCAAATTCACCTTCAAATACAATATGAACGAGGTGGATGAAATGGCCCCGGAGTATATCGAGTTTATCAATAACCTGATGAAGGTGAAAGAATCTCATGGAAAGATCAAGCTGAAAGTGACAGCCAGTGCATCCAATGTGCCTACCAAGACACATATATCCAATAAGGATCTTTCTGCCAAACGGATGAAAAGCACGGAAGCGAAGATCATGCGTTCTTTACAGGCCAAAGGAGTGGCAGCTACAGACATTGAGATCGTAAAAGAAGAATCGCTTATTTCCGGACCTGCCTATGCAAATGATGCGGGAAATACCAGTAAATACGAAAAATTCCAGTTTGTAAGGGTGGAAGCCTTTTAAATAAGAACTAAAAAAATGCGTACCTTTGAAAACCGATTTGAAAAGATCGGTTTTCTTTTTTACATGTCGTCGGAAAAACATAGCTGGTTCAAGACCTGGTTTGATACACCTTATTATCATACACTGTATTGTAACCGCAACAACAATGAGGCAGAAGCATTCATTGAGAATATCATAAGCTACCTGCAGCCGGATCCCGGCAGCAAATTCTGGGACCTGGCTTGTGGAAAAGGCAGGCATTCTCTCACCTTGTCGAAATATGGCTATCAGGTGGTAGGCACGGATCTTTCGGAGCAGAACATCGAATACGCGTCACAGTTTGAGAACGATCACCTGCAGTTCTATAAATTAGATATGCGCTCGCCTTTCCGTACCAATTACTTCGATTATGTATTCAACCTGTTTACCAGCTTCGGGTACTTCGAAAAAAAGACAGACGATATAAAGGTGTTTACTTCCGTATACAATTCACTGAAGCCCGGTGGTACATTCCTGTTTGATTATATCAATGGCACCAAAGCAATAAAAAACCTGGTAAAACGGGAAGAGAAGGAAATTAACGGGATCCGTTTCTGCATTACCAAAGAATACATAAAAGGCAGGGTGCATAAAAACATTGATATACGGGATGGCGAAAAAGAATTGCATTTCAGTGAATCCGTAAAGTTGTTTACACGCGATGAGCTGATGGAGTATGCTAAAAAAGTGGGATTTAGCTGTGAAAAAACGTTTGGGAATTACCAGTTGGACGGATTTGATGAGCAATCATCCGATCGCCTGATCTTATTATTTGAAAAGAAATAATGCAGCTTATATTTACATTACTACTGTTATTTGTGCCGGTACTGCTTTGCGGATTGCTGGTGTTCCGTTTCAAGGTGTCAGACAATGGCCTGAAGCTGATCCTTGCATTCAGCGCTTCGTACCTGTTGGCGCTTTCCTTCCTGCACTTGTTGCCGGAGGTGTTTGGCAAAGGAGATGAACACATCGGTATTTTTATCCTGATCGGTTTTTTCATTCAGCTCTTTCTCGATTTTTTCTCTACCGGTATCGAGCACGGACATATCCATGTACACCATCACACGAACAAAAAATTCCCGCTGGCTATCCTCTTCGGTTTGTATTTTCACTCCTTCCTCGAAGGCCTGCCGATCTCGGACATTGTACAGGCCCAGCACCAGGAGCATTCCATATTGGGATTCAAAAATTCATTGGTAGTAGGACTAACGTTGCATAACATTCCTATTTCCGTGGCGTTCGTAACCATGCTGCAACAAATGCATGTATCGAAAAAGAACTCGATCATTTACCTCGTCTTGTTTGCTGCCATGGCGCCCCTGGGATCCTGTTTCAGCGGGCTGCTGCATGTATTGGGCATCAGCAATATCGATTACATTATCCAGATCTCCCTGGGTATCGTGGTGGGCATCTTCCTGCATATCTCTACAACCATTATGTTTGAAAGCAGTAACAATCATAAATACAATTTTGTAAAAATGGCTACGATCATTGCGGGTTCCGTGGTGGCGTACCTGATAAGTTAAACATAAAAACACCTATATCATATGTTCCATTTTTTATTGCGCACCATACCACGTCCGATCCTGATCCAGTTCAGTCTGTGGTTCAGTAAGATCGCTCCACTGGTATACAAAGGCACGCGTTATACGGATCCTATCAGTGGCAAATCTTACCGGAAGTTTTTGCCCTATGGGTATTCGGGAAAAGCAAAACGTAAGAACGTACTTTGTCCCGGCAGCCTGAGCCTGGAACGTCATCGCTTGTTGTGGCTGTATTTAAAAGAGCGCACCGATTTCTTCACGAAGAAATACAAGATGCTGCATATTGCGCCTGAACAGTGTTTTTACAAGCTGTTCAAAAACATGAAAAACCTGGAGTATACTACCGGCGATTACAATTCACCGATCGCCGATGTACATTTCGATCTGCACAAAGCTCCTTTTGAAGACAATACCTTTGACGTGATCTTTTGCAACCATGTACTGGAGCATGTGGAAGACGATGCGCAGTGCATGCGTGAGCTATACAGGATCATGAAGCCGGGTGGCTGGGGCATTTTCCAGGTACCGTTGGATACTACGCGCGAAAAGACATACGAAGATCCTACGATCACCAGCGAGGCCGACCGTGAGATCCATTTTTGGCAAAAAGATCACGTACGTTTGTTCGGGCTCGATTACAAGGACCGCCTGGCAGCAGCGGGTTTTGATGTAACAGTGGATGATTTTGTGAATACACTGAAGCCGGAAGAAGTTGACCGGTATCGTTTGCCGGCAGGAGAAATGTTATACGTTTGTCGTAAAAAATAATTCATGGTAAAGGAAGCGATCATATTGGCAGGAGGATTTGGTACACGCCTGCAAAGCGTGGTGTCCGATCTTCCGAAACCTATGGCTCCCGTTAATGGCCGGCCTTTTCTCGAATACCTTTTCGATTACCTGGTGCACTCGGGTGTAAAAAGCATTGTGCTTTCTATCGGGCACAAAGGAGAAATGATCAGCGATGAGTACAGTAAAGGAAAATGGAAGAAAGCGAAGATCCTTTTTTCGCAGGAGGATGCGCCATTGGGAACAGGCGGCGCTATTGCCCTGGCTATGCACCAATGCAAAAGCGAAGAAGTATTGGTATTGAACGGGGATTCTTTTTTTGATGTGGACCTGCTGGATCTTACAGCGAGGCATTCAGCTTCGCATGCACAGCACAGCATTGCTTTGCGCAGGGTAGAAAACGCTTCCAGATACGGAGCGGTAGAATTGGATGAAAGCCGCATCATTTCTTTTAAAGAGAAAAACGAAGGGATACAACCCGGTCTTATCAACGGAGGTATTTACATACTGAACCGGCCGGTATATCTGAAAACCACTCAGGGAAAAACAAATTTTTCCATCGAGCGGGATTTTTTCGAAAAAGAGCTTCAGCGCCAGGCGATCTGTGGTTTTGAATACAAAGGAAAATTTATAGACATCGGTACGCCCGAAGACTTTACACGCGCACAGCATGAGTTTAAGCACTTTAAATATCGATAAGGAATGGACCTTGTTCCTCGACCGGGATGGCGTTATTAACAAACGCCTTGAAGACGACTATGTGAAAAAGTGGGTGGAATTCGAATTCATTGAAGATGTACTGAAAGCCCTGGAGATCTTTGATAAGAAATTCGGCCGCATCGTGATCGTAACCAACCAGCAGGGAATAGGCAAAAGACTCATGCGGACGGAAGACCTCGAGCTGATCCATAAAAACATGCAGTACGAAATTTCTTTTTTCAAGGGGCGGATCGATAAGGTGTATTTCTCTCCTTACCTCGCTTCAGAAAATCATGCAGACCGGAAACCCGGTATTGGCATGGCACTGAAAGCAAAAAGAGATTTTCCCGAGATCGATTTTTCCCGATCGGTAATGGTAGGCGATTCGGGCAGTGATATCGAATTCGGCAAAGCAGCCGGCATGCATACTGTTTTTATCGGAGCCGAAAACAAATACGGGGCTGATTTTTTATTCCCCTCTCTCCATGCATTTGCCATGGAACTATAGCATTTTGTATGAACACGAAACTAACCTGTCTCTTTCTTTTTTTTGCTCTTATCTGTATCCGCCTCGGGGCGCAGAAAAACTATATAGCTGCAAAACCTTCCTGGGTAAAGGAAGTACAGCTTCCCGATGAAAAAATGGATACCAAAGCCATGTCCGACGGGTATTATTATTTTATGAATGATTACCAGGTGCATGTCCCGTCCAAACACTATTATTCTCATTTTGCCTATAAGATCTATAATGCCAATGGGGTGGAGTCGGCTTCTTCTCTCCTGTTCAATTACAATCCGGCCTATGAAAAGATAAAGATCCATTCCGTAAAAATCAGGAGAGGGCAGGACTGTATCGATAAAACAAAAACATTGGATCTGAAGGTACTGCAAAGGGAAACGAACCTTGAAAAGAATATGTACGACGAGCGTCTTACACTCAGCACGGTACTCGAGGATGTAAGGCAGGGAGATGTGGTGGAATATGACTATTCAATTATCGGCGACAATCCTATATTCGACAATAAATTCTATTTTTCTTTTTACGGAAACTACTCAACTTCCTGCAAGCTGATCCATTGCCGGATCCTGAAGCCGCATACACAAACCCTGTATGTAACCAGCCAGAACAGCAAACGGGATCCCATCTATTCCAACGAGTCGGGTTTGGAATGCATGACCTGGGAGCTGAAAGACACCAAAGCTTATGTGATGGATCCTTCTGCCCCGCATGAGTATGACCCGTATGAGCTCATAGAGATAAGCGAGTACGACGACTGGAAGGATGTAGCCAAATGGGCGGAAAAGGTATTTGCGTTGCAGTTTGCTCCTTCCAAAGAGCTGAAAGAAAAGGTAAAGGAATTCCAGGCAATCGAGTCGAAAGACAAGCAGGTAATGGCCGTGCTGCATTTTGTGCAAAACGAGATCCGGTATTTTGGTGTGGAGATCGGGGTCAATTCGCATAAGCCAAGAAACCCGAATGATGTGTTCCGGACCCGGTACGGTGATTGTAAGGATAAAGTCCAGCTGGTCCGTTATTTTTTATCGGAGCTTGGAATGCTGGCCCGGCCTGTTCTTGTGCATTCGGTCAATCGTTCCGAAATTACAAAGCGCGCTGTTTCCCCTCACCAGTTTGATCACGTCATTGTTGAGGTTACTCCCAAAGGCTGGCACTATTACTTTGATGCTACCATCAATTTCCAGGAAGGCAACCTGCAGAATTATTACACACCCAATTACCGGACAGGCCTGGTGTCGGGTGATAGCTCAGCCGCTATTATTGGTTTTATGTACACCCGTAATTTTGATGCCAAGCTTCGCGAACACTATATTATTCATTCCACGAAGGGAGATGCAACCTTAACGGCAAAGAGCTTCTATCATGGCTGGACGGCTGATCACAACCGGAACCTGTTCTCTAATAAAAGTAATTACGAGATCGCTGAAGACTATTCGAACTACTATAAAAAAATGTTCGGTAAAGTAGAGAGCACGGAAGACCTGGTAATAAAAGACAGCAAGGAGAATAATATTTTCACCGTTGCAGAAACGTACAGGATCAAAAACATCTGGAACGATTCTACCAGCCGGCAGGGTGTGGTTGCTGCCATTTTTCCCGCTCATTTCCTGCTGGAAGAGATCAATAAGATCGATCTCAGCCTGGAGAAAAGAAAAGATCCGCTGTTCCTTCCTCACCCGACCTGGGTGCAGCACATCATCGATATAGACCTGCCAGAATCCTGGGACATAAATACCGAACCGGTGTCGCGTGAGAATGCTTATTTTACCTATATAAAGGAGATCACTTACATCAAAAGCACCCATAAGCTCACACTCAATTTCCAGTTCAAGACCAGGCAGACAGAAGTACCCGCCGCTGTGTATGAGGATTTCAGGACCGATCTGCAGTTCGTACAGGACGATATCTATTACAGCCTGTACTTTAATAAAGGAATAGGCAAGGAGCTCGCCTCTTCCTCTTTTAATGCGATCACCTTCGGTACTTTTTTATTTGTTGCGCAGCTGTTGATCCTGCTGATGATCTTCCTATACCGGAAAGCTTTTTTCAAGCCTGCACAGGAAGAGGTGCCGCGGGTATTGGGTGGGATGCTTGTTCCTGCTATGGTGCTGCTTGGGGCCTATGCCGTGTGGCTCGTGTATTGTTTTGTTGGCGGGGAATATTTCAGCAAAGCGATCTGGCTGACCTACACGGATGAGACCAGTTTGAATTATGTGAAAGCCTATGCGCCCATCCGGATGTTCCAGCTGATCATGAACGAGGTTTTTCTGTTTTATTCCGTTTTCCTGTTCATCCTGATCGTAAAGCAAAGTCACCTCGTTCCGAAGCTGGTTGTTGCCTATATCGTCATTTTTATTTTCTACAACATTTTCGATAGTATCGTTGTTTTTGTTTACATCGACCGGACGGAAGCCTTGTGGGATGGTTTACGAACCCTGGTAAGCATGATGGCAGGTGGCATTTTCATTCCGTTTTTCCTTACTTCCGAACGGGCGAAGGAAACGTTTATCCGGTAGATCTCCGCTCTATTTGTTAAAATTTTAACGTTTGACCTGTATACATTCCCCTAAAAAGATCGATCTTTTGTAAAGAGACTATAAATAATTTTGTGTAAATGAAAGAACTCAAAATTAATACAAAACATTGTTATTTGGTTTAAACCTGTCTGGATAGAGTATGGAGAGCTGGT
>JAJNDK010000020.1 GCA_021156365.1 Bacteroidota bacterium
CTTTTTACAATTGCTTCCTGATCTTTACTCATAAAATTGTTTGGTTAAATTATTACTATTTATTTAATTAACCATTTACACAGTTTTATTTACACTCCCGCTCCCCGGGCTTATTCGCCCTGAAAAAGCTCTCATTTGCAAAAAGTTCCGGTTCATTTAGTATATAAACTGACTTGCCCGCGCCGAACAAACTCCTGATATGCAAAGTTCTCCGGATCATCCGCGCCGAACGGCCATTTTATCCGGCCGTATCCGGCAATTAATTATCTTTGATATACAATTCATCTATGCAGTTCGATCAGTACACCATTCGTCTCCTGGACAAAAGCGATTCGCTTAGCTATTATAAAATGATAGACAGCAACCGGCCCCGTCTCGAGGACTATTTTGCCACCACTGTTTCCAAAACAAGAACCTATGAAGAGTCGCTTGTTTATCTCGGCGATGTAATGGAGCGGCTGACCAATAAGAGCTATCTGCCTTTTGTGATCGTCGATACAAGTACCGGAGATTTTGCAGGCTATATCGATGTGAAAAATATCAACTGGAAAATCCCTAAAGGAGAGTTCGGTTGTTTTTTTGATGAGCGCTACACCGGCAAAGGCCTTTCGAAAAAAGCCTTTTCGATGGTCATCGATCACCTGTTCAACGAGTATGGTTTTAACAAGCTGTTCCTGCGTACGCATGAGACCAATACCGCGGCCCGTGCACTTGCAGAGCGCTGTGGTTTTATAAAAGAAGGACTGATCCGTAAAGATCATATTACAACAAAAGGTGAGATCATCGACCTGGTGTATTATGGTCTGGTGAGGGAATAGAGATAAGCAGTTTAGATAAGTCACCGATCTGATCAATTATGAATAATTAAGATTTCCGGACAAAGGGCTTATTTATCTTTACGTGATTCATGAAAACTACCCGATAATGAAACACGCACTATTTGCCTTTTTTATTGTTCTCTCTTCACTGGCCTATTGCCAGGACTTCGAATTTGAAAGCCGCTATAAAAATTTCGTGAGTGCGAATGCCCAGGCAAAAATGCACAAGCTGAAAAGTATCGCGTTATACGACTATAAGACCGAAGAAAGCACAAAAGGAGATTTTGTTTTCCTTTGCAAATTCGATACAGGCGGCCGTATTGTTTCCCAACGCTCATTAAATAATAAGACACGAAATTTTGAGGAAACGGAGTTCACCTACAACGAAGCGGGTCAGTTAGTGAAGATCTTTTGTCAGCTGGAGGTGGCCAATGACATAGTGGATATTACGGAGGTGACCTACAATGCTTCGGGTGCAGTGAAAACCATGATGCATGCAATGGGGCCTTCGAAACAGCTTGTTTTTGATGTTATGCATTATGAATACCGGGAGGATGGCAAACTTGATTATAAGCATACCCTGTTGAGAATTTATTCCTGTACACGTAGTGATACCATCTTTTACCATTACACCACAGGCGGGCAATTCAGCTATGCATCAAAAAAGCCAACGGACAACAAGAATTATATCCTGAATGAAAACGGATGCCTCCTCCAGAGCTACCACAGCCCGGGTGACCATGGCGGTAGCATGCGCGGGCGCACTACCATGCAACGGGATAGTCTGTGTCGTATCGTGCACCGGACGGAAGAAAAAAAAGAGAAGGGAGAATGGCAGCTTGTATCGGAAAGCAGCAATACCTTTTCAGGCAATAAAAGAACGGAAGAGATCGTGAAAGAATTGCCACAAACCCTTGGACTCTCCTATAAAGGCGAACTGGAAACCGTGCTGCACAAAAAATATGAATTCAATGAAAACGGCCAGATACTGAAAGTTCTTCATCTGAATAAAAAAGGCGAACTGAAGAAGGTAGAAAAATATACCTATACAAGTTATTGAAACTGTCGCAAACCTGATCCCGTCGCGAAACCTCGTGAGCTATCGGGACAGAAATACCAACCCGAAATTCTTTATCCCAATGCCGCTTTCACAAAGCTCACGAACAATGGATGCGGATTGATCACCGTACTTTTGTATTCCGGGTGGAACTGAACGCCCACAAAGAAAGGATGGTTAGGTAATTCAACGATCTCCACAAGCCCTGCATCCGGATTGATCCCCGACAATACCATACCTGCTTCCGTAAATTCTTTGATGTATTCGTTATTGAATTCATACCGGTGACGGTGACGTTCGTTGATCTCTTTTTTACCGTAGATATCTATCGCCTTGGTGCCTTCTTCCAGGTGACAAGGGTAAGATCCTAAACGCATCGTACCTCCCATGTGCGAGATATTCTTTTGTGCCTCTAATATGTCGATCACCGGGCTGCTGGTGGCAGGGTTCATTTCACGGCTGTGCGCGTCTTTCAGTCCCAATACATTACGGGCAAATTCGATCACTGCGCACTGCATGCCGAGGCAGATACCTAAGAAAGGAATGTTTTTTTCGCGGGCATATTTAATAGCAGCGATCTTTCCTTCGATCCCCCTGTTGCCAAAACCGGGCGCAACCAAAATGCCTTTCAGGTCTTTCAGCTTCTCCTGTATATTGTCTTCGGTAAGGCTTTCGGAATGGATCCAGTCCAGCTTCACCTTGCATTCGTTCATCACACCGGCATGGATAAATGCTTCTGCAATGGATTTATAGGAGTCTTTCAGTTCCACGTATTTCCCGATCAGCCCGATGCGGATCTCTTTTTTCGGATTGTGAAGCTTGCTCAGAAATTCCTTCCAGTTGTCGAGTGCCGGTTCGCCCTGCACGGCTACACCTAATTTTTTTAATACGATCACATCCAGCTTTTCTTTTTCCATGAATAGCGGAACTTCGTAGATCGTGCTTGCATCCAGCGCTTCTATAACTGCTTCGGGAGCAACGTTACAGAACAAAGCGATCTTTCTGCGGATATCTTTATTGATAGCATGTTCGGCACGGCATACCAGTACGTCAGGCTGCACACCGTATTCCAGTAATAATTTCACCGAATGCTGGGTAGGCTTGGTTTTTAATTCACCCGAAGTGGAAAGGTAAGGCAGCAGTGTCAAATGGATCACCATACAATCTCCCGGCATTTCCCATTTCAGCTGACGAACCGCTTCGATATAGGGCAGAGATTCGATGTCACCCACTGTTCCGCCGATCTCTGTGATCACAAACTCATATTTACCTGTTTTACCAAGCATTTTGATCCGGTTTTTGATCTCATCGGTAATATGCGGGATCACCTGCACCGTTTTTCCTAAGAATTCGCCTTTACGCTCTTTTTCGATCACGCTTTGGTAGATCCTGCCGGTAGTTACGTTATTGGCCTGCGAGGTAGGAACCCCCAGGAAACGCTCATAGTGGCCCAGATCCAGGTCGGTTTCCGCTCCGTCGTCCGTTACATAGCATTCTCCATGCTCGTAGGGGTTCAGAGTTCCGGGATCCACGTTGATGTAGGGATCCAGTTTTTGAATGGTCGCGGAGTGCCCTCTTGCCTGAAGCAATTTGGCTAATGAAGCTGAGATGATTCCTTTTCCGAGAGAAGATGTTACACCACCGGTAACAAAGATATATTTGGTTGTTGAGGACATACAGTTTTATAAAAACTGTGCGCAAAGTTAACTAATTCATATTAAACAACCCGACTATTTTCGACGAATAAGCGCAGGAAAAAAGACTTAATGCTAACAAAATTGTAACAAAACCGCAAAGGCGGTTGATTTTGGGAGACAAAACGGCCGTCGCAGATTTACGCGGATTTCGCGGATAAGTTTATACCGCTGATTTCACGCAGCCAGATCTGCCAGTCTCAATTCTTTGCGCTCTCTGCGTCTCTGCGTGCAAAATACTACAATATCGACACCCCCAGCGTGAATTTCACAACCAGGTTCTGAACAGGCTCGCTGAAGGCATTCGGGCCGTAGCGGTAAAAAGCACCCAGGCCGATCCCCGAAAAACCTGATTTGATAATGCAATTGAGCTTAAGACCGCTCTCAAAAAAGCCTTTGTCCATTGTTTTGTAAGGGAAATTCAGGAGGTAACCGGTATTATTGTTGGTGCCAATGCCCATATTGTGCACGAGCTCGATCTCCGGGTTGAATTTTTTATTCGGTTTCAGGAACTTCCCGAAATTGTGGGAGAAGAACAGGGCGGCAAATTCTTTGGATGCAAATTCGTTGGGATACATGGTCTCGAAACAATGCTCCGCCGCAAGCCCGAAAAAATTCTTATAGAGGTTGTTCCCAAAGCCATTGTACTGCAAAGTATACGGAATATCCCCGAAAACCTTACCGGCTATGATACAGATGTTCTCCTTGCCATAGGTATTCACTTTGTAAGAATAGTCCATTTTTATTTCCGCTTTTGTATAGTCCCAGTTCCCTTTCAGGGAGCCGAAGTCCGCTTTCAGACCTTTAACCACATTTACGTACAGCACCGGGAAATCGCTGCCCAGGGAGATCTTGTTGCGCAGTGTCTGCATGAATTTCTCTTTGAACAGGAATTTGATCTTCAGCCCTGTTTCATTGATATTAAAGGTATCCTGCTCAAAAGCTACTCCTTCTTTGTAAGTAAGGTAGGGCACAGGGCTGATCCGTGTCTGATGATTAACGTAAGGCTGCACTTTGAAGTATTTGAAAGTACGGAAGCTGAAACCCGTTTGCATCAGCTCGTATTTGTCTTTCATTGTAACGGTGATGTTGCGCAGTACTTCCATATTGCTGATCCCTTTGAACTTCTCCCCGAAATTGATCCCGCCGGTTTCCAGTACATCGTTTTTATACAGGATATCCCATTTCAGCTCTTTCTTTTTCCATAGCACTACATCCGCGCTGCCACCATATTTCCAGGCTTTGTCTTTGAAACCATAAGCGAAATATCCGCCAATGGAAAATACATCCGACACTTTATGATTGGTGCGTCCGTTCAGTCCAAGCCGGTATCCTTCATAATCATTGTAGCCCATCAGCTCATTAATATCGACATTGATGAATTTTATCGGGATCTGTCCCGTCAGCAGGGCTTCGAATGCAATTGCTTTCTTGTCGAAATTTTCCTTTTTGCCTACGCTGTCCACCACGCGGTATGTTTCCCGGTCTTTCTTCGTTAAGCTATCGGTGCGGTATTGGTTCCAGAAGCTCTCATCCTGCCTGTCCGAATTCTTATCGATGCTCACAGCTACTTCCGAGAACTGGCGTTTGGACAGTACCGGGTTCAGCTGGATCTCGCGGATATAGCTCCTGCTTACAGCTTTCATATTGGAGGAAGGGGAATTACCGCCATCGCTTACATTCAGGTTTTTATAGATCCAGTCTGTATTCAGCTGCACCGGGAACCATTGTTTGCCTTCCACAAATTCGTACTTCTGCTGTATCTTGATGCTGATCTGCTTGTCTTCTGCATTGGGCTCTGCTATTACGTTCTGAACGGCATAGGTATTCGTGTTGATATACAGAACACCTTTCAGCCCGGAGAAATTCTTGTTCTTTTTCGGCTGGAAAGAAATGATAAATACACTGTCGGTATTGTTGTTTTCGATCAAGGTGTCTTCGATCGTATAGCTGTATTTGCTGATGGCAATGTCCGAGATCGGATTGAGGTAATTGATATCAAATACATTTACCCAGTCGTCGTAAAACGAAAAGCTCTGCATCTGTGTGGCAAGCAAAGTAAAAGGAGCGCTTTTGAAACCCGAAACCCTTGATGCCATTACTTTTTCATTGTTGTTTCCGGGTATCAGGTAATCCCGTTTGCTGACGGATTCGGTGAGGAACAAATGCTGTTTGGCAAAGAATTTTCCCATGCTTTTGGTATCGGTGTTCTCGTATCCTTTCACCGAATCTTCGCTGGCATTCATATCTGCAGTAACAAACATTTTGTTATACGAGTTGTAGGAAAAGGAATGCATTTTCTCCGGGTTATTGACATCCCTGTTGGCTGCAACCCTCCGGATAATGCGCAGTGCGGGGTTCACTCCCGGCTTGATGACCACTTCATTCAGGTTCACGCCTTCGTTCTGCAGCTGGATTTTGATCTCCTCGTTCAGCGAAGTGCTCACTTCTACCTCTTTCCGGATGTAGCCAAGATAGGAGCAGATCAGCGTTGCCTGTGCGTCCTGGGTTTTCAGTGTGAGACTGAATTTTCCGTCGATGTCCGTGAGTGTACCGTTGGTAGTGCCTTTTTCGATGATGCTTACAAAAGCAAGCGATTGTTTACTTTGTTTGTCTGTGATCTTTCCGTTGATCTTTGCCTGCGCGCGCATAGTCACTTGCAGAAAGCTCAACAGGACAAGCAAAATGACCGGGCATCTTCTCTTTTTCATTCGCACGAAAGTAGCGGTTAGATCCAGAACTTACAAGGCTTTTTTTGCTGGATTTTCGTTAAAAATCAGTAATATTGCAGATTATATAATCAGCATCATTTTATGGCTAAAGTAGCTTTAATTACAGGGATTACAGGTCAGGACGGAGCATATCTTGCCGCACTGCTGCTTGAAAAAGGATATATTGTTCACGGGATCAAACGCAGAAGCTCGCTTTTTAATACCGACAGGATCGATCATTTGTACCAGGACAGGCACGAGAAAAAAGTGAATTTGTTCCTGCATTACGGTGATCTGACGGATTCTACCGCCCTGATCCGCCTGGTGGGAGAGATCAAACCGGATGAGATCTACAACCTCGCTGCACAGTCGCATGTAAAAGTTTCCTTCGAAACACCTGAATATACTGCCAATGCCGATGCTATCGGTACTTTACGTTTGCTGGAAGCCATCCGTATACTTGAGCTGGGAAATAAAACACGCTTTTATCAGGCTTCCACTTCCGAGCTCTATGGTTTGGTGCAGGAAGTGCCTCAGAAAGAAACAACCCCTTTTCATCCGCGTAGTCCGTATGGTGTGGCAAAGCTGTATGCTTTCTGGATCACCAAAAATTACCGCGAAGCATATGGTATGTTTGCCTGCAATGGGATCTTGTTCAACCACGAAAGTCCGCTGCGTGGAGAAACCTTCGTTACACGTAAGATCACCCGCGCTGTAGCCAAGATCTCTCTTGGTTTGCAGGATAAGCTCTTTATGGGGAATATCGATTCGGAGCGCGACTGGGGACATGCAAAAGATTATGTGGAAGGTATGTGGCGCATTATGCAACACAGCGAAGCAGACGATTTTGTGCTGGCAACCGGGAGAAAAATGTCCGTACGAAGATTTATTGAACTGTCATTTGCAGAAGTGGGAATGGAGATCGAGTGGAAAGGGAAGGATGCACAGGAAAAAGGATTCGATAAAAAAACAGGAAAAGTGATCGTTGAGATCGATGAGAAATATTTCCGCCCTGCTGAAGTAGACCTTCTCGTAGGAGACGCAAGCAAAGCGAGAACAACTCTGGGCTGGGAACCTAAATACACCGTGGAAGAAATGCTGAAAGAAATGGTGAAAAGCGATCTGGAATTATTCAGACGCGACAAATACCTGCTGGACGGCGGACACGAGATATTAAACCAGCATGAGTAAAAAAAGAGTTGTAGAGTTTTAGTTCCGATAGCTATCGGGATGATTTTTAGAATCACTTTATTCTGAAAATTTAAAACTCAACAAATCAAAACTTAAATGAAGTATGGACTTTAATTCCAAAATATACATAGCCGGTCATCGTGGAATGGTTGGAAGTGCGATCCACAGGAACCTTGTGGAGAAAGGCTTCACAAATATTATAGTGCGTACTTCTTCCGAGCTGGATCTGAAAGATCAGGCAGCGACCCGGCAATTCTTTGCAACAGAAAAACCGGACTATGTTTTTTTAGCAGCGGCAAAAGTAGGAGGGATCCAGGCAAACAACACACAGCGTGCGGATTTTATTTACGAGAACATTATGCTGCAAAGCAATGTGATCCATTGTGCATACAAGCATGGAGTGAAGAAGCTGATGTTTCTTGGTTCATCCTGCATCTACCCAAAGCTGGCTCCGCAGCCGCTGAAAGAAGAGTATCTGCTTACCGGTGAGCTGGAGCCTACCAATGAACCCTATGCCATTGCAAAGATCGCAGGTATTAAAATGTGTGAGTCGTATCATCGCCAGTACAACTGCAATTTTATTTCTGTGATGCCGACCAACCTGTATGGGCAAAACGATAATTACGATCTGACCACTTCACATGTACTGCCTGCATTGATCCGGAAGATCCATGAAGCAAAGGAAAGCAATTCGCCTACCGTTACGATCTGGGGAACAGGAACTCCTTTACGCGAGTTCATGCACGCGAATGATATGGCAGATGCCTGTGTATACCTGATGCAAAATTATGATGGCGAAAAATTCGTGAATATCGGAACAGGGGTGGATCTGAGTATCAAAGATCTTGCATTGACGATCAAACGGATCGCCGGTTATGAAGGTGACCTGGTTTTTGATACCAGCAAGCCGGACGGAACACCCCGCAAACTAATGGATGTTTCGTACCTGCATAGCCTGGGCTGGAAACATAAGATTGAGCTGGAAGAGGGAATTCAGCAGGTATATAACGAATTCAAAGAAAAACACGGGACCAAAGTCTTTTAATGTGAATTACATCCGAAACATATTCCTGTTGGTTGTTTGCATCTGCTGTATGCAGGTTTCTGCACAAAGCATTCTTTTTCCCCAGGAGTATATATTCGAACAGGTAAAAAAAGACATGGTATTGAATGGATACCGCTACAAGCCTGCTGTTCATGTCCATGGGCCTGATTCCATATCACAGTCGGAGTACTCGGTTATGGTACCGGATCCAAATGCAAATCCTTATCATGGATCGATCTACCCGAATAATGAAAGGCAGCTGGAAGTTTTTGACGAACCTTTGCCGATGCAGAAATTCAGAAAGTCCTGGATCGAACGTAAGCTCTTTCACGAGCACCTGATCGACTTCCGTAGAAAAGATACGATTGCCGGCGAGGTAACCGACTTCCATATCTTAATAGATCCGCTCTTCAATTTCCAGTACGGAAAAACCAATGATACTACAAGTACCTCTTCTACCTATACCAATTCCCGTGGAATACTTGCGAAAGTGGAATTGAATGAGAATCTGAAATTCGAAACGGCTTTTATCGAGAATCAATCGGTTTTTATTTCCTACCTCGATGCAAATGTAGGTGCAACGAAGGATGTATTAGGGCAGGGGAGATGGAAGAAATTCAAAACGAACGGATACGATTATGCGATGGCATCCGGTGTGCTCTGGTGGAAGCCTTCGAAGTATTTTGAGCTCTATGCAGGACATGGAAAGCAAAAGGTCGGCAATGGATACCGTTCGCTGTTATTGAGCGATCAGGCATTTAATTATCCTTATGCCCGTTTCGATTTTAATTTCGATAAGGTTGGCTTGAAATATACCAGTACGTACGCTTTATTAATGAACCTGACTCCGACCGCCAATGCAAATCCGGTTTCTTACACACCTTTCGGAACGGAAGTATTGTTGCAGAAAAAACCTTTCTCCTACCAGTATCTGAGCTGGACACCTCAAAAGTGGATCAGTGCAGGCCTGTTCCAGGGAATGATCTGGGCACCTTCCGATGCAAGAAACAAGCTGGACATAACGGGTAATTTCTTTAACCCGGTAATGTTTGTCAATCCGGCTGTGTATGGCTTCCAATGGTATCCGAAAATACTGATGGGGCTCAACCTCGATGTAAAGATCACGCCGAAGTTCCATTTGTATGCACAGGTAGCTACCGATGGAAAAAAGCCGGCTTATAATGATCAGACCGGTTTCGGTATGCAAGCAGGTTTCAAAGCATACGACGCGTTTACCTTGAAAAACTTTTTTCTGCAGGGCGAATACAATACCTACCGCAACAACCTGTATTATGCCAATTCTTCTGTCAGCGTTTCCAATTACACACATTACAACCGCTTCCTGACACTACCGAATTATGCGGCTAACGGGAATGAGCTGGTTGGTATCGCTGCGTACCGGTATAAACGCATGATGATAAATGCAAAAGCGAATTTCCTGATGTATTATGATGATATCAAGGTGGCCAATTACATTAGCTCTTTCGATGCACGGATTTCCTGTATAGTTAATTACAGCACCAATATGAATATTTCGGCGGGGATGCAATTGAGAAATCATAATTTTACCCTGCATGATGAACCATTGGGAAAAGGAGTGTTTAACCAGATGCTATATATAAGCTTCCGGACATCGTTGTACAATATTTATACAGACTTTTAAAAAATGATAACATTACTATTGGTTTTTGCTACTTCGTTTTTTGTCGTGTTGTATTCCACACCGGCACTGATAAAAGTGGCTATATTAAAACGCCTGTTTGATGAGCCCGGCGGACGAAAGATCCACAAGCGTATTGTGCCTACCATCGGCGGTGTGATCATTTTTGCCGGCACGCTTTTCTCCTTTGCACTCTGGTACAAAATAGATTTCGGCAACATCCGCGACATGGCCGAGCTGATCTCCGTGAACCAATACCTCACCGAATTCAAATTGATCATTGCCACTTCCCTCGTTTTATTTTTTGTCGGTATTAAGGATGATATCATCGGTACCGCACCCATCAAAAAACTGGTGGCGCATGTTTTGGTCGGATTGATCCTCGTATTGATCGGGAATGTACGTATCACAGGCTTGCACGGGATCTTCGGCGTTTACGAGCTTCCTTACTGGGCCAGTGTTTTCCTTTCCCTGTTCACCTACATTGTGGTAGTGAATGCCTACAATCTTATTGACGGAGTGGACGGTCTTGCCGGCGGGGTAGGATTTATTACGGCGGCTTCTTTTGCGTTCTGGTTCATCATGGCCAACGATTATGTGTATGCAGCATTGTCGGTAGCTTTGGCAGGTTCGTTGTTAGGATTCCTGGTTTTCAATTTTTCTCCGGCAAAGATCTTCATGGGCGATTCCGGCTCTCTTACGATCGGTTTGCTTATTTGTGTACTGAGTATTAAAGTGATCGAGTACCCGGCCGATAAGCTGGTAGGCCCGATCCTGAATATTTCCAAACCGGTGTATGTGATCGCCACCCTCATCTATCCGCTGGCAGATACCCTGCGCGTATTCGTGATCCGTGCCACCAAAGGGATCTCACCTTTCTCAGCCGATCGGAATCACCTGCATCACCGGTTGATGGATTGTGGCCTCGGTCATGTGGGCACTGTTTTCTGGGTATACTTGTTCAGTATCCTTACCATCGGTGTTTCCCTGCTTTCTTATTATCTCGATCCGAGCCTTGCATTGTTTATTGTAGCGGCTTTCGCGGCCTTATGTGCTGCTGTATTACAACTGATCTACCGCGCGAAAAACCCTACCCGGCAAACAACTATAGAATTCAAAGAATAAGTGAGCTACCCTACACAAAATAAAATAGTTGTCCTTCTGCTGGTAATGGCGGGATATGGCTTGCAGGCACAGATGGTCTGTCCCACGGCTTTTTCCAAAAATGCTTTTCTGAACAATGATATCCTGAACCCGGTGGAGGAATATTATATCAAACATCCCGATCCTGCTTTTCATTCTTCCATGAAGCCCTACAACTATGCGTCGCTTCGCAATGTGAATGATTACGATATTCCTTACAAGCACATGAAAGTGCAGAATTATTTTCTTTCCAAAGCGGTGTGTGATACACCGAAATTCAAAAATATTTTCAATCTGCAGATCCTTCCCCAGCTTACGATCGAACAGGGATACGATATGCTGCGGAATACAACTACCTCGGAAACCAGTGGTGGTTTGTATATACGTGCGGATGCAAATAAAAAATTCTCCATCGCAGCCAGCTATATTGCGGGTTATGTAAAAGCGCCCAACTTTACGGATACCATCATCCGCGATTTTGGAGTAGTACCCGGAATGGGTGTTGCATACAGGACCGCAGGTTATGATACCGCCAACCCGGCAATGCAGCGCTACAGTTTCAATAACTTTTCCGGTTATGTTTCCTGGTCCCCGAAAAATTTCATCAATTTCCAGGTAGGCAAAGACAAGCAGTTTATCGGGGATGGATACCGTTCCTTATTGCTGAGCGATGTGGCTACCAATTATCCCTATTTTAAAACCACGCTCAATATCTGGCATTTGCAATACAGCTCCTGGTATTCCTGGTTCTACGATGCGTCTGCAGCGAATGGGATAAAGAAAGATTTTAAAAACAAATTCGGCACATTTCATTACCTGAGCTGGAATGTGACAAAGAATTTTAATATCGCCGCTTTCGAGAACATCATGTGGCAGGGCAATAATACCAATCGCTACCGGAGCTTTGATGCGAATTACCTGAATCCCGTTATCTTCTTCCGCCCGGTGGAATACTCTCTCGGCTCCAGTGATAATGCGATGCTGGGCTTCAATACTTCCTGGACGATCGCCAAACGATTCAAGCTATATGGGCAGGCTGTATTGGATGAGTTTTACCTGAAAGAGATCGCGGCCAGGAAGGGTTGGTGGGCCAATAAGCAGGGCTTCCAGTTAGGTGCAAAGTATGTGGATGCATTTGGTCTAAAAAAACTGACACTGCAGGGCGAGCTAAATTATGTGAGGCCTTATACCTATTCACACGGTAGTCCACAACAATCCTATTCACATTACAACCAACCGCTCGCACATCCATTCGGTGCCAATTTCAAAGAAGTGATCGGTATCGCCAGTTATCGCCATTACCGCTACCGTCTTGATGGCAAACTGACCTATGCAGAGATCGGGAAGGACACAACCGGCTCTGCTGTAAATATGGGACAGAATATTTTCCTGAGCTACACTACGCGTCCCTACGAATACGGGCATGCTACAGGGCAGGGAGTAAAGACTACTTTTATCCAGGCTGAATTACGGTATACCTTTTACATCATTGCAGATCTGAACCTGCGCCTTGAAGTGGGAGCAATTCAGCGCGTTTATAAAAATGCGAATGGATTCGACCGGCAGACACCGTTCATATATGCGGGTATCAAAACGAATTTGTACAATACGTATAGGGATTATTAATTCTGTGTTTTGCAACAAGCACCTTACATCTTGTGTCTTACCATCTTGAGTCCCGGCCACAAAAACTACTTCGTCAATTCCTTCACTGCCATCTCACCCACGAGGCTACCGATCGCCACACCCATTCCACCCATTCTCACAGCACATACCACATTTTCGGACACATGTTCAATGATCGGTTTCTTTTCTTTGCCCACACCCATGATCCCGCTCCAGCGATGTTCGATCGTAAAATCAACACCGGGGAGGATGATCGTTGAAAGCATTTTTTCCAGCTTTTTCTGAATAAGCGGAGTAAGCCCCGGTTCGGAAGTTTCTTCTCCTTTTATATCCAGGTTACGGCCTCCGCCAAACAGTACCCGGTTGTTTATATTCCGGAAATAATAAAAGCCCTGTTCATAGTGGAAAGCGCCTTTTAGTTTCAGTCCTTTTATTTCATTTGTGATGAGCACCTGTGCCCGCGCGGGTTGCACATCCTTTTTCTTTAAAAGCTCTTTGGCAAATCCATTCGTGGCAACGATCACATTTTTTGTTTTTATTTCCAGTCCTGAGCTCAGCAGGAGTATGCAGCCTGAAGGACCGTCACTCAGCTTTTCAACTCCGACCCCGTTTAAAATGCTGATGTCGTTTTTCCAGGCAAGGGAGATCAGGTTTTTCATCATCAGGCCCGTATCTATCTGCCCTTCTTCGCTGTTCTCGATGCAATATTTTACCTTTGCCAGACCGGAAGAAAGGATGATTTTTTTGTTTTGAGCATACGTACGCTTATTCTGAGTGATCGCTTTCGCCCGTTCATTAAAAGCAGGGATCGCATCCATGCATTTTTCAAATTCCGCTTGTTCGTCGAACACTTCGAAACCGCCGTAGTTCCTGTAATCGATAGGGGTATCGCCTAAGAGCTTCCGGAGTTTTTTAAGGCCTTTGTATCGCAGGGATACTGTATCCCATACTGTTTTTTCATCGGCATTTTCAAGATCCGACAGGAGCTCAGAAACACTGCCGAAGCAGGCAAAACCGGCATTTTTGGTACTCGCTCCTGATGGTAAAAGACCTCTTTCCAGGATGATCACTTTGTGCCGGGGATGGCCCAGTTTATACTGCAAAGCTGCATTGATACCTACAATCCCGCTTCCTATTACAACAAGGTCACTTTTGTTGAAAAATTGTTGTAATTCCCAGTAACTTAGATGCATAGATGTGGTACAAAATTTGGTTCGGTACGAACAATATTAGTAAATTTACCTCTTGTATACAACGTTGATGAAAAATAATATTTGCTCCATTTTATTGTTTATAGCTCTTTTCACAGGACTTAAAACAATTGCACAACCATACCAGGCTGCTTTACAGGGAACCATTGAGGACGACAAGGGCCCTGTGTCCGGAGCGGTGATCCAGGTTATGCAGGGATCGAAAGTGGTGAATACCATCACAACCGGTCCGGATGGAAGTTACATGTGCCAGCTGCCGCTGAACGCAGATTACACGATCTCCGTAAATAAGCCTGATTTCGTTACCAAAAAATTCCTTATTTCCACTAAAGGTATCACCCCTGAACGGGCGAATGAAAAACTGAATCCCATCGAGGCAGAGATCGGCATCCGTAAGAAAGTGGAAGGGGTTGATTACTCGCTGTACAACCAGCCGATGAATAAATTTTTCTTCGATCCCACCAAAGATAAATTCAATTTTGATGAGCCCTATCTGCAGCAAATGCTTTCTGCGCAGGCAGCGGTTATTGAGGCCGAAGCCGCGGCAGTAGAAAAACTGAAGAACCAGGAAAAGAATTACCAGGCAGCCATGAAGAACGGCGATAAAGCGCTGGGGAAAAAAGATTATGATGGAGCGATCGCAGCTTTCAATGAGGCAAAAGGTATTAAACCAAACGAGCAGGCTCCGAAAGACAAGATCGCGGAGGCGGAGAAATTAAAAGCAGCGGAAGCAGCAGCCAAGGCGGATGCGGAGGCAAAAAAGAAAGCCGAAGAGGAAGCAAAGAAAAAAGCGGAGGCCGATGCGAAAGCAAAGGCAGAGGCGGAAGCAGCAGCGAAGAAAAAAGCGGAAGAAGATGCGGCTAAAGCCAAAGCAGAGGCGGAGGCCAAGGCAAAAGCGGAAGCAGCAGCCAAAGCAAAGGCGGAGGCAGATGCGAAAGCCAAGGCAGAAGCGGATGCAAAAGCGAAAGCGGATGCAGAGGCCAAAGCCAAAGCAGAAGCGGAAGCAAAAAAGAAAGCCGAAGAAGAAGCGAAGAAAAAAGCAGAAGCAGAAGCCGCCGCAAAAGCGAAGGCAGAGGCGGAAGCCAAAGCTAAGGCGGAAGCTGATGCGAAAGCAAAAGCAGAGGCGGAAGCAGCCGCGAAGAAAAAAGCAGAAGAGGATGCGGCTAAAGCAAAAGCCGAGGCAGAAGCCAAAGCGAAGGCAGATGCAGAGGCCAAAGCAAAAGCAGAAGCTGATGCAAAAGCTAAAGCGGAAGCAGAGGCCAAGGCAAAAGCAGAAGCTGCAGCCAAAGCGAAAGCAGACGCAGAAGCAAAGGCTAAGGCAGATGCAGAGGCCAAAGCAAAAGCAGAGGCGGAAGCAGCTGCAAAGAAAAAAGCGGAAGAAGAAGCTGCTAAAGCGAAAGCCGAAGCAGACGCAAAAGCCAAGGCAGAAGCAGATGCGAAGGCAAAAGCGGATGCAGAAGCCAAAAAGAAAGCAGAGGCGGAAGCAGCTGCAAAGAAAAAAGCAGAAGAAGATGCTGCTAAAGCGAAAGCTGAGGCCGACGCCAAAGCGAAGGCAGAAGCGGATGCAAAGGCAAAAGCCGATGCAGAAGCGAAGAAAAAGGCAGAGGAAGAAGCCAAACTGAAAGCAGCGGCAGATGCCAAAGCAAAAGCCGAAGCAGATGCTAAAGCCAAGGCAGATGCGGACGCCAAAGCGAAGGTAGAGGCGGATGCAAAGGCAAAAGCCGATGCGGAAGCGAAAAAGAAAGCAGAGGAAGAAGCGAAAATAAAAGCTGAAGCGGATGCAAAAGCTAAAGCTGACGCAGAAGCAAAGAAGAAAGCGGAAGAGGAGGCAAAACTAAAAGCAGCGGCCGACGCGAAAGCAAAAGCTGAAGCAGATGCCAAGGCTAAAGCAGAGATGGATGCTAAGGCAAAAGCGGAAGCGGATGCAAAAGCAAAGGCGGATGCAGATGCGAAGAAAAAGGCGGAAGAAGAAGCGAAATTAAAAGCATCAGCAGATGCTAAGGCCAAAGCAGAGGCAGATGCGAAAGCCAAAGCTGACGCAGAAGCAAAGAAAAAGGCAGAAGAGGAAGCTAAATTAAAAGCGGCAGCAGATGCAAAGTCCAAAGCCGAAGCAGATGCCAAAGCAAAAGCGGACGGAGATGCGAAGGCAAAGGCTGACGCAGAAGCGAAGAAAAAAGCAGAGGAAGAAGCTAAACTGAAAGCAGCAGCCGACGCAAAGACAAAAGCGGATGCTAAAGCAAAAGCGGATGGAGATGCGAAGGCAAAAGCAGATGCGGAAGCAAAGAAAAAGGCAGAGGAAGAGGCAAAATTAAAAGCGGAGGCAGATGCTAAAGCGAAAGCCGAAGGAGGCAGATGCTAAAGCGAAAGCCGAAGCAGATGCAAAAGCCAAAGCAGATGGAGATTCCAAGGCGAAGGCCGATGCGGAGGCTAAGAAAAAAGCAGAGGAAGAGGCTAAATTGAAAGCAGCCGCCGACGCTAAAGCTAAAGCAGATGCTGATGCGAAAGCAAAAGCTGACGCAGATGCAGCAAAGAAAAAAGCAGAAGAGGATGCGGCAAAAGCCAAAGCAGAAGCTGACGCAGCTGCCAAGGCAAAAGCCGAAGAAGAATTGAAAGGAAAATATACAGTGCGGCCAACATTGGGTGGCAACGATGCAGCATATAAAGCAGCCATCGTACGTGGCGATAATCACGCACACGGAAAAAGATGGAAAGACGCTAAAAAAGATTACGAAGAAGCGCTTGGCCTGAAACCAAATGATGCCGTAGCAAAAGCAAAGCTGGCAGGTCTTGAAAAGCACCTGAAGGGAGATGAAAGTCTTACCACAAATACTGTAATAGAAAAGCAGCCGCATCCGCTTACACTGAAATACCCGCAGGGAATTACCGAAGAGTCGAAGTCAGAGACAGGCGTATACATCGTCCGCAGGATACTTGTAAAAGACAAGGATGCCTGGGTGTATACCAAAAAAATATTTAACTGGGGAGGGACTGCTTTTTTCCGGGATGAAACCCCGATCACAGAAGCTACTTTCGAAACGGAAACAAAATAAATTGTGGAAAATAACCGATCCGTACATCAGTATATACAAAAACAATAAAATATGAAAATCAAATTTTTAACTTCTCTTACTTTGTCTGCTTTTGCTTTTTTTGTATCTGCCCAAAAACCGGTCGAGCTGAGCCTGAAGCTCCGCGATGGAAGCAATGTAAGCGGAACTTCTACAATGGCGGATATTAACCTTATTACGGATTACGGAAAACTGGTGATCCCAACCAAAAATGTGACCTCTATCCAGGTGGGCATCCCAACCGATAAAGCCTCTTATGACAAAGCAAAGTCCTTCCTTTCCCAGCTTGGCAATACGAATGAAGAAGTGAGAAGAGCGGCCTATGAAGAACTGGTGAAGATCGGGATCAAAGCTATTCCTGCTATTTCCGATTATATCAATGACCCGAAAAATACAGACGAATACAACGGAGAGTTCACTCCCGACAATGCCCTGAACGAACTGAAATCAAATGCCAATGTGGATGAATACACCGACGGAAAAGATATAATCGATATCGACGGGCAATATACGATCGGCGGAACCTACGAGTTTTCAAAGATCGAAGTGAAAACAGAATACGGGAATCTTTCTATCCCGAAAGAAAAAATTAAAAGCATCGATGTGATGTTTATCAGCGGGGATGGTTCCAACGAATTCAGCTTTAAGCTCGTTGCTTCCAAAAACATCAGCGCCAACACGGCAGGTGGCTGGCTGAAAACCGGAATTAAATTGAAGAATGCACAGCATTTTACGATCACTGCAAGCGGCGAGGTAGTGCTGGCCAGCTTATCCAATCAAAAATACAAACCGGACGGAAGCTACGAATCCTCTACAGGAGAAAAATATCCGACAACCACCGACGAATATTCGAGCACTACTACCTATCCTGCCTACGGAAATGTTGTATACAAAATAGGTGAAGCATCCACCACTGCATTGAAAGCAGGAGCTAAATATAGTGGTAGCGCTACTTCTGCAGGGATGTTGTATCTCGCTATTTATGAAACGGTTTACAATGCTTCCAATACCGGATCCTATAACGTGAAAGTTTCTTTAAAATAAATACATGATCTCATTGAAAAAAACGGCTGTTGTACTTTCGGGTGTGACAGCCGTTTTTTTTGCCGGTCTTTTTTTTACGACGAGGCAGCCGGATGGGAATAAGCTGATCGCAACGAATGAAACGATCCTTGGAAAGCGCATCGGGATTCCCAATGGATACAAACGCGTGAATGGTGAGACCGGAAGTTTCGGAGCCTGGTCGCGGGCGCTGAAATTAAAGCCCGATGGCAGCAAAGTGAAATTGTATAATGGTGAGCTGAAAAACCGGCAGGATGTTCATGCAGCAGTTCTTGATTTCGATTGCGGAACGAAGAACCTGCAGCAATGTGCGGATGCTGTTATCCGCATGCGTGCCGAATATCTCTATGCACGGGGCAAGTCCGCTTCCATCGCTTTTCATTATACAAGTGGCGACCTGATCGCTTTCAGTCGATGGCAAAAGGGAGAACGACCTGTGGTAAAAGGAAATAAAGTAAGCTGGATAAAAAATAAACCTGCCTGCAGCGACTACGATTGCCTCAAAAATTATCTCTGGAATGTATTTAATTATGCAGGCACTTTATCGGTAGAAAAAGAAACGAAGGCAATAACCGATTTACATATGATCGAACCGGGTGATGTATTTGTATTGGGCGGAAGTCCGGGGCATGCAGTAACAGTGTTGGATGTGGCGCAAAATGAAAAAACAGGAAAAAAGATCTTCCTCCTCTGCCAGAGTTATATGCCGGCGCAGGAAATACATATCCTGAAAAACTTTAATGATCCCGCTCTTTCTCCCTGGTACAGTGAAGACTTCGGTGCGGTGCTGGAAACGCCGGAATGGGATTTTGACCGTAATGCTTTAAGAAGGTACTGATATTTACAGGTAACGTTCCTTAATCACATTCAGGTGATGCTGCATATGCCCGAGCATGATATAAGCCATAGCTCTTGCGGTAAGCGAATGTTCCATATTGTTTGCTTTGAAGGTGCTCTGCTCTTCGGTAATGTTCAACAGTAGTTTTTCCGTTGCTCCACGAATGAACCGAAACTCTTCAAGAAGATCTTCCATCGTGCGATTACTTACATCCACATTGGCCGCATAGGCATCTTCATCCATGTAATACAGAACTGTTTTTGCATCGCCACGCGCCGCTACAAAAGCCCGGTAGCACATTACGCGCTCGGTGTCCAGCATGTGCATAAACACTTCTTTAACGGTCCATTTGTTCTCCGCATACCGGAAGCTGTGTTTCTCTGCCGGGATGTTTTCAAAGAAACGAATGGTATCGGCTGTATAGTTGGCACACAGTTCTTTTACATTTCCTTCCGGAATAAGATCGATGTAACGGAACATGGCAGGATTGCATTCTCCCTGTTGAGGTTTTTTCATATCAGCTGAGTTTAAATTCTTTTAATTCAACCTTTGTACCGTCGAAAACTGCATAGGTATTGTAATTGAGCCACTCGCCCAGGTTGATGTACATACTTTCGCCTTTGTTGCTTTTGAGCGGAAGCTGCAAGGGCAAATGCCGGTGTCCGAAAATAAAGTAATCAATATGTTCCTGCTGCAGGTACTCTGTGCAATAGGTATACAACCATTCCTTTTCTTCGCCACTGAACACTTCATCTTTTTTCCCGGTGCTGGCTCTGCTGCTTTTACTGAAATAATTTGCCAATCCAAAAGCAAAGTTCGGATGCAGGCGGGCAAACAGCCATTGGCAAACTTTACTGGCGAAGAATTTTTTTATGAATTTGTATTTATAATCGCCCGGCCCCAGGCCGTCACCGTGCCCGATCAAAAACGATTTTCCGGAAAAAGTACGCTTAATGGGTTCCCGGTAGAGTTGTATCCCTAATTCTTTAGGTAGGTATCCATACATCCACATGTCGTGATTGCCGGTGAATACGTGTACCGGAATGCCTGCATCCGTAAGCTCCGCTATTTTGCCTAAAAAACGAATGAACCCTTTCGGTGCGGTGTATTTGTACTCGAACCAGAAATCGAACAGGTCTCCTGCCAAAAAGACCTCTGCTGCATCGGCTTTGATGCTGTCCAGCCATTTCACGATACGCTGTTCCCGTTCAAAGCTTTTTTCGTAGGTAGGAACACCCAAATGAAAATCCGAAGCGAAGTATATATATTTTTTGTTCATTTAAAAAGGCAGGTTATTCTTGATAAATTCAAAAGGATTCGCCCTGTTCAGGTAAAATGTAAAACGGATCGTATCTATAAAACGGGTGAGGCCATTCAGCTTTTGTGCATCTGTGATATTTTTGCTGCTCACCAGCGGAACAAATACTTCTATCATATCTTTTACTACCGGAATTGCCACACCTGCGGAGAACATAAATTCAGCTGATTTATCCATTCCTTTTGCATGGTACACGCCTGCATCTGCAAATGCGTATACAGGTATGTTGAATGGTCTCGGTGTTTTTATATTCAGGGATGCTATCCAGTCGTCGCTTTGTCCCAATGGAGACCATACCTTGAAGGCCCCATCCGTTTCCGTGAATTGCTGGAAGCCAATATCCGGAATTCCTGCATTCCGACCGATATAAATATTGTCAAACATATAATCCTGGTAGCCGGTCTGTCCGCTCATACGGAACCGGTAATCAATATTGGTGGAATTGTTCATGAACATTTTTCCGGCAAACAAACGAAATTCGAAAGCTTTGCCTTTTTTCAAACTGATGTCGTAGGTAGCAGTGATGGATGCTTTCGCCATTTTATCCGCTGCCTGGAAATTGGCAGTCATTGTGAAAGGATCGATGGTTCTGTCGTTCTTCAGTTTATAGGTAAAATCATTTACGATATAGCTCCGGAATGTACGTACAGGTTCGAATGCACCGGCAACGCTTTCATAGGTGTATGCGTCATTGAACAACATAACACCCCTGTATGAAACATGCTGATCGATGTCACTGCGGGCACGTCCCTTTTTTAATGTAAAGTCAATAAAAGGTGCCACTTTGTTAAAGTTCAGATCAAATGGCTCATTCGAATAGGCAAAGCGTGCTGTTTTTGCGCCCCAGGTTATTTGTTGGAAAACGTTTTTCGCAAGGAAGTTGACGCGGAAGTTCCCATAGCCTGCAAGATTCTTGTTTTGAAATCCATAAAAGGGCATCAGCTCAAATTCGAATTTTTTCTGAAAAGCAGCATGATTGTATAAAGCCAATCCGGCCATCCCCCCGTTGTATTCATTGTATCCTGCTACCGGCACCCAGAAAAGTTGTGACTGGTATGGATCGTCCAATGCCGCAAACAAAGGAAAATGAATAGGCTCTGTTTTTTTGAACAGTCCTTTCGTTTTGCAGGAATTGTTTTTCCGGTTGATATCAGGCATAAACTGAAAATAATCGATCCTGAACTCGTCTATTTCTGCCGGCGGATACGTGACTTTTCGTTTTCCATCAAAGCCATCCAGCCACAGCATGGCCCGTATCTCTCCTTTGTACATACCGCAGATGGCAACCGGCCCTTTGATCTCTCCACAGTTTTTTATGGTTATTTCGAACTGCCCATCACTGTTTTTCTTTACGCCGGAGATCTTGTAGTCCAGCTTTTTTGTACTACCGATCAGGTCCTCGAAAAACCAGCTGAGATCCTTTCCCGAAAAATATTCCAGCGTTTTTTTCAGATCCCTTGGCTGCGGATGTTTGAATTTAAAATAATTGAAATAGAACTGCATGGCCCTGTCAAACTCTTCTTCACCCATGTAATTCATGAGGTAATTAAAAAGAATGGCCGTTTTGCTGTACATAATTGCACCGTAGTTTATTGCTGTAAAGTCTTTGGAGTGTAGCTCACAGGGCTGATCCAGGTTCTGGGTGGCTACGTATTTGTAGAACAATTCGTATTGCTGGGCATGTTTGAATTTATGAAGACCACCCAATGTAAAGGTGCTGTCCTGCCCGAATAAAGCGCCTAAGGTAGCCGAAGGATATTTTGTTTTTACATAACGCATCTCGTTGAAAGAATTGATTCCTTCATCCATCCATCCATGTACACGCTCATTGCTGCCCAGCATACCATAGAACCAGTTGTGGCCCACTTCATGCATGATCACTGTTTCCAGCTCGAACGCATTCCGCGCATTACCGATCACGGTTATGTTAGGATATTCCATACCACCACCTGCGCTAATGGTTCCATCGATGGCTGTTACATGATTGTATGCATAATCACCGTTCCACAACGAATAAAAAAATGTTGCATCGTTAAGATAGGCGCGTGAATCTTTCCATAGCCGCAGATTTCTGTTGGTGAAAAAAGCCCAGGTTTTCACTTCACGTTGTGTTCTCGGAAGATTCACTTCGCCCTGCAGTACATTGAAACGCTTGTCGGCAAACCAGGCGAAATCGTGCACCTTGTATTGTTTGAAACGAACGGTTTTGGTTTCTTTATCACTGGGCGGAAAACTCATGTCCGCTGTTACATCTGTTTCCCAAACCGCATCCGGGTTAGCTTGCTGAGTTTCGTACCTTGCGATCTTTGCTTTTGTTTCTTCGAATTTTTGTTCCAGGAATTTTTCTTCTTCTTCGGCATCGATCCTGTCGCCGGTTGCGGCCAGCAGATAATTTTTCGGTAATGTTATGCTCACATCGAAACTTCCGAATTCAGAATAGAACTCACCCTGGGTAAGATAGGGCATAGCATTCCAGCCGTTCAGGTCAAATACCGCCGGCTTTGGGAACCATTGCGTGACCATATATGCCTGGTCAAGGTGCCCCAAACGGGAGATCAGCGCATTGGGAAGCTTTACATGAAAAGGCGTTGAGATCAGGATCGTATCGCCCGGTTTCAGCGGATGCGCAAGGAACAGTTTGCATATATCGATGTGCTTTGCATCGATCTCCCATTTGATGGCTTCGTTATTTACTTTGAATTGCAGGCTGTCGATATAACCGAGATCTTTTTTATCGGCGTAGTACATAAAGGTTTCACCGTTTTCCAGCAGCTGTTTGGCAAGATCAGTGGAATTGTTTTTATACGCGTTGGGCCAGATATGGAAATAGAGAAAGGCGAGGTCTATTTTTGAATGATTGATATATTGGATCTCTTCGTAAGCATCCAGTTCGTGGTCCACGTCGTTCAGGCTCACATTGATCTTGTAATGCACCTCCTGTTGGAAGTAGTCATCCTGTCCCTGAACATTCCGGGAAGAAAAGATCAAAACAAACGTAAAGCAAATGGCTGCTAAGAAACCGGATCTCATAGTGTGAGCTTAAAAGGACGAATTTAATAATAATTTAGCCATCCGGCTGTCCTGAAAAATACCGGTCATTTTGTTGATTTCCGAGGCCGATTTTCTTTCCAAAACTCGTTGATTTTCCGTACTTTCGTTGCTTAAAAATTAAGACTATGCCGGGAACAGAATTATTCGGCGCCGAAGAGCGCAAAGAAGTAAATGATGTAATGGAAACAGGTGTGTTGTTTCGCTATGGACATGATGCCCAGCGCAACAATCACTGGAAAGCAAAGGACTTTGAAGCAGAAGTTCGGAAAATAACAGGCGCTAAATATGCGCATGCAATGAGCAGTGGTTCCACGGCTATTGCTGCGGCTCTTGCGGCAAGCGGGATCGGGACAGGAGACGAAGTGATCGTGCCCCCGTTTACCTTTATTGCCTCTGTAGAAGCAGTACTGTTCATTGGAGCTTTGCCGGTATTTGCAGAGATCGATGAAACCCTGTGCCTCAGCGCAGAAGGAATAGAAAAAGCCATCACCCCGAAAACCAAAGGCATTTGCCTGGTGCATATGTGCGGTGGTATGGCCGACATGGATGCGATCATGGCGGTTGTAAAAAAACACAATTTGATTTTAGTGGAGGATGCTGGACAGGCCTTTGCCGCTTCTTATAAAGGGACCTACACAGGTCTTTTCGGAACAGCCGGAAGTTATTCCTTCGATTTTTTTAAGATCGCAACGGCCGGAGAAGGCGGTGTATTTGTAACAAATGATGAAGAAGTGTATAAAAAAGCGGATGTATACAGCGATCATGGACACGATCATATCGGCAGCAACCGCGGAATGGAAAACCATCCGTTCCTGGGATTCAACTACCGCATCTCCGAACTGCATGCAGCAGTAGCTTTGGCACAAACACGTAAAGTTCCGGGAATTAAAGAAAAAAACCTCTACAACAAAAAATTCCTGCAAAACATCCTGTCTAAAACAGAAGGAATCGGTTTTGCAAAGCTGGCTGATCCGTCCGGTGATTCGGCTACGTTCCTCAATATTTTAATGCCAACTCCTGAAATCGCGAAAAACACTGTTGCAGAGATGAACGTAGCCGGAGTAGGTGGCTTCAATTACTGGTTCACCAATATGTATCATTTCGTAAACCAGTGGGACCATTTGAAAAACCTGAAAACAATTTCCAAATTACCTGTGCAGGTATTGGGTGCACCGCAGGATTATAACAATCTGCAGTTGCCAAAATCACAGGAAGTAGTCGGAAGACTGATCTCTTTCGGTGTACGTTGCACCTGGACAGAAGCGGAAATGACGACCCTTGCTGAGAAGATCTCGGCTGCAGCTGTGAAAGCGATGAAGCCGGTGAATGCTTGAGTTCGTCAAGCTCACTCTGACGCACGTGTATAAAGAAAATTAGTTAACGAAATTCCATACATCACCTTTAGTCATCCTGAGCTCGACGAAGGGGGCTAAAGGTGATGTTGTAAAAAAGAGAAATTGGCAAGACATTTATTTGTATATATTCTCAGGTGCGCTGATGGTTCTTATTACATAAGTGTTACAAACAATATAGAAAGAAGATTAGAAGAACATAGTTCCGGTTTGACTGAAACCTGTTACACTTACCCAAGAAGGCCGGTTGCACTTCTCTATCAAAAAGAATTTCAAAATCCGAACGAGGCAATAGCTTTTGAAAAGCAAATTAAAGGATGGACAAGAGCTAAAAAATAAGCGCTCATAGCAGGTGATATTGAAAAGCTGAAACAACTTTCCAAATCAAAACAAACAAGAATAGCTGATTAATAATATGCAACACAAGAATTTCAAAAACATCGATAAAGTGACTTACGGCCGTGGGTCTTTCAATCAACTCGCGGAAACAGTAGAGCCGGTACGTAAAGAGAACAAAAACTATTTTGTTTATGTGGTCGATAATTATTTCAAGGGCAAAGATCTGGTGAACCGCCTGCAGAACAAAGCGGAAGATCTGATCTACTACATCGATGTGGATCCGCATGAGCCAACTACTGAGCAGATAGATGCACTGCGTGATGAGATCCTTGCGAAAAAAGGATTGCCAAGTGGTGTGATCGGTATCGGCGGCGGAAGCATTATGGATATTGCCAAAGCGCTTTCCCTGATGCTGACGAATGAAGGTTCTTCTACTTTGTACCAGGGACTGAACCTCGTGAAGAAACCAGGTATTTATCATTTAGGCGTTCCTACGATCTCCGGAACAGGAGCAGAAGTTTCCATGACTGCGGTACTTACCGGCCCTGAAAAAAAATTGGGATTAAAATGTGATTGGACCGTTTTCAACCAGGTGATCCTCGATCCGGAATTGATAGCAAGTGTACCTACCGACTGGTGGTTCTATACAGGTATGGATACCTATATTCATTGCATCGAATCGGAAAGCGGGATCCGCAACAATGCATTCAGTCTTGCCTATGGCGAGCAATCACTGAAGTTGTGCAGGGAAGTGTACCTCGGTGAACAATCGGGCAGATCAGCGGAGAATGATGATAAGCTGATGGTAGCTTCACTGATGGGCGGTCTGAGTTTGACCTACAGTGAAGTGGGGGTGTGTCACGCATTGAGCTATGGGCTTTCCAAGATACATGGAACCCGCCATTGTTATGCGAACTGTGTAATATTCCAGCACTTGGGCGATATCTATACCAAAGGTCACGAAGAATTTATGCAGATGATCAAAAAGCATAAGATCGAACTGCCTCAGAACTTAAGCAAAGAATGGGATGATGCTACACTCACGGCTATGGCGCAGGTTTCTTACAACCTTCCGTTCATGTGGCACCATGCATTTGGCGACGACTGGCAGAAAACAGTGAACCTCGGCTATATCAAGGATTTGTTCAGAAGATTGTAAATTTATACCGACCTTTATCACTAATTAAAAACTACCCATGAAAACAGCAAGCTCCCTGCTGATTGCGGCTCTATTCGTATGCAAGGTATTCACTGCGCAGAACTTTTCGCAGAATTACATCGTTAATAAGAACTACAAAGCGCCGGAAGCAGATATCAAAGCGATCTGCAAACAATTCGATGATTTTCCAAAGAGCCTTGATCTCAATATGAAGATCCGGAAAGGAGTGAACGAGTCTTTTCATGTACTGAGAGATTATGTTTATTCTTCGGATACCGCAGATGTACTGATGTTCACCGATCCTGTATCTGTTTATGTACAGAGTATCGTCAATCATGTTCAACTGAAAAATCCGGAACTGGCTCCTTTTAAATATAAAGTATTTGTATACAGAACAGGAGAGCCCAATGCCGCCAGCCTGGGACAGGATGTGCTTTTTGTGAATCTTGGACTCATCAGTAAGATGGAATCCGAAGGGCAGCTGGCCTTTATCCTTTGCCACGAGATGGCGCACAATACAAAAAAACATGTGGTTGATGGTATTATAAAAAGGCAGGAATTACTCAAAGACCGCGATTTTCGTCGCAAGGTGCGCAGGGCAAGCCGCCAGGAATACAATCGTTACAGGCGATTGGTAGATCTGTATGAATCGTATGTAGCCGATTATACATTCAACTCGCGAAAGAATGAACTGACGGCCGATTCATTAGGCCTGGAGTATTTCGTAAAAGCAGGTTACGATCCCTATGTGGGAATAAAATCCATTATGAAGCTGGATTCTATTGACGGACCCTTATTCAAGGATTCAGTAGATATAAAGAAACTGTTTGCATTCAAACATGTGCCTTTCAACCCGGAATGGCTGCAAACGGAGGAATCCGTTGATCTTGGAAACAACCTGAAAGACGAAAAGCTGGCAGATTCGCTGAAAACACACCCGGATTGCCCGGAAAGAGCGGCAAAGTTAAAGGATCTGATCAAACGGCAGAACCTCGATGCAGCAAAAAAATCGTTTTTGAGCACCGATTACAACCTCATTAAAAAGCAGGCCGTATTCGAACTGATAGAATTGTATATGGATGCTGATAATTTTGGCTACGCCATGTATTATGCTGCCAATTATCAAAAGGAATATCCAAACAATGAATACCTGAAATATGTGATCAGCCGTTGTTTATCCGAGATCTATTTTGCGCAGAAACAACATAATTTTTCTCATGTAGTGGATCTGCCGGATCCTGAGTTTGAGAATTCCTACAACCACTTCCTGAAGATCCTGCATCACTTGTCCGGATCCGATCTGAATACGATTTCCAACTACTATTACGAGGATAATCTGAAAGTATTAAGTGGCACAAATTCGCAATTCGTCGGAACATTTCTGGCCTGTGCAAAATCCAAGTCGCTGGAGTCGGAGTCCTATATCAGGGAATTTGAAAAGACCAATAAAGATCCCTACCTTGCGGCGGTTTTGAAGAAAAGATTCATTAAACAAAAAAAGTAAAACTACCCTTATGAAAAAGCTAACCCTTATCGCTTTGCTATTGCTGGGCGTAACTGTGATGAAATCACAAACTGATTTTGACGGAGTGAAAAAATTCGCTCCGAATAATTTCAGGCCAATTCTGGAAAACAACGAGATCAAAGGCTATTTCGTTTTTAACTTCCTTGATAAAGAAAACAAAAAAGAGTACCTCTATGGATTAACCATCCTGGATAACAACATGAAGCAAACACATTATGTGGAAGTTGTAAAATCAAAAAATGATTTCCTGGTAGAAAGCTCCTTTAACGGAGAGCGTTTTTGCTTTGCTTTTATGAATGCAAAAGAAAAAACGATCGAATACCAATTGTTCGATAAGCAATTAAAAGCAGCTGGTAAATATATGATCACTGAGCTGTCAAGCAATGAGCTGGCTGCTAACATTCCTGCAGATGACAGCCAGTCCGGTGGTGGCGGAAATTTATTGGCAGTTACAGGAAAAGGATTCGTACGTTTTGGATATGAGAGAGAAAAAGGAACCCGTATGGTTATGGAAATGTTCGATAACACGGGTAAAAAGGTATGGGATACGAATTCAGGTGCGGCGAAAGAGAAAAAATCATATGAAGGTTTAGTGGCTTTGTTTGCAAACGAAGATTATATCGTTTCCGCTCTTTCCGTTCGTCCGAAATTAATGAGCCAGAAAGATATGGAGCTGTTTACAACTATCACCAGTGCAGCAGATGGCAAAGAGATCGCACGTATCTCTAACAAAAATTTTAAGTTTGACCTGGTTACTTCCGATGTGACTTTTGATAAGGCCACAGGTGTATTCACATTCGCAGGAGAGTACTACGATTTTGAAGACGATAAGAAACCAAAAGGGTTTGCACTTGCTAAGGTAGATGTAAAAGGTAACCTGAAAAAAGAAGTATACTCATCATGGGTTGATGATATCAGTAAAGTGGCCCCGGTGAGCGAAAAAGGAAAAATGGATGGGAATCGTTCTATTTTTATTCATAAAGTGATCACTACGGCTGACGGTAAGACCTTTGTGGTAGGAGAGCAATTTAAAAAAGCAGTTAGCGCTTTGGGTGTTGCCAGCACTGTATTAGGAGGGGGCCGTGGAGGTACTTCCGCTATCAAAGCAGAGATCTATGACATGATCGTTTTTGAATATGATAATAGCCTGAAACTTACAAGCCTGCATGTATTTGAGAAAAATAAATCCAACTTCCTGTTGCCTTCCGGAATGGGAATGCAATCCAACAGGGTTCTGGGATATTTTATCAAAATGTATGGTGGTTTCGATTACGCATACCAGATCAGTGGTTCCGACAAAAAATTGTTCAATGTTGCATATGTTGACTACGATAAAGACAAAGAAGAAGGAAGCAGCTATACAATAGGTAATATTGCGTACACTAAAGACGCACAATTGGCTATCGACAAGATCAAATTAAAAACCAAACCGACTAATTTCTATGTGTTCCCAGCCAAACCGGGTTACACTGCTATTTTTGAGTATTACAAAAAGCAGAAGAAACTGACGGCACGAATGGAAAAACTAAATTTCTAAAAAAGAAACTCCGTGTAGCGATACACGGAGTTTTTTTCTTTATAAAAATACCAAACGAAGATGCTTATTTTCAGAAAGACCTTTCTTACTATTTCCATTCTCCTTTCGGCGACTGCTTTTTCCCAGCACCTCGATTCGTTGTGCATGCAGCAATTACTGGTAGTTGGTAATATGCAGGGATTTCACATCAGCCCGCCGGTATTCAACCAGGCTACGAACAGGCAAATTGTTGAGCTATTCATAGATGATGTGGACGGGCGGAATATTTTTCTCTTCGAACCGGACCGGGAGAAATTGAAATCATTAGTGAACGATTATTCTTTCAATGACGGGTATTGCAGTGTTATCAAAGAAGTATTTTCCATTTATAAAATACGTCTGAAACAGTTGGATTCTGTAGTGAACGCACTGGAAGGTAAACCATTTGTATACAGCACAAAAGACACGATCACTTTTGTCAGTGCCAAAGGCAAGCGTTTCCCCTGCAGAAACCTCAATGAGGTAAGGACGCGGATCGAAAAACGTCTCAAATACGATTGCCTGAACTACATTATAAAGCCGTTGAAAGAAGGGGAAGATGTATTAAAGCTGACGGAACCGGAATTGACTGCCAAACAAACAGAAGCTAAAAAAAGAGCGATCACACGCTTCAGAAAATACCTCGAAAATTTCAATACGGATACGAAGCTGAAACGTCACATTGGTGACTGCATGAGCAATGCTATTACAAAACGTTGCGATCCGCACAGTAGCTATTTCAACCTCTACGAAAAAGAAACATGGGATTCCGGCCTTTCTACACAGGAGTATTCATTTGGCTTCTATGTGGACGAAAGTGAAACCGGCGAGATCGTTATTGCCGAACTGGTTCCGGGTGGGCCTGCATGGAAAAGCAACGAATTGCATGAAGGAGATGTGCTCCTGGCTTTCCAGTACGAAAAAGAAAAACAGGTTGAGTTGAGCAGCCTGGAAATACAGGATTATTATTCGGCGTTTTACAAATCAGGGAGTAAAAATGTGGAGCTTACCTTCCGCCGGAAAGACAACCAGATAAAAAAAGTGAAGCTTCAGAAAGCAAGGATCGCTTCACAGGAGAATGTAATGAATAGCTATATTCTTTCGAAGGGCAAAGGCAGGTACGGCTACATTCCTATTCCTGCATTCTATTCGGATGATGAAATGGACAGCAGGCAGGGTTGCGCCAATGATGTGGCCAAAGAGATCGTAAAGCTGAAGCAGGATTCGATAGATGGCCTGATCCTCGACCTTCGCTATAACGGAGGTGGCTCTATGAAAGAAGCAATGGGGCTCGGTGGTATTTTTGTGGATGAAGGACCTTTGGCTGTATTTAAAATGAAGGAAGGTAAACCGGCTTTATTGAAAGACCTGAACAGGGGCACCATATACGATGGTCCATTGGTGGTGTTGGTGAATGGGGCCAGTGCAAGCGCCTCGGAATTTTTAACGGCTACTCTGCAGGATTACGGAAGAGCAGTGATCGTTGGTTCTACCACGTATGGGAAGGGAACAGCGCAGGGGGTATATCCTGCGGATACCAATCTGTACAAGGCGCGGGGAAAAAGATATTACATCAATCCGACTCTTGGTTATGTGAAGATCACCATGGGTAAATTCTATCGCGTTACTACTGTCAGCCACCAGGGAAAAGGGATCGTACCGGATATCCATATCCCGGATATGCTCGAAAACACAATGGATACGGAAGCGGATGAAGAATTTTACCTACCCTGCGATTCGGTGAATAAAAAAGTGATCTTCACGAAAGCGGCAGACCTGCCTTTGACGGAATTGAACGACTGGAGCAAAAAAAGAGTGGAAGCTAACCAGAAATTCCGTGATCTTATACTCTTCGGGGATAGTCTCGCGAAAGTAAAAGAACAGGATACAAAAGTTCCGCTGAACGTGAAGGATTTTAAAAAGTATTCGGATGGAATAGACCGCTTGTCTGAAATGATCCTTGAGTGTATGGAAATGGGTGAAGAAACTCCGCTTGATGTAAAGAACAATGTATTCAGCGAAAAACTGATCGCAATTGACGAATACCAGCGAAAAAACAATGAAGAAGCGATAGAAAGGATAAAAAAAGATATAATTTTGCATGAAGCCTTTTTAATAGTGAAAGACCTGAGTGCCATACTGGAAAAATAATAAAACAAAACACCTATACCTATGAACAAAAAAACAATTGCAGCTGTAGCCATTGTGATCACAAGCCTCACAGCAACGATACAGGCACAAACTGCGGGAGAATATCTCGAGACCGTTGGAAAAGAATTTGAGAATATACAGACCAATACATGGGATTATACCCGCTCGGCAGCGCACGGAAAAAGTGCACGTAAAGTGGAGAAACGCAGAAAAGAAGTGGTAATTGCCAACCAGGAGGCTTCGAAAAAGATCGGCAAGTTAGGAGCATTCAACAGCAGCACTGCCTTCAGGGACAGCGCACTCTCTTTCCTGAAAGTGAACTATGCGGTGTTGAACGAAGACTATGCGAAGTTAGTGGATATGGAAGAAGTGGCAGAACAGTCCTATGACCTGATGGAAGCGTATATGCTGGCAAGAGAACGTGCAGATGAGAAACTGAAGCTGGCCGGTGAAATGATCCATGGAGAGTACGGGAAATTTGCAGCTGCCAATAATATCACATTGGTAGAGAACAAAGATAAGCTGACCAAGAACATGGAGATCGCCGGGAAAGTATACAAGCATTACAACGAAGTATACCTGATCTTTTTCAAGAGCTATAAGCAGGAAATGTACCTGATGGACGCGATCTCAAAAGGCGATGTGAACGGGATCGAGCAGAATAAAAATGCGCTTGCCAAAACAGCGAAAGAAGGAATGACCAAGTTGGAAACAGTAAAACCTTACCAGAATGACATGAGCATTAAAAAGGCAGCAGAGCAGATGATGAAATTCTACCAGGAAGAATCAGAGAAAAAGCTGGTTACGATCTCCAATTTCTTTGTAACAAAAGAAAATTTCGAAAAAATAAAAGCAGCTTTTGATTCCAAAGCACAAAGCGATAAACAAAAAGTGGACGAATACAACAAAGCGGTGGCGGACTATAACAAAGCTACCAACGAATACAATGCCACCAACCAGGAGCTGAATTCAAAACGCAGCCAGCTACTGGATAGTTACAACAAAACCAATGCAGCTTATACAGATAAGCATGTACCTACGAAGTAAAAAGGAGTGTGATTTTTTCAAAAGGAGTTTTCGAAAGAAGACTCCTTTTTTTATTTGGATTAAGTTAAGGTATTTCCTGAAGGAAAATCTCAATTCACCCCGTCAAAGCAGCGATTCCATCTCACCTTTTCCTTTGCTTTATCATAACTGTAAAAAACGATCCAGACTTTGCCTACAATATGATCTTCCGGCAGAAAGCCCCAGTATCTGGAGTCCATGGAGTTGTGCCGGTTGTCGCCCATCATGAAATAGTAGTTCATCTTTGTTACGTATTTGTCGGTGGTATCTCCGTTTATCACCACTTTATTATTGATCACTGTCAGGGTATTTTTTTCGTAAATGGTGATCAGACGTTCGTACAGGTTGATGGAATTGGTATCCAGCTGTAAAGTGTCTCCTGCTTTTGGGATGTAGAGCACACCGAAATTATCTGCATTCCAGGGAAAGAAGCTTTTATAGGGAAATACCGTTTCATCCCACAATTCGTTTTTCTCCGAATTCATCGCAATGTTTTTTACATAGGGCAGCGCTTTTATTTTCTCAGCATTGGCTTTGGTAAGGCTGAACGAATAATCCCCTTTTTCGGAGATCAGCCCGCCTTCCGTAATGTCGTTTTCAGCTAAAAAAGCAGAGTCCAGCTTTTGTGAGCTTTGTATGGTATAGTTGTATTGGATACTTTCCGTTTCCGCAATAGCTTTGCCGTTCACAAACACTTTGCTATCGATGACCCCGATCGAATCACCGGGCAGTCCGATGCACCGTTTGATGAAATGGGTACGATGGTCTACCGGAAATTCTTCTTCCATCGGATAATTGAATACCAATACATCATTGTGCTCCACATCCGGCGTTCCGAAAAAACGATAATAAGGAAGAGAAATAGCCTCGGAATACCATTTTCTGTCTACAAACGGCATGCTTAAAGGAGTGCGGATCAGACGCGGGCCATAACTTAACTTGTTCACCAGGATAAAATCACCGGTAAGCAATGTCTTTTCCATAGAAGGCGAGGGGATGGTGAAGGGTTCGAATATCAGGCCACGGACCAGCAGTACAATAACGAATGCCACTGAAAAAGCCTTTACCCAATCGATCGTTTTTTTGCTTTTAAGTATGGTAAGGAGCTTCTTCATATGGTTATTATACGCTAAGAACCGGGATAAAGATACTACAAATAGACTATTTATAGATTAATCCCCTGTTGCATAATAATTTGAATATTTCCGGGCCGACTAAAAGAGGTATGTCGGGTATGAACAAACGGTAAAACGCTCAAAATGTTAGATTAGTCTAATTTTTAATTTATAGTAATAAAATTTTTCTTTATCTTTGCCGGCAGATGAACACAACAGGTAATCGTAAATCCCTCGGGGAGATCAATGCATCGGTGAGCACTTCACATGTGAAAGGTTGGAAAAAGATCTTTGCCTTTATGGGGCCCGCGTATATGATCAGCGTCGGGTACATGGATCCGGGCAACTGGGCTACGGATATTGCAGGTGGCAGTCTGTATGGTTATAAATTATTGTGGGTGCTTGTAATGAGCAATCTCATTGCTATTTTACTGCAAAGCCTGAGTGCCCGCCTTGGGATCGTTACGGGTAAAGATCTTGCGCAGGCTTCCCGCGAAAGTTATCCACGCGGCGTAAATTTTGTTTTGTACCTGCTGGCCGAAGTAGCCATCGCTGCCTGCGACCTGGCTGAAGTGATCGGGATGGCGATCGGGATCAAGCTTTTATTCGGTCTTCCCCTGATCTGGGGTGTTTGCATCACCGTGCTCGACACTTTTCTGTTATTGTTCCTGCTGAATTTCGGTGTTCGTAAAATGGAAGCATTCATTATTGCTCTTGTAGCGCTTATCGGCTGTTGTTTCTTTGCGGAATTGTTATTTGCACATCCTGTATTGGGAGAAGTAGCTTCCGGTCTCATTCCTTCTATTCCCGATGCACAGGCGCTTGCAATCGCCACTGGTATCATCGGCGCTACTGTAATGCCACATAACCTGTACCTGCATAGCTCGCTGGTGCAGACCCGAAAGATAGAGAACACAGAACCCGCAAAGAAAAAAGCCATTCGGTTTAACGTGATCGATTCCGTAATAGCCCTGAACCTTGCACTGTTTGTAAACGCTGCTATATTGATCCTTGCGGCCTCTTCATTTAATAAGAATGGCCTTCAGGTTACAGGCATAGAAGAAGCGCATGAGTTCCTGACGCCACTGATGGGAACAGGGCTGGCTGCTATCCTCTTTGCAGTTGCACTTATTGCGGCAGGACAGAGTAGTACGATCACCGGGACCCTTGCCGGGCAGATCATCATGGAAGGCTACCTGAACCTGCGTTTGCAGCCCTGGGTACGGAGGATCATTACCCGTTTGCTGGCAGTTGTTCCGGCCATGCTGGTGATCATTTTTGTTGGTGAATCGGCTACCGACGATCTGCTGATCCTGAGCCAGATCATTCTCAGTATGCAGTTAGGATTTGCAATCGTTCCGCTTATTCATTTTGTAAGCAATAAAGAAAAGATGGGGTCGTTTGCCATCAGGCCTTTTACACAGATCATTTCCTGGCTGGCTGCCGGCATTATTGTCACGCTGAATATTATTCTCGTATACGATGCAGTGAGTGGTGTGATCAGGGAAAGCTCACAGCCGGTGTTGATGGCTTTTGCTTTGCTTCCTTTGTGTTTTTTCTTCCTCGTGGTATTGTTGTATATCACCTTAAAACCTTTTGTTTCCAAAGCAAGTGGTGATACATACACGGCACATGGAAAAACCCAGAAGTTAGAATTGAAACCGGATTTTGTTTACTCGAAGATCGCGATCCCTGTCGATTTTTCAGCAGTGGATTCGAAGGCGATCAGCAAGGCCCTGAGCCTGGGCGGAAAAGATTGCGAATATCTTTTGATACACGTGGTGGAATCTACTAATGCATTGTTGTACGGAAAAGAAAGCGGCGATCTCGAAAGTGCGGAAGACCGGGCTAAGTTAGAAGATTACAAACTTCAGATCAGTCAGGTCGGTTATGCATGCAGTATTCAGCTCGGCTATGGAAACCCTGCAAAAGCGATCGCCTCTATTGTGAATGCAAAAGAATGCAGCCTCGTAGTAATGGCAGGACACGGGCACAAAGGCATTAAGGATATACTCTTCGGAACCACGCTCGATAAAGTGCGACACGGGATATCCGTTCCATTGATGATCGCGTAATCCTATAACGACATCGCCTTTTTTATGAACCATCGCGAGGCTTCGCGAAGGCATATAAGGATTGGTTCAAATCTTTGTAATACTAATTTTTGTCATAATGTAGCATAGCTTAAAAAAGCAAGTCGCACCTACGGCGCTTTAATTATTGCAAGCACAGTTTTTAATTATAAACAGGTCGTCCCTACGGGACTTGAAGAACCTACATGTCAGTAGCCTTATCTGCGTTAATTAATCCAATCAACCCTTATCTGCGCCATCTGCGATCCCGATAGCTCGCGACGGGACTGCGTCTGGTCAGCTAAACCATATCCAATACTATATATATTAATGCCCTATTTCTCATTGATTGATAGATCTTATTTAACAATTATATAGTCACGCTTCCTTTGTCCCTATTCCGGATGCACTGAAAATTTCGTAGCTTAGTAGCATGTTACGAAAAGGATTAATAGGCTCCGTACTTATTTTTTTCTGTATTCTTATTGCCTGTACAAAAGACAGCGATAAGATCGACACCAAAGATTATCCGGTGGAGATCGGAAAGATATTCCGTGGAAGATGTGCTACTTCGGGCTGTCATAATGAAGCCAGCTATAAAGCAGCCGGTGGGCTCAACCTCACTTCCTGGGCCAGTTTGTTCCAGGGAAGCAACACCGGTTCTTCCATCATTCCCTTTCGTTCGGATTTCAGCTCGCTTTGTTATTTTATAAATACCTATCCCGATATGGGCATTATTAATCTGCCTACAATGCCTGTTGGTCTCGATCCGCTGGATAGGGGAGAAGTACAGAAAATCAAAGACTGGATCAATGCAGGTGCGCCTAATTTGTCGGGAGGAATTCCTTTTGGCGATGATCCCAATCGAAGCAAATTTTATGTAGCACATACGGCCTGCAAAGTTGTTTGTGTGTTTGATGCAGCTACACGCCTTCAGATGCGGTATATTACTGTTCTTAACCCGGGCGAAACATTTATGCCGCATATGACGCGTGTATCCCCCGATGGAAAATACTGGTATGTGTGTTTCAATAACAATGGCAAATTTCTGCGTAGGTACAATACATCCGACGATTCCTTTGCAGGAGAGGTCAATATTGGCAGCGGGGAGTGGAACAGTTTTGCGATCACACCCGATTCGAAAAAAGCTTTTGTGATCGATTGGACGGCTTCAGGAAAAGTTGCGCAGGTAGATCTTGAGCATATGGAGCTGGATACCGTATTGGTCTATCCCAACATGCCGCATGGTTCAGCTGTTTCACCAAACGGACAGTATATGTATTTTACGGCTACAACCGGAAACTATCTGTATAAACAAAATATTGCAAGCGGTGAGATCGATGATCTCATTTCACTGAGTAATTCCGAAAGTCCGGGACCAAGTAATGTTTACAATCCGCATGAGATCCTTTTTTCGCCTGATGGAAGCAAATACTATGTGACCTGCCAGAGTGAGCATACAGTGAGGGTGTTCAATGCAGCAACGGATATGTGGATCGCAACGATCCCGATCAGCGGAAGCACTTTGGAAATGAGCCTGGCTCCATCCAAAAACCTCTTGTTTGTAACCAGCTGGGATGCCAGCCAGTTTGCCAACACGGTAGGTGCTGTAGCAGTGATCAATACCACAACAAACACAGTGCAGACCTATGTAAATGTAGGTACCCAACCACATGGCATCGCCGTGGATGAGCAGCGCGGAGTGGTGTATGTAGCAAACCGAAATATTGATGTAACAGGACCATTGCCGCACCATACCAGCGTGTGTGGAGGCAGGAACGGAAATGTGGTATTCATCGATCTGAATACCTTGCAGCTTACCGGAAAAAGAATCGAAGTGAGCGTGGATCCGTATTCGATAGGTCTTAAAGAGTAAATGCTAAAACCCCAGGAATATTACTATTTATACAGTCCCTCCCGGCTCGATCCCGTGGAATTGATCCGCTATACCTTCCAAAGTCTTTGCCTTCAGGGTTTCTTAAGTATACACGTAGAATATGTATTGGTGTCGCCCCGGGATACAAAAAAAAGAAAACGATATTATTTCCGGCTGAACGAAATGCAGAATAGCAGCAGCTTGCTTACCGCCGAAAAAGTGATCATCGGATTATTTGAGGATAGCAAAGAATTACGGGTTTACCAGGTAAATAACAGGTTGAAGCAATTGCTGGGCGAAGATCCGTATAATTTCAAAGTGTATGTATGGAAGGATATACAGCCCAAAGGATATTTCTGGCTGGGAAGTATCCTGAGTAAAAAGGGCCGTGCAGCGAAGAAGGAATGTGCAGGAGCGATCGATACGTTTGAAGCATCTTTTGATGCTCTGCTTCAGAATGAAGAAAAACTGCTTGTTGCTATAAATGAACTGGGAACAAATCTGATCTTCCTGGATGCTAAAACACTTTCGCGGCTAAAAAAATTCACGAAGGAACATCTCTTGAATCCCGAAACGGAGAGGGAAAATAAAGTTGGCCGGCTGGAAAGTATTCATGTATTAAAAACAATAGTTGTGGGTGACTTCAGTGTTCCGATCCCACTCAGGAAAAGAGGTAATGCTTTCCGAAAATATTATTAAAGCTTCATTCGTACTTCAGGAGTCACATCCATAGCAACAAACTCACTTATTAAATATTTGTAATACCCCGTAATAGCGATCATTGCCGCATTGTCTGTACAATACTCGAATTTCGGAATGAATACATTCCAGTCGTGTTTCATTGCTAATTCCTGCACCTGTTTCCGGATCTCCGAATTGGCGGCCACTCCGCCTGCGATCGCAATGTCTTTGATGCCGGTTTCATTCGCTGCTTTCAGGAGTTTTTTCATCAACACATTCACCAGGTGTTTTTGATAAGAGGCGCAAATATCCCGGAGGTTCTCTTCAATGAATTTCGGATCCTTCTGCATATTGTTCTGTACAAAATACAGGAAAGAGGTTTTGATCCCGCTGAAGCTGAAACCAAGCTCTTCCACTTTACTCTCTGCAAATTTGAATTTGTCAGGATTGCCGCCTTTTGCGAGCTTATCGATCTGTGGGCCTCCCGGATAGCCCAGTCCAAGGATCTTGGCAGCTTTGTCAAAAGCTTCTCCCACGGCATCATCCGTTGTTTCACCTAACAATTCAAATGTCAGGTGATCCGAAACCTTTACCAACTGAGTATGTCCGCCACTCACTGTAAGGCAAATGAAAGGGAACGAAGGAACCGCTTTGTCCATGCCCGATTCCTCGTCTTTGATAAAATGGGCGAGTATATGTCCCTGCATGTGGTTCACAGCGATGAGGGGAATGTCCAGGGCCTGGGAAAAAGATTTCGCAATGCTTGTTCCTACCAGCAGACTGCCCATCAATCCCGGGCCTTGTGTAAAAGCAATAGCGTTTAATTGTGAAAGTTTAACATCCGCTTTTTTCAGTGCGGCATCAATTACAGGGATAATGTGTTTCTGGTGGTCGCGGCTTGCAAGCTCGGGAACTACCCCTCCGTATTGCTCGTGAATTTTTTGCCCGGCGGTAATATTGGCAAGTATTTTGTCGTTACGGATAATAGCAGCAGAAGTATCGTCGCAGCTGGATTCTATGGCCAAAATGAGTACTTCTTTTTGCATATTATTGATTACTTTTGTTTTATGCGCTTTTTGGGCAAAGTTATACGTTTTATCGGGCGATTCATAAAGTATTCGCTGATTTCCGTATTTGTCCTGCTCATCGCTTTTTTTATTGCCATACAAACCTCTTCGTTCCAGACCTACCTGGGGAAAAAGGCATCCGCCTGGCTCTCGGAAGAATTGCATACAACGATCAGCATCGAAAAGGTAGACATAAAGTTTTTCAGCTCTGTGGTTTTAAAAGGAGTGTATGTGGAAGACCTGCATAAAGACACACTTCTGTATGGCGCCGACCTTACATGCAGGATCAGTAATTTCAGCTACAGCGAATACAAGCTGGATCTTGCAGAGATCAAGCTGAGCCATACCCATGCCAATCTGATCAGGTACAAAGGCGATAGCGATTTCAACTACCAGTTCCTGGCCGATTATTTTGCACCACGTGATACGATCAAAGATACCACAAGCAGTCAGTTCACTGTAAATTACGGGGCAGTCGTATTCGATAAAGTTAATTTTGCCTACATCGATCAGAATGATACCTCTCTTGCAAGAGGAATGAATTTCTCCGCATTGAAAGTGAGTAATATTTCAGGTACGCTGAGTGGCCTGATGATGAACAAAGATACGATCGATATCACGATCACCGGCCTCCGTGCCAAAGAACAATCGGGTTTTACGCTGGAACGGTTGGATGCGATCGCGCATGTGAGCCCGCTGGGAATAAAACTGGATTCGCTTTACCTGAAAACAGACAAGACCTTGCTGAAAGGGAAGTATCATATGCTTACCAATTCCTGGGACTCGTACAATGACTATATTGAACAAGTGTATATGCTGGCCGATCTGAAAGACAGCTGTTATGTGAGCGCTGCGGACATTGCCTATTTTGTTCCCGATCTGAAAGGCGATACGGACCGGGTTTTTATATCCGGAAAAGTAAGAGGTACGGTAAGCTCCCTTAAAGGAAAAGACCTGAAGCTGGCCTATGGAAAAAACATCCGGTTCAACGGAGACTTTAACATCGACGGACTCCCGGATATAAACAGTACCTATATCCATTTTGATATTAAACAGCTCGAAGCTACACGCAGTGATCTTATGGCCATCCAGATCCCGCCTTTTGATAAGAACAGGCATATACAGGTTCCGGCTAACATCGGCAAGCTGGGGCTGATGAGATTCAAAGGAAAAATAGACGGGCTGATCAATGATGTGGCTGCCTATGGCATGCTGAATACTTCCATCGGAAGTGTGAGCATGGATGTTGGTATCTCCAATGTTACGGACAGTGTAAGACCGCTTGCTTATCACGGAAGGATAAAGACCAATAGCCTGAACCTTGGAGTATTGCTGGATAACAAAGACATAGGAACTGTTTCCATGGATGTGAAGCTCAGCGGAAAAGGGATCACGCTCGATGAGCTGGAGGCAAGCCTCGAAGGAAATATCAGGGAGCTCAATTATAAAAACTATCCATACAGCGATATTAAAGTAACAGGAGATTTTAAAAAACGTCTGTTCAACGGGAAATTCGAAAGCAGGGATAAAAATGCGGACCTCGACTTCTACGGAAGTGCCAGCTTTGTGAACAAGATCCCGGAACTGGATTTTATTGCTACTGTAAACCGCATCGATTTCTCGAAATTGAATTTTTTCAAACAGGATTCCACCAGCGATTTTTCTTCCCAGATCTCCATCCAGCTGAACGGATCCGATATAGATAAAATGACGGGCCGTATCAATTTTGATAATTCCATTTACAAATACAAAGGCAAAGAGTATAAACTGAGTACCTTCGATTTACAGCTGGATCAGAACGCCGCTGTCAAAACCATCAAGCTGAATTCGGATGTGGCGAATGCAAAAATAAGCGGCGATTTCAGGATCTCCAACCTTGGCAATGCCTTCAGACAGGTGCTTGCTACCTATTATCCTACTTTTATCAAACAGAGTGAGGAACAAAAGCACCAGCGCAACTACGATCATTTTGATTTCAGGGTGAAGATCAAAAAGTTCGATATAGTGAACGGACTCATTCTCCCGGATCTGCAGATCGCTCCCAATACCTTGCTGGAAGGAAAGTTTGATGCCTCTTCCAATTCGATCGTGATGAAAGGGAACTCGGAAAAAATAACACTCAAAGAGTATATCATTAAGAACTGGGCGCTGGATGTAAATTCAGGAAAAGACAATACCATTGTACTTTCGACTACTGCCGAAAAAATACAGGTCACGGATAGTATGAGCCTTCATGCTTTTAAATTCAATGCCCAATCGCTGGACAAAAGATCCACTTTCAACATTGACTGGGATAACCATGCAAACCCGAAACAATATGCAGGTGATGTAGCAGGAAGTGTTGATTTTTCGAATGCAGGTGTTGATGTGTTCTTTGAAAAGATCAGGCTCACAGTGGCAGACAGTAATTGGGTGATGACAAATCCTAATCATCTCGTGGTGGATTCCACAGGCCTCATCAACTTCAATGATCTGGAGCTGACCAACAACGGGCAGATCATGGCCTTAAAGGGACTTATCTCAAAAAATCCAAAGGATCAGCTGATGATCACATTCGAAAATTTCAGATTGCTGCAGTTGAACCCCTTGCTAAAAAGCGCAGGGCTCACCCTGGACGGGACGATCTCCGGGACCAGCAATGTTTCCAATGTGTTTGAGAATATTATCTTTTCGGCAGCGCTTGATTTTCATAAGCTGACGATCAACGGGAAACCGATCGGTACGGGAGAAGTGAACAGCTATTACGATAAACAGAAGGACCTGATCTCGCTCAACGGAAGTTTCCGGAAAGACTACGCAGCCGGAATGCTCAGCGATCCGAACTTTAAGAACCTGTATTTTGCCGGATACTATTACCCCGGAAAAAAGGAAGACAACCTCGATGTCGATTTTACGATACAATCTATCGACATTGCCATTATCCAGCCATATGTGAAAGGTATTATGAGCTTTGATAAAGGGTATATATCGGGTAAGGCAAAAGTGACAGGTAGTTTGAAAAAACCACTCATCAACGGAAAATTATCACTCGAATCGGTGCGGAATTTCAGGGTGGATTACCTGAATACCTATTACACGGTGAGCGGTAATATCCTGCTGGAACCGGACCGCATTGCATTTGAAGGTTTGTCTCTTTTTGACATGAATGGAAAACAGGCAACCGTTTGGGGAAATATATTTCACGATAATTTCCAGAACCTGAAACTTGACTTTGATATCACTGCTACTAAATTCATGGTGTTGAACACCAATCCTTTTCTTAATACCACCTATTATGGAAAAGCATTTGTAACCGGAAATGTGGGTATATACGGAACACCTGAATTCATGAATATGGAGCTGAACCTTAAAACGGAAAAAGGTACGCAGTTCAATATTCCGCTTGGAGGGCCCGCAGAGGTAGCTGACAATGATTTTATCACATTCGTTAAAAAAGATACCCTTGGCGATTCAAAAGGAGAAAAAATGGATCTCTCGGGAATGAGCCTTAAATTCAATCTTGAATGCACGCCGGATGCAGAGGTGCAGCTGATATTCGATGAAAAAGCAGGAGATGTGATCAAAGCTACCGGGTACGGAAATCTGACCATGGACATCAACACAAACGGTAATTTTGAAATGTTCGGGACGTATACGCTTACAGACGGAAGCTACCTGTTTACACTGGAGAATTTTATCAATAAAAAATTCGATATCGAAAGCGGAAGTACGATCAAATGGGCAGGCAGTCCGTATGATGCGGATATCAATATAACAGCCGATTATAAGCAGCGCGCTTCCCTCGCACCTTTCTTCCCGACACTCAGTGCGCCCACTGCCACACCGGGTTCTTCTTCGGTTGTTACTTCCAGTACTTCATCCACCGGAATTGATAATAACAAACGCTACCCTGTAGAATGTAAGCTGTTCATGCGTGGAAAACTGCTCACGCCGGATATTACATTTGGTATCGGTCTGCCCTCTGTGAACGATGCGGTTCGTCAGCAGGTAATGGGGTACATCAATAACGAGCAGGAACTGAACCGGCAGGTGTTCTCACTATTATTGCTCAAGAGTTTTGTAACACCTTTGTCACTCAACAACCAGTCGGGTGTAACTGCCGGTGGAGCCGTAGGAGCCAATGCTTCCGAAATGTTATCCAATCAATTGAGCAACTGGCTGTCGCAGCTGTCGACCAATGTGGATGTCGGTGTAAATTACACGCCGGGCAATGCATTGAGCAATGAGGAGCTGGACCTTGCCCTTTCCACACAGCTGTTCAATGATAAACTGAGTGTGGATGGCAACGTGGGAGTGAATAACAATACCCAAACCAAAACCAGTAATATGATCGGTGATCTGAACATCGATTATAAATTAACGGAAGAGGGCAAAGTGCGGGTAAAAGCGTTCAACCGTTCCAACGATACGTATCAGACCACCACTACCGGCGGGCAGTTTACGCAGGGTGTGGGTATCTTCTTCCGGGAAGAATTCGAATCGATCGATGAGCTCTATAAACGCTACATGAAGAAATTAGGGAAAAAGAAAAAAGAACCGAATCAGCCTCCCACACCTACAGAGCCTCCTGTTAATGGTGAAAATGCCAACGATGTGAATATCCAGCAGGGAGGAAATCCTTAGAGAATTTCTTTTATCCAGGAATGCTAAAAACAATTCCAAATAAAGCAAATCGTACTATTAGCTGAGTAAAACATTATTTAACAAACAAACTATTAAATCTGGGATATTGGCTGTATTTTTGTCTTTTCCCCCGCTGTGATCAGGAACATCTATTACATACTATGCACCTTGGCTTTTCTGCCGCTTTTTTTATGTGCCCAGAAGCAAAAAGGTACTACGCAGGAAGGAAGCACGCCTATCGAATTTTCTGCTGACCGGATCAAGTATGTTGCAAAAGTCGGGGCACAAATGCTGATCGGAAATGTGGTATTCAAACATGAGGGAGTAATCATTACCTGCGACAGCGCTTATCGTTTCAATAACAATACACTCAATGCATATAGCCATATCGTGATCCGGAAAGGCGATTCACTTACAATCACAGGTGATAACCTGAAATACGATGGCAATGCAAAACTGGCAACTGTGGAAGGGAATGTAGTCTGCGTGGAAAAGGATATGACGCTTACCACCCCGATCCTTACCTATGATGTAAAAAATTCGGTAGGATCTTATTTCGGAGGGGGTACTATTGTGAACAAAGAAAATACACTGACCAGCCGCAACGGGTATTATTATTCAACCGGTAAAACACTTGCCTTCCGTTACAATGTAAAGCTGACCAACCCGGATTATACGATGTACTGCGATACACTGACGTATAACACGGTCACTAAAACCGCTTTTTTCATCGGGCCTACCACTATCATCAGCAAAGAAAACAGGTTGTATTGTGAGAACGGCTGGTACGATACGGAGCGGGAGAAAAGCCATCTGAATACCAATGCACATGTGTTCACTAAAACAAATGAGCTGATGGCAGACAGCATTTACTACGACCGGAAGGCGGGGTATGGAAAGGCATTCAGCTGTGTGCAGATCAGGGATACGGTGAACAAGACCATTATTCACGGGAATCTGGCAGAACATTATGAGAACACGAATATTTCGATCGTAACGAAAAATGCTTTACTGATAAAACAATTCGCAACCGACTCGATGCTCATCAGTGCGGATACCTTGTATTCCGAACAGCGGGTAAGTAAGATAAAAGGGAACAAGGATTCTGTTTTTGTGAAGGCGTACCGCAATATAAAAATATACAAAAAAGACCTGCAGGGTGTTTCTGATTCGCTTACCTATACCACTTATGATTCAACGCTTGTGTTGTACAACAACCCGGTGATGTGGAGCGATTCCACACAGATGAACGCACGGGAAGTAAGGGTGCATCTGAAAAACGACGAAGTGGAATCTTTTGAGCTGACGGGCAATGCATTTATCATCACACAGGAGGATAGCCTGAAATTCAACCAGATCAAAGGCAAGGAAGTGAAAGGATATTTTGTCGACGATTCCCTGCGGCTGATCACTGTAGAGGGAAATGCGCAGGTAGCCTATTATATACGGAACGATAAAAAACAATTGATGGCGCTCAATAAAACGGAATGTGCATCGATCCGTGTGCTGTTTGCATCAGGAGAAATGGATCAGATCACTTTTATCAAAAAGCCTGTTTCCATACTGATCCCGATAAAAGATGTGAACCCGGAAAAGGAACGTTTTAAAGGTTTTAGCTGGAACCCCCAACGCAAGCCGAAAGACAGGAAAGCGTTTTTGGATTTTTAGGGCATAGACCAATTAGCTACTTCTCAGTAAGTATTCGTAATAATTTTTTAGGGTCTTGCCTGTTATCCCAAAAGGCAGTTACTATAAGATATTCTTCAGTGACTTTATAAAAAATACTGAAATATCCTATTGATGACTCATGAGTGTTTGGAAAATCAGCTCTTTTAAATAGCCTTGGATTACTATTGATGAGTTTTAGTTGTTTGGCAGTAATTTTTATCAGTTTTTCGGCGTATGCTGTTGAGCCATTTCTTTTCGTCCAATATTTCAAAATCTCCCGCCTTTGTCGAATAGCTGTTTCCGTCCAAACTACAACTCTTTGAGCCATTTCAAATCGTTTTTGTCCAACTGAGTATGGGAAATTAATTTTCCAGACTTGATATCTTTATCACTCAGTTTAAGCATTAGTTTTTGCTCTTCGGTAAGCTTGACAGTATCATCTGTATTACTGTTTTCAACCAGTTGAGATAAGGCAGCCAAAAAATCTCTATTGGAAATAGTTAAAAGCTTATCAATAATTCCATTTCTTATGCTGTCTACAGTTGCCATTTTAAATATTTATATAATATAAAGGTCACCAATTTTGATGAGTTTTCAAAATAGATATTTATATAAGTAATAGTTTATTTGTAGGAATTAATTTATTCCCCAAGCGTGCTCATTCCGCTTGCGAGGAATGCAAGTGCCGCCAGCCCCAGTAACAAACCTCCTGCCTCATTCGTTTCTTTCACTTTCGGCCATTCTTCCTGTTTGAATTCAGGTCTTTTTTCGGACTCGCGTTTTGGTGGCAATAATAAACGATCATGTGCCTGTATCCACCCGGCTTTCATTACGATCTTCCGCTGGTTCTCTCCTAACACGGAAAAAGGCTTACTGAAACGGGGCAGGTTGTATAAAGCCATCGCTTCTTTCAGCTGAACACTCTCGTGCCAGAGCACCCAGCCGGTGAATTTATCGGCATTGATCTTCGTGTGGTTCCCCTTTTTCTCATCCAGGCCAGCATTGTAGTATCGGGCTATTTCATGCGCAAAAGCTGCCGTTACGGCCAGGGGATCTGCTTTTTCAAGCTCATCGGTGAATACCGGATTGTAACAGATCACCGGTTTATCATGTCTGCCATCTGCTATAAATAAAGTAGTACAGGAAGAAGGGACATCCGTGGCAAATACTTCCACTGCGTTCTCAATTCCCGCCATGTTGGCAATGCGGTTAACAAGCTGATAAAAATCGGGATCAGCTTTTCTTAATGGATAGCTCTTCATGGGTGTACGTTTAAAAAAGATTTAATCGTTCTGTTCGGAAGTATCGCGGTTGGTATCGGTATCACCTGCACCGTTCGAACCGGCAGGAGGCTCCTGTTTTGATCTGCGGGAAGGGTTCACTTTTTTATTGAAGGCTTTTATCCATCCGGCTCTCATTGTTTTTTTTCGGGGGTTTTCTTCTGTTACCGCATCGTTGAATCTTGGCAGGTTGTACAATGTTATTGCGTCTTTCAGCCTTGCTCCTTCATGCCATAATACCCAGCCTGCAAAACGGTCTGCCTGGATGCTCCGGTACAGATCCTCTTTTTTTGTGCCGTGATCATATGCATCGGCGAGACGCTTCCCAATGATATTACTGTTGTAATGTCCGGCAACTTCGTGCGCAAACATGGCCACAATAGCCCAGGGACTAACGGTTTCTAATTGTTCTATGAATATGGGATTGTAACGGATAGCAGGTCTTCTGCGTTTTTCAGGATCCGTTTCGAAGAAAGTAGCACATGCGCTGGGTGCATCAGAAGAAAATACTCTGATCTTATAATGCAGTCCCGCCATTTTGGCGATCCGGTTTACGAGGCGCTGAATACCTGGTTCAGCAGCACTCAATTGGTAGTTATACTCGTTCAAGGCACACAAAATTAGTTATCATAAATTTACTCATGGAACGCCCTGATTCCTATAGCCTGCAGGAATGCTGACACATAAAAACGCCTATAGTATTGTTTTTATCGGCTAATGTGTTTTCCTGTACCCTGAAGCGAAAATTTATTTTTTGGCATGAAATTAGAATGCAGCCCTCAAATCACATTTTTTTAACAGTTTGCAGCAATCCCTGAGGTCAAAAATGCCCAAAAAGAGGTGTTGTGCCGGTTGGATCAGGTAATTTCACCTTTTTGGAGATAGGCTTTAAAAAATACAAATAAGTGCGATTCCGCTTTCTTTTTTGTTAGTTACATCCTGCAGCTGAATAGAAAAAGAAAGAAAAGCTTTTTATGATTTCGGATCTTCTTCATTGTTGTAAAAATCATTTGTGGTATCTTCTCTGGACCGGATCTTTCTGCTGTAGGATGAACGGGCCGCCCTTTCTTTGGAAAACATTTCTTTCATATCTGCCTCATTCTTTTGGAAGGTCATCGTATTGGTGATGGAAAGGGAAATAGCTATTCTTTCCACATCGTGGTCGGCGCCTATATATGTAAAGGTCCAGCGGTTCAGCTTCAGCTCCTCGATCATCTTTTTGATATCGTTGCCCGAGTATTCTTTCGAAGCGTTCTCTTCCCCATCGGTTAATATGGTTACCAATACATTGTAGTCGGTTTGGTTTGCCAATACGTGTTTTAGCTTCGTAATGCCGAAGCCCATCGCATCGTAGAGCGGGGTGGAGGCACTGGGCTGGTAGCGCGATTCATCGATCTGTTCCAGCTTGTTAGCCGGGTCTATAAAATGGAGCAGTTTTTTTCCAAGCCCGTTAAAGCTTACCAAAGAAATAAAATGTTCCTGTTCGGGGAATTCTTTTTCAATACCTTTTATGGTTTGAACGATCTCGTTGAAACCCTGGATAATGGTTTTTTTGATCGACTCCATAGAGCCGCTTTCGTCGAGGATAATAAGGTTGTGCACCTGGTGTTTTTTATCCATAAGTAATAAGGTTAAAGTGTTGATCAAATATACAGAATATTTAAACCGCCTCCATTTATCCCCCGAAAATCCCGCTTCGTCCCCCTGTTTTTCCTTTACGCATTTTTGATGCCGCTCAGAACCGTTTTTAGCCTTCTTATTGCTATATTCGCTGTCAAAATTTTCAAGATCATATGATTACAAAGAAATTATTACTCTCCATTCCTGTTGTTATGCTCATGGCTTCCTGCCAAAGCAACCAGGGCGATATCAGCGACATTAAAGATGCAGCTAAGCAGGACAGCCTTGCGAAGAAAGATACGGTAGAAGAAAAATTCGAATACGTGACCGAGCAGTTTGCGGACCTTCGCATCCTTCGCTACCAGGTACCGGGTTTCGAAGAGCTGAGCCTTCAGCAGAAAACATTGCTGTATTACCTGTCGGAAGCTGCCCTCTGCGGTCGCGACATTATCTGGGATCAGCATTATAAATACAATCTCGCCGTTCGGAACACGCTGGAGAATATTATGAATTCATACAGTGGCGACAGGAATGCACCGGAGTTCAAAAAATTTGAAGAATACACAAAACGTGTTTGGTTCTCCAACGGGATCCATCATCACTACAGTGCCGACAAGATCCTTCCGGAGTTTGACGGGCTGTATCTCGAAAAACTGGTGACGGGCTCGGATGAAGCCGGTTTCCCGTTGAACGACAAAGAAACGATGGTACAGTTTGTAGCACGTATCACACCGGTTATCTGCGATCCGAAAGTGGCGCCTAAAAAAACCAGCCTTGATGCAAAGTCAGATCTTGTTAAATCGTCTGCGATCAATTTCTACGATGGCGGCGTATCACAAAAAGAGGCGGAAGATTTTTATGCGGCAAAGATAAAGCTCGATAATAAGAAAGCTCCTGTAATGATGGGATTGAATACCAAGCTGGTGAAAGAGAATGGCAAGCTGGTGGAGAAAACCTGGAAAGTAGGAGGTATGTATACAAAGGCGATCGAGAGGATCGTATACTGGCTGGAGAAAGCAGTAACGGTGGCAGAAAATCCAAAACAGAAAGACGCTTTACAGAAACTGATCGTGTATTACAAATCCGGTAGCCTGAACGATTTTGATACCTATTGTGTTGCCTGGACGAATGACACAGAGTCAGCCATTGATGTGGTGAACGGCTTCATCGAAGTGTACAACGATCCGCTGGGTTACAAAGGAAGCTTTGAGTCCGTTGTTTCTGTAAAAGATATGGAAGCAAGCAAGCGTATCAAGACTATCGGCAACAATGCCCAGTGGTTCGAAGATAACTCTCCTATATTAGCCAGTCACAAGAAGAAAAATGTAGTAGGCATCAGTGCCAAAGTGATCAATGTAGTGATGCAAAGCGGTGATGCCGCTCCAAGCTCATCGATTGGTATCAACCTTCCGAACAACGAATGGATCCGTGACAGTATCGGTTCCAAATCGGTAAACTTAGGCAATATCGTGGAAGCCTACGATCAGGCTGCAGGAGCAGGTCTGATCACCGAATTCTATATGACCAAAGAAGTGCAGGACCGCGTGCTGAATTTTGCACCGCTGGCTGATAAATTACATACGGATATGCACGAGGTGATCGGGCATGCTTCGGGACAGCTGGAGGCTAATGTAGATCAGACAGCATTAAAGAACTATGCGTCTACATTAGAAGAAGCGCGTGCGGATCTTGTTGCGCTGTATTATCTCTACGATCAGAAGTTAGTGGACTTAGGTGTAATGCCTTCGCTCGACTACGGTAAAGCAGCATATGACGAATACATCACCAAAGGTCTGATGGTGCAGATGTCGCGCCTGAAATTGGGCAATAACCTTGAAGAGGCACACATGCGTAACCGTCAGTTGGTATCTGCATGGGTATTCGAAAAAGGACAAAAAGAGAATGTGGTTAGCAAAGTGCAGAAAGATGGCAAAACATTTTTCGTGGTGAACGATTACACAAAGCTCAGAGTATTGTTCGGAGATCTGCTGCGCGAGATCCAGCGTCTGAAATCGCAGGGTGACTACAAGGCAGGTAAAGCACTGGTAGAAAACTACGGCGTGAAAGTAGATCCGGTTTTGCATAAAGAAGTACTGGACCGTTACGCGAAACTTAAATTCGCACCGTACCAGGGATTCATTCAGCCTAAGCTGACACCGGTAATGGAAGGAGATAAGATCATCGATGTGAAGATCGAATATCCTAAGGATTTCAAAGCGCAGATGCTGGAATACAGCAGGAATTATGGTTTGCTGCCATTGAATAACTAAGCAGAATAGATATATAATAATAGAAAGGCTGTCCCGCAAGAGACAGCCTTTTTTTGTACCATTTCCCAAAGCGCTGAGGGCTTCTCCACAAGAGCAAATGAAAACGCCCCTGTATGCAGTTCAAATACATTATCACGTCGTTCATCACAAAAAAAGCATTGCCCGCTTTATTCTATGTATTTTCACCTTCTCCTTAACAGGAACAAAACGAATCGAATATAAGGGTAGGCCCCTATTTCCTGCCACCAATAATTCTATGAGTTTTGTAGTCATTTTAACCTCTATCAAAAAACAATGAAAAAAACATCCCTGACCATTTTCTCATTCTTCCACAAAGGAGGAAAAAACATCCTCCGAGCTTTTTGCTTTGTTCTTCTATTTGCGGCTCAGAATCTTACTGCTCAGGTAACCGTTGCCGGATCGGCGGGCGGTAATGGAAATTACGGTACACTTACTGCTGCCTTCACTGCAATTAATACTTCGGGCCCGCATACTGCCGCAACAATTATCGTTACCATTACTGCTAACACAAACGAGGGCTTCGGTTCAGCTATATTGAATTCCGGAGCCTGGGCCACACTTACCGTTAAGCCTGCCGGTGGGGTAGCTGCAACAATCAGCGGTTCCGCTGCCGGAACGCAGCTTATCAGGCTGAACGGCGCTGATAATGTTACCATTGATGGCCTTAATACGAGCGGAAGCTCGCTTACTATTTCCAATACCTATACCGGAATTAACCCGGGAACGAGCACCATTTATTTTGTAGATGGAGCAACGAACAACGTGGTTACGAATTGTACTATACAGGGTAGCTACGGCGGCCAGCTTGCGACCGATGGCGCTACGATCTGGTTTGGTACTGACCCGGTTACGGGCAATGGAAATGACAACAACACGATCAGCAATAATAACATAGGCCCGTTTGGCACGACCCTGCCGGGAAAGGCTATTTACAGCGGATCCTCAAGCTCATCAATAAATAACGGAAATATCGTTTCGGGCAATAATATCTTCGATTATTTTATAGGGAATGGTTCAAGCGCAGGCATTTATCTCACTAATAATAATAGCCAATGGACCATTCAGAACAACCGTTTTTACCAGACAGCGGTGCGTACGCAAACTACAGGTGGTATTCATACGGCAATCCATGTAGCATCCACAAACGGACAGGGATTTGTCATCAATGGAAATACGATCGGCTATTCAAGCGCCGCAGGAACCGGAACATATACACTTGTGGGCGTTTCAGGAACCAGGTTCTTTCCGATCTATGGTGTGCCTTTTGGCTCGGTGGGCACAACGTACATCCGGAATAATACGATAACAGCAATATCATTCACCGGTTCCATGCAGGGTTCATTCATGACTGCCCCCTTCGTAGCGATTTATGCAACGGGCCTTGTAGAAGTTTCAAATAATACAATCGGAAGCAGTACTGTACCAGGATCAATTGTTTTTTCCTCTTCAAACATAGGAGCCAGCGAAGTGTACGGCCTTTGGATCTTCTCGGGCCCGTCTCCGATAGTTAACAACAACAGCATTGGCGGACTCGATATAAGTAATTCCTCCACGGGCCACGTTAGTGTTTATCTCTTACGTCCCAATGCAACTGCCGGCACCACCAACACAATCCAGGATAATATCATCGGCTTTCCGGGAGCACCAATAACCTGCAATGCAAACACTAACAACTCGAAGCTGATCGGAATTTATGCCATTGCCGGGAATCCCATTATAACCGGTAACACAGTTGCTCATTTAAGCAATAACTCAGCTCTTTTGAGCTCAGGCCTGAATGTCTCGCTGATCGGGATAGGCAATGACAATACTCCTGCAACAGTGCCGGCCATTGTATCCGGAAATCACGTCCATTCGCTTTCCAATACCAACACAGTTGCACCAGTAACCGTTAGCGGCATCGTCTTTTCGGGCAATACTTCAGTAACCGGTAACAACATCAATAAAAATTCGATCCATTCCCTCTCTGTTGCAGGGAACGGGATAGTAAACGGGCTATTGGTATACAGCGGACAGACTATCAGCAATAATATGATCAGCCTTGGGCTCGACGCGTCCGGCGCTTCACTAACTGCCGGGTGCTCCATTTACGGGCTTCGGGATCAGGGCGGACTAAACCAGATCAATTTCAACAGCGTTTACATTGGCGGGACCGGCGTTACGGGCACGAACAACTCTTACGCGTTCCAGAATACAACTGTTGCGGGCTCACGCGACTGCCGGAACAATATTTTTTACAATGCAAGAAGCAATGGCGCGGGAACCGGCAAGCATTACGCAGTCTCCATTACCGGGACCGCACCTAACCCCGCGGGCGTTACTTCGGACTTCAACGACTTATTCGTAAGCGGAAGCGGCGGAACCCTTGGGTTGTTCAACAGTATTGATCAGCCCACCCTCGCTGCATGGCAAAGTGCAACGGGGCTTGATCTGAGCAGCGTAACCGCAAATCCCCAGTTTGTAAATCCGGCAGGAACAAGTACAACTACTGATCTGCATATTATTACTCCATCGCCATTAAGTGTTGATATGACAGGCACACCTGTTGCGGGCATCACTGATGATTACGACGGGCAGATCCGCGCAAATTTTTCGCCTACGGATATTGGTGCTGATGCAGGGTATTTCACATTCCCGGTATTAGGGACGTACCCGAATGCAACAGTTGTTGCCGGTAAAAACATAACAATTACACCCTCTGTCGCTCCGATAAACACAACATCCGCGGTAGCTTATTCATCAAGCTCTTTAAAAGGAGTGCTTACGGTGAATCCAACTACAGGAGTTTTAAGCCTCGTCCATATAATGCACGCCGGCACATACATAGTAACTGTGCAGGCCACCAATACTTACGGCAACAGTTCTACAACTACTTTTACACTTACGGTTACAAACCCGAATTGTAGTCAGGGAGTAATTGCCGGCACAACTAATATTTCAACGGCCACCGGTCCGCAGGGTGTTGCAGTGGGCGATTTTAATAACGACGGAAACCAGGATCTGGCTACGGCAAACACAGGCTCAAGCACCATCTCCATCAGGCTTGGCAATGGTGCAGGCGGGTTTTCCGGAGGGACGGACCTTACCGGCGTAGGAACAAATTGCCGCTATGTGGCAGTAGGCGATTTTAACGGCGATGGCAGGCAGGACCTCGTGAATTCAGCAGTGAATTCGGCTTCGCTTTTTATCAGCCTGGGCGATGGCTTAGGTGGATTTGCCGCAGCTACCGCTGTACCAGTTGCTTCCTTCCCAACGGGTGTTACTGTTGCAGATTTTAATAATGACGGGAAACAGGATCTTGTTTCGGGAACATCCGGCAATACGGTCAATATCCGTTTGGGTAACGGACTTGGCGGCTTTACCGCTATGCCCGATGTAATAACTGTTGGTTTTAACTGGACAATAGGAGTTGGCGACTTTAATGAGGATGGAAAGCAGGACATTGCTATCGCAACCCAGAATGCGGTTATGATCCGCTTAGGTGATGGCGCCGGCAACTTCAGCGGTACAACAAGCGTTCCGGCAGGACCGGGATGTGACGTTATTGCAATTGCAGATGTTAACCACGATAACCACCAGGATTTTCTCGTAGCCAATAGCAGCGCCGGGACCGTTTCTGTTCGCCTTGGAGATGGGCTGGGTGGATTCTCCGGCACTACTGAAGTAGCTACCGGCTCCTCTACAACTTTTGTTGCTGTGGGTGATCTTAACGGCGATGGTCATCCTGACTTTGCAGCCTCCCGGCTTTCTGCAGCGATCCAGCTCAGGTACGGTGACGGGCTTGGAAATTTCAGCGGATCAACCTTCGTAACTACTTCCGGGGGGGCATCGCGGCGGATGGCTCTTGGTGATTTTAATAATGATGGCTACCATGATATTGCAGCGCCCAGCGAATCGGCAAGTACTGTTGCTATTCGTCTTGGCGGAGCCAGCGATATCAATGTAACCGGCAATCTTGTCAATATCACCGATGGAGATACTACTCCCTCCTCTTCTGATTTTACTGACTTCGGTGCAGTCTGTACTACTTCACTTACACGTTCATTCAGCATACAAAATACCGGTACGGCCATCCTTACTGGTATTGCAGTAAGCATAAGCGGTCCTCATGCAGCAGACTTTGCGATCGGGAGTGCTCCCGGGACCACGGTTGGAGTCGCAGGCTCTGTATCGTTCCAGATCATCTTTACACCGTCAGGCCCGGGGCCAAGAAATGCCACCATCTCTATCACCAGCACCGATTGTGATGAAGCTATTTACGACTTTGCAGTTACAGGAACAGAGCCAATCCCGATAGTGATCAGCTCAACCGGCCACACAAACGTAACTTGCCCCGGCGGCTCCAACGGTGCAGCTTCAGTTACAGCAAGCGGAGGAACAGGAGCTTTTTCTTACAACTGGACTCCCGGAAACCCGAGCGGGGATGGCACAAATAGTGTAACCGGCCTTACAGCACAGCCTTACCTGGTTATATTGACCGATGCAAACGGCTGTGTGGATTCGTACACGGTTGGGATCACCGAGCCAATGCCATTTGGTCCTTCTATACTGATAACAGACGTTAACTGCTTCGGCGGATCAACCGGTGCAATTAACGTAACCCCTTTCGGCGCAACCGCACCTTACACATACACCTGGCTGCCGTCCGGTTCTACAACCGAAGACCTCACAGGACTCACAGCAGGAACTTACTCTTTAGAAATCAGGGATGCCAACAGTTGTCCGAAAACATATACAGTATCGGTTGCACAGCCAGCCACTCCTGTATCAGGAACTACCACAGTAACGAACATATCATGCTTTGGCGGATCCAATGGAACAATTGACCTGACACCAACAGGCGGAACGCCCGGATATACATACAACTGGGGAAGTGGCGTTACTACACAGGACAGATCAGGAATAGCCGCGGGAACATACACTGTAATTACTACCGATTCAAAAGGATGTACTGCAACAGTAACAGCAACGGTAACACAACCAACGGCTCCTGTTTCAGGAACAACAGTGGTTACAAACGTTTCATGTTTTGGCGGATCAAACGGTGCTATCAACTTAACTCCATCCGGCGGAACAGGAACTCATACATATAACTGGCTTCCATCAGGTCCAACCACAGAAGACAGAACAGGACTTGTAGCAGGAACGTATTCAGTTCAGATCACTGATGCAAACACATGTACAGCAACTATTACTGTATCTGTTACTCAGCCCGCAGCTCCTGTATCAGGAACTACAGTGGTTACAAACGTTTCATGTTTTGGCGGATCGAATGGTGCTATCAACTTAACTCCATCCGGCGGAACAGGAACTCATACATATAACTGGCTTCCATCAGGTCCAACC
>JAJNDK010000012.1 GCA_021156365.1 Bacteroidota bacterium
GTCCAGGTGATAGGAACCGTTGAACAGGTCGTATAAGAAGCCGGTACGTTATCGATGGTTACCGGTGCTTTGATCGTAAACACTGCGTTGGAGGTGTCCGATATAGTACTTACCACCGTACTGGTTAGACGTATCAGGGCCTGCGTGGTAGTTGGAATCATTGGCGGCGTCCAGCTGTATGATCCGGTGTTTGCAGCAGAGTTGGTGATAGTGTTCCAGGTAGTACCGTTGTTGGCAGAGTACTCGATCTTAACTGGAACCGAAATCGCTGTATTATCCCAGGTGATGGTATGACTGTTCTGCGCTCTCCATACTTCACCACCATTTGGAGAAGTAATGAAATTATTAGGCTGCACAATAGTGAAGTCTGCATTACTGACATCATTTACCAATGAACCCGATGAATTACTGGCCTTTACTCTTACCTGGCCGGAAGGCGCATTGGGGATCGTCCAGACATAAGATCCGGTGTTAGGAGTGGATGCGGTGATCAGGTTATAGGTTGAACCACCGTCGACAGAGTACTCCAGTTTGACGGTCGTATGAAAGGTCGTTGTATTCCATGTTACATTTCGATTCGAGTTGATCGTCCATATCTCACCGCCATTGGGAGCAGTAAGAATCGGTGTGGCAGCTGAGATCTCAAAAGGAGTATTCGATAAGTCCACCTGGCAGGAGGTGGTGGCATCGGCAACTTTAACCAGAGCGGTAGTTGAAGGTGTATTCGGAACCGTCCAGTTATAATTGTTTGCAGCAATGTTGTTCGCTATACTGGTATAGGTAGATCCGTTATCCGTAGAGTAGGAAAGATTAAAGATACCCGAAGTTCCGGCAGGAGTCCAGGCTATTGTGCGATTTGTTAATCCCTGCCATACCTCACCTCCGTTTGGAGCGCTGATATTGATCGGAAGCTGTACATTGAAGACCGCATTACTACTGTCCCTTTTCACCGGAGCATTGTAATCCAATACGCGGATCAGCACCGTACTCGATGTTGCCATTGGCACTGTCCAGTTGTACTGCCCGGTGGTAATGTTCAGGTTAGTAGTAATGGAAGACCAGGTAGCTCCCCCGTTTAGGGAATAATCGATGTTGTAGAAGTTCGAAACACCTGTTGAATTCCATTTGATCAGGTAGTTCTGGCACCCGTACATTTGTTCCCCGCCGTTTGGCTGGGTCACCGTGATCGGCTGCGCATTTGCAATACCAATGGAGAACACCATTAGTAGCGTTAGTAGTAGAGATTTGATCGGTTTCATCGTGCGACTTTTGTTTGTTTTAAGAATGATATGGATTTATGACTATTATTTATTGATGATAATTCTTGAGTTCAGTAATTGATGCTGGTCTTTTACCTGTATGTGATACATTCCGTTTGCAAAGTTTGAAAGGTCGAAAGGGATCAGGTCGTCAGCAGCTGTTTTTGCATATTCTTTTGTGAAAACAACTTCACCCACGGTATTCAGTACCTGAATGGTGAATGTGGCCCCTGCATTGGAACCGTATTTTATACTGAAGACACCACTGCCTGGATTTGGATATACTTCAAATGAAGTATTGGATGCAACATCTTTAAGGCCGATCACAGAAACAATTACGTTTGTTGTGCTATTGTCGTTTCCGCAAGCATTGGTTGCCGTAAGGACAACAGTATATGTCGAGTTTGCCGCATACATGTGAGTTACAGGAGACGTGGTTGACGTATTAGAATCACCAAAATCCCAGGACAGTGAAGTGGTGTTTTGTGATGTGCTTGTAAATGTAACGGATCCGTCACCATTGTCAGTAGCAGTGAAGCTTGCATCCGGCAATGGATCAACAGTAACTGTTACTGTTGTTGCAACGGTACAGCCCAATGAAGTTCCGCTTACAGTATAAGTAGTAGTTACTGAAGGATCCGCGGTAACCGGAGAACCTGTAGCTGAGCTCAATGAATCTGTTGGTAGCCAGGTGTAGGTAGCAGCCCCCGAAGCAGTTAATGTTGTTGATGTTCCTTCGCAGATAGTAGGGGATGCTGCCAGTGCTGATACTACCAAAGGAAGGCCGGTGATAGCACCGGAAGCAACTGTCGTATTTAAAGTATTAAAAGAGGCGTCTGCAACTTCGATAGGAGTAGGCGTGTTAACGATCTCTATCAATGAAGTACCGGGAGCACAGTTGTGTGTGAAGTTAAGAGTGAACAAAGCCACAGAGTCTGCCATATCTATTCCCATAACAGTGCCGTCAAACCATGTAAAGGTGATTTTTCCCGAAGCAACCTGGGAGATATTGAAATTGGATAGGTTCATTCCAGGTAGGCCAAAATAACTTACGCTCGAAAAGCTCACGGCCATCGGATCAAATTGTATGCTTCCCTGCATAGAGGCAATATCCGTAAAATCCACAGCCTTCATCGAAACACTCATCTGTGAGCCTACTACACCCGAAGCATTGTCCATAAACAGTGTGATACCTGTAGGAGGTGCATTTTGCACGGTGATGCTCCCGTTATTAGTAGTAAAGGGAACTGTAGCAAATGAGTTATCGATTATTTCGATCGTATTGGCGAAAGACAGGTTGGAAACTGCGGCATTTGCTCCTACAATATTAAATGTGACGGAGAAAACAACAGCGGAATCTGCAAGTGATACACCCATAAGCGTAGGATCACCCCATGAAAAGGTAAATGATCCGGATGCTATATTCGTAATACCGAAATTACCCGGTGCAGTCATGCCCGGAAGCCCGAAATTCTGAACGGATGAATACGTTACAATGGAAGGATCAAACTGCACGTCCCATTGAGCTCCTATGATATTCTGGAAACCAGTAACCTTAACCGGCACGGTTACCTGCGATCCTGTCGGCCCGCTTAGATCAGGCATTATTAATTCAACAGATCCGATAGCTTTTGAAACGATTGTAAGAGCAAAAAGTAGTAGTAAAGATTTTTTCATGTTGGTTTTAGCTATAAAATTTAAGCATACGAATATATAGTAATTAATTTGTCAGACAAGGCTGAAAACAGGTCCTTTTTTCCAGCGTGCCCTTTTCAAGGTTATTCGTGCCGAATGCTTTAATATTCGTTTTTTTAATTTAAAGTATAATTTAATTGACCAATTCAAAAGTATAAACTAGTGTGTTTAGTCACCCTACCGTAAACAAGGTTTATTGCACATTTACTCCTCCGGCCCCTTCCGGAGGGTAATTACTTGATTTTGAATTGATCCAAAGATCAAATAGTTTAAAAAAGATCGTATAATTGGTTGAAAAACCGATAATCCGGCACCGGTATACAATTCTGACTGAACCATAAAAAACGTTCTCCACAATCAAGAATTCTCCTGAAAGATGCTTTTATCCTGTATCTATAGGAAGAAGAGTGATAAGATAATTTGTTGAGCTGTCCATTAAAATACCCTACAATGAATACTAAAACAAAAAAGCCCTACATCTCTGTAAGGTCTTGGTTCATAGCGAAGCCTCACTAGATGGACCCACAGCTCCGATAGTTATCCTATTTATTCTTTCATTCAAATCATCGTGAACCACACCAATATAGAACCTATTGAGTTTTTTACTGAAGATTATATAGCAAGCTGTCATGATCAAAAAAGGCGGATCATTTACGATCCGCCTCTGTTTGCTCAACTGTTTTTTAGTTTTTCGATCATTTCCGGATACTTACTTAAATTCCGGATATAAACCGCACTTTTCATGCTTTTTATGTGCTTTTCAATAGTAAGTGCCTGCTTAAAACTTTCTGTCTCAATTACAAGGAATAGCTCCCAATCAGTAGCCTTTGCAGTAAACCGGTGATCTCCATAAGAGCCATCGTTGTGTTTATTTATTCTTTCATTCAAATCATCATGAACCACACCAATATAGAACCTATTGAGTTTTTTACTGAAGATTATATAGCAAGCTGTTGTGCTCCCACCTGGGCTCGAACCAGGGACCCACAGATTATGAGTCTGTTGCTCTAACCGGCTGAGCTATAGGAGCGGTTAGATTTTATGTTACTCTATCCGCTGAGTCCCAATGTCTATCGGGAGAGCGGTTAGATTTTAATAGTTGACCAATCGGTCCAAAATTTCAATTCACTCTGCATCAGGACCCACAGCCCCGATAGTTATCGGGGGAGTCTGTTGCTCTATCCGCTGAGTCCCGATGTTTATCAGGAGAGCGGTTAGGGGATGCAAATTTACTATTAAATTGATTTATTGCAAATTCTTCGCTTGAAATGGGTAAATTTGCGCTCTCAAAACCCCACTAATGCTTAAAATTCAGAATTATATAAACGGAGAACTGGTGGCTCCGGAGGCAGGTCAATACCTCGATAATTACGATCCTTCGCGCGGAACGGTCTATTCATTGATACCCGATTCGGATGAGAAAGATGTGGACCGGGCAGTAGCAGCAGCCAAAGCAGCTTTTCCCGAATGGTCTGTTACACCTAAAGATGTTCGCTCCAACTATTTATTGAAGATCGCTTCGTTGATCGAGGCGAACCTGGATAAACTGGCAAAAGCCGAATCGATCGATAACGGTAAACCCCTGCATTTGGCCAAAACAGTTGATATTCCGAGAGCTGCAGCCAATTTTCATTTTTACGGAACAGGGATCTTGCATTATGCTGCGCATGCACACAGTATGGAAGACACGGCGATCAATTATACCTTACGCCAGCCGGTAGGTGTGGCAGGCTGTATCTCTCCCTGGAATCTGCCTTTGTATCTTTTCAGCTGGAAAATAGCTCCGGCGCTGGCAGCCGGTTGCACGGTAGTAGCCAAACCATCAGAAGTAACTCCGATGACGGCTTATTTGCTTTCCGAAATTTGCATTCAGGCGGGATTGCCAAAAGGTGTGTTGAATATTGTGCATGGTCTGGGTGCGAAGGTAGGTGCTGCGATCACCGCTAATCCGCAGATCCCCGTATTATCTTTTACAGGAGGAACAAAAACCGGTGCAGACATTGCCCGCGTAGCTGCTCCTATGTTCAAAAAAATGTCGCTGGAGCTGGGCGGAAAAAACCCGAATGTGATCTTTGCGGATTGCAATTACGAAAAAATGCTTTCCACTACCATGCTTTCTTCCTTTGCCAACCAGGGACAGATCTGCCTTTGTGGTTCAAGGATATTTGTAGAGCGTCCGATCTATAAGAAATTCAAAGCTGATTTTGTAGAGAAAACCAAAAAGCTGCTCGTAGGAGATCCATTAGGAGAAAAAACAAAGATCGGTGCAGTGGTGTCTAAACCGCACATGGAAAAAATACTTTCGTATGTTGAATTAGCGAAACAGGAAGGCGGAACGGTTTTGTTCGGAGGCAACAGGGTGAAGATGGATGGAGAGTTTTCGGAAGGCTACTACCTCGAACCAACTATTATAGAGGGCTTATCACACAATTGCCGGACCAACCAGGAAGAGATCTTCGGGCCGGTTGTCACGATCATGCCTTTTGATACCGAAGAAGAAGTGCTGATGTATGCCAACTCAACTATTTATGGATTGGCATCTACCGTATGGACTGAAAATCTTACACGCGCCCACCGTTTTGCTGCCAACCTGCACAGCGGTATTGTATGGGTCAACTGCTGGTTGTTGCGTGATCTGCGCACACCATTCGGGGGGGTGAAATCATCGGGTGTGGGCCGAGAGGGCGGGTTTGAAGCCATTGAATTTTTCACGGAGCCCAAGAATATTTGTATTAAACTGAAGTAGAAAAACATGTTAGAAAATAAAGGAAGAACAGAGTTGTCATCATTAGGAGAGTTTGGTTTGATCAAACACCTGACTCAGCATTTTGAGATCGTTAATGAATCCACTATCAAAGGTGTGGGAGATGATGCAGCGGTTATCGATCATAAAGATATGGTAACACTCGTATCTACTGATATGCTTGTGGAAGGAGTGCATTTTGACCTGAGTTATATGCCAATGAAACATCTGGGCTACAAAGTAGTAACAGTGAACCTTTCCGATATCTGCGCCATGAATGCGATGCCGAAACAGATCACCGTTGCCATTGCTATGAGCAGTCGTTTTTCGGTGGAAGCCATAGAAGAATTATATTCAGGAATATTAGCAGCCTGCACTAATTACAAAGTTGATCTTGTCGGAGGCGATACCACCACTTCTCATAGCGGGCTGATCATCAGCGTAACTTCGATCGGTGAAGCGAAAAAAGAAGACGTGGTGTATCGTAATACAGCCCAGGAGAAAGACCTGATCTGTGTGAGTGGTGATCTGGGAGGTGCTTACATGGGATTACAATTATTGGAACGCGAAAAATCGGTGTTCAAAGAAAATCCGAATGTGCAGCCCGATCTGGACGGCAATGATTATATCCTCGAACGGCAGTTGAAACCGGAAGCACGTATCGATATTCCAATTCTTTTGAAAGGTCTCGGTGTGAAGCCAAATGCAATGATCGATGTAAGTGATGGGCTTGCTTCGGAATTGTTTCACATCTGCACGCAATCAGAAGTGGGATGTGAGCTGTACGAAGATAAGATCCCATTGGATCCGATGACTTATGACCGTGCGCGTGAGTTCAACCTGGATCCTACGGTATGTGCGCTAAGTGGCGGGGAAGATTATGAATTGCTTTTCACTGTTCCTTTGAGCGATTATGAAAAGGTAAATAATCATCCTGATATCACGATCATAGGACACATCACGGATAAGAACAGCGGAATGAATCTGATCACCAAGAACGGCTTGTCAGCAAAACTGAAAGCGCAGGGCTGGGATGCTTTTGCAAAGAGCTGACCGGTTGCAAACTAACATTCGGTTGATCTGAAAAGAATATTTTAAACATGGTTTTAGCCTCAAGACGGCATTCACTTAATTTTAAAAGTATATATATTTATTTACCTTAAATTTGCACTTCAATTTTAGATAATGGAAAACAAAAGAGTTCGCGTACGTTTTGCTCCCAGCCCTACCGGTGGATTACACATGGGTGGTGTGAGGGTCGCTTTGTTCAATTACCTGTTCGCCAAAAAACACGGCGGCGATTTTATTTTGCGTATTGAAGATACCGACCAGACACGCTTCGTGGCGGGCGCTGAAGAATATATTATCAATTCATTGAAATGGTGTGGTATCGAACCGAACGAAGGTGTTGGTTTCGGCGATGGACCCCATGCTCCGTATCGCCAGAGCGAGCGAAAGGAACTGGGCATTTATAAAAAGTATGCCGACAAGCTGATCGAAGGCGGGCATGCGTATTATGCATTCGACACCACGGAAGAGCTGGACGAAATGCGTAAACGAATGGAAGCAGCGAAGGTGGCCGCTCCGCAATACAATGCTGTGTCGCGTCAGAATATGCGCAATTCTCTGACGCTGAGTGAGGATGAAGTAAAGAAATTACTGGATGCCGGAACACCCTATGTGATCCGCCTGAAAGTGCCGCGCAACGAAGAGATCCGTTTTCATGATATTATCCGTGGATGGGTAGTGGTTAATTCCAGCCAGGTGGATGATAAGGTATTGCTGAAAAGCGATGGCATGCCTACCTATCATTTAGCGCATATTGTGGACGATGTGGAAATGAAAATTTCTCATGCCATGCGTGGGGAAGAGTGGTTGCCGAGTGCACCTGCTCACATTCTGATCTACCGGTATTTAGGACTTGAAGCTGAAATGCCTCAGTTGGCGCATTTACCACTGATCCTGAAACCGGACGGGCATGGAAAACTGAGCAAACGGGATACATCCGGATTACCAATGTTCCCGCTCAACTGGCAGGATCCGCGGGACAATTCGAGCTATGTAGGATACAAGGAATCCGGTTTCTTCCCGGAGGCATTCATCAATATGTTAGTGCTCTTAGGATGGAATCCGGGCGACAACAAAGAGATCATGAGTAAGGACGAGCTGATCCAATTGTTTTCGCTGGAGCGGATCAACAAAGCAGGAGCTAAATTCGATCCCGAAAAAACAAAATGGTTCAACCAGCAATACCTGCGTAAAAAAACAGATGAAGAGCTGGCAGATATTTTCATGCCGATGCTGAAAGAACACGGAGTGGAAGCATCGAAAGACTTTGTGGCGAAGGCATGCAAGCTGATTAAAGAAAAAGCGCATTTTGTCAATGAATTCTGGTTACTCGGCTTTTTCCTGTTTGAAACACCTTCAAGCCACGATGCTGCTGTCCTGGAAAAACGTCTGAATGCACAGTCTTATGCCTTCATCGAAGAATTGAAAAATGAACTGAGCGACTTAAGCAGTTTTGCAGCAGCAGAAACAGAAGCCTGTTTCAAAGCAACAGCCGAAAAGACAGGAATTGCTCCGGGGCAGGTAATGCAGTTGTTCCGTGTGGTGATCACCGGAGTGAGCGGTGGTCCTGCTTTGTATGAGATAATGGAACTGATTGGCAAGGAAGAGTCCATCAAACGTATGGATTTCTTTTTGGAGAAGAATAAAATATAATTGCACACAATGAAGTAAGATCCTCTCTGAGTAATCGGGGAGAATTTTTTATTTGTTTTTTAGCAAAGAATACAGTTCACTGTTTGGCTGATTTTTACCGAAGGGAATTGCATTCAAAAAATCTTCCATTCCTTTTTTTGCCACATCATAGGTCGGTTTATCACCGCCGCCGTTCAGCCATTTCACCAACGCCTGCCAGTCGGCTGTTTCGTTGATCTTATTGATGGCAGGGCGTTTGGGATCTTTCTCCACTTTCTTCCAGGTCCATACTGCAGAACCACAGAAATTGTAATCGGGGCTTTTGAGCAGGCTGTGATTGACCGTCATCTTTGTCAGGATGTCTTCTCCCCATTCTCCGCACCACATGGGCAGCTGAGCCACTTTCGAAAATTCATTTTGTTTACCGAGCTTATTTACCGGATCGCCGCCTAACCAATTATAAAAATGAAAGCTGAAGATCTGGTTTTTGTCAAGAACCTCGCGGAACATACTGAAGTCTTTTGCAAAATTTGCTCCTTCTATGATCAATAAGTGATTGGTATCCACCGTACGGATCTCTGCCACCAATTGTTTGTATACCTGCAGCAGGGCAGATCTTGGTACAGGCATAGGCTCGTTCAGCAGATCGTATCCCGCTATGCAGGTCTCGTTTTTGTATCGTGCTGCAATGGCTTTCCATACGGTGTACATGCGTTTGATATTCTCCGGATCTTTCCACATGTTCTTTTTATCCGGATCGCTGATGAAGTAGGGAGATTGCCCGCCCGGTGCTGCATGCAGATCGAGTACGGCATAGATCTTATAGCGTTTGCACCAGCTTACCACCGAATCAAGGTAACGGAATCCTTTTTCATCAATCACACCCGGGGCTTCGTCTTTCTCGATCAATGAGTGATTGATAGGTACACGTACGGTGTTCATGCCAAGATCTGCAATGGCTTTTATATCGGCGGAAGTAATGAACGAAGAGCGGTATCGCTCAATGTAGTTATCGGATTGCTCTTTCCCGAACATATCTTCCATCCGCTCTTTTATAAAACTTTCTTTTTTGAAATTCCCGCCCCAGATCCATCCTTCCCACAACAACCAGCCGCCTAAGTTCACACCATAGAGCTTGATCGTTTTTTTGTTGCCATCTGCTAATGTGTGTTCCTGAACGTGCACAAAACCGGTTTGCGAAAAGGCCGAGCTTAGGGGGGCCGCCAGTAACAGGAATAAAAAAAGGAAATTGCGTGGGTTCATGGTTCGCTTAAAATAAAGGGGTCTGATAAATATACTAAATCTTCTGGTTGTTCTTTTGTTTGCAAAGCATGTGCCAGCAGCAGAAAAAAAATATGCCCTGCTTTTGAGGGCAGGGCATAAGCTGAGCATCACCGGGTAGTATACACGACTGGCATCAGTTGTGTTGAACGACGACTTTCCTGGTCAGCACTTCATCGCCTTTGATGAAACGTACCACATAAACGCCGTGACTTAGCTCTTTTGTATCGAAATACACGATCGTTGTTCCTTGCAGCATAGTGGTTTCTTTTGTCAGTTTTCCACCCGCATCGTATAACTCTATTTTCACATCTTCCCTGTTGAGTGTATTCAACTGGATCACGAGCAGGTCGCTGGCCGGATTCGGGAAAACGGAGATGCCGGTTTTGACCAGATCCGCCGATTGGATCCCAACAGCAGGGTTATAAGTAGTTACTGATTCGGAGATAGAAGTTACTTTTAAGGCGCTTTTCACACCGTAGAAAGTAGGCCCCACACAATACGGATAAGCTGAGTTCCAGTCCGCATCCACCGTGCAGAAGTAGGCATAGGTACCGGTCGGGTATTCAGGGGTTACACAAAATCTTCCGTTATGTACATCCAGGTACTCGGGCTGTGCATTACTCACAAACTCGTAATCTTCACGGTAATGCCCCAGTGGATAGGTCGGCGTTACTGCCGGTCCATCCGTTACATTGGTGCCGTCAGCATAATGTGTTCGTACAGTGATATTTCTCAGGGAGTAGGATGATCTTATTCGAACGATCCCGCCGGTACCATTCGTGTTTTTATACCCATATGCTCCGTAGATCGGAAAACCATCATAAGCGTAGCCAAGTAATGGTGAATGTTGCGTGCTGTCAATTGCATACAGGCCATCCGAATCATACAGGTTACATATGGTGGAAATAACATTCAGATCCAATTTGTAGGCACTTGGATTCTGATGATGATGGTAATTGGTTCCGGCAGGATGGCCTTTTGAACAATCGAATCCGGCTCTTTCTGCTACAATTGCATCGCGGTTCCAGATCCCGTCTCCCATGCCACCTAACGGACCACCTGCATCAGCGCTCGTAGAAGACTTGTAGGAGACACCATCCCTGTAATCAAAAAGTGCCACACCATTAATGAATATACCGATATTGCCTGCAGTAGTCGCTGTGAGCGTTCCGGTATTTTGTACCGGGTTTAAAGGGATTTTAAAAATTGCATTCTGATTTCCAGCCTGATTGGGATTTCCATCGAGGTAAGGACCAACAATGTACGCCGGGATCCCCTGTGTGGTAACATACACGAAGTTTGCAGAATATTGTACCGTTTGCACATTGGCAGAATACGAATCATTGATCGGTGTCGGATTACCGGATACATAATGTCTTCCTGTTATTCCCGTGGTATTACGGAGCCAGGAAGTAATGGCCGGTCCCTGGGCAAGGGCTGAAAACCCGCAGACACCGAACGCAGATAAGAGAAGTGTTTTTTTCATTTGAGAATTGTTTGTTTTTTATAGTTAGACGCTGGCTAAGATCATTTCCTGCGTTGTAAATTGTTTTTTTTGAAATTATTTTCTACCGGGCGGCGGCCCAATGTGCCCGGGTGGGGGAGGGGCCATTTTAAACATGGTTTCTTTGATCAGCTCATCGAATTTTTTCTTTTGTTCTTCTGTGCAGAGATCACGGATCTTTTTGAAATGATACCAGGTAAATAATTCCTGTTTTTTGTGCAGCACGGAAATCGAATCTGCAAGCTTTTCTGCCTGTATAGAGTCATTGGTTTTTAAAGCATCAAAAAAATTATCATGCAATTGCCTGTTGTTTTTACGGATGCCGGCATTGCCTTCATGATGTTCGGTTCGAAGCATATCCAGTTTTTTCTGCTGTTCCCGGCTGAGCTGTAGTTGCTGTGTAAGGTATTCCAATGCACCTTCTCCGTGTTTTTTTTCTCCTCCCTGTACCCAGAGCCAGCTGAGTGTAACCGCGTTGAGTAAAACCAACAACATGATAACGAGCTTATAAAAACGTTCTTTTTTCATGTGGTCAGAATTGATTTTCGAGGTAAGAGAAATATTCTTTTGCAAAGGGATCGTATGCGTTTCCTTTATGAGGATGTCCGTGCTGCCTGAGTGAATACGCATTCAGTAGAATAAGCAATGCAAGTCCTGCTGCTATCGACCAGCGCTGAAAGGGTGGCATCGATACGATCTTTGCTTCCGCAGATTCGATACTTTTCATGATCCTGTCATACAGCAGTGGGTTGGCATGCGCCCTTTGCATGTTATCGAGGCTTTTCAGCGTTTTTTCTTCCCGGGAGCTATCGTGATCCGGATTTTTTGCTTCCATATTCATTTAGATGTTTATTTGTTTTAAAACCTGCGCCTGGTTCTTCGGTTTTTTATAATACTCCCGTAAATGTCCCTGTAAATTCTGTTTGGCCCGAACCAGTAGTGATTCCACGGAGGCAAGCGAAATGTCCATTACTCCCGCAATTTCAGTGTAGCTCAGATCTTCTGTTTTACTCAGGATAAATGCTGTCCGTTGCCGTTCGGGAAGTCTGTCGATAGCCAGCCACAGGATAGCAGCCCGCTCTTTATTTTCCAGTTGCACACCGGGATGATAAAAATGAGGAATATCCCGCAGGGGTTCATTACTTTCTTCCCCAAACAGGTTTTGCATAAAGCCAAAGCGTTTTTTGCGGTTCTTTTTCCGTTGAAAATCGAGGCATTTGGTAATAGTGATGCGGTAAACCCAGGTAGATAGTTTTGATTCACCTTTGAAATTTTTTACGGAATGGAAGACTTCAGTAAATACTTCCTGGGTAATGTCTTCTGCATCTTCGGTGTGTTGCAGCATACTCAGCGCTGTGTTGAATACTTTATTCCCGAGATCGGCCCATAGCTGGTTAAAGGCTTCACGCCTGCCTTCTTTCAGTGATCGTATGAATTCGTTTTCGTTCAAAAGGGTAATAGGGATGTCCTTCCCGGGAACGAAAATAGAAGGTCTGAAACCGAAATGCTATCGGATGCGGTAAACGGTTTTAATTTTTAGGTAAATGCGCTTTTTGCAGTTAGGAGATAGAAAAAGGCAGATCTATTTCCGAAGATTTGTTTTCAATAGGTTGGAATAGGTCCTTGCGATCATGCGCGACCTGTCTTCATTCCAGATCTCACATTGCGCATTCACGATCTGTCTCCCTTTTTTCAGGATGTTTGTTTCGGCAATAATAACATCCGATTCACGTGCCGGAGCAAAATAATCGATCACATTGTTGACAGTCGTATAAAAATATTCTTCGTTGAAGGAGAACATAGTAGCGCCAATAATGTCATCTATGATAGCTGCCGTAACTCCGCCGTGCAATGTACCGATGGGATTGGCCATCTCCTTCCGCACCACATATTGAAAAGAGAGCTTTCCTCTTTCTGCGGAAAGAACTACCGGTTTCAGCCAACGCATAAATGGTGAGGGCGAAGCGGTAAATTCTTGTCCCATGAAAGACTGTAGTACTTCTAACTGCTCACTCGTATTCATTTTCCGGTTGTTTGGGTTCGAAGAACTTATCTACTAACTTCTGTACCTGTGGCGCAATAAGGAGGATGGCCGGGATCGCGACAAGATAGGCTAATCCCCAGGAGCGGAACCAGATCTTGTAAAATGTATCTGTGAAGCCGATATTGATCGAGATCAGTGTAAAAGAAATAATACCCGTGGTAATTATTCCCATGATCAGAGCGAATGCTATTTTTTGTTTCATAATGGTTTGGTTGGTGCTTATTCGTTATTCATCATCTTCAATGCTTCGGCGGGTGAGGAAAGAAAGGCTTTGTAGAGATGTGCCGTGTTTCCTACGTGGATCTCGTATTCGTTTTTTTCCAGTGCACTGAACAGTTCGCTGGCCACTACTGTCGGTGAAATGCCATTGGCCCCACCGATCTCTTTAGAAAGCTCTGTGTCTACCAACGGTGGCATCAGCTCAAATACCTTGACAGGACTTTTGCTAAGTGCGACACGCAAAGATTGGGTGTAAGAATGCAGCGCTGCTTTGCTGGCAGCATACGTGGGAAGCATTGCTCCCGGCACAAAAGCCACGATAGAGGAGACGTTTACAATAGCAGCTTCGGGCTGTTTTTTCAATGCAGGGAGCAATTGCTCATTGAGCCGCACAACAGACAAATAATTGGTCAGCATTTCGTCCGCCCCTTTTTCATAGGCATTGGCGCCGGTATCAGAAAGCTTATACACACTGGCGCGACCGGCATTATTGATCACGATATTGAGTTTCGGAAAGTCTGTATTCAGCTGTTGCACCAGTTTCTCCACATCGGCTGCATTACTGATGTCGCATTGGATGGCAGTAGCATCACTGAGCTTTGCTGCAGCCCGCTCCAATCTGTTTTTATCACGACCGGTAATGATCACATGGTTGCCTTTGGAAGAAAATAATTTGGCGATCTCAAACCCGATGCCGGCACTTCCGCCGGTGATCAGTATAGTATTGTTGTTGGTTTTCATACGATATGGTTATTAATTTTAAAAGGATAAATAAAATGGGTTATATATTTTCTAATACGATGGCAGATGCACCGCCTCCACCATTACAAATAGCTGCCACACCATATTTCCCGCCTTCCTGTTTCAGCACGGAAATGAGTGTAGTGATGATCCTGGCACCGGATGCACCAATGGGATGCCCCATGGCTACAGCGCCACCGTACACGTTTATTTTGGAAGGATCGAGACCGAGCAGCTGTTGGTTAGACAGGATCACAGAGGCATAAGCTTCGTTGATCTCAAAATAATCTATCCGGCTCAGCTCCATCCCGGCCTGTTCCAGTGCTTTCGGAATAGCTATAGACGGAGAAGTGGTGAACCATTCCGGAGCCTGTGCGGCATCGGCATATCCAATGATCTTTGCGAGCGGTGTCAGTTTGTGTTTTTCCAGCGCTTCTTTGGAAACGAGGATCAGGGCTGCTGCGCCATCGTTCAGGTTGCTTGAATTGGCAGCCGTGAGCATTCCGTCTTTTTCGAAAACCGGTTTAAGCTTAGAGACTTTGTCTGCAATGATCTTATCCACATCTTCGTCTTTCCGGATCGTGGATTTCCCTTTTTTTTGTTCCACATCAATGGGAATGATCTCCCTGTCGAATTTTCCCTTTACTGTTGCGTCTGCTGCTTTACGATACGATTCAATGGCATAGGAATCCAGCATTTCGCGTGTAAGACCATATTTGCGAACTCCCAGCTCTGCAGCGCTTCCCATATGAAAATCATTGTACACATCCCAGAGACCGTCTTTGATCATGCCATCGACCAGCACAGCGTCGCCAAGTTTATTGCCTCTTCGGATCATGGAATAGTGGGGCACATTGCTCATACTTTCCATGCCACCTGTTACTACAATGTTTTCCTGTCCAAGCTGGATCTGTTGCGCACCAATCATAGTAGCTTTCATACCCGAGGCGCAGACTTTGTTGATGGTGGTGGCATCTACCGCGTCAGGTATGCCCGCAAATTTAGCGGCCTGCCTGGCCGGGGACTGACCGATATTTGCACTGAGCACATTGCCCATATAAACACTGTCGGCTGTTGAAACGTCCAGCCCTGCTTCCTCAAAAGCGCCTTTGATGGCAATGGCTCCCAGCTCAGTGGCGGAGAGATGGGATAAGCTTTCCAGCAATCCTCCTATCGGAGTGCGTTTTGCTGCAACTATGTATACTTCTTTCATTTGTGTTTTATTTTAATACCGATCGGTATATTTTTAAGTAAAAAAAATTATTTTTTCAATTCATCCGTCACGAGCTTGTCCATTCTGTCCAGTGCGGCATGCAGAAATTGCTGGTTATTCATGATCTTGGCCAGCATCATCCCGCCTTCGAGGATCGTTATGAGCGCATAAGCCTGATCGGATGCATCCTGCTTTTTTTTGAACTCCCCTTTTTTCTGGCCTTGTTCAATAATATCGCTTAAGCTATTGGCGAGAACTTTGATGCTGTGCTGTACATGCTTCTTCAGGAATTCCGCATTGTCATCCGCTTCCACGCATGCATTCAGTATCGGGCAACCACCGCGCTCAAATATCTGCTTCCAGTTTTGCCGGTAATATCCGGTGAAGGCTGCAAGCTTGTCTGCGGCTTTTTCCTGTTGGTTCATGGCAGCGGCCAGCCTTCTCCCCAGTGAGCGAATATTGAATTTGTATACTTCTACTGCTACTTCATCCTTGTTTGCAAAGTTACCATATATCGAACCTTTGGTAAGCCCGGTTACTTCCATGATATCGGACAGGGAAGTGCCCACATAACCTTTCCTGTTGAAAACCGGTGCGGACTTTTCAATAATGAACTCTTTGGTTTTTTCTGCTTTGGACATGATGGAATAGATTTCCGGTACAAATATAGAAATAAAATATACCAATCGGTATAATTTTATGAAAAATTAATTTTTGAGCTTCCTGACTCGGTGTAGAATATAGTCGTATTACTGTTTTCTGTTCGCGTTTTTTTAAAAATGTAAAATCTTTGGTTTTTAAGGTAAAATTCTCCAAATTAGCCGTGAGTTTATAAAAAGCGGTATGAATTGTATTATAGTAGATGATGATAAAATGGCGCGCATGGCTTTGAAGGCACTTGTTTCGGATATAAGCTTTCTGACACTGAAACATGAATGTGATACGGCCATTTCCGCTTTTAATACCCTTCAAAGGGAACAGATCGATCTTGTTTTCCTGGATATTGAAATGCCGGAAATGTCGGGCCTTGAGTTGTTGAAGAACCTCGAAAGGCGTCCGATAGTGGTCTTCTGCACGGCAAAGGAAGAATATGCTGTTGAAGCCTTTGAGCTGAATGTGGCCGATTATATCGTAAAACCATATACCAAAGCACGTTTCCTGGCTGCCGTTTCAAGAGCAAAAGAGATCTTCGACAGCAAGCAGCAACAAGTGGAAACTTTGGAAAAGGAATATATTTTTATCCGGACCAATTCGGTACTTACAAAAATAATCATCAGTGAGATCTCTTACATTCAGGCACTCGGCGATTACATCAATATTTTTACGGATGATAAAAGACATACTGTACATATGACACTGAAGGCCATTGAAGATAAACTGCTTTCCGAAAAATTTTATCGCCTCCACCGTTCCTATCTTATCAACCTGGATAAGATCGATTCGGTGGAGAAAGAAACCGCTTACATTAATAAACATCCTATTCCGATCGGAGAGCAAAACAAACAGGAATTACTGAAGCGCCTGAATCTTATCTGATCTCTGCTATCCGTGATTGGCAGGGTCGTCGGCAGTTTGAACAGCTATTCCATTTTTTTTAATTCTTCTTTCAGCTCCTGCTGTGCTTTCCTGCAGGCAGCTGAAATGATCTCCAGGTTTGTTTTAATGGTAACGGGATTTCTTTTTTCAGTAGCGAGTATTTCCGATTCTTTCAAACAATTGATAAGGCTTTCACTGAAACCAATAAATCCCAGCGAAGTCTGAAGGCTGTGTGCAATGGCCTTCATTCCGTCATAATTATCATTGGCAATGGCTTTTTCCAGGAATTCCAGATCTATAGGGTTCTGTTCGAGGAACACTTCCAACATTTCTTTAACGAACGAATCTGTATCTCCCGAAAATTCCTTCAGGTAACTCAGGTCGGTAATTTTTTCACCGGGCTGGCCTGTTTGTTTCGTATTTTCTGGGCTTACATCTTTGCCGGTATTCAAAAATTTAAAAAGGATGTTCAGCAGTGATGCGGCTTTGAATGGTTTGGTGATGTAATCATCCATACCTGTATCCATACACCGTTCCTGTTCTCCGGCCATGGCATTAGCAGTCATCGCTATGATCGGGATAGTGCTTTTTACTTCCCGGCGGATCTTCCGGGTAGCTTCGTATCCGTCCAGGACCGGCATCTGAAGGTCCATCAGGATAATGTCGTATGTTTTTTCTTTCAACAGGTCAACGGCGATCTGGCCATTTTCTGCTACTTCCGCATCAAACCCTTCATTCTTTAAAAGTGTCAGAGCCAGTTTTTGGTTCAGGAGATTGTCTTCTACCACAAGGGCTTTTTTGCCTTTAAATATTCCCGCTGTTTTTTTCCGGCTGTGTTGAACAGGCGTATATTCTTTTCCATCCGCGATCGTATATTCTACGGTAAAATAAAACTCAGAGCCTTTGCCAGGTTTACTGTTCACAAATATTTCCCCGCCCTGCAGCTCGATCAATCTCTTCGCAATGGAAAGCCCCAGGCCGGTACCGCCATAATTACGGGTAGTATTGTTTTCCGCCTGTGTGAAACGATCGAAAATGGTGGCGAGCTTTTCACGTGGAATGCCTATCCCCGTATCTTTTACTGAAAATCGCAACTTTACCTTGTTGTTTATACGCTCCATCACTTCACAATCCACGCTCACACTTCCTTTCGCCGTAAACTTAACCGCATTCCCGATCAGGTTGATCATGATCTGGTTTAGGCGTATAGGATCTCCACTCAGAAGCGGCGGTAATTCCGGATCAAGGGAAATGAACAGTTTCAGGTTTTTACTTTGCGCTTTTTTAAAGAACATGGTGTATACCGATTGGATCAGCTGCTGCGGCCCGAACGGCACCTGCTCAATGCTTAGCATGCCGGCTTCTATCTTCGAGAAATCCAATATATCATTGATGATGGTCAATAGATTTTTTCCGGAGACTTCAATAGCATCCAGGTATTCTTTCTGCAGTTCGTTCAGTTGAGTTGCTTCTAACAGATCAGCAAATCCAAGCATGGCATTGAGTGGTGTCCTGATCTCATGGCTCATATTGGCAAGGAACGTGTTTTTTGACAGAGTAGCTTTTTCTGCCTCTCGTTTCGCCTCTGTTAGCTGGGTCTCGATATTGCGCCTTTCAGTGATGTCCTGGAAGGTAGATACGGAGGCCATTTTATTTTCAATTTCAATATACTCGATAGAGGTGAGACAATAGATGGGCTCCCCGGTTTTTTTGTAGGCAAGTATTTCCTTTTCCTGTATCCTGCCGTTTTTTTTGATCTCTCCGATATTTTCTTCCCGTATTATTTGTTCCCTGATCAGGTTGAGATCGGTTGTCTTTTTTCCGATCACTTCTTTTTCTTCAAAGCCGAAGATCTTTAAAAAGGAATTGTTGACCATAATGAACCTCGAAGTGGCAACATCAGAGATCGTTATTCCGATCGGACTATTGTAGAACAGGCTTGGAAACAATGCTTTTGGCTCTTCCATACTAAAATTATTTTGATCCCGGTACAATTATGCACGTTAAAGATAAGATAAAAACTTACTTTTTCGAGCCGGTGATCTCCACGATGGCATCAATTATTTTCTGGGCAGCCAATTTATCTTTCTGAATGTGGGTGTGCGCTCCTGCATTCAATATAGTGCTTGTTGTTTCCGTATCGTTCTGAGCAGACATCAGCACTATAATGGTGTCAGGACTTATTTCCTTTACCTTTTTCAGGGCCTCCAATCCGTTCATCCCCGGTAGCATATAGTCCATTACGAGGATATCCGGTTTCAGGTGTATATTATTGAGAGCTTCTTCGGCTGAAAGAAAAAGGTGGGTGGTATAATTGAACATGTCGTCCAGTTTCATCGTGACGTACATAGAATACATAGGATTGTCTTCAATTATAAATACAGAGGTTTTCATAGTGTGGTGTGCAGGAATTTTTTGGTGAGATCTGTCAATGTGTCGAATGAAAAAGGTTTGTTGAGGAAAACGATCCTGTCGTCGCCGAGGCTTTCGGTGATCTGTTTCCCTGTGGGAAGTGATGAGATAACGATAACGGGTGTATTGCTCCGGTAACTGTTTTTTATGGCGACGACAAAAGGAATGCCTGAGATCTGGGGCATCATGATATCGCAGATAACCAGGTCAATTTTATGATCGGTGATCACATCGATGGCTTCGCTTCCGTTTGTGGCTGTATGGATATCGTAACCCAGCTCTGACAACGATTTTTTCAGCGCTTTTACCAGCAATCTGTCATCATCGGCAACCAGTATACTCTTTTTCATTTTCGTGATCTTTGTTCTACATACAAAATTATGGCCCGGATGCGCCTGCTGCCGGAATAATATGTAGTCTGGAAAAAGGTATCGGTAGAAGGGGGAAAATACGGGTTGGGAAAGGAGGTGCCTGATAAGAGAAGAACATGTATATTTATCGTTCAAATTTTATTGCGATGAGTAAATACAAAGAACTGGTGAAAGAGGTAAAGGAACAGGTGACCATTTATTCTGAAATCCTGAAGCCGGGTGCAACAGATGAAGAGATTAGGGTTTTCCTGAGTGAGATTGGACTGGAGGTCCCGGAGAGCTTCATTGAATTCTATAAAGTATGTAATGGGGGAGAAGATAATGAGACGGCCGATATAGAAGGGATGTGCTTCGACACGCTGGATGGTGTTCTGCGGACAAAAAAGATGTTCGACGACATACACCGGGAAAAAAAGGAGGAGGGCGAATATTTCTGCTGGCACAAAGACTGGCTTCCTTTTGCAGATGATTATTCCTACGATACGCTGGTGATCGATACAAGCGGGGTAGCCACCGGGCATAAAGGCTGCCTGTTTGTGCGGTCGAAAGATTCATTCGAGGAAGACCAGGAAGCGATCATTGCCTATGATTTTGATACCTATATCCGGGCCTGGGCGGAAAGAGCAAAGTCGGGCCAGGTTTATTACCTCGATCAACAAACGGAAGAAGGAAAAAATGCCCCTAATTACGATGATCATGATGAGTTTCCGCGCCTGGAATGGGTCGACCTGAAAGATATGGGGTGAAATGTGCCATATAAAGGACTGAAAACCACTATTTATTAGATTTTTGACAGGTAATTCATAAAATTATATTATTTTTGTCGCCCTCAAAGGTGAGGTGTCAGAGTGGTCGAACGAGCAAGCCTGGAAAGTTTGTATACGGGCAACCGTATCGTGGGTTCGAATCCCACCCTCACCGCAGAAGAAAAAAGCGCACGAAACTGCGCTTTTTTTTAGTTATTGGCGTTATTAAGTAGAAAAAGGGTTCGAACTGTTGTTTTTACTTTTGTTTTAAAGCAGCCCCTGACATACTGTTGTCGCTATTAAATTATATCTTTTCACCCGAATAATATCTTTTAAAGATTATGAGTGAAAAGGAAACAAATAAGATTTCTCGTATTACAGCGATTTTGCTTCAGTTGCAAACAAAGCGAATTATCACTGCTACTTTTCTCGCTGAAAAATTTGAAGTCAGCGTAAGAACCATTTACAGGGATATAAGGACGTTAGAACAAGCTGGAGTACCTGTCACTACAGAGGATGGTAAAGGGTATAGCTTGATGGTTGGCTACAAAATCCCTCCTGTTATGTTTAGCGAAAGGCAAGCAAATGCACTCATCCTTGCTGAACAGTTAGTTTTGAAAAATAAGGATGCCTCACTTATTAAAGACTATTCTGAAGCAATTGAAAAGATAAAGGCAGTTCTAAAACAACCTGACAGAGATCGGGCGAACTTGCTATCAGAAAGGACAACTTTTGGAAAGCTCGCCAAATTTGAAAGAACCAGCAGTATATTGTCTGAACTGCAACATGCTCTTACAAATTTTTACCTGGTAAAGTTTAAATATGCCAATGCCCAAAATGATAAAACCCACAGAACAGTGGAACCCTTTGCCTTAATAAATACGTTGGAAAGCTGGCTACTCGTGGCTTATTGCCATTTACGCAAAGATTTTAGGTTTTTCCGCCTTGACCGGATGACTGATACAGATGTTCTTAATCAAAGATTTAAGGCTCATAAAATGACTTTGCAGGAATTTTTTGTAAAATACCACGGTCATCAATGACCCCTGACAAACAGTTGTCATACGCTCATTTTAATTTTGTTTCATAAACAATTAAAAAATAAAGAAAATGAGTATCAAAAAATTAATGACAAGCTACGCTGACTACAATTTACATGCAAATCAACAATTTGTAAACTGGCTAAAAAGCCAATCAAACGAACAACTTCTTAAAGAAGTGCCATCAAGTTTTAAAGGTATTCTTCAAACCTTAAATCATATTTGGGCTATTGAGGAAATGTGGTGTGCTGATTTATTTAAAAACGGTGATGCTGTAAATCGTTATGGTGTAGCTGATCTTAAACATCAGGAAGTGTTTGATGGATTACTAAAACGCTCTTCGGTTATTGCAGAGAAAGTAAGTGACTTAACTGAAGAGCAATTGAATGAAGCAGTAAATATTAAAACGCCCTGGTTCGGGGCTAATCTGCAGGTTTGTGAATATTTGCAGCATCTGTTTAATCATGGCACTTATCATCGTGGCCAGATCATTACTCAGGCACACGCTTTAGGTTTTGCCGAAATGCCCTCGACCGATTTTTTATTTTACAAAATCGCTTCATCAGGTAAATAACAAACAAACAAATAAACTATAAAAACATGCTTAAACATTTTTCAAAAATTTCATGGTTGGGAGTATTTCTCTCACTCGTATTCTTTTCTTTTTTTGGCTGGTTGTATTTTACGGTAGTGTTCCCTGACCAATATGCTACCAGTTTGGATAAATTAGGGAAGATGGCTGCAAAGCCCGATCCTATTTATTTCTATGGGCCGCCACTAACTATTTTACCCACCTTGATTGTTACGGCATTATTAATGGTAGCGCTTAATACTTCAACCCTAAAAGCCGCTTTAGAGCTTGGTTTAATTGTGGGTCTTGGGTATTTGGTAGCTAATACGTTCGACATAGCGATCAATCCTAATATTCCGCATCCGGGGCCTTACGGCGTTCTTGTAGGTGGCTTTCAAATGATTGGTATTTTAGTTTCTTGCTCAATCATGTGGAAGTTTAGAAAAAAATGAATAAAGGAGAAATAGAACAGTTTTATCCTAAGACCAAACAGCATTGGCGAAAATGGCTGGAGAAAAACCACTCTCGCAAAGATGCTGTTTGGTTAATTTTCTATAGAAAAAGTTCAGGAAAAGCTTCTTTAGCTACCAGCGATGCCGTCGACTGCGCGCTCTGTTACGGATGGATTGATAGCAGGGCTGATCCATTGGATAGTGAGAGGTATAAACACTACTTCAGCAAGCGAAAACCTGTAAGCACCTGGTCGAAGATCAACAAACAAAAAATACAAAAATTGACAGAAGAAGGCTTGATAACCGAAGCCGGGTTTAAAAGCATAGAAGTAGCAAAGCAAAATGGTTCGTGGAGTTTATTAGACGAAGTAGAAGAGTTAATCATCCCGAAATATTTGATGGCCGCTCTACGGACTAAATTGCACAAAAAATTTATTGAACTAAGCCAGTCAAAGCGAAAATTAATGCTGCAATCTTTGGCTCTAGCCAAGACAAAAGAAACCCGAAAAGCACGAATCAAATCTATTTTAGACATTCTAAAAGGACAATAATAGTCGGTTGTGCCAAAAATATATCCTTTATGTCTTTTTAAAGGCCGCACGTTTGCGATTCGACCTTTTCGGGGGTAATAAATGGCTCTGCCTCCACGTAAAAGAGGAACTCATTTATTGCCAACAAATCGTGACCTAAAACCTCTGCTGGCGGCTCTTTATCTGCCCGCTCAATTTTGTGTGGCGAAACTGCCTTTTCCAAGCGGGTGGTTCCAGCTCATTTAAGGGTTTAAGGTTCGAAATGGGTAACGTTCTTTCGCTTTTTAATGTCTTTTCATCTCATTTGATGAATTTTGATTTGTTTGATGACTATCCTGTTGGGTAGCCATTTTTATTTCACAATCATTTATATTTGTTGGCTGAATCTAATAAATGGAAATTCTCATTATATCTCTTGTGGCATTTATCGCATCTATTCTGACCTTTTTTTCGGGATTCGGATTAGGTACGATACTAACACCGGTATTTATGATTTTCTTTCCGGTAGATATAGCGATTGGGTTGACGGGTGTAGTACATTTCTTCAATAATATTTTCAAATTAATATTGGTTGGAAAAAAAGCAGATAAAGAAGTCTTAATACATTTTGGTATTCCCGCTGTTATGGCTGCCTTTGCCGGGGCATTGCTTTTATTGTACATTCCCGACGTTAAACCACTGTTTTCTTATCATTTATTTGGCAGATTATTTGAGTTGTACCCGGTTAAATTTATTATTTCTGTTCTGCTTATTCTGTTTGCGATTCTTGATCTGGTTCCTTTTTTAAACAAACTTCAATTTGGCAAAAAACAGATGCCGCTTGGCGGTATTTTGAGCGGTTTCTTTGGTGGCCTTTCGGGGAATCAGGGAGCATTGAGAAGTGCTTTTTTAATTAGAGTAAACCTCTCCAAAGAAACCTTTATTGCTACAACGGTAGTAATTTCATGTTTTGTAGATTTCACAAGACTTTCTGTATATGCTACAAAATTCTCTAAAGCTGGATTAATTGATAATATCAACTTAGTTATAATTGCTACACTTGCCGCCATCACGGGTGCGTTTGTAGGGAGCAAATTACTGAAAAAAGTGACTATAAAATTTATTCAGATAATTGTTGCAATAATGTTAATCTCTATTTCATTAGCACTTGGTTCAGGGTTAATTTGAAAAGGACTTAATGTTTACCGTAATATTACGTCAAAATCTGCTCCAAATCTGATGTAAAAGAGTAAGAAATCTGGCATTTTCTGCCCGCAAGAAGGGACTTATGACTTTAGTAGTTGTAAGTCCCTTTGTCATTTTGCACAAACCACCCGGCTCATTTAGTATTAGTTACACCGCCTGAACCTTTTTGAAGGCTTCATGCAGAATAAAGTGGTTAATGCCGCCTATGAACCAATTGGTTTATAAAACGTTTGTTTTGTTTTCAAATAATTTATTTAAATTACTTTTTGTTCGATCCCATTCGCTACTAATTATACTGAAATAGGCAGAGTTTCTGAAGGTTCCATCGGCTCTCAACATATCGTTTCGTAAAGTCCCTTCATATTTTCCTCCAATTTTTTCTATAGCCCGTTTGGAACGGATATTATTCTCATCAGTTTTCAATTGCACGCGAATGGCGTTTAATTTTTCGAAGCAAAAAGAGAGCAGCAATAATTTGCATTCCAGATTTACTTCGGTAGTCCAATAGTCCGGGTGAAGCCAGGTCCAACCAATTTCTAATTTTCTATGCAAAGGATACATTTCCATTAAACGTGTGCTGCCAATTATTTTATTGTCTTTCCTGTGAAAAATCACAAAGGGGAATTGAGTTCCTTTATTCCTTTCAATCAAAGCAGATTCAAATGAATTTATACATTTTGAGGTTTCTGACATGTCAACAGGAATAAATCCCCAAATCCGCTCATCTTTTGCCAACAAAGCCAATGCTTCAAAATGATCCTGACATAATGGAATTAATATCACAGCTTCACCAGTTAAAGTTGTTGATTGTTTTATCCAATTCATAGTGATCTGTTTGTTTACAAAAATAGCTTAATTTACCTGTTTTCATTTCGCCATCGGAATTCTCATCCCTTTCTTCTGAGTAAGGAGCAGAAAAGGGTATCTGTGAAGATCAGGTAATTAAGAAACTAAAAGACTCATTGAGAAAAGTTCTACAGCAAAACACCATTTTTTGATTGTATTGGTTTTGGGATTTCGGTTTCTCCAAACATTTGCAATAAATCAATTTCAATTGTTCTGCAAACAGAAAACATGGGAATATCATACCTTAAACCCTCAAACGGATTTTCGTAATAGTCGCCAATTAATTCCATCACCACATAGATCCAGCCTACTATTACCCCGACCGGAACACTCAACCAGATCATTGAATCGCCCAGCTTGGCTAATTCTCCAACGATACCAAAAGGTAATAAGAAAATAAAAATACAGTTAAACACAAAACCATGACTTGCATAGTTGCGCGGGAAAGGAAAATTTTTTATCCTCTCGGCTTTGCCTTGTTCGTCATAAAAACTATTTATAACTGCCTGCAGATCCGTTTGCTGCATCGTATTTATCTTTCCGGTTTTGTACAGTTGTTGAATGGATTCGGTTTGTGTATTCAGAAGCTGGACAGCTTTATTATTGAATGTTTCAAGACTGTTCCTTTCTTTTTCGGGAATATACTGCTGCTGAGCAATTTCATCAAGCTCTTCTTTGAAATCATTAAATAGATTATCGCGCCTTTTTTGATTGTAAAACCCATAGATCCCATTCAGACTTACATGCTCCCATTTTGTGGGAACAAGTAACTGGCTTCTTAATTGATACAACCAGGCAATGTGCCGGAGAATGATCTGTTTCCGAAGTGCCACTTCGTCTTCATCTGTTTTATTTTCCTCTGATTGGTAGTTTTTGATCAAGGTGGCAAACTTCCTGCTGCTATTTACCATGGCTCCCCATATTTTTCGGGCTTCCCAAATTCTATCGTATGCCTGATTGTTTTTGAAACCAAGATAGAATGCTACAGCAGTACCAATTAAGGAAAGCGGCAGCCAGGGTATGGTAATAGATTTCCAGTGGGTAAAATAATATACCGACGCTACAAGCAACATCCATGGGAACAACCAAATCAGATGTTGGCCCGAAAATTTAAAAATATCCTTTAAGGACAGATTCTTTTTTACTATCATAAATCTGGGTATTTTTAGTGAAAATAATAAATTAAAACGGAAATAAGTTACCCCTTGAATAAATCAAATGGGGGGCTACAAAAGCAGGACTTTTTTGTTTTTCGGAAATACCTGAAAACTTCAATTTCGAAGGCTTGGAGGCAACATAACAGCGGGGTGGCTCATTTGATTTTGACTTCCGGTGTACAAAGGATCATCACAAATCCATCCACACCGCATCATACGATATTGAACCTTATTGGTCGATATAAAATAGTTCGAAATTATTGAATCAGTATCAGAACAAATTTGATTATGCTGCTACGAAGGCTCCCATAGTTCAATCTTATTGCCTTCTGCGTCCATAATATGTACAAACTTTCCATAGTCGTAAGTCGCAATGCTGTCAAGTATGGTTACTCCGTTTTCCTTGAGCTTGTTTACAAGTCCTTCAATATTCTGAACCTGGTAATTAATCATAAAATCTTTTTTGGATGGGGAAAAATATTCATCCCCTTTTTTGAAAGGTTTCCATTGAAGAGAATTTATCTCGTCAGGCCTGTTAATGTTCCTGGATTCAAAACCCGATGAACCCCAATCATTGATTTCAATCCCTAAATTTTTGGTGTACCATTCTTTCGTTTCCTTCAGATTGTCGGAAAAAAAGAAGATGCCGCCAATTCCTGTCACTTTTGGTGTTGTGTTAATGGGTTGATTTGACTTGTCTGTTTGATTTTTTTGGTCTTCCATATTGTTGATTGATTTATTGTTGTGATTAATTTTCGAGAATATTTTTCAGCATTGACAAACTTATATCCATATCTTTCGGAAGCATTTTTTCTACCATTGGTACCATTATGTTTATAGGATATTTCAATGTGCCGGCATTGCTCCAGTATACTTTGGTCCGATCATCGGATAAAGATTCTGTCTCCATGATTATACAGGCAGTGGTTGTCATTGGTTTTACAAAGCGAATTTCTGTTTCAATTCTTTTCCCTTCAATGATATTCTTAATTTCCTTTTCTCCTTCACCGGCATCTTTATTTCCGTTCCAGGCATAAATAAATCCAACTGTTCCGTCTGTTCCTTTAAATTCCTTTTTCCTGTCGGAGTCAGCCTTTGCGTGTTGGTTGAACTCCTCCTGGTTTTTGAGCAGTTTTAAATAGTCAAATACTTTTTGTCGGGGCGCATTGATGATAATTTCACGCCTGACATAATGTTCCCTCTTCATGAAAACCGCAAGGATCAACAGTAAGGCAATGATGCCTGCCACTACAAGTAAAATTGTAAGTATGATATTCATTTTATTGGGTTTTAAATGGACACAAATTGTTGTTTTATTTTAGATATAAAGTTAATAATATGTCAGTCACCTGAAAGTTATTATACAATGACCGCTAACTTCCATAGAGATCATACGCAACGGGATGCTATGCCCGACACATCCATTCTTTATTTTGACAGGGCCACGGCTAAAAGAGTTCCGGGTCCTAAACTATTGTTTCATGATATTTTATTGATGAATATGCCGCAAAAGTACCCTCCATTTAACCGTTTTCCTTCATACTTTCGGGTGATTTTGATACTGGCTTGCGATTTTTATGCTAAAGTGGTAGTTCGACTAATGAGTGATATCCAGTCGTTTAGCTTTTTCTGCTGCCTGTGTTCGGTTTTTACTGTCTGGTTTCAAAAAAATTATTCAAGGAATGTTACGTGTAACTTCCGTATAGAAGCCATAAAAACACCGTAGTCGGGAATTTTGCAAGATTGGGTGATAGAATTTGTCTATAAAATGGAGAAACTACTTTTCTGAATGCATGTATTGCTCACGTGTGTAGTATACCTCAAATGCGGTTCTTTTTTGCAGATTTTTTTGTAACTCTTCTTAAATAAAATAGAATGACCAGCAGGGAGTACAGTAATAAAAATGGAGATATAATATCCCGATTACCTTCATTCTGACGGTTAAAGAGAATTTTATTATTTCATTTTTTCATTAACCAGTTTAATGTATTTAATCTTCTTATGCGCCTTTTTTGATTGCCAGCATTGTACGCAATCCCTCATTTCTCTTTTAAACTCGGGATCCTTATTATATTGTTTTTCCAGGTCGTATTTCTTCAGATATACGCCGAGTTTTTTTCCACTCAGTTTCGCAATCTTACCGTTGGGGGTTTCGGAATAATAGTCAGAGGGGAAGCTGTCCGTAAATTTTCCATGCAGATGATACCCGTCGCTTGCAAAGCCTGCCGTACCTTCATCACTCTTTATGTAATAAGAAATGGGTCCGTCAATAACTACGTAATACAGATCACCGTCAAAAACACGCATGAGCATTCCTCCTTCATTCACGAACCAGCTATAAGGAAGTTTGGAGATTTTAACTTTTTCCTGAGCACCTTTCGTCTTTACTTCCACGCTGTTAGCCTTCCAGCTTGCTACTGTCGCTTCTTCGACCGGTTTGCCGGCTATGTAATCTTCATAGCTTTTAAAGAACCTGTTTGCATACTTTGTTGCTGCAGTTTGTGCATCAACTAATGCTGAAATGGTAATAAGAAATAATATGAGCATCTGTTTTTTCATCTTTTTGTTTTTTTGGTATTAATGGTCAATTTCCTTTTCGGTCCTGCAGGCTGTGGGTTTAATGGCCCAGGTAGCGTTATTGGTTTCAAAATATACTATTTCACCTGCCTGGTTTTTAGGGTCTGCATTGTATTCGCCTATAACAGTGCAGGTAGATTGGCCGGGTTGAAGTGTATCCGCGAAAGCATTACTGTTCCATGCGTAAGGAATAGGTGTCGACCCGGTGTTCTTAACGCAAATGGTTGCACTATCGCAATGCTCGTATTTTTTCCGGCAGGCAGTTAATGTTAAAATCCCCAAAAACAGGTAGGGTGGCAATAATCTTGTCCGTATTCCCATAGAAGTAATTTCCTCAAAAGTGGAAAAATTACCGGTGTAAAGAAATACAGTGAAAGGTGTGTTTTTAACTACACCAAAAGGTGTATAGATTAAAGATCCTGCTCAATGGCAAACTTTACCAAACCGGCAGTGTTTTTAATGGACAATTTGCGCATGGCGTTTTTACGGTGTGTATTAACGGTGAATTCACTAATGGATAATTGGCCTGCGATTTCTTTATTGGTAAAGGATTTTGCAATTAGCCTGATGATTTCGATTTCTCTTTCAGTAAGTTTTGAGAGTGGATCACTTTCGGTAGTGATCGTTTGCATCGTTTTTACGATTATTTTATCTGAGTAGTAAACGCCTCCTTCTGCTACTGTATGTATTGCTTCCATTAATTCTTCTTTGGAAGTGTTTTTAAGTACGTAGCCTTTGGCGCCTGCTTTTAACATTTTAACGATCCTGGTAGGATCATCATACATTGTGAGGGCAATGACTTTAATATGCGGATGTTTTAATGAGATCTGATTTGTTGTTTCTATACCATTAAGCTCCGGCATACCAATGTCCATTAGAACAATATCTACTTCAGTTTCACTTAGTTTTTGAAGCAGCTCCACGCCGTTATTTGCACTTCCGGTGATCTTTATACCACTCGTATGCATGAGTGCTTTTATACCATCAATAAACATCTGGTGGTCGTCGGCAATAAATATCCTGGTTGCTTCTTTCATTTTAAATTCAGTTAGGCTGCAGTCCTTGGAACTTCGACAATAAAAGTACTCCCTTTTTTTAAACCGGATTCTATTTTTAATGTTCCGCCAAGAAAATCTATCCTGTTTTTGATGTTCCTGAGTCCCATTCCGCTGGTATAATTTTTTCCTGAGATTTGAGGCGTAAACCCAACACCATTGTCTTCAAGCATTAACAGAATAAAGCTGTCATGATCAATTAATTGTAAAGTGACCTTTGTAGCCTGCGAATGCCTGAGGGAATTATTAATTAGTTCCTGGGCTATCCTGTAAAGGTTCGTTTCCAGGATAGGATCAAAACGGCCATCAATTCCATGTGTTAACAATTTGAGTTGCATAGCACCAGACGCATTAATACTTTCTACCAATTCCTGAATAGCATAAGCAAGACCGTTTTCCAGTAAAACTTCATTGGAGAGACCCTTCGTGATTTTTCTTAGCTCAGCAGCTGTTTTATCTATCAACCCGGTGTTGGTTTTATACGGAATCATTTTTTTATCTGCCAGATTGTTTTCAAGCGCCTGGAGATTTATCTTTAAGGTGGATAAAAAAGTTCCTATTCCATCATGCAATTCCCTGGCAATACGATTCCTTTCATTTTCCTGCATTTGGATAACGATACTTGCAGTATTTTTTTGTTGCTCGTTTAATTCTGCCTGGAATTTATTCTTTTGTTTGAGTTTTTGGTGACTAAAGAAAAGGAGCACAGATATAAAAAGAAGCAAAGCCCCACCGATCAGTGATAGAATAATTATGTTTTTTTCTTTTACTTTCGCATTCAGTAATTCCTGCTTTTCTTGTTTGCCGGAAAGCTCGGCGTTTAAAAGTGCGATAGCTTTTTCCTTTTTTTCAGTTTCATATTTCGCCGACAGGGTATTGATCCGTTCTGCGTTTTCTTCATTAAAGATACTGTCGTTCAATTGCTTATAAAGCCTGCTGTAGACCAAAGCATTCTTAAAGTCATTTTTCTTTTCATACGTCTCAGAAAGGTATGAATAGGCATCGGCTTCATTTTCTTTTGCGCCCGTTTTTTTTGCTACGAGAAGCGCCTCTTTTAGTACCTCTATCGACTTATCTAACTTATTCAGCGCGACGTACTCTTTTCCGAGGTTCAAAAGTGCAATGGTAACTGAATTTTGGTCATCGATTTTCCTGGCTATTTCCAGTACCCTGCGATCGTATATCATAGCCTCGTTATAGTGTCCGGTTTCAAATAATACATTCCCAATCCCGACCAGGCTTGTAATTGTGTAACTGGGATCTTTTAATTTTTCTGTAAGTTTTAATGCCCGCTTATAGTATACCAGGGCTGTATCGTACTTGTGTTCATCGTAAGCAATATTTCCGAATTGTGATTGAGTGTATGAAAAACCTAATGTGTCCTTCAGCTGTTGATAGATTATACCAGCCTGATTATTATAGTCCCTGGCTTTCTGGTAATCTTTGGTCCGGTAATAAACGAGGCCCATATTATGGGCAACTTCGGCTAATGATTCAGGTTTTTTTAGCTTATCAAATAAAGCCGCGCTTCTTATAAAATGGGACAAAGAAGCCTGAAAATTTCCCATATAAAAACAGGAAGTTCCCATTGCATTGTGAATAGTAGCCATGACAATTTTATCTTTACTCTTTTCAGCAAGCAGTAAAGCGTCATTTAAGTACTTCAATCCTTCCTCATACTTACCCAGGGCGATGTAATACTGGCCGATAGCCCTCTTAGAAGTGATAATTCCCATTTGGAAGTTTAATTTTTCCGATAGCGATAGCGCTTCTTCCGCATATTTAATCTTTTCAAGATTCGGTATATCGCCTTGCTGATTGCAAATTTCTATTAAAGTTTTTACCTTTATTGTATCTTCTTTTGATTCCGCAAGAATTTTTATTAAACTATCTGAATTTTGCGATACCAGATAATTACTGTATGCAGACAGCAACACAAAAGTAACTGCGAGTATATTTTTTATACATGGTATATAGATACAAAAAGCAGATCCGGAATTACAAGTGATCATTTGGTTGTTAGTTCTGCGTTGATTTATGTTTTCAGTCAGTCAGGATTAACTCAAAAATACTCAAATTTATGAGAAGAAGACCAAGCCGGTGGAGCGTCACTATCTCAAAACAATCTCCTGTTCCATGTTTATCTGCTTCAAAAAAAACGAATCATGAGTTACCACTATTAGTGTACCTTTGTATTCATTGACCGCCGCCGTTAAAATTTCTATGTTTTGAATATCAAGATTATTTGTCGGCTCATCCAATAGGATCAGGTCGGGTGCCTGGTCACGTATTGTTAATGAACACAGCATCAGGCGCATTCGCTCACCACCACTGAGTACTTTACAGGGCTTGCCCCAATATTCCTTTGTAAACAAAAACCTGTTTAACCGTGTTTTTACTTCATGCTCCTGCAGTATCCCGGAATTAAATTGTTGCGCCTGTTCGTATACACTCAGCTCATTGTCGATCAATGAATAGTCCTGGTCGACGTACATGGCTTTGATAACAGCGTTGTCCATGTTTCCTGATTGAGGCTTCAGTTCTCCTAAGATCATTTTCAACAAGGTCGATTTGCCGGAACCGTTTAAACCTTTCAGTGCAATTCGTCCGCCACTCCGTATCTGAAAATTCAAAGAGTGTTTCCAAAGTAACTGATCATTGTAGCTGAAGTTTATGTTAGTTGCAGTGATCAATGTCTTTCCCTGGTGCAGCGCAGAATTGTCAAAACCCATTTTCATTTTGTCCAGGCCAGCCAATTCCGCACGCAGGCGCTCTATTTCCTGCGCAATAACATGTGTTTTTTCAGCATGATCGCTTTTTATTCGTGAAGCGCTTTTCTCCGCATTGTTCCGGAATGTGTTCATAGAGATAGTGGGAAGTCCTGCCTTTTCCTGTTTTTTCTTTCCGCGTGCATCCAGTTTTTGTTTACGATCCAGGGATTCCCGTTCTGTTTCTTTTGCTTTGCGAAGCGCTTTTTCTTTGGTCTTCAGATCCTGATCCAAAGCATTTCGTTCGATCTTTTTCTGTTCGGCATAGAAATCATAATTGCCGCCATAAACAGTTATACCACGCTTGCTAAGTTCATACGTGGTATTCAGTATATTTAACAAGGTCCGGTCGTGGCTTACCACTACCACAGTCGCTGTAGTGGATCGTATATACTCATACAAAATCTCTCTGTGGAGCACATCCAAATGATTGCCCGGTTCATCCAGTAGGACGATTCCGGGGCGGTGAATGTGTATCCCGGCAAGAAAAACAGCCGTTTTTTGCCCGCCGCTAAGTGTTTTCATTTGTTGAGCCGGATCCAATCCATCCAGTTTCCACTGCATGAAGGCTTCCCTGCATCGTTCTTCGATCGCCCAGTCATTGTCAAGCGCTGTCATATTTTCATCTGTTACAGTGCCGCCGAGGATCTCTTTTAACGCATGTAGTTTATCCTCCACCCGTAGGGCCTGAGAAATGGTGTATTCATTAAATTGCCCAAAATGCTGTGGCACATACCAGTGCTTCGAAGCAGCTTTTACACTACCAGCTGAAGGTTGTAAATTTCCGGCCAGGATTTTGAGAAGAGTGGATTTTCCTGCACCGTTGTTACCTATCAGCGCAATTTTATCCTGTTTATTGATGATAAGATCTATATCATCGAATAGTATATCTTTGTTGGGATGTGTGTACGTAACACCTTGTAGAAGAAGCATAATTCCTTTCTTAAAAATGAATAATTACAGACGGCTTAGCATGCCGGCCCTGATTTTATTTTTCGGAAAAAGAAAGTATTACTACATTATGCTTTTGGTTACGGGTGTAAAGATACGGAAAAAAATGCCGGTGGAAGTAATGACAGGTGGCTGCCCCGATCAATTTCTGGCACGGGATTTTCCTCTTTTCTTTACTAAAACTAAAAAACACGGAAAAATAAGCAGTTTCACCGGTTGGCTTGTGAGTGAACGGGGAAGGGTATACCCACTGCGTTTTTTTTTCCACAATATTAAGCAGATGGATACAAATCTATTTAAAATTTACCCGGACCAGGTCCTTGGGCAGATATATATCTTTGAGAACAGTCAGTATAATGAAATAAACGCTGAAACCGTAGTAGTGGGAGAAAATGTGACTGCAAGGCTTTTCGGAACAGTAAAGGAGATCACGCTGAAAAAGGATGCCCGTTTATATATACATGGAAAAATAGTAGGCAGCGTATCCAATGAGGGCGGGGAGATACATGTCTTCAACTCCGAAAGATCCGCCTGATTTTCACTTTTTCGTATCAAATTCCTATCTTTAACTATTCGATCCGGCTTATGTCTTTTGAAATAGTTGAAACAGATAAATATTGTATGAAAATCTATCCTGAATTTTCATACATGGAATATCATATCAAGGAAGGCATTACTATGGAAGCGGAAGATGTTGCTGCTTCAAAAGAGCAGGTGATCCGCTTATTTCCCGGTACGATGTTCTATGTATATTCCGAAGGTGCTGAGTTTTTTACCATGACAAAAAAAGCCAGGGAATTGGTTGCTTCAAAAGATCATCTTGACAATACCATCGCCATTGCTTTTTACACCACCAATATTTCCATTTATTTATTAGGTGATCTTTTTAATAAGATCAATAAACCGCCCGTCCCCACCCGGATCTTCCGCGACCGTGATACAGCGAGAGAATGGTTGAGGGAGCAGGCAGTGAGGAATGGAATGGAACCGAAATTTTAATCGTATGACAAAAAGCACCAAAGGCAAAGCAGGTATCCCCCCATCGGCCTTCGACTTCCTGAAAAACGTAAAGAAAAACAACAACCGGGATTGGTTTGCATTGCATAAAGCAGAATTTGAAAAGGAACAAAAACATATTGAGCTTTTTGCGGATGCTTTATTAAAAGAATTAAACCTGCACGACCTGATCGAAACCCCTACGGGCAGGAAATCGCTCCACCGCATTTACCGCGATACACGTTTTTCAAAAGACAAAACCCCCTACAAAACCAACTGGAGCGGGAGCTTCAAAAGAGCTACCAAACAGCGGCGCGGCGGAATGTATTTTCACATCGAGCAGGGCAACAGTTTCATTGCCGGTGGTTTTTGGGCACCGAGCCCGGAAGATCTGAAACGGATTCGCGATGATATCGCCTATGATGCGGCACCGCTGAGAAAAATACTAAAAAGCAAACCCTTTGTTTCCACCTTCGGAACATTAAAAGGCGAGCAGATCAAAACAACACCCAAAGGTTTTGATGCGGAGAATGAAGGGATCGACCTGTTGCGGTATAAACAATTTCTGCTCGTCCGGAATTTTACCGATAAGGAAGTGTTGAGCGGAACATTTCTGAAGGAAGCTAATCAAACCTTCAGGAATATGCGCCCTTTCTTCGACTATATGAGTGAAGTGCAAAGCTCGGATGTGAACGGGCTTAGTATTTAGGCCTGCATTTTTTTTGCCCTGTTAGCCATAAAATTGAGGTATATCCTTATCTCTTCTTCTATTTTCAGCGTCTTACCTGTTTCATATACCAGTGGTGCCACACTGAGCTGTGCACGCTCTTCCGGATTGAACATGTTTATGAATTCGAACCCGGGCGGTGCATTATAAGCAGCTCCCAGCGCAGAACTGAAAGTAACGAGCGGAGTTCCTTGCGGATCCATCACTGTAACATAAAGTATTTTCATCTCCAGCTTACCTGTCGGTTGCGTATGCCATTGCCGTCTTAGGCTAAAAGGACTTTCGATCACTAAAGGCCGTGGCATCGTTCGGTCTTTTATTTCAAGTTTTAGCTTATCGTTGGCGCCGGTCACATTCACCCGGAACCGTTTGGTGAAATAGATGGCCAATGCAAGCGCAATAAAAATGAGCATCCCGATCAGGCAAAAGAAATCCATGTCCTTCATGCCTTTGCTTAATTTATGGGCCATCTTTCCATAGACGAACACCAGCCAGGAAACCATGAACACAACTCCAATCACGGAAGCAAATACAAACTGGCCCGCATCTTTTTTGCGGAGCACATAACAGCTATAATCGGTACTGTACATATCCCAAAAATAACCATTTCCGGCAGATCCTGTTCTTTTATTCTCAAAAGTCAGCCTGTTTTAATTCTGCGCTAAAAAATTGTCATTTAAATGTTTTTCTCTTGCATATAAAGTCAGAATAGGTACTTTTAAAAATCTTTTATTCACTGAAAACCAATGAGAAACGAAAGAGTTCTGAAAAATTACGAAATCTTTTGTCCAATTCCAGGAAGCTGATCGTCATTCAGATATAAATCAATAATAATCACTTAAAATAACAACATCATGAAATCAAATGAAAATGCACTGAACTGGTTCGAGATCTCTGTATCAGACATGAACCGCGCAAAAAAAATTCTACGAAACAGTATTCGGTATCGAAATGCCGCAACAGGAAATGATGGGTATGCAAATGGCTTTCTTCCCGGCGGAAGATATGAATGGAAAAGTTTCTGGCGGATTGGTACAAGGCCCAATGCACAAGCCGAGCGCTGATGGTGCGAAAGTATACCTGAACGGGAACCCGGATCTGAACAACGCACTTTCGAAAGTGGAAGCAGCCGGCGGAAAAGTAACAATGCCTAAAACCCATATCAGCGCCGAGATCGGACACATGGCCTTCTTTACAGATTCGGAAGGAAACGCTGTTGCATTACATTCCAACAACTAAATCAAAGAAACAATGAAAGAATTTTTATTAGTATTCCGCAGGGAATCGTTACAGGGCAATATGCAGATGTCTCCCGAACAAATACAGGCAATGATGAAACCATGGCAGGACTGGATGGGAAGCATCGCGGCTCAGAACAAACTGGTGGATGCCGGCAATCGTCTTGAAGCGGATGGCCGCGTGGTGAAGTCGGATAAGGTAATCACCAATGGACCGTATGTGTAAACCAAAGAAGCAGTGGGTGGTTATACGATCATCAAAGCGGATTCGCTGGACGAGGCTGCTGAGATCTCCAAAGGATGCCCGATCCTGCAGATAGGTGGCAGTGTAGAAGTGCGCGCACTGATACCAATGGAGTAAAACACTATCTTTATAACTCCCGTCTGTTCCCTGAGATCTCTGAAAGACAGGGCGGGAGTTATTTATGGAACAGCAGGAGCTTATACCACATTTATTCCGTACCGAATACCGCAAGATCGTTTCGGTGCTGTGTAAATTGTTTGGTATCGGGCACATCGAAACGGCCGAAGACATTGTGAGTGATACTTTCCTGCAGGCTGCGGAGACCTGGGGTTTGAAAGATCTTCCAAAAAATCCGACTGCATGGCTGTATGCCGTTTCCAAAAACAAAGCGATCGATTTTTTGCGCCGGGATAAAACATTTTCTCAGAAGATAAGCCCGGAGATAAAACAAAACGGTTCATCAGAGCCGGAACCGGAGATCAACTGGTCAGTTAAAAATTTCAGCGACAGTCAGCTGCAAATGATGTTTGCTGTATGCCATCCCTGCATTCCCGCAGAATCACAGATCGGTTTGTCCCTGAGTATCCTTTGTGGTTTTGGTGTGGAAGAGATCGCAGACGCATTTCTCAGCAACCGTGAAACGATCTATAAACGCATTGCACGCGCGAAGGAAAAACTGCGCACTGAAAAAATAAAGATCGAGATCCCGCCTTCTTCGGAGATCAACAACCGCCTGGAAAATGTACTTACTACTCTATATTTATTATTCAGTGAAGGATATTATTCCACTTCACAAAACACAACACTTCGAAAGGATCTGTGTGTGGAAGCCATGCGTCTGTGCCTGATGCTTACGGAGCATGAGCAAACGGATACACCTGCGGCCAATGCGTTGTTATCACTGATGTGTTTTCACTCCTCCCGTTTCGAAGCGCGCATGGAACAGAACGGAGAAATTATTTTGTACGAAGACCAGGACGATAACCTCTGGAACCAGGAGCTGATAGGCAGGGGAGAGGCGTATCTCAACAAAGCTTCACAGGGAACAAAGTTGTCGAAATATCATATCGAGGCAGCGATCGCATACTGGCATACGCACAAAGCCGACACCAAAGAAAAATGGGAAAACATCCTGCAGCTATATAACCGTTTACTGCAATTGGAATACTCACCGACTGCCGCACTCAACAGGACGTATGCACTTTCCAAAGCCAACAGCAAAGAGGAGGCGATCATCGAAGCAGAAAAGCTGCAGTTGACCACCGATCATTTGTATCATTCGCTTTTGGCTAATTTGTATGAAAGCGTTGATCCGCAGAAAGTGAAAACACATTTGAATACGGCTTTGCAATTGGCAAAAACAGATACGGATAAAAAGATCATTGAGAAGAAACTTAGAGAAATGGTCTGAAATATTCAACTATTTTTTGAATTCAGAAGTGTTTTTTAATTTATCTGAAACGGCTTCCTTGTAACTCCTTCCAATAGGTATAACCACCTCGCCGATCTCTATTTCTGCGGCATTAAAGGCGGTGATCTGTTGTGTATTTATAATAAAGGATTTGTGCACCCGCAGGAAAAGATGTTTGTCCAATAGCTCTTCCAGCTCACCGATCTGAAATTTGGTCGTTAGTTTTTTGTCAGCTGTGTGGATACGGACATAGTCTTTCAGGCTTTCCACAAAAAGGATATCATCCATATACACTTTTACCTGTTTTTTGTCCACATTAAAAAAATGAACTTTACGCTCTGATGGAGTATTCGTGTTTTCAATGATGGCAGTCGGTTTCAGCCGGTCGAATACACGGTTCACTGCCTCGAGAAAACGGCTGAATTCGATTGGTTTCAGCAGGTAGTCGGTTGCATTTATATTAAAGCCTTCCACTGCGTACTGATGGTAGGCTGTGGTAAAAATGATATGGTAATTCCCTTTCAGACTTTTTACAAAGTCGATACCGTTCACTTTCGGCAGGTGTATATCTACGAATAAAATATCGAAATGCTGTGTTCGCAGCGCTTCAGTAGCAGCAAATACATCACTGCAAACCGCAGTGAGCTGAAGCCCGGGAATGTCGTTGATATAATCCTTCAGTACGTCGGCCGCGAGGCGTTCATCTTCCAGTATCAAACAATTCAGTTTTTGCATAGCTGCTTAAATCTATTTCTAAAGTAACGATAAAAATCCCGTTTTTTTCCACGTGAGTAAAATTAAAATCCCTGTACAGGAGCTCTAACTGTCGCCTGATGTTACCGATACCAATGCCTTGTTGTGAATCGTCGGGTACCGAAATACCTGCAACCGGATTTTCTACCTGCAACCGGAGCTGTGATCGTTCCAGTTTCAGCTCCACGCGGATCAATGCCTCTGCCTGGTTGCTGTGCTTATAAGCATTTTCAATAAGCGGAAGTAAAAGCAAGGGTGCGATCGGCTCGTTCACATCGTCTATATCTTTTTTAATTTCCAGGCGGATCCGGTCACCAAACCGGAGTTCCTGTAATTGCACATAATCATGGACCACATTCAGCTCGTCCTGGATCGTTTTGGTAGCATGGCTCGTTTCATACAGCATATACCGAAGGATCTTTGAAAGTTTTAGCACTGCATCGGACGTTTGTTCTGATTTGCTCCGGCTGAGGGAAAAGATACTGTTCAGCGTATTGAACAGAAAATGCGGATTTGTTTGAGAGCGCAGGTGCTGCATTTCCGCTTCCAGTTTTTCTTTTACCAGTTTTTTTTCTTTTTCAATCGCACGCACACGCATCCGGAACAATTTGATCGCAATCGCAATGGCCGTTATTTGCAATAGGTCCAGCAGTGAATAAAAATACCGCGCGATCAGTTGTTTGCCGGCAAGCTTCGGAAGCTCTCCATCGTAAGTGAATCGCCAGATGACCTGTTGTGTGGCAAGCCGTATCAATAAGGCACCCACCAGTAAAAGAGCAATTCCCTGTATGTAATAGATCCTTTTTGATCGTGCATCCACCCAGTGAGGGATCAGCCGGTATAGGAACAGGTACACGACGGTGATCTTCACTATATAAAGCAATGCCAGCGAACAGGCAGTTTGCACTACCAATTCAAGAGATGGATGAAGTGTAAAGGAGACCGAAAGATACAGATCGTTATACAGGCTGATCCCAAAAAATACCAGCCAGAAAAGTATATGCCGCAGCGCCTTGCTTCTCATAAGAGTACAAAATTGCAAAAAATCAGGCTGTTTATCGAATGAGCAGATCAACGACCGTTTGTTACCTATCAACGACAGATCGAATAAAGATTTTTCGTATGAGTGCCGGAACTGGTTTTTCAGATGCGGAAAAGGGTTATAGCTATATTTTCCAAAAAGCCGGTCTGCATTCGCTCTATTTTTATACAAAAAATCATCATCATGAAAAGATCTATACCTGTTCTTGCCTTCCTGTCTGTATTTTCATTTGCAGCAGATGCACAGTATTTTACGAAGATCACTGCTTCACCTGTAGTAAGTGACAGTGCCGACTCACGGAGTGTGAATTGGATCGATGTGAACAACGATGGCTTTATTGATTGTTTCATCAGTAACGGCCCTGCCGCAGGACAGAATAATAATCTATACCTGAACAATGGCGCGGGAAACTTTACAAAAGTACTCACCGATATCATCGTAACGGACGGAGAAACTTCAGATGGTGCAACCTTTGCAGATATGGATAATGATGGTGACCTGGATGCTTTTGTGGCGAATTGGTACAATCACAACAACCTGATGTATACAAATAATGGCAACGGAACATTTACACAGATCACAACGGGTTCGCAGGTAAACGACCTGGGTTATTCGGAGACCGCCTCGTGGGGAGATTATGATAAAGACGGTTTGGTGGATCTGTATGTGTCCAACAGCGCCGGGAATCGTAGAAACTTCCTGTATCACAATGACGGTGGCGGGAATTTTACAAAGATCCTGACAGGAACGATCGTAACGGATAATTTTTTCTCACGTTGTACCAACTGGACGGACATTGATAACGATGGTGATGTGGATATGTTTGTAACGAATGAGAACAACCAGAATGAAAATATATACCGTAACGATGGAAGCGGTATTTTTACAAAATTGACCACCGGACCGCTGCTTACCATGGGTGCCAATACAATAAGCGGAAGCTGGGCCGATTACGATAATGATGGCGATCTCGATGTGTTCCTCGCAAACGACGTCAATTACAATGCCCTGTTCAGGAATGACGACAATTTTGTTTTCACAAAAATGAGTGCTGATACGGTTTGCCATACATGGTCACATTCTTTCAGCTCGGCCTGGAGCGATGTAGACAACGATGGCGACCAGGACCTCTATGTTACCAATTCATTCGGAAGTACACAGCTGCTGAACTATTTCTATCTCAATAACGGCGACGGAACTTTTTCGCGGAACGGAACAGATGCTGTAGTGACCGACTCATCCTGGTCCTATGGTTGTGCATTCGGTGATTATGACAATGATGGATTTGAAGACCTTGCGGTGGCTACCTGCCAGTACAACGGTATCGACCGGCCGGACCTGTTGTTTCACAATAACGGGAACAGCAATCACTGGATCACTATCAGCCTGACCGGAACGATCAGCAACCGTTCAGCGATCGGCGCACGTATTTATATCAAAGCCACTATTAATGGTAACGATGTTTGGCAAATGCGGGAGATCACTGCACAGAGCTCTTATTGCGGGCAGAATGATCTGCGTGCCCATTTCGGATTGGGAGATGCCACACAGATCGACTCTGTAAAGATCGTTTGGCCATTAGGATTAAGGGAGCATTATATCGGCGTTAATCCTGATCAGTTCATCGGGTATGTGGAAGGTACGGGCGTTGGACTTCAGGCAAAAAACAAAAAGGAGAATATCCAGATCTATCCGAACCCTGCGGATGGAATGGTAACGATCAAAAGCGGAAAAGAATTTACTGCTAATGACAAAGTAATGATCCTGTCTATGGAAGGAAAAGTACTTGCGGAGATCAACGCGATCGGATCAAAACAAATCAGTATCGATACAAAGAAATATGCCATGAAAAGCGGCGTTTACCATGTGATGATCGTAAGAGGTACAGAGGTAAGCATGGAGAAACTGATCGTAAAATAAGGAAGGCTGCTGCTGAACAAGAAATTAAAAGGAGGCCGCATGGTTTTATGTAACTTTGAAAGAATTTTCCCGTTACATAACCATGCGGTTTTTCATTTTATTGATCCTTATCTCAACAAACTCTTTTGGCCAGGGTAAAAAGCCGGATTCCACTTTTTGTGATTGTAAGAAAGCAAGGGTGGTAGAAGTTGCCGGCATAAAGAACACTCCTAAAACAATGGCTCCATCCGGTCCGGGAGAATACATGGAGATCTCCAACCTGAGCCACGATGCAAAATATTCATTCGAAAAGGAGCACAATTCGGCCTGGTACAAACTGATCATTAAAAATACGGGTTCGCTGGTTTTTGATATTCTACCCATTAAGCAGGAAGATGACTATGATTTTATGCTGTACAGAAGCTACAGTGAACTTTTCTGCGATAGCCTGCTCGACTTTAGGATCAAACCTGTTCGTGCATGTATTTCGAGGAATAAGTGGGATACAACAGGTAGGACAGGGCTTAGTTTCGATTCCAAAGTTGAATTTGTAAATAAGAACAGTCCTTCCGGTTACGCAAAAGCACTTACTGTCAAAAAAGGTGAGGTCTATTACCTGGTGTTGGATAATGTAAATGAAAATGGGGCCGGTCACAGCATTCGATTCTCGGTCACTGTAGGAACATTGTTGGAAGGAGTGATCGTGGATGAAAATAAAAAACCGGTAGTAGCGGAGATAATCCTAACCGATTCGAAAGGAGAGGTGATCCAAACAGAAAGTAGTGATAAGGACGGCAGCTACTCTATTCATGCCCATCTGATCAAGGGAGCAAATTATTCCATTAATTTCTATGAAGACAAATCACTTACCTATACCAAATCATTTACGCTTACTGATACAGCTAAATTAAAAGCACTGGTTACGGTTTTGCCTAAGCTGAAAAAAGGGATCAAATACTCGGTAGGTACTATTAATTTTGTTGGCAATTCGGACCAAACCTTGCCACAGGCTTTACCGGCTATGAAAAATCTGGCCAAGCTGATGAACAAAAACCCGAAGCTGACTATCCGGATCATCGGGCATTTGAACGGTCCAAGTTTTAAATTGGAAGTCTGGGATCTGGAATTTACAAAAGCAAGAGCGACAACGGTAAGAGAATTTCTTATTAAAAGCGGGATTGATGGCTCCCGCATTGAGATCGACGGAAAAGGCGACAAAGAAATGCTTTTCCCCAATGCAGGACCGAATGAAGAAGAGGCAAGGCAAAACAGACGCGTAGAAATTATGGTACTTGACTATTGAAATGAATTAAAACAAAAAGCCCCGTACCTGATGAAGGACGGGGCTTTTTGTTGTTCTTTCTTTCTCTTATTTCCCGGCAGGGCTCTTGAAGAAGTCTTTAGCTTTCTGGTTGTTTGGATCCAGTTCTTTTATCATATTGAAATATTCTTTTGCTTTCGCATTGTCTTTTTTCACTAAGTAATAGTATCCGAGGTACTCACTGGCCTCTATCACGTTTGCTTTATAAGAAGCTGTAGAACGCTCTTCCGGTTTTACCAGTTCTAATCCTTTTTCGTAGTATGGTTTCGCAAGCCATTTATCGTTTTTCGGGTCCTGCTGCACATTGGCTTTTGCTCTCCAGAAATAACCGATTGCATAATTAGGGCTCGCTTGTGTTAATTTGGAAAAGGCAGTATCTGCTTTCACGAAATCTTTCGGGCCATAGAAATAAGCGCGTCCTAAATCATATTGATCCTGTCCGGTAAGGCCTTTGGTGCATTTTGATTTGTTATCGTATGCAGCGATGGCCTTGTCATAACGTTTCAGCTTCACCCAGATCTTTCCGATATCTCCCCACAATTCGCAGTTTGCAACCGGATCCAGGTTGATGGCTTTTTCCAGCTCGATCACACCCAATGAATCCTGGGCTGTTTTGGAAAGCAACAAACCTTTGTATTTATAATCATCCGGAATGTATTTGAAATTTTTCCCTTCTGTATTATTGAAAAATTTGATGATCGCATCTGCACCTTTTTTGTAAGCCTCTTTATCTGTTTTATCGGTCAGCTCGTAATAGGAATAACCCAATATACGATACATGTATGGAGCCGAAGGATTGTTCGGTTCTTTTTGAAGGAGCTGATCAATTTCGGTTACTGCATTCTGGTATTGTTTTGCCTGGAACAATGCATATATGTAACGAACACGTGCTTTCGGACTATCGTTCAGTTCGAGGTATTTTTTATATGCTTCGATCGCTTCCGTAAAACGCGCTGCTTTCATGTATATTTCGCCTTTTTCGCGGTAAGCAGGTGCAAATGTAGCGTCGACAGCTTCTGCATCTTTGTAATACTTCAATGCTTCGGTATAATTCCTTCCGCGTTCGTATAGTTTTCCTTTACGCAGGATTGCCTTCACTGATTTTTTGTCCAGCTCAAATGCCTTGTCGTATTGTTTGATAGGAGCGCCACCTTCAGTTGGATTTTGCTCTAACAATGCATCGCCCATCAGGATATATACTTCCGGGTTTTTGCTTTCCAGCTTGGTAGCTTCCGTAAGCAGCTTGATCGCTTCCGGCAGGTTTTTATACATTGGCGCTTTGGTGTAAGCCTCCGCAATTTTCATATAAGTAAGCGCTTTGTGGGCTTTGTTCGTTTTGTCGTCGGCCAGGGTCTTTGCCTTGAAAATATTGGTATTGGCTTCGGATTCTTTCCCGTTGAACAGGTATACTTTACCAATACCAACAAAGTTAGGTGGGTACATGGCATTTACTTCGGTGCCTTTCTGAAACATGATGAGGGCCGAATCAGGATTGTCGTTCTGGAAAAAATTCTCACCGTAATAGTAATAATAATCGCCTCTTGCGGGCTCCTTTGCAATCAGGGCTTTAAAGTCCGCATCGGCGGCTTCATAACGTTCGTTATCCGTTTTTTTGATCGCGTCCTGCAGTGTTTGTGCGCCAATGCCGAAGTTTATCCCAACAATAGCCACACTTGCCAATACAAACTTATTCATAATATGAGTTTAGATTTAAAGTTTACAAAAATAGCATTTACCAAAGTCGTACCAAATTTATTTTGCTTTGATAACCGTCGGTTTAAGGTTTTATAACATGTTTAGCGCATCGGTACGATCGGTATAACCAAAAGCGGGCCGTTTTATTGTACAATTCAACTATTCATTGTACAATTCGACTTTAATACCATAATTTAAACGCCCGGGCAAGGAGTTTTCGGACTTTCTGTTTTATATTTGATGTAATCAATCAATTTTTACTCATGAAAACGATCTTACTCCCTTTTATTCTTTTATTTTCGATCCAGGTAAAAGCCCAGTACTGGGTTCAAATGAACTCCGGAACCACGACTAATCTGCGCGATGTTTTTTTTGTTTCGTCAGGTACCGGTTATGTGGTGGGCGAGGATAGCACTGTTCTTAAAACAGTTGACTATGGCCTTACCTGGAACCCGATGCCCAATGTAAATGCTCCCAATCCCGGCAACCTGAACGCGATCTGGATGACTAATGCGAACACTGGATTTGTCGCACCTGAATTCCTGGCAGACATTCCGCATACGGTAAACGGCGGGCTTAACTGGACTCCTACAGGTGCTATGATCGGCAATCCATGTAATCCTGACGGGCTCTTTTTCGATGGGCCCAATGAAGGATACATCTATGGGCATGGTTGTTTTGGCGGTGCCTATATCGCGCATTACAACGGCAGCACCTGGGATTATTCAAATATGCTGGATTATACCTCCACGGTGTCGAATCCGTATGTTGGTATCCGGGGTATGGCCAAAGATCCTGTAGGCAATGTGCTGGTGGCAGTGGGCGACCACGGTAAAATATTCCGGTCTACGAATGAGTTTGTAAGCTGGGATACCATTCCGTATCCTGATACTACCAACTTTTCGGCGGTAGACCATAGCCATAGTAACACGTTTTATGCTTCCAGCACGGCGATCATTAACAGTATCTATGTTTCGACCGATGGTGGCAATTCCTTCGCTTACGACACTACCTATGCCCCTACATTCTATTACAGTGGGTTTTACGACATCGACATGGCAGATGAGCATTTTGGTGTTGCCGGTGGTTTTAGCCTTACAACAGGTCGTGGGTTTATCCAGTGGCGCCGTATGAATATGGGCTGGATGAACTATGAACCGGTTGATCATATCATTCGTGCAGTGTATGTGATCGATTCTTTACGGGCCTTTGCAGTAGGTGACAGTGGGGCTATTTATGCCTACTCGCCTATACCTGTTGGTTTAAATGAGATGTCGGCAAAACAGCATTTAAAAGCTTTTCCTTCTCCACTTACAGCCGGTGAACAGCTTACTATTGACCTGCCGGCAGGCGAATCCTGGAGTATAGAGGTGTTTGATGTACAGGGACGTAAAACAGGTGGTTTCAGCCGTGGTAGTGGCAAACAGCAAATAGCTTTGCCTGACCAGTCGGGAATTTACCTTGTAAAAGCTACGTACAAGGATAAACTACTGGTTTCCAAAGTACTGGTGGAGTAAGACTTCTGTGTTTTTAAGGGATTTTGTCTTAAACCGGATTGGGTAGAAGCTGGTAATTCCCCTGTTTTCTCTTCTTTTCCCACATTTAGCTGCAAAATTGTAAATAATAAGGCCGTATTGGGTTACTTTTGCAATGAAACAGTATTAAAAGCACAGATCAGGGTATGGCTGCCAAAAGGCAAATCACCGATAAGGAGTTTATAGAAGGATTGAAGAACAGTGATGAAGTACTGCTTTCAGCCCTTTATAAAAAGTATTTTTCCGTGGTGTTGAAATATGTGCTGAATAATAACGGTACAGAGCAGGAAGCGCAGGACATTTACCAGGAAACGATCATCGTTCTTTACAATAATGCACGAAAACCGGGTTTTGAGCTCAGCTGTGCTATACAAACGTATATCTATTCGGTAGCACGCCGTTTGTGGCTAAAGCAGCTGAATAAGCACAGTCACGTATTCAAGCTGACAGATAGCTCGGATGAAGATGGAACTCTGACAGATGTGAGCACAGAAGCAGAGGAGCATGAGGAGAAAGAAAAGCAGTTGTTGAAAATGACCGAAAGCCTTGAAGGTTTGGGAGAACCGTGTAAAACACTGATTGAAGATTTTTATATACGGCGTCTGAACATGGAAGCGATCTCGGAGAAATTCGGGTACACGAATGCAGACAATGCCAAAAACCAAAAATACAAATGCCTTCAGCGACTGAAGCGTTTGTTTTTTAATGAAGAAGGAAAATGAGAAATACAGATCTATTTGATGATTACCTGATGGGTAATCTGAATGCAGAAGAGAAGAAACAGTTGGAGAACCGTTTGCAGGGAGATGCTGAATTAAAAGCAGAGTTCGGCAGGCACAAAAAATTCGTTGAGACACTTCAATACAACGTTGCGAAAAATACACTTAAATCAAAACTGAAAGACATTCATACTGCTGAGTTTGGTGCCAATAACATTAAACACATCAACAGTCATAAATCCTTTTTCGAGCGTTATATCAAACCTACCGGGTTTGCAGCGAGTGTGGCTGTGATAGCTGTGGTGCTTACGATCACTTCCCTGAGTATGGGCGGTTACCTGCTCAAGAAGCAAAATTCTGAAGTGGAAGAATTAAGTAAAAGGGTAGAATATGTAGAGAATAAGCAGGATGGATTCATGCAGGGCGTTAAGGCGGCGATTGTAAAAAACAAGAAAAAGATCCTTGCTCCTGCCAATACCACCGGAAGTGGTTTTGCTATTAACTCCAAAGGCTATTTTGTTACCTGCCTGCACATTGTTCGCGGAAGCGATTCTATTTTCATTGGCAACAAATCCTTTGATTATGCCAGTGCAAGGATTGTATATACCGACACCAAACTGGATATCGCTATATTAAAACTGGACAGCAGCGCATTGATGAGCCTGAACTGGAATGAACTGCCTTATGCGTTTAAAGCATCGGAAAGCGACCTGGCCGAAAAAGCATTCACTCTCGGATATCCGTCGCAGGATATTGTGTATGGTGAAGGAACCATTTCTTCTTCCACACGTATGGGAGATACTGCCATGTACCAGATATCTATTCCTGTGAATGAAGGAAACAGCGGTGGTCCGCTGATCGATGAACAGGGAAATGTGATAGGTGTAATCAACAGTAAAAAAACCAATGCCGAAGGAACAGGTTTTGCAGCCAAATCAAGCTACCTGGCAGAGATCCTGAAAGGTATTGAAGACGAAGACCTGAGAAAAGAACTGACATTGAACAAGCGCAACAGCATTAAAGGCCTGAAACGCAGCGAACAGGTAAAACGTATTACTCCGTTTGTGTTCAATGTATATGTTTACAAATAATCAGTTGTAAACCACTTTGTATTCTTCTGTTCAGCATATCTTTTTTGATCTCGATAACACACTCTGGGATTTTGAGACCAATTCGCAAACCGTATTAAACGGGCTGATCACAACATACGGCATCGATAAAAAATGTCAATGCAGCGCTGCTTCTTTCCTGAAAACCTATGTACTGGTAAATGAGGATCTGTGGGTGCGTTACCGCCAACATCTGATCACCAAGGAAGAGCTTCGCAGCAGTCGTTTCTACAATACCATGCTTTATTTTGGGTACGATGATAAAGAGCTGGGGCTTGTGTTGGAGAAAGAATACATCGATCACTCACCCTACCAGAAAACCCTGTTCCCGGGCACACTGGAGATACTTGATTACCTGGGCAAAAAATATAAACTGCATATTATTACCAATGGTTTTGCAGAGATCCAACACATCAAACTAAAAAATTGCGCTATTGACCGGTATTTTTCGGAGATTGTGATCTCGGAAGAAGTAGGTTTCAATAAACCGGACAAACGCATTTTTGATAAAGCCATCGAACGGGCTGTTACCAAACACGAGCACTCACTAATGATAGGTGACGACTGGCATGCAGATGTGGAGGGCGCTTCGGCTGCAGGGATAAAAAGCATTTTCTTTAACCCACGGAAAAAGCCGTTCAATACGAATCAGACTGCAGAGATTTTCTCGTTGGAAGAGCTGATGAAGCTGCTGTAATGCAGAACCAGGAATCAAGATGGCAAGACGCAGGACTATTTATTACAAACGAATTGACGTTTATTAAAGAAACTTGTTTCGTACATGCGTCCTGATTCCTGGCTCTTGCCTGCTTAAATCTATTCCGCAATTTTCTTTTTTACATCCAGCACCTGTTCGATCAGTGACTGCTCTTCATCATTCGTAATAATATAATCGGCGTAAGGGATTTTCTGATCGTCGTTCAGCTGGTTTTTGAAGCGTTTCAGCACCTCTTCTTCGCTCAGCTTATCCCGCAGGGCAATGCGCCTGGCACGCAAATGTTCGGGTGACACCACCAGTATGTTTGCATCCATATTTTTATAAATGCCTGTTTCAAATAAGAGAGCGGATTCTTTTAAAACAAAGGGAACATTTTTTTGAATGGCATACCATTTTTCAAAATCCCTGCCTACAGCGGGATGTATAATGCCATTGATCCCATCAAGGATATTTTTGTCGGAAAAAATGCGGGATGCAATGTATGCTTTGTTTATTTCTCTTTCGCTGAGATAGGCTTCTGGCCCCAACAGTGCCAGTACTTTTGCCCGTACATCCGGTTCAAAATACATGGCTTTGGCGCGGTCATCCGAAGAATAAACAGGAATACCCGTTACTTCGAATACGCGGGCCACAGTTGATTTTCCGCTGCCGATCCCGCCGGTAAGACCTATGGTTTTTATGGAGCTCATTTACGATTTATGAATGTACAATTTTTGCAGCTATCAAGATTCTAAAATTCTAAAAATCGTAAACTCTAAAATTACTTAATGGCATTCACATTCATCACAACTGCTTCACCACTGGTACAAACCAATTGCGTGTTTTTGTCTTTAATAAGTGTTTCTACCACTGCACGGTTCTTGTCTTTGATCACTTCTTTTACAATGAACTCAGCTGTATAGTCAGTTTCTACGTACATGGGTTTCAGGAAGTTAAGCGTCTGTTTAAGATAAATCGTGCCCTCGCCGGGGAACAGAGTACCAAAAACCTTCGAAAACAGGGATGCAGAGAGCATTCCGTGCATGATCGGCTTTTTGAACATGGTTTTTGCAGCGTATTCCGCATCGGTGTGCACCGGGTTCTTGTCGCCGGTCACTTCTGCAAAGCGGTTCACTTCGTCCTGTGAGAAGCGGAAATCATGACTGTAGGTCTGGTCTTTTTCGATCATTTTCAAAGTAATTTTAGTGTATTGCTAAATCGATTAACAACGATTATTGGTCGACAAAGATGCGAATTATTCGAATTATTTAACAAAAAAGTAACGAAATGTTTTTATTCTTCTGAAAAAATAGTAGACCTTTGCACTCGCAAATAAGGAACCTAAAATTCTATAATAAAAATGAAAACAAATAATCCTATCATCGACAACATCTTAGATGTTCAATCTCAGACAATTAACAATTGGATTGAGTCTACTCAAAAATTCCAGAAAGCTTTCACTGGCGGAAGCATTGCACAGGAAGGTCAGCACATTTACAAAGACTGGATGGACAAACAAACCACTCTTTTCAATGGTATGCAGGCAAATCAGGCAGCAGACGCTACTTCTTTCGGTAAACCTGAAGAATTCTTCAAAAACTGGTACACCCAGCAAATGGACGGCATCAAAAAAATGACCGATTTCAACCAAAGTATCTACAGCAGCTTTGCTAACTACGGCAAACCGGCTAATGAGTACATCAATCATTTCACAGGCGCGAACACCGCATGGACAAACATCTATAACAACTGGATGAACACGCTGAATAACTCTTACAGCACATTCATGAAAAACATCCCGAACTCAACCAACCAGGATGCTTTCAAAAACATGTTTGAGACCAGCCAAATGTACCTGAAACTGCAGGAGTTCTGGCAACCGGCTTTCAAATCATTCCAAAGCGGTGATTTTTCTGCTGATACTTTCAAAACGTATCTGAAACCAGAGGCTTACAAGCAACTGACGGAGCAAATGTTCGGTAACATGTTCAACACAGCGAACATGAAAGATGTATTTGATGCTTCTATCAAAAAGATCCAGGAGTTCTTCAGCACTAACAACAATCTGTCTAAAGAATATGTTGCACAAATGCAGTCGATCGCAAAAAATTTCCCTGGTCTGATCAGCGGTGATTTTGCAAAGGTATCCGAGTTGTATAACAACGTAAACAATGTATTTGGAAAAACGTTCGAACCATTGATGAAACTGGCTACTCCGGGCAAAGAAAAAGAAACGATCGAAGCAAACATCGCTTTGCTGGATAAGATCTCCGAATACTCTGTGAAACAAACGGAAATGCAATACCATTTCTATGTTACTGCTCAAAAAGCAATGGAAGCAGCAGCTCAGAAAGCATTCGCGAAAATGGATCCTTCCAAAACGAATGAGATCCAGGGATTCAATGAATTCTATAACGAGTGGATCAAAACAAACGAAGATTTCTATACTACCCTGTTTGCATCTGACGAATTCTCCAAGATCAAAGGCGAAGTAACAAATATCGGTATGGATGTAAAATCTCATTTCGAAAAACAATTTGAGAATGTGTTCGGTGTATATCCGGTTGCTTTCAGAAGCGAAGTGGATGAACTGACCAAAACGATCCACGATCTTAAAAAACAGGTAAAAGCCCTTGAAACGCGTTTAGCGGCAATGGGTGCGGCAAATGTAGAGCTGGATGAAGAAGATAAACAAAGCCGCAAAAAGAAATAATTTGCCGGTAATTTTTTGAATTTCTACAGAGAGCCGCTCATCATCCTGAGTCAACCAAAGGAAAAGAGCGGCTCTTTTGTTTAATACAATAAGAGAAATGGAAAATACAATGCTGAAAGAGATCGCTGATGTAAATCAGAAAATGGTGAAGAGCTTTGATACGCTCTCCCAGATCCATGAGATCGAGATTGCAAGCACGCCCAAAACGGAAGTGTATGCAGAAGATAAGCTGAAATTGTATCGTTACAACAGGGATACGGAAGCAACATTGAAAACACCAGTGCTGATCGTGTACGCATTGGTCAATACGTATAAAATGCTGGATATTCAGCCGGACAGGAGTTATATCCAAAACCTGCTGGATCTTGGAATGGATGTGTACCTGATCGATTGGGGCTATCCTACCAAAGCGGATCGATACCTGAGCATGGATGATTATGTGAATGGTTACATCAACAATTGTGTAGACGTGATCCGTAAAAAGAACAAAGCGGATAAGATCAATATAATCAGTATCTGCCAGGGTGGAACGTTGAGCATTATCTATTCTGCTTTGCATCCGAATAAGATCAAGAACCTGATAACACAGGTAACACCGGTTGATTTTGAAACGAATGACGGACTTTTGTTCAAATGGGCGAAAGACATGGATTTCGACAAGCTGGTGGATGGCAATCATGGATTGATCCCGGGAGAATTCCTGAACGAAGGATTTGCCATGCTGAAACCGATGATGAAATTCCAGAAACAGCAGTCTTTGCTGAACAGCATCGATAACAAAGATAAGCTCCTGATGTTCCTCCGTATGGAGAAATGGATCGCTGACAGTCCTGATCAGGCAGGTGAATGTTTCCGCCAGTTCATGAAAGATCTATACCAGGGAAATAAATTAGTGAAAGGCGAACTAAATGTAGGTGGCAAAAAAGTGAACCTGAAAAATATTACGGCTTCCGTACTGAATATATATGCAACGGAAGATCACCTTGTACCTCCTGCCGCTTCCAAAACCTTTACCGGTTATCTGAGTGTAAGCGATAAGGAAGATGTGGCTTTCAAAGGCGGACACATCGGTGTGTTCGTAGGGAGTAAATCGCAAAAAGAGCTGGCTCCGAAAGTGGCAGACTTTTTGAAGAACAGGGATAAGTAAGAAGAAGCCATCGTTGGTGACAACACCAACAAATGCATTTTATACAACTAATCTTTTTTTGTTAGGAGAAAAGGCCGTTCCAGTGAAGAGGAGCGGCTTTTTTGTTTGAATGCAAGCCCAATTAATAGTATATTTGTTTTTCCTATTACCCGGGGAATATGAAGAATTCTTGCTTCTTCTTTTTTTTACTTTTACTGAGCACTTCCTTGTTCGCACAAGATGCAGAATCATCCCATATGATCGATTCACTCCGAAAGGTTCTATCCGGCACTATCCATGACACCACCCGCGCAAAAACATTGGTGGAAACAGGTGAGAATTTTTACGACATTTCACCCGATTCGTCCCTGGCCTATTGGAAACTGAGTGAAACATTCTGCCTGCAGGCACTTAAAAAACAAACCGGAGAAAAAGAGCAGTATTGTTTGAAAAGCTACCTGGCACGCGCTTATAACAACATCGCCTATTTTTATCAACGCAATTCGTTAAAAACCGCAGAGGCGTTTACATGGTATGAGAAAGCGCTGGAGATCGAAGAAAAAATAGGGAATGTGAAGGAGCAGGGTAAAACACTGAACAATCTTGCAACCCTGTATTCCAATATCGGAGATATTGAAAATTGCATCTCTTATCACCACAAAGCTTTAAAAGCCCGGGAAAAAGCCGGTTATACTGCAGGTATTATTATTTCGCTGAATAACCTGACTGCTATATATTTTCAGCAGGGCGAGCTGGAAAAAGCAATGGAATATTCTAAAAAAGCAGAACTCATTGCGGAAAGCCAGAGCTCTTTCGAGGATCTTACCTATATCTATTCCAATCGCGCCAGTATCCTGTTGAGTCGGGGAGATACGCTTAACTCGGAAATGTATTACAGGAAAGCATTGAAATTCGCTATCCAATCAGGTATGGAATCCAATTATTGTGAAGCATATATCCGGCTGGCAGGTTTTTTTATTGCCTGTAATCAGGCGGACAGTGCTATAATGATATTGAATAAAGCATTGCCTATTGCCACCCGGCTGAAGATCAACTACTCGATCATCAATATTCATCAGTTCCTTGGGAAGGCTTACCTTCAAAAGAAAAAAGCGGAAGAGGCAAAAAAGAATATACTTATCGCACTGGAGCTGGCTCAAAAGATCAATCGCCGTTCGGAGGTGGCGGTTTGCTCCGAACTGCTCAGCAATATATACGAGAAGGATGGGAATGCCATCAAAGCTCTTGAAATGTATAAGCTGTTTGTAACGATCAGGGATAGCTCATTCAACGAGATCTCCAGGAAAAAAACAATCCGCGAGCAATTGCAGTACGATTATGAAAAAAAAGCAGCCGCAGATAGCCTTCACATGCTCGCCGAAAAGAAAATAACGGAGGTAAAATTAAAGCAGGAAAAAACCCAGCGATATGGCCTGTATGGCGGTATCCTTTTATTGCTTGCTTTTGCGGGCTTTGTTTTTCATCGTTTCAGGGAATCGCAGAAACAGAAACACCTGATCGAAGAAAAGAACAGGGAAACTGAGGTACAGAAAAAGATCATCGAAGAAAAACAGGCAGAGATCCTGAGCTCTTTCAATTATGCCCAGCGCATACAGTATTCGCTGCTGGCCAATGAAACACAGCTGACCGGTTACTTCAAAGATTGTTTTGTACTGTTCAGGCCCAAGGATATTGTAAGTGGTGATTTTTACTGGGCGGCACACAAGGGCGATTGTTTTTACCTTGCAGTGTGTGATAGTACTGGTCATGGGGTTCCGGGGGCCTTCATGTCCTTGCTGAGCATCGGTTTTCTGAGCGAAGCTATCAAAGAACGGAACATAAACGAGCCCAATCTGGTTTTCGATTATGTGCGGCAGCGTCTTGAAGAATCGATGAGCAAAGAAGAAAACCGCGACGGGTTTGACGGCGTACTGATCGCGATCAATGAAAAAACAAGAATCATTACCTATGCTGCAGCAAACAACGGGCCGCTGATAGTAAAGGACGGACAGGCGATCAAGCTTCCCTGCGACAAAATGCCGGTAGGAAAATATGAAAAACACACTCCTTTTACGCTGTTCTCCCTTGACTACAAAGATGCCGCGATGATTTATTTTTGTACGGATGGTTATGCCGATCAGTTCGGCGGACCGAAAGGAAAGAAATTCAAATACAAAAACCTCGAACGGCTGATCGTGGACAACCACAACAAACCTATGCAGAAGCAGCTGACTGTCTTAAATAAGACCTTTGATGCCTGGAAATCCTGGCCGGCGGCGGATGGCAGCAAACAGGAAATAGAGCAGACCGATGATGTGACAGTGATCGGATTGCATTTACATGATTAGACTGGTCTCCGGGAAAATAAATTCCCATACGCAGGAATTTGTTTATGCATGGACTAAAAAATACCTTATGCCGTTCTTCCCATGGACTCCCGTTTTTCGTTCCACAAATAGATTATTGCCTCCGGGTTATAGCTTTCGAGAAATTCGTTCCAGTAGCCGAATAGCTTTTCGGTAGCCGCTTTTTCATCCTTGTGCGCAACATAGTTGAGGATGTAAATGCTCCAATGAGACGAAAAGTCTCTTTTGAATTTGGTCCGCAACCAGTTTCGGAAAGCACTGTTTACATCTACTCCATGGCATTCGCGGAAACAAATGCCGTATCCTTCCACAAAGCTTATGAGGGATGAATAAGAGTTGTCAATATAAATGTTTCTACTGCTCTGCAGGTTTCCGATAATGTTTTTAAATTGTTGAATGGAAGTTTTCATGGCTTTATCATTTGATTTACAATATATTACGAAAACCGGCAACCCAATTTTACCCTGCCGGTATTCCTTTACTTTGCAATTTTTTTGCCAGAAAATTCGTGAAGAATTTCCACATGTGTGGATATTGCCAATGCTGAATCCAACTTTTCCCTATAACAAGAGATTATGATTTTTGTCCGGCTGTTTTAACCGGGAAAGTCGTTTTCTGAATAGTTTCCTGTTCAGATCCGAGTTGAATGTTTCCGGAAGAATTAAGCTTTCCTTCTCTTTTGAAAATATATACTGAATCTGTGCCCGGGATACGGTTATCGAACTCATCACAATCAAAAACGAAAATGGAATCAACGGCCAGTATGGACAGATCCCGTTTTATAATACCGGTAGATGAACAATAGCTCATACAAGGATCTCCGCTGCATCCACGTACAATGATTGTTTCGGAAGAAATGATCTTTCCGGATTTGTCGTAGGTGGTGAGCAAAGGAACGTATTCATCACCGGGCAATAAAGTAAGAATACTGAAGAAATTGGTGGTGTCTTCCAGGATGCCGTAATAGAAGGAAGCAGTATCTTTTATATAGGCTGCGTCTACAGAGTCGATGCGTTTCAGCTCTCCCAATTCAAGCCCGTTACGCCAGGTATACGGAAGTTTGACAGGTTTGAACTTATTTATGAAATCACGAAACTCATATGGGTGTTCTGTTACAGGACTTTCATCAGAACAGGAGGTAAATAAAGCAAAAAGGATAAGAACGGTGAAAATAGTTTTCATAAAGCGTACGTAAAATTTTTAGAAAATGGTGGAGGGCAGCGCAACAAAGATACTGAAAGGAAAGCAGCCCGCAGCTACTAAATCCAGTTCTTTATTCTCTCTTATACACATCATACCCCAATGTTGATAGTTCTACCTTTTTGTATTCGGCAGGAACCAGTGTGCTTTGTGATTTCTCTGCCAGGTAATACTCATATTGTTTTTCCACATCCACGCTGATATTAAAATACCGAACAAGGTAACACCGAAAATCCCAGTGATTCCAGATATTACCGGGAGTAGTAACAGTCGACTGTTTGGGAACCACCGAGCCGATCAGGTACACATCGTGCAGCATGTCTTCGTTCCGGCTCGCTTTCCCTTTTTGCAGAAATGAAAAACTTATTGTAGCAATAAACAGCAATATGCTCAGTGAAAGAAAGATCCTGTATCCTGCGCGATTTGTCTGCATATGTTCGGTAAATCCTGAAACAAGCGGCGCGATCAGTACTGCCAGCCCCATAGCGAAAAATGGCAGGGCCGGGACGAAATAAAAACCTTTCTGCACCATGGTCAGCATCAGTGGTGCGGAAGCCGACAGGCCGATCAATACAAAGAATAAGGCTTTTCTACTTTCTGCAGACAGATTTGTGTTTGTTTTTTTAAACCGGGCAATAAGTAGTACGATCACTACCAATCCCATTTGAGGGAGCAGCTCCATGAATATTCGCCCTAAAATATAGAAACGGCTGTCCACTGTGGGCACTTCATTGATGCGATGCAGTGCGCGCTCGAACAGGTACATGGATAAGCTCTTGCGTGCATCCGGTATCAATAGCAGTAAAAGCCCATAGAGCAGGGCAGGGATCAGTGCAATAAGGAAGGACTGTCCAATGGTTTTTAAAAAGGATTGTTTGCGGATCGTAAGCCAATATAAAAAGGGAACAGTGATCGGGAAGAAACCGGGGATGCCTTTGCTGAGCGTGGCGGCAAATATAAAAATACCGGCCAGGATCCAGTTGAGAGCAGCCCATTTTCCCTGCAGGGCTTTGTAAATAAAAAGAACAGAGCCAAGTGTAAAAATGCTCATCGTATTCTCATGCATATTATTCGAATAGGACCAGAAACAAACAGGAATGGTGATCCAAAGCAGTATAGGAAGCCAGCCCGTTTTTTTCAGCAATGGCTCATTTTTATACACCGTTCTCCAGAATACATGGATTAGCAGACCGGCTACACACATGGTAAGAAAGGTATAGAAACGCTCTACATACATACTATCGCCAAAAATGCTGAAGAAGCCGGCCTGGATACCGAATACAAGCGGAGGCTGTTCGTGAAAAGAGGCAAGCCCTGCTACATTGTGCAGGCTGAACTGCGGGAACCAGAAGGTACCGATGCCCTGGCTGAGGTTGTGCGAAACGCTGGTATACAGCATGGCATCCATGAACATCCCGTCTTGTATCAGCACCGGCAGGGTGAGCCCGATCGCAAGACTAATGGCAATGAACCAGAATGGTGTATGTGGATGTTTCAGCAGTTTTTTCAGCATAATGCCCGACGAGTTTCTAAAATTACTAATATTCCCGTATTCCTGTTTATAAAAGCTGCGATACAATATTCTATATTCTCAAACGTTTAAATTATATTAATTATCTTTAGAGTGTGAAGAGTCAGTTCCGGATCATATGTTTAGTATGTGCACTGTTTAGCACCTTTGTTGCTTTTTCGCAGGATGGTGACGACGAAGGCAAATTGCCATATAACTATGAAGACCGTCCGCCAAGCGAGCCACCCAAATCCATACATCCCATATCGATCCGGTTTTCGGGAGGAGTTCCGAACCCACTCACCAGCAGGCTTTTCCGCCACACTTTTGTCGGTATCTACGAAGCCAATCTTTCGGTAAATCTCCGGATCGGGGATTATCTATATGCAGGCCTGGGTTTCCGGAATACACTGTTATCTGTTTCCAATCGCAATAAATTCGGGAGTCATACCAAAATGCAGATGAACAGTGGCTTTGTGCGTGTGGGATACGACAAATATCATTCGGGCAGGGTGTTCAGTTCTTTCTATATGCAGGCAGGCTACACACAAGGTCTGTACACCGGTGCTCCCAATTATGACCTGAAACCGCAGAACCCTAAATCAGGCTTCGCGTTTTTTCAGCCGACCTACGGCATTAACTTTTTCGGGGATGAAGCCGAGCGATTAAGAGTGGGTTTTTACGGCGGTTATAATTACATGCTCTGGCAATTCGATCCGGTACAGATCAACCTCAAAGATGTGGATCCGGATATGAATAAATATGGCAACAAATCCAATGCGTCCTACTGGGTGATCGGCCTGGAAATGTATGTCGGGCTCGGTAAGACTAAATAACCCAAATTGCTGAAAAACAACAAGTTTCAAAAAAGTCGAAATTTGTGCAATATTCAGATAATTATCCCGTTATTAGTATACACAAACCCCTAAATTCTGCCTATGGTAAGAACCATTACTCCTGTACAAACGATTTCTACAACTACCAACGAAGAGCTAAAAAAACGCAAGCTGAATCCATCTGTTTGCGAGCCTTCCGAAGAGACGATCACGAACATCCTTAATTACTCAAAAGCTGTGAAAGCAGTTAGCAGTTCGAATACGGGTGTTATTATGAACGTAATGAATTAGAAAAGAATTGGGCCGGGAAGGCCAGATCAGATCTGGTTTTCCCGGTTTTTTTATTTTAAAAGGCAAAAATCAATCCCCCACATTGATTTTTGTTTTACTTTTGTATCAATGTTTTACTCAAAAAACATAGTTGTCCCCTTTTTCATGCCCCTTTGCGGGTAATATATTTCTTTTGTCCGCCCCGTGCGGAATCCATCATTTACTTCTTATTTCCAATAACTAAAAAACAATGTTATGCGACTATGTATTATCGGCTGCGGTAATATGGGTTTGATATATACCCGTTACCTGAGCCAGCAACAATTATTTAAAAAAGAGGACCTGCTCCTTGTGGAGAAAAACGAAAGCCGGAGGCGGGAATTACAAGCAGAAAATATAAGGACTGTTGAATTTCCTGAAGAAGGAACGATCGAAAACTCGGATCTTGTTCTGCTGGCTGTAAAGCCACAGGATTTTGATGAGGTAGCTTTCCGGCTGAAAGGACGCCTGCGCGGGGATTGCCTGGTGATCAGTATCATGGCCGGTTTTACGATCGATTCCATCCGGCAAAAACTGCAGGTAGATCGGGTGGTGCGCGCTATGCCAAATGCAGCTGCTCTGTATGGGCAGGGAATGACCGTGTTTTGTTATAGTGAATCGGTTCACACAGAACAAAAACAAATGGCAGAAGACCTGCTTTCCGTAACCGGAAGGATAGTGGAAACCAAAAAAGAAGATCACCTGAATGCAGTTACGGCAATCAGTGGAAGCGGACCAGCTTACTTTTTCTTTTTTGCAAAGCAGCTAATCGATTCTGCTGTTGCTTTAGGCATTGATGAAGTAACGGCCACACTGCTGGTGCAACAAACCTTATCCGGTGCTTCTGCGATGATCGAACAAAGCGGGAAAAGCTGTGAGGAGCTGATCAAAACCGTGGCATCGAAAGGTGGAACAACAGAAGCTGCTTTGAAAGTACTGCATGCAAAATTACCGGATATCATTGCCGAAGCTACAAGCAGGGCTACCAACCGGGCCTACGAGCTATCGGTGTAAAAAAGAAAAACCCTCCGGGAATTGTGAACTCCGGGAGGGTTTTTTTATTTAGCGGGAAGACTACCTCTTCACCACCAGTTTTTTGCTCACCGTTCCTTTATCGGATTTCAGTGTGATCGTGTATACACCTACCTGCAGGCTGTTGATATCAACAAACTGCTCGGTGAATTCTGCTTTCAGTTTTGATGCGATTACTTCGCGTCCCATGATGTCGACAATGCTCATGTTAATGTATTCCGCATCCACAAAGTAAGGTTTCAGCATGATATTGTCGTTTGCCGGGTTTGGCATGATCACAAAATCTGCCGTAGTGCTGCCGTATGATCTCAGACCAATGGTTTGCACTGCGATGCATGTGTCACCGATGATGGCATTCACAGCTTCGTAATCTTTATTTACCACTTCCACAATATCGCTGATACAGATATTATTATCAGTAAGTGCAGAATAAAACACCCTGCACAATTTGGTTGGAACGTATTTTTTGTTGATCGCCGAATCCAGGTAAGAGATCCCGATCACTTTATTTCCACCTACTATAAACTCAGGTGTAATAGGATAATCGCTTGCCGGGATCATGTTTTGTACATTCAGGATCTGTACACCGTGCAGGGTAAACTCATAAGCCAGTACCTGGTTATTCGGATTGGTAATGCTGATATCCACATATTGGCTCAGTGTGTTCACGGTGTCCACACTCAGGATCACTACTTCCGACGGATTCACAGCGCCACGCGGGAAGTTGCAGAGCGTATTAGAAGAAGATCCGTGCACTGCACACTGGTTTACGAGGGCGGCATCCCACACGGAGATCGAATTGCTTGCATTCAGATCGTTACAGGTAGTCGGTGTTATCGAGCTGCTCAGGATCTGTGATACATATATTTGTGCATCGGATGTCTGCTGCAAAGAGTTCCCGTTCAGATCTCCTTTTTTTGCGCCACCGCCGCAGGTACCATTACAGTCAACAATTGAATTTCCGAAAGGAGTGCCTGCACAATCCACATACGCCGGACAGTTTGGATTTATCGTGAAGTTTTTCATGCCTGCGTTCTCGGTAATATGGATACACACCTGCGCCCAGTTGTTGACGTAATTTGTTTCATAATGCCCGAGTGCATCCGGCGATTGATCCCAGTTCACTTTTACGGCAAGGGTATAATTACCTGTATCCACGTTGGTGATATCGATCCACTGGCAGCTTAGTCCCGCCCCATAGATGTCGGCACAACCGGCTGTGATACCCATATTGCCGCAGCCATATTGTGCAGGGATACCGGCAGGGCAATCAAGATCCATTACACAGAAACCATTCTTTCTTCCGATCGGGAGTGGATTTCCATTGGAATCATATAAAATATAATCGGCATATCCTTCGTAATGCGGATGCCCGTGACAATTAATAAAGCTGAACTGGTCGGGATTGTTACCTGGATTTCCTACATAATAATCAAGCTGACCGACATTGCTGATACGGGTGCTGAACTGCAGGATCTGGCGGTTGCCGTATCCTGCCAGGCAACCTTCCACTACTTCACAATTGGTAGCTGTTGTATTTCCCATATGCAGGGTAGCCTGCACTTCCGGCTGACTGATAGTAAGATCGGGGCCCACACACAATGGATTTCCCGAATAATAACAGGTTCCTGAATCACTGGCCATCGGATTATAGTTACAGGCCATCGGATCCATGCAACCAACTATTCCGCCGGTAAAATCAATGGAGAAAGCAATAGGACCGGTGCAGGAAGAAGCTTCATCACCCACGCGGATATAATACGGAGTACCTGCAGTTAAAGCACCAGAGATCACAGCTTTTATACCACAACCACCATTGTTGTCGTCATAATATAAAGTACCTGTATTGGTATTATTGATGTTCCCGGTACAGTTGGCATATACCCATAACTTGGTATCACAGGTATTGGCAGCGTAGCAGGTGCTGATCTCATACATACCATTTACAGTTGGTGTGAAGAGATACCAGTAATTACGGCCAAGAGCGGTATACATTCCTGTATCTGCAACAATCGCCTGGTTGCAGTTACTGCCCGGAGGACAATTGAAAGAGGTGATCTCCGAATTGCCGTAGTTGCCACCGGAAGCTACAGTAGAGCCACCATAAGTCACATGATACGATCCGGTACCATAACTGCAACAGATTCCATCACCAAACGTGTCGAAAATAGAGAAAGTAAGACATTTGGTGGAATCCACACAAACAGAAGCACTGTTGCTGGTTCCGGCAAGTAGGATAGTGCCCGCATTGTCTTTCAGGTTCCAGCTTATTTCAGCCGGGTAGTTATCGGGGATAATAGTAACAACTACTTGTTTTTGGCCGGGAGGGCATTGCGCGAAAATGCTTGTACTAACGATGCTTAATAGCAGGAGTAATTTTTTCATCATGATACAGGGGATTTTAACCAAATTTATGAAAATCCCCGAAGAATCGCAAAAAAGACAAGAAGAATAAACAGTTAATTGCCGTATTTAACAAATGGAAACTACTTATCCAGGTTTTTCCGGATGTTTTCCTACATCCACCGGAGGTAGAGATGGGTATGATTCTGAAAATCCAACGTATTTCGTCAGGTCAATGGTACCTAGGAAACTTGGTTGGCATATACCGAAGCTTTTGCTGTTGTCTTCTCCCGAAAATGCAGGTGTGGAATATCCGGCAAGCAGCATAAGAATGATAGCAAGAATATGTTTATGCAGGAAATTCACTTTTTGAACCCGGCGATCCGAATTTAATCCGTAAAGCAAAATCTATGCAAAAACTGTTAATAACCCCGTTGATTATATTCCCTGTCGCTTTATTCCCCAACTTTGCAGTGTTTTATCTTTGAAAGGATCAATTGTAGCTTAGATTATGGAAAAAATCCGTGTTGGAATCATTTTTGGCGGGCGTTCGAAAGAGCGGGAGATCTCGTTTGCAGGCGGGAGAACGGTGTATGATAACCTCAATAAAGCCATATTCGAGGCTATTCCGCTATTCGTGGACTCTTTCGGGAATTTTGTGTTGCTCGACTGGAATTTTGTATACAAAGGCACGATCCGCGATTTTTATCCCCCGGTAGAATTCCTGCCTTCCATCGGATCCGAATTTCCATATTATGCCGAAAACCTGGGCAATTTAACAACCGCTCAGCAAAATGAAATGATCTCCCGGATCGGAAAAAAAGTTGAAGTAAATGAGCTGAAAGCACTTTTTGATATTGCTTTTCTGTGTCTTCACGGGCCTTATGGCGAAGATGGAAAAATACAGGGCTTGCTGGAATACCTGCAGATCCCGTATTCCGGATCGGGAATTTTACCTTCTGCCATCGGGATCGACAAAAGTGTGCAGAAAAAATTGATGGTCAATGCCAAATTCAATTCGCCACCGTTTTTCAGTATCGACCGGAATGCCTGGATCAGCGGAACGGCAAAAGGAGTTTGGGACAAAGCAAAAAAAGAGATCGGTTTCCCCATTGTGATCAAGCCGGCCAACCAGGGTTCCTCGATCGGTGTCACCATCCTGATGGAGGACAGCGAATATAAATTCATGGAGGCAGTGGAGAAAGCTTTGTTCACAAGATGGGTAGACAGCGCGATGTGGATCGGAATGGATGAGGGGTCAAAAAAATCGTACATACACACTTTATCCGATATCCGTGAAGGCATGGGAATTCCTGTGAAGATCGGAAAGGATATTATTTACAATCCGGATGAGCTGATCCGATACCTGGATGCGAATGCTTCAAAGAACGAAGGTTTTGTGGTGGAAGCACTGGATGGAGAAAGCACGGTTTTGATAGAAGGTTTTATTGAAGGAAAAGAATTCAGCTGCATCGTTGTGGAGGACGAGAATGGGAAAGCGATCGCATTACCGCCTACTGAGATCCGTAAAGGGAAAGAGCTGTTCGATTACCGCAGTAAATACCTGCCGGGCTTGTCGAGAAAGATCACACCGATAGAAGAAACCGATGAAATTATCCAGGCGATCCGTAAAGAATGCGAACGTTTGTTTTACGAATTGAATTTCGATGTGTATGCACGGATCGATGGTTTTTTAAGCAAAGACGGAAAGATCTTTTTGAACGATCCGAATACCACTTCGGGCATGATGCCATCTTCTTTCTTTTTTCATCAGGCAGCAGAGATCGGGTTGAATCCTTCTCAATTCCTTTCCTTCATTATCCGCACTTCTTTTTCCAAACGGATCAAACAAGCCAAAGGAGAGATAAGCTACGATGCGATACTCGAACGACTGGATCTGTTTTTGCAAAACGAAAAAACGCAGGGAACCAATAAGATCCCGGTGGCAGTTCTGTTAGGAGGTTATTCATCCGAACGCCATATCTCGGTAGAGAGCGGAAGAAATATTTACGAGAAACTGGCTTCTTCCGAAAAATATGCACCGGTGCCTGTTTTCCTTACCGGTAGCAGTGGGAATCACCAGATGTACCGTATCCCGATCAATGCTTTGCTGAAAGACAATGCAGATGATATCAAAGAAAAGATCAATAAGTGGAAGATCCATGAGGTAGTGCAACAGATCATCGGTGAATGTCATTCTATCACGGAAAAATACAGCTCTTCCAACAACCTGCAGGAACCGAAGCTACTGAGCTATAAGGCCCTGGCGAAACAGGTGCAGGAAGTGTTCATCGCACTGCATGGACGTCCGGGTGAAGACGGGGAAGTGCAGGAGCAACTCGAAGCGATCGGCTTGTCGTATAACGGATCGGAGAAAGAAAGCGCAGCCATCACGATCGATAAATACAAAACGAATGAGATCCTGTTGAAGAACGGATTCCTGGTGGCGAAGCATTGCCTCGTGACTGCCGACGACTGGAATACGAACAAGGACAATATCAAAGGCATGCTTCAGAATGACTACAAATATCCCTTCATTGCCAAACCAGTGGATGACGGTTGTAGCAGCGCCGTGAAAAAGATCAAAACCTTTGAGGAATTTGAAGCTTTTGCAAAGCTGATCTTCCGTACATCAGAAGCCCTGGATCCTGCAGCGGCAGAAACGCTGCATATCCGGGACAAAGAAGAATTTCCGCAAAAGCCGGTTGTGCTTATCGAAGAACTGATCTCAAAAAAGGGAGCAAAACATTTCCTCGAAATCACCGGTGGAATGTTAACTCATTTTAACGACAAAGGTGAAGTGGAGTATGAAGTGTTTGAAGCAAGCGAAGCATTAGCAGAAGGAGATATCCTGAGCCTTGAAGAGAAATTCCTCGCAGGGCAGGGACAAAATATTACGCCGGCACGTTATGCAAAAGATCCGAAAGAACGCCAGGCTATTTCAGATAAAATAAAAGCAACATTAGGTGCAGCGGCAAAAGTATTGGGTGTAGCCGGTTATTGCAGGATCGATGCGTTTGTGCGGATATTCGATAATCAGCAGGTGGAAGTGATCTTCATTGAAGTGAACAGCCTGCCGGGTATGACCCCTGCTACCTGTATCTATCACCAGGCTGCTATTAATGAATACAAGCCGTATGAGTTTATTGACAATATTCTTGATTTCGGTGTGAAGCGTAAAATGAGGAAAGCGGTGAATACGTAGAAACGGAGACTATTCCTCATAACATGGGAATTTTTTTGGCTGGTGGAAATTTTTATATTTGATTCAAAATATAAAAAGCATGAAAAAACATCTACTCCTACTTATTGCAGCTTCGTCGTTTATTACGGCCGGAGCACAGATCACCCTTACACAGGCAGACATTGCCACTGCCGGAAACACTTTCCGAAGGGGCAATGATACTATTTTTTCCGGCATCATCGGGCCAGGCGGTACCAACATGACCTGGAACTATACCGGCAGCCTGGATATTGACTATGTGGACACGATCAGCTTTGTGAATCCGAACACATTGCCTTCCTTCAGCACATTTCCTACGTCCAACATCGGGATCAAATTTGGTTCTTTTGCCGACGGATACGGGATCTCTTCCCCTACTTCGCTGAGCCTTATTGGACAGGCTGGTACTTTTTTCGGTGTTTACGGCGAACTGGAATTTACAGATCCGGAAAAACTGATGGAATTCCCCTGCACTTTCGGTACAACGTATACAGACTATGTTGAATACGGTGCGCAGGTGGAGTATACGACAACCGGGGTTGATTCTGTTCGTTTGAAAACCATGAAAAATAAATCGGTGAATGTGGATGGCTGGGGAAGCCTCACTACTTTGTCGGGTACCTACAATGTGCTTCGCCAGATGGAATACACCACACAGATCGATTCTATCTGGATCCATACTCCCGGATTCCCACCGATTGTACCGCCATCCTGGCAATTCTATACTGAACAGCTGGATACTACGTATCACTATGCTTTCTGGTCCAATGGAACCGGATATCCGGTAGCGGAAATTGATAGCTCGTACAACGCTACTGCCGGCGCATTTGAAGTAACGGCAAACTGGATCCTTGCTCCGGGCGTGTCGTTAAAAGAAAACAATACTGTTTCGGGATCCCTTGTATATCCGAATCCTGCAGCAGACGCTGTTACGATCCGCCTGACAAATGCTCCTCAAACGAATTATGAAATAGAAGTGTACACTGCTATCGGTACCGTTGTGAAAAGAGCAGATGTATCGGGAGCGAAAAATGTAGTAGCTATCGATGAATTGTCTCCGGGCTTTTACCTGTACCGTGCAGTATCAAAAGAGGGCGCCGTTTTAGGTCAGGGGAAATTCCAAAAGAACTGATAAGAAACCTGTTTTCTGAAATGCCCGTTCGCTGGAAGTGAACGGGCATTTTTTTATATACGAATACCTATAATGCAGACGTCATCGATCTGTTCCAACTTGTTCTTCCAACCTTCAAACTTTGCATTCAGCTCATCAGCCTGTTTTTCGAAAGCGAGTTTTGTGTTGGTTTCGATAATCTCCTGCAGCTGTTTGTATTTGAATTTTTTTCCTTTCGGTCCGCCAAACTGATCGGCATACCCATCGGTGTACATGTAAAAGGTGGTTCCCGGTTCCCACTCCAGTGCATGTGTGGTAAAAGGGTTTTGTTCTGCGTATTTACCGATTGGTTGTTTATCGGCTTTTATTTCACGGATCCCCTGTGTTTCTCCGGGTGGAATAAACCACAGCGGATTGTTGGCACCGCTCCAGAATATTTTTTTGTTCCCCTTATCCACACACAATAAAGATATGTCCATTCCATCCTTCACTTCGCTTTCACTTTTTTCGAAGGTAGCTATCACCAGCTCGCGCACTTTATCGAGGATCTTCCCCGGCTCTGTTATATTAAATTCTTTTACGGTCCTGTTCAGTGCATTGCTGCAAACTACGCTCACCATCGCACCCGGTACACCATGCCCTGTACAATCAGCCGCAGCTATAAACACAAGCTCCGATGAATTTTCTGCCACAACTGTTTCCAGCCAGTAAAAATCACCTGCCACGATGTCTTTTGGTTTATACAACACAAAGCTCTCCGGGAAATACTGCTTAATGAGGCTGATGGGAGGAAGAATAGCTTCCTGTAATCGTTTGGCATAAGTAATACTATCGGTGATCTCCTTGTTCTTTTCATCCACGATCTCTTTCTGGTGTTCCACTTCTTTTTTCTGCTGGTTGATCAGCTCATTCTTATCGGTAAGCTCTTTGTTGGCTTTTTGTTTTTGCCGGTAGCCACGATAGATCAGGAAGAGCATAACCAGTACAAGGCCTGATACGGCAAGCAATCCATAGAGTTGCTGCGTGCGCCGTGCCGAAAGCTCATCTGCCTGCTTTTTTTCTGCTTCGCTCCGTGCCAGCTCCGCTTTTTTTACCTGCTGGTCCATCTTCAATACTTCATTCTCTTTGTTTTTCGCTTCCGTTTCGGCATGTGATTTTTGCAGCAGTACTTCCTGCATTTCTTTTTCGGTGTTCAGCAATTCCACTTCCTGTATTTTGCGCATGCGTTCTGCATTGCTACGGAGCAGCTCTGCCTCGTTCAGCTGTTTTTGTTTGTTCAGTAAATTGATCTGCTGTTCTTTTTTCTCTGTTTTGTACTTGGTTTCCATCTCATTCACCGCTTTGAATTTTTCGGTGGAGATAAAAGAATCCCGCGCGCTTGCATATATGTAGTAATACGAAAGCGCTTTTTTGAGATCGTTCCGGCTCTTGTTGATGAAGCTGAGTTTAAAAGCTGCCTGTGAAAGAGCCTGCATATTGCTGCTTTTATCGGCAAGATCGTAGGCGTGCATGTAATTTTTTTCAGCCGACACGGTATCTGCAAGCTTCAGGTTAATATCTGCCAGCTCTTCCAGTGCCAGGATCTGCACTTTCACATCCCCGAGCTTCTCACTGATCGCGAGGGATTTTTCTGCAACCTCTTTTGCTTTGGCATAGTCTTTTTTGCGGTCATACAATTCAGCGAGTGTATGCAGCGTGTAGGAAATTCCCTGCGCCTCACCGATCTCTTCTTTTAGCTTCAGGCTTTTGGTGAGGTAGACTTCTGCTTCGGTGAAATTTTTCTCCAGCATCAGCTGCGAGCCCAGGTTGTTATAGGCAATCGCTGTGCTTTTTTTGTTTCCGGATTTTTCAGCCAGTTCGGCTGCCATCGTGTAATATTTTTTTGCCTTTTGATTTTGCTCCAGCGAGCGATAGATACCGCCGATATTACCGGCAAAATAGGCCTGCAAAGAAAGATTCTTTTTCTTTTCGTAGTATTCGAGCGTTTCTATATACAGAGGCAATGCTTTCTCGTAATTGCCGGCATTGTACTGCACGATGCCCAATGAGCTGAGGCAGGCAATGATCCCGCCTTCATCATTGATCTTCCGGTTAAGTCCAAGTGCACTGTCGATGTACACGATGGATTTTTTTGTATCGCCTTCGATGTCGTAATAAATGCCTACCTGCCGTAGGGCAAAAGCTTTGGTGTACTGATTGTTGTATTTGGAGGCGATTTTCAATCCCTGCGAGGCATATTCATAGAATTTGTTGTAGTCTTTCCCGAGGAACAGGTTGGCTACGCTGCAATACAATTGCGCTTTTTCGGGTTCTTTGCTTCGTTCGATCACCCGGAGAAGCGAATCGGCTTTGGTCTGGCTTTGAAGGGTATAAAAAAATCCTGTAAGGAAAAAGAAAATCAATGGTACGCAAAGCCGGAATCTCATATGCTCAAAATTACTAAAGTCTTTGGGGAATAAGATGACGGAAAATAAAATATTCCATAAACCGGGGAATATTTTTGTCTATAGACGGATACCCACTCCGCAAATATCTCTCGTCAGGCTCGAAGCAGGCTCCTCCTTTGCATTATAGTTTAATGCCAATAATGCAAACATCGTCAACCTGTTCAAGCTCACCTTTCCATGCTTCGAATTTTTGGTTCAGTATGTTGGATTGTTGCTCCAGGGGCAAATGAAGATTGTTGGCCAGGGCTTCTTCCAGCTGTTTGTATTTGAATTTTTTTCCTTTGGGTCCTCCGAACTGATCAGGGAATCCATCCGTAAATGCATAAATAGTATCCCCCTCTTTTAATTGCAGAGAATGTTTGGTAAAGGAATCCACTGTGTCCACGTGCTTGCCTACCGGCATTTTATCGCCTTTGTATTCGGTGAAAGACTGGTCCTCTTTGCGGAAGACATACAGGGCGTTGTTGGCGGCAGCGAAGTCCATCTGTTTGTTCTCAATGTGTATCCTGCATAGTACCATGTCCATTCCGTCATTGGTTTCTTCTTCCGCATCTTCGCCGTTCAGGTTCCGCATGATCTCCTCGCGCATGATATCAAGGATCAGTGCCGGGTTGCTGCATTTACGCTGCACGATGATCTCATTCAGCAGGTTGATCCCGATCATGCTCATAAAAGCACCGGGTACTCCATGGCCGGTACAATCTGCTACCGCAAAGTAAAAATATTCGTTCTGCCGCAGCCCCCAGTAAAAATCACCACTCACAATATCCTTCGGCTTATAAAGAATGAAATGATCCTTTACCTGGCGTGCAAAGTATTTGTCCTGCGGCAAGAGCGCCATTTGGATCCGTTTGGCATACTGTATCCCATCCGTTATTTCTTTGTTCTTTTCCGCAAGCTCACTGTTTTTATTCTCGATCTGCTCTTTTTGCTGTTCGATATCACGATTCTTTTTTTCGAGCAATTTATTCGCTTTTTGTTTGGTGCGGAAGCGTACAAAAACGATGGCCGCGATCAGGAAAACCGCAATGATGGATGCAATCAGGTAATTGCGCATTGCAGCATGCGAGCGCTTTTCTTCCTGTTTGTTGAGGTCGGCGATCTCTTTCTCCTTTTTCAGCAGCTCGATAGTCTTGTTCTTTTGTTCGTCTTTGTATTTGGCGTTCAGCTCGGCTACCTGCTTGGCTGCATCCTGGTTATGTATCGTATCTTTCAGCGAAGCATATTTTCCGAGGTTGAAATACGCGTCTTTAAAACTGTTCATGTTGGCGTAGGTTTCTGCCAGCTTCAGATAAATCGTCTGTTGATTGTTGAGAGAGTTCATCTTTTCGGAGTAGCCCATTGCTTTCTTCAGGTATTCTTCCGACTTTTTATGCTGGCCTTTCCCGCTGGCTGCATTGGCCATACCTAAGAGCGCGTATACCATGTTCGGGACATCACCGGTCTGTTCAAGCTGCACAAAAGCTCTCTTTAAATAAACTTCTGCTTCGTCATAATGTTTGAGCTCCGAACAGAGATCTGCTATATTGGTACAGGCCAGTCCCACTCCGCTGCTGTCTCCTGCGTTTTCATATGCCTGCAAAGAAAGCTTGAAATACCCGAGCGACTTTTTATAGTCTTTCATGTAATAATAAACACCGCCAATATTGCTGTAAGTGCCGGCTGCAGAAACATTGTCCCCGGCTTTTTTGAATGTTTCAAGTGTTGCCTGAAAATATTCCAGTGCTTGCTGATGCTGTCCGAGGTCCCAGTAGATAAGACCGATATTATTTTCGGTAGGTGCGTTCTCGATAGGATCCACTTTGCCTTCGGAGGCTTTGAGAGAGCGGACAAAATAATCCAGCGCCAGTTTGTTATTCCCTTTTTTCAGGTATACAGTACCGAGATTGTTGTACAAACCGGAGATATTGTACCAGTTCTTCACCGAGTCACAGAGGGAAAGTCCTTTTTTATAGGAAGCGATGGCTCTGTCGTAATTCCCGGTTTGGCGGAAGAGTCGCCCCTGTGTATTATACGCTACGATCAGCCCGTTCTTGAACCGGGATTTTTGGGCGAGGGCGATGGCTGCTTTTACGGTAACGAATGCTTTGGCAGTATCGTTTTTGGCTTCTGTTTTGGCTTTTTCGAGTAGTCTGTTTACTTCAATAGTATCTTTTGGATTCTGCGCTTTTGCTTCAACAGCAAAAAAGAACAAAATGCCTGTAAGCAGGAGGATATGTTTGAAAGCGGGTAGCAATGCCTGTTGTCTGAATGCTTCAAAGATAAGAGAATCTCCTTAGCCGGCTTCATTTCTTTATCGCCAGTTTCGGGGTGCTGGTCGCAATTGTAAGGCCTGTTTTAGTCCAGTTTTTTAATTTCTGTAGCATCGATCCTGTATCCCGTGGCGCTCTGTTCGTATTCGTGTTTGCCACCGATAATGGTCCCGTAAAAGATATTACCGCTGACAAGGACCTTTTTGCCTTCAAAGGACTTGTAATCAATATTCTTGTTGATCTTGCTTAACGGAACAGCTGTGGAATCCGACAAAAGGACTTCCCAGTCCCAAAACATAAAATTGGCGCCTTTACCTTTTGTATTGGGTGTGTACTTTCGAAAAAAGCCTTGTACCTGGGTGTTTGTATTTTGATTTTTTTCAATACAGTCCCAGTTTGTGCAGGGCGAAACAGATTTATTTTTGTTTGTCATTTGCGCGTGTAGTGCAGGAGCGAGGAAAAATGTTGCAACAACGAATAGCAGCAGGCTTGTATTTTTCATTTGGGATCTGATTGGATTCTATTTCAATTTACGCTCTTTGTATTCTTTCAAAAAGTCATCCCACTTCATTGTCTTGTATTTATTCTCTCCGTAGAAGTGTAGGATGGCAAGGGCGGTTTGCTCGGCAAGATAAAAAGGGATCACATCCATGATCTCCTGCTTTTCATCCAGCAGCGACATGGAAGGCAGTACAAAATTCTTCCGTGTCATTTCCAGTACTATCGGGTTGAAAGGAAAACCCGGAACAGATCCGGTGACGTATTTCACACCTTTGAATTCGATCTCTTCGGTTGTTTCTGCATTCATATCCACGAGGTAAAAATTCTCATTGATGTACCTGGCCACTGCCGTATCATTGTATACCGTTTTGTTCATCACTTTGCAGGCATTGCAGAATCCGGCATGCACATCCACGATCATTTTTTTCGGTTTCTTTTTATAGAGTGCCAGCGCTTCGTTCATGCTATGCCATTTCACGATGTCTTCCTTTTTAGTGGTATCGTAAAACGTCTTTTCGAAATTGATCCTGAATTCTTCGTATTGGGTTGTCCGGAATACATTTTCTACCGTGTAAATGAGGAGTGGTTCTATTTTGCGGACTTCGAGGTAACCCTGCGACAGGAGATTGAACTGGAAATTATTATTGACGAAGATCGTCGAAGGGTAAGAGAGTTGTCCGTTCAGCAGTTTGACTGCGAGCTGGTGTGCCGATTTTTTTTCGGTTCCGGTGTTATAATACTTTGTGCCGTTGTACTCGATAGTATCATGTGTTTCGGCATCGAATTGCACAGGATAAAAATAGGTGTTGATATAATTGGCCAACCCGGGATCGGAATAGGTGGTTTTATTCATGTGTTTACACCAGCCGCACCATTCGGTGTATATATCGATCAAAATGGGTTTGGCTTGTTTTTTATTGGCTTCCTGGGCTTCTTTAAAATTCATCCACTTCACCAGGCCGTGCGAGGCCTTATCGGTTCCTCCAGGTCCATGCTGGGCAAAAACTGTGAAGTGGAATAACAGTGCAATACAGAGTAATTTTTTCATGATCTATGGTCGCTCTAAATTACAAATTCTTTGCCAGAATATCTTTACTGTTTACGGGATATTGTTAATTTTATGCTATGGAAATAAAACGCTTATTCCCCGCTTTCTTCTTTTTTGTTTTTCTTTTTAACAGTTTGAAGGCCCAGGACTTCTATCTGCCGGAGCCCAGCGGCCAGGTGGTTACGGACTATGAGAACCTTCTTACGGAGGAAGAGAAGGGAAAACTGGCCGGACTCTGCAAAACGTCCTACAATTCCAGCTCCAACCAGCTGATGATCGTTTGTATCCCTACCAAATTTATGGGCAGTCTTATGATAGAAGAGTACGCCAATAAGCTGTTCAAGAAATGGCAACCCGGCCAGAAAGGACTTAATAACGGAGTGCTGATGATCATTTCGGGCTCGAAGCTCGACAGCGTGAACCGCAAGCTGCGATTTGAAGTAGGTTACGGACTGGAAGGCGCCCTGCCTGATTTGCTGTGTAAAAAGATACAAAAGGAGCTGATGGTGCCAAAGCTCAAAGAACATCAATATTATGAAGCCATCAGCCTGGGCACGAAAGCGATCCTCGATGCCATTTCGGGAGAGAATGCAGGAAAAACACCTGTATTCCGATTTAAAGTTCAAAACACACCTGTATTGAAAGACCAGGCAGGTTTACTGAGCCCGGCTGAATTCGGCGTTTTGTCCGAAAAATTAAAAGACATCGTGAAGGACGAGAATGAAGCGGCTGTTATCAGTGTGAACCAGGCTGGTTATACGTATGGCTATAATTATGTTAGTTTATCTGTAAAATGGACCGGATACCCGGTTTTAACCCTGGACTTTCCCAACCCTTACCTGATCGAACAATCGGATAGTGGCGGTATAAAAGTATCCAGACCTGATAAGCTACAGGGAGTTTCTCTGACGGCGGCCTGCCTGTTAGGACACTCGGATGAGGAACAGAAGGAAATGAGCGCACATCTGAAATCCCTGTTGGATAGCGGCCAATATACCGAAGCAGTGCAGACTGCGATTACCTATTATACCGATGCGAAGGCAGCCCGCACCCGTGTGTTCTATGGCTGGATGATCGGCCAGATGTGTGTGGGATTGCTGGCAGCAGTAGTATATTATATGGCCCGTGCCCGTTTGAAAAAACGCGGTGCGAAACTGTATTATAAAAAACAAAAAGGTCACAGGATGCTAACGGTTTTTTCTATCCTGGCAGGTATTGTTGTCTGGCCGGGAGTGGTAACATTTGAAATACCACAGATGGCTATCTGGAATATAGCATTGGATGGATTACCGACTGTAACTATGTGGATCTGGGGAAGCCTGCTCTTTGTATTCCATGTGTTGGGAGTCGTGTATCTTGTTAAGCTCGGTTCCCTGAAGCAGCAGTCCAAATCCAGGTCATCGGGAGGTTATACCTCGCCGAATACATACAGCAATTCAAACGATTACAATTCTTCTTCCAGCAGCTCTTCATCTGATAGCTCTTATTCCTCTTCTTCCTCATCCAGCGACAGCAATTCGGATTATGGCGGTGGTGGCGGCGATTCGGGCGGTGGTGGATCCAGCAGTGATTGGTAAATGTTGAATCGTACTAATACAGACTGTATCCGGCATCTGCATTCTACATATTTCTAAAGTACAGAAGCATTAATTTTCGTACTTTTGCCCCGCATTTATGGCATTGTTTTCAAAAAATAGTCCGAACGCTCAGGCAGAAATGGGGTTTATGGATCACCTCGAAGCCCTGCGCTGGCATCTGGTACGCTCCGTAGTGGTGGTGATCTCGCTGGCTGTGGTTGTGTTTTGTTTTCCTGATTTTGTTTTTGGAAAGATCATTTTCGGGCCGATGCGCACCGATTTCATTACGTATATTCAGCTTTGCCGTTTGTCCGACAAATTAGGAGGTATAGAAGGCCTGTGTGTAAATAAGATCAATTTCTCGCTCATCAGTAACCAGCTTTCGGGCCAGTTTACCAACCATATGTGGATCTCTTTCCTGGGTGGGCTTATCCTTGGAATGCCTTATGTACTCTATGAAATATGGCGCTTTGTAAAACCAGCCCTGAAAAATTCGGAAACAAAACCCGTTCGCGGATTTGTATGGACAGGCACCCTGCTTTTCATGATAGGAGTGTTATTTGCCTATTTCATCATCGTACCGCTTTCGGTTCAATTCCTTGGTAACTATTCTATCACCAGCGATAATTTTATTACCACCTTACCTACGATCGATGATTATATTTCATTAGTATCGACGCTCGTACTGGCGACCGGTATCGTATTCGAAATGCCTATCCTCGTTTATTTTCTGACGCGTTTAGGGATCTTTACGCCTGCGTTCATGCGCAAATTCAGGAAACATGCGGTAGTGGTGCTATTGATCGTAGCGGCCGTTATTACTCCTTCGCCGGACATTACCTCGCAGATGCTGGTATTTGTACCGATCTACCTGCTTTATGAGATCAGTATTTTTGTTTCCCGATATGTGGAAAATAAATACAGGAAATTCTAATCATCAGTAGGCTCTGCCGCTTTTTTAAAGGAAGCTTTTTTCGGTTTTAATTTTTTCGGCCATAAGATATTTACCAGGATATTGTCTTTGGAAATGATGGTCCTGCTGATCCCGTTGGTGATCGGAATGTCTTTGATGTCCGATTTCCATACACGTACCACTTGTTCGTAAGTGCCGTCTTCCAGCTCAATAAAGAAAGTCTGAACTTTGCCGTCCTTTACAATAACCTTTCCATTGTAGCAATCCGATTCGGCAGCCTGGCGAAAAGTGACAATTACATCGGTATAGGTACCATCGGCAATATCTTCGGTCCCGCGCTCTTCAAATTTCTGAGCCCATTTGTTGTAACAATTCAGCTCATGCGTGGCAGTGGTTTCCTGGGCTTTTGCTGTAATAAATAAACATAATACTGCTAATAGGGTAAGTGTACTTTTCATAAAATGGTTTTTTAATTTTCTGCCTTCTCCAAATCCCGATAGCTATCGGGACTATCCAAAATTCCGAGTTGCTTCTCAAGTCCATAAATGTATAAAATCTTTGCTAAAAACAAAATTCCGGTGTCGAAATCTATACCTTTATTTAACTGGTTGGTAACTTGTGTGTATTTAGTGGGTTAAAGCATGGAAATCAGCTAAAAGACCCATGAAAATCCCTTCCGATTTCGTAAATTTGCAGCCTCATTATTCTTATCATATATATGACAACAGATAAATTTGTTTCACGTCACAATGGCCCTCGTGCGGGGGAAGTAAAAGAAATGCTGGCAAAGATCGGCGTTTCCAGTGTTGATGAGCTGATCAGCCAGACAGTTCCGCCTGCTATCCGGTTGAAACAGCCGCTGAAGGTAGGTGCTGCCATGAGTGAATATCAGTATCACAAACACCTGAAAGCTTTATCGAAAAAAAATAAAGTGTTTCGCTCGTATATCGGGCTGGGATATTACAACAATATATTGCCGGCGGTGGTGCAACGTAATGTGTTTGAAAATCCGGGCTGGTACACTGCTTATACACCTTACCAGGCAGAGATCGCGCAGGGGCGTCTGGAGGCACTGCTGAATTACCAAACGATGGTGATCGATCTTACGGGTTTGCCAATTGCCAATGCTTCCCTGTTGGATGAATCGACTGCAGCTGCAGAGGCAGTATTTATGTTCCATGGCAACAGGAGCAAAACAAAACAAAATGCGCATAAATTTTTTGTGAGCAAAAACAGTTTTCCGCAAACCATCGATGTGATCAAAACCCGCTCGGAGCCGATCGGTGTGGAAGTAGTAGTGGGCGACATCGAATCATTCAGCTTTGATGATTCGTTCTTTGGCGCCTTGATTCAGTACCCGGATATTAACGGGGAAGTGATGGACTACCGGAAATTCACAGAGAAATGCAAATCAAAAGAAATACAGGTAGCAGTTGCTTCCGATCTGCTGGCGCTTGCTATGTTAGCTGCTCCCGGAGAATGGGGCGCTGATTGCGTAGTAGGTAATTCCCAGCGTTTTGGCGTACCACTTGGATATGGCGGTCCTCATGCCGCTTTCTTTGCCTGCCGTGAAGATTATAAACGTCTGATCCCCGGACGGATCATTGGCCTGAGTGTGGATGCGGAAGGAAACCCAGCTCTTCGTATGGCATTGCAAACGCGCGAACAACATATTAAACGTGATAAAGCAACTTCGAACATTTGTACTGCGCAGGCATTGCTGGCGATCATGGCCAGTATGTATGCTGTTTATCACGGTAAGGATGGCATCAAAGCGATCGCCGAAGGTGTTCACGGAGCTATTGCATTTGTGGCGTCCGAGCTGAAAAAATTAGGTTATGAAGTAAAAACAAAATTATATTTCGATACGATCGTTGTAGCTGCAGATGCGGCAAAAGTGCGTTCGATAGCCGAATCCAAAGAGATCAACCTGCGTTATATAGACGATAATCATGTTGCTTTGTCATTGGATCAGACAGTGGAAGAGGAAGATGTGAACGATGTGGTACGTGTTTTTGCAGAAGCATCGGGCAAGTCATTCAATGGAGCGGAGTGTTCGGACTTCGACCTGATCAAAGGAACCTTCGCAGAACGTAAAACACCTTATTTAACGCATCCTGTTTTTAATTCCTATCACAGCGAAAGCGAAATGATGCGTTATATCAAACGTCTTGAGAACAAAGATCTTTCCCTGGTGCATTCCATGATCTCATTGGGTTCCTGTACGATGAAGCTGAATGCGGCTTCTGAGCTATTGCCTCTGACATGGCCGGAGTTTGCCAATATGCATCCCTTCGCACCGCAAGATCAGGTGCAGGGTTACAAAGCTATTATAGATGAGCTGGACAAAGATCTTTCTGATATCACCGGTTTTGCAAAAATGAGCTTCCAGCCGAATTCCGGCGCGCAGGGTGAATATGCAGGACTGATGGTGATCCGTGCGTATCATATCGCAAACGGACATGCAAATCGTAACGTTGCACTGATCCCTTCTTCCGCACATGGAACCAATCCTGCGAGTGCAGCGATGGCCGGCATGAAGATCGTGGTTACGAAATGTGACGACAAAGGAAACATCGACCTGAACGATCTGCGCGAAAAAGCAGAATTGCACAAAGAGAATCTTTCCTGTTTGATGGTGACGTATCCGAGCACACACGGTGTTTACGAAGAAGCGATCATGGAGATCACAAAGATGATCCACGACAACGGCGGACTCGTGTATATGGATGGTGCCAATATGAATGCGCAGGTTGGTTTGACAAGCCCGGGAAATATTGGTGCGGATGTATGTCATTTGAACCTGCACAAAACATTTGCGATCCCTCACGGCGGTGGTGGTCCCGGAATGGGCCCGATCGGTGTGGTGGAGAAACTGGTTCCTTTCCTGCCGTCACATCCAATCGTTAACACAAGTGGCGCCAAAGGGATTACGGCAGTATCTGCCGCACCTTATGGAAGTGCATTAATCCTTTTGATCTCTTACGGATATATCAAAATGCTGGGAAGTGAAGGATTGAAAGCAGCAACGGAGACCGCGATCCTGAATGCGAATTATATGAAAGAAGTACTTAAAGATCATTACAAGATTTTATATACGGGGAAGAGCGGACGTTGTGCACACGAGATGATCCTGGATTGCAACGATTTCAAAATGGCAAGTGGAGTGGAAGTAGCCGATATCGCAAAACGATTGATGGATTATGGATTCCATGCACCTACAGTTGCTTTCCCTGTGGTGAATACACTGATGGTAGAGCCTACGGAAAGTGAGAACAAAGCCGAGCTGGACCGTTTCTGTGAAGCGATGATCACTATCCGGAAGGAGATCCAGGAAGTACTGGATGGCAAAGCGGACAAAACGGATAACGTGATCAAAAATGCACCACACACCGCGAAACTGGTGGTAAGTGATAGCTGGAACAAATCGTACAGCCGTGAAAAAGCAGCCTTTCCGCTGAAGTGGGTGAAAGCAAATAAATTCTGGCCGAGTGTTGCCCGTGTGGACAATGCCTATGGTGACAGGAATCTTGTATGCTCCTGTGCCCCGATCGAAGCTTATATGGAAGAAGCTGCTCACGCTTAAAGGATTACTCTGCCTCTGTTGGTGTTGTCACCAGCAGATTAGGTATATACGTGGAATTCATTGTTGGTGACAACACCAACAATGGCCAAACTTCAGCAAAGGCTAAAATTAAAAACGTCCTGACATTTATCGTCAGGACGTTTTTGTTAGGAGAACATTTTGGAAACAGCCTCCGGTCTCTTACACAAACGAACCGGAGATTCTCCACCACTAATCAACATCACAAATTCTTAAAATACTTCTGAATATCTTCCTGTGTTTTGATCTTTACTTTTTCTTTGAAAACAATCTGGCGTTGTTGCTTTGAGTTTTTGTCCCCGCTGATCGCCATCAGGTCTTTGGCCGGAACTTCTGCCAGCATATTGTCTTTTAATACCGTCAGCAAAACCGCGCTTGGATCCTTGCAGAGCGTGATCTCCTGCAGATCCTGGTACGCATAGGTGATCAGGCACTTGTCGCGGGTACTTACATAAAATACTTTTTCTGGCTTAAACGTTTCGTTCCCGGCGGGTAGCTGAAAATCTGCTTTTATTACGAAGGCTTCTTCTACGGTGTAAAAGCGGTCGCAATTATAAGTACCGAATTTATTTACTTCCAGTGTGCGATATACATCAGCCATAGCAGCCATACGTGCTTCATCTTCCTGTATCTGTTTCATGGCTTCATCGTAGCTGGAGGTCCAGTATTCCGGATCATAGGCAAAGAGATGTTTGATGCGCATCACCGAACGGATTTTGGTTTGGAAGGTGTCTTTTCCTTCGGTGAACACTTTCAGCATATGCACGTTCCCGTTCAGGTGTTCAATTCTTGCACTTTTTTCACGCGTCCATTTCGGGAAGGCTTTACCGTTTATGTTTTCCCAAACAAGATAGCTGGCGGCCTCCTCCTGTTTATTCAGGAAGGCATTGTTCCAGCAATACAGCTCGCTCGATATGATTCCATATTGCAGCAGACGTTTCGGAAGCTTTGCTTTTTTTCGGTTGTAATACGAATAGATCTTGCGGTAATCATCCTTGAAATAAATATCCAGCATAGTGGACGTACTCATTACGAAATAGTTTTTTCCGGCAAAGGCAAGTGTCTGTTTCAGCTTTTTGATCTGTTTATTCAGGCTGATCTTATCAAGGTTTTGAATGATCTTTTCTTCGCCACTGTATACCCACTGTCCTGTGTTTGGATTGAGAAAAAAGTTGGAGTAGCCCTGTTTTGAATTGTTGGAAGCAAGATTGACAGTAATGGGATTTTTGTTCGAGACAAAGATATCTTTTCCTGTTTTTGTTTTTCCTTTCAGCTCAAACATACCTGCGGATGTAAAGCTTTTGTCCAGGTTTGCTTCCGCATCTTTGAAACCCATTGGTATCCCCGAAACCATGATGCTTGCCGGATCCATAAATTCACGATAGGACAATACACATGGCTCTGTAACGGGATTTCCGGCACTGTCGGTGATGGCACCTGCAGGAATAATGATCTTTGTTCCGGAAGCGCTTGTGATCGTATCATTGACGGCAGCCAGCACTGTGTATTCGGTATAAGGCACATCAATGCCTTTGAAGGCCGGATTGATAACCGGTTTCGGAGCCTGTACAAGGTTAACCTGATTTTTACAGGCTGCAACTAACAATAAGGTGAAAAGGATCCCGATCCCCGCGTAGAGGATGATTTGTTTTTTTGTTCGCATGGTGTGGATTTTTAGTTGTTGATGTGGAGCTTTTTCCGGTAGGTATTCCTGTAGAAGTAGTCGGCTACATCGGCGTACGCATATTGTTTTCCATTGTAAGCAGTTCCGTAGGGATAGTATTTTTTTCCTTCGAGTGACAGGATCTGCTCGGAGCTTCGGTGATATCCCGAGTTATAGGCGGTCGAATAAAAACGGATGCTGTCGGATGCCGTTTGGAAATTTTCATTTGGAAATTTCATTTGAACAAGGGAAACAAAGCAGTTTAGATAGATCAATTGCCAGGTGCCTGACTGTAAGCGTTTGAGTCGCTCTTTCCGAGCAGCTCTTGCATCCGCAATTTTAAAAGAAATGACAGGGGCATACAGTTTTTTCAGCGAATCGTTTTTGCTTAGCTGTATTTCCAGGTCTTCCACAAAGGAAGGTTTCATCTGGAAACGACCGATGGAAAAATCCGCAGCTTCCGTACCTTTTTCTACGTATGCCATTTCAAGAGCACCGGTTTCCAATACATCTTTCAGGGCTGAGTACCGCATGAGCTCTGGAAACACGATCGTACTGAGCAATTCTGAAGAGTGTCCGAATTTTTTACCGGCCTGAGCAAAAGAACTGCTGTTAGCGGCAAGGTAGGTCAATGCACTTTTGTAATCGCTAGCAAAAAGCAAATCAAATTTCTCTTCACCGGCGGGCTGCAAAGGCCAGATAATGCTAAGCGATATGAAGAGTAATTTGTGCATTTGAATATATAATGCACAATAGAAAAAAAGTTACAGGCGGGTGGGATTTTTCTTTCGGAAGGTTGTATCCAGCTAGCCAGACGCAGATTTCGCGGATGGCGCAGATATATGATGTTATGCGATGTGGATATGAAAAATTAATGCAGATGTCAGCTGACCAGACACAGATTTCACTAATGACGCAGATATGAGATTCTATGTGATGCGTATGAAAAATTAACGCGGATGCCTGATTCAGAAATACTCATAACAATCAGAAGAAACCTTATATGTATCTCAGGCTAAATAATTACAGTAAAATCCGTGGAATCTGCGAAATCCTCGTCTGCATTCAACACGACATCACGATTTCCGGAAGGCGAGGAAATTGGGGTTCTCGATATTTTCTTTGTTATAGCGCAATGGCAGATTGTCTTCGAGGGAAATAATTTCGCCTCCTGCATTTTTCAGGATACAATGTCCCGCACAGGTGTCCCATTCCATCGTTCTTCCATACCGCGGATATTCATGCGCTTTTCCTTCAGCGATAAGGCACATTTTTATGCTGCTGCCTGTATAGATCGACTGGACATCGCCTTGTTCCTGTTTGCGCTCCTGCACAAATTTCTTCGTTTCTATATTGGGATGTGAGCGGCTGGCCACAATGGTATGCGCTTTAGGAAGCGCCTGTAACGGAAGCTTTACGGAGAGCCTTATGATCTCTTCGAGGCTCAGCGAAGTAAACCTGTTTATATTTTCTATATATACATGCTTGTCGAGTTTGAAAGAGCCCAGGCCATTGGCAGCAAAGTACAGATCTTTAAATACAGGAGAAAAAATAACACCGATCACGGTCTGGTTGTTTTCGGAAAGTGCGATATTCACAGTAAATTCTCCGTTGCGGTTAATGAATTCCTTGGTGCCATCCAGGGGATCCACGATCCAGATGTGGTCCCAATTCTTTCTTTTGTCGTAAATGAAATGTTCCCCTTCTTCCCCTAAAACAGGAACACCGAATGCTTCCAGTTCTTTTTCGATAATGGCATTGGCTTCTTTATCCGCTATGGTGACAGGAGTTGAATCCGATTTGTATTCGACTTCAAAAGGATTTTGATAAATACGTTCGATACATTTACCTGCCTTAACTGAAGCCTGTATAGCGGCATATAAAAGTTCGTTGTAATTCACAGGTTGTTTGTTAATGAAGAGGCAGCCGTAGCAAAACCTATTTCATGTGCATGTCTTTTGTTTCACTGAAAGAAGGCCAGTTGTTATAATGCCAGTTGGCAATCACTTTACAGTCTTGCATCAGCATCAGTCCCGGATTGGAACGGATCATTGTTTTCAATACCACCCCGTCGGCGCTTGCAAAATCATAGAGCGCATTGTGTTTGTGCTTAAAATCATTGATCTGTTCGCTGCTGGAAGAAGTGATGGCCGTAACACGGATGTTGTTTTTCTTAGCCAGCTCGTAAAAGTCGTTGATCTTTGCATGCAGCGATGGATCCTGTTCGGCCTTATCGAGATTCCAGTAAATGATATAGAAGTTATATCCTTTCAGCGCGAGGATACTGTCCGTAATATTATTGCCATCCAGATCGCTAAGCGTAAAGTCAACAATTTTAGGTGCATCTACTGCCGGTGCCAGCTCAACGGAGCCAAGAGCAGATTCATAGGCCCAGGTGAGTGTATCCTGCCACGGCATGTTCTTATCTGTAAATTCTTTTTTCTCGCCGTTTTTCAGGTTCTTATAAATGAACCGCGATTCGTAAACAGCAGGTTTAAAATTCGGTCCGGGCTTCAGTCCGTCGCAAATGCTTTTTCCGGGAGCATATGCTCTGAAGTCCTTCACAGGCAGGTTCCTGAATGTATAGATCGGGAACCAAACAGAATAAACGATAAAGAGAAAGGCGATCCCTAAATTGATAGCATTGCGCGAAAACAAGGGATTGATATTGTTCCTGCCTACAAATAGCACGGTGATGAGGATCAGCAATACAAGGTCTTTTACAAAGGAGGTCCATGGTTTCAGCACCAGGAAATCACCAAAACAGCCGCAGGTAGTTACTTTGTTGTAGCAGGCCGAGTAGAAAGTAAGGAAAGTAAAGAATACGATCTGCAGCATAAGCAACCAAAGCGTAATATTTCGCCAGATGCCGATCAATAATAAACAGCCGAGCACCATTTCGGAAATACAAATGACAGTGGCAAGCGGTTGTGCAATATGAGCGAATGCATCGAACATTCCCCAGCCGGTAGCTTCTTTGAATACTTCGAAATACTCTTCCAGCTTATAGCCAAATCCTACGGTATCATTGGCTTTTATCCAGCCTGAAAAAATGAACAAACCACCCACCACGAAGCGGCAAAAATGTGTAAGCCAGGAAAAGCGTGCAAAGAAATGTGAACCGTTAATGAAAATAAGCAAGGTCAGCAATACAATACTCAGCCACATCTTGCTGTAACAGGGAGGGCAAATGAAGAAAAGGAGTACGGCCAGTCCTGTTGACAGGATAAATTTAAAAAAACGGGTTTGTAAAAATTTCTTCATAGATCGTATGTTTTTTGAGCGTTTACATTCAACAAATATCGTACCTCAATTACCTGCGTTAATTTACCAAATTTTCTTTATTTCGTATTCAATACCATTCACTTCTACTTTCTCATTCCGTTTATGCCCTACGATCTCTTTCCCTAAAGGCGAAGAGGTAGACACGGCGAACACCAGGTTGTCTTTTACTTTCACTTTTCCCAGCCCGATAGCTACAAACAAATAGCCCTGGTTGGTGGAAACAAGGCTTCCTTTCATGATATAACCTAAGTCAAGGCTCAGGTCGATCCTTTGCAGATCGGTTTTTTGCTTTTCCAGTTCTTCGATCTGGGTTCCGATCTTCTCCTGCTCCAGCTGGTTCATGGCTTTGGCGGTTTCATGTTTGTCACCTGCCGAGCTTTTCGATTCATTGTTGCCGTCTTTTATTAATGAATGAAGTTCCTGCTTCATCAGGCTGATCTTCTCATCTACCGCTGCCACACATGCTTCGTGTACCAGGTATTTAAAGTCTAAGTTCATTGTTTATTTCTGGTTTTTGATTCCGGATTTCGGGTTAACCTGTTTAAATAATATCATCATTTCTACTCTTACTATCTTTTATGCTTTCGTGAAGCCTCGTGATGGTTCAATTGATTAGTTCCTCAATGCAGCGGTCGTTTCTTGATCATGCCCCCCTTTGTTTCGTTGATGGAATGCTGTATCACAAAAGCCCTTGAATCTACTTTTTCTATTTCTACTAATATCTTATGTGTTTCGAGGCGGGTTACCACGCAAAAAAGAATTTTCCGGTCATCTTCTTTTAAACCTGTACTGCCGAAGCCTGATTCACCTTTATAGACCGTTACTCCACGACCAAGGTTTTTGATGATAATGTGCTTCACTTCATCTGCCTTCTCCGAAACGATGGTAATGCCAATGTATTCCTCAATACCATTGGTGACAAAATCAACGGTTTTGGAAGCTACAAAATAAGTAAGCATAGAGTACAGGGCGATCTTGATCCCTACGAGATAGGCAGAAGCGGAGAAAATAACAACATTGATAATGGAGATCACGTCACCTACCGAAAGCGAAGATTTTTTACTCAGGGCGATCGCCAATACTTCTGTTCCATCGATCACACTGCCACCCCGGATGCACAGGCCTATCCCTGCGCCTAAGAAGAAACCGCCAAATACCGATATCAGCAGTGTATCGGTGTTTTTATCAATATTCAGATTGATCTCTACAAAGGAAAGCGTGATAGCCAGTGCAATGATCGCTATCAGGGTTTTAATAGCAAAAGCAGGTGAGATCTGCCTGTAGCCGATAAAAATAAATGGGATATTGATCACCACGATCAGTATGGAAATGTTGATGTCGGTAAGCTGGTTGGTGAGCAGGGAGATCCCCGTTACGCCACCATCTAAAAAATCATTGGGAAGAAGAAAGCCTTTCAGTCCGATGGTAGCAGAAGCAATTCCCAGCGCGATCAGGATAATGTTCTTTACATTATTCTTAAAGTCAATGGTATTGCTCAGCTGTGTCGTCTTAGTCATCTTTACCTGAATCTACAACCGGTTCTATCGGCTCTATTGGTTCAATGTCTTCTTCGGGTATAACAGCATTACTTTCTTCGATTTCTTTACGGGATATTACATTCGACAGAGAAATAAGAATGGCGGGTAATAATACGAGGTTGGTACACATGGAAACCAGTAAGGTCAATGAGATCAGAACACCCAATGCGACGGTTCCTCCAAAGCTTGACCAGATAAAAATGGAAAATCCGCTGAACAGGATCACGGCAGTGTATACCATGCTCACTCCCATATCTCTCACACAAATGGAAATGGCCTGTGGAACGGTGATCAGCTTGTTGTTTTTCAATTCCTGCCGGTAGCGGGTGAGGAAATAAATGGTCCCGTCGGAGGCAATACCAAAAGCAATACTGAAAATCAAAATAGTAGAAGGCTTGAAACGGATATCCATGAAACCCATCACACCCGCTGTGATCACAAGTGGGATGAGGCAGGGTAGCTTGGACAATACAATGATCTTCCAGGAGCGGAACAAGGCCAAACCAACCAATGCGATCAGTATGATTTCGATCAGTAAGCTCTCGATCAGGTTGTTCAGCAGATAGTCATTCCCTTTCAGGAAGGTTAGACTGTGCCCGGTCATTGATACTTTTGCATCGGTTCCTTTAAACAGGGAATCGATCTTCGGTTTCAGATCTGCTACCAGCTCTTTGGTTTTTTTGGAGCCTATATCCTGCATACGATAGCTGATCCGTGTTACCTGTTTGGCAGTATCGATATATCCGGTGAATTTATTTTCCTGGCCTTTCACTGTAGCGCTGAAGTCGCTTAATTTTTTCAGCTCACCGATACTCGGAACCATATAATATTTTGTATCACCGCCCCGGAAAGCCTGGTAGGAAAATTTGATCCCTTCGTCAATGGACAGTGGGCGGGAGAATTCGGGATATTTTGCAATGATCTTTTCCAGCGCTTTGATCTTATAGATGATCTGTGCATTGTCGGCAAATACACCGTTTGGTTTTTTCGTGTCAACCGTAATTTCAAATGGAAGAATACCGTTAAAATTACTTTCAAAGAATTTGAGGTCCGTATATACTTTGTCTTTTTCCGGAAGGTCATCCACCACAAAGCCGATCACGCTTACCTGTGTCATTCCCCAAAGTCCCAAAGCCGTAATGATTCCTGTAACAATATATATATGCTTGCGCCTGTTTTGAACAAGATGATCGATGAAGGCAATGAAGGCATTGATGCGTTTGCCTTCCACGTGTTTGGTGTGTTTCAGTGAAGGTTCGGGCAGGAAGCTCAATATGATGGGGATCAGTACCAGTGTGATCAGGTAAGTAACAAGAACGTTGATGGCAGAAACGATTCCGAACTCAACCAGTAATGCAGTGTTGGTGAAATACAGTACAGCGAACCCGATAGCAGTGGTAATGTTGGCGAGGAAGAGCGTGATGGCCATTGTCTCCACCATGCGGGAGATACTTTTGATTTTATTGTTGTGTTTGGTATACTCCCGGTGATACCGGTTGATAAAGAAAATACAGTTGGGTATCCCGATCACAATGATCAGCGGGGGCAATAAGCCGGAAAGAATAGTGATCTTGTATCCGCAAAGATGCATGATCCCCAGGGCCCATATCACGCCTATAATAACAACGAGCAGGGAAAATATCACCGTGGAAAAAGAGCGGAAGAAGAACCACAGAACAATAGCTGTAACGATGATGGCCAGCAGGGAAAATAATTTCATTTCACCTGATACTTTTTTCATCACGGCAGAACGGATATACGGCATACCGGAGTAATGCATTTCCGTAGCGTGTTTTTTCGAAAAGGCTTCGCAATAGGTTTTGATGCTATCCACGATCTCCAGCCTGCGCGAAGAGTTCAGCTCTTTTTCATTAAAGGTGATCGCCAGCAGGGTGGATTTTTCTTTTTTATTGTAGATAACACCTTCGTAGAACGGAAGGGAATTTATTCTGTCTTTTATTCCTTTTACCTCTTCTTCGGAAAGCACCGGTTTGTTGATCAGCGGCACTACATTGAATTTCTCGAGCGAGTCGTCGAATACAAAGTCATAGGCATTGCCAAGTGACAATACATCTTTGATCCCGCCCGTACTTTTAATTTCTTTGGTGAGTTTGATCCAGTCGTTGAAGAAATCCTTTTTGAAAATATTGTCGGATTTAACCCCAACGGCCATTACGTTGCCATCCTCTCCGAAATATTTTTTGAATTGCTGGTAAGCGATATAAGAGGAGTCCTGCTCCGGAAGGATTTTGGCAAAATTGTAAGAAAGTTCGATTTTAGTGGCGTGATAGCCAAAAAAGCCGGTAAGCAGAAGTACTACCGATATATAAGCGAGCCTGTTTCTTAATAATGATCTTGTTAGCGCCTTCCACATAATTTCAACCTGAATAAAGGCGTGAATATACGCAAAAAAACCGTAATCGGCGGTTTAAAAATTGTGAGTATTTACCTCATTTTGAATTAACATTTATTAGTAATGTGCAATATATTTTTCTTTCTTTGTCTCTTTAAAATTTGCGAATAAAAATAAATCATTAAACTTTAGATATGAAGGTAGGAATTCCATCCGAAATATTCCCGAATGAATTGAGAGTTGCTGCAACTCCCAAAACAGTCAAACGACTGCAAAAGCAGGGATTTGAAGTGTACATTCAGCACAATGCCGGGATAAAAGCAAATTTTTCTGATAAAGAATTTGAAGAGGCAGGGGCTAAGATAGTAAACACGGCTGCTGATATTTACGGCAATTCGGATATTGTATTGAAAGTTAAAGAACCTTCCGCAGAAGAAGTGAGTATGATGAAGGAAGGTTTGGTTTTGTTGAGCTATCTGTGGCCGGCACAAAATCAGGAATTGCTTAAAAAGCTTGCTGAGAAAAAAGTGAATGCAGTAGCGATGGATGCCATCCCACGTATCTCAAGGGCTCAAAAAATGGATGTCCTTTCTTCCATGGCAAACATTGCAGGATACAGATCTGTGATCGAAGGATCGTTTCATTTCGGAAGATTCCTGAATGGCCAGATCACTGCTGCCGGAAAGGTAGAACCTGCTAAAGTACTCGTAATTGGCGCCGGTGTTGCCGGTTTGGCTGCTATCGGCGCTGCTAATTCATTAGGTGCGATCGTAAGGGCTTTTGATACACGTAAGGAAGTGGCTGAACAGATCGAATCAATGGGAGCGCAGTTCCTTACCGTAGAAATAGAAGAAGATGGGGCCACTTCCTCCGGTTACTCAAAAGAAATGAGTAAAGAATTTATTGAAGCGGAGATGAAACTCTTCTTAGAACAAGCGAAGGAAGTTGATATTGTAATTACCACCGCACAAATTCCGGGCAGACCCGCTCCCAAATTATGGTTGGATTATCACGTGGCTGCAATGAAGCCAGGTTCAGTAATTGTGGATCTGGCGGCATCAACAGGTGGTAATTGTGCGTTAACTAAAGATGGGGAAGTATATACAACTGACAATGGAGTTACTATAGTTGGTAAATTGAACCAGCTGCCAAATCAGGCTTCGCAGTTATATGGCAATAACCTGTGTCACCTGTTGGATGATATGGGCAAAGCAGAGAAATTTAAGATCGATATGGAGGATGCCGTTGTATCCAGGGCCATGGTGACTTATGACGGTAAGGTCAACTGGCCGCCTGCTCCTTTGCAGGTAAGTCCGACTGCGGGTGGTGGCGCAAAAAAGGCAACTGCTCCTACCACGGAAGAAGTAAAAATTTCGGAACAGGAAAAAGCAAAAAAAACAGCGCTAACGACGCTCATTAGTCTGGCAGTAGTTGGGGGCTTATTGTTGCTGGTAGGAAAATTTGCACCAAGCGAATTCATTCAACATTTCACCGTATTTGTACTGGCTGTTTTCGTGGGCTGGCAGGTGATCTCAAATGTGTCGCACTCCTTGCACACCCCTTTAATGGCTGTAACCAACGCCATTAGCGGGATTATCATTATCGGTGGTTTATTGCAGACAACAGATGATTTTGCCAATCCCATAACCATACTTGCCTGTATAGCCATCCTGGTAGCAAGTATAAATGTTGTGGGAGGTTTTGTGGTTACACACCGGATGTTGAAAATGTTTAAAAAGTAACAAAGCAAAGCTTCAACGAGACAATAGTAAAAAAATTAACAAGGAGTTAAAAGAGATTTATGATCGAAATAGGAAAAGAAATACAAACAGCAGCATACTTATTCGCCAGTATCCTGTTCATTTTGAGTTTGAGTGGTTTATCATCCCAGGAATCGGCAAAACGCGGAGTGCTTTACGGCATTGTGGGCATGGCCATAGCGATTATTGCAACCCTACTCGGAAAAGGCGTTGGAGGACACGTTTACATTATCGCTGCGATTGCAGTCGCGTCCGTGATCGGGATCCTGGTCGCGCGCAAAGTGGAAATGACGGCCATGCCTCAACTGGTAGCAATCTTACACAGCTTTGTGGGATTGGCTGCCGTATTGGTAGGGTTCGGATCTTACCTCGATCCTAAAACGCACACCCTCACAGGTGCAGCGCATACCATTCACCTCGTGGAAGTGTTTGTGGGAATATTTATCGGGGCTATTACACTCACCGGTTCTATTATCGCCTGGGGAAAATTAGACGGAAAAGTTCCTTCCAAACCCTGGAGCTTTAAAGGACTTCAATTAATGAACCTGTTGCTGCTGTCGGCTTGCATCGTCCTTGGCGTTTTCTTTTGCAAAGCCGAAGGAACAGGCGGAATGGTGTATCTCGGTATAATGACGGCAATTGCCTCGTTCATTGGTGTTGTGCTTGTTATGGCGATCGGTGGCGGAGATATGCCCGTTGTGGTAAGTATGCTTAACTCCTATTCGGGCTGGGCGGCTTCGGCAGCAGGGTTTATGCTGGGTAACGATCTGCTCATTGTAACAGGCGCGCTTGTAGGAAGTTCGGGGGCCATTCTTTCCATGCACATGTGTCATGCCATGAATCGGTCTTTCTTCTCGGTGATATTTGCAAGTGGTTCGGGTGCGGGCAACGGCGGTGAGAAAAAAGCGATTGAAGGCGAAGTAACTGCCTTGAATCATGAAGAAGTAGCCGGATTGCTGAAAGAAGCAAGGTCGGTGGTGATCGTTCCTGGTTATGGTATGGCTGTAGCCAAGGCGCAGTACCCGATCTACGACATGGTGCAGACACTTCGCAAAGCCGGAAAAAATGTGCGTTTCGCTATCCACCCTGTGGCAGGGCGTTTACCCGGCCATATGAACGTATTGCTGGCAGAAGCGAATGTACCTTACGATATTGTGATGGAAATGGATGAGATAAATGACGATATGCCGGATACGGATGTGGTAATGGTAATTGGTGCCAATGATGTAGTAAACCCAAGCGCACAGGATGATCCTGCAAGCTCTATATACGGAATGCCGGTAATTGAAGCCTGGAAAGCAGACAAAGTTATCATCATGAAGCGCTCCATGTCGGCCGGTTATTCGGGTGAAGATAATCCTTTGTTCTACAAGCCGAATTCGGAAATGCTGTATGGTGATGCAAAGGCCAGTGTGGAGAAGATACTTGGTTTTTTGAAAAACTAATTTGATACAAGAAAAGGGCAAATGAGAGTTTGCCTTTTTTTGTAGCCGCTGGCATCCGTATTGATACATTAACCCGGGATATTAAAAATATGAAACGGAAAACTATACGGAATATACTTCTCCTGGTATTGGTGTTGGGTCTTGCTGTGGGCGGATTTCTGTTCTTCAGCGGAGAACGGATACAGCCAACACCGCCTCTCGCCACCACGCGGGATACCACCCTGATTATTCCCCAATCGGAACTTATCTTCCCCGTTAATTTCGGGGTGAAAGAATTGTGCGATATACTCAACACTGCCATCTCGGGTACTTTTTTCAAAGCGCCACTTACTATCAACGAACGGGGAGATATTGTGGATCTCGAATTGAAACGCTCAGCCCCAATAACTATCACCTGGCAAATGCCTTACCTGGAGATGCGTGTACCACTTCATATGTCGGGGGTAGGAAAGATCAAAGTCGGAAAAAACGTCGTTACCAATAAGGAAGCGGTGGAAAGCGATCTTGTTCTGACCATGCGCTCACAAATAGATATTAGCAGCGACTGGAAATTAAAAACAAAAAGCACGATCCAGGAGATTACCTGGGTTAAAGAGCCTATTGTGAAGATCGCATTTTTGAAACTGAACCTGCGGAAAAAAGTGGACGAAGCCATAAAAAAAAGGGAATCCGAGCTACTTAAAAATTTTGACCAGCAGGTAGGAGAAAAGATCGAATTGAAAAAGGCGATCGGGAAGATCTGGAGGGATATCCAAAGGCCCGTACGTGTCAATAAAAAAGAGGTACTGGTTTGGTTAATGACTCACTGCGATTCGATCTCGGCACTTATGGTGGATAAAGGGCCTACGCTTATTTCCATACAGGTGGCCTGTTACACACAATCGGAGATCGTATTCGATAAGGATACGGCATCTGTGATAAACAGAATACTTCCTCCATATACAAGGTCTGAAAGAGGACTTGAAGATCGCATAGAACTGTATATCGGAGCAACAATACCTTATTCACTGCTCAATAAAAAACTAAACGAAAAAGTGGGTAGTCTGAAGATCGGCTCGGATAAATACAGCATAAAAATAAAAAAGGTGGAAGTGTATGGGACAGACAGCGCTCTCGCAGTAAAAGTAAATGTACGCGGCGATATAAAAGGCGATATTTACCTCACTGCAAAAGTTTATTTCGATCCCCTGACCAATTATATTGGCCTCAACGATGTACGATACGATGTCAATACGCAAAATTCATTGGTGCAAACGGCCGATTGGATCTTTCATGATAGCTTACCTGCTATGATAGGGAACAGGATCCGGATCCCGCTCGATTCGCTCACTAATAAACTCCCTTTGGTGCTCGGGCGAGGGATCGAAGACAGTAAAGTAGGAAAAAAACTGGATGCGGATATTGTGATCGACAACGTCGGCCTTACGGATATGATCATTACAAAAAATGACATACAGCTGATCGCACGGGTCAGAGCCATTGCAAAGATCCAAATAGAAAAGGAAGCCTTTTCGAAAAAACTGAAACCGATCCGGATCACGAGTGTTAAAAAGAAATAAAGACAACCGTTCGTTTGAAGAGTGATTAAAATAAGGTCATACTTTTACACAAACCATGAAAACGATATATGTCCTTAGCGGGTTAGGTGCCGACCATCGTGTATTTCAAAACCTAAATTTTGGAAATAATATCGTTATTCCTCTTCCCTGGCTGCTCCCTGAAAAGAATGAAAGGATAGAGGACTATGCAAAACGTATGGCAGCCTGCATACAGCATGAAAAACCAATCCTTGCAGGTCTTTCCTTTGGTGGTATGATGTCTATGGAAATAGCCAAACACAAAGAATTTGAAAAGATCATTTTAATTTCTTCTTCCAAAACGAAGAGCGAGATCCCTGCCTTGTATAAATTGTGCGGTATACTTCGCTTGCAGAAACTGGTGTCCGGTTCCTTTATGAAAAGATGCAGGGCCATCGTCGGCCGTGTTTTTTCTATACATTCTTCATCCGAAAAAGAAATTGTTGATCAGATGTTGCGGGATACGGATCCTGTATTGCTGGAATGGTCGATAGAAAAGATCCTATATTGGAAAAACACATTGGTCCCCGCAAATGTTTTTCACATCCACGGAACGAAAGACCGGATATTGCCGATTCGAAATATCAGCTGCAACAAGGTGATTGATAAAGGCGGGCATTTGATGGTCATGAACAGAGCGGAGGAAGTATCTGGGCTTATCCAGGGCTTTATTTAGCGGGTGTAAATTTCCATCCAAATACCTATATTTGTTGCTATTCAAAAAATAGCATGAGATATTTTACCAGCGTTTTCCTATCCCTGTTTGTTAGTGCTTTTTGCAATGCGCAAACTACTTTTCAAACCAACGGGGCTCCCAATCCAAATCACACCTGTTATGTATTCACCAATTGCACGCTGCATGTTGATTATGAAACAGTGATCGCTAATGCTACCCTCGTGGTGAAAAACGGACTGGTGATGGATGCCGGGGAAAAGATCACTGCACCTGCAGGAGCTGTTTCCATTGATCTGAAAGGAAAACACATTTATCCCGCTTTTATAGAACTCTACAGCGACTATGGAATGCCGGAGGTAAAGCCGGTTCAACGACACAGGGGCGGGGGGGCTCCACAAATGGAATCGGATGTGAAAGGTGCATACGGAGCCAACCAGGCTGTGAAACCGGAAACAGATGCGTTTAAAATGTATGTGAATAATGAGAAGCAGGCCGATGAGCTGCGAAAGATCGGTTTTGGCATTGCACTCACTTCGCAGAAAGACGGGATCGTTCGCGGTTCCGGTACACTGGTAACACTGAGCAACAGCAAAGAGAACGAAAATATTATAACAGACAGGGCCGCAGCTTTTTATTCGTTCCATAAGGGCATCTCTACGCAGGATTATCCGTCTTCTCTCATGGGCTCGATCGCCCTGATCCGTCAGACTTACCTCGATGCCAATTGGTACAAAGCGCTGCCTGCAAAAAAAGAATATAATATTTCACTCGAAGCATTCAATAGTCTTCAGAGCCTGCCTCAGATCTTCGAGGTGAACGACAAGCTCAGCGCATTGCGTGCCGATAAAATAGGAGATGAGTTCAAGGTGAAATACATTATCAAAGGAAGTGGGAATGAGTATCAGCGGATCGATGCAATTTTCGGAACCTTTTGCAAATATATTATCCCGATTAATTTTCCGGATGCACTGGATGTAGAGGACCCGCTGGATGCAGAAATGGTGACAACAGCTGAACTGAAGCACTGGGAGCTGGCCCCGTCCAATCCAAAAGTGCTGGCAGAAAATGAGGTCCAGTTTGCATTGACCAGCAGCGACCTGAAGGAGAAAAAAATGTTCCTGAAAAACCTGCGAAAAGCGGTTTTGTACGGCCTCACGGAAAAGAACGCATTAAAAGCACTTACGGCCACGCCGGCTCAACTGCTTGGAATAGCAGACAAAGCAGGCAGCCTGAAAAAAGGAATGATGGCCAATTTCTTTATTTCCTCCTCCGGTATTTTTGAAGACAATGCAACGATCCACGAGACCTGGGTGAAAGGTGAGCCATACAAATATTCGGATCTGGATACCATCGACCTGCGTGGCAAATACGAATTGAATTTCGGAGATAAGAAACTGAAAGCAGAAATAAAAGGAGAAGCAGATAAGCCCGAAATGCACGTATTCACAAAAGATACGATCAAAACAAAGGCAGGCTTTACATTCAAAAACAATATGGTCTCTTTCAATTTCAACATGGATTCTGTTTCTATGTTGCGCTTTTCGGGCAATTACAACGAAGCCAAAAAGGCGATCGAGGGCCAGCTGCAGCAACAGGACGGAAGCTGGAAGAGCTTTGTGCTTCAACGGACGGATGATCTTCCAGCAGATAAGAACGAAACGAAAGAAAAAGAGAAGGATAAGAAAAAGGAAGCGCCAGCAATAGGCGAGGTGTTTTATCCGTTCACTTCATTCGGTAAACCGGAGAAAAGAGAAAACATCATTGGTCGTTATAAGAACCGTCTTGGAGCGATCCTTATCAAGGATGCAACGATCTGGACCAATGAATCGGAAGGCATCCTGAAAGAGTATGATGTGTATGTGGTGGATGGCAAGATCGTTCGGATAGCGGAGAATATCGATGCACCCAAAACCGCTTTTGCAAAAGTGATAGACGGAAAAGGAAAACACCTGACTGCCGGGATCATCGACGAGCATTCACACATTGCCATCAGCGAAGGAGTGAATGAGGGAACAGAAGCATCCAGCGCCGAAGTGCGGATAGGAGATGTAGTGAATTCGGAAGACGTTAATATCTATCGTCAGCTGGCAGGAGGTGTTACTACTGCGCAGCTGCTGCATGGCTCGGCCAATCCGATCGGAGGGCAGGCATCCCTGATCAAATTGCGCTGGGGACTTCCACCGGAAGATATGAAATATGAGAAGGCAGACGGCTTCATCAAATTTGCATTGGGTGAGAATGTGAAACAAAGCAATTGGGGCGAACGGAACAATGTACGTTTCCCGCAAACCCGTATGGGTGTGGAGCAGGTATACTACGATTATTTTATCCGGGCAAAGGAATATGAAAAAGCAGTGAAAGATTTTGAGTCATCCAAAGACAAGAATAGGATTGCACCGCGCAAAGACCTTGAGCTGGATGCACTGGTGGAGATCCTGAATAAAAAGCGCTTCATTACCTGCCACAGCTATGTGCAGAGTGAGATCAACATGCTGATGAAAGTGGCGGACAGCATGGGTTTTAAAGTAAATACCTTTACACACATTCTCGAAGGATACAAAGTGGCTGATAAGATGAAAGAACATGGAGTAGCAGCTTCCACCTTTGCCGATTGGTGGGCTTACAAAATGGAAGTGAATGATGCCATTCCCTACAATGCTGCGATCATGACAAAGATGGGACTCACTACTTCTATCAATAGCGATGATGCAGAAATGGGCAGGCGACTGAACCAGGAAGCAGCAAAAGCGATCAAATACGGCGGATTGAGTGAAGAAGAAGCGCTGAAGCTTTGCACATTGAATCCGGCTAAGATGTTGCATATTGATGACAAAGTGGGAAGTGTGAAAACGGGTAAAGTTGCAGACCTTGTTTTATGGAGCGATAATCCCCTCAGCATTTATGCAAAAGCGGAAAAAACGATCGTAGACGGGATCATTTATTATGATATCGCAGAAGAAACTGCTATGCGTGAAGACCTGAAAAAGGAACGTTCGAGAATTATTATCAAAATGATCGACGAGAAGAAAAAGGGTGGGAATGTAGTGAAACCTTCACCTAAAAAACCACGTATCTATCATTGCGAAACGTTGGAAGAAGAAAAGTAGGATCCGTTTCTTTTTTTGAACAGTGAAAACCGCTTTTGCTCCCGCTACCATTGGGGAAAATTAATCCCGAATTGTTTCCACAAAGTGGGGAAAAAATGGAACAATTTTCTATCAATTTGATAAGATATTATCAAAAGAAAGCGCCCCACTCTAAACACGAAAACCGAAACTACTTATTTTCCAATGTTTTCGAAAAAAAACCGGGAAGCTTTAATTATTGGTGCACACTTTGCGTACTGTATGGCAACAGCATAATAAATTGAGCGTTCTTTGATATTAGCTGATAAGGGTAGTATACAAATTATCGGGAGCCCGACACAGGTTAGTGTTCATATTGATAGCATCTATGTTATTTTTTGTTTGTTTATAGGTAGGGCTCCCGATTTTTTCTTTTAAAAATTCTCGAAAAACCACATTACCCCTTTTTCTCTTTTTCCTTTCTTTCTCACATTATGAAACCCGATCGTAAAATACCACAGGCAACTCACACATTAGAGTCGCATCACATACACCATTTTGCCACCACAGCTAAAATGGATATCCCGTACAGGGAAAAATTCCACATCGTTCTCAGAAGATTCAAAAAATGCAGCAGAGGTTTTCATTCAAGCCTTGTAATTGATCTGCGTAGTTATATCACACAGGAGTAAGATCTATTTCAGACCGATCCGCACCAGCAAAAAAGTGCTTGTCTCCAGCGCTTTCACCGGAAGAATATTTTCGATAAGCGAGCGCTCCACGAGAAGAAAATCATTTTCCTGCAGTACGGTTTCCGCCGCTTCGGTTTTTCCACTGAGCATAAAAACACCAACAAAATCAAATTCTTGCAGCGAAACGAGCTGAGCCTCGCCTTTGGAGATCTCTTTTTTCTCCAGGATTGCTTTTTCTGTGTCTTTTTCGGAAAAGATCACATTAAAATCCCTAACCTGGCCTTCGGCTTTAGTTTCCCAGCCTCCGTAAAAATGATCCACATCAAAAGGCTGTAGGGCTGTAGTGTACTGATCCGTATGGTCAAGATGCAGTTTCCCTTCCAGCACCATCAACAGGCGCTGGTAGCCGGGAAAAGACGTGAAAACAGAGTTCTGGGTGTTGGTAGTGGCGGTACTTATCCGGAAAATGAACGTCTGCTCCTTAAAATCAGATTCGAAGGGGAAAATAGCTAACTGTGTACTGCTCCCGCCGCTCCAGTCAGTTGTTACCTGCTTATCAGGCGTGATGTGATATAATTTCATTATTCCTGGGCCAATTTTTCAATTGGTGTGCAAATTCCGTTCTCGCAGAGATAACACTTCAGTTTGTCTTTGAAAATAGCCGATTTGTATATGGATTTGCCCAACAGCATACGTAAACATTCCTGCACTCCTTCGATAATACTCGGATGCGGATGCATCATATCAGCCAGATCGCGGATGCCCTGGTTGGTGTAGATGAGGTAAGCCACGGCCTGGATGGCGCTGCTGGCATGTTCTCCAACTGCACGCATACCTAAAATGCGCATACCATTATCATTGGTTACGATGATCTTGAAGAATCCTTTTGTCTTGCGCATCGCAATGGCCCTTGCGTTGGTGCTGTAATCCAGCTTCACTACTTTGTGCGGAATGTTCTGTTTTTTCAATTCCTGCTCGCTCATGCCCACACTTGCTACTTCCGGGCTGAGGAACATGATGGTGGAAATATTCTTGTAGGAAAGCGGTTTCACGGCCGGCCCGAACATTCTCACGATCGCGTGACGGGCTTCCCGTTCGCCTACATTAACGAGGGCCATTTCTGTGGTCACATCACCTGCCACATAAATATTGCTGATATTGGTTTGCGTGTCATCATCCCAGATGGAGCCCCTTTCGTTCAATTTCAGTCCGATCTTATCGAGTGCAAGCTCTTCAATATTGGGTATACGTCCTACAGACACCAGTGCTTTATCGACAGTAATCACTTCCGTTTTACCATTGGTATATTCCAGCTCATACTCCACCTTTCCGTTAATGATCTCCATACGTTTTAAGGAGGCTCCGTGATGGATGGTTGCCCCTTGTCGTTCGAGGTTCTCGCTTACCACCTGAGCTACATCATCGTCCTCGAATGGAAGGATGCGGTCCGCTTTATCGATCAGGTATACTTTCGTCCTGCCAAAATTGGCAAAAATGGTAGCAAATTCACAACCGATGACCCCTGCTCCTAACACTACAAAACTTTTTGGGATCTCCGTGAGATTGTTGAGCCCGTTGCTGGTCATGATGATCTGCTCATCGATAGGAATGTGCGAAAGATAACGCGGGCGGCTTCCTGTAGCGATCAGGATCTTGTCGCCGTATACCTGTTTCAGCTCTTTGCCTTCTTTTTTAATTTGAATGGTATGGTTATCGATAAAGCTGGCTTCGCCTTTTTCATAGAAGAATGTTTGTTCCCCCTCTTGTTTTTCCAGGAGCTGCAGATGGACTGTCATTTGCGTTTTACGCTCGAATACCGCTTCTTTTACGGTTTTATCGATGTCTGCGAAATCGACCTCGTAATCAGGCAGCATTTCACGGATGGAGGAGATCTTTTGAGAGAATTCCCACAGTGTTTTGGAAGTTAGTACGCCGTTGTACACTCCGGCCCCGCCAATACGGTTCTTTTCGATCAGGAGCACTTTTTTCTTAAAATCCAGTGCGCGCATAGCTCCGGCATAACCACTTGGGCCACCGCCAATTACAATAAGGTCGTATTTTTCCATAAACGTGTTTCTACCGGTAAAAGTAGTAATATTTTCCTTGAGACGAAGTCCTCATAAATATCGGTAAATCAATTCGTAGGGTGTGGCTGGTAACAATATTTTTCCGAAATTAGCGTTTTATATTTCGATGAGAAAACACCTCTTTATATTTTTCTTTTGCCTGAACGGTCTCTTTGTTTTCGGACAGGGAAACAATCACAAGGATTTTTATTCGCATGATATCGGAATTTTTCTTGGGGGAAGCTATTATATCGGCGATCTCAATCCGCGCGGACATTTTGCATTGTCGCAGCCGGCTTTTGGCGCCTTTTATCGTTTCAATTACAATTACCGTTTTTCTTTCAGAGGCGGCTTCAATTACGGGCAGGTGATGGCCGACGATTCACAATCGGACAATGTCGATCAGCTGGAGCGGAACTTTAATTTTAAATCAAAGATCTACGAAGGATACGTGATCAGCGAGTTTAACTTCATTGAATACAAAATAGGGCATAATAAATATTTTTTCACGCCCTATGTTTACCTGGGTATCGCCGGATTTTATTACAATCCACAGGGAAGTATTGATAATAACTGGGTAAATCTCCGCAAGCTGAGCACCGAAGGACAAAAAACGTCTCAAAACCCGGGACAAAAGCAGTATAGCCTGTTCCAGCCTTCTATCCCATTCGGTTTAGGGATCAAATTGAACGTAGCAAAAAGTTTCGGTCTGGGATTTGAATGGGGCCCACGCAAAGCATTCACCGATTACATTGATGATGTAAGCAACAAATATGTGGACCCTATGATACTGGCTGCAGAAAAGGGTACCATGGCCGGACTGATGAGCAACCGGAGCCCGGATGCCGTGGATTACGTTAATAATACCGGTAAGCTGCGCGGAAACCCGAATACCAAAGACTGGTATTTCTTTTACGGATTGACTTTAAGTGTTAAACTGAAACAAAAGCCGAAAGAGTGCAGAAGACATTGATCTTAGCCTGCTAATTTCTCATCAAAGATCTCCACTTCGGCCAGCGGATTGAATAAATAGATCCTTCCCGATTTTAATTCCCTGCACTGATGACGTGTGCGGATGCGCTCGCCTTTTTCGAATAGTCTTCCTTCATACACAAAAACGGTTTTCAGCGGAAGCTTCTCTACATAGATCCCCGCGGCCGGGTTCTCGTCATACAGGCGCAGCGCCCTGTACAGATTTTTGTCGGTACAGCTGGAAGCAGCAGGATTGTTGAGGTATTTGCGCAGTGCATACAGGAGCTCCACCGGAAAAATATCGGTATCCAGGAATGGCTGCATCATCACTTTGAACTCGTGTTTCCATTCGGCACCATGCGGCAACACCGAATGTTTGTATTTGTTGTGCGTGGTGAGGTGCGCGATCTCGTGGACAAGCGTTACAAGAAAAGCGTATTTGTTCAGGTTGTAATTGATCGTGATCTGGTGATTGCTGCCGTTGAAAGGAGCGCGCCAGTCACCCAGCTTCGTGCTGCGTTCTTTTTTGATCTTGAGCTTAAAATCCAGCTCTACGATCCATTTCACAATAACAGGAACGGCCTTTTCGGGAAGATACTTATTGAGAATATGTCCGTTGCGGTTTTCCTGATCCATGATGCAAATTTACCTTTTTGGAATACTTAAAAAGAGCAGGGCGGTAAAAGTTTTTTAACCGGAGCTGTTGAAAATTCGGGCTACTCCTGTTCAAATTCCATTTCCAGCTGTGTAGGCAGCAGGGTGAAACTCATCCGGTGGAGTGGGGTAGGCCCGTGCGAAGTAATACCTTCGCGGTGTGCAAGGGTGGGATAGCCTTTGTTCTCGTTCCACCTGTAATGCGGGTATTGGATATGAAGCTCCTGCATGATATCATCGCGGTATGTTTTGGCCAATATGGAAGCGGCTGCGATACTCAGAAATTTTCCATCGCCTTTGATGATACATTGGTACGGAATGGTTTTGTAGGGCTTGAAACGGTTACCGTCGATGAGTAGTAATTCAGGTGCTTGTTTCAGCTGGTCTACTGCGAGGTGCATGGCCAGGAAGGAAGCATTCAGAATATTGATCTCGTCGATCTTATTGTTGTCTACAACGGCATAGGCCCATTCAATGGCTTTGTGCTGGATCTCTTCACGGAGCTCATAACGTTGTTTCTCGTTCAGTTTTTTGGAGTCGTTGAGGTATTTGTTCTTATAGTTTTTCGGCAGAATGACAGATGCCGCTACCACAGGACCGGCCAGGCAGCCTCTTCCGGCCTCATCACAGCCGGCTTCTATCAGCGTTTTATCGTAGAAGGATTTAAGAGGCATTGTTTTTCTGTTATTGAAGATTTTTCAAAGTATTTTGTATCGCTTCAAAATTCGGTACTTCGCTTGCATTCTCCAGGATTTCGGCATAACGAATGATCCCATCTTTATCAATAACAAAGGCCGAACGCTTGCTTACTCCATCCATATCCAGTATAAAATGCTCATACAAACTATTGTAAGCTTTGGAAACTGTTTTGTTGAAATCCGACAGCAGGCTGAAATTGATCTTCTGTTCTTCTTTGAATTTGCCTAATGAAAACAGCGAATCGACCGAGATACCAAGTATCTCCGCATTCATGGAATTGTAGAAAGTGAGGTTGTCACGCATAGAGCACAACTCTGCCGTGCAGGTAGAAGTGAATGCAAGCGGGAAGAAAAGTAAAACAACATTTTTTCCTTTCAATTCGGAAAGGGTGATCTTTTTCTTTTCAGTGTTGTATAAAGAGAAGTCCGGGGCTGCCTGGTTGATCTGCATAAATTTTTTTGCTAAAAATACAGAAGAATCAGCGCTTGCGGAAGCGTTGTTCGTTTTATCTGAAAAATTGTGGAAATCTTAAGCTGCGGAATATTCTTCTTTCAGGAATTCTTTCCAATCACCGAGATTGGCAATTACCTGTAGCTGACGGTAGGCATTGTGGAAATCATCTTCGCTTTCCTGTGAATTCAGGATATTGATGCGGTAGGTGTCATAATTAGACAAAGCTTTTTTCTCTTCGGCGTTTAATTTATTCCCACCAAATTCCCTATCGCGTAAATCATTGATGCTGATCTCACCGCCAATATCTTTCTTCGTAAAAAATCGCTGAATTATTTGATTGCTTAGTCCCTTCATAAAAATCCTTGCTACAAAGATACTTTTTAAAAAGTAAACAGGACTTTAAATTCCTGTTTGATTTTAAACAAAATATTGTTAAGAACAATTTTCTGCAGTTTATGAAACCTTTTTGAAAAGCCCGTTAAATCTAAGAACTAAACCGGTATAAGTGTCAGGATGAGCGCTTCCCTGTTTATTTACGGAGCTCAAAATTCTGTCCGAGGTACACTCGTCTCACCTGTTCATCATTCGCCAGATCTTCAGCACTTCCGGCTTTTATCACACTTCCAGAAAAAAGAAGGTAAGCACGGTCGGTGATGCTCAGCGTTTCGTGCACATTATGGTCGGTGATGAGGATACCGATATTTTTTTCTTTTAATTTCCGGATCACCGATTGGATATCCTCGACCGCAATTGGATCAACACCGGCAAAAGGCTCATCCAGCAGGATAAATTTAGGGTTGGTAGCAAGGCATCTGGCGATCTCTGTTCTCCGGCGCTCGCCTCCTGAGAGCTGATCCCCGAGATTTTTGCGCACATGATCGAGATTGAACTCTGCGATCAGGGATTCCAGCTTGTCTTTCTGCTCTTCTTTGTTGAGTGAGGTCATTTCCAGTACCGCTTTCAGGTTATCCTCAATGCTTAATTTCCTGAAAACCGATGCTTCCTGTGGCAGGTAGCCGATCCCTAACTGCGCCCGTTTGTACATAGGAAAGGGGGTGATCTCCATATCGTCCAGGAAAACCTTGCCCGAATTGGGTTTCACCATGCCTACGATCATGTAGAAAGATGTGGTTTTGCCGGCTCCGTTTGGCCCCAGTAAACCCACTATTTCTCCCTGTTTCACTTCCACGGACACATCTTTGGCAACGGTCCTGCTTTTGTATTTTTTTACTAGGTTTTCTGAACGTAGGATCATAGCTGTTTTCTTTAGTGTTTTTTCAGGATGCTTACCGACATACGGATATCCTGCATAGGCCGGTCATTCGAATCGGTCTGGCTTGTTGCAATTTTATCGATCACCGGCAGGCCCCATACGATCTCCCCATACACGGTGTAAGAGCCATCGAGGTGCGGTGTTCCACCCAGGGTTTTGTAGGTTTCACGCTGCCTTTCGGAAAAAACATAATGAGCTGTTTTTTCATAATACGGCGAAATGAGCGCATCGATCTTTTTTTGTGTCAAAGCAAGACTATCCTTTTTCCCTTCATTCTTAAAACGATTTTCTTCTTCTTTCAGGTAGCGGTTCTTGTCCACTTCCAGCAGGTCATTTTTCAATTTTGTACGTATGTCCCTGTTCACTCTGTACTCCACCGTTTTCATGCTTTCGTCCGTAAATTTTTTCCCCTGGACAATATAGAACTGGCAGGCAGAGGAAGCTTTCATCGGATTGATATCATCACCTTCCCGTGCAGCGCAGAGCATGCCTTTTTTATGGAAGAGCGTGTTGTTGAATTCGGCAGGGACCGTGTAGCCAATATCACCATCACCCAGCTTTTGTCCTGTCTTTGCTTTTTTTGAATCGGGATCTCCTCCCTGAATCATAAAATCGCTGATCACCCGGTGAAAAAGAAGGCTGTCATAGAATTTGTGTTCGACCAGCCTGATGAAATTATCCCTGTGTGCAGGTGTTTCGTTGAAAAGCCGCGCTACCATTTCTCCCATTGGAGTCTTGATCAGGATCAGGTTTTCATCCGGATATTTCTTCACAAGAGCGGTTATATCTGATTTTGTGAGTTCTATGTTATTTAAAACCGTGGAGGGCTTATTAGTCGTGGTTTTTTGGCGATGTTTGCAGGCAAAAAAAACAAGGCTCAGCAACAAAAAAAGAAGTTGAAAACTGTTTTTTTTTGACATCTTAACAAAATTTGTTATCTTTGTTTATTAGAGTGAAGTTGTAAAATTAGCTTATTCTAAGACACAATATGAAGAAATTTAGTTTTTTTACGATTGTTATCGTAATGGTACTGGGAGGGATTTCTGTTTTTTCCAGTTCCTGTAACAAACCCGAACCCTGCAAAGGAATCATAACTGTGATGGATACTACCGGCACCGCTGTTCAGGCAGGTGTGTTGGTGGAGCTAAGAGCAACGGTAACTACCGCTTCCGGAGGCACAGCCCAGGGAGATCTGAAAGCAACCGGAACTACCGATGGATCCGGTAGGGTTGAGTTTACACTGAAGCTACCTGCGATCATGGATATTTATGCAGAAAAACCAAACTGCACACCTGTTGCTCCTCATTACAACACAAGCGGTCAGTATGTAGCCGGATCTTATTGTACAGGGAAAGCGATCCTGAAATTTGAAGAAGGCAAGACCAACGAAAAGATCGTGTACCTGAAGTATTAAGCGGGTTACAGGCTTCTGTAAAATCCGATCAATTCTCCAACCAATTTTGTATTATCGAAATGAGTCTCTATAAATGCGCGTGCATTGGTGGATATCTTCTTTTTTAATTCCGGATCATCACATAACATTTGTATGGCATCTGAAAAGGCTGCGGGCGTGTCTGCAATAACAATGTTCTCCATGTGTGTAACAGGGATCCCTTCGGCACCGACACTTGTAGAGACGATCGCTTTTCCCATCGCCAGGCCTTCTATGATCTTGATACGCATACCGCTTCCCGACTGCAAAGGTACGAGCATGATGTCGTACTCATTGTAAAAGTCAATATTGTTATCGATAGAAGAACGCACTTGTAAATTCCCTTTGTTTAGCTGCATCAGGTACTCCGGCATGAATCGCCCGGCCAGCGTGCATTGAAGGGAAGAGTTATTTTGAAGCAATGGTTTCCATACCTGTTCCAGGAACCAGCTCACCGCCTCCACATTCGGCATCCAGTCCATCGAAGCGAGATGGAAAATCGTATTCTTTTTTGTGCGCGCTTGTTCTATCCGGTATTTATCGAGAACGATGCCCGTAGGGGAAACAAAATACTTTGAACGGATCCCCATTTTTTGAAGGAGCTCGGCATCATACGCAGTAATAGGAACGATCGCATCTGCCTGCTTTAACAGCTGCAGCTCCAGTTTTTTCAGACGCTTGTTCTGAAGTGATAAATAAGTCTTTTTTAATGGGCTCTTTGCGCTTGCGATAAGCCGGTCCCAGATCAGATGTTCTACATTGTGTGCACGCACTACAATTTTTGCCTTACTGTGTTTGCGGATCAGATCCATGTACGGGGCTACAAACAGGCCCTCGAGATGCACAATGTCAAAGGCATGCACCTTTAATTTTTTAATGATAGCTTCTTCAAATTCTTTAAAAATGAATCGGGATACAAAGAAGGATTGTGAGCTGAAAATATTTAATAAAGCCCCGATGGCAGTAACATCCGTATTCCTGAACACATCCGTGTAATGGCTTTTCTCTATAAAATCTGCGGGAATATCCTTCCGGTCTTTGAAATGTTTTTTTGTATTAATAGTAAGCAGATGCAATTCGGCTCCGTTATCAATGCAGCCTTTGGCAATATTATAGATCGCAATGGAGCTTCCGTCGTTGGTAGGATAGGGGGCTTTGTTACTTATCTGGAGAATCCGCATGAAGGCCAAAAATACTAAGGAAAAAGGGAATAATCAAGGATCATTCCTCTATATCTTCCTTCAGTTTTTTCGCGAACAGAACCCGTACGATAGGCGGTATGACAAGGTAATTGATAAATTTGAAATAGCTCTTCACTTCAAAAAGTGCCGAATCCCTTGCGGCTTTATACGATAGCCACATACCGAATGGGAGAAATAACAAAGGACCGATCCACATAGCTACCACTGGGCTCATCTTGCCTTCGAGGGCCATTTTCTCGCAGGAAAACGAAATAACATGATAAATAATGAATAAAATAACGGAAATGACCACCGGCATTCCCAATCCGCCTTTTCGCACAATAGCGCCAAGTGGAGCACCTACAAAGAACAAAACAATACAGGCAAAAGAAAGCGTAAATTTTTTGTGCCAGTTCACTTCAAATTTTGCTTTATCGAGTACATTCGTTTCCGCATCGTGTACTTTCCCATCAAGGAAAGCACTGCTGCTGCGGGCCTGGTTGAGCGCATTTTCGATCACCTGATCCTTTGCCACGGGATCGAGCGAGCGCAAATAGTCATGAATGCTTTGCATGTTCCTGTTCAGTGAATCCGTTTGCCGGGAAGCTTTTACTGCCCGTGCATTGAAAAATTTTGTAAAGTTCTCTGTGATATTGTCGCTGAGTTCATGCTGTTCTTTTTTTATAGTATCGATGTAATTATTCAGCTGGCTTACATTCATCATTTCTGCATTGTTCCGGAACAGCTCTTCATCCGTGCGTTTCATCTGGAATGCGCTGAGGTCGAAAAACACTACCTGCTTTTCGTAAGAAGCGGAGATCATCGGGCGCCGCTGCACATCCGAGTTATCGTTCAAAACCTGCTGGTAGCGATTGCCATTGAACAGTGTCATTATCATCGCATTTTTATTGCCGCTGGTCTGCAGCCTTCCGGAGTCGGCATACATCTGTACGATGTTGCCGCGTTTTTCACTGTGGTCATAGATCAGGATATTGCGGATCGTTTGGCCGTCGGTCTCTTTTTTTCCTACCCGGATGCTGTAGCCTTCGATCCCATTGTAAAAAACCGATTCTTTGATATTCAGCGTGGGTTTGGCTCCACGCACATCATACAGCATGGAAGCCTGTTTCAAATGGATATAGGGAAGGGTATAATTACTGAACGAGAAACAAAAAGCCGAAAGGAAGAAAATAAATACGAGCATGGGCCTCATGATGCGGAGCAAAGAAAGACCGGAAGATTTCATAGCAGCCAGCTCATAGTTCTCACCCAGGTTGCCGAAGGTCATGATAGAGGACAATAATACAGCAAGGGGCATCGATGTTGGGATGAACATCAGGAACGTATATAAGAACAATTGCGTCAGTGTCCAGGTTTCAATTCCCTTTCCGGCTATCTCATCGATATACGTAAATACGAATACCATAAAAAACACAAATACCGCAATGAAAAGCGTACCGATAAAAGGCGGGATGTACTTTTTTATGAGGTATATATGCAGTGTTTTCAAGCAGGTATATTGGAGGAGCTACACAAAAATACTATTAAATATGATTTTCTTCTTTTGGCTCAGTCTTCCTTAACATTGTTTGGAGAGTTTTTCAGCGCCTCCTCTATGGCAAAGGCCAGCGCTTTTTGCACCAGCTTCATCAGTTCCGGCATCAGTGCTTTTTCTTTTCCCGAATAAAGGAGCAGCAGGTCCAGCTGCTTCCCGGATTGTGTAAGGAGCTCGTAAAAGGGTTGTTTCTGCAGGCGGTATGCTTCCCGGAGCCTTCGTTTGATGAGGTTGCGGTCAACGGCTTTTTTGTATATCCGTTTGGGAACACTCACCATCATCCGGATCGGATAGGGACTATCAAAACGATTTTCTCTCCAATAAAGCTTTACTGGAAAAAAAGTTTTTGATTTGCCCGAATTGTATAGCAGGGAAATGTCTTTTTTGGATGAAAGACGTTCTATTTTTTTAAACGTAAACAATTGTTTAGCGTTTGTTTACTTCTTTGATGTAATTTTCGATAGCAGTGGCCATGGAAGGTGTCTCACGGGTAGGTGCTGCAATGTCCAACCGGAAACCGGCATCTTTCAATGCCTGGCAGGTAGCATAGCCGAATGCACCTATACGCAGGTCGCCCTGTTTCAGGTTAGGGAAATTCTTCTGCAGGGATTTGATACCCATTGGCGTGAAGAACACCACTACATCATAATCCAGCTTACCATTGAAGTCCGTAAGATCCGCACACACTGTTCTGTAGAAAGTGGCTTTGGAATAGTTCAGCTTCATTTCGTCCAGGAAATCCACGATGCGCTCACGGTGTACATCCGAAACGGGCAACAGGAATTTTTCTTCCTTGTGTTTTTTGATCACATCCACAAGGTCGTTGATGGATTGCTGTCCGAAAAATATTTTACGCTTGCGGTATTGTACGTATTTCTGCAGGTAATAAGCGATAGACTCGGTAAGGCAAAAATATTTCGTGGTTTCAGGAACGGTGTAACGCATTTCATTACACATCCTGAAATAATGGTCGATAGCTACGCGGCTGGTGAGGATCACGGCATTGTGCTCCATCAGGTTGATACGTTGCTGCCTGAATTCCCTTGCAGGTACCGGATCGATCTGGATGAACTGGCGGAAATTCATTTTCACATTGTACTTGCGTGCAATTTCGAGAAAAGGAGATTTTTCGCTTTCCGGTTTTGGCTGGGAAATAAGTATGGTCCGAACTTTCACCCGCGGGCTGTTCTTATCTGCTTCTACGTATTGAGGACCCGGGTTTACAGGTATTTTTCCTGCAGGACGTGCGGGTTTAGCTGCTTTTGTTGCCGGTGCTTTTTTTTCTTCGGTGCTGGCTTGGGTAATGCCAACCACAACGGGTTTTTCAACAGATTTTACGGCTTTCCCGACTGCCGCTTTCGCAAGAGGTTTCGCGATGGCGGTTTTAGTACCGGAGCTTTTGGATATTTTTTTAACCGGTTTGGTTACCTTCACCGGAGCTTTTACTTTTTTTGCTGGAGCTTTTGTTTTTTTCGACGGCTTGCTTACTGCTTTCCCGCCTGAGACCTGGCGGGCAGATTTAGCAACCCCCTTGGCTTTTGGGGCAGTAGCAGTTTTTTTGGTGCTTTTTTTTCCGGTAGCCACGTTTTTCTTCGAAGCTTTGTTTTTTTTCTGCGCCATTAGTCTTTTAACCCTTTAATTTTATAGCTGAATCAGAATATTTTACTCACTAACAATTTAATAACAACGATTAACGGTAGAATTTCTAAGGCGCAAAGGTACAAAAATAAATGGAAAACAGAAAATCGTCCTGAAACATAGGCAATAACGATACCTTTTAAGAGCCGGATGACATAAAACAGCAGCAATACAAATAAACCGGCCATCAGCAGATAATGAGCAGGCAGGTTGGCATACTCCAGGCAGATAACTACCGGGAATAAAAAGAGGCCGATCGCATTGGTAGATATGAAAATATTGAAGATATACTCGTCCGTTTCATTGGCGGCCAGCATCAGCCTTGCCAGCAGCCGGGCGGCCACAATCTTGAAAAAATAGACTGAAAGCACACAAAGCGCTGTAAGAAGGAAAAAAAATAAGTCGTTGAACGAGTAATGAATATATCCGTAAAACTGGTTGATCTTTAAAAGAAAATAAGAAAAATGCAGTACGAAAACGATGGAAAACAATACCGAGGAAGCTTTATTCAGCTTATAGTCCTCCCGCATCAGCTGTCGGGCCGCTGCCAGGCTGAAATAAGCTTTCAGCAGTACAAAGAACCTTCGGGCACTTGTTACCCGGATGGTTACCAGCAGGATAAAACTCAATGTGAACACAAAGACCGGCCATACCATTCCGGTTTTTTTGATCAGTTCTGGCTCCTGTGACTTTATACGGAGCTCATGGTTCGTAAATATATGCGAATAGCTGAAAACCTTGATGGCATTCGTGTCCTGCTTCCCCTGGAGACTGTCTGTTGGTGTACCCGGCATATAATAAGCCAAAGATACAACTATAAAAAGAAAAGCTGTTTTTAATTTTCTGAACAATGCCAGTGGAATAGAATTGTAATTTTGGATGAGTAAGAAACAGCTTAAATTGTCTTGCCGGGGAACGATGAATACGCCACTTTTGTATCAGAAACAGGAAATAACAATTAAATCAAAATCAATACAAATGAAAACAAGTTTACAAAAAATCAGCAAGCGACTGCTAACCCTCGGATTGGCATTTGCAGCCTACACAGGGGCCAATGCACAGTGTGCAGCTACCACTGCGGTTACGCCGAACAGTGCAAATGACATTACCACCAATACATCGATGACTTTCCCTGCAGGCTGGAATGCATATGTAAGTGTATATTTCGGTGATGGAAATTCTTCAAATTCCTTCCTGGGAACAGCAACGAGCTACTCCTTATCTCACAGTTATGCTGTAAATGGTATTTATTCTATTTATACAAGTGTCCATGCTTTTAATCCGGCAGACAGCTCCTTCTTCTGTGATGTAACGGATGTTGACACTTTTGTGGTGAATATGCCTTGCTCGGTAGATCTGAGTGCTATCAACTACAACCAGAACAGCGGTTACAATTTCGATTTTTCAACTACTGTAACCAGCACAAATTATGTGGATCTGTACTGGTCGGTAACAGATTCGGCGGGAGGCCTGATGTATTCACAAACAGGTGGAACAAACCTTAATTATACGTTCCCGAACAGTGGAACGTACAATGTGCTGTGTTTTGCAAATGCATACGATAGTCTTACTATGACTTCCTGCTTCGACAGTGCGTATGTATGGATCCCGCTTGATACGATGGGCGGCAATCCGGGTGGCTGCAATCTGCAGGCATATGTGAACGTGACCCCTACAACCGGTCTTAACGTTATTGTGAATGGGTATGCAAATAACAATTACCAGTACAGTTACCTGCTGATCGACAACCAGTATTATTACAACCAGGATAGTGTAAATTACACCTTCCCGGCAGCAGGAAGCTACAATGTATGTTTCTATGCGCAGGATACTACTGCAGCTACTTATTGCTACGACTCGATTTGTATGATATACAACACCAATGGTACTCCTAATCCGATCCAGTGTAATGCTTATTTCTATGTGTACCAGGATTCATTGAATCCTACTGTATGGCATGGTTACAATGCTTCCACAGGATCTGCTTACATGACGTATCTGTGGGATTTCGGTGATGGTTCTACTTCCACTTTGCCTTACCCTACACATACGTATGCAACACCAGGTAACTATGTGATCTGTCTTACGGTGGTAGATACTTCTACTATGTGTACTTCTACGCATTGTGATTCTTCTGCCGCTTTCCGTTTGTCGACTGCCGCATTGATGGGTTCCATCTCTATTGCTTCTCCAACCGGTATCAAAGACAACAGTCATATCGTGAGCGGAGCAAAAGTATTCCCTAACCCAATGGCTGACTTCTCTGCTATCGCATTCAGCTCAACGACAGCTACAAACGGTAAGATAGAAGTAGTAGGTGTTTTAGGCAACACCGTTCTTTCTGAGAACGTTTCTATCGCAAAAGGCTCGAATGAGATCAAACTGAACACGGCTACGCTTACCAATGGAGTGTATTACATAAAAGTAGTAAGCGGCACAGAAGTGCTGAGCACGATCAAAGCCGTGAAATAATAATTAACTACCCCTAAAAAGTGGAAAGGCTTCCTGACAGTATTGTCGGGAAGCTTTTTTTTTGAAGTAATTGTAACTTCACAACATTCCCGCAGTGTGAAATTTCACCGCAGTATTTTTACTGTTTTATTGCGAAGTACATAATAAACGTATATTTATGCTTTTGGTTTGTGATCCGTAAGGCGCAGTGATGATATGAATGACTATAGAATGATATGAAAAAGATTTTTTTGTTTATTTTCCTGGTGGCAACGATTGGTTCCCGGGCGCAGGATACAACCCTTGATTCCCTGAAGCTGTTACTGAAGAATGCCGGGCATGATTCCACGCGGGTAGCTGTACTTGTTGCTTTTGGTGAGACTATTTACGCACAGGACCCGGATACTGCAATTGTACTATGGAAACAGGCAAACAACCTTGCAGAACAAAATCTGAAAAATTATGCTGCAAGCTCACCGGAATATTTAAATCTAAGCCGGTATCTTGCCAATTCGCTGAATAATATTGGCTATGTATACCACAACCAGGGTGATATACCTAAAACAATAGAGTATTGGAACAAAAGCCTGAAAGCGCGGGAGCAGATGAACGATAAAACCGGCATTGCCACTTCCTATAACAATTTTGGAGTGATGTACCTGCTGCAGGGTGATGTAGCCAAAGGCATCGACTATTTTCAAAAAAGCCTGAAACTTCAGGAAGAGCTCGGTAATAAAGATGGGATTGCAAATTCACTGAACAATATGGGAGTCATCTACGACGATCAGGGCGATCCGCAGAAAGCGCTGGAATATTATCAGCGAAGCTTACTGATGAATGAAGAAGTGAATAATAAAAAGAACATGGCTATAGCTCTCAATAATATTGCATACGTACTTCAGGGGCGCGGTGATCTGTCAAGAGCCCTTGAATATATGTTTAAAAGCCTGAAGATAAATGAAGAAATAAATGACAAATATGGTCTGGGAGTTTGTTTCAATAACATTGGCAGTTTGTACGGCGACCAGGGGGATATACCAAGATCAATGGAGTATCAGCAAAAAAGCCTGGAAACATTTGAAGCGATCGATCATAAAAAAGGAATGGTAACCTCGCTCAGAAACATTGGCAATGGATACGATCTGCAAGGTAATAGTGCAAAAGCGATGGACTATTTCCAGAATAGCCTGAAAGTAGCCGAGGAGATCAATGACAAGCAGGAAATAGCGTCTGCATTGTATTATATCGCTGGTATATATATGGAGCAGGGCGATCTGTCCAAAGCCCTGGACTACTTTGAAAGATCGCTGAAAATGAACGAAGAAATAAACTATAAGAAAAATATTTCTCTCAGCCTGATCAGTATCGCAGCTGTATACAGAAAACAAAAGGAACACAGTAAAGCGATAGAATATCTGGACAGAAGCTTGAAATTGAGCCGTGAATTGAATTTTCCGATGAATATTAAAAACACGTCAAGGAACCTGTGTATAAACCACCTTGCATTGGCTTCATCTGATTCGGCATATGTATACGCATCGCTTTTGAAAAAAACAGCCAGCCAGCAGCTCGACAAAAATTACTACTCGCTTTCGGAAAATGAAAAGGAAAAATACTTTGCTACCATGGAAAAAGATTTTGCCTTGTACTTCGATTTTGCTGCAGGGTTTCATAAGAAATTCCCGAACCTTACGGATACAGCATACAATATCGCTTTAACCAACAAAGGATTGAGCTTAAAATCAAGTACCGCCATGCGTACGGCCATATTGAGCAGCAAGGATCCTTTATTGATTGCTCAGTATGAAAACTGGATTTTCCTTAAAAAGAAGATCGCTAAGCTTTATGAGAGTGGAAAGGATACAAAAGAACTGGATAACAAAGCCAACGAACTCGAAAAAGAACTGGTTAAACAGTCGACGGCGTTCAGCGATTTTGATAAAGTAAAAAAACTGAACTGGAAGCAGGTGCAACAAGGATTAAAGACAGGCGAGGCTGCCATTGAATTTGTTCATTTCAAAAGTGAGCTGGACACCCTGCATCCGGTTAAATATGCTGCGCTGCTGATCAGGCAACAGAGTGTTCATCCCGAAATGATCAGCCTGTGCACGGAAGCCGATCTGCAAAAAATACTGGGAACCTTCCAGGGGAACAATGCTGGTTTTGTGAATAAGACATACGGGACAAAAACCGAAGCACAAACTGCCTTATACGAAAAGATCTGGCAGCCAATGGAACCTTACCTGAAGGATGTTACTACGGTTTATTATTCACCTTCAGGACTGTTGCACAAAATTTCGTTCTCTGCGATAAGCCATAAAAAAAACAGTTTCCTGTGCGATACATACAATTTGAACAGGCAGGGCAGCACAGGAAAAATTGTTTTGCCGGATAATGCCAACTACTCGCATACAGATGAAGTAATGCTGATAGGCGGTATAAACTACAATACCGACAGTACGCCCAAGGAGATATGGAGCTACCTGCCGGGCACATTGAGCGAAGTGGAACAGATAGAAAAGCTGTTAGAAATAAAAAAAACAAAGACCGATTATTTTGTGGCGGTGAATGCGAACGAAGAAAATGTGAAAAAAGTAGTTTCACGTGTGCAGCTGCTGCATATAGCCACGCATGGCTTCTTTTTTCCTGATCCTGAACAGGTGCGTGGAGAGCAAAAGTCAAAAACAGATCAGCCCGAAAATCTGACTTTCAGGGGAACTACGCATTATGCTGACTGGAGCTTTGTAAACAATAAAAATCCACTGATGCGGTCCGGTCTTGTGCTGGCTGCTGCTAATGATGTGTGGGAACGTGATCCACTGGCTGAAGGAGAGGATGGGATCTTAACGGCGCAGGAAGTAGCCAACCTGGATATGCGAAAAACGAAACTGGTGGTGCTTTCCGCCTGTGAAACCGGTTTGGGTGATATTAAAGGCAGCGAAGGCGTTTATGGCTTGCAGCGGGCTTTTAAAATGGCGGGAGTAAAAAATATAATTATGAGCCTGTGGCAGGTGCCTGATAAAGAAACCTCCGAATTTATGATCGGTTTCTACCAAAACCTGACTGCGGTAAAAGACATAAAAAAAGCCTTCAACACCACACAAAAAGAAATGCGAAAAAAATACGATCCATATTACTGGGCGGCTTTTGTGCTGGTAGAATAACCTGCCGGATCGTTCCGTTTTGCACTTTTCAGCTGTCTTTTGGGATATACCTCCTGTTTTTTGCTGATAATCAGCGTGATTGATCTCTTTTTGGGTGTGCAAATTCCTTATATTTTTTCTAACTTCGTAGCCTGTCTTTATAAAAATCCCTTATTATGGATAAATTTTCTTACCTCGGTACCAGTGACGTGAATGCAATCGAAAGCCTGTACCAACAATACCTAAAAGATGAAAATTCGGTGGATACTTCCTGGAAGGATTTTTTCCGCGGATTCGATTTTGCCAAAGCCAATTATGACGAGCCGGTTTCCGGTGGCGCAATTCCTGAGAACATTGGGAAGGAATTTAAAGTAATAACCCTGATCAACGGGTACCGTCAGCGCGGACATTTGTTTACCAAAACCAATCCGGTGCGTCAACGCCGTTCATATGAGCCATCCCTTGCGCTTGAAAACTTCGGACTGGGCGACAAAGACCTGGATACAGTATTCCAGGCAGGAAATGAGATCGGCATCGGGCCGGCTAAACTGAAAGATATTGTAGCGCACCTTGATCAGACATATTGCCAGAGTATAGGGGTAGAGTATTTGTTCATGCGCGAGCCTAAAGTACTGAAGTGGTTGCAGGAGCGTATGGAAAAAAGCCGAAACACGCCCACTTTCAGCATCGAAGAAAAACGGACTATTCTTAAAAAATTAACACAGGCAGTTGTATTCGAAAATTACCTGCATACCAAATTCGTCGGGCAAAAACGTTTTTCACTGGAAGGTGGAGAGGCCTTGATCCCTGCGATGGATACATTGATGGAACATGCGGCCGATCTGGGTGTAGAAGATTTTGTGATCGGGATGCCACATCGCGGGCGTTTGAATGTGCTCACCAACATCATGAACAAAACCTATAAGGATGTGTTCACGGAATTTGAAGGCAGACCGAGCGAAGACAGCCTTTTCGACGGTGATGTAAAATACCACATGGGTTACAGCAGTGACCAGGTAAGCAATACCGGGAAGAAGATCCACATGAGCCTTACCCCGAACCCTTCTCACTTAGAAACGGTAAACCCGGTAGTGGAAGGAATTGTTCGTGCGAAGATCGACAACCGCCACAACGGTGATTATAGCAAAGCATTACCGATCCTGCTTCATGGTGATGCAGCTATTGCAGGCCAGGGCATCGTATACGAAGTGTTGCAGATGAGCCAGCTGGATGGGTACAAAACAGGTGGAACGATCCATTTTGTAGTGAATAACCAGGTAGGCTTCACCACTAATTTTACCGATGGACGTTCATCCACCTATTGTACGGATGTGGCCAAAGTAGTATTGTCACCGGTATTCCACGTGAACGGCGATGATATTGAAGCGGTTTGTTTTGTAGCTAAATTAGCTATGGAATTCCGCCAGACTTTCCACAGGGATGTATTTGTGGATCTATTGTGCTACCGTAAATACGGACATAACGAAGGCGACGAGCCGCGTTTCACACAGCCGGTATTGTACAAAGCGATCGCTGCGCATCCGAACCCGAAAGATATTTACGTAAACAAATTAAAAGCAGAAGGCTCCCCATTAGGAGAAGAAGCGAAGGAAATAGAGACAGCTTTCAAAGCGGAGTTAGATGCTAACCTCGACGAAGCGAAGAAAACAGAAAAAGCAAAGATCACTTCTTTCCTCGAAGGCAACTGGACAGGGATTAAAAAAGCAGCGGAGCAGGATTTCGAAACTTCTCCCGGAACAGCTCTGGATAAAAAAGTATTCCTTGATCTCGCTAAGAAAATAACAGAATTGCCGAAGGATAAAAAGTTCTTCAACAAGATCCAGAAAGTGTTTGACGACCGCAAAGCCATGATCGAAAATGATACTTACGATTGGGCAATGGGCGAGCTGTTAGGTTATGCATCCCTGATGAACGAAGGGAACCATGTGCGTTTCAGCGGACAGGATGTGGAGCGTGGAACATTCTCTCACCGTCATGCAGTGGTGAAAGTAGAAGACAGCGAAGAAGAATACACACCGCTGAATAACATTGGTGCAAAAGGAGAATTAAGGATTTACAATTCATTGTTGAGTGAGTACGGTGTTTTAGGATTCGAATACGGGTATGCATTTGCTTCACCCAACATCCTTACCATTTGGGAAGCACAGTTCGGTGATTTTTTCAACGGGGCGCAGATCATTTTCGATCAGTACCTTTCTTCTGCCGAATACAAATGGCAACGGATGAATGGCCTGGTGGTTTTATTACCGCATGGCTATGAAGGACAGGGCCCGGAGCATTCCTCCGCACGTATGGAGCGTTTCCTGCAAATGTGTGCAAAGAACAATATGCAGATCATCAATGCAACTACTCCGGCTCAGCAGTTCCATGCGATCCGCCGTCAGTTGAAGCGTGATTTCCGCAAGCCGCTGATCTGTTTCACACCAAAGAAATTATTACGTTACCCATCCTGCGTAAGCAAGCTGGAAGATTTTACAAAAGAGAATTTCAGAGAAGTGCTGGATGATACAGCAGCAGATGCGAAGAAAGTAACACGTATTGCATTTTGCTCGGGTAAAGTGTATTACGACCTGTTGGAAAGAAGGGAGAAAGAAGGAACAGATGATATCGCATTGGTGCGTATCGAACAGCTGTATCCATTCCCGCACAAGCAGGTGGATGCGATCCTGAAAAAATATGCGAAAGCGAAAGACCTGATGTGGGTGCAGGAAGAACCGGAAAACGCAGGACCGTGGAGACACGTGGATCATGCAGTGCGTTCGCTGAACCTGAAATACATTGGCCGTGATGAAGGGGCGTCTCCTGCAACCGGTTTCAGTAAAAAGCACAACCAGGAATTCGAAGAGATCATGAGCAAAGTATTTTCGAAAGTATTGGTGAAATAAGCAAAACGACCCCTTCGGGAATCTTAGGGGTCACATAATAAAATAAAACAAGGACTTGAAATAAAATTGAGAATAAACAAGAAACCCGAAACCCCAAATAAAAAATATTAATATGGCAATCGTAGAACTTAAAGTACCAAGCCCGGGAGAATCCATTACAGAAGTAACCATTGCACGCTGGGTGAGAAACACCGGCGATGTGGTGGAAAAGGATGAAGTGCTTGCCGAGATCGACTCCGACAAAGCGACACTGACCCTCAACGCAGAAGAATCCGGAAAGATAGAAGTCCTGGCTGCGGAAGGAGACACCGTAAAAGTAGGGCAGGTAGTAGTAAAGATCGATACCTCCGTGAAACCGGAAGCGAAAAAGGCAGAGGCTCCGAAGACTGAAGTTAAAAAGGAAGAAGCGAAAAAAGAAGCTGCTCCTGAAGTTAAAAAGGAAACAGTTGTTGCTGAAAAAGGTACTACGTATGCTACCGGAACACCAAGCATTTCGGCTGCCAAAATAATGGCGGAGAATAATGTAAAATCCTCGCAGGTAAACGGCACCGGAAAAGACGGTCGCATTACCAAACAGGATGTATTATCAGCTTTATCCAACGGATTGCCTACAGCTGCTGCTGTTCTTTCCAACTCATGGAAAGGTGGCAGGGACAAGGATGTTCAGAAAATGACCTCGCTGCGAAAAGTGGTGGCCAAGCGTTTGGTTTCTGTGAAGAACGAAACAGCGATGCTGACTACTTTCAATGAAGTGGACATGAGTGCGATCTATGCATTGCGCGCAAAATACAAAGAGCAGTTTACCAAAGTGCATGGAGTGAATGTAGGGTTTATGAGCCTTTTTACCAAAGCAATATGTGAGGCATTGTACCATTATCCTGCCGTGAATGCGATGATCAATGGCGAAGAAATTGTTTACCATAAATATTGTGATATCGGTATTGCAGTGAGTGCTCCGAAAGGATTGATGGTACCGGTGTTGAGGAATGCAGAGCAAATGAGCCTTGCACAGATCGAAGGTGGCATCAAAGAGCTTGCGCTAAAAGCACGCGATGGAAAATTAACGATCCCGGATATGGAAGGTGGAACTTTTACCATTACCAATGGCGGTGTGTTCGGTTCCATGATGAGTACTCCGATCATTAACCCTCCGCAAAGTGCTATTTTAGGAATGCACAATGTGGTGGAACGTCCGATGGCAGTGAATGGTCAGGTGGTGATCCGCCCAATGATGTATGTGGCGCTCAGCTACGATCACCGTATTATCGACGGAAGAGAAAGCGTTGGTTTCCTGGTGAAAGTAAAAGAAATGCTGGAGAATCCGAGCCGTATATTGTTCGGAGGCAAAAATCCGGAAGAAGTATTATTAGGACTGTAAACAAAATAATAACCCGCCTGCTTCCAATTGGTCCCTGAGGCTCTCGAAAGGACAATTTGAAGCGGGCGTTTTTTATATGGAGAAGCAACCGATCGAATTACATATTCAGCTTACGGAAACGGATTATTACGATTTTCTGAAAGCGAATTACAAAGTCCGGGGTATTTATACCAACTTGTGGTTCTTTGGTATCTATGCCTTCCTGATCCTTATTATTGCAGCTGTAACCGCTATATTCACCGGGAGTTTTTCTTTTGGCAGCCTCATCTTGCCTTGCATTTTCACGGTTTTCGTGGTCGCTATGTTTTATGAGATGAAGAAAAAAAGCAGGAAGTATTTTTATACCGATGCTACTATCAGTAAACCATTTACGATCCTCATCGACGAAGAAGGACTGGAAGTAAAAAGCGATGCCAGCTACTGGAGATTGAAATGGCAGGAGCTGTACAATTTTATGGTTACACAAAAAGGCATCCTCATTTATACTTCACCTGTGAAAGCGCTTATAATTCCTGAACGATTCCTCGCTACCGGAATGCAGATAGAGACTGTTTCAAATCTGTTGCATGAGCATTTAAACGTAAAGAAGATAGACAAGAGCGTAAAGATCCGTAATTATGTCCGCATCGGAATACTCATCGTGGTTGTTCTTTTTGTTGTCTTCACGATGTACGAAGTGTTGTCGGAAGTGAAATAATAATGCACTCAGACAAATTTCCGGTTCCGGATGTCCTCGAAAAATTCCACAAAATATTCATACAACAAATCTTCATTTTCTATAAAGAGTTGCAATGATTCATTCAGGATCATCCTGTTCTTTATGCGATAGGTAATGCCTTTCAGTACCTGCTCGATCCCTTCCAGGTCGGCATACCGAAGCAGTATATTTTCTTTCAGCATATACCCGAAAAAACGCCCGGCATTCTCGGGAAACAAATATTGCCAGGGACGTAGAATGTCGTAGGTGTGAATCGCAAATTCATTCAGGGGAATCGTGGAATAGTTCCCGAAATGTTTTGCGAGCAGGTGATCAAAATACACATCGATCAGCACGCCACTGTATTTATCAAATTGAGAGGAGAAAACTTTTTTACCGGACAACACTACCGGATGGTGATCCGTGAAGTCGTCAATCGCCCTGTGCATAAGGATCCCATCCCGTACGCCAGGAGGATAATCATTAAAGTGATCGCCCTTCACCGAGTCGGCAATGAAGTTACCGGTCATCCGTTCAGGATCGGGCGAAGAGAGATATAAGTGGGCCAGGTAGTTCATTTATAAATAATACCAGTGTCAGTTTTTGGTTAAGTGAATATAGTATATTTACATTGGAAAATGAAGCACTTTCTCTATGGTTTTATACTGCTCTTTCTGATGTGCCAGCAAGCAAAGGCACAGGTTTCGCTCTATAAAATACTGCAGGGAAAAACGGATGGCGAAAAACTGGATTACCTGGTTCGCCTGCCTGCCCGGGATAAGGTCAGTGAACAGGAGTTTATCCTGAAAGTGCTTGAAAATATTAAAGCCAAAGCCGAAAAGGAGAACAATTTTTATTCGCTCACAAAAATAGAGATCATAAAAGGCTCTCTTGACTATAGTATCAAACGCTACGATAAAGCGATTCCTGCCTTCAACGACCTGCTGGACAATTCCAAGTTACTTACAACAGATGATAGTGTGTATGTGCTCTTCTTTTTAAAGAACAGCTATGTGTGCATCCGCAATGCAGCAAAGGCGCTGGAAATACACAAGAGTTTGCTTGCTATCCATAAGCGTGGAAAAATAAAAGACAACAACATGCTGAATCCACCCCTGAGCGTGATCTATATGCAAATGGAACTGTTTGAGGAAGCGATCCGGGAGCTAAAACAGGAATTCAGATTACGGCAGGAAAGCGGAGCCGTTACACAGCTTGAGTTGGCCCAGTTTTACAACAATGTGGGGGTGTATTACAATCGGAATGAAAAATACGACAGCGCATATGCAAATTTTGTAAGAGCAGGAGAGATCGTTAAAAAGGGATTGTTGAATGCTCACAAAAATGACGACAATATGCAATTCTTTAATGCACTTATCGATGGCAACCTTGGAAGTGTCCTTACAAAGCAACGAAAATACAAGGAGGCCATACCCCTGATAAAACGGGATATTTTCTGGAGCCTGAACACGATGAACATTGAGAGTGCAGCCAATGCTTATTGCGGAGTTGCGGAATGTTATTGCAGGCTCGGCCAGCACGATCGTGCACGAAAAGCTATCGACAGTGCCTTTGTTTTATATAAAGGGATCAATTCTTCTTCTCTGCTCAATGCCCATAAAATAAACGGAGAAGTATACCAGGCTGCGAAGAATTATAAAATGGCGGCAGAAGAATTTGCATATTACATACGCAGGAAAGATTCAGTGACACAGGCTGACAGGCAGATCCAGATGGTAAACGACCAGGTGGCATTTGAGCTGGACGAAAAAGAAAGTCAATTGAAACAGCAAAAACTTAAGATCGAGGAGGGACAGCGGGCACTGGACAATAACAAGTCGGACCAGATCATTATGCTGATCGCCATTTTTGCCACCGCTCTTATCAGCCTGATCCTTTTCGTGGCCTACAGGAATTCTACTAAAAAACAAAGAGAATTAGAGATCAAGAACGAAGAGATCTCTACTAAGAACACAGTGATCGAACATTCCCTTCACGAGAAAGAAGCATTGATCAAAGAAGTGCATCACCGGGTGAAAAATAATCTCCAGATTATTTCGAGCCTGCTGCGCTTGCAGTCTTCCAAACAGGGAGACGAGCATGTGCAGAATATGTTTGACGACAGTGTAAAGCGGATCCAGTCGATGGCACTGGTGCATGAGCTCCTGTATAAAAACAAGAACCTTGTTTCCATTCCTATTCACACCTATATTCAAAACCTGGCAGAAGGGCTTTCCGTTTCATATGGGCTCAGCAACCAGATCAGTATTACCGTACATAGCGATGCCGTGCAACTGGATATAGACACCACCATTCCGCTTGGGCTTATCATCAATGAGCTGGTGACCAACAGTATCAAACATGCCTTTGACGAAAAAGGCGGAAGAGTGGATGTACTGTTTATACTAAAAGACGGAAAGCACAAGCTCATCGTACGAGACAATGGGAAAGGACTTCCTGCCAACTTTGCCACACTGAAGGAAACCAGCCTGGGGATGGAATTGGTGGAAGCGCTTTCCGAGCAGATCGGTGCCTGTTATACCTACAGTTCGGAAAACGGAAGTAAATTCGAGTTTGAGTTTTAAAACTAATTCCTGAAGGTTTTAGAACCTTCAGGAATTTATTATCGCGAACGTACTAATGAGCGCTATCATCGATAATATGACCTTCGCTCCAGAATAGCTGTGGAGCACATGGAAAAACAATCGGATATACTTTCATTTTGAACTTTTCTCTCTCCGCAATTTTTTTCTGACGGATGTTTTCTTTCTGATCAAACACCTGGAATTTATAGTCTTTCAACAAATCCGTTTTGGCTGATACGGCGTGTGAAGTATTCAACCTGTTTTCAACTTCCTGCTCCGTACTTTCCTTTAAGACACTTGTGTAAGATTGTGCACTTATGGTTTTCGTTTCGGAATAAAAGAGCTTATTCCCTTTAAAACCTATTACAACAAGGTCGTAATGCAGCAGTTCATTCAGGTTTTCTTCAAACCGCACTCCTTTGTTTTTCATCAGCTGGAAGCTACTGAGCTTATCCGGCAGGAGGTAGGCTACTACTTTGTCGTATTCATTTTGTTTGGTTACATTAACTGTTGCTGTTTTATATTGGATCATTGCTTTTTTACCGGTTTGCGGGTCCGTGTAATCCAGTGTCGTTCTGTTAGTAGTCGATTCTATTACATATGCATCCACATTTTTCCATCCTGCCGAGCTTACAGGCGCTGAAACATAAGATACAGGAGGCGGTGCAGGATTTCGTAGTTTTCCCAACTGGCGGTATGCTTCATCCAGGTTCATTTCTAACTCTTCTTCAAATACTTTTGATTGACGGATCGATTCGCTTAAAGCGTGGGTATTTCTTTCGGAAAATGCAGCGATATTTTGTTTGTTCTCCTCTGCCATTAAGTTTTCCATCGCGTCGAAGGCTGCTTTTTCATAGATCCGTTTTTTGTCGCTGGCATATTTTTGCAGACTGCGCATGTGCTTACTGTCGATCCGCACACCTCCTTTACGCTCTTTGTAAAAATCACGGAATGCCTGCTTTTGTTCTCCGCTGCACATATCTGCCGCTATACTGTCGAGGACATATAAGTTCTTGTCTAAATTTTGGACATACAGGTTCAGGATCCGGTCGTCGCATGTTTTGAAGATGACCTGCAGACGTTGTTCGAACTCGGTAGTTGCAAGGAAGGTATTGTCGAATTTTTTATCCCAGATAGCTTTGATGCGGGAAGGATTGATCTCTTCACAGTCATCTGTTTTATAGCAATCACCTTTCACTATATAATCTACGATCGCATTGAGATCGTTGGAACTTAAGGTTCCTTCGAATACAGGCATCGCTGGGCCACCGTTTTCTTTCAGGATTTTGTTGGCATACACATCCCCCTTCCTGATCAGTTTTTCATTATTTTTTATATAATCAAACAGCCATCTTCCCGGAGGCACACGATCGGCAATACCTTTCATTCCCGGACCGGTAAGATGCTGGTCACACATTGAATGGCACACTGCGCAGTTTTGTTTGAAGAGCGATTTACCATCGGCAGAAAGCATTACTCCAGGTTCCACGGAATAACCTTTTTTCATCGCTTTTGTCGGACGCATTTTCTCTTCGATGATACTGTCCGATGCTGCCGGAGCAACCGGTAAGGCTATGTCCATATTGCCGCAGATAAAAGAATAATACAAACTATCCGTAAATTTTTTATCGCGAATATTATATCCCCATTTTTGCAGGGAATCAAGATAACCCGGAGGATAAAAATTAAGTTGCTTGATATCAGTGGTAGTCAGCTGTCGTACTGTTTGAATCGGGTTTACCCAATTGATGCTTCCGTCTTTTTCACGTTTGCCGTCGAACAGCATCATGTCATTCCGCTTGCCATTGTAGGGAACACTTGCCTGGATCGGTTTTTCCTGGTCGATGTCGAGGTTCTCATTCCCTTCACGGGCGTTGAGGTAGAACATCCCACCTGTTTCGAGTAATTGCCCATTGCTGGTAGTGCTCAGACCTGCCTTCATGATATCAAGAGCGGTAAGTGCTTCCTTGATCTCAATATCGACGGGGTTCTTTTCCGCTTCTCCGAATTTGTTCAGGAAAGTACCGGCTTCTATGGCAAATAGGATCCCGCCTTTCGTTTCGATCACCGTATCTCTCAATGGGTTGATCCGGATCGTTTGCGAGGGTAGCATCTTGTCTGCTTCCGACCAGCTTTTGTTGCCTTCTTCATTCAGCTCGTAGCGGATCTCATTGTCATTTTTATCCAATTGTTTTTTAACAAAATAGCCGGTGGCAATAACGGCTACTGCAATAGTAGCGGCGATCACCGTTTTCAAAATAGTTTTCGTGAGCTTTGTCTTTTTGAAGGATCTTCTCACTTCATTCTTCAGACCCATGCGTTGAGCGCCTTTGATCACCTGGGTTTGTAGATCGAATTCGTTTTTTAAAGCCAGGTTGTTTTTTAGTTGTTCCTCAAAATTTTTCCTTTCCTCTGCGGAAAGCTCATTGTTGAGGTATTTATCTATGAGTTCGGTATATGCGTTCATGACGGAATGTTTTTAATTGGTTTTTAAATATTCTTTGGCTTTCTCAATGCAGCGGTATTTCTGGTTCTTCGCTACTTTTTCGGAGCTGAAGCCCAGGTCATTCGCTATTTCTTTCATACTTACTTTTTTGAAGTAGAATAGCTCCAGGATCTGTTTGCATTTGCTGCCAAGCTGCTCTATTGCTGCCTGGGCCTTTTTTACTTTGCTGTCTTCGCGGATGTCTGCTTCGATCCCGGTTTCCGCCAATTGATTGTAGGCGATTGTTTCAGAGCTGATCTTCTTGTTTTTCTTCCGGAGCTCTTCCAACCAGAGCAATCTTGCCACGCCAAATAAATAGGTATGCAATCCGGAGCTGAGCTCAAAGTTTCCCGATCTTATTTTAGTGAAAAGCACAATAAGCGAATCCTGGAAGATGTCCTCTGCTTCCTGCCTGGAGCCGCTGTTGCCGATGATGTGTTTTTTGACGACCGGGTAATAAGTGTACAATTTTTTGATAACGGGACGAAGTTTTTCCTCCTGTATCAGCTGTAGTATTTCTGCATCTGTCATGCTGTATGTTTTACTATGAATGTCGGTTTGGCGAAAAGGTCATCAAAAAAATGAAAATAATTGTTCTTTTTCGATAAGTTATTGAGTATGAATTTGTTTTTTGAGCAACCGACCGTGTAAAAATTAATATCTTTGAATATAAATCCAATCTTATCTGAGCACATTACTCACATACAAATCCTTTTCGCACCTTGACCAGGCGAATGAGTATATCTCCCTGCTGGATAGCAACGGGCTGGTGTATGAACTGGAAGACAATTCCGGTGTAGGTCCGGATCCCATACTTGGTCAGGATGTTGCACTTTCCATCAACCTGAAGCTTCTCCCGGAGGATTTTGAACGGATGAATGAGCTGGTAAAAGAGCAAACACAGGAGATGCTAACGAATGTAGATCCGGATTATTATCTTTTTTCCTTTGAGGATCACGAGCTTATCGACATCATCCGCGAACCTGATAAATGGAGTCCTTTCGACAAGGAGCTGGCAATACGGCTATTGAATGAAAGAGGAATTGCTGTAACAAAAGAAACCGAACGCGAGTTTTACGATAAACGGATCAAAAAACTTTCTCTTACAGAAGAAGCCAGTCCTGTGCTGATCATTTTAGGTTATTTGTTCGCTTTTTGCGGAGGACTTATCGGCCTTGCGATCGGTGTAGCGCTGTTCACACTTAAAAAAACACTTCCAAACGGGAACCGGATATTTGTTTATACAAAGAATACAAGGACGCATGGAATCTTTATCGCCCTTATCGGGGTTTTGATGTTTCTTTTTCTTATTTACAACAGGTCTGAATTTGCCTATCATTTCGGGTTGAAACTCCGGTTTTAAAGCAATTATTTCTTCAAAATTCCGGTGTCTCAATCGGATTTTCAGCTATATTTGAGAAATGGAATTTTCGGCAGAACAAATAGCCGGTTTACTGGGTGGAACCGTTGAAGGCAATGCGAATGTCACAGTTACTAATCTTTCTAAAATCGAAGAAGGAAAACCGCATACCCTTTCTTTTTTAGCGAACGCTCAATACACACCGTACATTTACGAAACGGATGCCAGCATCGTAGTGGTCAATAAAACCCTGGTACTCGACAAACCCATAAAAGCAAGCTGTACACTTATCCGTGTAGATGATGCATATGGCGCTTTTGCAAAACTTCTTGAATTATACAGCCAGCTGAAAGGTGATAAAACGGGCATCGAACAGCCTTCTTTTATCCATCCTTCAGCAAAAGTGGGTAAGAACTGCTATGTGGGCGCTTTTGCCTACATCGGAGAAAATGCGGTGATCGGTGACAATGTGAAGATATACCCGCAGGCCTATGTGGGCGACAATGCTACTGTTGGCGACAATACAACGTTGTTTTCGGGTGTAAAGATCTATCACGAATGTGTGATCGGGAAACATTGTATCATCCACGCCAGCTCCGTTATCGGTAGCGATGGTTTCGGTTTCGCACCTAACAACGGGGAAGTCTACAACAAAGTTCCGCAGATCGGTAATGTGGTGATCGAAGATCATGTGGAGATCGGCTCCAACACCTCTATCGACAGGGCCACCCTGGGTTCCACCATTCTCCGCAAAGGCGTGAAGCTCGATAACCTGGTACAGATCGCACATAATGTGGAGATCGGTGAGAATACCGTAATAGCGGGACAAACAGGTGTGGCAGGCTCCACCAAAGTAGGAAAGAATTGCATGATCGCCGCACAGGTAGGGATCATCGGGCATATAAAAATTGCAGATGGAGTAAAGATCGCCGGGCAATCGGGGATCGGACATTCCATCGAAAAAGAAGGTGACATCGTGCAGGGATCACCTGCTTTTGGCATTGGTGACTACAAAAGAAGTTATGTGTTGTTCAGGAGTCTGCCAAAGCTCAGTGACAAGATCCGTGAATTAGAGAAAAAAACGAAGTCCTGATAACCCGCGACTTCGCGACAGGACAAAAAATAAGTTAAGACATGATCAAACAGCGTACAATTAAAAATCCGGTATCACTTACAGGTGTTGGTTTGCATACGGGAAAAAAAGTGACGATAATATTTAACCCGGCTCCTGAACATCATTGGTTCAAGTTTCAGCGTACGGATCTTGAAGGGCAGCCGATCATCGAAGCAGATGCAGACCTGGTAGTGGATACTTCTCGCGGGACCACGCTCGAAAAGAACGGTGCGCGTGTGCATACTACAGAGCATGTATTAGCTGCATTGATGGGATTGGAAATTGACAATTGCCTGATCCAGATCGACGGACCGGAGATGCCGATCATGGATGGAAGCTCCATCAAATTTATTGAAGCGTTAGAAGCAGCAGAGATCATAGAGCAGGAAGCTGAACGCGAATACTTCGAGCTGAAGGAAAATCTCACCTACGAAGATCCGATCAAAAAAGTAGAGATGTTAGCTGTGGCGCAGGAGACCTTCCGCTGCACAGTAATGGTGGATTATAATTCGGAGGTGCTGGGTACACAGCATGCTTCTATGTACCAGATCGGAGAATTTAAAGAAGAGATCTCCCGTTGCCGCACTTTCGTTTTCCTGCATGAATTAGAGGCGTTATTGGAGCACAACCTGATCAAAGGTGGTGATCTTGATAACGCGATCGTACTGGTTGATCGTGAGATCTCAAAAGAGAAATTAGATCACCTGAAAAAAGTGTTCAACAAAGAAGATATCGAGGTAAAGGAAAAGGGTGTTTTAAATACGATTAAACTTCAGTATTACAATGAGCCGGCCCGCCACAAATTGTTGGACATCGTCGGAGATCTTGCATTGGTGGGAAAACCCATGAAGATCCACGTATTGGCTGCCCGTCCGGGACACGCAGGCAATGTGGCTTTTGCAAAGAAACTGAAAGAAGTGATCAAAAAAGAATCCTCCGACAAATTCCTGCCGAAGATCGATATGACCGCACCGCCGGTATACAATATCAACGACATCATGAAGATCCTTCCGCACCGCCAGCCGATGCTGCTGATCGATAAGATTATGGACATCAGCCTTGAACATATCATTGGTGTGAAGAACGTAACATTGAACGAAGAATTTTTCAAAGGACATTTTCCGGAAGCGCCGGTAATGCCGGGTGTGATGCTGATCGAAGCGATGGCACAATGCGGCGGAGTACTTGTTTTGAAAACAGTGCCTGATCCGGAAAACTACCTTACATTCTTTATAAAGATCGATGGTGTGAAATTCCGTCAGCAGGTAATTCCGGGCGATACGGTTGTATTCAGCCTGAAGCTTATTACACCGATCCGGCGCGGGATCTGCCATATGCGCGGTGTTGCGTATGTAAATAATAAGCCGGTAATGGAAGGTGAAATGATGGCACAAATAGTGAAAGTTAAAAACGTCGAGGAGAAAAAACCGCAGCCGGCAACTGCATAAGAACCATTTATGATCTCAAATTTAGCCTATGTACACCCGGATGCGAAGATTGGAAACAATGTGACCATCGAACCTTTTGCAAGCGTTTATGGAAATGTGGAGATCGGGGATAACACCTGGATCGGACCCAATGCAGTAGTAATGGATTATTCCCGCATTGGAAAAAATTGTAAAATATTCCCTACGGCCACTATTGGTGCGATCCCGCAGGACCTGAAATTTAAAGATGAGCCCGCGTTGGCGGAGATCGGCGACAATTGCATGATCCGGGAATGTGTTACTATCAACCGTGGTACAGCAGATCGTATGACGACAAAGATCGGTAACAATTGCCTGCTGATGGCTTACGTACACGTAGCGCATGATTGTATCATCGGCAATAATGTGATCCTTGCCAACAGTGTAGGTTTATCCGGACATATTACTATCGAAGATTACGCGATCATCGAAGGGATGGCAGCTGCACAGCAGTTCGTGACCATCGGCGCTCATAGTTTTATCGGGGGCTGCACACAGGTACGTAAAGGAGTTCCTCCATACATTCGCGTGGCAAGAGATCCGCTACAGTTTATTGGTGTGAACACCGTTGGTTTGGCACGCAGAGGCTTCTCCAAAGAAGCGATCAAGGAGATCGAAGATATTTACCGGATCATATTTGTTCGCGGCCACAATGTTACCAACGCATTGGAAATAGTAGAGCAGGAAATTCCTGATTCGGAACACCGCAAAACGATCCTTGATTTTATCCGTGCTCAAAAGGATGGAATCGTAAGAGGTATTTAATTCATTCTATGATCAGTATCCACGCAGATAAATTAGGCAAACGATTTAATCGCGAGTGGATATTCCGGAATTTTACGGAGCAGATCAGTCCGGGTCAAAAGCTGGTATTAACCGGCGCGAACGGTTCCGGGAAATCCACCCTTCTTTTAATGCTTGCAGGTTATGTGAATCCTTCGGAAGGAGCGATCAGCTGGCAACGGGGAGAGGTACCGGTTGATAAAGAAGAATATTACAAGCTGGTTTCGTTTGCTTCTCCGGCAATGGAGCTGATCGAAGAATTTTCGCCGGCAGAAGTCATTCAACACCAGGCTGCCTTCAAAAAATTCCAAAGCAATCTGGTAGTAGAGGATGTATTGCAGCTCGCTGAGCTGGAAAAAAGCAAAAACAAGTATGTTAAGAATTTTTCTTCCGGTATGAAACAGCGGCTAAAGCTCACATTGGCAATCCTTGCCGATGCACCGCTCCTGTTCCTGGACGAACCTGTGACCAACCTGGACAAGGAGGCGATCCAATGGTACTCACGTATGATCCAACAATATGCTATGCACAAAACGGTTGTCGTATGTAGCAACCAGGTGAGGGAAGAATACGCATTTTGTGATAGAGAGATCTCAGTGAATGATTACAAATAGCTGCAAACAAGCCCACAAACCCTTTGTTTACGGCACGTTCAACGTACACTAAATTGCGGCGCAAGACCCCGGATATTTTTTTGGGAATCTCAGATATTGTTATATATTTGATAGTAACCAAGTATAAATGTTTTTTATCATGAAAACAACGCCCGGTACTTCGTGTTCTTTAACATCCGATTCTGTTTTTTTTATAAATGGAAGGACCCTTTTATTTCTGTTTTTCATCCTGTTATTTTCTTCGTTTAAATTAAATGCCCAGGTTGCTACCGCTTATACCTGGTCGAGGGTAACAACGCCTGCGCATGCTGCCATGGCCGGAGGAACGGTGTTGGCAAACGGCACCGCGATGGATGATGCTGTTTATACAAACATCCCGATTGGCTTTGCCTGCAATTATAATGGTATTGACTATACAACAGTAGGCGTCAGTACAAACGGATTTATTTGGTTCGGTACTACGAACCCGGCAACTAATGATTATACGCCTATTTCTTCCGCCACTGCCATGACGGGTGTAATATCCTGCTATGGTGCAAACCTGGTAGGAAGAACGGCAACTGCCAATTTAAAATATATCACTACCGGAACCTGTCCCAACCGCACGTTTATGGTGCAGTGGTTCAATATGAAAGTGGTTGGCAAAACGAGCCAGCTAGATCTGCAGATAACGCTTACGGAAGGAACCAATATGATAGATATACATGTGTATGATGCGCCCTATTTCGTGGGTGATACACATTTCGGGCAGGTTGGTATCAGGGGAGCGTCTAATGCGGATTTCAGCAACCGCTCGGTCGTTTCGTGTTCCAACACCTGGAATCCATCTGTTGCAGGTGCCACCAACACTGCTACCTGCCAGATAGATGGGGTTACCTGCTCTACTTATCCCGCAGCCAACAACCGGTACCGGTATACCTGCAATGCCACTGCCGGAACCAATACCTGGACAGGCGCTACCAGTTCGGATTGGTTCACAGCCTCCAATTGGTCTTTGGCTAAGGTGCCCACCACCTATCACAATATTGTTATTCCCGCTGCACTGGGCACGTATCCGGTTCTTACCGGCAGTACCAATACATTTTTTAAAACCCTGAATATTGGCACAGGCGCAACATTGACTACAGCTGTTGGCTATACGGGTGTTGTAACGGTGAACGGAAGTGTTACCAACAACGGCACAATAGTAAATAACGGTACAGCGTATTTTACGCTGAATGGCTCTACCGGCAGCACCATAAGTGGAACGGGAGATTTTTCGCAGGCCGATTTTTCTTTATCAGGACCTTGCGCAAATTATTCATTAAGCAATAACATACTGGTACGGAAACTAACGATCACCACTACGGCCACACTCAATATGAATGCCTTCGATCTGCTTGTGCTTACTTCCTTCATCCAGGTGGGCACTATTAATCAATCCACCGGTACACTGCAGATCGAGGATCCGGCACCTACACTCACAAACGCGACATTCACAGAAGGAACAGGAACTACTTATTTTTCCATTGGCACCACTACAACGCCCGGTAATCAATTGATCCCATCCATTACCTATTACAACCTTACTGTAAATACAAACAACGGATATACAGCGACAATTGGAAACGGGACTGCAGTCTCCTGCAATAACCTGATCATTAAAAACCCGGCGGCATCCGGTGGAATAGCAAGCGTAGCCAATGCAATTACAGTTACTAAAAATTTCGACCTGGCACCAACAGGCAATACGCCCACTGTCAATCTCAATGCAAATGTATCAGTTGGTAGCACAGGCATTACGACCCTTTACCTCGGAGTAATAAATACGGGGGCAAACAGGGTGATCATAAATAATAATCTTGCGGGAGCTGTTGCAGCGGGTGCAGGCAATACGGATTATACATTGAGCTACATAAATGGCAATCTGCGGCGCTTCATTGCTTCCGGTGCCGGGGGTAATTATGATTTTCCTTTGGGCGATGCAGGCTCATCGAGGTACGCTATACTGAAAGACGGAGCACTAAGTGGTGGCGGATTTACATATCTGGATGCATATTTCGGAGCACTGGTCAATCATACAGATGCTGATATGATGGCTGTGCCTGTTGGCGAAACCGCCGAGCCCGGCGTATATTACGGACATATCTGTGTGGAAGGTGTCTGGTTCCTTGATCCGGATTTTCAACCCACGGCGGGATCCTATATCTTAGTTACGTATATCAATAATATCGCCGGCCTGTCTGATGATAACTTTGCTATTTTAAAACGTTCTTCCTCTTCGCTCTCCGGTGCCGACTGGACAGATGGCGGAGGTGTGAGACCTGCAAGTATGCTGGCCGGTAGAACTATTGCGAGCGGATATGCGCTGAGGGATGGATTGACTACATTCTCTCAATTCGGCATCGCTACCGATCCGGCTATAGTATTGCCTGTGAGCTTACTTTCACTGGAAGCAAAAAAGAAGGGAAAAGAGAATATTGTGGAATGGATTACGGCAATGGAAACAAATAATCATCACTTTACGATCGAACGTTCGGCGGATGCTATTGATTTTTCTGAGATCGGGTTAGTTCCGGGTGCCGGAAACAGCAACTATTCAATTAAGTATTCTGAAACGGATGAATCACCTCTGACTGCTATTTCTTACTATCGCCTGAAACAGACTGATTTTAACGGAGCGTCGGTTTACAGTAAAATTGTTTCTGTAGCAAGAAACGAAACGGATTTTGAGCTGATCAATGCATTTCATGTGGAAGGCCTGGACGTTTTGGAGCTTACATTGAATTGTTCGGATAAGTGCATTACATCTCTGGAACTGTATGATCTGATGGGGGCGAAAATATATACTTCCGTAGAAAATATAAACGGAAATTACACCAAAGTACTTATTCCACTGGCTGATCTAAGTCCGGGAATTTATTTTATCACTGTTTTTAACGGGGATAAAAGAATCACCAGGAAAATAAAATGGTAAAACCGGAATTACCTGTACCGGCCTAGCATGCATCCCTGACGATTTGCAATAAAAAAAGCGGTCCGCTATTGACGGACCGCTTCTGTATAATAGAATTGTTTTGATTAATACCTGTAAGCGTCGCCTTTGAAAGGACCTTCCACTTTTACTCCGATATAATCAGCTTGTTCCTGGTTCAATGTATCCAGCTCAACACCAATCTTAGCCAAATGCAAACGTGCTACTTTTTCATCAAGAATTTTTGGCAACACATATACTTTTTTCTCATAAGCCGCTGTGTTGGTCCATAATTCTAACTGAGCCAGTGTCTGGTTGGTGAAAGAGTTACTCATTACAAAGCTTGGGTGACCTGTAGCGCAACCTAAGTTCACTAAACGGCCTTCTGCCAATACGATGATGTCTTTACCATTGATGGTATATTTATCCACCTGTGGTTTGATCTCTTCTTTGGATTTACCATGTGTTTTATTCAACCATGCCATGTCGATCTCTGTATCGAAGTGACCGATGTTACAAACGATAGCACCGTGTTTCATTGATTCGAAATGACGACCCACAATAATGTCTTTGTTACCCGTTGTTGTAACAAGGATGTCTGCAATTTTACAAGCATTATCCATTTTCATTACCTGGTAACCGTCCATTGCAGCTTGTAAAGCACAAATAGGATCGATCTCCGTAACAATAACACGAACGCCTTGTGAAGATAATGACAATGCAGAACCTTTTCCAACATCACCATAACCTGCAACAACAGCAACTTTACCTGCCATCATCACATCAGTAGCACGACGGATCGCATCTACCAATGACTCACGGCAGCCATATTTGTTATCGAATTTGGATTTAGTAACTGAATCATTTACGTTGATAGCAGGCATTAATAATGTTCCGTTTTTCATACGCTCATGTAAACGGTGAACGCCTGTAGTGGTTTCTTCCGATAATCCTTTGATACCTGCAGCTAACTCAGGGAATTTATCAAACACCATGTTTGTTAAATCACCACCGTCATCCAGGATCATATTCAATGGCTGACGACCTTCTCCAAACCAAAGGGTTTGTTCGATACACCAGTCAAATTCTTCTGCATTCATTCCTTTCCATGCGTAAACCTGGATACCTGCTGCTGCAATTGCTGCTGCTGCGTGATCCTGTGTAGAGAAAATATTACAAGAAGACCAGGTAACTTCTGCTCCTAATGCTGTTAATGTTTCAATTAAAACTGCTGTTTGAATTGTCATGTGTAAACAACCTGCAATACGTGCTCCTTTTAAAGGTTGAGAAGGTCCGTATTCTTTACGTAATGACATTAATCCCGGCATTTCCTCTTCTGCCAGTCTGATTTCTTTTCTTCCCCATTCTGCCAATGAGATGTCTTTCACTTTGTACTTAATGTACTTGTCTGTTGCAACTGCTGCCATGTATTTATTTTTATTAGTTATTTAGGATTATAGTCCCGGAGCTCAGTCGAACGCTATCGGGATTATGTTTAAATTTTAACCCTGCAAAAGTAAGGCATATCTCCTTAATATACAATAAAATTCGACCGAATTAGATGGGGTCGTATGTTCATAAAATACCTTAAATTTGTTCGGCCCGCCATTGTTGGTGTCGTCACCAACAATACGCAATCTTGTCAGTGACAACACCGACAGGGGCTTAAAATTTGTTCGGAGTGCAAAATTATAAGATCATACAGGTTTCGGCCTCCAGCAGGTATGCTTTGCTGGATGTGAGCGGATTTGAGGCCAGCTCCAAACGGAACCTGGAGGCAGAGGGCATCCGCTTTCTCCTGGATAAATTGCTGCCCGGGCAGGGGTATAAACTAAGCTATTACGATACAGGAAAGCCCTACCTCGAAGGCAGGAAGGAACGTCTGTCTATTTCGCACTCGCACAACATGGTGGCGGTGATGATCGATGAGCAGAAGGAAACCGGCATTGATATCGAGCTGATCAGGGATAAGGTACTGAATGTGACGCACAAATACCTCGACGATAAAGAACGTGAAAACATAGAAGCAGCCGATATAGAAAAGCACCTTGTGTATTGGGCAGCCAAAGAAACACTGTACAAGATCTACGGTCGGAAAAAAGTGGATTTTAAAGAGCATTTGTTTATTGAACCCTTTTCTTACAACGGATCTGTAGGAGGGCTGATCACGGGCCACATCCGGCTACCGGAACTCAGGGAAAAATTCAGGCTGCACTATGAAAAACTGGATGATTATATATTGGTATACCTTATTTAAAACGACAATTCCGGTCTGATATCCGGAAAGCTGAAAAAAGAATTTATGGCCGGATGCTATCAGAGCTTACTGAAAAAAATAAAGAAGAAAGGCACACTGCTGGCTATTCTTATTGATCCCGACAAACTGAATATGGATGTGGTAAGATCGGCCAATGAGCTTGCCGACCTGTTTCTCGTTGGTGGGAGCACCTTAAAACCCGGTGAGATCAACAAAGCGATCCGGAAGATCAAAAAGCATACAACAATCCCTCTTATTATCTTTCCCGGCGACTATCACCAGGTGGATAAACAGGCCGATGCCATTTTGTTCCTCAGTCTCATCTCGGGAAGGGATCCCGAGTACCTGATCGGAAAACAGGTAGCATCTGCACATGTGATAAAAACGGCCGGTCTGGAAGCGATCCCAACCGGTTATATCCTGGTAGATGGTTCGGCAGAGTCTGCCACGCAGCGCGTAACAGGCTCCAAACCTATTGCCGCGAAAGATACCCGACAAGTAGTGCATACTGCTATTGCCGGTGAGATGTTGGGAATGAAAATGATCTATCTCGAAGCGGGCAGCGGTGCAAAGGCAAGTATTTCTCCCGGGCTTATTAAAAAGGTGAAAGCAGCAGTTTCTATTCCTGTGTTGGCAGGTGGTGGTATCAATTCGTATGCAAAAGCAAAGCAGGTGAAGGAAGCGGGAGCGGATATTATCGTAATTGGGAATGCATTGGAAAAAAACATACATTTGTTAGAGGAACTTACCGAACTTTTTTGATGAAGATTGTTTTGCTTTCAAAAACCCGATTTGATGAAACGGAAGTTGCAGTAGTGACCAGCCTGTTCGAGAATGGCCTGGACACGTATCACCTGCGAAAGCCCAAATTGTCAACCAGGCAGGTGAAACAGATCCTTGATACCTTTCCGAAACAATTCCATTCGCGGATCATCATTCATTCGCATCACCAGCTGGCGCGCAAATACAACCTGAAAGGAGTGCATTATACCCGCACGCATCTCAGAAGATCATTTAAGAACTGGTGGCGCAAGATCACATTGGGTATCTCGAAGAGCGATCTCATCAAAACAAGCTCTTCCACCAAGCTATCCTCGCTCTATGATGATAACGAGATTGAATTTGATTATGTGTTTTTGTCACCGGTATTTGATTCGCTCACCGGTAAATTCCAGAGTGGGTTTTACGAAGATGGTATCCGCGCTGCGATCAACAAAAGCGGGAAGAATATCGTGGCAAGAGGTGGAGTGGATATCCGCCGCCTCGAAAAGATCAAAGAGATCGGTTTTTATGGAATGGCTTTGGGTTCCTGCATTTGGGAAAGCAAAGAACCGCTGGAAGAGTATTTAAAGATCGTTTCGCGCTGTCGCGAATTGAATATAGAAATAGAATGAACTGGATCGAGGTAGCAGGTTTTGTGCTGACAATCGTTGGAGTTTTTTTATCGATTTACCAGAGTGTTTGGGTGTGGCCTGTAAACATTCTTTCCCCTATCGTTTATGTAGTGTTGTTTTACAACAGCCGGCTCTACGGAGATATGTCGCTGCAGATACTGTTCATTGTGCTTGCCGTGTATGGCGGTTTTCAGTGGAGCAAGCAGGAAATGAGACCGAAAAAAGCTGTCCGTTTCCTCAGGCCGAAAGAATACCTGTTTTATGTGCCGCTTACTCTTGTACTTTTTTGGATCGTATATTATATATTGAAGAATTATACCAAAACGGATGTCGCATGTTTTGATGCGATCCTGACTGCAACGAGTATTACGGCTACTATACTTGCAGCCCGCAAATGCATTGAGAACTGGATCATCTGGATCCTTACTGATATTGCCTATGTGTTTTTGCTGATCAAAAAAGATCTGCATCTTACAGCATTTTTGTATGGGCTGATCGCGGCGATGGCCGTATACGGATTATATACCTGGAGGAAGGAATGGAAAAGCCAATAAGGATAGCTATAGTGGGGCCCGAAAGTACGGGTAAATCGATCATGGCCGAACAGCTTGCGGCTTTCTACCATGCTTCTTTCGTTCCCGAATTTGCCCGGGAGTATCTGCAAAATCTGAACAGGAAATATACTTACGATGATGTATTGTATATTGCCGAACAACAAATGCTCCTGGAAAAGAAAGTGGAAGAGCAAGCGAGCGGTAAGTGTATTTTTTATGATACGACTCTCCTTACTATTAAGATCTGGTTCCGGGTGGTATTTGATAGCGTTCCGGAAGACATCGATGAAAGGATCCGTGAGAATACATACGATCTGTACCTGCTGATGGATATCGACATGCCCTGGGAACCCGATCCCTTAAGAGAGCACCCGCACTTTCGCAAAGAACTGCTTCAAATGCATATAGAAGAGCTCGACAGGATAGGAGCAAGGTATGTAGTAGTACAAGGCGTTGGAATTGGCAGACAGCAATGCGCTCAGCAAGCCCTTCTATCGCTCATCTGATTTTCGCTTTTTTCTCCGATAAAAAAATATCTTTATTTTTTTCTGAGTAATCGACATTATACTAACAATCGGCGGTTTTTTTTAGTTTTTTAACTTTTAATTCTTTATTTTTGGTAATAGGGTCTTATTCCCTTTTAAACACTATACCAAAGTATACAGACATGAAAAAATCGTTACTACTATTTGTCCTTTTGTTTTCACTTTACAGTTTTAAACAGGATGTCAAAAAAAACAATCCACCGGAACATCTTTATTTTTTCTGTGCTTTTAAGATCGATACCAAACAGAAGCTTGCAGAAGTAGAAGAGCTCCTTAAAAAGAAACCGGAAGTTGTTTATTTCAACTGTAATGATTTTCCTGCCGCGTATTTTAAACTGATCACGAATAAGGAGATCAATCAGGAAACATTTAATTCCTGGATTGGCTCCGCTTATGCTACTGAGTTTTTTGAAGAGGGAGAAATGGCGGAGAAGCATGCACTGATTTATCACAACGAAAACAAAAACTAATCTTATTCAAGCTAATACCGTATTATGAAGCAAAAAGTACTTTTTCTTTTATTGATCCTTTCCGGTTTTTGGGGCAATGCGCAGACATTCACTGGCGGCGGCGGAGCAATTCCTGATAATAACACGCAAACCTGCTATAACGTCAATGTAACAGGCGTTGGTAACATGACAGGCGCCAGTGGACTTGCCCAGGTATGTATAAATATTAATCACCCTTTTGACGGTGATCTTGACATCTTTATCCGGACCCCGACAGGTACCCTGATCGAATTATCGACAGATAACGGTGGTACCGGAGATAACTATGGGAATACCTGTTTCACGATGTCATCACCCAGCCCGATAACAGGTGGTACTGCTCCATTTACAGGTACTTATTTACCCGAAGGTAATTTTGCGAGTGCCAACAACGGGCAAACGGCAAACGGTAACTGGAGCTTGTGTATTACAGATGATGCGGGCTCGGATGCGGGATCCCTGGTGAGCTGGAGCGTAACGTTCGGGCCACCACCACCACCACCACCGCCAAGTAATCAGGATTGTATCGGTGCGATCCCGGTATGTCAATCAACTTTTAGTAATCCCGTTTCTTATGTAGGTACGGGAAATCTTCCCAATGAGATCAATACAGGAACAAGTTGTCTCCTTACCGGGGAGCGGAATGATGTATGGTACCAGTTTACCGTTCAGACTGCAGGTATGTTGTGTTTTATCATCGATCCGGTAACCAACGGTAATGATTATGACTGGGCGGTGTATAATCTGACATCGGCCAATTGCTCGGATATATTTACGAATTCGGCTCTACAGGTGGGCTGTGATTATGCTTCGCAGACAGGATATACCGGAGCGGCTCCGGGCTGGGCAAACAGTCAGAATGGTAATACTGGCTTACTTCCGGCGGGAACATATAATACAGGCAACTCACAGGTAAACGACTGTCCGACAGTTGCCGCGGGCCAGACTTTTGTATTGAACGTAAGTAATTTCAGCTCTACTGCGGCCGGGTATTCACTTTATTTTCCACCTCCGGGCACTGCCGGTATGGCAACTATTTTCGACAACGTTCCACCATCGATCAACTCATTGGTAGCAACACCTGCCTGTGGGGCAACTACTTTTTCTTTTAATTTTTCGGAGAATGTACTTTGCAGTACCGTAAGCGCGGCCGATTTTACCTTATCCGGTCCCGGAGGTCCTTACACAGTGACCGGTGTCTCAGGCTCTGCCTGCTCTGCCGGTGTACTTTCTGAAAACACATTCACTGTTACTACTTCGCCTGCCATTACCACCGCCGGCGCTTACCAGCTCTGCCTTGTAACAGGCGCAGGTTCCGTAACGGATCTTTGTGGTAACCCTGCTCCGGCAGGATGCTTTAACTTTAACATTGCAGGCCCTACGGTAAGTCCTACTGTTACCCAGCCAAACTGTGCAGGAGGAAATGGATCCATTACATTGGTGGGCTCGGGTGGAACAGCGCCGTATACGTATTCAATTAATAACGGAGCAAGCTTCCAGGCTTCCGGTAGTTTTCCAACGGTTGCTCCCGGAACCTATACGGTAGTTACACAGGCTACGGGTGGATGCAGGGGACAGGCTACAGTTACGATCACTGCACCAACTGCTTTGTCAGCTACACTTACGCCTGCCAGCGCTACCTGTGCAGGAAATAACGGTTCTATTACAAGTAACGTAACGGGTGGAACGCCGGGTTATACCTATGCATGGTCTCCCTCCGGAACCGGTGCGAACCCTACAGGTTTAGCTGCCGGTAATTACAGCGTGACAGTAACCGATACACGCGGCTGTACTACTACTGCTGCTGCCACTGTTACACAAACGGGTGCTGTTACTTCTACGTTTACCAATTCAGCCAACCAGTGTCTGAACGGAAATTTATTTAATTTTACAAATACAGGTACTGTTGCGGCAACACATGCCTGGACTTTTCCGGGCGGAACACCGGGTACGAGCGCTGCGGTCAGTCCAACAGGTGTTACCTGGGCTGCGGCAGGAACCTATACAGTAACGCATACGGTTACATCCGGAGCCTGTACTGCTACGAATACGATAACCATTACAGTTTATCCGCGTCCGAATGGCCCCGCACTTGCAGGAGTGAACCCTACCTGTGGTAACGCAAATGGGACTATCAACGTCACAGCGGCTACCGGCGGTACTCCGGGTTATACCTATAACCTGAATGGAGGAGCGAACTCAGCGCTGACAAATTATACAAACCAGGGCCCGGGCAGCTATACAGTAAACGTAACGGATGCAAACGGTTGTACGAATTTATCAACTGTTACATTAACGAATGTTCCCGGACCAACTGCCCTCACACTTACACCGGCTACTGCACATTGTGGTCAGTCTGACGGAAGTATCGCGATCGGTGCAGTAACAGGCGGAACAGCAGGTTACACTTATTCGTTTAATAATCCTGCAGGACCTTTTACTGCCACTACGCCTATTACGAATCTTCCAACGGGCACCTATTCGGTAACAGTGAGAGATGTAAACGGATGTATTTTCACTACTACGGCAACAGTTGCCAATGCAGCAGGACCAACCGGCCCGAATGCGGTTTCCACGAATGCATCCTGCGGTGGATCCAATGGAACTGTAACATTATCTCCACCTACTACAGGAACGGGACCTTATACATATTCATTCAACGGAAGCGGCTTTACAGCAACGACGAATTACACGGGCCTGGCTGCCAACACCTATACATATGTTGTAAGGGATAATTTTGGTTGCACACTGAATGGTTCGATCACAGTAAATAACAATACAGGCCCGACAGCAGTAACCCTCACTCCAATTAATTCATCCTGCGGAACAGCAAACGGGTCATTCACTATAGGCGCTGTTACAGGTGGAACAGCAGCTTACCAATACTCGGTAGACGGTAGCGGATTCACCGGAACGACAAGCTATACAGGTCTTGCAGCAGGTACTCATACAGTAATAGTAAGAGATGCAAATGGTTGTACATTCACCGCGAATACTACGATCAATAATAATACAGGACCTACTGCAGTGATACTCACTCCGGGCAATACATCCTGTGGAACCGCTAACGGAACGATCAACGTCGGTGCGGTAACAGGCGGAGCAGCAGCCTATCAATATTCACTGGACGGTAGCGGATTTACTGCTACTGTTAACTATACAGGTCTTGTAGCAGGAACTCATACTATTATAGTGAGAGATGCAAATGGTTGTACATTCACAGCTACTACGACTATCAATAACAATGCAGGTCCTACAGCAGTTATATTAACTCCGGTAAATGCAACATGCGGCGGCAGCAACGGATCCTTTACGATCGGCGCTGTAACAGGTGGCACAGGTCCGTATACCTACTCAATGAATGGCGGTGCTTTTACAGCAACGATTTCTTATACAGGCCTTGTACCGAATACCTATACTGTTGTTGTAAGAGATGTGAACGGATGTACCTTCACGGCTAATACTACGATAGGAAGTACACCCGGCCCTACAGCAGTTGTACTGACACCTGTAAGCTCTACCTGCGGATTGGCGAACGGATCTTTCACGATCGGCGCTGTAACGGGCGGAACGGCAGCATATACCTATTCGGTAGCTCCGGGAGCAGCAGGCTTTACATCTACACTTAATTATCCGAACCTCGCGGCAGGAACATTTACAGTTACAGTAAGAGATGCAAACGGTTGTACATTCACGGCAAATACGACTGTTGCCAATACACCGGGGCCTACTGCTGTAACGCTTACACCAGTGAATACTTCCTGCGGAGGTGCTACAGGTACTTTAACTATCGGTGCGGTAACAGGCGGAACAGCAGCATATACGTACTCAGTTTCACCTGGCCCTGCCGGATTCAATCCGACACTAAGCTTCACAGGTCTTACGGCAGCTACTTACACAGTGATCGTTCGTGATGTCAATGGTTGTACGTTCACCGCTACTTCTGTTGTGGGGAATAATCCCGGACCAACTGCAGTAACGCTCACACCCGGCAATGCATCCTGCGGAACAGCGAACGGAACAATTAACATCGGTGCGGTAACGGGTGGAACGGCTGCATACCAGTACTCTCTGGATGGTAGCGGATTTACCGGAACCACCAGTTATACAGGATTGGCAGCAGGTACGCATACCGTGATCGTAAGAGATGCGAATGGTTGTACGTTCACTGCAACCACTACTATTAATAATGCCAGCGGACCAACTGCGGTTGTTCTTACACCTAATAATGCATCCTGCGGGACAGCGAACGGATCGTTTACGATCGGCGCCGTTACCGGTGGTGTTGCAGCCTACACGTATTCAATGAACGGTAGCCCTTTCACTGCAACAACCAACTACACAGGTCTTGCAGCAGGTACTTACACGGTTATTGTAAGAGATGCCAATGGTTGTACATTCACAGCAAATACAACGATCAATAACAATGCAGGACCTACTGCAGTTGTATTGACCCCTGCAAATGCAACCTGCGGAAATGCGAATGGAACCATTACGATCGGTGCTGTTACCGGCGGTGGCGGAACAAATGTATACTCGTTAGACGGTGGAGCTTTCACGACAACCACCAGTTACACAGGATTAGCAGCAGGCACACATACAGTAATTGTGAGAGATGTAAATAACTGTACATTTACTTCTACTGTTACAATTACCAATACACCCGGTCCTACAGCTGTTGTATTAACACCTGTCAACTCTACCTGTGGAACAGCGAACGGGTCCTTTACGATTGGCGCTGTTACAGGTGGAACAGCAGCATACACGTATTCAGTGGCACCCGGCCCAGCAGGCTTTACATCTTCTGTTAATTATACAAGTCTTGCAGCCGGAACATTTACGGTTATTGTAAGAGATGCGAACGGCTGTACATTTACCGCGAACACAACAGTTGCAAATACACCCGGTCCAACGGCAGTAGTGCTTACACCTGTTAATACTTCCTGTGGTGGCGCAACGGGTACCTTAACGATTGGTGCAGTAACCGGCGGAACTTCAGCCTACACCTATTCGGTTTCCCCTGGCCCGGCTGGTTTCAATGCAGCAACAAGCTTCACGAACCTTACTGCAGCCACCTACACGGTGATCGTAAGAGATGCCAATGGCTGTACCTTCACTGCAACTTCTGTAGTAGGAAATAATCCCGGACCTACAGCAGTGGTCCTTACACCGGTAAACTCTACCTGTGGAGCCAGCAACGGATCTTTCGCTATCGGCGCAGTAACCGGCGGAACAGCAGCATACACCTATTCAGTAAATGGAAGTGCTTTCACGGCAACTACCAGCTACCCAGGATTAGCTGCAGGTACATACACAGTGGTAGTACGAGATGCCAACGGTTGTACTTTCACCTCCAACACAACTATTAATAACTCCGGTGGCCCGACAGCAGTTGTTTTAACACCGGTTGATGCAACCTGCGGATCTGCAAACGGATCGTTCACTATCGGTGCAGTAACCGGTGGTGCAGCAGCTTATACGTATTCAGTGAATGGAAGTGCGTTCACAGCCACTACCAGTTACACAGGACTTACGGCAGGCACTTATTCAGTGGCAGTGAGAGATGCGAATGGCTGTACATTTAATACAACAGTTGCTATTAGCAACTCGGGTGGCCCTACAGCACAGGCTGTTTCCAGTACGAACTCGGCTTGTTCATCCAATACAGGTACAGTAACTTTTGGCGTAACGACAGGTGGTTTTGGTGTAATGACATACAGCTTCAACGGAAGCGCTTTCACAGGAACCACTGTATATACCAACGTAGCTCCGGGTACGTATAATGTTGTTGTAAGAGATGGTAATGGCTGTCAATTTGCTACTACCGTTACAGTAGGAACAGTGGCAGGCCCGACAGCAGTTGCTTTAACACCTGCTAACTCTACCTGTGGAAATGCGAACGGAACAATTACCATTGGTGCAGTAACCGGCGGAACAGCTGCCTATACATATTCTGTTGATGGTGGCGCTTTCACAGCTACTACTTCCTATACAGGACTTGCAGCAGGAACACACACCGTTACAGTAAGAGATGCGAACGGTTGTACATTTATTGGTACAACAACAATAACCAACACTCCGGGGCCGACAGCATTTGCGGTTTCAGGAACAAGCTCTACGTGCGGTAACTCCAACGGAACAGCAACAGCAGGAGCCGTTACGACTTCCGGT
>JAJNDK010000013.1 GCA_021156365.1 Bacteroidota bacterium
TTCCAAGAGAAGGATTATAGATTCGCATTCCGTAGTCTTGTGTTCCTTCTCCGGTTGAGTTAGCCTCCGGATCGTTTTCCTTGCCATTGAAGCCGTACCAATACGACCTCGTGCATCTACAGAATAACTATACAAAAAGTGGCTTGCAAACTTTACCGGCAAACCTTTTCAAAGACCGTTCAACGGAAGTAAATATAATAAAAAAAGGAAGCTATATAGCTTCCTTGAACGTTTTGATCTTAAAAATTTAGAGCTGTTTTATGAACAGATCTTTAGCCTAATGGATGAAGGCGGTTTATTATAAGCCGCTTCTCGTCTGCAGGCGTTTGGCGGTATTTAGCCGTTGAAGAAATGAAACGGTGACCGGCCATGAGCTGCACTTGATCCAGTGGGAACTTTCTTTCATTGAGCCAATTGGAGATCACACTTTGCCGGATGGTTTCAGGAGAGAGGTTACGATCCGGGAACAAGGGTTTAAAGGTTTTTACGAGATACTGAACTTCACCTTTCTCAACGCCAGTTCCCCGCATGCCCACCACGAGCTGATCGGTTTCTACTTTCAGAAGCGCTCTCCTGGACTCGTTAATGTAGCTGTCAAATATTTTGTACTGTTTTGGGTGCATTTCCAAATGCCGTCTGGTGGTAGAAGAGTTTTCTTTAATGTAAATGGTTCCTTTATCAAAATCGACATGATGAACTTTCAGGTTTATAATTTCCTGACTTTGTAAACCCTGATAGATCAGTAGGGATACAACAACCTGATTCCTTGTTCTCACCAGCGGGAACCGTTCTTCGCGTTCCATCAGCAGCTCCAGCTCGGCAGAAGAAAACAGATCGTAATGGATTACCGATTTGTTTTTCACTGTTCGGAAGTTCAGCGTCCGGCAGGGATGGTCGTTGCGCTGCCTACTTTCAATTAAGAAATCGTAATACTTTTTGATAGAGCAGAGAATGGTGTGTTTATAGTTTTGGTTCTTATGGTGCTTCAGGAACTCACCCAGCGCTTCCTTCACGTCCTTAAATGTAAAGTACTTTGCATCCGGGAAAGCCTCCACAAATGGGGATACCTGAAACACATACGTTTTGGAAGTGTCCTTTGTGTAGCCATGCTTTAACATGTAGGTTTCAAAATCAGTTAGCATATGTTGGTCGGTTTATTTCGTTATACATTTTTAGTCGTTGTTTGCGTCTTTTAGAATAGAGATGCGAAGTATCTATTTCCGAATGGCCTAAGAACTCCTGCACAAATTCTATGTCCGCACCGTTGTCCAGCAAATGGGTAGCGATGCTGTGCCGCAGGCAATGGAGCGTGATCTCCTTTCCGAGGATAACCGGGTTCTGCGTTCGCTGTAGAATTACCTTCAGTAGTTCTGCCAGATACTGGCCCTTCATACGTTCACCGAGTGAATTGATAAAAAAGGCAGGTGTCGATTCCATCTTATCCTCAGCAAACAAAGAAGGCCGTTCCTTTACAATGTATTCCCGAAGGATTTTTATACCACCGTCTGAGATGGGGATTGTCCGGCTTTTGCTGCCCTTTCCTTTCCGTACAATTAAAACGCCCTGCGATAAAATAACATCGTTCACATCCAGCAGCTCCAGTTCCGTCCGGCGCAGGCCGCAGCCATAAGCAGTCGCGATCAGGGCTTTCTCCATATGGGTTCGGCAGGCTGCCTGCACTTCCTTTATTTCTTCTACCGAAAGTACCTGCCGCTGTTTGCCACGACTGATAGTAAACTTTGGAAGGTGCGCCGGTGAAGCATCGACCTCACCCATGTCTATCAGGTAATCAAAAAACATCCGCAGGGAATACAGGTGGTGCCGAATCATGGAATCGCTTAGACCACCCTCCCTGCGCTGATTAGGTCGTTCCCGGATGTACTCCTGATATTCGATCACATCAATAGCCGTTACCTTTTTGATTTCGTCCAGCCCCCGTGTTTCAATGAAGAACAAGAACTCGCGTACCTGGGCAGCGTAGGAAGTGTCCTTGCCGCCTGAATAACCTTTCAGGAAAATATAGTCGTCAAACTCCTTATACAAGAGTTCAAAGGCCGGGTTATTTATTGGCAGGTGTTTCATATCGCTGTGTTTTCATAGTCTGTTTTTCGTCTTCCATTTTCTCCTATACAATGCGTCCTCCCGGAATAATGAACCACTACGGCTCAACCGGCCTGCTGTTGCGGGTTCTGGTGTTCCATGCTCGCAGGAACAACAAGAACCAACTGCTTTTTCAGGTCTTCCTTCACCCGGTCGCGGATCTTTTCCATGTCGTCCCAGAACACAATTTTATATTTGAAGCCCCGGTTGGCATAGCCCCCGGTGCGCTGGATGTATTCCAGCAGCTCCAGCTCCTCGAAATAACGGAAGCATTGGGTCTTGCTCACGTTCAGCGCCAGCCGGACATCACGCTGGTTAAATTGAAATTCCTTCTCCTTCACGTTGGCCGATTTCTCCTTCACATATTCCTTCACCCGGTCAAAAAATTGCCGGAGCGAGGAGTCCAGGTCGTCGACCTTGAGCAGAATGGCATCGAACATAATATTGCAGGCGATGTGCAGATCTTCCGGCTCCGCGATCAAACGCCCCCGGTCATCTTTTTTACGCTGGTATTGGTGTAGGATAGTAATCTGCTTGACAAATGCCTGATAATGGCTGTTGAGCCGCCGGAGCATTTTAGCTTCGAAGGGCAGGTAAATCTTATCAGCAAAAGGGTTCACCACTTCCATTGGCAGGATGCAGCGCATGCAGTTTTGCAGGAACTCTTTCGCCTTTTGCTCTTCCCGGTTGTCGATGATCCCGGCCAGCTTCCGGTTCTGGTGGGTAATGATCCGCTTGGTCTGGTCGTCGCTTTCGTCTACCCCGGAGATCAGGGAGCGGCTCATGTTATCGTAATACACCTCCGCTTTGGTGGTAGCCAGCAGGGAAGCAAAATGACTGCGCACCGTTTTGACAGCAGACATCAGGTTTCCGAACTTGTCCTTATAGGTGGTGGAAGAAGTGATATTGCCTGCGCTTTGCAATTCGCGAAACGCAAACTGTGCTTCTTCATCCATGCCATCGTAGTCCTGAATCAGGATCAGCTTGTCCACCAGCTCGTCCTTTGTATAATGGTAAAAGGATTTACTGGTCACCCGTGTCATGCTGATCACGTCCTCCGGCGGGAAACAATCACCAATCGTATTGATCAGGTGACTTTTACCGGAGCCGGAAGTTCCCTGCACCAGCGCATGAAGCGGGGTGGACATTTTATAGGTGGAGGCGATAATGAACAGGAGCCGTCGGGTGTTCTCTTCACCTACCACGCCCGCCTGCTGGATCAGGTCGTCAATGCCTTGCATAAAATTCTTTCCTTTCAGAAACTGGATGCAGGCTGTTTGTTTTTCAGGCGTAATGCGGTGTTTTTGCCGGTGGTTCTGAAAAGCAGACTTGAGCTGCTCCATTTCTTTCTCCCGGTATTTCTCCAGAAGATCGGTGAGCAGAAGCAGATCGGCTTCGATGTCCTCGCCCGACTGATTGTAAAGTTCTGCGATCTGCTGGGCGTACAATACAATCTGCTCCCGGACGTAAAGGTCTATTTTAGTGCGTTCCCTGCGACCCGTGGCGACCTCTTCCACCATCAGCGTAATGCCCATGCTCCCGATATCGTGGCTTAAGGAACCCAACACAAAGTAATGGTTATAGGGCCGCCGCATCAGCAGCTTGTGTTCGTGGATCATTTCCAGCGTTACCGATCCGGGATCTTCCGATGCCTGGCTTTCCAATAGAGGCATAAACGTTTGTTTCATAAAGGTATTTTCTGCGTCCTTCGTCGGGGAGAAAACAACGACTTCCTCAATGGGCTTTACTTCCTCAATCGGCAGTATAGGCAGCGGGATGTGTTCCACTTCGGTTACTTCCTCTATTAATGAAGCAGACTCCAATAATTTGTGAATGCCCATGCTTCCTTCACGCAGGAAAAGCTGGTTCAGATTTTCCTTTTCGGGCAAGACCACCTGTTTGACCGGGATATCCTTAATGATCCTGCGGAGCTGATGTGTTGTGTCTTTCATAATTACCTTGTTTTTACTTTGAGCGTCGATCCAGATGAGTTCAGATAAGGCGGACAAGTGGCTGATCGCTTCTTCGTGTTGCTTTAACAATTTGCCTCCCGGAATGAATAACAGCGAATCCCGGTTCTGAATGGCTGCAGCCGTGATCAGGGTAGCAGCATCCAGCATGTCGGTCGCTATGAATAACCGGGTGGTCATTTCATGCGGATAAACCGGGTAAACTCCCTCTTCATTCAAAAGCGCATGTTCTTCCGGCTGATCTTTAATACCAATAGCATAAAAGTTGACCACCTTGCCTTTCCGGTTCCGAAATGGAAAGGTGATCGCATAATTGCCGAAGGCTTTATGTCCGTCCACGCCATTGCTGTTCCTGCGGGAGAATTTCAGATAGCCGATGGCCTTGAGTTTCTCTTTCATTTCCGCATGGCCTTTCTTATTATGCACCTGCCCGGAATTAAATCCTGCGCCGGTGCTTTCCGCATTCAAACCTCTCGCCTGCAACCATTCGCGGGGAGCATTGGCATGTTTGACAAACAGCCCTTTACAAAAACGGGAGTGCAGGTCTTCGAAAAGCTCCTTCTCCTGTTTCTTTCGTTTCACCGAAATGCTGAATGGTATGTTTGTTTTCTCGTTCATGTTTTTATTCTTCTCCCCAGACTGTTTTTTCTTTTTGCACTTTCATTAATGGCGAATCGATATACACGATCTCTTTCAGGTGTTTCAGGCTTTGGATGGCTTCTTCATGCTCGGGCATAAATTTTCCATCGTGAAGCGCGATCACCGCTTCCTTGTTGTCCAGCGCTTTGGCTTGTAGCACTGTGGCCGCATCCAACACGCTGTTCACCACAAACAGCCTCTTGGTCAGCTCGTGCGGGTATCCGGGATAAAGCCCAGGTTCCTCATTCATGTAAGCGGCGTTGTCGCTTTTGATCCGCACCGAATAAAAGTTCACGATCTCCTCCTTCTGATTCCGAAGCGGGAACATAATGGAGAATATCCCGAACACCGTATAAGGAACCGTATCACAATTCACCGGCACATCGGTTCGCTTCATAAAACCAATTTCAGCCAGCGCATCTTTAAACGACTGATCCCGCCGGTGATGAATTTGTCCTGAATTAAATCCGGCTCCCGTAAGTTCCGCGCTCAATCCTTTTTTTGCCATCCATTCTTTCGGAGCAGTTGATTTTACTATCCGCATTCCGTTTGAAAGGTAGCGGTGTATAAACGCCATCCACTCCGGGCGGCTGCTTGGCAATTGAATTACTCTCTCTTTTCCCATGTTGTCACTAAAGCCTTTAGTGGCTTTCACAGGACAAACTTGGCATCACTTTTCAGCACACGCAAGCACACCGGGATAATAATCTGCTCACCACAAGCAGATAAATACCGCACACGATTTGCACGTTGCTATTAATAATGCCATGCGGTTTCTTTTGTTTGTTCCTTGTCTTAATGGCCTAAGTAGGAATGGCAACTAATCAAACCCGAGAGCAAAGGTAGAGAGGTAGATTTGAGCTAAGACTGACTTATCAGGTTAACGACGTTATTGATAGGAATTGAGAACTATTAACCCTAATACCTTCGTTAAACACCAAAAAAGGACGGTAAACCGCCCTTTTTTTGTCGTTTTAGTGTTCTACATTTACTATCAGTTAATCCCTTAATTTTTAAATTATGAAACAGATAGTCAGATTCAATCTTTTAGCAATTATGCTAATGACCTTTGCCTGCGCTTTTGCTCAGGATACTTATAAAACCGTTACTTTGGATTGGGGAGGTACTTCAATTCTCTGGAAAGCCAAAACTAACTTGGTACCTTCTTATGAACCCTTTAATATTAAGGTTTCTAATGCGGGAACGACCGGGAGTATGGAGTTGGAAATATTCGAAACAACCGGTAAAGTTGAATCGAAAGTTGGCAAAGGGATATCTCGTGGTAAATATACTGTTGCTGTGGCAAATGGCACGTGTGTGATTTTAATGGATAAAACTTTTTCTTTTCGCAGGTTTTATATACTTGAATTCACGTATAGCCCATCAGGAGGGGGGACACAAACAAAAACCATGAAAGTCTATAGTACAGCCCCGAATGATGAACTGTCATGGTTTCAGGCTTATAGTGGATTCGGTGGAATAGGGTTTGCGCAAGACGGTGTTAAGCAACCCCGCGCATCTTTTGGTTTTGCTACTGGCTTAAAAATAAAATGGCGACCTAATTCAACCAATAAAAACATTGATGATCCTTATAAGTTGTATCCAAGGTCAAGCAGATTTTCCTGTGTGATTGGCGCTGTAGTAAATGATGTAAAATATAAATCGTCAAATATTAAAGCTGCTGTTATAGGCATAAAGCCTTTGCTCGCATTGGATTGGGAGTTTTCCCGACATGTTGGAGTAACCCTTGGAACAATGATTGGAAATCAGGATATCACCAGTAAACTAAACTCTGAAAATCATCCGGTTTTCGGTTTATGGCTGAGTATATCCTTTTCCGCTGATCTGTTTACAGCACTCAAGAATGGTGTTCCTTTTGATAAAATCCCTAAATAATAAAGCCCATGAAAAAGTTAATTTTAATATTATTTTTAACCAGCACTCTCTTCTCTTGTGTAAAAGACCCAATGGAGGCGAGCGAATCAGATGTATTTACCGTGCAAATAGCTGGTGTAGACATTACAAACGCAGTTATTTATGCAGACAATAGCCTTCGCTACCAGATCGACATCAGCATAAAAGATATAGAAGTAGATAACGATAAACAGGTTACCGTTTCCGTAACGGACGGTATTGTTTCATCTTCATCCAATTTAACCGCCGGTGCTAATTCAAACCTTGCAACCCTGTCTATACAAGGCGGTAAAGCTACTTGTTATTATAAGCCCGGAAAGAAAGCCCAAAATGCCGCTGTACTTTCTCTGACAATTAATGGACTGACGCAGATCTTTAACTTTAAAATCCTTCCTTCAGAGCCTGTCCAGATTCTATTATCTGCAACACCTCAATTAGCTGCTGTAAATGCTCCTATTAATCTAACAGCTTCTTTAATAAAGGATAGTAATACAAATAGTTATGTTTCCGATAATTTGAAAGTTACTTTTGAAGTGACACCATTCTCCGCGCTGGACACTGTCGAAGGTTTTTTACCTGATCCCAGCTGGTCCTATTCAGCATTAGATGAAGCCACGCAGTTTGTAACAGCAAAAAAAACCTTCACTACTAATCAAAAGAAAGGTAAGCTAAATGCTATTGCCCGGTATCAAAAAGCAGACGGAACCTCATTATCGAGTAACATAGTTACGATTACGTTTAATTAAAAGCAGAAAAGCCCCGGCATCCGGGGCTTTTGGTTATTGAGAGGAATTGATCGTTATTGGTTTTCGTTGGGTTTAGTAGATAAGATATCTTGCATAATTTTATTTCCTATAAGCTCTAAACATTTTTTACAGGTTACATACCGTAAATTAGTGGTGGATGAACTGTATTCTTCTCCACAAACCTTCATGTAATCGCTGTGGTGAACCAAGCCGTCTGTTTTAAAGATGGGTACTTTTTTCATATCGTTTATTTTCCTTTTGGTTTTATAATTAGAAAGTGAAGATTAACATCCCGGATAGCCTTCATCGTGATCCCCACTTCCAGCAGGTTGTAATGAACAATCGCCACTTCAAAAGGATTAGGGTCTATGATTTCTGTTTGTGTGAACAAAAGGAGATCGGCTTTAATCCGCCCGTGCTTCAGGTCGCTGTATAGGTGGGTGAACTTTAAGCGGTCGAAAATTGTATCTACCGACACATCGGTGTAAATCCCGACAACTTCCAGTTTACTTTCTATGCAGTAATGTATAAGCTCATTTTCCTGCTTTTTCAATTGCTCCAGCATATTTATAGTATGAGGCGCAACACTTATGTATAGGATTGCTGTTTTCATATCATTTGGTTAAAAATGTTAAACACAGGTTACTTTTTACATCCTGAATACTCAGGGCTTTGACTTTAAGCGTTCGCAGCCGCTTTGCCATAAGAAGTGCCGAGTCCAGGTTCCTGCTAAATCGGTCCCAGCTGGTAAAGAGAATGGCATCGGCTTGTACCATTTCGGTCTCTAAGTCATTAAGCAGTTCCTGAAACCGCTCCCGCTCAAAGGTGGCTCCGTGATGGACATCCGAATAGACCCCGTTTACTCTGAGCGTGTTTTCTGCGCAAAAGTCCTTTAATTCGTCCAGTTGCTTTTGGAGAAGGCTTGGGTCTCCGACCTGATCTGCGCCCGTATCTACACGGGCATAAAGAAGTACTGTTTTCATTTTGTATAAGTTTCTCCAAGTTTCGCTACACTATTTTGCACGTCCTCCTCAAACAGGCTTTAATTTCTCCATTGGCTTACTTTAGCAGAGCTGCCTTGGATTTTCACAAGTATTAGTGCATGGCAAAGGTGAGCATTGATGGGCATTGCTCTGCCGGTTCCATCGTTATTGAGCGTTATTGCGCAGTATGCGATGCGTTACAAAGACCAGCAGATGCCAGACTTCCACAATATGGATGTTCTTTTCAGCGAGATCTTTTATAATGACGGCCAGCTCGGGTTCCGAAAGTCCTAAACGTTTCCGGTTAGTAACCAGAATAAACTCCGCTTTAAGTTCATCGTTCATAAGGTCGCTGTACATGTTCTGAAACTGCCGGGAAATGCTATCCTCTTTAAAGACTACTTCATATCGTTTCAGCATGTTGATGTTTTTAAGATGGCAGAACTTTCGAAGAATACGCCACTGGACGATCATTGATACTGTTTTCAGAGAGTCCTTCTCGTTTGCACTGATAAAGAGGATGCAGTTTTTTGTCGGCTCTCCAAGGCCGAACAGGTACTTTAATAAATTACTCATGATTTTGATTTTTTCTTTTTGGATGGTTTATAGTTGTAAAGACCGCCACAGCCGTTTTTTCCAAAAAGGGCAAACAACCATTCCCGGTTACTTTTGCCAATCCCAGTCAGATCAAAGTCATGAACGCCATAACGCGCAACATCGGCCATTACAAAGCAGTCTTTTGCCCAAAAAATATTATAAAGGCGTTTTGGCAGATTGGCAACACTGACCGGTCTTCGCAGGAATTTCCGGGCATTTTCATCCTTATATAATTCTTCCAGTCGGGTATCAAATAAGCGTTGCCTTAAAAAGCGGATGTTGTTTCTCGCGCTGGTTAATAATTCCCAAGCAGGTAGACCTTCAATTTCAAGCTGAACTCCATTCAGATTATACGTGAACGCCTGAAATCCCTGCTCAAAGCCCGCCAATTGCAAAGGTGATAAGACATGTTTAAGGAGCATGCTGTTTTTATCATCGAGCAGCATGCGTAAAAACCGGGTGTGCCGGATCTTCTTTTTTGGTGTTTTGCTCATAAAGTTGATTGTTAGAGTACCTTCTTTGATCAACTCGTAGAGCGCAATAATAGGGTGCTGCGGGGATTAGATTAATTCCCCGCAGTTATACTGTTTGAATAAATTATCTATGGTTTGCATATCGGCCTTATTGAACTTCAATACCTCTGTAAAGTATCTCCGGCCACGACTTTTTATCGTTTGTAGATCATAGCACTCAATGCTTGCCAAGCGGTTTCTAAGACGAGGATTTAGCGCCATTATGATCTGAGGGTCTTCGAAGGCTTCACGGCTTTCAAGTGGGATTTCCATTAACAGGGCCTGCTTGCTTTGGATGTAATCGATCAAACGTACTTTTGCCGATATCTTTATAAGCAGCGATTTACAGTCATAACGTGAGATGTATAATTCAACTTCGTTAATTTTATAAAAGAATGGATTGTAGTTATTAAGCACTGCTGCTTCTTCCAACGGACTGAGCAGGTGTGTAAAGAGCTTATTTGATTTGGCTCTTTCGATGGCAGCCAACTCAGTTTTGTAGTATAGTTCAAAGTCTGTTTCCATAAGGTTGATTTTTGATTAACTATCGCTGATCAACCCGCTTGGTTTACTTTGTAAAACCGGCTATTTTTTCTTTACAGTATTTTTCTGTCATAGTACGGAGCAGCTCTACGCGCCCCGATAAGTATTCTAAATCTTCTTTGCTAATCTTATAATCCGCTTTGTATCGGGCATCCACATATGCGCGGCGCAGCTGGCTGAAACGTACCCGTTCCGAAAGTGTGGCTTTTGGGAACACCTTTCCGAACTCAATGTTAATGGCTTTGGCCAGCCAGCCTAAAACTTCGATGTCGTGGGTTTTGGGTTTGTAGCCGGTGAACACCAATTGCAACGCACCATAAAAACGTTCTGTTGCTTGGTGAAGTTCAAAAGCAGCCACATTATAGTACTTTATATTGCCAGTACCTTTTGCGTAATTCGCTTCGAAATTTTCATAAAACATATTTGCGCTTTCGAACCACTGATCAAAATCTTCCTGCGCCCGTTGCGCTACTTCAGCTGGGGTCATTTCACGCTTTTTATCCAGCGGATAACGGCTGGTATTAAACAGTAAAATTCCCTCTTTCTTTATATCGTCGAAGAAGTAATTGCCTTCACGTAACGCTTCGTTCACAAAGTCGATTCCATGAAAAATCGGGTGAACAGGTGTGTCCAGCTTCAGTTCTTCCAGTTTGCCGGTTACAGAGCTTACGAAGTTATCGGCATTGGCCTGAGAGTTTTTGTTTACAATCACCAGCAGGTCGTAATCCGATTTGTATTCGTAAGTATTGCCGTTCTCCACATATTTGTCTTCCACCCAGGTTCCACGAGCGTATGATCCGTATAGGATGACCATCTCAATATCTTTGAATTGAGGGATCAGCGCCTTTACGATCTTGTCAAGTTCGGCTTGCTTGTGCGGTGGTAAATGTGAAACGCTGGTTTTCATTGAGGTTCAAAGGTAAAATAAATGAATATCTTATCCTCCTTAAACGATAGAATAATTGGTTTTTTGCAATAATGCCTCTTTCTTTTAAAATTCCCATTAAAATTGTGTAAAAAAAGCGGTCTTTATTTTTTTTATTCAGAATATGTTATGTTATGTTTGTCTTACAGAACCTGTTTTAGGGGGTTAAAAGCTACATTTTATGAAATCAGAAGGATATCAAACGACATTTTTAACGGAACAGTCTCATAAAGAGATATATAAGCAAATTAGAAATTACCTTGCCGGGAGATTAATCGGTGCAACAAGAGATCGGGCGTTACTGGAGGAAGTTGTTAAATGTTTTTTTTGTAAGCATTATATAGCCACCCACTTAAAGAAAATTGACGAAACAAATGATGCGTTATTATTATCAAAAAAATATAGGGAAGTTTTTAGTGAATTAAAAGAGAAGCTACCTCATGTTTTTAATAGTGAGGAAGAAATTCAATTAGACCCGGTAAGTATTCTTTTTGTTCATACTGAACTTAGTAGAATTGATTTTGAAAATTTTAATCGTGATCCATTTGGGGACTTGTACGAAGTATTTGTAAGTACTGGTGTACGCGAAGAAGAAGGACAGTTTTTTACGCCGCAAAATGGTGTTGAATTATTGATTTCATTAATTAAGCCTCAAAAAGGAGAGAAAATAATTGATCCGGCTGCAGGAGCCGGAGGGTTTTTAAGCTCTGCTTTTCAGTATTTAGTTAATAATGGCGTAAGTATTAAAAATGCTGTTTCCAATATTCATGGCATCGAAAAAGACTCTTACTTGGCTAAACTGGCCGCGACCCGGATAGCAATGATGAGTTTATCTCAGTGCGATATTACTTGTGGGGATTCCCTCGCTTGGATAAATGAAAAAAAGGAGAGCTTAAAACTGCATTCGAAAGGATATTACGATATTGTCCTCACAAATCCTCCATTTGGAAAAAACATTGTTTCTACCACAAAGGAAGTACAGCGTGAATTTGATCTTGGATTTGACTGGAAATTAAGTCCAGAAAAAAATGAATATATAAAATCAGATCGCTTACTTTCAAATGTTCCGCCTCAAGTTCTGTTTGTAGAACGGTGCTTAAAATTATTAAAGGACGATGGTCGATTGGGTATTGTAGTACCGGAAAGCCTAATAACAAGTCGATCTTATAGTTATGTTGTACAATACCTCAGAAAACATGGCGACATTCTTGCGATTCTTGGAATGCCAGAAGATTTTTTCAAAACTTCAGGTAAAGGTGGGACACATACTAAAGCCTGTTTAATACTCTTTAGAAAAACTAAAACTCCAAATACCAAATCCAACATTTTTATGGCAGAAGCAAAGTGGTGTGGTCATGACAGCCGAGGCAGGAGTATAGAACAAGACGATTTACCGCTAATACTGGACAATTATAATAAGTACACAAATAAGAAAAAATTTGATCAGGGTAATCTCGGATACATTATTTCTTCGGCGGATATAGACAATAACATTCTTTCTCCCCGTTACTATAATCCCGACATAAAGAACTCATTGAAATCAATAAAGGATACGCACGAAATTGTAAAGTTTGGTGATTTAGTTAAACGTGGGGTTATAGAAATAAAAACGGGACACGAGGTTGGTAAATTAGCCTATGGTACAGGAGAAATACCATTTGTAAGAACTTCTGATATTTCCAGCTGGGAAATTAAAATTGATCCTAAGCATGGAGTTAGTGAAGATTTTTATAAAACTTTTTCAAACAAACAGGATATTCAAGAAGGAGATATTCTAATGGTTAAAGATGGGACTTATTTGATTGGAACGTGCGCTATAATCTCAAAGTATGATACTAAAATTATTTATCAGAGTCATTTGTATAAGATTCGAGTTATAGATCCAAAAATAATATCACCTTATTTGTTGTTGGCAATCCTCTCTGCAGATCCGGTACAAAAACAAATAAAATCAAAACGATTCACTCAGGATATCATTGATAGTTTGGGAAATAGGATATATGATTTAATATTGCCGATACCAAAGGATTCGGAAATTAGAAAGCGAATAGAGTCCAATGTTAAAAAAGTTGTACATGACAGGGTTGAAGCGAGAGAGTTAGCGCGTCAGGCTTGTATGGATGTGGCATCTATTGATTTCTAATAGATCATATCAGTCCAGCAGATCTATAATTAGCTATAATTCTTAAAACGAGCCTCCTGGTTTCTTCAACGGATAACTCCCCTTGCAACCTATTACCTTCTGAAGAAACCCAGCTAATATTATCAGCTGTATGCCCCATGAACTCATTTTCGGCAAGTGATTTCAAAGGATGCATATGTCCTACTTGAAAAGATGCTTTTCCATGCACCGGATTTAAGACCTCACTTTCAAATCTGGTAAATGAAATAGGATCAAGAGTAATAGGACATTTGGTAACTGCATCAGAGAATTCTATTACATGGTCGTTCGTTAAAAGAGTTCTTAAGGCGGCAGGAAAGCCCTGAAAGTGACATATTTGTTTGATCAATTTTGCTTCAATTTGCAAGCATTCCTTTCTTAAGGCAAAATGTACTGAATTAGGATGTGCTTCCCATCTCTTTTCTCTGTTAGTTTTGTGCGCGCCAGTCAATACTCTATCGGTTAAAAACGACTTAACGATAATTTTATCGTAAGTTGCTGTAAAAAACTTGTGATGAGTATGATTTTGAGAGTTAAGTAAATATTCCCGTAACAAAAAAACCTGTTTAGGAAGATCTCCCCAAAAAAAGGAAATATTTTCTACGGTGTGAATGTTTCCATTTCGAATTCTTTTGACATAATCAATATTCAACTCATATGAAAGCAATGTTGTTTTAGCTATAACTTTAAGTAATTGTTTCTTTGCCGGTGTTTTACATGCTTGGGTTACCTCTTCAAGTAGCTTTTCAAAAATTAAAACGCAAGTTGCATGAGAACAAAACCGAGGATCATTTTGTAATGACGGCGACCAACGGACGGAAAATTTTGTACTCTCTATTTTAGGCTGTTTGACTGGTTCAATGAAAAACGAATACCTGAGAATGGATCGCAAAATATGTTTAGCAGTATTTGGATCGAAATGCTTACATAATGATTCAACATACCCCGAATATTCCTCTTCGAAAATCTGACTATAAATACTTACGATACTAAATCTATCCGTAGCAACTGCAGCTTCAAACCTTTTTGGCATTTTTTATTATTAAAGCCACTAAGGTATCATAAAAAAAGTTTCGTAATACTTTTCGAATTAAAAAACCATTAAAGAAAATCCTGCTCTCTAAGTTTGGACGGGTTAATAATATCATTCCCCCACTCCGGCAAAGCAAAATACAGGCTCCTGATCCCCGGCAGCTTGATCTTTTTGATCCGGCCCGATTTGGCTGTGCGCTGCAGAGTAACCGAAAGAAAATTCCGGGCATCCTTCAGGTCTTTATAATGGCTATCGAGTTTTAAAATGTACCCGTGCAGATCTTCAGAGGTAAGAGGACGGTTGTGGAGCGTGATCAGGAAGGTGATCTTGGTGGCAAACGACCAGGTCTGATCGTACCGGCTTTCTTTCAAAGGCTCATTTTGGGCATTTTCAGGGGTGGTTACATCCCCGGCGCTCTGTTGTGCCTTTAGTTCTTCGATCTCTTCCCTCTGTTCGCGGATATGCGTCACCAGCTCGCTGTGCGTCCAGCCTTCAAACTCTTTTAAAGCCTCTTTTTGAAGTTCCCGGTCTAACTTTCTTTGCCAGTCTTTTGCCATTATGCTACAAAGGTAGTTATTCTTGAAACGATGAATTGAAAATTAACATCTTTCGAAATAATAACAAGTATTAAATGAACATATAATTAACATTAAATAAGCATCTATTTTACAAATATTTCAGGACTTAGAGTAACGCTTTAGGTCGAAAATTTATTCTGGTTGATTATCAATATTTTGAACCGTTTTTATACCTGTTTAAGTACCCGAATTTAGTTTTTACGCAGATTTTAGCTTTACCTTTGTCCGGACAAACAGAAAGAAGAATGCAAAGTGAGAAGATAAATCCAAAAATGCTGGCACTCGCCAGAGAAGGGAGGGGCTATTCTCAATCGGAGTTGGCAGAGATCTGCGGAACGAGCCGCTCGAGCATTTCCAAATATGAACAGGAGAGCCTGCAATTGTCAGTCGATATAGTGAAAGGCATTCTGCAACTTTTAAAATTTCCGGAAGCCCTCCTGGGTGTAACTGCCGAATTGCTGCCCCCGGCCATGTATCGCAAGCGTGATAATGTACCGGCAAAACTCATGACACAGATTGATGCCTTTATAAACCTGTACGTGTTGGGGATCAGGAAGCTGCTCCTTGCGATTCAATACCAGCAACCGACTCTTCCTTTGTTACCGGTTTTAGAAACAGGATCTGCGCAAGAATCAGCCCGCCGCCTGCGCAAGGTATGGAAATTACCGGCAGGTGTTATTGCCAATCTTACCGAGGTATTAGAAGCGCAGGGCATTCTTACATTAGGAGTGGATTTTGGTACGGAGCGTGTCGATAGCAGAAGCATTCTGATTGATGATAAATTCCCGGTGATCTTTTACAATAAAAAACTTTTAGGTGACCGCTTGCGCTTTACACTGGCCTATGAGCTGGGACATCTGGTGATGCACACCCGCATCCCGCTGACCCACTTTGATAATTCGCATGAGGCCAATGTCTTTGCGGCGGAGCTGCTGATGCCAGAAAAAGAGATCAGTAAAGACCTGAGCGCGGATATCGACATTGACCTGCTGGCACAACTAAAATCTAAATGGGCGGTATCGATGCAATCCCTGTTGTTTCGGGCGCAGGACCTGAACATCATTACCGACAACCAGAAACGATATGTGATCAACCGGTTCAATCAACTGAAAATACGGAAACGCGAACCGATGGAGCTCGACATTAAAGTGGAGCGTGGCCAGCTGTTGCGCAACCTGATTACAAAGTACCGCGTTAAACAAAGAATGAATCTAAGCCAGATAGCGGAATTCTTTTATCTAAACGAAGAGGAGTTTTTAGCTACCTACAATTAAACAGTAACAATTTAAAACTATGATAAATGAAAAATGCAGAGGGTAAACCAAATGAAAAGGTAAAAGAGAAAGACACGTACATGCTGAAAGAACTTGCCGCTTTGTATGGAATAAGTGAAAAGGCATTTCGCACGATGCTTAAACCACACTTAGATTACATTGGCAAAAAAGAAGGACGCTACTTCTCTCCTTTGCAGAAGGCCCGCATTTGGGAGCGGCTTGAGAAGCCCGCTTGCCTTCTTGATGATGAGTTTATTCCCGAAAGTAAAAAGGTCGCTTAGATAATTTATTACTCTCCTTTAAAAAACAAAACCTTTATGTTGTATTTAATTTAATGGCCGGACGATGTCCGGCCTTTTGCATTTTTACCTTTTCCATTATCATCCATTAACAGCCGTTAACCACACTTAACTGCACATGCATTCTGTTGTGCGCTGTTAGTTTACTTTAACTTCTATTTGAATCCATAACAAGCTGTAACGTCCTGTTAGCAGCCGTTATGGGAATTCACGCCGGGCCGCTGCCGGAACTTTGTCTTCGAAATCAAGCAACCATTAAAACGAAGATAAAATGAAAGCAAAGGTAATTTCCATCACAAAAAAAACAAAGGGTAAGCAGCAGGACGCTAAAATTATTCAGTTGAATATGTTTCGGCAGCCGCAGCAGCGCGAGACCGCAAAACTGATCAACGGCGTATGGGGAGCTGCATCAAGTTCCCTGTGGTTTAGTAAATCTTTCAGCGAAAAAGAAACCGAACAGTACAGGGAACTGATCGCTGAACATTTCTATAACGGCAAAGATCAAAAGCGCAACTTCCGAGAGCTGATCGAGCGCATCTGTCTTGCCAAACGCTATGTGGCCCGCAAGCGCGGACGTTATATTTCCAAGCCGCAGGACTATCTGAACATTCATTATCCGCTTGGATTGGCAGGAACGGCTTCATGGCTGGAGCAGGTAAAGGCCGTTCGCAAGGATGTGCCGGAGTATAACAAAGGCATCACCACGCTGGCAAAAAGCCTGCTCGTCTTTATTGAAAATCCCTCTATAGTTACGTTCCATCGCGGACACAAACAGCTCATGGAACAAAACCAGTTCGACCTGCTGCAGATCTATAACAACACCATTCTTCACCTTCAATATCACTCCTGATGCAAACAGAAAAAATAAAGCCAGTAGGCTGTGAGCTGAAGGCATACACTAAGAAAGAACTGCGGCTGCTATACGGCATACCGGAAAGCACCTTCAAGCGCTGGCTAAAAGCGGTTGCGGAAACAGCCGATACAGGCAGAAAAAACTGGCTCAACCTGATCCAGGTGGAAGCCCTGTTCAGAAAATATGGTGTACCCGGTGTGAAAGTAATTGAATACAACCTGCCGATACCGGTCAATACAACGCAATAAAAAAGCATAACCGCTAAAGCCGGAATGCCCGCCAGATCAGCGCCAGACCTTTGTACTCGAAATCAGAAAACAAAAAACGAAAAATGGAAAAGTCACAAACAGGAGATACCAACAACAGCAGCTCGCTCTTCCTCACCGGAACCATCCTGCTGGCTAATATGGATTACACCGGCCTGATGGATTATGTGATCAAGGCACTGGTGGGCGGGGCAATATGGATGGCCTACAAGATTGCGGGCGATTACTTCAGCAATCGCGCAAAGAACAAAAACAGCAACGAAAAGAAATAACAATGGCGAACTGGAAGAAAATAGGATGGATCACGGGGATAGCAACCGCTTCAACAGCAGGCTTGTTCTATGTTGCGCGCGGCTTTTTTAATAAAGCGTATGATATCAATGAGCTGAAGAAGCTCACCGATCAGCTTGTCGTTATTCCTTCTGCCAAAATTCACAAGCTGGATTTTACCGGGCTTACCATCCGCATCGATGTGAAGATGAAGAATCCTACCGACCGAGGTTTTAAAATGAAGTACCCGTTCATTCAGGTTGGTTACAACGGCAAAGTGCTCGGCTCTTCGCAGGCCACCAGTGAAGTTCTTTCTATTCCTCCCAATGATGAGTACACACTAAAGGCGGTCATGCTCAACTTCCCCCTGATCGGGATGCTGTCGCTGATTAGTGGTTTGTTTAATTCGCTGCAATCTGGCAAGGCCGTGATCCTCAAAGTAGCGACCACTTCAAAGATCGACCCGCTCTGGGAAGTAAGCGAGGGGAAGTGGACATCATTGAAGGACTATGGTGTCAAGGTGCTTCGTGCAGTTCCTTATGGGAATATTCAGGAAGTAACACTCAAAAAAGCGGTGTAGCATGACAAGAGAGAATGTAAAGGTAAGATCGGGACATGAGTACGATCATTACTTCCCGAAGGCAGAGGGACAGCGGATTCTGAAGAAGAAAGATGCGAAGGTATCCGACACACTTAGTCTGATTCCAGCCATCATCCGCGAAACGGCATGGATGACCAGAAGGTTCGCTCATGAAGTGATTAAGGCCGACACGCTCGAACAAACGTGCAGCAACCTGTGGCACTTTGTATACAATCATATCGCTTATAAGAAAGATATGATGGGCAAGGAACAGGTGCGTGATGCAGCCCGCGCGTGGAAAGACCGGCATAATATCGATCCGAAGACGGGTGAGCCGATGGGTGTCGATTGTGATTGCATGACGACTTTCATTTGTAGTGTGCTTTACAATTTAGAAGTAAAGAACGTCTACTTCCGGGTCACCCGCTATGAAGAGCCGCATTGGGAACACATCTATCCCGTGGTGAAACTGCCCAACGGCAAGGAGATCATTATCGACTGCGTGCTTCACCAATTTAATCACGAAGCAAAATACACAGCAAAACAAGACACAAAAATGGATTTAGAATACCTGAACGGAGTTACGGACTCCACCATGAACAAACTCTCCGATGCGCCCGACCTGCTCGGCCTGATGGATGAGCAGGAAGCCTTCGCAACGCTGGGCAAGATCTTTAAAAAGAAAGCCGCAGCCAGTGGCGGTGGATCAGCGCCTGCCAAGAAAGGCATCCTCAAGAAGCCACTCTTTAAAAAGCCGGCTGCCAAGCCAGGTGCTCCTGCAAAAAAGGGTCTTCTGAAAAAGCCGCTGCTCAAAAAGCCTTTACTTAAAAAACCGCTCATTCAGAAAAAGACTGCGGAGCAGAAAAAAGCAAACAAGGGTAAGATCAAAAAGTTCATCGGCAAAGGACTGCACGTTGCCAACCGGGTCAACCCCGTAACGGTTGCCTTACGAAACGGTGTACTGGCAGCTATGAAGCTGAACTTTTTGAAAGTACCCGAATCCCTGCGCTGGACGTACCTCACACCGGAACAGGCACAGGCCAAAGGAGCAGACATGGGCAAATATCAAAAGCTCAAAGGGGTGCGCGAGAAGCTGGAGAAGATCTTCCACGGCGCAGGTGGTAAACCGGAGAACCTGAAGAAATCCATCCTCACAGGTAAAGGAAACGCCGACAAAGCGGTAGCGCTGAATGGCCTCGGCTATATCGCTTACGAAAACGTCTCCGGTCTGCACGAGGACATGCCGCTGAACCAACTGCTGGGACACGAGCTGTATTACTCAGAAAACGTGGATGGCATGGAAGGTTTGGATGGATTCGAAGGGCTGGAAGGATTCAGCGGGGAAGATAACCTCGGCGCTGCAACCGCTGCCAGCGTTGCTGCCGCCAGCACGGTGCTGACCACTATTGCTGCCCTGATCAAAAGCATCGGAAGCGTCTTTCCGAAAAAGGCAGCGGCGAAGGGCGACAGTTCAGCCACAGGAGAAAGTGGTGGCGATGCAGGCACCGGCGAAGAGAGCGCAGCTGATCCGGGCGGATCAACAGAAGAAAGCGCCGGATCGGAAGCAGGCGAGAGTTCAGGCGGTGGTGGCGGTGAAGGAAATAGCAGCGAAAGCGGCGGTGGTGAAACACAAAGCACGGGCGGTGAAGAAGCAGGTGCTGAAGCAGCAGAAGAATCCGGAAGCGAAGACACATCGGAAGAAGGCAGCACCAACGGCAACGAAAGTGAGCCTGCTGCAAAGGGCGATACGCCAAGCGTAAAACCGGCCATGCTTGCTAAAGCAAAACAGTTCTGGGAGGACAACAAGAAGTGGATCAAGCCGACGGGTGTTGTTGTCGGAGTGCTGGGGCTGATCTACCTCACACACCGCCTGCTCAAATCCAACAAGAAACCAGCGCTGGGCTTGACTGGACTAAAGCCCAAAAAAAAGAAAGCGACTGTAAAGAAGAATCTGCTTCACGGGATCAAATCAAAGAAAGGAGGCAAACCGACAAAGGACAAAAAACAAAAACGAAAGATCATCACGCTGCTATAAGCGGCAACAGAAAAAAACAAACCATGAGTAAATCAAAGAAAAATATCTATGCAAAGAAAGCCAAACAAAAAGCCCTTGCCGGCTTAGGATCGACTTCAGCGCACGCACCGACGAAAGCAAAATTGGCTGAAACCTTCGCCCTGACAGGACGCGACATTGTGATCGGCGGAGTGGGTGGTGCGTTGGCAGGTTCCATCGCCGGACGTGGCGCATTTATCGTCGGCGCTGTCTTTACCGGTGTAGCGCACTACTTCGGAAGTGCAACCGGCTCTGTGTTCGGTGTTGGTATGATGGCCTCCGGTGGTTACCAAGCCATCAAAAGCCTGAACGGTGTGGAGAAAGACGGAATAGAAGGTGTGAAGGAACGCCTGAAGAATTTTCAGGAAAATCTCAAGCACCAGCTCTTCCTGGATAAGCTCCTGAAGAAAAAGAAAACCAGCGAAGACGCAACCGACGGGGTAGGAAATGTAGAATACTTCCGGCACGGCAATCAGGTAGGCGGGCTGGACTTCACCGAGGCCAACCGCATCGAAGAACAGATCAGGGAAAGCGCCCGGCAGTTCGAGGCAAGGCAAATGTCCGGGGCCGACGACGATATGAACGGCACGGACGGGGTCGAAGGAACAGATGGCTTTGAAGGCACCGATGGTGTCGAAGGCTTTGAGGGAGTCGAGGAAAGACTCCTGTAATCAACAAAAAAATAAACGGTTCGAAGGAACGGGATGCACTGTGGTGGCTGCACTCCCTTAGAAGAGAACTGCCTAAAAACAACCAAACAAAAACAAAATACCATGTTAGAATTAGAAGGATTAGGAGAATACAATAATGCCGGGGCGCTGCTCGGACTGGACGGCGCAGACGATGAGTTGCTGGGAGCGCTGCGAAGCATGAACCCCATCCAGCGCCAGAAGGCGATCAACAAACTCGCCGGTGGAACGGAGCGCAGCAGAGGCTCCCGTGCGGAAATGGAAAAGCATTTTTCCGAATTACCGCCGCATATCAAAGAAGGCTTGGTGAAAGGAGAATTGCGTCTTGCAGATACAGTGATCTACAGCATCAAAAAAGTAGCGTCGAAAACGGTTAAGCTGTTCGAAACGCAGGATACCAAACAGATCGGAACCACGAGCCTCAGCTCGGCACGGCTTCCGAAGAATCAGGCGATGCTGGTGAGCGGCATCATTATCCTCGCTGGTGTACCATTCGAAGCAACCCCGGACAAGATCATGGCGGCTACGTATGATAAGATCGAAAGTTTCCCGGCCATTGCCACCGGTGAGTTCAGCCTGAAAGCCAACAAGAAGATCATCATCCCGGAAACCAGCATGAAGGTCTTTAAGACAGCGAACAACAACAATGTGCCGATGGGCTACTACAAGCTGGCCAATCCGCGACTGATCCACGACGACATCCTCATCGAGGCGACCGTGGAGCTGGGAACAATGGATGGCCTTGATCCCAAAACGCACCTGTACATCGGGCTTCACGGAACGATCACTACTCCATAACCATTGGTTGGAGGCTCCGCGCCGGAACGCCCGGCGCGGGCCTTACAACCTTAATCAGTAAAGCAACACGAAATGTCAAAATTCTTTTCAAGGGACTACGATGTGCAGATCACAGCCGCAGCCCAAACCTTCCGAAAAACCATTGAGCTGGATAAAAGCGTGAAAGCGATCACGCACTATACCATCCTGTCCAACCGCGAAGATCTCGCGTATTACCGGGGATCATTCAAGCTGGATATCAATAAGGACGAGATTGCACCAGATGGCTACAGCGTGAAAAAAGTCATGTGCTGGCCGACCATTCCACCGGACGCACGTTTGAAATCCATCGGCAGAAGGGAAACCGGAAACGGGCAAATCCAATTTGAATACACCGATAGCAACGATGGACTGACCACTTTTCAACCCTATGTGATCACCCTGAGTGTGGAAGGAGAACGGGAGGACTAATGAGCAGAGCCAGGCTAATAATCAAAGAGTTTACGATCCGTCGGCAGGGAGAGATTCATTTCTTTCAGGTGCGGTTGCCAAAGAATGCCACGCACATTATCGGGATCGAAACCGATGCGCTGATGATCACGCCGCTGGATGTATCGCCGCCACCTTTAGGTGACGGCAGGCCGGAAGACCCCATGCCGCCAGCGGCTGCACCAGCAAACAGAACGCCCTTCCTGAAATGGAACGACAAAAGCAACCCGGTTATAGGCAAGCTGAAACTGCAAAGTCTGGATCGTCACAACATCTTCTTTGAAACCTGGGTTCCCTTTGTGCATTTCAGTGCGGCGATGCCGGACATGAGCTATGGCCTCTTTCCTAAAAGCCCGCACACGCTCATCCTGCCAACCGGGCCAAGGACTGTCGGCATACCCTGCAACAATACAGTTGTCTATGGCATGTACAGCGACTCTATCGGCGAGGAACGGAAAATGGAAATACGGTATAAAGTAAAAGTGTTTGTGTGGGTGCAAACGACCGAAGCAGACAAAGGAGTCCGATACGGATTCGAAACCAAAAGAAAACTGGAGGTGAAGCTATGAATACTGAGTTAGCACTTGCCATGATCAAAGGCCGGATGCGCGACATGAGATACGGAACGAAAGATTACACGACCACCTTTAAGCACTGTGTGCTGCAAGGCGCAGAGCGCAGGGAGATCGAAGCCTACAACGAGCTGTATTTCCTTGAGCATGATCCCGAGGATGTGAGCATCCGCAGCGACTTCGGGTTCTTCGATCTCAGTTTTCCAAGAGTAAACGAACTCAAGTACGAGCATCAGGGAGTGATCCAGCTTCAGAACCTGAGCGCTTCGGTCTCGCATGTTCGGTTTATCCAAGTGATCCTGAAACAACAAGCAAAGCAACAGTAACATGATATCAGATTACAAACCATACGATGCCAGCGAGGTGGAAAGTATCCGCGTGATGCTGGAAGCTGAGGCAAAAGAGGGACGACCGCTGGAGTACGAGATCAAGGTGAATGGCTTTACCCGTGTTCATAAAACCACCAACGTGGCGCGGTTCGAAGAGCTGCACAACTTCCTGAATGAAAATACAAAGGAGCTGGTGATCAGCGTGTACCCTAATGCCGGAAGCAACCGCAAGGAATGGTACAAGTACCAGTTGAACGTTGCGCCCGAAAGCCTGAACGGAATCGACGTGGAAGCAAAGATCAGCGAACGGGTGAAGCAGTTCGAAGAGAAGATGGCCATGCAGCGCATGGAAGAAAAGCTGGCCGATACGGAGAAGCAGTTAGATCAGGCTGAGCAGTATATCGACATCCTTGAGGAGAAACTGGAGCTGGCAAAATCCAAGCCCAACCACCTCGGCAACTTTGATCTCGGCAAGCTGGCCAGCTCTACTATCGAAGGCATCGCGCTGCACTATCCAAAGGTACTGGACAAAGTACCGGTGCTGAACGGGATCGCGAAAGTGATCCAGGAGGAGAACCAAACACGGCCTGCACAACTCAATAACGGCTTCGAAGGAGAAGTATCCTTCAAGCCAAAATCAAGACCGGAAGTAGAACCGAACGAGCATGACGAAGCAGTCCAGCAACTGAGTGACTTCATCGCGGAGCATTTCGATCAGCATCAGAAGCTACTGCTGGGTGCGGTGATCGTGGCCCTTGGCGAGAATCCTTCGCAACTGACAACGGTAGCCGAGCTGCTGAACATCGATCCCAATCAATTACAAACAGAAGAAGAATAACCAATCAAAAAACATCAATGAAAAAATTTGAATTCGAAATTACTCTCAGCGCACCGAGCGAAAAGGATGCGATCCAGAAAATGAACTGCCTGAACGCACTCGGCAGCAAACTCAGCCTTGCCGAATTGCAGGCGCTGGCCAATACCGTGAACAGCCCTACAGCGCTGGCATTGGCGAAGCAAAAACTCGGACTCTAAAATAAAAATAACGAACGTGAACCAATTACAATCCTACCAGCCAGCTACTGCTCCCGACACGTTTGCGCCCCCGGCGCAAGAGGCAGCGAGGCCGTCTTTTGCCACCACGCTGAAGGACGACTCCTGGACTTTAAAGGAAAAGATCGTGTACGGTCTGCTGGCGGCTGTGGGTGTAGGCGGTACGATTTGGATCGGCAGAAAGATCGTCCTCGATGCCATCTCCAGCAAGGAAGAGCTAAAGAGCTTTGATGAAGGTACACCGGCAACCACCGCGAAACAGATCAAAATGGCCTTTGAGAACGATGGCTGGTGGGGAACGAATACGGATAGCCTTCGGGAAGCGCTGATCGCTGTGCCTTCGCAGGAAGAATGGGACAAGATCGTGAAGTCCTACCAGAAACAATACAATTCCAACCTGATCCACGACATGGCGGATGAACTGCAGACCACCGAATACAACGAGATGATGCAGATCGTAAATGCCAAACCGCTGAAGAAAGGTCAGGCTCCGCAAAGCAGCCAGTACCGTGCATGGGCCAAGCGATTAAAAGCTGCCTTTGACAAGGAGTATGGCTTTCTACCGGGAACGGACAGTGTTGCAGTGGATGTCACGATCAAGGAAATACCCACGCAGGCAGCGTTTATAAAAGTCGGCGTAGAGTACAAAACTCTGTACGGAACCAACCTGCTGGACGATCTCAGAAGCGAATCCGAATTCGGCCAGTACGATGAATGGCTACAGATCATCGTGAAAAAAAAGAAAAGCTAAATGCAAACACAGCCATGAATACAACAGAGATAAGCATACCAAACAACGAGGCGGCTAATAAGGCCAAAGCCAAAAAAGTGGTGCTCTTCAGCTTCGGAACACTGGCGCTGGGTGCATTGACCTTCTTCGGAATCAAACAATTTAAAAAACATAAAAAAGAAAACAATGTTACAACTGACCAAACAACTGATGGGCCGGATAATCCGGTTCCTGTACCGCCTCGCACTCATCCTGTGCCTGCTGCCAGCCTACCTGTTACTAATGCTGGCGCTGCCGTTTTTCTTCGTCTCCGCGATAAAGGAAGTAAAGTCCTCGAAGTTCAACGTGCTCTTATGCGAGATTATGGAAGCAACATTTTTCCAAAGTACGGCGCAGACGGCGTTTTCGGAACCGAACTTCGAGACTTCCTACTCAGCAAGGGATATGGAGTACCGCTATCGGAAACCGACTTCAAAAAAATCACGGAAGGAAAAAAAGCACAAGCACCGCTCGTAACCTTTGATCCTGCTGCAATCGCCAAGGCATTATACACAGCGATTACCGGCAAAGATTTTAACACCGCTATCACTCTTTTAAAGTCCATCAAAGATACCAGCAACTATGCTTTGGTTTCTGAAAAACTGAAAGAACTCAAGGTTCATGGAATGCCACAGACGCTTGTAAATGCTATGCTTGGCAATTTCACCGAAGCTTCACAACGGGCGAAAATACAGCAGGCCTTTCTTATAATGGGCTTAAAGTATAATGGAACTCAGTGGACTTTAAATGGGGGGAATGGACTCTCCGGTGCAAAGCCATCATTTAAGGAAGGGACTAAAGTTGCAACAACAAAACAGGTGCTCATCTCCGAACAAGGCAGAGGTCTGATGGTGGTTCCAGCTAACATGTACCTCGGAGCTATAACGGCAATCCACCACGGAATTGCAATAGTATCCACCGATACCGCATATGAAGTGCGAGTACATACACAATTCATCAAAGAAGTTTCAAAATGAAAATAAAACGAATCATAAAATACATCGTGGTGCATTGCACAGCAACGCCCCCGAACACAACGGTGGCATCTATCAAGCGTTACTGGAAAGAAGTACGCAAGTGGGGCGACACGCCGGGCTATCATTACATCATTCATCGTAACGGCACCGTGGAGCAATTGCTGGACGAGGGAAAGAACAGCTACGGCGTTTACGCTCATAACTCTGAGTGCCTCAACATTGCTTACATCGGCGGTGTGGATAAAAGCAATAAGCCGCTGGATAACCGGACAGATGCTCAGAAACATGCCTTGTTCAACAAGATCGTTGAGCTGACCGAAAAGTACAAGGGCTCGGAGGTAATGGGCCATCGCGACTTCGCAGGTGTTGCAAAGGCATGTCCTTCTTTCGATGTGAAAACGTGGCTGGCTGAATACACACCTGACCTGGATACAGCCGCATAAAAAAGAGCCGGAACATGAGTTTGCAGAAAATGAAAGCCATACTAAAGCATAAGGGCTACACTTTATACTCGCGCCCTTATGAGCTGAACATTGTAGGGCTGAGAAGCAAATCAGTGATCCCGAATCGTTTTGATGATGAGATACATGTCTTTTATAAGATCTCCGGGTTAAACTGGTACTATCACATCTTCAAAGCCACCACCGATCCGGGAACGTTCTGGCTCAAACAACCGATGCAGCCACAGGGCACAGCGATCCTTGCCGAAGGACAGAATGTGAACTGTTACCAACTCGGTATGCACCAAGGCAAGTACCTCGCTTTGGTACAGCGAAAGCCGGTTACAGTGATCCGTGACTACGACAGGGACGCAGTACTGGACTTCAGCAACGGCAACACATCCACCGGGCAGTTCGGGATCAACATCCACCGCGCCAATGCGCAAGGGACGACCAAGACAGTCGACCGTAATTCAGCGGGATGCCAGGTCTTTGAGAACGCCGGGGACTTTGCCACGTTCCTTTCACTTTGTCAAAAGCATAAGCATCTCTATGGAAATCAGTTCACCTATACGCTGATCGATTTCAGGGCCGTAAGGCGGCAAAACCTGCGCTATGCAATGGCAGGAGTCGGGGCGCTGGGCCTGATCGGTTTAGGATACATGGCCATAAGATATCAGGATGAAATAAAAACAACGATCCGGAGCTTTTTTCCGGATACCAATCAAACAAAAACAATACATGAAAATCAATATCAGACACATCCTTCACCAGCTCCTTCAGGACAAGGACGGGAACTTCTCCTTACGTGAAGCCATCGCCCTGATCTACGTCCTGATGAGTATCGTGGCATGGATCAGCCAGCAGTTCTTCGGGCTTCACATCCCCGAATTTATGTTCTATTCTTTCATGAGCATGATCGGGGCATCGGCCTTCGGTTACTCACTGGAGAAGAGAAGCGATCCCAAAGAATAACAATCATTTCAAAACATCTAAAAACAAATTATGAAAACCATTTATATCATTCTCACCTTTTGCGTCGGGCTGTTCGCCGGTTACTTATTGTTTAATCAATCAGCTGCACCAATTGCAGCTCATACAATTACTTCGGTGGCAGCGCAGGAAGCCGATGCCATCGACGGCAACAAATTAAAAGCAGACAGCATCCTGAAAAAGCGCAGCGATCTGTTAGGCGGTCAATTGCTGATCATCAACGAGCAGCTCAAGCAAAGCAAAATCAGCCTCGCGTCAGAACGAAAAAAAGTCGCAGCCTTGCAAAAGACCCTGTTGCAGGATACAGCGGCTTGCCCGGATCGTATCACAATGGACAACCTGGCATTGGCTATCGATACGCTTAACGCCGTTACAGATACATTGATCAGCGACTACGAGCAGAAACTTCAGGTTGACAAAGAGGTGATCGCCGTTCGCGATTCCCAGCTGGTGGTTTGCAATCAGTCTTATGAGCAGGTGCAATCTCTTATCCAGCAGCAAATCCAGCGCGAACAGGAATTAACCGATCAGCTGAACATTGCCGTAAAGCAACAGCGAAAGAAGCGGATTCAAAACCGGCTGCTCGCCGGGGGAGTTGTCTTTCTTTCCGGTCTAACGACCACACTCCTCATCCGATCCAAACACTAACACTAAAAACAAACGCAGCATGATAAACGAAAAGACACTTGTTTCTTCTGTCACTTTACTGGCCTCGCTCGGCACCTACTTCTACGCCAAGGTTACTCACAAAGATGCAGTGCCTTACGTAATGGTCGGCGGCTTTATCGGGGCCATGATCGGGGAAGCGATTTCCGGGATGATGAAGAAGAATGAAGAGGACGACGACAACAATAAAAAGGAAGGGCAGTAAACTATGGCAACACAAATAATCGATAGCGGGGTAAGCATTAAAATTGTCACGAACAATAAGCCAAAATTTGTACTGAAAGCGAATATCCTCACCGTGGAAGTTTTACTCGGCACCATGATTAAGATCGACATTGGTAAGGGAGCGCTTTACAATATTTATGTTGACCAAGTGGCAGTAGATGTTCCTTCCAGCTCAAATGTAAATGATCTCCGGGATCAAATCCACGCCATGCTCCAGCCAGCGGCTGGAAACGGTGGAACGGGGGTAGGTTTTGCTACCGAGGCGAAGCAGATCGAACAAATGAACGAGCTGACCTCCGTGAAGAATGCAATCATCAATACGCAGACCAATCAGCTAAACCAAATTACCATACTTAACTCCCTGAAGAATTCGATTGACATACAGGGTGGTGATTTGATTCATTTGCAAAGTGTGTCGGCATACCTGGCTAATATCAATGGGACTACAGGGCAAATTGCCGACATGATGTTTTATGCGCCCACCTTTGTTGACGAGACAGAAGGGAATGTGATCTACAATGGATACGCAGTACCGGGTACCGCGACAGAGGCGATTGCATGGGCTATTCAAAGGGTCACTAACGAGAATGGGCTAATTACTTACCATTGGGCAAACGGCAACAGGTTCTTCGACAAGCGCTGGGACTCCCGTAGAATATACAGTTACTTCTAATACCTAAAGCGCGCCCCTCGCGGCGCGCTTTTATTTAATCCAACATTATTATGACAGCATTAAAGACACCAATCACCTACTATGGTGGCAAGCAAACCATGCTCAAATATCTCCTGGGCATGATCCCCGATCACCGACTATACTGTGAACCCTTCTTCGGCGGCGGCGCATTGTTCTTTGCAAAACCAAAGGCAGAAGTGGAAGTGATCAACGATGTGAATGGCGAAGTAATCAATTTCTTCAGGGTGTTAAAGACAAAGTTTGCTGCCCTTCAGAAAGAAGTACAAGCAACGCTCCACAGCCGCGATCTGTATAAAAAAGCTCTACAGATCTACAACGATCCAAAATCCTATACCGATGTGCAACGTGCATGGGCGCTGTGGACGGCAACCAATCAGGGCTTCGCAGGGATGATTGGCTCATGGGGATTCGGGAAAACCAATTCCAAAGAAAAAGCAGTGGCTGCCAAGCGCGACAATTTTGTGAGGGTATATGAGAACCGTCTGAGAACGGTTCAAGTAGAGAATAACGACGCCCTGAAGGTAATTGCCCGCTGCAACGAGAAGGATGCATTCATTTATTGTGATCCGCCTTACATCGGCTCGGATCAGGGACATTATAGCGGCTATACAGAGAAAGAATACAAAACGCTGCTGGATTGCCTCGGAAAACTCAAAGGGAAGTTTATGCTGAGCAGCTATCCTTCTGTCATATTAAACCAATACATAAAAAGGTACGGCTGGAAAACAAAAAAGCTGGAGAAGTATGTAGCTGTTACAAAACATACCGATAAAAAGAAAACCGAGGTGCTGGTGTTCAATTACGATCCTGCAAAGATCAAGCCTCACAGCGGTGAAAACAAAGCTACCCTGATGGAGCTGGAAACTAAACTCAAACAATTACAATTCGCAGCCTGATGGAAATTACAACCAAAAATTATTTTAAGACAGTTGAAGAGATCGGTCTCTCAAAACTGCCTGGTGCTTTGGCCGACGCTCACGAAACAATATCGAGTATGACCAAAGCCGGCTCTGATTGGAGCCAGTATAAAACTGATCCTCGCTTTAAACGCATTGCCAACCTTGCCTTTAAAAAACTGGGCGAATTTATAAGCACAGATAGCGACGCTTTAGCAGGCAAAAAAAAAGACAGTCCGCTTGTGGAAGAAGCCAAATGGGATATTAAAAGCTATCCTAATTACGACACCCCACAACTGAAAAGGTTCTACATGTGGGAGCAGGAAGCACAATTGAGAGACGGAGATCAGGAGTATATCCGGATACGCTTACGCGCTCTTGAAAAAGAACTGAAGAAAAGAGGAGAATCATTATCCGGGGTGAAGCCAGTAAATGACAAGCGCTATGCCAATATACAAACGGAATGTATGTTCATTGATCGTTTTCTCGCCTTTCACGGAAAGGTTCTGTATAAAAACACGTTCGGAATTTTTATTGATGATCTGCAAAAGGCAATCGATGGAAAAAAGATCAGGAAAATCTCTCCGGTAGCCAAAGAGATCATGGAGATACAGGGCGCTGCCGTTAAGCAGTTCAACAAAATGTATAATGCGGATTACTTTGTGTTGAAGCCGGAAACCATTAAGCGATTAAACGAGATCGTCGCCCGCTGGGAGAACAGCTATGACGACATAAATGAAGAGTACGCAAAATCGAAGAAGGCAACAGTAGCTCTGCAAGGTATCCCCGACCCGGCTGCGATTAATATTATGCCCAGCACTGAATTTGCCAGCCTGCATTTCCACACCATAGGGTTTAAAGAACGCTGGCTGGCCTTTATAGGCGATCCGGCACCGGGATTCACAGCAATGGTATTCGGTATGCCAAAGATGGGCAAAAGCTACCTGTGCATGGATTTCGCGGGCTATTTGGCGCGCAATCATGGTCGGGTGTTATACGTTGCCAAAGAAGAAAAACTGGATAAAACCTTGCAGGATAAAGTGATCGAGAAAGAAGTGGCGCATCCCAACCTGACGGTGGCTGATGGAATTCCGGCCAGCCTTGCTGATTACGATTTCATATTCCTGGACTCGGTGAACAAACTCGGCCTTACTCCCAAAGACCTTGAAAAACTGAAGGCCGACAACAAAGGCAAATCTTTTATATACGTTTTTCAGGCTACAAAATCGGGCAGCTTCAAAGGTAACAATGAATTTCAGCATGACGTGGATGTAGTTATCGAAGTGCCGGAAAAGGGAAAGGCTATTCAGTACGGTCGCTTTAATCAGGGCGGGGAAACAGATATCTTTCCGGCGCTGGTGAGTGAGCCTGCCGGGATAGGTTTAAACGGAGTTCCAAAGAAAAAAAAGAATGAAGAGGACTGGACGGAAGGAAAGGGATTGACCGAAGGCGATAAATACTTCCTGAAAAAGATAAAGGAGTGCGTGGAGCAGGGAAATATGGGAATGGCAATGGAGTGGGCTGAAAGAGGTGAGACAGAAGTAAGGGAAGCAATACCGGGCGAGATATGGCTGGCAATGGGAGGAAACCTGACAAAAACCGGTATCGAAAAATTGAAGAAACGTGGTTTTTCAAGTGAAGATATTTCTCAAATTAAAACAGAAGCCATTGCGCCGATGCATGAGACTTATCCAAATTCAGAATTGACGCAAAAAGGTAAATCTTCCTCAAAGCAAAATAAAAAGGTACAGCCAAAAAAAATCGCGAAAATAGTACCTGTGAGTTATGAATTTAATCAAGCCTTACGGATTACTAAAGGAGAGCTTGAACGATCGAATAAGATAGAAATTACAATGAAGGAGTTCTATGAAATATTCAGCATGGCGGCAACCTTCGATAAAACTATTGTTGCCCGTGCGTGGAAGATAACAGGTGAATTAAGCTATTTGTTTTTCCAACTCGATATGACATTAAAACAATGGCTTAGAAATAAAGCTCAAAAATAAAAGTAAACGTTCTTTGACATATTGTTACAGACGACGAAAGCCTTGCATTCAGCAAGGCTTCGTCTTTTTATGTAAGACGGGTTATTTTTTACCTGTTTTTTTGTTCTGGGCAGTCTTCCCGGCGTTCTTTGACATATCAGTTTTTACAGAAGCTTTTGGATCTTCCTTTTGCGCTTCCTGCTTTATTGCTGCTTTCAGTTCTTTGTCCACAAAGTAGCTCTCAGCCACATCTTTTGGGCGTTGGCCGTTCTCAAAGAAAACCAGCATGTCAGAGGCGACTTTTTCTTTGTCCTTTTTCACATCCTTTCTGCCGCTGATAGTGTCCACAATTTCTTCCAGCCATTTGTAGAATTTTCCGAAGGATTGACCTTTGACCTGCTTGTTCTCTACATGCTTAGGCGTGGCTTTTGATTTTCCGCTTGCGTGAGCGGTTTTAATCGCTTCTTCGACAGCCACCAGCAGATCTTCTTCGTTCTCTACTGCTGCTTCGATCTGAATAACGGCGTGGGCGCTGATCCGGTCTTCTACAATATCGTTGTAGACCTTCATGGGTAGTTTAGTCAGGATGATTAGGTTAGCAATATAACCGGGTGCTTTACCTGTTTTCCTTGCAATATCGGCTGGTTTCCATCCGAAGTTCAGCAGGCGCTTTATTACCTCCGATTGTTCCAGCATGGAGAGCGGCTTGCCATCGTTGTGAATGATGTAATCCAATGTTTCCTGTTCCTGTGTCGGCGCTGGAACAATCTTTACCGGGACTCTTTCAATTTCGTGTCCTTTTGAAAGGGCAAGGTCAATGGCCCGCTTGCGTCGGTGGCCGTTTTTCAGAATCACCTTATCGTCTTTATAGTATCCGGTCAGCGGTTCGAGTAGGCCGTTTTCCAAGATTGACTCCATTAACTCCTCGATCTCTTCGTATTTGATCCTTGGGTTCTTTGGGTTTGGTACTAAGAGCGCCGGGGAAAGGAGAACCAGCTTGTCCGTTCCCGGCATCTCCATTGGGGTTCCCTTCTTTCCGGAATGTATTCCCTTTACGGTCGTTTCGGCTGCTTTAACTAAATCACTGTTTTTGACTGTTGCCTTTTTACTTTCTGTTTTTGTTGCCATTTGTTTGTTGTTTTTAGAGGTTGATTTCTTTGTTTGTGTTTTGCCTTTGGCGGCTGCTTGCTTTTTCATTTTGTATGATTTTTAAATTTGTGTACGGTGTGTATCATACGTTGTGCCACGAATGGCTTGCAGGGCAATACTTTCAGAGAAATAGCGAGAAATTGGCTTCTTTTTGCTTGTGTCCTGGGTATTCGGATTTAATGTCCGGATTTGGCAGGCAGATTAAGTGCCAGTTATGGTGAAGTACGGGAAATTTGTACATTTGAAGGAATAAAAATAGCCTATGGAAACTACGCCCATGCCGGATTTTACGGTTAAACAAATACTTGCTTTAAAAAAAGAAGGAATGCTCAGCGCGAATCCTGAATATCAGCGCGGCGCAGTTTGGTCAGAAAATCAAAAGAAGAAACTTATAGACTCCGTACTGCGAGGTTACCCTTTACCATTGATCTATTTGCATTACAAGAAGAAGGAAGTTAGCGGAATGCTGAGAGAGTCATTTGAAATTATAGATGGCCAGCAAAGAATTAATGCCCTTTACGAATTTATGGAAGGTGCTATCACAAAATTGCTTGATCCGATCAAAGACGATAAAATAGCAAAGTTTCCTAATTTCATTAAACAGGGCGATTGTCCTTGGGCTAACAAAAGCTTTGAGGACTTTAAAGGTGATTTGGGCTACTTACAAAGTAATTTTTTAGAGACAAAACTCCAGATTGTTAAAGTTATAACTGAAAGAGAAGACGAAGCCCGAGATCTGTTTATTCGATTACAAGCAGGATTACCCCTTAATGCTCAGGAAAAAAGAGATGCTTGGCCCGGCGGGTATACTGAATTTGTACTAAAGTTTGGCGGAAAGAAAGAAATAATGCGATATCCGGGACACGAGTTCTTTCAGAAATTAGTTGAAAGACAAAGTACTGATAGGGGCCGGGCGAGGCAATTATGCGCACAGGTAGGAATGTTATTCTTTGAAAGAGCCATTGAAGGGAACTGGCTGGAAATTGGCACTCAAGCATTGGATGATTATTACTATAAGAACCTTGATTTTGATTTGGAATCTAAAGAAACCCAACGGTTCAGGATTATTTTAGATAAACTTTACGAAATATTCATAGACGCAAAAAGACCTAAGTTTAAAGGTCATGAAGTTATTCATCTTGTTTTGCTTGTAGACTCTTTACTAAACGATTATACCCGAAGCTGGGAGGATAGTTTTGCGTCCGCGTTTGATGCATTTCGTCTCCAAACTGGATTAGCGAAAAAAAGTAAAAAGGAAGGAATTACAAATGAATATTGGGATCAATATGCAAGCGGCACACAGACGAACTCTGATCAGGGAGATTCGATTAAACTACGTCATACTTTCTTTTCAAAGAAAATGTTTGATATTATTCAGCCGAAATTAAAAGACTCTACTCGTGGGTATGGCGAACTGGAAAGAGAAATACTGTATTATAAATACAAAAAGACCTGCCAGGTGTTTGAATGTAAAGGTGAGATAAAATGGGGTGATTTGGAAATTCATCATATCGATGAGCATCATAAGGGTGGGCAGACAACATTAGAAAATGGTGTGCCAGTTCATAAAGCCTGTCATCCAAAAGGAAGAGGAGCCGAGGAGTTTGCGAGAAAATGGAAAGAAGAAAAAGAAAAGAAATCAACAGTATGAAACTTTTTTTAATACTCCTCAGTACTTTCGCTTCTACATTTATCCTTAGCCAAACCAAACCGGCCACTATTAAAGTCCGTAAAGACGCTTCGTTAATTGCAGATGGAAAAATGTATTATGTTCAAGACTGTAAGGTGTGCCATGATAATCCGAAACTCGGGCCAAAGTTAAATGGTGTTACGGAAAAGTATTCAAAACAATGGGTTATAGACTTTACCATTAACAGTGAAAAACTAATTCACCTCAAGGATAAGCAAGCTCTGAAAATTTGGTTGGAATGGAAAAAAGCACCAATGACTGTTTACGAAGGAACTGTTCCGCCTGATTTTGGAGAGAAAATTTACGCTTATCTTAAAACACTAAAAAAATAAAATAAACAATTTTAGAAATGAAAATAATTACAGTTTTATTAGCTTTATTCGCCCTATCAACCTTAAGCTTTGAGTTTGCCGCTTCTACAAAATCTGATCCTAAAAACCTTATTGGGACTTGGGATTTTGTAGAACTACTCGACAGCAATAACAAACACATAGATACTTTGTGGGACGCTCAAGGTTTCATGGTGGCTACAGGCCCCGAAATGACTTTTAAAAAAGACAGTACATATTCTTTTAAATATACCAAGGTTGATAGTAGTAATGGCACCTGGATATTTGATAAAAGGAGAAATGAAATTGTTCTAAAGCTATATTGGAAAAAACCATATGATGAAATTGCACAGTATATTATGACTCTTGGCCAATCAAAACAGGATGCAAATGGCGACTACTACGACTTAATCCCAGAGAAAATAATAGAATTAACTTCAAAAAAATTAGTCATTCTTGAAAAAGAAAATCGCCAAATGATATATAAGAAAATTAACTAATTAGTCCTATTCTATTAAGAATAAGTCCAACAATTAGCAATACTAAGGGAAGAAGCAGAGATACTAAAAAATAGGTCATAAATAACTTGCCTTTGTAATACGGATACTTTTGTTGTAATTGTTTATATCTATGATTGTGAAAAATTAGAAAATAATTCATTAGAACCACAGGCAACGCAAATAGGACAATACCGCTCACGACATTACTCAAATACCTTGGTAAAAAGTCCAGTTCGATATGATAAAAGTAATAGCCTAATATATGCTTTTGAAGAATAGTCATTATCAAGATAAGATTTAGCATCATTGACAATGACATAAACATCATACTTGGCAATGCCCACGCATTTTTATTTTTCGGGATAGATTTTGCCTTTGTAATTATATCTACCCAAATCCTATAGTATATTCCTAACATCTAATTCCGTTTCTGTGTAAAGATACTAAAACAGACTAACATCACTTACCTCCGTACAAATCACCTTCATTCATAACTCCCTGATCATTCATTTGCTGATTCCACTGTGCTTCATTAGGATCATCGACCATTTTGTTATATCTCTGTGTTTCAGATATTGTCTTATAATACCAATGCCACGCTCTACCTGCGTTAAATCCTAAACCAATAACTCCTGTTGCATTGCCAACAGTTGCTGCTGCTGTACCACCAAGGTTAAGGAAGGACATCGCATTTGCGACCGTTCCAATAGTGCCAACTCCCACTTCTGATGCATCTACGATGCTTACATTACTTAACCCACCTTGCTGATATTGATCGTAAATTTGGAATGCGCCTAAAGATGAAGTCAGTATGTTTAAACCGAGTCCGCCTAATTTCACATTTGTATTCCAGTTTAATTTCTGTTGCGCTGTAGCAGATCTGATATCGCCAGCACGTGTAACTATTGGTCTGGTTTTTCCTTTAGTAGTAACGTAATTCTTGAAATCTAAATCTTCCTGCCATTTTCCGTAACTTGCGTCTGCTCCGCCAACAACTGCACCGGCTACAGCAAGTCCAGAAGAACCAGAACTGGAAGAACTTCCTCCAAACCATTGCGAACTTCCTGTGCCTTTATTAAAAACATTATGTTGTCCATCTAAAGCGCCACCCGCATAATGTGTTAATGTTACATTCGGACCATATTTATCATTAATGGTGGTTTTATCGTAAGTCTTCGTTTTCTCATTGTAAACGGCATTTACCTCGTCGTCGTTAGCCCCATTCGGGTCAACTTTCCAAATTGGGCTATTACTGAAGGCGTGATAAGGTGACATCCAAGGTTTATCAACTGGATCTCTGTTCCACCTACGGCCCAAACGAGTATCATACTCCCAATACTCTGCGGTATAGAGATTCCCGTTTCCGGCAATTTCGTTGTCAGCTTCCTGTCCATTGAAGCCGTACCTATAATCCGAACTACTAAAAGTCCTTCCGGGCATTGGAGCTCCAAAGGGATAGTAATCTGTGGCACTAACGATCTCGGCTACATAGTAGTCATTTTCGTCGTCACTGTCAGCATCTACGGGCCTTTTCTTGTCGGTAACCACCGTTTGGACGTTGCCCAGGTGGTTAGTCAGCTCATATTTTTTATTGCCCAGTTCATGCGGCAATTTGGAGCTGACCAGCACCCGCTCATTGCTCAGGCCCGGATCCGGGTCGGTATCAATATTTTCAAAGAACCCTGTTGTAGCATTCACGTCTGCAGTGAACTCCGTAAAGATAGGACTTTCTGCTTCACGATCAAAGAGGCCGATCCTGGAGCTGCCATAAATATCACTTTCGATCAATTGCAGGTTTTTGGTATAGCTGCCCGAACCATGATCGGTATAGGTGATCTTATAGGTATTCATCACATTGCCCTGGGCATCGCGCTGGTAGAGCGTATACTCCCATAAGGTCTGATCTTTCAGGCTGCCGTCCGGATTTTTGGTCCGGGCGATCTTCATGACCCTGTTGCCTTTGGAATCATAGCGGAATTCCAGGTCGGGCTTCGTGCTTGCACCGGTGCGGGTGATCTGCTCTATTTTTCCGTATACATTCCAGCTGATATTGTCGATCTGCTCGGCTGCGTCCTCTTCCAGGTTACCGATCTCATCGTACTCATAATTGCCGGAACTTTGATTTTCGATATCGGAAGTAAGTGGCGTAGAAGAGGCATGTTCTTCCACATACCCCAATCGGTTTGTATTATAGGCAAGCCCGCTGAGTGGAGTAGGTACCACTGTGTTTGTAGAAGCTAAATAATTATACTCCAGGTTATCCATGTCGGCAAAAGCGTAGGAACTGTTCTGCATTCTGCGCCAAAGGGTATTTATATTCCCATTGGCATCATAGGTATAGTTGGTGAAATTAGTCTCTGCATTCAGACTGTGATCCCATTTATTAAAGCCTCCATCAGTAATATCATTGATTACGGCGAGGCCTGCGTCCGGTGCAGAGTCATACCCGTAGAAAGCAGCGGATTTTTTGATCCGGTTCAGCTGATCGTAATAAAAACCCTGCAACAATGGCATTCCATGATTGGAGTAATCGTAGTTGATACCTGCCGGGTTTACGATAGTAGTCCCCATGTGCTTGATATTGCCATTATACAAATTGGGCAGATCGGCTGCGTTGCTCGTGGTCACATCGCTTATATCTGCAAACGGATCAGCCGCGGCGAGGTAGCCGGTACTTGCACCATTGCGGATCGGCACATAATCCTTGTGCAGGATAACAGAACCTCCTCCAATGCTTGTCTGCTCAAAATACCCGAGATCATAGGAAGTAGCATCTACTCCCACGAGGCTGTGGATATCCTGTTCTGCACTGAGGTAGGCCAATGCATCACTGCCGCCACTTTCCACATAGGCATCGCGTCCCGGATCGTTTACCTTGCTCAGCACAGTGCCGTTCATTCCTTTTATCCAGCCCTGGATAGTATAAAAATGATCGATACCCTGCACTTTGTGGCTGCCTAACTCTGTGCGGGCCAGTGGTCCGTGCAGGTAATAGAAATATTTCGCATCCTTATCCCAGAAATAACCGTCGCGCGAAGTCCATGCCTCTAACAGCCGGTTATCCGCATCATACACATAACGGTGATGGAATTCGTCTGTCATTCCGTCCTGGTAATGCACGGCATTTACTTTGCCGCTCAGCAGATCGTATTCATAATCGGTACGTCTGTCGCCCATCGTTTCGGTGAGGTTATACCTGTCGGTATTGATCTGGCTTTTTACATTGCCATGTACATCATAACTGTAGTGCGTGGTGTTCTCTGCAATACCGTCGCCATCCGTATCGATTCCGGTGGAAGCCACCCGCCCGCGCATCAGATCATTCTGAAATCCGGATTGGGAGTAAGTAGCATAGTCGTAAACGGTACCGGTAATTTGTTTTTTCGAAGAGCTGTTGATCCAGCCTGCAAAGTTCAGCGGATTGCTCACCTGGTGAGTAGAGGCGCTGACCGAAGCGTGAAGTGCACTGCTGCTGAGCTCACCTACCTGCGTGATCCGTCCTAATGCATCGTATTTGGTATAGCTGAAACGTTTCAAACTGCTAATGGATTGCGCCTGCTTCGGATTTTGTGACAATACCATACGCCCCAGACGATCGTAATAAAAATTGCTGGTGTCATAATCATGATCCGGAATGATCTGGCTTACCAGCTGATTCAGTGAATTGTAAGTATACACTGTAGCCATCGTATGATTGGGTGTCAGCGATGTTGGTGGAGTAGCGTTCCTGTTGTTGACTACAGTGGCCAGCACTGTTCCTGTAAGCACTGCTACACCTTCCGGCGGTACGGTTTTGATCAGGTTGCCGCCCTGGTCGTAATAATAAAGGGTGTAATGGTATTTGGTACTTTCATACTCCACATTCAGGCGCTCGGCTGCTTTCAGACACTTGGTGATATAGGCGTTTTTGAACGTAGCTACCTGTCCTGCCACATACTGCTGGTATGCAGCGTTTGCATTGGCGGTGGCGATATCCTGTAGCTGTGTAACACAATCATTATTGGTGCCGTCATATTCCTCTACCGGAGTAGGAGAGATAACCGGGTGTGTGATGCAATAACGCCCGCAGTTTTCGAAGGAGAACTGGGCAAAGGTTTGTACGATCGGAAAATTCTCACAGAATGGCCGGCTGCTTATAAGGCAGGGATCATCCAGTAATGCGTCCAGGTAGCCGATGTAATCGCTCAGGCACTGGCTGTTGGCCGAGCAGAACTGATCGAGCGGAATAAAATAATAGGATTCCGGATGTTCCAGTATATTCTCCGGCAGAAGAACTGCCGCACCATGAGGTGTAAAAGGATCGGCAAGGGCATCGTTTACTGCATCTGCCACAGCCGCATAAGCTTCAGCATACGTTATATATTGTGCAGTGCAGGCGTTGAGGCCCCGCTCACAAAACTCTGTTTCCGTAAGGTATAAAGGATGATCGGTATCCGTATAAACGGATGTGGATACAAGAGTGTTGGCCAGGAAATTTGCATAATCGGTACTGCAGGTAGCTGCCAGCGTGGAAGGATCCGGCAGGGTATATTCACCCACCGGCTGAATATCATTACAGTTCTCGCATTTTTTCACCGGCCAGCAGGTACTCACGGTCAGGGACCCGTGTCCGTCCACCATAGGTGATCCGACCGCCCAGGCTCCTGTCCAGGTATAGTAAGTGCCGTCCTCGATGGCTGTTACATCCACTTCCGTAATAGCGACACTGGCTCCGTCTCCGTACATAGCAATGGGATCACCGCCCGGACCTTTCTGGTCGTAGGAGATCTTACAGGCAGTGACATAACAGTGTCCGCCTATTGTGCGGGAACCATCTACCAGGCAGTCTACTTCATATACAATGTTATAGGTGTACTGGTCACCGACTACAGCTCCCTGTTCAATATAATAAGCTGTTCCGGGGCCACCGCCTAACTGTGCAGCCAGTGCAGGTGTAAATTCGGGATAGGTGCTTAATGGTGTAAGCGCATTGTCTGCTACATCACCGTGCACATTAATGGCATTGAGCAGGTCTTTCACTGCTTCGTAATTATCATACTCCGGGCCGTCGCACAACAGTTCGGGAACTTCACAATCCATCAAAGGAACCGTAGTAGCTCCGCCACCATCGTTGTGTGAGAGTGTAACGATGCAGGTGGTAGGAGTAAGAAGGCCGGTAGCCGTTTTGATCCCGTTTATCACAAGCAGGATATTTCCGGTAGCCGGATCTTTTTGGAAACTTTCTACGTACTGGTAGTCGTATCCGCTTAAGGGCAGTGTACAGGCGCTTGTAAGTGTGAGTGTATGCGAGCTGGCGCTGCTGCTGATCGTAAAAGAATTATGCGAGCCCCCATCGGTCCATTCCCAGGTATGGCCGGAAGCGCCTGCACCCAGGTGACTCATGATGGCAGGAGTAAGCATTGCTTCGTAGCCCGAACCGGGCGTATTGAGATCTACACCGCTTGTGGAAAGCAGGTCCGACCCACCGGCATTGTTCATCAGCGCGCTCATCAGGATGGCGAGGTCTCTGCCGGTATCCGATGGCCGGCATACCTCCTGTTCAATATCAACACTGCAGCCCGCCAAAGGCAAACAGGTAGTTCCGCTGAGAGCAAATGGTACACCTGCTGCTTTTACCTGCAGGGTAAAACCATACAGGCCGGCGGAAACATTGGTGATGGTGCTCGAAATAGAAACCACTTCATCGATATCGCCGAAACTACTAAGACCGGCAGGTTTCACTAGGGTAAGCAGGCTGCTGCAGGCTGCTTCGCCCGCGCTTACCAGGTTGGTACCGCTGCCGCTTGCCGCAGGATCTGTTTTGTAGTTGAAGCTTACGGTAAGTGTATTCGTGCTTACGGAAGCATTGTACAACATGAATTTGAAATCATCTCCTAAGTTTGCAGGCGCTACGATATTATCGTAAAGACGCTTGGTGAAAGAGGGCGACACCCATAGCGGTAGATTGGTGGAACTAAGATCATCGCTGGTAGAGACCTGGTCCAGCTCACCTTTTGCGATCTGGTCGAGCAGGTAACGCAGTTCGCCTGCAAGCGGACAACTACCGCTTTGCGCATAATATTGCTGATCGGCTACTGCCTGCAATTGACCCAGGTAGTCGAGCGGGTTATTGCTGCTGCTGCCGGTGAGTGATTGCCCGTAATCATTACCAGAGCTGAAGCGTTTTGTTTTGTTTTGATAATAGCCTTTGTCATACACGTTACAGCCCTGTCCGTCGTCGAAAATGCCCCATCCTACAATAGATCCCGGGCCGGGCGATGATGTACTGTATGTGCCAAGATAAAGATAAACAGCCTGTGTAAATAAATCAGGGGTATAGGTATAAATCGTACCCGGAGAAATTGGATCTACATTGGATGCCGGGTTATATACGTCAAAACGTATGAAGTCGGAATTCCATTCATTAAATCCCGGATTACCGATACAGCCGTTATACCCTTTGATAAAACGATAGCGCTGATGCGAAGCAGTACCTGAGCCCGGTATATAACCGTCGGTGGCATTCGTTCCGTCGAGCTGTTCAAAATAGTCAACTCCGGAGGTAGCATAGTCATAAAGCCCGAATTCGGGAACCTTGGCAAACTCATCTGCCATTTGCTTCACAATTTCCTGCTTGGCAGCGAGGTAATATTCCACATAGTGCCGCCATTGCTCAGCATCAAGGGAGCCAGTCGGACTGCTTGTAATATCACAGGCACTACCTGTTGCCGGAGCATAATATACATTCTGACAGGCTGTTGCCGCAGCCGTGCCCGTGAGGTAAAAGCTCTGTTTGATGTTCAGAGAAATTCCACTTGAAGGAGTGCTTGGCATTTCTCCAAGGTTCTGCAAACGATCGATCATCATTTTCCGGAAACGAAATAATTTTAAATACGTATTGGCTCCAAAAATCTTATGTTTCACAAAAATATTTCCGTAGGTAGGATCTGATCCGTCTTTGTGGATCCGGAAGAGCGGATCCATATCGATCAGGTCCGTGGTGAGAGCAGCCGCATTTACAGGGTATGCTACGGGTGTTGTTGCAATATTTGTTGCGCCGGAGCTTGATGAGCTGCCGGTAAGAAAATAATTGGCTTCGCAATCGCTTCTTACCTTTTCACGAAGAAAAGCATCAAAAGCATCGCTGCTCATATAGGCAGCAGATGTTCCGCCTGCAGAGGGGCAGGGAGTTACTGAAAAAGTATTCAGGGTGTGAAGGCTTTTCCAGTCACCCGTAAAATCGTTGGCAGAGCTTGTCAGCTTAGCGGACGGGACATTCACCGTTACCGTAGGAGTAGCAGTACTGGTTGTTGTAGCCGTATAAGTATAGCTGGAAGTAGTTGCATTGGTATACGTAGATGGATAATAATGTTCGGATCGCGCTGCCTGGGTAATACAGAACTGGTAATAAGAAAATTCAGGATGATACTCTACGAGCTCGCGTGCAAAGCTCGCCCTCCAGTTGTTTTTAAATTCCGTTACATTTTTCAACTTGTGCGGTGGCACTCCATACACATAGCTGGTGGTACAGGTCGGGCAAAGCGGGATAAAATAGCCTGTCCCCCCGTTTGCCGGTGTATTCGGGTTGGCAGGATCGTCATTGTCAATAGTGATCTTGATCACATTTACATTACTGCTATATGCCGGATCGGTGATGTCAACAGGAACGTAGGCAGGCATACCGTTCTCATAGTGATATACGGAAGCGGCTCCGTTAAATACCGGGTGTTTCCAGTCGGGCACATAATTGCTGTTTCCCTGCCCGTTGGCAAGTTTCGGCAAGGTGTTCCATTCGTTTAATACCGATGAGGCATAAGCGGAAGCTGAAATAACGCCGTTGGTATTGCTGAACTCCGCGTACTGTCCTCCCGGCGACACATCCACCAGCATTACCCGGTAGTTGGCTTCGCACAAAGTAGGCACTGCATTGCAATTGGCACAGGGTGTGTTACAGCCTGTGGTGGCTGTCATGGCGCCTGCAGCATCCTGGAAGTCGGAATACGGCAGCATGCAATTGGAGGCTTCGAACTCTCGTACGTAGTAGTTCAGCGCATCCATATTTACTGTAAGGGTTTTGGTAAGCGTGTAGCTTCCCGGAGGAAGGCTGTTGATCACGATCGCAGTTACCGAATGCGTAGTGATAGCCGTACATTCGCTGTTTAACTGGAAACCCACGAAATCTCCGCCTACCATATGCACCTGACCGATCAGCTCATTGTAGCCCTCTGTTTGCGTTGATGTATATCCATCAGGCGTTGAAGAAAAAGGAACGATGTATTCCTGGCCGCATTTATCCTTAAAGCTGATGTGCAGATCGTAAATACAATCATAGCAGATAGGATCGGCATCTTCGTTCGTGCAAACAGGAGAAAAGCTTTCCGGTTTCACATCGTAATGGATCGTATAATCGGTGAGCCCGTCTATCAATACATCTTTAGTAAATACCAGGGCATTGTTGGCTACCGTATTACCATTTACATAGGCATTATCGCCCGGAAATTTTATGTAATGAGCTGTTGTTGGCACTGCACCGGCCGTGGCGCCGGGAAGCGGATCCAGGGATGCCGGGTTGCCACCCGCCAGCGCTGTAGCGATCACCTTTCCGTCCATGTCCAGGTAACTTACACTCACCTGCCCGTTGGCATCCTGCACCATGTTCTTTTTGTAATGAATATACTTTCCTACATCATTCCCAAAGATCGCATCCAGCTCTTCCTGGTCGGGCGTAGCATAGTCGTATTTGGTCTCGTGATTGGTACCGATATAATGATTATCACCTACGCCACTCTGGCTGCGAATACGCCCGGTATTATCCGGCATGTATTCGGTTTGTGCAAAGGCATATCCGAAAGCATTGGGTGTATACCACTGGAATCCGTTGCTGCCCGTAACGGTATTGTCATCCGAATAATATTTACCGGCCCCGCTGCTTGTGCTTAGCGGATTGGGAACGATCAGGCAGGTATCTCCTTCTGCATCGAGATCAAAATCCTGTTTGTCATATACAGGGGTGCCTGTGCGACTGCTTTTGTTGAACAAGGGATGGTATTCAAATGTATTCAATCCATTCGGCTCCGGAACAGGAAGTATATCCACTGCTTTACGTCCCTGGTGATCGTATATGGATTCACCGATCACTACGGTTTTGTCGCTGTTATTCTCCGTGATCATCTGGCGCGAGCGCAGCGTGCCATCTGCATACGAAGCCACGATCTTACGCTTGCCTCCTTCGGCAAAGGTGGCCGAATACTGCCAGTTGAGCGCATCATCCACATGCACATTGCCGATCTTATATACACACTGGTTGTGATAAAAATTAGGAGAGGTAAGTGTGGGTGTGGAACCCAGGTAGTCGTTCAGGTCATCCTCCTCTGCCAATGGCGACCATTTGCCTTCCAGCACGGGAAGGCCGGGCAGGGAGATCTCGTGTCCGATAGCCCGTACGCGAAAAACAATATACCCGTGTTCGAATACGATCGGGATGCGATAGCTGTTGTTAGTTACTGTTACGCGGGTAGCGTTGTTCCGGAAATGCACTTTAAGTGCGGAAGCGCTCAGATACCCGCTTGTCGGGGAGCTGCTGCCATAGTCATCCACATAGGTCCATTCGAGGTCGTATGCTTCTGCTCCTTCTACAAAATCCCAGGAGGCTTCGATCTCTTCCACTTTGCTGTTGCCGGGATTGGTAATGGTGGAATAACCAAAACCGATCGCCTGAGCCGGGTTGAACAGGTAATACCGTTCGGTCTCTATCTCCAGGCGCAGGGCCAGGTTGTTTGGAAGGGCTACCAGGTCCGTATTGGAGATGGTTGTATAATTATTGGTGGCATCCATTATTTTTACAACAAGGCGATGCGCATCTTCAATGATAACCGCATCCATGTCCACACTTACACCGCTGCCAGGTGTGTAGACTACATGTAGTTGACGGATAAAAGGTGAATTGCTTGACAAGGCTCCATTGGCATCGTAAGCAAAGATCTGCACATACAGATCCTGGGTATATCCGCTTACCACAAGCGAGGTATCGAATACTTCGAGGATCACCTTACCGGTGGAGCGTTTGATAAAGGCATTGGGCATCGCCATATAAAATGGCTGCCCGTATTTATTGTCCTGCACGGAATAGGCAGTGCTGCCCGCGAGTGAATTTGCGAGGCGGAAATAATTGGTGGTGGTCTCGGTCCCGGCCAGCGAGTTTTTGCAGAAGCCTGTCAGCATCAATGCCGCCAAACAAAACCGTACAACTAAAGAATGGAATGTATTCATACCCGGATCAGTAATAATTATTTATCAGTTTGTAATTTTTGTAAGCCGGTGCCGGCTCATATCCTTTGTCTTTTTTATGGAAATAAGAAGACTCATTCAGTTGTGCATCGTTCGCATCGCTTTTCAATTGCATGGAAGAAAACAACACTTCCATGCGTGGTTTTTCCTCTTTGCATTTCGGATCCTGCGGACGTAGTTTCATCGGTTCGGCCAGCAGCATCTCGATCTTGTCGATACAATGCGTACTGTTGTTCTCGTAGATCTTCATTTTTTCGTAGGGCGAGGTGCCGGCTTTAAAATCAATGTTGAATAGTTTATGGTTGTCCTGCTGTACCATGCTGAGTGTAGAGGATTTGCTCAACGCTTTTTCAATCATATCCAGCGAGCTTTCCGCTACTACGTCCTTTGTAGGCCTGGAAACAAAGATGCGTTTGTCGGCATCCGACACCACCACCAGGTATTCTTCGGTCTGCAGGGTTTGCACCTTTTCCATTTTCATAAAGATCTTTTTGCCTTTTTTTACGTAGTGTGCATTGCTGGCCTGCTCCACCTTTTTGCTGCTGTGGCTGGCATAGGTGAGGTAGGAGATGTCCATGCTGTATTCCTTCATCGAACGGTATTTACCGTTCAATACTTTCAGCTCCTTGTAGGCTTCGTTGTTCGTGCTGCTTCCGAAGGAGCAGGCAAGGATCAGCAGGCCCGGCAAAACCAGGCAGCATAGAAGGAGCTTGTATAAATGTGTTCTGCTCATAATCTTATTTTTTAGGGCTACTACTGCGTGATTCCTTTACCGTCATTACATGTTTTTCCGTTTCCTTCTTCACGCGCGTCAACTTGCCTTCGTCGTCGTATTCATAAAAAGTGGCGTAATTGTTATTATCGAGCTCTGCTACAAAACGCAGGGTAACCGGGTCGTATACAAAAGATTTGAAAGAAGCATCGAAGGGGTGGATACGTACATCATCGAAGAAGACATCCTCGCCTGAAACTGCAGAATTTTCGAGGATCACATTCACAGCGGTAGCTCCGGGGGGAAGCATAAATACTTCATCGATCCGTTGCCAGCCGTCGATCACCTGGCCTTTGGCTTTGAAAGGTCCCAGTTGTGCGGTACCTGTTCCTGACAGGCTGTATGTGATCACGGCCTGTGGCAGATCGAAAGAGCTTTTGGTTGTAGTAGTTTCGCTTACCCAGGCGCTAAATACATATTTTTTCCCGGGGATGGGCTCAAAAGACGGCAAACAGGTAGGGCAACAATCGTCGGTAACATTGATGTTGAGAGTAGGTGTGAGTGAACAGGTAGTAGTGGTGGTGCCAGTGGTGATACTGCCGGTGGCTGTGAGGGAAACCGTATAGGGACCCGGTGTGGTGTACACATGCTGCGGTGTTGCATCGGACGAAAAAGTACCATCACCTAAATTCCAGGCATAGCTGAATGTTCCGTCTATGCAGGGGATATCATCAAAAGCAAAACCACTGTTGAATGTTACCGGCTGATCGATGCAGAACTCATTGTCATCTGCTGCAACGCCTGGGGAAGTAGGGCAGGCGGGGACGGGCAGGGTAATGGGGCTGGATTGTTGGTATGTTCCTGAAGCAATTCCTCCAAGTGATGTAATTGTTACAATGATCCTGTCACCACAGCTTAAATCCAGGTTTTGTACAGGTGCAGTTAAAGTATATGTATTTGTTCCATTCGAATTAAAATAGATAGCTCCGGCGTAGCCTTCTAATATACCAGGAGAGCTAACTGTGTTATTTGTGTATATATCCAATGCATACCCGTCATTATCGCTTGGCAAAGAAATGGAAGTAGTAAAGGTTATAGAGAATATATTGGAAGGTGAAATGGAAACAGCTGTAGGTGTAATTACAATATAAGGCAACATACATCCCCCCTGGTTTGTGCGAAATATAAGTGTTTGAGGGCCCGTTGTTGTTGTATTTGCCCTTGCAATTGGCCCTTTTACAGAAGTAGTAGGTGGTAAGTATATGGGACTAATTTCGGTATATCCTATTATTTCCGTATAACTTTGCGGCAGAATGGGACAATTAAAAGATCTTCTTAATTCATTATAAGACATAGTACTAAAAGGGGTGGTAAAATTAAAGTGATTGTTTGCATTGAAGCCGGTACTGTATCCAAGAGAAGGGAAAGACTTTATTAATTTTAAGCCATAAGGTTGATACATTAATGATGCTTCAGTAGAATTCGAAGTTCTAATATCTATTACATTTGCAGCAAACCAATTTCCATCAAGAATATAATTAACAGAAGGATGAATTAAATGACAGCCTGCTGAACAGTAGGTCATAGTATTGTTCGAAAAAGAAAAATTTGTGCCTGGAGTTGGCGCATAAGAATAAAGAGCGTCTTTGCAATAGATAAATGTATTATTAATGATTTTCAGATCAACAGCTGCTCCAACTATTCCGTAAATTTTTGCAGGAACTCCCGAAAAATTAAACTGGCAGTTATTTATTACTTTAAGAATACCCGTTGTAAAATGAATTGCTGATAAATCCGCGTTAATATTAGCAGTATTTATAATACTTGGAAAGTTGTATGCGTTTTTAGTAAAGGTACAATGATCTACTGTTAACATATAAACATTCCCAGACTCACAATAAATATCTTTGAAATTGTCTTCAAAAATGCAGTTGGTAAAACCTAAAGTTAAATGGTTGTTCCCGTTTACATTTATACATTGGCGATCGCCAAGAGTACTGGCTGCAGGAGTATTGTAAAAGTTCTTAAACTCAAGATTATTAAATTGGACGGTGGCATTATAAGAAACACCGTTAGCTGCAGGCTGGAGATTGATATCCAGTAAAGTCGTGAAATAAGAAAAATTGAAATACAAAGGATCAATAGTAACTCCCTGATTGGGTAACCCGGTATACGATTCCATGTATAAAATTCCTTTTGTTAGCTCTATATTCATAGGTGCTTTCAATTTTACCAGACCTGAAGGCACATTAAAATTAACAACTGCAAGCAAACCTGTATTGGCGTCTGTAATAGCTCTGCTTAGCTCATAGCGTAACTCACCAGGCAGGGCCTCGGAAGCTGTTGTTCCCGGATCGTCTGTGTCAGTATTCAACGTAACTGTGTAGGGCTGCGCTTTTACCCCGCTAATGACAGCAAACAGGAATAGTATAAAGAGTACTTTCTTTTTCATTGCAGCTTAATTAATGTGATAATATTTAACATTCGTTTTTCTCTTGAATTTATCCACCGCATAGATGCTGATCCATTTGACACTTTTGTATTTAGCCTCGCTGGCAGTCAGATAAAAACCTGTATAGCCATTGCTAAAAGGAGTGAAAACAGTTGAGCCGCTATCCGTACCGTCATTAAGATGATACATGGTTTTGAAAGTGAGTCCGTAATCACTTCCACTCAGGCTCACCGTAAACTCTTTGTTAAGGATGTTTCCGTTGTCCTTCTCAGTGCCCATCTTTACATACACTTTGGTAAGAGTAGAAGGTTCGGTACACAGGAAAATCAGGCGCATATTTACCGTATCGTGCTGAACCGAGTCTTCCGGGTATTTCAGGTGCACGAAGTCCGTATTAAGTGATATGTAAGCCACACTTGCATCGGAGCCCTGGGCCTTTCCTTTATTCCATCCTGCCATCAGCAGGCAGAGAAAAATGATAGATACTATTTTTTTCATACTTTCTTTTTATTCTTCTTCTTCAAATTCCTGTGATACACATGATTTCGTTCCCTTTACAAGGGAGATTTTTTTTCCGGCCGGCACTTTGTAGCTATACCGTCCGGTATGAGCTCTGTCGGTGGTGGGCAAAATTCCGTCCACATTCCGAAATTGAAAATGCTGGAAAGGGCAAGGATTAAAATCATAGTCCTCGAAACCGTCGAAGCCGCTTTCCTTATACTGCGAGTTGTTGGATACGGAGATCGAAAGCGTATTGTTATACCCATAGGTAGCTGCCGAGTACCGGTTCAATGCATCGCGGTTCTCCAACTCATGTCCATAGGCTGAATGAATGCTAAGACTGCTGGCAAAGGTCCAGTAAGGCGAGCTGCCCGGTGTTCCCGGCATCGCACTGAGCGGGCCGGAGCTTAAGTTGCCGGTCCAGAAAGGTGTGAAAGTGCTGAAATACCCATCCTTTCGCATATTCCCTGTTTTCACCGGGTTGTTTGTTACCGTTGTTGCAGTCTGATGGCGGCCGGTGAGGAAGGTATAGGAAGTTTTCGGGTGCCAGTTGCCTTTGAGCCCGTATGCATACGGATTTACTTCGCCGGGAATGGTGCCGAATATACACTTACAGTCGATCTTGGCATTGTCGGAAAATTCGACAGCGGAAGCATTCAGGATCTTATAATCCGCATCATAGGCCACAAGCGGGAATGCGTCTCCATTGTCCGGAAAACTTGCAGGGTCTGCCGCATCCGTAAGCAAAGGATTGATCAGCGAGGTGAAATTTCCAACCGGGACCGATTGCATATTGCGGCGCCCGGAGCGGATCACTTTCACATAAGCCGGGGTAAGGATCGTCCCGTCTTTTTTGATGAACAGGTTGGTACCTCCCGACGTTTTATTTACCCAGGCCCGGTTCGTTCCGTCTGCGATCACTTCATCACCTGCCACCAACAATGTAGCCAGGGCAGCCGGAGTTCCTTCCACCATGTTGTTGATATAGGCAGGGCCCATACCATTGTAGGACCAATGAGCAGGATAGGTGAAGCTGTATACGGGATCACCAAATTCATTTATGGTTTGGTTCAGGAGCACCTCGCCGGTTTCTGCATCCCAGAGAAGATTTTTGCTGGAGATCATTGCACCGTTGTCATAAGCGATCACTTCGTCCATGATCCCGTATTTATTGATCACTTTGGTAAGGGAAGCTGTACGCAGTCGCACCGATTCTTTGGAATAGGTCGGCCATACCGGTGGAACGGCAAGCGGCACCACTGCATAGAACACATAGAGGTTAAGCTGCGCACCCACTGTTTCCGATACGGTTTGTTCCTCCCTGAAGTCGACTACAAAATCATGATCGATACCCATATTGGTATTCTCATCATAATATTTTCCATTGCGGGCTATTACCGGAATACTTTCATTTTCGAGTTTATGCCCGTGGTTGCGCAGGCCGGTAACAGGATCCGGGATGCCATTGTCTTTGTAAAAATATTCCATGCCCGACATAGGTGAAGATTGACCTTCGCCATATACCCAGGTGGCTTTTGGCTTGCCGTGCATATCATTCATCTCGATCACATAGCCCTGGCTGGCATACATATTATTGGTTACGTCGAATTGTAGTATAGTACCACCCAAGCCCGTCTTGGCTTCCTTTACATCCATATCCGTTCGTGCAGTGATGATCGGGTAATCCCTGGCGGTAAAAAATTCGTTCACTACATAACCTGTTGCATGCCGTTTTACACCCGTTTCTTCCACATGACTGCCGTTGAGGTTCAGACTGCGGACAGTTACTTTACTATAGCCCACTGATGCACCCGGGAACAATGATTCGCCGAAAGGCTCTTCTACATAATAGCGGTTATCGGGAGCCAGCAAGGCATCTTTATGATCACCCGAAAATACCGGTTGACGGAAGGGATTTTCGTCACCGGCCATCATTGGTTCGTAAGAAGCAACACCGGAGCTCACTTTCATAGGGATCCCGTCGAATGTTTCAGTAGTTGAATAATCGAAGGCTTGTCCATAATAGGAAGTAGTGCCGGGGCTGTTCATATCGTGCCAGCCATCGCTGATCATGATCTTTTTTACGCGGCTGCCGCCACCTAACTTATCATGGTAGGGATTATAGAGCCGGAACCAGGTTTTGGAAGGCACAAATTCTTTTCCTATCCCACGGATATTGAATAAATAATTCTCCGGCCCCATAAGTGTTTGTATGGCTGTATTCAGAAAGTTTGCATCCAGCAAGGCTGTGAGCATGCTTTGCGGGGATGCAGAAGGACTTGGTTCACCGCCCATGCTGAATGCTTCGCGCGGGGTTTTGAGTCGCCCGAAGTTCACAGCTGCCTGTGATAAGGGATTTACAACTCCATAGCCGGCATCCCGCTCCGGTTTACCGAGTGTAACTGTTTTTAATTTGAAAAATAATCTGTTGGTGCCATCAGTAGTGCGTCTGATAGTAGTTGAATCGACCTCGGCATAACCGGACACAAATTCATATCCCTGGTTTCCCCCCCCATTCACCTTAATAAAGGTTCGGAAATAGATCTTAGAAGGCTCAGTACCAGTTACCATGTCTTTAAAATAATTCTGCTTTATTCTGCGAATAGTCTGTTGAGTGGATACACTCGTATTGTACCTGCTTTCTGCGCAATCCACAAAAAAGCCAAGGCTGGTCACGGGGTTAGTGCCATCCAGCACGGCCGTACCGGATGTACCCGTAAAATGATCTTTATCTATACCGGTACCGACAACCTTAAACATCTGCATGGCATTTTTGTCCTGCACATAGGCATAATCATCGGATTCGTAATCGACACTGATCTCACCTCCCGAAGGCAGGTGGATCTTTGTGAGTGACCAGGCAGCGCTGTAATAATCTTCCGGTATTCTTTCGTCAGCGTCGGCTGTCAGATCCTGTTTTACATAGGGGAAATCAGTATTGGATAAAGGCTCGTTGAAATTGCAGGTAGTAATGCCTGGTAAAGCTTTTGGTGCAGGCTTATACCCACCCCAGCGATTGGTGGCTTTCATGTTATATGCCGGATTTTCTTCGTTCCAGAGATACGTGTCGATAGCCCCGTTTTGGTTGATATCCGCATAATCGAATGTATAGGCGCTGAATTTAGCTTTGTTGGAATGTCCGTAAGTAAAATAGATCTTTTTCAGTGTGAGCTTACCTTCATCTGCTACAGAGGTGTTCTCAATGCCCGGGCATAAACTGTAGTCGTATTCAAAATGAACCTGCTTGATTGGAAAAGGCACATAAGAAGGATCGGCACATTTTTTCTCGAAATCGACACGCGAATACAGGCTGATGGTTTTCAGGTAACGGCTTTGACCCGCTGAAGAAGCAGCGGTGGAAGGCATTCCACCGTCCTTATCCGCCACGCCCCATCCGTCATGGCGTACTCCGTCCGTATTCGGATTATTCAATTCGAACACTGCCACAAAGTTTTTTGTTTTGATGTATTTCAGGTAGGATACTTCTTTTTCACCATATACATAATTGCCCTGATCGTCCAGGCTCTTGGTGTGCAGGTTCTCATTGTAGTTGGCATTGTTCTCTAAAAAGGGTGTACGCCATTTGTAAGGATGCCTTGCAGGAGATGAAGGCGAACAGGAAAAATAGCTGCTGTAAATTTCATCATTGTTCTGGTATTCAAAAAGTGTATAGGTGCCAAAATCGTTGAAGCTCGGACCCGCCGTATTGTCTGCATCCACGTAGTCCGGTGAAAGTACGGAAGTGAGCAGATAGCTGTGCGCATAAGCCGGCATAGAGGTACGTGAAAAATAATGATCAGCGCCTTTGTTATTGTTCAGGGAATTGTCGCTGCCGGGAACATAAGCCACATAACCTGCATCCGAAAGGTCCGGGCGATGGCAGTGGTCATTTCCCGATACGTTAAAAGTCACTTCTTGCTGATCGGTATTATACAATGCTTTTCCATACACATAGCGCTGGCCTCCCGGTTGCAGCACGGAAATTTCCGCGATATGGTCGTTTTTGGCAAAGGTGCTGATATCTGAGGGACGCAGCATAAAATCGTCTTCCGATTTTTTGAGGTAACTGATCTCCTGGGTGCGTTTATCACGCTCCCTGGTGTAGTTAAGCACTACGTTCGGATCGCCTGCCAGATCAAGGTTCTGGTAATACATATAGGTTTCATTCGAATTGAAGCTTTCAGTAATAGTGGATTTAGTCAGGTAAAGATAGTCATCCACAGTGCTGGCTTCCAGGCTGGCACGAACGGGTGTACTTTTTTTGAACGCCGACCAGGTATTGGGGATATATCCCGATTCCGGGCTACCGGCAGATGTGATCTGGGGGGTATTGGTGATGATATTGGCTGTTTTTTCACCCGATTGTTTGAAGTACACGGGTTCGTAGGCCGGCCCTGTTTCTCTGCCTTTCGGGCTCAGATAAGCAGCGAGAGGATTTTCTCCCTGCCATTTTCCGGATGTGGTGTTTACATTGCTTACCGTAACATCGCCACCTACCTGTACTGCATTTCCTAAACTGATTTCAGCTCCCAGGCTATAACTATCGCTGGTATTGGATGCACGACTGTCAAATACATAGCTCACATCGCTGCGATGCAAGCGGTAAGAGCCTCCGATACCCTGACCCGATACTCCATACACGTCATAGGTATGATTGGTAAGGGGCAGACCCGGCGTGTTCACCGAAAATTCGCCGTCTTTTTCGCGATTGAAATCCAGCATTACCTTGTCCAGCTTCTGGCCATCCTGCTCATAGAGATATCCGTAAGCCGGGAATTGATCGGTTTTTGTTTCGAGACGCTGGCTGGAAAAATAGCCGTTTGCATCTACCGTTCCATCGGCCAACATACCTGTCCCTCCAATACTCGCACTAAACATCAGGCTCATGTTTTTCATAGGCATGCTTACCTGTGGTGTGTAGCTTACAGCTCCGAAGCTGTATGAAGAAGAACCGCCTGTGCTATTGCTCCTTTTACCGCCGTTATTCCATTTACTCTCAACAGAGGTACTTATCGACATTGTTTTTAATCCGACCCTCGAATTAAAAGAAGTTCCTACACCCACTTTTGCAGATGTTGTTTCATCCATTTTTGATTTTTCTGAAAGTGTAGCGCTAAAACTGAGTGATGGCGAAATCGTAAGCCCGTCGGTGTTGGATGATTTAAATCCAAGACTGCCTGACAAGGGGCCTTTTGCACCTTTACCCAAATTGAAAGTAAGACTTAGTGATTTTTCAATACCGATCCCCACATAATTATTGTAACTGATCCCGACTCCCACATGTAAGTTGGTGAGAGCTGACTCATTGCCGGCAAGAGCACCACCAAAACCTGCACCTACTCCAACTGTTATATTATCCTTCATGTTGGTTTCTTTGGTTATCAGCTCGCCTTTGAAATCGTCCGGAAGTCCGCGCATACTCCGGTTAATAACTCCCGGGTTGATATTCCATCCCAGCCCGGTCCAACTGGCTTCCTGGTCCATCCCAACCCCGGAATGATAACTGATGTTGACAGGATATCCATCTACATCCAGGAGCGGGATATTGTAATTAAAATCCCCGCTGAAAAGGTCCACCATTTCAGAGGTTCCTATCGGCTCGAAACTTTGAACTTCCGGCTGGCTGGGGCCTGTAGTAAGCGCCCAGGAAGCACTGGGAAATACCACTGTGTTCAGTATACTGATCAGCATGAATAAAGCCAAAGCCCTTTTGCGAAATTCTTTTCTGTTCTTATGCATATGTTTATAACGAAAGTGTTGGTACATGATTGAGATCTGAAGGAGTAAATAAAAATTTCACGGCGCCTGTGCCTAAATAGCGATCTTTATAAATGAATGTCCTTTTTTTTGTGCCTTTGTCTGTCGCAGGGAATGCAATTGTGAAATTCCCATAAGGTGTCAGGTTGTAACTGCGTTCATAATGAAACAGCGCACAAGGAATAGTATCATTCCCTTCCACCAGTTTCAGATCTCTTTGCATATCAAAGGAAAAATAACTCACTCGTTCTTCATAAGATGCAGTTGAGGGGATATTGAATTTCAAAAATTCATCGTTGAAGCCCTCTATTTTTATTCTCAGATTATAGTATTGCATATCCTGTAAGGATGCTATTCCTGCGTTTGCACTATCGACGTTCAAATCTGTTCCGTATTCTTTGCACACCATATATGCAGCAGGTTTGTACTGCAGTGTATATACGACCTCACCGATCTTTTTTTCCTGCCGCATATGATTGCCGGGATCCTCTACCCATTCAACCAATTCGGCAGGTGAACAGGAAATACGTTCCTGCATTTCTACTCTATCCTGTTCACTGCCGGGTAGACCTCTTTCTTCCCCGGTAGTATTTCCTTCATTCTTACAGGAAACCATGATCAATAAACTGATACAATATAAAATAACAGTGATACCTTGTTTCATTCTGCAGATCCTCCTTTATAACGGTTGTTTACATAAATGATCAGCTCCTTTGTAATATTGTTTTCCTTTTTTCCATACAATACTTCTCCACCACCGGAATATCCGAAAATATATTCACTGTCGTTCTTACTTCCGAATTCTTCCACATACTGATTGAGTTGTTTCAATATTTTTTCATCATAGTCCCTTAAAGTAGCATCGTCATCTTCCCCGAATTGTTGTTTCTTGTTTAGGTAATCCTGTCGCCTCACCTGGAAAGCGTTGATAAGATCCTTGTCTTTTCCTTTAGAATAATCGATTTGTTGCGAAAGGATCTTCAGCTGAAGTTCAAGGCTGTCAATGATCCTTTGTCTTGCACTTTGGATCTTTTTGAATTCACCTTCATATTCCTTTTTCATGTCAAAACCTTCATACAATTCTTTGATGTCGACATATTTGCTTTTGTTTTCTACAAATTTTCCTGACAGGGAAATTACCAATGCAGAAATGCTTATCAATAGTACGAACGTATTTATCAAAAATCCTTTTTTCATTTTATAACAATTTAAAGCGCATGTAAAAATTCTCTCCTTTTGCATTGGTCACTTCCAGGTAGTATACAGCAGGGGTTGTATTGCTTGGAAATACAACGCTGTATTGATTTGTTCCATACTGTCGCACTTTTGAAGGCAAGGAGGTGAGTGGAACACGCCTGGAATTAAGAATCCGGTAATTCAGGCTTCCGTTATTATACTCTTCCTCGTAGGAAAAAAAGATCCGTTTATTCTTTGCCAGTAGAAAACCTCCATCCAGTTCGCGTTTCAGTTTATGGTATTGGGAGGCTAATAATTTCGGGATTATCACAATTGGAGTCAAAACCAGATGCCGTTGGTTCGTGCTAAAGAACTCCGATTCCAGCGGGTATAAATTATCCCCTTCGATAAAACGAAGCCCCGAAATTATTCCGGCTGTATCCACATCGTATTGAATGTGTAATGTGTCCGTAAGTGCTTTGGAATAAAAATACAGATCCACGACACTGGTTTCGGTTATAGGGAGATCCGCGCAAAACTTTCCTGTGTCTTCAGCCATAATACTGTCTTCCATCAGACCTTTGGTTGAAATAGTATAGAACAGCGTATCAGGAGCAAGAATGGTATCAAATCCTGTAGTAACAATAAATTGGTCATATGTGAAAACATGTATCGTTTTCTGTGTCGTACGGGCACATCCATTAGCAAAGGTTCCTGTTACGGAATAAGTGGTATTGACAGTAGGGGATGAAGTGATAGAATCATTGGTAGACCCTGTACTCCATAGATAAGTAATAACCGAATCTCCTGACACAACAGTGAGATCGACACTTTTTCCCGAACATATTCCATAAGGTCCAACAATGGCAAAAGGAGTAAGACTGTTTATATGGCAAGCATGTTGCGCCAGGGTGAGATAGCCAAAAGAGCTGAGAGCGGCATTGGACAATATCTTCTTTGTGCCCACAATACTGTCTCCTGCAGGGATCCATTTGGTGCTGTTCCACCTCACCATACGCATATTGCTATCGGCAGGCGTGATAGTGCAGTCTGTGCTCTTCCATTGAAGCCCTGTATGCACATTGGAGCTTCCTGTAGTGCGGGCCAGATGCCAGTATTGGCAAGTACTCAGACTGTCCACTGTAGAATCTTTTGCTGTTCCTTGTGTTTGAGCTACATAAAAATACTCGGCCGTAAAGGCATCTGTGCCGGAAGCGGGAGCAGAGATGTTCAGTGGGTGATAAGGTCCGGCTGTGTTACTTGTATCCCCCAAAGGAAAAACAAACACATCATTACCTGTTTTTATCACCGGTCCTTTCACGTATCCCGAATCGCTTCCTCCTGTGCAGGTAGCATTATCTGCAAATTTCAGCAGGTTGGTGGCAGTGGTTTTGATAATACCTTTGGTAAAGCTCATCGAGGTGGTGATATTGACCGGCGAGTTCAGTTTCAGGCTTCCGCCGCTCCTGGATGCGGTTACTGCTCCAAAAGAAGTAGTGCCTCCTCCGCTTTTGGAAAACTCATGATAGCCATTCCCGATCAGGGTAATATTTCCTGAACCACTATGCGTTCCGTTATTGGCATAGCCGCCAAAGCCGAGCGTGTAAGACCCCTGGGCGAGGGTAGAAGAAGAGTTGATAGTAAGATTGTTGAAAGCTTTTAAATCCCCGGTTAGTGTGCGTGTACCTGCAAATACCGCATTGTGAAAGCTCATCGTTGCACTTGTGCCCTGTGCATCTGCATCATGTGTGCCGCCGAAATAAACGGTACTGCCATAGGTAGTTGCATCTACTGTTCCGGCTGTATAGGTCCAGTCATGACCGGCGCTGATGATACTGGCGAGGTACAAAGTGCCGGATGATTTATTGATGGTGATCTTCGGCATGAAGCCGGCGGTGGAAATACCGCTGCCGGTGAAGGTCTGGTTTCCGATGCCGTTGATGAGCATATTTACCGAGCCAACTGATCCGATGCTGGTGTTCGTGTTGTTGATGGTGATATTCCCTTTGCATTCTATCGTGCCGCCATTGATGGTGAGGGCCGAGCTGGAGCTGGAGGTGGAAAGATCTCCGTTCACGCCAAGGGTGGTAGAGCTGTGGATGCCGATAGTACCTGTCGTGAACTGTACGTTATACAGATCCAGGCGATTGCCGCTAACGGCGGAGGTAATGTTACAATTGTTGGCGAAGACGAGCGTGGAAGTCCCATAATCAAGGGTTCCGGCAGTGTGCGTAAAACTACAGGCTGTACCGGATGATCCGGTGGCAATGTTGTTATGCAGGTATAAGGTACCGGAAGCTTTGTCGATCTCTACATTCGGCAAGCGGGCTAATGCACCGGATGCGGTATTTCCGTATATATGCTGATCGCCAGTCCCGTTGATCTTAATAGTGGCCGTACCTGCAGTATTGGGTGAACTGCAATTTATGTACATGTTTCCTTTCAGGTTAACAATGCCTGTATTCAATGTATTCGACGCTGCACTGGTGGTGCCGGTAATAAGCAAACTGTCAATGATCGTTAATTGTGTACCGGAAGCAATGGTAAGCGGATCGCCGCTGCCGGTGAGGCCGTAACAGAATTCCACATTGCGCAGACTTACCGAGCCGGTAATGGTCGGAGAGTTCCGCGCGGAGAATTTAATACGTGCTGCCGATGAATTTATTACGCCGGATACATAGTTGAAGCTGGTCTGGATCGGGTGGAAACCTTCTATCTTCAGGGTATCGCCGGCGCTTTTCAGGATCCTGATGTTCGGGCTTCCGATATAACGGTTGAGATCGTAGATCACACCACTTTTGTACACCTGTTTCCCGCTTCCGTTTACCAGGAGTGTCATACTACCACTCACCGGCGATGCGGCAGCGATATTGATATGACCTTTGGCAGCTAAGATCCCCGCATTGGTTCCTTTGGCGATCCCGGTAGTGCGGCTGAATACTAAGGAATCATTCACCTGCAGGGTGTCATCGATGGTAAGGTTTCCGTTATCGCTGGCAATAAAATACAATTTGTTCAGGCTGTTGCTGCCGGTGAAATTCCCGGTGACCTTTGTTCCGCCTCCGAAATTCCGGTAGTAGAAACGGGAGGTTCCCGCATCCAGGGATCCGGCTGTCCGTTTCAGATCGAGGGTAGAAACCACAGAGCCGACAAAATAAAGTGTGCCCGAAGATTTATTGATATCAATGTGCGCTACTTTCGACACGTCGGTACTACTACTGCAGGTAAGATACTGGCTGCCGGTTCCCATAAATTTCAGGATTCCCGCTGTGAGTCCGCCGCCACTTACAGCACCGCCTGTGTGGGTATAATCTCCGGAGAGCTCGATCGTACCGGCATTGATATATTTACTCCCGCTGCCGGAAACCGTCATCAAATGATTTACTTTCATTCCGCCCGAAGGGAATTTGTGATAACGGGCAAAGCTGGCAGCTACATCAAATTGTATATCGTAAAATTCTTTGTCGGAAGAAGAAGTGCTGAGCGTAATCTTACAGGTATCGTTACTCGTAATAGCGCCATGAAATAGCTTCACCAGGCCATTGTTGGGCAGGAAAGCTCCTGTGCCCGTCAATGAAAAATGTCCTTCTTTTATTTCAAAGGTGCCGGAAGTGGATTTGAAATTACAGGCGCTGTTGGTGAAGGTGCCGGATACAGTAATGGCGGAAGAGCTGCCGATGAACACAGCACCAGCTACCGTCATACCACCTGAGCCAACTGTGAGCGTATAAGCATTCTGAGTGATGGTATCGGTATAGGTACTCACGATCTCGAAGCGTTTTACATTCACATTCGCATCGATATCACATCGTCCCGGCCCGTTGCTGTCGAAATAACAGGTATCGTTACTGCCCGGAACGGAAGATCCGCCGGAGCCGCCGCTTGTAGCAGACCAGTTGGAAGTGGAATTCCAGCCGGCTGTAACAGCAGAGATCCAATACCGTTTGGATGCTTTCAACTGTATGCATGTACTCAAGAGTATGAGCAGTACGACACTAAATTTCCTATATGCAGATATATTCTTGAACATATATGTATTTTAATTGGGTGTAAATATGTATTTGTATCCTCTTTTTGGCACAGTGCGCAAATAAGCCAGGGCAGGATCTCCGCTGTTGAGTGCCGCAGGGGCCGGATTTTGCGGGCTCCCCGAAACAAACAAACCCTGGTTCGCTGTATCCATGTTCCGGTTGATCAATCCGAGGTGAACTACCTGGTTGGTATCGATGATCGTGTCACCCGGAAGTTTTTCATAGGTATTGGGGCCAATGGCAATTTCAAAAACCCCGTTTTCCCGGATCCATACCTGGTAGCTCAGCAGCTCTTTTGTTTCCGCGCCCTGTCCTACATTCTTAAATTCGATCTTCAGGATCTTTGATCCCGGACTTCCGGTGCTGAGATAGGACAACTGCGACCAGGCCGAATTGGAGTCCAGCTTGCAGCGAAAGCCATTAAAGGCCATAATAGCGGAATTGAATTGTTTATTGTAAACAACGAAACCATTGGTCTCAAGTGTAATCTGTTGTGAGGAAGGATCTGAAAAACCGGTTGGGATCTCATAGGTCGGCAGCCATTTTTGGCCGGGCGATAAAACAGTAGCACTGCTTAAGCTGGTATATGCCTGCGAAGAGTCAATAGCAACAGTATAATCAAAGCTCTGGGCATAGCCGCTACCTGCATAGAAAACCAGGAGAACAGAAAGTTTTTTTACAAAATTGCGTAGAGCAGGAAATGCATATATGCTACTATAGGAAGCGCTTGCTTCGGGAACAGCAATAGCCGGTAAAAAAGACAGGGCAATAAGCCGCTGCTTTTTACGAAAGGTAGTAAAAGGGTTCATTCGGTAATTTCAGGGCGCAATGATAGAACATTCGCATCTGCGAACGGCAAATTTTTTATTAACAAATAATTAATTGATTCATTTGTCGGTGGTTGATGAATGAACAAAGAGTAAAGCTGCGTTCGGTTATTTTTTTCTGATCGTTCCACAACGCGGGCTGATCCCTAAGCAAAAGCGGAAAGGCCCTGAGCCTGCGCTGTTCAGGGGTTTTGATCTGATCTTTGAGTTTTGATCGTACAAAAAAGCGTGTTGGTCGGAGAGGGGAAAACCACATAAGTATTCACGATGACATAACAGCTTTGCTTATAAGCAGAGGAGTTTTTGTACGGATCTTTATCTGATTTAAATAAGATCTTTCGGAATGTCCCGGTGAGGATTGTACAAAGCAACGCTTGCTTGCTTCGTTAAATCCCGTGCACAGGAACTTGAATCTTTGTTAGAGATATTCGAAAGTTTATGCAAGACTTGTTTGTATTTTAAATAACTCACATTTGTGCATGGATTTTATGGGTGCCTTAAAGATGGATTTAATTCTTCGGAAGAGCATTCACCGGGGGTTGGGGTGCAGGCCCTCAACCCCCGGCTCGCGCACAGGCTTTCGCACCCCTTCTCCCGCGGGGAGTAGAGATCACTTCACATCAAACTCTAAGAGATTCTGCTCTCCGATAAAACAGGATAAGCGGTCTCCTGCTTTCACCGCTGCTACTCCCTCGGGTGTGCCGGTATAAATGAGGTCGCCGGTTTTGAAGGTAACGAATTGTGAAACGTAGGCAATGATGCTATCGAAGCTGAAGAGCAGGTCTTTGGTCGTTCCTTTCTGGCGCAATTCTCCGTTCACGTTCAAATGAAAAGAGATATTGTTAAGATCGCTGAAGCTGGATTTTGGCAGGAATTTCCCGATGGGAGCAGAGCCGTCGAAGGCTTTGGCTTTTTCCCATGGTAAACCTTTCTCCTTGCATCTGGCCTGCACATCACGTGCCGTGAAATCGATACCGATACCGATCTCTTCGTAGTATTTATGAGCGAATTTTTCTTCGATATGCTTACCCGCTTTGGAGATCTTCAAAACGATCTCTACCTCGTGGTGCAGGTCTTTGGTAAACTCCGGATAAAAAAAAGCTTCGTTGTCCTTTAGCAAAGCGGTATCGGGCTTCATGAAAAAAACGGGCTCCGCAGGAACTTCCGACTTCATTTCTTTGGCGTGCTCCGCGTAGTTGCGGCCGATGCAGATTATTTTCATACGATTTTTATTGAGAGAATGTAAATATACAAAGAAAGTATCACGCCCGGGCGTGACTAAAATGCAGACGCAGATTCCACGGATTGCGCAGATATTTGGAAGGTTGAAAATTTCCACAGATAATCTCCGGAAATTTTATAATGATTCTACAAATGAAAATCCGCGTCATCGGCGATCCCGTCGCGAAGCCTCGCGAGCTATCGTGACTCGTCTGGTCAGCTCTGTGGATTCTTTTTGTAGATTACTCCTGGATGTTTTCCCAGATCATATCTTTTAATTCCTGCAGGTTGTGCTTTGTATGCGAAGAAAAGAAGACAAAAGGCAGCTTGTTTTTTCCACGGAGCCGTTTGTTGAGGTCTTTGGTGATCATCTCTTCCAGCTCTTGGTCGATCATATCGGATTTGGAAATACCTAAGATCCTTTTTTTGTTCAGCAGCTCGGGATTGTGTTTTTTCAGCTCGTTCAGCAATATTTTGTACTCTTCAAAAATATCGGAAGTATCGGCGCTCACTAAGAAGAGCAGGGTAGAGTTCCGTTCGATGTGACGGAGGAAACGAAGCCCCAATCCTTTTCCTTCGCTGGCACCTTCAATGATTCCGGGAATATCCGCCATAATGAACGATTTATAATCGTAGTATTTTACAATTCCTAACTGGGGGGTTAAAGTGGTAAAAGGATAGTTTGCAATTTCCGGTTTAGCAGCAGAAACCACCGATAACAATGTTGACTTCCCTGCATTTGGAAAACCCACTAAACCTACATCTGCCAATACTTTCAACTCTAATACCTTCCACTCATTTACGCCATCTTCACCTGGTTGTGAAAACCTTGGTGTTTGAAAGGTCGGGCTTTTGAAATGCCAGTTCCCTAAGCCGCCCCTTCCACCTTTTGCAATAATAAATTCCTGTCCTTCTTCGCTGATCTCACACAGCATTTCACCGGTTTCCACATCCCTCGCAATGGTGCCTAAGGGAACATCGAGAATTTCGTCTTTACCTTCCTTACCGCTGCTCAGGGAACTGCCGCCCGCTAAACCATCTTCGGCAATTACGTGCTTGCGGTATTTAAGATGAAGAAGTGTCCACAATTGTTTGTTGCCTCTTAAAATAATATGTCCACCCCTTCCGCCATCTCCTCCATCAGGGCCGCCTTTTGCAGTAAGCTTATCCCTGTGCAAATGGTTAGAGCCTTTACCACCCTTTCCGGAGCGGCAACATATCTTTACGTAATCAACAAAATTATTATCCATGTGGTATAAAAAAAGAAAAGCCCGATTTAAGGAGAATCCTCAAACGCCGGACTTTTCAGATGTAGTATAAATTTCTATTTTCTTTTCTTTCCGGCGCTCTTTGCAGCTTTCTTTACTGCTTTTTTCGCCATCGCTTTTTTCACAACCTTTTTAGTCACGCCCGGGCGTGATTTCTTTGCCACCTTCTTTACCGCTTTTTTTGGAGCTGCTTTTTTGGTCGCTTTCTTCACAGCTTTTTTAGGTGCCACTTTTTTAACAGCTTTTTTCGGAGCAGCCTTTTTCACGACTTTTTTAACAGCCTTTTTAGTCACACCAGGGCGTGAAACTTTTTTCACCACCTTCTTAACGGCTTTTTTAGCTACAACCTTTTTAGCTGCCTTCTTCACCACTTTCCTCACAGCTTTTTTCGGAGCGACTTTTTTGACTGCTTTCTTCACGGCTTTTTTCGGAGCGACTTTTTTAGTCACGCCCGGACGTGATGTTTTTTTATCTTCTTTCTTTACTTCTTTTTTCGCAGCCTTCTTCACCACTTTTTTCACCGCCTCTTTTTTCTTAGCCGGAGCCGGAGCCGGTTTCGGTCGCGAAGTCTCGCGAGGGTTGGATGCTTTCGTGTCCTTCACCTCTGCTGCTTTTATAGTAACAGCAGATTTCATTTCGGTATGTACAAAGGGTGTTTCGTCCTTAATATGCAGATCCGGTTTGCCCGATTTTTTTTCGATGCTTACATCGGCGATCGTAGGGATGCCATCCGGTTCGATGGTCTTTACTTTTGTTTTGTTATCGATGGTTGCACACAGCAGCTCAAAGATCTGTTCGATGCTTCCGATCCCGTATACCGAATGGAATTTATTCTGATTAGCGTAATAGTTTTTTAAAGGTGCCGTTTTATTGTTGTATTCGGTGATGCGGTTCCGGATCACATCTTCATTCTGATCATCGGCTCTGCCCGACTCGTGTCCGCGTACCAGCAATCTCCGTGTGAGCTCTACATTGTCCACTTCCAGCGCGATCATCATCGTGATCGGGGTGTGTTTTTTCTGCAGCAGCTCATCCAATGCTTTGGCCTGGGCTGTCGTTCTCGGGAAACCATCGAAGATAAAACCTTTGGCCTGTTGATTTTCATTCAGCTTGTTCTCGATCATGCCGATCACGATCTCATCGGACACCAGCTCGCCTCTGTCCATGATGGATTTTGCCTGCCTGCCCAGTGTGGTGCCGCGTGCAATTTCATAACGGAGCAGATCACCTGTGGAAAGGTGGATCAGGTGATAGGTTTCAGTCAGCTTTTTTGCCTGTGTTCCTTTTCCTGCACCCGGAGGGCCAAATAAAACAATGTTTAGCATGTTTAAATAAGTTTAGACGTACAAAAGTAGTTTTTTTTGGCTATTTACAAAATGAAAAGCCTTAGAAACACCTATCCGGCAACAAAAAGAGACAATAGTGGAAAGCGGCTAAACGGCTGCCGGATCCTTCTTTTTGCCGGGAATCATGTAGATGATCATAAACACAAAGACCAGCGCAAAAGTAAGGAGGAAAGCGATGGAGACAGCGTCGAACGAGGGATCGGCAATGGGGACTGCTACGATCTTATCCGCTTTGAGGCGGGTGACGTTCTCCTGTTTCACCGCATAGTTCTCCAGGTCCTGGTTGCCGGATTGGGTGATATATCCCACAATCAGAGCTACCACTATACTAAGGGAAAAAGGCACGATCAGCAGGTTGAGCACGATCTTCCAGGTGAATTTCAGTGCCTTCATTTTTTATACACCGGGTTGTTTAAAGGACCAGCTGTTGTCTTTCAGCTCGTAGTACATCTGCAGGCCGCTGAAAGCAGTGAGGATGGCACGTTGTTTTACTTCGTCGGTAAGCTCCACTTCCATAAATTTAGTGGGGTCCATCTGGTAGCCGAGCCCTGCCTGGTTGGCCATATTGCCGGCCACGCCACCTAAGTTGCCCATGCCTGCCAGGTTGCTTAGCCCGCTGGTGGCACTATTGATCGCCATACTGGAAGCGGTGCTTTTTGCCACCTCCGCCATGATCTTTTTCATCATTTCTTCCTGGTCCGGCATCGCAATACCTAAAGTTTCTATCGGTTGCTCCTGGTTAGGAGCTTTGAATTTCAGCTTTACCTGGTTGCCTTCCCAGGTCTCACTTACAATAAGCGGGCGTATTTGCTCGTAGGTCGTTTCCATGTTTAGTAGGTTAAGGTTGTTTGGTTATTGAAATAGATTGTCAGCCCGGGCTATGATCGCCACGGATAGTATTGATTATTTTGATTGAATTGAAAAGCAGAGAGAACGATAGCAACAGGAATAAAAATTCAGACTCTGCCTCCTTGCGTCGATATGCTTCGGATCTTTTCGAACGGACTTATTTTTTGTCCATCCAGAATTTTTGTCCGCCGCTGTTCACTACTTCCACTACCAGCTGGGAGCCTTCCATTTTGTAGGTATAGTCCATTTTCATACCATTGGCTTCCCAGGTAAAAGAGGTGTCGGTGATGGCTGTTTTGCCGGGATTTTTGAAGCTTCCCTGTTGCATGGTCAGCTTGTCGGTACCTTCAAATACATACTGTGTGCCTTTGTTCATTTCTGCCAGCGGCCCTTCGGTTTTCACGATTTCCCAGGTACCTTCCAGCTTGTTGCCCGAAGCAGTTTTTTCTTCCGTTCCGGCACTTGTTTCTTCACCGGCTGTTTTGTTCCCGCAGGCGGTAAATGCAATGGTTCCTGCGCTGATAGTCAAAATAAAGATCAGTTTTTTCATAGTATTATTGATTTAAAAATTTATAGCCAACCGCCCATGTTTGTTTTCACGGTTTTTTTACGCCCCCTGCAATCTCTTGCTTTTGTGCATGATTCCATTACTACAATAGAGGAAAGAAGAGAAAGTACGAGGGTGATCTTAAGAATCCGTTTCATGGTGTTGTTGTTTTATGGGTCAATAATAGGAATAAATATAAGCCTTATTTGCTTTAATTGGTCAATAGCATAGAAACGTTGGTAAACGGATTATATTTCGGGGTATAAAAAAAGGGCCGCTGTGGGCGGCCCTTGTATAACAATCTTTAACGGACTACGGTGACCGTTCCTTCGAACTGGTGCTTGGTATTTCGTCCGTCTTTGAATTTCACTTTCCAGATGTACACATCCTGCTGAACAGCTTTGGAGGCTCCGGCAACTTTCCCGTCCCATTCTTTTTCAAGGTCTTCGGTCTGCCAGATCAAAGCACCCCACCTGTCAAAGATCATCAGGGAGTAGGTACCGATACCCACACCCGTTCCCCTGAAGCCTTCATTCACACCATCGTTGTTAGGAGAGAATGCATTCGGGATGTAGAAGGTCCAGTCCGGTTTGATCTCTACCGGTTTCGTGATACTATCCTCGCATTGCCCGTTGGTGATATACAGCTGCACATCGTAGATGCCCGCATCCCAGCTTTCATAATAATGCTGCGGATTCTGCAGGTTGGATGTATTGCCCTGTATAGTGCTCAGCGGATCGTTGAAGCTCCATGTCCAGTTGGTAGCACCTAAGGACTGGTCGTAGAAAGAAACAAGCGGAAGCTGCGTGTTTGGTTCCGGATCGAGAGGACCATACGTGAAATTAGCTACCGGGTGTGCAAATACAGTGATAAATGAAGGAGAAGTCATCGTTGTACCTACACAGCCACTATCACTGGTAGCAGTTACCGTAACCTGGTAGAACTGCGATGCTACCGGCGATGCATTTGTATACGTATGATCCAGTGAATCGATCTGTGAGCCTAAACCTATAGGGAACGTGTGTGTTGCGTCAATATTGTTGTCGCTTTCCACATCCCATACCCAGGACAGGATACTGTTCGGATGATCCACACTTCCCGGATCCACATAAACACCCATCTGCACCGAATGGTCAGGACATCCGTCCGGATCGTCCACACCGATCACAGGTACCGGGTTCGGATTTACATACATGGTGCGTGTTATATCTTTGAAGCAGGATTTATCGGTGATCGTATTCAAATGGATCGTATGTGTGCCCCAGCCAGCGATCGTATGCGTAGGATTCGGGTTGCTACCGGAGATCTCATAGGATCCGTTGTTGTCGAAATCCCACTGCCAGGTGGCAATATTACCAGAGCTTACAGAAGACAGGTCGGTGAAGCCGGTGATGTCTCCCTCGCAGGTATGGCTCACAGCGAACAAAGGCTCAGGCAACGGATTTACCGTGAAGCTGAAGCTCTTCGGATCGCTGTTACAACCGTTCAGCTGGGTAATTACCGTAAAGGTAGTTACGATCAGCGAGCTGTTGCTGTTGGTAGCCGTGAAGTTATTGGTAGAAGCAGTAGTTGCAGTAGTCGTTACAGCAGCCAGGGCTCCCTGTGTCAGACCTACACTTCCGTTATTATGCGACCAGGTGTATACCGTCAAAGGATCGGCAGGAATACTTGTGAATGTAAAGCCTGTTTGTGCCGAGCCAGGGTTAGGAGCAGGGCAGGATTCGCTGCTTGCAGGAACAGATGCTACCGGTTTCGGGAACACGGTTATAGTATAGGACTGAGGAAGGCCTACACAGCTATTCAGTGTTGGTGTACCTGTAATGCTTGCGATCTGGTTCACACTTGTCGTATTCAGCGGAACAAAGGTATTGTAGTTGTCTACCCCGCTGGAAGGAAGACCGATGCTTGAATTGGTATTGGTCCAGTTAACAGTAGCGCCGGTAGGGATAGTGATCCAGTTCGGTGGCGGTACGGTTGTTACATTCGGACAATAGGAATTGTCGGCTACCGGTAAAAGCACAGGAGTAGGCCTTACCGTGATCGAATAAGTTAAGACCGGACCTACACAGGTATTGAGTGAAGGAGTGATCGAGACAATCGATACTTCGTTAATAGCACTGCTGTTTGTAGTAGTGAAAGCAGGAACATCGCCACTGCCCGACATCGTGGATAAACCTACAGCCGAGCTGGAATTGGTCCATGCCAGAGTAGCGCCCGCTGGTGTGGTCGTAATGAAATTGATCGGTACGTTCACGGAAGGACATTCCAGTACATCCGCGATCGGATTGACAAAAGGCGTTGGCTTCACTGATATCGTATACGAAACAGGTGCTCCCGGACATCCGTTCAGCACAGGAATAACCGTAATGGTAGCATCATGAACTATAGGAGAGCTGTTGGTCGCTGAAAAAGCAGCGATCTGTCCCGGGCTCACCGAAGTAATCCCGATCGAAGGATCCGAATTGGTCCAGTTGAAAGTAGCTCCGGCAGGTACGCTTGTGAAGCCCGTTGCAGGAACCACGTCATTACCACAATAGCTGGCATCGGCAGGAACTGTTGCAGCAGGCGTCGGATATAAATTGATCACATAGGAGATCGGTAAGCCTACGCAGGTTGCAAGAGTAGGGGTAACCGTGATAGTGCCCGATAATTGATTCGTACTGGCGTTTGTGGCAGGAAAGGCCGCATAAGGTCCTGTACCGCTGCCAACGAGGCCTATAGAAGGATCCGTGTTGGTCCATGTATAGGTAGAGCCCGGAGGTACGGTAGCAAATGGTGCTGCTATTACCGTATTACCATGACAATAAACAGAATCGTTGATCGGAACCATTACCGGTGTCGGACTCACCGAGATCGTATAACTGTTCGGTGTTCCCACACATCCAACCAGTGTTGGTGTTACGGTTATCGTGGCATTTAATTGAGTTGATCCCGCATTTGTAGTAGTGAAGCCCGGAACATCGCCTGCAGTAGGTCCCGCTCCTAAGTTAATACCGGTTTCGGAATTCGTCCAGCTGTAGGTAGCTCCCGCAGGGTTGCTGGTGAAATTAGTACCCGCTATGGCAGTGGCCGGACATACTACCGTATTGGTAGGTACAACTACGGTCGGTCTGCATTTTACCGTCACGGTAACGTTCACGTTATTCGTACAGTTATTATTAGAGGTCACCAGGAGGTTGGCCGTATAGGTTCCGCAGGTGGCATACGTATGTGTAGTCGTTACTCCGGTTGCATTGCTAAGATCACCAAAATTCCAGCTATACGAAGCAATATTATCCGGAGCAGGAATGCTACTCGGGTTTCCATCAAATTGCGTAGCATCATTCACACACTCGGTAGTGACTGTGAAGGAAGCGGTCGGGTTCGGGTTCACCAAAGCAGTAGAGGTATAGGTGCCCACACAACCGGCAGTAGTTGTAGCTGTCAGCTGCGCCGTGTAGGTGCCTGCAGCAGGATACGTAAAGCAAGGCGCCTGTGTGGCATTATCGTTCGTTCCGTCATTAGTGAAATCCCATGCCCAGGTACCGATAGCCGGCACTGCAGGTGTGTTGTTCACAAACTGGCTGCAACTATTGAGACAGGCTGGATTGGCAGTAAATACAGGTACCGGGTTCGCATTGATAATAACCGTCTGCGTGGTATTTCCGGAGCAGTTCTGGTCGTTGGTCACCGTATAGGTTACTACGTACTGTCCGGCAGTTGCATAAGTATGTGATGGATTGGCCGTATTAGCTGTATTAGCCGCACCCGATGCAGGATCACCGAAATCCCAGTTCCAGGCATTTATAGTAGTCCCCGCCGGGGTAGTGGAAGTATTCGTGAAGTTCATCGTAACACCCGGACATGCAGGAACACCGCCGGCTGTGGCATAGGTAAAGTTGGCCAGTGGCCCGCCGGAAGAGTTTACTGTTAATGTATAAGTATGCGAACAGTTATTTACAGAAGTGACTGTGAGCGTGACCACAAAATTACCTATAGTTGCATAGGTGTGTGAAGGGTTTTGGGCAGAGGACGTATTGTTGGCTCCCGATGAGGGTTCGCCGAAATCCCAGGCCCAGGTACTGATCGTTCCGCCGGCACCAATGGTACTTGCATCGGTGAAATTCACTACGGTAGAGCAAATGGTGTTGGCAGCCGTAAATGCAGCAGCAGGCATCGGGCTTGGAGCCAGTGTATATTGTAATACAGGGATCGGGCAGCCACCCGCCTGCGTTCCGGTTACTGTATAGGTACCTTGTGTGGATACGTTCACACACTGGGTATTACCTGTGAAGCCGGCAGGACCGGTCCAGTTATAGCTTGCATAGCCCGGAGGCGCACAGATCTGCTGGGAGCCACCGCTGCAAGGATTGTTACTCTGGATAGCGCATGGACCGCAGAATCCGTCGATATAACAATATCCGAAATGTCCTGTGTAGATACAATCGGAAACCGTATAAGTTACTGTTACATTCTGTCCGTTCAGTGCACTAAGGTCAAAGCTGGCAGATCTCCAGTTGGCATAGATCGTTCCGGCGCAGGTAGGAGAGTTGGCAAATCCCGTAGCATTGGGAGAACCCACGGCCACGTAGAAGTCACCACAGGGTAATAAACCGCCTGACTGGTTACGCACTTCAATATTGAAATAAGGTTGTTCGTTAATAAGATGTCCTCCATCTTCAAGCACTACCGCATAATTTACTGTTAATACACAGTTGGATGGAGAAACCTGGAATGTTTGTGTAAGCCTGTCAGCACGTCCGGTACGGGTAGTTCCGTCACCAAGCATCAGGGAAGTGGTTCCGCCACCCGGGCATAATCTCGGGAAAGGACCGCAACCGTCGTTACCACCTGTCATAGGAGTGGTATTGGCGCCTGCCGAAGCACAGCAGCCCGCCTGGGTCTGGGAATTGGAGTTGATACCGTTGGTTCCGGTCCAGCCTGCAGATGTTCCCGTCTCAAAATCCATATTGGTACAGGCCGCCTGTACATCATTCCCTCCGGGAAACCGGCCAAACTCGTCATGATCAGCGATCTCGTACTTATGATGCAAATGATGGCTCTTCATGAGCTTCATGTACGTTGGGATCTCCGTGTACAGGATGTTCCGGGTATAGGCCTTGGTTAAAAGGTCATAGGCGTTAAGACCTTCAATGGAATCATTGGTTTGAGGGTTCCATGACTCAAAGATCTTATATACCAATTTCCGGCGTTCATCGTCCGTACCGAAATTTGAGTTCCTGTGGAACATGTTTTCCAGATCGGTCTGCGGAATATTTTTTCCTTTAACTTCTACGATCTTTATTTGCGAAAAAGACCGGGTTGATATGAAAAGGCACAACAGCAAGGCAATGCGCCACATACTTCTGCTGTTGTGAAAAAACGAATTGAAGGGGTACTTTTTTATCATACTGTTAGGATTAACGATAAGCTAATCTATTAAAAAAGTATGGATTCACCAAATAAATGTCAACAGAATTTAGATCCCGACACAAACTTAATATCAGATTAAAGAGGCCGGCTTTGAAATAACAGTGACTTCATACAAAATAAGCCTTTTCATAATCAATAGAAGTGTTTTTTGTTGTATGTAGACCGGGAGGTCTTGCAGGACATCTGTTTTGAGGCATCTATTGTTTTTGATAGTTTGGACGGTCTGTAATTAACAAAACCGGTTTAGAAAATATCTTCTTTACGTTTAGATTAGTGAGGATAGAGAAACCGGATGAGGTCTACAAAAAAAACCTTTCCGCAGGGAAAGGCTTTTTTGCGTGTATTACATGCGTTTACTTATAAAGTGCCTCTTTTGGCCTGTTCTCTTTCAATAGATTCGAACAGCGCTTTGAAATTACCGGCACCGAATCCTTTGGCGCCCATTCGCTGGATGATCTCAAAAAAGAGTGTCGGGCGGTCTTCCACCGGCTTGGTGAAGATCTGCAGGAGATAACCATCCTCGTCGCAATCGATCAGGATGCCTTCTGCTGCCAGCAGGTCCATGTCCTCTTTCACATTCGGTACCCGCACCCTTACATCCTCATAGTATGCATTGGGCGGAGCCGAGAGGAATTCAACACCTCTTGACCGCAGATCCCTCACGGTTGTGAGGATATCGTCGGTGGCCACTGCAATGTGCTGGCAGCCGGAGCCTTCGTAGAACTGGATATATTCTTCGATCTGTGATTTCTTTTTGCCTTCTGCCGGCTCATTGATCGGGAATTTGATGCGGCCGTTGCCATTGCTCATTACCTTACTCATCAGTGCACTGTATTCGGTGTGGATCTGCTTGTCGTCAAAGGTCAGCAGGTTGATAAAGCCCATTGTTTTTTCATACCAGTCCACCCATACGTTCATCTCATTCCAGCCTACATTGCCCACCATGTGATCGATGTATTTAAGACCGGCTGCTTTCGGGTTGTAATCGCTTTTCCATTCCTGGTAGCCCGGCAGGAAAAGGCCGTTATAGTTTTTACGCTCTACGAACATATGTACGGTTTCACCATAGGTATAGATACCGCTGCGGATCACGTAACCGTTCTCATCTTCTTCCTTCGTAGGTTCCATAAATGGTTTGGCGCCTCTTTTCGTGGTTTCTTCAAAGCTTTTCGTAGCATCGTCCACCCACAGAGCGATCACTTTCACCCCGTCTCCGTGTTTCACGATGTGCTGGTTGATCGGGTTGCCCGAATGAAGCGGGGTAGTGAGCACGAGGCGGATCTTATCCTGCTGCAATACGTAGGAAGCAGCATCTTTGTTGCCGGTTTCCAGTCCGCTGTAGGCAAGGTTCTGAAAGCCGAAGGCGGTTTTGTAATAATGTGCGGCCTGTTTTGCATTTCCCACGTAGAACTCTACGTAGTCGGTACCGTTCAGGGGCAAAAAGTCGCCTGCTTCCGGGTAGATCTTCTCTAATGTAGGTGCAATATCCTGTGTTTTCATTGTATGTATGAATTAATGGTTGTTTTTTTAATTAAAAGATAAAGGTGTATTGAACGGAAAGAGGGTATATACCTCCTACCATTGGGCCATGTGCTGGGCCTGAGTCGATCCGCTTGTATGTAAGGGGTTGCTCTCCATCTTTACAAATTTATGAAAAAAATAACGGAATAGAAATACTTATCCGGTTTTAAAGTTTCAACAGGCTGTCTGATATCGGGAAATCAGCTTTTAAATTTAGCTCCAAAAGGAGTGACTCAGTTTAGCTGACCAGACGCAGATGTCACAGATCAGTGGGTGTAAGAGCCGAATTAAAAATTAACGCGGATGGTTGGTGTAGTTGAGCAGTAGCAGCGTAAGTTGCCATCTCTATTTAATAAAGACCCCGAAGGGTAAATTGACTATTCATCAACACACGTTTTTTGTTAGATTTGTCGCAAATACTTTTGCATGAACTCCTATAGCTCTTTAAAAGCAGATTTTTATCTGAACCCGGATATTGCTTTTCTGAATTTCGGTTCTTTTGGTGCCTGCCCGCGCCCCATTATGGAAGAATACCAGCGGTTGCAGCTGCAGATGGAAAGGGATCCCGTTCAGTTTATCGCGGTGTGGAGCCTCGAAAACCTGAAGCGTTCGCGGACAGCCCTGGGCAATTACATTGGTTGCGATGCGGATGACCTCGTGTATGTTCCCAATCCTTCCTATGCCATGAATATCATCGCCAAAAGTATCGACCTGAAACCGGGTGATGAGGTGCTGAGTACAGACCTCGAATACGGCGCTATGGACAGGACCTGGAAGTATTATTGCGATCAGAAAGGTGCAAAATATATCCGCCAGGCGATCAGCTTGCCGGTGGCATCAAAAGAAAAATTCCTCGAAGAGTTCTGGAAAGGACTGACGCCGAACACCAAAGCTATTTTCATCAGTCATATAACAAGCACGACTGCGCTTAAGCTGCCGGTGAAAGAGATCTGCGAACAGGCCAAAGAAAAAGGCCTGCTTACGATCGTAGACGGGGCGCATGTTCCCGGGCATATACCCTTTGATATGAAGTCGCTGAAAGCAGATATCTATACAGGCGCCTGCCACAAATGGATGCTCACACCGAAAGGCTGTTCCTTCTTATATGTGAAAAAAGAATTGCAGGATCTTTTTGACCCGCTCGTGGTAAGCTGGGGATACGGCAACCCGACCATCCTGCAGACACGTTTCCTCGATTATCACCAGATGCAGGGTACCCGTGATTTTACGGCTTTCTTAACGATACCCAAAGCTATCGAATACCTCGATAAAAATAACTGGCGACAGGTAGCTGTAGATTGCGCTGCATTGGCGCGCTCCAATTACCAGCGCTTTTGCGACCTGATGAACACCCGGCCACTGTGCCCGCTTACAGATGAATTCCTCGGGCAGATGTGCAGCATTCCCATCAAAACCAGCCAGCCCGAAAAGCTGAAAGTACTCCTCTATGAAAAATACCATATCGAGATCCCTGTGATGCCGCATGGTCCGCATGTGTTTTTGCGCTATTCGATCAATGCTTTTAATGACCAAAAGGACCTTGACAAACTTTATGATGCCCTGGTGGATATAAAAGCAACAAGCGATCTTTTATTGACGTAATTTTGTGTTTATGAAATGGAATGAACTTCTCCATACGGATCAGCTGGAAAAGATCGATAGGGAATCCAACACAACCCCGGTACTGATCCTGAAGCACAGTACCCGCTGCAGCATCAGCTCGGTGGCGCTGAGCCGGATCGAAAGCAGTTGGAAAGAAGAATATGGAATGAACCTGAAACCGTATTATCTTGATCTGCTGAGTCACCGCGATGTTTCCGCTGCCATTGCTACGAGGTACGGGATAATGCACGAATCGCCGCAGGTGCTGGTGATCTCCGGCGGCAAATGTATCTATTCGGAAACGCATAGTGGCATCCGTTTGTCGGGGATCCTGGAGCATACGAAATGAAAAACATCAGGCACTGTAATCAGGAGGATGCCGCCCCCTTCGGGCTTTTGAAAGCAGACACAGATTTCACAGATATAATTTGAAGGATTGTGGCCGGTGTTCTTGTGCTGTAGTTTCGGCGTAAGCAGAAGGCAAATTAATTTATGGGAATTATTATTGATCTTTAAAAAGCATATAAAAAATCCGTGAACTTTCTCAGCGGAGCTAAATCTGCGAATCTGTGTCGGGCCAGCTAAACTATAGCTCTGTAGGAGCGACTTAAAACGAGCCAGCGCAGCTCATTTAAAATCCCTGAAAAACCTTCTGTACACTTTTTTTCGCTGAACGAATCCAAACCAGAATACAGGATAAAGAAGGAGTCCTGAAAATAGATTGGAAGCTGTGTAGCTGAGGTCATCGATGATAAGCGATGTATGCTCCGTTTGTTTTTTTACGATGTGTGTATGTTTCCAGTAGTTGAGACCAAAAGGCATGAGCGTTCCTTCATCAATAAAAAATGCTTCCGTATCTGAAATGCCATCATCGGTGATAAGACTGATCCAATCTCCTTTCACCGGGCTTTTGAAGCGTATGTGCACCCGGTCTCCTTTTTTCGATCCGGTGAATTCCACCACTTCCATATCTACACCGGCAGGCTTCAATGCTTCGAACAAAGGACGTTCGAAATGTGCCATCACATTTTTATAATCGCCGTTAACGGATGTGCTGAGCCGCATGCGCATGTTCAGATGATCTTATCGAGGTTGTAGAGCAAAGACTGGTAGTGCTGCTCGAAATCGCGGATGAAAGAAGGACTGCCGTAGGTGGAAGGATGGCTGTCGGACAGTTCTTCGAAGCTGGTGCTGATGCTTTGCACGTAGGCCACATCCATCACGGACAGGAATAAGGTTTTGTTATTATCCAGTATTCTGAAGATTTCGTAGGCAGATTTCCGTGTAGGACTGTGGTGATGTTTTATTTCGTCCGTGAGCTGGTGAATGCGCATGCAGTAAATTTACGAAAGAATACGGTGCGGAATAAAACCTTTTTCACATTGTGTGCAGAAAAGACCATCTACAAAGCGTTCTATCGGTTCGTTGCGCAGATGTGCAGGGTCTACCTGATCGGCATAGAGCTGATCGGGTGGAGGAGCCCCTTCTTTTTCTATCTTTTCCTGTTCGTTCCGTACTTTTCCGATCAGCAGCATTTTCTTTTTCAGGAATGCAGCTGAACCGCAGGCCGGGCATTTTTCTTCTTCCATAGAATAAATATAGAAGAATTTTTTTTAACGTTTACAGAAACGGGAAATAAGTGCGCACACCCTTACAAATAAATACTGTTGGGCCATCAGAAAAAAAAGTTTATATTTGAGATAAATACTTAAACGCATGATGAAAAAAATTACTTTATCCCTGGCATTAACTGGTATGACAGCACTGTCTGCTCTTGCTCAGCAAAATGCAAAACTGGTAACCGTAAATCCCTCTACAGCGGATGCGGCTGCTTCCACTTATACAGCAAAGCAAATCGGAACTCCTAACCAGACCCAGGCTTTGTTTGATATCCAGTTCAACTACAATGCTACCGATACCACAGGCCGTACAGGTATGGCGGGTGTGGCATTCACCGGTACTGAGTTCTGGGTATCCCGCTGGCAAAGCGATACCATTTTTACCTTCTCACCGGGAGGAGCAGTTACGGATACCTTTACAATTCCGGGCATAACCGGCATCCGTTGTTTTACCTGGGATGGAACAAATATCTATGCAGGTTTGAACACCAACTCGATACGTATCATCAATCCTGTTACCAAAATGCAGACCGGTACTATTAATGCTGCAGCTGCAGCTGTTACCGGCGTACGCCATATGACCTATGATTCTACTGCAAACAGTGGAGCAGGTGGTTTCTGGATAGGGAACTTCGGTACGAACATCGTATTGATCAGCATGACAGGAGCGGTATTGCAAACAATTCCGGCTGCCACACACGGCCTCACTGCTATGTATGGTTCTGCTATCGATCATTGGACAGCAGGCGGACCTTATCTGTGGGTATTTGACCAGGGCGGAGCTTCGCAGTCGCGTTTGGTAAGATTACAGCTTCCTTCCGGTACGCCTACAGGACTTACACACGATGTAATGGCGGATGTAGGAGTGCAAAGAGGTTTAACAAGCGGTCTGGCAGGTGGTCTTTTCATCACCAACGGACTGGGTGCAACACGTACGATCGTAGGTCTGATCCAGGGAACTCCGGACAACTTATTGTTCGGCTATGAATTGAATGATTTCGTTCAGCCTGCAGTAGATGCACAGCTTGACTCACTGACACCGAACTCACCGTATATTCTGCGTCCTATCACTCATTTCTCCAGCCCGCTCAACTGGAACGGTGTTATTTCCAACCAGGGTACTGCTACTCTTACCGCTACTGATTTTGTAGTGAACGTAATGAGCGGTGCATCTACTGTATATACGAATACCACCACGGTAAACAACCTTACCACGCTGAGCACTGCAAACCCTACTACTTCCGCAGCTTTCACACCGTCCGCAACGGGTAACTTCACCGTAAAAGCCTATGCTTCGGTAGTTGCTCCGCAGGTAGACCTGGTGCATTCAAATGATACTATCGACTACAACTTTGGTGTAACGGATACTGTTTTCGCACGTGAAGATGGTATTTCATCAGGATCACTTGGTATCGGTAACGGCTCGGGAGGAACATTGGGACAAACATTTACTACCAGCACAGCCGACCAGATCACATCGGTTACTATGCAGTTCACTGCACCAACCGCAGGTGATTCTATGAGAGCGACCATTCACAGCTTTGGTGCAACACCGGGTGCTGTATTGGCAAGCACGCCTTATTACAAATTTGTACCGGCTGATACACTTGGTATGGTACTGACCTTGCCATTGACCGGAGGTCCATTGCCAATTGCAGCCGGAACCTATTTTGTAGGGGTGAATGAAGTGGCATCGAATGTTACGTTGGCTACCACCGATTTCAATTTCCGTCCGAACAGCAGCTGGGTTATCTTTGGTGCAAATCCATGGACCCCTGCAGAAAATTTTGGGTTCAGTAAAACCTTCCTCCTGCGTATGAATGTGGCAGGTGAACCGGTTGGCCTGAAAACAAATGCATTTGAAAGCCAGGACCTGCTTACGTACCCGAATCCTGCTTCTACTCATATTACTGTAGAGCTGGAGAAAAATACGAACAGTGTTTCCATTCTGAATGTATTGGGTGAAGAAGTATACAACACCGCAGTGAATGCAACAGCAAAAAAACTGTCGGTTGATCTTACAGCATTCCCTTCAGGGATCTATTTTGTAAAAGCAACTGCGAATGGCAAAGTAAGAAGCAGCAAAATTGTTGTTTCCAAATAAGCTTTCGTAAATCAATACTAAAAGGCTGCTTCTTTTCAGAAGCAGCCTTTTTTTTAGCTGGCCAGACGCGGTCGCGAAGCCTCGCGAGCGCGGGTGACGCAGATATAGAAGTTGTTTGTGAGTAAAATTAACGCAGATAGTAGTCAGGTTAATATATTCTCTTAATAAGTAGAACAAACTATGTGTCCTATGTGTTTTCAAACCGGGTAATTTTATACTCAATCCGTATCTTCTTTGAAAGAGGCAGGACAAGTGAAACCTATACTTAACACATGGCACAGGAATAGCTGCTTTCAGTTAAATGTGAAATTAGTTTGCAGGGGCTGGAAAAGCCGGCTGATAGTTTAACCATTGTGGGGTAGCGATGCTTCACTACGCGATGGTTAAGACATTACATTTTTCTTTAATCCACTCCGATATGATACATATACTAAACGATCTTCCTTCCAATGTGGTTGGTTTCCGGGCCACCGGAGAAGTAACCGAAAAAGACTTCACGGATATCGTGATGCCCAAAGTGAAGGAACTGGTAGACAGGACAGACAAGCTGAATTACTTACTGGTGCTCGACACCTCTCTCAAAAATTTCACGGTTGGTGCCTGGATGAAGGATGCATTGATGGGCATTAAACATTTGCTCAAATGGAACAGGGCAGCTATTGTGACGGATGTGGAAAGTATCCGCACCTTCACGGATGCCTTCAGCCTGTTCATTCCCGGTGAGTTCAAGGGCTTTGAGCACAAGGATCTGCAAAAGGCCATCGACTGGGTATCTGAGAAAACCGACTGAGATCATTTGCTTGTCTTTTTATCAACGCAAGCCACTGGCACCGGATTCGTGGTTATTCCATAAAAGCATACATCATGGAAGAGAATAAAGAAACCGGACTACATCCCGAAAAGACGGGAGCTGTTCCTTTGGAATTTGATTTCCGGGGAACGCATTATACAGGCGAGGCAAAACCGCTGAAAACAAGCTGCAATGAAGATGGCTGTTACGAGCTGGATGTAACGCTGAACGGACATCCTATGGGAACTATTTACCGCAGCAGCAAAAAGGAATGGACGCTTAGTGAATCAGCCGGGCAGGAAATGATCAATAAGATCGGGGAGATCATAGAGCTTTGGTATAAATAGCAGGTGAAACAGATGAAATAAAAACGCCCCGTCCTCCTGAGCTTGTCGAAGGAACGGGGCGTTCATTTTATAAAATTATTTTTTACATTCTGCCGGCGCTGATCATCCAGTTGATGCCAAAACGATCAACAAGCATACCGAAGTAAGACCCCCAGAACTGCATGGCCATTGGCATAACTGCGTTGCCTCCGTCCGAAAGCGCTGCATATAAACGGTCTGCTTCTTTCTCATCGATCGCAGAGATGGAAATGGAAAAATTGTTACCCGCCGTAATTGCGGGGCTACCCAGTGCTTCGTCGGCATCGCTTCCCATTAGCATGGTCTCTTTGCTGATCGGCAGAGAAATGTGCATAAGCATATTAGCCAAATGCTCCGGTAGTGCAGGCTGACCTTCCTGCGGAGGCATTTCTTTGAAACGGCTTACCATAGCGAAATTGCCGCCGAAAACAGATCTGTACATATTGAATGCTTCCTCACAATTGCCATTGAATGTGAGATAGACGTTTAATATATTCTGTTTCGGCTCCGGCTTTGCAACCGGTTTGTTAGCACTGGCTTTTTTAGCAGCTTTTTTAGTCACGCCCGGGCGTGATTTCTTTGCCACCTTCTTTACCGCTTTTTTTACTGCTTTTTTTACTGCTTTCTTTGGAGCTGCTTTTTTAGTTGCTTTTTTTACCGCTTTTTTAGTAGCCTTTTTCGCGGCTTTCTTTGGAGCAGCTTTTTTAGTCACGCCAGGGCGTGATTTTTTTGTAGCTTTCTTCACCGCTTTTTTAGCGGCTTTTTTTGCTTTTTTCTTTGCCATGATTTGGGGTTTTTAATATTAGCACTAAGGTTGCAAATTTTACATTCATTTACAAGAAAAAACACCGGTAATTTTGGCGAATGATTCTGCGTATAATAAAACAAAAGGCCCGTTTACCTTAACTTTACCGTCGGGTTATAAATTCCGGATATAAGCGGGTGATGGAGCGCTTACTTTTGAAGTAAATATATACGATGAAAATCCTGCTTTGTCTTTATACTGTCCTGTTTTTATACGCCTGTGGGGAAAAGGATCAACAGGCAGCATCAGTAAAAACACCAGCAAAACCGATAGTTCCGGTGTACTTACCTGAAGATTCGATGCGATCTCTCATTGCCTGGCATACGAAGAATGTACTGGCAGAAAAGGACAGTGGCGATATACGAATCGTTACGTATCGTGATCAGGTAAATGCCCCGGCCTTCGTTTTTGACGAAATAATTCCCGGATATGAAGATACACCTGCCGATACGATCAGCTGGAGCGGTACTCCCGTGTATACCCTTACCAAACGGCTGTATATGGATCGTTTGCTGGGTATTGTATTAAAAAGAGAAATCGCCGATACACTGCTAAGCTATTATATACCTGTAATGGAGGAAGGCGACAGCAGCGTAAAAGTAGAGAACGGAGTAAAAGGCGGAGCGGAGGTCGAACATTTTGTGTTTAATACAGAACCTGTTTTTGGTTACCGGGAACCTTTCGGAATAAAAAATGCAAAACTGATCCCTCCCGAAACAAAGCTGGTAGCAAATTGTACGATGGAATGCAGGGATGATACGGGCGAAATGCTGGTGTATTTTGTACATATACGCGACAAAAAACGGCCGCAGGGATATTGGGTGATGGAGAAATCAGGCTTGTTCTCGCACGAAATGGCAGAAGGAGCCTACTGGAGTAATTACCATGCTACGCTTTATCTCAGGAAAAAATGAAATCTTTTCTACAACAGTCTAAAATGAAATCTCTATCCGGTCACTCAGGTCTTACTGCCGATCTTTAAAAATTTCCCGCCACTTACCCTGTACACAAAACCGCCGATCTCTATTGTTTTTCCTTCGGCCAGCTCCGTCAGCTTGTTGATGTCTTCTTCCATGGTATGCAGGCTGCCTTTGGTATGCCTTGCCAGGTCGAGGTATTCGGTATTGATCGGAACGCCCTTTTCCTGTCCGCACAGGATGATATGAACGGGGATCTTTACCTGGCTCATCAGGCCGTAGTCGCGCATGGGAGCCCAGTTGTCGGCGATCATGATCACTTCTTTCAATCCCGGATTTTTCTTTGCTGCATACAGGATCGCCTCCACGTTGTTTTCCGGGCAATCCCCGCCATATCCATTCTTCATACATACCGCTGCCGTTTTTAATACACTGTCCTTATTGTCGCCTTTGCAGTAATACACACCACCTGCTTTGCCTGTTTTTTTCAGGCGGTCATCGGTCATATCCCCATCGTTGAAAAAGATGAATTCCGAAAATTTTTTGGTGGCAAAGGTCAGCTTGTACCAGAGGAACACCTGGCTCAGGTAGGGCGACATGCTCCCTGTGAGATCGGTAGCCACCGTCATATTGGTCCATTTGTTCCGTCGGAATACTTTCAGAACGGAGGAATCGGCTACCACAGTTTTGTTCTTCCATACATCCATCATGTGAGCCAGCTCGCGCGCAGAACTTTCGGCAGTAGGAGCCGGTTTGTAGATGATCACAAAACCATGGAACATATTTTTGGCAGCTGCTTCACTTTTGCAATTGGTCTGGCTGATGATGCTCCATTGGGTAACCGGATTGCCGAACAAGCTCGGACACAGCAAATGCAGGAACCCGATCCGGCGTTCGTTCAGTTCCGTGAGGTCCTGATCTTTTGGATAACGCGTATATACGAGCTCTACACTTTTGATCACTCCGTTCTTTACTGCCTCGATCTCTTTCGGGTTCGTGAGTGCAAAATCACCGTATCCGAACTCAAGGTAGAGCTTTTTGAATTCGGGATCGGGGATAGGAGCAGCCATGTATTTAGGCACACTGAAGGTGTCGATCTTAATATTGATGCGGGTATTGAGGGTAGTCTGAGAATAGCTGAGCTGTAGTACTGTCAGCAGGAAGCTAAGAAGTAATGTCTTTTTCATAGATGTGGTTTTGGTTTTATAACCTGAAATTCAGTGAAAAGTTACAGCCTGGATCTCATTGAAGTCCCGTACGAGAGATCCTAAACGAACATTCGCCTGCCTTCCTTTCGGCAGACAAGCGAATGTACAATGTTATTCAAAGAAAAATTTTATTTTCCCAAACTACGCAGCAATCGTACGTGCGATCCGATCGCTCCGAAGAAGGTACGGTTCACGTGATAAGGCAATCCGTATTCCCTTGCTGTGCGTTCTACAATAGGAGAAAGCTGCGGGTAATGGATGTGACAGATGCTTGGGAACAAGTGATGCTCGATCTGGTAATTGAGCCCGCCGATCATCCATCCGAACAAACGGCTGTTGCGTGCAAAGTTGGCGGTGGTCTGCAGCTCATGGGCCATCCATTCGTGGTGGATCGTGCCCTGCTCATCCGGTAGCGGTTGTTCGGCTATCTCCACCAAATGCGCCATCTGGAACACGGTGCTCATGAGGATACCGGCCACTGCATGCATCACTAAGAAACCTAAGAGGATCATCCACCAGCTGAAGCCGGAGAAGAGCATGGGCAAACCGATGATCAGTACCAGGTAAGCAAACTTCGTGAGCACTAATCGCACCATTTCTTTTTTAGGTGTAGAGCCTTGTTGTTTTGTATAACCTGCCTTGTTGTATTTCACCAGGCGGAAGAATTCACTGAAGACCCTCGAAATGGTCATCAGGCAATAGAGTGGAAATGCATAGATGTGCTGGAAACGGTGAACCTTTTTCAAGGGCGATTGTTTCGAGAGACGCAGCGATCCTTTCGGTTCGATGTCCTCATCGTGTCCGTCGATGTTGGTGTAGGTATGATGCAGCATGTTGTGCTGCACTCGCCAGTTGAAAGGATTGCCACCGATCAGGTACATGGTGGAGGTGAAGAGCTTGTTCAGCCATCCTTTTTTGGAGAAAGATCCGTGCGCTGCATCGTGCATAACGCTCATGCCGATACCAGACATGCCTAATCCCATCGCTACCGATAAAGGAAAGATGGCCCAGGGACTCATGGAAACTGTCAGGATCAGGATAAAAGGTGCAAGGTAACAGGCCAGCATTACGACAGCTTTAAGAAGCATTTTCGAATTGCCTTTGGAAGAGATACCTTTTTCCCGGAAGTAGTCGTTCACGTTTTTTCTTAAAGCGGCCGTGAATTCCGCTTTGTCTTTACCGACAAATCTGATAGGGTTCATTTTTTATTTTTGTGGACTTCATGATCGAAGCCCGGTTAGCCGGAAAAGGAGGGAGAGAGAATTCTGATGATTGAAACCCGGTTGTTTATTTACAGAACAAAGGTACGCCCTTAGCAGGCGATTGGTTCTGCTGCTTGTACTTGTTTAACAGCAAATACGTTAAAAAGTGGGGAATTGAAGGGGAAAAGTGGGGAAATAGTGTGGGTTATACTGATTTATATTCCTGATTCACTCATATGCCTCTTTTACATACCTGCTTATATAGGTAGCCAGGCCTTCTCCAAGCTCCGCTAACTTTTTCATTTTCTCTACCCGTGTTTTGCCGGCTGATCCATAGGTATACTTATAGATCGCTCCGCCATCAAAACGAATGCAGATAGCTTCGCTTTCCGTATCGTAAGCGATCACTCCGGACTTGCCGCTTTTATTGGCGTACTTTTTCATTTCCTGTACGATGGGCGGTTTTTTGTCGCCGCAGATTTACGCAGATTTCACAGATACCACATTGTCTTGATCGAGAATAAATGGGTGTAAATTCATTTCTGTAGCCATCAGGACTTTATGCAAAATGCAAATAATAAAAGATCTGCGGAATCTGCGTAAATCCGCGGCAGACTTTTCGTCTTTTACGCAGGTACTTTCCGCATCTTCTCCCGCTCCCAGAAACGATGCTGTGCGATCGCTTTGATGAAAGCATCTTTCTGCACTGTTCCTTTTTCAGGAATGAGCCCTGTGTCCGGTTGCTTCATATCGATATACGAAGCCTCTATTAATTTCACCGCATCCGCTCCGAATGCAATAGCTTTACAATGTTTGTACGCTTCGTTCACAAAATGAATGGCATCGGCTTCCTGCAGCAATGCAGCTACACTCTTTGCACCACCGGGGATGTAAACAGCATCGTAGGTAACACTGGCTGCCGTCAGAAAACTTTCGTCCACTGCAGACTGGATTCCGGTGGCAGAAGTGAGCATACGTAATTTCGGCGCTATCACTTTTACCACCGCTCCTTTTGCTTCGAGGGCTTTTCGCATGGCTGTGCAGGCTGCATCGTCAAAACCGTTGGCCATCAGGAAAGCGATCTTCCTTGTTTGAATGGAATCTTTCCGCGTGTGTTCCATGCTCAGCGCTCCGGAACGATCAATAAGCTGTGTGCCTTTTTTTGGCTGATAGCCTTTCGGATCTTCATCGGCGGGCACACTGTGGTTCATGGGCATTTCGGGTTTGCCTGCCGTGAGCCCTAATTCTTCCGCTACCTGTGTGGCTAGTTTTTTGTCCACTTGTGTAAGCAGGTTCACCATGCGCTGGCGGATCTCAGGGCTCTGCACTTTGCTCAGCTCGAAACGGAGTGCATTGATGATATGCTCCTGTTCCGCTTCGCTCTGGCTGTTGAAGAAAAGGGTGGCCTGTCCGAAATGATCCATAAAGCTTTTGCTGCGGGAACGGATCTTTTTGGAATCGATGCGTTCGAGGAAAGAAGTGAAGCCCATCTTTTTTACCATCGCTTGGAAAGGACAGCCGCCCCCTAAAGTGTTCGGGTCATAGCTCGTTTGTCCTTTGTTGATGGTATGACGCATATGTCCGTCGCGCTGATTATTGTGTATGTCCACTACAGGACGGTTAATAGGGATCTCGTGAAAATTAGGACTGCCCAGTCTCGAGAGCTGAGTATCCGTATACGAGAACAAACGTCCCTGCAACAAGGGATCGTTGCTGAAATCGATACCCGGAACCAAATGGCCGGGGTGGAAAGCAACCTGTTCTGTTTCTGCAAAAAAATTATCCGGGTTGCGGTTGAGTGTAAGCTTGCCGATGATCTTCACCGGAACAATTTCTTCCGGGATCAGCTTGGTAGGATCCAGCAGATCGAATCCGAATTTGAATTCATCTTTTTCTTCCACCAGCTGCACACCGAATTCCCACTCGGGAAAACTGCCGCTTTCGATAGCTTCCCACAGATCGCGGCGGTGGAAATCGGGATCCTTGCCGGAAATATTCTGAGCCTCGTCCCAGGCCACGGAATGTACGCCCAACAGAGGTTTCCAATGGAATTTTACAAAATGTGATTTTCCTTTTTCATTTATAAAACGAAAGGTATGCACACCGAAACCTTCCATCATCCGGTAGCTTCTCGGGATAGCGCGGTCGCTCATTACCCACATGATCATGTGCATCGATTCGGGCATCAGCGAAATAAAATCCCAGAAGGTATCATGCGCCGAGGCAGCCTGCGGCATTTCGTGGTTGGGCTCCGGTTTCACGGCATGGATCAGGTCGGGGAATTTCATCGCATCCTGGATAAAGAAGACCGGTATATTGTTTCCTACCAGGTCGTAATTTCCTTCCTGTGTATAGAATTTAACTGCAAAGCCGCGTGCATCACGCGCAAGATCGCTGGAGCCACGTGAGCCGGCTACAGTGGAGAATCTTACAAACACGGGTGTTTTTATTTTGGTGTCGTTCAGAAAACCGGCAGTGGTGTATTTTGCCATGCTTTCATACAATTCGAAATAACCGTGTGCAGCCGAGCCACGTGCATGAACGATGCGCTCAGGTATGCGCTCGTGATCGAAATGCGTGATCTTCTCACGAAGGATAAAATCTTCCAGCAGGGTAGCGCCCCGTTCACCGGATTTCAGGGAGTTCTGGTTATCGTTGATCCGAAGTCCCTGGTTGGTAGTTAAAAACTCATCCTGCCCATTCTCCGTGTCGGCTTTGAGCTGTTCTGTTTTTCCTGTTTCATTTCCCGGTTTTGTAGATTTTTTTCCCATGCGATTGTTTTTTTATTCGGATCGTTTGTACATAAAGCGCTTTCTTCCCCTGTATGGATGCGGAGAAGGATCAGATTGTTTCAATAATCCGGATTTCAAAGCAGGGAAAAGCTTCAAGTTTGGTACCAGCGGCAGCATGGAGGCACGATCTTATCTGTCTTTGGAAAAAAAGAGAATGTATTGTTGCAGAAAAAAACATGAAATAAATAACTATTGAAAATATGAGAGTGAAAAAATACTTTTCCGACCTGTTTGCCATCAGCAAAAAAACGGCGAAGGCCTGGATGGACGCGGATCCTTTCCGCCAGAGCGCCGTGGTAGCGTATTATGCTATTTTCTCTATTCCCGCACTGCTCGTGATCATTATTGCAATAGCCGGTTTCGCTTTCGGCAGGGAAGCTGTGCAGGGCGAGATCTCGGCGCAGATAGGAGCGGCTATTGATGAGGATACGGCAAAACAGGTGGAAGAGATCGTTGCAAAAGCAGGCAGTAAAAAAAACTCAGTGATAGCTACCATCATCGGTGTGATCACGCTTATTTTCGGGGCTACCGGCGTGTTCGCACAATTGCAGACTTCGCTCAACAGGATCTGGGAGCTGAAAGTAACGGCGAAAAAGAAATGGCTGAAAACCCTGAAGGACCGCCTGTTTTCTTTCGGGCTGATCTTATCGATCGGTTTCCTCATGCTGATATCCCTGTTGATCACCACAGCGCTCGAAGCATTCGGCGACTGGATCAAAGCGCATTTGCCGGATATTATGCTTTTTGTTTTCCGCCTGATCAATTTTCTTGTTTCCTTCTCGGTTATCACCATACTCTTTGCACTGATGTTTAAGATCCTGCCGGATGCACAGATCAGGTGGCGGGATGTGTGGATAGGGGCCATGGTCACTACCCTGCTTTTTATCTTAGGCAAGTTTTTACTGGGCATTTATTTCGCGAAGGCCGAACCCGGCTCTGCCTATGGTGCAGCGGGCTCCATTGTACTGATCATGTTGTGGGCATCCTATTCCTGCATGATCCTTTTCTTCGGTGCGGAGTTCACCAAACAATACGCCGTGCATTTCGGAAGAGAGATCATTCCTGCCAAAGATGCGGAGCTGATCAGTGAAGAGGAGATGGAGAAAAAGAAGTAAGGGTGACATCCCGCTATGATGCACAAGGCTTGATTGAAAGATTGAATGTGTAAGATCTCTAAGCCGGGTGCTCGCATTGCATCCAGTAATCCACGATCATCTTCAGCCGGTTCTTTACACCCTGGTAGGTGAATTCTTTTTGGAAAAAGCCCTGTATCGTTAGCTCTACATAGGCTTCCGTCACGGTTCGCTTATCCACGGAAGTAGAATAAAAAAGAAAAGGAATGCTTTTTTTGTGAAGCGCCGGATCGGCATCTATTTTCTTTTTAAAATCCAGGCCGCTTTCTATAGCCAGGTTCACATCGCAAAAGATCAGGAAAGGCTGACCGCCCATTGTTTTCAGGAAATGAAAGGCATCTGTTGTCTTTGGGAACCAGACAAATTCATTGGGAACACCCACGTCAGTAAGTGCACTCCGGAAGATCTCATGGTCATCCGGATCGTCATCGATCAATAGTATAGGTCCTGTTTTTGACATCGCTGAATGTATATCGGGATTTACCCGTCTGTTTGTATCTTCTCAGTGCATATGTACAATTCGGGTGCCAGCGGTGTGGGAACAATTAAGTCCTATCGGGACGGCGTGTTCGTTAAAAATGCGGGCCGCGGATTAACGCAGATTTAGCTCCGCTGAGAAAAGTTCGCAGATATAAGCTTAGTTGTGATGCAGCGTGGATGATCGGTGAATTTATCAGGGTGTATGAGGTATATAAAAAAAATCGCGCAATCTGCGAAAATTTGCGGCTGTCTTCAAGCTACCCACAGGATTTATAATCCTTCCTGTTTTTTATACCTCCGGTTCCTCACCTCATTCAATGTTTCATTTTTCCGTTCGAGGTTGAACTGTTCCCGGATCTCGTTATAGGTGTCCAGCAGTTGTTCGTGTTCGGGAGAATAGGGGTTCAGCGGCTGCAATTCGGAGACATCATAACGTGATGATCCGGATGTTTTATTTTTTCGCGCAGGTTCTTTCATGTTGGCATGTTTTACTTGCACAAAGTTGGGCGAAAGGGAAGGGAAAGCGTTTGATATAGATCAAAAAAAAGACGGCGGTGGATTCCCCTTGTTTCCGGCTACATCTCCTCCGGTCACACGAGCTCCCCTGATGGTATCAAAATTGCTTTTCTTTTGACAAAAAAATCAGTAGAAAATCTGCCTTGTCTTTTTTGCAAAAACGAAGATTGCAATTAAACAGGGATCCAATCTCCAGCTATGACCACACCCGATCTCCAAACCGAACTTACAATCATCTGGCACCTCCTCGTATCCATCCTGTTGGGAGGCTTTATCGGCTATGACCGCGAGCGTGACGGGAACAATGCGGGCATACGCACCTATGCGGCCGTCTGTCTCGGTGCAACGATCTTCACTGTCATTGCCAATCAGCTGGATGGAGACGGAGGGACTGCATCGCGCATCATTGCCAATATCATCACCGGCATTGGTTTCCTGGGCGTGGGGGTCATCTACCGCGATTCAGGATCGGGAGTGCAGGGACTTACCTCTGCTGCCACCATCTGGGCCACTGCAGCTGTGGGCGTGGCAGTGGGACTGGACATGTTCATCATTGCGGTTTTTTCCTCCCTTGCCCTGTATTTCCTGCTCAGTCTTCACCAGCAAAAATGGTACAAACGCTGGAAAGAAAAAATTAAAAACAGGAAGCTAAACGAGGCAGCAAAGAAGGTTGAGCCTGAAGACCTGAGAGGATAATTTAAATGAATAGTTTCTTCCGTTCATCTACTGTATCAAAGTCCCGGCTTGTTCCAGTCAATGGTTACTTTTTGTTTCAGGATCGTTGGTTTTGGGCCGGTCATACCGTATTTGCCGGCATCACCGTGTTTTCCCGCATGTCCCGCTGATGGAGAGGGATTGCTGGTGCCGTTGCCTGCATAACCCGGCTACCGATAGCCTGTGGTTCGGTAATCATGCTGCTTTAAGCGAAAGTCTGTCCCGATGCTTCGGGAGGCCATGCTGCGAGCAGGAACCGTATGTACAGGAGTAGTTTCATGTTCAGTTAGTAAAGGAAAGTTCGTATTCTGCAGTATATACAGGTTTTGTAAGCATTCCGGTACTGAAACGATCGGATATTACCTGTTGTTTTGCGGATATGCCGCGCAGGGTGCATGTGTTTTGCAGGAAGCGCAAAAAGCGATGGCAAGTACGGACATAAATAAGAAGAATTTTGTTTTCATGTGTTGTTGTTTGTGGGTTTTACCTGATAACGCTGTTTTATGAAAAGGGTACATTGTTTTTCGTTTTATTTTATTTGCCAAGGTTGTTGAAATCCACTTTGGTACCGGTCATCGGACAACCGCTGGGATCCTCGTACCATTTCTTATTGGATCTGTTTTTCAGGGGGATTTCAAGTGTGTGAAGTAATTCACTGTTATACGTCGGTTGTTTTATGATGCAATTACAAGAGGGGTCATACTTTTCGACGGAGCCTGTGATTTGATTGCCATGCATGGTGATCAAAAGAAGCTGGCCCTTTTTCTTTATTAAGCCGCCATCGTGTTGAAGTTTGTAACGCCATACACCTCCGTCTCCCGGGCTTTCAAAACCACTGGCGAGGTATTGTTCTTTATTGCCGTAAATTTCATACACCAAATAATTCCCTTTTACATATTTGAACCTGATCGCCTTATTAATTTCCTTATAAGTACGGCCATCCCATATGCTTCCTTCTTCTTTATAAGATGAATAAATATTGATGGTGATTTCATCGAATTGGTCATAGTTGGAATTATAGGGAAGTACTGCAGTTAAATTCCCGAAGGAATAACAAGTAAGTTCTGTGACTTTTACTCCATCTACATAGAACCCGACAACCGGATCATCCGGTGCAGGCCGGAAAGAAGAAAACGCAAGCAGCAGGCCCAGACCTGAAAGAATGCTGCGAAGTGCAACGGGAAGTAATTGTTTGGATGTTTTCATGTTTTATTGATTAACTTGTTATTTTTGGTTCAAACATAGTTGGATAAAATCCTTATTATTGTTTTGTACCATCAACGTACTTTTCTGTTTCTTCAAGCACTCCGTTTTTATAGTGCTTCCATGTGCCGTCTTTCTTTCCGTTTTTGTAATTACCGCTCCATTCAATTTTACCATCGGAGAAAACCACATAAAGACCGTCTTCAACACCATTGGTATACGTGATGATCTTTTCCAGCTGGTTTGCTTCATACTCCCGCACTTCTCCGTGATACACACCAGGCGAGAGCTGGTAACCGTTACGATACATGAATTTTTTATCGTCGGACTTCTCTTCGAAATAACCGGGTTTGGTTTTGTCCAGGGGCTTAACGGCAGCGGCCGAAGTCGGGGCAATAGTTGTAAAGACTATTTTACTTTTAGACGCCGGGGTATTTGCCGGCGTTTCGTTTTTTAGAGGCGCGCTGTTTGTTACATTTGTAGTGGCACCGCTTTTTCCAAGGTTATTGAAATCAACAGGTGTGCCGGAAACGGTGCAAGGCTGGCTGAGATCCATGTCTTTATTAAGCTGAAACTCTGTAGCCCATTTGCCGCACTGGGTCCGGTTTGTGCAATGCAGTTTTATTTTTGGCCCCAGGTCTTCTGCTTTATATACAGGGATTTTCCGAAGCCTGTTATCCGTGGTAACTTCCTCCCTGTAGCTTTCAATTGTTTCTCCAAACAGGTAAGCTATCAGGTCGCATTCCGGGCCATGTTTTTTGCCCGCATAGAAAGCTACTGTTGCCCTGCTGATGGAATTCGTTAACCCGGAATATGCATTTGGGTCATCCGAATCGTTCCCGGCCGGCCCGTATTTTTCTCCTTTTTTCAGAACTTCGTATACAAAATAATTGTTCTTCACCATGCTTAGCGTCTTTGGTTTTGAAAGTACGTTATACGCTCCCTCATGATTGCCCATCTGAAAAGACTCACTATTGTACACGGTGATCACGAACCTGTCATAACTTGCGTAAGCAGGATCGAAGGGAAGCACCAGTTTTAAACTGCCGAAGGTGTAGCAATTGATTTCTGTAACTTTTACACCATCCACATAAAATCCAACGATTGGATCATCCTGCGCTTTGGCGTTTAAAACCAAAAGACTCAGGGCAAAAATCAAAAAGGTTGTTTCGATTCGTTTTTTCATAGTATTTGTTTTTTATAATTTATCCAGTTTACTTAAAAGGAACTCTTTCTTCCGCGCCGCTACGGGGATCTTTGTGCCGTCTGTCAAAAGCAGGTAGCCACCGCTGCCTCTTACATATTTTTCCACGTAGCGCAGGTTGATGAGGTGCGACTGATGTACACGGATGAACAGGCGATCCTCCAGGCTTTTTTCGAATTCCTTCAGCCCTTTGGTGCTCGTGATCTTTTTGCCGCCGGCCAGGTACAGCTGCGTATAATTCCCGTAGCTTCGGCATTGCACGATATCGGGCACCCGCAGCACATCGACGCTGGAGGAAGAGCTTACCACCAGGTAATCCTGCTCCGGCCGGGATTTGGATGTGGAGAGCGCTTTTTCCAGGACCTGAAGCGGATTGTTGTCTTCTATCTTCAGCGGGATGCTGTCGGCATGCAGCGAGAGGAAGCGGGTGAGCTCCCTGCGGCAATTGGTGTCGTTTATGATCAGCAGCCAGTTCATGATTCAGCGAAAATAAACGGAAATGGGCACTGAAAAATACCGGAATGCTAAGCGTAGGCATAAATCAACTAAGCGTAGGTATTTTTTGGGAAAGTGTTCCGGGATGGATCCGGAAAAGAAGAAGCCGCAGAAATTACAGGCGCGCGAGCAATTGCATCAGCTGCTCTTTTTTACGCACGGATACGGGAAGCGCCTTTTCGTTGGAAAGCACCAGTTGTCCACCTTCGCCTTTATCGTATCGTTTGATGAAGCTGATATTGACAAGATACGACTGGTGGATACGGATGAACTGGTGTTGGGAGAACAGCTCCTCGTATTCACGCAGGGGTTTGGTGACCATGATGCGGCTCGCGTCCTGCAGGTAAAAAGTGGTGTAGCTCTGATCGGCTTCGCAGTACATGATGTTCTGCAGCGAAACGACGTGTATGCTCTCGTTGGTGCGCAAAACGATCTTCTTATTGGAGGTGGCCGGCTGCTGCATATTGTACAAAAAAGAATCGATCTTCAGCGCCAGCTTTTCCCGGTCTGCCTGGTCCGCAGCCCGCCTGATGGCCTGCGCCAGCCTGTCCGGATCCACGGGTTTCAGCAGGTAATCGAGTGCCGCGAAACGAAAAGCCTCGATCGAATACTGCATATAGGCTGTTATGAAGATCACTTTAAAGGCCGGTGAAGGGAACTGCTTCAGCACATCGAAACCGGTACCATCCTTCATTTCCACATCCAGCAGCACCACATCGGGCGCATGTTCGCGGATGGCTTCCACGGTGGATGCGACGCTGGAGGTAGCGGCAACGACAGTGGCCTGCGGGCAATGCGAGGTAACCGTCCGTTCAAGCGTTTCACGGATGTCTTTTATATCGTCAGCTATCAATACCCGGGTCATGTGCATCAAAGATAAGTTATTGGAGAGGAATGGTGAAACAGACTTTTACACCTTTGTTTGCGGCAGCGGGATCGGCTTCCGAGATGGTAAAACCGGCTTTGCTTTTATTGGACCGGTTGAGAAGCTGTATACGTTCGCGTGTGATCTGGGTGGCCATCGACCGGTGCTCTTTGTTCGCTTCGTTCTGAATGCCCCTGCCGTTGTCGGTGATCCCGAGGTACAGGTTTTTATCGTCGGCACAAAAAGATACTTCGATCAGCCCGCCGCTTTCGATGTAGCGGAAGCCATGCTCGATGGCGTTTTCGATGAAAGGCTGTGAGAGCATAGGAGGGAGGCTGAGGGCATCCACCTCGAGGTCCGGCGCGATACGAATGGTATAATCGAATTGGTTTTGATGCAGCAGCTTCTGCAGTTGCAGGTAATGCTCGAGCAATTCGATCTCTTTGTACAAAGGGATACGTTCGAGCCCGGAAGTTTCGAGAACCGCCCGCGTGAGCGTGCCGAAGGAGCTAAGGTATTTTTCCGCCTGGTGATCGCGGATGTAATTTTGTATGGCCTGCAGGCAATTGTAGATGAAGTGGGGATTCATCTGTGTGCGCAGCAGCTTTTGCTCGAGCTGCATCGTTCGTTGTGCGGCTCTCAGCCTGTTCTGCCGGAAGATGAGCAGGCCTACAACAAGCGCCAGTATGAACAGGACAGCGAGACCGGAGATAAAGATGGTCAGGATCTTTTTTTCGTAAGCAGCTTTCGTGATCTCTTTTTCGTGTCCGATCTTTAGCGCTTCTTCTTTTTTGTCGAAATCATATTGCATTTGTTTCTTCACTACCGATTCTCTTACCTGTATATTATAAATGCTGTCCGACATGATCTTAAACCTGCTGTGCATGATAAAAGCTTTTTCGAATTGCCGGGTTCGCTCGTATATTTTACTAAGGTTTTTATAAGCGTCGCGGACCACTTCCGGAATGTTCAGCTTCTGCCCCAGCTCAAGCGCTTTTTCACTATATATGATGGCGCTGTCGACCTTATTGAGCGTATGGTAGCCGAAACCGATATTGATGTAATTGTATGCAATGGAAATACTGTCACCTAACTCTTCATGGATGCGGAGAGATGTCATGAATTGCTCCATGGCTTTATCTGTCGAGTCGGTGAGATAATAAATGGTGCCGAGCTCACCGAAGCCATGGGCGAGATCGTGCTTGTTACCTGTCTTCCGGCTTAAGCCGATAGATCTCACCGTATATTCCCTGGCTTTCTGATACTGTTTCAGCTGTGCGTAGATGTTGCCTGTGTTGGCCAACAGAGCCGGTATAGCTTCCTCGTCACCGATGTTTTCCATGATCTCCAGGGCTTGCAGGAAACTCCTGAGCGCTTCGGGATACATTTTCTTCTGCTCATAAACGGTGCCGAGTGAATTCAGGTTCCTGGCTATTTCCGTTTTATCATGGAGCTTTTCTGCGGTAGCCAGGGATTGAAGAAAACAATCAAGGGCTTTTTCGGTGAAGCCCATACCGAAACAAACCAGGCCCTTGTTATTCAAAATGCTCATCAGGGTACGATCGTCACCCACTTCCTTAGCTATAGTGATGGCCTTGTCGAAGCAGGCGATGGCTTTTTCATTATCGTTCCTCTCAATACCATAATAGTATCCGAGATTGTTGAGGCTTTTTGCAATGCCTTTTTTGTAGCCTGTTTTTTCCGAAAGCTCCAGGGCCTGCATGGTATACCTGAGCAGCTCATTTCCTTCACTATTGTCGCCGAGCTGAATGAGGAGATCTGCTTTGCCGGTGTCGTCCTTTGCAGTCTTCAGCTCTTTCTGAAGGGCATCGCGCGGGTCATTCTGCCCGTAATAGACAAGGAACAAGAGGTGGAACAGCAGGAGCAGGATCTTTTTCATGGGATGAAAATAAGAAGAAAACCGGAGAGGAAATCGTATTTTTTATTCTGCATCTTCTCCTTTCACAGTTTCAGCGGAAAAGGCCCCGGTTCCACATGTAAAGAATACGGTTGCACGAAACTCAGAAGGCGTATGGGTTTCGGTGGATGTATCCCGGATCTGTATTTATAGAAGGTCCGGTGAAGAAAATATTTCCCGTTGCTATATGCTTCCGAAGAAAAAATGTCATTTTATTTCTGAAAAAATTTCCGGAAAAAAGTCAGGCTGACATAAAAACAGGCCTGGTATTTATTTTGAAAAGGCCTGAAAAAAACTTGTATTAACCATTTAAAAAAAAGGAGGAATTATGACACTGGTCAAATGGAGTAACCCTTCTAAGGGTTTAACAAAAACGAATGAATTTTTTCCGCCAATGGAAAGCTTCTTCAAAAAGTTTTTTAACGATGATCTTTCCCTGAAAGATCAGGCAGGCTTTGTTCCCTCGGTAAATGTGACCGAAAATGAGCACAGCTACAGTATCGAAGCTTCGGCTCCCGGTTTTGAAAAGAAAGATTTCAATGTACGGATGGAGGACGGAGTTCTTACGATCAGCGCTGAGCACCGGGCGGAACAAAAAACAGAGGAGGAAAAATTCGTTCGCAAAGAATTCAACTACGGCTCTTTCAGCAGGAGCTTTAACCTGGCGGATCTCGTGGACGAAGAAAAAATAGATGCCCGCTACGAGAACGGGATCCTGAAAGTGAAGCTTCCGAAAAATGAGAAAGCCAAAGCCAAACGCGCAAAACACATCGCTATCGGCTAAAACATCAGAAAGCCCTGTTGCAATAGCAGGGCTTTTTTTGATCCTTCGATCCTACAAACGAATGTTTAATTTTTAATTTTTTTTAGAAATGAGAACTATGCATTTACTGATCGGCCTGCTGCTTTCCCTGCTGGTTTCCTGCAAAGGACAGGACGGCCCGAAGCAGCTGCTTGCAGAGAACAACAAGCGCACTGCGCCTGCCGACACCGGCAAGCCGAAGATCAATTACAGGGTGAACAAACAATACGACGACAAGGGGAACCTGGTCCGCTACGACTCTTCCTATTCCTACGTGTATCCGGGCCAGGGCAGGTATCTGAATACGGACAGCCTATTCAATTCTTTCCGGCTCAGCTTCCCGGAGCCTAAAATGTTCACGGACAAAGACAGCAGCTTTTTCAGCGATCCTTTTTTCCATAACCGCTTCCCGGGACAGGACTTTTTTCAGAAACAATGGGAGTGGCAGCGCATGCTGTTCGACAGAATGAATAGCCCCCAGCTGACACCGGAACAGAATCCGCCGAAAAACAAAAAACAAACAGCTTCCCTGCACTATGAAATATAAACGGGACGCAGCTGCTTATTGAACGGGATCCTCAGGAGGGTCCCGTTTTTTTTGACACAGTTTAGTGAACAGACCCAGGTTTATGAGCCGACGATGCGGGTTCACACGGCGACGACGCGGATTCACGTTCCGACGACGCGGGTTCACACGGCGACGATGCGGGTTCACGTTCCGACGACGCGGGTTCACACGGTGACGATGCGGGTTCACGTTCCGACGACGCGGGTTCACACGGCGACGGTGCGAGTTCACGTTCCGACGATGTGAGTTCACATGGCGACGACGCGGGTTCACGTTCCGACGACGCGGGTTCACACGGCGACGGTGCGAGTTCACGTTCCGACGGTGCGGGTTCATACATTGACCATCCGAATTCATGTTTTCGGACACTTACTTATAAGGCAAAAAAAAGGAGGTCCGAAACCTCCTTTTTCTTTTAATCCGTCAAGGGTTTACTGACGCCTGAACGTAAGTGCAGATAAGCGCCTGTACTCAGAACTTGTGGAACCAAAGACAGAACGAACATACTGCTTTACATTGAGCGTTATGTCGACCAGCCCGGTACCTTTTGCATAGAGCTCTGCATCACGTGCAATAAGCGCATAGCTATATGCACTGGTAGCATTGATGACCGCTGTGTTGGCTGCTTTGAGGGCTGCCAGATATGTGTTGAGCCCTGTGACCTGCAAATCAGCTTCGTTGGGCGTATAAGCAGGCTCGATGGCTACCCGGGTCGCGAGCCTGTCGAAGTGATCGATAAGTGAATCATAGCTTTGCTGTGAAACTGAAATGGTTTTAGGCTCTTCCGGAGTGACAGATTCCTCTCCGTCAGGAGGGTCGACCGGTGTGACGGGCGTTTCGGGATCGATCTGTCTGCCGGCATCGGCCTTCGTAGTTTTTGAGTGACTACGTACGCCATAAATTTTCCGCTTGGCAAGACGCGCATCTTTAACGACCTGTGCCGGCACACCGAATGCGGTGAGCGCACTCACAATCCTCGCAGCACGTTTGCGCAAGTCTGCGAAAATAAGCTCGCGATCGTTGGTGGCCTGCTCAAGGTTATTCTTTGCACTCCTGAGATTCTGCATGGCCGCCGCGGCTGCCTGGTTCTTTGCATGAAGGGCTGCAAGCGTAATAGCTGCGGAGCCGGGATTGTATTGTGCACCATATGTAGTGCAAAAGGATATAAGGTCTTCGAAGTTCGCTACGTTCTTCGCATGACCGGTTTCTGTATTTGATGACATTTTGAGTTGTATTGGACCTCACCCCAACCCTCTCCCGCAGGAAGGGGGTGGCATGACGGCTAATTGATCTATTTATTTTGATTAAGAGGTTCTTTCGCCGGCGACCCTTCGACAAGCTCAGGATGACCGCCGGGATGTTTGTAATAAGGAAGAGAACCTGAAAAGAGAAACCTTAGCGCCTCACCCCAACCCTCTCCAAATGGAGAGGGCGAGCAATGGAGGTGAAGAACGAAATTGTTTTACTGATGTGGCGGTTTCATACATACCTCCTTTTTTAGTGTTTGACATTACTGCGGCTACGAATAGCCGGCAGCGTTAATTTTTTCTTTCAAACATAGAGGTGTTGCAATGGGGTAGTTTTATATTTATAACGGTGAGGGATTAAAAATGTTTTATTAAAAATGTGAAAAAAATTAAAATTATTTGGTTTCGGGCTCTTCGAAAATAATAAACTTTCGTCCGTTTTAACTTTATGACATATATTACCTGTGCCGATATACGCCCTGCAGGGAAGTATCGGGCTGCTTGTAGGACTTGGCCGGAAAATACTTTGGAAGCAGCTTATCAAGCTCCCCGCTTCCCTGATGTTGATTCGTTGGCGGATCGATCTTCATTTGCTGGAAGAACCATTCGATCAGCCTGAACGCATTGGTTCCGGGCTTGTAAAAAATGTCTTTCCGGATCTGGTAAGGAACATTGGTAGCGATCGAAACTTTGTAGGCACCATCCGTGAGATAAATGCCCAAAAAAGTCTTCCCGTTCTGCTCCGAATACGTGAGCTCCCGTTTGGTATATTGAAAGCCTGAGCGATTGTACTTACGATTGGTCAGGAAAAACTCGACCAGGAACAGGTCCTCCAGTGTGCCGATAAAGATCATGCTCCTGATCTCCGCTGCATACCCAAGCGCAAAGGAAACAAGCCTTTCATCCGGCCCCGGCACAAATAATTCATAGTCCTGCTTTGCCGTAAGCTCCCTGGCCGTATTTTCAGTGTAGGAGCCTCCATATACTTTGTATTTCTTATCCTTTAGCCCTTCGGCATGTATCAGCACAAAGGTTTCCGGCGCAGCAGTACAAAACGAATGTGTACGCGGGAACTCTTTGTTGAATATAAACTCTCTTCTCTCCATCACAGTGTTTTTTAGGTTATGCAAAGATAAACCCAAAACGTAGTAATTGATTGCTATATTTTGTAGCAATGTTGGGAATGAGGTGGTTGGGGGTGGGATTTAACAGAGTGGGGGAAAGATTAAGTTCCTTTCTTAAAGTAAACCGGGGCCGGAAGGGGTCTTGTTTTTGATTTGGGATAGATCGGAGATCTTAGGATGCTTTATATTCCGCAGCATTGCCTCCCGAAGCATCGAGACGGGATATTGCTGTGGAGGGGAAGAATTCAATTGGAAATCATAGCTCATTATGATAAAAACCAAATAATTATGAGCAGTTTAGTTGCATATTAGAAATTAACTGAGTGGAGGCCCTTTATGTTTTTTCACATTAAACAGGATTCTGGGAAAAGCCCCCGCTTTTACGACAACAAAATAGTATTACTGAAGGTGTTTTAATGTGTTGTAAAGCGTTTCAATCTTAATAGGTTTAGAAATGGAACAAATATGACTGAGCCCTCGATTTTCTAATTCTCTTTGTATATTAACCCATCCGGTTAGTACACATATTTTATTTGGTAATACTCCTTCCTCTAATAGTTTTTGAATAATTTGAAAGCCATCGAGATTGCTATTATCTGTTAGATTAATATCTACAAATATATAATCGTAATCATCTGCACGTTTAAAGTCGGATAAATCTTGCGATTTGATTAGTACTTCATAGCTCAAATCAGGAAAATGCAATACCTTAAGAGCATCAAAGCAAGTTTTGAGCAAGTGAAACTCATTTTCAAACAATAGAAGCCTCATTTTTGTTCTCGGTATTAATTTTCAATAAAAGTATGACTTTTTTATCCTCGGTGATGGACATTTCATGAAAAATATTCATTTGTTTTAAAGATTCTTTCATAAAAGAAAGCCCATAACTTGTCTTTTTTATGATTTCGTTAATCTCATCCGAATTAAAGTAAGTAATAATTTTGTTCAGCCAGTCAATATTTTTGTTAAAATCCTTAATGTCGTTTATAAATCTAAAGCATATAAAATCATTTTCTTCTATAATTTCTACTTTATGAAATCTATTAGCATGCTTAATAATATTATTTAAAATTTCATCGAGTAAGAATTCAAAAGATTCTACATTTAACACAACTTCTCTTGCAAGAAAGGATTTTGAACACCTCATGCTAATATCCTGATGTAATAGATTAGAATCCTCCCAACATTTCCTTACCATTGAATACAATTTCTGTATACCAATACGCTCAATAGATGAAATAATATAAGGATTATTCGCTTTCTCTAGTTGTGTTCGCATTCTAAATATAATAGGATCGATACTGTTCATGGCATTCCTTTTCTCTATTTCAAGTAAAGTTTCCAATCTTTGTCTTTTTTCTTGATCAGTCTCAGCTTCTGAAAGCTTCAACAAATCAAAGTAGTTTGAAATAGGGGTCAAACGATTGTTCAAAAAATGAATTGATTTGATTGTGCTATCAACGAAAACCATTTTCATTTTTATTCCATGTAAATACTCTTTTTTTTCAATCGCTATACTTCTTTCTATTTGAAGAACATTTGTGATTTTTTGAAATACTTGAGCATAAATTCTACTTGAAGCATAATCCTTAAGGTTTAGCTCACTTATTTCAAAAATAGATACGACATAAAAGTATATCATGTCCTCTGAAGGGACTCTAAGAACAATATTAGGAAAAGTTGGTCCATCATCTAAAGATAATCTCACATTTCTTAATCTATTTTTCTTAGTTATTTCTTTAACAAAAGATCTTTCATCATCAAATTTATATTTAACAAAAAAATTCGTAGAAGATATAACACTAAATTTACCTTCTCGAAAAGCAAAAATGGTAATATCAATGGGCCGGTGTAGTAAGAAGAAAAACTTTTTATTGCTATTTAAAACATCCCTAACACTCCTTAGTAAGCGATATTGCTTACCTATTTCAATTTTTTCCATATAGAATCCATTAATGATTTCATCAATGGTGTTAAATATTCTGACTAAATAATGTCTTGTATAAAGAAATATATTAACTATCCAGATTGCGAATAGAGCGACCAGATCACCCCAAACAAATTTCAATTCCCGTAATAAAAATATTAGTAAAAACGTAAGAATATAAAGAACAAAAGGAGACAATTTAGACCTAGTATTGCTAGAGTGATTAACTGAATTTATTAATGGTAAAAATATTAGAGTAATCGAATGAAAATTATTTATATCTTTTTTAAATAAAATGAAATATATAAATACAAAGTCAACAAAAAGTCTCAGAAGTGATAAAAAACCATCTTTATTATATAAAAGGCCGAAAATGATCAAATAAATCGCAATTATCCCAGCGTATATATACCATTCAAACACATTTGGATTTCTTATTAATACAGATGCTGAAAACGCTACCAATAAAACTCGATAAAATAAGGATATTATTTTCCGAAGTAGCAAATCGAAGTTTTGATACAACATCATTTGTTTAATCTTTTTAATAATTGATCTGACAAAATATTTACTACATATAAAAGAAACCCTAATTTAGTTATTATCATAAGTAGTACACCAAAAAAATTTCTCGGAATAATCTTCATGTCATCGAACAACCCACAGAATGCCCCTAAAGTGTTAAACCAGTGATTGATGTAATAATTATCTGAGATCTTTACATAAGAAATATCGTATAAATATGCCCAAGAATAGTATGAAGGCAAAAGTAAAATTGAGAAACAAGTGAAAAACAAAAATAAAATAAGGACTATTGGAAAAAAGCCACTGATAGACCACAAATAAAGCCTCTTAAAAAATCCCCAAAAACCTTGATGACGCAAACATAAACGTTCGTAACCATTTAACCGATCAAGGCAATAATCAATATGATCCTCATGATCAAAATTTCGCAATTTACGTAGCGCGAACTTAGTTAAAATCACACGATCATTTTCGGAAACATAATCAATATAGCCAAATATCAGATCTAATTGAATTTGATCGTAATGTATTTCATTCTCATCAAGAGATTTTAAATGGTGAGAAATACATAATTTAATATCAGAGGCAATCGCCTTTCTTTTTGATAAATCAGAAGCACTAATTTTTAATTGTATTTGGTTACTAAGAGAAACAAATTTACCATGATGATTCTGAGCCGTCCTATATATAATTGTTTCATTAGACAACAACATTTCAAAATTTCGCGAATCCATATAACTATAAACTTTAGCGTTTTTCTATTGTTTCTGAATCTGTAATAATAGCTATAGCTTCTACAGCCATCGATGCATCATCACTCAGCTTACTTGTAGTCTTCGCTTTTTCCTTTTTCTTTAAGGCTTTGATGATCTTTTTCTTCGCTTCTTCGGCTTCTTCTCCTTCCGTGATCTCCCGCTTAATAACCTCTTTCATCAAAACGTTGTGGATTTCCTCATTGGTCACTTTAATATCCGGATAAATGCCTTTCAGTTCTTTTTTAATAGAACTTATAACAGAGTCGCAGGTTAAGATATTGCCGATCATAAAACGGTTGGTTGCCTGTTTTTGCGTAAAGAAGTCTTCCAGGCTCTTTTTCGAAACACCTTCTTTTGAAAGGAGAAACAATATTTCCAGGTCATCCTGCGATTTATGTTTCAGGTGCAGGAAGTTAATGTCACAAACAAGTATGTTTTGGATTGGTTTTGTAAACAGGATCTTATACACCTTCCAGTTTACTCCATTGGTTAAGATCACCCAGTCAATTCCTTTATTGGAGGCATAGTCAACGGCTTGTTTAACATGCTGTTCTTTTAATTCAATACCGGCTGCTTTGGCTTCCAGCAGTATTTCAACTTTGTTATTTACTTTAAGTGCTAAATCGCAATAAGTTCCGCGTATTGCCATTTCCGTAGTGATATCAGTATACTTATCGTAGCCGAATATTTCGGACAGGATGCCAGTGAGGATCACAACGGTATCACTTTCATTAATGTCTCGGATTTTTGCACCTTCTACGATAGGTTGAAATTTCTTTAATCCCTCACTTAAGCGGGATTGAATTTTTGCAGGGATAGCAGCCATAGTTTTTTGTTTGAGAAGACTAAATTAGATAAAATGATTGATTCTATAAGTGATTATAGATTTTAATTCAAAAAGGGCCGAATACCGCCCTTTTTATGTCGCGGTGATTCTGTAATTTCGCGCCTTTTTTTTGATAGAAACTTTTGAGTTTTTTCATACACTATTCATGCATATTTCTTTGCGTATATATAATTTTATAAAAAGGGCTGGATACCGCCCTTTTTATATGAAACGAAATGTGTAGGTTTGTTATACCTATGAGATCTGACTTTTTTGTGACCGGCTGAAGGCTTGCCGGAAAACCTGCAATGGCATACTATGAGCAAACAGGGAGGACAAACACAGGATACGAAGAAGCAGGCGGCTGCGCATGAACTGTCGAAAACGAAGAGCGACCGCTCCGGTTTACAGTTTGTTGACAATCGCGCAGGAACGGTGGTGCAGCAAAAACTGCAGGCGATGGCCGATGACAATACCCGGGTGAAACAGCTGCGGGCGATACAGGAAATGGCGGATAAAAAAACGGCTCTCCAACAGCCGGCTGTATTGCAGGCAAAAACCACGGATACGGCTTCGGAAACAGCATCGCCCACCCGGCGAACGGCTGCCGGGAAAAACAAAACAGGTTTACCGGAGCAGCTGAAGTCGGGTATCGAAGAGCTTTCGGGTTTTTCCATGGAGGATGTGAAGGTGAATTACAATTCGGAAAAACCGGCACAGCTGCAGGCCCATGCGTATGCACAGGGCAGCGAGATCAACATAGCGCCGGGGCAGGAAAAACATCTTCCGCACGAGGCCTGGCATGTGGTGCAACAAAAACAGGGCAGGGTGCAGCCGACGGTGCAAATGAAGGGCGGCGTGAATGTAAATGACAATACGGACCTGGAGCGGGAGGCAGATGTGATGGGGGCAAAGGCGATCCGGGCTCTTTCTTCGCCACAGCTGCCGGTACATGAAGCGGCGGCTTCCACGGAGGCCCCTTCGCAGCTGAAGTCGGCGACCCCGCAGCCTCTTAACAGCACGACGGTGCAGCTTGTAAAAATACGGTTCGGAATGAACGAGTATAAAAAATACATGCGGCTGGAGGATACTAAGTTTTTTCCGGAGTATATTAAATCCCTGGGCTTCACGTTCAAAAACAATGTGATCGATACCGGTGAGAAGGAGACTACAATTGAAGACATTATGAGCGGCTTTGGCAGCTATGTGGAAAGCCAGAACAAGGAGAAAGCAGAGGAATTGCAGCCGGAGGTGCTGCATGAAAAAAGAACAGCATTGGGAGCGGAAGTGGTACATGCACGGTATAGCGGAGCAAAAATTACCCGTCTTGACACGGACGGAAAAAACAATCTCGGCATCTATGAAGTGGTAACGGAAAGGGGAACCCTGATCGTGAAGATCCTTGGCAAGGGCCTGGGGCACCTGCGGGAAGCGAAAGATGATATCGATATGCTTAAAAAGGAATTTAATCCATTGCAGGACGGGATCAAAATAGACATCAACCAGATGCTGGAATGTGATATTGTAGGAGATGATCCTGTGCAGGTGGGCGTGGCGGTGTTCAGAAAACACGGGGTAATGACGCTGGAAAAAGCCTTGCTTCACCAGGATCTGCCGGTGGAAACGCTTGCCGCTGCTGCCAAAGGACTGGCTGTAAGAGTGGCTGCACTGCATTTTTCGCCGATACGGAACGGCAAAACAGAAAAAGGCTCCTATATCTTTCACAAGGATCTGAACACAAGCAACCTGATGCTGGATTATGAAGGTATCGTGGGCCTTATCGATAATGACAGCTTATCGCTGACGAATGATGTTTCATTGATATACCATGATGTAAATGATCTGTTCGTGACGCTGAAACGTGCATTAGGGGAAAGATATGCAGGGGAGAAAGGGACCGCCGAACGGGTTTTTGCTGCTATGAAAACAGCTTTCCTGGAGGGCTATGCGAGCGAGATGCAACGGACAGAGGTGCCCAATGGTAAGGCAGTGTTTGAGGGCTTAGAGAAGTATGTGGGCAAATAGAAAATCGCTTGCAGCTATTCTTCCCCCCAGTAAGGATGTTTCGCGTTCCGTTTTTTAAATTCGGCTTCCGTTATTGGTTTGCCTGTAGCGTCAAAATACAGGGAGCTTCCGTCCGCTGCATCGGCCCTGATCGTGTTATCGTCAAATACACCGGCAAAGCGGTATTTAAAAGGAACGATGATCCGGTTGTCAGCGTCAATTATCCCGCAGGTATTAGCCGTGTTGGACAGCCTTGCACTGATCAGATCTCCTCTGGAGCGAAATAAGCCGGCATATATATAATCTGTGATTTGCCTTCCGCTACCGGAAAACAGAGCAAGCTTTTCATTCTTTATTACATTCAGATATAAACCGGGCTTGCCGTCTACAGACTGATCCTCCACAAAACTATGTATCTGCGCATGGATAATGCTTTCATCAAGGATCGTATGCAGGGAAGTATCTATCACTTTCAGTACCGGATTATTGTTCGTGTTGCTGCTTTCGGTGCTGATCAGTAAATTTTCGCGGAAATCAATAATCCGGGGATATTTCAGATCAAGCAGCCGGCCGCCTTTCAGATCAGTGAGACCATAGTTTTTGTTGTCCTTTGAAACAACAATAAAACCCTGGCCCCTGTATGGCTGAATATCGATATAGGTATACACCGGCTCTAAGATCAGTTTGCCTTCATTAGAGTATACACCGGACAGGGAGTCTTTTTCCACACTCCAGTCGCCGTTGTCGGGGCTGAAGTATACACGGGAATAAACAGCAGGAACTACTGTTTTCCCCTTCTCATTTTTGAAGCCCAGGAGCTTTGTTTTGGGATCTTTAAAATCAACAAAGGATTTGTTTTTATGATACCGGTCGCCCGGTTGCGCTGTGCAGAAAAAAAAGCAGGCGCTGAAGAGCAGGAGGAAAGCTGTTTTCAATGTCGATGATCAATTAGTGGATTAGTAATGGATATATTTTAATGGGATTTGTTCGACTGCTTATTTCAACGGTACATTCAGACAAAAAAGGTACAAAATTCCGGGGAGAAAATTATTGCCGCCATAGCATGCCGGAATTCTTTTTATCATTTTTTATCTTTTAGCTCTATCCATACAGGTGCATGGTCGCTGGTTTTCTCCCATCCTCTTACCTGCCTGTCGATGCCGCCGGAGAGGAGACGTTTTTTCAGGGCAGGGTTCAGCAATATATGGTCGATACGAATGCCTGAATTCCGTGCAAAGGCATTGCGGAAATAATCCCAGAAGGTGAAGACCTTTTCATCCGGGAAGAGCAGGCGCAGGGAATCGGTCCATCCCTGTTTCAGCAACAGTTGATAGGCCGCACGCGATTCGGGAAAGAACAAGGCATCTTTTACCCAGCTTTCGGGTTTGGCAACATCCTGCTCTGTCGGGATCACATTGAAGTCGCCGATGAGGATCACAGGCGATGTAAGCTTTACCAGTTTTTTTGCCTTCGTGTTCAGGCGTTTGAACCAGGCGAGCTTGTAGTCGAACTTAGGGCCGGGAGCAGGGTTGCCGTTCGGGAGATACAAACAACAGATCCGGATGCCGTTCACCATCGTTTCGATATAGCGGCTTTGCAGATCCAGCGGATCACCGGGCAATCCACGCCCGACTTCTTCCAGGTCGAGGCCTTGTTTCGCCAGCACTGCCACACCATTCCATGCCTTTTGTCCGTGCCACAGGGCATTGTAGCCTGCATCGTTCAGCGCTTTTAATGGGAATTTTTCATCCGGTGCTTTCAGTTCCTGCAGCGCCACCACATCGGGTTGTTCTTCTTCCAGCCAGCGCAGGAGCACCGGTAATCTGCCGTTTATTCCGTTTACGTTATAGCTTGCGATCTTCATGATCTGCTTATCACCCAAATGATGTGCCAGTACTTATTTCCCCTGCTTTCATCCTGATTCCGGTAGACCCGGGTACCGGTATAAGTGGAGCTGCGGTGCTTTTTGCTTATAACGGTTTGAGGATTGGCGTCCGGGCGGCCTACCGCTTCATAAATATAATAAATTTCTGGCTGCCTGACGCTAAGCCGTTGTTAGCGGTAGTTAATTTTTTGTCCACTCGGCAATAGTTTTAACAATTTCTTTTTTTTGTATTGAGTTTATTAAATGCTCTTTATAACATTTGTCTACCAGCTGTTTATTAAATTTCATTGATGCTGGATCTTTTGAATAATATACTTTTTCGTTAATTAAAAAATATACACCTTTTGTAATTCCAAATAAGCTTTTAACCGAAAGTATATGAAGATTTTTAGATTCAAACACACTTTTCCAATGTGTACTATCTACGTTTTCAGCAATTACATTATTGCAAACCCACTGTTTAATGCTGGTGTCAGGTTTCAATATTTCTATTTGTATTGGGTCTACGTTAATTGTTTTATTTAATATGATGCTGTCATTTGGGTCTTTGAGTAGGGCAACGATTTTTTTGCTAAAAAGCGTCTTTTTTCTGCCATAAATAATAGAGGGTGAATATTCGGATTCATAACGCTTTAATTTTCTTTCTTTGATATAATACTTCTTATCCGCAAAGTTGTCTTTACTTTGTGAATTTTTTGAGCTAAATGTAATTATGTTGTTTTCTAATTGATATGTGCCTGAGTCCAATGTTCCTTGGCTGTCCCATGATACTGAGGAAAAGATGTATTTGTATGTATTATCTTTCTTTAGTTTTAGCTTATAGGAAACGCTTCGGTCAGTCCTAACAGTAAAATCCATATTGATTCCCTTGCCTAAAGCAGATAGCGTTAATGAAATAAATATAATTATCGAAAGTACTCTCATTATTAATTACCTTAACTTGTTTATACCTGATGAAAAACTTCGCTTATCCACCCAAATGAGACAGATAAGCGAATATTTGAGCTATCCAAAGATAGAACTCTTTAGACTATAAAGGGGCAGTATAGCGGCCTTTTTTGAAGCTTTGTTTCAACCTTCGTGTATAGGTAAAAACAAAAAAGGATAAGAGGGCTTTACAAACCAATCTTTCCTTCCACCCAATACGGCTGCGTAATGATCTGTTTGCTGCTGATGCCTTTTTCTTTTATTGCTTTCCGGAATGCCTGGATAGAGCGGGCATTTCCCATCAGGTAGAACATGCCTGTTTTGCAGAGCTCCCACTGCGCTTCGGGTATGCTTTGCAAAAAGCGGATCGCCTGTTCCGCTTTGGTGGTTGAAGCCTTCACGATCTTCACCCGGGAGCCCGGGAATGCATCCGGGAGCGCTGCATCACTGTTCAGCTCTAATATACCCGTGTACTGCTGCCCGTTTCCTTCTATTTCCTGTTCCAGGCTTTTAAAAAAACCGATGCTTGTTTCGTCGCCGAAAAAGAAATGATGGTTGTATTTCTTTTTGTAAAAATCAAATCCGCGGGGCGGGCTTATCAGCAATGTGTCATTTACCTGCAAACCGGAAATATAGTTGCTGCCCGGACCCCTGCCATGCAAATGAAAGATGATCTCAAACCTGCCCGAAGCGCTGTCCCATACGCAGGGAGTGTAATTCCTGAAATTGGTATCGTCCACCCGGAAGATAACAGCCTGGCCGGTTTTAAATTTTATATTCCGGAGGTCTCCGCTGAAGGTGATCTTTTTTAAAGAGGGATGAATGTAGACACAATCGGAAACAACTACTTTGAGAAAACGATTGCTCACTAAACTTTCCATGGCATCGGCAACCCACTTCGGCATTTTTGGCATATGCTTGTTTTGCGCACAAAATTCCGGCAAAAAAAGGAGGAAGGGGTCGGATCAGCAGCGGGATTTATTGGACTATTCGCGGAATTTGTTCCGGAAAGACAAAGGGGTTTCTTTTGTAAGTTTTTTGAAGAGCCTCGAAAAATAGGCATGATCGCTAAAGCCCAATGTGTAGGCGATCTTTTTTACATCATTGTTGGTATAATACAAATTGCGTTTTGCTTCTATCAACATAGCTTCCTGCAGAAAGTTGGTCACCGACAGACCGGTGGTGGCTTTCACACAATCGTTGAGATGCGAAGTGGTGATGTTTAATTTCTCAGCAAAAAACGCAGGGGGCTGTAAAAAGGAATGATCGGAGACCAGTTGCCGGAATGCCTGCGTGATCAGCCATGCCTGGTTCTTCGGTTGCTGATCTTTCTTTTCAGCATCGAGGAACAGGGAAGCTATACGGTTTATCAAAGCAGTGAACAGACCATTGGTTATAAATGTCCGGTGCACATTCGTTTCGGCAAATGCATTGGCAAGCAGGCCGGAAGTATTGAGAATATTTTTGATATGTGCCCGCGGGATGTCCAGGTATTGTTGCGCAGCACTCAGCTGCCGGAATACGGCAACACAATTATCGGGCATGAGGAAAGGGGCGATGCTGATAAAATACGCCTCGGCATGACTACTGATCCCTGAGCCCGAATGTACCTGGTAGGGTTTGATAAGGAGGATACTTTCGGGCCGGATGCGGATCGTTTCCATATCACAGTGCATAGTAGCGCTTCCTTTCACCACGATCATCAGTACATAATAATCGTCGCGGTGATCCGGTAAGGCAGTGGGATAATCATGGCCTTCGGTATACACAAAATACCGGACATCCAAACCCCCGATGGCCCGTGCATCCTGTTTGTGAAGCGGGATCGTATGTGAAGAGCGTGGCATTTGTTTTTCCTGTAAAGCAAAAGTACGGAAATAAAGCGCGCGTACTTATCCTGTATATACAATCTGCTTTACGCGCCTGATCATCCTTTAGGCCTGTTGAAACCAGGTTTGTTTTATAAAAGTGATAAGCCCGGTGCAGAGGATCAGCAGCAATACAATGGCCTTGAACTGTTGCTGGCTGAAGAGCTGCAACAGTTTTTTGCCAATGAATGTTCCTGCAATGCTTACAACAAGCAGAACAGGTACGAGGTACAGATCGTGGCGGTGCATATAGCCGTTGGAAAAATACACTACGCTCCTGCTGAGATCGATGCCGAGATCGATGATCGCCGAAGTGGCAATGAAGACTTCTTTCTCCAGGTTGAAGGCAGCGAGTGTAAGGCCCCTGATAGCGCCACCTGTACCTAACAGGCCGGCAGTTATACCGGAAAAGCTACCACCCGCGATAGAATTAAACAGTGTAGGTTTCAGCTGCAGGTTTTTAAAGATCAGCAGAACGAGACTCATGCCGATAAGAAAAAAGGCAAGGGCTGTCTCCAGCCACTTACTCTCAAAATACCGGCTTAAGAAAGCGCCCAGTATTACAAACAATACAGCAGGGATGCCGATGGTCAATACCAGCTTTTTATCAAAGCCTTTCCGGAACATCGCGATCTTTGCAACATTGCTTGATAGGTGGAACAAAGCGGTGATGCCAAGCACCGAATGAAAATCGAAAAAGAAACCTGCAATGGGTACAAAGAAAAGCGAGGAGCCGAAGCCGCCCACCGTTCCGAGTATTTCGGCAAGGAGGGCCAGCAGAAAAAACAAGGCAAGTGATTCGATGCTCATTCAGATGGCTTTGAATATTTGGCTTTGTGTAAACCGATCGCTTCTTCGATGGAGTGTGAGCTGAACAGTGTTTTCTCTTTCTTTGCCAATACGGCCAGCTTTTTGTAAAAAGCACTCAGCGTTTCCAGTTCTTCCTCGCTAAGGTCTTCCACATCTATCAGGCGGTTGCTGGGCCCGTTCAGCGCGGCCACCAGCTCGTTCAGCTTTAAATGAATGGCCCTCGAATCCTTGTTCTGCATCCGCTGAATGAGAAAGACCATCAGGAAGGTAACGATCGTAGTACCGGTGTTGATCACCAGCTGCCAGGTATCGGAGTAGTGGAAAAAAGATCCGGTGAGCAGCCAAATGATAACTACCAGCAGTGCGAGGATGAATGCCAGCGAAGAACCACTGAAAACAGTTGCATGATGTGCAAGCTTTTCGGTATAGCTGGATCTGTTCTTCATTGGTATCCGGTCAGGCACTTTTACTCAGCTCTTCACCCTGACGATTTTGTTCTTCGAGGGTCCAGCTATCCGTTACGGTTGTTTCCAGCCAGGTCCGCCCCGATTTCCGGAATACCTGCACACCCAGGCCATAAACGGATCCGAAATTCTGTTCCAGCTCCGAAACGGTCATTTCCGGCACGATGGTTATTTCACCCGGATCATGAACCGTTCTGCATTCGCCAAGGGTTTTACTGTTGCTCTTCATTAATTTCTTTGCATTGGCGCCGGCATGTTTGTGTGGCTTCGAAAAAAATTCCAGTTTGAGATAAGGGAAAAGCCGGTTGAATTCTTCCTGGATGGCAAAGATCTTCCGGTGGTCGTTGATCGCTATTTTCATGTTGCTTAATTTTCGGTTAATGGTTCAGCCGGTGAAAAGCCCGGTGGCTTTATTTATCCGGCAGGGTGAGCAGGGGCACTCCGATGTGAAAGGCAGCCTGTTTCGTGGCCGGCTCTTTAAAGAGGTTCGCCAGGAAGGAATGTTTTTTCGGGATCATTACCGCCATATCTGCCTGCTGCCGCTTCACAAATCGTCCTATTGCATCCCCAAGGTCTTCGTTGGTCCGGTAGTGAAAAGTATGTTCTGTTTCTTCGAGGGCCTCTTCCACCTGTATGTTCCTGAACGTATCTTTGATGTGCATTTCTGTGGTGTGGTGATCGGCGCTTACATTCAGGATGAACAACATGGAATTGAATTGTGTTGCAAGACCGGCCAATGGGTCCAGTACCGATGCTGACAAGGGCTGGTAGTCGTAGGCGAAAACGATCCGGCGCGGTATCACAAAATGCGTTTTCTCCGGTATGGAGAGCACGGGGCTTTTGCATTTCCGCATCACGTCCGTAGTGATACTGCCGAAGAGCTTTTCACTCAGCCATCCGGCTCCCTGCATGCCCATAATAACAAGATCGGCAGCGGTCTTTTCTGCATGGGCCGTGATCTCATCCACTGCAAACCCATAGGCACATACACACTCAATGGTGAGGACCTTGTTTTCCGGTTTGGTGAGCACAGCGCTCCTAATCGCACGAAGCGTTTTCATGCTGTCTTCTTCCAGCTCGGTAGGTGATGGAATGATAAGGGCTGCGTCCACCACGGTGGGTGGTATATGATAAGCGTGAAAAAGAATGAGCTTTGCACCGGCCGCTTTGGCCATTTCTACTGCATAATCAATAGCGTTTTTCGATGCTTCGGAAAAATCGGTGGGTACAAGAATAGTTTTCATGTCGTGTGATTTTACAGATTAAAAGATAAGCACGAGTATATCAAGGAGTATAGCAATCGAGCCTGCGTATACGATCGCTTTCATCGGCGATACTGCCAGTATCAGGGCCAGTGCTATAACAGAGGGGAAAGCGATCATTGCAATTTTCAGCGTATCTGCTCCTGCGCCAAATGCAGCAGCAATACCTCCTACGCAGCCGATGACAATAACGAGCATGGATATGATGCCATACCTGTTGAATTCTAAGCTGCTCCAGAAATTCACTTCTGCGCGGCTGATGGTTTTTGCATTTCTGACGAATGTTCCTGATTGATTTGTTTTGATTGATGTTTCCATGATGATTTGTTTTTATGAATTAAAATAACAGATGGTCGAGCGAAAGATTGTTCCACGCATCGGGAATAATGAGCAGTAATAAAAGCAGCATCAGCCTCGGTTTTACATGGCGGGTGTTCCAGAGCGGATCACTGATACCGAAACCGATTGCGGCAATTATTAGATTGACTCCCAACAGGTACAGCGCTGCATACTGGAACAGTCCTAAAACAAGCAGCAAACCGCCTATCAGCTCCGTATAGGAAGAGAACCAGGCAGCCGCAACAATGAAGAAACGTGGAATGCCCTTGCCGTAGAAATTGCTTTCGAAAGAGGCGGTCACATTTTTTATACGGATATTGAAAATGGCATCATAGCCCTGGAAGAAAAACAGGCAGCCTAAAAATACCCTGGCAATGAGACCTGCTATTACGTAGTGATATTGACTGATCGCTTCCATGCTTTGTTCCTTTTAAAATGATGAAACAAAAGTAGGGAGCTTAAAGGGCCCTGAGAATGAGGGGTGTCAGGGATCTGTATGATCTTCGTCAGGAAACGGGATCCTTAGTTTTTCATATTGGCCAGCTTCTCATAATTGAGAATAGTGATAGTGCCCCCGGTAATAGCGACGAGGTTGTCTTCTTTAAAATCACTGAGTGTTCTGATAACCGTTTCGGTGGCCGTTCCCACGATATTGGAAAGGTCTTCGCGCGATACATTCATGCTGAATTTTTCTTCACCTTCTTTTTTGTATTTATCGGATAGCTTCACCAGGGCTTCGGCCACCCGTTTCCTCACGGAATTGTAGGCCAGCTTTACCAGCTGTTTTTCATTCTCCAGCAGATTACTGGACAGGATCTCTATGAATTTACGTGATACTTCTGCATTTTTATAAAGCAGGCTGAAAAAATCTTCTTTCGGGATCATGTATATTTCGGTTTCCTCCAGGGCGGCTGCCGAGCTGGTATAGGTTTCGTCCTGTAATAAAGAAAGGTAGCCGAAGAACTCACCTTCCTTGTACAGCTCCGTTATCAGCTCTTTGCCCAGCTCATTGGTCTGGTAGGTTTTCACTTTTCCTTTGCTGATAAAGTAGATCCCTTTCGGATAAGCGCCTGTCTTATATATATCATCTTTCTTTTTGTAGGTACGGACATCACGCTCTTCCGACAATTTTTCGAGTGATTGCATTCCTTTTACCTCATTGATAAAATCATGGATCCCCGAAAGCGTTTTGGTGAACTCCTTTTTCAGGATCTCGTTTTTTTTCAGGCGGCTTTCGATGGCGTTCAGCAATTCCACATCATCAAAGGGCTTGGTGAGGTAATCATCGGCCCCCATTTCCATGCCTTTCCTGAAATCGCTGCGTTCTGCTTTAGCTGTCAGGAAGATAAAAGGAATTCCTGCGGTTTCTTCATTCTTCGAGAGGAGATGCAGGGCACCATGTCCGTCCAGCACCGGCATCATAATGTCGCAGATGATCAGGTCCGGTTTTTCTTTCTGTGCCAGCTCCACGCCTTCTTTCCCGTTGATAGCTGTGATCACATCGTATTGTGCCAGCTTCAGGATCTCTGCAGTGTTTTCCCGTACATCCCGGTTGTCTTCTATCAAAAGTATTTTTTTCATTTCTATTGTGGTATAATAAGAGTGAAAGTGGTTCCTTTGTTCTCCTCACTTTCAAAACTGATGGTGCCGTTCATGAGCTCTGCATAGCGGGCTACTATATTCAGTCCAAGGCCGGTGCCCTGTATATGTGTGGCATTGTGGCCCCGGAAAAAACGTTCGAACAAATGCTTTTGATCTTCTTTGGATATACCGATCCCATTGTCCTTAACGGAGACGCGGAAGGCAGAACCCGAGACCTGCGACTGTATTTCAATACTTCCTTTTTCTGCTGTAAATTTGATTGCATTGGAGATCAGGTTGAAGAGGATATTTCGCAGCAGCTTTTTGTCGGCCATTGCAGTGTTGTTCCCTCCGTGCCGGTATACTATTTCCTGCTCTTTCAGGGCCATGTGCTTCATTTCGGTAATAATATCGGATATGAATTTTTCCGGATCGATCTCTTCCAATACCTGTTCAATTTTTCCTTCTTCCAGCCTGCTCACAGAAAGAAAGTCATTTAAAATATCCGTCAGGTTATGGATGGAAGCTTTTATTTTGCCTACATGCCTGCTTTGGTTTTCGGTATCGTTCTGCTCTCCGTATTTGGTCACCAGCGAAAGAGAGGAAAGCATAGTGGTAAGCGGTGTTCGGAATTCGTGTGAAGCCATGGAAACAAAACGCGACTTCAGCTCATTCAGCTCCTTTTCTTTATCCAGCGCATTGTGCAGCTCTTTTTTTGTTTTTTCCAGCTCCTGTATCGCTTCTTCGAGGATGAGTGTACGGTTCTTTACCTGTTTTTCCAGCTCGGCCGAATAGTTCTTCATCTTTTCTTCCGACTGCTTGCGGACGGTAATATCAATAATAAATGCCACTACAAATTTTCCTTCCGCATTGGAATAAGGGCTTAAGCTGATCTCTACCGGCAGCTCCGTCCCGTCTTTTCGCAGGCCGTAGAGCTCCATGCCTGCTCCCATCGATCGTGCATGCGGGTTCTCATTGTATTTTTCACGATGCCGTTCGTGGGCGGAAAAACGTTTCGGGATCAATACCTCAATCTTTTTACCCAGCAATTCCTCTTTATCGTATCTGAAAAGCTTTTCTGCGCTTGGATTGATCCGTATGATCTCGCCCTTTTCATTCGTTATCAGGATCCCTTCTGTTGCATATAGAAACAGGGCATCCAAACCTTCTTTTGTTTGCATTTTTATATTGCTTATTGTATCCAAAGCTAAGGTAATAAATTAACGAAAACACAAAAATAACAAGAGCGTTCCGTGTAAAATATGACGAAAATCATACGCGATGCTGTTGCCCGTCATAGAGCGATTTTGACCGATATCTGACTTTTGTCATACTTAAACCCGTAAATCTACCCTATGATCCCTAAGGAACAACTACCGCAGACACTTTCCCTGATCGGCGAGACTTTCGAAAAGAACGAGCGCATCTTTAATGAGATCTTCGAGATCGCAGTCGAAGGCATTACCATACTGGATATTGAAACGCTACGCTTTGTGAAATGTAACGGGCGTGCACACTACCTGTTGAAATACCCCGCGGAGAAATTACTGACCATGACAGCGTTAGATATTTGTCCCGAACTACAGCCCTGCGGACAGCGGTCGGAGGAAAAATCCATGCAGCTTATTGCACGGGCGCTGATGGGAGAAGTGGTCGTGTGCGAATGGTCCCTTATCAACGGCCTGGGAGAGCAAATACTTGTGGAAGTACGGGTGGCTGTCCTTCGTGGTTATGAGCGCCCGCACCTCTATACCAGCTTCATCGATATCTCGGAAAGGAAGCAGGCAGAGCAGCGCATCGCTGTGCAGAATAAACGGCTCTGCGATATCGCTTTCCTGCAATCGCACCAGGTACGGCAGCCGGTGGCGAATATTTTGGGCCTCATCAACCTGTTCGATCTTCAGGACCCCGCTAATCCGATAAACGCAGAGATACTGATGAAGCTGAAAACCGCTGCACGGAACTTCGATTCCATTATCCACGATATAACCGGCAAAGCCACAAATCTGTTCAGGGATTAACAGGACAGGAACATTATCGCCGGAATACCCTGGTCGTAGAATGACGCTGCTCACAAAAATAATTTTACAAGAACATGACAAAGGATATGAAAACCACGACACTTTGCTATCATTGCGGGGAAACCTGTGAAGACACTCTTATTTCTATACAGGACAAGCACTTCTGCTGCCAGGGCTGCAAAACCGTGTACGAGATCCTGAACAAGGTGGAGCTCTGCGATTATTATGCTATCAGCCAAAATCCGGGGCTTAGCCGGAAAACCATCATCCGGCCCGATAAATTTGCGTTCCTCGATGATGAGCAACTGAAGGCAAAGCTGATCGGGTATGCAGATACCACCCAAAGCCATGTCACTTTTTATTTGCCGCAAATGCACTGCAGCTCCTGCATCTGGCTGCTTGAGCACCTGGCGAGGCTCGACAAAGCCATCCTTCGTTCGCAGGTCAATTTCTTAAAGAAAGAAGTGCTGGTAGTATTTGATCCGGCACACACTTCCCTCCGGAAAGTTACCGAGCTTTTAGCTTCCATAGGATATGAGCCGCATTTCAGCCTGCACAGTATGTCCGGTAAGAAGATCAAAACCTACGATAAAAGCCGCATCTATAAGATCGGGATCACCGGCTTTTGTTTTGGCAATATCATGATGCTCAGCTTTCCCGAATACTTTTCATTGGGAAGCGCGGAAGACAAAGGCCTGCTAAAGCTTTTTTCGTATATGAATCTCCTGCTTTCCCTGCCGGTATTTTTCTACGGCGCTTCCGGTTTTTTCAGCTCTGCCTGGAAAAGCATCCGGCAGCGATCGTTGAATATCGACGCTCCCATTGCCCTTGCGGTACTCATTACTTTTGTTCGCAGTGTTTACGAAATTCTCAGTGGCAGTGGTGCGGGTTATCTCGACTCCATGACGGGTATTGTTTTCTTTATGCTCATCGGCCGTTTCTTCCAGGACAAAACCTATAATACACTTTCGTTCAACAGGGATTATACGTCCTACTTTCCCTTAAGCGTGACGCTGGTGACAGAGCAGGGTCAGGAGCGATCCATACCGGTTTCCAATCTGGAAAAAGGCATGCGTATCAAAGTGCGCAACGGTGAGATCATCCCTGCCGATTGCATTCTTTTTTACGGAAAGGCCCGGATCGATTACAGCTTTGTTTCGGGTGAGGCATTGCCGGTAGAACGAAGTGTGGGTGAAATAATTTATGCAGGCGGCAGGCAATCGGGCAGCGCGCTTGAGATGGAAGTGGTGAAGGAAGTTTCACAGAGTTATCTTACACAGCTCTGGAACAATGATGCTTTTCAGAGAAAGGAAGAAAAAGGAACGTCTTATATTCATACCATCAGTCGTTATTTTACACTTGTTTTATTTACTGTTGCTGCTATCACCGCCGCTTACTGGTATGTGAAGGATGTATCCCGTTTATGGAACGCTGTTACTTCCATTCTCATTGTGGCATGTCCATGTGCTTTGTTGCTGTCGGCTACTTTTACCAATGGCAATATGCTGCGTGTATTGCAGAAGTTCGGATTCTATGCACGCAATGCGGGTGTGATCGAGCAGATCTCCGGGATCGATACTGTTGTTTTTGATAAAACAGGGACCATTACCCAACAGGGGCACACGACTATTCAATATGAAGGAGGTATGCTAAGCACCGAAGCACAGCAGCTGATCCGCTCGCTGGCAAGTCAGTCCGCCCATCCGCTCAGCAAGGCTGTTCTGCAAGTGCTGCCTGTATCACCACTGCTGCCTGTGAAAGAATTTAAGGAACAACCCGGCTTCGGAACTGAAGGGCGCATCGGCGACCATCGTGTTGCTATCGGCTCTGCGGCATATATGCAGATGGAGAAAAAGACCAGGGAAACGGGAAGCAGTGTTTATATAAAGATCGGTGGAAACATAGCCGGGAAATTTGTAGTGAGTACAGCCTATAGAAAAGGCCTGCCGGGCCTGCTCACCAGGCTTAAAAAACAATACCTGCTTTCGCTGTTATCGGGCGATAACGATTCGGAGCGTGAAAAGCTAAAGGACCTTTTCAACGCACAGCTTCTGTTTGATCAGTCACCGCAGGATAAACTGGAATACATCCTCCGACTGCAGGAGCAGGGATATAAAGTGATGATGGTAGGGGACGGGCTCAACGATGCGGGAGCGTTGCAACAGAGCAATACCGGAATTGCCGTTTGTGATGATATCAATAATTTCTCTCCTGCCTGTGATGTGATCATGAAAGCATCAGCCTTCAGCTATTTCGATCTCTTATTGAAGTATTGTAAGCGGAACAGGATCATCATCAATACCAGCTTTGTTATTTCCATACTGTATAACATCACCGGGCTTTATTTTGCGGTACAGGGCCAGCTGCAACCCGTTATTGCCGCCATACTGATGCCGGTGAGCTCGGTCAGTATCGTGCTGTTTACCACCGGCATGAGCTCTTTCTTCGCAATTCCCCTGAAAACAGCAGGCCGGAAAAACAAGACGGATAACGGAAAACTGATATAGATCATATTAGCTGTTGACACTCCTCATACACCATGCGGAGCCAACAAAATACTTTTGTACACCTAATCCAATGAGCGTAATTATTCTACTCATATCCGCAAGTCTACTGATCGCTACCGGTTTCCTGCTTGCTTTTATCTGGTCGGTGAAAACCAACCAATACGAGGATGATTATACACCGGCAGTACGGATTCTTTTCGAGAACGATGTAAAACAAAGCACAGAACCTGACACCAACGAAAAAACAAAGTAATATGGAGCTACAAAAATTTCAGTATGACAATAAGATCGTAAAATGGTTTGCCTATGCTACCATGACCTGGGGAATAGTAGGGATGCTGGCCGGATTGCTGGCTGCCCTGCAATTATGTATCCCGGCGTTCAATATGAATTTGCCTTACACCACTTTTGGCCGTGTACGACCTATCCATACCAATGCGGTGATCTTCGCTTTTGTCGGCAATGGTATTTTTATGGGCGTATATTATTCCCTGCAGCGTTTGCTGAAAGCACGCATGTTCAGCGATCTTTTAAGCAAGGTGCATTTTTTCGGCTGGCAGCTGATCATTGTACTGGCGGCCGTTTCCCTGGCCCTGGGTAAAACTACCGGCAAAGAGTATGCGGAACTGGAATGGCCGATCGATATCCTCATTACAATTGTTTGGGTGGTATTCGGCTGGAATATGTTCGGTACCATTATCCGCAGGAGAGAGCGCCATTTATATGTAGCGGTGTGGTTCTATATTGCAACGCTGGTTACCATTGCCATGCTGCACATTGTTAATTCCATCGAGATCCCTGTGTCTTTCTGGAAATCCTATTCCTGGTATGCCGGTGTGCAGGATGCGCTGGTGCAATGGTGGTACGGACACAATGCGGTCGCTTTTTTCTTAACCACTCCTTATTTAGGATTGATGTATTACTTTTTACCGAAGGCAGCTAATCGTCCTGTGTATTCCTATCGCTTATCCATTATCCACTTCTGGTCGCTCATCTTCATTTATATCTGGGCAGGGCCGCATCACTTATTGTACACTGCCATTCCCGACTGGGCGCAATCATTGGGGGTGGTCTTTTCCGTTATGCTCATCGCTCCTTCCTGGGGTGGTATGATCAACGGATTGCTGACGCTTCGTGGAGCCTGGGACAAGGTGCGCGAAGAGGTTGTATTAAAATTCATGGTGGTAGCCGTTACCGCTTACGGTATGGCCACTTTCGAAGGTCCAATGCTTTCGCTTAAGAATGTGAGCGCCATTGCCCATTATACCGACTGGATCGTAGCGCATGTGCATGTAGGCGCTTTGGGCTGGAATGGTTTCCTCACCTTCGGTATACTTTACTGGATCATCCCTAAGATGTTCCGCACCGAATTGTATTCCAAAAAACTGGCGAACGCTCACTTCTGGATCGGCACACTTGGGATCGTATTATATGTAGTGCCTCTTTATTTCAGCGGTATCATGCAGAGCCTGATGTGGAAAGAATTTACACCGGAAGGCCAGTTGAAATGGCAGTTTATGGATACGGTGACAAAGATGATCCCTTTTTATCTGGCAAGAGCAATAGGCGGAACGCTCTATCTTATCGGCGCTGTGATGATGGTGTACAACCTTGTTAAAACAACACGCAAGGGCTCATTCCTTGCCAATGAAGATGCCGAAGCTCCGGCACTGGAGAAAAAATACACTTCGCATGGCAAGGAGCACTGGCACCGCTGGATCGAACGCAAGCCTATTCAGCTGATGATCGTGAGCCTTGTAGTGGTGGCCATAGGGGGAGCTATTGAATTTGTGCCCACCTTCCTCGTAAAATCAAACATACCTACCATTGCCAGTGTAAAACCCTATACACCCCTGGAGCTTCACGGAAGGGATATTTATGTAAGAGAAGGATGCTACACCTGCCACTCGCAGATGATCCGTCCTTTCAGGAGTGAAACCGCACGATACGGGGAGTATTCCAAAGCAGGCGAGTTTGTGTATGATCACCCTTTTCAATGGGGGAGTAAACGTACGGGACCGGATCTGGCACGCATCGGCGGAAAGTATCCCGACAGCTGGCATTACAACCACATGATGGATCCTACCTCTATGTCACCGGGCTCTATCATGCCTTCCTATCCATGGCTGCTCGACGACCAGGTGGATGTGTCCTCAACGGTGGCAAAAATAAAAGCCATGAAACGTTTGGGTGTTCCGTATCCCGATGGTTATGAAAGGATCGCTGCAGCCGAAATGGAAAAACAGGCGAAAGGCATTGCTGAAAACCTGAAAAAGGATGGTATAAAAACGCTGGCCGACAGGGAAATTGTAGCGCTGATCGCTTACCTGCAACGCATGGGAACCGATATTAAGAACCAACCGAAAACAGCTGAAAACAAAAACTAAAAAGAAAGCATTATGAAATTTATCAACTATCTGGAAAGTATGACGGGCATTGGTGTGTATCCATTGGTATCCCTCATGATCTTCTTCGTTTTTTTTATCGGTGTGGGGCTTTTTGTGATCCTGGGCCGGAAAGAATACTTTGCCACACTCTCCCATCTTCCCTTTAGCGACGACACTACCGAACCATTAACCACCAATACAAGCGCTTATGTTGAACCAGGTAAATAAAAACCGGAAGCTCCTGCTGTTATTACTCGTACTGCCCCTGTCCAATTATGCACAGGATGCAGTAGTCACCGTGCATACGAGCTATTTCTCCAATGCATTGTTCAATACACTGTTAGTGATCATTGCAGTTTTGCTGGCGGTGATCGTCACCCTGGGCCAAACGCTGAAAAAACTGGCTGACAGCGATTATTTCCGCAACCGGTATCAGAAGAAGGAAGAAGGCAGCAGTACAGGTGATGCGCTGAAAAAAACAAGCCTTGTTCTTTTGTTGCTGTTTGGCTATCATTCCTATGCCGGCAACGGGCAGCCTGCCGCAGCGGATGACTGGCTGATCGGCGGTCTTGATATGTTTACCTTCTACAGTCTTCTCGGTATTATTGTGGCAGAGTTTGCCGTGATCAGTATTTTGTACAATATCATCACCGGGCTTCTGAAAACAGAGCGAAAACAAAAACCAGCGCCAGTTCAAAAAGTAAAAACGAAAACGATACTTGAGAAAATAAATGCTTCGGTAGATATAGAAAAGGAGCAGGATATTATGCTGGACCATGATTACGATGGTATCCGCGAGCTTGACAACGATTTGCCTCCCTGGTGGAAATACGGTTTCTATCTGACCGTAGCTATCAGTGTGATCTATATGATCAATTTCCACGTGGTAAAAACCGGTGATCTGCAAACGGAGGAATACGAAAAATCCATGGCCGCGGCAAAAGCCGAAGTGGAAGCCTATATGAAAACAGCAGCCGGCAATGTGGATGAGAGCACGGTGAAACAGCTGGAAGGTGCAGACATTGAGCAAGGCAAAGAGATCTTCACGGGTAACTGCGCTGCCTGCCATGGCAAAGACGGACAGGGAACCGTAGGGCCTAATTTAACAGATGCGTATTGGCTGCACGGAGGAAGCATGCCTGATATTTTTAAATCCATCAAATACGGGTGGGTAGATAAAGGAATGAAATCCTGGAAAGAAGATCTTTCGCCGATGCAGATCGCACAGCTGACAAGTTATATACGCACACTTGCGGGCACCAATCCTGCAGGGGCAAAAGCCGCGCAGGGAGATCTTTACAAGGAAGAGAGTATACTTATAAATGACTCAACAAAAACAGTGAGCGATACGCTGATCATAAAAAGCGACAGTTTAAAATAAAGCCATGGATACCCTTGAACACATTCCTGATTCTTTCCGCGACCATATCGGCACTATTGACGAGAACGGGAAACGTAAATGGGTATTCCCTCACAAGCCTTCCGGGCGGCTTTACAACTACCGGAAATACCTGAGCTATGTGTACCTGCTGGTGTTCTTCGGTTTGCCTTTTATCAAAGTATATGGGGAGCCGCTGTTCCTCATCAATATCCTCGAGCGGAAATTCATTCTTTTCGGGATGATCTTCTGGCCCCAGGATTTTTTTATCTTTGGGTTGGGCGCGCTGATCTTCATTGTGTTCATTGCCCTCTTCACGGTTATCTTCGGGCGTGTATTCTGCGGCTGGGCCTGTCCGCAAACCATTTTTATGGAAATGCTTTTCCGCCGGATCGAGTACTGGATCGACGGGGATGCCAATTATCAAAAGGCGCTGAAAAAGGCACCAATGGACAGTCGTAAATTTTTTAAGCGTAGCGTTAAATACGCACTTTTCTTTTTGTTGTCCTTCCTCATTGCCAATACATTTTTAGCTTACATCATCGGGATTGATGAACTGCTGAAGATCATGACCGAACCACCGGCAAAACATATTGGTGGTTTTATTTCCATCCTTCTTTTCACCGGTGTATACTTCTTTGTGTATTCCTGGTTCCGCGAGCAGGTCTGCATTATTGTTTGTCCGTATGGGAGAATGCAGGGTGTATTGCTCGACAGGGATTCCGTGATCGTTGCTTATGATTATGTACGCGGGGAGGACCGCCATAAATTCAAAAAGAACGAAACGCGAACTGGCGGTGATTGCATCGATTGCAACCTCTGTGTAAAGGTATGTCCTACCGGTATCGATATCCGCAACGGAACGCAGCTGGAATGCATCAATTGCACCGCCTGCATAGATGCCTGCGATCACATGATGGAAAGTGTGGGCCTGGAAAAAGGGCTTATCCGTTTTGATTCGGAGAACGGAATTAAAAATAAAGTGAAGCTGAAATTCACCAGCCGGATGAAAGCGTATACAGCTGTGCTGCTTATCCTGATAGGCGTGGAGGCTTACCTGCTGGTTAGCCGCTCCGATTACGACGCCACCATTATCCGGGCAAAAGGCATGCTGTACCAGGAGCAGCCGGATGACAAAGTGAGCAATCTCTTTACCATCAAGCTGGTGAATAAAACCCGCAACACGCTTCCTGTTACGTTGAAAGTGGAGGGGCATCCGACAGCCAGCATACAGATCATCGGCAAGCAGCTGGAGGTAAAAAAGGAAAACATTACGCAGGGCAGCTTCTTCCTCTACCTGGAGAAAAGCGACATTAAAAAGCGAAAGACCGAATTGAAAATAGGGGTTTATAGCAAAGGGAAATTGATAAAGACGGTAAAGACAAATTTTTTAGGACCTGTAGAAGTATAGCAGATGCAGAGCATAAGACACAAGGATCAGGATTGATTTTATAAAACAAAAGAATTCAATACAAAATAAAAACCCAAAACCCGTCGCGTAGCGAAGCCTCGCTACCTCGCGATAATCAATCCGAAATACCAAATACTATGAGCTGGGGAAAAAAAATAACCATACTTTATATTGGCTTTGTGCTGCTGATATCAAGCCTTGTATACATCAGCGCTACCAACAAAAGCGAGCTGGTGGCAAAGGACTATTATGCGCAGGAGCTTAGCTACCAGGACCGCATCGATGCTATTGCCAATGAAAAAGGCCTTGAAGAAACCATTAGCTTCGAGCTGCTTCCGTATTCGATCGTTCTCACGTATCCGGGGAGCGGTACTGCAAAAGACCTGCAGGGTGAGATCCTGTTTTTCAGGCCTTCCGACGCATCGAAGGACCGGAAAATAAAAATGGACTTCAATGTAAACAATGTCCAGGTGATCCACAAGCAGCTATTGAGCAAAGGCGTATACAGGATGAGTATCTCCTGGAAAAAAGGCGATCGCTCTTATTACAAAGAAGAAATCATTACGATCTGATGCAAATAGCAATGGCTGCCATATCACTTGGTTTTTTGGGAAGTTTCCATTGCATTGGCATGTGCGGCCCTATTGCATTGTCCCTGCCTGTTCATCAGAAAAACCGGACGGAAAAGATACTTGCCATCTTCAGCTACAATGTGGGACGGATCGTTACGTATGCTGCATTCGGACTTGTCTTCGGGCTTATCGGGCAAAGCTTTGCTTTCTTCGGCTTTCAGCAGAAATTGTCGATCCTGCTCGGCATCCTTATTTTGCTGGGACTGATCGTGCCGCAGCGCTTCGTGGCTAAGTCCAAAGTAATGAAGACATTTTATGCAGGCTTCGGAAAACTAAAGAACCGGATGGCAGCGCAGTTTCAAAAAAGAGGCATTCGTTCTTTTCTCAGCATCGGCCTGCTCAACGGGCTTTTGCCCTGCGGCCTGGTGTATATTGCTATCGCCGGCGCTACCAGTACCGGAAGTATTTGGCAATCCATGCTTTTTATGGGTCTCTTTGGTGCGGGCACTATTCCGTTCATGTTTGCTATCAGCTACACCAGTCATTTGATAACACTGAAGGCGCGGAACACAATTCGCAAAGCGATGCCGCTGGTGATCGGGCTCACTGCTGTGCTGCTCATTCTGCGTGGTTCCAATTTAGGCATTCCGTATATCAGTCCGAAGCTCAATAATACCAACGCCGAAACAGCCGCCTGTCACAAAAGCGTGAGCTGCTGTCATAAAAAATAGAAACTATGTTCTGGGAAAAATACTCGTATTCACAAATCAAAAGCAGGGTGTTCGAAGGCTTAAGCAGGAACACCAATTACCGTACGGAAAGAATACTTGGCATACCTGCCACTTTTCTTGACACGGATATTTTTTACGACGATGCCGCGTTCCTGAAAGATGCGCCATTTCTTTCGGTACTGATCGCCAACCCGAATCACATCGGTGTGCATACCTTCGGCGATGAGCACGAGGATTTTTTTGCAGGCACTCAGGAGATCGAAAAAGACCTGGTGAAGATCTGTGCAGAAGAGATCTTTTCGGCGGAACCCGGATCTTATGACGGCTATGTAGCAAGCGGCGGCACGGAGGCCAATATAGAAGCGCTGTGGATCTACCGCAATTATTTTATGCAGGAGCGGAGTGCAAAACCGGCAGAGATCGCTGTGATCTATTCCGCCGATACGCATTATTCCATACCCAAGGCATTGAACCTGCTGGGTCTCGAAGGCATTGAAATACCGGTAGATGAAACAACCCGTGCCATCCGTATCCACGCTCTCGAATTGCTGGTTGAAAAAGCGCTGGCAGATGGCTGCAAACATTTTATTGTGAACGTAAACATGTCTACTACCATGTTCGGTTCGGTGGATGACATCGATACGATGACCAGCTTCTTTGATCTTCTCCACCTCGATTACAAGCTGCACGTGGACGGCGCTTACGGTGGATTTATTTATCCTTTCGTAGCCAATGAGAGCTCCTTCACTTTTAAAAATGAGAACATCACTTCGTTTTCCATCGACGGGCACAAGATGTTGCAGGCGCCGTATGGCACCGGTATTTTCCTGGTGCGGAAAAATTATTTGAAATATGTATGCACCAATGAAGCTGGCTATGTGAAAGGAAAGGATTTTACCCTGTGCGGAAGCCGTTCGGGAGCGAATGCCGTTTGTGTATGGATGATCCTGCGTATTCACGGATCGGCAGGCTGGCGTGTAAAGATGCACCAGCTCATCGACCGCACTACCTTTATCTGCGATAAGCTGGATGAATCCGGTGTGGTCTATTACCGCAATCCTCAGCTCAATATTGTAACCATCCGCTCGGAATACATCAGCCCGGAGCTGGCCCGCAAATACCACCTCGTACCCGACAGTCATCACGATCCTTCCTGGTATAAGATAGTGGTGATGCCGCACGTGCGCCAGGGGATCATTGATGATTTTTTAAGCGAGCTGAAATATGAACAAAAGAAGATCCTGTCATAAAATGAAATGCCGGATTTTCTTAGCGGGTAGTTACGCCGTGTGCCGCGACGTATGCAAGAGGGACTTTTGAATCCTGTTTTTAATTTAACAACCAGCATATGAAAAAAGATATTGAAACGATTGCAGACATCCGCTTACTCGTGGACACCTTTTACGAACGGGTAAAGGGAAATGAATTAATAGGCCCAATCTTCTCGGGACGTATTGAGAACAGGTGGCCGGAGCATTTGGAAAAAATGTATCGTTTCTGGCAAACGGTTTTGCTGGATGTGCACACGTACTCCGGCGCACCCTTTCCGCCACATGCCAACATACCGGTAAATGAAACGCATTTTACTACCTGGGCAAAACTGTTCACAGGCACTGTAAATGACCTGTTCGAAGGGCAGGTAGCGAATGAGGCAATAAAGAGAGGAACAATTATGGCTGCGGTTTTCAACTCGAAGATCGATCATATCAGGCAGCATAATTAAGCAGGAATACATAATTTATTTAAATCAAAATTATCCGGATGCAAACCATTAAATTCAATACCAGCAATCTCTCCGAAAAACAATTTGTGCAGGAGCTGCGGAAAAGAGTGAGTGATTATTTTAAGCTCAGCAATATCTCGCCGAAAGCCAACACGGCGATGATCATAAAGACGATCGTGCTGCTGAGCGCTTACCTGGCTCCTTTTGTACTGATCCTCTTTGTTCCCATGAACCCCTGGATCGCTTTTGCATTGATGGTGCTGATGGGCTTCGGTATAGCGGGCATTGGTATGGGCGTGATGCACGATGCCTGCCACGGCGCTTATTCGCGGAAAAAATGGGTGAACGACCTGCTCGCCGGCAGCCTGTATCTGTTAGGCAGCAATGTGCTCAACTGGAAGATCCAGCACAATGTATTGCACCATACCTATACCAATATCTCCGGTCTGGATGAGGATATCGACGACAAAGGTCCTATTCGTTTGTCGGAGAACAAACCGTTGAAGCCCTGGCACAAATACCAGTACCTCTATGCTTTCGCTTTTTACGGGCTCATGACGATCACCATGCTCACCAACGATTTCACCCGGCTGTGGAAATACCACAAGGCAGGCCTCATCAAAGGGCAGCAGCGGAACATGACAAAAGAAGTGATCAAGATGATGGTGCGCAAGGTCATATATCTTTCGCTCATCATCGGCCTGCCTTTGTGGCTTAGGGACTTTTCGCTGTGGCAGGTGTTGCTTGGTTTTTTTGTGATGCACTGGACCGCCAGCATCATCCTGAGCTTTGTGTTCCAGATGGCGCATGTGGTGGAAGAGGCAGAGCAACCTGTATTGCAGGATCACATGCAGCACGACTGGAGCGTGCATCAAATGAATACGACTGCAGACTTTGCACAGGGACATAAATTATTAGGCTGGTATGTGGGCGGATTGAATTTCCAGGTGGAGCATCATTTGTTCCCGACGATCTGCCATGTGCATTACAAAGCTATAGCGCCCATCGTTGAAAAAACAGCCAAAGAATTCGGGATACGTTACAATGTGCAGCCCAGCTTCAGCAGCGCGTTATTATCGCATATCTACAGGTTGAAGGAATTGGGAAAAGCCTGAGATGTTGAGAGCGGGACAGATCGGCTGAAATGTGTTTGATCCTTTGTGTCACTTACAGGATTGGGAAAAACACTATCTTTGCCGATAGTACATGCTCAATTTTTTTGCCATAGTAATTTCAATCTCGGCCCTTTTCGGATACATAAATCACAGATGGCTAATTGGCCACCACCATCGGTGTAATGCTCATCAGCGTTATCCTGGGCATCAGTCTGAAAGTTACCGAGAGCTACAGCCCTTCCTATATATCCCCTTTGCGTAGTTTTCTTACTGGTTTTGATTTCAGCGCTTTTGTGCTCGATTTTATTCTTTGTTTCCTGCTCTTTGCAGGCTCATTACATGTTAATCTCAATCACCTGAAAGGCGCAAGGGCCACCGTGTTTTCTTATTCCACGCTTGGAGTAATTATCTCCACTTTGCTTATTGGATCAATTACCTGGCTGGTCGTTGGGTGGTTTGGTTATACTATACCAGTAGTATATTGCTTCCTGTTCGGCGCGCTCATTTCTCCTACCGATCCCATTGCCGTTATCAGCATTTTATCTCAATATAAGGTCCCTCAGAAACTGAAGACGGAAATTGTCGGAGAATCCCTTTTTAATGATGGTGTCGGAGTTGTTGTATTTACGGTGATCTATGCCATTGCGATAGGCGATGGTGCATTTACTTTCGGTAAGGTGGTAGAGGTTTTTTCCATTGAAGTAGCCGGCGGATTGGCCATTGGCCTGGCAGCCGGTTATGCAGGATACAGACTGATGAAATCGATCGACCATTACCAGACCGAAATTTTAATTACCCTGGCAGTTGTTACCGGCGGCTATTCCCTTGCTTCCCTGTTTCATGCTTCCGGTCCCCTGGCAATGGTAGTGGCGGGCCTGTTAATAGGCAATAAAGGAAAGACCCATGCCATGTCGGATGTAACGGCGGAGTATGTGGATAAATTCTGGGAGCTCATCGACGAGATCTGCAATACCATCTTATTTGTACTGATGGGACTGGAAGTATTCCTGGTTCCCTTTGATGTAAGCTATTTACTGGTTGGGATCGTATTAATAGCCGTTTCACTTGTTTCCCGTTACATTTCCCTGCTACCGGCCTTCTTTTTATTCAACCGGCAGGAGACCCGGAAGTCGCTGAACCTTGCAGTGCTTACCTGGGGAGGCTTGCGGGGCGGCATTTCCATTGCACTTTCCTTATCACTGGCAAATAAAACAGAGAGCGGCAATTTATTCATTGTTGCCACCTATTGTATTGTTTTGTTCTCCATCCTTGTGCAGGGACTAAGCATTAAAAAACTCCTGGCGAGGTATTAATTCAAATTCTGCTAAATGATGAAGACCTTTTTTGTAAAAAATGTGGTAAAGATCTCCCGGATAGCAACGCTTACTGTTTTTTTAGCATTGATCCGTTGTATTGCCGAGTGCTTCCGCCTGCAATACTATACGGCTGCAGTTACGTTCGGTGATTTAAAACCATTCCTGACCGGAGCCCTGGTATGTGCAGTTGCTTTATTGGTAATAACCCTTCTGTCTTTTTATTTAAAGCCGAAACCGATTATACTTCTTTCTTTACTCACAGTCTTTTGCCTGCTCGTTGTCAAACAGGTACTGATGAAATAGGAGGTCTGTTTTTCTGCGGAAGAGAGGTGCAAATCCGGGCCGGCTTAGATGAGGGAAAGCACATAGCCCAGCAAAGCCCCGCCGGCTACAATAAAAACACTGTTTACCTTTTTGAATACGAACACAAAAACGATACCTGTTATAGCTATCAGCGCCGTTCTCCAGTCGGCAATGCTTTCTTTGCCCATCTGGTAGCATACAGCAACGATTACGGCTACCGAAGCCACGTTCACTGCATCGAGGAAAGCCGAAAAAAGCAGGGAGTTTCTCATCTTCTCAACGAGGGGATTCAGCAGGGCTACAAATGCAAAAGAGGGAAGAAAGATACCGATGGTGGACACAGCTGCACCACTCCAACCATTTACCTGGTAGCCGATAAAGGTGACTGCAGAAAATACAGGCCCCGGCGTACACTGCCCGGCAGCAATAGCATCCGTGAGCTGCTGCCTGCTAATGAGACCGGTGCTCACCAGCTCCGCATCGAGAAAAGCAAAGAGCACATAGCCACTGCCATAAAGCAGAGCGCCTGTCTTCAGGAAAATAAAAAAAAGTTTTGCGTTGCTGAGAGCGAGGAGGGGGGTGGGTGCCAGTAGTAAGCCTGCGGGTGCAAAGCTGTTCAGTGAAGAGTCTTTGCCGCGCCCCCGGATGTATGCCGGCCCCAGGGCAAGAAGCCCGGCGCTGAACAGTAGCAGCACTTCGTTGATACCGGCAAGGGAAAGAATAAGTACGGCTATGCCCGTGAGCAGCAACCAGGTATTCTTCAGTGCGGTTTTTGCCAGCGGGAACACAGCCGCCAGCACCACGGCAATAATGGCGGGCTTGATGCCGGTGAGAAAGGGCTGCACCTGCGGAAGTTGCCCGTAGCTTTTGTACAACCCAGCCAGTAGGAGGGTAAGAAAGACAGCGGGCAAAATAAAGCAAAGTCCGGCCAGCACCAGGCCTTTCCAGCCGGCCCGCCCACGGCCGATGTGCATCGCCATTTCGGTGCTGTTGGGTCCGGGTATGAGATTGGTAGCTCCGATAAGATCCAGGAAGTGCTGCTCACTCATCCACTTACGTCGCCTCACTACTTCTTCGCGCATCATTGCGATGTGTGCAGCCGGTCCGCCGAAAGCAATGAAACCAAGCTTCGTAAAAAGCAAGGCGAGCTCTTTCAATTCCTTCTTTCTCATCCCTGCAAAGATAGTTTTTTTGCAACGGCTTAGTTCGCAAGTCGCCAGTTGAAGAATGGTTTTGTGAAATCTTTATTCCGTTCCTTGGCCGGCTACACAAAGAATGGTCATCGGTATTTTGATTATATACCTGCGAATATAAATTGTTTTCATGCTGTCTCCACCTTTTTTGACGAAGCGCCACTAACAAAGTCAGTGGAGTGATTTAGCCTTTGTCGGTTTTCAGAACGTTTACCAAAACGGCGCTGTTTAGTCTTTCTGCCGGCGCTTACTGCCTAAATCAAAAATCGTTAAAAAAAACGACTGTACTTATTTGTTAGCGGGTTTGCAAAGCATCAAACAGCCTGCGCACATCGGCCGATATTTTGTTATTGAATGTAAGGGGCTTACGAATATAACCTTCAACGCCCATATTGCTGAAAATCATCTTCTCATACTCTTCCTCCGTAGTCGCTATAATAAATATCATGATGTTCTTCAGGCGGGAATAGTTTTTAATAATTCTCAAAAATTCGAAGCCGTTCATTTTCGGCATATTTATATCAAGCAAAATAATATCCGGAACTATTTTATTCTTTTCCGGGGTTAGCATCCCCAGTGCATCCACTCCATTATGCGCGACATAGAGGCTGTGATCGAATTGCATTTTAGCAAATGTACGTCTGATACTTTCTATATCGAGGTAATCGTCGTCAACAAGGAGAATTGTCTTCATCTTTTTGTCCTTCCGGCAGGGTCGCAGGCTAATGTCCCTTATTTTCTGACCGGGATTATTTTATTATTTATACCGATCTGCGATTCTCTTTATGTGTAAGACCCGAAGCTACTTCAGTCTCCATTCTTTTTTTTTCAGCGGATACATCACAGATATGCTTTTAATCTCTTTTCTCATTTTGTAAGGAGTTGCAGGTTCCGGGAAAAATGATCTTTGGCTTATACTGTTTTGCCCTAACCTGGGACATGGAAGCATAGGCAATAATGATAACTTTATCTCCAGTGCTTATCTTAAGCGCAGCAGGACCATTCATACATATTTCACCTGTTCCGCGCTTACCTCTGATCACATACGTTATCAGCCGCTCCCCGTTGCGATGATTGATCACATGTACCTGCTCTCCTTCTATGAGGTCCACAGCATCCATCAGATCCTCATCAATCGTGATGCTCCCGATATATTCTATATTTGCCTCTGTCACAAAGGCATTGTGTATCTTTGATTTTAATACCTGTATCTGCATACTTACATTTCTGACACCATATATACCAAAGCCCTCGGCTTCAGCAGTATGATCTTGGTTCCTTTGGTTGTTATTATTTTTTCGTCTTTAAACGTTCGTAGCATTCTTACCAGCGTTTCTTTGGCAGTTCCCACAAAGCCTGCAAAATCGTCCCGGCCAAGAGAAATGGTCACTGTTTTGTTTTTGTCCTCGCTTTGCTGGTATACTTTATGGAGGATCAGCAGACTCAAGGCCACACGTTCTCTAACTGCATACTGCGAAAAAATGGTCATTTTATTGATCCAGACCGAGAATTCCCTGGAGAGCGGAGAAAGCAATTTCTTCGCAAAGCTGGAGGACCTGGAAAGCAGGGTGAAAAACAATTCCCGGGGTATAAAAGAAACGACGACGCTGTCCAGCGCAATGGCTGAAACGGGGTGAGGTTCTTCGGCCAGCAAAGGCCGGTAGCCGAAATAATCTCCTTTCTTATATATATACACGATACTTTGTTTTCCCTCGCCGTTGGTCTGGAATATTTTCACTTTGCCCTTACGGAGTATATAAATGCCTTTGGAGTAACTTTTTTCTTTAAACAGGTATTCACCTTTCTGGTATTCTTTCCGGGTCATCTTACTTTTGACCAGCGCTGCTTCTTCCGCCGAAAAAAAATCGAACAGCGAGGACGATTTGAGGTGATACTTTTCAATGTTAAACTCCATGGGGTAAGTATATATATCTTTGCCAGATTCAAAATTGACAAATGTCAATTTTATGGCAAAAATTATAATTTATCTTTGTCTTACTTTTTTTCATTGTTTACATATAAGCCTGTTAATGGTCCGCATTAACAGGCTTTTTTTACTACTCCGCCATTTAGCTTTCTTAATTATAAGCAAAAGCTACGGGTACAATACCTTAAAAATAGTTAAATAGCGATCTGCACAAATCTTCGTCTGAGAAATAATGTCGCAGGGCGATACTTTAAATCTATTGGTAAGGCAGAAAGAAGCAGGATTGACAATTATCAATGTGAACACAGAAAGATGTGACTTACTTCGCAGCAGACAATTAAAAAAAAGCGAATGAAATTACAATCGTATGCATTACACAATTACAGGAAAATTGCGCAAATAGAAAAACTTTCGCCGGCACAGACCGAAGCTATTGAAGTAGTTGGAAACGTGCTTCCTTTCAAAACAAATAACTATGTGGTCGATGAGCTGATAGATTGGGACAACCTGGAGAATGATCCGATGTTCAAGCTGACTTTCCCCCAGAAAGGGATGCTTAGCGAAGAGCACTACGAGTCCATGAAGATCGTACTGAATCACAGCAGCAACCGCGATGAGATAAGGAACATGGCCAATATTATCCGTAATGAGCTTAATCCGCATCCGGCAGGACAAATGGAGCACAATGTGCCTGAAATAAACGGTGAAAAACTGATGGGAATGCAGCACAAGTACAAGGAAACTGTACTGTTTTTTCCCAGCCAGGGACAAACGTGCCATGCCTATTGCACATTTTGTTTTCGCTGGCCCCAGTTTGTCGGGATGGATGAGTTAAAGTTCGCCGCAAAGGAAGCTTCACTGTTACAGGAATATGTACAAAAAAACACACAGGTAACGGACATCCTGTTTACGGGTGGCGATCCTATGATCATGAAAGCGAAAATTTTCGCGTCTTATATCGATCCTTTGCTGGAAACGGAAATTTCCAACCTGCAAACCATTCGTATCGGCACCAAGGCTTTGGGCTATTGGCCCTATAAGTTCACCAGCGACGATGATGCAGATGAAATGCTGCGCCTGTTTGAGCGCGTTATAAAAAAAGGGCTCAATCTTTCCATTATGGCACATTTCTCACATCCTGTTGAGCTGGAAACGGAAGCGGTTAAGGAAGCCATCAAACGGCTGAGAGGTGTGGGCGTTCAGATCCGGACACAATCCCCGGTATTAAAGCATATAAATGATTCGCCGGAGATCTGGTCGGACATGTGGAGAAAGCAGGTGAACCTGAATTGTATACCCTATTATATGTTTATCCCTAGAGATACCGGTGCGCAGGATTATTTCGCTGTTCCGCTGGAAGAAGCCTGGCAGATTTTCAGGAAAGCGTACCAGAAAGTAAGTGGAGTTTGCAGAACAGTGCGTGGGCCGAGCATGTCGTGTACACCTGGCAAAGTGCAGGTGTTAGGCGTTTCAGAGATCAGGGGAGAAAAAGTATTTGTTCTCCGGATGCTGCAGGGAAGAAACCCCGATTGGGTAGCCAGGCCGTTCTTTGCAAAATATGACGCAACAGCTATCTGGATGGATAACCTGGAGCCGGCCTTTGAAGAGGAACGTTTTTTCTTTGAAGAAGAACACGAGTGGTTGTTTAATGAGGCTGTTAATGAGCATGAAAGGGATGTATTTGAGTAAAACTGAAGAACAAGTGGTAGTTAGCCCTGCAATGCCTATCTTTATTGCCATCCTTATATATCTGAAAAGAATTTAATAGTTGGCTTATGGATTTTAAGAAACTGAATATAATAGAAAGAGGAATTAACTGGATACACGAAAAGACAAATGAAAAACAGTTTCTTTTATTTTCAAGTGTACTGGTAGGAATTAGCGCCGGTATTGCTGCGGTAATATTAAAACTTTTTGTTTTCGCTATCCGCCAATACCTGGTTCATGATTACCTGCTCAAATATGATTTTAAATATTTCTACCTGGTGCTTCCTCTGATAGGAATTGGGATAACCGTACTGATCGTCAGGTATTTTTTCAAAGGAAGTCTCAATAGGGGTAATACGGCCATCCTTTTTTCTATTGCAAAAAAGGGAAGCTTCCTTCCTTCCCACCAGATGTACTCGCATGTGATCACCAGCGGGCTCACCGTGGGTTTCGGCGGATCGGCCGGTCTCGAATCACCAATTGTGAGCACCGGCGCCGCCATCGGTTCTAATTTTGCCAAAACCTATAAGCTAAGTTACAAAGAGCGGACCCTGCTGCTGGCTGCCGGTGCAGCGGGTGGCATTGCAGGCGCTTTTAATGCACCCATTGCCGGTGTGCTTTTTGCCCTTGAAGTGATCCTGATCGACATCAGTATCGGAGCTTTCATTCCATTGCTTATTGCCGCTGCATCCGGCGCGCTTTTATCCAAAATTGTATTGCACGAAAGCAGCCTGCTGTTCTTTAACCTGAAGCAGCCTTTCAATTATACCAATGTACCTTTTTATATCGTACTCGGTTTGCTGGCCGGCGTGGTCTCCATGTATTATGTCAATTTTTTCGACAAGGTGGAAACAGGGTTTTCCAGGATAAAGTCCGTTTGGGCCAAATGGCTTATCGGCGGGCTTACGCTGGCCCTGTTGCTTGCATTGTTCCCTGCCCTTTTCGGGGAAGGATATGAAAGCATAAAAGCGCTTTCTGAATTTGATACCGGCGAGCTTTTCAAAGACAGCCTTTTGGCGAAATTCATCCACGGCAAAACACTTATACTGATCTTCATTTTAATGACCCTGCTATTGAAAGCGGTGGCCGTGGGTATCACTCTCGGAAGCGGTGGCAACGGCGGAAGCTTTGCTCCATCACTCTTTGTAGGCGCCTGCCTCGGGTTCGCCTTTGCTTTTTTACTCACAGGCCTCGGATTCGAGAATATACCGCTGAGCAATTTCACCATTGTAGCCATGGCAGGGATCCTGAGCGGTGTTTTCCACTCACCGCTTACCGGCATCTTTCTTATCGCCGAAATTACCGGTGGATACGAGCTCATCATCCCGCTGATGATCGTGTCCTCCATCAGCTACGTAATAGTAAAGGTTTTCCATCCCGAGTCGCTCGACGTAAGAAGGCTGAAAGCGAAAGGCGCCGTGATCTCCGACAACAAGGACGTGAGCATACTCAGCCGCATCGAGACTGATGGGCTCATCGAAAAAAGCCTGCCTCCAATACATTTCAAAACGAGCCTGCGCCAGGTGGTAGAGGTCATCAAACAATCGCAGGAGAATATTTTTCCGGTGGTGAATAAACATAATAAGCTGATGGGGATCATCTACCTCGACGATATCCGCAAAGAGATGTTCAATGCGGAGCTCTATGACAGGGTAACCGCGCGCGAGATCATGCGCAAGCAGGGTGCAGCCATCGATATAAAAGACGATATATTCGGCATCATGAAGAAGTTCGAAGAATCCGGCCAATGGAACCTGCCCGTGGTGAATGCAGGAATCTACGTGGGTTTTTTATCCAAATCGAGCATCCTCGACCAATACAGGCATGAATTGCTCGAAAGCAATTAAGCGCCTGCAAAAGCACAAGGCCGCCCAGGAGTCCCAAAAGTACGGAGGAGCTTTCCCTGGCCTCATACAGCACCGCCAGCCCCGAGGCCCGCGCGGATCAGCCGTATCAGGCTCCATCGCGCTGACAGCTTTTGTTTCAGTTCGTTCAGCATCGTTTTATTTTTATTGATTGCATTGCCTCTCTACGGCGTACCAGGATCCGCCATTGTGCACCTGCGTATAGCCCTGGCTTTTCAGGTAGCTTTTGGCGGAAGCGCTTCGCATCCCCGAAGCGCAGCAGGTAATGACCGGGTGATCTTTGTCCTTCAGCTTCTTCAGTTGAGCCGAAAGCCGGTCCAGTGGAATATTCACCGATCCTTTGGCATGGCCCGCTAAATATTCCGCCGGTGTGCGTACATCAAGAATGGTGGCTCCCCCGGCGATCAGTTCCGCTAAATTTACTTTGGGCCCGAGTCCTATTAATTTTCTTAGTCGTTGTATCATCTGTTTTTTATTTAAGTGTTCAGCAATGCATTTATATCCATCCAGGATCCTGCATTCACGCATTCGATGCCGTTTTGTTGCAGCCATGCACATGCCTGCCCGCTCCTGTTACCGGAAGCGCAGCAGAGGAGAATGCTTTTCATTTTTTTGAACGCCTCCAGCCGGGCAGGAATTTCCTGCAGTGGAATGTTCAGGCTTCCTTTTACATGTCCGCTTATATATTCTGCGTGGCTCCTTACATCTATGATCGCGGCTTTTCCCGACCGGATCAGCTCTTCCATGTTCTTCATTCTTTTTTATGCAACATTACGGAGCGGAAAGAAGGTGTTTCGGAACATTTGTTGGATAAGCCCCTGTTTTTTCGGAAAAACAAAAAGATTTCTCATCTATACGATACCGGCATTCCCCAGCAGGTATACGATCAGCAGCACGCTTATGACCAGGAGCGTAAGGGTAAGCAAAAGTACCGGCGAGGAAGAGTTCTCAAAGGACGCTGTATTCAGCTGTTTTTCGGTGCGTTTGTATTTCAGGAAAGAGAGCAGCATCATTACAGCTCCTACGCCCACGATCAGTATGCCGATCATGGAGGAGTAGCCCGGCTGTGGCGGCAGCGCTATATCTTTGCCAAGCAAAAAAGAAACCTGCCTCATGAAAAGCGAAAATTTAACCACCACAAAGCCGAAGGCCATGATGCCGATGGCGGTGCGGATCCATGCGAGGAAGGTGCGCTCGTTGGCGAGGTGTTCCCGGGCGTCCGGTGGGTGTTTATCCTGTGTTTCGTTCATATCGTTTTTTTTGTATGCATTGCTGCGAATGTTTGCTTTGAAAAAAATTCTTCGTTTATGTATCTAACAGCTCGATGCTGTTCCTGCCCAGCTTCACCAGTTTTTTTTGCTCCATGGTGCGCAGCAGGCGGCTGATCGCTTCGCGGTGCGCGCGCAGCTCGTCGGCGATCTCCTGGTGGGTGATGTCGAGTATCCTTGTGTTCAGGGCTTTCGAACGTTCTTCCAGGTAATGGAGCAATTGCCTGTCCATATGGCTGAACGCGATCAGGTCGATCACCTGCAGCAATTCTTCAAAGCGGTTGCTGTAATTATTGCTGATATAGGCTTTCCATTCGGGATAGGCATACCAGTCTTCCGTTAGCTGCACGGGGATCTGCAGGATCTCTGCATCACTCTCCGCCACCGCCCTGATCATGCTTTTTTTGCCGGCCTGGCAGCAGGTAAGCGACATGGCGCAGGTTTGGCCCGGGTACAAATGATAGAGAAAGACCTCCCGTCCGTCGGGCTCCTGCCGTATGATCCGGATGCTTCCACTGAGCACGATGGGGATAAAAAAGATCTCATCGCCGGGCCGCATCAGTACAGTGTCTTTCGGGATCGTTTTCACACGGGCCTTGTTCTTTATCTCTGCAATGAGGGCGGGGTCCGTAAAAATGGAAGGAGTGTATGACATGTTACTGAAGTGTATAGCTACTTGTCTGCAAAATGCAGGCCTGCAATATAAGGAAGTTTCACCGGCAAAGAAAATGATTGAAATCATACCGGGAGGGAACAAAAGTTACATACCGCTTGCAATACATTCCTGAACTTTGCAATAAAAAAGACATGAAAATCGAACAGATCTATACCGGCTGCCTGGCGCATGCAGCCTACTATCTTCAAGACAGCGGCGAGGCTGCTATCTTCGATCCCCTGCGCCCGAACGCCAAGCCGCAAAACGTTAGCAGTAAGTGGCGAACTAAAATCCACAAATCTACCTTCGACATTCAATTTCTATTTTATAACAGTTTACGGGCGACACCTGCTTATTAAGATTA
>JAJNDK010000021.1 GCA_021156365.1 Bacteroidota bacterium
TTTTGCAGCAAGTGAATAGGTGTAAGTTCCGAGTTCTACTGCTTCGCCTTTATAGGTTCCATCCCATTTTGTATTGATATCGGTGCTTTCGAAAATTTTAGCTCCCCAACGGTTATATATAGTAAGATGGTACTCTTCCAGACCTTCGCCTACCGCTCCGAAAAGATCGTTCAGGCCGTCGTTGTTTGGTGTAAAAGCATTCGGGATATAAAGGTGGATATCCGGGGTGGTTGTTACTTCATTAGAAACACTATATACCTGGGTATTGCCTTTTTTATAAGCAGTAACTCTGTATTTGGTTGTTTCGTCAGTACTTTGTGATTTTAAGCTGAAGCTCAGCAGGAGGGTAAACAAAGTGATGAATGTAATTGTTTTCATGAGTAATTGATTTTGATGAGACAAAGTAACGGCAGCAGAAGGCGCGGAACCAGTGGTCTTTAGAGCCGTTCTTGCGTATGTAAGGAATTTTGATTTTTAGGTAAATCCCCGGCAGCTGAAAAATAGACATCAGCTATACTGTTTTTGTTGTGTAGAAGCAACAGCAGATAGTATAGTACTATCCGTTCCTATTACAAACAGGAGCTGCTTGATGACAAAAAAATAGTTTCACCCCGGAAAAAGGGCCGGAGACCTTGATAAGCTTCCGGAATTTTGAATGGAGTTTAGCGTTTTCCTGTAACCGGATGAAATAAAAAAAGGCATTCCTTATCGAAATGCCTTGTAAAACGAAGACCGCTGTTCTGAATTAGTAGCCTTGTTTAATTGCTGCAGCTTCTTTTAATCTATCCTGTATACACCCGATCCGGTGATTTAGAATTCCGTGTTTCTGTATTTCGGATCAGCCGGAACGCTTATCGGTAAAGGTTTTTTAGCGTCAGCTGATTTCTGCTGATCTTTTTCGAAATACAGAACTTTTACGATAAAAGCTAAGGAGAGGCAAATGAGTGCGATGAAGATGTATGTTTCCATGTGTTTTATTTTTTTATTGGGACAAAGTTCGTGTACCAAGCCCGATGGGGCTAAGGTGTTTTAAGATTGTCCTTTCACATGTAAGAAAAATTCTTTTTTTGTCGGGTTGATTTTTCACAAAGAGGAAACAAAAAAGGCATCTCCACCGGAAATGCCTTTCTTTTAAAAACTGTTCTATTTAGCCTTTAACAGGCGTGATGATCTCAATACGTACTTTCGTGAGCCCGGCCCTGATAAAGTTCAGTTGTTTGGCAGCAGCTACAGAAAGGTCGATGCTCCTTGTAGATGTTTTAGGCAAACGATCATTTACTTTTACGATTACTACCGAGTCGTTTTTCAGGTTGGTAACTTTTACCCAGGTACCAAGCTTCATGGTTTTGTGTGCGGCAGTTAACTTCAGGTTACTGAAAATTTCTCCGGAGGAAGTTTTTCTTCCGTTGAATTTGTCATGGTAATAACTGGCAATACCAGTTTCGGTTGCGGATGAATCTTCTTTAAAGGTGAAGGAAAAGAGGAATGCGCAAAACAGGATAAGAAGGAATTTTGTTTTCATGTATTTTATTTCTAAGATTCATTCTAAAATACTGCCAGAGCGGGGAAGTAACCCTCCGTTTTGATGAACGTACTTGTTAAAATCCGCCAAAATGGATTGAAAGCTAATTATCAGAAACTTAGTCCAGAGGTAGAAAACGGGATTAACATATTTTAACCCCCGGAAAAAGACATTTTCCAAAGCCTTTAACGTTATGCAATATATGTTGTATATTCGCAGCACAGGTTTGTGGCAAAAAATTTAGTAATAATACCTACGTACAACGAGAAGGAAAATGTAGAGAAAATGCTACGTTATGTTCTTTCCTTGCCCAAAGAATTCCACGTTTTGATAGTTGATGACGGGTCGCCCGATGGAACGGCAGGGATCGTAAAAAAGCTTTGTGAAGAATTTCCCGACAAATTGTTCATTGAAGAACGTACCGGCAAATTAGGTCTCGGCACGGCATATATTCATGGTTTTAAATGGGCTATCGCAAAAGGTTACGACTATATTTTCGAAATGGATTGCGATTTTTCCCACAATCCGGACGACCTGATCCGCCTGCTTGATGCCTGTGAAAAAGGAGCTGATGTGGCTATTGGCTCTCGTTATACTAAGGGTGGGGGAGTGAAGAACTGGCCTTTCGGAAGGATCATGATGAGTTATTTCGCATCTGTATATGTAAGACTTATCCTGTGGATATCCATCAAGGATACCACTGCAGGGTTTTTATGTTATAAACGAAAAGTACTTGAAACCATTGACCTGGATTCGATCTGTTTTATGGGTTATGCATTCCAGATCGAGATGAAATACAATGCGATCAAAAAAGGTTTTAAACTGGTGGAAGTACCGATACAATTCAAAGACAGGGAAGAAGGATATTCCAAGATGAGTACAAAGATCTTTAAGGAAGCTTTCTGGGGCGTACTGCAAATGCGCTTTAAAAAAATCAAGTAACTAGTCTGTTTAAAACCATGGATATCAAACAAGACCTGTCCTCTTTTTCCAATTCATGGTACGATCCGGGTGCAGGCATCATTAAACGATTTTTCTGGTACTGTACCAACGAATGCTGGTTCCGTTCGGGGTTTCCCATAAACGGCTTTAAAGTATTCCTGCTCCGGTTGTTTGGTGCTAAAGTCGGACACGGAGTGATCATCAAACCACATGTAAATATCAAGTATCCCTGGAAACTTTCTGTGGGTGATCATGTATGGATAGGCGAGGAGGCCTGGATTGATAACCTCGCAGATGTTGCGATCGAAGACCATGTATGCATTTCGCAGGGAGCGATGTTGCTGTGCGGGAATCATGATTATAAAAAGAGCACCTTCGACCTGATGCCGGGTAAGATCACGTTAAGGATCTCTTCCTGGGTAGGGGCGAAATCAGTTGTATGTCCGAATGTAACAGTTGGTAAAAATGCCGTGCTGGCCGTTGGTTCTGTTGCTTCTTCCGACCTGGAGGAAGGCTGGATTTACAGGGGAAATCCTGCAGTGAAAGTGAAAGAACGCGGATAGTTTATTTCTTTGGTAGTTTGTACCCGATCTTTTTTCTTGGTTTTTCTATCTTCTTCTCTTTTTTTTCCTGCAGTTCGTCCAGGTATTGAAAAACCAGTTCTATATTTTTTGAGTGGTTGTCACTTTTTCTTTCGAGTTTTTCGACGGCCAGGCGCAGTTCGGTGTTGTCGGTAAGCATTTGCCGGATCTTTGTGAAAACACGGATGATCTGAATATTTACTTTAATTGCTTTTTCGCTGTTCAATATACTCGAAAGCATGGCAACACCTTGTTCCGTAAAACAAAAGGGACTGTAGCGTAATCCCATTTTGTCTGAAATGGAGGTCGCAAATTGAGGCCTCCATATATCCAATTCCTGTTTGGTCATTTCGAACATAAAATCTTTAGGAAACCGACTCATGTTACGTTTTACTGATTGTTTCAGTACTTTTGTCTCTGTACCATATAAGGCCGCAAGACCTCTGTCCAGCATTACCTTCTGCCCTCGTATAAGGTAGATCTTATTGATAATTCTTTCATCTGCGATTAACAAGGCAGTTTCCTGTTTTGCCATATCATTCAGTATAAAATGGAGGTCACAATTTGTGACCTCCATTGGTGTTTTTCAATACTAATTTAAAACAAAAATCGAAATGCAAAAACTTGATGTCGCAATTTGCGACATCAAGTTTTCTTTTTTTTAAATAAAAAAACCTCTTAGTTTTTTACTAAGAGGTTCCCTGTTCTATATTGAACTATAAATTAAGTGATCGGTGTGATCGGGTTATTCGGATTCGGTACGATCTCGGTTATTCCGGCCACTTCTTCTTTATCAAACGGGCGTTTGCCAAAAATGATCTCTAAATCATCACGGAAGATCACCTCACGCTCCAGCAGTTTTTCTGCAAGCAATGAAAGTTTGTCTTTGTTATTCATCAGGATCTCTTTCGTACGGAAATAGGCCTCATCGATCATTTTCTTTACTTCCTGGTCGATGATCTCCGCCTGGCGCTCACTGTATGGTTTTCCAAACGTATATTCCGATTGTCCGGAAGAGTCGTAATAACTTACATTTCCGATCTTATCATTTAGTCCGTAATAAACGATGCTTGCATAGGCTTGTTTGGTGATCTTCTCCAGATCGCTGAGCGCACCGGTAGACACCTGCCCGAAGATCAGCTCTTCGGCAGCTCTTCCACCTAATGCAGCACACATTTCATCCATGATCTGTTCACGTGTAGTGATCTGGCGTTCATCCGGCAGATACCAGGCAGCGCCTAAGGAACGGCCTCTAGGTACGATCGTTACCTTAACAAGCGGGTGAGCATGTTCCACCAGCCAGCTTACGGTAGCATGTCCCGATTCGTGGAAAGCGATCACACGTTTCTCATGCGGAGTAATGATTTTATTTTTCTTTTCCAATCCGCCAATGATACGATCTACGGCGTCCAGGAAATCCTGTTTATCAATCACTTTTTTGTTGTTACGCGCAGCGATCAAAGCAGCTTCGTTACAAATGTTGGCTATATCCGCACCACTGAAGCCGGGTGTTTGTCGTGCCAGGAAATCCACGTCAATGCTGTTATCCAGTTTCAGTGGTTTTAAATGCACAACAAAGATCTCTTTCCGTTCATTCACATCCGGAAGATCCACAAAGATCTGCCTGTCGAAACGACCCGGACGAAGCAGGGCTTTATCGAGGATATCGGCACGGTTGGTAGCAGCGAGGATGATCACACCACTGTTCGTTCCGAATCCATCCATCTCGGTCAATAGCTGGTTCAGTGTATTCTCGCGTTCGTCATTTGCTCCCTGCGAAATATTTTTACCCCTTGCACGGCCTATCGCATCGATCTCATCAATGAAAACGATACATGGCGCTTTCTCTTTTGCCTGGCGGAACAGATCGCGCACACGCGAAGCACCCACACCTACGAACATTTCTACGAAATCTGAACCCGATAAGGAAAAGAACGGTACTTTGGCTTCACCTGCAACCGCTTTAGCGATAAGTGTCTTACCCGTACCCGGAGGACCGACAAGCAGAGCCCCTTTCGGGATCTTTGCTCCAAGTTCCGTATATTTTTTAGGATTCTTAAGGAAATCAACGATCTCCTTGATCTCTACTTTGGCCTCTTCCAGACCTGCCACATCATTAAATGTGATCTGAACGTTGGTGTCTTTGTCAAATAATACTGCTTTCGAGCGGCCGATATTGAACAATTGTCCTCCGCCACCCGGTCCGCTCATGCGGCGCATAATAATGATCCAAAGCAGGATCATAAGCCCGATCGGTAATATCCAGCTGAACAAATGATCGCTCCAGTCAGTACGTGTAATGCGTGTAGCCCAGATCTTGGAGCTTTCAGGATTGTTCTTCTGAGCTTCTTTCATCTCATTGATAAAAATATCCTTGCTGGCAAAATTCAGATGATATTGTGGCTCGAGGTCCTTTTTGGCCTGTGGTGATTTTGTTACAGGCGCAGGAGTACCCTGTGCTCTTAAACTATCCGAATAAACGGTTATTTCCGCCACTTCATCATTAACGATCACAACGTTTTTGATCCAGCCTTTGCTGAGGTAATTGTTGAACTCAGCCTGTTCCATCGGCTTCAGGCGGGTCTGGCTGAAACCTCCTCCAAACATGGTGAAAGCAAGCAACCCGATAACTACTACCGCATAGATCCAGTAAAAGTTAAAGGAATTCTTGGGAGGGCCGCCTCCCGGCTGATTTCCGTTTTTCTTGGCAAAGCGCTCACGCATTTTTTCGAACTGCTGCTTACGCTGTTCATCCTGGTTATTCTGATCGTTCGGCGTTTTTGATCCATCCGCCGAATCTTTATTCTCTTCGCTCATCTCTTCGTTCTGTTAAGTTTTTTAGGATTCATATTTTGTCACTTCTGCATCGGCCCACAGGGCTTCGATGTTATAATATTCCCTGGTCTCTTTCTGAAAAACATGTACCACAATGTTGATGTAATCTACCAGGATCCATTCGCCTACCTGGTGTCCCTCACTGTGATAAGGTTTTTCTCCTGTTTTTTTACCCACTACTTCTTCTACCGAATCAGCAATAGCTTCCACATGCGTTCTTGAGTCGGCATCCGCTACTACAAAATAATCCGTTACCGGGTTGGAAAGCTTAGTGAGGTCAAGGACAACAATATTCTTTGCTTTTTTCTCCTGTAATCCTTCTACAATGGCATCCAGTAATCCGCTGTTCTCGTTGTTGCTTCGTACTTTAACCGGTTTTTTGCCTTTGTTTTTCGGGGAGGAGTTGATTATCTTATTGGCTTCGCGCTGAGCAGCTTCTTTTTCAGAAAGCTCTTTTTTGGAAGCCGATTTTTTCGGGGATGCCTTTTTTACAGCGGCTTTTTTTGCAGCTGCCGATTTTCTTGCAGGCGCTTTTCTACCTAATCCTGTGCTTGCTGTTTTGGCTGCTGTTTTTTTTCCAGCGGTTGTTTTAGTCGCCGCTTTTTTTACAACTGTCTTTTTGGTTGCTGCCTTTTTTACAGCAGGTGTCTTTTTTGCCATATATATCTGATGCCTTGTAACTTAAATAATCCTTAAAAGTAAGGTATTTTTATTGGTTAGCACAAAAATATTTGATTCTTTTGTGTATTAAATAAATGGATACGCTTTTCATAGGAACCAATACTATTCATCTGTCTGAGGTGGACTCGACCAATAGCTATGCCAACGCCCTGTTAAAAGACGTTAAACCACCCGAAGGCACACTTGTCTGGGCTGATCACCAGACTGCGGGAAAAGGTATGCGTGGCAATGTGTGGTTGGCTGAGAGCCGCAGTAACATTACTGCTTCGTATATCCTGTATCCTTCTTTTTTGTCTGCCACGGATCATTTTATACTCAGCAAAGCAGTTGCGCTTGCCGTTCATGCGACATTGACAGAACTGCTGAATGTTGACAATTATGACATAAAAATAAAATGGCCGAATGACATTTTGATCAATGGGAAAAAAGTAGCAGGGATCCTGATCGAAAACTCCTTCCGGGAAGAACGCATGCAGGCAGCTGTGATCGGTATCGGCCTCAATCTGAACCAGGCTGATTTTGCCGGGCTGTCAGACAAAGCGACCTCGGTGTATCTGCTCACGAACCTGCAAATGCCCAGGGAGCCTGTCCTGCAGAAGATCTCGAAGCACCTCGAAGTGATGTATCTCCAGCTGAAACAGGGTAAAATAGAAACCATAAATGAATTATACCTGAAACACCTGCTTCATTTTGCTGAAGATGCCGATTTTTTCGACATCGGGAAGGAGCAGCACCTCAGGGGCAAGATCGTAGATGTGCAGGAAAATGGGACTTTAGAGATTCTCACAACGGAAGGAGAACTGCGGTTTTTCGATCTGAAAGAGATCCGGTTTGGGTATTACTGAACAATTTTATCACGATCGTCATAGTACCTTATTTTTAATTTCATTTATTTCTATCTTTGCACATGCAAAACGAAATGATCCTTATTCTCGACTTTGGTTCGCAGTACACCCAACTTATTGCACGCAGAATCAGAGAGCTCAACGTATATTGTGAGATCCATCCTTACAACAAGATCCCTGAAATAACGCCCAATATCAAAGGTGTGATACTTTCCGGAAGCCCGCATTCGGTAAGGGAAGAAAATCCGCTTAAGCCAGAGTTAGGTGCTATCAAAGGTAAATTGCCTTTACTGGGAGTTTGTTATGGAGCGCAGTACCTCGCACATTTCTTTGGAGGTGAAGTAGGAAAATCTTCTTCCCGTGAGTATGGCAGGGCCAATCTGAGCTTCGTTAATCAGTCAAATCCTTTATTCAAAGGGATCAGTAATGATTCACAGGTATGGATGAGCCATGCGGATACTATTTTGAATGTGCCGGAGAACTATGAAGTCGTTGCAAGTACACACGATGTAAAAGTGGCAGGCTACCAGATAAAAGGCGAAGAAACGTTTTGTATCCAGTTCCACCCGGAAGTGTATCACACAAGCGAAGGACCACAATTGCTCCGGAATTTTGTATATGATATCTGCGGTTGCAAAGGCAACTGGACCTCCGAATCATTTATTGATACCACCATTGCCGAATTGAAGGCGAAGCTCGGAAGCGACCGCGTAGTACTCGGTTTGTCAGGCGGTGTTGATTCCAGTGTGGCAGCAGTACTGTTGAACAGAGCGATCGGAAGCAATTTATTCTGTGTGTTTGTTGACAATGGATTGTTGCGCAAGGACGAATTTGAGAATGTACTGGAATCCTATAAAAACATGGGTCTGAACGTAGTAGGTGTAAATGCAAAAAAGCAGTTCTACGACGCACTCGCGGGTTTGAGCGATCCGGAGAAAAAACGCAAGGCGATCGGAAAAGTATTCATCGATGTATTCGACCAGGAAGCACACCGGATCGAGGATGTGAAATGGCTGGGACAGGGAACTATTTACCCGGATATTATCGAAAGCGTTTCCGTTAAAGGTCCTTCGGCTACCATCAAGTCGCATCACAATGTGGGAGGTCTGCCGGATTATATGAAACTGAAAATTGTAGAGCCACTGAAATCCCTGTTCAAAGACGAAGTAAGGAGAGTAGGGAAGGCTTTGGGCATGGAAGATTCTTTGCTCGGACGCCATCCTTTCCCGGGTCCAGGTCTGGCAATCCGTATTCTTGGAGATATTACCGAAGAAAAGATCCGCATCACACAGGAAGTCGATGCAATCTTTATCAACGGTTTAAAAAGCGCCAACCTGTATGATAAGGTATGGCAGGCAGGAGCCATTTTCCTACCTGTTCAATCAGTGGGGGTGATGGGCGATGAGCGTACCTACGAAAATGTAGTGGCATTGCGTGCAGTGAGCTCTACCGATGGTATGACGGCCGATTGGTGTCACTTGCCTTACGAATTCCTTGCAAAGGTATCTAACGATATCATCAATAAAGTGAAAGGTGTGAATAGGGTGGTATATGACATCAGCTCCAAACCGCCTGCTACTATTGAGTGGGAGTAAGCTATTAATTGATTTCGTGTTTAACGTTTCGTGTTTGTTTATCTCTATTCAGTTTCGCAGAGATGCTAAGACCGCAAAGGTGCAGAAAAGATATAGCTATACGAAATAGTCTTAGATCTTGCGTCTTGCAATCCTGGTTCCCTGCCAGCTATTTCAGCAGTTCCTTCGCATTACTTAATGCCGCTTCCGTAGGTTTACCGGTGCTCAGCATCTTTGCGATCTCAATAACCCGTTCCTCTTCTGTAAGTGATTTGATATGTGAAACGGTTTTTTCCTTCGTATCCGTTTTATAAACAAACAAATGACTTTTTCCTTTGCTTGCTAACTGTGGCAAATGTGTGATAGAGATCACCTGCATACTGGTTCCCATGCTTTCCAGGATCACACCAATCTTATCGGCCACGTCCCCGGAAACACCGGTATCGATCTCATCAAATATAATAGCAGGCAATGCAGTGAGCTTTGCAACCAGCGCTTTTATACAGAGCATCAGCCTCGATAATTCTCCGCCCGAAGCTACTTTGTGCAGCTCTTTGAATTCTCCGCCTTTGTTGGCAGAAAAAAGAAAGCGGATATCGTCCAGTCCGTTTGTATTGAATTCGGTTCGTTCTGTTATTTCCACTTTGAACTGTGCATTCGGCATGGAAAGTGTTTCCAGCATTTTTTTGATCTCCGTTTCAATTCCGGGCACTGCTTTCTTCCGCTTGTCTGAAATGGATTTTGCAAGTTTCCCCAGTTTCTCTTTCAGGCCTTGCAATTGTTTTTGCAGTTTTGCCAGTTCATCGTCAAAGTTCTCAATGGTGTTGATCTTTTCTTCGAACTCATTTTTCAAAGCGATCAATTCATGCTCTGTTTTTGCACCATGTTTTTTCAGCAACCGGTTGTATGCATCTATGCGGTCATTTACCTGCACCAGGCGCTCCGGGTTGTAATTGGTTTTTTCCTCCAGGGCAGCGGTTTCTTCTGCCAGATCTTTTAATTCAACAAGCGAAGAAGAAATACGTTTGCCGATCTCTTCATATTCACTTCCGTATTTGGAGAGCTGTGTAGCAACAGATTTGAGAGCGTTAAGGCGTGAAACTACATTCTCGTGATCACCGTTTATGGCAGAGTAAATAGCATTCAGGTTGCCCTTGATGCTTTCTGCATTTTCCAGCGCTTCACTTTCTTTTTCCAGATCCGTGTATTCATTTTCTTTGGGCGAGAGCTCTTCGATCTCACCGAACTGGAATTTGAAATAGTCGAGATCTTTTTTTAATTGCACTTCTTTATCCTGCAATTCCTGCAGTTTTTTCTTATACGATTGGTATTCGGAATAGGCGGTTTTGTATTCGGGCAATGCCGTCTTTAATCCGGCGAAAGCATCCAGCACACTGAACTGGAAAGAGACCTGGTTGAGCAATAAGGTCTCGTGCTGTGAATGGACATCGATCAGGCGCTCGGCCAGCTCTTTCAATACGCTAAGTGTAGCAGGGCTGTCATTGATAAAAGCGCGTGATTTTCCTTCGGGACTGATCTCTCTTCTTACTGTCGTTTCATTTTCGAAATCAATATCCTGGGCTTTGAAAAAATCCTGCAGGTGATAATTGCTGATATCGAACACCGCTTCCACAATACATTTTTTGCTTTTATCACTCAGTGCATCTGTTTCGGCCCTGTTGCCCAGCACCAGTCCCAGGGCCCCTAAGAGTATGGATTTACCGGCTCCTGTTTCACCGGTGATCACCGTTAGTCCTTTTGGAAAATCAATGGTACTTTCATTGATCAACGCATAATTTTTTATGTTCAGTTGTTTAAGCATTTCAATTCAGCAAATGAATTAGTTTTGAGTTTAGCAATTCGGTTTGCATTTCCCTTTGCATTTTTCGCGCCTCTTCTTTCGCTTTTTCAGCAAAGTCGGTCCCGCCGGAAGCGTAAAGAATGGATCGCGAAGCGTTGATCAGCAATCCGCAATCTTTTGTGAAACCATGCTTACATACGTCCTGCAGGCTGCCTCCCTGAGCACCCACACCTGGCACCAATAAAAAATGAGATGGGATGATCTTACGGATCTCTGCCAGTGATTCGGCTTTGGTAGCGCCTACCACATACATCATGTTTTCATCGTTTCCCCAGGCTTTGGACGTTTCCAGCACTGTTTCAAACAATTGTTTTTCCCCGCTTTTGAGGAATTGGAAATCGAAAGCACCTTCGTTGGAAGTAAGGGCAAGCAGGATCACCCACTTATCCGGGATGCTAAGAAAAGGTTTCACTGAATCACTTCCCATGTAAGGAGCAACGGTGATAGAATCGAATTGCATCCCTTCGAGGAAAGCTTTGGCATACATAGCACTGGTATTGCCGATATCGCCGCGCTTGGCGTCTGCAATGGTAAAATGATCGGGGTACTGCTGACGCAGATAGGTAATTGTTTTATCCAGGCTTTGCCAGCCCTTTAATCCATGTGCTTCATAAAAAGCCATATTCGGCTTGTAGGCAACACAATACTCGTGTGTGGCATCGATGATGGCTTTGTTGAATTCGAGGATGGGATCTTCCATATTCAACAAATGCTTCGGCAGTTTATTCATATCCGGATCCAATCCTACACAAAGGAATGATCTCTTTTTCTGTATCTCTTCTATTAGTGCAGCTCTCTTCATTCGTTTCTTTCTTTTTTTAGTTTCTCCGCAATAGCGGTACAGGCCTTGTGTGCCAACTGAAATACCTGCTCAAAATCCTTGTCTGTTCCGTAATACGGATCAGGTACCGGCATATTCTTTCCCGGGTGTAGCTCATTCAGCAGCATATTCACTTTTTGCCGGTGCTCTTCTTTTTTAGCTAAAGCTAATACATTTTTGAGATTGTTTTCATCCATTACGTAAATCCGGTCGAAGTCTTCAAAATCATCTATACAAAACTGACGTCCGCGAAGACTGCTGATATCGACCCCGTTTTTTTTGGCATTGGTCATCGAACGTTTATCAGGCTGATCACCAACATGGTAATTGGCAGTACCGGCAGAGTCCACTGTAACGGAGATATTGTGCTGCCTGGCCACATCGCGCATCACGCCTTCTGCTACCGGCGAACGGCAGATATTACCAAGGCAGACCATCAAAATTTTCGTCATAGATGAATAAAAAAATACTATTTTTAGCGTGTACAAACTTAATAAATTCCTTATGATTATTGCGGATAGCGGGAGCACAAAAACGACATGGAGGATAGCAAAAGACAATGCGGCGTTTTCAGATGTTTCCACCGAAGGAATTAATCCCTATTTTCAGTCGCAGGAAGACATTGAGCAGATCATCTATACACAGCTTTTACCCAATATAGAGCCGGCCTGGATGGGAAACACCGCGGAGATCAATTTTTATGGCGCCGGCTGCTCCAGTCCGGAAAAAAGCGGGATCGTGGAAAACGCCATTAAAAGTTGCTTCCAGGCTTCTATGGTTCAGGTGAATCACGACCTCTTAGCCTCCGCCCGCGCTCTGCTGGGTAAAAACAAAGGAATTGCCTGCATTTTGGGTACCGGTTCCAATAGCTGTGTGTATGACGGAAATGATATTACGGAGAACATCCCTTCCTGGGGCTATTTGTTCGGGGATTTTGGCAGTGGCGCACATATAGGCAAATCATTGGTACAGGCCTATGCGAACGATGAATTGGATGCAGAGCTGCGAAAAAAACTGGAAACCCAGGGAGTGCAGCGCGAAGTAGTACTCAACAATGCTTATAAACGGCCTTTACCCAACAGGTACCTGGCGGGTTTTGCAAAGCTGGCCCATGCCCACATTCAGCATCCGCAGATAAAAAAGATCGTAGAGAATTGTTTCCACGATTTTTTTCTTCAGCAGATCGAAAAATATACGGATTATAAATCCTATGAAGTAAGCTTTGTAGGCTCCATCGCCTTTCATTTTGCAGAGCAGTTGAAACAGGCCGCCTCCGACAGAGGTATCCGGATGGGATCTGTATTAAAAGAACCGATCAGCGGACTTACCAATTATCATTTCAGTTAAATGAAAAACCGCAGTCTGTATTACACCATCAGTTTTGTAGAAGGGGCTGCAGTAATGGCAACGGAGATCATCGGTGCTAAATTCCTTGCACCATTGTTCGGCTCATCGCTTTATGTATGGAGCTCTGTGATGGCGATGACACTTGGCGGGCTGGCGGGTGGTTATTTCTTCGGCGGGCGGATGTCGCAAAAAGAAAATACCGAAAGACGATTGTTCGTAACCCTGTTTTTTGCCGCTACGTTTATCCTGATCATGCCATTGATCATCCAGGCTCTTTCACCACTTTCACTGAACATGCCTTTGCTGGAGGGGGTGGTGCTTTCTTCCTGCTTCATCCTGATCCCGCCGGTATTTTGTATGGGAATGGTGTCGCCGCTTATTGTGCAGCTGATCTCCGACCGGTCCGGAGAAAGCGGGAAACGGGCAGGGGAGGTCTATGCCATATCAACGGTTGGAGGGATCCTTGCTACTTTTCTCACCGGTTTTTACCTGATCCCCAACTTCGGACTTAGTCTGCCTTTATTTATATTCGGCGGACTGCTGCTGCTGTTCAGCTTGTTTTATTTCGCTAAACGGAATGAGAAAACCTTCCTGCTGATCGCTTTTTTTGTGGCGACTTCGGTGGTCATGAATTTTTTCAAAGAAGACGATACGAAGGAAAATATCCTGTACAAAAGCGAAGGAATGCTGGGAAAGCTGGAAGTGATGGAAACCGGCTGGGATATGGATAGCACAAAGCCGCATGAAAAGCATCGTTTGCTGCTGATCAATAATATTATTCAAACCTGGATCGAATCCGACAGTAGCCGTTCGTATTTGCAATATGTAAATCAGATCGACAGACGATTCGAATATACTAAAGAAAGAAAGCATGCTTTGTTATTAGGACTGGGCGGTGGAGCTGTGGCAAACGTTTTGGAGAAAAAGAATTTTGCAGTGACTGCCGTGGAGCTGGATCAGCGCATCATAGAAGTTGCCCGCTCCTGGTTCGGGGTGTCGGAAAAGGTAAAGATCATTAATGATGACGCACGCCATGCTATTGAGCGGATGCATACGAAATATGACCTGATCGTTGTGGACCTGTTCAACGGAGAAGTAACTCCTTCACACGTATTAAGCAAAGAAAGCATAACAAAAATGCAGGGGCTGCTGACCGATACAGGGAATATCATTTTTAATACTTATGGGTATATCCAGCCTCCGGCCGGTCTGGGTAATCTATCACTCTTAAAGACACTGAAAGAATGCGGCCTTCACTATAAGATCGGAATGAATGGAAGCACCGGGCAGGAAGACTACCGTAATTTACTCATAGTCGCTTCGGGAACAGCAGTCGGTTACGTAGAGAACGAGCTGACCGAAGAAATACAGTTTGATAAAGGATCTGTTGTTACCGATAACAACCCGGTGCTTGAGTTCCAGAATGCCGCCGCTGCCAAACGATGGAGGTATTATTATATACAGAACTTCATTAAGAAGCGAAAATCCGCGCTTTAATTCTCTTCTTTAACTTCATCCACGTTAATTAATTCAGGTACCGATAGCTCGCGAAGCCTCGCGACGGGACTGCGTAATCCGCGTCTGGCCTGCTAAAATCTTTTTTTTCTTCTCTCTTTATGGAATTAAAATAAACTGTACATCCTAAGGTAAATCAATTCTAATTTTTTAAACCTTATCGATATGAACAGATCAATTTTAACGCTGGCGGTCCTCACATGGAGCATTACTGCAGTATTTGCCGGAAGCACCGAAAAACTTGTTAAATCAAAACCCGAAAAAGTGACTGTTTACATCAGTGGTGCACAGGTGTTCAGGAATGCGGATGTAACATTGCAGGCCGGGCAAAACCAGGTAATTCTCGAAGGCCTGGAAGCAGGTGTAGACCAACAAAGTATACAGGCCGGCGGCAAGGGTAATTTCATTATAACAGGCGTGCAATACCAGGTCCACTATCCGGAACTGCAGGCGGTGAAAGCAAATGGCGATGCCAAGTATTATAAGCTGGTGAAGCAGATCAACGATTCTCTTGTAGAGCTCGACTTTGATATGAAAGAGGTGATCGTGAAAAAAGAAGGGTTATTGACCGAAAAGAACGTCCTGCTCAACAATCGTCTGTATAAAGGCGAGTCAAAAAAGGATTCACTTGAATTGTTGAAGAACGGGCTTACATACCTGCGTGAAAAATTATTGAATATCAACCTGGAGCTGCTGAAGCTGGAACGCCAGGAAATGATTGTTCAGAAAAAGAGAAATGATCTCAACAACCGTTTGGCAGAGATCAATAACGATCTCACAGCGCAGTCGTACCCTACTGAACCGGCAAAGACCGATTACAGGATCATAATAGATGTGATCGCAGATGCAGCTACTCCTGCCAGTATCAATGTAAATTATTATGTAAGCAATGCAGGATGGACACCCATCTACGACCTTCGTACGGAAGGTGTGGAGAGCCCGGTGAAATTAACTTACAAAGCCCTGGTTCGTCAGAGCACCGGTGCCGACTGGAAAGATGTACGGTTGACACTGTCTACAGGAAATCCTCATCAGAGCTTTACCTTACCTGCACTGAGTGCCTGGTACCTTGGCGTGTATCATCCGAAAGGAAAACAAAAATTCAGGGGATATTATGATGACGATGCAAAAAAGGACATGGCTTCGAAATCCACCATGGGTGCAGGAGCAGTACCTACGGATATGTATTCAGCCATGGATACGATGAAAGATGCAGAGTACAATACATCGTACACCACCATGCAGGATAATTATGTGCAGGCGGAGTTTGAGATCAAATTACCATATACCATTCCATCGGATAACAAAACACATATCGTTGCTGTAATGAACAAAGAGCTGCCAACCAAATATGTATACAGGTCGGTTCCGAAATTAGATATGAATGCATATCTCACAGCACGTGTTACAGGCTGGGAAGATATGAATCTGTTGCCCGGACAAGCTACTTTATTCTTTGCAGGAACCTATGTAGGACAAACCTATCTGAATTCGGTTGAAGTGAACGATACACTCAATCTTACGCTCGGGCAGGACAAAAGCATTGTCGTGAAACGTGAGAAGCAAAAAGACAAGATTAAAGAAAAATTATTGGATAATGATAAGGTATATACCTTCGCTTATGAAATACAGGTGAAGAACGGCAATGCAAAAAACATTGATATCGAGATCCAGGATCAGCTGCCTTTGTCGAACAATAAACAGGTGGTAATTGAAAAAGAAAATACGAACGGAGCTTCCTATGAAGAGAACACGGGCATCCTTACCTGGAAAAATACCATCAAGGCAAAAGACAGCAAGAAGATCAATTTCAGCTATACGATCAAGGCACCGAAAGAAATGCCGATAGCGGTGAGATAAAAAAAAACTGTAACAGATTAAGCCCTGCCGGAGTTCAGCTTTGGCGGGGCTTTTTTGTTTGTTCCTGATGCAGATAAATGTTGGAATAAACTCAGCTGTCACGTCGAGTACCCCGACGCATACAGTCGTGGTGTATCTGGACGCTCACGTAATCGCCTAAAACGTTCTCGATACAATTTTCTGTCCCGATGCTTCGGGACGAAGGCGGAAAATCGCTCGAACTGACATGTTTACAGTAATTCAAACTTTTCCTGCAACATGAAATTATTTTAATACGGATCGTTCCGCTACGTCTTTTAAAAAACCATTACGTGTCAGCAGGAAATCAGTCATATGCCGTTTCAGTACCAGCTTGTCGAATAGGCTGCCAATGAAGCCAAACGGAACTTCATACGTAAAAATATCCTTCATCGTTGTGATCCCGTCTTTGTATTCGAAAAGATGAATGTGGTGCATGGATTTGAAAGCGCCTTTCAGCATGCGGTCCTCAAAGGAATGTGGACGGTCTACCTGTGTGATCTTTACCGTCATCTTTTGCATAATACCAAAATGCCGGGCTTTCCAGGTGATCTCATCATTCAGCTCACAGATCCCCGAGGTTCTTCCGGCAATGGCTTTTTCTTTGGTATGTGCTGCGGATTGCTGATGGATATCTACGCTCAGTGACAAGTCAAAACAATGTTCGACAGGAGCTTTGATCGCTGTATAAAGGATGATCTGTGTCAATTACCTGTTCAGATAAGAGCTTGCCTCTGCACCGTATAGTTTTTTGCCGTCTTTGTATACGGTGATAAAGGCGTCGGTTATTCCATTGGCTTTCGCTTCTTCCATCAGCGTTCGTGCAAATTTCCCTTCCACGAATGAACCGACAGTATAAATATAGAGTCCGTTCACCTGGTTGGCAAGGATCGGCCAGTTTTTGATCTTCAGGAAGTTATTGGCAACATTCTGGGGCAACTGATTTTTGTAAGCGCCTATCTGCACTTTAAATGTAATGCCTTCGTCGCCTGCTTTTACGCCGTTCTCAGCAGTTGGCTGCGGTGCCTGTGTCACACCATTGTTGAACGGAGCTGCTGTATTGGTCGGAGCCGCCGTATTCGTTACAGCAGGCGTAATGGTATTTGTAACCGGGGCAACTGTATTAGTTACAGGTGCAGAAGCGCCATCGAACTGAATAGGATTTTCCGGAGGGAACTGCAGGTTTTCTCCGGCAGCAATTTTTGCAAGCGCATCCGCAATTTTGATCCGTTGACCATTCTGGTATGCGGAAACAAAAGCATCAGGTATACCAAGTGCATTTACTTTTGCCCTGTCGGTTTTCACCCGGTCGATGTTGTTGTAGATCCCTGCCGTGTAGCGATACTGCCCGTTTGGCATACGCTCGCGGTAGATCGGTTTCAGATTATAGAGCTGGTTGCCGCTTACCTGGTTGGAGTATACACCTATTTGTACCGTAAAGAGCATTCCCTGCATGTCGTTCAGGTCGGAGCTCACAGCAACCGGTGTGGAATTATTCGTATTGGCTGGTGTTGTTGTAGTGTTATTTGCAGCTGTATTGTTTGCAGTGTTGTTATTCAATGTATTTGCTACACTGTTGGCGGTAGGAACATTGGAATTGATGGTGATCCCGGCAGTCTCATTCGGATCGTTGTTAACCGGAATGCCCTGTTTTTTCAGCTCATTGATCGCATCGGCAAGAGAGATCCGCTGCCCGTCTTTGTAAGCGACCACGAACGCATCTTTATAACCTAATTTTTTCAGATCATTCCGTACAGCATTGGCATTGTCGAATTTTTCGAAGCGGCCTGCCTGGTATCGAATAAAACCTGTTTGGGTACGTTCGCCTCTTAACGGTGACAGCCCTTTGAAAAGATCATCGGGGATCTGGTTTTTGAAAGCGCCGATCTGCACGGCAAAAATAATTCCGTTAGGCAGTTTTTCATCGAGCGGTATCGGGTTGTTGGATGAGTAGGCATTATTGTTTTTCACTGAAATACCTGCAGCTGTTGTAATGTTTGCATTGTTGGATGCTGTATTCGTATTGTTGGTATTGTTTGCTGTAGTATTGGTATTCGTCGTAGTAGTGGTATTAGTGGTGGCTGTATTGTTATTGGTAGCCGAAGTGTTGTTATTAGTGCTATTATTCGTATTGTTTGTAACAGGAGGAGTAAGCGCTTTGATCTTATTATTGTTAGCGGCTACAGCTTTGTTATTGGCTGCTTTTTGGTTTTGCAATGTTGTGATCCGTTGATTGATCTTTGTTTTATCCGCTGCATTTGCCGTAGTCAGTTTTTTTCGTTCAAGCGTTATTTCCGCATCAATGACACTGTTGTATTTGTTCAGGACTGCATTCCGGGCGCTGAGATTGCTTTCGTTCTCTTCTGCACCATTGAAACTTTTCAGGTCGTCGTCATATTTTGTAGCATTGTCCCTGAACGTTGGAGAGTAGTCAGCATATTTGGAAGTCGCAGTCGGTGTAGTGGAAGTATTGTTCGCAGCAGTGTTGCCGGTATTGGATTGCTGGCCGGAGGCGATCCGGATGTTTTCGAGCGTTTTCGGATCGAGGCTTTGCTCATAGGCTTCCGCTTCCATTTTCTTGCTATCGGCAAAGGATTTGGTATTGCCTGCCAGTTCCATTACGGAATCACCTTTTGCTTTGAACTCGTTGGCCAGCCGGTCGAGCTTTGCAGCCTGCTCCTGTTTCAGGTTACGTTCATCACCTGAAGGAAGTTTGTCCAACTGTATACGCAGGTCGTTCGATTCCTTCAGGTATAGGGTAGCCTGTTCGTAATAGTTTTTTGCTTTTGTACTTTCCTTCTCTGCAATGTCTTCATATTTTTTTACTTCCTGGGTGAAGGTGGTATAGTTCTTATACTCCGGTGTGCTTTGAACGGCTTTTATCTGCGCAGGGCTCAGCTTACCGTTGGAAGGTGTTACAGTGTTGGTGGAGGCTGTATTGGTATTTGAAGTATTTGATGTGGTATTGTTTGTAGTAGTGTTATCGGTCGAATTTGTATTGTTGGTGGAAGTGGAATTGTTTGTAGTATTGGATGCGGTAGACGAGCTGTTTTGCAATTGTTCGCTTTCCGTATTGGCTTCGTTCGTTTTGCTGATTGCTGCTCTTAGTTTTTTGTTGGCATCCAACAGCATCGCATTTTTTTCTTTCAGGTTAGTAGAACTGCCTGCATTCGATAATAGGGCAGTCGCTTCACTGTACAGATTCGTTGCTTCCTGGTCTTTTTGTTGTATGCTGCTATTGGTGCCGTTTGGCTTGGCTTCGTTTCCTTTCAGGCGGTTCATCACAAATGCATATTCCTGCTTGTTGGCTTCCGCCAGTTCTTCGAGGGCTTTGATCTTATCCTGCTCTTCTTTGTTCAATTCATTTTTTATATCCGCTACATTGCTTTCATTTACAGCATTCGTGTTGCCGTTTTGAGAAGGAGTAAAAGCCGGATTGCTCTTTTTGAGTAAAGCGAGGGCTTCCTGTTGTTTTTTGAGCGCTTGCTGTTCTTTGTCTTCCACGTTGCTGAACGAAGCAGACTTCGCAGCTACATCCTGCTCCGCATTGGCTTCCTCTTCTATCCGCATGGCCTGGTTGTAGAGTGTTTTGGCTTCGCTGATCAATGAATTTATTTTCGTTATCACCGGATTTGGTTTTGATCCGTTGGCCTTCATATACTCATCGATCGTTTTCTCATTCTGTGCATAGGCTGCTTCATTGTCTTTTGCTGTAAGAAGAGCAGCCTCAAATCTCTTGTTTGCTGCCATCGATTCCAGTTCTTTTACTTTTGCCAGGTTCTCCTGCTTCGCTTGTCCCGACAGGTTGTTTGTTTTCTTACGAAGATCGGTTGCTTCCGCGTACTGCTTTTCTGCCTCCGCATTCAGCTGGTTTATTTTCTCTGTGTTCTTTGGCGTGTCGCCTGTGCTGTTCTGAAGTGTGTTCTGAGCGGCAGTGACTTTGCCTGCAGTGTTTTTCGCATCGGCTACTGCGGCATTGTAGTCGCTTTCGGCTTTTTGCTTCAGTGTAACGGCTGCCGGGTTACTATAAGCATTATCAGCGAACAAGGATTGCTCTTCTGAGTTGGTGAATGAATTGAGCGTGTTGTTGAGATCATTCAGGCTATTGTTCAATGGCTGATTGTTTGTATTGGCGGCCGTGTTATTGGAAGTATTGTTTGTATTACCGGTGTTGTTGTTTGCAGTATTCGAAGTATTGTTGGAAGTGTTTGTGTTGTTGTTCGCAGCTGTAGAATTGTTCTCCACATTTTTGAAATACGCGATCTTCGAATCATTGATCTTTTTGTCTTCCTGTTGCTCTTTTTTGATCGCTTCCAATTCCTGGATCTTCGTATTGATTGCTGTTTTCTCAGCCGGTGTTTTCGCTTTTTTCAGCTCATTCTTTTTATCTGTGATCGATTTGTCAATGGCTGCAATATAGGTATCGATCAGTTTGTTCTGCCCGGTATAGCGCCCGGAAGATTCGGGCTGGGAATTCAGCTTTGTGCTTTGCTCCTCAAAATTCTTTTGCTCTTTTTGAATGCCGCTCAGGTTCTCATTCCCGGATGTGTTATTGGTTATCGGGTTCAAGGAATTGGTGTTGTTTGTATTGTTGGTGGCAGTAGTATTAGTCGAATTACCGGAATTGTTGGTCGTATTGTTTGGATTTGTGGAAGTGTTACTGTTGTTGGTTGAGTTACTGGTGTTACCCGAATTGTTGTTTGGAATAGCTGTTACAGCTTCGGAGCTCTTTACCTCTGTCAGCATATTGCTGGCAAAGTCTGCCTGGCTTTTCAGCGCATCACTTTCCTTTTTCAGAGACGTGATCCTGTTCTCTGTTTTTGTTTGTTCAGCGGTTTTTGCGTTCAGATCTGTCGTGAGCTCGTCTTTCTGTGCTTTCAGGTTATCCAGCAATGTCTTGTCCTTCGTAGTGCTGATCTCCTTATTGATATCATTCATCTCTTTCTGAAGCTCGGCTACATCATTTTTGATCTTGTATAGCGACGGTTCCAGGTTTTTTATTTCCTCATCCTTCCGAAGGGCTTCACTCTTAATAGAGTTCGCCAGATCGTTGCTTGTATTCTTCGGTGCATTGCTTATTTGCTCCAGCTCTTTCTGGATCGCTTCCAGTTTGCTCAGTGCATCTTTGTTGTTCTTCGATTTGTTTACCTGCTGCAAAGCTTCTGCATACTTCTGCTGCAGATCGGCTTCTTTCGCTTTGTTGTTGGCATCCAGGTCCAGCTGTTTGGCAATGTTCTCTGCCAGTGCCGCCTGGTCTTCCAGTTTTTTTGCTTCCTCTTTCAGTTCATTTGCCTTATCCAGCAAGGGTTCTTTTTTTATGGGATCTGTTTCCTTGTTGGCATTCCCGATAGCCTGCAGTGCTTCCTGTTCTTTCTGTTCCGCTTCAATTTTCTGGTTGTTCACAAACGTGAAAGCATCATTGGCATCCGATTTCAGTTTTACAGCTTCTTCTTTCAATTCTTTGACATCATCAAAGGCGATCTTTTCCAGCTGCTGATTGTTCATCGTTGTGTTGGAAGTTGTATTACCCGTATTGTTTGACGTATTGGTATTCGAAGTGTTTGTATTATTGGAAGTGTTGGAATTATTAGTGTTCGTTGAAGTAACCGTATTGGTAGCGGCAGGCGTGGTAAAATCGGAAGCATTCACATCCATCTTCGATTTTTCTTCGATGATCTCTATATAATCCTTGTAGGCATTCTCGTCGCTCGAATTGGTCTTAAAGAAATTTTTGATCACCAATGTCTGGTCTTTATAACCGATCGTTTGCCTGTAGGGAATGAGCGAGTTGTTCTCCGGGATATCAATGCCTTCCGATTGTGTTGTAAAACCAGGTGTTTCCACTGTGAAAATGAATTTGCCTCCGTTCGGGATCTTCATCAGGTACGCCCCATCACTGCCCGCCTGGAATTTTCCTACATTTTCTCCGGCATTGATGTCTTTTACAGAGATCCGCGAAGCCACACTCTGCGTTTCATTTTGTTTCAGCACATTCCCTTTGATGTAAATAAATTCCGGAGGTCTGCGTTCCGTATTGATCTTGAACACATCGATCTTACCGACAGGGCTCTGGCGGGTAGAGGAGAAGTAAGCCGTTTTTTCAAGTGAATCGGTTACGAATAGAATATCGTCATTCGGTGTATTAATAGGAAAGTCAAGGTTCACCGGGCTGCTCCAGGTGCGTGTGTTCTCATCGAATTCCGATTTGAAGAGATCGTAACCACCCATGCTGTTGTGTCCTTTGGATGCAAAGTACAATACCTTCCCGTTCGGATGGAGGAATGGGTAGTCTTCGTCGAACCCTGTGTTGATAGGCGCTCCGAGACTTTGCGGTTTGCTCCATTCACCATTGGGCAATTTACGGACAATGTAAATATCCTTGTTGTCTCCGCTGCCGTAGCTGGAATAATACAGCTGGTCATTTGATTTGGGAAGATAAACGATCGACTTGTTCTTTTTCTTTTTATCTGCAGCGGTCATGTACTCTGCAGGTTTCACAAGTAATTTTCCGCCTATGCCTTTGAGGTTATAACTTCTGAAGTATTCGGTTTCCACTAACTGCTTTTTTTCCAGCACCACCAATTCATTCAGATTGCTCAGCAAACGTTTCCCGTTCTTGCAGGCATTGATCTCCATATCCACCTGGAGTTTTTTTACCATACCGCCGGAACCAATGGCTTTGTAATCGGTGTACAACTTTATGGCCTCATCAAAACGGAAATTGGAATGGTATGCTTTTGCAAGATAGAACTTGGCTTCCTTCTCACAGTCTTTGATATTCTTGTTGGCAAATTCGAGATAGGGATAACACTTTTTTTTGTCGGGATCCGTATAGAGCATGCAGACACCGAGGCGGTAATTGTAATTCGGATCTTTGGGATAGGTGGAAACAAGCTGTGAATATGCCTTGTAGCCGGCTGCATAATCTTCGTCCTCAAAAGCCTTCGCGGCTTGTTTTTTCAATTCTTCTTCATTCGCATACTGAGCATGTGCTTTTTGCGGATTTAAAAAACCGAGAAAAAAGAACAGCAGGATCAGGTTCCGAAAAGTAGCCGGAACAGAACGATGAATGGTTTTAGCAATTTTCGGCACTGATGACGTTATTCCATGTGGCAAGTAATTGAAAATAAGATTGTCACATGAAAACATAAACCTTAAACGTGCTTTTGTATTAATATGTTCCGGATAAATTAACAAAAATACGATTTTAGTCCTTAAGATGCGAAGTAAACACAAATTACACACTATTCAGAGCCCTTCCGGCGTATTTATAAGGTCTTAAGTGTTAATTACTTGTAAAGCAATAAAACGGGTAAAAACACGTTATATTTTGAGTATTTTTGTATAAAATTAAAAAACTGCGCTCACTTAGTATCATATTTCTTCTTTTTCCTTTGCTGACAAAGGCTTTCGTGAATTCGCCACAGGTCAATTGTGTAAGTGTTTCCGGTGGTGATGTTACACTCAACTGGACAGCCCCTGCCGACCCTTCTTCCGAATTTGTTAGTTATAACATATTTGTTTCCAATTCGTTAAATGGAACTTACAGCCCCGTTATTACCATTCCTACTCTCGCCACCACTTCGTATACCTACGTAGGTGCAGGAGCCAACACAACCCCTAAGTTTTTCTATATCACGACCACTTCCAGCGACGGAAGCACCCAGCCAGCGACCGATACGGTGCGGACCATTTTCCTGGTGGTAACCAATCCCCTGAATGGCGGCGTGGGATTTTTGCAATGGAACCCGGTTTCCGATCCCTTGCATCCCAGTTCAGGAGTAAGTTATACGATCTACCGTGAATATCCTGCCGGAGTATATTCGGTGCTGGGAACCACTACCAACACCAAATGGCGCGACACCATTTCCATTTGCAGCTTTGCATTCAATTATTATGTAGAGATCTCGGATGCCAATGGTTGCAACTCCACTTCCAATGTAGTGAATATTACGATCGAGGATAAAACGGACCCTGTGCCTCCCGGACTGGATTCTGTGAGTATAGATCCTTTTACAGGCGATACGATCATGGGCATAAGTGCCTCTCCTTCGCAGGATGTAGTAGCTTTCCAGACCTACCAATATGTAGGGGTGTCGTACGCGAACTATCATGTGCTCACCGGTAATTTCTCACATACTGATACCATCAGGGGCGGAAGCGGAACCTATAGTGTGGCCAGTATGGACAGCTGCGGGAATCTCAGCATTATATTGCCTAATCAGAGGACCATTGGCCTTCAATACAACTATTCATTATGTGGCAGAAGCGTCACGCTCGGCTGGACACCTTATATTAATATGCGGAACGGTGTACGAACCTACAGGATCTTTCAGTCGGTTAACGGGGGAGCTTATACAATGATCGATGATACGGCGGGATTGAGCTATACAGTAGAGAACCTGCAGCAAAACAAAACCTATAAGTTCTTCGTGAGGGCAGTGGACAGCACCGGCACCATTACCTCCAGTTCCAACGTTATCACTTTTTTTTCGAAAAGCCAGCCGCTTCCTGTTTTTATATATGTGAAAAGTGTGAGTGTAAACCTGGCGCAGGATATCGATATCGGGATCCAGGTAGATGATACATCCGGTGTGCAGGGTATCGAAGTGTATCGCTCCCGCAGTGCTACAGGTACTTTCACGTTGGTAGGCTACATCACTTGTGCCCCGGGCAATGCCAGCTATTACATTACCGATGCGAATGTGGAAACGGCCACTACCGAATATTATTACAAAGCAATTGCCATCGACAGCTGCGGGCTTCCGGCCATTACTTCCAATGTCAGTAAGTCGGTTGTGCTGCAGGTTGTTTCCAATGCCGACCGCACAAATACGCTGAGCTGGACGGATTATGAAAGTTACTTAGGAAATGTGGCCGCATGGAATATCTATCGTTCGGTGGATGATGTTTTTGATCCGGTGCCGGTTGCAACCGTGCCGGGTGGGATCTTTACTTACATCGATGATGTGGAGGCATTTATTCCCAATGCAGGCCGGTTCAATTATTATGTGCAGGCAGTGGAAGGTACGGGAAATCCATACGGCCTGATGGAGCTCAGCAATTCCAATATTGCAGAGACCTATCACAGCGACAATATTTTCATCCCTTCGGCTTTTGTACCGAAAGGCCTGAACAAGGTGTTCCTGCCGATGACGCAATACGTGGAAAAAACCGAATACATGGTAAGCATTTACGACCGCTGGGGCGGAAAGATCTGGGAAACGCAGAGCGACTCGGAAGGCTGGGATGGCGGCGGACACGAAGGCGGCTGGTATGTATATGTAATAGAATACAAAAATGCCTTTGGGGAATACAAACGCATCAATGGAAATGTGTTGATGATCAAATAGCCTTATATGGTTCCAGAGAAAATGCCGTGCAGTATTTTAATGTGTAGATCAATCCACATCATCTCCCGCCGTCGGAACCGAAATAATTTCCAGTACTTTCCCTTCCGCACTTAATCGCAAAGCACTTAAATTCTTTCCCCTGTAAGCACCAGTATCAATGTTCCAGGAATTGGAGACTTCATCATACTTTGGCTTCCCGGATTTTATCGGTGTATGTCCATAGATCTGCAGTTTGCCTACATTCTTTATTTCACCGCGGTTCCAGACCAATCCATCTGCATGTTTTTCGTCCATGCAAAAAGGTGAAGGACCAATGCCCGCATGTGTGATCAGCATAGCATCATTCTCCCAGCTAAGGGGAAAAGAAGACACCCATTCCATGTCTTCTTCGAAATCACGTTCCTCTAATGTGTATTGCCACAGCACTTTCATTCCGTATTTTTTATACCAGTCGTTTTGCTTCCGCGTTTTTGCGTATTCAAGCGCCATCTGTTCGTGGTTGCCTTTCAGGAATATGGCTCCGTGTGTACGTTGCAGCTCCCGGCATAGCTTTATGGTTTGCGGATTATTATTGCCCCGGTCCATCAGGTCGCCCAGTTGGATCAGTTGTTCCGTATCCCTGTTCCAGTGGCTTAACAGGCTTTTCAGTGTTTTGTAACAACCGTGCACATCGCCTGCAACAAAGAGATCCATAAGCTTTTAATTAGTTGTCTAAAATTAATAAATATAGTTGCTTCTTTGGTCGGAAATTCGTTTATTTATGTTTACTAAAAACAAAATCTTATGCGTAAACTACTCACTATGTCTTTTGTATGTGCGGCTTTTTGCTTTGCACATGCCCAGGGAGATACGGTAAAAGTGAAAATGGATGATGGCCCGGAGTTATTTTACAACAAAGGACTGGAAGCATTCAAAGCGAAAAATTATCCCGAAGCGGTCAGCCAGTTCACCCAGGCCATAGGAATAAAAGCGGATTTTGAAAAGGCCTATTTTAACCGCGGGCTGAGCCAGGCAGAGCTGAATAAGATCGGCGAAGCGCAAAAGGATTTCAATAAGTCCATAGAGCTGAATCCGAATGCGGATTACAGCTATTTCTCGAGAGGTGAGACCATGTATGCGCTGGAAGAAAAAGAACAGGCTTATGCGGATTTCAGCAAAGCCACCGGGATCAATCCCAACAATGCCGATGCCTGGTATAAAATGGGCCTGATCGATTTTGAAAACAAAGCCTATGATAAAGCGATCGAAGATTACAACAAAGCGGTGGTCGCCAAACCCGATTTTGCTTACGCATACAACGACCGTGCCAGTGCAAAACTCGAATCGGGAAAGACCGAGGCCGCTATCGAAGATTATAAGAATGCCATCAAGGCCAATCCTCAAATGGCTTTTGCACACAACAACCTGGGCAGCGCTTACCGCAAACTGAAAAATTACGATGCCGCTATTGCTTCTTATAATAAGGCGATCGAACTGAAAAAGGATTATTATATCGCCTACAACAATCGTGGAAGCGCAAAGCTGGACAAGAACGATTTTGAAGCTGCATTAGCGGATTTTTCCAAAGCTATCGAAATGAAAAGTGATTATGCGTTTGCCTATAACAACCGTTCTTCCGCCAATTACAAAAAACGGAATTTCCAGGCAGCGATCAATGATTGCAACAAAGCCATTATTCTTAACGGGAATTATGGAGAAGCTTACCTGAACCGCGGTATCGCACGCGAAATGATGAAAGATTTCAAAGGCGCCTGCGAGGATTTCAAAAAAGCCGCCTCCTTAGGCATCGACCGCGCCAAACAATATTTTGACGTTTGCGAATAAGATAAGACAGATCAGGATTCAAACCTTACCCGCCTGAAGCGGATGGTTCAAAAAAAATAATAAACGAAATATGAAATCATTCCATATGCACTTCACATTCAAAAAAACGCTGTTAACCGCTTGTTTTCTAATCTGCGCTTCTTTCATTTTTGCCCAGGTAAATGTCGAATTTGAAAAAGACAATTTCAAAGACCGGAAGGATGAATTCAAGGAAGCGAAAAGTAATTTCAAGGATGGCAAAGAGCTCTTCGATAAAGGGTATACCGAATACAAGTCCTATATCGATTATTATATCCAGGAGAACGGGATCATGCCTTCCAGCCGGAGGGATTATTTTCACCAGGACGATCAGGTATTCATGGAATCCCTGCCTTTCCTGGAGAAAGCCCAGAAGTTCAACCCGGATAATGCCCAGCTCAACTGGATGATCGGTTTTATAAAATTCCAGCATAAGCACCAGAGTGATGAATGTGTGCCGTATCTTGAAAAAGCCTATAAGCTGAATCCCAATACCGACCAGATGCTTACCTACACGCTTGCCTGGTCGTATCATCTGCACAACAAATGGGACGAGGCTATCAATTATTACAACATCTATAAAACAAAGGTCCAGCAGGGTGCATCTTATGCAGCACAGGTGGAAGATGCAACAAAGAAAGCGACGGAGTGTGCGAACGGAAAAAAATACATGGCCAACCCACAGCGTGTGTTTATCGACAACATGGGATCGCATGTGAATTCCGCTTTCCCTGAATACAGTGCGTATATCTCTACCGATGAGTCCGTTCTTATGTTCACATCGAGGAGAAGCAATTCCACCGGCGCAACCGTTGACAAGAAAGACAACGGGTATATGGAAGACATCTATATGTGTACAAAAGTGAACGGCGAATGGAGCGATCCGAAGAACATGGGAGTGCCGATCAATTCTGCGGATCATGATGCTACCGCAGGTTTGTCGCCCGACGGTACTACGCTCTATATCTTTGCTTCTCACAAAAGTGTGGGTGATATCTATGAAAGCAAGCTGAACGGTACGGTATGGAGCAAGCCCGAAAAGATGAATAAGAATATCAACTCGGACCTTCGCGAAACAACCGTGTCCGAATCCTACGATGGCACCAAATTGTATTATGTGTCGGAGAAAAAAGGAGGACTGGGTTTTGGTGATATATATATGAGCACTAAGGATGCCAAAGGAAAATGGGGCGAAGCGACGAACACCGGTGCCCCCATCAATACCAAATATGCCGAAGAAGGTGTGTTCTTATTGCCCGACGGGAAAACCATGTATTTCAGCTCCAAAGGCGGCGCAACGATGGGTGGCTACGATATTTTTAAATCTACTTTCGAGAATGGGAAATGGACGGAGCCGGTGAATTTAGGGTATCCGGTGAACAGTCCTGATGATGATGTATACTTTGTAATTTCCGGAAGCGGGCGTCGTGGCTATTATGCTTCCGCCAAAGAAGGCGGTTACGGGGAGAAAGATCTGTACATGATCACCTTCCTCGGGCCGGAGAAACCGAATATGCTGAGTAATGAAGACAACCTGATCGCCTGTATTGCAGAGCCGATCAAGACCGTTCAGGCAGCTCCACCGATGGAAGTGGCATCGAATGCGCTCACGATCCTGAAAGGGACCATCACCGATGCGGTCACACAGAAACCATTGGAAACGACCATAGAACTCATCGACAATACAAAGAACGAAGTAGTAGCTACTTTCAAATCCAACAGCGCTACCGGTAAATATTTAGCCATGCTACCATCGGGTAAGAACTATGGTATTGCGGTGAAGGCCGAAGGATACCTTTTCCACTCGGAGAATTTCGATATCCCGAAAGCCAGCGGTTACCAGGAGATCATCAAGGACATCCAGCTGAAAAATGTATCGGTGGGAGCGAAGATCATCCTGAAAAATATCTTCTTTGATTTTGATAAAGCAACCCTGCGTCCTGAATCAACAAACGAACTCGAACGTTTGATCAAGCTGCTCACCGATGTGCCTACGCTGAAGATCGAGATCGGCAGCCACACCGACAGCAAAGGAAGCGACGATTACAATATGAAATTATCACAATCGCGGTCCGAGTCGGTGGTAAACTATTTGATCTCGCACGGCATTGCAAAAGACCGCCTGCAGGCAAAAGGGTATGGTGAGACCAAACCGATCGCTACCAATGATACCGATGATGGCAGGCAGCAGAACCGGAGGAGTGAGTTTGAGATCTTGAGTAAATAAGAGAGATGCCTAAAAAGAATCCTGCTTTTGCGATCATTGTGCTCGTACTGGCGCTTCTGGAGATCTACCGGATAACCCTGCACCCTTTTGATCTGTATGGGATCGCTTCCGTATTGATCGCAGCTACCGGCATCGTTCTCTTTTTCAAGGGACACAGTGCTTATGATAAATTTCTTTACGCCTGGATTTTTATGCAAGTGCCGAATATTTATTTTACGGATGCGGCGGGTGTTCAAACACCTATTATGAATGCTTTTTCACTTTCTATGTTTCTCGATCTGGGTGCTGGCTCTGATTTGGGGCTAAAGGGGAAAAGGACACTAACGGTTTATTTGAATGTATTACCGATCGGACTGTACTACCTGTTTAAATTCCTGAACGTTGATAAACCTCTCGGTTATAGTTTCGTTGTGAATCGCCTGAAAAAAGGAAGTTTCCCGAATGCTCAGTTTCCCCTGAAAGGTAAAATAAACCGGCTTGCCGGCCGTGAGAAGGTAACAGGCGTTTATGAGATCTTCCTTGAGACCGGGATCACGATCGGAAGCAAAACATACGACTATGTACTACTGGAACCAAAAAAAAATACACTGATCGATACAAACGGGAAGAAACAGATTTGTGCGCTTCGGATATGTGATATACCGGGGATGAAATACTCGAAAAAGCAGAATCGCTTTGTAGAATGGGTGACGGTTGAAGCAGACAAAATATACTAAAATCAAATTTCCTCCGTTATTTCCCAAAACCACCTGCCTGTGAAAAAAAGCATTCTCGCCCTTCTACTCCTGCTCTGTTTCGATCCTCAATTAAATGCCTGTATGAATGACAGGGCGGGGAGTCTACGTGATGTCCCCGTAAATACGGAAGGATATGTTCCCGTCGGACATACTTATCATGTAATGGGTTTTGATAGCCGTATGGAAGAACTGGACAGCCTTTGGAAAAAAACAAAGAACTTTGATTACCGTATTGACTACGGCGTACTGCTTGTTCTGAAAGGCGAGTATGAAAAAGCAGAAAAGCTCTTCCTAAGTATTGAAAAGAAAAAACCGGGCATGTACGCAACGGCAGCCAATGTAGGAACACTGTATGAGCTGATGGGAAAGAATGAGCTGGCCTTGCAATGGATCAAAAAAGCAGTAGCAATAGATCCAATGTCGCACAATGGTTCCGAATGGATCCATGTGAAAATACTGGAAGCCAAAATTGGTGGTGATTCCCTTGCTACAGGCCGTTTCTTATTAAATGTAAATTTCGGTACGGGAGAAGTGCCTGTTTCGGACCTGAAACCGGATAGCCTCGAAAAACTTCGCCTGGCAATATACTACCAGCTCAACGAAAGGGTTTATTTTATCAGGCCGGAAGATAAGATCGTAGCTGCGCTGATGTTTGAGCTGGCGAATGTAACCTGGATCACAGGCAGAGAAAAGGAAGCACACGCAATATATCAGCTTGCACGGGATTACGGACTCAAAGACGAGCTGTTGGAAAAAAGAACGGCTCACTCTTCGGGTAAATCGCCCATCGTAAAAGTACCGCATGCACCGGAACTTCCCAATAATAAAGCAGTTCAGTGGATAGTCATTTCTTCCGTTTCTGTAGTCGTTCTTGGGATCGCAGCTTTTTTGTATACAAGGAAACGGCGTAGGGGGAATTAAGTATCTTTGATTTTTAGTCATATGAAAATCCCTATCTCCCAAAAATATCCTTCTGACATGGTTTTCTTCCTTCTTTCCAAAATGCTGGAAAGGATGGCTTTCTATGGTATCCGCGGTGTCCTCGTTATGTATATGGTGCACGGAATGGAGATCTTTTCGATGCAGGATGCAGCTAAATTATATGGCTTTTTTATCGGGAGTGTTTATCTTTCCAATATTATTGGAGGTGTGCTGGGCGATTTTCTGACAGGCAATAAATACACCGCCCTTGCTGGAAGCGCTCTGCAGATCCTGGCTGCCATTTCTTTTTGTTTTCCTTCGGAGATCAGTCTGTACCTGGGGCTCATTTTGCTGAGTCTTGGTTCAGGGCTTAACAATCCGAATTTCCTGGCCCAGTATGGGAAGCGTTTTGCAGATAGCCCTGCACGCCTGGATGGCGGTATGACGATCTGGTATTCGGTCATCAATTTTGGAGCGATCATTGGTTCTTTCATTATCTCTGTGATCGGGAACTACAATTACCTGTACGGATTTGTTCTTGCGGCTTTCATCATGTCATTGTCGGTATTGTTCCTGATCTTTACGAAAGAAACAAAGGTATTTCCTTCGCTTGCGATATCACATTCTGCGAAAGGCCGGAGCATAGTATATATAATTGTTGCCATTCTTTTGGGTGGCGTTTTCTGGGCTCTTTATGATCAGTGCAGCTCGGGCCTCTTTGAGCTGCAGATGACTGTGGAGAAAGCAAGTGAACAAAACGGGCTGGTTGGTAATTTCTGGCAGATCTGGGGCGCAGTCTGTATTCTTGTCAGTGGAATTGTTTTGTCTCTTGTCTGGTCGTTTATATATGTAAATTCCTTTACCAAGATCGGGATTGGTTTTTTGCTGGGTGCTCTTGCTTTCTGCCTCTTTGCTTTGGATTCGGACACCAATACGGGCTTGAATATTTTTGTGTTTGCGGGAATTACTTTTTTGCTGAGTGTATCCGACTTGTTTGTAGCCCCCATTTTGTCCTCAGTGATCATACGTCATACCAATCCGCGCTATCTCACACTTATCATTAGCCTCAGTTTCTTACCAGCAGGATTTGTTCCTCCGTTGTTGGGAAGTATAATTCGCCAGGCAGATATTTCTTCTTTTGTTATTGAAGTCGTGGGTACTGTTCTTATGTGTTTCATCGGGACTACTGTTATTGTATTGTCACGATTCTGGGCGCCGAAGCAGGAAGTGCAGGAAAATGAACTATTAGCGGAGGAGTATAAGAAATGAGAATAAGTATTGCGATATTATTTTCTTTTTGCCTTCTCTCCTGCGGCAATAATGCACTTCATGTCAATGGTTCCTACTATGCTATTTTGCCCGGCGAGACCATCGAGCTCTATACCACTACTAATTCCTGCTGTTATTATTGTGTCCCAAACCAGGATAGCCTGAAAAGCGTTCGGTTCGTGGATCGGAAAGTGGTGGAAGAAGCCCCGGACGATTGCGATGGTTGTTCTTCTACCGATGCCTGGACCTTCAAAGGTATAAAAGTCGGTATCGATACCATTATCCTGAAAAAAGTGGGCGGAGGCAAACAATGTTCCGATCCTGCCTATGAAACGGAAAGGTATGTGGTGATCGTTACAGATAAATAATGTTCGCTCCCGGAATAAATGACTGCTTCTCCCTGTGAAATGGTCTGCTGAGTAATTTTTATGGATTTTTCATGAAATTAAATGGCTGATTTTCCTTGTGAAATGGTTTGCTGTATAATTCTAATGGATCCTTCGCGGAGATAAATGGCCGGTTCTCCTTGTAAAATGGACTGTTGTATAATTTTAATGGATTTTTCGCGGAGATAAATGGCCGGTTCTTCCTGTGAAATGTTCTGTGGGATAATTTTTATGGACTATTCTTTGGAAGAAATATTCAGTACGCTACAAAAAATGCTCTCTGTGCGGAAAGAAATTTCCCTTGACTCCGAAAAAATATTCAGTACGCTACAAAAAAAGCTCTCTGTGCGGAAAGAAATTTCCCTTGGCTCCGAAAAAATATTCAGTACGCTACAAAAAACGCTCCCTGTGCGGTAAGAAATTTCCCTTGACTCCGGAAAAATATTCAGTACGCTACAAAAAATGCTCTCTGTGCGGAAAGAAATTTCCCTTGACTCCGAAAAAATGTTCAGTACGCTACAAAAAATGCTCTCCGTGCGGAAAGAAATTTCCATTAGCTCCGAAAAAATATTCAGAATGTTATAAAAAAAAGTTCATTGTGGGAGACTATAAATAATTTTGTGTAAATGAAAGAACTCAAAATTAATACAAAACATTGTTATTTGGTTTAAACCTGTCTGGATAGAGTATGGAGAGCTGG
>JAJNDK010000003.1 GCA_021156365.1 Bacteroidota bacterium
GATCGGTAACCCAACGAACGGAACAGCAGTAGTGAATCCTGACGGAACGATCACGTATACTCCGAATAACAACTTCAACGGAACAGATACATTAACGTACGTTGTTTGTGATAACGGAACGCCTTCTGCCTGTGATACAGCTGAAGTGATCGTAACTATTGTTCCGGTAAATGACGCTCCGGTAATTACGGATATCAACACTACTGTTGCGGCTGGAACAACTGTTCCGGTGAACGTAGCTGCAGGTGCAAGCGATCCTGACGGAGATGCACTGAGCTATACCTACGGCACTCCGACAGGGGTTCCGGTTACAGTTACTGTAACAGGTAACGGAACGATCATCGTGACTCCGGTAAGCGCAACAGATACAGGAATAGTAGTGATCCCGGTTACGGTTTGTGACAATGGTACTCCGGTACTGTGCGACAACGCAACCATCACCATCCATTTTGTATCCGATTCTACGCTGGCAGCTACCAATTATCCTCCACAGGCAGTGAACGATTTAACAAGCACCAATCCGAATACTCCGGTTGTTGTGAATGTGAAAGGAAACGATTCCGATCCGAATGGAACCGGTTCACTCGGAACACCAACGATCATTACCACTCCAACGAATGGTACAGCGGTTGTAAATCCTGACGGAACTATCACTTATACACCGAACAACGGATTCACCGGCAACGATACATTAACGTATGTGGTTTGTGATAACGGAACACCTTCTCTTTGCGACACGGCAATGGTAGTGGTATCTGTGATCAATGGTGTGATTCCTAACCATCCTCCGGTTGCTACCGATGACTATCCGACAGTGACAGGTAGTATCCCAACAACGATTCCTGTGAAAAACAACGACAGCGATCCGGATGGTAACCCATTAGGTAATCCGACTATTATTACCCCTCCAACGAATGGTACAGCAGTGGTAAATCCTGACGGAACGATCACCTATACATCAAACAGTGGATTTGTGGGCAACGATACACTTGAATATGTGATCTGCGACAACGGAACACCTTCTATGTGTGATACGGCAACTGTGGTGATCAATGTGATCCCTGGCAATCATGCTCCGGTGATCACGGATGTGAATACTACTGTAACGGCAGGAACAGTTGTTCCGGTGAACGTGGCAGCTGGTACCAGCGATCCTGACGGAGATGTACTTACTTATACGTATGGTACTCCGACAGGTGTGCCTGTAGTAGTTACCGTAACAGGTAACGGAACGATCATCGTTACCCCGGTAAATCCATCCGATACAGGATATGTGACCATCCCGGTTACAGTGTGTGACGATGGCTCTACACTTCCGGTACTTTGCGATAACGGAACGATCACCATCCATTTTGTATCCGATTCTACTTTGGCAAATACCAACTTTCCTCCACAGGCGGTGAATGACTTAACGAGCACGAACCCGAATACACCTGTAGTGGTGAATGTGAAAGGAAACGATTCTGATCCGAACGGAACCGGTTCACTTGGCACGCCAACGATCATTACCCCTCCCACGAATGGTACAGCAGTTGTGAATCCTGACGGAACGATCACTTATACACCGAACAACGGATTCACCGGCAACGACACATTAACGTATGTGGTTTGTGATAACGGAACACCTTCTCTTTGCGACACGGCAATGGTAGTGGTATCTGTGATCAATGGTGTGATCCCTAACCAACCACCGGTTGCTACGGATGATTATCCATCTACAAACCAAAACACTCCCGTGGTTATCGGTGTGAAAAATAACGACAGCGATCCTGATGGAAACGTTTTGGGAGTTCCGACAATTATTACGCCTCCTACAAATGGTACTGCAGTGATAAATCCTGATGGAACGATCACGTATACCCCAAACAACGGATACACCGGAAACGATACACTGGTATATGTGATCTGCGATGCAGGCACACCTTCTATGTGTGATACGGCAACTGTAGTGATCAACGTGATCCCGGTAAATGGTGCCCCGGTAATTACGGATATCAACACCACTGTTGCGGCAGGAACAACTGTTCCGGTGAACGTGGCGGCAGGAACCAGTGATCCTGACGGTGATGCGCTTACCTATACATATGGTACTCCTACAGGTTTACCGGTAGTAGTTACTGTAACAGGTAACGGAACGATCATCGTGACTCCGGTGAATGCAACAGATACAGGAATAGTAGTGATCCCGGTTACGGTTTGTGATAATGGAACTCCACCGCTTTGCGACAACGGAACCATCACGATCCATTTTGTATCGGATTCTACATTAACAAATACCAACTTCCCTCCGCAGGCAGTGAATGACTTAACAAGCACGAACCCGAATACTCCGGTGGTGGTGAATGTGAAAGGAAACGACTCCGATCCGAACGGAAACGGCTCACTTGGAACGCCGACAATCATTGGTGTACCAACGAACGGTACAGCGGTTGTGAATCCTGACGGAACGATCACCTATACACCGAACAACGGATTCACCGGCAACGATACATTAACGTATGTGGTTTGTGATAACGGAACACCTTCGCTTTGCGATACGGCAATGGTGGTGGTATCAGTGATCAACGGAACCATCCCTAACCAACCACCGGTTGCTACGGATGATTATCCATCTACGAACGAGAACACTCCTGTGGTTATCGGTGTGAAAAATAACGATAGCGATCCGGATGGTAATGTATTGGGAACTCCAACGATCATCAATACTCCTGGCAACGGTACTGCCGTTGTAAACCCTGACGGAACGATCACGTATACTCCGAATGCAGGTTTCACAGGAAACGATACAATTGTATATGTGATCTGCGACAACGGAACACCTGCCATGTGTGATACGGCGACTGTAGTGATCAACGTCATCCCGGTAAACGGCTCACCTGTGATCACCGATGTATTGATCACGGTGGCAGCAGGTACTATTGTTCCTGTGAATGTGGCAGCAGGTACCAGCGATCCGGACGGAGATCCACTGACATACACATATGGCACTCCGACAGGTGTACCGGTTGTGGTAACGGTGACCGGTAACGGAACCATCGTGGTAACTCCGGTAAATGCAACAGATACAGGCTTCGTAGTGATCCCGGTTACGGTTTGTGACAATGAAGTTCCTCCACTGTGCGATCAGGGAACAATTACCATTCACTTTGTTTCTGACTCTACACTGACCAACACGAATTTCCCACCACAGGCGGTGAACGATCTGGCAAGTACGAACCCGGGTACACCTGTAGTAATTAATGTGAAAGGAAACGACTCGGATCCGAACGGAAACGGTACAATTGGTCTGCCGGCTATTATTGGCAACCCAACTAACGGAACAGCTGTGGTGAATCCTGACGGAACTATTACTTACACACCGAACAGCGGGTTCACCGGAAATGACACACTTGTATATGTAATATGCGATAACGGTACACCTTCACTCTGCGATACAGCAATGGTTGTTATTTCAGTGATCAACGGAACCATCCCGAATCAGCCTCCTGTAGCAACTGACGACTACACTTCCACATCTGAGAATACGCCTGTGATCATTGGTGTGAAGAACAATGACAGCGATCCGGATGGCAACGTGTTAGGAACTCCAACGATCATTACGAATCCGGCGAACGGTACTGCAGTGGTGAATGCTGATGGAACGATCACTTATACTCCGAACACCGGCTTCACCGGAAACGATACGCTGGTATATGTGATCTGCGATGGAGGTACACCTTCTATGTGTGATACAGCAACGGTAGTGATTACAGTAATACCAGGAACAATCACAGTGACGAACGAAAATGTTGGCGGAATAAGTGGCACACCGATTACGGGCAACGTTACAGGTAACGATAATCCGGGTGGATTAACAGTTGGGAACGTTGTTTTAAATCCGCAACACGGAACATTCACTGTAACTCCTACAGGTGGTTTCACTTACACGCCGAACAGCGGCTTTAGTGGATACGATACAGTAATTGTACAGGTATGTTCAGGTACAAATTGTGTGAACGATACGATCTTCATCACGGTGCGTCCGGATATTGAAAATGAAAGCATATCAGTGACTGCAGGATCCACCACAAACGGTACGATCGCAAACAATGATTCGGGTACAGGTCTGACCTATGGTACAACACCAGTTTCAGGCCCTGCGCACGGAACGATCGTGATCAACAGCAACGGAACCTATACGTATACGGCAAACAGCGGTTACACAGGAACTGACATGGTAGTGGTTACGGTTTGCGATGCAAGCGTACCTCCGCTTTGCTCTACCGATACCCTGTTCATCATCATCAACGAAGGCATAAGCGTGCTTGTTGTTCCGGAAGGTTTCTCTCCGAACAATGACGGAATAAACGATGTGTTGGTAGTCAACGGGATCGAAAATTTCCCTGAGAATACGATGCGGATCTTCAACCGCTGGGGTAATATGATCTTCGAAGCAGAACATTATGATAACAGCAATGTAGTGTGGACCGGAACAAGCACAGGCGACCTGACAGTAGGCGGCGAAAAAGCTCCGGAAGCAACGTACTTCTACATCCTCACTTATAAAGACAAGAACGGTGATGATCAGAAAACAGTGGGTTACATCTACTTAAACCGTAACGGACAATAATTAAGAAACAGTATAATCAACAGAACATGAAAAATATCTTTTCCATACTATTACTGATCTTGTTGGGCGGAACTATCACCGCCCAGCAGGATCCACAGTACACACAGTACATGTACAATACTATTTCCGTGAATCCGGGATACGCAGGAAGCCGTGGTGCGCTCACAGTCGGTGGTCTTCACCGTAGCCAGTGGGTTGGTATCCAGGGTGCGCCTACCACACAAACGCTGTTCATCCATTCGCCGGTGTTCAATGAGAAAGTGGGTTTGGGATTCTCAGCCGTGAACGATAAGATCGGGCCGATCAACCAGACTTTTCTGTATGGTGATTTCGCGTACCACCTCAAACTGGTAGGTAACCTGAAATTAGGGATGGGTATCAAAGCTGGTGTGAACATGTTCCAGCCGAAAATTGCCACGCTGGAAACCGCGCAGGCAAATGATCCGAGCTTTGTAAACACCACTATGCGCAGAACGGTTGCTCCCAATGTGGGTGGCGGCTTGTACCTGTACAGCGATAAATTCTATGTGGGTGTAAGCTCTCCCAAAATGCTGCAAAACAAACTGAGAACAGGCGACAGTACACAAAGCAATATCCTCGAGAAACGTCACTTGTTCCTGATCGCAGGGTTGATCATCAAAGCAAACGAATCCGTTAAGATCAAGCCGACCCTCCTTGTAAAAGCAACACAGGGTGCACCGGTTTCCATGGATGCAACGGTAGAGGCTCTGTTCAACGACAAATGGTCGATAGGAGTGGCGCATCGCTGGAAAGAGTCGGTGAGCGGATTGTTCGGTGTCAACATCACCCAGCAGTTCAGAGCAGGCTTTGCGTACGACTATACACTTACCAAACTTCAAAAATATAACAGCGGAAGTTTTGAGATCATGCTGATGTATGATTTCATCACGAAAAAAGACAAATTAAAATCCCCTCGTTATTTCTAATCATCAAACCGAATACAAAATGATTACCAAAAAAATATTTTATACTTTATTTGCCTGTGTTTTGATAGCCGGGACTGTGAGTGCGCAAACCGCCAAACAGAAACGAGCCGATAAATACTATGAATCCTTTTCATATGTGAAAGCAGCGAGCCTGTATGAGGACCTTGCCAAACAAAACATGGCGAACGACCAATCCTTAAAAAGGCTGGCGGACAGTTACAACCATACCGGCAATTACCTGAAAGCCGAAGAATGGTACAGTAAGCTGTATAAAGAGAACAAGGCTGATGCGGAAGAAACCTATTCCTATGCACAGGTGTTGAAAGCCAATGGCAAAGACAACGAAGCGGAACTGGTGCTGCAGAAATTTCATGCTATCAAAGGCAGCGATTCACGTGCCGTGGAATATATAAAAAAGAAAACAGAGATCGCAAAGTTGAAATCCGAAAAACCTTATTTCCTCGTTGCAGGCATCCAGGGCAATTCGGTGGAAGCGGATTTTTCTCCGACCTTCTGGAACGATAAAGTATTATTCGTTTCGGGCAGGAACCACTCCCTTGCCAATGTGACCACACACACATGGAACGACAAACCGTTCCTGAATTTATATGTTGCCGACAGGGATGCCAACAGGAACCTGACGGAGATCAAAAAATTCGAAGGGCACGTAAATACCAAGTACCACGAAGGTCCTTCGGTGTTCACCAAAGACGGAAAAACACTGTATTTCACGCGTAACAATTACTTCAAACACAAATACAACAAGAGCACAAAAGGCGTGAACATGCTGGAGCTGTATAGGGCTGTGAACAAAGACGGCACCTGGACCACCGATAAATTATCAGTTGACAACGATGAGTACAGTGTAGGACATCCTGCATTAAGCGCTGATGAAAAAACATTGTATTTCGTTTCGGATATGCCGGGCGGTATGGGCGGAACGGATCTCTGGAAAGCGCCGATCAATGCGGATGGCTCTATCGGAACGCCGTTGAACTTAGGTGCACCGGTGAATACCGAAGGGAATGAAATGTTCCCGTATATGTCGCCGGATGGTGTATTGTATTTCAGCTCCAACGGTCACTTGGGTTTCGGTGAGCTGGATGTTTTTGCCGCACAGCCTTCTAAAACCGGAACTTTTGCCAAAGTAATGAACCTCGGTGCGCAGGTGAACAGCGGGAAAGACGATTTCGGTTTTGTGCTTGATAAAGATGGCAGGTTCGGTTACCTTTCTTCCAACCGTGATGGCGGTGCGGGTGATGATGATATTTATGCAGTGACTGCTATGCGTCCTTTGAAAGTAAGTTATATGGTGAAAGGCGTTGTTTATGAGAAAGGAACGACTACTCCGCTGATAAATGCAAATATCGAATTCAAAGATGCAAAAGGGACGGTGATCCAAACGGTAAGTACCAACGAAAGCGGCGCTTACGAATTTGAAGTGGAACCGCAGCTGAACTATTCACTGGCCGGAACAAAAGAAAAATACTTTGGCGGGGAAAACAAATTCAACACCAATGAGCTGGGGGATAAAACAGAGCTTACAAAAGATATATACCTCGAAAAAGATCCGGGACTCTCTTTGTTTGCCCTGATAACGGATGCCAAATCGGCTGCGCCACTCGAAGGTGTAAAAGTGAGCATGGAGGATGAATTCACAGACGAGACCGTTAATTTTACCACACCTGCTACCGGTGATTTCCGGAAACCATTGTCAGGTAAAAAGATCGGTGATGAGATCGTATACCTCATTAAGTTAGAAAAAGCAGGTTACCTGACAAAGACAGTTGCCTTCAGTAAAAAAGTGGATAAGGCCGGTGAGATCAAAGTGCACGAAGCCCTGGATATGACCATGAGCAAGCTGGAAATAGGAGGAGACCTTGCAAAAATGATCGATATCAAACCGATCTATTTCGACCTGGGTAAATATGCTATCCGTAAGGATGCAGCTGCGGAGCTGGACAAGATCGTAAAGATCATGAACGAATATCCTACTATGGTGGTTCAATTGGGTTCTCATACCGATTGCCGGAGCAGCATGGCTTCCAATATGAAGCTGTCCGATAATCGTGCAAAATCAAGCGCTGAATATATCAAAAGCAGGATCGCGAACCCGGAGCGTATCTCCGGTAAAGGATTCGGTGAAACAAAATTACTGAATGGCTGTGCCTGCGAAGGAACAGTAAAATCAACCTGTTCGGAAGCCGACCACCAGGCTAACAGGAGAACGGAGTTCATCATCGTAAAAATGTAAGAAGACATTCCTGACTAAAACCTATGAATAATACCCCAGGAAAAAGAGCTCTGCAAGGAGCTCTTTTTTTGTTTTCTTTAGTGGTGGAGAATGATAAACAGCTTGTTACAAAGAAATTTGTAGTCCAGGATGGATGCTGTTACCGATATGTGTTCTATATAGTATAGGGAAGGAATTATTAAATTCCGAAAAAAGTTCGGTTTACCGCCCTTTTTAAGTAAATTAGAATTCATACCTTGCGGCACGAATTAAACACCCTTATCACTAAAATCAAAACCTATGAAAAAAAGTATTCTTTTTCTTTTTGTGCTTTGCATGCTGGGAGGCAGCAAAGTACAAGCGCAATCGCCAGCTTGTCTCGTAGCCGCAAAACTAACTCCTGTACCACAACCCGCCGGTCCTGATGTAGACACCATTATTTCTTCACCGCAAGGAGAAAAATGGTTCAAATTTGCAGCGATAAAAGAAGGAGTTACGATAAACGTGACATCCTTCCTTACAGCATTAGGGTATCGTACAGACAAAATCGAACTGTACAAAGGAACTTGTTCTTCCCTTGCCTTTCTGGGAAAAGACAGTCTGAGTGGTGTAACCGATTCTACTTTTAGTGTATATGCGGACAGTCTTGCTTTGACGGATTCCCTTTTTCTGCGCACTACCTGTATCAGCAATAGCTATTGCGGTGGTTGCGGAAATTCAAACTTAAAATTCCAATTGGAGATATTTTTCGATCCTGGAGATCCGCATAATTGTGTCACCTGTACCACAATGACAAATTGTAATCTGGTCTGCAATGGTGATTTTGAGCAACACAATCCTAATGGCATTTCTGCTACCTTTAACAATATATCGAATGCTTGTGGTTGGTCAGATGTCTTACCCGCAACAACATGTGACTATTACCACACAAGTACGCCCTTTGGTAACAATACTTCGGCACCTTGCAGCGGAGCAGGGATTGAAACACCTCACGGTGGTCAGGGTTATGCAGGGTTTGTAGTTGGGCAAGGTAATCTGAATAACGCTCCATGGTATGAGTACATGAAAACTCAATTATTGGCGCCTCTCACGCCAAATCAAACATATACTGTTAGTTTTTGGCTTTCTCAGGCAGAGAAAAGTCGTTTACATATAGGAAATGTAGGAGTCTATTTTTATAGTAATCCAGGTATACAGCAATCTGTACAGGAAGCAACCCGGCCATACAGGGTCCCACCCCACGGACTACAAAAGTTGGAGTACCTTCTACCGGTACCACCAATTATCCCAACTATTTTGAAAGCGATCAGTATGGTGTGTACAACAGTACGAACCGAAACTTAGAAGCACGTGATAATGAGTTTAAGATCATTGACAAGATCGGGATCTACCGGGTGTTCATTTTAATGATAACCGGAATGCGATCATGAACATAAGCAGCAATGAGTTCAACTGGCTTAACTGGAGTACAACCACTACCCAGCAGAGTGTAAACGGTATTATTGTGAACAATGCAGTGGTAAATACGGTTGGAAGCCTGCTATTGAATCGTAACAATATTGCCAACCTGCAAAAGGGCATCACGCTTACTTTGCAGGGATACACGGGCAGCGGAACGGCCGGCAGGGTAATCGTGTTTGAAAACCAGATCCGTTTTAATCAATTGCAAACTTCTACTGTGGCTGTGCAGCATTATGGGGTAGGTGTTTTCGGCTCTAAACGAATAACAGTGGATGGAGATAACTCGCTTGGAGAGATCATACGAGTAACAATTTCAGCTTCCAGTTTAAATAATACTACAACTCAACGTGATTTGTTTAGCGGCATACGTATTGAGGATTCACCGGAAAGTTGGATTACCGACATGAATATTGCGAACGTACCGGCAAGTATCTATGCAAAAGGTGCCTGCACTACCAGTGATTTTTGGTGTAATACTTTTACTGGAGCTTATAACGGCGTTTATTTGTTTAATAATACGAATGTTGGCGATCAATTAAATCTTACTACTCCAAACTATCACGCCGCAACTGGAAATCAGTGGATTTCTACAACTCCTGCCGGCGGTAAAGTTGAAGGTAATCCATCACCTCCAATTAATTGGTACTATTCTACATCCGGTGGTGCAAATTTCAATCCTCTACCTTCAATCTTTGCGACGAACGTTACTTTTTTAATTGCAGATAACACTTCTGATGCCTGTGCTTTCCAAACATCGCCGGAAGATCCTGGTGATCCTGATGGCAGGTTGGCTGCTTCAAGTGCGGACGAGCCGGAACCAGAAGCACCTAAAAAATCGGTCGAAGAGCCTGAAACTGGTAGTAATTCTACCAATGCACGTACATTTGATGACGAGCCGCAGCTCGAACTATACCCCGCTTACCTGGATTCAATGGGTATTGAAGCTGCTGCTACTTATAATGCTTTAATCGCAACTGAAAATGAGGCAGAAGCAGCGCGGAAACAAGTGGATGAAATTCACCTTCGCTCCTGGGCACAGGGAATTTCATATTTCACAGCTACAGATAGTGCTTACCTCTGCCAATTGGTGATTGAAGATCCTGCTACTTTTGGAAGCGCAGTTTACAGCGCTCAGGTAATGGTAGGTGAATGCTATGGTGGTGGAGAATCGGCAAGATTATTTAATATATCTGCGGAAACACTGCAGATAATTCTTGTAAGCAGAGGCAGAATTTACCCGAACCCGAATGACGGGCTCATGCAGGCAGAGTTTACACTGAAGGATGCGGAACGTGGTACATTAGAAATCCTATCCTTATCCGGGAATAAGTTGTCTTCTTATATGTTGAATGCCGGATCGAATAATTTTGTAATAGATGAAAGTAAGCTGCAAGCAGGGATATATCTGTACCGGATCACGATTAATGGTTCTGTAATAGAGATCAAAAAGCTGGTCATTGTCAAATAATTTATTAACTTTAATGCAGGGAGTTTAAACGCTCCCTGCTCTTTTTTTAATGAGGGGATTGTGGAGGATATTGATATTGTATCTATTTCCGTTGTTTGCAGACGGACAAGGTAATCTCGTCCCAAACTGGAGTTTTGAAAACATTTCCTCTTGTCCATCGTTAGGTGGAGATATAAACAAAGCTTTGCCGTGGTTTTCAGCAAGCAGTTCAGGGAGTTCGACAGATTTATATAATGTGTGTGATAATACCTTTTTTGGTATACCCTACAACTCAGTTGGTTTCCAAATCACGAAATCGGGAAATTCATACGCAGGGATCGGTGTTTACGCAAGTACAGATTATAGGGAGTACGCGGAAGTGAAATTAATAGATTCATTAAGAGTTGGTGAAATTTATTGCATTAGTTTTTATGTAAATCCAGCCAATGTAAATACTTGTTATACTTCTTCCATTGGAGCACGGTTAAGCCATGATAGCCTTTTAAGACCTTCGGGAAATACTTTGATAAATGCAACGCCGGATGTATTATCGGCAAACTTTATCACGGACACAATTAATTGGCATCGAATATCAGGAACCTATAACTGTACATCAACGTCCAACTATTTGACGATTGGCAATTTCTTTAATGATGCAAATACAACCTTCTCAAATTCACCGAATAATATGTACTATTATCTCGATGACGTTTCCATAGTAGAAGTTAGTAATGCAGATGCAAGCAATGACACAAGTATGTGTTCCGGAGAAACAATAGCTATTGGCGGGCTACCAACCTTTGATGCAGAATACACCTGGTATGAGCTTGCAGACAGCACAAACAGCAGTAGCATTGATAGTATCCATATTGCAAAACCACACATTTCGCCAATACAAACCACCACTTATGTGATGTGGAAACGACAGTGCAATGTGATCACTACGGATACAGTAATTGTTACTGTGAATTGTGTGGGAATAAAACAAGCAGATAAAAAGCAGGATCTGATCATTTACCCGAACCCGGCATCGGAAAGTGTTACTGTTAGCTATGCAGGCAATGGGGCAGAAATACGGGTCTGCGATCTCTTAGGGAAAGTGGTAAAAAGACTATCTCTGAATATAGGTAAAACCGAAATAGACCTGGGCGGACTGAATAACGGGGTCTATTTTATTTTAGTCATGGAGAATGATAAACCGCTTGCTACAAAGAAATTTGTAGTCCAACATTGATGCTGTTACCGATATGTGTTGTATATAGTATAGAGAAGGATCTATCTCCTAAAAATAAGAGCAGAAAACAAAAACCATGAAAACTATCCTATTTGCTATCCTGCTGACCTTTTGGACGGCTTCTTTTGCACAGAAGTTCGGGGTGGATGTAGGGTATTCCTATACATTCAACCGATTAAAAGTTATTGATGAGTACCCCGTATATGGCTATACTGACACAGAATTGAAACAACGGTTTTTTCCAAACATTTCGCTGCGGCCTTACGTAAAATTTCATAAGAAGCTGTTCTTCTATTTTGGGGTGGATTTTGTTAGATATGAATTCAGGCGCTCTTTTTATTTTAATAGTCCGGAGCATATTAATTATAATATTCACTGGATCATATCGGAAACACAGATACCGGTGATGTTGAGGATCGAAGCAGCGAAGTTCAAAAGCAGGTACACTCTGTCTGTTTACGGAGGGATGTTTGCCCGGTTTACCGGCTCACGAAAAAGAGGGAGTTCATCCATGGGCCAGATCGGAGATTCCGGTACTGAAATGTCCATACGCGAAGACCGGCAGCGTTTCACCAATTTTCTGGCAGGGTTTCACCAAACTTTCCCGTTTACAAAGTGTATGGAAGGATATATAGATATTCAGTTGAAATATATGCCAGGTTATTATTATGGTTCTCCCAATGTAATGAGGGTGTTTCTGCCGTTCCATGTTGAAAATAAACTCAGCTTTTCTTTTACCCTCGGCATCAGCCTCCTGAAACCCGAAAAAGAAAAAGTTCCAAATGTCGATCCTACAAGGCTGGAGGACTAACTTAACTGAGCACATCTATGAAAAGACAATTTATTCTGCTATTCCTTTGCTTCATAACGGCAGCTTCTTTTGCACAGAAGTTCGGGGTGGATCTGGGACATGCTTTTAGCATTAATCGGTTTAAAAATATTACTCCGCGTTATGATCCATATATGTATGTGATATCCGATGAAAAGCAAAATCTTTTTCCTAATGCCTCATTTCGTCCTTACTTCAGGATCTACAAGAAAATATATGTTAGTTTTGGTGTAGATCTGTGTAAATACAAATTCAGACAATCTGTATATGATACTGATATTAGCGGGCATAATTACAGCGGTCGCCTGGTTATTTCCGAATTCCATACACCGCTCATGATCCGGGCGGAAATACATCGGTTCAAGCAAAGCCATCCGCTTTCTGTTTATGGAGGAATATTTGCAAGATTTCTTAACCGCACCCAGGGGAATTCTCTTTGGCACAAGGCAAACTTTGATTCCATACCGGAAAAGGATCTTCATATGGATATAAATATCAGGAATGAGAGCTTCAATTTGCTGGTGGGTCTTCACCAGGCATTTTATTTGAAAAAATTCACACAACTCTATGCAGACCTTCAATTGAAATATATATCGGGATACATAGACGCGGAATTAGGTTCTTTCCCCATTCATTCACTGCCGATGAAGGTAGAGAACAAACTGGCCATAAGTCTTGGTTTTGGCATCAGCTTTCTGAAACCTGATAAAGGAGAAGTTTCTCATGTTGATCCGACAAGACTGGAGGATTAAAACAAACAATTACAACTAACTATTAAACCTTAAAAACAGCCACATGATAAAGATCTCTAAAACCATCACCCTTGTTATTGCCATTATTGCGATAAGCTCCTGTAAAAAAGATCCGAAAGGCGCTTCAATGAATACGTATCCTTCTTTAGCTTATTTCTTTGCTCAGTACGCACCGGTTATGCAAACATACACTATTAGTGGAACTACCGGCGGGAGTTTTACTTCTCCACAGGGAACTACTGTGGTTATTCCTGCCAATGCTTTTTCCGATCCGTCGGGCGCTCCTGTATTAGGCAACGTTACTATACACTTTAAAGATATCTATAAAAAAAGCGACATGTTATTTGCCGGCATGCCAACTATGATGTACAATAAACGACCGCTGAAATCAGGGGGCGAGTTTTTTATCAAAGCCACTGCCAATAGCTTAGCTCTTACTCTTACGCCAGGAAAAAAAATAACGATCAATCAACCTGTATCATTGACCGGAGGGATTGATCCGCCCAATCCACAACTGCCTTTTGTTTTTAATGACTCTATACCTCTCGGGTTTACTCCGGGTGGTCCGATAGGCCCCGCGGGGCCCGGAGGCTTTGCAAGCGGCTGGATCCTTTCGCCGGCTGATAGTGTAATTACTTCGGCTAATAATTATATTTTCAGTTTGTATCAATTCAGTATGCCGGCTGATTCGGGTACATGGTGCAACAGTGATAACAACAGTTATTTCAGCGCCTATCCGCAAACAACGTTGACACTTATCCCGGATGAGCCCATCAGTGAATACCATACTTCCGTTTACCTTATATTCACGAATATCAGCTCTATGGTTCATGTTTATGATAATGGAACCAATTTTCCTTATCAGTATGCTCCTCAGGGCTTGCAATGTACAATAGTTGCTGTTGGCACGAAGGAGGGTAAATTATACTCTTCTTTTATTCCTGTTTCAATTGGCCCCAACCACTCTCAGCATTTTTCGATGCACCTGACTAATAGCGCGGAATTTGCAGACCAGCTCGATGCATTGAATTGAAGTAAAAGAAAAGTTTCACATGTCGATCCCACAAGACTGGAGGATTGATCAATTCTTCAAAAACAAAAAACGGAGTCTCCCACGCCATAAGAGAACTCCGTTTTTAATCGACCGGCCTAAACAAAACCGGCCGACAGAGGATAGATGAATTCAATACTTAAACCACCATTATACTTTTAGCCTGGCTCAGCGCCCCTTCTCCTTCATTACTGATCGGGTAATACCGAACGTAGAGAGTGGAGCCGGGCTGCTGTGCGCTGATCGTGATCTTTGCGAGAGTAGAGCTGGTTACCTTACCATCACCACACCGTTGCCCGGGGCATCGAGTGTGAGCTCGGATACGGAGCTGCCTCCTCCGCTTTGCATCACCTGCATTCCTGCAGATGTGATAAAAGTTTCCGCATCTACATTCTGGTTCGCTACATACTCCACGTGTGCTTTGATCAGGTTGAAGGCTGTTACCAGCATTCGTTCCTTCTCGCGCATATCGCTTGTACTGCCGGCTGTTCCCGAATTAGTGGCCACTATTGCGTGGTGCAGGTTGTCGATCAATGTCTGCATACTTACGTATCCGACCGGCAGCTGCGCATCAGGATATAAGGTACTTGCCATCATATCATTCTTAATGCCCTGCGCTCTTGTCACTTTTGCCTCGGGTGTCAATATACTCAACCCGAGGACTGCTTTAGCTTTATTGCTCATTTTAAAACACCTCCTTTCTCTTGCACTTTCTCCGGCGTATTAGAAAAATGTCTTTTGTTATAAGAGTTGAACGCAGACAAAAAGCAAAGGTTCGGAGAAATAAGCAAGTGGCAGGAGACGTTTGGCAAGTGGTCAGAAATTAAAAATAAGTGGCGTGGAAGAATATGAAAGGCTATTCTAAGAACCGGAATTTTTCCTCTTTTCTTCCCCGATCCACTACTACAAACGGACGATCAGGTGAGCTTTGGGTCTGTTCTTTGTTAAGAGATCTCTGTTTTTGTTCATCGAACTTAAACGTAGCGATAAGGAACAGACACTCGTATGCATTTAGTCTCTGTTCTTTGTTAAGAGATCTCTGTTTTTGTTCATCGAACTTAAACGGAGCGATAAAGAACAGACACTCGTGTGCATTTAGTCTCTGTTCTTTGTTAAGAGGTCTCTGTTTTTGTTCATCGAACTTAAACGGAGCGATAAGGAACAGACACTCCTATGCATTTAGTCTCTGTTCTTTGTTAAGAGGTCTCTGTTTTTGTTCATCGAACTTAAACGGAGCGATAAGGAACAGACACTCGTATGCATTTAGTCTCTGTTCTTTGTTAAGAGATCCCTGTTTTTGTTCATCGAACTTAAACGGCGCGATAAGGAACAGACACCCGTGTGCATTTAGTCTCTGTTCTTTGTTAAGAGATCTCTGTTTTTGTTCATCGAACTTAAACGGAGCGATAAGGAACAGACACCCGTGTGCATTTAGTCCCTGTTTTTTGTTAAGAGCTCTCTGTTTTTGCGAGGGAGTTTCGGATTTTTATGCAGGGAGCTTAAAACGGGCATGCAGGAACAGACAATTGGATAAACGATTTTCCTGTTTTATGCATGGGGAGCCGGAAAAGAATGGAAAGTCCGTCTCTGTCAGCACAATAATTTCCCTTTCCGGACGTTCTAATAACCTAAAAATTAGTATTTTTACACGGATGCGCGGTATCTATTCCATTCTGTTTATTTCTCTGTTCGCAGCTGTTCTTCAGGCCCAAACCGTGAAGTACAGCAACGAGTTTTTGGCCATAGGTGTCGGCGCACGCCAGATGGCGATGGGAAATGCGGCTGTTTCGGGCACACAGGATGTGACGGCCGGCTACTGGAACCCTGCGGGATTGATGGGTGTGAAATCCAAACTGCAGCTGGCCTATATGCATTCCGAATATTTTGCAGGTATTGCCAAATACGATTACGGTGCTTTGGCGGCTAAGCTGGATAGCCAGAGTGTGGCTGCCGTCAGCTTTATCCGTTTCGGTGTGGATGATATCCCGAATACCCTTCAATTGATAGATGTCAACGGAAATGTGGATTATGACAAGATCTCCAAATTCAGTGCTACCGATTTTGCCCTCATTTTGTCTTATGCCCGCAAAATAAAGCAGGTAAAAGGCCTGGAGATAGGGGCCAATGCCAAGATCATCCGTCGCCGCATCGGTGATTTCGGAGGTTCCTGGGGATTCGGGCTGGATGCTGCCGCTAACTACACAGTAAAAGGATGGAGATTTTCTGCGGTCGGACGGGATATTACCGGCACCTTCAATGCCTGGACCTATACATTAGATGACGTTACTAAAAACACCTTTGCGATCACGGGCAACGATATTCCGAAAAATTCGGTGGAAGTAACCGTTCCGCGTTTGGTATTGGGTGTATCCAAAAAGTATTTTGTGTGGAAAAGCAAGATCTCCTTAATGGGTGAGATCAACTTCGTAAATACTTTTGACGGAAAAAGGAATGTGCTTATAAAATCGAACGTGATCAGCATAGATCCGCAGGTAGGATTTGAGGCCGGTTACCAGAATTTATTTTTCCTGCGTTTTGGCATCAACAATATCCAGAAATACACCGACATCGATAACAAGCCTTATACAACCGTGCAGCCGAATATGGGAGCGGGGATCAAATACAAGGTCTTCACCCTCGATTATGCATTCACCAATATCGGCAGTGCATCCATTTCGCCATACAGTCACGTGTTTTCGCTGATCATCGATATCACGAAACAATTCAAAAAGCCGAAAGCAGGCAGCTCAAAAGACTAGTCAGCCATGCCTAAGATCCTGTTGCTTTCCGATACGCACAATTACCTCGACAACCGTATTGCAAAGTATACCGATGCCTGCGATGAGATCTGGCATGCCGGGGATGTGGGCACTGTTTCCATTTGCAACACCCTGAAAAAAATGAAGCCGTTCCGGGCCGTGTATGGCAATATCGACGGGCAGGATGTGCGCATCGAATACCCGAAGGACCTTGTTTTTATGTGTGAAGAAGTGAAAGTGTTTATGACACATATTGGAGGATACCCCGAACGCTACAACGCGGAAGCAAAAAAAGTGATCCTTGCAGAAAAACCGCAGTTGTTCATCTGCGGGCATTCGCATGTACTGAAAGTTATGTATGACAAAAAGCTGAACCTGCTGCACATGAACCCCGGCGCCTGCGGCATGCACGGCTTTCACCAGGTGAAAACAATGCTGCGTTTTGAGATCACGGGAAAGGAGATCAAAAACCTCGAAGTAATTGAACTGGGACTGCGAAATGAGATCAGAACTTCGTAAATTAGCTTTCATGCATCGCCGGCTTACATAGGGATTTCTATTGCCGCTGAAGAAAGATTTTTTTATTTGAGTTATGAATTTTTACCTTTGTATTCAACCAATGTAAACCCTAATGAAACTACTCTTAAGTCTTCTTATTTTTTTATTAATTATATGTAAGACCAGCTTTTCACAATCGCTTAGCTATCAGTTCCCGGAGAAATTCAATCAGGTATATAATTTCAAGCCGGATGAAGCATTTGCTATCCTCAATAAGGAACCCTTAAAGGGCCTGACGAAGGAGCAGTCGGATAAATTCAGGATTAACAACATATATAATACACAGTATGAGTTTGACAATAATCAGATATATCTTGATTGGGGACAGGCGGAAGTTTACCTGATGAGACTTTTAGATACTATTATCCCGGATACCTTAACGAAAAAGAAGAACCTGAATGTATTTATAACGCGTGATCCTGTGAACAATGCATACACAAAAAACAATGGATTTCTTTTTATTAATATTGGTTTGCTGGCGAATGTGAGATCAGAAGCAATCTTGGCATATGTAATTGGCCATGAATCGGGGCATTATATTTTTGATCACCAGTACAAAGGACTAAAGAAATTCTACGAAGCATATTACTCCAAGAATTTTGTGTTGGCTGACGAGTATTTTGCTTTTAAGAGGAAACAAGAAGCAGATGCTGATTATTTTGCCATGCAGTGTTCTGGAAAGCTGGGTTTCAATCTTAAGGAAACTGCACAGGACTATGAAATGAACGATATGAAACGCAGATTATACCGGTATTCCAGAGGATACGCGAATATGGTAAAAGCGTCACAAAAAACGGAAGAAGCTATTGACAGGCAAAAGTCCAAAACAAATTCTTCCAGTTCAAGTCATCCGGATGATGTTGCGAGGATGGAACTTGCGAATAAAATGCAATTGATTTACAAAGGCTCAAAAAAGTATCTTTTAGATTCGTTGTTCTTTACAAGGTTAAGAAAAACGGCAAGGGAAGAATGCAAAAAAATTTATTTTGACAATGCAAGATATGAAGAGTGCCTTTCCATTGCTTTTGTTGATTATTTATATGACTCAAAGAATCTAAAAAACGTGTATTATATATACGAATCGCTGAGAAGGCTGATGTATATAAAGCCCAAACTGAAAACAATGGGTTTTTTATTAGATGGGATTGAGGATGATGAATTGTTTTATGCCAATAAAAGTTTACTGTATAAACCGGATTATCTGTTTTTTGACGTCTTGGAATACGAAGAATTAAAAAATCATAGCTTTTTCACAGTTGAAAAGAAACCTTTTAATACCTATGAACAGGCCTTTCATTATTTCTCAAGGGAAGCATTGAAATATAATATGAATGAAGCTAATTTCAGTATAGGCTTGCACTATTATGGACAAAAAAACAATGATAGTGTAGCGAAATACCTGAATAAATATATCGAAAACGGAAGCGGCCTCAATATAACCTTTGCCGGCAATCTGCTCAAAAACAAGAGTCCATATATAGAAGGAAATAAGTGGATAGTGATATACGATAACTCCGGGAACTATACAGGAAGTTCATATAACTATTATCAGGCCAGGAATAAAAAGAGTGTGAATCCGATTATTCGTAAAGAACTTCTCCAGGATACTCTGAATACGGATTTAGTGTTTATAAATGAGTTGATCGGTACGCAACCTAAATTGTTGGCTCAGATGCAAAAGTTGGAGAGTAATTTGTTTAAGCTATATGATGAAGACGATGTCTCTAATTTCAAGAAGGTAAAACTAAAGACAAAAGAAAACATCGAAGAATTAGCACTTTCCCATCCGTTTAATAAACATTTCCTGATTTTGGCCCCCGAATTCTATAACTGGTTTGCCGAAAATAAGTATTCCACATTATTCCTTGTTGAAGTGGTTCATCAGTACCAGGATTTTCTGGGAGGGAAGGAAGAGTATAATACGTATACAGGTTATTATCAGGAAATTAATGGAAAAAGACCCTATTTTAAAGATGCGATCAGGAATGCTTTTTTAAGAAAACAGACCGACCAGGAAATAGTGTCTGACCTTAATAAATTTCTCTATGTTACTGAGTAATGAGTGTTTTGTATACGTATTGAAATTCTAATCGTATATTTGTAAAAATCGTTTTTTACCCGAATCATGCAAGCAAAAAACTGGACAAAAGAAGAGATACTGGATGTGTACAATACACCCTTACTGGAATTAGTACAACGCGCATCAGAGGTGCACAAGCAGCATCATAAAACAGGCGAAGTGCAGGTGAGCTCGCTTATTTCCATCAAAACAGGCGGTTGCCCTGAGGATTGTTCTTATTGCCCGCAGGCAGCACGTTATCACACCGATATCAAAGTACACAAGTTGATGGCTGTGGAAGAAGTGTTAGGAATGGCAGAGAATGCACAAAAAGGAGGCGCTTCCCGTGTGTGCCTCGGGGCTGCATGGCGCGAAGTGCGCGATAACAAAGATTTCGACAAGGTGCTGGACATGGTGAAAGGCATCAACAATATGGGTATCGAAGTGTGCTGCACATTAGGAATGCTCAGCGAGCAGCAGGCTATGAGACTGGCAGACGCCGGCTTGTATGCCTACAATCACAATTTAGATACATCCGAAGAAAATTACGAAAAGATCATTTCCACCCGTACCTACGATGATCGTCTGAACACGATCAAGAATGTACGTAAGGCAGGCGTTACCGTTTGTTCCGGAGGGATCATCGGCATGGGCGAAAAAACAGAGGACAGGATCGGGATGCTGTACACACTTAGCTTATTACGTCCTGTTCCGGAATCCGTTCCTATCAATGCACTCGTGGCAGTAGAAGGAACCCCGCTGGAAGAGCAGCCTCCGGTGCCTATCTGGGACATGGTGCGCATGATCGCTACTACACGGATCGTGATACCTACTACAGCCGTTCGTCTTTCTGCGGGAAGACTGAGCATGAGCATGGAAGGGCAGGCCCTGTGTTTCCTGGCCGGCGCCAATTCCATCTTCGCAGGCGACAAATTGCTTACCACTCCTAATCCTGAATTCAACCAGGATATGGAAATGTTCGATATTCTGGGTCTGAAGCCCAAAGCGGCATTTGCCGACAAACATGCCGAACAAACCGTAAACGCATAATTCATTCATGCCACTCCCTCATTCTTTACAAACTGCATTGAGCAGGAGGAAAGAGGAAAACCTTCTACGTTCACTTTCGGTGAGCGAAGGACTCATTGATTTTTGTTCCAACGATTACCTCGGTTTTGCGCGCAGCAGGGAATTGCATGAGCGCACACTTCAGAAAGAAGCGCTTTATGGTCAATGGAACGGATCCACCGGTTCCCGTCTTATTTCGGGCAATACAAAGGCGATCGAAGAGCTTGAGCAGAAAATAGCGGCATTTCACGGAGCAGAAGCTGCATTGATCTTTAATTCGGGCTATGATGCCAATATCGGTCTCCTTTCCTGTATTGGCAAACGGGATGATATGTTCCTCTATGATGAGTTGGTGCATGCTTCCCTGCACGACGGGATGCGGCTTTCGCATGCAGCTTCCTATAAATTCAAACACAACGATACTGCGGACCTGAAACGCTTACTAACGAATAACAGGCCGGCAGGCACCACCTATGTAGTGTTGGAATCCGTTTATTCCATGGATGGGGATTCGGCTCCCCTGCAGTCTATCCTGGAACTGAAAAAAGAATTTTCTTTTGAGCTGATCGTTGACGAAGCCCATGCCATCGGTGTTTTCGGAAAGCAGGGCAGGGGACTTTGCAATGAGTCCGGGCTGGAAGCGGACTGTTTTGCACGGATCTATACGTTCGGAAAAGCGATGGGCGTTCACGCTGCAGCTATAGCAGGGAGTGCAGAGCTTCGGTCCTACCTGATCAATTTTTCGAGATCATTTATTTATACCACTGCGCTCAGTCCTCATGCCTATGCGGCCATCGATGCTTCCTATGAGCTTTTGCAGGTCTCAGGAGCCGGGAGTGAGCTCGGGCAGCGCATTACTGAATTTAAACAGCTCATCCGGGGAAGGAATATACCTGCTTCCGAAAGCGCCATACAGGTGCTGTTGATCCCGGGCAATAATGAAGTGACAAGGGCTTCGTTGCTCCTGAAAGAAAAAGGTCTGGATGTGAGGGCCATCAAAAGCCCTACGGTGAAGGCAGGGAGTGAGCGCCTCCGTATTTGCCTGCATGCATACAACACGGCAGCCGAACTGGAACTATTGCGCAGTGCCCTTGCAGACGAGGATTTTATTGATGCATGAAAACAAGCAGCGCCAAAAATTACCTAAAAATTTCGCTTTGCAAACTTGTTTTGATATATTTGCATAAAACACTCCGCAATTATGAATAAAATAGTATTTGCTGCTCTAACTATTACCCTGCCATTTCTATTTTCTTCTTGCTCTTCCAATCCCGATACCCAGGACGACATGGACAGCGACACAGTAAAAACCGTTGTAGATGTAAGAGTCAAAGCCAATGCACAGAATATATTCAACTCTATTCCCGATCCCAAAAAGCTGACGGATATGATATCCGATGCCAACCTGGAATACGACGGATCACTGCTGAACAACCCGGATAAATATACTTCATACGGAACCGACGATTTCAAAGCACTTAACCTCGGTGTTTACGGAACCGACCTGAGTTTTACCAGCCTTTTCGAGCAGACACAGGAAAGCATGCTGTACCTGAAATGTGTGAACCAGTTATGCAAAGGCCTTGGTATTAGCGGAGTTTTTGATGAACGGACAACCGACCGCATCGACGCGAATAAAGATAACCGTGATTCATTACTGGATATCATTTCCAAGTCTTTTTGGGAAGCCGATCGTTTTCTGAAAGAGAACCAGCGTGGTCATTCTTCTGCATTGCTGATCGCCGGCGGATGGATCGAAGGCATTTACCTGGCGGATAAGCTGGCCATCAACAGTAAGAGCCGCAAGATCACCGATGAGATCATCAAACAAAAATCCTCCTTAAAGGATCTGATCGCCTTAATGGAGGCATATCCACCGGGCGAGGACACGAAATTTCTGCTGGACGACCTGCGTACACTGCTGACACCTCTCGAGGATCTGTCGGTGAAAGTGGCAGCACTGGATAAAAAGGCCGAAGTAGATCCGGCTTTGTTCAAAGACCTCGATGAGCGTATAATTGTGATCCGTAAAAAGATCACGCAGAATTAACCGGGGCCGGGTATTCCGGCACTGTTTCCTCAATAAATTCATTTTTCGGGCTAAAAAGTAAACAATAGGGTTTGTAATACCCCGCGAATGTTTATTTTTGGACGACTATTCAAACGGATTAATTATGATAAATAAAGTGGTAGCGAATGCCGATGAGGCATTAAAAGGAATTGAAGACGGAATGACGATCATGGTCGGCGGTTTTGGTTTGTGTGGTATTCCGGAAAACAGTATTTCGGCCCTGATAAAAAAAGGAACGAAGAACCTTACCTGTATCAGCAACAATGCCGGTGTGGATGATTTCGGTCTTGGCCTGCTGCTGCAAACCAAACAGATCAAAAAAATGATCTCTTCCTATGTAGGGGAGAATGCTGAGTTCGAACGCCAGATGCTGAGCGGCGAGCTGGAGGTGGACCTTGTTCCGCAAGGCACGCTGGCTACGCGCTGTATGATGGCAGGTTACGGTATCCCGTTTTTCCCGACACCGGCAGGCGTAGGAACAGAAGTTGCGATCGGCAAACAGGTGATCAACTGGAAAGGCCGTGATTACCTTATGGAAGAAGCCTTTGAAGCAGAATTTGCCATTGTGAAAGCCTGGAAAGGTGATTCGGCAGGCAACCTGATCTTCCGTTCCACAGCACGTAATTTTAATCAGCCAATGTCGATGGGAGGCAAGATCACTGTGGCAGAAGTAGAAGAGCTGGTTCCGCTTGGCGAGCTGGTACCTGATCAGATCCATACACCGGGAATATATATACATCGTATCTTCCAGGGAAGTAATTATGAAAAAAGGATCGAGCAGAGAACGGTAAGACCGAAGAAGTAATTTGTCATTAAATTAATAATCTGTGAAATCCGCGAAAATCTGCGGCTAAAAAAATACAAAACAAATGTTAGATAAGAACGGAATAGCAAAACGAATTGCACGCGAAGTAAAGGACGGAATGTATGTAAACTTAGGGATCGGTATTCCAACGCTGGTTGCCAACTACATTCCCGAAGGAGTAAATGTAGTACTGCAGTCCGAGAACGGGATCTTAGGAATGGGACCTTTTCCTTATGAAGGAGAGGAAGATGCCGATCTGATCAATGCGGGCAAGCAAACCGTAACCTTACTGAAAGGTTCTTCTATTTTTGATTCTGCTATGAGCTTTGGTATGATCCGTGCGCAGAAAGTGCACCTCACTATTTTGGGAGCAATGGAAGTGAGCGAGACCGGGGATATTGCCAACTGGAAAATTCCGGGCAAAATGGTAAAAGGTATGGGTGGCGCGATGGACCTTGTAGCTTCCGCAAAAAATATTATTGTCGCCATGCAGCATGTGAACAAAGCAGGTGAATCCAAGCTCCTGCCGAAATGTGATCTGCCTTTGACGGGGATCCGTTGTGTGAAAAAGATCGTTACCGAATTAGCTGTATTGGATGTATTACCGGAAGGCGGTTTCAGATTAGTAGAGCGTGCTCCGGGTGTAACGGTAGAACAGATCAAAGCTGCTACGGCCGGCAAGCTCATTGTGGAAGGTGATGTGCCGGAAATGGTGATTTAAGGATGGTGTTTTATTTGGAATTTGACTATGGAAAGTCGAAGACAACAGCTCTTCCTACCTAAGTAGAAGTTCTATAGATTAGAATTTACAATTTGGGAAGTATTCATAAAAGTATCCTGCCAAATTTCAAAGCGATTATCAAACTTTTCAGCGAAAACCAAATACTGGCATTTACCTATACTTTCCGGTAACCTGGTTATTTCAGTGAACGTATTATTTTTAAATAAAAATTCAGCATCATCCACAACGAACATTTGCAACTTGTTCAAATTAATCCCGTTAACAAAATAAAGCTTACTTAATCGTTTTGGAGTTGCAATAACTATATCCACTCCTGAATAAATTGCCTCTTTTTGATCGTCGATGTTTTTCTCTTCATAAACACAATAGACACGCAGGTCGGTTTCTTTTATAAAAGCGCTAAACTCTGATTCCATATCTAAAGCAGCTTGTTTATCTTTTACAATTATCACCGCTCTGGGTGCATCTTCCACTGCTTTTCCTTTTAATTTTTGAATAACACTTAAAACGATGCTTGTTGTTTTACCGGATCCCGTTGGTGCAATAGCAAACATACTGGCGCCTCCTTTAATTTTGACCAGTATTTTTTCCTGGAAGGCCAGGGGTTCTTTAAATCCTCTTAACTCTAAGTTATCTGTTAAAGCTGGTATTAGTTTTTTAAACGACATGATTATAATTCCTGTATTTGTGGCAAAGATACGTGAAAATAAAATGACACTCAATTAGTAAGAAAACGAGTCCACTGAAGTAATAAAAAGATTATTTAATTCCCTTTTAAACCCTGATCCCGATCACCAATACATCATCTATCTGCGAGAGTTTTCCTCTCCAGTCTTCGAAGGTTTTGAATAAGACGTCTTTTTGTTGTTCCATAGGCATATCGTAGAAGGAAGCCAGTAATTCTTTGAAACGTTTGTACAGGAATTTTTTTCCGCCTGGTCTTCCGCCTTCCAGGTGCTCGCCACCGAACTGATCGGCATAGCCATCCGTGAAAAGGTAAATGATATCGCCTTTTTTTAATTCGAATTTCTGGTTGGTGAATGGCTTCGGCGTAATTTCATGGGAAGCGCTGATAGGCTGTTTGTCGGCTTTGAATTCGATCAGCTGACCGTCACGAACTATATACATTGGGTTGTTGGCGCCTGCGTATTCAAGGTACATGGCGGTGAAATCGATACAACAGAGAGCGATGTCCATCCCGTCTTTTAAAGGAGTTTCGTTGCTGTTATTGTTCAGGCTCTTTTTTAATTCTGCATTTACGAAGTCGAGCGCATGTGCTGCGGAGGTTACATGTAAGTTGTTCAGCGTTTGATTTAAAAGTGAATTACCGATAATGCTCATGAAAGCTCCCGGTACGCCATGTCCTGTACAATCCACGGCTGCAGCCAGCAATACATTGTCACCCGCTTTATACCCGAAGCTGTTTTCTTCTGAAACATCCTCCGTAACTTTAAAACCGGTGAACCAATAGAAGTCGCCGCTTACAACATCTTTGGGTTTGAAAAGAATAAAAGAATCCGGTGCATACTCCTGCAGTTTTTCCATTTCAATGAGGATGGAACGCTGTATCCGTTTGGAATACTCGATACTGTCTTCCATATCTTTATTCCGCTCATCGATTATTTTCCGCTGCTCGTTGATCTCTCTTTCCATGCGCAGGCGTTCGGTTATATCCCGTGCATAGATCACAATGGCGGGACGACCGTCAAAAGGCGCTACTTTGGCTGAGCACTCCACCGGGATGAGCTTGCCCGACCTGGTGCGGAACGGAATATCTGTATAGATCAGTCCTCCTTTTTCCCATACATCTGCTACAATGCTCGAGCTCTGTTGCAGGAATTCCTTCGGATGCAAATCGAATAAGGTAAGCTTTTCCAGCTCTTCTTTCGGGTATTCCAATAAGGTAGCTGCGCTTGGATTGCTCTGGTGGATCTTACCGTCTACGATATCGATCACGATCATGGCGTCATTCGCCTGTTCGATGATGCTTTCATAATTGCTCAGTTGTTTTTTCAGGCTGTCAATGGCACCTTCTGCAGCTCCGCTATCTTTTGACAGCGTTACTTTTTTTTCCGGGATCACTTCCGGTTCAGTCTCTTTGACTTTCCTGTATTGTCCATCCAGTTGATCCACGATCGGGAAGATGAGAGAAGGGTTCAGGAATTCTCCCACTTTGTCGGGCCTCGAAACATAGCGTACCAGACCGTTGATGTCGATCAGGAAAGAAGCCGGTAATGGAATTCCTTCTTCATATTTCTCTGCAAAGTCATTCTCGTATTCTTTCAGCTGAACACCGTATTCCATAGCTATTTTCTGGCCTTCATCTGCCAGTACTTTAAAATCAAGCCCGAGCTTTTCCACCATATCGCGGTTCACACCTACAGGATCCGGACCGATGGCCATCACTAAGATATTCTTCTCCCTGAATTTGTTATTGTTCTTTTCGTAGGTGCGTAACATCATATGACATCCCGGACACCAGTCGCCACGCACAAAGATCAGCAGGAGATGGCGTTTGCCTTTGAAATCGGTAAGTGCAACGGTATTCCCATCCTGGTCGGGCAGGTTAAAATTGCTGGCGGGCTGACCTATCTTCACACGGTAACCGCCTTTGGTATGTGCCAGTAATTGTTTTTTGTCTTTTAAAATTCCCCAGGCTAAAATGGAGGCAAATGCAATGATCGGGGCAGGGTAGGACCATCCCATCCAGCCATAATTGCCTGTGAGGTTAAGCGCGAAGTATCCTGCCAGTGAAAGCCCGAAAAAAGTGGGTTCGAACCATGAATGCCCTGTATAACCAAATACCCGAAAAAGTACGATACGGAAAATAGAGCCGAAAGCGGAAAGGAACAGCATCCCTGCAAACAAAGGCAGGTTGGCATGACCGGCCCCGGAATCGATAGCATAGCCCAATAGCAGTGCGGCGGCAAATACATTGGCAAACTGGTACCAGGAGGTGTATTTTGATACTTCCTTCATGGAAGCGAAATAAGCCGGGATCAGCAGCGCACCGCCGATAACTTCATACCCAAGGTAGATACAGGTAAGGCCCGCTATATTAAGAGCGAAGCCGATCGTTGTGCTGACGTGAATGGTTTTCATAATTGCTAATCAAATATAACAATATAAATGCTTACGAAAAATTATGAAAGGTGGATCTTAATATCAGGGAATGTTTAAGCCATATAAGGTTTTACGGTAAAAAGATGATCCTGCATAATTCAGGCAGAAATAGTCTTATATGACCTTATATGGTTCAATTAAGCTTTGGTTCTGTTCCTGGTTACAAACTCATCATATCTTTCAGCTTCACAGCCTGCCTCCTGCTGATCTCCACCTGCTCGCCGCCTTTCAGCTTTACCATCAGCCCGCCGTTGAACCAGGTTTCGATGGTTTCTACCCATTTCAGGTTGATGATGTGCTTACGGCTGGCTCTGAAAAACGTTTTCGGGTTCAGGCGCAGGTCGAGGTTGTTGAGGCTGCGCAGAATCAAAGGACGGTTGGTGTCGAAATACACGCGCACATAATTTCCTTCGCTTTCAAACAAACGGATATTGGAGAGCTTTACGAACCAGCATTTTTCTCCGTCTTTTACAAATACCTGGTCGTCGTCGTGAAAAGGTGTTGTATTTTCTTTGCGTACATCCTTGTCTTCCTTCGCCAGCAGCTTTTTGATGGTCTCTCCCAAACGTTGTTCGGATACAGGTTTCAGCAGGTAGTCCAGTGCATTCACTTCGAAGGCGCGCAGGGCAAATTCATCATAGGCCGTTACAAATACGACCTCCGGTAAGCCGGAGATCTCTTCGATCAGCTCCAGGCCTGTTTTTCCGGGCATCTGCATATCGAGGAACAATACATCCGGTTTCAGGGTGTTTATTTTTTCTTTTGCTTCCTCTGCATTGGCACATTCACCAATGATCTCGATCTCTTTATAGGCACTCAGTAAGTTCTTTAATTCCTGGCGTGCCAGACGCTCGTCGTCAATTAATAATGCTTTCATGGTTATTTGATTTTATATACTTGAATATTTTGGGAACCTGAGCTCCGTTATTACAAAATTATTTTCCCCGTTCCTGATGCTGATGTCTGCGCTTTCCCCGAAAACATACTGAAGCCTGTCTTTGGAGTTTTTCAGGCCGAAGCCTGTTTCAGACACATGGCTCTCATCATAACTTCCCGTGTTTTTTATTACGATCTGCAGCAGTCCATTTTCCACCGAAGCATCGATCAGGATCTCCCCGCCTTTCGTCAGTTTGGAGATGCCGTGTTTGATCCCATTCTCTACCAATGTCTGTATCAGCAGGGGAGGAACAGAAAAAGCATAAGCGGCAGATGAAATGTTCATCTTAAAATTCAGGCGCTCTTCAAAACGTACTTTTTCGAGATTGAGATAATCGTTAACGATGCTGAGCTCCTCCTGGAATGGGATAACCTTGTTCTTTTCCATCATCAGGGTGTTGCGCAGGATGTTGGAGAGCTGCGTGATCGCTTCCTTGGCTTTGGAAGGATTCTCATCCACCAGCGCACGGATACTGTTCATGGAGTTGAACATAAAATGCGGGTTCAATTGCGATTTCAGCTTGTTCAGCTCGATCTCCTTGATATTGGCCTGCCAGCGAAGCGACTCCATTTCCGCCTGCGTATAATTGATCAGGAAATGGTAGGAAAAATAAGCAAGGCTCCAGAAAAAAAACACGAAAGCATAATTGATAATGTTCGCAATGGAATCGATGAAAACGATCTGTGAGGAAGCATGATGAATGACCAGCTCCAGCAGGTATTGTCCGAAATAGAACAGTGTTGCATTCACGAACGAACCGATGATCACGAGCGGGATCTGGATATATAATTTGAGCTGCATGATGTGCAGCCAGATGAACACCGTACGGAACAAATGTGTGATACCTATGCCAAGCGGCACCCAGGCGGTATAAATCAGCAGGTCCGAAAGATCGATAGGGTTCTGAAGAACAAAGAACAGGAGATTGAGCAGCACGTAAACAAACCATCCTGCTAACTGACAAACCCAATACAATTTCTTCTTCGACATGGAAATTAATTTAAGCCTGATTAAGAATTACCGGCCGGTTATTCCCAGCCAGGTATTACGTGCAATGATCTGTTTGGATCCCGCACTTTTGTTTATAGTAATGTTGTTGTAATAGTTGGCCATTACATACCGCTGTTTTGCTTTTAGCTTTACTTTTTTCTCTTTTCCTTTTGCATTCACACGTTTTACAACAACGGTAACTTTCTCTCCTTCTTTCACCTGTGTTACAAAGTCCTGGAGCACCGATTGCACATTGTCGAGTGTCAGTTTTTTACCTGCGAAAGTAACGATCTCATCACCTTCCCTGTATCCAAGCGCTTTTCCGAAATCGTCCATATCGGCAATGTCGGCCACAACAATGGCTTCTGTTTTCGGATTTATTCCCAATGCAATACCTCCGATATTCAACACTTTGCGTTGTTCTTTGTAAGTGTATGTTAATCCCACTTTATCGAACACTTCTTCGAAGGGCAGTTTTTTGTCGCCGGCCACGTAGGTATCCAGGAATTTCCGGACTTCCGGGTAGGTAAGCTTTTCGATCTCGCTGAATAGATCCGGATCTTTGAAGGATTTATCTTTTCCGTATTTTTTGGCCAGGTCACGCATCATTTCCTGTGTGCCATATTTGCCATTGCTGTTATAGCGGAGAATAATATCCAGGCACATGCCGATGAGCGCTCCTTTGGCATACACGTTCTGGTATTGTTCGTGGTAGATAGGATCCAGCACATTTTTGCTCATGTAGGTAAACGGAAGGGTGTCGTTGTAATACTTTTGCGCTTCTTCCATCTTGCCCTGCATCACTACAAAAAAATCATCGATGTCGATCAGCCCGTATTTCACCTGCACATGATGTGCGGCATATTCGGTAAGGCCTTCATACAACCAGAGGTGCTCGCTCATCACCGGCTTGTTGAAATCGAAAAAACCGATCTCTTCCGAATGGATGTTGAGAGGTGTTACGATGTGAAAAAATTCGTGAGCAGCCACATCTTTCATGGTCTGTGCCATCTGCTGCGGATCGGCTTCCATCAACACATAAAAGGAAGAATAAGAATGTTCCAGCGCACCGGTAGCTCCGGAGCCCGTGATCGAATCCGTAAGATAGATCAGGAAAGCATATTTTTCTACAGGTAGTGTTCCGCCCAGGTATTCTTTCTGTGCATTCAGCACCGAGTCGATGTTCTGTGCGATGAAAGCAGCGCTTACTTTTTTATTCGGACTGTATACCGACACCAGCACTTTTGCCCCGCCTACATTGATAAAAGTTGTATCGGGTTTGCAATACATGATGGGAGAATCTACCAGGTCGTGGTAGTCAAATACATTGATAATGTCCTTGTTCTTTTCACTTTTGATATCCGTAAGACCGGTGGAAGCATAAAAACCTTCGGGTTTGGTGATCTCGAGGCGGAAATTGAGATTCAGCTTATCTTTGAAATATCCAAAAAACCCGTGATTGTTGAGCACGAAATTTTTATTCGCCTGTATGTTGGTACCGCCCGGCTCAAAAACAAAGTCTTTCTTGATCTTTGTATCCCAGGTATCCTCAACGGTATAGGTGATATAATCGATATTCGCCGGATTTTTGATCAGATAGGAATTTACATCCGGCTGCTCAAAAGAGATCTCTTTGCCGTCTTTGCCCGTTATTCTGAAATCCTTGATAAAACGTCCAAAATCATAAACAGCATAAGTGCCGGGAATAATAGCCGGGAACATAAAAGTGGCTTCGGGTTCGGAAAGAGAAGGAGGGATCAGCTTCACATCGATAGCATCATTTTTGGCCGCGGTAAGATCCAGTGAGTATTTGTATTCCGGAGTAACCTGGGAAAATGAAAAGCCTAAGAAAACAAGCAGGAAAACAAAGGTGAAATGCGAACGCATATAGGTTAGGAATTGATATACAAATATATAATAAGTTTTGGCATAATAATCAGGGTAGGTACCGGATACATTAGGCTTATATGGCAGGTAAAAAACGGGGATCAGCGATAGAAGGCCTTTTGGAAGTAAGCCCCGATAGCTATCGGGGAGGAAATCAGTCTCTTGTAAGCAGCTGATCATTGATAAGCCGCAGCACGTATTCCAGCTGTTCTTCCTTGTTGAGGTCGGTATTATCAAGAACAATGGCGTTTTTCGCTTTGGTGAGCGGGCTTTCTTTGCGGTGTGTATCATCATAGTCCCGCTGCTCGAGGTTCATCTTTACCTCCTGGAACTCTACGTGCTGGCCCTTACTGTTCAATTCGTCCATTCTGCGGTTGACACGGGTTTCGATATCGGCAGTCATAAAAAGCTTCAGCTCGGCATGCGGAAATACATGCGATCCGATATCCCTTCCGTCCATCACCACGCCTTTGTGGATGCCAAACTCCCGCTGAATAGCCACCATGTGTTGCCGCACTTCTTTGATCGTACTTATTTTACTCACATTGGCAGCAATCTCCATCGAACGGATCTCTTTCTCCACGTTCTCACCGTTCAAAAAAGTTTCGGAAGTTTTGGTAAAGGGATTGAACTTAAAACTGAGCTTTATATCCGGCAGGCAGGCAATGATCTCTTCGGGAATGAATTGTTTATTGTTGATGAGGCCTTTACGCAGGCAGTACAGGGTAACGCACCTGTACATTGCACCTGAATCGATATACGCATAATTTAATTTTGCCGCCAATGCTTTGGCTAAAGTACTTTTACCGCATGATGAGTAACCGTCTATGGCAATAGTTATTCGGCTCATAACGTGCGTAAAGGTAAGCAAATTTGCACATGTAAGCCGCTTTGTTGAAAAAAGACAGGAGCCCCGGTGTGGGACTCCTGTTCAGGGGTAATGGTTAAAAAAACATGAAATAACCATTCAAAATATGTCTTTACCTTACGACCGCCACGGTTCCCGTGTAGTCATGCTTTTTGTTGAAAATGTCTTTCAGTTCTACTTTCCAGATGTAAATGTCCTGCATAACGGTATTGCCGCTTTTTCCCTGGAAGGTTCCGTCCCAGCTTTTATCGAGGTCTTCACAATAGAAGATGGTATTTCCCCAGCGGTCGAAGATCCACATGCGGTATTCGTTTATTCCCATTCCCTGGCCTCTGAACCCGTCATTTTTGCCGTCATCGTTCGGGCTGAATGCATTCGGAATATAGAAGGTAAAGGCCGGCTTGATTTCCACTGTTTTTGTCATGCTGTCTTTACAACCGAAGGTGTTTACCACATACTGTGTAATATCGTAGTTATGCGGCTGCTCGTTGTTGAACGCATGGGTGAAATTCTGATTACTGCTGCTGAATCCATCGGTGATCGTGTAATTCAGAGCGCTCGATCCCGCAGACAAGTCTGTTACACTTATTTCGGGATTGATGATGTCGAGATCATCACCGCTTACGGAGAAGTCAGCGATCGGCTGAGGATACACAGTGATCATTGCCGGTATCGACAGGGAGGATATACATCCGCTGTCTGAAACCACTGTAAGTGATACGCCATAGTTGCCGGTGCTGTAGCAATGAGTAGGGAGTACGGAAGTGGAAGGCACCGACTGATCGCCGAAATCCCAGAGATAGGTAGCAATGTTTCCGGTAGCGATCGTACTTTGGTTATCGAAAGCAACACACATCGTAGGGCAGTCTGCTACCTGCGGCGTACTGAACTGTACGTTCGGGTTCGGGTGGATCCGCACAGGAGCCTGGTATGTATCTTCGCATCCATGTTCTGTTTGTATCTGCAGAGTGGCGAGGTATGTTCCGGGGTTCGGATAATTGAAGCCAGGAGCGGCACTGATATTATCTACACTGCCATCGCTCGTGAAATCCCAGCTGTAATTGGTGATAGCGCCATCTCCTGAAACGGACAGATTCGTGAAACTGATCGCATTACCCATACAACTGGATGCGTTGTTGAAAGCCGCTACCGGGTTGCTGTATACTACTACCTGGTTCACTGTCTGGTTGTAACAACCGTTATTCGTCATCGTTTCCAGTTTTGCATTATAGGCTCCGAAATTGTTGTACAGGAAAACAGGGTTGGGAATATTGGTAGCATCCACAATTCCGTCGTTATTAAAATCCCATGCCCTCGAAACAATAGTTCCGCCCGGTACAGTAGACTGATCGCTGAACTGAGTGGTTTGTGTATGACACACCGGTGTACTTGCAAAAGAAGTGGAAGGCAAAGGGTGGATAGTGATCGGGAAGGTGAACGAATTGGTGCAACCCGATTCTGTTGTAGTTGTAAGTCCTACCTGGTACGTTCCTGCGTTCTGATACTGATGTTGCGGGTTCAGTACAGCGGAAGTACCGTTGTCGCCGAAGGTCCATGCGTACTGAGTGATCTGCGATGGCAGGGCAACGAAGGATGTATTCTGGAAAACAGCGAAAGAGTTCTGGCATACGTTGTTGGTGCCGAAAGCCGCAACAGGATTTGGTTTCACCACGGCAATATTTGTGACAGAAGAAACGCAACCCGCATTGCTTGTTACCGTCATGCTTACGTTGTAAGAACCGTCGCCAGGGAATGTATAGTTTGGATTGGACAGCGAATTGTCGCTGGTGCCATCCGCATCGAAATCCCAGCTCCAGTTGGTGAGCGTTCCGGTGGCAATGGTAGCAGTGCTGGTGAAAGCATTTGCCTGCCCGTCGCAAACAGTAGTACTGGTGAAGGAAGCAGCCGGTAGCGGTGCGATAACAATAGCAGAAGTCACACTACCTGTACATCCGTTTGTGTTGGTGATCTGTAAAGAAACATTGTAGCTTCCTGCAATTGCATAAATATGATTAGCATTGAGTGTAGTGGCAGTTGCCTGATCCCCGAAATTCCATACCCAGCTTTCTGTTCCGGTGAGCCCTGGCGTTTGGTTGGTGAATTGAATGGTGCTTCCTGCGCATACACCTGCATTTACAAATTGCGGTGTAGGAGGAAAGTCGATCACCACTACCTGTGTAGTGGTATCGCTGCAACCTGTTGAATTGGTGGAAGCAATGAGCATTACTGTATACGTTCCTTCACTGAGATACGTATGTGTAGGCTGTTCCATAAAGGAGCTGGTACCATCCCCGAAATCCCAGAGAAATTGCATTTGTTGTCCTCCCGTCATGGTGCTGGTATTGTTGAAAACAACGTTGAGGTTGCAGGCATTGTTGCCACCTACCACCCCGAATGTCGCGACAGGTGCAGGATAGCTGTTTACCGAATAAGTGATTTCCGGTGAGTTGCAACCTGTAACGGTAGTGAGCTGAACGGAATAGGTTCCGGCAGCATTAATGGTAGCGCAATTGGCAGATGAGCTTACTACTCCGGGGCCGCTCCAGGTGTAGGTTTGAAAACCTGCCGGAGCGCATATCTGTGTACTGCTGTTTACACAGAGTGAATCGGATAAGGTTATACTGTAAGAGACGCAGGAACCATCCACATACGCATATGCATAATGTCCGCCCAGGGAACAATCGTAGGTAGTAAAACGAATCGTAACGTCCTGGCCGATGTATGCGCTCAGATCCACACTAACGGTGGTCCATGGTTTATAAACCACATTGGGACAGTTAGGGGAATTTTGAAATCCCGGTATACCCTGGCCTGCTGATACCTGATAAAAGGTACAGGGGATCTGCACACCTGCATTATCCAACATGTCGATCTGGAAGCTGGGTTGCTCAACAACCGTATGTCCGGGATCTTCAAGCACCACTGCGTATTTATACGTGTAATTGGCATTGGCCTGTGTAACGGAAAAGGTTTGTTCGAGGCGATCGGCAACACCATTTACGGCATTGTTCCCGATTTTTACGGAGAAATTACCTCCGGGACAAACAAGAGGAAAACCGGCGCAGGCATCTGTTCCTGCACCAGACATGATCGCCTGGGCGCCACCTGCATTTAAGCAGCATCCCTGTGCATTATACAATGGGTTGAAGCCCGTTGAGGAAGTCCATCCGGTAAGATCGCCGGATTCAAAATTCATATTGGTACACGCCGCCTGGATGGTCGGAGGTGTTTGTGGGTGCCTTGTTGTTGGGTAATACGTGTTTCGTATATAGTCGCGTTTTTGAGAGTTAATATATTCCGTATATAAACCGGACTCGTGAGGATGATGTTGCAGGAACCATGTTTGCGCTTCCTGTTCATCAAAACCTTGCAGACTGTCAATCGTCGAGTTGAAGCTGCTTTGTGCTGTGCCTCTGAGCATGCTCAGTGCTGTGCACAAAATGATTAATCTTACATAAATTGCTTTCATCACTGAAAATATTTTGAATGGTTTGTCGTCTGAATGAATTTTTCATGTTTTTTTTTGTGTTGGGGTGATTTTCAGGCATAAATTTCTACGTACATGTTTTACATGATTTCCCGGTTTTAAAATAATGTTTTAAAAAATCGCCTACTGAAACTGTTGAGAGGGGCGTTACATTCTACGATCAGAATGGAACCGATGCATGGAAATAAAAATTCCTTTTAAATCTGTTTGTTTTACAAACTCTTTAAACGTGTATACTTTTTCACAAAACCTCCTTTTTAATAATGAGTAATAAAAGAAAACGTTTGTGCAATGAAGTAACAGTGTTTGAGGGTAGTACACAGTTGATAAGATTACTTCATCCGTTTATGTTTACGGGGAGAATTTCAAAAGGTTCTGAAAAAACTTAAAAAACTTTAAATTATTTTGTTAAAAAGCGTCCGGAATGAATTATTATGTATTCATAATACTTTTCTAAAAGCCTTGTTGGTCGTTTATTTTAAGTTCCCGGTACAGGAATAAGTGTTTTTCGTTTAAAAATCCCGAAAAAAAATCCGGGATTTTAACTTTATTTTTATTTGAGGCATTCCGGCTCCTTGTACCTTTGATACTTTATATTCTTATCAGTATGAAATTAGGTAAATGGGTGGGCGGAGGAATAGGCTGGGCATTCGGTGGTCCGATCGGCGCTCTTGTTGGTTTTGTCCTTGGTGCTCTGTTCGACAATGCTTCTCTTATAGTACACGATCCGGGTACGGCTTCCATTAACAATACGACTACACAACCGGGCGATTTTGCCCTGTCTTTGCTGGTGCTGTCGGCGGCAGTCATGAAAAGCGACGGCAAGACCCTGCGCTCGGAGCTGGATTATGTGAAAAAATTCCTGGTCACCCAGTTTGGGTCCTCCCAGGCGCAGCAATTGCTCCAGGTATTGAACGATGTGCTGAAAAAAGACATCCCCGTGTACGAAGTATGTGTACAGATCCGCGATCATATGCCGGAGAGCGCACGTCTTCAGTTGTTACATTATTTATACGGGATCTCGAAGGCGGATGGTGAGGTAAGCGATCAGGAAGTGATCATGATCGACAATATCGCTAATTACCTGAACATTTCGGGGGCCGATGCAGCATCTATTAAAGCGATGTATTACCGCGATACGGAAAGCGACTATCGGATCCTGGAAATTGCCCCCACTGCTACTGATGAGGAAGTGAAGAAAGCCTACCGCAAAATGGCCCTGAAATACCATCCGGATAAAGTAATGGATATGGGGGAGGCTGTTCAAAAAGCGGCAGAGGAGAAATTCAAAAGCCTGAACGATGCCTATGAAAGCATTAAAAAGAAACGCGGAATGGCCTGATGCTGCCTGCAATACAATATATATGAAAAAATTACTTCTTATCCTGCCTTTGTTCCTCTTTGCCTGCAGCTCTTCGCAGGAAGTAGAGTATGAAAAAACCAGCGGAAAATCGAATGTGGTGAAAGCCGGTTCGCGTTTCCACATCAACCTGAGTGAAGACCATAAAGTAGGCTCGGGGCTCTGGTCGGTGAAACAGGATTTTGATCCCAAAGTGATAAGTTACGTGAATTCCGTTTATAATTCAGATAACGGGGGCAGTGTCGATTTCAATTTTGAGGCGATCGACAAAGGGAAGACCGAGATCCACCTCTGTCAGAGCTTTGCACGTGACACCATACAAACAGCTTCTTTTGTTGTGGAAGTGCAGTAGTTTAGCGGATCAGCTGGATAAAACCTTTCTTTTCTTTGATCACATCATTCAGGCATGGATCGGCAAAACGTAGTATATAATAATAAACCCCTGCTGCCTGGCCTTCACCACTCCAGGTATTAACAGCATTATCGGAAGAGATTATTTTTTTGCCCCAGCGGTCGAAGATGTCGATATGAAAAGATGAGGATAATTCATATGCCTCATAGAACAGGTAATCATTGGCACCGTCATTGTCGGGTGTAAAAATGTTCGGCATGTCTTCATAGTCTTTGAATACTATAGCGTTTACTGTGAAAGTGTCATTCGTCACACAACCCTGGTTGTCGATACTAACAGTGTATACGCCTGTATGAGTGATATGTATAGCAGACGTTATTTCACCTGTAGACCACTGATGAGCATATGCTGTATTTCCTGTGCTTACCGTTTCATTTACGGGCCCGCAACTATTTATTTCCGATGGAATGCTGCTGACAGGATAAAGGATCGATCCAATGTGAACAGAGTCCGTTTCGTTACCACAGGAGCTTGATACACTCAGCCAGTAATCGCCTGCACTTACATCGATAGATGGTGTGACTGCTCCTGTGGACCAATGGAAATTACCCGTCAATGTAGATGGGCTGGATAACGCTACAGTGCCACCGTTACAGGTACTTATATCAGGTCCTAAGTCAACCGGATTCAGGGAAATTATGTTTATGGAAATTTCTTCATGATAAATACAGGATCCGATGTAGGCATCGATAGTATGGATACCCGGTGTTGAAAAAACGTAGGAGTAAAATCCAAAAATAACGGAGTCCCATACAACAAATCCAAAGAGCGGGTCAGCATGCAGTGTGACAGATTCTCCGTCGCAAATAGTAGTATCGTTTCCTAAGAGGTTCGTTATTGAAGCTGTAGATAGAATAGTAATGCTGTCTCTTGCCGTACATCCAAGCTCGCTCAACTCCACCCAGTAAATGCCGGGAGCTGAGACGATGATCATGTCGATGGCTGTTTCCCCGGTAGACCAGAGTATATCCGGCTGCGATACAGGGTTACTCCAATCGATTAGAGCGAGACTATCTCCCGGGCACAGGTACATATCGTTTGCAAGAAAAGGAACTATATTACCGACAATCGTAAGCTGAATGGTATCCTTAGTCGTGCAACCGCCGTCGTGTATGCTTAAGATATGCATCCCACCCATGTGCAGATTGGTTACGCGCCCCGTATCACCGTTGGACCATGCGTACTGAACACCAGCAAAAAAGGGCACCTGAATAGTTAAATAGCTTCCGTTACAAATTGTAGTATCATCCGGGAGATGAAAAGCGTGTACATTCCCAACTTGTATAACTTTTACGATGGTATCGGAAGAAGAAGAGCTATTGATGATCAGGGAAACGGTGTAACTACCGACCGATGCATATTGATGTACAGGGTGCTGGAGAGTAGAAATATTAGCGGCACCCGAAGAAGGTTCACCAAAGTTCCAGTGCCAGGATACGGGGCCGGAATAACAGGTATTCATTGTTCCGGAAAAATGCGTTACATCGCCAAGGCATACATCGGCATAAACAAAGTTGTTGGTTATGCCGGATACATTGGATTGAATAGGATCAGAAATACCAAGCGCGCAAACGGAGTTCGTTGTGATCTTCGAAAAAGAAGGATTGAGTGAATTAGGCTGGCTGATCACATGGATCTGATACCCACCATCATGTACTACATAGAGATTCCCGTCGGGCCCCAGCTCGATCTGCCCGGGACCGTCAAAATTTGTTCCCGGAGCAAGTGTTGAGTTGAGGAAAAAACTCTGACTCGCACCTGTATTAAAATCATATTGAAAAAAATTATTCTCGAAATTTTCATACCATGCGGACATATATACTTTACTTCCATCTGGCGAGAATTCTACACCGTAAAACCCACCATAAGTAGTAAAAGAGTTAAGATTTACGAGAACAGGATTCGTGAAAATTCCGGTTTGCGGGTCAAAATCCCCCAATAAGGCATCATTCGAATAACTGAAACTGATCCCTATTCTGCCACTGTGATAATCCAACTCACTTCTTCCGTCGTACATAAAGTTGGGAGGAGCGTGACTGAAAATAACCTGTCCATTGGAAATACCGGAACTATCTATGGTAAACCGTTTAAGACCATATTCACATGCGTATCCTACCAGCCAGTATTTGTTTTGGCAGGGCACCTGGATAATTTCCAGTCCTTCGGAAAACGTGACCTGGTCGATTGGTGTATTCAGCTGGATCACATCACCCTGTCCTCCTGCGAGGCTCATATCCACGATGCAATAGTAAAGCTGCGAGCAAGTCTCCGAATTGTGGATTACATAATATTGTAAAGAATTAGCGGGATTGGGACAAATAACTACCTCGGCACTGGAAGGGCTGGCAAGCATTCCTACAGACCCGGGCATTATTGTTTGTGTGGTACCTCTGAACACACCATTGGCATTTACGAAAAAGAGAATGTTCCCGGAGGGGTCTTCCACATGTGAGATCGCTTCAAAGCCATCCGGGACTCCTGTGTAATTAACTACCGGGGAGCCATTTGAAAAGTCAAGTTTAATGATATTATCATAGCTGTTGATTAATAAATTGCGCGTTTGTCCGTTTGAATGATAAACAGAAGAGAATGCAAACAGGCATACAATTAATTTCAAATAGTGTGTTGACTTCATGTAATGTTCTTTAAAGATACCTAAAAAAGGTCCGGCTACAATTTAAGTGGTAATTTGCAGGAGCAGATTTTGTCAATTGCCTGGCCCGTGTTATCTTCGTTTTCGCAAATGACAAAATCGCTATTTACTACACTATTTATTTTTTTCTGTACAGCGGTTTTTTCGCAGGAATTGACACAAACGATCCGCGGAACGGTGCTCGACAAACAAACCCAAAACCCGCTGCCAGGCGCTGTTGTAGTGATTCTCAACTCTTCTCCCGCCATTGCAGCTACCACGGATGAGAACGGCAAATTCAGGTTGGAGAAAGTAGCGATCGGACGTTTGCAGCTAAAGATCTCCATACTGAGTTACAAGGAAAAAATCCAGTCACTGATATTAACCACCGGAAAAGAGATAGTACTCAACGTTGAGCTGGAAGAGAATGCTGTTCAGGCGGAGGAAGTAGTTATTGTGGCGGAGGGCGACAAAACCAAGACAAATAACAAGATGGCGATGGTGAGTGCGCGTGTTTTTTCCACCGAAGAAGCCAACCGGTATTCGGGCAGCAGGGGAGATCCGGCACGTATGGCATCCAACTTTGCAGGTGTAAGCGGTGCCAACGACAGCCGGAACGATATCATCATCCGCGGTAATTCGCCGATGGGTGTTTTGTGGAGAGTAAATGGTTTGGATATCCCGAACCCTAATCACTTTGGCTCACTGGGTTCAACCGGCGGACCTATCAGCATCCTGAACAATAATACATTGGATAATTCCGATTTTATGACCGGTGCCTTTCCGGCAGATTATGGAAATGCAACGGCGGGTGTATTCGATCTGAAAATGCGCAGCGGGAACAATGAGAAATATGAATTCCTGACGCAGGCCGGGTTCAATGGATTTGAATTAGGAGCAGAAGGACCTTTTTCGAAGAAGAAAAAGAATAGTTCTTTTCTTATCAATTACCGTTATTCTACTTTATCTGTTTTCAAATACCTGAACATCGATTTCGGTACGGGAGCCGCTGTTCCGCAATACCAGGATCTTACCTTCAAAATGGATTTCCCGACTAAGCGAGCAGGGAAGTTCACCGTGTGGGGCATCGGCGGATTGAGCTATGTAAATATGCTGTCCAAAGAACAATCGAAAGACAACAACCTGTATGGATACAGCGGAAGAGACATTTATTATAAATCCAATGTAGGTGCCGGAGGTATTTCGCATGTGAAGATCCTGAATTCTTCCTCGTACATAAAAACAAATATCGGACTGAGCGGGCAATACAATAAGATCGTTGCAGATCGTGTGGATACGAATGTAGTTCCGAACATCACCGTACCCGAGTACCGCAATTATTCGTACACCGTTCGTTATTCGGGCAATACTACTTATAATAAAAAATTCAATTCGCGTAATTTCGTGAATACCGGGATCTATGCAGATGTGTATTCCACTTCTTTCATCGACAGCACCAATTATTTCGACAGCACAGGCATTGTTCCGATGCGAAGCTACCAGGGACAAACATTGCTGGGCAGGTATTTTGCACAATGGCAGCATAAGTTCTCTGACAAACTCTCGCTGAACTCCGGTGTAAGCTACCAGTATTTTTTTCTGAATAATTCGCAGGCATTGGAATACCGGGCAGGATTGAAATACGACATCAATTCCAAACAATCCCTGAGCTTCGGATCAGGTATGCACAGCCAGTTGCAGCCTTTGTATATTTATTTTTCTACGGCCAAAACCGCTCAGGGAAATGTAGAAACGAACCGGAATCTCGGTTTCACAAAAGCTGTTCACGGAGTGCTGGCTTATGATCTTTCGTTATTCAAGGATGCGCGGATAAAAGCGGAGGTGTATTATCAGTATCTCTACAATGTTCCGGTACGCACCCGATCCAATTATTTTTCTGCCATCAACCTGGGTGCTGATTTTAACAGCCCGAATATTGACAGTCTTGTGAACAAGGGAACGGGCGATAATTATGGTTTTGAGCTTACCGTAGAGAAATTTTATAGCAAAGGCTATTATTTCCTTTTTACTGCATCCATCTTCCAGAGCAAGTATACAGGAAGTGATAACATCTATCGCAATACGGCTTTCAATGGTAATTATGTTGTAAATCTCTTAGGCGGAAAAGAATTTAAGATCAAAGAAAAACACACGTTTGCGATCGACACGAAATTTTTATTTGCAGGGGGCAAGCGATATGTGCCGATCGATCTTGCTGCTTCCGTGGCATCCAATATCGAAGTGTATGATCCGGCGCAGGCCTATGTGCCGCAGTTCGCTCCTTATTTCCGCTGGGATATCAAGCCTTCCTACCGCATGAATACCAAAAAATTTACGCACGAATGGAGTGTGGATATCCAGAATGTGACGCGTCATAATAATGTATTCCAGCAGCAGTTCGATCTGAACACAAAAACAGTCAAAACGGATTATCAATTGAAATTTTTCGTGGTGCCGCAGTATAGGTTAACGTTTTAGAGAATGCGGAGATTTCGTTGTAGGATCGATCAATGATGCAGGTTATTCCATTCCTCCTTTGTTATTTTCAGCCAGTCGCAGGGAAGCCCTTTGGAATCAAACTTTTCGATGAAGGTCAGACCGCATTTTTCCAACGCCCGGCGCGATTTTGTGTTTTCTACGTGTGCAGTTCCAATAATTTCCTCCAGGTTCATTTGCTCAAAGCCATAACGTAAAGCAGCTTTTGCCGATTCCGTGGCATAGCCTTTCCCCCAGTATTTCGGTATGAGCCTATACCCCACATCATGAAAATTTGTTTGATTGTTCTCCGCTTCTGTAATGAACTTTAAGCCGCTCCATCCGATAAAGTTCCCGGTTGATTTTTCAATGGCGGCCCATCGGCCAATTCCGTAATCTATGTATTGCTTGCAAATGAACCGGATCATTGTCCTTACGTCTTCCATGCTTTTTGCGGGATTGTTCCCCAGGTATTTGTGTACATCGGGATTTCCATCCATTTCGAAAAAGGCTTCTTCGTCTGTTGGAAGAATTTCTCTTAATATCAGTCGTTCGGTCTCAATAATTATTTTCATGAGATGTTTTCTTTCTGTTGGGATTTCCTATTTTTTGGTCTGCTACATTAGTTGTCTTTCGCATAAACCATTCTATAAAGTCCTGTTGCACCGTTCAAATCCTTGCCGTCCTTTTTTACCAACCGGAAATTATGCTTTTTCATGATTGCTGTTGTTTCGTCAGCAGTATAATTTTTATGTGCTTTATTCAAACAGGTTGATTCAAGTATGTAAAGTTTTCCGTTTTTCTTAAGCTTTCTGCTGATGTCTGCAATCATTTCGTCCATAAAAGTGAATTCATGGAACGTAGCGCTTAAAAATAGTTTATCAAAAGTAGCGTCGGGAAGATTGCTTGATTTCTCTGTCCCTATGCATAAGTTAAGCTTACCTGTCAATGGTTTTTTATACTTTTCACACTGCCGGATAACTTTGTCGACGTTTTTTTGATTTAAAGTATGCGTATTTATGTCTTGTGCATAAAATGTCAGGCTGTCCGTTAAGAGTAATAGACCACCAATGTTCTGTCCCTTATTTGCGCCAATTTCCGCAACGATGTCCCCTTTCTTAAATTCAAAGAAACCCAGCAGATCATTTTCACTTTCAAAAAAATTCGCAAAATTGCCGTAAACCTTATACGAAAAAGTCGACCCGGTCTTTTTGGTAGTCGAACTTGTCAATGAGAAAAGACCAAGTAAAAGAAATATAAGTGCCTGCCGTTTCATACCATTTAAATATACAATTTTTTCTAAGTGGCTTCCACATCCATCATCACCTGCGTTCCCGTACTATAATTTGCGCGGATGTCGATCTCTTTATGCAATTTGAGCATGGTGTTTTTTATAATTTTTATTTATTATCTTCAAACCACTTCACGATCGAAGGCATGTTCCGTTCGAACCCACCCGGAATGAAAAAATTCAGAACACCCGTTTTCTTATCCGCCCGGTTGGCAAAATCATGAATGGTTTTTGCAGGTATCCGTATAAATGTCCCCTTTTCCGCATCGATCCATTTATCTCCTACAAACAGGGAGGTAATGCCTTCCAGTACATAAAACACTTCGTCGTTTTCCTCATGCTGGTGTGCACCCGGTCCGCCGGAGTGGGGTTCGAGCCACCATTCCGAAACGCTGTATTTATTGTCCGTTTCGTTTTCGTCCGCTTTGAAAACGGCAGTCATTGTTCCGCAGTTGTAAATACGGCCTTCCCCAGCCGGTAGGATGATGGAGTCGTTGTGATTTTTTGAGTGTTGCATTGTTTTACGTTTGAGTATGGTTCTTATGTCGCCTCTACATCCATCATCACCTGCGTTCCTTCACTGCAGTTAGCACAGATGTCGATCTCTTTTCGTGATTTGAGTACGGCTGACCGAAAATTATTGTAAGGCTCCGACTTCCAAATGGTTTCGAAACTTGTTTCTTTCAGTGAGCCCAATGTGTGATGCGCATCTTTATCGAAACAGCAGGGAACCACTTTTCCATCCCAGGTGATCACACATCCGCTCCACATCCTCCAGCACTGATTCAGTAATTTATTTTTGATCCGCCATTTCCCGTCACTTCCTTTTTTGTAGCGGCTGTATTTTTCGTTGTCAGGAATGAGCTCGTTACCATTTTCGAATTCGTATACCTGCGCGGTTTTAAAAACAATTTCATCTACGCCTAATTCACCGGCAAGTTTTCTTACATCTTCCAGTTGATGTTCATTGGGCTTCACTACTAAGAACTGGAATACGAGATGAGGTGTAGCGCTTTTTAATCCTTTTTTCCATTTGATCATGTTCTTCGTTCCTTCGATCACCTTTTGCAGATCGCCACCCACGCGGTATTGCTCATAGGTTTCCTGTGTGGTGCCGTCGATGGAAATGATCATGCGGTTCAACCCGCTCTCTACTGTTGCTTTTGCATTTTTATCGTTGAGGTAATGTGCATTGGTGGAAGTGGAAGTATAGATCTTTTTTTTGGAAGCATATTTCACCATATCCAGGAAAGCGGGGTTGAGATAAGGCTCGCCCTGGAAATAGAAAGTAAGGTACATCAGTTTTTTTGCCAGCTGATCGATGGTGTTCTCAAAGAATTTTTGTTCGAGCATACCGATGGGGCGGGTGAAGGAACGCATACCACTCGGGCATTCGGGGCAACGAAGATTGCAACTGGTGGTGGGCTCGATAGAAATACTTACCGGGAATCCTTTGTGCCGGTTCATTCCTTTGGATTTAGAAGTGTGATAGCTGGAAGAGACCTTCAGGTAATTGAAGATCTTGGCCGGAGAAAGGGTTTTCAGGAACGATATGTTGTTTGTAAAACTCACTATTTCAGTTGGTTAAGCTATCTAAATGCTTGTAGAACAACAAATTTACGAATTAAAACGGCGGTATCATATTCGTAGTCGGGGCCGGATTGTTTACCACTTAACCGGAAAAAACGACCACTTGTTAGAAAACCCCCCGCACTTGACAAGTGGCTATATGAAAACGACTTTTGAGGTTGTAGTTTTACATTAGTTCTTTCATACAAGGGTTTTGTTAGTTTTAACAATGGATTAAAAGCCGGCGCAAATCGTGGGGATGTGTAGCCGGCTTTTTTATTTCCCTTCGTCCCACCTTGTCTTTTTCCACTCTTTCTTTTGCTCCGGACTCAGGAAGCTCCAGGCAACGATCCTGCTCGATTTATTTCCCTGTCCCATTTGAATGGTCTTTACTTCTTTCGCGCCTGCTGCGTCCAGCTCTATGTAAATGCTTTTAAGATGCGATTGTTTGGAGATGAGAGTAGTGTACCAATAACAGGACATGGAATGCTTCCAGCTCTGGTGCACCATATTCAGCGCAAATTCCTCTTCTCCGCCTTTGCACCACAATTCATTGCTTTTGCCTCCGAAGTTTAAAACCGGATCGTTTATTCTTTCTTTTTTCAGGTTGGATAATTTGCGAACAGCTCCTGCGTTTGCTTCTTCCGCAGACGAATGAAAAGGAGGGTTACAAATGCTCAGCTCAAAAAGCTCATCTTTTTGAATGATGTTTTGAAAAATACTTTCCGGATCTGTCTGCAGTCGTATTTCGATACTGTCTGTTAAAGCGTTCTGCTCAATTATTTCCTGCGCCGATCGTATGGCAACGGGATCCGTTTCAGTACCGACAAAAGACCAGCCGTATTCTGCATGGCCGATCAGCGGATAGATGCAATTGGCACCTACACCAATATCCAGGCATCTGATCTTCGGACCCGATGGCGTTTTTCCATAATTGTTCGCGCCCAGCAGATCAGCAACGTGATGAATATAATCAGCTCTTCCGGGGATAGGCGGACATAAATAACCGGCAGGAATATTCCAATGATCGATGCCGTAATAACGTTTTAATAATGCGAAGTTCAGTGTTCTTACAGCTTCCGGGTTGAAAAAATCAATGGATTCGTCCTTGTAGATGTTTAGGGAAACGTATTGTTCCAGGTCCGGACAGGCTGCGATCAGCTCCTTAAAATCGTAGCGTTCACGGTGTTTGTTCCGTGTATGTAATTTGGTTTTTTCGGCCGGATGTTCCTTCTTTTTAGGATGCATGTGGATTAGCTGACAGTGGTAACGTTGCTTACATTCCTGTATTGGTAGGAAAAATAAATATGCCTGCGGGCAAACCTTGCTAATGTAGCGGAGCCGGCCAGTTTGTTGTAAATATTTTTCGGTACGCTGAAATACTCATAAATGCTACCGTTCTGGAAGGTGATCTTCAGTGTTTGGCCTTTGTATTCGAAATCATCGATCCCGAATGTATTGGTAACATGCGTGTATTCTTCCAGCTGTGCAGCATGTGTTTCGGGCGCCACACTCACTAAAAAGTGATACGCTTCAATGATCTCTTTGCTTTTAACGGCAGCTTCTTCCGCACGCTCGTCACCTTCGCTGAATTTATCAGGATGCCACTCTTTCATTAAATTTCTGTAAAGAGTTTTAAGTTCCGCAAGATTCGTGTCTTTGGTAGCATTGAATAGTTTACGGTAATCGACAATACGCCTCATTTGATATTTTTTGAAATATTCCGCAAAGGTAGTTCTTTTTTGGCAGAGCCCGATTATTACTGTTTTTCGGGGATACTCAGGGAAATAAACGAATGGCGGAGCTCAGAACTTGCCCATCCATCGTATCCGGCTGGAAGCAGACGCAATGCCCTGAATCACATTCTTTTTGAATGTTATATCTTTGAAATGCACCCGTGACAGACCCTGGATACTTATTTCCACATGCCCCGAAGACTGTTGAATGGAATTGAAATGCCTGTCGCTGATCTTAAATCTGAATTTCCCGTTTAAGCCTGATTTCCCGCTTGCGAGCGTGTCTCTTCCAAGATAGTTCCCGTCTGCGGAATAGTTATTCATATAAATAGTGATATTTCTGCCCTTTTTTGTTTTGAATTTTTTATCTCTGATCTTCAGCTTTCCTGCAATATAATATGGGCCGTTCGTTTTTTTAGTGTTTACTTCTTTATTATTTTCTACTGCAGTGGAAGCCATATCGGGTATAACAACAGGCATACTGCTGACCGGCTGTTTCTCCATCTGCACCTGGGTTTGAGCGATGGTAAGCGAAGGTAAAAGTGCTATTGTAATAACAGCTGCGGCATAAGGAAAGCAATTAATGCGCTGATTTTCCGGATGGAGCGTGGGCAGTCTGTCCAATTGATCGCCATATGCAATTACGCAGGCAGTAGGATGCTCTTTGTAAAACCGGGCGATCTTTTCATCACTTTTCCTGCGCAGATCATATACCTGCTTCTGGCAGTTCTGGCAGAATTTTTTACCTTGTTTTGTGGGTATTTCCTTTGGATCGAGCTTGCATTCGAATGATAGTTTCATAGCAGTGGCATTTGTTTAAGTATATAAACAAAATCAGGTAACAGCTGTTACACAGGCATATACACTACTTTCTTTGTTTCAAAGAATTCTTCTTCAAAATAATTCTTCAATTCGAAAAGCAGGTAGCGGTTTTTGAAGGATTTTAATTCCTCTTTCAGATCGCCGCCCTTCAAATAGAGGATCCCATTCTCAAAAGCGTTTTTTTGTTTTTTGGAAACTTTGTTACGGACCCAGTTGAAGAACTCCGGGAATTCGGTAACGGCCCTGCTTACGATAAAATCGAATTGCTCGTTTATTTTTTCTGCGCGTTCATGTGAGGTGCGTACATTTTTTAATCCCAGGCCGGCAGCCACTTCATTCACCACTTTTATTTTCTTACCGATTGAATCCACGAGAAAAAAATCCGTTTCCGGAAAAAGGATCGCCAGTGGAATACCTGGAAATCCGCCTCCGGTGCCTACATCCAGTATCTTCGAACCGGGTGCAAAGCTTGTTACTTTTGCGAGGCCGAGCGAGTGCAGTACGTGGCGTTCATACAGGAGCTCAATGTCTTTCCGGGAGATCACGTTGATCTGGCTGTTCCAGAGCGTATAGAGCTCCATCAGTTTCCCGAATTGCTCTTTCTGCTGTTCGGTAAGGTTGGGAAAATATTTTAAAATAATGTCCAATTGTAAACTATTGAATGATTGAAGAATGTTGAGAGTTAAAAAATGGAACCATATAAGCGATTCTACAGACCAACAAAAGATCACATCTTATGCTCTGTGTTTTTTAGTACCTGGTAGAGGAAATCCCGTGCCCTGAATAATTGCGCTTTTACGGTACCGATCGGCAGGTCCAGCTTTTCGGCGATCTCTTCATAACTCAGCTCTTCATAGTAACGCATTTCGATCAGCTGTTTATATTTTGGTTTGAGCTTTTCTACCAGCACCCGCAACATTTCCACTTTTTGTTTTTTAATAAAGTTGCTTTCCGGATCGGGGGTGTCCGATCTCACATTCATGCTCATTTCCACTCCTTCTTCGTTGCTCACGGTTTTGTCTAAAGAGAAAGTAGTTTCGTTCTTTTTTTTGCGGATAAAGTCAATTGCGTTGTTAGAGGCGATCTTGAATAACCAGGTACTGAAAGCGAAATTGGGAGTGTATTGATGCAGGCGTTTGAAAGCTTTTCCGAATGCTTCAATGGTAAGATCATCGGCATCGTCCTTGTTGTTTACCATTTTCAACAGCATGAAATAAACAGAATCGCGGTATCTTCCCATCAACTCGGCGTAGGCCTTCTGGTCGGCATTTTCAAGCGCCTGCTTGATCAACCGGTAATCGTGTACAGCTTTGGTTGATAAGTGTTCGTTTGGTTCTAACTCTTCCATTTGTTGGGTTTTACAAATTTTCGACTCAGCTGCAATATCGGGTAAAAAAACAATAATGTCAAGTCAAATATAAATACAAAAGGCAGGAGGTCTTTTTCATCCAGCTTTTTCATGACCTTGTTGAACACGATAAGCTGTACTACGATCTTCAAAAACCAGATCCCTCCGGCAAGGGTCGCCGTGTCTTTAAAACAAAGCCCGGCAATCACCAGCCCGTGAAAAAGATAATTTACGCTGTAATACCAGCCCAGGATCCTTTTGGTGGAAGGCTTATAGAGTGGGGCAGTGGTAATGTGCCGCAGTTTCTGATCCCTCCATTCTTTGAATTTTTTTGCAGGCACCGAATGGGTAAAGCTGTCTTTGCTGAGGACCACTGCCGTATTACTGCCGGTGCTTGCCTCATTGATAAACAGATCATCGTCGCCGGATTGCAGATGGTAATGACCGGCAAAGCCTTTGTGTTTGAAGAACAGCTCTTTTCTATAGGATAAGTTTCTGCCTACTCCCATGTATGCCTTGTTCTTCAGCGCGAGCGAAAGATACTGCAGTGCGATGAGGAACGTATCGTAACGGATCAGCCTGTTCAGGAATGTTTTTTCTTTCAGGTACGGGCCGTAACCCAGCACGATCTCTTTGCCTGGCTCGTATCCGCTCATCATAGCACTGATCCAGAGATCGCTGTCCGGCTTGCAATCTGCATCGGTCAGCAAAAGATGCTCATAGCTTGCTCCTTTGATGCCCACCATCAGTGCGAATTTTTTGCCGTGTTTGTAATAGTCGTCCTCTTTCACGTTGATGGCCTTCAGGTTCGTAAAGATCTCTTTGTATTCCCGGAGTACATCTTCCGTATTGTCATAACTGCAATCGTTCACCACGATCACTTCGAAAGCCGGGTAATCCTGACTGAGTATTTTCGGGAGGAATTCTGTCAGGTTATCGCCTTCATTCCGCGCGCATACAATAATGCTCACCGGTGGGGGCGGGCTTTGGGCGGGCTTTATCGTCTCTTTGTAAAACGCCAGCTTTCCGAAACTGCCGAAATAAATGAGCAGCTGGAAAATAAAGACCAGTGCCAGGCAGGCCAGCAGGATCAATTGGACGTTTATCTCGTGAAAATCAGGCATAAAGTGCAAAGGTAGTTTGGTGGCTGCGTCGGCCTTTCTCTTATCTTTGCATTTATTAAACAAAGTAATTAACAATAATGCTGAAAGCGGTGATTTACGACATGGACGGGGTGCTGGTAGACTCGGAACCTATGTGGCGGGTGGTGATGGTAAAAGGCTTTTGCAGTGTGGGACTTGATTTTACAGAGAATGACTGCCGCAAAACAACCGGGATGCGCCTGGACGAGGTGGTGGACTATTGGCACAGGATCCATCAATGGGAAGGGAAAAGCACAGGCATCCTGCACGATGAGATCATCGACGACCTCTGTGCTATGATCGAAAAGCAGGCAGAACCAATGGCAGGAGCCGTGGAGTCCATACGACTGTTCAGGGAAAAAGGATTGAAGATAGGCCTGGCATCTTCTTCCAACCACCGGCTGATAAAGACCGTATTGAAACGCCTCGGGCTTGAGCAGGATTTTGAAGCGGTGCATTCGGCCGAATACCTGCCTTACGGGAAACCGCATCCCCAGGTTTTTCTGGAATGTGCAAAAGACCTGCAGGTGAAGCCGGAAGAATGCCTCGTGATCGAAGATTCGGTGAATGGTGTGATCGCTGCCAAAGCGGCAAAAATGAAAGCTATTGCCGTACCTGACCAGGAGCATAAGGATGATAAACGCTTTGTGATCGCGGATATGCAGCTGCAATCATTAAATGATATTACGAACGAAACGATTAAACGATTTTTAAATTGAAATTCACATTACATCACAGCGATCCACAGAGCAAGGCCCGCGTGGGTTCGATCGAAACGGGTCACGGGACAATAGAAACACCGATCTTCATGCCGGTGGGCACAGCAGCCACGGTAAAAGCCGTTCACCAGCGTGAATTAAAAGATGACATCAAAGCCCAGATCATTTTAGGCAATACCTATCATTTGTATCTGCGTCCGGGCCTGGATGTTCTGAAAGGAGCTGGCGGTCTACATAAATTCAATGGCTGGGACCGGCCGATCCTCACGGACAGTGGCGGGTACCAGGTTTTTTCCCTTTCCGCACAACGGAAATTAGCGGAAGAAGGAGCTACTTTCAAATCACATATCGATGGATCGAAGCATTTGTTCACTCCCGAAAATGTGATGGATACTCAACGCATCATCGGCGCCGATATCATAATGGCCTTTGATGAATGTGCGCCGTATCCCTGCGATCACACGTATGCGAAAAAAAGTATGGAGATGACGCATCGCTGGCTGGATCGTTGTATCGATCGGTTCGATTCGACCGATCCGCTGTATGGCTATTCGCAAACATTGTTCCCGATCGTGCAGGGAAGCACGTACAAAGATCTCCGTACAAAGTCTGCAGAATTTATTGCTTCCAAAGGCCGCGAAGGAAATGCGATCGGTGGTTTGTCTGTTGGGGAGCCTGCCGAAGAAATGTATGAAATGACAGAACTGGTATGTGGGATCCTGCCAACCGACAAACCGCGCTATCTTATGGGAGTGGGGACACCCATGAACATCCTCGAAAGCATCGCACTTGGTATAGATATGTTCGATTGTGTGATGCCAACCCGCAATGCCCGTCACGGATTATTGTTCACGCAAAACGGGATCATCAATATCAAGAACGAAAAATGGAAGAATGATTTTTCGGTGCTGGATGAGAACGGAACTGCCTTTGTGGATCATCAGTATTCCAAAGCGTATTTACGACATTTATTGATCTGCAATGAATACCTCGCGGCACAAATTGCCAGCGTACACAATCTGTCTTTTTATTTGTGGCTGGTGGGAGAAGCGAGAAAACAGATCCTTGCAGGTACTTTTGTTGACTGGAAAAATAAAATGGTAAAACAAATGGCTGTGCGGCTGTAAGCTATCCTGTTTTAATTTTTTTTAGTATCTCCGGGGAGAATAATCAATACTTACAATTTAAACCTACAAGTATTAATTAATCTAAATGAGCTTTGATCCGGATTATTTGGCTGCTGCCTGAGCATTCATCGCCTTTACGATACGTGCAGCAATTTCGTCAGCGATCTTCGAGAAGTATTTGTCGGCGATCTTTGAAGGTGTATTTATATCGGAAGGAAAAGTGGTTTTACTAATGCCCGAATTGATCTCTTTCCCGTCTTTGGTCAACACGGTGTAATGCACGGTTAAGGTGCGGGTTGATTTCGTAGTGAGGTCCGAAGCGGGCATTTCAGTGGTGATATCGAACTGATTAATGAAAAGGAAAATGTCGGTTTTGTATTTGCTGTTAAAACCTGTCAGCAGACTTTTATCCTTTATTTCCGCATTCATGAATTTTCCATCGGTTTCCGTAACAGCTACCAATTGTCCTTTCTGCACATAGTTTTGATCTTTTTCTTTTTTCGGAGCAGCGTATTTGGCCTGATCAGGGATCTTATCGAACCGGTAGCTCAGCTTTTCGTAAGTGGTAACGAGATCTTTTTTGTATTTGGTTGTGTCGTCGAGGAAAGACATCACTTCCATTTTTTTCTTGATGCTCTTGTAAAGCTCTTCATCCAGCCCAAAACGAAAATTCTCTTTGATCTTTTTCTGGTTCCATTTGGTTTCCTCGTTGATCTTGTGATCGATCTGGCTCATATACATCCTCGGCTCGAAAGGTACGATCAGCAATTTATGGGCGGTCGTTTTACGAACCGGCTCATTGCTCAGGTTGGGCGTGGACGAATTACTGATAGTCGTTTGCGCATACGAAGCATTCGCTGCTGCAATAGCAAAAAGGAATGGTATCGTTTTTTTTAGCAACATGCTTAACTGGATTTACTTGAAGGCCCTGACTATATCATTGCCATTGGCATAGATCATCAACAGCAATAAAAATGCCATACCTACATACTGTGCATAGGTCAGGAATTTTACGCTCGGGGCTCTGCGGGTGATCATTTCCCAAAGGGTGAACAATACGTGCCCCCCATCGAGTGCAGGGATCGGGAGCAGGTTCATAAACGCAAGGATGATCGAAATGAACGCGGTCCTGTTCCAGAAATCTTCCCAGTCCCACTCACTTCCGAATATTTTGGCCATGGAGCCGAAGCCGCCCACATGTTTGTAACCTCCGGTGCTCGGTTTCAGGATCAGCTTGAACTGGTCGATATAGAAATTCAGTGTGGCAAATGTTTTTTTAACGCCGGCAGGGAAGGATGCGAAGAAACCGTAATCTGTATGCTGCAATTTGATGATACCAAGGCTGTCCAGCTCATGAAGCGGAAGCAGCGCCACTTCCAGGTTGCCATCGGCCGAAACTTTGATGTTCTGCAAAACTTCTTTTTTTCCTTTCCGCTCTACGGTAAGGCTTACGGTTTTGCTCCTGTAGTTTTTTGAAACGGCTCTCCACTCATCCTGGTAATTAACGGGGATGGAATCGTTGAGAAAAAGCAGCTTGTCAAACTTCTGTAAGCCGGTAGTTGCATTAATGGACTGATCAGCAAAGCCGCCAATATAAAATGGTGCGCGGATCTGTATCAGGCTTTGTCTTTCATTTTTCGCCAGCTTATCAATGAGATCCACGGGCAGGGGAATGGTTTGTAGTTTTCCATCGCGTTCCACCACCACTTGTTTGGCAGAAAGGACTTTTGGCAGCAATTCATTGTAATACTCCAGCTTTTCACCTTCTACGGAAATGATTTTATCGCCCGATCTGAAGCCCAATGCCTGTCCCAGTGAATCGACAGCGATACCATCTTTCAATTGGTTCATTGGCAGTTTATCCTCGCCCCATGCAAATAATACCATTGCATAGATGAGAAATGCCAGCAGTACATTTACAATAATACCACCCAACATAATTATGAGTCGTTGCCATGCCGGTTTGGAACGGAACTCCCAGGGTTCAGCCGGCTTTTTCATCGCTTCCGTATCCAGGCTTTCATCGATCATCCCTGCGATCTGCACATATCCACCAAGCGGGAACCAGCCCAATCCGTAGGTCGTATCGCCGATCTTTTTCTTGAACAAAGAAAAATTGAGCAGGCCCGGAAGCGGAAAAAGAAAATCGAAAAACAGGTAAAATTTCTCTACACGGGTTTTGAATATACGTGCAGCTATATAATGGCCACCTTCATGAAACAGGATCAGGATGGAAAGACTTAGTAAAAGTTGAATAGCTTGTATCAATGCAATTTAATTTTGAAATGCAAAGATAACAAGGTTTTGATTGTATGCACCTTTTTAAATCCTAATTTTAGTGAATACCAGGCAGATAGAACGAATGTGGTGCTATGCGTTCAATGGACCCGTGTTCGGCTGCTCTCTTCGTTTGTAGAGGAACCAGATCATACCACCTACAAGCAGTACGCTTAATCCCATCAGCGACAGATTCACCTCTTCTCCGGGCTTCGGAGACATCGGATCTTCCGTGATACTGCCTGTTATGTAAGCCATCACTACAGCGAATGCATTGTTCACCGTATGCGCTATAATAGGCACCCATAAATTGTTGGTGTAGGCATACAGATAACCGAGCACGGCACCTAATAACATACGTGGTATAAAACCGAAGAACTGGATGTGTATAGCACTGAAAAGAATGGCGGTGAGCCATACTGCAATGTGAACATTCATTTTATTTTCGATGAACAGGCGTTGTAAAAACCCCCGGAAAAAGATCTCTTCACTTAAGCCTGCCATGAATGCCACCACGAACAGGTTAAGGATTAGTCCGCCAACAGACCTGTCGATAAAGAACAATTCAATGCTTTCCGTGGCTGATTTTTCTTTTATACGCATCCACTCTTCGATGCCGTGCATGGATTCCGGCAAATGCATATTCGAATTCCAGATAGAAGTACCGCTCACGATCGGCAATGCGATCAGGCAAATGGTAATACCAACCAACAGATGTGGAAGCTTTGGGAATTTGTTGAGGCGAAGGAACCGGAGCTTTTCCTGCCGGAGCACCATACTGAAAAGCATAGCGGGAAGAATAAAAACAAAGATCACAATGATCGCCTGGCCTACTTTCAGCATCGTTATCATGCCGGGATCATCCCGGTACTGCTGCAGGGCGCCATTGTCCTCTCCGAGCCCGCTGAAAAAAGCAAGCACGAGAAAAAATCCCAGTGCGATTAATAACTGGAACCATACAGGTGTGCGGTGTTTGATGAGCGGGGACGGTGTTTGTTCTGTTTCGCGGATCTCCATTCTTTATTTCAGCTTTTCGTATTCATTGCTTACAAAATTCATCAGTTCTTTGATATACTCTACTGAAAAATCAAATTTGATCCCCGCTGCTTTGTATATTTCGGGAATAGGTTTGGTATATCCCAGTTTAAGAGCTGCCTTGTATTGCCCGAGCGCTTTGGCCGGATCCTGCTTATAATTGCGCCACACAGCAATAGCACCCAGCTGGGCCATTCCATATTCGATATAATAGAAAGGTACTTCGAACAGATGCAACTGTCCCTGCCAGCTTCTTTTTTGTGCATGCTCAAAACCGCTGTAATCCACTGTTCCGGTTCCGAATTCTTTGGTGATCTTCATCCACTCGGTATATCTTTCTTCAACAGAATGGAGCGGATGCTGATACACCCAGTGCTGGAATTTATCTATACAGGCTATCCAGGGAAGTGTTTTCAATATTTTCTCCAGCTGCTCTGTTTTTGCAATGCGCAGCTCTTCTGCATTCGTAAAGAAACTCTCCCAATGTTCCATGGAGATCAGCTCCATGCTCATACTGGCCAGCTCGGCTACTTCCGATGGTGTGCCTTTGAAATCGGTGAGCTCGAGCGGATTACAAAGAAACGAATGCACCGCGTGCCCGCCTTCGTGCACCATGGTTACTACATCTTTCAGGGTTCCGACAGCATTCATAAAAATAAAAGGAACCCCTGATTCGTAGAGCGGGTAGTTATAACCTCCCGGAGCTTTGCCTACTCTCGACTCGAGGTCCAGGTGTTTCAGCTCACGCATGGTAGTGATACAATCGGCAAAGAAAGGATCGATCGTGCTGAAGCAGGCGATCGTTTTTTCGGTAAGCTCCGCACCTGTTTTGAAAGGCTTTAATGGCTCTCTGCCGCTGATGTCAAATTCGGTATCCCAGGGCCTGTAGGATTCGTATCCCAATTTATCTTTTCGTTCCTGTTCCAGTTTCCGGTTATGGGGAACGATCACTTCTGCAATGGCATCGTGAAAATTATAGCAATCCTGTGCCGTGTAATCAAAACGGCCAAGGTCTTCGAATTTATAATCGCGGTAATTTTTGAAGCCTGCATTCAACGCCACTTTATTTCTGAGCCCGATCAGCTTCGTATAGAGCTCATTCAGTTTGGTCTCATCTCCCGACTTGCGATCCTGGATCTTCCTGTAGATAGTTTCCCGCAGTTCCCGGTCCGTTGATTTAAGCAGACTGGCTGCACGTTGCAGGGTGATCTGCTCACCATTGTGTTCGATCGTTTGTGCAGAAGAAATGACACCGTATTTCTGTGATTCGTTATTGATCTCCGTATTCAGGGGGATGTTTTCTTCTCTGAATAGCTCGAGGCTCTTTTTTATTCCTCTCACAAAAACGAAATACGTATTTTTTTCAAGCTCATCGAGGAAAGGGGAGGCGATAAGTTTCTTTTGAAGCTTGTTGGATAATGGAGCGATCTTCGGCTCGATATCTTCTACGAAAAAGGTGTAGCTATTCAGCAGGGCCTCATCAAATGTATCGCAGGTCATTCTTATATACCTCCATGCATAATCTTCACTTACCACCGCCTCCAACTCACTCCAGTCAAGCAGCCACTTTTTCAGAGAGGCACTGTCGCTTATGTTTCTTTGCAGGAGGTCTGTATAAAACGGCTCCAATACGGACCAGTTATCAATTTTTAATGCTGATGGAAGAAAGCTCCTCTTCAGTGTTAACGAATTACTTGTTTCTATATGATTCATTTGATATAAAAAAGCTTGCAAAGATGGCATAAAATAATAATAAGTCAGGCATAAAAACAAATGATTGTGAAGAGTGGCAGGGTCTTTGTTTTTCGCTCTTTTCAATATGTCATCGTGAATAATGTATCTTTTTGATAGTGAGAAGGTTATATTGTTTCCAAAAAATAAACAATTTATTCATAGTGGTAAAGAGGTTTTAACAAGTGTTTTTTGATCAAAAAGATAATACCTTAGTGAAATTTTAGAAGTATATCATGAAAAAGTACAGTTTAGCATTGCTTTTATTCCTTTTTGCCTTTTCCGTTCCGGTTTTGGCTCAAACAGAACCTGTAGCGCCCAAAAATCCGTACCGTAATACTAAAGTGTATACTTCGGATCTTCTGATAGACGGTGCAAAACTGGACAAACGTATTGCCAAATATTATGCAGAGCCGGATCTGCTGAAAATGAAATCGACGAAAATAAACCAGCTGAATTATCTTTACCTCAAAACCTATACAGTTATCGGTTATAATAGCCTCGACGCGGAAGTGAAAAAATTTATTGATGTTTCTTTCGATATCGGTTTGTATGAAAAGTACCGGAAGGCAGATGATAAAGCCATTGTGGAAGTGAACATGGAAGGGAAAAAATTCACTGTGGAGTTGCTCTCCCGTTCGGAAGTGCTTAAAACGAAAGAAAATATTCAATAAAAAAATAAAACAGGTCGCTTGAAAAAAGGTATTCTACTAATTGGTTTTTTGTTTGCTGTTCTGGGCAATGCATTTTCGCAGATCTATAAGATCGACACGATCAGCGGGCAGACCATTTCTACCTGCAGCGGAAAGGTGGTTTCTTCCATTCCCGGCCAGTTCGTGGGGGGAACGAACGGATACCTGGATAATGAAAGCGATACAGTAACATTTTGTTCTTCTACCGGCGGTCCTTTGCGCGCTAATTTTTATTTTGTTTCGCTGGAAAGCAATTTTGATTTTCTCTATGTATACGACGGGCCTTCTGTTGCGAGCCCGCTTATAGCAACTCTTACGGGTGATGTTTTATACCCGGGTGTTTTCACTTCCGCCGGATCCTGTCTTACCTTTCGTTTTGCTTCGGATGGTGGTACTGCCTGGGGTGGCTTCAGTTTTATCCTGGGCTGTAACCCGGTACCGTGTAACTCCAATCTTCCTGCAGCCGACAGCTGTTCGGTTGCCCCTGTTATCTGCAACCTGGACAACTGGTGCGGTAATACTTCCGGATGGTTTACCCGCGACAACGGGAACCTTGACATTGGAGGCAGCAGCGTTTTTTCCTGTGGAACGATCCAGAACAATTCCTGGCTGGCTTTTATTGCAAATGCCACCACTGCTACTTTCCAGATCACTTCTGCCTGTAGTTCTGCTACCCTCGGTGGGATTCAGGCCATCGTGCTTTCATCGCCTGATTGTGCAAACTTTGCTTCCGTTTCCAATTGTGTAACCCAGGGATTGCCGGGAACCGATGTGTTAAATGCTACCGGCCTGATTGTCGGCCAGAAATATTACATCATGGTAGACGGTGTGGATGGAAATGATTGCAACTATACGATCAATGTTCAAAACGGGGCACAGGTTGCTACCATTGCTGCAGCAATTGACCCGGTATGCCCGAATACCAACGACACCCTTACTGCCACTGCTCCCGGAACAGGGCTGACCTATAACTGGATACCAGCGCCATTGAGCGGACAGGGCACCGCCACAGCTGTATACAATGTGGCAGGAACTACCACCTATTCGTGTGCTATTACGGGAGCATGCGGTGCTGTTGAAACACCGACGATCAGTGTCACTACGCTGGCAGCTACTACGGTTGTTATTAACGATACTACTGTATGTAACGGAGATATAGCCAGCTTAAGCGCTTCAGGTGCCGATACCTATGTATGGAGCGCCGGTATTACGCCAACAGGTGTTACAACGGCTTCTATTGCGCCGGTTTCCACAGCTACCTATACTGTTACCGGAACCACCACTATAACCGGCTGTTCGGACTCTGCACAATTTATTGTTACTGTGAATAATTTACCTGTACTAAGTGTTCCGAATGACACAGTGTGTATGGGCTCTGCAGCTTTATTGGTAGCAAGCGGAGCAACAAGCTATTTATGGAGCACTTCATCTACAAATGATTCGATCACTTTCGTGCCGGCTGCGGCAGGAGCCACAACGTTTACAGTAACAGGAACCACTGCCAATTGCTCTTCGGATACGGTTGTTTCGGTTGTAACAAAGGCCACACCGGCATTGGCCACACCTGTAATTGAAACGGCAGTGTGTAGTTTACCGAATGGTTCTATTGTCGCTGCTGTTTCGGGCGGCACAACACCTTACAGTTATTCCTGGACTGCTGTACCAGGCGGCACAACTGTTGGCTCTTCGGATACATTGGCCAACGTAATGGCAGGCCAGTATCAGCTGACAGTGACAGATTCCAACTCCTGCGTGGTTACAGGCGGGCCGTATACGGTTAATGACAGTGCGCTTGTTACAGCACAATTTACAGCAAATCCGACAAGCGGCATTTCCCCGCTGACGGTAAGTTTTATCAATATAACAACTGGTACCAATACATATAGCTGGAATTTAGGGAACGGACAAACATCGGTTTTGCAAAGCCCTCCTGCACAGATCTACACAAGCGATGGGACCTATACAATTACACTCGCGGTGGATAACGGAACCTGCAAAGATACAGCTACAACAACCATAAGTGTTACAAGTAAATCGACGGTAGACACGATCCCGAATGTGTTTTCCCCTAACGGTGACGGGATCAATGATGTGTTTGAGTTCAGGGCCAATAATACAGTGATCGAACTCTTCGAAGTATACAACAGATGGGGCGTAAAAGTATACGAGGCACCTGAATTGGCCACCTTATCAAAGGTAATCTGGGACGGTCATACTACAAGCGGACTTCCTTGCTCCGAAGGCACTTATTTTTATATTTTCAAAGCTACCGGTAATGACTCCACCGGTTTCGAGGTTTCAGGCTTCCTGACACTTGTCAGATGATTTTTAGTAAAAAACGAGCGTAAAAAAAGAAAGGTCTGGAAAAAGATGTTTTTTTGTTATTAACAAAAATCCTTCTACCTTAGTGTTAAGTTTCATTTACTAAAAACTCAAAAAATGTTAACAAAGCTCTTATCGGTTATTATTCTTAGTATGTCGTCTGTTTTTACGATGTCGGCGCAAAATAAAATTGTAAAGGAGGGTTCTACCTATCTGAATGGGAATGAGCTGATGCTCGAAGCTGTTTCAGTAAGTGATCCTGTTTTTCCAACAGGAAATTTCAGTATTACAAATGCCGATTATTTTATCAATTCATTCAAAGCCTGGTCAACCAGCAATCCTACGCACTATAAGTCCCTTGTAATGGGCTCTGAAAAAGCAGATCGGATCACACTGATCCGTGAGGAGTACCGTCGCTTATCTGCTGACCAGCAGGCGGCCTTGAAATCTTTCCTTAAAGACATGGAAAAATTCACTTCCATGCAGAAATCTATGTCAGGTGGTGATAAAAACGTTTATCTGCTGACGAAGGAAGATTTCAAAAAATTACAATCCATCCTACAAAAATAAGTGTGTTTTAACTAAAATAACCTACGAAAATGAAAAAAGTATTATTCATTTGTTTCCTTTTTTTAAATGCTATTGGATTATATGCCCAGGTGTATACGCATCCTACTACGGGTTTGCAGAGTACCTATACAGGAAGTTGTATGGTGAACAACTGTTCGGGTACTTATTATGATAATGGTGGTGCGGGAGGTAACTATGCGAATAACGTTAACCTTATTTACCGTACATTTTGCCCAAGCACACCGGGTACTGCGGTGAGTATCACTTTTACGCAGTTCCAGCTTGAAACAGGGTACGACTATTTGTACATTCTTGACGGACCGGTTCAATTCAGCCCTCAAATGGTAGCATTGACAGGAACTGCAGGCTTGGGACAAACATATACAGCAACAAATTCCAGTGGTTGCCTTTCATTCGTGTTTGACTCGGATGGATCTGATGTCTTTGCAGGTTGGGCCGGAAATTTTTCCTGTGTATCACGTCCCAATATGCCAACAGGAACCGAAAACAGCGATTGTATCAATGCAACAGGTATTTGTGATAACGGATTTTCCTTTGCCGGCTTAAGTGACGGGCCTGGATTAACTTCTGATGCCTGCACAGGTTGTACAGTTGCCGAGAATTTTTCGAACTGGTACGAGTTTACGATTGCGACCAGTGGAACCCTTGGTTTTAACCTGAATACAGGTAACGCCGCAGATGATTACGATTTCGCTTTGTATCCTGCTACTTCCTGCGGTTCTCTCGGAACACCGATAAGATGTTCCTACGCAGCCACTACCGGAACAACAGGTATGAGCCCCGCTTATTCGGATGCTTCGGAGAATGTGAACGGAAATGGTTGGGTTAGCAGTTTAACTGTAACAGCGGGACAGCACTATTATTTATTGATCAATGAGTGGTCACCCAACAACAGTACTTTCTCCCTGGACTGGACAGGTACGGCAGGTATCGGTACCTCACCTCCACGAACGGAAATTGCGGGGCTTAATTATTCCAATACAACTTATTCTGTTTGTCAGAATGGGTCTGTAACTATCAATGCGGCCGGAACACTCGGAAATTATTCATGGTGGACCGCAGCATCAGGCGGTACGCAATTAGCGACCGGAGCTAATTATTCGCCATCTACCGCGACCGTAGGATCAACAACTTATTACTTACAAGTGTCAACAACAAGTGGTTGTACATCAACACGTACCCCAATTCAGATCACTGTAACAGCAGCTCCGACTATGACAAGCTCCGGCTCTGCATCTGTTTGTAGTGGTAATGCTGTGAACTTCAACTTAACAAGCAGTCTTGCCTCAACCTATAGCTGGACCCCTGTTGCCAATGGCAACGTTACGGGTGAAGCGAATGGTACCGGAAATGTCATCAACAATACTTTAACTTCTTCTACCGGTAACATAGAAACGGTAATATACAGTGTGGTTCCTACTTCCACTTCAGGAAGCTGTGCAGGCACCGCTCAATCGGTAACGGTTACTGTAAATCCAAGCCCTACTGTGAATGCCATCAGCAACCAATCCGTTTGTGGTGGCGCTCCTGTGACTGGTGTAACGTTTGGATCCACGCCGGCAGGTAGTACCTATACCTGGAACAATAATAATACAGGGATAGGTCTGGCGGCAAGTGGGTCAACCAACATCGCCGGTTATACTGCTCCGGTTGTATCTTCCACACAGGCAGCAACAATAACAGTAACACCTTCTTTATCCGGATGTGCCGGTACAAGCTATACATTCGCTATTACGGTAAACCAGGCACCGGTTATTACGACCATGTCGAACATTACAACAGCCTGTGCGGGATCTACGGTTACAGTTCCTAATTTTACAGTTACTCCGGCCGGATCTGTGAGCTGGACAAATAACAATACCGGTATTGGATTAGGAGCAAGCGGTAGCACCAACATCGGAAGCTTTACGGGTTCTGCAGGTACTGCAACGATCACCGTAAATGCAACTTCAGGATCCTGCTCGACGAGCACACCTACACAATTTGCTATCACTGTAAATGCGCTTCCGGTTATTACCGCGATGTCAAATATTAATGCCTGCGGTGGAAGTGCGGTTACTGTTCCTGCCTTTACGGTTACTCCTGCTACAACAGTTAACTGGAGCAACAGTAGTACAGCTACGGGTCTTGCTTCAGTGAACGGAACGGGAAGCATTCCAACCTTTACGGCGACTTCGGTTACAACAGCTACAACCAGTGTGATCACATTGAACTCCAGTGTTTCAGGCTGTGCAGCTACGCCGCAGAACTTTACCATAACAGTGAACCCAACTCCTGTCATTAGTACAATGCCGAATGTGAGTGCATGCAGCGGCGCACCGGTTGCGGGTATTACATTCACGATTACTCCTTCTGCTACACCAAGCTGGACCAATAATAATACAGCTGTTGGTATATCAGGAAGTGGCACCACTAACATAGCAGGTTATACTGCTCCTGTAGTAGCCGTTCAAACCGTGGCAACGATGACGGTAAACGCTTCCATCGGATCCTGTAGCGCAACTCCACGTACGTTTAACGTAACGATAAATCCTACCCCAACGATTAGTTCCATGGGTAATATCACTGCCTGTGGTAATAGCCCGGTTTCAGTTCCGGCATTTACGGTAACACCTACAACCACGGCTACCTGGACAAACAATAATACCGGAACGGGTTTAAGCTTAACCAACGGAACGGGAAACATTTCCGGATTTACTTCTGCAAATGTTGGAACCGCGACGACAAGCACAATTAGTGTGAATGCAAGTCTTTCGGGTTGTACTGCAGGTACACAATCATTTACAATTGTTGTCAATCCGGCTCCGACCATTTCGGCTGTTTCAAATATAACTGCCTGTGGAGGAACACCTGTAGCTGCAACTAATTTTATCGTCAATCCGGGTGGAAGCGCCACATGGACCAATAATAATACCGGAACGGGAATGAATGGAAGCGGCTCCGGGAATATTCCATCTTATACTGCCCCTTCCGTGAGTTCTGCTGCTACAGGAACCGTGACCGTTAGCGCTTCTTTAGGAGCGTGTAATGCTCCTCAGATAACTTTCCAGGTAACGATAAACCCGACACCAGTAATATCATCCATGTCGAATATTACGGCCTGCGGTAATACAGCTGTTTCAGTTCCTGCATTTACAGTTACTCCTTCTATGTCTGCTTCGTGGACGAATAATAATACAGGTACCGGTTTGGCTCTGGGTAGCGGAACAGGTAATATCAGTGGATTCACTTCTGCCAACGTTACTTCTTCCGTAACAGGTACGATAACGGTAAATGCTTCTGCAGCCGGTTGTAATGCTAATCCTCAATCATTCAATATCACGGTTGATCCTACGCCTTCGATAGCCGCTGTTTCCAATCAAACGGTTTGTTCGGGCGCTACGGTGAATGCAGTCTCTTTCAGCACAACTCCTTCTTCGGGTGTAGGTATCAACTGGATCAATTCCAATCCTTCGATAGGTTTGGCAGGCTCCGGGTCTTCCAGTCCGATCAATGGTTTCGTTGCTTCAACAGTGGTCACACAACAACAAGGTATTATCACAGCAACTCCTACTTTAGGTTCCTGTGTAGGTTCAGTTCGTACATATACTGTAACAGTTAACCCGAATCCTTCTATCACCTCAACAGGAACGGTTGCACCGTCCAATTGCGGAGCTTCTACAGGTTCTATCACAGGTGTAACAGCAACCGGCGCTCCTACACTTTCTTATTCATGGAACAGTGGGACAGCACAGCCTACTCCTGATATCACCAACGTTCCTGCAGGTCCTTATAACCTTGTAGTAACGGATGGAAATGGTTGTACTACCAGCTCAGCATTCTCTATTGGAAATCCTGGTGCTCCTACAGCTCCTACATTAAGTATCAACAACGCTGCTATCTGTGAGGGTGGTTCCACAACTCTATTCATCAATAGCCCTGTAGGCGGGACCGTATATAACTGGACAGGACCTACCGGATCTTTGGGTGCAGGAACATCTATTAATGTTACAAACGCAACTTTGGCTGACGGAGGAAATTATACAGCTTCTGCTACTGCAGCAGGATGTACAGGTGCACAGTCGGCAGCTACCGTATTAACAGTAAATGCAAACCCGATACCTCAGATCACTCCAACATCTTCTTCATTCTGTTCCGATGCAGTCATCGTTATCAGCGCTGCTACTTCCAACCCTGGTGGTACTGCAACGATCCCTGCAAACGGATACCAGTGGACATTAGGCGGGTCTCCTATTCCGGGAGCAACTTCTTCAACGTATACTGCAACAGTTGCGGGTACATATGGGTTAACCATTACCAACTCAAACGGATGTTCTGCCAGCGCATCTACGACTACTGCCCTGAGCACTTATTCAGAGCCTGTTCTCAGCGCGGGAACTGCTACGATCTCCAATTCAAATTGTGTTACACCAAGCGGAAGTGTTGCGGGTGTTGGCATTTCCGGCGGAACTGCAGGATATACCTATACCTGGTATAATGCTTCTTCTACCGTGATCTCTTCTTCTACTACAACAGCTGATATCGATTCTATTGCAGCCGGAAACTATACGTTAATTGTAGTTGATGCCAATGGATGTAATGATACGATCACTGCGGCTATTAACAATAACAACGCACCAGGCGCTCCTACTGTGAACGGAACAAATCCTTCCAATTGCACAGGAAGTCCGATAAGCCCGATCACTATGACAGGCTCAGGTGGAACGATCACCTGGTATGCCGATGCAGGCCTCACAAGTGTTGTGAGTACGTCTAACCCATATACACCAACAACGACTACCACACATACATTATATGTAACAGAAACAGTCACCGGATGTGAGAGTGCTTCCACACAGGTGGTTGTGACGGTGAATCCTACGCCTGCTGCTCCTACAGCAACGGGAGCTTCCTATTGTACAGGCCAGACAGTGGCTGATTTAACGGCTGCCGGAACAGGAGGAACGATCAACTGGTACAGCGACGCAGGTTTAACAAGCGTTGTTGGAACAGGTTCTCCTTTTGCTTCTGGTGTAACGAGCACTACCGTATACTATGTAGCTGAAACAGCGCTGGGTTGTACAGGCGCAGCTACTCCTGTAACGATCAATATCAATACACCTCCGAACATTAACGTAACAACGATCAATATCGACTCCGCGTCCTGCGGTGGTGTAACTGACGGTAATATTACCGGAATAGTAGTGGGTGGAACACCTACTTTCACATATGTCTGGTCAAACGCCGGAGGAACTGTAAGCAGTTCTACAAGCACACCTAATTTAGTGAACCAGGCTGCAGGTACTTATACGCTTACCGTAACGGACGGAAATACCTGTACCTCTTCTTTTGGACCGGTAACTCTCGTTTCCACATCTGTGCCTCCGACTCCTGTATTTGTTACAACAAGTGATACGGTTTATTGTACCGGTGATGCAGTAACTGCTTTAACAGCCAACGCAAGTTCAGGTAACGTGTTCTGGTATTCGGATGCGGGCCTTACCAATCAGATCGGTGCAGGAAGTACATTCACTCCGACAGGTATCACTTCTAACACTACCATTTATGTAGTAGCCAATAACAGCAGCTGTCTAAGCTCCGCTGTTCCGGTTAGCATCACATTCAACCCACTGCCTTCTGTAGGAGCTAACAGCCCGAGTACATGTGCAGGCGGATCTGTAACACTGAACGGTACAGGTGCTGCGACATACTCATGGGACGGTGGCGTTACGAACGGTGTGGCATTCACTCCTGGTTCAAGTGGTAACTATATTGTAACAGGAACAGATGTTAACGGTTGTGTAAATACAGCTACAGTAAGTGTAACAATAAATACGGCTCCTACTGTGGGCGCTACACAAGGTAGTACTGCAGCTACCTGTGCAGGAGGAACAGTTACACTGAACGGAACAGGAGCATCTACTTACACATGGAATAATGGTGTTACAAATGGTGTTGCATTCACTCCTGCAGCAAGCGGTAATTATATTGTGACAGGAACTGACGGAAACGGCTGTACCAATACCTTCACAGTTGCAGTTACAGTAAATACGATCCCTACAGTAGATGCAGGAGCAACAACTGAAACGATTCCTTGCGGAAGTACAAACTTTGTACTGCCTGCAGCAACAACCAGCGCTGCTTCTCCTGTATATGCATGGTCAGGACCGAATGTGGTAGCGAACGGAACAACGGCTACTCCTACGATCGGTGCAGCGGGTGTGTACATCGTGTTGATCACAGATGGTGTAACAGGCTGCTCGGCACAGGATCAGATCACTGTGGTAAGCAATACGGTAGTAGCAGATTTTACGCAGGATGTGACTACCGGTTTCAGCCCGCTTACAGTTAGCTTCACTAATCAAAGTGTAGGTGCAACTACTTATGGCTGGACCTTTGGTGATGGAAACAGCACATCTGCTACACACCCAAGTAATACGTTTACGGGAATGGGTACCTACCAGGTAGTATTGTATGCATTCTCTAATGGTTGCCAGGACAGTGCTTCTGTAACGATCATCGTAAATGATAATTCTTCGATCATTATCCCGAATATCTTCTCTCCAAATGGTGATGATATAAATGATGTATTAACGATCGAAAGCACCGGTATCGAAGAAATGAATATCGATATCTTCAATCGCTGGGGCCAAAAAGTATTCGTGATCTCCGGACCGGGGCAAACCTGGGATGGTAAGCTTGCGAACGGAACAGATGCTGCGGAAGGAACTTATTTCTATATCCTGAGAGCGGTTGGTTACGATAAAAAAGAATATGAACAACAAGGTCCGGTGATGCTCGTTAAGTAAGCATAAGCAGACCTTTCAATAAAAACAAAAAAGCCCCCTGACGATCCCGTTAGGGGGCTTTTTTTATACTACAAATTCTACTCTTTACAGGGTGTTGAGAAATGCGATCACGTCTACACCATCTGCATAATCAAAGAATCCGGGGCACTGGCTCTGTCCGAAACCGATCGTGCTTACTTTTTCGAATGGTGCTTTGGAAACGATGCATTGCAATTGCTCCGAATGAGCAAGCAGAAATTTTTCCACTTCGGGCAGCGAAGTATACGTGTCGTAGAGGATCACACCCACGGGAGAAGACAGACTCTCGGTATCCTGTTTGATCACTACGAAATTATTGTCCAGGAATTTTTGTTGTGTCATCAGGTAAATAGCACGATTGTACTCGTAATTGTTGCCATACTTTTTATTATCGATGACTGCACCGAAGGAAAAAATACTTTCGAAAAAACCGTCCATAACATAACCTTCGGGCACGAACAGCTTGGACACATTTCTGCAGCCCAAACCATAATAATCAAATACATCATGTCCCAGGGCTGCCAGCTCTCCGGTAGTTTCAGTACCCGTCAGAACGGCTACCGAATTCCGGTTCTTCCGGATGATATGCGGGTATTTACCAAAATAATAATTGAAATAGCCGGCGGAGTTATTACTTCCCGTTGCAATAACAGCATCAAAATTACTGAGCCTGTTTTCGGCATAAGCGATCTGATCTGCAAAACCGGGTTCTATCTTCAGCAGGATCTCCATCAAAAAGGGGATCAGGATCGTATCATCCGAAGAAAGCTTGATCAATGCCTTGTGTCCGCATAACAATACGCAGAGAAGGTCATGGAACCCAACGGCCGGAATATTACCTGCCATGATCAGGGCAATTGTTTTTGCCTGCTGATCTTTGTTTGTTTTTTTCAGAGCTTTTTCCAGTTGTGCCGGCTCCAGTATTTGCGTAATGCCTGTTAGTGCGAGGCGTGTGTTTTCCTCAGTGAACCATCCGTTATACAAAAAAGCATCATGGATCTTTGCGTTCAGCACATCAAAGGTATCGTTCATTACATGGGCCTTATTTCCGCTCAGGTAATCGTTGAGGTAATCACGTAATTGAACAAAGGAGTTCAGTCGCTGTTTAGGACTCATTTTTATCTTTAATTAAGAAAAATTGGACAATCACCGGATCGTAAAAACATACAAATCAGGGAATTTATGCCTGTTTCTTTGTATATTTGCACAAAATTTCGACAAAAGTAGCGTAAAAATGGCAATTATAATTACAGATGAATGTATAAACTGCGGAGCGTGTGAGCCTGAATGCCCTAATAATGCAATTTATGAAGGTGGAGCAGAATGGCGTTTTTCTGACGGAACCACCCTGCAGGGGCCATTCCAAGGGAAAAACAGCGGTCTGGATGTGGATGCTGCAGAACCGCAAACGCCGGTATCAATGGATCTGTATTATATTGTTGCCGATAAATGCACGGAATGTGTAGGTTTTCACGATGAGCCCCAGTGTGCAGCTGTTTGCCCGGTAGATTGTTGTGTGGACGATCCGGATAACAGGGAAACGAAAGAGGACTTGCTGGAGAAAAAAGCAAGCATGCATCTTTGATCTGAAACTTATTTCCAGAATTTCCAATCCCATTTATATTCTTTAAAACCGAGGTAAACACCATTTGCTTCCGTTTTTAACGGATAGGTGCGTCCTGCATCCGCTACACCGCTTAATGCTCTTCCTGTTTCAAGACTGAAATGATAACGATGCAGGGGACAGACAATACTGTTGTGCTCATCGTTGCAATAACCAAAACTAAGGGAGGCTCCATTATGCGGGCACTTGTCCTGGATGGCAAAAACACCTTTGGAAGTATGTGCCAGGCAGATCTTTTTGCCTTCTACTACGATCGTATTGATCTTCGAGCGGGGCACAAATTTTTCCAGGGCTTCCGGATGATCAAATATTTTTACCCAGCGGATCTCCTCCATCGTTTTCTTTTTTGGGAAGGTAAGTATAATTCACCGTAAACGGATTATCAGAAGTGTTCCTGTAGACCTCTGCATCTTTTTCTTCTCCCGTGTTTTTTTTCAGTGGATTCCCGTTCTCGTCTACCAGCCAGTAGGGATTGGATTCGTCCACATCGGTATCGTTGTTCACATCCCATGAGTACTCGGGTTTTTGTATTCCCTGTTTTTTATACAACCAGGCCAGCGAAGTGCCAACCAAAAAACCGAACAGATGGCCTTCCCACGAAACATTGTCTCTTTTACCGATAATATGGATGGCGCGCTGAAATTCGACCGGGAAGATCCCCCAGATCACCGTACCGTATAGGAATGTGACAAGCAGGGAAACACCGAACAACATCCTGTTCTTACGAATAATACCTGAAAAGAAAAGAAAACCTGCGAGGCCGTATACCACACCACTTGCCCCGATATGATAAGAAGTGTGTTCTCCGCGCAGCAGGTCGCTTAGCAGCCACACCAAAGCCGAAGAGCCAAAATAGATGATGAAAAAAACTTTGTAGGCGATCTCTTTGTAATAATAAAAAAGCATGGTTCCCAAAATCAACATCGGAAACGTATTGGAAAGTATGTGACGGAGATCGGCATGCAGAATTGGCGTAAAAAGAATACCGGAGAGGCCGCTTAAGCTCATTGGTGTCAGGCCGAAACGGTAGAGTGAGAGTTTGTATTGCTGATCGTAATAAAACACAGCCCATGTAACAAGGAGGAACAAAAGCGGGAACAGGCTGCTGTTTATAAACGTATGATTTTTAGTATTCATTGCCTCCCTGGTAACAAATAATGTGCAAGTATGAAATTACGTACAATTTGGCAGGCCCACCGGAAATAATTGTTTGTCCGGTCGTTTTATTTTATAAATTCGTGAATATGAAGGAAAATACAAAGAAGCCATCGATCGATGATATAGCCAAGAGCCTGGGAGTTTCTAAAACTCTCGTTTCTATGGTTATTAATAATAAAACCGAGAAGTATGGCATAAGTGAGAAAACCAGGAAAAGGGTAGAGGAGAAGATAGCAGAGCTTGGTTTTATGCCAAATAAAGCGGCAAGAAGGCTCCGGACAGGCAAATCCTTTTTGATCGGTGTGATCGTCCCTGATATCTCCAATCCTTTTTATTCGAAGATCATCCGCATCATTGAAGACAAGGCCCAGCTGGATGGATACAATCCTATGATCTGCAGCTCTGATGAAGACTCAGAAAAAGAGCTGAACCTGATCAAAATGCTGATGGATTCACAACAGGTGGATGGCTTGATCCTTAGCTCCACGCTTGACAATGCAGCCAAACTGGATTTCATTACCAAAAGAGGTTTTCCCTGCGTGCTGATCGACCGGGTGCTGTCGGGTTCCAACATGCCCTCCGTAAGTGTGGATAATGAGCAGGCTGCTTATACGGCTACCGAATCGATGATAAAGTCAGGTTGCAAAACTATCGCTCTTTTAACGATATCTCCCGGTTATATAAGTACGATAAAAGAACGGAAGCAGGGTTTTGCAAGGGCACTGGAAGTGCACGGATTATCTTTCACGGAGAAAAATGTGATTGAGATCCCTTTCCAGGATATTAAGAACTCGGTGTATGAGAACCTGGATACCTTGCTAAAAAAAAACAAGATCGACGGGCTTTTTGCCGCCAATAATAACATCGCGCTTGCCTGCATGGAGTATTTCAGCGAAAAGAAACTGAAAGTGCCGGAGCAGCTAAAATTTATCAGTTTTGATGATATCGATGTGTTCCGTTTTTCGGCTCCTACTATCTCTGCGGTGGAACAACCGGTGGAAGAGATCGGTTCCTGGTCCTTTAAAGTATTGAAGGATCTGCTCGAAAACGGTACAAATGCCCCGAACAAAGCGAAAATATCCCTGCCAACCCGTTTCATTAAAAGAAAGTCCGGGTAAAACCTGCCATTTCAATTTAATGCCAGCTCCAGATTTATTAACAAAAATGTTAAATTTGTTAATAAATGGGAATTGTTTCCACAACTTATTTCGCTTAGCCCCGTAGAATCATCTAAGAGGGTATTTTAATTCCCATTTGTTGGTAAAAAGCAGTCGATTAACCATAATTAATACTTGCTTTTCTGGCGGAGAATCTTATTTTTGCAAAATTCTTATTGGCCGGAGTTTGTTTTAATTAGCAAAACTATTAAAAATGAAAAAAATAATAGGACTTAGTTTGTTGTTTTTGCTGGTTGGAGCGAGCCTGTTTGCCGGCATTGACGACAAAAAGAAAAAGAAAGGCGCTAAGAAAAAGCCTCATAAAACAGTGAAGGTTGTAAAACCGGCAGCAAAAGAGCTAAAAAAAGACGATTCGACCACTATTGTTATCAAGGATGATGTTTTCATGGATTCGGTAGACTCCCTGTTGATGTTCCCATCTCATGATTTGTATGGCAGCTGGGATACATCACTCATTCATCCGTATTTATTCGATCAGCATTTCACTTCCGATTCATCTACTGTTTATCTGCTTGACGACTGGAGCTGTGGATTTAGCGTGCCTTTCAAAGGACCTATCACATCCGGATTTGGTTGGAGACGTCGCCGGCCGCATTACGGAACGGATATCAATCTTGAAACAGGGGATACGGTAGTAGCAGCATTCGACGGCAGGGTACGTATTGCAAAATTCAATAAAGGCGGATATGGTAATGTAGTGATCATCCGTCACAACAATGGCCTTGAAACGGTATACGGACATTTATCAAAGCTCCTCGTAGAGCCCGGAACAGAAGTGACTTCGGGAACAGTGATTGGTCTTGGAGGTAATACAGGCCATTCGTACGGAAGTCACCTGCATTTCGAGATGCGTTTCCTCGGGCGTGCATTGGATACGGAAGATGTGGTCGATTACGAAAAAGGTGAAGTGAAAAACTCCGCTCTTGTATTGTACAAAGAAGATTTTGCCGATAAATATGATCTGCGTGCCATCCACGCTCACAACAGTAAAACTTCCAGATCACACACCACTTCCAAATCGGCTGCTATTGCCGGTAAGTCTTCCAAAGGAAAGGTAGTGGTTGTAAAAAACGGTGATACACTCGGAAGGATCGCACAACGCAATCATACCACCATAGCTGCGATCTGCAAAAAGAACGGTATTAAGCAAACCAAGGTATTACAGATCGGTATGCGATTGAAAGTATAAAAAAACAAAATTTTTCAGAAGCCGTCCTTTCTTCATCAGGCTCAGAATGACGAAAGGACGGCTTTTTTGTTGATAACAAGCGTTTTCCCGCATTGAGAAGCCCAACCATCGGGACAAAAGTTTTCGTAATTTTGGGGTCAATGAAAATGCACAAAACTTCACTGAAATATTTTTACCTGGGAATGGCCGTATTGTTGTTTGCTACCTGCAAAAAAGAAACATCCAACCCACCGCCTTCCGACACGGAAACCACTACTTCCTATACGCATTCGTATTTTGAAAATGCATCAGGTGATGTTGATCTGATAGGCGATCAGGCGGGCAACCAGGACACCGTTCATTCTCTTACTACCTACAAAATAGTTAATCCGGGAGTGTTTTCGCCTCTGAGTGCATGTGCTACGATAAATGTACAGAGATCCGATACGAGCAATACAGATACCTTAACAGTTGATTTCGGAAGCACCAACTGCATCTGCAGCGATGGAAAGATCCGTATGGGGAAACTGCAGTATATATACGCTGGCGGTAAGCATTACAGGGATTCAGGTCTTGTGATCACCTGCAACCTTGTCAACTATTCGGTTGAAGGAAATGTAATGAATGGTGTAAAGAACATTACTAACCTTGGTATGAATGCAGCAGGCCATCTCACCTGGTATATTTCTGAATACCTGGTCATCAATAAAGCGAACGGTGGCGGAAACCTGACATGGAATGCCGCTAAAAGCAAAGAGCTCCTGAATACCGCTAATGTGTATACGGGACCTTCCACTCCGATAAACTGGCTGCAGGCAAAAATAGCCATTGGTGGAACAACCAACGGCACCCTGGAAACAGGGGTTTCATTTACAGCCAACATAATAAGTCCGCTTGTAAGAGATTTCAGCTGTGCTCCGAGTCCTTTGTTTCAGCACAGGCATCCTTTCATCAAAGGCGCGATAAACCTTACACCTGCTGCCAAACCTGTCAGGATCATTGATTTTGGGAGTAGCACCTGCGATTTTGCTGCTACGATCAAACTGGAAGGCGTTTTATATACTTTCGGCATCTGAGTTATTTTTTCGCCCGGTTTTAAACCTTGTGATCGTTTAAGTGTCCTATCTGCACTCAAACAAAATCATAAGCCATGAAAGCTTCAAAACTAATCGTACTTATTTCTTCAATTTTGGTGGTAAGCAGCATCACTGTTTCCTGTAAAAAAGACAAAAAAGAAGATGTAACGGATTCCGACACCTCTGCTGCTGCCGATCATTCTTACGTAGAGAACCTTTCCAATGATATGGATAATATCGGCGACCAGGCAGGAAATTCCGCTTCGGGCTCTTCGCTTTCTACCTATAAGATCATAAATCCCGGGAACTCCTTGCTAAGCACCTGTGCGGTCGTTTCGGTATTCCATGCAGACAGCACCAATTCGGACACGCTCCTGGTCGATTTTGGCGCCACTAATTGTGTTGGAAATGACGGACGGGTACGTAACGGGCAAATACGTTACGTATATAGCGGTGGTAAACACTACAGGGATTCGGGTATCGTAATTACGGTAACGCCGATCAATTATTCAGTAGAAGGTAATCAGGTGTCAGGGACCAAAACCATTACAAACAAAGGGCGGATCAGTAACGGCAATTTTGTGTGGGAGATCAGCTCGAACCTGAGCATTGTAAAGGCAAACAACGGTGGCACTCTTACCTGGTCCTGCTCACGCACCAAGACACTGCTGAATACAGCTTCTGTATACAGTGGCCCCGCTGTTCCGATCAACTGGCCACAGGCAAAAATTGCTATTACCGGCAATGCGACCGGAACTTCTGCGGCAGGTAACAGTTACACTGCTTCGATCACCAATGCCCTGATCCGCGATTTCACCTGTTCGCCAAGTCCGGGGAATCCGCACAGGCATCCTTTTATCCAGGGAACATTTGATTTCACTCCTTCCGGGAAAGCCACACGCACTGTTGATTTCGGTGCAGGAACCTGCGATATGGCCGCAACTGTGACCATCAATGGAAACACCTATAACATCATGCTATAAACCTGCTGATTTTGTAATGTTAGTACCGGTCTTTCCGGGAGGGAAGGCCGGTTTTTTTATGAATAGTCGGAAGATGGCGCTGAAACCCCGGAAGTTTAGAAATTAATTCAGTTTCCCTGGTGTGATCAATTGGAATTCCGGGATAATTATCTGGAAAAGCTGCTCGTTCACGAGATTTTTTACGAGATAGGTGCCGCTCATCTTGCCCATTTCGGTTACGAGGTTGCAGCCGGAAGAATAGGTGAACGATTCGTTGGGGGCAATAACCGGTGTTTCACCTATCACTCCTTCGCCTTCCACTTCGCGGTGTTCGCTGTTACTGTCGAAAATATGCCAGTGGCGGCGCAGCAGCTGAACGGTAAAATCGCTTTTATTTTCAATAGTGATGGTGTACATGAAAACATAGCTATGGTACATCGGGTTGGATTGCTCCTCCAGATATTGTGGTTTTACTGAAACCTCGATCCCTTTTGTTTCTGCTTTTACCATATTGGATACAAAAATAAGCTACCTAAAAATACGAATAATTATGCCAGAAAAATTCTATAAAATAGTTATTAATTCACTGGAAATCAGTATTATAAATATTTTTCCATTTTTCACACTTTTTTTAAGGTAAAACGTCCTGCTCTTCGTATATTTGTAGCCCGTTTTTGCTAAGGAGAAACGGGGCTATAATTTAAAAGTCTAACCACTTCAGACTTTCCTTACGCAAGGCCTGGATACAATTTTTAGAAAAAATGGCAGAAAAAACTGCAGAAGTAGGAACAGCTGATTTTGACTGGTCAGCTATCGGTAAAAAACAGGATCAGTATTCTTCGGAAGACAGATCGAAATTAGAAGACCTTTACGGAAAAACATTAAAAACGATCGATGATCTTCAAACCATTGAAGGTACCGTAGTGGCAATGAACAACCGTGAGGTAGTTGTGAACATTGGCTTCAAATCGGATGGTGTGATCTCTTTATCAGAGTTCAAATACAATCCTGATCTGAAAGTGGGTGACAAAGTGGAAGTGTTTGTTGAAAATCAGGAAGACAAATTAGGTCAGCTGTTGCTTTCTCATAAAAAAGCACGTGCCAACAAAAGCTGGGATCGTGTTAACGAAGCGCTTACAGGTGATGAGGTTATCAAAGGGTACGTTAAATGCCGTACCAAAGGAGGTCTTATCGTGGATGTATTCGGTATCGAAGCATTCTTACCGGGATCTCAGATCGATGTTAAACCGATCCGTGATTACGATATCTATGTTGGTAAAACAATGGAATTCAAAGTTGTTAAGATCAACAACGAATTTAAAAACGTAGTTGTTTCTCACAAAGCGCTTATCGAAGCTGAGATCGAGAACCAAAAACGTGATATCATCTCTAAACTGGAAAAAGGACAGGTATTACAAGGAACAGTTAAAAACATCACTTCGTATGGTGTATTTATTGATCTTGGTGGTGTTGATGGTCTTATTCACATTACAGATCTTTCATGGGGCCGTATTTCTCACCCTGAAGAAATCGTTAAGCTGGATGAGCCGATCAATGTGGTTATCCTTGATTTCGATGATGAGAAAAAACGTATCGCATTGGGTCTGAAACAACTTTCTCAACATCCTTGGGAAGGTCTGAATGCTGACCTGAAAGTGGGTGATAAAGTAAAAGGAAGAGTAGTAGTATTGGCTGATTACGGTGCTTTCGTAGAGATCGCTCCGGGTGTTGAAGGTCTGATCCACGTTTCAGAAATGAGTTGGAGCCAGCACTTACGCACTGCGCAGGATTTCGTAAAAGTAGGTGATGAGGTGGAAGCAGTTGTGCTGACCCTTGACCGCGAAGAGCGCAAAATGAGCTTAGGTATGAAACAACTGACTCCTGATCCTTGGGCAGGAATCATTGACAAATACTCTAAAGGAAGCAAACACACAGGAACTGTACGTAACTTCACCAACTTCGGTGTATTCATCGAGCTGGAAGAAGGAGTTGACGGTTTAGTGCATATCAGCGACCTTTCCTGGAGCAAAAAGATCAAACATCCATCCGAATTCTGCAAAGTAGGAGACAAAATGGAAGTTGTAGTACTGGAGATCGATGCGGAAAACCGTCGTCTGAGCTTAGGTCACAAACAACTCGAAGATAATCCTTGGGATGTGTTTGAAACTGTATTCACCGAAGGTTCAGTTCACAAAGGAACAGTTACTTCTATCAGCGATAAGGGAGCCGTTATCGGTCTTACTTATGGAGTAGAAGGATTCTGCCCTGGAAAACACCTTGTGAAAGCAGATGGATCTACTGCTAAGATTGAAGAAGTTCTTGACTTCAAAGTGATCGAGTTTGGAAAAGATGCGAAAAAGATCATTGTTTCCCATGCTCGTACACACGAAGAAGCGAAAGAGAACGAAAGAGCAGCAGATCGTGAAGAAACCAAAAAAGCCGTTAAAAAGGTGAAAGAGAACGTAGAGAAAACCACCCTTGGTGATATCTCCGCTTTGTCTGATCTGAAAGACAAATTAGACGGTAAAAAATAATCGAAAAACGCCTCAGGTACATTTTTGGGTTTGTACGGAGGATTTACTAAAGACTAACGCCATGGTTTTTAGTTTTTCGAGACCCCTTTCCTTACGCGGAAAGGGGTTTTTTTATGGCCGGTTTCCAAAATTTCACTGGCATGGTTTTTTGTTAATTAGAACAAAACCTTATTTTTGCATCCCCGCGTGAAAGAGACATTTGTTGACATATTTGGAATTCATATCCAGGAGCCGGTTACCATCTTTACCAACCTCCTCATCACCCTCACGGGGGTATGTATGTATTTCAAACTTCGGAGACATGCACCAAAGGCTACGTTGAACCGCTACTGGCGATTATTTTTCCTGTTTTTCGGCTTAAATGCTGCAGTTGGTTTCATCACCCATGGGTTCAAAAGCTATTTCGCCGGGGAGGCATTTTACTACGTATTCCTGTGTATGAACCTGGCGAGTGTGCCTATTACATTTTTTCTGCTGAAAGCGGATGTGGAAAATACGGAGCTAAAGCAGGATGTGAAAAAAAATCTGAATATTGTTATTTTCGTCGCTTCTGCCATATTTGTAATTATAACCGTACTGACGAATACATTTGGGGTGGTAAAGATCAGTGCCGGTATTTCTATATTGACCACTATTGTCGTTCATATGTATACCCAGCGCAAAGGGTATGCAGGAAGCGGGGATATTGCATTTGGATTTGGATTTTCCATACTTGCCCTGATCGTTCATGGCGCCAGGCTGTCCGTTTCAGAATGGTTCAATTTCAAGGACATCAGCCATGTGATCATGATCATCAGCTTGTTCCTTATCTATAAAGGAGTGGTAAAGAGGGTGGGAATTAAAAAAGAGGCGATTCATGGAGTTCCCTCATCTGAATCGGGAAACTAAACAAAAAAGCACCCTGACGATTATCTGTCAGAGTGCTTTTTAGAATATAATGTTGTTTCAGATTAAACTCCCGCTACCTGCTTGCCGTCATTGTATTTGCTCGGGCATTTCATCAGGATCTCATTCGCATGAAAATCCCCTTCGTGCATTTTTCCAATGATCACGATCTGTTCCGAACGCTCAAAATCCTGTGGTTTGGTTTTGTGCAGCACTACTTTTTTCTCTTCACCGTTGTTGTCGATCATATAAAAGACAAACTCATCCGCATCTACAACCGGGTTGTATTCCGTTGGTTTTTCTTTATTCAGTTTTCCAACTACATGGAATTCCGAGCCCGGATTTTTTTGTGCCTCCGCAAAGTCCGCATAGGTACTGGTGTTCCCGAGTGTAGTGATCAATGCCCCAATGGCAACAGCAATGATAATGATCAGTATAATATGTATTTTCTTCATCTTACTTTTTTTCTTTTATAGCTTCTTCTAATTTTTTTATCTTACGTTCGATAGTGAACAGGTAAATGGCAATCCCGATAAATATAATGCTTACAACTCCTATCACTACATAGATCTTTCCTTCGGCATAAAAACCATCGGCCATCTGCACTTTCCCCTCATCGAAAGGTGCCTGCGAAAATGCCGTAGCAGTGAGTAGTACAAAACATGTCAGCAGTATTGATTTAAACCGTTTCATCATATAAGATCTTTTTTGAAAGCACTTCTATTCGTATTTTCACCTGCGCTATCCAGGCGCCCATCAGCATCCAGGCGATCACTGCCGGGTAAAAGACCATGCGCATGGTACTGTCTAGGTCATACGAGTTGAAACCAGGATTGCCGCCATTGCCGGGATGCAGGGATGCCTGCATGCGTGGAAGCACCATGATAAAAACGATCATCATCACATACGCAAAAACGTTGTAAATAGCAGAGATCCGTGCTTTTTTCTGCTCGTCCTCAATGGAAGAGCGAAGGATAAAATAAGCCGTATAGATAAGGAAAGTAATAGCCACGCCGTTCAGCTTGGTATCGGTGGTCCACCAGGTTCCCCAGGTGTAGCGTGCCCAGAGCATACCCGTGAGAATACCCAGTATGCTGAATATGATCCCTGTATGAGCAGTTTGTACTGCAATGATATCGTTTTTTATCCGGCTCTTACCCAGATAACGGATACTGGAATAAACAGATACCGACATCAGCAGCATCATGGCAAACCAGATAGGAACGTGGAAATATAAATTACGGATGGTTTCGTTGAGAATAACACGGGCCGGAACAGGTAACAGAAAACCGGCAACAATGGTGTATAAAACCAATAGCACTGCCAATATTTTCCACCAGTTCTTAGCCATTTTTTAGTCGCTCCAAAGGTACGGAAATAACAGATAGGATAATGCGCCTACAATAATGTTTAACAGTAATAATACCAATAAATACTGGCTGCAAACCGAAAAGGCCAGCCCGTCGATGGCATATTTGGAAACCTTGATGGCCACCAGTAAAAGCGGTACGGTGAGCGGAAAGCTCAGAATAGCAGTTAAGGTGAAGCTACCCCCGGCCTTGATCGAAATACCTGCCATCAGGGTAAGAATGGAAGAAAAGCCAAAAGAAGCCAGAAAAAGCACCAAAGAAAATACCCCCAGATCCTGCACCGGGCTCCCGATAAAAACCGAAAAAAGAAATAAAGTGACGAAGCTGACCACCGTTAGCAGGATGGAATTGTAAACGATCTTGGACAAGATCACAGTCCTGGGGTTGTAAAGGAAATAGTTATACAACATCCGGCCTTTCTGCTCATTCAAAAAACTCTTGGAAACCGTAATGATAGCGCCAAACAGCAAAATGATCCAAAATAAGGCATTCCAAAGGGATGGCTCGATGATGTGCTGAAAAGCAAGATAACTGATGAAAACGGTAGAGAGTACAAAAAGAAGGATGCCGTTAATGGCCGTTTTTTGCCTGAATTCGATATCGAACTCTTTTTTAAGTAATAATATAAAATGATGGAAGTTCAAAGCAGGGCAAAAATAGGGATTAATTAATGAAATGCGGGAAGGTCTGCCGCAGATTTTCACAGATTCTGCAGATATGGACATCGAAGGATGTTTCACGCGTTGTGTCGCGCAGAGGCAGAGAGCGCAAAGGATTAAGAGGGAATGAAGATTTATGCTCCGGGGTAAATTTACTATGCCCAACAACAAACTAAATATTCTCTCACCTTCAGCCGACTTTGCGCTCTCTGCGTCTTTGCGAGAGCTTTGGTGACACTGCAACATTGCATGGAAGGCAGCCTGAATTAACTTAGTTTTAGATAAATTCCTCCTGAATTTTGTATCTTTATCTATATGAAACACATGTTTTTTGGCTGGATAGCCGTTTTTTTACTGCCACTGTTGGCACCCGCGCAAACGACTGTTTCGGGAAGTTTTGTATACGGCGGCAATACACGCACCTATCGTGTTTATGTACCGGCTGTTTACAATGTGTCCACGGCGGTACCGCTCGTCCTCAATCTTCATGGCTACGGATCGGATAACCTCGAACAGGAGTTGTATGGCGATTTCAGGGATATAGCCGATACTGCCAATTTCATTATCGTACACCCCAATGGAATGATGGATGGCTCAAGCAACCAGTACTGGAACGCATTCAGTTATCCTGCCCCATCGCCCAACGACCTGGGGTTTCTTTCCGCACTCATCGATACCATCAAAGCAAATTACACGATCGATAATAATGCCATATACAGCACAGGTATGAGCAACGGAGGTTTTATGAGCTACGATCTGGCTTGCGGCCTCAGTAATAAAATTGCAGCTGTAGCTTCCGTTACGGGCAGCATGATCCCATTCCATATGAATACCTGCTCGCCTTCGCATCCAATGCCTGTGATGCAGATCCATGGAACGGCAGATGCAACGGTTCCATATGCCGGAGGCAGCACTTTTGTTCACATCGATTCTCTCGTAAAACATTGGGTTCAATTCAATAATTGTTCATCAACACCTGTTACAACTGCAGTACTGAACATTGATCCTACAGATGGCTGTATGGCCACGCATTACGTATACAACGGAGGTGATGCGGGTTCTACGGTTGAATTTTTTAAGGTGCAGGGCGGAGGTCATTCCTGGCCGGGTGCTATTGTTAACATCAATATCACCTGCATGGATTTTGATGCAAGCGTAGAGATCTGGCGTTTTTTCAGGAAATACCGCCTGAATAATCTTACGGGAGTGAAAGAAAGCAAACACGAGCCATCCTCATCATTTACGGTGTATCCGAACCCTTCTTCCGAAAAATTTACGCTTCGTTTTCCGATGGCAGGCAAAAAGATAATTCGTTTGCGGAATGCAATGGGACACACCATTCAGCAGTTTGAAACTTCTGCTTTTCAGGCAGAGATCAAAATCGCAGACGTAGGTATGTACCTCCTGAGTGTACAAAGTGGAACTACATTTTATACACAGAAGATCGTTAAGGAATAACAAATGAAAAGCATTTTCTTAGTTCTGTTACTACTCACATTTATAAAAGCGACTGCACAGAAAAGCAATGTGCCGGCGGAAGATACAACCATTTATACTGTTGTGGATACAATGCCGGGGTTTCCCGGAGGAACAAAGGCCCTCATGGAATATATGCGGAATAATATTATTTACACGGGGCAGGATGAAGTCTGCGGTTGCTCGAAGATCCGGCTTCAGTTTATTGTAAATAAGCAGGGAAAAGTTATTCAGCCGAAAGCCTTTGCACATCCCTATGGAGAATGTGCAAGCCTCGATAATTTTCTCCGGTCAATAGAAAAGAAATTAGTGGAAATGCCGGACTGGACTCCTGGCAAAAGCGACGGAAAGCCTGTAAATGTCAGGTATAATTTGCCTATGTATATTAAGTTTCAATAACCTTGATCCGATAACAACATAGATCAAGGGTATCTTATAAAAATAGTTAACCAAGCGATCGTCATTTATCCGGGCCGAATAATTGTTTGCAGTATATAGTATATTCCTATAGCAGGGAAGTGTCTTTTAATTACGGACAGTAATAAAAAGGGAACACCGTTTCATACGAATAATCCTGTACCGAGAACGATTTACTGCTCACCTTCGCCATGTTGAACCAGCCTACAGCCCGTGGTGCATTGCCTACCGGTTTGATATTGGTACGTAAATTTTCCGGAGTGGTGGCAAACAATCCTGCCTGGCTGTTGTTGATCTGCGTATACATCTGGTAGAGGTACTCGTATGATTCTTTATTCAGCGAATGCACTTCTGCCGTGTAGGTATCATTCACCTGCAGCGGTTTATCGAAAGGAAGCACCGTGAAATAAGCTACCGGTGGAATAAAGCACAGACCATCCGTTGATTCGCCTCCACCTGCATCTTCGCTGATGTTGATCACATTCGACTGGTTGTAGAGCACACCGTTGCGGTATGATTTTATCCAGTAATAATCACGTTTCGGACCCGGGATGTCTTTCCCGAACAACCATACCGCGTATCCTTCCAGCTCACCGGAGGCAAAATCTTTTACCTGGTCATACCCGACTGTATCAATCGTAGTGGTCCTGTTGAGGGTAGAAAGGGCGCTATAGGAATTTCCCTGCCAGGCAATACTGAGCTGATACTGGTGTGTTTCCACGGCAAGTGTATCGCCGGTAGCTGGCGTGAATTCATAATTGCCTGTACCGATGTTTTGATTGAAGGTATACTGTTTGCCATTGCTGAGGTCCGTAAGGATCACAGTGGCGCCATTGGCAGTAGGTGTGCGGTTCGGATCGAACACCGGGACAGTAGTGGTCAGACGCACGGTTTGTGTTCCGGGCAGATCATTGATCCACGCATCCACTACCAATAATGTTTCCCCTTCGGGTACATCTACCTGAACTACTTTTTGGCAGGAGCTGAGTACGATGGCTGTAAAAAGAAATAAGCCGGCATATTTTATTGTTTTCATCATGCTTAGAAATTAAAATTGTAAGTAACTGCAGGAACAAAGGTGCCTAACACAGAATAACGAACAGCTTCTGTTTGTGTTGGGTTATCCTTGTTCGGACGGAAAAAGATCGTAAAGGCATTTTGGCGGTTGTACACATTGTAAACACTGAATACCCAACTGCTTTTGAATTTCCTGTTCTCGTTTTTCTTCGGAGTAAGCGTAGCCGAAATATCCAGTCGGTGATAAGCAGTGTTGCGGAAGCTGTTACGTTTTTCGGTTGTGTTGTCTGTTACAGTGTATCCCTGCACTTCGTATTTTACATTCGGGAAAGTGGCAGGTGTTCCGCTCATCAGCACAAAGTTGGCAGCGAAAGACCAGCGCTTGCTCAGTTCATAAGCCGTCGTAATGTTCATGTTGTGTGGCCGGTCATAACGCGAGAAATACCACTCGTTCTTGCTCAGCCCTTCTACCTTTCGTTCCGTACGTGCAAGTGTGTAGCTGATCCAGCCGGTGAATTTACCTTTATTCTTTTTGATGAACAGCTCCATGCCATACGCACGGCCTCTTCCCTGCAGGAGGTCTCCCTCAATGTATTTATTCAATAGCAGATTCGAATTATCGATATAATCCAACTGGTTCTGCATGTCTTTATAATAGACCTCTACGGATGTTTCAAACATATTGTCTTTGAAATTCCGGAAGTAACCCAATGCTACCTGGTCCGAGATCTGTGGCAGGATGTTGTTGGTAGCCGGTGTCCAGATATCCAGTGGAGTAGCAGCTGCCGTGTTGGAAACGAGGTGCAGGTACTGTGCCATGCGGTTGTAGCTGGCTTTTATGGAGCTTTCATCTGTCAGCTCGTACTTCATTGATAAGCGTGGTTCTATATTTCCATATTGTTTGATCGTTTTTCCGGCAGCATACATGGTTTCTTCTTTCAGTCGTTTCCTGTAGTTTGGGATCGTGTCGTAATAAGAATAAGCGGTTCCTTTGCCCATGTAGTTGAACATGCTGTAGCGCAAACCGTATTGCATGGAGAAACGTTTCCCGAACTTCTGCTCATTATCAATATAGATGGCACTTTCCAGACCGTATTTGGTTTCTAGCCCGAGCTCCGATTTTAGCCCCTGGGCATTGGTCACTACGGCTTTGCCGGGTTTAAAATTGTAGTAGATTGCCTGTCCTCCGAAATGCATGGTATTGTTCTGGTTCAGGTAATAGGTAAAATCCGGTTTGAGGCTGTAATTGATGATATTCGATTTCCAGTCGAAAGCAGTATTGTCATTTTCATTTTTGAAGCCAATGAAATAATTGTAATTACTGTAGTACAGTGTAGTGTTCAGGAATAATTTTTCTCCAAAAATGTGATTCCAGCGGGCAGTGGCGGTCGAATTACCCCAGTCGAAGCGGAAACCTGCCCCGAACACATCCTGGCCAAGGTAACCGCTCAGGAATACCTGGTTCTTTTTATTGATGCGCCAGTTCACTTTACCCGTAAGATCATAGAAATAGAATTTTACATCTTTGAGCTCCGGCATTCTTTGCTTAATAATGGGCTTTGCAAGCACGTCGATATAGCTCCGTCTGCCGGCAAGAATGAAGGAAGCTTTGTCTTTTTTGATAGGACCTTCGATAGAGAAACGGCTGAAAATTGTTCCGATCCCACCATTGAACTCAAATTTTTTATTGTTCCCTTCTTTCATCCGGATGTCGAGCAAAGAAGAAATACGTCCGCCGTAGGGGGCCGGGATCCCGCCTTTATAGAGCTTCACATCCTTCACTGCATCCGGATTAAATACCGAGAAAAAACCGAAGAGGTGAGAGGAGTTGAACACTGGTGCCTCATCCAGCAGGATCAGGTTGCCGTCTATATTTCCGCCACGTACGTTGAATCCCCCGCTTCCTTCACCAACCGTGGTTACGCCCGGCAGGAGCTGTATGCTTTTCACTACATCCACTTCACCCAGGAGGGCCGGTATCTTGGAGATCTGTTTGATGTCAAGCTTGGCAACGCTCATTTCCATAGATTTCACATTCGCATTTTCTTTTTCGGATGAGATCGTTACTTCGTTCAGTGTTGTTTTTTCATCCTCTGTGAGTTCCACATCCAGGCTGGTATTTTTATCGAGGTCCAGTTCCTTGACTATCTGCGTATACCCGATATACGAAAAGATGATCGTGTTTTTTCCTTTTGGCAGGGTGAGTGAATAGAAGCCATACACATTGCTGGTGGTAGCGATGGTAGTACCTTTCAGATATACATTGGCACCGATCATCGATTCGCCGTTCCCACCGTCTTTCACAAAACCGCTTAGTGTCACTTTTTCCTGGCCCAGAACAGAGCAGCTGATCAGTAAGGCAGTAAACAGGTAAATAAATTTCTTCATAGTTTTTGTTTATTTCGCCTGCAAAACTATGGAAACTTTTTGTTCTTCAGGAGTTTCCGGCAGGCTATTTACCACCACTCGCCGCTTTTAACATTCTTTGTACAGTAGGCGAACGGTAATGATAAATCAATATTGGGTGAATTTTTAATAGCTTTTAATATCTTTTGTTGAATGCAAGCCGGAAAACCACTTAATTTTGCACACTTATAATTTTGAAAAACGTTTTATGAGCAATCCAATAGAAAAAGTAAGTTGTTTGATCATCGGTTCAGGGCCTGCCGGATACACCGCTGCTGTTTATGCGGCACGTGCAGGACTAAAACCACTTTTATATACAGGTATGCAGCCGGGTGGCCAGCTTACCATCACTACAGAGGTAGAGAACTACCCGGGCTACCCAAAAGGGATCCAGGGACCGGAAATGATGGAAGATTTTAAAGCCCAGGCAGAGCGTTTCGGTACCGATATCCGTTTCGGCTATGCAAGCAAAGTAGACTTTAAAGGGCCGGTGCATAAAGTGTGGATAGATGAAACAACAGAGATCCATGCGGATACGGTGATCATTGCCACAGGAGCTTCAGCCAAGTGGCTGGGACTGGAAAGCGAACAGAAATACAATGGCTTTGGAGTATCGGCCTGTGCGGTGTGCGACGGCTTTTTCTTCAAAGGGCAGGATGTGGCGATCGTAGGTGCAGGCGACACAGCTGCCGAAGAAGCCACTTATCTTGCCAAACTTTGTACAAAAGTATATATGATCGTGCGGAAAGGTGAAATGCGTGCCAGCAAAGCTATGCAACAACGTGTGCTGAATACGCCCAACATCGAGATCCTGTGGAATTCGGAAACAAAAGAGATCCTTGGTACTGATAAAGGAGTGAACGGTGCGATCATCAGCAATATCAAAACCGGTGAAGACCGTAAGATCAATGTACATGGGTTTTTCATTGCCATCGGGCATACACCGAACACCCAGATCTTCAAAGACTGGATAAAAATGGATGATCAGGGTTATATTGAAACAATACCCGGAACCAGCAAAACCAATATCCCGGGTGTTTTTGCAGTGGGCGATGCACAGGATAAAATATATCGCCAGGCAGTGACGGCAGCGGGCAGCGGTTGCATGGGAGCCCTTGATGCAGAACGGTATCTGGCGGAACATAATATCCACTAACAGGTCTTTTATAAAAGATAGGTGTATCGCTTATTGGGTGTGGTGAAGCTCCTGGTTTTTTGATACCTCTTTCTGAAAAATCGTTATATTTACTACAAAATAAAATAGCTTTTTGAAACGCGCTACCCTTTTCATATTCCTGTTTTGCAATGCATGGTTCTGTGCTGTTTCACAGCCCCCGTTCGGTGATCAGGTGCCGCAGCTGAAGCGCTACAACCCAACGGATATCATTGATCCGGAGTACGGCATCGAGATCTATAACAACCTGATCTTTAACCTCGGTGGCGATTCGGTACGGTATGGAAAAAAAGGATACAACGTCCAGGGATGGATGGAAGATTTTTATGTGGATGGAAGCATACTTCACAAAGGCTTTTATGAGGATGGTCAGTTAAAAGCATTCAAGAATTTTTACCCGAACGGTGTATTGGAGCGCTCCTTCCGGATCATGGACATGAAGCATTGCGAAATGGTTTGTTATTACCAGAGCGGGAAAGTCAAATCGGAGATCATTTATTACGAATCCAATACACAAAAGCAAACGGATTATTTTCCCAGTGGTGTTATCTCTTATGCAGAGGAAAATGAAAAGAACAATGAATTCCTCTATAAAAGAAATTCATACAAGGAAGACGGTTCTCCTGTGATCATATTTGAAATAACTGACAAAAAGAAACGGCTTTACCTGCACAAGGAATTCCATGAGAACGGAAAAGTGAAGGAAGAAGGCGGTATGAAGTTTACGGCAGGTGATTATGTAAAAGAAGGTCCATGGACATTCTATGATGAGAACGGAAATGTAACAAAAAAGGAGAAATACCATAACGGTTCCCTAACTGACTGAGCTGCCTGACACCTATCTTCGCGTATTCCGGATTTTTATTTTTGTATTCCTGTTTTTTGGCTTAATTTTGGTACTCGCCAAGCCACCCTAAAAGAATTATATGTCAAAAAATCTACTTGTCCTGTTCGTAAGTGTCTTATTGCTTGTATCGGATTTAACAAAAGCCCAGGGCGATGATGCCGTTCTCACCAAATCCGATCCGAAGGAAGCGGAAAAAAAGCTGATCGCAGGAAATTACGATGAAGCCTTGGATGACTTTTTGAGCTTGCATGAAAGCGATCCGTCCAATGATAAATATACTTATAACATTGCTGTTTGTTACCTGAACATAAACGGGAATAAATCCAAAGCCATTCCTTATCTCGAAAAAACCGTTCGTTATCCGAAGCACGATCCGAATGCAGAATACCTGTTGGGGCGGGCATACCATTATGCCAATCGTTTTGACGATGCGGTAACCTCTTTCAATAAATTCAAAACTACCGGAAAAGGAACGGCTGAGAACCTGAAGGATGCCGATCACCAGATCCAATACTGCCTCAATGCAAAGGAGCTGATGAAATTCCCGGCTGATGTGAAATTTGAGAACTTAGGTGGCAATGTGAATTCCGAATACGGCGATCATTTTCCCTTTATTCCTTTTGATGAATCCTTTGTGATCTTCAATACCAATCGCCCGGAGAAAAATGCTTACAAAGAAGAGAATGGCGATTATAAAAACTCTATTTATGTTTCGGAAGTAAAGGATGGAGAATACCAGAAAGCCTACCTCATAGGTACGCCTATCTGTAAGGGAAATACAGGCGAAGAGGTGATCGGTCTCAGCGCAAACGGTAAAACCATGCTGATCTATATGAAGGATCCGAAAGGAGCAGGCAATATTTATATTTCCGAAAAAGACGATGCGGGTAATTTCAGAAAACCCGTACTGCTCGATAAGAATATCAATACACCTTCCGATGAGATCGCTGCTTCCCTCACTGCTGAGGGAGATATGATCTATTTTGCCAGCAACCGCGCAGGTGGTCTGGGTGGAATAGATATCTATATGAGCCGCAAACAGCCGAACGGCAGCTGGAGCGTCCCGATGAATATGGGACCTATTGTAAACACACCTTATGATGAAGATTTCCCGAATATCTCACAGGATGGAAAAGTATTGTTCTTCAGTAGCAAGGGCCACACTTCCATGGGCGGATATGATATTTTCAAAGTGAGCTACAACGACGAAACATCAGCATGGGAGAATGCAAAAAATATCGGCTACCCTGTGAATACAACCGGTGACGATATGAATTTCCGTTCTTCGAAAAATGCGCGTTACGGATACATTTCTTCCCTGCGCGAAGGCGGTATGGGTGATTATGATATCTACCGTGTGATCTTCAACGATGTGGAACCTGAGCTCAGTGTACTGAAAGGAAATGTATTGTCGGAAGACGGCACGCAGATCAATTACCCCGATGTATTAATGTCCGTTACCAATAATAAAACCAAAGAGCTGGTAGGGACCTACCTTCCGAATTCAAACACGGGCAAATACGTGATGATCCTTCCTCCCGGCGATTATACAATGGAAGTGGAGATCTACGGATTTATCATTGCCAAAAGGAAACTGGAGATCAAAGACAAGATCTCTTACCAATCGGAGATCGAGCTGGATCTGAAATTGCAGGTGCAGAAGTAGCAGTCAATTCTACTAAATGGATTTTACAACGTTAGCCGAAATAGTATTAATTAGCTGGATTCCGATTCTTTTCTTTTTCACGCAAAGAATATACAATAGTAAAAAGACTATCTTTTTTATTTTTTGGGCTGCATTAGTTGTGTTTTTTATTCTCGGGGTATGGTATCATTTTCTTATCCAGATATGGATGGTCTTGCTCTACGCTATTTATGCGATCTGGTTGTTTCTTATAAGGCTGGCCTATAAAAAACTGAATAGATTGTTTGTCGGGAAAAAATGGATAGATAAGGAATACGGGGAGAAGGATTTTACATTTGTTGTTATTAGCAAAACCGGGAGAGATATCTGGAATGCAAAAGCAGCTCTCCGTCCTACCTGGTTGGACCGTGCAGCAAGCATTTCGATAGTTATTGTTCCTTTGATTATTTTATTGCTGGTAATGAACACTATGCCTCCCGGCCGCTAAAGATGCTGATTTTGCAGGATTGTCCCAAAAAATGACTATCTTTCCTATTTACCACTTCATTGTTCATTAAAAACCGACTCCATGACGAAAGAAGAAGCGATCATCGAACTTAAAGCTTATAAAAAATATGAGCTGAAGAAGCTGAAACTGAAGGATTCGGAAGATGAATACGAAACGGTGGAGCAGGTTTTTGTCGGACCTCAAAGTGCAGCAACCTTCCGGGAGTTTTATAAGATCTTTGTAAAAGGCGACAAATCCCCGACTATTATCAATTTCTTTTCCGGTTCCAACATGGCTATTTATTTCCTGATCGGCTCCGGCGACGAAAGCGATCCATCTTGCATATCGCTGGATCTTTTTCTGCAGACCTACGAGACGGATTAACAAACATGTCCGAAGTACTTCCGGAGCGAACTCCTTTTTACTTTGTAAACACATATTTAGTATTTTTGTGTCCGATTATCAGTGACTGCAAACCCCAACAGTACATTTTATTTTGAACTAACTATGAAACGGGTTTTCGTTTTTTTTCTGCTTTTTATTGCCTGGACTTTAAATACCTGGTCGCAGGAATCGGCTACTGATTCTTTGGAGCTGATTTTAAAGACCACGAAAAATGACACTACCCGGATCAGGATACTTGGAGAGCTTTCGGAAGTGTGCGAAGAGGAGGATATTTTAAAATATGCTGTAGAATGCTCCTCGCTCTGTGAAAAAGCCCTTTTGTCGGGACAGAAGCCCCGGCAGTTCTACTTAAAAAACCTGTCGGGCAGTTTGAATAATATCGGGTATTATTATTCAATACTGGGTAAGAAAAAAAAATCCCTGGAAAATTATGAGCGGGCACTTCAGATAGATGAACAATTAGGTGATAAGAAAAACATTGCTATTCAGCTGAACAATATTGCGGTCAATTTGTTTGAGCAGGGAGATTTTTCACAGGCCCTTGATTATTTTTACAGGGATCTGAAAATGCAGGAACAAATCGGGGATAAAAAAGGTATGGGGTTTTCCCTGAATAATATAGGGTATGCCTACGCCAATCTGAACGAATATGATAAAGCGCTTGAATATTACAACCGGGGTTTAAAAGTGTGCGAAAGCATAAACGATAAATCCGGTATGGCACAGACGTTTCACAATACAGGGCTCATTTATGATATGCTTAAAAAGGATGTAAAGTCACTGGGATATTACAACCGGAGTCTCGCTTTATATGAAGAGCTGGGGGATGAATTGGGAATATGCACTTCGTTGGGGGCAATAGGCAGCGTATATGCCGATCTTGGAAATTATGACAAAGCCCTTGAATGCCTGTCAAGGGGACTTAAGATCTCAGAAAAACACGGATATAAAAATGTAAATGCCCAATGCCTGTTTTATACGGCTGAGGTTTTTATAAGACAGGGAAAATTTTCCGAGGCATTGCCATATGCCAAACGAAGCCTCGAATTGTCGGAGGAAGTTGGTATGACCAAAGAAACAGGCTCGGCTGCCAGGGCGCTGCGAACCATTTATGCAAAGCAAAATAGATTCAAAGAGGCTTACAATATGTTCAGGCTCGAAGTACAGATGAGCGATAGCGTGGTCAATGAAGCAAACCGAAAAGGGGCCATCCGGCAGGAATTGCAGTATGAGTATGAAAAAAAGGAGCTGCAGACCAGCCTGAAACAGGAAAAAGAACTGTCTCGTATCAAATTGGAAAATCAACGGAAAATCACGCGCCGGAATATCTGGATGTATGTGCTTATCTCGCTGGCTGTTATCTTAGGACTGAGCATTTTTTACCTGTATAAATTCTTCCGGCAGAAAAATATCATCAATGCCGGCCGGAACAACGAGCTGCGACAAAAGCTACTATTGAGCCAGATGAACCCGCATTTTATTTTTAACTCGGTCGATAATATCCAGAGCCTCATCCATGGCAAACAGGACAAAGAGGCGATCAGCTACCTCTCTAAGTTTTCCAAACTGACACGGCAGATCCTCGAGAACTCAACCGAAAATCACATTACCCTGGATGAAGAGCTGAGCATGACTGAAAATTATCTCAACATCCAGCAATTGTTATACAACAATAGTTTTACTTTTGAAATAGAGATGGATCCATCCATCAATAAAGAGAATACTTTGATCCCGCCGATGCTGACACAACCCTTCGTGGAGAATGCAATTAAGCACGGGTTAAAAAACGGGAAGGAAGGCGGATGGGTGCAGGTCAGGTTTTACATGAAAGAGCAATCCCTGTTTTTTGAGGTCAATGATAATGGCTCCGGACTTGCAACAAAAGAGCAGAATGGGCATAGATCCATGTCGACCCGTATTGTATTGGAAAGACTGAATAACAATGCCAAAAAGCCTGTTTCGATCGATACTCAAAACAGGATGGAGAATAATATAATCAAAGGAGTCACGACGAAGTTCGAAATACCCTACATTTGTGAAGATTAAAATGCAAGCATGTTAAGAGCGGTTGTCATCGACGATATAGATACTATCAGGAACAAGAATATAGACCTGATCAAAGAGTACTGTCCGAATGTAGCCATTATGGCCGAAGCCAACGACGTAAAATCAGGAATAGAGGTAATAAAAAAATACCTGCCCGATCTGGTTTTCCTGGATGTGGAAATGCCTGATGGGACGGGTTTCGACTTATTGCAACAATTGAAGCCGATCAATTTCAAAGTTATTTTCATCACAGGTTTCCAGGATTTTGCCATAAAGGCTTTCAGGTTCAGTGCTATTGATTATTTATTAAAACCCATCGAGCCTTCCGATCTGATAGAAGCAGTAAAAAAGGCGGAAGAAACGCTGAGCAAAGAAATGCTGGAGCTGAAATTCGCCAGCCTGTTTACCAATATCGAGCGCCCTAAGGATTTGCAGAAACTTGTTTTAAAGACCACTGATAAGCTCTATTCGGTGAATATACAGGACATTGTGCATTGTGAAGCTGACCGGAATTATACTACTTTTTATTTTACCGATGCGTCCAAATTGGTTGTATCCACCACACTGAAAGAGTATGAAACACTCTTATCACCATTTGGGTTTTTCCGCCCCCATCAGTCGCATCTGATCAATATGCTGTATTTCGATCACCTGGTGAAAGCAGATGGGGGAACGATCGTTATGAAGGATAAAACAAAGGTGCCTCTTGCTACCCGCAAAAAAGAGGAGTTCCTGGCTTTGCTCGACAGGCAATAAATTCATTTTTTTAATTTTTCTGACTTGTTGAAGGAAATGGCTCGTTTAAATTATTCTATTTAGTTAATACAGATGCTGTCCGGTCGATCACGCCCTGGCGTGAGCGAGTCATTTACTAATTGAGGCAGAGGGTCAGATTTTTAATTGGATCTTCTTTGAGGAAAGTACTGTGGTGTTCGCGAAGCCTCGCGAGGGACCCATGTAAATAATTCTCCGACATGGTCTCTCCCGATAGCTATCGGGAGTCCCGATGCTGTATTTAAGATCAGAGCTATAAAAAAATGAAAAACATTCTCCGTTAGGAAAGGGTCTCACGCTATGGCGTGATCGACTTGACAGACTGGGAAGTGATAGCATTCTACCTATAAATATCAGAATTTGATCTAACCTTTTCCCCAAGCAATACTTTTCAAATGATTTTCCGTACTTCCCGGAAAATCGGATATTCATTCGTATGCTCCGGATATTCAGGAGAAGGCAACGAATGTTCATATGCTGTAATGGAGTTCGAACTTGCCTGTACTTTTGCTGCACAAAATCGGAATCGCGACGTTATCGAAGAGCCAGAGCGAAAAGAAAAATAATTAATAAGTTAAACCAATTAATAAAAAATGAAGACAACAGCAGGCAATTTATCAAAGGCAAAAAATATTTTTATCGGTGGATGCGCAGCAGCGTTTATGCTGATGAGCTGCGGAAGCAGCAGTGAAGCAACCCCGGTTACAGGTACCGACACAGCGGCAACGGTAAGTGCAGAAAGCAAAATGGACGAAACACATTTCAAAATGACGGACCTCGTTGACCTGGATCTCAGTTCTTACGGCATTCCCCTGATCACAAAAGCGCCAAAAGGCTCTAAAGTAATGAAGTACGAAGTGAGCGGTGAGATCTGCGTATACGGCGGAAAATTCTTCAAAACCACTTTTTCGTCAATGGAAGGAACCATTGACGAAAATCTTCCTGATATGAAAACAATAACAGGTGATAAAGAACTCAACCCGGGCTTTGATAAATTTGAAGTGGAAGACAAGAACGGCTTTTTGAAAAAGAACACAAAAGGAGAGCTTGCTTTTTTATACTATGTTGAAGTAAACGGAGCTTCCTATATGATAAAAGAAGGAATGCCTTTTGATATCTCACCGGATCAGTTTACAGATTACGGAACAGAAGATGTGAAACTGATGTATGAAGCAGCGAAATCAACCATAGCGAAATAAATTTGCTAAAACCCAAATGAATCGATGCTATGTTTGGAAAAAGGCTGCTACCCGAGCGGCTTTTTTTTATTGTAAATGGCTGGCAGATATTATTTTAATTTTTTTGACAAACTGAAAATACCTTAAATATGGTATAAACAGGCCTTTTTATCTCCGTACCTTTGTTCTGATGGATACCATGGCAGATTTGCAACCCGGAGATAAAGCGACTATTGTTAGTTTCACTGACGATGAATTGTCTTTAAAATTATTGGAAATGGGCTGTATTCCCGGTGAAGAGATCATTTTCAAAAAAAAAGCCCCGCTTGGCTGCCCTGTATCCATTGAAGTTGCCGGATATTTGCTAAGTTTGCGAAAAGCCGAAGCAGCTACCGTTATTGTAAATTGTGGAAAATAATTCTTCAAATCCTTCTTCTCCAGACAGTCTCCAAACCATTGCTCTTGTTGGGAATCCCAATGCGGGCAAATCCACCCTGTTCAATGCCCTGACCGGCCTTAACCAGAAAACAGCCAATTTCCCCGGTGTTACCGTAGATAAAAAATCAGGATTTTTCCGGATCAAAAACGAAATTTCTTTTACTTCCTACCGATTGGTAGATCTTCCGGGCACCTATTCACTGTATCCCAAATCACTGGATGAGCGTGTGACGGGCGAGGTGCTGCTCGATAGAAAAGGGATCGATTATCCCGATCTCATTATTGCGGTTGCTGACTCCACCAACCTGAAACGGAACCTCCTGCTCATCACACAGCTGATCGACCTGCAGATCCCGATGGTTTTGGTGCTTAACATGGCAGATGAGGCGAAGAAGAATGGCGTTCTCATCGATACACAACTGCTTGCGGAAGAACTGGGAATTGCCGTAGTGGAAATGAATTCGCGCAAGGGAGTGGGAGTGGAGGAATTGAAGCAATTGATAAAGACAGTTGCTGTTCCAAAAAAGAATTTCATAGCGCAGGTTGGAGAGGAATCTTACGCAGCTTATCTGCAGAAACAACTGCTGTCGGAAAACTCAGCAGATAAGCAGCTGGAGCGATCGGAGGCAAAAGAGACACTGGCGCGGTATTCCAAAATAAAAGAATTGATCGCACGCACTGTTCGTTACGAAGGCAAAGCAAAAGTGATCGAGCGCAGCGACCGGATCGATAAAATGATCACACATCCTTTGATGGGGTTCCTGATCTTTTTAGGCGTTTTGTTCATCGTATTTCAAACGATCTTTTTTGTGGCGGAGTTCCCGATGACCTGGATCGAAGACCTTTTCGCCTGGTCCGGAAATCATCTGACTTCATTGCTGCCGGAAGGATTCCTGAACGACCTCCTGGTAAAAGGGATCTGGGCAGGCTTAAGTGGTGTGGTGGTGTTTGTTCCGCAGATCGCCTTATTATTCGCATTCATCAGCCTGTTGGAAGACAGCGGTTACATGGCGCGTGTGAGCTTTATGATGGATCGGCTGATGCGGCAGGTAGGGCTGAACGGCCGCTCTGTTATTCCTTTGATCAGTGGTGTGGCCTGTGCGGTTCCTGCTATTATGGGAACACGTACCATCAGTAACATGAAAGAACGGATGATTACGATCATGATCACCCCGTTGATGAGCTGTTCGGCACGGCTTCCGGTATACACCTTGCTGATCTCATTATTAGTGGACGATGGAGAAGGTAGTGGATTTTTCAATCGCAAAGGTCTGTATTTGTTTATGATGTATTTGCTCGGGTTCGTGATGGCTATGCTCGTAGCTCTTGTAATGAAGTTTATACTGAAAGCAAAGGAACGTTCATTCTTTATCATGGAATTACCGGTCTATCGTCTTCCGCAGCTGAAAACCGTATTGATCACAATGTACATCAAAGTGAAGGTATTCCTCTGGGATGCCGGAAGAGTGATCATCGTTGTTTCGATCGTACTGTGGCTGTTAAGCTCGTATGGTCCTTCCGGTCGGTTTGAGGCGATCGATGCAAAATACAATGCCCTGATCGAACAATCGGATAGCCTGCAAAAAGATTCACTGAATACCCTTATGGCTTCCGAAAAACTGGAAGCTTCCTTTGTGGGCATTATAGGTAAAGGCATAGAGCCTGCCATTCGTCCGCTTGGGTTCGACTGGAAGATCGGGATCTCTTTGATCACATCGTTCGCGGCACGTGAAGTATTTGTAGGCACGATGGCAACGATCTATAGTTCCGGTGATGATGAAAATACGTTAAGGATCCGCGACCGCATGCGTGCGGAGATCAATCCTGCCACCGGCAAAAAACGCTATGACGAAGCGGTATGCTGGAGCCTGATGATCTTTTATGCTTTTGCCATGCAGTGTGTAAGTACCCTGGCTGTAGTGTTCCGTGAAACAAAATCCTACAAATGGGTTTTCATCCAGTTCCTTTATATGAGCGTGCTGGCCTACGTGGGGAGCTGGATCACGTATTCCATTCTTTCTTAAAAAAACAACCTGAAAAACAGTGATTTATGTGTTTTATAAGAAAATTCTTTTCGCATTGAATTAATTATCGTAATTTTACGATTGATATGGGAGCGACAAAAACAGAAGAATTTACGGTAAAGGACAATAAAATTGCAAAGTATGCAAAGGCTCTGGCACATCCTGCCCGTATTGCCATTTTGCAGCTATTGATCAAAAAACAGGCATGTATTTGCGGAGACATCGTGGACGAGTTACCGCTCTCACAAAGCACCGTTTCCCAGCATTTAAAAGAGCTGAAAGAAGCCGGCCTGATCAAAGGAGATATTGAAGGAACAAAAGTTTGTTACTGTATAGACGAGAAAGAGTGGAAAATCGCTAAAGAGTATATGGATTCCTTTTTTGTCTCCTATACAAATAAAGGTAAATGCTGTTAATGACCTAAAAAAATTTACAAATATATATCGTAATATAACGATTTAATAATCTAAAAAAGCAACAATGAAACTATCAGAAATTAAACAACACCTGCAAACGGCAGACGCCGTGAATTTTCAATTACCCGATGGATCTTTTGTGCCTGAACATTTTCACGTAACAGAAGTGGGCATTGTAGACAAACACTTTATTGATTGCGGCGGTACGGTAAGAAGGGAAAAGGCTGCCAACTTCCAGTTATGGAATGCCAACGATACAGATCACCGCTTAAAGCCCGGTAAACTACTTAATATTATTTCCCTCTCGGAAAAGGTACTGGGCATTGAAGATTATGAAATAGAAGTTGAATACCAATCCAATACCATTGGCAAGTATGGAATTGATTACGACGGTAAAAACTTCCTGCTCATTGCCAGAAATACAGCCTGCCTTGCAAGTGATACTTGTGGTGTTACAGATGAGAAACAAAAGGTGAAATTATCGGATTTGGAAACTACGGGCAAAGCCTGCTGCACACCAGGCGGCGGATGCTGCTAATTAAACTTATATGTACGCTTCAATAAAAAACTATTGTACTGAACTTTTAAAAGAGTTCAGTACAATTTCACCGGAAAGAAAACTGTTACTCGAAAAAATAGCGGTATATATAAATTCAAAATCGTCAGCTCACAAGCCAGTAAATCTCGTTTACATTTGCACACACAATTCACGTCGCAGCCACTTTGGGCAAATATGGGCAAAGGTGGCAAGTGAGTATTACAACATACCGAATATGCATACATTTTCAGGAGGTACGGAAGCAACCGCGTTCAACATTCATGCTATCAATGCGCTGAAACGGGTCGGGTTCAATATTAGGCCTGTCAATATTGAAAAAAACGCCTTGTACCATGTGTTCTACGACGATCAGCAAACTCCTGTCGAGTGCTTTTCAAAAGTGTACGACGATCCGAAAAATCCTCAATCGGAGTTTGCTGCTATTATGACCTGTGGTGATGCGGAAGAAAACTGCCCTTTTATCCCTGGTGTAGAGCTGCGCATAGGGACAACCTACGACGATCCGAAAGTCTTTGATAACACTCCCTGGCAGGATGAAAAATACGATGAACGGTGCAGGCAGATTGCATTGGAAACCTTATATGTATTTTCAAAAACAAAGTAAGGTGAAAAGCAATCCCCAGGCAGGGATTTTTACGTTACATGGAATACAGGGCCGAAAAGCTGGTTTAATCAGTATTACTTGAAATTGACCCGGATTAACCAACCGGACTTTAGAAAACAGAAAGAATGAGAAAATACATTGCCGAAATAATAGGAACATTTGCCCTTGTGTTTTGTGGCACGGGCGCTATCGTTATCAATCAACAAACAGGCGGCGTCATAACACACGCGGGGGTAGCCGTAACCTTCGGCTTAATCGTTTCCGCCATGATCTACGCGCTTGGGGATATTTCGGGGGCGCACCTGAACCCGGCAGTTTCTATTGCATTTTGGGTGGCAAAACGATTTCCTGCAAAAGAACTTGTGCCTTATATTCTAAGTCAGGCTATCGGGGCTTTCATTGCAAGCGTAGCCCTTAAATTTCTTTTTCCTACAAACGAAACGTTAGGTTCGACACTACCCGCAGGAGCTGCCATGCAATCTTTTGTACTGGAACTGATCTTAACCTTTATACTCATGTTCGTAATAATTCATGTGGCAACGGGTAGTAAAGAGCAGGGAATGTTTGCGGGACTGGCTATTGGTTCAGTAGTGCTTTTAGAGGCCATGTTTGCAGGGCCGATCTGTGGCGCATCTATGAACCCGATACGATCTATTGCCCCGGCGATTGTTTCGGGGCATACGGAACATTTATGGGTATATATCAGCGCACCCATTTTAGGAGCAGTAATCGCCGTATTCAGTTGGATGATTTTAAAACAAAAGGAAAATTAGGATGAAAGCAAAAAAATCTTTTTGGACTTCAATAACTGGCGGAGTAACATCGGCAGCTCCAATTCTTTTATCATGCTGCAAAAGCGGGGCGTGTGTGGGAGTATGCGCCAGCCCGGTAGCTTCCCTGTTTGGGGTATCTTCGGCAAGTATAGCCAGTTCACCTTTAGTAAGCGCGTTAGAACCGCTTTTAATAGCTGCCAGTGCTGTTTCTTTTACGATTTCCTACTATTCCCTCTACGTGTTGCCAAAACTAAACTGCAACACACCGGGAAGCTGCGCGTGTGAACCGACCGCCAAAGAAAAGCGCAGAGTGAAGATCAACAAGGCTGTATTTTGGATTGGCCTTATGCTCAGTATTGGTTTTTTAAGCTATTTTGAAATAACAAAATACCAACAAGCAACAGCGTCTGCAGAAACTGAAGGTTCTCCTTCGGGTTGCACTCCAGGGGAATGTTCAGATGTAGCCGAAACGGATAGCACGGCTACTTGTGATTCGACTTCTACGTGCTGTTCATCAAATAATATTTCAACAATTGAACTGGTTTGCAAATTGACCAGTTCTGAACTCCGGGAACGGAACGAAACAGTGATCGCAGAGCTGAAAACGCTGGTGCTGGAGAAAAAGGAATTGGAAAACGGTTATTCATTTAAATTCTCCGGGAACGATAAAATGATCGACCTGCTGACTGATTTTGTAAAAAGCGAACGGGAGTGCTGTGACTTTTTCGTTTTCAATATAAACGTAAAGAACAAAGAAACGATCTGGTTCGATATCACAGGTCCGGAGGGAGCAAAAGATTTTATCTCCACGGAGATGGAATTATGACCGATCTTTTGAAGATTATTTCTTAAAAAAATTCGTATCCAGAAAAGCAAAGATCTCATCAAAATGTTTCAATGGTTCTGCATGTTTTCCTTCTACAGGAATATGTTTGTAGATATATCGGAATTTTCTTTCGGCAAGTCGCTCCATCATTTTTTCACACATTGGTGTGGAAGGGCAGATCTCATCTTTAGTAGCGGAGAGTAGTAAAACGGATCCCCTGATCTTCTCTACCGGAATTGCCGCTTTTTTTGCAGCTATTGTATCTTTCATCATGATCTCAAATGTTGCACGCAGATTACCTTTCATCAGTGGCGGCACTGCTTCTTCCGAAAGAGGAACAAAAGGGAGCTCTTTACCTTTGAACGACCAGGCCGAAGTGCTGAAATGCATTGTATGCCCGGGAAAGGCTACATTGCTGGGAACAATGGCAACCACACAGCTGATATCGCTGTAATAGCTTGCCAGTAATAGAGCGAGGTCTCCACCTCTTGAACCACCAACAATGGCAATTTTTTTCTTATTTATTTTCGGATTTTTAATTGCAGTAAGTATGGCATCATGTACTTTATCAATAGCGATCTTATTAAGTGTATCCGGAGCGCCTTTGGCATTGAAATACCCGATGGCTAAAAAAGCATAACCCTTTTCAATGAAGCTATCCCGTGTTTTTTTCCAGTAATCGCTGGCCCAGGCATTGCCCCCTTCCGATCCGCCAAGACCCACTACCAATGGCTGGTTATTTCCTGTTCCGGTATATAAAATACTGTTAATTCCGGGAGTATTCAGCTCCTGCGAAATACCGGCCAGATTAAAAAGAAGGAAAAGACTTGTAATGATTACAGCAAGAGAATTTGTTTTACGCATATGGTTGTTTTGATCCCTGCAAATATGCATACAATCAGTGTAAGTATACTTGACTTACATCAAGAAATATAAATTCCGGGAGCCTGGCCTTATTTTTCTGCCCTGATCCTGCTGAGTGTTTCGGGACTTATTCCGAGGTAGGAAGCGATCATGTGCAGAGGGATGCGGTGATAGATATCATGGTACACGCTGCGGAAATGATCGTATTTCTCTTTTGCCGAAGCAAAACGCATGGAAGTTACCCGTTCGAGCAGGTGACCTACAAGCGTGCCCATCGACAGGCGTGCATACCGGTCCATTTCGGGGAAAGTATTGAAGAGAAAAACAAGATCGTCCACATGCAGACGGAATACCTTTGTTTCTTCGATGGCATCTATGTAGTATACATCGATCTTCCGCTGCATGAAGCTGCGGGGCGAATTGCTCCACTCACCTTCGCAACCAAAATATTCCGTTATCTCCTTTCCGTCTTTCACAAAATAGATCCGTAGCAACCCTTTCTGAATGAAGAAACTTTCCGTGCAAATGGTCGATGCATCGTGAACCAGTTCGCCTTTTTTAAAAGTATGCAGCTTCACACGGGCAATGATTTCCTTCGTGAGTACGGGGCTCAGTTTGATGTATTGTGAAAAATGTGCGAGTACTTCATCCATGATCGAAGATGCCGGATCGGTTTCTATTTCTTTTCGTATTCATTCACCATTTTGATGAAGTCTTTGGTAATGTCATTGGGCAGCGTTACCGAAAGCTGGTAGTGTTTTATTTCCCAGGTAGCGTTTTTTCTGTGTAATACACCTGAGGAACGGCAAACACCCATCCAGGTATCCAGCAATTCATCGAACCATGCATATTTCCCATCTTCCGAAAAATAAACATTCCGGCTTGTTGCTTTGAAATCCCACGCTTTTCCTTTGTCGAAAAAAGGTTTGGACCATTTTTTAAATTCATCCCGCTTCCAGAGCTCCGATTTATCCGTTCCGATATAGATCCCATCCGGAGCCATCTTGCTGAAGTATACGGTATCGGCATTGGCAGCATCCTGATGCCATTGATCCATAAAAGCATTGACTTCTTTTGTAACATTCACTTCCACTTTTGATGCCGTCGTTTTTTTCGATTGAGCGAAGGAGACTGCGCTGAGTGATAAAAGAAGGATAAAGGATAGATATTTCATGGTTCTTTTTTTAAATTAGTTTTTTCATTTGCGTTTATTCGGTTGTTACTCCAAGGGCTTTGGCCACTTCGAAAAAGAACAAACCTGTTTCCTTGTCCTTTTTTACACCGATTCCGTAATAATACAAACGCCCGAGCTCCTGGTGTGCCTGTGCATCGCCACAAATTGCTGCCTGCAGGTAATGGTTAAAGGCCTTTCCTTCGTTCTTTGTTACGCCTACACCCAATTCATAGCTTACTGCCAGGTCGAAAAAGGCTTCGTGAATGTTCTGCAGGGATGCGGTCTTCCAGTGCTCGATACCTTTTTTCCGGTTTTGCTTAAATCCGTTAATACCGTGGAAATACCAGGTGCCGATGGCATAGATCGCATATCCATAGCCCATTTCTGCCGATTTACTCATGTCCTGTATAGCAGTGAGGACATTCGGTTTTTTCTTTTGAAGCTCTTTAGTAGCTTTTTCAAATAATGCTTTTGCACTTGCCATTTTGTGTACTTTAATTAGACGATCTGTTTGAACAATAGTAGTGAAATTGTAACTTTTGTACAACTGTTCCATTATATTTATTTTAATTGAGAATGTCTATATTTAACAGTGTAAGCCAAAAACCATGAAACACAGATCCTTCCTTATCGTCCTGCTTTTCCTTGCCACCACAATGGCTTTTTCTCAAACCCTGAAACCCACTGCCACTATGGCCTTGCTGCAGGGTGTTGTAAAGAATTTTAAAAACAAGGTGTTGCCCAAAGAAAAAATACTTCTTATCGATACCAAAACCAAAAAATCCTATTCGGTAAATACAGATGCAGCCGGCAAATTTGAAGTGCTGGTTCCTGTGGGAGCGATATACAGCCTGCAATACAAGAATTTTACAGCGGATGTTGAGTATACAAAAATGGAATTACCTTCCGATCCGGATGCTACGTATGAGGTAGAGATCAAGATAGATCCACCAAAGGATTTTACATTGGAGAATGTGTTTTTCGACACCGGAAAAGCTACCCTGAAGCCCACATCCAACAAGGCTCTTACAGATCTTGTTGAGATACTGAAGCTGAAAAACACGATGGTGGTGGAGATCCAGGGACACACGGATAATGTGGGCAAACCGGAAGATAACCTGAAGCTGTCCCGGGAACGGGCGGAAGCAGTGAAGAACTTCCTCCTCTCCAAAGGCATTGAAGCTACACGGGTTACAGCAAAAGGATACGGTGATACGACACCGGTTGCCGATAATTCAACAGATGCCGGAAAAGCCAAAAACCGGCGCACCAGCCTGAAAGTGATCAAAGAATAAGCAGACTTTACGGGATCCTTCTTGTGTAGACCCATGCCCAGCGAATAAGAACGAGCTGCAGGGGAAGACGGGCGATCATAAGCCACAGCATCGGATCGCCTGCTTTGTAATAATTAACCGCCATTTGAATATTTGCCGGAAATACGGCAATGAGCAGCAGGATAATACCCCAGGCAGCAAATCGCCTGCTCCGGAATGGAAGCAGCAGTATACCGAAAAGGATCTCACCGGCTCCGCTTATGTAATTCAGGAGTTCGGGAGCTGCAAGAAAATCCGGAATGATAGCAAGGTATCCATTCGGATGAACAAAATGATTGATCCCGGCTACGAGGTAGATCAATGCCATCAGGTACAGGAAAAACCTGAAACGGATTGTGTTTTCGTTGGATCTGCTTCTATACATATTCCTCTAAAGTACATCCTTTCCCTGACTTTCCGATCTGCCGGAGAATTCGTATTTTAGTACGACCAATACATACCATTTTGTCGAATCAAAAAATACCGGATACGGATATAACGAAAGAAGAACAGATCGCCTATATAGATGCCATAAATGCAAAAGTATGGCTCATGCGGGGAAGTGGTTACGAACCGGATTTTGATCCGATGAAAGCGGTGGAAAATATCCGTGAATTGTCTTCCATTATCGGGTATGAGGATGGCCTGGCAAGAAGTACACTCAGTCTCGGGATGGGGTATTATATTATAGAGCATAACATTCCTCTTGCTCTCGAATACATAACTAAAGCGCTTGCTTTATTCAGGAAGGCCGATAACAAAAAATGGATAGCCAATGGGCTCCTTACGCACGCTATTATTCAGAACACTGCCGGTAGCAAGGAAGAGGCACTGTATCATGCGCTCAGGGGCATCCCTTTTTATGATGACGAAAAGGAATGGGATTCGGATGCAGTCATGGGTTTTTATGTGACGGGCACGATATACAAGGATTTAGGGAAGCTGGAAGAAGCCGAAAGGTATTACCTGCGCGGTACTCCTATTCAAACTCCCCAATCGGATATGTGGAAGGGCAGGATCTATTCGGCGCTTTCGGGTATCTACACCATGCAGGAAAAATATGAACCGGCCATTGAAAATGCAGACAGGGGACTGAAATTGCTGAGGGAGAGCAATAATACTATTGCCGAAAGTCGTGCGCTGACTGAAATAGCGCTGATCTATAAAAAACAGAAAAAATATCCGGAGGCCCTGGACTATTTTTTTCAGGGGCTTGGCATCCGTGAAAAATTGCCAATGCGTCAATTCGAAATGGTCAGTCTTATCGAGATTGGGTCCCTGTATTGTGAAACAGGTGAAGACACGAAAGCAATAGAATACCTGCGCCGTGCTGAAACGATCGCTACGGAAATAAAGCATGAACCTCAGTTGGCAAAGATCTGCCGTGACCTTGGGAATGCATATAAGAAGCTAAGCAATCACAAGCAGGCACTTGACTATTACGAAAAGTTCATGCAGGTGAGGATGAAGCTCAACAACGAGGAAACGGAACGGAAAATTGCAGATGCACAAACAAGCGCTTTAAAAGAAAAGGAAGAAGAGATCGAACGGCTCCGGAATGTAGAGTTGAAACATGCATATGAAATAATATCTAAAAAGAATAAAGAAGTAACCGATAGCATCAATTACGCAAAACGTATCCAGCAGTCGATATTACCCCCGGACTCCCTGTTACATCAATACCTCGACAACTATTTCCTGTTGTTTAAACCGAAAGATATTGTAAGCGGTGATTTTTACTGGGCGCTTCATAAAACGGTCACCGGCCCTGACAGACAGGAAAGAGAGCTGTTTTATGTGGCTGTGGCAGATAGTACGGGACATGGAGTTCCCGGGGCTTTTATGAGCTTACTGAACATCACCTTCCTGAATGAGGCAGTCAATGAAAAAAACATCACAGAACCAAATGCGATCTTCGATCATGTGCGTAAGCGTTTGATAGAAACGATTTCCGGTGATGGTGGCCAGGACGGAATGGATGGTATCCTTGTGTGCGTGGATTGCGCAAGCGGAAAGATCAGTTACGCTTCGGCAAACAATGCACCTGTCCTGATCAACGGTTCGGGGATCACCCATCTTCCTGCTGACAAAATGCCGGTTGGCAAAGGCGAAAGAACGGAAGGATTTAAGCTCTATTCTGCTGACACAAAAAAAGGCGATATGCTGTATTTGTACACGGACGGATATGCCGATCAGTTCGGCGGCCCGAAAGGAAAAAAATTCAAGTACAGGCAGCTGGATGAATTACTTCAATCCAATCATCAGTTACCTCTGAAAGAGCAATCCGGTATTTTAAATCAAACCTTCGAGAACTGGAAAGGTAGGCTGGAACAGATAGATGACGTTTGTATCATAGGCATTCGGCTATAAATGTTTTATACACTTCCGTTTTTTTCTTTCTGAAAATAGCAGGGCAGAGGTAAACGATCAGGAAACACATCCAAATCGTTTCTAAATACCATACATGGGCAACGGTTTCGCGGGAGAAATGCGGAAGGAGCAGGTATACAAAGTGCAGGATTGGAAAAGAAAGCAGGATCAGCTCCGTTCTTTTCTCACTCGGTGATCTCAGTGAATCGATGATAAGGCAAAGAATAGTAAATGAAAATGTTCCGATCAGAACAGGTGTTGGAAGCGGCCAGGTCATGATCAGGAAAACACATTCTATCACCAGTGCAAATACAGCTACCAGGCACAGACGCTGCAATTTTCCGGAGGCCCGAAAACTTTGATACACGAGGATATAGATCAGGATAGCGGACTTTATAGCATCTGCATTCAGTCTGGGAATGCGCGCCTGGAAAAGGATGCGTGCTATGCAATAGAAGAATACAAAGCTAAAAAGTACCAGTAAGGTTTTCAAATAACGTTCCCTGGTAAATTCTAAAAACATGCTATTCTTTTTTCTGAATGGTTTCTATGTACAGCGTTTCTACTTTTTTTCGTGCCCAGGGTGTTTTCCTCAAAAAAGTGAGGCTCGACTTTATGCTGGGATCCACCGCAAAACAATTGATCCGGATCCTGCGGTCCAGCTCTTCCCATCCATAGGTTTCGAGCAGGAATTCCAGTATCATTTGCAATGTTTTTCCATGCAGCGGATCTTTTTGCACTTCTGTCATAACGTGATTTTGGAATAAAGATACAGGTTATTTCAGGAGCTGCTCTCCCGGTTTGTTATAATATCTTAAATGGTCTTTCGGCCGGAAATTTTATGTTTATTTTGAACCTGTCCTTTTTCTACGTGTATAATACATAAATAACAACCGCACATGAAACAACTCATTATTTATAGTACCGCCCTTTTACTGTCGTTGCCGGCACTTGCGCAAAAACCTGAAAAAATTCTCGGAAATGCCAGGGTGCAAAAACCCATCAGTTATTATAAACAACAGTCTGCTGCATGGAAAAAAGTAGTGGACCAGGAGCCAAAGAATGCCGATGCCTGGTACAATTATTTTTATGCCAACCGGACCCTGTTTTTTAATGACACTACCGACAAGCGCACGGACGACGCAAAGGAAGCCGTTATACAAGGGATCATAAGCGAAATGGGTAAGCAGATCCCGGATTCGTATGAGTACAACCTTTGTAAGTTTACGGCTGGCGGTAATGATCCAAAGCTCCTGCCTTACCTCAAAAAGGCTGCGGTCTTAGGAGAAAAGCGGACCGAGCATCTTGATTTTATGATCAATATTGCAGAGATGGAGCGTAATATTCCCGACCGCGATCTGTATGCCCGCAAAAAATTCGAGGCCGGCCTGATCTCTACGGGCATGATGTATTACAATTACAATGTGCTTATGGGACTGGCGCTCAATGCCATACTTATCACGAGTGGCGACAACGATACCTACCCTGTTTGGATACTCCAGGCACAGGGCATCCGCAAGGATGTTACAGTGATCAATACCTCTCTTGTGCATATTGATGAGTACCGCGAAAAACTTTTTAAGGAGCTTGAACTGGAGAATAAAGCATCTTTTAAACAAAAGGACACACTAACCGAAGCGGAGTACAAAGCCTTTAATAACAACATCATTGGGTATATAACAGGGAACGGGAAGAACTACCCGGTATATGTGGCATTAACCACTGCAGGCTGTAAAACCTTTGTAGAAAAGGTGGAAGAGGATCTGTACCTGACTGGGCTTGCGTATCAATATAGTAAAAGCACTCTGGACAATGTAGCGCTGATGAAAAAGAATTTCGAGCAAAATTATGCACTGGATTATATTGATAAACCGTTTTACCGGGATATTGCCCCGGAGATGGTAAGCCTGATCAATGGCAACTACGCAGTACCTATGCTCAAACTGTATGATCATTATAAAATGGCAGGTGATAGCCAGAAGGAAATATGGATAAAGAACAAATTGCTTGCTATTAGTAAGGAAAGTGAATACGGAGACGAAATAAAAAAACATCTTTCCGAATAATCTTCTCTATCTCCTGAATGAATAACACCCAACGGACAGACGAAGAGCTTATGGCTCAGGTAGTGCAGGGCGATCGTATGGCATTTGAAATGCTGTACGATCGTTATTTTGACAAACTTGTATGGTTTGCCCGTGGATTTATGGACGATCTGCAGAAAGCAGAAGACCTGGTACAGGAAGTATTCATAAAGATCATAAAAAGACCCGAGCTGTTCGATACGGATAAAAAATTCTCTACATGGATCTATACTGTTACAGGGAATGTGTGCAGAAACGCTTTACGCGACGAGCAGAACCGGCACCGCCTGATGGAAGAACAAATAAGACCCGTACATGAAAACAGTACGGTCATCCATCATCAGGCAGACTACCACTTACTGAAAGAACGTATTAAGAAAGTATTGGAAACACTAAGCAATAAAGAACGGAATATATACCTGCTCCGTTTCGAACAAGAGCTGAGCATCCGGGAAATAGCAGAGATTATGGACATTCCGGAAGGCTCAGTAAAATCGGGTATTTATTATTTATTGAAAAAATTCAGCAATCATTTAAAAGAATTCATGCATGAAAACTAATCCCGGAGAAATTCCATCAATCGTATTCGACTGGCTGAAAGAACAAGAGTTTGCTTTATTGAATGCGGAACAACAGACAGAGGTACTCCGCTATTTTTCGATGGAGGAATACAACGAACTGCACCAGGCCCTGAGAGAAGTGAGGCAACATTCTCCTGCCATTTCTTCCGGGAAGGAGAAGAGGAAGACGGTACTGCTGGAAGCTTTTGATAAAGAGCATCAAAAACCTGCAGCAAGCATTTACCGGCTCCGACCGGCTCATTTTATGAGAGCTGCCGCTGCCTGTGTGTTTTTTGTAGCAGGCTGGCTGGGTTATGACTTTCTTCACAGTGATAAAACCCTTTCTGAAAAGATCGTTGAGATCAGGGACACCTTGTACATTACAAAAGAAATAGCCGCTTTACCACAAAAAGTGCGAGATACGGTATATGTTTATCGAACAGGGAAAAGCAAGGCAACGAAGACTATTCCAAAAAATGGTACACCGGGGAGCATGGATGTATACGCACCGATCAATGATATGAATGTGGTTTCCGTAAAAGAATTCGGAAGTACGCTGAACGCATCAAAGGGTAATAGCCTGAAAGATGACAGCCTTGTAAAGAAATTTTCTTTTGTTACTTTATAGGAGATTGTTTTCCGAAAGCGGTATTTAGAACAGCTGCCAGCCGCAGACCGCCCCGGAGCAACTGATCTTCAATGATCACCGTATTTTTATCGATGTACTTTTGATCCAGTGTTTTATTTTCAAATTTGTAGACCTGTGGGAGATAAGATCTCGATTCTTTCATCCACTGCATCACATCAATACCCCGGATCTTTTTTAATTTACCCTTAGAGAGTTTTTTACATTTAGCCTCTACTGTATCGTATGTAATATTTTTACTTTCGATGATCTCCGAATCCCAAACAGAATGGAGATTTTTCTTCTTTCCGAGATAATCTACTTTGACGTCATTTCCGCCCTTGTCTTCGCCATAGCCTACATGCAGCGGCTGGTGCATGTCGCCAATCAGGTGGAAGAGTAATTTTAATTGCATGTTGATCTCCTCTGCGCCTGATTTTTTATGATTCATTAATTGGTTGATCGCATTTTCCACCTGTTTCACGACATTATCTAATGCATCGTGATCATCTGCAGTAGTGAATACGTATGTTTTATCTTTTTCTACATTTATATAATGCCAGGTCTTCATATAATCATAGGTTTTATCCTTGCGTACATCATCCATCCAGGTAGCAGCGTCCTCGAAGCTCATATCACCAAGATATTTTTGTACAGAATCCAATACGCCCGGCTCCAGGTGCGCTTTCGCGATCTGTGCTACTATATGATGCCCGGTTTTTCCCCATGCAAAGGAACGCTCAGGAAATACGAAAAGTAATACGAATGAAATGAGAAGTAGTTTTTTCATGCCTGTAAAGTTAGTCTTTTGATCTGTTTATCCTGCCATTTCGAAAACAGGATCAATGAAGTGGTGGCCCCTAACATCGCACAAAGCATATCCGATTGAGTATCCCAGGCATATCCCTGTGTACCAAGGAATGCATCAGCACCTTCACCGCTCATTTCGGCAACTGCCCATTCCAATAGTTCATACATTGCGCTGATGCCCGTGCAGAAAAACACAATGATAACAGATAACCACATTCCTCTTTTTACAACGGCTTTACGTACGAATACTTCCCGGATAATGATGGCCGGAATAAAGCCCTGGGCAATGTGTCCGAGCTTATCATAATTATTTCGCGCGTGGCCAAAATACTCTTTAATAGCATTGAACCAGGGTACTTCAGCATAGGTGTATTTTCCTCCCACGAATAAAATGATGCAATGGATCAGGATCAGCGTGTAGGTAATATCCGTCAGAGGAAATTTCTTATAGGTAAAGACTAAAACACCGAAAGCAATAAAGCCCGGAAATACTTCCAGGAACCAGGTAAAATAATCGTGCGGGTTTATCGCAGACCAGATGAGGGTGAGGAAGAAAACAGAGATCAGTATGATGTATTTCATGCAATAAAGATAGACATTTCGTTCGTGTACAATAATTTATTAAATTTGATTATTATGAATTTGGAGGTTATCAATACAGAGAAAGAATACTTGTCTTGCCTTGGTAAGATAAATGACTTATTTGATAGAAAAGTAAAACCAAATTCTCCGGAAGGCAAAAAGCTGAAGACTATTTTATTGCGGGTTAAACAATAGGAGGATTTACATTTTGTTGTTCCGAATCGGATTACTTCTTCAGATCATTAAAATGTATATAATCATATTCCGGTGTACAGTTCAAAAACTGATCCAGGAGTGCAATATGACCCGCACCGAATAATACAAGTACCCTATCCTTTGGAGACGTGGTAATCATTTGAATATTTCTGAAAATACGCAAATTCCTGCTGTACCAATAGGTGGTCAGCGCATCCACACCTTTGTACCCGGGTAATTTGAAATCGCCCAGGAGATAAGCGCCATAATCGCGTTGTAAAGCTTTAGGCGAATTCTGGTATTTAAACCAGTCCAGCAATGTCAGATCGTTTTGCAGTTTGGTCGTATAGTCAAAATATTCATAGTACCTGTTGCTTTTTTTAAAAGCATAATCCTGGAAAATACTGTCAATGTATGGTTTAATGATCGCTGAATCTCTATTAAGCACAATAGCATCCGCAAATGAATGAACGTCAACGGAGTACACGGTATCCAGGTTAAACCGTTTCATCAGGCGGAATGCTATCTGCTGGATCTCATCGCCCGTAAGTTCCTTTTTACCGGAAGTATAGTCACGGTATTTCTTCATGGCATTCCATTTTGGCTTAGCTTCTATGCAGATCTTAGTAGGTTTGAACAAAGCAATGTAATCAAGAAGTGCTTTTACTTCCGCCTGTTTTTTTTCGGACAATATATCTATTTGCTGATCTTTTTCAATTTTTACAGCGTCCAGGTTATAATACTCAAAATGAAAGGTGCCGACCAGGAATATTTTAGGCAAACTGTCTTTGGAAGGCATCAGTATAGCATCCGGGTCTTTCGGTTTTTGCGCTTGTATAGTACTTACTACTAAAAGCAAAAACGCGAACAGGTAAATTTTCTTTATCATAATAAACGTTTATCCAAAAATAGAAATTTCCCGGTGTTATTATAGTGCCGTTTGGAGGTATAAAAAAACGTTTTATGGGTAAGAAACTGCAGACTACCCATGGACTTCGTCCCAAATAATAAAAGAGCCGCAGACATATATCCGCGGCTCTGATTATTAATTTCACTGGCTTTACGAAGTCTACGCTTCCACTTCCGTCACAATACTCGGGAAGATCCGTACGTTTCCATCTTCTTCTCTTCTGAACTGGTAGGTGTATTTGTAATGACTTTCCAATCCGCTTTTGTTTGGCAGACCGTTGATCATCATAATATTCCTGTTCTTCGCAAATTTCAAAAGCTCTTTCAGGTAATGGGCAGAGATCTGTCCTACCTCGTCGATGATACAATGTACTTTGAAGGCCTTGGAGCTTCTGTGCGAGGATTCCTTGATGAATACGTGTAACAAAGTGATGTAAATGATCGCTTTTACGAGGATATCCGTTCCGGTACTTCCGATACTGTCGATCTTGTGTGTCCAGCCGGTCTCGTTCATACCTTCCTTGATGTTGAACTTCAGCTCGAAAAGGTCCTGCAAACGGATCTCTTCCTGCTCCTGCTCCTTGATAGACAGACGAAGGTTTTCCAGCAATTTCACTGCACGGTTGTTGATTTCTTTATTCTTACCTCCGGTTGCATAATCGGTATTGAACAATCCTTCTCCGTAGAATACACCGTGCTCGTCTTTGAACTCCTCGATCTTCTTGAGCATTTTATATACCTTGTTGTCTGATTCTTCCAGCTTGATCTTAATGAACTCGATCAGCTTGCTCTCCTCGAATTCCGCTTTTTTGAAATCGTCTGCAATGAGCGTGATGATGTGCTGGATCTTTTCCTGTTGCCCGCTCAGTTCTTTCACTTTGCTTGCGATACTGTCCGTTACCAGACCGATCTGCGTAGCCGTTTCTGCGATCGACAATTCGATCTTGTTCTCATGAATAAAATTGGAAACGTTTTGTGCAAAACGCTCGTATTCTGCCTGCGACGCGTCATTCCGGATCATGAAGTTGAAGTGATTGTCCATACGGAACTTACCTGCAAATTCATTTACATAGCGCTGGAAAGCACCGTATTCTTCATTGAAATGCGAGTCATTCTTTAAGAGCTGTGTACAGAGGTCCATTACCGAGTAATTGGTTTTCTTCGGCTCTGCACGCTCGATCACATCTTCGTATTTGTTGTAAACCGGTGTTTCGCGGAAATTCTTTGTAAAGTAATTGATCCCGTTGTTGAACTCGATCAGCTCTTCATCAAAGCTGCGTTTTTGTTTACGCAGCTCCATGTTTTTCAGGTTGAATTTACGGTTCGCTTCTTCTAACTGGTTATTCAGCTCCTGCGAGGATTTCATGTATTCCTCTTTTTTCTGGATCAGGTCCGGCAATTTATCGAAGAGCTCGCGTTTGTCTTTCAGGTAATCGTTTACGATCTGTGAGTATTGTTCGATCTCCTTGATGTCCTCCTGGATCTGTTTGATCTTTTTGTCTACTTCTTTTACCTGTTTGCTGTCAACACCTTTTGATTTGAAAGAAGTTTCTTTTTCTTCGTTCATTTCTTTTTCCTTGGCATCGAAGCTGGCAACGGTCTTGTCCTTTTCGGTTTCGATGTCTTTGATCTCCGCTTCCTGTCTTTCTTTCAGGTCGGCGATACGATCCAAATGATAGGCACGCAACTGTTCGAACTGCAGGTTGAAGTCATTGAGCATATTGTTTTTCTTCTTATTCAGAATACTCAGCTCTTCTTCTACGAGGTTAAATTTATTGCGGTTTCCGGATAAGGATGCTTCGATCTCTTCGCTGGCTTTTTGTTTCCAGTCATCGAGTTCCAGCATCAGTTTTTTCTCGCGTTTTTCAGCCAGCTCGAGCGAGTAGGAGAGAACCTTCACATCTTCTTTCAGCTCTCCCAACTGTTTCCCGTACCGATCGGCAGCAAGCATTTTCTCTTCGTTGTTGCTTACCTGGAATTGGTTCAATGAATCTTCCAGCTCGCGGATCTGGGCAAGCAGCTCATTTTTTGCTCCCTGGTATTCTTCCAGCGATTTGGAAACGATGTTCACGCTATCCAGTTTCAGGCTCACACCGTATAAGGAGTTGATTACTTCTTTTTGAACTTCCGGTTCCAGATCGGTACGGAATAAAATATCCTCGTTACAAACTTTCCCGATCGTATTGTGCCAGTCTTTGATGTTCCCTTCTAAAAAGCCATACAAGGCGCCATCCTGCACTTCCAGCTTGCCTTCGATCTCTTTGATCTCCGTTTTCTTTTTGATGATCTCGTTGTTGACCTTTGTTACCTGGTTAGCCAATGAGCTCTTGATCTTCGCTTCTGTTGCTTCCCATTCTTTTTGTAAGGTCTGGATAAGATTGCTTTTGATCGCTTTCTCCGAACGGTTCTTATAGGTAACGGCGCGCAATTCGGCAAGCTCCGTTTCGAGCTGTTTGATCTCTGCTTCGTAGAAACGGGTGTTGCGGATCACTTTTTCTTCGGATTTCAGCTCGTTGAACTCAATTTGTTTGGAAGTGATCTCTGCCGAAGCGTCTGCCAAAGCATCTTCACGGCGTTGTTTCAGCTCGTTCTCCTTTTTATTGAGCTCGTTTTTAGCTAATAACTGGCGCTCGTTATAATCATTGAAGATCGTGCTGGTCTTTGCATTGATGTTGTTAATATAGGAACCGCGCTCGTTTTTCAACTGCTCCATTAGGGTAGAATACTTCAGCTCGATGCTGGACACGTTACTTGTAAGCGTTTCGTATTCCTTACGCGCCATGTTCAGCTCTACCTGCAACTGCTCACGCTGTTTGTTTTTTTCTACTGCATCTTCAATATTCTGCGACTGGTATTCTTTCAGTTTTTTGTTGGCTTCGCGGATCGTACGGTCATAATACCCGATCTCTTCGCGGATGTCCTGTTGTTTGCCTTCAATATGTTCTTTTTGCGCATTGTGCTCATTTTGCAAGGTGTCCAGCTCTTCTTCTTTTTGTTTGGACGCATCACGGATGGACTCGTTCTGCACCTCTGCATATTTCAGACTGCTTCCTAATTTGTCCGCCATTTCGAGCTGCGAGCCTTTCAGCATTTTTACCTGGTCGAATTTCTTATCGATCAGTTCGATCAGTTGCTGCGTCTCTTTTTTCAGATAGGTCTCGATATCCGTGTATTTCTCATTGAACTGGCGCAGCTGGCGCTCTACCTGCTCCAGCTTGATACTGGTACTTTCGGAAGAAAGTGAGTTGGCAATAAAGTCCTTGATAAAACGGGAGTCGATCGAGGATTTTGAAGAAAGGAAAACGTTGGTGATCGATTTCGGGATGTTCTGATATTTCTCATTTCCACGAAGGATGTGGAACTTGCTCAGCATTTTATCCGTTTCGGTTCCATACAGGATGTTACGGTACCGCTCGAAGGTATCGATCTGGTTACTGTAATAGATCCCGAATTTATCGAGTTTTTTTAATACATCACCGATCTTCAGAGCCTCATCATTTTCGTTAAAGAAGAAATCCGGGTTGTAAGGTGAATCCACAAAACGGAAGTTCAGCTTGTGGTGACGGTAGATGATGACAAAGAAGTTTTTTTCCTCCGTCGCCACTTCATATACGAGGAATGAGTTTTCGTAACGGAAATAATGCTCTTCAAATGGCTTCTGGGATGCAGAGATCCCCAGACCACGGCTGTTGGCGCTGTAGAAGAAAAGGATGGCGCGTTGTAAAGAAGTTTTACCGAAATTGTTCGTCCCCACAAAACAAGTGTTCCCACTCATTTCCACATCTGCGTATTTGTTCGACGCGATGTTGATCATTACAATCCGGTTTAATATTCTGTGTTCCATGTTATGTTATAAAATTTCGTTGCTTAAAAATTAGTTGTAGATGATGCCGCCCGCAGGTTCTGTCCCGCTGTTGCCGGTATCTTCGTAGATAGCGATGGAATTTACGATATCCATCAGGTACGTATAGGAATCCAGGACTTTGTAAGTTTCACTTTCTTCGTCCTCGCGTTCCAGGAAGGAATCACGTGTCATCAGGTCACAGATCTCGCGTACTTTATTGCTCAGTGTTTCCGAACGGTAGAGCGGGATCTTTTGCAGTTTTTGTTTCAAACGCACATTCGCATTACACTCTTCTGCAATTTCGCTTGGGCGGAAACGGGAACCGATCGTGATCTTGTTATCCATGGAAGCGAAGAGATCAATGATGTCGATATATTTTTCGAAGCTCTCTAATTTTTTTTCGATCAGGCTGTTTGCTTCATCGATCTTCGCGAAATAGAAAAAGTTATTTCCCCGCTCGATATTGTATCTGATCACGTTGAAGTAGGCCTGAAGGTTATCGAAATTCTCCGGGTTATTGATCACATCGTACAGGCGGTTCATCCCGTCTTTGGTCCCGTTGCTGGAAATGAAATGCCCGCGCGCCATGATCGCAAAGATGTCATGCGTTTGTTTCGGTAGCTTCACATTGGTACTGATATTACCTCCGGTATTGTTATTGGTGTTTTCCATTTCGTATCGGTATTAAGCGGTTGCTTTTTTGGTCTCTTTTTTCTTTGGTTCTTTTTTCGGCAGGATGATCGTGTATCCCAGACGTTTTTTTATTTCATTCACTTCGTAATCGTGATACCCCAATCGGTATTTGAATTCGAAATTCTTTTCGTATTCCAGGACTATTTCCACGAACAAGGTAATGCGCTCTTCAAACGTAATGGTGCCCACTGCTTTCGGAAATTTGTAGGCAACCAAAAATTCAAATAAATTATGTTTCTGTTGTGATAAAAATTTATCTACCAGCGCGGAAACATCCAATCGCAGCGAATTCTCTATTTGTACATCCTTGAAATTCCCGGCCATCTTGTCTGCCATACGGCGTGCCATCAGGCGGGTGATCTTGTATTTTTCGGCTACACGTCCGCAGAGCATATACCCGTCATCCGTATACAGGAAATCGATCGGGATCTTGGTACGTGGTGTTTTGTGATTGTTGAAACCGATCGGGTTGATAAGCTGCACTACTTCCCTGAAATTGGTCCGGTAATGCAATTCCCCGCGATCTTTCACCTCTTTCAGCTGCTGCACTTTTTTGTACACATCTAACTGGAACTGGATCTTGTTGATGTAATCCGTAATGTCGGTCTGGATCTCGATAAGGAAATCGAGGTTTTCGATCAGTCCGGATTTCAGTGAGGCAACAATGGAATACAATTCAAGATCGTTGGTGATATTGAAAAGCAAACGTGTTTCTTCGATCACATCTTCTGCTTTCCGGATGAACTCGATGATCGTATCACGTTTGGTACGGTAATCATCGAGCTTTTGCAGCTTGATTCGGTAATTACTTTCGTTCTTGTAGGTATCATCCACATTTTTCTGCAGCTTGATGATCTCGCGTGTGATAGCGGTATTGATACGTTTCAGGTATTTTTTGATCGAGCGCAGGAAGCGGTTCTCTTTGCCTTCCGAGTAGTATTTGATGTGACGGTTCAGCTCATTGAGGTAATCGCTGATGAAGCCCGGCGTTACTTCTCCGATCTCCATAAAGTCCTCGAACATGGCGATCACCGAATCGTTCACACTCACAATATTCTGATATTCGTACAATACCTCGTAGCTGATCAGCTTCTGATACTGTTCCGGTGTAATATCGTCCCTGCTCAACAGTTCAGTCACAGTAATGCTGTCCCGGTTACCAAAAAGGTACTCGATCACATTACGATTGTAATAAAGCTGAGTTAATAATTCTTTTACATTCAACTGTAAACCCATGTTTTACGGCAGTTTTAACTCTGAAAGATACAATTATGACATGGGTCGGGAAAGCAGGGTTATTAACAAAAAAGCAACAATTTCCGGGCTTTTCCGGGCCTTTTTGTAATGTGCTGAAAAACAATCCGGAGATTGTTAATTAAAAGTTGAAAACCCGAGTGCAGACGCAGATTTCACGGATTTCTCAGATTATTGAGGTGAAATTTGTGGAATTGTCATTTTTGTTCAGAACAATCCGCGAAATTAAATCTGAGTCGTTTATCTGCGCCATCTGCGAAATTCGTGTCTGTTTTCAAGCACCAAAAATCATGAGGGTGGGGTATTCAGCCTTAGCTTTCCGAAAAATTCTTCTTTGCTGAATTCCTTTACCGAACCGGGAATAAAATCTGGTAAATGCATATCTTCCATCGAAATCCGGATCAGCCGCATCGTCTGGTGGCCAATGACGGCGGTCATTTTGCGCACCTGGTGAAATTTTCCTTCGTACAACACCAGCTCGATCCAGGTGGTCGCAAAATGGGTTCCTACCGGGTGTGCCCGTGGCGGAAGGTTTTCAGGGGCAGGGATGATCTTTGCCTCGCAGGGAAGTGTTATGTAATCCAAATTCTCCAGCCTTATGGGAACGCCTTTTTGCAAGGTATCCAGGCTCTCCTGTTCCACAGTTCCATGCACCTGCACCCAATACACCCGCCGGTGTTTTTGTGAGGGATGCATCAGCAATGCCGTTACCGATTTGTCATTTGTTAGCAAAAGCAATCCTTCCGTATTGTCATCGAGGCGTCCCAACGCATGCGTGCCTTCCGCAAAAACATATTCAATTTGTGCAAGCGTACGTTTTTTCTTTACCGGCACGAATTGCGACAACATTTTGTAAGGCTTGTAAATGGCATAGTAACGGTGCATGCGGAGGAAGAGGGAATTAATTGTCTTTCTTAAATATCCCGGTGATCTTATCTTTTACCTTAATGATCTTATCTACACTTTCCTGGACTGTAACCGAAGTGACATCGTTGTATTGATTGCCGGACAGGGTGTCCATAGCTTCCGGGTAAAAAACGATAAAACTGCAGTATTCAAAATTCTTGTGTAATTCACGTGGCAGGTTATCAATGTGATAGTTGTATGAAACGGTTTGTTTGCGGGCATTCAGGATAATATACAGCTCATCGTTGTTATGGTGGTTGTCCAGGAAGCTCATCTCCTCAAAGGATTCTACAGGCACATACTTATACATATCGCCGGACTTGTCATTGATGTTCAGCTGGAATTGCACTAATGTTTTGTCCTCACCATACAAAAATGCTTCATTGCCTACCTGCTTCAACACCCGGTTAATTTTCAGACAGGTGCGTTTGAAATTCTTTTCCAGCTCGGCGTTGGGAGTAAGTACTACGATCACGTTCTTAAAAGAATTCAGGGGCTGAACGATCTTGGATACGACCACCAATTGCTCGGTTTTGTCCACTAACTGTTCGGCTTTCGAACCGAAGATGAAATTCGAAGAATGCGCAGCCGTTTGATAACCCAATACGATATCTGAAATGCCGTATGCTTTGGCAGTTCTCACGATCCCGTCGGTAATGTTCAGATCTACTTTACGGAGGATCTCCACTTTTTTATCTACAGCGGCTACCTGCTCTACAATATTTTCCAGTGTGCGTTTGGAATTGTTCCAGTGCATATCTGCATCGGTATCATCATCCACAATCGAGAGCGGGAAGATCGCTTCATTCGAGCGTTGGTTCTTTATCAGCAGTGCCAGTTCTATCAGCCTGCTTATACTATCAGGATTGGTGATCGGAACAAGGATACGTTCCGGACGTTTCTCCGTTTTTGTATCTTCTTTGTCTTTTTCGGTGATCGCTAATTCACGTGCGGCCCGTTCTGTTACAAAAGAGCTGACAAGGCAGGTGATCAGGATGAGTATGATCGTTCCGTTGATGACGTTCTTATCGAAGAGTCCGATGTCGAAGCCTACTTTAATAACCGCAAGTGTAGCTGCAGCATGTGAAGCGCTAAGACCAAAGATGATCCGTGTTTCGGCTTTGGAAAATTTGTAGAAAATACCGGTGAGCTTGGCAGCAAGGTATTTGGTGAGCAGTGCTACAAAACTGAGGATCCCTGCAAAGATAAGCGCTCCTGTTCCCGTAAAGAACAATCGTATATCCACCAGCATGCCGGCGCTGATGAGGAAGAAAGGAATGAACAGGGTATTACCGATAAACACTACACGGTTCATCAAAACGGAATTGTGCGGGATCACACGATTCAGGGCCAGACCTGCAAGGAAGGCACCGATAATAGGTTCTACACCGGATACTTCGGCAGAAAAGGCAGCAAGAAATACAACAGCCAGCACATAAATATATTGTGAACTGCCCTGTCCTTCGAGGTTGCGAAAGAACCAGCGTGTAACGATCGGCAAAATATAGAGCGTGCCGACAACTAGCGCCGCCAGCAGAACGATCGTTTTGATCCAGAACATCGGGCTCAGTTCATTTTCCACCACATTGGTGATAATGCCTAATAAAATAAGTACGGCAGTGTCTGTAATGATCGTGCCTCCGAAGGTAAGCTGTACCGCACGGTTTTTCACTACCCCCATGCTGCTTACGATCGGGTAGCTGAGCAGCGTGTGGGTAGAGAACATACTTGCCAGTAACACAGCCGCCCAAAATTGAAAATGAAAGATATACGTACAAACGAGAAAACCGATAATAATAGGAATGAAAAAGGTTAAAGCTCCGAATACCATGCTTTTTGAGCGGTTCTGCCGGAATTCCTGCATATCGATCTCCAGCCCCGCAAGGAACATAATATATAATAAGCCTGTTTTACTGAAGAGCTCGAAACTGGTTGTTTTATCGATCAGGTGAAATGTGTTGGGTCCTATGATAACACCCGCCAGGATAAGACCAATGATGCCCGGGATCTTGAAGCGTTTGAAAACAAGCGGGGCAAAAAGAATAATGAGCAGGACAACAGAAAGGATCAATACAGGGTTCGTAAAGGGAATCTGGCCTTTTAAAAATTCTTTCACCCAATTGATAAGGTTCTGTACTGATTCGCCCATACAAAACAAAGGTAGTGAAAAGGAACGGAAAAAAGGCTGAATAATGCTGTTATAAACGCCTACTGGTGTACTTAATTCCTACCGTTTGACATAGATTCCGGTTTCCAAGGGGCAGTATCTTCCCTATACACTCCTTTGGTATATTATCTTCCGATAAAGGAGGAGTTTTTACAAGCCTGCATACAGGCTGCAAGCAATTTACCATAATTACAAAATACCCGAAATAACTTAGTTTTTACGGTTTCTTTAATTTTTTTTACCTTCACGGTTTTAGTTTTATAAAGCACGCAGCTATGAAAGGAATTATTTTGGCAGGAGGATCGGGAACCCGTTTGCACCCGCTTACACTGGCTACCAGCAAACAGATGATGCCGGTTTACGATAAACCGATGATCTATTATCCGCTGTCGGTATTGATGATGTCGGGGATCAAAGAGATTCTCATTATTTCCACACCGCACGACCTGCCTAATTTCGAGCGTTTGCTGGGCGACGGTACATCTCTCGGCTGTAAATTTACGTACGCGGTGCAGGAAGTTCCGAACGGACTGGCGCAGGCATTTGTGATCGGAGAAAAATTTATCGGTAATGATAAAGTTGCCCTCATCCTAGGAGATAATATATTTTACGGAGTAGGGATGGGACGTATGCTACAGAAACTGAACGATCCGAAAGGCGGAATTGTTTTCGCCTATCACGTGAGTGATCCGGAACGTTATGGTGTGGTGGATTTTGATGACAATAACAAAGTGTTGTCGATCGAAGAAAAACCGAAACAACCGAAATCGAACTATGCAGTGCCGGGCTTGTATTTCTACGACAATTCGGTAGTGGAGATCGCAAAGAATCTGAAACCAAGTCCGCGCGGCGAATATGAGATCACGGATGTAAACAAAGAATACCTGAACAGAGGTGAGCTCAGCGTGAGTATTCTCGACAGGGGAACTGCCTGGCTGGACACGGGAACATTTGCTTCCCTGATGCAGGCCGGGCAATTTGTACAGGTGATAGAAGAACGCCAGGGATTAAAGATCGGCTGTATAGAAGAAGTAGCCTATAAAATGGGTTTTATCAATAAAGAACAGCTGCATAAGATAGCGACTCCGCTTACCAAAAGCGGGTACGGTGATTATTTGCTAAAGCTGAAATAAGACGTGCAATCGTACAACCATTTATACCATTTACTGGAAACTTCGCTCAGGCAGATGAATGATTCGTTTGCGGCAGAGCCCAAAGAATTATACGATCCGCAAAAATACATCCTTTCCTTAGGAGGTAAACGCATTCGTCCTTTGCTTGCACTTGTTGGTTGCGATCTGTTTGATGCGGATCCTTCGGAAGCATTGCATGCAGCGATGTCCGTAGAGCTTTTTCATAATTTCTCACTGATGCACGATGACATCATGGACCAGGCTCCGTTGCGAAGAGGCAGCACGACCGTTCATGAAAAATGGAATACGAATATTGCCATCCTGAGTGGTGATGCCATGTTGGTAAAAGCCTATCAGTATCTTGCAAACAGCGGAAATGCGAAATTGCCGGAGCTATTGAAGCTCTTTAACAGAACGGCAATAGAAGTGTGTGAAGGGCAGCAGCTGGATATGAATTTCGAATCGCGCACGGATGTGACGATAGCTGAATACCTGCACATGATCACACTGAAAACGGCTGTTCTGCTTGGATGCAGCCTGCACATGGGCGCTATTGCCGCGAATGCAAGCCCGGACGATCAGCAGCGTCTGTATACTTTCGGGAAAGAGATCGGTATTGCTTTCCAGCTAAAGGATGATATACTCGATGTATATGCCGGCAACGAAAAGTTTGGCAAGCAGAGGGGTGGCGATATTATTTCCAATAAAAAAACCTTTCTCCTGCTTAAGTGCAGGGAACTTGCCAACGCAGAACAAAAGGCAGAAGTAAATAGCTGGCTCGAACGAAAAGATTTTGGCAAAACGGAAAAAGTACAGGCGATCAAAAAAATATATGAGCAGCTGAACATACAAACGATCAGTGAAGCTGAAGTACAGAAGCATTATACAGCTGCCTTAAAAAATCTTGAGCCTGTAAGCTGCGATCCGCAAAAGAAAAAGGACCTGCTGCTCTTTGCCGAAAATCTGATGAATCGGGAGTATTAAACTCAGGTACAAAAAGCCTACAAATAAAAAAAGATCCATACACCTGAGGCGTATGGATCTTTTTTTATTTGTAGGCTCCCTTGGTTCTGCGGAGCTTCTTTTTTTCTTTCCGGATCTGTTTTTTCGCTTTCTTGTGCACCTTTTTAGCGTCTTTGTTGGACTCTTTGGTTGCGAGCTTTTTTGGTTTATTGGTATCGTGATCGATATACGGATTGTAAGCGTCTTTGTTTTTCCGTTCCCTCCGACCACGATGTCTGTGTTTGTGCTTGTTCTTTCCATTGAACATTCCATCCTGCTGCGCTTCTGAAACTACAGGCAACAGAAACAGGCAGCTCAACAGGAGTATTTTAAACAGCGAAAATTTCATTTCTCAAAAATAACGAAAAATAAAGAATAAGATACATTTCCCTGTTTCAATGCAGACTGATTACCTATATTTCAACGTTTTTCATGGTTATTATGCAGTTAAGTGTGGAAAATCGCTCAATTTTTAGCCATATAGATTCATAGTGAACGGGTTAGATCATGTGTGAGTGGCGCATAGTAAGCATAAGTACTATGGAAGCATCGCTTCCCCTATGTTTAACTCCTGCAAAATACCCCATCGAAACTCAACTATATTTTTTCTATATTTCTATGTGCCTATGTGGTGAATTAGCAAAAGCCAGCATTAAACTATATTATGGCCTTTTTTATGAACAATACCGAAAAACGGATATAATAGATCGTAAAAGCCTGAACGTTTATAGTAAAAAGAAAACCCCGTTCGCAAGACGGGGTTTTTCTTTGCATTAATAGACTGAATTAAGCATCCAAATCGCCATAGTCCAGTTTCACTTTTTTGGTGCGCAGTATGATGCGCAATATGAGGATGAGGAAAGGCACATACATCAGCGCCTGCCCCATATCATAATGTTTCAGGATCACTTCAGAACGGCGTTTCAAACGTTCGCTCATCAGGTACATGGCCGGAACAACGATCAGGGTAATAACAGTAGCGAAAGCAAGACCAAAGATCATTGTCCAGGAAAGAGGACCCCAGAAAGCAACGTTATCACCGCCGAAATAGATATGTGGATTACCATGTGTAAGCAGGGCTTCGAAATCGATGTTCAATCCGACAGCCAAAGGTATTAAACCAAGGATAGCGGCTGTAGCGGTGAGGATCACAGGTGTCATACGTGTTCTGCCTGCTTCTATGGTAGCTTCCCATAACCGCATTCCCTGGTGTCGCTGCATCTCTGCAAATTCGATGAGGAGAATACCGTTACGTACCGCAATACCACCTAATGCGATGATACCCACACCGGTCATTACGATACTCATGTCCATTTTGAAGATAGCAGTACCCAGCAGTACACCAATGATACTGAAGAAGATCTCCGTCATGATGATGAGTGGTTTTCCAAGTGCGTTGAATTGAAGTACGAGGATAAGCAACATTAAGCCAAAGGAGATCAGAAGTGCGCGTCCTAAGAATGCACCTGTTTCCGCCTGCTCTTCTCCCTGACCGCCAAACTTCACTTTTACATCGCCTGTAGGTACAAAAGTTTTGGCTGCTTTCTCCACTTTAGCTGCTACTTCAATTGCGTTAAAGTCTGATTTTACATCCGAACCTAAAGTGATCACACGTTCATAATTCTTCCGGTTGATTCCACCATACGTATTGGTGTAATAGATATTACATACTGCCGAAATAGGAATGGAACGAAGTACACCGCCCATATTCATATCCCTGAAGGTGATCTTCAGGTTTTTGATGGTCTCGATATTGATACGCTGATCGTATTGGTAACGAAGCTGAACAGGATACTCATCGTCCACATCCCTGAATTTGGTGGCTTCCGCTCCAAACACAGCTCCGCGGATCTCCATTGCCAGCTGGGCTGTAGAGATACCTTCCCTGTTCGCACGTTCCCTGTCGATATCGAATACGATCTCCGGTTTGTGGTCTTCCAGGTCTTTTTTCAGATCGACCACACCCGGTATCTTCTTGTTCTCAAGAAAACGTTCCAGGTTGTTGGCATTTTGGATCAATTCTTCCAGGTCGTCACCTGCCAGCTCAATGCTGATCGGCTTGCCTACCGGAGGACCTGATTGCTCTTTGTTTACAGAGATCTCGGCGCCCGGAATATTCCAGGCCAGGTTCTGGAGTTTTTGTAAGTAAACGGACGTGTTTTCTCCATTACGCAAACCAAAGCGTACGAAGTTGATCGCGATCTTACCTCTGTTCGAATATTTATTCTGATCCTGGTCCTGCGGATCCGTCACACCCACAGTTACGTTGGTGATCACCGATTCCACAACCGGGTTATTTTTTCCGATCACGGCATCCACTTTTTTCTCCACATCACGCATTACGCTATTGGTGTAGGAAGGATCGGTACCTTCAGGAAGTTTTACATATACGAAGACGTTATTCGGATCTCCTTCCGGGAAGAATACCACTTTAGGGCTCCGGACTGCAAACAGTACAATAGAGAAAATAAATATGGCAATGGTGAGTATAATAGGTCTCCATGGCTTTACCAGGTTCCATGTCAGGAATTTTGTATAGCGACGCTGAAAAGAGGGCCAGGCTTTGGTTTGCCACCATGCGATCACTTTATACAGCACGAGTCGGTGAAATACCATAAACAGCGCAAGGAATATAACGAGATTACCTACCATAATGCTTCCTCCGAGGTAGGCGAGAATCGCTCCGCAAAGGTACACGATAAGTAGTCTGCGACCTTTTTTAGAGATCTTACCGTATTCTTTTACCTCCTCGTGATGAGGCTTCATAAAATCTACTGCGAATACAGGATTGATGATATATGCTACCAAAAGAGAAGCCATCAGGGAAATGATCAATGTGATTGGAAGGAAGAACATGAATTTACCGATGATACCTCCCCAGAAGGCAAGTGGAATGAAAGGTGCCAGTGTAGTGAGCGTACCGGATAATACAGGCAGGAAGACTTCACCTGCTGCCATCTTCGCGGCTTCCTTAATAGGCCGCTTCCCGTTGTCGAAGATCCTGTGTGTATTCTCGATCACCACGATCGCGTCATCTACCACAATACCAAGGGCAAGGAGGAAGGCGAACAGAACGATCATGTTCATACTGAAACCGATGGCGGGCATGAACATAAAGGCAATGAACATGGAAAGCGGTACGGATAAAGCTACGAACAATGCATTGGTAACTCCCATGTAGAACATCAGAATGAATGTTACGAGGATGAAACCGATGATGATCGTATTGATCAGGTCATGCAGTGTAACTTCTGTTTTGTCTGACTGGTCGCCGGAAATGGTTACTTCCAGTCCTTCGGGAAATTCGGTTTTTTTCATTTCAGCGATCGCATCCTTGATCTTTTCGGAAGCTTCGATCAGGTTCTCACCGGAGCGTTTGATAATGTTCAGGGTGATCACATTTTTTCCTTTACTGCTACTGAAACTTTCCTGTTCTTCGAAGGAGTCCTTTACTTCGGCAATATCTTTCAGATAGATCCTCGCACCGCTTTGGGAATTGATCACAATGTTTTTGATCTCCTCCACGTTTTTGAATTCCTTTTTCACGTTCAGGGTACGTTTCATACCATCCATAGGTACCTGTCCGAGCGTCATGGAAATGTTTTCACTGCCAATAGCACCCTGAAGGTCACGCATCGTTAGTTGCGCGGCCTGCATTTTATACATGTCGAGGTTCACCTGGATCTCGCGTTTCAGATCTCCTACCATTTGCGCTTCGTTGATCTCTTTGAAACCTTCAATGCGCTCCTGCAGGTCTTCTGCATATTTTTTCAGCTTCTTCAGATCGTATTGTCCGGCCACGTTGATATACATGATCGGGATCTCTGAAAAAGCGATCTCTTTTACAAAGGGCTCTGCGGTGAGTGTTTGCGGCATGTCTGTCCGTGCTTTATCCACCGCATCTTTTACGAGCAGTTTCGCCTTATCCGGATCGACACTGGTATTGAATTCCACTACCACTACCGATACATCCTGCAGGGAGGTACTGGTCACTTTTTTGATACCCGAAACCGATTTCAGTTTTTTCTCGATAGGTTTCGTAATGGTGTTCTCAATATTGGTTGGAGAGTTCCCGCCGTTCACTGTTTGAATGAATATGGTTGGAACCGTAATATCCGGGAAGCTTTCTTTGGGCAGGCTATTGTAAGACATCACACCGACAATGCATATAATAATGGTGAGAATGTATATACTCACCTTATTGTCGATGGCCCAACTCGAAGGTTTGAATTCTTTAAATTTATCTTTCATAATATTATTTTTAAATGAGTACGTAGTGTACCTGAATTATTTCTGCAGCGTAAGTACATCGCCTTCGTTGATGGTGTCGTATCCTTTCAGGATCAGCTGATCACCTTCTTTCAGACCTTCTTTTACTTCGATCATCCCATTGTATTCTCTGCCTGTTTTGATCTTTTTCTTGGTGGCTTTGTTCGCTTCTGAAACGTAAACGAACTGGCTTCCGTCAATGTCGGTCTGGATCAATTTCACCGGGATGGTGATAGCCTTCGCGGAAACATAGTCATTAATCTTCATATTGGTCACCATGTTCGGATGGTAGTCTTTTTTGTTATCCAGTAATACTTCTACGGTGAATGTACGTGTAAGGGAGCTGATGGCTCTTGCTGCAAAATTCACTTTCGCAGTAAGGGAATCTTTGCTGTCCGGGAAATAGATCTTTACAATATCTCCTTTTTTCACTCTACCTGCATATGCTTCAGCCAGCTCTGCCTTCACTTTCAGGTTCGAGAAGTTGATAACACGGATGGCTGGAACTCCGGGAGCGATCGCCTGACCTACTTTGATGTCTACTGCATCCACTGTTCCGCTGATAGGAGAAATGATCTTGCTCATACGTAATTGTTCCTGCAGCATTCCCATTTTTTTCTCCATACTTTCCTTGTTGGTTTTTGCCTGCAGGAATTGTACTTCCGTACCGATCTTCTGGTCCCAAAGCGCTTTTTGTTTTTCATACAGTTGATTTACAAGGTCCATATTGGTTTGCATATCGCTCATGCTTTGCTGAACAGCTCTTGTATCTGTTTCGGCCAACACTTGTCCTTTGCCAACTTCGTCGCCTACTTTCACATTGATCTTAGTGATAGTTCCCGGCATTTCGGTGGAGAGGCTTACGTTCTCGTCTGCATCGATTTTCCCTTGTACATCAATATAGGTAGAGAATTCCTTCGCTGCCACCGGCTGAATTTCCACCAGACTTTTCTTGATGGCAGAATCACCTGCTTCTTTATCGATATCGGCCTGTAGCTTTTCGATCTGTAAGGTCAGTTCATCCTGTTGTTTCAGGAGCTTTTCGAGTTCCGCTTTTTTGTCACCGGCAGGCTGCGAGCAGGAAGCCACAAGTAAAGCGACGATCAGTGTAAGAGAAATAAATGGTTTCATACTATATGTTTTGATATTTGATTGTTTATTTGTTTTAAGATTTTTCATGTCCGCAGATTTAATTATTTAATATTCCCCTGTGCTTTGTCCAGATCCGTTTTTGCAACAATAAGATCGTATACGGCGCTCAGATAATTGGTTTCCGTTTCTCTCAGCGACGTTTCGGCTGTAACCAGCTCCAGGTTGGTTCCTACACCTGCCTCGTATTTTTTCTTTGCCGTATCGAAGATGCTTCTCGCCAGTTCTCTGTTCTTTTGTTGAGTTAACATGCTTGCATACGCATTTTTATAGTTGATCGCTGCAGAGGTTGCCTCAAATTCGATCGCTATTTTCAGGTTGTTGATCGTATTGGACGTTTTCATCACATTGATCTTTGCCTGCTCCACACGGTAGTATTTTTGTCCTCCGTTGAATATCGGAATGTTCAATGTGGCTCCCAGCACCCCGATCGGGAACCAGTCACCTTTTCTGCTTAGAAAATCGAACTCGGTCCGTTGCGCCTGGTAAGTGAAAGAACCATAAGCAACAAGGGATGGAATGTAAGACATCCGATAACGCTTCAGCTCTAACTCATTCAGTTTCTTTTGTGATTCGAGCATGGAAAACTCCGGACGTGCAGAGTAATTTACTTTTATTTCCGAGGTCATTTCGAGATCCTGGAACTGGTCTGCGTTCAACTTATCCGTAAGTACGATTGGATCCTGCAGGTTATATCCCATCTGGAATTTCAGCATGGTCTCGCTTAATCCGATCAAACGTTCCGTTTTTTCTTTTTCGGTCAATAAATTATTATAGGCAAGCTCTAAACGGTCAGCATCGATCTTTTCTACAAAACCTGCCAGGTTCATGGCTTTTGTATCTTCAAAGGTTTTTTTCAGACGATCGATATTTGCATTGAGCGTGTTCACCCGTTCGCGGTTGATCAAAGCAGAATAGTATGCTTTGGTTACGCTGATCACGGTTTCCGTTTTTGTACGGGTAAGTGATTTTTCGGAAAGCAGCTTTAATTCCTTGGATGCCTGCAGGCCCACGAGGTAATCACTGTTGAAGATGATCTGCGATGCGGAAATTCCTCCGGAAGCATTCCATTGTGTACCGAATTTCACGGGAAGAAAGGTTCCCGGAGCTCCTCCGAAGAATTCACCCGGGATCAGCTGAGTAGGAATAGCGAAATAGTCTTTCACATCCACACTTCCACTGATCTGAGGTAAGCCAATGCCAATGTATTCTTTGTTCCTGTATTCTGCAGCTTTAATATCGAGCTCTGCATTCTGGTAGGAGGCATTGTGTTTAGTTGCATAATCGATGGCAGCCTGCAGGGTAAACTCCGTACTGCCGCCGGTTTGCTGGGCAGCCGACAAGAAAGGGAGTAAGCCTGTTGCCAGTACCAGCATTGTTTTTAATTTAATCATTCGTTCTCTCATATAGCTTGGTTATTTTTTGTTATTCTTCTTCTTTGATATGTTTGTATTTGTTAATGAGTTTGTGCCCTTTCAGTGTGCATATGCCATAGAGGAAATGTTCGGCAAATGCTAATTGTACCTGCAGGATATTGAATTTATCCGGGGGGAACAAAACAGGGCTGAATGCCAGCTCTATCTCTTCCAGCCGCAGTCTCGATAGTATTTTAGTGTTGATATCTTCCCGCACGAATCCGTCTTTCATCCCTTTTTCAAGAGAGCTTTCCACCATTCGTTGTACAAAATTCTCCTTGAAGTCTTTGATGAGATTCCACGATTTCGGATAATATTTTTGCAATTCGTAAAAAAGCAGTGGATTCACTTTACTGAAGATCTCGGTCATGTTCTGCATCATGTTGAAGACCTCTTCCACCACATTTGCGGCCTTATCGTATGATTCCTGGAAAGTACATTCGTCCTGTTTGATGTGCTCCTGCATCAGCTTATGCACCATTTCGTCTTTGTCCTGGTAGCACTGGTAAATTGTTTTTTTACTCATGCCCAGGTGCTTTGCAATGTCGTCCATTGTAACGGAACGGACCCCAAAGCGAAAAAAGAGCTCTTCGGCACCTCTTAATATTTTTTCTTCTGTTTCCATTTTGGCCTTGTCGTATTTGGGCACAAAACTATGGAAACTTTTTTCGTCCCGCAAGTTTCCTGAAAGAAATAATTTCGGAAAAACGACAAAATTTAACAATCAAATGTTAATAACCGTGTTTTTATAGACGAAGACCGTGGCCCGGCATTTCGTATTTTTGGTTTATTATGTGGCTGGATCTCAGAAAAATAGCAATGACAGGACTGGCGGTCTGCACCTTAGCAGCCGGTCTGCATGCACAGCCTTCGGAAAAGAAACTCACACCGGGCGACTATATCACCCTTTATAAAGACGATGCTATTACGGAAATGCTGAGCCAGGGGATCCCGGCAAGCATTACCCTCGCCCAGGGCATGCTGGAAAGCGGCAACGGGAACAGCGCTCTGTCGGTATACGCCAATAACCATTTTGGGATCAAGTGCCACGTGGGCTGGACCGGGGAAACCTATATTATGGACGATGATGAGAAGAACGAATGTTTCCGGAAATACGAAAAAGTGCTGGATTCTTATAACGACCATTCACTTTTCCTGAAAGGCCGGCAACGGTATGCCTTTTTATTTGAGCTGCCATTGACGGATTACAAAGGTTGGGCAAAAGGATTGAAAGAAGCTGGCTATGCCACACATCCCAAATATGCAGAGCAACTGGTTGAGCTGATCGAAAAATATAAGCTCTACGAATATGACAAGGCGGAGACCCTGCCTGCTAGACCTGTAACCTCCGCCAGGCCCGAAACAAAAATGGAGCTGCGGCAGACATTACGTTTCAACCGAACGAAATTCATTATTGCAAAACCGGGCGATTCGTTTTATAAAATTGCTACAGAATTCGACCTGGAATTAGAGGATCTGCTTGCTTACAACGATCTTACAAAAAAGGATAAACTGCAGGCCGGAACCAAAATATATGTGGAACGGAAACGCCGCCGGGCACTTGAACCCTATCATGTGGTGACCAGAGGCGAGACCATGAAATCTATTTCTCAGCTGCACGGTATCCGCATTTACCATCTCTACAAAAAGAACCGGATGAAAGCAGGCCAGGAACCGAAGACAGGCGACGTTTTATTCCTGAAGCATAAAAAGCCACTGGATCCCCAATCAAACTAATGTGAGTAAACTACATACACTCATAGACTATTTACGTTACCGGATCATTTCAAAAAACGCACATGGGATTCATTCACCTTTTGTATTTCATGTATACAATGAAGTAATCGTTGAAACTGCTGACTTCTATGAATACAAAAAGCTGAATACGATCCGTCGTACATTAGAAAGCGACACTACAGAACTCAGCATCGAAGACTTCGGGGCAGGATCAAAAGTATTCAAAGGAAATAAGCGGAAGATTTCGGAGATCTGTCGTCATGGTATTTCCGCTGAGAAACAGGCACGGCTGCTGTTCAGGCTCGTAAATTATTTTGCCCCCCGGACAAGTGTAGAGTTAGGGACTTCTATCGGCCTCACCAGCATGTATCTTGCTTTGGCGGCAAAGAATTCACTGCTTTATACGATAGAAGGGAGTGCCGAGCTGGCGGCTTTTGCACAAAAACAATTCGATACATACGGCGTAGAGAACATCCGTTTACTGAAAGGGACTTTTGATGAGCAATTACCTGCACTGCTGCAGCAAACCGATAAAGTTGATTTTGCTTATGTAGATGGGAATCATTCGAAGGAACCTACGCTTCGTTATTTTCATATGCTCTTAAAAAAATGCCACAACGATTCGGTGCTGGTCTTTGATGATATCAATTGGAGCCAGGAAATGAAAGCGGCCTGGCAGGAAATAAAACAGCATCCGGATGTCAGGCTAACGATCGATCTGTATTTTACAGGAATTATCTTTTTCAGGAAAGAGCATAAGATGAAAGAACATTTTGTGTTGAGATTTTAACATCTTCTGACGTATAAAGATTTCTATTTCACATCACCTACCTTATACCAGGTTTGTGTCCGGCCAATAAGTGAAACACCGATGAAACCTCTTACCTGCAGCCATCCGCCTTTGTTGTAGGTGATCTTACACAGGTAGGTCTTTCCGTTTTCAGGATCATAAATGGTTCCGTCTTCCCACTGGTCTTCATCAAAAACAAATCCTTTCAATAAATTCAATCCAAGGATAGGATCTTTTTGCCGATTTTTATCCGGGTTGTTCTTATCGATCTTTGGTGTGCCGTCCTCATAGTTCGGGGTTTTCAGCCACACGATCTTTCCATTGTATCTTTCACCCGATTTATAGATCTGCACTTTTGCTTTTCCACCATCGGTAAGCCAGGTGCCGATGATCATATTTTCAGTAATGGTTTGAGCTTTTACAGTAATGGTAGCAAAAGCGATCAGCAGGATAAATAAAGTTCTCATGCTATTTTTTTTGGATAGGATAAATATACACGAAAACGGAAAATTATACAATCCGTCCTTTCACACCATATTTCTTACAGAGCTCTTCGAATTTTTTCATAAAAGCCTGGTGATAAAATGCAGGCATGTAATCCGAGTGATCGAACCAGGTTTTGTATTTCTCTAACAGCTGCGGGTAATGTTTTTCAATGGCCCGGTACATCAGCCATTTGCTGTCGCCGCGTTCATTGCCAAATAGCGTGAGGGTAGAAGGAAGCACATACTGCACGCCGGTTTCACGAAAAAGAGCAAAGGTGTTATGCAGCTGTTCCTTCGTGTCGCTGATAAAAGGCAGCAATGGCATGAGGCTGATGCCGGTACGGAAACCTTCTTTCAGAGAAGCTTTCATCGTATCGATACGATTGGCGATCTTAGTAGCGCCTGGCTCAAAAATATCCGCTACTTTTTGCTCAATGGTGGAAAACGAAAAAGTGACCAGTACTTTATCCTGCAAGCGACCTTCGAGATAAGATGGTGAACATGAATCCCGGTTGATCCGGTGGAGCAGATCAAAATCACGTTGGATCATGTCCGAGCGTGTGAGCATGTGTACGGGAAAACGGTATTTGTGGATCAGCTCCAGCATGCCTCTTGTGAGCAGTGTGTCTTTTTCGAAATGCAGATAAGGATCGGTAGCCGATGCGAGTACAATAAAACCGTATTGTTTTTTCTTTGCACGCAGCGCCAGTTGTTTTTCCAGTACCTCGAGGGCATTGGTTTTGACCGAAACTTTGTCCTCCATGTTATTGCCATACTTGCTGCCCTGGGTATAACAGAATAAACAATTGAAGGAACAGGCACTGTATGGATTCAGCGTATACTCATCCAGGAACCAGGAGTCGTGGACTTTCTTTTTATTGAGTACGCTTTTTACGGTAATGTGCTTCATTTCTTTTATTCGCCACAAAAGATAAAATTTACTTTTTAAAAAATAGTTTATTGTTTAGTATGATGCGTCTTGATTCCCGGGTTTTACATCTTACTTCCTCATTGATATTTCCCCGCATATTTCCCGGTCCTTCCGAGCCCGATCCGGATCTTGGTTTTGAACCACTGTTTTACTTCCGGGTTTTCGTAAACGGCTGTTTTGTTTTTAACTATAGTCTCCGGGTGAAATTTTGCGATCGTTTTGGCGGCCCAGCCAATCCCTTTCTTTGTATGGAAGTCGGTGGTATTGGCAAGCGACAACAGTATACCGAACATAGTTTCCACATCTTTTTTCTTCAGCCCTTTTTTTACCGCATAATGTGTGGCCACACCCACTGAGCGCACGATCCATTTGTCTTCGTGTTTTGCATACCGGCGAAGAACAGGAAGAACTTTTTCCGGGTACAGCAATAGTCCGTGTCCCATCACGCGTTCCCCGATAATATCGCAGACATACCATTTATCACCGGAGATGATATATTCTGTTGCCTTTTTTAGGGATGTGCTCAGGTTTTTCTCCGAACGCAGTTGTAGCATCTTTCCGGCTATGGTATTACCTCCGATGGTATGCAGGTCAATGACAGCATCACAAAAGTGTATCTGTTCCGAATAGGGAATTGTTTCAAAAACAAGCGTGGCAGCATGTTCCAGCAAAGGAAAACGGATCTTTTTGCTTAAGAGCTGCCGGTTAAACGCTTCCACAAAAGCTGGGAGACCATGTTTCTCATATGCGCTGAAACAATTTGCAGTGGCTGCTTCTACCAAAGGTTTACGCGTAATGCTTTCCATTATTGCCGCAGCACTTTCAATGAAATGCGTTTGTCTTCCACATACAATGAAATGATGTACAAGCCCGGTGTTTCAGGCAGTCGAACGATCAGGCTGTTTTCGGATTTTTCCGGACGTGCCGAGCGCAGTGTCTGACCCGCCATGTTGTGAACCTGCAGCAATTTTATTTTGTCCAGGTCTTTACCCCTGATATTTACCCAGCCATCGCTTGTTACGGAAGGAGAAGCAACAAATGCATATTCTTTCTGATGCAGGATCTCCATACCGATAGCGAGGTTAACTAAACTGTCGGACCCGATCATCACCGGTGTTTTATCTGCAGCATTGAACATGTTACGGAAGTCATCGATAGGTTGGCTGTTGTATGTGAACATTTCCTGCAACCACTCCGGCGACACCGACTGAAAATATACTTTTGCCACTACCTTAAACGTTGAAGAAAGTCCTGTAACGGCAATATGGTAATGTACGTAATCCTGTCCGCTACCGTCAGTACCTCCCGAATATTTATTGAAATCCGGATCAGTTTCAGCAGCCCCCACAATTCTTACTGTGTCGTACAATGGAATGCTTGTTTGAAATCCTTCAGGTGGGATTCGGTTATCTTTTAATGTAGTATCTGCACGTTCCAACACGGTGGTTTTATCTCCGTTCACATCTCCTATTATCATTTCATACACCTGTGTTTTGGTCTCATCACTGATCACATCATAATGCGGCTGATGACTTGGCGGGGCGTTTTGCAATGCAAAGTCGGGAGTAAACAATCCCGATTTGAACAAGGTATCTCCTGCATTGCTCACAGAGATCAGCTGAACGACTGCTCTCCTGCTTGGATAACCCGAGGGGAATTTATGCCCTGCTTTATTTGTAAGCCGCAGTTTTACAAAAGCAGTGTCGGTCGATAAACTATCAAGTGTAAGATCTATAGTCAGCGTTTGTTCCTGCAAAAGTTTTACATTGGCAACCACAGTGGAATCAAAATGCTTATCCGGCACCGTGATACCTAAGGCTGCTTTATTGTTTTTGATCAGCCTCACCATAAATTCATTTCCACCCATGAATTTATGCCGGTTGAAAGGAGCGCGTGGAGGCAGGTTGAGGTATTGGTTGGCGATGATCACAGAGTCTTCCACCCGCGGCATGTGGCAGTTCTGGCAGGTAACATTGTCTCCGAATGCTGCGGAATTTTTCCATTCGTGGAATGTTGCCTGTTCAATAAAGCTTCTCCCGGTTGGATTGCCTGCAAGATCGGCACCATCCACAATAAGTGTATGGCAGGACGAGCATACGGCACCTTCGCTCATGTGTGCGCTGTAGGTGGGTGTCATTCCCACATATAATTGCATAGGACCTGCATTCGGATTTGTATAAGGGCCATAAACAACACGGTTTGTATCAAAAGGAATGTGTCCCGAGAACGTTTGCCCGAGTCCGTCGGGTCCTATGGTATGACATGCAAGACAGGAAACGCCGTTAAGACCTAATGAATCTGCAATAAGGTCATTAATGGTATAATACGTATTGCCATGAAATTTGGAAGTATAATGTCCCATCGGGGCGTGGCAGGATGTACATTTGTCCTGCAGCTGAAGGGAATGTCCGGGATTCACCAGGATCTCATGACTGACTTTTGCTCTCCAGAGCGGATCCGTTGCAGAGTTGGCCATCATGGTTGATTCCCAGTCATCGTATACATTCACACTCACACCGTTCGCATCAATATTGGCATAATGCAGGGTGTCGAATCCATGACAGGTTTTGCACTCCGAGGAATGAAGAAAATACTGGCCTGTATCGATAGGATTGCGGAGAACTTCGTCCTTCTGCATTACTTCTTTCAGGAATTCGCGTTCTTTTTCGGAATGGAATGTTTTTGTAGTGAATGCAGTACGAATGATCTGTTTATAAAACCCCCCGAACCCAACTACAAAAAGAAGCATCAGCCCCAGTATCAGTGTTTTTTTTGATTTCATGTTTGCGTTCTTTAAATAGAAACTATTTCTTACACGCGCACGCCTATCACCAGAACGTCATCGATCTGTTCGTGCTCGCCTTTCCAGTTGTTGAAATGTTTGATCAGGATCTCGCGTTGTTCATCCATCGGCTTTATGTAGATCTGGGCCAGCAATTTCTGCAGGTTACCCACCATCATTTTTTTGCCGCGGTCGCCCCCGAACTGATCGGCATACCCATCACTGAAAGTGTACAATACATCTCCGGGGTAAAGCTGTATTTCATGAGGCGTAAAAGGATGTTTTTGTTCCAGATCGATACCACCGATCGCGAATTTATCGGGTTTCACGATCTCACATTCGCCTTCACAATCTTTACGGAATATCCACAAAGGACGATTGGCGCCCGCATATTCCAGCATCAGCGTTTCTTTGTTGATAGCGCACAGTGCAATGTCCATACCATCCCGACGTTCCTGCTCACCTTTGTTGTGATTGAGGGCGGTTTTCACTCCCGAATCCAGATGGTTGAGAATAGCTGCCGGCTGGAATACATTTTGCTCTGCCACGATCTCATTCAGCAAAGAGTTGCCGACGATACTCATGAAAGCTCCGGGAACACCATGACCTGTACAATCGCAGGAAGCAAAATAATTTTTTCCATCACGTTTTGCAAACCAGTAGAAGTCACCACTCACAATGTCTTTCGGCATGTATAACAGGAAAGAATCAGGGATATCTTTCGACAAAAGTGTTTTGGCAGGCAGAAGAGCCTGCTGAATATCTTTGGCGTATTTGATACTGTCGGTGATCTCGCTGTTCTTATGCTCGATGATCGCTTTTTGTTCGATCACTTCTTTGTTTACCAGTTCCACTTTTTCTTTCTCTTCGCGTAACTCGCGTGTACGCAGCTGTACTTCTTTTTCCAGCTTGAGCTTATCCTGGGTTAGTTTTTTTGTTTTGTATGAGTTATAGAAATATACCGATGCAATCACGATCACTACACAAAGCGAGTAGAACCACCAGGTACGGTACCACGGAGGTTCCACGGTGAACTTGAAAGCAACAGGCACTTCATTCCAGATCCCGTCGTTATTCATCGCCTTCAGCAAAAAAGTATATTTGCCTGGCTGCAGAGAAGAATACGTTGCATCGTTCCTTGAAGACGGAGGCGACCAATTCTCATCTGCGCCTTCCAGTTTGAATGAATACAATACTTTGGATGGATTTGCTTCGCAGATCCCGATAAAATCAAAGGTTACGTGGTTCTTGCTATACGGAAGCACCATGTTGATCGGGAGCCGGCTTGTAGAGTCAACACCCTCCGAATATTCGGAAAGCTCTGCATGTTCAAAGAAAAGGCGCAGGGAAGTGATGTGCGTAAGCGGTTCTTTGTAATTTATTTTATCGAAATGGGGATTGTATACAGTGACACCTTTGATCGTACCGAACCAAAGATTGCCTTCCTGATCGTGCATACCGGCATTCATATTGCACTCGAGTCCTTTTAATCCTTCTTCTTTTCCGTAATGTTTAATGTCGATCTTACCGGAACTATTGTATTCGGTAAGGCTTAATTTATCGAGGCCATTGTTCGTTCCGATCCACAGGTTGTTCTTATCATCCATTTGCAGCAGGTACACCTGGTTGGAGGAAAGCCCCATGGTATCGTTGATATTCTTAAAAGCTTTTCCATCATACCGGTAGATACCGCTTTCGGAAGAGAACCAGTAATTGCCACCCGGATCCTGCAGGGTGCAGAAAACAGACTGATCGATGAATCCCTGTGCAGCTCCGAAAAGTGTGACTTTATTGTCCTGGTATTTTATGACACCCTTATTGCCCGAGAGCCAAAGAGCATGATTTTTATCTTCATAGATGGAGTATATCGGTGCATCTTCTTTTCCTGTTTTTGCCGAATTGACAAGCTCTACTGCATTGAAGCGGGATCCGTCAAAAGCATACAATCCATTGTGTGTACCAGCCCAAACGATATTGTTCCTGTCGATGTAAAGCGAATAAACGCTGGTATCCATCAGTCCCTGTTTGATCGTGTAATTGTTAATGGAGCTTCCGTTGTAACAGGAGATCCCAGCCTGTGTTCCAAACCAGATATTGCCGTTCTTATCCTCGCGGACCACATGCACATTTTTATCGATGATCTTCTGCGACTTATTGACAGAGGTAGTGCTGAACATTGTCATTGCATTATCCTTCAGACGAACTACTCCCTGATCGGACACTCCGATCCAGATATTTTTTTTCGAATCCTCGAACACACAGTGAATGTATTCTCCGGGCAGTCCATTCGCCGGACTGTAATTGGTGAACATCTCACTCGTCAGTTTGGCCACTCCGAATCCATTGGTACCGAACCAGTAATTCCCTTCCCTGTCCTGGAGGGCACATAGAACCGATTTGCCTAATAAGCCTTTGGACTCATCAAAATAGTTTACGATCTTATCATTGGCATATTTCACGATACCTTCCGTGCCCAGCCACATCACATTCTGGTTGTCGCGGATAATGGAAGTAAAACCATAATTATGCTGGTTCTTGATGTTGATATTTGTTTTGGTATCGGCTGGCGAAATGATGTAACAACCTGCGATGGTCCCGATATATACATTGCCTTTGTGATCTTCATTAAAAGATCGAACGAAATTCTCTACGCCCAGTTTGCCATTCTCTGCGGAATAGGAAGTGAGCTTTTTTGTACCGGGATTGTATTTAACTGCTCCGTTTCGCATGGTACCAAACCACATATTACCGGCAGCGTCTTCAAAAATGGTAAATACGGCTTTATCGGCCAGCATGGTATCGGTGGTAAACGGAACGATCTTCCCGTTTTCAAGGGTACATACGCCTTTTTGGGTACCGATCCATACTTTGTCCTTACGGTCGGTATATACGCTGAAAGTCGCATTGGAAGGCATTTTTTCCTTTTCCGTATAGTTCTTAAACGAAAAACCATTATAAACGCTCAGACCATCGTAAGTAGCAAGGAATACATCCCCTTTTTTGTTCTGAGTAATGGAAAATACATAATTGCTGACCAGGCCGTTTTTAGTGGTATAGTTCATAAACTTCATTCCGTCATACACGGAAACCCCGCCACCATTGGTACCGAACCATAAATAGCCCTTGTTATCCTGGTAAAGGGCAAACACCTGCGATTGAGCCAGACCGTCCTCTACATTGAAGAATTTGAAATTATGAGTTTGGGCAAAAAAACGGGCTGAAACTGCCATCAACAGGAACAAGAGGAGTATGCGCTTTACTTTTTGCATCGAAGGGTTCAAATATATAAAAAGAGAACGACAAAAAGAAAGTAATAAGACGAAAAATGGCCTGCTTGCGGCGTATTGAAAAAAGTGGCTTATATTTGAAAAACAATTCATTACTGTTGTATGCATCCGGTATTAAAACGAAACGATTACTTTGTGAAGGAACATGTGGGAATGTTCAAAGCCGCCAATAATTTTGACATTCTGGACCCAGCTACACAGCAGGTCATCCTTACCTGCCGCGAAGAGCAGCTGGGAATAATCACTAAATTGTTCCGTTTTACGGATTATAAGCGCATGACGCCTTTCCACGTGGAGATCAAAACCCCGGCTGGGGAGAAGGTTGTTTCCGTGAAACGGGGAATCTCACTTTTCCTTTCCACAGTGCAGGTTATGGACGAACAGGACCGGATTATCGGCTATTTCAAGCAGAAATTCTTCACCATCGGCGGAAAATTCGATGTGATGGATCCCAACAGCCAGGTGCTGTGTACCCTCAAAGGTAAGTGGACGAGCTGGGATTTCCGGTTCATGCAGGGCGAAAAGGAGCTGGCGCATGTAAGCAAAAAGTGGGCAGGTATCGGTAAAGAGCTGTTTACCAGTGCAGATAATTATATGCTTCAGATCAATGAAGAGGTGCACCCGGATAGCCCGGTTAGGCAACTGATCATGGCAGCGGTTATGTGTATCGATATGGTGCTGAAAGAATAAAAACCGTTCCGGCTGATCTTTTCGGCATATATATTGTGAAAGTGGTTCCGGAAAAAGAAAATTTAAACTAATTTTATACGAACAATTCAATACAACAAATGAAACGTACTATCTATCTCATCACCCTGCTACTGACAGCTTCCCTGTTTACACAAACGCTTAGCGCCCAGGGTAAAGCCGCAGAGGCAAAAAAATATTTTGCAACAACCCTGAGCACCAAAGCAGTTATGGATCTGATAAAAACATCTTTGCCTACACGCGAAGAATGTGCCCTCGTATTCAGCGGAGAAAATGCAGATACCTATTACAAAATGGTGCAGGATGTGAGCGCCAAGCTGGCAACCGAGCAGGTGCACAACAATGAGAATTTCGTAGACAATACAATAGAATCGTTCACCACTGAAGATGTAATTGCAGGAAAAGGCAATTATGCAGGTGGAATGAAAAACATTGAAAGCAGATTAAAGCCCAACGTGGTTTTTTACAAACTGGAGCTGCTGCGCGAAAAAGGTGCTACATCCGGTATGGCCTACAAATACTGGGTATTTGTAAACAACCGCTGGATTTACCTGCCTAAACCATGGTCGGCTTTTAAACAAGGCTAAAGCTATCTTATACTTTTGTATCTAATTGATCTGAGATATCAGTCATTGATTTTTGACTGATACGTAGCTGAAATTAGGATAAATTTAACGCTATTTTCATTTTCAGTAAAAATCAGAATAGCTATATTTGCAGCATGTATCGTTTAACGGGTCAATTGTCGTTGGTTTTTGGGATCCTTGCTGCCCTTAGTGTACTAAAAGTAGCTTTTTTAATAATTGGCCTGGTATTTTGCCTTTTAGGATTTGCCACTTCTATCATTAATATTTTCATTCAGACGAAATACCAGATGGAAAAGAAAGTGTTCACGAAAGCACACCTGGGCTTACTGTTATCTTCCATTCCCGTTATCTATATAATTATTATTGTAGTTATCTTCAAAAGTTAAGCATGTTTGTTGCTTTAAAGAATTACCTCTCTCTCATTAAATTCAGCCATACTGTTTTTGCGCTTCCCTTTGCCATGATCGGTTTTTTTCTTTCGGTCCGCGACGGTGCATTTGAATTCAAACCTTTAGTACTTGTTTATGTTGTATTGTGTATGATCTTTGCGCGCAGTGCTGCCATGGGTTTCAATCGCTATATTGATCGAAAGTTCGATGCAATGAATCCACGTACTAAAATGCGTGAAGTTCCAGCCGGCGTTATTTCTGCCAATGCAGCCCTGTTTTTTGTGATCATTATGAGCCTTTTGTTCATGGCGACGACCTGGTTCATCAATCCGCTTTGTTTTTATTTATCTCCTGTGGCTTTACTGGTAGTGTTGGGATACAGTTACACCAAGCGTTTCACCGCATTGTGCCACCTTGTGTTAGGTGTAGGTCTGGGACTCGCACCTATTGGTTCGTATCTCGCTGTTACCGGGCATTTTTCACTCCTTCCTTTGCTGTTCTCCTTCACTGTTTTTTTCTGGGTAAGTGGATTTGATATCATCTATGCACTGCAGGACGAAGAGTTTGATGTTTCCCAAAACCTGAAATCCATTCCCGGTTATCTTGGGAAGAAAAGGGCGCTTCGACTAAGCGAACTGTTGCATCTGTTCAGTACTGCTTTTGTAGTGTGGGCTGGTATTTACGGACACTTTGGTTTTATCTACTGGATCGGCGTTGCTTTTTTTTGTGGCTTGCTGATCTACCAGCATTCCATTGTAAAACCCAATGACCTGAGCAGGGTGAACCTTGCTTTTGGCACTACCAATGGTATTGCGAGTGTGGTTTTTGCTTGTTTCACGCTTGCTGATATGTTCATCAAATGATCCTGATCGCTATTCTCACCGGCAGAAGAACTATTAAGTTCGTATATGTTCCCCTATTCCTCTTGTTGCTTTTTGTATGGATATCCAATAAATGGGTCGCAGGTTCTACCAGCGACAAATGTTATGGCAATGTGCAGGATATTCCTGAGAATAAAGTCGGTCTGGTATTAGGTACCAACAAAGCGGCCCGGGGTGGAAAGAATTTGTTCTTTCAATACCGGATCGATGCAGCTTTGGCACTTTTCAAAGCAGGAAAAATAAAACACATCATTGTGAGCGGCGATAATCATGTGGAAGAATACAACGAAGCGGAGGATATGCAGCAGGCATTGATAGCCGCAGGTGTTCCGGATACGTGTATAACGCTTGATTATGCCGGCTTCCGGACGCTCGACTCCGTGGTACGCTGCGAAAAAGTATTCGGACAGAAAAAATTCACCATCATCAGTCAGCCTTTCCACAATGAGCGGGCGCTTTTTATTGCAAACGGAAAAGACCTGGAATGTGTTGCTTTCAATGCCAAGGATGTTCCTGCCAATTACTCGCTGAAAACCAAAGTGCGGGAATATTTTGCGCGTGCCAAATGTGTGCTCGATCTTTATGTCTTCCATACCTCACCTAAGTTCCTGGGCGAAGAAGTGAAGATCAATGCATAATAATTTAGTTTTAGCTGCAGATTTAAAATTCAATCGTAGATAAATTCGGCCATGGTGGCTGAGCGGAGTCGAAGCCACCATTACTGATTCTTTATTTTCTCCATCGAATTATCAATATGCCTTTGCATGTTCCGGAAGAACTGGAAACGCTGCTTTTCGGCACTTCCACTGATTAGCGAGGATTTTTTGATGAGATTTTTCATCCAGTGCTCGATCTCTTTGCAAAATACCTGGTTGGCAGTTGTCAGCGAGTTCATGGTATTAAAAGAAATGTAAGAGAAATTATTACTTCCCGCTTTCACATGGATACAATTGGTGCCTATCACCAGGTCGCTGTTGTATAAATGATAGCTTCCTCCCGGTTTGTTGCCCGTGTTTATTTTTTGTTCGCGCTCTGCGGCAGTATTCAGGTGTTCTGCTAATTTTTTTACATTTTCTAAAATATTCAATGCATCTTCTTTGGTGGCGAATGCACCCGACTCGTAGTAGAACTCAATTTGTTTTACTACCGTGAGGATCGTTTCATCCGTCCAGATCTCGATGGCAGGTATGGCCATGTATTCCGAATGGATCTCTTCGGCTATCTTCATCAGGGCCGGTGAAACAATGTCGAGCGCGAATTTTTTTCCCTGATACTGCGGGAGGTTCAGAACGGAGCGTTGCCAGTAGAACAATTTAAAAGCGGTCAGCTCTTTGTTGAAAAAAGAATGCATGATCGGCATTTCTTCCGCAGCATAGATTATTTTTTTATCATCGAAGGCATTGATGGACTTCAGCTGGTTGCAAAGCCCGCTGAGGTATTTTTCCAGGTTCTCTTCCGAATCGGTGAGTGTGGTATAATTGCAGGTAACTGTATCAGATTTATGGGAGAAAACGGAATCGATGGAGATATAATACCTGCCGCAGATCTTGTAGATCTCTTCGAGGGTAAAATCCGTTTCGCAACGAAGCCGTCTGTACGCACTGTCGGTACTGATCCCTAACAGATCGGCCAGCGCATCTGCAATAGAGATCTCGGCCGGGATAAGTGCTTTCAGCGTTTTTACGAACTCTGCCTGGATAGAATCCTGCTTTTTTTGCTTCATTTTGTGTAGTAAATTTTGCTTATGCAAGATACTATTATTTGCGAAATACGCAAAATGTGTTTTTTAAAAGGTATAAATCGCAAAAGTAGGCTCTTATTTTTGTCTTTGAGCAGGTGGAATTGGCAAAAATCGAAAAAAGAGATCCTCCTGTAGTGGAAATCCGTTTCAATCCGGCTTCGGACTGCGATAGTTTTGCTGTATCAAAATAAACAAAAAGTAAACGGATTAAAATAACCTTAAAAACAAATAAAATGAAAACAGTAAAAAAAATAACAATAGCAGTTGCACTTATTGCAACCGGTATTTTGACGATCAGCCTGTCTAAAGCAAATGTAAAGGATATCAGCTCCTGTTTGAAAGACAGCACACATCAGGGATATCGCTCGATGGTATCGGATTATATATTTTAAGATTTAATCAAGGAAGAAAAACATTTCGAAAACAGGAACAATCATGAAAAAAGCACTTTATATACTAATCACAGCATTGCTGCTATGCAGTTGTAAAAGTGGCTCGTTCATGAAACAGCGCTACACACACTTCTCTTCGGGTATTAAACATGCAAGTGTTCAACCTACTGTGAAAAATAAAATCCGGGCAGAAAAGAGAGAAGAGGTAAAGGAGTTCTCATCTGACTCTGTGCGTTCGGAGACTGTCCCGGTTGTCATTGCAAAAAACGCTGCTAAGAAAGAGGAGAACCAGATTCTCAAACTTGCAAATGCGAACAAAGAAGTGTTTCATCCGGGGATCCGGGACAGATCTATACACAAAGAGAAAGGTAAAATCATTGTCAGCAATAGAGTAACATATTCAAAACCGGATCACCCTTTTTTTTCCCGGCTCGGAGATTTTGGCCATGGAATAGCAATTTTCTTTATACTCTTCGGAGTCGTGGCGGTTTTGCTCATTCTTGCATATATGTTTCTGTATGTCAATCCGGTTTTACTTTATTCTACCCTTGCTGTTTTTGCTGTTGGTATTGGTCTTTATGTTATAGTAGATCATTTATCAGGCAAGAAGGGTTGGGATCCCAGGAAGTTTTTGGAAGCCCTGGAAATTCTCGGGGGTATTGCACTCGCTGTATTCCTTATTCTCGCCGAAACACTTTAATCCCGCAAAAATTCACTCGTAATCAAAAACAAAAAATATGAAAAAAGTCAAAAATAGAATGATAGGCCTTTTCTTACTGGTCTCTATCGTAGTCAGCGCACAGACACCCCAAACCAAAGAATCGCTTACCGTATTGAACATCGATACCAAGGGTGTTAACATGGATCCTTCCACCATGGGAAACATGGTACGCATGGAACTGGAAAAACTAGACACCTTTGATGTGATGGATCGCTACGATGTGAGCTACATGGTAGAAAAGAACAAACTGAGCATCAATAACTGCTACGGGAAGATCTGCCTCGTGGAGATCGGCTCCATTATCAACAGCGATAAAATGTTCAGTGGAACGGTGGAACAATTCGGGAAATCCATCATCATTACTTTTCGTCTCATCGATGTAAAAAACAAAAGTATTATGAAAACCCATGTGCATGAATACCTGAACATACCGGAGGAACTGCAAACAATGGTGAAGATCTCCATCAACGAGATGTTCGGGAAACCAAACAATAAACCGGTTGTTGATAAGCTTACCAAACGGTATGAGTTCGACAACTCCACCAACAATCCGGATGTAGATCGTTTGAAACTGGACGGGCCACGCATGGGTTTTGTAACGTATACCGGGCCTTTGTACAACAGGATCATGGAAAGTAAAAACTCCGGAGGTTTCGATGCCTTCCCGATGATGTTCCAGTTTGGCTACCAGTTCGAAAAACAATATCTGAATGAAGGTAAAGTGCAGGCTTTGTTCGAATTCCTTCCAATGATCACAGGTCTCGACCAGGGATATTTTATTCCGAGCCTTACGCTGATGCATGGGATCCGGAGCAACGTGAATGGCTGGGAATTTGCCTTCGGTCCTTCATTCAGTCTTATTACAAAATCAAAAGGATATTATGATGCGGAAAATAAATGGCAGCTGGAATCCGCCTGGGCCAATGACTCGCTGAATACGAACATGGTCAACCCCTTTCCGATCGTGGAACGTATGGATAGCCGAGGCGATTTCAAATTGAACAGCTCTTTCGTATTCGCTTTCGGCCGCACCTTCAAATCAGGTCGCCTGAATATTCCGGTAAACGTATTTTTCAGTCCGGGCAAGGAAGGGTGGAGGGCAGGAGCATCATTCGGATTCAACTCGAAGATCAGGAAATAAAGACAATGTTGTTGGAAGGGCTGTGGCTGAGGGGCCGGCCTTTCCTTCAACAGGGCCAAAAAAAATAATCAATCAAAAGATACCAAACCATGAGCTTCAAATATAAAATTCCCCAGCTCCTTATCTACTCGCGTCTGTTGCTGGCCTGGTCGATCTTTGTTATTGGGCTGACAGAGCCCGTTCAGGCTTCGACGGTGCTTATAGTACTATTGATAATTGGCTTGCTCACAGATATATTCGATGGCATTATTGCACGTTACCTTAATATTTCAACCACACATCTCCGGCAACTGGATACAAGAGTCGATCGTGTTTTCTGGCTTTCTGCCTTGTTTGCACTTGTGATGATGCATCCCGTTTTCTTTGTCAGTCATGGAATAGGGATCGGTGTTTTGCTAGCACTTGAGCTGGCTGCCTGGGTCATAGGAAAAATAAAATTCCGGCAGGGTATCTCTTTTCATTCTATCCTTTCCAAGTTTTGGGCGATCAGCATACTGGTTACGATGATCGATGCTTTTTCGGATGGTGCTGCTTCCATCAGCTTTGCCATTACCTTCTGGTATGGACTGATCGCTCAACTGGATATTATACTGATCGCATTTATGCTCCCGGAATTCCAGTGCGACATTCCCAGCTCCTGGCATGCATTCCGGATCCGTCGTGGAAGAACGATCCGCCGAATGAAATTGTTCAATGGGTAATTTTTTGTATATTTAATAAGATGCTATCTATGAAAAAAGTGCTTTGTATACTTTCTGTCCTTGCCGGTATTGCCTGTGTTGCGCAAGAGAATAGAACAAGACTTCAGGTGAAAGTGGGAGCAGGCCTGGCTAATTTCAGATCTGCTACTGCTACCACCGGAGGGTTTTTATATAGCTGGAACATTGGCTGGTCGGGTGAAGCTGAATATAAAAAGGGGAGGCGGGTGACTATTTCCGACGAGTTATTATTTAGTCAAAAAGGAGGATATAACAAAATCAGGGTTCCTGTGTATGATGTGTATGGTCAGCTGCTGGGTACCGGTGGAGAGGCATTTCCCGTTCGTTTAAATTATATTTCCTATTCGTTAGGGATCAAGGTAAAGGTTTCGGATCTCCTGTATTTCCGTTTGGCACCGCGTTGCGACTACTTAACCAAATCCGGAAGTTCTCCTCATACATATGAAGACAGGAGAGTTACAAGTGATTTTCAGCGTTGGACCGGAGGCATATCCTATTCTTTTGGCATTTTGAATTATAAAAAGAGATATGGTTTTTTTATTGAGTTGACAGGGCAAAACAATTTTGTGCGTTCCGCAACAGCAAAAGCCGGCGGGCCAATGTATACGAATTACTATGGAATAAATATCGGCATGCATTTCGCGTCCGAAAAAAAGGACGGGAACGAATAAATTTTGTTACTTCTGTACACACCCTAAATCAAATAGTCCGTCGATTTTAACAGCCCAAAGGTTGCGATTTTAGCTGAAATGCTTTATCATTGTTAAAACCAATTAATTTGTGCCCATGAAACTATTTGTACGATTGGCCTTTTGCCTGCCGGTGTTATTTTCGGCAGCGTTGAATGCCCAGGATAATATTGCTAAATCCGGTGACCGGTTATGGACAAAAGTGGAAGAAACTTCCTTGAAAGATCTTCCGAAAGTGAGAAGAAATTCATTCCCGTCAGAAGCACAGTATTACCAGCTTGATCTGCAACAGTTAAAAAATCAATTGCAGAATGCGCCGATCCGTGGACAATTCACCGGTCAATCCAACCTGATCATCAGTTTTCCTACTGCATCGGGAATGCTTGAGAAATTCCGTGTAATGGAATCTCCGATCATGCACCCGGACCTTGAAGCAAAATTTCCCATGATCAAAACCTATGCAGCACAGGGTATCGATGATCCGACTGCAACCATGCGCTTCAGTGTTACACAATTCGGTTTGCACACCATGACGCTTTCCGGGAAAACGAGCGCAAACTATATCGACCCGTACACTACCGATCTGAACAATTATATTGTATACAATAAGGCATCGCTGGCCGGAACACCTCAGAGTTTTGAGTGTCTGACCGAAGAAGACGTGGATCTTCCTTCCCTGCGCAATGGACCTGCAGGCCAGGTCCTTGAAACAAACGACAGCAAACTGAGAAAATACAGGCTTGCACAATCCTGCAACGCAGAGTATGGAAACATCTTTGCAGGCGGAAGCAATCAGGTTGCAAATATTCAGGCACAAATGACCATCACAATGAACCGGGTGAATGGTGTATATGAGCGCGATCTGGCTATTACCATGGAGTTCATAGCCAACAACAATTTATTGATCTATTATGGGAGCACCACTGCCGATCCATGGTCGAACGAGTGGAACACGAAAACAGCGCAGACAATCGATGCAGCTATTGGTGTAAGCAATTACGATATTGGTCACAATTTTAATACAACGGGTGGCGGGAATGCAGGTTGTATTGCCTGCGTATGCCAGAGCGCCAGTCAGACGGGCACACATAAAGGCCGCGGATATACGGGCAGTTCGAATCCTACAGGCGATCCGTTTGATATCGATTATGTAGCGCATGAGATGGGACATCAGTACGGAGGATACCATGTAATGAATACCTGCAGCCGGAGTGGAAGCGGGCAAACAGAAGTGGAACCTGCCAGCGGAAGCTCGATCATGGGATATGCGGGAATTTGCACAAGCAATGTCCAGCCGAACAGTGACGATGATTTTAATTACGTGAATGTTCGCGATATTTCAGCGAACGTACAAACCGGTAACAGCACCTGCGCACAAATCACTACAATTGCCAATCAGCCTCCTACTGCCAGTGCAGGAGGGGATTATATCATTCCGAAAAGCACACCTTTTATACTCGAAGGGACCGCATCGGATCCGAACGGTAATGCTTCTTTAACCTATAACTGGAGCCAGAATGATCCGGCACAATCTCCGGGAAATGCGGCACCGCAATCTACTTATGCTGTAGGACCCTTGTACCGTTCTATCAGTCCAACTGTTTCTCCGAACAGATATATGCCGGCTATTGCAACCGTGATAGCAGGTAATTTATCCAATACCTGGGAAGTTACACCTTCTGTGGCGCGTACGATGAATTTCTCTTTCATTGTGAGAGATAATGATGTACTGGGTGGGCAAACAGCCTCCGACCTGATGACGGTTACTGTGAATGGAACAGCGGGACCTTTTGCTGTTACATCGCAGGGCACAGCAACTGCCTGGAATTCGGGTGCAACGGAAACGATCACCTGGAATGTGGCCGGAACGACAGCTGCACCTGTTAGCGCTGCAAACGTAAACATTTATTTGTCTACCGATGGCGGATATACGTATCCGACAACGCTGGCTACCAATGTTCCGAACAACGGATCGGCCACCATCACTGTTCCTGCTGTTACCACCACTACCGGAAGGGTAATGGTACGCGGAGCCGGAAATATCTTTTACGATATCAATAATGCAAACATTTCCATACAGGCATCAGAATTTGTAATGAACGTGGCTGCGGCTAACCAGATGATCTGTCCGCCGGCGAATGCAGATTACAATTTTACGTATAATACATTTTTAGGGTTTACGGATGTAACCACTTTCTCTGCTTCCGGAAACCCTGCAGGAACGAGTGTTTCTTTTAATCCAACTACTGCAGTTACGAACGGAACTCCGGTGCAAATGACCATATCCGGCTTAACGGGAGCAATGGCCGGAACGTATACGATGACCATTACAGGTACCTCCGCCAGTGTTACAAAAACAACAAATGTTGTATTGAATATACTGAACCCGAATCCTGCTGTGGCCAGCCTGACTTCTCCGGCTAATGCGGCATCGGTGAACACACCTGCAGTATTAAGCTGGGGTGCGGTAAGCGGTGCAGGGATGATGTACGATGTGGATGTAGCTACCGATGCGGGTTTTACCAATGTTGTAGCTTCTACGATAGGAACAAGTGCAACGAGCTATACTACACCGGCTCTTACGCCTGCTACTACTTTCTATTGGAGAGTGAAAGCATACAATAGCTGCGGATCAGCTGCTTTCTCTGCTACACGTAATTTTATTACAAGCAGCTGCTCTTCCGCACCGAGTGCTAATGTGCCCATTGCTATTACAGCTACCGGAACGCCAACCATTACTTCTACGCTGAGTGTCCCTATCACGGGTTCTCTTATTGATGTGAATGTGGTAGGACTGGAAGGTACACATACATATATCAGTGACCTTACGATCACTATAAAGAGTCCTTCTAATACAACAGTAACATTGTTTAGTAACGTATGTACTACTCAAAACAATTTTGATGTGAACTTTGATGATGCAGCAGCAAGCGCTACATTACCTTGTCCACCGATAGGCGGAGGCACGTATCAACCGGAAGTAGCATTAAGTGCTTTCAACGGACAGAACCCGAGCGGAACCTGGACACTGACCGTAATAGATGGCTTTAACGATGATGGCGGATCGCTGACCGGCTGGGGACTGGAACTTTGTACGGCTACAAGTGTTGGTATCGTGAAATACAATGCTGTTTCAAATTTCTCGGTATTCCCGAATCCGACTAATGGAGTATTGACTGTGAATACTTACAGCTTGGAAAATGATACGTATTCGTTGAAAGTAACGAACAACCTCGGACAGGTATTGAAACAGTTAGAAGTAAAAGATAACAAAGCCTACCAGGTAGATCTTTCAACTTACGAAGCAGGTATTTATTTTGTTAACCTTTCCGGAAAAAATAAGAACGAGACTACAAAAGTTGTCCTGACAAAGGAGTAAAAAACTGAACTGAACTGAAAAGGAAACGCCCGTTCTAATTAAGAGCGGGCGTTCTTGTTTATTGAAAAAGGAGTTTAGTTCTCCGGATATCCATTATCCACCCAACACTGGATCTTGTTCAGATCGTCCTGTGAGAGTTTTTTATTTTTCGGCATGATCTGGAGATCCAGTACATCGCGCTTAAAAAGTCCATTCTGAATATACGGCTGAAGTCCCTGGTAAGTAGTGAAATTTCCATAAGGAGAGCCCGCAGGATGGCAGGTGGAAGCAGTGCAGTTATTGCTGATGATCGCTTTGATCCCCGAATTGAAGGTAAGGTTGGATCCATCACATTTTGGCTTGAGCTTTTTGTTCTTTTTGCAGGAAAGAGCAAGTGCAACGATCACGATCGCAAAACTTGTAAGGGTTATAATATTTCGTTTCATAGAATGTACCTGCGATAAAGATAAAGGATAAGAACGCACAAAAACGAAAATTTTCATAATTCTGACCATGGTACAAATAGAAAAGGCCACTTAAATAAGTGACCTTTTGATACAATGGTATATATGGTTTATTTCACTGCATTACATTCTTTCTGCCATCCGTCGCGACGGGCTTTCCATTCATCCGATACAGATTCCCAGCTCACATACGATTCAAATTCCAACAGTAATTTTGCTATGGCAGCATTTGTTTTAGCTGCTTTGCAGTCTTTGATCCATCCTTCTCTGCGGCTCACCCATTTCGGATTTACATTGCCCCATTTGGTATTGGATTCAAACTCTACCAGGCGTGTTGCAACGCAGGCTGCATCTGAACATCCGTTGGTGGCAGAAAACCATGGAGTTCTCGCTTTTTTCCAGCTGTCAGCTACGGCGCTCCAGTTCACATTCGATTCGAACTCCATTAGCAGCTTTCCAACCGGGTTGGCTACTGGAGGAGTAATTCCGGAGGGTTTATTAGCCAGTCCAACAGATACAACAGCAATAAATAAGAGTACAAATAATTTTTTCATGTGCTTTGTTTTATAATTGATCTAATGTATACTAAAAATCATACCAAATTAACAGATTTTTGTAATTAAACCAATTTCAGGGGTGAAGACAAGGTATCTTGTGGGTGAATTTACCAGCCTTTTGTGTCGATGAGGTAGATGATGGAAGCAATCACACCTGCACTCAGTTCCAATTCCCGTTTATTTACTTTGTCAAAGGTATCATCGGCCGTGTGGTGGTAGTCAAAATACCGTTGCCCGTCCGGCTCAAATCCGATCAATGGAACGCCGATCTCCTGGAGGGATTCGATATCGGCGCCGTGTCCGCCTTTTTTTATGTATTGAACAAAATACGGATCCAGCAGGTTTTTCCAGCTTGATACTATTTTGAAAGCTCCCATCGTTGTATCTACGGCTATACCTCTCGGATTGAATCCACCGGCATCGGTTTCCAGCGCGACAATGTGTTTCAGTTTATTCTTTTTGGTATCTTCGAAATAAGCCATACCGCCACGACCGCCATTTTCTTCGTTCATGAAGGCAACTGCCCGTATTGTATGTTTGGGTTTAATCCCATTCTTTTTGAACATGGCCAGTACTTCTATGCTTTGTACCACGCCTGTTCCATCATCATGCGCTCCCTGCCCCAGGTCCCAGGCATCAAGGTGCCCACCTGCCATAATGATCTCGTTGGGCTCTGTGCTGCCTTTTAGCTCTCCCACTACATTGAACGATGGTTCATCCGCCAGTATTTTGCAATTTAATTGGAGGGATAATTTCAGCTGGGGATTGGTCTTTAGTTGTGCAGTCAGTTTATCGGCTCCTGCAAAACTGATAGCACAACAGGGTATTTTACTTTTCACGGAAGTATCATATCCCATCGATCCGGTATGCGGGAAATCGTTATTTATCGAGCTCATGCTTCGTACAATGCTGGCTACCGCTCCGTACCTGGCCGCACGACTGGGACCCATCCAGCGGTATTTTACGGCTTCTCCATAGGACTTCCCGGTGCTGATATTGGCCGGATTGAAAAGCACATTGTAAAAAACGATCTTGCCTTTTATTTTATCTGTTCCCAATTTGTCCAGTTCGTCGAAACTCTTTACCTCTATCACTTCGGCTGTCACCACTTTACCTTCTGTACCAACAGAGCCACCCAGTGCGCAAATGGCATATTCCAATTTCTTTTTTGTTTTTGGATCCGGCATATAACAAGCTTCTTTTGCGCCCCGAACCCAATGTGGTACCATGCAGGGCTGAAGGTATACGGTATCGGCGCCGGCTTCATACATGGCTTTTTTAGCCCACTCTACTGCCTTTGCTGCACCCGGCGAACCGCTCAAACGCGTTTCGATCTTTGTGGTAAGGAATTCAAGGTTGCTGTAGCATTTGCTCTGTGTCAGGTAATAATCGAAGATCTTTCTCAACTGCAGGCTGTCCTGGTTTTGTGCAGAAACACTGAGGCAGCCACAGATCAAAAGAGAGGCAAGTGATTTTTTCATACAGGAGAGGTTTGGACGCTAAAATACTAATTTATCAGTTGTTTTTCTGCTTTAGCGCTATCTTGTTTTTGCGCGCTTCTTCCTTCAGTGATTTCAGGTATTTTCGTTTGTATTCCTTTACTTTTCGTTGCCGGTCGGTATTCACGCGCTTATTGTTATTTACGATCCCTTTTTCCTGGTACAATCTCCGCTCCAGCTCTTTGTTCACAAAGCGAAATCTTCTCCCTTCCTGCCAGTATTCTACCTGTAGCATATCTTTCAATACGTGCAGGTGGCTATGAAGCGCTGATAATCCTTTGCCGGCAAGAAAAGTAGTATAACGTTTGGAATAGAGCCAGCAGGCAATATCTATATTCTCGACGATCTGCTGATTTTTGAGGCTTTCAAGCAGAATAGGCGGCTCTGAATTGTTTTTTACCAGTTTCGAAAGCAGGTCGAATTTCGTTTTGTTCAGGGCACTCCGTTCCTTTACTTTATCGGAGAGCTCGGAAAAAAGAGCGATAATCTTTTCCGTAGTATTAAAAATGCCGGAGTCGAGCTGATGCACAAAAGAGACTTTATTTTTTTCGATTTGCTTTTTCAGGTCAACGATCTCTTTTTTGTAGTCATCTTTAAATGCATAGCGCTGTGATAGCTTTTGTTTAAAGGGTTCAAGGAAAAGATAATAGTCATCCAGCTTTTTCCATATACTGTCTTTAAAGATAGGTAGCTCATCTTCCAGCTTGTTTTTCACATCAGCGATCCCTTTATTCAATGAATCAAGCGCCAGATCACAGGTTTCCATTTTCTCCCGAAGTTCTTTTTCCAGTTCGGGGTTGTTTTCCTTAGCGGTTTTCAGGTTCGTTTTGAGCTCGGATAGAAATTTAAGCTGGTAGGTATATTTGTTCAATGCAATATGGATGTTCTTTTCTAACTTTCTCCAGTCATTTATTCTACTACTGGTCTTTTGGATCATCCGGTCCGAGTAGAGGCGGTGTCCTTTGTTATCATCAGCCAGCATTCTCAATTTTTTTGCGTTCTTTTTTTTCTGCAGGCTAAAATCAGTTCCGGAATATAGTCTCGACTTTTCCAGGCTGGTATTGCCTTTTTTGAGAAAAGTTAAAGTAGTATCGACGAATTTTATTTTCGTCGCGGAGTCTGTTGCAAAATCAGCTTCAGCAAACCGGAGCGCAGCAATATTGAATTCACATTCGAAAGTCATGAAACGATTTTTTGGATTGGAAGCAAAACTTTTTTCGAGTAGATCTTCGTTTTTCTTCAAGGGTTCGTATCCAATGGTTTCATCACAGGCCGGACAAACGGTTCCCTGCACATTTTGGTCTTTATAAGTATTTTCGCTCAGGTAATAATAAGCGCTGTCGCTGCTGAAATCCCTGATCGTTTTTCCGGGTAGTAGTGTCCATACAGGATTATCGGGATAGTGTGTGATAAAGAAAATCCTCGGATCGCATAGATAGAAGCTGGAATCCAGGGAATGGTTGTATCTAAGTGCATATTTCAAAGGAATGTGTAGTAATAAATTTAGTAACCATTTGTGTTTGTATTTGGTATAGGTGTACTCAAATTTCTTTGGGACCTTTTCAAAATATTCCGGAGGGCACTTCCCCGGGCATTTAAATTTGTTTTTAAAAACGATTTTTTTTGTTTTTACCGGCCAGTTTTCGATCTTTTTTTTCAGCCATTTCCCGAAAGGCTTGAATTGTATATCCGTTTTTCCGGAAGCCCAGGTAACATCATAGAGATACCATTCTCCATCCAGTCGCACGGCATTCCAGGCATGGTTGTCGGCAAACAGCGAGTCATTCAGGTCGAAGGTCTCAGCCTTTGAATAGCCGTATACGGAATAGCTGCGTATATCTGCAATACTGCAAAGCGTGTCCATCAGATAGGCATAATCCAGGCATACCCCGTGTTTGTATTTCAGGATCCGCTCCAGCTTTGGCATCGGAGTTCCGCTGCTCGAATAATAGACACGGTAATCATAACGAATAGTGGTAGCTACCCAGGCAAAGATGGCATCGAATTTTTCCTTGTCGCTGCTTTTATTCTTTGTAAGTGCTTCTACCAGCAAGGCCGGTTTCATACGGAATTTGGTAGCAGCCTGCACTTCTTTTGCATCGTACTCAATTTGCTGGTTCTGTGAAAAAAAGGATGTGCAGAAGAAAAGAAAAATAAAAAGCAGCACTGGCTGCAGAAAACAGGAGAAGTAGGCAGGATCTCTGCGGGCAGCGTTCATAAAGGTTTTAGGTTACAAGTGTAAACGCAAAACACATTCACAAATTGTATGTTGAATTTACGAAATATTTCCCGGATATAAGCGAAGAATACCCGGAGCCAATGAGACTGCGGGGATTTAATAAAGTTTAATCTGTTTTCGGCTTACTCCAGCCAGCTTTTGTAATACTTGCCGTCATCAATACCCATCGCATCTTTGGTGATCTGCAGTGGGCGGAATGTATCTACCATCACTGCCAGCTCTTCTGTTTTGGTTTGGCCAATGCTGCGTTCATAAGCTCCGGGAGCAGGGCCGTGTGGAACACCTTTCGGATGCAGTGTGATGTGTCCCTGTTTGATGTTATTGCGGCTCATGAAATCCCCGTCTACATAATACAGTACTTCATCACTGTCGATGTTGCTATGATTGTACGGAGCAGGAATGGACTTCGGATGATAATCATATAACCGCGGGCAGAAGGAACATACTACGAAGGAATTGGTCTCAAATGTTTGGTGCACCGGAGGCGGCTGATGTACACGTCCTGTGATCGGTTCGAAATTATGAATGGAAAACGCCCATGGGAAATTATATCCGTCCCAGCCAACTACGTCAAATGGATGTGTGGCATACACAATGTCGTGCAGCATATCCTCTTTTTTTACTTTGATCAGGAAATCGCCTTTCTCATCATAGGTTTCCAGCTCCGTTGGCAATTTAAAATCCCGTTCGCAGAATGGTGAATGCTCCAGGTGCTGACCACTTGCATTTTTGTAACGCTTCGGTGTATAGATAGGACTGAAGGACTCAAGGAAAAATAAACGGTTGTCTGTTGTTTCAAAATGCATCTGGTAGATCATACCGCGTGGAATGATCAGGTAATCGCCATATTCAAAAGGGATATTCCCCATGAATGTTTTCAGCACACCTTTTCCCCTGTGAACGAAGATCATTTCATCCGCATCTGCATTTTTATAAAAATAATTGGTTTGTGATTTTTTCGGAGCAGCGAGGCCCATATAAACATCCTTGTTCACCAGCATATATTTACGGCTTTCGAGAAAATCATCGGTCGGATCTACTTTAAATCCTTCTAACAGCATAGGTTTGATATTCTTTCCTACGGCTATTTCCGGGGCCACATTCACCGATTGCAGGATCTCTTTTATTTGTGTAGGCCGGTGCACCTGGTAGAGCAGGGAAGAGAAGCCATGAAACCCTTCGGTACCGAAAAGCTGTTCGTAATAGATACCGCCGTTTGGTTTTTCAAACTGTGTATGTCTTTTCTGAGGGAATTTCCCAACTTTATGATAGATCGGCATAACGAAATGTGTTTATGATTGATGGTTTCCTGAGCGGATAAAAATACAATTATTCCTTTATTTTTTATTTTTTATAATTTCTGCAAGATTTGGTCTCAGCCTGCTTTTGTATACCGACAAACATTCCGGACCATTCTTGATCCTTCCTTTTCTCAGTGTGCGCTGCTCTTCTATCGGTAAAGCGGCAATGCTTACACATTCCGGTGTGCAGCATCCGTTCATTGCTTTCTCACATTCCTCGCACTGAATAAAGAGCAGGTGACAATCATCATTCTTACAATTCACATGCCTGTCGCAGGCCTTACCGCATTGGTGACAGCTGGAAAGCACATCTGTAGTGATCCGTTCGCCTACACGCTCATCAAATACAAAATTCACTCCTTTGAACTTGCTTTCCAATCCCTGTTCTTTCACTTCCTGCGCATATTGAATGATTCCGCCCTGGAGGTGGTTTACATCTTTGAAACCCTTGTGTTTGAAATAAGCAGAGGCTTTTTCGCAGCGGATACCACCTGTGCAGTACATCAGGATCTTTTTATCCTCTTTGCCTTTCAGGTGATCGATGACCTGCGGAAGCTCTTCGCGGAAGGTGTCTGCGTCCGGGCAGAAAGCCTTTTCAAAACGTCCCACTTCGCTTTCGTAATGATTGCGCATATCCACAACGATCGTGTCCGGATCAGCCAATGCTTCGTTAAACTCTTTGGCGTTCATATACTTTCCCGTATCGGAAGCATCAAAGGTGGGATCCTCAATTCCATCGGCTACAATGCGGTCGCGGACTTTCACCACCAGCTTGTAAAAAGATTTGCCATTCCCGTCCACTGCGATCTTGAAAGGAACATCTTTAAATGTATCGAAAGCATACAGTTGCTCTGTAAATGCATTCCAGTTATGTTCCGGAACATTCATCTGTGCATTGATGCCTTCTTCGGCAAGGTAGATACGTCCGAAACAATTGAGTGCGTCCCACATTTTGTAGAGTTCATCGCGGGTTTCGTTCGGATTGGGGAGTTTTACATAACGGTAGAAAGAAAGTGTAATACGGTTAAACGCCTCTTCCTTCAAACGTTGTTTCAACACATCTTTGTTGATGCGGTTAATTAATTGTGCCATGTTTTAAACAGGTATAATTGCAGGTTATACTATTTATTTTATGATTTCCCGATACACATTATTTGTTGATTTAAAAGCGTAAAATCAATAAATCGGCAAATCGATAAATCATTTTTTTGATTACGTTTGCAAAGGTAGGGATTATTGTAGAATCCATTCTTTAATAAAAGCAAAGAATGACAATAATCATATAATTCTAAATGCTGGATATATGACGGATAAAGTCCTGGTAATAGGTGCAGGTGGTCAGATCGGGACCGAGCTGCTGGAAAAACTGAATGAACTTCATGGTTCGTCGAATGTAATAGCAGCCGATCTCAACAACTCACCTGCTTTTGCCAATAATGCCTTTGAAAAACTGGATGTCCTGGATAAGGAAGGATTGTTCAATGTGGTGAAAAAGCACCAGATCAACCAGATCTATTTGCTGGCAGCGCTGCTGTCTGCCACCGCTGAAAAGAACCCGCTTTTTGCATGGAAGCTGAATATGGACGGACTATTCAATGTGCTCGACCTGGCAAAGGAAAAGATAATTGATAAGGTATACTGGCCAAGCTCTATTGCCGTTTTTGGCCCTACCACTCCGAAAGAGAACACCCCGCAGTACACGGTGATGGAGCCCAGCACGGTATACGGGATCAGTAAACAGGCGGGCGAGCGCTGGTGCGAATATTATTTTAACAAATACAATGTCGATGTCCGCAGTATCCGGTATCCGGGTCTTATCGGCTGGAAATCTGCGCCCGGAGGTGGGACTACCGACTATGCGGTTCATATTTTCCACGAGGCACTGAGCAAAGGCAGTTACGAATGTTTCCTGTCGGAACACACCCATTTGCCTATGATGTATATGCCGGATGCGATCAAGGCAACGGTGGATATTATGCACGCACCCGCAGATCAGATTAAGATCCGCAGCAGCTATAATTTAGCAGGGATCAGCTTCGATCCGGCAGAAATAGCACAGGAGATAAAAAAGCATATTCCCGGTTTCACCATATCCTATAACATCGACTTTCGCCAGCAAATTGCCGACAGTTGGCCGAAAAGTATCGACGATTCAGAATCACAGCAGCACTGGGGCTGGAGGTCAGCCTATGACCTTTCTGCTATGACCGGGGATATGTTATTGAATCTGAGGAAAATAAAATAAAAATCAGAGTGAAACATTTATCCGTACCACTACGTATAATGTGTAAAAAGCTATCCTTATCAATTAAATTTGGAAGTTTAGCTAAAAAGTAGAATATTTAGAGTGTTAAAGGTCTAATTTAGCTTAAAATTTTGGTGATGAAGAATATTTACTTAATTATGATTTTTGTGGTGGCGAGGTTTGGGTACGCTCAATCGCAGTCTTACGAGTTAGATCCGGTTAACAAAAAAGATACAATCAACTTAATTGATTTTAACGGCAAAAAACAGGGAAAGTGGATCGTATTCGGGAAATCAAAACCTAATACCTGCTACCAGGCATCGGCCAAGGTAGAAGAAGGTAAATATGCTGACAATAAAAAGGCAGGTATCTGGAAAGAATATTATTGCAACAGCAATATGAAGAATAAGATTACTTATTCCAATGGCCGCCCCGACGGATATGCGATCATGTACCACGAAAACGGAAAGATCTCCGAAGAAGGAATGTGGAAGATCAACAAATGGGTTGGTGACTACAAATTATATTACGATAACGGACAGGTTCAGCAGGAGTTCAAATTCAATTCCACCGGTAAACGCGAAGGCGCTCAGAAGTATTTCTATGAAAACGGTCAGGTGATGATCGAAGGTACCTGGGCATCCGGTAAGGAAGCAGGGGTAATAAAAGAATACCACGAGAACGGAGATATCAAGGCCGAAAAAAGCTTTAACAATGGCGCCGTGGATGTAGCTTCCATCAAAACCTATGAGCCGAAAAAACCACTGGTAAAATCAGACGATCCGTCGATAGACAAGAGCAAGGTGGTAACTGTTAAAAAAGAAGAGACCCTGCAGGATCCTAAAGCAAAAGGCCCTACCATTCTCAACGGATATTATGTACTTTATAACAAAAGCCGCCAGAAAACCAAAGACGGTACCTTTAAAGACAACCGTCTGATGGAAGGAAAAAATTATATCTACGACGAGAACGGAATTTTAAAACGCATAGAAGTTTATAAGAACGGCGCTTATGCCGGAGATGCGCAGATAGAAGATTAAAAAACTATTTAAGAAAAATTGGCGCCGCCCTTCCTCACACGAAGGGCGGTTTTCTTTTCTAATCTCCGCAAAAAACCGTTTCTTTGATTTGTATTTTTAAGTATATGGAACAGCAGCTTTTTATTTATAACACCCTTACCCGAAAAAAAGAATTATTTAAACCGCTTAACGCCCCGCTTGTGGGAATGTATGTATGCGGCCCGACATTGTATAGCGACGTTCATATCGGTAATTGTCGCACTTTCACTTCATTCGATGTAATGTACAGGTACTTGTTGCACATTGGTTACAAAGTACGCTACGTGCGCAATATAACGGATGTAGGACATCTTGTGGATGAGGTGGCCGGCGAGGGAGAAGACCGTATTGCCCGGCAGGCACGTTTGAAGCAGCTCGAGCCTATGGAGATCGTTCAGCGTTATGCTTTTGGTTTCCGTGAAGTAATGGCGTTGCTGAACCTGCTTCCGCCAAGTATAGAACCGACAGCATCAGGTCACATACCTGAGCAGATCGAAATGACACAGAAGATCATTGACAAGGGCTTTGCATACGAAAAAGACGGCAACGTATATTTTGATGTGGAGAAATTTGCGAAGAGTAATAATTATGGAATCCTTTCCGGCAGGAACCTGGATGATCAAATGAATAACACACGTGAGCTGGACGGGCAGGAAGAGAAAAAGGGCCGCCTGGATTTTGCCCTCTGGAAAAAGGCAAAACCGGAACATATCATGCGCTGGAATTCCCCCTGGGGAACAGGTTTCCCGGGATGGCACATCGAGTGCTCTGCCATGAGCCAGAAATACCTCGGAGACACGTTTGATATACACGGTGGTGGTATGGACCTGATACCAACCCATCATACCAACGAGATCGCGCAAAGTGTTGGCTGCTGTGATGCCGCACCGGTAAATTACTGGATCCACACGAATATGCTTACGCTGAACGGACAAAAAATGTCGCGTTCGCTGGGCAATGTTTTTTTGCCGGTAGAATTGTTCTCAGGGATGAAGCTGGCTGCGGATTCACCGAGCGCTACTCCTTCACAGGCTAAGCTGGATGGCAAACATCCTTTATTTGAAAAAGCCTATGATCCTATGGTCGTGCGGTTTTTCATGATGCAAACACATTACTCCAGCACACTCGATTTCTCGAATGATGCATTGCAGGCTGCAGAAAAAGGATACAATCGTCTCGCAGAGAGCATGAAAAAAGTAAGCAGTCTGAGCCCTTCGGCCCAGTCTACTTCGGATATAAAGAAATTAAGACAACAGTGCTACGAGGCAATGAACGATGATTTCAATACGCCTATTCTTTTGTCGAACCTGTTTGAAGCTGCACGGATCGTTAATTCCGTATACGATGGGAAGGAAACACTTACAGCTGCGGATATCGAAGCAGTGAAAAAATTGTTCAGTGATTTCGTGGTGGATGTGCTCGGATTAAAAGCTGAAGCAGAGAACAGCGGGAAACAAATGGAAGTATTGGACAAAGTTGTGCATATGGTGCTGGATATGCGTGCAGAAGCGAAGCAGAAAAAGGACTTTGCTGCTTCGGATGCGATTCGTGATAAACTGATTGCTGCTGGAGTTGCTATCAAAGACACCAAAGAAGGCAGCACCTGGAATTTGCAATAATAAACAATCTGAAATCCCGGAAATCTATAATGCCTCCCGGATTTATACAAGAATATGAAAAACTCAATCGCATCAAAAATCATTATTGGCTTGCTGGCCGTTTCAGCAGGTGTGTGGGCCGTACAATCCTGTAGCGATCCCAAACCGGATCCGGACGGAACTACAACCGGTTCTACCACATCCATTCCTTCGAAAGCCCATGTTACACCTCCCGATTTTAATGCAGATAGCTCTTATGCTTATGTAAAAGTGCAGGCCGATATGGGACCGCGGGTTCCGGGCTCCAAAGCACATGCAGCCTGTGTGAAATGGATGAGTGAAACATTAAAAAAATACGGTGCTGAAGTGGTGGTGCAGGATGGTGTGGTTACAACCTTCGATCAAAAGAAATGGAATGCAAGAAATGTGATCGCATCTTTCAACCCGGAAAACAAATCAAGGATCTTCCTCGCTGCACATTTCGATTCACGGCCGTTTTGCGACAATGATACCGTTCCTTCCAATAAAAGCAAACTTTGCCCGGGAGTGAATGACGGAGCGAGTGGGGTAGGAGTGCTGATGGAGATCGCCCGTAATATTGCGGCTAAAAACCCGAAAGTAGGTATTGATATAATCATGTTCGATCTGGAAGATTACGGCCAGCCGGAAAACAGTGGTTTTCCCCCGATGGAAAACAGCTGGTGCCTCGGCTCGCAATACTGGAGCAAGAATATGCACAAACCGGGCTACTTTGCCAATTATGGAATTTTGCTGGATATGGTAGGTGGGAAAAATGCGACCTTCTATAAAGAAGGTACTTCTATTTTCTTTGCAGGAAACGTTGTGGAGAAAGTATGGAACACAGCTGCAAATCTTGGTTACGGCAATCTCTTCATCCAGGAGCCATATGGTGAATTTACCGACGATCATTTGTACATCAATCGGTTGACCAATATCCCAACGATTGATATTATCAATTACGATAAGGAACGTTCAGCTTTCTTCTCGCATCACCATAAAACGGGCGATACGATGGACAATATCGATAAAACCACATTGAAAGCCGTAGGACAAACGGTGATGGAAGTGATCTACAACGAGGAGTAAACAGACGCTATGTTATTTTGTTGGTGATCGCGACCAACAAAGGCCCGGTTCTTTATTAGGGTGGGTAAAAATATTCAACCCCTTCGGGGTTGTAAAATCTCCGCATCTGATCTTTTTATTTATATTGAACCCTTTCAGGGTTCTTACAAATTGATCATTTTCAGGTAACCCCAACGGGATTGAACATAAATAAAAATAATTGAATCCGATCGTATACAACCCTGAAGGGTTGAATATAAATTCGTGGAACCCGATGTATCCGAAATCAAATCAAGTTCCTTGCTTTTAATTCAAGGTATTTATTGATCGTATTTATCGAAAGATTTTCAGGTGCGGTGTAGATGCTCTGGATGCCATAGGCAGTAAGCTCTTTCGTGATCAGCTTTTTCTCCAGCTCGAATTTCTCAGCGATGGTTTTGAAGTAGATCTCCTGCGTGTTTTCAGCATCTTTATGGATCAGTGTATGGAGTTCTGTGTTTTCAAAAAAGATAACGACCAGCAAATGATTTTTAGCAATATTACGCAGGTGTTTCAACTGCCTTTTCAGCCCGCTGAGTGTTTCAAAATTGGTAAATAACAGGAGCAGGCTGCGATGTGTGATATTGGTTTTGATATGCGCATACAGGTGTTCGTAACCGCTTTCCAGGAAATTCGTTTTTTGATTGTACAGCGTTTCCATGATCCGGTGCATCTGTGAGCCTCTGCGTTCTGCCGGAACGTAAGAATGTACTTTCTCCGAAAAGGTGATCAGTCCCGGTTTGTCGCTTTTCAGGTAAGCAATGTTGGAGATCACAAGAGATGAATTGATCGCATAGTCCAGCAAAGCCAGTTGTTCGAAAGGCATTTTCATCGCCCTTCCCATATCGATGATGCTATAAACAGGTTGTGCCTTTTCATCCTGGTAGCGGTTCACCATCAGTTTTCCTCTCCTTGCCACCGCTTTCCAGTTAATGGTGCGGATATCGTCGCCGGGCGTATATTCTTTTATATGATCGAACTCTGTGGTATTCCCGATCCTCCGGATCTTTTTGATCCCGGTGTGGATCAGCCGGTTACTGATGGCCAGGAGCTCGTATTTTCGCATCTGGATAAAAGATGGGTAAACCGGTAGCATGGATCTTTCTCCTAACTTAAGTCGCCGTTCGATAAGGCCGAGGGGACTGCGTGTAAAAGCATTGATATGCCCGAAATGATATTCCCCACGTTCGAAGGGCTTCAGCTGGTAGTTTACTTTTTTTGTTTCTCCGGCCGGAATCCGTACTTTTTTCTCAAAATTACGTACCTGGAACTGAATCGGGATCTCGTCAATAAGGATCACTTTTACCGGGAAAAGGTAGCTGTTCCGGATATCGATGTGGACCTGGTTCTCATCTCCATTGCTCAGGCGGGCCGTAGTATGCCTGCTGCCTGTAAGGCCCTGTCGGTTGGCGAACAGGATCAGGAAATCGACAGCAATAAGCCCGAGGATCACCAGCAGGAACAGGTTGCCCCCCCGGTAGAATGCATCATTGAAAAAACCCAGGAGATAAACGAAAACAAGCGCAATTACAAGGATATAGGTCCTCCAGGTGAAAAACAGATCGGGAAACTTCAGCTTCATATCAGTAGAATTCATTGCAATTTGCAAAAAAAAATGCAGATTCGGGAGCTTCATCGCCAATTAAACGCGCTCAGTCTTAAAGGAATAGTGTAAAATCTAAATCCTCCTTTTTTTTTGAAAATTAATGGAACTTTAACGGTTATATAACGTAGAACGAAAGGATGATTTAAAATTACCTTTTATTCAAGCAGTAGAAACATATTCCGGATCTGTTAAAATCGGGCAAATCAACTCTATGAGTAAGGATGCCTGGCGTTTAAGAAGATTTGATGTTCCCCGCGCCATTGAGCTGGCAAGGGAAGCCCTCCGGTATTCGAAAAACGGGAGGTATGAGCTGGGGGAAGGCTTTGCATTACGTACTTTAGGCGTCGCTCATTTTTTCCAGGAACAATACCGGAATGCATTGCCGGAGCTGGAAAAAGCCAAGATCATCTTCCTGAAACACCAGTATTACAAGGGGATCAGTTCCTGTTACCGGAATATAGGTAATATCTACACTCAAACTTCCAATTACGATAAAGCCCAGGCAAATTATGAACGGGCGATCGATTATGCGAGGAAACTTGACGATGAGCTTTCGATAGCCTACTCTACAGTGAATCTGGGCCTGATCGAACATTTACGGGGGAATTACAAAGGAGCCATTTCTATTCTTACCGGATCGCTGGAAACAGTGAGAAAATTCGATGATAAAAATGCATTGACGGAGATCTATTTTAATCTCGGTAACAATTACCTGCAGGACGGCAACCTGGCACAGGCGGAAGATTTCCTGAATCAATCCCTGCATCTTTCGGAGGAACTGGAATATGTAAAAGGTGTTTCGCAGGCCTATACCATACTGGGAACGGTATATTACCGCAAAGGCAATGTCGATCAGGCATTGAAATATATGCACGAAGGCATTGCATCTGCACTTGAGCTCAATGAAAAACGTATTGCAAGTGATACCTACAAAACCTTAGCGGAAGTTTATAAATCGATAGGTAATTATCAGAAAGCTTTCGAATGTTACGAGCAGTATGATGAAATGCGTAAACGCCTGCAGATCCATGATCATAAATCATTAGTGGATTCGATGCACGGGGAGCTTGAAATTGAAAAGTATGCACGCGAGGTAGTAGAGAGCAAGAACAAACAGATCGAAGATGCCTACGAGCTGATCAAGCAGAAGAATAAGGACATCACCGATAGTATTAGGTACGCAAGGCATATTCAGCAATCCCTGCTGCCATCCGATAATTTTATTTCCGAAAGCCTTTCGCAGCATATGATCTTTTACCAGCCCCGCGAGATCGTGAGTGGGGATTTTTACTGGTTCAATCAAAAGAACGGTTTGGCGTATTTTGCAACGGTGGACTGTACGGGCCACGGGGTTCCGGGTGCATTTATATCCATCGTAAGCTGTAATTGTCTGTACCAGGCTTTCCGAGAAAGTGATTTTACGGAAGCAGGAAAAATGCTTGATCGTGTGCATGAGCTGTTCAATATGATGATCCGCCAGACCTACGAGGAATCGGCAGTAAAGGATGGAATGGATATTTCACTTTGTATAGTCGATCCTAAAAAAGGCACGATCAATTTCGCCGGAGCCAATCACGACCTGCATATAGTAAGAGATGGAGAAATGATGGAGATCAGGGGAGATAAGAATGCGATCGGTATTTTTATCGGCGACGAGATCCGTAATTTCACTTCCAACCATGTACAGATGTTGCCGAACGACTGTGTGTACATGTTCACCGATGGGTACGCCGACCAGTTCGGTGGAAAATCCGGCGAGAAAAAATATTTCCGTAAACGCCTGAAAAAATTCCTGACCTCTATCGCTCACGAAGAAATGGAATACCAGCAGCAATCACTCAAAAGAGATTTTAATACCTGGAAAGCGGATAACGAGCAGATCGACGATGTGCTGGTGATCGGGGTTAAATTTTAGAAGTATAGAATTTTTTGATTTGTTGATTGAAACGACAACGAAGTAATTCTATTCTGAAATTCTACAAATAAAAAACTCTAAAATTTCAACCTTACCTGTAATTTCAACTCCGTCTTACTTGATTTATTGATCTGTGTAGGGCTTCCTTCGTTCTGGATAGTTTTGTTGGAATAAAACGTTTGCGCAACCCGCGCCCATACTTCAATATGTTTGTTGATCGTGTAATCTACCATCAGGTATGCACGTGAGCCTTTGTCGTAGAGGGCAGGAATGGAGAAGGAGTAGAGCACATCGTTCTCATATGTATACACCCTGCTGTTGTAACTGTCGGTTTCGAATAATCCATAACGAGCCGTGATCTCTATCGGGGAGCCGATCTTGCGGAACACAATATCCTGGAACATGATCGAGCCGGTTTCCCTTGGTGCATTTTGTTTGTCGTATACCACCACTTCCACACGTGAGCGCAGTTTTAAGTAAGGCAATAGCTGGAAGCTTACATTGTAACGAAAATTCTCCTGGTTAAGGTTCACCGGTGTGTCGAACAAATATTCCGAACCGGCATCCTGTTCCTTGCTGCGCTTGCGATAGCGGAAATACATATCGGTCTTTTTGTTCGGTGTCCAGTTCAGCTGGCCCATAAAATCATTGCCTACAGTAGGACGGCTGGCTTTGTAATTGAGCCAGGGGAATTTGTACTGATCGAAAAAAGCAGTGAAGGTGAAATTCTTTGGCAATTTTGCTTCGCATCCTACATATAATCCATTTTCATTTTGCGGAAGCGTGTTCTCCGAAATAGCAAGCGCCACCAGGTTCTGGTATTTCTTATCGAAATTGCGATACGAGGTAACAAAGGTGAATTTAGGATCGAGTGCCATAATAGCGCCCACTACCATCGCTTTGCCTCCATTGGCAGAGAAAGCGCCTTCACCGAAGAAATTGATATTCCGGAATACATACGAGAAGTCCAGTCCTGCATTCGTGTTGTTGGTTCCCCTGAAATCATATGCGTTATAGAGCTGATCATTTACATTCAAAGGCTTGCTGAGTACAAAATGCTGCCCGGTGATACCGATACTTAATTTATTTGTTTTGTACGATACATTCCCTCCGAAAATGGTTTCGCGGATCGCATCTTTATCTTTAATCTCTCCGATCGTACGATGTGTACCCGTCATGATAATACTCGAAACCTCTTCTGCATCCAGTGCCCCGCTTATTGCAGTGTCAGCCAGCTGAACATTTGCGTCGATCATTTTGGAAGAAAAGAAAACACTGGTCTCTATTTTCCCTAACTTAATAGTTGTTGCAGCTCCACGCATAAAACGATTCTCATCTACCGAGCTGTAGGGCCGGAAGCCTGTTGCATTCCGTTTCATGTTGGCCACCGAAATGGATTTACCGAAACCAAAACCCCTCCACATCACGAGCCCCTGCCCGAAACAAGCCTGGTAATCGCCTATGGCAAGGGTTTTAACGGAACGGATGTTGCGCAGAAAAAAATGAAAGGAATAATAATCGAAGCCTGTTTTTTTATTCAGTGAATCTATTTTCCGGAAAGGTTCACCCGCATCTTTCTCTGCAATAAATCCTACCGAAACATTGTTGCTATAACGGAAACGGAGGCGTGTGAAAATGCGGTCGGCCGATCCTAAATAATATTTGGAAGGGCTTGCTTTTAACAGGGAATCGGTGTACGGAGTATAGGCTGCCTGCTTTTCCAGCACCCGCTGAAAACGGGTAGTGGATTCGGTGCTTCCGTTCTTAAGCATTTCTTTGAACGTGAAATGAGAAGAATTAAAATTGTCGCTCACTTTCACATAAGGCAGGATCTTTTTAATGGTAATAAGGTCGAAGCCCTTGATTCCCTGCAATTCGTAGATACTGATGAGCTTTCCGTTCTTTGCAATGTGTGAAAGCAGGTTTTTTACCTGGATCTCCGTAAGAAGCCCCAGATCCATCAGCTCGTCTTTGTCGGTATTGTTGAGGTTGATCGGATGTGCCTGGTATTGTTTCAGGTTTTCGATAAGAGAAGTGTAATCGGCATTTTCATCCTGGTTCTGTTCGGACAGGAGCTCGATGTTCTGGTTCTGATCATTGTCTGCATCATCATTTGGAACATTCACAGGTACCTGTGCAAAAGCTGTTTGCAGTATACAAAGAAACACAAGGAATGATATGTTCCGGAATCCTTGTTTCATAGCTTAGCCCTTTTCTTTTTCTTCTTTTATTTTTCCGAACACATAACTTAGACCAACCTGTGGCGAGAAGCCAAGGATGTTATGATACGATGAGCTGAGATCGAAGCGGAGCCCTTCGAGATTCACACCGATCCCGAAAGCAGCCTGGGTAGGGTAGCTGTTCACACCTGCGCGGATGTAAAATTCTTTTGCAGGTGCATATTCGATACCCCCTTTGAAATTGATATTGGTATAGGTGCTTTTTTCGGCTTCCGCTATCACCAGTAATTGTTTTGAGAATTTATACTGCACACCGAATTTCAGTTGGGAAGGGATCTTTTCATTGTTGTAATTGGTGATCTGCGCACGATTAGGATTGTAGATATGTGCGGCAACGGTTACCTGCTTTGACAGTTTTCCCTGCAATCCTAACTCTACGGAGAAGGCATGTGCTTTGCCATAAATATCACCGATAGAATAGGAAAGATAATTGAGCCCTACACCTGCAGAAAAACTCTCACCTAACTTCATACCATATCCGAGCCCGGCTTTACTTTGGCGGAACATGGAATAACCGAAGCTGGTGTAGGTAAGTCCGAATGTTCCGCGTTTGATTGGCAGGGCGCCTGTAAGTGAACTATAGCCCAGTTGTTTTAACAGGAAACGATTTTCATAGTATGCACCTGCACTTATATTTTTTAGAAAACCCAGTCCTGCCTGGTTGTTTTGAGCGCTGTATACATCATCCAGTGTTACGGAAGCTCCGCCCAATGCAGCAGCTCTGGCTCCCACCGTAAAATTCTGCGCACCAAGGAAAAGTGCGGAAAAAGAAAAAAATGCAATGAGTAGTGTTCTGTTCATGCCTACCAAATATAGGAAATATTTCGAAAAAGAGAAGATACGTATCTTTAATATTCTGTTATACTTTTAATTTGTAAATTTGAGAACTGATAGCCACGAGCTTTGCAAAAACCAAGTTTACAACACCCTGAACTGATCGACCTGATGAAGATGGCGTACTCCGCTGAGAAAGCGGCGGCATTTGCCTACCAGGGGCACGCCGGCTCGGTAAAGGACAAAGAAGCGAAGATCCGCATCAAACAAATTGAGGATGATGAGTGGGAGCACCGGCGGGAAGTGCTGGAAATGATGAAACAATATAATGTTCCTGTTTCCCGGTGGTATGAATTCCGTTTTTATATAGTAGGAAAAATGATCTCGATGGGCTGCTATGTGATCGGTTGGTTTATGCCCTATTATTTTGCTGGCAGACTGGAAAGCGGAAATGTATGCGAGTACTTCCGGATGAAACAATTCTTTAATTCGCTCGGGATCCATGAGCATGATCAACTGCTCTACAATATGGGCATTAAGGAGAAAGAACACGAGGTGTATTTCCTCGAACAGATCAAATCAAAAAAGCTACTCCCGTTTTTCGAAAAGCTTTTTAACTGGGGCAATAAACACAGTTTCAATAATATCGACCTTGATAAAAAATACCCGGTGGAAGAATCGGATATTTATTGCAAAACGGATATAAAGAAATAGTCATAATTTAGCAGACCAGACACAGATTTCACTGATGCCGGATTGTCGGCCGGTTAAAATTTATGCAGATGGTCCCCTGGAAATTACAGCCTGTTTTATACAAATATATATCTGCGTAATCCGCGTCTGCATTTATATTTACAGTTGGGGGAATAATTCATATACTACTTTTCCTGTTTCAAAAGATCTTTCACTACCCTGTTGTACCTGCTCTTCAATGCAGGATCGGTAGCATGCTTTGCGAGGTCGCTTACTATTAATTTCAATTCGCTTTGCAGTTCCGGATGTTTCAATGAAATGGTATACAGAACGGTTACTGCAAATGCTTTTATGGCAATGGCCTCATTCATGGATAATACGAATTTCATGCAGATATCGAAGAGCTTACCCTGTGATCTTTCCGGGATCTCTGTGAATTGGAAGATCCGCAGTGTATTGCGTTTAACTGCATCGTGCAGATTTTCTTTGTATAGGTTGTCTGTCAGCTTTGCAACATATGGTTTTATCAGGTGCGGATATTTATCGGCGCATTCACTCAACACCATTCCGGAACGTTGTGTGACAATGTCCTCATTGGCAAGGAATAATTTCATCAGCTCTTTGAAACGATCTTTGTCATCCCCAATGTACCTGGCAATACGAAGTGAGTTCCTTTTGGAATGTTCTTCCCGCAGCGCTTCCCGAAGATCCATGCTTAGTGATAATGGTTAAAGATCTCCCAGCTTTTTTCATAACAATGCAATAAAGCATCGTTATTCAGTCCGAGGTCTTTGGAAACGGAATTAAAATACGAAACGATATCTTCTGTGGCAATGTTGCCTGTAAGATCATCTTTTGCCATCGGACATCCGCCAAAACCATGAATAGCCGAATCGAATCGAAGGCATCCGCTTTCTGCAGTGGCCTGTATCTTTTCGCGGCTTTTTTCTTTGATCGAATGCAAATGTGCACCGAACTCCACATCTTTAAATGCAGGGATCAGGTGCTTAAATAAATAGGTGATGTTTTCCGGATCCGAAACACCGATGGTATCCGCCAGCGCAATAATGCGGATCCCCATCGAATGAAGTCTCTCTGTCCACTTTAGAACGATCTCGCTGTTCCACTCATCGTTGTATGGATTTCCGAAAGCCATGGAAATATAGACAACCAGTTCTTTTTTATTTTGTACGCAGAGGTTCTGTATCTCTTCCACACGCACCAGCGATTCGGCAATACTGGAATTGGTATTGCGCTGCTGGAAGGTTTCGGAAATGGAAAAAGGAAATCCTAAATATTTTATTTCATCATAGGCGACCGCATCCTGCGCACCACGCTGATTGGCAATGATGGCAAGCAGTTTCGATTTTGTGGAGGACAGGTCAAGCTTTTTCAGCACTTCTGCTGTATCCTGCAGCTGCGGAATGGCTTTCGGGGAAACAAAGCTCCCGAAATCGATGGTGTCAAAACCGACTTTCAGGATGGAGTTGATATAGTCTGCCTTCAGTTGCGTCGGGATCATCTGTTTGATGCCTTGCATGGCATCGCGCGGACATTCAATTAATTTGATCATAACTTTTCCTCCAGTATTTTTTTATTGATTTGTTTGATTAGTCCGGGGCCTTCGTAAATAAAACCGGTGTACAATTGCACCAGGCTGGCTCCGGCTTTTAGTTTTTCAATAGCATCTTCGGCACTGTGTATTCCGCCAACTCCTATGATAGGGAAAGCCGCATTGGATTTGGCGTGCAGGTATCGGATCACTTCCGTACTTCTTTTGGCAAGCGGTTTTCCGCTCAGGCCACCCATTCCAATGGATTCCACTTTTGCTTTATCACTTATCAAAGGTTCGCGGGCAATGGTGGTATTGGTAGCGATCACACCTGCGATCTTTGTCTCCGCTACTATTTCAATAATGTCGTCGAGCTGTTCGTTCGTAAGATCCGGGGCAATTTTCAGGAAAACAGGTTTGGGCTTGTCTTTCTGATCATTTAATTGCATCACGGTGTTCAGCAGTTTTTTCAAAGGTTCTTTGTCCTGAAGTGCCCGGAGATTGGGTGTATTGGGTGAGCTCACGTTCACTACAAAATAATCCACCTGATCGAAGAGTGCATTGAAGCAGATCACATAGTCGTTGTCGGCCTCTTCGTTAGGAGTTAGCTTGTTTTTGCCAATATTACCACCAATGATCAGGCCGGGGGTCTTTTTCTTTTTCAGGCGTTCTGCGGCTTCCAGTACCCCGTGATTGTTGAAGCCCATCCGGTTGATGATGGCTTCATCGGGTGGCAGGCGGAAAAGACGCGGTTTATCGTTTCCGGGCTGGCCTTTGGGAGTGAGGGTGCCTATTTCGATGGAGCCAAAGCCCAGGGCAGCCAGCTCATCAAACAGTTTTGCATCTTTGTCCAGCCCTGCTGCCAGGCCCACAGGGTTCGGAAATACGAGCCCGGCTACGGTCCGCTGCAGTTTTGGATCTTTTATGGTAAAGCTTCGTGATACCAGTCGGCGGATAAAACCGCTACGGAGGAAGAATTTAAGGCAATCAAAGGTGAAATAGTGAACTTTTTCGGGATCGAAGAGAAAAAATACCGGCTTTAACAGGAATTTGTACATAATGCCTGCAAATATACGGCTATTTTCAGACTTTGATTTGGACAGGGTTTCACCAATAGCCCAACATTTTTGATCTGTAAATCAATTAGTTATAAATTTTAAGTGAAAATTTATATTTTTTTTTATGTTGGGATCAAAAATCCTCTACATTTGCACAAAATTCAAAAAACCTGAAAACAAAATGAAAAAAGTATTATCTGTTATCGCAATCGCTGCAGTATCTGCAGTATTCGTAGCTTGCGGACCAAGCAAAGAAGATTTGGAAGCTGCTGCTAAAAAAACTGCTGATTCAATCGCTATGGCTGATTCAATCGCTAACGCTCAGGCTGCTGCTGATTTAGCTGCTCAACAAGCTGCTGCTGATTCTGCTGCTAAAGTTCAAGCTGCTGCTGACTCTGCACGTGTTGCTGATTCTTTGGCTAACGCTAAACCAGGCAAGAAAAAGTAATCTAACCCAAAAGGTTAAAGCTTTAAAAAAAGGTTGCTCCCAAAGGGCGACCTTTTTTGTTATTATACCCTGCCAAACTTTCAGGGCGAATAGTTCCAAACTTTCGAAAAGTTTGATGTGTATCTTCCAACTCATTATTTATATTTGGGATCGCTAAAATTAACCACTACAGCTACTATTTATGGACATAGAATTTAACAAGAACGATGATATCATGCGTTTGCTGATCTCTCAGCTGGAGCAGAAACTGGCCAAAGTATATCTCGGTGGCGGAAAAGCCCGCATTGAAAAGCTGCATGAGCAAGGCAAAATGAGTGCCCGCGAACGCATTGATTACCTGCTGGATAAAGATGCTAAACGTATCGAAATAGGCGCTTTTGCAGGAGATGAGATGTATGCCGAACATGGCGGCTGTCCGGGTGGCGGAGTAGTGGTGGTTATCGGCTATATCAAAGGAAAACAATGCATTGTGGTAGCTAATGATGCTACCGTAAAAGCAGGTGCCTGGTTTCCGATCACCGGAAAAAAGAACCTGCGTGCGCAGGAGATCTCCATCGAAAATAAATTACCGATCATTTACCTGGTGGACAGTGCAGGCGTTTACCTGCCTTTGCAGGACGAGATCTTCCCGGATAAGGAACATTTCGGGCGTATCTTTCGTAACAATGCAGTAATGAGCTCTATGGGCATTCTGCAGATCGCAGCCATTATGGGCAGCTGTGTAGCTGGTGGGGCCTATCTGCCGATCATGAGCGATGAGGCAATGATTGTGGATAAAACGGGCAGTATCTTCCTTGCCGGCTCGTATCTCGTGAAAGCGGCGATCGGCGAGACTATCGATAATGAAACACTTGGCGGTGCAACAACACAGTGTGAGATCTCAGGTGTAACAGATAATAAATGCAAAGACGATAAAGAGTGCCTCGATAAGATCCGTGGGATCATGGACAAGATCGGCGATTATGATAAAGCGGGTTTTGACCGGATCGAAGCTGCTAAACCAAAAAAAGAACAGAAAGATATTTACGGTATCATACCGGATACGAGAGACAAACAATACGATATGTTCGAAGTGATCCATCGCCTGGTGGACAATTCGGAGTTTGATGAGTACAAAGAGCTGTACGGAAAAAGCATCATTTGCGGTCTTGCCCGTATTGATGGCTGGGCCGTTGGAATTGTTGCCAATCAGCGCAAAGTAGTGAAAAGCAAAAAAGGGGAAATGCAGTTTGGTGGTGTGATATATAGTGACAGTGCCGATAAAGCCGCGCGTTTTATCATGAATTGCAACCAGCGAAAAATTCCCCTCGTATTTCTGCAGGATGCTACCGGTTTTATGGTGGGCTCTCGTAGTGAGCATGGAGGTATTATTAAAGACGGCGCCAAGCTGGTAAATGCCATGAGTAATTCAGTTGTTCCTAAATTCACGATCATCGTCGGGAATTCATACGGAGCAGCTAATTATGCGATGTGTGGAAAAGCGTACGATCCGCGTTTGATCTATTCCTGGCCTACAGGACAGATCGCAGTAATGGGCGGTGCGCAGGCAGCGAAAGTATTGGTGCAAATTGAAGTGGCCAGTCTGAAAGCAAAAGGCGAAGAGATCACTCCGGAGAAAGAAGCGGAATTATTCAACAGGATCAAAGACCGTTACGACAAACAAACCAGCCCGTATTACGCAGCTGCCCGTTTGTGGACAGATGGTATCATCGATCCATTGGAAACACGCAAAGTGATCAGCATGGGAATTGAGATGGCGAACCATTCACCTATTACAAAACGGTATAATGTGGGAGTGATCCAGACGTAGGACTGATTTGAAAATGTATTAATCTGAAGATTTGAAAATGAATACATACTACTACAAATGCTGCCGGTGGTATTGTTAAATCTGTTAATGGTATTGCAAGTGCTGCCGATGGTGTAGCGAGTGCTGCCGGTGGTATTGTTAAATCTGTTAATGGTGTTACGGGTGCTACCGATGGTGTTATAAGTGCTACCGATGGTATTGTTAAATCTGTTAATGGTGTTACGGGTGCTATCGGTGGTATTGTTAAATCTGTTACTGGTATTGCAAGTGCTAACGATGGTGTAGCGAGTGCTATCAATGGTGTAGCGAGTGCCATCAAAAGTATTGGCCGAAATTAATTTATTTGTATCCCTACTACGCACACATCATCGATCTGTTCCAGTTCGCCTTTCCAATCTGAAAATGTTTTATAGAGCAATTCCCGCTGCTGCACAAGAGACAAGGTAGAATTATCTGTCAGTAACTGATAAAGCTGTTTGTACTTAAATTTTTTTCCTTTAGGTCCGCCGAACTGATCGGCATATCCGTCGGTGAACGTGTAAACAAGATCATCCTTTTGTAGAGAGAAGGAATGCGTAGAGAAAGGAACGGAATCCTTGTCATGCTTGCCTACAGGCATTTTATCCGCTTTCAGCTCTATGATCTCCTTGCCCCTGCAGATCCATACCGGGTTGTGCGCCGCGGCATATTCTATTGTGTTTGTTTTGAAATCATACACGACGATGTTGCAATCCATCCCGTCTTTTCCTCCTTCCATACTGCCATCTTCCGACAGCGCTTCGATCACACGCATCCTTACCAGGTCCAGGATCTTGCCGGGATCTGTGAGCAAACGCTCGTTGATGGCTTCGTTCAGGAAGGAAATATTCAATAAGCTCATGAATGCCCCCGGAACTCCATGCCCTGTGCAATCGGCTGTTACAAAGGTAAAGCGGCCGTCGCTTAATTTCGATGCCCAGTAAAAATCACCACTTACGATCGCTTTAGGGTTGAAGAAAATAAAATAGCTGCCAAGATTTTGTTTCAGCAGGGTGTCAGTGGCAAGCAGCGCTCGTTGTATCCGGTTTGCGTAATTGATGCTGTCGATGATCTCTTTTTGTTTTTCTTCCAGCAGGGCTTTTTGCTTTTGTGTTTCCTTTTGCTGGTTATCAATGATGATGTTTTGTTTTTTTATGAGCCGGAAACGCGTAAAAATGAAATAAGAAAACACAAGTAGAATGAACAGACCGATCACAAGGGCATAACGAACCGTTTTTTCCATACGAAGTCTGGAAGTGGCCGCATCCACTTTGGCCTCGCTGATCTTTTTTTGTTCGTGGAAACGGATGCTGTCGGCTGCAGCCTTTTTATCGTATTCAAATTGAAGGTTCAGCTTTATAAGATCTTTGCTGACATTCATTTTTCGGAGCGAATCTTCCGTCGCGTATTTGATAACGGTTGCTTTCATCGCATTTTCGTAATCGCCCGTAGATCCATATGCTTCCATCAGGATCTCGTAACAGTAGGCTTTGTTGCCAAGGTCTTCCGGTAGCAGCCGGAGCGACTGCAGAGCCTGGCTGATCCCCGTTTTATACTGGCCTTTTTTAATGGAGCAAAAAGCAAGATTGGCCAGGGCATTGGCAGCTTCTCCTTTCAGGTTGATGTCGGTTGCGATCTTCAGACTTTTATTGAGGTATACAATGGCCGAATCATATTGTTTAAGCTCCGTAAAATACGATCCGTAATTGACATAAGCCTCCGAAAGATTATAAAGATTCCCGCCTTCGATATTGGTAAGAATTCCTTTCCTGTAGTACCAGGCAGCGCTGTCGTATTCTTTTTTCACTTTGAAGATGATGCCCATTCCGTTGTAGCCCACTCCCAATGCATTGTTGTTTCCCGAAGCCCGTGCATTGTGTATACATTTACGCATCGCTTCCAGCGCTTTTCCGGACTCACCCATGTCTTTATAAATAAGACCGATATTGTAATAATTATTCGAAACCGAATAGGTGTCACCTGCCTTCTCCAGGAACCGGATGCATTGAAGGTTATAATCCAGCGCTTTCGTTTGATCTCCAAGGTCCTGGTATACAACCCCAATATTACCCAATGCAATGCCGATATCCTTTGTTCGATCCAGTTGCCGGGCGAGCGTGAGACTTTTCTGGTGGTAAAATAAAGCCTGCTTAAAATCCGTAATATTGGTATAGCAGATCGCCAGTCGCCGGTATGTAACCGTAAGTTTCGACAGCAATTTGTTCTTTTCGCCGATCCGGACCGCAATGTGGCCGTATTTAATACCGGAGTCAGGAACCGAGTTGGAATACAGCGGCCAGATCAGCGCATTGAGTGCATCCAGCTTTGTGCTATCGGGAGCATTGCTGAAGTATATGTGCCGTAGCGAGTCGATCTTTTTTTGTTGAGAAGAAGCGAGGAGAGGCAGGAAGACCAATAGAAGAGAAAAAAAATGTGGTTTGAAAATACGCATGCCTCCTGCAAATATAGCTTTTTAGCGAACACAGTCAGCATTCATTTAGTTTAAGTGATTAAGTATAGAACGAAGACACACGGACCCTGTAGTAAAATGAAAGATCTATCCGAGCATATAATCGTAAGGAAAAAAATAAATAGACTGAGCCTCAATCCATCTTCACCACTTTACCTGCCTGGATCTTTTTACCATGTTCTGTTATTTCGTAAAACAATATTCCTGCGCGGAAGTCACTGATGTCAACGCTATTGTTCTCAGTGATAGGATAGGATCCAAGTTTCCTTCCCAGCGCATCGGTAAAGGAAACAATAAGGTCTGATCGGCCATTTGTTTTAAAATTTAGATTGTTTGTTGCGGGATTCGGAAAAAGGGCGATGGCATCTTCCGGCTTTGTTGTATTCGTTAAGCCGATCGGATTGCAGCCTGCCGGAGAAGTGATAAGCGTGGAGCGGGTAGTAGTCAGGAAGCCCAGTATACGTGCTTTCTGTCCTTCGGTGAACATCGTCATGCAGGCATCATACGAATAATCCATATAGTTTTCGATCATATCCGGAGGATCTACTCCTGCATTGGTCCAATAAGGTGATTCGTTGCTGCAGGAATTTTTCACCAGGCATGTTTGCTGCGATGCGGTATCTGCATTCGGGGTATCGTCTACATAATCGGTGGAGTCACAAAGAGTTGAGGATCCCTGCCCGTCGCCCCATATATGGCGCATTCCCAGCCAGTGTCCTACCTCGTGCACCGCTGTCTTGCCCAGGTTGCTGGAAGTGCCGTTGCTTTGCAGACCGACAAAATTATACTGGAGCACAACTCCGTCCAGCAATGGATTGGAGCCTGGAAAAGTAGCATAGCCCAACACAAAAGGGATCCCAAAAAGACTCATGTCGCAGACCCAAATGTTCAGGTACTGATCGTTGGGCCATGGATCCTGCCCATTGGTAGCAGAGGATTTTACCTTATCCATGTTGAACAATATATCGAAGGACGCATTGGAAGGAGCCGATTTACGTGTGATACCTTGTGTCGGGTTTCCGCTGGGATCAAGCTGTGCAAGGCAGAATTCGATCTGCACATCGGCGGCAATGCTGTCAAAGATCGGGCGTGTCTGGCCGAAGTTGGCATTGGTTCTGCGGTAACATTCGTTCAGTATTTCGATCTGCCGGAAGATGTTGGAGTCTGCAATGTTTTGTGTGGCATTTTTATACACCACATGAAACACCACTGGTATAGTAGCCACCAGCCCGCCACCATTGGTTTTGAGGGTATGCCTGTTTGCAGCAATCCATTCCTGAACGGCTGATTCATACTCTTTTTTTGTTTGCTGATACTTTTTGTCCATGGCCATGTAGTGTGCATTGGCTTCGTCCGTATAGCACTTATGCTTTTGTGCAAAACACGCTGCACTGAGTACACAAAGTAAAAGACTGAGTATGGATTTTTTCATGTGATTAAATTTCGCCCAAAGTATCGTTTTCGGACACCAAAAAAAAGCTGCATTTTTTCGAAAAATCAGATATTAAAGCTATATTTGATAGCAGTGAAAACACTACTTCTCACATCCCTGCTGGGCACGTCCCTGTTCATGCATGCTCAATTGATCTGCCCGTATACGGATGTATTCGGGAAGATAGCTTATGGGAAGATGCAGGAGGATAAATTCTACCGGAAGAACTATGTAAAACCTGTACCTCACGACAGCCTTCCCGAACAGGAAATTGTAGTGGCAAAGCAGCTGATCAAATCCATCGACCTGACGGATAAAACAAACAAAGCGCTTTTCAGTAATTATGATCCGAAGAACGGAATGGTGCCTTTTTTTGAGGTGCTCAAATTCGGGGTGGTAAAGAACAAGATCCGGACCTTTAAGGATAATAAATTCCAGCAACCGAAAATAGTGTACTATACCTGCGATCAGTTCATTAAACGTATTGTGGTTGCCGACTCGATAGACGAGGTAAGTATAGATGCAGACGGAGTGGAAACAAACCGCAGGATATTCAGAGCGGATACCATCAAGTATTCCGCTATAAAATCACTCAGCATAGATGAGGTGTGGTATTTCAATAAAAAATATGCACGGCTCGAAAAGCGGATCATTGGTATCGGGCCGGTGTGGCATAATCCCAAAACGAATAAAGACGAAAATCTGTTCTGGATCTATTATGAAGAAGCGCGCGACCTCTTCGCCTCCTTTGCCAATAACTGCAATGCCACGGGCAATATGTGGAAGACCTATGACCAGATCTTCATGCTCCGTTTTTTCAATTGTTATATTCTGAAAGAGTACAACCTGTATGACCGGAACAAGCTGGACAATGGAAAAGCGCTCGATGACCTGCTGGAAAGTGAGCGCGCAAAAGAAAAAATAGTGAACGGCGAAGACGGTATGTGGACGCATTGATATTGAGCCTCGATATTAAGCCTCTTTTTTAAGGCATTGATCGAGCAGGGGAAAGGTCTTGTATAAATTAGGGTCAAACGGGCACTAAAAGGCTTTTAACATACGTTAATAACTCAGGAAATCAGATAAAAGGATAGATTGTATATTTACCCCATCAAATTTTTCAACCATGATTATGACATACGAAAACGTGCTGACAGAAATAGAGAACGGAATCTTAACTATTACTGTTAACCGCCCTGATAAATTAAATTCGCTCAACAATAAAACGATCGAAGAACTGCACGAAGCATTGCTGGAAGCGGAGAATGAAAAAGACATCAAAGCCATTATTATAACCGGAGCAGGTACCAAAGCATTTGTTGCCGGAGCCGACATCGCGGAATTTGCTGATTTCAACGTTACACAGGGAAGGCAATTAAGCGCTACCGGTCATTTCAAAATTTTCAATTTCATTGAGAATTATTCCAAACCGGTGATCGCGGCCATCAATGGCTTTGCTTTGGGTGGCGGACTGGAGCTGGCAATGGCCTGTCATATCCGTGTGGCAAGCGATAATGCAAAAATGGGCTTACCGGAAGTTTCCCTGGGAGTTATTCCCGGATACGGCGGAACTCAGCGTTTGGCGCAACTTGTAGGAAAAGGAAAAGCATTCGAAATGATCGTTACAGCCGATATGATCAATGCGGAAGAGGCATTTCGTTTGGGACTTGCCAATTACGTGACCAAACAGGAAGATCTGTTATCAAAATGTAAAGAAATCGGTTCTAAAATTGCCCTTCGTTCGAGCGTAGCTATAAAAACAGCGATCAAAGTGATCAATGCAGGATACAATAAGCAGGAGAATGGATACGAGGTAGAGATCGAAGAGTTCGGGAAAATGTTCGGTACACAGGACTTTAAGGAAGGGGTAAATGCATTCCTTGAAAAAAGAAAAGCCAACTTTCCCGGAAACTAATACGAAAGGCCATCTGTTCCGGTACTCCGGATGAGGCTTTTTTTATTTGAAAAAAGGGTATATATTTGACTACCTAAAAATTAAACCTGAAATGAAAAAGAAATTATTTGTATTGAGTGCTTTTGTAGCATTTTTGTCACTTGTCTTCATCGCTTGTAAAAAAGAAGAAGACGGTTTACAGGTAGGTTATTCTACCGAAAATGGTACCGGCAACAATCCTGATAATACCACTGCAGGTTCTACTTCGTCTTCCACGTTTGGCTCAACTACATCTACTTCTTTGGGCAGTACTTCCAGTACCAGCTCCACATCTTCCACCAGCGGATCCACAACATCCTCTACCAGTGGAAGCACAACTTCAACGACTTCAACAACAAGCGGAACTACCACCGGCAGTACACCCGGAACCGGCAATTTCAGCCTTAGCGGTACTCCATACACCTGCACATCTGTTACAGGTGGAATAAATGGTGGTCTTTGGAAAGCGATCGGACGTACTGCAGCAGGAGACAGCTGTGCTGTTTCTTTTAGTGCAATTCCGGCAGCAGGCTCATACACTGCTACTTTCGGCACTCCTTCTTCTACCCAGTGTGTAGTATACGTTAAAGTTGCAGGTCCCCCCGCCAATTCATATAATGTGGTTAGCGGAGGCGGAAGCATTGTGGTAACGAACATGGGAGGAAGCTCACGCAAAGTAGTTGTGACCAACTCTCCATTAATTGGCTCCAGCTTATTACTGAACGCAACTTTAACAACGCCGTAATACTTTAAACATATTTTTTAAAGGTAAGGGTTACAGAAATGTTCACCCTTATTTTTTTTGATAATGCGATAGTTCAGATTCAGGCGAGCACCTTTTTTACCCGGAAGTCTTTTTCATCGAACAGTACCAGTCCGGGTTTTTTTCCTTTTTCAAGGCTTCCGAATTGATCTTCTATCTGTAGGAATTGTGCACCATTCCAGGTGGCCCAGGTAAGTAATTGTTCCGTGGTCAGCGAAGGGAAATTGGCTTGCAATACCTGTAATTCACCTGCAACGGATAATGCATGATTGCTGGCAAGACTGTCGGTGCCGATCGTGATCCTGCAATTTTTTTTCAGCATGGCTGTTACATCCGGCAGTTTGTTTTCGATATACAGATTTGCATTCGGACACAGGCACCACCAGATAGTTGGTTTTGCATTGCCGGCATAAGCAAGATCTTCTGTGGAGCTGAACGTATTATGTACAAGCAATACGGAATGACTTTCTTCGAGTGATGGCAGATAGCTCTTTAGTGATGATTTGCCTGTTGCTTCAAAATAATCGATCGATATATTCAGGTGTTTGTAGAGCTCAAGGTATTCTCCCGATTTGTTTTCAAACAGCGAGTTTTCCTCCCGGCTTTCCTGGTTATGTATACTCAAGGGTAAACGGTATTTTTTTGACCAGGCAGCTGTTTTTTGCATGACCTCGCCGGAAGTGCTGTAAGGTGCATGTGGTACAATGGAAGCGGGCAGGCGGAAAGCGGCAGCTTCCTCTAACAGTCCGGCACCTGCCTGAAGTATTTTATCTGCATTGGCCGGGTTGAGTCCGATCAGCTCAATGAATGTATGATAATGGATAGCGCTTTTTGCCTTTACCCCGAAACTATACGATACATTGCTGATATCGCCCACCGCCACAATACCATTCGCCTGCATTTCTTTATCGGCCTTTTCCATGGCCTCCTGCATGTGTTCTATGGAATATTTCCCTCTTTCTCCCATCACTTCTTTGGCGAAGTGTATCAGGCCTCTTTTCTGCGATAGTTTGCCCAATAAATGAGAAAGCTCCAGGTGACAGTGCGTATTGATAAATCCGGGGCAAATACTTCCGGAATATTTTTCAATGGCTGTTTCTTCGATTCCTTCGGTTGTGAGAAGAATATCGAGAATAGTCCCTTTCCCGTCTGTCACTACAAGCCCGTTTTTTACGGGAGATGTATGTACGGGATAAATGATATCCGCCTGTATAAAGCGCATGTACGGTAAAGGTTAGTGTTTCAAAACTATATCAAATGTACTAAAAAGCAGGCTATTTACCTGCGCATTCATCGAAAAGACGGGCAATTATTTGGATTCGGCGTGGCTCTGATAAGTAGAATTTGTTAATAAACCATGCCTTTTTTTACCTTAAAAAACCGTATTTTCGCCCTTCATTTTATTAGCAAACAAGCGCATGGCACAAACAAAAGACGAAGCTCTGACTACGGTAGAAATTGCCAAAAAGTTAGGCTTGATACCGGAAGAATTCGAAAAGATCAAATCCATACTCGGCCGCACCCCTAATTTCACGGAATTATCAGTTTATTCCGTTATGTGGAGCGAGCACTGTTCGTATAAAAACTCTATTACCTGGCTCAAAACCCTTCCGAAGGAAGGTCCACATATGCTCGCCAAAGCAGGGGAAGAGAATGCAGGTTTGGTGGATATTGGCGACGGGCTTGCCTGCGCCTTCAAAATAGAATCACATAACCATCCAAGCGCAATCGAACCCTACCAGGGCGCTGCTACGGGTGTTGGCGGTATCAACCGCGATATTTTCACCATGGGAGCCCGCCCGATCGCACAATTGAATTCACTTCGTTTCGGTGATATCCATTCGGCAAAAACACAGTGGATCATGCGCGGCGTTGTAAAAGGCATTGGTGATTATGGCAATGCTTTCGGTATTCCAACAGTTGGCGGAGAAGTTTTCTTCGATGAGAGCTTCAATGTAAATCCATTGGTGAATGCTATGAGCGTGGGGATCGTGAAGATAGGAGAGACCGTAAGCGCTACCTCGCATGGTGTCGGGAATCCGGTGTTTATTGTTGGCTCTGCTACAGGTAAAGATGGTATCCACGGAGCTACTTTTGCCAGCGCCGATATTACAGAGGATTCCGCGAAAGATCTGCCTGCCGTGCAGGTGGGAGATCCGTTCCAGGAAAAATTATTATTAGAGGCAACCCTTGAAGTTATTAAAACCGGTGCTGTAATTGGTATGCAGGACATGGGCGCAGCAGGCATTACCTGTTCTACTTCCGAGATGAGTGCAAAAGGTGAGCACGGTATGGATGTATGGCTCGATAAAGTACCTACACGCCAGGCGAATATGCAGCCTTTTGAGATCCTGTTGTCCGAATCGCAGGAACGCATGCTGATCGTTGTGAAAAAAGGCAGAGAAGCAGATGTGCTGAAAGTATTTGATAAATGGGATCTGAACTGCGAAGAGATCGGTGTAGTAACAAAAGGGAACCGCATCCGTTATTTTATGAACGGAGAAGTAGTGGGCGATGTTCCGGCAGATACATTAGTATTGGGCGGTGGCGCTCCGGTTTACGAACGTGAGTACAAAGAACCTGCTTATTATGCCGAATCGAAAAAATTCAAAATAGAAGATATAACCGAACCGGAAGATTACAAGGCAGTGATGTCATTCCTGGTCGCACATCCGAATATTGCTTCCAAACGCTGGGTATACAACCAGTATGACAGCATGGTGGGTACCATTAATATGAGCACCAACAATCCGAGCGATGCATCGATTGTGAACATCAAAGGAAGTAAAAAAGCCCTTGCGATGTCTGTTGATTGCAACAGCCGTTATGTAAACGCGGATCCGGAAGTAGGTTGTGCCATTGCAGTTTCCGAAGCGGCGCGTAACATCGTGTGCAGCGGAGGCGAGGCAAGCGCCGTAACCAATTGTCTGAATTTCGGGAATCCATACAATCCGGAAGTATACTGGCAATTCGTCAGCGCTATCAAAGGAATGAGCGCCGCCTGCCTGAAATTTGAAACACCTGTTACCGGAGGTAATGTCAGTTTTTATAACCAGTCTTCTTACGAAGGACCTGTGTTCCCGACGCCAACTATCGGTATGATCGGTATTGTAAAAGACAAAGCGCTGCAAACGAGCCTTAACTTCAAAAGCGAAGGAGATGTGATCTACCTGATCGGGGAGAACAAAAACGACATCGGCAGCTCTGAGTATTTATATTCTTTTTGCAAAGTGAAGAATTCACCGGCACCGCATTTTGATCTGGATGAAGAGTACGAAGTGCACCAGGCAGTAAAAAAAGTGATCGCTTCGGGCTTCGTCGAGTCCGCTCATGATTGCTCAGACGGTGGATTGTTTGTAACCCTTGTGGAATCAGGGATGAAAAACGGCCTGGGTTTTGATATCTCGACCGACAAGAATATCCGCAAGGATGCTTTCCTGTTTGGGGAAGCACAAAGCAGGGTAGTGGTGACCGTGAAAAAAGATGATGAAATAAAACTCGTTGGTTTGCTGAAGGAAGCAGATGCGAAATTTTCCAAACTTGGCTTCGTAAAGGGCAAAGAAGTGAAGATCGATGAGGAAGTATGCGGTTCTATCCAGGAATTTAAAAAATTGTACGAAACGTCTATTGAGACTATTTTGAATAATTAAAAAGCTGAACGCATGAAAGTGGTTGGTATGGCAATGGCCCTTATGTTTGTGTCTCTGGTTGGCAGAGCACAGGTGAACGTGCATGAATACATTATCTCTGCCCAGAAAAGCGATTCCATGCACAATTACAATGATGCACTGAGGGAGCTGGACAAGGCGATCGAATTGTCGAAGCATACAAATGATACAGCGATCGTGCTACATGGGAAAGTAAGCCTGGAGAACAATGATATAAAGACCGCAGGCAGAGATGTGGACGAAGCGATCCGGCACAATGTGAAAAATGCACAGGCCTATTTTCTTCGTGCGATGATAAAAGCAAAAACAGAGAATTACGAAGGCGCCATCGCTGATTTTTCCAAAGTTATAAAATACGACTCCATCAATGCAAAAGCATTTTACAACCGTGGGCTCGCACATGCATACCTGGACGAAATAAAACAGGCTGTTGCGGATTTCAGCACTGCGATCCGGCTTGATCCCAACTATGCACATGCCTGGTTCAATCGGGGCTACTGGCGCGATCTGATGGGCGAAACAGAAGGAGCTCTCTCCGATCTACTGACAGCAAAAAAACTGGATCCTTCCAATAAGGAAATTTACCTGGAGCTGGCAGTTGTTTACGCCCGCAATAAAAAAATGAAAGAAGCCTGCAAAGAGCTGGATAATGCAGTAGAAGCAGGCCACCAGATCTCTGAAGAACTTAAAAACGAATTTTGTAAGTGAGAAAATACTCCGGCATACTTGTATTCAGCTGTGCTCTGTTGTTTGCTGTATCAGCGACTGCACAATCTGCTTTCACGGTTTCGGTTACCACTACCAAATACAGTTGTGTGAACGGCACAGCAAAAGTTTCGGTGAGCGGGGGACAAACACCTTATTTTTATAACTGGAGCCATGGCGCACAGGGAGAAACGGTTACAGGTCTCACACCTGGTTCCTACAATGTTTCCATTGTGGATGGCAACGGAAAGGATACATTGGTCACCGTTACTATAGAAGAAGAAAAGTGCAAGGTGTATATCGCCAATTCTTTCTCTCCGAACAACGATGACATCAGCGATACCTGGTCCACAACACACATCGAAAAATATCCTGATTTTGTTTTGCAGGTATATAATCGCTGGGGACAGATCGTACATACACAAAAAGGCGAATACAAAGCCTGGGATGGAAAGCACCTCGGTGTGGATGTACCGGTGGGAACCTATTATTATGTTTTCTATTACAAGGAAGGCGACGATAGCGATATTGAAAAAGGCAGCGTGACCATCATGCGATAATTCACATTAAAAAACTGTATTTCAGTCGCTTATGTTTTGTGGAATTACCTCTTTCTCTACATCTTAGATCTAAACGCCACACATGAGAAATCCGACCGTATTACTTGCATCTATTATCCTTCTTATTCCTTTTACCGGAAGATCTGTTTCTGATAACCGCGGAGGTAAAAAAGAACAAGGGATTGTGCCTGCCTATGTTATTAAAGGAGCCACAACAGATAAAAGCCTGAAGAAAAATGAAGCGCTTTTCGTTTTCACGTTTTTTGAAACGGGAAATAGAAGAGTTACCGGGGAGATCACTTTTTCCTGTGATGGTGAAAGCAGAAAAGCAAAGCCGGATGCCAACGGGGTATACAAACTAAAAGTAAAACCGGGCAAACACATCTTCCAGTTCTTTTACACCAATCGTTTCGAAGAAATTTATATGGATTCCATCAAAATACCCGCTGCAAAACGAATGGCGGTCGACATAAACTTCCAGGCAGCCAGCATGGAAGTAATAGCTGACAAACCTGTTATCTATCTGTATCCCGAAAAAACAAAGGAAGTAAGTGTAAAGCTAAAGCCCAAAGATGATTTCACTTTCACCTATCCTGCTTATAAAGATGGATGGAATTGCGTAGCCTCGCCAGATGGCACACTTTCCTTCGGTGAAAAAAAATACGGATATCTGTTTTGGGAAGCCGGAATACAGATAAGCAAAGATGCCTTCGGCCTGAATGAAGGATATGTGGTTGGCAAGGATAAGCTGGTAGTCTTCCTCGAAGACAAGCTGTATGCGATGGGATTAAATGCAAAGGAGGTACAGGATTTTATCACCTATTGGTATCCGCGAATGAGCGTGAATCAAAATAATTACATCCATTTTATGTTCAACGAAACCTGGAACGAGTACGCAGCTATGGATGTAAACCCGAAACCGGATAATATGTTCAGGGTATTTATGATCTGGTCCAAAGCAGCAGATGGAGATCATTCCATGTTGCAGCCACAGAAGATCCCGACATTGAATCGTTCCGGCTTTACTTTGGTAGAATGGGGCGGAACAGAGTTCAGTAACGACCAGCTTAAATAAAACACAAACAGCATAGTTATGAAACCAAAAATACATCACTTACTTTTAGCGCTCCTTGTGTTGCCGCTAACATTTTTTGCCAAAGAATCCCTACCCGATTATTATGTCGGGAAGGCAAATATCGACAAGACACTGAAAGCAGGAGAAGCGGTGTATGTATTTACATTTACGGATTATGGCAGCCCGATGAATAATAAGGCAGTAACGCTTGCATACAACGGGGTGGAGAAAAAAATAACCACCAATGCATCCGGCAGTTATTCTCTGAAACTAAAGCCGGGAAAATACAAATTCCAGTTCTATGTAAAAGAGTATTACGAGATCACTACCGATTCCATTCCGGTGAAGTCCGGATTTAAATTGCCGGTTGAGGTCAATTTTATGTCGTCCACGCATCCGGTGATGGTTGAAAAACCTGTAGTGTATGTATATGCCCCGGAAAAAACGAATGTACGTATCCAACTGGAGCCAAAAGAAAAGTTCAGCTTTACCTACCCTGCATATAAGAACGGATGGGATTTCAGTGCCGGTCCGGATGGAACGATCAGCATGGATAACAAGCAGTATCCCTATTTATTTTGGGAAGCCTTATTGCCAGTAGCGAACGATGTCAATACAAAAGAAGGATACTATGTAAACAAGGAAAACATGGTCTCTTTCCTCGAGGATAAACTGGCAGCCATGGGTTTGAACGAAAAAGAAAGTACCGATTTCATTACTTACTGGTGCCCGCGCATGAGCGAGCATGCTGTATGTTATGTACATTTTTTATTCAACAACCAGCTGGAAAAATATGCTCCTATGAGCATAGAGCCAAAACCGGATAACCTGTTCCGTGTATGCATGGCCTGGAGCCCGGTAAATGAAAAAGCTGGATTGCCCTGGATCACGAAACAAGAGATTCCGGCACTTAAACGCACCGGACTTACTGTTGTAGAGTGGGGTGGAACGGAGATCCAATTACCAAATCCATAAATTTTCCTGTATGAAAAAAAGTATGAATTGTTTGATGGTATTGCTTGCCCTTGGTATTCCGGTGTTTGCAAAAGCAACTATAGGTGAAGTCATTCCTCCCTATACTGTTACGAAAGTTATTGTGGATAAAAGCCTGCCGAAAGGCGAAGCGAAATTTGTGTTTACCTGCCACGATATTGGTGATAGTATGGGTAAAAAGAAGGTACTCTATTCAGTCAATGGAAAAGACTATACAGCATCTTTATCTGCTACCAATAGTTTTACGGCAATGGTGAGCCCGGGTAAATACCGCTTTCAATTCTATATAGATATTGATTCTGAAGAGTTAGAAACGGATTCCATAGAAATTAAGGACCGGAACAAAACAGAGGTCGATCTCTATTTTCGTAAAACAAAGGAATTGCGTCCGATGAAAAAGCCTGTTATTTACCTGTATCCGGAAAAAGAAACGGCTGTAAACGTGAGGTTAGATGTGAAGGACGGCTTGCAATTCACTTATCCACTGTATAAAAATGGTTGGCAGTTCACCGCAAACCCGAACGGCGACCTGGAATTCGGTGATAAAACTTTCGGTTATCTTTTTTGGGAAGGTATGGCGCGTTTTGAAACAAATGATATCAGCAGCAATGCCGGTTTTGTAGTTGATAAAGATGAGCTGACCAGTTTTTTTGAAAACAAATTAGCTGAAATGGGCCTGAGTGCAAAAGAACGCGCAGACTTTATTACGTACTGGAATCCATTAATGCTGAAGAATGATGCGTATTACATCCGCTTTTTATTCAACGAACAAGTAGAAAAATATGCTGAATTAACTATCGAACCCAAACCGGATCATGTGTTCCGTGTGTTTATGGTCTGGACCCCGATCGATTGCGGTATACAGCTGCTGCTACCGACGAAACAAAAACTTCCCTCCGTGAAGCGGGAAGGGTTTACTGTAATAGAATGGGGCGGAACGGAATGGGATCCGGAAAAGCCATAAGTAGCTTTAAATCAAATTTCCTTCAATAAAAAAACTGCTGTGTTGCAATAAAACCAGTGCTGGCGTTTTTTGATCTGTATCAAAGAGAAACAAAATTAGAGTGCGCAATTTTGCTTCAACAAAAACAATCAAAAATGAAACCATCAAATGCATTTATCGGAGCTTCCTGGGCTGCTTTATTAATCGGGGTAGTGAGCTATATCGTTGGCCTCTGGAACGCCGATATGTATCTCAACGAGAAGGGATATTATTTTACAGTACTGATGTACGGGCTGTTCTCTGCAGTATCGCTCCAAAAGGCAGTGCGTGATCAGCTGGAAGGTATTCCGGTTACCAACTTATATTACGGCATCAGCTGGTTCTCGGTAGGGCTTTCTATTGTACTTCTTGTTGTAGGACTTTGGAATGCCACATTACTGCGTAGCGAAAAGGGCTTTTACGCAATGGCTTTTATTCTCAGTATTTTTGCAGCTGTTGCCGTTCAAAAAAACACCCGCGACAGCAGGCGTGCGGATAAGTCGGAGCGTTCATTTATGGGAAAGATCAATGAATAAGCCTTTCGCCATGCCTTACAAACTAAAAGCAGCTCTGTTGGTACTGATAAGTATAACAGGTATCATACTGGTTTTTTTAAGACCGGCTATTCCGCAGGATCCTGTCTTTCATGGTTTCGCGGATAAACGGACGATCTTGTCCGTCCCGAATTTTTGGAATGTGAGCTCCAATCTTTTATTCCTGGTATCGGGTGTGCTCGGCTTACGTTTATTGATCCGAAATAAAGCAGGGCTCATACATCAACGGCTGAAGCAGAATAACCTTGTTTTTTTCGCGGGCATACTATTGACCGCAGCCGGTTCCTGTTATTATCATTTGCATCCATCTAACAGCACATTGGTGTGGGATCGTTTGCCAATGACCATTTCGTTCATGGCTTTTCTTTCCATCACCATCGGGATCTTTATCAGTGAGAGAGCGGGAAAAATAGTAGTAGTACCTTTGTTACTGATCGGGATCTTTTCCGTGTGGTACTGGAATTATACCGAAGCGCAGGGTGCGGGCGATTTGCGGCTGTATTTTGTGGTACAATTCCTGCCCATGTTGCTGATCCCATTGATGGTACTATTGTTTAAGAGGCCCGGCGCTCCTGTAAAACAGATCTGGTTGGTATTGCTGGCCTATCTTGTTGCAAAGATCCTCGAAGCAACGGATCATCGGGTGTATGAAATGCTCGGTTTTATCAGCGGACATTCGCTGAAGCACATAGTGGCTGCTTTTGCACCATTGATCTACCTGGTTGCGATCAGAAAAACACAACAGCCGGAGAGCGCCGAGCGGGCCGAATAAATCGTACCTTTGCACCATGACAATGAAGGTAGATAAATACATCGGGCATTCCGGGTTCACATCCAGGCAAAAAGCATTTGTACTGATAGAAGAAAAACGCGTAACGGTGAATGGCAAAACGGCCACGCACAGCACAAAGGTCCAGGAAGGAGATATAGTGCTCGTAGATGGGAAAGAGTTGAAAGTGGCTACAGGCGCACCTACTTATATTGTTTACAACAAACCGAAGGGCATTATTTCTACTTCTGAAAAAATAGCAGACAATATTGTGGATGCGGTAGGCCATCATGAAAAGATCCATCCGGTCGGCCGCCTCGACAAGGAGTCCGAAGGGTTGATCCTGCTCACGAATGTAGGAGAGATCATTGATAAGATCGCAAACCCGAAATACGGCCACGAAAAAGAATACCTGGTTACGCTTAACCACCCCGTTCGTGCTCAATTCTTAAAAGAAGCAGGTGAAGGAACGGATATTGGCGCAGGTGAGCATACCAAGCCCTGTATTATTACCGCAGAACCGGGTACCAAACGTGTTTTCCGGATTATCCTGAAGCAGGGACTTAACCGCCAGATCCGTAGGATGTGTAACAAATACGATTACCAGGTTATAAAATTACAACGTGTAAGAGTGATGAATATTAAATTAGGTAACCTGAAGCCCGGAGAGTGGAGGGATCTGACGGAAGCTGAATTGCAAAACATGTTTTCTTTACTAAAATAGCAGATAGTGTAGAAGACTTTGCGCAATATGATCATAGTTGCAAAATGAATGCTTGTTTTATGCAGGAATAAAATTTGCATATAGGTTTTATTAAAAATATAAAACCCAAATTATGGCAAAGTATTCACAGAAAGCGCAGGACAAAGTAGAAGAAGTCATGCACGAAAAAAAAGAAGGAACACTGAGAAGCGGTTCCGGTAAAAAAGTAACCAGTACGAAACAGGCGATCGCTATTGGTTTATCCGAAGCAAGAAAAGCAGGGGCGAAAGTTCCGGCTAAAAAATCAGCAAAGAAAAAGATGGTGAAAAAATCTGCTCCAAAGGCGGCAGCTAAAAAACCGGCAAAGAAAGGTTCAGCAAAAAAATCTGCTCCGAAAAAGATGACTAAAAAATCCGCAAAGAAAAGCTCGAAATAATTTTTTCTTTATGAAAAAGGCCGATCGATCGATCGGCCTTTTTGTTGGTGCCCAGAGCGAGACTCGAACTCGCAAGCTGTAAGGCATACGCTTCTGAGACGTACGTGTATACCAGTTCCACCACCTGGGCAATAAATAAAGAACATTTCCGGTGTAAATCGGGATTGCAAATATCGCTAATTTAAATTAATTAGCAACCCGGATTTCACGTTTTTTTGCGGAAAGGAAGGGTTTTTTACCCCAAAATCCTGCATATGCGTATGTTTTTGGCTGAAACAGAAGATATTGGAATTGTGAGGATAATTAGCTTATTTCTTCTACCTCCTTCAGGAAATTCATGGCCTTTTGGATCCGGCCGAATTCCCCCTTGCTTACAAACCATTGAAACCACTTTTTATTGTAATTTTTATAATTCAGGTTCCTGAACAACCAGATCCCGATCCATGTCTGTATGAGGACAATAGGCATCTGTATACCCCAGAACGTGGAAGGAGAATTTTGGATCCATTCATCGGTAATAAACCAGGTAGAGTATACAGGTAATTGTAGCAAAAGGATCCCGAGGGTACGGAGGTTGGATTCCTGTAGCTGTACCAGTTTTTGCTGCGCTTCCACCACTTGTTGACTATTGTCAAATTGATGCAGCAATACCAGGTGATAAATATACAATCCAATTGCTATAGCAGTGATAATGAAATTTATGATCAGGGAAGCTTTGAAATAAATAGTGGTAAAACCCCAGGACGATACTACGATCACGCCTATTGCCAGGCACCACAAGACACCGACTATGATCCCTGTCCAACGAACCGGTTTTAATGATCTCAATGCGGAGGCTGCTTTTCGTTCCAGGCTGTCTTTCAGCAATTTTTTGTTGATAGATAAGGACTGCTCCACCTTAGCGTCGTATAACTTCCAGAGTTGTAAAATTTGTGCTTCTTCCATGTTTCAATTTTCTATTGTTGAGAATTTCTGTTTTAGTATCGTTTTGATCCTGCTTATTCGTGTAGCCACATTTGTTTCGCTGAGGCCCGTTATCTCCGCCATTTCTTTGTGGCTTTTTTCTTCGAGATACAACAACATTAAAGCTTTGTCAATTTCTTTCAACTGGGCAATAAACTGCTGCAGCAGGTTCAGTTTATGTTCGGTTTCGGTATCATAAGCAGTGTCCGAAAAATCAACCACCATTCCTGCATCTGCTGTTCGTACCGTTTTGCGATTGTTTTCTTTTCTGAAAAAAGAAATGGAAACATTGAGTGCGATACGATAGATCCAGGTAGAATACTGGTACTGCTTATTGTACTTGTCAAAGGATCTCCAGATCTGCAGAATGATCTCCTGCACCAGGTCCTTTTTATCATCTGCATCCTGGCACCATGCATTGGCCACTTTGTAGATGATGCCTTTGTTTGCTTCAATGACGGAAAGAAATGTATCTGTGTTTTCTGGTTTCATACTTTTTTGCAAAGCCGTTTTCTTTAGCGTTTTTGCCCTTTGGTTTTTGTTTACCCTATTATTCGCAAAGGGAGTGAAAAAATCACAGGCAACAAGAAAAAAGTATAAAACAGCTTGATTAACAGTGTTATGTAAAATACCAGGCGGTCCGGCAATATGCTTATTTTTTTGTCAGAATAAGCTCAACCCTTCTGTTTTGTCGTCTTCCTTCCTCTGTTTCATTCGGTACAAGTGGTTTTGAGCTTCCGTATCCCTTATAGCTTAATCGTGTTTTGGCGATACGTTTTGAATAGAGGTAATCTGAAACTGCCTTTGCTCTTCCTGTCGAAAGTTTTTTGTTTAATTTTTCATTTCCGGAATTATCGGTATGCCCTTCAATTTCTATATCGATCTGTGGATTTTTCTTTAAGTAGGCGGCAATCGAATCCAGTTCGGGGTAAGAGGCGGCCAATAACAATGTTTCATTGGTCTGGAACAAAACATTTTTAAATACAAATGAAGTATCCGAAGGAAGCTTACCTGTTTCCGGTACTGCCTCCGCGATAGTGTCCGGCTGTTCAATTACGATCGTTTCAACCAAACTCACATCGTCAATAAAATAATAAGCATCGCGTTCCGCTTTTTGGTTTATGCGTGATTTGATGTCTTTCGGGAATTAAATTTTGTTTTGAGGGTCTTATGGATCTCAAAGCTACCGATCAACAGGTACGATTCGCCTCCATGGGCTTTATAGGTAACAGTAATACGGTGCCAGGATGCAGTATCTCTTCCGACTTCCTTTTCTATCTTGATGTAAACAGGATTCACATTGGGGATTGTGTTGGAAGAATTGTATTCCGTTTTGTCCGTTAAAAAACAAACACCTAACTGATCAATGGCGGCACGCGAGTAATCAGCGAGGCTTACATACATGCTAAAAAGATAATATTTGTTCTTTTCCAACCGGACTTTAAGCGGTGTTTGCAAATACTCCCTGTAATACCCGTGTGAAAGAGCGATTATTCCGGCATAGCAATTCCCCGAATGCGCATCCTGGTAGCCCATCGGATTTTGAGGCACATCCACCATCGAAAATTTCTTTCCTTTTTTACGGTCGCATTTGCAAAACAGATCGGTTGTTCCCCAGCTTGCCCTGCTCCAAGAATTGGAGGATCCAATGGCAGAAAATTCAGTAGGGACGAATTTGTTTTTTTCAAAGCTTGAATCCGGAATTATATTTTGAGCAGGCGCAAAACGGAAACACAGAAAACATAGAGTCCCGATCGTAAAATATTTTATGTGATACATAGCTGACAAGTGCGGATTTACAGGTATTTCCGTTATACCTGACCGGTATAACGGAAATTTTTCATTTGGTTACGGGTTGATCCCCTATTTTCGGTTCAACCAATTGATTTTTAAGATAAACGGGAATAGTTAAACACCGGCTTCCGGTTTTTTTTCTGTTTGCACAGTTACGCATCAAAACTACACACTTGCACAATGGTGCTTGCGGGCCTGTTTGTTCCTCCTTATGTTTATCGAACGAAACCTAAGTAAAAGCTAAAACCGGACAAGTGATAATACGCTGTCAGTAATAATAGCTTATATCATGTGCCCCACACAAAAGAGATGCTTAATGTTTAACAATACAATTAGTTTTTTATGATAACGAGAATCCATTTATCCGTATCCGCTGTGTTACTTATAGCAGTTATCTGGCTGGTATATAAATCCACAAAAGCTCCGAAGATCGCTTATGTGAAGTCGGCCGATCTGATCTACAGTTACGACGGAATGAAGGAAGCCCAGCAAAAACAGCAGGCAAAAACCAGCGGACTGAAGTCCGGTCTGGATACCCTGCAGTTAGATTTTCAAAAAGCAGTTGCCCAATACAATGTGGAGTTTCCGAAACTATCAAAGGAAGACCGGCGGGGAAGAGAAAATATACTTGCTGCACAGCAAGAGAATTTACGCACATACGCACAGAATATCCAACAGGAAATTCAAAAAGAGGATGAGCAGCTGACACAGGGTGTGCTGAATCAGGTAAATTCTTTCGTGGAAGACTACGCAAAAAAGAAAGGTTATACGATGGTGCTGGGCACTACTACTTCCGGGAACATATTGTATGCCGAAGGCTATATGGACATTACAAAAGAAGTGCTGGAAGCCATCAATGCAGGTTACAGAATAAATCCAAATCTGACAGCAAGCTATGAGAACAATTAAATTCATTATTTCCAGCTGTTTGTTGTTGTTGTTTTGCAGCTGTAGCAAAAAAGTAAAATCGCTAAGCGACTTTTCGGCCTATTTGAACAAACAGGACAACGGTTTTAAAGTGTGCAGGTCGGTGAACGGAGTGCTGGTATCCGTATTGTATTTACCGCCGGAGTACCTGGCCTTAAAAGAACTAAAAGGTGATACCGCCAATAAACGCCTCAACTATGATAGTTTGCTGAATTACCATCGTAACTCTTCTTCCTTTATCATCACCTTCGGGCCGGATGAGGCAAAGAAAAATACAAACGATATCATGTACGATAACATAAAAAATTTTCGGGAATACACCGAGCGGTCCCTGGATTTGAATTTCGATATGGAAAATAAAATTGTGCTGAAAACTAAAAAAGGAGAATATGCGCCGGTACTGTCATCGCTGGAAAACACCTATGGCTTGAGTAAAGACAGGAAAGTAAACCTGGTATTCGCTGCCGGTATGAAGGATGATAAAACCAAAAACCAATACTACGACTTTGTATACTCCGACGAGACTTTTGGAGTGGGTACACTGCATTTCAATTTCGACGCCAATAGAATAAAAGAAAACATGCCCGAAGTTTCCATCAATTGATTGAAAAGATATTTAATTAAAATAAACGTTATGAAATTATTCAGAGGAACTACCCCCAGCCCGATTGCCCGGAAGATCGCACTGACACTGGTCGTATTGATCTTGTCGGAAATTATTTTCCCTACAGCCACCTTTGCTTTAACCAGTGGTCCTTCTGCTCCTGAGTTCTCTAGTTTCGAACCGGTGAGCACCACGAGTATGGTAAATGAATTCAGCGGTGATTTTACCTACAATATCCCGGTGATCAATATTCCCGGAGCTGCCGGTGGCGGATATGCCATGTCATTGTCTTACCACAGTGGCGAAAGTGTGGAATCGGAAGCTTCGTGGGTTGGCTATGGCTGGACACTGAACCCCGGCGCTATCAACCGTGGAAAAAGAGGATTTGCGGATGATACCAAGAACTCACATACATATTACAATGATGTACCGGCCAACTGGACTGTCAGCGCAGGTGCCAGCGTAGGTAATATTGAAGCGTTAAGCTCCAATATCCCTATTTCAGCGAATGCATCCATCCGGTATAACAATTACAAAGGTTTTGGATATACCGCCGGTGCAGGGCTTGCTTTCCGGCAAGGGCTGGTTACACTGGGTTATTCCGTTTCTGATGGCAATGGAAGTTTTTCTGCACAGGTGAACCCCGGGGCTTTATTGAAAAGCCAGAAAGAAGCGAAAGCAAAAAGAGAGGCAATAAATAAATACAGGAAAGCCAAAGAAGAAGACAAACCGGCCCTGAAAACAAAAGCCCTGGCCGATGCCGCAGCAGCGAAAAAAACAACCGATGAGAAAAGCACTAAAGGAAAACAGATTGGTAACAAGGCCAAAAGCTCTTTTCTCAATGGCCTGTCGGGAACATTTGGAACCTATACTATGGGGGAACAGCAGCATCCGACTACTGTCACACCTTATGACGGATTTTCGTTCAATGCCAGTATGAACCTGCAGAATAATCCTTCGCCTTTGGAAATAGGTCCACAGTTTGGTTTTTTCGGGAACTACAACAGTCAGAAAAACCTGGCTTCTGTTAACCGGGCCGGTTATGGGTATATGTATTCTGAACAAGCCTATTCGAATGATCAGGGAGTGATGGACTATTATCTCGAAAAAGAATCAACTTACAATAAGCGTGACCGTTACCTGTCCATCCCTTTCAGTAATGCGGATATGTTTTCCGTTACCGGCGAGGGAATAGGAGGGAATTTTAAACTGTACAATCGTTATTCAGGACATTTCAGGCCAAATTCGGCGACCAGCTCCGTGGATATCCTTCAGGTTTCCGGCGATGCTTCCCTCGGTTTCGAAACGGGAGGTGGTGTTACCATTGGATTGGGTTCACAGGAATTAAAAGTAAATGGTGATGGCTGGGGTTCCGGTGGTTCCGGAAATACAGAAGATTATCGTTTTCATGCCGGCGCCGATGCTACTGAACCTTATTTCTTCCGCTTTGATCAGGATCTGGGAGGAAACGTAGATTTTGATCCCAACAACAAACTGGTAAGCGCTTCGCTCGCAGTAGACTTCGGTTTCCCAGGCCTTAAATTCTGCCACCCTTCCATCAATACTTCAGATGTTAACACGACCATGCAATCGACTATTGGTATAGATGGCGGAACAGTCGACAGGAGCGGACGCTCTTCTTATATTGGTTATCATTTGAATAGTGAAATTACCGGTACTGAAGGCGCCAACAGTAAAAAAAGAATATATGCTTACGAAAAAAGTGCAGATTCAGATATCCTCGTATCCGGAACAATAGACAGAACCAAAACGGAGCAGGTAGGAGAGATCGCAACCATCAACGAGGAAGGCAATCAATATGTATATGGTCTGCCGGTGAATGTCAGCAAGGAAACCAGTCTGCAGTATGACCTTGCCGGTGTTGGGCCGGGCAGTATCCAAAATAATTTTGTGGCCTATAAAGATATAAGCTCTCACAAAGTGAAAGTGGGTGAGGTTGACAACGGAACTTACGCAAATGCTTACCTCCTCACGCATATCACTACGCCGGATTATGTAGACCGGACTATGAATGGCCCAACGCCCGATGATTTCGGAGGTTACACTAAATTTCAGTATACGCAATTGTATAAAACCGGGACCAATCCATATCATTTCCGTGCGCCTTACACTGGTTTGAGTTACGGAAACGGCGATATGACCGATCCCACTGACGATGTGGGCTCGTATTCTTCCGGTGATAAGGATGTATGTTACCTGAACCAGATCGTTACCAAAACACACATTGCCAAATTTATTACCACCGACCGAGAAGACGGTATAGAAGCAGATAATGATGCAACGGCTGCTAACAATGGGGCAGCAAAGGGTATCAAGAAATTAAAAAAGCTGAGCAGTATTGAGCTATGGACCTGCAACGACGATGGAAGTCCCGGGAAGCTCGTGAAAAAAGTCCTTTTTAAATACGATTACTCACTTTGCCAGAATGTACCGAATCAAACAGGAGCTCTCGGAACAGGTAAGAAGGGTAAGCTCACCTTGAAAGAATTATGGTTCGAATACGACGGCATTATTTCCGCAAAGATCAGTCCTTACAAATTCAATTATGAATACCCGAATACTGCAACTACCTACCCGGCACCCTACAACTTTTGGGGTTATAGCGGACTCACCGAAAACCCTGATTACAGCCCCTTTGCAGTTGATGCCTGGGGCAATTACCAGGATGCGGGCACCGCTGCAGCACGTTTCGCAGATATGAAAACAGGTGTGAACCAAACACCTCCTACAACCTTTGATCCTGCAGCCTGGCAATTAAAAAGGATAACACTTCCATCAGGCGGAGAGATCCATGTAGAATATGAACAGGACGATTATTTATATGTGCAGGATCGGAGGGCGGCATCATTGGTAAGCATTCAGATTCCTTCAACCACCGATCCTGCCGATTTGCTACCGTTGTCTGATCCTTCGGTCGTAGTAGATATGCCAGATCTCTTTTCTCCCCGCAGCTATATTTTAAAAGTAGACGAGATCAATGTAATGAGTCTCCCCGAAAAGCAGGCGTTGGTGGAACTGATCAACCAAAACCTTCAGGACGATAAGATCTACTTTAAATTCCTGTATGCGCTCATAGGCACAGCGCCGGATATAGGCAAGTGCAATTCCGATTACATTACCGGTTATACCAATTTCAGGAAAGCGTATGTGAGTATGAACGGCAAGGTGATCGTACAGATCGGTGATCCATCCTCATCCGATTATGTATTTCCGCGCCAGGTCTGTCTCGATAAAGTGAAAAAAGAAAAAGGAGGAAAGCTGAATGCTTTTGGAAATTGCGATGCATCAGTTGCCGGTGTACAACAGGAAGCCACCGTGGGCGAGACCCTGCTGAATCTCCTAACGATGTTTGCCACCTTACCTGGTTTTGCAGAGCTTTCATCTTGTCTGGAAATCAATGACCAGGGTCTGTCCTATTTCAAAATACCAGTGTTGAAACCTAAAAAAGGCGGGGGATTGAGAGTTAAACGGATACTGATGTATGATGAGAATGGAATTGATACAGGAGTAAAAAGTCTGTATGGCACTGAATATATTTACCAGACCGAGAATGGGCAGAGTAGCGGTGTGAGCACGAATGAACCTGCTTCCCTGCGCGATGAAAATCCGCTGGTCACTTTCCTTCCAAAACGCATGGAACAGGATTTCCTGAATAAGATTGTGTCGGGTGAAGACAAAACACAGTTTGAAGGTCCCATAGGTGAGTCCTTGTTACCGGCTGCTTCCGTCGGTTATTCGAGAGTAGTTTCGAAAAATATTCACAGCGGGAAAACGAATACCGGTTTTACGGTCAGCGAATTTTTTACAGCGTATGATTATCCATTCGATATGACCTATAATAACGGCACTTTGAGTGGAGTGTCGAATACCGCCGTACAAACAGAAGATGATTGGATGAACCTACCGGCTGTTATTGTTAATTTCAATATTAGTAATATGTGGGCCACCCAGGGATACCGTTTTGTTCTCAATTCCATGCACGGGCAGCCTAAAGCTGTATCCAGCTACGCAGGTGATTATGTGAGTGGAACATTGACCGCCTTTGCAAAAAGTAGTTCGACTGAGTATGAGTATTTCCAACCGGGTGAAGCCGTAAATGTGCAGCGGCCGGATGGAACAGTAGTACCGTCCTGGCCTGGTAAAGATATGGATGTTACCTTTGAAATGAAACAGGTAGAAGATGTAACTGTTGACGCAAGCATTGAAGTGGATTTTGGTGTCGGTATTGCGGGCATCATTCCCTTGCCGGAAGCTTCTCTTTCTCCTTCGGTCAACTACACCGAAAGTAAGATGCGGTCGCACGTGACATCGAAGGTGATCCGTTTCCCGGTGATCCAGAAAGCGGTCACCAGCACTCAGGACGGTATCAGACACAGAACGGAGAACCTGGTGTTCAGTGAATATTCTGGTAAGCCGCTTATCACCCGGACCACCGACGGTTACAATGAATTGGATCTCCCTTCCGATCCTCTACACAACGGAACTTATACCAGCTACGGCATTCCGGCCTATTCACAATATGCAGATATGGGACAGAAAGCGATCAATGAACGTGCCATGCTCACCACTGTAGCCGGTACTATACCGTCCGGAACAACATTCCAGAGCAGCCCGAATTATGCGATCGTTTTCCCGTCATCAAGTGATCCCGCTATCTGTAATGCTCTGAAGATCTTCAGCAGGGGGGATCTCATTAAAGTGAACACTAACTATTTCAATGTGGATAATGTTACAGGCACTTCGGTGAACCTGTTACGCAACAATAACCTCACGCCTGCGGTATCGATAGGCACGATCACTTCCATCGAGGTTATACGAAGCGGACGCACCAACCAGCTTATGGATATGGCCGGGTCTTATGTAACTTATGGCAACAGCAGCTTCACGCCGTCCGGTATAGCCGACCTTTCATTAAAAATTGCGTTCATAAATGCATTGAACGGTGGCCTGTCAGGTGTGGCAAGTACACATTCGCCATACAGCCAAAGTCTGGCAGGAGAGCTATGTTTTACAGATACAAAAGCCACCAGTGTGAGACTATCCTATGTAGCAGGACCACCGGAAGTATTCAGGTTGGAAACCTTCAACGGTGATGCAGTGAGGTGCACGACACAAGTACCTTATTCGGCCACCGGGCAGTTCTTCCTCGATAACAGCACTGGACAAATGAAATACAGAACGTATCCCGGCGCCTGTTTCTCCTACGATGTTGCCTGTATGGCTTTTTGCAATGGCGCAACGCCTGCATCGGTATCAAAGGTTATTGCTTCTTCAGCTACTATCTACGATTACCTGTGGACTTATGATCCTAACAAGTATGCAAGCATTCCCGGCACTGGCTATAATGCTTATGAAACGGGTGAAAAAGGAAAATGGCGTCCGAAAGAAAATTATGTATTCAAAACGTCTGTGGTGGGCGGCGCAGCTTATCCCGAGCTCAATCACAAGGATGCCGGCACCTACCTGCTTACGATGTTCAATTGGAAGAACCCTGCACTGAATGCAAATACGCCATGGATCCGCACTTCCACTGTAACTATGTATTCACCCAACGGCGAAGCCTTGGAGGAAATGGATGCACTTGGAATATACAGTACTGCCAAATTCGGCTACAACAATATGCTGCCTTACCTTGTTTCCGATAATGCCAGGAATACACAGGTGCTGTTCGAAAGCTTTGAAAAAGTGTATGGAACCAAACTGGAAGACGGAGTTAATGTAGGAACCGGAACTGTTGATGATGATGCAGCACATTCGGGAAAATATTCATATATTCTCTCAGGAAGCGCCGCACTGAACCTGAACCCGATCACTATAACGGGTGCATTGCAAAACGGTCTTAGTCTGAAGGTGTGGGTGAAAGATCCTGCACACACATCAGCTCCGCTCAAAGGTCAGCTGACCGGAAGCCCTTCTGTTCCACTGAGCTTTAAAAAGATCGCACAAACAGGCGAATGGACACTGTATGAAGCAGTCGCGAAAAATCTGATGTCTGTAACCTACACCCCTCAAGTGCAAAGCAATCTTGCCTCCGGTAGTATCCGGATCGACGATGTAAGACTTCAACCCCTGGAGGCAACAATGACCGCCTATGTATATGACATACGAACTCTACGGCTCATCACCAGCTTCGACGACCAGCACTTTGGCCTTTACTATCAGTACAACCAGGAAGGAAAGCTGGTGCGTAAGATGATCGAGACCGAAAAAGGTATGAAGACCGTTACGGAAACACAGTATCATACACCTACGGTAGTGCCTACATCGGGTTTGTATTAAACAAAGAATTAAAATTATGAATTGTATGCGCACATCAAACTATTTTAAGATACTGTCGCTTCTTGTGGCAAGCACTCTTCTTATGTCTTTCGTTCCGCCAACGGCAACGGAGAAGCAGCACCTGACCCGTGTGAGTGAATTTTTCGACAAGCTGAATGCAGCTGCAACAAAGGAAAAGAATGCCTGTTATATTCATTACACGGTAACAGCCTGGTTGAATCCTCTTACCAAAAAGGGCAAGAACACCGTTAGTAAAAGTAGCTTCAAGCTGATCTGCTCCAAACATCATAGTAGGGTCTACAGCGGGGTGATGGAAGTGCTAAAGGATGAAAAGAACACTTTTACCATAATTCCTTCCCGTAAAATGATCTATTGGTCGGATGCAGTGACCGGGAAGAAAAACGAGACACTTTATACCCGACTGAAACAGATGCAGGATACCATTTTCAGAAATGTAAAGAAAGTGGAATACACGGAAGTGAAGAATGAAGTTTATGACCAGGTGATAACACTGCAGCTGAATGAGAAGATGTCGAAGTTCATGGAGATCAGCAAGGTAATATATTACATGAGCTCCAAAACAGGCCTGATCAGCAAGGTGTATGTGGAATACCTGCCGGGTAAACAATACGAAAAGTTAGAATACGAATTCAACGAGATCGCGTTCAGCTATGATAAGGAAGACATGCGCGTTCCTGTGAAAAAGCTCGTTTTCGAAAATGATAAAAGTCTGCAAAAGCAATACCTGGGTTATAAATTGATTGATAATAGAAAGAAATAAAAACACACGGTCATGGACAAAATGAATCGCAACATCCTGCTTATTTTTATAAGTATATTCCTTTTCGGCTCGCTGCATGCACAGGTGCCGTTTTACCCTAAACGGGACAAGGTGAGTTTCACCTATACCACTACACCGAATAACCAGCTGTATGTGAGAGGCAATGGCGTTCCTGCGGCGTGTTTTTCTCCCCGCATGGGATCCCAGCTCAGGAAAGCTACTCTGCATGCGCTTCTCGACTGGAAAAGCGACGAACTGATGAATGGAGCCGCCACGGAATACAGGGTAGCGCTGAATATACAGGGCTATTCCAACTTCACAGGCGGAACACTCCTGGCTACCTACACGCATACGCTCACCGTGAAGTCCAATAAGCCGCAATCGTATGTGGCTATAGATTTCACAGGACTTCATTCAACCGTTGAACGATTTGAGGTCACTGCCACCTATTCGCTTCTTACTGCACCCTCAAACGCAGCTGTGGAAAGCGTGATACAAACGGATGTGTATTTTACCGAAGAGTATGACTATGGAACAAACAGCCTTGGCAGTCCGGTTTTGGTTTGCGATCCGGTTGTTTTTAACGGAAATGAAGCTACCTTCAGGTGGAGGCATCATTGTCCACCATCAGCTCCTAATTACCAGTTTCAGCTCCTGCGGCTTTTTAATAATGATATTGCTACCAGCAGCAGCGAAACGGATATCACCGCTTTGCTCGACTGGGATAAAGCGCTGACAATAGAAACAGGCAATAGTCTCAATGAGATCTCGCTTACACTTGCCGAAGGTACAGGCTATTATATATGGAGGGTGCGGCCCATCGGTAATGCATTCGAAGGCGGTTTGGGCAACGACCTGAACTGGGGTGTGTGGTCCACTACTGGAAGTTACACATCGTCCACTACCAATTATGTGATCTCGACCGGGGCGACCCCTTACCTGTTTTTCTACAACCAGTTCGACGATGGTATGAACTGGATCTTCAGCCGGTCATTCATAGAAGGCGATAAGCAAACGAATGGACAAATAGTCATCGGTGAAAGCATGAACTATGCGAACGGGCTGCAGATGGCATTGCAACAACAATCCCGTCTGAAAGCCGAACAGAAAAAAATGGTAGGAGAAACGATCTATGATTATAGCGGGCGTCCTGCGCTCACTGCCATGGCTGCACCTGTAAACGATAATACACTTGGATACATAAGCGGCTATGTAAAGAACGCATTGGGCAATACTTATTCTGCTGCCGATTTTGATGCGAATGGAAATTACAAGGATCCGCTGCCTGTTGACATAAATACACCTGGCCCGGGAAAATATTATTCGGACAACAACGACCTGGAATCTGATGTTCCCAGTGCGGGAGGCTACCCATACAGCAGGACCCTGTTTATGAATGATGGAACATCGCAGCCCAAGGAGCAGAGCTCACCGGGAACAGATCATACATTAACTACAACTGCTCCGAAGCATACCATTCGCAACTTTAGTTCGTCCGTTGCCGACATAGAGCTGATCAGCATATTCGGGGATGAAGCGCCGGATGCTAACAGCGTATTGAAAAACATCACCACAGATGCCAATAATGGTTCTTTCATATCCTATGTTTCGAAAGAGGGACAAACCATTGCCAGCTGCCTGTCGAATCCGGGAGCTCCCAACCTTGATCCGCTTACGCCCGCTGCGATCCCGGTGACGGTTGACTCTTATCTTAACAACAACACTTCGTATGGCAGTGGCGGATTGAGCGCTTTTAAAACCATTGTGCTCACCGAGCCTACATCCGTTAGTATATCTTATAGTATAACTCCTAATGTGTACGAAGACAATTGTGTTGAGTTTTGCGCTACCTGCGATTATAAGGTTACGATACGTGTGATCGATAATGATGATCCTTCCGGCCCTATGCCTGTTCCGGAATATACAACTACAGTGAATCCCACGTCAGGTACAGGAGGTTGCAGTGCTTCGCCAACGAACTATTCGACCACCGTTATGCTTCCTAAGGGTTCGTATACGGTGGAACGCATCATTGAAGCGTATCAGATTAATCCTTCCGCCACTCCTCCTGCGGGAACATTGCCGAATACACCGTTCCTCGATCAGTTTGTGAAGCAGGTGGAAAACGCGATGTTGGCTGATTTTAATTCGGGCACTGCTGTGATTGTGGATGACTTTGGTGTGCCGGTGTCGGGCGCTCCATCTATCAATATGGCCACGCTACGAGCATTCTTACCCTCTGCACCAGCCATTCCGGATCTGGATGCGCTCTATGCCTATTTGGATGTAGCGCCTGAACAGGATCATGTTAATCTGCAGATCGGATGCCACATCGTGCGCTTACCGATCCTCCGTTGCGCTTCCGATGAATGTCCGATAGATAACGATTTCGAAAAATATTTCACCGATTGGTATTCCGGCCACTATGGCACCACTACTACCATCACCACGCTGATGCCGCAGTATTCGGCAGGAGAGTTCAATACGGTTATTGCCAATATGATCAGTTGCGGCGGCTACGATTGCCAGGCCCTGTATAGCTGCTGGAGATCCATTGTGTCTTCCTATGAGTCTATCAACAACATGTCGGGCACCGATCTGTCGGCCTCCGACAATGGCTACAGCATGCCTTTGGGAACAACATATACACCCAATTACCTTGATATGTTCCTCGACTGTGCAGGATACAAGCTGGTAGGTATAAATAATAATCCCGGGGGCAGCGGTTGTTCCAGTCCTGGCTACAAATTCCATCCGTATGCTTACTTTCAATATACTTCCGCCAACCGCTGCACCAACTGCGAGAGTGTATTTTATCTGCAGGCGCCAACCGTGCCGCCGAATCCGCTGGCAACACCTACACATAATTCGGGATCCACTCCCTATACCTGGACCAGCGATACCAACTTCACACTCGACTTCAATACATCCGGCGCCAACTATGAACAGATGAAACTGTTCTTCGATTGTATCCAGTTGTGTAATACAACAGGAACGACCCCTACGTTCACTGACTTTGCCAACGATGTTATTGACGACTGCATAGAAGCTTGTGAAGAAAGATACAGCGGGTTTGTAAATTCGCTGATCGGCGAATACCACCGCAACAATGTGCATGTGGAAGGTGATCTGTACCAGCTGGCGTTTTATGCACCTTATAACTACTATATCTTCAATACTGCTTCTTACACTTATAATCCTGCGACCGATATATCAATGGCTACTATCTATTGCCAGGCACAGGCGTTGGTAGAAGCCTGCAAAACGCAATGTGCATTGACCGTGTCAACTGTAAGTGGCCAGACCACCGTGGGCACTCCCGCAGAAATAGTAGCCATGGCGAATGCTATGTATGGTGTGTATGATCTGGAGATCCCTTCAGGGCCGGGTTGTTCTCCCGGATATTCATCAACGGCCTGGGGTGTACCCGGTACAGCCTTCGTACAATATGTCGCGAATGTACTGAATGACAAGCTTACCGAGCTAAGAGCCACAGCGCCTGTAAACGGATTTTACTGGAATTACAAGAGTTTTTTAGTGGCAAATGTTTCTACGAACTTTAATAACTACAAATGTGACTTTGGTAATTTTGTTTTTATTCATCCGGATATTCCTTCCTATTTTGATTTCGAACCCAGTCCTCCCAGTTCTTGTAATGCATTGGTGTATTATTTTAATAAACAACAACCGGGCTCTCCGCTTACTGCCAAAAGACTATACAGCACTTCGCTGATCTCTCCCGCGAGCCCGTTTCCATCCGAAGGATTTAATTATGTAAGTACTATATCGAAAACAGGAGCATTGGCTATGACCGAGCAAGTGACCTCCGCTGAATACTCTTATATTATAGATCCCTGGTTTTCTCCGCGCGCTGCTTCTGCCCTGGCGATGGCAGGTATGGACCTCACGAGTGTATACAACGCAGGAACAATTACGAATACGACTTCTTTATACGGCTATAAATTATCAGGAGGCACCGACAATGGCTTTTACAAAACCACTTTATGTACGGAAGTTTGCTCACCCGCTGTAAACTGTTCTACAATATGCTATAAGATAAACCCCGCACCAACTATGGCAGTGGATTCTCCGCAGTTTGAAGAGCAGGGGATCATGTTCACAAGCATCAGCTGTGAGCAGGCCGTTGCCAGTCAGATCATGAATGCACTCAATTTCCAGATGGGAGTTGCGGTCAACGCTGAACTCGATAAGATCCGGAACGAATACCGCCAGAAATGTATAAACGAGCTGGTGGACGAAACGAAGATCAGCTATTCACTCAATTATCATCATTTCACTTTGTATTATTACGATCGTGCGGGTAACCTTGTTAAAACGGTTCCTCCGAAAGGTGTGGTAACAGGAACTGCTTCGCGCATGGTGCATCCGGCACACACATATATCACTGAGTACGCTTACAATTCATTGCATGAGCTGGTGCGCCAGAAAACTCCCGACGGAGGAGAGACCAAATTCTGGTACGATAAGATCGCAAGGCTCCGGTTCTCGCAAAACGCAAAACAGGTAGTGAACACTAAGATGTCATTCACAAAGTACGACGCTTTAGGCCGTGTAAAAGAATCAGGTGAAATGCCGCAAACCTTCAGTACAACTGATCTTGAGAATATGGCATATCCGGTTACAGGCGTCCCTTCTTCTACCTGTACGGACATAACGGTCATTAACTACTCGAGCCCGCCAACACCTGCGGTAAATTATTTCGGAGGGAAAACACAGCGATACCTGCAAAACCGGGTGAGTTACGGCTATTCGGATAAGGATGGGAAGGATGCCACCCCAGGCGACAGGGTTCTCACTTATTACAGCTATGATCCGCATGGTAACGTAGAATGGCTGATCCAGGACATCCCGGAAATAGGAAAAAATTATATTGCTTACGAATACGATCTCATCAGCGGGAGCGTGTTGAAAGTAAAATACAACGAAGAATTCCCCGATAAATTCTTCCATCGTTATACCTATGATGAGAGCAAGCGTTTGAAAACAGTGGAAACCAGTAAGGACGAGGTGATGTGGGAAAAAGATGCGAAATATACCTACTACCTGCACGGGCCTTTGAAACGGGCAGAGATCGGGCACGACAAAATCCAGGGCCTTGATTATACCTACACAATTATGGGTTGGTTAAAAAGTCTTAACCACATCGACAATGGTTACGATCCGGGCAAGGATGGTAACGAAGCCGGTAGCAATGCATATACAGCCAAAGATGCGTTCAGTATGCAGTTAGGTTATTATGAAGGTGACTATATCAGCAAATCCTCGCGCAGCAATTCGGAAACATCCAATCCTTATTACCTGGCAGCCAATTCCGGCAGGGATCTTTACAATGGGAACATCAGTACCTGGACGACTAATTACGATTATTCCAGCATCCCGGCCAATACACTTCAGCACCAGACAACGGTCAACGGCAGGGTGTTCAATTATGATGAGCTCAATCGAATCACGAAGTCCGATTACAAAACACAGGATCCTGTAACGAAACTGTGGGCTGCAACAACTGATTATAACGAACGGTTCGCTTATGATGCAAACGGAAATATCACATCGGTAAAAAGAAAAGGCTTTGCCGCGAATCCTGGTGGTTTGGATATGGATGACTTTACTTACAATCCGGTTATCACCCCTGGAGGCAGTAATCAACTATCCTATGTATCGGATCTCGCTCCGGGTTCAGCCTATACTACGGATATCGATGACCAAACTACAGCGCCAACGCCACCTGCTTTACCGGCAGGTGTAGTCAACTATATGTATGACAAGATCGGAAATCTCATCGGTGATTGGGCCGGTGGCATTCCGTATGATCCTATTGGCGGAACCGGCATCTACTGGAATCCACAGGGAAAAGTATCCAAAATAGTTAAAAAGGATAATACAGTTCTTGAATTCCTGTATGATATGATGGGCCGCAGGGTATACAAAAAAGCCTACAAAACCACGGATCCAATCACCGCAGCTACACACCGCACCACTTATTATGTGGTAGATGCCAGTGGTAATTCCATGGCCATTTATACCAGGAGCAATTCGAATACGCCTCCCCCGACTTTGCCAAATACGCACTACGCACGCTTCGATCTTAGCGAGCAGCCGATCTATGGCAGCGACCGGATCGGAGAGCGATCACTGACCGGTGAAATATACCGTGATATTCCTTTTATATCCGGCAACCAGCCAACAGGACAGGGCTTGCCTGCAACCGTGCACATCAGCTCCTGGCCGCAGATCATGATCCCGCTTGCCAATACTACGGCCAAGCAGATATATAATAAGCCAATGAACCTGAACAGCGGCACCAATACTGCAACGGACCTGGGAAGCAACACCAATATATCGTCGGAGAGTGGATCGGGAGTTATCACCATAGCACACGGCAGGAACCAGGCATTATTGCACGATAGTTACGGTAATCTTCTGCTGACTGCTTACACCTATATCAAATCTACATCATTAATTGTTCCGAGGATCTATGCTCTGGGGAATGCGCCTATAGCTAACAGCAATCTGATCAATTCGTCCGAAAACTGCCAGTCGGTATTTATCAAACGTCCCGGTAGCGAGGATGAATACTTTTATGTAACTATTGGTACGGATAACAAACCGTATTTCCATACTATAGATCTGTCGGCGCTTTCCATGATCAATTACAACAACCTGATCGACAACTCGGCCACCTATGGCCCGGCCATGGCTGTGATAGATGACCGGGTAGGAACACCTACACTGTACCTGACCAGTTACATTTCCGGAACAACCAGTGTCAAAGTGTTTACGATTACCCAGGATGGTTTTGTTCCTTCTGCCACCACGGGAACGATCTCTCCGAGTGTAGCCGGTGCTGTAAGCGAAATGCAGATCTCGGCCAATGGGCTGAAAATAGCTTTTGCTCACAACCTCACATCAAGTACAGCCGAAGTACGTATGTTCAGTATCAGTGCCGATCATCAAACCTTAGGGTCATTGGGCAAGCTATCGTTTGGAGCTTCCACCTTTGCCAGATCCGTTGAATTCACGCAGAACGATACGTATATCTATTTTACGCACCAAAGCGGCACTACCACAAAAGTATACCGTCAGTTAGTAAGTTCATTCTCGGGGCCTGCTGTAACCCTGGCGCTTCCGGGAACTGCCGTACAAACCATTACGGGAACAAATACGGTGGGAGCCATCCGAAGAGGTACAAGCAATAACCTGTATTATCTGAGCAATACCACTGCGGCGCCCACTACTTCCAATATATATATGATCTCCGGGGCCGAAGTGGCAACTCCGACAGTGAGTGCGGCCAATGCAATTGCTACTACTGTAACGAACGGTAGCCTGCCAACGAAATCGCATGTTATCGACTACCAGCTGCCGACCACAACGCCGGCAGTATATGCCCGTTCCCTGGATAAAAAAGAATACGAGCTGAAAGATCATTTAGGCAATGTGCATAGTACGATCAGTGATTACAAGCTTCGTGTAGCCGATCCGAATGTGAGAGCCAAAAAGAATTTCGACAATAACACTACGGAAGGGTTTACTGCGGCAGGTGGAGGAACTATTGCCAATGTGAACAATCAAATGAGTGTAACCAGCACATTGGGTGCTGCAGCAACGATCTCTTTCATTCCGGCAGCATTGCCAATTGGTAAATATGTGCTGAGCTTTGATTACATGAACGGGAATACAGCCCTGGCCAGCTATGCGCTTGTTCAGGGAACTGCTTTACAACTGAAAGGATACATGAGCAGCAGTGGCAGGCAATCGGTTGCTTTCGAAGTGCCGGCCGTAGGAACAACAACATTGACCTTCACCTGCGAGGATCCGCTTACGAATCGCATTTTCTATATCGACAATGTGCTGATCAAACAAGTGACGACAACGATAGCTGATCCGGTAGTAACGATGAATGATAACTTCTCTTCGGGTGGAAATGGTTGGATCCCTGCCTCTAACACCGACTTTACCGCGAACAACATGCAGATAGTACGGACAGGTACTGTTACTGCCGTATCAGTGAGCAAGGAAATTCCACTGATACCGGGTCAACTGTATAAGGTCAATTTCGATGTAAATGCGGCAGCACTCTTAGGTAGTACGCTGAACTTCGAATACAGCGACAATGATAACATGCAGGCCGACTACAGTTACTTTGTACGCAATACCAACGGCACCGGTAACTACACCTATTATTTTGTGCCTCGAACACCGTCCGGAGATATTTCCTTTGCGGTAAGCGGTATTGGCGCAGGTACTTTTTCTCTAACAGTCGACAATATAGTTGTTACCCAATACGAGAACAACAGTCTGCCTTTGTACACAGCGAAGGTGAATAGCCTTACGGATTATTACGCCTTTGGTGCGCAAATGCCAGGGAGAAATTATGTAGCTGCGAATAGTTATAGGTATGGGTTTGGTGGCAAGGAGAAGGATAATGAAGTGTATGGAGAAGGCAATGAGTATGACTTTGGTGCGAGGATATATGATCCAAGATTAGGTAAATGGCTAGCGTGTGATCCATTGGCATCTGAGTATCCTCAACTTTCACCTTACCAATATTGTGCTAACAGTCCGCTTATATTCAAAGATCCGGATGGGAAAAGAATCCTTCCAACAGATAATTATTCTTGGTGGGAAACACAACAGGCAATAATTACACTTGTACCAAGCCCAGCAGTTTATACGTATCTGATTTCAAATCTTGGGGCCAATGCTAATGTAAATGCTATACAATTTAATAACATGTTAAATCAAACCTATACGGATGCGAATGGCGCAACCCAAACTTTAACCGATCAACAACGAACAGATGCGCTGAACTTTTTTGCAGCAATCAATTCCCAGCGGGATATTTTGGTTCAAGGTGTTTCTTTTAATCCAAATGTAACTCCACAAGATCCAAGTGTTAATAACCAATATATAGAAAATTATGGAACTTATCCTGTAACTGAACCAGAGCCATTCACTTCTCAGGAAGTACAACTAAGTCTAACGGAAGGAGAGCGTGGTCTTTTGAATTGGGCTTTCTCACGGAATATAGAGGATATTTACGTTCCTTATGCCTATCAGGGAACAAGCACTTCGCCTGGAGTCGAATATCAATCTAGTGGAGATATATATGGAAACTCAACCAAAAAGAGTTTTCCTGTAGGGAGAAGCACTTTATATCGCACAGATGCACAAAATGGAAAAGGAAATAGCGACATCGTAACGTTTTCTGTTCCTCGAAACTGGAATCCACAAATAACCTTCTGGATACCGATGATAGGAGTAGGTAACGTTCCAATATCTATTTTCACGAACCCTACAGTTCCAGATAATAGTCAAGGCAATAGAACACAGGTATATGGAGAATTATCTAACCGGCTTGGGACTGCGACAACAGCTCAATAAACAATAGAAAAGAGGCTCCTCAACTGAGGAGCCTTACTTTTATCACCCCCCCCGCTCCGCAGCATGTCCCGTCCCGAGGCTTCGGGAGGCAATGCTGCGGAATAACCGGAATCAAAAAGATTTAGGATCTCTACACGACATCCGGCACAATACTACAAGCCAAAACGCTCCGCAAGACCAGCGGAGCGTTTTCATAAAAACTAATATACGATTATTTCATCGGCACATTAAAAATAAACCCTACCCCAAACACATTCTCAATACTGAGGTCCGGATCTTCCTTCAGGTATTTACGGATCTTGGTGATGAATACATCCAGACTTCGGCCTAAAAAATAATCGTTCTCACCCCAGAGGTCTTTCAGTAGATCCTCACGTTTTATTACTTTGTTCCGGTGAGCGGATAAATAGTTCAGGATCTCACATTCCTTTTCCGTGATCCGTTTTGTTTTATCGCCTATCGTTAAAGATTGATTCGTGCAATCAAAAATATAATTGCCTATAGTGATGATCTCCGTTTTGTGTTCAACCGTATTCTCCGGGATCCGGCGGATGACCGCTTTGATCTTCCAGAGCAATTCCTCTTCATCAAATGGTTTAGTGATATAATCGTCGGCGCCCAGGTCATAGCCTTTTAATTTATCTTCTTTTAAAGATCGTGCAGTGATAAAAATGATCGGAATTTTTTTGTCTTTCGCTCTCATTGTTTCTGCAAGAGCGAAGCCATCTAATTTTGGCATCATCACATCGAGCAGGCAGAGGTCAAAGGAATTGCTTTCAAATGCTTTTAAGGCCAGCTCACCATCTTTACAGAGCTTCACATCAAAACCTTCCGTTTCAAGGTAATCCACCAATAGGACACCTAAATTAAGATCATCCTCTGCAAGTAGTATTTTAAGTCTTTCTTTAGACATGCGGTAGTGTAATGATGAATGTAGTGCCTTTTTCTTTTTCACTCTGAAGTTCAATAGTTCCTCCGTGCATCTCGATGATCTTTTTTACATAAGCCAGGCCCAGACCAAATCCTTTCACGTCATGCACATCGCCGGTCGGAACCCTGAAAAATTTATCGAACACTTTTATTTGATATTCTTTTTCAATGCCAATGCCTTTATCGGAAACTACCAGAACGATATGCTGAGCACTATCAGCGGTCTGGATGAACAGCTCGGGTTTTTCCCCGGAATATTTAATGGCATTGTCGATCAGGTTGCACAATGCATTCATAAGATGATTTCTGTCACCGAACACTACTGTGTTTTTTGCATCGAGCTGCAATTTCAGATCTCCCTGTTTGTTCTCTATCTGAACACGGATGGGTTTTAGTGTGTCATGGATCAACTGATGCAGATCCAGTTCGGTTTTTTGCAGGGGGATCTCTCCTCTTTCCAATGCCGTCATGCTTAATACCTGTTCCACCTGCAGCCGGAGTTTTTCATTCTCTTCGAGTATGATCCCGGAATAGTGTTTTATTTTATCTTCCTGTCCGAGGTTTGTATCCCTGGTCATCATCTTGCCTGCCAAAGCAATATTGGTTAAAGGTGTTTTGAACTCATGCGTCATATTATTTAAAAAATCGGTTGTGTGCTCTGATAGTTGTTTCTCCTTCATGAGCGATAAGGTAGTTCGCCAGAACATGACCAATACGATCAGTATCAGGATAATGGAAGTAATGAAGGGTGTTCCCATCTCCGCTATAAGGTATTCTTCCTTCTTCGGGAAGAGCAATTTTAATTCAAATCCGCTCTTGCTTACTACTTCTTCGAGGTTCTTTTGATAACAGCCCGGCTCTGCAGGAGGCAGGGTATGTATTAATCTATTCGTATTCCCCTGCAGGCTGTCGGGAATGTGGGAATTAAGATACGCATTGTTCAGTTTGAATGGAACGATCGGGCGCAGTACCTCAAATGAATAATCAATACGAAAGCTGTAAAATTTCATGTAATAATTGAACAAGGAATCTATTTTACGGATCTCATTTTTTCCTATGCAGGTTTCCATATTCCTGCAGGTGACTGTATCGGCAGCAAGCGCTTCGGAAGTCCGGGTAAGAACCATATTCGCCTTTTCATTGAAGAGCTCCTCTTTTATTTTTGCTGTTTTAAAGATCCAGTTTACCTGGATGATCAGCACGATGACCAATGCAAGGGAGGAAATGGCGATAAATAGCTTGGTCCGGTTCGGTTTCATTGGAGTACCGCAAAATTAACCATTTTCTATGGTATATGCCTCTGCATTAACAAGTCATTAACAAACCAATAACTGCTCACTAACAGGATAGCTTTCGGATCGGCGCTACCTTTGTCCTGTACATTTAAATCATAAAATCTGTTATCTATGAAAATAGTTGTTTTAATCCTTTCACTGACGGCGATTTCAGCATCAGGCTGTAAAAAAGAAGTATCGGCAGCCCGGCAAACGCAAAGTACTGCGAAGATGGCTCCCGCAACTACTATCGACGATAAAAAAAATGTTCTTCCGTTCCCTTTATTATTCAAACCCTGCAATGATCTGAATTCAGCGTATAAAAACTATCTTAGCATAAAGGATGGAGGTTGTTAAGGAATTTTAGTATCCTTTTGGTTTTTTGATCTTTAAGTCGGCGAAAACCCTGTCGAAGATCTTTACATCGTAACCGTTGTCTTTAAAGTAGATCAGGACTTGTTGCATTGTTTCCTCCCAACTACTATAAGGCTGAATCAATTCTTTAAACTCTGTTTTGTAAATTGCTACGGCCTTGTCATATTCATTGTCGTATAAATATGCATGGGCCATTTTGCTTAACAGACCGAAATCGCCGGGATATAGTTGCAGGCCGCGTTTACAATAAGCAACGGCCTCCTTGTACTTTTTATTCTCAAAAAATTGCCAGGCAATGTTCCCAAACTCATAGCTCTGCAGGTGAAGCGTGTCGGGGGACGTGATTTTTGTGGAAAACGGATATTCTTTTCCGTATGCTTTACGTAGAAAGCCACTTACATTTCCGGAGGTATCAAATGCAAAAACTTTTTCGGTAAGAAATTCCTGATTGAAAAATTCACCCGGGCTTGTAAAATGCATTTTGCTGTTTATATCATCGGCCCTGTAATAATAACCATCCTGTTCTTTAAAAATGGTAGCGAATTTATCTTCCACCCGATAGACGCCTATGTATTTGTCCAGGACAGAATCGGGTACGGTAATTTCATTTCTGACAGTAGGGTCGTAAAAATCTTTCCACTTGTATACGGTAGCCACGCTGTTAACCACTTCGTCTATAATACTGCTGTTATCTGTATTCAAAAATATAGCTACCCCATTACCGCCTTCAAGACTGCCGTAATATTGCCCGGAAAAACCCTCGTTACGTGCGCCATGCGAAAAATACTTTGCTTTCCCTCTTTCCTGGATAAAAACGCCTAATGCTACCGATTCATCAATATAAGGTGTTAAACGCAACTGAGTCATTTCGGGTGTCAGTACTTTTGATGATCTTCCTTCATAGGCCAATTGTGTTTCAACAATGTAATTGCACAGATCGGTCGGTGTGGTCCATAAACCATCGGGACCTTGTTCGGGGTAAACATGAAATTTATTTTTGACTTCGCTGCCATCACTGTAATAAGCGGTCGCCAGTAATTTTAATTTATCGGAAGGTGGCGGCTGACTGAAGAAGCTATTCGCCATTCCCATTGGTTTTAATATATTATCATACATAAACTTGTCGTATGGCTGCCGGGTGACATCGGTAATGATCAGGCGCGAAATGGTTGTTCCCCCACCTGAATATTTATATTTTAAACCCGGTTCAAATTCAGAACGGACTGCAGGCGTATTCGCAGGCGCTTTACCATCTAAAATTTGCGGTATTGTTGGGAGTTTTGCTTTACGATCGTAACCGGGGAAACCTGTCACACTTAAGCCAGCGCTGTGACTGAGCAAATGAGCGAGTGTTATTTTTTTGTTTTTTGAAAGGGAGTCATACGGAAATTTCCAGGATTTTAAATAGGTGTTGATGTCCACATTCAGATCCAGTTTTTTATCCTGCACCAATTTCAGAACACCGATCGCGTTAAGTGATTTACTTATAGAGCCGGGTTCAAACAGAGTTTCGGTAGTAACAACACGCTTTTTTTTTTCATCTGCCCAACCGTAACCTTTGGCCCAAACCACTTTATAATTATGTACAACAGCGATGCTTAAGCCTTTTACCTTGAAAAAAGCCATGCGTTCTGTAATATTGTAGCCTTTATCGTTGATCTTTACACGACCGGCGAGGTTGTTCTCTACCTGTTTTATTTGCTCTTCAACTTCTTTTGAATAAGTTGTTTGTGCGCTAAGATGACTGAAATTGGGCCAAAGGCTTATTAACAGGAGAAGAAAAATGTATTTCATAAATAGGGGTCTGCAAAGGTATAATGCAAAAATGTCTGAAAGTTACAGGTAAGAGAAACAAAAAGCATGGAGAACAACAGCCTTTAGCTACCGGCTTTTTTTAGCTCTGCAGGGGAAATGCCGAATACTTTTTTAAATGCTTTACTAAAGGTGTAAATATCCGCAAAGCCGTTTGCCTCTGCTACTTCTGTAATAAGAATCCCTTTTTTTATCTGCAACCTTGCCTTGCAGAGTCTTTGTCTTATCTGGTACTGATGAGGTGTGATCCCGTATACCTGCTTAAAAGTACGAAAAAAATGAAATTCGGATAAAGCAACAGCAGCAGCTATTTCAGCCATTTCCATAGGTTCCGGTATGGCATCATCAATAATGGACTTTGCTTCATGCACTCTTTTGAACAATTCATCCCTGGTTGCTTTTTTATTGGCTTTGATCTGCAATGTTTGTTTCCGTATAATGGATTGGGCCAGGAGCATATTTTTTGCCAGGTCGTAGAACAGTTGTTCCTTTTCGATCATTAGTTCACCTGTGTTCGGGTCGAGATGATCTTTTAATGAGCTTAAGTATTGACTGAAATGATCGTCTGACCTGTATACGGTTTCAGGAAAATTGAGATCAGGCGTGCTTATTTGCTGTTGATCCAGTAAAAACCGATCGGAAGCGGTGTAATTGTGATACACATCCGTGAGCAATCGTTTTTCAATATTAAAACAAAGCCCTGTTGTAGGTTCCGGAGTATCGAGAAGAACTTCGAATTTCAGATTCGGATTGACAAGTAAAAAACATCCGTCTTTCACACTGTATGTTTTTTTGTTTACTCTGTAGTTTTCACAGCCTTTTATAACATACTTGATCCCTATAAAGTTTGAGCTTGTTTCTCCTGCCCGTGAAAAATCCTTCAACCTTGAAAAGGCAGCCTTATTATCATTCCATATATTCCCGATAACTATTCCCCTGTATTCCCTGTTGTGGATCATATTCAAAAATAGGCATGGAATCCTTCATAAAACAAGGGATTTTGACAAACGGTAGTATTCAGGTACAAACCGGCTTTGTAGAATGAAATCGGATGTACCCAAAGAAAAAAGCAGGATTTGACAAATGAATAAACGCATATTCCTATAGTTTTGGCTCAAATGAATGTGTTATGAAAAAAGTGATGAAATACCTGGCTTGTGCCTCTCTATTGTTTTTGACTAAACCGGTCCGCTCTCAAAGTGGTATTGATCCGGCCCTGGCGACGGCTTTACAGAATTCCCTTAATTCCATACGCACTAATTTGCAGGTAAAAGGTATTTCTGCCGCTGCCTACATACCCGGTCAGGGGATCTGGAAAGGTGTTACGGGTGTTACATACGGCTCGATGCCGATAGATACAAACATGTTGTTCAGCATTGGAAGTGTCACAAAAACATTCGTTGCAACGGAGATATTTAAGCTCATCGAGAATGGTCAGTTATCATTGAACGATTCTGTACATTCTTTGTTGCCACCTATTCAGAATGTGGATCCGAACATTACGGTCCGGCAGCTTTTGGGGCACAAATCAGGGCTTGCGGATTATCTTAATGTCAACTGGGAAAACGGTATGTTTGCCGATCTGTACCGGATCTGGTATCAGCCGGCAGTCCTTGATTCCTTTTTACCTGCACCCCTGGCAGCACCGGGCGGAGCGTGGAATTACATCAATACCAATTATGCCTTGTTAGGAATGATCGTGGAAGCAAAGACCGGAGATTCATTGCATACGGTGCTTAGAAATGATTTTTTGTCGCCATTAGGATTGAACAATACACATATGGAAGTGTTTGAGCTCTATCCGAATCCCATTGCTCATAACTGGGCCGGGCCCATTGCGAATCCTGCAGCTGCAACTGATGAGTCGTCAACACCGCATGAAGCATTATGGAGCTCCGTTTCGGCGGCCGGTGGTTATTTCTCCGACCCGACAGACCTTGTGAAATGGGGCTACAATCTGTATTCGGGGAATGTATTGAGCCAATCATCGCTTGCGGAGATGTTAACGTTTACAAATGTGGGCGGAGGATATTTTAACGGGTACGGATTGGGTTCCATGCGTTTCCCCGGGAACGGAAGAACCTACTGGGGACATGCGGGTAATTATTTCGGCTACGCGGCTTGTATGTTATATTATCCGCAGGACAGCATCTGTGTAGCATTATTGATCAACCAGGATTGTTATGCAGCTGTGGGTGCAAAGACTTTTATTCATGCTGCCATTACCAATGCTGCAGTGGGATTAAAAGAAACTGCGATAAAAAATGAACTAACCGTATTTCCCAATCCGTCCGATGCCGGATTTACTGTTGCCGTAGAGAAGGGAGAATATAGAATTGAGCTGACCGATGCCCTGGGTAAGGTTGTTCATGCAGATACATTTTCCGGTACAGTATATAAATTGAACAGCGAGCTTCTCCGGGAAGGAGTCTATCAGCTGAAACTATATTCCGATAAAGGAAGCGTTTCGGAAAAGATCGTTGTGATGCATTAACTAAATTTGGTACTTATCTCTGCAACTATTCAGAATTTGAATTTCTCAAACGTCTTACCATTGAATTTATAGACTCCGCCTGTATGTGTTCCAAGCCACAGCCCGCCTTGTTGGTCCTGATAAATAGAGAATAAATTGACAATTGTACCACTATCTTTCACAGGATAATGGCTGATGGTTTTCTTATCGTATCGCCAAACGCCGGCACTATATGTTACCATCCATAAATCGCCATTTTTAGTTTCGGCAACAGACATGAAGTAAATAAGATCAGCTTCACCCGGATTTTCTAAATTGTACATTCCCTTTTCTTTTCTGTACCGGATTAAATTATTTCCCTGCTCGTCTGTATAGCTGTTTGGACTTATATCATATCGGTAGTGGTTATTGCAGAACCAGAATTTTCCTTCTTTATCTTCGAGAATAGAACGAATGCCAAAAGAACCCCCACTCGGTGTATCTGTAAGTTCTTTTTCATACATCCAGCTAAAAGACTTTCCGTCGTAGCGGCATATTCCGAGTGTTGACGTACCGAACCACCTGTTTCCTTTGCTGTCTTTATAAATGGTGTACACATCATAAGGGCTAAAAGCCATAAACGGGAATTTGGAGCGGGGGAATTTTGATTTGTGCTCTGCACCGGCTTTGGTTTCAGGGAATTCTAAACGGTACAGCGTTTTTCCATCATATCGATAAACAACTCCGGAGTCCTGTGCACCCTGGAACCACAGATCATCCGCTTGTAATTTCCACCCTTTGTCGGGCGAATTACTCCTCGTAATACTCAATGTGTTGAACGTCTTCCCGTCAAATTTACTTATTCCACCAACCGTATTAAAGTATATATTGCCGGTTTTATCTTCCTGTATTCCCCGTATTTTAGTATTGCATAAGCCGTCTTTCGTTGAGAAGTGAAGAAGGGTTTTTCCATCGTATCGATACACGCCATGCCCGTTGCTTCCAAACCAAAGATCCTGATTCTTAGCCTCAAAAACAATCAGTATGCTGTCATGCGTTTCTGAAACCGTGTCACCAATTGTAACGGCGGGGTTTTGGGCGTTCAAATCGGCAGGGGCAATCCGCGGTGTATTTTGCCCGGAGCAGGAAGCGCCAAAAATAAAGAATGGCAGAAGAAAATAGAGATTCAGATGTCTGTTCATGAACGGATCATTGATGTGTAGGACAAATGTAGTTTTGATGAAGCTAGTATTTTGTTATTGACTTGTTAATAATAGGAATCTTTTTTTTGTTAAGCTATTTTGGATTAAAAAAAGGCAGTAAACCGCCGTTTTTATTCCACTTTTTAATTATATCTTGACCTCAGATTTAATTTCATAAACTTGTTTCAGGATCATGACGCGAACCTATTTGACATACTCCGGAGATGTGGGGAATTTTCAACATGATTTGATCGGGTTGAGTAAAAGAGGGCTTTATGGCCTGAGACTTATCAACAAAGGAAAAAGCGCAGAAGAATTTATACATCGTATAGAAGAAGTTCTGGCATATAACCGGGACAACAGTCTGAATTTGGAGATTCTTATTGATCTGCCTGGTGAAAAGGCACTGATCGGCAAGGTCGGTGATGGGTTGAAAATTGAAAAAGGAGACACTTACATTTTATGTAACGAAAAACCGGATCCCGCAAAAAATGAGATCCCTACCATTAATTTTTTAACCCGGATTGACCGCACAAAAGTTTTTGAAGGGGATGTAGTATCCATTGCGGACGGTGAGCTTGAGATGAACATTGTTTTCATGAATGAACATTCGGTCACCTGTGTAGCACAGAATTCTTTCCTGCTCACTTCAAACCGATCTTTCAATATCAAAGGAAATAAGCTACCCGCTCATCCGATCTCGGTCGATGATCAGGCATTCCTTGATAAGATCAAATTCCCGGATATCTCCAAACACATTAAAATCCTTGTTTCCTTCGTAACACAAGCTTCGCATGTAAAATACGTTAAGGACATTTCACCGGATTTCCAGGTTATCTCAAAAATAGAGAACGTAATCAGTGAGCAGGATCTGGAAGCGATCATCATGATCTCAGATGGAATTATGCTTGGAAGGGGCGACCTGGTAAGCACAAGCAGAATGAGCGAGGTTTTTCCTTTTCAAAAAAGCATTATTGAAAAATGCAGAGCCTTAAATAAAGAACTGATACTTGCAACGGGACTCTTTGGAGATATAAAGAATAGTAACAAACCAAGCATTTCCGACATTTTGGATTTTGGTTATTTAAGAAACTTAAAGGTTAACGCATTTTTGATCGCAGGCACAAATGCGAGGCACTATCCTTTTGAAACGTTGCACTTCATGACAAATTTTGAAGAGCTATAATACTGAGAAGGCCGAACAAGTGAAATATCGGACCTGAACTGAATTAACTTGTTATTTCCACTTGCTGATGCAAATTTGTACGTGGTTTTCAGTTCACAAACAAACAGTACCCTTAAATTCAGACAAATACAACTGCTGGTTGTTAAAAACCAACCATAAGTAGTGTCATTACAACTAAAAGGAACGTCATTTTTATTGACTTCGGGAGTGAAGCCACCTACCTTTGTAGAGTCGAAATAAAACAAAAGACAACAGTATGGAAAGTAATATAATTGGCGACAAAATTGCCAGAGCACGAAAAAAAATGAGCCTTAGCCAGGCCGAATTAGCCGAACAGCTATTTATCAGCCCGCAGGCAGTTGGAAAATGGGAACGCGGTGAGTCTATCCCGGACATTGTTACTATTAATAAGCTGGCGAAAATTCTGGGTGTTGACCTTAACTATTTTTCAGAGGACCCGCAATCCACCGACGAGGAAACGACTCCTAAAAAGACGAATGACGGTGGCGACACTGAGCAAAGGGTAAAGGAGGAAGCTAATCTGTCCGGCTCCAAACGGGAGTTGTTGACAAACTTCAGCGGGAGCGACCTGGCAGGAACTGACTTTGCAGGCGTTACCGCACATAAAAGTAAATTTAACGGAAGTGCCTTGCGTGGTGCCGACTTTTCGGGTGCGAACCTAAGCGGTAGCTCGTTTATGGGCAGCGATGTAAGTGAAGCCAATTTCAACGGAACGAACCTTACGGATTGTACCCTGTCTGCGATTAACCTTACAGATGCGAGCTTCAACAAAACCATTCTTGTACGCACCGAATTTAGCAGTTCAGAGTTGACACGGACAAAATTCATCGATGCAAAACTGATCGATGTAAAGCTAAGCACGATCGACCTCAGAAAGACGATCTTTGAAAACTGCAGCTTTAACGGAGTAGACTTTAAGTCTTCCGATTTAAGTGGGGTATGTCTTGACGGGCAGACCTTTACTGACGTGAAGTTTGACAATACGGCGATGAAAGACACTACGTTTAAGGACGCAACACTCCAAAATGTTTCTTTTCGCCCGACATTTGCCCTGACTAATAAATACTATCGTGCCATCAAAACCATCTGTTTTGACGGTGCAACAATGGATAAGCTGACCTATGCTGCACTCAAAGGCATAGGGGCCAATTTGTCAAAGGTTACAACTAAATAAACAGGAGATCATATGCAAAACACCATTCAAGTGAAAGGACTGCAAAAGTCCTACAGGAACCTTCATGTCCTGAAGGGAGTAGATTTTGAGGTTGAAAGAGGCAGTATTTTTGCCTTGCTCGGCCCCAACGGTTCAGGCAAAACAACCATTGTCAGGATCCTCACCACCCTGCTGAAACAAGACAGCGGAAGTGTTATAGTAAACGGTTTTGACGTTTCGTTAAGACCCGACGAGGTTCGGGCTTCGATTAGCCTCACAGGGCAATTTGCAGCTGTAGACGAGATATTGACCGGGCGGGAAAATGTGATCATGATCGCCAGGCTGCGGCACCTCAAAGATCCACGTCAGGTCGCAGACGATTTGCTTAAACGCCTGGGTTTGGCAGATGCTGCTGATCGCAAAGCTTCCACATTTTCGGGAGGTATGCGGCGCAGGCTCGATATCGCCATGAGCCTTGTAGGAGATCCGCAGGTTATTTTTCTCGATGAGCCCACCACCGGGCTCGATCCAGAGGCGCGTATTGAGGTTTGGAAAATTATAAAAGAGCTTGCTGGCAGTGGCACTACAGTGTTCCTCACTACTCAGTATCTGGATGAAGCGGAACAGCTTGCCGATAAGATCTCCATTCTTCATAAAGGTAGTATTATCGTGAACGGCACATTTGAGGAATTGAAAAAACAGTTCCCGCCCGCAAAAGTTGAATATATTGAAAAACAGCCGACACTGGAGGAGATCTTTCTTGCAATTGTTGGCACAAAAAATGAAAAATAAAATGGAAACAACTAAGAATTATTTTTTTACGGATATGAATGTTATGTTTGGACGTTCTATGCGCCATGTATTCCGCAGCATGGATACTATTGTAACAGTTGCCATTATGCCTGTTGCGTTGATGCTGCTGTTCGTCTATGTATTAGGCGGGGCCATTCAAATCGGCACAGACAACTATGTGAATTACCTGTTGCCCGGTATATTACTGATGGCCATTGCCAATAGTATAGGGTACACCTGTTTCCGGCTGTTTAATGATGTGCAAAAAGGGATCTTCGAGCGCTTCCATTCCATGCCGATTGCGCGTTCTGCTGCGCTGTGGGGACATGTGCTCACCTCGCTGGTGTCCAATGTTATTTCTCTTGTCGTCATCATTCTTGTAGCGCTTATTATGGGCTTTCGCTCGCCGGCCGGAGTAATGAACTGGCTTGCCGTAGCTGGTATACTTGCGCTGTTTACCCTGGCTCTGACATGGATTGCAGCCATTGCCGGATTGACCGCAAAATCGCAGGATGGCGCCATTGCAATTGCTTATCCGATCCACTTTCTTCCCTTGATCAGCTCTGCATTTGTGCCAACCAATACGATGCCGGCAAGGGTTCGTGCTTTTGCCGAAAATCAACCGGTGACTTCGATTATAGAAACCATTCGTGCGCTACTAACAAACCAGCCGGTGGGCAATGACATATGGGCTGCTCTTGCATGGTGCACCGGCATTATACTCGTGGCTTATGTTTTTGCGATGAGAGCGTATAGAAACCGGGTTTAAAAAAATTATGTAAAGTGAAATAGCCATAAACAAAACATGCCACAGTACTTTGGCATGTTTTGTTTTATACTTCTGAAACGTAAATTACGGTTGTCCTTCAAAAAGGATTATGGTTGAGCTACTGTGTTTTTATCAAGGATAACAGCTGTTTGAGCTAATGCCCTGCCGGTAAGTGATGCTCCTGTTTTTAAAGTAACTCCTGTCTGAGACAATATAACCCCTTTAAATTGAGCTGTGGTGCCAATTGTTACAGTACCTGCTACCTGCCAGAAAATATTTTTAGCCTGAGCGCCTCCGCTCAGCGTTATTTTTACACCGGAACTAACCGTAAGGTTTCCTGCGATCTGGAATATCCACACATCAGAGGAGCTTCCTGAAATTATAAGGTTTGTAGGTGCAGTCACATTATTTGTCCATTTATAAAGTCCTTCTGTTAATGTTTTGCCACCTATATTGCCGCTGCTAAGTTCTGAAAAATCCGGTGAAGTACGTCCTGCAGCATTATTATAAGCAGTGACCATATCGTTTACTGCAGTTGTAAGATTTATTGATGTGGGGCTTGCCATGTCTGCTGCATATAAATTGCCTGTTACCTGCGCTGAAGTTGCATAACCGGTTGCATTGGTTAAAGAGAAGCCTGTAATGTAGGATGTTGCTGCCGGGCTTAGTCCTAAATCCCCGGTAATGCTCGACGTAGGGCTGTTATTTATTGCTGTTTTAGCAAGGATAACGTAGTTGCCTGCCGTTCCAAGGTTTACAGGTGTCAGGCCGGTTAAATTGCTTCCTGTGGAAAATGTCCAGGAGGTATTAATGGAGAGTGCAATTCCTGCAGCGCTTTTCATGTCCGTTGTTACAGAAGCAGAATAGGTAGTTCCTGCAGTAAAAGGTGATGTAGGTGTGAAAGTGGCTGTTGTTCCCTGATATGCGACAGTGCCGCTTATATTCACTGTTCCCTGCTTTAAAGTGAAAGTAGTTGAATTTATTGTTGAAGCATCCATTGCCACATTAAATGTTACGGATACTACTTTATTAAGGGCAACATTGCTTGCATTGGCAGAAGGACTTTTTGCTGTTATTACAGGGGTTGCGGGAGAAGAAGGGTTTGTGGGTGTGGACGCGTCTTCCTTTTTACAGCCTGCTGTAAACAACACAGCTGCTGCTGCAAACACCGAAACCATTTTTTTTAATCTGATCATTTTTGTTTTTATTAATTCCCGCTGCTGGCGGACAGATGTGAATAATTTTCACTGTACAAAGATGAGCAGCATTGCTGTTTTTGTGTTACACAAGTATAGAAAAGCGTTGTATAATTCACATATCATGTGCTTTTATGGTCGCGGTTGAAAAGACGTCTATTTCGAAGAACAGTTCCCGGTCTGAATAGTTTACTGTATAGCTGTAAAATCGATAATTTCGTTATTTTCTCTTTAATTCATCAAATAATACAGATAATCCTTTTTCGGCCTCTTCAGACTGTACGTTAACAAAGAAAATATATGCACGATCAGTGTCCTTGCAAATAAATACCTGTGAAAGGAAAGTTCCGGGATTCCCTTTGTGATATGAATATTTTAAGTTTGTCTGCTCATCAATATAGACCTGCCACCCAAAAGAAAATTCAGGTAAGCCATAATGCATGTAATTAAATTCTCCGGCTGTGAATAATTTAGATTTTCCTAAAAGTCCCCGCAACTGCATTTGAATAAATTTTGCATAATCAGGTAAGCTCACATTAACATTCCCTGCGGACGACAACCAGTTGAGTTTATAGTTTTGATCCGGCATCTCGGGTATCAGGTTGGCATCGTGTCCCCAGGGTTGTTTTTTATCAATATTGTTGGGTTGACCAAAACCAAAATTCATATCCAATTCCTTACCTAATTCATAAACCAATGTTTTGTAGTCTTTACCCGTGACCTTTTCAAGCATTAAACCAACAGCAACATAACCGGGATTGGACCAATGCGTAATTTTGGTTGCGGTATCAGGGCTTTGTCTTAAAATCCAGGACATAAATTCGTAACGCTGCGTTTTTTCATCTCCTTTGATCTCTTTTTCAGTTGGAGCTTCATTAGTGTATGTCCAACTCAATAGCTTTGCACGGAACGTCAAAAGATCCTGTAAAGTCAGATCATAATAGGCCGGATTGCTTTTTTGTTTCAGTTCAGGATATAAATCGAAAAATTTTGTGCTGTACTTTATCTTTCCTTGTTTAACGAGGCGCTGCAAGATAGCTTGTTATTGTTTTTGTGTTTGACCCGATACGAAATCTGTCGTTTATCCGGGCCTTAGCATTAGTATTTATATTTTGAACGCCTGATACGCCGAATTCTATAACTTTATCAGAGGAGATCACCGCGTATGCCAGTTCCGGAATTTTATATTTTATCCTGATGCTGTCAGCTAAATTACCGGTTGTCTGCCCGGTTGAAACGGTGTATGTGATAAACAATATGAATGTTGCGAAAATTCTATTCATTGCCCGTGGTTTAATGTATACAAAATATACTTCTTTTATAATAAATCCTTTAGGAACGAAAAAACTCTGTCCTGTCAACAGACTCTAACAGCTTAACATTGGCTAAATGAACTGCGATCCACGATTTTTTTTATTGATATCAGGTAACATTACAACCTCAGGCCAATCACTAAAATATCATCTACTTGTTCCGTTCCTGCCCTCCAGTTTTCAATGAAGTTATCTAAGAACTGTTCCTGTTCTTTCATTTGAATATCCTGGATTTCTAATAGAATTTCTTTGAATTTTTTTGTCATTAATTTTTTTCCTGAAAGTCCGCCAAATTGGTCAGCATAACCGTCTGTAAAAATATAAATGGTGTCTCCTTGGGTTAATTGTACTTCGTTCGTGTCAAATTGTTGAGTATCTTCTGTAAAACCGCCAATAGCCGTTTTGGTTGCTTTTAGTTCTTCAACATTTGACGAACCATTACGAACAATCCATAGCGGGCGATTAGCGCCGGCATATTTTACAACTCTACTTTCTATATCTATTGCACATATAGCAATGTCCATACCATCTCTTGTAGATTCAGTATGCTCAGATTGACGTAAAGATGTTTTGATCCCTTTATTTAAAATATTTAAAATAACAGAGGTGTCACTGGTTTGTGAAACTGCATCTTCTAACTTTTCAGATCCAACCATGCTCATAAGTGCTCCCGGTACACCATGACCGGTACAGTCAGCAGCGGCTATGAAAACAAGAGCGTTTTTTTTATGAAAGTAATAGAAATCTCCGCTGACAATATCTTTAGGTTTAAAAAGGACAAAACTGTTTGGCAGAGCAGAATAAATATCTTCTTTTTTTGGAAGTCTTGCCTGTTGTATCCGTTTGGCGTAGTTTATGCTGTCAATTATTTCATGATTTTTCTCTTCAAGTAATCGCTTCAGCTTGTCTTGTTGGTTTAAGGTATAATAGATGCTTATGAAAATTAAAGTAGTAACAGAAATAAGATTCATTAGAAAAAAAACAGTGATAAATGTTTCAGAAATTTCAGGTTTAAATTTTTTAGCAACGTAATCGTTTAGAATAAATGCAATGAAAAGAGCTGCGATGTATGCTAAGAAGCATTTTATCGCGTCCTTTCGTTTAGGAAAAAAAAACAGTGCTCCAATGGGCGATAATACGGCCCAAATAATGACTACACTTGATGTGATAAATCCGCCTAAGCTGAGCTGTAATAAAAAAGGCAAAAATAGAACCAATAGAATTTGACTTTTGTAAAAGAAGTCATATTTCTTGTTTTTGATAAACAACAGGATGCTTAAGGCTGAGATTATTCCATATACAAAGGGGATTGATCCCGATAAGATCAAACCATTCAAAAAGTAGATCGCACCCCACAATAATCCTGCAAGAGCAAAAAGGCAGGACAATAGAAGAAGAGTTGATTTTCTCAGACGTTCCTCATCCGTATCATGACTTTGTGCCGCTGATTGCAGGAGAAGAGTTAATTTATTTAATATGCGTTTATCTTTATTCACTTTTTGTCCGGATAAAAATAGACTTTAATTTTCAAAATCAAATTGATTTATAAATTAATGAATTAGATTTGTGTGAATTCTAAAAGAAACGCCGGATATTCAGGCGTTTTTTGTTTGGCCCCTACCACTTTGATTTATTGAATTTTATTGATGATTTTGAGCGGATTAGAACGTTGACTAGATTTATACGTTATTTTTCTTGGTCAAACTTGACCATCCATTCAATACCGAATTTATCTCTAAACATAGCAAAATAAGTGCCATCCGGATTTTCGTCAATAGGCATTTCAATTTGCCCGCCTGCTGAAAGTCCATTAAATAACTTGTAAGCCTCTTCTTTACTTTCAGCAGTAATTGCAATTTTACTTCGATTCTCGTTTTCATTTACTCGCCCCATAATTTCCAGAATATCATTTGCAAATAAAAAGTTTTGTCCAATAGGCAATGCAATGTGCATTATTTTATGAGCCTCTTTATCCGATATTGGAAATTCCTCACTTGCAATGTCTTTGAATCGGATAATTTTTGAGAACTCTCCGCCAAACACAGATTTGTAAAAATTGAATGCTTCTTCGGCATTTCCGTTGAAGTTGATGTGTGGATTAATTTGTGCCATTGTATTTATTTTAATTGTTAGTTTTAAAATGTATTTTTTTGATTTTTATTTGAGTTCTGATAAAATCAATTTTTTCTGTTTTAATGTGTTTTTCATTGCCTTATCTCTAATTTTTGGGTCATCGCTGTTAATAAGGGTAAAATATTCAACAGGAACTACTTGCCACGATAAACCATATTTGTCTTTACACCAGCCACAGGAACTTTCTTCGCCACCATTAGCAGTCAATGCAGTCCAATAATAATCAACCTCTGCTTGGTCTTTGCAGTTAATGACAAACGAAACAGATTCATTAAATTTGAAAAATGGACCTGCAGCCAAAATACTTAATTCCATATCTGCAATTTCGATAATGGCTGTTTCAAAGTCTCCTCCACCTGCTTCTGGTGGATTTTTATATTTGCGATGCTCTTTCAAATTACCGTCTTTAAATATTGATAAATAGTAATCCGCTACTGCTTTTGCATCTTTTGTCTCAACCCAAAGGCAAGGGGTTATTTTTTGTTTAATCAAATCCGTTTTGTTTGTCAAAGTTTGATTAGCTGTTGTATCAATTTTACTGTTATTGTGAGTATTCTGTTGAGAATTTCCACAACCCATTACATTAGCTATCACTAATACTGTCAAAATTTTAACTATATACTTTCTCATTGCGTTATTTTTTTAGAGTTGATAATAAATTTTCTAATTCGTTCAAAGTCATTGCAAACCCTTCTTTAAAGCCCATTTCTATCATCTTTTTGGTCCAAAATTTCCGGTTTGGTAAAAGCATCCCATACCAATGAAAGCCCGGCGGCAAATTCTTTTGTAACAAATACCGTTTTTGCTGTTTTGTCAACGGTAAGTTCTAATGGCAAATTGTTTTTCATTTTTTATTGATTTAATAGTTAATTGTTTTTTTATTAGTCACGCCAAGGCGTGACTACATCGCGGTCTGTTTTTTTAATGTTAGTAATACTTCGTCCAATTGACTGAATTGAGTTTCCAGGATGTGCTTGAGCTTGGCAACCCACTTGTCAATGTCTTTCACTTTGTTGGCATTGATGTGATAATAGATCTCCCTTCCTTTTTGTTCGTGTTTTACCAGCTCACATTCAGTAAGAACCTGGATATGTTTCGAAACCGCTTGTCTGCTCGTCATAAATTCTTCGGCCAGCGCATTGGGCGTCATGGCCCGTGCCGCTAACAAAAGCAATATAGCCCTTCGGGTAGGATCGGCTATTGCCCAAAATACATCTCGTCTTGTTTCCATTATTTGCAATTATATGGTTGCAAATATATATGCAATTATATGATTGCGCAAATCTTTTCCGCTTTTTTTAGAACTTTCGAAAAGACTGCTGGAATTGTCGGATTCCTGGATGTCGGGATTAGAATGACTATTTAGATAAGATTTTTCATCATTGAATGAAACCGGACCTGAACAGTTATCGCGTGAGAAAGAATTAGTTGGATGTCGCAATTTTTCGGTCACAAAAGAACCGCTTGACAATCAAGCGGTTTTCTGTTTTGTACCCCATGCCATACACAACTCGAACCCAATCCTTGAAGACGCAAGGGTTTTGGCTCAGATTTGGGACTTATATAGGTTCAAAGATTGAGATAGAATGATCTAGCCTGTTATTTTTAAAGCCTCAATAAGTCCATCCTTTATATCAAAATGAAATTTCAATACAATTGGACTTCCAGGAAATGTTCCTGAACACTCTGCTGATAAAACGCTTGTTTTACCTTCATGAGTTATTAATAGAGGCTTCATCACAGACTTATACTTTTTATTTGATTCATCGATCCACTCTTGTACCGCCTTTCTTCCAGTATGCGTTTTTCCTTCGTCAAACACAACAGCTGTTTCAGAAAAACAATTAGCATAAGCTAGGCTGTCGAATTGGTTTTGAGCTGTTACTACGTCAGCTATTACTTTTGGTAAATTCATAATTTTTTATTTTTTATTGGTTATTAAATTGTTGGCACTGTGCCGCCATCGATGACAAATTCTGTCCCTGTTAGATAGTTGGCTCTAGGTGAGACAAGAAACCCAACCAGTTCAGCTACTTCTTCGGGTTCTGCCGGTCTTCCGAAGGGTATGCCACCCAAGGCATCCATAACGCTTTGTTGAGCTTCCTCAATAGAACAATTTGAACCCTGGGCAATCCGTTCCAAAAAATATTTTACATTTTCAGTCCTGATCCATCCCGGGGAAACTGTCAGTACCCGTACGCCTTTAGAAGTCACCTCTTTCGATAGACCCTTGCTGTAATTGATCAGGCCGGCCTTAGCTGCCGCATATGGAAGCGTTGCGTCATATAAGGGAAGCCTCCCCTGAATAGAAGCAATGTGAATGATCACCCCGCTTTTCTGCTCAAGCATTTGTGGCAAAAAACCTCGGTCTAATCTCACTGGTGCAAACAGATTTGTTTGCAGGGTTTTCTCCCAGTCTTTATCCGTTAAAACCGCAAATCCACCACCCGGAGTTTCAGACGCTCCTAAATTGTTTACAAGGATGTCGAGTTTTTTGTGTTTTGACAACACTTCGTCTACCACCTTTTGTGTTCCCGACTCTGTACTCAAATCTGCCGAAATAAAATGCAGGTTCCTGGTGAGATTTTCAGGTGCGTTTCTTGCGGTAATAATAACAATTGCTCCAGCTTGTAGCAGCCTTTCTGCAATTGCCCTTCCGGCTCCCTTTGTTCCTCCTGTTACCAGGGCAATTTTTCCATTTAACTCATTGTTGTAATCCATATTGTTTTTTTTAAAATTGACACTGCAAATTTCTGACGTATGAGCTGCTAAAACAATTACGGGTAATCGAATTGCATAGGGATAAATTTGTCCCATATTGTAGGTGTAAGAACATTAGGCTAACTTTATCCCATGCGTGAAAGAAAAATTCCTTTAAATCTGAATTGCGGCCTTGACCTGATAGGAGAGGTTTTGTATGGCAAGTGGAAGATCCGGTTACTTTGGTTCATCAATGAAGGGCATAAACGCCCTAGTGAACTACAACGTAAAATTCCGGATGCCTCACGGAGGGTTTTGAATGTACAGTTAAACGAGCTGGAAGCACACGATTTAATTAAAAAGAAAATCTATCCTGTTGTACCACCAAAAGTAGAATATTCTTTGACGCTATTCGGAAAGACTATTATTCCCATAATTGGCGCTTTAGGTAAATGGGGCGATGACAATGAAGACAGACTACGTGATCTTATCTTAAATGGAAAACAAAACTACCCTCAGAATTCTGAAGGCAGTTTAAAAATCCGACGCTAATATACGATCCGGAATTTAATTTCAGATCGCCATCTCGTTGCAGGCCTGTAGCGCACAAGCCCTTAATCTCACTGCTGCTTCGGGTTGTGCTAACGCATCAAAAAAACGCGTTTGTGTTTCCAGTTTTAGAGCATAATGCAGGTGTTACTGATGTAAATTTCTTCCTTTTTAGACTCTCAAAATTATTTGCCTAAATTTTAAATCCACAACTTTTGAACCTGATTCGGTATTACGTAACCATAGAGGACTTGAACCCCAAACTCATTGAAAACCAAAGTATGAATAACAGTCAATAAAAAACCCGCTGTCCCGATAGCTATCGGGGCAGCGGGTTTTCTTAATGTACCCAGTGCCGGACTCGAACCGGCATGTCAGTGAAGACACAGGTGTTTGAGACCAGCGCGTCTACCGATTCCGCCAACTGGGCATTTAGCGGTAATTATTCTGCCAACCCCTGACGAAGCAAAGCTTGTCAGGATCGTGACATGCTTTAGGCATCGTCACTGATGGGCATTTTTAGCGTTGCAGCCAAATGGACCGGGAATTGCTTCCGTAACGCATTCGTGCAGGCTAATTAGAACGGGGGACAAAAGTACGATTAGTTTTGAAAACTGCAAAAAAAGGATGAAAAAGCATTAAGAACAGCCGCTTTCAACAAAGCAGCTTATTCTATTTTTAATTGCTGCCCGTCGTATTCAATAACATCGCCCGGCTTTAGCTTGGCCCTGTAGCGGGTTTCAACCTGGCCGTTTAATTTTATAAGACCTTCATCTACCAGGTACTTTCCTTCGCCACCGGTGTTCATCCAGCGTTTTACTTTTATCAATTGTAAAAGTTGGATGTACTCACCCGTGATCTTTAATATTTCCATGCTGTAAAAGTACAGTATTTCGTACATTTGTTTGTGAATATCATAGGAGGGGCGGGGAGGACAAAAATCGGTTTTTAAGCCTTTCAGGATCATACTGATACGAATACGTCCACTGTTTAGCCGGACGCGACGGAATTCTTCCAAAAACAAGGCATTTTATTGCCCGAACCGCAAAAAATTGGTATATTTGCAGCCCCAAAAACATTTCAGGATATGGAATCAAGTGTATGTTTGTTCGGAGGTAACGCCTCAAAAACTGTTGCAGAAAAAATTGCGACGGCTTATGGTTCGCACCTGGGCAAAGTAAATGTGATCCGTTTCAGCGACGGAGAGCTACAGGTTTCCTTCGAAGAAAGTGTTCGGGGGCAAAGCGTATTCCTTATCCAGAGCACCTTTCCGCCTGCGGAGAACCTGATGGAATTGTTGCTGATGATCGATGCGGCCAAGCGTGCTTCTGCCAAAGAGATCATCGCTGTTCTTCCTTACTTCGGGTATGCACGCCAGGATCGCAAGGATCAGCCACGTGTGGCGATCGGCTCCAAGCTGGTGGCAGATATGCTGGCAGTGGCAGGCGCAACGCGTGTAATGACGATGGACCTGCATGCCGACCAGATCCAGGGTTTTTTCAATATCCCTGTGGATCATTTGTATGCTTCCACGATCTTTATGCCGCATATTCAACAGCTGAACCTGCCGAATCTCGCTATTGCAGCGCCTGATATGGGTGGAAGTAAACGTGCGAACGCTTATGCCAAGCATTTGAAATGTGATATCATTATTTGTTACAAACAGCGTACAAAAGCCAATGTAGTGGATCATATGACCGCTATCGGCGATATAGAGGGAAAAAATGTAGTACTGGTGGATGATATGATCGACACCGGGGGAACACTTTGCAAGGCATCGGATATGATGATGGAGCGTGGCGCTTTGAGTGTACGCGCGATCTGCACACATGGTATCCTTTCCGGGAAAGCATATGAGAATATTGAGAACTCGAAAATTACGGAACTGATCGTAACGGATACGATCCCTTTGAAAAGAGAAAGCAACAAGATAAAAGTAGTATCGGTAGCCGATCTGTTTGCAAGGGTGATCCACAACGTGCTCAGCAACGAATCGATCAGTTCGCACTTTATAGTTTAAGACAGTACCCGCATAAATTAAATAAACAAGCGGAAATCAATGTTAGCGGGGCATTGAGGAACGTTATTAAAAAAAACAATTACAATGAGAGTAATTAAATTGAGCGGTTCGCAGCGCGCGAACGTAGGAAGAGCAAACGCAACGGAATTGCGTAACAGCGGAATGGTTCCTTGCGTTATTTACGGTGGAAAAGAACAGATCCATTTTTCTGCTGAAGAAAAAAGTTTCAAAAACATTATCTACACTCCGGATGTGTGCCAGATCGATGTGGAAGTAAACGGAAAAACATACCGTACGATCCTTCAGGAAGCACAGTATCACCGTTTAACGGATAAATTGATCCACGCTGATTTCCTGGAAGTACAGGAAGGAAAACCGGTTATTATGAACATCCCCGTGAAAACAGTTGGTACATCAGCTGGTGTGCGTGCAGGTGGGAAATTAACGATCAAATTGCGTACACTGAAAGTAAAAGGTATGGCAAGCAATCTGCCTGATACGATCGATATCAACATCGAAAAACTGGAGATCGGTAAATCGATCGCAGTAGGTGAGATCGTTACAGACGGTATCGAGATCCTGAACCCTAAAAACATCAGCGTAGTATCAGTGAACACTACACGTGCAGTAGCACAGGCTGAACAGGCTGCAGCAAAAGACGATAAAAAAGCACCGGCTAAAAAATAATTCAATCCCCATGTAAAAGCCGTCTCCCTTGTCATTCTTCCCGATAGCTATCGGGATGACGAAGAAGGGAGGCGGCTTTTTTAGTACAGGTAACTATGGATAATAAAGCATTGCAAAACGAAAAAAAGATGTTGACCATTCTGAAATTCAATGAATGGTTATGGCTGTTCTTTGTTATTGTTTCCGTAGGTTGCTCCATCTATATGCTGGCTGTTGGCGATCGTAGCCAGGCACTTTATTTCCTGATCCTGATCTTTTTGTCAGGTTTCTTCTATTCATTCAAAAAACGGCAGCGCAAACGCCACGAAAAGCGCATATTCGAAGCCGAAGAAAAACAAAAGTAAATCCCGAAAGCCTGCCCTCAGACAGGTTGGAACAAATCAAAAGGATGGTGGGACCAAAAATGAGATGCAACTACATCTCACATTCATCAGCTGCAAAAAAACGTAAGGAATTAACCTTTCGCCCGGAAGGCAAGAGTGATCGGCACTCCGCAGAAGTCAAAATTTTCCCGTAGCTTATTTTCCAGGAAACGTCTGTAAGGCTCATTGATGTATTGCGGAAGATTACAAAAGAAAACTATCGTAGGTACTCTGATCTTTAACTGCGTTACATATTTAATTTTCACGAATTTCCCTTTGATGGCAGGAGGTGGATGGTTCTCTATCAACGGCAGGAAGAAATCATTCAGCTTGGAAGTAGGGATCCTGTTAGTACGGTTATTATATACTTCTATAGCTGTTTCAACGGCTTTCAGGATCCGTTGCTTTTCTGTAACGGACGTAAATATAATGGGTACATCCCTGAACGGTGCAATACGCTCACGGATCTGCTCTTCGTATTTTTTTACGGAGTTCGAATCTTTATCTTCCACAAGGTCCCATTTGTTCACAACGATCACAATTCCTTTGTGATTTTTTTCTGCCAGGTGGAAAATAGCTAAATCCTGGCTTTCAAAGCCAAGGGTGGCGTCGATCATCACTACTGCCACATCACATTCTTCCAGTGCTTTGATAGAACGCATCACGGAATAGAACTCCAGGTTCTCGTGTACCTTTGCTTTCTTCCGGATCCCTGCAGTATCGATCAGCCAGAAATCTTTTCCAAAAGCTTTATAGCGTGTATGGATCGTATCACGGGTAGTGCCCGCGATCGGTGTCACAATGTTCCGTTCGTTGCCAAGGAGTGCATTCGTAAGCGATGATTTCCCTACGTTTGGTCTTCCTACGATGGCAATACGTGGAAGCTCATCTTCCGGCAATTCTTCTGTCTCATTCAGGGATTTTACGACTTCATCCAGCAGCTCACCGGTACCGCTTCCGCTGATAGCCGAAATACAAAACACTTCGCCCAGTCCCAACTCATAGAATTCTGCTGAGTAGGCTGCACGTTCGTGGTTATCCACTTTGTTGGCCACCAGTAATGCTTTCTTTTTGTTTTTGCGGATCAGTTTTGCAACCTCTTCATCGAATTGGGTTACACCATCTACCACATCTACGAGGAAGAGTATCACATTGGCTTCATCAATAGCGATCTGCACTTGTTTGCGGATCTCGCCCTCAAAAATATCATCGCTGCCTTTGATATAACCCCCGGTGTCCACAATAGTGAATTCTCTTCCGTTCCATTCTGATTTACCATAATGCCTGTCGCGGGTCACACCTGCGATCTCATCCACGATAGCGCTTCTTCTCCCAACCAGGCGATTGAAAAGGGTGGACTTACCAACGTTAGGACGGCCGATTATTGCAACAATGTTAGACATGACGATAGATGCTTGTGAAATTTAAGGGGGCAAAGATACGGAAAAATTAACGATTTTCTACAAGGACCGTAAATGCCCGGTATATGGGCTTAAAACTCGGTTTCGTCTGCTTTTTCGCGCCTGTTGCCTCAATAGAGATAAAAACGGATGCTATGTTGGACAGATCAATTTTACTGTTTTAAACGTGTTTTTTTCTTTTATACCAACCGTAAACAAGGTTTTTATCACATATCCGGAAAGACAGGAATAGGGTATTGCTTTATGATTAAATTTGTATAGAATGACGCCTTTAGCTAAATACATCTCTGTCCTGGTTTGTTTGTTTGCTTTAAAAACCGGTCAGATCTATTCCCGGGATAAAACAGATTCTTTAAAGAATGAATTGAAGAATGCTGTGCACGATACAACGAGACTTAGGATCTATGGCGAATTGATTAATGAGGAGCCCAATAACGAAGTGTGGTCAGGTTACACGGAACAAATGCATGTATTGGCCGAAAGAAATCTGGCAAAGAACCCTTCGGAAGCATTAAAAAAAATATACTTAAAGTATCTCGCCATTGCTTTCAATTATTACGGGATGCTTGAAAATGACAAAGGTGATATTCAAAAATCCATGCTCTTTTATGAGAAAGCCATAGCCATTGCCGAAAAGATCAATGATAAAAATCTGAACGCTGAGATCTTTCAAAACCTCGGGTATGAATATCAAAAAACGGGAGATATTGCCAAAGCAATGGACTATTTTCAGAAGAGCTTAAAAATATCTGAAGAACTGAATAACCTGGATTTAATGGCCACAACATTGAATTCTCTGGGCACTGTTTATAAAAGTGTGGGCGATACTTTGAGGGCAATTGAAAATTTCAAAAAAAGTTACGGGATCCTGAACAAATTGGGGGATAAAACAAATGTAGCCCGGGCGCTGACACTGATCGGCTCGGTTTATTATGATGCCGGAAATATGACAAAAGCATTGGACTATTACACCGGAAGTTTAAAAATAAATGAAGAAAGGAACGACAAGTACGCTATCGCCAATTGTTATAATAATATTGGAACCGTATACGGGGTCAATAAGGATTGGCCAAAAGCATTGACTTGTTTTCTGAAGAGTCTGGAAATACAGAAAGAGATCGGAGACAAATATTCAATAGCAGCATCCTATAGAAATATCGGAGCTGTTTATTTTAAGCAAAATGATTTGTCAGGATCATTGAAATATTCGTTAAAGTCCTTAGAGCTCAGCAGAGAGCTTGGATTCCCGGAGCTGATACGCAATTCGGCCGATATCCTGTCTAAAATATACAGGAAGCAAAAAAAGCCTGCTCAGGCCCTTGAAATGTATGATCTGTATATTCTCATGCGTGACAGTATCCGAAATGATCAGAACAAAAAAATTTCGATCGAAGCACAGATCCAGGCTGAATTTGATAAGAAAGAAGCTGTTTTTAAGGCAGAGAAAGAAAAGGAAATATTACAACTTGAAATAGAGAAATCGGAAAGTACACTGCTTGCCCAACAGAGAAAGTCAGCAGTGATCATTTCAGTGATCAGCGGTTTGCTCCTTATCACCTTGCTTGTATTCATACTTTTCCGAAACCATAGCCGAAAGAAGCAAAGGGAGATCGAATTTGAGAAGAGCGCCCTTGAGTATGAACAACAGGCTCTTCGTGCACAAATGAACCCGCATTTTATCTTCAATGCGATCAACAGCATTCAGAAATACATCCTGAAAGGCAACCAACAGGAAGCCTATGATTACCTGGCGAGATTTGCAAAGCTGATACGCATCGTACTGAACAATTCACAGGAAAAAGCCCTGCAGCTTGACCAGGAGCTCGAAATGATACAGTTGTACGTTGAGCTGGAGCAGCTACGGTTCAGCAATAGTTTTGATTTTGATCTGCAGGTGGATGAAAATGTAAACGGATATGAAATTACCGTACCGGCCATGCTGATACAGCCCTATATTGAAAACGCCATCTGGCATGGTCTGATGAACCTCGAAAATGAGCGGAAAGGGATGCTGAATCTTGCTATCAGTCAAAGCGAGGGGCTATTGAAGATACGTATTGAAGATAATGGCATTGGCCGTGACCGCTCAAAGGAATACAGGCAGGATGATAGTCACAGATCCGTAGGTATGGCGCTGACCGAGCAACGCCTGATGATGATCAACAAAATGCAGGAATATGAAAATGCCCGGGTGATAGTAACGGACCTGCGCGACGAGAAAGGAGAAGCCTGCGGAACAAAAGTTGAAATTAATATACCGGTAAAATGAACGATACGATAAGCGCTATACTTGTGGATGACGAAAGGGACAGCCGGATCGTGCTCAAAGACCTGCTGGAACATTTCTTCCCGGAAGTGAACCTGGTAGGAGAAGCAGACAACGTGGAAAACGCGTTTAAGCTGATCAATGAAAAACATCCCCAGCTTGTTTTCCTCGATATACAAATGCCAAGGCAAAGCGGATTTAACCTGCTGAAAAAATTTGAAGAAGTTCCTTTCGAAGTGATCTTTGTTACCAGCTATGATCAATACGCCATCAACGCCATTAAATTCAGTGCCCTGGACTACCTGCTGAAACCAGTGGAAGTAAAGGATCTGAAGGAGGCTATCGCTAAAGCAAGGAAAAGTATTGATCTCAAAACAAAAAGCAATGTGCAGATCATCAACCTGCTTAAAAGTATTGATACGGCAAATGAAAAACGGGTTGTGGTGTATGCGGGAGACCATGTGAGACTGCTCAATGAAACAGCTATCAGTTATATCGAATCAGATGGAGCCTATTGCATAATAACTACTGATACAGGAGATCGTTTTACAATAGCCAAATACCTGAAGGATTTTGAGGAATATCTCGGTGACCGGTCGCCGCTGCTGCGGATCCATAAAAGGTGGATGATCAACGTTCATCATATTAAAGGATACAGTATCGGAGATCCCTGCGTGGTTGAAATGTTGAACGGAAAAAAATTTGAAATAGCCCGCCGGAAAAAAGTAGAGATACTGGAAAGAATAAAAAGATAAATGTCTTTCTTTTACAGGGAACGTAAATAGTCGATTTCACCAGCGCTTAGAAAACGTTGTTGTCTGGTGGCAATATCCAGTTTTATTCCTGCAAACCCTGTCCTTACAAGCCGTACTACATTGTGCCCGTATTTATAACACATGCGACGGATCTGCCGGTTCATGCCTTCCACCAGCGTTATTTCAAAAACCCGTTCGCTGATCTGCCGGGTGGTGCAGGGTAGCGTGAGCCTTCCTCTTACCACTACTCCGTTTTCCAGGAAGCGAAGAAATGTTTCATCTACAGCTTTGTCCACTTCTACTTCATAGATCTTCGGGATATTTTTTTCTTTATTTAAAAGCGTTTTTCCGGCGCGCCCATCATTGCTCAGGAGAAGCAATCCTTCCGAGTCCTTGTCCAGGCGACCGATGTGATAAAATCCGGAAGGCAATTGCAGCTCACTCTGGAGACTGTGGGCAATGGAAGGATTCATGCTGCTTTCAAAGCCCCGTGGTTTATGATACAGAATGTATACAAGCTCTTTTCCTTTACGCACGAGCTCGTTGCCGACATAGATATCATCCGTTTCTCCGATCAGGATATTTTCTTCAACCCCTTCATTGTTCACACGCACATGCCCTTTGGCAATAAGATCCGCAGCTTCTTTGTTGGAGATGCGCAGGATTCGAACTAACTGGTATTGGAGCTTAAACCGGAACTGCATACAGATCAGAATTCATTTTCACGTATGTCAAGCTGTGTTCCCTGTTTTTTGAAACAGAGACGAAAAAAACGTTTCATATGTTTGCTGCATATCAGCGGATTTTCCAGGAAACCCATGTGCCCGTCATTTTCGAGCAGCAACACATATTTACTGGGAACAAATTCGCTTTGGTTCAACAAAGATTGCATAGGAAGTATCGCATCGTATCGTCCGATGATCATCATGACCGGGTATTCGGAAAAATTCAGTACAATATCCCTGTTGGGCCGGTCTTTCATGCCTTCTAAGGTCGATACGATCCCGCGCTTGTTTGTTCTGGCAGCTATCTTTTGTGCAAACGCGATGGCCGCTTTATGGCGGTTCAGATTTTTTATTGCAAACAGGTTCTTTATTGTAGTACGCGTGTATACATTGGCATCAGCCTTCACCAGCCGCACAGCCCTTGTCCGGTCACGTTTTTTTTCTTCACTGTCGGCATAACTGGTCGAGTGGAACAAACACATCCCTTTCAGGTTATCCGGGAACAGTTCGGCAAAGGCAAGTGCTGCATAACCTCCCATGCTGTGCCCCACAAGGATGTATTTTTTTAATTTCAGTGAATCCATCACGGCTTTCACAGCCCTTGCCAGTAATTCCATGTGATGCACATATCCGTAGCAGGCACTCTTGCCATGTCCCGGAAGATCGATGGATATTACACGAAAGTGTTTGGTCAATTGCTCTTCAGTGGTTTTCCAGATCTCTTTTGCTCCGAGAAAGCCATGCAGCAATACGACGGTGCGACCTTTGCCGTTATCGGAAAAAGCGATCTTTTCATTCCGGAAAAGAATATGTTTTTCGTTTGCTTTCATGGACTTTCAGTCCTGCAAAATACGGCGAATTTCGTTTTGCAGCAAACAGCGGTTTTCGTTTGCAAAATCAGCAGGTTCTTCTCCCGGTTGCAGTGGTATCCTGCGCGCCAGTGTTTTTATGGTTTTCAGATCGAGCGAGCTGTCGATATCTTTTTGTTGGGAGTACTGGATGCCGGATTTTTTCCGCAGGTAAGCGGCGAGGTATTCCTGTTCGGGTTGGCCGGGTGTGGGAATGAAAAATGTTTTTTTCTGCAACAGGGCCAGGTCCATAATGCTGGAATAACCGCTTCTGCATACAATTGCTTCCGAGCTTTTCATCAGACGTTCAAGTTCTTTCGAATTCAACAGGCCAAACTGCTTAATATTCTCCGGAATGTCTTTGGTTTTTTCAGGAATGCCTCTTACAAGCGCCACGGAATAATCTGTATCGGAAGTCAGTGCAACCAGTTTTTTTTCCAGGATACTTCGTTGGGGTTCCGGCCCTGAAAGAAGGAACAGGAAGTCGAACTCTTTTCTACCCGGTTCGCTTGCTTCTTTGAAACGGCTTAAGATCCCGATATGCGGATGTTTTTTTTCGGAAGTGCTGAGATTCCCGCTCAAATTAAGATACGGATTGTCGGGTACCCAGCATTCATCAAACTGCTCTATATACCGGTGATTGATCGTGTTGGCAGTCTGCCGGAAGAGCGGGGCAGGGATGTTGAGCTGATGACTGATGAAAATACTTTTGCATTTATCCGAATACAATCCGAAACGATTGTCGCTGATAACGATGTCTGTTTGGTTCTGTTGCACAAATTCCTGCAGCCATTGGTGCTCTTTTTCTATTGTTTTGGCCAGGCGAAGTGATTGGAATCCAACTTTCATCCATTGCGGCCAGATAGCGGAATAACTGACATTATAGCCGAAAAGGTCAATAGCAGAGAGCGGAAGGATATGTTGTTTTACAAAACGGACCTGATCTTTTGTTCCGGCAAAGATCACCTGCGCGCCTTGCTGCTGAAGCTCTTCCATTACAGGGATACAACGTGCAGTGTGCCCCAGTCCCCAGTCCAGCGGAGCGACTAAAACACGTTTCATCTAATTCTTTAGGATTTGCAAAAAGCCTTTCAGTTTGATCGTTTCGATGCCGGTATACCGTATGATATGCACATCGCAGATATAAAAATACGTTCCGCTCACACAAGGCTGCTTGCTTTGAATGCTTGTGCCATCCCAATGAATGGCAGGATCGGTTGTTTCATAAATAAGGTTGCCCCAGCGGTTATACATTTTGAGATCGATGTCTTTTACGAATTTATTTTTGATCGGGATGAAAAAGTCATTCAGGCTGTCACCGTTGATAGTGATAATGTTCGGCAATTCATATTCCGGGCAGTTATCCACACACATCTTATCTGCGATAATGCTTTCGTTCCCGAAGGTATCAACTGCAGTGACTGCATAACAGCCTGCAATGGACGAAGCATAATCTGTTGTGAATGAAAATACGTTGTTGGAGAAGGAATCTAACAGGACGAATGTGCTGTCCAGGAAGGGTGTGTAATAGAGGTTATAATACACAATATCATCGCTGCAGGATTGTGCACCATTCACCCAGCTGATTTGCGTTATCTGTGTATTACAATCACCGGAAGCAGTTACTGTAGGCTGGCAGGGTGGTTCGGTGTCTTTCGGAACAGCACAATCTTTTTGCGACCAGTTATACAAAGGATGCATAATGGAAGGATCGGAATAGCTGCCACTTGTTTTTACTTTATAGCAATAGTTCACCCCATTCACAAGTCCTGTATCTAAATAGGTTTGTGTGAGAGAATTTCCGAGAAGGTCGTATCCGCCAAGCGCATTTTGACGATAGATGAAAGCGGTATCATTATCCCACGAGGTTTGGTAGCTCCAGTTCAGCTGAACTCTTCGTGCAAGACCTGTAGCGGTCAATCGAACGGAAGAAGCCGGTTGAGAAGTTCCCTTCAGCGTTCCGTTACAATAAAAATCAACCCGGTAATTATAGGCATTGCTTTCTGTGTTCAGTGAGGTCTGCGTGTAGGTCGTATCACTCAGCTGAACGAACTGGCTGAAATATGGATGTGAAACGGAATAGATCTGAGTGGAAGGTACGCCAGGCATAGTGCTTTGAAGTAACCTGTATTCGTATGGCCCCGGGTTGGCAATCGTATCCAGTCCCTCGCTCGACCCGGTCATTACTACCGGTTTCACCCATCGCACGAAAATTTGGCCCACGCTCAGATCGGTCGTATCCACACTCACATTCGTAAGCAATGGAACACTACGTACCAGTTTCGCACAAACAGCGTTAGATGCAAGGCTGTTGGAACCATCGGCAAACAGGGCTACTACAATGTAGGAGTAATCAACACCCTGCGTAAGACCAAGACCTCCGTTGTTATCAGTGAATGCATAATTCGGATTGGTAACGCCGATCGCATTGACCATCCCTATCTGCGTATATCCAAGTGAGGACGGAACACCTGTTTCACAAGGCGTGGGTGTAAATACTTCGCAACCGTTTTTTCGGTAGATCAGGTAAGAAACAATAATATTTCCGGAAGTCTGTGTACAGATCGCCGGTATAGACCAGTTGAGCACCATGTTGGTACCCATAGGTGTAACGCTGAAATTTTGAGGAGGAGGAGCAACGACACGTATCAGGAAGGATTCATAGTCGGCAAGAGAAGGTTCATTTCCGGGTGGCTGGTCGGTAGCTTTAATAGTCACAAGATAAGGTTGGTTTCTGACAGCATTGCAGGGAGGCACCCAGCTCATACTTCCGCTTACACTTCCTGTGCCCGGAACATAACTGAAAATGGCCGGTGGAGAAAGATTGAAAGGCCCGCCGGATGCGGTCAGCTCGATCCCGTTATTAATATCGGGATCGGTGGCTGTAATGGATTGAATATAATTCGTTCCGGCAACAATACAGGTATCAGGTATCTCGGCAATAACAGGTGGATTGTTAGCACAGTTTACTACATCGATCTGCAGGTCACGCAAAACACTTCCTACTCTCACATAATCACCATCGGCTGTTTTTCTCCATTCTGTAATGAGGATGCCAAAATTAAATTCCCCCAGTTGGCTTGGATTGGGCCAGTAAAAATCTCCGGTAACATGGTCGATGGTGATGCCGTAATTCTGGGCAGGTATGTAACCGGGAACAGGTTGCGCGAATTGTCCGAAAATAATGGAAAGATCATAGGACAGACTATCACCATTCACATCATAGGCATTTGGGTTATGAATAAAAGGTTTATGAAGGCAGGCTTTATCTATCGGAGGATTCAGCAGGGTAGGAGTAGAGTTAACGCTAAGCCCGGGAATATTATAGGTTTTTAATGTATCGGTCAGTGCAAAAGGTTGCTGCGAAGAATCGCCGCCGATATTAACGATCCCTCCATTCCGGTTCGGATCGAACATGTAAAGGATATAATTCGCACCCGTATTGAGCTGCTTCACGCCTTCGTATACATTTTTTTTATAATTATTGGTGCCGGGATCAAGTATCACCCCCTCTGTTGCCTGCGGATTGGTAGAACAAAGAGTGGCACCATTTACACGTAAACAAGGAACACTATCAAGATAAGCCCCGGAAAAATCGCGGATATAAACCATTTGCTCACAACGGTCGGCATTTACAGAAGCACCATTGTAATTGGTATAGGTAGTCACCCTGATCTTATACTGATTTCCCGGTCCGGGAATACGCTCGTAGGTTATTTCACCCGAACGGTTATGTGTGGCTGATAACGATCCGGCAATAAGTAAGAAAGTAAAAAAGTGTATAAATTTCAGAACGCGCATGCAGACAGTTTGGACAATAAAAATACGCTCTTTAAATTATATTGTCAAATATCTCGGAAGTCATATTAACAGAAATTGGCTTATCTTTAAATTCAGTTCAATTTTGTATTTTCGCGAATCACAAATTCAGACAATAATTTAAAATAGCCGGCAATCACGGCATTTTAACAAATTAAAATATATGAATAAAATTTTAGTAGCAAACCGGGGTGAGATTGCTTTACGCGTAATGCGCAGTGCAAAAGAAATGGGGATCAAAACAGTAGCAGTATTTTCGGAAGCCGATAGAAATGCCCCTTTTGTAAAATATGCCGACGAAGCGGTTTGTATAGGTCCTCCTGCCAGCAGCCAGAGTTATTTGCGGGGCGAAAAGATCCTTCAGGTATGCAAAGACTTAGGTGTGGATGGTATTCATCCGGGCTATGGATTTTTATCGGAGAATGCTGATTTTGCGCGTAAAGTGAAAGAAGCAGGTATCACCTTCATTGGTCCGAGTGCAGAAGCTATGGACATTATGGGCGATAAGCTGAGTGCAAAAGCAGCAGCTAAAAAATTCAATGTACCGATGGTGCCCGGAAGTGAAGGCGCTATTCAGAGCCTCGAAGAAGCTGTACGTGTGGCAAAGGAAACCGGTTTTCCGCTCCTCATAAAAGCATCAGCCGGTGGCGGTGGTAAAGGGATGCGCCTGGTGGAAAAAGTAGAAGAAGTGGAAGAACAGATGAAGCTGGCAATGAGCGAAGCAAAATCTGCATTCGGCGATGATGCCGTTTTTATTGAAAAATTTGTTTCGGGCCCGCGGCATATCGAGATCCAGTTACTGGCCGATAATCATGGAAATATTGTATACCTTTTCGAACGTGAGTGTTCGATCCAGCGCCGCCACCAGAAAGTGATAGAAGAAGCGCCATCCTCTGTTCTTACACCGGAGCTGCGAAAACAAATGGGAGAATGCGCAGTGAATGTGGCAAAAGCATGTAACTACAGCGGTGCAGGAACAGTTGAATTCCTGCTCGATGATACCATGAATTTTTATTTCCTCGAAATGAATACCCGCCTGCAGGTGGAGCACCCGGTTACGGAAATGATCACCGGTCTCGACCTCGTGAAAGAACAGATCAAAGTAGCCCGAAACGAAAAGCTTGCATTTAAGCAGGAAGACCTCCGGATAAACGGGCATGCCATGGAGGTGCGTGTGTATGCAGAAGATCCGCAGAATAATTTCTTACCGGACATTGGAAAACTGCAGGTATACAGGATCCCGAAAGGAACCGGCGTGCGCGTGGATGATGGCTTTGAGGAAGGAATGGATATCCCGATCTATTACGATCCGATGATCGCCAAGCTGATCACGCATGGCAAGGACCGAAAGGAAAGTATCGACCGCATGCTCCGGGCCATCAGCGAATACAGGATCGTAGGAGTGGAAACTACCCTCGATTTTTGTGCTTTTGTTTTGCAGCATGAAGCTTTTTTAAGCGGGAAGTTCGATACAAATTTTATCAAGCATCATTACAAACCGGAGTACCTGGTGAAGCAGGACAAAACAGAAGAGCAGATCGCTGCCATCGTTGCATCCGGCTTGTTTGGAAGCGCTACAGCGGCGGCAAATGACACGGAAGGTACAACAGCAAAGACAGGTTCCAAATGGAAGAAAAACCGCCTGCTTCAGTAGCGGTATGCCAACAAAACATAAAATAATCCAAAGCCGGCGATTTAGCCGTAACTTAGGGTTACTAAAAGACGTACAAGGGTATAAATGAAAAAATATGGGCCATGAAAAATCTGCTAATTATTTTCCTTGTTGCATTTTCATTCTCAGTTTATCCTCTTGCAAAGCCCGGTGAGCAGCTTCTGCCGGATACTCCTTTTATTTTACGTGTTCCGGGTATCGTTGTAGGAACAGACACTTTCGCTTATTTATCATTGCCAATTGTGGATGTGGAAGCAGCTATGCCCTTTGCCACCAAACGAAAGTATGCCGAATGGACGAAGCTCAAATACAATGTTAAAAAGGCTTATCCCTATGCCATTCTTGCTTCCGCCCGTTTGAAAGAATATGAGAAGATCCTGGAGAAAATGCCGAACGAAAATGCGCGCAAAGCCTACATGAAAGTGGCAGAGAAGCAGCTGCAGAAGGAGTTCGGGGCCGAGCTCAAAAACCTTACAATGACCCAGGGAAGGATCCTCATCAAGCTTATAGACAGGGAAACAGGCAATACATCGTATGATCTCGTGAAGCAATTACGTGGCAATTTTTCTGCTTTTATGTGGCAAAGCCTTGCTTCCCTCTTCGGTTCCAGCCTAAAGACAGAATATGATCCGGAAGGAGAAGACAAGCTCATCGAGGTTGCTATAAAGCAGATCGAAGCAGGCCGGATCTAAAAAACAGCACACTTTTTTCTCTGATTGACTGAACATTGTCCAAATCTTATTTTTCATTCCCATTTCCGAATCAGATGGCGAATTAAACTATGAACAAAAAAAAGTTCAAAAAGTTTGAATTATTTAAATCCTTTCGTTATCTTTGTTTTCTATAATAGTCACAAACTATACTAAAATTAATGTATTTTAACAGATCAAACATGAGAAAAACCCTTACAACCCTAGCAGTTGCTGTCACCGGATTGGTTTCTACCGCTTTTGCACAGCAGGATCCTCAGTTTACTCAATTTATGCATGTTAAGCAGGCATACAACCCAGGTTATGTGGGAACAAGCGATGCAATTTGCTTTGGTGCAATGTATCGTCAGCAATGGGTGAGCTTCCCGGGAGCGCCAAAAACAGGCCTTTTCGCATTTGATATGCCGGTTGCTGCTCTTCATGGTGGTGTTGGGTTCTATTTTGCAAACGATCAGTTAGGTAATGATAATACCAATATGGCACGTTTGGCTTACGCTTTCCACGTTCCGTTAGGAGCAAGCGGTACAGGTAAATTATCCTTTGGTCTGGACGGAGGTATCCTTCAGAAACGTATCAACGGTACCTGGGTTCCCCCTCAAACATTGAATGATCCTTCAATTCCGAATAACCAGGCAACAGGTGCTCCTGCGCTAAATAAGCTAAGCCCGGATCTTGGTTTCGGTATTTATTACACTATTCCTAACAAAATGTATGTAGGTGTATCTATGACTCACTTGGGTGCGCAGGATCTTAAAGGGGCTACTCAAGGAGTGACTCTGGTGCCATATAATCCAGGTTACAAATTGCAATTCGACATCGCACGTCACTACTATGTGATCGCTGGTTATACTTTCAAGCTGGATGAAGGCGCATACCATAAACTCACTCCGAACATCAAAGTTAAATCGGACGGTTCTTCCACACAGCTGGATGTTAATCTTACTTATATGTATAATAATATGATCTGGTTGGGCGCTTCTTACCGTTTGCAGGATGCAGTAGCTCCTATGATCGGTTATGTGGCTCCTTTCGGATTAAAAGTTGGTTATTCGTATGATGTGACCATGTCTAAACTGAATGGTTATAGCTCTGGAACTCACGAAATTATGCTGGGTTACTGCTTTAAACCAAAAGTTAAACCGAATGTTTCGAGTCATACAAACGTAAGATTCCTCGAAGATTAAAAAAAGTTTTGCATATTTGTAACCTTTAAAAAAAATGTTCGTTGAAACCTGTTACTACTAACATCATTATGTTGAAAACTTATTAGGAACTTTGGTGTAATTTTGGAAGTAGAAACGAGTTATAAGAAACAAGAGCGAAGTTGGAAGCTTTTTGTTTTAAAACTAAACAAAACGAAAATGAAAAAACTGTTGGTAATAGTTGCATCAGCAATGGCGGTAGTAACCGGTTGTACTCAGTACCCCGGTGAATTAGTTGGGGTGAAGGGCCGTGAGGAGTGGTATCAACCGGATCCATATGGAACGCTTTATATTCCTATGGGAAGTTACCATATGGGACCGAGCGATGAAGAGGTGACCTATGCGCATACAGCGAAATCAAAAATGGTTTCCGTACAGGCTTTTTATATTGATGATGCAGAGATCTCCAACAATGAGTATCGTCAGTTCGTTTACTGGGTTCGCGATTCAATTGCACGTGTTTTATTAGCTGCAGGTCAGAATGCCGACGCAGCCGACTATCAGATCGTTCCTGACGACTGGTTGGATATGTGGCCGATCTACAAAGGTGATCAGAACATGACCCCAAACAATCTCAACCCGAATTATTACCTGAACTGGGATGAGAAGATCCGTTGGAATGACGATGATCCTGATTACCAGTTAGACCTTAATCCACTGTACCTCGAGCCGAAGGAACGTTTCTACAACAGGAAACAATACGATACCCGGAAGCTGAACTTTGAGTACTACAGGATCGATATTCGCCTTGCAGCACAAAAAAGCAACCGTTTCCTTCCGAACAAATCGATAGATGCGGTTCCTAACAAATACAAACAGGAAGAGTATCTCAATGGTGTACACGAGAACAATGCACCTACGAATGATCAGCCTGCAGCATTTACCACACCGGTTGGTGACGATAATCCTACCATTGGAATTAACGGATCTATCCCGGCTGCAAATGTTAAAAAAGACGCTTTGGGTCAATACGAAGTGGAAGACCGTGTAGCAGTTGGACAAGGAAACTATTTCCCACGCCAGCGTAAAGGTGTTGACAGAAGTGTATTTATCGTTAAAGATATTATCAATGTATATCCTGATACCCTTGCATGGGTGCATGATTTCACATATTCCTTCAATGAGCCAATGACCAATATGTATTTCTGGCATCCGGCTTATGACAATTATCCGGTAGTAGGTGTATCCTGGAAACAGGCACGTGCTTTCTGTATCTGGAGAACAAATATCCTGAACAATTATCTGACAGGCACTGAGCAAACCATTGTAAATGACTTCCGTCTTCCGACAGAAGCAGAGTGGGAATATGCTGCACGTGGTGGTAACGATCTTTCTCCGTATCCTTGGGGTGGTCCATATATCCGTAATGCACGTGGTTGTTTCTTAGGAAACTTTAAACCAATGCGCGGATCATACATCGACGACGGTGGATTCCACACAGTTCCTATTTACTCCTACAACCCGAATGATTATGGTTTGTATTGTATGGCTGGAAATGCTTCTGAGTGGGTGGATGATGCGTACGATGAGTCAGCTTATGATTTTGCTCATGACCTTAACCCTTCCTATAAATTTGAAGCTCAGGAAAAAGATCCTGCTGTATTAAAACGTAAGGTTATTCGTGGTGGTTCATGGAAAGATGTAGGTTACTATCTTCAGACCAGCACCCGTACTTACGAGTACCAGGATACTGCCAAATGCTACCTTGGATTCCGTTGCGTGATGACGTATCTCGGACGTGCTAAGGGAGATGAGATCTAACATTTTATCAACATATTTTCCGTTTTTTGTACTTGCTTACTTTTTAATTTGAATAATTAGAAATAAACTGTACATTGCGGGACTTTTTAGAAGTTAAAAAAAGCAAAAAACAATAATCAATCCTAACAACAAACAAAACAAAAAAGAAGAGCTATGAGCAGTAAATTACCGAAAATAACAGGCTACAAAAAAATTCTTCACGTTGTAGCTTCTGGAGGTGCAGCAATCGTAATCGTTGGTGCCTTATTTAAAATTATGCACTGGCCAGGTGCGTCACCGATGTTGATATGTGGTCTTTTGACGGAGGCGTTGATATTCTTGCTTTACGCTTTTGATATTCCACATGAGGAATGGGATTGGTCTTTGCCTTATCCGGAACTTGTTGACATGGGAGCTCACCATGAAGAAGAAAACCAGGAAGAAGATCCAAAAGCTTCTTTAACTGCTCAACTGGATAATATGCTGGAACAAGCTAAAATCGGTCCTGAACTGATCGAAAGCTTAGGAAACAGCATGCGCTCTTTAAGTGATAATGCAAGCAAAATGGCAGATATTTCTAATGCTCACGCAGCTACCAATGATTACGTGGATAGCGTGAAATCTGCAGCTAAAAATGTAAGCACTCTTTCTGACTCATATAACAAAGCCGCTGAATCTCTTATGGGACTATCTGTTTCTAACGAAGCTGGTGTTTCTTTCGGAGAGCAGTTAAGCAAAGTTTCTAAAAATCTTTCTGCTCTTAACGCTTCTTACGAATTACAATTGCAGGGAAGCCAGGAACATCTGAAAGCGACTTCTGTGTTCTACGATGGTTTAACAGACCTGATGAGAAACCTGAACGATTCGGTAGAAGATACAAAACGTTACAAAACAGAGATCTCTTCTTTGTCAAGCAATCTCGGTGCATTGAATACCATCTATGGTAACATGCTGACTGCGATGAATTTCAAAGGGACTAACTAATCTTTGATTAACTAAAAAAAAATACGAAGAGGAGTGTATTTTTTACACTTCTCTTCGTTATAAAGATATATTTACTAAATAAAAAAATTTAAGAAACAATGGCAGGCGGTAAAGGCGAATCACCAAGACAAAAGATGATCGGTATGATGTACTTAGTACTCACCGCACTTTTGGCGATGAACGTATCAAAGGATATCCTTAAGGCATTCGTTACTGTTAACGACAACCTGGAGCGTACCAATAAAAATTTCGATAGTAATACCAAGAAAGTACTGGAAGCGTTTAAAGCGTCAAAAGAATCAAATCCAAGTGCTCTTCCTTATTACGAAAAAGCGGAACAGGCTACCAAGATCACGAAAGAGATCTTTGACCATATTTCCAAATTAAAACAGCACATTATTGACGAAACAGAGAAGATGGAGAAAAAAGATACGCTTCGTCTGAAATATGCAAATGCTAAAGATAATTACGATGCTCCTACGCATATCATGATCGGTGATGATGAAACGAATCCAAAGGATGGCGATCTGACAGCGAAAGATCTTAGAAAAAGGATCAACGCGGCAGAATCTAAATTGCAAGCCTTGATAGATGATATGCAAAAGGAGAAAAAAACACAGTTTCTTCCGGACGATTACAAAGCATTGAAGGAAAAGATCTCAACTATGAAAGTTGTGGATCCGAATGAAACAGAAGACGGTGCAAAGATCACGTGGGAGATCTTTAACTTCTATCACTTACCATTGGCAGGTGTTGTAACGAATCTTACACAGATGCAATCAGACATTAAGAACGTTGAGTCTGAGCTTGTATCTCAATTCTCAGGTGCTTCCGGAAAGATCGCTATCAAATTTAACCAGTTATCTGCGAAAGTAGTGGCTCCTTCCAGCTATATCCAAATGGGACAGCCTTACAAAGCCGATATTTTCCTGGCAGCTTCTTCTACCGATTTTAAAGATGACAACATGCAGGTTATTGTTGGTGTGGATTCAGCTGAAGCTGCAAAAGGTGCCACCGGAGCAGTTCAGAAACTTGAAGGCGGTATGGGTAAATACGAAGTGGGTACCGGCGGACAAGGTTTACAAACTTATAAAGGTGTTATTAAATTCAAGAAACCAACAGGTGAATACGATTACTATCCTTTCTCCGGAGAATATATGGTGGCAGCGCCTTCTACGGCTATCGCACTGGATAAAATGAATGTATTCTACATTGGTGTACCAAATCCTGTATCTGTTTCGGCTGCCGGTGTATCTCCTACAGATCTTGTAGTGAATGCAAATGGTGGTGGAGCTAAATATGTATCAAAAGGCGGTGGTAAATACGAATTTACATTCTCAAGTCCTGGCGATTGTAACATCAGCGTATCCGCAAAAACAAAAGATGGTACAAAACCTCAGGGACCTCCTATTAAATTCCGTGTAAAAAGAATTCCTGATCCGGTTGCTAAGATCGGTGGAAAGATCGGTAACGGTATCCTTGAGTTCAAGAAACTGGAATTAGCATCCATCGGTGGTGTGATCGCTGAGGTTCCCGGATTCGAATTCGATGCTCGTTTCGTAGTAAAATCATTTATTGTGAGTGCTGTTGTTAAAGGAAGTCTGAAAGAGTTCAACTGTGCGGGTAACAATCTTTCTGCGGAAGCAAAAGGAGTTATCCAGAGTTTGAGCCCGGGTTCCAAATTGTATTTTGAGAATATCAAAGCAAGCGGACCTGATGGATCTACCAGAACTTTACCTAACGTATCGATCAAAGTAAAATAACGGCATTTTGTTTGGTAGTAATAATTAAAAAAACAAAGTCATGAGAAAGCAATTGAAATTAATGTTATTACTCGCTGTACTGATTGTAACGGCAGGTAATTCATTTGCCCAGGTGTTTGCACCAGGGGATTACAGGGATGGGATTTATGACAAAGAAAACTCTATTAACAGAAAATTCATTCCTTATACGTTTCTGAGAGAGGGTGATGTTCAATGGAGCAAACGTGTATGGAGAGAGATCGATATGCGCGAAAAGATCAACCAACCATTGTATTACCCGGTAGATCCTGTGAACGGAAGAATTTCTTTCTTTCAATTGCTTCAGAAATATATTCTGAGTGATCAGATCATCGCGTTCTCGGACGAAGAATTCCTGAAAAAAATGGAATTGGCTGAGATTAAACAGAAGATCGTTACCTGTGACTCTATTTCCGAGTCTTCGGTAAATGACATAGGTGAGGAGATCATTACGAAAGTGTTCAAATGCGACTCCACTTCTATCTACAGAAATATCCGTAAATACCGTCTGAAAGAAGACTGGTTCTTCGACAAACAAAAATCGGTAATGGAAGTTCGTATTGTTGGAATCGGCGTATTTACCTATGATGAAGACAAAGAAGCAGATCGTGAGCTTTTCTGGGTATATTTCCCGGCATGCCGCCCTTTCTTTTCTCAGCACGAGGTGTATAACACAAAGAATGACTCTGAAAGAAGGACTTTCGAAGATATTTTCTGGAAACGTCAGTTCAATAGCAATATTGTTAAAGAATCGAACGTATACGACAGGGGACTTAATGAATACTCAAAAGGTATCGATGCCCTGATAGAAAACGAACGTATCAAAAAAGATATTTTCCAGTACGAACACGATTTGTGGAACTTCTAAAAAACATTTCAATGTTAAAAATCCCCGGTCGGAAGATCGGGGATTTTTTTTGTACATACTTTCCTGTTTTTTCATATTCATAGATGATCCCTGGAATTTGATGGTTTCTTCTCCCAATGAAAAGAAATTAAATTCCTGGCAGCTTGTATCTTCTCCGTTTCGATCGCGTTATGATCTGAAACAGGGACTGAAAATGGATATAATCAATTAAAAGGAGGAACCATGAAACAATTGAAATTAGTGTTAATACTCGCTGTACTGATCGTAGCAACCGGTAATTCATTTGCGCAGGTATATTCACCTGGTGATTACAGGGACGGAATTTATGACAAAGAGAATGCGGTCAACAAAAAATACATTCCTGATACCCATCTCAGGCAGGGCGATGTTCTGTGGAGCAAACGTGTATGGAGGGAGATCGACATGCGCGAAAAGATCAACCAGCCTTTGTATTACCCGGTAGATCCTGTAAATGGAAGGATTTCACTCTTTCAGCTGTTTCAGAAATACATTCGATCTAAGCAGATCATTGCCTTTTCCGACGATCAGTTTCTACTACCTATGCAACCTGCTGAGATCGAGCAGAAACTTATTACCTGTCTCGATATAGATGAAATAGGTGTTGACAGTCTGGGAAATGAAGTGCCGGTGAAAAGATATGTATGTGATTCCACTTCTATCTGCAGAAATATCGGAAAATACCGGCTGAAGGAAGATTGGTTCTTCGACAAACAAAAATCGGTAATGGAGGTCCGCATCGTTGGTATCGGAGTATTTACCTATGATGAAGACAAAGAGGCAGACCGTGAGCTTTTTTGGGTATATTTTCCGGCATGCCGCCCTCTTTTTGCTCAACACGAGGTTTATAATACCAGGAACGACTCTGAAAGAAGGACGTTCGAGGATATTTTCCGGAAACGCCAGTTCAATAGCACTATTGTGAAAGAATCAAATGTATATGACAGGGGGCTCAATGAATACTCAAAAGGTATCGATGCCCTGATAGAAAACGAACGTATCAAAAAAGATATTTTCCAGTACGAACACGATTTGTGGAACTTCTAAAAAATATTTCAATGTTAAAAATCCCCGGTCGGAAGATCGGGGATTTTTTTTTGCTAAAAGAATTTCCCTGAATTATATTTATATCTGATTCATGCAGGAGTTCTTAAATAAAACCCCGTTTTTCCGCTATCTCATCCCCTTAGCGATAGGGATCGGTGTTTCTCTATGGATTGAGATGGATACTGCCTTGCATTGGCAGATCCTGGTAACCTATCTTATTCTGGCTCTGGTATATTTTTTCCTGTTCAGGAAGAAGGCAAAACGGGCAAATTATGTCTTCGCCTTGTTGCTCAATTGTTTCTTTTTTCTCATCGGGATGGAATCCTGCTACCTGCGAAAAGCTTCCAACGAGCCGGATCACTATTCCCGCAACCTGGTAAAAGATGAGCAGGTATATATGGGCTATATCAGTGATATTCCGCAGGAAAAAGAAAAGGCATTTAAATGTAAGATCACATTGCTTTCCCGCTATTCCGGGAAGAATTCAGAAACCGTTTCAGGAGATCTGCTGGCATATGTTCAAAAGTCCGAAGCGCTCCGGCCTTTGTATTATGGAGATCTGCTCTTATTCAAAGCGGCTCCGGCATCGATCAAAGAACCTCAAAATCCGGAAGAATTCAATTACAAAAAATACCTGACCTGTAAGAATATATTTCACCAGGTATATTTGAAACCGGACGATTTTGTAACAGAGGGAAAATACAGATCCAATTACCTGTTTGACTTCTCCGTAAACCTTCGGGTGCGGCTGCTGCAAATTCTAAAGGAACATGGCCTGACGGGCAATGAATTCGGGATTACAGCTGCTTTGCTTTTAGGATACGATGATAGCATTTCCGGGGAACTGATGTCGGCCTATTCGCATACAGGCACCCTCCATGTGCTTTCTGTTTCAGGGCTTCATATCGGTATGCTGTTTCTTGTGCTGAATTTTCTTTTACGCTTCCCGGAACGAAGACCATTCATCATATTGAAAACACTGATCATCCTGGCTGTATTATGGTTCTATGCCTTGCTATCCGGCTTATCTCCTTCCGTGGTCCGCTCTACGATCATGTTCAGCTTCGTGCTCGTTGGTGTTTTAATGAACCGGAAAGGACAGATCTTCAATACGATCTTTGCAAGCGCAACACTGATGTTGTTATACGATCCGTTTTTATTGATAGATGCGGGCTTCCAGCTTTCTTACCTCGCTGTGGCCGGCATTGTTTTTTTCTACCCCTATGTGTTTAAATGGTACCTGCCAACTAATAAAGTATCGGAGACACTTTGGAAAATGTTTGCGGTTTCGTTGAGCGCACAGATCATTACCCTGCCCATTACTTTGTATTATTTCCACCAGTTCCCGGTCTTGTTTTTTGTCGCCAATCTTGTTGTGATACCGTTGTCCTACGTAGTCATGTTTGGAGCCGCGCTGATTATACTCTTCTCGAAAATAAAAATAATTGCTGCAGGACTGGCCTGGATCGTAGGCAAAAGTGTGTGGCTGATGAATATTTTTACGGAATGGCTCGATAGTGTTGAGTTTTCTAATATAGCGGGTATTCATACCAGTATGTTAGAGATGGTTCTGCTGTTTGCATTGATCCTTACGCTTACGTATGCATTTCTGAACAAACATTATCTTTCTTTTCTTTTTTCGCTGGGCATTGTCATTTTCCTGCTGGGGTCTTCTATTTTCAGTTTTTATGCGGTTGAAAAGCAGGAACGCATATTGGTGTACAGTTTGCAGGATCATTTCGGGATGCAGTTCATCACCGGAAGCAGCAGTATAGTATTATCCGATTGCCTGAATGAGCGCTCCCGACAAACGATCGGGAACTATTCTTCGGCAGTATCGGTTAAAAACACAAAGTATGATCAAATGAAAAAGGGTTTGTATACCTTTACCTACAAGAGCAAAAAGTGGTGCCTGCTTATTGCCGATTCACTTAGCGCATACGATACCAGGGAGCTGTCCTGCGATTATTTTGTGGTAAGCAGGAATGCTTTTGTAAAGGGGCTTGAAACAATTGATGCCCGGCGGATCATTGTGGACGGTAGCAATGGCTATAAAACCCTGAATTACCTGAAGAAGCTGCCTGCTGAGTTTGCCGGAAAAGTATGGATCACAAAGGAAAAGGGCGCGTATATTATTGAATAAAGAAAAGAATTATGAAACTGAGAATAGGCGATAAAGTTACGTTCCTGAACGAAAAAGGGGGAGGGGTGGTCGTGCGCCTGAAAGATAAGGATACAGCAATTGTAGAAGGTACGGATGGATTTGAGATCCCATACCCGATCAGATTGCTGGTGCCTGTTCACAATGAGCTGGTGATCAACAAAGATGCAGAAAACCTGGATATCGAGCCGGACAAGTCGGTGGAAGAACGTGTTTATTTTGTAGTGGAACCCGACCATGAAATGCCTTTATTGATGAACGAATTGCAGCTGTATATCTACAACAGTTCTTCTTACAACATGCATTTCACCTATTCGATAAAAGACGGACATCTGTTCCAAACGCTGAAACATGGGGAAATAGGGCAGTTCCAGAAGCTGGCTATCAAAAAGATCAACAAGCGGAATCTGAAAGAATACGCATTGCATAAAATCGATGCCCTGTTTTACAAAAACACGCATTACCCTGCACAATTACCAACTGCGGAGATCATCCATATTACCGATCAGCTGTTCAACAAAGCCAATCTGATCAAACATTACGAATTCAAATTTCCGATCCTTGCCTTTCCGATCAAGGAAAACTTTATGAGTGCCAACCAGATCAAATACCATTTGACAGAGTATGATATGGAGCGCCTGAAGCAGATCAAAGAATTCAATCCTGATAAGAAACAATCCAAATCAGCTGCGGATTATATTGCTACACGTGAGAAAGAAGTAGACCTGCACATCGAAAATCTGCTGGACTCTCACAAAGGAATGACCAATGCACAGATCATTCAGCACCAGCTCCGGTATTTCCAACGGGAATTAGATGATGCCATCAGCAATAATTTCTATAAGATCATTTTTATACATGGTGTAGGCAACGGCCGTCTAAAGCAGGAAATATTGGGTATCCTGCGGAATTACCCGGAGCTGGATGTACATGACGCTTCTTTTAAAAAGTATGGTTTCGGTGCAACGGAAGTGATTATACAGGGAACTACCAAAAAATAACATCCGGAACAAACTTGTTGAACACGATTAGTGTTACCAAACCGTGTTTATTATATAGGATCCATTAACTATGAAAACGTCAATTAAGCTGCTTTTCGCCTGTTTATTAATTATTGGCTTTAGAGCACATGCACAGAAAGATCTTTTTTACAAGGGTTCGCAGATAAATTATTATAAAGCGGATTCAGAATTTGTGGCCATAATGCAACGACCGGTTACCAACCGTGAATATATTATCTACTTAATGTGGTTGCGAAATACCTTCGGGCCCAATTACCCGGAAATTGTATGGCATAGTTTCCCCGGTTTGAATAAGAATTCTTTACAGGGAGTGCTCTCGAAGGAAGGCTTTCGCGCAATGGACGACATAAATACGATCATTTCATGCTGTGAGCCATCTGTACGTGACTATATGTTTAATCCCCGCTATCTCGACTATCCGGTTGTGGGTGTTTCATGGCAAAATGCAAATCGCTATGGTGCATGGCTGGCAGACAGATACAATGAGAATCGGATGATCAAAACTAAATTTTTGAGTTATGTTCCTGTTCGGACAGAATTAGATTACTTCCGTACCGATGCATATGTAGCGGGAAAATGGCAAGGCCAGGTAAGGAAAAGATTAGCCACTGGAGACAAAAGCAATCCGGAAAGAGATTTTGAATGGACTGACAATATATTTATACCTGCGTTTCGTTTACCAACTAAAAAAGAAACGACTATAACAGGAAAATCTGCAGGTGATTATTTTACTGCATATCCTTTTACCAAAACAAACTTTTTATACTACTGGTATAAGGAACATTTCGTGGCGGAGAATGATACTCTTATGGAATTGCGGGTATCTACAGACTATGAATTTTCGGAAAAGATAATCTGCAAAAAAAAGGTGCAGATACAAATTTCAGGTGAATTAAATCTGAATATCAATACGCAGGATGATCCGGCTGACCTGTTGAAAATTTATGGACAAAATCAGCAGGACAAGATTGAAATGGTTGATTATAAAGCTGATTTCTGGAACGCCGATTCATATCTTTCTTATCTGATCATCAGCACGGATAGTACTAATAAGCCCATATTTGTTACCGGTTATAAGGATCTGGCCCCGGCAAACTATAAAGAGTTTAAGGTGTTCAGGCTGGCTTGTTCTGCAACCCAAAAGCAGCTGGGAATAAAGCCCGGGAAAAAAACGAAATAAAGAATCCCTGCTCTTTTTCAGAACAGGGATTCTTCTTTATTATTAAAGATATATTATGCTACGTTGATCGTGCTCAATACACCATTCATATTTCTTACGGCATCAGCACTTTTATTGAATGCAGCTTGTTCTTCTGCATCGAGTTTCACGTCAACGATGGACTCCCAGCCTTTTTTACCGATGATCACAGGAACACCTAAGCAAATATCTTTTTGCCCGTATTCTCCGTTCAATGAAACGCAGCAAGGGAATAGTTTTTTCTGATCGTTAAGGATACTGTCAACTAAAGAAGCAACAGATGCTCCCGGAGCGTACCATGCAGATGTTCCTAACATTCCTGTTAATGTTGCTCCTCCAACCATTGTATCAGCAGCAACTTTTTGTAAAGCTTCTGCACTTAAGAACTGAGATACCGGAACGCCTTTGTAAGAAGCTAAACGTGTAAGAGGGATCATAGTAGTATCACCGTGTCCGCCAATTACCATTCCTTCCACGTCATTAGGAGAGCAATTCAGTGCCAATGACAAATAGCATTTGAAACGTGCGCTGTCCAGGATACCACCCATACCGATGATACGGTTTTTAGGTAATTTACTTCCTGTCAATGCCAGGTAAGTCATAGTATCCATTGGGTTACTAACCACAACGATGATCGCATCCGGAGAGTGTTTTAAAATGTTTTCTGTAACACCTTTAACAATTCCTGCGTTGATCCCGATCAATTCTTCGCGGGTCATACCCGGTTTACGTGGAATACCACTTGTAATTACGACAACATCACTCCCTGCGGTTTTAGCATAATCGTTTGTACTTCCGCTAATGCGTGTATTAAAACCGTTTAATGTTGCAGTTTGCATCAGGTCAAGTGCTTTTCCTTCTGCAAAATTCTCTTTAATATCAAGAATTACTACTTCGCTTGCAATTCCTCTGATCGCAATGTATTCTGCGCAAGATGCTCCAACGTTACCAGCACCTACAACTGTTACTTTTGACATAATTTACTTTGTTTTATATGTTTTTATTTTAGTTTATTATTTTTCCTGATTTATGCATCGATCTTCGCGTATTTCGCGTTTTTCTCAATGAAATCACGACGGGGAGGCACTTCATCGCCCATCAGCATAGAGAAGATATGATCTGCTTCAGCCGCATTGTCGATCGTTACCTGGCGCAGCGTTCTGAAATCAGGGTTCAACGTGGTTTCCCATAATTGTTCTGCATTCATCTCACCTAAACCTTTGTAACGCTGGATACCAACGGATTCCGGTTTGTCGCCACCTAACTCTTTTACAAAACCGTCACGCTGCTCTTCAGTCCAGCAGTAGCGTTGTTCTTTTCCTTTTTTCACGAGGTAGAGCGGAGGAGTGGCAATATATACATGTCCCTTCTCGATCAACTCTTTCATGTGACGGAAGAAGAAGGTAAGGATCAGTGTAGTAATGTGAGATCCATCGATATCGGCATCACACATAATGATCACTTTGTGGTAACGAAGTTTTTCAATGTTCAGTGCACGCTCATCTTCAGTGGTTCCCCTGAAAACGCCTAATGCGGTAAAGATATTTTTGATCTCTTCGTTGTCGTAAATTTTATACTCAAGCGCTTTTTCCACGTTCAGGATCTTACCCCTCAACGGAAGAATTGCCTGGAATGCACGGTTACGGCCCTGTTTAGCCGTTCCACCTGCGGAGTCACCCTCAACGAGGAAGAGCTCACATGCTGTAGGATCTTTATCGGCACAATCTGCCAGTTTTCCAGGAAGACCGCCGCCCGACATAACACTCTTACGTTGCACCATCTCACGCGCTTTACGTGCTGCGTGACGTGCTGTAGCAGCAAGGATCACCTTGTCCACGATCGTACGTGCTTGTTTTGGGTTCTCTTCGAGGTAATTGTTTAACGCCTCGCTGATAGCCATATCAACGGCACCCATTACCTCGTTGTTTCCAAGTTTGGTTTTGGTTTGCCCTTCGAATTGTGGCTCCTGTACTTTAACAGAGATAACAGCCGTTAATCCTTCACGGAAATCATCCCCGCTGATCTCAATTTTTAATTTGGAAAGAAGGCCTTGTTTTTCTGCATAGCTTTTCAGCGTACGGGTTAAGCCCCTACGGAAACCTGCCAAATGCGTCCCACCTTCATGTGTATTGATATTGTTCACATAACTTTGCATGTTCTCACTGTAGCCGGTATTGTACAGCATGGCAACTTCCACAGGAATGCCCTGTTTTTCGCCTTCTACATAAATAGCTTCGGAGATCAGGTGTTCTTTGGCGCTGTCCAGGTATTCTACAAACTCCACGATACCGCGGGTAGAATAGAACTCTTCAGTAATAAAGCTCCCGTTCTCATCTTTATGACGTTCGTCGGTTAAAGTGATACGGATACCTTTATTCAGGAAAGCCAGCTCGCGCATACGGCCTGCTAATGTGCTGAAGTTATATTCGCCGGTAGTGAAGATGCTCATATCGGGTTTAAAGGTCTGGATCGTACCCCTGTCGGTGGTAGTACCTACTTCTTTTACATCATATAAAGGCTTACCGATGCTGTATTCCTGCATAAATACTTTTCCGTTACGGTGAACCTCCGTTTTCATATGGATCGAAAGTGCATTAACGCAGGACATACCCACACCATGCAATCCACCGGAAACTTTGTAGCTGTCTTTATCAAATTTACCACCCGCGTGCAATATGGTCATTACGACTTCGAGGGTCGATTTTTGCTCTTTGGTGTGGATCTCGGTAGGAATACCGCGGCCATCGTCCCTTACGCGGATCGAGTTGTCTTCTAAAATAGAAACCTGGATCGTTTTACAATGTCCGGCGAGTGCTTCATCTATGGAGTTATCCACGATTTCATACACTAAATGATGTAAGCCTTTTGTGCCTATATCACCGATATACATGGCCGGTCTTTTTCTTACCGCTTCTAAACCTTCGAGTACCTGGATACTGTCCGCACCGTAGTTTTTTTCTTCCGTTTGCTTGATTGTTTCTTCCATAAATTATTTAAAAGTTCCTGAGCTGAAATTTATTCGCTAATTCCTGTAAATATACTGATTTTATTGGTATTTCAGGCTATAAAACTTGCTAACAATTTGTTAAAAAAAGTACAGAAAAGCGACTGTTTTTTGAAAGAAAAATTTGGAAAAAAGAAAGATTTGATATTGGGGTTTTGAGGCTTTTTTCAAACCTAAAATTCAAACACGTAAGTAATGGTCCCACGCTGTTCTTCTTCCGATCCGGATGCTGAAAATAACGAGCTGAAGGCAGCTTCGCAGGCTTTTAATTTTAATACTGCACTGAAGGTAGTAGTGCCTCTCCCGTTGGCTTCCGCCTTTATCACCTGACCATTTTTAGCCACGGTGATGTTCACTACAACAATACCTTCCTCTTTTGTATCAATAGGTTTGGTAAGCGAAAGTACTTTCCGGCCTGCCAGCTGTACAGCACCGGTAGAGGAAATGCAGGACGGAACACCCGGTTCTCTGCCTGCAAAAGGATTGCCGGTCACGCCAGGCTCTTTTTCGGACGTCGGAGCCATAAAAGTAGCCTTAAGAGGATTACTGTTCCTGTAATTGCTGAAAAGCGCGTTTTCGGAAGGAATAAAATCTTCTTTACCTGTCGCATGACCGGGAGTCGTTTTATTCACTGTGCTTTTTACAGATCCCGGATCGGGAAGTAATTCCATATCGTCCGAAAAACCTGCTAAGCTGATGGTGGTAAGTTCAGTGATCTTTTCTGATTGCAGCGTTTGCTCCCGGACGATCTTATAGAATGCAAGGAAAAGGAGAATAGAGATAGCAAACAACAGGGAAATAAGACCGGCAATGATTCTGTCGGAATGTGTTTTGGCTGAGGTGTACATGGCTTTGGGTTTTAAACGTTAATAAAAGGGACGGCGTATCATCAATGCAAAAGAGCAAGCAGTTCTTAAGCGAAAAACTCTACGGATTAAAACTCGAATTTGTAGGTAATGGTTCCTATTTGCTCATCAAATGCCTCCGAAGGCGCAAAAGTAGCACTGAGAGCAGCCTGGCGGGCTTTTGATTTCAGGGCAGCGCTTGAAGTTGTAGTCCCTCTTCCGTTCGGTTCGGCTTCTGTTACTTTACCGGCCTTGTTCACTTTTATCGTTACTACTACAATTCCTTCTTCTTTCGTATCTGCTACTTTGGGTAAATACGTTGCTTTCCTGCCTCCAAGGTTATACCCATTGCCTCCTGCGCTGTTACCGATCTGGTTCGGGTTGTTGCCTGTTCCGCCCAGTCCGTTCGTATTCGGATTTCCGTCAGGAACCCCGTCGTTACCCGGATTACCGGAGCTTCCGTCGCCACCACTGGTACCGCCTTTTGTATTTCCTTTCACAAAGCTGTTCAGTAATGAATTATTGGTATTGCTTGGTTTTACGGGAGTGATAACGGTAGTAGCGTTGCTTTCCGTATTTGGTTTGGGATCTTTCGGATCGGCATTTATTACCGGTTCGCCGTTCTCAAAGTTCTCGGTGGGGTTTGTTTCTGCCGGTGGCGGAGTGCTCACCGATTCTTCCGTAACCACGTTCGTTGCATCACCAATACCGTTGTTCTCCACTTCACCGGTGCCTTCATTGTAAGTACCGAAATTCATTTCCATACCTTCCGATCCTAAGAGATCAAAAGGCGGATTGCGTGTATAGATCTTTACGAAGATGAGTATAAGCAACAGGATAATAGCAATAGCGAGTGTTATCCCTCCAGCAATTGCTTTGTCACCCGGATGTTCTGAACGTGCATTCATACGTTTGTTCTTCTACTCAAATTTACGAAACTTATTTGGCATTTGCCGCTTTGGTGGACACTACCATTTTGCATTTCAAACGGTCCCCGATCTGCATTACATCAACAGCATCCTGCCAGCTGAGATCTTTGTCAATATTCAGGATCACCAGCGGATCAACTTGTCCGGCAGTTACTGCTGCAATGGCCGGTTCCAGGTTGCTGAACTCAATTTCCTGGTTCTCGAGGAAAAAGCGGCGATCCTTGGTAACGGCTAAATGCAATGGTTTTTTTGCTTCTACCGGAGCCTTGGTTTTGCTTGAGCTGGCCAGGTTCACCTTCATCGCATTCGGGCTGATCATGGTAGAAAGGATGAGGAAGAACAGCAGCAGGAAGAACATGATATCGTTCAGCGAATCTGTACTTACCTCTGCGTCTCTATGTCTTTTTCGAAGTGCCATTTTTTTTTGTTTAGATGATCCCGATAGCTATCGGGATAATTAATTTCCACAAACGAATTACTTATTTGGAAGGCTCGTTCAGGATATCCAGGAATCTCATACGCGACTCTTCCATACGGTGCGCGAATTTATCGATCAGTGTATTCATCCAGTGATACGCAATAAAGGCGAATACACCCACTATCAGACCGCTGCAGGAAGAGATCATCTTCTCATACAGACCGGTGGAGATAACGGAGATCTCTACGGTTCCCTGCAATGCAATGTCGTAAAAGATCTTGATGACCCCGATGATCGTTCCGATGAAACCGAACATAGGTGCGATCCTGCCGGTGATATTGAGAACTCCCATGTTTTTTTCGAGGCGTCCGATCTCTATTGTTGCTGCTTCGTTCATGGCTTCACGGATATCGTTCACAGGTTGGCCGATGCGGCTCAGTCCCTTTTCCAGCATGATCGCTTCGGGCGTATTGATGCTTAAACACATGGAACGTGCGGAGTCGATATTTCCTTTGTGAATGGCTTCTTTAATGCTGCTCAACAGATTGGGGCTCTTTTTGGAGGCTCTGTTGATCGTCAACAGACGTTCGATCAACACATAAATGGCCAGCAGGAGCATCAAAGCCAGCGGGTATATGATAATACCACCCTTCACTATCATACTCAATAAATTGAAGGAGTCTTCGGTGATGGGCTGTTGAGTAACGGCTGCTACTGTATTGGTTGCTGCGGTCTGCAATGTATCGGCAACTGTAGCAGTTGTACCGGTATTGATCTGCAAAAGGATACCTGTCATAGTTATAAATTTACTTTACGAATGTACGATTGATGAATTCCAAGTAAATTTATGCCATAGGATAATTGTAAACAGTTTAGTGTTAGTTCAAACGGCAGATCTCCGGAAAAGTTGCATTTTTTGTATGTTAAACCATGTTAACGCGGGAAGCAGGCATACCAAAGACAGACGCAGGTTTCGGAATTGCCTTTAAAAAGTCTATTTTTGCACTATGTTCAGGCCGGTACACATACAGAATGAATTGGAACGGGAGCGGAAAAAACTCCTGGATGCCGGTGATATACTTGTTTTTGATGCCAAACGGATCCTGCACGATCAGCAGTTCACTGAAAAGAACATCCTCGGGAATTTGAAATCCTACAATAAATCCTTTGGCTTATTGAATGAGGAAGGATTGAACAAAGAACAGCTCTTTACCCATACGGAGATCAAAAACATCTGCATCCGCTATCGCCTGCGTTTTGTAGACAGTGATGTGTATACCGGAGAATTTCCCTACGAATCCATACTGAAGATCAAAGACCTGAATGAGCTGCAGCGCAAGGACCTGAACTATTTTAAAGTGATCTCTACCGTCGACAGATTGAAACATCCTTTCCTCGACCAGGATACTTTACTGTTCTGCGAAACGGTGTACGGCAACTATTACCTCATTCACCGCTGGGGTGCAGCGCTCTCTGCACGCAGGAAATGGAATTTTTTCTTTCTGCGCAATTTTGAGACGATCCTGTTGTTTACTGTTTTGATCTCTGCCTTTCTTACGCTTATTACACCCACTAAATTGATGACAAATGATCCGCGGGCAGAATTCTTCTCGCTTTACCGCAGTGCTTTGTTTTTTCACATACTCATCATCAATACAGGCTTTGTGGTCTTTTACCTGTTCAAGAAAGGCATTCCTTTTTCTTCTTCCTGCTGGGATTCGAAGAAGCTCTGAACTTAACGGCTGATCTCGCTTACAAACATACAATCCGCTCCCTGATCTGAATTATTGATGAGCCGGGCAGATTTAGGGTTTGGAGCAATTGCTTCCAACACATTTTCGTTCTCCTCTTTAAAAGCGGAGCAGGTAATATAGATCAGGTTTTTTCCGGGTTTGATATATTTCAATGTGTTTTCGAGGATCTTTTTCTGAAGCGTGGAATAATGAAGCAGATTTTCCTGTGTAAAGAAATACAGGTTTTCCGGACTCCGGTGCCAGGTGCCACTGCCACTGCAGGGAGCATCGCAGATTATCCCGTCGAATTGTTTGTCCAGCTCGAAGCTTTGTGAGGCATCCAACACCTGTGTTTCAAAATTCAGAAAGTTGTTTCTCTTGATCCGCTCTTTGTAATTCTCCAGGATGTTTTTGCGCACATCGCTTGCCAGTATATAAATGTTTTTTTCTTTGCTGAGCAATAACAAACTTTTTCCTCCGGATGCAGCACATACATCCCACCATTGGTCACCTTTTTTCGGATGCAGAAAACGCGCTGTTTCCTGCGAGCTCAGGTCCTGTACTTCAAAATAACCTTTCTTCCATGTTTCCAGGTCACTCAGGTTTTTGGTGGAAAGGATCTTTAAAGCCAGCTCATTCGTTTCTACCGGTTCAAATTCGATCCCGTTCTTTTCCAGGTCCTGTAATACTTTGTGCCTGTTCTCTGCGATCCGGATAAAAGTAGAAGCCTTTTGAAGAAAAGAATGAAAATAGTCTTCTTTGGATAAGCTGGTTGAAAGCTCAATCTCAAAAGGAAGGAAAGAAGCCGGATCAAAACCTGAAAACATTTTTTTTGCCTGTTCCACCCGTTTGCTCACATTCACTTCGGGTTCATAACTGTTCAATTGAAGCTGCGCAAGAAAATAATGTATCGACTCCTTAGTGTTTGCACACAGATAAGATCCTAATACAATGCGTTCTTCGATCTTCGTCTTCGGGAAGGTATGTCCTGCCCTGAAATAGGCGTAGACCAATTCGCTGATGGCATTCCGGTCGCGTTTACCATATTTACTATACTGCTTAAAATAACTTTTCAGGTATAAATGGAGCGGTGTGAATTTTTGTGAAGCTTCCTGTGTATACTGCTGAACCAGCTGTATTGCAATGGAAAGATACAGTTTCAATACATTTTCTTTCATTGCGTTGGAGATTAAAATTGGAAATAAATAAAAGGCTGCATTTCTGACGACATAGCCTGGTACAGCAAAAATACGGCAAAAATAACAGTTAATGCCATTGCAGGAACGGGCATGCCGGCAAAGGCAGTTCTGTACACGTTCTTAAAACGTTCCGGGATCCAGTGAATGAGATAGCCTACAATCATTACGGCTAATACAACACGATAGCCCCAGAGGATATCCCAGATGAGCTCCCATCCCATGTGGTTTTGGATCCGGTCGAAAATAAATCCTACTGTTTCGAGGTTGGCGCTCCGGAACCAGATCCGGGTGAAGCTGATGAAGGTAAGCGTAAACAGGATCATCAGGATGCGATAACTGGTAGACGGACTTGTAAACGGAACGATTTTTTGCCAGAGCTTATGGATGATCAATCCGAGCCCGTTCAATCCTCCCCAGATAATGAACATCCAGCTGCTGCCATGCCACAATCCGCCCAACAGCATTGTCACAAGAAGATTGATATTGGTGTTGAGCGCCTGTTTGAAAGCAGAGATGAAATACGTGAGAACGAAAAGCAGAACAGCCACAGCAGCAAAAATAAAGAGCAGCCACAATTTCCCCGTGAGTAAAATGACTACCAGTGCGATCAGTGAGATGCATAAATACGATCCTACACTGCCTTTCTTATTTCCACCCAAAGGAATGTAGAGGTACTCTTTCAGCCAGGAAGACAAGGAAATATGCCAGCGCTGCCAGAATTCACTGGTACTGGCTGCTTTGTAAGGTGATCTGAAATTCGTTTTCAACCGGAAACCTAAGAGCAAAGCCACCCCGATGGCAATATCCGTGTAACCGGAGAAATCCGCATAGATCTGCAGCGAGTAGCCAAAAATGCCAAAGATCACTTCCACACCCGAATAGTAATTCGGGTTTTCAAAGATCCGGTCGATATAATTCAGTGCAATATAATCGGCAAGGATCTTCTTGGCAAAACCGTTTATGATCCAGAACAAAGCCATCCCGAAGTCCAGGCGGGTGAGCTTATACGGGAGATTGATCTGCCAGAGGAACTCATGTGCTTTTACGATGGGGCCTGCCACCAGATGCGGGAAGAAACAAACAAAGAAGCCATATTCCAGAATATTCTTTACGGGTTTTACTTTTTCCCTGTAGAGATCCACGATGTAGGAAATACTCTGGAAAGTGAAAAAAGAAATACCAACCGGCAGGATCAGCTTATCTACCCTGAATTCCGTACCGAAGCAGGTATTGCTGAATTGTGCATAATGATTGAAGAAAGGAAGTGCATTGCCGGTGATCTGGTTAAAGCTTTCATGAAAAAAGTATGCATACTTGAAATAGCCTAATAATGTAAGGTTGCAAATGATACTTATGGTAAGAAAGAGCTTCTTTCGTCCCTGCGTTTTCGCCTTTGAGATCCCCATCCCAAGGAAATAATCATTGGTAATAGTAAAGAGTAGCAGGATGATGAAAAATCCACTGGTTTTAAAATAGAAGAAGAAGGAAACAAGCAGCAGGAAAACAGTGCGGGCCAGGTTGAATCTGTAAACAATAGAATATCCTAACAATACGACCGCAAAGAAACCCCAGAAAAACAGGTTCATGAACGTGAGCGGAGATGCAGGATCCCAGGCAAAAATGTTTTTTATCCATTCCCAAACCGGGTTCTGTGTTTGGGTTTGAAACATTTCTTCAAACATTATTTCTTCAGTTTAGAGTTTGTGTTATAACTATTCATCATCGCTTCAAACATCAGCTCTGCCACAATACGATATCCTTTCGGGTTAAAATGCACTTTGTCTTTCGCCGCCAGATGCGCCTTGTACCATTTATACATGCTTTTGTAGCCGCCCATTACTTCAAAGAGATCCCATACAGCCAGACCTCTTTTTTCAGCGAGTGTAATGATCGCGTCTTCCCCGTAAATACTTTTTTTGTTGGGCGTTTTGCGACGGATATAGTTATCGGTAATAGTAGTGAACAGGATCGCACAATCGGGATCTGCCAGCTTTACCCAGCTAACAAGCGTGTCGTAGTGCGCCATGAAATCCGAAGCTTTAAAATTCGGACCGTGTGAATCATTTACGCCTAAGGAAAAGATAACAAGATCCGGCTTCAGGGATCGAAGCTGCCGGGTAAAATCCTCGCATTTCAAAAAGGATTCGGTGGAAGCACCGTTCACACCCATGGTTGCATAATAGACCCCCGGTTTTTCATTCTCCAGGCTGAAGCCGTACAGGGCAAAATCTCTTTGATTGGTATCCCTGCGTGTGAGCTCGAAACAAAAAGTATCAATGGGTGTGTCGAATTCATACAAGGTGTATCCTTCTTTAAAATGCTCGAAACGTTTGTAAGCAGTAGGTGATCCGCGTTTCAATGAGAAATGAAAGCTTTTATTAAAATTGTGGTAGATCTTCACCTTTGTGAAATTTTTCAGGTGTTCATTTGGCTGGATCTTTAACGCGAAAAAATTGGAACTGTCGTTCGTAACTACTGCAATGCCTGATACACCAAGCGGTGTACATTTTTCTTTCATGACGCAACGGCAACGTTTCCAGGTTCCGTTTGTAAAGGTTTTGAATGAATGAGGACTGTTTGTTTTAGCCAGCTTGAACGGGAAAGCATACATGCCGCCACCTTCAAAAGCCCCTAATGCCTGGAATTTGTCCTGAACGGATTCTGTCCAGATCCCCGCCTGCACGTGCGATCCGCCAATGTGTACGATCGTTATCCTGTCTTTTGTTCCGTTTCGCAGATCATCCAGCTTTTGATAAAAGCCAAGCATATTCGAACTGTCCTTCCCGAATTGCAGCTTGTTCTGGTCATACCGTATGAAAGGATATTTCTCTGCCTGCTGGGCATATCCGCCTATCATCATCCAAACCCACATCACTATGCCTGCTGCTAATCTCATTATTTTCCCTTCTTAATGTAATTGTTATAATCCGTGATAATTGCCGAGTACAAGATCGTGGCAATTTTTCGCGCGCCTCCCGAACTGAAATGTATATAGTCTTTTGCTGCAATACCTGCATCTACCCAGCTCACCATACTTCCGTTGCCTCCCATGCAGGCATACATATCAAAGAAAGCACAATTGGTGTTGAAGGCAGCGCTCCGGATCGCATTCCGCAGATTTTCCACCTGCGGGTGCGAAACGTATGCTGTTTCCTCTTTCACACCCATATCTGCAGGTCCGATAACGATAAAGCTTGCATTAGGCATCATCTTTTTCAATGTGCTGATCTGTGCCTGCAGGTAGTTACCGAAATTGTCACATTGTTTTTTATCCTTGATGTAAGGCAGTGAATTGCCGCCGAACTGAAGTATAAAAAGCTTCACATTCATGTTGTCATAAAAAGACTTCAGCTGTCCGTAATTCATCTGGTTAAAAAAAGTACCGGAGCTTCCGCGCAAACCGAAATTATCGACCATGATACCGCCATTGCCTTCGAGGGAAAGGCCATAAATATCCGGGCTATCTTGTCCTTTGAATTTCATCTCAAATTGCGGAGGTGATGTTGTTACGCTGAATTGTTTGACGTTGAAAACACCTCCGATGTTTAATGTATCACTTTCTTTTAGTTCGCCGTTCTCATAAAACTCTACGGCAGTTTTGTATTGTGCATTCCCATAAAATAATTTCACTTTGTTATAACTTGCCAGGTTAGCTCCTCCGGCTTTGCTGGTAACGGTTTTCAGCCAGGCTTGTTGTATTTCCGAAGAATCATTTAACGTTTTATAACCAAGATACCTGCAGAAACCCGCGCCGGCACCGTAACTGGTGTGTTTCACGCGCTTGTCTTTCCCCGTGAAAGCCGTATACCGGTTCCAGTTCTCGCTCCAGGTTTGTTTCAATGCCACACAGGGCGCAACAGGCATCGGAGAAACAAATCCCTGTCCTTGTCCGCCGAATTGATTCTGTAGCTTCAGGCGCAGGAAATCAGAGATGCGATCACCTTCTATCTGCGAGTCGCCGTAATGCAGGATGTGGATAGCTCTCGAATCATTGATCTCACTGGCCAGTGCATTGAAAAATTTATCAAGCGAGTTTTTTTCTTCGTTTACGTATTCCAGGGGTGTTACCAGTTTCAGTGAAGGATCTTTTATTTCTCCATGCTGCTGATTCGGTGTAGTATCGTTTTCTGCAATGCTGTCTTTTTTCAATGGCTTCACGGCTATCAGCGCCGTTGTGTCGATCGCAGCCGTATCGCTGAGGTCCAGTATTTTTGAAATATCCGTTTTTTCTTTCTTCGGCTCAAAAACAGAAGCGAGAGTAGGAAATTTTAATCCGGGTCCTACACCTAAGGGAATGCCGTCTTTCGGAAATAACCAGCTGATCAGTGCAAGGCCGCCAAAAACGGCTCCGGCAAACAAAAGGGTATGGAAAGGCTTGAAAGTGCTCATTTTAGCAAAGTATAATGATACAGATTTAGCGGAAAGCAGCGGTATCAGGCCCAAAATACTTTTTCACAATGGATTTTTAATTAATCCGTTCCGGCAGGAAGAAGGAAGGCTTTTTTCAGCTTCGGTGAATGGTATAATTCTTGTATATTTGGTAGAAAATCAAGGTAATGAAGACCATCATTCTGTTTATCACTTTCTTTACAACTATACTGGGAGGCTCTTATATGGATGTCAGCACGGAAGTGTTGGATGCGATCAAACAGGGAAATGCCACCGCCATCGCTAAAAATTTCAATGATAAGATAGATCTCAAGATCCTCGACCAGGAGGATGTATACAGCAAGGCCCAGGCCGAATTGGTACTGAAAGACTTTTTTGCCAAACACCCGGTGAAAAGCTTTGTAGAAAGCCATAGCAGCAATGCCAAATCCGCCAATCAGTTTGTAGTGGGAACACTCACTTCCACCAATGGCAAATACCGTGTTTCATTTTTGTTGAAGAAATTTGGCGAACGTTTTTTAATTTCGCAGTTCAGAATCGAAAACGAAAATGACTAATTCATACATCCGCTCACACGCCCGGCATTTTAATTTCAACCAATTCATAAAAGACGCTTTTAACGAAGATGTGGGTGATGGTGATCACACCTCTCTTTCCACGATCCCAGCTTCACATAAAGGGAAAATGCGGCTTTTTGTGAAAGAGGATGGCATTCTTGCAGGTATGGAAGCAGCAAAAGAGATCTTCCGTATCACAGATCCTTCTTTCAGATTCAAACAACTTATAAAAGATGGAACGCAGGTGAAAAAGGGCGATGTGGCTTTTGAAGTAACAGGCAATTCACAAAAACTACTGACCACCGAGCGCCTGGTATTGAACATCATGCAACGCATGAGCGGGATCGCTACGCATACGTATGAATTGATGCAACTGTGCAAAGGGACCAAAGCAAAAGTAATTGATACACGCAAAACCACACCCGGTTTCCGGTTCTTCGAAAAGTGGGCGGTTGTAATTGGTGGCGGAGCCAATCATCGCTACGGCTTATTTGACATGATCCTGATCAAGGATAATCACATTGATTTTGCAGGCGGTATCAGCAAAGCGATCGACGCAGTACATGCTTATCAGAAAAAAAACAAAAAGAAGCTAAAAGTCGAAATAGAAGTACGTTCGTTGAATGATATCAAGGAAATACTGAAGAAAGGCGGAGTAGACCGCATCCTCATCGATAATTTCACACCTGCAGAAACCAAAAAAGCTATTGCCCTCATCGATGGTAAATTCCAAACCGAATCATCGGGTGGGATCAATAAAAAGACAATTCGTGCCTATGCTCAGACAGGAGTGGATTTTATTTCTGTTGGCGCACTCACACATCATGTAAGCAGCCTGGATCTGAGTTTGAAAGCAGTGAAGTAGGTCTGCCGCAGATTCTTACAGATTTCGCGGATAAAACTCCGGGAGCTCCTCAAGCGAACATAAAAAAATAATTATTTATTCAGGAACATTAAACACAGATCTGTACCGATTCAAAAATCTGCGTAATCTGTGAAAATCCGCGGTTAAAAAGAGTGTTTTAGTTGGCGAACAAAAGCGTATTAGGTTCCAGCAGATTGTTTTTAACAGCATACATCACAATTCCAGCAGTGTTATTCACACCTAATTTGTTCATGATGTTTTTGCGGTGTGTATTTACCGTATGCGTGCTCAGGAACAATTTATCGGCGATCTGCTTGTTGGACAGACCTTCGGAAATATAACGGATCACATCGGCTTCACGTTCTGTAACAGTGATTCCTTCACAGGAAACCGATTTCATATATGCAGGAGAAGGAACGATCTCTTCAGGCGAGCTCAGCACATGTGCTATCTTACCGCAAAGGAAACGTTTCCCTTTTTGTGTTTCGTGGATCGCATCGATGATCTCTTCCCGGTCGCATTCTTTCAGCAGGTAGCTGGTTACTTCCCCGTTCAGGAAACTGCTGATCTCATTTTTAGAGATCAGCTGCGTGATAGCAAGGATACGAAGATTTTTATTTGATCTTTTCAGCGCTTTCAGCTCGCTGTTACCAGTCAGTAAAGAATAACAATCGATGATAAGAACATCCGGTTTGAAGAGATTATTCATCTCTTTCAGCTGTGTATTGTTCTCTGCTTCACCTACAAATTCAAAATTAGTAATGTCGCTAAGCAATGCTTTAAAACCTTCGCGGATCAGAATGCAGTTGTCGGCTATTAGTAATTTTATCATTTTGTTCTTATTTAGACTAATTTTAAACAAAGATACTTTGTCCAAATGGTTTGTGCAAATTAAATCTTCACTTTTTCCCCCTCCAGGGCCAGCAAAGTATTGTCGAAAAGAGGCCGGGCCTCCAGCAAAAAAGGGCTGGAATCCTCATACCTGGCGGAGAAATGCCCTAACAACAATTTTTTAACATTCGCCTTTTGGGCAATCGTAGCGGCATCTTCGGCAGTGGAGTGGAAGGTAGATCTTGCCCGGTCTTTCATGTCCTTCAGAAAGGTAGATTCGTGGTAAAGCAGATCGGCATTGGCAATATGCGGCAATATGTCTTCGAAGTAGCAGGTATCGCTGCAGTAGGCAAAACTTCGTGTCCGGTCCGGATTTTTTGTCAACAGCCTGTTAGCAATAGTATCTCCTTCATCATTTATAGCATCCTGTCCGATACGAAGCTTATGGATCTCTGCTATGGAAACCTTGTATTTTTCCAGGGCTTCTTTCACGATCTTCCGGCCTCCTTCTTTTTCACGGAACATAAAGCCACAGCAGGCAATGCGATGACTGAGTGGAAAGGAAGTAATGCTGAGCTTTTTATCGTCCAAAAGAAGTTTGGGCTGTTTAGGATCTGTATAATTATAAATGATCTCGTAGTTAAGAACGGTTTGCGAATGTTTGTTCTGTATATCGATGATCTCTTTTAATTCGGGAAAACAAAATAAATACAGCGGCTTTTTACGTCCGAGCAGATGCATGCTTTGCAGAAGACCCAACAGCCCCAGGTAATGATCACCGTGCAAGTGAGAGATCAGGATGTGATCGATGCGGTGCATATTCAGCTTGTATTTGCGCAGCTGCATTTGGGTACCTTCGCCGCAGTCGATCAAAAAAAAACGCTCAGCTGCATTTAACAGCTGAGCGGATGGATTTCTTTTGGTAGTGGGAGAGGCGGAACCGGTGCCTAATATCGTTATTTCAAATCTTTGCATTAATCGTTGTTTACGATCAATCGTTTGGTGATTGATTTTCCTTCGAATTCAAGGGTATAGAGGTATACTCCGGAAGCCAGCTCATTTACATCCAGCTCAAAAGAGTTTTCGCCCTGTTTTCCTTCTGCTTTTTTCGAAAGGATGTTTTTGCCCAATGTATTGTAAAGGCTCAGTTTACTGGTACCGCTTTTTGGCAGGGAATATTTGATCAGCGAAACAGAGCTGGAAGGATTAGGAATCGGATTGCTTACTTCAAATTTGGAAGCAGTTGCATCGTTCAGTCCGATCGGAGTGTTGATCACAATTTTGTAATACGTCAGGGTTTGTGTATTTACGCTGCTAAAAGGGAATTCCGTTACATAGGTCTTCAGCTGAAATGAAAGCATATAGGTGCCTGCTGTAGTAGGTGTTCCATAGATCACCATGCAGCTGGTATCATTTCCGGGAAAATGAAAATTAGCCGGAGTGCCGGCAAGGCTCAATCCCGGAGGCAAACCGTAGTTAACCGGTGAGGAAATATTTGTCTGCAGATCGATGTGTGAAAAATGAACATTTCCCAGACCTGCTACGGTAGTATCATAAGGAACCCTGATGGTCACGTTTTGTGTATAGGGTGTGCCGACATTGCCGCTTACAAAATTGGTAGCGCTATCGGGCCATACACCGTATTCTCCCGTTGCAAGCCAGACCATATCATACTGGCAGGTTTGAGACTTCGATTCATAAAAAGAGAAAAATAGTACCGCAAAAAAAGCAAAGTAGAGTTTTTTCATAGTCATGTTTTGTTTGTTAGTTGAACTGCTAAGATAGCAGATTAGGATAACTTTTGCAAGCCTTCCTCGATAGAATTTGCAATATGGATAATGGAATCCAATTGGGAAATGGAGATCAGTTTTTTAACCGTATCATTCAGGTTGCAAAGCACAAATTTGCCTCCGGCGTTTTTACACAGCCTGTTCCCTACCAGGATAGCACTCAGGCCGGAAGAATCACAGTAACGGGCATTTTTAAGATCGAACAGGATGTACTTTATTCCGTCCGAGTTCAGGATCACGAGCTCGGACTTCAGCAGTGGAGATACACTGCTATCCAGCTTGTCCACATTGATGGAGACTTCCGCGTGCTGATCTTTTTTATGAATAGTAAATTCTGTCATAGGAGACTGCAAATATAGAAAAAAATACGAACAGTCGAAACACCCCGTCTACAGCTACAACTGAACCCCGATGACCAGGAAGTCGTCTACCTGCTCGTTGGTGCCCATCCATGTTTGCATTTCCTGCTCCAGCCGGTCGCGGTGCCCTGAAATAGGTATGGATTGAAGGTTTTTCAGGATCTCTTTGAAACGGGCCGTCATTAGTTTTTTACCCTTCTCGCCACCAAACTGATCGGCATATCCGTCGGAGAACAGATAGAAGGTATCGCCGCTCTGAAGGTTCAGCTCGTGCATATCAAATTCCTGGTTCGTGGATGTATACCCGCCGATAGCGGCTTTGGTGGGTTTCAGCTCTATGAATTCCTTATTTTTGAAAACATATACGGGTCGGTTGGCCATGGAGAACTGTACAACGTATTCATGCTCCTTTTTCTGGTCGATAACTGCCAGCGCAATATCCAATCCATCCCTCGTAGCGTTTTGCGCCAGCGTCTGTTTCAGGGCTTTTTTAATTCCTTTGTTGAGGCGTTTCAAAATGGCATTCGGCTCATTATAGATCCGTGCGCTGGTATCCAGTTTCTGGTAGCTAACAACGCTCATCAATGCTCCAGGAACCCCGTGCCCTGTACAGTCTGCTGCAGCTATTATCAGTTGGGTCTCATTTTCAGTATTCTTCTTTTTTACAGAGGCGAAGTAATAGAAATCACCACTGACAATGTCTTTTGGTTTATAATAAACAAAACTGTTGGGCAGGTGTTTACGTATCTGCTCATCATCTGGGAGCAGGGCCGTCTGGATCCGTTTGGAATAATTGATACTATCGGTGATCTCTTTTTTCTGTGTTTCGATCTGTTGTTTTTGCCTGCCCAGCTGGATATTCACTAATTTTTGTTTACGCTGGCTTCTGAAGATCACAATGGCAAGAACGAGAACGAGCAGCAAACCGATAAAAGAAAAGATCGTATACATTTGCTGTTTGTGTAGTTCTGCTTCTTTGATCGCATCTTTTTTTGCCTGTTCCAGCTCGTGCACCTTTTCCTGTTCGGTGAATTCGAATTGGAGCTGTTGCTGAACCAGTTTTTTTGTAGTCTCTTCGTTTCGTGAGCTGTCGCTGAGGTTTTTGAAAAGCACGTGGTAGTGAAACGCATTTTTAAAATCACCCGATCTTTCGTAGATCTTGTATAAGCTTTCGCAAACCGATCTTTTATTGGCGATCACATTCACTTCATTAGCGATCGCGAGACTTTCTTCCGCATATTTTTTTGCCAGCTTAAAGTCTTTTTTCTTAAAATACAGATCGGAAAGCGAGGTAAGCACATTGCCTTCAGTGGCTCTGTTACCAATCTCTTTAGACAGATCGAGCGACCTGAAAAGAAATTCTTCGGCTTTGGAATAATTGAGGCGGAGCGTGTGCAGGTCGCCGATCATATTATAACAATCGGAGACTCTCCAGTTATCATTGATCTCGTTTGCAATGCTGATCGACCGGTTGAAATATTCCATGGCAAGATCATATTGATTCTCAGTTTTTTTGAGCATGCCGAGTGCAAAATAGCAATAAGACTTCGTGTATTTGTAATTGATCTGCGTAGAGATGGAAAGCGATTTTTTGTAATAGGTTTCGGCATTCTCATGATCCACCTCGGTCCTGAACACATCGCCCATAGAGGCGTAACAATCGGCCATACGGATATTATCTTTCAGGTCTTTGGCCAGCAATAAGGATTTTTGCAGGTACTCCAGGGCTTTGCTGTGTTCGGAGTTGTATAGATAGATCTCTCCCACCGAATAATAATTGTTGGAAGCAAGGTTTTTGTTATTGATCTTGATGGATTTGTCGATCGATTCGTTCAGGTATTTAAGCGCCAGTGGAAGGTCGCTTTGCTGGCGGTATACCTCTCCGATGGCTGTGAGAATATATGCCTGCTGGTTCTGATCGTTTATTTTTTCTGCCAGTTTCAGTGCCTTATTGAAAAGCAGGATGGCCGAATCTCCTTTTTGTTGCACGCGGTTCACTTCTCCTAAGTTCCGCAGGCAATACACGATGCGTTCATTGTCATCAATTTGATTTGCATAAAAGATCGCCTCGTTCAGAAACTGGTTGGCTTTTGCAAAGTCGTTCTGTATGCGGTAGAGCGCGCCGGTCCAGGAAAGTGCCTGGGCGATCAGTTTTTTATTATTGATCTGCTTGGCAATAACAAGGCTTTTGGTATAGCAATCAAGTGTATTCTCATAATCGTCCTGGTAATAAAAAGCGATCCCTTGTTTGTGAATAGCATCTGCGATACCATATTGATAATTGATGGATTTTGCGATTTTCAGCGCTTCATCTGCATATTTTTTTGTTTTGGCAGGATCGGAGTTTACCAGCTTTTCAGCTAATAGGTTCAGCGTATTTACTTTTTCCTGTCCCTGCAAAGAGGATAAAACAGATTCCAAAGAATCCGTATTCTGCCCTGTGGAAAAAAAAGGCAGCAGTATGAACAGAAAGAGTTTATACGAAAAAGGACACCTCATAAAGCTTGTTACAAGGTAGCAATTTTTTTAAAAGGAGGAAAATCTACGCCTTTGCTGCTTCTTTCATGTTCGTTACGAACTCATCAAAGAGGTAACGGCTGTCATAAGGGCCAGGATTGGACTCCGGATGATACTGCACGCAGAACACTTTTTTGCTTTTCATGCGGATACCTTCGATCGTGTGATCATTGAGGTTCATGTGCGTGATCTCCACATCCGGATTTTTCTTCAGGTCTTCCGGTGTGATGCTGAATCCGTGGTTTTGAGAAGTGATCTCGCTTTTTCCGCTGATGAGGTTTTTCACCGGGCTGTTGATGCCGCGGTGACCTGCGTGCATCTTATAGGTAGAGATCCCCAGCGATTCTGCGATCAGCTGATGGCCAAGGCATATGCCAAATACAGGAATATTGGTGTCTATCACTTTTTTTACCAGCTCTATTTCTTCTTTCATTACGCCCGGATCGCCGGGGCCGTTGCTGATCATGAATCCATGTGGTTTGAAGGCAAGCATATCTTCCAGCTTTGCATTCATCGGGAATACTTTTACATGACAACCCCTTTCTACGAGGCAGCGAACAATATTTTGTTTTACACCGTAATCCATCAGGGCTACACGGTAAGCCGCATTCGCCTCTTTTTCTTCGTAAGGTTCGGTGGTGGCCACTTTCGACGATAATTCCAGCCCGTGCATGGACGGAACTTTGGCAAGCTGTTTTTTGAGATCGTCTATCGAATGATTTTCGGAAGTAATGATGCAGTTCATGGAGCCTTTGTCGCGGATGTAACGTACGATCGCGCGCGTATCCACATCTGAGATACATACGATACCTGCTTTTTCGAGATAATCCTGCAGGGATCCGGTAGCTCTTTTGCGGGAATAGCCATTATTGAACTTTTTGCAGATCATCCCGGCAATCTTGATAGACTTACTTTCTACTTCATCTGTTTGTACGCCGTAATTCCCGACATGTACATTGGTCATGGTAACTACCTGCCCGAAATAGGAAGGATCGGTAAAGATCTCCTGGTAGCCTGTCATCCCGGTATTGAAGCAGATCTCGCCGGTGGTGGTACCTGTTTTGCCAGCTGCTTTTCCTTCAAAAATAGTCCCGTCCTCTAAAAGTAAAATGGCTTTTTGTTTCTCCTGGTACTTCAATTGCATATCCAATGGTTATATTGGGTGGCAAAATTGCTAAAAAATGCTGATTTTACGGGGGACTGTTGATTAGTTTTTAAAATAATATTCCCGGGACCAGGGAAAAAAAAAGTCCCGAACGAATCGGGACTTAATTTAAGTGCTTGATTTTCAAGCGGTCCGGACGGGACTCGAACCCGCGACCTCCGCCGTGACAGGGCGGCATTCTAACCAGCTGAACTACCGGACCAACAACCAAAATTTCTTTTGGGAGTGCAAATGTACAAATAAGTTTTAATTCACAAAAAAAATTGTGAAAAATAATTTTCTTTTTCGGGAACTAAAGATAGCCCGGCACTATAAAAAAAACAACTACTTTCAATATATATGAAGAAACCTCTTGTTTTTTTACTCCCATTTTTGTTGTGCCTTCTTAGTTGTACGAACACGGATAAACAGGAAAGTCGCATCCGGATAGTTACCTTCTGCGATGGGTATTCAGCCGAAGAGGTAGAGCGCAACATTACAGCTCCTATAGAGAACGCATTTAAAGATGTAAGCACCAGCTCCATCACATCTGCCGGAAAATGTATCATCACGCTTTCTTCAGAAGTATCTGCCGATTCATTACGTATGCTTGCCCAAGACCGCATGCCTGTAAAATACCTTCCAAAAGACACCAAGCCTGTGATCCAAAACTATACCGATCCGGATGCTGCCGTTATCCGCTATGTTTTGACAAGTGATGTGCTTCCCCTGACAGAGCTTCGTAAATGGGATGAAGAGGTACTGGCTGCCGAACTGGAACGATGGCCCGCTGTTACAGCTGCCTATGCTGTTGGCGGCGGAGAAGAAGTTTTCCTGATCGATCCCGATCTTCATAAATTAAACAGCTTTGGAATCGGAATGGATGAGTTTGCGAATGCAATTGAAAGGAGCTTATATCCTGTAGAAACGCTTCCCGGCAAATTGAACCTGAATATAAAAGCAAAAATAAAAACGCCGGAAGAGATCGCCAATATGATCATAAAAACAAGCGGATCAACTGCAATTATGGTAAAAGATGTAGCGCAGGTATCTCTTAGCGTGAAAGAGACTAACGAGGCAGTGTATAATGCAGATAAGCCATCCATTGAAGGGATCGTAACGTTTAAGAACGGCTTGTCTCCGATCGAAATAAAAAAACAGTTTTATTCAGTGTTGGAGCAGGTAAAGAAGAAAGGGATGCCTGCTGGCATTTCCATCCATCCTTTTTTTGAGCCGGGAAACAGGAAGTCAACAGGCATTTTTAAAGTACAGCTCCCTTCAGGGCTATCTCATAAAGACAGACATGACGCATGGATGAAGATATGGCAGGCAGTGCAAAAAACCGAAGGCGTAGTATCCTTTGTTTCCGAAACCGGATATTCGGTAAATGAAAATACGGAAGAAGAGAATTGCCTGAATTTTTATATAGACATTGGCCAAAACCAAAACACAGTGGAAGTCGAAAATGCCCTGCAGGAAAAACTGGATGCTTTTCCGGGAATGCGGTATTGGTTTGTTCATCCTGCGTCCGGAGAATGGCCGGCTGATTATAGCATTAAGATTTTCTCAGAGGATGAAGGAAAGATGAGGGAAGCCATGACCGAATGGAGAAAAAAACTGGAACTTGTAAAGGGCCTGAAGAATATCCACAGCAAGGGTGATCAGCAAATTCCGGAATTGAATTTTAAAACAGACAGGGAGAAAGCTGCACAGTATGGTATAAGTATAGATCTGCTCCAAAAAACCGTGCGTTTTCCTTTGGAAGCGAAAGTATGGAGCGCCGGGCTGGAAATACCCGTACAGCTGAAAATACTACATGGAGCAGAAATAAACGATCTCAGTTTCCTGAAAATAAACAGCAGGAATGGCCTGATACCTGTTATGGAATTAATAACGATAGAGGAGAGAAGTGTCTCTTTCACTATTTTGCATGAAGATGCCAGGACATATACAGCGCTTTCTTTTACGGTGGCAGACGAAAATGCTCTACAAGCGCTGCAGGAACAGTTGCAAAAACAGGCAGCAGGATCCGGGGACCTCCTGATCAGGTTGGAAAAAGACTAGAGAACGACATCCATATTTCCTGATCCCACACGTGTGAAATACGTTCCGGCGGGCACAATATTTTCTATAGAGATACAAATTGCCTGGCTATGGAAGATACCATTCATCATAAGCAGTACCGGAACGAATTAGTAAAGCTTTTGCATGAAAAAGGTATCAGCGACGAAAAAGTACTGGAATCGATCAGAAGAGTACCGCGACATTTGTTCATCGAAGCAAAACTCAGTGTAAAAGACATGTATGAAGACGAACCCATTGGGATCGGGCAGGGGCAAACCATTTCCCAGCCTTTCACGGTGGCCTGGCAAACACAATTACTGGATATTGTATCCGGCGATAAAATACTGGAGATCGGCACAGGTTCCGGTTATCAGGCTGCGGTCTTATACATAATGGGGGCAGAGGTCTTTACGATCGAGCGGCAAAAAAAGCTCTATGACGAAACCAAAAAGCGGATTACCCGCCTGGGTTATTCGCAGATCCATCTATTCTATGGCGATGGCAACAGGGGACTTCCGGAACTAGCTCCTTTTGATAAGATCCTTGTAACGGCGGCGGCTCCTTCCATACCGGACCTGCTTGTTGAACAACTCAGGATAGGAGGCTCACTCGTCGTACCTGTGAATGGGGGACTTCAACGGATGCTCAAAATAACAAAACTGTCGGAAACGGAAACACGGATAGAGGACCACGGGCACTTTCGTTTTGTTCCTTTATTGCCCGGAACGGAGTAAGTTTTTGTTTGATATATCTCAGCATCGTTTTTTGTCCCTGTTAGTGGCAAAATTTTCCTACCAGGGGATCTACTGTGGAATAGATGTTATGAAAACTATACGAAATTGTAAGTTAGATAAGGAAATTGCTACCCATCCTGCTGGCATGAATTTTTCTTGAAGTATTTTTTTCCACGCAGCACATTGATTTTCTACGGAAAAAAATTCCCCGGCCCTTTATTATCAATGATTTCAGAGCTGGCACAGGGCTTGAATGCCCCGGGGTGAACTTTAAAAAACATTCCATTATGATTACAAGAAATCAAAGAAGAGGTGCTCAATCGAGAGAAAGGGACTCTGAAGGCCGGTTTTCGACCAATCCACGCCGTCAGTACAATGAATCAGGAACGTATAATTCCGAATATGGAAACGAAGACTATGACGATTTTGACGACTATGATGAGGATGAGAACGACAGCCGGTATGAAGGCAGCAGGAATTTCAACAGCAGTTATGATGAAGACCTGGAAGATGAGTATGATACACGCGCAAGCGATTATGATTACGATGAGGATGATGAAGACCGCGACGAGGATCGTTACGAAAATAACCGTGGAAACTACACTTCTTCGCGTAACAGCATGAACCGTTCAGGAAACAATCAAAACGAAGGAAATTATTCAGGAAATCGCGGATCGTATGCGGGCACAAATCGTTCATACGGTACTGGCTATTCAGCACAGGGACGCTACCACGACTCGCAAAGCGATTATTACGGAAACGGCAGTCAGCGTGGCGATAGTAACCAATACGGATCGTATGGTTCATCACGCGGAACAGGTTACGGTTCATCGCGCAGTAATGAGTTTTCCCGTTCATCGAATGGCAATAACTCTTATGGTACTTCGCGCAGTGGATCAGGATCTTCCCGTGGATACGGTTCATCGTATGGATCTTCACGCGGTACTGATTCTTCCCGTTCATCGAATGGCAACAATTCGTACGGATCATCCCGCAACAATTCTGATTATGGATATGATTATTCCGGCACCACAGGTCGCGGAAGAAATTCGAATTCCGGATCAGGCTCGTCACGCGGATACGGAAACAGCGGTTACGGCTCATCGAACAACTACGGAAATTCTTCTTATGGCAATTCCAATTCCTCTTCACGCGGAACAGGAAGCAACCGTAATTCGAATACAGGAAACAGCCGCAACAGCTCGTACGGAAATTCCGCTTCCCGCAACACACGCTCTACATCTTCCCGCAACAAAAACAGATAATTTTGTAAGGAAGAAACAACATCACAAAAGCGGCCCAAAGCCGCTTTTGTTTCGTGAGAACTAATCATATAAAAACAATTTTAAACAATGGCAAAATCAACTACAACGTCTGCAAGCCAGAAAAAAGGCAGTACAGACACAAAATCGGGCAATGGTATTGCTAAAAACGATATGTCGAAAAATACAAAGGAAGATACGATGAAAAACAGCTCTTCAAAGTATGATACGGCAAAAAGCGGGTTTTCGAAAAACACCGGCTCTAATTCAGCTTCAGCTACCGGCTCGAAAAGCAGCTCGTCCAAAAGACACAAAACACTGGAACAACTATTCGAGGAAGAATTAAAGGATGTTTACAGTGCCGAAAAACAGCTGATAGAAGCCTTGCCAAAAATGGCTGAAGCAGCTTACAGCGAAGAGCTCCAGGATGCATTCGAACATCATCTTCAGCAAACAAAACGCCATGCGGAACGGATCGAAAAGATCTTTGACCGTATGGGCATTAAGAAAGAAGAGAAAAAATGCTTTGCGATGGAAGGCCTGATCAAAGAAGGTAATAAGATCATTGATGAATTTGATGAAAGCTTCGTGCGCGATTCGGCACTGATCATCGGTTCACAAAAGATCGAGCATTACGAGATCGCTTCTTATGGTTCGCTTTGTGAGCTGGCAGATGTACTTGGCTATGGAAAAGTACGGGATCTGCTGCACCGCACGCTTGAAGAAGAAATGGATACGGACGAGCACCTCACCATGATCTCTCAGGCGGTGAATGATGAAGCGTATGAAATGAGCCGCGACGAAGAACACGCGGAAGTATACTCATCAGAGCGATAAGCTCTGTGTTTAAGTTGACAATACATAAAAAAATCCCGCTGGTTGAGCGGGATTTTTTTATGTGGGATAAACCGTATTATTTTTTGATAACGATCCGTTGGTTTACTACTTTGCCTGCAGTAACACCAGAGATCATGTAAACACCGTTGTTGAGGTCATTTACGGCTACACTGAAATTGTTCTTAGCATTCAGCTCAATGGTTTTTACCACCTGGCCTAATTCATTGTAAATCGTATAGCTTCCTTCGCTTCTTGTTTTGATCACAAATGCACCCGAGCTTGGGTTCGGGAATACAGAGATCGCCTCATTGGAAGCTGTTTGCTGGGAAAGCCCTACAACTGTTACTGCTACGCAGGCAGAAGTATCCGAGCAGCCGTTCTCTGTTACAAGAACAGCATAGTTACCGGATGCAACAGGGGAATAGCTTTGACCGGTTTCGCCGGAGATCACTGCATTTCCATTATCGCAATCCAGCCACAGGAAAGTCGCGGTTGCAGGAGTCGCATTGGCAGTGATAGTAGAACCTGCTACAGATGTCGCTACATCAACAGCAGGGCTTACGGTTAAATTCGTAGTCACTATACTGTCACATCCGTTTGCAGCTGTTAATACATCGCTGTACACACCTGTTGCAGTATATGTGCTGGTTCCCACTGTTACGCTAAGACCTGCGCACAATGTAAGTGTTTGTGATCCTGTGATAGCAGCCGGTTCTGTAATAACAAATGTTGTATTTGTCATACAGCCGCTTGCATCCGCCACGGTTACAGAATACGTTCCTGCTCCGAGATTCGTAGCGCTTCCACCACTACCGGATGGCATCCAGACATAACTATAAGGTCCCGTTCCGCCGGTAGGGGCAATAGATGCAGTTCCGTCGGTAGCTCCGTTACAGCTTGCATTCGTAGATGTAGCCACCGCCCCTGATAATGTACAGCCGAAGTTTGGTCTCAGTACGGAGGCGCGGGCAAAGTTAACACCGAAATCTTCGGGGTTGGACCAACCCGGAGCTGCATTTGTAGGCCAGTCTACCCAGCCTCTGTCTGCAATATAAATGTCAGCAGTTTGTCCAAGGCTGAGTGTACTGTCAAATTCGATAGCAGTGATAGCATAACGTCCCGGAGCGAGGTTATAGAAACCTCCGTGGATAGGAAGCGTATATATACGTGCACTGTCATCAGGATATAAGAGAGTGTCGGTTCCGGCAATAATTGCATTCGGAGCACCGGCACTCATATCCCAGATCGCAGCAGCCATTCTTCTACCTGTGTATCCTTGGGTAAAGTACATGCTTACAGATGTAATATCATCGGCATTCACGATCAAAAAATCCTGCCCGAGGTATCCGCCATTGCCGGCACCGATGCCAAGGCCACCTGTAATAACGCCGTTATCACGCGCGTAGGTAGAGTCGGTAACTGTAATGTATCGGAAAGTGGTGTCGTTGCTGGTAGTCTGGTCCGCTTCTGTTGCACTCACATGGTAACGGACGGTATAGTCGTCCGCAACCGAAGGAGTGAAGGGAGCTACAGTAAATGTACTGGTAGCGCTGGCAGCGAGGCCCGCTACGGTACTTGAAGCACTGTATACATTCGTATTCACACTGTTGAATACATTTACATTGAGCTGCACATTGGTCAATGCCAGAATACCATTGTTATTGATACTTGCACTGAAGTTCAGAGGAGCCGTCTGAGTTACAGGGGTCTGTGTATATTCAGAAGGAAGTGCGGTACTTACGATTCTTGCGTCGTGATTAACCAGAACCTCTACTTTGATGTCATCAATAACCAGAAGGAATTTATCCGTACTCGTAAGTCTGAACCCGATATAAACCGACTGCCCTGCATATGTATTTAAACTTACACTGCGTGCGGTCCAGACAGCGACTTCAGCAGGATTGCTGTACAATACGGTAGAATTGGTGATCTGGTTGCCGATAACACCTGTGCCTCCGGTTGGGGTTGTAGGTGCAGTCATAATACGCACTTCATATCCATCAAGATACGTAGGATCGTAGTTTTTTGCATTCCAGCTTAACACTGCATTGGCCGGAAGAGGCCCGATTAATGGAGTCCACATCCAGTCATTAGCCCCTCCCGCAGGAGTATACCACGAGGTGGCGAATGCAACTGAATCAACCACAGAAGTCTGGAAATCTTCCCTGCGTTCCCATGCATCATTTACATAGTTTACGTTCGCTGCAGGAGTACGATTGTCGACATTACGTAACATAAAGCCTGAAGGAAAGGTGTAGGTTCCGGCTCCTCCTGCTGTTGGTCCGCCTATTCCGTCGAAATCTTCCTGGAACAGGACCTGGCTGTTTGCCCCGTAAAAAGAAGCGCCAAGTAAAAAAGAAAATAATAGTTTTTTCATGCTGTTTTTTTGGTGGTTTGTGTGTAAAATTCGGATCAAATATAAAACATTATTTGGACTTGAAATGATTTTTCAACTGAATGTAATTATTTATCATTAGTCCGTTAATGTATGGTTCCAGTTGTACTTTCTTAGGCACCAGTGTAGCGGGTTGATTCAGGGCTGCCTGGTTCACAATAATCGTGTCGGAACTGAACTGAAGCAATTGCCCGGAGGGGATATGCTCGAGAATAAGCACTTGTGCAAGACCCATAAACGGCTGGCCGGTGCTGGTTTGAGCGCCACATCTTTCCGTTATGATCAACTGGGTTTTAGAGATCCGATAGCTGGCTTTTTCAAGTGATTTGCCTGTTTTTAGCTTGAATTTTTTTATCGACTCATTCGAATACTGAAGTACTTTCTCTTTCAACACTACGGTATCAAGAGGCAACATAGTAGAAAGCCTGCAGGAAGATTTTACACGGACCTCGACGGTGTTTTCTTTCGTATAAAGAACAGATGCCTTTTTAGTATGTGTTGTACAGCAAAAAAGTAAAATGGAAAAAATGCTTATACATGCAGCTTTCGCAGGAATAAAAGATCTCATCCTGCAATATTACAATTAATCCGCCTACAGATCCGGGTGGGTTGATAAAAAAATGAAGTGTTTACTGCATTCACGATGGCAAATTATGTAGGTTTGTTATTCCAAAATCTTCGCATGCCTGCAAAACAATACCTGGTTTTCTTTTTCATTCTCTGCAATTGCTTTTTGTTCTCACAAAGTAAGGAGACAGCAGATAGCCTTTCGAAAATTATCATACAGGGGGCAGACACGTCGAAGATCGGGGCCTACAATGAGCTGGCTAAATTTCTCACAGGCACAGATGATAACAAAGCACTGGAGCTGTCCTTTAAAGCACTTAAGCTATCAAAAGAAATAAAATATCAGAAACATATTGCACATTCCTACAACCGTGTCGGTACTATTTACGACCAGATGGGCAAATCGGACAGCGCAGGTTTTTATTTCACACAGGCCATTGTGATCTTCGAAAAAATGAAAGATACCTCCGGTCTTGGTTCGGTGTACCAGAACATAGGTGTGATGTATTATTACCTCGAAGAATATGATAAGTCGCTGGAAAACAATTTTAAGGCATTGGAGCTGAAGAAGAAAGCAAAGGAAGATTATTATGTAGCACAGATCCTCAACAATATTGGCGCGGTATACCGGATACAGGGGCGCAACAAGGAAGCGCATGAGATCTACAAAACCGCCCTTGAGCTGAAATTAAAGAATCACGACAGGCCGGGAGAAGCAGCTGCATATCAGAATTATGCCATGTTGTATATGGTCGAGAACAAATACGATTCGGCTTTTGCGAATATAAACAAAGCGATCCGGATCTATGAAGAAGCAGGAAGTACCATTGATATTGCCAAAACACAATATTTGCTTGCAAACATTTATCACTCGATCGGGAATTTTGAGCAGGCAGAGAAATATCTGCTTACCTCGATAGAGATGGCTGAGAAAGTGAAATCGGAAGAACAGCTGTTTAAATGTTATGAGCTGATGCTGAATATAAAATCTGATAAAGTAAATGACAAAGAACTTCTTGCCATTTTTAAGAATTACAAAAAATACAAAGACGCGCACCTGAGATCCGAAAAACTGAAAGCCATCAATAAGCTCCAGATCAGTTACGAAACGGAAAAGAAAGACGGAGAGATCAAAAACCTGAACGAACAGAATACCAGTAATTCCAAGCTGAACAAGAGGCTTTACATTATTATTGCACTTATCTCCGTTTTCCTTGCAGCTATTCTTTTTTTTTACAGGCAGAAAAGGAAAGCCAATGTTTTGCTGACCCGGCAAAAGAAAGAGATCATTGAAAAAACCGAATTGTTGAACAGGCAATCGGCAGAAATTGCCCGTCACCGGAGCCAGATGAATCCGCACTTTGTGTTCAATGCATTGAGCGGCCTGCAGGCAAGTGTACTGAAGAAGAACGATGCGAGGGCTTTGAACCAACTGACACTTTTATCGAAGCTGATGCGAACCACGCTTAATAATAGCGACAGGGAATGGATACCGCTTGCCGACGAAATTACTTTCCTCGAACAATATGTAGCTTTCGAAAAATTGCAGGCCGATTTTGATTTCCGTTTTTCAGTAGAGCTTTCTCCGGATATAGATAAAGAAGACATAGCCATTCCACCTATGCTCCTGCAGCCCCTGCTGGAAAATACGTTCAAACATGCGCAACTGGAAAAAGTGAAGGATCCTGAAATGAAGCTTGTTTTTAAGATCCGCAATGAACAGTTTTTGGAGATTGTGTATTGGGACAATGGAAAGGGGAAGATCGAAAAGGAAAACAGTGGAAATTTATCCAAAGCGTTGTCAATTGTACAGAAAAGGGTGGACGAGAGCAATTCCGGATCGGGCCTGTCTCCCTGGTCTGCTATAACTGTGCAGGACCTGAATGAGACTGATCCGGAGCAGAAAGGCTTAAAATACACGCTCCGCCTGCCGCTCCATCGTTTGTTTTAACACTTCTTATACAAATCCGCCCTTTGGTTTTTGTTAAATAACGGAACTTTCCTGATCCACAACGGGTATAAGAAGCAGGAATAGTACCTCTTCACCATGTCCCGGAAGAAAAAAAAGATCAGCAGCGAAGCACTTCAGAAAATTGAAAGAGCCCGGCAGCGGAATGAGTTCATCGCTCGTTTACATAAGTTCTGCGATCAGGTAGCAGGCCCGGATGTGTTTTCCCTGATACCCGAAAAGGAGCTTGAAATGATCTACCTGATGAGGTGCCAGCCAATACGGGTGAGAGAAGCAAAAGGCCAGGCGATAGATCCGGAAATGATGAAGGAGTTTAAAACGATGGCCCCGCTTATGTTCAAAAGCTGGCAGCTTCCCTTCGAGATCGGCAGCCTGAAAACGATAAGTGCTTACGACTTTTTCACGGTAGGCTTTACTCTTATAATATACGCAAACCGGATAAAGGAAGGCGGTTATGACAATGCCTTTATAGTGAAGAACAAATTAGCGCACATTGCTACGCTGGAGCATAATCCTTCCTTCTCTCATCTCTGGAATCAGCATGCTCAAATGGCCAACCTCTTTACGATGCTTTACAGCGATTTAGGTTACGGGTGTTATGTGTTTAAGACAGAAATGAGAATAGAGGTAAACGGGATCCTGGGTCTGAATATTTATTTAGAGGCATACTGCATAAAACCGGAGGATATGCCGGTAACGATAGAGAACAGACAGCGCCAGGTATTCCGTGTAGGCTGGCCGCTGGCACATCCCGCTCCTCATTTTGAGTATGTACGAATGCCTTCAGCAGCGCTCGATAAATTGCCTGGTTTATTTCTCGATGTATACATCCAGTCGCACGCTTTGAAGAGATTCTTCGAACGCATGAATGGCGTTCCGTCAGGGCTGTTGCACTATAGTCTCTTCCACTCGCTAAAGAATCCAAAAGTTTTCCGCAATAAAGATGGAACTCTTTTGTTTGAATTTAGTTTATGTGGGAAAAAATCCGGGTATCTGGTTGCTTCTGTAGTTGAGGGAATGATCATTATCCGCACCTTCCTGTTCCTTACGAATGCGGGGACTCCGGAAGGTGATCGGTTGCGGGGTAATTTAGGCCTGAAAACAAAAGATGTCATTTATCTGCAGATCGATAAGCTGAGCGCCTTCCTGGAGTCTGATATAGCAGAAAATCCCGAAGTAAAAGAGATCTTCCTGGCTGCGGGGTGCCGGACATTGTTTGAGATCGATAAAGCTTTTTATTATCCTCAGTCCGAAAAAGAAAGACATCTTGCCGGTTTCATTGCCGCTTATCTTGGCCTCAAAGGTGCTGCCTGATCTTCCAAACGGGTTTCGTATTTTTTCCTACTTTTGTCCCCGTGAGTTTTATCAAACGGAATATCCCGAATACCATCACCTGTGGTAATTTACTTTGCGGCTGTCTTGCTATCGTAAAAGCATTTGAAGGCGACTTAGTATGGGCAGCTTACCTGGTAGGCCTTGCAGCGGTACTTGATTTTTTTGATGGCTTCGCCGCAAGATTACTAAAAGTAAGTTCGCCTATCGGGAAAGATCTCGACAGTCTGGCGGATATGGTGACGTTTGGAGTAGTGCCGGGTGTAATTATGTATAAGATAGCGCAATTCGGACAACAGGCTTACGTTGAAGAAGCAACTATTGGACTGAAACTTGAATCTGTTAGCTGGTCTGAAATAGTCCCGCTTTTTTGTTTTGTAATCACAATTTTTTCTGGGATAAGACTTGCTAAATTTAATAATGATGCAAGACAAACAGATTCCTTTATTGGAGTGCCGACCCCGGCAATAGCCATATTTGTTTGTTCCATTGTGCTGGTTTTCGGAGCAGGCAAACCGCCACGCGATCTCGGTCTTGGAACCTTATATGCTTTTTTAAGTAACTATCATGCTTCACATATTCCTAACGATACAAAACCGGTTTCAATGGTTTCCATAGATGCTTTGAGCTCATTTGAAACAATGAAATTAAATTTTGCCCGTGTTTACGTAAATACAGTAAATTGTGTGGGTATATCGATCCTATTTTCTTTCCTCCTCGTTTCCGAGCTTCCCCTGATCGCCCTTAAGTTCAAGCATTTTAAATGGAAAGGCAATGAGATCCGTTTTATTTTCATCATCGGGGCGGTAATTTTACTAGCCTCTCTACAGCTGGTCGGGATCCCACTGGCGATCATTTTTTACATCCTTTTGTCGATTATCAACAATATACTAACAAAGCAGAAAGCTAAATTGCCAAAATAAGCAGAATTAGTATATTCGTGCCTCATTTTATCAGCCATACACATGAAATTTATAGCAGAAATAGACGTAATGCCTCTTAAAGCATTACTCGACCCGCAGGGAAAAGCCGTTACCGGAAGCATGACAAACCTCGGTTTACCCGAGATCGCTAACGTCCGCATCGGAAAACACATTACACTGGAGATCGAAGCAGCCAGCAAAGATGCAGCTCACGCAAAAGTAGATGAGGCCTGTAAAAAATTACTGTGCAACCAGATCATGGAATTCTACGAATTCGAATTGAAGGAAAGCAAATAAACTTCGTCAGGCTCAGTCTGACTTACGGTATATATCGGACAAGACTGCAACGGACTGTACATAACAGAAATAAACAAATCAAAAAACAAACAAATCAAAAAATAAACATGGGATATTTATTTACATCCGAATCAGTTAGTGAAGGACATCCGGACAAAGTTGCGGATCAGATTTCAGACGCCTTGATCGATAACTTCCTGGCATTCGATCCGAACAGTAAAGTGGCTTGCGAAACGCTTGTTACCACAGGGCAGGTAGTATTGGCAGGTGAAGTGAAATCAAAAACATACCTCGATGTGCAGGATATCGCGCGCGAAGTGATCCGCAGGATCGGTTACACCAAATCAGAGTACATGTTCGAAGCCAACTCCTGCGGTATTTTTTCCGCTATCCACGAGCAATCGGCGGATATCAACCAGGGTGTTGATCGTAAGAAAAAAGAAGAACAGGGTGCAGGCGATCAGGGGATGATGTTCGGTTATGCAACCAACGAAACGCCTAACTACATGCCATTGGCGCTCGACTTAGCGCATGCTATTTTACTGGAGCTTGCTGCATTGCGTCGCGAAGGGAAACAGATCAAATACCTGCGTCCGGACGCTAAATCACAGGTTACACTGGAGTACGATGACAACAACAAACCGGTTCGTATCGATGCGATCGTTGTTTCTACCCAGCACGATGATTTCGACGCTGAAGCAAAAATGCTGGCGAAGATCAAAAAAGACATCGTGGAGATTCTGATCCCACGTGTGAAGAAAAACTATCCTAAATACGCTCATTTATTCAACAATAAGATCGCTTATCATATCAACCCGACCGGCAAATTCGTTATCGGTGGACCGCATGGTGATACCGGCTTAACAGGTCGTAAGATCATCGTAGATACCTACGGCGGAAAAGGCGCACATGGTGGCGGAGCATTCTCCGGGAAAGATCCAAGCAAAGTGGATCGCTCGGCGGCATACGCTACACGTCACATTGCGAAAAACCTGGTAGCGGCAGGCGTTTGCTCTGAAGTGCTCGTACAGGTTTCCTACGCTATCGGTGTGGCCAAACCAATGGGTATTTACATCAATACATACGGAACAGCGAAAGTGAAAATGAACGATGGACAGATCGCGAAGATCGTGGAAAGCATATTCGATATGCGTCCATACTTCATCGAACAACGTCTGAAACTGCGCACCCCAATGTACAGCGAAACAGCTGCATACGGACACATGGGACGTAAGAACGAGATCGTTACCAAATCATTCAAATCCCCTGACGGTAAAACAAAAACCATGAAAGTGGAATTGTTTACCTGGGAAAAACTGGATTACGTAGCGAAAGTGAAAGCTGCTTTCAAAATGAAATAATCTATTCACATTTTATAGAAACCCGGATCCCGAAAAGGTCCGGGTTTTTTTATGAAATAACGTATATTTGATAATAGACCAAATGAAGTAAAATGGGTTGGGATACGCAGATCGTTATCATAGCAGAAAACATACGTGACGAGGAAGAGGTAATTTTCCGGGCTTTGTATGAAAAGGATGCGAAGGACTACATACACAACGGAATTTCGTTCGCAAAGGTCAAACACCTGAACGATCAATCAAAAGTCCTGTTCTTTACGTATGAAAGAAGAAAATATCTTCCTTACTGGATCATTCAGGAAGTTTCCGTTATCTACAAAGATGTATACTTCACGGTTGCTGCACGTTGTCCCGACTTTATCGGAGGACCGGCGGGAATTATAAAAGTAAGCAATGGCGAGATCACCGACAGTTATGGCTTTTGGGGTGAGCGTCGGGAAATGCTGGAAAATCCGGATCCTGAGCTGATCTATAATTGGTTTGCAATGGACAAACAGGAAGAGCGGTTTAGAAAGCTATACAGTACAAGCCGGCCTAAAAAATGGATAGAAGAACTATACAGTGAGAATATCTTTGAGCTTAGTCCCCTGCAGGAAGCTGTCTTGCATGAATACAGGCAAAGTAATAAAACAATGCCGGATAACTGGGAAGATATGCCATTGCCATAGTATCAAAAATTAACAAATTTCGTGTTCTTCCTAACATTCTAACGTTTATAACTCCCCTGTGTTTTGGCAGATTCCGCCTTCCTGCCGGCTATCTTTGTGAGGATTAGCCATGGCCGAGACGAAACGTAATAAACTGAAGATCCCTGAATCTGCTTCCAAAACGGAAGTGGAAGATGTGGTTGTTGAAAAACTAAAACCGAAGAAAGAAAAAGCGGCAGCGGAAAAAAAGCCCAAAGCCGAACCGACCGCACCGAAGCTTACACTGCAGGAACGTTTTGCAAAATTCATGACTTTTTACCGCAACGAACGTACGCAGAAAGTAATGGGATTGTTGCTCATCCTTGGTGGAGCTTACCTTGCCATAGCTTTTGCTTCTTTCATATTCACCTGGCGCGAAGACCAGGACAAAGTAATGGCGCCGCTTTCCGAATTTCTTTCGAATGAGACCAAAGTGCGTAACTGGTTGGGCAAAGCAGGAGCACTGATCTCGCATCTCTTTATGTTCAAATGGTTCGGCATGAGCTCCTTTTTGCTGGTGCCGGTGCTGCTGGTGGCAGGATTGAAACGCCTGATCTCAAGGGATTTTTCCTTTTTCAAAAAAATAAATTATTCCATTTTCTTTTTTCTTTTCTGGGTATCTGTCACATTCGGTTTCTTTTTCACCGAACATTTTTTGTTCATGGGTGGCGGCTTCGGATACACGATCAATGAGAAGCTCCAGGGGATCATAGGATCGGCCGGAACGCTTGCATTGCTGGCCGTGGCCCTGCTCGGCTATCTTGTCATTGCATTTAATTTTTCCTTTGACCGTAAGAAAAGGCCGGAAGAAGAAATGATAATGGAAGAAGAGGAGGAAGAAATAATTCAGAATGAAACAATAACTTCCAATAAATTCAAAGTATCCGAAGATCCCTCCGAACCTGAGCTGAGCCCGGAAGAAGAAGCCGAGCTGATGAACATCGAGCTGCACGAAACAACAGAGGAAGAGCAGAAAGAAGAAAATAAAGAGGAGATACCGCTTGAGATCGAATCCACTTCGCAGCCTGAAAAAAAAACGGGTGAAATTGATTTTGTAGTTGAAGGCCCGAAAGCAGAGGCGATCATAGATGATCAGGAGCCGGAAGATAAAGCAAAGAACCTTGTGGAGCGTTTTGGTGAGTTTGATCCGACCCTGGATCTGGGTTCGTACCAGTTCCCAACACTTGACCTGTTGCAGAACTTCGGTCACATCGAAACCAAAATAAACCAGGAAGAATTAAACGGCAACAAGAACCGGATCATCGATACACTGAAAAATTACGGTATCGAGATTGCCAGCATCAAAGCTACCGTAGGACCTACCGTTACCCTGTATGAGATCGTTCCGGCTGCCGGTGTACGTATTTCCAAGATCAAAAACCTCGAGGACGATATCGCACTTAGCTTGTCAGCATTGGGTATCCGGATCATTGCGCCTATTCCGGGCAAAGGAACGATCGGTATCGAAGTTCCGAATCAGAACCCGGAGATGGTGCCGATGCGTAATATCATCGCTTCCGAAAAATTCCAACATTCTACTTTTGATCTTCCTATTGCATTGGGCAAGACTATCAGTAACGAAACCTTTATTGCCGACCTTGCCAAAATGCCTCACTTATTAATGGCAGGTGCTACAGGGCAGGGTAAATCTGTCGGTTTGAATGCAGTGTTGGTTTCTCTTTTGTACAAAAAACATCCGGCACAGATCAAGTTTGTACTGGTAGATCCGAAAAAAGTAGAGCTTACCCTATTCAATAAAATAGAACGACATTTCCTTGCCAAGCTTCCGAATTCGGAGGATGCCATCATCACCGACAATACAAAAGTGATCCATACCCTAAACTCGCTTTGTATTGAAATGGATAACCGCTATGCTTTGCTGCAGGATGCACAGGTACGGAATATCAAGGAATACAATACAAAATTCGTTGCACGTAAACTGAATCCGAACGAAGGACACAAATACCTGCCGTACATCGTGCTCGTAGTGGATGAGTTTGCCGATCTGATCATGACGGCCGGAAAAGAAGTGGAAACACCGATTGCCCGCCTTGCCCAGCTGGCACGTGCTATCGGGATACATTTGATCATTGCCACCCAGCGCCCTTCCGTTAATATCATCACCGGTACGATCAAAGCCAACTTCCCGGCGCGTATTGCATTCCGTGTTACTTCCAAAATAGATTCGCGTACCATCCTCGATGCAGGTGGAGCTGAACAGCTGATCGGTCGCGGAGATATGTTATTGTCTACAGGCAACGACCTGATCCGTATCCAGTGTGCATTTGTAGACACGCCGGAAGTAGAGAAGATCACCGATTTTATCGGAACACAGCGTGCTTATCCAAGTGCCTTTATGCTGCCCGAGTATGTGGGTGAAGACGGGGATGATGGAAAAGACGATGTGGATCTTTCGGAACGGGATAAGATGTTTGATGAGGCGGCCAGGATCATTGTGCAGCACCAGCAGGGCTCTGCCTCCTTATTGCAGCGTAAGCTGAAGTTGGGATACAATCGTGCAGGCCGCATTGTGGATCAGCTGGAAGCCGCAGGCATCATTGGCCCTTTTGAAGGCTCCAAAGCGCGTGAAGTACTGATCAAAGACCTGAGTCGCCTCGATGAGATCATCAGGGAATTAAAAGAAAAGCATTAATTCATGTTGCAATTTCCACAGGGATTTTTCTTTCCCTTTACAGCGCGTATCTTTTCCGGCATTTTAATGATGTTTGCCTTGTTGGCGATGATGAACAGCCTGTTTTTCGGGATACTACTGGTCTTCATTTTCGCGCTCCCGTTTACAGTGCATAAAGGTGCAGAATTCGACAGGAATAAAAATAGTTTCAGAACATATGTGAGTGTTTACGGGATCAGAGCGGGTAAATGGTTATCACTGGATGATTTCCCTCATATCTGCCTGCTTCGGAGAAACTATCAGTTGACCACAGGTGCAGTGGGAGGCACAAAAGGTATGGGCATGTAAGTACAGAGTGATTTCGGGACAATAGAGGTCATTATTACGGATGAGCAGTTCCGCAAAAAGATCACCGTGAAGATGGAAGAAACAGAAGAAAAAGGGAAAGCAGAGGCAACAAGGATTGCAGAAATGCTTGGTAAAAATTTCGTAGCCTACAGTCCAAAGCGTTCGCCCAACAATCCACGCAAAAGAACTACCCGCCGGTAGGGGAATTGCAGAATTTTCTTAATTTTAAAAGATAATTCCTTAGCATTTTTGTGGGCCGATCCGTATTTATCATAACACTGCTCTTCACCTGTTTCGTGTCCCTGGCTCAGGATCCCGTTCGCTATCTACAGATCGCCGATTCCATTTATTATTCCAATCCCGATTCCTCTTTCAATCTGAGCACGAAGGCAGAAAAAATGCTTACTGACAGTTCGGATGCATTGCTCCGCGCAAAAGCGAAAGTTTTCAAGGGACGCTACCTGCTGCTGAAATCGATGCTGGAGGAAGCAGAAATGGAATTCAACGGAGCCTATAATATATATAAGGATCAGAAAGACACCGCCGGGATTGCATATGTGTTGAAATTGAAATCCATTCTTCAGGAGCGCCTGGGCAATGATGCGGAATCCTTTTTCCTGCTGGAAGAAAGCATTGCTCTCAGTAAAAAAACGAAAGATTATAAAAAAGCGGTAGGCGGGCTCCTGAACCTGATGCGCAAATATACTGACAATGGAGAATACTATAAATCGGAAGTCATCGTAAAAGAAATTGAGAGCCTGCAGGAACATTTATCTACCAGCAACACCTATTTCTTTAACCAGAACAAAGGCGTATTGTCGATGGGAAAGAAAAAGTATGATGAAGCCTATGCGTATTTCATAAGCGCCCGGAAGATCGCCCACGAAAATACAATGATCGACAGTGAGGCTACTATCCTTATGCTCATGGCAAAAGCGAATCGTCTGAGAGGCAGGCAGGCAGAAGCTATTTCTTTTTTAAAGGAAAGCGAGAAGATATGTACTGATAACAACCTGGAGCATGAAATGCTGGATAATTATACGGAATATGTAACTGCCTACGAATTAATGGGCAATTACAAAGAGGCATTCCGCTACCAGAAGCTGAAGGAAGAGCTTTCACAAAAGATCCTCGGCCTGGAGGAAGTGAACAGGGTGGCAGCATTGGAGAAAAAGCTGGCTGTTACAGAGAAACAAAAAGAGATCGATATAGAAAAGATCAATACGCAGGATGAAAAGGTGAGATCACAGCGTCTCATCTGGTTCCTGGCATTTGTAGGTCTTTTATCGGTATTGCTGGTGTTTTTGTTTGCCCGTGCCCGGAAGCTTAAAAACAAGATCCAGGAAAAGAATCATATAGTGGAAGAAAAACAGCGCGAGATCCTTGACAGTATCCAGTATGCAAAACGCATTCAAAGTGCATTGCTTACGTCGGATGCGTATATAAAGAAGTACCTCGACGATTTTTTTATCCTGTATAAACCCAAGGATATTGTAAGCGGCGATTTTTACTGGGCCATTCAGCACGAAGGAAATTTTTACATGGCGGTTGCAGATTGCACGGGACATGGTGTTCCGGGTGCATTTATGAGTATGATCGGTATCAATCTGCTCAGCCAGATCATTGTGGAACGCAAATGTACCAACCCGGCCCTGATCCTTGACATCCTTCGTGAAGAGATCATCCGTAACCTGAACGGGGAACATACGGAAGAAGAATCGCGGGACGGCATCGATATGGTGATACTGAAGCTGAACAGGGAATCGAAACAATTGGATTTTGCAGGAGCCAATAACTCTGTTTATGTCCTGGATTCGATCAGCAATGAATTAAATGAATACAAGGGAGATAAAATGCCGGTTGGCAAACATACCGACCACACCGACGCCTTTACGAAACACACATTGCAACTGAAAGCCGGGGATCTTGTGTATGCTTTCACGGATGGCTTCCCGGATCAGTTTGGCGGCCCGAAAGGAAAGAAATTCAAATACAAACAATTAGAAGAGCTGTTGCGGACCAATGCATCTTTAGCTACAGCAGACCAGCGTACTGTACTGGATCGTACTTTTGAAAACTGGAAAGGCAATCTTGAACAGGTGGATGACGTTTGTATCATAGGCATCCGTATATAACATTTTTCGCGTATATTTAATGTAAACAGGGTGTAAACAAATGGGGAATCCGTTGGTTTATTTAGTGTAATTTTCGGCCTGTTTTAATTTGACAAGATGGAAAAGAACAAAAAAGTTGTATTGATCGGATCGGGTAATCTTGCTACGCACCTCGCGGAATTGCTCCTGAAAAAAGGGCACGAGATCATCCAGTTTGCCGGGAGAAATGCAGGAACTACCTCTGCCCTGGGCCTTAAATATTTTACTTCTCATACCACCGATCTGAAACAGATCAACAAAGGTGCTGACGTCTATATTATTTGCGTGAGTGATTCGGAGATCGCCAATGTAGCCAAACAATTGAAGCTCCCGAAAAAACTGGTGCTGCACACTTCAGGTACCGGCGCTCTTTCTTTATTAAAAACTGTTTCCGATCGTACGGGAGTGTTGTATCCATTGCAGACCTTCAGCAAAGGAAGCAAGGTGAAATGGGCGAAGACACCGCTCCTGGTAGAAGGAAACACAGCTTCCACGAGCCAGGAAGTAGAGGATTTTGCAGCTACGCTTGTGAAAAAAGTAGTGAAAATGAGCTCGGGCCAGCGTCTTAAATTCCATGTGGCGGCAGTGCTTGCCTGCAATTTCACCAATCATTTGTACGCACTTTCCAAAGATTTTTTAAGCAAGGAAAGGGTTAACCATTTTGAGCTGCTCCTGCCACTCATCAATCAAACAGTGAAAAAGATCAAAAAAGCCGACCCCGCTGAAGTGCAGACCGGTCCGGCTATTAGGGGGGATAGAGCCACTATCGCCTCCCATATGAAATTACTTCAAAAATATCCCAACACAAAAAAGATATATTCCGTACTTTCGGACAGCATTACTGCGTCGAAAAATGGAAAACTTTAAAACAAAACTTACACGGGTAAACACCTTTATTTTTGATATGGATGGTGTACTCACCAACGGAACCATATGGGTGATGCACGGACACGATCCGATCCGTAACCTGAACAGCAAGGATGGCTATGCCTTTCAGCTTGCCGCAAAAAAAGGCTATAAACTGTTTTTATTATCCGGCGGTAATTCCGTTGCAGTAAAAGAGATCCTCCTGAGAAGCGGCTTTACGGAAGTATACATGGCTCAGCATGATAAAGATGCCTGTTATCAAAAGATGCTTACCGATCATAACCTGAAGCAGGAAGAGATCCTCTACATGGGCGACGATCTTCCCGATCATTGTGTATTAAAACAGGTAGGCGTAGCTACTTGTCCTGCCGATGCGGCTCCTGAAATAAAGGATATCTGTATCTATACTTCTCAGAAGAAAGGCGGCGAAGGCTGCGCACGGGATATTGTAGAGCAGGTGATGCGCGCAAGAGGGGATTGGGAGATCGCAAACTGGTAAGAACTGTCGGACTTTTTTCGCGCAGAGACGCTATGAACGCAAAGAAATAACAATTTTTTTCACACTCCACCAGAAACCTTTGCGCCCTTCGCGGAATGCTCTGCACCCTTTGCGGTTAAGTAAACTTCTTACATGACTCAAAGAGCCCTGTAATTCATTTGTTTCCAGGCCTCTTATCTTCCAATCATCTCATTTTGTAATCTTCAAATTATAGTATATTTGTAATACGTGAGCCAGACAAAAACCATATTACAAAACCCTGTCATTGCTTTTCTCAAACTGATCCGTTTCGAGAACATCCTGATCGTCTTTTTTACACAATACCTGATCCGCTATTGCGTGATCGACAGCCTGCTTTTCTACCGTACCGAAAGTTATTACCAGAAGATATTCCTGCAGCTTAGTCATGGCACTTTTTTTCTGCTAACGCTGAGCACTGCCCTGATCGCGGCAGCCGGGTACATTATCAATGACTATTTCGACCTGAAAACGGATAAGATCAACCGCCCTGATAAAGTGGTGCTCGACCGAACGATCAAACGTCGCTGGGCCATGGTGATCCATATTATATTCAATGCGATCGGAATTTTACTGGGTATCTATGTTGCCTGGAAAGCCGGCAATGTGAAGCTGGCCCTGATCCATGTAATTTCAGCCGGGCTGCTTTGGTATTATTCCACTACCTTCAAAAAACAATTGCTGATCGGAAATATCATCGTTTCATTCCTTACGGCGCTGGTTCCTTTAACGGTGATGCTTTTCGAGCTGCCGAGGGTCATTGATATTTATGACCAGATGCTGCCCGACATGACACTTAATTTCAGCACCCTCTATAAATTCATCATTGCTTTCAGCGTATTCGCATTTCTTTCTTCACTGATCCGCGAGATCATAAAAGATATGGAAGATGTGGAAGGAGACCTGGAAACCGGTTGCAATACCATTCCTATAGCCTGGGGCATGAAGGCTGCCAAAGCCATTGTGATTGGCCTGATCACCAACATGATTCTCATCCTTTCCTTTTTGATCTATTCCTTATACAATCCGGCAGAGAACCTGCCTACTTTTTATATTCTTTTTGGCATCATTTTCCCGTTGGTGTATCTGATCTATAAAATGTACAGGGCTAAAACCCCGAAAGATTATCACTGGGCAAGCGTATTTATAAAGATCATCATGCTCGTGGGTATCAGTTTTTCATTTATAATCTATTATTTAGCCAATAACATCAATGCTGCAAGTTGAAGAAACCATTAAGAATTTTCCCTACCAGCTTATTTTGGGATCCAATTCGCCACGTCGCCAGGAACTATTAAAAAGCCTGGGTTTTGACTATCTGTTGAGGCCGATCAATGCGGACGAGGACTATCCTTCCGACCTGGTAGGAAGTGAGATCCCGGTTTACCTGGCCGAAAAGAAAGCCGATGAATATCCCGAAGAAGTAAAGGAGAATGAGATCCTGATCACAGCTGATACCATTGTTTGGCTGGAAGGCAAAGTGCTGAATAAGCCTGCCAAATATGATGAGGCAGTAAAAATGCTGGAATCCCTGTCGGGGAAAATGCACGAGGTGTTTACCGGTGTCTGCCTGAAATCCGGGACCAAACAAACTACCTTTTTCGATACGACGAAAGTATATTTCAAAAAACTGAAAAAGGAAGAGATTGAATACTATGTAGCTAATTTCAATGTCTACGACAAAGCAGGCGGATACGGCGTACAGGACTGGATCGGTTATATCGGTATCGATAAGATCGAAGGAAGCTTCTACAATGTGATGGGACTTCCGGTGAAAGAGTTGTATGAGGAGCTGATAAAGTTCTGATCTATTCCCACATCAGCGAATCGGTATACTGCTTGTAGAACGTACCGTTCATCCATTTCATATCTTTCGGGTACGGCTTTGCGATCAGCGAGTCGAAGTTATTCAGCAGTTTCGTATTGTAGCTGCTGATGACGCTGTCTTTGTAATAAAAGATCTGCTGTTCTGCCACCTGGAAGGAACGGATATTAAACAGCGAAATGGTTTTGTAATAGGTTCCGTAAATATCGAAAACCAGGATCCCGTTCTTGGTGTCGCTCATGTATACATAGCCACTGTTCTCATTCAGGTACAGGGGTTTCAGCTCTGTGTTCAGCAGGTTGTTCAGGTTGCCGGTAGACACCACTCTTTCCAGCTTCTCGTCGAGCCGGATCAGTTCTGCATTCTGCCGGTTGTAGAGCCAGATCCCGTTGTTAAAAGAGCTGCAGATAAGATCGCTTTGCTCGAGGTTAAGGTTCAGCAGGTCGATGGGATCACCGTTCTGTGTAAGCTGCGAATCGAGAAAAATCACCTGCGACTGGTCTTTGTAGAAAACCACGATCCGCAATGCATTGGAAGCATCTATCGAAAATATCTTTCCCGCTCTTTTATTGGAGAATATTTTGAGCAGCTCGCCTTTTTTATTGAATTTCCGGATCTCGTCATTGGCAACCGTGTATACATTGCCCATATTGTCGACCGCAAAAAAATCATAGGCATGTTTGACGATCGTAGTGCTTTTGTCATCCCTCGTAAAAGAGAGCAATGCAAAGGCAAAGAATATGATCAGTAATTTTTTCACGGTTTTGATCGTTCGTTAAAGCTAAACAAAAACTATGCTATAAACAAGCGGATCAGTCAGGCACCGGTTAGAAACCTACTTTCTTCCCGTCTCTTTTGAAGCTGCGTTTCAGATCTACCATCTTAATAGCCGTTACCGCCGCTTCATCGCCTTTGTTGCCATGCTTTCCGCCTGCACGGTCCTGTGCCTGCTCATACGTGTTGGGAGTAAGAACGCCAAAGATCACCGGGATATTGTATTTGATATTGAGATCCGTGATCCCTTTGGCAACAGCATCGCAGATAAAATCAAAATGTTTGGTATCGCCCTGTATCACACAGCCTATGCAAATGATCGCATCTACGTTGATCAATTCAGCCATGTATTGCGCGCCCAATGTAAGCTCAAAGCTGCCCGGTACCCATTTGCTGATAATGCGCTCTTCGGTGGCTCCGTGTTTCAGCAAAGTAGCTATAGCACCCTGCTGCAGCGCAGAGGTTATTTCATGGTTCCATTCTGCCGTTACGATCCCGAATTTCATATCTGCTGCCGACGGGATCTTCCCGCCTTCAAATTCCGATAGGTTCTTTAATTCGCTTGCCATGTTCTTTAAAATTTATCGTTTGGAAATAAAAAAAGGTGATATTGCTATCACCTTTCATTCTTAAAAGATCCCTGTTTACAGATTTCCTGCAGTTTTTGCACGCTGGATGTATTTTTCCACATCACGCGCTTCTGTGCTTTTCGAAAATTCTTTTTGTATGCGTTCGTATAATTTCAAAGCGTCAGCATACTGTGCTTTGCTTTCATATGCCAATGCCGCTTTTTTCAGGTAAATAGGAGTAGTGAACGTATTGGTGTTTTTATCAGCTGCTTTCAGGTAATACTTGATCGCTTCGTCTGTTTCTTTCAATTCCATTTTTGCATCACCGATCGCGCCGGTAGAAACCACTGAAAGCATGATATCATCACTGCTGAAATTCTCGAGGTGATCGATCGCTTCCTGGTATTTTCCCTGCTGTAACAAAGCTACACCTGTCATGTATTCGGCAACCTGCCCCGATGGAGTGCTTCCGTAGTTCGCAGCGATATCTTCAAGGCCGGTATAAGTGGTTCCGTTGTAATTGCCGCCTTTCAATGCCATGTTCATCGAATCTTTATCGAATAAAGATTGTGCAACATACATTTCTGCCTGTGCTTCCTGGTTTTGTCCGGGAATATACCACATTTTGTATGCGACCACACCTGCTATGATAACAGCAAGCGCTACACCTACATAAGCAACCATTTTTTTATTTTTTTCGAAGAACATTTCTGCACCGTCCATCTTTTCCTGAACGTCAAAATTTGTCTTTTTTTCTTCCGAAACCTCGGCCATAGTCTATAAAATTTAGTGTGCGAAGATACGGTTTTTCATTTATTCAGGAAAATTTAATTTAACTCTGATTAAATTACTGATTTTCAGTTGATTGATAAGGAGGTTTAGCGCTTTTTTAGCAGAAATTTTTGTAATCCGGCAAACAGCACTTCATTCCCGTTTTGCCGGTAAGCTGCCAGCTTTTCCTCAAACAACGGTAAATCGTATAAAAATGATTTCAGGCTATCGGCACTCAGCTCCTCAAAATGCCTTCCATATCCGAGCTTTTGTATATAGGCAGCATTTACCCATTGCTCAAACTGGTTGTGGATGGGAAAAGAATAAACAGGCTTTTTCAGATACACAGCTTCACTGATAAAAGAGAAACCACCATTGGCGATCACTGCTTTTGCGCCGGACAGGTCATCAATAAAACCTTTTTCACTGAAAGGTTTGAAAACAACATTTCCTTCGGTATAGTCCTGGTTCATGCCATACACAAAGAAGGTCTCGTTTGGCAATTGTTGCAGTGTCTCCTTTACTGTCTTCAGGCTGCTGGATGTTTGATACATGATGATGTGGCTCTTCTTGCTGATCTGTGCATCCTGTACCGCTTTGCGGATAATAGGCGGAACCATCTCTGTATTTTCTTTGCTGATCTCCGCAGCAAAAAAACTGGTAATAAGATAATGATCGCAGCCCGGGACCTTTGCTTTTACAATGTTCTTCGCCAGCCGGTAATTGCTTTTTTCTTCCTTCGTGATGGGTATGTCCAGTTTGCAGCGGTTCATCACCTGCATATTATCGATGCTGATCAGCGGGAGCTTATGGAGCTTTGCAAAGAAATAAGAGAAGCTTTCAAAATCACTGATCACCAGTTCGATCTTAAACGAGCGTCCGATCATCAGCTCCTTACCGATATTATAGACCAGGTTTTTTCCGGCCGCTTTCAGGTTCAATAAAAAGGTCCCGCTTTTGGATACTTCGGCATTTTTGTAGGCAAAATGAAATCCTTTGATCTCGGTTACTCTTCCGGGGAATGTTTTGTCGAGGAACTGAAAGGCGCGTGAACTGGATACAATGTGCACATCATGACCTTCCTGCAGCAGGAAATCGATGATTACTTTGCTGCGTGTTGCATGTCCCATACCTTCTCCCGGAACTCCGTATAAAATATTCATGTGTTCGTTTTGAATTGAATTATCAGGCAAAGGCACTGCAACACCTGCTGCATGCCGGCAACAGGCCTCCTGCTTTTGTTACGTCTTTCCTGAACCGTGAAACAACCGTACTGTTCCAGATCTCATCCAGGTTCTGCTCATAGATATTGCCGATGGTAAGGTTGTAGCATCTGCCATGTGCCGGGATCACATCCCCGTTCGATTTGATCATAATAGCCGTAAAGATATCGTGACATCGTTTGCCGAACAGTTTTTCCGGCTCGTGATAGAACGAATGCAGTTTTTCATACGAGCTTATTTCGGGCGAAAAAGAAACACGGAAAGGATAGGACTGTTTTTTGATCGCTTCCATTTCTGTATACAGCAATTTCAGATCATAGGCATCAAGATCAATATCTTTCATATTGGAAGCTGTGGCATGATAGAGATCGCCGAAACGAAGGTTGTGATCATCCGCTACCTGATCGGGTGTGTAATTGGTGTGCATAAAACCGATCTGCTCCAGGGGATATTTTTTGAAATAGTCGAGGAACTCCTGCAATCTCCCGATATTCCATTGGGTGATCACGCAGAAGACGGAGATCTTCGGCTGGTTTTTTTGTGCCAGCAGATACTCGATCCCTTCGATCGCTTTCTCGAACGATTTGCTGTATCCCCTGATCTCATTGTGGATCTCAGGCGGACCATCGAGTGAAATGTACAATTCATCCAAACCACCGTCGATGAGCTTATCCGACCATTTTCTCAAGGAAAGTGCGTTGGTGGTGATGCTCGTAAATAGTTTTTTTTCAGTGGCGTATTTCAAAGATTCATACAGGTGGCTGTACACCAAAGGTTCGGTGAATGCATAACCTAATTTACTTTCCGGAAAATACCGGGCGGTCTGGTCGGCTATTCTTTTGAACAAATCCATCGGCATGTGCAGTGGTTTGGTTCCTACGAGGTTCTGGTAAAAATTACTTTCGCTGTAATCCACTCCCACATCGCACATTTTGCAATGCAGGTTGCAGGTATTGTTCACGCCCAGCACGATCCATTTCGGCGCATAGAAAAGCTTTCCGGGATAAAATTTTTGATTGAAGGAGATCAGCTTGTTTTTGATCACTGCCTGAGTTTTCTGGTTCTTAAAGGTAAAAATATTTGGGCAAAAGTGCCGTATTATTTTCGTGTCAGCCAGTGCCGGGTAAAATCAATATAAAGGAACAGCAGCCCGATCAGGATACCGAGGGTAGCTCCCGCGCTTACATCCAGCGCTGTGTGTGCGCCCATCGCCACACGCGAGATCCCCACACCCGCAGCCCAGGCAAAAGGCAGGAAAAACAGCTTGCGCAATTTGGGTCTGCTCCGGTTGAAGTAGATTGCATAGGCGATCACCATGGCAAAGAGGAAAGCGTTGAATGTATGCCCGCTTGGAAAAGAAAACCCTGCTTCGTCTATCCAGTGCTGCTGCACCCGTGCATCGATATCTTTGAAGGCATCGATGTGATCTTTGACCAATGCCGCGAAGAATTCTCCCCGCTCTTTTTTACCAAGTGTATACAGCGTGTCTATCTTATCCGCTATGTGAGTTTGCTTCAGCATGTATACATGACTGGGCCTTTGCAGCTTCAGGATAGGTTTGGTATAGTGCTCGTTGACCCATGCCAGTGCACCGAAGACAAGAATAAGAGAGATAACGGATTTGAAGAAAATAATAACTTTTTGCCGGAAGATCTTTTCACTGAGTGTATAAAAGAAACCGGTAAGCAATAGCAGGATAAAAAAGCCGACCGCTCCGCCCGATGTAGTGAAGCCGTATGCGATCAGGCACCAGTAGCTGCCCGGCGAACAGGCCGTGAATGCAATGGGTGTGAGCCATATGACAAGCAGCAGGATGCAGAGAAAAGCAAGGGCGGTATATACGATCGTTCTGATGGGTGTATTTTGAATAGAGCCAAGATAAGAAATTGAGACAGAATTACAAACAATGAAAGGGAACTTGTTTAATCCGTAACTTTCCGGCATATAAGATCGTATGACCATCCGGTATAAAATAGAAAAGCCCATAGAGCAGGTATATCCCTACTTGTCCGACATGCAAAAGTTTATGGAAGTGCATCCTGTTATTTATAAAGTGGATCACCTGAGCGGACAGGAATATTTGTTCTATGAAACACTGAAAGTACTCTTCATTCCGGTTAGTTTCAGTTACAAGGTATCCCTTACCAAAACAGTAGAAAACAAACAGGTAGTCATATATTCGAGAGTGCAGCCGGGTGTTTACCTGGATCTTATTTTCGACATCGAACAGGATGGAACAGGTACACATGTAAGGGAAACGATAAAGATCAAAGCCTTACCCGGAATTAAACAGCTCTTCACATCGATTATCCGGAAAGCGCACCTCCGTTTTTTTGAGAACCTGAAAGCGATCAAATAAAGGAGTAAGGGATTTTATTTTCCTGCAACAGGAATTTACTTTTTCACTAAAGGCTTTATCCGACTGAAAATTTTCCCTTTCCAGAAGATCATTTCTTTCGGATCCTTTTCATTCACCAGTTGAAAATCAAATTCTGCCTTCAGGATCCCGGATTGCCAGTATTCTTTATCCACCTTTATCTTTCCGCTTATGCATACATACCAGGCATCACCGTCGGGCACAATGCTTATAAGATTAGAAGCGACATAACAATTATCTTTCACCAGGTCCAGCTGCAGGTTGCAATGTGTGCCTGCGTCAGTGGCGGTAATGCAAAAAACACTGTCGTTGCTTTTTCGATACGAATCAATAAAATCCGTTCCTGCAAATTCGGAACAGGACGAGCGGCACTGGATGGAATGCGGAGTGTGAATAGTGTCCAAGAGACTATAGAATGCAGTGATGGAATCTTTCAATATCACACCATACTCATCTAGCATCCGGTAACATCTTTGCGGGCAAAAACCACCGTCGGCGCATCCCGGTCTGCCGTCCGGTTTCAGCTCCACATTGTCAGGATAGCTCCATTTTTCGGAAAAAGAAAAATCACCGGGGATAGTGTCTGTCCATGTGATCTTTATAGCTGCTGATTTCTTAACAGGAGCGGAGGTCTTTTTCTGCCCGAACGATACCTGACAGATAAGGACCAGCAGGAGTATAGATAGTTTTTTCATCTTATTTTCTTTGTACCGGTATCAGGCCCATTTTTTCCAGTTCGTCGAGGTATATCCGCTTGCCATTATAGATAGCAGTGATGAATGCATCGGATTGCCCGGCAGTTTTTACTTTGTTGCAATGCTCGGTAGCCGTATTCAGGCTTTTGAATTCGCCGCCGATCGTGAAACGGGCAATACCATCGAGTTCCATTTTTTCTACTTTGCCCAGGCCTTTCAGCTTTTTGTATTCATAATTCTCCGGCATTTTATAGGCGGCTATCTGCACTTTGAATATCAGTCCTGCTGTTTCTTCATTCCCTGTTTTTGCATTGCTCATATTGGGAGAATTGTCAGATCCGGTAGTATTCTTCACAGGCACAGGATCTGGCTTCGGCTCGTTCCCAGTGGTGGTGATAGTGTTTACCACTTTTGCCGTATCGGGTTTTGAAGTGAAATTAATATCGATCACCTGTTCGTTATATCCGCTGAGGGAAGTAAGGTCCAGTACTTTTTCCTGGTCGTTCTGTCCTTCGTGCCTGTATACGATCCTGTACTTCTCACCGGCCGGAAGGTTCACCAGGTATTTGCCATTCGTGGCATTGGAGCTGATGTTCGCATAATTCGCATTTTTATTTTCAATCTCCACATGTACTTTTCCTTCCACCGGAATACCGTCCAGTGTAACAGTTCCTTTCAACAAAGCAAGATACGGTGTGAGGCCTATCAGTCCCGGGGAGATCCGGTAGATATCCTGCAATCCTTGTCCTTCCACCTTCCCGGAGGAGTAGTACCCGGTTTTTCCATCGGCCGTCAATACATAATAAATATCATCATCGGGCGAATTGATCGGGTAGCCCATGTTCTCCGCATCGGACCAGGTAGAATCGTTGAAGTTGTGCACCGTACGAAAGATATCATAGCCACCCATGCTGTTCTTTCCTTTGCTGCTGTACAATAAGATCCTGTTATCCGGGTGAATAAATGGTGCGTCATCATCATATGCGGTATTGACCTTGTCACCCATATTCACAGCAGGTCCCCAGGTTCCGTCAGGCTGCATCCGGGAGTAATAAATATCTTTTCCTCCAAATCCTCCGCCCCGCTCGCTGGAGAAATAAAGTATTTTTCCATCCGAAGAAAGCGAACAGCTGCCTTCCCACGAGGAAGAGTTTACATCGCCGCTCAGGCGTTCAGGAACAGACCAGTCAGCACCCGTGAGCGAGCTCATATACAGATCACCGCCATTGTTGCCATCATCTTTATAGATAAAAAGCTTTTGTGCATCGGGAGAAAGTGCTACTGCCGCATCGTTCGATATACTGTTAATAGTAGGGCCTATCTCTTTGGGCTCAACGAATTTTCCATTGTCGTCTTTGTGCGTAATAAAAACATCTTCGTAATAAATGCCGAAGGGGTCCGGCTGATTGACGCCATTTTGCAGGCCACCCAGACTTTTTTTACCAACATAGGTGTAGATCATCACAGACTCATCAGAGGAGATCACCGGCACATACTCGGATGCTTCCGTGTTAAGAGGCACACCTATATTGGTGATAGTAGCCGGCAGCGGGTTGGCGACCAGTTTTTTTCCGTTGTTGCAATAGTCAACCAGCAGCTGCAATTGTTTTTGCGTGGCGGGTTTGATCGCCTTGTTCTTCGTTTTATATAGCTCGATCAGCTGAAGCGCCTCGTCAAATTTGTAATTGAGGTGATTGGCTTTGGCGAGATCAAATTCAATTTCAGATGTCTTTTTGTTTTTTTCGTATACCTCTGTCAGGTATTTCAACGCCTCCCCGTGTTTGTCGCTCCTGTATAAGCCACAGAGACCATTCACGTATTTGAGATAAAGCTCGTTTGGGTGATTTTTCAGCAATTGCTCATAAATAGGAATGGCTATTACATAATGTCCTTCCTCGAATAAAACATGCGCCCTTTCCATGGAATCACGTTCTGTTTTCCTCCATTTACTCGTATTCATCTTGTTTTGGGCGAATATGCCAATAGAAAAAGTAAGGAAGAGGAACATGTAGAATTTCAGCATAGACAGGGGTTTTCAGCCAAAGATAAAGGGAATTTTAGAAAACTCCAATATCTTTTGTAGGCACCCAGCCTTCATTGCCATTCTCCAGCAACACGGAGGTCCACTCGTCGTTGGTAACAAGGATCTCCACTTTTGTGCCTTCGTGCAGCACAAACTGTGATTTGGCATTCGCAGTAGGGGAGTTGAGTACCTGCACTTCCGACGCGAGTACAATGGCCTGCGTTTGACGGGTAACCGCATTGAGTGCAAGAAAACCGATAATGAATGCAACTACACAGGCAACGAGACTGAAGGAACCCAGCCAGAAAAAGATCCGTCTCACACCCACAGAGATCGAGAGCCGGAAGCCTGCAAACAGCAGTAATGAGAACGCAAGCGTGCAGATAGTGATCCAGGCCCAGCCGGTGGTACTGAACAGGTTAAGAACGCCTGCTTCGATATTTTTTGCGAAATAATTTTCTTTTTGCTCGATCGTGTCTTTTTTTCGCTTGTTAGCGATCGTGAGGTTGTGCTTCACATCTTCATCAGCCGGGTTCAGCTTATGTGCCAGCTCGTAATTATAGATGGCTTTACCCAATTCGTTATTTTTGTAATAGGCATTGGCCAGGTTGTAATACAGGGCAGCAGAAGTTTCGCCGGAACCCACTATCTTTTCATAATCGCTGATGCTGTTTTTGTATTCTCCCTTTTCATAGGCCTTTGCAGCGCTTTTCGATAAGTCGCTGTTGTCTGCGAAGAGGCTGAAAGCAAACAGCAGGAATACAGACAGGAAGCTACCGGTCTTGCCCGGTGCAGGCAGAAGACGTAAAATGCTGGTCAATATGGTATCAGGCTTTTGCTTCATCCTCGATATTCTCTATCAGTTGTATGGTATTGTTGTAAACAGTATGAATGTCGGCAGATACCGCGGAAGGTGCATAACGCGCCACTTCACAGTCGCTGAGTGTATCGTTCAGTTTCCCGATGGTATCATTGCTTACCTGGCGTTTTTGCAATTGTGCCTGGATGTTCTCTTTGCTAAGCTCCGAAACGGGTATGTTCAGCTTATCGCTCAGGTATCTGTTCAATGCAATGGATACTTCCTGGTAGAAACCGTCTTTATTGTTTTGTGCTTTGTATTTTTCTGCTGTTGCCAGTTGCTTCCGTGCAAGCTTTGCTGCTTTCCGTTCTTTTACAGCCACTATATTGCTGTTCCGCTTTTCGAAATTTTTCCGCATCACGAGGAAACCTGCAAAAGCAACAAGAGAAAGACCGCAGAGCGAATAGTGTTTCCAGGAAGAGAAGAAAAGATCGCCTTTGGGTTTCAGCCGCAGCTCGCCGGTTTTGATATAGCGGATGTCATTTTCTTTTTCTTCTACAGCTGTTTTGGAAGGGCTCATCACGGTAGCGCTGCTTTCACCGTTCGGATCGGGGCTCACGCTTATGTGAAATTCAGCGGCAGGGACATCGATGTATGTTTTTTTCTCCGGATCAAAATAGCTGAAGCCAAGATCTTTTATAGTAAACTCACCTGCCCTGCGTGGGATCAGCAGGAAGTCGTAGGTTTTTGTTCCGCTCAGACTGCCACCTTCCGAATAGTTTTCGCTGAGCTTCGGATCGAAGGTTTCGAAGCCATCCGGGAAGCTGATCTTCGGAGCATCGGTAAGTTTCAGGTTCCCTTTACCTGAAATGCTTAGCTTCAGGTTAATGCTTTCGTTGGCCTTCACTTTTTCTTTGGAGATCTCCGCTTTCATATTGAAGCTGCCCACAGCGCCGCTGAAATTCTCTGGTTTCCCTGCTTCCGGCAATGGTTTCACGTCGATGGTGATCCCCTTGCTTTTGGCTTTGATCAGCACATCTTCGTAACCGCCGCCCATCATTTGTTCGAAGATGTTGGTAGGCTGCCTGCTGCTTCTTTGTCGTACGATGCAATCCACTTCCATGGGCTCTATCGTCAGCTGACCTGCCCGCTGCGGGAAGAGGTAGGATTTGGTGAACTCTGCCACATAATACTGGATCCCGTCCATATTCTCTGTTTGCAACGCTATCTGTTTGTTCTTATTGTCTTCGTTCTGGCTCCAGAAGCCATTGAACACCGGCATTTTATAATTCTGGAAGCCGCGCAGATTAAGGCGGGAATATACTTTTTGCGTTACAACGATCTGCTCGCCGAGGTAGCAGGATTTTTTGCTGACGAAGGTCCTTACAAAAAGATCGTCATCTGTTTTGCCGGACGCGTATTGCCCGGAAGTGTTGGTTTGTGTTTGCGGGCTTGTGCTGCCTCCGGCCTGGTTGGGTTGTGTGCCTTTTACTTCTATTGGAATGCTGTTCGATTCCAGCTTGTTCCCGTTCACAACAATGCTTGCAGGTCCGATGGTGAATTTGCCTTCTTTTTTTGGTGCAAGGATATAGGTAAGACTCAGGGACTGAGACATAGAGCCGTTGATGATCTGCATGCTGGTGGACTGGTTGGGTCCGGAAAACAGATCAAAATCACTGAAGTTAGGAGCTTTAAAATTGGAGCCGGAAGAATTGATGGTAAAGGTCAGCTGGAACACTTCACCCACAGCCAGCTTGTTCTTGCTGACCTGTGCCGTGAATTTCTGTGCAAAAACAGTAGTTGCCGTAAAGAACAGCAGGAGGACAAAACACACGTTTTTCCAACTACAGCAGGCTTTTGTATGCGTTGTTCTGTTCATCGTTTAGGGAACCTAAAAATACATATTAGCGGGCTATTCGTATGTTAAAAAAAATTAAAGGCAAATTTAAAAGAAATACTGAATTGAAGGTCGCTTCTACGGAGCTTTTGAAAACAGCCGCAGATTTCCGCAGATTCCGCAGATATAATTTGAAGGATTGAGGTTTCGAAACTATGGCCCAAATGTAACGCGGAGTGATCCATGAAATTATCGCTGATTCCCTTAATAAAGTATTTAAAAATCCGCGTAATCTGCGGAAATCTGCGGCTGGCCAGCTAAGTTCTGGCTCCGCAGGAGCTCATAAAGCCTGCTATATATAATATGGCAAATTATAGGTAAATTCGCAGGGTTTTGAAAACACTCTGGAAAAATAATACACTCTTTTATTTTGCTTTTGCATTGTTTGCGGTAGCTGGCATCTGTATTATTTTCAATACCGATAAATTTGAGCTGCATCTCGCCATCAATAGTATAGTGGGAAACCCATTCCTGAATAATTTTTTTAAATACATCACCTTTGTGGGCGACGGGCTTTTCCTGGTTATCGTTGCTGTAGTACTTTTATTCTTTAATGTGAAGAACTCACTCTTTCTGCTATTGTCCTATGCGCTCTCGGGAGGCACCACGCAGCTCCTGAAGGCTTTTGCGTTCAGGGATGTGGACCGGCCTTACCTGTTTTACAGTTTTTATGATTTTAAGTTTACCCTTGTGGAAGGAGTGGATATGGCCAGCAACCGCAGCTTTCCTTCCGGGCATTCTACCTCGGCTCTGTGTCTTTTCTTTTGCCTGAGTTTTCTGAGCAGGCACAAAGGACTGCAGCTTTTGTTCTTTGTGCTTGGTATTATCACTGCTTTTTCACGTGTATATCTCTCGCAGCATTTTTTCGAAGACATCTATGCAGGCAGTATGATCGGGGTTGTGCTCAGCTCATTGGTTGCATGGTTCCTTTACATATCGGCTTTTGATAAAAAAACACTTCGCCTGCAACGGCCGGTTTATAAACTATTTAGCAAACAAAATGGATAGGTCACATTTACGCAATATCCTGTTGATCGCGCTGGGCGGTATTCTCCTGTTCCTTCCTTTTTTGGGATCAGTGCATTTGTTCGACTGGGACGAGATCAATTTTGCGGAGTGCGCACGCGAAATGTTAGTGACCAAAAATTATTCGCAGGTACAGATCAACTTTCAGCCATTCTGGGAAAAACCACCGCTCTTCATCTGGATGCAGGCGCTGAGCATGAATGTATTCGGTGTGAACGAATTTGCGGCCCGCCTCCCGAATGCGATCTGCGGTATTATTACTCTGTTAGTGATCTATTCGATCGGGCGAAAATTGTTTTCGGAGAAATTCGGTTTGCTCTGGACGCTTGTATATGCAGGTTCTTTCCTGAGCTTCTTTTATTTTAAATCCGGCATCATCGATCCCTGGTTCAATCTGTTTATTTTCCTGGGTGTGCATTATGCCATCATCCATACCAACAATCCTGTGGGCAGGAGTGGAGCGGTCAGTGCATTGTTATCCGGTGCTTTCATTGGACTTTCGGTTCTCACCAAAGGTCCGGTGGGTTTGCTTATTTTCGGTTTGACGGCAGGCGTTTTTGCTTTGATGAAACGTTTCAAAGGTCTCACACAGTTCCGGTATTTGCTTTTGTTCACGCTTTCCTTCCTTGTGTTTGGCTTCGGCTGGTTCTTAGTGGAAATACTGAAAGGCAATGTTGCCATTGTAAAAGAATTTCTCGAATACCAGGTACGTCTCTTTAATACCAAGGATTCGGGGCATGGCGGATTTTTGCTGTATCATTTCGTGATCCTGTTGGGAGGCTGTTTCCCGGCTTCTGTTTTTTTCCTGCAATCACATCGTCGTTCGGAAAGCGATACACCTTATCAGAAACATTTCAAGCGCTGGATGCTCGTCCTGTTCTGGGTAGTACTGATCCTGTTCACCATTGTGAAGACCAAGATCGTTCATTACTCCAGTATGTGCTGGTTCCCGCTTACCTTCCTTTCTGCATACAGCATTCACAAGCTGATCGCAGGAGAATTCAATATGAAAAAATGGGTGTGGTACACCGGCATTACACTTACCCTTGTGCTTGGACTTGTATTTACACTTATTCCTTTTATCGATGTAATAAAACCATACCTGATCAATTCGGGCCTGATCGGTGACAAGTTTGCTGTGAAAAATCTTGAAGCGGATGGGAATTGGATGGGTTTTGAATGGATCCCCGGTTTGCTGTTCCTGGTTGGTTCCGTGTTTATTTTTATAAAGCTGTATGGCCGGCCGAAAGTAAAAATGATCCCCTTGTTGTTCGGGCTTTCTTTGTTTGCAGCTTTCTCTGTCAGTGCGCTCATCGTTCCGAAGGTGGAGCTGTATTCGCAGGGAGCAGCTATTGATTTTTATCAGTCGCTGAAAGGAAAAGATGTTTATCTCGAGACATCCGGCTTTAAAAGCTATGCCTATTTATTCTATGCAGAGAAACGCCCGGAACAGAATACACCTGAGATGATGGCCTTTGCGAAGCAATTGGGAGAGCGCGAAGCCAAAGAAGGCATCCACGATCCGCATATATCGTTTGCACGCTATTGTGTGATCTATATGAGCGATGCCGACACGATCCGGAAGGATGCTTACATGGCGGCGAAATTTATGGATGCAGAGAATTTGTTGCAAACACGGCCAAAATATAAAAAGCTTTACGAAAAGAACGGCTTTGTGTTTGTGAAACGCGAGGCAGACATCAAATAACACATCCCATGAGTTTCCTGGAATCTTTACGCAGCTACAGGAGGATCGAAAAACCGGTCCTGTTTGTTATTGTTACGGAATTTTTTATCCAGCTCATCAATATTACCTTCATGAACATGCAGCCCTTGTTCCTTGCTGCCGAAGGATACCGGGATGATGAGATCGCAGGGCTTACTGCTACCCGTTTTGCAGGTGTACTCATTCTTGCTTTGCCCCTGGGCGCTTTGATCCGCGGGAAAAAAGTGAAGAATCTTTTTATGATCTCTGCCGTGTTGGTTCCCCTGTTTGCATTGTGCAATATTTATATGGCAGGTTTTCACAGCAAAGTGCTGATCCATGTTTTACAATTCCTGTGGGGCGCTTCTTTCACCTTTATGCAGATCCCGGTGATCCCCTTTATCATGCGGAATTGTAAAAAGGAAAACCATACCGCCGGTATTGCGCTGAGCTATTCCACGTACAGCTTTGCGGGTATCATCAGCGGCGTTCTTATTTATGTGCTCGACCTGATCGATCCTGTTTTTTTCAATGAGAAAATGGTGCTGCTTATTTTTTCACTCACCGGTTTCTTTGGTGTATGGATGATGAGCAAGGTGAAGATCCAGGAGAAGACCGTGGAGAAAAAAGCGAAGCATCCATCCAAAGGAAGGTATGATTGGGCGATCATTATCCGTGCGCTGATGCCCACACTCATCATAGCTATCGGGGCGGGACTCACTATTCCTTTTATCAGCCTGTTCTTTAATAAAGTGCATGGCTTCGACAAAGGTGATTTCTCTGTCATCAGTGCGATCGCAGCCATACTGGTGGCCTGGGCAGCGCTGATGGTACCTTCTATCAAAACAAGCGTCGGGTATAAAGTTGCCATTCCTACCACGCAGTCGCTGGCTGTGATGTCGCTGGTTGCATTGGCCACCACCGGGCTCTATAACCAGTACCCGGTTGCGGCAGCGATCGCTGTGATCTGTTATGTCCTGCGGCAGCCGCTGATGAATGTGGCGGGTCCGATGACCACGGAGATCGTAATGAACTATGTAGGCAGGAAGAACCAGGAAATGGTAAGCGCATTGATCTCTGCGATCTGGAGCGGGAGTTTTTTTCTCAGTGGTCTGATCGTAACCATTCTGCTGGCACACGAGGTATCGTATGTGAATATTTTCCTGATCACGGCGGCTTTGTATGCAGTGGGCGTGGTGTGGTATTATTTCCTGATACTTGATTACAACCGGAAAGAAAAAGCGGGATTGATAGAAGCAGACGAATAATTTATTCAAATGGAAACAAAAGAAGAAAAAGTGTTTAAAACAAAAACCGGGTATTGTCACATTTTACCGGACAGGATCGTTTTGACAAGAAGCGGAATTGTTGGTGAAGTTGCGAACGTAACGGTCGGAAATAAAATGGCACGTATACTCACGGTCTATGGCATTCTTTCGTTTTATTTATTCTACCTTGCTTTTGAAAGTTATAGCAGCGAGCGCTATGTATCGACCGTGTTTATAGCGGTTATCGGATGTCTTTTTGTATACGGCATGTTGAACAGCCTGAACAATTCCGCAACACCTGTGATAGAAAGGAAAAAAATAAGAGCAGTAAAATTCAGGAAGGGTGTACCCGGCCTTAGCCGCTCACGTTTTGAGATCCGTTTTGAAGAGGAGAACGGGAATATAAAAAAGCGGTTGATCATGCTTCCGGGCTCTATGAGCAGCGGGGAAGACGAGGCAAGGAAAGCTGTTGAATTATTCAGGAGTGAAGGGATGTTGTAATGGAATGTAGCGCTGGCCTGCTAAACTGAAAGCTGCTTTCCCGGGAAGCGTTTTTTTTGTTCTTACGAATAGAGAGCTGGAAAAGTTAACCGCGAAGAGCGCAAAGGGAACGCACGCAAAGGAACGCAAAGTTTTTTTAAAGGTTGTGAATATTTATGGTTCGCGCAAAGATCCAACAACCTTATATACTCTTATAGTTTCCACTGAGCTTATCGAAGTGTGCCTTATATGGTTTAAAAAGGCTGGCTAATTTAACCCCTCTGCGGCCTTTGCGTATACCTTCGCGCTCTTTGCGGTTAAATCGAAACACTTGGTCCGTAAAGACGCAAAGTTCGCAGGATCTCATTGTTTAACGAAATGCATCCTGCATCTTACATCTTATGTCCGGCAGCTGCATCTTACTTCCCGCATTTCCCGCTGTTCACATACTTAAAACCGACGTTTGCACCATTTAAAATCCCTGTGCCTTATTAATGAGTACTTTCACCGAAAATCAATATCTTATCATGAAAAAACTCTTACTGTCCCTTGCGCTCATCAGCGCTGCCTGTTTTACTTCCAAATCCCAGTCGCTCGATTTCGACGGGATGGATGACCACATTGTGATCCCGACTTCCACCGGCATCAATGGCCGGTTTGCAGCAAATACGATCACGGTGGAAGGCTGGTATTATATCCGGGCGGAAAATTTCGGGGCACCTATGCTGATCGGGGAGTCCTATTTAGGCGACGGTACTATTAAATTTTGTGTGTACCAGGATGGAGAAACCATCCGGGGCGGATTTCACGATTTCGGCTGGCATCAGACCGATGGCGTACCCGTTGTCTATAATACATGGCAACATATTGCCTGTACCTACGACCAGACAAGTATAAACCTGTATATCAACGGAACGCTTGTAGCCACCCTGGCTTATTCAAACCCTTTACCCACCGGAACAGAAGAGTGGCGCATCGGGGCAAGATGGGATGGCGCGAACTATTTTGACGGACAAATGGACGAAGTGCGTGTATGGAACATAGCCCGCACACAATCCCAGATCCAGAACAGTATGGGTTGTGTACTGACAGGTACAGAACCTGGTTTGGTTGCGTATTACGATTTTAGTGAAGGTGTGCCGAATGCTGATAATACCGCTTTGACAGCAGTTACAGATGTCACTGCCAATTCGATCGACGGAACGCTTAACAACTTCGCCTTGAACGGAAGCAGCTCCAACTGGATACCGAATGCTGATCTTTCTGACGTATCCGTAACGATCCGGGTGGATCATCCTACTATTCCTTCCGGGAGTACGGATCCTATCACAGCCACTGCTTACCCTGTTAACGGCGGCGATGCGGCAACTTACCAATGGCTGCTGAACGGCGTTCCTGTAATGGGGGAAACAAATGCTGTTTTTACATCAGCTCCTTCCACCTTTTTAAATAATCAGCTTTCCTGTATCCTTACCTCCAACGCTACCTGTATCTCCACAAACAATGTTGATACGAGTAATGTGATAACAGTTTCCAACTGGGGCAATGCGCAGTCGCTTTCTTTTGATGGCAACAACGATTTTGTGAGTATTCCTTACGCGGTGCCGGTTACGGAAACCACCTTCGAGTTCTGGTTCAAAACATCCGATCCCAATTCAGGTTTGTTTAGCGTTGTGCAGCCCGGTGGTGGCAATGACAGGGATATCTATCTGACTTCGGGGAATATTAATGTATATATGTGGGACGGCGGTCCTACCGAAACGATCAGCAGCACCGGCATAAATTACGCAGATGGCAACTGGCATCACCTGGCCCATGTGATGGGTGCTTCCGTTGGCGGACAAAAACTGTATATGGATGGAGTGTTGGTAGCAAGCGGAAGTTACGCCACCTCCGGTTTTAACTGGAACACGCATGTATTTGTAGGATACGGTGCAGGCCGTTTTCTTAATGGTCAGATAGACGAACTGCATATATGGGAAGTCACACGTACACAATCCCAGATCCAAAACAGTATGGGCTGTTCATTCGGCACTCCCCAGGCAGGCCTGATCGCTGATTATGATTTTAACCAGGGTGTGGCAAACGCCGATAATAGCGGTGTAGATACACTGATAAACGGCGCGGCGGATTCGCTCCACGGAACACTGATCAACTTTACGGCATTAAACAACAGCATCTCTAACTGGACAGATGATGCCAATGCTTCCAATGTAGCAGTAACGATCCGTGTAAATCCGTCTACTGTTCCTGCAGGGAGCAATGACCCGGTAACTGCAACTGCAGTTGCTGTCAATGGCGGAGACGCTCCAAGCTACCAATGGTTGCTGAACGGAGTTCCTGTGAACGGAGAAACGAATGCTGTGTTCACTTCCAACTCCAATACATTTTTAAACAACCAGCTTTCCTGTATCCTTACATCCAATGCAACCTGTGTTGCACCAGACAATGTGGATACCAGTAATGTGGTAACGGTTTCCAACTGGGGCACTGCACAATCACTTGCTTTCGATGGGATCGATGATTACGTGAGTATTCCTTTCGCGGTACCGTTTACAGAAACCACGTATGAATTCTGGTTTAAAACATCCGACCCTGATGCAGCTTTGTTCAGTGTTGTACAGTTTATGGATCACGACCGGGATCTTTATTTGTCCTCGGGGAATATTAATGCATATATAGTGGACAACAGCAATACGGAAACGATCAGCAGCACCGGTATGAATTATGCGGATAATACCTGGCATCACCTTGCCTATGTGATAGGCGCTTCCATTGGCGGCCAAAAAGTGTATGTGGATGGAGTGGAAGTGGCAAGCGGGAGTTTTACCACCTCGGGCAATCAGTCAACCAACTATGTGTTTTTAGGATTTTCACCGGAAGCGGATAACGTTTACCTGAGAGGTCAGCTGGACGAATTGCATACCTGGAATGTAGCGCTTACCCAGGCGGAGATCCAGTCGCATATGAATTGTAAATATACAAGCGGTGTAAACAACCTGGGTTTAAACCTTGATTTTGATGAAGGGGTTGCAAACGCCGATAATTATGGAGTTGACACGCTGGGCTTGTATCCTTTTTCTCCTTTTTTAGCTGCCGGAACACTTTTCAACTTTGCATTGAACGGACCTGTTTCCAACTGGACCGATGGTGTGAGCTCAGATCCGATCCCGACTCTTAGCCTCAGTGGCAATATGCAGGTTTGCGCCGGATCTGTTAATGTATTAACGGCTAACGGTACTGCTTCCTCTTACACCTGGAGTGCAAGTGCAGGCAGTGCTACCACTAGTAGTGTTAGTGTTAGTCCTACCGATACCACTACCTATACGGTCATGGTAAGCAACGGTGCGTGCCAGCTTGTGCTTACAGACAGTATTACATTGAATACTTTAGAGAATCCTGTTGTAACTGCTAATGCTGCAATTGTATGTGCCAATGACAGTACTACACTTACTGCAAATGTAACCGGTGGAACAGCGCCTTACAATTATGAATGGGATAACAGCGACGAAACGCAGTCAATAATTGCCGGAGACGGTACTTACACTGTAATAGTGTCGGATGATAACGGATGCTCTGACACTACAACAGTAAGTGTAACTACTTACCCTGCCCTGGATGTTACAACCACTTTAAGCGGGATCACTATTACTTCAAATGAAGCTACAGCAACATACCAGTGGCTGGATTGTGATAATGTATATGCTCTGATCCCTGCTGCAACCAATCAAAGCTTCACCGCTGCGGCCAATGGCAATTACGCGGTGAGTGTAAGCCTGAACGGATGCCCGGATACTTCTGCCTGTGTGAATATCAATTCAGTCGGGATCAGTCAGATTGACCAGGGATCATCATTCACGGTATTCCCGAATCCGGCAAATGGAATAGTGAACATTAAATTTAATGGAACGAACAGGGAAGTATTGAATATTTCATTGGAAAATGCACTTGGACAAACTGTTTATACCTCGGAGGTACAACAGGCTGATCAAACAATTGATGTCCACGCTTTCCAGGGTGGTGTGTACAGTGTTAAAGTAAGATCTGCAAACGGGATCAGTACGAAGCTGATCATCATCGAATAATAAAGAATTGTATGAATTTAAGAACTGCCTTCGGAAACGGGGGCAGTTTTTTTGTTTAGCAAGGTTGACACGGAATGAGTTTTAAACACCAGGAGTGCGGATATATGTGTCCCGCATCCCGATAGCCCGGGAGCAGAGAGCGCAGAGTTTTTGAAGGTGTATTTGGTAATAAATCTGTATCATCTGCGCAAATCCGCGGCTGGCTGAGCAACACCTTTCAATCTTCGTGTCCTACAGGTGCGTGTGATCATCACTGCGGACAAAAAACTGATGGCCGCAAATCCATGTTTATTCCCTCATCTTTATCAATTCCAGCAATTCCTGTTTCTTTCTTCTCGATACTTCCTGCTCACAGGTATTGGCAATGGTAAGCATGCAGGGTTCGCCCTTGCTGTAAGAGGTAATGTACTGAATGTTCACGATGCAGCTTTTATTGGCGCGGAAAAAATGTTCGTGCCGGTTTAGCATCTCCTCGTATTCACCAAGGTGTTTCGAAGAGATATACTTTTCCCGGTTATTGGTGTAAATGATCGTGTAGTTGCGGTCGCTTTCCATATGGGTAATCTGTCCGAGGCTCAGGAATACAACCTGGTCGCGGGTATGAAGAGTGATCTTTTTGTCTCCTTCTTCCATGTTGTGGATGGCGTTCAGGATCTGGTTGCGCTGGAGCTCCTTTCCCAGGACCCTTTTTTCGAGGCGTTCCACGGCATTCCGGAGCTCTTCCACCTCAATGGGTTTTAGCAGGTAGTGAAGTGCGCTGAGCCGGATAGCTTCCAGTGCATATTTGTCGTAGCTTGTTACAAATATCACATCAAAAGGAATATCCTTTACTTTTTTCAGAAGGCTGAAGCCATTTCCGCCGGGCATCTGGATATCCAGGAAAACAGCATCAGGCCGCAGGTTTTCGATCAGTATCTTTGCATCCGTTACATTGAGTGCCTCGCCTATTACCGTTACCTGCGGGCAGAATTTCTGCAGGAGGTTCTTCAGCACCTGGTTGCTGTCCTCTTCATCATCTACTAATATAACACGTATTTCCATATTCTTATACCGGCAGGTGGATCTCTACTCTTGTTCCGCACGCATCACCGCTTTCATTTTTCAGATCGATGATCTCAATGTGTACCGGCTGCCCGCCTGATACCTGCAGCAGCTCAATTCGTTTTCGCGTAAAGCTGGTCCCGCTTGACTGATGTTCTTCATTTGTTTTTCGCCGGGCCGCTTCTGTTCTCCCGACTCCGTTATCTTCAACGCTTATTTTCAGATAGGGCTCTTCCAGCGCGAAGCGGATGGTAAGCAATCCCTGCACCGAACGATCGAGGTGCATGATGCCGTGCCAGATCGCATTCTCTACGAACGGCTGTACAAGCATGGAAGGAATGCGGATCTCCATCGCCGGGATCTGCTCTGCGCACTCGATCGTATAATCGAAACGGTTCCGGAAGCGTCGTTGCTCCAGGTCGATGTATACATGAAGCAATTCCAGCTCATCTTTCAGTGTTATATCGCCCTGCTCCGAATTCATAAGCACCTGCCGGATGAGCCGGCTGAAGCGTGCCAGGTAATCATAGGCATACTGGGTTTCATTCGTCAGGATATAATGTTGGATACTGTTCAGCGCGTTGAAAATAAAATGCGGATTCATTTGTGCGCGGATGGCCTGCTGCTCGAATTCTGCTTTGTCTCTCGCAAGCTTCAGCTTTTGCTGTTTTTTGCGCGCTTTGTTACGGTACACGATCAGTATTACCAGGAGGGCAAAGAAGAGGCAGCCCGTAATAGCAACGATGATATACAGCCGGTTCCGTTCATTGATGACGAGGGCGGTCCGCTCTTTTTCTTTCAGCAGGCTGATCTCTTTATCTTTTTCCTTGTCTTCGAACCCGCTGATCATCCGGGCCAGCTCATCATTCCGCATCTGTGTGGCAATGCTGTCTTTGAGTTTCGTAAATTCGCCGAAATAGAAAAAAGCGGTTTTAAAATCTTCTTTTCCTTTGCAGGCGTTCACGAGGTTTTCATAGGCATATAGTTCGCTCTCGGTGTTGCCGTTTTGCCTGGCCAGCTCCAGTCCTTCCCTGCTGAGCTTTATCGCTTTTTCATACTCCTGTTTTGCCGTGTAGATCTGTCCCAGCCCGATAAGGATCAGATCGTCGTAGTTGCCGTCCGTTTCTTTTGCCACTTCCTGCGCGGCGAGGTAATATTCAAGGGCTTTGTTGTAATTGCCCATTTCATAGTACGTTTCGCCGAGATTGGTCTGGTGCGAAATGATGTCAAGCTTGTTGATGACAGCCCGGGGCGCTTCTATTGCATACTGCAATCCTTCCCCGAAGCAGGCAATAGCTTTGGCATAATCGTTTTTGGCTTTGTAGCACATGCCGAGGCTGCCCAGCGTGGTTTGCGAAGCGCTCTTGTAATCAAACGGATTTTTTTTAAGAAGGTCGAGCTTCTTGTTGTAGTACTTTATGGCATCATCTATCCGGCCCAACGCATAATAGCTGTTGCCGATATTGTGGTACGACATAGCAATACCCTTGATGCTTTTAATTTCTTCATAGATGGCGAGGCCAGCCAGCCGGCATTCCAGCGCTTTATTGTACTGCAGTTGCAGATCGTACATTTCGCCTTCTGTCATCAGTGCACCTGCCTCGCCACGGCGGAAATTTATTTTCCGGGCAAGCTGCCTGGCTTTTTGTGCATATATGTGCGCACTGTCGGGATTCAGTCCCTTGTATACAGCCGCAATCTCTATCATCGCCATCACTCTTAAAGTATCCGCTTCTGCAGCATACAGCTTTCGTTTCAGGCTGTCCGTTTTTTGTGCAGTGGAGCACAGGCAAAGACAGAGACAGCACAAAAGCAGGAGAGAGGATCGGGTCATGCAGTAAAAGTATTAATTTATTTAGCCGCGGATCTGCCCTGTGCAAAAAACTTATCCCGTGGCAAAGATGTTCCCTGCCTGCATTCTACTTTTGATCCGAACAAATGAAAAACAAAGGCATGAAAAATAAAAAACCAAAAACACACTGCGCATCTGCCGCATTTCTGCCCCGGATCACCGGCTGGCTGGGCTTTTCCATTGTGTGCATTTCGGGAAGCATGTACGCACAGGAAACAAGCGGGCTTTATGCTTCCCAATCTCACCGTGAAGAAGCGGTCGTAAGTGCGACAACGGAGCAACAACCGAACCCGCTTCTAACCGGCGTATTGATCGGCAATTCTGCAGGGCTCCCGGAAAACAAAGAAAACGATCCTGCTGCAAAAAAGAACTTTCTGTTCCGCTCGGATGATCCGTATAAAGGAACAGGACCCGGTGATGCCGCCAATTATACAGGCGAAGGAAAAACAGCTGTGCTGAAATCAATTATTGTACCCGGCTGGGGGCTGTATGCAGCTTCGCAGAGACCTTTGTCCTGGATCAATCTTCCGGTTTGTTACGGCTTGGTAGGATACGGCGTGTACCAGATGACGGCCGGTTCGGAAAAGCAATACCAAAAGTACATGGATCTTCGTGTTCCGGGAGAGATGGACAAGCAGTTTGATAAATCCAACACCACTTTTGTAACCGGTATAGGAGTCACCTGTGCAGGCGCATTGCTGTGGATCCGGCAGGTGATCGTGACCTCTAACTGGGCAAAGAAAAATGAGTTCTACCGCAAACGGGCGAAGATCTGGAATGAGAACCTTGCGTTCACGCTTGCTCCGGTACCAATGAAGAAACAGGCTACCGGCTTTTGTTTATCTGCAACCTTAAAACTGAATTAATATGAAAGCATACCTGTTACTACTCACCCTTATATTCAGCCTTCAGGGCTGTAAAAAATACGAGCGCGCCAATCCATACGACAAAAAGGTGGAGGAGCGGAAATTTGCACTGGCTTTTTCTCATAAGATCGTCAAGGAATCGATTCTTACAGATGGCAAGCTACAGGATAACGAAACGGTCTACTATACCATCACCCTGAAGAACACCGGACCGGATGTAGCTTACCTGACGTCCTGCTATGTTACACAGGGCGGGCCCGATGGAGACTACCAGGCTCATCCGCGGGAAGACGGAGCTATCATCGAATTCACGGGCGGAAATCCGTTTGACCTCAATGGCTTCTGCGATGTGAACGCAGAGATCACACCGCTGTACAATAAGATCGGGAGCATTGATTATACCGCAAAGATCTACGCTTTCTCTTCATCGCAGCCGGGGCGCACGATCACACTTACCTTTCATGCCTTCGATCAGAACAATAAGGAATATACATACGATTTTACTATAACAACCATTTAAACCACTGAATATGAAAAACAGTCTATTACTTCTGTTGTCGCTTTTCACCGTCCTGACTATGCGTGCACAGTTCTATGCAGGCGACAGCCTGAAAACGATCAGCGCCTGCGACTGCAATAAAAAACTCAATAAGCTGGATGTGAAGTTCCGCCTGCCCGGTAACATCCGGGATTACGATGTATTCAGGATCCTGCTGGTGGACGAAGCCAATATCCCTTCTTCCTTCGGCTCTTACGGAAGCAAATACATCTGGGGCGTTACCTACGATGCCAAGTCTTTTTCACCGAAGCAGCGAATGAATTTCAACCTGCTCGATCCATCGGTGTATCCCGTGCGGACCACTCCTGAAGAGAAAGGATTGTTCAGGGGTAGCCAGGGCTACGACTACGAAAGTTTTTGTTACAGGACAGGAGGCGAAGAGATCAAAATGAAGTTTATTGTTGTTGGTTTTAAAGTGATCGATCATTCGATCGAATACACGGTGAACCAGTCAACGAAAACGATCACCGGTAAGCTGAACAAACATTATGATTCAGGCACGGTGATAGGGAACTCAGAGTCGATCGTGGTGAAGCAGCTGAAAATGTAAGAATAACACTTTTAAATCAAACAATAGCTGACCTCAAAGGGCCGGCGCTGATTTCCTTTACGCAGGAAAGGCGCCGGTTTTTTGCTTTCTGTATTTCATAGCAGGAGCGACCGGTTCCTTCAGGAAATTATTGCTGAACCCAATTCTCTATTTATCCGGGTGGCAGTCAAAATAAATTTCTTTGATGTTCGGATCTTTCGCATAATAACGCAGGAGATACTTTTCTCAGGCGTATTTTAAAGGATAGGCAGGAAAGAATTCCTCCGCGCGATATAGTACTCCATTTACTTTGTATGTGTATCGCACATTGTAACCACCTTTGTTCCGTCCTGCCACAGTATCTATAACAGCGACTGTATATCTTCCATCCTGGTCTAACTGTTTGTTTTCTTTCTGCAATCGGTTTGCAACCATAAAGAATATACTGACCGCAAATAAAAACACTACGGTTAAAACCAAAGGCATAATAGATTTAGTATTGTCCCCACTTGATGGCATATGCTTAAAACGCCCTGTTCACCCCGATCATCCAGCGGAACTGCAGGTAATCTTTTTCCGCGTACGGCAAACGATTGATGAACACCGGAAAATCCGCACGGATCGTGAGTGGTTTCACAGTTTGTAATTTCCACCAGCGCTGGATCGTTACGGCTAAGCCTGCTCCTGCATCAGCCATTACATTCGATACCGCCACGTTCTCGTTCGTATAATTGGTATTGATCACACCGGCATCGGCAAAAAGATAGGGTGTGATCTTAAAGGTATTTTTGATGATCGCTTTTCCAAGACCGATCGCACGGTCGAACTCGATCTCCATGCTTGCGGATGCGCCGGATAGTCCTTTGTAATTGTAATGCGGCACACCGTTCACATCGCCGCTGTATAGCAGGTAACCCATATACCCACGCAGGTTGAGCCCACCGCCGGCTGCGAAATTAGTGGTCTTCTCACCGAAAGCGAAAGGAGGGAAGATGCCCATTGCACGCGTATATTTATTATCCATCAGCTCTTCCGGGTTGGCACCTGCTGCATACAATTGCGATTCGATCGGGATGTTGGTACCTGTTCCTAATTGTCCGAAGAGACGGGTGTTCAGGCCAATCGGGCCCAATTTTGTTTTCGTGATCCAGGATCCGTTCAGTGCAGAGAAATCATAATCACTGAAGAGGAAAGGCGTGCGCAGTGTCAGGTTCCATTTCCCGCTGCCGCCGCGGTATGCGTAATCATGATCGAAGTTCAGGTTCAGGCTGTTGTTCAGCTTACCCGGGATCCAGTGATTTTTGTAGATCAGGTAGCTAAGATCGTAGTCGATATCGCGCAACATGGTTTTCAGCTGAACGAAGAAGCGGTATTTTTCATTATTGCTTTTCTTTTCGAAGCCTACCCATCCCGAGCTCAGTCCGTCCAGTTCGCGCAGACTGGCACTGAACCAGGTCTTCATGAACTTGTCGGTGGGTGTGCGGTAATTAACAAGGAAGGAAACAAAATCATGGTCGTTGATATGCTCGTTCTCTAAATAACTTTGCCCGTATCCTAAGCTGAGCCATACGGTGGCATCAAAGGTGTTTTTATAGCCGAGGTAACTTCCGTTGGCATGCGCTCCTAATTTGATCCCGTCCAGTCCATTGTACCACAGGGCAGGGCGGACGAACATTTCATAGTTATTGCGGTCCGGCAGGTTATAGATCTTCGAATCGAAATTGAAGGTCACTTTTTTGTTGCTCGAATTGTTCACCATATTTATATCGGCCATGCGATGCGATGTATCGATCTCCACCCGTTCGATACCGCCCGGAATTGTAACGGTGGCGGTGTAGCTGGTTTTCACTTTGTCCCAGCCGATCCAACGTGGAAGCACCGTTGATTTTGTGCTTTTCTCGAACCAGGTATTCGGAATGTAAAAGCTTTTGTTACTGGAGTCTTTGGAGAACACAGTGAAATCGATTGGCATTTGCATACGCCCTTTACGTTTGAAAGTGATCTCGTAATCATTTGTCTTACGTACATGTTTGATCTTCGTTACGGCGTAGTCGATGGTCTTGGTGGTTTCCATCCATTGGTCGAAGAACCAGTTCAGGTCTGCTTTAGAAGTGGCTGTAACCGAATTGCGAAAATCTTCCGGGTAGGGATGACAGAATTTCCACTGGTTGAAATAATTTTTCATAGCTACTACAAACAAACTGTCGCCCAATACATATTTCAGGTTGTAGAGCATCGTAGCTGTTTTGGTATACACCTGGCTGTAGCCGCCACCATGACGGATCCCTCCGTTAAAGCCATCGCTGTGTGTGTTCAATGTTACTTCTTCACCATTGATCACCGAGCGGTAATAACCCCAGAAAGCATCTGTTTCGCGGACGATGCTGGGCTTCGTATAATTGTTCACATATTTCGATTTGCTCGGATACGTAATATCGTACTTCCCTTCGATGTTCTCCCAGGTGTCGGCCGTATAGAACTGTGTGAAACCTTCATCCATACAGGCGCGGTAGGTTTCGTTGCTGCCCACCATACCGAAGAACCAGTTGTGCGAAAGCTCGTGAATGAACAGTCCGCGGAAGTCAGGATCGTAGCCACCGTTCAGCGCGATCATCGGGTACTCCATGCCGTCCTGTGCATCGGCCGAGATCATTTTCGGGTAACCGTACATTCCGATGTTCTTCGAATTGGTCTCTATGATCTTTGCCACATACTTCGCTGCATTCTGCCACCCCGCTGCATGTGATTCCTGCACCAAAGCAATACAACGTATATTCCCGTAATGCGCTTCACCGATCCGGTATGTTGGATCGAAGGTATAAGCCACATCGTGTACATTGAGCGCAGAGAATTTCCAGGTCTTGGTGGTGCCGTCAGGCTTTACCATTTCATCTGCAGGCGTGTTCCAGCCTTTCTTTTTGTAATTGGAAATATCCAGCTTCTCTCTTAACTCTATCGGCAATACTTCCGGCTCGTTCGTCATCACACCGGTCCCGTCGAGTATGTAATTGTTCGGTGTGGTAATCTCCACATGAAAAGCTCCGAAATCGCCATAGAACTCATGATCCATGTGCTGTTCGGTATCCCAGCCGAATTTTTTATCGTAGACCGAAATGCGTGGGTACCAGTGTACCATATCGTAATGTTTGTAAGTACCGGAATTAAAGATCTTCATCCGGTTACGGATCGCTTCCTTGTCGAAATAAGTTTTGAAATCCATGCTGAGGCTGATGGAGTCGCCTGGTTTCAGTGGTGTTTCAAGGTATACTTTCAGGATGGTATTGTCCTGTTCCGTTTTTAATGCAGTACCCTTGCTTTGCACATTGCTCACTTCGATGCCTTTGTTCTCTTCGCGGTATTTGCTGAATTTCAGATGGTAATTGTTGTTCTTATACAGGTCGGCGAGGTATGAATCTTTGTTGTTCGCATTCGTATACAAATGAAAGAACACAAAGCTCAGTTCGTCGGGAGAGTTGTTCCAATAGGTAAGCTCTTCCGTACCGCTCACGATGTCGGTCTTGTCGTCCACATTCGCTTTCAGGTTGTAGAACACATCCTGCTGCCAGTAGGCCTCATGCGGTTTGCGGTTCTTCCAGTAATACTGATTTTTTGCCGAGCGGTATTGTGCAAATTCGTTCTGCGCAGTGGCAAAAAAAGAAAAGGCGATGAAGGAGAGGAAGAGTAATTTATTCATGTTCCTGTTTTTGTTGTAAATATATTATTTTGTACACTGTCAGTTCGAGTGGTTTTTGTGTGCATTCAACACAAAAAATGTATCGAGAACGTTTCGGGATAAGCCCTCCGTAATCGTCTCGATACATTCCTGGGTACCGGAACACTCGACGTGACATTTCGGAGGGAGACTAAAAGTATACATCAATGTTTTTTTAATTCGTATTTAAGCTCTTTGAAGACCCGGTTGGCTTCGGTATCCGACAGCTGTATCCCGAACTTCACCAGTTTGGCTGCATAGCTGAAGCTCAGCCGCTCGCCGCCCATCACCCAGAAAGACTCCTGCATCTGCACAAAAAAATCGCCGCGGTTGGGATTCACTACTTCAAGGTCATTCACCAGGGAGGGAACAAACTCACGGATCTTTCCGCGTTTGTTGATCTCGCGTTGATAGAACATTTTTCCGTTTTTGATCCACAGTTTTTCCCGGCCGTATTTCCGGAAGAAAAAGGTCTTTGCCACCTTGTATTCGAAATAAGCCCAGAAACCCAGCAATGCGATCATCCAGAGGCGCGCATTCTGTGTTTTTTTAATGTCTTTTTCGATTTTCGGGAGCAGCTCTGTTTTCTTCTTGTAAAAGGCTTCGTTGTACTGCATGTGATAAAAATCCCCCTCTCTCGAAAAATTGATATACATGGAAATGTAAAACACACCGCTCACAGTCCAGAGCATAAGCCAGATGAACATCAGGTTCAGTTTCCACTTTTTGTCCGTCGGGAGGATCACAAGGCTGAATACATTGTCTTTGTTCAGAATACTTACACGGTCACTAATAACTTGCATACGAAGGAAAATGGTATAAAAGTGCTAAAATACTGAATTTTGCTGTCATTTTATAACCGCAAAAACGGAAGGAATGTATTCGTTTGAATATAACTGTTCTTAAAATACCAGACACAGATTCCGCGGATTCCACCGATTTTCTGTTTTGCTATGCAGAAAACTATTATTTGCGGCAAATTGACGCAGATTTGCAGCTTTGATGGATAAAAAATCCTTCGGAATTTATCGTCAAATCTTTATCTGTGTAATCCGTGGAATCTGTGTCCGTTTTTATGGTTGACTTTAGTTTAGGACAGGTTTTTTCTTTGCGGACTTTGTGGTTAAATTTCCCGATATTCCTTTTAAAACTACAATTTTGAATGTACATTTGTTTTTGTTGGAAAAGAGGACAAAATACACAATTCAGTTGAGTGGAAAGGCTGATCCGGCTCTCTTGGGCAAAGGCTGCTGGATAGCGGTTTTGCATGCAGAACGGATACCGCCGCACATTGGCCTCGTGTTCAATGGACTGTATTGTTCGCTGAATATAAAGGGCAAAGAAAAGGATGTGGAAATACCAGTGCTGCTGCGCAAGATCGGCAGCCAGCAGATCAGCACCCTCTTTGTGAAGCTGGTACCGCACCCGGTGTTCAGCGTGGATTTCCTGCACGAGCATTTTAAGCTGGAACTGGAGAAGTATGAGAGAGTTTCGGTCGACACAACATGTTTTGCTCCCGTACGTTCTTTCATGCAGGAAAATTATCTGCTCCGGTCCGATGCGCTAAACTACCTGTACGAGTTGTTCCCGGCATTGTACAGGGAAAAGATGATCAGTGATGCCTTCGGGCTGCACCTCGGGGAAGAGAAGGAGTTTCACCTGGAACCATACACCGCGCAGGAGATCGAAGATAAGCTGAACGGGATAGAGCAGGTATCCAAACAAACGGAAAAATCGATGCAATGATCAATATACGCGGCACATACACCACCCTGCGGGCGCCTGAGCAGAGCGACCTGGAGACATTGTATAAATGGGAGAACGACACCGGCGTGTGGCAGGTGAGCAATACCCTTGCACCTTTTTCCCGTTTCGTACTGGAGCAATACCTCGTAAGCGCACACCTCGATATTTATACCAACAAACAGGTCCGCCTGATGATCTGTGCAGAGCAGGAAGAAACCGTGGGTTGTATCGACCTCTATGATTTTGATCCGCACCATGGCAGGGCAGGTATCGGCATTGTGATCGCGAACGAATACCGCACCAAGGGCTATGCCGATGATTCACTGAAAACCCTGATCGCTTATGCATTCAATACACTCTGCCTGAACCAGCTGTTCTGCTCGATCGGCGCTACCAATGAAACCAGCCTGAAACTGTTCGAAAAGAATGGCTTCAAAAAAATAGGACTAAAAAAAGAATGGCTGAGGACCGCTCCCAATTCATTCGAGGATGAGTGGAGCCTGCAGCTCCTGAACCCTGACAGAAAGGGCAAAGCGTGATGCGAAAAAAATATATAGTAGCCTGTTTGCTGGCGCTGTTGGCCGTGTTATATAATTGCGGAGACACCAAAGCCCCTGAAAATACCATACCGGCTGATCCCGATAGCTATCGGGAAGACACGCTTGTTTACCTGAACCATTCCGACACGGCAAAATATGTGGGCATGAAAACCTGTATGCTCTGCCACCAGGGAATTCACAGTACCTTCGAAAATACAGGAATGGGCAAGTCCTTCGAGCATGCCAACAAAGACAAGTCAGCCGGGGATTATAAGCATTCGCTTATCTATGATAAAGCTTCTGATTTTTATTACAAAGCCTATTGGGAGGGTGACTCGATGAAGATCCTCGAGTTCAGGCTCGATAAAAAAGATACGGTTTATAAACGCCTCGAGACGGTTAACTTCATTATCGGTTCGGGGCAGCATACCAATTCACACATGCAGAGTGTGAACGGATATTTCAACCAGATGCCGATGACTTTTTACACCCAGCAGGGAAAATGGGATCTGCCGCCGGGCTTTGAGAATGGGCACAACACGCGATTCAGCCGGAAGATCGGACTGGAATGTATGAGCTGCCATAATTCCTATCCCGAATTTGTGGAAGGCTCCGAGAATAAATACAAATCCGTTCCCGAAGGCATCACCTGCGAACGCTGTCACGGGCCGGGAAGTATCCATGTGGAAGAAAGGCAAACCGGATCGAAAGTGGATACTTCGAAGTACATTGATTACACGATCGTAAATCCTGCCAAGCTAAGCATCGATGCGCAGTTCGATATCTGCCAGCGCTGTCACCTGCAGGGGAACGCCATTGTAAAAGAAGGAAGATCCTTTTATGATTTTAAGCCCGGCATGAAGCTCAGTGATCATATTTCCGTGTTCCTGCCGAAGTATAAAAATGCAGATGATGAATTTATCATGGCCTCACATGCCGATCGCCTCAAACAAAGCGCCTGTTTTATTAAGTCCTATGAAAAGGCGTTGAGCTCTCCTGCGGCCAATAAGCTAAAACCTTACAAAGATGCGATGACCTGCATTACCTGTCACAACCCGCATCTGAGCGTACGTGAAACCAACCCGAATGTGTTCAACGATGCCTGCATGTCCTGTCATCACAAAGGAGGTAAATCGGAACTAAGCTGTACGGATAAGAATGTAATGGCAGCAGCCAATGCGGCTCCGGGCCATGCACCTGCCAGTCTCAGCAATTGCACTTCCTGCCATATGCCACGCTCGGGCTCTATCGATATTCCGCATGTGACGGTGCATGATCATTATATCCGGAAACCGGTGAAAAAGACTGCATCGAAAAAAGACAAGCAGGCGCTGAAAGAATTTATCGGGCTCTATGCCATCAATGAAAAAAATCCGGATGCACTTACAAAAGCACGTGCATATCTAAACCAGTACGAGAAATTCGAAATGAAAGCGTATTATCTTGATTCGGCAAGAGCCTTGCTGAAGGACAAAAGCACGGACGACATCCTGAAAAACATAGAAGCCCTGGTACAATTGTATTTCCTCCAGGGCAATTATGCAAAGATTGGCAGCTATGTGAATGCGATAGGAGCAGAGACCTTATTGAAACAACGGCTGACTAAAAAATCATGGAGCAATGAAAATGGCTGGACTTGCTATCGTATCGGGGAAGCTTATATGGAGCTCAACCAGCAGAAGCAGGCACTGGCGTTTTATTTGAAAGCAAATGAGCTGGCTCCTTACAACCCGGATTTCAAAGACAAGCTTGCAGGATGTTGTGCACAGTCGGGAGATATTGTTTCGGCAGAAAAATATTACAAGGAAGCCCTGGCAGAGAACCCGAAGTTCACCAACGCCCTGGCGAATTACGGATTCCTCTGCATTTCCACCGGCAGACCGTTGGATGCGGAAAAGCTGTATGCCAAAGGATTGGTACTGGATCCGGACCATGAAACACTGCTGATGAACCAGGCCGCTTTGTATGCTTACAAAGGTGATTATAAAAATGCGATCGCGTATGTGAACAAGGTGATCAAAAAATACCCGAAGAATCCGCAGGCACCAATGATCCTGAAACAATTGCAGGACATGGCGAAGAAGCAGGGTGTGCTCTGATCGGTCAAAAAATCATTTCTATTTCACTAAGCCATTGTGCATTTTCACTAAGTACAGCTGTTTTTTGTTTTAAACTTTGCTGAATTTAGGAACATGAAGACAATCACCTTTTTCTTTGTGCTTTTTTTTCTGAACGGCTTTATATCCCGGGGGCAGAACCTGCCGGATACTCTTAAACCAGGGTATCTTTCTGAAGAACAAATGATCTTCCATCCTTTTTATAAAGGTGTGCAGATGATAGAAGTCGATCACGTTGGGTATTGGCACATGGGAGCTTTGCTTGAACCGCCAATGGATATGGCTTATTATGAGCCACCCCCACCCCCCAATGAATATTATTTTCGGGATACCGGTGGCGCGATAATTAAAGCGTTCAATACAACAGAAAATCTGCAGAAGCTTACGGAGCGATTCAAAAGGATCCCTATATATAAAAAGAACAAGGTTGTCCGTCATGCAGGTCGTGAAGATGCAGCTTTGGGAACCGGGGGGTATAGTTCCGATAAATTTTATTTTTTCGAAGGGTTTTACAAAGTGTATGGTGATCCCTTTATGGAACCTGTTCCGTGGACGATGCGGTGGGAAATGGATAACACCGGACCCTCCGATCGGACAGCTTCTTTCGGTCGTCTGAAAGGGCTGATCGATTCGCTGGGTAACATACGCATTCCAATAGAATATGAAGAGATCTTTCCGCTAAGAAAAAACCTGCTGGTGAAGAAAAAAGGCAAATGGGGCATACTTGATAAAAGGAGTAAAGTGTTGCTTCCGCTTGAGTACGATGAATGCGAATATGTGTCCGAGAACCTCGTGTTTTTCCGCAAGGATGGTAAAATATGGAAATTGTATATAGTGAAGCAGGCAAAGCTTGTTGATATGAATGGCTATAACATTATTCAAAATGCGTATAACCTGGATAAGCAACCACTCACTATGGTTGTTTCCGATGGAAAAGTCGGTTTCCTGGATAGCACCTTTGCCGAAGCCATTCCTTTGATCTATGATGCATACGATAACCGGGGATACAAAGGCATAGTTCGCGCATTGAAGGACAAGAAGTGGGGCTTTATGACCCAACAGGGAAAAGAAGTACTTCCGTTTATTTACGATGATGCCACACGCTTTGAAAAAGATGGTATTGCAGTCGTGAAGCTGAACGGAGTTTATTGTGGGATCAACACAAAAGGGGAAGTGGTGAAATCTAAAATGTCTTCTATGCTGAGTACCTGGCCCGGCCTGAAAGGCCAGTATATCTGTTACCGCGAAAATTTATATGGTGTTTTCGACAGCGCCGGTTTTGTGACCCCACTGATCCATCATCGCATCAAAAAGCTTCCCGGCAAGCCTTTCTATGCAATAACGGATAATGAAAAGACCGGCCTCATGGACAGTCTTGGCAACCTGGTGGTGCCTTTTCGGTATGATGAGATTGATGCTGCCAATGGAAAGATACTGATCAGGAACCGTTATAAATATGGTTATATGAATAATGCTTTTTCCCTTGTCATCCCTTGTGAATATGATAATATCGTGGCAGATACCTATGGTCTTATCGTGCACAAAAACGAAAGGACCGGAATGCTGGATACATCAGGACAGGTGCTGCTGCCTGTTGAGTATGACTGGATACAGGTGTACCCTGGAAAAGCGCATAGGATCGTAAAGAAAGGCGAACGAATGGGATACATCGATTCCTGTGGCAAAATAATACTTCCCGTTCAATACGAATGGCTGGATGTTATGCAGAATGGACTGATCCTGTTCAAGCAAAACGGAAAAGCAGGTTTCATAAGTATCGAAGGAAAACTGGTGGTAGACCCGGTATACGAGGAAGCCCGTCCATTCGAAATGGAAGTGACCTGCGTCAAAAAAGAAGGGAAGTGGGGCTTTATCGATAAAAAAGGGAAAGTGCTGACAGAATTTAAATACAATACAGTTCCGTATGGATGGCGCGGAAACAAATACATAGAAGTCCGGCAGAATGGCAAATCAGGAGTGATCGACAATACAGGAAAAGAAATTATTCCCTGCATCTACGACAGCTTTTATCAGTATGACGAAAAAGGGGATATCCTCGTTTTTAAGCTGGATGATACATATGTATTGGTGAATGCAAAAGGGAAGCGGGTGAAGAAATAGCAGTTAAAAATTACTCTTCCTTCTCATCTGCGATAGGAACTACCACTTTTCCATCGATCGCATTAAACACCTTCCAGGTATCGTACACCGCTCGATTGAGGCGGTTGCTTAAAATAATGATCGTTACGTTGTCTTTCAATCGTCTTTGCAAGGCAGTGCGGTAGCCATGCCACCATCCGTTGTGATAAACGATCTTTTCGGTTTTGTTTTCAGCGAGAAAATTCTTCATTCTCCACCCGTAACCGTAATTGCCTAATTTGCGTTCGGAACTGTAAGGAGTGAGCGCTGTATCGACATAGCTCTGTGCGATCAGCTTACCGGAGAAATAGGCTTCTTCGAACAGGAAGAGATCCCCGGTGGTGGTATAAATTCCCTTATCGCCCCACACACAATCGAAGCGATCTCCTTCCACCTCGCGCATGGAAAAAGTGTAGCCCTTTGCCAGCAGCTTGTTGTTGTTCAGCTCATCGGCAAACCAGGTGTTTCTCATGGCGCATTTCTCAAAAATGTTTTTTTTCACTAAGTCTTTGAAAGAGCTGCCACTTGCTTTTTCTGCGATGAGTGCCAGCAGCATGTAATTGGTGTTGCAATAATTGAATTGCTGGTTTGCTTTTAAATAGGGCTTTGGCACATCCCGGCAGATCAGTTCATATACATCTGTATTGTTCAGTTTTTTGTTTGGATTACATTCCTGTTCTGCACAGAAATAAATATAATTGAACAGGCCCGACCGGTGATTGAGCAGGTGCTGCACTTTGATTCCCTCATACGGAAAATCAGGCAGGTACCTGCGCACATCGTTTTGCAGGTCTATCTTCCCTTCCTGCACCAGCTGCAGCGTGAGGCAGGCCGTAATAGTTTTGGAAACGGAAGCCAGCTGGAAAAGAGAGGAATCGCAAAGTGCTTGTTTGGTCTGTGTGTTGGCCGTTCCATAACTTTTCTTGAGCAGGGGGATCCCATTCTCGGCGATCAGTACGTTACCATTGAATTCGTTCCTTGCAAACAGGTTGGCAAATAAGGTGTCCAATCGCCAGGCTTTTTCGGTTTGTGCTTTGGAAAGAACAATTGTTTCTGGCAGAGAATCGGAGGTGGCAAGGGGACTGGTTTCGACCACAGCATTTTCCCCGCAGCTCATCAGAAAAACAACACAACAACCAAAGACCCATCGACACTTCATAGTTCCAAAAATCAGTTTGCAAAGAAAACATTTTTAGGGCAGAAGATCGCCGGTTGGCAGGACTTTTTAACATTTCGTTTGTACAAATCGACCATTTGCAAATTCATTCCTGCCACTTATCCAAAAAATCCCGAAAACAGCTGAAAATTGCTAAATTTGTCGACTCTGGAGAAAATCAAATTATGAAGCGGATCCGTACGATTTTAATACTTGTTTTAAGCATTGCGGCAGGTGCTCAACTGATGGCACAATCAACTGCCAATGTGAGAGGTTTTGTATACACAAAAGACGACGGCGAGCCCGTGCTGTTTACGAATGTATACATGAAAGGCACCACCATCGGTGCTTCCACCGATATCAACGGATTTTTCTCCATTACCAAAGTACCTCCCGGCACTTATACCCTCGTTATCTCTTACCTGGGTTATGATACGTTGACGGAAAGCGTAACAGTGAAAGCGGGCGATATCACCAATAAAAAATTCTATCTCACCAAAGGCGCTGTGCAGTTGGAGGAGATCACCTTCTCTGCCGATCAGCAGGCAAAGCTCGAGGATACAAAAGTTTCGGTGAACAAGATCGATCCGAAAGTGATCACCAAGCTGCCGAGTATTGGTGAGCCTGACCTTGCGCAATACATGCAGGTATTACCCGGTGTTGTTTTCACAGGTGATCAGGGTGGTCAGTTGTACATCCGTGGGGGAACGCCGGTTCAGAACAAAGTATTGCTGGACGGGATGATCGTCTACAATCCTTTTCACTCCATCGGTTTGTTCTCCGTATTTGACAATGATATTATCCGGAATGCAGATGTATACACCGGAGGATTCGGTGCAGAGTATGGAGGAAGGATCTCTTCCATCATGGATATCACTACGCGCGATGGAAATAAAAAACATTTCGAAGGAAAAATATCTGCCTCTACTTTTGGTGTAAAACTATTGGTGGAAGGTCCTTTGATGAAACTAAAAGAAAGTGGTAAAGGAAGCATTTCCTATCTCCTGTCCGGCAAGCAGAGTTACCTGCCGCAGACTTCAAAAGTTATTTACAAATATGCAGACACCAGCGGATTGCCTTTCGGTTTCACGGACCTGTACGGAAAAATTTCCTTCAATGCCAGCAACGGAAGTAAGCTCAATGTGTTCGGATATAATTTCAGGGATTTTGTACGCTACCCGGATATTGCCAATTTCAGCTGGAACTCTTATGGCGGCGGTGCTAACTTCATTGTGATTCCACCCAGCTCGAGCACACTCGTAGAAGGGAATTTTGCTTATTCCAAATACGCGATCATGGCGGTGGAACATGGCGATACAACCAAAACAAGCGATATCAATGGCTTTAACCTCGGACTGAAGTTCACGAATTTCGTGGGCAAGGATGAAGTGAAGTATGGTTTTGAAATGATCGGTTTTAAAACCGGTTTCAAATTCACAAACGAATACGGGCTCGTGATCCCGCAGGAAGAAAATACAACAGAGATAGCAGCCTTTGTGAAATACAAACACGTATCGAAAAATAAAAAACTTGTACTGGAGCCGAGCTTCCGCATTCATTATTATGCTTCTCTCTCCGATCTTTCGCCGGAGCCTCGTTTATCCGTAAAGTTCAATGCGAAGAAAACACTGCGCTTTAAAATGGCAGGGGGCATGTACTCACAAAACCTGATCGCTGCCAATTCGGACAGAGACGTGGTGAATCTTTTTTACGGCTTCCTTTCCGGTCCTGACCGCCTGCAAAGTACTTACACTCCGGGCCCGGGACAAGAACCGAGAGAGCTGAATACAAAATTGCAGAAATCCATACATGCGATCGGCGGTGTGGAGTTCGACCTCTTCAAAAACATCGAGATAAACGTGGAAGTGTACCAGAAATGGTTCAACCACCTTACCAATGTTAACAGAGACAAGCTGTATGAGGATGATGTGGCACACACCACGTTCCCCGATGCACAGAAAAAAGATTTCATCGTGGAAACCGGCTGGGCACGCGGATTGGATTTTGTAGTGAAGTACGATAAAAAACGTTTCTATGTATGGGTAACCTATTCACTCGGCTACAACAAGCGTTGGGATGGTATCCGTGAGTACAACCCGATCTGGGACAGGAGACACAATATCAACGTAGTTACGTCCTACACCTTTGGCAAGAAAAAACGCTGGGAAGCAAATGCCCGCTGGAACTACGGAAGCGGTTTCCCTTTCACACAAACAGCAGGCTATTATCCGAAGCTGAACCTGAACGGAAGCATCGATGTGGATTATACCGGCTCCAACCCTCCTGTGAGTTATATTCCGGGGGAGCTGAATGCCGGTCGCCTGCCACAGTATCACCGTCTGGATGTAGGTGTGAAATTCAAATATGCCTTCACGGAGAAAGTATTGATGGAACTGAACCTGGGTGCGTCCAATGTATACAACAGGGCAAATATCTTTTATTTCGACCGTATCACACAAACACGTAAGAACCAGTTACCGATCCTGCCTAACTTAACATTCAGCCTTACATTCTAATGGCATTTAAAGTATATACCAAAACAGGAGATAAAGGACAAACGTCCTTATTGGGCGGCACACGTCTGCCCAAACATCATATCCGGATAGAGGCATATGGCACGGTGGATGAGCTGAATTCGTATATCGGTCTGGTACGCGATCAGGCGATCGATGCCCATTCCAAAGCCGTGCTGATCGAGATCCAGGATCGTTTGTTCACCTTAGGTTCTTTGCTGGCAGCCGATCCGAAGAAAAATAAAATGAAGCTGCCGGAAGTATCGGAAGAAGATGTGACCTACCTGGAGAAAGAGATCGATAAGATGGATGAAGTGCTGCCGGAGATGAAACATTTTGTATTGCCGGGCGGGCACACCACTGTTTCCTTTTGCCACATTGCCCGTTGTGTATGCAGGCGTGCTGAACGTGCAACATTAAAACTTTCCGAAAATGAAGAAGTGGGAGAGATCATCATCAAATACCTGAACCGTTTATCGGATTACCTGTTTGTGCTTTCGCGCAAATTAGCGATGGATTCGAATGCGGAGGAAATTCCCTGGAAACCGCGGGTGTAGTCAATTGTGCCGATAGCTTTGGGAGTAGTGATTTGATAATTTGAAGATGTGGATCTGCGAGATTAATCATCAGATAGTTTCGAAAAATTGAAGCTTTCCCTGAATCCGCCATTTTTAATGAATCCGTCGAACTCTTTATCAGATACACTCAAAACAGGGCTAATCATGTATTTTTCAACAACCTGCACATTGGCGAATTGAGTTTTGTCTATTGCATTGACAAAGCTTAACATAAGTCCATTTTCTCCGGTTATTTTTAGTCGAACTATCTGCCAGTCCTTTTTGCTGATACATTTATTCAGATAATAATAACCATCTGAATATTTTAGTTTGTCTTTCTTACCTAAATCAAGCAATGTATCTGTAATATTCCTGTGAAAAATGATATAGTTGCCTCGTTGCTCTGCTGAATTTGAATGTTGAAGATATATTCCGGAAGTATCTATTTTTGTAAGGTCATACACTTCATAATAGTGAATAAAGCAATAGATCACTTTATTTTCAATGTGAAGCATGGCAGTCACGAAATGCATGCTATCCTGATTTATTTTTTCAGGAGTGAAATAGCGATCATTATAGCAAACAGGTTTTGCAGCAAAAGCGCTGTCTTCATATATGTAATTCCCTTCAAGGGAAGGATCAATTGTTTTCAAAGATGCAGAACCTCCCGGCATATCCCGATCAAAATGAAAGTTAGAGCAAGCCTGCAGGAGGAATAAGACAATAGAAATAAAAAGGAGAATATTGAACCTTCTATATATGATCGAAAAAGGCTTAATTTTTATTATCCAGGAGTGAATTTTCAAATCATCAAATTGGCCCATTTTCAAATTGTTATTTCACTCCTCCCATTAATTTTTTGATCCAATAGGAAGCTGCGATAATAACTACGCCAATGATCAGTGAGTATATCGCCAGCTGACCATATCCTTCGGTATATACCATCAGCTTTTCGTAATTGTTGGAATTCTCGGAAGCCCTGGCAATACCTGCTCCTAACAAACCCGCAAAGTATTGTCCGTAAGCGCTGGCAAGGAACCACATGCCCATTACCACTGCCTGAAGCTTGTGAGGTGAAAGCTTTGTCATCACCGACATACCAATAGGCGATAAGGCAAGCTCTCCGAATGTGATCACCAGCCAACCGGTAGTAAAGAGATTGAGAGAACTGACGCCATTCGCATCCGTAAAAAAGCGGGCATCGTAAAAGATAAAGAAACCACCGGCAAGGAATATAAATGCCAGTCCGAATTTCACGATCGTATTCGGTTCTATTTTTTTCTTGTTCATCCAGAGCCAGAGCAAACCCAAACCGGATGCAAAAAGAATAACAAAAAGGGAATTGGCAGAATTGTTGACACCGTTGGGATCCAGCTCCACACCTAATAGTTTGTTGTCGAGGTTGTGTGCGGCAAACAGGCTGAGCGATCCGCCGCTTTGTTCGAAAAAGGCCCAGAAGAAAATAGAGAAGATCATAAAGAGAATGGCTGCCACTAATTTCTTATTTACTTCCCAGGAGAAATTCCGCATTTCATACAGGATATACACTAAGGAAGCAGGCCCGATGATGTACATGAAAATATCCGTGTATTCAGTTTTGGCCACCATCAGCATGATCACAGGGATGATAGCCAGGGAACCAATGAAGGTAAGGACTTCGTAGAGCTTCCGTTTTGAATCCTTAAGGTGCAACAAAGGCGATTTACCAATACTCGCCAGGCTTTTTTGTGTATTCGTGAAGGTGAGCAAACTGACGATCATCACAATGGCCGCTAAACCGAAAGCAACATTCCAGCGAAGCTCAGCAGGAACGAGTCCTGCGAACAATGTTCCGTTGGCAATGGCAATACAGAGGTATCCTCCGATCAGCGCACCGAGGTTCACACCCATGTAGAAGAAAGAGAAACCTGCGTCGGTGCGTGGATCACCTTCTTTGTAAAGCCTTCCGACGATAGTGGAAATATTGGGCTTAAAAAATCCGGTACCAACAATGTTGAAACCGATACCTAAGAAGAACAATTCTTTGGGAGCAAGTGCAAGCACGATACTTCCGACGATCATCAGGATGCCGCCCCAAAACAGTGATTTACGGTAACCCAGGATTTTATCGGCAAACAAACCACCAATGAACGTGAAAGCATAAACGAAAGCCTGTGTGGCACCGTATTGCAGGTTGGCCGTTTCTTCCTTCATGGTAAGCTCGTTCACCATAAAGATCACGAGCATACCACGCATTCCATAGAAACTGAAACGTTCCCACATTTCGCTGAAGAACAAGTGCCACAATTGTTTCGGGTACTTGCCTTTGAAATTCTGGATGCGTTCTAATTCTGCCTGATCCGAAGACGGATCATTGGAAGTATCCGGAACGGCTTTACCTGACTCCATGCATCATTTTTTTCAGGAAAGGTGTCAGTGCCATCAGGATCAACGAAGCAACCCCGCAAAGAATAACAAATACCATGAAAAACTGGAACAGGTTGTGGATCTCAAAACCGGCAAATACCGGGTAGGAAGCACTGATATGAGCTTTATCCAGCATAGCCAGCTGCTCTGCAGAAGGAGTTACCGTCTTGTTGAGAACGGATTCCAGGTCGATGCCCATCTTTGTGGCTGCATCGTATTTATCGCCGGTTGCAGGAAGGATCGCTCCAAGGGTACCTGCAAGTGCATAACCTGCAGCATTCGACAGGAAGAACACTCCGTATAACAAAGAAGCAAAACGTTTCGGGGATAATTTACCCACCAGTGAAAGACCGATAGGAGATAAACAGAGCTCCCCGAAGGTCTGGATCAGGTATAATAAGATCAGCCATTTCACAGCCAGTAATCCGCTATTGCCAAGGTCCTGTACGTTGAATGCAATGATCAGGTAGCTCAATGCGATCAGTGCCAAACCTATCGCTTGTTTCATCGGGGAAATAGGCTCACGGTTCTTAGCGCGCATTTTGTCCCACATCATACTGAAAGGAACAGCGAATAACACAACGAAGAGACCGTTAAAGATCTGCACCATGGATGCAGGCATTTGCCAGCCAAAGAAATTCCGGTCGGTTTGATTGTCTGCAATAAAGGTAAGTGAGGAACCGGCCTGCTCGAATGCGGCCCAGAAGAAAATAACGAAGAAGGATACAATATAGATCACGATGATCCGTTGGCGTTCAACTTTCGTGAGTGAAGTATCGGAAATGATCAGCCCGGCGAGTGTCAGACCACTTGAATAAATGATAGGGTAAATAATTGTCTTTACAAAATTATCGCCGCCCATCATCCAGCGGATCCCGAAGAAGAGACAGATAAAAGCAATAACCGCAGTGATCAGTGCTTTAGTTGAGAAAACAGCTTTTTGTGCTTCGCCTTCTTCAAAATCATTGTTGTCATTTTTAGATGGCAGACCACCGATTGGTTTACCTTCAGGTGTTACCACATATTTGTTTTTCAGGAAGTAGAAGATCAGTGTACCCAGTACCATCGCAATTGCTGCGGCCAGGAAACCCCATTTGAAAGCATGTACATTACGGATCATAGAGAAAGTACCGTCAGGTTGTAATACCTGGTCTTTCACATCCCCGATAAGCGGACACAGCCACTGGCTGAACAAGGCACCAAGGTTGATACCCATATAGAAGATCGTGAAGGCAGAATCCAGCTTGCTTTTTTCCGTTTTCGGATACAGGCTGCCTACCATCGAAGAAATATTCGGTTTGAAGAATCCGTTACCAAATACGATAATACCCAATGCTGCCCAGGTAAGGCTGGTAGCTGTTCCTACACTGCCTTCAAACGTAGAAGCGGCAGTAAACAACAATACCTGGCCGATAGCCATCATCGAACCACCCAATAGGATACAGTTCCTGTTACCCAGGAAACGATCGGCAATAAAACCTCCTAACATCGGGGTCAGGTAACACAGACCAAGAAAACCACCATAGATAAGAGAGGTATCTTCTTCTTTCATCATTAAAGCATTCACCATGAATAAGGTGAGGATAGCTCTCATTCCATAGAAGTTGAAACGTTCCCACATTTCCGTCCCGAACAATACCCAAAGACCCTTTGGATGTTTTTTTTCTGCTGTGCTACTCATAATTTTAACGTATAATTTAACTGATTAAGGTTATTATAAGTCGCTAAAATACTCATTTTATCGTATAATCGGCTTTTCCAATCCTACAATAATTAAGGGACATAAATAATGGTTGAAACGCTATAAAACAGGGATAAAATGGGCTTATTTTTCCACGAAAATCTTTTTTTTTGGAATATTTGCGCGCCCGGGACCTCTTCTAACTGTAAAAATACACTACACCGGAAGATTTATCGCGCAGAGACGCTAAGAGCGCAAAGAAAATAATTAACTAAGACCAATCTGCCAAAATATTTGCGACCTCTGCTCCCGATAGCTATCGGGATGCGAGCAACAGGGTTTATCTAAAAGTAATTATTGCTGTACCCCGCGCGTTTCCTGTTCTTGGTACGGATCTGTTGGAGTATTTCATCGATCAGCTCTTTTTCCTTGTCGCCCTTTTCTATTTCTTTCTGCTCCATGTTCAGCATATCATAGGTGATCACCGATTTCTCATCGGCCGGAAAAACACCTGCTACATGAATAAAGAAATTACTGTCTTCTTTCTTTTTCAATTTATAGAAATAAGCAAAGCCGCTTTTGTTTTTGATATGCACAGGGCGTTTCTCAATGAAGAGCACCGTGTCTTCTGCCGGGTTCAGCTTCATATCGCCGAACAGGAGTGCATAGGCAAAATCTTTCTGGTTCAGGTATTTTTTATCGAAGAGGTTTTCCTTGTTGTATTTTTTCAGGCGCTGATACCAGTAGGCTCTCGAGTCTTCCGAAGAGCTGAGTTTTTTTACAATGGAATCGGGAAAGCTCATGCCCTCGTTCATCAGGTAAGAGAGTATAGTGCTTTTTGTACGCCGGTCATTCAGGTTCTGTATCTTTTCTATCAATGCCCGTGCATGGCTTTCTTCCCGGAAAGGATAGATCAGGATAGAAAAGGCATAGAGGTCTTCATTACCCAGGAATGATTTGTTCCGGTCCTTCTCGCTTCTGAAAACTTCCGGTTCTGCCGGATCTTTCTGTGTGTCGGCATAGGCATCATTGCCGTTGAAATTGAAAGTGGATTTGTTATCTTCTTTCTCGATGCTGAATTGTCTTTTCAGCTCATCCTTACATTCTTTGTAAAGAAAAGGCTTGTAATCTGCATAGGCCTCTTTGCCCAGCACTTTTTTGTATACTGCCCAGGCCAGCAATTTATGGATGGCTGATTTATATTCGGAGTAGCGGGTAAGATCGAGTAATTTAGGATACAGCTGTTTGGTGAGGGCGAGCGTATCAAAATACGGATACAAAATATCCATGGCATTCTGGCTGCTTTCCAGTGGTGGGGTATCGTTGATCAGGAGCTCCAACAGGGTTTTGGTGGCGGCTTCCGTTTTCAGGTCGCCGAGAGTTTGCAGCACTATTATCTGCAGCTCGGTAGAGTCGGTATAGCTTTCATAGAGTTTTTTCAGCTCGGTTGCAATGTTCGGACTTTTGCTGTAGCCTAGTCCGCGGATGATATTGATCTTTGAATTCAGGCTGAGTGCACTGAAACCCGGGTTCCGGATATTGCGCAGGATAATGCTGTCGTCGGAAGCATAAAAATCCACATCATGTGCTTCAATGGCATTTTTAGCGCCTAATTGTGTAGGCTTGTCTTTGCTGTAGATATCTGCAAAGAACTCATTCGCTTTGGAAACATATATGCCCGATCCGATCAGGGTATCGGCAGGAGTGAAGCTCTTCATGAACTCGGTCACGAAATTGCTGTGCTGTTTGCTGCTGTCGGTGTTACTGCGCAGTACATAGATAACATCGCCTTTCAGGATCACCCGCATGTTTATTACCTGGCTGGTATTGGTGTCTGCATAACAAAACCACGCCTGCTGCAGCCCGGGCTGTATGGATATTTTTTTGTTTTTCAGTACCAGCTCTTTCCCGTAGGCATATTTCTCCGCGCGCCGTACCCAGAAAGAATCCGCACTTTCCACATTACTGTATTTCGAAAAACGATTGGCTTCCACCATCACACACTCCGAAGTGTTGGGCGAATAATAATAATGCGTGCGGGAGAAAAAATACTTTTTCGGCTCCGGCTCTTTCTTCGTGCTCTTTGGTTTTTTCTCTTCATAAGCCGAAAGGTATTTCTTTTCGGTATTTACCAGCGGAAAGGTGTTCACCCTGAAAAAAAGCGTGGAATCCGTATAAGTGCTCAGTGGCAGCGGATTCTGCATATCCGACAACTGAAGGGAGCCGAAGAATTTTTCCGTGTTCTTGTCTTTGGCAGAGCTGAGCAGCAGGTAATAAAAAGGTTGGGCAATTACGATCCTGCCCTGGAATTCCTTATTGTCATTTGTCGCTGTGAATTGCAGAGTAGGATAACTTGTTTTCGGAAGTATTTTTTTCGAAACGAGCTTCATGCTTTGTTCCTTGCAAAAATTCTCAGCAAGGATATTTAATTCAAAGGTGTCTTCCTCCAGGTATTTAAAATCATGGTAAGCTGAGCGAATGAACGTGTATTGCTTATTGTTCTCGTCATAGCCGTTCGCAATAAAATGTGCGAATGTACGGTAGCTGTAGTCCTTGCTTTGTTGTGTCTGGATCTTTGCCGGCATGTATACCGAGGCACCATAGTTAGGGAACTGATGGGTTTTGAACGATTTGCTTTTTACATCGTAGAAGCGTGCAGAGTTGAGAAAACGCTGGGCTTCCTCCCCTTTAGCATATTCCCCGTTCCCGTTCACTTTCACAATGATGAGCTGCGAAGGCGCAAATACGATCCGGTAATACTGGTAGTCTCCGCGCTTGGTGATGTTCTCAATGTCGTAACCGTTCCAGCCGTTGTTGGTGGTGAAAGGTGTTTTCTTCAGGATCTTTCCGGGGATATTCTCGAACAACAAGCTGTCAAGTTTTTTCATGTAGTCGGCCGGTTTGCTTCCGAGCAGGGAAGAATAATTCTGCACGGTCATGACCATATAAAAACAGCCATTGGCCATATCAGGGAAGAGGTAATACTTATAGGACTTTGTCTTCGCTACTTCAAACATAGGACCCGGCACTTCCACTGTAAATAAACTATCCGGATCGGTGTAGGAAGTAAAGGAAACCGGGTATTTCATTTTTTCCACTTCCTCCTTGTATTTACTTTCGAGGCCGCTGTTCAGAAATATCGGCCGGACTTTATAGCCTTTTTTCGTAAGCAGGTTGATCACGCCTTTCTCACCGGGCAGATGCGCTGCACCGACACCCGTGAACAAGGTTTTGTTGCGCATGATACTGTCCATGTTCTTCACCATGGTCTCGTTGCGCAGCTCCAGCATGTATTTATTGTAATTTTTGGAAGGGTAAAAAACCCTCGAGATCGAATCCATGTAATCGAGGTCGCCTTTGCGGTAAGAATCTTCTATCAGGTCGGAGTAGGAAGAGCCTTTCAGTAATTTGTTTTTCTTGTAATAGCTGATCTGGTCTTCCTCGTTCTCATCGATGCTCTCGGATGCTTTGTCCACTAACATTTGCGATTCTTTGTAGTTTTCGAGGCTGGCAATGGCTTTGCCGTATTTTCTTCCGCTCTGCAGAATGAAAAGGTCGAGGTAGGTGTTCTCTTCGAAATTATCCTGACCGTCTCTTTTCCTGTATAGCAAGCTGTTTACGATCTGCGGATAATATTTCAGTACCCCTTTCAGATCTTTGTTCGTAGGGATATTGAGAAAAAAACAGTTTTTGTAAAAAGAGCCGGAGCTTTGCGGATTACTTTTGCTGATATCGAGATCGTTCTGTGGCTCGCCGTACAATTCGTTCATCCAGTTCTCCGGGTTGGTTTCCAGTCCTACCACATCCACATTTTTGATCGCAATGAAAAAAGAATCGCTCAGGTGAAAAGCCACCTTATTGCTCACGTGCATCGTTCCATACAGGTAGCTTGGTTTGCTGAGCCCCTTACCGCTGATCTCCCAGAAAAGCGAATTGTATTTCTTCCCGGATTGCGAAAAGCCCGTGAGAAAGAACAGGAAAAGAAGGAAGGAAAAAACTGTGTGTTTACGTGTCATGTGTCGCATTAAGCAGGTTGTAGAATAACGATGTAATGTAGAATTTATTTTTGAAAAAAGGAAGTTTAAAGCCCTGCGCTTTTCAACCGTTCTACGATCGCAAACACTGCCGGGCACACCAATGTGTTATTAAAAGTTAAATCCAGGAGCTGGTACATTTTCTTCCGGTCGGTGTGCGGGTACTCCCTGCAGGCTGTGGGGCGCGACTCATAGACGAGGCAGTAGTTCTCCGCATCGAGGAAAGGACAGGGAGCCGAGTTCAATACATAGTCTTTGTCCTTGTCGAGATGCAGGTATTTATCGATAAAAGCGGAGGGGCTCATGCGCAAATGCCTGGCCACACTTTCAATGTCTTTTTGCCGGAAAATAGGGCTGGTGGTTTTGCAGCAATTGGCGCAGGTGAGGCAATCGATCTGCTCAAAGGCTTCTTCATGCGCTGCGTGGAAGGCATCGTCAAGCTTACGGGGATTCGCTTTTTTTAGTTTGGAAAGAAATTGTTTGTTTTGATCTTTTCCTGTGATAGCCCGATGTCTGAAAGCTTTCAGATCCATTTTTACTTTTTAACGATAACAAAAACATCCTCATTGTCTTTTTTCATCAGGTAGTTCTCGCGTGCAAATTTCTCCAGGTTGGTCGAATCGGTTTGCAGCTCCGTGATCTCTTTTTTAGTATCGGTAATAGCTTTGATATAATAATCACGTTCGGATTCCAGCTTCTTCACTTTGCTGCTGAGGTCCATCTGCGTGGCAAAATCATTCTTGTCGAAAAAACTGAGCCACACAATAAGTGCCACTACAGTGATGACATATTTATTTTTTATGATGGAGAAAAATACTTTCATTTTGCAGCAGAATTCTATACCTTAGTTCCTACCTGTAAAAGTACGCCGCTTATGCTCTCTATTCCTGCCTCCGCGCCAAAGTTTTCAAAAAAGATCCTGTTAACATCTATATTCCTGCTGGTATCAGTTGGTACGTATGCCCAGTCCAGCCTCAAAACGACCCAGATGACCTACAAGCGGGTGAAATCAGCCTATACGGAGAAATGGGACGGAATGAAAAAAAAGCTCGAAACCGCAGGTATCAGTGCATCTAATTATGAAGTGCTGATCCGCGTATTTAAACAGGAAAAAACACTGGAGATCTGGACGAAGAACAAGATCGACAAAACCTACACACACCTGCTCGACTATGCGATCTGTGAATCGTCCGGAGAACTGGGGCCCAAAAGACAGGAGGGTGATGGCCAGGTGCCGGAAGGTTTTTACACGATCGACCTTTTTAATCCCACCAGCAATTATTATTTGTCTATGCGGGTAAGTTATCCCAATGGGTCGGATGCAAAAAAAGGCAAAAGGCCCCTGGGTGGTGCCATCATGATCCACGGCAACTGTGTGACGATCGGCTGCATCCCGATCACCGATGACAAAATAAAAGAGCTGTACATCCTTTGCCTCGAAAGCAAGGCTGCCGGCAATACGGTGAAAGTAGATTCCTATCCCTGCAAACTGACTGAGGAGAATATCACGAAGTTGAGTGCAAGCTTCCCGAAAGAGACCATCGATTTCTGGAAGAACCTGAAGACAGGTTATGATCTGTTTGAAAAGAACAAAAGCAGATATTCGGTGAGTGTGGATAGCAAAGGGAATTATGTGTTTAAGTAAAACGAGATGAGAAAAGATAAACTACAACGCATTTTTGCCGTCTTCTTATATCTGGTTGCGTTTCACGCATTGGGACAAACGGTCACAGATACCTGTTCTGAAAAACCTTTTATTAAGAAGAGGAACTATACGAAGGAAGAACTTAGTAATAAAAAAACTCTTTTTTACAGAGATGCACTGTCGCCTCATCCTTTTTTCTCATACATACATTATGAAACCAATGGAGACTGCAATTCAGAAGGAGTTGAAATAGCAAATCACGAGTGGAAAGGTGATACGCTCCGGATCTACACATTCTGGTGTCATGCAGGAGATCCCGGGGGTTGGGAGTGGGGCGGAAGAATCATGGAATACAAATGGGATTGTGCGAACAAAAAGCTTCTGAAGATCGATGCGCGGCTCTATATCGAAATGTCCGGTATGCCCGGAGGTATGCCGCTTGCGGGGGGAGAAACAGATCCCGAAATAATGCAGCAACGCAAAGCATTCAAACAGGATATGGCTAAACAATACAAAGCACGTTTTGTCAGCGGGAAAGAGGCAACCGCTTTGGTAAACAGGGCCCGTGAATTTCTCAAAACAGATATCGACGAGGCGACCAAACACTGGAAGAAAGCTTATGGTCCGGATGGGGGTGCTGGAAGTGGCTTTGGCTACAGAAAATAGATCTTAGAATTTCGGGCAGGAGATCAATACCTTTTTCGATTTGCGACTGCGTTTGGCGATCTCGTAAATAATAGAGATCTCATGCGATCCTGTAGAGTTCCCAAGCAATTTATGCAAGGTGAGATCATAGCTGTATGCGATCCGCATGTCGAAACTTTTGATGTCGGCGCCGATCAGCACACACAAAGCATCATGGTTCGGGAAAGCCGGCTTATAATGTTTCAATGGCAAACCACGGTACCACAATCCTAAGTTGAGTGGAAAATGTACATAATAGATCCCGATATCCAGCTGATCGTATTTTTGCTGATGACGGTAGTTAAAGGAGGGAGCTACATATTTCAACAGTCGGTTCCCCTTTTTTTCCTGCACAAAACGATAACCGCCATGCAGGGAAAACAATACCGGCAATTTAGTTGTTCCATCGGTAATGCTTGTATTTGGCGAATTGATATGGCTGGCCGCAAAGCCCGCCCAGTATTCCGTTGAGTTCAACAGCACACCTGCATTCACGTTTACAAATCCAACCCTTGGAACAATATTCACCGCGTCGTTGGAAACCGCAGGAGCGTTCGGACTGAGCTGATCGTTGAACACGAGCTTGCTGTAATCGATGGACTTCGTAACATAGTTGAACTGTATGCCTCCACGCAGCTCCTGGAATTTATTCAGCTTGAGATGGTAGGCATACGAAGCACCGATGTTGGTAGTCGTGAACCGGGAGCTGCCGGCCACATCTCTCCATAGCTGAATACCAAAGCCGCTGTTCAGGTCAATAAGGTTGTAGTCGTAGGAGATACTGTAGGTCTGGTAGGCTTTCGATAAACCAAGCCACTGGTTCCGGTAATTGCCAATAAAACGATGCTCGTAAGTAACGCCGGTATATGCAGGGTTCAGGTAAATGGGATTGGCATAGAACTGCGTGAACTGAGGATCCTGCGCCACCAGGCCCCCTGCATTCAACAGGAATAATACGATCAGCTTATATACTATTTTCTTGCTCACTTCTTTTTCAGGCTTATTTTTAATTCGGCATGCTCTTCGGCAGACTCCACATCTTCCACCAAAGGATGGATCTCGAGGATACTGGTCTCATAGCCTTTTGCATCGGCAATGACCTTATAGCTGTAATACGGGTTCACTACGAAAACAAATTTACCGCTATTGGCTGCAGACGTATACACACCTTCCACCTTGTTTGTTTCCGAATTGATCAGTGTAACTTTGGCGCTCACGGGCTTGTTGTCGGCCACATCCACGCTCAGTCCTTTTTGTATTTTAATATCCGCCTCGCTGTAGCGCATATCGATGAAATAAATATCCTCGCTTTCGTATCCGGCTTCCGCGGGATTTTCATTCAGGGAGGAATAATAACCATGTCTGCCATCCGCGCTCAATACAAAGAAAATATCGTCGCCCACCGTATTGATCGGGAAGCCTAAATTTTCAGGAGGGGCGAATTGATTGTCTTCACTGATCGTAGTTTTGTATACATCGTATTCGCCCATCGTTTCATGCCCTTTGCTGCTGAAATAAAGTGTGGTGCCGTCTATATGCAGGAAAGGTGCATCTTCATCATAGGCTGTGTTTACATTCGCCCCTAAGTTCCAGGGCAGGCTCCATTTACCGTTTGGCAGACGTACGGTACGATAGATGTCTTTTCCGCCGAACCCGCCTGGCCGGTCGCTCGAAAAATAAATGATATTGTTCTCGATGTTAAAAGTAGCACTGAATTCTTTGGCTTCGGAGTTGATCTCTACACCGTATTTTATTAGCGGCCCCCAGCCTTTTTCACTTTGCTCGGTATGGTAGAGGTCTCCGCTCGATCCGTCTTCGGTGGTGCGGTAAACGATCATCTGCTGCAGGTCGGCTGATATTGCCACGCAGGCGTCATGTGTTTCACTGTTCACCGGTGCACCAATGTCCACGGGCGTTTTCCAGGTCCCGTCCGTCATCTCGGTCATGTAAATGTCTTCGTAATATTTGCCCCATGCATCCGTTTTATCGCCCACACCGCCCGGTCTCCTCGAAGTGAAATAAAGGATGCGCTCATCAGTGGAAATAAGCGGAACATATTCATCATAGGGAGTATTGATAGCAGTCCCCATATTCTTTATCGCTGCTTTATGCGGATGCGACATCATATCGGCAGCACGCCTGGATATACTGATCAGGCGGTCGACCTCCATGTCTTTTATGTCGCGTTTCTTTTCAGGTGTTTTTTTGTATTGCAGGTAATGCTCGATGGCCTCGTCGAAACGATGGGTGAGATGATACAGCCTGCCTTCATAATATTGTACTTCCGCTTTTGTGCTTTTATCTGCCCGGCGCAGGTAAAACAATACGGAATCCGGCATTTGTTTCAGCCTGAATTTACTCACAGCCAGGTTGAAATTGATCGTTTCGTTCAACGAATCCTGCTTCCAGATGGACATGTATTTGCTTTCCGCATTTTTAAAATCATCCGTTTCGAAGTACAGGTCGGCTTCTTTCAGGGCATTTTTAAAAGCCTTGCTGCGCTTCACCTGTGCGTTCATTCCGGTAGTGATACTCCATAAAATGACCAAAATATACCAATTCCTTTTTTTCATAAATCCTTATGGCTTCAGCAATAATACGTCTCCTGCTTTATTAAAATTTTTATCGTCTACGGTTGTTGCAACAATTTTCCAAATGTACACATCCTGCGTACACATCTTACCTTTATAATACCCATCCCATCCTTTTTTTAGATCAGTTGTTTGAAAAAGCAATTCACCCCAGCGGCTGTAGATCAACAGTTCGTATTTTTTTACACCGCGGATCACCGGGTGAAAGATATCGTTGTTGGCAGCATAGGCATCATATATCCCGTCTTCGCTCCCGCCGTTAGGATTGGGTGTAAAGGCATTCGGGATCGTGAAGCTGCTTTGCTCTTCCACTTTTATCCTTGGGCTGAATACGAAGGTATCCACACATCCATGGGTATTGGTAACGATCTGCGTGATCTGGAATTCTCCTGCTTCCTGATATACGTGACTTGGATCGGAGCTTGTTTCCAATGCGGTATTATCGCCGAAATTATAGATATAGCTAAGAGCTGTACCATCCGGGCTCACACTGATGTTGGTACAAAATACCTGGTCGGTAGCGGCATTTACCGAAACGGGATTTGCAATGAAAGCAGCCTGTGGCAGATCATAAACCGTTACACTGTCTATTCCCACTAATGTGTCAGAACCACCGTCGCCGAACACAATGAGGGTAACATCATACACTCCGGCAGCGTTGTACGTATGAGTCGGATTTTGCTGATTGGAAGTATTGCCATCACCGAATTTCCAGAGATAATTGTTCTCGTATTGGGAAAGACTTTGGAAACTGACTTCCAGCGAACGGCATCCTTCTTTTGTCCCTTTGAATCCTGCAACAGGGATCGGGGGAATGATCTCTACCACCTGCGTAGTACTATCGCGGCAGAATGGGCTGCTCATTACAAGAGAGATCGTATAGGTTCCCCAGGTACCATAATCATGGCTTACAGGGAAGGTGAGTGACGAGGTTTGTGTATCTCCGTAATCCCATGAGCTGGTGAACGCACCGGCATTGGGCGTGGTGTTGTTGATGGCGACTACCGTAGCCGGGTACAATTGCGAAGTAGGTGTGGCAGAGAAAGCTGCCTGCGGTGTCGGGAAAATGGAATAGGTATGATCGAAATCATCCGTACATCCGAAAGCGGAGGTAGCCGTTAAAACAACATGTGCGAAAGTAGTTCCCGGTCCATTGTTAGTATAGCTGTGGCTTGGGCTTGTTGCCGTGGTAGTCGTGAAATCATCGAGGTCCCAGAAATAAGTGGCTGCACCCTGGGAGAGATTGAAGAATTGAACGTTTACCGGCGAGCAGATAGGAGTATCGGCACTGAAGCTCGCTACTACCATAGGGTGTACGGTGATGGAAGAACTGATACTGTCCTTACAGCCAAAGCTGTTCTCCACCACTAATTTTACAGGATACACTACATCAAGGCTTACGGAGGTGTTATCAAAATCATGTACCGGCGAAACAGCACTTGAGCCGGGAGTTCCGTCACCGAAGCTCCAGGTATTTATCGTATTTCCGACAGAAGTATTGTTCAATGTAACATTCAGTGCAGGACAACCGATGCTCTGGCTTGGATTGAAATTGGCCAGTGGTTTCGGATTGATCACCACAGGCACTACAATGGTATCTTTACAATTGAAAGCATTGGAAGCGATCAGCTGCACATCATAGGTGAGCTGTACGCTGTTGTCGTTTGCAAACAAATGCGTCGGGTTGATGCTGGTGGAAGTTTGTGTGTCATCAAAATCCCAGGCATAAGAAGTAGCGCCCTGTGAATTGTTGTTAAAAGTCACATTACCCGGAGGGCAGGTAGGAACGATGGTAGTGAAGTCGCTTACTACTTCCGGGTGAACAGTGATCGATGTACTGATGCTGTCCTTGCAGCCAAAAGTGTTTTCCAGTACCAGTTTCACCGGGTAAATGGCATTGCTGCTGGTAGAAAGATTTTGGAATGTATGAGCAGGTGAGGTGACATTAGTGGTATCCGACCCGTCACCGAAATTCCAGATATAGGTAGCCGTTCCATTGGACGTATTGGTAAAGCTTACATCCAGCGCCGGACAGCCCGAAGTGACAGAGGCCACAAACGCGGCAACCGGTTTCGGATTGATCGTGATCTGCAAAGTCGTTGTGTCGCGGCAATTGAAAGAATTGGAAGCAATTAACTGTGCGGTATACGATAGCTGCACACTCACATCATGTGCATACAGATGCGATGGATTGCTGGCTGCTGACAACTGTGTATCACCGAATGCCCAGGCATAGGAGGAGGCGCCCTGCGAGGTATTACTGAACACCACATTTCCGGGTGGGCAGGGAGGCACATCGGCAGTGAAATCACTTATCACGCGTGGATGTATCGTAATGTTTTGAGTTACACTGTCCTTACAGCCATAACTGTTTTCGGCTACCAGCTTCAATGGATATACAACGCCGGCAGTAGTGGAGAGATTATCAAAGGTATGTGAAGTAGATGTTAGCGTGGAGGTAGGCGAGCCGTCACCGAAATTCCAGAGATAATTCGTAGCGCCTACAGATGTATTCACTAAGTTCACATCGAGCGTAGGGCAGCCCGTAGTTTGTGAAGTAGTGAAGCTGGCACTTGGTCTTGGATTTACGACCACCACACCCTGCGTAGTATCCTTACAATTGAATGCATTGGTTGCGATCAGCTGAACAGTGAAGCTAAGCGGGGTCAGGCCCGGATTGCTGTAGTTATGAGTAGGTGCGGTGCCTGTGGTCTGCGTTCCGTCCCCAAGATCCCATTCGTATAACACGGCCCCGGCCACGGCAGGAAAACTTACTGACAGAACACTGCAGCCTGTATCAGGCACCATCGTAAAACCAAAAAGCGGTTCGGGATTTATATTCACCGGGCTTACCAATGTATCTCTGCAGCCATGAACGCTCGTTGCGATGAGCGTAACACTGTAGGTTTGGATAAAAGAAGTGGCATTCACAAATGTATAATCCGGATCCGTGGCCGTGCTTGTTCCCTGGCCCAGGCCGAAGTTCCAGTCGTAGGAAACAGCCCCGAGACTGGCATTGGTAAAGCTTACCGGTACGGGTGCACAGCCGGCAATGGAAGAGTGATTAAAATTAGCCTGCGGTTTCCCGAATACTTCTACGCTGTCGATGACTGTATCTCTGCAACCGAAAGCAGTGATGGCGATCAGCTGTACATAGTAGGTGGTGTCGGTCACACTGTTCGTAAGGATAGCGGCCGGATCCGTAGCTGTGGAAGTAGAACCATTCCCGAAGCTCCAGTCATAGCTCGCAGCACCGCTCGATCCGTTGGTGAATGTAACCGTATGAGGGGAACATCCGCTTGCGGGACTCAGCGTGAAAGATGCTACCGGCAAAGGATTGATCGTTACCGGTTTGGTAATGCTATCGCTGCAATGTGCTGTATGTACTACCAGCTCTACATTAAATGTTCCGGATCCCGTGTAGGCGTGTGAAGGGTTTTGAATAGTGGAAGAACCCGTATCGTCAAAATCCCAATCCCAGGTGGTGACCGGATCTGCCGGCAGGGCAATGCTCGCATCACTGAAGGCAACCACACTGTTCACACAGGCATTGGCTACCGCAAAATCTGCATCCGGCGATTGGTATACACGGACGACCTGCGTGGATGTATGCACACAGGTATTGGCTGCGGTGACCTGCAGGCTCACTGTGTACGTGCCTACTGTGTATGTTTGCACAGGCGGAGTTGGTGAAGTGGAGTTATTGCTGTTCCCGAAGTTCCAGTTCCAGGATACCGCATCGGTGGATGCATCCGTAAACCCTACCGTAATATTATCACACATGCCGGAAGGCGCCATCACAAAGGACGAGACCGGTCTGGGCAGGATGTTTACAACCACTCTGTCCGTATCCGAGCAGGAAGAAGCGGATCCGAAAATGAACGCAACGATCGTGATCGTATAGGTCCCGGCCGTATTATAAGTATGTGTTCGTGGGCCGAAACCGGTAGTGGAAAAGCCCGGCGCATCTCCGAAATTCCAGCCATAAGAATAACCCAGGGAGCTTGTATTATTGAAGGTAAGTGTGGAACCTGCACAGGCAGTGGTTACCGGTGCCGTCACACCTGCTGTCGGAGGATTCACGATACTTACCGTGATCGTTACATCATCTATCCCGCAACGGTTACTGTCGAGCAAAGTAATGTTGTAGTTACCCGTAGCAGGATAAGCAACGGTCAATGGGAAAGTAGGTGGCCAGGGTGCCCAGTCAATAATGGAGTCATGCCCCAGACCCCAGTAATCACCGAGGTTCCAGTATTCATAGCGTTGATCCACATTTCCCTGCGGAACACAATTCCGGTTGGTGGTATTGGTAAATGTAAATGCATTATCGGGCCAGCAGCGGATGTATTGGTCGGCATTGATATCTGCAATATCCACATCATAGATCTGGATCGGGTTGAACTGTGCACTTGTAGGGGTACCGAAGCTACAATAGTTCTGCGCAGTGAGTGTCACTACTGTCTGACAGTTCACCGTTCCCTGCAGGTAGGTGTGAGAGATCGTCTGTCCTGCGTTTGTTTCATTGAATGTTTGAGTCGGGCTGCCGTCGCCGAAGTTCCAGGTAAAAGTAGTGGTGGCCGAAACGTCTGTGCTGGCATTTGAAAATTGAAGCGCTGCCGGAGCACAGGTAGTGGTTACTCCGCCGATAGGGATCTGGATCGAAGCATTCACCGGTTTTTCCATTACCACCAAACCCGTCACCACACAGGCCGGAGCCGATGTGGTAAGCGTAACAATGAAAGTGTCGATTGCTGCTGTATAATTATGAGGAACGATCGTATTTGCATTCAGGCTGGCCCCGGTCGTTGTTCCCGAAGCGTCTCCCCAGTCGATGGTATAACTGGTGATGGCCGTAGGCAGGGCAAAATTCAATGTATATGCTCCTCCTGAACAACTGATCCAGATGGGATTAGCAGAGGGCGCTCCTAAACCGTCATAAATTTGCGGGCATTGCCCGTAAAATTTCCCGGCAAATAATAAGAGAACAGAAAGGAGTGTATATTTAATAGTAGTACTCTTCACAGATCAAAAATCAACTCATGAAAGGTAGTGATTTTTCCTGAAAATCCGACGACTGTTCGTAAAATCTTATCCTTAATTTTAACAGGAAAATCAGGTCGGAATTTAACGAAAAAATAATATGGATTTTAGCGGAGATCCCGCCACCAGGCTGAAGAGGGGTACTTGTCGTCGATTATCACAGGTTCGCCGATCCGGGGACTGGTCGTTTTCATACCCAGCTCAGCTGCTTTTTTTACCAGCCTTTCTATTGGTTCGTTCCAGGGGTGAAAAGCCAGTGCAAATTTTCCCCAATGCACCGGGAAAAGCACCTTTGCTTTCAGATCCAAAGCAGCCTGCACGGTTTCTTCCGGCTTCATATGAATGTAAGGCCACCAATCATTGTACTGACCTGTTTCCAGCATCACGATATCGAAGGGTCCGTGTTTTTCTCCGATCTCTTTGAAATGCTTTGCATAACCACTGTCGGCGCCAATAAAGAAACGGTGTTCTTTTGTTTTCAACACAAAAGCCGACCAGAGGGTTTTGGCGCGGGTAAAACCTCTGCCCGAAAAATGCCGGGCCGGAACTGCGCTCAGCTCCATGCCATCGGGCAGTGCATGCGTATCGCCCCAGGCAAATTCCGTAATGTTTTTTTCGTCAAAACCCCAGTATCTCAGATGCGAGCCCACACCTAAGGAAGTATAAATATGTCTGACTTTTGTTTTCAGTTGCAGGACCGTTTTGTAATCGAGGTGATCGTAATGATCGTGTGTGAGGATCAGTACATCGATCTCGGGGAGGTCGTCTGTCGAATACACATTGCTGCCCTTGAATGCTTTTACCGAAAAGGAAAAAGGCGAAGCATGCCCGCTGAAAACAGGATCGATCAGTATATTTTTATTGTCGGCTTTGATGAGGTAAGAAGAATGCCCGAACCAAACGATTACCGGTTTTCCGGAAGGCAGGTTTTTGAGATCCGTTTTTACGGAAGGGACCGGAGAAGGTGGTTCTGTATTTTTGGGCTTATTGAAAAAAGCCATGGAAATTTTGAAGATAGAAACGCCTTCCTCCATTTGCCTTGTCGGAACAGGGTTCTGGAATGCACCGTTTTTATAGAGTGGCGATTGTTGTATCTTTTCGAGATCCCTGCCGAAAGGTTTTTTACCGAAGGTTTTGAATAACATAATGGATGTTCTTTTGTGAAAACAGGATCAAAAGTAGATGAAATCCGATCTTCTTAAAGTACAAAATATCCTAAACGCAGGCGAACTGTGGAACAGGAACGGTGAATGGTAATAGTGTTGTAATAATAAACCCGAAACCCCAAATAGTAAACGCGAAATAAGTTAACCGTGCATGGTTTCCTTCTTGCTGTAGTTCTTCATGATACCCGCCTCGAAGTCCAGCCACTGTTGCCAGCGGGCATTCACATCCTCATAAGGAGAACCGTATTTGCGTGCAAAGCCAATGAACATCGTGTAATGGGTGGCTTCGCTGATCATCAGTTCATAATAAAATCCTTTCAGATCTTCGTCCCTGATGTTTTCCGAAAGCATCCGGAAACGCTCGCAGCTCCGTGCTTCGATCATAGCAGCGAACAACAGGCGATCGATCAGCGCGATTTCCCGTTTGTGGCCTTTGCGCATGAAAGCATACAGCTCACCTGCATACTCATCCCGGCGTTCCCTGCCCAGCACCAGTCCGCGTTCTTTGATCTTCTGATGCACCATTTCAAAATGCGTGAGCTCTTCCTTGGCAAGAGCCAGCATGGCATCTACCATATCGGTGTGCTCCGGATAATTCACCACCAGCCAGATCGCATTACTGGCGGCTTTTTGTTCACAGAACGCGTGATCTGTCAATATTTCCGAAATATTGCCTTCTACCATTTTTACCCAACGGGGATCCGTTTCCAGTTTTAATCCGAGCATGTGAACGATTTTGGTGCAAAAATACGAAAGTCCTGGGAATACAGACGCAGATTGCACGGATTACGCAGATTTGTTGTGGTAAATTCAGCTGCGGATTTCGCGGTTTTTTTTGTGCTTATGTTGAATGGAACGCAAACCCAGCGACAAATTGCAGTGTTATAATTTCTCCATCTATCTGCGAAATCTGCGTAAATCTGCGGCAAAAGCTCTTTCCGGATCTTTGTAACTCTCTGCCGTGAGGCAGGTCTGCGCCCAAACTCATCAACGCACGCCTGTTAACAACAAAAAAACCGGCACGATATTTACCGCTCTCATATCCGCTAAATTCGTGGGGTATGCGTAAACTGGTTTATTTCATTAGTATCTTTGTTTTTTCTCTCATCTGTACTTCTTTTGTGCTCGTTCAACAGCCGAAAGAAGAAAAACCTCCTTTCTGGGCCATGGAGTCCAAATGGGTGGATTCTGTTTTTAAAACACTGAGCCCGGATGAACGTATCGCCCAGCTCTTCATGGTAGCTGCCTATTCCAATAAGGATGCGAAACACGCAAAAGAAACCCGCGAGCTGATCGAAAAATACAATATCGGTGGATTGATCTTCATGCAGGGCGGGCCCGTGCGTGAGGCCAAGCTGAACAACTATTACCAGACGAAAGCCAAAACACCTTTGCTTATCAGCATCGACGGTGAGTGGGGACTTGCCATGCGTCTCGACAGTACACCGCAGTATCCGCGTCAGATGACACTTGGAGCTATCCGGAACGATTCGCTTATTTACCAGATGGGAAAACAGATCGCAAGCGAATGTAAGCTGATGGGCATTCATGTGAATTTTGCTCCCGTGGCGGATGTCAACAATAACCCGGAGAACCCGGTGATCTCTATGCGTTCCTTCGGCGAGGACAAATATGCAGTGGCCCGCAAATCGTATATGTACATGGCCGGTATGCAGGACAATGGCGTGATGGCTTCCGGCAAACATTTCCCGGGCCATGGCGATACGGACAGTGATTCGCACAAAACACTTCCTACTATCCCGCACAGCATAGAGCGTCTCGATTCACTGGAGCTGTATCCTTTCAAAGAACTATTTGCCAAAGACCTCGCCAGTGTGATGGTGGCGCATCTCAATATCCCTGCCCTCGACACAACAACGAATCGCGCGAGCACCTTATCGAAAAATGTAGTGACAGACCTGCTGAAAAACAAAATGCAATACAAAGGTCTCATCTTCACGGATGCGCTCAACATGAAAGGCGCGAGCAAATATGTAGCACCCGGCCTGATGGAAGCAAAGGCTTTGGTAGCCGGAAATGATGTACTGCTTTTCTCCGAAAATGTTCCGCTGGCAATCACTGAAATTAAAAAAGCGATCGCTGCCGGAGAGATCACTCAAGAGGAAATTGACGGGCGCTGCAAAAAAATACTGAAAGCGAAATTCTGGTGCGGGCTCGACAAAAAACAATTCGTGCGCAACAAAACGATCTACAAAGACCTGAACACGGTTGCTTCCGAACAACTGCGTACAAAGCTGGCAGAGGCTTCCGTAACGGTACTGCACAACCATGACAACTATCTGCCGATCAGGAAAACGGACACGCTGCGTATCGCCGAAGTATCGATAGGGGCAGAAGATCCCGATGTATTGTTCAACTCCCTTTCGGGCTATGCAACGACCAATCATTTCGGATTGTCTTATAAGCTGAAAGCAAATGATCGTGATACTTTGTTGGCGCGCTTGAAGAATTACAATCTCGTGGTGCTCAGTATCAACAAAACCAATAACAAACCGGCAGAGAATTTCGGACTCACTCCCGAAGCCCTGGAGCTGATCGATCTGATCATTACCCGTAACAAAACGATCACGGTGCTTTTCTCCAATCCCTACATTTTAGGAAAGATCGGCGGTCTTGAAAATAACCTCGCTGTAGTAGAAGCGTATGAATACAATCGGTTTTCGCAGAAAGCAGTAGCGGATGTGTTGTTCGGTGCTATCGGTGCCAATGCGAAACTGCCTGTGAGCAGCGGGATCTACCGCCTCAACTCGGGGATCGAAACAACACCGGTTCGCGAACGAATTCCGCTCAAAGAAGAGACCGGGATCAATAAAAAAAAACTTCAGTCCATAGACAGCATCGCCCTGCAGGGCATAAAAGATGAGTGTTACCCGGGCTGCCAGATCGTAGCGATGCGTTACGGGCAGGTCTTCTACCAGAAATCATTCGGCAAATATACCTATGAAGGAAAAGAAAAAGTAACAGACTCTTCCGTTTACGATCTCGCCTCTGTTACCAAGATCACCGCTTCTGCCCTCATCCTGATGAAAATGGTGGAAGAGAAAAAAGTGGACCCCGACAAAACATTAGGAACGTATCTGCCCGGGCTGAAAGGAACGAACAAGGAGAATATTGTCATCCGCCAGATGCTTACTCATCAGGCGGGTTTCCCGGCATGGATCCCTTTTTTTCTTCGCACGCTTACCAAAACGAACGAATTCAAACCCGGCTATTACAGCACAAAAAAATCGGATGACTTTCCTACACAGGTAGCAGAGAATATGTATATCCGGAAAGGCTACACCGATTCCATCTACAAACGAATTAATGAAGCGGAGCTCGAAAAACAGGGAGAATATGTATACAGCGATCTCGGTTATTATTACATAAAAAAAATAGCAGAGTCGCAGTACGACAAACCCTACAATGAGCTGCTGCGCGAAAAATTCTACCAGCCCATGAATGTGCAGCTGAGCTACCAACCGCTGGAAGTGTTTAATATAAAACGTATCGTGCCTACGGAGAACGATCTCAAATTCAGGAAACAATTGCTGCGCGGTTATGTGCACGACCAGGGGGCTGCCATGATGGGCGGAGTGGCAGGACATGCAGGTTTATTCGGCACGGCAAAGGATGTAGCGGAAGTGATGCAGATGCTGATGAACGAAGGATTTTACAACGGCACCCAGTTTATTTCCAAAGAAGTGGTGAACGCATTCACCCGCGAGTGCTGGTTTTGTCCAACGAACCGCCGCGGACTCTGCTTCGATAAACCTGAGCCCACCGACACGAAAGAAAGTCCCGTTACACATGAATGCTCCCTGCAAAGCTTCGGGCACAGCGGTTACACCGGCACCTTTGCCTGGGCCGATCCGGAGAACGGTTTGGTTTATGTCTTCCTTTCCAACCGTGTGTATCCGGATGCAGAGCACAATAAATTAGCGAAGAGCGGCATCCGTGGCAAGATCCATAAATTACTGTACGAGGCAATGGCGGGTACGGAGGTGAAATAAAAATCCGCACAGGAGTATTAATTCTCGCATAAACAGTAGAATATCCACCTAAGCTTAAACAGATCTGCCCAAAAGCATTCCACCATTTTCTTCCGGAGCGCGGCCCCGTGTATTCCCTCTCCCGCCGGGAGAGGGTGCCCGTGCGAAAGGGTGAGGGTCATTTATCCTTTCCTCTTGTTTATCAGATCTAACTATTGGTAGATGATATGCCTACCTCATAACCACTATTTTCCTTGTTGCCTTTTGATCTTTTGTTGATACTGTTAGGTAATAAACGCCATTTTTTTCAATATGCAGGAGATGATCTTTTTTAGTGGAAGCTGAGGAATACACAGATTGTCCTGATTGATTGGTAACTTCAATATGAGTAATAACGGATGAGCTGCTGATATTTAGTTGCCCGTTCGACGGATTTGGAAAAACAGAAAAGAAGGATTCATCTTTACTGCTTTTTAAATCAATAGTTTCCACATCACCCCAATGCAGCGCATATAAAGTGTCCGACGCATTATCGTATTGCAGTTTTATTACATTATCAATTGTAGGAGTAATGGGAGGTAGGGGATAAGCCGGACTGTGAATGACATTTCCGTTACTTACATCAATACTGTATAAATTCCAGTTACCCGCTCCGTCTCCGCCCCTGAAAATATATCTTCCGTGATTGGAGTCGAAGGTTGGATACCTTGTTCCTGTTGCCGAAGCGTCAAGAACCCCGGGAATTGTAGCAATGGTCGTATAGGCGCCGGTCAGAATATCAATGGAAACCAAAGTATGAATAATATTAGGTGATGTTCCTGAAAGTAGAAGCCCATATAGTTTATTGGTTACGATGTCAAATTGAAAATCTGTATAAAAATAATTGGAAAGCGGGCTGTACAATATATTTCCGGTGTGTATGTCAATAGTGAATAGCTTAGCCGTTGTTCCATTCACTCCCTTAATAATATATCTCCCGTTTTGTACGTCTAATGCAGCATATTGTCCTCCGCCCGAAAATCCGGTTATACCAACAAGGGTATTTATTATGTTTATAGCTCCGGTGGTTTGATCAATAGAAACAAAATAGAAAGGAGGAAAAAAAGGCGCGTTTTTATAGATCCCGTATAATTTATTCGTAGTAGTATCGTATTGAAGATAAAAAACATCATCCAGAGAATCGCCTGTATTTGGATGTGCTGGGTTGTGAAGTACACTGCCATCTGTTGCATCAATTGTCATTAAATAAGCGTTGTAAACAGAATCATGCCCTTTGAAAATATACTGGCGTTCTTTACAATTGAATGTTGTATACTGCCAGGTCAAACCACCATTTGGTATCCAGCGAATATCAGGTATGGGTGCAATTTTATGAAAGCTACCGTTTGAAGGATCCACCGATACGAAAAATTCGGATTTGGTTTGTGCGGTAAGGACCTTACTGAAAATAATGAATAGGAAAAATGGAAGAAGAAGATTTTTTCTTCGGCGTGGTATGTTTAGTATTCTCATAGGTGTTTTTTGTTGTATTAAAGATAAGATGAAAATTTCAATGCCTTTTCCACCGCATTGATTTTTTTTTCTGCCAGCAGCTGTTTTCAAACCCAGGTATAATTCATTTCGTTTTCGACACCTGCACATCATCCACCCAAAGCCTTCCTGCACTCAGCACACTCAGCTCGAAGCGGAGTCGTTTCATATCAGCCGGGATCTTGTACAGGTATTCGTATTGCTGCCATTTTCCGTCGCTTTCGGAGCTTTTCAGCAAGCTAGTATCGGAGCTACGGAAAGCATCTACTCCTGCAGCATGAACAAGGAAAGCACTTTCCTTGCTTTTGATCCAAAAACTGATCCGGTATTCTTCTCCCGCTTCCACCGGGATTTCCTGTGCAATCCCGGGCGAGAACTTCCCACCCTTATCCGAACATTCCCGCACCGTAAACTGTAAGGACTGCTGCCCCTCCTTAAAATCCTTTTTGTTGAAAGTGAAATCGAAATCTCCGCCTGTTGTTTTTGGGGTGTACACCAGCCAGTTCACCGGCAATCCGTTCCTCACCTCTTCGAAGCCTCCGTTCAGTCCGGCGTTCGTATCGGGTGCCGATTCGCTCATTTGTTGGCTGCAGCAGAATAGCGGCAGACTTCCGATAAATAGTTGTATTGTTTTCATAACCTGGGTTTGGATGCTGCAAAAGTAGAAACAGGCTAAGGAATATTTTTTGATATGGATCAAAAAACAAAATAGGATTTGAACGCGAACATACCCTTATTCAAAAACACATCCAACCAAACACCCCAATATCACCTTCCGGAGCAAGGCCCCGTGCGTTCCCTCTCCCGCGGGAGAGGGCTGCCTGTGCGAAAGGGTGAGGGCCACTTACCATCTCACTTTTTCACATTTCTTAAGATTTCCCCCACAACTTTTCCCCCGCCCTTTTCGTTTTATTACTAACAAACAAAAGGCTACGCCTGGCCGATATAAACACTACACAAAATGAGTACAACAGAAAGCGGTCATGCCAGGAATACCGCAAACTTCGAACAGCTCGTTACCATGCTGGCATCTTATGGTAACAATTATTCACCCTCCAGGCCGGAGCTCAGTATAACCGGTCTTCTCGCAATGCTGCAAAACAGCCGGCAGGCACTCGACGATGTGCGCAATAGCTTCTCCGCCTGGAAAAACGCAACCAATGCAAGAGAAATAGCTTTTGATCCACTTGGCAAATTTTCTTCCCGCCTGCTCAATGCATTGATTGCTTCCGGAGCAACAAAGCAAACCGTCAACGACCTGCGCACCCGTGTACGAAAAATGCAGGGTGTCCGTGCAAAGCCCATCATTCGCCGGTCGGAAGAAGAAGAACAGCCTGCCTCACTTGTTGGCGAAAATGCAAATGCTTCGGAAGAGCAGCAGGAAACAACACCACGGCACCGTTCCGTTTCGCAGAGAAGCTTCGACAGTCGTATGGATCATTTTGACAGCATGATAGGGCTGCTGTCTATTGAACCGCTTTATGCGCCTAATGAACAGGAATTCCAGGTAAATACCCTGCAGGCGCAGTTAGTTCAGCTCAGGACGCTCAATACTGCGGTTATCAATGCAAATGCCGCCCTGTTCAATCATCGTATCGCACGGAACAATATATTATACAATGAAACGGATGGAATGCTTGCACTTGTTCGCGGAGCCAAAGCCTATGTCAAAGCGAAGTTCGGACAAGCTTCCCCGGAATTTGTACAGCTGAGCAGACTTGTTTTTGTAAGAGTCGTTCCAAAACGATGAGCAAACAATTTTTTACCTGAGGGGAACCGGTTATCGGCTCCCCTTTTTTATGCCTGCTGCTGAGCATTGTCTTCTTGTTCAGGTAACCTTTGCCTTATTACACACAGAGAGTAATTCAACGCAGGAACACTCCGGTTCCTTTCACACCTGTCTGTTAAGCCCTCAGTCCACATTGTGATTTTTGCAGGATCATTTGTGCGTCATACACCCGCAGTTTTATTTTTTGCACTTCTGGTTTTGAGAATTGCACAATCGGCTTGTTCCGTTTCAGGCCATCTTGCGGTCCCTTCACTTGCGTCTGTATTTTCAGCAGGTACTGTCGCTTTTCTTTCACATCCTGCTGCAATCTTTGCAGAAGCGACTAAACCCTGAAATAAACACCTTACTTCGTCCACAAAAAACAAGGAGCCCGTTTCCGGACTCCTTAATTAAATAGTAAAAAGGTGTAAAAGCCTATTTATTCTTCACCATACGTTTGCTTTCAATGATCTTGCCATCTGCTACCAAAGTATAGGTATAGATCCCATTGCTCAGGTCGCTGGCAAAAACATTCAGCATGCCTTTCCCTGCTAATGGTTTAAGATCCGAAGAGTTGATCAGCTTTCCATCCATGTTATAGAACAGGATCTGTGCTTTCTGAACACCATCTGTCAGTGTGTAAGAAATAGAGGTCTGCTCCGCAAAAGGGTTCGGAACGTTCTGCTCCAGCACGATAGCCTGGGCATCATTCAGCGTAACGTTCCCGACTTTATCAGAAGCACCTGTTCCGTTTTCCGAAATTACGCCGGTCAGATTTTTCACCAACGCTTTTAACTCCTCCACTTCTTTGCGTTGCTCTTTGAAAGCTTCTACCAACACAGGAATAATACCAACATAGTTCACGGTATTGTATCCCTGACCATCTTCCATTACCAATTGCGGGAACACTTCTTTCAGTTCCTGTGCAATGAAACCGATCTGTTCACCTTTCGGAAAGTTCTTCTCTTTAAACTCTTCGGTCCGGTACTGGTAAGTGTAGCCCTTGAGCATTGCTAATTTTTCAGATACACTCGTCAGTTGTTTGATATCGTTTTTATACCGTTTGTCGGAAGTCCACATATACTGCGAACCCCAAACCGTTCCGGCAAAATTTACATCACCCTGGAACCAGCCTGCCCAATGATTGGGAGCAGTGCCTGTATTGGAAGCGAAGATCCCGTAGCTGTTCGTTCCGCCGCTGGCCGATGTCAGTACTCCGTAGTTGATGGATGCACCGCCACTTGCACGGGCTACCACAGCTAAGTTGGTACCCGGATTGGTAGAAGTAGAAAAGAACTGCCCGGCCGTCGTGCTTTGGCTGCCTGCATTCCCGGTGGCAACCCCATTCACAGCAACGTTGAGAGGAGCATTGGCAGCGGTGAATTGCCCGCCCATGTTCGTGATATTGCCCGCCGGTTGTGCCTGGTCGCTGATCCCGTTCACGCCGGTAATGGTTGCTGCTGAACCCGACGAAACAAGGTCCTTATTCACAAAGCTGCCACCGAGTGAGGAGGAAGCAACAGGAACGGTGTTTTGTTGCAGCGTGCTGAATTTAGCAGGTAGCGGTGTGAAACAGGCAGCATAACCAAGTCCGATAGCATGCGTGGAAGAAAGTCCCTGCCCCGTGAAATAGATATTGTGTGTATTCATTGGGATCTCACGTGGATTAAGTAGCTTACCGGGAGCTGTACTTTCATTGCAGTTTTGCCCCAGCTGTATGAAGGTACCGATGCCGGTGCTCACTACAGACAAACCATTATTGGCAGCCGGCGTAGAAGAAGGTAATGTACCCCATGTTCCGTTACCCAAAAGCACCTGTGTAGGATTCCCGGAGAAAGCAAGCTTGCTGAATACAATATCATTCGGATTGCTTCCCTGCATGATCCCCGTCATGATATAATTAGCAGGAAGGCTTGGAACTATTCTGAGTCGTGCATTTCCCAGCACATCCAGTTTTTGTTGAGGTACGACATCGATCCCGAAGTTTCTCGGGCTGTTGTTGAATCGTGAACGAACGATCATATGGCCCTGGGCATTCGTTTCGAAATCGGTATAAACACCGAGTACTGCATTATTGTTTTGCACACGCGTCAGTCGCAGTTGTGGCCCGCTGGCAAATAAAATATCTGCAGCCCGTTTCGGGTTCAGGAGGTTAACACCAAACCGCCTCGTAGATCCGTCTTCCTGCACCAGCACATTCTTGAAGAACTGTGTGCTTGCAGCCGGGATAAAAGAAGGAGGATTCGTCACCCACACCTTGGACGAATAATTAACCGGTGCAGCAGGTCCCACACCCACAGAATATCCCTGGTAAAAATCACCAACCGGGTTGCTGGAACAATGCCCCATGAAATAGCTGTTGGCCGTGATGGTACTGTTTTGCCAGTACAGAGTACTGGAGGCGGTCAGCATAATGCCTCGTTTCCAGCCCTGTGCATTGGCTGCCAGTGATGTGATAGAAGGGCTTATCTGCAATGGAAAATTGGAAGTAAATGAGCCTGGACCGCCCGGGCCGATACCCACATTACCGGTTCTGTAGGTAAGACCCAATGGCGTTGCTGATCCGGCCCATTGAGCCTGGACTAACTGAATGGATAAAACCATCAGTGCAAATAGGAGTAATTTTTTCATGATCTTCATATTTTTTTGCCTACTCTGTTTAAGCTTTTCGGCTTCCGCTTCGTTGCTTCTTTTTATCATGTAAAAAAGGAGGACCATCTCCTTGCAGATGCAGGTCCTCCTCCCGAAACATTACTGCTTTATGATCTTGTGGTTATAGTTGAGTGCAGTTCCTGAAATGGTGATAAAATAAAGACCGGGCTTCAGTTCCTTCAGGTCAATCGATGCATCCGGCTCATACAGCTTGTCTTCCGTCTTTAATAACCTGCCGTTAATGTCCCTCAGCTCTACTTTTATTTTCTCACCCCTCACCGCATTCGGAATAAGAACAGAAATGAGATCATTCGTTGGATTGGGATAGATAGCGATGTTGGCATTTTTATCCGCAGTTTCCAGCCCATGCTTCTCTTCTTCTTCTTTCCATGCAGGATCAAACAAACGATACGAGCCTCCGCAACCATCGATGATTACAGATACAGCTCCGGTGCCTGTGAGTATGGAAACAAAACCCGGGAGCAATGTAACGGACTGGCCGGCATCGAATTCTGCTAAACCATTGACCGGGCTCACGCTGGATGAAACAGATAAGTAACTGGTTACTTCATAATCCTGCGGTGGCAAGGGAGAGAAACCCTGTGTAAGTGTCGCCGCATTGGGGCAGGTCGTATTTACATAATAGTAAAAAGTACTCTGCCAGTCCCAGATAAGGCCGATGTGCTTACGGATCTCGAATTTCAGCAGCTGTGTCTGGCCTATAGGAGTACCCGGAGGCAGATAGTAGCTTATATTAAACTCGTCGAATTCGGCAAACGTAAAGACAGACCCGGAATCCCAGGAAGTAAGTCCTACAACAATATCCAGGTTCTGTACAAGATTCGGAGCATCCTGGGTAATAAGGATCTTGTATTCAGCACCGATGTCGAAATTATCCATACTCAGGTACCCGGAGTTGGTAGTGACTATTCCTACAAGCGGTACGCCGTCATATTGCCAGATACTTACATTCCCATTAATGGTTGCAGGATCCGAGACGGCGAATTTTGGCAGACAAACGATCATGATCGCTGTCAGTATTGAAATGATCGTTTTCATGATTTATTTTTTTTGTTTCAGGTCTTTCACTTCTTTTTCCAGACGGATCACATACAGTGTGAGTTCCTCGATCTTTTCCAAAAGCTTCGCATCCATCGAGGCCACGTCCAGCCCATTCGTTACCATTTCCTGTGCAGAAGGAACTCCTGGAAGATGTTTGTGCTCGTTCACATAAGCTTCCACTTCGGGCAGCGACAGCATTTTGTAGTTTTTATCAAACACATAATCCGACCAGTTGCCGGTAGTTTCCACGGCCACTTTCACCTTTTCCGTCAGGATCCCTGTTTCCACATAGAGCTTGTAACCAGCAGGAAGGCCTATCGTTGCCGGATTCCCGATCAGCACATTACTGTTCACTGTCAGGCCCGCGGTAGGATTGTCGGTTTTGATCCCTACATTTCCGTTGCTGTGTTTCAGGTAAAGGAAATAATTTCCCGGATTAGGTTGTCCGCTGCCCGGTCTCCAGAAATTCAGGCCGTTAGGTGTACATTCCATTCCCCAGATATTGCTGTTCGAAGGAGCAGGTCCCAGTGTGATCTGTGGACCACCGTAGGTATTGTTTCCTGTCACAGTAAGGATACCATCCGTCACCTGGAGCTTGGCGCCGGCTGTTACTGTTGTTGTCCCGATCCCAACGCTTCCCGAACGGTAGGTAGTACCTGTCGTTACGACTGAACCAAGCCATTGAGCCTGTGTTGTCTGGATAGCTATAGCCATCGCCGCAAATAGAATTAATTTTTTCATGATCTGATTGTGTTTGATTGTGCCTACTCTGTTTAAAGCTTTTCGGCTTCCGCTTAGCCCTTTTTGTTCCCGTTTTGCAGAAACCAAAAAAGCATGGCGGCAAAAATAGCTTCGCTAAATAGCTGAATACTAATTAAAACGCAGCGATGTGACGAACCCGGTATAAAATAGTGACGAACCGGAGGCTTAAAATTGGATTTTTTGAAGTTCTCCGACATAGGTTTCACCCACAGCTATTTTTTCGCCACGAACGATCACCTCTTTTTTGCTTTTTTCCTGTATTTTATCCAGGCGTACAATGCTGGAACGGCTGATACGAAGGTATTCCAGAGGATCCGGCACCAGTTCAAGGAAGCCTCCGATCTTGTAACGGGTCACAAATTTTTTTGTATCCGTTTGTATTTCAATGTAGTTACCACTTGCTTTTACAAAACAAATATCATTGGTAACGATGCGGATGTGTTTGCCCTGTTCTTTAAAAACCACATAATTTGTTTTCTTCTTCAGGCGCTTTAACAATTGCCGGAGGAGCTCACGGCTGATATCACGGTTATAGCTCAGGATCCGGAACCGGAAAAAGAGATACACCATTGCTAAAACAAAAACAAAGACTGCCGCTGCGAACCAGCCAGTTTTCCAGAACGGCGGAGCGATCCGGAATTCAAATTCCCGACGCTCGCTCCCCCAGTCAGCATGTGCTCCTCTGGCCTCCACTATAAAAGTGTAATTGCCGGGAGGCAGAGAAGGGTATGTAATGGAAAGCCCGCTCGTATAATTCCATTTCTCCTCCAGGCCCTGGAGCCGGTAGCGATACAGGATAGGAGAAGATTCGTGGAAGGAAATAGCCTTGAAACAAAATTCGATGCGATTCTGATCGTACTCCAGGTTCCCTGACATCTTCTCTGCACAGGCGCGATCATTCACTTTAAAACAATCAATGGAAAAATAATAAGCGCTGCTTTCCTTTTTCTGCAGGAGCATCGATAGAGGAAAAGAGCACAAACCTTTTCGGGTTCCTACCCAAACGGTGTCGCTGATGATCTCCACATCCGTGATCTCGTTGCTGATCAGGCCCTCGCTTCCGGAGATGATATGGATGCGAGCGACCTTTCCGTTTTTGAAAACGATCCGGTTGAGCCCGCTGTGGGTGCAGGCCCAGAACGTAGTGTCGTTTTCGATATGGATCCTGTTCACGAGGTTGTTCACCAGGCCCATCGTTTTGTCTATTTTGTATACTGTATCGGCACCTGCAATGAGGAGTCCATTTCCTTCCACTGCTATCAGCAGCTTATCGCCCCACGAAGCTATATCGCTGATCTTTGATACGGGCACATCAGGATATGTGCAGCGCCTGATCTGCTGATCGTGGAATTCATAAAGCCCTTTGTTGCCGGCCAGAAAAAAACGGTCACGATGAAAACAGATATTGTTCACCCGGAATTGGGTATAGATCTCCTTTTTCTTTCCGGCATGCAGGATGTATATGTTCCGGTAACCGGCTGCTATAAATGAATCATTTCGATGCGCGGCAAAATTGACGGGATTGATTTTGAGATCGTATAAGGGCGTTTTGTGGTTGCCGGCAAAGAGTTTACCATCACTGATAAAATAAACCCCGTTGGTAACAGGATCAGAAGATATCAGTGCAGGTCGTTTAATGCCCGCAGTATATTTTTTGGTCATTTTGTTTTTTGCAAGCACAGCCACATCGCCGTTATAAAGCCCCATCCAAAGAGCGCCGGATTCGTCTTTTGTAAGCGAATGCACCCAGGCATCTGTTGTTTCACTGCTCCCGTAAGAGCTCAGCGAACTATTGTTAGCGTGGAATACCCCGTCATTCAATGTAGACAGCCAATACCCGCCTTCATGATCGATCAGGACTTTTGTTACGGATTTGCCGGAAAGCAGAGCCTGTATCTTTTTTCCCGACAGGTCGAAAATGCACCCACCTCCATAGCGAAACCCTACCCAAAAGAGACTGTCATTCAGTTTTCCGAGGGAAACAGGCTCGAGTGTATCCTTGATGATGATTGGATCAGCCACACCTTCTTTTACTATCCGGACACTTTTCACGTCGGAAAAAACAGCGCATTTTTGTTTTTCGAAAATGCAGGCTTTCACATAACCGCCCGTATTGTTCTTTTTGGAAGAAATGGAATAAGCCCAATTCGTTTTAGAAAGCCCTGGTTGGTTAGTGGAGTGGATGAAGAAAAAATCGCGGCCCTGCTTATTTATATATGCAGAGGTTTCATGCCTGCGCTGTAGTATCTGAAAGGAGTTGTGCAATGTTTTCCCGCAGCTGTCAATGCAAATGTATCCCAAGCCGTTAATGACACTCATGAACAGGGAGCCCTCATCTGAAAAGAAGATACAGTTGGCAACAAAATTATCCGGGATAGCCATAAGTGTTTTATTGAAGCGGTAGGGCTTAAATACCGCAGCTCTGCCACGTATGCAAAAAAGACTTTTGTTAAGTGTCGTACACCAGATATCACCGTTTGCCTGAGGGAAAAATTTGAAGACCGTATTATCTGTCAGCCCATCAGCACTTGTATAATTTTTGAATTGATACCCGTCATAGCGCGAAAGCCCCTGGTCGGTAGAGAACCACAAATACCCATACTTGTCCTGTATGATATCATGGACCTGCGTACCCGGCAATCCGTTCTCTGCCGAATAGTGATTGAAATGAACATCCTGCGCATAAACCAAAGGATCAGACAGGAAGCTGATCGCACATATCGCAATTGGAAATAGTTTTTTTACCAGCACAATTGAAATAGTATTTTATTCAGTTATCTAAATATATAACTATTAAGGAGGAAAAAAAATTATTCGGGCAGTATTTTAAGGGCTTGCTAATATTAGCGAAGCATCCGCGATAATTCGCATAGATCTAAAAAAGAAAAGCCCCTGTAAGAGAATGGTGAACACTTTCAGAAACATCATTAAATCGGGTCAGGAAAAATAGTACAGGCTCTTTATTTTTTTAGCGATCACTTTCCGGTCAGTTTCCGTCTTTGCAAGCGCCATTGCTTTTTCCAAATGTTCTTTTGCTTTTTTAGTGTCGCTGCCTGTATACAATTCGCCTAACAAATGATAATAATAAGGATTGTCTTTCAGCTGAAGTTTTTCCGCCTCAAGGATCGCCGCCTCTTTTCCGTTTGCTTTCGAAAGTGCAAAGGTGCGGTTGAGTGCTGCTATCGGTGAGTATTCCATTTGCAGCAGCTGATTGTATAATTGTAAAATGGCTTCCCATTTTTCGTGCGTGTCTTCTTTTCGTGTGTGCCACCAGGCAATATTTGCTTCGATATGATACTTCGAAAGGTTGTCCCCGCTTGCCGCTTTGTGCAGGTAATACACACCCTTTGCGATCAGCTCCTGATTCCAGAGGCTTTCGTCCTGGTCGGCGTAGAGAATAATCTCACCGCTTTCTGTGCGGCGGGCACCAAATCGCGAGGAGTAAAAACACATAAGGGCGAACAAAGCATTCACTGCCGGTGTGTTGGTTCCTTCGTTTTCCATCAACAGGTAGGTAAGCCTCATTGCTTCGAGGCATAGTTCCTCGCGCAATATAGAATTGTATGTTTCGGAGTAATACCCCTCGTTGTACAGGAGATACAAAGTAGTGAGCACTGTTTCCAGTCGTTTGTCGATCTCCTTTACAGAAGGAACTTCAATCTGAACTTTTTCTGCCCGCAGTTTTTCACGCGCCCGGAACAGCCGTTTGTTGATGGTTTCCTTATTGCTCAGGAAAGCATTGGCGATTTCATCAATCCCGAATCCACAGAGGATGCGCAGTGCCAGGCCGATCTGCGCCTCTGCGGGGATGCAAGGATGGCAGATCGTGAATAACATCTGCAGTTGGCTGTCGCTGATATTCTTGTCCGAGAGATCGATCATTTCTTCTTTTGCCGGCAGGGAATTTTTTAATTCGGCAGCTATCTTTCCCGTAAAAAGCTGATAGCGCTGCAGGTGATTTTTTGCTTTGTTCTTCGCTACGGAATACAGCCACGCAGCGGGATTCTCCGGTACACCTTTGTAGGGCCAGGTTTCGAGCGCGGCCAAAAAAGTTTCACCCGCAAGGTCCTCTGCAAGCTCGATATGTGCTATACCGAAATGCTTGCAGAGAACTGCGGTGATCTTCCGGAATTCGGTCCGGAACAGATTTGGTAAGATTTCCTGCTGCTCCATCAGCGTTTTTTAATTTTAATGGATCCCATCTCCTTTGGCGATCTTACGTACCTCGACTGTATTACCCTCACCCTGTAAAACCGGAGAGCCTTTTGCAAATTCCACTGCTTCTTCCAGGGAGTTTGCTTTCACGATCACATAACCACCGATGGTTTCCTTGATATCCCCGAAAGGTCCGTTGGTTACCACTTTTTTATGATGCACTACTTTTGCTTCTTCGAAAGGCAGGCCATTGCCACCTACAAATTTGTTCTGTGCAGCAATGCCTCCGATCCAGTCCATGGTCTGTTTCATCCATACCTGTATCTGCTCAGGTGAGGCTACTTTTTTTCCGTCCTCGTGCCTGAAAATTAACATGAATTCGTCCATTTGCTTAATTTTTTTAATTGATGAATAATGAATTATATACTGATAACAAGCCGGGTTTGTAAAACTGGACAGGCCCCTAGAAATAATTTGTTAAAATATCAGGCACCCGGAATAGTGAAATTGATCCCTACTCTCAGTACCGGATTGGGTGCGTAGCCGCTGATGAGATAATTGAGTGGGGTATATTCTGCCTGCAGCCCTACATATTTATAGGTGATCCGAACGAACCCGTGAAAATCGGTGTAGTTGTGAATGAAGCGGTCCTGCACACGGGTATTGTTATCCAGCCGCTGCACCTGCCTGAAAGTGAGGGGAAGATTGTAGAGCACACCGATGTCTATCATCAGCCCGGAAAAATCATAATCATATTGAGTGAAATCAAAAAAGCTGAAACGATTGGTAAAGCCTACGCAGACATTAGCTGTGGTGTAGCGTTTACTGATGATCTTGTTTCCTGCAAAAGAACTGGTATCTCCGGGGAAATGGGTGTAGCCTACTGTACCTCCCCAGCTGAATGCCTGCGAACAATACTTGTTTGGCTTTGGGAAAAAATTCATCAGGAAACCTGCTTTATATACTTCATTCTTTATTTTTTCGGGTTGCGGTGAAATATCCTGGCTGCCATACATAAACAGGACGTTTCCGTCTACCAATAGATCAATGGAATCTCTTTTGTCACAATAAGAATACTTGTCCACACTGATATCATAGTTGACCGTGCAATTGGCCTGTACTTTCAGCTGATCGTATTCGAGGTAATTTTGATCATCCTTTTTCAATACCACTTTATACATTCCCACGGGCAGTGAATCGATCTCCCAGTCGTTCTCATATTTATTGAAGGGTATGTACCGCACCAGGCTGTCGTTTTGATATAAGTATCCGGTAACAATGCTGTACCGTGTATATTCTATGTCGAAGGAAAGGAAGAGCTTGCCCTGCTCCTGTGCTTTGACTTTAAACGAAAACAACAGCAATAAAAAAGTAAAAGGAATAAGTTTTTTCATATCTACTAAAGATACAAATTTACTTTTTCACCGCTACAATGGAATACATCATCGGGAGTTTTCCTTCCATTCCCTTTATCCGGAATTTTTTCGGGCTTATTTCAACCGTGTTATTAAAGCAGTTATAGGGCGAATAATCATATTCTTTAAAATCCAGCAGTTCCATCCCATTCCTGAGCAATCCCTGCATTACATCTGTCAGCGGATGATTCCAGCTCACCGTTTCGGTAGTGATGGGTGCATCTTTATCGGCATAGGTTCCGGATGTGGTTTCTTCTATATCTTCCACATTAAAATAGGAATAGTCGATCTTTGTGAAGTCATTATCGAACATCCATACCACCGGGTGGAACTCTACAAATACCAATTTGCCGCCGGGCTTCAGGAAATGTGCAATCACCTTTGCCCATTTATCGAGGTCCGGGAGCCAGCCGATAGCACCGCAGCTGGTGAATACCATGTCGAATTGTTTATTCAGGTGCTGTGGAAGCTCATACAGATCGCAGCAAACAAAATGAGCAGCTGCATTTGTTTGTACGCTTAGCTCTTTTGCTTTTTCAATGGCCTTGTCGGAAAGATCGGCTCCGGTAACTTCTGCTCCCAGGCGTGCGATCGAGATACTGTCCATCCCGAAATGGCATTGCAGGTGAAGCACCGATTTTCCTTTCGGATCACCAAGCGCGGCGAGTTCCATATCACTCAGGGAAGAAGCCCCTTTGAGGAAAGCAGGCAGGTTGTAAAAGTCTGAGTTTACATGGTATTCCGTCCGGCTGTTCCAGCTGGCCCTGTTCTTTTCAATATAATTATTCATTCCCAACGATGAGTTTTTTAGTGATCGTTTTATCATCTTTTGTAAAAGAAATAAAATACATGCCCTGCGCGAGGCCTAAGGAAGCCAGATCGATCTTCAGCGTATTAAGGCCTTTTGAGATCTCCACTGTTTTTACTGCAAGGAGGGTTTTGCCATTTGCATCCTTTAGTATATAGGAAAGCGAAGAATTTTTTTCCGAAAGTATACTTAGTTGTGCCGATTCTTTTGCAGGGTTGGGATAAAGTGTAATATCCGTTTCGTTTGCCGGATCTTTTAATCCGACAGGCGACAGGATCAGTACACCATCGCTTACTGTACTATCGCTCATCAGCCCTGCACCGTTCATTGCCTTTACAGCAAAATAATAATGCTGCCCGATGATCATACTTACCGGTTGAACAGCATACAGGGATGTATTGTTATTGGTCCATGGGGTTACATCCTGTGCACCAGGCGTTGTTCCAATAGCATAGAAATAATTCATAACACCGGAATTAGTGTCTGTGGCCATAGTGTATGTACCATCAAGTGCCGAACTGAAGGTGGTAGTATCCAGGTCGATCATGTTCCCGTCAATAACAGATGCGGGTGGGATCGGTTTGGTCCAGTCTACATTTACATACTGTGCTGAAGGAATAGAAAGATTGTTGGCGCTGTCTTTTACAATGGATGCAACCCATCCTGAAGCGGTGATTGGAGTGGTGTTCTCATAACGGATATCATTCCCGGGCCCCGGACCTACAGTTACTGTTACTGAAGGCAGGCGGCTGCGGTATACATTCAGGTTGTCGACGGTATAGATGCAATTCCCGCTCCGGAACGAAATGTATTTTCCAATCGTATGCGGACTTGGATCCTGCCAGTTAGCAGAGAGTACATTGTCTACCCAGATCTGTACCTGTCCGCTGATGCGATCAAAACTGATGGTAAAATCATAAAAGGTGTTGAGTGCAAATGTATATGGAGTAGAGCTCACAAGCGAGAACACATCATTATTTACTTTGTAGATCTCGATCACCGATTGATCTACCCGGAACCATGCGAAATACGAATTGTACCGATTGACAGTAGAAGCACTGTCGCAAAAGAAATGGAAACCAGCCCGGCGATTATTTCCTGTTCCGTTTATTTTTCCCCGCCAGGAGTATAGATAGCGGTTACTCAGGTTCTGATCGCAGGCTGCCCAGATATTAGAATTCCCATTGCCTGCATCACTTTGTTCAAGCGACATGGAATTGATAGCCCATGTTCCCGAAAAGCTGTTCCAGTCGGGATGAATGACCTGATCGAAATAATCGCTGAAGAAACCGCGCGACTTGTTCGCTCTCCATTCGCTTCCGTTGAATTCCAGCACCTGGTAAAAACTTTTTTCCACACCTGTTCCGCTCATATCATCTTCATCTGTAAAATTCGAAGTGAAGTCCTGCGTGATCCATCCGGTAGGTGCCATTACCTGTGTGGTAGGAGCGATATTGTCATTAATGCAATGATAGATAGCCGTAAAGCCCGGATTCACAGTTCCGTTGTCTGATTTGAAGCGCAGTGTAATGCCACCATTGGTAGAAGTGACCGTACCGGGGCTGTTTGTTCCGGTGTAAGCACCGATGAGCGGGGAAGCTGTTGTCAGGCCATTGTATAGCCAGAGTGTATCGTAATTAAGCTCCACATCGAACTGAGAAAAAGCAAGGGACACATTGGAAGCCCCTGCCGGTTGTATTGTGTACATATACTGTTCCGAATCGTAGTAGTTTCTTCCCGGACCGCCCATGTCGTAGATCGTATCGCTGCAGGGTACCACTGCGCAGGTAGAGAATTTAGCTTCGATCGCATCCCAGTAATCGGAATAGCCGTCGTCATACCCCAATGCCCAGATACCAATACCACCGATACCTCTTTGGTTCACGAGATCAAATTTCTTCCGCATGCTGTAGGCATCATCTATCCAGCACTGCCGCCAGTTGCCTGCACTCTGGTAACTGTAGTAAGGGCTGAAGGAGTTACTTTCCCAATGCCTGTTGGCTGCGGAATAGGTTGTCGGATTATCCTGCACATATGAATAAGTACGGGAAGACGTAAAACCGCCTGTAGTAGCAGATGGTGCAATACTGCTGCCGGTTTCCCATTCACGTCCATACCAGGGCAGACCTAATAATACTTTGGATGGTGTAGCTCCCTGTTTCAGATAATAGGTGATGGATTTGGCAAGTGTGTAATTATAACCCGTCTGAAAATTATACAAAGGCGCTTCCGGTCCTGCGGTGCTGCTTCCGCTGTAATAATAATCGTAGCCCATGATCGTGTACAGATCGATATAGCTATCGAGAGCAGCGATATCGAAAACGGCGCTCCAGTCAACGGCATAGAGGCATACACTTAATTCGTAATTGGGATTGGCCGCATGCAATTGATTGCTGAGGTTTTGCATAAAAGCAGTGAAAGCAGTTTTGTGCGAAGCGCCCATTCCTTCGAAATCGATGTTCACGCCTTTTCCGCCCCTGCTGTTGAGCAGGTTGATAATATTGGTGATCAGGGTTTGCTGAGCCGTTCCGTTTCCCAGGAAAGAGGTATGGCTACTGAAGAGTGTTACACAAAAATGCACATTGGTTCCATTGTTGATTGCAGCTGTTACGGCCGCACTACTGTTCCATGCAAAAGATCCGTTGGTGTTGCTCCCGGTGGCAGGATCTATATCGTAGCTGAAATAACACAGATCGCTCAGCAGATTCCAGCGGTAGTTTTGGTACACACTTCCTACCCAATACGGATGCCAGCCGAACACGCGTTTGTTGAGTGTGCAGGTCTGGATCTGTGGCGTAACATTATTACGGAATGCATTAGTGTTTGTTCCCGATTCTTCCATCCGCAGGGCATCCCAATCGGAATCGCTGGTATAGGTATAGTTCGAATAGTGGTCCGCTTGTTCCTGCAGGGTGGAACGGAGTACTTCCTGAGCGGTGATCACGGAGCCGGATAAAAGAATGAATAGCAGTAATAGTTTTTTCATACAGAATTATGCGAAGGCTAAAGATAGAAAAAGCAGGCTAAATATCCCGGAAATAGAGGCGTTTATGGGCTAAAACTATTTAGTGTCAGTGTAGAAGTATAAGCTCCGGAGGAGTGGAATGTTTATAATAAATAGATGTTGTTTGGGATCAGAGCGCCAGAGGTGCGGCATGTTAACGGCTCACTTAACTGTTGAGATCTTTTTTTCCGTCCTGCACCTGCTCGTTGATCTCGCGCGTGTGTGTATTCATTTCGCGTTTGATATCATCGGCATGGTTTTGAAGATCGCGCTGTATGCCGTTGGTGGCATCTTTGAATTCGCGGATGCTTTTTCCAAGCGTACGGGCAATATTGGGAACGCCTTTACCACCGAACAAAAGTAAAATAACAACTACTACGAGGAAAACCTCCCCGCCACCTAAGTTCAGAAATAACAACTGCGTATTCATACTAAAAATTCCGGCTCTTAAAAAATTTGCGAAGCGTGAGGATGCCGATGATAAAAATGATGGCTACAATGGAAACCACAACGATCTCCGAAGCACCAAATTCATACATACTGTCTTCACTTTGCATCCGGCAAATGTACAAAAATTAGCCGGGATTATCTGTTTTTGGGCCCTGACAGACTCATTTTGTCATTATTTATGGAAATCCTGTATCCGGTACATCTAAATGTAAAAATCAGGTATATGAATATTTCCATCAATAAATCGTGTAAAGAGAACTGGGATGCGATGACACCGAACGAACAGGGTGCATTTTGCTCCGTTTGTACAAAAAATGTAGTGGATTTCAGTAAAAAAACGATCGGAGAGATCAAAGATTTTTTCTCCCTGCCAAAGGAAGGAAGAGTTTGCGGACGTTTCAGCAATGAACAACTGACCGAGCTAAGCTTCGATTCTTTTTTTGAGAAATTCTCGGGCTGGAAACTGAACCGAAAAGTAGCCATCGTTATTGTAACGGCTTTCTTTTCCTGGTTCATCGGGGCGGGTACTGCTTACGCTCAAAAAAACACACACAAAGTCGGCAAGATCAAGGTGACACCTCCTGTAACGCAAACGAATCCTCCCGTGAAAACCCCAAAAGATACCACCAAATGTGTAAGACCACCGGAAAGCCATACCAAAGGCGAGATATATGTGGCTCCCCAGACTCAGCCCAAACGGAAAGAAGGAGAGCGCTAAGATGTTAAATCCCGGATCGAACGAATAATAATCCTAAATTTATTCCTATGAAAATCGCTATCAACAAACCCTGCCACGAAGACTGGGAAAAAATGACACCCAACGAACAAGGTGTATTTTGCACTGTTTGCACCAAAAACGTGATCGACTTCACCAGCAAAACACTCGATGAGATCAAATCTTTCTTTTCGAAACCAATGGATGGTCGGGTGTGTGCCCGGTTCAAAGAAGAGCAGCTGGATACCCTGAATGTGGATTCCTTTGTGGAGCGTTTTATCGGGATGCGACTTACCCGCAAGATAGCCATGATCGTTGCCCTCGCTTTTGTAAGCTGGCTATCGGGTGTCAATACAGTGAACGCGCAGGATGAGAATACGAAGAAAGGGCGGGTAAGTGTAAAAACAGAGAATCCCGGAACCGTGTCCACCTCTACGGTAACTCCAACGAAAGTAGGGATGGTAGCGCCCATGAAAGATACGACCAAATGTGTAAAGGATCCGAAAACCAACACAGACGGCAAAGGTAAAACAGGCAAAAAGAAGGAAAAGAACAAAAACACAACAACCGCGAACGCCACTACTCAAAAGCCTAAAGAAGAAAAGATCATTATGGGTGATGTAGCGCCATAAAAATAGTATTTTTGTCCGGTGCAATTATTTATCGGGCATATCCTCTCAGAAACAGAAGCCGCTTTGTCGGAAGATGAATCCTGGCATTGTATAAAAGTACTGCGTCACAAGGCGGGTGATCCTATCACCATGATGGACGGAAAAGGCAGTTACTATTCCTGCACACTGCTGGATCCGAATCCGAAAAAGTGTATCCTCGCGATCAACACGGTCGATTTCAGGGAGAATACCATTCTCTATGATCTGCACATTGCAATTGCTCCTACCAAGAACATCGACCGGATCGAATGGTTTGTGGAAAAAGCAGTGGAGATCGGTATCCGCGAGATCAGCTTTATCAATTGTAAAAATTCGGAACGGAAGATCATCAAGCTCGATCGTATTCAGAAGATCGTTGAAAGTGCCTGTAAACAATCATTGCAGCGCTACATCCCACAGCTGAATGAGCTGGCCGATTACACTCCTTTCATAAAAAATATTCCGGTGGGAACACATGCGTACATTGCGCATTGCCAGACTAAGGATCTCCCGCACTATACAACTTTGGTAAAGCCGGCCGGTAAGCTCTTGTTCCTGATTGGTCCTGAAGGTGATTTTACTATGAATGAGGTAACGCTCGCCATGGAACATGGCTGCAAAGAGTTGAGCCTGGGCGCTAACCGCCTTCGTACGGAAACAGCTGCCCTGTTTGTTTGCAATGCAATGTCTGTTTTAGCTTCTCTTTGATTTTCTCATCCCCCCTTTTGTTCACAAACGGTGAAACAAAAAGCATCTAAACCGGGAAACCCCGGATCAGGAGACTCTTATTTTTTTATTTTTGCACCCGTTATGGCATTAAAAGTAAAAAAATCAACTTTACCGGATGCCGGTAAAGGGCTCTTCACAACTACTCCGATCAAAAAGGGAGAAAGGATAGTGGAATATTTAGGTGAGATCATTGACTGGAAGGAATATGAACGCCGTGTGGCAAAGGATGAGGACGGTTACCTCTTCTTTGTAAATAAAAAACATTGTATCGATGCTTTTAATACACCACAACATGTGGCTCGGTATGCAAATGATGCACAGGGACTCTCTAAGGTAAAAGGGTTAAAGAACAATTCGGTTTACGAAACAGAAGGCAACCGTTGTTTTATCATTGCAAAAAAAGACATTGCAAAAAACGAAGAGATCTTCGTGAGTTACACGAAGGAATACTGGGATTGCATCCGTTATAATATCAAGCTGAAAAAAGGCAAGACTTCGAAGCCGAAGACTAAAAAGTAAAACAGCTTTACAACTGTTTTACAAATTGTGTAGTTCTCGGTCCTTCGATCTGTTTTTCGTCGAAGGTCTTCTTAATGCTTTCCATTAAATCACCTTTCATATCGGAAGAATCAGCCGGAAGTGAAAATACCTTTATGGAGATAAAATAACCACCCGGACAATAATTCAGAAAACCGATAGACGGCGCAGGTAAAGGCAGTACACGTTTTTCAGCGGCTACAACACCCCTGAGAATAGTTTTCACTTCTTCTATCGGATGCATATCGGAAACACTGATCTCGATATCCGTACGGATACTTCCGTATTTTGTATGATTGATGATAAAACCGTTAGACACTGCTCCGTTCGGTAAGATGATCGTTTTGTGATCGCCGGTTATGAGGATCGTATTAAAGATCTGGATCTCTTTTACTTCTCCTTTTTGTCCCTGTGCCTCAATGGTATCGCCGACACGATAGGGTTTGAATACAAGGATCAGTACCCCGCCTGCAAAATTACCAAGACTTCCCTGCAGGGCCAGACCAACTGCCAGACCGGCAGCACCCAGAATGGCAACAAAGGAAGTTGTTTGCACACCGATCATTCCCGCCACCATGATGAACAAAATAACTTTCAATCCGATGCCTATCAGGCTTTTCAGGAATGTGCGCAGGGAGACCTCGATATTCCTTCGCTCCATGGCTTTCACTGCGAGGTAGGCAATTTTTTTGATCAGCCACAAGCCAACGAACAGTGTGATCAGTGCAAAAAACAACTGGGGAATAAAAACCTTTGCCCATTCGACTATTTTGGTGGAGTATTCTTCAAGAAGACCAACCTTATGGATTACATGGTCTGTGATGTTGCTTGGTGGTGTGGTAGGAGTAGGCATAATTCTTTATTTTTTTATTGGTTCAGTTGATACATTTTTCCAGGAAGTGATTTGACGATATTTGTGAACTCCAGCTGCAGCAGGTTGGCGGCTACATCGCTCACAGTGAAACCGGAGAGATGGCAGATCTCGTCGATATGAACGCTCTGCCGGTCTTTAAAAGTGTCCATTATTTTTTTCTCTTTTGCATTCAGGTTCAATGGCAAAGGAATCTGTTTGTTAGCGGAAATTTTTTTCTCCTTGTTCTCCCAGCCCATCACATACAGGAGATCAGCTGCACTTTCGATCAGCGCCGCTTTGTTCCGTTTGATGAAGGCATTGCAGCCGCTGGAAAATTCATCGTTGGCACGCCCCGGGAATGCAAATACATCACGCCCGTATGAATTGGCAATTTCTGCCGTGATAAGCGAGCCCCCGCGGATCCTCGTTTCTATCACCACCAGGGCATCGCATATACCTGCTACGATCCGGTTCCTGCTCGGAAAATTCTCACGGTCAGGATTTGTTTCACTCATGTAATCACAGAGAATGCCTCCCTGTTGGAGCATCTGCTGCGCAATTTTTTTGTGTACCGAAGGGTAGATCCGGTCGAGCCCGTGCGCTACCACACCCACTGTATCCAACTGTGTATCCAGCGCGGTTTTATGGGCAAGCACATCGATGCCGTATGCCAGTCCGCTTACGACCAGGATACCGGTGCCCGAAAGCTCTTCGATAAATTGTTTTGTCAGCTCTTTGCCATAATCGGTAGGTGTGCGGGTTCCCACCACGGAAACAACCCTGGCGGCATTGAGGTCTGCAGTTCCTTTGTAATAGAGCAACACAGGACTGTCGTGACAATATTTCAGACGGGTAGGATAGGAGACATCGGTGTAAAAAACAACCTGCACCTTATTCTCTTCTATAAAACGGAGCTCCTTTTCGGCGCGTTTCAGATACTCTTTGTTGCTGAGCTCAGTGAGCAGCTTATCGGCCGTTTTTTCGGCAATGCCCGGGATCTTCAGCAATCCGTTTCTTTTCTCCCTGAAAACAGCCTCGGCAGTTCCGCTGAATGCAAGAAGATTTTTAGCAGTAACACTGCCCACATCCGGCAATAAGGTAAGCGCGATTTTATATAAAAGATCCTGCTGGTTCACAAAAAGTGCTCTTGGAAAACAAATGTAAAATTTTTTTTCGGGAGCTTTTCCTGTTTTTTGTGAACAATCTCCTTACTGAGCCAGACTGAAGCGTAAGCTAAATCCTGCATTGGTATTAGCCGTAGGGAAGGAGGTAGATACCACCGGTTTGTTGATGATCTTGTCGAAATACAAACGAAGGTTGATATTTTGCGACAGGGCGTAATCCACCGAAGTTTTCAGGGTAATGATGTTCTGTCCCTGCGACGGAACGCTGATGCCATCGATAACCCTTCGCTGTGTGGTAACGTTGTTCCGAAGGGAAAGATCCACTTTACAGTTCAGATCGCTCTCCAGGCTCTTGCCCCTGATCTTGATCCGGTTGATCTTCAGTTTCGGATAGCGGTAACCTGCTCCGGCAATGAATTCGCGGCCTCTTGTTTCCGTGATCTGTGGAATGTTGGCATTTAAGCTCACAGTCCTGTCCTTACGTACTTCAAAGCTGGCGGTAATAGCTCCTTTTGATTTCTGTTCTTTTCCGTCGGCGGTCTTTTTACCTTTTTTCTCGTTCAGTACCACATCTACTTTAAAAAGCGGTGCAAAACTTTCCTGGATCGTTACGGTAGTGATCAGGTATTTCGACACGAAATTGGATTTCGGATTGGCAGGATCAATACGTCCCGGTGAGAAAGTAGCCTCGTCGAAGCCCTGCCCGTTGACCGGCGTGAAGAGTTGGTTATTGCTGAATGCACCCACGTTGTAAGTTGATTTATAACTGTGACGCAGGGTGATGGATTTAATGTTCTTCTTGATGAATTTTGATTTCAGCTTGCTCAATCCGTCATAGGTCAGTGTCCAGTTTGGCAACGGTATTTTCGGGAATTCCGTTTGTTTGGCGCCGGTGCCTTTTCCGGAGTAAGCGGCAGTAAATGATTTCAGGATCACATCCTGCTGGTTCCTCGAATACCCGTCGTAACCATCAGCTGTAGCAGCTTTGGAAGAGAATGGATTATCTGTGGCCAGCTGTTGTGCATATTCCTGACGGTAGCTTAAGAAATTATCGAAAGCAGCATTGGAGTATGTTGTTTTATCATCTTTCTGGAAAGCGGATCTGATGCTTATAGTAGAGATACTGAAATTACCCGTTTGTGTGAAGGTGCTGCTGGTGTATCTTCCTTCGGCCGAATTCCAGCCGAGGTATTGCGAGCTGTTATACCCGACGGATTTGCTTCCGGTAACATCCACACGGAAATCGCGGAAAGGTTCCAGCTTGGCCGTGAAATTGAACTGCCTGCTGATCGTTTGTGCAAAAGGACTGTTCAGGTTGTCGCGCCGTATCAGTAAACTGTCGGCCTGCGCATTTGCAAGGATGTTCCGTTGGCTTCCGATCACGAAAGGTATGCCCGGATTAAAGTTTCCTGTATTCATGCCCAGTATGCGGGTGGAATCGATATAGCCCGGAAGGTTGGTACCATTGTTTTCCGAATAGGTCGCCTGCACCTGTTTTAAAGTCATGATAAGGCGGGCAATGTGCTCCATTATTTTGAAATCATTCTTTTTGGTGCTGTCTTTTACCGCTGGCGTTGCAGATTTCGGGTCTTTTGGATCCTTGCCTTTATCCGGAGTTTTTTTAGCACCGGTATTCACGCGTTTGAAATAAGGGATCTTGTTATAAAGCGTTACCATGTTGAACTGTGCGTTCAGCGATTTGGTATTCCCGTTCATGATCGTGTTCCCGAGGCTGTCGGAAGCAAACGGACGGCGGGTGAACTGGTAATTGGATTTATAGCTGGCTGTAGCCGTAACCCAGTCAAAGATCGGGATCTTGTTGATTGGGATCGTATAGGTCAGGTTGATCGCATGACGGTAACCGATATTGATACCACCCGAAAGGATATTGTTCTTAATAACCTCTTTTTCTTCTTTGGTATCGATCTCACCGATCGGTTCCAGTACACGGGCATCGTTCGAAGCGTTAAAATCGAATTTCAGCGCCTTGGTGAAATCCCATTTCAGGTCATACGTACGATTCATGATGAACGTTTTGTTGTACTGCGATGGAATATTTGCATCGGAAGAAGAGATGTTCCTGCTTTTGTACTCATTGTAGTTACGCACGATATCCGTATTGAAACCTACACGCGACGGGGCAGGAGTGAAGTTGATATCCTTGATGAGGGCAAACCATTTATTGTTGAGCCACTTTGCTTTTACCTTGCCAAACGGTTTGATATTCTTAGGTGTGGCAGTAAATCCGTAGGTCAGCGCAGCCCTGTAGTTTTTCTGCAGGTTGAGCTCCTGTGTGATATTGCGTTTTTCCTGCTCACTGAATGCATAGGTGACGGAGAAATTCTCGATATCCCATAAATGGCTTTTCGTTTTTCCGGGTGATCGTTGTTTGCTCACATTACTGAAGTTCAAACCTTTTCTCTCGGTATAATCCAGGGCACGTTCCCTTATTTCCTTCAATTCTGCGTCCGTAATATCTTTGTAATTCGTAACATCCTTATCGGAAAGCCCTTTAATGTCTTTCATCAGTACATCCGGATTCGACGGATCGTATTGAGGTGTGATCTTGATCTCTCCGTAATTTAAATAGATCGGGAGATTGATCTTCCAATCGGCAGGAAAGAATTTCCCTAACTGTATAGTTGTACTTGCATCGTATTGAAAATTCGTTTCGCGGCTTCTTTCACTGATCTTTTTCTCAATACTTCCGAAAAACGGTGTCATATACGAAGTGGAAAAAGCCAATTGTCCAAGATCTGCCAGTTTTGCGGTTACACGGCCTGTGGCAGCCCATCCGCCTTTCTGAACGAAGTCAGTGAGGCGTAATTCGTTGATCCACACTTCCACGCATTTCGGTTCGTTGCCTATGTCTTTCGGGTTCCGGATACCCACCATGATCGTTCTTAATTCAGAGATCGTAGGATTACCGACAATGCGTATTGTTTTTCCGCCATCTATTCCCATCTGCACGGTCTCTGTACTTCCTGCACCGCGCAGGAATTTCAGGTTGATCATTTGTTCGAAATCGATATCCACTTCATTGGAAGCCGGCCATACTATGCCTCTGTCTCCCTCGCTGTCGGCGCTGTAATTTCCTTCCGGGGTTAATTTGAGTGGTACAATGTATTCATAATAGTTGCTGACGAAATCCGTACCGAAACGGACGAACATCTGCATCTCGTCATCCTGCAATGGATTGGTGCCTAATTTTTCAGCATGAACGAACATTTTCATGTGTTTGTATGAACGCACGTCATTGGTGATGTTTTTGTAAGCCGCTTTTGCATAACCGTCCTGCAATCCGCAGGTACGCAATACCAGCGCCTGCTCATTCAGTAATACCAGGTTAGTGGTCTGTACATTTTGCTGCTGGTTCACTCCCGGAGGGATCACATAATTGATAGGAGTTTTGGTTCCGTTCTCCTGGATGTTCACTGCCGAAAGATCAAAGGTTGCACCATCTCCGGGACCTCCGATATAATCACCAGGCAATGCGCCCACCCCATCAAACTGCCTCCAGTCGCTCCGCACCAGTTCCATACGAGCCATACGACAAACTACCGGTGCACTGAAACCTTTCAGGATCGTACGCATAAAACGGATAGAGTTGAATCCTTCAATAGAGCCTATCTTCTGCTCGAAGCTGTTGATAGGAATTTTTATCTGGTACCACAATACGGATTTCGGATTGTTATTGGCATCGGTGAAAGAAGATTCGTAAACGTTTGTGATGTAATTGTTACCCACATTGCCCGGGCTCAGATCCTGCGGTGTAATTTTCAAACGGTATTGATAGTAGGCTTCTGTTTCGCTCAAAGTATTATCCCTGTTCACATCTTCCGAGTTGGGAGTAAGGGAACCTGTGGTTGGGTATCTGTCACCATTGAGCGGCTCGTACTGAGACTGGGTAGGAGAGTTGGCCTCCATGTTGTTGAACCATTTGTAGCGGTACAATGTATTGGCAGAGGAAAGAGCATCGAAATCATCACCCCTGTAGAAATGATAATTATCAGCAGAAGGATCGGCATTGGCTGCATCCAGTGCTCCACCACTTAAACCATTAAGGTAGCTGGAAAAAAAGCCACGCTCATCTGCATTCTTTAATCCATCAAAACCTACATCCTGGTTCTCACGTGTAGTTTCATCTATATCAAAAGCAGGTGTAATGATCGGTAAATTGGAAACATATCCCCAGTTGGTCTGATCCACTTTGTCAGGATCGTTCAATGCACCAGCTTTAGGAATACCATTTTCAAAGGACATTTTCCCGTCTTTCAGAATATCCTCCGACACGTTACCGATCTGTACGAGCATTTCTCCATTGGTTGGCGGCGCATATCCCGGGAAGGTCGCGGCATAATCCGCATTGAACGGATCCATCATCCAGAACTGGATAAACTCTACGTTGGCTGTCTGGAAATCCACGTTCTCCATACGGCGCATGATACCACCCCAGCGTGTTTCCGGCTCATTCAGGCGCACACCATTGCTAAGGTTTGAGTTGGCGAAATCAACACCTCTTGAAAAAAAAGTAGGATTTACATCATAATTGTAAGGACCTCTTTCATTTGGATACAGCGCAAGATCGAGGACAGGAAGCAATACCGGCTGCCCGTTAGGCGGTTGTTTGTTTGGGAATATCTCCGTTTCGATGATAACCCGCATAAAGTTATTGGACTGGATATTTGCTGTAATGTTTGCAGGTTTCAAAGACCCCTCCATATAAAAAACCGATTGATCGACAGCATACCAGGCAAGTCTCGCCCTGTTGAAACCGGATTGATAACCAGGCTGTGTCGCTTCCGGAAATTCATCATCCAAACCCTGCGGAACGCTTGCAAGACTCCAGGCACTTGGGCTGCGGAGATCGATCTGGGAAATACTACCTTCAAAATCATCGAGGTAAGAGTTACCCGCATTGCTTCCTGCGGTGTTGATAGCTTTGGAGTGGCCTGCAATAAGCTGTGCGAATTCACCCGATGACTGGATAGAAGATTTTTCCTTTGTGTTGATCAGTGGTATCTTATCGATAAGCCGTGTCAGCCAGGGTGCATCTGCACGATGATTGAAATCAAATCCCCACATGATATTGGAAATAGGCTCGTCACCGAAATTCACTTTTTGTGTCAGAGGTCTTTCCGTAAGTCGGAGAAATGTACCTCCCACCGAAAAATCTTTATTCACTTTATAATCCAGGCGTGTCCCGATCAGACTCTTCTGCTGGATGTTGAACATGGAATTACTTTCGGAGGAAACCTTGATCGGCTGCCCTGAATTCATAATACTTTCGTTGATGATCTTCACGCGCCCCAATGTATAGTCCACCGTGTAATCCACATTTTCCGTGAGCGGAACACCACCGGCAGTTACTTTCACGGATCCCTGCGGAACGTTCAATGCATTCAGTGAGATCTCCGAACTGCTGGATGATTTATATTGTCCTTTTATTTTATATACATTTTTCTTGGTTTGCTGCTGTGCGATAACTTTGGTGGAATCGTACAGTTCCTGGAAAATATAGTCGACGGTAGTCGGGCTCAGACCAATGGTGTCTGCAAGATCACTTCCAAAAGGCTCAATGCGCGGGAAATACACACGCCCGTTGGCAGAAATGATTGTAGTACCTTCGATAAAATCAAAATACCCATCGTTCATTTTATCGCCGTTCACGTTCACGATATCAAGGCCCATCACTTGTAAGAGCGGTGTACTTGCTACCGGCGCCACATTGATATACGGAAGATCCACACCTTTTGTATTCCGGAAGATCTCGAATTTGAAATCCTGCGGATTGATCTGGTAGCCTCCGATGGAATAAACGTTTTTCATCATCAGATCCCACATCGCAACACGGGTGTTCAACACCGTACTTTTTAATAATTTCAGGTACAAAGGTTTGTCGCCGGTAGGGAACTGATCGGAAAACTCACCCACCTGGTACGTTTGCCCGCCTGAGGTATACTGGAAAGCAACACAAAGTACCTCATCGTAATTCAGCGACTGATTCAGGGAAATATATCCAAGACGTTTGTTCCAGGTATACTCCGTCGGTTTTAATTTTCGTGCACGGTTCACCACATCAAAATCACGTCCCTGCTCCATGAACTGGTTACCGGAGTTACAGGAGTTCGGATAAATGGACGTGTTTTTTAATTTACTGGTAACGGTAGAGAAGTCGCGGTCTCTAATAATACCATAGCCAGTATCTACTAATATGGAATACAAACTGTTTGCATTGTTACTTGGTAAAGGACTTGTGGTAAGATCCTGGATCCTGTAGGGACTACTAACACAACCCGGATTGGTAAGGTTGCCGACAATTTTGGAAGAGTCTTCACCTAAATCGGCAAAACCGGCAACGTTACGAACCTCATCCTGCTGGTTGCTCCGGTTGGTCACCCACACCTCAACCCTTGTGATCACTACCGCGGAGCTGATCATTGGGATCGTTTTCATCGAGTTGTTGTAACTGTCGCGGAAGTACTGGGATAAAAAGTAGTGACGATTGGCTTCATAATTATCGGCCGCTATCGTATAATTAGTCGTTTGCGAACCGCCCTGCAGGGTTACCTCCGTTTTTTTACCGCGTTCCTGCGAAAGAACCGTAGTAGCGGTAAGCTTACCGAACTGCATTTTTGTTTTTACACCAAAAAGACTCTGGCTTCCTGTAATGAGCGAAGTCGTGAGTGGCAACGTAACGTTACCTGCTTCAATACTTTTCAGGATCTCATCTTCCAGACCATTGTATTCGAGCTTCATTTGATTTTCGAAATCGAAGGATGCTTCCGTATTATAGTTGGTTGTTAATTTCAATTTCTCGCCGATCTTACCTACGAGGTTCAACTGCACTTTCATGCCAAAGTCGAAGTTACTGATCTTACGTTGTTTTACAGGGATGGCGGGATTACCATTTTTGTTGGTAACAACGCCGAAGGATAATTCGGCGGAGCCATTCGGACGTATGTCAACGGTGTTCCCTCCGAAGATACGGTCGAACAATTCTCCGCCCACGTTCAGTTTCGGGATCAGCTGGTTCGGGTTGGCGGCTGCATTGGTGGCATCGTCCGCTTTGATCCTCGATTTGAAATAACCCTTTACCTGTTTTTTAAATAAATAATCCTGGTATTCTTCTTCCGTCATATAGATCGGCGGACGGTAATCATTGTTCCCCATTTTTTGTTCGAAGAGGAATTCCTTTTTCAGCGGATCGTATGTGGTTGTGTTTTTAACATTCGAAGGATTGTTTAGCTCCAGCGGATGTTGTTGTTGGTAAATGTATTCATCATAACCCGTCGGGTGGATCGGGTAGGGCAGATCTTCGTTGGTAACCGGTGTATCCGGAGCAGCGATGTGCGTTCCGTTGAAAGAAAGATCATGATATTTTGCAAGCGGTTTACGGCTATCGGCATGCGACTGTGTGATCACAGCCAACATGGATATGGACAATCCACCAACAAGCGTATATTTAACAAATGCATTCAAAATTATAAATTCTTTAGTGCGGCTTTCACCAATTGTTCTACATTGTCACTCGAAACACCCTGTTGCTTAATGGCTTTCTCCATCGCTTTCTCGGCAGCTTGTTTGTTGAACCCCAGCATTACAAGAGCCATTAACGCCTCTTCTTTATTTTTATTGTACGTTGGTGACAAAATCTGAGAGATACCTCCTTCGTGTTTTCCTAATTTGCCTTTTAGATCAACAACAATACGCTGCGCGGTTTTTTCACCGATGCCTTTGATACTTTTCAGCAGGGCAACATTTGCAGTATTGATAGCTCCGATTATTTCCATCGGTTCCATGGAAGAAAGCATTAGCAAAGCGCTGCCGCCACCTACTCCCGAAACGGAGATCAGCTTGCGGAACAATTCACGCTCATCAAAATCAGAGAAACCATACCAGCGCGGATTGTCATCACGCACATATACCTGTTCCACAAATAATTTGCAGGAGCCGGCCTCGTTTATTTTTGCATAGGTGTTCAGAGAGATGTTCAGGCCGTAGCCGATACCACCTGCCTCTATTACAGCATGTGCAGGATTTTTCTCCGTAATTTTCCCTTCGATGTAACTGATCATTCCTGCTTATCGTTTGTTTTGCGCGTCTACAACGGCAATAGTTATCATGTTAACGATCTCTCTTACGGAACTGCCCAGCTGAAGTACATGCACCGGTTTTTTCATGCCCAACAGAATAGGACCGATGGCTTCAGCGCCACCTAATTCCTGCATCAGTTTGTAGGCAATGTTACCGGCAGCAAGATTCGGGAATATGAGGGTGTTCACATTCTTATCCACTAAGGTGGAGAACGGGAATTGTTCTTTTAATAAATTGTTGTTCACGGCAAAATTCGCCTGCAGGTCGCCGTCTACGATCAGTCCCGGGTAATCGCGGTGAAGGATCGCAGCTGCTTTGGAAACCGTGGAAGGAATAGTGCCTGCCGAAGAACCGAAATTGGTATACGAGAGCATGGCAATACGCGGAATGAAGCTGAACTGACGTACTGCGGAAGCAGTCAATGCCGTTATTTCCACTAACTGTTCCGGAGTAGGATCCACATTCATGGTACAATCGGCAAAGAAGAACGGGCCGCGTTGTGTCATCATGATATACAATCCGGCCACAAGTGTATTTCCTTCCTGTACACCGATGCATTGCAGTGCGGAAACAATGGGTTGTGAATACTTGCGTGTGAGACCTGAGATCATTCCATCTGCGTCGCCGGTTTCCACCATCATGGCGCCGAAATAATTCCGCTCGCGCATTAATTTTCTTGCATCGTATTGAGTAAGTCCTTTGCGCTGGCGTTTTTTCCAGAGCAGGTCGCCGTATACGCTTCGTTTCTCTTCTTCTTCTTTGTGCTGCGGATCGATCACCGGAACATCGTGAAGCTCGAGATGATGTTCTTTGATGAGCGCTTCGATCTTTTCTTTGTTACCTAACAGGATTGGTTTTGCAATGCCTTCGTCTTTTGCCACCTGTGCGGCTTTCAGTATTTTGTATGTATCTGCTTCTGCAAACACAATGCGTTTCGGATTTGATTTTGCTTTGGTGGTCAGTGAGCGGATGAGCTTATTGTCTTTGCCCAGGCGGTTCTCGAGTTGTAATACGTAAGCATCCCAGTCGGTGATCGGGTTTTTAGCCACTCCTGATTCCATCGCTGCTTTTGCAACAGCAGGTGATACTGTCCAGATGAGGCGGTTGTCGATCGGTTTTGGAATAATGTATTCGGGCCCGAAGGAAAGATTTTTGGAATTGTAAGCAATATTCACATAATCAGGAACAGGTTCTTTGGCAAGATTGGCAATGGCATACACTGCTGCCAGCTTCATAGCTTCATTGATCTGTGTAGCGCGCACATCCAGCGCACCGCGGAAGATAAAGGGGAATCCCAGCACGTTGTTTACCTGGTTCGGATTATCACTGCGGCCGGTAGCCACGATGATATCTTCACGTGCTGCGATCGCTTCTTCATAAGATATTTCAGGAGTTGGATTGGCAAGTGCAAAAACGATACAGTTCTTTGCCATGCTCTGGACCATTTCTTTATTCAGGATATTTCCTTTGGAAAGACCTAAGAACACATCTGCACCAACCATGGCTTCTGCCAGTGATGTAATTTCCGTGCGGGAAGAAGCAAAAAACTGTTTGTTCTCATCCAGGTCCGTTCTAGTAGTGGTGATAGGGCCTTTGCTGTCGCACATCAGGATGTTTTCCTTTTTTACGCCCACACCGATATGCAGCTTAGCACAGGAAATAGCCGAGGCACCTGCACCATTGATCACTACTTTGATCTCGCTCATTTTTTTTCCGGAGATCTCTACCGCGTTCAGTAATCCTGCAGCAGAGATGATGGCTGTTCCGTGCTGGTCATCGTGCATCAGCGGAATATCCAGCTCTTCTTTTAAGCGTCTTTCTATTTCGAAGCACTCAGGTGCCTTGATATCTTCAAGGTTGATCCCTCCAAACGTTGGAGCGATGGCCTTTACCGTTTGAACAAACGTTTCGATATCCTTGGCATCCACTTCAATGTCGAACACATCAATGTCTGCATAGATTTTGAACAACAAACCTTTTCCTTCCATTACGGGCTTGGAAGCAGCAGGGCCGATATCGCCAAGTCCGAGAACAGCTGTGCCGTTTGAAATAACAGCGACAAGGTTCCCCTTGGCGGTGTATTTGTAAACGTCTTCAGGGTTTGCAGCAATTTCCAGACAGGGTTCAGCCACTCCGGGCGAGTATGCCAGGGTAAGATCCCGCTGGGTGCTGTAGGGTTTGGTTGGAATTACTTCAATCTTACCGGGTTTTCCCTGAGAATGGTAGTCCAACGCATCTTGTTTTCTAAAATTAGCCATAGTGCTTAAAATACGAACTGCGAAAATAAGCAATAAAGGCGAATAAAACGCAGATTAATGAAAGTGTAAGTTGTTGATATTCAATATAATTAAATGATTAAAATAGTTTCTTTTTCCAATAAAATCTTCCCGATACCGGGGCCGATCAGAAATGGGCGAAGAGCCGCTGTTTACGGATGATTCGAAACAATCGGTTTGTGGAACGAATTTTCCGGGTTTTATGCACGGTGTTTTTGAAAAAGACTTTTCCACGTTATGTGGAACAAATTCCCTTTTTATTTTAGCTACGGTTGTATGTAATCAAGCGTTTATGCTGTTTTTAATGGGCAAGCGTTTGCTGTTTTTGTGTGGAACAGAATTGGCTTATGATTTTGGTTCGAGTAGTAAATAAAAGAAAGGGTGAAAAAGATGCAGAGAATATATATTCTTTCTTTATTTTTTTTAATTGCGGCTTCTGCAATGGAAGCCCAATCCTGGCAATGGGCTAAGGAAGCAAATTCTGCTGCCGATGAGTTGGCATGGGATCTCAGCTGTGATACTTCATCAGGTGTTATTTATGCGGGCGGATATTTCAAAGGTAATATCAGCGCGGCTTACGGAGCATCGTTCACTGTAACGGGTGGAGGAGCAGACGGTTTTGTGGCTAAATACGATCCGAATGGAAATGTACTTTGGGCCTTTAAGATAGGTGGAAGTGGGGAGGATGAGGTGAGGACTGTAGCTACGGACGTTTCAGGTAATGTGTATGCCTCCGGTTATTTTACCGGCACGGTGGATTTTGATCCGGGAGTGGCAAGTTTCAATTTGACTTCAACTGGTATGTCTGATGGTTTCCTTGCAAAATATACGACTTCCGGAACACTCATATGGGCTGTGAAATTCGGTAGTACTGCCGAAGATGAAGCCTGGAAAGTGACCTGCGATCCCGCCGGTAACGCATATGTCACAGGGCAATATAATAACAGCGCAGTAACATTTCACTCAACAAGCGCAGCCACAGCTACCACTTTTTCTACAGCCGGCCAGATCGATATGTTTACCTGTAAATACAACCCGGGTGGTGTTGTACAATGGGCTATTTCAGGCGGAGGCAGCAAAGATGATATAGGGTATAAAGTAGTAGCGGACAACAGCAATGTTTATATCACCGGGATCTTCAGTAATAGCTTTGATCTATTGTCGACAAGCGGTTCTACAGTATCCTTGCTGAATTCTAACAGCGGTAATAAGTCCGATATTTTTGTGGCAGCTTATAGCCAGGCCGGCTCGTTCTTGTGGTCTACGAGTGCTGGGTCCAACGAAGATGATATCGGTATGGGCATTGCGCAGGATGCGAACAATCTTTATATTACGGGAAGCATTAAAGGCGTTGCCGATTTTCCTTATCCTGCCGCTGTATTCACCAAAGCCTGCCAGGGGGCTACCGATATTTTTCTTGCCTGTATGTCCAAATCAAACGGAATTTTTCAATGGGTGTCTTCTGAAACCGGCTCAGGCGTGGGTGAAGAAGAAGCCAAAGCGATCCGCATGAATCATGATGGAACTCTACTGGTGACGGGATATTTTAAAAACACACTGACGTATAGTCCTTTTGGGTTGTCCAATCTGAGTGCGAATGCCAAGGATGTATTCCTGTGTAACTTTGATGTCTCGGGAAATATCCTTTGGGCAAAAAGTGCCGGAGGTCCGGGCGATGATGCAGGATATGGATTGGCAAACAATAACCTGAACAATGCCTTTGTTGGTGGCGAACATAAGGATGCAGCGGTATTCGGTACATATACGCTTACGAATGCCGGGGCAAAAAATGTGTTTGTTGCCAAATACGGTTGTTCGCCTGTTACCGGCAATACGATTTCTGCAGCGCAAACGATCTGTTCCGGCAACGCACCTTCCACACTGACAGGAACTGCACCATCCGGAGGATCACCTCCCTATTCATATCTATGGAAACAAAGCACCGACAATGTTACCTGGACAAATGCATCCGGGACCAATAACACGGTATCGTATTCACCTCCGCCTTTAACATCGAACATGTATTATTTGCGCACAGTAAGCTCGGGAGGTTATTGCACTGATTATTCGAACAGCGCCTCGATACTCATTACTGTTACTCCTCTCCCCACAAGCTCTTCTGCCGGCAGTGATCAAGCCGTCTGTGCTTCCTCTTCCATTCTTGCAGCAAACAATCCAATTATAGGAACAGGTACATGGTCTCTACTCTCAGGCTCCGGAAATATCAGCAATGCGAACCAGCACAATTCATCGGTTACCGCTCTTGGAGTGGGGACTAACAGGTTTATCTGGAGAATTTCGAATGGGAGCTGCCCTTCGTCAAGAGACACTGTTAGTATCATACGAAGCATAAACCCTTCTACTGCCAGTGCAGGCAGCAATCAAACTATCTGCAGTAATTCCGCTTTTCTGAATGCAATCAATCCCTCTGTCGGAACAGGCTTATGGCAGGTATACAGTGGCACAGGTGTTTTCAATGATCCACTTTCAGATAATACAACTGTCAATGGTCTAAGCACAGGGACTAATTCTTTTGTGTGGACAGTCAGTAATGGAAGCTGTCCTTCTTCTTCTGATACGGTTCGCATTACGGTAGATGCTCTACCTACTACATCTGTTGCCGGAAGTGACCAGGCGATCTGTTCTTCTGCGTCGGCACTCAATGGGAATATCCCTGCAGTGGGCAGCGGTACATGGTCGGTATTGTCGGGCTCCGGAAATATCAGCAATCCGAATACATTCAATACTACCGTTACTTCGTTGGGCACAGGCACCAACAGATTTATCTGGAGAATTTCGAATGGGAGCTGCCCTTCGTCAAGAGACACTGTTAGTATCATACGAAGCATAAACCCATCTACCGCCAGTGCAGGGAACAATCAAACTATCTGCAGCAGCTCCGCATTTCTGAATGCAGTCAATCCCTCTGTCGGAACCGGCCTGTGGCAGGTGTTTACAGGTGGCGCAAATATCAGTAATCCTTTGTCGGATAACACAACCGTAACCGGACTTACAACGGGGAGTAATGCTTTTGTATGGACCGTCAGCAATGGAAGCTGTCCGCCATCTACGGATACAGTTATTGTAACGGTAGATGCATTTCCTTCTGCTTCCAACGCCGGAAGCGATCAGGCGATTTGTTCATCTTCTGCTTTGTTGGGTGCGAACACGCCTTCTACGGGAACAGGCATCTGGTCTGTGCTGGCAGGTTCGGGTAGCATCTTGTCTCCCGGTTCAGGTGTCACCTCTGTTAATACATTGAGCACAGGCACCAATAGTTTTATCTGGACCATTTCGAACGGGGTTTGTCCTTCCACGCGCGATACGGTATTGATCCATGTAAGTGCAATGCCTACAGTTGCCAATGCAGGAACGGATCAGAGTGTATGTGAGCTCAGTGTTTATCTGTTAACAGCCAATCTACCGCTCGTAGGCACAGGCAGCTGGTCGGTACTGAATGGCGGAGCAACACTTTCTTTGCCTGCACAAAATATTTCTACAGCGACGGGTATGACGACCGGCGATAACATTTTTAAATGGACGATCAGCAATGGCGTGTGCCCTTCTTCAGCAGACACCGTGATCATACATGTAGATGAGTTTCCTACTGTTTCTAATGCGGGCTCCGACCAGGGACTCTGTGGTCAGGCTACTTCCGTGCTCACAGCCAATACACCAGTAGTGGGAACAGGACAATGGTCTTCGTTATTGGGAACTGCGCTTATTATTGATCCTATATTACCTGTTACCAACATATCAGGTATTAGTCCCGGTAATTCTATTTTCAGGTGGACCATTTCAAATGGTGTTTGTCCTTCTTCAAACGATACAGTGCTTATTCATATGGACGCTCAACCCGATCCGGCGGTTGCCGGCCCTGATCAGGCGATTTGCTCTGCTGTTTCGTCTCTTTCCGCTGCTTCTGTTAGCACCGGTCTTGCAGTTTGGTCGGTTATAGGCGGATCAGGAATTCCTTTAAATCCTCTACAGGAAAATACGGCTATCATGAATTTAAGTGCAGGTGATAATATGTTTGTATGGACAGTAAGCAATGGCTTGTGTCCGCTGCTTCGTGATACTGTGATCATTCACCGCGATGAAATGCCAACTGTTGCTAATGCCGGCATTGACCATGTGCTGTGTACAGACACGATCTTACTTTCGGGTAACACACCTCAAACGGGAACAGGCAATTGGAGCTTGCTCAACGGTAGTTGTAATTTTTCTGATGCTCAGTCCGGGAACTCTTCAGTGACGGGCTTTCCGTATGGCCAGGATGTTTTTGTATGGACGATCAGCAATGGTGTATGTCCACCGTCTGTTGATACAGTGAGCATTCAAGTAGATGCAAAACCCGATGCAGCAAATGCAGGAACAGACAAAACAGTTTGCGCTTCTTCCCTTGTACTTTCGGCTAACACTCCTGTTACAGGAGCAGGTACCTGGATCGTTTTGACAGGAAGCGCTACTACAGCGACACCTGCATTGGCTGCTGCAGTTGTAGATAACCTGGATATCGGACAGACCATCCTGCGCTGGAAAATAAGCAATGGCGTTTGTCCGGACACTTTCGATGATATAGTGATAATGCGTGATGCTATGCCGGATCCGGCTATTGCCGGTAGTGATGTAAGCAGCGATATTCCTGTTGTTCAGCTCAGTGCCAATGCTCCACTGACCGGCACAGGTACCTGGAGCATCGTAACGGGAACAGCGGTTTTTGAAGATGCAGCAGATGCAAACACACATATTACAGATCTCGGTCCCGGAAAAAATATCTTTAAGTGGAGTATACACAATGGCGTATGCCCTGCCAGCACAGATGAGGTGGAGATCACACTCAACCCCTTAAAGATCCCCAATGGATTTTCACCGAACGATGACGGGGTGAACGATTTTTTTGTTATTCCTTCACTCGAATATTATAAGAATACGCACATGAGTATTTTCAATCGTTGGGGAAGCACTGTGTATGAAAGCGAAGATTATAAGAACGATTGGGACGGTAAAAACAACAGCAGCCAATTGTTAAGTGATGATACCTATTATTATTTGCTTGAAGTAAAACCGGGTGAGCATTACAATGGATTTATCATTTTAAAAACAGGTAAATGAAAAAAGCAGTATGCATAATTTTTGTTTGTATCTGTAGTTTTGCAAAGGCACAACACAATAGTGCATACAGCCAGTATATGTTCAATATGCTGCTGGTTAATCCTGCATATGCCGGAAGCCAGGATGCCCTTAATCTCACTGGACTTTATCGCGAGCAATGGGTCGGGATAGATGGTGCGCCAAGGACGCTGACACTTAGTGCACACACACCTTTTAAGAATAAAAAGCTGAATGCCGGAATTGTTTTTTCGAATGACAGGATTAGCATCTATGATCACAACAGGGTAAGCGCCATGTATGCATACCGGATAAAAGCAGGCAAAGGTTTTCTGTCTTTCGGTCTGCAGGCAGGAATTAATTCGTTCAGGCAGAACTGGCAGAATATAAATACCACCCAGGCCAATGATGTTAGTTTCCAGGTAGCACCGGTCCGGAATATATTGCCGGAAACAGGCTTTGGGATCTATTATCATTCACAGCGTTTTTTTATGGGAGCAGCAGTTCCTTCGGTATTGATAGACGGGCAATCCACCATATACTCGCCTGCTAATTTATATACAGGAGCAGTCTTGAATGCCGGAACCTCTTTTAAAATAAGACCTGCTGTCCTGTTGAAGTATGTGAAAGGCTCACCGCTTTCGTTGGATGTAAATACCATTTTTTACTGGAGGGATGTGCTTGGCCTTGGTCTTGGGTATCGTATGAACGATGCAGCTATGGCACTTGTGGATCTGAAACTGAATGATCAGCTACGTATAGGTTATTGCTACGATTATACGTTGTCAAAGCTGCGTAATTATTCAAACGGCAGCCATGAGTTTATGATCCGCTACCTGTTCTTTTATAAACTGCAACCCGCGAAAGGTATGCGCTATTTTTAGTATGAAAAAAGCATCTACATATCCAATACTTTCCCTGCTGGTAATGAGCTTTTCCCTGCGGTCCCAGACTGTTGACTCACTTGCTTTTTCGGATGAAGAGGATACCTGCCGTATAAAAATTGTAAAACTGAAACTGAATTCGCGGGAGGATGATTTTGCGCCGGTCGTTTGTAACAATAAAATGCTCTTTACATCATCAAGGCCGGCTTCATTCGGAGTGGTTTACCAGGAACCGGGAAGTGAACATACTACCGGTATTTATTATGCTGAAAAAAAAGATTCCATACATTTTTCAGAACCAAAACTATGGCCGGGCACGGTTAATACGCATTACAATGAAGGTAATGCTGCGTTGAACCGGGAAGAGAACCTGCTCATATATACGGGTAACGAAAGGAATGCGTCGAAAAAAAGCGAAAGGACAAAACTATGCTTGTATGCCTGTGAGAAGATCGGTGGAAAATGGCAGGAGCCGCAGCCATTATGGTTTTGCGGAGATGGATATTCATATTGTCATCCGGCTCTGCAGAAAGACGGGAAGACTTTATTCTTTGCCTCTGACCGACCGGGTTCAGCAGGTGGTATGGATATTTATTGCAGCATTTTTACCAACGGAAAATGGAATGAACCACAAAATGTCGGAAGCAAAGTAAATACATCCTTCAACGAGATCTTCCCGGCAATAAGTGAAAACAATACGCTCTATTTTTCCAGCAATCGCCCGGGTGGTATCGGTGGACTGGATATTTATGCACTTAACCTGAACGATCCTATTGAAAGCGAGCTCGTGGTATTGGAAAGCCCCGTCAACTCTACATTTGATGACTTCGGGATCTTTCCGGATTCTACCGGGGAAAGCGGATACTTTTCTTCCTCGAGGGATCTGAAAAACAAAGATGAGATCTATTATTACAGAGTAACAAGCCCTGATTTCAAAGATGCGACAACACCTGTTGTAAGAAACACATTCTGCTACACTTTTTATGAAGAAACCAGTCCGGACGAGTTTAATACGGACAGTCTCGTATACGAATGGGACCTCGGTGACGGCACTGTTGTGAGAGGTGCAAAAGCAAAGCACTGTTATACAAAATGTGGCACTTATACTATACAATTGAATATTGTGGAAAAGAACACCGGCGCTTTGTTCTATAACCAGGTGAGCTACGATCATATCATCCCGGAACCTGAACAATTGAAAATAGAGTACAGTGATGAGCTTTTAAGCAATCAGAAACTGAAATTTTGTTGCGAAGGATCTGCTATTCCCGGTTATTCCATTCAACAGACCTTCTGGATATTCGGAGATCAGACATATAGCTACGGAAACAAGGTGAAGCATTTGTATAAAACAAAAGGCACCTATACGGTCACACTTGGTGTAATAGCAAAAAATAATAACACGGGGCAAGTAGAAAAATTCAAAACTGAAAAAACAATCACTGTAAGAGATAATTTTTAAACACCATTATGATACAAAAACCATACTTTCTTAAACGCTTTGTTCCCGGACTTATTGTCATCATTGCGACTTCATCATTGTTTGCGCAGCCGGTTCCTTCCATAGATGAAAAGATCCCTTATCTCTGCACCTTCGGAAAAGATGCTCAAAAGCAATGGGGCGATGACGATTTTGTGCAGACTTTTTTCTTTACAATACCCGAAAATTACAAAAGCCCTGTTTACTTCCGGGTTTTTGATCCGGATGTGGCAGGTGCAATAGATGAGAACCATGCCGCATTCAACAGTAAAACCAGGTTTACCATATTTGGCGGGAAAGGAGCTCATTCGGAACCTGCAGCAAAAAAACAGGATCCTGTAGGGAATTTTAAGAGTGGGGTACAGCTGGCAAGCAAAACATTTGGTAACGAAAAGGAATATGACAATGGCTGGTATACCTTCGGTCCTTTTAATCCGAAGGAAGGAGAGCTGCAGTCCGAATTTGGGGGATATATATTTAAAATTACGGCAGAAGGTATCGAAGGCGATGACGGCAACCTGTACAAATATTTTATGTCGGCAGATGAAAATAATAATAAGCAGGTGGAAGGAGGCAATGCTTTTGCTTACGAATATTCCTTCCGCCTGTCAGATGCAAAAGGATCCGTCTCTCATCTTTATCCTTTTGTGGGTAAGAATGTAGTGGCCATTAAAACCAATGTTTTTGATTTTGATAATGACGGGATCATACGTATTGTTTCCGTGGCAAAAAAGGGAGATGTGTTGAAAACAACGGCTGACGGAATGTGGCTGGAAGATATTCATAAGATCACGGAAGCTGAGATCAGTACTTCGCTGGATGTGCAGTTTATAAAACCGAAGGAGCTCAGGAACAATAATATTGTTGTATATTTTACCAATCAGTACGGAGAGCTCATGCCGTTTTTTACAACTCCGATAGGCGGTATACCACGTTATAAGTATAAGATCGGTGTAAAAGAAGAAAAATAATTTTATGAAAACTCCCTTTTTTTGTTTCCTTTTCCTGTTTGTCTGTTTTTTGCCTGCTACTTCGCAAACGTATGAATTCCGTCATTATACCAGGGATCAGGGGTTGACCAATTCTTATATTTATGCAATCGATCAGTCGAAAAATGGTTTTCTTAACCTTTCAACGGGAGATGGTTTTTATTCTTTTGACGGGCAGAATTTTAATCCGCCAAAAGGAATAAATGTACTCCCCGAAAATTTCGTAACCACTCACTTTACCGATTCGAGAGGAATTACCTGGCTGGGTTATTTCCAGGAGGGTATTTCCTGCCTTTCCAATTCGAAACATCATAAAATAAATTACCAGGCGCTTAAAGGATCCCGGGTCACCCAGTTTATCGAGTGTGCTGGAAAAAGACTGCTGATCGCTACGCTGGGCAGTGGAATATTCAGCATGGATTCGGCTTTCCATATCACTCCCTTCAACAAGACTCCCGCACAAAGTGTCAATACCATTGCACTGAATAAGGATGAGGTGTTGGCAGGTACCAACGAAGGTTTGTTCATATGCACCCCAAAAAGCTGTGAGCCTTCAGGGATCACGGAACTGACAGATAAAAAAATAAAGAAAATAATCCCTGCTTATTTTATCTCAGAGGCATTCTGGGTAGCTACAGAAGGAGACGGGTTGTATTGTATACGAAGGAAGGGCAATAGTTTTATCCTTCTTCGCAAGATCAATACTGAATTGGGATCCGGCGAAAAAAAGATCTCCGATATATATTACGATGCGGATCATCATCTCTGGGTTTCACTGTTTGGAGAGGGTGTAAGAAGACTGAGTTTTTTAAACGCAAATCCTTCTGCCATTACCGAGATCCTGATCATTGATGAGTCCAGTGGTCTTCCGAATAAAGATGTACAGACCATTTTCCAGGATTTTGAAGGCAATATGTGGTTTGGAACATTCGGTGGCGGACTTATAGAAAAACCCGTTGAGCGGTTTTCGTTTTATAACAATAAGGATACAGAAAAGAAAGAACCCGTTCTTTCCGTTCTTATAGACAGAGAGCAAAATCTGTGGGCCGGCACGGATAAAGGACTTTCCGGGAACGCTTTTTCCAGGGACAAAGAGACCCTGATTTTTGATCCGGATGAATTCAGAGAAGGCCAGGTGAATGCCATGATGCAGGATGTGGGTGGTACCATATGGATAGGGACAGGTCAGAGTGGGATCTATACCTATGATCCTGGAAAAGGGAGGCTGAAGAATTTTTCGAAAGAAAACAGGCTGCCGGTATCTTCTGTGAATTGCATCCTGCAAACCAAAAGCGGAAATATTGCCATAGGTACACAGGAAGGCGCCTGCGTATATGACCCGGTTTCTAAAAAAGTGAAGTGTATAACAACCCTCGAAGGTTTGCTTCATAATGATGTCATCAGCCTGTTCGAAGATAGCAGGCAGCGTCTCTGGATCTGCTCGCATCAGGCACCTCCTTACTATTTGCACGACAGTGAGTTTACTGTTTTCAAAGATATTCCCGGACTTAAATCCTACAACATAAACGGAGTGACAGAAGATGAAGCCGGAAACATATGGATCGCTTCCGAAGGCGACGGGATTTTTGTATACAATGGGAACACGTTCAAAAATTATACGGAAAAGAACGGTTTGCTTTCCGATTATTGCTATGCAGTGGTGGTAGATAAAAACGGTTCGGTATGGATCACGCATAAAAACGGCCTGAGCGAAAAGAAAAAAACATATGCCGGTTTTCGCACCTACACCAAAGCGGATGGATTAAAGTTTACGGAAAATAACCTGAATGCTTTTTCAAAAGATCCGGACGGAAATATCTGGTTCGGAACGACAGATGGAATTGTACGGTACAATCCCGAAACCGGTGGAAGCATTGTGGCCGAGCCCCGGCTGAATATTTCCGGGGTTTACCTGAATAATTCATTTCACAAAGCCGGATCCGTTATTGTAAAGCGTTTCGATAACTACGATACCCGGATCGAATTTATTGCGGTGTCGTTGACCGATCCGGCTAAAGTACTGTACAAATACAGGCTCCTGGGTGTTGACAGTGTGTGGCGTACCACTGCGAATCGATTTGTGGAGTATCCCCGGCTTTCAGATGGAACTTATATATTCCAGGTGATGGCCAGGAATAGCGGCGGGCTGTGGACAAGTACCCCGGCGGAAATGAAATTCGAGATTAGCCTGCCATTTTGGAAGCGGATCTGGTTTTACATTGCATTGGTCCTTCTTGTTATTGCCATTGCTTCGGTCATCACCTATCTGCGGACAAAAAACCTGCGCCGTGCCAAATTATTACTGGAAGTGAAAGTAAAACAAAAAACATATCTGCTCCAGCGGGAAAAAGACAATGTGGAACAAATAAAAGGCGAGCTCGAAATAAAAAATAAAGACATAACGGATAGTATCAATTATGCCAAGCGAATACAGGAGGCCCTCTTGCCGAGCAAGCATTATATTTTCAAAAAACTGTCGCAGACTTTTATTTATTTCCGCCCCCGCGATATTGTAAGCGGTGATTTTTATTGGTTTACGGAGACACCTGACAGCTATATTATAGCGGCGGTAGATTGTACCGGGCATGGTGTGCCAGGAGCTTTCATGTCGCTCATTGGTTCTACGCTGCTTAATGAGATCATTAATACCAATGGGATTACTTCACCTGCGCGTATACTCACCGAGCTGAATGCAAAAATAGTAGAAACGCTGAAACAGGAAAGATCCGGTTTTTATTCCTACGACGGAATGGATATGGCGCTTTGTACGATCAATAAACAAAAGACCAAATGTCTGTTTGCATCTGCTTACCGCCCTCTTTATTTTATTCGAAATGGTGATCTGAGGGAAATAAAAGGCAATAGTTACTCTATCGGCGGAAAATCCATCCTTGGAGAGAAAGTGTTTAATGAACATGAACTTGAGCTGGAAAAAAACGATATGCTGTATATTTTTTCCGATGGATACGGAGATCAGTTCAGCGAAGTAAATCACAAAAAATTTACTACAAAGCGCCTGAAAACACTGCTTACCCTGATCTCGGGGTACGATGTAAACCTGCAGCGTGAAAAAGTAAAGGAGAATTTTGAGTACTGGAAAGGAAATGAAGAACAGATCGACGATATACTCGTCATCGGCATAAAAATATAAACCAATAGGCATGCGGAATTCCCGTAATGGTTTCATTACAGGTAAAAGAGCTTAAATAAGGTTACATGTTAAGCGTTTCATTTCTTCTGAATAAGCGGTTTGCTTTTTCCTGGAAATTTTTCCATGCAGTGGAAATATCCGAAAAAAGATTGCTCCTTTTTTGGGTTTTCGTTGCAGGTGAGTAATTCGCGTCAGTCATCATTTCCTTAATTTCTTCCTGCACATGCTTTGGCAGGCCTCCCAATGAATTTATATATTCTTCGTTCCATATCATCCTACCCTGAGATAACAAACCGGATACCAGCCTGATTTACCTGTATTTCGAAGGATTGAGAGTTTTTAGGGACAGTATTTTTACGCGATTGTGGAAAATATGTTTTTTCCGGGGAATCACGAAAATCGAGCCAATGTTGTTTATGCCGGCAGAACAAGCCGCAATAGTACAGCAGGACAAGTAGGTTTCGCAGGTTCAATTATCATCGAAAGTCGGGATTTGAAAGCGAAGTAAAAAATGGATAAAAAGGAGCCAAAATCCCTAAAAATCAGGTTTGTGAAATGGAAAAATCCTAAATAATCCGCTATCTTTGCTCCTCTTTAATTTTTACACTATGTTCAATACTTTATCCGATAAAATAGAAAGGGCCTTTAAGGTTTTAAAAGGCCAGGGAAAGATCACGGAGATCAATGTGGCAGAGACCATGAAAGAGGTTCGAAAAGCCTTGCTGGATGCCGATGTGAACTACAAAGTCGCGAAACAATTTACGGATACGATCAAGGAAAAAGCGCTTGGTCAGAATGTATTGACTTCGGTATCCCCGGGGCAATTACTGATCAAGATCACGCACGACGAGCTGGCTCAGCTGATGGGCGGCGAGCGTACGGATATCAAGCTGAACAACAATCCTACTATCATCCTGATGTCGGGCTTGCAGGGTTCGGGTAAAACAACGTTCTCCGGTAAACTGGCGAATCACTTAAAGACCAAAAGAGGAAAAAACCCTTTATTGGTTGCCTGCGATATATACCGTCCTGCTGCTATCGATCAGTTACATGTCTTGGGCGAGCAGATCGGTGTGGAAGTATTCTCCGACCGTGATAATAAAGATCCGGTGGATATTTCGCGTAAAGCGATCAAACAGGCGAAAGAGAACGGGAACTCGGTGGTGATCATCGATACCGCAGGTCGTTTGGCGATAGACGAGCAGATGATGAACGAGATCGCTAAAGTAAAAAAAGAGATCAAGCCGGATGAGATCCTTTTCGTGGTGGATGCCATGACAGGACAGGACGCTGTGAATACCGCAAAAGCCTTCAACGATCGCCTGGATTTTGATGGCGTGGTATTGACCAAGCTGGATGGTGATACACGCGGTGGAGCGGCTTTATCCATTAAATCCATCGTTAATAAACCGATCAAATTTGTTGGTACTGGTGAGAAAATGGATGCGATCGATGTGTTCCACCCGGAGAGGATGGCAGATCGCATCCTTGGAATGGGTGATGTGGTAACACTCGTAGAGCGTGCACAGGAACAATTCAATGAAGAAGAGGCGAGAAAACTTTCCAAAAAGATCGCGAAGAACCAGTTCGGTTTCAACGACTTCCTTGCGCAATTGCAACAGATCAAAAAGATGGGTAACATCAAGGATCTGGTAGGCATGATACCGGGAGTAGGTAAAGCGGTGAAAGATATGGACATCAATGAGGATGCATTTAAATCCATTGAAGCGATCATCTATTCAATGACACCCCAGGAGCGTGAAAAACCGGAACTGTTGAACGGTTCGCGCCGGGCACGTATTGCAAAAGGAAGCGGCACCAATATCCAGGAAGTGAACAAGCTGATCAAACAATTTGATGAAACACGGAAAATGATGCGTATGATGCAGGATAAAAATGCCATGGCAAAAATGATGCGCAACATGCCAAAAATGGGGCAGTAATTATTTCGGGTTTCAGGTTTCGGGTATTTTGTTGGCCTGGGACGTAGATAATTCGTTTAAAGTAAGGCTAACCAGAAACTTGCAATAATGAATAACTTAATAGACGGAAAAAAGATATCGCTCGACCTGCAACAGGAAATTGCTGCTGAAGTAAAACGAATGAAAGAGCAGGGCAGGCGTGCACCACACCTGGCAGCGATCCTGGTAGGGAATGACGGAGGCAGCGAAACTTATGTGGCCAGCAAGATAAAAGCCTGTGAAAATGTAGGCTTTACTTCTACCATGATCCGTCACCCGGAGTATGTGACCGAAGAAAAATTACTGCAATCCGTGTATGACCTGAACAACAATCCGGAGATAGACGGTTTTATTGTACAGCTTCCGCTCCCGCGCCAGATCAACGAGCACAAGATCATCGAGTCTATATTACCTTCCAAGGATGTGGATGGTTTTCATCCTATCAACGTGGGCAGAATGGTGTTGAACCTTCCCTGCTATGTAAGCGCTACGCCATACGGAATCGTTCACCTGCTTCAAAAATACAATGTGGAAACATCCGGGAAACATTGTGTGGTGATCGGAAGAAGTCACATCGTAGGCTCGCCAATGAGCATATTGCTGGCAAAAAACACACAGTTGGGAAATTGTACGGTAACGCTTTGTCACAGCAAAACCAAGGATCTGAAATCACATACGCTCACTGCCGATATCCTGATCTGTGCATTGGGTAGCCCGGAGTTCGTTACGGCAGACATGGTGAAGGAAGGCGCCGTAGTGATCGATGTGGGCACCACGCGTGTAGTAAGTACAGAAACCAAATCCGGTTTCAAACTGAAAGGTGATATTAAATTTGATGAGGTCGCTCCCAAATGCAGCCTGATAACGCCTGTTCCCGGTGGAGTAGGGCCGATGACCATTGCTTCTCTTTTGCGCAACACCTTGTTGGCGGCAAAGAAAGAAATTTATTCGTAGTAGATAGTTATATAACACACATACATCTTTCGGGATCTTGTGATTATTCGTTTTAAGACATGCCATTCGAATTAGAATCTGAATTTGTGCCTACCGGTGATCAGCCGGAGGCCATCCGCCAACTTGTAGAAGGTCTCAACAGCGGGATAAAACACCAGACACTTTTAGGTGTTACCGGTTCCGGAAAAACATTTACTGCAGCAAACGTGATCGCGCAGGTGAACAAGCCCACACTCGTGTTCAGTCATAACAAAACGTTAGCAGCCCAGCTGTACAATGAGCTGAAGCAATTCTTCCCGAACAATGCAGTGGAATATTTTGTGTCGTATTACGATTATTACCAGCCGGAAGCCTACCTGCCTACAACGGATACCTATATTGAAAAAGACCTTGCGATCAATGATGAGATCGAAAAGCTGCGGCTGAGCACTACTTCGTCCTTGCTTTCCGGCAGAAGGGATGTGATCGTTGTTTGTTCGGTTTCCTGTATCTATGGTATCGGTAATCCGTCTGAATTCCGGACCAACATCATTTCCATAAAGGTCGGGCAAAAGATCAGCCGGAACAGGTTTCTGCATCAGTTGGTACAGAGCTTGTATTCACGTACGACAGAGCAATTCAGTCGTGGGAATTTCAGGGTAAAAGGTGATACCGTGGATGTGAACCTGGCTTATGCGGATCATTCGGTGCGTGTTTGTTTTTTTGGTGATGAGATTGAAACCATCGAAACCTTCGATCATGGAAACGGCTACGTTATTCAGAAGTTTGAGGAGTTTAATATTTACCCCGCGAATATCTTCGTTACGAGCCCGGACACGATGAAGGGTGCGATGACGGAGATCCAGGATGATATGGTGAAGCAGGTGGACTATTTCAAACAGATAGGGAAACCACTCGAAGCAAAACGTTTGGAAGAGCGGGTGAACTACGATCTTGAGATGATGCGTGAACTGGGCTATTGCAGTGGTATCGAGAATTACTCGCGGTATTTCGACCGTCGTTTACCGGGCACACGTCCATTCTGTTTGCTGGATTATTTTCCGGAAGATTTCCTGATGGTGGTGGACGAAAGTCATGTAACCATTCCGCAGATCCGTGCAATGTTCGGAGGAGATTTTTCCCGTAAGCTAAACCTGGTGGAATTCGGATTCCGCCTGCCTGCTGCCATGGACAACCGGCCTCTCAAGTTTGAAGAATTTCAGGCGATCACCAACCAGATGATCTATGTCAGCGCCACACCGGCAGATTATGAGCTGGACATGAGTGAAGGAGTGGTGGTAGAGCAATTGATCCGTCCAACAGGTGTGTTGGATCCGCTCATAGAAGTGAGGCCATGTACCAACCAGGTGGATGATTTGTTGGATGAGATTCACAAAGTAGTGGAAAAAGATGAGCGTATACTGGTAACAACGCTCACGAAGCGAATGGCGGAAGAGCTCACCAAATACATGACCAAGCTGAACATCCGTTGCCGGTATATTCATTCGGATGTGGACACGCTCGACAGAATAGAGATACTCCGGCAGCTGCGGATCGGAATGTTCGATGTACTCATCGGGATAAATTTATTACGGGAAGGATTGGATCTTCCGGAAGTGTCGCTGGTTGCGATACTTGATGCGGATAAAGAAGGTTTTTTACGAAATGAAAGAAGTCTTGTACAAACGGTAGGCCGTGCAGCCCGGAATGTGAACGGACGTGTGATCATGTATGCAGATAAGATCACGGATAGCATGCGTTACACAATGGAAGAAACAGAACGAAGAAGACTAAGACAGATCGAATATAATTTTAAGCATGGCATCACACCAACGCAGGCAGGTAAAAAAGCGCTGGACACGCCAATGTCATCCATGGAAGTTTCCTACGAAGGCAAGCTGGTGAAAGCCTATGTTGACCATAATATCGAAAGTATTGCAGCGGACCCGGTGGTTCAGTATATGAACGAGGACGAGCTGAAAAAGCAGATCACCCGCATCAAATCGGCGATGCTGAAAGCTGCGAAGGACCTGGATTTTGCTACAGCCGCCGGATTGCGTGATGAGATGCATGCACTGGAGAAAATGCTGAGTGGGAAATAAAGAAATTTTGCGCCCGCAAACTGATTAAAAAAGAAGTATTTAATAGTGTTTGGTGTAAAACCGGAACAGGTTAAATACGTTGAATGTAGAAAAACAAAATTATTCGTTTCATGCGCTGAAATTTTCCACGGGTAATCGTTGAATATAAAGATGTTACTCTCTTTTATTTTGCACCTGTTTCGCCCACATACATATCCACATCCGCATATTTTTTTTGGTAATTAAACAAATAGGAATATCTTTTCCGAAAATTTCCACGTTATCTTTCGTAGGAAATGAGTAATTAAAAAATAGCTTATTATGATTAAACTACCCTTAATCACTTCCATTGCTCTCCTGTTGTTTTTTTGTGGAATCCAAAAAGCGGAGGCTAAACACAAAGTACCTGTGTGTTATACGATAACTGCAAACGAGACCGCCTATTTTCCGTCTTCGTCCGTACCGCAATATACACTGTCGCCCTGCACGACCTATGATTTTGTGTACCAGTTGAGCACCACCAGTACAAGTGCTGTTACTGATAACGTGACTATCAACCTGCCCGCCGGCATCAGTTATGTATCCCTTACTCCTCCAGGCAGCGGACCTTCGGTGGTCAATGTTTCCGGAGGCACCAGCCCTGTGTTTACGGTCTCGGCCTGGGACAACACTGCTCCTGCCAGTTTTACGGTTACTGTTACGACGCCTTCTATCTGTGTGCAGGCATCAGGCTTAACTACTATCACCGGCAGTAACAGCTGCAATACCTATTCGGCCAGCAGCAGCCTGCACATTGAGCCACCTGTATTGCATGCAATAAATACAGCAGGTTCGAGTTCTTTATTGCTCAACATAGGTGATGTAAATGAGCTTGTATTCAGCCTCGAGAATGCCAGTTCAAACGGGGCCGGTATTCCGAATATCGACATTACCTCTATTACAGCAGATCCTACTGTTACTTTGTATGGTGATTACTATCTTTCCACATCTCCCACGCCGCTTACCGGGAATTTTTATACTTACAGTTATCCAACCCCGGTTGCCGGCAGCATTTCAGCGAATTCGCCGATCACTTCGGGTAGCATACATATCGGTAGTTCGGATTTCACATATTTTTTCGGCAGCAGCGTTTTTCCTGCGCAGCCCCAGGAATTGTATGTACATATTCCATATAAGGTGATCGATTGCGGGCTTGGTGGCGGAACGTATATAGCTTCGTGGGGTTGTGGCAGCACGTCCTGTACCAGCATTCCACTTACGTCCAGTATCAATGTGCAAACAGGTACGCCACATATGGCGGTAGTCGGTTATCCTGCATTCCAGAATGGGAGCTATTGTGGCCCCGGCAGCAACTCTTCCGTGATCGGATTTATTTATAAGAATACCGGTACTCCTATCGGATCGCCTGCGCCTGCGGGAAATGCGAGGGCAACGGATCTTCAGTTATATCTATACAGCCAGGCTTCTTTCGGTACGCTTGATCTGAACAGCTTCCAGGTTGCCTCCGGTATCAATACTTTGACGCTTTCAGCCCCGGTGGTAAGCAGCGCAGGAACGTTTTATTTCGGCGCTGATTTATACGATGCCTACCTTGTCGATTTTTCCCAGCTCAGTGCAGGCCTTGTAGGATGGAATCCTTTGGGTACCGGTAATACACTGGCCGACCTGGATGCCGACGGAAAAGTAAATGATCTCGCGGAGGCCGGTACTTTTACCATTACAGCTACTTATAATTACAATACCACTTCCTGCCCCGAGTTTGATGCATGCGGAGGCTCGTTTAAAAATCTCCCTTATATCATTTCGAGATACAATAACCAATGTTATTCTTTGCCACCGATGCCTACAACACCTACCGGTTACGGCGATGCTTCTTATTACTATCACGCTTCCGGGTCGGGAGGATCGATTAACGGACCTGCCGATGTAGTGGAGGGCGCACCTTTCAGTGTGGAGATCTGCACCGCGCCGTATACGCAGCGTTGGGGACCAACCGGATTTGATTTTGACTGTCCGAATGGGTATCACCAGATAAAGGTAAACCTGCCTTTGGGCTACCACCTCGATTTTTCGTCACTCACTTCCATTGGTTCCGGTATCTATAATTTGCCAAATGTGGTTGCAAACGGAAGATGCGGCGGAACCCAAACAATTACTCCTACCGTACAAGAGATCTGCGGAGCAAACCCGCTCGACCCTTCTTATGTAATTATTAATTTTGGTAAGATCCTTTACAGCAATTGCGGTCCATGGAATGAAACGTATGTGCTCGATTGTTTCAATCTTCCGCTTTACCTGGATTGCTCCGGCACAGCAGCAGCATGTGCTACGGTGCCTCTGAACTTCGGTGCAGACAATATCAGCTTCGCGCTTCAATATATATGCGATCAGAGCTGTGCTACCTGCGTTTCCGATATTGAATGTGGGGGTTCTTCCATTTATCATCATTGCAGTGGGAGCTGTGACTCGTATTTTTCCACAGCCACCAATAGCTTTAGCTTTAAACGGACTACTTTGGGGTGGACAAACCCCGGCGCAACATCTGCCTGTGGCACTCCGCTATCTGCCTTGACGGAAAGCACAGATCCACCTATTGACCTGGAGGCAGCTTATCCGGGCGATGTGATCGAAGCGAAACTGCAGGGAAGTTTCACCGGAACACTTTCTACTCCTGCTCCTGTGTATAACGGTTCGAGCTTTTCAACTATGGGTTTGCAGATCCGCTACGACGATCTTCCGGCCGGCGTGCGCGCTTCGCCTTATCTGTTCGATTTTGATCAGCAAAACGGATACATAACAATAACCAATAGTGTGACCACCGCATCTATAACGGTTCTTTCAAGTACGATCACGTATGTTCCTGTTGTGAACGGATCGGTGGTAGAAATGAATTTCTGGCTACCGGCCAGTGCACAAACGTTTATGAGCAGCTCTACTGACACGTACGTTTTTGATGCCGACCTCTTCCTGATTGCCCGTGCAACTCCGGCAGTGGGAGCGGGTACCACATTTTATGCGGGTCATGCATCGTTTCCGCTGACCGATCTGCGCGCAGAATATATCGGACAGCGGCCAGGCTCACCTCTTCCGGCTCCTGATGTTTCCTGCGATTCATGGGGTACACATTTTACCATGATCCAGCCGAGTACGAATGTCGGGTATTACCCCGACGTGTCCTATAACAATGTTTCTACCTGTGAGCCGTACCCGGTTATGTTCATGTTTCAGAGCGCCAATGGAAGATACGGATCGGCAGATGATGATTTTCCATATGAGTTCAGACCATATGCAGGTTTGGATCCGCAGGTAACCATTACACTCCCGCCGGGTTATCAATATATTTCTTCTACTTTTAATATTATGCAATCGGCCAGCTCTTCTGCACCAGGTTCTCATAATGCCTTTGCTTCATCGCCATCGCCGATCACGTTTAATCCGTATCCGATATCCGGAGAGGTAGTTACCTCTTCCTCTTCGGGCACAACGATTCAGTACAACGGGCTTTCCGCATCGAATACGTGCTGGCCACTGCTGGATGGAAAATACAATGCATACGTGCCTTTTTATACAATAACTGTATTGATGCAGCCAACATGTACTGCTCCGGCCAGCGATCATTTTGAATTTGCCGGCGGTTATACGGAAGGCATTCAGCAATCCGATCCTGCTTACCAGGTACATACGAATTTTAATCTCACCAATCTCCCGGTGTATCATATCAATCCTACACTGTCTGTAGTACCTTCTGCCACATCCGTAAGTGTATACAGTAATCAGGCAGATTTTGAATTTACGATTTGCGATGGCATCCCTGCCAATGGAAATCATCCGTGGATAGCGATCGAAAACTCCCTTCTCAATTCGCTCGACCTTTCTACTGCAGTTGTTCAGCAAACGGCCCCGACCACTGCAACGCTTACTACTGTTCCCTATACGGACGGCAACGGTAATACCGGAATTTTGGTAAGCACGGCAAACATTCCTGCCGGGCAATGTATCGAGCTTTTGTTAAGTGCAACTGTGAACAGTAATGGTTGTGTTCCTACAGGTAATCCGCCGGCGCTTGATCAGCTCACTGTGCGATACGGAAATGAATGTGCAGGGAATATAATTACTTCGCCCGACGAGATTTGTGAGCAGGGCTCTGTTCTTTTCCAGTTCGAGCGCTATCCTTCCGATCTGCAGTTGTTCCAGGCTCTGGTGCCTTCGGCTCCGGTAGATCTTTGTGATGGTACACTGCAATATGAGCTAATCGTAAGTAGTTCCGATATAGGGACGATCACCAATCCTTCTTTGCTGATCGATCTCCCTACCGGCATCAGCGTCACCGGCCTTGCATTCGAATACCCGATCGGTGGCCCGTCTGTTACGGTAAGCACTCCGGATGCTTATGATGTGAACGGAGATCCGATCTGGAATATATATTCACATGTTACACTGCCGGGAGGCAATGGACTTACAGGGGTTACAACAGCGCCGGCCAACCAGGTAAAAGTATATGTTACACTGCAAACGAGCTGTACGTATAATGTAACCGATTATATCAATTTTTATGCAGAGGGTATTTCTTCCTGCAGCCAGCAGCTTACAACATTACCTGTACAGCACAGACCGACTATTAATAATGCTTTACCGATCGATGAGCTGAATGTACAGGTTACTATGTCTACGAGCGACATGGCGGCCGGTCTGAACTGCAGTAACACTGCTACGTTTACAGTAACTGTGAATAATACAGGAGCGCAGGCAAACCTGCATAATGAAACCGTAACGGTTACAGTTCCCGGCTCACCTTTGGTGCTGAGCAATACGGGATCGGCTGTTGTAAGCGGATCTACACTTACCTGGATCATTCCAACAGGTACATTGGCAGCAAGTAGTTCTATTACATTTACCTTTGACTTAAGTCTTGCCAATTCAGTGTATTGTGAAACGCATCTGCCGGTAGCTGCCGTGGTGGGATATACCGAACTTGTGAATTGTGAAGAGTCGGGAGGACATTGCAATGTTGGTTTTTCCTCCGAACCCGACAGCCTGTTTATTGACGCATGCTGTCCATGTATTCTTGAGCTCGGAGCAAACCACACGATTTGCAGTGGACAGGGAGTAAGCCTGGATGCAACCACGTCGGGCGCTATAGGCTATTCATGGGCTCCGGCAACAGGATTGAGCTGCACGAACTGTGCAAATCCTACTGCAAGTCCTACGGTTACAACAACATATACTGCAACTGTAACAACCGCAACAGGAAGCTGCTCCGATAATGTGACGATCTCCGTCAATCCACTTCCGTCAATTAATGTAAATTCTCCTGCTATATGCTACAGGCAGATGGCCGCTACCCTTATTGCCAGCGGTGCATCAACGTATACCTGGACCCCGGCCGGAACTTTATCTCCTACTACCGGCGCTACGGTTACTGCAACACCTTCCACTACTATTGTATACACAGTAACAGGCACCGATGCGAATGGTTGTATTTCTTCAGCTACCAGTACCGTTACGGTGAATGCGCTGCCGGTCATTGCAGTGAATTCCGCTTCAGTATGTGGTATCACACCCACCACTTTAATTGCAGGTGGAGCTCTTACATACACCTGGGCACCGGCCATCAGCGTATCTCCCACTACGGGGGCTACCGTTACGGCAACGCCGATGGCAACCACCATATATACCGTTACAGGTACGGATGCAAATGGATGTTATTCTTCGGCAACGAGCACGGTTACTGTTAACCCGTTTCCGGTAGTGACTGTAAATTCCCCGTCGGTATGTATCGGAAGCAGTGTTAATTTAAATGCTTCGGGAGCAAGTACCTATTCATGGACTCCATCAACCGGCTTATCTGCTACAACCGGGACCACTGTTAGTGCAACGCCAACGGTTACCACAGTTTATACGGTTACGGGTACCAATGCATTTGGCTGTTCATCTTCTGCGAGCAGCACAGTTACAGTGAATGCTCTTCCGAATGTTACAGTAAACTCTGCTGGTTTTTGTTCGGATGAAGGTGTTACGCTTACAGCCAATGGTGCTAATACATATACCTGGTTGCCACCAACCGGCTTGTCGGCTACTACCGGATCAGTGGTTACAGCAGCTCCATCTTCCACAACGATTTATACTGTAACCGGCACAGCAGTGAATGGTTGCACCGCTACTGCAACAAGCACGGTCACTGTAGTTTCACCGCCTGTACTCACCGTTACACCTTCTCTTACGATCTGTATCGGTGCTTCAGCCTCCCTTTCAGCCTCTGGTGCGTCAGGTTACCAATGGAACAGACTGTTACCAACTCCGGTTACCTACCTCGCATCGACGCCGGGAATAACAGTAACACCAACAGTTACAACGGTGTACCAGGTAATAGGCTCAACCAATCCTGTTGTGGATGTCTGTGCCACCATTGCTACAGTAACCGTTACAGTTCTCGATCCAATACCTGTTATTACCGGCACAACCAGCATTAATTGCGGGCAGTCGGTTACACTCAATGCATCGGCAGTTACTCCATCTACCACATTTAGCTGGCAGCCGGTAAATACTACAGGCCCATCAATGACAGATTACCCTTCAGTTACGACTGTTTATACGGTTACCGGAACAGCAGGGGCCTGCACAGCTACTTCGTATTATACAGTTACTGTTAATGCTGTTGGTTCTCCGCTATGGCCTAAACATCCTGATTCGGGAAGCAACGGCACAGATGAGGTAACGGACGTAGTGCAGGATGGATCGGGAAATACATTTGTTGTAGGTAATTTCACAGGTACACTGATAGCAGGCGGCATAACTGTTTCAAGTCCTTCAAGTACTTCTTCCTGTTTTGTGGCAAAATTCTCAGATTGTGGAACGGAATGGGTTCGCTCGTTCACTTCGAATGCTCCTACAGGCTCCCTGGTTATACCACATACCTATGGCCGTGCCATTACGCTTGATAATAGCGGAGATGTGATCATTACCGGCGGGTTCTATGGCAACAATATGTCGCTTACACCAATGCAGAGCGGATACATGGTCACCAGCTTAAGTGCGGGGGCGCACACCGCTGCATATGTTATTCGTCTGAATGGCAACACCGGTAATACGATGGATGCGATCCGTAGTACGAACGATGCCCCTGTGACTGAAGGAACCGGTATTGTTTTCAAAAGTCCGTATGTATATGTAAGCGGGCATTCGAACGGACAGCTTACCATTTCTCCTGTTAATGTTGCGATACCTGCAAACGACAGGGACATTTTCGTAACCAAGCTAAACACTTCAGGACTTACTGCGGTATGGCTCAAAAAATTCGGCTTTGCTTCTACTTCCGTCCCTAAATGGGAGGGTACAGAAACAGAAGTTGGCGTGGATGCATCGAATAATGTGTATGTAGGCGGAACTATTTATGGTCAGATCAATTTCGGAATTCCATCTGCATCGTATGGAAACGGATCCGGTAAAATGACCGGGCTGATTGCCAGCTATAACAGTTCGGGTGCAGAGCGGTTTGGAAATGCGTTCCATAATACTACCGATGATATCTACCTGAATGATCTTGCCTGTGATGCCAATGGTAACTGTTATGTTACAGGCTCCTGGAAGGGAACTATACAGGGCGGCAGCAGCTCCGCATCTACACGGGATGTTTTCCAGGCACGTGTTAATCACAGTGGCACGGCCTTAAATCTCAGCTGGAACAAAAAGGCCTCCGGTACAGGCGTTGATGAAGGAAGCGGTGTAGCACTGGATAATGCAGGCAACGTATACTTCACAGGTAAAGTAACTCCGGGTGGAACCTTTGAAGGAATGAGCTCCATTTCTACAGGTATGAGCTCAGGTGGTGAGGCCTTTGTTTGTCAGCGGAATGCAAGTACAGGTGCAGGCGGAACATATGCCGTAGCCAGCAGTACATCTCCTTCAGCAGCCACGCATATAGTTCAGGGGAAAGCGGTGAGTGCAAATTCCAACGGATCCAGTGTGGTGTTTGGTGGTAGCTATGTTATTGCGAGCGCAGCCAGCGTAACATTCAATTCAGCGATCACTACGACCCTGGCCAATGCCCCGGAGTTTTTTGCCGCACGGACCAATCTGTCGGGTGCATTCTTCAGGCAAATGAACGGAGAAGAAGAACTGCCTTTTGTAAAAGAAGGTTTGCAGCTCTATCCGAATCCGAACAATGGTACTTTCACTTTACAATTTGCCGGCCGTATATTGAATGCTTCGAATGTCGAAGTATACGATGGGCAGGGTAAGAAGGTAGAGGTCGTAACTAAAGCCATTTCGGATGAACAGCTGGAACTGAGCCTGCAGAATGTAGCGCAGGGGATTTATATGGTAGTGGTGCAGGAGGAAGGCGAGGTATACAGCAAACGCGTTGTGATCAACTGGTAGAAAATAACGATAATTACTATCAAATGAACAAAGCGGGAACGAATAACAATCGTTCCCGCTTTTTATTTTAAAGCTTTACCACAATTCGTAATCCAGCACCGTGTTTTCCAAGCGGTATGTTGGCATTTGTTTTCCATCTGAGAGTTTGTATACTTCATCTGCTACGAATTTTTGTAATTCGGACAAAGATATTTTTCCATCCAGGTTGTAATCCGCTTTCAGGTTGGTCATACCATCCAGCAGGCAGTGTGTGAATAAACCGTTGTTCCACTTCTCTCCTTCAAAGGCAGCTTCTGTTCCGCCGGCAGAAGAGATCACTGTTGCTCCGGAGGATTGCCGCAGATCGGAAAAAACGGTCTTCGACATTTCCAGCGCAGTGCTTTGCGCAAAAGCTGCAGTGTTGGCCCGCACAGAACGTGAGCTGTCTTTGTCATGATTGCCGTCGCTTTTATCAAAAAAAGTTTCATCCACATCTACCTCACCACTGAAGCAGGCATCGATAAACATCAGCTTACGCAAGGGTTTCACCTCCTTCAACAATTTTTCGAATGCATTGTAAGATACCGAATTGATCTTCGGATCGTTGAAATCCGTATAGTAAGTCGGGAAATAATAACTGAAGTCACTGTCCAGAAAACCATGCCCGGCAAAGAAGATCATCACCACATCATTGACGCCTGCCGCCGAAAAGAATTTTTTCAGTCCTGCAATAGAATCGTTGGCAAATGATTTATTGAATACTTTTTTTACTTCGATCTTATTGAAAGATTTGGAATTGGCCATGGCACCTGCCATGTCATTTGCGTCTTTCACGGCATAGGCAAGATCGAATTCAGTGTCTTTGAATTTTTCGCTGGCGATCACTGCCATATACAGATTGGGTTTTACAAGACTGGTATTATTATAAAAACGGGTTGTATGCGGACTTTCCAGGCCCAGTTCATCTACGGCAACGAACTCAAAGCGGTTGATCCCTGACGAAGTTTCGAAGCTCAGGTTTTTTTCATAGCGGTCTGCTTTATCTGCCGGGATCGATTCGGTAAGAATAAGGTTTCCATTGTTGTATACTTTCAGGCTCTGCAGTTTGTTGCCTCCTTTGTTGGCACTGACAGAGAAATTAACGGTGCCGTTTTTTTCTTCCCCTATTTTTATATGCTGAAAAGTGGGCAGCGATGCAAAATTAACCTTTGTACCGGGTTTGATGCCAAGCAGTTTGAGACGTTTGGTGTAGGCCTTTTCGTAGGCCTGGATCAGCGCACTATCCGAACAGGAAAAAGCGCGAAGTACCTGGTGGGGTTGATTCAGATAGGCATCGAATTGTTCGAATCCGTATATCTCATTGTTATACCGGAAACGAATGTTCTTTACAAACTCTTTTGATCCGAGGTAATGCAGGTCAGAGCTCACGAGAAAGTATTGATCGCCTTCCGCATTGGCCAGCTGCCCGATCACTTTTTTTGCTTTCAGGTCAACGAATATGGCCATGGTATTGTAGGGAGAAGTGATGATGAGCAGGTCTCTGCTTTCAACAAAGAAGCATCTTGGATTGGAAATGTTCATGTTCTTCAGATCGATCAGCTCGTTGCCTTTGTTGTCGAAAACCTTGAAGTAAGCAGTATATACATCGGCAAGTGCAAAATACTTTCCGGAATCGCTGGTAAAATGAAAAGGCACAATGGAAGGCAATTTGTCAATTGTTTTGGAATATTTTTCGGAGCCACTTCGTACGTCGTATTCGGTGTACATGATCTCCTGCTCATTCGCATTGTAATGTCCCAGATCGTATTTTACGTACCACATACCGATAGTAGTTCCTTTTTCTTTTATCCTGAAATCATAGGGATAAAAACTGGCGGCATAACTGGCGGTGATCTTTTTGGTTTGAAGGTCTATTCGCGAAATGGCATTGACAGGTGAATCGAATTCCATTCCGTTCAGTTTTTGTTTCCTGGTGACCTGTGCGGAAGTGAACAAAAAATTGCCGTCATCGCTGAATAGGACTTTGTTGTTCACTGCCCAGGTATCGCTCTCGTAGATGGTCTTTTTATTTTTTCTGTTCATTACGCTGAATTTACCGCTGCCCGGAACAAAGACGAGCTCATCCGTAAAGTTGATGATCTTATACGTTGGAACTGCTGCTAATGAGAACTGGCCTTCGTATGTTTCTTCTTTTTTCGTGATAAGGTTCACAATGTATAGATGTGTGTAATCCGCATAATAAAATTCATTGTTTATAAAACCGGAAGTGATGGAATAGATGTCTTTTTTTATGACACGCACCACTTGCTTTTTCAGGAAATTATAAATGAAAAGATTCAGGTGATTCAGGCTGGTGCCTGAATTAACTACGACTTCCGAATCATTCAGGAATTGTACGCTCATGATAAAGGAAGAGTCCTTGCCCGAAATATCCTTGATCTCCACATGTTTGGTGAAATTGCTCAGGTTCCAGATAAAGCCCGAATTGCTGCCATTGGTATACAACCATTTTTTATCAGGACTTATATTCGCAGAATAGATCGGGTTTCCCATTGTGCTTCTTTCGGCGATCAGGGCAAGTGTTTTGGGATTGTATACACGAAGCGCTTTGTAGAATATATAACCATTGCCCACCATCCTGTTCCCGGAAGGAGCGATCTTCATATTGTTGTAGATGCCTTTTACCCTGCGGATAACCTTCTTTGTTTTAAGGTCGATATATTTCAGCTCTTTGGAAGTGGCATATACTACAAGGCCTTCGCTTCGTTCAAAATCCATGTCCAGCACATATTCGTCGGCTTTGAAATTCTCTTTATCCGGTGTGGTAATGGGCGAACGTTTGTTCATCGTCTCGGTGGTTTTTTTATCGAGGCCCATTGCCATTGTAACGACCGGCATGGTGATCTCGTGTAATATTTTCCCGGTCTCAATGTTCAGTACAAAATATTTATCTACATCAAAACACATCAGCAGCGAATCACAGAGCTTCATTTTGTAGGTTGTGGATTTCTCTTTAAGGATCCGCTCTTTTTTCGAAAGATCACTGAGCGATTGCCGGAAGATACCACCATCTGTCCCTTCCAGCAGGCTCACCAGCACTTCATTCTTTTTTTTATTATACGTAGCCGTAAACATATTACTACCAACCGGCAGCGTATGTGAGGCGGTCATGGATTTTTTCTCAATGTCGTACGTCAATGTAAAATTACCTATGCAGATATAGATCTCATATCCCTTGTTGATGAAAAAAGCGGAACCGATGGGCATGTCTTTGTAATATTCCGTTTCGGGAATGGCTTTTAATAATTCGGCACCGGAGATCTTTGCATACAGGTTCAGTTTCTGGTTGGCAAACGTGAAGATCATGAGCTGGTTGTTGACCGAAACAAGGATGTATTTTCCATCGGGGCTCAGGGAAAGGCTTTTGGCACCAAATAGCAGATCGTATTCATCTACAAGTTCGCAGGTTTCCGTATTAAAAACAGAAACGGCATTTCCACTGGTTATAAAATATTTTTCATCCGGGAAGTACTGCAGAAAATCATTTTGTGAATAACCGATCTCTTTCGGAATGATGATCTTTACATCGCCAAGCTGGGCTTCACTTTTCACAAACAGCAGGAAGAAAATGAAAGTGAGATAGAATTTAGTCATGAAATTTGTCTTGATTTGTAAATGTACTAAAATTACCAAAATCAGATTTGGGACATGCTCCTGCACTGCTTCGGAATGAGTCTGACAATCATGTTGGTGACAACACCAACATGGGAATCTATATATTTAAGGCAGAAATTTTTCAGCCACTGTTGGTGTTGTCACCGGCAGTAATCCGGATTTACTAAACAGGTGATATTGATGAGTTTTGTACACAAAAGCATAGAAATTAACAAAAGCCGCAGCCGGAGGGCTTTTTTTTGAACTTTTTTGGCTTGAAAGCCCCATAAACAGGCTTTTTTTCTTTTTTTTCTATATACAAAATATCGGTTATATTTGTAGGGATTGTCCGGAATTTAAATCGTGGGAAAGATGCCTGATCGGTGCAGATAAATTCCGGATCTCGTAGAGGTAAGGATGAATTAATTTTTAAAGCAGGATATGAGTAACGAGGTACAAAAAATAAAGGAAGGCTTGAGCTTTGAAGAGTTTAAAACGATCGTTTTAAATGATTTTCGTTTGATAAACGAGAGCCGCCAGGCAAGTTTGCTGGGAAGGAAAGAAGTGCTTACCGGAAAAGCCAAGTTTGGCATATTCGGTGATGGAAAGGAACTTGCACAGGTTGCCATGTCCAAAGTATTTAAAGAAGGCGATTTCAGAAGCGGGTATTACCGCGATCAGACATTTATGTTCGCTATCGGTGCATTGAATATAGAGCAGTGGTTTGCCGGCCTGTATGCCAATACCAACCAGGAAGAAGAACCGATGAGCGCCGGCCGCCAGATGGGAGGCCATTTTGGTACACGCAGCCTGAATGCAGACGGGACCTGGAGAGACCTTGCCAAACAGAAGAATTCCTCTTCCGATATTTCTCCTACTGCCGGCCAGATGCCGCGTCTCTTAGGGCTTGCCTACGCATCGCATTTCTACCGGATCAATGCCGAGCTTCACAAGGATCCATTCACGAAATTTTCGAATAAAGGGAATGAAATAGCATTTGGTACTATCGGTGATGCAAGTACTTCCGAAGGTTTGTTCTGGGAAACCATCAATGCAGCCGGCGTGCTACAGGTGCCCATGCTGATGAGCGTATGGGATGACGGGCACGGTATTTCTGTTCCGAAAAAATTCCAGACAACCAAAGAAAGCATTTCCGAAATATTGAAAGGTTTCCAGCGTGACGAGAACGGAAAAGGCTACGAGATATTCAAAACAAAAGGCTGGGATTATGCCCACCTGTGCGAGACCTATGAAAAGGCTGCAAAGGTGTGCCGCGAAGAACATGTACCGGTGCTGGTGCACGTGGAAGAAGTAACACAACCTCAGGGACACAGTACATCAGGCTCCCACGAACGATATAAGTCCAAGGAGCGCCTTCAATGGGAAACTGATTTCGACTGCGTGAAAAAAATGCGCGAGTGGATCATCGAAAATGCGATCTCCACAACAGAAGAGCTGGACAAGATAGAAGAAAATGCAAAAAACCTGGTGCGGGAAGGAAAGACTGCTGCCTGGGGTTCCTGTTGTGCACCTATCAAGGCCGAGTTGAATGAAGTGTTAGGTATACTAACAGAGGTAGCCGCTTCAGCCAACAGTCAGGCTTTTGTGGAGAAAGTGAAAAACGATCTTGCCACTGCCATGGAACCGATCCGCAAAGATCTTCACATAGCTGTGAAAAAAGTATTACGTCTTACCAAAGACGACCAAAGTCCTGCCCGCGAAAAACTCATGAACTGGCTGAACAAATCGCGTGAAGAGAATTTCGATCGCTACAGCTCGTACCTGCATTCGCAATCTGCTATGGCAGTCGGCAACATTGAACCAAATGCAGTTACGTACGATGCAGAAATGAAACAATGTGACGGTCGTGAGGTACTGAGAGATAATTTTGACAAGATCCTGCAGAAATACCCGGAAGTAATGATCTTCGGGGAAGACTCCGGTAAGATCGGTGGCGTGAACCAGGGCCTGGAAGGATTGCAGGCAAAATACGGAGAACACCGGGTGTTCGATACCGGTATCCGTGAAGCGACCATTATGGGGCAGGCGATAGGCCTTTCTATGCGTGGCTTGCGCCCGATCGCTGAGATCCAATACCTCGATTATTTGTTATATGCATTGCAGATCATGAGCGATGACCTCGCTACTGTTCAATACCGTACCAAAGGTTTCCAGAAAGCTCCTGTGATCATCCGGACACGCGGGCATCGCCTCGAAGGTGTATGGCACAGTGGATCACCGATGGGAATGATCGTTCATGCCTGCCGCGGTATCCATGTGTGCGTGCCACGTAACATGACCCAGGCCGCAGGATTTTACAATACATTGCTGAAAGCCGACGAACCGGCCTTGGTCATAGAGCCATTGAATGCCTATCGTTTGAAAGAACAGGTACCGGCCAATTTCGGAGAGTTCAGGGTGCCATTGGGGATACCTGAAGTATTGCAGGAAGGAAGCGATGTTACACTGGTTACCTATGGTTCCTGCGTACGTATTGCCCAGGAGGCGATCAAAATGCTGAATGAAGCGGGGATCAGCGTGGAGCTCATCGATGTGCAGACCTTATTGCCGTTCGATATCCATCAATCGATCGTGGAATCTGTGAAGAAAACCAACAGGGTGGTATTCCTGGATGAAGATGTACCAGGAGGAGCGAGCGCTTATATGATGCAGAAAGTGGTGGAAGAGCAGGGAGCTTACCAATACCTTGATTCGGCACCGCTCACTATTTCGGCAAAGGATCATCGTCCGGCCTATGGAAGCGATGGCGACTATTTCAGCAAGCCAAATGCGGATGATGTTTTCGATTTGGTATATAATTTGATTAGTGAGACCGAACCTCAAAAATATCCGAAGATTTACTAACTTTGTTCTAATTATGAAAAAACTCTTTTTACTAAGTATTCTCTGTATAGCCGGTCCTTTTGTCTCTATGGCCCAGGAAGAGGAAGAAGATCCTAAGAAAATGATACGTGAGGTTATTTCCGTGGAAATGGAAAAACCCAAAGCAGTAAAACCTCCTCCGGTGGCAGTGGAAGAGCCGAAAGGGAAAAAAGGAAAAAAGAAACCTGCGGAAGAGCCACCTCCGGTAGAGGAGGAAGTGGATACTACTTCTATTACAATGATTCCTGCAACTCCTGCAGAGCTCTCGAAACGTGCCAATTCCTGGTACAACGCGAAAACAAAAAAATACAAAAAAGATCAGGGTGCCACATCCGGAAATAAAATGACCTGTGTAGTGCTCTTCGATTACAAACCAAAAGAGCTCAACCCGGTGAATGATGTGGAAGGAACGATCTCTATGAACCTCACGATCGATTTTAAAGAAGGCAGATACCGTTACACCATCGATAAAATGGAGCACAAAGCAAAACGTGGTGTTTCTTCCGGTGGCGATGTTTTTAATGACGTTCCTGCCTGCGGATCCATGAACCTCAATTCGGTGATCTGGAAACAAATCAGAAGCGCTGCATTGACACAAGGCAAACTTCTCGCAGACGATCTGAAAGTTAAAATGGGAGTTCCTGTGGTGGAAAAAGGAAAAGACGAATGGTAGTCCATTAAATCATATTTAAGAGAAAAGCCGCTGTTTGTAATGAACGCGGCTTTTTTGTTGCCCTGCACCGTAGAATAATTAGATCCCTAAATACTTGATAAACTTGCCAAAAACCGATACATTTGACTAAGATATGATCAAAGAAGAAACGAAAGATACGGTAAGGCAGCTTTTTTCCGACTTTCTCGAAAAGAACGGGCATCGCAAAACATCCGAACGTTTTGCCATACTCAATGAGATCTATTCGCACGAGGGGCATTTTGATATTGAGTCGCTGTACGTATTGATGAAGAATAAGAAGTATCGTGTAAGCCGGGCAACCTTGTATAATACCATTGAGATCCTGCTCGAATGCGGTTTGGTCACCAAACACCAGTTCGGCAAGAACCAGGCTCAGTTTGAACGCGCATATATGTTCAAACAACATGATCACCTGATCTGTTCGGATTGTGAGAAAGTGTTTGAGTTTTGTGATCCGCGCATTCAGCAGATACAGCAGATGGCGGGTGAAATATTGAATTTTAATATAAACAGCCATTCACTTAATTTTTATGGCAATTGTAAATTCCTGGAGCAGACGGGCAAATGCAAACATTATAACCCGGTAAAAAAATAAATGTTATTCAGCTTTCAAATAAAAAAGGATGCAGATATCCAGGTCGTCTACTTCGAAGGCGAGCTGATCGAGCGAAGCCAGGCCACTGAGCTGATGGCGGCTGTGCAGGCCCTTTTAGAGAATAAAGAGCTGAAATATATTTTTGACCTGAACGATCTGAGGTATATGAACAGCAGCGGATTGAACGTACTGATCAACCTGCTGACGAAAGCACGGAAAGAAGGCGGGGAAGTGATCATCACACACGTCAATAAAAAGATCAGGGAACTGCTGATCATTACCAAGCTTACTTCTATGTTCGCGGTTACCGACTCTATCGAACAGGCTGTTTCCCGTTTCAAATAAATGCTGTCAACTCTTATGCAGAAGAAGATCCTGTTCGCAGACTCCAATCACCCGGCGCTTCATGAGATATTGATGGAAAAAGGATTTCAATGCGACCTTTTTTGGGACAAACCCATTGAAGAGCTGATCCGGCTGATCCCTGCTTATCATGGTATTGTGATCCGCAGTCGTTTCCTTATTACAAAAGAGATCATTGATACCGCTACGCTTCTGGAATGCATTGGAAGAGCAGGAGCGGGGATGGAAAATATCGATGTGGCTTATGCCGGAAAAAAAGGAATTGTATGTGTGCATGCACCGGAAGGCAACCGGGATGCGGTAGCCGAGCAGGCAATGGCAATGCTCCTGGGTTTGTTTAATAATATCAACAGGGCCGACAGGGAAGTACGACAGGGAAAATGGTTCCGTGAGCAGAACCGGGGAGAAGAGCTGAAAGGAAAAACAGTAGGCATCATCGGCTATGGAAATATGGGAAGCGCATTTGCAGAAAGACTGCGCGGCTTTTCCTGCAAGGTATTAGCTTACGATAAATACAAAAGTGGTTTCGGCAATGAATATATAAAGGAAAGCACTTTGCAAGGGCTATTCGAAGAAACCGACGTGATCAGCCTGCATACTCCCCTGACAGAAGAAACAAGGTATTTGCTGAACGATGCTTTTTTTAATTCGTTCCGGAAAAATATTTATGTGATCAACACCGCACGTGGCAAATGCCTGAATACGGCTGATCTGGTGAAAAACCTGCAATCCGGAAAAGTAAAAGGCGCTTGCCTGGACGTACTGGAATACGAAGCTGTTTCGTTCGAGCATATCGATGCGGCACAACTGCCGGAGCCATTCAAATACCTGATCGCTTCCGATAAAGTGATCTTAACCCCGCATATAGCAGGCTGGACGCAGGAGTCGAACGAGAAGATCGCTACGGTATTGGCAAATAAAATGGCTGAGGTATTGGCGGCGGATTAGCACAAATATATTCTGTAGCTATAATAAAAAACCCCGGACATTTCTGCCGGGGTTAATTATGGTTTGTTATATGTATCAATAAGTATTTCTTATTTCATGTCTTTTAAACGATTGCAGGATCCCTGCACCATGCCGAGGTGAGACTGTACTTCGGTAATGGTGTTGGAAGCCCAGTTTTTTACTTCTGCGTCTTCTGCATTGTTGGCGATCTTGCTGTATGTTTTTACTGCATCTTCGTGTTTGTCTTTCATCATGCTGGTATATTCCTTATCGTATTCGATACCGGTTTTTTCAGATAGCTTGGTGATCTTGTCGCGCTGATCGTCCGTAAGGTCGGTAGGAAGCGTTACGCTTTTCTGCTCGGCCAGTGCACGGATGTCGTTATTCATTTTGGTGTGTTTTTCTACCAGCATGGCTGCCAGTTCTTTCACGTCTGCAGTATATGCGTTGGCTGCTGCATGTTGAGAAACCTGGATCTCGAATAAATTCGACAGGTAAGAGTTAGCCAGGTAATCGGCATCTTTCTCGGTTTTGCCATCAAATTTTGCATCATTGCTATCCTCGGCAATTTCTTTGCTGTCTTTCTCATTGCTGCATGACGGAGCTACGAGGCAAAGGAAACCAGCCGCGAGGGCATAAACGGTTATTTTTTTCAGACTTGTCATTTTTTTCTTTTTTTAGTTTCCCTGCTTATTATAAAAGCATGCCAGGCGAAAAAAGGCTGAAATGCCTGTGAATAGGCGTATGGAACAATAAATTTTATGGGATGTGAGTAAAGTTTTGTGTAAATATCTACTCATCTGCTCTCCGGTGCAGTTCATCCTTCAATGCAGGCAATTTCCGCCAGTTGAGGGCTTTTCCTTTCAGGATATACTGTTTTGAATCATGTACATAATGTATGCTCAATGTGCTGTCGGAAGCGCTGTATTCAAAAGGTACCGGGTAGGTTTTGAGATCGTAATCGGTGAGGTACAAAATGCTGTGAAGGCTGTCGGTGAGAATGTTGAAATCCTGCATGCTGTCATCCTGTTTCTGAAAGATGATGTAATTGTGGCGGTGAATAAAAAAACGTTTGGCAGGAGACAGGTGTACAGGAATAAGCGTATCATTCCTGTATGCTTCTGTTGTTTCGTAAGCTCCGTGCAGGTATGGACGGGGAGCAGTATCGTCATTAAAAGTACCGGCCTGCAGATACGGAAAAAGAGACTCGAGCAGGAACAGGCCGATAATGAAAGTCTTCATTGACACATACACAAAGAAGGATTTGTGAAAGAACGGTTTTTCGGGGCTTATCTGTTCTGTGCGCTGAAAGAGCAATAAACCAAACAGTGGCTTTACAACCGGGATAAGCAATAACAACGTCAGAAAGATCAGGAAACAGGTATATAATTTCACGGAAATATCGAAGCCAAGATTGATGCAAAGCACATGAAGCAATGCAGCTAAAGAAAACAAAAGAGCAAGGTTACGTGTTCTCCTGAAAAGCAATAGAGCTCCTGCAAGCACTTCGAACATCCCGGTGAGTATGTTGTAGAGATGAGAAGTGCCCATGCTGCTCCAGAACAAAATATCCTTATCCAGCCTGCCAAGCGGCGTATACAGGATGTTGGGCTCCGGCAAATAGAACTGCCCTTTGAATACTTTATCGAATCCGTATTTGAGCAGAATGAGCGCGAGGTAGTAGAAAGCTGTGAGGCGGATTATCCGGATGAGCTTTGTTTTCCCACTGTCGGATACTTTTGTAAGCAAGAGACTCAGCAGTACCGAAAGAACAAGCAATACCAGCACCAGCCAATACATGCTGCCTGAATCGGATGAAACATCGTTGTTTTTAGAAGAACCGGCTAATACTGACAAGAGACCTCCAAAAACAGTTTTTGTTATCTCTGCCTGAAAAGGAAAAATGCGAAATGAAAAAGGAATGAAAAGGATGCATAAAGATGTGAAAACATAAGGGATCAGTCGGAAGCTTCCGGATAGTACTTTCATTAGCGGGCAGGAGTATGGAGCTGTTTGTATTGCCAGGAAAACAAACCTGCAAAAAGCGAGAAGAGAGCAAGAAGGCTGATATAGAATGCCGGGATCCCGGATGCAGAAGGTTTTGGACGATCGTTACCGGAAAAGGGAATAATGGAATTATTCTTTTTTATACTCTCCCCGGTGTTGGACCTGCTGGCAGGATACGAGGGTGTTTTAAATAAGTGTTGTACACTGTCGATGAGGTGCTCTTTGGAAAATATCGAATCCCTTGTCAGCGCTGCTTTACGTGAAGAAATCAGTTTGTTGCGGACTACAATGAAGGTATCCGGCAGGTGATTCAATTCCATTTTACGGCCGTACTCGTATGCTTCTTCATTCAGGCCTTCGTTGTGAAGGTCCATGCCGAACAAATGATTTTCATACGCGAGGGCAAATGCTTCTTCGTTGCCACTATGGCTTTTGTGGGCAATTCGTTTGGTTTGTGCAGGAAGGAAACTCCATCCGATAATAATGAACAAGCCTGCCAGAATAAAGTGTTTTTTCATGATTTATATGTATTAACAGGATTGACGGTATTTCCAGGAGAACAGACCTGCGAATAAAGAACTTAACAGAAGTAGGCAGACATACAATGGAAGCTTATCGGAAAAAGGCGGTTTGGGGTTTTCCGGTGAGGAAACGGGAAACACACTTTCTTTTTTCGATTTGGATTTCTTTTTTGCAGCCTGCTTTTTATTATCAAAGCCTATGAATTTCACACTATCGGCAGGATTCGAAAAATGGTATTGCAGTGTAATAATTGATTTGATACTGCCCAGTGCATGTTGCTTAGAGAAGAGTGGATGGTTGATCACTGTATCCCTGCCCGGAGCCCATATACCTTTGTATATACTATCGATCGAAGTGATGCCACAATCCTTACTGGTAACCATAATAGCTTTGTTCTCTGAGAGGAAGATCACACTGTCCAGCCTGGCAGCGCGTTCTTTTATGGTGAAGGTTGGCACCGTGGAAAATTTCAGTTTATTATCCATTGGATACGCGCCAAAGTTGGAAAAACTCATATCAAAGAGATCGGCTTCGAATGCAGTTCGGAACGTTTCTATGCTTCCGCTATGACTTTTGTGGGCTATTTTTTTTGTTTGACCTAAACAGGAAAAACCGGCAAGAAGCAACAGGCAAATGAAGGAATTGATTTTTTTCATGTAGGTAATAAATTAGGATTGACGATAATTCCAGGAAAACAAGCCTGCAAACAGGGAGCCGATGACCAGTATGCCAATGTATACTGGCAATCCACCGAAAGGAGGTTTTGAATTACCGGAGCCTGAAACGGGTATCACTACCTGCTCATCAGGTTTTTGTTGTGAGGAAGAAGAAGAGGGTGGCGGGATCGATGACGCAGGTATTTTTTTGTTGTCAAAGCCAATGAATTTTACGCTATCGACCGGATTGCGGAAATAATAATGGTGCTTCACCACATTTTTTATGCTGTCGAGTGAATGTTGCCTGGAAAACAAGGGATGATCAATGACGGTATCTTTTCCAGCTTCCCAGAGCGTAGTGGTCTTCTCATAGCGGTCGTAGCAATACTCGCTGGTAACCATGATGGCTTTGTGATCCGATATAAATATCACGCTGTCTAATTTTGCATTCTTCACGATCTTAGTGGGAGCCATTCCGAAATTGGAAAAATTCATATCGAACAGCTCATTTTCGAAGGCGGCAGAAAACGTTGCTGCACTTCCGCTATGGCTTTTCCAGGCGATCTTTTTGGTTTGTGCCAGGCTGATGGTGGTCATGAACAGAAAAGGCAGGCAGAAGGTAAAAATTTGTTTCATGGGTACGTTTGGTACGTTTTCCCGGAGATCACAATGATTGTGCCTGATTTTGTTAAAAGACGATGGAGAAAAAAGATTTGTGATTCTCTGCTATTTAATGACCGTAATATATCCTCTCGCTTCCTGTGTGGCCTTTATGCAGTCAGTGATGTAGCTGAGTGTGTAAAAATAGGTCCCATCAACCGCCTTTCCATTGATCGTTCCGTCCCAGGCTACTGTCGATGAACTGAACACCTCTCTGCCCCAGCGATCGAAAATGTGCAGGTCAAATTCATCTACGTAAAAATCAGAAAGATCAAGTTTATCGTTCAATCCATCGCCATTAGGTGTGATGATATTCGGAAATGTGATCTCAGCATTCGCAGCTGAAACAATTACTTCGGAAGCATCAGTAATAGTACATCCGGCATTCGTAATGGCCACAGAATACAAACCGGTTTGAGTGGTGGTGATCGTTTGTGTTGTTGCTCCTGTCGACCATAGATAAGCGGAGCCGGGATTACCTGCATACAATACAACTTCGCCATTCAGGCAAAGATCCGATACATCCGGTAATAGTTGTTGCGGAGTTGTATATACATGCACCTGTGTAATCAATGTGTCGAGGTCATTGCAGGTAGAAGTATCGGTAGCAATTAAAAGCAGATCATAGATGCCTGGACTTGTATAAGTATGCGAAACGGAGTCCTGTAAAAATACAGGGGCTGATCCGTCCCCGAAATTCCACTGCACATTGCCGGTAGCACTTTGATTAATAAAGAGCATGTTATCGGTGGTACAGCTGCTTTGGCCGGAAGCATAAGATGTAGCGGTAAGGAAAGTATGCGGATCTATTTTAAGAAAACCATGATCCCATGTGTCGAAATTATTTGAAGAACCGAGATGAGGCTGACCTGTAGCATAGGCATTTGGAGTAACCGGCATGCCTATGTCTCCAAAAAAGCCGAAATAAAGCACTCCCTTTTTGTCGATCTTACATTTTCCGGTAGCCGTAGATTCCCAGTTAGGCCCTCCAAAATAACTGGCATACTTGAGAGAAGCGGCGTTTTTTGTAAACACACAATAATAAATATCCGAGTTTTCTGCTACTGTTTTTTCCGCGTTTGGAGAAGTCGGAAAATTGGACGTTGCATCACCTGCAGCATATATATTCCCACAACTGTCGACTTCAAAAGCAGATGGAAAAAGATAAGAAAGGGACGAGCTTCCGCTGGATGTACCGAACCTGGCTTTGAAAACAAACTGTGACAGATCGGGGCTGAGCTTATGTATAAGATTTCTGCCCGTCGGAGCATTGTTAAAGGCTCCGGGAGTGCTGGTAAATAAAGAAGGATTTGAAGTTTCCATCATAGATAAAATATAGACATTGGTGTCATTGTCCAGCGCCATCAGGTTACCATAGTCAGTTGCATTGGTCCCGACAAAAGTGGATGCGATCAGTGCTGTACCGATATTGTTAATGTGGGTAATGAAGCAATCACTTTGCGAATTTTTTACCGGAGATACAACACCTGTGGTCACCGGAAAATCATAACTGTTAGTGGTTCCGGCACAATAAATACCTCCATGGCCATCTAACCGGAGGCTGTGGGCTGCGTCACCATTGCTGCCCCCGAGGTAGGTACTCCAAATCATTGTACTTAATGCGGAGTCCATTTTAAAAATGATAGCATCATCGGCAAATGATATCCCGGCGAGGCTAACGGCAAATGCATTGGCACTTACCGGGAAATCCAGGGATCGTGTAAAGCTGGCAACATACACGTGTCCTTTGCTATCTCTTACTATTTCGGAGTTACCAAAATACTCGAAGCCAGCGAGTAAAGGTTTTGCATCTTTTCCGGTTCCCCCCACGTATGTTGATTGAATTAACAAACTTCCGGACGTGTCTAATTTTGTCAGAAAAATATCTGCACCTCCATTATGTGTGTTATCAAATGCACCGGTCTTAGTTGGAAAATCAACCGATTCTGTATATCCCATAATGACTGCCTCATTTTTTCGGATATCCACACAAAAGGATTTTTCTTCGTTAGTGCCGCCAAAATAAGTGGCGTGTAACAATCTGCTTCCATCAGGATTGAACTTGTGAAAAGTAAGATCCCGTGCACCATTCATGCTTACCTGGAAAGCTCCGGTAGTTGCAGGAAATCCCTGGAAAGCACAATCCCCTATCAGATAACCGTTCCCTTTTTCATCATACGAAGCGCCTCCGGGATTGGAGTATACCGTGCTGCCTGTAAATGTACAGGCGACTACTACCGGATCAATAAGGAGTGCATACTTTTTATCATATCCTTTCGGGAACGAATAAGAGATGCTGTTTTCCTTCAGTAAGTATTCGCAGGCCACAGATACTTTTTTTCCATGAATGAACTGCCAGGCCACAGGGGCCATTTCTGTTATTGTTCCCGCAGTTGTTTTAATAAAGATATTTTTGCCGGATAAAAAAACAGCATCCGCATCTTCTACCTGTATCTTAATTTGATTTATATCTGCATAGGAGGCAACAATAAGGTCATATTTAAAGTTGGCACCCTCACTGTATACCTGCATATCGATACCTTTGTAGAGTTCTTTGTAATGAACCGTTTTGAATGCATTTACGTGTGAGCTCCACTTGCTCTGATCCGTGCCCAGGAAATAATTGTAGTATTCGGATTGTTTTTCTGAACCCTGAATGTTTTCTGTTTGGGCATCTGCAAAAATGGTTCTGTATACATGTCCGTTCAGCAGCGAATGATTTTCTTCTTTTCGTTCCCTGTTCCCGGATTTTTTAAGAGCAACGCTCAATTGTTCTGCATCGATGACCTCAAACACAAAGGCATTCTTCTCCAAAAATACTTTTCCGTTGTAAAACTCTCCCATAAAATGGACTTTCGAAGGCCACTGGGTTTTGTTTTCTTTAAATTTAATAAGCGGTTTTTCGGTAGCAAGAGATACTACCGTAGCAAAAGAGAATAGGGATAAAAGCAGGGATCTTATCATGTCCGCCAATTTTGGCTAAAAAGTAGTGAAAAAACCGATAAACGGAAAATATCAGTTTGTAAGTGGTCGAAATTTGCTGTTAACTGGTAATATCAGGCAACGAGGAAGGAGCCCAGCTGTTTTACTCCGTCACCGGCTTTTTCACGGATATGGGTGAGATTGGCAATATGTTTCAGATCGAAGGTACCCGGATCGAGAATGTACTTAGGGACATCAGGACCCGGAATTTCTACCAGACCCGCTGCAGGATACACATTGAGCGAAGTACCCACCGTAACAAAGATCTCGGCTTCCTGCACCATCGTAACGGCTTTGTCCATATTGGGCACCATTTCACCGAACCAGACAATATGTGGCCGGAGCTGCGATCCTTTCTCACATTTATCACCCATTTTCACTTCCCATTTTTTCAGGTCGTATATCAGATTTTCGTTCAGTGTGGAACGCACTTTCATGATCTCACCGTGCAGGTGAAGTACATTTTTACTTCCTGCCCGTTCATGGAGATCGTCTATATTCTGTGTAATAATGAGTACGTCGTAGGTATTTTGTAATTCGGCAAAAAAGTAATGGGCTGCATTGGGTTTGGCTTCCATTACCTGCTTGCGTCGAAGATTGTAGAACTGGGTAACAAGTGTCGGATCTTTTTTCCAGGCGCTGGGTGTGGCCACGTCTTCGATCTTATATTCTTCCCAAAGGCCACCACTGTCGCGGAATGTTTTGATCCCACTTTCGGCGCTGATACCCGCTCCTGTAAAGACTACTAATTTCTTTTTTGCCATTGACGTTATCGAAAGTAATAGAAATATTTTCAGGAAACAAGTCCGGATAGTTATCGAAGTAAAATAAAAGACCCCGGCGCGATGGTCGGGGTCAAATTATTTAGTGATGTGCTTCTTCAGCAGGAGGAGCAACCGGTTCGGGTGTTTTACCGGAAAGTTTCATACCGTGCATGTCATTGATGTATTGACGGCCATGTTTGGTATTATTGCGGATCTTCTGATCCATAAAGATCTCGTTCAGCTTGGTTTTGTTCTCCGGATACCCACAATAGGTTCCTTCTACGAGGATAATGAAGATCAGGTAACCAATGAATAAAGAATATGGCGCCAGAATCGTGTATTTCATCCCTTTTGTTTCATCACCCAAGTGCATAAACTTCATAACGATGAATCCGGCTTTAGCAAGCGTAAGGATAATGAAGCCCCATTTAAGAAGGCCACCACCGGTTAAACCCCATTTAGTTGCATTGAAACCAACAAAAAGCTCCACCATTGTGATCGCCAGCATGATCCAGAACACATTCCAAAGCTTGCGGCGTTTCTTTTTGCCTTCCTCTTCGGTGTGGTGGTACATCGTTTCGTACTGTGGATAATCATCGTGAAATTCCATATATATACTTTTTTACGTTAATTAATTTTTTTGAATGAACAGCTTTACAACAGGTAGAAGAAGGTAAATACGAATACCCACACCAAATCTACGAAATGCCAGTAAAGACCAACTTTCTCGATCATTTCATAATGCCCTCTGCGTTCGTAAGTTCCCGAAAGAACGTTGATAAAGATCACGCAATTGATCATAACACCGGAGAATACGTGGAATCCGTGGAAACCCGTAATAAAGAAGAAAAAGTTAGCAAACTGAGCAGGGCCGTATTCATTTACCGTCATATTGGCTCCGTGAACGATCTGGGTAACATATTTTTGACTGTCAATATCCCAGACTTGTCTCAAAGCACCCTCATGTGTACCGCTGATAAAATTGTACCACTCCCATGCCTGTGAGCCTACGAACATAAAACCACCCACGATCGTGAGCAGCATCCAGATGATAACACCCCGGCGGTTGTTACGATGGCCGGCTTCCACAGCCAATACCATGGTTACGGAAGACATGATGAGGATAAAGGTCATTAAACCTACGTAGAACAGGGGCAAATGTTTGTGTGTGCCCGGAAAGTGGGTAAAAACATCTTCGGCAGCAGGCCATGCATCTGAGTACTTATGCCTTACGAATCCGTAAGCGCATAAAAGGCCCGAAAAGGTTAAAGCATCGGAAACCAGGAAAAACCACATCATCATTTTTCCATAGCTCATCCGGAAAGGTGACTGACCACCATTCCAGGCTTCTTTTTCATTAAAATTTGCGACTGCGTGTCCCATAAATTCTGTTAAATAGTGTTAGGATATAATTTCGGATGCAAGTTTAGCGATTTAATACTAAAAAAAGAAATAAAACCACCCATAAAATATCAAGAAAATGCCAAAAAATAGAGGTCAGGCTAAGGCCTAAGTAATTTGCGGAATTGTAGCGGTTCCGGGTAGCTTTTATAAAAGATACTAACAGGGCAATGAGGCCGAAAGCGATGTGAACGAAATGCAGGAAAGTGATTACGTACATGATGGAGCCTGCTACGTTGGAGCCTTTTCCGGCAAAGAAGATCTTATTATCGATCAGGGCTCCCCACGAAGCAAATTGCAGGGCACAGAACACTAGACCTAAAACAAAGGTAATACCCAGCCCGGCAACCACCATTTTGTTGTTGTTCTTTTTCGCCGCATTCTGGGCCATAAAAAGGCTCAGGCTGCTGGCAATGATAACGGCAGTAGAAATATAGAACAGATCGGGGAGCTCAAAGGTCATCCAGTTACCATTCCCCATGATCACGATATACGCACTGCAAAACCCCGAAAAGAAAATGGTCATACTGCCCATTGCCCAATATAAAAGGGATTTCCGCGCTTTTTCGTGAACCCGCCGTTCTTCTGATTTTTCCATTGTTATAGCACTCATTTTTGGACTGTTTTAAAAAAAAATTAATAGCCGATCATCAGGGCCAGCTGCACTACCGGCAAATAATAAAAAGATCCGAACATCAGCCTGCGCGCCGATTTGATCTCCCCGTCTTTGTACAAGCGGTAAGCCTGCATCAGGAAATTGATCCCTAACAGGAGTACCACTACACTGCCCCACAAGCCGGCAAATCCAAAGAAATAGGGTGTAAGGCTGATCGGGATCAGGAACAGGGTATAGATCAGGATCTGGAAGCGGCTTCCCATATCGCGTCCACCCATAGATGGAAGCATAAAAAATCCGGCCCGTTGATAATCGTCATGACTCACCCATGCAATGGCCCAGAAATGCGGGAACTGCCAGAAAAACTGTATGCAATAGAGCAAAAGCGGATACATGGAAAAAGTCCCGAAACCTTCTCCTCCTGCCAAAGCGCCTATGAGTGTGGGCAAAGCACCCGGAATAGCGCCAACAAAAACAGAGAAAGGGGTAACACGTTTTAAGGGGGTATACACGAGTGCATACAGAATGATGGAGCTTACACTGAGGATCCCGCAAAGGGCATTGGTGTAGGTAAACAGGAGCCAGCAGCCCACTACACCACAAATGGTAGCAAAAATAATGGCTTCGGAAGGTGTAAGTATTTCAAGCGGGAGCGGACGGTTTTGTGTACGCTTCATCAGCTTGTCGAGCTTTTTCTCGATCACCTGGTTGTATGAATTGGCACAGGCTGTAACAAGAAATCCTCCGAAGGAAAGAGCTATAATGTGCTGCCAGTCGAAATTGTGGGGGTTAATAGTGAAATAGCTCACCACTGCAGAGAATACAACCAACAGGGATAAACGCATCTTGGTAAGCTTCACAAAAGCGGCAACTTTTGAATACGAAACCTGCTCTATGGTTATTTCTGCTTTTTCGTTCATTTGAGGCCGCAAAGGTACAAATTTATGTAGGTTTTCGCCATACAAATTAAGCATTTCACCGAAAAAATTGGGTGGAAGGAAAAAAGCAGTCTAATTTTAATGTCTGGAAATATAATGTGCTTACAGGTGATTTTTTAATTTACCTGATACTAACTAACCCTGTGTATGAGATTTTTTTATGTTGTTGTAGTTATTGTCTTGTGGACCCCTTATAGATCCAATGCCCAATCGGGACCGGCCGGAGTAGGAACCAGTACCAATAACGTTCTCTGGCTGAAAGCTGATGCGGGCACTTCTACTACCACTGATGGAAGCGCCATCAGTAGCTGGAACGATCAATCGGGAAATTCCATTCATGTTTCTCAAAGTACCTCCGCTCAGCAGCCAACATACAAGGCTACTTTGATGAACGGCATGCCAGCCGTTGAATTTGATAACAGCACCACTGCCGGCCAAAACGATCTTTTTACCGCTCCCGATAACACATTGCTTGATAATACCGCCGGTTACACGGCTTTTTCCGTTGTGCGTATGAAAGGCCTTAGCGGCAATGCGCAGTGTATTTTTTCAAAAAGGACAACTATAGATACGGATGAGGCCTTTATGCTCTTTTTTTATACCGGCAATAATTTGTACCTCGATGTAGACGGACTGGCTGATCGCTTCAATACATCCAACACCTATACGACCAATACCAATTATCTGGTCGGCTTTAATTATGATGGTAGTCTTGCTTCTGCACAACGCAGTAAAATAACGGAAGGTGATTCGGTGCGCCGTATATCCGGCGAAGCAAGTGTTACCGTAGGTGATAAGCCTTCACCGCTTGTGATCGGTGCTACACACTCCGGCGACAACCGGCCTTTCAACGGATACATATCGGAATTGATCCTGTATCGTACTGCATTGAATCAGGCCCAGCGCACGATCGTATACAATTACCTTTCGGCAAAATACGATATCGCATTGCTGCGAAATGATAAGTATACAGGTGATGATGCATCAAGAGGCCATTTCGACCGGGATGTGGCAGGCATAGGACAGGAAGCGAGTGGCAGCAATACTACTTTTAATGCATCTGCCACAAAGGGATTGAGCCTCACCGCTATCTCAGGTCTCGATAATGGCGATTATGCGCTGGCAGGTCACAGGTACCCCTTCAATTGGCAGAATACAACAGATGTGGGAGGTATGACCGGCACCAACAATGCCCGTTGGGAGCGCAATTGGTATATCGATGTGACAAATGCGGCTACTTCATTAGGTATGGATTTTGAGTTCGATTTCAGCGATGCAGGGATCAGTGGCTCACCGGCAGGAAGCGTATCCAATTATGTGCTGCTCTATCGCGCTACCAATTCCGGCAACTGGACAGAGCTGGCAACTGCCAATTCGATTCCGGGAGACCGGGTGAAATTCAACGGATACACGCTTGTAAATGATGGTTATTACACGGTCGGGACCAAAAACTATACAGTGAGCCCGCTTCCCGTTTCTTTGCTGAGCTTTACAGCAACAAAAGAGATGAATAAAACACTGTTGCAATGGGAAACAATTACGGAAACAAACAATAATTATTTTACACTGGAGCGCTCGGGTGATGCCGTTAATTATACGAAGATCGCCACGCTGAATTCGAAATCCCTTACGGGGAACAGCAATTCCAGCCTTCTGTACAATTTCACAGATGAAACCCCTCTTTGGGGACTGAATTATTACCGCCTGAGTCAAACGGATCATAACGGGGAAGAAAAAGTATTTCCCCCTGTATCTGTACTGTTGGAGAAGGATAAGAACATCTCTTTTGTTTTGTATCCGAATCCGAATAAAGGAGCATTTTCTGTTGATTTCACAGGCATTGAGAACAATCATGAGATCCGCGTCGAATTGTTTGATCAGCTTGGCAGGAGTGTATACAGCCAGTCGTTCTTTAACGAAGATCGGGATAACGGTAGCTTTCAGCTGATACCGGAGCATCCGCTTGAAGCTGCTGCGTATAATGTGAAAATTACGGTAGAAGGGATAAGCTATTATCTCACAACCATTGTGCAATAAAGCACTGCCGACAAGATCTTTCTGTTACAACTAAAAAGAAGAAATTCTTACATGTGCAAGGTGCTTTTTAAAGCACGTTGGTGAGCCCGGTTCATATGAACGTACTTTGCTCAGGTAAATCACTCACATAAAACGTATGTACAGGTTCTATTTTATTTCGCTTTTCATTACTGCAGGTTTGCAGTTATTTTCACAATCAGGTCCGGCAGGTGTTGGATCGTCTGTCAATAATGTTCTTTGGCTGAAGGCGGATGCCGGAACATCTGCAACCACGGATGCAAGCGCCATCAGCAGCTGGAACGATCAATCGGGAAATGCTATTCATGTTTCGCAGGGTACAGCTGTTCAGCAGCCTCTCTACAAAGCGTCATTAATGAACGGGATGCCTGCCATTGAATTTGACAATATCAGTACCGCAGGACAGAATGATTACCTCAGTGCAGCAGACAATTCCCTGTTGGATAATACGGCAGGATATACCACATTTTCTGTTGTGCGAATGAAAACTTTTAACGGAACCGGACAAAGTATTTTATCCAAAAGGACGGCGGTAGATGCCGATGAAGCTTTTATGTTTTTCTTCTACACCGGCAATAATATGTACCTTGACGTAGACGGACTGAATAACCGGTTTAATAGTGCGCATGCTTATTCCGTTAATACGAATTACCTGCTTGGGTTTACATATGATGGAACTGCGGCATCCGCTTCCCGCAGTAAGATCCTGGAAGGGGATTCTGTCCGGAAAGTTTCCACCGAGTTAAGCACCTTTGTCTCAGACAAACCTTCCCCGCTCACAATCGGCGCCACTCACATTACAGACCCCAGGTCTTTTGGCGGCTATATATCTGAAATCATCATGTATCGCTCGGTGCTCAATGATGCCCAGCACACTATTGTCAACAATTACTTATCGGCAAAATATGATATCGCCCTGCTGAAAAACGATAAATATGCCGGTGACGATATGATCAAAGGCGATTTTGACAAGGATGTGGCAGGTATCGGGCAGGACGCAAACGGCAGCAACACCACTTTTGATGCAGCAACTACAAAGGGTTTGAAATTGACTGCTACTGCGGGATTTGATAATGGTGATTATATTTTTACCGGTCACCGGTATCCGTATAACTGGCAGAATATAACAGATGTGAGCGGAATGACGGGTATTAACAATGCCCGTTGGGAACGGAACTGGTATATTGATATTACCAATACTTCCACAGTTCCGGCTGTAGATCTTGAATTTGATTTCAGTGATGCAGGCATTGCCGGATTGCCTTCCGGAAACGATTCCGGATATGTGCTGTTGTACAGACCCGTTAATTACGGTAACTGGACTGAGCTGGCAACATCGGGTACCATTGTGGGTGACCGGGTTATTTTTACCGGTTACCAGTTAATGAATGACGGTTATTATACCTTAGGAGGCAAAAACTATATGACAGGCACCCTCTCTGTTTCTCTCTTGAATTTTGAGGCAACACAGGAAAAGAGCGGAGCACATCTGCAGTGGGAAACTGCCACGGAAACCGACAATAAATTTTATACTCTGGAGCGTTCGGTTGATGCGATAGAATATGAGGAAATTGCAAGACTTGACTCAAAAGCAACAGATGGGAGCAGTACTGTGAAACTTAGCTATAGTTTCACAGACCCAATGCCCTTAGAAGGATTAAGCTACTACCGTCTGCGTCAAACGGATTTTAACGGGCAGGGAAAAGTATTTGCCCCGGTATCGTTCCTGTTCGAAAAAGAAAAACAGCTGTCTTTTACCTTGTATCCAAACCCCGGGAAGGGAGATTTTATGCTTGACTATGCAGGAGTGGGGAGCAATGAAGACATACAGGTGGGAGTATTTGATCTGCAGGGAAGAAATGTGTACAACCATACTTTTTCGAGTGGCGCAGCAGGACAGGGTACTCTGCAGGTGCTTCCATACAATAAACCGGAGGCGGGACTTTATTTTGTGCAGATAAACTGTGCAGGAACTATGTACACACTAAAAGAGATCATTGAATAAAATAAAGAGCTATCTGCCCGCGACAGATAGCTCTTTATTTAATGGATAGCCCGGTGATTTTTATTCTTCCGACGGGAGCAGCTCCTCTACTTCTTCTTCGGCTGTTGCCTGGGCTTTGTTTTCTTTCCCGCCTTTCTTTCCTTTATCTCTCCTTGCAGCTTTGCGTTTTGCTTTCAGCTTGTCGATCTGCTCCGGAGTTAAGATGGGTTTCACTGCCAGTGCATATTCTTTGTGTGCTGCTTTGATCTCTGCTTTTGCCGTTTCCCGCTGATCGGGCTGACCTTTGTATTTTGCACGAATGCCATCAACTTTCTGAGCTCTTACCAGTGCCAGGTTGTATACCTGTGTTTTCTGATCTGGAGTGAGTGATACTGTTTTGTCTAAATTATCAGCGGATTTCTGAGCCCTTTGTTCAGGCGTGGTTTTAGGCTGACCTTTCGCATTTTGTGCTATTGCTGCAGAAACGGAAAATAATACGGTGAGCAGGAGGATGATCTTTTTCATAATTGTTTTGTTTAATGGATTTCGGATACTATGATGCATGAAAAGGGACAGGGTTTAATCCGGTCAAAAAAAAGAGCCGTCGCCTGAGATGGACAGCTCTTTTATTATTTCTGAATTTATTTTTCTCCTTCCGGATTTGCCGGGATCCCGGACTCTTTCACAGAAGGTTTTGTATGCAATTTTTTGCCGCCTTTATGATGCTCTTTGCGGCAGGCCTCCATTTTTGCTGCCTGCTCCGGCGTTAGTATTGGTTTCAGTGCGATCCTGTAATCTTCGTGTATGATCTTCATTTCTTTTTTTGCAGCTTCTTTTTGTTCCGGCTGGCCTTTGTATTTCTCCCGGATCGCCTGCATTTTCCGGGTTTTTGTTAATGCCAGACCGTATACCTGTGTTTTTTGATCGGGGGTAAGTGTTATGGTTTCATCCAGTTTGTTTACTGATCGTTGTGCCCGCTGTTCGGGACTGACTTTTTGCTTATGCTCCGCTGCCGCTGCTTTGTGTGCTGCTTTTTTCTCCTCCATCTTTGCGTTTTGTTCGGGTGTCAGAAGAGTTTTCAGGGCGGTCTCATATTCATCGCGGGCGGTTTTCATTTCGCCTTTTGCCGTTTCTTTCTGCTCCGGTTTACCTTTGTATTTCTCACGGATGACGTCTTTTTTCTTTGCTTTGGTCAGAGCAAGCTTGTATGCCTGTGTTTTTTGATCGGCAGTAAGTGCAACTGTTTTGTCGAGCCTGTCCGTTGTTTTCTGTGCTCTTTGTTCGGGAGAGGCTTTCGGATGATCGGCTTTGGCCTTTGTAGCTCCGTCCTGCGCGGCTGCTGTGCTTATCGAAAACACTACTGCCAGGGCTATGATTATTTTTTTCATGATCGTTTTGTTTAATTGTTTGTGGTTAGAGACTAAAAATATGCCAAAGTTTAATCAGCTGTGAAAATAAACCTGTAACTTAAATACAGACTGCCGTTATAGCTTTATAAAGAAAAAATTTCGATATTTACCAGAACAAAAAATAATATATGGGAAACATTTTTGAAATCTTATTGATTGTAATTGCAGCAGGAGCAGTATTTGCTACCTCTTATTTTTTAATCCGCACATTTTTGAACAACGAGAACAGGAGAAGGGAACTGGAGATCCGGAAGGCATCTCTTTCACTGGTAGCTCCTATACGCCTTCAGGCTTACGAACGGGTGGTTATTTTCCTGGAGCGCCTGCATCCCAATAACCTGGTGCTGCGTGTAAACAAGGTAGGAATGACCTCTCACCAGCTGCATGCAGAATTACTGAAAACGGTAAAAAGCGAGTACGAGCACAATATCTCCCAGCAGATCTATATGAGTCACGGCGCATGGGAACTGGTGAAAACAGCCAAAGAAGAAACCCTGAAGCTCATCAATATCTCTACAACCAAAGTCCCTGAGAACGCCAAAAGCCAGGATCTGGCAGCTGTTATCCTGCAGATCACTTCCAGCGTGGATAAAATGCCGAGCCAGGTGGCACAGGAATTCCTGAAAAAAGAAATTGCACAGTACTATTAAGCAAAAACCATAAAAAATAAAAGCCATCCCAACGATACTGTCGGGATGGCTTTTTTGTTGCAGGCACAGGTTAGTTTGCCTGCGGGACTGATAAGGGTGTCAGTTTTTCTTTAATTTTTTTCGTTGTGAGCTTTCATTCAGTTTGCTTATAAAGGAAGTTCTATAGTAAACCGGGTTCCTGCATTTGGCGTACTCTCTACATGTATACTTCCTCCTATTACTTCTATCTGGGTCTTTACCATAAAGAGTCCCATCCCTTTTCCTTCTACGTTTGTATGAAAGCGCTTATACAGGCCGAATAGTTTATCCCCGTGCTGATTGAGGTCGATACCGATTCCATTGTCGCTGAAAACCAGCTGCATTTTCTTGTTTTTAACGGAACTGCTTATTTCAATAATAGGCGTCCGGCCACGTTGCTTGTATTTTATACTGTTGGAGATGAGGTTATAGAAAATGCTGTGGATATAACTTTTAATGGTATGGGTTTGGCCCACTTCCGTGAAGTCCGTCGTGATCTGTACATTTTGTTTCTGAATAAGGTTTTGAATACTGGATTTGACAACGTTTACCAGCTCCTGAAATTCAACGGTTTCTTTGCTTTCCGTAATTTCCGCCCGTGCCTGGAGTATTTTATTCAGATCTTTTACTGTTTCATCCAATTGTTCTACGGCAGTGAATAAGAATTGCTGGCTTTTTATCCGGTCTTCCTCCGAAACGCTTCCTTTCAGGACATGAGAGAGGCCAAGGATATTAGCGATGGGGGCGCGCAAATTATGGGAAATAATGTAGGTGAACTGTTCAAGTTTTTTGCTTCGTTGGATCATGTCTGCAACCATTTTTTCCCGCTCTTCTTCAGCAAGTTTTCTGTCGGTTACATCGTGCGCTATTCCATGCAGACGAACCGGTTTTTGGTTGGCATCCAATTCGTATTTGCATTTCGAACTGATGTATTTTACAGTTCCGTCCTTCAGCAGGATGCGGTGAGTCATACTGATATTGCTTAAATTTTTTTGTGCTTTTGCAACCTCTTCGTTCACCTTGTCCAGGTCCTCCGGATGAATAAAAGAGATCCATTCTGCGTAAGTTTTCTGATTATCATCGGGTGTGAGCCCATAGATCCTGCAGCACTCATCCGACCAAACAGCGAGTCCGGTTGATAGATCCATTTCCCAGTTGCCGAGGTGCGCTATTGCCTGAGATTCTTTAAGCCCTTTTTCACTTCTTTTTATTTTTTTCTCCGCTTTTTTTATTGCGGTAATGTCACGGGCATGGCAGGCAGCGCCAATTATCGTATTCCCGTTACGGATCGGGCAATAAGAGATCTCCGACCAGCCTTCTACCGGTGCATCCACATATTCGATCTCAACCACTGTTTCTCCTGTAAATACCCGTTCATAGTAGCTTTTGAAACGCTCAGCCTGCTCGGTCGAAAAAGCGAAGGAAAGCATATTATTCCCTTTCTCCATTCTCTTGCCTGATATCAGTTCCATTAATTCAACCAGCGGTTCGTTGGATGTGATCAGGTTATAATTTCTGTCTACACTCCACATCAGATCGGTGGTATTGTTGATAAGGGCAGTGAGGTTATTTTTATCAAATTCCCATTCCTGTGGAAGTCTCATCTCCTCAACGATTGTTTCCCGGCTGGCTGATGAATTTGAAAATACAACAAGAATACCTTCTTCTATCGGTTCCACACTGATCTTTACCCATTGTTTTGATCCGCCGGCGTACTCAAATTCGGTTTCGAATTGCCGGTTTTGCCGGGTATACATGCAATCGGCAAAAACACTGAAAGCCTGTGTTTTTTTGAAACCCGGATGCCGTTCCAGCAGGCTGCATCCCAATAGTTTTTCGCGGGATGTTTTTTCCAATGAAACGATCACATTATTTACATATAAATAACGCCAGTTAAAATCGATGATCTGTATACCTTCCTGCAGCAGATCAAATGTTTTGCTGAATGCATGCCAGGAGCTTGCGGCTTTATACCTGTACGCATCGGTATGAATGGGAGCATAGTGATGAGTTCCTGAGTTTCCGGGTTTGAGTATCATGACTGTGATTTTTATTTAAGTTAAACGTGCGCTGAGCGTTGCTTTTATTTCCTCAATGATCCCGGTATGCACCAATGGTTTCATATAATGCCCGTCGAATCCTTCGTTCAGGAACCATTCTCTGGCACCTGATTTCGCCGTAACTGCAAGGATCTTTATGTTTTTGTGTTTGCGGTGATACCTGATCATGCGCATGGTACGTATTCCATCCATTTCCGAATTATTAAGATTTATATCCATCAGGATGAAATCGAAGTTGGATTTTTCTATTGCTTCGAGGGCATCGTGTCCGTTTGTAACGGTTTCAACCAGGGCGTATTCTTTCAAAAGGTTTTCAGCCAGAAAACAGCAGATCGGATCATCATCCACGATCAGTATTTTCGGGGCCTGCTTTGTTTGGGTTGTTATATCTTTTTCCATGATTTTTCTTTTTGTTAAGACAAAGGTCGTCAGAGAACGGGCGCAGACCAATCGAATAAAGCCCGGTATTGTACATATGTAAGATTTTCGGGTAATTTGTGCCCCTTCTGCTGGCATTTGATTTGAAAGACTATTGGAAACTGAAAACATATATGTTGGAACAAGGAACAGATCTGAAAGCAACACTGAATAAGCTCACAGTGAGATACAGCGACCAGGGGCCTGATAATGCGCCCGTGGTGATTTTTATACATGGTTTTCCTTTTAACCGCTCTATGTGGGACCTGCAGGTAAAGGACCTGCAAGACCGCTTCCGGGTGGTTACATATGATGTAAGGGGCCATGGAGATTCGGAAACAGGTGAGGAAGAATTTTCCATAGATCTGTTCTCAAAGGATCTGCTTGCTCTGATGGATTTTTTGAAGATACCCCAGGCAATCATTTGCGGGCTTTCGATGGGCGGTTATATTGCTTTGCAGACAGTGGTGGAGCATCCCGGCCGGATCGCGGGTCTTATATTATGCGACACACAATGCACGGCTGACACTCCGGAAATCATCGAAAAACGAATGGCTACCATTGAGGCGATCCGGTTGAAAGGAGTAGAGACCTATGCAGAAGACAGCATAAAAAAGCTCTTTGCACCCCAATCGCTCAAAACAAAACAGAGTAATGTGGCATACGTAAAGCAAATGATCCTCGACACGGACGAAGAAACACTATACAACACCCTGCATGCGCTTGCCCGCCGCCGGGAAACCTGCGATCAATTACATCTTATAAAAGTTCCGGTACTTGTACTCGTTGGAGCAGAGGATAAGATCACGCCACCTTCTTCGGCTATGATGTTGCACCACGGGATCAAAAATGCAGGGCTTGAAATTATAGAAGATGCCGGACATGTATCCAACATAGAGCAACCGGAGGTATTCAACGAAAAAATGGAGAAATTCATGCTACATTTTGAGAAAGCTGTTGTGCGCTAACTTTCGTTGAACAGATCTAATTGATTAGTTCGCGGCTTTGCTTTTCCGAATACCGTTCTTCCTCCATACTTCCATGAATTATCCCGTTCCTGTTCGATCACTTTGTTGATCGCGACGTCTCGCGAGGAATTCGGAATGAAATCTTTTTCGATCAGCTGTGCAGCCAGTGTAAGATTTTTGATAGCCTGCTGTTTATCCATGTCGCCTATTTTTGCTTTTTCTACAGAGGTTCGAAGGGTCTCTATCGTTTCATCATACACTTTTGTTGGCACCGGGAAGGGATGTCCGTCTTTGCCTCCGTGTGCAAAAGAAAAACGGGCCGGATCGGAGAAACGGGATGGGGTGCCATAGATCACTTCGCTTACCAGTGCAAGCGATTGGATGGTACGCGGGCCAAGCCCTTCCAGCATCAGCAGTGATTCAAAATCCTGTGGTTGCCGTTCGTTTGCAAGCGCAAGAATACTCCCAAGGCGTTTCAGGTTCACATCTTCTGCTTTCACATGGTGACGGGATGGCATAACGATCTTCCTGATCTCGGGAAGCATGCGGGATGCATCTTCTTTCATCATTTCCAGCATACTTGTTTTAGTGCCGGTAGCAGCTTTGTCGGTCAGATTCAGGATCTGTTCGCCCGGATTTTTCCCATAAATAAATGTGTGTGGCTCTTCCGTAAAAGATTGCAGTTGGGCCGAGTGCCAGTGGTAGCGACGTGCCATGCCGTTCGCATCGTTCATTCCCTGCTGGATCACGGCCCACTCGCCGGTGTCGCTTACTACAAAAGAATGCAGGTAGATCTGGAAACCATCCTGTATGGCAGTGTTATCTACTTTTGCACTTAGCTTACTGCTGTAAACGAGCTCGTTTGCATTCAGTCCTGTGCGCTCGCCCAATGCTATAAGCTCGGCCGGTGTTTGCCTGGAATATTTTCCTTTTCCACCACAGATGTAAATCCCCAGTTCTTTAAATTTCGGATTGATCGCATGTTTCAGGGCGCCCATTACAGAGGTGGTAATTCCGGAGGAGTGCCAGTCCATACCCAACACACAGCCCAGTGCCTGAAACCACATCGGATCGCTCAGGCGGGCAAGCACTGCAGGTTTTCCATATTCGAGCACAATAGCTTCCACGATAGCTCCACCCAGCCTGCCCATACGTTCATAGAGCCAGGGTGGCACTTTACCATAATGCAATGGCAGATCGGCATACCGACTGGAATCGAAATATAATTTTGGCATTTTAAAGAAGTGATTTTGAATTTGCCATCGTTGGTGTTGTCATCAACGGTGGCCTATTAGTTAGTTTAACAAGCCATGTTAGTGACAACACCAACATGGGTAGAATTAAAAAAGAGCAATCTACCCTGGCAGATTGCTCTTTTCGTGTTTGGTTTCCCGCAGTCAGGACTAAAAATTCTTTTTACCTGAAAATTTTATTTTGCTTAGTAGTGTAGTTAGTTTTACTTAACAAATTTCTCCTTCCTGCGGGAAGTATGTTCAACTTTTTTAAGGGATTATAATTTTCAAAAAAATGTATCGGGGATTTTCTTCAGGCTAATTTATAGTATCCTTTTTATTTTTCCAAATGTACAGACAATAAAACGAACTATTAATCTGCATATTTTAATTTTACATTATTTTAAGATTCGGTGCTCCGCAAAACGGGAAAAATAATCCGCAGTTTTTAAAACCTTTTCCAAAACAGATGCTTTGGAAAAGGTTTACAATATGTTTACACTTCTGCCGGAACCATTGTATCGGTACCCTGTCCGAGAGCCACTTTGATATTGTTCTCGATCTCATCAGCCAGCTCAGGATTATCGAGGAAGATCTGTTTTACCGAATCTCTTCCCTGTCCTAATTTCGTGTCGCCGTAGCTAAACCAGGAGCCACTTTTTTTGATCACTCCGTGCTCCACACCGAGGTCAATGATCTCACCTACTTTGCTGATTCCTTCACCAAAGAGAATGTCGAATTCTGACATACGGAAGGGAGGTGCTACTTTGTTCTTGATCACTTTCACACGCACACGGTTACCGTTTACACTTTCCCCATCTTTCAGCTGGCCGATCCGGCGGATATCCAGACGGATGGAAGCATAGAATTTAAGTGCGTTACCACCGGTCGTTGTTTCCGGGTTCCCGAACATCACACCGATCTTTTCACGCAGCTGGTTAATGAAGATCACGCAGCAGCCCGTTTTGTTGATCGTGCCTGTCAGCTTACGCAATGCCTGGCTCATCAATCGTGCCTGAAGGCCCATTTTACTTTCACCCATTTCTCCTTCGATCTCTGCTTTTGGAGTTAAGGCAGCCACGGAGTCAATAACGATAAGGTCAACAGCGCCCGAACGGATCAGGTTGTCTGTGATCTCTAATGCCTGCTCACCGTTGTCGGGCTGGGAGATCAGCAAGCCTTGTGTATCTACTCCTAATTTTTCGGCATAAAACCGGTCGAAAGCATGCTCTGCATCAATGAAGGCAGCAATACCACCTTGTTTTTGAACGTTAGCGATCGCGTGAATAGCTAAGGTTGTTTTACCGGAAGATTCAGGTCCGTAGATCTCTACGATCCGTCCTTTCGGGTAACCGCCGATCCCTAATGCAATGTCGAGCCCAAGTGAACCGGAAGAGATCGATTCGATCGCTTCTACTGCACTATCGCCCAGTTTCATGATCGCGCCTTTTCCATATGTTTTTTCCAGCTTATCCAATGTAAGCTGTAAAGCTTTTAATTTCTCTGAATTAATGTTGCTTTTTCCTGCGTCTTCTGATGATGATTTTTTCGCCATGATATATTATATTTATAAGTTACGTATTTGGTTTGCGTGGTCTTTACTTTCCACTGCTGTTATAATGTTCCTGATGATGCCTTTTTCATCAATGATAAATGTTGTTCTCAATATGCCGTCATAAATCCGGCCCATGAACTGTTTGATCCCCCACACATCGTATGCCCTGATCGCTTTCATTTCCGGGTCGGCTAACAGGTTAAATTTCAATCCGAATTTTTCAGCAAACTTTTTGTGAGACTTTACATCGTCTGCACTTACTCCTACGATCTCATATCCTTCTTTTTTCAGGCTGTTGAGATTTTCCTGCAGATTACACGCTTCGTTGGTGCAGGTTGGTGTATTGTCTTTCGGGTAGAAATACAGGATCAGCTTTTTTCCTTTATAGCCGGCAAGGCTAAATTCCTTTCCGTCCTGGTTCAGCCCGTTGAAATCCGGAGCCTTATCTCCGGCCTGCAAACCTGTTTTATGAGCAACAAACTTCTCTTCTTTCGTTTTTTTCTCTTTTACAGCCTGTTTTGATGTTTTTTTAACCGTGACCTGTTTTTTTGCCTTTTTCGCAGCTTTTACTATCTTTGCCATATCTTAGTCAGAAAGTTACGAAAACAGGGGGCTATAGAGCGATCAAGTTTTCAATTTCAATGAACAACAAGGCAAAGATATGCGCTTTTGATTAAAAGTCAATCTTTTTAATAATTATTTTTTAATCATTTTGCTTAAATTATTGAAATCCAGATGATTATTTTTTAATCTAAGCTATAAAAACGATTCGCTTACAGGTTTTTTTCCGATTTCGCGGAGCCTTATGAGTAAACCAACATTTTAACCCCCGGATATGAAAAAACTCATACTAATTAGTAGTTTACATCTGATAGGACTGGTAGGTAAGGCGCAGGCAGTTCCAACTATCAGCGATATATTCAGTTTTGATGTGGGCGATGAGTTTCAATCCCGCTCCCTTTTTATACCAGCCAATCTCGCACGTTTTGTAGTCACCGGAAAATACTTTTCTGCAACGAACGATACCGTATTTTATATTCGTCAAAATGATAATTATTATACGATAAGCTTCGGCATGCCTACCAATGCTACCTCGTTTGTAGATACCATATACTACACACACCTGACTGATCCTATAACTACACTTATTCCTTATACGATTAACGATAGCTGCGATTCTTACCACGATTCGGTTTATGCTTCTTCCAATTATTGCGGCGTGCAGATATATGAAAATATGAGTTGTCTGGATTGCTGCTTTGAAGAAACGTTGTACAATGAAATATATGGAGCCGGGCTGGGGTGGATAGTAGACGATTATCAGTATCCAGCCATGATGGTACATTATCGCCGGGAACAATTTTATTACAGAAAAGCAATTTCAGGGGATTCGTGCGGAATTCCGGACAGGTCTTTTTATATCGGATTGAAACAGTCTCAGGCAGAAAAGAGTATATGTTTTTATCCGAATCCCGCATCTCACAGGCTCAGCATTTCCAATGTGCAGAGCGACATCACCATCGGTATATACGATGTTTTAGGGAATCTTTTGTTGGAAACCCACGTGGATAAAGACGGCGAGCTGAATGTTTCTTCTCTGTCGAACGGTATGTATACATTTATCACCGAAGATAAACAGACAAGGAATTGTTACAAGCTGGTTATTAAGAACTGATCTGCTTTGTAAACTAAATTCACTTCTTATCTTTTGCGATGCCGTATAGCTTTAAAGTCTCGTTTTCTACTACGATCTCTTTTTCGAATTTCAATCCCAGCTTCTCCAAAAGTTTGATGGAGCTTGCATTTTCAGGAACGGTAGTGGCCTGGATCTGAATATATACAGGATGGCTGAGCAGATCCTCTAAAATTTTTTTAGCGGCTTCATACGCATAACCTTTACCTGCATAAGCGGGCAGGAAAGCAAAACCGATGTCATGGTGCTGCAGGTAGTCACGTTTTATAAATGTAATAATTCCAACAGGAACCGATGTTTCTTTGAGATACACCATCCAATAGCGCACATCCGGATTGTTCAGGATCTTTTGGATATACCCCAAAGCGTCTTCATCTGAATTTACGTTGCGGTTCCCGATAAAAGCGACCCAGCCTTCCGTATTCACAAGCTCCCGGATAAAAGAGATGTCTGCTGTAGTGAGCGGGCCAATGGAAAGCCGCTCTGTACTATACGTGTTTTGCATGATCAAATGTACCTAATTCATTTTGCTTCTGCCAGCTCTTTTACCAGTTGCAATGCTTTCGGAAAGATGTTTGCGAATGATTCCACGTGGTCATCCGTAACGTCTATATCAACAGATAAGGTAGTGACACTGTTCGCTTCTTTCAATGTGTAATTTTCCATAGAACCCGTCCAGGATTTTGTCGATTCATTCAAAGGCTGTTCTTTACCTTCTTTCATCTCACCGATGTGTTTGAAGAACATAAAATCGGGGCGTTGCATTTTTTCGATAGTGCTGTACATACCGGTTCCATCGCCGGAAAGGAATTGGATCTTACCGCCTTCTTTCCAGTCGGTAATATAATAAGAGGTCGGGGCGAACACAGAAGTCCATTTACGGTAGTTCTGATCCTGCCAAAGCGCGTCCCACACTTTTTCACGGGGAGCATTGATGTCGGTGGTGAATTGAAGTCTTTTCATGATGAATAGGATTTTGGATTTTCAAAAATAACAATTTCAATGCGGATTTAAAAGTTCCGGCACATTGCTACCAGGCTTATGTAACTTTATTTGGCGATTTTACCTATCTGTGATATATTTATACCTGATGAAGAGAATTGGCTACCTGCTCATTTTTTATATCCTCCTGATCGTTTCCTGCAACAGGGAACAGAAGAAAGGTACCGCTCTGCGCGAATGGATGGGGTATATGGAACAGGTTGATGATATAACGATTATTGGAGTGAGGGTGTAAATGCTATGATGAAAATTAAATACAATTTTTTAGTTCTATTTTCACTATTTATAGTTCAGTTGCAGGCACAGACCTTCAAACGAAAGCCTTCCGAAACGGCGACGGATTTCGCTGTCCGAAACAGACCCGATCCGGATTACGGTCTTAGTGGAAAAGTGATAGAAACCAAATTATGGGACGGAAAGACAGCTGTAATCCTTGCCTTTTATTATACCGATAAGCAGGATGAAGGCACCTGGGTGGAAGGCCATATCTTCATCCCATCAGGTCCTGATACGTATAAAATGATCTTTATTGATGGATACAATCCGGAAGGTTCGCCCTGTTCTATCGAAAGTGTTTTCTTTGCAAATGCGGATAAGGATGCCGACAAGGAACTGGTGATCCTGTGTCGCTGGACACAAGGCAATCCGCATGGTATAATGGGGCAATTTTACCAGGTTTATTTTTACGACAAGATCGATTTCAAAAATCCTCCAAACCAACCTGCTCAGCTGAAACATCTTGAAAAAGCTTTTCCGTTTGAGTATGATGGGAAAAATGATGTGGGTGAAGTTTCGAAAGCTAAGTACAAAACAGCGGATGCGATTCGGAAAAAGCTGAAGGAGCTGGGGTATTGACAGCCGTTTTGATCAGGAAGATTTAATGTATGCTTTCATGGCTGTTTTACCAGGATAAACGGCTCGATCAACCCTTTCCCGATCTTTCGCACTTTATTCTTTTTAATAACAATATCAAAGCTGATCGCTTTTTCTGAATAGAATTCAAGACCATATTCGTCCCCTGCTTCGAAACAGGTTAGTACTTCCCGTTTGTTGATCGGGTTCTTATGACCTGCGGAAATATAAAAAGCACTCTTTGCCTTTGTAACGTCAAAGTGTTTTTTATCAAGCGGTATTTTCAAGTGGCTGTTTCCTGCTGTGGGTAAAGCAACCGAGTATTGGTCGGGATACAGGATAGTGATAGTGTGTATAGCTTGTAGAGTGGTTGAGTCGAGCGAAACATACAAAACAGAATCGCCTATGGCCCTGCAAGCGATTTGAGAAAATGATATATCCGTATGAATGGTGAATAGAGTGTCATTCGTTCTTTTAATACTACCTGTGTATTCTTGGTAGCCAAAATTGTCGATATTTTTTATAAGAATGATAGAGCTATCGGGATTGATCTGCAGCGTCCATTTATGCTTGAACTTTCCATAGATGCCTGAATAGATCTGTGCGTTTAAAAACAGTGGCAGACTGAAGAATAAAAAGAATTTTAGTTTCATACTGATAAATATAAGATGATGAATTTTAAAGATTAAATTTCTCTTTCCAAACCGAAAAAGTTAACGCTTTAAAAACAATGGTCTGCTCAGGCTTACTGCCGGATAAACCATCGATAGCTGTATGCAGCTTTTTCAGATCAACATATTCTCCTAGATCTTTGTGAAGCAATTCTTTTATCGTATTCTTATGATCCGAAAGCCATTTGTTATTCGGTGTTACATAGCCCATTTTATCCTTGCGTTCGTAGATCGGTTTTGGCAACAGATCTTTGGTTGCTTCGCGCAGTAAGGATTTGCTTACACCATTATGCAATTTATAAGCGCTTTCGATGGCAAACGTATTTTCGATCATCGGCAGGTCGTCGGCAAAAGGAGTGCGTGATTCCACCGAATGCCACATACCGCAGCGGTCTTCGCATTTCAGGTATAATTTGAGACGTGTATTCACAAACTCCTGCGCCAGGATCTCATTCAGTGTTTCGGCTTTGTTCCTTCCGGATCGTTTTCCAAATTGTCCCGCGAAATTCTTTGACAGATAAGAGGCTTGCTGTTTTTTTAAGCCTTTGAGGCCAGACAGCAAACCGCTTTCTTTTTTCTTTACGTTTTCTTTTATCCAGTACAGTGCTTCATTCGACAGCTTTCCTTTTTTCTTCAGTTCCTGCAATGCCATCCTTCCTCCTTTGTTGGCAGCTATTTCATTCCAGTAATAAGAGAAGTAAGGCGTGTAACCCGCAAAAAGCTCATCGCCGCCTTGTCCATCCAACACTACTTTGATCCCGTTTTGTTTTACCAGCTGCATTACTTTGAACTGTGCATAGGTGCTAGTGCTCCAGAGTGGAATGTCCTGGCAGTATACGAGGTCCTGCAATTCATTGAACAACTGATCTCCGGAAGGAGTGATGGTATGCCATTTCGATCGTGTACTGTCGGCCACCAGTTTTGCCCACTTGCTTTCGTCTATGTCTTCATTGGGAAACATGGCGGTAAAAAGATGGATCCCTTCTTTACTTTGCAGGATATTCATCGCACCGGCGATAGCACTGCTGTCAATGCCTCCGCTCAGGCAGCAGCCCACTGACACATCCGATCGCAAACGCAGGCGAATGCTGTCCATGAAAAGCTCACGGGTTTGTGCGATATACTGCTTATACTTGCTTTCCGAAAAATCCACAAAGTCATTGTTGATCCCCAGCGAATAATAGAGCTCTTTCGTGAGTTCTTTGCTGTTGAGGTCGAGAACTAAATTGGTAGAAGGGAACAGCTCAAAAATATTTTCAAAAAAACCTGCTTCTTCGTATTCTTCTTCCGAGTAGGCAAAGAAATCATACACCGCTTTTTTATTGATGCCGGTTTCCACGAAGGGCAGTTGACGAATGGCTTTTTGCTCGGAGGCAAAACAGAAGATCCCGTTTTTGAAATAATAATAAAAAGGTTTTACACCAAAGCGATCGCGGGAAGCAAACAGGCAATTCTTTTGACGGTCGTAGATCACGAAGGACCACATGCCGTTGAATTTCTTTACGCAATCCGTTCCCCATGCAGTATACGCAGCGAGGATAACTTCCGTATCGGATGCTGTTTCGAACACTACACCCGTTTGTTGCAGTTCTTTGCGGATCTCGATGTAATTGTAGATCTCGCCGTTAAAAGTGATCCAGTTGTTTTTCTCTTTGTTGCACATCGGTTGGTGTCCGCCGGGACTGAGGTCGAGTATGGAAAGACGGCGGTGAGCAAGGGCTACAAAACAACTGGTATCGGAAAAAGATTCGATCTTTTCATGAGGTGAATACCGGAAACCGGCTTTAAATACCTGCTCCTGTGTGTGTGATGATCCTAAAGCGGAAATTTCGTTTTCACTGAAAAGGGCAAATCCTTCGTCATCCGGGCCTCTGTGTGCAATGGTACGGCTCATCGAAAAGACGGACTCCCGGATGGGAGTGTTTTTTCGTTCTAAAAATGCTATGCCTGCTATTCCACACATACTCTGCTGCTGATTAACGTAAATTCATCCTGAAAATTGCTTACAATTCGTACACGATCTTCTTTGTGTTTTCAGGATTTGTGAGCGACTTTATTTCAATAATTAATTTTTTTATTTTCGGATGCTTTTCCATTCCCAAAACATATGAACCTGTATTGGATTCACCACCCATAAGATTTGTGACATCAAACTGCTCGATTACTATTCCCGTATCGTCTCTGATGCCTATTGTATAAGCATCGGCTGATGAACCTTCATTTGTAATTTTGAGTTCCAGGTGAATTTGTTTCTTTCTAGCTGAGCTGCCCAATACTTCTGCTGAAAAATAGTTCGGGTAAAGAGAAGGGGCAGGGCTTGCTCTGTACTGCGGAGAAGCTTTCCATTTTTTCTCTGATCCGGAGTATTGCTCGAAAAAACCGTCCCAGATAATTTTCTTATTCCTGCTTACTTCAAACACGCGATTGAGTTGCCCCATACTTACAAATAAATTTGAATTGCCAAGCTCGGTAACTCCGCCACCTTTCAGACTCCGGCCATCACTCAGACTATCAAAGTTGCAGGGGAATTCCCATTCAACACCCCTTCGCTTTGCTATTGTATCCGGCCTGGAAAGGATCTGCACGGACGAAACGGCATTTTGATTCAAAGTAATATCGTTGTTGTTGAAGATCGCTATCCGTCCGTCTTTCAGGAAACGTGCATCGTGCTGGAATTTGAACTGCCCTTGTTCCGACTTATTCTCCCCGTAGCTCGTAACGATCGCTCCGGTCTTTTTATCGATCACGATGATCCGGCTAAGGTCGCGGAAACCAACACTCACCAGGCCTTTTTCTTCATCCACATCAAAGGCATTCATGTGTGGAGTCGGGTTGTCGAGCGTATCGGCATTGCCATGCGAAAAAATGGTCGCATCGTCCAGGTATTTTTCCGGGTTCCAATACCACACCAATTCTTTTCCGGCATTGAATTCCATAATACTTCCGTATTCCACTTTTGCACAAAGTACTCCATTTATTTTTTTGGTCTCCTGTAGCTTTTTGATCTTACTTTCGGGCCAGGAAGCCGGGATTGGCTTATACACGAAATGATTGCCAAGCACCATATAATTCCCGTTCTTAAGTTTGGTGAAGCAATGGTGATAAAAACCGGCGCTGTCTTTTTTATCTTTTACGGTCACCGGCGCTTCCCAAAGAATGGTTCCGGTTATATCGCATTCAAGAGCCGATCTGCTGTTGAGGAAAGTAAAGGTTCCGTCTTTCGTCATTTTCAGATCCCTTATGCGTTCCATAAAATTTACCTTTCCGGGAACGTCGGGCAGGTACCAGACCGGCTCTCCTTTCCGGTTAACAGCGATACGGTTATAGTCAATAAAAACGAGATCGTCCGGATTTACGGAAGGATCCGAGTAATTGATCCGAAGCCTGAAGATATTGGTATTTACCAGATCAGTGTTTTTTATGCTGAATGTAAAATACGTACTCGTGAAGATCTGTTTCTCTTTTTTATTGAAGGCGATTACTCTCCATTTGTAGGATTGTCCGAATGCCAGATCGTTTATGATCTTTACAGTGGAGTTGCTCGTATATTCTTTCGGTGTTTCAGTATCCTTTACAGTAGCTATCTCAAGCTTGTAGCGAATTGAATTTTTTACGGCAGGGTATTCAAAAAGTACCTGTGTATAATTCAATATACTTTTATCCATAGGTTTTACCCGCGCATCGGAGAAGTATGCATGCAGTGTAAAAAGCAGTATCAGTATATTCTGTGAAAAAGTCTTCATACCAATTGATCCGACAAAAGTAGCCATTATTTTTCTTCGCTGTTAGGCCGGAACCGGCAAGTTTAATGCAGCTTCAGGAGATCTTTGAAGCTAAAGAATTGTTCCCTGATCCCGCATTTTGTATGTCTTGTAAATTCGATGACCAGGTACAGGGAAGAGATGCAATAGGATAAACAGGAAGTTAATGCCGCGCCTGTCAATCCCATAGAAGGAATAAGCAGGATACCCGCGATGAGCGTAACTCCAAATGCTACAAGAGAAGCATACGTGCTTATTTTCATCAATCCTGTGCCTGCAAAATAATGTGAATAGATCCCCGTAAAACCCATTAAAACGATCCCGGGACTCAGGATCTGGATCACGTACCTCATTTCGGTAAAATCATTGCCAAAGAGAAAAACAAATACACTGTTCGGCAAAAGAATCAATACCAATACTGCAAATACGGTAAGTATCAGGCAGATCTTGGAAAGTTTCACCGAATAAGAGATAGCGAAGGACTTGTTCTCATTGTTGGAAAGCGTTGCATATTGAACCATAGAAATCCCGTTCATGATCACCCACACCGCTTCTGCCACCGAAGAGCCGGTGGAGAATACACCGACAAATGCCTTACCTTTTAATGGAAAAAAATAATCAAGGAAATAATACGAAAGCCGGTAATTGAGCAGTTGAATAGCATTTCCGGCCTGCACAATAAATCCGTAATTCAGGATCTCTTTGCAGGTTTGGATCAGCGGACTTTTTTCAACAGGAAAAATGTACTTGCTCAAAACGATAAGGCTGTAAAAGAAATTAAGCGAATAACCGATCAGTAAAGCAAGGTAATAGCTCTGCGCATTGTTCTGTCCCAGGCCGAAAATAAGGAAGCACAGAACAAGGAAAAGCGAAAATGTTTGCAGGATCCCTCCTGTGTTGCTTTGCCGGATCTTCTGCAGGCCATTCAGGAACATATTGCCAACGCTGCTGAAATTCAGCATCAACGAAAGCGCTGTAAACCAGAGGTAATCCCGGAGATCGTATCCTAAGTAAAAATTAAAGAGGAAGGGCAGGAGCAGGGCACACAATACGGCCATCCAGGCAGAAGGAATGACCAGGCGCTGCGCCTTTAGCTTTGGAATAAGATAGACCAGCGCACTTCCCCCGATCAGGTCGTTGATCATCAGGATGAGCGTAACATTCAGGTACATCAGGCTCATTTGTCCGCGTCCTTCTGCACCGGTGAACTTAGCGGTGATGATGACAATCAGGAAATTGAGGATGGAAACAATGCCTTTCGAAAATATGGTCTGTATGATCTTATTCAGCATTTTGCAGGTGTTGGCTTAAAAATACAGATAGTTTTTCGAATACCGTTTCGGGAGAAATTCCTTTTAAGCAGATAAAATCAGGGCAATTCAATGGGTCGGTCATACGGTCGGTATTAGGGCTTATCCATGCGCTGCAGGGGCGGCATCTGATGGCTTCATTAATGATCACTGTATGCCTGGAAGGATTAAATCCTGAATAAGCGTATAATTTTTCGTTCGATGCTCCCCAGATCGTAAACGTAGGTTTGTTGAGCGCAGCGGCGAGGTGCATCAGGCCACTGTCACTGCCTGCAAGTGCCACTGCATTTTTAATAACAGTGATCGCTTCTTTTAAGGTGGTTTTCCCGGTGAGATTCACGATCGAGGTGTTCCGGATCTGATCTCCTATTTGCAACTCGTTTTTGTCACCAAGCAATACGATCTTCAGCTGAGGAAAACGTTCGAAGGTTTTTTCAAGTACTGTTTGCCATTTCTCAGGATCCCAGATCTTGTAAGGTGTTGAATTGTTTCCGGCGCCAGCCTGCAGCACGATATATTTTTCAGGTAATGAAATGTTCAATACATCGGATGCAATATGACTGAGCTGAAAATCCGCTTCGGATATGCCCGTTTCTTCTGTGTAAAGGCGTAAGTTTTGCTCACCGTCGTGTATATTTTCTTTGGGTTCGATGAACTGAAGATTCGTAAGCACTCTCCGTTTGAACTGCACTTTTTTGTTAATGCGTACTTCCTTTGAGGTACTGGAAGCTGCAATGATATTACGTTTACCGGCCGAGAAACAATTCACGAAGGAAAGGTCGAATTTTTTGAAGCTAAAACGGGTGATGAACCAGACCAATTTGGGCTTCGTGAGAATAATGATCTTTTCATCAAGCAGATCGTTTCCCTCATATAGCTCCTGCAGATCAAAAGGCGAGGTAAAAATACCTGTAACATGGAAGCCATCTTTTTTCAGACGTTTCACAAGCGGTGTCAGCAGCAGGGCATCACCGATCCCTGCCGAATAATAGATAGCTGCTTTTTTATGTTTCCCGCTATTTTCCAAAGATCCTGCTAAGCTTGTTATTGATGTCGATGATATCCTGTATGTAAACGGAGTGGGAAGGAACGAACAAAAAATTATTGATATAATTCCGTGTTCCCCAGTCTTTTTTTTCCTGCGACGGCTCGCCTACAACCGGGATGATCCGGTGCTGCAGGTTATCGAAAAAAAACACTTCGTAGCTTTTTCCTTCAGGAGCAAATGCGTTTATTTCGTTTATTAATTCCAATACCGTTTTGCCGGGGTGATGTCGCTTTTCGATCTCAAGGAGCATTAACGGAAAATGACCGGAAATAGTATGCCTGGCGCCTTTTAGAACGGCCAGCTCAAAGCCCTCCACATCGATTTTAAGGCAGTCTGCCAGCTTCCCGCCCTGTTCTTTGAGAAAGGTGTCCAATGTCAGGCATTTAACCTGTACAAGCTCGCTGGAGGTCTCATTATCGAGTTTAGTATCAGTTCCCAGGCTTCCGAGTGTATCATCTTCCTGCCCGTTTATTGTAGGGATCTTGAATACTGCTTGTTCGTTGCGGTCGCTTAGTGCAATGTCGGAACTGTGTATGGCCGGGAAAAGGGTCTGCAACCGTTTGAACAATTTGGGATTGGGCTCAAAAGCATAGATCTGTTTGGAAGGCAGGTATTTTTCTGCTGCAAAAATATATTCGCCTTTATTGGCGCCGATATCAAAGAAATTAAGTTGCGGGTGTTTTGAAAAAAGCTCTTCTAAGATCAGTACTTCGGGTTCGTTGTTGATTTCACCCAGGGTATTCCACGAAAATCGTTTTTGTTCCCGGAACAGGTAATTTTTCGCCGTCCGGGGAAACAAGTTCAGAAGTATGGATTTGATCGTTTTTTTCAATTTATTTTTTTGTTTTATTAAATCTATACAAAAAAAACGGATTACCTGTAATTACTAATTGACACGGCCTTTAGGCCGTGTTTTCATGATCGGTACTGGAATTGGCTTTAGCCAAAACATGCAGAAGTCCATTCTCTGCGAGGAAATTTTCATATTCCTCCGTAAATGTGAGTTTTATCAACTGATCATATCAAACCCTGCATACGGCACCAACGCTTTCGGGATCTTAATACCTTCCGGAGTTTGGTTGTTCTCAAGAATAGAAGCCAGGATCCGCGGGAATGCCAATGCACTTCCGTTAAGGCTATGTGCCAGCACGGTTTTCCCATCTGCATTTTTGAAACGGCATTTCAGGCGGTTGGTCTGGAAGCTCTCGAAATTCGAAACAGAGCTTACTTCCAGCCAGCGTTGCTGTGCCGTACTGTATACTTCCATATCGTAGGTGAGGGCAGAAGCAAAGCTCATATCTCCACCACACAATTTCAGTGTTCTGAACGGCAATTCCAGGTCTTTTAAGAGACTTGCCACATACTCCCGCATTTCTTCGAGGATAGCATAGGATTTATCCGGATGAGCGATCTGAACGATCTCTACTTTATCGAACTGATGTAAACGATTCAGACCGCGTACATCTTTTCCGTAGCTGCCTGCTTCCCTTCGGAAACAAAGCGTGTAGCCGCAATTTTTGATCGGCAGATCGCTTTCTTTCAGGATCACATCGCGGTAGATATTCGTGATAGGAACTTCTGCAGTAGGGATAAGGTAAAGGTTGTCAATGGTAGCATGATACATCTGCCCTTCTTTATCCGGCAGCTGACCGGTACCGAAACCGCTGTCTTCATTTACCAATACTGGCGGCTGTACTTCCATGTAACCCTGTGCGGTGGCTTTGTCGAGGAAGAAGTTCTGCAATGCGCGTTGTAATCTTGCTCCTTTTCCTTTGTATACCGGGAATCCGGCGCCGGTGAGCTTTACACCCAATTCAAAATCGATGAGGTCGTATTTGGCAGCCAGCTCCCAGTGAGGTTGCGCACCTTCGTGCAGTTTAGGAATATCTCCATGTTCGAAGACGGTAACATTGTCTTCCGGTGTTCTCCCGGCAGGAACTACTGCGCTCGGCAGGTTAGGGACCTGTACCAGCAGCGCATGAATATCTCCTTCAACATTCTTTAAACTGTCATCGAAATTTTTTTCTTTTAATTTCAGGTCGGCAGTTTTTGCTTTGATGCCTTCCGCTTCATCTTTTTTACCGGATTTCATGAGCTCGCCGATCTGTTTGGCCAGTGCATTGGCTTCTGCTTTCACATCATCGGTTTGTTTCTGAATGGTCCTTCTGTTGCCATCTAACTCAACGATCTTACTGATGATACTCTCAGCGTCCTTGAAATTCTTTACAGCCAGGCGTTTTATTACTTCTTCTTTGTTTTCGCGGATATAATTCAGTTGTAACATAATTTTCGCTTTGTTTTATCTTTATATTATTCAAATTTACACAAATTTGTGAGAGCCCGCAGGCATATTTCTGCTTACCCAAAAGCAAAAAGCCCGTCGGGGAACCGACAGGCTTACTAATGATTTGAGCAATCGGGATTCTTATGCTTGCGCAGGAACTACCGATACAAACGAACGATCGTCGCGTTTTTTCTTGAAAACAACAACACCGTCAGTAAGAGCGTACAAAGTATGGTCTTTACCGATACCTACGTTCTCGCCCGGGTGGTGTTTTGTACCACGCTGACGAACGATGATGTTTCCTGAAATCACGACTTGTCCGCCGTAGATTTTCACACCCAAACGCTTGCTATGCGATTCGCGTCCGTTTTTACTACTACCTACACCTTTCTTATGTGCCATTTTGTTTACTTTTTATTGTACTCCTTGCTGGCAGAGGCTTTCGAAGCCAATCAGCATCAGAGACATTTATTAATCTTCTTTTTTCTTGGTCGTTTTTTTAGCAGCAGCTTTTTTAGGAGCGGCAGCCTTTTTAGCAGCAGCTTTCTTAGCCGGAGCTTTTTTCTCAGCTTTTGCTTCAACAGCCGGAGCTGCTTCTACTTTTTTTCTTCTTTCCAGAACAGGTTTGCCTGCAGGTTTGTTCGCCGCTAATTTATCTTTCATGGTTTCACCTTTTGCAAGGATACCCTGTATGATGATTTGCGTGAAATCCTGGCGGTGACCGCTCAGTTTCTGGTAACTTTTTCTTCTTTTCTTTTTGAAAATAAGAACTTTGTCACCTCTTACGTGTTGGATCACAGATGCAGCAACTCGTGCTCCATCGATCGCAGGGCTACCTACGGAAATTTTTCCTCCGTTGTCGATAAGTAATACGTTATCGAATTCAACGTCTGCCCCTTCTTCAGCCTTTAGGCGGTGAACGTAGACCTTAAGGCCCCGTTCCACTTTAAATTGTTGCCCGGCTATGTTTACAATAGCATACATGTTTATAATTCTTTTAAAATTGGAGGGCAAAGATAGTTTTTTTTTGAACAGCATCAACAAATAGGTTAAAAATATTTGTGTTTACTGCCAATTCTGTGTGAATTTAATAAATTCTATGCTATCTGGCGGGACACACGGGCTTTCCATTCGATGAATAAAAATTCCCCGACTTCTTGGTGTATGTGTTGTTTTCTCCTGGAGAGGTAAAAAACAGCTGAATAACGGGAAGCAATCGTAATTAGTCGAAATGAATTAACTTATTGATTTATATTAACTTATCCTTAAATACCGATGTAATAATATTTATTTATCTTTGCGGAATGGGATACTCAGAAGTAAGGTTTATTGACAAGAATCCGGACAGGAATCTATTTTTCGCCACTCTTCGTAAAAATGTAGATGGCTATTTTAAAGAGAACCAGCTCTCCAAACATTACAATGGAGAAATGGTTGCTAAAACGGTCATTTTGCTATCGGCATATATCCTTCCGTTTGCAGCTTTGTTAATTTTTACTCCTTCTGTCGGCATTTCCATGCTGCTCTGGACAATTATGGGTTTTGCGCTCGCCGGTATTGGCATGAGTATAATGCACGATGCCAATCACGGAGCTTATTCGAGCAACCGGAAAGTAAATTACTGGCTTGGCCATACGCTTAATCTGTTAGGTGGCTCGGTTTTCAACTGGAAAATGCAGCATAATGTGCTTCATCACACCTACACGAACATTGTGAATCTGGACGATGATATTGATGATAAACTCATCTTAAAATTTTCTCCGCACACGGAAGTTAAATGGTATCATAAACTGCAATTCATTTATGCTTTTTTATTTTACGGGATCCTGACTTTATACTGGGTACTGGCCAAGGATTTCGTTCAGTACGTCCGTTACACCAAAGGTGGTGTGAACAAGAATACCAAAGAGGAGAACAAGGTTACGATGTTTAAAATAGTTGTTTCAAAAATCGTTTATCTGGCGGCATTTATAGGTCTACCGATTTTTGTTATTGGTATTCCGGTAGGACAGGTTGTATTAGGATTTTTGCTAATGCATTTTATTGGTGGTGTAGTGCTTACCGTTATTTTCCAGCTGGCGCATACAGTAGAAGATACCACGCATCCCCTGCCTAACGAAAGTGGTACGATCGAAAACAACTGGGCCATTCACCAGATGAACACTACCGTTAATTTCTCCCGCCACAGCAGACTTATTTCCTGGTATGTGGGTGGATTGAATTTCCAGGTAGAGCACCATTTGTTCCCAACCATTTGCCATGTGCATTACCCGGCTATTGCGCCGATCGTAAAAGCTACGGCCGAGCAGTTTGGCGTTCCTTACCTCGAGAATAAAACCTTCATGCAAGCGCTGGATTCGCACATTACCACACTCATTCGCTTTGGCAAAACGCCGAGTATGAATGAAGCCATTGTTTAATTTGATGATTTATTGATTTGAAAATGTATGTATAAACATTTTCAAATTCTTACATTTTCAAATCATCAAATTACCCTATCTTTGCATAAAATTTTTTTATGGCTCAGTTAGTTATTTTTCGCCACGGGCAATCGGTTTGGAACTTAGAGAATAAATTTACAGGTTGGGTAGATGTGGATCTTACGGATAAAGGCCGTGAGGAAGCGAAAAATGCCGGAATAAAACTTAAAGGTTTTCATTTTGATCTCGGATATGCATCTGATCTTAAGCGGGCGCAGGACACCCTGAAAATAGCCCTTGAACAATCAGGACAGCCGGATCTCGCAGTTACTTATAACAAAGCATTGAACGAACGTATGTATGGCGACTTGCAGGGACTGGACAAAGCCGAAACAGCAGCCAAATTCGGTGATGAGCAGGTGAAGATCTGGAGAAGGAGTTATGATATTGCTCCGCCGAACGGAGAAAGCCTGAAAGATACGGCTGCCCGCGTGATCCCATATTTTGAATCGGAAATTATCCCTAAATTAAAGGCAGGAAAAAATATAGTGATCGCTGCCCATGGCAATAGCCTGCGTGCACTGATCATGTACCTCGAAAAAATGACACCGGAGCAGATCCTGGAATTCGAGATCGGAACGGCTGTACCACGCTTGTATGAAGTGGACGCAGAGATGAATGTGTTGAAAGCAACTAATATATAAGAAAATGGATCAGCAGTTCACAAGTTACGAGAGTAAGATCATTGCGGTTGATTTCGACGGGACGATCGTAGAGCACAAGTATCCGGCCATCGGTAAGGAAATGTTGTTTGCATTTGCCACACTCAAAGAGCTTCAGAAAAAAGGACATAAGCTGATCCTCTGGACATTCAGGGATGGTGAGCTGCTCCAGGAAGCTGTTGACTATTGCAGGCAAAACGGAGTTGAATTTTATGCAGTGAACAAAAGTTACCCGGAAGAAGTGTATGACCTGTCGATCAGCAGGAAGATCAATGCAGATCTTTTTATCGACGACAGGAATGTAGGAGGATTTGTGGGCTGGAGCAAAGTATGGCAGATCCTGCATCCGGAAGGGGGCGAGTTCGATCACCAGCTGGTGAATCCGGGTGCTCACAACAATTATAAAAAAGAAAGTAAATCGGTATTTAAAAAACTGTTTGGAAAATGATCTATCTGAAAACCCGCGAAGAGCTTGAATTAATGCGTGAATCGGCCCAGTGTGTATCACGCACATTAGGCATGCTTGCGAAAGAGATCAAAGAAGGAGTGGAGCTGAAACGACTGGATAAGCTGGCGGAGGAATTTATCCGGGAGATGGGTGGAGTACCTTCCTTCAAAGGCTATCCGGGGCCAACGCCTTTCCCGGCCAGTTTATGTTTGTCCATCAATGAACAGGTAGTGCATGGCATTCCAGGTGACCGCGTTGTGAAAGACGGCGATATCCTGGCAGTGGATTGTGGTGTGTTCAAGAACGGATTTCACGGAGATCACGCCTATACCTTTTGCATCGGGAATGTAAAACCTGAAGTTCGAAAAATGGTGGAAGTAACGAAAGAATCTTTATACAAAGGCATTGAGCAGGTAACTGCCAACAACCGCATCGGCGATATCAGCTATGCTATTCAACAGCATGCCGAAAGCCACGGATACGGTGTGGTAAGAGAACTGGTAGGTCACGGGCTTGGAAGGCATTTGCACGAAGATCCACAGGTGCCTAATTACGGCCGTCGTGGAACGGGACCAAAACTAAGAGATGGTATGGTGATCGCGATCGAACCGATGATCAATCTCGGAAAGAAAGAAGTGCGTACGCTGAGTGATAAATGGACCATTGTTACACGTGACGGATTGCCTTCTGCACATTTTGAGCACGATGTGGCACTTATCGATGGCAAGGCGGAGATCCTTTCTACTTTTGATTATGTGGAAGAGGCTTTGGGTATATTGAAGTCTGCTAATTGATTCTTGCTGCCTAAAGCAATTCAACTGTTATCGGATGTTTTGTCATCCCAAAGGTAAATGACATCTGACGCATAAACTTTCCGGTTACTCACCAATTTATAGTAGCTACTCACCAATTTTTATTGTAGGTTTTTAATAATTCCGCTATTTTCGGTTGGTAATCCCTTGCTAACTATGAAAATTAAAGTAGTATTGTTTTTTATCGTATTCCTGAATGCGCTGATACTATCGGCACAAACTTACACTGTGGGTGAAAAAGCAGAAGTGTATTATCCACCTGACAACAAATGGTACACCGCTGAAATTATTGCCGACCACGGAGATAATACCTATAAAGTGCACTATGATGTTGACAATACTACACAGGATTATGTACCTGCGGATCGTATAAAAAAACTCATTAATACGAATGATACCAAAACTTCTGCCGTAAGCACAAAATCTCCGGTTAATGCGGGAGGCAAGGCGAATTCGAAAAACATCTGCCTTACTCAAATGGAAAAAGACATAGTGGATTATATTAATGCCAAACGCCGGGAATCAGGCTTAAACACGTTGTCGCTTTCTCAGAATTTGATTTTAACCGCCAATAAAAATGTACAGGAAAGTGTAAACAAAACCTATATTTCATATGCACCAAACGACTTGTTTAAATACACAGGAGAGTCAGCCAAAATACAGTACTCCACTTCTGGTAATAGCGCTCAGGATATTTGGAACGGGTTAAGTAACAAAAGCCAGTATGATAATAAGTACCAGATCTTGTTTAACGATGGTGAATACAAAAACAAACAATGGAATGCAATAGGAATTTGCATACGTTCCACCGAAAACGCACAGTATGGAACCATGTCCTCCATTTGTATCATCACCGGAACATCGGAGGAACAAAACAAAGACGTTCCTGTTTGCCCCGGTAAGGCCCCTGCCTTTGATATAAAGGCAATGGAATTAACCGCGTTGCCCCGGTGGCCCGTTTTTGAACTATCAACGGATGCTACTTTTACGTACAGCGTTGAGTATCTTGATAAAACCGGCAAGTGGCAGGAAGATCATACGGAAAGGGAGAATGCCGGCAATAAGCTTAAATACATCGATCTGAACACACACACGTATAGTAACAACAAAGACAAGGGGATTAAAAAATACCGGATATCCGTCATTCAGTTTAATCCGTCAATCCTTCGGGATAAATGGAATTGGATCGAATTTGAAGTGGACGCATCCCAAACGGATACTATACACCAAAAAAAGATCATCTTCCCGGGTAACAGCATCGCAGAAATTGATGAATACCTCCAAACACATGATATTAATACTCCGGATAGCTGGGATATGAAAGATGAAAATGCCCAGGGAAAAATATATACCATTAAAAAGCAGGAGCCTATGCTGTACCGTGCTGCTGGGCAGGATAACCTTGCAATAGCAGATTATCTGATAAAAAAGGGAGCAAGCATTTATGGTTTAACCAATTTCAAAGAATCTGCTTTTGATGCCTGTCAGTCTGATGAAATGTTTAATCTGCTATTGAGCACTAAACCCGACATGTCAAAGTTAAATGCAAACAAAGACTGGCTTGGAGTTTATGCACGAAATGGTATGTATGAGGGAGTGAAATATGTAGTAGAAGAACTCAAAACACCGGTAGATTTTCAAAGCAAGACAGACAAAGAATTCAACGTAACACCTTTGAGTGCAGCCGTTGGCGCTCCTACCCGGCTTTTTGCGGAACAGGGAGAGGATGAGAACAGGTTGCGCAACAAAGCAAAAGTAGTGGAATACCTGCTGAGCAAGGGAGCCAACCCGAATTTTCCGGTGCATGAAACACATATTCCAATATGTGTAGCTGCATATAAGGCAGATTTGAATGTCGTAAAATTACTGGTGAAGTACGGTGCAAACGTAAACGTTAAGGATGGTGCGGGACAAACACCCTTAAAGTCGATCGCTCATTTTGAGAATTCGCCTTACCATTCGGCAACGTATAAACCAACGATCGATTATTTAAGAAGCATAGGAGCCAAATAGTGCAAATGAAATTTTTCTGGCAGAATGCGGGATTGAAAAGATCGTCGATAATTAAGACCCTTAGCAGAGATGCTTTCCACCGTTATGTTAAAGTAGGTTTTTGTTATGCTGTGGTAGGTATACTGCCAGCCAGTATTTAATCCTCTTCTTCCTGTTCTTTTTCAACCTCTTCCTCCTCCTCTACAGGCTTTTCATTTACGAGTTGTTCCTCTGCCTGCTCTTCCTCTTCTACAGGTTCTTCTTCCTCTGCAGCGGGTTGTTCTTCTGCGACCGGCGCTTCCTCCTCTTCCTCTTCCTCTTCCTCAGGGATCCCCATAATAGTATTTAACCTGGTTATTAATTCTTCCCCGGATAATGCATTAATTGCAGGCCCCGCCTCAATAGTATTTGCAAATCGCCTGTTACCAGCGGGTTTTATAAGTCTGTGTGCAGTTGTGACTTTATCCTGGTTTTCCCATATTGTTGTATGCAGGTCATTTAATGTACCTACAAAATTTTCATCGCGTTCCTGTGCTGTTTCAACCACGGGAGGATCCTGATCGTCATAGTATTCTTCAAATGAATCGTAGCCTCTCTGAAGCTCAGGATCTCCTTGAAATGCAGCCACGGCCTCGGCTCTTGTCAGGTTTTTGGTTTTAAAAAGATTATAACGGCCTCTTAGTGCTTGAAGAAGTGAATCGGCCCGGCCAATAACTGCAATATTATCGTGTATTGCATCCAGATCTCCTTTACCGGGTATTGCAATTGGGTTGTCTGATTCCTGTTCTTGTTCGGTCATCCATGCTGAGAAATCGAATTCGTCATCAAGTTGGGTTACTCCAACAGCAGCCAATACCTGAAGGGGGGAAACGGTGAGCTCTTTATCACCGGCATCATTATAGACACGATACACCGCCGCTGTTGCTGCACGGGTGTTTCCGTTATTAAAAACCTGTCCGACCTTTATCTGGCTGGCAAGATAACTTGCCTTCTCGGCTGTTGTTGCTTTAGTAGCGGCTGCTTCTATTGCATTTGTCAGATGAACTTCCCTGTTTAGCTGATAACCACCCTCTGCCACTGCTTCAAGCCCCGCTTTCATTTCAGCATTATCCCAAAGCTGTATAACACCCGGTCCCACGTTTACAGGATTTGCCACTTCTTTTCTCTGTAATGTCTTTTGAGAATGGGAATTATTATTCGCTATAGTATGATAAGCTTTCAGTTGTTTCACATGCTGGCTGTTATTGACCAGGGTGTGTAAACTATTCTGAACAGACGCTACCGGCCGGTTATCCGTCAATTGATAAGCTGCATCATTCCGCTCTTTCTGATGGCTTGTTGAGGTATTGGCAGCAGCTATACTCTTCTCTTCAGTAGTTTTGGAAGTATTGCGGTTATCGGATGTCTTTTCTGCTGCCAAGATCTTTATCGGATTTTAATGTGTAAAATACCGATCTGAATGATTCAGCACTAAAATAGAGCAATGGATCTCAACGGAAAACTTTTGAGAATAAATGTTGTTGCCCGTTTTTAACAATCAGTTAAATTTTCCGGAAACAGGTACTTGAAATTAATGGCTCAGCTGCACGAATCCTTTCAGCTCATACGGATATCCCCTGAAGTCGGTCAGCGTTCCGATATAGTAATAGGTTCCGTCCGGCATGGTTTCTTTCTTTTGATTGGTGCCATCCCAGAAACCGTCTTTGCCCGACCAGGAATATACTTGTTTGCCCCAGCGATCGATGATCGTGCATTCGACATCTTTGAACTGCTCACCTGCAAAACGGAATACATCGTTCACACCATCGCCGTTGGGCGTGAAAATATTGGTGAGTGCATAATTGCAGTTTATGACTTCGATAAACAAACTGTCCGTGTAAAGGCATCCGGAATTATTTCCGACAGTTACATAATAGAAACCCGTAAAATCAACCGGAATACTTTGATTGGCAGAACCGGTGTTCCAATGATACGTGGCGTATCCGGCACCTGCGTCCAGAACATAGCTGTCTTCTTTGCAGGTAATAGTATCAGCTCCCAGGTTCACAGCGACAGCGGGATTCAAAGTAACAGTGATGGCATTGGAGGTGGCAGAACAATTGTTGTTATCAGTAACCGTTACTGAGTATGTTCCGGGTGCGTAAACAGTGTAGTGCTCTCCATTGTAATTAGTGGGACTCCAGACATAATTCAACATTCCACTATTTGCGTGTAGTATGACTGAATCGCCCGGACAGATAGCTGTGGGACCGTCGGCAGTTGCCATTGCTAAAGGTGTGTATTGAGTAATGAGTATGCTGCAGTGTGTGACTATGCCGCAGCTGGTTATATCGCAATAATAAATACCACCACTTGAAATCGTTTGTGACACAGATGAACTGGAAAGCGGAGCTTGCCACTGGATGAGGGAGTTGGCATCCGCAATTGCAAGAATATCGGTTGTTTGTCCCGGACAGATAAGAACAGATGGCTGCCCGATCAGATACGGTGTACTGTATTGCTTTACTTCAATCGCATTCGAAGGAAGAACACAACTGTCTGCATCCATTACTATACAATGGTAAAAGCCCGGAGTGCTTACATATATCTGCTGGCTGTTTCCCGGAATAATTCCTCCCGGCCCGTGCCATTCATAATTGATCGCATTAACAATACTCACGTGCAGTTGTACGGAATCATTCGGGCAGACAAGCGATGTAGCCGGGGTTACAAACAGCACGGGATCTGGTTTAGGGGAAATATAGAAATAATCAGTGAACGAGCTATTGCAGCCTGTAAGTGTATCAGTGATAGATGAGGTGACAGCATAATTGCCGAACGTGTTTGCAAAAATAATTGCGGTAGTATCTCCGGTATTCCATAGCAGCGAACCGTTGGAAACAGCATGGAGCTCCACACTGTCCCCACCACAGATATAATGCGAACCTGTTATTGTCAGGTTTATTGCGGGTCTCGGATCCACGATCACATAGATAGTATCTGCAAAACCGAATGCCTGCATCCCGCATTGGCTCTGTATTCTGAGCGAGTCGCGGATAATGTAGCTTCCTGTTTGTACAGGATAAAAAGTATGACCGAGCCCGCAGTTGTTATTAGTGCCGGATCCAGGCAGATTAGGCGTTGAATTCCAGGTTTCCTGGTAACTTAAAAAACAATCGGGATAGGGGACCACCCCAGCGGGATTGGTAATGCTGTCGTAAAGTATATAATTCAGCTGATCACCGTAGCACAAGTGAAATGTATCCGGCATATTGGATTTCGGAATAATAGCGCCACCTGGTTGAAGATCCACATAAACCATGTTGGAACTCATACAACCACCGGGTGAGGTAAGATAAAAAATATACAGTCCACTTGCATTCACAGCTAACACCGAATCGTGGCGGCCAATAATTCCCGGACTCATAGCGGGATCCCAGTGAAATGAATTGGATCCTATGTTTCCACCCGTTAATACGATCGTATCAGGAGAGCAAGCATGAATAGTTGTGGTCGAGGGTGGCTGATGAAAATTTACACCATGATCATCTGTGATGGTGGGAGGCTGAATAGTGGCAACTGAAACATACACCGAATCCCGGACGGTGTAGCAACCATCAACCGAAGTGGCAGTAACGGAATAATAGCCGGTGTTCGAAGCATACGTGTAATAAAGCGTACTCGCCGGGTTGTTCGGCCAGCTGAATGTATAGAGTGGTGCAAAATTCCAGCCGGCCTGGTGCAGATTGGCACTGATATTTTCAGGATTACAAAGCCTGATCGTATCCGGGCAATTTGTCTGGCCCGTTGCTTCGATGCACACATCCAGCTGTGGTCTTAAACAGTTAGGGCCAAGTCGATGATAAAAATCATAAGGCAGTCTGCTAAGGTCGATCGCATCGCATACGTATGCGTCATTCAAACCACTGGAAGATACTACACCAAAGGATCCATATTCCGGATCGTTGCAATACCCGCCATTGATAAGGGCAGGTCCGTTGGTCGGAGGCCAGAAATGCGATATGATGCCTGCTATAGGCCAGTTGAGATTTCGCTCAAAACTACCTGCTATTACAGGTCTTCCGTTTTGTCCTTCCACAATTCCATATACCTTATCCGTGCCTTGTCCTCCGAAATGTCGCTCCCAGCTTCGGTTTCCGGCTGATGTGTATTTGCAGACGAAAATATCCGAATAGCCTACAGCATTAAAAACACCTGGTCCGTACAGGTTGGAATATTCATTCATCACACAACCAAATTCACCTGCCAGATACACATCACCCGCGCTGCTGAATGCCATGGCTCGTGCGGACAGAGGGTTGTCCGATGCATCGCTCTGCGCCCATACAAAAGCGCCGGAAGTGGTGTATTTTGCCAGAAAAATCCGATTCGTATAGGTATCGTTCAGGAAATTATTAGGTGAGCCAAAAAATGTCATCGGGCCTGTGTAATCGCCGCATAGATACAGGTCCTGATTGTTATACAGACCAATAGCATAGCCTATTCCATACGCTCCGGCAGCTCGCCGTAACCAGAGTTCCTGCCCCGACGAACTATACTTGATGATGAAAATAGCATTCATAATACCGTTGTTATGAATATTCTGAAAGGTGATAGTATCGCTGAACTGCCCGGTTACGTATACATTCCCTGTGTTGTCGCATACCAGGTCCATACCCCGGTCGTTGTATTCGGCACTGCCCTGCTGCACCCATTGAAACACACCGGATGAACTGTATTTGGCCGTAAAAATATCGAAGGAAGGAAGGCCTGTCTGCGGATTGATCTGGCTGGTGAGATTTTGGCTCCCAAAAGTGGAAGTCCCCTCGAATTGCCCGGTAATAAATACATTGCTGTTCTGATCCAGCGCAAGTCCGTAGGAATAGTCTCCCAGGCTGCCTCCTGCACTCACAGCCCACTGAAATATACCGCTGCTGTTAAGTTTGGCAATGAAAATATCCTGGCTTCCGCCCACGGAGCTCAGGCTGATGCTGCCGAAACTGATGGTTCCGTAATAAAACCCTGTAATATAGATATCGCCGTTTGCATCGGTCTTAACGGCGGTAGCCCGCTCGGATCCCGGGCCACCCGCACTTACGGCCCATAAGGTATTCCCTGAAGCATCGGTCTTGTGAATAAATACATCAGGAACACCCGCAGAACTGGCAGTAAGGCTGAAGGCAGGAAACGGGGCACCCTGAAATTGGGCCGTATTGGTAAAATAGCCTACCGATATGATATTTCCGGAGTTGTCTTTAGTCACGTCCAGCGCCTCATCTGCGTTATTACCACCTGCCCCCTTCGCCCAGAATGTCTGGGAAAGCAACGGGTTTACCGTGCACAACAAAAGGAGAAAACTGAATAAAAAACGTTTCATGAAGGAAGTAAGGATTTGGCTTAGTGGGGATAAACAAATTTAGGATAATTTGTAAAAAAGGCAAGCAGGGAAGTTCAAAAAGCAGATTTTTTCCGTTCCTGCTTAAGTTTTTCTTATATTTGCGTCCCTTTTTTAGGATAAAGTGGTCGAAAAAAGTAAAATATTTTATCAACAATAGCATTGTTTGTAAAAAATTAATTACCTTTGCCCTCCCTAAAAAGGTGGGGTGTGTTGAAAAACGAGTAGAAAACGCAGTAAAATCAGGTAATACAACAAGTTTAAGATGCCAACTATATCACAATTAGTAAGAAAAGGTCGCACAAAACCGACCAACAAAAGCAAATCAATTGCTTTGAAGTCTTGTCCGCAACGCAGGGGTGTTTGTACCAAAGTGTACACAACTACTCCAAAAAAGCCGAATTCGGCTATGCGTAAAGTGGCTAAAGTTCGTTTAACGAACAAAGAGGAGATCATCGCATACATCCCCGGAGAAGGTCACAACCTGCAGGAGCATAGTATCGTGTTGGTTCGTGGTGGTCGTGTAAAAGATCTACCGGGTGTTCGTTACCATATTATCCGTGGTGCATTGGATACTGCAGGTGTAGATGGTAGAAAACAGAGACGTTCTAAATATGGAGCAAAACGTCCTAAGGCAGGTGCCGCTGCAGCTCCGGCTAAGAAAAAATAATAAAACTATTTAGCATAAAGAAACGATGAGAAAATCGAGAGCAAAAAAAAGACCGTTGTTACCGGATCCAAAATTCAATGATCAATTGGTAACACGTTTTATTAACAACCTGATGTACGGTGGTAAAAAAGTTACCGCTTCTAACGTATTTTATGATGCGATCGAGATCGTGGCAAAACGTACGAGCGAAGATGGTTTGGAAGTGTTCAAAAAAGGATTGGCAAATGTTACGCCACAGGTTGAGGTTCGTTCCCGCCGTGTAGGTGGAGCTACTTTCCAGATCCCTTCTGAGATCCGCCCCGACAAAAAAATTGCGATGGCTATGAAATGGCTGATCGTTTATTCCCGTAAGCGTAATGAAAAATCAATGGCTCAGAAATTAGCCGGTGAGATCGTTGCTGCTTCCAAGGAAGAAGGTGCTGCTTTCAAAAAGAAAGAAGATGTTCACAAAATGGCAGAAGCTAACAAAGCGTTCTCACATTTCCGTTTCTAATTCAATAGATAAAAGATAAAATGAGCGATTTAAGATATACAAGAAATATAGGGATTGCAGCCCATATTGACGCTGGTAAAACTACAACTACCGAGCGTATTCTGTACTACACCGGTGTTAATCACAAGATCGGTGAAGTTCACGAAGGTGCTGCAACAATGGACTGGATGGCGCAGGAGCAGGAGCGTGGTATCACTATCACTTCCGCTGCTACAACTTGTTTCTGGAATTACCGTGATAACAAATACAAATTGAATATCATCGATACTCCGGGCCACGTGGATTTTACCGTTGAGGTAAATCGTTCATTGCGTGTGTTGGATGGATTGGTGTTCTTATTCTCTGCAGTAGATGGTGTAGAGCCTCAGTCAGAAACTAACTGGCGTTTGGCTGATAACTATAACGTAACCCGTATCGGTTTCGTTAATAAAATGGATCGCCAGGGCGCTGACTTCCTAAACGTTGTTAAGCAAACCCGTGAGATCTTAGGTGGTAATGCCGTTCCTCTTCAATTACCGATCGGTGCTGAAGAAACATTCAAAGGGGTTGTTGATCTGATCAACTTCCGTGGAATGGTTTGGAATGAGCATGACAAAGGAATGACGTACGAAACGATCGACATTCCTGCTGATATGATCGAAGAAGCAAAAGAGTGGAGAGAAAAAATGTTAGAAGCAGTTTCTGAATTTGATGATAACATCATGCAGAAATTCTTTGACGCTCCTGAGACCATTACTGAAAGAGAAGTGTTGGATGCATTGCGTAAAGCGTGTATTGCTAACAAGATCGTTCCTATGGTTTGTGGATCTTCATTCAAAAACAAAGGAGTTCAAACAATGTTGGATCTGGTAATGGAATTGATGCCAAGTCCGATGGATAAAGAAGTTACAAAAGGTATTAATCCTGATACAGACGAAGAAATTACCCGTAGACCGGATGTAAAAGAGCCTTTCACGGCGCTTGCATTCAAGATCGCAACCGATCCTTTCGTAGGTCGTTTGTGTTTCTTCCGCGCATACGCAGGACGTCTGGACGCAGGTTCTTACGTACTGAACACCCGCAGCGGAAACAAAGAGCGTATCTCCCGTATTTTCCAGATGCATGCTAACAAGCAAAATGCAGTGGACTTTATCGAGGCAGGTGATATCGGAGCAGCAGTTGGTTTCAAGGATATCCGTACCGGTGACACACTGTGCGACGAGAAACATCCGATCGTATTAGAAGCAATGAATTTCCCTGAGCCGGTTATCGGTATTGCCATTGAGCCTAAAACTCAGGCAGACTTAGACCGTTTGGGAGTTGGTTTAAATAAATTAGCAGAAGAGGATCCTACTTTCCGTGTTAAAACAGATGAGGACAGTGGACAAACAATCATCAGCGGTATGGGTGAGCTTCACTTAGAGATCATTGTTGACCGTTTGAAACGTGAGTTCAAAGTAGAGGTTAACCAGGGAGCTCCCCAGGTATCTTACAAAGAGAATATCAGTGGTTCAGTTGATCACCGTGAGGTTTACAAGAAACAAACAGGTGGTCGTGGTAAATTTGCCGATATCAAAGTTACTCTTGGACCGGTGGATGCAGACTTCACAGGTGGCGATTTACAATTTGTAAATGAGATCACCGGTGGTAACATTCCACGTGAGTTTATCCCTTCAGTAGAAAAAGGATTCAGAGCATCGATGGTAAATGGTGTATTGGCAGGTTACCCGCTGCAGCAACTGAAAGTTGTATTGAAAGACGGTTCTTACCATAACGTCGATTCAGATGCATTATCATTCGAGATCTGTGCTAAATCAGCATACCGTGAAGCAGTTCCAAAATGTAAACCGATCCTGTTAGAGCCGATCATGAAAGTAGAAGTACTTACACCGGAGCAAAACATGGGTGATGTGGTAGGTGACTTAAATCGTCGTCGTGGCCAGATCGAAGGTATGGACAGCAAAGGAACAGCACAGGTGATCAAAGCAAAAGTTCCGCTTTCTGAAATGTTCGGTTATGTAACTCAGTTACGTACGCTGACTTCAGGTCGTGCAACTTCTACGATGGAGTTCTCTCACTATGCAGAAGCACCGGCTAACGTTGCTGCTGACGTGATCGCAAAATCAAAAGGTAAAACAGAAAAAGTTTAATTGTAAGATATACGCAAAAAGTATCATGAGCCAAAAAATCAGAATAAAACTAAAGTCGTACGATTTCAACTTAGTTGATAAATCAGCCGAAAAAATCGTTAAGACAGTAAAGTTAACAGGAGCAATTGTGAATGGTCCGATTCCACTGCCGACTCAGAAGAAGATCTTTACTGTATTACGTGCACCACACGTTAACAAAAAAGCACGTGACCAGTTCCAGGCTTGTACTTACAAGCGTTTGCTGGACATCTACAGCTCAACTTCAAAAACAGTTGATGCATTGATGAAACTGGAGCTGCCAAGCGGTGTGGAGGTTGAGATCAAAGTTTAGTTATCGGTCTCAGATCATGTAGGTCACTAAAAGAATAAAAAGTAAATAATAAATAAATAATAACAATGTCCGGAATAATTGGTAAAAAAATAGGAATGACTAGCTTCTTCGGTGCCAATGGTAAATCCATACCATGCACAATTATCGAAGCAGGTCCTTGCGTGGTTACGCAAGTAAAAACCAAAGAAAAAGACGGCTACGAAGCGCTGCAGTTATCTTTCGATGAGAAAAAAGAGAAACACACTTCAGCTGCAATGAAAGGCCACTTTGCAAAAGCATCTACAACGCCAAAAAGAAAAGCGGTTGAATTCCGTCATTTCGAAGAGGCAAAAAACATCGGTGATCTGATCACAGTTGAGCTTTTTGCTGAAGGAGATCTGATCGAAGTATCAGGAACCTCCAAAGGTAAAGGTTTCCAGGGTGTTGTAAAACGTCACGGATTCAGCGGGGTAGGTCACGCTAACAAATCTCACGGTCAGCATGATCGCGAAAGAGCTCCTGGTTCTTTGGGTGCATCATCCGATCCTTCGCGTGTATTCAAAGGCATGCGTATGGCCGGTAGAATGGGTGGAGACAAAGTGAAGATCCAGAATATCGAAGTGGTAAAAGTAATGCCTGAGAAAAACCTCCTTTTACTGAAAGGTTCAGTAGCGGGTGCTAAAGGCTCTTATGTAGTAATCGAGAAATAATATCTGACATGCAAGTTGAAGTAAAAAATATAAGCGGTAAAACTACCGGAAAAAAAGTAGAGCTGGCGGATGCTATCTTTGCTGCGGAGCCAAACGATCATTGTATTTACCTGGACGTAAAACAATTTTTGGCTAACCAACGTCAGGGAACTCACAAATCGAAAGAGCGTGCAGAGATCTCCCGTACTACCAAAAAGCTGAAAAGACAAAAAGGTACAGGCGGAGCACGTGCAGGTTCAATGAAATCTCCTTTGTTCGTTGGTGGTGGCCGTGCATTCGGTCCTCGCCCGAGAGATTATTCTTTCAAGCTGAACAAAAAAGTAAAACGTTTGGCTCGTGTATCAGCACTTTCTTACAAAGCAAAAGAAAATGCGATCATGGTGCTGGAAGATTTCTCTTTTGACGCTCCAAAAACCGCTAAATATGCGGAATTATTGAAAAATTTAGCGCTTACCGATAAAAAAACACTATTAGTGTTGGGAGAATCAAATAAAAATGTATATTTGTCGTCCCGTAATTTAGAGCGTACAAAAGTCGTAGTAGCTTCAGATTTAAATACTTACGATATTTTAAACGCAACAAATGTCGTGTTAGCTGAGAGTTCTTTGAAACAAATCGAAACAATTTTAACAAAGTAAAATGGAAATTTTAATAAAGCCTATCATCACGGAAAAGATGACATCGCAAGCCGAAAAACTAAATCGCTATGGCTTCGTTGTAGACAAAAGGGCGAACAAAGTCCAAATTAAACAAGCCGTTGAAGCAATGTACGGTGTAACTGTAACTTCAGTAAACACCCAACAATATGTCGGCAAAGTGAAAACCCGTAACACCACTCGTGGTCTGGCGGTTGGACGAGTAAACAGATCGAAGAAAGCAGTTATTACCCTCAAAGCAGGCGAAGTAATTGACTTCTATTCAAATATTTAATAATTCAGAAAAGAATTTAAAATGGCATTAAAAAAATTAAGACCCTTAACACCAGGTCAGCGTTTCAAGTTAGTAAGTGACTATGCAGAGATCACTACCAACACTCCTGAAAAGAGTCTGATCGCACCTACAAAAAGATCCGGCGGTCGTAACAATACCGGAAAGATGACCATGCGCTATATTGGCGGTGGACACAAAAAAGCATACCGTCTCATTGACTTCAAAAGAGACAATGACGGGGTAAAAGGAACAGTAAAAACTATCGAGTACGATCCAAACCGTACTGCTCGTATCGCGTTGATCCACTTCATTGATGGTGACAAGCGTTATATCATTGCTCCACAAGGATTACAGGTTGGTCAAACCGTAGTATCCGGAAAGGACGCAGCTCCTGAAGTAGGTAACACTTTATTCTTAAGTGATATTCCTCTCGGAACAATCATTCACAACATCGAATTACGCCCTGGACAAGGTGCGGCAATGGCTCGCAGCGCGGGTACCTATGCTCAGCTTTCTGCGCGTGACGGGAAATATGCAGTATTGCGTATGCCTTCAGGTGAGGTTCGTATGATCCTTATCACTTGTAAAGCTACGATCGGTGCGGTATCCAATCCTGATCACAACCTGGAAATGCATGGTAAAGCAGGTCGTAAACGCTGGTTAGGTCGTCGTCCTCGTACACGTCCGGTAGTGATGAATCCTGTTGATCACCCTATGGGTGGTGGTGAAGGACGTGCTTCCGGTGGTCACCCACGCTCACGCAAAGGTTTACCGGCAAAAGGTTTCAAAACCCGTTACAAAGCGAAAGCTTCTAACAAACACATCATCGAAAGAAGAAAAAAATAATTTAATAGTTTAATGGTCGAGTGAGGTGGCTGAGCACAGTCGAAGCCCCGAGCGAGATTCAGAACAAAAAGCAAAATAGAAATGGCAAGATCGTTAAAAAAAGGACCGTTCATCGACCACAATCTGGATAAAAAGATTGAGGACATGAACAAGAGCAACAAAAAATCAGTGGTGAAAACCTGGGCACGTCGCTCTACTATCCCGCCTGAGTTTGTTGGACACACGTTCGCAGTACACAATGGGAACAAATTCATTCCGGTGTATGTAACGGAAAATATGGTAGGACACAAATTGGGAGAATTTGCACCTACACGTACCTTCAAAGGTCACTCAGGAAATAACAAGAAATAATAGTAGTAGATAAAAAAGTATAACGATGGGCAAAAGAAAAAGGTTAGTAGCCGAAGCCAGAAAAGAGGCAAATAAAAGCAGTTATTTCGCAAAGCTGAATGACTGTCCGACCTCTCCTCGTAAAATGAGAATTGTAGCGGATCTGATCCGTGGTACAGAAGTGTTCCAGGCATTGAATGTTCTTAAATTCAGTACCAAACATGCTTCCGTGAAACTGGAGAAACTGGTTAAATCTGCGATCGCTAACTACGAAGCAAAAACGGGTTCAAAACCGGATGAAAATACATTGTTTGTAAAAGACATCATGGTGGATAGCGGTTTCCAATTGAAACGTTTGAGAACTGCTCCTCAGGGAAGAGGATACAGAATCAGAAAAAGGTCAAATCACGTAACAGTAATTTTAGGTACAAAAAATTAATATAAGAAATGGGACAAAAAGTTAATCCAATAGGTTTTCGTTTAGGAGTTATCAAAGGATGGGATTCTAATTGGTTTGGTGGAAATGATTATTCCGACAAACTGGTTGAAGACGAAAAAATCAGAAAATACCTAACTGCACGTTTACCTAAAGGCAGCATTTCAAAAGTGATCATCGAGAGAACCTTGAAGCTGATTACTGTTACGATCAACACTGCACGTCCGGGAATCATTATCGGAAAAGGCGGAAAAGAAGTAGATAAATTAAAAGAAGAGCTGAAGAAATTCACTAAGAAAGAAGTTCAGATCAATATATACGAGATCAAACGTCCGGAGTTGGATGCACGTTTAGTGGCAGACAGCATCGCCCGCCAGATCGAAGGCCGTATCTCATACAAAAGAGCATCTAAAATGGCAGTTGCTTCGGCAATGAGAATGGGTGCTGAAGGGATCAAGATCAAAGTATCAGGTCGTTTACAGGGTGCTGAGATGGCTCGTTCGGAAATGTACAAAGACGGAAGAACTCCGCTGCATACATTACGTGCGGATATCGATTACGCAGTAGGGGAGGCGCTTACAGCTTTCGGATTACTGGGTGTGAAAGTATGGATCTGTAAAGGTGAGATCTTCGGAAAACGCGATCTGTCTCCGAACATCGGAATGGCAAAAGATAAAAAACGCGATACACCGGCTCCTAAATTCAATGCAGGTGGTGGAAACCGCGGTGGTGGAAATCGTGGCGGCGGCGATAAAAGAAGAGAAAAGCCGGCAAACTAAAATTAAAAGTACGTATTAAGCAATAGATAAAATTTACAACAATGTTACAGCCAAAAAGAACGAAATACAGAAAGATGCACAAGATGAAGATGAAAGGTCTTGCAAAACGCGGCGACCAATTATCTTTCGGCTCATTCGGCATCAAAGCAACTGAAGAATCATGGGTTACAGCTCGTCAAATCGAAGCAGCCCGTATTGCAGTAACTCGTTTTATGAAAAGAGAAGGTCAGATCTGGGTACGTATTTTTCCTGACAAACCGATCACCAAAAAACCTGCAGAGGTTCGTATGGGTAAAGGTAAAGGTGCTCCTGAATATTGGGTAGCTCCGGTAAAAGCAGGTCGTATGATCTTCGAAGCGGAAGGCGTTCCTTTAGCAGTTGCAAAAGAAGCTTTACGTTTGGCTGCTCAGAAACTGCCGGTAAATACAAAATTTGTAGTACGCAGGGATTTTGTTGAAACAAACGCTTAATACGAAATAACAAAGAACATGGAAAATAAAGATATAGTTGCACTCTCGTTAAACGAATTGAGAGACAAAATAAAAGAGGAAAAAGCAGTGATCAACAAAGTGAAGATTAACCACACTGTTTCCCCGGTTGAGAACCCGATGAAAATTCGTGAAGCACGCAAACTGATTGCGCGTTTGAGCACCGAATTAACGAAAAAACAAAAAGCAACAAAATAAGCAGCAATGGAAAGAAATTTAAGAAAAGAACGAGTTGGTGTTGTTACCAGTAACAAAATGGAAAAATCCATTGTTGTAATGGTTGAACGTAAAGTAAAGCACCCGAAGTACGGAAAGTTCATCAAGAAAAGCACGAAATTCGTAGCACACGATGAGAAAAACGAGTGTGGCATTGGCGACACTGTGAAAATTATGGAAACACGTCCTATCAGCAAACTGAAATGCTGGAGACTTGTGGAAGTGGTTGAAAAAGCGAAATAATTTTTTAAAGCATTTAAGACAAAATGATACAAAACGAATCAAGATTATCAGTTGCCGATAACAGTGGAGCTAAAGAAGTATTGGTAATCCGCGTATTGGGTGGTACACGTAAACGTTACGCATCCATTGGTGACAAAGTTGTTGTTACTGTAAAACACGCGCTCCCTTCCGGGAATATCAAAAAAGGAACAGTTAGCAAAGCAGTAATTGTTAGAACCAGAAAAGAAATTCGTCGCCAGGATGGTTCATACATCCGTTTCGACGACAACGCAGCAGTGCTGTTAAAGGCTGATGACGAGATCCGTGGAACACGTATCTTTGGGCCGGTAGCAAGAGAGTTGCGCGATAAACAATTCATGAAAATTATTTCACTTGCACCCGAAGTGCTTTAAAATTAAAAGAGGAACCAGGTAATGAAACTGAAGTTAAAAAAAGACGATTTAGTAATGGTTATTTCCGGAAACGCGAAAGGCCAGGAGGGCAAAATCGTATCTATCGACCTTAAAAAATTAAGAGCGGTAGTAGAAGGTGTGAACATGATCTCCAAACACACCAAACCAAATGCAAAATCTCCAAACGGAGGTATTGTGAAACAAGAAGGATCTATCCATATCTCTAACCTGATGTTAGTAGTTGGAGGAAAACCTACCCGTGTTGGCCGTCAGGTAAACGACAAAACCGGCAAAATCGAACGAATTGCAAAAAAAACCAAAGAGGTAATTAAATAATGGCAACGACTTACCAACCACGTCTGAAAACAAGATTCAGCGAAGAAATAAAAAAATCTCTTAAAGAGAAATTCCAGTACAGCTCTATCATGCAAGTACCGGAACTGCAAAAGATCTGCCTTAACCAGGGTTTGGGTGATGCTGTTGCTGATAAAAAGATCATTGAGAACGCAATTAAAGAAATGACGACCATTTCCGGTCAGAAAGCAGTTGCTACGTACTCAACAAAAGATATCTCTAACTTCAAACTTCGTAAAGGGGTTGCGATCGGTGTGCGTGTTACACTGCGCGGAAACCACATGTACGAGTTCCTGGACAGATTGATATCTTCCGCACTGCCACGTATCCGTGATTTCAAAGGGATCAACGATAAAGGTTTTGACGGACACGGAAATTACACCTTAGGTGTTACCGAGCAGATCATCTTCCCTGAGATCGATATCGATAAAATCAGCAAGATCAATGGTATGGACATTACATTTGTAACGACAGCCAAAACAGATAAAGAAGCGTATTCCCTGTTGAGCGAATTCGGCTTACCATTCAAGAACGCAAATAAAACAGAAGCTAAATAAAATGGCAAAAGAATCAATGAAAGCCCGCGAGGTAAAAAGGGCAAGATTAGTAGCAAAATACGCTGACAAACGTGCGGCTTTAAAAGCAGCAGGCGATTACAACGCGTTACAAAAATTACCAAAGAATTCTTGTAAAGTTCGTATGCGCAACCGTTGCAAGCTTACAGGTCGTCCACGTGGATATATGCGCACCTTCGGGTTAAGCCGTGTTACTTTCCGTGAAATGGCTAACTTTGGAAAAATACCAGGTATAACAAAATCCAGCTGGTAACTATCCGTCGGAGCTTCAGTGAAAGAGGGTAGTACCTCCGGAACAAAAGCCGGCAAATTGAAAGAGTAAAATAATGTATAATTATCCTGCCTGCGGGATAACATATAAAACAAATAAAAATGACAGACACAATTGCAGACTACTTAACAAGAGTCAGAAACGCTATCAGAGCGAACCACAGAATCGTAGAGATCCCTTCTTCAAACCTGAAAAAGGAGATCACCAAGATCCTTTTCGAAAAAGGATACATCCTGAACTACAAGTTCGATGTGAACGAAAAAAATCAGGCGACTATCAAGATCGCTTTGAAATACCATCCCGTAACAAAACAACCTGCTATTCGCTCGTTAGATCGCGTGTCTTCACCTGGTCTTCGTAAATATTCGGGAGCCACTTCATTACCACGTGTAATCAATGGTTTAGGTATCGCCATCATTTCTACTTCCAAAGGTGTTATGACCGACAAAGAAGCAAGAACACAAAATGTGGGTGGTGAAGTAGTTTGTTATGTATCTTAAAAATTAGGAGGAAATTAATCATGTCACGTATAGGAAAATTACCGATAACAATACCTTCAGGAGTTGAAGTCTCCATTGCAGGAACAACTGTTACCGTAAAAGGAAAAAAAGGTACACTGACTCAGGCAGTGGATGCTGATATAAAAGTTACAATAGAGGACGGGATCATCAATGTTGCTCGTCCTACTGATCAAAAACGTCACCGCTCACTGCACGGTTTGTACCGCGCATTGATCGCCAACATGGTGGAAGGCGTTTCTGAAGGATTCAAAACCGAACAGGAATTGGTGGGTGTGGGTTACCGTGCTTCCAACAAAGGCCAGTCACTGGAGCTTTCCCTGGGTTACTCTCACAACGTTCAGTTTGAGCTTCCGGTTGAGATCAAGGTTACAACCACTTCGGAAAAAGGTCAGAACCCTAAAGTTATTCTGGAATCCTGCGACAAGCAATTGATCGGTCAGGTGGCTGCAAAGATCCGCTCACTGCGTAAACCTGAGCCTTACAAAGGAAAAGGTATTAAATTCACCGGTGAGATACTTCGCAGAAAAGCAGGTAAAGCAGCAGGTAAATAATAGGTTAATTAAGATTAGTATAAAAATTCAAGATATAATAAAATGGCTCTCACAAAATCTGAAAGAAGAACCCGAATCAAAAAACGTATCCGGAAGGTGATCAACGGAACTACGTCCACACCACGCCTGAGCGTTTTCAGGAGCAACTCAGAGATCTATGCTCAGATCATCGACGACCTGAATGGAACTACCCTGGCAATGGCTTCTTCGAAAGACAAAGACCTTGCTTCGGCAAAAGGAACCAAATCAGAGGTTTCCAAAATAGTAGGTAAAGCTATTGCTGATAAAGCAAAAGCAAAAGGGATCGAAGTTGTCGTTTTCGACAGAGGAGGATACCTGTACCACGGTCGTGTTAAATCCCTTGCAGAAGGTGCAAGAGAAGGTGGTTTGAAATTCTAAAAAATTAAAAAAAGAAAAAATGTCTAAAGAAGTTGTAAAACGAGTAAAATCAGCCGAAATAGAACTAAAAGATAAATTAGTTGGTATCCAGCGTGTGACGAAAGTTACAAAAGGTGGACGTCACTTCAGTTTCTCTGCCATTGTTGTAGTTGGTAACGAAAAAGGAGTAGTAGGTTATGGTTTGGGTAAAGCGAACGAGGTTACCGATGCGATCACCAAAGGGATTGATGATGCAAAGAAAAACCTGGTGAAGGTTTCTATCCTGAAAGGAACTGTTCCTCACGCACAGGAAGGTAAATACGGCGGATCCCGCGTATTCCTTAAGCCTGCTGCTCACGGTACCGGTGTTATCGCTGGTGGTGCGATGCGTGCAGTGTTGGAGAGTGTTGGTGTAACGGATGTATTGGCAAAATCAAAAGGATCTTCGAACCCGCACAACGTGGTGAAAGCAACTTTCGATGCACTGTCAAAACTGCGCGATGCATACACGATCTCTCAACAAAGAGGTATCTCAATTGATAAAGTGTTTAACGGTTAATATTCAGGAAACATGAGCAAAGTAAAAGTAACATTGGTGAAAAGCACCATCAAAAAAACACAAAGGATCAAACGCACCGTTGAAGCTTTAGGATTACGTAAAGTTAACAGCACTGTTGAGCATACCGTTACTCCACAGATCCAGGGAATGATCAGAGCGGTGAACCATATAGTAAAAGTTGAAAATATTTAATAGATAAGATTAAACGATATGCAATTAAGTAATTTAAAACCTGCAAAAGGCTCGGTAAAAACAAACTACCGTAGAGGAAGAGGTCAGGGCTCCGGCGGTGGCGGAACAGCTACACGCGGACACAAAGGTGCTAAATCCCGTTCAGGATATTCTTCCAAACGTGGTTTCGAAGGTGGGCAGATGCCGCTTCAACGCCGTGTTCCTAAGTTCGGGTTCAAAAATATCAACCGCGTGGAGTATGTATCCGTTAACCTGGATGCACTACAAAAATTGGCTGATAACAAAGGAATTAAAGAAATCACACCTGAGGTGTTTATCCAAAACGGATTAGCTTCTAAGACTTCTTTGATCAAAGTTTTAGGACGTGGAGAGTTAAAAGCTGCAGTTACAGTGAAAGCACACGCTTTCTCAGCTACAGCAAAATCAGCAATCGAAGCTAAAGGTGGTTCAGCGACCACACTATAATTTATGAAGAGATTTATAAATACATTAAAAAATATCTGGAGGATAGAAGAGTTAAGACAACGTATTATCTTAACCCTTCTTCTTATCCTGGTATACCGTTTCGGTACCTTTGTAGTACTGCCCGGCGTTGACGCTGCGGTACTGGCAAAAGCCAAAGACGCACAGAGCCAGGATGGTATCCTCGGTCTGATCAACATTTTCGCAGGTGGAGCTTTCCAAAGAGCTTCTATTTTCGGATTGGGTATCATGCCGTATATCACATCTTCCATCATTATCCAGTTATTGGGTATGGCTGTCCCTTATTTCCAGAAAATGCAGAAAGAAGGCGAAAGCGGAAGAAAGAAGATAAACCAGTACACCCGTTTCTTAACAGTAGCTGTTACAGCAGTTCAGGCTCCGGGTTATATCGCTACTCAAATTACCAATATCCAGGGTGCGGTTCCAAATGCAGGTCCATACTGGTATATTCAGTCTATTATCATTTTGGTAACTGGAACCATGTTCGTGATGTGGTTGGGTGAGAAGATCACCGACAAGGGTATCGGAAACGGTATCTCTATGATCATCATGATCGGTATCATCGCACGTTTGCCGATCGCCTTCGGATTTGAGGTTAGTTCCCGTCTGGATGCACAGGGTGGTGGATTGATCATGTTCCTGTTAGAATTGGTATTCCTCCTGTTTGTGATCATCGGATCTATCCTGCTCGTTCAGGGTACGAGAAGGGTTCCTGTACAGTTTGCGAAGAAAATCGTTGGAAACAAACAATATGGTGGGGTTCGCCAGTACATTCCTCTCAAAGTGAATGCTGCAGGTGTAATGCCAATCATCTTCGCCCAGGCAATTATGTTCATCCCGGCTGCAGTAGCAACCATGGGTGACCAGACAAAAGGCGGTTTCCTGATGGCATTTACAGATCATTTCGGTCTTTGGTACAATGTTACCTTTGCGATCCTGATCATCCTGTTTACGTACTTCTACACGGCTATAATGGTGAATCCTAATCAGTTGGCTGATGATATGAAACGTAACGGAGGTTTTGTTCCGGGTGTGAAACCAGGCAAGAAAACAGCGGAATTCCTTGATTCAGTAATGTCGAAGATCACTTTACCAGGCTCTATATTCCTGGCTGGTGTGGCAGTAATGCCGGCAGTAGCCAAAGTGTTGGGTGTAACCAGCGAATTTGCGAACTTTTATGGTGGAACATCCCTGCTGATCCTGGTAGGTGTGGTATTGGATACGTTGCAACAGATTGAAAGCTACTTGCTTAACAGGCAGTATGAAGGTCTGATGAAGAGCGGAAGGATCAAAGGAAGAGCTTCATCTATGCAATTACAAAGCTAATATGGCAAAACAGAATTCGATAGAGCAGGATGGGACGATACTCGAAGCATTAAGTAATGCAATGTTCAGGGTACAATTGGAGAACGGACACGAGGTAATCGCGCACATCTCCGGTAAAATGAGGATGAATTATATAAAAATACTCGTGGGAGACAAGGTTAGACTGGAAATGTCACCCTACGATTTAACAAAAGGAAGAATTTCGTATAGGTATAAATAATTAGAAACCATGAAGGTAAGAGCATCACTTAAAAAAAGAAGCGTGGATTGTGTAATCGTACGCCGTAAGGGTAAACTTTACATTATTAACAAAAAGAACCCAAAATTTAAACAAAGACAAAGATAATTTTTGTACTTTCGCAAACCTTTTTAAAAATTAATTAACAAAAATGGCAAGGATCGCAGGTATTGATTTACCAAAAAATAAAAGAGGAGAGATCGGTTTAACGTATGTCTTCGGAATCGGGCGTAGCAGAGCTCAGGCAATTTTAACAAAAGCTGGCATCAGCTGGGATAAAAAAGTGAACGAGTGGAACGATGAAGAGTCGAACGCTATCCGTAAGATCATCAACGATGAGATCAAGGTAGAAGGTGCTTTGCGTTCCGAAGTGCAATTAAATATCAAACGTCTTGTGGATATTGGCTCTTACAGAGGGATGCGTCACAGGAATGGTTTGCCTACAAGAGGTCAGCGTAGCAAAACAAATGCACGTACACGTAAAGGAAAACGTAAGACTATTGCAGGTAAAAAGAAAGTTACTAAATAATAAGTAAGAGGATACAATAAAATGGCAAAGCAACAAACAGCAGCTGCAGCAGCAAAAGCATCAGCTAAAAAAAGAGTTGTTAAAGTAGAGGCACTTGGAGAAGCGCACATCAATGCTACTTTCAACAATATCATCATTTCTTTAACCAACCTTCAGGGGCAGGTTATTTCCTGGTCAAGTGCAGGTAAAATGGGTTTCCGTGGTTCTAAAAAGAACACTCCGTATGCAGCTCAGTTAGCAGCAACAGACAGCGGAAAAGTAGCATATGATGCAGGTCTGCGTAAAGTAAAAGTATATGTAAAAGGACCTGGAGCAGGCCGCGAATCAGCGATCAGAACGATCGGTACAGTAGGTATCGAAGTTACCGAGATCGTGGATATCACTCCGATCCCGCACAACGGATGTCGTCCTCCAAAACGTCGTCGCGTTTAATAATTAGTAATAAATTCATCATTCAAAGTTCATAAGAAATGGCAAGGTATACAGGTCCAAAGTCGAAAATCGCACGTAAGTTCAAAGAGCCAATTTTTGGCCCGGACAAGGCTTTAGAAAAGAAAAATTATCCTCCGGGACAACATGGTTTGGCTAAAAAAAGAGCTAAACAATCGGAGTATGCAGTTCAGCTGCAGGAAAAACAAAAAGCAAAATACACGTACGGTGTATTGGAGAAACAATTTGCAGGTACTTTCGATAAAGCTGCCCGTGCAAAAGGTATTACCGGTGAAGTATTGCTTCAGTTAATGGAATCCCGTTTGGATAACGTAGTATACCGTATGGGTATCGCTCCTTCACGTAGCGCTGCTCGTCAGTTGGTAGGTCACAAGCATATCACTGTGAACGGAGAGCTGGTAAACATCTCTTCTTACAGCCTGAAACCAGGTGATGTGATCGGTATCCGTGAGAAATCACGTTCTATGGAAACGATCGTTAATTCACTTGCAGGAGCTTCCAATAAATACTCCTGGTTGGATTTCGATGCAAAAAGCTTCAGCGGAACATTCATTCAGCGTCCGGAAAGACAGCAGATCCCTGAGAACATCAAGGAACAGCTGATCGTCGAGCTTTACTCTAAATAATGAGTTTGCACCGGAGAAATTTTTAAATTTAGTAACTAATATAATTCAATAAAAATATGGCTATTCTTGCTTTCCAACGTCCTGATAAAGTTATATTACTTCAATCTACTGATACTGTAGGTCAATTCGAGTTCCGTCCATTGGAGCAGGGTTACGGTATCACTGTTGGTAACGCGTTGCGCCGTATCCTTTTATCTTCTTTAGAAGGGTATGCTATCACTACTATCCGTCTTGAAGGTGTGGACCATGAGTTCTCTACTATCAAAGGCGTTGTAGAAGATGTAACGGAGATCATTCTGAACATGAAACAGATCCGTTTCAAAAAACAGATCGATAATCACGATTTCGAAAAAGCGGTTTGTACGCTTACAGGAAAAGATACTATTACTGCAGGAGACATCGGAAAGTTCTTAAACGGCTTCCAGGTGTTGAATCCTGAACTGGTGATCGCACATTGCGAGCCATCCGTAAAACTGAAACTGGAGATCACGATCGAAAAAGGCCGTGGATATGTTCCTGCAGACGAAAACAAGCCTGCAAACGCTCCTCACGGAGTTATCCCGATCGATGCGATCTACACTCCGATCCGTAACGTAAAATACTCAGTAGAGAACTACCGTGTTGAACAAAAAACGGATTACGAAAAACTGATCATCGACATCGTTACCGATGGTTCTATCCATCCGAAAGATGCTTTGAAAGAAGCTGCGAAGATCCTTATTCATCACTTCATGTTGTTCTCCGATGAGCGTATCACTTTGGATACAGAAGAGAAGAGCACAGAGAACGAATTTGACGAAGCATCTCTGCACATGCGTCAGCTGTTGAAAACCAAACTGGTTGATATGGATCTGTCTGTTCGTGCACTGAACTGCCTGAAAGCTGCTGATGTGGAAACATTAGGAGAACTGGTAGCCTTCAACAAAAACGACCTGTTGAAATTCCGTAACTTCGGTAAGAAATCCCTTACAGAGTTAGAAGACCTGGTACAAACAAAAGGCCTTCAGTTCGGAATGAACGTTGCAAAATACAAACTGGATAAAGAGTAGTAATAATTTAAGAGCGATAGATTTTTTGAATCTGAAATTCAAAAAATCAAGAATTCAAAAAATCAAAAAACAAAATGAGACACGGAGATAAAATAAATAATTTAGGAAGAAAATCGGCTCACCGTACTGCGATGTTAGCTAACATGGCTTGTTCCCTGATCGAGAACAAACGTATCTTCACTACTGTTGCAAAAGCAAAAGCACTACGTACGTATGTTGAACCTTTGCTTACAAAAGGCAAAGATGATACAACACACAGCCGTCGTGTGGTATTCGCTTACCTGAAAAACAAAGAAGCGGTTTCTGAACTGTTCAAAGAAGTGGCATTGAAAATTGCTGACAGAAAAGGTGGTTACACCCGTATCATCAAAACCGGTAACCGTATCGGTGATGCTGCTGAAATGGCACTGATCGAGTTAGTTGATTTCAACGAGATCTACTCGAACAACAAAAATGCAGCAGGTACTGAGAAAAAAGCGAAATCCACTACACGTCGTAGCCGTAGCGCAGGTACTAAAAAAGCAGCCGCAAAAACAACTGAAACAAAAGAAGAAGGAGCGGAATAAGTTTATCTCTTCAACTATATTGAAACGCCTTCCTGACAGCATCGTCAGGAAGGCGTTTTTGTTTGACTTATTTCTCTATTTTTGTATCGCTAACTTAAGAAACCAATCATGAAACCAACTAAACTCCGGGTATTAGTATTCATATGCATTCTTGCTGTCTTTGCGAATATACAAACCAATGCTCAGCAACTGGTATGGGCCAAAAGTATAGGTGGTACCGCAACCGAAACGGGTGCGGATATCGCGGTGGATAATTCCGGTAATGTATATACAACGGGTTATTTCTGGAGCACCGCCGATTTTGATCCGGGCCCTGGAATCTATAATATGACCAACGAAGGATCATTCGATATTTTTATTTCTAAACTGGATTATAATGGAAATTTTGTTTGGGCTAAGCAAATCAGTGGAGCAGCAGATGAAGATGCAAAGTCGGTCAAGGTGGATCTTCAGGGAAACGTATATATTACAGGGCATTTTGAGGGAACTGTTGATTTCGATCCGGGACCTGCCATTCAGGATATAACTACATCGAATAACTTCGATACCTACGTCCTCAAGCTGAATTCCGCTGGAGATCTGGTATGGGTAAAAACATTTCTTGGCTTCGGGAACGATTATGGAACATCGCTTGAGGTTGATGATCAGGGCAATGTTTACCACTTTGGATATACGGATAATATGATCGACCTCGATCCGGGTACGGGAAGTTCTATGGTTTCGTCTAATGGGGGCTATGATGCTATTCTTACCAAACTGGATATCAATGGAGATTTTATTTGGGGCAAGATTTTCGGCAGCACGTTCAATGATTATGGGCGCCACATCAGCCTGGATGATGCCGGTGATATATACCTCACCGGGTATTTCCAGGGCACAGTTGATTTCGATCCGGATGCGGGTGTCGCCAATCTATCTTCTAATGGACTACTGGATGTTTTTGTAAGCAAATTTTCATCCGCAGGCTCCTTTCTTTGGGCGAAAAACTTTGGTGGGGCTGGTCAGGATTATGGGCAATCGATAGGTGTCGACAAAAATGGATTTGTATACACAACAGGTTCTTTCTCCGGTAGTGTGGATTTTGACCCGTCCGCAGGCATGGCTTCGGGTACATCAAATGGTTCGGGTGATATCTTTATTCACAAGCTGGATGCTCTTGGAAATTTTGTATGGGTAAAAACCCTCGGTGATGTTGATGCAGATTTCGGAACTTCCCTAGGCATCGATTCATTGGGAAATGTTTTCATTGCCGGGGCATACGAAAACTATGTGGATTTTGACCCTGGTGCGGGCAACGCTAATTTATTTTCTCAGCCGGCTGTTTCAGAGGGGTTCATTTTGGTATTGAGTGAGGTAGGCAATTTTATTAATTGCAAACGAATGGGTGGATCGAATAACGATGCTGTTGCTGCCCTTGAGCTGGATGAGGCGGGAACTATTTATTGTACAGGCTATTTTTATGAGCAATCCGATTTTGAATCGGAGCAGGATTCGGTTTATTTAACTTCCGGAGGCGATGCGGATGTCTTTATAGCAAAATACAAAATGCAAAGAATAGCTGGACATGTATTCAATGATCTTTCATTCAATTGTTGGAAGGAGAATAATGAGCCGGGGCTAAATGGCAGAAAAGCAATCATCCAACCGGGAAATATAATTGTGGAGACAGGAACCAGCGGCTTCTGGTACGTGGATTCGCTTCCCGCAGGTAATTATAGCATTACATACGATACTACCGGGTATTGGGAGCCTACCTGCCCGGTTACAGCTTATTTTGTGGTGGTAAACCCTACTGGTTTTACGATGGTCCAGGGATTCGGTCTGAAAAGCACGCGTCCATGCGCAGCTCCTGATATTTCCGTAACTGCGCCTTTTCTGAGGAGATGCTTTACAGATCAAAAGATATATGTTAATGCAAGGAATCTCTCTACTGCAGCAGATGTTCTTATTGGCGCTTACGTAGAGCTGCAACTGGATTCATTCCTTGTACCTGGCATTGCATCCCTGTCTTATACTACTATAGGAGATAACAGGTATCGCTTTAATCTTGGAAATATGGCTCCGGGCCAGTTTGCAAGTTTCTGGATGGCTGCAACGGTAAGCTGCGATGCGATCCTTGATCAGACCTTGTGCTTGCAGGCCGAACTATTTCCTGCAGATTCCTGTGTGTTTGATACGATTCCTGCCGTTCCCATGCCGGGTGTTACTCCATGTCTTACGCCCTGGAACCGGTCAAGTATTTCTGTTAATGGCTGGTGTCAGAATGATAGCGTTTATTTTACAATTACAAATACAGGACCTGCGGGAATTAGTAATATGACGTGTTTTTCTCCCGTTCGCCTATTCATTGATGGCCAGTTTGCATCGCTTGATTCGGTTCAGTTGATGGGAGGAGAGACGGATACACTTGTTTTTTGGGGAAATGGGCAGACTTGGAGACTTGAGGTGGACCAGCATCCATTACATCCGGGAAACTCACATCCCAACGTAACAGTTGAGTTATGCGGAAACATTGCCAACTGGACACCTGACCTGATAAATATACTCCCTTTGAACGATGCAGATCCTGTTGTTGATATTTACTGCGGACTGGTTTCAGGTGCCTACGACCCGAATGATAAAACAGGCTTTCCTACAGGCATCGGATCAATTCATGAGATCCTGCCTAATCAGCAATTGCAGTACCTGATCCGTTTTCAGAACACAGGAAGCGATACAGCCTTTACCATAATCATCCGTGATACATTGGATACCGATCTTAATATCTTTTCGGTTGTTCCGGGTGCTTCCAGCCACAATTACATATTCCGGATGTACGGTCCGCGTGTGCTGGAGTGGACATTCAATCATATAATGCTGCCTGATAGTACTACGGATGAGCCCGGCAGTCATGGTTTTATTACCTTCCGGGTAGATCAGCATCCAGATCTCCCGAACGGAACGGTAATATTGAATGATGCCGATATCTATTTTGATTTTAATGTTCCCGTTATAACCAATCAAACGCATCATACGATCAGCCATGGATTAAATACATTGCCGGTGGGAATAAGCCATGCATCCAAACTTAATCCATCGGGAATAAACGTATATCCCAATCCAACCACCGGTACTATCAGCATTGATCTGCAGGAATCAACTCCTAAAACAGAGATCATCGTATTTAACCTTTTGGGCAAAGAAGTGCAGAAAACAGAGCTAAGAAATGCAGCCAAAGCAGAGCTGAATATCGATGGCGAAAGCGGGATCTATTTCATAAAGATCACTTCCGGAACTAAAACTGCCATTGTGAAGGTGGTGAAACTATAATACCCATATTTCCCTGTTTTTGAGACTTCCTGCGTGTTTTTAGATTTACCGGAGCAATTCTCTTGGCGAAAAGCAAAAAGCGGCTGATTTGGCCGCTTTTTTGCTGTCAGAACTCTTGCTAAGGCTTCATTTATCCAGCCCGGAACGGAATTATTGTTTTACCTTTGCGGCCCATTTGAAACGATTCATTTTCATAGCGTTAGGCTTTTTATTCGCTTCCATATCGGTGGCGCAGGAACTATCTGCCATTCCGGAGATCAATTCCCTGCCGCGGGATCTTTCTTCCATCGCTTACACCGACTCTTTATTTAGCATCGCCAAAAAGTATAAGGATATTGATGCCATTAAAGCAATACGGATCTATGAAGCAGTAATAGACAACGCAAAGAAAAACGGCTATACCAAGCTTCGTATAGAATCCAATAATGAAATCGGGCATTTGAAAAGTGAACAAAATCAATTGCCCGAAGCGTATAAATACCACCAGGAAGCATTTAAGCTCGCTGTGGAAACCGGCGATTCTGCAGAGCTTGCGCTGACCTACAACCGAATTGGTGATGTGTATAAACGACTGCGGCTGCAGGACAAAGCCGTACAGTATATAAAAAAGGCGGTCACCATCGCGCGCCTGAGAACCGACTCCTTCCATATATCTGCTTTTTCCGACCTCATGGGACACGTGTATATGGACTGGGCCGAAGAGAGCAACAAATTCAATCATTATTATGAAGCACTGAAGAATTATAAATACAGCCTGCATATCAATGAAAAAAGAAAAGACTTGCTGAGGCTCAGTATCAGCTACATCAATCTCGGAAATGCTTACATGGTGATGTATAAGCACGGGGGAGAAAGATCTTTCCTGACACAGTCCATCAATTACAGCTTAAAAGGACAGAGCCTGGCAACCGGGGGAGACTTTCCGATCGAATGGGCTATCAATACGATCAACCTCGGTGAGGCACATTATTTACTTGGCGACTACGGAACTGCAATAGGATATTTTGATCAATGCCTGCCGGTGTTCGAAAAACAGAATAAACGATTGTGGTACGCCGCTGTACTTGTTGATATCGCTTTGGTACACGAAAAAAAGAAAGAGTTCGACAAGGCCCTGGAGCTGATCAAAAAAGCCAATAAAATAACGATGGAGTATGATCAGGTAGAGCCTTATATCAATTATAAGCATCTCGCCGAATTATATGCCGAAAAGAAAGATTACAAAGCGGCCTATGAAGCCACTAATAAATACCATGAGCTGTTCAACCGGGATCTGAATACCCGCACCATGCTTGAAATGGAAGGCAAGCAGCTGGAGCTGGATAATGAGAGAAAAGATAAAGAGATCGAGCTGCTGAACAAGGAGAACAAATACAATGCAGCTCAGCATAAAAAAGATATCCTTGTCAATTATGCTCTTATTGCTTTTTCCGTGTTGATGATCATTGTGCTGATCCTTGTTTACAACCGCTCCCGCTTACTGAAACGATCGAAAGAGCTGGCCGAACATGCACGCAGAATGCAGCAGCAGTTCCTCGCCAATACAAGCCACGAGATCCGCACGCCGATGAACGGGATCATTGGCATGGCCGATCAGCTTGCACATACCGATCTGAACGATGACCAGAAAAACAGTCTGGATATTATCAAAAAATCCGCGTACAGTCTGTTGGGGATCATCGATGATGTGTTGGACCTTTCAAAGATCCAGGCAGGAAGGATAGAGCTGAAAGAACGGAAATTCTCACTCGACAATTTCCTCCATGATATAAAAAAATTACTTGTTACCCAGGCTGCAAAGAAAAATCTTGAACTGACCATTAACAGGCAGGAGGGATTGCCCGGATACCTGATTGGAGATGACAACCGACTGAGACAAGTGCTGATAAATCTATTATCCAATGCCATAAAATTCACTTCCAAAGGAAGTGTCGAATTGCGGCTTTCATTGGATAAGAAACAGGATGAAAAAGTATATATAAAATTTTCCGTAACAGATACCGGCATTGGCATCCCTTTGAAAAAAACGGAAGAAATTTTTACAAGCTTCGTTCAGCTGGAAGACCCCGGCCAGCGTACACAGGGTGGAACAGGGCTGGGATTAGCTATTTCCAAAAGCCTTGTCGAATTGATGGGAGGCAGGATAACGGTAAAAAGTAAACCCGGAGAAGGGAGTACTTTTGAATTTACGCTTCCTTTTAAAACTACCGGCCCGGGTGAATTGGCAGTGGACACGATCACGACCGGGACGAACCATCCTGAAAACAGGGATCTCGAAGGTATTTCTGTGTTGGTGGTAGAAGACAATCTTGTTAATCAGCAGGTGATCGTTAAGATACTGGAAAGATGGAGAGTGGAAAATGACATCGCGTCGTTGGCAGTGGAAGCATTTGAATTGCTCGGTGCGAAAAAGTACGATATTATTTTAATGGACATCGAATTGCCCGGTATCAATGGCTGGCAGGCAACAGAATACATCCGGACCAAATTCAGGGAGCCGGTGAATTCGATCCCTATTCTTGCACTTACGGCCTATGCATACGATTCGGAAAAAGAGAAGTGTTTGCAGTGCGGTATGAATGATGTGTTGATAAAGCCCTACAGCGAAGAAGAGCTGTATCTGAAAATGAGGAAGCTGCTGTACAATGAAGAGTACATTGCACCTCTTAGCAGGAAGAACAGCATAGAAGAGCTGGAAGATAGGTATAGCAACGATAGTGAGGCCTTACAGGAATTGTATGAATTATTTTTGACGGAGATGCCGGTGTATCTCGCAGACCTAAAAGCAAGCCATGATCCGGAAGCTATTTCAAAGCTGGCGCATAAAATAAAAAGCCCTGTAAGTTTGTTCGGTGAGACAGAAACAATCGAAAAGCTGAGACGCCTGAATGCGAACACCGATCTTTCGGATGAGGACCGGAGCGTATTGATAGAAAATGTTGTGAATGCCTGCGCGGAATTAATAAAACGCGTACATACCCGGCTGAAAAAACTGAAGACATAAAAAAATCTCTTGTTGCAGGAAAAGGTTCATTTAAATTATCTATTCAATGCTGTCACGTCGAGTGTCCCGAAACTCTTCTAACGTTAAATTTGTACAGTCATTCTCAAAATGTTATTCGTAGATGTGTCGGTCCCGATAGCTATCGGGAGTATCGAGACGCATACGGAATTACCGCGGCGCTTCATGAAGGAAAATTAAACTAAAATCCGGTCTTCTGCCTCCGTAATTAATGACCCGCGGCACTCCTGACAGCAGATTAATTAATTCCAACCATTTTCAACAGGACATAAAAAAAGCCTGTCCGCATGAACAGGCTTTGAAATATAAAAACTACAAGCTCCTTATTTAGACAGGAGCTCTTTCACAATTTGCGAAACGATCTTGTTGTCTGCTTTTCCTGCAAATGCTTTATTGGCAAGTCCCATCACTTTGCCCATCTCGGCAGGTGAGGAAGCGCCACTCTCAGCGATTAGTTTGGATAATTCGGTACGGATCTCCTCTTCACTCATCATTTTCGGAAGATAGGTCTCAATGATGTTTGCCTGGAAAGTCTCTGTTTCTGCAAGATCCTGGCGATTTTGCCCGATATATACTTCGGCGGTTTCGCGGCGTTGTTTCACCATTTTCTGCAATGATTTCAGCTCGCTTTCAGGCGTATGGCCTTCTGCAGAGGTTTTCAGGAGTAATATAGCGGATTTGATGGCGCGTAATGCTTCCAGTTTTGCAGCTTCTTTAGCCAGCATGGCCGTTTTAATATCGGCATTTATTTTTTCTTCTAAGCTCATGGTTCTGTATTTAGTGGAGCGAATTTACGAAACATTGCGTTAATTTTGCAGTCGTGAGCAAAACAGTTTATATAATCGGCGGTGGGGCCTCAGGTTTCTTTTGTGCGATCAATATGGCGCAGAAGCATTCGGACTACAGGATCACCATACTCGAAAAAACCACCAAATTACTTTCGAAAGTGCTGGTATCCGGTGGCGGCCGCTGTAATACCACGCACCACTGTTTTGATAACAATGAACTGGTACGCAATTACCCGCGCGGAATTAAGGAGCTCAAAGGTGTTTTTGCCCGCTTTTCGGTGAAAGATACCATCCAGTGGTTTGAAGAGCGGGGAGTGAAGCTGTATGCCGAGCCGGACGGGCGTATGTTCCCGGATACCAATTCTTCTCAAACCATCATTGATTGTTTTATGCAGGAGGCCAAAAGCTCCGGTGTAAAGATCCTTTGCAAAGCCGATGTACATTCGATCAAAAAAGAGAATAATAAATTTCAACTGCAGGTGCATCTAGATAATGCAGCAGAACCGAATATACTGGAAGCAGACGTCGTTGTTGTGGCCACAGGTGGTTTCCCGATGAAAAAGGGATATGATTTTCTCCTATCCAGCGGGCACAGTATCGTGAATCCGATCCCTTCTCTTTACACCTTTAATATTCCTGCCAATGCGATCACGCAATTGATGGGCGTGGCTTTGAAAGAAGTGAATGTAAAGATCACAGGAACGTCTTTTGCCTATTCAGGTCCTTTCCTGATCACGCATTGGGGATTCTCCGGTCCGGCAGTGTTAAAGCTCTCTGCATTTGCTGCCGATCATTTTCATGAAAAAAATTATACAGCCGAAGTGATGATCAACTGGCTGAATGCAGTTCAGGAAGAGGTGAGGACACATTTACAGAGAGAGATCCTGTTAACGAAAAGATCCCTGCCGAAAAATACGAATGTGTTCAATTTGCCGAAGCGCCTGTGGGAATTCCTCTTGCAAAAGGCGGAGATTGACAGCAGCGTGTCCTGGGAAGAAACGCCCAGAAAAAAGATCAATAGGCTGATCGAATTGCTCAGCGCGGATATCTACAAAATGCAGGGCAAAACGACCTTTAAGGAAGAGTTTGTTACCTGTGGGGGTATTCCGCTGCAGGAAGTGGATTGCAAGCGTATGGAGAGCAAAAAGATCCCGAACCTGTTCTTTGCCGGCGAAGTATTGAATATCGATGGCATAACGGGCGGGTTCAATTTTCAGGCAGCCTGGAGCACCGCCTGGATAGTGGCTGATTCGGTCGCTTAGAGCTTAAAATTAGCCCCGAAATATGGAATAGGGATAAAGCTGGTTACCGGACTGGAGCTTTGGTTGTAATACCCGTTGGAATAATACGGCTGGTTCGACTGGTAAATAAGATTATAAAACCCGAACACCCACGACATGTCTTTTTTCCTGAACGTACGGATACCGATGCCTAACAGCCCGAATTTAGCTTTCGGGACCACCCAGCCTTCTGCAGCAAAGCCTGCATTTTTGGTGAGCCGGTGAAAAAAGGAGGCATTGAAAAAATAAGAATTATCGTTCTCATGATACGATTGCTGGGTTCCGCCATAGGGACCTGTCTGAATATATTTGTATTGAAGGATGGAAGCAAAGCCAATACCGCCCATCAGGGAAAAATTGGTTTTTTCATTGCCGCTCGTGTATTTGGCGGCAATGCTTCCAACATAGGATGAACGCTGCAGATAGGTAAGAGAGCCTACGTGAATATCGGTTCCTATATAGCTTTTATCCGATAATAAAAAACTTGTCTTTAAGCTGATGGCCATAGGAGCTCCGATAATGGTGGTGTGCAATCCCAGCGCCACATTCTCATTCAAAGAATACGTTCCACTGAATCCCCCGAAGTAATACATGCTCATTCTCATCTCTCCCTTTTTGAAGGGCAGGGCATTTGTGGCAGCGATATAATAATTCCGGTGATTGTTCTCATCAATGTATTGCCCGTTTGCGAAATTATCGCTTTCCAGGAGTTCTATGGTTTTAATGCTGTATTTCGGGATGTACAATTTTCCCATGGTTTTTGTCATGATCAGCACTTCCCGGTCATTGTCGCCTACTACTTCGCCGATATACTCCGTTCCGTCATTGGTAACGATCACATAAGGCTTTCCTTTTTTCCACCAGTTCTTTTCTTTGCCGGCTTTGGTGCTGTCACTCTGGGCAAAGGAAGCTTGAACCAGGAAAGCAAAGAGGCAAAAGAAAAGGATACGTGTAGCAGTACGCATGGGTATAAATTTTAAGGTAAAGTAAAGTTACGATAAAACGAGCGCTTAACAAAAATATTGTTTGAGGAATCCGATGCTTGCAGAATACAATTTTTTAAGTCTGTCGTAGGGTAAGATTCATTTTAATTATAGTGCTGTCAGGAGTGCCGCGAATCATTCGTTATTAGACAGAAGCCCGGATTTTAGTTTGCTCTTCTTTCAGGGAAGTATCGCGGTGTTCGCGAAGCCTCGCGAGAGATCCGTGTAAAGAATGCCGTATGCGTCTCGATACTCCCGATAGCTATCGGGACCGATGCCGTATCTGAAGAATATTTTATTAAAGTAGCAGACTTCCCACTCTTGCAGGGCATTGTCGTCACGCTATGGCGTGATCGACGTGACAGCCTAATTAATTCCAACCTTTCCCTACAACAAAAGGTTTTTAGAATGACCGGATAAAAAAAACGATTCCTGTTTCCGGGAATCGTTTTTACTATCGAATAAAATGTCGGATTACATATTTCGTCTGTACTGTCCGCCTACTTCAAAGAGCGCTTTCGTGATCTGCCCAAGTGAACAATATTTTACGGTTTCCATCAACGAATGAAAGATATTTCCGTTTTTAATGGCTGCCTGCTGTATTTCTTTCAACAATTGCTCTCCGGTAGCTCCGCTCGCTTTCCATAAGCTCTGTACGGTAGTGATCTGAAATTCTTTTTCGTCGGTGGTACTGCGGATCACTTCTGCAGGAATAACAGTCGGAGAGCCTTTGCTGGATAAGAAGGTGTTTACCCCGATGATCGGATATTCTCCCGTATGTTTCAGTGTTTCGTAATACAAGCTTTCTTCCTGGATCTTTCCGCGTTGGTACATGGTTTCCATTGCTCCCAAAACACCGCCACGTTCGCTGATCCTGTCGAACTCCGTCAATACAGCTTCTTCCACAAGTTCCGTTAATTCTTCAATGATGAAAGAACCCTGCAATGGATTTTCGTTTTTCGCCAAACCTAACTCGCGGTTAATGATCAGCTGAATAGCCATGGCCCTGCGAACGCTTTCCTCGGTTGGTGTGGTGATCGCTTCGTCGTAAGCATTTGTGTGTAGGCTGTTGCAGTTATCATAGATCGCATACAAAGCCTGCAAGGTAGTACGAATGTCATTGAAATCGATTTCCTGTGCATGCAAACTACGGCCGCTGGTTTGAATGTGGTATTTCAACATCTGCGAACGTTCGTTGGCATTGTATTTCAACTTCATGGCTTTTGCCCAGATCCGGCGGGCCACACGACCGATCACACTGTATTCCGGATCGATGCCGTTGCTGAAAAAGAAAGACAGGTTAGGAGCGAAGCTATCGATGTCCATGCCTCTGCTCAGGTAATATTCTACAAACGTAAATCCGTTCGCCAGTGTAAAGGCAAGCTGCGAAATAGGATTGGCGCCTGCTTCGGCAATATGGTAGCCGCTGATGGAAACAGAATAGAAGTTACGTACATTCTGATCAATGAAATACTGCTGCACATCGCCCATTACTTTCAGACTGAATTCCGTACTGAAAATACAGGTGTTCTGCGCCTGGTCCTCTTTCAGGATATCTGCCTGAACGGTACCACGCACCTGCGATAGTGTAGTAGCCTTAATTTTTTCATACACATCTTTTGGCAGCACCTGGTCGCCGGTAACACCCAATAACATCAGGCCGAGCCCGTCGTTCCCTTCCGGAAGCGGTCCGTTGTATGCAGGACGTTTGGTGCCTTTTGCTTTGTAGATGTCATTTATTTTTTTCTCCGTTTCTTTCTCCAGTCCGTTTGCTTTGATGTAAAGCTCGCATTGCTGATCGATCGCCGCATTCATGAAGAAAGCCGCAATGATGGCAGCAGGACCGTTGATCGTCATACTCACCGAAGTAGTTGGCGAAGCAAGATTGAAACCGCTGTATAATTTTTTTGCATCGTCGAGGCAGCAAACACTTACACCGCTATTGCCGATCTTTCCGTAGATATCAGGACGATGATCAGGATCCTGGCCGTATAAAGTAACACTGTCAAAAGCAGTGCTCAGACGGGCTGCAGGTAATCCTTTGCTCACATAGTGAAAGCGTTTATTTGTTCTTTCCGGTCCGCCTTCTCCGGCAAACATACGGGTTGGATCTTCTCCTTCACGTTTGAACGGATAGATACCGGCTGTGTATGGGAATTCTCCCGGGAAATTTTCCTGCAGGTTCCAGGTCAGCACATCACCCCATGCTTTGAAGCGGGGAACAGCGATCTTTGGTACCTGCGTGTGCGATAAACTTTCGTAATGCGTTTTGATCTTTATCTCTTTGTCGCGCACCTTGAAAATATAATATTCGTTCTGGTATTGTTTTTTACGGTCTTCCCAGGTGTCGAGTAATTTTTTGTTGTGTCCCTCAAGGTCTAATTCGACCTGCGCGTATTGTTCTTCCAGGGCTTTTACCAACCGGTCTTTATCCGCCATTTTGCTGGCTTTGATGGAGACAATGGTGTTTTTGATGCTGTACAATTGTTCCGCCACTTCTGCCTGCGACAAGACTCTCTTGTCATATCCGCGGTTGTTTTCCGAGATCTCGCTCAGGTAACGTGTACGTGCCGGCGGAATGATAAAGATCTTCTCGCTCATTTCATCCGTAGTACCAAAGCTCGATTTAAGATTGGAAGCGCCTGTTTTCTCAACGATCTTATCCATTACTGCTCTGTACAGGCTGTTCATACCCGGATCGTTGAACTGCGAAGCGATCGTTCCGTATACAGGAAGTTTTTCATCCGGTGTTTCCCAGAGGTTGTGATTGCGTTTGTATTGTTTTTTTACATCACGGATCGCATCCAGTGCGCCGCGTTTGTCAAATTTGTTGAGTGCAATAATGTCTGCAAACTCGATCATATCGATCTTCTCCAGCTGTGTGGCGGCTCCGTATTCCGGGGTCATCACATACAGGCTCATATCGCTGTGCTCGGTGATCTCCGTATCACTCTGGCCGATCCCGGCTGTTTCGAGGATCACTAAGTCGAAATTGGATGCTTTCAGAATATCTACTGCATGCTGCACATGTTTGGAAAGAGCAAGATTGCTTTGGCGGGTAGCCATCGAACGCATAAAAACACGGTCGTTGCGGATCGAGTTCATACGGATCCGGTCGCCCAATAAAGCCCCGCCTGTTTTACGCTTACTCGGATCCACCGAAATGATACCGATCTGTTTTTCCGGAAAATCGATCAGGAAACGGCGTACCAGCTCGTCTACAAGGCTCGATTTACCTGCCCCGCCCGTACCGGTGATCCCTAATACAGGCACTTTGGATGCGATAGCCAGCTCATGCACTTTTTTCATCAGGGCTTCACTTTCCGGATTGCCGTTCTCTGCGGCCGATATTAGCTTTGCTATGGATTTATGGTCTTTTTCTTTGATATGGTTCACTTCCCCGTTCAGGTTTACGCCCGTCGGGTAATCGGATTGTTTCAGCAGGTCGTTGATCATCCCCTGCAGTCCGAGCGAGCGGCCGTCATCAGGACTGTATATACGGGTGATCCCGTGTTTGTGTAATTCTTCGATCTCTGTTGGAAGTATCACTCCGCCTCCGCCTCCGAAAATTTTGATATGTCCGCAACCACGCTCTTTCAGCAGGTCGTACATGTATTTGAAATACTCCACGTGTCCGCCCTGGTAGCTGGTGATCGCAATAGCATTGGCATCTTCCTGGATCGCGCAATTCACTACATCTATAACACTGCGGTCGTGCCCGAGGTGGATCACTTCGGCACCGCTGCTTTGCATGATCCTGCGCATGATATTAATCGCAGCATCGTGCCCGTCGAACAGGGCGGCGGCGGTTACAATTCGTATTTTATTTTTGGATTGATATGCGGTAGTTTCCATAATCTGTAAAATTCAGTTGAGAGGAGCCAAAAATAAGCATTTAAGGGCCGAAATACAAACGATTTGGATGAATTGAGACGAAAGGGAAATGAATTTGCCTGGCAAAAAGAAAAGAGGATTTTTTTTGCTTATTTGCCTCGTATAAAATCATTCCCGTCAAATACCTTTAACCCTGTTATGCCATAGTGATAATTAATGACAATGGTGTCGGATGCAGATTCGCCATTGAAACGGCGTGCGATGATGGAATAGCTGTCATCACTATTCAGTTCGCAAAAAGTAGTGAAACCATCCAGGAAGCTCAGGTCGCCATCGTTTATGGTAAGACCGCTGCTTTCCTGAATACGCTTGATCGTGTATTTTTTGGAGATGCTTTCACTTACGGGGATGCAGAAATTGAGCACCCCTATCAGCATCAGCACAATGGGCCCCAGGCTGAAGAAAGACATCACAGTGTAGTGCCGTTTACTCATCCTTCCGGAGCCTACGAAGACTTTCTTCAGGAAAAAATAAACAAAAGGAAAACTAAGGATATAGCTGATGAAGAGTGGCCCGAAGGAAGAAGCAAGGTAATTTTTGAGCACCAGGATGAAGATGTACGACATATAGCCAAAAAGCACGAGTGCCGTGAAGCTCCAGTGCCATCGGTCTTTTATAAGATTGAGTGGTTTTACCCCGCTGCTGCCCGAATAGGAAAGACCTTCGGCAATAGCTTGTTGCTGTGTGTTTATCCTGAAATCGTTGGAAGCATTGGTAGGATCCTGGTAAAAGAACACACAGACTTCATTATAAAGTTCCGGCATCCGTTTTTTGAACTCAGCAGGCCGCTCAAAGAAATTTTCTGCCAGCACCGAAAAAAATTCATCCGTATTCGCTGCTGCATACTTCCGAAAAAAACCTTCTTTATTAGTATCAGAAATAATGTGTTTTTCTGCCATGCGATACCAGGTATCCAGCATAAAATCAAATTCATCGTAATTGAGCTTGTGGTGCTTTAATAAGATCAACAGTCCGTGTGTGGTTTCGTGGATACCTAAGTTCAGTCCATCGTCATTGATCTTTATGCCCTGTTCAAAGCGTTCCCAGGACAGGTACATTTTTCCGCTGGAGAACATAAGCCCGTAAAAACGCTGCTTCGTGCGTGGGTTCATGATCTCTTTCTGGAATACCCGTATGTGCCGTATGGTATGGATGTAATAATAGCTCAGGCCGAAAGTCAGCTGAACAATAGAAGAAGCAATAAGCGCTTTGTTTTTTGTAGTGAGCCGTAAAACATCACTGCTGCTGAAATGCAGGCGTTTGATCACATACAGCGTTCGGTTTATAAAACGTTCTTTCCCTTTTTCCGAAAGCTGGTTGAAATACAGGATCTCCTGCAAATAGCCCCTGATCTCATCCGACTCTTCTTCGCTTACGATCACTTCCCGTTTAAATATATAGAAGAGCCAGTCTTTTATCCCTGTTATGTTCAGCAGGAAGGTGTCGATAAGCAGGAACAAAAGCAGGATGATACCGGCCAGGGAAAAAATATTACTTGTGCTGAGCAAACCGGTATAAAGCAGGTAGTGGATCATCCGGATAAAAATAAAAAAATTAATCCATGTGGTTGCGAAAAATCACATTTCAGGCTATTGTTAGCGCATTTTTATGCTACAATTAGCAAAATGAAGAAGGTTCTGCAGCCGTTTGTTACAAAGGCCTCCCGTTCGTTACAAATGTCTTGACTTTTTATTTTCACGGTTGTATATTGCATAAAGTCCGGCCAGGATTTACTAATTTTTTAAACATATTAATTATGAAAACAAAAAAAAGTAAAAATGGCAGACTGTGTCGTGCCATTGCAATGACAGCCTGCAGCCTGTTTCTGGCTATGGGTATTTCCAACGCACAAACGGTTACGTATGGTATTCAGGCTGCTCATGATAGCCGGGATGGGATCATCAACGATGTTGCGGCCAACATGCATGGTGAAACATACATAGCCGGAAGATTCAACGGAGCGTCTTTCATCGAGCCGGCTTACGCCTATTCTGTTGCGAATGCAGGCGCGACCGGAACTACAGATGGCTTTCTCAGTAAAATGAACCGGGATGGAACTTTTCAATGGGCCGTATTTGTTCAGGGTACGGGTAATGACCAGATCAACAGCGTTACGGTTTATATAGATGGCAATGTCTATATTTGTGGCACCTTCAATGGCTCCGTTACGTTTAGCAATTTTTTAGGGGGCAGTACTCTCGGCCTGACAGCAACAGGCGGACAGGATGGCTTCATTGCCAAATACACACCTGCCGGTGTACCCGTGTGGGCCTACAAGATAGGCAGCACCAATCTTGACCAGGCCCTTGATGTTGCTGTTACCACTTCGGCTGTTCCCCCTTTGTTACCCGGTGCTGTATCGGCGATCTACCTTGCAGGTGGCTTTGATGATGCTGCGGGAACGGGCAGCACAACTCTGGACGCTGCCACTCCTGTTACCATCAACCAGATCACTACGAACGGCGATGGGTTTGTGGCCCGTTACCTGGATAATGGTACTGACGCGGATGTTGACTGGGTACGTCAGACAGGCGGCACCAATGTGGATGCGCTCATCAGTGTGGCTGCCGACGGATTCGGCAATGTGAGCGCAGTGGGGCGTGTTCGTGGTACTGGCAATGTAATCGCGCACACCAACGGGAGTGGAGGTACCACCTCTCCGATCTCTATGTCGGGAGTCGACGATATTATTGCCGTACGTTACGATGGTACTGGAACGCTTTTATGGCACGATAAATACGGCGGTGCTTCGAACACCGTAACTTCCGCACAGGACCAGGGAACTGCGGTGGCAGTCGATAACAGCAATAATACCTATATCGGCGGATTGTATACTGGCACTGCATATTTTGGTTCTCTTAATCCTTCGGTTTCCAATTCCGGTACCGGCTGGGATTCGTTCGTTGCCTGTGTCGATTTGAACGGCGACGTATCGTGGATAACTACCGGTGGAACCGCAAATACCGACGACGTTCCACAAGGGCTTGCGATCGATAATTGTGTAAAGCATCTGTATGTTTGTGGTCAGTACCGCGGCAATTTCAGCTTTGGCGGAGCAACCTTCTCACCATATAATACCGGTACGGCGGATATCGATGGTTTCCTCATCGCGCTCGATCCTTCCACCGGTTCTTATATCACGGGCACCGGTGTACGTATGGGAGGCGACGATGGTACGGATAATAGCCGTGCAGTTACGGTAAACAGCGTCGAGGATGTATACGTGGCCGGCAGTGAGCAAAGTGACGAGTGGTACACCGGTAATACCCTGACATTCTATAATGACGACCTTTCTACAGCATTCTTTGACGGCTACCTGATGAAGTGGGATAACATCGACTTTCCTGTTATTGGCGCGCCCAATCCTGGTTCTACAGCTACTTTCACCGGCGTAGGCCTCGCAGGCTGTGATGTATATGGAACCGGTACAATGAAGGGTGCAACTATCACGTTTACTTCCGGCTGGCTGGCTTCTACTATGGTTTCAACGGTATACACAAACGATGTTTTTTTTACTGCTAACGATAAGCTCGGAGTTAATAGCACCTTTGTCGCATTATTAAACGGCACTTCTGAAGAATCAGGTGAAGACCAGGTGACAGATGCTTCCGGCAACAGCTACGTTTGTGGTTCTGCAAGTGGTGTTGGAACTACAATGAATTTCGTTGGCGGAAATTCCTATACGCTCACAGGTCCCACTATGGCGTTTGTAGAAAAAACAAATTCCTCCGGCGCGATCATTTGGGAAGGTCATACTATAGGATCAGGAACCTGTACTGGTTATGGTGTATCATATGATGCATCGGGTAATGTGTTCCTTTGCGGAGGATTCTCCGGAACGGTAACATTCACAGATATGTCCGGTACAACAATGAATAGAACGGCTACAGGGACAATGGATGGTTATGCAGCGATGTACAACAGCTCCGGTGTGTTGCAATGGGTAGAAACATACGGTGCTGCCAGCCAGACCACGGTTGCGCGTGATATCACTACCGATGGAACAAGGTATTATATCACGGGCGAGTTCACCGGCACTATAACAATGGGTGGGCAAACCCTTGTATCCAGCGGTAATAAAGATCTTTTTGTTGCCTCCGGACAGGTATCGAATGGCGCAAAGCTGAAATCGATCAGTTATGGTACAGCCGGCAATGATATCGGGATCAGTATTTCCTGCCTTGGCTCTGCTGTGAATGTAGCGGGTTCAAATAATGGCTCAGGAGTAGTTGTCGGACGCGTGGGTATGAACCCTGGCGGAGCGCCGTTCTGGTTGTGGGGCGGACCGCTTACAAGCACTTCAGGGAATGCTGTTGCCAATGATGTGGTATACAGTGACGCTGCTATTTATGTCAGCGGTACCGTTAATTCAGGAACGTTCACGATCGGAGGGCAATCTCTTTCATCAGGAGCTCAGGTTTTCATTTTAAGGCTCAGTACAGCCGGTGCTGTCCTCTGTCTGAATGGATATACTCCCCCTCCCCTTGTTGGCGGTTCCGCCACAAGTACTGCTCTGGCAGTAGAAGAGGGAGTATTAAACGTAGATGGTGGTGATAACCTTATCTTTGGGGGCCATGTAGCTAACGACAACTCAGCTTATCTCCACCTTGTAAATGCCAGGACTTGTACCACCTTCAGTGAGCGTTTGCAGGCTCCGGGTTCCCAACAAGGAATCGGGGACGATGCTACCGGAACAAGCAGTAGCATAAATGCTTATCCGAACCCGGCTAACAGTTCGGTTACGATCGGGCTGAAAGATGCAGCAGAAGCATCTCCGGTAGCGGTCGTATTGATGGATATGACCGGCCGTGAAGTAATGCGGATGAACAACATCGTTACTCCGGAAATAGAAGTTTCTACTATAAACCTGTCGGAAGGTATCTACCTGTGCAGGATATTGCAAAACGGCAGGCTCAAAAACAGTGGCAAGCTGGTGATCACTCATTAAGTTTTCAATAGCAATAGAAAGAGGGAATGTCGAAAGGCATTCCCTCTTTTTTATTTGCTAAATTCGCAGGAAATGAAAGCAGAGCATGTATTGATCATCGGCACCGTATGGCCGGAGCCCGGATCTTCCGCCGCCGGGAGCCGTACACTACAATTGATAGAACAATTTCAACGTGCAGGCTGGAAGATCACTTTTGCCTGCGCAGCCGGCGAAAGCGAATACCGCTTCGATCTGTCTCAATGGGGCATACAAAGCGTAACGATCGAACTGAACAAGGAAAGCTTTAATGATTTTATAAAAGAACTGGATCCGACTATCGTGCTTTTCGATCGCTTCATGACCGAAGAGCAATTCGGGTGGCGGGTGGCAGAAAGCTGCCCGGATGCACAGCGGATAATCGATACGATCGATTTGCATTGCCTCCGTACAGCCCGTCAGCAAGCGCTTAAAGAGAAAACTCCATTCCATGAAGATTTTCTCCTGAACGATGTGGCAAAACGGGAAATAGCTTCGATCCTGCGAAGCGATCTTTCTATCATGATCTCGCAGGCAGAAGTTGATTTGCTGAAAACTTTTTTCAAAGTACCGGGCTCTTCTCTTCAGTACACACCTTTCCTGCTGGAACCATTGAATGAGAATACAATTGAGCAGTGGAAAACCTTTGAAGAGAGAAATAATTTTATCAGCATCGGTAATTTTCTGCACGAGCCGAACTGGGATGCGGTCAGGTATTTAAAAGAAAGCATCTGGCCGTTGATCCGGAAACAATTGCCTAAAGCGGAATTACATATTTACGGAGCCTATGCCTCACAAAAAGCAGAGCAATTGCACAACGAAAAAGAAGGCTTTCTCATAAAAGGCAGAGCCGGCAGTGCGAAGGAAGTGATGAGCAACGCACGTGTTTGCCTGGCACCTTTGCGTTTCGGAGCGGGCATGAAAGGCAAACTGATCGATGCAATGGAATCGGGCACACCCAATGTGACAACTGCTATAGGCGCCGAATCCATGCATGCGGATCTGCCCTGGAGCGGAAGCATTGCTGAAAGCCCGGAAGAGATCGCTGCATCGGCCGTGCTGTTATATACGGATATCAATACCTGGCGGGTCGCACAGCAAAATGGAGTAAAGATCATCAACCAGTGTTTTGAAAAGAAAAAATACGGTGAGGAACTGGTCGCCGCTATACTTGAACAGCAAAACCGTTTAAAAGAACATCGGAAGAATAACTTCATTGGATCGCTGCTGATGCATCATACACTCAGCAGTACAAAATACATGTCGAAATGGATAGAGGAGAAAAATAAAAAATAAATTCTTTTATTCTACGATCACCTTTTTCACAAAAGCACTTCTGTTCAGGATATTGATTCCTTTTACGAAATACACGCCCGGTGCAGTATTCAGCTGAACGGCAATTTTTCCGTCACCGCTTTCTTCTGTTTGAGACAGGACTACTTTTCCAAGTACATCCGATACTTCCACCAGCCAGGCTGTGTTTGTAGTACTTGTTTCTATAGTGAAACTGCCTTTGTTCGGATTCGGGAATATAGTTACATCTGCAGTAGAAATAGGATCGGCTATCCCGATGGTTCCGCCACCCGTGATCGTGATCAGGAAATCTTCCGTTTCCCCTGATGCGAAGCCGGTGCAGGCATCCGTAGAATCATTGACAAGAGCGGTGGTTGCCCTGCTTCTTACACGCATTCCCGTCAAACCATTGTACGCATCGGCAGGAAGTGTGAACGCTTTATGCAGCAAGCCGTTTGTTATCGAGCTTGTATTTAGCTGTGTCCATTCATTCACGCCAAACACACCATCATGATCATAATCGATCCATAGCGAAGTAATATTACTTCCTGTTTGCCGGATCGTCATCGTATATGTTTGTCCTGCAGATAAAGTAGCGGTATAATTTCCTGTTGCGGGATAAGTAGAATAATGCGGAGCGGCATTGTTCTCACATCCGTTAAGTGATGCATTGAAACCTGTTCCCTGTATGCTCAGCGAATCGACGGAATGAGTGGCGCAGCCCCCTCCCAAAGTGGCGCTGCAGTAGCAATAGACCGGTAATAAGATCCCGACGCGTCCCACAGTACTTGTATCCGAATTACTACCGCAGCTTACAATCCCCCTGAACCAGGTAAGTGCCGTCATGGTATGAATATAGCTTTGCTGGTTGGCTCCCGCAATATCTGTAAAGTTTACACCGTCGGCAGAAGCTTGCCATTGATAGCTGATAGAGGTCCCGGGATTAGTGCCTGTCAGAATAAGATCCACTGTGGAATTTAAACATACAGCCGAATCGGAGGGCAGGGCCATGCCGGCAACCGGAATTCCTGTGCATGGGTTTGCAGCGGAATAGTTGATAGTAATATTAGGACGGAGGGTGTCCAGTGCGCCTGTACCTGTAGGAACGGTATTGTCCTGCTGCCAGTACTGGAATCGTTTTACAGAAGTAGCATTGCGTCTGAATTCTTTGGAAACAGGAGAAGGATCGGATCCTGCACCTCCGACATTGGTTTCAATAATGATCTCGAGGCTTTTGGCAGGATAATGAATAAAAGGAGTGCCTAAATTAAGTGTGATCCATGAATTGCTGGCAAAATCTGTATTGGCAAGCCCGCCATTGTATACAAGTGTAGCGCCGCTTAGCTCCGTTGACAGGCCCGAGGCCATTACGAAAGCAGTATCTGTGATGTCTTTCATGTAAATTTTCACCGGCATATTCGAAGCGACCGTTGTACTTAGCGTTTCCATATAAAAAGAAATACTCAGGATACCTGTTGTGTCTGTCATCCCCAGCTCATAAGAAGAGTAGATAAAAGCGCTTCGCTCATACCCGTAATACGCTCCAAGTGGTTTGCGTTTTATGCTATTGCCCCCATTGGAAACACCGGCATTGGATGCAGGAATAATTACCGATTGGGAGTATCCGGAAACAACTAAAAATAAAAATGCAGAAAATAAAAATGATTTCATATTAAAACAGGTTCGATCGATAAAGTTGTTGAAAATACCGGTACAAAGGTCGCAAAAAGCCGTTATTTAAGCACTTTTAACAGAAATTTTCTTTCCATTCAGAAATACGGTCTCCACGGGATTGCTGCCAAAAGAGTAGGGGATCATATCCACGCTGTTCATCTTTTTAGTGATGAAGAAATTCGCTTTTTTTCCGATGGTGATGCTCCCCACACTGTCTGCAAGATTCATGGCATGTGCGGTATTGATCGTAGTTGCATTGATACACTCATTCGGTGTCATGCGGTATTGAATGCAGCTGATGGCTTGCATAAAATTCATGTTCCCGCTGGGACTGCTGCCCGGATTAAAATCGCTGGCAATGGCCACAGGCAACCCCGCATCTATCATTTCACGGGCAGGTGGATTGGGTAAGCTCAGGAAAAAAGCTGCACCCGGAAGTATAGTCGGTATTGTTCTGGAATTCAGCAGGGCTTCGATCTCTTTGCGTTCCACATATTCGAGGTGATCCACACTGATCGCTCCGCATTTCACTCCCGATAATACGCCACCATAATTGCTCATTTGCTCTGCATGCACTTTTGGGATCAGGCCATGTTTTTTTCCGGCTTCGAGGATACGTTCTGTTTCCTCCGGTGTAAAATAATTTTTTTCACAGAACACATCAATGAACTCTGCCAGTTGTTCTTCCGCTACTTTCGGAAGCGTTTCATTCAGGATGATATCGATGTATTTTTCTTTCTGCGTTTTGTATTCCATCGGAACGGCATGGGCCGCAAGGAATGTGGCTTTTATCGTGAGTGGGGTGTGTTCTTTTAATTTCCGGATCACACGCAGCATTTTCAGCTCTGCCTCCATGGTAAGACCGTAGCCGCTTTTTATTTCCACCGCGCCGGTTCCCTGCGAAATGATCTCGTTGCAGCGGATCAGGGCACTTTCCAGCAGCTCATCTTCGCTGCTGTCCTGCAGTTTTTTTGCTGAATTGAGGATGCCGCCGCCCCTCTGTGCTATTTCTTCATACGTAAGTCCTTTGATCCTGTCGGCAAATTCAGCTTCGCGGCTGCCTGCATATACAATGTGCGTATGGCTGTCCACCCAGCTCGGAAGCACCAGGCGACCGTCGGCTTCGATGATCTCGAGGTTGCTCCAGTCGCTGATCCCCGGAAAATCATTCATGCTTCCGTAGTCGGCAATGAGCCCGTTCTCTATGGCAAGCCAGGCATTCGCGATCAGCGGCAGGTCGGCCATTTCTTTGCCCTTTACGGGTGTTTCCGTTTTTTCGCGAACCTGCACTAATTGCCGGATATTTTTTATTAGAACTTTGCTCATACCGTTTGTATAATAGTTTACAAAGCTACAATTTTTGTGAATTTCAGGGTGGCGTGCAATGGTTTCTTTTTTCTATCTTTATCCAATTCTAAAACACAAAACAAATACATAAACGATATGAAGTTACTTCAGGGTAAAACAGCACTGATTACAGGAGCATCAAGAGGGATCGGAAGAGGAATTGCAATGAAATTTTCCGAACAGGGGGCCAATGTGGCTTTTACGTTTTTGAGCTCGGTGGAAAAAGCAAAAGCACTGGAAAACGAACTGGCTGCTTTTGGGATCAAAGCCAAAGGATATCAAAGCGATGCTGCGGATTTTAAGGCAGCAGATGAATTGGTGAACAATGTAGTGGCTGATTTCGGTACTGTTGATATTTTGGTGAACAATGCCGGGATCACCCGTGATACCCTGCTGATGCGTATGAGCGAACAGCAATGGGACGAAGTAATGAATGCCAACCTGAAATCGGTTTTTAACCTTACCAAAGCGGTTCAGCGCCCTATGCTGAAAGCCCGTTATGGTTCTATCATCAATATGAGCTCTGTAGTAGGTGTAAAAGGAAATGCAGGACAGGCGAATTACGCTGCTTCCAAAGCAGGTATTATCGGTTTCAGCAAATCGGTTGCTTTGGAGTTAGGCTCACGTAATATCCGCTGCAATGTGATCGCTCCGGGTTTCATCGAAACGGAAATGACCGGTGCACTGGATGAAAAAGTAGTTCAGGGCTGGAGAGATGCTATTCCGTTGAAACGCGGAGGAACTGCAGAAGATGTGGCGAACGCAACTTTGTTCCTGGCCAGTGATATGAGTGCATACGTTACCGGGCAAACGATCAATGTTTGTGGTGGTATGCTTACCTAAGCCCGATCTTCCATTTATTTTTTTAACCGTTAATAACCGTGGGCGTTTTTTTAGCTGATATTATCACATCGTATTCACTTTGGTTCGTTCCATTGTGTATAGCTGTTGGCGTATTGTTTGCCTGGCTGTTGTATACCGCTTCCGATAAGGACAAGGAGCTGAATACCTGGATCAAATACACACTCTTTGCATCACGTGCCCTACTGATCTCTGCACTCTGTTTTTTTCTGCTCAATCCGCTTATCAAACGGATGATCACCGAAAAGGAAAAACCGATCATCCTTGTGGCGCAGGACAATTCTTCTTCCGTATTGAATGCAAAGGATTCTGCCTTTGTAAAAAATGAATTCGTAAAACAATTAAAAGCAGTAGCAGCCGACTGGTCGGATAAATACGATGTGAAATTTTATCGTTTCGATCATAAATCGGAACTGAACGATACCATTAATTTCAACGGAAAGGAAACCGACTACAGCAATTTATTCGAAGAGATAGAGAACAATTATTCGAACAGGAATGTAGGAGCGCTTATACTGGCCAGTGATGGTTTGTATAACAAAGGAACGAATCCTGTTTACGGAGCAGAAAAGCTGAAATTCCCTGTGTACACTATTGCGCTGGGGGATACGACAACGATCCGCGATGTGCTGGTGAAAAAGGTCGATCACAATGAGGTAGCTTATCTGGGGAATAAATTCCCGGTGGAAGTGACGATCGATTCAAGAAAACTGCAGGGCAAGGAAAGTGTTTTGACCATTTCGAAGCAGGGAAAAAAAATGGCAGAGCAGCGGGTGGTTTTTAATTCGAACGACTATACGCAGACCTTCAGCTTTATACTGGACGCCGACAAACCCGGCGTGCAGAAATACGTAGCGGCTATCAGTCCTTTGAGTGAGGAGCAGAATAGGCTGAACAATGCACAGCCTTTTGTGATCGAAGTGATCGACAACCGCGAGAAGATCGCGATCATTTCGAGTGCTCCGCATCCAGATGTGGCAGCGATCAAAGAAAGTATTGAAGAGAACCAGAACTACGAAGTAGAATCTTTCCTCATAGGCGAATTTAATGGCTCTGTGAAACCATACAGCCTTGTCATCCTCAACCAGATTCAGCTCAGCTCGCCTGCGGGGGCAAAAATCCTGAATGACCTTACAGTAAATAACACTTCGTATTTCCTGCTCTCGGCCTATGGCAGCGATAAGATCCCGGGCGTGAATGTGCAGGCAATGAACATGAAATACAATGATGCGGAAGCTATTGTAAATAAATCGTTCTCCCTCTTCACTGTTTCAGAAGGCCTGCAGAAATATGCAAAGGAATTCCCGGCAGTGAAGTCCGTGCTTGGAAATTATTCCATTGCGAATTCGGCTTCCATATTGTTTACGCAGCGCATTGGTGTGGTGGAAACGGAAAATCCTTTACTGTTGTTCAATACCAACGGAGAACAGAAATCTGCCGTATTCCTGGGCGACGGTATCTGGCGCTGGAAATTGCGTGATTTTGCCGATCATGATAACCATGAGCTTTTTAATGAGCTGGTATCAAAGATCGTTCAGTATCTGAGTGTGAAAGCCGATAAGAGCTTCTTCCGTGTAAAGACCAAAAAAGTGATTAATGAGAATGAGGAAGTAGAGCTGGAAGCGGAGGTGTACAACAATAGTTACGAGCTGATCACCGATCCGGAAGTTACCATTACGATCACCAACGAGAACGATAAAAAATTCAATTATGCCTTCAGTAAAACCGGCCTGGGTTATCGTCTGAATGTCGGCCTTTTGCCTCCGGGCGAATACAGCTACAAGGCTATTACCAATAATGGTACGAAAGCACAGGAGCAAAGAGGATTTTTTACGGTAAAGGAGATCGTGGCAGAGAAGATCAATACGGTTGCCAACCACCAGTTATTGCAGCAGCTGGCTACCAAAAGCAATGGAAAAATGTATTATCCTGCTGAGCTGAGCAAGCTGAAGGATATGCTGCAAAACAATGAGAACATCAAAACGATCACCTACACGCAGAAAGACGTGAAGGACCTGATCGATATGAAGCTCATTTTCTTTATACTGCTTGCATTGCTTACGATCGAGTGGTTTGTGAGGAAGCGGAACGGCTTGTATTAGTGTAACTATTCTCAACCAATACGTTATAGAGGCATGAGATCATTGATGTGTTTTTTTCTGCTGGGTATCCCTTTTTTCTTTTTCGCACAAAAGACGAATGCCGAATGGGGCATTTCATTTCCACGCGATTCAACCATTCTTGATTTTGTTGTTAATTCCAAACAACAGGTTATCTGTATTGCAGAAGATAAAAATTACGACCTTTTTAGTATTGTACTGGATAAGAACGGAAAGCAGTTGTACAGAAATTTGTTTCCTTTGCTTAATGAAGCAGAAACAGGCGCCGGCGAAGAGATGGATGCTGCTGCGCATGATAAGATGCTGATCACGAAAAACGACCGCGTCTATTTTGTTGGGACATTTAAAGACCGTTTTGTCCGTATTGCGAATTATGTAACCCTGGCTGATGAAGAAAGCGAAGAGGATTATCTGTTCATAGCAGAGCTTGACGCAGAAGGAAAGCTAAAGGAGTTGCAATGTATAGTGAAATATGTATATGGTGTGGATTTTACCGTTCCGGGCTTTACCGGCAGTGCCGACGGCTCGCTCCTCATGAGCCTGACGGCAGAATCAAGTCGGAAGAAGTCGCCACACGACGAGCACTTTTTTTATCTGAACAATAAGCGGTATGATGTAAGTGAGAATCAGTATGGAGAATACCTGATCCGCCTGCAGCAGGATCTTTCTGTTTCGTGGGTAAATGCACTTACGATAGATAATTCTTCTATTGTTGATGGATCCGGGCCGGAAGATTATTATCCCCTTCGGAATATTGCCACTGATAAGGAAGGCAATTGTTACCGCGTACTCAATTTTAACGGAGATGTATTTTCAGAAGGTAAACCGGTATTTGAAACGAATACCGGGAATAAGGAGGAAGAGGCAGGATTTGTTATAAAATACGATCCGGCAGGCACAGTGGTTTGGAGCAGGCAGCTACCCGGCGTTCAAAGCTTTGCGGATATTATGCTCTTTGGCAACTCACTGGTGCTCTATGCAGATATATGTTCGGCATTTAAAACGGATGGTTTTGATTTCAAGCCGAAGAATGTAGCAGGCGAATTGTTGATCAGGATCTCCCGCTCAACTGCAAAAATAAACTGGATCGGCACGGAAACAGCTCTTTCCATTCACGGTTTTGAAGATCCGGGCGGCAAGCACTTGTATACACAGGCAGAACATCAACTACTCTCTTTTGATACAAAAATGAAAGCTACTGTGGCCTGTTCTTTTCAACCCGCCAATCCTTTGTTTAAGCTTTATAACGGGAAAGGCTATCTACTGAATGAATGTGATCTGAAAGAGATCACTATATCAGGAAAAAAATACAGCTCCACGCGTAATAAATTGTTTTTGGTAAAGCTGGACTTGAAACCCTGACGCACTGACCGTCGTTAGATATTATTTTCCACTTGCAGCCGGCCGGCATTCACCCAAAAAATGCCGCATCTCACCAATTTCATTCAAATCCCTCTTTTGTTTTTTCTATTTTTGATCACTTTGTATTGGATTTGCAGGAAGAATGAGCATCTTCAATAAATCGGACTGTACACCGGTGGCAGTTATTCCGGCTGTAAAAGCAGGCGACAGGGTGCAGGCTCCGTGGGTTGGCAGTTTCTACAATTGTACGGTGAAAAGTGTAAACAAAGAGCTGGGACGTGTGGTAGTAAAATTCGACGACATGCCGGATGATTATTACATACCGTATGGTGATGGAACCAAAGGCCTGGACATTAAGTAAAACAGATCTTACTTTTCAGGTATCCGCAGGTTCCGATGATGGTGCAGGTTTGCTGCCCGGATTTGGAACCTGCGGTTTTTTATTGCCTTCAATTAGCCGTTCCACTAAAAATAGCGCGAAAAAAGACCAAAAAAGTCGTTTTTTTTGATGAAAAGTTCGGTTTACCGCCCTTTTTTAACGGTTTCACTTCAATACATTTGTTAAAAACCAAACATCATGAAAACAACAAAAAGAAAAAAAATCGGAATGCGCATTTCAAAGAATGTAATTCTTTCTTTGTTTGTGCTGGCAACTCTCGCCTCTTGTAAAAAAGAAGTACCGGTTTCTCCGGCTAAACCAGCTATGGAAAGCCCTGCAACTACCACTGACTATGGAGCGATCATTAGCTCTATGGGATTCAGCATCGAGAAGATGGAAGATTATGGAGACTTCCTGTTAGTGGAAGAAGACATCATGTTTACAAAAGAAAAACTCGATGCAAGAATGGCAGACGGGGCTACACAAAAAACAACCCAGGCAAGTACCGGTCTTCACCTGGATCGTACCCCGGTCAGCAATATCCTGGTATATGTTGATCCTTCCATCCCTGTAGGTGGCGTGGATGACTGGAGGGCTGATCTGTCTACTGCCATGGCGCACTGGAACAATATTACCGACTGTATCGTAAATCTGACGATCACTACCAACTCAGGTCTTGCAGATATTACAGTGAGAAGTGATGCGAACGCGTTGCCGGATAATTATCAGGCAATTGCCGAATTTCCTGCCAACAGTTCCGATCCGGGCTACCAGATCCGGATCAACCTGGATTTTAATAGTAATATGACTGTAAGCTCGGGACAAAAAGTATACAATATGGTTCACGAAATAGGGCATTGTATTGCATTCAGGCACACCAACTGGAGCGCAGCTGGCGAGTCCAGTGCATTTGAAATAGGGCATGGGTGTCCTGCTACAGATCCCAATTCCGTTATGAATGGTGGAACAGCATTGAGCTCCTGGACAAGTTTCAGTACATATGATGATCTGGCGGCCAAGCTTGTGTATCCTGCATGGGCGGATTACACACAGCTCGGAGGAGTAGTATGGGCCGGAACAGAAGCAGTGACCTCCTGGGGCAGTTATATATACGCGATGAATAACAGCAGGTTTTACCAGATCGATCCTGCCAACGGAAATTACACACAGCTTGGAGGAGCAGTGTGGGCCGGAACAGATGCGATGACCTCTTTAGGCAACTCTGTATATGCTGTTAACAATAGCAGGATCTACAGAATAGTTCCTGCAACCGGAGCCTACACTCAGGTCGGTTCGGCAGTGTGGGGCGGAACCAACGCTATGACCGGCTATAGCGGTTATATCTACCTGGTGCAGAACAGTCGGTTCTATCAGGTGGATCCGGCTACCGGCACCTATATACAGTTGGGTGGTGCTGTCTGGGCCAACACCGAAGCCATGACCTCTTTGGGTAGTTATATCTATATCGTGCAAAACAGCCGTTTGTACCAGGTGAATTCTTCCACGGGAGCTTATACCCAGCTGGGCGGTGCCGTGTGGGGAGGAACAGCAGCCATGTCGGGAATAGGAAGTTATCTGTATATTATAGAAAACGATATGTATTATAAAGTGGATCCGGCTAATGGAAATTATACACGTTTGGGAGGACCTGTGTGGGCTGGTACAGATGGCATGGCCCCTTTAGGAACCTATAATTATGTTATCGAGAACAGTAGATTTTATAAAGTAAATTCGATCTGACAGATCTTCTGTAAAGTATACTGACACTATTTGCCAGGATTGTTTTTAAAAGGCTGCTCCCCGTCACTCTGAGCCTGACGAAGAGGGGGCAGCCTTTTTTTATTCCTTTTCAATGAGGTGTTTGCTAAAATTAGCCTCAAAAAAAGCTAAAAAAAGTCGTTTTTTTCTGAAGAAGTTCGGTTTACCGCCCTGTTTAAGCGATTGTACTTCAATACATTTGCTTAAAACCAATTCATCATGAAAACAACAAAAAGAAAAAACTCAGGAACGCGAATTTCAAAGAATCTAATTCTTTCTTTGTTCGTACTGGCAGCTGTAGCCTCCTGTAAAAAAGAAGTGCCGGTTTCGCCGGCTAAACCAGCTATGGAAAGCCCCGCAGGTACCCGGGATTATGGAGCGATCATCAGTTCCATGGGATTCAGCATTGAGAACATGGAAGATCACGGGGACTTCCTGCTCGTGGAAGAAGACATCATGTTTACAAAAGAAAAACTGGATGCAAGAGCCGACGGGGGGGCCACGCAAAAAACAACGCAGGCAAGTACCGGTCTTCATCTGGATCGCACACCGGTGAGCAACATATTGGTATATGTTGATCCTTCCATCCCTGTAGGAGGTGCGGATGACTGGAGGGCTGATCTGTCTACTGCTATGACGCACTGGAACAATATTACCGACTGTATCGTGAATCTCACGATCACCACCAACTCAGGTCTTGCAGACATTACAGTGAGAAGCGATGCAAATGTTCTGGCTAATAATGTACAGGCAGCTGCAGAATTTCCTGCCAATAGTTCTGATCCGGGTTACCAGATCCGTATCAACCTGGATTTTAATAGTAATGCAACCGTTAGCTCCGGGCAAAAAATATACAATATGGCTCACGAAATAGGGCATTGTATCGCCTTCAGGCACACCAACTGGAGCGGAATAGGAGAATCCACTGCATTTGAAATAGCGCATGGATGTCCTGCCACGGATGCGAATTCCATTATGAATGGAGGAACGGCATTGAGCTCCTGGGCAGGTTTCAGTACATACGATGATCTGGCGGCTAAGCTTGTGTATCCTGCATGGGCAGACTATGTTCAGCTGGGTACCGGAAACTGGGCAGGCACCGAGGCAGTAACATCATTAGGATCGTATGTATATGCGATGAATAACAGCAGGTTCTACCAGCTTGATCCCACCAATGGCAATTACACGCAATTGGGCGGAGCAGTATGGGCCGGAACAGAAGCTATGACCTCTTTAGGCAGCTATGTGTATGCGGTTAATAACAGCAGGATATACAGGATCGATCCTTCGAACGGGACGTACACGCAGATAGGAGGAGCGGTGTGGGCCGGAACCGATGCTATGACTACCTATGGCGGGTATCTTTACATAGTGGAGAACAGCCGGTTTTATCAGGTGGATCCAAGCACCGGCACCTATACCCAGCTGGGTGGCGCTGTCTGGACCAATTCCGAAGCGATGACTACTTTGGGCAGTTATATATACATTGTGCAAAACAGTCGTTTGTACCAGGTAGATCCTGCCACCGGAGCCTATACGCAGCAGGGTGGTGCAGTATGGACAGGAACTGAAGCTATGTCGGCCATAGGAAGTTATCTGTATATCATAGAAAACGACATGTATTATAAAGTGGATCCGTCCACCGGCAATTATACCCGTTTGGGTGGATTTGTATGGGCCGGAACAGATGGAATGGCCCCGATAGGAACATATAATTATGTTATTGAGAATGCCAGATTTTATAAAGTAAATTCGATCTGACGTAATCTTCTCTAAAGTATACTGAATAATTTTAAAGGGCTGCTCCTGTCATTCTGAGCCTGACGAAGAAGGAGCAGCCTTTTTTATTTCCCGGACATTTGAACACCCCGTTTTTAATATCAAAATCTTCTTCCTGTATTTCCGGCTGTATTTATCTCCAGTTTTGTATAAAACAGCGCCATCCTTTCCATCCATAACATATCGTATAATTACCCGGGCAATTCCTCTTTCAAAGGAATTAAAAACTTTTCGCTTGATCTGGAGGAAGGAGCATTACTAACCGTACTCGGAAAAAGCGGGAGCGGGAAATCCACACTTCTCAAATGCATTTACGGATTGACCGATCTGCAGCAGGGAACGATCCTGTTCAATGGCGAACAAGTGTTGGGACCTGCCTACAACCTGATCCCCGGACACAAGGAGATGAAGCTGGTAAGCCAGGAATACATTGTACTTGAAAATAATACAGTGCAGGAGAATATTACCGATATGCTGGCTGGTTATACCAACGAATACAAAGATCACAGGGCCAGACAGGTATTGCGTGCAGTGGAGCTGACCAAATTCAGTGTGAAAAAAGCAAAGGAGCTTTCCAGTGGTCAGCGCCAGCGGCTTTCCATCGCAAGAGCCCTGGCGGACTTCCCGAAACTATTGCTGCTTGATGAGCCTTTTAGTAATCTTGATTTTTCAAAACGCGATACGCTTTTTTCATTTATCCGCGAAAACCTCCGGCAACACAATGCCTCCTGCATTTTTATTACACATCACCCGCAGGAAGCGATCCGGTATGCAGATGAGGTGATGGTGCTTGAAGAAGGAAAGATAAAGGCGCACGATACTCCTGAAGAATTGTATAAACATCCCGGAACGATTGAAATTGCAAAGCTCTTCGGGAAGTGTTTCAGTCTTACCAAAAAAGATTTCGTTCAGCACAAGGGACTTCGGTTTACGAACGGGGAAGTATTGCTGCGTCCCGAAAATTTTAAGATCGTCTCCAATTCCAACAAAAACAGGCAATTTACAGGCACTGTACAAGAGAGTTTTTTTGCCGGGTCACATTATGAGCTCAAAATAAAACTAAGCAGCAGCAAAATTATTTTCTGTTATTCAGCCACCGACAAATACAAAAGCGGAGCTGAAATTTCTCTCCTTGTAGAATAAATATGGCATAGTATCGGTTTCTTTTTCAGGATAACAGTAGCTCCTACGGAGCTTTTTGAAAACAGACGCGGATTTCGTAGATATGATTTGAAGGATTTTGTGGCGGCATGTCCTGCGATGTAGCTTAACGATCACTCAAGCTAAAGTGTGATGCGATCAGTGTAAGCGTAAAAGCAGACTAATCTGTGAAATTATCACTAACTTCTTTAACAAAGCACATAAAAAAATCCGTGGAATCTGCGAAATCCGCGTCTGGCCAGCTAAGCAATTTTTTAAAACGGATAACCAATACCGAAATTCAATACAGTTCCCCTGATCGGTTTTTTATCAAAGGTCCAGCGATTCCCTTCAATATATTTCGGATCATAGAGCTTAAAGGCGGCATCAAGACGGATAATGAAAAAGCTGAAATCGGCACGAAGACCAAAGCCGCTTCCGGTTGCAAACTCTTTGTAAAAACGATCCAGCTTGAAATCCGCTCCCGGTTTTTGCGGATCGGGTTTTCGGAGCCAGATATTTCCTGCATCCACAAACCAGGCTCCGTTCAGGAATTTATAGATGTTGAAACGGTACTCTATGTTAAACTCTAACTGCGCATCACCGATCTGGTCAAAATTACCATCGTTCTCTGAATTATAGGAACCTGGTCCTACCGTACGTGCTTTCCAGGCGCGCACAGAGTTGGGGCCGCCACCAAAAAAACTTTTCTCATATGGCAATACACGCAGGTTGTGCAAAGGCTTACCTACGCCGCCCGTTGCCCTGAAAACCAAACGACCGGACTTACGGATGTTTTTATACAGCCTGTAATCATAAGCAAGGCGAAGGAACTGTGCAAAAGGAACATTCAATATGTAGTATCTTCCTGCAGTATCTTTCGGCTGACCGGTCAGGTTGTAAAGTCCGCGCATGATGTTCCCGCTGGACTCTGCATCCAGTTTCAGGTAGGTGAAATACTTGCGCGAATTGGCATTTTTCGCTGTCTGGTTGTTGTAGCTGAATGAATACCTGGATACGGTGGTAACGTGATCGATAAACGTGTTTTTCAGGAACAGGTTATTGGAATTGTTCAGCTCGCTCTGGAAATCGGCAGAAAGATTACTCACCTTGATGATACTGAATTCAAAAGGCACAATACTCTGACGGATGAACTCTCCCGATTTATACTGAAAACCATAGGACACGTTGGATAAGGACCGTGCAAATTCTGGACGCTGCTGGTAGTTGAAAGAGCTGGTGAATACGGTTTTGGGCGCGGCATTTTTGTTGAATCTGAAAACAGAAAAAGGGAATAATTGTTTCGGAACATATAGATTTAATTCCGGACCGAATTGAAAAGTGTTGAACGCCTGGAAAAAATCATTGTTCACATCGCCTTCTTCTTTTACGAAGTTGCTTTGCGCCGTTAATCCACCGCGCAGCTTCAGCTCCAGCAACTCAGCGCCCCTGAGCAGGTTCCGGTTCTGGTATACAAAACTGCCGGCCACACCAAGGTTACCGGTGGTGTTGGTGCCTTCCGTTTCCACCGTGAAATTCTGTTTCATGATCGGCATCAGTTGGATAAAACAATCGAGCCTGTCGCTGGTGCCAGGTGTCTTCAGGAAAAGAAGATTTACATTTTTAAATGCCCTCAGGTCGGTGAGCTTGCCATAGGTTTCTTCCGCTGCCGCATTCACGAATATTTCGCCTTCATGGAACATTACTTTGTTAGCAATGTCCCTCTTTTTGAATTTAAGCTTATCGCTATACAGAAAAGTTACACCATTGTACACCACACTATCCTTGTAGCCCGATTTGTTGCCAACGAGATAGTCGGGAATGATATAGATCTTGTTGATGTAGTAGCGTGTGTGCGGTCTGGTAAGTATGGTGTCGCCATTCGTAAGATCCTTGTAGGCAAAGTTTTTTATACCAAGAATGAGATTCAGCTCGTGATTGTTGAGGTTGGTATCCACCCGGTAATAAATATACTCCTGCGAAAATTCAAAATAGCCGTTGTTTTTTTGTGTGGCCACTATACGTTCACGCTCTTTTTGAAGCACATCCTCATCATAGCGCATCCCGCGTTTGATAAGCGAATGCAGGGTATCCTGGAAAACATAATAGCTCAGCTGCTCGTCGGGAATTTTGTAGGTGATATTTTTTATGTGATAAGGAGTGGATTTGCTGATCCTGTAATGCACATAAGCCCTTTTCTTTTTATAAGTCACAAACAGGAACTTTTTTGCGTCTGTTTTTACCACTGAATCGGTGGCTTTGCTATTGAAGTATCCTTTTGTGAACAGGTATTTCTGGATCTGCTCCCTTGAAACTTTTGTCTGGAATGAATCCAGTACTACCGGTGCTTCACCTGCATCCATTACATTTTCTCTCCAGGTAAGTTTGGCCGGATCTTTTAGTTTGGGTGTTTTGGGCTGACGCAGGGGTTTGGATTCGTAGCCTTTTTTTTCGCGTTCGATATTTTTCAGGCGGATCTTTTCGTTTTTTCGTTCGATCTTTTTGTTTTTCCGGTCTGTTTTTAATTTCCGTTTTTCATTGATCCGCTCATATTTTTTATTCCGTTTTTCCCGGGCAGCGGGTATTTTGCTCTGATCGATCGTATTGTAGAGCCAGAGATGGAACTGAACGGTTTTTAGTATTTTCCGGTTGGGTTTCTGGCGGATGTAGCTTTCTACCTCTGCTTCGTCGAGGCCGGTATGTTTGTCTTCGATAATGTTCTTTTCGAGCAGGTATTCATTCGGCTTTAGTTTTTTGGTAGGATTACAGGAAAAAGCAAAAACAAGCCCAAAAATTAGCACAGTTATTTTCAAATGCTTTATTTTGCGAACCCTCTTCTGCATATAATACGCGAAGATAGGGCTTTAATCCATGCTCAGTAAAAATCAACTTAAAAATATAACAAGCCTTCACACTAAAAAAAACCGTGATGAGGAACAATTGTTTTTGATCGAAGGAGAAAAAATGATGGAGGAATTATTCCGTTCGGATTTCAGGACGGAAATGGTTTTTGCGCAGGAGGACTGGATAGAGAAGAATGAAGCACAGCTCGGGCGAAAAAAAATTCCATGCCAGCCCGTTACAGAAGCAGAGCTAAAAAAAATATCCCTGCTTTCCGCGCCCAATAAAGTACTGGCGATTGCCGGACAGAGAAGGGGAGAGGTTGATCTTGCAAAGGTGGGCTCGGAATTGTATCTGTACCTCGATGCGATCCGTGATCCGGGGAATATGGGCACGATCATTCGCCTGGCACACTGGTTTGGCGTTTCGCAGGTGATCTGTTCACCGGATTGTGTGGAGCTTTATAATCCCAAAGTGGTTCAAAGTACGATGGGTTCCATATTCAGCATAAGGGTTTGTGAAGCAGTGTTAAGCGATCTGATTAGCGATAAAACGGGATTTCCGGTATTCGGAGCCCTCCTGGATGGAGAAAATATATACGGAAAGGACAATTTTACATCTGGTATTTTGGTGATCGGGAACGAATCCAATGGGATTTCCGAAAAAAACCTGCCCCTGATCTCCGACCGGGTAAAAATACCTCCTGCGGCTGAAAACCATGCGGAGTCGCTGAATGCGGCTATGGCGACGGCTGTTTTTTTATCGGAATACCTGCGTCGAAAAAAATAGTTGTAAAAAAACCGAAAATAATTTTGGCAGTTCTAAAAATGTATATACATTTGCACCCCCGTTTGAGAAACGTTATTTGAAGGGGAAGCAGGGTAAAAAGAAAAAACAAAAAATTTATTAAAAATATTTTGTTAGTAAGAAAAAGCTTATTACTTTTGCAGCCCGTTTGAGAAGAAAGAAAAACAAACGGACGTTATTTGAGATTATAAAGTGGTTCAAAGCAGACGTGAAGTCTTTACTACAACCAACGATATATAAGCCGGATCGTTCCGGTGATTCAGTTCTTTGAAAGAAATGTTTAACCAAGCAAGCGAGTAACACGCGTAATTAGTCACGCTGCAAAGCGTGATGAGATTAAAAGTTACATGCAACCCTGAA
>JAJNDK010000014.1 GCA_021156365.1 Bacteroidota bacterium
TAAAGGGATAAAGGTCTGTTTCGAAAGGAAACGCTCCTCTGTCTGTATATTCACCGGTATTGATTAATCCTGCTAATGCCGGACCAAATTCAAAGTAAACCTTTTTCTTGTTATATTGAAAGAGGATTGGGACTTCAAAGTAAGACAGACGTAAAAAATAATCGCCATAATGGGATTTATTTGGATTGTCTCCCGCGGTTCCTTTGCCAATCATACTTAGTTCAGACTGCATAGTCCAACTTTTACTTATTTTTATCTGAACCCACATACCACCCATCAAGGCAGGTTTTGGATGAGTTTTTACGGGACAGCCTGTAATAGTGTGCATTCCTACACCTGATTTAAGCCCTAATTTCCATTGATCTTTTAATTTACCTTGAGACCAAACATCAGGGCAAATAATTGACATGACAAAAAAAACGAAAAGCTTTTTCATTGCTAATTAACGGAATTGTCATATTAAAATTGTGCCGATAACCCCATTCTGTTTCAATTATTTAAACATAAGCAAAACTGTGCGCGCCACCATACTGCTAACAGCATCTAAAACTTATGCGGGCGACATCAAAGCATTTGCAAAAGCAGTCCCTTCGGGAAAGACATTTATTTATGCTTTGCAAATGTCTATAAAACATTTAGCTTTGTTAAAGCCATTTTGGCAGACAGTGTTTCAAAACCGCACAAGTCTTAGCCGCAAACCGTTATGCGTAATAGCCGCGGACAGACATTCCGTTAAGACGACGGGCAATAATTTTTAACATTCTTCGTTCATAGACAAACATAAGTTCATATTTAATATTAACGCCCCTATTCTATGAAATTTAAATTATTGCTTTTTGTTCTTATTTTTTCACTGACGCTTTCTTTACAAGCTCAGGATAACGGAAAAAAAATGGACTCAAAAGAGATCAAATTATTAGTAGACAGTTTAAGTGCTGCTTTGAAACGTTGGTATATTTATCCCGACCAAGCTGAATTAATAAGCAAAACCATTAAAGACAAATACGAGTCGGGCGCTTATGATAACTTACAGAAAAGTACTGAAGTGGCGAACATGATACAGGCCAATATTCAGAAAGTTCATCGTGACGGACATCTGCGATTAATGTATGCGCCCGGATTTGAAAAGCGCTTGAGCTCTCACTCGGATTCGCAACAAAAAGAAGGTGAAGAAATGAGGTTGAGGGACGAGCAGTCTCATTATTTTTATTTCAAAAAAGCAGAAATCATGCCCGGTAATATTGGATACATACGTTGGGATGTCTTTGTTGATAATATCAAAGAAGCCCGACCGATATACGAGGCAGCTTTCAAATTAATGTGCAATGCTAAAGCGCTGATCATTGATATGCGTTATAACGGTGGTGGAAATCCCGAAACGGTTAACGCCATGTTAAGTTGTTTTTTTGATAAAAAATTACCTACGAACCATATCATAAATTACAAGCATGATACCGTGAAATATTATACCGATCCTAACCTAACAGATTTTAAATTGAAAATGCCCGTATACATCCTTACTGGCAAAAATACATTTTCGGGAGCAGAAGGTTTTGCCTATGCCATGAAAGTTGCTAAACGCGCCACTATTGTAGGCGACACTACGCGTGGGGGCGCGCATCCTACACAACCTTTTCCACTTGGACAAGGATTTGTAATGGATATCCCTAACGCTCGTTCTTATAACGAAATTACTAAAACCAATTGGGAAGGTACTGGCGTTTATCCAGATGTATCTATTAAAGCCGAACATGCATTTGAAAAAGCGCAACTGTTGATCGCCAAAGATCTCTTGGCAAAAGCAGATGGCAAGGAAGAAAAACAACAGACACAAGGCATCCTGACAATTGCCGAAAATAAGTTAGCACTTGTACAAAGTAGCGGACCGAATTTTACTCCGGAACAGCTTCAGAAATTTTGTGGTCAATTTAACCCTGGTCTGACCATCGTTTTAAAAGGTAGTTGCCTTTACAGAAGTATTCCCGGTCAACCGGATTGCAAGCTAACTCCAATAAGCAATACTCGCTTTGTTTTGGATAACGACGAAGCTTACCGGTACATTGATTTTACCATAGATAAGAATGACAATGTTTCCGGCCTGAGCATCAATCGCATCGGTGCAAGCTTTTCTTACGATAAGGCGAAGTAGATCATAATTATCTTACCTGTGTGGCGGCTACAACGCATAACAGCACCTACTGGCCATTGGGCGGAATCGGTCATCGCCGCGCGCTATTGACAAGGTCGCTTCGCAAAATTTAATTTACGGCGGCTAATAAAGTTGGGTATCTTTAAATAACCTTTTGTCGGTTAAGGAAGATGGTGCTTCGAAAGCCGAACGGCCAGTAGCTGCAAACCGTTATGCCTCACCCTAAAAGACGACACGACAAAGAATGAAGATTTATCTAACAGACCAAAAAAATAAGTTCAAACAACATCTTGACTTTTTAAAGACCAAGAACGTAATGACCTATGACAAGACTCGGCTGACAGAGAAAATCACGACCATTGAAATCAACACGACTAAGAAAATTGACCAACTAAATCTTGCTTTTCTGTTCGACTATCAAATATTCCCTGACAACATTATGACCTTTAAAAACCAGTGGACAGACGAGAATAGAAAAATGAAAAGTGGTGACACAATCGCACAACAAGTATACATTCCACCAACAAAGACATTTTCACAGAAAATAATTTTTGGAGTAAGAATAAACGAAATCATAGACCAAGACAACAGAAAAGGATTTAGTTACGAAACACTTGAAGGACACGTTGAAAAGGGCATTTCGACTTTTACTGTTGAGACACTCGACAACAAAGTTATTTTTAAAGTTCAGACCTACTCGACACCAGGAAATATTTTGACAAAATTACTCGGACCGATTTTCTCTGTACCTTATCAGACATTTTGCACAAAGACAGCATTGAAAAACGTAAAACGACAATTAGAAACTCAATGAAAAGGACGACAGAAAAAGAAGAGCGAAGGCATAACACACGTTTGGCGCAATGGGGGCTGACATCGTTAATTGAAAGTTTGTGCTTCTATTGTAATTCGTGCTGGCAGACAATTTAGTTTTCCAAAATCCCCCACTGCGCCAAGCGTGGGAACGTTAGCGGCAAAGCTAAACAGACGACATAACAAACAATGATAACTAATAAAACAGACTTTTTCAACGACCTTTCAAATCAGATTTCAGAGCCATTATATCTGACTGACAAGACTGACGAATTAGATGAAGAAATTAATCATAATCATTGGGTTTTATCTGCTACAGCCGACATTATATCTCAAACGACAACAACTGACTTTTTAGAATTTATACAAAAAGTAAAGGGCCATTATAAAAATCAACTCGACAAATCACAACTTGATATTGACCTAATATTTTATCTGTGGTTTGACGAAATGGCTGGACAACTTAGTTTCAATTTTATAAACTCAAATCACGACAAACTTCCATTTGGTTGCAAACTAAAACATACTGACAGACCAGAAGAAATAGTTGACCTATATTTGAAATCAAAATATCATGAAGGAATTCCATGGAACGAACTTGAAACGATTGAAACACCAGAACAAATAGCGGAAGCAGATAGACTTGAAAAAGAATTACACGACAATTTTGTATTGACAGTTTACCAAGAAAAAATAAAGAAACAGAAATGACGGACAGAAGCTCAGCTGCTAACAGCACCTACAAGAAATTGGCGGTTAAGTGGTTAAATGAAGCTTTGTGCTTCGTATCAAGTTCAGTGGTGGCAGACAGTTTTCGGCTTCGAAATCGCCAACTTCTTGTAGCAAAACGTTAGTGGTAATTTTATGATGAGCGTACTGAAAACAATAATAATATCGACACTTTGCTTTAGCACTCTTTCTTCTCAGACAAAGCCCGACACCATTAATAGGCTTAATTCGAAACATAAAAAAGAGGGTTTCTGGAAAGTTTATCTAACAGACTACTTAATTGAGACGGAAGATACTACCCAAGCTTATTATTTTGCTTATGATTATTTCGTTAACGGGCACTTAATTATTTGGACTTCATCAGCACAATATTATAAAAAGAAAGCTATCCGTGTTACTACCGACAATCAATCTAACAAGGGACAGCCAGTATTATTAAATGGACATTTTCAATTTTATTACAGTAATGGACTTGGGCTTGAAGCAACTTATAAGGGAGGTCTTCCGGTTTTAGACTTAACAATTGGCTCTAACACTTTGGGAAAATCTGTAACTATCGAATCCTTGGATTATTCAAAAAAATATAAGAATCAATTTGGATCATTTTTATATGAAAGATTTAATCTAAATGGCGACTGCACTTACAGACGTTGGCGCTATTATAACGCTAAAGGACGTTTAAAGACAACGAAGTAGATAAAAACAACCACTAACAACGGGCAATTGCGCCTTGCGGGTTTTGAGGTAGGGCTTTGGCTAAATTAAGGCTTGCGCTAAAGCGCATATTTTAAGTTTTGCCGCCGCTTTAGAAAGTGTTATCTTCGTTTAAACATTTGTGGGTTTAAAAACGTTGAGGCTTCGGTAGCCGCACAGCGCAAGCCCGTAAAACGTCGTAGCAAAATCAGACTGACCCTAAAAATGAAGAAAATAATAATATTGACTCTTATCTTGACTTCCACTTTTTCATCTTGTTACAGCCAGACAGAAGAAGATAAAAAGAAGATTGAACAAGAAACTCTAATTGCCTTAAAAAAGTGGTTTGAAAATCCTTCGATAACCAATGACCTTCTGGACCCAGCCATTATTAAACAACTTCAAGACAGCGGAAGTATTGAAAACGGTCTAAAAGTAGGCTATTGGGTTCACTATTCACTTGACACTTCATTAATGGGCCAACAAACAGAATTAATTGTTGGCGACAAGAAATTACCAATGAACTTTTCAGCGACTTTGCAAAAAGAAACTGGCAATTACATAAAAGGAAAAAAGAATGGTGTTTGGACACTTTACAAATCGAATGACAAGAAACCTCCATTTTATTGGAATCGGAATTCGATGATAAATTATAATGCTGGTCTTAAAGACGGGGAAGAGATAAATTATCAAGGTTACGGTATCGAGTATCAAAAACCGTTAATAGTTAGACATTGGAAAAACGATATTGAAAATGGTATTGGCAAAATTTACGATTACAATTACCCATATAATTTGCAAAAACTATATAACGCAGTTGACGGACAAATGTGGCTCATCGAGGCTTATTATTCAAGTGGACAATTACAAACAAAATACAATGACACCACGATTAGCAGACAGAAATACAAATACTTTAAAGAGTATTTTGAAAGCGGAAAGTTAAAAGCGACTGGATTTTATTTAAACGGGGAACAGCCATTTGGAACTTGGACAAATTACTATGAGAATGGAAAAATTGAAAGTATAGCCAATTATACAAATGGTATGTTAACCGGTAAGTATAAATACTTCCACGACAACGGACAACTTTGGACAGCAAGAATTTATAAAGACGGGAATTTATTAGAAGTGATTTCTAATTCTAACAAAAAAGGAAAAAAGAATAATCCAGGAACAATTAAGAAAGGGACAGGCACAGTAAATATTTATGACGCAGACGGAAAACTAACTAAAACTATCGACTATGTTAATGGCCAAGAGTTGAAGGGCAACCGATAACAACGGGCAATTGCGCCATGCGGGTTTTGAGGTAGGGCTTTGGCTAAATTAAGGCTTGCGCTAAAGCGCATATTTTAAGTTTTGCCACCGCTTTAGAATTGTTATCTTCGTTTAAACATTTGTGGGTTTAAAACCTGTTCGGCTTCGGTAGCCGCACAGCGCAAGCCCGCAGCACGTTAGTGGTAATGTGCCTGGACATCGAACTTAAAAAAACATTTTAGCATGACATGGGGATATAAATCTTTAGACAACGAAGCTGCAATTGACGTCCGAGAACTTTGGGGACTTTATTTTAAAAAACCTGGCGACGAAGATCATGTCTTTCGTAAATTGAAACTTAGGTGGGCAGACGCCGTAAACTATGGCGACTACACGACAAACAGCCAAATAATTGCTCTGTACGAAATTTATAGGCAAAACAATTTATCTATTCCAAAAGACTTAAAGACTTTTACCGTTGACGCCATTAATCGCGAGTTGTTAGAGGACAATCTCGAAGGATGGGACGAAAAAACCGTTAGACAAGAAACGCTTTTGGAATACCTGAAAACTGTTGGTGGAAAAGTTAAGAAGCCGACCAAGCCAATTTTCTATAACAACAAAGCAATTCCATATAAAAACGACGAGACCGCAATAAATGAACTGATGAAGCTTACTAAACTTAAAAAAAGGTTCGGCTTCACTCTCGACATACATGAAAACCCAGACATGCCACAGTTTATAAAAACGTTAGACCGTTTAATGACTTATCATGTTTGGCAAGCAGACACAAATACACACACGGCATCTTTTGCGCAAAGAAGAATGATGTTGGCTTTATATCTCGGCATGACAAATGACTATTCCGAAGATCAAATTAAAAAATTACTTGAGGACTGTAAGCTGGACAACTGGAAATAGCTATGTGCGGCACACAACCACTAACAGCACCTACTGGCCATTGGGCGGAATCGGGTCATCGCTCGCGCGCAATATTTCGGCCACTTCGTGACATTTTATTTGCGGCTCACTAAAAAACATTTGTATCTTTAAATAACCTTTGGTCGGTTAAGACAGGTGATGCTTCGTAAGCCCGCCTGGGTCTATTCGCCAAACGTTATAAGCAACCAAACTGAAGACATCGAATTCATATAAAGCAATCATCTTCGATTTAGGAAAAGTAGTCTTCGATTTATCTTTTGACCGAACTTTTCAATATTGGGCAAATATTTCTGGCAAACAATTTAACGACATCAAAGACAATTTTTCCTTTGACTCAATATTTGACAAATTTGAACGCGGAGAAATTTCTCCGGAATATTTTAGACGCGTTATTTCAGAGAAACTTGACATTACACTTACAGACGAACAATTTGATGCTGGGTGGTGCGACCTGTATTTAGACACTTATACTGGTATTGACAATTTATTAGACTCATTAAAACGCAATTACAAAATTGGGGCACTGACAAATACAAACGTAATCCATAAAAAAGTTTGGGAACCAAAATATGCCGACACCTTGAAGTATTTTGAAAAAGTATTTTCTTCGCCCGACATGCAGACCCGGAAGCCGGAAAAAGAAGCATATCAAATTGTTCTTAACCATTTTAAAGTTCAACCTTCGGAAACACTTTTTTTAGACGACAACGCGGAAAATATTGCGGGCGCGAAGAAATTGGGAATAAGAACAATTTTAGTAACGACACAAGAACAAATGTATAGCGACCTTCGGACGTTGGATTTGATAAGCTAAGTGTGTTTGGCAGCTTATAACACACGGTGTGGCGACCAGCGGGCGGACACGGCACATCTCGGCGAACAAAGTTAGTTGCCCCTTCGGGAAATTTATTTGTTGCCGCTAATTTTGTTTGGTATCTTTAATAAACGTTTTAGGGTATAGACGATTGAGTGTTTCAAAGCCCCGCCGATCGCCAACCGTGAAACCGTTAGCAGTAATTTATAAAAGCAAAAAGAATTCATGAACCATGGCCTTATAAGCCTTGCTTATCACGACAAGTATTTGAATTACCTATTAGACAGTTTAAAACTCAATTCGCCAAAAAGCTTTATCTTTACACGTATAAGATCTATGTTATTATAACACTATATATATGAAAAAATTATTTCTAATGCTCTCAGTGCTATTTACGATATCTCAATCACAAAGTCAGACAATCGTTCCCGGTGGTTTGGTAAGTGGGATTTGGCCGGCAAGTGGTTCGCCGTATCTAGTTCAGGGTGCAATTATGATTGCCAATGGTAGCACGCTCACTATTGATCCTGGCGTAAGAGTTGAATTTCAAGGGAGTTTTAAGTTTCTGGTATTGGGTCGACTACTTGCGATTGGTAATGCAACAGACAGTATTACATTTACGGCAATTAATCCTTCAACAGGTTGGTTGGGAGTTCGTTTCGACAATACATCGTCAATCAACGATTCGAGTAAATTTTATTATTGTAATTTCAAATACGGTAAAGCTACAGCAAGCTATCCAAATAATGAGGGCGGCGCATTGTATTTCGATAACTTTTCAAAGGCTATCATATCAAACTCATTAATAAAAAACTGTTATGCGAGTTCAAATGGAGGAGGAATTTATTGTAACCACCAAAGCAATATTAAAATTTCTAACAATACCTTTGCTAATAATTCGGCAGACGGCCATGGAGGTGGTATTTACCTGCAAGGGTGGTCAAACGCAATCGTAACAAACAATTTAATTACCAATAATATCACATTAGGCAATGGCGGTGGAGCATATATCCATACTGCAACTCCTCTTTTCACCAATAATATAATAAGTGCAAATGTTGCTGCCTTAAGCGGTGGGGGAATACTTTGTCTTAGTGGGATCTTTAAAAACAACTATATCATTAATAATGTTTCTCAAACAAGTAATGGTGATTATCAATATGGAGGTGGAGGGATGATTATCTTTGCTGGAAGCGACCCTGTAATAATCACACACAACATTATCAGTAACAATACCAGTAACAATATGGGTGGAGGTATTTATTGTTATGCAGCCGGTGCATCCATTGGAGAAATAAGCAACAATATTATTTCCAATAATGTTGAGACCACAAATTTCGGAGGCGGAGGCGTAGCTTTTGTTTATTCCGATATCCCAATGATTAACAACACCATTTCAAACAATAGCGCACAAACTGGAGGTGGAATTCTTTTCTATTCATCAAACCCGCGTGTTCAAAACAATATTGTATGGGGAAACACGTCAGTTACTACCGGAAATCAAGTATACTTTTTTGATGAACCCGCTGATCCGAACTTTTACAATAACGATATTGAAGGAGGACAGGGAGCATTTGGAGTAAACAGTAACGTCTTCTATCTTGGCACTTACGTTAACAATATCAATTCAGATCCTCAGTTCAATGCTCCATCTGCAGGAAGTGGAAATGCTTTTAATGGTTCAACAGCCAATTGGACCCTGCAGCAAACCTCTCTTTGTATAGATGGTGGAAGCATACAAAACATTACTTACCCGGCAACTGATATAGCTGGTAATCCCAGATTAGCAGGTAGCTCCATCGATATAGGAGCTTATGAGGGAGTCGGCTTGATTGGCATCTCAGAATTATTTGGAACGAAAAAAAGTATTGAAATCTACCCCAACCCTTTTTATAATGAAGCAACAATTCAGTATGATGATAAATGGAATTTTTCTGAGGTTCGCATTTACAATATTTTCGGACAAGAAGTAAAGAACATAAAAACAGTTGAGGGTGAAACAATAAAAATTCAAAGGGATGATTTACCTGCAGGAATATACATCCTTAAGCTAACAAGTAATAATATCACCTTTGCAACGGGAAAGATCATCATTACAGATTGATGAAGTTAAACTACTGCTAACAACGGGCAATTGCGCCATGCGGGTTTTGAGGTAGGGCTTTGGCTAAATTAAGGTTTGCGCTAAAGCGCAGTTATTTAGTTTTGCCGCCGCTTAAGAAAGTGTTATCTTCGTTTAAACATTTGTGGGTTTAAAACCTGTCCGGCTTCGGTAGCCGCACTGCGCCAAGCCGCAAAACGTTATAAGCAATTTAGAAACACGAATGAAGAAAAACAAATTTGACATATCTTGGAGACAAAAAACGCTTGAGGTTTTAGAAAATAACAAATGGCTTGACGAAAAAGAATATCCAACCGGACTTGTGAGGAGGTGTTATGAGTATAGAAAAATCCCTGTTGGCAAATTGACTGTTGGAGAGTTGCGGACATTAATTGGACAAAACATAGGTCTAAAATATTTAATACCAATAGCAATTGAATTTTTGGCAACCGATGTTCTGATTGAAGGAGATTTATATTCTGGAGACTTGCTAGAATCAGTGTTGAAGATTGACAAAAACTTCTGGACTCAAAATTTAAATCTCAAGGAACAAATTATTGATTTGATAAATTTAAATGGTGACAAAATAAAGAGTGAGAACCTTGACCTTGATAATTTTGTGGCAATGAACTCTTAAGCTAAACTGCTTATAACAGCACCTACCAGTAATGCGGGCAGACATCAAAGCATTTGCAAAAGCGGTAGACAATTAATCATTTCTGCTTTGCAAATGCATAGGAACAGTTATCTTTGTTAGGAAGCATTCGGTAGAAAACGGCCTTGAGCCGCACTATTGGTAGCTGCAAAACGTTTGAAAACGCAATCAACATTCACAGGACAAACCTAAATATACAATTGTTTATCCCTGGGTTAAATATGCAAAAGCAAGTGTAAACAAAAATTCAAGAAATTTATGGGCTGTGTTAGTCAAAGAAAAGATATTCATATTGTAAGTTTAAATCTCGACAATCAGAATTTTTAATGTAACTACCGCTAACAGCAGTATAGCAAAATAGCCGGTTTAGTGCTAAATTCAACGGAAGTTCTTCGTTTGAAAATTTGTGTAAAACTAAACATTTGTACACCGGTTTCCATGATCACCGAACTAAATATCCGGCCCGGAATTCATCGGGGTGAAGCCTGCGTGTTTTTGGAAAGGGTCTTTTGCGATAGAATTCCCAAGGCGACTGGTTTAAACTTTATGTTTTAAATAGCGACAGTAATACAAACTATTTAAGATCACACCCTCCGCCGAAAGCTTCGGCGTTTCGGTCAATTACCGCGCAGGAATCCTCCTGTTGATCGCGGGGAAGAGATTTTAAGTCGAAGTGCTTTTTATCGCCACTTACATATTTACAGTAGCAGTTTCCTTTTTCCTTCTTACGGCAGGCCGCCGTAGAAAGTGAAATCGATAAAATGATTATTAGTGATACTATTGATGAAAAATTTCTCATAGTTTGCTCATTTTCAGTTACAAATACATCTGTTGCAAAGTTTATGCCTGCAATTGTTTGTATTGTTTGGGTAATTCGGGGAAATCCTTACCATAATGTACACAGCTACGTTTACTATAAGTGATGCTGATAATGATACAATGAGCTTTCAAATTGCAAGCAGCAATACATCTTTAATTCCAATTACAACTATTTCAATTACAAATATTGATAGTGTTTACACCCTGAATTATTCCGTTGTAAATAATCAAACAGAAACAACCACTATGGATCAGTTGAAAGAACGGCAGGTAACATTGTGCAATCGCCAGGCGGCGAAAAATTGCTATCTTTGAGAACGGGCGTCTGCGCATGCCCGCGGAACGTTGTGCGAAATCCTTAAAACGATCAACTATGCGAAAAACAATACTTCTTCTATTGATCATAGCTGGAACTGCGGCAGTGATCTACGGAATCGTTGCGTATATTGGAATTTTGGGATTTTTGTCAGCATGGATCCTGAATTTTATGTTGATGATGTGCGTCTTTATTTTTACCGAAACCTTGAAATCAAAATTTGCTTCCGATTACTACAAAGAACAAAAATGGGAAGCCAAAGGGAAAATTTATGAGAAGTTTGGGATCAACATTTTTCGCAAACTCCTTGTTTTTATCGGTTGGGAGAAACTAAATAAAAAAGCAAATCCGGTCAGGAATAATATCGAAGCTCTCGCCCATTTAGAATACAGAACAAAACAATCGGAATTAGGGCATGTGATTATATTCGTGATCGTTTTAGCATTCACAATTTACGTCGCTATAAAATATGGAATTGCAGAAACACTTTGGCTGGTGCTGTTGAATATAATTCTTAATGTTTATCCGATCCTGTTACAGCGATATAATCGACCGAGATTGCAACGAGCGCTAAACTTAATAAACTATAAACAAGAACGATCGCACAACAATGGCTAACGAAAATCCCTTGTTTTTTGCTGTTTCTGACACGACTCATGTTAAGATTCAACGAAATCAGGTTCGTGGTAAAAAGAATCAGGACAAGTTAAGAACCAATTGTAACCATCATTACGCCACAACTTATAACAGCAAACAATCGTAAGCGCCTTTTACCTATATTTGTTTGAGAAGGCGCCTACGACTGCTCACCAAACGTTAGCAGTAATAAACACCCCGCTCCGATTTCTATGTTTAAAACAAATGTTTTAAACATAGAAATCGGAACACCTGCCTCAAAATATCTCTGCTCCGGAGCTTTGAATTTTTGTTGCCTGATCTAAAAGCCTCCGGAATAATTTCTATTTTTAGATCCATCAAACCACAACTTAAACATATCGCCAACTTTTTAATTCTCCTCATTTTCCAGGGGCTGGCCGTCATCGCTCAAACTACGGGAGAGCCCTTTGTTCTTGCCCTTAAGACTGGCAGGAGCACAGAGCTTATGAAGCAGTACCTGAGCCAGGACGAAATGCTGGAGGCTTCATGGCTGCTGGCGAAAGTAGTGGTGGATGGTTCCCGATCAAAGAAAAAGCTCAGCAAGGAAGAATTCAAAAAGGAGTTTATGAAGGAGGCCGTTTATACACAGGAAAGGAAGAAAATAAGATCCTGGCTGGACGCAGTTCTGTTGGATAGCACCCGCTACAACTGGAAAGAAATGAATATTGTTTCCGTTCAGTACAGGTCCGTTTATGACGAACTATCGGGAGAAAAAAAATTGAGTCACCAGGATTCCGTGAAGCTGAAAAGTCTACCTCCCTTAAGGATGCTCAACATTATACTGGAAGACAACAAGCAGGCCTGGAGCCTTGAGTTGCTCCAGCTGAACTGCGGCGGGAGCTGGAAATTTATGGAGCGGCCGCGTATGAAGTACAGTATGAAGCAGGAGCTGCTGGATACGATGTTCAGGGCGGCGCTGAAAGCCTGCTTTGTGGAAAAAACGATGAAGGCTCCGTATGTGCTCGTATGCATCAGTGACAGTGCAAGCCATGAGTCGTGTGAACTGGCATTGACCTTACAAGAACTGGAAAAGTATATGCTGTACCTCAGAAAATACAAAGAGATCGCGCCGGAGGATGTATTTAAGGTGTATTCGCGGCACCTGGTCCTGGCACCGGAATTTTACACGTATTTAAAGGATAAATATTATGTCGATCTGAAAGAGTCCTATCACTTTGCTGCAGGAACCGTGAAAAATTCAGCCAGGTTGTTGGAGATGGAAAAAGAAATCACATGCGATCCGGCTACGGTGGCATGGTATTTCAGGCGGGGGATCCTGCTAAGCTGCGAACCGCAGCAAAAGCTTTTGGTTTTAAATGTAGATCTGGGGCCGTAGCGGGGGGCATGTTTCGGAGCAGGGGGGCGGACATAGTTTATTAAAGCCCGTTTGGTATGTTTGTTGTGAGGTCAAAATAAATCCCCTATGCAGAAATATTGTTTGCGAACATCCGTCTGTTCTTTGCTGGTCTCCGTATTTTTTATCCTCTCCTGCAGGGGACAAACGAAAACTCCGGCAAAAGATAGTTTGAGCGGAGGCCTGAAGATCCATCCGAAAATAATAAAGAACTATTTCATCACACGATATCCCGAAGAATTCTTTTTCGTTCAATGCGGCTTGCAGGACAAGGCAGGAAATATGTGGTTTGGCACCGCAGGTAACGGGATCAATTATTATACTCCTGCTTTAGGCGGTTTTATCAATTTCACGAAACAGGATGGTTTATGTCACAACGATATTCTTTGCTGCGCGGAAGATAAAGCCGGCAACATCTGGTTTGGCACACGTAATGGTCTCATCCGCTATAAACCATCCGGCGCTCATCCTGCGAGAAAAGACTTTAGCAGTTTTTTGATCTCTGCAAATGTTATCAGCGCTTCCGATCGAAAAAAAATACCCTACACGTACCAGCCTGCCGACAATTTTGTATGGAGCATCCTGCAGGACAATACCGGTAAGCTCTGGTTCGGCACCAATAAAGGTGTTTATATTCATGATCCTTTGACGGATGCCGGGAATGACCCTCCTCTTTTTACTCAATTTTTTGATAACAATACCCTCGTCAATAAAAATAACCTGCACCTGAAAGACATACAAAGCATGGTGCAGGATACTAAAGGGAATATCTGGTTCGCTTCCGGTTATATAAAAGGCGAGGGAATCTGCAGGTACGATGGCAAATCCATTACTAATTTTAAACCCGATAGTATCAGCTCTTTTCGCGAAGCTATGGTAAGTAAAAACGGGGATGTGTTTTTTCTCGATGTATACCGTGGCGCTTATGTATATGATGGAAAAACCTTCACTAATTTCACAAAAAAACTCGGGATCAATGATACGATCAGGACTATGCTGGAAGATAAAGCAGGCAACATCTGGTTCGGTACGAACAGCGATAATATGTATAATGGCGGTACTGGCGGAGTGTGGCGGTATGATCCTTCGGCCACAAATGGCAACTCTTTAAAATTGTTTACAACAAAAGATGGCCTGAGCCACAATTGTGTCTTATGTATAGTGGAAGACCGGGACAGAAATGTTTGGTTTGGTACCAGATTCACTGGTTTATGTCGTTACGATGGTAAGTCTTTTACGGATTACACAGACAGGCCGGTTACAACAAAAACAGACTGATCAGCTTTTATTCTTTAATACATTCTTGATCTCCACCAATTCATTCTTAATATCATTCAGCAGCTGGATGTCGGAAGTGCTTGCAGGAGCCGCCTGGCTGAAGGAATATTTTTCTTTGATCAATTGCTCCCGCTGTGCAAGGATCATCGTTTTGAAATCATCTGCATTGTCCACACCTAACATACTCATCATATTCTGATTGTGATGACCGCCGCCGCCGCCTGCTGTCTCTACTTTTATCAATGTGAGCCCAAAGTACCGAAGGATGGGCCCGCCGATAAACGAAAGATCCTGGATGTTCTCCAGGGGAATGGTTTTCTCGATATGAATGATCAATCCTTTGGAAAAATTAAGTGTTTTGTTGGTAAGCGTGCAGGACAGTGTTTTAAAGAACTTGCCGCTGAGCCATTGCCCGAGCCCGAAGATCCAGAACGGAATAAGTACGATCCCGATCACAGAGGTGAAGAGGAAAAACAGCACGACAAAAAAGATATAGGTTTTTACTTTAGGGTTGAAGGTAGCAGTCCTGATAAGAATAGTCTCCTGGCTCATGTTCTAAGTTTGAGCAGTAAAGATAGGACAAATGAAAGATACAGCTGTAAATAAATGATGAGCGGCGTTTAATTGATCCGAAGCTTCTGGCCGGCCCGCAGGTAATATTTTTTCTCCACGCCATTCAGTGCACAAAGCTGTTTCACACTCATGCCATAACGTTTGGCGATCTCATACCAGCTATCGCCTTTCTGGATACTGTGCAGGGTTGCATTGGCAGGGTAGGCGCAGATACCGTAGCGGCTGTGTTTGATCATCAGCGTATCGGTCCCGATCTTGTTATCGGTAAACGAAATGAAATTGGCCGGATTCAGCGCCTGACCTTTAAAACGCACTTCGAAATGCAGGTGCGGTCCGCTGGAATGCCCGGTAGATCCACCTAAGCCTAAGAGCTGCCCGGCAGTAACTACATCGCCCGGTTTTACTTTTATTTTGGAAAGATGCGCATATACCGTTTCCAGCCCATTGTAATGCCTCACGATCACTACATTGCCAAAGCCTCCTTGTTTCCGGGCGATCCGGACCATGCCGTTGAACGCACATTTCACAGGATCTCCTTTGTTCAGGTTGATATCAATGCCTTTGTGCATGCGTTTGTCACGCCAGCCGAATTTGGAAGTAACAATACCTTCCCGGGGATGAAAGTATTCGCCAAGGGAATCGCTGATAATAACGAGTGTCTGGGTTTCGGGAAATTCATTTTCGGGAGTGATGGTGAACACCGCCTGCTCGTCAAACTCTTCGTAGATATCGGAAGCAGGGATGCCTTCGAGCCGGATCTTTTCTTTGATCAGCAGCTTCGAATAATAATTAACAAGATTGATATCGGATTGTTTAATGGTATCCAGGTCGAGGATGGAATCTACCATAAAACTGAGCTCCTCGTAGGTAATGTTTTTTAAACCGGCGTATTGAACGGTATCGTCATTTTTTTTAGTAGGTTCGTGCCGGTTTAGCAGGCTGTCGTTTTTGTGAAAAGCAAATACCGACTGAACAATGAACAGTAAGGCAAGGGTAGCAATGTATGCTTTCAGCGTTTTGATGTTCGAAAAATATAAAAATTTATTAACAAACCAAATTGTTAATAAGCGTATTAGATCAGATAGAGAAAAAACACGATGATAATTGTTAAAAGGGATACGATTAATCAATTTCTGAAAGAAAATAAAAAGGTATTGACCGTATTTGGCTGCGCTTTTTTGGTGCTGATCGGCAACCGGTACCTTTCGGAATCGCTTACCTTAATAAGTCTGCTGGATACTTTTGGCAGCGAAAATATAGCCGCAAACGCCAGGGATTTTTTTATCTATTCGGAATATGCACATTTTCATTCGCTGCTGTATTGGGTGCTGCTGCTCAATTTCTTTTACCTGCTGGTTCCGGTAGTGATTATTCGCTGGTACCTGAAAGAGAAGCCCTCCGATTTCGGACTGAATTTTAAAGTGGAGAAAGGTTTTTTTAAGTATTACTTTGTATTTATGATCTTTATGTTGGTATTGGTATACTGGGCATCCACCACTTCCTCTTTTCAGCATAAATATCCTTTCTACAATATACACCACAGCGATCAGCTGTTCCCGCGTTTTCTCATCTGGGAGATCGTGTATTGCTCGCAGTTCTTCTGCCTCGAATTTTTCTTCCGCGGCTTTATGGTGAAAGGTTTGCAGTCTAAGTTTGGCGTATTCTCTATTCTCATTATGACCATTCCCTATTGCATGATCCATTTCGGGAAGCCGATGCCGGAAACGATCGGATCCGTATTTGCGGGGCTGATACTCGGTTACATCAGCTATCATGGAAAAGGCATTGTTCCGGGTTTCCTGATGCACATTACAGTGGCCCTGGCAATGGATGGGATGGCGCTTTGGCAGAAGGGTGTGATCGGGTAAGGTTCGCGCAGAGACGCCAGGAACGTAAAGGTGTTTATTGTACAGTTGCATTGCAAGAAACAGATTTATAGTAGAACCAATCCGTTTTATTCTGTGGCAAAAACGATTTCTGCTACAAACTTTGCGCGCTCTGCGTCTTTGCGTGAGACATTGCGGTTAAAAACAACAAAAATCATATCTTAGTCCTTTAAAAATTACGTCCATGCAATCAAAAGCAGCTACACCTGAAGAATATATGGATTCATTGCCTGATGACAGAAAAAAGGCCATGACCGAATTGAGAAAAGTGATCAAAAAGAACCTGCCCAAAGGTTTTAAAGAGAGTATGGGGTATGGAATGCTGGGTTATGCAGTTTCGCACAGCGTATATCCTGATGGCTATCACTGCGATCCCAAAGTGCCCCTGCCTTTTATGAGCATTGCTTCCCAGAAAAATTTTATTGCAGTGTATCATATGGGTATGTATGCAGATAAAAAACTGCTGGACTGGTTTGTAGGAGAATACCCGAAGCATTCGAAAACCAAACTGGATATGGGAAAAAGTTGCATTCGCTTTAAAAAGCCCGATCAAATTCCTTTTGAGCTGATCGGAGAGCTGGCATCCAAAATGACAGCGGAGGAATGGATCAGTGTTTATGAAAAAAATCTGAAGAGGTGATCGAATGAGCGGGCATCTCGTTTTAAATAAGCTCCGGCAGCCATATGGATACCAGACTTCAATATCCCGCCGCTGGCAGACCTGTGTTTTATTCAGTGTCTTCGTGTTCCTTTTCCTGCTGTTTTTCCGTCCTTTCGATATCGGCAGTTCCCCGCTTGGTATCATACCGGTGTGCCTGGCCTACGGACTGACCACTTTTATGATCATGGCACTGCTCAATATTGCGGTACCCGCCTTGTTCCCCCGTTTCTTCAACGAGGAAAGCTGGACAGTAGGGAAGGAGATCAGCTGGAGCATGGTCAATATACTGTTGATCGGTCTGGGCAATGCATTGTTCAATAGCTATGCCGGACATGCACCGCTTTCTCTGCTCAATATTCTACTGATCGAATTCTACACACTTGCCGTAGGTGTTTTTCCTGTAACTGTTTCTGTACTGTTGAAAGAGAATCGCCTCCGGAAAAAATACGGGCAGCAATCGGAACAGATCAATACGGAACTGAAAGAACATCACGAAGCAGTGACCGGACAAGACAGGACCGAATTTCCGGAATATGCGCTGATCTGCATCCCTTCGGAAAATGCCGGGGAAGACCTGGAACTTCTGGCCAGTGACCTGCTATATATTCAATCTTCGGATAATTACATAGAAGTGTATTATAAGGAGAGGAATGTGCTCAGCAAAAAGCTGCTTCGTAATTCATTAAAGGCGGTTACAGAATCCCTCGTTGAGCACCCGCAATTGTTCCGTTGCCACAAAAGCTACCTGGTGAATCTTTTAAATGTAGTTCATGTGTCGGGGAACGCGCAGGGTTATAAACTACATCTGCTGAATACTGATTTTCGCGTTCCGGTATCCAGGCAGCACAATGAAGAGATCAAAAAACGTCTTGCCGGAACTCCCTGAGCTTCCCGTTCTTCCCGGCGACCTTCCTGTTCGTCCCATGCCTTGCTGTTGATCCCAAAAGACTGGAAATCTGTGTTTTTCTGCTGTAGCTTTGCCGGAAACAAAATCATAAACACATGGAAATTTTTCTGAAAGCCACACTCATTTTACACATTATTTGCGGTTTTGCATCGCTGCTCACCGGTACCCTGATCGCCGTTTTAAAGAAGGGAGACAAACGTCACCGGATGCTGGGTCGGGTCTTTTTCTTCGGAATGATCGGGGTAAGTATTTCGGCGGTCATTATTTCCATTGCCAAAAACAACCAGTTCCTCCTGCTCATCGGCATCTTTTCTTTTTATCTCAATTTCGGAGGGTACAGGGCCATCAAAGAGAAAACGCTCAAACCGGCAATAGCCGATTGGCTGGTATTGGTTTTGGGCGCCGGTAACGGTTTTTTTATGATCTATTCCATGAACACGGTGTTGATGGTATTCGGCGGACTTACTTTTTTTATTGCCATCAGCCAGTTCCGGATCAACCTGAAAGCCAGCCGCGGACAGGAATTGGGGGGCAAAGAATGGTTGAAACGTCATATCGGTATGATGACGGGCGCCTTTATTGCAACGGTTACGGCCTTCGTTGTGGTTAACATCAGGCTGGGGGAGGATTCTCTGATACCGGCCTGGCTTCCGTGGCTGGCGCCCTCAATGATCCTGGGACCTATGATCGGGATCTGGACAAGGAAGTATACGGGGAAGAAGAAGGCGAAAACTGCATAATTGCTATCTTTATTCCTGCAATTTTTGTAAGGAATCGTATGACCATTTTAGAACCCCCACGTTTAGCGCTCCGCGAATTCACAGAAGAAGATGCCGAAAACGCCTACCTGCTCAATCTCGATCCGGAAGTGGTGCGTTATACCGGTGACGGCCCTTTCGAATCCATTGAAGCCGCGAGGATTTTCCTGAAAAATTATCCCGATTATAAAAAACACGGATATGGTCGTTGGGCTGTGATCGAAAAAAGCAGTAATGAGTTCCTGGGTTGGTGCGGATTGAAATATATTGAAGAGTTAAACGAATACGATATCGGTTACCGTTTCTTTCGGAAACACTGGGGAAAAGGCTTTGCCACCGAATCGGCCAAAGCATGCCTGGCATATGGGTTTGAAAAACTACAATTGCCTTTTGTAGTTGGCCGGGCAGCAAAAGAAAACACCGCTTCTATACATGTATTGGAAAAGATAGGCTTGAATTATCACAGGGCTGGAGTTTTTCACGGAGATGATTCGGTGGTGTACCGCTTAGAAAATCAAAAATAAATATGCAACCGACAGTACTTTTTTGTGCAGATCCTTTTGAACCAAACAAAGTCGATCCCGATTTTGAGGAAGAGCTCATGGCTGCACGTAAGCAAGGATTTTCAACACTGCTTTTTAATTACGAAGACCTCACGAACCCGGAACGGGCAGAGCAGGCCTGCAAACGGATCAAAGTCACGGATGTATTGACGCCCATTATTTACAGGGGCTGGATGCTGACACCGAAACAATATTCGTTTCTTTATGAAGAGCTGTTGTCAAAGAATTATAAACTCATCAACACACCTGCGGAATATCAGAATTGTCATTACCTGCCGGATAGCCTTCGTTTCATAGAAACCCATACGCCGAAAACCGTGTATGAACGTTTTTCGGATGAGCATAGTATCGCACGGCTAAAGGAAAAGGCGCAGGTATTCGGTAACAAAGCAGTGATAATAAAAGATTATGTGAAATCGGAGAAACATGATTGGGAAACAGCCTGTTTTGTTCCGGACGCTTCTGATGCAGTGAGGCTGGAAAGCACGATCCGTAACCTGATCCGGCTGCGCGATAAATACCTGAATGAAGGGATCGTGGTGCGTGAATTTGTGGAACTGAATGATCTGACCATTCATTCCAAAAGCGGGATGCCATTGGCAGAAGAATACCGGTTATCCGAATCCGTCAAACGGCTCCTTTACACTATCTGTAAAAAATACGGAGACTGGCCCTGTAACAATTAAAGTATTGAATATGCTCGGACAGACTGTTTTGGAGAAACACGTTGATCTGTCTGCCGGAAAAAATGAGCTGTCCTTGGAGATCCCTCAGAAAGGCATGTATCTCGTTAGCCTGCAAACAAGCGATGGTTCTGTAAATACTCAAAAAATAATCATAGAATAGACCGGGCTGCTTTAAACCTTTTCGTATTTTAGTGTCTAATGCAAAAGCTGTAGCATGAAAAAAAATCTATCTCTACTATTATTTCTTTTTTCCTTTTCTTTCTCTAAAGCGCAAAGCCTTTATTTTCCACCTCTCACAGGCACTACCTGGGATACCGTTTCCACTGCTTCATTGGGCTGGTGCCAGACCGAGCTCGACACACTGTTGGATTATCTTGGCACCCGTAACACCAAAGCCTTCATTTTACTGAAAGGCGGAAAGATCGTTGCAGAAAAGTATTACGGCACTTTCACACAGGACAGTCTCTGGTACTGGGCTTCGGCAGGGAAAACACTGACCGGATTTACGATCGGTGTGGCGCAGCAGGAAGGACATCTTTCCATCAGCGATACTACTTCGCAGTACCTGGGCACCGGCTGGACCGACTGTCCTCCCAATAAAGAGGAAATGATCACGATCCGTCACCAGCTCACCATGACATCCGGCCTGGACGATGGTGTACCCGATCATCATTGCACTCTTGATACCTGCCTGCAATACCTCGCAGATGCTGGAACGCGCTGGGCATACCACAACGGACCTTACACTATACTGGATGGAGTGGTCCAGGGTGCTACCGGCCAGAGCCTGAATGTGTATTTCACGCAGAAAGTAAAAAACCCGACCGGAATGACGGGTCTTTTTGTGCCGTCCGGATATAATAATGTATTCTACAGCAAGGCAAGAAGCATGGCCCGTTTTGGCCTATTAATGCTGAACCGTGGTAACTGGAACGGAACGCAGGTAATGACGGATACAGCTTATTTTAATCAAATGGTAAATACTTCCCAGCAGCTCAATAAATCTTATGGGTATTTGTGGTGGCTCAATGGAAAACCTTCTTTTATGGTTCCGGGTTTGCAGTTAGTGATTCCGTCTTCTTTAAGTCCAAACGCTCCTCCGGATATGATCGCTGCATTGGGAAAGAACGGGCAGTTCATCAATGTGGTTCCGAGCATGGATCTTGTCTACATTCGTATGGGCAATGCGCCCGGACAGGGAGAGGTTCCCTTTCTGTTCAACGATACGATCTGGCAGAAGCTGAATGGAGTGATGTGCAGCGCAGTTTCTATTCCCAAAACAGTTGTTCCTCAAAATCTGGTAGAGATCTTTCCGAACCCGGGTAATGGCACATTCACGATCTATCCTTTGCAAAAAATGGAAGGGTTGGTGATGGTGAAAGTGTATGGCCCCTTGGGAAATATGGTTACCTGGTTTCAGTTAGATGGTATGAGGGAAAAACAATTCAGCCCGGACGGATTTGCAGCAGGAATGTATACGGCAGTAATAGAATACGGGACTGTTATTCAGACACGGAAATTTATTTATACCAAACCCTGAGTTTCCTGCAGTGCTTCGACGATCTTATTGCAGGCATGTATCAGCTCTTCATCCGTGATAATAAGTGGCGGGGCGATACGCATAGCAGTACTGCAAAACAGGAACCAATCCGTGATCACACCTTTCTCAATACATTTGGATATGATTTGCATGTTCAGGTCGGTGTCGCCAAACTCAACAGCGATCAGCGCTCCGTAGGCACGGATTTCTTTCACAAGCGGATGTTGTAAACGCCCGCGAACGATCTTTTCTATTTCTTTTGCACGCAGGAATAAGTGTTGTTCGCTGATCTCTTTTAAAGTGGCGAGAGAAGCGGCACAACAAACCGCATTGCCACCGAACGTAGTAATATGCCCAAGCACAGGATTATTCGAAAAACAATCCATATTCTTTTTGGAAGAAATAAAAGCGCCGATCGGCATTCCTCCGCCCATGGCTTTTGCAAGCAGAAGCACATCCGGAACGATACTGAATTGTTCGAAGGCAAAAAAAGTTCCGCACCTGCCGAATCCGGTCTGGATCTCATCGAGTATCAATAAAGTGCCAGTTTCTGTACAGCGTTTCCGTACTTTTTTCAAGAAGTCATTTTGCGGAACGATCACACCGGCTTCGGCCTGTACAGGCTCGATCACCACGCAGGCTGTTCGCTCCGTGATCTGTTCCAGTTGTTGTTCATTATTGAATTCAAGGATACGCGTATCGGGCAGGAGGGGGCGGAATGCCCGCTTGAATTCCTCGTTGCCCATGATGCTCAGCGCTCCCTGGGTGCTGCCGTGATAGGCATTTTTAAAGCTGATGATCTCCGTACGACCTGTAACCCGCTTGGCCAGCTTCATCGCGCCTTCCGTTGCTTCTGCTCCCGAATTGGTAAAATACACGCTGTTTAGAGTTTCGGGAAGTAGTTTGCTTAATGCATGCGCCAGCTCCGTTTGCGGAGCCTGTGCATATTCACCATACACCATCAGGTGCATGTAGGTTTGAGATTGTTTATTAATTGCTTCCACTACTTTCGGATGGCAGTGGCCGAGTGTGCTCACGGAAATGCCGGAGATAAGATCTGTATACGATTTTCCGTTCGTGTCGTATAAATAGATCCCTTTCGCACGTTCGATCTCCAGTGCGAGCGGTGCAGGACTGGTTTGCGCAACATGTTCGAGGAAAAGCCGGCGGATCGGTGTCATTGAAGTGTGTCCTGGTAATTGTAAAAGTCTTCAGCAGCTGCATTATCATCAGGATGCGCATTCATATATTCCCATTTTTGAATGAGAACCGGATCGTTGCGATGAAATACTCTATAAATGGAATTGTTATCTGTATATAGCAGGAAGATCACAAGTACAAGTAAAACGGAAGACCGGATCATCAGAAGCTTATAATACAACTTCCTTTTTACAGACTGGGAAAAAAGTATGGATGCAGCTATAAGTAAAAGGAATAAAAGGATGCTTGCAGTAACAAGCTCTATTGTCGACCCAGACCAGAACATGATCTTCATGAGAATAGCTATAAGCCCGAAAAAAAATGCAATTCCTGCACCTATTGAAAGGCCGGTCATATTTTGCTTTACACCATTTTTTTTGTCCATATACCCAAGCAACCAAAAACCTGCGATAAGATAAAGGAGGCCGGTAAGGAACAAACTGAAAACAGTCAATGCAATTCCACCGGGTACAATGAAAAGTCGCAAAGTAATGCCAAGGACTATAACCGAAAGCGCTATTTTCTCAAGTAACTTCATTTTTTATTTATATTCAGCGATCAGCTCGGCCAAACGCTTTTGTACTTTAATATTTGGTTTCACCAAGGGAAGACGAACAAAAGCCGGACAGATCTTCATGATCTCCAGTGCAGCCTTGATCCCGCCCGGATTTCCATCGGCAAATAACTGCTCGGTAATTTCCATCAGTTTGTAATGCAGCTTTTGGGCCTGCACCATATTGGCAGCCATGGCCTGGCGTACCATTTCCGAAAAATCTTTCGGGAAGGCATTTGCAACCACAGAGATCACACCTTCCGCACCGCATGCGATCAGTGGAAGTGTCAGGTTATCATCACCGCTGATGAGCGCAAAGTCTTTCGGTTTGTGTTTGATGATCTTCATACACTGCTCCATATTACCGGAAGCTTCTTTCATAGCAATAATGTTCCTGAATTCCGTTGCAAGGCGTACCGTTGTTTCCCAGGTCATATTGGAGGAAGTACGTGCAGGCACATTGTAAAGAATGATCGGCAGGGGGGAAGCATTGGCGATCATTTTGTAATGCTGGTAAATACCTTCCTGTGAAGGTTTGTTGTAATAAGGCGATACGGAGAGTATGGCAGAAAATGCTTTCAGGTCGGTATGTTTGATCGTATCGATCACTTCCTGCGTGCTGTTGCCACCGATTCCCAATACAAGAGGTATCCGCCCTTCTGCGGTATCGATCACGTGATTGATCACGGCGGATTTTTCATTTTTATTCAGAACGGCAGATTCGCCGGTAGTGCCAAGTACCACGAGGTAATCGACTTTCCCTTTGATCAGGTGCTCGACCAGGCTGCTCAGCCCTTTGAAATCTATGTTGCCGTCTTTACTGAAAGGAGTAACAATCGCAACACCTGTACCGGTGCCTCTGAATTTTGTTTGCTTTGCCATGAAAGTATTTTATGAGTGTTCAAAGGTAATAAAGTTTTAGTAGCAGCGTTGAAGTTAACAGTAGATTTTTATTGCGCGGATCATTTCTCTCTTCCCGGGAGGACCAGGCAGTGTTTCTACTTTGAATCCACATGCTTTGAGTGTACGTTTCACTTCACCTTTGGCGCAATAGGTTACCAGCATGCCGTTTTCCCGGAGGAGCTCATGGCAACGGGTGAAGACATCCCTGCTCCACATGTCCGGCTGTTTGTCCGGAGCGAACGCATCGAAATAAACGAGATCGAATTGTTTTTCAAACCTGCACTGCAGAAATTCCTGCCGGATCAGCTCAAATTGAAACCTGCTGTGTTGTATGTTTTCTATAATTGCTTTCCCTTCCTGCATCCGGAAATAAGTGGAGGATTGGTTTTCATTCAGGCTGAGAGCTTCCGGATAATTAAGCGCGGAAATAATTCCTGTATCCAGAGGAAAAGGTTCGGCACCTGTGTATAGAATATCGGAACTCGCTTTTTCGAATTCGAGGTAGCTAAGCAGGGCATTCAAGCCGGTGCCAAAACCGATCTCGAGGATATCGATCTGTTTTTGAGACCGGAGCATAGGTCCAAGCCCGTTCCGGATAAAGACATGCCGGCTTTCCTGCACTGCCCCGTGCCTGGAATGATAGGTCTCATTCAACACCTCATTGTATACAGTGAAGGAATTATCTTTTGTTTTGAGTAACCGCAGCATTTTTTTTCTTTCCGCCAAGGATCATCATTAATAATATCGGTAATAAAAACAGTTCTGCGATCAGCGCCACTATAATAGTGATGCAGATCAGAAAGCCAAAATAAAAAGTGCTCTCAAAATCGGATGTCATCAGGCTCATAAAACCACCCACTAAAATAAAGGTAGTAAGGATGATCGGTTTTCCTGTTTCGAAATACGTTCGTTTAAATGCATACAGGAGCGATTTGCCATACCCCAGCTCGATCTTCAGCCGCGAAATAAAATGAATGGTATCGTCCGTAGCAATACCGAAAGCAATAGAGAACACCAATGAGGTCGCCGCTTTTAATTCGATGCCTGCAAATCCCATAAAACCTGCTATGATCACCATCGGGATAAAATTCGGAAGGATAAAGACCAGCACCATCCGCCACGAGCGGTGCAGGAAAAAGGTAAGCAGTGCAATAATGCCAATACTCCAGGCAAAACCCTGCACCATATTTTCCACCATGTATTCGTTGTTCCGGTCCATCAGGGTGGCAGCACCCGTGATCGTATAGCCGATCAATCCCTTATCGATGGAAGCTGCTGTAAACGCACTGAGTTTTTCATTCAGCAGGTTGATCTTCATGCTGCCCATGTCTTCGATCTTCCCGGTGATCCGGCAGCTTTTTCCATCAACAGCGATAATGCGTTTGAGGTCCCTGTTCTTTTTGTTTTTTTGGATGTAGTCCCTGATCTCTTCGTATTCTTCTTTGGTGGCGGGCAGCTTATAATAGTCCGGATCATTGCCGTTGAGGGCTTTGTTAATGTTCTTCGCCACTCCTGCCGGTGTGAGCATAAAGCCCATTTTATAATTCTTTTCCAGGAACACATCCAGCTTGTCGATCTCTTTTATTACTTCATAATCCCAAACTCTTTTACTGCTGTCTTTCACCTCTATCAGCAGCTCGAAGGGGCGCACGCCTGAATAATGTTTGTCGAAATAATTAAAGTCCTGTTTGATCCGCACCTTATCCGAAAGGTCTTCAAGAAGTATGTTGTTGACACGGATCTTCGTAATGCCCCAGACGGAAGCGGTGAGTACGATCGCTGTTACGAAGAGGATACCTTTCTGATGCCGGAAGATCCAGAAGAACAATTTGCGCATGGCATTGTTTGTCCTGTTTTCTTCCGTCTGTTTTTTTGCCAGCCTGTGTGGTGTATACAGGAACATGATCGCCGGCAGCAGGGTGTAGCTGAGAATGAAGGCAATGGTGATCCCGATAGAGGTATAGATCCCGAAATCGCGGATAGGCTGGATGCTGGAAAAAAGCAGCGACAGAAAACCGACAATGGTAGTGACCAGCGTAAGGAAAGTAGGGAAGCCGACTTCTTTCAGGATGAGCCGGAAGATCTGTTCTTTCGGAGTTTGTTTGTGCAGCTCGTCAAAATACTTGGAAAAGAAATGCACCACATCGCTCATGCCTGCAATAAAGATCATGGTCGGCAGCATCACCGTCATGATGTCTATCGGTTTGCCGATGGCTCCCATCACGCCTAATGTCCAGACGATGGAAAGCAACACGATGATCACCGGTACAATGATACCGTAAGGCGACCGGAAAGTGAAAAACAAAAAGAGGACCACCACGGCAAAGGAGATCAACAGGAAGATCGTAAATTCTTTTTGCAGGTTCTTCAGGTATACATCCTGCGCTACGATCCTTCCCACATAATGCACTTCATCGAACCGGTATTTTGTAAAAGCCCGTTCAATTCTTCTCGCCAGGCTATCTGATTTTACTTTGGAAAGATTATCGGCTGTTTTCAGGAAGAGACAAACAGATTTGGCATCCGTAGGGAAAAAAGAACCGATCAGTTCCGGTGAGCTGTATATATTGATGGAATCAGCAGGGTAAAGCGAGCTGTCGGCAACATGCAGCAGGTTCACTTCGATGGGAGCAAGCCCGGCAAAATTGAGCTGCTTGAGTGTAGTGGGGGAGATCACCCGTTCTATATATTGGATCTGCTTCAACTCAGCAGTAAGCCGGTCGATCTTTTCCAGGAAGTCTTTTTTAAAGATCCCTTTTTTGTTCTCGATGCCTAAGAGCACAAATTCATTGTCGTGCTCAAAGGTTTTCCGGAAATGTTCGTAAACGATCAGCTCTTTATCTTCGTTCGGGAAAAAAGCTTCGAAGTCGTAATTGAATTTTAGTTTGGAAATGTAATGAACACTAAAAGCAGTAAGTAACACAACAACGGCTATTACAATGTAACTGCGCTGCTTTTGTGAAGATGCCATAAATAAATGTTAGCTGATCTTTTTTACTTTTACGGCCTGCGGGCCACGTTTGGCTTCCTTTAATTCGAAACTCACCTTGTCGTCCGCCTGCACTGTGCCTTCCACATCGTTCCCGTGAACGTAGTATTCGGTGCTGTCTTCGTCGGATCGGATAAAACCGAAATTACTTTTTGAATTAAAAAATTTTACGGTACCTGTTTTCATAGTATTAAAAGACCTGTTAAAGGTACAAAATAATATGCATGGATAAATTCCCTTCCCGAAAATTTTGGAGCACTCCGGGTTATTTTTGCGTAAACTCAACGTAATCGTCAAGTTTTGTTAATTCATATCTTTTTTAAAGGCAATGTAGTATATTTGTTTTATGACAAAGCTATTTAAAAACGCATTGGCACTTACCCTAAGCCTCTGCTCCGTTACGGTTCTTGCGCAAAAAGCGGTTCCTTTCACTATTGAAGGCGATCTGCAGGGACTGAAAGATAATTCATATGTATTCCTGTCCCATAAATGGAATGATGATATAAAAACGGATTCGGTGCTGGTAAAAGGTACTAAGTTCAAATTCAAGGGAACAAGCCCTGAGCCGAATATGTACTGGATCTATGATTCTCCGAAATCGCAGCAATTCCTTATATTCTTCGTGGATAAAGGCGATGTGAAGATCAAAGGCGATGTAAAGCAAATTGCAGATGCAGAAGTGAAAGCCGGCCTTTCCCAAAAGGATTATATGGAGTACCGGGCCATTTTAAAAGGCTTCGATGCAAAAAAAACGGAACTGGGCCTGGAATACCAAACGGCTCAGCAATCGGGCAACCAGGCAAAAATGCAGGAAGTGCAGATGTCATATGGCAACCTCGTGACCGACCAGAACAAACTGGTGGATGAGTTTGTAGCGACACACAGCAAATCGGTAGTGGCCGGATATGCGATCTGGGCCAGTACCCAGGAAGAACCGGATCTCGTGAAACTGGAAAAAAATTACAACCTGCTGAGTGACGATGTTAAAAAATCGAAGTTCGGGAAGATAGTGGCAGACAAGATAGCTTCTGTAAAAGGTTCTATGGTGGGTTACCCGATCATGGAATTTTCGCAGAGCGATGCGGACGGAAAACCCGTAAGCATTTCTTCCTTCAAAGGGAAAGTGGTACTCGTTGATTTCTGGGCCAGCTGGTGCGGTCCATGCAGGGCGGAGAACCCGAATGTGGTAAAAGCATACAATGCCTTCAAAGGAAAAGGATTTGATATCCTGGGTGTTTCATTCGACAGCACCAAAGACAAATGGCTGAAAGCGATCGAAAAAGATAATCTTACCTGGACACAGGTTTCCGATCTGAAAGGATGGAGCAATGCAGTAGGGCAGCAGTTCGGCATCCGTAGCATTCCGCAGAATTTCCTGTTAGACAAGGAAGGAAAGATAATTGCAAAGAACCTGCGCGGCGAAGACCTGTATGCGAAGTTAGAAGAGATACTGAAATAAAATTGAAAGATAATTACAGAAGATCCCGTCTGGAAACAGGCGGGATTTTTTTGTTCCAGGAAAGTTTACAAACTATTTTTTGCCGCAGATTTACGCAGATTTCGTATAATGGACTGTCAGGAGTGCCCTCCCGATAGCTATCGGGACCGCGGTGTATCGAGACCCGTGTAATATGCTCTCCGGAATGGTCTCGATACATCCCGATGCCGTATTTGAGAGCAGGTCGAAAAATAGAAAGAGTTTTCTCCCGTTAGGAAAGTATCGTGACACTCGACCTGGCAGTCCATTAAAAATTAATCTTTTTCAACAACAGTACCTTTATTTTATCCGCATAATCCGCATAAATCTGCGGCTGACTTAATCCTCCCAGGGTGATTTTTTCTGATAGGTGAAAAAGAAACCTGCCTTTAATTGATTGGTTTGTGTAGTGAGTTCATAACGCAAGTCCATTTTCAGGCGATCGAATACTTTGAATTCCACCCCTGCAATACCTCCGTAACCTACCGTTTTGAAACAGTTAATGGAAGGTCCTGCATAAAAACGCAGGCGCTCCGGACTGTGTTTGTAAAACAGCTGATGAACATAATTCAAGTGTCCTCCCCATACCTGCTGCTTGTTCAGAAGAGTGTTTGGATAGGTACCATAGAAATCAGTGTACTGCATAAAACTTCCGCCGTATTCAAGTGCAGAATGCGGAAAGGTCTTTCGCAAGCCAAAGCTAAGCCCGAAATTATCGGAATATCGCGGAGCAGGATGTATAAAAGAATAGCTTCGATGCACATCAATGTCATTGGAAACAATAAAGGCCGCAACCGCTGCCACACCTACAGCTACTACAAGAAATACTCTTGGATCACTTATTCCATCCCAGTTGCCGAGGTTCCAATCGCTTGAGCTTCTGTAATGATTGTCCTGGTTTTTAGTGGAGTCTCTTTCCGGATCGGGACCACGGTTATCAAACCGGCAGAGGCTGTCTTCGGAAGTTTTTATACCTAAATCGGAAATGGACAGATGAGAACCGGATGCATACACAAAACCAGCGATCAGCAGGCAGCTGATCAGTAAAATGCGTTGAAGATGTTTTGTAGTACTAACTATATCCATGCGTTCGGGCTACATAAAAGTAGTGAATCCGGCAGGGCACACAAGAGAGCACAGTGTTATAAAAATTAAAATTTGTTAATGGAAGAGCCTGTTTAGAATTTTTCGAAGAAATGCTCTTCCACATCGAAGGTAGAGCGCTCACCGACTTTCTCAAATTCGTTGTTCAGCCATTTGTCGGCAGTTTCACGTCCTTTTTGTTTCAGGGATAAAAGGAAGTCGAAAGATGTATTCATTTTGCTGGAATAGTTGAGCTGTCCCAATACATCGTAGCCCGAAATGGTATGGATGAAGATCTCGCGGTTTATTTTATCATCCACTTTTAAGATCCCGCTCTTCAGTAATTCGTTGCGGTAGTGGATCAGCTTCATTTCATTGATCAGGCTGCTGTTGAAAGAGATCTCATTTACCCTGTCGGCAATATCACGTGCAGTAGTAGGCACCGATTTGATATTGATGGAATTGATCTTCACGAGCACAATATCCCGGATGTTGGTGTTGGTGATCAGCGGGAAGATAGGAGGATTTCCCATGTATCCGCCATCCCAGTAATATTCGCCGTTGATCTCCACTGCCTGGAAAAGAAAAGGCAGGCAGGCAGATGCCAGCACTGTATCAACCGTAATTTCTTCGTTGGAGAAAATGCGTGCACGGTTTGTTTTCACATTGGTGGCACACACATATAATTTTTTGTCACCGTATCGTTGCAGCTCCTGGAAATCGATCAGCTCGTTCAGGATATCTTTGATCGGGTTGTAATTGAAGGGATTAAAATTGTATGGGGACATAAACTGGCTCATGGCATTGAACATCATATACCCCGCAGAGTTATAGATGTCGCCGTTACCCATATACTTATCCCAGATGGAAGGTTTAAAAAAGAAGCTTCCGGACAGAGAAACCTTTTTCCAAAGCTGCTCGAGCAATTCCTTGGCCTTGGCCGGTCCGCCTTTGTGAAGACCGTATGCACAAACTACCGCATTGATGGCGCCGGCACTTGTACCGCACATAGCATCTGCCACAATCTCATCCACTTCTAACAGGCGATCCAAAACTCCCCAGGTAAATGCCCCGTGAGCTCCTCCGCCCTGTAAAGCCAGCGCTACTTTTTTTGGTTGTCGTTTCATCTTTTTCTAAGGGTCTTACAAATATACTCAATTAAAGTTCCTCCGGGGCATACGTATACACAATTAGACGAATCAGGGGTTTTGATTGATCAATCCTGCTGTGAAAAACAGCTCATTACCGGCCCTCGGAGCAATGGAGTTGAATGCAGTTCCCAGTTGACTGAAACGGAGCTTCGATTCGAACAGCCTGCGGTATTCCTGTTCGTTTCCTCCGAAAGGCGGCTTATCACTGTTCAGCGGGATGTTGAAGAGGAGTCCGCATAGTTTTCCACCGGGTTTCAGCAGCGTGCTCATTTTATCAACGTATGCACTGCGCAATGCAGGATCGAGTGCACAGAAAAAAGTTTGCTCCACGATCAGATCGTATTGCCCACTATGCTTAAAAAAATCTTCCTGCAGGCAATGTGCGGGATCGAAATCCGGTACGCGTTTTTTGAATGCAGCGATCGGTTCTTCAGCGATGTCGAGCAGGTAAACATTCGGGAAGCCCCGGTGGTGAAGGTATTCTGCTTCCCAGGCATTGCCCGCTCCCGGAATGAGGATCGAAAGCTCTTTGGTATTCAGCTGATCGAAATATTCTTTCAGCGGTGTGGAAACGTGACCTACATCCCAACCCGTATCAGCTGTCTGATACCTTTTGCTCCAATAGTCATGATCAATATTAGAAACCATTGCAGTATTGCTGGATCAGTTTGTACGCTACTTCACTGCCAAGCTGATCGGCCTGTTCAAGATCTTTGCAGGCGCCTTTTTTATCTTTCGAAGCCATCTTGGCTGCCGCACGGTTCACATAGGCAGATGCATAATCGAACTTAAGCTTGATCGACATGTCAAAATCTTTCAGCGCCTCTACATATTGTTTCAGTCCGCTTTTTGCAGTGCCCCTGAAATTGTATGCCGCGAAACTTTTTTTATTGATCTCGATGGCTTTTGTGAGATCATCCACTGCACCCGAATTATCGTTCAGGTATACTTTGGTGGCTCCTCTTGACGTGAGCGCTTCTTCATTTTTGGGTTCATTTTGCAGGATCTTGTCATAGTCCTGCAAAGCTCCTTTGTAATTGCCTACCTCAAAATAGGCTTTGGCCCGTGAGGAATAAACTTCCAGGTTGAATGTAGTATCCTGGGTAACACGGAGTCCATCGCTGATATCTTTGATCGCGTAATTGTATTCTTTTAACTGGTACTTCAGAATACCTCTTCTGAAGAGGGCGGGAGCATAGTTACCCTTGATAAAGATGGCCTCTCCTAATGTGGCAACTGCGCCTTTTATATCCTTACCCACCACTTTAAGCTCGGCAATGTACAATAGCAGCTCCGGATCATCATGGGCCACTTTAAATGCCGAATCGTAATACATTTTTGCACTATCATATTCCTGGTTGTAGAAAAAAGCCTTGCCGAGGTATTTAAGCGATTCCATATTATCGGGCGCCAGCCTCACCGATTGCTGCAGGTCTTTTCTCGCTCCTTTGTAATCTTTCAGCTGCATTTTACAGGATGCCATTTTGTTGTAGGCCGCCGCCATGTATGCGTCAGCCATGGGAGGTTTTGCTTTTATCGCTTTCGTCAGCGTTTTGATGGCTTCCTTGTATTGGACGGAGTCGATCTGCTTCAGAGCGACTTTATAAAGGTCCATACCCGGATCGAGTGACCGGACGGTGTCTTTCGGAGTAGTTTCCTGCGCGCCTGCCCTTACAGAGAGTGCCAGCAGGATCATGCATACAATGATTTTTTTCATAAGATCCTTGATTAGGGAATGCTATAAATGTAAAATTAATTTCAGCTAAAAGAACGAAAACCGGGGGAAGAAGTTTTAAAACTTTTTCAGAACCCCGCCAGAGGTATCTGACCATTTATTACAAAAAATGAACCACTTACAAAATTATATGCCCCCAATTCGCCAAGGATGTTAATTTTGCAGCTAAAATTCAGATCATGCGTTTTATATATATCATCCCGGTTCTTTTGTGTTTTGTTTATTCCTGCGGATCTTCTTCGGATAAAGAACAGGAAAAGCAGATAGCAGTAGACTCTACGCTAAGCAAGCTGAACAACCCGGAGCTGAAAGCAATGAATGCTTCCCTGTTAGCCGATCCCAATAATGCAGACTTGTATTACAAACGGGGACAGATCTATCTCAAAAACAACGATCTTGAGGCTGCTGGTAATGATGCAGCACGGGCTATAAAGCTGGACAGCCTGAAACCGGAGTATTTCATCCTTCTGTCGGATGCCTATTTTGCAGCCAACCAGACCCGCTATTCCAAAGAAACTTTGGAACGCTGCGTGAAAGCGAACCCCGGCAGCATAGAAGCCAACCTGAAGCTGGCCGAATTGTATTTCTATGTGAAGAAATATGAAGACGCGATCAAACACATCAACAATGCCCTGAAGGTCAATGAGAATACGGCGAAAGGATATTTCCTGAAAGGAATGTGTTACAAGGAGCTGGGAGATACCGGCCTTGCTGTGAGCAGTTTTCAGACAACCGTGGAGCAGGATAATGAATACTTTGACGCATATATAGAGCTGGGAACCCTGCTTACTGCCAAAAAGAACCCGCTTGCAGTAGAATACCTGAAAACCGCTCTGAAAATGCAACCGGAGAATAAAGATGTAGTGTACAACATCGGGATGTATTATCAGCAGATGAAAAATTATAAAACAGCTATGGAGACGTACAAGGCTTTGCTGGCAAAGGATGCTAACTACAAGGAAGCGTATTACAACATGGGTGCCATTGAACTGTATACCAACAAGGATTACAAACAGGCGATCAAACATTTTACCAATGCGATCAATGCCGATGCCAACTACGCGGATGCTTATTTTGCAAGAGGTGTGTGTTATGAAGAATTAAAGGACAAGACCAATGCCGTGGCCGATTATCAAATGGCCATCCAGATAAATCCGCAGCACGCATTTGCGATCGGGAACCTCAACGCTATAGAGAAGAAGTAGAGGAACGGAAGAAAATATATTCACCCCCCCCCTCAGGGTTGTGAACGTGCCCATATCTTTATTGTTATTCATATTCAAGCCCTTCAGGCTTGGAATTCGTAAAATCTTACTCCTATATAATACCGAACCCCGAATGGGGTTCAATTCTATCATACAACCCAAAGGGGTTGAATATGAAAAATTGCTGTGTAAAAAACTATTTCGCTTTTTCCACTAACAACTGAAAGAGTTTTGCGGTGGCGAGCGTGTCGGTTTTGCAATACCCGATCAGCTGCTGTTTCAGCTCTTCTTTCCTGAACAGGTCCTTTTCCTCGAAGAGCTCTATGTAGGCATAATTGGCCGTAGCGCCTGAATTAACAGGCAAAACTTCGAAGCTGTTATCGTCACAATATTTCGTATACAAGTGTTTCAGTGAAGTAGAGCCCAGCGCTTTCGGATGGAAATACCAGAATTCGGAAAAAGGATGCGAGAGATCAACGATCCGGTTTTGAATGGAAAGGACCTCCTCTTTGTATTCGGGGAATTCGCCGGCAAGCATGCCAAGGATACTGATCTCCATCCCGGCGCCATACACGAGTATGCTTTTTACTTTACTTAGTTTTTCGATACAGGCCAGCAGGAATGCTTTGCGCGGATCTTCTCCGGCTTCTGCAAAAAAATGATCTTCCCGGAGCTCATTACCCGCTTCTATTGTGTGGAGCGAGAACAGGAAAGGCAGCTGCTGGTAGGGTTTTGTACCGGTGAAGACAGGAACGGCAGGGGAGAATTGCTCTATATCAAAACAGCCCACGGGATATTGAATACTTGCAAGGAAGGCATCGATCTTTTCTTTTTCGAGGTGCTCTCTGTTCTCTTTCACGGCATTTATCTGGATCTGCAGGATAGGTGACAGCTCTTCTTTGTCTTCGATAGATGCGATCATACGTTGTCCGGTGCGATACCATTCCACTTGTTTTGCCATTCCAGCCGTGCTCAGCTGAAAGATATTATTTTCTGGCAGGTGTTTCCAGCAGGTGCCAAAGTAATCACATTTGTAGGGTTTGAAACAATGTTCCCCGATCGGTATATCCGGCATATCACCGTTTGCAATGGTTGCCCGTGCCTGAGCAATGCGGTCTGAAATGTACGGCATATTGGCCTTTACATCTTTTATAACAGAAGTAAAACGGAACAGCTTATGAAGATCCAGCCGTTCGCCCATTACATAATTGGTATTGATGCTTGCAATGAAAAAACTATCCAGTGAAGGCAGGCAATTTTTGATCACGTAATATTGTAAGCTGGCATCCAGTACATAGGTACGGGTGACTTTTGCAGAGCTTTTAATTTCATAGGCATGCCAGGCATCGCCTTGTTTTACCAATATATCCAGGGCTACCAATACCTCATCGAATACGAAGGCGGCTTCATAAATAACGTTTGCTCCGGCAGCTATCAGCTCTTTGGTACGCTGAACGGACTCGTCATATTTGCGGATGGAAGAAGGCGACACATCGGTTCCGCCGGGAAAAAGCTGTTGGGCAAGAATACCAATGTTGGTTCCCCGGTTAAAGATTACCTGGTTGTCTTTGGATACGGGATCTTTGAGGTGATAGAAATTTTTGTATAAATACAATTGTTTCAGACACTGGACACTTCTTACAAAGGATGATTTGCTTAGCTGGTAAAATGGCACAATTGTCGAAAATAAACAAATTGCTGATAAATATGCATTTTTTGAGCTTTTATTTAACATTAATTTATAGTAAATTTGATATTGTATAAAACCTGTGAAATGAGAAATAAAACCCTGACAAGTTTTCTTGTCTTTGTCTCGTTCTTTTTTTTTAATTCTGTTTCAGGACAAAACCAGAAAGCAGAATTTGAAATGGAAAAAAAAGGCAGCGTTGAGCTTTTTAATAGCCTGCGTTCCGGCCTCAATCCTGATGTTACCATTATGTTTAGCATCCGGGCACTAAAAACCAGCCAAACCGAATTAGATAAACTTGTAGATCTGCTTGACAAGCTGGATAATAAGATCGTTCATCTCGAATGCGACCTCACCGCTAATAACCTGAAAGTCGGTTATAGTAATTCCATCCTGTTAATTGATCTGCTACAGGTGCTCTCCAAATATGGGTATCCTGCCACTTTCATTACGGATAGTGGACAGAAAGCAAGCCTGAATGCTTATGGAGAGATCGAATACTGGAATATTAAATAATCCCTTTTTTTCAAATTGAATTAAATCGATATAGATGAATTTTAGAAAAATACTATATAGCGTTTCTGCCATACTGGCCTTTGCTGTTTCAAACAAAGCCTTTTCACAGATCATTGACAACTGTTCCGGAACCCCGAATTTATTGACTGTAGGAACCAGTTGTACGACCACGAATTATACTGTTGCAGCTGCCTGGACGAATGATGGACCTGCAATGTGTACCGGAACTTCTTACCGGGATGGTTGGTTTCGTTTTACAACCGGTGCTGGGGTTACATCTGTTGCAATAGATGGGACATCTGACAGGCAAATGGGCCTTGCTGTATATACAGCCTGTGGAGGGACAGAAGTAGGATGTACCGTTCCGGGCGCGGCAAATGCTTCTTTATCCATTACTGTAACACCGAGCACTACTTATTATCTCAGGATCGCACGTACCAATAATGCAAACGCAAACACGATGGTTGGTACCATTTGTGTATACAGCACTGCTGCTAATGATAATTGTTCCGGCCCTACTGTATTAACACCCGGCGCGAGTTGTTCACCGACAGCAGGAAATACAACTACCGGTTATTCATCAAGCGGAGTAGGCTGTAACACCGGAACGCCCGATGACGATATCTGGTATAGCTTTGTGGCAACAGCTACCTCTCATTCCGTGACGGTAGACGGTGCTTCCGATTTTGATGCAGTGGTGGCGGTCTATACGAGTTGTCTTGCTTCCAGCTCTCCTACGGGTGGTGCCTGCGCAGATGTAACGGGTGCAGATGGCATTGAAGCTCTCACGCTCTCCGGTTTAACGATCGGTACGACCTATTACATAAAAGTGCACGATTATGCTGCCGGTGGTGGTAACTTTACGATCTGTATCACTACACCAGTCGTTTGTTCGAACCCGGCTGCAGCCACTCTGCCTTATACGGAAAATTTTGAAACCGGATCGGGTGGCTGTCCACTCGTAGGCGTAGAGAATGGCTCTCAAACCAACCGTTGGGCCTGGGGAACAGCAACGGCAAACGGCGGGACACGATCCATGTATATTTCCAATACGAACGGAACCACGAATAATTACACCGGAACCAGTTCTATTGTGCATTTTTACCGGGACATTGTTTTTCCAGCTTCACCAACGTGTTACACCCTGACCTTCGATCATAAAGGTGTTGGTGAATCCACGTATGATTATATGCAGGTGTTCCTCGTGTCGCCGAGCACAACGCCGGTTGCAGGTACTGCTTTGCCTTCGGGACAGATCGGGGCAACCTATTACAATCAGCAGGCAACCTGGCAAACTTCTACCATCCAGATCCCGGCTTCCAATGCTGGTACAACGATGCGTCTCGTTTTTTCCTGGACCAATGATGTGTTCACGACGAACAATCCACCGGCAGCTGTAGATAATATCAGCATTACCGCATCGGCATCCACAGTCCCGGGTTGCGCTACACTGGGTATTCCTGCGAATGCAGCGACCAACCTGTGCGCTACAGCTGTTCCGCTTACCTGGACTGCACCGGCTTCCGGACCCTGCAATGCTCATACGGGATATAAATTGTATATCGGTACCAATGTGGGAGCAACTAATATTATAAACGGAATGGATATCGGGAATGTGACCACGTATACACTCACTTCACTGAATGCCTCTACTACGTATTATTGGTCTATTGTGCCTTACAACACAGCGGCGGGAGATGCAACGGGTTGCCCGATCCGGAGTTTTACAACCGCAGCTTTCACCCCTGACAATTCCGCACCGATCACTGATAACTTCTCTGCGAGCTGTCTGGACTGGATCACAGTGAATGGCACAGAGACCAACCAGTGGTTTTTGGGGTCCGCTACCGGAAATCCGGCTTCCTCCGTTTATATATCCAATAATAACGGAACAGGTAATGCATATAGTACGGGTGTAACATCTATTGTCCATTTTTACAAGGATATTGATTTTCCTGCCGGACAGAGTTGTATCACACTTACGTTCGATTGGAAAAATGTAGGTGAAGCAACATACGATTATATCAATGTATACCTTGCGCCTACAACCGAAAATCCTGTGGCCGGAACACTGCCGACAGCTGCTTACCAGGTAGGAACTTCGTATGATAACCAGTCAGGATGGCAAACGGTGACGCTTACACTTCCTGCATCCGCTGCGGGTACCACCCAACGCTTGATATTTACGTGGAGAAATGATGGATTCGCAGGGACACAGCCTCCGGGGGCGATTGATAATATCAATATTGCGGTTTCCGCTCCACCGGTTCCAAACTGTGCGGGCGGTTTCATACCTGCCAATGCAGCAACAAATATTTGCCCGGTAAGTACAGCGTTAACATGGACAGCGCCAACAGGCACCTGCCAGAATGTTACCGGTTATTTGTTGTATGTAGGAACAGACCCTGCTGCTACCAATTTAATCAACGGAACCAATGTAGGTAACGTACTTACCTATACACTTCCCACACTGAGTGGAAGTACACTCTATTACTGGAAAATAGTTCCGGTGAATGGTACGGGAAGTGCTGTTTCCTGCACAACCAACAGCTTTACCACTTCGGCCAGTCCTTCTGCTACTGCATGTTCTTCGGCGATGGGTGCCGGTGTTACCGCCGTTACACTTCCTTATACACTTGCCAGCGGAACAACCGTTGGGATGGGAGATAACCTTACGGCAGCTAATACGGTAACCTGTGGTAGTACTAACTATCTTACAGGAACCGATGTCGTTTATGTATTTACACCGACTGCTTCCGGAGCTATAACCGCGAGTGTTACCATAACCGGTGCCACTGCCGATGCAGGTATGATGTTGTATGAAGGCTGCCCTTTGTCAGCTGGTGGTTGCGGTACGGCAGCAGGCAGCTGTATTGGTTATGCACAAAGCAACAATGGAGGAACAAGAACGATCAATGCCTGTGTGCAGGCAGGTGTAACGTATTACCTTGTATTGGATGCATATACCACTCCGGTCGATTATAGTTTTACGAATTTAAGTATCACGGCTCCTACCGGTGCTGTTGTGAATGATGATCCGTGTACAGCCATCGATCTTCCGATCGCTACTACCTGTAGTTATGCTACCTATTCCAATCAATGCGCCACAGCTTCTTCCGGTGTGCCGGCTCCGGGCTGTGCCAATTACCAGGGAGGCGATGTATGGTTTAAAGTAACGGTTCCGAGCTCCGGAGCCGTAACGATCGATACGGATGACCTCGTGATGCTGGACGGCGGTATGGCTGCATACAGTGGTAGCAGCTGTTCTTCGCTTACTTTATTATCCTGCGACGATGATAACAGTGCAAACGGAACCATGCCGCAGCTTACACTCACCAGTCTTACACCAGGACAGGTTATTTATATCCGTGTGTGGGAAGCAGGGAACAACAACAATGGAACATTCGGCATTTGTGTCAGCAATCCCTGCCCAAGCGGATCGCCATCCAACGATGTATGTACAAGCGCTACTGCTTTAACTTTAGGAACTACCGTTACGGGTAACAATAGCTGTTCCGGTAATATAGGGGAACCGGCAAGACCTACCTGCTGGACAACAGGTAATATGAATACCGTGTGGTACAGTTTTGTAGCGCCTGCAAGCGGGCAGATCAAGATCCGTACAATTGCGGGAACACTTACCAATACCCAGATAGAAGTTCTATCAGGAGCCTGCAGCAGCACTATGACCTCCGTTGGCTGTAATAACAATGCTGTTGACTGCGGAGGAACCTCTACCAATTTATCTTTTCTCAGCCTTACCGGATTAACTGCGGGTGTTACTTATTATATCAGAGTAGATGGAGCCAACAACCTTACGGGAAGTTTTGCGGTCATTGCTATTGATGGAACCTCTTCTTTCCCGGGCAGTGCCAACCAGGATTGTGTGGAGCCGGGCCCTGTTTGTAATCAGCAGATCGCTATCGGTAATCCGGGATACCAGTCCTATGGCGCTAATTGTGATCTTCCTACTTCTTATTGTCTTTCTTCCGGCGAGCGGAACGTGGTTTGGTACAGGATACCGATCAATGCGGCAGGGAGTCTTACCTTTAATATCGTACCGAATGATTATACGGGTACAGCCGGTCCTGAAACCGATTACGACTTTGCTATCTGGAGAATTGATGTGGGAGCCACCTGTGCAACGATTGCAGCCGGTACTTCTACCCCGCTGAGGTGTAACTATGATCCTCTCGGTGTTACCGGTCTGGCAACAGGAGGAAACTCCCCGGCACCCTATACAGGCTTTAACCTGGCATACGAAACACCTATTGCCGTTGCCAACGGTGAGATCTATTTACTGGCGATCAGTAATTACTCCAACAGTACTTCCGGGTTCCAGCTCGATTTCAATGGAAGCGCACCTATCGATTATTCTGCAGCACCAACTACGGTAGCCTGGACAGGAGGAACAAGCACCGCTTATAATATTACGGGCAACTGGGGCGGATGTGCTTTCCCAACCTGCGGTATCAATGCCGAAGTAACACCTGCCTCCACCAATCAGCCGAATTTGACAGCTGCCATCAGTCCGCAGCGTGTAAAAGACCTGATGATCAATCCGGGTTCTACATTAACACTGGGGCCTAACTCCGTACTCGAGATCTGCGGTAACTTTACTAACCTCGGAACGCTGAGTTGCGATCCAACCTCCACGGTTATCTTTAATGGAACCGGAACTCAAACAGTTAGCGGAGATCTCACCGGAACAAACAGATTTGGACATTTCACAGTGACCAAATCAAGCGGAACAGTTATCCTCGCATCACATATGGATGTTGGGGGCAATTTCACAACATCGAGCGCCACGAGTGTTTTTAATATCAACGGGTATATCCTCAATGTGGCAGGTAATTTTACGAATTCTTCCGCAGGAACAACATTCACGGGTGTAGCTAACTCTACGGTGATCTTTAACGGAACAGCTGCCCAGACCTACACCCCGGGAGGAGCCCTCGTACTGAACAATGTAACGATGAACCATTCGGGAACCGGTGTAACGATCACCACTACCGGAACTCCGAACCTGATAGTAGGAACCGCAGGATTACTTACGCTTACAAACGGCAGGATCATTACCCCCGGCAACCAGCAGGTGGAGGTAAGGAACACTGCCAATGCATCAGTAGGTACAGGAAATACGGGTAGTTTTGTAGAAGGTAATTTATTACGTTACCTCGCAGCAGGTGCCAGCGGATCCTTCAATTTCCCGGTAGGACATGCTACAAAAGGTTATCAGTTAGCGAACCTGAATTTTACAACAGCAGCATCCGGATCAGCAAGTCAGTTACTCGCACGTTTTGATGCGTGGGGTGGGGGATTCCCTCAACCAGGGAGTCCGGGCTGGGGCCCTGAGTGTGCGGCTACTTACAACCAGCCGTTCCTGGATAACGGATTCTGGTCTGTTGATGTAGCATCGGGAGCGAGTACCGGCACCTATAACATTACTTTATACAATACAAACTATACCAATGCGGCTGCTGGTTTCTCAGTAGGAAAAAGTCCTTCCGGTGCTCCGGCCTGGGCACTGCAGGGAACCTGCGTAGGTCTTTGTCCTGTTACAGCTGTTCAAAGGAACGGGATGACAGGCTTCTCCAAATTTGCCACTGTTCAGTCGAGTGCTGTATTACCTTTACAATTGCTAAGCTTCACTGCACAACCGAAAGGAACGTATAATGAAGTGAAATGGGAAACGGCTTCGGAAGAGAAGCTGCATCATTTCGAACTGCAAAGCTCTTCTTCGGGACTTGATTTCAGGAATATTCACAATCGCGAAGCAGCCGGGAATTCAAGCTCACAGATCGTATACAGGCACAACGATTACAGTTATTATTCGCCGGTTACCTATTACCGCCTGAGATCGGTAGATAACGACGGATCGGCACGCTACAGCAGCATTATCCAGGTAGAGAACCTGAAGAAAATGCTGAACGTATGGTCTATTTTCCCGAACCCGGCGATGAATGAAGTAAATATTCATTTTGAGGCGCCTTACGACAATGAAATGACCGTTGAGGTGAAGGATATTTTAGGAAGGCAGGTTGCTGCCTACTCATTTAATGTGACACAGGGCGATCAAACAATAAGCATTAACACCGTAGACCTTTCACAGGGAACGTATATTGTCAGCTGTAAATTCGAAAACCTGCCGGCGGTTAATAACCGATTGATCATTAACAAGTAATGTTCTTGTTGTGAAATTGTAAAGTTTTGACTCCTGAAGAGTTACAATGCTGAGTTTCCGGCTTTTTCTTACAAAGAGGCAGAGTTGATTTTATCTTTTTGATAAGCTGTTTTTGCTTGTTGATGCAACTAATTTGCTTTTAAGTCGATATTTATTGAATTTAATGACATTCCAGCTGATTTTTCGGCAACTTTTTCCCGATCTTTAGCGTATAGTATTGAAGTTGTTAACACCCTTACTTGAATAATAAGAGGCAATAGTGCCTTTAAAGGGTGCAATTACTTATTATTTTTATCGAAATGAGAGAGATTTGTACCCTTCTGTTTTTTCTTGTTATCACCCTGGGATCAAACGCCCAGTCCGCAGTTTCCTCAGATAGCAGCGCGCGAGCTTCTTCCAACAGCTTGCAGCTTAATGAAAAAAAACTCTCAAAAAGAGATCAAACCATTCTTACCGCTGCAGAGCAAGCCATCATTACAGATTATATAAACACGCTGGATCCGCGTGTAATGTCCTATCAATTCATTAACGGCGAGCTTTTCGTGTCCCTTGAACGGGGCTTTCGTATTTTCGACCTGATGGAAGGTTTTAAAGAACGGGGCGTTTCGTTGATGTATATTGAAGGGAAAAATATGCATTTTGTAAATGACGACCTGAAGATCGAAACCTGGAGCATTAAATAGAGGATAGAGAATTTAACAAAAGATTATGGCTCAACGAATACTACTTTTAATTTCTTCTTTTTTCATACTAAGCATAAACCAGAACCTGTCTGCACAGGTAAGTCAGACATTTAGCGCAAACGGCACATGGATCTGCCCGACGGGTGTTACTTCGGTAACAGTTCAGTGTTGGGGCGGCGGCGGCGGCGGCGGCGGAACCAATAACAATACCGGTCGATCCGGCGGCGGCGGCGGTGGTGGCGCTTTTGCCTCCAATAACAGCGTAGCAGTAACAGCAGGAACAACATATAGCATTGTAGTAGGTGGCGGAGGTAACGGCGGGACTGGTGCGAACGATGGTGCCAATGGTGGCAACTCTTCATTCGGAGCAACGCTTGTAGTAGCAGCCGGCGGTTCAGGAGGAGATTATGCAAATGGTAACGGCGCAGGCGGGCCAGGCGGAACATTGGCTGCCAGCACAGGTGCCGTAGAATTTGCAGGTGGTAACGGAGCTACAGGCACAGCAGGTGCAAATGGCGGCGGCGGCGGTGGCGGTGCTGGTACAGCAGCAGGTGGTACCAATGGTGGAGGAACAACAGCCGGAACAGGTGGTGCGACAGGCGGAGGGAACGGAGGAGCCGGAACAGCTGTTACCAATGGAGATGGAGCCAATGGCTCTACCTTTGGTGGCGGTGGTGGCGGTTCCAGAAGAAATGGTGATGGTGGGAATGGTGCTGCAGGCCAGGTAATTCTTAGCTGGGTCATCCCCAACGAAAATTGCGCCAGCGCACTTACATTAACACCAGGTTTTACCTGTGTCGCTTCCTATGGCAGCAGCTCTTCTGCTACAGGATCGGGATTGGCCTGCGGGATAGGAACTGCAGATGACGACCTGTGGTTCAAATTTGTTGCAACTGCTTCCACACAAACGGTTACAGTAGACGGTGCTGCCAATTATGACGCAGTCGTTGGAGCCTATAACACTTGCGGAGGAACTCAACCCACGGGAGGCACCTGTGTGAATGCCACCGGGGCTAATGGAAATGAAGTACTCAACCTGAGCGGTTTGACCGCCGGGCTTACCTATTACGTAGAAGTGCACGACAATGCTGCGGGTGGTGGCGATTTTACGATCTGTGTTACGGGGCCTACGGTTCCTGCCTGTGCAGGTGCTCCAACCACAACCGGAAGCTGCGCCTCTGCTACGGTATTTAGCTGGACAGCGCCCAGTACGGCAGTAAATTCACCGGCTACTTCTTACCAGCTTTATTTCGGAACGAATAATCCGCCTACGAACATTGTCAACGGATCAAATATTGGGAATGTACTTACCTATACTCCTTCTTTAAACCCATCAACTACATATTACTGGCAGGTCGTTCCTCTGAATGCAGTGGGAAGCGCAGCTGGTTGCTCTGTTCAGAATTTCACCACCTCATCTGTAGCAACCCCTTCAAATGATGATCCATGTGCAGCTACTGCGATCACAGTGGGGAGTACCTGCTCGTATACAACTTTCTCCAATCAATGTGCTACGGCTACAACGGTTGGCGCACCTCCTGTACCGGGCTGTGCCGGATATTCCGGTGGCGACATCTGGTTTACAGTAAGTGTTCCTTCCAGTACAGTTACGTTTGATACACAGGCCGGCGGGATGACAGATGGCGGGATGGCGATCTACAGGGGGACCTGCAGCGCACTCACCCTGATCGAATGTGATGATGACGATGGTACAGGGACCATGCCTACTATCACCCGTACGGATCTGATACCCGGCGAAACGATCTGGATCCGTGTGTGGGAAAACGGGAATAACAACAACTCAACCTTTGGTCTTTGCGTTTACAGTAGCTGTCTTTCTTCACCGGTCAATGATCTTCCCTGCAATGCTACTTCTATTGCACTCGGAACGATCTCTTCGGGGGATAATACCTGCGCTGCTGCAGTAGGAGAGCCTGCTGCTTCCTGCTGGGACGGGAGCACCCGGAATACAGTCTGGTATTCATTTGTAGCGCCGGCATCCGGCAGTGTGAAGATACGTACAGCTCCGGGTTCTCTGGCTCAAACCCAGATCGCTTTGTATTCAGGTACCTGTGGCGCATCCCTGACACAACTGGTATGTAATGATAATGCGCCCAACTGTGGAAGTACAACGATGGCTATTTCCGAAGTAACACGTACAGGACTGACTTCCGGCACTACGTATTATATTGCAGTGGATGGAAATACTACTTCCGTAGGAACCTTCGCTATTACGGTAGTGGAAGGCTCGGCTTCGTATCCGCCTTCTTCCGGCCAGGCTTGTGGTACCAATATTTCGGTGTGTAACTCTACTATCAGTGTAGGGAATCCCGGATATCAGGGAGTGGGCTTTACCTGTGATGACAGTGGTGGCAGTAATTGCACGACCGGTGAAAGAGGATCTTCCTGGTATACGATCAACATAGCGAGTCCGGGCACACTTACGTTTAATATCGTTCCGAATAATTACGCCGGTACTTGCGGAAGTGCGAGTGATTATGATTTCCTGCTTTGGAAAATATCCGGTACAGGCGCTACGGATTGTGCAACGATCACATCGAGTGGCGGTGCAGGTACAGTGGCCTGTAATTTCAGTGGTTACGGTGTTACAGGCCTTACTGTTAGTGGAAATGCACCTGCGGGTTATCCGAATTGTTTTGATGATTCGTATGAGCCGGGTATTGCAGTGGTGGCTGGTGAGGTTTTTGCCTTGCTGATAGAAAATTATAGCGGCAGTACAGCGGGATATTCATTGGATCTCAGCGCTGTTGCAGCTGGAACGATCAATTACACACCTCCGACTTCCATTACCTGGAGCGGTGGCGCCAATACAACTGCTTATGATAATGCAACGAACTGGGGTGGCTGTACCACTCCAAGCTGTACGATAGACGGAACGATCTCTCCATCTTCTTCCTTCCAGCCGAATATTACTGCGGCCATGGGAACAGTAACCGTGAAGAACCTTACCATTGATCCGGGTGGAAAGCTTACCCTGGGCGCTAACGCTGTATTGAAAGTATGCGGCAACTTTGCAAACAACGGAACGATCGCTGCTGCTCCTTCTTCTACCATTATTTTTTCGGATGATGCTACACACACACTAAGCGGAAGTCTCACTGGTGGGAACAAGCTCGGGAACGTTACGATAACCGATCTGGCAGGCGGAGCAAACTGTACGGTAACTGCCAATGCTGCCGTTGAGATAGGAGGGACTTTTACCACCTCCAACAGCACCAGTATCTTTAACCTGAACGGCCAGAATTTTACATTAGGAGGAGATTTTACCAATGCTGCTGCAGGCACTACTTTTACAAATGCTGCCGGATCTACATTTACATTTAACGGAAGCGCAGCACAGTCTTATTCTCCGGGAGGCTCACTGACACTGAACAATGTTACTATGAACCATTCAGGCGCAGGTGTTTCTCTTTCAACAAGCGGTACACCCGATCTGATTATCGGTGGTGTGCTCACACTGACCAATGGAAAGATCATTACACCCGGCATCCAACAGGTACATGTAACGAATACCGCCAATGCATCTGTATCTGTAGGTAATTCGGGAAGTTTTGTGCAGGGCAACCTGAGAAGGAACCTTGCGGCAAGTGCATTAGGTGTTTTTGAATTCCCTGTGGGACATGCTACCAAAGGATACCAGCGTGCCACTCTCGATTTTAAAACAATAGCTTCGGCAGGTGCATTGCAGTTGTTGGCCAGGTTTGATGCCTGGGGTGGAGCATGGCCGATGCCAGGCGCTCCGAACTGGGGACCTGAGTGCAGCACTTTTTACGATCAGCCGCATTTGGATAATGGATATTGGTCCATCGACGTAGTTTCGGGAGCCAGTACCGGAACCTACGATATGACACTATACAATGCCGGTTATACCAATGCAGCTTCCGGCTTTTCCATTGCGAAAAGCCCGTCGGGAGCTCCTGCCTGGACATTAGACGGAACCTGTAGCTCCTCACCGGTATCCGGTGTTACACGTACCGGAATGAGCGGCTTCTCCAAATTCTCTACCATTCAGTCCAGTGTTCCTCTGCCGGTGGAGCTCGTAAGCTTTACGGCTTCATCAAGAGGCACTTATAACGAAGTGAAATGGGAAACCATGAAAGAAGAGAATTTTAACCGTTATGAGCTCGAAAGCTCCAAAGATGCTTTCATCTATTCTAAAATACATACGAAGCAGGGCAGTGGAGTTAATTCCCATTTACTTTTGAAATATAGCTTTGATGATTACATCTTGTTTTATCCGCTTACTTATTATCGTTTAAAGCTGATCGACAATGACGGAACCTATAAATACAGCTCCGTCATATCCGTGATGAACGAACCGAAAGAGAACAGCCAGGTTTCCATTTATCCGAATCCTGCTTCCGGAGAAGTGAATATACAGTTCGGACTGATCGATACCAAAGACATCCATTTGGTGGTGAAGGACCTGCAGGGAAGGCAGTTATTGGAAGGCGATTTTGCTGTTTCCCCGGATAAGCCAATTATTGTACTGAATACCAGTATTTTGTCGTCAGGAACCTATATTGTTTCCTGCAGTGGAAAAGGCCTGACGGAAACAAATAATAAGCTGATTATCAGTAAGTAAAACCACCTTCTTATTTGTAGATTGAAAAACGACATTGGTCTAAAAAATGCCTCAAGCCTTTTTTTCGTTAGTACCTTTGTAAGGAACATTACTGTTTAATCTTATTATCTTAAAATTAATTTATTAATATGAAAAAGTTGTTTTTGTCTCTCTTTGTCCTTTCCTTTTCCCTTTCTGCTTTCTCTAAAAATTTCGAAGAAGCGCCCACCAAAGAAAACCTCACCAATTCTGCAAACAGGGTAAATAATTCTTCTCTCAGCGTTCAGGTTCCGAAATACATTTTTTCCGGGCTGAATACAAACATAGATCTGGTATTCAACAACCCTTCCGATGAGAAATTGATAACGAACAATAATGATCTCTTCTTTATTATTAATGGTGAGGATGTAAAAATACATTTTGATAAAAATGGTGTAGGCTCTTTCAATCATACATTCAATGAGAACGAGAACCTGAGCATCTATTTCGAAGACTTTAATTATTCCGCCAATTTGCACATCATACCTATCTGGTATGTAGTGGTGCCGGTGAGCTTACTGGTGATTTTACTGAGTTACAAGCTATTCCGCTCCGGCAGAAAGAACAAAACAGGCTCGAAAATGGAAGTACCGGAAAGCCAGTCGGAAGAAGGAAATGATGCAGAGATCGCAGCTGCAAAACCTAAAGTGAAGATCCGGAAAGTAGTAGAGAAAGAAGAAGAGATCTTTGCCTGATAAACATTTACTTACAGGGCTCTATCCTTGCACCTTGTATGCGTACGATCTTTATATACCGCTTCTCATAATAGGGCGACGACTTGTAGGTGGAGATAATAACTCCGCCTCTTTTTTTGTTGGAGGAAGAGTGAATGAACGTGAACTCCTCGCCTGGATTTGAAATAACAATGCCTACATGCCCGGCGCTCCGGATGGCGGCATTGGTTCCTGTAAACACGATCACATCACCCACCTTCGCCGAATCCTTAGCAACCGAAGGAGTTAACGTTCCGTAATCGATAGAGGAGCGCGGCACCTTCACATTGAAATGACCGAAGACATAATACACAAAACCGGAACAATCGAAGCCGGAGGAAGGAGAGCAATTCGCATAACTGTAGTTGGTGCCCAAAAATTTCTTCGCGAAGGAAATAAGGCTGTCGTTGCAGATCCTGCCCGGATCGATCACCGCCAATTCTTTCTTTTTTTGTACTGTTTTCTTGTGTTTTTTTTGTTTTTGGGCGAAGGAAACTGCCTGTATCAGCAGCAGCACCAGGAGCAGTGTTATTTTTAAGCCTTTTCGCAACTAAAATTCGGGTTTGTAGGTTTTCAGGAATTCTTCATATTTTTTACTGCTCCAGGCGCCCGAGCCGTAATACTTAACGATCGGTTCAAACTGCTCTTTCGGATAATATCCGGCTTTTACTTCGAGGCGCTGAACCGAAGAGCTCAGGAATACAATGGAAGGATATTGCAGCTTCTGATCCAGGATAGACCAGGCAAACTGGTGAGGTGATTTCGGAGTGCCGGGTGCGGCGAAGTTCACAAAGGTAATGACATCGGGCTTGTCGTCGATCCTAACGATCTTTCCGTTTTCGCGAACCGTATCTTTTCTCATCGTTCCGAGGCGAACCGTATCAAAACATTCTGCATCGAATTTCACACAGTAAAAAGTTTTGTTGAGGTAGCTGGCTACATTTTTATCACCGAAGGTATGTTTCGACATCATTTTGCAGGGACCGCACCACTGGGTGTAGATGTCGATCATAATAGGGCGCGGTTCTATTTTGGTTTTCGCTACTGCTTCTTCAAAGCTGATCCAATGCACCGGCGAATTTTCTTCGCCCGTAAAACCTGCGGCTATGCATAAAGTACAAAGCACGAATAGGAAACGGAATATTCCTGTTTTTTTCATTTTCAATTTATTCTTTAGAAACCTTCAGGGTTTGTTCTATAAATTTACGCAATAACCTTCAATGTATCCTTTACGTCTTTCGCCAGTTTCACAGCATCCTCCAAACTCTGTGCCGTAACGGTAACGTGGCCCATTTTCCGGAAAGATTTAGTGGTTTTTTTTCCGTACAGGTGCGTATGCACTCCCGGCCATTTCATGATCTTTTCGATACCTTCGTATTGTGCATCGCCTTCGTATCCTTTTTCGCCCAACACATTCACCATCACACTCGGCCGGGTAATGGAGGTATCCCCCAATGGCAGGTTCAGTATGGCCCGCAGGTGCTGCTCGAATTGCGAGGTTACATTTCCTTCTATCGTTTGGTGGCCGCTGTTGTGCGGGCGCGGGGCAGCTTCGTTCACTAATATCTTTCCGTCTTTGGTTACAAACATCTCTACTGCCAGCAATCCCACGATCTGCATTTTTTCCGCCACCAGCCCGGCGATCCGATAGGCTTCCTTCTCCTGGCTCTTTTTGAGCGAGGCAGGCGAGAATAAAAATTCCACGAGGTTGGCTTCCGGGCTGAACGCACATTCTACCACCGGAAAACATTTGGTTTCACCGCTTTCATTCCGTGCGATGATCACCGAGATCTCTTTTTCAAAATCCACCAGGCGCTCCAGCACTCCCGGCTCTTCGAATGCCCTGCTGAGGTCTTCCGGGTTATCGAGCTTCACTACGCCTTTGCCATCATAGCCGCCTTTTCTCAGCTTGTGGAAAAAAGGAAAATATTCTTTGAATTTATGGATCTGTTCTTTGTTCTCTGTCAGGAAAAAATCGGGCGAAGGAATGTCATTGCGCTGGTAGAACATTTTCTGTAAACCCTTGTCCTGTATGATCTCCAGCACATGTGGCTGAGGGAAAACCTTTTTGCCTTCGCTTTCGAGCTTTTTGAGGGCTTCAATGTTCACATGCTCTATTTCGATGGTGATGATATCGCAGTCCTTCCCGAATTTATACACGGTATCAAAATCACTGAGCTTTCCTTTTTTGAATTCATTCGCGATAAATTTGCAGGGAGCATTTTCATCCGGATCCAGGATCTTGATATACAGGTTGTAATTAATAGCGCTTTGGATCAGCATTCTTCCCAGCTGCCCTCCGCCTAAGATCCCTATTTTTATATTGTCAGGCGAAAAATTTTTCGTTCTCATAATTTCCAGGTAAACAGCTTACTGATTTGGCAGAAAGCGCATTTGACAGTTTACAAAGGTATCGAGAAAAAATTTAATAAAAGCCGCTGTGGATTTTTAGCTTAAAACCGATATATCCTATTGAAGAAGAATAGATTACAGAGAATTGATCCTAATTTTTGTTAAAGCAAACGGGCCTAAGCATTCAAGGCTTATTTTTGTTACATTTGTTACCCAAAAAACAAAATTTGTATATGAATAAGATTTTAGCAGGAATTGCCCTTGTAGCAAGTATTTCATGTTCGGTTAAAGCCCAGGTTGACCCGGTAATTTTATCCATTGATGGAAAAGACATCACTAAATCGGAATTTGAAAATGTGTATCGTAAAAATAATAACAAAGATGCCGTTAGTGATAAAAAGTCTCTGCAGGAATACATGGATCTGTTCATCAATTTCAAACTAAAGGTGAAAGAAGCCGAAGCGCTGGGCCTGGATACGGTATCGAGCTTTAAAAATGAGCTGGCAGGTTACCGCAAACAGTTAGCAGCACCTTACCTTACTGATAAAAACGTAAATGAAAGCCTGATCACGGAAGCATACGAACGTATGAAAACAGAAGTCCGTGCAACTCATATTCTCGTAAAATGTGCAGAAGATGCCCTTCCTAAAGATACCCTGATCGCATACAACAAGATCCTTGAATACCGTAAGCGCGCATTAAAAGGCGAAGACTTCTCTAAATTAGCTGTGGAAAGTGCTAAAGACGGCGATCCGTCGGCAGCAGAGAACAAAGGTGATCTGGGCTGGTTCTCTGCATTTCAAATGGTATATCCTTTCGAAATACTGGTTTACAATACTAAAGTAGGGGAGATCAGCCAGATAACAAGGACCCGTTTTGGTTATCATATTGCAAAAGTGGTTGATAAACGCCCTAATCAGGGTGAGGTGCTGGTATCACACATCATGCTGCGCTTTAAAAAAGAGATGAATGCGCAGGATTCGGCCAATGTGAAAAAGAAAATAAATGAATTGTATACTAAACTGAAAGCCGGCGAAAAATTCGAAGATCTGGCAAAACAATTCTCGGAAGACAAACAATCGTCCGAGAAAGGCGGTGAGGTTAGCTGGTTTGCTGCAGGTAAAATGCCACTGTTAGAATTCGAGCAACAATCATTTTTGCTCAAAAACAAAGGAGATTATTCAGAACCTTTCACAACACGTATGGGCTGGCATATTGTAAAGCTCAATGATAAGAGACCACTGGCTTCTTTCGAAAGCCTGAAAGCGGAGATCAAACAAAAAGTGAACCGCGACAGCCGTTCGCAGGCGGGAAGAAGCGCCCTGATCGCCCGTGTGAAAAAAGAAAGCAATTTTACAGAGAACAAAACAATGGTGAAGAAAAAAATGGCTTTCCCTGCACTGGATGAAATTACAGCAGTAGTGGACAGTACCTATTTCCTTGGAAAATGGAAAGCTGAAAAAGCAGCGGCATTGAAGAAAAACCTGTTTACCCTTGGCGGAAAAAATTACACACAAAAAGATTTCGCTGATTTTCTGGAAAGCAGGCAAACACGCAGAGTAGCTACTGATAAAGCATTTGCGGTGGAGCAGCAATACAAAGCATTCGTAGAAGAGTCGGTAGTGGCTTTCGAAGAAACACAGCTGGAGAAAAAATACCCTGAGTTCAAAGCCCTGATGCAGGAATACAGGGATGGTATTTTATTGTTCGAGCTGACCGATCGTAAAGTCTGGAGCAAAGCAGTGAAAGATACAGTAGGTTTGAAAGAGTACTACGAAAAGAACAAAAACAGCTACCTGTGGGATGAGCGTGCGGATGTGACTACTTACAAAGCAGCGAACGAAGATGTAGCGAAACAGGTACGTAAAATGCTGGGCAAGAAAAAAACAGAGAAAGAGATCCTGGACGAAGTAAATAAAAAAACACAGCTGAACCTTTCTGCAGAAACAGTTACTTACATCAAAGGTGAGAACAAAATGGTGGATGCGAACTGGAAAACAGGGATCAGCGATGACATTAAACAGGATGGAAAAGTGTATATACTGGTGGTGAACAAGATAATGGATAAATCTCCGAAACAGCTGAACGAAGCCAAAGGAATGGTGACTGCCGATTATCAGAACTACCTTGAAAAAGACTGGTTGTCCAATATTCGCAACAACCATAAAATTGTAGTAAAAGAAGAGGTGCTGGGCACTATTAAATAATTTTAGCACCGCCATTTTGTTTGACTATTTTTTTGACTTACAGGATGGCGGTTTTTTATTTTTATAATTTGAGATTTTTCGGACATATCATTCTTCTTGCAGCTATAGCCTTAGGCTCTTTCAATTGCTCGCATAAAGAGGAGGAAGAAACCGAAAAACCGGTAGCGAGGGCCCTGGATTCCAAACTGTATCCTTCCGATCTGAAGAACATTGTGCCCAATGATATATCCGGGAAAGACAGTGCAGAGCTGATCAAACGGTTTATCGAAAAGTGGATACAGGATGAGCTGGTGATGAATTTTGCAGAAAAGAACCTGACCACCGAACAACTGAAAATAGACAAGGAAATAGCCGAATACAGGAAGAACCTGATCATCTATACCTATCAGACAGAATTGATCAGGCAAAAGCTGGACACGGTCGTAACACCGCAGGAGATAGAAAAGTATTACAACGATCACGGTGCAAGCTTTGTGCTGAAGGACAATATTGTGAACGTGAATTATGTGAAGTTAGGAAAGAAAACACCGGGGATCGAGAAGGTACGCAAGTGGTACACCTCCGACAATCCGAAGGACATGGAGAACCTGCGGAGCTTTTGTATACAGTTTGCAGAAAATTATTTTCTCGATGACAAGACCTGGCTGTTGTTTGATGATATCCTGAAAGAAGTGCCGATAGAAGATTACAACCAGGAGCTGTTCCTGAAAAGCAGCAGGAACATAGAGGTAGCAGACAGCCTGAGCGTTTATTTTTTAAAGGTTAAAAATTATAAAATTAAAAATACGCTTGCACCTCTTACGTTCGAGAAAGAGAACATCCGGAACATCATCATCAATAAGCGGAAGCTTCAGCTGATCGATGAAATGAAAAGAAATGTATACAATGACGCAAAAGAAAGCAGGAATTTTGAAATCTATTGACATGAAAAAAATCAGCATATACTTTTTCCTGGTGGCCGCCCCGTTTTTCGGCCTGGCGCAGCCCCAAACAGTGGATAAGGTGATCGGTGTGGTTGGTAAGCACATTATCCTGCAATCCGATTATTATTCGACCGTACAGGAATTTATAAAGCAGGGAGCAGTGATGAATGATTCGCTGCGCAGCAAAATTTACGAAGAGCTGTTATTCCAGAAGCTATTGCTCGCACAGGCAGATAAGGACAGTGTGTATGTGAAGGACGAACAGGTGGATGCAGAGCTGGAGCGCCGTATGGGCTACTATCTCAACCAGTTCGGGTCGGAAGAGAACTTCTATTCCTTTTACGGGAAATCCAGCCAGGCATTTAAAGAAGATCTGCGTGATGATGTTACAGATCAATTGGTCGCACAACAGATGCAGGGGAAAGTACTCGGAGACATCAAAGTAACGCCGCAGGAAGTACGTAATTTTTACAATGCCATACCGATGGACAGCCTGCCGCTTATTAATTCGGAGGTGGAGCTGGGCCAATTGGTGAAAAAACCGGAGGTATCCGGAGAAGCCAAGCAAATTGCCCTGGAAAAGATACAGGGCCTGCGTAAGCGGATCCTTACCGAGGAAGGAACCACGATGACCGCACTCGCAACTATTTATACGGACGATCCGGGTTCTGCCCGCACGGGAGGTATCTACAAAGGCATTATGCGTGGACAATTCGTTCCTGAATTCGACGCGATCGCTTTCAAGCTGAAAACAAATGAAATATCCGAAGTGTTTGAAACAATGTTCGGCTATCACTTTGTGAAGCTGCTGGCGCGGAGAGGTGACCTGATCGACGTACAGCATATCCTCATCACCCCGAAGATCGATGACAAAGACATGTTGTTGGCAAAGAACAGGATCGATAGTCTCTATGCCGCGATCAGCAACAAAGAGATCTCCTTTTGCGATGCAACTACGAGATTCAGCGACGACAGAGAAACCAAGAACAGTTGCGGTGCGATCGTGAACAATGCAGCCGGCAGTACACGTTTCGAAGTGGAAGAGCTGGCCCAGATTGAGCAGAACCTGATCTTTTTACTGGATAAGCTGCAGGTAGGAGAGATCACCAAGCCAACGGTATACCAGACCTCCGATTCCAAACAGGCATACCGGATCATTTATCTGAAAAGCCGCACACTTCCGCATGTAGCCAATTTAAAGGACGATTACCAGCGTATACAGAACATGACGATAAACAGCAAACAAAAGAAGATCGCTTCCGACTGGATCGCGAAGAAAGCGAAGAACATGTATATCAAGGTCGATCCTGAATTCAGGAACGGTAAGTTCGAATACAACTGGAATTTTCCAAAGGACATGAAATAAGTAGTATCTTTCAAAGGCAAAAAAAAACAAGTATGCAGGAATTCAAATCGGATGTAGAAGCAATTGACAACTTTGTGTTGAAATACAAAGAACTGAACAGCGAAATTGCAAAGGTTATAGTAGGACAGGAGGAAACGGTAAAAAACGTACTAATCTCCATATTCAGCCGCGGGCATTGCCTGCTGGTAGGTGTACCCGGTCTTGCCAAAACCCTTTTGGTAAATACCATTGCGGATGTACTGGGACTTTCTTTCAACCGGATCCAGTTCACGCCCGATCTGATGCCAAGCGATATCATTGGTTCCGAGATCCTCGATGAGAGCCGGAATTTTAAATTCGTGAAGGGACCTTTGTTTGCCAATATCGTACTTGCCGATGAGATCAACCGTACGCCTCCGAAAACGCAGTCGGCTTTGCTCGAAGCGATGCAGGAGCGCCACGTTACGTCCGGCGGAAAAAAATATGACCTTGGGCATCCTTTCTTTGTATTGGCTACGCAAAACCCGATAGAGCAGGAAGGAACCTATCCATTGCCGGAAGCCCAGCTGGATCGTTTTATGTTCAACGTATGGCTCGATTATCCAAGCTTTGAAGAAGAAGTAGACGTAGTAAAAAGGACGACCAACGATAGCCGTGTAGCATTGAATACGATCATCACCGCCGAAGAGATCCTCTTCTACCAGGGACTGATCCGTAAAATGCCGGTTCCGGATAATGTGCTGGAATATGCAGTGCGCTTATCCGTAAAAACCCGTTTGAATACACCGCAAACACCGGACATCACCAAAAAATACCTCGCATGGGGTGCAGGACCGCGTGCGTCTCAATACCTCGTGATCGGTGCGAAATGTCACGCTGCTATCCAGGGAAAATATTCACCGGACATTGAAGATGTAAAAGCGGTAGCACTTCCTATTCTTCGTCACCGTGTGGTACGTAACTACAAAGCAGAAGCAGATGGCATATCGATGGATACGATCATTAAGGAGCTGATGAAATAATTCGAAAAAAATAAGTGCATGAAAAGAATGGTATTCCTGTATTTGATTCTGAGTAATGCAGCTTTGTTTGCTCAATCCTACACTTCTTATTTTACCGGTAATGCAACGGATATTGTAACCAATCCCTCGGGTGGAATTTGCATGATGGGCGGAGCTACCGAGCACGATGAAGCCATGAAGTGGTTTTTACAAAACAGTAATGGTGGTGATATTCTCGTTTTGCGCGCTACCGGTTCCAATGGCTACAATACCTATTTGTACAGCGATCTTGGTATTCCGGTAAACTCTGTAGAAACCATTGTTTTTAATAATGCAGGTGCTGCCAATGATCCTTATGTTCAACAAAAGGTGGCGCAGGCGGAAGCGATCTGGTTTGCGGGTGGCGATCAGTGGGATTACATTACCTACTGGCGAAATACACCCATCGACAGCATCATTAATGAAGGCTTATTGAACAGGCATATCGTGATCGGTGGAACAAGCGCAGGAATGGCTATTCAGGGAAAGTTCTATTTTTCGGCAGCGAATGGAAGCGTTACAACGGCGCAGGCATTGGCCAATCCCTATCATGTACGAATGACAGTTGATTCGCTTGCCTTTTTGAAGAATAAGTTCATGGAAGAGGTGATCACGGATACACATTATGATAACCCCGACCGGAAAGGCAGGCATGTGGCATTCCTTGCGCGGATCTTTAAAGACTGGGGCATAGGTGCGAAAGGAATAGCCTGTGACGAATATACAGCGGTGTGTATCGATACGTCCGGCATTGCACATTGTTATGGTGATTATCCCGCGTACGATGAGGATATTTATTTTCTGCAAACCAATTGCGACTTAAGCACGCCCGAACCGGAGAACTGTACTGCGGGCACTTCGTTGAACTGGAACCGCGGCACAGAGGCAGTAAAAGTATACAGGGTAAAAGGCACACAAGCAGGAAACAATACATTTAGTATGGTTGACTGGAACACCGGTGTGGGTGGTACATGGGAGCATTGGTATGTTAATAACGGAAGCTTTCAGGTCTCAACAGGCACACCGCCGAATTGCGCACCTGTTTCACTGGAAGAAAACACGAAGGAAGCATACAGTATTTATCCCAATCCGGTAACCAATGGGATCGTTACTATTTCAGGTGGTAAAGAGAAGATCACCGGGATCTCCGTTTATGATAGTAATGGAAAGCTGGTGAAATCGTTTGATGGAAAACAAGCTGCGATCGATATTTCGGATCTTCGCGCCGGATTGTATCTTATCAGAGTGTTGGCAGGAGATGGCATAGCGCAATACAAGATCGTAAAGAATTAAACAATCCGCCTTTTCCGAATTCCCGGCGAAATAGAAGGATGTCTTCAAAAAAATGCCCGTGTTATTCAAAACACGGGCATTTTTTAGTTTTAGTCGAAGTCTCTATTGCAATGAGATCACTCTTCCTGATTGTATAAGCTGATTCGAACCGATCAGTTTATAAGTATACACGCCCGCTGGCAACAAGCCTGTTTCAATAGTTGTAGATGGGCCGGTGAGAAAAGTATGTATCACGGCCTCTCCTAACACATTGTATATGCTTAGTTCTGCCTGATCAGGCTGTGCTATATCTTTTGCCAGGATCGTAATAGATGCAGTAAAAGGGTTCGGATAAATGGCAATGGCTGTACCTGTCTCATCGATATCCCGGATACCAATACTTAAACAATTCCCGGGGATCATGGTCGCAACAGCATTAATAGCAGTAGTCGTTAAAGCACCGGTGGTGGTCAGTAAGCGACCATCTAGTGAAACACCGGTATTTACAGCTCCAAGGGCCCCGTTGTTGCATACAAGCGTTCCTCTGAAAATAGAGTAATCATTAATGCTTACAGCGCCTTCTATTTTCCAGTAGACGTTTTTTGATTGTGCACCATTGATCAGCACTATCCTTGAATAGGTGCTGGTAGAAAATGCACCATTCATTTTAATAACAAACACGGCATTGGAATTTCCCTGTGCATTCAGGTAAAGCGTATCTGTCAACACAGTAGCTGCATCCAATAAATAGGTGTGTGGTGTCAGTACGAGGTTATTGCCGAATTGTGCAGGATATAATAATTCAATTTCGTGACTGAGCATATTTAAATGATTGTAGACAATAGCAAGGTCTGATGCGCACTGTGCGGTAGATGCGTCAGGGATCGTATGTATGGTGCCTGATACGTTAGCAGCCGAAAATCCGGTGGTTAAACCATTGTTGGTACCAATATCTCCAGTAACGGTTGTGATGCCTGAATTAGAAACAGCACCATTAGAGGAAAACAGTGCATAACAACCGGTGGAGCCCAATGGTGGAGCAGCAGGACCTGTGAGTACAGGGCTTCCGCAACCAACGGGTGTGTAAGCCAATACTCCGTTTACGGCGATAGCACCGGTAGTTGAAAGAGCTCTTCCTTCGAGCGTATCACCGGTGTTCATACTGATAGCGGCATTGTTGGCAATAACAGTTCCTTTCATAAATGTTCCGGAAGCCATGCTCACCATGCCTTCTACTTTCCAGAATACATTGCAGGCCTGGGCTCCGTTGATCAGTTTAACTTTGGAAGAAGCATTCGTTGAAAGTGTGCCCTGGATCTTAAAGATAAATACCGCATTGGGATTTCCCTGTGCGTTCAGTGTCAGATCGAGATTAAGTGTGGTAGCGCTTGAAATGGAGTATACACCCGGAACAAGCGTTTGTCCGTTGCCTAACAAAGGCGCAGGAAAAAAAGTGGCTACGGTGGCATTCAGTTGATTATAGGCTATTAAAAGGTCTGTGGCACATTGTGCGCTTGCCAGATCGCCATCGTGCATTACACCGTTTACATTACCAAAACCGGTACTGGAACCATTGTTGGTGCCCACATTGCCTGTAATATGTGAAATACCGGAGTTGCTTACTGCCCCGTTAGATGAGAAAAGAGTGAAATCGGCGGCTGTTCCCAAGTTGGGAGCCTGACCAAAAATAACAGCAGGAAGCAATAGTGCAGCCAGGGCCGCGGTAACAAGTAAATTTTTTTTCATTTGATTGGATTTAAAAAAGGAGGGAATTCAACTTATTCATGAAAATCCTATGCCACGTGTCTGGTGTAAAAATTAGATCCACTGGTTTTCCTGTTTGTCAATACTGCTTTAGATACCTTGAATTGAATGTCAGCGAATGGTACAGCGGTATTTACAGACCTTAACAGAGCGATATCCCTGGCAGCTAAGTTTGAGCTGAAGTGCTCCGGATATCCCACTTTGAGCAACATTCCTGAAAATAAGCCGGAATAAATCCCTGTTTGGGATGTTGAGAAAGCCCATTCAGCTAAGTATTTATATGAAATGATAAATTATCCTTACCTTACTCCTGTATCCTCCTGATACGGGATCGTTCCTGTAATCTCACACGATGCCGTATCCTGCCCTTTTTACATATATCCACATAAAACAAGTAAAGAATGAATAAAACCGGTCCAATTATAATAATAGAAGACGACTTAGACGATCAGAAAATCCTGAGCGATGTGTTTAAAGAGCTTGCCTACACAAATCAGATCGTTTTCTTTGGTGATGGGGAACAGGCTCTGGAATATCTTACGGGAACTGATATTGAACCCTTTATTATTTTTTCGGATATCAATATGCCGCGTCTAAACGGGATGGAATTAAGAGAAAAAGTACACGAAAATGAAGACCTGAGAATAAAATCCATTCCTTATTTGTTTTTTTCTACAACAGCTGAGCAGGAACATGTGGTGAATGCGTATTCCAAATCCGTTCAGGGATTTTTTGTCAAGCCCTCCCGTTATGCGGAAATAAAAGAGACTATGAAGATCATAATAGAGTACTGGCAAAAATGCGTATCTCCGAATTACATCAAATAAATTTTCATTGATAGAATAAAAAAACGCCCCGTATCACGGGGCGTTTTTAATTTTTAATATCTGATTCTTATTGCGTTATTCCTAATTTCTTCGCCAGCACCGGATCCAGCGCTTTTTTGTGCACCATGATGCTGATGGTTTTGTATTTCACATAGGCTTCCGATGCATAGAAATATCCGTCACATTCGTTGCGGTCGGTTCCCCAGGAGTTTTTTACGATATAGTAAGGAGCGCCGTTCTGATCTTTGGCCATACCTACAATGTGCATACCGTGGTCGTCCTGTGTTTCATAATTGTCAAAAGCCGCCTGACGGATCTCCTGGTTGATAGCAGCTTGTTTAACCGGAGTAGTGAAGGCATTGTCCTTGTCGGCATCCTTCATGCTTGCCCAGTCTTCCGGAACGATAGCCAAACCTTCTTTGAAACGGAAATATTTTTCACTTACATCTGCCGCCCAGCCAATACCAAAACCTTTATTGATAGCGCCGCTCATGGTTTGCATAAATTCATCCAGCGGAATGTTGTAGGCCTGCTGCCATGCCCAGTTGTCCGGGATCTCGATAACGAACGGCTGGTAAAAAGGATGGTGCGTGAAAGAAGTGATGTACACATAATCATCTGCGTTTAGTCCCAGCTCTTTTGCATACGATTGCGGCGTGTATTTTTTTCCTTTGAACTCGAAATTTTGCGGAGCCTCTCCAAGGTAAGTGTTCAATGTTGAATTGAACTGTCCTCTCCATTCTGCCGGTTGAATAACCTCATTCTTTGGATCAACTACCTGTTTCAGCTGGCCTGCAAGAACGGAATCCATCACTTTATGATCGTAGGGAGCTTTCGCTCCGTTCTGGAAACTTCCGTTGTATACGGCAGTCGGCACCATACCATAGTTTTTCAGCACATAAGCGACATCATGGAACTCGCCACCTTCCGCAAACTGCGCTTTGCCATGCATACGTACATAATTCTCGGCTTTCAATGGATAGGCAGTACGCACAACGAACATTTCACTCAGGTCAAAATCTTTTCCTTTGCCCATACGGATCAGCTCCGACTCAAAAAAGGAAAGAGAAGAGAAGGTCCAGCAGGTGCCGGTTTTACCCTGGTTCTTAACCGAAGTAGCTTCAATATTTTTCGTAACGGTGAATTTGTATTCGCTGTTCTTTTTGTTGCTTTTGTCCTGCGCGCTCATATACGTAAATGAGCAGGCAAGAGCTGCCAGAATGAAATGTTTAGTCATGTGATGGTCTTGTTTTTTGTTGTTTGATGAGTTTAAATAATGCAATTGTTTCGAAACCCGTAAATGTAAAATAAATGAACAGGTACAAAATGGCAAATGGAACGATGCCTGGTCTGTTCAGGATCCCGTAGATAACCAGTACAATAAGGCTTAGGAATAATTTGATGCCGGTAGCGCCCATGAACTGCATGGTAAAAGCATTTTTGTTTTCACTGTTCAGCGCTTTGTTCAGCCAGGTATGAACGATCCAGGCATATGCAATAAAGAAAGGAAGAATATAATACGCGCCGTTCGAACGATAGTCCTGCGGAACAAAACTATTCCAGGCAAATACGGCACCGGCTATAATGATGGAAAAAATGATCAGTTTGACAAGGTAGGACATTTATTTTTTTGGCTTTAAAAAATCTTTGATTGCTAACCAGATACCGGCTGCTACAGAAACGAGACTTAGAACAAGTGTGAAGATCGGTTTGGATAAACCAAAGATCTCATCCAGTTTTCTGCCGCCGAATACACCGATCGCAATAATGGCTCCCATCTGGAATGCCATTCCGGAGTATTTGAGATAGCTGTTAGACTGCTTCGGCTTTTGGTTCGGATCTTGCTGCACTTTCTGCTTTGATGTTTTTTACAACTCCGCCATTCATTGTGCAGGTCCCGGTGAACTGGGCATCGGGCTCGATGGCAATTTTCCCGGTAACGATATCACCTGTGAGGCGGGCGGTCGATTTAAGGACCAATAGTTCCGTAATGTTCATCCGTCCCTTTATTTCTCCTGAGATATCCGCATTCTGGCATTCGATCTCTCCTTCGATGGAACCAGTGGCCCCTACAACTAACTTTCCTTTTACGGAAATAGTGCCTTTGTGCTGCCCGTCGATCCTGAAATCACCGTTCGAACGTATATCCCCCGTAAGTTGTGTACCGCGTCCTATCAGGTTGATAGAAGAGCTGTCTACAACTGTGTTTTTAGCATTCCCTTTAGTAAACATTCCTGAACTCATTTTGGTAGTAAAATTTACGCAATTTACAAAGAATGAATTAATTATCCCAATTGAGCGCAAGTTTTAGACGAAGCGCATGCCAAAAAATGTAAATGTTAAAAATCAGATGTTGGAAATGCTTTAATCGTCGCGATCTGCCTGTTCAGCGGTTTCAGGCCAACACGTAAATGTCTTTCAGGTTCCTTCCCTGACCGTCATAATCAAGTCCATAACCTACCACAAAATCATTGGCGATCTTCATCCCTACATAATCAACAGGAATGGATTTGGTATAGGAATCAGGTTTCATGAGCATGCTGGCCACTTTAATGGACGCAGCGCCTTTTTTGGATAGTACACCGTGCAGTTTTTCTAGAGTAACCCCGGTGTCCACAATGTCTTCCACTATAACCACCGTCCTGCCTTTGATCTCTTCCGAAAGCCCTACCAGCTCAGTAACAGAGCCGGTGCTGCTGGTACCGTGATACGATGCTACTTTTATGAAGGAGATCTCACAGGGTATGGAAACTTCTTTCAGCAGATCGGCCGCAAACATAAACGAGCCATTGAGGACCACAAGAAAAAGCGGCAATTCATCCTTTAATTCCGCATTGATGGTGGCTGCCACCTGTTTTACTGCCTCCAGTATCTTATCGTTGTGGATATAGGGCCTGAACTGTTTGTCTTTTACTGTAATACGATCCATAGGGCTACAAATGTATATAAATTTTAGGTTGGTTGGGCATAAATTCAGCCCTGAAGGATGATCCTGCTGCTCCGGATTTGTAAAGCTAAAATTACTGGCAAATAAGCCCGTTTTATCCATGTGTTTTCACTAAATTTGCCAAACTTTTTCCGAATTGAACTCCATCGAACCAATAAACTATATAGGCGAGCATTTGTGGGCAGGCAGGCTCGGTAATTTTTTCATTATTCTTTCTTTCGTCGCGGCGCTGCTATCTACCGTATCCTATTTTTTCTCAGCCCGGAATCCACTGGAGCTTAGCTGGAAAAAAATAGGCCGTATCGGGTTTCGCCTGCATTCAGTAGGCGTAGTGGGTATTGTGTGTACACTGTTCTTCATGCTGTACAATCATTATTTCGAATACCAGTACGTGTGGCAGCATTCAAACATGGAGATGAAAATGAAATACATTTTCTCCTGTTTCTGGGAAGGGCAGGAGGGGAGTTTTCTGCTGTGGACCTTCTGGCACATGATAATTGGTAATATCCTCATCAAAACCTCCAAAAATTTTGAGGCTCCTGTAATGTTCATGTTTTCCTTCGTACAGTTTTTCCTGGCAAGCATGCTGTTAGGCATCTATGTTTTCGGAACGAAGATCGGGACAAATCCTTTTTTACTGCTCCGCGAGCACCCGGACCTGATGAATGCTCCGTTTATAAAGAGCGAGAACTATGTTGAAAAACTACCGGCATTTGCCCGTGGCTTAAATGTGTTGCTGCAGAATTACTGGATGACCATTCATCCTCCTACCTTGTTCTTAGGCTTTGCACTTACGCTTGTTCCTTTTGCTTATGCCTTTGCGGGTGTATGGAAAAAAGAATATGATACCTGGCAAAAAGCAGCGCTCCCCTGGACTTTTATAGGTATTGCTATTTTAGGGATAGGGATCCTGATGGGAGGAGCCTGGGCATACGAAGCATTGAGCTTTGGTGGTTTCTGGGCATGGGACCCGGTGGAGAACGCTTCCCTTGTTCCCTGGATAACATTGGTGGCAGCCGGGCACGTGATGATCATCAACAAAAATAAAAAGGGTTCCTTGTTCCTGACGTATTTTTTATGTGTGACTTCCTTTATACTCGTTTTGTATTCTACCTTCCTTACCCGGAGCGGTATCCTGGGCGAGTCTTCCGTTCACGCTTTCCAGGAGCTGGGTATGGAAAAGCAATTGCTACTCTTCCTGCTCGTATTCATCTTTTGCGCTACACTGGCATTGTTGAAAGATAAAACACTTTCGTTGGCTTACGTTTGTTTTTCTATAGTTGCGGGCCTCCTGGTCTTTGGTTTCAATATTCTTCCTTCCACACTGCTATTGAGCTGGGGCACACTGACAGTCGTTTTTATCGTAACGGGGTTCATTAAATTCTTTCCGAAAGATAAAACGGAAGACAGTTTGAGCAGTCGCGAGTTCTGGATGTTCGTAGGTGCTTTGTTACTTTTCCTGAGTGCATTGATCATCAGTGTTTTCACTTCTCTGTCGATCTTCAATAAGCTTTTTGATATCAAAGTGGCTCCACGCGATGTCTATTATTACAACCAATGGACGCTCCCTTTTGCTATCCTCGTTATGTTGCTGAGTGGCTTTGCCCAATTCATGAAATACGGGAAGACCGAATCGAAAAAATTCCTGAAGAGCATGATCGTTTCAGTAGTGCTTTCGCTTGCGATCGGCGGAACGGCAGCATTCGCGCTGTATACATTCAAAGCCTATGAAATTGCTCCCGATAAGCAGAAGAGCTTTTATATCAGCTATGCCATCTTATTGATGAGCTGCGTGTTCAGCGTGTTTGCCAATTTAGATTACTGGCTGCGTATATTAAAAGGTAAGATCAAATCAGCCGGGGCGAGCATCGCACACATTGGTTTTGCACTGATCATGTTAGGCGCACTGATCTCTACTTCCAAAAAAGTAACATTGTCTAAAAACACATCCACCAAAAATGTGGAGAGCCTGGGCAAAGAATACAGCAATAAAAAAAGCCTCCTGCTCACAAAAGGCGATACATTGAAAATGGGTCCGTATTATGCGTCTTACACAGGGAAGAAAAAAGAGGATAATCACATTTTGTTCCATGTAGAGTATTATGAAAAAAATGAAGCCAACAAACTGGTAAAAGCATTTGATCTCTACCCGCGCATTCAGCTGAACGAACGCGGAAATGCAGCCGAACCGGATACACGGCATTACCTGGATAAGGATATTTATACCCATATTACTTATGCGGATCTGAATACCCTGAAAACGATGGACGATGACCAGCCCGGTTACCTGGAGCCAGTCAACAATGTAATGCATATCGGGGATACCATATTCGCTTCCACCGCTTTCCTCATACTGGACTCACTTACAACCGATATGTCGAAAGAAGAATATGAACAGAACGATTCTTCCATTGTGGTGACGGCTGTTTTGCGTGGATACGATATCGATAAAAAAGTGTACAAAGTTTATCCGAAATACCGCCTGCGTTTCAATGAAGTAGAACCTGTTTCCGATAGCCTCAGCCAGCTTGGGTTGAAATTTATTTTCTGGAAGATCAATCCAACGGAAGGTTCGGTGGAGATCCAGCTGAGCGAGAAAAAAACAAACCGGCGTGATTTTATCGTGATGGAAGGATACCTGTTCCCCTATATCAATATCCTCTGGCTCGGTTGTCTCGTTATGTTTGTCGGCACCGTAATCGCTATTATCTCAAGGGTGCGTATGCTTCGTGTATCCAAATCAGAATCCTGAGCATGCAAAACGTATTCTTGAACTGGAGCGGAGGAAAGGATTGCAGCCTGGCACTGCATCGGTTACAAAAACAAGGAGTGAAAGTAGAATTCCTGTTCACAACGCTTTCAAAAGAAACCAATCGTGTGAGTATGCATGGCGTTCCCAAAGAGCTCATCACCCGCCAGGCCATGTCGCTCGGCATCCATTCCCGAAAAATGTATTTACCGTCCAGCGAAAGTGCTGAGCTCTACAATAAGCTGATGCAGCATGAAATGCAGCTGATGCAGGCGCGTGGACTGAATACAGCGGTTTTCGGAGATATCTTCCTCGAAGACCTCAAAACATACCGGGAAGAACAATTAAAGGCGGTAGGTATGAATGCTTTGTTCCCATTGTGGAAGGAAAAACCGAAGCAATTGATCACCGAATTTATCGACAGCGGTTTCAAAGCAATAGTTGTATGTGTCAATGCAGGGAAGCTTGATCCTTCCTTTATCGGCAGGGAAATAAACCGCGAATTTATCCGTGATCTTCCGGCAGGTGTGGATGTGTGCGGTGAGAACGGAGAGTTCCATACCTTTGTATACGATGGACCTGTTTTTAGTACGCCTGTTCAATTCACTAAAGGAGAGACTGTATTGAAGCATTATCCATCGGCCGATGGAAACCACGACAGCGATTTTTATTTTCTCGACCTGAAGCACGTATAAATGATAAGCGTTTCTAAAATAGCCAGCCTGAGCGGACATTCCGGATCCGTTTATGGATTGTCGGAAGGTCTTTCGGAAGATATGGTGCTGAGCGCAGGCGGCGATCGTTTTGTGGCGCAATGGAATATTAAGGAATGCAGGCCCGATAGTTTTTCGGTAAAGCTGCCCTCAGTCGTATACACTTCTTTTTTCCTTGAGGAGCGTTCACAGCTCCTGGTAGGTACGATGGAAGGTGCGCTGCATGTGATTGACCTCGCTTCCCGCAAAGAAGTAAAATACCTGCAGCTAAAAGCGGGAGGAATATTCGCCATCCTATACAGCTCTTTACACAACCTGCTGTTCTTAGGCACAGCGGGTGGACATCTGATCGCATTGAATGCACAGGATCTTTCGGTAGTGGCAGATCTGCCGGTGTCTAAATTAAAGCTCCGGAGCCTGTGTATGGATGCAGCACAGGAAATGTTGTATGTGAGCGATGGAAACGGTCAGCTGCACCTCTTTACCGTACAGGGATTAAAACACCGGCACAGCTTTGAAGCGAACAAGCTGTCGTGTAATATTGTGGTGCTGCACCCGGAGGCAGACCTGATCCTGACCGGTGGAAGAGATGCACACCTCAATGTATTTGATAGTAAAAGTTATCACCGTATCCACTCGATCCCCGCACATAACTATGCGATCTACGATATCAAATTCCTTACCGGCACTCCGTATCTTGCCACAGCCAGCAGGGACAAAACCGTAAAGCTGTGGAATGCAAACGATATGAGTTTTCTGCTGCGGCTGAATGCGGAAAGCTTCGCTGCACATGTGAATTCCGTGAACGCGCTCTGGTGGAACGAAGCGAACAAGCGCCTCGTAAGCGCAGGCGATGACAGGGCCATTATGATCTGGCAGATTGTTTAGTATATTTGCTCATACCCTTTTGAAACATGAAAACACTGCTCACTATTTTTGTTTCTGTTTTAGTTGCTGCAAGCCAGCAGAAAAGCAATCCAAAAACCGGATCGAAAGTGACGGAAGAGGACATGAAAAAGGCTTTGGCTGTTCATAACAAAGCCCGTAAAGCAGTGGGCGTTCCTGCGCTGGTGTGGTCGGCAGATCTCGCTAAATATGCGCAGGCATGGGCCGATCAGCTGGCGGCCAAATGTAAAATGCAGCACCGGCCGCATGCGGGAAAATGGAAACAGCTGTATGGAGAGAATATTTACTGGGGAAGCACTTCGTCATACACCGTAGAAGACGCATGCAATGCCTGGCTGGAGGAAAAGAAGTATTTCAAAAATGTCTCGCTTAGCGCAAAGAACTGGGAAAAGACCGGGCATTATACACAAATGATCTGGAAAAGTACCACCAAAATTGGCCTCGGCAAAGCGGTCTGCGAAGGCGGTGATGTGATCGTGGTGGCCAATTACGATCCTGCCGGTAATTATATGGGAGAGAAAGCGTATTGATAGATCCGTTGTCTATTGCCAACAAACAGGCCGTTCCTGCGGAAACTGAATGCAGACACAGATTCCGCAGATTTCACAGATGAATTTTTTTGCAGAATTCAAATTGCAAGCCATTACGTGGATGAGATCACTCCGTTCATATTATAAATTATCAGCCTGTTATCCGTGTTAATTTTAATCTCAATCAGTTATCCGCGATCCTGATAGCTATCGGGACTGCGCAATCCGCGTCCGGCCAGCTCAATTATCGCTCCGTAGAAGCGGGTATGTGTATCTGTGAAAGCCCACCTGAGATAAGACATTGAACGAAAACTAATAATAACCTTTACAAACCATTAATTTCCTGATCTTTTTACGATATTTACAGCTCGAATTTTTCATTGTCAAACCCCTTAAAACAAAAACCATGGTAGATATCACGAATGTTGCCGAGCTAAAAGCAACGCTGAATAAATTGAATGAATATGCAGAGCCGGTTTGGGGTAAAATGACACCGCAACATGCCATTGAACATCTGACCACCACTTTGCCTATTGCCACCGGAAAAAGGGAAATGAAACAGGTTACTACTCCCGAAGAAGCCCTTGCTTTCAAAGCCCGCCTGATCGGTACCATGGAGCCTTTTGCAAGAGGGATCAAAAGTGTGATGATGGGCGATGAGCCACCTGCCTATCTGCATCCCAACCTGCAATCGGCAAAGGATGAATTGCTGAAAGAAGTAGAAGAGTTCAATGCCCTGGTAAGTAAAAACCCAACCGGAAACGCTGTGCATCCACGGATGGGACAACTGAGCTGGGAAGAATGGACGAGGTTCTTCAATAAACATTTTACACATCACTTTACACAATTTGATATCATAAAATAAAAATGAGCACACAACATTCGTATGCCCTGACCGTGAAATGGACAGGCAACACCGGAGAAGGAACAAAAAGTTATACAGGATATGAGCGCAGTCACACGGTTTCCGTCAAAGGGAAGCCCGACCTGCTTTGCTCATCGGATGTACCTTTCAGAGGAGACGCAGCCAGGCACAATCCCGAAGATATGTTCCTCGCCTCCTTGTCGGCCTGCCACATGCTTTGGTATTTGCATTTGTGTGCAGATGCAGGAGTGATCTTGGTGGAGTATACCGATGAGGCCACAGGTGTCTTGTCGTTAAAGCCGGGAGAACCCGGTCGTTTCACCGAAGTAACGTTGCATCCGAAAGCGATCGTAAAAGAGGAGAGTATGGTGGAGAAAGCATTGGCCCTGCATCATGAAGCCAATAAAAAATGCTTCATGGCCAATTCGGTGAACTTCGAAGTGAAGCACGAACCGGTTTGTGAAGTAAGTAAGAATTGATCCCTGTAGGAAAAGTAAAACCCAATTATACATGCGCCAGAAATTCAATCTCATTACACTTGGAGTAAGCGATGTAAAAAAATCAACCGAATTCTTTGAAAAGCTGGGCTGGAAAAAATCTTCGGCCAGCATGGAAGAAATGGTATTCTTTCCCTTAGGAGGAGTGGTACTTGGTCTTCATCCGCGCCATGAGCTTGCACAGGATGCAGGAGTGGATGAAAAAGGTTCGGGCTTTCCGGGGATCACCATTTCCTTCAATGCAAAGAGCGAAGCCGAAGTGGATGAAGTACTGAAAGAGGCAGAAAAAGCCGGCGCTACCATAGTGAAGCCTGCACAAAAAGTATACTGGGGTGGTTACAGCGGTTATTTCAAAGACCGCGATGGCTTTTTTTTCGAAGCTGCATTTAATCCGTATTGGGAATTTGATGCAAAGGACAACGTTATACTACCTGATTGATCCATGCTTTCACTGAACTTCGATCCCTTCCCGGTATTAACGACCGAACGTTTGATCCTTCGCCGGGTCGTACGCGAAGATGCTGAAACGCTGTTCAGGTTTCGCACGGATGAACGGGTGCTGAAATATTTATTACGTGACAAAGCGGAATCGATGGAGGAGATCTATGCCTTTATTGAGAAAGGGGATGAAGAAATACGGCAAGGCAATGCGCTCTGGTGGGGCATGGAGCTGAAGGATCAGCCCGGCTTCATAGGCAATGTCGGATATCGCATCTCGAAGAAAGAACATTACCGCGCTGAGGCCGGTTATTCCATGTTCCCCGAATATTTCGGGAAAGGATTGATGAACGAGGCATTTGTAAAAACGCTGGAATATGCCTTTCAAACGATCGGACTACATTCGCTGGAAGCTGTCATCGATCCGGATAATCTGCCTTCACAAAAACTCCTGGAGAGAAATAATTTTGTGCGGGAGGCGTATTTCAGGGAAGACTATTATTACAATGGGAAGTTCTATGATTCCGCTGTTTATTCATTGATCAATCCTTTCGAAAAAAATGCTGACGCCGATCGATAGCTGGTTTTTGGATCACCCGGAACCGGTCTGTTCCTGCCTGCAATACATGCGCGAACACATCCTTGCCAGGAAAGATGTTTCCGAAACCTGGCAATACGGAATGCCTTTTTACCGCTATAAAGGAAAACGATTTTGTTATCTTTGGTTCCACAAAAAATATAAGCAGCCCTATATCGGCTTTGTAGATGGAAAGCTGCTGGAACACGCGGACCTTCTTGCAGAAGAACGATCGCGGATGAAGATCTTTTTGCTGGATGCAGAGAAAACCATCCCGGTAAAAAAAATCAATGTACTTTTGAAGGCAGCTACAGACCTGCATAACTAATTTCAGCAATGAACCGGATCGACCGTCTTACAGCCATACTGATACAACTGCAATCGAGGCGGGTGGTGAAAGCTCAGGACATTGCCGAGCGTTTCGAGATCAGCCTGCGCACTGTTTATCGTGATGTAAGAACACTTGAAGAAGCCGGTGTCCCGATATTGGGTGAAGCCGGAGTAGGTTATTCCATCATGGATGGGTATCGTTTGCCACCTGTAATGTTCACACTCGAAGAAGCCACCGCTTTTTTAACGGCCGAAAAGCTGATCGAAAAGCTCACGGATGCCAATACCGAAAACTCCTATAAATCGGCCATGTACAAGGTGAAAGCCGTTCTTCGCTCTGCAGAAAAAGAATACCTCGAAACAATGGACGATCACATTGCGGTAGTGGAAAACAAATACCTGCCGGAGAATCATCAGAACATCAGTCCTTTGTCCATCATCCTGAGAAGCATTTCCGAGAAGCGGATCGCATCCATGGTGTATTTCACCAATCACAGCCAGTCGACTACCAAACGAACGATAGAGCCGGTAGGTGTTTTTTTTCAGGCAGGTCATTGGTACCTGATCGCATTTTGTTACCTGCGCAATGATTACAGGACTTTCCGTACCGACAGGATCAAAGACCTGCTCATCACCGACCAGCCTTTTTCAAAAGAGCATCCTACACTGAAAAATTATCTCAAACAGATCACCAAAGAGAAAGAGCTGCACCAGGTAATTATCCAGGTTGAGAATGATATCCTGAGACATTTTGGCGAGCAGAAATACTACAACGGCTTTGTATCCGAACGCAAAACAGGGGATAAAACAGAAATGACCTTTCTTACTTCTTCGCTGGAGGGATTTGCCCGCTGGTTCCTGCTTTTCGGCGACAATGCAGATATCGTCAGTCCGCTCTCCCTGAAGAAACGCATTCAGGAGATCCTTTCCACTATCGGGAAAAGAGTAGGGAAGTAGTTAATAATACTTCAAACTTTGCACTCTTCGCGGTTAAACCCGCGTTACATTCAGTTTCCAATAATTTTTCATTTTATTTATTTCCTGCTGACATAGGGTTGTCACTACCCCGGCTTTACTTTGCTGTATTAATCATTTAAAACAACAAACTATGTCAATGATCCCAATGTTTCTGAAAGAGCTGGAAGCCGAAGCAGCTACCACCCGCAAATTTTTAGCACGTGTTCCCAACGATAAATTCGACTGGAAACCACACCCAAAGAGTATGGATATCCGTAATCTGGCTACACATATCGCAGAGTTGCCGGACTGGATCAGTATGGTGCTCACCACCGATGAGCTGGATTTTGCCAAAGCGCCTTACAATCCAACGGTACTGAATTCGAGCAAGGAATTGCTGGATACATTTGAGAAAAGCCTGGCAAAGGCAAAAGAACAGTTGAATGCAACCAAAGAATCAGAGCTCGATAAAAAATGGACGCTCCGCAATGGAGATGCGATCTATGGTGTGCATTTTAAATCGGAGAACATCCGCCATGCGCTTTCGCAGATCATTCACCACCGTGCGCAGTTAGGTGTAAATTTCCGGTTGCTGGATGTTCCTGTTCCGGCCAGCTACGGGCCAAGTGCGGATGAAAATGTATTTGAATACGAAAGCCCGCTTGCCTGATGCTGTTTTGTACGATCATACGCATTATGTGGAATGGCGTAACACGCGGGCTATTCTGATTGTCCTTTAAATAAAATGATCCCTCAGGTTTTCCGGAGGGATCATTTTATTTTATAAGAATTATTGTCTGTGTTTTATTGTTTCAGCATCCCGCAGCCTTCGCCGCATTTGGCTACACAGTCTTCTTTGGTTTTGCAGCCATGCTCGCAGGTGCAGGCCAGGGTAGAGTCGTTTTCCGCTCCTGCCAGTGCTTCCATTGCTTCTACGCCTTTTGATGCGCCTACTCCCACATCTTCTGTCTGCGTATTTCCTTCACAGGCAATAAATAAACCTGTTGCTGCGATAATGAGTATAAAAACTAATTTTTTCATTTATTTATTTTTAAGTGTTTATATAAAAAATGCAACCATCACTGATTGCATTTTTAGAATTTAATTTATTGCAGTTTTATTATGCAGTTACTTTGCCCAATACTTTTGCCATCGTTTTACCGATCACAGCAGGTGATTCCACTACGTGGATACCGCACTCACGCATGATCGCCATTTTTGCTTCGGCTGTATCGTCTTTTCCGCCAACGATCGCACCTGCGTGCCCCATTGTACGGCCTTTCGGAGCAGTTTGTCCTGCGATGAAGCCAACAACCGGTTTTTTGTTACCGTTTGCTTTGATCCAGCGTGCGGCTTCTGCTTCGTAATTTCCACCGATCTCACCGATCATAACGATCGCTTCTGTTTCCGGGTCGTTCATCAGCAATTCGATCGCATCTTTGGTTGGTGTTCCGATGATCGGATCTCCGCCGATACCGATAGCAGTAGTGATCCCAAGACCTGCTTTCACGATCTGGTCAGCTGCTTCGTATGTTAAAGTACCTGATTTGGAAACGATACCGATCGTTCCTTTTTTGAAAACGAAGCCCGGCATAATGCCCACTTTCGCTTCACCCGCAGTGATCACACCAGGGCAGTTAGGCCCGATCAGGCGGCAATTCTTTGATTTGATGTATTCTTTGGTAGCGATCATGTCTTTTACCGGGATTCCCTCGGTAATACAAACGATCACTTTAATGCCGGCATCTGCAGCTTCCATGATGGCATCCGCTGCAAAAGGAGCAGGAACAAAAATAATCGATACATCAGCACCCGCTTTTTGAACGGCTTCAGTCACTGTATTGAAAACAGGGCGATCCAGGTGAGTTGTACCACCTTTGCCCGGAGTAACACCTCCAACCACATTTGTTCCATACTCGATCATTTGAGTAGCATGGAAAGTTCCTTCACCGCCGGTGAAACCCTGTACAATTACTTTTGAATTTTTGTTTACTAATACGCTCATGGTAGTATAGCTGATTTATGTTTTTGGTTCGTTTTTTAAACTTGGCTAAATTAAGATTTTATACCTGATATGCCAAGTTTTTAATTAAATTTGAAAAGTATTCGATTTGTGAATATAACGGCTTTACATACAGATACAATTGTCGCATTAGCTACCCCGCACGGAACCGGAGCCATTGCTCTCATCCGGGTGTCTGGAAATGAGGCAATTAGTATTGTCGAAAAATCCTTTACCACGAAGGACCTGAAGCGTAAAGCTCTTGCCGATAAGCCCGGCTACACCATCCATTTTGGCCTTTTATGTGATGATGAGACCATTGTGGACGAAGTGCTGGTGAGTCTTTTTAAGGCACCGCATTCCTATACGGGGGAAGACAGCATCGAGATCTCCTGCCACGGCTCCCAGTTCATCCAGCAGCAGGTATTGCAGTTATTGGTAAAGAATGGCGCCCGGATGGCCAACGCCGGTGAATTCACCATGCGTGCATTCCTCAACGGGAAATTCGATCTTTCGCAGGCAGAAGCAGTGGCCGACCTGATCGCCAGCAATTCCACCGTATCGCACCAGGTGGCTATGAGCCAGATGCGGGGCGGTTTTTCGGGCAAGATAAAAGTGCTCCGCGAAAACCTGGTTGATTTTGCCTCCCTGATAGAATTAGAGCTCGATTTCAGCGAGGAAGATGTGGAGTTTGCCGACCGTACCGAATTAAAGAACCTTGTTATTTCTATCCAGCGGATCATCGAACGCCTCGTTGATTCCTTCGAGGTAGGGAATGTGATCAAAAACGGGATCCCCGTTGCCATTGTAGGAAAGCCCAATGCAGGGAAATCCACTTTGCTCAATGCATTGTTGCAGGAAGATAAAGCCATTGTAAGCGAGATCCCCGGCACTACCCGCGATACGATTGAAGATGAGATCAGCATTGGCGGTGTTCTGTTCCGCTTCATCGATACGGCCGGTATTCGCGATACTTCGGATGTGATCGAGCAGATCGGGGTGAACAAAGCATTGCAGGCCATGCAGAAATCGGCGATCGTTATTTATCTCTTCGATGCGCATGCCCTGGGAATAAAAGATATTGAAGTAGAAGTGGAAAAGATCAAAGAACATATCGGTAATTCGCAATTGCTGATCGTATGCAATAAGATCGATACCGAAGACCTGAATGCCCTGCAGAAAGAATTCGAAAAATTAGACAATATCCTCTATATCTCTGCCAAGGAAGCTATGTACATCGAAGACCTGAAGATGAAGCTGGTAGCGATGTTCGACAGCCGTACCATCAATGTAACCGAAACAGTGGTAACCAATGTTCGCCATGTGGAAGCACTGCGCAAAGCCAACAGCGCTTTGTACAAGGTGATGGAAGGATTGAACAAAGGTATTCAGAGCGATTTCCTGGCGATCGATATCCGTTATGCTTTAGATGCTTTAGGCGAGATCACCGGACAGGTAACTTCAGATGACCTGTTAGGGAATATCTTCGGGAAGTTTTGTATAGGCAAATAAATTTGTCTTGTTAATAAAATGCCCGGCAGCAAAGCAAGAAAAATACGAAAAAGAGAACGCGCAGCCGCGAATGCCAATGAGAAAAGGAAAAGTATACGGTTTCATATGATCTTGGGCGCCCTTTTCCTGCTTGTTATTGGAGCTGTTCTTATCAAACATTTCTATACGTATTCAAAAGTAAATGCAGAAGCTGTCGGAACGATCATTCGTTTTTCGGAAGGTTCCCGTAATTCGGCAGACTGCCCGGTTATTGAGTTTTATCCCTTGCGCCAAACGATTCCCATCTCTTTTACCGGCTACGGAAGCAGCTTTGTAAGTTACAGCATCGGCGAAAAAGTGCAGGTACTGTATGATGAGAAGAACCCTGCACATGCATTGATCAAAAATAATTTCGAGCTGTACTGGTCTCCCGGCCTCCTGATCTTTGTGTTTATTCTCATTGGCGGATTGATGAGAGCCGAACGAAAAAGATTGATGAAAGAGGAAATTTAATTAAGCCGGCATTCAAGCAACCTTCATCCGCGTTAATTAATTATTATCTGCGCTATCTGCGGAATCTGTGTCTTGCCAGCTAAATTGTAGTATATCGATTCATCGCAATTCCTCAAACAGATCTTTTACTTCATTCCAGAAAATATCCAGCGCGATGATCCGTGGCTTGAGAAAGGAGATGATCGCCGGCCAGTCGGATTGATTGTAAATGCTTACACCGGGAAGCTCCGTATAGACCCTGGAAATTGTTTTTCCGGATTCATCCAATGTATCAGGCTCCCAACTCCACTTTTCTTCCAGCGCATTAAAAAGAAGCAGGCGACAGCTTTCTAATTTTTCGTAATACAGGCCGCGCAATAGTTCATCGGAATGGGTGAGCTCGATCGCAACAGATGCTTTTTTTGGGCCTGCTTCCATCCGGAAATACACATCTTTATAGCCGGTGTGATAATTTACCCAGTTGATCTTTTGGCCTTCGCTGTTTGGGAAAAGAGAAAGATAACGTCCGAAGGCGGTCCAGAAGCCTTGTTTTAACTGTGCTGTTTCTGCGCGTGAGTACATTCCGGTGAAAGATCTTAATGCTACAGTTCCATAAACTCCACTAACAATTCCTGGAAGGTATACATATCCGCAGGTTTCGCCTGTATCATCTCTTTCAGTAATTCCAGTTTTGCCGGATTTTGAACGTTCAATGTACGTGCCACCAATGCAATGTCTTTCAACACCGCTTCTTCGTACCTATTGCACAAGCGTATGAAGTTCGCTTTATCACGGAACCATGCCAGGCTTTCCAGCACAGCTTCCGAACGGTTGCTGTTGTAGTTACCAGCTATGTAGGAAGTGATGCGTTCGCGCAATGCCAGCACACCTTCCGGAACAGCCGTTCCTAAGTTCATCGCGATATTGGATTCGGTAAAACGCACCAGGGTTTTTGCAGGAGTACGGTAGCCTTTTTTCGATTTGATCTTTTGAGATTCATCCTCTGCAATTTTATTCAGCTGTTTGTCCAGCGGTCTGAATCCATAACGGTAGTAGAACCAGAAAGCGCCCGATTCAATTCCTTCGGGGTTGTCCAGTCCATATTGATAAGGTTCCACTTCAAAATAATCTACCCCGAATGCCTGGCGGTATACTCTCAATAATTGAATGAACATATATCCCGATTCGCCCCCGCGGAACTGCTCGAAAATATTGATGCCGAAGAGCGTTTTTTTTCCATGAACCCAGCCACCACCATAAGCTGCAGGATATCCGTTCTTAAAAAGCGTATATCCTGCATAGGACTCCATTGGTAAATGCCGGTTGGGCGTCATCGTGTAAATGGCAACGGAGATTCCGCGTTCGAGCTGGTAAAAGCGCAAAGATCTGCGATCGATAAACGTAGTAGGATCCGTTTCACGTTCCAGGAATAACAGGGTATTCCGCATCACGGCAATTAGCTCGTCCTGCTGTTCGGTACTCAGGTTCATGTAATAGGGCAGCTCGGCATTCAGCAATTCTATGTGATCAAAAGATCGCAGCAGATCGGTGTGATAATAGGTGCTGTCGAAGCTCAGCTGGTTATATAATTTACTGAAGCTGCTTTGTTCGGAGCTCAGCTCGACGTAGATCCCCAGCTTGTTCCAGAAATAATCCTTCATGAATGGCTCGTGATTGAGCCTGGAGAATTGGTCGAGCAGGAAAGGCAGGAACTGATCGGGTCTTACTTTTAATTCCTGCAACAGATCTTCCTGTGTATTTCCTGCTGCAGTGAGCAGCTTTTCCATATCGGGCAGGGTGAACTGCAATACATGGTTCAGCTCTATTTCTTCTTCGCTCGAGGAATCGTAGGTCATTTTGATCTCCCGGTTCTCCGCCAGCCACACCAGCAGATCGTGGCTATAGCTGGAAAGGGTAGTGGTATGGGGAAGTCCGCTGTTTTGCAATTGCGCTTTGGCCGCATTGCCTGCTTTTTTTACCTGTTTGCTCAGGCGTTCTTTCTCTTTGTTCAGCAGCTCTGTAAAAGCGCTGTTCTGCGGGTGCGCCGACAGGAACAGTAACAAATGCTGGTAAGCAGGCCATTCCTTATGCGGAGGCAAAGGTGTTTTGTGCAACGCCTGCAGTGTTTTGTATTTGGTGTCATTGGCCTTTTCATCAAACTGATTGGCCAGCGTTTTTAAAGCATTGAAAAGGGAGCGAAAGGATTTTTTCATACACTCAAATATACCTGAAAATATGAAATCTGCGCAGAAGACGTATAATCAGGATATTAAAAGAAATAAACGATCGCTTTTATTGCTCCGTCAGCATTACTTTGAATGTTTGTTCTACCAATTTGGCGCTCATTTTTACAAAATAAATGCCTTCTGCATACTGCCGCAGATCTATTTTGTTATCAGCGCTGTCGATCGTTTTGCGATAAACTTCTCGCCCGAAAGAGTTGATTACAATGATCTGTGCAGGTTGATCGGTATTAATGGAAAATATCCCTGTGCCCGGATTAGGGAATAGGTTATAGCGGCTTTCTTTTTTTACGGATTGTTTTGTACTTACAGGATTCAGGTAAGTTACCTCTGTTAGATCTGCAATTACAATACTGCTGGTGAGCTCAACCTCAAAATCATGCAGCAGGCCTGGAGTATTTGTTGCCACATCATATTTAAAAACCGTTCCCCTGGAATAGTTTCCAGGGCCGCCATACACTGTGGTTCCATACAGGAACCCATCGGATGCTTTCAGGAGCGGACCATATGGATTGGCACCTGTAACAGCAGTATTGAATTCATGTTTTTTAGTCAGAATATTGCTATTCAGATTATATTCGAATAATACTCCATAACTAAATGTACCACCGAGGAAACAGACACCATACAAGGTTGAATCGGTAACCTGTGTGAGGTGAGCAAGTGGATAACTTCCTGTGGCGGGAGAAGAAAGGTCGATCTTTTTTGTGAAAATGTTACTGACAGGATCGTACTGGAACAGGCTGCCGTCATCGTTGGCACCACCCTCTGCTGTGAGTCCGTATATCATTCCGTTTGTAGCCTGCATAAGTGATGCATATGCATTCGATCCGTTAGCTGTGTCGTTGAAATCAACCCTTGTCTGAAATATAGTTGTAACAGGATCGAATTCGAACAAAGTGCCATAATTATAAGCTCCGCCGGATAAACGGGTACCATATATTTTTCCATTGGATGCATAAAGCAGTGAACTTCTCTGTGACGAGCCTATTACACTGCTGAGATCATAAAGCTTTGTTATGATACCAGTGTTGAGGGTATACCTGAAAATCGTTCCTCCATTATTCGTTCCGCAGGAGTAGGTCATTCCATAAAGATTGCCGTCGGGCCCTACTGTAAGCTTACCTATCGGGCCGCAGCCAAGGGAGGGAATAAAAGAGGCTTTTTTAATATAGGTATCATCTGCAGGATCCAGCTGATAAATTACACCCTGTATACTGTCGCCTCCCGTATGCGTAACACCATATAACATACTGTCCGGTGCCAGTGTAAGTGGAGCATCCACCACAAAGAAGCCCTGTTCGGACGCATAAGTGCTTAGTTTAACGGTCCCTGTATTCGTAATCGGGTTGTATTGGTAAAGCGTTCCCATGCCTGCCATTCCGCCGGCATCCGAAAGTCCGTAATACATGCCATCGGAAGCCAGCATAAGTTCGCCCTGCATAAAGAAGAAGCCGCTCTGCGAATTGGTTGAATGAACTTTTGGTGTTAAGATATTGGTGGAAGGATCGTACTGGAACAGAAGGCCAATACCGGCCGAACCGCCTCCGCTGGTTACACCGTACATTGTTCCATCAGCTACAAGAGTGAGTGCACAGGAAGGAGAAGATCCGTTGGCACTATTAAAATCAAGTTGTTTGGCATAAGTGCCGCTCCCTGCCGGATCGAATGAAAATAAAACGCCCAGGTTAAAGAGTCCACCGTTCAGGGTCAGCCCGTATAATTTCCCATTGTTTCCTTCTATCAGTGATCCCTGCGGCATACTTCCGCTGGTGCTGTTATCAAAATCTACTTGTTTTGTGAGTGTATTGGTAATTATATCATAGCGGAACAAAACGCCTGTATCGTTTACCCCTCCGAACGGCGTCATGCCATACAACATTCCATTGCTTGCTTCAAACAATTGACTTACGGGATTTCTTCCGTTTCCCACCCCATTAAAATCTATCTTTTTTGTCAGTGAATTGGAAACAAGGTCGTATTCGAAGAGCGTACCGTAATTCGTAAGTCCGCCTTTTTCCGACAGACCGTAGAATTTACCATTGCTGGCCTGTATCAGTGTTCCCTTTGGCGTTCCCCCGGTTGTCGTGTTGTCAAAGTCAATCTTTTTAATGATCGTATCCACTATCGGATCGTATTCGAAAAGCACACCGGCACTGAAATTACCACCGGCAGAAGTAAGTCCGTATAGTTTACCGTTTTGGCCTTTCACCAGGGACCCCGTAGGCTGTGCACCAATATTTGTATTGAATTGATGTTTGCGGGTATAAACCCCGGTTGTTTTATTGTACTGGAAAAGCACACCTCCGCCGATCATTGTTCCGTTGGATGATAATCCGTAGAGGTTACCGTCTCCGGCCTCTACCAGGTGGCCTGTCATTTCATAGCAATCGATCTGGTCAAAATCGTGCGCTACAGCATAATCCGAAGCATCTGTGTTGACACGGAATACTTTACCGCCATAAAATTCACCACCGGGCTCCGTTCCAAAGAGTGTCGTTTGTGAATGGGCGGAAAAGAGGAGAAGAGCAAATACAAGTGCTATATGCGTTTTTTTCATAGCGATGAATAAGGTTCTGACAAATATACGCAAATGAGCAATGAGCTTCCCGGAGCTTTACTCAATAATTAGCACCAAAACGGGAGATCATGACTACACAAGTATGCTTAAATTTAGTAGCATGTCCGAAGGATACCCGCAGGTTCAGAGGCCTGAAATAAAGGGGCACGTTAATTGCCTCCTTCAATCGGAAAAACTCCCGGCTTATACCCGAATTCCCTTGTATCAAAGGGAAATCTGTGCGGGCTTGTTTTACCGGAAAGAACTATTCATTTTTTAATCCCATTTTGTGAAAAAATTTCCCCTGTTTCTAAAGCTCTCTCAGATCACCCTCGGACTTTTAGGTTTTTTTTATATCCTGTATGTCGGTAAGGATATCATCGTTCCTTTGCTTTTTGCACTGGTGCTGGCCATACTCCTGAATCCTATGGTGAACTATTTCAGCAGCAAAAAAATAAACAGGGTGATCGCTATCGGGATCGCCATTGTTTTGCTGATTGTAGTGGTAGGGGCGATCCTCTTTTTTATCGGCTCACAGATGAGTATGTTTGCAGAATCGTGGCCGGAACTCAAAAAAAAGATCAATGAGTATTTTACAGAGGCACTCACCTGGTTCTCACATACCTTCAACATCGGTAAATACAAAGTGAACAAATGGGTGGCCGAGCAAAAGGCGGAGACACTGCAGGGCGCAGGCGGAATGATTGGAGATACCATCAGTACCATCAGTGGCGCTTTGGTCGTAATCCTGTTGATCCCTGTATATATTTTTCTCTTCCTGTTCTACAAACCTTTATTGCTGCAGTTCATTGGAAAGCTCTTTTCCATCGACCAGCACAAGGTAGTGGCGGATGTGCTTCAGCAGACCAAAACGCTTGTCCAAAAATACCTTGTAGGACTGATGATCGAAATGGTGATCGTAGCGACGATGAATTCAACAGCTCTTTTAATTATAGGGATCCAGTATGCGGTATTATTAGGCACTATCGGCGCTATACTGAACTTAATACCCTACATCGGTGGTATCGTTGCTATTTCCCTTCCTATGATCATGGGGCTTATCACCGATGATCCTTTCTCAGCCGTATGGGTATTGATCGCTTATCTTATCATTCAGATTATCGACAATAATTTCCTGGTGCCAAAGATCGTGGCATCGAAGGTAAAGGTGAATGCACTTGTTTCTATAGTAGTGGTGCTGATCGGCGGAGCGCTCTGGGGAGTGGCAGGTATGTTCCTTTCCATACCGCTTACGGCCATTGTAAAAGTTGTTTTCGATCGTGTAAAACCACTGGAGCCTTTTGGTTTCCTGATCGGAGATACGATGCCCGACTTAGGAAAAGCCATTTTTACGTTCAATGTAAAAAAGACACCCGTAGAAGCTTTGAAAGCTCCGGAACCGGAAGAAGACAAGAAGAGTGAGGAATAAGAAAAACGTCATACATTTTGTACGGATCAGACCGCTCCCCTTGTAAAAGCAGTGATCGCTGCGAGGAACTCATCTTTTTTCCGAACGGAAACTTCTACTTCGTGCCCGTCCGTCATTTCTACCATGCCTCCGCGTCCTTTCTGGTAGCGGCGTACATAGGCAAGGTTTATCAAATGTTTGTGATGGACACGCACAAAATGCAGCTCACCTAAGAGCTCTTCGAAATGCACCAGGCTGCGTGAAGCAAGGAAAGGTTTGCCTGTTGAAAAAACAACTTTGGTATAATTGGAGTCGGCTTCGCAACGGACAATCTCGGAAAGCTTTACGATCGAAAAGCCATCAAGTGCAGGAAGGACAATATGTTCCGGAACAGGTGAGTCATACGTGTTTTTTGCAATGCTCATTTGCTCTCCGTAAAGAGGGACCTTTTTCTCGGTATGTAGTTTTTCAAAGCGTTTAACGGCGGCCTGCAGATCAAGAAAGTTAAGCGGTTTAAGGAGATAATCCAGGGCCGAAAAACGAAAGGCACGCAGGGCAAATTCCTCGAAGGCAGTTACAAAGATCACCCCTGCAGGTTTATAGGTGCTGCGTTCCAGTACATCGAAACCTGTTCCGTCGGGCATCATTACATCGATGAAGATCAGGTCGGGCTTCAGCTCTTCTATCAGATAGATCGCTGCTTCGGCTCCGCCTGCTTTCCCGATAATGCTTACTTCAGGGCAATACTGGCTGAGAAGGCCCGCAAGTGCCAGCAAACTTTTTTCTTCATCTTCTATAAGGATGGTTCGTATCATAGTAGTTTTTTTCTGTCAGATCTGTTGTAGTTTCAGGATCACCTTTGTACCGCTTGCATAGCCCAGCTCATCATACAGGTCAATGATCGTTACCGAGATGGGTGTATCGCTTACCCTGTTCAGTATAGCGATCCGTTCTTCGATGTTTTTCATGCCCGTTGATGAATGTGTGCGGCCCTGCTGTTTTTCGGCAGCCTGTTTACGTCCAACACCATTGTCCTTGATCTCGCATACCAGGATGGTTTTATCTTCCATAAAAAAACGGAGCGATAAGCGGGCATTTTCTTTTTTTGGCAGCAGGCCGTGCCAGATCGCATTTTCTGCATAGGGCTGGATCAGCATAGGCGGAACTTCTATGGCATCGGCTATTATATCGGGAGCAACCACGATCCGGTATTCGAAATTCTCTCCGAAGCGAAGTTTTTCCAGGGAAAGGTATAGCTCCAGGGTTTCGATCTCACGGGCCAGGCTGATCGTATTTTTCTGTGTATTCTCGAGGATCTTGCGCATCAGGTCCGAAAAACGACTCAGGTACAAATGTGCCGACTCTTCCTCGCGCTCGATGATAAAGTGCTGGATAGAGCTGAGCGAGTTGAATATAAAATGTGGTTTCATTTGTGAACGCAGTGTTTTTAATTCCGCCAGCAACATGCCCGATGTGATACGTTCCCGCAGACGTCGCTGTTCCAGGTAATAACGAAGCGCCAGCAAAAATAGTGTGAGGGTGGCAAGAAATATCAGTGTGCGAAACCACCATGTTTCCGAAAAATGCTTGGGTATGTAAAATAAAAAAGTAGCTGGCCGCAGGTTCCACAAGCCGTTCTCATTCATAGCAGACACGGCAAAACGATAGGTGCCGTCCGGCAGGTTGAAATAGCGGACCTTACGCTCCTGTGTATAATGCCATTCTTCTTCGTATCCTTCCAGCCGGTAGCGGTACTGCACCTTACCCGGTTTGTTATACAACAGGCCGATAAAGCCAAAACTCAGGTTCGTTTCATTGTAGCTTAATTCGGAAGAGGCATTCAGTATGCGCTGATTGGCGCTCACTTCATCGATATATACCGGAGGAACGTAGGCATTAAGTGTGAAGTTTTTTGTATTGAACCAGGCGAGGCCTTTTCCCGTCGCAAGGATCAGCAGATCGCCGTAAAAGATAGCATCGTTCACCAGGTTGGAAGGAAGACCATGATCTGACTGAATGGATGTAACGACAAATTCCAGGTCTTTTTTGCCCTGTTTAATAGTCACCCTGTTCAATCCTTTATTGGAACATACCCAGAACAGGTTCTCGCCGATAGCCAGTCTGCCGCAGAGGTCGGTAGTGAGGCCGTTCGTTGCACGGATAGAATACCAACGTTTTTTATCTATTACAATTACCCCGCTTCCCCGGGTAGAAACAACGACAAGTCCTTCGGGCGTACATTCAATATCTGTGATACGCTGGTGGAAGAGGCTGTCTTCCGGGTGAAAGCGTTGGGTACGTCCATTGTGGAACCAAAAGAGCCCGTCGTTTGCACCTATCCATATAATACCGGAAGAGTCGAGGCAAATAGTAGAACAAAAATCAGAAAACCCTTCATCCCGGTTGGCAATATAAGGGCATCTGCCTGTCCAGTCTCCCATAGCCCAGCCATTGTTGCCCGCCATGTATAGCTTTTCCTTGTTTGTAATAAGCGACCGGTTAAAACCTGTGAAGAAGTTAAGTTTGATCTTTAGCGTTGTGCTCGTGAAAAAATTTCCTTCCTGAAATTTATCTATAGGATATCCTACACTACCCAAAAAGAGCATACGGTGTTGTTTGTCGACAAACAGATCGTGCATCACCCAGCCATCGGTGCCGAACCCCCCAACAATAGGCAGGCATGGTCCGGAAGCCCCTAAATTCAATATGCTCAGTTTACTTTTTCTGTCAGTCAGATATAAGCGGTTTTCGAACTGTGTCAATAAACAAAGCTCATCCATTTCACCGGGCTTAAGTCCTCTTACGCGCATGTCGGGTACAAACAGCACGCCCTTTTCAGCGCTGGCGAGCCAGAAGTTCCCGCGGCTATCCTGTTGTACACTGTTAATATAGCCATCACTATAAAAAACGGAGGAAGAATTGTATTGAATGAGCCCGGGGCCGCATACCCAAAAATTATTTTTTTTATCGGTGCATAAATAGGCAACAGGGTTGGGATCGAGGGAAACACGTTTTACGATCTGTCCTTTGGCAAATTCCGTAAGCTCCGATTCATAACTGAACAGGTAATGACCGGATTCTGCCCGGGCCGCACGGACGATCATCCTTCCTGAAAATGTTTTTTTCTTTACATTGAGCAGCCAGGTATGGTCTGCATATTCGATCTTATCATTTGGATTCGCAGTGTCGGCATCGTTGTCCAGGTCGATCCCGGCGATAAATTTATTTCCTCCGAGCTCCCGGATGAACCCGCTGTATCCGGGCTTCAGCTTTACCCGTTCGATCCGTCCGCTGATATGATCCTGTCGAAACAAGCCCATCGGCGAACGAATGCACATGAACCAGAGATCTCCTGCCGCATCGATCCCAAAGTCCTGTATGAAATGCTTTCCCAAAAAACGCTGCAGGCTGTCGTTGTGCGCATACTTGTGAATAGCGCCCTTTTCCAGATAACAGAGCGTACCATCGAAGATCCGCATCCAGATCCGGTGGTGTACATCTTCAAAGAAACCGAAAACCGTATTGTGAGTGAGCCCGTCGCCAGTAGCATAATTTTTAAAACTGTAACCGTCGAACCGGGATATGCCATGGTCGGTGGCAAACCACATATACCCGAGACTGTCTTCGATAATGTCATATACTTCATTGGAAGGCAGACCATCATCTACGGTATAATTAAGGGATACGGGATCCTGGGCAAGGCCGCGCAGACTGATCACGCTGAAACAGCATACAAGTATGTAAAAACTAAACCTGCGGATCGCCATGAAAGACAAATATAAGAATAGTTAGCATCTGAGTAAGATTTTGAAAATTCCGATCCGATATCATGCAGGCTGTACCTGTTGATTTATTTAGTTTAGCGCATCAAAATTATACGAATGAAAAAACTACTTCTTATCTGTGCCGGCATCGCATTCGGCTCTTCGTTTGCATCGGCTGGCGGCATTATCCCTGTTGTTACTGGTAGCATCGCAGAAACTTATACGGCTGTTGACTATTACAACCAATCGCTTGCAGAGCTGAACTATGGCAACAATGCAGCCGCGATGGAAAAAATGAACAAAGCCATTGAGCTGAAATCCGATTATGCCGATGCGCTTTCCTACAGGGGATATTTTCATCACCTGGCCAAAGAGTATGACCTCGCGATAACGGACTACCTCGCAGCCGACAAACTGAAACACAATATCAACGGATATTTCATCGCATCCTCGTATGCAAAAGCAGGCAAAAAAGAAGAAGCGTTCAAATGGCTGGAAGTATCACTTACCATTGCAGAGAATAAAGCATTACTGAACTCTATCATCAACGATCCGGACCTGGAAAGTCTCAAAGGAGAAGCGAAATGGAAAGAGATCGTTGCGAAAGACTGGTATACGCCTTATGAGAAGATCATCGCGGCAGGAAATGCAAAAATGGAGCAGAAAGACCTGGCAGGCGCAATGGTGGAATGGAACAAAGCCATTGCCCTGGAACCGGCAAATGACATTGCTTACGGCAAACGCGGATTGAATTATATCTACGAAGAAAATTATGACAAGGCGCTTACAGAGATCAACGAGGCGATCCGGCTGAAAGCAAGCTCGGTGTATTACGGCAACCGTGCTTACATCTATAAGAAACAAAAAAAATTCAAAGAAGCACTGGCTGATTATGATAAAGCAATAGAGCTCGATCCGCAAAATATTGTGCAGGGGGATATGGCCATGGTGAAATTCACTGTTGATCAAACGGATCCTTCGATTGCTACGGATCTCAAAAAATACCTCTCGTATTATTACAAGGACGATTTTAATTTTTATTTTCTTGGGATCTATTATTATGGGGTGAATAACTTCATGGAGTCTGCGAATACGCTGAATAAAGCTATTGCGTTGAAAAATGATGAGCCTGACTATTACGTGAAAAGAGCGCAGGCTTATTTCGGATTGAAATTTCTTTCGCAGGCCGAAGATGACTGTACCAAAGCGATCAATCTCCGTGCGGATAACGGAGCAGCGTATTACCTGCGCGGAACGATCAATGGTGAACAGGTGAAAAAAGCAGAAGCCTGTGCCGATTGGAAAAAAGCGCTGGAATTGGGATATGAGGATGTGAACGGATATTACAAGAGTATTTGTAAATAAACCTGATTTTTATAAGTATGCTTTGTTATAGGGAAGGTTGGATTAAGTTCAGCTGTCACGTCGGGTGTTTCGATAATGCTTGCGAGAGTAATAAGTCCGTTATTTATTAAATATATTCCTCAGGTACGGCATCGAAATGTATCGAGACACATGTAATATACTCTCCGAAAATGGTCTCGATACATCCCAATTCCGTATTTAAGAACAGGTTGTAAAAATTGAAAAGAAACGCTTCATCAGTAGAGCATTGTGATACTCGACCTGACAGGCAGGTAAAGCGATAGTATTTCATCTGATGTCAGATTTAATCCAACCTTTCTCTACAACGGAATATATACGTAACGGAGCCTGTCTGTCTTGTGCGGACAGGTTTTTTTATGCGGGGAGAAATCTACCCACCCGGGCTCCTGCAAAAAGCTATCTGTGTGAGTATCACAAAACTCTTGCAGGACAAAGACAGGCATACGATTGGTGGTGCTTTTGAAAATAAGTATTCACTAAAAAACCAATGTTATGCCAATCCGCAAATTTAAAAAGGATGAAAAAGGGGAGGAGCTTCCCGGTTATCCGCTATATCCCGAAAAAGAAGATATCTATAATCAGGCGAAGGAAGAGACCGAGATCGATCCCGAGCATCCCGATCAGCTGAAAAAACCGGTGGAAGGAATAGATGCAGGCCGCGGGCTGAACGAGCTGGATTTTGAAGACGATGTAACAGGCGGTGACCTCGATGTTCCGGGTGTGGAGTTAGATGATCAGCAGGAAGAGATCGGCAGCGAAGATGAAGAAAATAATATTTACAGTGAGGGCGACACCGACTAAGACCGGTAAATGAGTACCTTTCACACGATCATCTTATGGAGCCGGAAACAGACATCATCATTATAGGCGCAGGCATTTGCGGGCTTTCTGCAGGGGAAGCGCTTGCCCGGCAGGGAAAACGAGTAATGATCATGGAAGCGCGCAGTCGCACCGGAGGCAGGGTGAACACGCTCAGCTGGCATTATTCACAGAAGGTAGAAGCAGGTGCCGAATTCATTCACGGTGACCTTCCGCTTACCAAAGCTCTTGTGAAAAAAGCAGGTGGCACTGTCCGCGAAGAGAAAGGCGAATTTTACTCATCCGGCAAGGGCTCTGTTTACCATGCAAAAGACCTGGTTCCTCATATGAAAAAAGTGCTCCGTGCTTTTCATAATGTAAAAGAAGATATCACCTTAACGGAATTTCTAAAAACACATTTCACTTCGGAAGCGGACCGGGAAACCCGTGAGCGTATTATAAGACAGGCAGAAGGTTTTGATGCAGCTGATCCCTATCGCATAAGCATAGTTGCACTCCGCGAAGAGTGGGGCGGAGACAGCATGGAGTCCACCTCGCTCATTACGGAAGGATACAGCATACTCACAGAGCACCTCACCGAAGAATGTATGAAGGCAGGATGTCTTATCTATTTATCGAAAGAGGCAAAAGAAGTGCAGTGGCAAGAGAACAGGGTGCGGGTACTGACGGAAGATGGCAGTTTCTGCGAAGCCGGAAAACTGCTGGTAACTGTTCCTCTTGGTGTGCTGATAGCTGACAGCGGAGAAAAAGGAGTGATCAGGTTTGTACCTGAAATCCCCGACCGCCTGGAAGCAGCCCGGCAAATGGGATACGGCCCGGTGATAAAAATAGTGCTCGAATTCAAAACACGTTTCTGGAAAGATGAAGCGTACCGGGAAAAATGCGCACAGATCCCTGCACTCGGTTTTTTGATGAACGAAAGCGAGATCCCGATGTTCTGGGCCAATGATGCCGAACTGCCTTTGATAACAGGATGGGTGGGAGGAAGCAGTGCCCGGAAGCTGATGCACCTCAGTGATGAAGAATTGCATGAGATCGCCGTAGAAGCTTTGGCCGAGGCCTTAGTATGCCGCAGGGAGCTGATCATGGAACAGCTGAATGCAAATGCAGTCTTCAACTGGGGCAAAGATCCTTTTGCAAAAGGAGCCTATTCGTATCGGACGCCGGAAACTCCTGCAGCCAAAAAGCTGCTGAATGAACCGGTGCAGAATACCTTATATTTTGCAGGAGAAGCCCTGGGTGATTCAATGGGCACCGTGGAAGCTGCATTGGAAAGTGCAGCTTACGTCGTGAAGAAAATGAGCGATCAATAATACAACCGGGCATTGTTACCGGGAACAAGCTTTTGCTTTTATTGTGGTTTGGGTTGCGATAACCGTTCTATTTCTATTTTTGCGGCCACGATGATCTCGTAGTACCTTTCTTTTGAACGTATATCTATTATGTTGGTGCTGATCTCCAGGAATTGTTCGGTTTCTACAATAAGGCTTTCGCAATAGGATATTTTTTCCGGATCGGACATGAATTCGGACACACTGTTATAAACGGGATCGATCTGCATAAGTGTTTTCATATTATAATAAATACCTCCTAAATTTTCTTCCGGAGCTTTTGAATGAAGGTTTTGATCTTTTTTCCGAACTGCTTTTTTTCTTTCCATTTGAAATCGTTGCTGTTGCTTTTCCCCTTTGAAAAAGAAGCCGTTTCGCTGTTGAAAACAACTTTTTCCTCCTGTTGAAGCAGGATCTTTTGTGTTGGATTTTTTATGTTGCTTACTTCCACTGTTCCGGTTGCCACGCTCACTTCCACTTTATTGTTTCCCCGATTCTTTATGCCGAATGAAGTTCCGGTAACTTTTGTATTGATCGTGCCACACTGTACGGTGAAGGGAAGGCTGTCGTTATGCCTTACTTCAAAAAAAGCCTCACCATCCAGATAGGTAATACGTTGCAGGGTAGAGTAGTTTTGCGGGTATTGCAGTGCGCTGTGTTTGTTCAGCAGTATCCTGCTGCTGTCGGGCAATAGAAAGGAGCTGATCGAATCGCCTGAAAAAATGCGGATCATACTGATCTCTTCCGGGGCACTTCTGCTTGTTTTTTTGTTTTCTGCCATTTCTTTTACCGGTTCGGCAGCAGTAAAAAAGAGGAGCCGGATCGTAAAGCCCATTGCCATCAAAAACAGGAGAGCAGCAGCTATTTTTAAGAGCGGGTACCGGGAGCGGGATTTGTTTTCGTGCAGGAACGGTTGTTCTCTTTGTTTTACAAATTGTTCCCAGGCTGCTGCAGTGTCGGCATTTTCATTCTTTTTCAGCTGTTCCGCAGCATCCCAGAGCTGTCTTGCCATTTCCAGCTCGTTAGCAGACAGCTTACCTTCCTGCTGCCACTTCAGCAATATACTCTTTTCTTCAGCGGAGCAATTGCCCGAAAGATATTTGGCAAGCAGGATGTCTTTTTTGTCAGCCATATTTTTGTACTAAAGAACAACACCGGGAAAGTCCTTATAACTAAGACGTAAAAACAATGCTTCACCCCCAAAGAGGCAGAAGGAAAATAATTAACTACCTGGTAGAGAAGGAGAAAAAATTAAAGAATGAGCAGCAGGATCAATAGCCCCGGCCACAAAAAACGCGAAAGGAAAGCTATACTTATACCTGCTGTTACTGCTATAAATTCGCGGGTGAGATAAGGGCTCAGGTCCGCTCTTATTTTTTTCAGGGCAATGCCCATCTGGTTCTCCACTGTTTTAAGCGATACACCAAGATGTTCTGCGATCTCCCTGTACTTCATATCCTCAAAACGGCTGAGCGCAAAAATAGCTTTGCACTTAGGCGGGAGCTTGTTCAGGGCTCTGCTTATTTTGGCTTCCAGCTCTTTTCGGTCAAGCGATGAAGTGGTATCAATACTATTTGTTTGCTGATAAGCAGGGTCGGGATCGCCCGGGATCTTCGTAAGCGTGGCGGCAGGCACTACCTGCTTTTTGTTTTCGAGATGGCTTAGCGAAGCATTGATCACAGAGCGGAACAGATAAGCTTTCTGATGGATCACGGTTGACAGCTCTTCTTTCCGGTGCCAGAGCTTCAGGAAAACTTCCTGCACAATATCGTGTGCACCATCGCTGTCCCCTATAATATTATTAGCGGTATTGCGAAGACTATTGTAATAGGTTTTATAAAGTGTTTCAAATGCACTATTTGTATCCGACATAGAAACATTTATTAATTATAAAAAATTTAAAAGTAGTATTGTTCGCCGCAATACAAAAATATTTAACATTCTGTTTTATTGTTTCAGGTATGATGTATCTGATCCCGGATCGGTGTCCGAATCGGAGAGCCGCTCGATCTCCTTTTTTGTTGCATAGATGATGGCGTTGTATTTTTCCTTCGTTTTTTCGTTCATAAGGTTTGCACTTGCATGAAGAAAGAACTGGGTTTCGGCCATCAGGCTTTTGCAATAAGACATTTTATCGTTGATGGTCATATATTCGTTAACACTGCTGTAGATGGGATCTATCTGTATAAGTGTTTTTTTGAGAGAATGTAAGCTGCGGAGAATCATGATTAATAAATTTTTCTGTACTTCTAATAAATATGGTTTCCTCATTTTCTCTTTTTGCTTGCCATTCTCCATGCAAAGAAAATACCATAGGTGCTTGTCTGATATTTTCCACAGAATGAGCGAAAATCCTTATGGATAGGGAGAAGCAGGGCTTTTGCTGGCACAGGATTTTCATGTGCTTACATTCTAAAAATACCGGTTATGATAAAACTTACACGGACATTTCTTGTAACTGCGCTATCCCTGGCATACTTGTGTACCTGCGGCCAGAACGATACCAGCCATAAGAGCGGTGTGTCAACTGCCAATACCTATCATCCCACGGCAACCCCCACACCGGGATTACCTAAGCCATACGAAACAAAATCAGTTATGAATTTCAGCAAGGTGATTGGTTGGGGAGAAAATTCCACACCTACTGCTCCGAAAGGGTTCAAGGTGAGTAAATTCGGAACCGACCTGAAAAATCCACGATGGATCTATATATTACCCAATGGAGACGTGTTGGTGGCAGAGACCAAAAAAGAAGCGAAAGGATTAATGAAGGCCGCGATGGCTGTTGCCGGTAAGGAAGGAGCTGAAAGCAAAGCAGCAAACATGAACCGCATTACACTGTTACGTGATAAGAACAATGACGGTGTTCCCGAAATTCAGCAGGTATTTCTCAGCGGTCTCAACCTGCCCTTCGGAATGGTATTGGTGAAAAATAATATATATGTAGCCTGCACAGATGCCGTGTGGAAGTTCCAATACAAAGAGGGGCAAACAACGATCAGCGAAAGCGGTGTGAAAATCCTCGACCTCCCTGCTGAAGGCAGGCACTGGACACGCAACATCATAGCGAATAAAGACGGAAGTAAATTATATGTAGCGGTAGGTTCGGCCAGCAATGTGGCAGAAGATGGTATCGAAAAAGAAAACCGCCGTGCCTGCATCATCGAGATCAACCCCGATGGATCCGGCGAACGCATTTATGCAAGCGGGCTCAGGAATCCTGTCGGGATGGATTGGATGCCCGGAACAAGTACCTTGTGGACAGCGGTGAACGAGCGCGATGAATTGGGTGATGACCTCGTACCCGATTACCTGACAAGTGTAAAAGAGAATGGTTTTTATGGCTGGCCCTATTCATATTTCGGTGCGAACATAGATCCGCGGATCAAAGAAAAGGAACAGCGTCCCGACCTCGTGAAGAAAACGATCGTTCCCGATGTGGACCTGGGACCGCACACCGCTTCCCTCGGTTTGACATTTTATACAAAAAAAACATTTCCTTCCAAATATATGAATGGCGCTTTTATTGGGCAGCATGGCTCCTGGAATCGCTCCACACCGAGTGGATATAAGGTGGTTTTTGTTCCGTTCAAAAATGGCCAGGCCGGCACTACCGAAGAATTCCTGGGAGGCTTCATGGCCGATCCGAAAAAAAATGAAGTGTATGGAAGACCGGTTGGTGTAGCGGTAATGAACGACGGCTCTTTGTTAGTAGCAGATGATGCCGGCAATAGTCTCTGGCGTGTAAGTTATGGCAAGTAACAATGCAAAAAATAGGATTAAGCTGCTCCCGGCTTTTTTTCTGTGTACACAGTTAGTTGCACAGAACGATTCCCTTGTGTTGAAAGAAGTAATGGTAAATGCCTATCTGCAGGAAAGGCCCATACTTCGTTTACCTTCTTCCGCAGCGGTCATAGATAGTCCTGCTATTCAGCAGCAGCACGGGCAGTCGCTTGTTCCTGTATTGAATACCGTTTCGGGTGTGCGCATGGAAGAGCGTTCGCCGGGCAGCTATCGCCTGTCGATCCGCGGCAGTCTTATCCGTTCGCCTTTCGGGATCCGGAACACAAAAATATACCTCGATGAATTTCCGCTTACCAATGCAGGTGGCGAGTCGTATCTAAACCTCCTTGATCTTCATTGTGTTCATAGTATAGAAGTGCTGAAAGGACCGGACGGAAGTTTGTTCGGGGCCAATTCGGGAGGTGTGCTACGTATTGCCCCGATGAACCTGCGCAGCAAAGAATCGTATGTTACTGTCGGTGCAGGTGGCGGCTCTTTCGGTTTGTTCCAGCAGAATGTGGGCATTCAACAACACTTTGGAAAAAATACGCTTTCGGTGAATGAAGCCTGGCAACGCTCGGATGGGTACCGCCTGAACAGCGGGATGGACCGCAAATACCTTCAGCTAATGGATCGCCTGCAGTATTCAGAGAAAGGAGAGCTGCGTTTCCTCTTTTTATATTCCGATCTGCAGTACCAGACACCCGGCGGACTTACCTATGTGCAATACCGGGAAAACCCGAAATCCGCACGTCCTGCCAATGCTTTTCAGGCGGGCACAGTAGAGCAGAAGGCAGCGGTGAACAATCAAACATTTTACGGAGGTATCCTGCACGAATATAAATTTACAGATCAGGTTCGCCATGTCGTTGCCGTATTCGGATCGAAAACCCTGTTCGAAAATCCTTTCATCACCAATTATGAAACGCGCGATGAAACCAATGGCGGACTGCGCACCTGGTTCGAATTCACGAACAGGAACACGGAAGATGTAAAGCTGACGATGAACGTAGGCGCCGAAGGGCAGGTGATGCAATCACTCATTAGCAATTATGATAACAATAGCGGGCAGAAAGGGGCAGAGCAGGCCATTGATGATGTGACGAATGCACAGGGATTTTTGTTTACACGTTTCACGGCCGACCTGTACAACAAATGGATGCTGGAAGCTTCGCTGAGCTACAATTACAATCACCTGCAATACACCCGGAAAGAACCCCAGCCATTGCCGCAGCAGGAAAAAACGTTTACACCGGAGCTGATGCCGCGTGTTGCTGCTTCTTATCTTTTCAATGACTATTTTTCAGTGCGTGCTGTTGTAAGCCGTGGGTACTCTCCGCCTTCCCTGCAGGAGATCCGTTCTTCCAACAACACCGTGAATACAAGCCTGCAGGCCGAAAGTGGCTGGAACTACGAAACGGGTGTGAGGCTGCGTACAAAAGACGAACGCTTCTGGTGGGATGCTTCCGTTTTTTATTACCGGCTGAACAATGCCATTGTAAAACGGATCAATGGAATGGCGCAGGATTATTTTGTGAACGCCGGCGGAACCGATCAACCCGGATTCGAATCGCAGTTCAGCTGGCAGCTGATCAGGCAGAATGATGGAAAAATTGTCCGGGGCTTACAGCTTACGAATGCCTATACGTTTCTGTATTTTACTTTTCGCGAATACAGCAATGAGACCGGTGATTTTTCGGGCAATGACTTAACGGGCGTTCCGCGGCATGTAGCCGTAACAGGTTTGAAGATGGATCTTCCGCGCAATTTTTATGTGTATACACAGTTCAATTACACATCCCGCATTGCATTGGATGATGACAACGAGCATTATGCGAACGAATACCATTTGCTGCAGCTGAAAGCCGGTTGGAAATTCAGATCGAAGAAACGTTTTGCTATGGAAATAAGTGCGGGAGTGGATAATCTGCTCAACGAGCAATACAGCCTGGGCAATGATCTGAATGCGATCAGCAATCGTTTTTACAATGCAGCGCCGCCTTTGAATTATTTCGGAAGAGTGGATTTTCGTTTTTAAATGTGAGCTTTTTACTTTAGCTGTAAAAGCTTCTTAACCATTTTTGTTATCAACCGAAATTAAATCCCGGCGGAACGCCGTACCATGGCACTGTGCATCCCGATAGCTATCGGGATCTCCCACAGGGAGAGGGCAGCCTGTGCGAAAAGGGTGAGGGCGTACAGTAGCACCTTACGCCCTCACCCTTTGGCCAGCCCACATTCCATCGCACTCCCTCTCCCGCAGGGAGAGGGAGACCGAGGTATGGATTTCCGGGTTCTGCTTCGCAGAAAATAAATTCATTAATAAGAAAGAAAATAATCTGTATAAATAGTACCCACCCTTTTTCTCCGACACGATCTAACTCTCCACCAGTTCTTTCAATCCGCTCAGAACTTTGTCCCATGCTTTGTCCGATCGTCTCACCCGGTCTTCGGAGCCGGGGCCCGGACCTACATCGTCCGTGATGGAGAGTGTTGTTATCCCCTCGTGGTGGCGTAATACATCCGTAACAACCGAATGGGTGCCGGACTTATCGCTTTCGTTCTTTAAGGAATATTTCAGTAATTTCTGTGGTTCTATCTGCATGATCTCGCCGGTCATTTCTATTTTCTTAAACAGAAAGATCCGACCCCTGAAAGTGATCGGGCTTTCTACCTGCCAGTTGGAGATCACTTCGCAATTGAAAAAGTACTGCTTTGTTTTTTCAGGATTAGTAAGTGCGTCCCAGACTTCTGCAGCGCTTGCTTTCAGCTGAATGCTTTTTTTGACAATGTGTTCCATAGTACGGGTGTTTGATATAGATCATGCAAAACGAATACCAGTGGGTTAGAAGTCCTGTATTCCACTATATTACATCACATAAAACTCCTTCTGTTCAAACTCCTGCGGGATCTCTTTCTCCGCCATTAGCTGCTTCAGGTCGCGCTCAATGGTTCTCGAAATGCTGAGTACGGGTATATCGGTAGGTTTGTTCTCGAAAGGATCCTGCAATTGTATCGCCATTTTTTCAATCAGGAAAAAGCAGGAAGTAATGATCACCAGGATAGGGATCATGATAAAGCCGAACAGGTCCACCAGGGCAAAAGGCAGGAGCAGGGTGAATACCCAGAGGGCAAAGTGAATGTACAATTGATAGGTGGAAGGGAATACGGTTTTTTTGATCCGTTCGCATTTCCCCATCGCATCGCAGAGACGTGTAACGGTTTGGTCCAGCTGTATCTGCTGAAAACCATTGATCCATTTTTTTCTCAGTGCGGTTTTCAGATCGCGGCCATGCAGATCGAGGAGGGCCATGGGCACGTTGTTGAATTGCGCCACGTATTCGAACTCGTCAGGCCTCAGGAATTTTTCAATATAGGGAAGCGGGATGCCGTTGCGGAGTGATTTGGCCAAAGCAAAATTCCAGGCGATCTGCCGGTTGATAAAATTTTTCCGGAAGGCTTCCGTCTCTTCTGTTTCCTCTTCTATGTTCAGTGAGCTGAGCTGCCGGGTAAGCGTGCGCGAATCATTTACAATAGCTCCCCATATCTGCCGGGCTTCCCACCAGCGATCATACGAAAGATTGGAACGGAAGGCAAGCAAAAGTGAAATAATGGTGCCAAGAACAGTAGGCACTGCGATCGGGATGGAGAACTCATGCTTGGTAAAAGCTTTGTAGCCAATCTCGACCAGCTCAATGGAAATCCCATAGAGTGTAACGAGGATCAGCTCGTACTTGATCTGTCCGAAGACGTAACGGAAAGGGATCTTATTTTTCAGTAACATAATTTAAACGGAATGGTTATTAGTAGTGGAGATCGTGTCTACATTCAATAGCGGGACCCCGCATTTCTTCAGGATCGGGAACAGCGGTACCATGCTGGAAGAATTGAGCTTCTTCACCGGTTCGTTTTCCGAATAGGCTATGAGGTCGATGGTATTGGCTGCCAGGAAATTTTTGAAGAAAGCAAGCGTGTGGCCGTAAAAGAAACGAACGGGCACTTTTACCTGTGTAGGATCAGAAGAGCCGGGTTGCATACACCTGGCATAGGAAAGCTGGAATTCGCGGCTTACAAACTGGTATTCCTTCAGGCGGTAGGTACCGAACAACAGGTCCTGTATGCCATCGGGAAGATAGAACAGGTGTGTGAAAAGTACCTGGAACTCTTCGTCGTACTGTTCTTTGAGTTTTTCTACCAGCGTGATCGTGCAAGGAGAGAAGTCGGTTGGGATCAATATTTTTTTCATGTTCTTATTTTTCACAAGTCTATGGCGGAAGCCTAAGAATGGAATAAGAACCGGATTAAATTGTAATTAGATAATTATTAGAATTTGATTAGAAGATTTCGTTGAAAGTCTGTAAGCATGTCAGTTCGTCCCGAAGCCTCGGGAGGCCCCTTTATTTATCTGAGTATGTGTAATCCCAAATCTCTCATTTTATAAAAGGGATCGAGATCTTTATCGACGTTCCTTTGTTTATGACGCTTGTTACATCTATCCTGCCGCCGTGCATACGGATGATGTTCAGCGAAAGCGGTAGACCGATACCATAGCCTTTGTATTTCTCCGTGTTGGATGCTCTGAAGAAGGGAACAAAGATCTGTGAAAGCTCTTCCGGCGGGATCCCTATCCCCGAATCGGTAACGGTCACAATAATATCTTTGTCGTCGGCCTGCACTTTCACTTCTACTTTCTGTTCGCCGGAATATTTGCAGGCATTGATAAGGACATTCAGCAGCGCTACTTTTAAGGTGCCCGGATTTCCCATCATATAGAGTTTTTCCTCATCGTCGGGCAGGTGATCGTAATCCACTTCGATCTTATTGTGTTGGAAGATCCGGTTGGCTGCCATTTTTACCCGCAGGATCAGCTCGTCGATCCGCACCTCTTCGAACTTCAGCTTTTTGCCATCGAATCCCGTTTGTGCAAGGCTGAGGAGTCCGTTCATCAATTGTTCGAGCCGTCCGCTTTCGGCAGTGATCTTTTCGAGTGCGAGGCGCATGGTTTCCGGCTGATCGCTTTTTCCGAGGGCCAGTTCCGCTTCGCCGGCAATAACGGTAAGCGGCGTTTTCAATTCGTGGGAAGCATTGCTCACAAAATTATTCTGCAGCTCAAAAGTTGTTTCGAGGCGGTTGAGCATGCTGTTGAACGTAACGCTCAGGTCGGAGACCTCGTCATTGCCGTTCCCCTCTTCAAGGCGCAGGTGAAGGTTGTTTGCTTCGATGATGTTCACTTTTTTTATGATCTCCCGGACGGGCTTGAAAACAATGTTGGCAAATAAGCGTCCCAGTGTAAAGAGCAGCAGGAGCGCAATGCCAAAACCGATGCCAATGATCCGTTGCAGGCTGTTCAGCTCTTCGAAGCCTGATTCGTCTACGGCAGAGGACACGAGCAGTATCTTGTGCTGTTTGTTCTCTAAAAAGGTAGCTACATAAAATGTATCGGTGCTGAAATACCTGCTTTTGCCTTTGGTAAGCGCTTCGGTTATAAAATCCGTCGGAAGGTCTGCAGCTCTTGTTTCATCAATGATCGCGCCGAGTGTAGCAGTTTCGAACTTACGGTGTGTTTCAGCAGGAAGGTTTTTCAGGTATTTGTTCTTTACTTCATTGTAAGCTTCGATCTTGTTGTTGTTCTGCGGGAGCTCGCTGTGTGCGGCTATTTCAGAGCGCACTTCGAGGCGGTGATAAAAGCTCTCCCGCACATTGGTGGATGTAAACAAATAAATGAAGGTGCAGAAGAGCAGGATGATGGTACCGCTCAGCAGGGTGAAAAGCAGGGTTATTTTATTCTGTATCTTCATTACTTTCTTTGATCATATAGCCCATACCGAATACCGTATGAATGAGCTTTTTGGAAGAACCGGTGTTTATCTTTTTGCGCAGGTAATTCACATACACGTCCACCACATTGGTACCGAGGTTGAAATCAATATCCCATACATTCTCGAGGATCTCCATACGTGTGAGTACCTTGTTCCTGTTGCGCAGCAGGTATTCCAGCAGCCGGAATTCGGTGGCGGTGAGGGTAATGGGTTTGGCATCGCGCTTCACGGTTTTGCTGTTCTGGTTCAGCTCCAGGTCTGCAACACGTAAGATGGAGTCGCCATTGTTTGCAGAGATGTTGAGGGCTTTCCTTCGCAGCAGGGTGCGCAGCCTTGCTTCCAGCTCGGATAGTTTGAAGGGCTTGGTCATGTAATCATCCGCTCCGCTATCGAGGCCGCTCACAATATTTTCCGTACTCGATAAAGCTGTGAGCATCAGTATGGGAGTGGTCTGATTCGTTTTCCTGAATTCGGTGCAGAGCTCCATCCCGTTCCTTCCGGGCAGCATCAGGTCCAGTATGATCACATCAAATGAATGTCCCAAAGCCATGGTCAATCCCGAATTGCCGTCCATGGCCACACTTACCTGGTGCCCCGATCCGTTCAGTCCACGCTGTATGAGGGAGATCACATTCGGTTCGTCTTCTACCAGGAGTACGTTCATTGTGTGAATGAATTTTTCTGAGAAGCAAAGATACATTTTTTATAGCCTGTGTAGCTAAGATCCTTTCCGGAGCCGCAGATTTTCGCAGATTCCGCGGATTTTATGTTTACCTGGAAAATTTTATTAATTCTCACAGATCAGTCCGCCTTTGGCGGATCCCCTATCTTTTTAAATCGTATCTGCGTAATCCGCGCAAATCTGCGGCTGTTTTCAAATGGGATGCGCTTCCTACTCTTCACCTTTCAAAGCCTTATTATAATCCGGGCTCTTCAATAAAGTCCTGTCACAATCGAAACGGCTTAGCTTTCCGAAGGAATCAAAATATGCAGCCTTCGTCATACTGTCGTAATGGATCACGTTGTAGTGGAACTGGATGGTCTGAAATAAATTAAGTACGATGAACAAGCCGATAAATACTCCCGTGATCTTAGACCGGATCTTTTTCTGATACAGCACCGCAGAGAAGAAGGCAGCAAGGGGCAGGGTGAGCAGCGGGTACAGATCGATCATGGCCCGCCAGCCGAAAGAGCCTCCGTACCACCAGCACCACCAGCTGGACAGCACATATATATAAAGGCATACTAAGAAGAGGCTGACAATAAAAAAAGGCCGGGCTGTTTTGCGAAGGAAATACAAACCGCAGAGTGCAAAGATCATCATAGGCGTATAGATCAGCCAGCCTTTCCGGAAACCGACCAGGCATTCCGCGAGATGCGGGTTGGCAAAATAGAACCATTCACCGATATAGGAGTTGAAAAAATAATTCCCGGTGATGTAGTGGAAGTAGAGTAATTGCGGCAGAAAAACAAGGAAGCTGAGAAGGCCGATCAGCAGAAGATGCAGGCTCTTGCGGAACAGGAATACAATGCGTGTTTTCAGATCGGCGATTGATTGAATGCCGTAGAGCAGGAAGAATAAAAAGAAGAGTGCATTCACGGGGCGCACTAAAATGATCAGTCCGAAAGTGAGCCCGAGAATGATGCTGTATTTTAGTTTCGGGCTGTTGTACCATTTAATGGAAAACCAGGTGAAAACCGAAAAGAGCGCAAAGATGTATTGATGGCTCATAACGGCCTGCAGTGTGGTGTAGCAGAGCAGGTTGGTGCCGAAATATAAGGCGATGAGAGTGATGCAGGTGATCTTTTCGGAGTAGAAGAGGAGCAGTGTTTTCCGCAGGTAGAAAAGCCCGGTGATAAAATAGAGGAGCCCGGAGAAGAGTACCGCAAACTGGTAGGGCAGGCTGAATCCGTCGGCAGCGTATTCCGTGTGCGGAGCGATGGCATGTGCCAGGAAGAAAAAAGGGGCATACATCACGGCCATTCCCATCGACCCTTTTATCATGTACTTACCGTTTGGCAGGCGAAGCGCATAATATTTTGATTGGTGGGCATATGCGGCGGCATTGTTGTCGTTGATAAAGCTCAGCTTCAGGTCTTTTTCGATGAAGGTGGCGGGAAGCCAGGAGTAATAACTTACGGCATCCCATTCGATCACCGTGCCTCGCCATTTGTTCTGGTTATTCTGAACCGCAATGATGAAAAGAAGGATCGTGATGATAGCCAGCCGGGAAGGGGAGCTCAGTATATTTTTTATTTTCTGTTTCAATGGATGCGGGCAAAGATACTGATTTACGGGTTTAACCGCAAAGTCTCGCGTAAAGAGCGCAGGAGATTTCTCGCAGAGACGCTCGCGAAGCCTCGCGAGAACGCAAAGGTCTTTGTTGCGTACATGCATTACGAGCATATAAATCAGGAAAATAGATTTCTATCAGAAAATTTGTTTTACCTGTAGTAAAAAATAACTTCTGCTACACAATCTTTGCGCTCTCGCGAGGCTTTGCGAGCGTCTTTGCGCGAGACATTGCGGTTCCCCTCCAGCTTCCTGCAACGTTAGTTGCTATAAGAATAAATTTTCCTATTTTAGCTTCTCCAAAATAAACGCATGAAAAAAATTACCCTTAGCTTTCTTTTTGCTGTCAGCATCTGTTCTGTTATGAACGCGCAGGTATATGTAGACAAAACCGCCACTGGTGCCAACGACGGTACGTCCTGGACCGATGCTTACACGAACCTGACTACTGCCATCACCAACACGGGCAGCGGGCAGATCTGGGTGAAAGCCGGCACTTATTTTCCCGGCAATCCCGGGCAGAATATGACCACTTTCCTGATGAAGAACAACGTGGAGATCTACGGTGGTTTTAATGGTACCGAGTCTGCGATCAACCAGCGCGATCCGGGTGTGAATGTAACTATACTAAGCGGCGATCTCGATCAGTCGGGCACTTTCAACCCTGCAGATGCTTTCCACGTAGTAACGACGGGGAATACCGGTTCTTCCGCCTTGCTCGATGGCTTTGTGATCTCTGACGGGAATGCATTTGGCGCCGGTGATAATGCCCTGGGTGGGGGGATTTACTGTAAGCCTCCCGGGCCCTCAGGCGCATTTGCTCCACGCATTATCAACTGTGATATCAGGCACAACAAGGCGAATAGCAACGGAGGCGGAATGTACATCGAATGCCAGGGGTTTTCAGGCGGTTCTTCCGGTCCTTCCATTTTTAATTGCAAATTTCATGACAACAATGCACAGAGTGAGGGTGGGGCGATCTTTGTTGTCGCTTCAGGTCTTTCCAACTATGCTATCCCAAATATCGAAAATTGTTTGTTCTTTAATAATTCTGCAGCCGGCACAGGGCATCATATTTCCGCACATTGCAATTCTTCGGGCGAAGTGCATCCCCTGGTTGTAGGCTGCACCTTTGCAGGCAATGCTTCCGGTGATGAATTATATTACGGGGCCAGTGGCATTAACGGTACCTTCGATATCCGCAACAGTATTTTATATAACCAGGACTTAGGCAGCGATGATGTGTTCCAGGTAGAGAACAGTGTGGTGACTTCCAGTGCAGTTGTGGTAGGTTCAGGCAATGCCAGTTTCGATCCTTTGTTCAAAAACCCGGCTACCTTTGATTTTCATCTGAGCTGCCAGTCGTCCGCTATCAATAACGGGAGCAACGCATGGGTGAACGTAGCTACGGAGTTGGGTGGAAACCCGCGTACGGTAGGTGGTACCGTTGACCAGGGCGCTTACGAAACAAATTATACGATCCCGGCAGTTGTGGCCAACACTACGCAATCCGTCGTTTGCGGAAGCCAGAGTATTACCCTCACCGGTTCAGGCGCTGTTTTCTATATGTGGGACAATGGGGTGAGCAATGGTATTCCTTTTATTCCTTCCGCCACCACTACTTATATAGTGACGGGAACGGATGCAGATGGATGCACTAATACCGATGCGTTAACCATCAATGTATATTCACTGCCGGGTGTGATCGGAAATGCTACCTTGTATAGTGTCTGCGACGGAGTTTCAACTACTCTTACCGGCTCCGGAGCCGTGTCGTATATCTGGACAGGTGGTGTAACGGACGGTGTACCTTTTACGCCATTGTCAACGGATACATATACCGTTACCGGAACGGATGTGAATGGCTGTATGGCTACTTCTACACTCACGGTTAACGTATTCCCGCTGCCTGCTGTAACGGCCAATACCACTGCTGATCCTATCTGTGAAGGAGCTTCTGTTACACTTACGGGCTCCGGCGCTCCTGCCACCTATACCTGGGACAACAGTGTTATTGACGGAACTCCTTTTAATCCTACGTTTACTACCTTGTACACACTTACTGCTACAGACGGAAATGGTTGTGAGAATACAGCAGGTGTTACTATTACCGTTAACCCGAACCCTACTATGTCGCCCCTGTCGGACCTTACGCTTTGCGAAACGGATAGTTTTGCTTTGAACGCGAATGTGAGCGGAGGTACATTCCCTTATGTTTATTTATGGCAGGACGGGGTATCCAACCCCATCTCTACGGCCAATACCGATTACTTTACACCTTCTGCTACCGACACGTATTTTTTCCAGGCAACAGATGTGAATGGCTGCGTGGTAGCAGATAATATGGTTGCGACAGTGGATGCAAGCAATATGATCGGCGGAACAGTCTACGTGGGTGCAGGTGTTGAGCTTACCGACGGAAACGTATACCTGATCAGATTCATTCCGCAGGATATGGTCTTCGATACGATCGCTACTTACACACTTTCCGCATCCGGAGCCTATTCCTTCCCGGCTGCGGCCTTCGGCAATTACCTGGTGAAAGTAATTCCGGATACCTTGTTGTTCCCGACTTTACTGCCGACCTATTACGGTGATAAATTCCAGTGGGATTCGGCTACAGTAGTAACGCATAATTGTGCTGTCGATTTCAGCGCTGATATCAACATGATCGCTCTGCTGGGCGGAACCGGCAGTGGAAGCATTTCCGGTTTCATCCTCGAGGATGTAGGATTTGATACCCGCTGGAACGGAGCCAATCATGTGATGGTACCGGGCGGTCCGCTCAAAGGTATCGATGTGAAATTGGGCAAGAACCCTGCAGGCGGAATACAGGCGCGTACGATGTCCGATTCGCTTGGTCATTATGGTTTCTATGATCTGCCGGATGATTCGTACCGGATCTACGTAGATATCCCGGGCCTTCCGATGGATTCTTTTTATGTAGTGAACATCAACTCCGTAACGGATACGGCGATCAACCTGAACTACTATGCCGACAGCAATTCGGTGTACCCGATATTACCGACTGCAGTAGGATTACCAGCACATAAATACACGGCAGCGAATTTTGATGTATTCCCGAACCCTGCAAAAAATTACACCAGCATCCGTTTCGAAGTGGCCGGCCAACATACAGCTACGATCCGTTTACTGGATATCACCGGCAAGGTTATCCTTACTACACGCCTCAACAACCTGCCAAAAGGTAAACACGAGTACCAATTGAATTTCGCCGACAGGGAATTGCAAAGCGGTATTTATTTTATCGAAGTGCAGAGCGGGGCAGGAGTGAAGGTGAATAAGCTGGTAATAGAATAACTACAATAATTAACTACACGGGTCTCGATACATTTTTTCTGTATGGATTTAATTGCCTTTATTTTGAATAAGATCTGAGTTCTTATAACTATCGAACCGGAGCCAGAAAAAACACTCGACCTGACATAGTTTATAGATATTATATAGTTTTACTTAATGTCAGTTCGAGTGATTTTTTTCGCCCTCGCATTTTGCGAAAAAAATTGTATCGAGAACCTTTCGGCGTTATTCTTTGCGGTTAACGGTTTTTCGGTATTTTCTGCTTTTCCCCGCTGTAATTTACCGCTCATCCCGAAAGATAATCAGTCCCTCATATTTGTTGTCTTCCAGCCCGGATTTCAGTATCTTAGCAACGCTGATCCTAAACATCCGGACATGAAAAAAAACATACTTTTTATTGTATTGATAGCTGTGAGCCAGGTGCTTATGGCAAGTGTATTCAACGGACAGATCATGTCCTTCCAACAACCCGACGGCTCTTCGGTAGATGTGAAGCTGTACGGTACCGAATACTATATGCGCGGCGAAGGACTCGATGGCTACACAGTAGTGCGCGACAAAAAAACGAACTGGATCTGCTACGCTACGATCGCTAAGGATGGAAGCGAATTAGTCTCTACCGGCATAGTTTACCAGGGTGTACAAAATAATATGAGCACGCTGAAAACCGGCTTGTCCATGGCGCAGCATTTGGATCTGTCGATGCAGGCAAAGAAAGAGATCATCCGTAAAAATAAGATAGCGACCGGTGCGCTGCAGGAAGATGCGATCACGGGCAAGCTGACGGACAACGGAGTGGATCAGCAGATCGCTACTACACCTGTTCACCAGGTAAGCGGGCAGATCAAAGGATTGTGCATAGTAGTGGATTTTTCGGATGAGCCGGGAACACTCCCGATCTCCGAATTCGAGGATTTCTGCAATGATTTTAATTATACCAATTTCGGGAACAACGGTTCTCTCCGTCGTTTTTACTATGATATTTCCGGTGGGCTTGTCGACTATGAGAATGTAGTCTTCGGGTATTACCGTGCACCGCTCACCTTTGCACAGTACGATGCCATGTCTTTTGCACAGGGTGCGAAACAGGTATTGGGACAGGCACTTACCTGGATCGATAACCAGGGCTTTGATTTCTCAACGCTTTCTATTAATCCCGATGGCAGTATCCAGGCGATCAACCTGATGTATACCGGGCATCCTCCGACCTGGGCAGAAGGTATGTGGTTCCACAAAGGGAATTACGGCGGCTTCAGTGCAGACGGTGTGCATTCCGACGATTACAACTGCTCACCTGCCAACAGTCCTTTGGAGCTTGCAGTAGTGGCGCATGAAAACGGGCACATGATCGGAAAATGGCCGGATACCTATAAGTATGATTCGAACAACGGACCGGATGGTCTTGGTACGTTCGACCTCATGTGTTATTACGGCGAATTGCTGAACCCTTCTATTCCCAATCCTTTGTTCCGCAGCAATGTAGGCTGGGGCAGGGTGGAGGATGTTACCTTTTACAACGGCATCAATATCGATACGGCCAATTCCATGACCTGCTACAAGTACCGCAACCTGAGCGATACCAACGAATTCTTCCTGCTGGAAAGCCGTATGCAAAGCGGCAGGAGCCACGCCATCGATGATGAGGGATTAACGATCTGGCATGTCGACCGCAACGGTGACAATCAAACGGTACATCATGAAATTTATCTTGAGCATGCCAGCAATGATAATACTTTTCACACCGAAGCCTGTTTCAAACAGGGATTCAATGAAGAGTTTGCCATCAATACGGCGCCCGATTCAAGGTGGTACAACGGTGATCCGAGCGGACTGCGTGTGTGGGACATCGGGCCTGCCATACCCATCATGAATTACAAATTAGGAATGGGAGCAGCCGGTCCTTCGCTTTTTCTTGTTTACAACAACCTGAGCGGGGACAGCAACGGCAATGGATTTGTGGAGTCCGGCGAGTCGGCCACTATCCAGGTAGATGCTTCCAACTTCGGACAGATGAGCTCCGGCACCTGCACGGTTACCTGTGTGGCTGTCGGCCCCAATGCAGGCTATGTAACGGTGAATACATTCCCGGTGAATGCAGGTGTGCTCAATGCTTCGCAAACCGCTCCGGCAAGCTTTAATTTCACGCTCGATCCTTCCACTCCTATCGGAACACCGATCGATCTTAAATTTATGCTGTCCGACGGAACTTCGGGTACCTACATCACCCGCCACCTGATCGTGGGTGTCATCGTCCCAATGTCGGATAATGTTGCCGAAACGGAATGCAATGCGCTGTTCTACGACGAAGGCATGGAAAGTAATTATTCGAACAATACCGATTTCACCAAAACATTTTATCCTGTAAATGCCGGTGATGCAGTGCTAATGAACTTCACCGAATTCGAGCTGGAAGATTTTACCAATTGCGGCTACGACTACCTGAAGATCTATGATGGCCCTAACACTTCATCGCCGCTCATCGGGACCTACTGTGGCTTCGACTCACCCGGCCAGGTGATCTCCACCGACATTGCATCGGGCGCACTTACATTCGACTTTCATGCCGATGAAGGTGTGACGGCTTTAGGTTGGAAAGCAATTGTTTCCTGTGTTGCCGGCGTATCATTGAATGAGCATCCCGTGTCGAATGCGTTGAAAGTATTCCCGAATCCTTCTGCCGGCCTGCTCACGATCAGTCTGCCGGGCGCCGAAGAGCTGAGTATTTCTTTGTATGATGTCACAGGCAGGGAAGTGTTTGCTACTACTACCAAATCCGGAAAAGATCTTCAGCTGGACCTCCGTGATAAACCCAATGGATTTTATTTCCTTTCGGTGAAAGCCGGGAAGGAAGCAGTGACGAGGAAGATCGTGGTGAATAAATAAAGGCGCCGCAGGGTTGGGGGTGTACGCACAGGGCATCGCTCCCTCACCCTTGCGCACTGGCTACCCTCTCCAGTGGGAGAGGGGACCGCACGGGGCGCTGCGCCTTCATAGTGATTTTGTGAAATAAGGGTTGTCGTATGTGGATGGTGTGTGTTAGTCAGGGCATAGTGTGACTGAAGGTTTGAGGAAAGTCACTTGTTATTTTCAAAAATTTCTATCTTTAGTATATGAAAGGATCAGCCCCATTTCATTACGGTGCCAAACCGCAAACGAAAGATTTCGCAAAGAAATTACGGCAAGGTTCTACTTATGCGGAAGATCTGTTCTGGCAAATGGTGCGCAACAGAAAAGTATGCAACCTGAAGATCCGCAGACAACATCCTATTGGTCCTTTCATAGCCGATTTTTATTGTCATGAATTACTCCTGGTGATAGAGGTAGACGGAAGCATTCACGAGCTGGAAGAAATAAAACAAAAAGATCTTTCCCGGGAAAACTATTTAAAAGATAATGGTTTAAAAGTGCTCAGGTTTAGCAACGATGATGTGATGCTGAATAGTCATATCATTGAAGAAAAAATAAAAGAATTCATCGACCTTAGTAAAAAAACTTAATCATAAAAAACCTTTTTTTAGTCCGGATGATCCTGGAATGAAAACAATTTCGGCCGGAGCAATGGCCCCGTGCGTTTCCTTCTCCCGTGGGAGAAGGCAGCCCCCGTGCGAAAGGTTGAGGGCCAGCGCGAGGCATACTGCCCTCAACCTTTGCAGATCTCTATTCCACTACCACGATCCTTTGCGTATACTTCCTGTTCTCCGTCAGCAGGCTTACAAAATAAACACCGGCTTCGAGGTTCAGCTCGCGGGCGTTTACGCTCAGTGTATTATCGCCTTTGTTATAGGTTTGTTTGCGTTCGGAGTGAAGGAGCTGTCCCATTGCATTGCTTATTTCGAAAGACACCGCAGCAGATTCTTCTGCAATAGTGAATTGCAGGTTCAGTACTGTGCTCGCAGGGTTCGGGAAAATGCTGAATTTATTGTCGTATGCTTTTCCGGAAGAATAGATCCCGATGGCAAGTACGGTATCGATCACATATACACTGGCCGAGTCGGCGAAATAATTGTTCTGCTCGCTTAAGGTATTGCCGGCAGTCAGTGAGATCTCGCGGGTGGAATCCATCGGCAGGTTAGGGATGTCTACAAAGATCTTATAATCTTCCAAAGGCAGGTTACTGAATACATAGAAGCCCGTGGAGTCCGTCATGGTGCGGGCCTGTATGCCGCCTGCAGGGTTCTTGCCTAATTTCACATCGATACCTTTCAGCGGGCCACCCGGAACAAAAGGAAGATCCGGGGGATGAACACCCGGTCCTAAACGCCCGGTGCCAAAGCCCGCTTCCTCGATCACATAGCCGGATATAATGCCCGGACCTGTTTGTGTGGTGTCCACTTCCATCACGTGTATATTCACCGTGTCATGTACAGTGCAACCATGATTTACCACCGTGGAAGAATCCCACTGGAAGGTATTGCCGTAATAAGTTGGAACCGATAAAGGATAGAAGGGCTCATCGAAGATCACTTTCACGAGGTACTGTCCGCTGTCGGCAAAATAAAAATAATAGTCGCCGACGGTATTGATGCCTGCAATGTCCATAGTGTCGAAACCTGCACTACCCGGCTGGTATTTGAAGAGATAGGCTGCTCCTGTTCCCACGTCTGCCGTATCATCGGATGGTGTGGAAATATGTCCTAAGATATATGTGGTGTTGGAACCGATGTTCACGGGGAAATTGGCACCGCAGCCGTTGTTGTCCATTACATAAGCGGTGTGCGTTCCGGGAGGCATGTTGTTTTCTGTGGACAGTGATCCGCCTGTGGACCAGGAGTAGGTATAAGGCGGTGTTCCTCCGGCAGCGGCGCTGTTGGCACTTCCGGTTGCGGCTCCCGAGCAGCTGGCACTGAGGGCTGTAGCGCCTAAGCTAAGCGGCGTTGAAGGTTCTGTGATGGTAATTGTCTGTGTGATATATCCACCGCCTGGTTCTGTTATCGTCACGGTGTGCGTGCCTGCACAAAGTACAACAGCTGTATCGTCACCTTCGCCGGATGGAAGCCAGCTGAAGTTAGGGATCCCTGTACCGCCGCTTACGCTAACCACGGCCGCCCCTTCGCAGTTGCCATCGTTGCAGGGATCGTTCTGGATAAGGTTCATGGCGTTAAAAACAAAGGGATGGTATTCGATCAGCTTCTGGGTTCCGAAATCAGTAGATGTTACATCGCCCACGTCTATCATCTTCACATAGTTGTCAAACACAGGATCGTACTGGTATACCACACCATAGCCAAGAGCTCCGCCGCCATTGGCAAGGCCGTACATCTTTCCGTCGTATACCGCCAGCACAGGAGTGCCTTTCGGGAATCCGCCCATCACAGTTGTATTGTCGAAAGAACGCAATACAGTGACGGCGTTGCTGGTGATGTCGTATGAATAGAGCGTTCCGTAGTTATAAGCACCTCCAATAGTGGTGGTGCCGTACAGTAAGCTGCCTCCGTCAGAGATCAGGTCTCCGTCCGGATCCTGTGGTTCGCTGCCGAATGCAAAAGAGGAAGTCGTAACCGTGTTGGAAGGAAGATCTAATTTTACAATACCTCCGCGACTGGTGGAAGTGCCATCGTGCAGGGTCGCATACAGATCGCCGTCGGAAGCTAAAATGAAAGAACCTCTCGGACCGGAGCCGGTGGCAAAATCAAAATCGTAGAGCACGGTATAAGTATCCAGTGTATAATCATAGCTGAAGATCACGCCCTCATCGTTGGCGCCGCCCATGCTCGTCAGTCCGTAGAACAATCCGCCCACCTCAATAAGTCCGCCCATCGGGGTATGACCGTTAACAGTCCCGAAATCGTACACGCCGGTGATGATACCTAAATTGGGATCATAGCGGTAAATATTCCCTGAACCGTTGGCACCGCCCTGTTTACACATACCGTACAAATAACCATCGGCTGCAGATACCATAGGGCCCTGCGGATAAGCGCCATCCGTGCCGCCGTTAAACTCAGCTACGGTGGCAATGCCGTTGATATACGGATTGATCTGTAAAATAGCACCGGTCTGAAGTGTGCCCCCGTCATAACCGGTAGCAAAGAATCTTCCGTCGGATGATTTGATGATACCGCTGTTGAACCAGCCGTTAAAAGTGCTGTTGTTGAACACGTTGTTAAAGCTGTTGCCGCCGGTGTTAAACGTAAATACAGTTCCATAGGCGCCGTTGTTGGACATGGAAGAGCCGATGAAAACGCTTTGGGCATCCAGCTGCATGCCGGTCAGTGTGAGTGCAAAAAAGAAGAGGAGTAATTTTTTCATGTTTGTATGTTTGTATGCTTTAATAAGTGCTTCGGCTTTTTATGAAAGCCGGGATTAAAGATACAAATTCCGTCAAATCGTAAAAGAAGAAATGAGGTAAGACGGGATTTTTTTGCGCTAAACGGAAGGGTTGGTGGGGTGTTGGGGGGGTGGAGTGTAGTCCCTCTCCCGATAGCTATCGGGACCCTGGCCTGCGCACTGCCTATCGCGCCCCTTCTCCCGCAGGGAGAAGGGTGTCAGCAGCCTTTGGCTGAGAGTGTTTTTTGTAAACGAATATGTTGGAATAGCTATCGGGATCTCCACGAGGGGGAGAGGGTAGCCTTGTGCGAAAGGTTGAGGGAGCCAATGCGCCAGCCACCCTGCACTACTTTTTATTTTGTATAAACTCTTTTATTGTCTCTTCGATCACCTGTGAATTAAACAGTACATCTTCATTTGTAAACCGGAGTACACGAAATCCTTCCTGTAAAAGGTATTGTTCGCGTCTTTTATCTCTCTTCTTTATTTCCTCTGACTCATGAATGCTTCCGTCTATTTCTATTACCAACAATAATTCATGACAATAAAAGTCGGCAAAGAAAGGACCTATCGGATGTTGTCGGCGGATTTTCAGGTTGAGGAGTTTACGGTTGCGCACTATTTTCCAGAACAGATCTTCTGCGGTAGTACTTTTTTTACGCAGCTTTCGGGCAAAGTCGGTTTTCGGGATTTTAGTACCGCGTATAACTTTCATGGTACAGACTAAAGTAATAAAAAGACGGGAAATGAGAAAATACTCCTGCGCAGGTTGGGGGTGTGGGAGTGTAAGCCCTCAACCCCTGGCCTGCGCACTGCCTATCGCGCCCCTTCTCCCGCAGGGAGAAGGGTGTCAGCAGCCTTTGGCTGAGAGTGTTTTTTGTAAACGAATATGTTGGAAATGATCTTACTATAAGTAAAAAATCCATCCGGAGCAATGGCCCCGTGCGGTTCCCTCTCCCCATAGGGCGGGGAGAGGGCAGCCTGTGCGAAAGGGTGAGGCAGCACCCGCCGGGCCTTGTTTACGAGGAATAAACTAAGCCGGAGCCCGTATCACAGCTCACTCACCAGCTCCTCTTCTTTCCGTGGAATAATAAAATTCTCTGTTTTATACAATTGTCCCAATTCATTGTAATGTCTCCATTCCCCTGTCTTTTCACCTTTTTTTGTGTAGAGACCGATTGTCTGCACAGCTTTGGATCGTTGAATGCGGCGGCGGCCGGAATACAGATAAGGATCGAAATACGGCTGGAGCTTGTTTGCAGGTTGATACACGATCTTCAGGTGCGTGAAATCCGTGATGCCGTAGCCGTAAAAATCCAGGAGCTGATCATCCGCAAAATCGACACGGATGGAATCGAATCCGGAACCTTTGATCGTTATCAGGTCATACGCCCGGGTGCTATAGAACAGGGACTCTCCAAAGTGCATGAAATTCTGCTGCATCTTTTGGACCATGGAGGATAGTTGTTTCTGCGCAAGCTCATAATTGTATTCCTTGTAATAGCTCCAGCTGCCTTCTTTTTTATATTCCACCAGGGGCGGAGTATTATAGAGCGCTAAAGGTTCGGAATTTCCAACATTGAGTGATGAGCCTTTACTTGATGCTACCGAAAAGGTATTCAGCGCCGTGAGCTCAATGTTCTGGAACCATTGCAGGTTGCCCGGGTTGTAGATGCGTTCTTTTCCTGCGGCTAAGAGCAGACCGTCCATTGTATATATTTCGGTGTACACGATCACAGAGTCGAGTGGCTTGCGGACATATTTGAGACCGGTGCTCAGGTCGTAATTTGTTTTCAATGCTGCTTTCCCGTCTTTGAAGAGGATCTCTTCGATCAGTACATTGTTTTCATCCCAACGCTTGCGGATGCCGTTCAGCTTATCGTTGCTCCAGTTCTCCGTGCGGCAGAGCTGCAGGGTGCCACGGTAGTATTCTTTCCACAGGCCGGTGCGTTTGCCGTTCTCATAATAGCCTTCTATCCAGGGTTTGCCTGCTGCAAAATTCTGGATCCATTTCCCGTTCAGCACGCCGTTCTTTCCTTCGCCTTTCAGCCAGATGTTTGCCGGGTCTGTTTCTTCTTTTCCTTCTTTCAGTTTTCCTTTTTTAAAATTCATCGCGATCACTTCCGGTTTTTGCGGGATGCCGTATTTATTGGGATGAAAAAGCGCCCTGGGCATATACGAATCATAAGCGCCCTGTATCAGCTTCAATTCTTCTAAGCTCAGGCCCGATGCTTGTTGCCATTCGCTCAGGTTCTCGTCCTGTATATCTTTCAGCCAGGCATATTGATAGTTTTTGGAAATGCGCTGCGCCATCGCTTCCTGTCCCGACTGTTGCATCAGGTAGCCGACTGCGCAATGCGTGCCGTTCTCATCAATGAATACCGGGATACGTTCGGCGCGAAAATAGTTCTGCGGGAATTTCCCTGCTTCACGATAAGCGCTTAGCACTTCGATGAAATGCAAACGCATTTTGATCTGCTCTTTGCTCAGTCCCTGTGTGGAAGCATTTTTGAGGATGGGCAATACGGCGCCTAAATGGGCCTGTATGTATTCTTTATCGGAGGCGAATGTTTTTGCTTTACCTGCCGGCGCCCCGATAGCATGGTTCTTCCATTTGAAGTTGAAGGCGCAGAGCTGTTCGTAAAAGCTGTCCGCGCATAGCTGCATGCTGATCAGGATGGCGGAAAGAAGGAATATTGATTTTTTCATGGCTTTTTTATTTATGCCACAAAGATGGGAGGGGAGAAGCGGGATTAAAAGCGGCAAGTGGTGAAAGGGTAGTATGACTTAGTGAAAGGGCAATAACATAAAAAACCGCCCGTCCCTGCAGGGTAGGGACGAACGGTTAGCAGGTGGTGAACGAAAGGAGCTTAATTCACCAGCACGCTTTTGGGTTGGCTCATCTCGCTCTCACCGTCCTTACTGATAGCGTAATACCTTACGTAGATGGTACTGCCATGTGTGTAGCCGCTGAGGACTACTTTGGCATTCGCATTACTCGTCACTTTCGTAAAGGATTCACCGTCGGTCGATACTTCGAAAACGAATGATTTTTCACCTTCCCTGCGGGGTACGCGCACATTGATCTTACCATTGCCGGGTGCATCTAAGGTAAGCTCTGTTACTGCGTTCTGCCCGCCGGGTGTCCCTACGGTCATACCTGCAGAGGTAATGATCGTAGCAGGGTCGGCAGTCTGGTTGGCCACATACTCCACGTGCGAGCGCAGCAGGTTGAAGATGCCCAGGAGCTGGCGTTCCTCTTCGTGCATACGGCTTGTATCCGCGCTGGAAGCATTGATCCCGTTGGCTGCCACGATAGCCGATCCAAAGTTATCGATGGCTGACTGGGAATTGGAGTAACTTACAGGTAAGTCCTCGTCTGCGAAGTTACCGCTGTTTTGCATCGCATCGAGTATCGTCTGCGACCGGGTAACTTTGGTTTCGGGAGTCTTATTGCTGAGTCCCAAAACCGCTTTTAAATGTGTTGACATTTTTTTAAGTTTTTAAATTGTTACTACTAATTTTATTTATCCGTCCTTATACAAGGATTCTTTTGTTCTACCGTTTTCTTTCGTTTTGCATGTCTTCTTTCTTTTAGTCCCGAACCTTCGGGATTTCTTTGTAAAGCGCTTCTGTGTATTAGAACGGAGGTGAATTATTTTTGTTACAGTCATTTCCCGGGTTTTTAATAAGTGGCGGATCTGACTTTATACATGGTCGAAAATCGGGGTATTTTGTGCAAAATTTCCGGGCGGTACTTTCTCAAAGTAGTACTTCTTTGATAAAGTACCGCTTCTTTCATTGGATCAGCAAGTCCAATGACAGGGGTTTGAACTTGAATGACCGGATCAGCAACTTCGGTAGTTGGATCAGCAATTCCGATGACAGGAGTTTGAATTCGAATGACCGGATCAGCAACTGCGGTAATTGGATCAGCAATTAAGATCATTGGAGTTTGAATTCGAATGGCCGGATCAGCAACTGCGGTGATTGGATCAGCAATTAAGATCATTGGAGTTTGAATTCGAATGACCGGATCAGCAACTAAGATCATTGGAGTTTGAATTCGAATGATCGGATCAGCAATTAAGATCATTGGAGTTTGAATTCGGATGACCGGATCAGCAACTCCGGTGACAGGAGTTTGAACTCGATGCATTGGATCAGCAATTCCAGTGATTGGATCAGCAACTCGAAGGTATAGAACCTGAATTTGAGCGATCGGATCAGCGATTCGGATGAATAGGACCTGAATTTGATCAACCGAGCGAGTAACTATGGGGAATGAAGTTTAAATTTGAGCGATTGGGTGGGCAGTTAAAATAGCTTGAATTTGGGGTTGGTGAATGAGTCTGTAAAGTAGGGCGAATGAAGATTGAATTCGACTAACTGGATCGGAACCAAGGGTCTATTCACTAAACTGTGTCAAAATTAAAAAATCACTTAATTTTAACGTAGCATGGAAGAGAACAAAGACGAACCAAAAAAATTCAGTTACCAGGA